>OX639973.1:0-4800000 GCA_951828385.1 uncultured Poribacteria bacterium
GTAGTTCAACTTCCACTCACCCTCGCGAACCATCCGGTGATAACACCCGTCATCGGTACAATACTCCGAGAAAGCAATATCCTCCCACGGTGCGTCTTCACCGCGGAGCAGCGGCAGTGTACTCCGACCACAAGAATGTGGCAGTGCCGGTGCATCGAGCGCATCGAGCATCGTCGCATTCAAGTCCAACGCACTGACGACGCGATTGCACCGCACACCTTCCGGTAGCGTGCCACGCCACGATAAAATTGCAGGCACCTTCACTGAATGCTCATAGAACGTCTGTTTCCACCAAAGCCCGTGTTCGCCAACCTGTTCACCGTGATCCGAACTATAAAGGATCAACGTGTTTTCGTCTAACCCGTTCGCTCGGAGCGCAGTCAATATCTCCCCAATCATTACATCCATTCGTGTGACCAGTGCCCAATACGCCGTGCGTGCGCGAATAATCTCAGCATCGGAGACCTCAACAATACCACACTTCTCACGCCACCATCGGAAGTACGGATGTAACGCCTCTGAAAAAGGTTCAGCGTTTTCCGGCAGCGTCATCTGTCCATCATACAATTCATAATCCTCCTGACGCGCAACGAAAGGCTGATGTGGCAACATAAACCCGACGGAGATCGAAAAGGGTGTATCCAAAAGTCCCGATCGCTTTTGGACACCGAGCCGATTGAGATAATCGACCGTTGCCGCCGTTACGTCCTCATCGTGCACCTGATACGCACTCTGTCCCGCGCCCGATTTTTCGAGACTCACGCGCGCCGGTCCCGCTGTCCCAGAGAGTTCGCCGTGATCAACACCGCCGCCACCGTGATAGTTCGGACCGTGATCCCCAACGAGACGTTCCGCATACCCGTGCAACTGATCCGGTCCCAACGCATGCATCCGTCCGATAAGCACCGGTTGATACCCCGCTGCACCCATCGCATGCGCGAACGTCGGGATCCCGGAATCGAGGATATGGCTGTTCGTCCACACCGCATTCTCGTGCGGATAGCGACCACTCAGCATCGACATCCGCGACGGCACACAGATGGGTGACGGACAATAGACGTTTTCAAACACAACCCCTTCGGCGGCAAGCGTATCAAGGTTAGGTGTCTGAACCAACCGATCACCATAACAACCGGTTACATAAGGATTGTGCTGATCAGAGTGGATATAAAGTAGATTGGGTCCTAGCATACGTGTTGAAACTCCTTTGGGCAACTTTGTCGGATTCCTTCTCATTATACAAACACACCCGTTTTTGTCAACGGAAATCCGTTTGCAAGGTAGTAGGCACACTCCGTGTGCCGTAACCACCTACTACAAAGTGTCTCTTAACTATAGTGAAACCCATAAATAAGTGGACATCTTTGTAGCACAAACTTCCAGTTTGTGCCAGTCTGAATGCCTGTTATAGGTATTCAGACTGTTTGAGAGTGCCCAATTAATTCTAAACTTTACTATAATAACCGAGTACTGAAAGATTTTTCGCAGAAAAATCGTACTAAAAACTAATAACCAATAACCCCCTTGACAAAAAAACAGATTTCTTTAAAATAATGGAAAATCGTTATTTTCAACGCATAACATGCGAAAGGAAAACTCATGACACAAACACCACCAGAATCCGCAGTTGTTCTTTTTGATGGCACAGACCTCAGCAACTGGACCAGCATGGATGGCAGCGCACCCGGTTGGGAAGTCGAAGGCGACGCAATGCTCGTCATTCCACGCACCGGCGACATCATCACCAAAGAAACCTTCACCGATCACTTCGTACATATCGAATTCAGGTGCCCCGATATGCCGGAAGCCTCCGGACAGGCAAAAGGTAACAGCGGCGTATTCCTGCAAGGTCGATACGAAGTTCAAGTCTTGGACTCCTACGGTATCGATGTCCCTGGAATGGGCGATTGCGGCTCGATTTACAACCAGTTCGCACCGCTCGTCAACGCTTGCAAACCACCGCTCGAATGGCAGTCTTACGATATTACCTTCCGTGCACCGCGTTTCAACGACACCGGCGAGATGACCGAAGGGCCACGCATAACCGTCATCCAGAACGGCTTAGTTATCATCAACAACGCACAACTCGCTGGCTCAACCGGCGGGAGCGTCGGTGCAGCTGCCGAGCCAGGCCCACTCCGTCTGCAAGACCACGGTAATGACGTTAGATACCGGAACGTCTGGGCAGTCGCACTGCCACTTGAAGGCTCCGATCAGTATTAGAGGAAATAGTTGTTAGTTTTCAGTACGATTTTTTTCTGCCAAAAAAAATCTTTCGGTACTCAGTTACCACATTGTGGCGGTTGTCTTTCCTGCTACTGCCACAATATACCTCTTTAACTGATAACTGAAAGCGCAGCGTACTGACAACTGATAATTGGTACTCTGACAACTAATAGAAAGGATTTTTATGGAAACCAATCAAGACCTACCGACAATCCCGAGGCGACGATTAGGAAGAACGGAATTGAGTATCCCTGTCGTCCCGTTCGGCACACAGGGGTTCGGAAACAACTTCGGATTCGTCTCAGATGAAGACGCTATCGCACTCATCAAACACTCGATATCTATCGGTATGAACCATTTCGATTGCGCACGCTGTTATGGGGATTCCATGCGGAAACTTGGGCTGGCGATGAAAGAGATCCCACGCGAGGATGTCATCATTACCTCGCGACTCTGCTGCCACTCCGCAGCGGATTGGGGTGGCTACGGACAGGGCAGACCCAACTATTCCGCCGAACGTACCATCGCTGACCTCGAAGACCAGCTCCAACTTCTCAACGTAGACTATCTTGACGGGATGCTCATCCACGACCCTGTCGAGATTGATCCGACCCTCGAAAAGGGTGGCACGCTTGACGGTTTGCTCCAGTGCAAAGCACGCGGACTCGTGAATAACGTCGGATACGGGATGCGTCAGCACGATTTCCACCTCAAGGCGATGGCAACAGGCGATGTGGATCTCATCTTGTGCTTCAACGACTATAACCTTATCCGCCAGACCGCCGCTGACGAGGTTCTACCCGCCGCCGCAGAAGCCGACATCGGTGTGATGAACGGTTGGTCGATCCTGCGCGGTATCCTCACAGGGGTCGATATCGATGCAGAAATTGAACGTGGACGCTGGAAAAAAGAAGGTGATGTTGCAGCAGCATACCCAATTTGGGAATGGTGCGTTGAAGAAGGAATAAGTTTACTTCAACTTGCACTCCAATTCTGTCTGAAAGAAGAACGAATTCAAGGCAACAACATCGGGAGTCTCAATGTCGAGCAACTCGAAGCAAACCTCCGCGCTGCCAGTACCCCGTTACCCGATGAAGTCTGGGAAAAATACGAAGCACGCTTCGGATCGGATAATTAGGTGTCAGTTATCAGAGGAATAGTTGTCAGTTTTCAGTTATCAGTTTTCAGTTAAGAGGTTTTCGGAGGATCCCAACTCTTTTTCTTTAACCATCAACTCGACTCCGTTATAAATGTTAAAGCACGAGTTGATGGTTAAAACTGACAGGTTTTTTTGGAAAAAAACCGTATTCTCACTGCGAAGCAAACTGAAAACTACTGAAAACTGAAAGATTTTTCGCAGAAAAATCGTACTGATAACTGATAACTATAATTCACCCAAAAACTTATGCGTCGCACGCGGGAGCGGATAATCCCGAAGAGCCGCAAGCGTAACCCATTTCGCATCCCGAGGCCCGTTCAGCACAACCTCACCCGCCTCATAATCGCATTGAAACACATCTACCACAATCTTAAAATGCGTGAACGCGTGCCTCACCCGCGTCAGATACCGCACATTCTTAACAGAAAGGTTGACGACTTCAGCGATATTGCGAACACACGCCACCTCAGCAGTTTCACCGTCAGCAATCTCACCACCCGGAAACTCCCAAAGTCCACCGAGCAATCCATCCAGCTGCCGTTGCGTAAGCAAGACCTCACCTGCCGAATTATAGATAACCCCGACAGCGAGAGGGTGTTCCGGCGTAGGCTTCGACTCACGCCGTTTCGGAAACTCGTCCTGACGCATCGTATGAAACGCCTCACAAAACGCATTCACAGGACACACCAGACACGTCGGCGATTGCGGACGACACACCATCGCCCCTAATTCCATCACCGCCTGATTGAATAGTCCCGGCGCGTCCCGATCCAAAAGTACGTCTGCTTTCTGTTGAAAAACCTTCGCCGATTTCGCATCGTTAATCGGTGCCTCCATTAAAAACAGACGCGCCAACACGCGTTTGATGTTCCCATCTACCGCCGCGTATGGCGCGTTAAAAGCGATACTCTGTACCGCCGCTGCGCTATAATCACCGACACCCGGCAACTTCCGAAAGGTGGCATAGTCCAGTGGGATTTCCCCATCCAGTTCGTTCACAATAACCTGTGCCGCTTTATGGAGGTTCCGTGCCCTCGCGTAATACCCTAACCCTTCCCAGACTTTCAGCACATCTTGTAGCGGTGCTGCTGCCAAATCCCGTACACTCGGAAACCGCGTGATGAACTTCTCATAGTAGTCTATGACCTTTACAACCTGTGTCTGCTGGAGCATCACCTCAGAGACCCAAATCCGGTACGGATCATCTGTGTCGCGCCACGGCATCTCGCGCTGGTAACGTTCAAACCAAACCAACAACGCATCCCGAAAATCTTGGTAGTGTTCGTGTAAGGGTTTTTTGTGCACAGAGTTCCTTCTTGAGGGAGGTGTTTCTGACCCCGACTTTTCTTGCTGGCGAAGTTTCCTAACCTCGCCTACTGATGGCTGACCACCGAATTACAAGTTATTTGGTTCGTAGTAGTGCGATTTTTGCGGCGTACTCGCCCAGATGCGAAGTGCATCGCGGTGTACTCACCCAAATGCGAAGTGCATTATCGCACGTCGCGCGACCCAAGATTAGTGTAAATAGCATTTGGTTTGTAGTAGTGCGATTCATCGCACGTCGCGTATCCGAAGATTAGCGTAAAAAGCATTTGGTTCGTAGTAGTGCGATTCTGCGGCGTACTCGCCCAAATGCGATCTGCATTATCGCACGTCGCAGCCCAAATCACTAAGCTTAGAGGTCCACCGCAATCCGAATACCGACACTATGAAGCCCCCGAATCGGCTCATACGCCGCACGGTTCGCACAACGCGCCGCAAACTCACCACGCGCAATCCACGAACCGCCACGAATCACCTTCCGCCGACCCTCACTCGCACCCAATGGATTCTCGGCAGACGAATATTTATACGCCTCCATGTGAAACCAATCGAAACACCAATCGTAAGCATTACCCGCCATATCGTAGCACCCGTAAGGACTCACACCCGACGGATAACTCCCAACCGGCATCAGCCGCTTATTCCCCGATTCCGACGTATTCGCCCGACTTGCATCCCACGTATTCCCCCAAGGATACTCCCAAGCATTAGTCCCACGTGCAGCTTTCTCCCACTCCGCCTCCGATGGCAACCGATACGCCACGCCTTCCAGCGCACCGAGCCACTCCAAAAAATTGACAGCATCGTACCAACTCACGCCAACGACCGGAAAATCGGGCGCATTGAGACGTTCATCGTCCCAAAAAGGTGGTTGAGCGTATTCCGTCGCCTCCACAAACTGTGCATACTGTGCATTCGTGACCTGATACGTACCGATAGCATAAGCATCAAGCGTCACATTCCGTTGCGGTTCCTCTGGATCCGTCTTCCGCATGCCAGTCGGAATCGTCCCCATCGTAAACGCCCCAGCGGGGATATGGATTAAAGGGTAATCAAGTGTTTCAATGTGCATGTCCGGCGCGCCTGTCCTCCGATGCAAGTTTACAATAACACCGTTAGTATAACACATCACTAACCCCGTTTCAATTACTTCTGTAGGAGCAAGTGTTTTTGCTTGGGTATTTCTTGTCGCTCGCGATGCGCCATTCTCACCGCCATTTTGTCAAAGCCATTCAGTTCTCGGTTTTTTAGTCCAATTTCGCACTCCCGGGGTCCCCACCCGTTACTGGGAAGGGGGTCCGGTAGGTTCGGTTTCCTAACCGAACCGGCTTCTACCCCAGGTCCGGTAGGTTCGGTTTCCTAACCGAACCGGATACTCAGCGGCAACCTTGAAGCCTCCAAACCCCTCTTGAATCCAGTCGCGGTCCCCAAGTCCGGTAGGGTTTTGCGAGGGTATTTCTGCGGATTTCTTCGCGGTTTTGCGGTATCCTCACCCAAATTTGGGTTCCCACACGCAAAAACCAAATTTTGCTTCGCAGTGAAAATGCTTTACATTTGCGCTCTGCATTCCCAACCGCACCGGAACTGAAAAACAAAAATCAAACATTTAGGAAATCCAATAATTTATCTAAAACCAAATGCCTCTGCATTTTGCGATTACACGTTGACATTTTCTTCCATATACGGTAAAATACCCCAAGTTGCTACTAACAGATTTTGCCCACTTCGGAAAGGTTCTTTCATCTTTTTCCACACCCCAGAGGGGTAAAATATCTATAGAAAAAAGTATATCAACGTCCCGCACTCCAGCGGAGTGCTATGTTTATGAAAAGGTGGCAACTTGCGCTAATATTAATGGAATTTGAGTGGGACACAAACAAAGCCACAGTAACACACGATGAACTCCGTCCAGAGTACGATCTGAAAAAGTTGCGAGTGCGAAAATTCGGTCCTGCGCGTAAGCAGTTCGGTAACTTCGTCAAGTTAGCACCTGATGTCGCTGCAGTGTTTCCAGACGATCTTACCGTTAACAAAGCATTGCGATGCATGATCCAAGATTCCAAAGAAAACAGAAGGACACATTCTTACCGTTTACCAATGGAGACTTCAGACTCACCGTCTAAACAGCTTGATAATTCTATTGTCAAGTTAGAACCTGACGTTGCCGAAGCATTTCCAGACCCAGCGTCTGTGAATGAGGCACTCCGACACCTAATCCGAGACTGCAAAGAAAACGGTGAAGGATTCCTTGCTGCACAACATCGGAAAACGAAATAGCCCCATTCCTCCACAAAAACCTGTTGCTTTTTCGACTATTTATCGTATCATAAGTTATATGGAGAATCTCTTAATTTCTAAACACACAACTTCACCAGACTTGAAGAATCCTTCTTTCTCAGGCCACCAGGCATTCCCCTTGAAACCTTTAGAGAGGTATTATGCGTAACGTCCCCTTGTCAGAAATTTTTCAGGTTAAAGGGCGTTTCCGGCGTTCGGTGCATCTCGAACGTGACTTCTACACAGAAAACGCCTTAGATGGATACGTCTTGACCGCGACTGCACGAGAGATGCTATCGCGCGTCATTTCTACACTTGAAAATGAAACCACATCGAAAGCATGGTCCCTCACTGGTCCCTATGGTTCGGGGAAATCGGCATTCGCACTTTTCGCTGCGAAATTGCTCGGTGATCCTAATGCTCCTACAACCCAACAGGCTTTAGATCTGTTGAGACGAGGAGATACCAAGTTATATGAGAAGTTTAAGGACATAAACGGTAACGGAAAAAGATCACTTTCGGGTTTCTGTCCGGTGCTTATCTCTGGTGAACGTGCCCCACTTTCACTCGGTCTTTTACGAGGTTTAGTACGTGGACTCACCGCTTCTAACGGTACAATACCTTCTGCTTCATTGATTCAAGATATCCAAAATCTGTTGGAAACAGCAGAAAAAGGGACGCTGCTATCTGCCTCTGAAATTACTACTTTATTTGAGTCGGCAGCTCATGAAATCTGTGAATCTGGTGGCTCTGGTCTCCTTGTCGTAGTTGATGAACTCGGAAAATTCCTTGAGTATACTACACAACAACCGACACAAGGGGATATGTTCATTCTTCAAACGCTTGCCGAATTCGCAGACAGAAGTGAAAATACCCCGCTCTTTCTGATGACGATTCTCCATCAGGCTTTTGAACGCTACGCGGAACGCGCCGGTAAATCACAACAAGAAGAATGGGCAAAGGTTCAAGGTAGATTTGAAGATATCGCCTTTTCAGAGTCCACTGAACAGGTGCTCCGCTTAGTCGGGACAGCACTGGAGAAACATTCAGAAGTCGTCCCTAAAGACAACCTGAATACAGTAATTGACTTAGGACTTAAGCCGCACCAACTTAAGAAGAACGAATTTATCCCTCTATTAGAGAGTTGTCTACCGCTGCATCCGACGGTAGCACTCCTCATCGGTCCGATTTTCCGTCGATTCGCACAAAACGAACGCTCCATTTTTGCTTTCCTCAGTGCAAGCGAGCCCTATGGACTACAAGATTTTTTGTCCCTTCAACATTACAATGGCAGCGTTCTGCCTACATTTTCGCTTGCTGATCTATACGACTATCTCAATGCTACACAGGGGAATCGTCTCTACACTTCCCAAACCGGTAAGAAGTGGGCAGAGATTGAATCCGCTATAAATCAATTAGCAGACCCTTCTCCTATGGTAGTTCGACTTATTAAAACTATCGGGTTACTTGGTGTTGTTAACGAACCAATACCAAATCTGAAAGCCTCAGATGAATTGCTCTATTATGCTCTTGATGATAACACTGAAGAATTCGCCACTGAATTTAAGAATGCGCTTTCGACTTTGAAAAGACGCTCAATAGTTATCCACCGTAGTTACAACAATGTTTACGCGCTTTGGGAAGGCAGCGATGTTGACATTGAGGCAAGACTCCGTGACGCAGCAGCGCGCGTTGACACAAAAGTCGCTCTCGCCACTGATCTTTCGCGCTATATGCCAACACGTCCGCTCGTTGCACGGCGGCATCTTTTCCAAACCGGCACTTTGCGCTACTTTACTGTTCGGTATACCGATCTTGAGAATTTTGACGCAGATTTGGCAGAGCCACTCAATGATGCAGACGGACTTATCCTCTACGCACTGCCAGCAAGTGAGGAAGAGGTTACAAAACTCGTTAAAAAGGCAAACGATAGAGACACTGCGAATCGCGAAGAGGTGTTGATTGCAATCCCACGTACCATCGGTTTTCTACGAGATGCCGTCACACAACTCGCTTACTTACACTGGGTTGCTGAAAACACACCTGAACTTGAAGGCGATGCCGTCGCAAGGCGTGAACTCTCCGTACGGATGATAGAAGCAGAACGTGGCGTAACTGATCGGTTAACAGAAATATTTGGTCAGAATAGCGAAGGTTCTTGTACATGGTATCACAAAGGACAACCCGCAGATATTAACTCTCCAAAAGCGAGAAACACATATCTGTCAAGAATCTGTGACGTGGTATATCACAAAACACCTTTTATTCTCAATGAACTCATCAATCGCAGGAAAATTTCCGGTGCTGCAACAACCGCACGAAAAAAATTAATTCAAGCGATGCTTGAAAATGGAGAGAAGAAAAACCTCGGTATTACTGGCTATCCAGCTGAAATGAGTATCTACCGTTCCCTCTTGTGGAATACCGGAATACACCGAGAGGTTGAAGGCGTGTGGGGATTTCATCCACCAAATCCCGACGATAAAAATAAGACAAATCACGCGTGGAAAGCAATTGAGAATTTTCTTGAAAAGTGTGAAGGGGAGCGACAATCTGTCGTCCAACTTTATGAACATCTGATGGCACCACCGATTGGTGTGCGAAGCGGTCCGCTGCCTATTCTTTTGTGTGCCGTGATGCACTATTATAAAACAGAAATTGCGCTCTATGAAAACGGATCCTTTATAGCAGATTGGTCAATGCCGGTTTTTGAGCGATTGCTTAAAGCACCGCAACAATTTGAACTGAAACGGTTCCGGATGGCAGGTATCCGTGCAGACCTATTTGCTCGACTTTTGCGGATGCTCAACCAACCCGTAGAAACCGAAAACCCAGATTTGCTGACGGTAGTTACGCCGCTGATGCGCTTCATTTCACAACTCCCGAAGTATACACTGGTAACACAAGAGTTAAGTGATAAAGCGATAAACCTTCGCAAAGCCGTACTGAATGCTCATGAACCCGACGAACTTCTCTTTAAACAGTTACCGGAAGCACTCGGTTTTCTGCCATTCGGGATAGAAACAACAAGCTCAAAAGCAGCTTACGACTTTTTTAACACACTGCAAGATGCCCTATCCGAGTTAGGGAATGCCTATGATATCCTGTTGAATTGGGTTGAACAGATGCTTGTAGAAGCGTTCAATTTGCCATCGACGAAGGAAGAACTCCGTGCAGAATTAGTCAGCAGAGCCGAACCCCTACAAGATACAGCGATTGAGATCAAAGGATTTTTGACCCAAGTTTGTAGCGATGGACACGATTCAAGGAGTTGGCTTGAAGCAATAGCAACTAATCTTGCCAAAAAACCACCTGTATCGTGGTTTGAAATGGACAAAGCTCAATTTGAGTTTAACCTGTCTCTACTCGCGAGGAAGTTTCGCCACTTTGAAGCAGTCTCTTATGAAAAACTTAAGCACACTGAATTATCAAATGGGGAACCAATTCGGATTGGCATCACCAGACCGAGCCACCCTGAACAGGAGCAGGTTGTTACTTTTCCGTCAACAGCCGAGGCACAGCTTAACAAAATAGAACGCGAAATTGAGCAGGTGTTTGATAAATTTGACACCGATGGAAATTCTGAACTTCGTCTCGCAATTTTAGCGCGTATTTCACAAAAATTGATGCAAGAAGAGAAATAAAGGCATAATTTGACATTTTGGCAAATATATGTTATGCTTAAAATGTAGAAGTTAAAAACAACTATATTGGGAGAAAACATGAAACGAAATATCCGTCATCTGCTCGGTCTTTCTGGAGGAAAAGATAGTTCTGCGCTTGCTGTTTACATGCGGGATAGAGTGCCACAGATGGAATACTTTTTTACTGATACCGGAAAGGAATTACCAGAGACTTACGAGTTTTTGGATCGGTTAGAAGCGTTCCTCGGCAAACCAATTGCACGCCTCAATATGGATCCCGATTCCCACAGTAACCGTGATTTTGATCACTGGTTAACACTTTATGGAGGTTTATTGCCATCGTCTCAAGTCCGTTGGTGCACGGTTAACCTTAAAATCAAACCGTTTGAGGATTACGTCGGTGAAGATAGCGCGTATAACTACGTTGCCATCCGCGCTGACGAAGATCGCGACGGTTATAAACCGCTAAAAACCCCTTCTCTCCGCAATATTGAACCTAAATATCCGTTCAAAGATGATGGCATTACTAAAGAGGATGTGTACCGAATATTGGAGGAGAGCGGACTCGGTCTGCCCGACTATTATAAGTGGCGGACGCGCTCCGGTTGCTACTTCTGTTTTTTCCAACGCAAATCCGAATGGGTGGGACTATTAGAACGGCATCCCGACCTCTTTGAACTCGCCAAAGAATACGAGAAATTCGACCATGAGACAGGTGAACGGTTTACGTGGTGTCAAGGTGAAAGTTTGGAAGAGTTGTCGCAACCAGAACGGATAGCACAGATTAAGGCGAACACCGAAAAAGCGATGGCATCCAAGAAAACAGCGAAACCGAATCGCCGTCTAATAGAAATCCTTACCGATGTCCATGACGATGAGGATGATGAGGAACCGTGCTTGATTTGTCATAAGTGATACTTGGAAACTACCAATGAATACGGAACAAATTCTTCAGAGATTTGAAACACTGCGACAGTGGGGGAGTGGTGGAGAAAGAGCACCACATAAACCGTTACTGGTCCTATATGCCATTGGAAAAATGTTGCGTGGTGAAGATAGACTCATTTCTTACGCTGATGATATAGAGGAAAATCTTGAAAATCTACTGAGGGATTTTGGACCGAGACGCGATCGGTATAACCCGCATTTTCCATTTTGGCGACTGCAAAATGATGAAATATGGGAGGTATCCAATGCCGACCAAATTAGACAAACTACCAGTGGGGACCCATACATAACTGATTTAAGGGAGCATAATGCTTCTGGTGGCTTTAATGAAAATATTGCTGAACAACTTCAAAACAACTCTGAACTAACATTTGAAATAGTCCTCAGCCTGTTAAATGCTCATTTTCCCCCTTCACTTCACGAAGACATTTTACAAGCTGTTGACATTGAACTTCCACTCCAAGCCTTTAATACGAGAACGCGGACATCTAACTTCCGAAAAAATGTTCTCAGGGCCTACGAATATAAATGCGCTATCTGCGGCTTTGATGTGAAACTGGGAACCTCACCTATAGCGTTAGAAGCTTCTCATATCAAATGGCAAAAGGCTGGTGGACCCAATGAAGCAGTAAATGGTTTAGCTCTCTGCGTAATGCATCACAAATTATTTGACCGCGGTGCTTTTACATTGTCAAGGCAATGGCAAGTCTTGGTATCGGATGAGGCACACGGATCGGTAGGATTGCAGGAGTGGCTTAAGGATTTCCATGGGCAAACAATTAACTTTCCCCAAAGACGAACCTATTATCCAGAGATGGATTTCATTGGCTGGCATGTTAGAGAGGTATTTCAAGGGGATTATCGCGAACTGTAATCCACAAAGGTGAAAAACGCACTATGTTCAAAACGATAGAATTTTCAGACCAATCTAAAGAAAAGGATGTAGAAACATGAGAAGTAGCGAACTCATACCAATAGAAAACGGATTAACACTCAATTTTCTAAAGATGGTTTTCAACAAAGATACACTTTTTCTGCGAAAAACATTGTACTCAGACGAGTTGTACAACGAATATAAACTTAATCCAGATTTTTTCATTTACAGAATTAAGGATAACCTATATATCTGGGAACTTCACCCAACCAACCAGCAACTGCCGCGTGTTTTTGAACAGGTAGAAATAACTATAAAAGAATACCCACGGATTTTCTCAAAAATTGCAGAACGCGCTATTGTGCAGTTTTTCAGAAACAATAATCGGCAAACCACATGGAATAAATACTCTTCGATTTGGGAAGTTGAACTAAAAAAGGAAAAACAAGAGAACTTTAATGCTTTATCTCTACAGCCAACTTTGAGGTTTTCTGTAATAGATCTCTATTCCACACTTTCCCAAAGGCAGGTTATTGCTTTAAGCATTAGAAGACGTATGAAACCTTTTTTTACCGAAAGTGAAGAGTCAATCATGAATCAACTTACAGACAACAGCGAATTGACTCGAAATTATAGGGGGGAAATCAACGCCTCAACTCATAATCTGAATAAATACCTCGAGGCCACTGGACAAAAAAAAGATTATAGAAGTTACCTTGGAAAAAGGCAGACACGGCTCACCGAATTTGAATTTTTGAAGACAAGTGCCAAGAACTTTAATCACATTGCACCAGATATTTATATGCCAGATGGATTGAAAATCTCAAAGTTTTCTATTATTAACCCAACGATTGCTTTTTTTAAAACTGCTAAAATTCCAAAACCTAAATACTGTTATTACAATGAAAGAACTATGGCCGGATATTACAATGAAGCTGTATCCAAATCAAAACCATATTCGTATGATCTCTTTAGCAACCAAAAAGTGAATATTCTTGTTGTGTCCCCTGACAAATATGATAGAAGTATCAGGGAGCATATCAAGACCTTGGATAGGAAATTGCAAACGCTGTTTCATTTAAAGGATGTTAAATTTCACCTAAAAATCATAAAGTCACCGGAAACCTACCTTGATGTACTAGATAAGATAGATGCCAATAATTATAATTTGGCTATTATTGTAGTCTCCCAACAAGACAAGGAAATGTGCACCTCACAGTCTCCGTATTATTTGACCAAGGCCAAATTGTTAAATCAACGATTGCCAACTCAAGAATTAACAATAGAAGTTATCAGGAACAGCTCTGAAATTATAGATAATGATATTGCACTAAATATTTACTCCAAACTTGGCGGTGTAGCGTGGACGATAGAGAAATCTGAAAAAAACATCTCTGAACTTGTTATTGGAATTGGATCCACAATTGATGATTGCGGAGAACGGATAATCGGCTTTGCCAGTGTTTTTGATTACAATGGTACTTATCTTATTGGAGATTGTAGTCAATTAAGCACAATGAACAAATATACGGAAAACCTTGAGAACTATTTAGTAAACGCTCTGACCCAGGCTTTCCATCAGAAAGGTTTATCAAAAGGAGACGAGGTTCGGCTTATATTCCATCTGTTTAAGGAAGCTGGTAAAAGACATGAATTAACAGCCATCGGCAATGCTCTCAGACGTTTTAAAGGATATGATGTTGAATATAGTCTGGTCCATCTCAGCACTTATGGGCACAACTATCGGATTTTCAAAAATCAAGGCAGGAGCAGCCCGAATCGTGGGACTTTTGTGCAGTTGTCATCTCAGCAAGCACTGCTTCATTTGGGAGGTAATACCGTTGTACCCATACAAGTACGTTTGGATAATAGATCCAAATACACAGATATATTTGAAATCACGCAACAGGTTCTTTATTTTGCTCACCTTTCTTACCGTAGCTTCATCCATGGTGGTCAACCTGTTACTATAAAATACCCAAACCTAATGGCAAACATGGTTAGCGAACTTAAAAAAGTGCCTAATTGGGACCACTCAATTTTAAATAAATTAAACGAAACCCTTTGGTTTATATAAAATGCTGTTAATTTACGAGTTAAAAAAGTTAAGGCATAGTCTTCTCAATAATTCTAACTTAAGCCCAAAGGAAAAGGCATTTTATCAATTTCTCGTGGATGAACCCTTGAATTATCCAATAAAGAATAACTCAGCTGAGATCGAACAGATTTGCCTTTCAGTTTTCAGTGGTGACCTCTTATCAAAGAAAGAACTAATTGCAACACAAAGAAAAAAGCAACCAATTCACGGGATGCATTATACGAAGAATTTAGTTGAACTGTCCGCTATGGGAATAGACGATGTTGAATTAGAGCGTAAAAACCTACAGTCATATTGTGAAAGGTGTTCAACACGGGAATTTTATGTTCTCAATAGTTTATTTCCAGACATTTCTTCTAACCCGCCGCAACCCCAAGGGACAATTGACCAGATTGCATTACATCTTTATGAAAACAATTTCCCACAGGAGGGGTGGAAATCTCTTTTACTTAGGGGATTGTATGAAGTTTCGGATTTGATAGATTTCTACGTAATCGAACAAGGATATCAACGAGCAATGGATGATAATCCGATTGCCCATCGAACAAAGGACATCATTTATGCGAGAAAGATTCTCGTTCAAATTGTTGCCAAAACTGAACGTCGTGCCAAACTTACTTTCAAGATAGTTAGTGTCCTCCTTGTGGCACCTACATATTACTGGCTAGCCTCTTTGATCATCAGAAATTGGGATAAGGCCGAACCAATTATGGCAGTCATTCAACCCCTCTTTTATCTTATAGGAGTCTTGTTTATTATATTTGTGGGGTTTATTCCAAATCGAATAAAATTTCTTAACTTCCTTATGGAAAACGTCATTGACTGGGTGTTTAGAAGAAAAGGGCTTAACCGGTTAGAGTTAAAAGAAACATTAGACCGGCTAACATATCAAAGTGAGCAATAATTTACCCCTATCCAAATTTTCAACGAAATAAAGCGCGCACCACATGTCCAACTCGGCGAAACTCAGATATATCACCAATGGCGTACCTTTCGGTAAATATCCACGCTTTTTCATATCTCACGATAAAATATCTTATTTGCTTGGCCTTTTGTGAAATACCTAATATACATATAGTGTGTTATGTTAGTAATCTAACAAAAACCCAAAAAGACCCACAATTGATACCAAAATCAAGTAAGTTGGTAATATTTTTCGTAGAAAGATTTACCCCAAAAAATGCCTCTAAACTCATACAGTGACTGGATTTACGACCTATTTCAAAAAGTTACCAAAAAGCAAAAAAAGATACCATTTGGTATCTTTTCAGTCAGATTGGTATCTTTTTTAGGGCAAAATCACATCGGCATTTTCCAGCAGAAAACATCAAATGGGAGATAGCAATAATCCTGAAAATCCTATAATCTCATAAATTCCGGTTCAGACAACTGTTAACTGAAAGCTGAAAACTGACAATTTCGTTGACACACTTTTATTGGACGTGTTACTATTACATTTACAAAACTATCGTTATAAAAAAGAAAAGCGGACCAGCATGTTAAACCAATCCAACTCCCAAAATGCCCTGTTAAGCAGCGTTCTGGAAATTATCCGTAGGATAGAGGAAAAATCGGTGGATAGTCTCTATATATACCGTGGAGAACCCGCGTCCCATATATATCGTGAAGAACCTGCGCCCCATTTAAAAATCTGTTCAAGTCTCTACCGTGAATATCAAGACATTGAAACGGATTCTTTTGATATAGAGACCCTTCAAATGGAGATTCTAACCGAGGCAAAGGATTACACGGATGAAACAAGCGATTTCAACATCCTTGTGGATATCCAACGTTATGGTGGGAAAACTAACCTCATTGAGTTTACAACTGACTATCTCATCGCC
The DNA here is from genome assembly GCA_951828385.1 of uncultured Poribacteria bacterium. Classification (GTDB taxonomy): domain Bacteria; phylum Poribacteria; class WGA-4E; order WGA-4E; family WGA-3G; genus WGA-3G. The sequence goes on from OX639973.1 coordinate 16,394, forward strand.
CTTTTCTTTGCCTGTGTTGATTCGTCTGATAAAGATGGTAGAGTTATCCTACAAAAAGTTGAGGAAATAAAAGATATAATCTATGATCCTTCGTCGAAACCACACAGTCATGTCAGTATCCAAAAGATTGTATTTATTAGACCTCCCAAGGGCTTTATTCAACCGAATGCATCTGATGTAATCACTATCCCACATAACCTCAAACAATCTATACTAGATCACCTACAGAAGTCGCATGATATATCTGCTAGAACCATTTATGACGATCTCTATGGATTTGTCATGACTCACAACATCCATCATAGTGCCTATACTGAGTATCATAGGGGTCTAACTTGGCAACATAGAGGAATTGAAGCGAGTACATCTGAAGAAAAACAAAACGCCTTTGGAAAAGCTATTATGCATTATAATGAAGCATTAGCATTGAAATCAAATGATGCCGTTATCTATTATAATCGCGGGGTGGTTCACTTTAATATAGACGAGTATGACAACGCTATTTCAGACTATACCAAAGCAATAAAATTCAAACCCGATTATGCAGATGCCTATTACCATCGCGGGCTTACTTACTTGAACAATGGTCAATATGATAAAGCTATTTCAGACTATACTAAAGCAATAGAACTCAAACCCGATTATGCAGATGCCTATTACCATCGCGGGCTTACTTACTTGAACAATGGTCAATATGATAAAGCTATTTCAGACTATACTAAAGCAATAGAACTCAAACCCGATTATATAGATGCCTATCATCATCGCGGGCTTACTTACTCTAGCAAAGGTGAAACTGATTTGTCTATTTCAGACTATAATACGGTAATAGATCTTGATCCTAATAATTCTGATGCCTACTTCAACCGAAGTTTTGCTTACCACGTCAAGGGTGAGATAGAATGTGCGAGAGCGGATTATGACAAATCAATGGAACTAAGACCAAATGATATCTTGGGGCAAGGAGAAATCAAAGGCTTTCTTTACTCAATGAAATTACGATTTGATGAAGCAATATCAGGAGAACCTTATTATCGAATCTTCGCTGTTCCCCTGACATTAGTTTCAGATGCAGTTCGGACTCAGGAACTGGAAATTCGTAACATTTTACGGAACCCTCCAGACGTACGTAAGGGAGCTTTTGGCTTCATAGGTATTCCAGAAGTTTTACCAATTCCTGATGGAATTAGTGGTTTAAACTTTGGTGAAGGTGAAGTAATCTTATTGAACAATGGATTTCTTGAATTACGATGTCCATTGTCTGACAGTGTATTTCAATGGCAAATATCGACCTATGAAAAGTTTTGGGATTCAGAGTGGTTATACCCTTATGTCGTTTGTGAATTTCCAGTCACATTCTTACGTTTAGTAAAAGCAATCTATACAACATCTAATATTAATTTTCCGATTATTGTTCAACAAGAATATCACAACCTCAACGGTTTTGTGCTGGTGGGCAGGCATCCAGGCAATCCGAAGTTTGGCATATTCGAGAACGAGCGACGTGTCTACGAGTCCGACTACCCGATTATTTCAAAACAGACTGTGTCTCCAAATTTTTCGCCTGATCAGATTGCTTATGACTTTGTAACAGACGTGTATACCCATTTTGGGTTAACTACAACGTTAATGCCTGAACTGTTTGACGAAGAACATAATTTTGTTCTCTGAATTCTACACTCTCTGTGATAAAATAAAAAAGGCATATTCAAATCAATGTTGGCATTCAATTTTATTTAAGGGATATTATGATTATCACACATCTTAGTGCCACAAACTGGCGAAACTTTCGACAGATTGATGTTCCACTTAGCGAACGTCAGTTTATTGTCGGTCCGAATGCCTCGGGCAAATCCAATTTTTTGGACATTTTTCGCTTTCTTCGAGATATTGCCAAAAATGAAAGGGGCGGGCTACAGGCAGCAGTTGCCAGTCGCGGGAGCGTAGCTATCATACAAAGTTTGGTGGTAGAGCAAGATGCGGAGGTTGCAATTGAAGTCCGCCTTGCCGACACGTCAGAATCTGCTGAGACTTGGAAATATGCGATAGGGTTTCGCCAAGCACCTCAAAGTCAAAGTTACAGTCATCGTTATTTTGCTTCACTCACACATGAGCGAGTGTGGAAAGACGGTAAACTGCTCATAGATAGACCTGATGCAGAAGACGAAAAGGATTTAGATCGACTCACCCGAACGTCTCTTGAAGAAACCAATCATGATATACGAGAATTAGTGAACTTTTTTCATTCCATCACCTATCTTCATTTAGTCCCGCAACTGCTCCGTTTTCCCGATTTAATTACGGTAGACTCTGTTGAAACCGATACCAATGCCCAACGTTCAGGCTCCAGATCCAGAAACAAGTCAACCCGAACTCAACTTGGTCACGGTTTACTTGAAAAGATTGCTAGTGTAGACGAAGATACCCGTTGTTCACGCATGAAAACGATTGAAGAAGCACTCAAGATTGCTATACCTCAACTTGAGCATTTGGAATTTAAACATGATGAAGTGGGGCGTCCACATTTATCGGTACGCTGCTCCCATTGGCATCCAAGTTCACCTGCACAACACGAGGAACAATTTTCCGATGGGACGCTTCGGCTACTGGGTCTTTTGTGGGCTCTCCTTGAAAGTGACTCATTACTCCTATTAGAAGAACCCGAACTTTCCTTACACGTGGGGATTGTATCACAACTTGCATATCTACTCTTTGGAATGAAAGCGAGTAAAAATCAACAGGTATTAGTCAGTACTCATAGCGATGTTCTTCTCACGGAACCGGGTATTGATGGAACAGAAGTATTGATGCTCACACCTACAAAAGTAGGAACAGAAGTGAAATTAGCCTCCGATATTGGCGATGTCCGGCATCTTCTTAAGGCAGGGTTCACAGCTGGTGAAGTGGTTTTTACAGACCCACAATCTGAGCATTCTGAAAGGTTAGGTTTATTGAAGTGAATTTAGACCATGTCATCCTTGCCGCTGAAGATAGATTAAGCGAAGCTGTAGCAACTAAAATTCTTATGAACATGGGCTTTAAGATCGTTAGAAAACCTCAAAAACCAAGAAATTCCCGCCTTAAAGGAAACTCTTACCTGAAAAAAAGAGCACCTGAGTTCAACAGAAGTGCTACAGGACCTTATTATTTTTTTATGTTAACAGATTTAGATTCCCCTAAAATTTGTCCACCAGAACTAATCCAATCTTGGATTAATGCCCCTCTAAATCCTAGATTTTTCCTTCGTGTTGCGGTTATGGAAGTTGAATCTTGGGTGATGGCGGATCAGAGTGCCTTTGCTGAATTTCTAAGGGTACCAATACAAGAAGTCCCAACCAGAACAGACGAGATTCCTGATCCTAAAGCTTTACTACTTTCGCTTGCCCAAAAAAGCAAATCTGGGCGACTGCGAAAAGATATGTTACCCAAAAATGGGAATAAAACTTCAAAAATAGGACCTGGATACAATAACCGCTTATGTGGATTTGTCCGAGATTATTGGGATATGAACCGCGCTGTCTCCGTTTCGCCAAGTCTCAAACGAACTATAGATCGGCTTCAAAGTACAAAACCTATCCTTGGGACAGATCAATGAAAAACTGCTGGTATCACAATTCTCTATATCCTTAAACCACAGTTGACATCCATTCGTCAGATATGATAACATTTTCATACATGTCGAAATCTTCGGTCTCCGAAAAAGAGAAGTCACCAGACTATGTGAGAACAACGCACGCTTTTTGATCTGACACAAGACGGCTTGGTCATCGGGAAGTTGAAGGTCTCCGACTGCTGACAGCCATAAAAAAAGGAGTTTCTACAGATGACAGGTGAAGAAAAATTTCAGGTAGACCTTGAAGGCTACCTCGTCATAAAGAACGTCTTGACCGACGACGAAGTCGCCGAGATGAACGAGATTATTGATAGCGGAAACCGGCAAGGACCGCCGAGTCTCTGGGGTGAACCGTTCAAACGGCTTATCGACCATCCGACAATCCTCCCTTACCTCATCGAACTGTTGGGAGCGCATGTCCGACTGGATCACGATTACTCTCTCTTTATGCAGAAAGGGCAAGGTCGTGGCGGATTACACGGCGGCGAGGACGGTGGACGCGCCGGTGGACACGTCGGCGATCACTGGTATAAATACCGAGACGGACACATCCGAAATGGACTCTCCGTGATGACATACAATCTGGCGGACGCACCCGCAGGCGCAGGCGGATTCGCCTGTATCCCGGCGAGCCATAAGAGCAACTTCGCACCGGAAATCCCATCGGAAGTACGCCGATTTGAACGTCCGGCACACTATGTCGTCCAACCGCCCGTTGAAGCGGGGGATGTGCTGTTTTTCACGGAAGCACTCATTCACGGCACGATGCCGTGGACAGCCGATCACGAACGCCGGTCATTGCTCTACAAATACAGTCCCGGACACTCCGCGTGGTCACAGAATTATTACGACCTCAGCAAATACGACGGGTTAACAGAGCAACAAAAACGGATGCTAATGCCACCCTCCATCGGCAGGCGTCCCCGCGTCATTGACCCAGATTGAACACCGAAAGATCCGTGTATAGTAACCCAAGTTGCTACTAACAAGTTTTTGAACATTGTAAGAAGATTGTTCAGGTGTTTTTCTACCCCGTAGGGGTAATATGTCTATAGAAAACAAAAGGAACTGCAACCATGACAGGTGAAGAGAAATTTCAGGTAGACCTTGAAGGCTACCTCGTCATAAAGAATGTCTTGACCGAAGATGAAGTTGCCGAGATGAACGACATCATTGATAACAGCGAACGCCAAGGCCCGCCAAGCCTCTGGGGTGAACCTTTTAAGAGACTGATTGATCATCCGACAATCCTGCCGTATCTCATTGATCTCTTGGGTCCGCATGTCCGACTCGACCACGACTATGCCATCTTTATGGAAGAAGGACAGAAAGGTGGTAGATTGCACGGCGGCGAAGATGGTGGCGGTCCCGGTGGACCTGAAGGCGATCACTGGTACAAATATCGTGACGGCATCATGCGCAACGGTTTATGTGTGATGACCTACAACTTAGCGGACGCACCCGAAGGCGCGGGTGGATTCGCCTGTATTCCCGGAAGCCATAAGAGCAATTTCTTGCGAGAAATTCCGTCAGATGTACGGCAATTTGAACGTCCGACACATTACGTTGCGCAACCGCCCGTTGAAGCCGGAGATGTGTTATTCTTCACCGAAGCACTCGTTCACGGGACGATGCCGTGGACAGCAAAACATCGACGGCGTGCGCTGCTCTATAAATACAGTCCCGGACACTCCGCATGGGCAGGGCATTATTACGACCTCAGCAAATACGGCGAGTTGACAGAACAACAGAAACGGATGTTGTTGCCGCCCTCTATTGGGAGTCGTCCCCGCGTCGTTGATGCGGATTAAGGAAGATTTAAATGCCAAAGGTTCAACTTACTGGAAAACAGAGCGATTTTTTGAAGATCGTTGTCGCAGCAGCGGGACGCGGTGACCTCGAAACTGTTGGTCAGCTGCTCGATTATAACCCGACTTGGCTTCACACCATCGGTTCGCACGGTCGGACGATGCTCTGGGAGGCGGCATACCGCGGCAAATTGGAGATGGTTCAATTTCTCATCGAACGCGGTGCCGACATACATCTGCCCGGATGTCATCTGAGTCAACACGGTATCGAAATAACGCCGTACTGCGTTGCCCGGCACGAAGGACGCGACCCCGTCGCTGACTATCTGCTGGCGCAAGGTGCGGAAGTTGACATCCATACCGCTGCCTACCTCGGAGATTACGACACCGTTCGCGCACACCTTGACAGCGACGCAAGTCTCGTCAACAGCGGATACCTTCAATCGGTCATGCTACCCTCAGGAGAACCGCACTCATGTGAACACCGAGAGATGGAATGGACGACACCGCTCTGTTATGCCATCATTGGCGGAAACGTAGCGATTGTCAAACTGCTAATTTCACGCGGCGCGACCATCAAACCGTACAGCGAACCCTTGTTGGATTATGCGGTTGGCGAGGATCAGGTAGAGATGACCGAGATGTTGCTTGAGAATGGTGCAGACCCGAATAAAGCACCGCGTATCTTGGACGACGGTTCCGAAATGAGTCAATTGCTCCAGTCGCACGGTGTCCCTTTGGAAAATATTAATGCGCAAAACCACATGGGGTGGCCCCGGCTTGTCTACGTTTGCCGTGGCGATAAAGGCGAACATCCAGAAGAGGTGTTGCGCTATTTGGAACTCGGTGCGGATATTGATGTTCGGAACTCTAAGGGAAAAACGGCGTTGCACTGTGCAGCGAAGGCGGGTTTTCTCACAGTCGTTGACCTGCTCATCGAAAAAGGTGCCACGGTTGACGCGCCTGATAACACCGGTGAAACCGCACTGTTTGAAGCGATCCGATCAACAATAAAGGACGGCGAAAAACAGCGCGCTGCTATAGAGGCATTGCTTGTTAAAGGTGCGGATCCGAACCTTAAGAATGGGAAAGGTTTGACCGCACTGCAAGTGGCGCAGCGGATGCGTAGAGCGGATGCTGGGAAAATTGTCGAGTTGTTGCGATCATATAGTGCAGCTTAATGAACCTGCAAATAGATGTACAGGCGAGGGAATTAGAATGCGTGATAAAGAGATACTCAGATATTCCAAACTACTCCGTCAGGAAGCAAGCGATTTGCTTGATAAAGAGGGACTGCTCTCAATGCTCAGTGCTTTCGGCACTACCCAGGTTATTGGAAGTTACGCCTTGGATACGATGACATGGCCCGACATTGACATCAGCATGAATCTACCAGATGAACAGAACGTAGAACTTTTCTTTGAGCTTGGTAAAAGAATCGCAACAAAGTTTGAGATAACGAAGATGTCATATTCAAACCACTTCATTCGGAATTTCCCGGGATTCGACCACGGTCTTTATTGGGGCATCCAGCTCCGCTACGCGGAACGGGAATGGAAGATAGATCTCTGGGGATATGGTGACACAGATTATCAAAAACATATAACCGAAGCTGACGCGCTGCGTCGGCAGCTGCAGCAGGCGGATCGCGTCGCAATTCTACGTATCAAACATGTTATCTGTCAACATCCGGACTATCGGGGAAATGTCTACAATAGTATGGCAATTTATCGGGCTGTCCTTGAGGATAAAGTTGAATCTGTAGACGAGTTCAAGGTATGGCTTGAAAAACACACCAACACCTGATAGAAAGAAATCTTATTTCAACCAAACATACCAAGTGTCCTAAGAACGACTTTCACCCACCAAACATGGCTCTTGTCATACAAACTGTTAGTTTGGACTACAGTTGTGAAATTGTTCCGTGTTTCCCTGAAAGACTGAATTTACTCTATAAATCCACTTCACAAAGAGACACACTATGATAACCATCACGCACGATAAAATCCTCGGCTTTGCACCACGTTGGGCACCTTACAACGGATTTTCGCTCCTATTCGACAATCCCGATGGTGGCTTTTCGCCGCTACAAGAAAATAGTGAACTCATAAAACTGGATAGCGTTTCGAGCCATCCAACCTTGGAATTCTACCAAACCTTCGTTGACACGCTTGACCGTATTGATACCAACCTGCTGACAAATACATATCTCTTTTGCCCACTTCCGCCGAGTACCTATCATGTCACCGTCTGGGACGGTTTAAACGTCGGCAATATCGCAGATGTGAATCCTTTGGAACAGGAAGCGTGGGCAGGCTTTGTAAACAAACTCCCTCACACATTTCATGAAAATAGCGAGTTTACCGACTGGACAAGCGTGTCTTCGCTAACGCAAAATTTGGACTGGAACATCACCTTTCGACTTGATACACTCTATAAATGGGGTACCGGGATGGGTACCCTTTTGAAGCCAGCAGATCAGGAATCGGCACAGATTCTCGAAGAGATTAAAAATCGCCGTGAAACTCTCTATGAAAATTTTCCAGTGAAAATCGCGCACCCCGAATACGTGCCGCACGTTACGCTCGGCTATTTCGCCAACAGAGAATCGGCGCAGTTAACGACACCCCTCATCGCGGATTGGGCAAAAATCTTTGAAGAAGCGGTAAGAGATCTGACTATCACCTATCACAGCATCAGTCTCTACGGTTTCACCGATATGATAACTTTCTTTAAGACCAAACAATGAAAACACCTTATACCCGTGAAAAACTCGTTCAAGATTTTACCCATCTCGGCATCGAAAAAGGGGACACCCTTTTTATCCATTCATCTTTCAAAAGTCTGGGACCCGTTGAGGAGGGGGCAGGCACGGTCATCGCTGCATTAGAAGAAACCGTCGGACAAGATGGGCTGATTCTGATGCCGACATTCAACCTCCGACCAAGTCGCGAAGAACGCGTAACATCGTGGGATGTTGCAACAACGCCTTCAACAGTCGGATGGCTAACAGAGTTCTTTCGCCAGATGCCCGGCACCTATCGTTCCGACCACTATTCCCACCCCGTTGCTGCACGCGGGAAAAACGCAGAAGCGTTTGTGGCAGATCATCGCCGACGCGAGGGGTATCAATCGCCATGGGACCTCCATCCGTGGGGCAAGACCTACGGCACACACTCACCGATGTTCCGCGCCTATAAATCGGATGCTAAACTGCTGATGATCGGTGTCGATTACAACACCTCAACCTATATCCATCTCGTTGAGGTTATCTATTGGAACAAACGCCTCACGGACAACTCACAAGCAGAATACATCGGGCTGAACCGTCCAAAACTCGGCGCGTTCTGGGACGCACTCGGTCAGTTGAGACAAGGCAAGGTAGGAGATTCAAACTGCCGGTTATTCCACATCAAAAGCTACGTGAACACGCTCTTGGCAGAAGTAGAGCGGAATCCTGAACCTTATGTCGGATGAGCAGTTTATAGACTTCTGTTGGTAGGCGCGGCTCGCAGCCATTACTCAGTCGCAAGATCCGATCCATCCGTTCGCTGCAGATAGAGATGTGTTGTCAGAATTGACCAGACGGGTGTCAAAGCCGCATGTATAAACGTATTTAACACAACGATTACACCGATTGCCCAAAAACTGGGGAAACCGTCTAAGGTTGCGCTTACGGTACCAAAAGCTAACTCTGTACCATTCAATTCAAACTGTATATCAATCCCGTAAAAAATTGTAAAGAATTGTTCAGACAGCAACGCCTCTCGGATTGGCACGAATTCGGGGTTTGCCGTAGAGAGTAGTAAAAACGTTATCGCGAATATCAATCCGATAAGCACGCCTGATGCCCATAAAAGAAAAAAGTACCTCCGAAAAAACCACCACCATTTGCCTCGAACCAATTCACTACTTCTGCGAAACGCCGCACTCGCCGATAAACCTTCAATAATGATGCCTTGGTAGCAAAGACTCCATCTCACTGCAAAGTAGACGATTATACAAACAAGTATCAAAACAAATACGACTGCTACCCCTGGAGACGACATAACCGCCAGAAGTCCAAGAAGCAAAGGAACTAACACGATAGCACCTCGAACCAGCAATAAGAGGAATGCCATCAAAATAGAACGGATTCTGCGGAACGTCTGATCCCAGACACTTCGCGAGGTGACATTCGTCCCACGATGGATTTGAAATACCGCAAATACGAGTGGAAACATCACAAAACACAGAAATATATAAATAAAGGTGGAAAACGTGGTAGTAATTTTCAAACCTGTACCTGTTTGAAAGTACCGGGTTACAGAAAACCCGCTTGATGTACTAACAGTCCATAAAGTATTTGTGACGTTGTGGAAAACGCTGTAAAGCATCGCGACATCAAAGAGGAAGCTGAGAAAGATAATCGGCAGCATGATGCGCCAAAACAACCAGAAGTTGTCGCGATAAAACTGGTATATGGTTGAAATGAGTTGTGCCTGTTGCGTCTGTCCCTCAGTAGTGTTCATGTTTTTACTACCTCCACTATGTTTTTACGCGCCTCGGCGGGTTGCCATCACTTCGATATCGAACCCCTCTCTCCGAATACGCTGATCGAAATACAAGAGCGTGCAACCGATCACCCAGATCGGCATCGTAAACGTATCAATACCTAAGTTGATAAGGTACATCAGCGCGTAAGAGAGACGGAACTCACTCGTTGTAGGAAGCCCCCAGGTGCCCCCGAGTACCATCCACTGTACATTTTCTGAAAAATTACCGATATCCGTAAGTCCTGTGAAGGTCAGTGGAAATGCGAAAGTAGCACGGAGTATAACCCCAATAACAAAAGAAAGCAGGAAAATCGCGAGCACTATGCCAATAATCCGCCATCGCGTGCCCTTGACTAACGCCCCGCAGCGTTTCAGTCCATTCCACACGGATGCTGCTTCCATATAGGTAGTTAAAATGTAAAAACACCAATAACCTACAAAGAGAATCGTGATACAAGCCGCTGTCAAGAAGTAACTAAGACCGATAGCAGTAAACCAGAGATTGTTCTCTATAGGGCTCCCCAGAAATACTCTCACTAAAAGGGCAAAGATTATTAGCAGGCAAACCAAAAGGAGTCCGCCAACTAATCCTAAAATAAGCGAACCGAAGAAACACCGCCGAAATTGTCGTACCGCTTGCCTAAGCACAGTTCCTATCCGAATAGGTTTTCCGAGATAGGCTTCCGCAACAGCAAAAATAAATGTACTTATCACGATAACAGAGATGCCAAAGATTGTAATAATAGCTGGCACCCAGATGATTATCTTCGCGCCTCGTCCTAACGAATCGTCAAAGAAAAGGATTGAAACTCCTACAAGCATCACTATGAAATAACCAGAGGCGATCCCAAGAAATGACCGGAAATGTGCACGATAGAGGCTAAACGTCGTATCCAGAAGATCCGTAAAACCCATCGCATGCAGTTTTCGGAGTCCATCATTCGCTTGCGATGGATCTGTCGGTTCTACCATGACAATCTCCTTAACTCTTTCAGGTCGTTTGCGGTGTCTTAAGCGCGTAGACTTCTTCTAAAAACTTCTCATAACTCACCGAACCGCTGCCCCCCATCTTTTCGATGATAGGATTGGCGATCGTCCGTGCCAACTCTGAACGACGAAGTTTCGGGAGCGTGCCGCGTCTGGCAAGATACTCACGGATCGTACTTAACTCGTGCTCTGTGACCAACTCAGGTCGGATCCAAGCCGCATAGTCAAATACTTGCGGTGAAATGTTGAGAGCAGATGTCCTTGCTTTTGAGTTCACACCTGTAAGTTTCAAATCCGTACGCGCCGTTTTAACGACGAGTGTCCCCGCAGCCAAGTCACCCAATCGTTTCCAGTTGCTGTTTAGGAGCATCGCCAGCAGACCTGTCCCATAAAAGAAAGGAAGGAAATCAACCACACGCACCAGATTACGGATCGCTGAATCCGCGAAACCGATCGGATAGCCGCCATCTTTGATGACACGTAAACCGAGTGCCCGCTTTCCCGGCGATTGACCATTCGTCGTAACCTCAAACACCATATAATATCCCCAAAAGAGCGCGAAAACGAGGATACTTCCCAGGGCACCGAGCCAGTTACCGAGCGTCTCACCGAGTTCCATTATGAAATTTCGGTTGACGTAAAATCCGATAAAGGCGATGAGCAAGAGCAGTCCGGTATCAATCAGTGCCGCATAGAAACGCGACCCGATACCCGCCTTTTGAAAACTAATGTCAATCTGTTCCGGTGTTTCTATTGATAATTGTTCGTTCATTTTGGAAAGCAGCGCTCCTTTTCAAACTCTGGTGAAGCCTATAAATAGGTGAACATCTTCGTAGCATAAACTTCCAGTTTGTGTCTTCGTAGCATAAACTTCCAGTTTGTGTCTTCGTAGCATAAACCTCCAGTTTGTGTCTTCGTAGCATAAACTTCCAGTTTGTGTCTTCGTAGCATAAACCTCCAGTTTGTGTCTTCGTAGCATAAACCTCCAGTTTGTGTTTCCAGTGTGAATGTCCAATTGATTCTAAGATCTACCATAAAAAGGCTTGATTTTCGAGATAAAATAGGGTTTAATTACGTAACTGAAAACCGAAAACTTCTATAAATTGAAACATGACAATCACAGAATTCATTACAAAAAAACAGGAAACTTGGAACGAACTCGAAGCATTGCTGAACCGTCCACGAGATGCGGATGCGACACAACTCAACCGACTCGGTTATCTATATCGGCGTGTCACGTCCGATTTAGCGGTAGCACGCCGCGATTTCCCACAGGACCGGTGTGTCCCATATCTCAACGAACTTGCATCACGCGCACACGCCACGGTTTACCAGACTTCTCCGTTCAAGCGAGGCAATCTCCGACAGTTCCTTCACTTCGGCTTCCCGACCCTGTTTCGCGAAAATCTCAGCTTCATCGGCGCAGCGTTTCTGATGTTCATTGTCGCATTTGCAGCGGCATATTGGATCGGTCTGACGACTCCCGAATTTGCGGAGAAACTCATACCCGAACGCTATGTCTCCCACATCAAGAAATTAGAAGATGACGCGTGGAACGACACATCACCCGAATGGCGAAACCTATTCGCTTCCTTTGTGATGACGAACAACATCCGCGTCGCTTTTTATGCCTTCGCCTGGGGCATTATGTTTATGGTCGGCACCGCCTATATTTTAGTCCTCAACGGTATCCATATCGGCGCGGTTGCCGGGTTGTGCCATGCCAACGGCGTTTCGCTGGCACTCTGGTCCTTTGTCTCGCCGCACGGCTATATTGAACTGACAACAATCTTTATTGCAGGGGGTGCCGGATTAAAGTTAGGCTATTCGCTTATCTCACCGTCGCTGTATACGCGTAAACGTGCTTTGACAGACGCTGCCAAAATCGCTGTCCAACTGCTCGGTGGATGCGTGGCATTGCTCATCGTTGCAGGAACAATTGAAGGCTTCGTCTCACCCTCCGAGCTGCCAAATGCTGTCAAAATCGGGTTCGGTGCCGTGACAGGTATTTTGCTGTTTACCTACCTCTTCGCAATGAAAGCACCTAACACGACTGACAACTGACGACTGATAACCAACCCCTAAATTCTCGACTTCGCCTTAAGCTCTAAATACTTATTCACCACCGCGATCGTCAACTGGTGTGCTGGCACATCAATCGTGATAACACCCTGACGGCGCAGGATTTCTAACGTCGCCTGCTTCTCCTGCAATAACCGCTCGGCAATCGCTTTCTGATAGACCGATTTGGAATCTTTGGTCTTCTGATCCGCCAATTCAACGATACCCGAATCTGTCAAGGTCACGCAGGCAACGAGATGGTGCTTGGAAAGCTGCGAAACATAGGCAGCGATCCCTTCAGCAGAATCACTGTCTAAGATGTCCGTAAAAAGGATAATCAGGGCGCGCCTGCGCTGTTTGAAAGCGAGATATTTGAACGCTTCCGCAAAGTCCGGCTCAACCGGGTGAACGGGGAGCGCATAGATGGTCTCTAACATCGTCAGAAACTGCTTTTTGCCCGGCTTCGGCGCGAGATATTGGTGAACCCTATCCGCAAAAGCGATCAATCCGACTTTATCACCCTTCAGCATTGACACATAAGCCGTCATCAGCGTTGTATTAATAGCGTAATCCAATTTAAGCATCGCCTTTTGTGTCGCCGATGCTGCAGCAGGCAGTGTAGACGTTTCTAAAAGAATCGGTGATGCCATGAGCCGACCCGTATCCAACATAATCACGACATCTTGGCTCCGTTCGGTCTCAAATTCGCGGACAATCGGTTTCCGTTGACGCGCAGTCGCGTTCCAATCAATACGGCGGAAATCGTCGTCTGGTGAGTATTCACGCAGCCGTTCCATCTCTGTACCTTCCCCGAATTGACGGGACGTTTTAAGCCCGATTTGGTGAAGCATACCGCGCTTTACTAAGAGTTCATACTGCCGCACCGCCTGTAGATTCGGATAAACCTTTATCTCCGCCGATGCCGGAATCCGTCGGCGACGCACAATCAACCCCAAAACACCCCAACACTGCAGATGAATATCCACGAACTGGTAAATCCCTCGCCGTAGCGGTGTCAGACGATACGCTATATCTGTAGCGTGCATCGGCGACACACGGCAATCGTGGTGTACCGTCTCATACAAAAATTCGTCGGGAAAATCGTCTTTGATACGGAGCCTGAGCTGATGCTGAGAGCGGTTGGTAACCTTCAGCGTCACGATATTCTCCACACCTAACGAGAACTTGGAATTCATCTCACGACTGATCTCAACCTTTCCGAACAACGGATTGGTAACGTAATCTATCGCACCGACGACAAACAACACCACCAGATAGGCACCACCGACGAACAGCAGATTCGGTGAGACGTTGTAAAGCACAATCGGGATCGCTACTGGAAGTAGGAAGATGAGGAGACGGTTGCTAAAATGCATCTTTGTACCTAACGCGGAATTTCTGCCTCTGCAAGCAGCCGATCAATTACATCGTCTGGCGTTAACCCCTCAATTTCGGCATCAGGTTTCAGCAAAATGCGATGCCGATAAACATGCGGTGCCAGAGACTTAACATCGTCAGGCAGGATATAGTCTCGTCCTTGAAGCGCAGCGTAGGTTTTGCTCGCCAATAAGAGGGCGATCGAAGCGCGCGGACTCCCACCCAAAACCAACTCATCGGAATTACGCGATGCTGTTGCCAAACCGACGATGTAATTGAAGATCGAATCCTCTACGGTCACCGCTTGAATTTCTTTCTGACACTCCTGAAGTGACGGGCTATCAATCACACTTTCGACCCCTACCGCTTCCAAGCGAGTCGCGTCGAACCCTTGGTGATAGTTCATCAGAATCTGTGTCTCGACCTCGGCAACTGGGTAATCAACGCGTAATTTGAACAGGAACCGGTCAAGTTGTGCTTCAGGGAGCGGGTAGGTCCCCTCATATTCAATAGGGTTTTGCGTCGCCAATACCATGAAGGGTGGTGATAACACATGACGCACACCATCAATGCTCACTTGCCGCTCCTCCATACATTCTAACAGCGCAGATTGCGTCTTCGCAGGCGCGCGGTTGATCTCATCCGCGAGCAGCACATTCGTGAAAACGGGACCGCGCTTTAGGTTAAATTGGTTCGTCGTCAAATCATAGACGCTGGTACCGACAATATCTGACGGCATCAGGTCTGGCGTAAATTGGACACGACTGAATTCCCCGGATACTATCATCGCTAATGTCTTGGCGATCAGTGTTTTTGCGGTCCCGGGAACACCTTCTAACAATACATGTCCGCCTGAAAACAGGCTGACCACTACAAGCTCAAAGAGTTCTGTCTGTCCGACAATAACTTTTTGTGCCTCTTGTTTCATCTTCTCAAAAACAGTTTGAACGAGATTAGTCATATATTAAAGCGCCTTTCAACGACAGGAAGTTGCAAGTCCCCTTGATAAGGGGGATTTAGGGGTTTCTTTCATCAGAGGAAATCGCTGACAACGGAATGCCGACCGCTGATGGCTTTAATTCAGAAACTTCGACCGACACTCAATTTTGTCCTCCCGATCTTCGCGGTTTCACAGTAAGTCTCAACGCGCCGCGCAATGTCAAGCAGCCGTGCCTCCGATATATTCATAGACGCATCCAAGTCCACCATCAGATGTCTGAGTTCACCGTCTTCATCAACACCACCGCGCAGTGCCAATTCCTCCAAAAAGGTCGCTGTCTCCAAATTCGGATTGACACGCCAACGGGCACCAAGGTCAGCCTTGAACCGCTCACGAATGTGTCTTAAAACCGCTGTACGCGTATTGCCTTTCTGATATAGCGCCGTCATCGCGTGGACGTATTCGGCACTCAAGCGTCTATTTTTTTCCTCGGCATCCAAAGGCTTGCCGAACCGCCGACCGCGCAGCACCAAAAACAAGAAAAACGTCAGGCAGATATAGATAGCACCCAAACCGCCGGGTGTTCTAAACACGAACGCAACAAACGCATTCGGCGGCTTTGTTTCAAGCGTATAGTATCTTCTGTCAGCGAGACCGATTCGCGCATTGCGGGGGAGCGTTGACATCAAATTGTAGAGGAACGCAGCGTTACCATCATGCCGCAGCCCGCTTCTGGTAAACAGATAATCGGACGCAATAAAATAGGCGCGTCCTACTCCGGGGCTCAGCGTTACAATCGTCGCATCGTCCTCTCTGCCGTAAAGCACAACGACTTCACGTCCTATAGCCTCAATAACAAAGTCTGTACCCGTACGAACTTCGTCTACCGGATGCTCTGGAAACAGGGGTGCTTCTATAATGCGTTCTGAGTATTCCAACCGAGCTGTTAATTCTTGTAGTTCTAAACCGTAAGCCGAAAAAAGACCGTCCAATACTTTATTGTTCCCAGCCACGATTAAGGTGCCTCCAGTGTTGACGAAACCTTGGATGTCCCGAACCTCTTTTTCTGTAGGGGCTTTATCAAGGGCTTGCAGGAATAGTACCTCGCACCTATCCAGACGCGCCGGATACGCCGCCGATATTTCAGCGACACGGAACTTTAACTTGTTCAAAATTTGGTGAAGCACCGGGCCATATCCCGGTGAATCACACGAATTCAGGAAACAAGCAAACGCAAGTAAAATAACACTGAGTATTGATGTTCGGACAATTCGCATTTTCGCCTTCGGTTGCGAGCGGGTGATAAATTTAGTGCCTTGCATAAACGTTTTGTAGCAGATCTCGGTAACTCGTCACAGTCTCCGCATCACACGGCTTGTGTCCGTACCACACTTCATCAAAAACGGTAATCGCAGGACCGAGCGCAGTGTGGAGGTCAATATCCACTTGCGCTTGGTGGAGGTACTCACGATTCGTCAGACTCTTATCGTACGGCAGTACCCCGCGTTCTTGGAGATGCAAAATCGCGGAGAGATAGAGAAAACGGAGTGCCCCGCGAAAGTCGTTTGCAGCCTCTGCTGTCTCTGCGCGTGCGAGTGCTGCCCTTTCTGTCTCCACTTGTTCTAACGCGGCTTCTGTAACATCATCGTGTGCTTCGCTAATCAAATTCATCCGGATTTGTCGAATAAAAAAGATAATGACTACCCCCAACGCGATGGCACCCAGCGGAAACAACACATATCTCAGGTCAGCATCCCATTTCCGAGGATTAAGGATCTTCTCCAACTCGTCTCGGTATTTCTCGTAAGAAACCTCTGTTCTCGAACGGCGTGTCTCCAATTCTTCGCGAAGTGTCTGCTCCTCTGCTGCTAATGCCAAGTGGACAGGAAGACTCATAAGACACACTATCATACAAATACCGATGCTTTTTTTCACAGTTACACTGCCTCTTTTGTTGCGTCCAATCGTTCAAAATAGAGATGTGTCGTTAAAATCGCCCATATCGGCACCAAAAAGGTGGCAATCAACCCCTTAACAACAAGAATTGCTACCGTAACTGGCACACTCAATAACTGCGGCAGGACAACCTCAATGTCGCCGCCGATGAACAGCGTTAAGAATCTCAGTGGTGACAACGCATCGCGAACCGGTGCAAGATCAGGAATAAACACAGAAAATGCCAATAAGACGGCACCAAGTGCTACAGAAGTCATAACCGAGGCGATCCAACCCGTTAGAAGATAGACCCCGAAAAACCGCAACCTTGCCCCACTCACCAAGGCATGGCTGCGGCGAAAAACACCTACAATGGAGGTGTTCTCAAGGATGAGACACAGATTGTAGAGGCTCAACGTTACAAGAAGATAGCACCGAAGCAGCCCGAGTATACCAAATAGGTATTGACTTAACACCAAGTCTGATAGGCTCTCATGTATAGGACGATACGCGTGGGCCAACCATGAGATTGCCAGATGGAGATAAGCACCTGCATCCGTAATCAGGACGAAAAGCAGCGAGGCACCCAAAACGCCCAAGAACTTGCGCCCAGTCTGCCGCCATATATCACGAGCCGTTAAAGAAACTGATGCCTGTGGTGTCGAGCCACGCGATATCTGAGCAACAGCAAGAGATAGCGGACAGAGCGTTAGCAGCAGAAGAATTAGAGGGCCCTCGCCAAAACTTCGGAAATTGATCCCCCAGTTCCATGTAATGCTGCCGTCACGCGCTGTTGAAGTGACATACGGAATCGGCAGGACCCCCCAACTGACAGCAGGTTCAGAAGCTTCTGCTGAAGCGTCATTTTTCGGCAGCGACATCGTCGGATGAACGCCCCTGATTGTGTTAACATTACCAACAGTTATATAGGTATTTTCGCGAAATGTCGCATCAATATACTTTTCAACGCGTGTGACACTCTGAAAAAATACCACAACTTCCAAAACGGTTGCAATAATAGCAATCGGTAACATGATACGCCAGAGCAATCCCCAATGCTCTTGATATTGTGTGAAAATTGTTCGCGCAAGTTTCGCGCGTGGGTTGTCAGCCATTCCGGTTTCCCTTCCGGTGTGTTTGAAAAGTGTATGTGCAAATACTTAATCCGTCACCTGCATCTCAATATCAAAAGCCTCTTTCCGAATCCGGAGGTCAAAGTAGAGCAGTGCAGAACCGATAATCCCAATCGGCATCGCGAGTCCAGCGAGAGTCACACTTACAAAACGTCGAATTGCATAAGCGAACCACCCAACTTCGTTCGGCATCGGCATAAATAGACGACGGATCGTATCCCAAGGCGTACCGCCTTCGATTTCAGCAACGCCTATTAAGGTGAGGATGAACCCAAAAGAAACCTCAAGAATAAATGATATCATCAAAGCAATCACAGAAACGGCTAACATAATTCCAAAAACCCGCCACCAAGTGCCTCTCACCAACTCCGTGCTGCGCCGTAAAGCGTTCCTTGCAGTCGTCCCCTCAAACAGGACGGGAAGTGTGTAGAGCCCCCAGCGTACTGAGAAATAGATTGCAAATGGAATTCCAATAATAGTAATAGATAGACCGCCGACGACTAATCCCCAGAGAATCGCACTCCACAGCAGCGTAAAAAAACGTCGCCACGCTTGTTGTAAGGCATCCTGAGCGGTTATATCCCGCTCTAAGTACACCAGTGCGCTCGCATAAGCCAATCCGGCAACCACCAAAAAGGACACGATAAAACTACCGATGGCAGTGAATACTACTATGACTATACTCGTAACCGGTGCCATACCAGACACAGCAGAAACCGAAATTAAATCTAATCCGAATCCTATGACGATATAGACAGCGACCATCCCCAAAAATAGCCGAAAGTGGTTTCGATAGAGAAGGAACATCCCATCAAGAATATCTACGAAAGACATCGGTTGCAGCGGCGTAGAAGCCGTTTCATTACTATCTGACTGTACCAAATCATTACGTTCGTTCATAAGCCCTCCAGTTCCAAGAGAAGTTATTATCTTTACCTATTCTACCACATTTCACGCTTTACATCAAATCCTATGAATTACGGACCCGCATCTCAATATCAAATCCTTAACGTTCCCCTATGAAGGTATTCTATAGGTTTCGCTGCTTCGTGTCAAGTCAGGAACATTCAATCGGACGAACATAGAAACGAATACGTTGCCTTAGAACAAATAGATGTGGTATACTCTATCTATTATGGGATTCATGTACAAAGGAAAATGGGATGCCGAATGCGCGTCGTAAATGGAAAGATAGATGGATATACGGGATAGTGGTTATCTTCGGATGGGGGTGCCGTCGCCTTCCGAAAGGCTGGGCAACACAACTCGGTCGCGGCATAGGACTGCTATACTATTATCTCATCAAAAAACGGCGGGAGATTGCCTTGAACAATTTACAGATCGCATTCGGTAACCATTTCACGGCAGCGCAGCGCACAAAAATCTGCAAGGCGAGTTTCATCAACGTCGGCAAAACCTGCATCGAATTCCTCCGATTTCCCAAACGCAACGCCAAAAATATTTGGAACGAAGTTACCGTAGATGGCAGAGAAAATCTCTACACCGCTTTGGAAGCAGGGAAGGGCGCGATTGTGTTCCTCGCACACTTCGGGAACTGGGAACTCCTATCATTGGTATATGGTGCGCTGATTCCAGACCGTGCGAAAGCCATCGCCTTTCCTCTGAAAAACGATCTACTCAACACCTATATTTCCCGGCATCGCGAACAGATGAGCCTGGAATTGATTCCACGGAAGCAGGCAGTCCGAGAAACGTTGCGTGCCCTTAAAAACAACCAAGCCGTCGGATTTTTCGCCGATCAGAACGCTGGTCCAGAAGGCGTATTCGTCGAATTTCTTGGAAAACCGGCTGCCGCAGTTCGCGGGCCCGCTGTACTCGCACTCAAGACCGGGGCACCGCTCCTCTTTTCACTCGATATACGCCAACCCGACGACCGCCACCACGTCTATATTTCATCGCCTATCTACACCGAACCTTCCGACGATTTTGAGCGAGATGTCGAATTATACACGGCACAAATGCTTGAACAACTGGAGACCTATATCCATAAATACCCGGAGCAGTGGCTATGGCTTCACAATCGCTGGAAAACACAACCCCATGCAGACGGATAACTGACATGAAGACGGACGACTCATAAAAAATCTATTGCAGGAATGTTGTATCCGTGTTAAAATAAAAAGGAACATTAACCAAATCCTAAAACACAGAGGAAATTCTCATGAGAAGATACACTTTGTCCTTCATCGTCTTAGTCCTCGCTATCGGTATCCCGTTCTTGCTCATTAATCCCGGTGAAAAAAATGCGATAAGTGGAGATGAGCGCGTCACGAAAACGATGCTACTTGATACCCTGGATCAAGTCGTCCAAATTGCCGAGGCAAATAGTTATAAACCGATAGAAGACACCAACGAGATGTATCGTGGCGCGATTAAAGGCGCGCTTGCATCACTTGGAGAGACATACACCTATTATGTCTTAAGGCGCGAGCATCAACGGGCTGTCGAAAATCTTTACAACGCAGAATTTGGAGGACTGGGTGTTCAGATTTACCCGGATCATCGAGGATTCATCAAAATTTCTAAGCCGATACCCAATACACCCGCCGCGCGTGCGAATCTCCAAGCCGGAGACTACATTACCAAAGTTAATGGGCAGCGCATTCACCTCAGCGAAAAAACTGGGATGACACTCGACGATGTGGTCGATTTACTGAGAGACAGAGTCGGTACCGATGTGACAATTACAGTCCAACGCAAATTCATTGACCCTTTCGACGTAACACTCACACGCGGTAAAATCCCTATCAACAGCGTCAAGTCAACTATGCTTGACGGCAATATCGGTTATATCCAAATCAAAGGTTTTATCGGCAGCAGACGGAATGAAGGCACAGAAGAAGACTTTAAC
This sequence comes from uncultured Poribacteria bacterium, assembly GCA_951828385.1. Classification (GTDB taxonomy): domain Bacteria; phylum Poribacteria; class WGA-4E; order WGA-4E; family WGA-3G; genus WGA-3G. The sequence goes on from OX639973.1 coordinate 37,655, forward strand.
AACGCGCTTGAGGAACATAAAGATGCTGGTATGAAAGCACTCATTTTGGACTTACGCGACAATCAAGGCGGATTGCTGAACGCTGCCTACCACATTGCCGATGCTTTTATTAATGAAGGGATTATCGTCTCAACAAAAGGGAGAAAAAGTGAATTTAATGAGGCGTATAAAGCAACATCTGAACTCCGCTGCCCGTCAGATATCCCGCTCGTTGTCCTCGTCAATGAATTTAGCGCGAGTGCTTCCGAAATCGTTGCCGGTGCGATTAAGGATACGCGCCGCGGCATCCTCGTTGGGCAAAAAACTTATGGCAAAGGGGTCGTCCAAAAACGTTACGAATTATTAGACGGCGCCTCTATGTCGCTCACGATCTCCGCCTATTATACACCAAACGGCACCTCAATTGACGAAGTAGGTATCACCCCGCAAGTCTCTATCACTGATGAGACCCTTGACGAAATGGAAGGCATCATGCTCAGAAAGGTGGACGCGAGCGATACGCTCAGAGATTTCGTCACAAAATGGATCGATGATCACTACACCGACCCTGGTGAAATTCCCAAAGATTTTTCCTTACTCGAACCGGAACTTCCCAAACTCCAGCAAATGCTCGAAAAAGAGCGTATTCATGTGAGCCTAAAATGGTTGAAACAGCGCGCCGAGCGGTTCTTTAACTTCCATGTTGGTATTGATCAGATCGTCGATTTAGCACATGACCGACAATTGCGAGAGGCAATCCGTATCATTAATAACAATGAAGTTGAAAAGTATCTCGACCCACCCGAAGAGATAGAACCACCTTCAACGACACAGGCAAATACACTTGTAGAACCTGAAGCCACAACTGAGGAATAGCTAATTTTATCAAAGCTACCCCTGTCCATAGCAGACTTCATCACGATTTACGCATAGAGGTTTAGCAACTGCGATCACTATGCGTAAATCTGCTTAATATCTGATGGCTGCGCTGAGCCATCGCATTCACTTTCATTCGGGGCAGCGAGCACTTGAAGACAACACATGAATTCCAGAACCGCGAACCCTCCTGATGTCATTACCAAAAAAGCACTTATCGTCGGATTAATCTTAGTCGTCGTTAACGCTTATTGGGTCGGAATCGCCAGCGAACTTTGGTATGCAGTCTACACACTGGTATCCCCGTTTTCCAACGCCGTTTTCACACTCGTTGTGCTTATGGCGTTCAACGTCCTACTCCGTAAACTTTCACCCCGTATCGCGTTCACCGCTGCAGAATTGCTACTCATCTATATAATGGTGACTATGGTCTCCACGATCTCAGGACATGCGATGATGGCGATTCTAATGGGAACGCTCGCGCATCCTTTCTGGTTCGCAAGTCCTGAAAACGAATGGGCACAACTTTTTCTACACCACATTCCAGCATGGCTCACAGTCCACAAGTTCGAGTTTTTAGCCGGTTATTATGAAGGCGAATCCAGCATCTATTGGGCAGAACATCTCCGCATCTGGATTAGACCCGCACTCCTCTGGTCAGGCTTTATTTTTCTCCTCTACGGTTCATTGCTCTGTTTAGGGCTGCTCCTCCGTAAACAGTGGATGGAACGTGAAAAACTCAGCTTCCCGCTAACGCAACTGCCACTGCAGATGACGACGAATCGCAGTTTTTTCCGATCCCGTGCCCTCTGGTTCGGATTTGGGATCGCTGCCCTTCTACGCGTGATGGCCGGGCTGCACGACATATTTCCCATCATTCCTGCCCTACCACCGAACTACCGACTTGACCGGCATTTCACAGAACGCCCTTGGAACGCAATCGGCTACGCCTCTATGTCCTTTAATCTCGCTGTTGTTGGACTCACCTACTTTATGCCACTTGACCTTGCATTTTCAACATGGTTCTTCTTTTGGCTCACACGGGCAGAACGCGTCATCGCCAGCGCAGTCGGTGTCACGAATATTAGCGTCCTGCATCTCAATGACCGGGCTTCGGGGGCATGGGTAGGCATCGCTGTGTTGACACTCTGGATGAGCCGACGGCATTTCGCTCGCTTCTTCCAACATGTCATCGGGCGCGAACGCGGAGACGATAGCAGAGAACCGTTCACCTATCGGACAGTGGCTATTCTGACGGTGTTGAGTATCGGACTCGTCTTTGGGTTCTGCTACGCGGCGGGCATGTCGCTATGGGCAATCAGTGTGTTTTATGCACTGTTTATCGCATTTGCAATCGCTATCGGACGCGTGCGTGCCGAACTCGGCCCACCTTACCACGAAGTCATCGGCATCAACCCACGACAGATGATGGTCAGTATGTTCGGGACGCGGCAATTGGGAGGCGCAAACCTCACTATAATGACCTTCCTCTACGCTTTTAACCGTTGCAACCGTTCACACCCGATGCCGAACCAGATGGAATCGCTACGGATTGGCGAACGCTCAGGGATGCCCGGCAAAACCTTGCTCTTAGGCATGGCACTCGCTATCGGAGTCGGCGCATTAGCGACCTTCTGGACCTATCTTCAAGTGGCATACCAATACGGCGTACTTGCACAATGCCAAGGCGTTGTCGGACGATTCGGATGGGAGAGTTTCAATCCGCTGCAGAGTTGGCTACAGCATCCGAAAGAACCCGATATCAGCGCAGTCGCTTTTATGTCGGGTGGGTTCGGTTTTGTGTTTCTGCTCCATTTCTTGCGGACACGTTTGTTGTGGTGGACACTTCACCCGTCGGGTTACGTGCTGTCAGGCGCATCCTGGGGCGGACTCATCTATTTCTGGTTCCCCGTAATGGTGAGTTGGCTCATCAAGTTTCTTATCCTGCGGTTTTGGGGATGGCAGACGTATCGTAAAGCGATCCCGTTTTTCCTCGGACTCGTTTTAGGCGATTACATCCCGCGCAGTATCCTAAGCCTCATCAGCTTCGCTTTGAACCTCTACATGCCATCCTCTGGCGCAGGACACACACTTTAAGCACCGATAACTGAAAACCAAAAACGTCTGATTTGACAAAACGGATATTTCGTTATATAATTGTGATAAACGGACAGCATCAACGCAATCAACAATCAAGATGAGACAAAAACCTAATGCCAACGCAACTACTCACCGTAAACGCAATTACAAAAGGGTTCACAGCGAACCAACCCCCAATCGTTAAAAACATTAGCTTCAGTGTGTACCCTGGCGAAATCTTCGCTCTGTTGGGACCCAGTGGTTGCGGAAAGACCACCACCTTGCGTCTGATCGCCGGCTTTGAGAAGGCAGACGCTGGCACAATCGCTATGGAGAAACGGATCCTCGCGAGCAACGAAATCCATCTTCCACCGGAAGCGCGCGGCATTGGGTTCGTCTTTCAAGATTATGCCCTCTTCCCACACAAAAGTGTCCTTGAGAACGTCGCCTTCGGGCTCCGAAAAGCAACCAAAAGAGCGAGACGCGAGCGAGCCTTAGACGTACTGCGTATGGTCGGTTTGACGCACCTACAGACACGGATGCCACACCACCTCTCCGGCGGTGAGCAGCAGCGCGTCGCACTTGCACGCGCAATTATCGCACGGCCTAAGCTCCTCCTTTTAGACGAACCCTTCTCAAGTCTTGACCCAGGGTTAAGACAGTCAACCCGTGAAGAAGTCCGTACCCTCCTGAAAGCCGAAGGCATTTCTGCGATACTCGTCACACACGCGCAAGAGGAAGCGTTCAGTTTCGCTGAACGGTTGGGCGTGATGAAAGACGGATCGCTTGAACAGATTGACACACCTGAAGCAGTGTATCGCTATCCGAAGACGGATTATGTCGCTTCTTTTATTGGACAGACGAACTTCATTCACGCACACGTGAAAAACGGAACTGCCCAAACCCAGTTCGGACGCGTAAAGGTGGACGCTGAAACCGACGGCGACGCGCTTCTCTCAATTCGTCCTGAATGCCTAAAGATGATGGCACCCGGTGCTTGGCGGACCGGGGCAAAAAACGGACGGATCGTCGGGCAAGCGTTTAAAGGACACGATCTCACCTATCGTGTTGAAATAGACGGACAGGACTACTTCGTTCAGACCAATTACAACTGTCCTTTTCAAGTTGGCGATATTGTTATGTTGCAAGCGACATCAGCCGTAGCCGTCACACCCTCAAACCACAATTAATTACAACATCTCTCGGATTTCATTAATCCCCCGAATCATCCGTGTGAACGCTGCAACCAACTTATCAATTTCTGCATGTACCGCGGCATCATCTCCTTGCTCGATAGCATCTAAGACCCCAGGGAAAACGACCGCTGCATAACCGGTATTAAGCCCAGGGGCATAGATCAGATGCTTAAACCACGGACGCAGTGGTAACCCCGATTCACTCGTCAATTCCCGCTCCAACTGATACAACTGCTGGTTGATTTCCGCAATCCGAGACAGATCATCGGAAGCAAGATAACGCACAAGCCCTTGGTTCAACAAACCGGCCACTTGTTGCCATTCCGTGAGGAGATCATCTAACGCTTTAATGCCTTTAGCAATTTTGTTGTCTGAACCGGAATTTTGCAACAGTTTCAGCGGTGTCATCAGATCAGTCGCGTAGGTCTCATAATCAAAAGGTAAAATATCAGCGTTAGCCAGCTGCAAAGCAAGGGTTCCCCAGATTTTCGACATCGCCGCTTGATACTGGAACGTCGGATCACCGAAATGTTCCATCCAGTAAAAATTATCTTGCATAGCGTGGTAGACACCGTAAGCACCACCGAATCCCATACTGACTGCCGGGATGCCCGCATGCCCAACAAATGGCGAATGATCTGAACCGCTTCCAAGGTTACCGACTTGCGGTATCTCCTTGTCCTGTGCGACTTTCCAACGCTCGTAAACCGGTTTCAGCGTCCCCGGGTCAACTACATGCCGTGTCACTTCGCGAATCAACTCGCGTAGTGAAGGGATCGCGCTGACATAGAACCGTCCACCCGTCGCGGCAATATCTACATTAAGATAGGCAATCACTTTTTCCTGCAGCGTCGATTTCAGATCCTCAACCCATTCTGTTGAACCGAGGATGCCGAACTCTTCAGCATCCCATGCAGCGAAAACGATTGTCCGCTTCGGGCGCACACCTTTCTTCGCAAGCTCACCCAAACAGTGCGCGACCTCTAATAATGCAGTTGTACCGCTGCCCGGGTCCGCTGCACCGTAAACCCAAGCATCGTGATGGTTCCCCAAGATTACCCACTGGTCCGGATAGTCGGTTCCCTCTAATGTCGCGATGACGTTGTAAATCGGACGGTTGCTGTGTTCACAACGCACCTTAAGGCGTACCTTCGCCGGCCCTGGGCCGATATGATAAGCAAAAGACAAACCGCCTTGCCATTCTGAAGGCACATTCGGGCCCGCAAGTGCTTTCAAAAACGGTTTGGCATCTCGATAAGCAAGCGGGACTACAGGGATCTTCGGGAGATCTGTCGCTTCCGCGATGGAGAGTCTATCCGCATCTTTAGTCGATGCCCAGCCGGGTGTCAGTGGATCGCTGGCATGCTGGAAGATGTACTTCACTGTGCCACGTTGTATCGCATCCTCTGAACGCCACGGCCCCCGAGGGTAGACATCGCCGCGCATATATCCATCATCAGCAGGGTCTGAATACAGAATTAATCCAACAGCACCATTATCGCCTGCAACTTTCGCCTTCACACCGCGATAACTCCCGCCATATCGGGCAATACAGATTTTCCCTGCCACTGAAATACCGCGTTCTTTGAGAATTTGGTAGTCTTCAGGCAGCCCTCTGTTGACGTAGATAAGTTCCGCTGTTACATCCCCATCCGGTGAATAGGCGTTGTATCCGGGCACTATCTCTGTTTCATAAGAATCTTTATCCCATTCCCAGCTCGCTTCTTTGCCAACGGCGAGATGTTCGCCAGGTGAAACAAGTTCTACATGCACCTCAACCGGATGCGGAAGATACACATAATATTCATACATCTGAACCTGCAAGCCGTAACTTGCAAATTCCGTGCGAAGGTATTCCGCTACCTTGCGACTATTCTCGGTCCCGGCAAGATGCGGCTCTTCAGTTAGGTGTCGTAATCGATGTTTGCACCTTTCCGCTGAAACCAGTGCTTTAAAGTCAGCCTCATATAGCTGCTGCGTAACGGCATTTTCTGCTGTGAATCCGCGCATACTGAACCCATCTCGGGAAGAAAAGGTAAACACTGTCAGCAAACAGACAAAACAAAAAATCGATCGCCAAGTCGGTCTTGACAGACGACAAAGTATATCTATTAACGTTTTAATGAGTCATCACCTCTTTTGGTTTTTGTTGAATCTTTGTTAAATCATAGCATATCTTGCACTCATTTTCACTATTTTTTCATTCATGAGACACACATTCACAAGTTCACATAACGAGGCAAGGGTATAAGTAATTACAGGATCCACTATAAAATTGACATTATCTGCGTCATTTGTTAAAATAACGTGAGTTTGATAAAACGAGACTCCGTGTTTCTCGTAGGGGCGAGGTCCTCTCGTCCGTAGGGGTTAGGTGACCTATTTGGAATAACGATATTTTCTGTGTGCGTCTAAACGTTGACCCATCGGATACTGAGTTCCAAGAGATTGCTGTCGGTGTAGACCCAGGCAGTAAAAAGGAAAATCTAAATGGATGCAAAAATTTTAATTGTTGAAGATGAACGCGATATCGCGGATTTATTACGATATAACCTACAAGAATCAGGCTTCAAAACAGATTATGTCCGAAACGGCGCAGATGCCCTGCAGCGGGCTGTTGAGAAAACACCGGACCTTATCTTATTGGATTTGATGCTCCCGGAAGTTGATGGAATGATTGTTTGTCGCTTACTAAAGAACGACCCAAGGACTAAAAATATTCCTATCGTGATGGTAACAGCAAAAACAGAAGAAAAAGATAGGGTCGCTGGATTAGAACTCGGCGCGGATGATTACATCATAAAGCCTTTTAGTCCAAGGGAAGTCGTCCTACGGGTATCTGCTGTACTACGCCGTATCCAAATCGGTAAACAGACGGAAAGCACCAAACGGATCGAAACGCATGGCGTAACAATCGATCTCGATAAACATCAGGTACTTACCGAGAGCGGTCCAATTGACCTGACCGCTACCGAATTTAAACTCATCACGCTATTCGCACGGTCACCCGGACGCGTCTTCACGCGCGATATTCTCATGGATGTGATATGGGGACAGGATTATTACGGCATCGACCGGACGGTGGATACGCATGTGAGTCGGCTTCGCCGCAAACTCGGCGAATTCGGCAAGCATATTGAAACGGTGCATGGGGTCGGCTATCGGTTTAAGGAAAGGGGTTGAGGACTGCTACACCCGAGGCCTTCAATCCGCATGTAGAAGGGATCTTCAAATCCTGATGCTAACTGCTGATGAAGTGCTTCCAAGCGAGAGGGAACCTTCACGGCCGCCTCTCACATTGGATTGCACTTGTAAGATTAATATACAGATTTCGCACTTGCACCTACGGAAACTCTATTCCGAGTTTTCGACACACCTTTCGGATTTTGTTAATCGCACCGCCTACCTGCCTGCCGTTCCGTGTAACACCAAAGAGATGCTGACTCACAACACGGCGAGAAATGCCGAGGATATTCCCAATCTCTTCCTGTGTTTTGCCTTTATAAAAGTAGAGTTGGATACACTCGGTTTGACGTTCGGTTAACTCCTTCGCGATAATTTGACGAACCTGTTCTAAGACCGCCTGCCGCTTCGCACGACGTGCTTCCGTATATTCGTCATCAGGGGCTCGATACCAGAAATAGTCTTCGGTGGTGAACTGGTCAAAAAAATCCGGCGGGACCGGAATCTCCCAAAAATCTGGATTAAATCTGGGCATAGATAGAGCAACTCCCTCAGTGTGAGGTGATCGCGCCTATGCCATTCTCAATCAAATTATGATAATGGGCAGAGGCACCATCGCCTTGAACTGGATACGTTCAAATAAATTATAGCGTGGTTCAAACTGACTCTAAATAACATTATAGGTACCTCCTCCTTCTTATTTTCTGTTTGTGGTTTGAAACGGTGCAAGGGGGTCAAAACGACCACCGCTCGCAAACTATTCTGAATAGTATACTAAAAAACACAAAAATATGCCATAAAAATTGGGTTCGACGCGTGACGCGTAGCCTGACCCGAAAATAGCATACTTTGAAAATGGGGGACAGAGAGAGTTCAACCCTCCGTCCCTTTCCAAAGAGTGCGACACTTAGTGTCACACCACAAGGGCGTAACACTAAGTGTCACACCTCCTCTGGTTTGCTAACATAACAATTTCCTCCTTTTTCTCTCTACCGCGATAAAGCGGTATTAGGATACCATCGCCATTAAAAATGACAATGATTCACTTAAACACATTTTCGGATGCACTTTTGCATGTTTTCGCGAAAAAAAAGTGAAAAAATATCTTTTCGGGTTGGAAAGTGATGCAGATCGCTTTTGCAAATTGCTATTGCCATGTAACCTGGGTCATATCCCATAGCATAACCACACCACCTTCGTCTATACTGGCAAGTATGTGTCCATCAGGACTGAAGGCTAACGCCCGGACCCAGGTCGTATGTCCAGTGAGGGTAACTGTGTTTCGCTCAGTGAATGTGTCCCGCAACCGAATCACTCCAGCACATCCACTCGCAAGTATGCGTCCATCCGGACTAAAGGCGACAGACAAAACACTACTTTTTGTAGGTTCTTTGAAGGTATTTAGCAGTTTACCTGTTTCCACATCCCATAAACACATTGTGGCATCGTCACTACCACTTGCAAGCACGGTGCCACTTGGCGAAAATGCGACAGCAGCAACTGCATTCGTGTGCCCAACAAGTGAGTCTTTATGTTTACCGGTGTGCACATCCCATAACCGAATCACTGGTTCATTCGTTATACTGGCAATCGTCTGTCCGTCGGGACTCAGCGAAATAGCTCTGACTTCTTGGTGGTGCTCCAGTGCTGTAATGTCCCCCGTAATGGTTTGTAGCGGCTGACCAGTGTCAACGTCCCAAATACGGATGGTATTGTCCCAACTCCCACTTATAAGTGTTGTACCGTCCGGTGAATAGACGAGAGAAGGCACACCGTTTGTATGTCCTTCTATCGTTTTTTGGAGTTGTCCGGTATCCACATTCCAAATACGAATGTTACCGTCCCAATCCGCGCTCACAAAGTTTCGCCCATCCGGTGAGTAGGCTACTGAAATAACTGTATCTGTATGTCCGGTCAGGATTCTCAGAAGTTGTCGGTTTTGTACATTTCGGATCGGAATTGTGTTGTTTGCTACTCCACCATGTGCAAGCATCTGACCATCCGGTGAAAATGCCACCGTTCTCCCAAAGCCGGTATGTCCGGTGATCGTCCTCAAGAGTTTGGCTGTCCGTACATCCCAAAAACGGATCGTTCCCTCGAGGTCACTCATACTGGTAACGGTTTTCCCATCTGGTGAGTAGAGGACAGCATCAACACCATTGGTATGTCCGGTAAGGGTTTTCAAGAGTTCACCGGTGCTCGCGTTCCAAAAACGGATTGTCTTATCCCCACTGCCGCTCACAAGTGTAGTGCCATCTTCTGAATAGATCAGAGAGTTAACGTCATACGCATGCCCAGTGAGTTTTTTTAGGAGTTCTCCGGTGTCAGTATCCCAAATACAGATATGACCCTCCCTCCCTCCACTCACAAGGTTTCGCCCATCTGGAGAATATGCAAGACTAAAAATAATTTCTGGATGCTCAATAATCTTCAGGAGTTGTCCGGTATCCACATCCCAAATACGAATTGTTGCCCTGTTTTCCCAATCAACACTTGCCAGCATTTTCCCATCTTTTGAATGCGCTATCATGTTGATACGATCCGTGTGCCCTACAAAGGTTTTTAACAGTTCTCCGGTGTGGACATCCCACAGTTGAACTGCGTTGTCCCGATTTCCGCCTGCAAGCGTTTCCCCGGTAGGACTGAATGTTAATCGGTGGATCCCGTATGTGTCTCCTACAAGAACACTTCTCAATTTCTTAGCCTGCAGGTCCCATAAATAAACGCTGCCGTCACTTGCAGCAGCAAGTGTCTTTCCATCAGGACTGAGGCGCATATCTTCAGTGAAGGGTTCTGTGATGAGATCCAGTGCTTCACCCGTACGGACATCGTATATCCATACACCGATCGAACTCAAAACGGCGAGGCGATGACCATCTGGAAGATAGACGCAATCGGTGAGCTTGCCCTTCCCAAAACGCGCGATCGCGCCTTCAGGCAGTTGCCATCGGGTGTAATCTTGTGCAGGGCTGCTCGGGAGAAAGAGAGCAGCGGTTAATAAGAGGATAAGCATAACGGGAAAAAATAGTCCTGCTTTCATGTCAATAACTCCTCAATCTTGTTTTCAAGTTGCTCATCGAATCCGACATTGAAAATGCTTAACGGGTTAGGAGATAGGTCGTTGAGTAGTTCTCAACGAATAAGCGTCGTTATCATTTTGTTTCAAACCTCAACGCGCACGAACGCAAGATACGCGCCTGATAAAAGCACAAGAAAAAATAGCGTCAACAACAGCAAATCTATCGCCGCTATGTTGAAATCTTTACTAAAGTTGAGTGTATCTTCAAATTTGGGAACCGCTTCTGGACTGACGGGTTTCTCTGACATCCCTTCACGAACCCCAATGATATGGAGACTTTCCGAATCCGCTTTATCAGTGTCAACAACAAACTCTCGGTATTCGCGGGCGTAAACTTTCACATTCTCTAAGAATTGCTGGTGCCGCTCGAAACCCGTTCCAGCGAACGACTCAAGGAGATGCTGGAAAATCGTGACAGGAGACAATCGGGTGATGGCGCGTGCGCGGTTCACTTGTGAAATCTGTTGTTTTAAGCGTTCCTCCTGCAAGTGTTCCTGCTGTTCAGCGTCTTCAGAGACGAACGCACCATCCACCTCCATCCTTTTTCTTGAATCTCCACGCGCCTCCCGCCAACGAGACGAATATTTATCCTCAAGCGCATAATGCAGTTGCCATGAACGTGCATAAAGTCCGTGAGTCGCCTTGGGCAATGCGGAATCCCCCGCAATCGCAGCGAGCGTACCCGGCATAAAAACCACAAGAGAAACCCAAACCAATAGGAGGATCACCAGACTCACCGCGCTCCGTTGCACACGCGCCGAAACGAGCAGCCCTAACGCAAGAAAAAGACACGTGTAAAGCACCGCAATGAAGAAGATGATGCCCAACCGTCCCCATGCCTCAGCAGTGAGGTGGACATCGCTTGATGTGGAAATCACCAAAAGGTTCATCAATATCGCAAGCGTAAACGGAATGCTAAGACTTATCAATGCCCCCAAAAATTTGCCAATCAGGACAGTGTAACGCGGAAGTGCATTTGCCAATATCAATCGCAGGGTGCCACGTTCACGTTCACCAGAGATTGAATCAAAGGTAAACAGCAGTGCTATCAGGCTCAAAACGTAACCGATGATAAAACTCCAATCCACCAAGGTAACATCTGGACGTAAACTCCCTAAACCGGTATCAACTGGCGGATATGTAAGTATCCAGAAACTTTCCAGTGTTCGCTTTTCAGCAAATACAAAACGTTTTTACTGACCTAGTAGTGCTTCAATGTTGAGTTTATAGGTAATCCTGTTCGTAGTAGGGCAATTCATTGCCCGTTGCTGACGTGCGATAAATCGCACTACTACGAACCTACCCTCAGATTCAAAGTTGAAAGACTACTAGTCCTTCTGCCTTTATCAAACTCACGTTAAGTCCTAATAATCCGAAACAACAGAAACACGTGCCAAAAAAGCAGTGGCTTTTTGAGCGTCGGCACCCGTAGCGACTAACTTGAAGTGCCGACCTCGCCTGAAATTGTGAAAAATGTGTCCGATACTACCGGGTGAAACATTCCATGCACCATCCAGTGCTGCATCAGCATCCTCTTTTGAAGGAAGTTCAGTGTCGTCGTCAACTACCCAAGCCTAAAGACTTGGGCTTGTGATAGGAAACAACGTTAGCTGTGTTGCTTCCTGCAAGCCTTTGTCTTGTGCTTCGTTTTTGTTTCTCGTTTCATAGAGGGAGGTAACCCACCGCTCTCCACGAAAGGCAGCAGCTGCCTTAAGAAGTATGTTTATCGCAGCATTGTGGTCTCTGTCTAAAACCGTGCCACAAAACTGACACTTAAAAGTTCGTATCGCCAGAGAGAGTTTCTTTGGCGACTTCTGACCGCAACAAGAGCAAGTTTGCGAGGTATTCTTGGGATCAACTTGATGGAAGTGCAAACCGTCTCTTTCGGCTATGTCGGCACCCCATTTGAAGAAGGTTGCCCAAGACGCGTCGCTGATACTCTTGCTGAGATATTTGTTCTTTACCATATTAGATACGCGTAAGTTCTCTGCCACTAATACATTATTTTTCTGGTGGTGATAGAGTTTATAGACGAGTTTGCCGATAAAATCTTTACGTCTGTTTGTTGTTCGCTCATGGTGTAAAGCGAGTTTGTGTTGTTGTTTCTTTCTACGGTGGCTACCTTTTTTCTTACGCGAAAGGTCCCTCGCGTGTTTTCGTGTCCGACCTTCTGCTTGACGATACCAACGCGGGTTGTCCTCTTTTTCGCCTTCAGAAGTTGTGAGATAGTGGGTCGTCCCCATATCAACCGCGATTGCATCCGTGGGTTCTACCTTCGGTGTATCCGGAAGTTCGCAAGAGATATGGGCATACCAACCACTCGCTTTTTTGATGAGTGTAACTTCTTTCGGATCACCTTGTAACGGGCGGTGCATGTATATCTTGACTTCACCTAACCCCGGCACTTTGAGTCGGTCGTGTTTCCAGGCTGTTTCACGGATAGGCGTCTGGCGAACTTTTATGACCTTTCTATCTGTGTCTTTTGTCTTTCGCTGAACAACTTTTGGATATTTGCGAAGTTTCCACGTCATAGACCTAATCCGTTTACGGTGTCTTGGATACCCCTTTTTCGCAGCACCTTCTTCGCACCGGCTATAGAAACCGTCGTAAGCTTTGTCCGTGCGTTCCAAGGCACACACTTGCATATCCTGTGGCACTTCACGGAAGTCGGCATATTTTTTACGGGCAACTGTCAATTTGTTCTTCTGTTCGTTGCAAGAAACTTTTTTACCTTCAGTCTCCCATGCAACCTTGCGGTCATGGCGCGCAGAGTTCTGAAGTTCACAAAGGTGAGCCAGCCACTTCAATAAGGTTTGCTCTTGTGTTTGCGTAGGATACACAGGGTATCTAAATGTTAAAATCATGGGGTATCAGGTATCAGGTTTTTATCTCCAGTTAAGTGAGAGGCAGACACGTAACCTTACGATTACGCTTAACTTGTCTGCCTACCTGATACTCTCATTATACTACATTTTAGACCGAATGTCAAATTAAAATAGGAGCGGGCATTCCTCCCAAAGCTAAAGCATTGGGTTTCCTGCCCGAAGATTAGATGAAACAACTCAAACGTCCCAGCCGACTCGCCTACACCACACGCGTGCGTCTTCCTTCAAATGCCGCTATAGAATGCTTTAACACCGTTAAATATGCTTGCGACGGCTTCCTATAAGGCAGCGCCGACTCCGGCTGATGCATAATCACCTCTGCCTCAGGAGTCAACGCCAGAATATCCACAGAGTCGGTATAATGCTGTTGCATTTTTTTAGCCACAAGGCTCGGTGTCTCGCCTTTCGCACCACTTATCAGTGCTGGTAATTCCCTAAGTAGCACCCATGTATTGACAAACTTTTCGTTGAGTGTCTCTATCACTTCTGAATCGGAGAGCGGACCCGCCCTCAAATATTTGCCGTTCGCTCAGCAAGATTCATCGTCTAAGCAGCCCCAGACCAGGACCGCATGCATCGGGCGGTGCGTTGCTTTCGCACGTTCAACTGCCTTCTCAATCGGCAGCCAGTCTATCTTCGCGAATGGGTAAAACTTCAATTCTAATGAACGGCGTGCTTTTTCTGCCGTGATAACAGTCTCCCACGCAATTTCATCTCGGTCAGTCTCATCCATGGCGAGGAGTTCCATACGCGGCACAAAGACCATATCCGCACCACCACAGGCGTTGATGTCAACATTGCTATTGCGTGCAGGGAGTGCCAACGAAAACGCACGAACCGTTCCTCTTTTCAAATTGACGAACACCTGTCCGACATATTGCGATGGGATAAACTTGGCTTCGGACTCCCGTTCCCACGCCTCTTCAGCGTTTTCTTGTTGCGGCTCCTGATATGCATCACTTCCCAGTGTAAATTCGGCATGTAATCGGAAAGTGATCTCCGCATAATCTGAAGAACATGCCCGTAAGCACGCATAAGCACCCTCTTCACCGTTACCTAAATCAGCCCTTGCCCCCGGGTGAAACTGATAAAGGAAAGGGACAATACTGTTCGGGTCAAGTGCCCATACATCCCCTACGGCTACAGTTGAGGGTGGAAGGAACACCTTGAAATCCTCCACTTCATATTCCTTGACGCGGTGGCACGGTGATAGATCAAACATCTCAGCGAGTTGTGGTGAATCGTTGTGCATATTAAATGTAGCATCCGCAATCGGTTCCCAATGCGCATGCACCCGCACACTCGCCGAACTATTTAGCACGTTACAAAAGTTTATCACTGTTTTTCTCCATTGCCATGAACATTTCGTTTTTCCATAGTTGTAATAACTCAATATGTTCAGTCTACCAACATCACAGAAATTTTGTTAGAAAAACGTTGCTGCGCTGTCTTTCAAGACACTATTGATCTGGAACTGGAATCTGGTTCATATCCCACAGAATAACGGTGCCATAGCTACTACCACTCGCAAGTGTTTGCCCATCTGGACTGAAGACTACTGCTTTATTCCAACCCGGATGCCCAGTAAAAGTGCCAATATGTTCACCAGTGACAGTGTTCCACAATTCGACCGTCTGCCAGCTTGCACTCGCAATTGTCTGTCCATCAGGACTGAAGGCGACACCATAGATATTTCCCCTTGCCTTTACGATATTATGTAGCAATTTCCCGGTGCGCACATCCCACAAATAGAGGTCGCCACCACCACCTACAAGCATAGTGCCATCTGGAGAAAATGTAACTGTATTCACTCTATGCCCCGTGAGGATTGCTTTGACTTTACCCGTGGGTATATCCCATAACCGAATCACTTCTTCGTCAGTTGCCACGGCAAGCGTTCGCCCATCAGGGTTGAGCGCAATAGCTCCAATTCCGATGCCTGAATCGGGGGCCGTTATATTCCCAGTGATCGTTTGCAGGAGATGTCCGGTGTCAACATACCACAAATTGATTGTATTGTCCCAACCGCCACTCACGAGGGACTTACCATCGGGTGTATAGGCGATAGAATGCACACCTTTCGTGTGACCAGTGATGGTCTTGAAGAGTTCCCCGCTACGGACATCCCAAAAACGGATTTTGCCGTCCCAACTCCCACTCGCAAGCATGTTACCATCTGGAGAATAAGTTACTGAAAGAACCCTGTCTGTATGTCCAATGAGAGTTTTCGTACGTTCTCCGGTCTGGACATCCCGCAACGAAATCGCATGATCTCCCCACTCACCACTTGCCAGCGTTCTACCGTCCGGTGAAAATGTCATTGATCTCCCTGAAGGCGTATGTCGAGCGATAGTTCTCAAGAGTTCGCCGGTGTCTGCATCCCAAAAACGGATCGTCCCATCGTATCCATCACTAACAACTGTCTTGTCGTCTGGCGAATACTTCACAGAAGAAATACCATCCGTATGCCCGTTAAGAATTTTTAAGGTCTCACCCGTACGGACATCCCAAAAACGGATTGTATCATCCCCACTTCCGCTCACCAGTGTCGCACCGTCTTGAGAAAAGATCAGAGAACTCACGCTATCTGTATGGCCACTAAAGGTTTTCAGGAGCTCCCCAGTGCTAACATTCCAAATACGAATCTTGGAATCCCGTCCGCCACTCGCCAGTGTCCGACTATCCGGAGCATAGACGATACTATTGACGCGCTCGGTGTGTCCTGTAATGGCTGTTAGGAGTTCTTCAGTCTCCACATCCCAAATAAGAATTGTATTGTCCTTCCAACTGGTGCACGCCAACGTCTTTCCATCATTTGAATACGCGACCAGACGGATCATATCCGTGTGCCCTACGAAGGTCTGTTTCAACGCACCCGTGTCCACATTCCAGAGTCGAACCGTAGTGTCCCGACTGCCACCGGCGAGTATTTCGCCAGTCGGACTGAAGGCTAACGAATAGATCCTGTCCTTGTGTCCTGCAAGAATTTTTTCCAACCTGTTCGCCTGTACATCCCATAAATAAACCCTACCATCACTCGCAGCAGCAAGCGTCCTGCCATTCGGACTAAGAACCATGATATTCCAGATATCTTTCATGAACGGCTCATCGGTGACCAGATCCAGTGCTTCTCCTGTACGTACATGGTATACCCAGAGACCTATTGAACTCGAAACGGCCAGGCGATGACCATCAGGAAGAAACACGAAATCACGACTTCCACCTTGCCCGAAGCGCACGATAGCGCCTTCAGGCAGTCGCCATCGGGTGTAATCCTGCGCGGAACCGCTTTGCAGAAAAAGAGCCGTGGTTAACAAAAAGATAAACGTAGCAGAAAATAATCGCGCTGTTCTCATATAATGGTGTCCTCCGAAACAAAACTAAATAACATTATTCTATCTGGCTATCTATACACACTTTTGGATGCACTTTTGGAAGTAACAGCATTACACAAAAGGTCAGCAAAAAAATAAGGGACAGAGAGGTTTTCCCTCTGTCCCTTATCATCGAATGCACTTGAGCATGTTTATCTAAAAGATATGAAAATCACTCTTCCGGATTAAAAAACACTTTGAGCGGCGCACTTAACTGCGGTGCAACTTCTTGCGCGTCTACGACTTTATCGCCTGCCCATTCACTCCGTTCAATCCCCATCGTGTAAGTCTGCCGCGTCATATCAGTATAACTCAAGTATTGAAACCCGGCATTCTCAAAGCATATCAGCGCGGGGCCGTTGTCAGGGGATACCTGCAGCGTAACATGCTCAGCACCGAGCATCTCAAACGCATAACGGACAGTTTCAATGAGTGTATCAGTGCCGTAGCCGCGAGCGCGATAATCCGGACGAATGATGACGAATTTAACATTAACCGTGTCAGCATCACATTGAAGGAGGATAAACCCGATGATAAGGCGTGTCGTCTGGATTTCAATAGCCAACGTATGCATATCTTTATCTGCCGTCCAGTGGTGCCAATCCGCCAGAAATGTCTCAAACGACACCCGTTCAGCGTAGAGATGATTCCTGATGCCGGGTCGGTTGATCCATCCCCAAATTTGGCGAAGTTCATTTTCTGTGGTCTGCCGGAGCGAAATGCCGCCGCTGTAAAGCCGTTCGAGTTGCCGTAACTCACTGCGTAAATCCTCCAATTGGGCAGAGTGCTCGCCTATTTGGGCACCGGCAGTCCGAACCTTACGCTGATTCGGCTGATCCATGAATTTCGCCTGTTTTACTCTGTTCTGAAAGTATCCAAGTTTCCGTTCACTCCTCTCAATAATGCGTAACAAGTTGTTAATCGCATCCGACCACTTCCGAAGGTCAGCGTTTGCGTCGTCTCGGGTTTCGGTCTGTTCTTCTCTTATCTGTATTTCGTTCATATCTCCCCTCCTTGAATCCAGAAATCCGGAGATAACTCTCATACCGGAGTGGACTGATATCGCCAATTTCAACTGCCTGTTTAACGGCGCATGCCGGTTCGTGCTGGTGCGTACACGCCGCAAATTTACACTCTGGAATGTAAGGTCGCATCTCAGGAAAGTGGATATCTAATCCCTGTTCATCATCAATTTCAAGCAAACCCAGTGTTCGGATGCCCGGTGTATCCGCAACAAACCCACCAAATTCAAGCGGCAGCAGCATAACTTCCGTTGTTGTATGCCGACCTTTATGGACGCGCGTATCCACCTCACCCGTACGCAATTCAAGTCCCGGTTGTAACGCGTTGAGCAGAGAAGATTTCCCGACCCCGGATGAACCTACAATCGCTGAAATCTTATGCCGCATCACTTCGCGTAATCTATCAACGCCGAGACCCGTCACGATACTTGTATAAACCACTTTATAACCTAATTCTTCATATAATTTCAATTCGCGCTGTACATTCTCCAATTTCGCCAAATCCATTTTGTTAATACAGATCACCGGTTCTACATCAGATGCCTCCGCTGTAACGAGGAATCTATCAAGCATCCGCAGTTTCAGCGACGGATGCCGAGCGGCAAAGATGATCAGTAATATCTCTAAATTAGCAACAATCACTTGCCGCCAGCCATCCATACGGGTACGACCAAACTGGGTGTCGCGGGGGAGGCATTCCTCGATGTAGCCGTTGTGTTCCGTGGATGTCGGGATTGAGATACGCACGCGGTCGCCAACGGCGACTAAATCGACGTACGGCATCTCTTTCGTCTCAGCGAGCCGTTTCTTCTCATCTTCAATGAGGTGATGGCGCACGGTACACGTATAACACTGTTTGTCAACTTGTACCTCGTAGGCACCACCACTCGCTTTTATGACAATTCCTTCCATAGTTAGACCCACTTTGCGCATTGAAATCAATTTGATCAGGAGAAGGCGCGCAGTTAGACACAGCCAAAACCCGCCATGAAACCGCGCACCTCTCTAAAACATCCGCTAATTACCGGGATTCCGCCAGACGATGCGTCCGCGCGTTAAGTCGTATGGAGAAAGTTCGAGCGTAACCAGGTCACCGGGAAGCACCCAGATTTTGTGCTGCATCAACTTCCCAGCGAGATACGCCACAACTTTGTGGTCATTCTCCTCAAGTTTCACATGAAACAAGTTACCCGGTAAGGATTCCAATACGACACCCTGCACACGGATACCAGTATCTTTCGTATTAACATTTTTTACAGATTCATGGACTTCGGGCGTTGCGTTTACATTTTTCATTTCTATTTCTCCTTTTTGTGGTAACTATTATTCTTTTTTACATTTACACTCTTTTGGATGCACTTTACTAACGAATTGTTCGGAAAAAAGTTGACATCAAGCCTCGAAAATTATAAAATACACAAATAGAAGATTCTATTTTCACTCTATTTCTATAAGAAGGAGAAGATAATGAGCCAAGCCTTACCTCTCGTTGCCTACCCTGACCTCGAAAACCGAGTCAAGGCGATGGAAGAAGATGGGTATGCCTATCTTCCAAAGGTTATTGACGACGCACAACTCGCGGAACTTCGCGAGGCAATGGATCGACTCACTGCGATCCCTGAAAGTTTCGACCGACACAGCCTGCCGGAGAACGGAAGCGGTTTCCTTAACAAACATATCAATAACGCCTTCAATCGCGACCCTGTGTTTTTGCATTACCTCGACAAAGCTCCGGTCATTGAATTAGCAGAAGCCGTTCACGGTGCCGACTGCCACGTCATCGGCATGACGGCTTGGGTAACAGGGCCCGGCCGTCCAGATCAAGGGCTACACATAGATTGGCTACCTATCCCGCTGCCAGCGGACCTTTTGGAAGACCCGCGCGTCAAAGTCCCAATCTTCATCTCAACCGCTCACTACTATCTTGATAACCTCTACGAAGATCTCGGCCCAACGAAGTTTGTTCCCGGCAGCCATCTTTCCGGACGAAGACCCGATGGTGAAGCGGAATGGAAAGGCGCGCAAGAAAAAAGTATCCTCTGCAATGCTGGCGATGTCGTGATCTTCCGTAGCGAAGTTTGGCACCGAGGCACTGCAAATCGCAGCAAACAGACCCGCTATCTATTACAAGTACATTACGCGAATCGGATGATAACCCAGAAATTTCCGCCCTATCTGAACCGGTTCCAGTTCGATACAGCAATTTTGGAGCAGGCAACCGAACGCCAACAACGCTTAATGGGGAACCACCGACCGGGTGCCTACGATTGAGCGTAAAATCCCGCAGTGAACGACAACCTAATGAGGATAACAGTTTCCTTTGAATAGAAACGATACCACACCGACACCGTCAAAACCCAACGTCATCAGCGAGGAGCCGCACGGGAAAATTATTGCCCTGAGTTTGCTCCTCGCGTTTCTTTGGGGTGGAAACTCACCTTCAATAAAAGTCGGTTTACAAGATTTTCCGCCGATGGTGTTGGCATTCCTCCGCTTCGTGATTGGGCTTGTTGTTGTGGGGAGTTGGTCGCTCTTTCGCCGGGTCTCGCTCGGTTTACGCCGCGGCGAACTTCCGCGATTGCTGCTCCTCACAGCAATTTTCATACTCCAAATTATCTGCTTGAACACCGGCACCAAGCTCACAACAGCATCCCGTTCCACTATCTTTATTAACGTCTACCCTTTTTTCACAGCACTCTTCGCGCATTTTTGGATTCCCGGCGAACGTTTATCTGTCGCAAAGACCTTGGGGATCATTGTCGCCTTCAGTGGTGTTTTCGTAACCGTTGCCCCGCACCTCGGTGAAGGTGAAACGAGTATCCTCGGCGACATCCTTGTACTCATCAGTGGATGTTTCTTAGGGCTACGCGTCGTCGTGACAAAACTGCTCGTTCAAGCCATTCATCCCTACCGGCTCTTGGTCTGGTATTTAAGTTTGAGCCTACCGTGTTATGCCGCAATGGGTTTCTTCTTGGAGCGTGGCGCACCGATGCAGTTGACACTTTCAAGTGCTGTCGCGCTGCTTTATCAAGGCGGTGTTATTGCTGGCTACTGTTTCTTGGCGTGGACTTCAATACTTGAGAGATATAGTGCGAGTAAACTGGTCGTGCTTTTTTTCGCAACACCGCTTTCCGGTGTTCTGTTCAGCTATCTGGTCTTAGGTGACGAACTCACATTGAGTCTGCTCGTCGGTGCCCTTCTCGTGGCAGGCGGGATTTATCTCGTAAACATGCGACGTTGATGTGCTTAGATCATCTGCTATCACAAATCAAGTTATCGTTTGTAACCATGTGTGGGGATTTTCGAGGTGGACATGAAGTTGTGCGTGGTAGCGTTTCGCTAACCTTAACATTCTGTCATCCGTTGTGAGAAGGACATCTGCCCCGCCGCTTTCCGCACAGGCGATATGCAAAGCGTCAAATCGCTTAAATCCTAAAACTTCAAGTTCAGTGACTCTGAATTCTTCTGCTGAACTCACCAAAACGGTCTCATGAGCAAAATTTAGTCTGTCCGTTATTACCTCGCGCTTTTTTAAATTAGGGTTATTCGCAACCTCAATTGCCAAAACTTCGCTGGCGACCCAATGTAATTCACCTGTAAAAAAATAATCAACGATTGTCTCAACGGCTTCGGTTTCACGGCGTATGCGATCTTGTGCCTGATTGTCTAAGGACCTGCCTATCGAACATGTGTCAAGATAGATTTTCCGTTTTTGAAACTGAATTTGCATGGATTCGCCTATTCTTTTTTTCGTAACGGATCCATCTTGCGTTCCTGCTGCATTTTTGTAGTTAATGCGAATTTATCCGGATGTTCGGGGCGAGTCAAAGCACAATCTTTTGTTCCTGATTTACACTGCCGCAGGAACCGCATCTGCCCAGATGGACCCAGCTTCCCCGAAATTACGCTGAGTCCAAACCGATAAACCTCAATATCTGTCATTTCACTTATGTCTTGGGGAAACTCATTTTCCGGGTCCTCTTGTTTCTTTTCTCGGAGCTCTTGAATTCCTTGCATAATTGTCTCCATATCCAAGCCATCTAGCCATTTATGGCGTTCAGCAGTATAATCGCCCGTGGGGGGTTCACACTGCTCAATAAACCGAATTGTTCCAGCATGCCCCAATTTATCTAAAAGGATTTCAATCCCGCGTTCATAAACTTCAGCATCTGTCATATTTTGAACGTTCATCTGCACTCACCTCCTGTAACTACATCCATAAATATCCCAACCGGACATGAAAAGTTACGCAGTCAAGTTGGAGCACTACCGATCTAAGCATAGATAAGGCGAGGCACCATCCTCGCCTTAAAAATAGATAAAAGACAAACCTATCTGCTGCCAGACTGCGCTACCACCGCTGGATAGATTTCTATATCAGAACGCGTGATGAGGACACCGGTATAGAAAGTTAGCCAATCCCCACAAAGTTCAATAGACATAAACGCATCGTCCTCGGTGGCGTATTCGTGGAGTTCAACATCGAACTTCTCTTCGCCCTCGGCATCCGTAACCGTGAGCGTTGCGGTGACAATATCCTGTCGGCTGTATTCAACAGCGATGTCCTCATCTTCATTATCCGGGTCTGGAAAATAGAGCGTCATGAATTCAGGTAACGGATCAGCGAGCTCACATTCATCATCAACAATCCAGCGGGAAATTTCGTATTCGTCCTGAGTCCCCGCAACATGATCAATACCGACCACGACCTCTTCATCCACATCGCGAATGTGATACATATAGCGACGGAGGCTGTCGCCTTCATACTTTTTGCGTATAGCAAGTTTGAAAGCGTGTGAAGTATCTCCAGTCTCCTCATACGTGATGATGTCGGAGAGTTCAATCATGCTGTCAATCGGAATGTCAACCAACTCATGCCGTTCTGGCTTTTTCGGTTCGGTCTCTTTCCGTTTACCGAACAAAGACCTGCCATCTTTTCTGCCAAATAATGCCATACCACCACCTAAAAATAACCTTTGTTATACATGACCAACACGATGACACCAACAACGATAAGACTCCCGAAAATAAGAAGAAACCAAGTTGCGCCAGATGTCTTTTTCTCTACATAAACAGTCCGCGTGGTCGGTGGTGCCCGCGTCTGGGTTGTCGATGGGGTTGCTGTCACTGTTGGAGTTTCCTCAGCCGCTGCGAGGAGCTCCTGTTTGATTGCCGCCTCATCGGGCAGCTCCTCAACAGTGTAGACCTCCGCGTTATCCCCATAAAATTCATCCGGATTTTCCTCAACATAACTCGCTACATAGTCTTCGTCACGATTGGTTCCCGGATCCACGTACTTCGAGTTCGGTTCAACACCTTGGCTTTCGTAGTATTCCTTATAGTACTCGTACTCCGCCTGCTTTTCGGCACTCCAATGTGACCGGTCATAACCTCGATGGTGATAGTGCCACAGGTAACTACGCTGAATCGCATGGTTGTAATAATCATGGAAATAGATACCGAACATCAGGTTATTAAACGCCATGGAGGCAGACATGCTGTACATCGAATACCCCATCATGGGGTAATAACCGCCAAAATTGTTGACAGTAATCGTAGAACGCCGATCCCGACGGGCGCGTGCAGTTTGGCGGTTCGCTGTCCTGACTTGACGCTTCAAAGTACGGTTTTGTGATTTGAGTTGCCGGACCTGCTTCCGATTTTGCCCAGTCGTTGCGCGTCGTTGGCTGCGGGATGCAGTCGCGCTTCGATTTGTCGCCGTTGTCGCTTTCGCACGGCTCGTCGCCGTCTGTTTCTGACGTGCGGTCGTACTGGCACGCGTGCCAGTGCTTCTCGATGCGCTACTTCTGTTATAAGTGCTACCTGTGCTGCGTGTCGATGAACGTGGACTCGTAGAAGAGCGACTCGTACTACTCCGACTACGTGTGCTACTCGTGGAACGCTTCGGTGCCTTGTAACTCCGCCGACTTGAACTACGACTAAAACTACGGCTCCGGCTGAAACTCCGGCCGCCGCCAAAACCACCGCGGCGGCTCTCTACGATATCCGGTGCAAAACTAAATAGAAAGACAACCAGGACCGTGAGAATTGAAAATTGTTTAAATTTACGCTTCACCCTGTTACGCCTCCTTTTAAATTTTTTTGCTGAAAAAAACTTGACAAAAAACATTGAACTTGTTAAAATAATTAAAAGTATCTATAAATTAGGACCGGTTTCGTTTTTGAAACCTTCTATGTGCCTGTAGCTCAGCTGGATAGAGCGTCAGCCTCCGGAGCTGAAGGTCGGGCGTTCGAATCGCCCCAGGCACTTTCTTTACTTTATTATAAAGGGTGGTATGCAGGGTATACCATCCCCTTATGAATCCCATATCTACACTTTAAGAGTATGTTAACATTAAAAAGGATAGTTGTCAAGGTTTTTTAAGTTCCGGCACACTCTGTATTTTCACCTAAGTTTCGGGCAGGAAGCCTCGTCTTTTAAGGCGAGGAGGAATGCCCGCTCCTATATGTTAGACCAAGGCGTTTCTTATAGAAAAACCTTGACATTCTGTCCAAATTGTGGTCTAATTAAAGTATCCGTTGGACCGGCATGTTTAGCGTTACCGCCCCCTTCCCAGTAACGGGTGGGGACCCCGGTAATGTGTTGGTCCCACCCACTAAAGAGGGGTTAAAGGCGGATAACGGATATACCATGAAATTAACCTTTAGATATGCCTTGCGCCCCACCCAAGCACAAGAGCGAACATTGTTAGAGTGGTTTGACCACCTGTGTGAACTTCAAAATTCTGCCCGCGATAACCGCAAGTATGCGTATGAAGAAGAAGGTCGTTTCGTCACGCGCACTGAGCAAGAGAAACTTTTGAAGGTCGCGCGCGGAAAATATGACGATTTTCGGGAAGTGCCTCAAGATTTCCAAGTTTCCATCCTCAAGCGCGTTGACAAAGCCTTTGATGCGTTCCGTAGGCGTTGTAAGGCAGGTGCGGAGAAAAAAGGGTATCCTCGCTACAAAACGCGTGTCCGTTCTCTCACATGGTGCTTGCGAAAGCACACACTCAAAACAGGTGAACGTGTCCGTCAAAATCCGATAATAGAAACCGATTTTAGACACAATCGCTTAAAAGTGCCAAAGTTAGGCGAAGTCAAAATCTATATGCACCGTCCGTTACAAGGCGATCCGAAAGAGGTAACACTCGTCAAGAAAGCCAGCGGTTGGTATGCTCATATCAGTTGCGATATAGGAGATACGCCGAAAGTTGAACCGACGGATGCGATTGCCGTTGATATGGGAACGACTCATTATCTCACCACCTCTGAAGGTAAAAAAGAGGACAACCCGCGTTGGTATCGTCAAGCAGAAGGCTTGCTGCATAAGCACAATCAGACGATGGCACGCCGTCAAAAAGGGAGCCGCCGCTGGTCCAAAGCCGTTCATGCGTCTGCTCTGCATCAGGAACGGACGAGAAATAAACGTAAAGACTTTATTGGAAAACTCATTTACAAACTCTACCACCATTATGAAAACAATGTCTTAGTGACAGAGGATTTGAGCATATCCAATATGGTCAAGAACAGACACCTCAGCAAGAGCATTTCCGATGCATCTTGGGGAACATTCTTTGAGTGGTGTGGAAACATAGCCGAAAGAGACGGTTTCCATTTCCACAAAGTTGATCCTAAGAACACTTCGCAAATATGCTCTACTTGTGGTGAGAAATCGGAAAAGAAACTCTCGCTTGCGATACGCACCTTTGATTGTCAGTTTTGCGGCACTTCGTTAGACCGAGACCACAACGCTGCCTTAAACATACTTTTCAGGGCGGCTTGCGCCCATCGTGGAGAGCGTTGGGTTACCGACCTCTATGAAGCGAGAAACTTATCGGTAGACCGATAGGCTTGTTAACATTCTTAACAAGCACCTTACTTTAGTGAGGGGTACTTGACTGCGTAGATAGCAAACTTAAACGCTTTTTCCAAGCATAGCATCTAACAGAAAATGTTACACTTTCCGATTTTTTTCCAACGGAAAACCATAACTGAAAAATCCCTTACAAGCAAGATAGGGCGTGGGTTCACAAACGAATACCCCGAACATGCAATGTTACACCCGTGTAACATTTGAGAGGAAAATATGGCACTTGACGTACGCAACGCACAACTATTGGAACTGGTTGACCCAGAGGCAGACATTGAACAAATAGCAACTCACTGCCAATTCACCGAGGGACCGCTCTGGCACGCGACTGGACAGTTCCTACTTTTCAGCGATATCCCGGCTAACAAGATGCGGAAATGGGATGCCGACACCGGGATGACGATTTTCCGAGATCCCTCCGGAAAATCGAACGGATTGACCTACGATAAAGGTGGACATCTCATCGCCTGTGAACACGCAAACCGCCGAGTATCACTCACAACCGCTGATGGCGATGTTATCACAATTGCCTCGCACTATCAGGGCAAACGCTTGAACAGTCCCAACGATATTGTTGTCAAATCCGATGGAAGTCTCTATTTCACAGATCCGCCTTACGGGTTAAGCGCAGCGTACGGGGTTGAATCCGAAAAAGAACTCGATTTTCAAGGTGTCTACCGCTTGTCACCCGATTATGAGACGCTGACACTCCTCGTTGACGACTTTGACAGACCCAACGGTATCTGCTTTTCACCGGACGAGTCCATCCTCTATATTAACGATACGGAACGGATGCATGTCCGCGCGTTTGATGTCCAACCCGACGGCACAATCACCAATGATCGTGTCTTCGGTGAAGAAGAAGGCGACAACGGCAAACCGGACGGCATGAAAGTTGATGTCCAAGGGAATGTCTATCTAACCGGCCCAAACGGGATTTGGGTCTTCGCACCCGACGGCACACACCTCGGCATTATTCTTGTCCCTGAGCGGGCGGCGAACTTGGCATGGGGTGGTGATGACTGGAAAACCCTATTTATCACAGCAAGCACCTCGGTTTATCGTATAGCATGCAAAATAGCAGGAGTCGCCGTACCGTAATGTCCATGAAAATTAATATCAAACGCATAGATAAGACGCTCCCGTTACCGAAATATGAAACATCAGGGTCTGTCGGCTTCGATTTTATCTGCCGAGAATCAGCAGAGATTGCACCACAATCTATTGTCCTCATCCCCGCTAATGTTGTTGTCGAAACCCCGCCCGGTTATATGCTGATGGTCTGTCTGCGAAGCAGCACACCGCGCAAATTCGGGCTGATGATGCCACAAGGGGTCGGCATCGTTGATAACGACTATTGTGGCGAAGAAGATGAACTGAAAATCCAAGTCTATAATTTTACCGACGAAGTTGTGAAGGTCGAAAGAGGCAGTCGGATTGCACAAGGGATTTTTGTCCGTGTAGATACCGCAGAATGGAATGAGGTTGAACAGATGACCGCCGCTTCAAGAGGCGGGTTTGGCAGCACAGATCGGTAGCCTTGGGCTGCCAACGTGTGTTCATAGGAGGGGTGCCAGCCATAAATGCTGGAAATTAGTAGGCATGAAACAATACCTTGAAGGACTGCAACAAGTATTAGACACGGGCGTTGACCGAGAGGGCAGAAATGGGAAGACCCGAGCCATCTTCGGCATGCAAATGCGATATAATCTCGAAGACGGATTTCCTGCCGTAACCACCAAGAAACTCGCATTCCGCTCCGTAAAAGCAGAACTCTTAGGATTCTTGCGCGGCTATGATCACGCCGAGCAGTTTGAGAAACTCGGAACACAGATATGGAACGCAAACGCCGAGGCATGGGGGCGTGATGGGTACCTTGGACGGATATACGGTGTTCAGTGGCGAGAGTGGCAAACAGAGAACGGCACGATTGATCAGTTAGCCAAGGTCATCAAACAGATCCAGACAAACCCGCATAGCCGTAAACATATTGTCACGGCCTGGAACCCGGCGGAATTAGAGGAGATGGCATTGACACCCTGCCACATGTGCTTTCAATTCTTTATTGCAGACGGCAAGTTGTCGCTCCAGATGTATCAGCCGAGTTGCGATATGTTCTTAGGTGTCCCCTTTAATATCGCCTCCTATGCGCTGCTGCTGCACATGGTGGCTCAAGTAACAGATTTAACACCTTATGAATTCGTCCACACTTTAGGGGATGCCCACATCTACCACGCACATTTTGAAGCCGTCGAAATGCAATTGAAACGGGAACCTTACCTGCTCCCGAAACTCGTCTTGAATCCGAAAATCAAGTCAATTGATGCTTTCAAGATGCAGCACATCCAGTTAGAGGATTACCAACACCACGACGCAATTCGCGCCCCTATGATTGTTTAATTTAATGGGAATATGCAAATGCCGAAAATCAGAGAACTGATACTTCTCAGTATATGCCTCACAATATGGATCACCAGTTGTGATAGACCTACACCTATGCCTGGATATGGTATTTTCAGAATAGGTGCCATAGCTACAGTTTTTGTAACTACGTAGTGTTTACATTTTTTTGGCAGTAATGAGTACAGCTGCGAAATAGACGAAACCGAGGTAGCGACGGGCGTATTTATCATAACGTGTAGCCACCCGACGATACTGCTTCAACCGATGAAAAAAACGTTCGATAACATTACGAAGTTTATACAAGTCTTTATCATAAGGGCGATCTTCAAGACGGTTCTTCCGGGGACGGATCACCGG
Source organism: uncultured Poribacteria bacterium (assembly GCA_951828385.1). Classification (GTDB taxonomy): domain Bacteria; phylum Poribacteria; class WGA-4E; order WGA-4E; family WGA-3G; genus WGA-3G. The sequence continues at coordinate 65,961 of OX639973.1, forward strand.
AACACTTCCTTGATCAACGATCTCTGCTCTCAAAGCATCCGAGTCATAGGCAGCATCGGCAATGACAGCGTCGCAGGTGTAGCCAGCAATCAACGCAGGCGCTTGTGTCACATCGTGACGCGCACCTGCCGTCAAGATAAAGCGTAATGGCAGAAAGGTATCACTTACAGCCGCATGGAGTTTCGTGGTAAAGCCACCATGACTTCGCCCGAGGGCTTCACCGGCTTGTCCTTCATTTTTTTTTTAGGGGCACCGGCTGCAGAGGAATGCGCCCGAATGACCGTTGAATCCACGAGGAGCGCAGAGATCTCACCGGCATCATGGAAATGTTCATGGAGTTTTTCAAAGACCCCAGCATCACACCATCTGCCGAAACGTCTATAGATAGTATTCCAATAACCATAAACTTTCGGCAGCGCACGCCAAGTGGCTCCCTGTTTTGTTATCCAGACGATTGCCGAGAGAAAACGTCTACAGTCTTCGGGTTTACCGACATAAACGTTTCCTAACGTTTTCAGAAACGGGTGGATGCTCTGCCAAGCAGCATCACTAATCATCATAGGAAAATCTTGAGTGTTATCTATCTTTTGAGTTTTCATAGAAAATAGTCTACCAATCCATGCTCAAAATGTCAATAACTTCTAAATGTAAACACTACCTATGCAAGATGCCTCCGAAATTGCGGATGTCAAACTTGGTAGCAACACCCTGAACTTACATATTGATACCGGCGGACATATTGAGAGACGCGTAATTCCGCTTCAAATTGACAATATTAATGTGGGTAAACAGCCAGAAGAACCGGAGCGACCGCTTCCAATTGCTGCACTTTATGAAACCCTTGAAATTCAAGGAACAAACAGAATAAACAAATATGGTGTAGTCCATCTGAAAATTACCGTGCCAGATCCGGAAATGAAACTAAGGATGCCACAGGGACCGTTATTCTCAAGCGTATTCAAACCGAGCAGCGGTTGGAAAATAAGCAATACCTCCAAGAAATCGAATACTTTTGCAAATTTCGGTGCTTTCCGCCTCGGTGATAGGATTACGGCTTATTGCCTCTTTCAAGAAAAGGATGTAGATAAGCATAAAGTGCCACGAATTACATACCGAGAGGTTGAAATCAACGAGGACGAAAGTGGAAATCGTATATTAACGATAGAAATCTATGATGCAACAGATTCGCACAAGGTAAAGATGATTCGGCGATTAAAGTTTCTGCTCAAAAATTTGGAACATCATGAAACAGTCAAGATCAAGGAAATAACAGATTTAGGCGAGGAAATTTTTATCGCTGATTTAGAGGTGATACCTAAAAAAGAGCGGATCGATTAACTGTAAGATGGACACAGCCTCCTAAAGCTTTCTTTTCTAAAAGGATAAAAATTGAAGCCAGCGAACCTTTTCATAAATTACATACTGTTAGCATTTCATAGGACAACGCCATCCACACTGTCCTATCTATACTCCATTGATTGTTTAGGAGGAAATCAAGATGCTCCGAATAAATTGGCTGACACTTCTCACTATGAGCCTTTTAATATGGCTATCGGGTTGTGGAGATTCCACCGGCGGATACGGTATTTTTAGAAGTCGTGACCTCGTTACTGTGTTTGTGCCTTTACCGGATACATCTGAAATTGCTGACGTTAAAGTCGATAACAAGGCACTGCATATAGACATTGACACAGGCGAAAAGATTGTGCCACGCGAAATCCAACTTCGAGGGCGTTTTTTCCCAGTCGTCGAACCTGAGGAAACTGTTGAAATCCATGGAAAAAATAGAATCAACGACTTCGCCGTCATCCATTTAAGAGCATTCGACACAAAACATAAAGGGTCAAGATTCATAAAACTTTATATATCCAACTGATATTTCTCAAAAGTTATTGTAAAGCAATGATTATCAGGGTTCTTTTGGTATTATTGTATGAAAATGCGTTATGAAGTCCGTAAGCGTCTGTCTTTCTCCAGTGAGTTGAAGTTGTATTTGATGAAAAGTGCGTCGTTCTGAGATGCTCATTTGTAGCAACATCAGATAACTCATCACTTTTATACCGAGGCTCACATACGCCCCTTGTCTGCTTTCGAGGCTCATGGCAGAGACGTGGAGGTTCGATTTGAAGTGCCGCCAAAACTGTTCAATACCGTGGTGTTGAGACCAAATCCTGAGAGCCTCAGAGGTGCGTAGGGGTTTTCCAAAGACTAAAAGGGTTCGTATCTTGCCTCTATCTCGGAAAAATAGGACGACACATTCCCCGAAAGTTGGACTTTCTGCTTTGAGGCGACAGGCGGGTTTATCACAGCCCCATTGATCCGCAGCCAGCGCCACGCGTCTTTTATGAACCGAAAGTTTCGCCTTTGTATCAGCGATAGTCATGACGTAGTTATTTTTTCCGTGAATCAATATAGAGGTAAACCCCAACTCCGATAAAGCCTCAACAAGTTTACGGCTCCCATACCATGAATCGAAGGTGATTGGATATTTTCTGATGTCTATGCCGTGGGTATCAAAGAACGCTAAGACTTCTTGGATCATGGTGATAACGAGAGTAGGTTTATCTGTGTTGCCGCGTCCTTGTTTACTGACGAGACGCATATCTAAGGGGATCACGCGATCTCCGCATTTCAGTGTGATGCCTAAGAGGTTCTGACACCAGATAGGCGTATTGTGTTTTTTCGAGTAGTAGTTTGAACAGTAAGATAACGTCTCGCCTTCACGCGGGAGATTGCTATCATCAATACTGACGGTGATACACCGCCGCGATTGTGTTGAAGCACTCTTACTTTCAGTGTCTTTGATGAAATCAACTGCCATCGCACATCCGAGCCGGAGATTCAAACATTTCGAGTGATAAAGGCTCAGGTTTCCAAGACTGCGATAAAGACGTGCTTTGGGAAGTTTCAAAGCATCGGCGACTTGATTCGGATTGTAAAGTCCAAAAAGATGGCAAACACAGAGCAGAAGTAGCGTCTCAACGATTTGCTGCCGCATCCGCTGAAAGTAAGAAGAAAGAAGGTCTTGAAAAAAGATTGTAGATTTGATAAGGTGATCCTGCATGAGATGGCCTCCTAAAGGTTGTAGTTATCTCTTAGGATGCCATCTCATGCGCTAAAAATCAAGAAACTTTTTCAAAACCATCGCATTTTCACTTGGCTACACCTGCGATCTCTTGATTATTATTACCTCCTTGATAGATTTGAGAAATGCCAGTCCAAGTTCTATGATTTCAAAATAACCAATTCCCGTGAAAAACCCGAACCTTTTGAAAATTCAGGGGCATTCCGAGTCGGGGACAAAATCATGGCTTACTGCCAACTCCAAGATAACATAGATTCACCACCAAAGACGTTTCAAATCGACCTTGGCGGTGTTAAAATTAAGCGCACAAATGCGACTGTAAACACGTCCATGATCACCGAAGGTGAAATTGGAGAACGTCTCCTAATTTTAGAAAACTATAAAATAGACTCAGATGAGACAATTCGGGATGCCCATTTTCTGCTCAAAGATCTTGGACCTGATGAAACTGTCGAAATAGAGGAAGTAAAAAACTTAGGCGATAAGATTGCTATCGTTGAATTGGCAGTTGTATCAAAGTTTCCGCAACCGCCACAAGAGCCGCAACCACCCAACGATGTGATTATTACAGACCGCTGAAACTACGACCATTTGAACCGGTTTTTAACTAAGACTCTAAGACTCTATCGTGAAACACGATGTCGGATAGGAGGCAAACATGAAAATACAGATAGTTCTGATCGTCTGCCTTGTCCTGATACTTATAGGTTGTGGAGATTCCAACGAGCATGCTATTTTTCGCTCCGGGGACATGATTACGATTTATTGGATCTTGGAAGATAACGAAGAAATTAACAACTTTGAACTTAGTAACAATATCTTGGAATTGGACATTGAGACGGGTGAATTACACGAGAAACAGAGCCTCCCAATCAATTTTGTCGAAAGCCATGAAACCCTCGAAATCAAAGGAATGAGCAGACTTGATGACCTGGCAATCTTTCATATTGTGGTTAACCCCATGATGCAATCACATCCAGAACTTCCGATCGTCCAAAAGACCTACACGACACACCGAGGGCGCGAACACAATCTTGACAACGAACCGGGTGATTTTACCGATGCTAAAACCTTCCGATCTGGCGACAGGATCACAATGTTTTGGCATAGACCCGATAAACCTGAAAAGAAATGGCATAAGTGGACGCAAGGAACTGCGAAAAGTGATATGTGGATGGAAGGACGGCCACTTCCTGATAATTGGACGGAAGGACTGTCTATTACAGGTGTTGAACCACACGAAAGTGTAAAGATAATAGGCATCGCCAGCACGCCTGAACTTTTCATCGTATATTTCCGCGTGCTTCCCAATGCTACTGATTAAGTCCCGTAGGTTGGGTTGAACGGAGGCCTACTAAAAATTACACACAGCACAGAGTTTTCAAGGGAACAGAGAAACCTGAAATCACCAAAAACCGAGTGAAACCCAACGCACTATGAGACCGACACCGTTTGGGATGTTGGGTTTCGCTACACCTATCTACCCGAACGATTCATTGAAGAACAGAACGCTGTGTATAGCGAAAATGAACTTGTGGCTTTACCGATCAACCCAACCTACGTCCATATTTGTATTTCATTCTTCAACGCATGTTTAATTATCAAACTCACGTGAATCCATAATAAGGAGACCATGAAACAGGAAAAGCAAAATGGACATTTCTTCAGTGAACCTGAGCAAAATGGTAACCACTTAGACATCGAAGAATTGACACTATCAGAGGAAGCAGCGTTCCTCATTCAACTTATTTTTGAGGAATTTGAGGAACTCCTAAACGACTACCCACACCACGCCGCTTACTGTTTCGCATCAATCATTCATCTGTCAGACACAGCGGAGAATCTCTCACACTTCGCACGGCGACTCGGAATGTGGCTGTGGATTGAAGTACTCTCTTTTCAAACCGAGGAACCTTTAAGCCTCAGCGCACTTGCTGAACACTTTGATACCGATGTGGAAACCGTTCAAAAAGGGATTGACGAACTCGTGAAGACCGGGCAATTTAAGATGGAGTGGCAACAAGAAAATAAGATTAAACTCGCACCCCGTATGTTGAAAGAGACCGTCATCCATTTTGCTGAACATGTCTTGAACGGGATAAAAATGGGGGAACAAGAAGAAGGAGCAGAACTCTAAATGCTAATTTCAATGATCGCCGCGATGGACAAAAATCGACTGATCGGCAACGGACCAGACATCCCATGGCAGATGCCTGCTGACCGACGACATTTTCGCGACATGACCATCGGCAAACCTGTCGTTATGGGACGCAAAACTTTTGAAACCCTCAAACGCCCCTTAGGCAAGCGGCGCAATATTATTCTTACGCGGAACACGGTTTACGAGGCACCGAAAGGTTGTATCGTCGCACACTCCGTAGAAGATGTTATAAAACGCTCTCAGGAAGCGGAAGAACTCATGATATGCGGGGGCGCGCCTATCTACGAAGCCTTTTTACCGCACGCAGATAGGCTCTATATCACGCAGATTCATGCTACGTTTGAAGGCGATGTCTATTTCCCAGCGTTTGACATGGCAGACTGGCAGGAAGTGAAACGCATTGACGGCGAACCTGACGACAAGAATCCTTACCCCTACAGTTTTCTGTTTTTAGAAAGAAGATAGAAAGGAGCAAACCTGTGCTTAACCTTTGTATGCTCTCAGGTTCTTTTGAATACGACTCGGAAGCATCTTTGATCATTTTCCAGCAGTTTGTTGAAAAACACTACCCGATCAAAACAAATCTAATCGTCTATAGTTCGGAAGATGATGATCCTTCTTTAGCAGCGTTAGATGACGCAGATGCGCTGTTAGTTTTCACGCGGCGTCTCAATACAGATGGCGCATCACTCAGCCAATTTCAAGGTTACTGCGAACAAGGGAGACCCATTGTTGGCGTTAGGACAGCCAGCCACGCGTATCAAAACTGGCTTGCGTTTGATAAAGATGTTCTCGGCGGCGACTATCAAGGGCATTACGGTCATGGACCCATTACCCGTGTTGAAATCGTTGAGGCGGAACATCCAATTTTGAAGGATATACCAGCGTTTGATACCTATGGAAGTCTCTATAAGAACCCATCACTTGGTGACGATACATCTTTATTACTGATGGGACAGACCGATGAACATTCAGAACCCGTAGCATGGACACGCTTGCATAACGGCGGACGTATCTGTTATACTTCATTAGGGCACCAACAAGATTTTGAAGTAGAACCCTTTCTCCAATTCCTCGCACAAAGTATTTTGTGGGTATCCCGACAGATTTAACGAAATTTGAGGCACTCTCAGAGATATGGAAACACTGACAATTACGAATGGCGATATCTATACCCCAACGCATTACGGACAAGGGAATATCGTCATTCAAGACGACACAATTTCAGAAATAACAACGGATACGTCTCAACCCACAGGTCAGGTCGTTGACGCGTCCGGGTGCCTCGTCATTCCGGGGTTGATTGATGGATTAATACATGGCGGTGGCGGTTATGACACGATGACTGGCGAGGTTGAAGACATAACGGCAATCGCGCGCGCACATGCACGCAGTGGCGTCACCTCCTTAGTGTTAGGCATCTCCTCCGGCAGCATGGAACAAATCAACAACGCCTTAACCGCTATTGCACGGGTCGTTGACGAACCCGTAGCGGACGGTTCTCAGATTTTGGGTGCCTATGTTGAAGGGAAATTCGGGAGCCTCGCCAAAAACGGCGCACAGAACGCGAAGTATATTACACCACCGAATTTTGAAGAATTTCATGCAATGTGGGCAGCCTCGGATGGCACCTTGAAAGTCATTTCGGTCGCACCGGAAAACGATGAAAATTTCCAATTTATCAAGCACATCGCAGCCCATAAGACAGACGCATACAACGACATCGTCATCGCAATGGGGCACACAAATGCTACATATCAACAAGCGATGGCAGCGATTGACGCTGGCATCACACGCGCCACACATACCTACAACGGTATGAGCGGAATGCATCACCGAACACTCGGTGCTGTCGAAGCGGTACTCTCCCACCCAGATATCCACGCCGAACTTATCATTGACGAACACCATGTCCACCCCTTTTGGGGGAACAACCTGATTCAGCAGAAAGGAATTCACGCAGTTGGATTGATTACAGACTGTACAGAACTCGCCGGGGTCCCTACTGAAGCATGGAGAGAGTCAGCAACATACATCCCTCAGCTGGATGCCTATCGTCTCAATGAAGATGCAATCTCTGAACACGATACCGCTTTTGAAGCTGGCACGACTGAGAAGTACGTACGCAATGGCGCGATGTGGCTTGATGTCGGCAAACCAACCGAACGCCTTGCAGGGGCAACAATCACTCTTATGGAGGGTCTCCGCAATGTCATCAATTGGGGAAATTCTCTCGAAGATGCGTTAACAATGGCAACATCAACACCCGCACAAAATTTAGGTGTCGCGGCATCCGTGGGTTCAATTGCAACCGGCAAAAAAGCAGATATTGTTATTGTCAATAAAAATTTAAGCGTCCGGACGGTTATTTTACGTGGAAAGTTGCTAAAAAACTACAGCGTATCTCATAAATCGTTTTAGAAGTCTTTGCCATATATTCTTAAAAGCAAATCCCTTTTTTCCCTGAAAATGCTATCGTCATCGTAACTTCTTCTGATATCACTATCAAACTTATTGAAGTATGTCTGAACGTTTGCCATAGACTTTTATGTCCTGCAACGTGTTTTCACGAGGTAGGCATTATGGCATTTCTGCCCTCAAACCTGATAAGTTCCTACAAACGGCGGATAGTTAGCATTGATCTCATTTTTGCTTCCGCTACAATTCCTGCACCTAAGAAAGCCGACAGATTACTTGCAACTCCCAATGTTTGTCCAATTGCAGCGGAGCGATACGACTTCAGTTTTCTAAGTTCCTGTTGGTACGGTTCTTTTGTCGCACGGATAGCAGGTAGAACATCCATGTGGAATTGAACACCATCTGAATAATCCAGTGTCCAACAACGCCGTCCTTCTTCCTGAAGACTTACCTGATAGCTGCTATTACTAACATAAGTTTTAATTGCATCCCCGACTAAATTCTTTAACCCCCACGGGGTTATATCGTTTGCTGGCTGTTTCAGTACTGAATAACACCATAAAAACGTATCTAACCCTTGTGGCATGAGCGTTTTTATGGGTAAGGATCCAGTCGCTTTTCTCTATAAATAGGTGGAAAAAATAAATTTTCATTTTTTTTTTTCATTTTGCACGTTTTCCGATTAAAAAAAGCCTCTTTAAGAATAGGAATCGGAAGTTTCATTAAAAAAACGGAAAGGTAAAAATAAAAGATGCTTGGTTTTCCGAAAATATTGCACCAACTTCATCTCTTTGAAAAAGATGGTGTCCCTTATGCTGCGGATCTTGAGAAAGCGCGTGTTGTTGAACTTTCTGCTGTAATGGTGGATATCCTGAAACTCGCCGAGACACAAACGGATGCTGCGATTGTCAATAAGCTGGAAGCCTCTTATGAAGCGGACGAGATCTCTGAGGCGTTTGAACGGTTCTCGGAACTTGAGAAAGAAGGATTGCTGTTCAACCGCGGTGAGGACTTAAAGCGGAGTCTCGCGACGGAGAGTAAGTGGCGAAAGCTGCTGGTTGTGATCCCCGGTATCAATATGGATTCGTTTTTCGATATTGAGACGTTATCTGCCGGTACGAACATGGCACTCGCTTATATGATTCGGCATCTCACCGAATACACGGACCTCCACTTTGCGGGTTCTCGGAACAGAAAGATCACAGATGGGGTGTACGAAGTCGATATCGGTATTGATGATTTGGTACGTCTTCGGTCAAAGATCGCTGAGACGTATTACGGGATCTTGGCTTTACATCAGGATCGTGAACGGTGGCTACTTCCGCTTTACCGATACCCAGAGTTCCCACCGATTCTGGTTCAGAATCATGCGCCGCGGGGACACGGTGGACAGGCGATTAATTCGATGCTGCGACATTATGCAGCGATGCGGGAGTGTGATGGGTTTACGGCACCGTCGGATTATGTCCGCGACTTTTATGCCCATTATATCTGGGATCCGAGTTTCTTCAATACATTGCCGAATGGTGTGGATTCAAAGTTGTTCCGTCCGATGGATAAGATGGCGGCGAAGCGACAAATCGCTGAGGAAGTCGGAGATGATCGTATTCCAGTTGCGCCGACCGTCGGGTATCTCTCGCGAGTGCAGTCGGAAAAAGGGGCATCTGTCTACTTGAAGTTGGCGGCACTGAATCCACATCTGATTTTTATGATTGCGGGACCGGATATGGGAAGGTATGCGTCTCGGCAGCTGCCGGACAATCTTGTGTATGTGGGTTTCCATCCGCGTGAGAAGTTGCCGCTTGTCTATAATGCGTTTGATGTCTACTGTTTCCCATCGATGTCGGGCGAGGAGACATTCGGGCTAACGGTGTTGGAAGCGATGGCGTGTGGCGTGCCACCTGTCGTTCCGAATTTCGATGGTGTCCCAGCGGTTGTCGGCGATGCAGGACTGGTGGCGGATGCTGATAATTTTCAGCAAGATGTCGCAACGCTTGTGAGTTATCCGTGTCCGATGAGTTTTACAGAGAAGATCAATACACTGCTAAACAATACAGAAATGTGGCAAGCACTTTCTGAGAAGGCAAGACAACGGGCACTCTTGTTCACTTGGTATAAGACGGCACGCCGGATTGTGCAGTTATTTGAGATGCTGCATCAAAAGAAAAAGTTAATCAATCGAAACAGGCTTCTGAATGTGTTCGCACCGGCACAACCGATAGAAGGTGAAGAACCAGATGGACAGAACTGTAGGTCGGTTGTGCTGAGTATGAATACCCATTACGAGCGGTGTCTGATTCGAGATGCAGTCTATCCGTTGCCTGTTGAGGATGGACTCGTCCTGAGCATTTTGAAAGAGCATACCGCGAGGGAAGCGGAGTCAATTCTTGCTGCATTGATTGCCGATGAGACACAGGCAAGGGCGATTCTTAAAAGGGTTCGCGGTTTAATCAATGCGACTGCCTAATCAATCTTCTTAATGTTCTGGGCAGAAAGAAAGTTTTCAAGAACTTAGCAACTTTAGGCACTTCACAACTTTAAGTAGGAATAAAATTATGGTATCTCGACGGCGTTATCAATTAAAACGTCATCATAAATTTGAACAGGATGAGCGCAAATATGTGGCGGACCTTGAAACGGGGGCCCTTGTTCAGGTAAACGACGTGGAGTGGGAGATTCTGGCGCGTTATGAATCTCAGACCCCATATCAGATCGTGAAGCGGTTGAAAAGCAAATACAAACTAACCGCTATCTTTGAAGGGATTGAACGTTTGGAACGGCTTGGTGAGCAAGGTATCCTTTTAAGACCAGTCGCTAAACCCGCAGCACCGATGACTGCAAACCGGAATCAGACAGATCGGATGCCGAAGTTGTTGGTCCCGTTCCATTTTACGCAGGAGAAGTCGGCGTTGGGCTATCTCACAGGACTCAACCGCTACCAGTTTTTGCGGCACCTCTCGGAATTCGCCGAGTTGGAAACATTGGCTTTTTCTGAGATAGGTGGCGAAAAACAGGAGATACCAGATTTCGACGAGGTTCGGGTTCGGAAGATAGATGTCCCGAAAAGCAACGCTTTGGCAGCACCGTGGTATGCTCTGGATGGGTATGATGGTATCTTGCTCCTTTCGCAATTCTTGACGGACGATTTGTTATATTACCAGGTGCCTGATGTCCCGATTGTTCACTGCATAGATGGCGCCCAGCAGCTGCGGCATATTTTATTAAAAACACTCTTGACGCTCAGTGCGTTCCAGCGTTCAAAAGATACGTTGGTTGTCAAGGCATCGTGGATGAAGGAGTGGCTCGCTGAGTTGGGGGCACCGGTGGAAAATGTGCACGTGATTCCCGATCGGATAGATGTTGTTGCACCGATCGGCGATAAGACGTTGGCGAAACAACACACTGCGGCTATCTTTGAGAAGCCGATGTTCACAAAACAACCGGTTGTCGGGTTGATTTCTGGATTTGAACCGAGGCGCGGCGCGAAGTGGATATCTGCGTTTGCGCGTGCCAATCGGCATCTCGCTATTTTTGTCTACGATGCGATGTTGGCGCAGCACTATCAGCATCCGCCGGAGAATGTGGTCGTTTTCAATGCGGATGATGAGGAGACTCGGTCGGTTTTATCAATATTTTTCCAAGCGTTAGATCTGGTGTGTTTCCCTGCGATGCCAGGGACACCGCTCTCAATCGTCTTGGAGGCGATGGCGTTTGGTGCGCCGTGTGTCGCGATGTCGAAGTATGGGATGCCGCCGGAAGTCGCAGGTGCAGGCGTTACCATAGAGGCGGACTGGGATCACTTTGGCAACTTCCGTGTGCCGATGCCGGAGTTATCAAGAACAATACACAAATGGTTGCAGCCGTCTAAGGTGAGTGGATTGTGTGACAATTTTACGGAACGGATCGTTCAGCGACATACGCGAAAGGACGCTGCACAGACGATTGTCCAACTGTTCGCGGAAGGTCTTCAGCGGGAAACAGACGATTTTGAGGAAATCGAGCGAACGGTGTTCCCACCGATTTTCTGTCGTCGGTATGAACCGGAGACAGGCATGCTCAAATCGAGTGTATATCGGTTAGGAATCAATAGAAGCGATGATGATTTTGAGACGGCTTTGGCGGAGGTATTGGAAACCGAAGGGCATACGGCTGCTGAAGTGGCATCGGTTTTCAATCATTTCCAGCAAGAGCGTTCTGTATGTATGTGAGTGTGTCTCGCTGGCAACCAGAGGTTTCCCAACTACGGTTGGGAGGCGTATCCCGCCGGGGTGAGATGCCCGGTAAAAGGGAGGAGGTGAATTTGATGAAAAAGAATCTCCGCGGTAAAATCCGCGAATATATCCAGTCTGAAGAGGGGAAGGTGGGCGTGAAATCGCCACTGACGCTCGGTGTAGCGGCAGGGGGGCTTCTGTTGGCACATGTGATTGGGACATCTGAAGCAGAACCGGGGTGGTGCTATACTGAGGGAGCTACATGCGGAGTCTATGGCTCTGCCACTTATATCTGCGGTGGTCCTTGGATTTCGATTGACGGTACCTGGACCGGGACATGTATACCGCAATAACATCGTCAAGAGAGTAGGCAGTGTGAACTGCTGCTGTCTCATTGGCTTTTGAGCGTGTGGTGGTTTTTGCTGCCATACGCTCGGACAGGCGATCCATAATTAGGGTGTTTGAATCATTCAGGACGAACACGACTTGGGCAGTAAAGGGGTACTGTCTTTAGGTCTTCTTGAGACAGGTTTGGTAGAACGGTTGGGAAACAGTTATGACTACTGAGATTGTCGGGGAAGTGGATAAACTCAAAAAACTGAGGCGTAAAGGAAAGATATTTGAATGTTATATGAAGATTTTGAGCAGGCGTTTGAAGCGCGTTTGCAGACACGCGCAGACGCGTATGTGAACGCCGTGGAATACCATCGCGTGCAGTTTGGACAGACGATTGAGTATCTGTTGCGATCTATCTTGGAACAGACGGATCATCTGATAAAACAGTCTGATGCGGGTTGGGCGCGCACCGAAGACGTTGTGACTGATATTCTCTATTGTGCGAATATGGATGTCGAGCAACTCTTGGCACTTAAAACTCCGAACGAACTGATGGCGGATAGGGATTTTGAAGCGGTCAAAACGAAACTCTACGAAACGAAGTGTTATCCTGTTAGTGAACATTTGAACTATATCTCATTCCCGCCGGCTCTGGAGCGGAAGGCGTTTATTGGCAAGCATTTTGATTGTTTTAAAGCGGATTCATATTTCTGTGATCTGGGTTTCGGTCCTGGGGTGCTCACTGCGTTTATTTTGGAGCAAAAGGCTTCGTGGCGCGCTGCGGGTGTTGATATTAGCAAGGATTGCCTTCATCACGCGCAGCGACTTTTAGAGAAAAAAGAGGTTTTGGAAAGGAGCGAATTGTCGGTTGCGGATGTTCGTAGCCTCCCGTATCCTGATGACACTTTTGATGTGGTTGTCGCGGTTGAGGTGCTTGAGCATATCCCGGACCCCGAAGCGGGTTTAGCGGAAGCGATGCGAGTGCTGAAACCGGGCGGATACGCGATGACTGCACTCCCAGTGCGACTGCCGCTGTGGATGCATCTCTATGATTTTGATACGCCTGACGAAGTCTTAGCACTCTACGAAAAAGTTGGGCTTGAAGTGGTTGATTTTGAGAAGAAGGAATTTCGACTTCAAGGGGGCTCCTTCGTGGATACGTTCGCCTTGAGCGTGAATCCTTAAGAATGAAAGGTTTTTGTGATACGATGTCGGTTTATGAATACTTTCTTGTATTTTTAGCACTTATTTTTTGCGGTTATGCAAGTTGGACGGACCTGAAGACGCAGAAGATCCGCAACATTTGTTCGCTCGGTCTTCTTTATGGCGGAACGTTGAGCCAATTGATGGCGTGGTATCTCGGTACAACAACGCCGCTGTATATCTTAGGGCTTTTCTTCGGGAGCGGTATGATTGCGTTTGGATTCTATTGGTTCGGTATCTTCTCACCGGGGGATTCCAAACTCTTTTGGGGACTGTGTCTGATTTTCCCGCTATCGCTTTTTAGGAACTTGAGCGGCAGCCTGAGTTTCCCGCCGTTGATTCTCGCGCTGAATATCGTTATTCCGTATTCGATGGGGCTGTTGGGGTATCTACTTTACAAATTTGCGTTGATGCCGAACAAGTTGGTGCTGCTTCGCGGTTTCGTGATGTCAAATTTTCAGAAAACAGCACTCTTTGAAAAACTTTTCAATCTGCTTTTCTTCATCGGTATCGCGACCGCGCTGACATCCGCGTTGGAGCTGTTCGGATGGCAACCTGACCGATTTGTGAGTCTACTTTTGGTCTTGGCGGTGTTTGCTTTAGTGCAGAAGTTATTATCGCTTATTCCGAAAACGCCGGTGTATTATGCGATTGTCGGGTTCGCGTGTGTTTGGCTTTCGGTTCGGTCGGCACCATCTGTGCCGGTATTTCTTTCCGGTTTAGCGTTTTTCTTGGGGTTGTATCTTGTTGTTTTTGTTGTTGCTAAGCAGTTGGTCCTCGGTTTAGCGAGCATAGCATTAGATAATGCCGTTGATGTGGAGGGTCTGCAAGTCGGTATGATTCCAGCGGAGCAGATTCTTCGGATAGCGGAGACGGACGGGAGTGTCCGCTATGAGAAAAAACAGGTTGCGTTTTCAAGTGGTCAGGACGACAACGTCATCGTTTCACCGGATCCCGCGGGGCTTGATGCCGAGGAGATCGCGCACTTGCAAGACCTCGCGGCAACAGGTGCACTTGTGGAATTTGAGAATCAGATAAAGATTCAACCCTCTATTCGCTTCGCACCAGTGATTTCTATCGGCGCACTTCTCACGGTTCTCTGCCAAGGCCCCTTTTATCTGAAGCTGATGCAGCTATTTTAATTGAGTTTTCAGTTGTCAGAGGGAATAGTTTCCAGTTTCCAGTTACGAGTTGCCAGTTAAGAGGGCAATCTGGTTCATCTCTTTAACTGGCAACTGGCGACTGGCAACTGACAACTGGCAACTGACAACTATTACACGAAAGGATTATGGATCAAGACGTTTTGATTTAATTTGATTTATGAAACGTGCAATTTTAGTGCTAATAATTTTGACGCTGGGGGTGACATTACCACCACTTTATTCACAATAGGCAGAATCTCAAAGGCTCAAACAGATAGAAATAGTAAAACAACAGGCACGCCCGGTTTCCGGGGATCGGTTAGAAAAGGTGCTGTCAGCACTTGAAAGCGGTGCGCCACCTTCTGTGGTGGTCTTGTATACAGGTGGCACGAAAAGCCATCTGGAGCCGTGCGGGTGTTATCAGGAACAGTCGGGTGGATTGCCGAGACGTGCTTATGTTGTAGAGCAATTTCGGAAGCATGGATTCCCGACGCTTTTAGTAGATGCTGGGAACATCTTTGATGGAAAAGAGGAAATTGATGCGAAGCGGTGTGAAGTTAACCTGAAGGCAATGTCCAAAATGAAATACGACGCGGTCGCACTCAGTGAATCCGATCTCACCTATGATGATGCCTATCTGCGTCGGCAGCATGCTGTTGTGACTTTTCCGTTCTTGGCACCACGCGCGGGGCACGCCGATTTCACGGAGCCGTTTGTCATTGAACAGGTGGGACAGCACACTGTCGCACTTGTTACGGGTAAAACATCCGAAGCAGTGGTATCACAGACAGATGTTGTTGTAGTTTTAGGGGAACCTGAGGACCCTGAACATATTGATGGTGTCATCTGTCCAGACGATATTCAGACAACAGTGTCTGAAGACGGACCGCTTTATGTCGGTTGTCCACCTGAAGGCAAGACGTTGGGTGTGTTGGCATTTTGGGTGGATGCAAGCGGAAAACTCGCACGCCACTACACAGCGGAATTGGCGTTGACTGGGGATGTCGGTGAGTCTGAACCGATCCGTCAACTCCTGACAGATTTCTATCAAAGTGTTGCTGCGGAGAACAGCACGCAAAGTGCTGCTCTTTTCACTGAACAACTGTTAGAGCAACAACAGGAAAACGGGTACGCCTCAGCGGCAGCATGCCAACAATGCCATGAGCAGGAATATCTCCAATGGTCAGCAACGCGCCACGCCTTCGCCTACCAAACACTCCTGAAAAAGGAGCGATACTTTGACACAGGGTGTGTCTCCTGCCATACCACCGGGTTTGGGTATCCCACAGGTTTCCAGATAGGAGACCAAAACGCAACGCTCGAAGGGGTGCAGTGTGAGACGTGCCACGGTCCCGGCAAGCAACACGTTGGCAACCCGAAAAAGAGTAATATTCGCAATGGTGCCGATACCTCGCTCTGTTTGCAATGCCACGATACAAAACATTCGCCAGGGTTTGCGGAGGTGGTGGCACTCCATAGCAAGGATGTTGATCATAGTCGCCAGCCGCTGAACTTGGAGGAACTCTTAGCGTCGCGCATCGCACGGATGGGCAAGCCGACGCTGGAACTCTTTGTGATGAGTTATTGCCCGTTCGGTGTTCAGGCGGAAGAAAATATTATTCCAATCGTGAAAAAGTTTGGCGATAAGATTGATTTCAAACTCCAGTTTATTGCAGAAGAGAAGGAAGAGTCTTCAACACAAAACATAACGCCGTTTACGAGTCTCCACGGCTACCCTGAAGTGGCAGAAAACATCCGGCAGTTGCTGGTCGCACAAGAATATCCGGATCGGTATCTTGATTATATTTTGTGCCGCGGTAAGAAACTGGATAAAAGTTGGGAGGATTGCGCGCAGAAACTCGGTATCGATGTGGCGAAGATTCAAGCGTTGTTTGACGCTCCGGAGGCAGCGCAGCGGTTCCGGGAAAATATTGCGCGTGCCGAGGCGTTGGGGATTAAGGCATCTCCGACGATTTTGGTGGATAACCACAAATTTGGAGCGAATCAACTGCTACGGGCGAGTGGAACGCCCTGCCAATAGAAAAGGTTTATGAACTTAAACGCAACTCTGTGAGTTGGGTCAGTTTTAAACATTTTCGGCGGGGCAGCTCTACTCCTACTTGCGAGGCAACTCGTGCTGGAAATGGGTTTCCTGACAGCGATGCGGAAACTAATCCCGCTGGAATAGAGCACCAGCAGAAAGGAGAAACCCATAGATGAAGCATAACGTCCGTAGTAAGATCAGTGACTTCCTCAAATCTGAGGAGGGACATGTTGGTGCTAAATCACCGTTGGCATTGGGCGTGGCAAGTGCCAGCTTGTTGTTGACTCAGATGATGGTTACGCCATCCATGCAGGCAGATTTGGAGTGTTATCCTTTAGCGGGTGACTGTGCAGAAGATGAGTATTGCTATGCTTGGTGCGACGGTACATGGGATTTAGGGCGCTGTTCCGGTACAGCACACAGTTACTGCAGACCGCTTGATTCTTGATTTTCTTATCTAAGGATTGATCAATTTGCTAACAATCCGTTACTGGCGGTTCGCTGTCTCTGATGGGGACCGCCATTTCAGCAGCCTTGAAAGGCAGTATTAGATGCAAGCGATTATTCTGTGTGGCGGATTGGCGACGCGGCTGAGTGAAACGACAAAGACAGTTCCAAAGGTGTTGCTTGACGTTGCCGGTAGAACGGTCTTGGATTGGCAGCTTCAACTACTGAAAGATGCGAACGTTAGAGAGGTTATCCTCGCCTCTGGACATCTGCACGATGTCCTTTATGAATGCGTGGGTGACTGTCGCCGCGGTGTGCGTATTCGCTATGCGAAGGAGGAGCAGCGACTCGGTACCGGCGGCGCAATTCAGAATGCAATGAAACAGATTCGGACATCGCCCTTTTTTGTGCTGAACGGTGATGTTCTGCTTACCGACTTTTCGCTTCAAAAGATGTTAGATCGTTTTCACGAAAACATGATGGGATTGCTGTTGAGTGTATATGTTGATGATGTACGTTCGTACGGACAAATCGTATCGGATGACAAGGGGAAGATCATAACTTTTCGTGAAAAACAGTCGGTTTATTCTGCAGGGTATATCAACAGTGGGGTTTCTCTCTTTAACGAAACAATCGCCGACGCGTTTCCTGAAAATAGGGAGCATTTCTCAATTGAACGAGATATTTTTCCGCATGTATCCAACCTCTGGACGTTGCGGACTGACGCGAATTGGATTGATATTGGTGTCCCGGAACGGTTGGCGTACGCGAGGCAACATTTTAGATGAATCTTGACATCTTCCGAGCATACGATATTCGCGGCGTTTTCGGCGTGGACTTTGAACCGAAGGATTTTTATCGGATCGCGTGTGCGTACACCGACTGCTTTCAACCGCAAACTGTTGCAGTTGGGCATGATGTCCGCGAGCATTCACCGGAATTGTTGCGGCAGGTGGCATTGGGTTTTCAAGATTCGGGTGTTGATGTCTTGGATCTTGGCCGGATTTCAACGGATATGTTGTATTTCGCTGTGGTGCGTTACCAAACGGATGGTGGGATTGTAATCACGGCATCTCATAACCCGGCTGCGTCCAACGGTATGAAGTTAGTTGGGCAGCACGCCGCGCCGATTTCCGCTGATACTGGACTCTTTGCGGTGCGTGATGCTGTTCGGAGGGGAACCTCGTTTGCGAGACAGAATGGACACTGCCGAGGAAACCTTTGGGCAATACCGTTTCTGGATGCCTACTTATCGCACCTTCGTTCGTTTATAGGTTTGCGAGGGTTGTCCGAAAAGCGAATTGTTCTCAACGCCAATGGTGGACTTGCGGGGCAGGTTGCTGATCGGTTATTGGTAGATACACCGATTCAGGTGTGTCAACGGTTGTTTACGGAGCCAGATGGAAGTTTCGCAGAGATTCCTGGGGGTAGACCGGATCCACTGAGACCAGAGAACCGTGAATTGACGACTGCATCCGTTCGACAAACAGGGGCGGACTTAGCAGTGGCGTGGGATGCGGATGCCGATCGATGCTTTTTCTTTGATGAGACAGGAGCGTTTGTTGAAGGGTGTTATATCACGGCGTTACTTGCGGAGAAACTTCTTCGGCAGCGGAGAGGGGGTGTCATTTATGATCCGAGAGCGGTGTGGGCGGTAGAGCATGCTGTCGTTTCT
The DNA here is from genome assembly GCA_951828385.1 of uncultured Poribacteria bacterium. GTDB lineage: Bacteria > Poribacteria > WGA-4E > WGA-4E > WGA-3G > WGA-3G. The sequence continues at coordinate 84,683 of OX639973.1, forward strand.
AATGAGGGCAGACCGATTTTGAGTCGATGTGGGCACGCGTTTATCAAAGCGGGTATGCGAGAAAGCCAGGCACTTTTCGGTGGAGAGGCGAGTGGGCACTACTATTTCCGAGACAATTTCTATGCGGACAACGGGATGATCCCGTTTCTGCTTGTGCTTGAGTCTCTGAGTGTCCAAGGAATATCGCTCGCTGAAGTCGTGAATCATTTGCGAGCAGCGTATCCGGTCTCCGGTGAGATCAACTACTCATTTGAAACTAACTGTCAAATGCGAGATGCGCTGGACGCGGTCAATGCCTCGATCGGCTGTTGGGGGGATCCGTGTATTGAAGCACCGATTGATGGTTTGTCTGTGAGGTTTCTGCCGGGTTCTGGCAATTGGCGGTTTAATCTCCGGAAATCGAACACAGAGGCACTGCTACGACTCAATGTTGAAGCGATTGCGGATGAGGCTCTTCTCATTGAAAAGATGATGAGAATTACTGAGAAACTTGAAAGCATCGGCGGCAGACGGGAAACGAAATTCCGATGGGAAACTGAAAAATTTGCTTAAAAAACATGAATTTATAGTGAATCCTAAAAATAAATAGACACATTCGTAGCACAAACTTTTAGTTTGGGTTTCCAGTCTGAATGCCTGTTATAGGTATTCAGACTGTTTGAGAGTGCCCAATTAATTCTAAACTTTACTATAAACTAATTTCTTAAGATTTCTCTATTTTTTGCCATATTATGCACGTTTTTTGCCGAAAATTATGGTCTTTAAAAAGGGAAACAATCAGATGATTTGAACTTTAAGGATTTTAGTTTGCTATTGTGTATGGTATACTCTTAACGAGATAACAAGCAAAGAAAAATCTGTTTTATACCGATACAGGGCAAGTTACTTCAAGGAATAGCATCTTATTTTAAATCATTTAGATCTGTTCGTTGATGATGGAGAATCTGATCATGGAAAATGATGCACAATTGATCTACAAGGTTTTAGCAGGCGACGACGAAGCATTCACTGCTTTAGTCCGAAAGCATCAGCAAAGCGTTCACGCACTTGCTTGGCGGAGGATCAATGACTTTCAATTTGCCGAAGAAATTATGCAGGATACCTTCCTTCAAGCATACAAGAAACTCTCAACGCTCAAGAACCCCAGTCAGTTTTCTGGGTGGCTTTATGTCATTACGAATCGACTTTGTAATAAGTGGCTCCTAAAGAACAAATCCGCAGTAAAATCGCTGGAGGATGTCTCCATGGTAGAAATAGAGAACATATCTTATGAACGTTATGTATCGGAGCAAAACGAAGAGGAAGCTCGCACGCATCGCCACAAACTCGTTAGAAAACTTCTGGACAAACTGCCAGAAAGCGAACGCACCGTCATGACGCTCTACTATCTCGGCGAAATGACCACAAAGGAGATTAGTAAATTTTTAGGTGTATCGGTCAACACGATTACGAGTCGGCTCCAGCGGGCTCGAAAGCGTTTACAACAGGAGGAGGAGCTCTTGGTTCAAGAGACACTTGGAGGTGTCCAGCTATCTAATAGTCTCACAGAGAACATCGCCCGAAAAGTTTCTGATGTCAAGTTGACACCTTCTCCCACAGGGAAACCCTTACTACCGTGGCTGGCTTTTGGTGCAGCCGCGGTTCTGGTGACAGTCCTACTGTTGGGTTTGAGCAATCAATACCTCGTCCGCTTCCAGCAGCCGTACAGTTTTGAGGCAGAATCTGAACAGACGATTGAAATTATTGACGCACCTGTCGTTCTTAATAGTGAAGCGAAACCCGCTGTCCAAAATCAGGCGGGGCGGGCTGCCGCGAGCAATAAAAATAGCGGTGATGGTGTGCAGGTTTCTAAGTCCGTTTTAGATTCTAATGCACAGGATACGTCGGTCAGATTTTCGGAGTCTCGGTGGATGCCGACATCTGGACCGGGAGGTGGTTCCGTTTTTGATGTATTTGCTACGTCTGAAGGGACAGTTTACGCTTTTTCACAGGTAGGAGTCTACAAGTTAGCTGCGAATACAACGGTATGGGTGCCAGTTGCCGTTAATGTTCCGACCGGAACGTTGTGGGTCCCTATGACGGAGCATGCGGGGGTGCTTTACCTTGTCTCTAACGATGCAGTGTTAGCCTCACCCGATGATGGCGAGACATGGCGCGTATTTTGTGCTCGCCCGGAGGGAAGTGCTATTGGATTTGTTATCGCGGGTGAGGCGCAGAAAGCCGGTGTTACGATGTATCTTGCCCTTAAAAATAAAGGTGTGTTCCGTTCTACGAGTGCCGGCGAGCAGTGGGTGCTTCTTAACGATGGATTGGTAGGTAGAACGATTTCCAGGATGGCTACAATTGGAGACACAGTGTTTGTTGGCACAGACAGCGGTCTCTACCGCCTTAATGCGGGTGTTTGGGAACGGTTGCTTATGGATGTGTCTGGATCTATTTACGCCTTAGTGGTTTCTGGGGATAGCCTCTATGTCAGCACAGGTCCTGGTTTTCGGACGTTGCAACAGATTGAGTCAAAACCTGGGAGAATGGTGCGGGCAATATATAATAACAATTCGAGTTTGAGCAGGATTTTCCACTCCGCTGACTTCGGAGCATCTTGGACTGAGATAACGCCTACGGATGGTTCTCGCTTGATAATAGCACCGTTTGGTATGAGTTTGTTGGTCTCTGGTAAGACGATTTTAGCACAAGCCGCCACCCAGTTCCGCTCAAGGGATGGCGGACAAACTTGGGTTGACCTTGGATCTGAGATGAATTCGTCTATATTAGGTGCTTTTCCGTCTGTAGCAGTGAACGAGAATACATTTTACAAAGCCAGTCCGTCTGGTGTTCATCAGACAATGGATGGTGGCGAATCGTGGCATCTGTTTATGGACGGGATGGTGGGAACGGGGACGCTGGATTTGGTTTCGGTCAATAGCAGACTTTATGCGCATACCGAGGGAGGCATCGTCCAGTCGACAGATGGTGGGGAATCGTGGAGTACCGTTTCGGTTAAGATTAGTGAAGTGAATCCCAAACCGATCGAAAGGAACCGATCTCACGCTAATCTCACTCATCGTTCAGGCTTAACGACTGCTGGTAATATTCTTTATGTAATTTCACCGGAAAAGGACGATTTGCGCTTTTTTCGTTTGTCAACTGACAGTAATGCCCTTATTCCGGTTCCAAGGGTTCCTGCTTTTGAAGTGGATGTTCTGTTTACAAATAACGAGAAAGCAGAACAGACTCACTTATCTGAGAGACTTGTGCATACCTTACACCGTGAAGAACATGAAAGGATTGGGGCGTTTGCTGTCAGTGGTGAGACGTTTTACACGGAGTATCAGCGGAAATTGTTCAAATGGCAACCCGGCGATGCAGCGTGGAAAGATACAGGGTTGATTGATACCGGTGAGCAGCCTGATAGTGATTTGAAATGTGGGTTCCGATTAGCGGTTTCAGGAGAGACTGTCTACGTCGGGAAACGGGATGGTAGGTTGTTCCAATCGCTGGATGGCGGTAACAGTTGGAAAGATATTACGCCGAACCTTCCACTTCGGTTTACCTGTTTTAAGGAGATTGCCTTTGCGGGTTCGACGGTTTATATTGCGACAGACGCGGGTGTCTTAGCCTCGCGAACCGGGGGACACTGGCGCGTGATCGCTGATGATATCGTTATAGACAGGTTTGCTGTGGACGGTTCGACGGTTTATGGTGTGGGTGATAAAGGTGTCTATCGCTTGGATGTTGATGACAAGTGGAAACAGATTTCGCCGGTGGTTCCGGGTAAAGTGCTATCGCTCGTCGTTGATCGCGATAGACTTTATGTTGCGACTGAGCGACGTGGGATATTTCATATCTCGCTTGAGGAAAATAAATACTTGGTAACTCATTAATCTTGACAATTTTGCTACAATTTTTAGAAAAAACACAGATTTTTTCATTTTTTGTCATATTTTGCACGCAAACTACCCAAAAATTTGGTCTTTAAGTGTTATACATTACAAAAGAAGGAGACTTGTGTGAAAAAATACATATTGCTGCTGCTTTTCTTAACCGCTATCGTTGTTGGTCCGTTTGCGTATCAGCGGTGGAGTGAAGCAAAAAGGTTACGGCACATCAGAGAAACGAAACAATATGCTGCACAGATTCGTGCTACACCTTTGAAGGATTTTCTGCAACAACTGGATCAGACTTCGCCAGACCAAACAGTGCTGGTACTTTTCACCGGCAACACACAGGCACATCTTGAACCGTGCGGTTGCTTCATCGGTCAGTCGGGCGGTTTACCAAGACGCGCGACTGCGATTTCGGGTATCAGGGACAAAGGCTTCTCGCCGCTGTTGGTTGATCTCGGTGGGGTGCTTCCAGTTGAACTGAAACAGATGAAGTCAGATGTGCTTGAGCCGATTGCCTTTAAGACAGACGATGAGATTCACGCATTAGACCAGCTGCGCGTCCAAACGACTTTTACGGCGATAGAGATGATGGGGTATGATGTGCTTGTTTCTTCTCAACCAGGGGCGAATCTCGGTGAGAATTCCGTTGAGCAGGTCTTGACAAACTACCGTTTTCAGTTGTTGGCTGCGCCTTCAAAAGCATCTCCTCCAGCACAGCGTCCCTACTTGATAAAAACGGTTGGTAATAAGCGAGTTGCTCTGATTGAACTTTCTTTGCTTGAAACTGATCAAACAACATCTATTCCGAAAAAACTTGATTCGCTCCTGTCTGAAGTTCAGGCGCACGCGGATATTGTTATAATATCAAGTCATCTTCAGCCAGAGGTGAATAAGAGTCTTGCCAAGAAATATCCCAACATCTCAGCAATTATGAGTCGTGACACTGGCGAAACTGAACGGGTCGGCAACGTTCTATTGACGTATTGCCATCCGCATGGGAAAACACTCGGCGCATTGACGATAACCGATGCAGCTGGAGGGAATTCAGCCGCGGTTGAGCACATTGCGCTGACTGAAGAAGTTGGCGACGATCCGAATGTAAGGCAGTTATTGAACGATTTTTATGGGCAGGTCGCCAGCGATCCACAATTGCAAGTTGCAAGTCATCGGCTATTTTCCTCAGAAGCACTTGAGCAGGATAGCAATAATAGTTATATCGGTTCTCAGGCATGCCAAGAGTGCCATCGAAAGGAATTTGACCAGTGGTCGCACTCTTCCCATGCTACTGCTTTTAATACGTTGCAGATCATCGGACGAGAATATTATTCAAAATGCGTTTCTTGTCACGTTACTGGATTTGGCTATTCAAGCGGATACGAGATTGGTAACCGAGACAGAGCACATCTCGCAGAAGTAGGGTGCGAAACGTGTCACGGACCCGGTAAACAGCATACTTACACGCCGCTTGCTACAAATATTCGTGGGAAAGTGGAAACGTCAATGTGTATGGAATGCCACCAGCCGGAACATTCGCCCGGATTTCAGGAGATTGTTGCGCAGTTGATGCCTGAAGTTGACCACAGTCGCACGGATCCGAGTCTGAAGCAGATTTTGGAACAACGGGGGCGCGGTCCGGTCAAACCGCAGGTTGAGTTGTTCGTCATGTCTTACTGCTCTTATGGTGTTGATGCGGAGAAGGAGTTGCTGCCGTTCTTTTCCAAGTATATTGATGAAATTGATTTTAAGTTGCGGTTTATTGTCAGTAAGAAAGATCCATCAGCAGATGAAACCGATGCAGAACCTGAGTTTACCAGTTTGCACGGAGAGACGGAGTTGATTGAGAATCTGCGTCAGATGGTGGTTGCTGAACTTTATCCAGATCAGTTCTTTGATTATCTACTTTGTCGTGCTGATCATCTGAAGGAAGCGTGGACGTTGTGTGCCCAGAAGGTAGGGCTGGATGTAACGAAGATCGCATCAGCAGTAGATACCCCACAAGCCAGGCGCAGATTCTTGCAGGAAGTCGAACGGACAAAAGAATTGGAAATACGGGGTTCTCCGACTTTGGTAATTGATGGTCGAGTTATTGGCGGTCAACTTTGGCGTGGAAGGGTGAGGGAAACCTGTCAATAGGTTTGCTTCTTCATCTTGAAGCATATTCTACGGTGAAATTAGTATGTTACAATTGCCCAAAACGCTGCAGAACATCCATAAATTCCGACACGGTGATCGGATGTACGTCACGGATGTCGTGCAGTGTAAAGTATTAGAAATTGATGCGATAACTTGGGATATTCTTGAGTTATGTGCATCTTCTACGAGTGATGAAATCATTGATCGGCTTGGTGAGAAATACAGCCAAGACGAAGTTACTGAGGCACTGGAATCTCTGGCTGAGGTTGAACAGAGTGGACTTCTTTTTGCCAACCTCGATGGGCACATCTCCACGACAACAGTGGAGGACTGTAGACTGAGGATTTTGGTTGCCCAAGGAAATCCATACGTTGATGACCTCACACTTGTCGCTGGAGGCGTAAGAGTTGCACACACGCATCTGATTAAAGCGTTGTTGCCTTATGCGGATGTGGAGGTCATGAATGATTCGGATAAACTGTTCGATGATGGTGTACAAGGCATCGCTTTTCGCTTTGAAGATAGAGCCTCTCTGCTGAAGTTGATTCGGCGAAAATATGATGGTGTGTTATTGCAAAAACACACAGACACTTCATTTCTTTCGCTGCTCAGATATATTGATGCCCCGTTTGTTGTTCCAATCTATTCAATTCGGGGTCACAATGGGGACTCTATCAATGCGGTTTTGCGCTGGTATTCTGGGATGCGGGCGTTTGATGCTTTTCTGACACCGACAGAATCTGTAAAAGATTTCTATCTGTCCTTCGCAGCTGATGCCAGTACGTTTGAGACGATCTTGTTGGGCGTTGACCTTGATCACTTCAAGCCGATGGAGAAACACGCTGCGAAGCACGAAGTCGCGAAGATGCTGGATAAACCTGAACTTGTTGATTCATTGACTGTAGGATTTCTGTCGCGTTTTCAACCCGAAAAAGGGGCTGGCATTTACATAAAAATAGCGGAACTTCTCCCTGATGTCTGTTTTCTGGTGACGGCTCCGACCCTTAATTTCTATGAGCATCAACGATTCCCACCAAACCTGATCTATCTTTCTCAGCAACCGCGAGATCGATTGCCCTATATCTTCAATGCTTTTGATGTCTATTGTTTACCCTCAATGGTGGGTGAAGAAACGTTTGGACTCGCTGTCTTGGAAGCAATGGCTTGCGGCATCCCGCCTGTTGTGCCGCGATTGGATGGTCTTCCTGAAGTGGTTGGGGACGCTGGCGTTATCGTGCCTGCTTCAGAATATCGCGATGAGATCGGCAGCTTCGCTGGCACTGTTTGTCCCTTTGCGATGTCAGATGCAATCGATGCACTCTTGAAGGATAAAGATAGGCGGTTAAAACTCGGTGAGAAAGCAGCACAAAGAGCACGCAATTTTACATGGGATGCAACGGCAAGGCATCTGTTAACGCTGCTTGAAAAACAGGCGAAAATTCAGAGGTTAGCAACTCGGCACCGACGGGAATTTCCAGTATCGTTCGCTTCCTATCTTGACAGAAGTCGGGGGGGGATTGGATATAAGGCGATTCTGAGCAACGTCACAAATTTGAAAGAACGACCGCTCATGTTCGATGGATATGTGCAAACGGTTGAGGAAGGGCTTGCGCTAAGCCTGCTCAATAAGGGGCATGGTGCACATGAAGTGGAAGCGGTGCTTCAACATTTCTGTGGCGAGACGAAAGCGGAAAGCGTCCTTGAAAAAGTTTTGGGTTTTCAGGAGGCGACCTCCTAACGGTTTGGAAACTACAATATGATTCAATTTCCTCAGCAACTTCACGCAATTCATAAGTTTCGCCGCAACGACGAGATTTATGCCGCCGATTTAGAAACGGGACACACGTTTCCTATTAACGAAATTATTGAAGAAATTTTGGCGCGCTGCCTCCATCTAAGCACCGACCAGATTGTTGAAGAACTGGCGGCAAGGTACAATCGGTTTGAGATTCTTGAAAATCTGAGTTTTCTATCTAAACTTGCGGATATGGGACTTTTGTTTTCTCCGGTTCCATATCAGGAAGATACGGCTTCGACTGCCGATAGACTCAAAATTTTCGTGACATCAAGTTTTTTGGAGCAGAGAAACACAACGAGTTTCTTGCTAAATGCGGCGAACTATCGTTTATTGACGACATTGGTCAATCATGCTGAAGTCTATCTCGGATTTCCAGAGGTAAATGAGAATCAAGAGGAGATTGAGAAAGGGTTTGATGTTGATGGGATTAAACCGGTCTTTTTTCCAAACCGGAATCGAACGGATTCCGTCATCAAATTTATCCCAGAAGATTGTGACGGTATTCTGTCGTTATCCCCGATTCCCTTGGGTGAACAAATCTTTTTCAAGTCTCTCTCTATTCCGTTTTTCATCCGAGTATGTAACGAAACACTGACAACCGACCAAGGCATTAACAGAACGCTTGAGAAATATATTGCCCTAAGAGGATATGATGCGCTTATTTGTGATGCCTCTTGGACTGCCTCGTTCTTTTCGCAGTTGATTTCTGATACTCAGATGAACGGCTTTCATTGTATCCCTTATGGGGTTGATGTATCTGCCTTTCGACCGATGAACAAAGCGAACGCCAAGCAACAGTTGGCACAAGCCGTTGGCAATCCGAAGATTGTAGACAAGTTATTGGTGGGTGTGGTTCCAGGGGTGAACGTTAGAAATGCAACTGCGTTGTTGCGGCAGCTTTCTGCTGCGAACCCTGATGTGCATTGGCTTGTGATTCATCCATCTTTAGAACAGCATTTCAGTAGGAGCGAAACTATCAGTTCCTTTAGCATCCGTGACTTTCAAGACATGGAAGCCAGTCCTTTCGTATTTAACGCCCTTGATATGGCGGTATTCCCAGCCGTTTTGGGAGCGTCAAGTCCCTATCTGCTCGAATTGGCGGCATGCGGGATTCCGCTCATTGTCTGGGGATATAATGAACCGAGCGAAGTGGCGGGGGCGTGTCGATTTTTTCATGTTGAACCTTCTCCCTTTGATTCACTTCATCCGCCGATTGCGTCTATCTCGGAAGCGATTCAGGAGTTGGCGGAGAACCCCGGTGAAAGAAAGAAACTCGGTATGAAAGCAAGGGAGATAGCAGTATCTTACACGTGGGATGCGACTGTCAGACAACTTCTCAATTGCATTAGCGACTGTCAGAAAAAACGGGTGGTCAATCACACACCGACGAATCCATTATTGTTTACGAAACATTACAATCGTGCGCAAGGGGGGCTTAAGTTCCAAGCACTTGACTTACTTGATGGTTCCCTGATATATGAGATCGAAAAGGCGATTGCGATGACGCTTTCGGACAGGCATACGCATAAGGAGATGGAAGCACTACTCTTACATCTTTGCCAAGACGCAGAGCGAGTCAAACGAATTTTGGCAGGATTAGATGAAACGTAATTGTGAACGTGCAAAAAACGTATAACCGTAGAAGGAGAGTTCTCATGTTCATTAACTTTAAATTGCTACTCAATGTGATATTATTGTTCAGTTTAGGTCTACCAGTATTTTCTTTCGAGCCTTCGGGTGGTGTTTTGATGCTCGATGGTGAGGATGACTATGCGATCCTGCCGTTTGCGGAACATGGCTATATTTTCTCCAAAAATACCAATGAATTTACGGCTGAGATATGGTTCTATCCGAAATCTGGGCCGGAGCCAACGGAGGCACATATTATTCTGAGTCAGCAAATTGTTTTCGGATTGACGGGAAATGAGGATAGGTGTCGGGGTAGGCTCGGTAAGAAGGATCAAGTTTGTTCATACGGCTTGGCATATCTTGAAGGTGCAGAAGTGTTCGGTGTCACAGGCATTAATGCTGTCATCAAGACGGATCAATGGAACTATCTGGCAGTTATTTTCAAGCACGGCACGTTTCATTTGGTGTACAACGATCAAATTGTTCGCGGGGGGAAAAAGGACTTTATGAACGTCGTGGCTTCGGATCTGCGTGTCCCTAACAGGTTCAAAGATTTCTTTGTAGGCGGCTATGCTGAAGATCGGTTGGCAATGGTGAGGGGACAAGTGTTCCGAAAGACTTACTTTCATGGTGCGATTGATGCGATAAGGTTTTCAAGTATCGCTCGGTATGATTTACCTGCCGAGCGGGGGACCTCGCCGTTTGATCCGCCACATCGCTTTTTCCCCGATGCACACACGTTAGCATTCTGGGATTTTAATGACGAGGAAGGTGTAGATCATTTTCAAGATGAATCGGGGAATGGAAAAACGTTAATCGGCATGAATGGTGCCATTACGATTGGTGGAACGGGTGTTAATCTTGAGCGTGAGCCTGAAGATGGATTTGAAATTCGCCCCGACACTTCTTTAACAACGACATGGGGTCAAATGAAGTCAGAAGCGTTTTGAACTGGGTAAGTGAAATCTTAAAGCCGGACTTGAGATCCCTTGAGAGATTTTGGAACGTAAGCCTTTGGCTTGCCGGGTGTCGCGACGATATAAGCCGGTCATTAGCATCGATAGATTTGGTATGAAATGGAGCAGAGACGCGAGCGATATGACCCTACGCTTCGTTTTTCGGTGCTAACGATGCGGCTTGGTTGGTAGAACGTGAATTTGTACTGCCGGCGGTTGTCGTGAACTTCAAAAAGGGAGGAGGTGATATTCATGCAAAGACACATTTCGCCGATTGCCAAACAACGCATCAGCGACTTCTTCACGCAAGAAGATGGCAATGTCGGGCGGAAAAATGCGCTGACGGCAGGCACCATTCTTAGCGGTGTGATGCTCGCTGCGACACTGTTCGGTCCAGAAACCGCCCACGCTGATAGACAAGAGTGTGAAGAAGAATTGTGGGGGAGATGGTGCGGCAGTGAAGATGGCGCGTGCTGTAGTCTTGATCTGAGTCATCGCTGCTGCTCAAAGTGGGACAACGTGGACATGGAATGGGACTATTTCTGCACTTATGGCGACTGTAAATGATAGAGGATTCTACCATGTTTTCAAACGCGACTCAACTTTTATCTTCGACGCTGCATTAGGGAGGAGAGCGTTTCTTTTTCTTTCCTAATGGAAGAAACCGGGTAAAGGTATAAAGCGATGTATTTGCATTTATTAGATTGCTTGAGTCTATAGGGTTTACGCAAAACGCCCTATATTTCTTAATTGGGTTGCGAAAAACCGGGTGCAAGGTTGTATCGTTCGCGTCTCTGCTCAACTTCACTCAGTAAACGGATCATTTGTCTGTTCCAAATGAAGGAGGTGATATTCATGCAAAGACACATTTCGCCGATTGCCAAGCAACGCATCAGCGGCTTTTTCACGCAAAAAGATGGCAACGTCGGGCGGAAAAACGCTCTGACAGCAGGCACCATTCTCAGTGGTATGATGCTCGCTGCTGTGCTGTTCACTCCAGAGACTGCTAACGCTGGTCCTGGTGACTGTGGTCATAGTTACTTCTGGTGTCGTGATCAATGGAGCGGGCAATGTTGTACGGAGGGGTGGAATTGCTGCTCAGATGGTCATGGCAATTATGACTGTGTTCCGGGAGCTTGCTGATAATAGAGGATTTTATTATGTTTTTTCCATAAGTGTAATCCTCATATCCAATACTGTTTACCGTTTCAAATGCGACTCAAATCTCGGTTTTCTTCTCGCGAGGATATAGGGAGACGTATTCCGATTCGGTATCGGTACTATAATATCTGAATATATGGAGTTTTTGTATAAATCCCATATATTCCTCAATCACTCATGTTCAACTACCTATACATTTAGGCGTAGGTAGTTGAACTTCAAGCAACTTGTTAGACGATTGTACAATCATTACGGAAGGGAAGATGTTAAATTATCAAAACTTACTACTTGGTACTTTGGGGATTTTCTGTCTCTACGCTACATATACAGATATTCGGGAAAGAAAAATAACCAACCTCTGTGCGTATGGACTGATCTACGCGGGTATCCTGAGCCAGATTATATTTATCCTCTCAGGTAACACAACAGTGTTGAAAAGCCTGATAACGGTGACCGGTGGTTTCGGGATTGTTTTTGCCCTCTACTGGTTCGGGATATTCGCTGCTGGGGACGCAAAACTATTTTGGGGGATATGTCTTCTCGTTCCGCCGGATCTATTTTCTCAAGGGAATGCCTTGGCTCAGTTTGTGCCAGCGTCTCTGGCGATAAACACCTTTGTTCCATATTTTTTGATTTTTACAATTTATCTGCTTACGACTTCAACAGGCGGTCAGAAGTTAAGAGCGTTGACACAGATCTATCAGATGGACGATTTCTTTAAAAAAGTTCTGGATATGCTTTTCCGTCTCATTTTACTCTTAGGTTTGGGACAAGTTGTTAATATTTTATTTAATTGGCAAGAGATCCGAGTTGATTCGTTGTATTTTTCGATACTCGTTTTATCTCTTTTCTTCGCGATTAATTATCTTGTGAACAAGTTTAGCTTGGAAAAATGGCGGAATTATATAATCTGCCCAGTGCTATTTGAAATTATGATCTTGAGTACACCTTTTACCTTGAGAGCGTGGTCTCAGACATATCTAATGTTTTTGAAACTGTATCTTATCTACATCGCGGTTTTCCTTTTTTTAAGGCTCTATATTGATAATCTGGATAGTATGGTCCTGGATAAAGAGATAGATATCGCGGACTTAGAGGAGGGTATGGTTTCCGCAGAACAGATTGTTAAGGAAGACAGAGATGGCGAAGTTGCTTATCAGAAGACGGGATTTTCTCTACCGAATGTCCTGAACGAAAATGTAGTCCTGACCACCCTCTCTCATGCGCTATCGAAAGAGAAGATCGCTGAACTAAAGCAGTTCGCACAAGATGGATGCTTTCAGGAATTTGAAAACAAGATTAAGATTCAGCAATCGCTCTGTTTTGCACCGATTATCTTGCTGGGTGTTGTTTTAACGGTTTTGTGTCAGGGACCCTTTTTTCTGGTGTTTCAGTAACCCGTTTGGCTGTCCCTTCTAAGAATCTACGTAAGGAGTTGCAATGGCAAAGTCAAGAATATTTTATGTGGTTACACTGAGGTCAAATGTAAAAAAGAAAGATGTGAAGAAATTTATGGAAAGAGAGTGGCTACCCAAAATACGGGGTGTTCCAGGCTGTTTAGCGGTTGAACTGTTGGAGACTTACCAAGATCGAGCCGGCTATTGTGTTTCAGAACTCTGGGAAAGTCAGGAGATTCACCTAAAAAGGACGGATGAATTTTGGGGTGGGGCAGGCGAAGCACTTATGAAAAAGATGTTAAATTATGCCGTCCTTGAAACTATATGGAATTGCACTGTTTTAGATGTTTAGTTGATACAACTTCGAGTATTGAGGGGTGAATCTCTGTGGCTGATGAACTCAATCAATCTGGTAGTCTGATTCAAGGTGGATTTGCAAGTGGAACAGTTGATATGAATACGCGGTTCTATGCTCAGGCTCCGACACGCATTGATCTTGCAGGCGGCTGGACGGATCTGATCCCTTTCACGATGGAAACGGACGGATTTGTGCTAAACGCGGCGATTGATCTCTATGCGTCAGCGACACTAACACCTCAAGCCGGAAAGGTTGTTACCCTCCAGAGTGCTCATGCTCAGCAGCGGTTTTGTTTGCAGTCGGTTCTGTCGGAAACCATAAACGGACTCAGTTTACCGGAAGCGATCATCTTAAGGGTGCGTCCCGGAAGTGGATATCGACTTGCTCTTGAGAGTCAGGCTCCAAAGGGCGGCGGCTTGGGTGGTTCGGGTGCGATAGGTGTTGTCTTAGTGGGTCTACTGCATACCTTCGCGGGTAAGCATTTAAAATCGTACCAAATCGTTGACATCGCGAATCAGATTGAGCGAGAGACTGGAATCCCCTGTGGAAAGCAAGACCATTATGCGAGCGTCTTGGGTGGATTTAATTTTTTGCGATGTCACGGGGAGTCGGTTGTGGTCACACAGCTGAATCTGAGCAACGAGGTAGTGCAGCGGTTGCAGCAGTCGTTGCTTTTGGTCTACACCGGCGATTCCCATTTTTCAGGGGAGATTCTGCAGAATGTGGTTGATGCCTACAGATCTCGGAATCGGCAAACCCGCGAGGCACTCTCTGCTCTGCGTCGAATTGCGCAAGAGATGAAAGTGGTTCTATGTCAAGGCGACCTGTCCAGCATTGGATATCTGCTGGCTGAAAATTGGCGTTATCAGAAACATCTGCATCCATCAGTGACATCTAATCGGGTTGAACATCTCTTTGAGATCGCTGAACGAAATGGCAGTATCGGCGGGAAAGCGTGTGGTGCAGGCGGTGGTGGGTGTTTGGTATTCTATTGTCCTCAAGAGAAAAAGAAGACTGTTGCAGAAGCACTTATGGCGGTTGGGGCACCTTCCATCCGTTTTAGTTTCGACTTTAAGGGACTTTTGATTCGATCTTATGATAGGGGTGCGCCATCCTTTTAGACGCTGTATTGCGACCAAGTGACGCGGCATGTTTCATATCTTGCTTGAGGAAGAGAATTATATGGTAAGGTGAGTTTGAAAATAGGAGAACCCCATAGACCTAACTATTGTAGCACTTTATACGATTTCTGACGATCTTTTAATCTCAATTGGGCATCAAGAACACCCACAAGCAAAGATGTCGGATGCTGAAGTCATGACCGCTGCCCTTGTCACTGTGAGATATTTCGGAGGCAATCAATAGGCTGCATGCGCTGTCTTGAAGACGCTCGGATATATCCCGAATATGTTCGGACACTCGCGTTTCAATCGTCAGCTGCATCGGATGCCTCAACTTTTTGAAGTGCTTTTTGAATACCTCACAGAAGGTGCTAAACCCAAGAACCCTAATGGCATCTATATCATTGATGCCTTTCCAATACCTGTCTGCGACAATATTCAGATTTCACGTTCACGCCTGTATCAAGGCGGAGTGTGGCGTGGGAAAACCGCCAGCAAGCATCGCTATTTTTAGGGGCTCAAGGCATATCTGATGATTACCGAAACCGGAGAAATCGTTGAAGTTTTCTTCACGCCGAGCAGGTTTAGCGATATGCGCGGATTGCGTTGTTATCGTTTCGATCTGCCTGAAGGTTCAACAATCTATGCCGATAAGGTTTCCTATTGCGATTATGGTGTTGAAGATGCCTTACAGGCAGCAGGGATCACCTTAAAACCTGTGCGGAAAAAGAACTCTAGGTGTCAATATCCACCTTGGGAAGTTTATCTTCAACAGGCAACTCGCAAACGAGTTGAGGTGTCAATCAGTCTTATTGAACAACTTCTACCGAAGTCGATTCATGCCCTGTCAGCACGGGATTTTGAGTTAAAAGTACTTTTGTTTGTCATCGCAACAAGCATTAAACAACTCTTTGAATAAAAGTAGCAACTTGGGTTATATTAGGAAGGAGAATGACCAAAAATGGTGCACCGATATAAACGTATAGAATTTCAAGAAAAATCTTATTTAGCAGATTTAGATTACCATCGGCTTTTACCTGTTGATGGATTGGTTCAGGATGTATTTGAGCGAATTGAATCGGGTGTTGAGGAGATAGTTACTGATTTAGCAGACAAGTACACCGAATCTGAGATCCGCAATTGTCTCAATTACCTTCATTGGCCCCAGGTACAAAGTTTCTCAAGAACTTTGGAGGTGCCTCCCTTAAAAATCCTCGCGCCCAGAATGCATTCAACGCATGGACAATTGAGATGGAACACCTTGGGTGCCTCTGTCGCTCACACTGAATTGCTAAAAGCATTGTCCAAGTATGCCACAATCCATGTAACTCAGGAATTTGAGGAGATGGATAATATGGTTCTGACACCTTTCAATATTCGTGAGAAATCGTCTGTTTCAAGGATTATCAAGGAGAATTATGATGGTGTTTTGTTGTGGTATGTTGATGAATATGAGATGATGTCCTTGTTAAATTATCTACACGTTCCAGTTGTATTACCTATTTACACGGCGCGAGGTGCGAATGGACGAATCGCCAATGGCATGATGCGCTGGTATGCGTCAATGCGAAATTTCGATGGCTTCATGACGCTTAGCCAGCCTACCATTGATTTGTATTCGACATTCATTCATGAAACCTCATTGTTTCATATTGTTCCTTGTGGTGTGGACACCGATTTTTTCCAACCCGAAGATAAGGGACAAGCAAAACAGAAGGTCGCGAAATTATTGGATAAACCTGAAATTACCGAGAAGCCGCTTGTTGGATATATATCAAGGTTTCAGGTTGAAAAGGGCGCGGGGGTTTTTGTGGATGCTGCTCGATTGATGCCGAAGGTTCTTTTTTTGGCAGCGGGTTCGATAGAAGAGAGCTATCGCTACGATTTTCCAGAGAATTTCCTTCACATTGGGAGACGGCCGCGAGAAGAATTACCTGTTTTATATAACGCCTTTGACGTGTTCTGTTTCCGGAGTATTGCTTGTTCTGAGGAGTTTGGATTGGTAGCTCTTGAGGCCATGGCGTGTGGGACTGTGCCTGTTGTATCAAGTTATGATGGACCGAAATATGTCGTCAAAGACGCGGGGGTTGTTGTGCCTGCAATGCTTTATGATCGTGATATGACGAGTATCGGTGGCGGAATTTTGGCTGAGGATTTTGCCGAAGCGATTGCGGACCTATTGCAGGACGATGTCAATAGACACAAACTTGCCGAGAAAGCGAGACAGCGGGCACTTGAACTCACATGGGATAATAGTGCCAAATGTCTCCTACAGGTTTTTCAAAATCTTAATGTGAAAAAGCGTCTCGTTGGGCAGCAGGTTCACATGCCGATAGGTTTCGGCCTCAACGAAAATATACATGATATTACCATCCTCTGTTTGGGGTAGAAATTTTTCCGTTATTCCGAACCCTGCCTTGATTATCTTAGTGAATATGTTCATTGTCTATTTGGTTTATAGTATCATCCATACAGCGGTTAGGTATTTCATGTTACATAAGACGTTCGCACTTCCCCAGGGCGTTTCCTGTTAAAGAATTCGTCCAACAACTTCCGGGAAATTTATTGTCCTTACTCCGTTTTTTGGCGATCTTACTCTGTGTTGAGTTCTTCGCGTATCAATCGCAAAGTCGATTCACCTTTTTTCATTTGGTGCTGGCAGTTATTTTATCTTATACCCTTGACCGGATCACGAAGAAATTCGAGATCAAAGCTTATATTACCTATCCGGTATATTTCATTCCTGTCGCTGCCATTTTAATATTTAATCCAATCCTCCTATTAGCGTATTGGAAAAAGTTTCTGTTTTTTGCAGTGGTCTATCGTTTGATTTTACCCATCATCAGCACCTACATGCTTAATTTGGACATGTCGTGCCTCAGCACGCTGGTGCCGATTGCGCAGCTCCAACCGGGTATGATTCCGGCAGAGAAAATCATAGGCACTCAGACAGATGAAGGGGTTTCCTATAGGAAAGAGTCTGCGGTTGTTTCAGATTCTTTTGATAAAAATGTGCTTGTTTCACCTGTCCCGGAAGGGTTGTCTGATGAAAACGTTCAAGAACTCAAAGAATTAGCGAAGTCAGGGAGTTTTGAAGCATTCGGGGGCACCTTGGCGATTCAACATTCTGTACATTTCGCACCGATAATTCTAACGGGGACACTTGTGACAATTCTGTGTGGCGGTATATTTTATGCCCCGATAATTTAAGGAGGATAGACACCTCACCAGTACTATCGCTGTGTTAATTCTGCCCTATTTTGTGCAATCCGGAACTCAGGTATGCCCAATTTCGTGCAGAACTTTATGGCTATTCTGTAGAGAGTCCTATCCACGCGGTATTAGCGAAATCGGCACGAAACTTGCTACCACAGTTATTGGCAATCGGAGCCTTTTCTCCCGTAATTCCGATTTTCGCGTGAAATTCTTCGCTATAGGCGCGACTTCGGGAAACCTCATTGGCGCGGTTTGAAACCTCATCTACCGATGACTGACTGCTGACGGAGAACCGAGAACTGAATGCCTCTGAAACTGGAAAATCTGAATGGCATACATGGAGGATATAAAAATGAAAGGAAAACTTGCCCATATTGTATTGGGAACGACAATACTATTCGTGTATTTCTTGCTGGCGGCGAACCGATATGTCTACGCATCCGATGCTCCGTTCATTGCCTTTAGTTCTACCAGAGGTGGAAAAGCTGACATCTACATTATGGATATCAACGGCAATAATCTCCAGCAGCTGACAGACTATCCAGGGCATGAGTATCATCCTACGTTTTCGCCGGACGGACGGCGGATGGCTTATGTGTCCTCCCGGGATGGCAATATGGAAATTTATGTGATGAACCTTCGGACGAAAGCATCCCACAGATTAACAAACCATGCCGGACGAGATTATAATCCGGTCTGGTCCCCAGAGGGACGATGGATCGCGTTTGAATCCCATAGAACCGGGATTCGCCACATCTATAAAATCGAACCGGACGGCTCAAATCTCCAACAGTTGACGCACGAGCGGAATAGCAACCACCACCCGGCTTGGTCTCCGGATGGTCAATCCATTGTTTTCTCTTCCGAAGGTGCTCTCTGGACGATAAATGTAAACGGACAAAAACTGAAACGACTCACACATCAACAGGTATTTGGAGGCAAGCCCACTTGGTCGCCGGATGGAAAAAAGATTGCTTTTACGACGACGCTTTTGAGAAATACGGACATCTATATCATGGATGCGGATGGTGAAATTGTCCGCCGATTGACACGCCATCCAGCAGAGGATGCGTCTCCGGTCTGGGGACCTAATGGACACTGGATCGTTTTCATCTCCGGGTGGGTGGAAAATTATGACATCTATCGCATAGATGTGGACGGCACCAATCGCCGCCGATTGACACACCATCTGGCATGGGATATAGAACCGACGTGGGTGCCAGCAGTTTTTTTTCCCGTCTCTCCGACGATCAACACACAAGCAACCTTGTGGGGTAGACTCAAGCAGTCTGTCGGTGACTAAATGAAGTTCATGGGAGAGGGGAAGATTTAATCTATACTCTGATTAGGACAGCAACGCTACAGAAGCGATGCCCTAAAAATTTGGATCATATAAGAGGAATTAATGAAGAAAAAACATATTCTGTGGGTATTTCTGCTAACCGCCATTGTGGCAACACCGCCTATCTATCAGCGGTTGAGCGAGGCACATCGATTAAGACAGATTAAGACAGTAAAACACGAGGCATCTCAAATCAATGCCATTTCCGATGCATTTGTATGTCCCTCAAAACCCGCGCGAGGTGTTAGACTTATATGAACGCACGAATTTGGAGGTTCTTGATTTTTCAGCAAAAGAATTCAAGATAGACACAGGTTCGTTTGTAGCGACTTTTGCATTAAGCGTAAAAGTCTGAAAGAGGATTCCTTATCAAAATCAAAAATTTTTAAGCGTCCGGACGGTTATTTTACGTGGAAAGTTGCTAAAAAACTGAGAAATTGGTGGAATTTCGGTGTTTTTTACTTTTTTTTCAAAAAAATTTGACAAACGATTTTTCAGAGTGTATAATATTTACTTTGGAAACCCTAATAAATCTTTTTTTGGGAGAGAGGGGCAATTATCCGGAAACATACTAACGTCGTACCCAAATTCCACGTTAATTTGTTCTGCTGAAGTTGTGATGCCCCGCGCGGGCTTTTTTTAATGCCAAAAGCCCTTATAGATTTTGTTCTGGAGGATGAAATGCCAACGATTAACCAGTTAATTAAAAAACCACGTAAGAGGTTCCGGAAGAAGACGAAATCGCCGGTACTTGAGGAATGTCCACAGCGACGTGGTATTTGCTTACAGGTGAAAACGATAACGCCGAGAAAACCAAATTCGGCACTGCGTAAAGTAGCGCGGGTGCGTTTCACCAGTGGCTATGAAGCTACTTGTTACATTCCGGGGATTGATCACAATTTGCAAGAACACTCGGTCGTTTTGGTTCGGGGTGGGAAAGTGAGGGATCTCGCTAACGTGCGTTACCATATCGTCCGTGGACAGTTGGATACCGCTGGGGTCGAAAATCGCCGCCAGGGACGTTCAAAATACGGTGCGCGGAAACCCGACTAAACAACGGAGGAATATTAGATGCCGAGACGTGGAAATATCAGCAAACGCGATGTCAACCCTGACGCAACTTATAACAGTAAACTCGTATCAAAGTTTATTAATAGTCTCATGTTGGATGGCAAGAAAAGCACTGCCCAATCCATCTTATATGAGAGTTTTAAACTCATAGAAGAACGAACAAACGAAGATGGATTCGCCGTGTTCCGTCAAGCCATCAATAACGTCAAACCGGTACTCGAAATTCGACCCAGACGGGTCGGCAGCCAAACTTACCAAGTCCCGGTTGATGTAAAAGCGGAACGCAAACAACGGTTGGCATTCAGTTGGATTATCCAATCTGCGCGTGCCCGCGGTGAAAGACGGATGGCAGAACGCCTCGCAGGTGAAATACTTGAAGCCTCGCAGAACGAAGGCGGCGCAATCCGTAGGAAACAGGATCAGCATCGAATGGCAGAAGCTAACCGAGCTTTCGCACATTACCGATGGTAAAGATATTAGTTCGGCTTAGCACCGAAATGTAAAGTATAAAAGGAGTCACTCAACCGTGGCCGATACAAAAAACAGCGCCCCACAACGTTTAGAACTGCCACACATGCGGAATATCGGCATCATGGCACACATTGATGCCGGCAAAACTACCGTAACCGAACGGATTCTGTATTATACCGGTAGAGTCTATCGCATCGGTGACGTAGACGACGGCACCACCGCTATGGATTGGATGGTGCAAGAGCAGGAACGCGGTATCACCATTACTGCTGCTGCAACAACCTGTCACTGGAAAAAACACCATATTAATATTATTGATACACCGGGGCATATTGATTTTACCGTTGAAGTTGAACGTTCACTTCGCGTACTTGACGGCGCAGTCGCAGTTTTCTGTGCAGTCGGCGGCGTTGAACCTCAATCCGAAACTGTTTGGAGACAAGCAGACAAATACGACATACCTCGAATCGCATTCGTCAACAAAATGGATCGAACCGGTGCTGATTTCTTCCGCACCGTTGAGATGATGGAAGAACGCCTCGGCGCACCAGCAATCCCAGTACAACTGCCTATCGGCTCAGCAGAGCAATTCACAGGCATTGTTGACCTCATCTCCATGAAAGGTCAGATTTGGAATGCCGGGACGGATGCTGGCAGCGACGGCACTGTTATTCAAGAGACGGACATCCCCAAAGAAATGGAGGAGATGGCAAACGCATATCGCGATCGGATGTTAGAGGCTATTGCTGATTGTGATGAAGAACTCCTTCTCAAATACTTAGATGGCGTTGAAATTTCACCTGAAGAAATTAAAATAGGGCTACGGAACGCTGTAACCGCTGGAAAAGTTGTCCCTGTCCTCTGCGGAACGGCTCTCAAAAATAAAGGGATACAACCGCTCTTAGACGCAATCGTCTCCTACTTGCCCGCACCCACAGACGTGCCAGCTATCGTCGGCTTTGATCCTAAAACTGAGGAAAATAAAACGCGTAGCCCGAGTGAGAACGAGCCTTTCTGTGCATTGGCATTCAAAATCATGACGGATCCCCACGTCGGTAAACTTACCTATCTACGAGTTTACTCTGGTATCCTCAAGAAAGGGGATACGGTCTATAACAGCAAAACTCGCAAACACGAACGCGTTGGACGTTTGATGCAGATGCATGCCAACAAACGCGAAGAACTGCAATCCGTTTATGCAGGCGACATCGCCGCAGCAATCGGCTTAAAGGATCTCTCAACAGGCGATACACTTTGTGATCCCAAGGCGCATATCACCTTAGAAACTATGGTGTTCCCGCTCCCAGTAATGGCCATCGCAATTGAACCTCGCACACAATCTGATATTGACAAACTCAACCTCGCCCTCTCTAAACTCGCTGAAGAAGACCCAACCTTTAAAGTCCATCAAGATCAAGAAACCGGACAGACCCTGCTGTCAGGTATGGGTGAACTTCACCTCGAAATCATTGTTGATAGGCTCGTTCGTGAGTTTAACGTCTCGGCGAATGTCGGGAACCCGGAAGTCGCCTATCGCGAAACAATTCGCAAAGCAGTCAAGTCTGAGGGCAGATTTGTACGTCAATCCGGTGGTAGAGGACAATTCGGTCATGTCGTCATTGAAGTTGAACCCCTTGAAAAAGGTACCGGTTTTGAATTCATTGACGGAACTAAAGGTGGTGTTATTCCACAGGAATACATCCCCGCCGTCCAGAAAGGCATTGAAAATGCCATGAATACCGGTGTCCTCGCTGGCTATCCAGTTGTGGATGTCTCCGTAAAACTCATTGATGGTTCACACCATGCAGTGGATTCATCAGAAATGGCGTTCTCTATTGCAGGTTCAATGGCGTTTAAAGATGCATTGAAGCGTGCGACACCAACACTTCTGGAACCAATTATGGACGTTGAGGTTATCGCTCCAGACGAATACCTCGGCAAAGTCATCGGCGATTTAAATGCACGGCGTGCACAGATACGCGAGACGGAACTGCAATCGAAATCCCGTATCCAAGTTATCAAGGTTGATGTCCCGCTCTCAGAAATGTTCGGGTACGTCAAAACCCTCAGATCTCTCACACAAGGTAGAGCTAACTACTCTATGGAATTTGCACACTACAACGAAGTTCCCACAAGTGTGATGGAGGACTTAGTTTCATCAACGAAATCGTAATTCGTAATTGTTAAATAGGTGTGAAGTGTCCGAACTGTGGGAGTGTTCTCACTTCCCATAAGCGGACATAAGATTTAATAAACGGTGGTCCCGCGCGAAAAAGCGTTTGGACACCCCATAGAAACGGGAATGCGCAGTTTTGTAGAACTGCGCTGACAACACCCGCAACAATAAACTTTTAGTGGAGCTCGGATAAAAATGGCTAAGCAAACGTTTGAAAGGACTAAGCCACACGTTAATATTGGGACAATCGGGCACGTTGACCACGGTAAAACCACGCTGACCGCAGCGATTACCATGGTACTCTCTAAACTTGCCGATACAGATTACGTCCAGACGTACGAGGATATTGACAAGGCACCTGAAGAAAAAGAGCGTGGCATTACGATTAACACAGCACACGTTGAATACGAAACCGAAAATCGGCACTACGCACACGTTGATTGCCCAGGACACGCCGACTATATCAAGAATATGATTACCGGTGCGGCACAGATGGACGGTGCGGTTCTTGTTGTATCTGCCGCCGATGGGCCCATGCCCCAGACGCGCGAGCACGTACTCCTCGCACGGCAGGTCAACGTTCCTTCTCTCGTCGTCTTCCTCAACAAAGCTGACATGGTCGATGACGATGAACTGCTTGAACTCGTTGAACTTGAAGTCCGTGAATTGCTCAGCGATTACGACTTCCCGGGTGACGATATTCCGATCGTCATAGGGTCCGCTCTCGAAGCGATGGAAGCCGATGGAGACCCAACGAATGACGCGTGTAAGCCAATTCTGGAACTCATGGAAGCGGTGGATAGTTACATCCCGGAACCCGTTCGGGACACTGACAGACCGTTCCTGATGTCGATTGAAGACACTTTCACCATCAGCGGGCGCGGTACCGTTGTTACGGGACGCGTTGAACGCGGCGTTATTGAAATCGGAAACACAGTCGAAATCGTTGGACTCCGAGAAACACAAGACACCGTTATCACAGGTGTCGAGATGTTTAACAAAAGTCTCGACGAAGGGCGTGCTGGCGACAACCTCGGTGCTTTGCTACGCGGTGTTGAGCGCGATGACGTTGAACGCGGTCAAGTTTTGGCTGTCCCTGGCACTGTTACGCCACATACCAAATTTGAAGCTGAAGCCTACATCCTCACAAAAGATGAAGGCGGACGCTGGAACCCATTCTTTAGCGGATACAGACCGCAGTTCTATTTCAGAACGACTGACGTAACCGGAAAAATGGATCTGCCTGAAGGCATCGAGATGATTATGCCGGGCGATAATGCACAGATTACCGTCGAATTGTCCAAGCCGATCGCGATGGAAGAACAACTTCGATTCGCAATTCGTGAAGGTGGACAAACTATCGGTGCTGGTGTTGTCTCTAAAATTCTTGAATAAGAAGAGATTTGGCGGAGCTTAGACTCCGCCTTTTTAACGACATCAATACAGAGGACCGCAGACATCAACTCCAAGATGTGAATCGACGACACTCCTCTCGTTTGGTGAAGGTGATACGAAAAGATGGACAATCAAAAAATTCGCATCCGGCTTAAGGCATTTGACTATCGGTTGTTAGACCTGTCGTCAAAGCAGATAGCAGATACTGCAAAACGCACAGGTGCAGCTGTCTCCGGTCCGATTCCATTGCCGACGAAAAAGCATATCTATACTGTCCAACGTTCAACGTTTACAGACAAAAAGTCACGTGAACAATTTGAGATGCGGATTCATAAACGTCTGCTGGATATCTTGGAGACTACACCTAAAACTGTTGATGCTTTGATGCGGTTGGACCTGCCTGCAGGTGTCGATGTCAAAATTACGCTGTTATAGTTTTCAATTATCAGCGGTTAGAGGAATAGTTTTCAGCTATCAGCTGTCAGGTGTCAGTTACAAGAGGTTTTTGGAACTATCATACCCCTCTTTAACTGATGACTGATAACTGACAACTGACGACTCTAAAAAAATGGTTAATGGAATTATCGGCCGCAAAGTCGGCATGACACAAATCTTTGAAGATTCGGGAACAGCGGTACCTGTTACTGTTATCCAAGCAGGACCTTGTCCAATTGTCCAACTCAAAACGCAAGAGAAGGACGGCTATCAAGCAGTTCAGTTGGGGTTTGGGGAACAGAAAGAGAACCGCATAAATAGCCCGAAACGTGGACATTTAGCAAAAGCCGGTGTTGAGTCGGCACGCGTGCTTCGCGAATTTCGGGTACAGAGTCTTGAGGATGTATCCGTAGGAAACATTGTTGATGCCAGCGTCTTTTCAGAAGGTGAACTTGTTGACGTGACAGGCACCTCAAAAGGACACGGTTTTACCGGGGTGGTGAAACGTTGGAAATTCGCCGGTGGTAAAAAAAGCCACGGCGGTGAGCAAGACCTCCGTCGGCCCGGTTCCATCGGGGCAAGCGCGACACCCTCGCGAGTTTTTAAAGGAAAAAAGATGGCCGGACGCCACGGTGCCAAACGGCATACCGTCCAAAATCTTCCCGTGATCCAAGCCGATCCTGAGCGTAACTTGCTGGTGGTAAAAGGCGCAGTCCCTGGACCACCTAACGGGTTGCTCCTGATTAGAAAAGCATCTAAAGCACTGAGTGCATAGGTAGGCAATCGTAACCCAACGAGCGCCAAAAGAAAACGAGCATACAAATATGTCAACTTTAGACGTACACAACAGGTCCGGGGATGTCCTGCACGAAAAGGTATTAGCCGACGTATTCACTGATGCTGAGGTGAATGGCCCTGTCATCCACCAGTGCGTCGTTGCCTACCTTGCCAATCAGCGGCAAGGCGATGCATCAACGAAGACCCGGAGTGAAGTGAAAGGTAGTGGGAAAAAACTCTACCGTCAAAAAGGAACCGGCAGAGCACGCGTCGGAGACGCTAAGGCACCGCATCGAGTCCACGGCGGGGTAGCGTTCGGACCGAAACCCCGGAGTTATCGGCAGCACACCCCGAAACGCTTACGACGGCTCGGCTTACATAGCGCTCTCGCAGACCGGTTCCAGAATCAGCAGTGCATTCTTGTTGAAGATTTTGCGCTTGAACAACCGCGTACCAAAGACATCGTTAACATGTTAAAAGCCCTGAACGCTGACGGAAAGGTACTGTTCATTCTTGATGAGCATAGCCCGAATATCCACCTCTCCGTGAGGAACATTCCGAAAGTTCACAGCTGCACATGGAATACGCTCAACGTCTATCAAGTCATGTGGCACGATACGTTGATAATCACCGAGAAAGCCGCTGAGAAACTTGAAGCCAAGTTCGCAAACACCGCTTCAGATACCGAAGGACAAGACTGATGAAGGATGGATATCAGATTATACTGCAACCGCTGATTACAGAGAAAAGCACTATTCTCCGCGAAGATAATAAGTACGCCTTTATTGTTGACCGAAAGGCGACAAAACCACAGATTCGACGTGCTGCTGAAGAGTTGTTCGACATCCAAGGGGACATCCTTAAAGTCCGAACAATGCACGTTCGGGGTAAGCCGAAAGGGAAAATGTTGCGTTATCAACGCGGACGGAAACCGCATTGGAAAAAAGCAATTATTACCCTAAGAGAAGGTGTGACTATCCAAGCGTTTGAAACTATATAGTCATCAGTTGTCAGTTGTCAGTTAAGCATTTGATTCACTAACATCTTTTTCTCACGGTTGTTGCTAAAATCGGCAACGGCGTGGACAAAGAGATGATCGACACTCAAGCACCAGACTAAAAACTTATAACTTATAACTTAACAACTATTAAAAAAGGAAATCAGAGTGCCTAAAACGTATTCACCTATCACCCCCAGTCGTCGGTTTATGACAGGGTACACCTTTGAAGAGATTACCCGGAGCAAACCGGAAAAATCGCTCGTCAAAGGGAGCAAGCAGAATGCCGGTCGGAATTCCAACGGACGCTTGACAGTCAGGCGCCGCGGCGGTGGACACAAACGCCGATACCGCGTCATTGACTTCAAACGTGATAAGTTTGGCATCCCTGCTAAAGTTGCCGCAATTGAATATGATCCGAATCGTTCCGCGCATATCGCACTCCTCAACTATGTTGACGGCGAAAAACGCTATATTCTTGCACCCGTTGGTGTTCAAGTAGGCGACGTGCTCACTTCAGGCGAAGACGCAGAAATTCGGGTTGGAAACGCTTTGCCACTTGAAAGAATCCCGCTTGGCTCCTCCATTCATAATATAGAGATGAAACCGGGCAAAGGCGGACAACTCGTGCGGAGTGCCGGTGCCGCTGCCCAATTGGTTGATAGAGAGGGAAAATACGCACGTGTCCGGCTTCCGTCCGGTGAGATTCGGCTCATCCTAGTGCAAGCGATGGCTACGCTCGGTCAAGTTGGCAATGTCAGCAAGATCGTTATCGGTAAAGCGGGACGTTCACGATGGCTCGGAAAACGTCCCAAAGTCAGAGGCGTTGCGATGAACCCGATTGACCATCCACACGGCGGTGGGGAAGGAAAAAGTTCCGGCGGTCGGCATCCAGTCACGCCTTGGGGCGTTCCAACCAAAGGGTATAAGACCCGAAACCCGAAGAAGAAATCGAGCCGCTATATTGTCGGAAGACGCAAATAGCCCTTTTCATGAAGGCATCGTTCGCATAGCGAGCGAATAATGTTTAAAAGGTAAAGGAGATACATTATGGCGCGTTCTATTAAAAAGGGACCCTATATAGACCCTAAACTCGCCAAGAAGGTAGCCGCTATGGAACGCTCTGGCACCAAACGCGTAATCCGCACCTGGTCCCGACGTTCAACCATTACACCTGAGTTAGTAGGACACACCTTGGCAATTTACAACGGGAAAAAGTTTTTTCCCGTCTATATCACAGAGAACATGGTCGGACATAAACTTGGGGAATTCTCACCAACCCGCACTTTCCGCTCTCACGCTGGTGGTGGGGCAAGAAGATAATTTTTGCGATAAGCTTCATCGCAAATTGACAGGAACTGCTGCGTCAATGATGGCGATGAAACAGAAACTTGCTTTTATTGGAGACACTGATGGAAGCCAGATCTAAAATTAGGAATGCATCGGTCGCACCGCGGAAAGCCCGTTTGGTCGCCGATCTCGTCCGTAATCAATATGTTGAAGATGCGTTAAGTCAACTACGCTTTACGCATAAAGCCGCGTCTCCTATCATCTATAAACTGATTCAGTCAGCAGCCGCGAATGCGCAATATCAAGATCCGAGTATTGATATTGCAGGCTTATATGTCAAAGAAATTCGCGTCGATGAAGGGATTACGCGGAAATGGATACGTCCCCGGGCACGGGGTATGGCAAACAGGATTCTAAAACGTAGTAGCCATATCACTGTTGTCGTTGACGAGGAGAGTACCGAAGATGCTGAATAACGGCGTACACGCTTATAAAGCACTACCAAACGCCTCGGACTCCACGACACAAGCGGGAAAATCCAATAGGAGGTTTGCGTGGGACAAAAGACTCACCCGCGTGGATTACGCTTAGGAATCATTGAGACATGGGATTCAAAGTGGTACAGCGAACGGGATTACGCCAAGTGGCTCCATGAGGATTTTAAAATTCAGAAGTTCGTCAAAGAGCAACTGGCGCGTGCCGGAATTTCGCGCATTGAAGTAGAACGCGTCGCTGACCGGTGTAGCATCAACATCCATACAGCACGCCCAGGGATTGTCATTGGGCGGCGCGGTGCTGAAGCTGAGAAACTACAAGCATTAATCGAGAAAGAGATCGGCTGCCCTGTCCGGATTAATGTCTCGGAAATTAGAGTCGCTGAACTTGATGCACAACTTGTATCGGAAGCTGTGGCAACGCAAATAGAACGCCGAGCCGGTTTTAAACACGCAATGCGGCGCAGCATCTCCAGTTCAATGCAAGCAGGGGCTTTAGGTGCCAAAATTATGGTCAGCGGTAGATTAGACGGAAAAGAAATCGCCCGCGCCGAATCCAGTATTGAGGGACGCGTCCCCCTTCACACCCTCAGAGCCGATGTTGACTACGGGTTTACTGAAGCAAATACAACCTACGGTAAAATTGGAGTCAAAACTTGGATTTTCAAGGGCGAAATTATCGGTGTCCCAGACAAATTAAAGGGCGAAGCTACCGTCCGCCGTCAACCTGGACGGCGCGAAGATACAGGGTCGCAGCGCTCCGAGCGTCGACGGGGCGACAGACGTTCTGGCTCTCAAGATGGACGATCCCGACAATCTGGAAGACAGGACAGACAATCTGGAAGACAAGACAGAGGAAGAAACCGACGCAGGCAGCGTCAGGGCAATCAGGGATCCAGGAGCGAGTCATAACTCGACTCACTCATTTATTTTAAGGAGGCACCTAAGGTGTTAATGCCGAAACGCGTGATGCGCCGCTATGTGCATCGTGGAAAGCGCCGTGGAAAACCGCTCCGGGGCTCCCAAATCAACTTCGGTGAATACGGGTTGCAAGCTATGGAAGCCGGCTGGATTACAAACAACCAGATTGAATCCGCACGTATCGCTATCACGCGGTATGTACGCCGCGGTGGAAAACTTTGGATCAAGGTCTTTCCGCACAAACCACTGAGTAAACAACCTGCTGAAACTCGCATGGGCAAGGGCAAGAAAGGCCCCCCCGAATATTGGGTCGCTGTGGCTAAACCCGGCAGAATCCTTTTTGAATTAAGCGGCGTTTCGCTTGAAGATGCAAAAGGGGCGATGGCACGAGCCGCCCATAAACTACCAATCAAAACTAAGTTCGTTGCACGGAATGTGTAATTTCGGCTACGACTCCGGCGTTGGAAAAAATTATGCACGCGCAAACGCAGCAGCATGTTTTTGACAATACCTAAGGAGGCGCAGAAATATGAAAGCGGATGAACTCCGACTGAAAACAACTGAAGAGTTGGAAGGTGAACTGCAGACGCTAAAAGAGAGTTTGTTTAACCAAAGATTTAGAAGTATCTTAGGACAACAAGAAGATACTACACGTATCGGTAAGATCCGCAAGGACATCGCACGTGTGCAAACTCTTCTCCAGGAGCGTTCACAGTAAACAGATTTTTTATTTATGAGCATCTCTACTCCGCTTGCCTCCATTCGCGCAAGTGGGCACACGCTTCACACAAACCCGATTTTGACGAAGGAAAAATCGGAGCAGAGGCCCCTAAGAAAAAAATCAATTTCAGGAATGTACGTTTCAAAGTGCACACGCTAACAGGTTTTGACGGGTTTGGAGGATAAAGTTGAACGAGGAAAGAAGAAGACATCGTAAATTTCGGACAGGTCTTGTTACTGGGAACAGTATGGATAAAACTGTCGTGGTATCAATTGTGCGTCGCTATCAACACCCTCTTTACAAGAAGGTCGTCCGGAAAACGAAGAAGATTCTCGCTCATGATGAACAGAATAGTTGTAACGTCGGTGACGTGGTGCAGGTTGTTGAAACCCGGCCGCTGAGTCGTCAGAAACGGTGGCGGGTCCAAGCGGTCATAAACGCAATACAACCCGCAAACGATTAAGAAATGCCATCACCAGAACACTTGCCGCTTGCCTATGCATCAGGCGAAGGACATAGCAAACGGTGGACGCATGGCACTTGAGAAGAAAGGGTTTTCATCCACACTCTGACGTTTCCAAAACACCGTTTTGAAAACGGTAGAGGAGGATACAAAAATGGTTCAATCATACTCTCGATTAAGCTGTGCTGATAATACTGGCGCAAGGAAATTAATGTGCATTAGTGTATTAGGAGGCACGCGGCGGCGTTATGCACGCGTAGGCGACGTGATTGTCGCAAGTATTAAAGAAGCAACACCTAATACACAGGTTAAAGCCGGCGAAGTCGTTCGCGCAGTTGTCGTACGGACAACTAAAGAATATCGACGCCCAGACGGATCTTATATCAAATTTGACCAGAATGCTGCGGTTCTCGTCCATCCGCCGGATCGAGAAGGGAACCAACTGCCACGAGGTACCCGAATTTTCGGACCCGTCGCGCGAGAACTCAGAGAAAAGGGGTTTACCCGAATTATCTCGCTCGCCCCAGAGGTTATTTAGGAGGATAATTGTGGCACGACAAAAACTGCATATTAAAAAGGATGATATGGTCGTAGTCCTTAGCGGACAGGACCGCGGGAAGGAAGGTGTGGTTTTGGAGGTGTTTCCAAAGAAACAACGCGCAATCGTTGAAGGCGTTCATATCGTTAAACGCCACCTCCGACCAAACCAAATGGGACAAGGCGGTGTTGTCGAACGCGAAGGCACCATTCACGTTTCCAACCTCAAAAAGGTTGATGCCTAAGAAAAAATACAATCTCGACACCGCAGACAGAAAGGGTTGCCGAGACAATTTCACTACATAAGCGATTTATAGGATACAAGGCTCATGAGCCCATTCAAAGAATTTTATCAAACCGAAGTCATGCCCGCATTACAGACCCATTTTAACTATGGAAATGTGATGCAGATCCCGAAACTTGACAAGATCACACTCAATATCGGGGTCGGCGAAGCACTTCAGAACCCGAAAGCATTAGAAGATGCCGTCGAAGAACTCACGCTTATCGCAGGACAACGCGCTATCATTACGCATGCCAAAAAATCCGTTTCTGCTTTTAAAGTCAGGGAAGGGATGGCTATTGGATGTAAAGTTACCCTCAGACAGCAGCGGATGTATGAGTTCTTCAACCGATTGGTGAACGTCGTCTTACCCCAAATCCGGGACTTTCGCGGTGTATCGCCGGATGCGTTTGATGGCCGTGGCAATTATTCCCTCGGTCTCACCGAACAGCTAATCTTCCCGGAAATTGATTACGACAACGTTAACGATATCCGTGGGCTAAACGTAACTGTTGTTACCACTGCCCCGACAGATGAAGAAGGCCGCGAATTGCTAAGACTGCTGGGAATGCCGTTCCAAAAATAGATCGGTTCGGTAGCACAAGGTTTCGCCGCAAAACGGCTACACAAAACCCCTCGCAGCTTCGGACGCAGCTAACTTTCAACATCCGGACCCACTGAAAAACACGGACCGGATAAAAAAGAAAAGGAGCTCAAACTTGGCAAGTAAAGCATGGATTGCCAAACAGAAAAGGACCCCGCGGTTCCAAACTCGGAAATACAGCCGTTGCAAAAGTTGCGGGAGGGCGCGCGGGTATCTGCGCAAGTTTGAATTGTGTCGTATCTGTTTTCGTCTCTTCGCCCGCGCCGGTAAAATCCCCGGTGTCCGAAAGGCGAGTTGGTAGAAAACTGAAACCCGTCTGTCTTAACGACAATCGCACGATGCGGACAACGGCTTTTCAAAAACGAGAAAGAAATAAGGAGAATCTTTCATGTCGATGACCGATCCGATTGCTGATATGCTCACACGTATCCGCAATGCCAATATGGCAGGACATGAACGCGTTGAAATCCCCTCTTCAAAGGTCAAAGCGGAAATCGCACGCATTTTGGCTGAAGAAGGTTTTGTCCGAAACTACCGCTTACTTGAAGACGGAAAACAGGGGATTTTAAGAATCTATTTGAAATACGGAAATACCAAAAAAGAGAAGGTCATCACAAACCTTAGACGCATCAGCAAACCCGGAAGACGGATTTACGCCAAAGCTGATAGTCTACCACGGGTTTACGGAGGACTTGGCGTCGCCATTTTATCTACTTCCAGTGGGCTGAAAACCACACCACAGTGCCGTAAGGATAAAGTCGGCGGTGAAGTCTTATGTTACGTCTGGTAAAATTTTGAAGATGACTCTCAACAAGTTGGGAGAAATAGAATGTCACGTATTGGACTACAACCGATTCCACTACCCGACAAAGTACAGGTAGCCTTAAATCAAAGCGATGTACACGTCGAGGGACCCAAAGGAAACCTCAATTGGGTACTCCCTGACGGAATCGATGTGACGCTTCAGGAAAACGTCCTAACCGTCCAAAGAAAGAGTGAACTTAAACAGCACAAAGCCTTGCACGGATTGGCGCGCAGCCTCATCGCCAATATGGTTACCGGTGTTTCAGAAGGCTTTGAGAAAAAACTACGAGTCGTGGGCACCGGCTACCGGGCTGAAGTTAACCGTGATAAAGATTTGGTGCTTGATGTCGGCTACTCACACTCCGTCACTTACACCCCACCTGACGGGATCACGCTGAGTGTTGAAGCCTCTGAAAATATAGATGGGCAGGCACACACGCCTATTGTTGTCAGTGGTATTGATAAACAACTCGTTGGACAGGTAGCAGCGACGATTCGTCAGATCCGGAAACCCGATACCTATAAACCTTGTAAAGGGATCCGCTACGAGGGCGAGCGCGTCCGAGATAAAGAAGGCAAAGCTGCCGCCGTCGCCTAAGGCTGTTATCTATCGCGCGCAATGCGACGAAATTTAAACGCCCGATCACATAGACGGCGCGCCTATGGTAATAAGGAGACATTTTGACACTTATAAAAAAGAAACGGATGGGCCATCTACGACGTCGGAAACGTGTCCGCCAAAAAATTAGCGGAACCGGTAACAGACCGCGGTTGGCTGTTTTCAGAAGTTTGAAACATATCTATGTGCAGCTCATTAACGATGAACTTGGTGAAACGGTCGCCGAAGCCTCTACTTTGTCACCGGAACTCAAAGACAACCTCTCAAACGGTGGAAACATAGCGGCAGCGGAAAGTGTTGGCGCACTTATCGCCCAAAAAGCCAAGCATCGCGAAATTGAGGGAGTCGTCTTTGATCGGGGCGGGCATCTCTACCATGGGCGCATAAAAGCCCTCGCAGAAGCAGCGAGGGCAGAAGGACTGAAGTTCTAAATACCCCGCACACCGGTTCCTGGACCGATACAGACACGGTAAACAGGATTCATACCGGATAGGAGACTTTTTTGCTGAAAGATAGAATTAACCCTGATGATTTTGAATTTGAGGAGCGCATGATTACAATTAACCGTGTGATGCGAGTCGGTAAAGGGCGGCGCACGCCGAGTTTTAACTCCCTCACGGTTGTTGGAAATCGTGATGGCATTGTCGGGATCGGCTTTGGGAGCGCAAGCGAAGTGGCTGGCGCGCTCCGCAAAAGTTTCGCCGATGCTCGCAAAAACCTAATTCGCGTACCTATCATCAACGGCACGCTTCCGCATGAAATTACCTGCGAATTCAAATCCGCAAAAGTGTTGTTGAAACCCGCAAGTCCCGGAACCGGGATTATCGCAGGGCACGCAACGCGCGCGATTCTCGAATTCGCGGGTGTCCGAGACGCACTGACAAAGTGCCTATCCTCTCGGAACGTGAAAAATATCGCTGAAGCTACGATATTGGGGTTAAAGAGCCTCAAGGATGTCAACGAAGTCGCACGGCTACGAGAACTATCTGTTGAAGAACTACTCAAAAGACGCTAAAGATTGGCAAGCAGCGATCAAAAGTTTTTCAAAAAAAGGAGCGGGCATTCCTCCCACATGCTAAAGCATTGGGGCTCCTGCCCGAAGATTTGATGAAATTGAATGAACTTAAACCTGCCCCTGGCTCAAAACGCTCAAGAAAACGAGTCGGCAGAGGGAACGCTTCTGGGTGGGGGAAAACCTGTGGGCGCGGCCACAAGGGACAAAAATCTCGATCCGGTGGTTCAATACCTGCATGGTTTGAAGGTGGACAGATGCCGCTCGTGCGACGCTTACCGAAGCGCGGACCACGACGAACCGGACACAAACGATTTGAGTATGATATTATCAATGTGGAAACGCTCAACCTTTTTGATGACGCAGCGGTCGTCAGTCCCGAATCCCTTCGCGAAGCCGGCTTAATCAAACGAAAGAACGCACTGATAAAGATACTCGGCGATGGCGAACTCGAAAAACAGTTGAAAGTCCAAGCGCACCGTTTCTCAAAATCAGCGATCCAAAAAATTGAATCTAAAGGCGGCACAGCCGAGGTACTCGGACTGCATGCTAATCCGGACAACGCTGCTTGAGAGTCCGCAGGCGAGGAGGAAAAAAAATAAGTGATTAAGGCATTCCAAAACGCTTTTAAAATCCCCGAATTGCGGAAACGCCTCATTTTTACAGGGCTGCTCTTGATTGTTTACCGCTTGGGTGCCCACATTACACTCCCCGGTATCGACGATGTCGCACTTGAGGCCTTTTTTAAACAACTCATGGAGCGTGGGGGTAATGTCATTGGGTTCATTGATCTGTTTTCCGGGGGCGCATTTAGTCAAATGACAATTTTCGCACTCGGTATACAACCCTATATTAGTGCCTCCATCATTATGCAGCTCCTCGGGGTCATCGTGCCTTCTTTGGAGAAACTCTCTAAAGAACCTGATGGCAGAAAGAAAATGACACAGTATACGCGATACGGAACTGTTCTACTCAGTATCATCCAAGGTATAACCATCAGTATCGTCTTGCGGAATCCTGAGAACATTACCGGACAAGCCGGCGAGATCGTCAGAGATCCGAACTTATGGTGGCATTTTCTCGTAGTCTTGACACTCACAGCAGGCACCTCTTTCGTTATGTGGCTGGGTGAGCAGATCACGGAACGCGGCATTGGGCAAGGCATCTCGTTAATCATTACAGTTGGGATTATTGCTGGCTTACCCGGGGGTGTCACTACCGTTTTAAACAGTTTAGTGACAAGACGAGAATTCGGAATCCTATCACTCGTGGCACTCATCGCACTCATTGTTGTAGCCGTCGCGGGGACCGTTTTCATCACTCTCTCTGTCCGTAAGATTCCAGTACAATACGGTAGACAGATTCGCGGACGTAGAGTGATCGGCGGGCAATCAACCCATCTGCCACTCAGAGTTAACGCCGCTGGCATGATTCCTATCATCTTTGCTATTACGCTTATTCAGTTCCCACCGACGGCTCTCGGGTTCCTGCCACGAGACTGGGGATGGGTAACAGGCGCACAAGCACTGGTTGATACCGGGACACCCTTGTGGCTTACCTTTTACGCGTTGTTAATCATCGGCTTCACCTATTTTTACACAGCCGTACAAATCAACCCGATCCAAATGGCAGAGGACTTACAGAAATATGGCGGGTTTATCCCGGGGATCCGTGCCGGAAAACAGACAGCCGATTATATCAATACGACGCTCACACGCATCACGCTGCCCGGCGCAGTTTTTCTCGCCGCTATCGCCGTCATCCCGATAATTATCACTGAGCGGCTCAACATCGGAGCAACCATGGTAGACGGTGCTTCTATTTTGATTGTGGTCGGTGTGGTATTAGATACAATGTCACAAATTGAATCCTATTTGACCGTCCGACACTATGAAGGATTCCTAAAAGATCGGAAACTCAAAGGCAGACGACGGTAAGTGCTTTCGCCTGAAAGAGGATATTATGAAAGTCAAACCTTCTGTTAAAAAAATGTGTAACCAGTGTAAAATTATTAAGCGAAAGGGAGTTGTCCGAGTCATTTGTCCTTCAAACCCGAAGCACAAACAGCGACAGGGCTAACCCTTTAATAGTTGTCGGTCATCAGTTAACTTCGGAGAGTTCCAAGTTTTCTGGTAACGATCTTTACCCAAACCGGTTATAACAGTTACCAAAGAACGTTATCATTTCCTAAACCTCTTAACTGACAACTGACAACTGATAACTGATAACTATTAAAAAGGAGTATACGCATGGCAAGGATTGCTGGGGTTGATTTACCCCGAGACAAACGCATAGACATCGCGCTGACAGCAATTTACGGCATCGGGCGCTACACCGCATCCCAAATTGTCACCGACCTTGATATTGATCCCGGAAAAAAAGTTGACACCCTCGCTGAAAATGAGATTAGTCAACTCCGAGACAAAATTCAAGACTATAAAATTGAGGGAGACTTGCGGCGTGAAATCGATCAGAACATTAAGCGACTGATGGATATCAACAGCTATCGCGGCTTACGCCATCGCCGACAATTGCCGGTCCGTGGGCAGCGCACGAATACAAACGCGCGCACCCGTAAGGGAAAAGCAAGAACTATCTCTGTCGGCAGAAAAGCCAAAGAGGCAGCACGCAAGAGCGGATAGCGAAATAGCCTTCAGTTATCGGTTTTAATAGTTATTAGTTGTCAGTTGTCAGTTGTTAGTTACAAGAGGGTTCGGATTGTTCGGAAGGTTTTCGTAGAAAACCGAACCAATAACTGATAACCATTCCTCTGATAACCGATAACTGACAACCACTCATAAAAAAGGAGAACCGTTTTGCGTGGAAGAAGAAGAGAACGCAAGAATGTCCCTGAGGGTATCGCACATATCCAAGCGACCTTCAATAACACAATTATTACGATCACAGACCTAAACGGCAACACCGTTGCTTGGGCGAACGCTGGAATGACTTTCACCGGTTCACGGAAGTCAACGCCTTTTGCCGCACAGCAAACAGCTGAAGCGTGTGCACGTCGAGCAATGGATCACGGCATGAAACGCGTGGAGGTTAGAGTCAAAGGCCCCGGATCCGGACGAGAATCTTCTATACGGGCACTCGCCGCAGCCGGACTCGAAATCAGTTTGATGAAAGACGTGACTCCTATCCCACACAATGGATGTCGTCCCCCTAAGAGACGACGGGTTTGAGGTATTTGAGGAAAACGAATGAGTAGATATTTAGACGCAGTCTGTAAATTATGCCGGCGGGAAGGCGAAAAACTCTTTCTCAAAGGACGGCGGTGCAACGGCCCGAAATGTGCTTTTGAACGCCGAAGCTATCCACCCGGAGAACACGGACAAACACCCCCACGCCGAGGCCGAGACAACTTCCGGCGCCAGTTACGCGCCAAACAGAAAGTCAAACGGACCTACGGCGTTTTTGAAAAACAATTTCGGAACTATTATTTCAAAGCCGCCCGTCAGTCAGGTATCGCGGGTGAGAACTTGATTAGTTTCCTTGAACGCCGATTAGACAACGTCGTTTACCGACTTGGGTTCGCGACTTCTCGAAATCAGGCACGTCAACTCGTGAAACATAATCATTTTACCGTCAACGGCAAGCGTGTTAACATCCCGTCCTATATCGTGCAGATCGGCGATGTCATCACACCACGTGAACGCAGCCGAAACCTCGCTACCATTCAGGAAGCACTTGAGTATTCGCAGCAACGCGGCGCACCTGAATGGCTCGAAATCGATACCGATAAAGCGGAAGGGCGTGTTCAGGGAGCACCCGTCGTAGAACAGATCGCCGTGGACCTTGAAACGCAACTCATCATTGAACTTTACTCCCGATAGGCACATCTCTATATTTCGTGCATTATCGAATAGCGAGCGTTCCATAAATATGTAGGCGCGGCAATAGCACGCCTGCACTAAAATGCTCGGCGAAATCAGGGGATGTCCAATAATGCGACTCCGACACAGAATTAAGTGGAAAATGTACAACTTCAAAAAGCATTGCCCCTCAGTTCGTGTGCGTTTTAACATCCAGTTTAATCCTATAGGAGGAAATTGATGATAAGGTCCGAGCTAGAAATGCCCGAGCGGCTCAGAACTGACACAGAATCTTTACGGCCCGATTACGCAAAATATACCGCTGAACCTTTCGAGCGCGGATTTGGAACAACCCTCGGCAACTCACTCCGCCGAGTCCTCCTTTCCTCAATTAAAGGCGCAGCGATCACCGCTGTTCAAATTGAACAGGTAAAACACGAATACGCCACGATTCCCGGCGTATTGGAAGATGTCGTACAAATTATTCTTAACCTCAAAGAGGTGCGGCTAAACATCGCAACAGATACCCCGCTGCAGCTGACATTGAACGCTGAAGGTTCCGGTGAAGTCACCGCTGCGGACATCCGACCCAACGCGGACGTTGAGATTATAAATCCTGACCAGCATATTGCAACACTTGACGAATGTGAGGGATTAGATATAGAAATCCACGCGCAAACGGGGAGAGGATATTCTCTTGCAGAAGAACACAGAACCTCAGGACAGAACATTGGGTTAATTCCCGTTGACGCAAAATTTTCACCTGTCGAGAAAGTCAACTTCTGGGTAGAGGAAACGCGCGTCGGCGATATGACAAACTTTGATAAACTTAACCTCGAAGTCTGGACAGATGCAACCAT
The DNA here is from genome assembly GCA_951828385.1 of uncultured Poribacteria bacterium. Taxonomy (GTDB): domain Bacteria; phylum Poribacteria; class WGA-4E; order WGA-4E; family WGA-3G; genus WGA-3G. The sequence goes on from OX639973.1 coordinate 123,426, forward strand.
CACAGCAAAGGAAGCTGTTACACGCGCAGCAACTATTTTGCTACAACAACTCGAACTGTTTACAGAATTCGATGAAAACTACGTCGAACCGGAACCGGAGATTGACGAGGCAAAACTCAGGCGAAACCGATACCTCGCAAAACCTGTCTCCGAACTTGAACTCTCGGTCCGAGCCAGCAACTGCCTCGAAACCGCAAACATTAAAACCATACGCGAACTCGTCACAAAAGAGGAAAAGGATATGTTGGAATACAAGAATTTCGGGCGAACTTCGCTAAACGAAATTAAAGAGCAACTTGCCAACATGGGACTTGCCCTCGGAATGGACCCGGACGATATGGACGACGTAGACATCGGTGAAGATGATATGGACCAAGTTGCCTTACAGTCATAACGCTTCACGACAACGTATATATGGAGGAAGAAAATGCGTCATAGGAAACGCGGACGAAAATTGGGACGAACGACAAGCCACCGAAAGGCGCTTTTTCGCAACCAAGCCACCGCGCTATTTGAACATGAACAAATACGGACAACGCTCCCTAAGTGCAAAGAACTCCGCCGAGTCGCTGAAAAATTAATCACACTCGCGAAACAGGGCGACCTGCCCGCACGGCGACAAGCCGCAAAAATGCTCTACGGGACAAACTTGCACTATAAACTCGCAAGAGGCGAGAACCCTACAGCTCTTGACAAGCACGCTGTCCTACGCAAACTCTTCGATGACATCGCACCCCGCTACCAAGACCGGAACGGTGGATACACGCGTATCATCAGAGGCGAACTCCGAAAAGGCGATGGCACACAGATGGGCTACATCCAACTTGTTTGACCATGTTCATTAGCACATCCAATAAAATACACGGGCAGAGTGAATAACTCCGCCCGTGTATATTTTTTCTCTCCTAACTGCTACGCGACCTACCGACAGCTGACAACTGACAGCCACCTAAAACCGATATGCAGCAGAAACAAACACGCGATGTGTAAGCCGTTCCGTTGTCAATTCATACCCACTCCGCTGCCAGGTACCGAGCATATATCCAACATCAAGCTTCAGCGAATCCTCAAAGATTTTACCTACACCCATCGTCAAAAAATCGCGGGCGTTTTCAATTTCAGTACCCGTGAACGGAATCGTATCCCGGAAATAACCGACACGGACGTGGGTATCAATTACAGGTATCCTATACTCCATACCGAGCCGTGCCTGAAGCGTTACCGCATAGTATTTCTCAAAATTATCTTTCGATATATCGTCTGCAGGTGCTGGATCGTAACGCGTCTGTGTCCAATCTGTGAGTTGAACATCACCTGCCAAAATCAGCCGCTTGTTTAACAATTTCACAGCGACCCCGGCACCAACTTCAAACGGACGTTCAATGTGGTATGTTTGTTCACCATCTACGGAATCCGACAATTTTTCCCCATCATCAAATTCATCTACCGTAGATTGATACCAGACCTCGTCAACGCCTAACTCGACAGGCGCGACCAGTGTCACACCGAGATTGATAGTGTCTGTCAGATGCGCAAGAAGTCCTATCCTACCCCCCGTACCTGAATACACTCGGTCAATCTCGTCGTTGTCTCTGAAACGCGACCACTCATTATCCACGTTTAGGATGTCCGTGGCTTCCGTATCCAACTCATGCAGGCTATTACCGTTCCAGAAATCCAACGAACCACCGACCAGCACCCGTTTTGTGACATACACACTCGCGCCAAAACTCCAAATCCCAATGCCACCTCTGTTTATATTCGTTTCATCAACAGCGAAGCCACTGAAATAGGTATCAGAACTCGGGTCAATGCCCTGAATCGCAGTCTGATAATCGAAATTTTGTGGACGATTGTAACCAAAGCCGACCGCCATGCCACCCTGTTTTGTCTCCAATGGATAGACAAACCCGATAGAATTCGGACGCATCTGTGATCGGCTCGTTCCTGTTGTCGCATCACCGGTAAAATAGGTATTCGTCCTTGCCCTGTTATGTGAGAAACTACTAAAAAACTCGAACTTCTGAATCTGTGCCATACCCGCGGGATTCCAGTAGAGCGCGGTGAAATCATCAGCGAGTCCGAGTGACGCGCCACCCATCCCCATCGTCCGCGCACCAACGCCGAATGTATTCCCGATCGCCATCTCTTCTACCTGCGCCATACTCACACTTGTAAAGAACACTATGGCGAATAAACAGATAAGACTTGCATACACTGCTCGTTTCATCGTTCCGATTCCTCCATTATTATTTTTTATTCCGATCTCTCGTCCGCAGTCGTTCGGATCTCGACCTCGGTGAAGTCACACTGCGTGAACTTTGCGACCGCCGATTTCCAAGCCGTAAATCGCCTTTTTTGTAAGTCCGCCGTGAAAGCGGTGTATATCGACTTCCTCCACCGTGATACCGACGATAGACGTTTCTATACGGGTAATAGCCTCTATAGTAACGGGAATACGGCGCATGGTAACCATAATAATAGCCGTATCCATAAAAAGGACGATACGGATAATACCCAACCGGTGGATATGCGTAATACGGATACGCGACATAAGGCGACCAATAGGTATCGTACCTATAAGACTGGGTGTACGTGGTACGATAACTGCTGCGTTTCCGTCGCCCGTAATACCCTTCCGAATCTTCGTCATCCGCATCCGTTAATTCAGATGCTTCCGACTCGGTTTCATCAGCATGCTCCGTCTCCGTTTCTTTCTCTGTTAGACCTTCATGGTGTTTAGGGTGTACCCGACCAAAATCTGAAGACGCATGGTGACCGAGTTGTGTATAACACCCGGCAAATACCACCATCGCTAAAAGCAACAGTAACGCAAAAGATATTTGCAACTTCATCTCTCTTTCTCCTTTATCTCAACTTTTAACAATAGGACTTACGCAATTTTGACTGCAGCCCGTTCTGTTAGATGAGAATTTTCGGAAAACACAGCGTTCTGGTGACACAAACTGGGAAGTTTGTGCTACAAAAGAGCAGCATGCGTAAGTCCTAAACAAAATATTGACACACGCCTTTATAACCTATTATACGAGAGAACACCGAAAAAAGTTTACATCGGCTTTGCGTTCTGCGAATTTAACCCATAAGTGCTGAGTGCGAGACTTCTGTTGTTGCTTTAAATACCGAATCAACAGCACTAAAAAGCATCGGTAGGTTATCCACGCCAAAACTCGTTCGGTTCTGGTCGTTTATAGATTTCCTTTAAAACTGGAAAGATAATCGTCTCGCATCTCGCCGCTTCGGACGCAAAAACATCAATGTGCTCTCTACAAAACTCAAAATCTTGCAGAAATTGCTCTGACGGATGTGAGGGTTCCTCAACGTTAAAGAAATCGTTTTCCGCGTATACGATCCTGAATTTCTCCAAAACTTCAGAAATTGTCTTGAAATCACTAAATGCCATGATCCTTTCCCTCCTCTCCTAATTATACTCTATATCTGTGGAATGTGTCAAAACTTTCCAAATCCAAAACTATCTATTTTCAAAAAAATAACCAATATGTCGGAATCCACCCGAACTTGGTGTCATGTATATATGAAGGCACTCAAGTCTATTGTCCTACATAGGAGGTTTATAGCAGATAAAGGTGGATGATAACGGTCGTATAAATCGGCAATTCTTAGAAACTAATGACGAAGAAGAGGCGTGTGAGCTACTTTTCAACACGTATCACAAGGATGTCTTTGCCCAAATTAGCAAAATGATGCGGAATCATCCCGATCCCGCTGTAGATGCCGAGGATATCGCGCAGGAAACCTTTATCAAAGCCTTCAAAGAGAGAAAGACCCTCCGAGAACCGGAAAAGTCGCGAGGGTGGTTGCTCACTATCGCAACAAACTTAACGCTTAATGAGATTAGAGACGCAAAGCGGCGAAAGCAAGCAGGAAACTCGTTTCTTGAATCACTTGACAACCCTTCAATCGGCGAAAGTGAAGCCCCGTTCGCAACATCTCTCGCGGAAACCGATGCCGAACAAGCTGAAATAGAGCGGGATATGAAAGCAAAACTTCTCCGTCTCCTTCAAGGTACGGACCGAGAGGTTGTAGCACTTATGCATGAGGGGTTCACCATCCAAGAGATAGCGGCAGCGATAGACGCAACACCCGATGCAGTTCAGAAAAGATTGGAACGCATCCGCAAGTGGTTGATACCCATCGCACGCAATTTAGACGTGTTGGTGGACTGCCTTCCCGAAGATAAAGACAGATGGGTTATGGAACGACACTTGGATGGACAACCTCTCTCGGAGATTGCGAAAGCAATTGTTGGCATCTCTCGCTCTAAAGTTGAGGAAACCGTGAAACGTGTGATAAAGCAGTGGAAGAAAGCCGCTGAGGACAATCCCACGGATCCCGTCTCCGCAATGGTTAAGACGGAGAGATAATTTTCACTCAAACGACGACACAGACTGGTTAATATTCAGTAGGTGTCAGCAATTGATTACGGAACTCCGCAATTGGTGTGAGTTCAATTAAGTTTTATTTTTTGAAGAAATTAGTCACTTTTGCTAACAAAAGGAGAATACAGATGAAAACGAGAATAACAGTCGGAATTATTATCCTTGCCGCGGTTTTTGGAATGGACACCTTCGTAAAGAAAACCCAAGGACACTGTGCCTGGGATGTTTTTGTTGTTCCATGGACCAGTGAAAAGAGTTCCAAAACTATTGCTGCCTTGGATGTGAGATACAATGTATGTGCCTTACCGGGATATTACACCGGGGATGGTATGGTAAGGGTTACTGTTAATGGGAATTTGTGCAGAGAGGATGGAACTATATGGGCAGATATCACCCGTGAACCGGGTGAGCGTGAATCTCATGGGACAACTGGTGAACTCAAAATACGCCTCTGGCATTCCCCATGGGCCGAAACATCAGCTAGCACTAGTCCAACTGAAAAAACATTACTCAGTGGTGCCCCACGTCCATGACCGATAGGGCCAAGCACCTTTTATTTCTCCAACGTTACGGATAGATATATAACCCTTTGAAATATGCCTTGACGAGTGTCAGGGCATATTCACTATCCTAACATATTCTCATTTCAAAAGGAAATAATAAATGACACACAAAATTGCCATCTGGATATTCATATCTCTGGTAATAATTGGACTTTCTATCCACTCGGTTCTCACAACACATCAACAACAAGAAAGTGCTTTTAGTGTAAAATCTTCAGAACCTTTATCTTCTTCTTTTGATCGCGTTCCTCCAAAGAGACATGCAGGTCCCCAAAACGTTGAGGCACTTCTTGAATCGTTTGGGAAAATAGCACCTAACCCGGCAGTGGATGAGAAGTATCCACAAGCCGAATGGCTTGAAATGCTCCTTGCGAAAGGCATTGTCATAGAAAATTATAAAGATTACTCTGGGTATATGGTAGCACGCAGCGGATTAGTTGCGCTTGAAAATCAACCCGAAATGTGGACCTCTGATATTTTTGGAATCCCACCTACCACCAATTGGAAAACATTTAAAGAGGCGTATATTGACAGAAAAATCTGGGAATACCAACAAGTTCGTGCTGCGGAACAGGCAGACCCTGATGTAAATGGTGGACTCTTTACCGGTCCTGACAGACAAATCTTTCTTCCATCCAAGCCTGGGCGGGTCTATGTCAAAAGGGTGGGGATTAATGCTACATTTTTTGGCGAGCCTATTGATGAAACCCAAGAGTTTAATCTTTTACACAAGGGTATTGAACCTGATGGATATGAAGTGATCTATATTGATGAAACTGGAAAGCATCTTGCTGAAGCACCAGCCCCCATTTCACGCGAAGACATCATTAACGAGTTAACGTTCCCCCCAGATGGATGGGTTCCTCCAGATGGATGGGTTCCTCCACCATGGATGGAGCAAGCTCTTCGCGCAAAAGGTTGGACAGGAACCTTCTTCCCACAAGATAACACCGCGCAAAAAGCATCGTCCAACGTTAATTGGGATCTTGCACCGGTAGGCGAGGCAGAAACCGCTTCAAACGAAATAGAGTGGATGACACATATTGACATCGGGGAGCCTGAAAAAAGAGAATCATTAGAAGATAAACACAACATGCAAGGTCCAGCAAAACTTGAAAGGTCCTTATCTGACATAACAACTTGGACAGACCTCGAAAAGCAATTTATGTCTGATATACTTGTGCCTCCAACCACAGAACATATAGAACCAACGCTTACCGGACAATTTAATCCTGAACATTTGAAACGCTTGTCCCGCGCTATGGAAACTTTACATCAATATGGGCCCGAGGAAGGTCTCCGCAAAATCAAAGAATCAGATCCAGAAATTGCCAAACAGGTTGAAAGCATGCTCGGCACAAACAAGTAGAAAATACTACCAAGATAAATCATTATGATTCAAACAAGTTCCGTTTTCAAACTCATCGCTATTCTGTTTTTTCTTAGTGTATTTCTATTTTCCGGATGTACGGATAAATCCAAGGATACTTTAATAATTTCGTCTGAGGAAACAGAACCCGTTTCTACCTTGGACGCTGTGCCTGTCGCTAACCTTGAAGAAAGAACGTTTTCTAAACTCCGAACAACATTCCAGGGACCGCTTTTAGATGAGAACCTTAAAACACTTCAAACCCTTGCCAACTCAGATATCTACTTAGAATTTCTCTCTCGCGTTTCCAAGCGGGTAAAACCCTTCCAAACCTTTGATGAATTCCTTGACACAACGCCACCAGATGCCGAAAAGAAAATCCGTCCTATTTTCAAGCAACGCTTGCCACATCTTATAATCAATGATCAAGATATAGCAAGCTTTTATGAAATGGCTACCATAGAACAAAGCAGGGTTATTCTTATTAATCTCCGTGTACATCCGGCACCACCGCACCTAATAGAGGCAGAAACTCGCGCCCGTAAAAACGCGCCACTTTTTAGATGGTTCCCACCAAAAGAAATCGAACCGCACATACGCCAAGCTTTCTGGAAAGTTTTTGTAAAGTTTGTCGTAGATGCGAATGAGATAGCAAGAAAAAAAATACAAGACACCTTACATGAACACGGGCAAGACGACGGACTGATTTGGCTCGCGATTCAAGAACCCAGAATTCTCGGCGTTATCCTTAACACTTTTATAGATCCTTTAACCCCTGCTTACTTCCTGCGCTGGATAGATCCTGAAGGACAAGAAAATTAGCCGAAAGTAGACGTTCCCGCCAATCCAATAGCTATTGCGAGAAAACCTCCATTACGTTTCACCGATGACTTTTTGCTTGCCTTCACCGCGCCCCTATGCTAAACTGATAGTATGAAAGTCTTTATCCAAATCGGACATGGGATCGTCGGTGCCGCTGTTATTTCAGGTCTATGTATTTGGCAAGCAGGCAGTTTCGGTGAGGCGAGACATACCATTAGCATCATCGGTGCTATTGCTATCGTCATTGCCAGTCTCTACCTGCTGCGAAGCCGCTGGATCCGATGGGGCAATCGTCAGACATGGCTCAAATACCATCAACGCCTCGCCTCTATGGGGTTATGCTTGGTGCTATACCATTCAGCGTTCCAACCGCTCGCGTGGCACTCATGGCTGACGTTTCTGCTCGCTTTGTCGAATTTAGGGACGGGGGTCGCTGTGAGTCTAACCGCTCGTAAAACGAGACAAATTCTGCTCCGATGCCACCTCATCCTTGCACCAATCCTACTTGTGAGCATCGTTTTCCACGGACAACAAAAACTGGAACACGACGAATTCTTCCCGCTCACTGATGTCCACGACGTGCCTTGTGCGAGATGCCATACACCTGAACGCTTACTATTCCATGTCAGTACAACCCTTCCGCAAGATTTGGACACGTCAGACACTATTCCTGAAGACTTGCATTGGTGGTTCCTACAAAATGAACGCAGAGTACCCACAACTGCGCCTATCGCAATCAAGGAAAAGGGAAACGCTTGGACAGTCACCGATGCTGAAGATGGACACACCTACCACGTCCGGAAGGTCGCAGACCAAATCGCCATCTACGCCGATAATGATTACCGGAGTTACACCTGTCTCAAATGCCACGTGCATAACACAGAAGAGATTCAGTTAGTGCATGAGCTGCACGGTGTTACCGAGGCACATAGATGCCTCATCTGCCACCAGACCGAAATTGACGGCGTAACTTACGGAAGACAGCGTTTCGATTGGGAATATGCACCGCACCGGTAAATTAGCATAAAAAACGGCTCGAACACAGGAAAACGTTGTGTTCGAGCCGTTCAGTTTGTCATCCAACGTGCGATACATTGCACGATTACTCATGGACGATCTTATCGTCGCGTTTTAAGGCTACCCCAGGTTGTGGCGAGTTTACCTTCAGGTTCAACCGCCAAAAATTCGCCATCCATCACCTCTTTAATCTCATCTTCGGATAACGCACGGCCGAAAATATAGAACTCATCCATCAGTCCATCGAACCAGCGACCTTGCTTATGGTGTCCGATCGCTGCTGAGACGCCCCAGTTATCTGAAAGTTCGCCATTCCCTTTCGCCTCGTGCGTCTCCTTTCCATCAACGTAGGTTTTCACATCTTTGCTACCACTGTCGTAGGTGCCGGTGAAATGAACCCACTTTCCACCGTCAATAACAGGACCGGGGTTGATATTGAAGACTTCTGCCTGGGCACCATCTCGATGGAACCATCTGAAGCCAGCCGGACGGATTTCGACGTGGAAGAGACCACTCGCGTGGTCGGTACCAATCGCGTCGAAGATGCTCTGTGGTTCAGGTGAATCGTTATGATTGACCCAAACGGCGATTGTGATACCTTCAACCGGTGCGTTTTCAAATTCCGGTCCGTTTAAGTCCACCCATGTTTGTGGCTCTAAAACGACGGCTTTACCGAAAACACCTTTTTCTCGTTGCGACTTCCCTTCAATTGTTCCGTCGTTACCGTGGATAGAACCGTCTTTGACAGTATCGCCATCCTCATCAAAATTATAGTAGACAGATAACGTCGGGTCGCTGAGATCGGCATGCGTTGAAACAGCAAAAGCGATTACCATTGCCACAACAACGAAGATGACTTGTAACTTTCCGATACGTAGACGTGTTAACTCATAGAACATGTTATGCCCTTCCTTATGTGATAGCACCCACTACCTAAAGGTAGGGGCTTCGGCTTCGTAGCAACTGCGGTTTTCTCAAAGAGTCCACCGTCTAACTGTCGCTCCACCAGCAGGCGATTCCCTAAAAGGTGAAATATGTCCTTTCAGGCATATCAAGGCGAAACTCTTGGCTATCCCCGCCTGCCTCTATCTAAATGGATAGTAAAGTTGAAAGAGAGGCAGCAATACAGCGCGCAGACTTTCACCTCTGCTCCGAAACTTTAAGCGTTAGCTGCCCATATACTTTTAGAGTGGTATTGACACTTAACACCTCTTGACTTCCTTTGACCGAAGCGGACACCTCCTACACAAAGGTATGTGTAGGGTCAAAGCGGTGTCCAAAGTGTTATGTTAATTATACCACTTTTTTGACTAAATGTCAAATCTTTTTTGACTTTCAAACGCAACGCCCGCCTACATCCCGCAAGCTAAAGCATGGGGCTTTGGCGGGAAGATAGGTAATTTCATGAATTATAACGCAGTTCGCATAGATACGAACCCCATATTTTTCCAATATCATACCATAAAAACGCTAAAAATCAAAGCAGAATTTAGACAAATTGAATCCCATTAGACATACGTCCGCAATGCATGTTAATATATAGACAATCATCTATTTACCAAACACAAATTTCCAAACCAAAGGAGACAAACGATGAAACATTCGCTAACAGTACGATGCCTGTGTCTAACGCTTCTCGTTGCGGCGTGCGCGATTGTGCCAGTGTATTCAGCAGATGTAACCGTTGGGCTACTCGCTGGCAGCAACAAACTCGGCGAAGTAGAAGAAGCCGCTTACGAATGGGCGGAGGATAACTTCAAAACCACAACACTTCTCGTAGATAAAAGCGGTAACTTTAAGAACCCCAATGGCACCGCGCTGCAACCGGAGCAATTCGCTGTGTTATGGATGTTCTATACAGAAACGAACACATTACCAGATCCGTTCCTCGCTGATGCGACGCAGAAAGCCATCCTTGACTATGCAGAGGCGGGCGGCGGTGTGTTTCTCTCAGCGTTAGCACTCCGCTATGTCTTTGAACTCGGTGTTGACGATGGCGGAGACCCTCGAATTTTTCAACCCCTTGGCAAGGAGCCCCCGGAGATCGGTGTCGTTCCAACTGCTGACGCAAAAAACCATCCAGTTTTTGAAGGGTTTGATACCAGTAAACCGGTTTTTCTCACGAGCATGCAGCAAGACGGGTTCACCTCAGATTTCTTTAACTTTGGAGATGATCCATCTGGCACGATTCTTGGAACAAAGACCCGCGGCGGCGGTGCTGGCGGTGGAGAGCGTCCTTTTGTCGAATATGAAGTCGGCGACGGAATCATTATCACCCTTGGACACCACAACGGTGTCTATACCGATGCAAAATCGAAAGAGGGGACGAACCTGAGAAATCTCACGGCAAATGTGCTGAATTATCTCGGTGAGAATTCCGCGTTCTTTGCCGTTGAACCGAGCGGTAAATTAGCAACGACATGGGGAGACCTAAAGTCAGCGTTAAAATAAACGACCATACCATTTTAGATACATCGAAAAGCCCATGCTTGCAATATTGGCTTACAAGTTACACCAATATGCAATCTTCATGGGCTTTCTTTTTCCGCGGCGTTGACATTTGACATTTTCCCACGTTCTCTATATAATGAAGATGGGAAACTCAAAAGATGCCAAACAACTTTAGTAGAGCAAGTTTTGGCTCGCAAGCTGCGCCAAAAGTCAGCCTCCGCGCCGTACTGCTCGCACTTCTCATCACTATCCCGAACTCCTACTGGCTCATGATTAACTGGGGCCCCAGCGGTTATGGCACAGGTCAGAGTTTCCCGACCGTCTCAACCGTCTATTTCAACGTCATCTTCGTCGTACTGGTTTTAATGGCGGTAAACCCGTTGCTCCGTGCAATCCGAAGAAGCGCAAGTCTCACTGATGCGGAATTGATGGTGGTTTACCTACTCGTATCCATCGCATCCTCCATCGCCGGACACGATACACTCCAGATATTGTGGCCCCTACTCACCTACCCCATCTGGTTCGCAAGTCCAGAGAATGAATGGGGTGAACTATTCCACCGACACATGCCAGATTGGCTCACGATCAAAGAGCGAAGCGCGCTGGCGACTTTCTATCAAGGCGATGCCTCACTTCACACCGCCCAACACCTACAACTCTGGATGACACCCGTACTCTGGTGGTCCGCTCTTATCATTGTGCTAACGTGTATGATGTTCTGCATCACGATTCTCATCCGGCACCAATGGGTCAACCACGAAAAACTCAGCTACCCCGTCATTCAGATTCCGCTACACCTCACAGAAAACGGTGGACGGACGCTCTTAAGCAACCGGCTATTTCTACTCGCAGCTATACTTGCAGGTGGAATGAACCTTCTCAACGGGCTCCACTTTCTGTTCCCCGTCGTACCGGGTTTAGGCGGGAGTCTCTATAATTTAGGGCAGCACTTCCAGACGAAACCGCTGAACGCTATCGGTAGACTGCCTATTGCTGTCTATCCTTTTGCGATCGGGATGAGTTTCTTTATACCACTCGAGCTTTCGTTTTCTATCTGGTTCTTCTACCTTTTCCATAAAATCAGTCGCGTATGGGGTACGATGGCAGGCATTGGACATCTGCCGGGATTCCCATTTCTCGACGCACAATCCTTCGGTGCCTGGTTCTGTTTAGGCGTATCAGCGATATGGCTCACCCGGAAATTCATTGCGCGACAGGTGAAAAACGCCTTTCGAGGAAATAACGCCGAACTTCCTACAGACGGCACGCCCTCAACACATATCCGATACGCCATTATCGGCTTGATCGGCGGTAGCATCTTCATCCTTGTCTTCTTCAAAAGCACAGGCACACCGATTTTCAGTGTCCTCGGCTACTTCACGCTCTTCTTTGCATTAGCGATCGCCATCACGCGCATCCGGGCAGAAGTCGGACCCCCAGCACACGACGTACCGTGGCGACCGGATAAAGTACTCGTCTCTTTCTTGGGGACACGGCGTATCGGTGCAGAGGGATTAACGACGTTCAGCATGTTTCACGGCTTCAACCGTTCCTACCGTTCCCATCCGATGCCGATTATGTTGGAAGGCTTCAAGGTGGCACAGGTGCGCGGGTTATCACATAACCGCTTTATCGTTGCCGTCATTTTAGTGACCATCGTTGGAACGATTTCATCTGCATGGGCATACTACTCGCAAGGTTATTACTACGGCGGCGCAGTCTACGGCGAGCAAGCGCAGTGCCGTTGGACTTACGAGCAGTTGAAGCAGTGGCTCATAAACCCGCAATCTATGGACGTTGGTGCTGTCTCTGCATCTACTGGTGCCATCGCCTTAACGACGCTTTTGATGGTGCTGCGCCGTCGATTTATCTGGTGGCCCTTCCATCCGGCAGGTTACGCACTCTCGCTGAGTTTCTGGAATACAAGTTGGTATTGGTTCTCAATTTTCTTGTCGTGGGGGATGAAAGCAATTCTCTTTCAGGCAGGCGGTTTACGAACCTATCGCCGAGCAATGCCGTTCTTTATCGGTTTGGTCATCGGAGAGTTTTTCGTCGGGGCAATCTGGACACTCATCGGCATCGCCTTAGAACGTCCAATGTATCGGTTTATGTTTTGAAAGTTGTCAGTTATTATAGTAAAACCTATAATTAATTGGGCACTCTCAAACAGTCTGAATGCCTATGACAGGCATTCAGACTGGCACAAACTGGAAGTTTGTGGTACAAAGATGTCTACTTATTTTTAGGATTCACTATATAAGGAAAACAACAATGAAACTTAGTTGTCTCCCTGTCTCTCTTTACAATGACATCTTCACAGGAAAAAGCAGTGTCGCCGATTGGATTCAATACGGTGCAGAATTAGGATTGGATGCCGTTGATTTCAGCATCAAATTCTTTCCAAAGCGGGACACGGAAACCATAAAACAGACGCGTACCGCCCTCGAAAAGTACAATATAACCCCGTGCATGATCGCCTGTTACTCTGACTTCACGCATCCCGATCCAGCACAACGCGCACAGGAATTAACAGATCTGAAGGCTGACATCGCACTCGCGAAAGCGTTGGGTGTCGAATTTCTGCGTGTGACAGCAGGACAAAACCATCCCGGCACTGAACGCGCAGCTGGCGTGCAATGGGTGGCAGATGGGTTTCGACGCGCGCTTGATGCAGCACAAAAACACGGTATCACCCTCGCCTACGAAAACCACACTAAAGGGGCACCGTGGGATTATTGGGACTTCTCACAACCGACAGAAATTTTCTTAGAGATTTTAGACGCGCTTTCCGACACACCCCTCGGTGTCTGCTTCGACACGGCAAACCCCCTCGTTCTGAGTGAGGATGTCCTCGCACTTTTAGAGCAGGTTGTCCACCGCATCGTTGTCGTACATATCTTCGATCTGCGTGAAGTCGGTGTATTTGAACCTGTCCGTGTCGGCACGGGGGCTTCACCGATCCCGCAAGTCTTCTCGCGCATGCGACAAGCCGGTTATGACGGGTGGCTCAGTATTGAGGAAGCCAGCCGTTCAGGACAGAAAGGCTTTACACAATCAATCGCGTTCGTTCGGGAAACATGGCAACAGACATTAGCCACGTGACGGCTCACTCATCCGTTCTTGTGCTTGGCGTGCAAGTTCTGCCAAATGCCCGTCATTTGCCCTAACCTGTTCAAGATGTATCCACCGCTCTGGTGTCGCTGTCCGTATCATCTTCTCGCCATATTTCCTGTCAATCCAGAAGCGTGCAGAACCTGCGATATACGCCTGTAGTGCATCTAATTTATCATCAGGATAGCGTTGACAGAGATTCATCGTAAACATCCGTCGACGTGTGCCTCCGCCGAAAGCAGCGTGCTTTGTGTTATGGTTAAACAACACCAAATCGCCGGGGGTCGTCTCAAAGATTGTTGCGGGAACATCCTTTCCGTGTATTTCCCACAACTCTTGACTCTTACCCACCCGCTGAGACAGTGCATCGGCATAGTTATCACCGAAGAGATGACTCCCTGGGATGACACGTAGCGCGCCGGTGTCGCGAGTCAGCGGATCCAAGTAGAACGCAATCTTAATATGCCTTGGGTCTTCTAACTTATGTCCACCATCCGAGTGCCATCCGGTACTGCCGACGTAGAAATTGCCGTCGCTTCCCATGTAATTGAAATCGTCACCGAGGAGTGTCTTCGCAATCCCCAAAATTCGCGGGTCATCCAGCAGTGATGACAACTCTTCGCTCTGATCAATAAACGGAACGATACAAGAGCGCGCCGTGCCTTCGTGCGGTTTACCGTTATGGCCGCCGCCTCTCTCTTCCCATACGGCTTCAAAAGCGTCTTGGATCGCCGTAATCCGGTCCGCCATCAGTTGCGGAAAACTCAGATAACCGAACGTCTCAAAAAAACTAATCTCTGAATCGGTGACGCTAAAATCGTGCTGATTCATGTCCACGCCCTCCAAGTCATAGAATGGAACCGACATTCATTCGATTCCGTTAACACCAGAACGGAATTAGTCGTTTTGGACTTAAAGAAAGTTGCTAAAATCGATCTAAACCCTTATATCGTAGGGGTTTTTCCTTGATCTAACCGTCATAAAAACGGTGTAATAATGAAAATAAAATAAGGTGGTAGAAACCCCTATTGGACCTCAAAAAGCAAAGAAAAATAAAAATTTGCAAGTCCAAAACGACTAATTCCGTTTAATTTTGCAACCTGATCTATAAACACGGAAATTGGAAGATTTGACAAAGCAGTAATAGCAGAGTGTGATAGACCCCTTGCTAAAGCATAGGGGCTTCCGCAAAGTTTTTCTAAGCGAAAGCATTTGTGGCTTCAAACGACATTGCTTTTGTTTTGAGAATGTCAAAAACGAAAGTCTTACGATGCCTAAGCACAAGGGACGCTATCCCGACCCCGCACCGAAGTGCCTTATGAACAGTTTGATGTGTCTGAAAGGCTATTAACCTCTTACATTCTCGTGGGATACAACATGACTTGGATTTCCCGAACACATGTCAAGCATATTTTAGATATTTCTGAGGTGTATAGGCTTTTACGTAGTTGTCTCAATATCAAGCAATATACCACTGCATCAACTCACAACCAATGCCGAATACAAAGAAAAGTGTATCACATTTTTAGTCAAAAGTCAAAGTTTTTTTGACACAATACAGGAGCGGTTCTGTATCCCCCGTCTAAAGACTGGGGGTTTTAGAACCGAAGATTTTGATAAAAAGGCGAGGTCCGAGGACCTCGCCTTTTCTCACGAATTCAACAGCACCTAACGGTCGCGTAGCAACGGATTGTCACACCGAGTGGCAAAAAAAGTTCCACAACTCCCTCGAACTAACTGTTGTCTATTAGGCTACGGATCGCACGCACTGCTGTCTCCGTATCTTGGAGCGGCGTGTTCGACACACACGCGGTGAGTCCATCAACAATATACTGCCTTAACTTATCAAGTCTGCATTGCTTGACAATGGCATGTTGTTCCATATACTCGTAGACCTTATATCGCTTCGGTTTTCTCGTAGTTTCTCTTGATAGTGTTAGCACGATGACCGGACGACCACTACTCGCTGCCTCACATACCATTGAGAAACTATCTGCGGTGACAATAAGTAAGTCGCTTAAGGTGAGGATAGCTTGATACGGGTCAACAAGTTCGGAGGGTGTGTCTGGTTCAATGAAGAGTGGACACCACGTGCTGTGCTTAAGTGTTGATGTCAAATGTGCTGTTACTTCTGTCGGCGTGCGGCGCGAAGTTGTCACCAATATCTGTGCCTTCATTTCCGTTGCGACTGTCTCGCAAATCGCGCCCAGTTGTTCGGCATCTGCAGCTGTAATAGTTTCGTGCCGGTCTGTTCCACCGATGAGGAGTCCGATACGTGGACAGTCTGGTAGGTTGAGTGCCTGTATCAGTTGTTTCTGTTTAACGTTCAGCGTATCTGGTGAGATAGGGTTCGGTACACCTACTGTTTGGCAAACATTGTCTTTAGCTCCCTTACCGTGCCATGAAAACATCGGGAGAATTGCGAGATCGAAATAGCGGACCCCCAACGGCGAAGGTCTACGACACGTGACCGTCTTGGCACCGAGAATCCTACCGAGAAGCAAATTGACTGCTGCGACAGATGAACCCGTCGAAAGGATAATATCAGCGGTACGAAGGGCTGTCAACGCGTTGTAAGCCTCAGCAGTGAGACACCAGCGAAGAAGCATCTGGATAAACCATTTGGAGACCGACGTACCACCGAAGACACACACAAAAACACGCAGCAGATTATCACGCCACTTACGCCGGAATTCCACCGTAACCCACTCCGTATCACAGTGAGGCAACCTTTCTACAATCCCCAAGGATTGCTTGTAATGTCCCGGTTTATTATCGCTTAAAATAACAATTTTCATTTAAAAGTAGTAGGCATACGGCGTATGCCGTAACACTAATTTTCGATTGTTTCTGGAAAGGTATACGCAATTAACTCTGTAACGCCGCTTTCATCTTCGATCTTAACAATTCCTACGTGTGGTGCAAACCATACCGTCTGACGCTGCTGTGTTATTTCCGCTTCCGAGAAAAGCGTCTGTGTGATTTCTGTCTTATATTCGATCTGATACGTTTCCTCAAAACTTCCTGCAGGTATCTCAAGTGAGCCTACCGCAACAATTTCTCCCTTAACACTCACCTCTACCTCGAAGGGGAACTGCAGCAGAACGAGGTTCTGCAAAACAATGCTGCCGTTGGCATTCGTCCTGAAGGCATCCCATTGGAAATTGACAGTTAATGGCAACTGGCAGAAAACAAATTCGGGGTGTGTGATCGGCTCTATTGTAATGTCCAGCTCCAAGCCAGCCAACTCATCCGCTACCGAAGCAGGAAGTACATTTTGAACGTAACGATCTATCTTTTCACCGATGCCGAACAAAACGTGGCTATCCGTAACGCGAAAAACATCGGGTTTCAGAGAGTCAAGTTCAGTTTCGGAAGATACTGGTGTATAGACAAAACCGTGAAAGCCTTCTCCGTGGATGCTATTTTCATCTGTAACCTCCCGCGACCACTCGGAGCCATCCGGATTCCGATAGACCCATCGGCTGCCGACAGTATCAGGAAAGTAGTTCGGCATCTGCGGCTCTACCGGCGCGGACGTTTCATCGGAACCGCAGCCGAATAAAATAAAAATACCGCACAGCATCAAAGAAATCAGTCGCATTTTATTCATTTTCGGGTATTTTTCTTTATCATTTCGATTTTCTATTATTTCCAAGTATTGACAGTATGAGTTTGACGAGATTAACCTTCACTCCCACTGCCTCTGATACAAGATGTTCTAACAGTACCCCGCTGGCTTGCTGCGAGATTAAGGTGCCATCTCTATCGATGAGCCACCCTGAAGGGACGTTGCGAATGCCGTATTGCTGTGCGATAGGACTATCCCATCTTTTCCCACTATAAACCTGCCGCCAAGGAATCTCATTCGCTTTGAGGTAATCTCGCAGCCTTTTTTCATCATTATCAAGGCTGATACCGATGATGTCGAATCCTTTGTCCTTATAGGCATCGTAAATCTTTTTCACATTCGGTGTGTCCTCAAGGCATGGCCCCGACCATGTCGCCCGAAAATCGAGTAAGACGACTTTCCCACGATATTGCTCAAGCGAAATTGGTTTGCCGTCCAAGTCTGCCGCTGAGAAGTCAGGCACAGGCTTTCCGAGTAACGCCTGTACGGGTTCAGCCTTTAGCCGGTGTTCCTTTGCCAACTCAGTATCGCCTAATCTCTGATAAATCTCAGCAAGTTTTCGATGCGCGGTACGGTTATTGGGGTTCTGTTCTGCGAGCTCCTTAAAAGCTTGAAGGAGTTCTGTGTCCCGATTCGTCATCTCAAGCAACATTGCAAGCGTAAGATAGTATCGTGGGTAACTTGTACTTATGCTTGATTTGAAAAGATCAACAACACCATCTACCTTGTCTTCGCGTCCAGTTTCAATATAGAGCCGTGCAAGTGCCGGATATACATAATAGCACAAACGCTCATTGTCCGGTTGTTGCTGAAGACCTATTTCCATAGCAGCGATCGCTTCTTCAGGACTGTCATACAACTGTTCTGGAACAGCCTCCCAGATACTCCAAGACCGAGAGATCTTATAAGAGTAACTCAAGTTTAAGCAGTGAAAATCTGGACTCGCGTGATGCCGACATCGGACAAGTGGTACGCCATCGCCATACAAGGTTCGGTTTTCTTGGATACGTTCCCGATACTGTGAGCGGAACTGATAACCGTAACTCACTGGCATTTTCGGGTCTATATTCCGAGCAAAACCTGCCCTACCCCCCATTCTATCTGCGGGACAGATCAGCACATCTGGATCCGGTAAATATCTCGGATGGTAAAGGTCTGAGAGCCATTCTGGATAATCCCCATTTACTTCCAAGTAGGCTTCAATGGATTTGCCAAGTTTAATCAAATTTTGGGTGCAAATCTCAATATTTTTTTCTTGCTCTTCAGGCGTAAGAACAAAAGCCGCTTCCAATCTTTGTGCGGGTATCACTTGTTCCTGTGCTGTGGCAACCGTTATCAGCAGACTCAACACGATGCCTATAGTCAAAATTACTTTCACTTGTTTGTCCTCTGCTACTTTTTTAAGATGTTAGTCACATAATATTGAGAAACATTCTGCCTTCTTGTTTGTCTGTGTATCGTTCAGATTTGAAAATAGTATAACACATTTCACTGGAAATTCCAAGTGCTACACGGCATTCCAGATGAACTCAAAGAACATGCAGAAAGCGTCTACCTCACCGATGCTACGGACATGCTTAACGTAATGCAGGAGATGTATCAACTCCGGTAAGCGTCAAAATATATCGTAGGTTGGGCTGAACGGATTCTATCAGATCCGTGAAAAGTCACAGAAAAATGATATTCCCTCTATACACGCCACATCGAACAGATACCGAGTGAAACCCAACGCTTTTGTTTTCAAGTTTCTCGGACTATGACGGTATGAAGTTGGGTTTCACTATGTTTTGAGTGTATACAACGCTATGTTGGATTTGATAGATATTTGGAACCCATACATCCAACTTCTCAGCTCCGTTCAACCCAACCTACGGCATGCTCAATATCCCTGAGCGTCAAACGGAATCTCTTGACAAATAGGTTGAATGTGTTATGCTTTTAACACATTTTTGAATCTAAGGAGTTTTTTGTGGAAACTGTGACGAGAACAGCTTGGGACCCAATTACAAAACAAAAATATAAAATAGAAATGCCGGCACCGGAAGAAGTCAGACAAGCCATTCTTAAACTTGATTATCCGTCTGATGGAATTAGGATTAAGGATACAGCAGTTGCGTTGGCTGAGAAGTTTCAATTGTCTAATGATCAAAGAAATGCTGAGAATAGTCGTGGTGATGAGGTCTTTTACCACGATGTTGGTGTTTCCATAGAGAAAACCTACGAAATCAAACGTGTAGATTCCGATTATTTTGCTGAAAACGCCGAAAATTCCTAAGGAAGCAACAAGAGGAAAAAATGAAAACGTTTGGAACCCAAGGCCCTGTAAATCCTAAAGATAACTACGTTGTCTCGCGCACCGAGGAGATTGCGGATTTTGTTGATCGCGTTAAAAAAGGCAAATACATCGTTCTCTTCGCTCCGCGCCAGACCGGTAAGACGACCCTCTTCCGCGCCGCTATAGATACGCTCATAGCTGATGCGTACTTTCCAATTCAATTGAATTTTGAGGCGTATATCGACTTAACCCCTGCTGCTTTTTACGGTTACTTCATCAAAGATATTCATCGGGCAATTGAACACGTTTTCGAGAAAAGAGATACCACGCCTTCTGAGACATTGAACCAATTTTTGGATGATACAGAGGTAACAGATCATCTTTCAATGCGAAATTTTTTCCAGCAACTGCCTCGTTTTCTGACACACCCTGATAACGGACAAAAAATTGTTCTCATCATTGACGAGTTTGATGCCATTCCACCAGATGCTGTTCGTGGTTTCCTTCATTCGCTCCGTTATATTTACCTCGATAACTCAAGACTCCGCTGTCCTTATAGCGTCGGTATTGTTGGCGTCAAGAACATCACACAACTCAACTATGACCGATCAATCTCTCCGTTCAATATCCAAGATGAATTTCACTTACCCAATTTCACGCTGGCACAGGTTCGTGAACTCCTTGAGCAGTACACCGAAGAGGTAGGTCAAGCCTTCGCTCCTGAAGTTATCACTGCTATTCACAAACAGACTGCCGGGCAACCGTTCTTCGTCAATCGATGCGCGCAAATTCTCACCGAAGAAATGGACATTCCGAAAAATGAAACCATTACATTAGTCCACTTTTCTAAAGCACATAGACAGCTTCTTCGTGAACGGAACACTAACATTGATCATTTGATAGCTAATATTCGTAAAAAACCCCGCTTTGAAAGAATTTTAATGAGAATCACCGCTTACGATGATGGACTCGATTTTAATCTACGTGATGAATCCATTGATGAACTCGCTACTTATGGAGTCATTTCTGAAGCGGATGATGGAATGTGTGAAATTGCCAACCCAATTTATCTGTATTCCATCTTACAAGCCTTTAAACCGGCAGTGAATGGGTTGGAACAAGAATATTTTCCCGAAGATACTGCGGATGGCTTTCGTGATTACCTCACCTCTGCAGGGGAAATTGAAATGGAGGCACTACTTAATAATTTCCGAGATTTTATTGCGCGCGCAGGGTTCAAGATTCTGCAAGTTCCAGATACGCCACAAGAATCTGTGGGGCGACACCTACTCCTCGCTTACATTGAGCAATTTGTAAAATTGGTCGGGGGTATGATGTATATTGAAGTACAAACCGGGCGTGGCAGAATAGATCTCCTTATTACCCACAATCAGCGAAAACACATCGTTGAGACAAAGGTTTGGAGGGGTGAAGTCAGCTATCAAACAGGCAAAAAGCAGCTTGCGGCATATCTCAAATTAGAAGGCGCGCAGGAAGGGTATTATGTCGTATTCGATCATCGTAAGAATCCTACACCGCGCGCCGAGACAGAGACGGTAGACGGTTTGACAATTCGGAGCTACATTATTCCTGTAATACAAGAACAGCCTTCATCAGTTTAGATGCGTTTGCTATCTCTCCAATAAACTCTCAAACCACTTCCATCCAAACCCCCGGCACGAACCCTGGATACTCTCCTTCACTAAACGCTGGGTAATAGACACCCTCGCCAGAAAAATCGTGAACCGTCTCCCCACCGCTTTCATTCGGAATATGAATTCTACAAGTGTAATCACTTTGACCAAATAGCTGCTGCGGTGTCGGTGTAGCGGGATCCACACGATATTCTGCCAACGCTGCCTCATCTACCGTAATCCCCAATCCTGGTGACTCTGAAACCTGAATCGTCCCTTCGACAACAGGCAGCCGCGTTTCGAGCAGATCCGATTCCCACAACTCATGACACGTAATCGCCGGCAATTCCGCTTGCGATAGCACCGCACCGAGATGTACCGAGTATGCCGTTGTAATCCCTGTACCGACCATCTGGAGCCAGAACGGTTGATCAAAAGAAGCACAGAGTGCGTTCGTCCGCCGCAGTGAGTTCACGCTACCGCCGACAACAAACCCACCACAACACCGCGCATGCAGACAGGATTCGTTGAAATGCTCCACAATCCGCTTCTCGACAGCCGCTTGCAACCGCGCTGCACCTTCTACGTCTGTACCAAGATAATACGGACTCTCATAGATAGCAACGTTCGGGTGTTGGTCTAACTGTTGTAAAACAGGGATAGCGTTATCCGCAGTCCGTAGGAACCCGTTGAAGTCGATGTCGAGCCTGTAATCCGCTGGCACTGCATCGCCAACGGCATCCACCTGCGCGAAAATGTCCCGCCATGGGCGCGCTTTCAGTTTCGCAGACGTATACCCCCGTTTCACCGATTCTTGGACTTCCGCCACCCAATCCTCCGGTGGCATATCGATATCCCACCACGAAATAGGACATTTTTCGCGAACCTTAGGACCGATGAGTTGGTAGACAGGCACATCCACCGATTTACCAACAGCATCGAAAAGCGACATCTGGATGCCGAACCCGACACCGTCATCGTTCATACAAGCAAACGGATTTTGCCCGATGACCCGCTCAATGTTCGCCGATTCATCTGATAAGTTTTCGCCATATCCCACAATGCCGTTGCTAAGTTCGACACGGTAAACATGGACCCGTTCGCCGTGTGTCAATGCCCGGTGCATGTGTCGGCTGACCCGTTCGTGATAGAACGGCACGTTCAACGCGATTGTCTCAAGATGTTTGATGCTAAGCATGAGTTCCCTCCTAAAATTGAGGATCTGCTTTCACTATAAGGCTGGACATTTTCATATTCACGATACACTGTCCGAATTGTATCACATTTTCAAAATTACGGGCAAGAATATTGCTACAACTTAACTGGACAGAAATTCTGATTTCTTGAAGAAGATTAAAACGATTTACAACTAATCGGTAATTCTATAGCGGACAAGTGGCGAGCAAGAGGTGTCGCCAATCCTGAAAATCCTGATTCTGATAACTGAGTACTGACAACTGGCAACTATAGTGATACCTAAAGATAATAGGGCACGTTTTGAAAGACGGACGAGGCAACCTCGCCCCTACGAATCATCTTCCGTTAAAGGAGAAGGGTCTACTTAATTGTTGACTTTACTATATTTTCAATCCGCGTTGACACGCCACCCGTTTTGTTGCTATAATATCCTTAACATCTACAACTGTTTTTGTCAGCAAGGAGCGTTTTATGACAAGGATTGAACCTTTTAATGTTTCAAATGAACTCTTAGATGAACCCGATAAACTGCAAGAGCAGGCGCGGCAAGACGGTTACCTCTTTTTCCGGGGCTTGATTGATGCCGATGCTATCTATAACTTGCGTCAAGATTTCTTGGAAATCTGTCATCGGCACGGATGGGCAGAAGGCGGGGATACACTCATGGACGGCATCCGGGTTGGTGGGCCATTCATGGAAGGCGATGACGGCTATTGGCCCGTCTTAGACGAATTCCAAAGTTTGGAATCCTTCCACGCCTTCGCGCATCATCCTGCGATCTTGGACATGTTGGACAAGCTCTTCGGCGAGAAAACTCTCGTGCATCCGCGGAATATTGGAAGAATTATGTTCCCCGAAAACACTAAATACACAACGCCTGCACACCAGGATTTCATCCATATCCGCGGGACAGAAGAAACTTATACCGCATGGATACCGCTGGGTGACTGCCCAAAAGACATCGGGGGATTGATCATACTCGCTGGCTCGCATCGCGGCGGCATATATCCCGTAAAACCGGCATTCGGCGCAGGTGGACTCGGTATAGATACGGCACCCTTGGAGACTGAAGGACTTTGCTGGGTAGGCGCGGATTACGAGGTTGGCGACGCGCTTTTCTTTCATAGTCATGCCGTTCACAAGGCACTGCCAAACCAGAGTTCAGATCGGATTCGCCTTTCTGTCGATTACCGCTATCAAGGCTGCTCGAAACCGGTCACAGAAGGGTCGCTTTTACCGCATTTCAATCGGATGGGTTGGGACGAAATCTATACCGATTGGAAGTCAACGCAGTATCAATACTATTGGAACACCTTCGATTTGAATAGAGTTTAATGATGAAAAACGTCTTATCGGTTCTCCGTTCACAAAGCGCTGCCCTAATCGTTCCAGCGAAAAGAGAAACCAATTGATTAAATACGAAAAACAAAAACCTAACACAGTAGACTTCATCCGTTTTGTAGTGATACTCATCGGATGTGTGTGTATCGCTGTTTTACCCACTGCTGCCGAAAACTACACGGGCGATTTTTTGACAAACGGTGTCGGCGGTCGCGCACTCGGATTAGGCGGCGCGTATGTCAGCATTGCTGACGATGCCACTGCTGCCTATTGGAATCCTGCAGGGATTGCGGGAGTCTCCGATAAATATCAATTCTGCTTCATGCACGCCGCGCGGCGTTCCGGGTTAGGCGCGTTTAACTATATCAGTGGTACAACGCAAATCCTACCCAAACTCAATCTCGGATTGTCGTGGATTCGGGCAGGCGTAGACGATATTCCCATCTATCCACTGATTCCAGCCTTTGATCCCAATATTAGTGCCGACGAACGACAAAATCTCGTCAAAAACCGACCGAGGGAGTCAGACTTTACGCCAGCGGGGTACCTAAACGATAGTGAAAACGCCTATGTTTTAACACTCGCCACGCGCTGGGTGGTGAGTCAATCGTGGTGGGACAATTTTGGTAGGGATTCGGTGCCACCGGAGTTTATGGTCGGTGCCAACGCAAAATGGATCTCACAAAGCTTAAGCGGCGGTGATATTGACCTCTACAATTACGGCAGCTGGGGATACGGTTTCGATGTAGGCGCGCTCATCCGTTTGCCAGACTTTAACGCGCTCTTCGGTCTCGAGAATTTCGGGAGCCTCTCCTTCGGTATCAACCTTCAGGATATTTCAAAAACGACTTTGACGTGGAACACTCTATCTGCGCCGAAAGAATCTATTCCTGCGAATTGGAATATTGGCGTAGCGTACGCGAACA
Source organism: uncultured Poribacteria bacterium (assembly GCA_951828385.1). Lineage (GTDB taxonomy): Bacteria > Poribacteria > WGA-4E > WGA-4E > WGA-3G > WGA-3G. The sequence goes on from OX639973.1 coordinate 148,181, forward strand.
ACCGCGTTTTCAATCGAGAACTGATCCTCTCCTACCAGTGGCAGCAACGGTATGGCGGGCAGACGCATCTCGGTATAGAGTATCAGATTAGCGAGCCGTTGGCTTTACGCATCGGTTACCGAGACAGCCGGCTGACAAGCGGCATCGGTATCCAACTTCGCCAATTTCGCCTCGATTACGCCCTCCTCTTCGGCGACCTAATTAGCACACATTTTTTGAGCCTTTTATGGAATTTTTAAAGAGCCACTTCAGACGCTCGGCTTCGACAAGTCTGGTTGATCGCGTAACAGGATCAAGAGCGGCGCAAGCACCAGCGGCAGCATCACCAAACCGTCTAACACAATCGGCAAACCGTATTCGTCTCCTAAAACACCAACAATTTTATTCAAAAATCCGCCGACACCCCACGCAGCACCCATCATTAAACCGGAGGCGATGTTTTCATGACCGCGCAACATCATTTGCGCGAGAATAATGTTAACTGTTATCGAACTCGTGAGAATGACGTTGCCTAAAAACAGGAGCGCGAGGAAACTGAACCCATCAGTGTGTAACGACCAATAAAGAAGTGGCGGAGCACCGAGAAGCGATACCAATAACAAAACATAAGTGTTGACGCGACTCATCAGCCATCCGCTTGACAAAATACCCATTGACCCCGCAAAAATAAAGAGCGCGATGACCAGAGAACGTCCTTGGTTTGAGTAGCCTTGATCGGCTAAGTGGACTGAAAGAAAGGTCTCTATACCCGTCAGTGTAACGGTTCGTATCGCCGCAATAACGAATAGCACAATGATCGGGAGCAGGCGCGGTGAAACAACACGCCAAAACGGTTCTTGCGGGATTTGCACGCTGGGGGTGCCTCTCGTGCTGACAGTTAAATCAAGTGCCTTCTCAAATTTTAATACTTTTGGTAACAGCAACGCCACGAGTAAACCCGGTATCATTTCCCAAACAAGGTATTCCAAGCCGAAACGGTACGGAATGAACAGGAGCACCAGCGGACCGAGCGCACGTCCAATGTTGCCACCTGTCAGAAATATGGAGATCCCCATCCCTCTCTGCTCTGAAACGAGCGCACCCGCATAGGTCGTCGCCTGCGGGTGGAAGGCAGCGACCCCAATACCACCGATCGCTAACAACAGATACACAATAGTAGCAGACGGCGCAAGCCACAATAGACTTAAACCGAGCGCACTAAACGCCACGCCTATCGTCAGAAAATGCACTGTACGCACACGATCTGACAGCCATCCAAACACTATCTGTCCGAATGAGCTAAATACACTGTAAATTGCAACGAAGTTCCCCGCTAAGCTGTTCCGGGTCGCAGCTGTGGCTAACTTTGTCAGCAGGAGCGGTTGCAGGTGTGAGAGAAGGGTCGCATAGGAATCGAGAACGGTATGTGATAACGTCAGAAAATAGAACTGTTTCCGAGTGGAGGCTTTTGAGGAATCTTGGTCATTTTTCATGAGGTGAAATGGATACCGCGTTTCTATAAAAATCGGGCTATTCTACGATAGGCATTACATTATAGAATATATCACTCTAAAAAGCAAACCTTTTCCCAGAAATCAGAATCATCCACTGCTGCTGACCACTGAATACCCTCCATTTACGCTTGACATTTAAACTTATAACATATACCATAAATTATAAAAGTATACAGATCACCCATAATTTATTCATAGCGAGCGTGCCTTTGAACAGAGAACAATTCCAGCGGATTGCTAAGATCGGCTTACCAACGCTACTCGCAGCCATCATAACATACTTCCTCTTAAAAGAGATTGACATTCAACAGATACCGCAAACCCTGAGTCGATTGTCAATAAAGGCACTCTTAATCGGATTTACATGCTACTGCTTGTTAGTTCTGGCGAAAGCCTCACGCTTCCGAGCACTGCTGAATCTTGATAGCAGTCTACATCAGATTTTTCCTATCTTAGCGTTGCATACCTTTTGGGGCAATATCCTCCCGATGCGGACAGGTGATGTCTCTTATGTCTACCTAATGCAACGCCGACAGAAAGTAGACGCAACACAAGGTGTCGCTTCGCTGCTGGTCGCAAGTCTGATAGATCTGATATTGTTAATAGGTTTGGTGATTGCTACCGGGTGGTTCCTACGTGCTGAACTTCGGGATACCTTCTCTGGTACTCTTCTGTATCTCACGCCTCTTCTCATAGGAAGCGGTTTAATTTCGGTCGTCGTGTTCGTCTCCGTCGCGCCAAACGTCTGTATGAAACTCGCTGACCGATGCGCGAAGCCGCTATTACGTCTTGAAAAGCCACCTGTTTCGTGGGGTATCAATAAGGGATTGCAGGTACTACGGGAACTCACAGCGTTCCGATCGAATCGACGGTTTTTGGAGGTGTGGATATATTCCTTAATGTGCCTTGTGATCCGATTCGGGTTTCAGTGCTACCTCGTCGTTGAAATGGGGGTTGAGGTGCCGATAACGCAGGTATTGTTCGCACTCGCATTTACGAATGTCTTCAATCTGTTACCTGTCCAAACGATCGGCAACTTCGGGACAACAGAATTTCCGTTCGTCTGGCTGCTAAAACATTTCGGAACCTCGGTAGAGGTCGCAACTGTCACAGGCTTTAGCCTGCACATCCTGATTTTACTTTATTGTCTACCTTTAGGTCTGTACGGATTCTTTAGAAAGCCAAAGGAGTCATAAATACATGAGAATTATCGATCCGCATGTTCACGTTTGGAAAAACGATCCGCAGTTTCCGTGGGCACCAGAGACAACAAACCCGCCCGCAGAGGACGCTACCGCAGAGATGCTATTGGAGCTAATGGCAGTAAACGGCGTTGAGAAAACTGTCCTTGTTCAAGTTATCCACTACCGATGGGATAATAGTTACGCCGCGGACGTGATGAAAAGGTATCCCGATAAGTTCATGGGGGTGTGCCGAATCAACCCCGAAGACCCAGAGGCACCGGAACATCTCAGTCGCTGGACAGAGGAACACGGTTTCCATGGCGTACGGCTGAGTCCGTCTGTCGGACCCGCCGGTGATTGGTTCACAGCACCGTTAATGCCACCGATCTTCAGCCGTGCCGAAGCACTCGGCGTACCACTCCTTATGCTCACAGGAGCCGAACGATTGGTGGATCTCGTGCCGCTTTTGGAACAACACCCCGAGCTCGATGTCGTGGTAGACCACATGGCAAGCTGTTCGCCTGATGCCCCTGAGAAACTTGAATTACTCCTCAATCTCGCAAGATTTCCGCGCGTTTATGTCAAGATAAGCCATACATGGTCGATCTCGAAAACAGGGTATCCCTGGGCGGATACGTTTGAACAGGTCGAGAAAGTGTATCACGCCTTCGGCGGTTCGCGGCTCATGTGGGGCACCGATTGGCCCGTCTGTCTCAGCCGTGCCAGTTATGCAGAAACCTTAGCCGTTGTCCGAGATGAAATGGACTTCTTTACACCAGAGGACCGGGAATGGGTGTTAGGAAAAACAGCACTACGCCTCTGGCAATTCTAAACACCACATTAATTCTCGCGTGTTGATGGCTAATCGCTGGTTATTGGAAACTGACAACTGATAACTGATAACTGACAACTATTTTACATTTGACAAATTTTCTCACGTGTGTTAGTATAATATTGTAATTGTAAAGACACCAACAAAAACCCGATTAACTTAAAAGCACCGTGGTGTGGCGCAGCACAAAACCCTGTCCTCTTTTACTGGCGAGGTTTCCAATCTCGCCTGTTCACAAGGAGAAAACACCATGCCGTTTTGCCCACAATGCAACACGAAATATAAAGAAGCAATCTCAACGTGTCCGGAGTGTCAAGTTGATCTCGTGCCGCAAGCCGCACAAACCGAGATCCCAGAATATGGAGACTGGTACGCGCTTGAATCTGTCCCCAACGAGTTAGCAGGAAATATCCTCCAGAGCGTCTTAGAGGATGATGGGATTCCTGTCTATTTGCGCTGCCATGAGGTACCTAATTACGGTGGTGTAAAAGGCAACGCCTCACAGTCGGAATGGGGCGATATCCTTGTGCCGGTTAATTTAGTCCCACGCGCCCGGCAATGCCTTAAAACCTATTTTGATTCATTGAAGGAAGACGCATCACTGCTATGAAAGCCAAGCAACTCTATCTCATCAAGGAAGCAAAATCTCACATTCGCATGGCGGGGAAGGTCTATGTCCGAGGACACCGCAGGCGGAACGGGAGCTACGTCAAAGAGCATTGGCGGCGGCCCCCTAATCGAAAGATTAACATCCACAAAAAGTTTGAGTCAACAGCCGATCAACTCGCTATTTTTGAAACCGAAGAAACCTCAGATTGACACAAGTCAAAGGTTTATGCGCGAAGAAATTGCGCTAATCATCCTAAACGTACCGAAGTAACATCTTCTCAAAAAAACGCTATGACCCATTTTTTCCGAAGCTTGCAAGCCTGCCTTATTTTACTTTTTTTCATTGCCACTCCCACACTTTTTAGCGATGTTTACCGTATCAAGAAAGGCGATACCCTTCTAATTGCTGTCATCGGACAACCGGAATATACGCATTCCGTGCAGGTCCGGGAGGACGGTAGGATCAACTACTTCGGCGGCGAGTTTGATGCTGCTGGAGCTACGGTGACAACCGTCAATCATCTGATTCGCGAGTTTCTCGTCCGAGATAATCACGTTAGCAACCCTGTTGTTATGGTGTCCTTGGTGTCACAAGAGAACGGTGTCTTCGTCGGCGGTGCAGTAAAAACCCCCGGACGTTATACCATTTCACCGGAGACCGATATTGGTTTATACCGTGCCATCGCGCTCGCAGGTGGTATGGCAGAAAACGCTGATCGCCAAGGTGTCCAATTAATTCGCACCGATACAACCCAAAAAGTTGAAACCTACGACCTCTCTACAAACCGTCCTTACCGCAATATCCGCGTCAACATCAACGATTTGGTGTACATTATGCCACTGGCGGTCGTTGAGGTGCAGGGACAGGTCCAAAACCCGGGAAAATTTTTTGTGCGTGGAAACATTGGTATCAGGCAGGCACTTGCCCGCGCTGGCGGCCCCGATCAAGAAGCCGATCTGACCGCGGTTGTGAAGGTCGAAAAAAGTGGAAAACTCTCCGAATTCAACCTCTCCGAACAGTTTTGGAAATCGCCGCCAAGCGGTGCCGAGCTTCCATCCTTATCAGACGGTGATGTCCTGTATGTCCCTAATGTCTTTAAAGTTGAGCGTATCTATGTAACTGGTTACGTTCGCGTCCCGGGTGCCCAACGGGTTCGCGGTCCTTTGACCGTCGCCCGGGCACTCGCACTCGCGGGTGGCTTTGAGGCTTCTGCGGACCGTGAAAAAGTCTTGATCCACCGCCGGGACGGTACAACCTTAGAGACCCCTTTCACATTCAACCCTGCTGAAGGTGAAGCGCGACAGACGCTACTCTACCCGGGCGACATTTTAGAGATCAAAAAGAAGTTCCAAGTCAATTGGGGGCTCATCAGCACTTTCGCCTACATCGTTATCAGCGGTGTCGGGATTATCATCCAGCTGACAAAGTAAATGGTAAGAAAAAGGAGAGACGCATATGAACCAGAACCCTTCCTCGGAATTCGCGCCCGGTCAAATCGTTTTTTTGAGATCAAATCCTGATACGCGTGGTGCTGTGATGGCGGTGTTACCGGGGACCCCTGAAAACCGTATCAACGTTTTTGTTGATGGGAACGTTCACACATTTTACGCCTCTCAGTTGCAGATTGAGGTTCAAAGCGATGATTCGCGCACGTATTCATGCGATGAATTTCACGCCTATCTCACCGCGCTACAAATTCGTTACCCCGCACTATCGGCATTGTATTCGCTCAACGCAGCGCGAGTTGATTTTATTCCATACCAATACCGACCCGTCCTCAAATTCATCAAAGCAGACCTGCCGAGATTGCTCATCGCCGATAGTGTCGGTGTAGGGAAAACGATTGAGGCAGGATTGATTCTACGCGAGCTACAAGCACGTAGCGACATCAGATCTGTCCTCATTATATGCCCGCGGCCTTTGGTCGCTGAGCAAAAATGGCAGCGCGAGATGAAACGGTTTGACGAAAATTTTGAACATCTCGATGGCAAGACACTCCAGTATTGCATTAATGAGATGTATCTTGATGGCGAGTGGCCCGAGCAATACCAGAAGGTGATTCTCCCGTATTCGTTGTTGAATAATACACTCCTTTTTGGGCCCGGCGGGAATAAAAAGACAAGGAAGAAGGGACTTTTATATCTCGATCCGCCCCCGAACTTTGATCTCGTCATCGTAGATGAGGCACACCATATCCGAAATCAAGGCACAGCCAATCATGAAGCCGTCCGGTTCTTCTGTGAAAATGCGGAAGCAGCAATTTTTCTCACGGCGACCCCTATCCAACTCGGTAGTCATGACCTGTTTGTTCTCCTTAATGTGCTGCGTCCTGATCTGATCCTCGATGAGGAGAGTTTTAATCACATGGCGGAGCCGAACCCGTTTATTAATCAGGCAGTTGACGCTGCGCGCGCCCAAGAGAGACAATGGGCACGGACAGCAAAAGAATCTCTTGATCAGGCTGCGAATACCTCGTGGGGACAATCAATCCTTAATGCCAATCCAGAATACAAGCGGATTAAAAGTCAACTGTCAGATGGGCGTATCACTCCTGAAGAACGCGTTCAACTCATCACTGATATGGAGGCACTCCACACATTTTCTGGGATAATCAACAGGACCCGCCGTCGCGATATCGGTGAGTTTACCATTCGACGACCGCAGACAGTGGAAGTGGCATTGACGACCGAACAATCTGATCTTCATGAAGCACTGCTTGAAACGCAAGCGGAGATATTCCGGAGTCTCCACGGGAACCAGAGCGTTAACTTCATGATGACAACGCTCCGCCGGCAATTGGCAAGCTGCTTGCATGGACTGGAACCCCTACTTGAGGATATCTTGAACCGCCGACTTGACGAACTTGAGTGGACGGAAGCCGGTGTTGTTGATGAGATACCTTCGGGAGAACTTGTAACACAAATCCGTGAACAGATTGAAGCGATTCTTGAGAAAGCCAAAAATCTGGATGCAGACGATTTGAAGTTAGAGGCTCTCCGAAAAGTTGTCCGGAGTAGGCAACGCCGCCGCAATAACAAGATCATGATCTTTAGCAGTTTTCGCCACACGCTTGCTTATCTTCACGAACATCTAATAGCCGAAGGTTTTCGCGTCGGGCTGATTCATGGCGGCGTACCGGACGAAGAACGATTGGAACTCAGAGCCCGATTTGAGAAGCCGAAAACCGAAGACGATAGCCTTGACCTGATGCTTTTCTCGGAAGTCGGCTGTGAAGGGTTGGACTACCAATTCTGTGACTGCATCGTTAACTACGATCTGCCGTGGAACCCGATGAAAGTGGAGCAACGGATAGGACGTATTGACAGGAAGGGGCAGCAAAGTGAGAGTGTTACCATCGTGAACCTAATCACACCCGGAACCGTTGATGCCGACATCTATGAACGGTGTTTACTTCGGATCGGTGTGTTTGAGAGTGCGCTGGGTGGTAGCGAGGAAATCCTCGGAGAAATCACAACCGAGCTCCGCGGAATCGCCGAAAATCACGAACTAACGCAAGAGGAACGAAGAATTAAGTTGCAACAGTTGGCAGATAACAAGATTTTGTTAGTCCAGGAACAGGAGCAACTTGAGGCACAGCAATTGGACCTGTTCGGACTCCGTTTCCCTGAAGATAGAATGGAGAAAGAGGTCGAAGATGCCTCCAGTTTCTGGCTATCTCCAGCATCTATACAGCGGCTTGTCACACGTTATCTGCTACAGAAAATCGGAACAGCGCAGGAATTTATCCTTGGTGAGAAACCTCTTAAAACCCTTCGGCTTGCTGAAGGCGCGCGAAACGCCTTATTGACGGATTTACAGCCATTTGCTGGTAAAAAGTCGAGAGTCTATCGGGAGTGGGAAAACTGGTTGAAGGGTTCAGATCCGCACTTGCCTATAACCTTTGAAGCAGACTGCGCAACGCAGCGTCCTGACGCTGCATTTATTATGCCGACGCACCCTTTAGTAAAACAGGCAGCAGTCGCATTGAACACTGAGCAAGATATCGTCACAAAACTGAAGGTCAGAACGAACAAGGTTCCCCTGGGGCGTTACGAATTTGCTATCTACCAATGGCGGTATTTAGGGATAAGGGAGCATTTGGTAATTAAACCCGTTGCATCATCCGGGGAGTTGACACCACACCTTAACGACCTGCTTGAGAAGGCAGTAGATAGCGATACACACGGAAGCGATGTACCTATTGCGCAAGAAGCCTTAGAAAAGATGCACCAGCACCTCTGGGCTGAAGCGCGTAATAAACATCGGGAGCGGACACAAGCGTTAGCAGACTACCGCAAAGAAAGCCTATCAACCAGTCATCAGAAACGGGTCGCACTACTTCAAGAGCGGATTGCGCAGGCGACTGATCCGAACATTCAACGGATGCGTCGAAGTGAGCTTGCCAACGCCGAGACGGATTACCGACGGCGTATCCGAGAGTTTGACGAAGCAATGGAGAAAGCAGACATTACAGCAGAACCCGTGGCTTATGGCGTTCTGGAAATAAAAGGAGAAAGTAATGAAAATTGATCAATTATCTGAAAAACGAAAAGACTTGCGTCAACAACTCATTGCTAACGATGCTATGGAGGGTTTCAAGGAGTTGCTTACAGTCTTATATTCGGACAAAGTCCACTTCATTTATGAATTACTTCAAAATGCCGAGGATGCCCGAGCAACTGAAGTGCAATTTGTGCTTAAGGCGGACAGACTTGAATTTGAGCACAATGGAGACCGACTTTTCAAGATAAAAGATGTAAAGTCTATTACCAATATCGGTTCCAGTACTAAGGTAGATGATATCAGGAGTATCGGCAAATTCGGGATTGGTTTCAAGGCAGTATTCGCTTATACCTCCACACCAGAGATTGAATCCGGGAACTTCCATTTTCGTATTCACGACATGTTTGTGCCCGATACTGATGGTCTGGCTCCCGGGGCACTCGGTGAAAAGCGAACGCGCTTCGTTTTTCCTTTTGATAATCCTGACAAGTCTCCGGAAAAAGCAAGCGAAGAAATAGAAACCAAGCTCCGGCAACTCAACGAAAACGCTTTGCTTTTTCTAAGCAATATCCGCAAAATAGAGTACAGCTTACCTAACTTAACAACAGGATTTCTGGAACGGAGAGAAGACGCGAATGATAGTAATCGTATTGAGATTTCCGTTATGCGTCCGGAAGGTATAGTGCCTGAACCTACCCATTATCTTAGATTTGAGAAGGTTGTTTCTGTTAAAGATGAAGATAGTGATGAACTCAAGAAATGCCGAATTGCAATCGCATTTGGCATGAATAAACCTGGAGGCGGTGAATGGAAAATCGTCCCCTTAAACCCAGGTCAAGTCTGCATCTATTTTCCTGCCGTAAAGGAGACTTCCAAGCTACGATTCCACCTGCACGCGCCCTTTGCCTCAACCGTTGCACGTGACAGCGTTCGCGAATGTTCAGCTAACGACGAATTGCGAGATCATCTTGCTGAGTTGATTGCCGAATCAATGCATACTATCCGTGACCAAGGCTTGCTGAATGTAGAATTTTTAGCAACTTTACCGAACAGCAGAAATGATCTGCTTCCATTTTATCTACCTATCCAAGAACGGTTAATTGAAGAATTCAATACCGAAAAACTAACACCTATGAAACGGAGCCGGAGTGAACATGCTGCTGCCTCTGGATGTTACCGAACACCTCCCCGTTATAGAGCATTATCCGATTTGGTTAACGATGAAAATTTAGCAATCCTCCTTGAGAAAGATCGTGATCGGCCTTTGTGGATTGCTAACCCTCCACAAATCAACCAACCAGAAGATAATTTCCTGTCCATGTTGGATATTGCCCTATGGGATCCCGAGGAACTGATAAAAATTATAGACACCCAATCTGATCGGGTAATGGAATTGTTAAAGAAAAAACCAGTTGAGTGGCATCAAGATATGTATGGATTCCTAGGCGATTTCCTCATAAATGCCCCATCGTCTCCACTTTATATAGCACGTGAACGCCAAAATAAGTTGTCTAATCTTCGCATTATCCTCTGTAGCGATGGCGAATACAGAATCGGCAGTGAGTGTCACTTTCTTGATGATGTGGAATTTGAGTTTGAAAAAGAACAAGCGCAATCGGAGGAGTTCCGCTACGTTGCTAAAGGGGTCTATTCATCTGGACAAAACGAGAATAAGCAACAGAAAGCCCGTGAATTCCTTGAAAAAATTGGCGTTTGTGAAGTTGACGAAGCCGAACGAATTAAGGCAATTTTGAGACAACGATACGAAGATTCGGACACTGTAATACCGCCTAAACTTCACGAAGAAGATATGAAAAGATTTATTATCTTTGTGGAAAATAATCCCGATAAGGCAGCTTTATTTGAGGGATACAATATCTTCGATACTTCTGGAGGAAACTGGTCCACATCTCTCATTTTCCTTGATTCACCATATCTTGAGACAGGTTTGAATGTCTATTATGAGGATGATGAGTACTGGGAATATATAGAAAAAGAAAATGTCTATCCCTATTTCTCACTGGATTATGAAGAGTCCGACATAGACCCGGAAAAACTTGGAAAATTCGCAAAGGCATTAGGAGCAAGAACACAATTGGAAACCACTAAACAAGAGATTCCACCTGATCATCCTCAATTCTACTATCTCCGCTCGGCCCCTGGTTTTAAGTGGACTCACACAGGTATTGATGAAGACTATAGCATTCCTGAGTTCCGAATGCTGATTGCTAATCCTTCAATTGTTAAGTCAAGGTTAATTTGGCAGGCAATGTGTTCCGCTCCGGACTCTTCTCTAAAATCCCGGTTTCGTTGGAACCAGAGTTACTCAACATGCGAGGGAGACTCTAGCCTTGTGCATGAGTTAAGGGAAGCAAGATGGGTGCCGCAGAAAAATGGAGAGTCTATCTCTTTTATGCGTCCTAAGGATACATCAATTACGCTTCTGCCCGAAGGTTTTCCCTACCAAACAGGGCCAAAATGGCTTGAAGCGATTGAATTCGGTAAGATTGCGAATCAACAAAGGTCAGAAGACATTCTTAAAGAGGCTGAGCAAAACTTACGAAATCGCCGCGCTGCAGAGATGGGATTCAATTCTGCCGATGAAGCTAACACAATGGCAGAGATCGCAAACGCTTGGAAGGCACAGGGAAAATCGCCTGATGAATTGCGTGATAAACTTATTGCCGGAAAACGACGGAAGGAACGGATCTTTATTGAACTTGAAGATGCACCGGAAAAAGAGTATGAACAGCGTTTGAGAAGTGTTAGGAGTACAATTGGAACGATTGATCGTAGAACTTACCTCAGAGCGCAGTATACGACAGATGACGATAAAATGGAGTGCCAAATGTGTCGACAGGATATGCCGTTTAAAAAACGCAATAGTGATGAAGATTACTTTGAAGCAGTAGAGGCACTCAAAAAAGATCATTTCCCCAAAGAGCATGAGGCGCAGCATCTCGCGTTGTGTCCAGCCTGCGCGGCGAAGTATAAAGAATTCGTAAAGCGTGACGAAAAAGCGCGGGCAGCTTTGTATAGTCTCCTGAAGAATTCGGGTATCCCTGAAGGACGCTTACAATTGAGTGATCTTGTGATACGTATTTGGTTTAAAGAAAAACATTGGCAGGATATGAAAACGGTCTTAGACTATTATGAAAACATATACAACCCTGACGAGTCCGATTAGTCGGTTCTACTAAGTATTCCTATGAGAGCGATCTCTTTATGCAATAATTCGAACAATTCGTATGACGTTTCGGTTGAATTCTCAAAGATAAAGACTTTTTCTACGAGTTTCACACACCATGCAACTGATGCGAAAATAACGGTGGTTCTCAGAGCTCGGCACAGGAAACCAACAGCATACCCTACAGGCACAGGCTAACAGCCTATGCTACAATGCACAGGAAACTAACAGCATACCTTACAGAAAATTGTCCAAACTATAGTAACTCAAGTTGCTACTAACGGATTTTGAGCGTTTCAACACAGTTTTCAAACACTTTCCCCACCCCAGATGAGGTTTAACAAATAAATTGGGTAATTATGGCTAAGCGACGTGCGATGAATCGCACTACTATGAACCGATCTGCTTGTTATCCCACGTCTCAGAATTACCCGATTAAATTCTTAATCTTCATGAGGGGTGATATTGCTTCGCAGTGAGAATAGGAAAAGGTATATCAACGTCTTGCATTTTCTTCGGCTTGCTATATAAGTAAATAGGTGGCAACTTGGGTCCTGATGTATTGATGCCGCTAACTGATGGGTGTGTAAAGTTTTTGGCAGCACATTTAGGCAGCCTGCTTTTCTTGTGTGTCCCAATAAGTATCCCAAGTATCATTCTTTAGCAAACATCTCCAAAAGAGTATCGCATTGATGCCGGGTTTGCTCCATCGCATGCCTGCTTGTTTACAGCGTTCAGCGACAACATGCTTACAAGCCGACTCAATGACCCCACTGCCGATCTGATACCCCTTTTCGTTGAACGTCTCATATTGCATGCGATCAGAATGTTTTTGAAAATAGCCGACTTCTCTTTCGAGGACATCTCCTATCGTTGGGTTTTGTGTTTCCAAATCTCGTATACGTGCGATGACTTGGGCAGTCTCTCCATTGTAAAGAGGTGTCTCGGTCGCATTGACCCAAGTTTCGACGGTATCCCGGGCATCTTCTCCGAGGGCTTGCTTAGCAACATCATATAAATGCCTCTTGGCATGCATATAGTCAACGATTTCGGTGGCACCCGGAAAGTGTTCATCCGCCAAGTTCCATATCCACGCCGCCCCATCCCCTATGACGACGACTTCTTCGGTGTCCATCGTTTTTTCGTCTTGATAAATGCCGGTCTGTGTCGCTAAATCAGACAGGTGTTTACCAAAATCTGCCGCAGGGGTCACAGAGGCGACATATCTCGGGCTCCCGGGGCGGACTTTTAGCACAGATGTAGCATGCGTATACGGATAATCTTTAGAAACGCTCCCGACTTTGACTTCTTTCCAACCCGCCGGCGAGTTGGTGTGGCAACCATCACAAGAAACATACCACCGAGAGCCTGTATCAAGCGGTTCTTCATCTGCATAGGTAGAGACTTCTTCACCTTCTGACCACGCCAGCACTTTCTGATGCAGCGTCGTGTGGCTGACCTGAATCCCGTGATGTTTCAACTCTGAAGCTGCCGCACGATAGTTCAGTTGTGCAGCTAAACGCATCATCGTTGCCGATACGCGCCGTGTATACTGACCCCTCAGGTCTTGACGGGCCTCCCATGGCACATGAATATGACCGCACCGGCATTTATACGCCCATCTCGACACACGCACAACACCACAAGCCGTCGTAAAGTTGCGCGCTCTGAACCGATACCGATGGCTATGCCCTTGACAAGATGGACACGGAACACTCAGAGGCGATGCTGCCTCAGAACTCGCTGCTTCTGATAGAACTGCCTCGGATAACCTTTGCGCCCAAGAACCAGCAGCCGCAGACACACGCGCTTCTACTGTTGAGACCCCAACGGCCTCGATATCACTGAGTTCTTGAAAAATAACTTCCATTTCTTCCTTGATTTCTGCTACAATGTTAGACATGGTATCTTCTCCTTAGGATAGACTTTTGGAACTAGCTTTTGGAGAAGATACCATTTTTCTTTACAAACTTCAACTCATTTCTAAAAAACGCTACCAAAAACTTTACACACCCATGCTGAACAGCATTCAGGAATCATAAAAAATTGACTTTACCGAGTGTGTATGCTATAATTATGAAAGCGATTTAGAGTCGCAACGCTTTTTAGGTCTCAATATAATAACACTCAAATTAATACAGGAGGAAGTCAATGCCAGCAAAGCAAATTATCTTTGACGAAGAAGCAAGGGTAGCACTCAAACGCGGCGCGGATACACTCGCGGATGCCGTGAAGGTTACCCTTGGGCCACGCGGAAGAAATGTAGTCATCCAAAAATCTTTCGGGGCACCGCTGGTAACCTGCGATGGTGTCACTGTCGCAAAAGAAATTGAACTCCCGGACCCGTACGAAAATATGGGTGCCCAACTGCTGGAATCCATCGCAACGAAAACAAACGATGTCGCGGGTGATGGAACCACCACAGCTACGCTGTTAGGACAAGAAATTCTTCATGAAGGTCTCAAAAACGTCACCGCGGGTGCCGACCCGATGCAGTTGAAAATCGGTATAGACAAAGCTGTCGATGCCGTTGTTGATGCGATCTCGACACAAAGTCGTACCGTGAATACACATGAAGAAATTCTACAAGTCGCCTCAATCGCTGCGAATGATCCAGCGAACGATAGCAACATCGGTACGATTGTCGCTGAAGCCCTCGACAAAGTTGGAAATGATGGCGCCATCACGATTGAGGAAGGCAAAACCTCAGAAACCCAAGTTGACATCGTTGAGGGGATGCAGTTTGATCGCGGTTTCTTATCACCGAATTTCGTAACGGATCAACAAGCACAAGTCGTCGAATTTGAGAACCCCTTTGTTCTCATTAACACCGAAAAAATTACCACGGTCATGGACCTCGCACCCATTATGGAAAAGGCGGTGCAACTTGCGCGACCCCTGTTCATTATCGCTGAGGATGTGGAAGGCGAAGCACTTTCGGCGTTGGTCGTCAATAAACTCCGCGGAGTACTTCAGGTTGCCGCAGTAAAAGCACCCGGCTTCGGGGATCGACGTAAAGAGATGTTAGAAGACATCGCAACGCTGACGGGTGGCCAAGTCATTTCCGAAGAGACAGGTATCCGCTTAGAAAACGTTGTTATCGGTATGCTCGGCACTGCCCGACGCGTCGTTATCGACAAGGATAACACAACAATCGTCGGCGGCAGTGGTGCAAAAGAAAATGTTGAGGGAAGAGTCGCGCAGATCCGCAACCAAATAGAGGATACGACTTCTGAGTATGATCGGGAAAAATTGGAAGAGCGTCTCGCGAAACTCGCAGGTGGCGTTGCTGTTGTCAACGTTGGTGCCGCTACGGAAGTCGAGATGAAAGAGAAGAAGGCTCGATTTGAAGATGCGCTCGCTGCAACGCGCGCCGCTATTGAAGAAGGAATTGTCCCCGGCGGTGGGATCGCACTCCTCCGAGCTGCAGATGCACTCGATAGTTTAGAATTGGACGGCGATCAAGAGACCGGACGCAATATTATCCGCCGCAGTCTGCTTTCACCTGTTCGTGCGATTGCTGAGAATGCTGGGATGGAAGGGTCCGTGGTCGTTGCTAAAGTCCAAGAGGCGGAAGGGAATTTCGGATTCAACGCCGCTACCACTGAATATGGCGACATGCTTGCGGACGGGGTCGTTGACCCGACGAAGGTTGTCCGTTCCGCACTACAGAACGCATCGAGCATCGCAGGGCTGCTCTTAACGACAGAAACTCTCATTACAGAGATTGAAGAACCACCGGATATGGCTGCTGAAGCAGCGGACCCGCATGCTGGGCACTTCCATTAAACCTATCTCTAAGTGGCGCGCTTATAAGCACACGATATCGCTATCCTTGTAAGCGCGCCACCCAACATTTCTGAATTCAATTCCGCTACTATTCTCTGACACTCTGTATCTGATACCGCGGCTCCATCCCGCTATCCCAATCACAATCAAGGCAAAACATCACATTGGCTGCCAAATACTGGATGTTTTCACCCTGGCATTCTGGACACACTTTCACGGGCTTCTCCAATTCGCCGCCGACGGTGTTTTGGAAAATGTCCAGGTAGTACACCTTCAGTTCACCCGGATAACGATGCCCCATAGAACAACGAATCTGCTGGGACCCGTCGCTTTCAAAGCGATCCATGGTTTCCCGAAGGAACGTCAGCCGACGGTGACAGATCGGGCACGGGTTAGGACTCAACTCTTTCAGGACAACAAGGTCTGTATTTTCTTGTTGGATAGAAACTGTCAAGGCGAGATGATGCGCCAGCTGCAAATGCGAGATGCCTTCGTAACCAAGTGTTTCAGCCAATTCCGAGACCACTTGCGCATAACTCTGTGGACTCAACACGACCTCTGTAGGGATCATGGTTCCACCCTTTAAACTTGAGAGAAGTCGATAGATACGTTCCAGAATGGGCAGCCACCCCCTATCTTTTCCTCATGAACAGTAAATCAGACCGGCTAATCCTCAGACGCTTCAGACCCCGATGGCCGTTCAAGCGACCGCGCAAGCGGCGATGAAGAGACACCTCTTTGAGACCGATACGCGTCCGCAGGTTGATTCCGTATTAGAATTAGGTCATCTCCGTCACGTTCAATACAATCACCTTGCATGAGTATGACTTCAAGTTTCCGCATACTCGTTGTAAAGTTAACAGTGATGCGAGCAGATGCTTCCAATGTAATACACCAACCGGTCGCCGTTTTCGTGCGTGTGAACCGATCGCTAATATCAAGCGACTGCAGCTGTGCAGCACTAATGACAACACCGCTTGATGCCGTGGTCTGCTCTTGCGTTTCAACTACATTTTCGTTACCATTTTGTTCCGCCATGCGTTGCTCCACTTCTGTGGCAATTTATTTTAAACATATTTTAACATAGCAAATCACGAATTGTCAAACTTATTTCAGTGGTATTCAGTTGTCGGTTATCAGTTATCAGTAAAAAGGGTTATGATAGTTCTAACATCTCTTACTGAAAACTGACAACTGAAAGGATTTTTTGAAAAAAAATCCGTACTGAAAACTATTTCCTCTGATAACTAAATTCCATTTGACATCGATCCCCTAATTAGACTATAATATGTTGCAGAAGGGATTACAATGGATATGCGATTCACCTATTTTTTGCCCGGATGGGCAGTTGTACTCGGTATTGGCATCGTCATCGGCGTAACCGTATTTGTTTATCTGCGGATGACACAACCAATCCATCCGAGGTACCGATTTTTACTCATCGCAATGCGGGTCTGTGCAGCGTCGATCCTGCTCTGCTGTCTCTTAGCACCCGTCATCATTGAAAAAAAGGACATCACACCGCCAACGCATCTTTCCATTTTAGTGGATACATCGAAAAGTATGAACCTCGTTGATGCATCTATGAGTGAAACCTCTGTATCTCGGCTGAGTCAGGTGAACCAGTTGCTGTTCAATGGGCAAAAGCAATTCCTACAGGCTTTACGCGACCGATTTGAGGTACATCTCTACCCATTTGATACAGGACTTCATCAAAACGTACTGTTACCGAAAGACCTTGATGCCGGAGCACTCCCAGTGTTTGAACCGAACGGAGCACTGACTGATATTGGAACGGCTATACGAGAAGCCGCAGCCGCATGGAAAGGACAAAATACTGCCGGGATTCTGCTGATTACCGATGGCGGACATAACTCCGGACGGTTTCCTTTAGATGATGTTGCCACATTGAATGTGCCAGTCTATGCAATAGGGGTCGGCTCTGTGAAACCACCAAAGGACATTCAGATTCAACACATTGATTACACGCCAATTGCCTATACAAACCATGAGAGCATCATCCGTGTAACGGTTGTACAAACAGGCTATGCTGGTAAAACGACACGCCTCTCTTTGCGGGAGATGACGCGTAAAACGCTTATAGACACAGCGACGTTAACCTTTAACCAGCCCCAGAACGCAACACCCGCGGGTGCTACCACAAAACAGGTCATTGAATTGAAATTGACACCGCAGGTTGAAGGAAACTTCCAATATACCGTCGAACTTCCGGTGCTTGATGGCGAACTGACAGAAGCGAACAATCAAAAAACGTTTGCCGTGAAAGTTGTGAAAGCGAAACTTAACGTTTTCTATCTCGAAGGCAGACCGAGATGGGAGTACACATATCTGAAACGTACCCTCCAACGAGACCCTGATATTGAGGCGACGTGTGCGATCTTGCTAAAGAACAAATCGAAGCGGTTTCCACCCGCGGGTAGTGTACTCAGCCGCTTAGATGGGTATTATCCACAAGCAACGCAGACATCGGAAACCCCGCGCTTCCCTGAAACACAGACGCAGCTTGCCAAATACGATGTGTTGATTTTAGGAGACTTAGGGGAGGAACATCTTACCACTACACAGCAACGCGCAATCGTCGATTTCGTTGAAGTCCAAGGAAAACCGGTTATCTTTCTCCCGTCTCGCAGAATGCTCGGTATGAATGGCCTCCGAAATACGGAATTGGCACAACTTTTACCGATTGACATTCCCAGAAACGGTTGTCGTAGACACGATACGGAGTTCATTGTACAACCGACACCCTCCGGTATGTTTCACCCCATGTTGCAACTTATGGACACACAACAGAATCAAGCTTCGACCTTAGCAAGCAATAACGCAGCGGCATGGCGAAACATGCCAGCACTGTCTCGATCCTTTAGTGGGTTTCGCCTCAGAGGCGGCGCAACGCCTCTTATGGAAACGGGAAACGGGGATCCTATCCTGATTTTGCAGAGAGCCGGCTTAGGCAAAAGCCTATTGATCGCAGCAGAAGGACTCTGGAATTGGGATTTCGGGGTCAATACTTTTAAAGATACGCGTTATCAAGACCTCTATTCACGTTTCTGGGCACAAGTACTTCGATGGATGGCAACGAACACCGATGACGAGAAATTGCACCTTACCACAGATGCCGACAGTTACGCCATAGGCGACACAGCAAAGGTTACGGCATATCTATATTCTGAAGCCTACCGCGCGACACAGACAGACGCAACCGTTCAATTTGAAGTTGTACCGCCTCAAGGCGCGCCCTTCCAACTTCAGATCCGCGGTATAACTGAGACCGCTACTGACACCGGGAACCTCTATAGTGCCCAATTTTCATTATTACAGAATGGAACTTACCGGATCCGGGCAACAGCGAGAACCGCGAATCAGACGTTAGGCGAAGATCGAATTGATATCCATGTGCATCCGCAACTCGCTGAATTGGAGGCACCGCAACTCAACGAAGCCCTTTTGAAGGAACTCGCATCCGAAACCAGTGGCACCTATTTCGCAATAGCGGATGCAGAAGCATTACCAGAAAACGTCGCCAAAGTCCAAAATTCAGTGTTTGTTGATGCAGAGCGGGAACTCTGGAGCCATCCGTTGATTCTTATTACAGTCGTCGGATTATTAGGCACAGAATGGTTTTTACGTAAACGGATTGGGCTGACTTAGCGGAAAACATACCATGACACGATTCATACGATTCATAAGACGGAACCCCTTTTTAATCTGCTGCCTCCTGTTTTGCACAACAGTTGGTCTGCATATTGGACAAAGGGTACTCGCTGCTGGAATTCCAATGACGATCGCTCAGATTCATTATAGCGGTGGTGGCGATTGGTATGGAGACGCAACTGTTATTAAAAATTGGCTCAGACTCCTCCGAACGCGAACGGATATTGAGACCGCTGAGGACCGCGTAATTCTGAAGCTAACGGATCATACGCTTTACCAGTATCCGATGCTATACCTTGTCGGACACGGAAATATTCAACTGACCGAAGCGGAGGTTGAGGCATTACGGGACTATCTAATGAACGGCGGATTTCTCTTTGCCAACGATGATTACGGACTTGACGAGAGTTTTAGACGTGAAATGCAAAGAGTGTTTCCCGAACAAAAATTGCAACCGATACCGAATACACATCTCATTTACCGTTGTTTCTATGAACTGAAAGGGTTACCGAAAATTCATGAACACGATGGCGAGCCAGCACAAGGATTTGGGCTCTTTCACGATGGACGCATGGTTGTTTACTACGTTTACAGTTCCGATATCGGCGACGGACTCGAAGATGCCGATGTACATCCAGCGGATACACCACAAGTACGGGAACTCGCCGCAAAAATGGCGGTTAATATCGCGGTGTACGCGCTAACACATTAAAAGAGGAGTTATCAGTTATCAGTTAAATTTGAATGAACAACATCTTCTTTCAAACCTCTATCATTTTTGAAAGGTAATAGTTTGCAAAAGGGTGTTCGGCAATCAAAAGTCAAACTAAAGACTGACAACTGAAGACTGTATTATACCATGAACAGACAAAACGTAAACCAAAGTTACGAAAACCTAATTGCTCGGTTGCATACCGTCCGGCGGCAATGGTGGTGGCTCACTTTCTCTGAAGGTTTGCTGAAGTGCATCGGTATACTGACGCTCGTCATGGTGGGTGTACTTGTCATTCTTAACGTCAGTTTCCAAGTCCGACAGGTTCCCTTCTTGCTCTGGGTACGTATCGGGATTCTCCTACTCTCAATTGCCGTTGCAGTCTACATAGTCATCCGCTCGCTTATCGGACCACTCAGCAAAAGATTCACGGACGCTGCAGTTGCCTCGCGCCTTGAATTGACACAAGGACAGAGTGAACTCGCCTCTGAAAACCGGATTCTCAGTGCCGTACAACTTTGGAAGAACTTAACAGAGAATCGACTCGGATATGCCCCAGAATTTATTGAACATCTCATCATCCAGACCGATCAAGACATGGCACACATTCAACGGGGACAGGTGTTTCAAACCGAATTTCGGAAAATCAAACGGAACGCCGGTATCGCTGTCGCTGGTGTAGGACTCTTGCTTATCACTCATTTTCTCTTACCCAATGCATTCAACGGTTTTGCTGCGACCTTCCAGACTTTGCCACAGACACTCCCAGACAGTCAAGGAAATCTAAAAAAAGCCATTCAGATTACAGAAATCCAACCCGGTAACACGCAAGTTGAACGCGGCACCGATGTGAACGTCGCCGCCAAAGTGAGCGGACACATCGGCGCGCCTGTCACACTTTACTACCGCATTGGAGACGGTGGTGCGCAAACGTCAACCGTAGAATGGCAATCAATGCCGATGCGACGCGCAAGCGATCAACAGGTACCAGGCATTGCTCCGTCTTATCATCTGACGCTCGAAAATGTTACCCGTCCGTTACAATACTATATTTCTGTCAAAGAGGTCGCGTCCGCGCAGTATCAAGTGACGATTAGCGATGAACCCATTGTTACGCAATTTCAGTATCGGCTGCGCTACCCTGCCTACACGCGCCTGCAATCCCAAACGTTTCCAGCAAACACGGGTGATATACAGACACTCTTCGGAACCGAACTCGTATTTACAGGCGAAAGTAACAAACCGCTTAAGGCGGCATCCCTCGCGTTTGAAGAATCCGATAATGTCGAATTGGAGATCACGGCGCGCCACCTAACTGAACCACAACGAAAGCAGCTTGAAACGAAGTGGAAAGCGGATATACGGAGTGAAACACAAATACCACCAACACACCCAACCGAACCGCAAGGAACATTAAAAAAACCTCGGACCATGCGAGGCAGCTTTATTGCACAGCAGAGTGGAAACTATCGTATCCAAATTACCGATGTTGAGGGTTTTACAAATCGCGAGCCTATTAACTATACGCTTACCGTCTTCAAAGATACCGCCCCTGATGTCAATATCGTCTCACCCGCGCGGGACACCGTTTTGGATAATGCTATGTTAGTCGATCTAAAGGTGGAAGCAACAGATGATTACGGTATACAAGCACTCCAATTGGTGTATCGTGTTGAGGCAGAGGGTGCCGAGGAAGTAACTGTCCCCTTAAAACGATGGGGCGTGGAGAACGCACCTGTACGCAGATCGGTCTCTGTCGCATACAGATGGGATGTCGATCGGATTGGCATCTTTCCGGGTGAAGTGCTTGCCTATTATGTCCAGGCTTTGGATAACGATGATGTCTCGGGTCCGAATATCGGTAAATCGCCTACCTATACACTCCGCTTCCCGTCGCTCTCCGAATTATACGATTCCGTCGCGACCGAACAGGAAACAGAACAACAAGGGCTTGAAGACCTCGTTGATGAGCAAGCAGACGCAACCGGTTTGATTGACACCCTCCTCGGTAAGATCAGGAAAAGCCAAGAACTCACTTTCAACGATGAAAATCTGATGCAACAGGTGCTTGACAACCAGAAACAGATTGAACAGGCGGCGAAGCAGTTAGTTGAAGATATGCAGCAGACAGCGGAGGATATGGAGCAGAAGCAACTCTTTGACACTGAGACGATACAGAAGTATCAGGAACTCCAAGAACTGATGGAGCAGGCACTCTCCGAGGAACATAAAGAGATTTTGCGGAAGTTATCTGAGGCATTAGCGAAGCAGCAGGTCAGTGAGCAGGAGCGATCAATGATGGAGGCGAATCTCAGCCAAGAACAGTTTTTACAGCAGTTGGAACGCGCCAAATCGCTCTATGAACAGATTCTTCTTCAACAGGAACTCGAAGCAGCTGCGAAACAGGCACAAGCACTCGCTGAACAACAGAAGGAACTCATGGATACCTTGGAAACATCACCCGAATCCGCACCCGCAAACGAACTCGCACAAAAGGAGGATCGCGTCGGTGAGGAATTCGGTAAGCTCAGCGAACAATTAAACGAACTCGGCGCGGAGATGGGTGAACTCGCGGAGAACAAGGAGAACGCTCCACCACAGATTGAACGACTCGCAGATGAAGTCAAACGCCTCAACCAGTTTGCTAAGGATCAGAACCTCCCTGAAGACCTTCAAACGACCAGTGAGAACCTCAGAAGTGGACAGAACAGAGAGGCTCTTGAATCTGGTAGAGCAGCGGAACAGACGTTGACAGAACTCGCGCAAGGTTTGGATAACGCTTTAGAATTTATGGAGGGCGCGAACGCCAACGAAACCTTGACTGCTATGCGAGAAGCCGTTAAAAGCGGACTTCACCTCTCGCACCTTCATGAGGAAGTACTTTCCAAAACAAATGATCTCATCATTGCTGGGCAGACAGACGCTTATATTACGAATGAGATTCTACAATTGCAAAATCTGGCAGGGGATGAACTCAGTGCTGCAGAAGGGATCACGCAACTTGCCAATAAACTTTGGGAACTCGGCAACCGACAAATGGAAGTCCCCCCCAAGGTTGTCTGGCATCTGAATGCCTCGAAAGACGCGCTTTCCCGTGCTGCACGCGCCTTGGAGGACAGACAACCGAGCCTCGCTATGCCAATTCAGAGAACCGCACTTGCCGATCTGAATCAGGCGATCTTTGAACTCCTTGATGCAATGGCGCAGATGAACCAACAGATGGGTGCCAGCGGCATGGAAAACATGTTGGAGCAGCTCCAGCAACTTGCCGAGAGTCAGGAGCAGTTGAACCAAATGGCACAAAATCTGAGCCAACAGATGCGAGAGCAGGGACAAACCCCAGGATTTGAACAGATGATGCGTCAACTCGCTGCGCAACAGCAGTTGATTCGGGAAGCGACCGAACGCCTCGCCGAGCGCGCAGAACAGATGGCACAAATGTTGGGAAGTCTCGAAGACGTCGCGGGGGAGATGACAGAAGTTGAGCAGTCACTCCGGCAAGGCGAACTCGATGAACAGGTGCTCAATAGACAGGAACAAATTTTGACGCGAATGCTTGATAGTTTAAAGTCGTTGCAAAAACGGGATGTCGGTAAACAACGCAAAGCAGAGGTGGCGGAAAGACCTGAAACGCCTGCACAAGAGGTGCCGCCTTTACATCCTGAGCTCCTTGAAATTGTTCAGAAATTAGAAGCCACACCGCATGCAAAAGAACTTGAGGATATTCCGTTCCAGTATCGGGAACAACTGCGACGCTATTTTAAGGCACTTTCGCAGAAGACACAGTAATTGGGTTCTGTCGAAACAGCGTGGTGAAAAAAATCATGAATCGTAGAAATTTCTTGATTAACGGAAGCACAGCATTGGCAGGAATGTTTCTTGTTAACTGTCCTTCACGACTGCATGCAGACCACCGTGAAATCCATACTGATAAGCGTATAAACGAAAAGGAAAAAGAGATGAAAACAGCAGTTAGTATCGTTGACGATGCATTTTACATTAACGGAGAAATTACCTACCCAGGGCGTTTCTACCAAGATCATAAAATCGAAGGGTTGCTCATCAACACCCGTATGGTGCAAGGCATCTTTGATGACCGGAACCCGGAGACTATACATCTCTGGGAATACCCGGACACCGGAGCATGGGACCCCGAACGCAATACCCGCGAATTTTTAGCCGCGATGCCGACCTGGCGCGCACACGGCGTTTTGGCATTCACTATCAACCTCCAAGGCGGGAGTCCCGAAGGTTATTCCAAAGCGCAGCCGTGGCACAACTCCGGGATCGAAGCCGATGGGAGTCTCAACCCGGATTATCTCTCGCGCCTTGAACGTATCATTGATTTTGCTGACGATCTCGGCATGGTTGTCATTCTCGGTTATTTCTATTTCGGGCAAGACCAGCGAGTTAAGGACGAGAATGCCGTCAAAAATGCCGTTGACAACGCAACCGGATGGCTCTTCGACAAAGGGTATACCAACGTTATCGTTGAGGTGAACAACGAATGCAATGTCAGAGCGTATACCCATGAAATTCTGAAACCGCAACGCGTACACGAATTGATTGAACGTGTAAAAGCGACAACACATAATGGCAACAGATTCCTCGTTGGAACGAGTTATGGCGGCGGTAAGGTGCCATTGGAAAATGTTGTCCGTGCTTCGGATTTCTTGCTTGTCCACGGGAACGGTGTCAAGGACCCGAACCGCATTATTGAAATGGTCCAACAAACCCGTGAGGTACCGGGTTACCGTCCGATGCCGATCCTTTTCAACGAAGACGATCATTTCGATTTCGATAAACCCTTGAACAACTTCGTCGCTGCTGTCAGCCAATACGCATCATGGGGATACTTTGACCCCGGTGAGAACGACTATGATAACGGTTACCAATCCGTACCCGTGCAATGGCAGATCAACACACCCCGCAAACGTGCCTTTTTCGAGAAGGCGCGCGACATTACAGGCTACTCCACTTGATAGCATCAGAAACCGAGCCTGAAACGAAGTGGAAGGGTTTTTGCTTGGGCGTTTCTTCAATTCTACGTAGAGGATTCGTCAATATTCAAACTCATCTGAACGAACCGCAAGGAAAATTAAAAATATGCCACAAATTGATCCGACCTATTTTGCCATTGTTATCGCTGTCGTTATCCTATTAGCGACAAGCGTTAGGATTCTCAAAGAATACGAGCGCGCCGTTATCTTTCGGCTCGGACGCTTGACGGGGACTCGCGGTCCCGGTCTCGTGTTCATGATACCCTTCTGGATTGAGCGGATGCAACGCGTCAGCCTACGTCTTGTTGTCAACGATGTCACCCCGCAAGACGTGATTACAAAAGATAATGTTTCCGTGAGCGTCAACGCCGTGCTTAACTTCAGAATAACCGAAGCCGATAAGGCTGTTATTGAAGTTGAGGACTTCGGTTTTGCGATTTCTCAAATCGCGCAGACAACCCTCCGAAGTGTGCTCGGACGTGCTGAACTCGACGATCTGCTCTCTGAACGCGAAAAACTGAATCAGGACTTGGAAGATATCGTCAAAAAACATTGTGAACCGTGGGGGATTGAGGTACTGGCGATGGAGATCAAGGACGTAGATCTCCCAGTTGAGATGCAACGCGCGATGGCGCAGCAAGCCGAAGCGGAACGCGAACGCCGCGCCAAAGTCATACACGCCGAAGGTGAATTTGAATCCGCACAAGTGTTAACTGATGCCGCTGACATCCTCAGCAAAACCCCGACAGCCGTGCAACTCCGATTCCTGCAGGCGTTGGTGGAAGTCAGCGCTGAGAAAAACTCAACCATCGTCTTTCCGATCCCGATTGATCTGCTCAGTCCGTTCCTCGAAAAGCTGAAAGATTAGGAGAGAATATGGGCACGCATCAAGCGACACGATACACCCAGTTCATCACACCCCTCGGCGGAATTATTGCCGTTACCTGTTTCTTCTTGCCGTGGGTGGAAAGCGGTGCACCGTTCGCGCCGACAATAGATGAAGATGGTAGGCGCACTTTCATTATGTCAGGCGTTGATGTTTTCTTGCCTGATTTTCTTGCGCTACACGCCTTCCACATTGCAGTCGCTTTTATCGCAAGTGCCGTAATTATTAGTTTGAGCTTATACATGGTAATCCGTCGGACACCTTGGAAATCCAGAGTGCCAATTCTTATAAGTGCTGGTATCGGACTCCCGCATTGGTATCAGTTTCTACGCATTGGCGCGGGAACCCCACTGGAGATTAAGAGCACCCGTTTTCGTTAGGGTGGGCATCGGACTTGGAATTCTTTTATCTAAATCTTCGGTTCTAAAACCCTTAGTCTTTAGACGGGGGATACAGAACGGCTTCTGTATTGTGTGAAAAAAAACCTTTGACTTTTGACTAAAAATGTGATACACTTTTCTTCGTCTGTATTCGGCATGGGTTGCAGTTGATGCACTGGTATATTGCTTGGTATTTGAGACGACTGTGTAAAAGCCTCATACGCCTCAAGAAATATCTAAAATATGCTTGACATGTGTTCGGGAAATCCAAGTCATGTTGTATCCCACGAGAATGTAAAGAGGTTAAGCCTCTCGTAGCACATCAAACTGTTCATAAGGCACTTCGGTGCGGGGTCGGGATAGCGTCCCTTGTGCTTAGGCATAGTAAGACTTTCGTTTTTGACATTCTCAAAATGAAAGCAATGTCGTTTGAAGCCACAAATGCTTTCGCTTAGAAAAACTTTGCGGAAGTCCCTATGCTTTAGCAAGGGGTCTATCACCCTACTGTGTTAATTCCTATGTTCAAGAGATTCAAATGCAAAATATCTTGTCCCGTAGCGAAACGATTAAATATTACGCTATCAAATTTGGTTTTTGGGGAACAGTCCTTGTATATGTCATCGCTGCAGTTGGGATGTCCTTAATCAGCACGAAAAACCGAAAAAAACAGGTGGAGATCCCTGCCGAGTCTGGGTGACAGGAGGGACGCTAACTGCACCTTAATCCGATCTGGAGGTGTGGCACGCTGAATTGGTGTCTTGAATCCACTGCTATCGGTGAATTACGGTTCGCAAATGCGGATTTAGTCTTTGTTAGCATGACGTATAGCCTGTCCGGCGACTATACAAAGTCCACCGATAACCACTACAAGTGTAAAAAAAGCGACCCACTCCATTACCAATCCTCATCAAAGAACGGCGTACTCGGATAACTGTAGACGTTACCTTCGTAATTCCGAAGCTGAATCTCCTCGTCATCAAAAGCCACAACGGGATCTGGAATCAACGCAATTTTTCCACCACCCCCCGGCGCATCAACGACATAATGCGGCACACCGAGTCCTGATATATGACCCCGCAACGCCGCAACAATATCTAAACCCGTCTTCACCGCCGTCCGGAAATGATCCGTCCCGACAATAAGATCCGCTTGATAGATATAGTACGGCTTGACCCGGATACGTAACAGTCCCTTCATCAGTTCCACCATCACGTCAGGATCGTCGTTCACGCCTTTCAGGAGCACCGTCTGGTTCCCCATCGGTATGCCAGCATCTGCCAGCATGCCGCATGCTTTCTCCGTCTCAGGTGTGATTTCGCGCGGGTGGTTGAAATGCGTATTGATGTAAAACGGGTGATACTGCTTCAAAATCGCACACAGCTCAGGTGTAATCCGTTGCGGAAGTGTCACGGGCACACGCGAACCGATCCGAATGATTTCCAAGTGTTCTATCGCTCGTAGCCCACCGACGATCATATCAATTTTCTTATCCGTCAGCATGAGTGGATCGCCACCGGAGATGATAACATCACGAATTTCGGGGTGTGCTTGGATATAAGCGAGACCCTTTTCGACGTTATCCTCAGAAATCGAGTGCGGATCACCGACTTTCCGTTTGCGGGTACAGAAACGGCAGTAGATGGGGCACATATAGTTAACATAAAAGAGTGCTCGGTCTGGGTAGCGGTGCGTGACGTTCGGCACCTCGCTATCGTCTTCCTCGTGGAGCGGATCCTCTACGCCTGTGCTAATCAATTCTCTGGGGTCAGGAACAACCTGTTTCCAAATCGGGTCCCCCGGTTCTTCTATGAGACTGAGATAATAAGGATTGATGCGGATCGGGAATTCTTTGTGAATGCGCCGCATCTCCTCTAAGTCAACATCAAATGCGGCGGCGAGTTTTTCGGGTGTGTTGACAGTATCCCTAACAAGAGTTTTCCATTCTTCCATATAGTGTACTTCCTTTCCTTTTGCAGAATTACGGTGCAGGCGTGTAGTTTTCGATCGTCACTTTTGTCATGACATCACGTTCGCGAAGTGTTTCTACAACATCCATCCCTTCTATAACTCTCCCGAACGTTGTATAGTTTCCATCTAAATGTCCGACGCTTCTCGAATCAGAGGTGAGGCATATATAAAACTGACTGCCAGCGGAGTCGGGGTCCTGTGTACGTGCCATCGCTATGACACCTTTATCATGTGGCGGCATCTTGTCGCGAAGGTCAGGGTCTTGAAACTCACCTGGGATTGTCCATCCAGGGCCACCACTACCGCTACCGTGCGGGTCGCCGCCTTGGATGACAAAACCCGGGACATACCGGTGGAAAGTCACGCCATCATAAAATCCACCCTCAATCAGCTGCGCAAAATTCGCGACTGTGGCGGGGGCAGCTTCAGGATAAAGTTCTATTATAATGTTGCCTTTTTCGGTTTCTATCGTTACATTAGGCAATTGTTCGTTGTTGCATGAAATAACTGTCGCCAAAAATGCACCTGCTAAGCTTAATTGCATGATTACGTTGTGAAAACTCGGAATTTTCACGAATTCCTTTTTGGGTCTTTTTCTATACCAAGGTTTACGCGGCATCGGTTCTGTCCAAGAAAGTGTAGGCGTAAATCTGATTGGGGTTGTATCGTAAATCTTCGGCGAGAGTCCTTCTCTGGACGTAGGGCATTCTCGGCGAAATAATAATTGATATACATTATACACCGATTTGCACGTGAAGTCAAACAAAATTTGAAGACAGGCACTTTCAGTTATAGCAAAACCGAAAAATATGTTGACATTTCAATAAACAACTGTCGCAAATACACTTCCTCGCAACTGACGGTCTCCGACAGCTGGCGGCTGACAACTCAATTCAACCTTGACATCGTAGTTTAAACATGGTATCCTAATAATTGGAGGTGATTGCAGTGCGGAGCATCTCTACAGAGAATCAGAAGACACGCGAACTTTTAGCAACTTTGAGGTTGCTATCACCAGGAACCCATCTGAGAGAAGGTGTCGATTATATCATACAAGGCAAAACGGGCGGACTTATTGTCGTTGGCGATACACCCGAAATCTTAGATTTAATAGAAGGTGGCTTTCGGATCAATTGCCAATATACACCTACGCGTTTGTATGAATTATCGAAGATGGATGGGGCAATTATCCTTTCCGAGGATATGAAACGAATCGTTCGCGCCAATGTGACGCTACGGGTGGATCCATCTATCCCGTCCCGCGAAACCGGACTCCGCCACCGATCCGCAGATAAATTCGCTAAACAGACAGAACACATTGTACTTGCTGTGTCACAGCGTCGAAATACGCTCACCTTATATTTCAAAAACCAACACTACATCTTCCGCGAGCGTCCCGTTCTACTCTCTGGCGCAAATCAGACAATGCTCGCACTGACCCAGTACGTCAAGGCGATGCAAAATGCCGTCACTCTGCTGAATTGGGCAGAGTTGAGTGGGAATGTTACATTAGCAAATGTCGTCACGGCTATCCAACTGTGTGAAAGGGTTCGCCGTGCTGAGCTGGACTTGAACCTATATAGAATCGAATTAGGCACACAGGCAGAATCCATACAGCACATCCCTGAACTTACGACTGAAATTGATAGCGGACTTCTGATGACTAAAGATTACTATAATAGGAGTTTGCGCAATGAATCTGAAGCAGTTGAGAAAATTATAGGGCTTGATGCAAACTGCCTCGCAAACCAGAGTAATATTAGTGAGGCTTTGGGATATCCCCGAGATATTCGGAATACCTTTGAAGTCCTTGAACCACGCGGATACCGAATGCTCAGCCAGGTACCTCGGATCCCTTTCAATATTGTTGAGAACATCGTTCACGAATTCAAAACGTTGGATAGAATTTACACAGCCGCTATTGGTGAACTCCAAGCAATTGATGGGGTCGGCAAAACAAGGGCATCTATTATCAAGGATACGCTCTCGCAGATGAAAACCACTACGACGCAACCCCATACACTTGCTTTATCAGCATTTGAATAGAAGAGAAGACCACGATAAACTGAAAATTAACCGACTTCCCTGACCCGATAAGCGCGATTTCTAACCGCGCCGGACATTGTAGACAAAGAACCGAAAATTAAACTGAACGCAAAAATAAAAAAATTAGAAGGAGCTACACAATGAAACGATTCATTGTTTTACAGCGAAAATATAATTTCGCATTGCGTAGGATTTTGATTGTCACGATGCTTCTCGTCTCTTTAGCTTTAGCAGGTTGTGGTGGAAAACTCGGAAACATTGAGCCATCTGTAGTTGACACGGCGATCGCGGACGCAGAAGCAGCCATCACAGCAGCCCAGGACGTTGATGCCGCATCGCTGGCACCTGATGCATTTCAAGCCGCTACATCCAACCTTGAAGCTGCAAAAACCGCACTCACCGAGAAAAAAGGCAACGACGCGCTCCGTCTCGCATACCAAGCGAATGCTGATGCCAGGCTCGCACATAGGCACGCCATCAACGTTAACAAAAACTCAAAATTAAATGCTACGATCCTGCAAAAAGAAGCAGGGGTGGCGGAACTCCGCCAGAAACTCAGTACTCTGGAAGCGGAACTCACACGCGTCAAGTCTGAGATGCAGACGGTTCGCGGCGCGGAAGATCAATTGAACCAGAAGATTCGTGACCTTCAGAAAAACAACCGTGAGTTGAGCGTTACACGAGAAAAATACGGAAAACAGGTTGCTGAACTCTTTGAAACTTTGGAGGATATGCAGACACGCGGCAAG
Source organism: uncultured Poribacteria bacterium (assembly GCA_951828385.1). Taxonomy (GTDB): domain Bacteria; phylum Poribacteria; class WGA-4E; order WGA-4E; family WGA-3G; genus WGA-3G. Next base: position 179,192 of record OX639973.1, read on the forward strand.
CGGGCGGAAACTGAAATCCGTAACTACGGCAAGGAAATTTCGGCACTCCGCCGCAAAATCGATATCGCCGACAAAATGGTGAAAGAGGAGGGATATCAAAAACGATCCGCTATTGCTGAGGCGGAATCCCTCAGAAAGCAGATACGCGAACAAGCTGAAATCTATACCCAAAAACTCGCAGACGCGGGGCAGCAGGGTGTCGCTGCGAAACACGCAGAATTTCTTAAACAGCAAGCGCAAGCATCGCGGGCTTATGTAGACAGCAAACCGCCACTTTCGCCCGCGAAGACCGGGCGCACCTCGCTCTCTACAGCACAGATAGACGCTGGCAAAGTCGCACTCAGCAATTGGGAAGCCGCATGGCAGCGCAAAGATCTTAACGTCCATCTCGCTCATTATGAACCCAACATTGTCGTTGATAAAGTCGTGATTCATGAGAGTAAAGAGGATCGAAGTAAAATTGACAGACAGCAGCTGGAATCGGATCTTCGGCAGATGAGCGAACACGCATGGCGGACCGTCAAAACCGACACCGAAGTCGAAAGTGAAAGCATTATCAGTGTTCAACAAATGAGTCGGTTAGTTGTCCCTGCTGCTGACGAGAATGCAACCGCACTCTATAATATTTGGATTCGCGAAGTTTGGATGCATCAGGTCGGAAACGATTGGAAAATCCACCATGAGATCTGGAAGATTTTTGAGAATGTGCCAGACTTTTAAACTACGCGGGAGGTTAAATTGTGAACGACGTACAGAACCGGCAAAACAGTCCTAAGAAAATTATTATGTCTCAGAACCTTATATGGGGGGGCGCTATTGCGGCAATCGTTATCGCTTTTGTTCTATTCCTCGTGATATTCATGAGTTCGAGTGAAACGCCTACCGCCTTTCTGGCGAAATGGAAAACGGCTCTCGAATCCGGCGATGCCAAAAAGTATGAATCGCTCTGGGTCAAAAGTGAACGCCAGCACCCCGATAGAGGCTATCAAAATACAGCAAGACTCCTAACAGATAATGTCAACTTTGAAGTTAACCTTGAAGGGAGCGGCCAACCCCACCGAGTCCCACGCTTCCCGAATCGCTATCGCATTGAAGGGATTCCTGTGACGGCTCACCTTCCAGAGGGGCCGAGACAGCAGTTGCGAAACCTCGTTATTGAAAAGAAAGGCATTATCCAACAGCGATGGAAAATTATACAAGATGAAATCGTCGGTGAAGGCATGGTCGCAACGGTGACACCGGAGTCTACACCGCAACCGAATCTTGTCAATAACGCCAATAGCCCTGTAGGTCCCTTAGTGATCGCTTGGAAAAGCGCATTGGAAACGCAGCATGTGCAAACGTATACCGATTTGTGGGATAAGTCCGCCCGAAAGAAACGTGCCTCAAGTTTCCGGCGCGCGACAGAGTTGATGTCGCAAACCCACATCGTTGAAATCCAATACGCTACCTACAACCCCGTGCCAACCCAGAAAAACCGTTACGTCGTTGACGGCATTCGCGTAACCTTGCAGGATGGCGATGAGATCATTGAAACTCACAATCGCACACTGACTATCGAGAAAAAAGGGTTCTTCAGGCGAAAATGGAAACTCATTAACGATCAGATCGGTGAAATATCGGGTGCCATCGCTCTCAGACGGGTTGAACAGGTGAGTACGAACACGGTTTCGGGTGAAGAGTCGGGTGGAACTTTTGATGGAAATGCACCGATTGATACACATCTCAAAGTCAGACAAATCCTTGGAAAATGGCAGGAAGCTTGGGAAGAGAAGGACCTGGACACTTACATGTCTATCTATTCAGACAGAGCCTTGATCACGCGCGTCACTGTACGCGGTGGTAAAGAAACCGAGGTCTACCTTAAAAAAGGAGATCTCCGCGCCAAGATGAAGAGATTGAATACCATGTACAGTGATATTGAGGTCGAGATCTCTAACCCCGTGATTAATGGGGACCGGGCGGTCGCAGATGTCACATTCTTGCAGAAATTTACGGGTACCCCCGCAAGTGGCACGCGCCCTGCTTACTCCGATATCGGCACCAAAAAACTGAACTTGATGGTTGACCCAACCGACGGGCACTGGCGCATCTATGCTGAAACGTGGAAGCTTTACAAAAATGTACCGGACTATCCCAAAATGTAGCGGAATGGTTGTTAGTTTTCAGTTATCAGTCATCAGTTAAAGAGGGCTGATGCGATTAAGGGACCTCTTAACTGATAACTGTTCTCACTGCGAAGCCTGATAATTGAGGACTCTTAGGAAACATGCGCACCGAGTACCAAACCAAACGTAAGATTGAGTTCGCTGATACCGATATGGCAGGGATCGTCCATTTCACACGGTTTTTTGTCTTTATGGAATCCGCTGAACACGAATTTCTTCGGAGTTTAGGTACGAGTGTAGCAACCGAGTGGGACGGAAATAAGATCGGATGGCCCCGACTTGCTGCTTCGTGTGAATATCTAAGTCCACTTCGGTTTGAAGATGAGGTGGATATCCGTCTCTGGGTCTCCAAAAAGGGAACAAAGTCGCTCACATATCAATTTCACTTTACGCGTCAGGGAGAAGATGTCGCGCGTGGTCAACTCACGACGGTCTGTTGCATAACCAACCCGGGTGAGAAACTTCGTGCGATTCCGATCCCTGATTTTATTGCAGATCAGATTTTTTAAATATTAGGTTTTCGCTCCGATTTTGACAACGGAAAAATCGGGTTTCTGATGTGTATTAGCTATATTAGGATAATTGTGGTTATGGAACAATCTTACACCGCTACTACCTCGCTTAAAATATCTCACTTATTCAAAGACTTCGGGGCAGTTAAGGTGCTGCGGAATGTTTCGTTCAGCCTCACAGCAGGTACATCCGTCGTTATCACGGGGCCCTCCGGTTCTGGTAAGAGTACACTCTTACACATCATTGGTACCTTGGAAGAACCGTCGAATGGAATTGTGGAGATTAACAATACAAATCCGTTCACCCTCTCTGAACCTGAACTCGCGGCGTACCGCAATTCCGTGATCGGATTTGTGTTTCAGGAACATCACTTACTTCCACAATATTCCGTGCTTGAGAATGTGCTAATTCCGACACTTGCCTTCAAACACGGAACTGACGCGACCGAGCGTGCCGTTCAGCTTCTAAAACGGGTCGGACTCACGGATCGTCAATCGCACCGACCCGCTGAACTTTCAGGTGGCGAACGGCAACGCGTCGCGATTGCGCGCGCCCTTATTAATCAACCGGACATTCTCCTGTGTGATGAACCGACGGGTAATCTGGATACTGCTACGGCTGATACCGTTGCCAACCTGCTCTTTGAGCTGCATCGTGCTGAGAAGACGCTATTGATTGTGGTGACACATAACCTATCGCTCACCACCCGCTTTGACCGGCATCTGCAATTGGTGGACGGTACTTGCACCATCGAAAGAGATGACTAATACACGCAACGGACGCGAAGAAAGATTATGCCGAGATTCTCTTGGAATTCCCTTAAACACTTTTGGCAGATACAACTTACCGTCGCACTTTGCACTGCCGTAGCGACGGGGGTTCTCGCCGGTGCACTGATTGTTGGTGATTCCGTACGCGGGAGCCTGCGAAGTCTCACGACAGAGCGACTCGGTGCCATCCAACACGCCCTCCTTGCAGACCATTTTTTTCAACCGGATCTATTGCAGCGAGAAAATAAGGTGCCAGCAATTCTGCTAAATGGAACAATCGTCGCCCCACAGACACAGACACGGGCATCGAAGGTTAACATCACCGGTGTAACAGACAGTTTCTTTACGTTTTGGCAAGAGGATACCGCACCGAATCTCAACAAAGCCCCTGAACAGCCCTTCAACGCTATTGCCATTAATGAAGCACTCCGAAACGAACTGAACGTCCAAGTCGGTGATACACTGCTGGTAAACATGTCTCAAGCCGCAGACATCCATCCAGAATTTCTTCTCGGTGAGCGGGACGCAGCCAACGCCATCCAGAGTCTCCGTTTGGTTATTAGCAACATCATTCCTACCAAGAACGCTGGACGGTTCAGCCTACAAGCACATCAAAGTCTCCCGTTCAACGCTTACATAGCACTCCCTGTTCTCCAAAAAGCACTCGGACAAGCAGACAAGGTGAATGCCGTATTTACTGCGGATACAGCCGCAATTTCGGCTGAAGAGCTGCCTTTAACCCTTGATGCCCTCGGATTGCGTATTAAGACGCATGAGAATCACTTTGATCTCCAGAGCCAGCAGTATCTCCTCAAGCCATTGCTCTCCGAAACAGCACTAACGGTTGCCACTGAAAACCGGATTCCAACCCTACCGACGCTCACCTATCTCGCAAATACAATAACTGATAACGGTAAAGTCATACCGTACTCTACAATTGTAGCACTGCCGACGCATGAAGGAGAGTTTGCGAAACTGCTCAATAGGCACACGACTGAAGCACAACAACTCGCTTACGAACAGTCTCAAGAGCAGATATTACTGATAGATGACGACATAACAGAATTACGTAGGTTAGAAACAGAATACAGTAGGCTGGCAAAAGGGAGACCCGAATCAGGAACTACACCAAGGCACAAGAAACAACTCGCGGGATTGAAAGAAGTTGGTGCTGCTTTACGTGCAATGGTTACACGCTCGCGGCAAGGCGGCGACATTGTCCTCAATACATGGGCAACAGATGACCTCGGTGCTAAAGTGGGAGATAGGATTGCAATCACCTATTACAGCGTCACAGCAGAAGAAGAATATATTACTGAAACAGTCGTTTTCCGCCTCAAAGGAATTCTTCCGATCGAAGGTCTTGCTGCAGATAGAGATCTCATCCCCGAATTTCCGGGGATTCACGACACTGCCGATATGTCTGAATGGGAATCACCTTTTCCAATTGATTACGCCCTCGTTCGCGACAAAGACGAGGTGTATTGGGATGAGTACAAGGCGACACCGAAAGCATTTGTTCCGTTGGAAATTGGTAAGCGGCTGTGGCAGAACCGGTTCGGGGACCTCACTACGATTCGGATGAGGGCTGCACCGGATACAGACATTCAAGGAACACAGACGCTTTTTGAGACCGAATTCCTGAAAAGGATTCAGCCAGAACAGGTCGGTTTTCAGTTTTTATCACCACAAGCAGAGGGGCTTCAAGCCTCCAAGGGTGCTACAGATTTCGGTATGCTTTTCAGCAGTCTCAGTATTTTTATTATTCTCGGTGTAGCGTGGCTTGTTGAAATGTTTTTCCGTATCGGTGTTGAACAACGTTCGCGTGAGATTGGTCTTTTGCAGGCTGTCGGTTACCCGCTCACCAAAATTCGCCGCCGTTTCCTATATGAGGGCGCGACGATCGCCGGTATCGGAAGTTTATTGGGGTGCTTACTTGCTGTCGGGTACGCACAGTTGATGATATACGGATTACAAACGTGGTGGCTGCCTGCCATCGGCACGCCATTTATAGAATTTCATGTCAGTTTCTGGAGTTTGCTTATCGGCGTATTGGTAACGTTGTTAGTTATCATGAATACGATCCGCGGGACCGTCGCGAGGATAGGACGTGCCGCAACCGCCTCGCTCCTCGCCGGTGTCACAGATTTTGATGAAGCCAAGGTCAAACCGAAATCTCAAAAGGCAAATGTCCCAAGTCGTTGGGCAGCAAGAATACCTGCCTTAATCCTTGGAATTTGGTTCGGTATCTTTGCGGGGCGCACCTTCTTTACTGAAGGTTGGAGCGGAATCGTTATACTTGTTGTGATAGCCGTCATTGTAATAGTTTCTGTCCGAATAGGTTTCCGTATTGGACCCCACCCGAACCTCACACCTCAGTACATGAAATCGTTCACGCTTTTCGGCAGTATCGGGATCGGTGTAGGTTTGGTGATTTCCCCTTTTACCTTTATCCCATGGATTCATGATATAGTTACGACAGTTACAGGAGGGTTTGAGCATCCTATTTTTCACTTCTTAATGTTAACCCTCTCAATTCTTGGTATAGGTTGGTTCGTCTTTGATAGATGGCTCAGTTCACAGAATGTGCCAAACAAATTGACCCGAACGCGATTTGCCCTTAAAAACGCGGCACGCCAACCAGGGCGGAGTAAAACCTGTGTTACAACGATCAGCTTGGCGTGTTGTATCATTGTTGCTGTCGGCGCGAATCGGCACGACGCACCCCCGGAGACAGAATACGCCTTTGTCGCCGAATCCGCACTCCCTTTACACCATAGCCTGAATACACCAGAGGGTAGGTTTGAACTCGGTTTTTCTGAAAAAGCCTCTGAACTCCTCAGCGCATCGGAAATAACCCCATTTCGTGTGCTCCCAGGTGAAGATGTGAGTTGTCTTAATCTTTATCAACCGCAGAAACCACAAATTTTGGGTATGTCGGATAATGCTTTGGATGTATACCCATGGAACACCCTGAAAGTGGAAGGTTCCCATGCTAACATGATTGTCGCCCTCGGTGATGCGAAGTCGCTCCGTTGGATTTTACACCACGATCCGAAAGAGAATTTTCTCATACAGGATGAATTTGGAAAGCCGCTATATCTTCACCTCCATACACTTGAGAACAGCCTTTTTCAAAGCCAACTGATTCTCTCGGAGTCTAATTTCACCAAATACTTCCCAAGCCAAAGCGGATATCAATTTTTTCTCATCAAAACACCGCCCGCCTTGCGTCAGGAAACCGCGCAGGTCTTAGAGAAGACCTTAGGCGATTACGGTTTTGACCTTACATCGGCATCCGCACGACTGGCAAGTTACCGCGCCGTTGAAAATACCTATATCTCCACCTTTCAAAGCCTCGGTGGTTTAGGTGTGCTACTCGGTACATTTGGATTGGCACTGATACTTTTTAGAAATATCATTGAACGGCGCGGCGAATTGGCAACTTTACGCGCCTTCGGTTTCCGACGGCAGCTGCTCTCGCGGATGCTGTTCCTCGAAAGTTGTTTCCTACTCGCTGTCGGGATGCTTATCGGTATTATTGCCGGACTGGTGGCAATTCTCGGTTCTCAAGGGCATCTTCCCTCTTTTCCGTGGGTATCTCTCACAATTACCTTGCTTTTCATCTTCAGTTTCGGTATAATTGCAAATGCAATTGCAGTTGCAGTGGCACTCCGAAGTCCACTTTTAAGTACACTCAAATCTGAATAAACAATTGAAATTTGCGTTTGCGGGTGAAAAGCTTGCTCTATCTGGGAAAACACGCTATGCATCCTGTTAGGTTCAAAACTACGTCGCATATTATATGTGCAGCCTTATTTGCTTTTTACTGTCTGATGCTAAGCAGCTGTTCCAGTGATTCCGACCCGAATACGCCAAGCGCGATCAATTATACAGCGCAGGGGTGGCGTTTCTACGAATCAGGTGACTACCCGCAGGCTTTGCTCAGTTTTGAGCGTGCAATCAACTTCGATGAAGCACTTGCCGATGCACATAACGGTGTCGGGTGGAGCCATCTCAGTTTATCGTTGAATCCGCCTTTAGCGCAGGAAGCCTTCCAAAACGCCGTTCAACTTGATGCTTCAAATGCGGATGCTTGGGTTGGGCTTGCAAACCTGCTCTACTTGCGGAACAATGAAGCTGGCAACCAGCCAGCGAGAATTAAAGATACCACCGATTTCAGGTCTGCTATCCGGGCACTTGATAACGCACTCCAAGGCGATGCCCAATACCTCTTTCGGCACGATTATCGCTCCAAAGCCGACCTTTATGCATTAAAGGCATCGTGTTACTACTATCTCGGCGAAGATCAATCCACAGAGGTAGAGATTAATAAGGCACTTCAAATTGATACGACACATAGGACTGCTATTGCACTACAAAACCTATTGAAAAAATAAAACTGACAGCCGACTCCTGACGGCTATTAAAGGAGAAAAATATGTCTCAGAACGTTATAACATCTACAAAATTAACCAATTTAACCCCTGCCCACAGCGGGAAGGTACGCGACATTTATGACCTCGGAGATGAACTCCTGATTATATCCACTGATCGGATATCCGCCTTTGATGTCGTTTTGCCGAACGGTATCCCTGATAAAGGGAAGGTCTTAACCGGTCTCTCCACATTCTGGTTTGACTACACCGGATCCGTTGCCGACAACCATCTCATTACGACAAAAGTTGAAGATTATCCCGATGCCTTGCAGCCTGATGCGGAACTCTTAGAGGGACGTTCCATGCTCGTCCGGAAAGCGGATCGCGTTGATGTTGAATGCGTCGTCCGCGGCTATCTCGCCGGTTCCGGTTGGGCCTCCTATCAGAAAACAAGCGAAATCTGTGGACAAAAACTGCCATCTGGACTGCGCGAATCCGATCAGCTTCCAGAACTTCTATTCACACCGACAACCAAGGCGGAGCAAGGTGAACATGACGAACCCATCACCATTGAGGAGATGCGTAACCAAGTCGGTAGCGAACTGACAGATCAACTCATTGGTGTGAGTTTCGATCTCTTCAAAGCTGCCAGTCAACATGCCGAAAACGCTGGGATTATCCTCTGTGATACCAAATTTGAATTCGGGCAACGCGATGGAAAACTGATTGTGATTGATGAAGTCTTCACACCGGACTCCTCCCGTTTCTGGCCCGCGGATCTCTACGAACCCGGTAAACCGCAGCAGAGTTTCGATAAGCAGTTCGTCAGGGACTATCTCTCCGAAATCGGTTGGAACAAACAACCACCTGCTCCTGAATTACCAGAGGATGTTATCTCCAAGACAAGCGAGAAATACCGAGAGGCGTATCGTCTCATTGTTGGTGAAGAACTGTAAGGGTCAATTAAGAAAATAATTATAAATTCAGTCCAAACCCAGGGAGGCGCGGTTTGTAACCGCGCCGGTTCATCTACAGAAACCGTACGATACATGCACATCTAAACATCGGGAGAAACGACGAATGCCAGGTCCACTGGACGGCATAAAGGTCTTAGATTTGACGCGAGTCCTCGCCGGTCCCTACGCAACAATGCTACTCGGCGACCTCGGCGCAGAGGTCATCAAGATTGAACAACCCGGCACAGGGGACGAATCACGCAATTTCGGTCCCTTCAAAAACGCGTTTAGCCTCTACTTCATGAGTGTGAATCGCGGGAAACGGAGCATCACGCTCAACCTTAAAACCGAACGTGGACAAGCAATATTCAAACAGTTGTTAGCACATACCGATATTGTCGTGGAGAATTTCCGACCCGGAACGATGAAAAAATTGGGACTGGATTACGACACCTTGAAAGCCGAACACCCATCGCTGATTTACGCAGCGTGTTCCGGCTTTGGTCAGACCGGTCCTTATGCCCAACAAGGTGCTTACGACATGATTATCCAAGGCATGGGCGGTATCATCAGCATCACCGGTGAACCAGAGGGACCGCCAGTACGTGTCGGCACCTCTATCAGCGACATCACTGCAGCCCTCTTTACGACAATCGGTGTGCTTTCTGCGCTACACCACCGCAACGAAACGGGAAAGGGACAGCTTGTAGATGTTGCGATGTTAGATAGCCTTGTCGCTGTTCTGGAAAACGCTGTCGTCCGTTATTTCGCTACAGGCGAAGCACCGAAACCCCTCGGTGCGAGACATCCTGCGATTACACCGTTTGAAGCGTTCGCCTCGGCGGATGGACACGTTATCATCGCACTCGGAAACGATACCCTCTGGGCAAAATTCTGTGAACATGTCAATCGACAGGATCTCGTCTCGGATGAACGCTTCCGAACAAACGCTGATCGGACGGAAAATCATGATGAACTGTTCCCGATTCTTTCGGAGATTATGTCCAAACGGGCAACCGATGATTGGATCGATGCACTCGGAGATATAGGTGTGCCGTGCGGTCCTATCAATGCGATGGATAAAGTGGTAAGCCATCCACAGGTACAAGCACGAGAGATGATTACCCGTGTCGCACACCAGATTACAGGCGAAGTTGAAGTGCCAGGGGTACCGATCAAGCTGTCGGAAACACCGGGGAACGTAGACACCCCCGCCCCGAGCCTCGGTGAACACACAACCGAGGTCCTCACCGGTGTATTGAAAATGTCGCCAGACGAAGTGGCAAAGTTAAAACAAGACGGCGTTATTTGAAAGTGGTTTATTTTTCGAGATGCTTTCGGACCGTAAACTTGCCTTGCAGTGAGAGTTTGCGGGCTGCTATACATAAACCTTTACCTTCATCAAGAAACGGAAACTTTTAACAACGAAATACTGGCAACTGACAACCGATAACTGACAACTATCCCCCAAAGGAGTTCGTATGTCAAACAACACGGCACAAGCATTACACGGAACAAACCCGCTGACAATAGAAGGAGACCTCGCCGCACAGATGGTTGAGGTACTTGACGGTTATGTTAGCGACGCGGTGGCGGATTCCCTTGAAAAACGGGAAACGTTGTGGAACCGCGACTATAGTTCTCACGAAGCCTACGCTGAATCCGTGGAACCAAATCGAGAAAGGCTGAGAAAGCAGATCGGCTGCCTTGATGAACGGCTCCCGATTGAGGAACTCGCTTATGTTGCTACATCAAAAGCTGTCCCACAGATCATAGCAGAAGATAACTACACCGTATCTCGCGTGCGTTGGCAGGTTTTCGATGAGGTAGAAGGTGAAGGGCTTTGGTTGGAACCGAGGCACAATGTTCCTGTTGTTGCACAGGTCGTCACGCTCCCCGATGCCGACTGGACACCGGAGATGGTAGCAGGTGTAACAGACGAGTTGCCAGCGAACGCACAGTTTGCGAGACGTTTAGCAAAAGCAGGATGTCGTGTCGTCGTTCCACTGCTTATCAACCGCGACGATACCTATTCCGCTAACCCGACGATTGGCACGAAGACGAATCAACCGCATCGCGAGTTCATCTATCGGATGGCGTATCAACTTGGAAGGCATATCATCGGATATGAAGTCCAAAAAGTCCTATCGTTAGTGGACTGGATGGCTCTCTTCGACGTACCGATCGGTGTTATCGGCTACGGTGAAGGTGGACTCATCGCCCTCCACAGCGCAGCGGTCGATACACGGATTCAGGCAACGGCTGTCAGCGGATATTTTCAATCGCGACAAGAAGTATGGCGGGAACCGATTTATCGGAATGTTTGGGGGCTGCTACACGAATTTGGTGATGCCGAAATCGCAAGCCTCATCGCACCACGTCCGTTGATTATTGAAGCAAGCCGTGGACCGGAAGTCGCCGGACCGCCGCCAGTTCGTGATGGACGCGGCGGTGCTGCTCCGGGACAACTCGTCTCACCACCAGTGGATTCTGCCAAAGCAGAGTTTGATCGCGCACGCAACTTTTATCAGCAACTCGGCAGTGATAATGCCTTGCACTTCGTCTCTACTGACGATGGATTACCGGGTTCTCAAGAAACGTTAACCGGACTGCTTGCCGGACTCAATGGTGAAAATGGACATATTGACGGATACCACGCTACTGCTTCCGGCACAATTGACGATTTTGATTACGAAGCGCGGCAAAAACGGCAGTTTATGCAACTGGTGAATCTGACACAACGCTTTTTACGCGAAGCAGCATCACGCCGGCAACAGTTCTTCTGGGACAAAACCGATACGACTTCGCTCACACGATGGGAAGAGACATGTAAAAGTGCCAAAACCTATTTCTGGGATGACGTTATCGGAAGGTGTCCACCCCCTGATGTGCTTGCCAACCCAAGAACTCGGCTCATCTATGATGAACCCAACTGGAAAGGCTACGAAGTCGTCCTTGATGTCTGGAAGGACGTTTTCGCTTACGGCATCTTACTCCTACCAAACGACCTACAACCAGGTGAACAGCGACCGGTTGTCGTCTGTCAGCACGGCTTAGAGGGAAGACCACAGGATACCGCTGATCCGAAGATTCAATCTGTCTATCACGCCTACGCTGCGCAGCTCGCGGACAGAGGGTTTATTACCTACGCGCCGCAGAATCCCTACATCGGTCAAGATGCCTTCCGCGTCATCCAGCGCAAGGCGAATCCAATAAAATGGTCGCTCTTTTCGTTGATCGTCCGTCAACATGAACGGACACTCGACTGGTTAGCGGAACTGCCTTTCGTTGACGCAGATCGGCTCGGATTTTATGGATTATCTTATGGAGGCAAGACAGCGATGCGTGTCCCCGCACTGCTGGATCAATACGCCTGCTCAATCTGTTCCGCCGATTTCAACGAATGGATCGTCAAAAATGCGACCTTCGATTCCCGATACAGTTATATGTTCACAGGCGAATATGAGATGCCGGAGTTCGATTTAGGAAACACATTCAACTACGGCGAGATGGCAGGTCTGATCGCGCCGCGTCCATTTATGGTGGAGCGTGGACACGACGATGGCGTTGCCCCTGATGAATGGGTCGCACACGAGTTTGCAGTCGTCCGAAGGCTTTACGTCCGATTGGGCATTGCTGACAGAACGGAGATAGAATTCTTTGACGGCGGGCATCAGATTAATTCCGCTGCTACCTTCAGTTTCCTACACCGCCACCTAAACTGGCCCGAAACGGACGGTTCATGATCCGACACCTGATAGGGGCGGCTTGAAACTGGAGTCTATACCCGTTCCTGGAAAGAGTACCTACTGACAACTGAAAACTACTAAAAAACTATGCTTTATTCCATCACTGTAAGCGCGGGATTAGAAAACCTTGCGCGCGAAGAATTATCAGAACGCTTTGGCGAGGCAGGACATCTGAAAATCCTGGAACGCAAACCACAACGACTTATCTTCCAATACACCGGGAACCCAAGAGACTTGTTATCCCTACGCACAGCCGAGCATCTCTTTCTCATCTTGAAGCAGCTGCCAAAGATGACACGTTCACGCAGTTCCTTAGCAGCACTGACCGCTTCAGTCGCCCGTTTCAATTTCAAAGAGTTGTTTGAATGCTGTCGGCAGATGAATCTCCGTGTGCACAAGCGGATGCCGTTTGGAGTAACCAGCCGACTTTCAGGCAAACGTAACTTCCGACGAATTGACCTCCAACGCGTCGTAGAACAGGCACTGTTGAAGCGCGGTTGGTATCTGACACCGGCGGACTCGGCTTTAGATGTTTGGGCAGAGATACATGGCGACGACGGCTATATCAGCGTCAAGCTCTCAGGAAACGATATGGCACAACGTTCCTACAAACACGCACATATCCCAGCATCCCTCAAACCGACATTGGCTTATAGTATGGTACGCCTCTCGCGTCCACACCCAAAAGATGTCTTTTTGGACGCGATGTGCGGTGCCGGCACTATCTTGTTAGAACGTGCACTCACGAATCGTTACAACTACCTTATCGGTGGCGATGTCTCCACAGACGCATTAGACGCAACTATGGAAAATTTCGGTAGGCAACATCAACCCCGCCAATTCTTCCATTGGGACGCACGCAGTTTGCCACTACAGTCCAACGCAGTCGATAAAATCGTCTGTAATCTTCCATTTGGCGAAACTGTTGGAAATTTATCGCAGTTGACGAATCTCTACCGGCGTTCACTCAAGGAGTATGCACGCGTCCTGAAACCGAAGGGGCGGATGGTCCTCCTCACTTCGCAACGGACACTCCTTGACGACGAACTGCCTCGCCTACGTTTTCTCGATGTCCGACAACGGTTAACAGTCGATGTCCGCGGAAAAAAGGCGTGGATATACGTCATCCGTTCCACATAGCACCCTATATACCTGAAAAAGGCGGAGTTATACAAACCCCGCCTACAACCACTGATGGTTTCCCACCGTTGACCTAAATCTTTGGCACCCTCACCGCAACCTCTTTACCGGCTGCATGCGATCGGAAAATACCGTCCATAATCACGTTTGTAAGTAAGACGCCCTCCGGCGGTATCGGTGACGGCGCGTCTGCTTTGACCGCCTCTCGGAACGCGATCATCTGTGCTGCCCAGTTATCAGACGCTGGGAATCCTGAGAACTGGATCGTTGTCATCCCTTCCGGCGGATTCGGTTCCGCTGTTAATCCTTCCGATTCGACAAACTTCTTGAGTTCACCGTCATACGCATCGGCATAAATAACCGGCCCACCCAACGAGAAACCGGCTTTCGTCCCAAGATGGAAGTTGCCGCCGAGCGAATCCTGATGCACTGCCCAAGAGATCTTGAACACCATCACACCACCATTCTCAAAGCGCACCCACGCCGCACCGAACTCTTCAACATCCATAATACCCTGGAACCTCGGATCCTGCTGCGAGATGTAATCCTCGGTAATCGCAGAAACTCGCACCGGCTTCGGATACCCCATCGCATACAGCGACGCGTGCATATTATAGACACCGATATCAACGGTCGCTCCTGCCCCCGCTGTCTTCTTATAGATGAACGTATGTCCAGGGTTTCCGCGGCGCCTGCACCCTGCAGATTCAGAGTAGTAGATATCACCGAATAATCCGGCGTCATACGCCTTTCTTATGAATTGGATCCTCGGATCAAACGTGGGGTTGAGACCGATTTGTAAGATTTTGCCGGATGCTTTCGCTGCGCGCGTCATCGCGGTCGCATCGGAAAGCGTCGCCGCCATCGGCTTTTCACAGAGGACGTGTTTACCGGCGTTCAACGCCGCAACTGTCGGACGGCGATGCCCCTGATTGTAAGTGCAGACGCTCACACCGTCAATCTCGTCCATTTCGAGCATCTTGTTGTAACTGGAAAAAGCGTGCTTTCTTGGGACACCCCACTCGTCAGCAGCTTGGTTCGCCTTACTTTTGATGATGTCGCACACCGCGACGATCTCGAAACCGCCGACTTTCTCATAAGTACTCCGGTGTGCACGTGAAATGCCACCTGTACCAATAATACCCACTCGGACTGTCATACTGTTATCTCCTCATAATAAACTTATGGTGAACAATAAAAATATGTAGATCCTAAAATATGTCCGCTTTGCTGACAACTGATTGCTGACGGAAATCGACGGCTATTCAACCTCCGGCACTCGCACCGCAACTTCTTTCCCCGCTTCGTGCGAACGGAAAATACCGTCCATAATTACATTTGTGAGCAGGACACCCTCTGGCGGTATCGGCGACGGTGCATCTGCCTTAACGGCTTCATGGAACGCCGTTATCTGTGCTTCCCACACATTGACCTCAGGAAACCCGGAGAACTGGATCGTCGTCATGCCCTCCGGTGGGTTCGCTTCCGCTGTGAGCCCTTCGGATTTGGCAAGTTTCTTGAGCTCATCGGTATATGCATCGGCATACACGGTGGGACCGCCCAGAGAGATACCTGCTTCTTTACCGAGACAGAAACTCGGACCGAGCGAATCTTGGTGAATCGCCCAAGAGATTTTGAACACCATCACGCCACCATCTTCAAACCGCACCCATGCGACACCGAACTCTTCAACGTCCATAATCCCCTTAAATCTCGGATCCTGCTGCGAAATATAATCCTCGGTAATCGCAGAGACCCGCACCGGTTTCGGATACCCCATCGCATATAGCGAATTGTGCATATTATAGACACCGATGTCTACAATCGCACCGGCACCCGCGGTCCTTTTGTAGATGAAGGTACGCCCAGGGTTCCCGCGGCGTCTGCCTCCGCTGGATTCGGAGTAGTAGATGTCACCGAGCAGTCCTGTATCAATCACCTTCTTCGCGAATTGGAGTCTTGGATTAAATGTGCTGTGGAGACCGATCTGCAGAATTTTGCCGGACGCTTTCGCTGCGCGCACCATCGCAGTTGCATCGGGCAGCGTCGCCGCCATCGGCTTCTCACAAAAGACGTGTTTGCCAGCGTTCAACGCCGCAACTGTCGGACGGCGATGGCCTTGGTTGTAAGTGCAAACACTGACTGTATCAATTTCGTCCATCTCCAGCATTTTGTTGTAGCTGGTGAAGACGTGTTTTCTCGGGACACCCCACTGATCGGCAGCCTCGTTCGCCTTACTTTTGATGATGTCGCACACCGCAACGATCTCAAAACCGCCGACAGCCGTGTAAGTCCGTTGGTGCGCACGTGAAATACCACCTGTCCCCACAATACCCACTCGAATCGTCATACTGTTCTCCTCTCATAAGAAAATGGAATTGCCATAAAAGTTTAGACGAAATCGGTTTGCAATGCAAGGGAAAAATCACGTTTCTATTGATTTGTTCTGCAATCATAATGTGCCTTTTCATTCACTGGCATCCTCAACCATTAATGCCTCTCAACATGGTAGGTGCCATTTGACACCGCACCATCATAGGTATCAATTTCAAAAAATACCTTTTCGGTCGCTAGGTCGGTAGGGTTTTGCTTGGGTGTTTCTGCGGATTTCTTCACGGTTTTCAACCGCGCCGGGTTTTAGTCACAAACCTTAATATACCTCAAACCCTTCTTGAATCCCAGAAGGACAGCATTTGCGTAGAAACTGTAGTGCGGTATACAACCGAGCGAGCGATAGTAAAATTTTGAATTTGAAGGTAACCGCTCCTTGTAGGAGAGAATTGTGTTCGCAACTGCTAACTGCTTATAAATTTTGACTTAATACCTCAGATGTGCTAAAATAATATGATCAGTTATCAAGTATCTTAAACCTCCACCGCAACTGAATTCATCTGTTAACCTTCAAAGTAAGTATGACAAAAACCCGGAAGCCAATCCCTAATGATACGGCAGCAGAAGTATTATTCCAAGCAGATAATACCTGTTGTGTATGTAGAGAAAGAGAGAAAACTGTCCAAATCCATCATATTGATGAAAATCCAAGTCATAACGTTTTTGAAAATCTTGCTGTACTTTGTCTTGAGTGTCACAATAAAACGCTAATTAAAGGTGGTTTTGGTCGCCAGTTAACCTCCTATGTGATTACTAAGTACCGTGATGAGTGGTCAAAGGATGTCAAATCGCGCCGAAGTTTAGCAAATAGAAGAGCTGTTGAAAGACAGGTTGACGAGGTTAGTCTCAGTGAGGAGTTGGAAACAAAACCGGAGGTTCAGTCCTCTGAACAAACACAACTAAAACAGCCACCAATAGATTATATCAATTCTCTACCTACATTCAGATCAGCTCTTCAACAACAAGCCCAACCAAGGCGTGATAGCGGAATTGCCTCTGAAATGGTTCTAGCGGATTATGATTATATTGACTCCCTTACAGGCATTCTCGTTATGCTTGCTAATTATTATTCTCCAAAGCAATTTGGTGATCAATCTCCACAAGAGTTTTTTTCAGAAGTAATAGCCTCTCGTTTCCGGTGGCATTATGCTGTTGCTGAACCACATGGACCTGCAACAGGCGGGACAATCGTCCGTATTCTATGTTCCAGTAGCGTAGCATCTGACGTTGAAAAAATGATTGAGGACATGGTTGATGCTCTTATGCGTTGGGATGATGGTTTTGATTGGAATAACTGGAAGAGGTACTGGCGTGGGAGTAGTGAATCTTAGCAAATAAGTACAATCTGTATAGTTAACTGTACGGTAAAATTTAGGCTCAAGATAGAAACAGAGCATTTATGAAAAAAAGACGTAAAAGGACAATAGGATCTGTTAAATCAGAACTCCTTGAGAAGGCGAGGGAAGCGGCTTTATCTGCCATCCAAATTTTCAATTCTCCACAGACTGTCTTCAAGTCGGAGACTTTCATCGTACTTATGGTAATAGCATGGACTTATATGCTTCATGCCTACTATAGGTCTAAAGGTATCGAATACCGTCACTATAAGCAAGGTCCCAAAAACAGAATTTTTGAACGGACAAGAAAAGGAGGGCCTTATAGATATTGGGAACTTAAAGCTTGTCTAAAGTGTGATGAGTCCCCAATTGACCCTGACACGACTAATAATCTTCTATTTCTAATTGGACTCCGTCATGAGATTGAACATCAAATGACTCGTTCACTTGACAACTATCTAAGTGGTCGTTATCAAGCATGTGCTTTGAATTTCAATCATTATATGAAGGATCTTTTTGGAGACAAATATGGTATGGATGATCATTTGGCATTCAGCATTCAGTTCATGAGTCTGTCGGATGAACAAATTATTGGTCCCAAACCTGAAGAAGAAATTCCAGAGCGTCTGCGTGCTTATATTACTGAGTTTGACGATACTCTTACCTCTGAACAGTATAATAGTGAACGTTACTCAATCCGGTTAATTTTCCAGCGCAAGTTAGTTAACCATGTAGGGCAAGCAGACAAAGTCATTGAATTTGTCAACCCTAGATCAGAAATTGTAAATCAGGATAAAACCTATATAGTAAAAAAAGAAGTGGAACGCGCCAAATTTTTAGCTAAAGATATTGTCGCAAAGGTGCAAGAAGCGGGTTTCACAAAATTTAAGGTTTATCCTGAACACGTCAAAATGTGGCAAGAAGAGGACGCTAGAAATCCTGTGAAAGATTATGGCGTAAAAATATCAGGAAATTGGTACTGGTATAAATCTTGGCTCAGACGTTGTCTTGAATTGTGTGAAAATGCGGGTGATCGTTATCGTTGACATATCAATCAAGTAGACTAAATAATGTTGATACCTCATTAAGTTATTCTCTAAACACTTCCTCACGATGCCACGCTAATGCTTCTTGAGCCGGATAAAGTTCATCATGTTCAGGTAATAGTATCGACTTACCACGCAAGGTCGTTAGCAACCATTCCGCTGGTCCACGCTCCAGCATAAGATATGAAACAATCACCTTATAGTTTCTATCCACGGAAATTAAGCCCCTGTCAAAAGACCAGTGATGTAGTTGGCAAAGGGAAATCCCATTTCTCACATCGTTATTTCCTGAAACTTTGAACGGAATAATGTGGGCAGCTTCAGTTACACTTTCTCCATCCAGTGTTAGAACATACAATTGACAAACTGCACAGGTATAATCGTAAATTCGCATGATTGTTTGACGGAAACCTGCAATCCGAATTGGATTCTCTCCTTCTGCTGGTGCTAACGGTTGTAGAGATAAAAACGTGTGTTTGACTTGCCGCAGCAGTGCCTGCCTGTACGCATCAATCTGTTGTCCCTCAGTTATAAGACTTTCGATACCTACCTTAAAATCTGCGAAATGGGTGTCTATAAGGGTTTGGCGGATTACCTCTCGATCATGGTTGTTCGTAAGTAAGAGGAAAAGTTCATCATCAAAACTCGCGGATGCAACAATTTCACGAAGACGGGAAACAGTTTTAATTTGGGTGGTAACCTTTAATGCTGTTTCGTATCCAGCATTGGCATGGAGATGCCAGAACCCATCGCTTTTTAAGTGAAAAAATGGTAAGGCGAGATTAGGTCTACGGTCGGTTATTATTGACCAATATTTCATGAAAATCTCAAACAAATCTGGAGAGGGTGTGACTTTATTTTCGCTAATTTGTCCTTGCTCAATCAGTTCAACGATTGCCAGCAAAAGAACAGGCTTATTAGGTGCTACTCCATGTGCTCTGTCTATTCGCAAACGTATCATTTTTTGGAGATATTTTTGTAGAATATTAGTAGGCATCTTTTTAGTGTTACCTCGGAGAAACGTCGCTGATCCTTTCTATTGTGCCAATGGAAAGGTATCTCTATAGACTCCGCAGAATTTGAAGTCTTTTGGTTACGCGGAATAGTGTATAAATTGGAGACAAGGGCGTTGGGAACGTTGTTACGAATAGAAATATAGGTTACAACGCTTTTTTAGGCAATTCAACTTCTTCCGTTTCGATTCCTAATGCCTTGGCATAATCTTCGGACAATTCGTCTACATCTTTTTGCTGATGATCTAACATATATAGAAGTAAATTTCTAGCGAGCGTTTTACCTTTTATTATCATCTTTTTTTGTGTAGGGTGCCAGATGACCTCATTATAAGGCGTTTGAGCCAAGTCTATAGGCAATTTTGAAATCATCTTGAAACATTTGGATAATGGATATTTCCGCACGAGTTCTGCGATGATTTCTGTTAAAATTTGCAGTCCTATAGGGCGGAAAAGGACACTACCTCCTTCTGGATGTCTATACTTTTTGACAACTGTTGAATGATCAGGCGTGTTGACGAATTCCTGCAGTGGTAAAAAACTATCTGTAAGTCGTTTAAAATAATCACAAGCGTTGGTGTAATGTTGATCTAAAATCTCATCTGATTGACGTATTTTCGTGAGTTCATTTTTTCTGTCCGTGAATTTCTTTTTTTTTGAGATAACGTATACTTTGGTAAATAGTATGATTAGCAAATCGTAAAGATTTCCAATCGTAGTAAGGCAGGTTTGATTGCTTCTCGGGACATTATCAGTTGCGTTGTTTAAGATTCGATCTTCCATAAACATCGGATTTTCCGTAACCAGTCTCCGGACAGTAATAGCCATTGTATCATCTTCATCAAGAGCGACCGTCTCACTTTTTGAAACTTGGACAGCATTTTTGTTCAACGCCGTAAAAAGTCTTCGAGTTCTTTCCATTCCGTCCAGATCTGTCCTATGAGCAATAAAGATTATTGACAACTCATCTTCACCCAAGTGAGGAGCTTCCGCCACTGCTTCCTTAATTCCTATGAGTCGGTGTTGTCCATCCAGTGTGAATAATTCTTCTTCGCCGTTCAAACTAAGAATTCCAATTCCAGCGACTACATCTTCGGGAATGTCCTCGGAATCATATTGATTATTACTCTCAATATGGGTTATATCATACCAGATGGGATCGCCTTCATGGACTGCTACAATTAGTGAATTAAAAAAACGCTGTTCTTGTTTGAGAAGATAATCTTTTATTTCCTTACCACGTTCTATTTTTATCTCTTGTTGGACCATTTCGCTCAAAGTTTTGCTCTGACAAATTTCTTCAGCGATCTTGACCCTTTCAGCAATATCCTTGAGTTTCATGAGTGTAGGGTAATACACCCAATCACCAATTAGACCTCTTAAAGAAGGAAGATATAATTTTTTCATCGTCTTGCTATTTTTTCCATTGCACCTACTCCCGCCGAATATCCTCTCTCGGAAAAAGGTGGCATGAAAGTATCTAATAGTTTTTGCTCAAGTTGTTTTAAATCTGTTTGAGTTGAGTCTACTTTAGCGTAATAAAAATACAAGTAGTTTTCCCATGTATTCAACATAAAATGGACTCGAGGTCTTTTAGGTTTTGATTTTTCAGAAAGGTAATCTCCAAATCTCTTTCGCAAATTACGCTCGCTATTATATCCTGTTTGTCCGATATACATTAAATAACCATGCGATGTAAATTGGGCAATTCTTGGTTCAATGAAAAAGGCGTAAATTCCTGTCTCTGTAGGGATCTGATTTGCATTATCTCTTTCAAATTTAACACATTTCCAATTCAATAAAATCGGTGGATCAATGTAAGCGTCCCACTGTTCCTTCAAAAGTAGAAAGTCTTGCCTATAGATTCTTGCCATTTCGGGTTGAGTAGTCAAGTCAGAATATACCATAACATTTCCTAGAGCGGTTTAAGAGATTAATTTTAACATACTTTGGAAAAAAAGTCAAAATTTCCGTGACCTTATCTTAGCAAGAAAAGGTAATTTTTTATTTGGCAAATCCTGAAAAAAATTAAACATCTCGTATTAACTAATGGCAAAATGCAAAATGTTCCCACAATAATATTCCATGATCCAATCAGAGCCATTCAGCAATTCTATAAAGCACGATTTCCACTCAAAAACACCTCTAATCCTAAAAATCCTTCAATCCCATAAATCCCAGTTCAGACGAATGAGCCATCAGCCAACTACTGACAACCATTCACATTTTTCTTGACTTTTCTGTTTAACCGTGTTATCCTGAACCCAATGACGAAGGTTTAATAACGAATCAACTGGAAACCGAAAATTAGGAGGCAAAGAAATGAAACGGTTATTTTGTTTTGCATCGATTCTGGTACTAATTTTCGCTGGCTACGTTCATGCTCAGGATGTCGCTATCGTCTATGATGAGGCTATTGAAAACGGCGGTGGCTTGGCTGTACCGAACCCGGCGCAGTTAGCTGAAATGATGGTAGAGGAACTCGAAGCGAAAAAACTAACTGCCGAAATCGTGGACGCTGACGGTTTAGTGGAGTATATGAACGCGAACCCAAAGGGGATCTATATCATCACGCAGGGGAATACACCCGGCACAATATTTAAGAAAGATGGCAAGAAAGACCTTGTTTATACGTGGTTAAGGGAAGGCGGAATCGGCGGATTCATCGGTGATTACCCGTTCTACTATTATTGGGATAAAGGCGCACGTGTTACTGCTGCCGGTGCCGGACAGCAAAGTGTGTTTGGTGTCACAGTCACAAATGGCACGGTTTCCGCTGTTTCGCCGACGGATCTCGGTAAGGAATACATACCTTCACTCAAAAAATGGAGTTCAAATCGGGCATCAGGTCTCGCTGTTTTGAAGGCGAACGATTTTGAGTATGAAAGTTATGCCGACGACGGCTCAAACGCGGACCCGATCGCGTACCGGACAGATGATATGGAGGGATGGTTCATCAACTTCCATACCTCGTGTTGCGGAACAGCTATACCGCCAAATGATCAGATCGCTACGGAATACGCAGAACTCATTTCAAACCGTTTTGCAACAGCGCAAGCGGTGGATCCGAGTGGTAAAGTGAGCGTTGTCTGGGGTAAGATCAAAAAATCGCTACAGTAGCACTTTGCTATTGGAAATGTTTGTTAACCCGTAGCCTCAGTTTC
This sequence comes from uncultured Poribacteria bacterium, assembly GCA_951828385.1. Taxonomy (GTDB): domain Bacteria; phylum Poribacteria; class WGA-4E; order WGA-4E; family WGA-3G; genus WGA-3G. Next base: position 201,818 of record OX639973.1, read on the forward strand.
CATATTGGGGCTACACTCAATTTTGCTAAAGACACTTTGCTGGTTGCTAACAAAACGCTTCATCTCCAACCTCAGTAGAATTCTTAGGAATTCATGACCATAACTGGAACAGATATTCTCTCTGGCGCAGCATCGCTGTTTCGCGCCATAGTATCAAGTTGATCCAAGGTGGTTGCAGCATAATACCGCTGTCCGCACTCTCGGCAGACACCAACTGGGACATCCTTAATAATTACCAACTTGTCTTCATAAGAATGATTGACAGTAACCTTTTTTGGACGAATTTCGCCACTACAATATTCACATTCAAGAACGTTCATTGCTGTATCTCCTCTGTTGCATAAACTGTTATAATTCGCAATTCTCCCGAATCCAAAATGCGACAAATCACATTAATTTCTCTTCTATCGCGAGCAGGCCCCGTGAGTCTGTATCGGATACCTCTCGAATCGCGAGTGAACCTTTGGGCTATCTTACCTCTCCGAATTGCATGTTTTACATCAGCCGTTGACAGTTTATCCTTCCGCATCTCATCTAACGCATGTTGGGTTACTTGATAGAAATTTCTAATGATTTTTTGCTGAATCGATTGGAGAACCCGACTTCTTCTCACGTCTATTGCCTTTCCTGTAACCGCAATCCACGAATATTGAATCGCTATGGTTATATCTTACCAAGCGCAAAGTATATTTCTTCAAAGTATATCACAAATTTTCCGAAAAATCAAATCAAGATTAAGAAACCAACAGCCAATTATTTGACATCTATCTCCATCCTATGCTATACTGCCTTTGACAATAACCGATGTTCACGGATCCGCAACATCCTTGACAGGCATTCCATAAATTAGGTATAATAGATAGGTGGAAGCAGCACTTTGAAACAGATTATCACGCACGCAAACCCAGACTTAGACGCAATCGTCAGCGCATGGCTCGCCCAAGATTTTCTCTTCCAAGAACATGAGTCCGAGGTTTTGTTTGTGAGTCGCAAAGTTCCCGAAAAACTGATGCTGCATGCTGACTGTTTGGTGGACGTTGGCAACACATACTGCCCCGAAAACTACCGGTTTGATCACAAACCACCCGCATTTCGGGACAGGAATTGCACGTGCGCAACGCGCCTGATCTGGGAATACCTGTTAGACATCGGTGTTGCTGTCGCGCATCTTGAACCTCTAATAGAGATAACATATCAAGGTGATACACACCGCAATTCGGAAGCACTCAAACAGAGTCGAATCGACGGACCGCATGCAGAATTAATCAAATTGAAAACCCAACATAGAGACACGACAGAGGTCTATCAACGGATGGTTCTCTGGCTGAGGAGTTACACAAAAAATTTATGAAGCAACTTACAGGTCTATTCTTTGTCCTATTTGCCGTAGTGGTGATGCAGACACCATTCGTGGGTGCCGACGAATGGTCCCAATGGCGCGGCGAAAATCGCGAAGGTGTTTGGAATGAAACCGGCATCATTGAAAAATTCGAGGGACCGGAAATCCCGATCCGCTGGCGTGTCCCTATTGGAAGCGGCTATAGCGGCCCCAGCGTCGCTGACGGACGTGTCTATATCACTGATCGTCTCGATAAACCGAAACAGGTCGAACGCGTTCACTGCTTCGATTGGGAAACCGGGGACCAAATTTGGTCTTACACCTACGATGCCGTGTACAAAATCGACTATACCGCAGGCCCCCGTGCGAATGTTACTGTCCATGACGGACTCGCTTACGCCTTAGGCGCGATGGGACATCTGCACTGTTTTGACGCTGCTACCGGTGAGGTCGTCTGGAAAAGAGATCTCAATGCCGAATATAACATTAATATGCCGATCTGGGGGATCGCTTGCGCGCCTATTGTTGAGGCAGAAAACCTCATCGTTCAAATCGGCGGTAAACCTGATGCCTGTATCGTTGCATTTGACCGGAAAACCGGTGAGGAAAAATGGAAAGCTTTGGACGATAACGCCTCTTATTCCGCGCCTATTGTCATCACACAGGCAGGCAAACGCGTCTTAATCTGCTGGACGGGTGCTAACATCGCCGCACTTGATCCACAAACGGGAGCCGTACACTGGCTCTATTCGTTCCCATCGGAAAGTTTTGAGATCGCTATCGCTACCCCTATTGTCAATCAGAATGAATTGTTCGTTACCGAGTTCCGACAAGGCTCTCTGCTCCTGAAATTGTCACCGGATGAATTAAAAGCGGAACGTATTTGGCATCGCAAGGGAAAAAACGAACAGAACACCGATGCTCTTCAGACGACAATGGCAACGCCCGTCCGAATAGGCGATTACATTTACGGCGTGGACAGTTATGGGGAACTCCGGTGTCTCGATGCCCGAAACGGCGATCGGATTTGGGAAGACCTCTCCGCTGTTCGGAAAGCGCGTTGGAGCAACATTCATTTCGTCACGCACCCAGTTGCAGCAGATAACAGGGTCTGGATGTTCAATGAGCACGGCGAACTCCTCATCACGGACCTCTCGCCTGAAGGGCTTAATATTATCAGTCGTGCCAAGTTAATCGAACCCACGCGCGACCAATTGAACCGCAGAGGCGGCGTTACATGGTCACACCCGGCATTTGCCTATAAACACGTCTTTGCGAGAAATGACCAAGAACTCGTTTGTGCAAACTTAGCAAAAAACGAAAAATAAAAGAAACCCACGGAGGCTAAAATATTGGAAACGATCCGGATGCCGGAGGTAGATTTACGTCCCGGCGAACAACTCCACGGCTTTGAGGTAAAAGCCGTCACACCTATCGACGAATTACGCGCAGTGACAATCGAATTGGCGCACCAACATAGCGGTGCACGTCTGCTACATCTCTATACAGAGGATACCGAGAATCTCTTCTCTATTAATTTCCCAACTCCGCCATCAGACGATACCGGCGTACCCCATATCCTTGAACACGCGGTCTTAGCAGGTTCACATAAATTTCCGGTGAAAGAGCCATTCTTTGAGATGATTAAAATGAGCATGGCGACGTTTATCAACGCCATGACAAGCGCCGATTTTACCTGCTACCCCGTCTCAAGCAACGTCAAAAAAGACCTCTTCAACTTGGCAGAAGTCTACTTTGACGCCGTCTTCCATCCCTTATTGACAGAAAACACCTTCAAACGCGAGGGACATCATCTCGCACCCGCGGATCCTGATGATCCGACAGGCGACCTAAAGATAACAGGCATCGTCTATAACGAGATGAAAGGCGCGTTCTCGGACCCAGAGGCTCGGTTATACCGTTCCATGTCCTGTCAACTTCTCCCTGATACACTTTACGCCTGCGAATCCGGCGGCGATCCGGTTGCCATACCGGACTTGACTTACGCACAACTCAAAGGGTTCCACGAAACCTATTATCACCCAAGCAACGGCTATTTCATTCTCTACGGCGATATTCCAACGAGTGATTATCTCGCCTTTCTCGCCGATAAGTTGGATAATATTCCGAAGAATGCTGCGAGTACCGCCCTACGTCCATTGCGACCGGAGGTTACACACCAACCGAAGTGGGATGCACCCCGGCTTGTAACGGATACCTATCCTGTTGGTGCAGATGAACCGCTCACGGAAAAGACGTATCTCATGCTCAGTTGGCTTATCGGAGACGCGACCCATCCAGAAGAGATAGTCTTAGGTCAAATTTTGAGTCTCATTCTGCTCGGAAATGAAGCCGCACCCCTTCGTAAAGCGATTGTTGATTCCAAACTCGGTACCGACATCGCCTTCGCCAGTGCCAGCTCTATCGGACCCGCAGCCACTTTTTACATCGCTCTCAAAGGGAGTGAGGCTGATCGTATCGAAGCGTTCACGCAACTGGTCACTGACACTCTCACACAGGTTGCAGATTCAGAGATTGATAGCGAAAGAGTGGAAGCGGCATTCCAACAAGCAACTTACCACTATCAAGAAGTCGCGTCAATGTTCCCGCTCCGCATGCTCTATCGCGTTATCGAAGGTTGGATCTATGAAAAAGATTCGGACACTTTCCTAAAGATGGGGAAAACGCTCACAGATGTACGTCAACAGTGGCTGGAAAATCCATCAATTTTCAACAACTTTATCCGTGAGAGATTCGTCGAGAATCCACATCGCCTAACCAATATTCTATCCCCTGATCGGGATATGCAGGCGAAAGCGGATGCTGAACTCGTCGAACGGATGAAAGAGACGCGGGCACAATTGACGGACGAAGAAGTCCAACGCATTGCTGCCGATGCCGCGGAACTGGAACGTCTCAATGGCGTACCCAATCCGCCAGAAGCACTCGCGAAACTGCCACAACTCCAAGTCAGTGATCTCCCTGAAAAACCGAAACATATTCCCACAACGGTTGAGAAGGTCGGTGGACAGGTGCTGCTCCGCAACGATGTCTTTGCCAACGGTATTAACTACCTTGTGCTGAACTTCAACTTACAAGGACTACCACAGCATCTCTGGAGCTATATACCCAGATACGCTGAAGTTATTGGTAAACTCGGTGCTGCGGATATGACTTACGAAGAGATGGCACAGCGGAAATCAGCAGCTACCGGCGGAATCGGATGCTCACCGTGGTTTTCTACACACGCGCTTGATCCCAAGCGTTCGATGCAGAGCATGTCGTTTCGCCTTAAAGCACTTGATGACAAAATAGATGCCGCACTGGATGTCCTGCATGATCTGCTTTTCGCTGTGAACCCGCGCGACACGGAACGTCTACGAGACGTACTGGTTCAAGCCGTTGCGGAATATCAGACAGAGATGATTCATGACGGCTCAAGCACAGCGGTTCACCACGCTTCACGTGGACTCTCGTCGAACGCACATCTCGCTGAGATAATCTATGGATTGCCACAACTCCGTACCAGTGAAGTGCTTCTCAACAGTTTTGACGAACTTAACACCGATCTTATAGGTCATATAGAAGGGGTTCGCGATTTCCTGCTAACACGTGGACGTGTCACCGCCAGTTTCACCGGTTCGGATACCGCTTTTGAAACGACGCGAACTAAACTTAGTGAGTGGCTTGACGCGATGCGGGACGAACCTGTCATTTCAGAAGCGATTGCGTTCCAGCAGTTTGACACACCACCGAGAGAGGGATTGGCGGGTCCCATTCAGATTGCGCACTGCGCACACGTAATGCCGGCACCGCACTATTCGCATCCGGATTCAACACTGCTGACGATTGGAGCGCATCTCATTCGACTCGATTATATACTGAGTGAAATCCGTTTTAAAGGGAATGCTTACGGCGCGAGGTTCAGTTATAGTCCTTATGATGCTGTGTTGTGTCAAGCCTCGTATCGCGACCCACACGTCGCTCGCACAATCAACGTTTTCGAGCAGACGGTTGACTATGTTAAACAGATGGAATGGTCACAGGTAGACATAGACCGTGCGATTATCGCGACAGCAAAAGATGGCGAGAAACCGATCCGTCCAAGTCAAGCCGCGAGCAGCGCACTCAGTCAACACCTCGTCGGACAGACGCGCGAGATGCGGGAGGAACGCTACGCACAGCTCCGCCAAGCAACCCCGACTGAGGTAAAACGGGCACTCCTTCAACTCTTGGAGGAAAACAGCGATAAAGCCGCAGTCTGTGCCGTTTCCAGTCGCGAAAAATTGGAAGCCGCAAACGCCGAATTAGCACAACCCTTGGTCATTGAGGACATTTTAAGTTAAATCTGTTTGGACACACTCTTCCGCGGTAGGGAGTTAAAACGCCCTACCCTTACAATAAAAATTGAAAGGAACTCAAGATGAAAAGAATCGCAATTTTGACAATCTGTATCTTTGCTTTAGCAGCGGTGGCGACAATTGCATCACAACCAGAAGGTTTTGAGAAAAACTGGCATCACTGGCGCGGTCCGCATGCAACCGGCACCGCGATCAATGCTGATCCGCCTACCACTTGGAGCGAAAACAACAACATCCGCTGGAAAGTGGCTATCCCCGGGACAGGACACGCCGCACCTATTATCTGGGAAGATAAAATCTTCATCCAGACTGCAATCAAAGTTGAAGCCCCCAAAGAAGAACCCGAACAGAAAGCAGATGACGGTAATCCATTCAGCGGCTTCTTCCAAGAGAGACGCGGTGGGTCCGCAGACACCTATAAGTTTGATCTAATCGCGTTTAACCGAAGCAACGGAGACATCCTCTGGCAAAAGACCCTTAAAGAAATCGCACCGCACGAAGGCACGCATCAAGATGCTACCTTCGCCTCTAATTCGCCGGTTACCGATGGGGAACATGTCTACGCCTATTTCGGTTCACGCGGACTCTACTGCGTGGATATGATGGGCAATGTGAAGTGGGAAAAATACATCGGAGAGATGTTCAAGAGAAACACATTCGGCGAGGGGAGTTCCCCTGCCCTCTACGGCGATACGCTCGTTATTGTGCAGGACCACGAGGGTGATTCCTTCATCACTGCTCTCGATAAGCGGACAGGTGATGTACTCTGGAAAACCGCCCGAGATGAACGGACAACTTGGTCTTCTCCTATTGTTGTTGAGTACAACGGAAAAGCACAAGTAGTTACCACAGGCACAAATCGCGTCCGTAGCTACGATTTGGCAACCGGCGAACTCGTATGGGACGGCGACGGCTTGACAGCTAACAGTATCCCTTCACCTGTTGCTGCTGGTGAGTACGTTTACCTCATGAGTGGATTCCGAGGCAGCGACTTGAAAGCGATTCATCTCGCACAAGCAACAGGCGATATTACCGATTCTGAAGCGATTGTCTGGCGACATAATCGCAATACGCCTTATGTGCCATCCCCGCTCCTTTATAAGGATACGATCTATTTTTTGAAAAGTAACGACGGTATCCTCTCTGCCTTCAATATCACGGGTGTATCACTCTATGGACCCGAACGGTTGCAAGGGGTCTCCGGGGTTTATGCCTCAATCGTCGGTGCGGCGGATCGCATTTATATCGCTGGCCGAAACGGCACCACCAATGTTATCCAATACGGGTCCCAATTCAAAGTTTTAGCAGAAAATAAATTGGATGACAGTTTCAACGCATCGCCCGCGATTGTGGGTTCGGAGTTGTACCTCCGTGGTATGCGTCATCTCTACTGCATCGCAGAATAAATAGTTATCAGTTAATAGTTGTCAGTCTTCAGTTAAGAGGTTTTCGTTTAACAAGGTCTCCCTCTTAACTGATAACTGTTAACTGACAACTAACTATCTAATACGTTGCTCTTCCGCCGCTGACATCATAGCATTGCCCCGTGACAAAACTTGCTTCATCTGACGCTAAGAAATTCACGACAGCTGCAACTTCCTCCGGTTTTCCAACGCGACCCAACGGAATTTTGCCGACCATATAGTCAATTGTAGACTGCGCCATACCCTCCAAAATTGGTGTTTGAATCACCGCAGGCGATACGGCGTTCACGCGGATGTTATAATCCGTCACCTCTTTCGCAAGTGCTTTCGTCAAACAGATAACCCCCGCCTTAGATACAGAATACGGGATGAGCGTCGGATTTCCTTCTTTGCCAGCGATGGAGGCGATATTCACAATCCGACCGTAATCCTGCGCGATCATCGGCGCAATCACCGCCTTACAACACAGAAAAACACCCGTCAGGTTTACACCGATCACGGCATCCCAATCGGCATCTTCCAGGTCGGTTAATGGCAAGGTCCGTCCCGCAATTCCGGCGTTGTTGACGAGAATATCAACGCGACCGAAGGTTGAAATCACCTTTTCGACTGCAGCGTTGACATCCGCGGACTGCGAAACATCCGCTTGAACGGGCAATCCTTTGCGTCCGATACTTTCAATTGCCTGTGCCACTGCTTCAGCTGCCGCCATGTTTAAATCCATGATAGCCACATTCGCGCCTGCGTTCGCCAACCTCAGCGCAATCGCTTTACCGATACCTTGGCCCGCCCCTGTCACAATCGCAATCTTATCCGTTAGGTTCATTAAAATCCCTCCTCTGTTCCAAAAAATCGTCTAATTCAATTCCAAAAGCGTCCGCGATGCGATTCACGTAGTTGAAAAAACCGTCTGGATCCAGACCATTTTTACTCTCCAATGACGATTCCATATTCGCCCACCACAGCACCTTTATGTCCGCTCTGGTAGTGGAGATGGCGTTCACCGACAATCGGTTGTGAACTTTGTGCCTCAACCGAACCGCGCACGTTCCCCATCGCGCCTTCATCTACATCGGCACAACAGAACGGTTTAATCCGCCGATGTATTTGCCTGCGGATATCTCCTTTTTTGTTACGGACAATGATGTTTACAAGTGCATCATCCTCTCCGACGTTAAGGAAACGGAACCAGTCTTTCGCGCCGCTTGCCACCTCTGGGAAAAACAGCCGAATTCCGACGTGTCCGCCTTCCTCTGATGCGCCAGGTAGGTCAACGATAGCCGTCCCACTGTGCATGTGCCGTTCCGCAACGATGGGTTGATCAGACCGTACCAAAACGGAAGATTTGATTTTTATATCTTCCATCTTCGGCATCCAACATTCAAAAGGATCTAATTCGCGCTGCATCGTATTTACAGGTTTGCCGGTTCCATCTTCATGTGCAATCAGTGTAACCTCACCGCTTTCTTTACCGACATTGACGATGATCGCCCAGTCCCGCCACGCCGGTCCCGTTTCTGGAAAATAGAGCGTGCGCGGCGCATCCGTAATCACCTGGCCGTATTGCCCGACACACGTCTTTCCACCCTGATAGTGGAGATGCCGTTCACCGACAATCGGTTGTGTACTTTGTACCTCAAGCGTGCCGGCGACATTCCCCATTATCCCTTCATTGATGTCCCAACAGCACTGCGGTCTGATTCTGTGATGGTGCTGCCTTATAGTATGACCGCGTCTGTTCCGGACGATGATGTTTACCAACGCATCTGCCTCGCCGACGTTGAGAAACCGGAACCAGTCATGTGCACCAGGAACCAATTCTGGGAAAAATAAGCGTAACCCCACCGTCTCGTACTCCTCTGCAGCGCCAACGAAATCAAGGATGTTCGGATCCTTGTGCATGTGCCGTTCGGCGACAATCGGCTGATCCGCACTAAACTGCATTGAAGAATTCTGTTTAATCGCCTCAACGTTCGGGGTCCAGCATTCAAAAGGACTTATCTCTTTCTCATCTGACCAAGTCGGTTGTCCATTGCCTGCATGTCGGGCTATTATATTCACGCGAGTCTCTTCTGTCCCCACGTTAATAACTTGTACCCAATCTTCCCACTGGGGACCTACTTCTGGAAAATAAAGCGTTGTTGCATTTGGCATCTAATTCCTCCTATCTAAATTTATGAAAAATTGTTTCTATTGTAATGTGCGGGACATAAACGCATTTATAAAGCGTACGGATTAACCGTGTATCCTTAATAGCATATATAAACCTACGCCTATTGACAACTGATGACTGACGGAGACCAATGGCTGACGATTGACAACCGCTGCGCTGTTACTATTTTAACTTGCATTTATTTATATTTTCCACTACAATTTCATTCAACCGCATTCAGATGCCTCTAACGTAGGAATGTAGAGACACTAAAGAGGTTTTGGCGGCTAAGACAGCAACCAATGCTTCTACAATTCTGACAACATTTTGAGGAGGAAATTTAATGGCAGCAAAAAAATTAACAGATGCACAAATCCAAGAAAACCTCGCGCAGGTTGACGGTTGGACGATTGAAGATGGTAAACTTCACAAAGAATTCCAATTCGATAACTTCATCACGGCATTCGGTTTCATGACACAACTCGCTTTGGTCGCTGAATCGTTGAACCACCACCCCGAATGGTTTAACGTCTATAACCGCGTGACAATCGACTTAACGACCCACGATGCTGGCGGGATCAGCGAACTGGACTTTCAGTGGGCAAAGCAGGCGGATGCTATTAGCGGTTAAATGAATGTCGTCCGTAGGACTGGAGGGACGCATGGATAAACTGAAAGTTTTAATTGGCAGTCGGCAAGCCCCCGAAATTGAGGAGATGCTATCAGATGTCCCCACCGGTGTTGAGGTTCGCTTCCTACCGCACGGTGAACCTTTGCGGGATCACATCGCTGATGTTGAGATTCTATTTGGACATATCGGCGAAGACGCGATACCGGAGGCGACCGAGTTACGCTGGGTACATCAACCCCATGCAGGTGTTGAGGGATTTATGTACCCCGCTTTCAAAGATAGTGATGTTATGCTAACCAATTGCCGAGGCTTGTACGGCACCCAGATAGCCGAACACGCCTTCGCCCTACTGTTATCCCTCACCCGCCAGATCCCTACACAATTAGAGTTTATGAAGACAAAGCATTGGGAACGCGTGCCGTGTATCGAACTCGCAGGCATGACGATGGGAATTCTTGGGCTTGGGGGTATCGGGAAGGCGATTGCTGCCCGCGCACGCGCCTTTGAATTTGAGGTTATCGCCGCTGATGCCGAGCCGATTGCTAAACCCAATACCGTCTCAGAACTCTTCGGTTTGGATGGGTTGATGGCGTTTCTCGCGAAGTCACACATCCTCGTCGTGTGCTGTCCGAGCACCCCCGAAACGCATAAACTCCTGTCGCATGCGCAGTTCAATCAGATGCCAGATGATAGTTACGTAGTGAATATTAGTCGAGGTAAGGTTATTGATGAAACCGCACTAATAGCAGCACTTCAGAGCGGAAAATTAGCGGGTGCCGGATTAGATGTAACTTATACAGAGCCGTGTCCGCCAGAGAACCCGTTGTGGGAACAGCAGAACGTGATCCTAACTTCACACAGTGCAGGTGCCTCGCAGCACATTCGGAGACGCGCTATGCAGCTCTTTATTGATAACCTACACCGCTATGTGACAGGTGAACCGTTAGTGAATCTCGTTGATAAGGAAAAAGGATATTAAATTACAACGCAAAGATGGAGGAAAAATGAGTCAGAAAACGTATCGTGCAGCGGCAATCGGGCATACCGGTGCTGGCAACTTCGGACACGGACTGCATACGCCATATAAAGAGATAGAAAACGTCGAATTCGTCGCTGTTTCCGATCCAAACGAAGAAGGTCGAGAGAAGGCAGCCGCAGAAGCTGGAGCCTCGCGCAGTTACGCTGATTATCGGGATATGCTCGAAAAAGAGGAGCTTGACATCGTGAGCGTTTGCCCACGCTGGACTGTTGAACACCTTGATATGATAACCGCCTGTCTCGAAGCAGATTGCCATGTCTACACCGAGAAACCGATGACGAGCACGCTCGCGGACGGTGATATAATCGTTGAGACAGCGAAAGCACGCGGATTAAAGGTCGCTGTGGCGCATCAGGCAGTCTATCTCCCAGCTACACATGCGATTAGGCAGATGCTTAACGATGGGAAAATCGGCACGATTCAAGCCATCTATGCCAGCGGTAAACAGGATAGACGCGGCGGCGGCGAAGATATGATTGTTCTGGGGACGCACCTATTTAATATGATGCGCTTCTTCGTCGGCGATGTTGCCTGGATGCAGTCACACGTCACCACAAACGGCGAAGAAGTTGCGTCCGGCGGTGACCACGAACCGACGGAACCCGTTGGTCCCGTCGCAGGCGATTGTATTAACAGTTACTTCGCTTTTAAGAACGGTGTCTCTGGCTTCTTCCAGTCTCGGAGAGATCAGGCTGGCTCCGGCAGATACGGCATGGAAATCGTTGGCAGCGAAGGCATTTTCTCGCTCCGTGGCGATGTCGCAAACAGGCTCATGGTCTATCCGTATCCGGTGCTGGTACCTTCAAATCCAGACCAAGCGTGGGAAGCGATGGACTTAGATCAAACACCATTCTCCAGCGGTAATGAACTCGCGATTCGCGATTTAATTGATGCTGCCGAGAACGACAGGAAACCCATCTCCGCAGCTGAAGACGCTGTCGCTGCATTGGAGATGATCCTCGGTGCTTATGCATCCCAACTTTCCGGGCAACGCGTCCCCTTCCCGATTGCCAACCGCGAACACCCCTTAAGCTGATAACCTCAAAACCGGTACTTGTTTGGCGAGGACCCCGTGCCTCGCCAAACTCTACACCCCTATCCTCAAGACCGATACTTGTTTGGCGAGGACCTCGTGCCTCGCTACACTACTATCATCTTCCGAATTCCATTTTCATAACGAACCTGATAATCGGTATCCGGTACATCCATTGCACGGATAGCAAGTTCACCAAACGTAATGAGCGGTTCGGAAAGCAGTAGCAATTCATCAAGCGATTCGGTGGGTGTCTTGTCTGTTGTGTCTAAGACAATCTTACGTCCACTGTGTGAAAAAAGGGATTTATCAATCTCTTCTTGAAAAAGGCGTTTGAGTTCTGGGATGTCGGTTTTCCTAATAATCTGGTATTCGTGTGGGGCTGCCGCCATCCGTTCTTCAATCGCCGCATCACTTGCCGTCACATGGATCATCACGACATCCGGCAATCGTGCCTCAATCACCTGAGTTTCATAGCCGCGCTGCGCATTGATGTGATACTTCGAGTAATACGGACTCTCAGGATCATCGCCATAAAATGACGAATAGACCAGTTCCTCAATGTGCCACCCCGCGATCATCGTATTCGGATAGTTTTTGATAACCTCGACGTGATACTGGAGCTGCATCCGTTGCATCCGCTCCTTCACATCGTCAGGAAAGTTTACGTACGCCGCTCTCGATTCCGCACTCAGCGTTGAATCCGGGATCGTAAAATGATCGTCTACGTGAACCCGCAATTTTCGGTGTTGATAATAGCTCGTCAATAGATTGACTAATGTCGATTTTCCAGCGTATTCGATACCCACAAAAACACATCTCATAAAAAAACCTCGCTATTGAATTAGAGTGAATGAACAGTGCTCTACTACAGTGTGTCCTTATATCTATCACGAAACAGGAAAAGTGTCAAGCGTCAAATTGGCTTGACATTCGCACTATGAGCGTGTATAATAACTTTATCTTACACAGACTGAACATAAGGAAGCAGACATGGAAAAAATTCAGATCGTCAAAATCCAAAATCCGGAGTACGGAGACATTTATACTGCTCACATCGAAAAAAATGGGGCTGGGTGGTTAGGACAGATACAAGAAGTCCCCGAGGTAAAATGTGAGGGAAGTACGCCAGACGCACTATTGAAAGTCCTCAAAAACGAACTTCACGAGATCCTAATAGCTCGATCAGACGCTTGGGATAAGCAGATCGAGGAGGACATAAAAGCCGGGCGACTTGAGCCACTTCGCAAGAAAGCCCTTGAGGATATTAAAGCGGGGAGATACACCGATTTATAAAGCCACCTCTGAATTTTGGGAATGTTATAGCAATCTTCCGCGATCAGTTCAACAAATTGCAGACAAGAATTTTGAACTGCTAAAACGAGATCCAAAACATCCATCTCTGAAGCTTAAGAAAGTTGGTATTTACTGGGTAGCAAGAGTCGGTATTAACTATCGAACACTTGCATTTGAAGAGAAAGAAGGCTTATCTTGGTTCTGGATCGGCAGACACGACGAATACATGCGACGCATCCGATTTGGGTTCTAATTTTGGAGGAAACAGGGTTTTTATGTAAGTGTGATAGGTATTTGTATCCGAAGAAAATAAATATAAAAAGTTAGATATGGAACAGGTTGAAACTATCGAAATTCAATGTCTGGTTGATGAACAAGCGCACAATTAAACCATTATAATTATAATGTCTAATATGCTTAGGAGTGAGATCTTATGGAAAAAATTCAGATCGTCAAAATCTATGATTCAGAATATGAAACAACCTATACTGCCCACATCCAAAAAAATGGAAGTGCGTGGATAGGATGGATACACGAACACCCCAAAGTGAAATGTGAGGAAAGCACACAAGAAGCATTGCTGGAAACCCTCGAAAATACGCTGTATGAAACTTTGGAAGCCGATTGGGAAGCCTGGGATAAGCAGATCGAGGAAGACATAAAATCCGGGAGATTTGATAGACTTCGCAAGGAAACCCTTGAAGATATTAAAGCGGGGAGGTACACCGATTTATAAAGCCACCTCTGAATTTTGGGAATGTTATAGAAATCTTCTGCAGGAGATACAACATGACTAACAGCATTACCCGTTTTTTTAAAGCAATCCGGTATAAGTTTACCGGTCGGACCCACGATCAAATCGATAGACTGATGGAAAACCCTAAAACAGTGCGCAACGCTTACGAAGTCATAATCCGCTACAAAAAGGGAAATATCCAACGCTACAAAAAAGCGATTGGAATACTGCTTGCACTTGTTGAACAGAAGAAAAATTCACTGGAGCATCTCGCAGCTGATATTAATGAACTTCAAAAAATAAAGGCAGATGCAATTGCAAAGATGAAAACTACCGCAGCTGAGCTACAAAAAGCAGAAACATTGGATGAGGAGATTGAACAGCATCCAGACTATGTCCGATGTGTTACCGTTTCTAACGATTTGGACTCCACCTTGGAGAAGAAGAACGCTTACATTGCTAAACTTAAGACGGAGATTGAACGCGCGCAAGAAGATATTGAATCGCATAAGCTTCAGATAACCGCCCTTTATCGTGATCTGGATAATATTGCAACGGAATTATCTGAAGTGGTTGCTGATTATAGTACCGAACGCACGCAAGAAGAGATCACAGATCTGTTATCAGGTATCAGTATAGATGGCACTGCAGCAGAATTGACAGAGAAATAAATTTTATGTTAACAATCGGCAACCTTAACATTCCAAATTTCCCACTGTTACTCGCACCGATGGAAGATGTCAGCGATCCACCGTTCCGTGTCGTCTGTAAAGAGAACGGGGCGGATATCATGTATACCGAGTTCATCTCCTCCGAGGCACTCATCCGAGACGCTGCACCCAGCGTCGCCAAGTTAGACATCTTTGAGATGGAGAGACCCATCGGTATCCAAATTTTCGGACACGACATCGACTCCATGCGCGCCGCTGTCGAAATTACCGAGAAGGTGCAACCCGATATCATCGACATTAACTATGGGTGCCCCGTCAAGAAGGTCACGTGTAAAGGCGCAGGGGCAGGTATCCTAAAAGACATCCCTAAAATGGTGAAGATGACTGATGAAATGGTGAAAACCACCGATCTGCCTGTAACCGTTAAAACTCGGCTCGGTTGGGATGACAATACGAAATATATCGTTGAAGTCGCAGAACGGCTACAGGATGTCGGCATTCAAGCCATCGCGATTCACGGCAGAACCCGGCGGCAGATGTATAAAGGCGAGGCGGACTGGACACTCATCGGTAGGATTAAGGACAATCCCCGCATGACGATCCCGGTCTTCGGCAACGGTGATGTTGATAGTCCGCAGAAAGCAGCACAGATGCGGCAACAATACGGCGTTGACGGTATCATGATCGGGCGCGCCGCGATCGGCTACCCTTGGATCTTCAACGAGATCAAACACTATTTTGCAACCGGCGAATTGCTCCCACTGCCCTCAATAGATGAGCGCATCGCTGCTTTTAGAAAGCATCTCGATTTCTCAATCAAGTGGAAAGGCTTAAGACGCGGGCTACTGGAGATGCGGCGGCACTATACTAACTATTTCAAGGGCATTCCACACGTCAAACCTTTTCGCTATCGTCTCGTCACGTGCGATAGTTACGACGGTGTTTTGGGGATTGTAGATGAACTCCGCACGCACGCCTTGATGTCAGCCACATCATAACTTTTTCTTGTAGGATTCTCACTGCGAAGCACTCTCGGTCGCGACTTTTTACGGCAGTCTCCCCTTCCGCTGTAGGAGCAATCGACCGGTCGCCACTCTTACTGACAACTGATGGCTGATGGCTGAAAAATCACTTGACTTGAAAGCCAAATAATTCTATCATGTAAAAAACAGATCTCCAGAACAAAGGATTCACAATGGACAAAATACCCTTCATGAAACTCAGTGGTGCGGGCAACGATTTTGTCATCATCAATAATTTAGCAGAGATTGTTGATAGTACCGATACGAATTTTGTGCAAAAGCTCTGCCAACGCCGTATGTCCGTCGGAGCCGATGGCGTTCTCCTCGTTGAAAAGGCAGACGATGTTGATTTTCGCATGCGCTATTTCAATGCTGATGGCGGTGAAGTCGAAACTTGTGGCAACGGTGCGCGTTGTATCTCCAAATTCGCCTACCTGAACGGCATCGCGTCCGAACAGATGCGATTCCTGACGAACGCCGGAATTTATGAATCCGAAATAGTGGGTGAGAACGTTAAAGTCCGTATGAGCGATCCGACAGAGATCCGACTGAATGTCCCGCTCCAACTCGATGATGGGATGCACGCCGTCGGTTTCGCGAATAGCGGTGTACCACATGTCGTCTTCTTTGTTGATGATTTGGAAGGCACGGATGTCTATAATCTCGGACAGCAGACACGCTATCACGACAACTTCCAGCCTGATGGCACTAACGCTAACTTCATCCGTATCGAGTCACCGGGGTTAATAGATATTCGTACCTACGAACGCGGCGTTGAAGATGAGACACTTGCTTGTGGTACGGGGTCAATCGCTTCCGCTATTATTGCTGCGACGTTAGGCAAAGTCAAATCGCCTGTTTCTGTCAAAACAGCGAGTGGGGTCGTTTTGAAGATCCATTTTGAAGCGGAAAACGGAGCAGCGAAAAACGTTTATCTTGAAGGTGATGCTCGCGTTATCTACATCGGCGAGCTCACAGCAGACGCATGGAACTATTAAAAGTAGCAGGAGAACCCACGCCATTGGGTTTCCGTAGCCAGCAAGGAGAGTTTACATCATGTTTCAAGGCTCTTATGTTGCACTTGTCACACCGTTTAAGGACGATGAATCGCTTGATGAAGCGAAACTCAAAGAACTGATTCAATTTCAGCTTGATGGCGGCACACACGGCATCGTCCCGTGTGGCACAACAGGCGAATCCCCCGCGCTGTCTGAGACTGAACATGACAGCGTCATAGAACTCACAGTTGAGACTGTCAATGGACAGGTCCCTGTTATCGCGGGGACCGGTTCCAACTCGACAACGCGTACGCTACGCGCGACAGCGCACGCCAAAGCCGCCGGTGCGGATGCCGCCCTCATTGTCACACCCTATTACAACAAACCTACCCAAGAAGGGCTGTACGCCCACTACATGAAAATCGCTGACACAGTGGACATCCCAATCGTTGTCTACAATGTCCCCGGACGTTGCGGCACTGACATCCTTTCGCCGACGATTGCGCGCCTTGCTGAGCATCCAAACATCGTTGCACTCAAAGAAGCGACGGGTGAACTCAAACGCGCCAGTGAAGTTGTTAACTTGTGCCCCGATGATTTCGTCGTACTCTCCGGTGATGATGTGAACACGCTGCCGATCCTCGCTGTCGGCGGTAAAGGCGTTATCTCGGTCGTAGCCAACATTGCACCGGCAGATGTAGCGGAGATGTGTAACGCTTTCCATTCAGGCAATCTTGAACTCGCACGTAAACTTCATTATAAATCGTTGCCTCTGGCAGTTGATCTCTTTATTGAGACGAACCCTATTCCTGCCAAGACCGCGCTCCAACTCATGGGTAAACTCAACGGCAAATTGCGGTTACCCCTTGCACCAATGGTCCCCGCAAATCTCGAAACCTTGCGCTCGACACTTTCAGAAACCGGATTGATTTAGCGAAAAAAGTGGAGGGTGCGATACCGCAATCGCACCCTCTTTCTTAATTGGAGAGCATCTAAATGTCTGATGACTTCATGAGGCAAGACCAAAATCATGCGAATTCTGGTTCGCGTCCTCAGTTCCGTTCTTTTGGTAGTCTTGTAAAGAAGTCGAAAAAATCGTGGTCTCCAACTACCTTAAAGTGGTTTTCACTTTACAGCATTGGAATTTTGACAAATATTTGGGCTTTAATTTTTAATTGGACCCAACTGGAGTCGTGGATTGGATTCGCCGTGATTTCAGGGGTGACAGCGATTATTGTCGTGTCTATTCTATTTGTAGAGAATGTTCGTCTAACTGGTGAGTCTCATAACGGACAACCGCGAATCAACGTCTATATCAATGGTTTCATATTCATTGGGCTTGCCGTTGTTAGCGCATCAGTAGGCTGGTACACAGGAACATTGGCAAGGAAGTTTATAGAGTATGAAAACTATCTCTTACTGTGATGCTGATAGGTATTCGTCCGGCACCAACCGATGCACCGTATCAATCACTAACTGCTCAACACCCGGGGCGAATCGTGTCGGTGGACCGAAATAGAGCATCGCGCCACCACCTTCATAGCCACCTTCCGCTAACACCCGCTCCGATGGGATATAACACGGAAACGCGTTCGAGTATGCACCTACCCACAACCGCTCCACATCTAACTCACTTTTCAGACGCAGCGAATAATCGACGACCACTTCGCTTGCAAGGAAAACCACTGCTAATTCATCACCGAATATCCACGCCTGTACCGGATAGGAGAGTTCAGACTGTATCGACTCTCCTCGCTGCAGGGTTTCAAGATGTTTTTGAGCATGATAAGCTCTGGAACCTCCTTCAGCAACACGTGCCTCCCACTCCTCACGCGTCGGTAGGGTATCAAACGGCAGGCTAACCCGTTCAAACGCACCCGTTGGGACACTCGGAAGCGGTTTCGTATCGCTTACCAACAAACGCTGGACCTCCTGCGAGAGTGCTGCACCGTGTGCTTTCGCATAAGCGAGACGGGTGTTGAATACCTCCTCTTGTCCATCAGGCATCGGCATCATCCGGGATTCTGGATTCGCATCTGCACCACACCCAATCGTAATTAAAGCCGTTACACCGGGGAGTGCCTCTTGGATGTTCTCTTGTGCAAACCCAGCCCAATCGCCACAGATATGATTGTCTGTTCCTGCTAATGTCGTGCAATGGCAGGCATAACTTGCCCAGACAGCACGCAAATGTCCGTCTAAATCCCTGACTTGTAGGCACGGCAACGAGTGATCTACGGGACCGCCTTCTGTCCTCCGATTCTTCGCGAAACCGAGTTCACCGATGCTCCATGTCAATTTTGCGGGTTCACGATTTGCGAGTGCCGCCAAGGCAACGGCTTCCATCCAGTCCTTAAATTGACCGGTGTATCGGTCTATCGTTTCTTGTTGATCGGGGGGTATATCTGTGCTAAACAAAAACGGTGCAGCGTTTGTGAGACATGGCGCGCTGTGTGTATGCGTAAAACATGCCGCAAAATGTGCACGCGAAACACCTGTTTTTTCTTTCACGCGGCGCGACACTTCTTCTGTCAACTCGTCTGGTAAACCACAATTTTCAACTGTCACGAGAACAACAGGGTCATCCGAATCACTGCCAATCGCGAGGGCTTTCGCCCATATCCGCTGGATGATACCGTCAGATTCTGTACGACGGCTCCCGTAGCCACTGAGCCGAATCGGATAGTCCGGCGTAATATCGACTTCTGCAACGCCAACCGGAATAAAATCATTTTTCGTTTTCATAATTTTTCCCTATATCTTTACTGCGAATCTACACTCATCACCTCAGCGAAAATATCCTCTAACGAGTGTTTCACTTCACGTAACTGCCGGAGTTGGACACCGGTATCGTAAGCGAGTTGAAAAAAGAACTTTGTGTCTGTCTGTTCCAGACTGCCGGATGTAACCCGAAGTTGTTTATCAGGACGCATTTCAACTTGATAGTTCTGACGGTCCAAAGCGGCGATGTACGCCGCGTTCTCACCGACAATTCGCAAATCAAAGGCTTGTCCCTTGTTCTTTTTCAAAGACTCTATCTGCCCTTGGATAACAACACTCCCGTGCGAGAGTGCAATGATCTCATGGCACGCGAACTCTACATCGGGCAGCAGATGCGAAGACAAAATTACATTGATACCTTTATCAGATGAGATGTCCTTAACGAGTTCAAGCATCTCCTCTCTACCGCTGGTATCCATTCCGTTTGTCGGTTCATCAAGGAGCAGCAACTTTGGGTCGTGTATCAGTGCCTGTGCTAACTTCACCCGCTGTTTCATACCCGCTGAATATCCATCTATTGTTCGGTAACGCTCTTCATCCAAACCGACGTAGTAGAGCACTTCGTGTGCACGCTGCATAGCATCGCGCCTCGGCATTCCACACAACTCCCCAGCGTAGGAGACGAGTTGGACAGCGTTCATCCCCGGTATCAAACATTCGTCTTCCGACATATACCCGACCTGTCTTCGGATGCCTAACGGATCTTTCTGTACATTCAAACCAAACACGGCAGCTGTGCCTTGATTTGGTTGCACAAAGCCGAGCAGTGTTTTCAGTAAAGTGCTTTTCCCAGCACCGTTCGGTCCAAGTAGACCGACAGCACCGCCTTGCACCTCCAGCGAGAGGTTATCCAACGCAGGAGTCGTACCAAAAAAGAGTGAGACATTTTTGATTTCAATTAACATTTTTGATTTCAGAACCTCGTTCTGGGTTGATATGATAGATTCGGGATTTGAGAAGCATTAGATATAGTTCTTTGGCACGCGTGCCCCAATCTGCGTCAGAATTTCATAAGAGATCGTTCCGGCGCGGTGTGCTAACTCATCAACTGTAATTTCCGCGTCCCCTTGCTTGCCGATTAGTACGACCTCATCACCGACAGATACATTATCCGTAGACGCTAAACGCACGACACTCACATCCATGCAAACCCTTCCGACAATCGGGCGACGCGCCCCCCCGATTAACACCTCACCGACACCAGAAAGCGCACGTGGATAACCGTCACCGTAACCTACCTGTACCATCACCACACGGGTCTCACGCGGTGCTTTATATCTTAACCCGTAACTGACACCCTCGCCTTCTGAGAGAGAACCCATCCAACCGATCCGTGCCTTCCAAGTCAGCGCGGGTTCTAATTGGATAGTTCTTTCAAGTGCCGGATAGATACCGTAGAGACTCAAACCCGGACGTACCGCGTCGAAATGTGCTTCTGGGATTGCGAGTGCAGCCGCGCTGTTCGCTGCGTGGACCAACGCGCTGCCATTGCTAACCTTTTCAAGCACAGACGAAAATCGTTTGAGTTGCAGAAAAACAAAACGCTTATCCGTCTCATCCGCAGTAGCAAGATGTGTAAAGACCCCCTCAACATTCAGTCGGTGCAGTGTTTTGAGTCTGTTCAGAAACTGTGCTGCTTCTGTCCAATAGATGCCACTCCGATTCATACCTGTATTGATATTGACATGGACGCTGACAATTTTTGATGCGACATCGTTTAATCTATTCGCGAATTCCCAATCGCCTATGGTCGGTGTTAATCCGTGCGCAACGATGTGGGCTGCTTGTTCAGGGAGCGAACTAAAAAGGACAAGAATCGGGTCGCGAATACCTGCCTGACGTAACGCTACGCCTTCCTCAATTGTCGCAACGGCAAACATATCCGCAACGGGACGCAACACCTCTATGACTGGCACTACGCCGTGTCCGTAGGCATCCGCTTTCACAACAGCGATTAACTGCTTTCCAGTGGACGCTTTGATTGTCTCAGAATTTCGGCGGATTGCCTCCAGATTAATTTCTGTATGTGTTCGGAAATAATCCATATCGCCTCTTAAACTTGCCGTGTCAATGGGAAAATTATACCACAACCCGTGCAAATTTGCTAACGCTTTCGCATGCCGATTGTCAAACTTCCTGCTTTTGGGTGGCACTGGTGCCGCCTTGGAACCACAGAAACAGCAGGATAAACACGATGGAGTTCGCCAACAACATCGTCGAGATAGCATTAATTTTCGGTGTGATCCCGAACTTCAGCAACGAATAGATATGGACAGAAAGCGTCGTATACCCGACACCAGCGGTGAAGAAAGTGATAACAAAGTCGTCTATAGAGAGCGTGAACGCCAACAGCGCACCACCGATAATACCGGGGGCGATAAGTGGAAACGTTATCCGCCAAAACGTCTGCCACTCATTCGCGCCGAGGTCACGGGCTGCCTCCTCTAAGGTGTTATCATAACCCTGTAAACGCGCCCGTACCACAATTGTGACATACGCGATATTGAAAACACAATGGGCAATAATGACAGAGACTAAACCGACCGGGATAGGAGTTTGCACATAAAAGATCAATAACGCAATTGCCAATACAATGTCTGGGATGATAATCGGGAGATAAAGACCCCGCATGAGGGCAGTACGGAAACGGAACCGGTATCGCTCAATAGCAAGCGCGGCGGTCGTCCCGATGCAGGTGGCAATAACTGTCGCGACACCCGCCACCATCAGACTATTCCGACACGCGCGCCACAACGCCGCATCCTCAAACAGTTTCGCATACCAACCGAACGTAAAACCTTCCCAAACGGAGATCTGCTCACCGCTGTTGAACGAGAACACCACAACCGCTAAAATCGGAACGTAGAGAAAGAGATAAACCAACCCAATGTTGACTTCAAGTATCCGTTTCATTTGCCCTCAAACCCGGTTTTCCCCAACCCGGTAGGTGCGGTTTCTAACCGCACCGGACTTCTCCAAGAAATTATCGAATTAGTTTTTAAACTTCATCCAACCACACTGATTTTTTGTAGGAACGACCTCTCGGTCGCGATGCTCGCTATGACACCTGCGAGTCTTCACCGCCTTGCAAAGCGCGGAAGTATAACACAGTCCCGACAAGAACTATCCCCATCAGCATAAACGAGAGCGCAGACCCGAAGGGCCAATCCCGCGCCGTTTTGAATTGCCGTTCAATCACGTTACCGATATAACTTACTTTCCCACCACCGAGCAGATCCGGTGTCAAAAACGCGCCCACTGTCGGAATAAAGACCAACATCGAACCAGCAAGGATACCGGGCAGACTCAGTGGCACGGTTACGTGCCAAAACGCACGCCGCGGCGATGCGCCGAGATCATGTGCTGCTTCCAGCAATGACATATCTAATTGTTCCAGTGCTGCATAGAGTGGGAGGATCATAAACGGCAGGTAGCCATAGACGAGTCCGATCTGAACGGCGAGCGGTGTATTCAACAATTCTAACGGCCCCCAGTTAGGGAACACAGCACCTAAAAGACTGTTCAGAAGTCCTTCGGTCCGCAAAATCAGTATCCATGCATAAGTTCGGATGAGAAAGTTCGTCCAGAACGGGACAACGACGAGCAGTAATAAGATATTCCGGTGTTTCGGTCTATAGCGTGCCAGATAGTAGGCAAACGGATAACCGAGAAGTAGACAGACCGCCGTGCAAACTAACGCCGTAGACACTGACCGCCAGAGAATACCGAGATACAAGCCATCAAACAGCCGTCCATAGTTTTCCAACGTGAAGTGCCACCGCACACCACCGTACGTCCCACGCTCTATAAAACTATAGATAAACACCGAGACCAACGGCAGCAAAAAGAAGCAAACGAGCCAAAAAACAACTGGAAAGAGGAGCACAAAGAGATGATAATTACGACGCATATTCACTCATGACTTTTAACAACAAGTTTTTTTGCTTCTGCTGACTGCTTTTTCGGTTTTGGAAACGGCATGAAGTATTCACTTCTACGTCTGCTATCAGTGATCTCTTCGGTGATACCGCGGGCGTTGAATTTAAAATGCCGTTTCGGTTCTTCAACGGACTGTTGATAATTGGGTTGTCTATGTTAACTTTTGCCATTTCCGCTCCTATTCATCTTCAATCTTCATCATTTTTTGCACGTTCTTAATCGATTTGTAGATAAACCTTTTGTCTTGATCAAATTGGTTTGCGATTTCATGGAACACTGTTGCTGTGTCAGTGTTACCATCGAACCCATGCACTACCATAAGTTCCCAGGTTTCCTTTTCAGTATCCGCAGCGTTTTTAGCGGTGTTAAACATCCGTTTGATCTGTCCCATTGAGATTGTGATTTGATGTATCGGGTAATCTTCATTTAATATCGCAATAATCTCGTCAAGTTTGGGATTTTCCCAGTTTTCAAAGGCTTTCAGAATAGTAGCCCAAATCACCGTGGTACTCAGCTGTGTCTGTCCTTGTGTCCAATGCACTTGCTCAATTCGGTGAGGTTTGCACTTATACGGACGGATTTCATGAGTATCTTTAATTTTTACATACCAGATACTGCCTTCTTCGCCTCTAAACACAGGAGCTTGACTCTCATTCAAGCCAATGAACTCCAGTCGCCTATCAAGGTCTTGCTGTTCTTGCTCGTAGTGCCACACATAGTCTTTTTCAACAGTGCCGAGCTGTTCTGCTTTCGGGATATCGCCTGCCTCAAGTTCGGTATTCAGTACGATTTGCCCCTGCATTCCGCCCAGCCCGAACAACAACACCATGTCCAGTTTGACATCCTCGTATTGGATCATGTGCGGGTTATCCGACCCATAGAGTTCAAAACTGAAACCTGTGACTTCGGGATTCATTTTAAACAATTTGGTGATCTGTGGGTATTTTCGGAGGATATGCTGCCACATCGTTATGTAGCGCCCCCGCAAGAATGGGAACAGACGCACCTTAAAAGTGATGTATTCCATCCCGTTGTTTCTGTAGCGGTACATAAAAATGTTGGTGCCATCGTATTTGCGGAAGCGATAAATCCGCTCCGCGCGCGGAAACCGGTAATTATGCCCCAATCCGAAGGGGTAAGCAATTTTCGGCGTGCCAAAGATTTTAGGTTGATCGACCAATTCACCATTGATATTTTTTATCTTCAGGGAACCGTAGAATTTGTCTCTACTGAAACTTATCTGCCCCTCGACGTGGTTTCGAGGGTTAAACGGGTCTATCGCGCTAAATTCAGCGTAATCCGAATTTAAAACTTGCTGTCCCCTTTTTATTTTTTGTTGAGCCATTGCTGACCTCCAAGGGGTCCAATGGGTTGTCCATCTTCAGATTAAAGACAAATTCGGTTCGTAGTAGGGCAATTCATTGCCCGTCGTTTCAAAACATGTGCAAATAATTACGGACTCTGCTATAAAGACAAATTTGGTTCGTAGTAGGGCAATTCATTGCCCGTTCCTGAGCTGTGGACGCGCATTATTGCGATCTACGCTTCATTCTCAGATGAACATAGAAACTCAACCTGCACGCCTTCTTGCTCAAATGCCTTTCGGAACGGTTCCCATTTTCTATCTAATGCCTGCAAAATAGTTGCTTTTTTATCATGGTCACGCTCATAGGCGATAGCAACCGCAATAAATTTTCTATCAGCTACGTCAAAATTGCTTAATGTTTCAGTGGTTGGAAACTCGTCAAAATCCGTTTCACTGCCATCCAACGGGTTGATACACACCATTGTGCAAATCGCCGGTCTCCGCCTCAGATTCTGCAGCAACGTTTTTACAAAAAGATCACCGATTCCTTTCCGGGTCTCTAAATTAACATATCTCTTGTATTCGTTAAGAATTCGCCACCCGTCATCAACAACAGACGTTTCCTGTTGTTCGAGAATCTGTTTAATTCGTTTCTGACACTTTTCTACATCATCAGGTGATGCATGCTCTGCCTCATCGTTTGCAGTTATGATAACATTCGTATCTACGATAACAGCGTCCATTAACCCTCCGCTCTCTTTCGACGTTACTGCCGTACCTTTATCCTTTGCTTGGTGCAATAGTAGTTCCTTCTATTAATTCTGTCTTGCTTTTTTGACGTTTTCTTTGTGCTTCTGTCATTGCGAACAGATCGCCCATCTCGTCACCAAAAAAGTTTTCGGGCCAGTTCGCAATATTGCCGAACTCATCCATTTCTAACCTGTCAATTTCAGAAACGCCTTCGTCATTACGGCAGAAATAGAGGGCAGTCTGGTCGGCAGCAATCTTTTCCTCCGCGACGCGTCGTTGCAACCGATTTAGTAGGTGTTCGCTGTGGCTCTCTATTAGAATCTGGAGGTTGCGTTCAGTGATAACCTCTATCAATAGGTCAGCCAAATCAGCTTGTGCTTTCGGATGGAGGTGAATGCCAGGTTGTTCTAAAATTAAGGTTGACCCTCTCGGTACATAGCAGCAATGCACCAACAACGGAAACAGATCGGCAACACCGTGTCCCATGTCTGCTAACGTGACTTTGGCACTGTTTGGACTCTTTTGGATGCGTACTTCGTAATTGTTATCGGATAGATTACCGATCGGGCCAAGCCAAAAAGAGTAGGCGAGATCCAACTTTTGAAGCCATTTAGATATGCGCTCTTCAAGCGAGATGCTTTCTCCGTTATGAGCGGTTGTTAATTGCCGCACGCGTGCAGAAAGGAGCGCGTCAACGGCTTCATTCCCCCACAGATCTATCTCTTTGGGGTGTGTCATCTTCCAATGATAAAACCGTTGCGGATGGACACGAGTCGGACCGATATAGTAAACATGAGAAAATATTTCTTCAAAGGCAGACGAAAATTGGGGTAGAATGTCTGTAGGACCAGTAAAATTTATAAACGGTTGTGGTGGTAAACCGTAACAGTTTTGGATATCAATCCCGCCCAAATCCCGTTTGTCCATGGAGAGTCGGCCATTTTTCCAAAGAGTTGTTGCACCGTTAGACAAACTAATATATCGGATGTGTTTGACTATTAGCGTTGACTTTTCTTCTCGGATAACAGTGTCGAAAGCAAAACGGAGTAACTGGAGGGGAATTTTAAAAAGATCAGGGGCGGAATGGGTGAGTTCGCAACTGACTCCTAAATATAATTCATTAATTGATTGATGGCTATGAATTACCTCTCGGAAATTACCAAGATTGACAAGAGAATTTTCATCGCCAAAGAAGAGAACTTCGTCGCTTCCAATAGTCTGTTTGAGCAACAGCAGCATCTGCAACAAGCTGCTTTTTCCAGCACTATTTGTCCCAAAGAAACCGGTCAGTGGAGCGAGTTTCACTATGTCACTGTCTTGCCAAGATTTAAAATTTTTTACCCGTATATGTGTAATCATTTTCACTGCCTCCGTGTTAACTCCTATTATACGCAGTTTCACGAGAAAATTCAAGGGAATCCAAATTGCAGCCAGGGCCATTCAACTTTAAGAAATTATTGGATTTTACGTCTTTTTTCCAGGATCTGGTGTGAAAACCTTCTAAAGCTTGCAAAAGTCGGATCAGGATTTCAAGATGTAAGTCGCTGGCTGCCATAGGTTGACCGTCCGTATCAGGATAGAGATCTGCTGTGTCCGTGGGGGCGTAACGCATATTGTGTTTGTTTGTATAGGTATTCATCTATGTTCTCCGTTGCCGTGGTGTGGGATGCCTGTCTGTTCCGGCACCGGGGTGCGAGATGTTATTGAGATGGCAGCACCTTAATATACACAATAGTGTAGCAGAAAAGAACGCCGCTGTCAAATTTAATATGACGGGACCAACCTTATTTTTATTTGACTACAAAGAAAAAATAAGATAAACTATTTTTTATTTTTGAACACAATTTTTAAAAAAGGAGACACACATTGGAAAAAATACGTGGATTGATTACGCTCTTGGAATCCGGCGTTGAAGACTACGATACGCAGATGAAGGTTCTACAAACCGAACGGTTGAAATATATTCGGCTCGCCATGACAGACGGGTTCGGTACGGAGGAAGGCGACTCTAAGCAGTCGTGGCTGCTTCACCTTAAACAACTTGAAGACTCACTTACACTCAGGCGGAATACGATACGACAGGCAATCGTGGAAACCGCAGAAGATTTTCAGAAAGAGGAAAAGGCATGATACCGAGATTCACGTCTGCTAACATAGGAAAATGCTTGATATGCGTGCTGTTGTTGGTATGCGGCTTTATCGTCTCAACAGCAGACGCGCAAGAGATAAACAGTGCCCAGGTCATTGAAGCAGCGATCCGACATCAGAATTTAGGGTTGGCATATCTTGAAGAGTCGCAGCCTTCAAAAGCAGTCGAGGCATTTACTGCACTGATTGAACTGCTTCCGAATGAAGCGATCGGTTACGGTAACCTCGCTGTCGCACACTTGCGCTTGCAGCAGGCAGATGCTGCCGAGGCATCGGTAAAGCGCGGCATCGCTGTCGCACCGATGGATAGCCAGTTACACTTTATTTTATCCGAGGTCTATCAGTTGCAGCAGGAAGGCGGTTTAGCAGTGGCGGCGATGAAGGAAGCCGTACGTTTAGCACCCGACGAACTGGAGTTTCGCTACAAACTGGTGCGCCACTATCTTGGACAACGAAACGACCCAGAAGCACAGCAGGAGGCTGTTCGACATCTTCAGGAACTTCATGCCCGATCACCTGTGAATATCGTTGTACTGATGAAGTTGACACTCGGTTTGTTAGCGCAAAAGCAACTTGAAGCCGCTGCAAATCTCTGTCAGGACCTAATGCTCCTTTTAGGCGATACCGATGCAGAAAAACTCGCATACCTCACACAAGGGATAGATGCAATAGAGCAGAAAGATTTAAAACTCGCCATCCGAAATATCCGAATTTTTGAAAACTTACACCGGGCAAGTCCCCGTTATCAGCAAGGCATCGGTGAATTGGTGACCGACATCCTTGGGCATCCGATAGAGACGTTCAGCCCAGGGTTTCGCGCACGAATCATCGCTAAACAGACGCTACCGATTGATGTGGAATTTGTGGACGTTACCCAACAACTTGGACTTAGCAATGTAAAGGCACTGTTACCCTTAAGAATACCCACTGTTGTATCTGTTGTGAATTCCGATAACGATGGAAAGCCTGATCTGTATATAAGCGGTTCTGATTTTGTAGGGTTGTACCAGGATACAGAGCGAAAAGTTCAATTTGTGTTGTATCGGAATATGGGGGAACAGTTTGATGCAGTTACAATCCTTGAGCAAGAACTTGCAGAGGAACTAAATTTTCACGTGGCTGTTGCAGATGTAAATAAAGATGGGATACAGGATTTTCTATTGGAAGCTGCCAAGGGAATAGTATATTTCTGGGAAACTACAGAAGATGATGAAGTCGCAGTTCCCGTCGTCTTATATGAACAGCCGGTAACAGAGATAGGAGTCCTCCATCCTGTCGATTATGACCATGACGGCGATTTAGACCTCTTTACAACCGGTGCCACGATGTATCGAAATAATAGCAGTGATCAGAATAAAGGTAATGAGACGTTC
Source organism: uncultured Poribacteria bacterium (assembly GCA_951828385.1). Classification (GTDB taxonomy): domain Bacteria; phylum Poribacteria; class WGA-4E; order WGA-4E; family WGA-3G; genus WGA-3G. The sequence goes on from OX639973.1 coordinate 230,817, forward strand.
ACTGATGTCACAGAACAAACCTTTGTAAAAACAACTGCGCCACAATCCGCTCCTGCCGAAGCATTCTCCGCTGATTTTGATGACGATGGCGATATAGATATTTTTGTTACACATCAGGAAACAGGATGCGCGCTTTACGATAACCTCCGCCAAGGCAAACTCCGCGCGGTTTCCGACGAAACAGATATTCCGCAAGATATGCATTACACTGCAGCTGCCATCGGCGATTATGATAACGACGGAGACATTGATATTTTTTTATCGACAGCAGATCGGATCCACCTCTACTTCAATAGAGGAGATGGAAGTTTTGTAGACGATCCGCGCTTAGAGGCGGGTGTGCGTGATCTGTCCCCCGAGCTATTGAAAAACATAGATTACGACAACGATGGGTTTGTTGACCTCTGGGTGAGTGGCAAAGATGGGATGTTTCTGTTCCGAAACGACGGAACCGGACACTTTGCCGAGCCGTATCCGCTCATAGAAACCGTCACACCAACGGAAGGTACAATCCTCCACAACGCGACCGCTGGAGCAGTCGGAGATTACGACAACGACGGCGATCTCGACCTCTTTTTCATCAACGGCAAAGGAGAACTCCGCGCATTGCAAAACAACGGTGGGAATCAAAATAACTGGATACAGGTCCGATTAGAAGGTTCCGGAGATAATAAGGTGAATAGAGACGGTATCGGCTCGAAATTGGAGGTGAAAGTCGGTGATCTGTATCAACTGCAGTATGTATCCGAACAAGTCTCCCATTTCGGGTTAGGTGCGTTTGACGCTGCAGATGTCGTGCGTGTCGTCTGGACAAACGGCGTACCGCAGAATGTAATTCAACCACAAGCGAGACAGCGGATTCTGGAGAAGCAGATACTGAAAGGTTCCTGTCCGTTTCTATACGTCTACGATGGTGAACAGTATCAATTCGTTACCGATCTGCTCTGGCGCGCGCCTTTGGGACTTGTCACTTCAATGGGGTTTGTCGCACCCGATGAAACAAAGGATTTCGTGAAAATTTCGGGCACGCAAATACAACCGAAATCTGGTAAATATTCCATTCAGATAACAGAAGAGTTATGGGAAACCGCCTATTTTGACGAAGTTAAACTGATAGCCGTTGATCACCCAACCGGTACTGACATTTTCGTAAACGAACAGTACATACCGCCACCTTTCGCAGAATTCAAGGTTTACGGTGTCAAAGAGAAGCTGCACCCGAAATCTGCGGTTAACCATCGCGGTGAAGATGTGTCTGATGCCTTGAAAATGTTTGATTACCACTACGCCGTTGAGCACAAACCCGGTCCTTATCAAGGCGTTGTTGAACCGCACGCAATAGTTCTTGACCTCGGTGATGCCCCCAATGACGCACCTGTGACGCTATTTCTCAGTGGGTGGATCTTCCCAACGGATACCAGCATCAACGTTGCCTTGTTCCAAAATCCCGAAATTAATCCCCGTTTCCCATCGGTTGCTGTGAAGGACGCAACCGGAGAATGGAAAACTGTGATTGATATGATTGGGCTGCCAGCGGGTAAAAACAAGACGATTACCGTGGATCTAACGGGCAAATTTCTGTCGGATGACCGACACGTTCGGATTGAGACCGATATGCAAATATACTGGGACGCAGCATTTTACACTGTTGGCGCACAAGACGTACCGATAGAGTTAACAACGTTGAATCCGGATAGCGCGGATTTGCACTACCGTGGCTTCTCCGAAATGTATCGTCCGAACCCGCACGCACCGCACCTCTTTGATTACCAAAAGGTAACAACAGATGCACAGTGGCGCGATCTCGCAGGGTATTACACCCGCTACGGCGATGTCAACCCCTTACTACAGGAGGTTGACGATATGTACGTTATCCTCAATGCCGGTGACGAAATCACAGTAGAATTTGATGCCGCACGCCTGCCTGCCTTGAAACCCGGATGGGTGCGAGATTTTATTCTCTATAGCGACGGGTGGGATAAAGACGGCGACATCAACACCCTCACATCACAGACAGTTGAACCGCTTCCGTTTCACGGGATGTCTGCTTACCCCTATCCAGACACTGAACATTATCCAAATGACGCAGCGCATCGACGGTATCGGCTTGAATACAACACACGGCGCGTAGAACACCGTTTACCTCCATTACGAAGAAAAAATAAAAAACCCTGATTATCGTGATGTATGTGCGACTTCATCCTTAATGCGTCGTAAAGGGAGATACAGACAAAGCGTCGCGATGACCAAGATAGCAGATAGGACCGCGTAAGGGTATGCCTCCTTTGCGTAGAGCCAGCCGCCGAGCAGCGGTCCCAAAATGCGCCCTAAACTTAGAAAGGCATCCATAATACCGATAGCCGCGCCTTGACCAATCCGAGTCTGCTTGGAAATCCATGACGTATTCGTTGGGCGGATCAATTGATTACCGATACCCGCAATGGTGAGATACAAAGTAAGCGATGCAAAGGAGTATGCTGTGAGTAATAGCACCATGCCGAGCGCGTTGAGCAGCAACCCTATGAGAATGATCCGCCGCTCCCCAAACTTATTGATGAGTCTACCAAGCAATCCACCCTGCAGCGGCACCACGATCGCGCCCATAACCATGAACATCCACCCCATCTCTCTCTCTCCATAGTTCCACTTGTCTTCAATGAAAAGTGGAAACGTCATCTCCAATCCTGAGAAACTGAAGGTGGAAAAAAACGCGACCAGAAAGAGAGGGGTGAGTGGCGATTTCAAAGTTGTCTGACGAAAGATCTCACGCGGAGAGACCCATTCGTGCTGGTCTCCGAGAATCTCGCCTGTTGGTCCCTTCTGGAGCGATTCTGGCAATAAAATAAGCGCGAAGAGAAAGGTAAGTAGCGACAGACCGCCTGCGACAAAGAACGGCATATCGTGGCTGCCCATGACACCACCGATCGCTGGTCCGAGGATGAAACCGAGTCCCATCGCTGCACCCATTAATCCCATACCTCTGCCGCGTTCCTCTGATGTGGTTATATCAGCAACATAAGCCATGACGCTCGGTAGCACCGCTGCTGAAGCGATACCGGCTGCACTACGCGCGATGAAGAGCCAGGCATAATCCGTCGCCAACCCGAAGCCAATTAGAGCCGCAGCATTCCCAAGCAGTCCCAGCAGAATCGCCGGTTTTCTACCGTGTTTATCCGATAACCTGCCCCAGATGGGTGCAAACAGCAGTTGCATCCCGGAATAGATGGACATTAATATCGCGATTTCAGTAGTGGTTGCCCCAATCTCTTTGGCGTAATAGGCGAGGTTCGGAATGATGATGCCAAACCCAAGCATCACAAAAAATAGGGTTAAGAACAGAAGAAGGAGTTTTGATTTATCCATCTAAAATGAACGCGAGAACCCGCGACAATGAATCCAGACCTTTTCCGCTCCAATGGATTGCATGTAATTGATGAAATCCGAGGAGCAATTCTATAAATATAATATCGTTTATTATAACAGGTTTAAGGAAAGTCATCAACATAAAAACGGAATGGACGATGAGACCTGTCGCTGCTAAGGTTCGTAATTTCACGGCATTATAATAACGGAATTCTGCTATGAAAAAGTACAATTGAGGACACACTAATTGGAAAATATATAGTAGAAATTTTCACAGATTTTTGGTATTATAAAAATGGTTTCATAATTCATAATTCATTCAACAATTGTACTTAAACATTGGAGGAAAGATGGCAACCGAATTTGTGCATCTACACAATCACAGCGAATACAGCATGCTTGACGGCGCGTGCCGCATCCAGGACATGGTTGATTGGGCAGTCGAAAACAGCGCACCGGCTGTTGCTCTCACCGACCACGGCAACATGTTCGGCGCATGGGAACTCTACGATAAAGCGACAAAGGCAGGTGTCAACCCACTTGTCGGGTGTGAGGTGTATGTCGCGCCCGGGGACCGAAGAACGCGCGGAAAAGAACAAGGGGGTCCCTATCATCTCACACTGCTCGCAGAGGACGCAACCGGTTACCGGAATCTCCTAAAATTAGTATCAATTGGATACACAGAAGGATTCTATAGCAAACCGCGCATTGATATGGACATCCTGCGCGAACACCACCATGGGATTATCGCACTAACAGGGTGTATCCAAGGACAAGTGCCACAACTCCTCTGTTCAAGTCGGCGAGAAGAAGGTATCCAAAACTTCAAGACGTTGATGGAGATAATGGGAGAACGGAACCTCTACGTTGAGGTCCAGAACCATTATATTGACAAGGAGCTTGAGGCATATCCAATCATGGTAGAATTGGCGAAAGAGTTTGGCTTACCGCTCGTCGCTACAAACGATTGCCACTACCTCCGCAAATCAGACCACGGGATGCACGATGTCCTCCTCTGTATCCAGATGAAGAAGACCGTCAACGAACAGCAGCGGATGCGGTTTGACAACCACTTTTACTTTAAAAGTGTTGACGAAATGCGGGAAGCCTTAAAGGATTATCCGCCGGAAGCCATCACGAATACACTTGAAATCGCCGATCGGTGCAAACTTAAACTCGAATATGGCGAGAGTGTGATGCCGAAATATGAGGTGCCTGAGGGCTATACAGACGACAGCTATCTTAAGGAGTTATGCTATAAAGGCTTACGCGAAAAGTATGGTGAACTTTCTGAGGAAATTCGGAAGCGACTCGATTACGAACTTGATATTATTAGCAAAACCCGCTACTCCGGCTACTTCCTCATTGTGTGGGATTATGTTAAATATGCCCACAAACAGGGCTATCCGCTCTCCGCACGCGGCTCCGCCGCGAGCAGCCTCGTCTTATATGCGCTTGACGTAATTGCCTTCAATCCGATGGACTACGACTGTCTCTTTGAGCGGTTTCTGAACCTCGAACGCATCAGTCCACCTGATATTGACATTGATTTTGCCGATCGCGCCCGTGAGCATGTTATTGAGTATCTCGTCGAAAAATACGGTGCAGATTCTGTTGGTAAAGTCGCCACCTTTGCGACATTGGGTGCAAAAAATGCGATCAAGGATGTTGGTCGTGCCCTTGAGGTGCCTCTTGAAGATGTTGCAAAGTTAACAGAACTTATTCCATCTACGCCTGGCATAACACTTGATGAAGCCTTGGAACAGATACCCGATTTTCAGAAACTCGCTGACCGTCCTGAGAATCAGGAGTTGATGAATCTCAGTAAGGCGGTCGAAGGTATGAAACGGCACGTTTCTTGCCACGCCTCTGCAATCGTTGTCTCAAACGGACCACTCACTAACTATGTCCCACTGTTCAAGGATAAACATGACCAAGTCGCCTCACAGTTTGAAGGGAAAACCGTTGAAGATGTCGGTATCGTCAAATTCGATTCCCTCGGTTTACGCAGTCTTACGGAGACCTACAACTGTCTACAGATGATCAAGGCGAATCACGGTAAGGACATCAAGTTGGAAGAGATACCCTTTGATGATGAAAAAACCTACTCGCTTATCAGTGCAGGCCTCATCGCCGGTTTATTCCAGTTAGAGGGGTCCTCCGGTATGTATCGAGTCGTCATGCAACTCAAACCCGATAACTTTGAGGAGTTCTCCGCAATTCCCGCACTCTATCGTCCGGGCCCCATAGAAAGCGGGATGATGCAACAGTTCATAGACAGAAAGAACGGATTGCAAAAAGTAGAATATCTGCATCCAACGCTTGAAAACGCGCTCGAAAACACCTACGGTGTGTGTATCTATCAGGAGCAGGTGATGCAAATCGCGCGCGATATGGCGGGCTTTACGCTCGGTGAGGCGGACATCCTCCGCTCCGCAATGGGAAAGAAGGACGACGCACTCCTCAAAGCGCAACGCGCGAAATTTATTGAAGGCGCGACGAAAAAAGACATCTCTGCCGAAGAGGCAGAGGAGGTGTACGATTTACTTGAACCTTTCGGCGGTTACGCTTTCAATAAGTCGCATACCGTTGCTTACTCAATGTTAGCCTATCACATGGCATATCTGAAAACGCACTACCCCCACGAATTCATGGCGGCACTGATGACGGGTGAGGCTGGTATTTCAGCGAAAGTTACCCGTTACCGCGCCGAATGTAAGAAACTTGCTGACTTCTTGGATATAGAAATCAATCTACTGCCACCGGATGTCAATAGCAGCAGAAGAGAATTCACTGTAGATGGCAACGATATCTGTTTCGGGCTTGTTGCCTTAAAAGGTGTGGGTGATACCGCTATAGATTCGATTGTGGAAACACGGGAGGAAAGCGGTTCCTTTGCCTCACTACAGGATTTCTGTGAACGTGTGGATACGAAACAGGTCAATAAACGCGCTGTCGAAAGCCTGATTATGAGCGGTGCATTTGATTCGCTTGAAGGGCATCGGGCGCAGTACCTCGCGAGTTTAGAAAATATTATGAAAGCCGCGCAGAACGCGCAAGCAGAACGCGATCGTGGACAGATGAGTCTCTTTGGGGACGGAGAGGAAGCACCGACAGCAACCGTAGCACTCGTAGAAACCCCCGAATTGGACCCGTTAGACCGGCTTATGCGAGAAAAGGAGCAGCTCGGCTTCTATGTTTCCGGACATCCGCTTGAAGAATATAGCGACATCATCGAAAACTACACGAGCACAAGCACCCAGAGCCTCGCAGAAAACCGTATTGACTCCGAAGTCGATGTGGCCGGTATGATTACGGAAGTGAACAATCACACCACGAAAAAAGGAGAGTCCATGGCGGTCATCGAATTGGAGGATTTGGAAGACACCGTAAAAGTCGTCGTTTTCCCGGATGCATACAAAAACGCTGTGGAACTCGTAGAAGGCAAAGTGGTTTGGATTCGTGGCACCGTCAAGCTTGATAACAGAAATCGCAATTCTGATTCTGATGAGGATACGCAAAAAGAAGCACTGCAGATCCAAGCGAACAAGATATTGGATATTGAGTCTGTCGCGGAACAGCAGACATCTGCACTTGAGGTAACGATTTCAGAATCTGACCTCGAAAACACCGAGAAATTGGAAGCACTTCAGAAAATTGCGCGTGCCAACAAAGGCGAACACGATCTGATTTTACGCCTTATGAGTCCCCGGTACGGCGAAGTTATTGCGCGGTGCGCCCAGAAATACAATATCGCATATAAGCCGCAAATTATTGAACAGGTTGAGGGACTTTTTGGTGAAGACTGTATCAAGCCGAGCAATCGCACGATACGCGGCAAGAAAAGCCGCACCTCACAGATGGATTTTGTTTAGGTAAGGAGATTCGTTATGCAGTATCGGACACTTGGTAAAACAGGCCTCAGCGTATCAGAGATCGGTTACGGCGGTGGTAGGGTCCGCCCAGAACATGATGAAACAGCACTCGTCAGAATGCTCCATTACGCGATGGACTGCGGTCTCAATTTTCTTGATACCGCGCCCAATTACGGTGGCGGCTACAGCGAAACGGTCATCGGTAAAGCAATTGCGGGTCGCCGGGAATCGTGCATTGTCGCTACCAAAACGGAAGCGTACAATCCAGAGGGTATCCTCACAGATATAGAAGGCAGCCTACAACGACTCGGCACTGACTACATTGATGTGCTACAGTTCCACGGCGGCTGGTTCTACGCGGAAGAAATAGACCCGATTCTGAATAACGGTGGGTTGGAAACGTATCTAAAACTAAAGGCGGATGGAAAAGTTCGGTTTATCGGATTTTCTGCGGACGGTCCCTCCGGTGGCACGGAACAGTTGATTGCCACCGGACAGTTTGATATGATTCAGACCCACTACAATCTGATGTATCAGAGCACCTGTGATGCATTCGGCAGACGTGGTATCATCCCTGATGCAGTCGCACAAGAGATGGGGATTGTACTGATGCGCTCTACTACCAGTAACGCCTTCCAGAACCTCATGAAACACTGTTTCCCGAATGAGATGGCAGATGTTGATGTAGATAGCTTTTTGCTCAACTATTCCCTCTCAAATCCGATGGTGAATGTCGCCCTGATGAGCCTACAGAGTGTTGACGATGTGGATTGGACAAACGCCGTATCAGATAATGTCGATGCCCGTTTAGATTTGCAAGCGATTCATGGGAGGTAGTCGAATATAATAGTGATCCAAAGATTTTTGGGAGGCGGCATGCAAAGGAAAAGACGAAACAGACGCAAAAAAATTAACAAGCGAATTTTGAGATGTGAACTCTCCTATATCACTCCCGACGATTACCATCCGGATTTAGAAACCCAAGAACGTCTATTTCCAGGGTTCCGCGCGATTTGCATCCATCTTTTTGTGGCGATGGATGTTGATGAAGGCATCCCGCTGAAAATCCCGCGGGACAAAGCAGACGCGATTAAGACCGTTTCAGCCTACCGCGTTCTATTGACAGAATCGACCTTCTATCAGATAGTTCGGCTCCCGGAAGCTTTGAAACAGACGATCTGGGACCACATTGACAACGACGTTGAAGATGAGAGATTAGAGGAACAGGCTTCAGATTTGCTATACAGTTGTGTCCGACGCGCCGAAAAGGAAATGGATATATCTATGGTACAAAATATGTCACAAGTCAAAATGATTTGGCACGCAATCAAGGGCGCGTATGGAAGGCAGTTTGAGATTAGCAATGAAGTAATTTTTGACAACTTTGACGAGGTAAGCGATACCCCCTGAATAGAAACAGTTATTAAATAGCACACCTACGGCTTTCGCGGCGGTCTCTCATCTACGGATGCTGCCTCCTTGTCCAACACTTCTACGAGGCGATATTCATACCGTCCCACATCCTGAATTCCCTCTTCTCGTTCATGCAAACTGACTTTCAGTGTCCAAATAAACCCTGGCTCAAAGTCAAATCCTTGTATGCCTTCATAAAAGAACTCCCACCGTTGACGTTCCTGATTGAATTCAAGATAACACTCTTGCTCAAAAGCCCCCACACAGTCTACTTTATACGGGGCGATGATGAGCGTCTCTATATGTTCGTCCCGATCGCATCCGATAGTGAGAGATAAGAAGATTAATGTGATTAACAAGAGGTGTTTTGTTAGGAATAGCATATTTATCCTATTTTGCTGGGTTTAATCACAGGAGCCTGCGGAATATTCAATTGCTATCCTGCATCTCTAAATAGACGGTAGCGGCTAAAGCTTTTTCGGCGATCTCTGGCACGGTTTGAGCAGTAGCACTATTTGTTAAGCAGAACGAGAGCACTGTAAATGTCACAATAAAGAGATGCCATAATGGTTTGTTCTGATCTTTCATCGGAAAATCCCTTACGCGGTTAACATTGCTGTAATGTCTTCGGGCAAGTCAATATCGTTTTGCTGTTCAAAGTCTGCAATACTATCGTAGATGCTATGAAAATTAGCGACGATATCCATTTTTAGGATTTTGGCAACAGTCAAATTTAATTTAGTTTCTTGCCAATTCTGCCTATGCATCCAGATGAGTCCGAGATTATAATATGCTTCGGCATCGTCAGGATTCAGTTCTATCGCCTTGCTATAGTCTTCCATAGCTAGATTAAAATCACCCTTCCCAAAATAAGCATCACCTCGAATGACATAGGCATTGGCATTGTCAAGGTTCAACTCTATCGCCTTGTCAAAGTCTATGAAGGCACGACTAAAATCGTCTTGCCCAAGATAAGCAAGACCACGAAAGATATAGACATCAGCGTCGTCAGGGTTTGTTTCTATAGCTTTGCTAAAGTCAGCAAGAGCAAAATCTGAATCCTCATGATCAAGATAAGCAAGACCGCGATAGATATATGTTTTGGGATCATCAGGGTTCAGTTCTATTGCCTTCTGATAGTCTTTCATGGCAAACTCAAAATCACCTTTCCCCAAATAAGCATCCCCACGAATGATATAGGCATCAGCATCATCAGGATCAAGTTCTATTATTTTGCTAAAGTCAGCAAGAGCAAGACTAAAATCGCGTAGTTCAAGATAAGCAACACCGCGATGGATAAGGGCATCAGGAAGATCTGGTTTCAGTTTCAAAGCTCTTGAATAATGGACAACAGCTTTTCCATACGCATCCTGTTTGTCGTCGGAGGTCTCTGCGTTGTTCCGTCTTAATTGAGAGGCTGATATTTATCAGAGTTATCAAGGAGGCAGTAATCATCAAGAGATCGCAGGTATAGCAAGCTGAAAATGCGATGTTTTTGAAAAAGTTGCTTGATTTTTATGGCATGAAATGACATCCTAATGACTTAAAGAACCACCTCTGAGTCATGAGGAGGACATCTCATGCGTCATAAGATTATCAAATCTACAATCTTTTTTCAAGACCTGTTTTCTTCTTACTTTCGGCGGATGAGGCAGCAAATCATTGAGACGCTACTTCTGCTCTGCGTTTGCCATCTCTTTGGACTTTACAACCCAAATCAAGTCGCCGATGCCTTGAAACTTCCCAAAGCACGTCTTTATCGCAACCTTGGAAACCCTCTGAGTCTTTATCACTCGAAATGTTTGAATCTCCGACTCGGATGTGCGATGGCAATCGATTTCATCACAGACACTGAAAGTAAGAGTGCTTCAACGCAATCACGGCGGTGTATCACTGTCAGTGTTGATGATACGAATCTACCACGCGACGCAGAGACACTATCTTATTGTTCAAACTACTACTCGAAAGAACACAATACTGCGATCTGGTGTCAAAACGTCTTAGGCATCACACTGAAGTGCGCGAATCGCGTGATCCCCTTAGATATGCGTCTCGTCAGTAAACAAGGACGCGGCAACACAGATAAACCGACGCTCGTTATCACCATGCTCAAAGAAGTTTTAGAGTTCTTTGATACCCAAGGCATAGACCTGAGAAAGTATCCGATCACCTTCGATTCATGGTATGCGAGCCGTAAACTTGTTCAGGCCTTATCGGAGTTAGGGTTTACCTCTATATTAGTTCATGGAAAAAATAACTTCGTCATGACCATCGCTGATACAAAAGCGAAACTTTCGGTGCATAAAAAGAACATAGAGTTGCGCGAAGAACAATGGGGGTGCGATAAACCTGTCTGTCGTGCCAAGGCAATAAGTCCAGCATTTGGCGAATGTATCGTCATCTTCTTTCGCGATAGAGGCAAGATACGAACACTCTTGGGCTTTGGAAAACCTTTACGCACTTCTGAAGCAATGAGGATTTGGTCGCAACACCATGGTATTGAACAGTTTTGGCGGTATTTCAAATCGAATCTGCGCGTTTCTGCCATGAGCCTACAAAGCAGAGAAGGTGCCTATGTCTCTCTCGGCATAAAAGTCATCAGCTACCTCATCTTGCTCCAAATCAGTATCTCAGAACGACGCACATTTCATCAGATACAACTTCAACTCACCGGAGAAAGACAGACACTTACGGACTTCATAACGCATTTTCATACAATAATACCAAAAGAACCTTGATAATCACTGCTTTACAATAACTTTTGAGAAATATCAGAGAGGTTAATCCTCTATGAAATTCCGAGTAAGCACTCTCGTGAAAGTGTTGGTTTGTAATAAAACCATGGAGGTCGTTATAAATCGTTTCAGTAGAGATACCGTGGTACTTTCGTAGGTGAGCGAGTAGCGGCTGTTTAAGGTGTGCCGGAATTGTGATTATCTCCACATCGTCGGGGCTAAGAAAACCATTGGGGTGCCGAACAAATACGCTCTTCTGTGCCATAACGCGGTTCCTGGGATTCCGAGGCACCAAAATCTGATCTTTTCGTTTCTCGTCTTTTTTCAAAAGAATCAACCTCCCATCCTCCTTGAGAGAGTCTGATCGGTCACAAGCGAAGAAAATGGCAATGAGATGATCTGTGGTAAAGTCTATCAGATTGGTTTTACCACCATAGTGTTGGAGTTGTGTTAGAATTTCAATGAGATCGCTTGTTGCATCGCTATACCCTTCAGCTTCTGCCAGAATTTCTTCCTGAACAACCTCTATATCAAACTCATCTGCCTCAATTCGAGCATATTGACGATAGAGGCTTGAACAGATTTTCTCATAGTATGGTGGCTCTTCATGATGTTCGGGTTCACCGCGGTAAATGTAGTCTCCAGAGATAGATTTTCCTCTATCTCGCGGATGATATTCCTGACATCGCATAGGGGATCGTCTGCTGGGGTGTTGGATTGGTCAAGCATATTTGTTCGGTTTGTTCCATGGTGCTTGCTTTATCCAGAAGCAAGCTGATCAATTGAATTTTACAGTCTAATAGGTTCTTAGTTTTTTCTGTTATAAATAGATGATCTTGTGGAAGTAGTAGGTTTCTGAAGGCAAGAATCATAAAATGGTTGATGCGGACAGTGCACGCGAAGATTGTTTTCAAAACTCGGCGTGCACTGCTACAACGTAATATTATATCCGCTAAGAGGGACGAGCACGGCGGGAGACAGCGTATTTAGCTTTTCCATTTCGTTTAATCGTCTCAACCACTGCGGTGCTCTTGCGCCGTTTGGCTTCCTTTATAGGTATAAATCTGCCCGTTTTTGCGTCGCGACCGACTTGGGTAGTCACAGCTCTTTTACGTGCCATTTAGATTTACCTCCGCTTTACTAAAAAACTCGCTCTATCAACAGAACAGATTATCATGTAGGTTATGGAAAATTGAACCTCTTTATAAGCAAATGATAACATATTCTATGAGCAGATGTCAATTGTATTTCATATTTATCACTGCCGATTTCTAAAGAATCTACTGTTTTTGGTTCCGACCGGTGCGGTTAGGAATACAGGTCGCAACCTCCAATTTATCTAATATCAACGCTTGGAATGATTGCTCTCGGCTTAAATGTGACCTTATAATGATACGGACTGACTTCGGCAGCTTCCAATTGCTCAGAAAAATAGGTCACGTTATCCGACAATCCGAGAAAGTGTTTTTTATACACATTAGGACCCGTCTTAACTACAACCTCTAATTGTCCTAATCCATCATCATGAAGACTACACCTTCCTTCTATCACTAAGATATAAGCGTCAGTAATACCATTGTAGAACACAATCCTACGAGGTATCTCAAAATTATCAGCTGCTTTCGACAAGTTACGATTTGCAATATCAGCATCATCACAACCTGCAAAAACAGCGGCAAGTAGAAGCAGAGCAGCTGTGTATATTTTGGTCATCGGATTTCTCCTCTATCTTCGGGCAAGAGACCCAATCCTCATAAGTTAGGGTTTCTCGTCCTTTTTTTGGGATCCGGTACCCGTTTCCAGTAATAGGTGGGTCCCCGGTTAGGAAACCACACCTATCATAGCTGGAAAAATCAATTAGGTAGACAAGAAATTCCGAATCACGTAATCCAAGATGCCACCATGTTTGTAATATTCTACCTCCACCGGTGAATCAATTCTGACTAACAATTCCGTCGTCTGTGTCTCACCATTTGCGCGGACGATCTTCATTGTCGCCATCTGTCCCGGCTGGAGGTCGTCGGTGAATCCTGTGATACTGATAACTTCACTACCATCGAGGTTAAGCGTCTGTGCATTTTCACCAGCTTTGAACTGCAACGGTATAATACCCATACCGATGAGATTGCTGCGGTGGATGCGTTCGTAACTCTCCACAACAACTGCTTTCACACCTAAGAGTTTCGGTCCCTTCGCTGCCCAGTCGCGGGAACTCCCCATGCCGTAGTCCTGTCCGGCGAAAATGACAGTCGGAACACTATTTGCTTGGTAGTGGAGTGCCGCCTCGTAGATAGTTGTCTGCGTCTCTTCTGGATACTGAACTGTAACGCCACCTTCTATATCCGGTGTCATTAGGTTGCGGACACGGCGGTTAGCAAAGGTGCCGCGACTCATCACGCGGTCGTTACCGCGTCGGGAACCGTAGGTGTTAAAATCTCGTGTTTCAACACCGCGTTCTTGGAGGTATTCACCCGCCGGACTCGCCGCAGCGATCGCACCTGCTGGCGAGATATGGTCAGTAGTGACAGAATCTCCGAAGATACCGAGAATCCGTGCGTTTACAACATCCGAGATAGGTGCAGGCTCGCGCGCAAAACCTTCAAAGAAGGGTGGATGCTGGACATAAGTGCTGCGTTCGTTCCACGGATAGAGAACACCTGTCGCGCCCGCGAGTTCTTCCCATTCCGGTGCTTGGTTGCCGATCGATTCGTACATCTCTTTGAATGTGCGCCGGTCAACCGCTGCGCCAATCATCTCGGCAATCTCTTGATGGGTGGGCCAAATGTCCTGCAGATAGACTGCTTCGCCAGCATCGTTATGTCCAAGCGGTTCCGTAGCGAGATCGATATCAATCCGACCTGCAATGCCGTAGGCAACGACAAGTGGCGGGGACATCAGGAAATTTGCTTTTATCTCTGGGTGTACACGCGCTTCAAAATTTCGGTTACCACTCAAAACACTGGCGGTGACGAGATTCCGGTCATCTATCGCCTCTTGAACCACATCGTTGAGGGGGCCGCTGTTACCGATGCAGGTTGTGCATCCGTAGCCTACGACGTTATAGCCGAGTGCCTCAAGATAGGGCAACAACCCTGTATTTTGTAAATATTCGGTTACGACACGGGAACCGGGGGCTAAGCTTGTTTTGACGTAATCGGGGACACGCAGCCCTTTTTCAACCGCTTTCTTGGCGAGCAATCCCGCACCAATCATCACGGAAGGGTTACTTGTGTTCGTGCAACTCGTAATCGCGGAGATAACAACGGAACCGTGGGTTATGCCATTGCTACTCCCTGTGTTTTCCGTCACACCAAATCCATCGTCCGCTACAGGGCGTGTGAGGAGTTCATTGAAAGTCTGTTTGACATCCGACAACGCGATACGGTCTTGCGGTCGCTTCGGTCCAGCGATACTCGGTTCGATGTCGCTAAGATCAACTTCAAGCACATCCGAATACTCGACTTCTCCAAGGCGTGGGATCCCGAATATCCCTTGCGCTTTAAGATACGCCTCTACCGTGCTAACATGTGTTTCATCCCGACCCGTGAGACGCAGGTATCGCATCGTCTCTGCATCAGGCGGGAAGAATCCGATAGTGGCTCCGTATTCAGGGCACATATTCGAGATTGTCGCACGGTCAGGGAGCGAGAGTGCTTCTACACCGTCGCCAAAGAACTCGACAAATTTGCCGACGACTGCAGCAGCTCTGAGACGTTGCGTCACGGTCAACACGAGATCTGTTGCGGTAACACCCTCTTGCAATTCGCCTTTGAGATGGACACCGAGCACTTCTGGTGTCAGGATATAAACAGGTTGACCTAACATCGCTGCTTCCGCTTCAATACCGCCGACACCCCACCCGACGATCCCCAAACCGTTAATCATCGTGGTATGCGAATCCGTACCGACGACAGTATCCGGATAGGCGAGCGAATCTTCTGTCATGACGACTTTCGCGAGATATTCTAAGTTCACTTGATGGACAATGCCGATAGAGGGTGGAATAATATTGAACTTTTCAAACGCCTGCTGTCCCCATTTTAGGAATTCATACCGTTCCTTGTTCCGTTCAAATTCTCGCTGGGTATTGAACTGAAATGCGCTCTCCGAACCATACGCATCAACTTGGATAGAGTGGTCAATGACTAAATCAACGGGGACGAGAGGTTCTATCATGCTTGCGTCGCCGCCAAGTTCTGCAACAGCGGAACGCATGGCTGCAATATCAACGACAAGCGGTACACCCGTGAAATCTTGTGCGACCACGCGCGCCGGTTTGAAGGGTATTTCCGCGGTTTTCGGTGAACGCGCGTTCCAACTTGCCAAATTCACAATGTCATCTTCTGTGATTTGGTGTCCATCGTAATTTCGTAATAGCGATTCGAGTAAGATGCGGAGGCTGATAGGCAAAGTCGCAATTGATCCGATGCCTGCTTCCGCTAAGGCAGGCAGTGAATAGTAACTACACGTAAGCCCTTCGCTTTCAAGGGATTGGTGTGTATTAAACAAATTATGAGCAGGGTGGGGCATCTGCTAACTCCTTTGGTTTTGTAGACATTTTCTTACTATTCTACCACAAATTGCGGAGTATTTCAATTGTTTTCAAATGTATAAGTTGGTGCTGCGTTAGCATGTGAGACGCGAAAATCACGTCTCACATGCTCATGTTCTGATGTGCCCGGGTAAAATGCTGCCTACGGGGCGGCTTCAGGTGATGGTTGCGCGTCAATAGGCTGTGGGGATCCTTTCGGAACAGACCGCATTGTTCCTGTTGGAATGTTTCTTGCTATACCAAGCATCAAAAGTTTCCATGAGTGCCTCGGGAGTCTGTGGTCCCTCATGAATTTGGGGCGGCGCGGGTCCCGTAGTGAACTCAGATTTTACTGTTACCATTGGTATAGGAACACCGTATTTTCTTTTGATATCTTCTGCGTGGACTACAGTTTGCGCGCGTAGACGTTCCCAGAGAGCAGCCTTTTCCTCATCAGTTTTATACCAATCTGGACAGCCTGTTAGAAACGCTGTGAAGGCTACCTCTGTTTCCTTATCAATCCATTCTTCCCACGGGTCGTCGTATACCTTTTTTACAAAGGTTTTTTTCCCGAAACCGACAGAATCTTTCATTACCGAGACGATCGGCTCGGGTTGGTTTGCTTCCTCATGCGTCGTTTGCTGGCGAGAACCCTGGAATAGAAATAGAACTGTAATACCCAGGACAATTAGTATCGGGATGACAAGGCGTAAACTTTTACGTTTCATCTTATGGATCCTTTGTGAATCTGTTTCTGCGAAGTATTATGGGGGCCTGCTCGGTCGTCTAAAAACCAACCGAGCAGCAGTTATTTTCTGGTTTAGTCGCTCCCTGTGTAACTACGCGTTCCTGTGTCGAAACTCCACCCTTGAAAGCTTCCGCAGGCTCCCGAGGATTTGTTGACGTACTCATTTCCACCCACTGAAGCAGACCTACCTTGGGTTTTATCAAGGACAGTATACCAATCTTTATAAGTCAGGACTTACGCAAAATCCATTTTTTTTGAATGGTGGCTTTCGGTGGCGTTTTCGCATCTATAGGCAAGATCGTACCGATGAGACGATAGGGTTCTGTCGGGCGCGGCGGTGCCCACCCCAACGGACGGAACAGGTTATTAGAGATGATGGTCTGGTAGAACGCTTCGGAATCAAAGACGCTTTGCGGGGTTCGGTACACGCGACGCTCTGCTGGCGGTGCTATCCCCTTCACGCTTTGCGTCTCGATCGGCGGGGTCAGAAAAGCAAAGAACAAGGTTACCAGTAAGAGAAACGCGCCAGCAATCAAAAGACCACCGGCGCGTTTGTTGAAAAGGGTTCGGTGTGTTTGTCTCATCGTCGAAAAATCGGACTACTCCGCCCAACACCGATAACCATTTCTTTTTCGCCACGGCTTATTGCAGATCGGGGTTAGCGGTGTCGTACACTTTTGCCACGATTGACGGCATTCACTGTAACGACACGTCCGCGTGCGGTGAAGATTATATTGATAGCTATTATTCGGGTCATAGGGGTGTTTGTTGGCACACGTCGGGTCTTCCGGTTCAGGGTCGGGGTCGGGGTCGGGTGGCGGCGGTGGCGGTGCTGGATACGAATGACTATGCGAACAGGCATAGAAATTTAGCCCCGTGCAGGTCCCATTGGCATTGCTCGATGAACAACTCGCTTGTAAAGAATGATCCCCACTCACGGTGGTCTCATGAACATTACACGGATGCATCGACGGTGACGAGGGCGGTGTGCTACCCGAACCTGATGGCGGTGTGCTACCCGAACCTGAACCCGAACCACTGCCAGAACCCGAACCACTACCCGAACCCGGATCTATATTTGTATCGTTGATCGTCACCTCGTAATCGCCATCATAATCGTCCACGTCGGGATCGCGGGTGATACCCGGCTCAAACTTCCAAAACGTCGATCTGCCAATCACAAAGCCAATCCCTGGACCCGTGGTACTCGCTTGCGCATTCAGGGCTGCCTGACGGCTACCATACGTCATAATCCTACGTGAACGCGTCTGCGCCTTACCCGTCGAAGACATAGATACGGTGGCAGCACTTATCTCATCCGCATAACCCAGACGAGACTCATTGATGATATTCGTATTATATCGTTTCTTGTGGGTGAAGGGCTGTCTCTTCGCTTTTTTCAGCGGCTCCGAAGTCCAATGACCAATCGTATAGTCGCTTGTGCTTCCGTTAAGGGTAAAAGCGACTTCACCGTAACCTGCCGCATTGATCCCGATTCTCACCTCGTAGTAGTCCAAGGGTTTCGTAGGGGTCCAAACTTCACTGACAACCTGACGGTGACCGGGCGTAACATTGCGTTCCCCATGGAAAACCGAACCATCCATAGGTGTTGAGAGGATCCTCGGGGCAGAAGCTTCTAACCCGCCCTGCATCTTGGAATGATCCAGTTGCCAAAGCTCTGGAGGAACCACGATAACCGTGAAAGCATGCGTCTTGATGTAAAGACCAAAACACACAATAAAAGCAAGTGATAAGCAGAAAAACAATCTCTTTTTCATCTGTGAATCTCCTTTAGTATTTCTGATAGAATTTCGTAGGTTCCTCATGCAATTCGTAGAGGTGTTCCATTCCAAAACGTTGATAGAACTCGCGTATCGCAATGCCCGTCAGTCTTGCGTCTTCCGCTTCCGATGGGAAGCCAGAATTGTTTGCCCCATAGTAGCCAAAGCCATTAGGAGATGGGATTTCTCGTTGGGCATTGGCGACAAGAGACTTTATCTCATTGTCAAGCCGTTGCACCTCGGGGGAGGGGTTCTCCCAAGAGCCTCCATTTTTTTCGTCCGCTAATGTTGCGGCTTTCAAGTCAACACGTAAACGCTTATACCGCTCTAACTCTTCGGGTGTCGGGGCAAACTTCGTTATGAAATCGTACTCTCTGATAGAAACAGTGCCTTGATAATGCCGATGGACATTGCCGTGATTGTCTCGATAGTGTTGCCAGGAGTCATCCGGCGGCGGCGGTTCACCCCACTCTGCGATGTAATCTGCACGACGCTGGGCTTGCTGTGCCCGGTTTTCTGCGAGTAGTCTCTCTATTTCGGCTTCAGACAACTCCGGCACGGCGGCATCGTCCCCGGATGTCGTGGCACTCTCGGCGGGGGTTCCAGCGGATTTCCGAGCGTCTCCGCCAACCTGGACATCTCCACCTGCCGAATCCACCCCATCAGCAACGGCAGTTGTCGGTTTCTGTCTCTCGTTCCATTGCGCGACGTGGGCTTGCGTCTCGGCAAGTTCTTTCTCGCCTTGCTGCGTGACGTGCCGCATATAAAGCAGACTGCCACCAACGCAGAAAAGAAAAAAAATCGCTAACGCCCCTATCAAAAGGCGGTTGCTAAAAAAGTCTTTTAACATGTTAAATGCTCCTTGATTTTCACACCCACACACGTCTGTGTCGGTGTTCGGTTTGGGTTCTATCGACTCAATGCCCGCAGGATGTCCGCTGTGGACACCATCGCGACGGTATTAAGTTTATCGATCTTGACATCTACAAAACACAATTGTTGCGGACTTCTCATCGCATCGCTGGTAAGATGCTCCCGCCACGCACGCGCGCACGACCCGCGTAACAACGGACGCGAAACATCACAATCAAGCGGTTCACAATCCGGCGGTTGCACATGAGGCAGACACTCGATCGTCTCACACCCCAACAGTGTCTCAGGGAAACACACTGGCGGGACTTGACAATCAAATGGCTCCGTAGCGGCGTGGTATTCCAGCACCACCGACAAAACAGCAAGTCCACAGAAGAAAAAAATCAAAAGGATTTTGCTTTCCAAAGCGGTTCTCCTTTAGAGGTTGAATGCAACTGATGGGAGTATTGCCGAGACGCAACAAAGAAAAAGGAAGACTCAGGCAATCCGTCCCAAGAGGATGTTGGTCTCTAGTGTTATAGCATACAAACTGCGTCAGCTGCTATGATAGAAACCAGCAGTGTCAGAGTCTGGTTATGGCAGTGCCGCGTCGATGGGTGCTGAAAATACAGCACTGTCAACTTTTTTTAATCTCGGTGCTTACGCATCTTCGCAAGCGCGGTTTTCTCAACTTGAGAAACCCACTCGTGCGACTTCCCAAATTGCTTTCCAACAGCGCGCAGGCTCCTCTCAACACCATCCACAAAGCCATACCGGAGGCGTATCACTTCACGCTCTACCTCTGAAAGGTGAGACAGCAGCTGTGTGACAGATACCTTTGTCTCAACCTCGGTAAATCCTGGGTCAAGGCTCCCCAATGTATCCTGAAGGGGCAAGACTTCATCCGAATCTGATAACGGTTCGTCAAGGCTTTCGCAAGTTTGTTCCGAACATTCGCGAAAATAGCCAATAGCCTCGGTAGGACACTTCATTGCGGCCGCGATTTCATCATTCGTCGCTCCTTCTCCGAGGTGTCGGCAGACGCGGCGAAACTGGTTCACGGAGCGTCGCAGGGGACTTGGCAGGTGCACAAGCGTACGCTGCTTATTCAGATAATAGCGGATCTCGCCCAAGATAAAATGCCGGGCGTATGTGGCAAGTCTGCCACGGGCGGGTTGATACTGATCAATGGCTTTGATGAGGCCTACGACTCCCTGATCGAAGAGGTCTTTCACATCAATGCCGTAGCCATTAAAACCGAACGCAATTGATTTGACAAGTGGCAGTTGTGACAGGATGAGTCGGTTGCGTGCTTCAAGGGATGGGTCAAGCACAAGGGAACGCTCTTCTTCCGCGGACAGTGGGACTGAGGTGGAAATAAAGCGACTAAGGACTGAGTAGAGCCGGTCAGGTCGAGAGAAGTCACGTTTCGTTCTCATAACTCGCTCCTTTCCTTATCGTGTGAAGGTTCACAAACTCTATGTGCGACAAGGGAAAGGAGAAGTCTCTTGAGAAATTTATCCCTCACCTATCATCGCAGAATACATTATTTGCTTTTTGCATGATATCGGGCGATTTTCTCATAATTTCAGGATATACAAGCGTAAAATATCCGGTGTCAGAAATTCAGTTAGTTCCGAATGAAACAAATTTGTAAAATCAAGAAAATAAATTTATAGTATATATTATGTGCTGAAATCCGTAAAGTGTCAACTTTTTCTTTTTTTCTGGTAAAATATCCCTAAATTGACACCTATGTGCGGTTAGGAAACCGCACCTACCGGACCTGGAGAAAATATAGAATTACCGAAATATTTTCTTAAACTTCATAAAACCGCGCCTACCGGGTCGCCCCCTAAAAACGTCATATAGAAGATAGAAAATTGTTTTTTTCAAAATTTTATTGCAGAAGTTTTCTCCATCTTGCCAATGTATTATCGGAGCCTTCATTAGTAGTTTTTTCTATTGATCATCCTCAAACACATCATGCTTTCGTTGGCGTTTCGCGAGTTCATCGAGTTGCTGCCGCGCATGGACGACGATAACATTCTCAGGATAATCAGTGATGACTGTAGTATAGGTAGCAACAGCGTTGGCAAAATCAGATTTCTGTCGATAAATTTCGGCGATGTTTACCAGTGCTTCCGCGGCGATAGCACTCTCCTGCGTAACGATCTGCTGATACGCATTGATTGCCTCGTCAGCCTTGCCCGCTTCGCGGTAGATGTTACCTATCAGCAGCCATATATCGTCAACGATAGTGGCTTGCGGATAGACTTCAAGGGTTCGCTGGCACTGCTGTAGCGCATCTTCTGTATGCCCGCTGAGATAAAGTTGCACGGCGGTCGCATAATCCGTGAGTGGCACCTTGAAATAATCCGAGTGATCCTGGATGAGGATGATGCGTTCGAGGGCATCATTCGTGAGTCGATCGGATTTCGAGGTCTGGATAACAAGGTTGTATTCCTTGACAGCTTGCTCAAAGTCTGAAGCGAAAAAATAGGAATCACCGATCAGTTTTCGAGCCGTCGCGCGGAGGCGGTTCGTACGGTTGGCTATCGGCTCAAGCACCTCTCTTGCGAGTGTGTAGCGTTTGAGTAGGATATGGCATTCGCCTAAACCCAATTGTGTTTCCACTAATTGCGTAGTAGGCAATCGTTGCGTGAGTAGCGGTTCAAAAACCATCTGGGCAGCTTTCGGGGCTCGCAGACCGCGCAGTTGTAACTGACCGAGCAGCAACTTATCTTTGACAGATGCCTCGCCACTTTCGATTTGTTTTTTCAAAAGTGTTACTGCTTCATCCGACCGCTCCATCTTTTGATAAAGTGCCGCGAGCTTGAAACGTGTGTTTCTGATGCGGTTTCTATCAGCCGAATTTGTTATCAACGCCTTGTAGAAATTAGCGGAAGTCTGTAGATTTTCGTTACGTTCAAGGATCCGCGCGTATCTCTCAAGCGTTGTGTCAGTATGTGTCGGATAACTTCGATAGAGATATGTGAAGGAATCAAGTGCCTGCGTTGCTTTTCCCGCATAGAAAAGGAGCTCACCGAGCGTCATAACGATATACGGATGATGCCCGGATTGAGGTCGCTGTTTTTGAAGCAGAGCGATGAGTTGTTCCTGAAGGGGTTTGTGTTGTGCACCTTCATAAATCTCAAGCATTGCGTTCCAGATCAATTCTCGTTGACTCCTTTCGAGACCGACACGCTGCAAGGCATCAATGTAAACGTCTGCCGCTTCTCGAATTTTGCCCTGAATTTTGTACGCCGCTGCCAATTGTGTATAGAGATAACTATCTTGTGGGCTCAAACGAATAGCCTGTTGATATGCCGCAATCGCCTCTGGATACATCTTATGAGAAAGATAAATTGTGCCGAGTTGTTGATGCCGATCCGGTCGATTTACACCACCTGTGACTAATTTTTTCCATTCAGCCACTGCTTGGGCGGTTTTTCCCATTTCAGCATAGAGAGCCCCTAACTTCTGACGCAAGTTTGTATTGTTCGGATTCTGTTTAATGGCTTTGCGGTAAAGTTCAAGTGCCTTTGGGTAGTCGTTCTGTTTCTGATAGAGTTCCGCTAATTGCACCAGCAAAGTATTATCATCAGGATACTGTTGCATCCGTTCTTGAATCAGTTTCTCAGCCTCTGCGTAGCGACGGTTTGTAATGTAAAGTTGAATAAGTCTATTGACCGCGGTGGTACGATAGGGTGAAGTCGGGAAGTTGTCGAGGAAATACTTGTAGCTTTTCATCGCCTCCTCAGATTTTCCCTCTGCTTGTTCGTATTGCCCGACGAGATAAGCAGCCGTAGCCGCAGCGGTAGTGTCTGGGTATTGCTTGAGAATTTGTTTACACTGTAGAATCGCTTCCCGATACTGATAGCGTTCCCAATGAAGATTCGCTAACCGATGCAACGCCCGCGTGGCATAAGAACCGTTAGGGTTTTCGTCAACAACTTCTCTAAAAATGCGCAGCGCCGCGGCATCTTCACCCGTCTTGGCGTAACTCTGTCCTAACATCAAGCGGATTGAGTCCTTTTGGATTTGCTGAAGCGGTGTGTGTGAACCATCAGCGTTAGGAATACCTTTTTCGATCAACGCCTCGTACGCCTTAATCGCCTCCATGTACCGACGCTCGTGATAATGGTCATGTGCCGATTCGACTGGATCTGACACCGGAAGTTCCCTTGGCGTGCGTGGAACATCCTGAGCTTGGGCTAAAATATATGAGCTATCTCCAGCTGAAATAAAAAATAGTAAAAACAGAATAGAAAGAAAGATAATTCGTTGTTGCATTGTAGTGTCCATTTTACTAGGTGCCGTATCTCGATCTGTAGGATCCCGTAGTTTGCGTACCTTTATCGGGATAGACACGTGTTAACTATTTCCTCAAGCGTTCGCGTTTCCATTTCTAATTTGAGTTTTTCAACTTTTTCATTGCCGAGTTCTACCTCTAATGCAGCGATACCGTTGTTCACTGCATCTACATAGAACAGCGTTGTTGTATCGATTTCCGAGTAGATTGACGCGACCCTAAGAAAAAGGCACAAACTCTGCTCAAGGTTGCCTTCTACCTGGGTTAATTTTCCAAATTGATAGAGCGAATCTGCGATTTCACGCAGGCTTCCACCCGCTTTACGGTGGTCCAAACTTTCGGTGTAATATTGCCTTGCCTCTTTGTACGCACCCTGACGAAGTGCTATCTTCCCAAGACTATCCAACAGGTACGGAAGATCTGCACCAGAGGTAGACAGTTCACGAGCGAGGTATAAACTTTCTGTATAGTAATGTTTCGCTTCCACATCTCTATGTTGCCGATATGCAATTAATCCTAAATGCCTCAATGAGTAAGAACATCCCTGCTTATCACCGAGTTCCCGCTGAATATCCAAGCTTTCCGAGTGACAACAGTGTGCCTCCGCATACTCGGCTTGATGGTACGCTATGAGCCCGAGATGGTTGAGTGAGGTGGCGATGCCGCGTTTATCGGCAAGTTCTCGGCGGATTTCCAGACTTTCGTTATGATAACGTTTCGCTTCGTCTCGGAGTCCTTGCTGGTTCACGGTTTTTCCAAGGTTATTGAGAGCGTAGGCAATACCGCGCTGGTCTTGAAGTTCACGAGCAAGGCGTAGGCTCTCGGTATAACGCAATTTCGCCTCCTCAAAATGGCGATGCTGATATGCTGTGAGGCCCAAGTTGCTTAGCGCAAAAGCAATATGCCATTTATCGCCTAATACTTTAGCAAGCTCTAAGGCTTCAGTAAAGTGTGTGCTCGCCTCTTTGAGTTTTTCTTGGTACCTTGAGATAATACCGAGACGGTTTAACGCCTTGACAATGCCGAGTTGCTGTTCCATTGTTCTGAAAATCTGTAAAGCATCTTCGCATAATTGTCGAGCCGTCTCACATTCCTGTCGGGCATTATAGAATTTTGCGAGGGCTACCCAAAGGTCTGCTATTGTTAACTCGAACGACCTTTCATCTGTTGCCAATACGTTTTCTGATCTCTGGTGTTCGCCAAGTCCGTGGTATAATTGGGTCTCTGCCTGTTTCAGCCATCCCAACCCTTCACTCCATAACCCACGGACATAGAAAAATTGAGACAGAGCGACCGCTAACTGCCCGAACAGGAGCCATTCAGCATTCTCCCGTGCAAACTCAAAAACAGCACGAAAGTTATCCAGTTCAATCGCTATTTCTGAGAGAGCATCGATCTGTTCTGGTCCCTCTAATTTTCTGTCCTGTTCTTGTGCTAACGTGAGATAGTAGTGCGCATGTGCCTGTCTAAATTTAGGGGGATGTTGCTTTTCTCGAAGATACAATTGTAGCGGAACGGAAAGGCAGTAGCGGGTTTGAATCAGATATTCTTCAGTCATGAGTAACGATTTATCGTGTAAATTAAAGATGAGATCGACTGTCTCTGTACAGGGCAAATCCTGTTCTGCCCGACTGGAAGTCGAACTACAGATGGTTTCAGCGGCTTCTAAGAAAAATCCCCCTGAAAAAAGCGCGAGTTGACAAAGTAAGTGCTGTTCCTCCGGTTCTAAAAGTTCGTAGGACCAGGCAATCACAGCATTAAGGGTCTGATGTCTAACCGGCACATCCCGATCACTTGTTGAAAGAAGTGTAGATGACTTCGCTGATGGTGGGTTGTCAAGTAAAACCTTTAAACGACCGAGAATGTGTTGTGGGGTCATAGCACGGACGCGCGCTGCAGCAAGTTCAATCGCGAGGGAGAGCCCATCCACTATACGGCAAATTGCGCCAATAGCTGCGGCATTGCTGGCCGTTAATTGGAAGTCCGGCGCGACTGCTTTTGCTCGTGCTAAAAAGAGTTGGACACTTTCAAAGTGTCGGAGGACTTCGCAGTCTACGTCTTCAGTTGGCGTAGATAACGGAGGCACTATGAATCGCTGCTCACCCGCAACCTTCAAGGGTTCCCGTGATGTAATTAAACAGTGTAAGGTCGGACATCTGAGCAACAAGGTCTTGACATCCTGAGAGGCTTCCGTCAAGTGTTCAAAATTGTCCAATATCAGTAGAAGTTTTTTTTCTATAAGATACGTGACCACTTGTTCCATGATATTTTCTGTCGATTTCAATGGCAGAGCGAGAACCGTCGCGATCTCCGTGATGACATGGGCGGGTTGTCTCAAATCGGCTAACGCAATGAACCATACACCCTCAGGATACCTGTCAAGCAGTTCTGTTGCAACTTGTAGCGCGAGCCGTGTTTTGCCGATACCTCCAGGTCCAGTGAGTGTCACCAGTCGTGCCTGCCTATTGATGAAACATTCTGCTATACGGCGGCCCTCGATTTCTCTACCGATAAAACTGTTCATAGGGGCCGGTAGGTTATTCGGCAAATTATTAACGGTTTTGAGAGGTGGGAACTCGGTTTGTAGTTCAGGGATGAGAGCGCAGTCCGTAGATTTCCCATCCTGCGATGTGTCGCCTCGTGCCGATTTGCTGAAGCTTTCGCGCCAGCGTTCCTCACCGGTAATCTTTAAAACAGAAGCCCGGGGCGCGAGAAATTGAAAAATCGCTTCTGGGTGTTGAATATTTTTCAAGCGGTGTTCACCGAGTGCAATAAAACTGCCGGGTGGAAATTGTGTTTTAACAAGTTCATGTGTCACAGTTGAGAGCAGGATTTGTCCACCGTGCCCGGCATCGGTAATTCGTTTAGCAAGATTCGCAGGCATCCCGTGATATTCGTCATCCAGCAGGATCATATCACCGGTGTGAATACCGATGCGGACGCGCAATACCCCGATGTCTTCGTGCCATTGATGTGCATTCAGTCTTAACTGCACCTCAAGTGCACACATAACAGCGGCACTTGCGGTAGGAAAAATAAAGAAAAAAGCATCGCCTTCACTCCGGATCTCTGTGCCACCCCACGCCGATTTTGATGCCCGCAAAATCACATTGTGGGTATTAATAACCTCTGCCATAATTTCATTTCCGTACGCCTCCCAAAGTCGTGTCGAACCTTCGATATCGGTAAACATCAAGGTGAGGGTGCCGGCTGACAAATATGGTTCTGGATTGCGGGTTGACACAGAAGCCTCCTTCTTCAATTCTATTAGGTGGAATTTCCCAAGTACTCTGAAGTATTAGCGCATTGCGAGACTTACGAGCAGTGCCATGCCGTAAATCATACAATTTTCATCAATGTCAAATTGTGGATGATGACACATATTCACAATACCCTGCTCCTTGTTTCCGGCACCCACCATCACAAAACAGGCAGGAATTTCTTGAGAATAGCATCCGAAATCTTCGCCACCCAATATCGGCAGCACTGGAAATATGAGTTTCTCTTTTCCGACCAACTCGCGCGCGTTAGATACAACGTTAGTCACACAAGGTTCGTGATTATATGTCACCGGACATCCCTCTTGGTAATCAAAAGTGTAAGTGGCATCGTTAGCATTTGCTAAACCCGCAATGAGACGCTCCAACTGCTCTCGGACGCGTATTTGGACGGTTTTTTGAAGTGTCCGTACCGTGCCGCCTATGAGAACTTTAGGAGGAATCACATTGAGTGCCGCCCCTGCAAGTCCATTTTGCAGATTGGCATCCCCGCCGTGTAGTTGTGTCACACTGACCACTGCTGAATCTAATGGGTCAACATTTCTGGCAACAATAGACTGGACGGCTGTCACATACTGCGCGCCAATAAGGATCGGATCGATCGTGAGATGTGGAAACGCAGCGTGTCCACCCCTACCCGTGAGCGTGATCCGAAAAGTATCAGACTGGGCGAGCATCGGCCCCACACACGTGGCATATTCCCCAACAGCATAGATTGGGAAGACATGTATACCATAGATTTCGTCTACATCTTCTAACACACCATCTGCCATCATTGCCTCTGCCCCACCCGGGAAGACCTCTTCGCTCGGTTGGAAGACAAACCTAATATGCGTCTTGAGGCTACTGCGGAGGTGTGAAAGGATGCGGGCTGTCCCGATAAGCATCGCCGTGTGTGCATCGTGTCCGCATAGATGGGCTTTGCCGTCAATCCTCGATTTGTAAGGCACATCGGTCAGCTCCTGAATCGGAAGCGCGTCCATGTCTGCCCGCAACGCGATACGTTTCGATGCCCCGGGCACCTCCATATCGCCGACTACCCCTGTCCGACCGATACCCGTTTTGACGGAGATGCCGAGCGCATCCAGTGCATCCGCGGCGATACCTGCAGTGCGTTCCACATCAAACCCTATTTCAGGATGCTGATGAATATCACGTCGGATAGCGACAATATCGTTAAAATGATGATGGCACTGTTCAAAAATCAAATTTTTCATAATCGCACCGATCTTCCGAACCTATATTACGTGTGCATTAAAAAGTTAATGTCCGTCGTAGAATACTCCGCTGTCCTTGTTCATTTTCGAGCCGATAGATTATCGTATAGACCCCCGGCATTGTCTGAAACACCTCGTCATTAATCGCCGGTGTCAATTCTATTTCCTTTGAACCATCATCAGGGATCACTTTTTTCTCTGTGAAGGGACCGTAGCACCTTTCACCCAAAGGGTTGAGTACTTTCCATGTCAAAGTCAGTTGCTTCGGACGCGGTGGATTATTAATATAGACAGTAATCTGATCATCAACTTTTCCGTTTTCAAATCTGAGTGTCCCTAACTTGGAAAACAGCTTCACCGTCAATGTTAGCGGCGGGACGTATTCAAGGTATCCTCTACCGGGAATCGCGCGCCATGTCCCTCCCGTTGCCAATGCGATCTGTTGGATAGGGAGATAATCAATTCCGATCACATCAACACGGATCCGTTCTTTTTGTAGGGTCTCAATAACTGCGTCCAAACTATAGGCAGATCTCCCGTTGTAATCCGCATCGTGGAATGCCCCGTCACTCGCGAGCACAATGAGACGTTGTGCGCCTTTACGGAATTGAGTCTCTTTTACCGCTGCCATGAGTCCATCTAAACCTGCTTCAGCGATGTCGCCACCCCCCTCAACACCTATTTTAAAAAGCCAGTTCTTGAAGGTGCCAAGATCGTCAGTGTGTCCGTATGTTTTTGTTTTATCTGTGAATGTCACTAATCCAAAGGTCGCATCGCGCCCTTCCCGTTCCATAGCCTCGAATAGGAAATCAACATAGGCACGGATCCCGCGAATGTTGTCAACCATACTCGCAGTTTCATCAAGCACAAAAACAATATCAACTTTTCCGGTTGTTGTCGCTTGAGCGAGTGTTCGGGCAATGTCTTGCATCATATAGACGAAAACACCTCCCACATTCGCACTCCCAGAAGAGCCGCCGCCACCCCATGAATTGCCTACACCGTCTGCCTTTAGGGCATCGCCACGTTCACTGCCGTAGTGGATCTTTGGAGCATCAATCCCCGGCGAGGCACCCGCACCCTCTAAGACACCATCTGCCTCTAAAGAAATCGGTTTCGTTTCGCCTTGAGGTGCTACATAATCTATTTTCTCTGCTGTTGGCTGTGCAGCTATCGGTTGAGCAAGTGCATTCGCCGTTAGAAGATTCTCAGGCGTATATGCAGGTTTCCCGACTACAGGATCCGCATGTGACAATCCGCTACCGACTTCTGATGTGTGATTAGCACTGTCTTGTCTACGTGCTTCCAATTTCGGAGCCACTGCGTCTTGATCCGCCATCTGCCACGATGCGCTTAAACCGGCTTTCGGTTTTGGCGGTGCCGGGGATTTTTCTTCTTGTGCCACGATAGGAGCGGCAGGTTCAATAAAGACAGGTGGTTTAACGGGGCGTTGTAAAGGCTTCACATGGGTTATCAAAGCCTCTATTTTTTCGCGAACCGGTGGGAACGGCACCTCTTTCGGCACCAACTGCCATATTACCAATAACAAGACAAAATGGATAAGGAGTGAGTATACAAAATATGGGGACACTGTTTTTCGTTTCAACATCTATCCTCTCCGTTTCCGCGAAACAACTACAAATGAAATTCGACTACATCTCCATCGTAAACGACATCGTTCCGGCTCACAGATTGTCCATCGTGCCATTGCGGTCCCCAGATACGTGCGAACTTGAATTCCTGAAAATCTTTGTGTAAACCGATGGCGGCATCAAGGACTGTTGAACCGTTCGGGAGCACGATCGGATCATCACGTTCTACTGCTTTACCGGGTGCCTTCGGATAAACCCGCAAGATGTCTAACGCCCTATAGAGTTCTTCCAATAAAACATCTTTACCCTCACCTGTTTCGGCAGAAATCGGGTAAATCTGAAACGTCTCACCATAAAATTCTTTGAGAATCTCCAACCTCTCGTCCGCGCCTGCTACGTCCAATTGGTTTGCGATGATAAGCTGCCCATTTTCTGGGGTGCCGTTGCCTGCTTCGTTAAGGAGTGCCGTTACCGCATCAAGATCGTCCAACAAATTGTCGCTTGCGAGACTTAACACGGGTAGAGAAATATCAGCGTTCCGAGTGAGTGTTAGCACTGTCGGGGAAATGAAATCCTGCATGATAGATGGGGTATCAATGAGTTGAAATTGGATATTCTCATAACGGAGCATCCCGACTAACGGCGTGGTTGTTGTATAAGGTGTCGCGGACACCTCCGGTTTGGCGTTTGTGAACTTCGCAAGTATCTGCGATTTACCGGTATTCGGTGGTCCCAAGAGGACGATCTGCCCTGCGCCCTGTTTTGGAATATGTTCGCTATAACTTTTTCTACCAGCCCCCTTACCCCCTTTTTCTGAAGGTGCTCTTTTGTGCGCAGCAATACGACGCCGGAGATCCGAAACCACCTTTTCTGAGCCTTTGTGCTTTGGGATAATGCGCAACATCTCCTCTAAGATGCGCAATCGCTCTTCATCCGTCTTGGCGGCTTCGTGTTCATGCTTGAGTTTGTAGTAGGTCGGGGGCAGATTTGCTGGCATCTTCTCGTTTACTTCCATAAAGCGACCGCTATTGCGACCCCAAGGGCAACAAGAGCAACGCTGGTAGCTATCCAATTTCGGGCAGATTCTGATCCTGCTTTACGTCCCTTGATTTCAGCAACATCTACCTCAACATTCCGAAGCCGAGCATCAACGGACTCAAGTCGAGTATCAAGCGACTCAAACTGCCTTGTGAATCGTGCGTCCATTTCAGTTAGCTGCCTTGTGAATCGTGCGTCCATTTCAGTTAGCTGCTTTGATAGCAATTCATATAACTCTTGCGTGGTCATTTTCTTTTCCTGCTATAATTTCATTTTTCGATGGCAGGCACTTTCTTGTAGGAGCGACGTTACTGATAGCTGTTAACTAATTGCTTTTTTGCTGACCACTGACGGCTAATTCCTCTATTTACAATCCGGACGAAATCTGCTAAAATGAATCTGTTAAAATGAACGAAACTCTATAAATAGGATACAAAATTTTGGCACGCATGTCAAGGCAATTAAGACACTCCTTTCAAGACGAAATAAAAAAACACGTCGTTCTTCTCTCTCTTCTATGTATTCCGTTATCTGTTATGGCTGAAGATAGCAGTAACTTTTTGCAACGTGGCGATGAACTTCTCACGCTCGTGCAAGCCGATGCCCTTAAAGCACAGGTAGTTGCAGTGCAGGAAAACGTCGCACTCGGGCGTAGTTTCCACGCACACCGAACACGGAGCGCGCACCACCGCGAAGCAACAGAGAACATAGTCCGCTACATTTCAAATCACTTTCGCCGTTCGCCACGTCTACAAGTTAGTGAACAGATTTTTGGAGGTATTAAGAATATCGTTGCCGTTCTGCCGCCGCGCGCCAATGCGTCCAGCAAGCGTATCTTTATTATATGCGCGCATTACGACACACAAGCAGGACGCGAACCGAGCTGGAATCCGTTAGCAACGACTGCACCCGGTGCAAATAAGAATGGAACGGGTGTCGCCGCGATGCTGGAAATAGCCCGTCTCTTAAGTCGCTACGAATACGACCACGAGTTAAGATTTGTCGCGTTAGGCGGCGAGGAACTCGGTTTCCTCGGCAGTCGGTTCTACGTTCGGAACGCTTCTGCTATGAAGGCAAATAATGATACGGGTGATACCGTCCGAGTCCGCGAGCATATTGTTTGTGTTTTTAATCTCGATATGTTCGGTTTCAATTGGAGGAGCGACCTCGTTGAAATTGTTGGTAACAACGATTCGTCATGGATCAGTCGTGCACTTATCATTGCAAACAGTTGGTACAATATCGGTTTGAAAATTCGCCGCACGCAGGACGAGTTCATTGATATTTCGTCCCACAAGTCGTTCTGGGATAATGGGTACAACGCCGTAACTTTGACTGAAAGCTCAACGCCGTGGCGTGATTCCCAAAACTACCTTGCCAACACTTTCTATCATACTTCTGCTGATACTGCCGATAAAGTGAACTTCAGATTGGTGAGAAAAGTGACGCAACTCGTGCTTGTTACAATAGACAGCCTCCTCACAGACATGTTTGATCCGATGCGGCAGGCTCCGAAAGTGACGTTGGAACTGCCACCAACGACCCAAGCGGATGAATTAGAAATCACAGGAACGTTCCGTTCAGATTTCCCAATCGATATCATTGTCTACCCGAGTCGAGCGGAAGCGGTGCTGGATCGAGAAACACAGACTTATACAGTAACAGTGCCGTTGAAACCGGGGAAAAATGACCTGCGAGCGATAGCACGGTACCCGCTGGGTGCAGTCTCAGCGGCGCAGTCCACGCTTTTGACACAGGCGTTCGCGTGGAAAGATGTTGCAGTTTTTCCGAACCCAGCACGTTCATCTGCGTTAACCGAATTTCGCGTTGAGGCGAATGCTGATATGACTGAAATGCGGGTGCTTATCTATGATTCGGACGGAAACCTGATAAAGCGGATAGAAGGTGTCGCGGATCGGCTAAATCAAAGACTCTGGCGCACGTGGTGGAATCAGCAGACCTCTTATGGGTTGGCAGTATCCCCAGGTGTTTATGTGTGTCATATTTCGGTCATTTCAAAAGGTGAGACGTATACGTATTTGAAGAAATTGGCAATTCTGCGATGACGGATAGGATACCACATAAGCAATCGAAAAGCAAGTTTTAGAATTGAATAGAAAATTAGATATAGATTTTCAGACCATGATATAGTAGAATAAATTGGAAGATACTCACAACAAGGAGAAAAAACATGCGATGTTTCGGAACCCAAGGCCGCGTGTATCCTGAAAAGCACTATATTGTCCGCCGCACAGAAGAAATAGAAAATTTTATCAATCGCGTCAAAGATGGTAAGTATATCGTCCTTTTCGCACCGCGGCAAACCGGCAAAACTACCTTTTTCCGATTGGCACTTGACGCACTTGTAATCGAAGATTCAAGATATTTCCCAATTCAATTGGATTTCCAAACGATGCGAAACGCCTCGCCTGTGACTTTTTACGAGCATTTCCATTACATGATTCATAGGTACATCCAGTACGTTTTCCAAAAACGCGGCGGCGTACCTTCTGAAATGCTAACCCAATTTTTAGAAAACACAAAGCTAACCGATCATCTGTCGATGGTCAAATTCTTTGAAAACCTTGCAAATTTGTTGAACAGCGATTCGCATGAAGGGGTATCTGCTTTCAAGAGAGTTGTGCTGCTCATTGACGAGTTTGATGGCATTCCGCAAACTGTTGTGAGTGATTTTCTGTACGCGCTTCGTCAGATTTACCTTTCTGATGAGATGCAATGCCCCCACAGCGTTGGTATTGTGGGGGTAAAGAGTATCAGACAACTTGACTATGATAGGTCCGTTTCTCCCTTTAATATCCAAGATGAATTTCGCCTGCCAAATTTCACACTTAAACAGGTGACAGAACTCTTTGATCAGTATACCAATGAAGTTGGACAAGCCTTTGCACCAAAAGTTATTGCAGCGATCCATAAACAGACAGCCGGTCAACCCTTTCTTGTCAATCGGTGCGCGCAGATACTCACTGAAGAGCTCCACATTCCTAAAACAGAGACGATTATAATGGAGCATTTTGCGAAGGCACACAGGCGACTCCTCAGGGAAGGGAACACCAATATAGATCATCTGCGAACTAATGTCCGTCGCGACCGCCGCTTTGAAAAGCTCCTGCTGCAAATTGCTTCTTATGAAAGCGGCGTGCTATTTAACCCGGATGATGCCCTCATGAATGAGCTTGCCACTTATGGGGTTATCGCAGAAGGTGCTGACGGTATGTGTGAGATTGTTAACCCAATTTATCAGCATCGCATCCTCCAGATATTCAAGCCTACTTTTAATGGACTGGAGAACGTATACTTTCCTGAAGAGACAGGGATGCATTTTATTGATTACCTTACGCCTGAGGGCGAACTTGAGATAGAGCTGCTTCTCAATAACTTTCAGGCATTTATTGCGCGTGCTGGGTTCCGTATCTTGCAAGTACCAGATACACCGCAGGAATATGTCGGTCAGCACCTCCTTTACGCGTATCTGGACCACTTTGTCCGCATCGTGGGTGCCGATATGTTTCTTGAGGTGCAAACTGGACGTGGCAGAATAGACCTACTCATCGTCCACAATCAGCGAAAATACATTGTTGAGACAAAGATATGGGAGGGTGCCAGGTATTATCAGGCAGGCAAAAAGCAACTCGCGGCGTATATGAAGTTAGAAGCGGTAGTGGAGGCGTACTATGTCGTCTTTGATCATCGTCAGCATCCAGAAGCGCGGGTAGAAACAGAAGAAGTAGATGGCGTGAAGATTCGGAGTTACGTCATTCCTGTCGTCCAAAGACCACCCTCAGCAGCTTAGACCGTG
Source organism: uncultured Poribacteria bacterium (assembly GCA_951828385.1). GTDB lineage: Bacteria > Poribacteria > WGA-4E > WGA-4E > WGA-3G > WGA-3G. Next base: position 265,372 of record OX639973.1, read on the forward strand.
AAACGCGCGTAATGTCCTCAAGGAAATATTGAGAACTATAGCATGATCCGAAAAATACTTTGACATGCTCTCAAAGATTATGTTAGAATATACTATACAGAAGTAGACTAAAGAAAGCCTGGAAAAATGGCTGACCGCGCCAAAAGGGGAATCTAATGAAAAAAAATATCTATGCCTATTTTACTTTGCTATTTTTCATCGTCAGTGTCAGCATCATCTCCTCGTGTGCTTTCACAAAAGATCAACCGACGGATGTTGAACTGCTGAGTGCAATCGAAAACGCTTTTGTGAGTGTTGCCAACCGCAGCACGCCTGCAATTGTCGGCATCGTTTCATTCCGACCAGTGGAAGATGGCGAATATCACAGACAAGAAGGTTCTGGATTCATCTTTCGCAAGGATGGACACATTCTCACAAATGAACATGTGATACGGGATGCAACAACTATCGAGGTGCAGCTGCTTGATGAAAGCGAATTTGACGCGAAATTAGTCGGCGTAGATCGCAATACGGATATTGCTGTTTTAAAAATTGATGCTAAAGAAGAACTACCTGCCCTTCCGTTAGCGAATTCAGAAGAGGTCCAAGTTGGACAGTTCGCGATCGCTATCGGGAATCCGTTCCGACTCAATCACACCGTAACGACCGGTATTGTGAGTGGAAAAGGACGTTCATTCTTGCCCGAGAGGGTCATTATTCGGTATCAGGATTTTATCCAAACAGATGCTTGGATAAATACTGGAAATAGCGGTGGGCCCCTATTGAATATCCACGGTGAGGTTATCGGGATTAACTCCTTAATTCGGCGCGCTGACAACACGCCAGCGACCGGTGCTGTTAGAGCTGGTGCTGGGTTCGCTATTTCCAGTAATCTCGTTGAAAAGATTGGAACCCAACTCATTGAAAACGGACGGATCATTCGAGGGTTTCTCGGGATTAGTATGGAAGAAGTTCGGCGAGGCATTCGCATTGAGGCTGTCTATAAAAATATGCCTGCACACCTCAGTGGGCTAAAGCGGGGCGACATTATCATCAAGTACAACGGGCAGAAAGTAGAAGATACCGGCAAATTCAAAATGTGGGTCGCTGACTCACAAGTCGGTAAACAATCCAAAATTACAGTCCTTCGCAATGGCCATGAACGGATGTTCAATGTAACCATAGAGGAAATGCCCGCACTACACGCAGGAAGACCTGTTGATGAAATCGACTCCGTCGCGTGGAGACGACTTGGACTATCAGTGCGGAAGTTAGAAAAAGGCGATTTTGAAAGGTACACCTATCTGACCGACAAAGATCGCGGCGTTATCGTTGACATGGTCCAAGTAAACAGTCAGATTCCGATAGGCACGCTCATCACTGCTGTTAATGGGGAAAATATAAACAGTGTCCAAGAACTTGAGGCACACCTTCAAAAGCAGCAGCAAGAACTTGAAGAACTTGTCCTTGATGTCAAGAGCAGCCATGGTGAAGAAAAGATAACTATGCAGCTAAAACCCATTGATTAAGAAAGATACGGAAACCAAAGCGCGAGCATCTGCTCAATTCGATTTACGCACACTTCAAACTGCCCGGTGCTAAACCTCGCGCCGTGAGATGCAAATATATGACAACATCAACATCCCTGACGCTCAGAGAAATTTTTAGTCCCGGCGGTCTTATTTCAGAACATCTTGACGGGTACGAATTCCGGCAAGAGCAACTTCAGATGGCACACGAAGTGTCTCGAGCCTTGACGGATGCCGAACACCTGATTGTTGAAGCTGGAACAGGTGTAGGCAAAAGCTTCGCTTATCTGATTCCCGCGATTTCGCTTGCACTTAGAGCAGAACAAACAGTCGTCATTTCGACGAACACCATCAGTCTACAAGAACAACTCGTCACAAAAGATATTCCGTTTCTGCAGCGGGTCCTCCCTCGCGACTTCAACGTCGTACTCGCAAAAGGGAGACGCAATTATCTCTCGCGAAGACGACTCAAAAATTTACTCAGTTATGAACGGGGTTTGTTTGATACGCTCGAAGAAGTAGATGAAGTCGCAGAAATTAAAGAATGGGTCAACCTAACAGTGGATGGCAGTCGGGCAGACTTGTCATGGCAGCCTAACTCTCAGGTTTGGGATAAGGTTGCTTCTGACAGGGACAACTGTCTCGGGCGCAACTGTGAAACCTACGATACTTGCTTCTATTTCAAAGTCCGAAGAGAGATGCACAACGCCGACCTGCTCATCGTAAACCATCACCTCCTTTTCAGCGATCTCACAATCCGTAAAAATAGCGACGCAGCGACCGGCATCTTGCCTGATTACGACTATCTCATCATTGATGAAGCGCATCATCTCGAAGCGACAGCAACCAGCCACGCAAGCGTCAACTTCAACAATACGCGTGTTAAATGGTTTCTCGATTCTCTCTACAATGAACGGAGCAAAGACGGCTTGGCAACACATTTCAACTCGCCACAATTAAAGGATCAAATTGTAGACGCGCGTGAACAGACGAATAAGCTTTTCAACAGTATCGTTAATGCTATCGGAGCAATTGAGGGTGGCGGACGCGGTGGCACGCTTACGGAGCGTATTAATAAAGGTGATTTTGTCGAAAACGTATTGGATGCCCCGCTTCTGGACATTGAGCGAACGCTGAAACGTCTCCGAGACGATACTACAACAGACGATGACGAACAGGAGATTACTGCCCACTATCGCAATTGTCAACGTCTTCGGGACGAATTGGATATGATCATCCGGCAAAACGATCCAGATTATGTCTATTGGGCAGAAATATCAACACGCGGTCGGACACCGCGTATCCTCTTAAACGCCACACCAGCGAATATAAACCAGATGCTACAAGATCACCTGTTCACAGAGAAAAATAGCGTCGTGATGACAAGTGCCACGCTCTCCACGAATCGCAACTTTGCTTATTTTAAAGCGCGGGTCGGGATAAGTGAGTGTCGCGAACTCCTTGCCCACTCACCGTTCGATTTTAAAAAGCAGGTTCAAATTCATATTCCGAAGGGCATGCCAGACCCGAAAAGCAGCGAATTTATACCGGCAGTGATTGCTAAAATTGAACATTACCTTAAGCTGACCCACGGCAAAGCGTTCGTCCTTTTTACAAGTTACAAGATGATGGACGAAGTCTATGATGCTGTCGCACCCGACTTAGAAGATATGGGAATTAGTACTTTCAAACAAGGGGGTGAACTCTCTCGGACGGACATGCTGCAAGCTTTCCGTGAGGATACGGACTCCGTTTTATTTGGAACGTCCAGCTTCTGGGAGGGGGTTGATGTACGCGGCGAAGCCCTCAGCAATGTTATCATAACTCGATTGCCGTTTGAGGTGCCGACACATCCAGTGATGGAAGCGCGGGTGAAACAGATCAAGGAAAGTGGCGGAAATGAGTTTTTTGAGTTCAGTTTACCGGAGGCAATTTTACGTCTCAAACAGGGTTTTGGACGGTTGATTCGCACACAAACCGACAAAGGGATTGTCGTTATTCTTGATCCACGAATCAAGACCAGAAATTATGGAAAGCAGTTTCTCGGTTCCCTACCAGACTGCGAAATTGTGGAAGAATAAAAAAGATGCCCGCCGTATAGGTCACAGCGAGCATCTAAATATGTACGCGTCGTTTCTTTTCCAGCGTAGTGCAGCTACCTCGAAATTGGCAAGCACGGGAGTGTGCCGCAAGATAGCCTAATAACGCTTCGGCGATGGTTGGGCAACGCGAATGCCACGATCATGTGTGAACGGGAACTCGAATTCTAAAGTTTGATACCGTTGCGCCGCGCCCGGCGGTGGTGCCTTCTCGATAGGTAGGATGACCTTTAATTCCAGAGCGTTATACTTGGTTTGTACAAACGGCAAGAAACCTTCCGCACTTTTACCGGGCGGTACGCCTGTTCGGTGTGCACCCACCTGTTTTTCAACAACAGACATCCGTTTTTCGATCAAAATCCGCCGTGCGATTTCCATTCCATTTTTGACATAAAGTCCTGATGCACGTGCCATGTAGAGAAGACGTTCATCTAAATCTTTGTAATTCAGCCCGTGATAGATATTCTCGCCCTGATCGATGATCTGGCATTTTTTGACATCAAAGATGATATTTTCGTTCCGATTGTTAGTAATCTTCACATAAAACACATCTGTTTTGTCGCCTTGGTGAAGTGCTTCGGTCTCATAAAAAGGTGAAAATGCGTTCCCACGATTGTACTTCCGGTCTAAGTCCGGCCGTCGCCAATATGCGATAGAAACGGTAATCCCATCCACCGTTTTGGTTAGAATTGGCTGTCTTGACTGAACGTCAAAGAGCTGTGGATGGTCAGACATCATGATGACATCAACGATCTTCCTATCTTCACCCGTGCCGAGCTCAATCTGATTTTGAGTCTCCTGCCACTCACCGAGGAAGTTAATCCATTGGTCTTCGGCGTGTGCATATTCATCGAACGCGAAGATGTAGGTTAACACTTCCATATTCGCATCGCGTGCTTTCCCGATCCAGAATCCGACAGTCTCCATACCGTATTTGTCCAACACCGGTTTCGCGAGTGCCTCAGCGGGGACAGCTGGAACAACCACCTCTTCGTTCGGTTTTTCACTCTGTTCCATCTTCGCTTTTGCTATATTATGCACAGGCTGAATCGGCGACAGATTGCTGAGGGCGGTACCGCAACCTGCAACGCTAAACGCGAGTGCAAATAGTAAGACGAAATTGAGTGCTGTGAATTTATTCAACCATTTCATTGATAATATTGCCTCCTTGGTTACCATTCAACGAATGGCAAGTTCTTTTCACCTAATCTTCGGGCAGGAAGCCCAAACTTTAAAGTTTGGGAGGAATGCCCGCTCCTTTTTTTTGACAAGTAACTTCAAAAATGTTATACTATTCCTTGTAGTGTCCGGTTGCGAGTTATGCTGCTGTTTCGCTACCCCCGTGTGCGACTCGTGTAAAGCTACAGCACGATACGGAAAAGAAACAGACGGATGCTTGAGAGAGACACACTCGCACTTTTTAGGCTTAACCGCCAGCGAGAAACTCATTTTAGCCCTGCTGCGGGGCTTCGTGGAGAGCGGTGGGTTACCACCCTCTGTGAAGCGAGAAACAAGAACGAAGCACGAGACTTAGGCTTTAACAAGCCCAAGTCTTTAGGCTTGGGTAGTTGACTTGGCATCCCGGGATACTCAACCGATCAGTACATTAGTTTTACAACTAATTTTGAGAACGCCGGAGTAAAGTCCAAATGGCGCGTCTAAAACTGAATATATTTTACAAATTAGCATAACTCCAATTTTTAGTCAAGAAATATCTAAGAAGAATTCGTAGAACTTACTTCACAACGCTGAACTTTCCAATTTCTTGGATAAGTAACGCCGCCTGCTTTGCGGAGATGCGATAGATATAGATGCCAGATGCAACAGGCGTACCCCTCAGATTCGCACCGCGCCACTCGAATTTCCCTTGTGAAAATACGTTTTGGTGTGCTTCTTTATAGACAAGCGCACCTGTAGGTGTAAATATCTCAAGGTCAACGTTATCCACGATTTGAGAGGCAGAGAGCCGATAAGCGAACGTCAGCGTTTCACTCGCAAGACGCAGTGGGTTCGGATAGACGCGTGTCTCCTCAAAGGCAAGTGTTTCCGCCTGAAGCTGTTCGACCCGCAACCGGTAAGAGTCCACACTGCTGAATCCTTCCTCCGATTCTACAACGAGGTAGAATGTGTCTGTCCTATCCGGTTGGTAAATGAGTTTCAATCCAGCAATTTCAGTCGCATTTTCACCCGTAGCGTACACTTCGCCAGTCGCCGCATGGAGAGATAACCGATATTTATTATTCGGTGGAATATCAGCCAATGTCACTAAAAGCGTAATTCCACGGACAGCTTGCAGTTCATAGACATCGCGGACATCCGTCGCGTCGAAAATGAAAGACTCATAAGTTTCGCCATACATGATAGGAAAGGCTGTCACAATTGTATCATTAGGTTCGTAAGTGTCCCCAAAAGATATCAGCATCGGGATCGTTAGCCCTTCCGCGCCTATGTTCGTAATAGAGATACCGGTAACAGTACCATCGTTTGCATTGCTATTCGGGACTGTGCCAGGTGTAAAGGCTGTATGTCCATCATCTAAAGAATAAGCAGCACCATCGGTTATCGTTAGCACATTTATAGATTCAATTCCGTCTTGTTGATAGGTACCGAGATGCTCAGGGTCTGTCGGATCTTCGAGCCATACCTGATGCGAGGCATCATAAGTGCCAACCGGGTAGGGATCTGTTTCATCAATGTGCCAGATGAGGATGCCTGATTCTGGTAGATAGGTATCAAAGGTTGCACCTGACACCTTGTTCCGGTTTTCTATAAGAAAAAATTCCGTTGCTTCCCCAGCCTCTGGGTTTCTTGACGAATGGATATCAATTTTGAAAAGCTTATTGGTTTTGGGACCGAGTTCAAAACTGGGCACATCAATTTTCTGGTTTTCGGTTATCTCAACGGGTTGGATCCAACCGAGGCGACCATTTTGAGGTCTTGCATCAAAATCCCATTTGAGATACCCCGTGATATGACTCGGTTCCAAGCCATTTCCAATCCCAAACGCCTCAGGGCCTTGATAGGGACCGAAGGCACCCATCAATCCCCATTTATGGTCGTATGGACCTCTGAAGACTCCGTAAACATCAGGCGCACCGAAATCGTGAAAGAATTCGTGAAAGTAGATACCTAAGTGTGGGTGCTCAAAATCTGGTTCTTCAGCAACAATTGCAGCGGTATTGACGCGGACACCATCATGAACAGCGTTCACAGCAGGTATGAGAAGGGACTGGATGTCATCAATGACATTAGTAGAGGCTTCGTCATTCCCTGAATGGATTAGGAAAACATGATCCACGATGCCATCATTGTCTCTATCGTATTGCGAAAAATCAACTGTTGCATCTACCGCCTCGCAAGCCTCGCGCACCAATTCCCGATAACGTTCCAAGATTCGGACACCTTCGCCGTAATACGTCATCGGTTTTTTCGCGCGAATCCAAGTGTTCCCTCTCGGAAGGACACCTCCCATCGGCCCTGGTTGTATATCCATCTGCCCATAGGAATTTTCGCGATAATAAGTTTTGAGAGAAACGCCTTCTGTTGCGAAGAGATATTTATCGAACGCAGCCCCGTCTCTGCGCCCTGGCATGTCGCTGAAATCTATCTTCAAGGCGAGCACATATTCTATACCGTCAGACTGCAAAACCCCTTGCGCGTTGGCGAAACAACAGCCTTCCAATCTTTCAAGAAATTCAACGCCGCTTTGAGGTGCCTTGGGTACCAATTCACCACTCGTAGAATCTTCATTAAAAAAGAGATAAGGATTCGGAGGGGCGGCGATGCTTAACGGAGAAAAAAGAAAAAAGATGTGTAAGCTGACGATGCTAATCATCAGTTTCTGCCAAGTTCTTATTTGCATAATTTGCATAAAATGTAAAAAATAACGAGGGATGACAACCGGCTTAATCAAATTCGCCTCCGCACTTCCGGCATAAGATATAGAACTGAATATCATCGGATTGGGCATGTTGTATGATCAGATCAACCGCTTGTTGTGGTAGATCCGCCGCGCATTTCGGACATTTGTAGAGCGACCCTTCCGTTTCAGGGAATCGGGTGATGTCGCCCCAGATATCTCGGATCCAGTATTTGAATTCCCAAGGTATTTCCGTATCGACAGCCGTCGCGATTTGCACAGCATGTCGAATAAGTTTTCGACATTCATGAATGGAGGCAGGCTCGTAGAGGTGTGGTGAATACCTGAGTCGCAGGGGTTTTCCTTCTGTCTCAGTTTGCGCGTTGAAATCGCGGGCGCGGGTGAGCAAAATCTGATCCAAGCGTGAACCGGCTTCGCGCCCTTTAGACCAGAAGCGATAGTAACCCGTTCGTTTGATATGAAAAAAAGCAGGTGTGTTGCGCGATCTGTTCGTTGTGTCGTCTGATGCGGTATCCCAGAGCCAGCGTCCCCACTTAGAGGTATCATCAGGTTCGGACCAAATTTTTATCGCCCCTGGACCGCCATCCCTATCCCACGGCTTCGGCTGCGCGTCATCCATACCGATCCAATACGAGTCTTTGCTATATTCAAAGAAAACTCGCGCCCAGAGGTACCACTTCCCAGTTTTGGGGATATAAATTTCGTGCATCGCGCGCGCGCCCGGTGCACTATCAATAGCTTTGCCACCGGAGGCTTCCTCGTGATCAACAATGTTCACGCCTTTATCCAAGTGAATCGCGTTATCCGCTTCAATAATAAGCGTATCCTTCGGTACCCGAATAACTTCCTCAGGTTCATCTGCGTGGTGCAGATCTAACGGTTCATCAAGGTTGTAACTCTTCGCGATTCTTTGTGAAACTTTCTCAAACTGCTTTTCCGAGAGGTTCGCATCAAAAAAACAGTCTCGGATACCTTTCTTCCATAGATCAAGCAAGAGAAACATCGCTTTCAAGTTTCCATCCGGGCGTTTTCGAGTACCAACGACGATTAACATACCTGTATCTTTAGAACGACTGATCAAACACCGATGGATCGGAAAATTTGATTTCTTACGAACTCTACTTGATACGACGAGTGGTGCGTAGTAGCGACATTTCGCATCGCACCCCGGAATCTTTGCACGTTTGGCTCTACAGCATTCCGGACAGATTAACATACCGCTGAGGGCCGGACAAACGCGTTTCCCATTACTCGAACGACAAGTGCGACACCTCTGGCTTTTATGCCGTCTTGCTGATGTTTGTCGTCTCTCACGTCGCATGTTTTCCCTCACAAAGGCGGGTGCGATTAGGAGTCGCGCCCAAGGATGCTATAAAAAACTCATACTTTCGGTACAGCGAGAAAATCAACTTGGACGATTCACGAGATCCGCCAGATACTCAGCAATTTTGTCTGTAATTTGTTGGGCATCTACATCCGCAAAGTTAAACAGTTCCTTAAGCATCGGAGAGATCGCCCCTGTATCCAGCAAGGCATTTGCGAGTCTACCCATACTGCTTCGGTTGATTCCGCCTTGCCCATCGGTGTTACCCATATCCAAAATCTTGATACTTTCGATTTTCTCAACCGGCCTCATCATCTGTTCGATAATATCATCGGCATCATTAATGAGTTCCAAGATCGCTTCTTGGACAAGCACCCGTTGTTCAGCGACATTCCGCGCTTCATATTCCGCCATCTCACCCTGTGCTTTCGCACGCGCTTCAGCGAGTACCGCGTCAGCGAGACGTTCAATCGGCTGTGCTTGCGCTTCTGCACCGATGACTGCAACTTCACGCTGCCACTCCGCTGACATTACCTCTTCCGTGGCCGTCACATTCACTTCCGCACCCATACGTTCGGCTTCCGCAACTAACTTTTCCTTCTCCGCGAGTGCGGTTACCTGCTGTTTATGGGCAACGTCGATTTTCCGATCTTCATCAGTTAAGGCAACACGTAATTCCTGTCCGATACGCGACTGCTCCACATTCAACATTTTAGCGATCTCAGCGAGTTCCACGTGTCGCATCTGGTCAATTTGAGCGGTTTCGACGACGAGGTTCTTCTCAATCTCGCGCTGTTGAACCTGTTGCTCTTGACTGAAGCGTTCCGTCTGAACTATCAACTCACGCTCAATATCTCGCAAAGATACACCCTCTTCTTGCGCAATACGAGCCTTCTCTACCGCCAATTCCTTTTCGATCCCTCGGATTTGTTCCTGTTGATCTGCCGAAATGCGGGAGATCTCTACTGCTAATGTTTTAGCAATCTCGGCGAGTTCTACCTGCCGGAGTTGGTCAATCTGTGCGGTTTCAACGACGAGGTTCTTCTCAATCTCGCGCTGCATGACCTGTTGCTCTTGAGCGAAGCGTTCTGTCTGAACGACCAATTCACGCTCAATATCTCGGAGCATCACACCCTCTTCTTGGGCAATGCGCGCTTTTTCCACCGTCAATACTTTCTCTATCTCACGCACCTCAATCGCCTGCTCCTGCTCAATTTTCTGTAGCTGGACAGTGAGGAACTGTTCAATTTCAGCGAGTTGGACGACTTTAGATTGTTCAATCTGTTGCGTTTCGACGATGAGGTTTTTCTCAATCTCACGTTCTGCGACAATCTGTTCCTGCTGGACACGGGCGACTTCAACATCCCGATTCATCTCAATTTCGCGTTCTTGGACGACCTGTTCTTGTGTGATACGTGCGCGCTCGACCTCTTGCTTCATCTCATACTCACGCTCTTGCACACTCTGTTCCATCTCAAATTGGAACTTTATGGTCTCCGCCTCCCGTTCAGCGGCATAGATGGCGATATTTTTTTGCTGGTCGGATTCTGCCCATGCCTGTTCCTGTTCAGCCTCAAGTTTCTCTATACGGGCACTGACTTCAATCTGAACGACAGCAACCTCTTTCCGCTGCTCAATGTCGACTTTTTCACGATATTGATCTGCTGTGATTTCAGTGATTTCACGAATACCGACAGCATCAAACCGGTTTTCAGCATCAAGCGTATCAACAGGGGTTTGGTCTACACGTATAATAGATACCGTCTCAAGCGTCAAGCCGTTTTGGGTTTCTAAATCTTCGCCGCATGCCTCTTGCACTTTATCAGCAAACTCTTGACGTTTCTGAAGGAGGTCTTGGATTTGACTTTCAGCCGCGACGCTTCGCAACGCGCCTTCGAGCTTAGGTTCAATGAGCTCACGCACTGTCTCCGGTGTCATGGATTTATCACCCAGAGCTTGTGCGGCGCGTAAAACATCATCTTCTATGGGTTCAACTTTAAGATAAAAAACGACTTCGACATCACCACGGTTGAAGTCATAAGTAATCAAAGCCTCTGTCCCTTCGCGAATGACCTCAATCCGCATCGTGTTGAGCGAGATTTCTTTGATTTCATGGATAATCGTGTTAACCCAGAGCCCTTTGGTGATATTGATTTTCTCTTTAGCACCACCTGTTCGCACGAGCGCGACATCGGCTTTCGGTATCCGGTAGCGTATAACAGCAGCAGCAAAGGCAGCCAAAATAGCGAACAATATGATCAGAACAAATGTTAACCATCTCATTATATTGTCCTGCCCAAAACTGTCAAGTTTTCCAAAGGCAAACCAGCCAACGGCGACTGCCACAACAATTAAGAAGACGATAACAGCAATGAAACGCATTCAATTCTCCTATAGGATGATAGCACGAAGGCACACGGCGCGCTTTCTAAGCACGCCTACAATCTTACCGGAATATCTTCTCGTCACTGAGGTGTGTCCGGTATCGCCCTTTGAGCGGTTGACGTGGAGATGTCTGCCACGCAAGGTTTGCTAAGTAACATAGCGCATTCTCAATGAGAGGTTTCGCCATGGTGGTGCGATGCGCATCACGGGTATCCACAGCAAACGTGACGTAATAGCCTTCGCCCCACTGCAGCTGCACACTTACAGCATCACCGTTATCCTCTCTGACTGCCAATTTTCGGTAACTCCGATCATCTGTTACCCAGTGATCGTCGGTTATCAAGGTATCTACATTGATTTTGTGGGGCCAGGTAAACATGCCGGTTTTCTGTCCATCATCGGTGACAGTGACATTTACATCTTCGGAATTAATCACGCGAATGGGATGTCTATTGACGGGCAACCAATCGCCACGCCACTGCGGCTCAGACGTATGCACACCATCAGGCGGTACGATATGATTATCCATTGCCGAAGCCCAGACAACCCCACCTTTTCGAACAAATTCCTGGATGGCTTGCTCAGCATCTTCAACGAAATATTCACCATCATGTCCGGGCGCGTTCCATGTAAACCAAATGATGTCGTAATTAGAAAGCGTGATGCTTGAAAGCTTAACCGCGTTGTTAGGATCTCCGCGATTCTCAGGATTGTCGTTAATATTTACAGTTGTAAATTGGAATTCCAACCCTTCAATGGTGGTCAGCGACTCTAACACCGCAGGTTCGCCTGTCAAACTATCACTGACAACAATAAGAACCCGAAATATACCTAACGGTACAATCTTTATGGAAGAGATAATATCCGAAAATGATTGCGAATGTGGAAGCGTTCTCAAGTTCCGAAGTCCCAACTGAAATTCTCGTGAGTTCAAGCTTAAGTTCAATCGCCGTCCTTCAAAATTCACATGCTCATAAAAAATAACATGGCATCCACTGAACGGAAAACTCGGGCCCCGCTGGATGCGAATCGACGAAATCGTATCGTTCATACCGATCTCAAATATGGAACTGACATCGCGCATAACGACGCTCCGCTGACCGCTATAGTCTACGTCGCGAAACACTTCAATGATAACAGGGACAGCCCCATATTCGGGTGGGGTCGGGTGTGCCGATGGGCTAAAACTGATAGCCGTAATCGCATCTCCGAAATTGTAGGGGATGTCATGAATATTCGGATAAAACCCAGGCGCGAGAACCAATCGACGCCCCTTATAATTCTCATGCTCATGAAAAATGGCTTTGTAGTTTGGCGACGCGTTGAATCCTGGCCCTTTATAAATCTTAATCGAAGAGATAATATCTTGAGCCCCAATCACACTGGTATTCGGCACCGATTCGATTAACGTCAACTTGCGTCCGTGAAAATTCACATGTTCAAAGACTTCAACGACGAGCCTCGGCATATTGGTCATAACCCGCTCCTTATTTTCAGGCGTAACTTGCAACGAATTACAAGTTAAAATATAATACCATTAGCAGAAACAGTATGTCAAGGAAAACATAAAATTTTCTGCAGATTGCCTTAATCACGCAATCAAGTAAGAACTTTTAACCCGGTTTACGTTGATATTAAGTACTTTCGTTTTTTCTTGATTCACTGGAAAAAACATGGTAAAGTAGAAGTACAGTCTTGCAAAGCGCACCTTTAAATAAATCGAACGTGGAGGAACCCTGATGTCCTACAAAAGAGTGCTCCTCGTCATTATGATCATAAGTGTCAGTGGCCTGCTCGTCTACTTCTTAGTGCAAATGGAACAGTCTGCGACACAACAGACAGCGGATTCGCGCCCGATACCGCTCCCTTATAATTGGATCGGGAGTATTACAAAAGCACAGATCGCAGAACCTTCTGGCATTACCTATCACCCAGCTCGGCGAAGCCTGTTTGTCGCTGATGACTCAGGCAGCATCCATGAGATTAATCTACACGGAACATTCATCCAAGCAAAAGGGTTAAATGAACTTGACATCGAAGGCATTACAATGGATCCGGGGACAGGTCTGCTGTATGCAGCTATTGAAGACGATGAAACCATCATAGAGATTGACCCGGAAACGCTCACAATTCAGAGACAATTCAGAATCCTCAGAGATTTTAAAGGGGAACTCCTGTTGAAAAAAGGCGGTATGGGCATTGAGGCAATTACTTTTGTACCCGATGCTTCGCATCCGGAGGGCGGTACCTTTTGGGTCGGCAACCAATCTTTCAGTCTTAAGGCAAAAGATGAGCCTTCAGTTGTATGTGAAGTCGTTGTGCCACTTCGCAGTGAAACAGGGGCAATCGCGGATGCCTCTATCATTAACGCTTATAAGATGAACTTCATCGACATCTCTGGTATCGCCTATGATCCTCAAGACGATGTCTTGGTCCTAATTAGCGATACAACCAATCTTTTAGTCGAAATGAGTCGGGAGGGCACAATTTTAAGTAGATACCTCTTACCGGGTGATGAGCAAGAGGGTGTAACATTAGATGGCCTCGGTTATATGTACATCGCTCAGGAGAACGGAGCGATCATTAAACTCGGAGATCGGCGGCTCCGTTAGAAAAGTTAAACCCCGCCGTTCTAACTTGCGTTTACTCTCTGCTATTTTCTGATGCCGGCTCAGTATCTTCGAGGCGCAACACTGTAACTCCGGGCATCAAGTCCAATACTAAATTAAGAGAAGCATACTGCTCCGCGGTGTAACCACGATCTATCCGCCACAACACTTGTACATTTCCTTCATCATATAACACGCCATGTGCAAGTTTCTTGCCAGCAGCGTCCTCTAAGTGGAAAAGTCTCCGGCGTTTGGTGTCCATGGTTTTGTCTCGGAAATATAAGGCGAAGTGTAACACCTCGCCTTGCGAGAAATAGTATTAGGAGACTATTCGAGTGTAACAAAGTCAGCATCTACACGGTGCGGTATAATCCCTGCAGCGTTGCCGCGGTCGAGCAATTCACGGACCCCCGCTCTTCCTTTATCGCCATAATCGAGTGTGTAGTCATTGACGTACATTCCGACGAACTTGTCAGCGAGCGCAGTCTCCATATCCCGCGCGTAGGTCATCGCATATTCTAACCCGCGCGCCCGATGGTCAAGTGAGTACTGAATGCTCTGTTTAAGCAGAGTCGTTATCTTATGTATCTTCTCGGCACCGAGATTACGGCGAATAACGTTAGCACCGAGCGGTAACGGGAGTCCTGTCTCCTCATACCACCACTCCCCCAAGTCAATAACTTTGTGGAGTCCTTCGCGTGCATAAGTCAACTGTCCCTCATGAATAATGAGCCCAGCGTCCACTTCGTCTCTTTGGACAGCCTCTAATATTTTATCAAATGGGCGGGTTTCTGCCTCAAAATTGGGTTGGAACAGGCTAAGCGTAAGGTAAGCCGTTGTCATTTCGCCAGGGATAGCGACACGTTTACCTTCCAGGGTGTCCATCGGTGTCTTGGAGACAACAAGTGGCCCATAACGGTCACCAATACTTGCGCCACAAGGCATGAGCGCGTAATCCTTCGCAACATAAGCGTAAGCGTGAACGGAGATCGCTGTGACCTCAAGCTCAGCAGCGAGGGCGCGCCGATTTAAAGTCTCAATATCTTCGATAACATGAACGATCTCAAAAGGGTCCGTTGGAATTAGCCCCTTAGCAAGGGCGTAGAACATAAACGCATCATCGGAATCCGGACTGTGTCCAATCCGGACTTTTTCTGTCTGTGACATAGTATTCCTTTGTGGTATCTAATTGCAGTTTTGCCGCTAATAGTGATATAATAAATTGTTTGAATCGGTCTCTCATTAAATTTACATCTGCTTTGGAGTGCTACAAAAGGATGCCATCGCCAGCAAAACCGATATACCTCTATCTTACAGCGATACCAGATCGACTCACAGAATTAGTCACTGCCGAGTGTATTGCTATGACTGGATCTGCCCCAAACGCACACGGCATCGCGATTTCGGAACACGGCGTTGATGTCTCTCATGGTGCGTATCTAAAGAGTTGTAGCGAAGTCCTTTTTGAAACAACGAGCCTTACTGAACTCCGAGCAGACATCCGATCCGCGGGTTTACACGCTGACGAATTTCGGGTGTCCATCGTGAAAAAACCTCGGAGTCTCAAGGTAAACTCTATGGAACTGGCACGGGACATCGGTAGCATTATTAGCGGGAACGCGAACCTAAGCAGTCCACAGGTTACCTTTCTGGTCGTTCTCACGGCTGAAAAAATCTGGTTCGGACGACGCCTCTCCGAATCTGATAATATGTGGCTTGCGCATAACCAACGTCCTTATGTAACTTCAAGTTCTTTACCGGCACGACTTGCGCGCGTCCTTGTCAATTTAGTGGCGCGCCCCGGGGATAGCCTACTCGACCCGTGCTGCGGTACCGGAACAATCGTTATGTCTGCCGCGCATAGCGGCATCCGGGCAGTTGGTTATGACACTAACGTACGGATGATCGGCGCGACGACGAAGAACCTTCAGCATTTTGGACTCACAGCAGATGTCGCGTTAGGCGATGCAAGACAGGTGCACGGACAATTCGACGCGATCGCAACCGACTTACCTTACGGCATTAATCTCATCAAAGATAACTCTCAAGACGCTGAGATTTTAGCCAACTTACGGACATGCGCACCAAAAGCGGCGTTCATAGACCTTCGCGATCTCAGTAAACTCTTAAACAACTTAGGCTACCAGATAGAAACTGTGCTACCAGTCCCTAAACTGAGCATCGTAAGACGTATTTTCATTACTTCTGTGATAGAATAGACCGTTTACAGAATATCGCTAACTCAATAATCCTCAACGTTTTCGTAAAAATCGGTTTCTGGCAAGTATTCTTCTTCGTTGAGTTCTTCCTCTTCATGCGCCTCGTATTCACGCAGACTGAGAAGCGCACCTTTTTCGCTCGGATTTTCCATATAGAATTTACAAATCCATCCATCACCCTCTGGAAAACGATTCAGCAATTCAATATCGTCATCGAGGGCAGTATTGACTTCATAAACTTCGCCGCTCACCGGTGCATAGATATAGAAATTGCGTCCATCTGAGGTCTCAATGCGCCCGATAATCTCTCCCTGTTCGTATTCGCCAGGAATCGGCAACTCTATAAAAACAATACTGCCGTAGACATCCTGAATCCGTTCAGTGATTCCGACGTTACACTCCCCTGAATCAAAAACCTCAATCCACTCATGGGTCGTTGTATATTTTATCTCAACATTTTTCACTACGAAATTCCTCCAATTAAACATGATGGGCATTATCACATTTCAATTCCATAACCTTGGAGTCGTGCTTGGAAGGTTTCAAGCATTCTTTAACGGATCTGAATTTCGACGATAGGATCCGGTTCATATCCAAAAAATCGGGATTTCTTTACAACGTAATACGCGTGGGCAATGCCTGCCACAGTTCTGTATTGGTCAGACATACATCACAATAACAGCATCGGCTTGTCAAAAGTTCTGCCGATTGAAAAGGTGTACACAGTTTCCCCTTGAACAACGTGGACACGTTCATTCTCTGTCGCTATAGGTCTGAATTGCGGCGTATATCCAGCGTTGAGTATTATCTCTCCAAGTCGAACACCGAGTCCAAAACAGAACCCCTCCGCTTTCCAAAGTCGTTCTTCTGCTTCAAATGTGCTATCTTCTAAGAGAAACACTCGCGTATAACGGTTTTCGGCGTGTCTGAGGTACCCAATTCTGATACCGAACCTATGCCGGTACCACACTTCACCCCCGACATTTGCGCGGATACCATCGCGGAACGGAGAATGGACATCTAAACCGATCAGCAGCGTTACATCCGATATTTGGTGCTGATGGGCAATGCCGGCAACAATTGTACGCGCCATTGCGTCTGGAATAGAAGGTTCAGAAAAGGAAAGCCCATTGCTCAAGTTTCTTGCAACGAGCCCCACCACAGTGCTGTCGCCAATTCGTTGGCTAATACCGACATTATGGGCATATCCATGTCCAAGATGTTCCGTTCCGTCAGCATCAGCGACTTTAGAGCGGAGCCATTTCGTATCGAACCCAACACGGGTGCCCCCAAATAACTTAAGTCCGTAACTGAAACCGATAGCGAGGTTATTTTCTGGAAAGCTGTTGAGTGCTTTTCCACTATGATCAACTCGGCGAAAGGGCCCCGCTTGTTCAAACGCGAGTCCGAACCCAATAGCACCGAATTTGCCCATTGGGAATGCATAATTCAGCGTTTCAATACCATACGCACGCCACTCGTAGTGACTATAATCCTCGTAATTAGCATTCTGATTCGGTTTAGAAAGCAGGGCAAGCGTCCGTGGAAAACGGGTTGCGTGGATAACAAATCGGTTCCCCTCCGCCATACTGATACCCGCGGGGTTACTACCAAGGGCATTTGCCCCGTGGCTTGTGCCAACGAAACTCCCCCCCATTCCCTGTTGCTCAGCACTTAGCAGCTGTTTAAGAAATCCATCTGCTGCGGCTGTTGTATTTGCTGCCGAAGCGATACCGTTCAATACAGAAAAATAGACAATGCAGCAAAGTAAGACGTTTACAGGACAATCGCGGACGTATTTCATTTTTAACCTCATACGAAGGAATGCGCGTGGATCCTCATTTTTGAAAAAATATAGAAATCAGGTGGAGAATACAGATTAAGTTAAGTTATACGGTGCATAGCGTCACTTGTGCTACAGCATACGTATTCGTATGGGACATCGAAACGAACACGGCACTGATATTCTGCGCGTGAGCATAACGCCGAACTTCACCGTGTAAGACGATTTGCGGTTTCCCGACGGCATCAGCCTGAATTTCTACATCTTGCCAACGCATACCGGTTGTCAAGCCAGTCCCAAGTGCCTTGAGTGTCGCCTCTTTAGCAGCAAAACGGGCGGCAAGCCGCCAGTAGCGAGAGGGGGTATCCCCACAATATGTAAGTTCTTGATGGGTGTAGATCCGTTCCTCAAATCGTGTACCCCACCGACAGGACGCTTCCTGAATCCGTGTGACTTCAACAATATCAATGCCGATTCCGTATATTTTTTTTTGGTGCATCGAATGATTTATCTATAAAGTGCATCCGTCATCAGTGCAGCACGGACGTTTGCTTTGACATCATGAACCCGCACAATATCAGCACCGTGTGCGATTGCCCAACACACTGTCGCTGCGGTACCTTCAACGCGCTCACTTATAGGCAGCCCTAAAACATTTCCTATAAACGACTTCCGTGAAGTGCCGATGAGCAACGGTTTATTCAACGATCGAAATTCTGAAAGACGTTTTAAGAGTTCAAGATTATGTGCCGTTGTCTTACCAAATCCGATTCCGGGATCAATAATAATCCGTTCAGCGGCGACACCTTGTGCTTCAGCTATTCGTATACTTTCTTGCAGCGATGCGTGAACCTCACTGACAACATCATCATACTGCGGTGCTTGCTGCATCGTGCGCGGTGTCCCTTTTATATGCATCAGGATAAGCCCTGCTTCCCTTCTTGCAACGACCGATGCCATCGCGGCATCCGCGCGCAGGGCAGTGATGTCATTGACAAGATGCGCGCCCGCCTCAAGTGCTGGCTGAGCCACTTCCGCTTTATATGTATCGACAGAAATAAGAACGTCAACCCTGTCAACAACCGCACGAATGACGGGGAGTATGCGTGCTAATTCTTCATCAACGGATACAGGTAATGCCCCTGGACGTGATGATTCGCCGCCTATATCAACGAGCGTTGCGCCTTCTTGGACCATCAATTGCGTATGTGCGACAGCTCGCTGGACATCAAAGTAGCACCCACCATCGGAAAAGGAGTCCGGTGTGACGTTCAATATTCCCATCACATGCGTGCGGTCCCCTAAAGTGAGCGTCTTGCCACGACAGTTCATAAAATGGAGTTTGCAGGCAATTGGGGTCTCGGTCCGAGAATTTCATCAATTTCTTCTGTAACAAGCGTTTCCCGTTCTAATAAAGCGTCTGCCAGCAACTTTAATCCTTCAAGGTTCGTTTCCAAAATATCCCATGCCTTTTTATAGCATTCTGTGACGATGTCATGGACGGCTTTATCAATTTCGATAGCCGTTTTCTCGCTATAATCCTGATGGACGCTCAATTCCTTACCGAGAAAAACCTGTTCATCTCTTCTGCCGTAGGTGAGCGGTCCCATGTGGCTCATTCCCCATTGTGTGACCATTCGGCGTGCAAGTGCTGTCGCCTGCTCGAAATCGTTTTGCGCACCGGTGGTCTGTTCACCAAAAATAATCTCTTCAGCAACTCTGCCACCGAGTGCAAAAATAATATGCGCCAGCAGCCGCTTTTTGCTCATATTATGGCGTTCTTCAAGCGGGAGTTTAGCAGTCACGCCAAGCGCCCTACCCCGTGGAACGATAGTGCATTTATAATTCGGGTCGCTCTCCGGCACAAAGTGTAACATCAGCGCGTGTCCGGCTTCATGATACGCCGTAACGCGCCGCTCTTCGTCACTAATGACAAGACTCCGCCGTTCAGGTCCCATCAGCACGCGGTCCTTTGCTTCATCAAAGCACATCATGTCAATGTGCTCTTTATCGCATCTTGCGGCGAGGAGTGCGGCTTCGTTGGTCATATTTTCGAGGTCCGCGCCAGAAAAGCCAGGTGTCGCCTTCGCCAAGATTCCTAAATTGACATCTTCGGCGAGTTTATAAGGCTGTTTGGTATGTACATTAAGTATCGCTTCTCGCCCACGAACATCGGGGAGATCGACAACAATTTGTCGGTCAAATCTGCCGGGTCGCAGCAGTGCCGGATCCAAGACATCCGGGCGGTTCGTTGCTGCAATCAGAATCACGCCGAGGACATCTTCAAACCCCTGCATTTCAACAAGAAGTTGATTTAAGGTCTGTTCACGCTCATCATGTCCACCGCCAATACCTGCACCGCGGTGCCTACCGACGGCATCTAATTCGTCAATAAAGATGATACATGGTGCATTCTTTTTACCCATTTCAAATAGGTCTCGCACGCGAGACGCACCGACACCGACAAACATCTCTACAAAATCGGAACCACTGATACTATAGAACGGCACATCCGCTTCACCCGCGACCGCTTTCGCCAGCATTGTCTTACCCGTACCCGGAGGTCCCATCAGCAGTACACCCTTCGGAATTCTGCCACCAAGACGTTCAAACTTTTTCGGAGTTTTCAGAAATTGGATAACTTCCTCAAGTGCTTCCTTTGCCTCATCCACGCCAGCGACATCTTCAAATGTTATTTTTGTTTGATTTTCAGAATGAAGCCGTGCCCGGCTCTTTCCAAAAGAGAGCGCTCGATTTCCGCTGCCCTGCATTTGACGGGATAAGAAAATCATCAGACCTAAGAAGATGAGCAGCGGTACGATCGTCGTCCCGAAGATAAGCAACCCCTGTGGAAATTTAGATGCTGGCTTAACATTATAGTTTATATCTTTCTCTTTAAGTTTCGCTTGGATATCATAATCATCAATCGGGTCGCGGCTTGCTCTAAACTCACCTTTCCACTTTGGCGGAAAATGCGCGTCGCGTTCCTGAAGTGCCACGTCCGGTGGCATGTTCTGCCAAATATAATTTTTAACGTCCACGATGGCACTCTCATGAAACCGCCCTTCAATCCACTCTTCATCCAACGTGAGGTACCCGTCAAAAACCTTTGGGTCGTCTATTATATATTGATGAAAATCAGAGGTTGCCAGTTGGTAAACTGGATCTCTGCGGTTAAATAGTTGGTAGATACCGAGCACTACAATCCCGGCAATGACCACCCACCATATCACCATGCTTCTTGTACTTTTATTCACAACCGATTGCCTCTCTATTCAAATTTGAGATCGGACAAAAAATTCGATTTTAAAACCTGCTTTAAAAGTATAACAGATTTTTTTCAAAAATTCAACTGATTTTTCAAAAAAAGACATATTCACACGTCTGACTTCCGATATTTGTAATTTTAATTGGATAAAAGAATAGGTTTTAAGGTATACTTTATAATTAGTGAAGAAATTACGAATAGATGCAACAAAATTTTTCGATTCATGTTGAAATGTTTGTCCAATCCAACGCCGGCGATAAGGAGAATACAACTACTAAGGTAATGCTATTGATACCCTCTGACAAAGGTGAACAGGTAAAGGAGGAATTCATGAACCTTAACAAACAGATAATTATCACATTCAGCCTCTTGCTAATGATTACGTCTTATGCATTAGGACACATAATGGGTGAAAACCTTCAAAATTTTCAATATAACGCAGAACTTGCTCCTGTTGCACCTATCGTAGATGGCTATCTTGATGACCCAGCTTGGGAGATAGCGATCCCCGGGAAAATGGAACAGGATCTAATTAGCGGGCAACATTGGCATGAATCCCCCGATTTCACGGGGTCCTTCGCAGCCGTCTGGCGGAACGGATTCCTTTATGTGGCGATTAAACTGACGGACGACCAAATCGAAACGCGTCAGACAAAACTTCTTCGCGAAGACCATCTTATCCTTTACCTGGATCCACATCATTCAGGGCTCAAGGATGATCTCTATCGCTTTGACATACCGATGCGTAATGACACAGGCGTACTCAAATCTCCGCTCACACGGGTGGAATGGGGAAATGATGGGCAAACATGTGAGTTAAGTTTCCGACTTGATGACATCGCGAGCAAGGGCAATACGATTGGGTTCTGTATCGCTTACAACGATGTTGATAACGGACAGCTACAACATCGAATCACATGGGCACCGGACGGTTATACTGAAGAAGATGAGTTCCTTGCGGATCTCGTCTTCACTGCGAGAATTGAACCCAACAAGCAACAAAAATTAATCCAATGGGGGCGCATCAAAAGCCTCTACTAATCCGTTGCTGTAGGGCGTGGGACGACACCCCCGCCCTATTTTCTTCAAACAGTATTGGAGAATGCGTGTACTATATCGGAAAAACTTTGGAACTGATGGGCATCGTTTGCTTGGGAGCCGGACTCTATTTAGGCTGTGTCAATCCTTTTGATTACAGTGAATCCAAAGCGATGGGTGTTGAGATGGGGTTCCTAACGCTCGGCGTTTTAGTCTTTTTTGTCGGTAGACTCATCGAAAAACGTTCTTAGATTTCAATTATTAATAAATGCAATACGCACCTGAAAATCCTCAGAATACTGACAAACCCCTCCCAATTGACCAAATTCTGTGCGGCGATAACCTCGAACTCATCCAAAAATTACCAGATTGCAGTGTTCAACTGGTGATTACCTCACCGCCCTACTTTCAGCAGCGCGACTATGGCGGTGGTATGGGTAATGAGACAGAAGTCAACGAATACATTGATAAGTTGCTATGTCTTTTCCGAGAATGTATCAGGATTGTCAAGAATGATGGCAGTATTGTGTTCAATATAGGTGACAAGTATAAGAACAGCAACCTGCTACTTGTTCCCTATCGATTTGCCCTTGCCGCAACTGAGACAGGATTGGTTAAACTCGTCAACGAAATCACGTGGGTTAAACGAAATCCAACCCCACGCCAATTTCGCCGCCGCCTTGTTAGTAGTACCGAACCTTTCTTCCATTTTGCCAAATCAGACGATTATTTCTATGACTTCAAAGCTTTCTTAGCAGAGAAGAATACGCCAAAACAACGAAACAGAAAAGATAGCACTAAACTTGGGAAACGATATTTTGAACTCATCACGGAATCCGACCTATCGGAAGCAGAGAAAACTATGGCACGCCGAGAACTTACAGAAGTTATCCAAGAGGTACTTCAAGGACAGACCTACGATTTTCGGATGAAAATCCGTGGTATCCATGCTGAACCCTTCGGCGGTCAGATAGGCGGACGCACGCTACAATTGAAAAATAAAGGTTTCACAATCATTCGGATGCACGGGAATAAACTCAAACGAGATGTGATTGAAACGTCTGTAGCAGCTGTCAAAGGAAATAAACACCCTGCAATTTATCCCGTAGAAATTGTGGAAGAATTTTTACACCTCCTCACGCCTTCTGGTTCATTGGTGCTTGATCCGTTCATGGGGTCAGGCTCAACTGCTGTTGCTTGTAAGAAATTGGGTAGACATTATATAGGGTATGATATTAACACCACATACTGTGAATACGCCAGACAGCGTGTTTCAGATATACCAAGTGCAGAACTACGTCTATTTGAGGAACAGTGATGAATAACGTCCGTAAAATTTTGGAAGACGCGTATCAACTGGCAGAATCAGGAGACAATACAAAGTCTGAACTTTCGGAGTCTCAACAAAAATGGGTTGAAACAATCGTTGAAAAAGCAGAATCCCAAAAAGCAGTTCTTGCAGTTCTAATTACATCCGTTACCAAAAAAATTGAAACACCAACCCAAGATGTTCGCTATCATAAAACAGAACTTCCAAATGGTTACTCAGGTAGAAGTTTTGATACCTCATACGTGACACCCTTCATCGCGAAAAAGTTTCAAAGATTTGCTATGAAAAGCGGAAGCGGATGGCTGACCCGTTCGCTTGAACAGGCTCATCCGTATACGCTAACATATCCTGGTAGAATTCTTGATAAAGCAGTAAGAGAAGCTTTTCTGCAGATTCTCAACGACATTGAAGAAAACCAAGCTGATCCGAAAAAATATCTTCATACTATATTTGCTGCCCTGATTAATTTGATGGAAAAAGCGACAGTCCACGACTTGTGCTAATTAATGTTGTAAGCATAGATATATCCTTATGCGAGAACGAGGTCTTTGAGTTTCATCAAGGGGCGTCCGAGACATTGATTCACGAAAGCACCTAGCAGACAACTGCCGAACTTATTGCTCATACGCGTCAGCAACCCCCAATGCTTCAACGCACGCACACGAGACACATGAAACTGGTCTGTCAACTGACCGATGGTCGTCTCAATGCGGCGACGTATCCGCACTTGAAGTTTACGAAACTCATCGGGATATTGTCGCTTCTGATTGCGTTTGAGCGTCGGTAATAAGACGCTCCCTTCGGTCTCCATGAGTTCTGTCTGAAGGTCTTCAGAGATATAACCTTTATCGCCAAGAAGAATCGGATACTCGCCCTGCTCCGCAAGATGCCGAAGAACCTCTCGGTCATCTGTATTCGCAGCGGTCATACAGAAGTCAACAGGAACACCGATACCTGTCGTTATCAGGCTGCAGCGAAAACCGAAAAACGTTCCAAGACCTTTCGTTGCACAGTGTCCATAAGTCGCATAAGTTCCGGTGCCATCTGCCCACTTGAAATCAGACTTTGAAGTATTCGCACGCTTGAAATCGCAGACAGGGACTGGAAAAGAATCCACGATAAAGACTTCTGTCTTCGGTAAGTAGGTCGTCAAAGCACGACGGATCACTTCACTCGCGGCACAAAGATTTCTCCGTCGGCGATTGAAACGCGAACGCTCCGGTAAGTTCGGAAAGACGGTTTTCAGTTCTGCCTTGATCCGTTGATACCCTTTGTTCTCGCTGTCTTCACCGATGTATTCAAGCAACCATGCGACTGTGAGGATATCGGCATCTTGGGAGTCGGGGTTGCGTCCCGGACGGCGTGCTTCGGCATTCGGGAAGTGGGTATCATAAAGTGTTTTCATGATCTTCTGGAAGACCCGCGCAACCCGACGGAGGGTGCGCGGTTGATTTTTCAGTTGCAAAGCATAACGTTGTAAAGTAAACTGTAAGTCCATCCTTATGTCTCCTTTTGTTTAGTGACTTATAGGATAACATAAGGATGGAACAAAAACAATGAGCACAACGCCTTAATTATGTGAAAAAATATATTACAATTAGTTATTTAGCACAACCCGTACAGTCCAACTTGGTTTATGGGAAAAGTCTGACGAAGGTTCTGCTCAAATACCACAATCAGACACAATAACAATAGATAATATAGTAAATCTTCTTAACTATCATTTCTCGTTCAACTACCGTGTTGCTGGTGCTTCACGACTCCCAGTGCTAGCGATCTATTCTGCTTATGAAATGTTGATGTCAATTGAAAGATATAAAGGTAAAACACTTCCACCATTGAAGAGTCACACCACATCGGATAGCAAATCTGGTGGAATTGGGGACATTGAAGTGCTGGATGAAAATGGGGAATTCTTTGAAGCAGTAGAAATCAAACACAACATCCAGATTTCATCAACACTTGTTCAAGATGCTTATCAAAAATTTGCCGAGACTCCTATCTGCCGTTATTATTTACTCACTACAGCAAATCCAAATGTTGATGACCCAAAGACGGTAAATCCATTAATTGAGCAAATCCGCAAGCGACATGGTTGTGAAGTGATTGTTAACGGTATCCTTCCTTCACTAAAATACTACTTACGATTGTTAAGTGTCCCAAAACTTTTTTTAGATTGCTACTCAAAAAACCTGAAGTTAGATTTCAAACAGAGTACAGACATCAAGGAAATACATTTACGATATTGGAATGAATTGTTAGAATCTCAGTTATGAAAAATTGGTATTAAATAATGGCGTTAGTCGGTTAGCTGCATAATCGCTATGCCTTGTTCTCCAGCAGTGGAATAGAGCAGCCACTTTTCCCCATCCTCACAATAAATACCAGGGTCGCGGAGTTCATGCACCCGCTCCCGATCTAACCCACCTGTTGACGGTCTAATCGGCAGATCTACGCCCTCAAAATCGTATTTCGGCGCGATAACTTCTATCGGCTCAGACGGATGCCAATCGTTCCAATCGTCTGTCAACTGAACTGTGCTTTTTCGGATACGTTCTGGACTATCACCGTAAAGTGAATAATAAACAGTCAAGGTATCGCCTTCAAGGAGGTTCGCCGTGTGACGCGGGAAACCGGTATTGTCTTTTTCCGATTTACGGTGAAAAAGTGGTGTGTCTCGCGGAACGAACGATGTTGTCCATTCAGGGGTTTGTCCCCGACTTAACCAACCGTGATACGTTGCATACGGGTAACCCTTCCACCAGAAAACGCGATAATAGGGACCCATTTGGCTATTTCGTGTATCCGAGGCAGTATAGTTCACCCCATCGGTAGAAGTCGCCCAACAGGTTGACTGACCCCGATAACTCCCATGAAAGTACATAAAGAAACGATGGTTCTCTTCATCTATATGTACATCCGGTGAAGCGATGTGGTCGCCCTCTCGGAATACAGTGTTATCGCGATGCAGGACACCCGGACGGCGGACAGTATAAGGGCCTTCAATAGCATCGGCATAAGCCAGCCGGATATAGGCCCCTCGGTGGTGTGCGAAATAGAGATAATATTTACCCAATGGGTTCTCTACCCACTCTGGCACACGAACGAGTGAAGGGCCGTTGATATTGGAGAAGCCGTGTTCCCTGTCAAGCTCGGGCATTTCTGGATGAATTAATAGTGTGCGTTCCATATTTTCCTCCGTCCGATCTCTTAACCGTGTGCCTGAAACCGATAAATCTCTTGGCTCCCTTCAGACATGTTGTTCCATATCTTTTCAGGGACGCGTGCACCGAAGATTCCAGGTGCATTAGGGGCGTGATGTAACCGTCGAAAATAGACCAAAGCGAGCATGTGTCTAACCGTAGATTCTGTCCGATTTGGCATCGCCCGGTGCCAGCACCGCATATCTCGGACAACAACCGAACCGGCAGGCATCTCTAACTGGAATGACGGGTAATTTGCGGCGCGTTCTTCTTCGCAGACGTTGTACGGCGTATTGCGAACTGCTTCGTCATCAACGATGAGATGCGAACCGGGCCATACTTCGGTGGCACCGTTCTCTACTGTGAAATCAACGAGCGGGATGTTGACAACAATCGTTGTGACAGGTAGTGGAAACGGTAGTTCGGGGAAGAGTTGTCCCGAATCTCGATGAATCCACTGGATTTCGTTACCCGGGCGCGTTGAATTGCAGCCATAGGGCAGATACGCGAAAATTTGTTCACCCATTGCGGCTTTCAAAATCGGCATCGCGAACGGGTTATCAATGATCCGTGGGTCCATGAACGGCATTTTTAGCATCGGGTTTTCGCCGTCCTCTCTTTCCTCTTCGTTACTCTGTACAGTTTCCATAGCGACGTTGAGATCCGCTATCCAGTCGCGCGGTAAGACGCTTTCAATGACGACCAAACCTGCCTCGCGTAAGAGACGCTCACCCGCATCAACGCTTTCTGGTGTAAGTTTATTCTCGGCGCGTTCCTGCTCGGAGATTTCCAATATAGGAATGTTTACTGTTTTTCCCGTCATTTTACCTTCTAAACCTGCCTTTCTAACTCGTTTTGAGGAAGTTTCAGTTCGGATCGGATAGCTTGACGCACCTCGGTGCAGACCTGTGTTGCATGCTCAGCATTTTCGGCAGTTGCTGACTTTCCGGGGTAGCGAAAGTCCACCGCATGGTCAGAAACCGTTGAAAAATCAACGCGCCACGCGTCCCACGCTGAAATAGTTGGGACAATCAAATCCAGCAAACTTTCTAAATCGTGCGTTTTTGAAAAACGGATGTTCGCCTCTTGGAGCCATGCTTTTAAGTATTTTTCTATACACTGTTGGGCATGAAAACAGATGAGATCAAAATTCGGTGATGCCACTTGCCGATGCAATTTGATCGCATCATAATCACCCTCGGCTTTCTGTATCCACTCAAGGGTTAACTGATTCATAGAGTCTCGCTGTCTTTCCAAGATTTTCGTGAAGAGATTGTTAGGACCATAAAGGACTTCTCCTTTTTCCGTGATTTCTCGGAGAAACCAATCGTTGTATGAAATACGATAGGCGATTTCTTCTGGTGATCGCACGAGCACATCCATAGGAAACCGGCGCGGAATCCGCTGCCGGATATCCACGGCGTGGTGGCGCGTCTCGGATTCAGGGATATCCATGACGACGAGCAAATCAACATCTGAATTTTCAGTCGGTGTGCCATAAGCGTAGGATCCAAAAAGGATAACCTGCAGCGGTGCGAACTCACGAACGATGTCATCACAGGTTGCTTGGATGTCTTCCCGAGTAACCATCTGTCTGCCTCCTATCTTATCCAAAGTATAACATAAGATATAAAGGAAGTCAATGTTTATTGCTAAGGCAAGTATAATCAGATCATAGAAAAAATTGTTGTTTTCTCACGCGAATTCCTATAGAATTAAGATAGGCTTTTAGCTACAATCTATGCGAATGAGTTTCATGACAATATTTATAGACAAAGGAGTAAGTGATGACCCCCGAAGTTGCATTAGAAAAGCGGGAGCAGATGATTGAAGACGGCTTCTGCGTTATCGACGATGTTTTAACAGCGGAATTCTTGCAGGAACTCCACGACGAATCAGAACGCCTAATCGCAGGACATGTGGAACCCGAGGATGTCGTCTATCAAGGACAGCACGTCAACGTCCGCGGTGAAGATAATCCGCATATTCAGAAACTATTGGAGTGGCAGCCATCACGCGACGCACTCGAACAAATCGGTTTTGGCGACTTTACGACATCTGGCGGGATCATTATTCTCACGAAGGAATCCGGAGGCCCTCCACTCTATTGGCACCAAGATTGGATGCGTTGGAACGATCCGCTCAGCTGCGCGCCGTGGCCCCAAACGATCTTTCTCAACTATTATCTCACCGATACAAACCGGGAAAATGGATGTTTAAAGGTTATTCCGGGCACCCATCGCAAGCGAATTGATTTACACGACATATTGGTGCCAGCGCATGAACAAGGCGCACGGTTTATTGATGAGGATCACCCCATCATGTTCAGCGATCATCCGGATCAGGTAGATGTCTGTGCAAAAGCAGGTTCGTTGGTAATCGCAGATGCGCGTATCTTACACTCCGCTCACAGAAACTTTACCGATGTTCGACGCACCCTAATTCTCGCATGGCACAGTCGTCCTAATACCGTACCAGAGTACTGGGACCGCGAAATTCCAGAATCCGTTGCGAATCGGGACGAGAATGGAAACTATCCGATGTCCCGTATCCCTACTCATTTTTTACCGTAATAGCGTATAGAGGGCAATATGATTCCGATTGATCTTAGCAATAAAGTGGCGGTAATCACGGGGGGGTCAGGCGCGTTGGGGCGCGTGATGGCAAGGACTCTGGCGGAAGCGGGTGCGGATATCGCAATCTGCTACTACCGAGATCAAGAAACGGCGCGCCTCCTACAAAACGAAATCACTGCTAAGGGCGTACAGGCAACCAGTGTACAGGCAGATGTCACAAATCAAGACGCAATAAATGCCATGCGTGATGCTGTTGTTGACACACTCGGTACAGCAGATATTATTGTGAACAACGCCGTGATTCAGTACAATTGGACATCCGTTTTAGAGCAGGCCCCCGAAGACTATGAGAGCCAGTTCCAATCTTGTGTCCTGCATAACGTGTATATGGCGCAAGCCTTCGTTCCTGCGATGATTGAAGCCGGATGGGGACGCGTCATCAGTATCAATACGGAATGTTCCATGCAAAACTTCGCCGGGCAGAGTGCGTATACATCTGGCAAGAGAGGTATGGATGGTGTCCTGCGGGTACTTGCTAAAGAAGTCGGCGCACACGGTGTTACTGTCAATCAAGTTGCCCCCGGATGGACGATCAGTGAAAAAAGCGTGGCGAGTGAATCAGACGAACATTATTGGAGCAAAGTGCCGATGCAACGCCGCGGTACTGCCCAAGAAATCGCCAACACTGTGCTTTTCCTCGCGTCAGACCTTGCAAGTTATATCACCGGTGCGTATATTCCAGTGTGCGGCGGAAATGTAATGCCGACTATTTAAGAATTGGGGGAACTATGGAACGCCATAAACTCCGCTATGAAATGATGAACAAATTTGATCCGTCCGGAGAGACTGGGTATAACTGGGAAATAGAGGTGCACGCCACCCCAGAAGAGTTGCAAGCGTTTGCCGAGAGCGGTTATCTCATTCGAGAAGGACTCTTTCAAGGTGAAGCCCTCCAAAAGCTGAGAGATGCTTTGGATCGCTTAGAAGAACGCGAATCGGAAAAACGCGACAGTGCCATCGCTGGCAAGAAAGGCTGGGGTTTCATTCCGCGGCACCTGATGGACAAGGATGAAGTCTTCTTAGACCTCTTGAAATTTCAACCGACCCTGTCGATTGCACGAGCAATGATGGGACCGCTCGTCCGCCTGCGAGGCTTGAGTGCACGCATCACTTATCCGGGTGATGGTCGGCAACACCAAACGCCGTGGCACCAACACATGCGCGTTATCTCGAACCCGATTCCGCCTTGGTTTTCACGTCCACACTGCATTGATTGTCTCATCTACCTTGATGATTTAAATGAAGATACAGGCGCAGTCGCTATTGTCCCGGGGTCTCACGACTGGTTAGACAAAGCATCACCGACTGTCCACGAACTTGTAGAGGGTGAGGTTCATCTACAGGTGAAAGCCGGTGGGGGTGTCCTCATCCACGGTAATCTCTGGCACCGAGGCTTGCCAACGCTAAACGCCAAACGGCGAATGTTAATCCTAAGCTATACACCGACATGGTTACGGAAATCGCCGCACGGCGGGGCACAACCCGAAGACGGGTTAACCCACGATTTTCTCAAAGAAGCAGACTTTGAAGAACGGATGCTGCTCGGTGTCGGTGGATATTCATAGACGCGTTATAGCAGAAATTTCTGAATGAGAACTAATTTGACTATCGAGAAAAACATGGAACCTGTCATTAGAAAAGCGATACCAGATGACGCGAAAGCGGTCGCGTCAGTGATTAACTCTGTTATTCTGGAAGGGAAATATACTGCACTAACCAACCCTTTCACAGTAGAACAAGAACGCGCCTTTATTGAAGGGTTATGCAATCGAAGTGCGCTGTTTGTTGCCGAGGTAGACGACGAGATCATTGGTATTCAGGTCGTTGAACCAGATGCTTTAGCGCACTATACCGACTCAATGCAACATGTAGCTACAGTCGGGACGTGGGTACAATCTAACTTCCGAGGACGCAAGATTGGACAATTGCTTGCAGAGGCATCCTTCAAGTTTGCCCACGCGAAAAACTTCAAAAAGATCGCTATTCAGGTAATCGCGGACAACACCGGGGCCCTCCGGTTTTATGGCAATCTCGGTTTTAAAAAAATCGGCATCGCTAAAAAACATGTGAAACTTGAAGGTAAATTCTGCGATGTGTGCTATCTGGAAAAATTTCTGACAAGAGACGAAAAATAATTGTTGCTTTTTTTTGACAATTCTGATATATATTGTAATCAAGGATTGTGCACTGCATTCCAACCCCAACTTATTATCTTTTGAGATACTAACCGCTCTGAAAACACGTGTTGATGCGCGTGTTATATATAAAGGAGGTTCTCAATGAAAGCTAATTTTATTTTTAAATTTTTGGTGTTAAGTCTGATGCTGACAGGAGCAGTAGTCGCAAGCCACGCGCAGGGCATCAGTGATGATGAACTTATCATCTACTACAGCTTTAACAAAGATACGCTGAAAAAGGGTGATGTCTTAGATGGGTCTGGCAACGGGAACGATGGTTTTCTACACGGTAATAATTTAAAGATTGTGGACGGCAAAGTCGGAGAATGTATGGAGTTTCCGGGCAACGCCACTCAATATATATCGGTGCGGGAACACATGTACAAGGATCCAATTGAAGAAATTACGCTTGCCGCTTGGGTCAAAACAGGGGTAAGAGGCATGATCGCCTCCTGGGATCGGAGTGAATTCTTCCGTTTTGCCGTAGGTGATGATGTCGGTGCAAATGCCGGCACAACTTTTGTCGCCTTTGACACGTGTTGTGGTATACACGATTGGTTTGGAGAAACGGATGTCGCTGATGACAAATGGCACCATCTCGTCGCAACTTTTGACGGCAAAGAGAAACGCATCTATGTTGATGGCGAATTAGATGAAAAAATAGCCGCGCCATCAAAAGTCATCGGCGCAGGGGCTGCGCGATTTGGGTTCATCGGAATTGGTTCAGAAGCCGCTGCGTTTGATGCCGCGGTCGGACCTACGTGGGCATTCAATGGGCTGATGGATGAGTTCTTGCTGTTCCATCGCGCACTCTCTGAAAAAGAGGTAGAACGTCTTGCGAAGGGACAAAGCAACCCGTTTGCTGTGGAACCGACTGACAAACTCGCCACGGCTTGGGGAGATATTAAGAGCACGAGTAATATGAGATAGGCAGGCGGTGATAGCGTGCCACCTGCCTCTTTTCCGTCGAAACCTTAATCATCCGCAGGCGTAATCGCCTCTTGAATCCCGGGCCATTCTCGCCAGATGTCGGTGTACCCATCATAGCCATTTTCCTCACAATCGACATGCCGCAATCGGAAAATCGCAGCGTAACGGATATCAGCCGCAGCGTTCGGTGCCGCGGTATGAACAATCTGATGGTGCGTCAGAACGACATCTCCGGCTTTGCCGAGGATCTGCTGAGGGCCTTCAGGCAACTCAGGGCGCGGCATTCCGTTTGCTAAGATCTCATGTCCTTCCTTCTTGAAATAATCGGCGAAGAAACTGTGTGATTTCGGCCAGACGGTGAAGTTTCCGCTGTATGGTTCTGGCACATCCGCAAGATAGACAACAGCAAGCGCAGTAAAACCACGCCGATACACCCCTTTTTCCATACCGTTCGTACCGCTGCCTAACCCGTCAAGATGTCCACGCGGCTCGTTCGGATCCGTGTGCAACGGCCCGGGAAACCGGAGCGCAACCTGTGCTGAGCCGGGTATCTCTACATTCCCTTCGCCCATCAATGCCTCAGCAATTTGGCGGACAGGCGTTTTTCTGAAAAGATCCACCAGCTCGGGGGCTTGGCGAATCTCGTTGCAATAGGATTGTGCCCGAAACCGTTCTAAGTCGCCTTGGTGCATGCCGACCGCGCCGATAGAGTGATTGATCGCCTTTCGCGCCGCATCTACCATCAATCTTGGCACAACACCAGGAACAGAGATATAGCCATTTTCATAAAAATCTAACTTCTGCTTACGAGTGAGCATATTTTTCTTGTCTCCCTACTTTTTGCTGGATGGTGTCTCCATGACATAAGTTTCCTACAAACCTATAGGAACATGAACATATATGGAAACCTGCCCGAAAGGATTTCTGATTTAGACTCTCATTAACGCAAAAAGTTTAACAGGATTTATGGGTTATGGAGACCTATTACAACTTCCAAAAGAAAAAATCTTGACTAATGGGTGAGGGTATAAACAACAGCGTTGATACCCATTTTCAGTGCCATATCAGAATACTCACGCGGGTAGTAATCCTCAGCGGCGTGTTCCCACGCGTCGCCAAGATCGGAATTAAAGTTGATCATCATCATCAATCTGCCATAATCATCATAAACACCCCGGCAGTATGCCGGATATCCGTCGTGTCGCTCGTAGGTTCGACCATTAAAAAGTGAACGGAGTCCAGGGATTTGGATCAGTTTGTCAATTTCAAAAAAGCAGTGGAAAATCGGATGTGTCATCGGAATGTCTATCGGTTCGCGATCTGGGAAAATCTTCTTGAACTCGGCATAAAACCACTTCCATTCACGTTCCCCGTGAAAATCGTCAATAAAGATAAACCCACCGCGCAAGAGATATTCCCGTAGATTCTCTGCCTCACTTGTGCTTAACCTGAGACTCCCGACTTCAAGCATATAAGCGAAAGGATATTCAAATAACTCCGATGCTCCGACCTTAATAATCTTTTCTCGGGGGGCAACCGAAATGTTTGTCTGTTTACTGAGCTGCCAGATAAAATTACGATCCGAGGCTGGCCAATCCACACGCCAACTGCTGAGTCGTGTGAGTTGCCCGCGATATTCCAAGCGGACAAAGGTAAATAGGTCGCTGTCATCTTCTCCGTCCAGAAGCACCGTGGGCACAGACAGCATGACAATAAGCGTTAGCAATAGAATAATTCGCATGATCGCCTTGCTCCAAACAGGGACATCCTTAGTGCGTCAGTGAATAAACAACGGCATTAATTCCGAGTTTGAACGCCATATCAGAACGCTCGCGCGGGTAGAAACTCTCGGCAGCGTGCTCCCAGCCATCACCGAGATCGGAATTAAAGTTAATCATCATCATCAACCGTCCATAATCGTCATAAACACCGAGGCACCGCGCTGGAAAACCGTCGTGCTTTTCGTATGTTCTCCCCCGCATGGCTGCACCGGCACCCGGAATCTGCATCAGTTTGTCAATTTTAAAGAAGCAGTGAAAAAGCGGATGTGAAATCGGGATGTCTTCCGGTTCACGTTTCGGGAAGATTTTCTTCAATTGCTTATAAAACTGCTTCCATTGCCTACCGCCATGGAAATCATCCACCATGATAAAACCACCCCGCAAAAGATATTCGCGCACGTTCTCTGCCTCTTCGGAGGTGAGACGCAACCGACTCACCTCCAACATATAGGCGAACGGATATTCAAAGAGTTCTTTGGAACGGATGTCAACGATCTTCTCTCTCGGAGAGACATCAATATTCGTATGTTCGCGGAGCTGGAGAATAAAGTTTCGATCAGAAGCGGGCCAGTCTATATCCCAGATACTCCGATGCCCTCGGTATTTCAAGCGGACGAAAGTGAATTGATCCGCATCGACCTCTGAATTTAAGGGGATCGTCGGCATGGACACCATAACAAAGATGATTAAGACCAGGAGAATTCGCATATTGTTTCGTTTTGAAAGACGTTCACTCGGTTTAGAAACTGTGATACCAAGCAGTCGTAATTTGAACACCAAGCCCAGATTCCAAGGCTTTGGCAATGTTAACCCTGAATACAGAATCATCGCGTCCAGAATGTAAACCCGGAACATTAACGACGACAACAGAATCGTCTTCGCCAAACTGTAAGCCGATGCCTATACTTGCCTTCGGATTAAAAGGATACGCCCCGTCGGATACATTCCAGACTTGTCCCTCGTCAAGAAAAGCGACAAGAAACGCATTTTTGAAAATACCCCAACCCAATAGGTTCGACAGTTTGTGGTGATATTCGATATTGAGAAGAAACCCGCTGTCCCCAGCAAACGCGTAAGGTGAAGCCGTATGGCCGCTCTCATAGGTTATTATACCATCAGATCCGTCTTCTTGTCTATACCAAGGATATCCTCTCAGTCCACCCATCCCACCTATCACAAATTGGCGTTGAATCGGCAGAGGCGAGTTAGAATAACCGAGCAAAAGCCGGGTACGGATGCGATTATTCTCAAGTGGGAAAGCATAGCGCAGGTGCAATTGGAACCGTGTGAAATCAAAATCAGACCCCACAGCTGCACTACTATGTTCAGCAAGAAAAGTATTGTGCCAGCCGAGGGATCTTGTTCTATTAAGAAAATCGTATTGAAAGACAAGCCCCCGCATCTGCCCCGCAGTTATCGGTGGATTCCCTCTGACACTGAGTTCCGATATCCAATTAGCAATAAACCAATCGGTGCTTTTTTCAAGACTTCTATGCGACTCAGTAAGCATTGACACCCTGAATGAATGCGTAGGCATAATAGGTGCCCAATATAATCTGATCTCAGCACCTTGTCGCAAATAGTAATTTTGAAAGTCTGGCACACCAATAATGCGTTGGAAAATTCCGATGCCGCTGTTGTAGCCCGGAAAAAGTTCAGGCGCGACAGCATCTGTCAAGCAATGGAGTTGACCGGTAATGCCGAAGTTCCAAGTATACGGTCTTCCCCAATTCGCTACGCCTCCGAGATGATAATGGATATGCGGATTACCAAACGCATAACTCACTTTTCCAAACAGCCTTGAGATTTGGTTGCCGTGCGAATTTCTAATATTCCACATCCAGAGCGGCCCCACTTCTTTGCGTTTCCCGACTTCAAAGCCGGTGCCGATCTCCCATCCTGTCACGCGGTTAAAACCGAGCCGGAGCGGCGGACTCAGACCGAGATAGGCATCCGTAGAAAGCGGTTTTTCTTCTACAGAGATCGTGGCGATGTACTTCGCATCCGTCTCATCAACCTGTAAGCGCACCTCTTCAAAATGGGGCATTATTTTAAAGAGCGTCCTAAGTGCCTTATCAATGTCAGGTGAAGCGTTATCAAGCGTCTGCCGAATCCGTGCCGCTGGCACCTTCTGATTGCCGCGAATACGGATCTCGTGAATCGGGGCATCTTTCGCCCAAAATCGCGTTGCTGCAGGTGGCGTATCAACCTCATCTTCTTGCAAAATGAACCACCGATCCTCTACTGATACCTGTTCTCGCTTACCTGAGATCTTCATAGATTTCAGCACCGATATCTTTTGCATAGATATCACACTAATTATGGCGATACGTTTCGCCCCTTCTTCCGTAATCCGCAGAGACACCTTCCTGGCATCATCAAGCGCGCCTGCCAGAACCGGTATAACTTCTCTGAGTTCACCAGAACCGTTTCTTAGAATCTTCATGAGTTTATCCCTTTCGGCTACGATTGTTTCTTCAATCGACTTCGGGTCAGTGCCTTCAGGGGAGGTGAGCTTGCTCTGAATCTGTATCTCATGAATCCGTTCGCCATCCGCATACCAATCCCAAAGCGGCAGTGGCTCAGGTGTCTCATCCGTGCCGAGTTCCGCTGTCTCGCTCTTCTCTGTAATCGGGGGCTCTGGTTGAACGGGTTCAGACGGGGGAGGTGGCGGCGGCGCGAGTTCTAAATCACGCTGCTTCAGCGACATTAACCTCGGAATTTCGATACCGAGTTGATTCAGGTTCAGCAACAACTCACCCAGCTGCCGCCTCGGAATTTCACAGACAATGTTTATCAGGTAAATTCCGCCCTTGTCTTTGACGATGACGAAGATGCCTTTAACGGTTTCATTCTCGTGGAGGATATAGAGATGAAGATTAATTTTTTCAGCATCAGTTTGCGAGTACTGTCCTAACGCGCGCCAACCACGTCCTTTTAGCACTTCGCTGTAATACTGAATCATCTTCTTAAAATTGCCGGATCGGTTTCGGTAGTTCCTGAGATATAAGTTATCCACGCTTTTAAACAGTGGCACAACATCGGAGGTCGGGTCTTCCATAACGAGCGCGATGACATCGTGACTCAAATCAAATTGGAACTGAGACGATGGCACATCCGGGCAATCAAAAGGGACAATCCCGTTGTTGGATTGCGAATTGACTGAATAACATATCAAAAATAAGAACAGCACTAACGTACCCGCAATGGTATATTTCATTTACATCTCCGCTACTATTCTTGAACCTTTTTCAGGCGTTGCTGCAGCTTTTTCAAAGCATCTGGAATTTGTGGTTCGCCGGGGTGATAGATAACATCGGGCGGCACAATTTGTCTGGAGCCGTTTGGGGGTTGATAAAACCATTGGAGCGCAATCGCCTGTCGAGGTCCTTGGAAATAGTGAATTTCAACAGCGTGTATACCCGTCCCAAGCCTTATACGCCCCTGCCTACTGATTGCTGGATGGATCCCGTCGTTATTCACAACGAGAGACCCATCAATATATAATTGCGAACCGTCATCTGAATAGAGTTCAAAGACATACACACCCGGCATGTTAATCTCTAATTCAGCACGGAAGCGAATCGCGAAATTCTCGATGACAGACTGCATTTTCGGTGTCGGGAATCCTTGCATATAGTTTCGTACGGGCACATCTAAGTTCGCTGTGACAAAAGTATAGATAGGAGTCAAACTGTCAAAATCAGGCATTTGGAAGATAGCCTCTCCGGGCACGTAAACTTGTCCGACTAATCCGTGACCAGGTCTCACCTCTGTACCAAAAATACCGAGGCCTGTATCTATACGAATCGGGATATCCAGTCCAGCTTCCGATACACCCATTCCACTGGCTAACCCCATGCCAAAGCCGCTCCCTTGACGATTAGGGCCACCGAAACCGACACCAACGCCGCCCCCGCCTCTCCCATTCTGTCCTTCAATGACAACGGGGCCTTCGAGCGTCTTCCCTTCACCAAAACTGGCGTTGGAAACAGCACTCGGACGATCCGTTTTGGGTATATCGGCGTGTGTAACGACATCAGGCACAACATCGGCGTGAACGGGTGCTTTAGGTGCACTGACCCGCGGCGCGGATGTCGGTGAAGCAGGAGAATCGGACGATGCACCCCCACCTGCCGACCGCGCCATCAGCCGTAAGCGCGGCGGCAAAACCTGCCGTTTCACCCGTTTTTCCGAGTCCACTTTTAGTATCTCCGCAGATATCTTATCCTTCTCCGCATCGTAATGATTGATCAGAAACGGGGAGAGCCCTAACATCAGTCCTATGTGGAGAACAAACGATAGCAATAAGGCACGATTTGTGTGTTTTCGCATTTTATGATACCTTACCAGTTTGCTTAGAAACTATAAAACCACGCTGTGTTGAACTGAACTCCTTGGTCGGCTTCAAAGGCTTTTGAAACGTTAAACCGCAAAATCAAGTCTGTCTCACCGAGTTGCAAGCCGATACCAACATTGCCCTTGGGTTCAAAAATGTACTTCTCCTCTGACGCGTTCCATGCCTGCCCGGCATCAAGAAAAGGCACTAAAAAAAGATCTACATCAGGAAATCCTAATGTGCTTTTCCAATTTATTAACGCTGGCAAATGGACGAGAAACTCAATATTGAAGAGAAATCCCCGGTCACCCGCAAACGCGTAAAGTGGATAGCCGTTCAGTAAGCCGGGGCCACCGATAGCAAATTGGCGTTGAATTGGCAGCGGTGCGGTTGAAAAACTGCCGACTGCCCGTGTACGGATCCGATGGCTACCTAACGGATGCGCATAGCGTAGGTGGAGTTGATACCGTGTAAAATCATAATCGGATCCGATAGCCGTATTGCTATGCTCAGCGAAGAAAGTATTGTGCCAACCGAGAAAATCGTGCCGGGTACTATAATCGTATTTGAACAGGACACTCCGCATTCGACCCGGCGTTACCACTGGATTTTCACGCACTTCTGATTTTGACCGCCAGTTGAAGAAGTGCCAATCCGTGCTTTTTTGTAAACTGTCGTGTGACTCCGCAAGTAGACTCAGTTTCAACGAATGCCTTTGCCTAATAGGTCTCCATTGCAAGGCAACCTCAAGCCCTTCTCTCAAGTAATAATCCTGATGATCCGGCACTCCCAAAACTCGGAGAATAATCATCCCCGTATCGTCATAAAACGGAAAAAGTTCCGGGGCGATGACACTTGTCGTGCGATGGAACTGCGTCGTTAACCCAAGGTGCCATGAATCCGGTTCACCCCAAGCTGCCCTACCGCCAACCCGGTAGTAAAATTGCTTATTCCCAAACCCGTAACCGACCCGTCCGAAAAATTTTGAGAGCGTATCTCCACGGAATTCGCTTGGAACGCTGATATTGTAGGATGTGTCGGAAGACTTCTCTTTCCGAAAACCGGAATCAATGCGCGCGCCTAACTCCCATCCTGTAACGCGATTGAACCCTGCCCGCGGGGCATTATCGAAATAAAAATGTAACGGCAGCGGCGTTTCCACTATAGTCACGATCGCTGTGCGTTGCGCACCTTCCCCCTCAATCCTGAGACGTGCTTCTTCTAAACCCGATATCTCACTCGGCAGTGCTCCGATCGCCTTTTCGATGTCTTCCGGCCCCTTTTCAAGAGCTTTTCTAACATCCTTCAGATGGGTCTCTTGATGCCCTCGAATCCGTATCTCATGAATCGGTTCCCCTGCTGAGGTCCGAAACTGTTTCGCTAACATAAAAGGCTCATTTTTATGATCTGGTATATGCCCGACGCTAATCGTCGCAAGACGTTCCGATGTGTGAACAACAAGTTTCTGCTTATATCCAGATGTATTCACGGATGGAAGACTCTCCATTACAGCCTCAATGTCGGTGGATCCTTTTTGAAGTGCCTCACTGATTTGGTCAATATGCTCCTTGCTGTCAGAACGAATATGGATCTGTTCAATCGGATGTCCGTAGTAATGCCACTGTCCATGTAGGGTTTCATTATGGCTCCTTGAGAACGAAAAACCGAACTTTGACGCGTCTCTTTTCGTTGAAAACTTCACGCTAAAAAAATTTGGCTGCTTGCCAGTGGTACGCAACAAAGTCGGTGGTGTCATCGGTTCGGGTGGTCTTTCAAATCTTTGAAACGTTTGCGCATCAAGCGACTTTAGCGCAGCTATCTCTATCCCGATTTGACCCAGATTCGCTAAAAGCTGCCCTATCTGTTGCGGTGGAATATTACCTACAATGTTTAGCAGATGCACATCGCTGTCGCTTTGGACAACCGCGAAGATACCTGAAATCGCTTTCCCTGACTGCGAATTTTGCGCACTCGGTGCCTCCAGAACATAGAGGTGTACGCCGTTATCTTCCTGTAGGCTTTGCCAGTTTCCCGCTTTCAGGGTTTCACCATAATACTGAGCGAACTTATCAAATATACCTGCTTCAGCGTGATATATGCGAAAATAAACATCCGACACTGTGTTGAAAGGTGCTGTCGTGCCAGCGAGTGCGATCAGCTCACGCGTAAAATGGAATTGAAATTTGGCGTGTGGTGCATCAGGACAATCAAAAGCGATTGTGCCATCAGTCGTTCTGGCATGCGTCAGTCCGGATGCAGTTAGCAATAGGAATACGATAAAAATATGTGTTTTCATAATTTTTGTAAACACAACACAAGAAAGTTGTGCTATTTTAGCAAGTTGAAGTGTTATTGTCAAACGCAATCTCTGATTTTCAGATACCTTGTTGGTATATCTCAAACGGACAAATTCATAGATTATAACGAATTTGGGTGGATCGCGTTGACATTAAACGTCCAATATGAAGTAGGAAAATTGATGATGTAGGCAGGTGTTATACATTGGCGAGGTTTGGAACCTCGCCAATGATAGATTCGTTCGGTAAATGTCTCACAGCTCACATAACAGACTCATCGCAATATCGTAGTCTTAAACGGCTGCTGCATAGTTACCGAGATTTGACTTTGCGTCATTTCGGGTACCATACGCTTCAGCGAGGTCGGGATCAAGGTGAATTGCTGTCTTACTGTCTTCAATCGCGCCTATATTGTCGCTTATCTCCAACTTAGCCGTGGCTCTCTTACTATAGACGTAGGCAGCAAAGTCCGTATTCTCTAAAGCGAGACGGATCGTATCATCATAATCTTTAATCGCATCTATCGTATCACCTAATTTAGATTTCGCTGCGGCACGATGGACGTAAGCACTTGCGAGAATAGCATTTTTCGGTTTCAGACGGATAACCTCACTATAATCTCTAATAGCACCTATAGTGTCACCGATATTGAACCTCGCAAGTCCGCGATTGAGGTATGCGACAGTAAGCATAACGGAACTTTTCGGTTGCAGGCGAATCGCCTCATTATAATCTTCAATGGCACCGATATTGTCACCGTTATCTAATTTCGCGTTGCCTCTTTTAACATAAGAAAAGGTAAGTACCGTTTTGCTCGGCTTAAGCCGAATTGTCGTATCATAGTCTTGAATAGCCATTTTGTAGTCTCCTAACACATTTTTCATAAGGTTTATCTTAAACGACAATTTTTCTCGCTGTTGCTCACAATAGGTTCTGTTAATATAGACGCATCTCACAGGCAAAAAGGGTGCATAATTTGAAAAAAAAACGTAAAATTCTGAGATTTATAGTGAATCCTAAAAATAAATAGACACATTCGTACCACAAACTTCCAGTTTGGGTTTCCAGTCTGAATGCCTGTTATAGGTATTCAGACTGTTTGGGAGTGCCCAATTAATTCTAAACTTTACTATAAAAAAGGCGCGTTTGAAAACACGCCTTCTGAAGATCCCATTCGGTCAACGCCGCAATTATTCATCAAGTGTAAAACGTAGCACGCCGCTATTGGTAGTCCCGACATAAAGCACGTTGCCATCAACAGCAAACGAAAGGACCAAATCCGGGATCTCAGGTGTCACCTGTTCCCATATGTTTGAACGTTCTTGCAACTGATACACGTATTGCCCATTTGTGCCATAGACCGTCATTCCCTCTGCCACAAGCCTTTCCATGACAAGTTGTCCACCTTCAACATCGGTTGCTGCGTGCCAGTGGGTGCCATCGCTTGAATAGGCAACCCCATTATCGGTCGCTACATAAATCGTTGATCCCGCGAAGGTGAGAGCATTGAATTGCTCAACAGAAAACAGAATCTCTTGCGTGACATCGTTCCAAGTCTCGCCCTCATCAAACGACTGGGCGAGATGTCCATCCCGTTTGCCGACATAGACGGTGCTACCTGACACAGCAATCTTGAAACCCATGGAATCAAGGGCATTCATAGACGTAGAAGCCTCAGCAGAATACTCAGGAAAAACAAATTCAGCTTCATCTATTAACCCAGTATCGTACCATTCAGCCATGCCGGGTTCCCATCTGAAAAGTTTTTGTCCGTATTCGATATAGTAAGTCTTGCCACTAACGGCAAATCTTCCATAAAATGATAGCATATCTGCTGCTGAAGGTTGTGCTCGGAAGGCCTTGTCAAGTGCCACTTTTTTTAACCTGGTATAATCGGGGTTATCCTCGAGTTTCTCAATTACCTTGTCAGATAACTGGTCAGGATCGATATTAAGGCCGTTGAGCATCTCAGTTAGTTGTTCAAGGTCAAGATCTTCAATATTTTGCTTAACCTTATCTGGAAATGCTTCCTGCAAGACCTCCTGCAAGGCCTTGATCATCATTTCTTCGGGCACGTCTATCTCCGCCTGTACCTTATTCTGTTGATTGCCCTCCTCAAAACCGGGCATGCCGGGGATAAAATTTAAGCGATTATTTTCAGTAGAGAGGCGAAGCAGCGGTGAACGTGAATTCATATTATTTCCTCTTTTCATATACACGCTAT
The DNA here is from genome assembly GCA_951828385.1 of uncultured Poribacteria bacterium. GTDB lineage: Bacteria > Poribacteria > WGA-4E > WGA-4E > WGA-3G > WGA-3G. The sequence goes on from OX639973.1 coordinate 308,402, forward strand.
CGTCAAATGCAGCGATAAAAACACCGTGGTCAATATCTCTCGGAAGCGGCATCCACGATTCACCACCATCCGTTGAGGTGAGATAACTATTATCTGCTGAATTTGCGTAGAGTCTACCCTTAACAGCGATTAAAGTCACAACAGGCGTGCTAACGAACCCCGTATTAAACGGATGCCAAGATTCACCGCCATCGGTTGTGCGCAGAATCCCGGACGGACCACCTTTGTAAAAGATGTTTGTATCGGCTATCAGTAGCGGCGGGGCGATACCGACACCTGACCTATCTTTTTCCAAGGTCGTCCATGTCTCCCCAGTATTTGTGGAGTAGAAAGACTCACCATTTGCATCTGTCACCATAACCCCTGCGCCTGTTGCGAATATCTTGACACGCGGAATGTTATCTGCATTAGGTAGTGGAAAACCCATCGAAGATTGACCGTTCCGCTGCCTACCCGTCTCACGTTCCTGCCTTTCGCGTGGATCTATAGGATACCACGACTCACCTCGATCCGTTGAGCGGTAAAGTGACCACCAAAAATCTGATTTAATTTGCGTGCCGATCTGATTTGCAGATTTTTCTCCCGCTGCGACATAGAGTCGTTGCTTCGCCGCTGCTAAGGCGTGGATCACAGGTTTTTCTCCGTGTTTATCTACGGGACCCACTGGCAATAGTTTCCACCTCTCAGCGTTGAGACGATAGAGTCCACTATTGGTGCCAGCAAATACTGTATTTCCAATTGCGACAAGTGCCCGGATCTTCTCTGCCTCCATACCATCCTTCAGTGCTACCCATGGTGTCTCACCATCTTTGGCGTAGTAAACACCGTCCGTAAGCGCGAGGTAAAATCCTGAGTCGGTCACCACAAAGCCTCTGGCAATTCCGTTTGGATGGGCACCCAACGCATGCCACGTCTCACCCTTATCTTCGGATGCCAATATTTCGGTATCAGTGGCAAGATAAAGCATATTACCACGCGCTGCCATCTGTGCCGAATTCTCGAACCAATCTTGGAGGGTATGTGAACTCACTCTTCTCGCGTTAACGCGTCGCCATGTACGTCCACCATCTCCAAGTTTGTAAAGAGCTGTTGAGGTTCCCGCGTAAATACCACCAGAATTTGTCGTGAAGAAGTTGTTAACGATACCGCCTTCCGGTCCTTTGGTCTGCGTCCACTGCAGTTGCGGGGTTGCAACTTCGGTTTCGCCCACCAGTGCTGCAGCGAAGCGTTGTGCGTCCGGTTTCTGACCGGCACCGGGGGTGTTACCAGGCGTAATTGAACTTCCTTCCTGATTCCGAACATCGGGTTTCGCTGGAGAATCGTAAACAAAAACTGCCTCAATAATTTCAACTGTCGGTTCCGAAGCGGCGTTCAGGTTGTACGGTCTCTGGAAACGAGACAAGTATTGTGTGCCGACACCTATGAGTAGAAAAATCAAAACAGCAGAGGCTGCAGAGAGTGCCCACGGCAATACGGGTTTATTCGCCGCAGGTGCAGTGGGAACGATACGCGAGATTTCTCGCATAATGGTCTCTGTTAAGTTCGCAGGCAGTTGGAAACTGCCGAGGTTTTGTTGAATCATGTCTTCCTCCTTCTTCAAACGGTTACGTGCGCGACTGAGGCGGCTCTTGACGGTATTCGGCGAGATACCGAGAAAATCACCTATTCCTTTGATTGTCATCTCACCGAGGTAAAAAAGCGTGATTACCGTGCGTTCACTTTCTGGCAGTTTTTGGAGCAGCTTCTTAACGACTTCGCGGCGTGTCTCATCGGCTTCTGTCGCCTGTTTGTCTGCAACGTATCGAGAATATGACACCCGATCCACCTCACTTGGGTCAATATTATTTAAGGATTTCATCGGCATAGCGTTCTTTTGGTGCCAGTCATAACACAAACGCGCCGCAATAACATAGAGCCAGCCAGCAAACAGGTTGTGGTTTTTTAAGTCACCAAGATTCTGGTATGCCTTAAGAAACGCATCTTGCGTGATCTCTTGAGCGATGTGAAAATCACCGATTTTCCGCCACGCCAGCGTGTGAACCGGTTTCTGATATTTTTTCACCAAAGAAGCGAACGCGTCCTGGTCACCTTGCAAGCTGCGTTGAATGAGTTCAGCATCGTTCTGGGTCATCACAAGCATTCCTCCAGATTGAATCTATCTTTAACTATAAGTGACTGGTTTTAGGGATCGAAAAGTTGCATTATTTAACGATATTTTCAGAAAGAGGGTTTATGCCAATAAAAAAGGCGCGCTTGAAAGCGCGCCTACGATAATTTAATCACGTTGATAACGACCGCTATGCTTCATGGCAACTTTAATTGGTGACAAGCTTATGAGCGACTTTACGCGGTTCTATACTTTCCACACTCGCTTGAAAACCTAAGTCTTCAACAGTCTTAATTAATGCTGCTTTCACACGGTCAGAGATCGCCTCATTAGCACCCTGTGCAGGATCCGATCCACGAAGTGCCCACACTTCAACAGTAAAGTTTTGTGGTTCATCAGGATCCAGATGCCACCCGTTAAGGGGTGCCTCAAGCTTCGTTACTTTATAGACCGCATCATCGATAACCAACGCGTCGGTCTTTTGCAACGACCGCATAACACCGAACACAGAGGTAACCCGTGTCATACCCGTAACCGATAACTTAACATCAAACCCCGTTTTGCCCATGGCTTGGGGCGTGCAACCTATCTGAAAAACAAATGACACTGCGAACAAGACCAAAAGACAGATAAATACCCACTTTAACTGACGCATTGCAATTTCCTCCATATCTTAAAATCTAAACGTAACACAATCTATTGAACTAATCATCAAGCGTGAAACGTAGCACGCCACTGCTGGAAGTTCCGACATAGAGAACGTTGCCATCAACAGCAAATGACAAAACAGAATCTGGGATTTCAGGCGTTACCTGTTTCCACGTGTCAGAATCTTCTCTCAACGCATACACGTATTGACCGGTTGTACCGTATACCGTTGTTCCCTCTACTGCAACCTTCTCCACGACAAGCGGGTTGCCTTCAGCATCGGTTGCCGCGCGCCAGTTAACACCACCGCTCGAATAGGCAACGCCTTTGTCGGTTGCCACATAAACCGTTGATCCTGCGAAGGTAATCGCGTTGAACGCCGCAAAAGAAAACGGAATCTCTGGCGTGACATCGTTCCAAGTCTCGCCCTCATCAAACGACTGCGAAAGATGTCCATCCCGTTTCCCAACGTAAACGGTATCTCCTGACACAGCAATTTTGAAACCCGTAGAATCCATCATATTCGTAAAAGCAGAAAAACCCCCTGAATAATCGAAAGGCTTGGATATTAAAGCCGCAAAAACACCTTCTCCGCTATCTACCAATCCTGTGTTGTACCATTCAGTCTCACCGGGTTTCCATCTGAAAAGTTTCTGCTTGTATTCAACGTAGTACGTCTCACCGCTAACAGCAAAACTTCCGAACATCGGTGCTATGGCGGATATAGCCGCTTCCGCGAACGCCTTATTCATCCCTTCATTTATCTGTTCAAAATCAATATCCTCAGGATTCGGGGCTTTACCGCTCTCAAGGTCTTGCTTAGCCGCATCCTTAAGTGCATCAAACACAACCTTACCACTTTTTTCGTTTATCTGGTCTGTCAGATCATTATCCAGAGGAATGGCTTGTGCTTGCATAGGTTTTTCAACAATCATAGGGATGTCCAAAATGGGGGTCATTCTCTCATCCGCTATAGAGAAGCGAAGCATCTGAGGTGTCATGCCGACCATATTCTTCACATAGAGCGTATTATTAAAGATCTCCCATACGGGTGGCATAAAGGAAGTTTCTAACTTCTGAGGACTATCAACGGTAAACGGTATCCAAGACGCACCACCATCCGTTGAGGTAACAAAGTCATTCATACTAAGAGCGTAAAGTTTTCCGTTGATAGCGAATAACTTCATAACAGTGGCATCAGCGAGTCCTGTATTAAATTGGTCCCACGACTTGCCAGCATCGGCACTGCGAACGACTCCAGTCTGTGTGCCCATGTAAAAGGTATTGGCATCCAGCATGACGATAGGCGGCGCAATATTCGTATGTGTCGTTGACATACGCTTTAAATCTAAGGCGGTCCACGTCTCGCCAGCATTCACTGAGTAGAAAAGTTCCTTTGGATCCGCTAACATGACTTTCGCTTTATGGGTGATTATCTTGATATTGGAATAGGTAAAATCAACAGGTTTGGAATTAGCACTCGGCAGTGGGAACTGAATCGAAACCTGTCCCTTCTTTTCTCTCTCATTTTCCGTTTTCTTTTTTGGATTAATGTCATACCATGTGTCGCCTAAATCGGTTGAACGATAAAGTGACCACCAGTTATCACCTGTCATTATCGCTTTCAATTGTGTACCGATCTCATTTGTAAATTCCCAACCCGCGGCGACATAGAGACGGTGTTCAGAGGCTGCCAAGGCGTTAATAGTCAGTTTCTGATCGCGTTTATCTGCCGGACCCACCGTCAACCGTTCCCACGTCTCAGCATTAAGGCGATAGAGGCCGGTATCCGTGCCAACAAACACGGTGTTTTCAACGGCAACAAGTCCGCGAATCTTCTCGGCTTCTAAGTCGCCTTTCAATGATACCCACGACGACTGACCATCTTCGGAGAAATAAATATCTTCAATAAACGCGATATAAAAACCAGTATCGGTTACCGCGAAACCTTTGGGAGCACCTTCAGGGTGGGTTCCGAGCGAATTCCATGTCTCACCCTTATTTGCAGATGTCAACACTTGGGTATCAGTCGCAAGATAGAGCCTATCACCGTGCTCTGTTATCTGTATCCCGCCGGCGAGCCAATCTTGGAAACTCAGCGAATTGGCACTCCACGTGTTGACGTGTTTCCATGCGCCGGAATCCGCTGTGAGTTTATAGAGGCTCGAAGGTGTCCCGGCGTAAATATCACCGGAACTCGTCGTGAAGAGGGTATTGACGATACCGCCCTCCGGTCCTTTGGTCCGCGCCCACTGCGGTGTCGGGGTCAATTCCTCTGCTGCGTCAACCGCTGCCGCTGCGAAAAGTCGCGCATCGGGCTGCTGACCACTCCCTGGACTTTTACCCGGAGTCGCGGAACTTCCTGCCTGATTCCGTACAGCAGGCTTCGCAGGCGTATCAACAACGAAGAGTGCCTCGATGAGATCAACCGTCGGCTCAGATGTGGCATTTAGATTGTACGGCTTCTGGAAACGAGAGAGGTATTGTGCACCCACCCCCATCAGTAGAAAAATCAAAACGGCTGAGGCGGCAGAGAGTGCCCACGGCAATACAGGTTTACTCGCCGCAGGTCCAGTGGGAACGATACGCGAGATTTCTCGCATGATGGTCTCTGTTAAGTTCGCAGGCAGTTGGAAACTGCCGATATTTTGTCGGATCATGTCTTCTTCCTTCCTTAAACGGTTGCGAGCGCGACTGAGGCGGCTCTTGACAGTATTCGGGGATACACCCAGAAATTCACTGATGGTTTTGATCGTCATCTCTCCGAGATAATGCAGCGTCATCACTGTTCTTTCACTCTCTGGCAGTTTTTGGAGCAGTTCCTTGACGACTTCACGACGTGCCTCATCCGCTTCCGCCGTCTGTTTTCCTGCTATATATCGAGAATATGACACCTGATTCACCTCGCTTGCATCGGTAACTTCCAAGGATTGCTCCGGCGGCGGATTCTTTCGGAGCCAGTCGAGACACAAGTTTGACGCGATAACATAAAGCCAGCCGCCAAACAACTCATAACTTTTCAAGGTTCCGAGTTTCTGGTATGCTTTGAGAAACGCGTCTTGTGTAATCTCTTGTGCGATGTGAAAGTCCCCGATTTTCCGCCACGCCAGCGCGTGAACCCCTTTCTGATATTTGTTGACCAACGACGTAAATGCGTCTTGGTCACCCGCTAATATCCGTTGAATGAGTTCGGCATCCTTCTGTTTCATGACAAGCCCCCGGAAGCGTTCATCTTTTAATTAAAGTGACGAATTCTCAATATTGAAAGGTTGCATTATTTTTTTTTATCGCAATTATAGATACATTACTAAACAGAAGCGAGAGAAAAAACCACACATCAGTGACAGAAAAAAGGCGAGGTTTCTCAACCTCGCCAGCAAATGAATTTGTTAGGACTTACGCATGCTGCTCTTTTGTAGCACAAACTTCCCAGTTTGTGCCACCAGAACGCTGTGTTTTCCGAAAATTCTCATCTAACAGAACGGGCTGCAGTCAAAATTGCGTAAGTCCTATTTGTGTAAGTCCTGCATAATCAAATATCGGAACGGAAAAACTTCAGAAACGCTATCGCTGTAAACGCTATAGCGAAAAAACCGAGTAAGAACACGTCTACTGCAGAGCGACGCAATGTGTCCGATAAAGAAGGTTCTGTCAGGGTTGGCGGCGGTGGGATTTCGTCAGTTTCGGATTCAGAAGAATCATTCATCCGAGTCAATATCTGCATAGCCTGTGCCATTGCATCGTCTGAAACTTCGCTGAAATACGAGTCATCAACTTGACTATAGTACCGCTCACCCGTTTGAAAGTAGCGGTCTCTTTTCAACTTACCCGTTTGGGTTAGGTTTATAGCAATGTATGTCAGAGAGGACGTTGGCACGATCCGAGAAAGTGTCTCCCCAACACGTTCTTGCCGCGCCTTCTCACGCTGATAGTCTCTGTCAATCTTGTCCGTTTGATCCTGGAACTCCTGTCGAAACTGCTCGTTAATCGGCTTTTTGAGTTTATCTAATCTTTCGTCGTCTGAGCGAATAGAGATACCTTCGCTACCCGCGAAAGTTTCCGTCATTTTTTTGAAAATTTTTTCATCCCTATCCTTCGTCAGGTTGTTGCGAAGTGCCGTTTTTTCCATATAAACCGCCTGCTCTGTCCGGGTGGGCGCAACGAGTTTAGCCATGACAAACGCACCGCGTGGTGCGATCAGCACCGCAAATACCCAAAACGTAAAAGCGACAATTAGCGCAGTCTTAGCGTTATCCAGATAGGTTGAAATGACCACACCTATCGCAAAAAACACAGCGATATAGAGCAACGAGATCAGCGTCAGACCTAACACGGGCAGCGCAATTTTGAGCTCACCTAACGGAAATCCCTGCCAAGTGATTAGGAGTAACCCTAACAGGAATGACACTAAAAACGGAACGACAAATACAATGTAGCCACCGATTAACTTGCTCCACAAAAACACATCTCGCGGCAGGGAGTTCGATAGATTTATCCGAAGCGTTCCCGCCTCACGCTCTCCCGCAACAGCATCGAAGGTAAACAAAAGTGCCAACAGACTGAAAACGGTCCCGACAATAAACAGGAAATCAAGATTTCCGAGGACATACGCAACGGATGCTTGAGAAACCCCTGCTGAACCTTGCCGGACCCCATTACGCGTCATCCCAAGATAGGTCGGAAGGGCATCCTCTAAACCGTTCGCAAACACGCTCAAAGGCGTAGGTTTGAGGAATAACTTGGAAACCTCGGTGTTCGGGTCCGACGCATTCGGTGGATTTTCCTTCGCTTCTGTCTGTTCGCGTTTAATCGACTCTTGGTAGTCCACAAGGTTCTGGCTATACCTCCGATAATTGATCGAAAGGGTGAGCGGAACGAGCAAAAGGCACATTAACAGCAGCGCGACAAACCGAACACTCAAAATGTGGTGCATAATTTCTTTTTGGATCAATGTCATTAGCATGGTGATTTCTCCTCTGTTTTTTATTGATTAACCGTTTAATCTTTTTTTCGGTAATTTTATGTTTGCCCCAGGTCCGGTAGGTGCGGTTTGCAACCGCGCCATAGGTGTCAATTTAAGAAAAAATAACCGTTGTGGTCCCCAGGCCGGTAGGTTCGGTTTTGCGGCGTACTCGCCCAAATGCGACCTGCATTCCAACCGAACCGGACTTTGAGCGGAAACTTTGGATCCTTCAAACTCTCTTTAGTCCCGTAGGGTTTATTTGCTTGGGTATTTCTTCAGTATGTTTATAGCAGCATTTTCAATCAAAAACCTTAGCCCTGTAAGGGGTTTTTGCTTGGGGTTTTTGCTTGGGTGTTTCTGCGGATTTCTTCAGCATGTTTATATTTATGGTCGCCACAACGCTGGCAAATATCCCTAAATTGACACCTATGGTACGGTTTCCTAACCGAACCGGGCCTGGGGATTGATGCACAATCTAAAAGTTTATGCTACAAAGTGGCAACTTGGGTTATTACTAACCAATTGTATTAAATATCGGAACGGAAAAATTTCAGGAACGCCACCGTCGTAAACGCCAACGCAAAAAGACAAAGTAAAGATATATCCGCTGCAGAGCGACGCAATGTGTCTGACAAAGAAGGCTCCGTCAGGGTTGGCGGCGGTAGGATTTCTTCGGATTCAGAAGCATCGTCCATCTGATTCATCAATTGCATGAATTGCCCCAGTGTATCGTCCGAAATTCCGCTGAAATATGACGCATCAAGTTGATTATAGTACCGTTCACCCGTTTGAAAGTAGAGCTTCCTTTTCAACTTACCTGTCTGCGTCAGGTTCATAGCAATGTATGTCAGAGAGGATGTTGGTGCGATCCGAGAAAGTGTCTCTCCAACATGTTCTTGCCGATCCTTTTCGCGTTGATAGTCTCGGTCAATCTTACCCGCTTGGTTCTGGAACGTCACTCGAAACTGTTCTTCAATCGGTTTTCTGAGATCATTCAACCTTTTCTGCGTCCCTGGATCGTTTAGCGAAATATTAACACTGCCCCCGCCAGCCATAGCTTCAACCATTTTTTCGCTAATCTTCTCTTCCTTATCTTTCGTCAGGTTATTGCGAAGTGCGTTTTTTTCCATATAAACCGCCTGTTGTGTCCGGGTCGGTGAGGCGAGTTTAGCGATGATAAAGGCACCCCGTGGTGCAACCAGCACGGCAAGCACCCAAAACGTAAAAGCGACAATCAGTGCGGTCTTAGCGTTATCCAGATAAGTCGAAATGACCACACCTATCGCAAAAAACACCGCAATATAGAGCAACGAGATCAGCGTCAGACAAAACACGGGTGCAGCGACCTCAAACTCGCCCAAAGGAAAGCCTTGCCAAGTGAGCAGGAGCAGCCCCAAGAGGAACGATACCAAAAATGGGACCACAAACACGATGTATCCACCGATCAGTTTACTCCACAAAAACACGTCTCGCGGCAGAGGGTTTGACAGGTTTATCCGCAGCGTTCCCGCCTCCCGCTCTCCAGCAACAGCATCGAAAGTGAACAGCAGTGCCAGTAGACTGAAAATAGTCCCGACAATAAACAGGAAATCAAGGTTGCCTAAGACATACGCAACAGATGCCTGCGTAAGCCCAGTAGAACTTTGCCGGACCCCATTACGCGTCATACCAAGATAGGTCGGCAACGCATCCTCTAAACCGTTCACGAAAACGCTCAAAGGCGTGGGTTTAAGAAACAACTTGGAAACTTCTGTGTTCGGGTCCTGTGCATTCGGTGGATTTTCCTTCGCTTCTGTACCTGCCTGTCTAACGGACTCTTGATAATTAATTAGGTTCTGGTTATATTTACGATAATTGATCGAAAGGGTGGTGGGAATGAGCAGCACACACATCAGCAGGAGCGCGACAAACCGAACGCTGAGCACATGATGCATAATCTCTTTTTGGATCAATGTCATTAACATGGTAATTTCTCCTCTGTTTTTTATTTGAAACACCGACATCTGCCTTCTCAACGCCGTTCTACCTGGGGGAAATCCGCAGAAATACGCAGAAACACCCCAAGCAAAAACACCTACTGGGCTGTCCACACTAAAATTCGGAGTAACCCCGTTCGTAGTAGGGCAATTCATTGCCCGTTTTCACCAGCGGACGTGCGATAAATCGCACTACTACAAACGAGTCCAACCACAATTCAAAGGCGGACAACCCACTACGAGACTATTTTTTCCTAAAATCGACCCTTACTTTTGAGTTTCCTAACTGCACTGGGGCCTCCGGGAATAGCACCGATAATTGCTGACGTATGTCCTGGCCCTCTTCTGTCTTAAGAAATTCTGCACCGAGTTGTGCTTCAAGTTGCGACTGTAGCTGTTCCTTAATCTGATCTCTCACCTGCACGGTCACTTGTTGGAGGATACCCATACCCATTTGTGTCTCGAGAATACCCTTTCCAAGTTGTGCTTCGAGCTCCGGTTTAGCTTGTTCAAGGATACTAATCTCCATGCGATTAAGCATCTTCGGTAAGTGTTTGAGTACCAACGTCTCAGTCGCTGCCTTAATTTCCTTTCTGACCATTTGTGTCTTGAGAAAATTCTCCCCGTGTTCTGCCCGTAAGTCCCGTAAAAAGTCAGATAAAGCAGAAAACGCCGTCTTGTTGCTATTATAGATCGTTCTTTCCGGTCCGTTGCGATAAAGTTTTCCGGAAACACTTAAGTTGAGGCGATGATGTTCACACCGAACGATCGGAGTCATATCACCTTCCTGCATCCGCATCGTTTCCTGATCCGCTTTTTTACAAGGACACATCTCATAGAGATAACTACACGGCAGCGTTGGGTCCACCGCGTCTTCAATTAAGAAGAAACCAGGGTCTCCTGCTGTCGCATCCGCCGGGCAGAGGAGCACTTTCTTCTCCAAGTATTCTGGGGAAAGTTCAGAAAGCCACTGCGGATCTGCATCGGCATTAGCAATCCGATATTTTTCACGTGCCAGTTTTATCAATCTCAAATTTTCTCTGCATGCCGCAATGCCTCTGGAATCCTCAGAATCCTGCTGCTCTGAAAGTGAGGCTAATTCATAAGGATAAGCAGCTGCTAAGAGGGATCGGTTTAGGCGAACCAACGCTTCTCCATCTTTCGGATTTTGGGCAATAAGTGCCTGCGTACCTTCACTGAGTTCAATATCAGCGAACACTTGCGCATCATAGAGAGACCCCGCTTGAAGCAGCCGATTCAGTTCTGCAAGCAGTGCCTCCTGCAGCTTCGGAGACGGATCGCTTGCGCCATCGTATCCAACTAACAGCCACTGTATATCTTCGGACAATTGCGAAGCAAGTAATTGGGACACCGGTGCGCGCGTGTCCTCAAGTTTCACCGCCAAACTGCCCGGATCTTTAATCTCGTCCATATCAAAGAGAAACTGATTTGCGCTTGCATGGAGGGTCAGTTGTAAGCCCATCGCCATCAATAAAGTGACGAATAGAAGTGTTGTTGACTTGGATTGTCCAATCATTTTTAACATTTTTCAAAATCTCCTTTTTTTGTGGTTATTGGTTATTGGTTATAAGTTAAGAGAGTTGCGTAACTGTTATCGTTTTCCTCTTAACTAAAAACCAACAACTGACAACTGACAACTAATTAATCGTGAAACGTAGCACGCCATGACCAGGTGTCCCAACATAAAGTGTATTACCATCAGCAGTAAACGCGCTAATCTTGCTCGGAACTTCCGGTGTGACGGGTTCCAATATGTTTGAATTCTTTTTCAATTGATATATCTGTTGCTCAGTTGCGCCGTATACCGTTGTGCCAGCCACTGCCATTTTTTCTATGATTAGCGGTGTGCCTTCTGCATCGGTTGCCGTCTGCCAGCGAATGCCATCGCTTGAATACACAACACCTTTATCGGTTGCAATGTAAAGCGTTGGTCCGGCAAAGGCGATATCTTTGAATTGCGTAACGGAAAACGGGAGGTTCACAGTGACATCGTTCCAAGTATCGCCTTCATCAAACGATTGAAGGAGGTGTCCGTCCCGTTTACCAACGTAAACAGTTTCACCTGAGACTGCGATTTTGAAATCAATGGAACCCTGCGCATCAAGAGCAGCAGCAGAATGAATAGACGCACCTGCATCTGCCAAGCCAGTATTGAACCATTCAGTCATACCGGGCTTCCACCTGAAGAGCTTCTGGTTATATTCCATATAGTAAGTGCTACCGCTGACAGCAAAACTCCCCAAATATGCCTGAATGAGTTCAACCATACTTTCCTCTAAGATCTGACTACCAACCGTGCTGAGATTATCCAGATCGAAATCTTCAAGTAAATCTTCAAGTTTTAATTCCGTCCGTTCCTCAGCGTTTTTCTCAGGTTCATCTTCAACGCTTTCCCGAACGATGTTTTTAAGTTTTTCACCGATGAGTGTTTCAATGTCCGATGCCACGAAACTTGGCATTTCGGGGACAGGCGTTAACCCGTTATCCTCGGTAGATACGCGGAAAAGTTGCGGCGATGTTTCTTTGACACCTTTGACATAGAGCCTATCGTTAAATTTCATCAGACTCGTAAAAGTTTCAGGACAACGTAGCACAGGTGCCCACGATTCACCCCCATCATACGAGACAACGAGTTCTTTCCATATTGTCGCGTAGAGCGCATGATTGGCATAGACTAAATTGCCCACACCCGTCCTCACTAATCCTGTGTTAAACGGATGCCATGTTTCGCCTGCATCGGTCGTGCGCTGAATCCCAAATCGACCCCCTGTGTAGAAAGTATTCGCACCCGACATGACAACGCCGAAAGTATTTGCCATATTTAGGATGTCTGAACCTAAAGATATCCATGTTTCCCCGGCATCACTGGAGTAATAAATCTTCCCGCTATCTAAGACTAAAAGTCTTTCTTGCGCTGCTACCATTTTAAGGCTGGAAGCCTTTTCCACTTCTGAGGTGTCTGCCATTTGTGTTGCCACTTGAGGTTTGTTAACTTCACCGGAAACACTAAGCCAACCGTTTTCCTCGGAATTTTCCTCGGAATTTTCCTCGGAATCGGAATCCATTTCTACGACATCTATTGACTGCCACGAATCTCCGAGGTCTGTTGATCGGTAAAGCGACAAAGAGGTCTTAGATGTCGAAGAAATTGAGATGGTCATCGAAAGTATCTTCTTTTGAACATCATTTCCGACGGCAACGTAGAGTCGGTGCTCAGCACTCGCTAATGCGCGAATATTTCCGGTTTCACCTACCGGTAATTGTGCCCAGCCTTCCGAACTGTGGCGATAGAGACCTTTATCTGTACCTACAAAAACAGTGTTTCCAATAGCCGTGATTGCCTGAATTTTCTTATCCGCCAAGCTTCCATCGTTAAGAGATGTCCACGATTTACCGGCATCCACCGAGCGGAATACACCGTCAGCAAGTCCCAGGTAAAGGACCTCATCCGTTATGACAGTACCAATTAATTGCCCTTCTGGACGCGCGCCCTGCACGCGCCATGTCTCACCTCTATCTACCGACGCAAGCGTTTCCGCGTCAGAAACGATGTAGAGGGTATCCTCATGTTCTGCCATTTGCCAGTAACCGTTAAGAGACACGTCAGTATTAGTAGGTATCCACGCCCTTCTATCGTCTGTTAATCTATAGAGATCCGCACCTGATCTGGCATAAACGTCGCCGTTAGATGCCATGAAGAGGCTGTTGACGATACCTCCTTCGGGCCCCTTCGTTTGGTTCCACTGAGAGTTCGGCGTTGAGACTTCTGTTGTATCAATTGGCAGTGTATCAAAAAGCGAGTCGTCAGATTTCTGACCTGCGCCGGGACGCTTACCTGGGGCATACGAACTCCCTACCTGACTTCGGACCGCAGGCTTCGCCGGGGTATCCACAACAAAAACAGCATCAATCAGCTCAACCGTCACTTCCGATGTGGCGTTTAGACTGTACGGTTTCTGAAAACGGGAAAGATACGGCGTGCCAACCCCGATCATTAGGAAAATCAAGACAGCGCAGGCAGCAGAAATTGCTAAAGGTGCTACCGGTTTACTCACCGCAGGCGGAACAGGCGCGATACGCGCAACCTCTTGCATAATGTTCTCCGCCAAGTTATCCGGGAGTTGGAAGCTGCCGAGGTTCTGCTGAATTACGTCTTCCTCTTTCCGCAAACGGTTGCGTGCGCGGCTGAGACGGCTTTTGACGGTATTCTGGGAGACACCGAGAAACTCACTGATGGCTTTGATTGTCATTTCGCCGAGATAGTGGAGCGTCATCACCGTCCGTTCACTTTCCGGTAATTTTTTGAGAAGCTCCTTGACAACCTCGCGGCGCGTTTCGTCGGTTTCCTCTTCCTGTTTTTCTGCTACATATTGAGAATATGACACTTTGTCCACCTCGCTTGAATCGGCAGTATCAAGGGATTCCATGGGTATGCGGTTCTTTCGGAGCCAATCAAGGCACTCGCGGGCTACGATAACGTAAAGCCATCCGCCAAACGCGTTAGGGTCTTTTAAGGTCCGCAGTTGCTGGTACGCCTTGAGAAACGCGTCTTGCGTAATTTCTTGGGCGATATGAAAATCACCGATTTTACGCCACGCCAGCGCGTGAACCCCCTTTTGATATTTCTTTATCAAGGGATTGAACGCCTCTTGGTCGCCTTGTAATATCCGCTGAATGAGTTGCGCATCGCTCTGTTGCTGCGCATCGCTCTGTTGCATTGTCTGTTGCATCGCACGCCGCCTCCCAAATTATCACGTCTGTTGATTTAAGGGACGTAACTTAGGTACAAAAAGGTTGCATTATTTTGAAAAAAATAAAAAATTGATCTCCAGTTAGACTAAACATCCGTCAAAATTAGCTTATGTCTCTCGCTGTTCAAGTGTCTGCGTCCTTAGTTTTCAGGCGTTTAGCCGAAAGCAAGGTAACCAATCCCGAAGAACAACAAAAAGACAAGTATCAGATGAATCATGAAAAAGCGCACGGTTTTCTCCTTCTAAAGTGCCTTCCAAACTAAAAGGGGCGTTCAGTGTGTGAGTGACAACTCGCCTGAAATTTAACATCCATTGATTGTAGTGACGTAACTTAGATTTCAAAAGGTTGCATTATTTTCAAAAAGCCCTGAAATTAGACAATCAATGTAGAAAAGCACAACAAGATTGCAATTTTCTTTTATGCATCTTAAAATATATGCTATACTTTGTATACAAACTTTTGGCACGGCTTGCAAGTTTCCAAAACTTGCAATACAAAAGTTAGCACCACGATACGTTTAATTCGGAGGCATGAAATGGCACACCAGATAACAGATGAACAGTGGGAACATTTCACGGAAAACGGTTACGTGCGCATCGGACAAGTTGCAACGGATGCCGAACTTGTGAGACTACAAGCGCGGATGGATGACATCATGCTCGGCACAGCACCCTTGGATTACAACCAAATCATGATGCAATTGGACCGAGAACCCGGCAAAAACGTACCGGGACCGCAGTCGAAAGGCCATAAAGGCGCGACGTTATTGTATCGGAAAATTCAGAACCTTGAACTCGATCCGATCTTTTTGGAATATCTTCAGAAACCGGTTTTTGAAGAGGTTTGCGCGAAAATCTACGGGGATGATACCCCGGTTACCTGTTTCCGGGCAATGTTTATGAATAAACCCGCACACGAAGGCACGCAGCTCACGTGGCATCAAGACAGGTGGAGGGACCTCGACCGCGATCCGAAGATTACGATTTATACTGCCTTAGATCCAGCCATGATTGAGAACGGCTGCGTACATATCATTCCAAAGTCGCATAGCAGGCTTATCAATCCCGAAAACGGATCCGGTTTTTTGACACAAGAACACATCGACGACATCGTCGCGAAGGCTAAACCGCTACCGATGGAGTTGAAGGCCGGAGAAGTCGTCTTACTCCATAATTGGATGCTGCACAGTTCCGGTACGAACAATACGGATATCCCACGACGCGCGTTCAGTGTCTGCTACATGCACGGTGATACGAAATCGCATCATGGGCATGCCTTTACGCGGGTGTTCGGCGATGGCGCGATCAGTGTCACCGATTTAGCAAAGTCTCAGCATGAAAGCCCAGTCGTTTATTAGGTTTCGGAGCAGGAACCGCAATCCTTCAGATGTCAGAAAGAGGCGTTCGTCTCACCAGAAACCTCTTTAATTGATAACTGATAACTGATAACTGACAACTTAAAAAACAAGGAGAAACATAGTGGCGAAAATTCGACTTGCCATGATTGGGTGTGGTGGAAACTCCTCCGGCCACGCCAGACGCATGAATGCAAACGCCGATGTCCAAATTGTCGGTGCCTGCGATGTGAACACAGACATCGCCGACGGCTATATCGATCGAAACATCCCCGATCTCAGCCCGCGCCCTGGTGCCTTTGATGACATCGGTAAAATGCTCAAGGCGACTACGCCGGACGCAGTGTTAATCTCTACACCGCATACACTCCATTTTGAGCACGGCATGCAGGCACTTGAAGCCGGATGCCATGTCCTGATGGAAAAACCGATGGTCACCTCTTCTAAAGATGCGTATACCCTCGCTGAGAAAGTAGAAGAGACCGGATTAGTCCTCACAATCGGTTACAATACGCCGTGTTCGCCGAATTTCTACTACACCCGAGAGGTCGTCCGCAGTGGTGATCTCGGCAAGTTGGAATTGGTGATTGGGTATATCACACAAGGTTGGAAAGGTGGCACAACCGGAACGTGGCGGCAGAATCCGAAACTCTCCGGCGGTGGACAGGCTTATGACAGTGGCGCACACCTCCTGAATAGCCTCTGTTGGACGGTCGAATCGAAAGTCGCCGAAGTCTACGCATATACCGATAACCATGACCGTGACGTAGACATCAATTCTTCGATGAACGTCAAGTTTGAAAACGGTGTGCTCGCTGCGATGGCAGTGAGCGGCAATTGCCCAAGTCCGGGTGGCACGCACATGGCGTTAGTCTTTGAGAACGGACGGATTGAGATTGATGGCTGGGGTGGCGGTTGGATTCGCGTCTGGAAAGGTGGCGAAGCGTTGGATCCGCCTCCGATCACAGAGGACATGTCGGCTGGCACGCCTGATGATAACTTCATTGATACGATCTTAGGAAGAGCGGAACCGCGGACGAACCCGATGAACGGGATTATCCAGTCTGAATTGATGGATCTCATCTACGAATCCGCAGAGACAGGAGTCCCCGCGCGTCCCGAACGCTAAAACAACAAGCGCGGTTTTGCGGCGTACTCGCCCAAATGCGATCTGCATTTGCGACCGCGCTTACCACAAAAAGGGAAATGCCTCTTAAGGCAGTGCCTCTAACGTAGCCCCTTCAGGTCGCGGTGCTACCGGTCGGATAGGCATCTTCTCGTAAGAGCGATAGGCAAGTCCTGCCAAATGTGGGGTCTCAACTCGGATGTGTCCGTCCGCACGCGAGTGCATCAGCGCGTCAAGAATACCCGTCACGAGCAGCGTCCGTTCGACTGGATATTGCGGCTCCCCAGTCACGAACATCTCCTCGATATTGAGGCTCAAATAACTGAAATGGGAATGCGGGGGTCCATTTTGTAGGTAGACCTCTGTAGCATAATCAGCGTCCGCCGCCTTCGCCGCATAAGCAAAATCTGAAACGTAGCCGTTCAACATCAAGACTGCAGAACAGAATCCGTCACTATGCTCAAGCAGAAACGCCGTTGGATTTGGGCAACCTTCTATAAACGTGCTATCCGGACGGTTTTCGATCTGCGCACACGCCGTTTCCGCTAATTCCGTAGACCATTTTCCAGCCTCACCGGCTTCCCAAACCGAGTCGCCTTCCAAACACTGGACCGCCACAACGCCTGACTCGCCACCTTCTCGGCGTTCAATCATACATTGTAACGTCTCAAGCGCATGGAACCCGTAGGACTCCACACCCCCATAGCCGATACCGACAGCCGATTCCAGTGCTGTGTCGAGTGGGTGTTCTAAAAACGGTTTCCGCCAACCGAGCGGTAGTGAAGAACCCGCCATGAACGGCACGTCGAGCATTTTCGCCCTCTCATACATCCAGATCGCGTCGTCCCAATTGTAAGCGAGATGTTTATCGTTAAAGACCGGTACCGATCTACCACTCGACGCAAAGACACCGCAAATCTGTTCAAACATATAGCGGCGCGGATACATGTGTTGTTCAAACTCGTTATGCGGATAATCGCCGTGTTCACCGATAAGTATCACACCATCGACGGCTAATTCGCTGCCACCAAGCGTCAACGCCTGCCGAATGCTCGGATAGATAGGAACATTATGCTCGGCTGCCAAACCGACACCAATATCTCGTTCATCAACCTGATCGAGATAGATAGATACCAATTCAACGCGCGGTGCCTGCAGTCCGGTATCCGTCGGGAAACCTTTCATGTATTTAGTGGCGATTACGTCCGCGTGTGAATGCTGAAAATAGGTAGTGATGATCGCAGCAATTTTTTTACTATCAGCCATCTTCTTCTCCCCTCAGTCATCTGAATCTCGGATTAGCACGAATTTTCGCGCATTCTATCTTCTTTTTCAAAGTGTGCTAACTTCAATTAGAAACAGTATCAATCGCTTCGCAAATCTTCTCAATAAAATCGAGAGTGCTTGTCACGTCCGCGGGAGAAATTGACCAACGAGCGATGGTGCCTGGATAACTTGGGTCTAAATCAGCTTCATGGACAATTTGGTTCCGCCGTTTGATTATCGCACGAAGTTGATTCTTGACATCTTGCACATCCAGATTCAGTTGTTTCGCTACAGATGGCCACAACTCACACGATGAAAAGAGTCTAATTGCATCAGCTATGTTGTTCGGATCCTGAAAGGATTGGTGTCCATGCCTTTCTCGAATTTCTACGTCAAGCCATTTATCATCAAGCCATTTTTTCTTACCATTATCATCTTCTTCTTTAGTTGCGCTAGATATTCCTTGGATTGCCGATCCCAAAGTCACTTGAAATCGTAGAAAAGCGTCCGTTTGTGGACGCGCTCCGTTGTAAACTGCTAACATGCCGACTCGCGTGATTTCGTGAATATAGAGGTCCAGTGCACTGACAATCATGACGATTTGTGCGCGTAACAGGTCCGTCAAATCCATGACTGAGGTCGTCGTATTGTCAAGTGCTGTATGCAATCCACTGAGGTTTCGCACTCGCGTTATATTTTCTCGAAATTGTTCAATAGGACTCAGCATTTTCAGTAAGGGTGATTATCCGGTCTGCGCCATCAGAGAATAAATCTCGAAACTTATTCATTGATTTCTTGGTATTTTTCAGGACTTTTCCTGTTCGTTCGAGCTGATCATCGGTCAAATCAAAAACTGGGGCTTTATGTTTTTGTGAGAGGGCTATCAACGTATTGAAGTCTGACAACTGGAGCAGGGGTTGACTTATAACTGAGTCGTAGACTACATCTTTAACCAAAAAATCAAATTGGGTTAAATCCGATCCTATCTCATGTGCTTTCTTATATAATTCATTAGAAAGTAGCATATCGTTATCGCGTAGTGCAGGAATAAGCCTTGTTTCAACACCCAATTTTATATCTTCAATCCACCGTCGGAAAGCGGCGGTAGGGTTCTCTTTCCTGACATTATAATTTTGCATTATAGTACCAAGAAATTTAGGGCGTTTATCTGGAAAGGGATAGATCGCTTCTTGTAGCAAAGGTAAGGTTCTACTCTGCTTTGCCCATGCTGACCACTTGGGTAGTATTTGGGCGAGGCTATTCGTTGCCATCGCTGAGAAGTAGTCAGGAAACATGGGAACAATGAAATAGTCGCTCGTCGTCAGCAGATTTTGGTTAATCGGTCCTAAACTCGGACTCATATCAACAAGGATAAAATCAGCATTATATTTTTTAGCGGTTTTGGTAAAAAGGTAATGCAAAGCCCCTGGCAAGTTCTGGAGCGTTCGGAGTGAACCCGAAAGCTCCTGCGCAATTCCTAAAGTGACCTCGTACTCCGCAAGACCGATATGACCCGGTAAAAGGAACATGTTCAATTGTCCTTTTATTTTTTGACAATCAACCGGTTCAATAAGAACTGGACGCGATTCAAAAGCGGGGGCAAGCCCGTCTCGAATATTCGTTACGCCATCTGATGCGTACATAGACTCAAAACTTTTAGCATCCTTGAACCCAAGCACCATTCCAGTGAGGTTGCACTGCGGATCGCAATCAACAAGTATGACCTTCTTCCCTTTATCCGCCAACATCCAGCCGAGATTAAAAGCAGTTGTTGTCTTCCCTACGCCACCTTTGTGGTTGAAAAGTGCTATCTGTTTTGCCATGTTGTTATATCCTTTTGTTTAAGATACATCGCATTTTTTATGCGAGGGGAGTTAAGTTCATTTCAAAAGTGCTTTGCCTAATATGCAATCATTCAACCCAATCTGCGATGCTTGCCTATCTAACGATCTCCGTGCCGACACCACCCTCTGTGAAAACTTCAAGCAGCAGCGAATGCGGAATCCTACCATCAATAATATGTGTTTTATACACGCCACCGATGAGTGCCGTTGTACACGCCTCTACCTTCGGCAGCATGCCACCCGCGATGAAACCCTCTTTAATGAACTCGTCCACCTCTCTCATACGGATTGTTGGCATCAACGACGCGTCATCCGAAAGGTCCCGGAGAATCCCGCGCGTGTCTGTGAGCATAATGAGTTTCTCTGCCTGAAACGCCGATGCGATCTCGCCTGCCATTGTATCCGCATTAATATTATATGTCTGACCATCAACACCGACACCGATCGGTGTAATCACTGGAATATACCCCCCTTTGTCAAGCGCAGTAACCGACTCCGTGTTGATGCCGATAATCTTTCCGACGAACCCCAAATCCACGTCTATTTCCTGCCCGTTTTCATCCGTGACCTGCGTCTCTTGTTTTTCTGCAAGCACCAAATTAGCGTCTTTCCCAGAGAGTCCAATCGCTTTCCCACCGTGTTGATTGATACGCGACACGATTTCTTTGTTAATAGACCCGAGTACCATTTCGGCGATTTCAACGGTTTCCGCGTCGGTTACACGTAATCCTTGTACAAATTCTGGCACTTTCCCGATTTTATCCATCCATGTGGTAATCCGTGGGCCGCCGCCGTGAACGATGATCGGTCGAATGCCGACATATTTCATCAGCACGATGTCCTGCATCACCGAGTGAACAAGTGTGTCATCATCCATCGCGGCACCACCATATTTGATAACAATCTGCCGGTCATAAAAGTGTCGGATGTAAGGTAGCGCCTCAATAAGAACTTCAGCCGTTTTGTTCATTTTGCTATATTTTGTCCTCTATCTCTAATAGAATGGTGTTTACTATGTCAAGTACCCGCTGACTAAAGTCAGGGGCTTGTAGCGAAGTTGCCCCGTCCTTCTCAGCAGTTTATGTTCCGCGGTCTTGGAAACCCGTAACTTTACCTGTATGCCACCGCACCCCTCAAGCAGGGGGTTAGAGAGATTGCTTCACGCTCTCCATACAGAACCTCAGACACTTCCGACTTCGGAAGCAGAACGAGCGTTCTAACGTCTTCGAGTTACTTGGACACGGATATAATCAACGTGTCCCATAAGGCAGACACTTCCGACTTGCCTTTGAAAGCATTCTAACATTTTTGACATATTTTGTCAAATGAAAAACATAGGAGCGGTGTTTCCTCCCCTACCTAAAGGTAGGGGTTTCCACACCGAAGAATTTGATGATACGAAGTGCTTAGAATTTTGTCAAATTAAAAACCGGAGTTGTCTGTTATCAGTTATGAGAAGTCCGCTGTCGGCGATAAAAGCTGGAATTTTGTTGACACACGGACGCAAATATGATTTACTATCTTTAAAAGGAGACACCCAGTGAAAACGATTTTTACCCTCTTGATACTCTTTTCTGCTACTGTCTTGCCAACCTTCGCAGAGTTGAGCGATGCGGACCTTGATAAGATCCGCCTAATTGTCACCGAGGAAGTCACCAAAGAACTGGATCCAATCAAAGTTAGCATCGTTCAAATAGATACACGACTTCAAAACGTCGAAATCGCTATAGGTGCTCTCACCGGTCGCATAGACGGCGTTGAAAAACAGGTTTCACATGCCACGAATGTGACGTATGGTCTCATCGCTCTTATTGTCGTAGCTATAGGTATCCCCGCTTGGCACGGCAAAAGAGACCGCGACCAAGAGCGAAAGATTGAAGAACTCACAAGGGAAATTGAAACCCTAAAGCAGCGGATCGCAAGTCTTTGACGCAGTCCGCCCTTCCATCGCCTTCCCTTTAACAGGGAAAATATGCATAAGTCCTATTACGGAATACCGCGCAATGCAAATATCAGCACACATTTCCGAATTTCACGGCACAGGCACACCTTTCGAGATTTCTGAGACGCCTGTAACGATCACACCCGATAATATCCTTGTCCGCGTCTCTCTTGCGACCATCTGTGGCTCCGATCTCCATACCGTATCAGGGCGCCGCGGTGCAGATACACCGTGTGTGCTTGGACACGAAATCGTCGGCACGATTGCAGCACCGACACGCCTCCACGCCGTAACCGGTGAACCCTTAAACGAGGGAGACCGGGTTACGTGGAGCCTCACGGCTTCCTGTGGTACCTGTGACTATTGCGTCAATAGGGGACTCCCTCAGAAATGTGAGACCATGTTTAAATACGGACACGCACGGAATGAAGGTGCTACTGCTGTGTCCGGCGGATTCGCCACACATATTCTGCTGCGTCCGGGGACGACCGTCTATCACATTCCTGATAATGTAACCGACGGAGAAGCAGTGCCAGTCAACTGCGCCTTTGCGACCGTAGTCAACGGTTTGACGACTATCGGCACACAGCCTAACGAGGCAGCTATTATCCACGGTGCGGGGATGTTAGGCATCTATGCAGCGTGCTACTTGCGGGAACAGGGTTATAATATCGTTGCTGTCGTAGACATCAACGAGGAACGCTTGCAGACTGCCAAACGCTTCGGAGCAACACACACTTTCAACCCAGAAAAAATGTCCGTCTCAGAGATTGATGATGCCTTAAAAACACTTACAAACGGACGCGGGATTGATCTTGGCGTAGAGGTTAGTGGCGTAACAAGCGGCTTACCGAATCTGGTTACGTGGGCGGCAATCGGCGGACGGGTTTTAACACTCGGCTACGTCTATCCAAACGCGTATGCCTCTGTCGATGCACATCACATTGTCACAAAATGTGTGACACTCCGAGGCGTTCACAACTACCACTACACGGCACTCGGCACCGCACTCCGCTTTGTCGAAGAAAACCGGTCCCGCTATCCGTTTGCTGAACTTATCGGGCAGACATATCCATTAGCAGCCATTAACACCGCTTTTGAACACGCAATGCGTCAGGATAAGATCCGCATCGCTATTGCGCCATTTGGATAACGGAACAGCACACGGCGTATGCCTACCACCGCTCTATCCATTTTCAAATTGAAGTAACCATGGTTCGTAGTAGGGCAATTCATTGCCCGTTCCGGACAAAGCACTACTTTAACCCTTCAATCCAACACCGCTTTCCATCGGTGCGAAGCGTAATCGCTGCTGCTGTATCTGTTCGCAACTGTACACAACCGCGCGCACGATACCGCGCCACCACATCCGCATGCGGAAATTGATACTGACTGCTCTGACCGAGTGAGAAAATCGCATACCGCGGCTCGACTGCCCGTATAAAGGCTGCGCTGCTGGACGTACGGCTCCCGTGATGTGGCACCTTCAAAATCTCAGAACGGAGGTCTTGACCAGACGCGATGAGCCGAGTCTCCGCTTGCTTACCGATGTCCCCTGTGAACAGAATATCCACTTCGCCATACGTGAGCTTCATCACAAGGGAATCGTCGTTCCTGTCCTGATCCAGCAGATTGGTTGACGCGGCATCCATCGGATGCAATAGGTTCAACGTCGCTGTCGGTGTGAGTTCAATTTTTCCAGCGAACGGAAACGCGTACGGAATATCATTGGCGTTCACAATCGCGTGCAATCGCCGATGCGTCTCGGAATTGAGCGGCATATCCGATATACCGAGGACGCGTCCGACTTCAAAATTCTCTAAGATATGTCCAAGTCCACCGCCGTGGTCAATATCTGGGTGTGTCAACACCACCATGTCAAGTCTCCGAATCCCGCGAAAATCAAGATAAGGTTCAATAACGCGCTTGCCTACGTCATAATCAACCCATCTCTGTTTCTTAGGGTCGTAATATGACCGTTGGATACCGCCATCAATCAACAGCGTTCGATTGTCTGGAAAGCGAATGAAAGCAGCATCGCCTTGTCCAACGTCGAGCGTGACCACTTCCAGCAGCCGCCCTTTTTCGTGGAACGCAGTATCCCAGACGCAGATTGCCAAAACGGACAACCCGATGAGGCTTGCGATCCGCCAATGTCTATAAACATACCGCCAATGCGCGATCCCAAGAAAGAAGGCGATGTAGAGGACGAAGACACCCACCGTCGGCGGGGTTAGCTTCACGATACCCCACGTCTGCCCAAATATCCCGATCAACCCCAAAAAGACAGAGATAATGGCGTGATTGAATAAGGCGAGCAGCGCCGTAAGCGGCAGCCAAATAAAACCGACGCATACCGATGCCATGCCGACCGCAACGATCAGCGAGACAAGCCCGACAGCAAACGGTCCGACGATGAGACCGAGCGGGTATGCTCGGAAAAAGTGGTAGCCGATCAACGGTGTTGTCCCAATTTGTGCGGCAAGGGTCACAAGATAGGAGAGTACGAGCCATTTAACCACCCTGTGCCTAAATCTCGTCAGAACGGAAACGCTACCCTCTGAAGGCGAACCGTCTTCATTTTCCCACAACCGACGCAGCGGTTTTTCCATTTTCGGAACGAAATAGACGATCGCGGCAACGGCGATAAAAGACAATTGAAACCCAACATCCCACATCTGAAGCGGGTTCAAGAGCAGCAACACCAATGCCGCAAATGCTAACAAATTGAAGAGATCCGCATCCCGGTCCATAAGCGTTGCAAAAAGAAAGAGGATCGCCATCAGCGACGCTCGGAAAACGGAAGGCCGGAAACCGATTAAACAGGCATAAATCAGCACTGCTGCGATTGTGAGCAGACAAATCACCTTCTGTGGCAACCGAAAGCACGAGAATCCGAGATAGCAGAACATCGCGACAAGCCCGACGTGCAAACCGGACACAGCGAGCACATGAAAGGTACCACTATTTCGGAAAATGTCTAATGTCTCCGTAGGGAGATCGCTCCGTTTGCCGAGCAAGATACCTTTGAGCAGCTGCGCATGCAGCGAGGGTTCTATCGTCCCGGATGTGGTGTAGATATGGTCAATGACACGTTCTGTCCGAATGCGGAGTGCCTCTATCCAACTTAAAGGCAAAAATCCACCCTGTTCGCCTATCCGTAACAACCCCTTGGCATCAATGATGCCGACAATACCTTGCCGGGCAAGATAGGCACGGTAGTTAAAACCACCCGGATTCCGTTTGTCTTGCGGTTGCTGCAGCACACCTGTGAGGGTTACCTGTCTGCCGTATCGAAGCGGCACCAACTTTTGAAACCTGATGAGAAATTTTGCGGACACCTCCTGCGTTGGATCCGACAGTAGTTGAAGGTCGCCGGTGGCATAACACGCATCCCACGCCGCCCCGCGTTCAGGTTGATATGTAGTGGTACCAGAGAAACTCACCGGCTGGTTGTAAAAGTGTGAGGGAATCGGTGAATCCGAGGCGGTTTCCAAACGTAGCATACCGCCTGCAAAAACAGCGAGATGGAGCAATCCGTAGCAGAGGTAACGCCGCCGGTGCCGTGTCAGGATGCTACCCATAAGACAGAGCAGCACAGACAACCAAAGCCACAGCAACGGGATAGATACCCATCTGCCTGCAAGGATGCCGAGTAGATACGGAATAAGAAAATAGAGCGCGGGACGCGGTTTGAACTTCATCTACATTCAATATAAAGTTGTGCTTAGAATGTCCCGCTATTATATCAATATCTCTCAAAATATCCACCTTTTTGTGGTAATTTCGTTTTTCCGATCAAATCTTCACCATCGGTGTCAATTTATAGTGAATCCTAAAAATAAATAGACACATTCGTACCACAAACTTCCAGTTTGGGTTTCCAGTCTGAATGCCTGTTATAGGTATTCAGACTGTTTGAGAGTGCCCAATTAATTCTAAACTTTACTATAGTAGTTCTTCAATGTTGAGTTTTAGGGTAAATCTGGTTCGTAGTAGGGCAATTCATTGCCCGTTGCTGACTTTTGGACGTGCGATAAATCGCACTACTACGAACCGTACCTCAAGTTCAAAGTTGAAAGACTAATAGTACCGTAGGTTGGGTTGAAGGGTATTGAGAAGGTATATGTCAGTGTGCCACTCCCCTCAAATTCAACCTATCGTCATATACAGCCAAAAAGGCAGTGAAACCCAACTTCACACCGCCAGGGTCTCGGAAACCGCAAAGGCGTTGGGTTTCTCTCGGTTTTTTATTTCGTGTCCCATCTATGGAGAGAATTTAGGCTTGTGTTGCTTTTCAGAGTTTTGAGGTATCCGTTCAACCTAGGGGAAACACCCAAGCAAAAACACCTACGGGACTGCTGATGCTAATGGCTAATACATTTGACACTTTCCTACAACTATGATAAAATCTACAGAACACCACGCCATAGGAAACATCAATGTCAAAAAACAGCATCTTATCGCAACTTCCGATGGATTTAGGCGATAACCTAAAACTCCGATTCGCCACCCCAGACGATACAGATATGCTCGTTGAATTCAACTCTAACCACCCACATACATGACAACACACTCACACGTCATCCTGAACATAGCACTCCTCTCCAAGCGAGACAAACCGTTCCTGCACCGTTACGCCTTCATCGGTGCCGTGCTACCCGACCTCCCCCTATTTATCTTCTTCATCATCGAAAGCATCATCCGCAAAACACCACAACACGAACTCTGGGGCACCCGATACTTCACGGAATCGTGGCAGAATTTCTTCGATATTTTCAATTCCGTCCCACTAATTCTGATGCTATTAGGGATCGGGTACTATCTCCTGAACTCCGAGCGGATAACTGTCTTCGCATGGAGTCTACTGATCCATTGTGCTTTCGATCTCCTGACACATCACGACGACGGACACCACCATTTCTACCCACTCTCCGATTTCGCTTTTGAAAGCCCAATCTCCTATTGGGATCGCGACCACTACGCCAGCATCGTCGCCCCGATAGAACGCGTCGTCTTTCTCATCGCCTCTATCTACCTCTTCCCCAGACTGAAAACCCGACTTGCGCGAGGGTGCCTAATCGTCGTGAATATCCTGTTCGTCGCTTCTTATCTACTCTTCTTCCTTTTCCGATCACGCTAATTCCGCACCATAGGTGTCAATTTAGGGATCCCCCAAATTGACACTTATGATGCCTGAAAATGTTACACCAGTGTAACATTGCATGTTTTTTGTTTTTTCGTGTTAACCCGCGTGGTGTCTGGTTTATGAGGCGTTTTCGGTGTCGGTTTTTTTAGTGGAAAAAAATAATAATTGGGTAAAAAGTGTAACATTTTGTTTGTCTGAATCGGGATTATAGGATGCTCGTGTTTTGTCTTAATTTTAGTATACATTATATATGATAACATATATAATTTGTAAAAGCAAATTTATTTTACGAGACTTGTGCTGTATTGATGCAAAAGGTTATAGGTTATAAGTTGTGGGTAATTAGTTCGTAGTCGTGCGATTTTTTGCGGCGTACTCGCCCAGATGCGAAGTGCATTATCGCACTGCTTCACAGTGAGAACCGGTCAGAACGGGCAATGAATTGCCCTACTACGAACCGGGTTACTCCCAATTTTAGGCTGGATAGACCAATAGGCGCGGGTGTTCAGGACTTCTCAAAATCCGCGAAATGGGTCTTTAGGGCATCTTGGAAGTCTCGAAAAGAGGTGGCGAGTGAAGCATTAAGGTTCGCTTGCTTGAGTTGGTTGAGATCCGCGATGGCTTCAAGCCTATTCCTGACAGCATTAACATCAACCCCTGGGAAGCGTGCTTCGAGGATTGCCAATGTATTTTCAATACTTATTTGGCGCGCCCCTTGCTCAATACCTTGCTCAATACCTTGCTCAATACCTCGTTGGATCACTTGTTCGTAAAAAGGAGATTCTTGCATGATTGCCTCCAATAAAGGGTCCTGAAAAAACTCAGATGGATGCACTAAACTCCCGAAAACCGAGAGCACAAATAAAAGGGTGGCACGCATCTTTCCGTCTACATCTGCTGCCTGTGTCGTCTCTATACACTTTTCCACCCAGGCTTGAGAGGGCATGTCCCCCGGCGGTTTCATCAAAGCGGTGAAAGGCAGCAACCCGACAGCCTCCGGATCCAAATACGCTTCACCTGATAACTCATAGATACGGATGACGTTATACTGAAACCATCCGCCGCCCCGTTGTGCATTGCCATACCTATAGAAACCAGGGTCTCTTTGCCCCGCAGGGGGGCGAAAATACAACACCGTTGAATAGACGTTTTTCTCATGCTCAAGGGACAGGAAACTCGAATATGCCAGCATCCGCAGCGGCATCGGTTTATGAGTGCTATCGTCGGTTTGTGCTTCTATATGTAGGATCGCCTCTTCATCAGGCAGACGGATATGAAACGTCATATCGCTGTGATGCATCCGCACTGTAGCGTGCTCTGTGCTCAGGCGTTCTCCGACTTCCACCTCTGGTGTCTTCAATGCTAACGCTGCCAACGGATGCGGGAACTCCGTAGTAACATGCTTGAAGAGTTCATCATAGTATGGCATAGGAGTAGTATACCCGCATTTATGGAAAATGTCAAGAGTTTTTCAGAGATGGCGCAATCGGAGGTTTCTATTCCATACTGGTTCGATTAAAAGTATTTGGACAACAGAAAACATTATCACAACCAAACGTGTTTCTATTCCATACTGGTTCGATTAAAAGCGATAAGCATCCGTTCCCAGGCTTGTTGTCGTAAAGTTTCTATTCCATACTGGTTCGATTAAAAGCCCGGATACAATATCCTCAACCCACAAATGCAGACCGGTTTCTATTCCATACTGGTTCGATTAAAAGGTTAGGTGCTGTGTAGAGGGAATCGACGAAATGTTGGTTTCGATTCCATACTGGTTCGATTAAAAGCGCACGGTCGAATATGCGACAGGGATCAGCGATGGTAGTTTCGATTCCATACTGGTTCGATTAAAAGACCGAAGAACCCAAGCGAGAAAAGTTTTCGATCGACAGTTTCGATTCCATACTGGTTCGATTAAAAGTCAATCACAGGCATGATGCCGGGTAGCACGTTTTCAGTTTCTATTCCATACTGGTTCGATTAAAAGTCAAACAGTAGACGCTAACGACCGACTTGTATGGAAGTTTCGATTCTATACTGGTTCGATTAAAAGTTAGAGCGTCCATAGTCTCCTCCTATTCCTCTGCTTCGTTTCGATTCCATACTGGTTCGATTAAAAGCGAAGATAATGTTGTGCCTTTATCTCAGATCAGAGATGGTTTCGATTCCATACTGGTTCGATTAAAAGTGAAGGTTGCTCGCGCACAAACTCACTAAAAAACAAGTTTCGATTCCATACTGGTTCGATTAAAAGCCTCAAAAAAGCATACTGACCATTAGCGTTAGGAGGTTTCGATTCCATACTGGTTCGATTAAAAGTCTTGCTAACCTGAAACCAATACTCAGGGCTGGTCTCGTTTCGATTCCATACTGGTTCGATTAAAAGTGCTTGTCAACGCGTCCCCACGTCCAGGTGTGTCATGTTTCGATTCCATACTGGTTCGATTAAAAGGAACGTGGGTTTGAGTATCATGGCAGACCCGGTTTTGTTTCGATTCCATACTGGTTCGATTAAAAGTACGAGTTACCAGTTAAGAAAAGAGGTCTCTTTTACGTTTCGATTCCATACTGGTTCGATTAAAAGACAACCATAAAGATTTATGGTTGAATGTTAAAACATTCGTTTCGATTCCATACTGGTTCGATTAAAAGACAGCGTTTTTCCGTTGTGCGAGCGTATTGTAAAACTCGGTTTCGATTCCATACTGGTTCGATTAAAAGGCGCATGGGGCTTTTTTCTGTATCAGCGAGGGGGTAGTTTCGATTCCATACTGGTTCGATTAAAAGATTGACGATGGCAGTTTCCCTACGGGTGAAGCCACGTTTCGATTCCATACTGGTTCGATTAAAAGTGGATAACAGGGAACACGCTTTATGCGGCGTGTACAGTTTCGATTCCATACTGGTTCGATTAAAAGCTTCTATGGGTGGTTCTTTTTCAATGGGTTGGGCTTTGTTTCGATTCCATACTGGTTCGATTAAAAGTGCCCCCAACTAAAAGACCTACTTGATTTTCTGACAAAGGTTTCGATTCCATACTGGTTCGATTAAAAGTTGCGTCTCATGATCCAGTGCATTTTGCCGAGGACGTGGTTTCGATTCCATACTGGTTCGATTAAAAGCTTTCCGCATGAGATTTATGTTCCCATTGAAGGTGTGTTTCTATTCCATACTGGTTCGATTAAAAGACGTGGTGTTTCCATATCCAGAGGTAAAATATTCTCGTTTCGATTCCATACTGGTTCGATTAAAAGGGAACGCTCGCATTGAAGAATGACCTTGACATGATCGTTTCGATTCCATACTGGTTCGATTAAAAGAGGAGCGTCAATTCCGATTTTTTGATGAAGAGACGCGTTTCGATTCCATACTGGTTCGATTAAAAGCTATCGGATTCGCAAGTATGTTAACCCAAGTAAAGTTTCGATTCCATACTGGTTCGATTAAAAGCGTAGCTGCTGCCATCGTTACTCGATTTAGTGACATGTTTCGATTCCATACTGGTTCGATTAAAAGCTTACCGCCTTTACCATCACCCCGCAATGTCGAATACGTTTCGATTCCATACTGGTTCGATTAAAAGCCGAACGCTGTTCAAACCCCGTACTCCGTATCTCATGTTTCGATTCCATACTGGTTCGATTAAAAGGTTCCCTGTGAAAGACGTGATTGTGCTGCCCTGTGTGTTTCGATTCCATACTGGTTCGATTAAAAGTGATAGAGTTCCGGTGGCATCGGGATCATCGGCATCTGTTTCGATTCCATACTGGTTCGATTAAAAGGAAATTTAACGAAAACTTGGCGAATGCCGGGTATAATGTTTCGATTCCATACTGGTTCGATTAAAAGAGGTTACAGAGCGTCCTGTGCCACTACGCGGTATAGTTTCGATTCCATACTGGTTCGATTAAAAGTCAAAGAACGGCTTGGTGCGCGTATCAAGAAATGCGCGAGTTTCGATTCCATACTGGTTCGATTAAAAGCAAGAAGTAAAATCTATCAAAACACGTATCAACGAATGTTTCGATTCCATACTGGTTCGATTAAAAGCCCCCGACACATGAGACACCCGAAACACACTTTTCGCGTTTCGATTCCATACTGGTTCGATTAAAAGCATCACGGATGCGATATGTGCCAAGCGGTTTGTTCACAAGTTTCGATTCCATACTGGTTCGATTAAAAGCAACTCGCTTGGAAAATAGGGTAGTAGTATAAATTAGTTTCGATTCCATACTGGTTCGATTAAAAGGAGTGTGAGTTGCATTGTTCTTCCTTGTTAGGGGTTGTTTCGATTCCATACTGGTTCGATTAAAAGGTGAGTGTTATGACCAGTAAAGTGTTTTATCCGAAAATGTTTCGATTCCATACTGGTTCGATTAAAAGCCAACAGATGCAGGTTTATGTGACTGTTGCAGATGGTTTCGATTCCATACTGGTTCGATTAAAAGTCAGTATCCAGGCGGTTTGTCTCGGTTCT
Organism: uncultured Poribacteria bacterium; assembly: GCA_951828385.1. Lineage (GTDB taxonomy): Bacteria > Poribacteria > WGA-4E > WGA-4E > WGA-3G > WGA-3G. The sequence continues at coordinate 340,030 of OX639973.1, forward strand.
TGACGTGTTTCGATTCCATACTGGTTCGATTAAAAGTTTGAGTCGATGATAACGAGTAAAGTGCTATCAAGTTTGTTTCGATTCCATACTGGTTCGATTAAAAGATATTCAGGCGAACCGAGATGAAACTTACATTGAGTGTTTCGATTCCATACTGGTTCGATTAAAAGTATGTGATGACCGTTCATTGAAGTATGCTGTTCAAGGTTTCGATTCCATACTGGTTCGATTAAAAGCAGAACGCCCCCGCATTTCCAAAGTGTTCAGAATTGTTTCGATTCCATACTGGTTCGATTAAAAGTCCTCAGCGACGACATCCTCAAGACTGTTATACGTCCGGTTTCGATTCCATACTGGTTCGATTAAAAGGGAAGGTAGAGCAACACCAAGAGCAACACCCGAAATGCGTTTCGATTCCATACTGGTTCGATTAAAAGGGAAGATGTCCTACCGGGACCGCTTGCTGAACTCAGTTTCGATTCCATACTGGTTCGATTAAAAGGGCTTTGATTGCGATTGACGAACCCGATCCGATTTCGTTTCGATTCCATACTGGTTCGATTAAAAGTCGGGGCGAATAGAATATGTCGCTGAAGCCATCATGTTTCGATTCCATACTGGTTCGATTAAAAGCGTATTCTTTCCATACCCATTGCTCCGCGATGAAAGTTTCGATTCCATACTGGTTCGATTAAAAGTCAACAGCGAAGGTTTGACCGACTGCCGGTAATTCTATGTGTTTCGATTCCATACTGGTTCGATTAAAAGAGTGAATGACAGGATACGCGAAGCATGCTTACAGAGACGTTTCGATTCCATACTGGTTCGATTAAAAGCCAATAACGCCTTGCGTGCCTCTGTAAGCGGATGCGGGTTTCGATTCCATACTGGTTCGATTAAAAGCCTTTCACGGACACGCGGCTTTACTGGACGAAGTAGTTTCGATTCCATACTGGTTCGATTAAAAGTCGCTCGTGTTCAAAACGTTTATGACAACTGTCTTGTTTCGATTCCATACTGGTTCGATTAAAAGTCCCCAAACCATCACCGACACCCCCCGATAAAAACGTTTCGATTCCATACTGGTTCGATTAAAAGGCGTCAACATTATAACCCGCAGTGGTAGAACTTCCGTCGTTTCGATTCCATACTGGTTCGATTAAAAGTGTCTTGTAGGTCTCTTTCTCCAAATCGCTTGCACTGTTTCGATTCCATACTGGTTCGATTAAAAGTACCGTTACGCTCCACCGTCAACCGATGAAGGAACGGTTTCGATTCCATACTGGTTCGATTAAAAGCCTCAGCACGAATCCGCGCATTTTCCGCTTCAATATCAAGACGTTTCGATTCCATACTGGTTCGATTAAAAGGGACCCCTTTAACCGAGAGAGTGAGCTTAGCAAAAGAGTTTCGATTCCATACTGGTTCGATTAAAAGGGAGCAGATTGATGGGTAGTTTCAAGAAAGATGTCTTGTTTCGATTCCATACTGGTTCGATTAAAAGTTCCCCATAGATCAAGAATTGCTTGATGTAAGAGATGTTTCGATTCCATACTGGTTCGATTAAAAGCACCAAGCGTTGCCAAATTGCTGAAAATCCCAGCACGCTTGTTTCGATTCCATACTGGTTCGATTAAAAGTTCAGACATAGGAAATAATCATCTTTTTCAGAAGTGTTTCGATTCCATACTGGTTCGATTAAAAGGCAGACCCGCAAGCCTAAGTCCCCGCCCGGACCCGGTTTCGATTCCATACTGGTTCGATTAAAAGCAACACGTTTTCTATACTGCTGTGCTTTATACAACCGCTGTTTCGATTCCATACTGGTTCGATTAAAAGTTATTAAATGAGGTGTTGCGTGCGTAAAAAGTAAAGTTTCGATTCCATACTGGTTCGATTAAAAGCGTATAACACTATCAACGAGGTCGAGGAGAAGATGAGTTTCGATTCCATACTGGTTCGATTAAAAGTTGATGATTGCATCAAAGAATTGTTAAAAGAAGCGTTTCGATTCCATACTGGTTCGATTAAAAGCAGGAGACATCAGACGGTTCTTTGGTATGTGCTTATGTTTCGATTCCATACTGGTTCGATTAAAAGTAGGTAGTGTAAAATTAAGATTGAAGTTAGCGTTGTTTCGATTCCATACTGGTTCGATTAAAAGTCCCACCCCGCTTGGCAAATTAAATCTACGTGTGAGTTTCGATTCCATACTGGTTCGATTAAAAGCTCGGTATAACGATAGATGGCAATGATTTGTATGTTGGTTTCGATTCCATACTGGTTCGATTAAAAGGAGAACAGGGAAACTCGATCAAAGTCGTCGATATAGAGTTTCGATTCCATACTGGTTCGATTAAAAGTGCACAAGCACGTATGCAAATCCCACTAAGTCGAAGTTTCGATTCCATACTGGTTCGATTAAAAGCCTGACGGCACTACCTCAACGCTGGAATCACACAGGTTTCGATTCCATACTGGTTCGATTAAAAGCGGTGTTGACGGACCCGATGGACCCGAATTGGGTATTTCGTTTCGATTCCATACTGGTTCGATTAAAAGTAGAGTCGTATCTTGCTTTGTCCATGTCCACACCATTGTTTCGATTCCATACTGGTTCGATTAAAAGCTTGTTGCACAGGCGTTGACGAAAGAGGAACAGGACAGTTTCGATTCCATACTGGTTCGATTAAAAGTTTTTCGACCTCATTATGACACTGGCACGCTGGTTCGTTTCGATTCCATACTGGTTCGATTAAAAGCGTGCGGGTTGTTGATGACTGCAGCCGTTCTTCATGTTTCGATTCCATACTGGTTCGATTAAAAGGGTGCGTTCGAGGCACTCTATCACTATCTGACTGCGTTTCGATTCCATACTGGTTCGATTAAAAGTCAACGGATGTGAGAATACCCATAGGCGTTTTTTTGAGTTTCGATTCCATACTGGTTCGATTAAAAGTCGTCAACGCCCCGTCCAAGTGCGCGTCTTGGTGCTTGGTTTCGATTCCATACTGGTTCGATTAAAAGCCACAGACATTCTTGTTTGACATCACTGGTGAAGTTTCGATTCCATACTGGTTCGATTAAAAGGATACAAGGGTTGTTTTGATCTCCATTGATTATGTTTGTTTCGATTCCATACTGGTTCGATTAAAAGGTTATCGCTCCGATGGCATGCGATAAACGCCATAAACCCGGTTTCGATTCCATACTGGTTCGATTAAAAGAAAAAGCGATAATCAACTCAACCTAACACAACCGAGTTTCGATTCCATACTGGTTCGATTAAAAGATAACCCAGTGTACAACGCTCTGGAACGTGTAGGTGTCGTTTCGATTCCATACTGGTTCGATTAAAAGGCACATCATAATGGCAGCACAGATTCAGCGCGGTTTCGTGTTTCGATTCCATACTGGTTCGATTAAAAGCTCCGAATGGTTCATAGACAGTGATGTTGCGTTTGGTTTCGATTCCATACTGGTTCGATTAAAAGAAAACTCTACAGATAGAACAATAGAAAGAACCATGAGGTTTCGATTCCATACTGGTTCGATTAAAAGATGGCAATGAATGAACGCTGGACTGACGCGAACACGTTTCGATTCCATACTGGTTCGATTAAAAGTCTATCGTTTGGGCGGCTCGGTATGTGTGATGATGTGGTTTCGATTCCATACTGGTTCGATTAAAAGAAGGCGATAAATTTCAAAGCATGCGCGACAGCGAGAGAGTTTCGATTCCATACTGGTTCGATTAAAAGTCTAAAAGGATTTGGCTCTTGATTTGCATTTGTTACATGTTTCGATTCCATACTGGTTCGATTAAAAGAGAATAAGGTCAAACTTCACACTATCTTTCGCATTGAAGTTTCGATTCCATACTGGTTCGATTAAAAGGCAAGTATTTTCAAACGCTAACAACCCAACCGCCAGGTTTCGATTCCATACTGGTTCGATTAAAAGTTCAGATACAAGATCGTCAAGTCTAAATCGTCTCGGTTTCGATTCCATACTGGTTCGATTAAAAGTCGCATTCCAGTAAGGCGGTGTCCATGCGGTCTCATACGTTTCGATTCCATACTGGTTCGATTAAAAGTATCGGCTGGAGGCAAATATGAAACTCCAAGAGATTGGTTTCGATTCCATACTGGTTCGATTAAAAGCTTTGTGATTGGGTAAGCGTGCATAACGCTGATACGTTTCGATTCCATACTGGTTCGATTAAAAGAAAACTATCCATATATGAGACTCCTGCCTGTAGATAAGTTTCGATTCCATACTGGTTCGATTAAAAGTTTCATGCTTACGCTTAAGCCGTCGATTGACAAAAGCCGTTTCGATTCCATACTGGTTCGATTAAAAGGATCATAGAGAGGTTTTGGTATGTTCAAGTGCCATGTTTCGATTCCATACTGGTTCGATTAAAAGTTGTGCTGTGTGATGGACAACTTGGCGGATTGTTGAGTTTCGATTCCATACTGGTTCGATTAAAAGACGATCGCCGAGATGACAGAACAAGACGCACAGCAACGTTTCGATTCCATACTGGTTCGATTAAAAGTTTAACGAGGTTATCAAGAGACGCGGTGCATACGCAAGTTTCGATTCCATACTGGTTCGATTAAAAGTCCATAAGTCTTTCCATTCATAGTCTCCTTTCGCCCGTTTCGATTCCATACTGGTTCGATTAAAAGAGATGGAACGCAGTTATTGATACTCAACGACACAGAGTTTCGATTCCATACTGGTTCGATTAAAAGAAGCACGGTTACGACAAAATACAGGGGATGCTCTTCGGTTTCGATTCCATACTGGTTCGATTAAAAGGCTAACCGAAGTGCCAGAACCGCTTTCCCATAGTGATGTTTCGATTCCATACTGGTTCGATTAAAAGCGCCGACCTGAGCATGTCGTAAAACTGCTCATTTTTCGGTTTCGATTCCATACTGGTTCGATTAAAAGTCATTCCAGTTCATTGGATGTCCCTTTTTTCCTTTACGTTTCGATTCCATACTGGTTCGATTAAAAGTTGACGATCGGGTTACATAACCGCTGATGGATATGGTTTCGATTCCATACTGGTTCGATTAAAAGTCCCAACGATTTGCTCAAGTGTCTCGTCAGGTATATGTTTCGATTCCATACTGGTTCGATTAAAAGTTGGCCCTTGGGGTGCAGCTGGCGGTGCGTTTCTTGGGTTTCGATTCCATACTGGTTCGATTAAAAGACATGCACGTTTACTCCACGACATCACCACCAACACGGTTTCGATTCCATACTGGTTCGATTAAAAGACAGAGGCACAGCAGCAGCAAGCGCGCAATAATATGTTTCGATTCCATACTGGTTCGATTAAAAGACGCGCACAATTGGGAATTCATACTTTCCATTACACAGTTTCGATTCCATACTGGTTCGATTAAAAGTTGAAAGTCTTACAAATGAAGGAAAATCTTATCATGATAGGTTTCGATTCCATACTGGTTCGATTAAAAGTCTCCGCTTCGGTAAACGTGTACTCTCTTTTGAGGTGTTTCGATTCCATACTGGTTCGATTAAAAGTCTATGCCCTGCACGTGTGCTTTCGTGCCATCACGCTGTTTCGATTCCATACTGGTTCGATTAAAAGTCGCTGAGGCTCAGTCTGAGGTTTACGGTTGACATTGTTTCGATTCCATACTGGTTCGATTAAAAGCGTAAGCAAGTCCGATAGGCTGGTCGTTTGCTGCAGCAGTTTCGATTCCATACTGGTTCGATTAAAAGCGCAAGCAGATGCAATTGCAGCGAACACAGCTAAAGTGTTTCGATTCCATACTGGTTCGATTAAAAGACGTTCTATTTGAACGTCGACTGCTGATGTATATCCGTTTCGATTCCATACTGGTTCGATTAAAAGTCTATCACAGAATAACCGAATCGGCGCGTCTCTACTTGTTTCGATTCCATACTGGTTCGATTAAAAGGGAAAGAAAGCAATAACCGAAGGATGCATAAACGACGTTTCGATTCCATACTGGTTCGATTAAAAGTGTGATAGTATAATACCACAAAACACGCAAAAAGTCAGTTTCGATTCCATACTGGTTCGATTAAAAGAGAAAAGCCCACAAGCAGTTATAGCAGAAGAAAAGAGTTTCGATTCCATACTGGTTCGATTAAAAGAAGTGATACTTATCAGATCGTAATAACTCAGAGAATGCGTTTCGATTCCATACTGGTTCGATTAAAAGAAGTTTATCGAAGCTTACATTACCCGCGAAAGCGGGTTTCGATTCCATACTGGTTCGATTAAAAGCAGAAGATACCGGCATCAATTACATCACAGATTACGTTTCGATTCCATACTGGTTCGATTAAAAGGAATATCACCTTGGCTCTACACCGCTAACCAATACATGTTTCGATTCCATACTGGTTCGATTAAAAGGAACCAGTCGATGAAATACTCGACAAGCCGTCCGACGTTTCGATTCCATACTGGTTCGATTAAAAGTCTGCTTATCCATAGCGTCAAGCATCCGAAGTTGCTGTTTCGATTCCATACTGGTTCGATTAAAAGTGGAACTGTAATCCTTATCCTTATTCCAGCCATAATGCGTTTCGATTCCATACTGGTTCGATTAAAAGCGACCTTTTATGAGTAAACCAAGAGTCTATAATAAAGTTTCGATTCCATACTGGTTCGATTAAAAGAAAGAAGGAAATAAAATTGCCATAGCCATTTATGACAGTTTCGATTCCATACTGGTTCGATTAAAAGATAAGTTTCAGAGCCTCCGAGAGAGTCAAAGATGGATGTTTCGATTCCATACTGGTTCGATTAAAAGATCCCCACCGAGACGACCAATGCAGGTACATCATAGTTTCGATTCCATACTGGTTCGATTAAAAGCCCACGACACCAAGTCCTTGAAGTCCTCGAATCGAAGTTTCGATTCCATACTGGTTCGATTAAAAGCCTGATATTTCTGGCTGGACGTTTCATCTGTTTCAAAGTTTCGATTCCATACTGGTTCGATTAAAAGCGCAAAGTTTATCCAGAACCTCAACAACCTGAAAAAGTTTCGATTCCATACTGGTTCGATTAAAAGCAGCCAACAGGATTAACCTGCATCAACTGCTGTGCGATTTTGTTTCGATTCCATACTGGTTCGATTAAAAGTCGCTGATGGATTCAAAACTTATCCGCATGTACTTGCGTTTCGATTCCATACTGGTTCGATTAAAAGACGCTGGAGCAGTCAGACACCGAAGAAAGACAGAGCAGTTTCGATTCCATACTGGTTCGATTAAAAGCAAATTACATGCCAATTTTACCAAAATCTGTGAAATTGTTTCGATTCCATACTGGTTCGATTAAAAGTCTTTATCTGACACTCGCTGAAGGACAGTCAAATAGGTTTCGATTCCATACTGGTTCGATTAAAAGACGCTGGGAGGATGCCGCGAACGAAATGATGTGGCGCGAGTTTCGATTCCATACTGGTTCGATTAAAAGGGATCGACGATGGAAGTGATACTACCGATACTGTCCCAAGTTTCGATTCCATACTGGTTCGATTAAAAGTCGCGGTATCAAAATAGAGATTCACGAAGCACAGTGGAGTTTCGATTCCATACTGGTTCGATTAAAAGAGAGATATAACCACTTGGCGGATCTGGTGCAGTGGTGGTTTCGATTCCATACTGGTTCGATTAAAAGAATGGATTCGCAAATGCGACGAGCTGATTGCTAAAGTTTCGATTCCATACTGGTTCGATTAAAAGGCAGACCCGGTCAACCCCTAACAGAGCGAGTGAGATGTTTCGATTCCATACTGGTTCGATTAAAAGATAATCTTGATCATCTTGACTATGACCGAAAAATTGAGGTTTCGATTCCATACTGGTTCGATTAAAAGGTTAGCGAAACACAAACAATAGCAGATACGCTGGGTTTCGATTCCATACTGGTTCGATTAAAAGGATTTCCTCATGTGGGGCATCGTGGTAGAAGTAGGCGTGTTTCGATTCCATACTGGTTCGATTAAAAGAATCAAAGTTGTCAATCGCATAGATCAGCCCCTCGAGTTTCGATTCCATACTGGTTCGATTAAAAGACACCTAAAATTAGACGTTTTTGGTTAGAGCTACAAAGTTTCGATTCCATACTGGTTCGATTAAAAGCCAATTGCGTTGTCTGCCGAAAACAGAAACGTGATACAGTTTCGATTCCATACTGGTTCGATTAAAAGTTTAGGGGCCCATGCTGCGTAGGGTCATAATTGTCGTTTCGATTCCATACTGGTTCGATTAAAAGTTTTGCGGAAATGGAAGACGATATAGATGAATTCCATTTCGATTCCATACTGGTTCGATTAAAAGGAAGTAGAGGCACATTTTCAGAATTGCCCTTACACAAGTTTCGATTCCATACTGGTTCGATTAAAAGTCCTTGCGAATCTTTTATGCATTGACATGCACATTGAGTTTCGATTCCATACTGGTTCGATTAAAAGCGCGACGGAAGCCTAAAGATCGAGAGAAACGCATCGTTTCGATTCCATACTGGTTCGATTAAAAGGATAGTGTTCAGTTGTTAGTTGACACAAGGTTTCTTGTTTCGATTCCATACTGGTTCGATTAAAAGCTTAGCACTTGATACCAAAGGCGGTATCTCACAAAAGTTTCGATTCCATACTGGTTCGATTAAAAGCAGATTAGGATTGACGAAGTCACTGACTTTCACCCTACGAGTTTCGATTCCATACTGGTTCGATTAAAAGGGAGTTATGCGACGCTTGCGTCGCTGACTTTGAAGCAGTTTCGATTCCATACTGGTTCGATTAAAAGTCAAAAGGGACACGGGAACAGAACATCGAATCTTTCGTTTCGATTCCATACTGGTTCGATTAAAAGGTAAAAATACTTTGAAGTTCTGCGGCAGCACCCATGTTTCGATTCCATACTGGTTCGATTAAAAGCAAACTTCTCTCTATCGCCTCGGACAAAAAGAGGCATGTTTCGATTCCATACTGGTTCGATTAAAAGTATTGACATTTTGGAAAATGTCCCACGCTAAAACAGGTTTCGATTCCATACTGGTTCGATTAAAAGCCGGGTGAAGTCGTTTTAAAGGATCCGAAGATACTTGTTTCGATTCCATACTGGTTCGATTAAAAGGAGATTTTCATTATGGGTCTTACCATGCAAATAAACTAGTTTCGATTCCATACTGGTTCGATTAAAAGCGGATTCTGCCCAAATTTCACGCTGGTAACCACCGCTGTTTCGATTCCATACTGGTTCGATTAAAAGGCGTCTATTGATATATCGAACCTTGAAGTATCGTTCCGTGGTTTCGATTCCATACTGGTTCGATTAAAAGCTCACCAACCATAGTTGCACACCTCTCTATCCTGAGTTTCGATTCCATACTGGTTCGATTAAAAGCAGTCACACGCGAACCCGATGTAGGAAACGCTCGAAGTTTCGATTCCATACTGGTTCGATTAAAAGTCGCCTGTTCGAGTTCGTGGTTCGCCAGTATAATTCCGCGTTTCGATTCCATACTGGTTCGATTAAAAGGTTCCTCTCTCTCGCCTTTGGCAGTCAAACGCTGCGTGTTTCGATTCCATACTGGTTCGATTAAAAGACGCTTGACGAAGTTCATTACGAGGTAGTCTGCTGTGTTTCGATTCCATACTGGTTCGATTAAAAGGCGGGACTTTCCTTGCTTTCGCCATCTGTGGCTGTTGTTTCGATTCCATACTGGTTCGATTAAAAGGCTGAATCATTAGAAGGATAACACCACCGGATAGCGGTTTCGATTCCATACTGGTTCGATTAAAAGGTTGACAGTCTCCGACAGAGACGCTGAGAACCGACGTTTCGATTCCATACTGGTTCGATTAAAAGCAGTATCCGTTCCGCTTGCTCGGTGCTAATACCTACTGCTGTTTCGATTCCATACTGGTTCGATTAAAAGTCGTGCTGGTGTCCATTAGGGGTTCTCCTTATACTTGCGTTTCGATTCCATACTGGTTCGATTAAAAGACAAAACCTTCTGCGGTTTTTGTGAGCAGTATCTGTGTTTCGATTCCATACTGGTTCGATTAAAAGTTTTGCTAACCTCTTTCCCCTACTCCCTCACAAGTGAGTTTCGATTCCATACTGGTTCGATTAAAAGTTCCAACCCTTTGCCACCCCTCAGACAAAGTACTACAGTTTCGATTCCATACTGGTTCGATTAAAAGAAAGAGCAGAGGGATGCCCTCGAAGATTTACTCGAAGGTTTCGATTCCATACTGGTTCGATTAAAAGTTATTAAGTTGGGAAAGTAGTTTACCTGTCGGACACGAGTTTCGATTCCATACTGGTTCGATTAAAAGCAGCAAAGGGACAAAACAACAAAACATCGAATCTTTCGTTTCGATTCCATACTGGTTCGATTAAAAGCGAAAACCCGATAAGTCGTGAGGCTTGCATCTTCGGTTTCGATTCCATACTGGTTCGATTAAAAGCAAGACCTTTTGCGGCTTTTGCGATCAGTATGTATGTTTCGATTCCATACTGGTTCGATTAAAAGATTCTTCTGCGTATTCACCCCCCTCTCCCTATACATGTTTCGATTCCATACTGGTTCGATTAAAAGCAAATTTCAAACGCAATGCACGAATCGCATCTCAGGGTTTCGATTCCATACTGGTTCGATTAAAAGCAACGAACGGATGCCATATCCGAAAGGTGTATCTATACGGTTTCGATTCCATACTGGTTCGATTAAAAGCTTTCGCAGAGGTTATCCTATCTCTAACGCCTAACGAGTTTCGATTCCATACTGGTTCGATTAAAAGAAAGACGATCGATTCTCTGTCACAGAAAGTTGCCGACTGTTTCGATTCCATACTGGTTCGATTAAAAGCTGGATACCTAACCCGTATTTATAAATGGCTTTGGCATGTTTCGATTCCATACTGGTTCGATTAAAAGACCCGGACGAACCGGATCATTACCTGAAACAACGCGGTTTCGATTCCATACTGGTTCGATTAAAAGCATAACACTCCAGAGGGAGCGTACATTACAATGAAGTTTCGATTCCATACTGGTTCGATTAAAAGGTTGTGGTGGTATTTCGCCTGTGGTAACTCTTTTGAAGTTTCGATTCCATACTGGTTCGATTAAAAGATCTCACCACATTTATCACATTCATACTTTTCAAAGTTTCGATTCCATACTGGTTCGATTAAAAGACCCACAGGAGATTAAATGAAAAGCCCATTTGTTTCGTTTCGATTCCATACTGGTTCGATTAAAAGTCGTTTTGTAGGTCTGCCCGTCGAGGTTTAGCCCTTTAGTTTCGATTCCATACTGGTTCGATTAAAAGCTTGTTGGGTTGGGGTGAGTCCTCTGCATTTTACGTTTCGATTCCATACTGGTTCGATTAAAAGGAAGGTGGAGAATTCCACACTTACATCCAGAAGCAAAGTTTCGATTCCATACTGGTTCGATTAAAAGCAAAGGCAAGACATACACCGAGAACGCTTGGTTTACGTTTCGATTCCATACTGGTTCGATTAAAAGGACACGTCAAAAGTAAGTTCGGCGTGCGCCTTGCCGGTTTCGATTCCATACTGGTTCGATTAAAAGATGCGATCCTCCTTAGCACAAACACCACACAGCCCATGTTTCGATTCCATACTGGTTCGATTAAAAGTTTTAGGAACTGTAGTTTCCGCACGATATTCAGTTGTTTCGATTCCATACTGGTTCGATTAAAAGATTTTGCGACAATCATACCCCGTATTATAGAGATACACGTTTCGATTCCATACTGGTTCGATTAAAAGAAACGCCTAAAATTGTGGTATAATATATGTATAATAAGTTTCGATTCCATACTGGTTCGATTAAAAGCTGTGAGTTATGGGCAGGTTTTTAACGCCTGCCCTGCGTTTCGATTCCATACTGGTTCGATTAAAAGGATGGATTAACCAACGCTGCCGCCGCCGCTTTTGGCAGTTTCGATTCCATACTGGTTCGATTAAAAGTCTACACAAGCGATCCGTATTGACTTCTCGTCAATTGGTTTCGATTCCATACTGGTTCGATTAAAAGCATCGAGGCACTGCGCGACCTAATGGCTAATATTAAGTTTCGATTCCATACTGGTTCGATTAAAAGTTTGACCAGCAGTTTGTTATCCCATTGAAGGAAACAAAGTTTCGATTCCATACTGGTTCGATTAAAAGATTAGAATTGACGAAGTGACAGATTTGAAACCAACGAGTTTCGATTCCATACTGGTTCGATTAAAAGTGAGAAAAACCGTTTTCACAGAGCGATCAAGCAATAGTTTCGATTCCATACTGGTTCGATTAAAAGAACAAGATTATTAACATCTTGTCTGAATCCCTTCTGTTTCGATTCCATACTGGTTCGATTAAAAGGGTTCTACGCCACCCATCTCGGTGGGTTCGATGGGTGTTTCGATTCCATACTGGTTCGATTAAAAGTGCTTTACGCATACGACCCGACGGACGCAACTCAACAGTTTCGATTCCATACTGGTTCGATTAAAAGGAGCCTCGACACCGACAGCAAACTGTGCAAGATATAGTTTCGATTCCATACTGGTTCGATTAAAAGCATCGGGTTTCTCCGTTGTTATGCGCGCCTTGTTGTGTTTCGATTCCATACTGGTTCGATTAAAAGCACCCCACCCCGAAAATCCCTCTTTGCGACCCACATCTAAGTTTCGATTCCATACTGGTTCGATTAAAAGACGAGATCATCAACGAGTAATCAACCTAACATAACCGAGTTTCGATTCCATACTGGTTCGATTAAAAGGATAATGTATCGGAGGGTTGTAAGCCCCATGTTCATTGGTTTCGATTCCATACTGGTTCGATTAAAAGATTATGTTCGTTTAAACGCATAATCGCATTTTAGCAGTTTCGATTCCATACTGGTTCGATTAAAAGGTTTTCTCCTATGAAGTCTAACACGAGACTTATGTGTTTCGATTCCATACTGGTTCGATTAAAAGTTTTGATGACAGCTCTGCTGAATACTACGAGCAAAGTTTCGATTCCATACTGGTTCGATTAAAAGCTTTTTTTCCTTATTTTTATCGACTAATTCTATCGTCGTTTCGATTCCATACTGGTTCGATTAAAAGAAGGTACGGTTACAGCGTTTCGAGTTCTGCGGCCCAGTTTCGATTCCATACTGGTTCGATTAAAAGTCAGTCCAAACGAGAACGTGGTAGTCAAGCGATTAGAGTTTCGATTCCATACTGGTTCGATTAAAAGCAAAGCACCTCGTCACCTTCAGCGCAAACATCTGAGTTTCGATTCCATACTGGTTCGATTAAAAGGGTACGTGTGTGCATCCTGATGACCAGTCTTTAATTGTTTCGATTCCATACTGGTTCGATTAAAAGCTTAAACGAAGCGAAACGCGTTGAATATACCTGCACATGTGTTTCGATTCCATACTGGTTCGATTAAAAGAGTGTGCATCGTTGCACCCGCTGGCATGAAGAACGTCGTTTCGATTCCATACTGGTTCGATTAAAAGTTCGCCGCCAATGCGACCGACTCGCCCGCATCTTCGTTTCGATTCCATACTGGTTCGATTAAAAGATTCTCGAAAGGAATTTACTATGGAAAAGCAAGCGTTATGTTTCGATTCCATACTGGTTCGATTAAAAGCTTCGGATTTGAGTACGGCTGCGCTGAATGCGATTCGTTTCGATTCCATACTGGTTCGATTAAAAGCGGATTATCACGCCAAAAGCCAAAGATAGACTTCCGCGTTTCGATTCCATACTGGTTCGATTAAAAGGAGAAAATATTGAAATTCCCCGTGCGTGACTTTATGCTGTTTCGATTCCATACTGGTTCGATTAAAAGGGTATTATCGAAATACTTAATTGAGGAGACAACGAGTTTCGATTCCATACTGGTTCGATTAAAAGGCAACAGTAACCTTTTTTGATAAAGATAAAGAGGAAATGTGTTTCGATTCCATACTGGTTCGATTAAAAGGGCTTCCATATTCATTAATAAGCATTTCTACCCGCTTGTTTCGATTCCATACTGGTTCGATTAAAAGGGTGCGAAAGCGAGACTGACACAAGAAGCGAAGAAAGCGTTTCGATTCCATACTGGTTCGATTAAAAGTCTAACACAGAGAAAGTTCTGTTTGAAATCAAAAAGTTTCGATTCCATACTGGTTCGATTAAAAGCAAATATCGTCTATTCCCGATTTCGAGGAAGTCTGTCGTTTCGATTCCATACTGGTTCGATTAAAAGGAATTCGTCTACTGTTGCGTCTTATGTCGTGCGAAAGTTTCGATTCCATACTGGTTCGATTAAAAGACTAAAATACTTGAAGGGTCTAAATGTTTTACGGCTGTTTCGATTCCATACTGGTTCGATTAAAAGCAACAACATCCAAGCCACACCCGAACTCGTAGACAGGTTTCGATTCCATACTGGTTCGATTAAAAGTCAAAAGCGAAGTTATCAGCATTCTCGGTTTAGATGGTTTCGATTCCATACTGGTTCGATTAAAAGCGAAAGCATGGAAACGCAAATTGGGCGCGTTATTTCGTTTCGATTCCATACTGGTTCGATTAAAAGTCGGACGGCGTGTCGGACGGATATTGTCAAGGTAAGTTTCGATTCCATACTGGTTCGATTAAAAGGTTAACAGATGATTCTGTTTTACCTCGCTATCTGCTCGGTTTCGATTCCATACTGGTTCGATTAAAAGAACGGAAGTCAATCTTGGGTGGACTTCGGTAAACGCGTTTCGATTCCATACTGGTTCGATTAAAAGCTTCATAAGTAGCATACTAACAAGGAAGGTTTTTATTAGTTTCGATTCCATACTGGTTCGATTAAAAGAGTTTAACACGAATATAACAGGATACAACCGCTCACGTTTCGATTCCATACTGGTTCGATTAAAAGTTAACACTTTTGAAAAGGAACTCCGAAAAGATGTCAGTTTCGATTCCATACTGGTTCGATTAAAAGTCAACCCACGCTTGGAATGCACGCACTGGAAAAGTGTTTCGATTCCATACTGGTTCGATTAAAAGAAGTAGCTCCGAAAGCCGAACATGATGTGCCTCTGTGAAGTTTCGATTCCATACTGGTTCGATTAAAAGGCTTTATGAAAACCGTTAATATATTATACGCGATCCTTGTGGGACGTGTCAAGTTAATTTTTAGGATTGCGATTTTTCGGGTTGTGTTGCTGTCAACCTCCGGTTGTGCAAATTCTCTGGGAGGTTGACAGCATCAGATAGGACCTGGGTTTAGAACGGTAATTGCCTGAAATTTGCGTACTTGTCCCCCGCCGAAAATGGATATTTGGGTGAGGTCGACAGCAAATAGTCTATCTACATTTTCTCGGAAGGCGTGCCTACAATAGGTTTGTCGCGGGATTTTTATCTATCCCCATAACCTCCTTATTCATCCAGCGTGCGTCGCGAAGTTGGTAGATGATGATGGAATCTTTTTCTGGATCAGTGATGGCTGCTAATCCTGATTTGACACGAGCGAATTGTGCTTTGGTTAATTGTCCTTCAAAGACGGAGTTCTGAACCCAGTTGAGATGTTGCCGGAGATATTTGCATACTTTTGCGACGCGTTTGACTTCGATATCGTAGACGAGAATGATGTACATTGTGGGTACCTCCTTTCGGTATCCTGACGGGCGAGGAGACCTCGCCCCTGCGATTCGGGGTATATCATCGGATGAGGAGACCTCGCCCCTACGATTCGGGGTTATATTTTCGGGCGAGGAGACCTTGAAGAAACACCCAAGCAAAAACCCCCTACGAATAGAGCAGCGTTTATTGAAACTCGTATCTACCACCACGGTCGGAGTGCCTGATAGGTTTCCATTTCAACGAGATGTTTTATGAGTTTGTAACACTCTAATCGGATGAGTCGTTGATAGGAGACGTGCCGTTTTAACCGCCGATGTGATATGGTCTGTTTGAGTTGTTCGTCGAATTCGGCGATAAATAGTTTGCGTCCGCTTTCGTTGAGGTAGCAGCCATCAACATTTGTCTCGAAATGCTTTGATTCATCGAGCTGCCGCCGGTTGAATAGGCGGAAGATGATACGGTCAATAATGAGTGGCTTGAATATTTCGGCGAGATCGAGGCTGAGTGAGAAGCGTCGGTCACCGGGCTCGTGGAGAAAACTGATCGTTGGGTTGAGTTGCGTGCGATAAATTTCGGTGAGGCACGCGGCATACATCATTGAATTTCCGAAGGAGATGAGCGCGTTAATGGGATTATCAGGTGGACGACGAACACGCTTCTCTAACGGTGTTTTTAGGGTCAAGATGGTGTTGAATGCAGTGTAATAGAGGTCTCGGATAGAGCCTTCGTATCCCATCAACTCGTTTGTGTTCTTGGCATTTCGGCTTTCAGCGAGGATGGTCTCAATCGCCTCAATTTGTGCGGTGCAATCCTTATCACGGTTGGTGTGATAGCGTAGGATTCGGAGCATGTTGAAGACGGCAGACTCAACGAACTCGTGTGCGATGGTCATGCGTTTGGCTGGTTTTTCATAGTGCTGTACCTGTTTGACGAGTAGGGAGCCAGAGTTTAGATATTCACGAGGATAGTAACTGCCGGAATAGTACCCGTAATAATTGAATACGTGGAACGCTATTTTCTTTTGTGCGAGGAAGTTGAGCAGTTTGGTGTTGAGGTCCAGTTCGCCGTAGAAGTAGAGTGCGTCGATGTCCTCGACGGGGATGGGTATGCGTGAGGCTGCTTCTGGTTCGAGGTAAATCGTGTTGTCTTTCCGGCGGAGTCTGCCGGGCTGCGTGATGTAGTAGTTGCGGGACATAATTGGTTTTCCTCCCATGGTTGGCTTACGGCACGGCGGAGCGTGCCTGCTACCTTTAACTCCAGCAGAGCTCCTGATAACTACAAGACTTGCAGATTTTCATATAATCAGCATGCGGTGGCGTTGGCAATGCCGCTATTTCGCCGACTTTTTCAATGGCGGTTTCGATTTCCTGTTCTCTTTCGGGTGTGAGTTGCACTTCGGTGGTACGTCTTTGGCGCGGGTAGTTGATAACGCCTTTCCTATTAGTTACGCCTTTTTGTTTGAGGAGATAGAGGTAATAGCAGAGCTGCATGATGTGTGCGGTCTCCATTGCGGGGCCGGATTTGATGTCGTGGAGAACGCCGTGTTTGTCAACGAAGTCTATCTTTACAAGATTGTCAATGTCCCATTCTCTACGTTTTTCGCGTGGATAACTTTCGTCGTGGAGGAGTTGTCCGAGGTCAACGCGTTCGGAGGTATGCTCCATTTCGAGATGGTTTTGGTAGAACCAAAGTTTACGCGTGCAAATATAGAGGTAGTTAATGGCGGTGCCGGTGATGTTGGGGGCGTTTGAGTTTTGCATGGTTGGTGTCTCCTTTGGTTTATGTTGTTATAGAAGATTTGGGATAGCGTCCTCATCAAGTTCAAGACCAACTTCAAATGTATAACGCGATTTAATGGCTTTAAAACGAATTTTGATTTCTCGTGTTCTTCCTTGGCGGTTCGTCAATTTTTGCGTTGCTTCTCGCGATAGTATTTTTTCTTTTACACGTGCGATGTGGAATATCCACTCTGATACGCTGAGATAATGTGACTTGTATTTGCGATAATCTTCTTCAACGCATTCAACAAATTCATAAGGAACAACATCATAAGTTTGGTAATTCTTCTTTCGGATAACAACGTGTCCTTCTTCTTCAACATCCTCACCATAATTATCTTGTGGTTTTTTGCCAAATACTACATCTGTATCAATGGCTATTGCAAGTTCGGAATGCATAAGCGAAAGGCTTTCTGGGTATACAACATTCACCCAATCACACGCATTCTGAAAAGTATAATGCTGCCCAAAGACTTCCCATGAACGTTGCAAAATATCTAAGTCGTAGGGCAGACACGCCTTTTCATTCTTGTAAGGTGGAGCAATGTACATCCGATGAACATATCCATCCTGATTTGGAGACTCTCCTTTTCTGTGAAGTCTGCCCCCCCGTTGAACAATTGAGTCAATCGGTGCGATTTCAGAATACATCACGTCTGCGCTAATGTCTAAACTGAGTTCACTCACTTGGGTAGACACAAGTATGCAGGGTTCAGTGTTGTAAAAATCACGGCATTCTAATGCGTTAATATCCGCTTCCTTTCTATCTTTCGGCTTCTTGAAAAGGGCACGGATTATTTTTTCTTTTTCGTTTCGGTGTTTACTAATGAACCCAGAATGATAACAAATCAAATTTTCATCAATACCAGAATCTGCTAAAGTCTGATAGATTTTCTTAGCACGTGCAACTTGGTTGACAAAGATAATTTGCCTTCTATCAATGTTTTGCCGAATGAGTTCCAGCAGTTCGTCTGAAACGGATTTATCATCCTCATCAATCAAGATATCAGTTAACCGCTCTATTTCAAAAGGTGTTTTGGGTTTTGAAGTGTTTTGGATAACTGCTGGGGCGCGCTGAAATTTATAGGGTTGATTTGTGACCAATGTATCTAACTCGTTATGAACAGCACACGGGATTGTAGCGGTCATCACGAGATGTGGAACCTGCAATTCGGTTAACCTTCGCATAGTTTCTGCAATTGCCCCCAAAGTGTGCTTTTCATAATAGTGGATTTCATCAAAAACCACCAATGAAGAAGCGATGTTAGAGAAAGCTCTATCTGCGAATCTATAGCCGTGGTAGAGACTCATAATCAGGTGATCAACTGTGGAAATAGTTATCGGTTTGGCATAGATACTATTCTCGAAGACTTGTTCCATAATTAAGTTTTCCATTTCATCTTCTTTAGTATCCTCTTCGTTAGTTTCTTGTGTCCTTTGACGAAGGAATTCAGATGCGTCGCCGTGTGTAATTCCGACAAGTTCCTCGGGTATTGCATACTTTTCGTCGTCAGTTAAATCTTTGCTGAGATTGTTTGCAGTGAATTTTGTCGGCAACGTAAAAATAATCCGGTCAATACGATTTTCTCTTAGCAACTTTTGTGCTAAGAGCAAGGCAGCAGCAGTTTTTCCTTCGCCACATCCTGCGTTTAAAATGATCCTCTCTGAGTCTTGCCGAAGAATATCCTGTTGCATCTCATTTGGTGTAGGAACAAAGGAATGATCGCGCAACTGTTCATTACTGTAGAATGGAAACTGGTTTTTAATAGCAGTGAGTTCTTCAGGAGTTAAGTTGGTCGCATAAGGATTTCCAATAGTACCACCTTCAGGAGCGTTTTTACTTGCGTAAGCGTCTGAGGTAGTTAGCACATTTAGCATGAGCGAGTAAAGTGCCTTAAACCGCGAGTCTGCTTGCTTCTTAATGACCTTTTTCAATTTATCTATTGCTTGACAGATTTTGTCAAACGGAAGTCTTTCTAATTGCCATGACCTCAGCTGAAAATTGGGCTCTAACTGGCGGAAATAGTCAAAATGAGTGTTAATGTAATCAACTGGTAAAGTGGCATTTTGCCATCGGAAATTATCCTCTCGGAATGCATCTTTATGAAGTTGTCCATGATGCGCAAGGACTGCAAACATGGCTGCATAAAGTGGGCTATTGTCGAAAGAGCGTGGAGCATTGCTTGTCATAAGCCCAATTCCAAAAGATGGAAGTGCGTGTGTGATTCTGTTTCCATTGTCTCGGATATAATCCTGCCACTCGTCAGATGCTTTCCCAATGTCATGACACCAGACAGCAAAACGTAAAGCCTGCCTCACCTCTTGCCAATTCCAACCGTATCTTTGGCACAATTGACGTAGAAATGTTTCGCGGCGTTCTATAA
The DNA here is from genome assembly GCA_951828385.1 of uncultured Poribacteria bacterium. Lineage (GTDB taxonomy): Bacteria > Poribacteria > WGA-4E > WGA-4E > WGA-3G > WGA-3G. Next base: position 359,865 of record OX639973.1, read on the forward strand.
TCTCATCACAAACTGTTAAACAGTCCTGAATATGTCCCCGTAAAGTTTGATTGGTTTTACCGAGAATTTCCATTGAATATAATGTTCCGTCCTTCAATTGGATACGCGAGGCGTGGTTCGCTTAGCGCAACCGATTCACCTTCCGGTGGAATAGAGTAAATTTGCCGATGCATCTGCCACTGTTCTCTTGATGCTTCGGTATAACGAGAAGGCATGTTCACCAATTGACATCCTTCCACAAAACCTGGGATAATTGAATGAATTTGTTGCATTTCAGCCGGTTCGCATTCAACAATACGCGGGTTAATAATATCAACGACATCATCCGATTCACCAAGATAAAGAGGCCAGTGCGGGGCAGTAAGTGCTTGTTGTGCTTCGATAAGCAGCGATTCATCAGTTTTAAGGTAGATAGTAGAGCGAACCTGTATTAATTTTTGACGCATCAATATCGTTCTGTCAAATAATGCATTTCCCTCTCGTGCAGGTTTAAAAATCTTGCTAAACGTCTCAAGGAATTTTCCTTTAGATTCTATAACGAGGGAGATTTGCCAATTATCTCTGTCCGCATTCCAATCTTGCGGTTTACCTCTTGCGGCATTTAACATGCCGTAAAGTGTTGGTGGCGGCGGGATAGGATATGTCACATGAACGTTCACCGCCTGTGGCTGCTTAAATGATGCCCAAAATGGACAAATTACACCAAAGGTAAGTATCTTTTCCATAACATACTCCGCTAAGGGCGGGAATTCATGAGAATACCCGCCTTTTATTCGGTTATTCAGAAAGTGCCTCTTGCACGTGTGTTGTGAGATTTTTCAAGGCACGAAGTGGATTGGCTCTCTCTATCTCAAATTCATCCAAAATATGAGTCAACGCGTCATCGTTTTGGATCACCCCTGGCGTAAATCCGCAGAAAAGTTTTGCACCATCATCCTCTAAATCCTGCAATACGACCCGCAGTGTTTCCGTGTTAACATCTCCATCATCGTCAAGCTCTAAAGCCCTTAAGGTTCTATGTGAATAACGGGTGTGGGTTGACGCTATGAAAATGTCTGGGGCAAGCGATGCAGCATTCCGAGCTTGTTTTGCAAAATCAGTAAGACCACCAATCGCCTCTAAAACGGCAATAGTCCGTTCTATCTTCTTTTCCTTTTCAATCTCAACCGTGGTTTCCCATTCTTTGAATGTAGCGTTTTTGCCTTTACCATCATATTGTGGTGTAATCACTTTGCCGATGTTCGCAACATCAAGTGACAACCCAACGCGATAAACATTTGCCATTATTTGTACATAGGCGATGCGCTGATCCGCAGTTTGTTTACCCTCTTTTTCAATCCCGCTCATGCGAATTAGCAAATCTGTGACCTTATCAGAGACAATCTGACCGAGCGCAGGTGTAGCTTTGATGGGTGACCATCGTCTGTCAAAACCTTCACCAGATTTCGGATTGAGAAAACCGAACAGATCACAGAGCCAACACTCTGCAACTTTGGTACAAGGTGTTTCAGGTACACAAAGAAATACACCCGGATTGTTCCGATGAATCGCTTCGCGTAATGCATGCCGCACCGATTGACCGGAGGCGTAAGGTTTTCGTCCGTTGTCATAGGTTTTCAGTTCTGTGACGTTACCACCGCCACCTTCACCAGCATTGAGGTTGCTTAAGTCGGTTTTGCTAAGCCAAACCATTGCAACACCTTTCAAATCATTCGTGTTATTAGTCATTTTGACTACCTCCATTATCAGATTTAGATTCAAAAACCTTAGCGTTGTAAGCGGAAAGACAGACATAAGTGGAAAGCGTCTCAGCGATCTCCTTGTAATTCTTATCTGTCAGTTCGTTCAAAATGTGGTCAACACGTTCTTGCTTAACCGGAACCGCTTTTTTAGCATCTTCACCTGTACTAAACTTATACAAGCGGAACATGACTATATTGAGAGCATCTCTGAAAGCATTTACACTGGAAATGTTGAACAGTTTACTAACGAGCGTTACATCTTTATAAAAAGTAGTTCCGATTGTGGTACCTAAGGCACGCAAATCTTCACGTAATTTTTCATCTAACACTTGATTTACCTCCAAAAAATGGTTTACAAAAACACGAAGCAGCCTTATAGGATGTGGCGCACCTCGCTGTAGAGAAATCAAAACAGCATCCTGATGTTTCCATAGGTTAAACAACGCAACCTTCATCAAGGAAGGGGTACTGGTTGCAATGGCTTGGCTTAATTGTCCGATTGCATTTTCACCGTCAGGGGTTCGGGATGACATCCTAACAAGAATATCTGGGACAAGTTTAATTTGTGTGGGTTTGAAATCAATAGGTTCAATGAATTTATACAATCGCGTATCCACATCAACAGTATGGAAATTTTGAAAAATCACATTTTGTCCTTTACTGAATGGGATAATTACCCAACGTGTCAGCTGACTGACAGATTCCGCAGTTTGTTCCACAAGTGGTGAAAAATCCCATTCACCTTCGCCCTCTTCGTCATCGGATGGTGTAAATTCATAAAAAATGTTATGGAATAACGAGATAGCAAGTGAATATCGGTTGGAAACTCGCATTTGAGTCCGTAGGTTGGTATAAGGGTAAAGTCCTTTTTGCCTTAAATCATCTTTTAAATTGTCTTCCAATCTTTCATGAACTTTAGCTAACAACTCAATATCAGGAATATCGGGTAGAATCAACTTTGTTAATTGTTTAGCGGGGTTATAAACAAAGGGAACATTTTCGTCAAGAGTAGCACAGAGGCTAAGCAGATAGTAAACCGAACCCACTTTAGGTACAACAGCACTCCCGTAAAATCCCCGAACTTTTGTGTTTTGATGCTTGCTAGCAAAAGGGTTCACCACTTGAAGAAGATCTTTAGATTTAGTGCAAGACCTACCCGACATCTCGCAAACTTTTTTACCTCCTCCGCCTTGCCAATCTTGAATAAAGTCTCGGATGTTTTGTTGTTGCTTTGTTCTAAACGTATCGGCATTATTACCAATACCAACAAAATTAAACCTCATCTGAATGAGGGACAAAGTGTCCTTAATCGTGCTGCCTTTCCACTCTTTTTTAATGAGTGCGCGATCATCTTCAGTAGTTTGTATCCGCGATCCATCTCGATCAATATAACCATGCTCATCATAACTTAACTTTGCGCCTTCAAGGATTTTAGCACCACGACTCAGCCAGAAAAGGCTATTCCATCTTTCCATGAACCTCTGATTCAACCATTCCTCAAACTTTTCAAGATTTGCTACATCTATTGTAATAGTTGCCTCATGCGGTGTTAACGCTAACTTGCAATCGAAAGGCGTAGAGCGTAATTCCGCACCAAAACTCACAATCCCGAAATCTGTCCATGGATTTCCGGTCAGTTCCAATACCAGTGATGAAGTGTCGCTTAAATTGAATTCCAACTGTTGGTTTTCCATAGCATTCCTCCTTTCAAAACCGTTATAAATATATTATAACAAATTTGCTTTGTTAAGTCAACTTAAAACTTATTTAGACTTCTGCCATGCCGAAACCTGCGCTGTTTTTGTCGCCGAAACCGCATTCGTATCCGATCTGGATTAACGCAGGATTCCCTGTGACACGGAACGGACACATGATGCCTCTTATCTTGATGCCCTTGTAGTCTATGAGACGGGTGACGCGTCCTTGTCGCCTGTCGATATAGGCTTTGTCAAAGGCGAAAGTCAAGGTGTCGTCATGAGGGGCGCGACCGTGGATTGCTTCGTGTTTGCGGATTAGGTTTTGACGGATGAGCCCAGGGAGCGCGGGATCGTCGGGCATGCAGTAGTGCATTACTTGTTTTCCATCTCGCTCGCGTTTTGTGGACATCGTAATCGGAGAGAGACATCGAAAACGCATCTCTGGCCGAAAGCGAGGGATACGCGGTATTGTGACATCCCTGATGGGTAACTGACGCTGTCCAAGGGATAACTGTCCCTCGGTTAAGAGTGTGTCGGCGAAATGGGAGAGAAAGCGTTCTACTGGGGAAGAGACGTACCACGTTAACGTTGAACGGAAATGGATATTGTCACCAGTGATGCGTCTGCGTTCCGCCATGAGTTGTGAGAAGGTGAAGAGTTTGAACCGTTTTTCTGCAGCGCGGTAGCCTTCCTCGTGGAGAAAGGATGCGTATTCAGGGTCGGATTCGGCGAGGAAACGGTAGATTATGCCTGCAAGCAGATGATTGTAGTTAACGGGGAGCGTGATGCCGTCCCCAACGTCGGCGAGAATTTGGATTCGCATAAATACCTCCTTTAGTGATTGAGCATCACTTCTTGCATAGCGTTATTAGGTAGTATAACAATGGAAATAATTATACCATTATAAAAAATCATTGTCAAATTTTTTTATTCCAAACTGGTTCGATTAGAACAAAACTTGTGCTAATTAGGTAGTAAAACAAGTTTCTATTCCATACTGGTCTGATTAGAATCTGCTACATTTGTTTAAGACGTTCCTTTTCAAAAAAGGTTTAAGGCAGTAGGACTTACGCAAAATTGAGCCCGGACACATGCGTTGCGATGGCACCAGATGAGTTAGCCATCATCAGTTAGGAGAATAATTGTGATACCACGAGGCGGGCGACACAACCATTGTGCTTATTGATGTAATTTGTAACCATATCACATTGCCATCCTTGCACTGATCGAAGCAGTACCAAGCTCCGTGATAAAATTTCATAGCAAATTTCATAGCAGCTTCATAGCACACTTCACTAAAACCGTCAAAAACACAGTTGTGGTTTAGGTTTATGGCACTTCATAAATTTCATAGTTGTTCGATTTGCTATGAAAACTGTGAAATTTCATACGCAGCATTTCGCTAAAAAGATGTCCGATCCAATAATTTCTTAAAATTGAATGGCCCTTTAGAAAATGGGCAATTGGGTTGATTTTTTGTTAGGTAAACGGTTAGAATTATAGCATGAAAAAAATAATCCCGACGATTTTGATAGTTTCATGGTTAACGTGTTTTTCGACGAGGATCGCTATATCAAATCCCCATACGGAGCGCAACCGCGGCGAGCAGGATGAGCAACGAAACCACACCCATCAGACTCGATACCACCGACATCTGCGAACGGAGTGGCTTGATTTCGGGGGGGAGCTCTTCAAGTGTCGGGTCTAAATCCTCAATCGCTGCTGCCAAGCGGGGCGCGAAAATCATGCTGTGTAAAACCGTGAGGATAATCAGGACGAAGAAAAGTCCGATTTTAATCAGGAGGGTTCGCATAAACGCATCAGAGATCGGACTTGGGGAAGTGATGTCAACGGAGAAAAAGATGTTGACGATGCCGGTAAAAAATAATACACCGATACACACCCAGACAACAGGTTCAAACCGTTTGCCGATCTGCATCAAGAGTTTGATGCGTTGAATAGGTGGCAGGCTCTGTCTGAAGTGCGGGACAATCACCATCGCCAAAATGAGGTTACCGCCGACCCATGTAACAGCAGCGATAACGTGTATCCAGAGAACGAAGAGAGAGAATATATCCATGTTTTAAATTCCTTATAGAGTTGTCGGTTATCGGTTATTGGAGAGTTTTAAAGTCCGTAAAGTGTGCTAAAGTGTTATTGCTTCGGTGTTTCCCTTAGTAAAGTCGTTAACAACTTTAGGATACTTCGCAACTTTAGATACACTTGCAAACTTTCTGACCACTGATGGCAACCTCTTAACTGGCGGCTGATGGCTGAACGCTGATCGCTATTTTGCTGATAACCGATTCAGCGCGTGCGATTAACGTGCTACGCTCGTTTGCCGTGAGCGGCACAGGTGCGAAGCGATGATAATCACATTTCGTAAGGATATCCACGAGTTCTTCAAGAATCTGTTCAGAGACACCGGCTTGCGTACACACCTCGCGCGCCGTGTCGATAGTGCGGTGTGTCAGTCCAAGTGTGTCCTCAAGGTATTGATACAACGTCTGTGCGAGTGCATTCGCAAACGCCGTCGCTGTCTCTGTCGTATCGTTGCGTGCGAGTGCTGTCAGTGTATCGCGCGCGTGTGAAACGGGCGGTGTAACTTCTGTTTCTGCCTGTCGTCCTTTTCGTCCGTTCGATTCAACGGTGTCAACCGAACCCGTTCCAAGGGTAGTGTTTACTGGCGTATCCGTAGACTTTTGGAATCTGGCACGGTACCAGAGAAAGCCTGCCACTAACAAGCCGAGGAGCAACACTGCCGATAAGATTATCCATAGCTGCCACGGTGAAGGTTCCGTCCCAACGCCAACGGCATCTGTCGGGTTTGGATGCACGGAAACAGGAATAGGGGTTGTCTGTGCCGTTGCGTAAACCGCACGGCTCGGATCAAAGTAGATATACGCGATAGCAGGGATCCGCAGCGTTCCAGATCGAGCGGGGATTAAGGCATACGCGTAAGTGCGAGTTGTCGGTACAGCATCTTCAACGAGGGTGGGTCCGTTCACAACAACCCCCGGTATCGCTGGCAATTTGGGAGCCGTGACCGTTTGCATGCTGCCCCGTCCAGAGATTTGCAGTGACAACGTGAGGGCGCGCCCTGCTTCTATGGAACGCCGGTCGACTTGAGCAGCAATTTGGTATTCACCAACCGCACCACTAAACTGCACCGGCTTTCCGGTTTCAGGCAAAGGTTGGACCGTCAATTTCAAGGGTTTCGTTTTCAGCGTCTTACGTCCACGCGGGACAGGCAGCAATAATGTAGCCGGTTCGATGATAATCTGTCCTGTCCGCTGTGGATATAACCGTCGGACCTGTTCCTGCACCCAAAACGTTTTCCCACGAATGCGCTGCGTTTGTGGCGACAGCGGTGGCAGTTCCTCCACTAAAAAGTCGGGGAATGTAGGGAGTTGCGGGGTTGGCGACTCCTGCGTCGGTAGCACTGCGGTATAGAGATAACGAAAGGTGTATGTCAGCGGCGCGTTGAGATATGGTTCGGCGGTACTCACTTCGGCTTCGACTTGATGAACACTGCGCGTCGAAACGTCTGTGTAAGTATCAGCACTGCTAACTTGAATGGATCCGGGATTGGCAAAATAGGTGCTGCCTTGGTAGGGAAAACGGACATCGGAGAGCGAAAAATCACCGATTGCCTGTGGAATCAGTTCATAAGCCCACGCCATGGAAACGGCGATCTTATTGGATTCCAATCGGGGTGTCGTTTCAGAGTGGAGGGGCACCGCGAGGAACGCAGGCAGAAAATTGAACTTCGGTGCCTCAATATGCGTGATAACGGTATCCCCTGAAAGGGTGAGGTCCAACCGTGCCTTCTCACCGATCTGAATGTGGCGAGGCTTTATGACAGCAGCGACATTAATTTCTTGGCTTTGCACCGCTGTTGCAAGCAAGATGAAAACGATGCCGACGAAAAAGATTGGAAGACGGGAAGATTGGAAAATCTGAAGTTTACCAATCCCTCTCACGTCGAGGGCCGCTTTTACGCTGTTGTTGAAGTAATTTTTGCCGTAGCCTATTCTCATTCTTACTAAAACGTTCCAAGAGTTCGAGTGCCTCCGCTTCGCCACTATCGTTCCGTTCGGTTTGCGGTTTCGCGTTTGTATCGGCACGCTGTTGCTGTGCTAAATCCTCTTGTTGTTGCAGAAGTCGAAGTGCCAATGCAAGGTTATGTTGTGCATCGGCATCCTGTGGATTCAAACGGAGTGAGTGCCTGTAGGCTTCAATCGCACGCCTAAGATCGCCGGTTTTAAATTGCGCATTTCCCAAGTTATAATAGATATGCGCCAGATTGAGTGTATCCTCGGTTTCTCCACCGTGCCTTGCTAACGCTTCCCGAAACGCCTGCGCCGCTTCGTTAAACTTGCCCATCTTATAGAGTACGGCACCGAGGTTATAGTGCGCCACCGGGTTCTCAGGCTTCTGAAACGTCGCCTCTTGAAAGGCGACCTGTGCTGCGCTGTAGTTCCCGTGCTGATACGCCTCATTTCCGGTTTTCATCGCGCGCGACCAACCACCGATCCAGCTGACCAGTCCAGAAGCGAGTAAAATTAAAAAGCAGATAAAGCATGTATGTCGCATAGTCTGAGTTTGGGTAGGTGCTGTGGAAATATTTTAACGTGCCAATCCAGATTTGTCAAGTGTATTTCGGTATTGAGCCATCAGTTATCAGTTATCAGTTTGCCTCGCAGTGAGAGTTGTTAGTTATAGTGAATCCTAAAAATAAATAGACACATTCGTACCACAAACTGTTAGTTTGGGTTTCCAGTCTGAATGCCTGTTATAGGTATTCAGACTGTTTGAGAGTGCCCAATTAATTCTAGACTTTACTATAAACGGGAAATCTGATTAAACAGAACATCTCTTTACTGATAACTGAAAAGTTTTCGTAGAAAACCGTACTGATAACTGACAACTATTAAAAAAAACAGGCGCGCCGTAAGAAGCGCGCCTCCAAAAAATAGAAATAATAAATGCTTATTTCCGCTTGATGTCTGCCCAAGTCGTTGTCAATTTCCCAGCGGGTTCAACAGGGGTCAGCGGAGCGATTTCATCAAAGAAACCCTGCTGATCCGTTGCGTCTTTCGGGTAAATCGTAACAGCGTCATGGGTTGCGTCATCAAAGTGCAAGTTGAAGTATGCGGAACCGCCGCCTTCACCACACCGATAAAGCAGCACGTTGCCACCTTTTTGCAATTCGACCTCGACGTTGTGAAGAATCGTTCGTGCGGCACCTGTCCATCTGGAGTTGTTGTACCATTTTTCGCCGTTAATCCAGATTTGGGCATGGTCATCGTGTGCAGGGGACATGATGGCGGTCATAGCACTCGGCGCGTCAATAACGATAACAGCATAAGTTTCGATGTCATCAACCGGACCACCTCTGTTCATGTTGTTGCCGTCCGCAGGATCAATTTCAAAGACCGTCCAAGCACGCGTACCGCCGTGGTCGGGCCATTCCACATCAACGCCCTGTGTCATGAGCAAACCTGACATGGTTGAAAGCGAGACCTGGGTAATTTTATCACCGGTCCCTAAGGCTATGTGGTCTCTCTCAGCCTCATCGCCAAAGCCATCACTATTTTCATAGTTACCATCGGGTCCATACCACTTGGTAATCCAGTTTTCGTTGTCAGCGTGATCTTCTCTCAGATCGTCACCGTTGGGGTCTGGATCTGCTAAGAGTGCGTCTCCTTCCAAGGGACCGCCTTGGAGGAGATCAGCTGCAAATACATGGTGTGAGCCGCTGATAACGAGTGCGAAAACAATCGCGAGTGTAAAAATACCAAATTTTTTCATTTTTTGTAATTCCTTTTTGGGTTAAGAGTTAAGAATACTAAGCTGCACTAAAATGCCTCTTAGAACTCTTTAAATACACGCAGAAATGCTGAAAAATGTTTCAAACATTCCAAACAATTGTTATAGCATTTTCACAAATATTTGTCAAATGCTATAATAATCACAAATCGTGGGGGTGTAACCCCGATTTACGATTTATCTCCGCTTGATGTCCGCCCAAGTCGTTGCCAGTTTTCCAACAGGTTCAACATCAAGGAAGCCCTGGATTTCGTCAAAGAAGCTCTTCTGGTCGTTCGATTTATTGGGATAGATTTTAACGGCATCATGGGTATCATCATCAAAATGGAGGTTAATATACGCGGAGCCGCCGGATTCACCGACCCGGTAAAGAACAACATTGGCACCTTTTTTCAACTCTACTGTTACGTTGTGAAGAACCGTGCGTGCGGCACCCGTCCATCTGGAGTTATTGTACCATTTTTCGCCGTTAATCCAAATTTGGGCGTGATCGTCATGTGCAGGGGACATGATGGCTTCTCTTGCAACAGGCGAGTTAATGACGATAATTCCGTAAGTATCAATATTATCAATAGGTCCGCCCCGGTTCATATTGTTGCCATCTGCCGGATCAAGTTCAAAGACTGTCCACTCTCGCGTACCGCCGTTACCTGCTTTCCACTTCATATCGAATGATTTTGTGCGGTTCAGTCCTGCAACTGTTGAAAGTTCAACTTGTGTGATCTTACCGTTAGTCCCTTCATCGATAAGATCTTTCGGAGCAGAAGCCGGAAAACCGCCGTTGTTTTCATAGTTACCATCGGGCCCATACCACTTGGTAATCCAGTTTTTGTTGTCAGCGTGACTTTCCCGCTGACCGTCAACGTTGGGGTCTGGGTCTTTGAGGAGCTCGTCCGCCTTCAAGGGACCCCCTTCGATATCGTTTGCTTGCGCGAATGCAGAAGATGAGGTTCCGATAACCATCAGGAAACTCATCGTGATTACGAATGTCAACTGGTAAAAAATTTTCATTAAAAATTTGCCTCCTTATAGACACAATTCATAAAAATAGCAGGCTTTAGGAACCTACTATCTTGTGAGCAGATTTTGAATCTCAATATAATTTGGATTCATAAGATTTATCGCTATGTATATAGTATACATTCTTAACGATAATTTGTCAAGTGGGAAATGTTTAAAATTCAGGACTATTTAGTTTTCAATTTTGATATTGGTTTTGGTTGGCAGATGCTAACTTTTGGACGCAATATCGCGAGCGACAAGAAATCCGCAGAAATCCGCAGAAATCCGCAGAAATACCCTATCAAATACCCCTATCAAATACCCCTATCAAACACCGCAAGCAAAAACACTCGCTCCTACAGTGGAAGATTTGCCCTTAAAATCCGCGTCATCCGTTTCATCAAACCGGATAAGCATCTAAAGCCGTATGCCACTTCGTGAGTTGCGCGACGCGTTGTTCGGCATCCGTCGGCATTTCAAGCGGTCTACCGCGGGTATCAATAACTAAACCGACGACACCGCCCATCGCTTCTGTTTCAATAGCGTTCCCGTTCCCCGCACCGAGGTCAAACCGACGTGAAGGTTGGAGTTTCAGTGTCGCTTTTTCACCCAACGGCAGTGGATAGCGACGGAGCTCACCAAACTGAATATCTTCAGTCATCGACATGACACCTTCACCCGTAATTTCAACGGAGAGACATTCATCGCCAGTATGACCTTTACCGATCGGCGCGACAGAGGTGCCTAAGTGGATGAGACAGTCTCGTTCAAAGACGTGTGTAGCCGCTTCTGGGTTAACCTGCGCAAGCACACCGAGTTGCGGCATCATGAAGATGCTGTCAACGGCGAGGTGCGTTACGCCTTCAGGTTGAAACGCGTCGATCATCATGAGCATCGCTTGTTGCCGACGCGGCGCGTGCGATAAAACGCCACCGCTGCCGACGAGCATATCCAAAGCGAGCATATTCACGAGCGTCTGACCACTCTCCGCCTGATCAAAGGCTTCAGAGATCGTCCGCTGCTGTTGCACACCTCGCAATTCAACTGCGAGCTGTTTGTGCTGTTCAAAGGCAAGCCGGAGGGCTTCACGGGCAATCGCTTGTTCCAAGATTAACTCTTGTAAAGTTTGCGGAATCGTCGTCGGACGAATCATCTTATTTTTTACGCGATTACGGAGATCACCGAGTTCAATATCAAACGGTACCCATCGGAGGACGTTTTCTAAACCCGCTTCAGCAAGAACATTCGAGACGCTGTAACTCATACCGAGATTGGCACTCACTGTACGGTTAAAGATCGGTTCTGCCTCCTTATTTTTAAAGACAGAAAAGACATCCGTCGTTGCCCCCCCGATGTCAACGCCAACCACCGCAATATCTTGTTGGGTAGAGACCGTCTGAATTATCTCCCCAACTGCACCCGGTGTCGGCATAATAGGCGCGTCTGTCCAGTCAATGAGCCGCTTATAGCCGGGGGCATGTGCCATAACATGCTCAAGGAACTGTTCCTGAATCTTGTGGCGTGTCGGCATCAGGTTTTCACGTTCCAAAACGGGACGCAGGTTGTCTACCGTCTCCAGTGCCATGACATCTCGCAAGCGTTCCTGAATGGATTCCCGTGCGTCTATATTGCCAGCATAGATAAGGGGGAGTTCATAAGCGATACCGAGCCGGGGTCTCGGCCGTGCAGCGGCAATAATTTCAGCCAATTCAACGACGTGCGAGGTCGTCCCGCCATCAACGCCGCCGGAGAGGAGTAACATATCAGGGCGGAGATGCCGAATCCGTTCAATTTTTTCGTGAGGGAGGCGTTTGTCGTTAGATGCGATAACATCCATGACAATCGCACCGGCACCGAGTGCCGCACGCTCCGCGCTCTCGCCTGTCAGGTTACGTACAACACCTGCTACCATCATCTGAAGTCCACCGCCGGCACTGCTGGTTGATATATAGATGTCAACCCCTTCGTCGCCGCGCTGCGGTTTGAGGATAACGCCATCATCAAGCAGTTTGCGTCCAGCAAGTTCTTCAACTTCCATGACGGCGTTGATAACCCCCGCCGTTACATCTTCAACGGGTGCCTCAACAGTGGTCGGGGCTTCGCCGCGGACGATGAGTTGATACTCGTCGCCGCGTTTTTCAATCAGAATCGCTTTCGTGGTAGTGCTACCACAATCGGTAGCAAGAATAGAGCGGATGTCCTCCGCTGATTTGTTCATCAAATTCGTCTCCTGTAGGACTTACACAATCCACTTGGTAGGTTTAGTACCCCAATTGCCGTAGATACTCCCGATTCACCGTCATCCGTTCTTCATCTGAACGGTCCTCAACTGTGCCAGGACACGCCGTAACCCATCGGTCATAATTGAGTTTTTCCAATGTCGACATGATACCGGGAAAATCCATAACATTTCCACTGCCGACATCCACCCAATCCACGTCATAAGAGGTGCCCGCTCCGCCTGTATAGCCTGCATAATCCTGAAGATGAACATAGACGAGAACGTCGCTATAACGCTGGATGGACGCAATCGGATCGTAGCCCCAGAGTGCGGAATGCGATACGTCTATGCATAACTTGCACTTTCGGAGCAGGCTCATATATTTCGCCCAATCGTCAATAGAATCAACAGTGGTGTTCGTGTGGATATGGTAACAGACATCCAACCCGTATTGTGAGGCGTATTCTGCCCACGCTTCGGAGACATCCGCAAGTGCTGCGAGGTCGGAGCTATCGACGGGTCTATCCTGCGGTTTGCCTGCGCCCATGAACATGAAACAGTCGGCTTCAACCGCTGCGGCGAAGTCAATTCTGCGTTTATTGAGTTCCATCTGTTCCAGGTTTTTGTCGATCGGCAGTCCCCGTGCTGTTACAGCAGCGACGGGCAGGTCAACATTGTCGCAAATCTGTCGGATCCGCTGCGGTGTTCCGACCCAATCTAAGGATTGGCGCATCTCCCAACCGTCCCACCCCGCGTCTTTGAGTTGGGTCAAGAGTTCTTCAAAATCAGGTTGTTGCCAACGTAAAGTGCTATATCCAAATTTGAAACCCATAGTTTTCCTCCAGTGCGATACGATTTTCGGTTTAGGTGGAAGCTCCACTACCATAAAAAGATATTATAGCACATATTGAAATAAATTGCAGTTTTCAATAGAATAAATTACTTGCTATATAACAGAAGGTTTTGATAAACTATAGCAGTAAAACTTAGGGATTTTGAAATACCCATTTTTAAGGAGAACACATGGATAAAGTGAAACTCGGTTTTATCGGCACCGGCGGTATGGCGGGCGCGCACATGCGTAACCTCAAAGATAACTTTGAAGACGTTGAATTTTCTGCGATGTGCGACATTTCGGAAGACCGCGCGAAGGCACGTGCCGAAGAATACGGTGGAAACGCTTACACCGACTATCGCGTCATGTACGACAAAGAGGACTTGGACGCGGTTTATATCTGCACACCGCCGTTTGCACACGGTGAACAGGAACGCATCGCTTGTGAACAAGGCATCGCGATGTTCATTGAGAAGCCGATTCATTCTGAACTCGAACCCGCAATTATCATCAATGAAGACGTTGAGCGGAGTGGTGTCATCACGAGTGTTGGTTACCACTGGCGGTATGGCGGCAATGCACAGAATGCGAAGGCCATGCTTGGAGAGCAACCCCAAATTCTCGGTGCGCTCGGCTACTGGATCGGCGGCATGCCCGGTACACCGTGGTGGCGGGTTCGCGCACAATCCGGCGGACAGCACGTTGAACAAACAACGCACATCTTTGATCTCGCACGCTTCCTCGTCGGCAGCGACGGTAAAACCGTACACGGTGTCGCCGCAAGCGGTAGCATGACGCATATTGAAAACTACGATGTAGACGACATCAGCATGGTGAACATTGAGTTTAAGAACGGTGCAGTCGCCAATATCGTCTCAAGTTGCGCCATGGAAGGCTTTGGACGTGTCCATCTTGAAGTGTTCACGCGTGGACTCGTTGTCACTGTCGGTGGTTCAAACGAAGTGAATCGTGGTGGCGAGAAAGAACCGCTGGCCGGCGACGGCGGAGCAGACCGCGATCGTGTCTTCATTGACGCTGTTAAGAGCGGTGATGGCTCTAAGATTCTATCGCCTTATAGCGATGCGTTGGAAACGCTCCGTATTATGCTCGCAGCAAGCACGTCTTTCCGTACGGGTAAGGCTATCGACTTATAGAAAATAACAGGCACGGACGCTTCGTTACGGAAACCCGACGGAGCGTGCCTACTACTTTAAAGAAAGAGAGAATTATGCCAATTAATCAATCCATCTGCTTTGGCGGTTTCAGTCGTGGCAGGGACCCCGTAGAGGTTATCAAGAAAGCCGCTGAAATCGGTTATAAATCTGTTGAGATGCTTCCTGCAGAACACTGGTCAGTCGTCAAGGACCACGGGATGCGTATCGCGATTATCGTAGGGCATTCGTCCCTGCCGTCCGGCTTGAACGATCCGAGCAACCACGACCGGATCGAGGACGAACTCCTCAAGAACATCGATATCGCCGCAGAAAACGACATCCCCGGACTTATCTGCTTCTCTGGTAATAGGGAAGGTCGATCGGAAGAAGAGGGACGTGATAACACGATTGCGGGGTTGTCGCGTGTCACCAAATATGCCGAAGAAAAAGAGATCAACCTCTGCGTCGAACTTCTGAACAGCAAAGTCAATCATCCGGACTATCAATGCGACACGACGGCGTGGGGCGTTGAAGTCTGCAAAGGTGTCGGTTCACCCCGAGCGCAGCTGCTCTACGACATCTACCACATGCAGATTATGGAAGGCGACCTGATCCGTAACATCACGGACTACAGCGATTACATCGGGCATTATCACACTGCTGGTAATCCGGGGCGACGCGACCTTGATGACGAGCAGGAAATCTATTATCCCGCAGTGATGCGCGCCATCGTAAACACCGGATACGCGCTCTATGTAGGGCACGAATTCGGTCCGAAAGGCGACGCATTCGATGCGATGCAACACGCGTATGATGTATGTAACGTTTAAACAGGCGTAGTGAAGGTTATAGGGACAGGTTTCTCTATGCCTGTCCCTTTTTTTAGATTAACAAAATGTCACTCATAGGAGGAAATTGAAATGAGAAACCTAAGTTGGTTCATACTAATTACACTCGTAGTGACTGTTTACCTAACATCAGTCGCAAGTGCTGGTCTGAATGACGGTCTACTCATCTATTTGCCTTTTGATGACCGTTCAGGACAAGATGCTGCCGATGAGAGCGGAAACGGCAACGCTGCTAAACTTATTGAGGGTGCCAAATGGAAACCGAATGACGGTAAGATTGGCGGTGCTGTGGCACTTGATGGTGCAGGTGCTGCCGTTGAAGACGCGAAAGGTGGAGATTATATCAACGGACTTAAGGCTTTTACCATTTCTGTTTGGGTAAAGTCTGATTCAGTTGGACACGACAGAGGTATTATCTTTGCTAAAGACCCTGCTGGCGGCGATGATGTGTTCGGGTTCCGTTACGATGCCGCAAGTTGGTCAACGCCAGGCGGTACGAATCTTATCAAGGGCGCAATTACGACAACGGGCGGTGGTCAAGCGTATGAGGGTAAAAGCGATGTGCAAACGACTGAGTGGCAACACCTCGTTTTTACTTGGAAAAGTGGTGAACAACTGACCCTCTATATTGATGGCGAACTGGATGATGATCCTACACACAATGACGATGGTAAAGAGGGAGAAATCTCTGGTGCCACCAAATTACTCATTGGTAAAGGAGCAAAGGATAATAACGGCACATCGTGGCCTGGACTCATAGACGACCTTCGCATCTATGATAGAGCACTGACCGAAGCAGAGATTGCGGAATTAGCAAGTGGTGTCCTCGCCGTCGAAGCGGACGGCAAGTTAGCAACAACCTGGGCAAACCTCAAACAGAGATAAGCACTCAGCCATCAGCGAAGTGGTATGCCTTAGTACCTATCGCGTACAAACGGGTAGGCGTGTCTCCTAAGCGCGCCTACCAAACCCACAAATTGGAAAACATTATGCAAACCTTCTATGAAAACCCTCCTGCAGGTGAGACATCGTTTCGGCACGCTATAAAACAAGAACTCGCGAGTCTCCATAAAGAAGTTAAGAACCTCTCGGTCGAAGATAGCGAATTTTATCCCGCCCCGGAATTAGTCTACAATGATGCGCTCTTTCTTCTGGAGATGCTTCATCATTCCGGTATCCCGACACCAGACATCCGCTGGTCAGAAGACGACAGTCTGAATCTTACATGGCACCCTGAAGCGGGTGTAGCGACTTTAGAAATATACGGCAATGGGCTTGTCATCTATAACGCCTGTCTTGAAGATGAGCGTCCAGACGAAGTATCTTTCACCTTGACAGACACTATAAGTTTACAGGATTGCCTCGTAAAACTCAACCGCCTTTTTCGGTAACACTGTTATTTATGACACGCCACGCTCAACGAAATTAGAAAGAAAATTCACCTTACTATGCCCCCTGAACAGAGAGCCAGACGCAACATAGATAGTAAACTTGAAGCATCTGGCTGGCACATCCAAAATTATGCTGAAAGTGATACAGATGCTGCATTAGGTGTAGCTGTACGTGAGTATCGGTTGAGAGCAGATCAGCGGGCGGATTATCTCCTCTTTATCGGTGGCGTTGCAGTTGGGGTTATTGAAGCCAAACCAGAAGGAACGACGCTTAGTGGTGCCCTCCAACAGGCAGAACGGTATCGAGCAAGTTTACCAGATGATTTGCCAAACCTTCCCAGATTTCCTTTTTCCTATGCATCAACGGGGGTTGAGACATACTTTCGGGATATTCGGGATCCTGATTCTCGTTCACGGCAGATATTTACATTTCATACACCAGATTCTCTCTTGCGTCAAGGTAATGAGTTAACCACACTTCGCGAAAACCTCAAGGACGATTTACCAGCGTTAGGAAGAGGTTCGCTGAGAGATTGCCAATTTGAGGCGATAACCAATCTTGAAGAATCATTGGCAGAATCACACCAGCGTGCTTTAATCCAGATGGCAACCGGAAGCGGAAAGACCCATGCTGCCGTAAACAGCGTCTATCGTCTCATCAAATTTGGCAGAGTTAAACGCGTTCTTTTTCTGGTAGATCGCCGCAACCTGGGCAGACAAACTCTTAGCGAGTTTCAGTCTTACACGACTCCCGATGACGGTAGAAAATTCACGGACCTTTACAACGTTGAACATCTCTCCAGCAACGTTATCAACGAAGCAAATTCGGTCTGCATTACAACCATTCAGCGTCTCTACTCCATGCTAAAAGGCGAAACTGACTATGAAAGAGATACTGAGGAGGTTTCTGCATTTGAAAATGAAGACAAACAAAAAGTAGAAGTTATCTATAATCCAAAAATCCCTATTGATACCTTTGACATTATCATCATAGATGAATGCCATCGCTCTATCTACGGCAAATGGAGGCAGGTACTCGAATACTTCGATGCATTCATTATCGGACTTACCGCAACACCCTATAGACAAACGCTCGCTTTTTTCGATCACAATCTCGTTTATGAATACCGCCACGAGCAAGCTATTGCGGATAATGTAAATGTCGGTTACTATGTCTATCGGATTAAAACTGAAATCACACAAAGCGGGAGTAGTCTCGAAGCAGGTAGTTATATCGCAAGACGCGATAGACAAAGTCGGCGACTTAACTGGGATGAATTGGATGCTGATGTTGAATATACAGAAAATCAGTTAGATCGCGATGTTGTTGCTATAAATCAAATCCGTACAGTCATCCAAACCTTCAAGGATAAACTTTTCACCGATCTCTTTCCAAGTAGGCAAACCGTTCCTAAAACACTTATCTTTGCGAAAGATGATTCTCACGCCGAAGATATTGTTCATATTGTGCGGGATGTATTTGCCAAAGGCGACGATTTCTGCCAAAAGATTACCTATCAGAGCGATAAACCGGAGGAACTCATCAAAAGATTTCGCACACAATTAAATCCGCGAATCGCTGTCAGTGTTGACATGATTTCTACCGGCACAGATATAAAACCTCTTGAGTGTCTTCTCTTTATGCGTGCTGTCCGATCAAGTGGTTACTTTGAACAAATGATTGGACGCGGCGTGCGTACGATCAGTCCCGACGATCTGAAAACTGTCACCGGCGATGCGACTACCAAAACGCATTTTTTCATCGTTGATGCTGTCGGTGTCTGCGAATCCGTAAAAACCGATTCACAATCACGCCCTGGAGAACCCCCCTCCACTGATCCAATTGAACCTTCAAAAAGAAATACTGGCCAACTAATTGATGATATTAGTGAAGATCACGTTCTTGATACTGGACTTGAGACTCAAAGTTTCACACAAGTGGCTACAGTCATTCACGCCTTTAAACAGTTTATTGATCAAAACATAGACGAATTAACAGCGTTACAAATTTTGTGTAAACGTCCAGGGGCGCAAGGGACGTTGAACGAAAACAACTTGAAGGAACTGGAAGAAGCATTGCAGCAACATTCAAGTAGTCTGAGTCGCGAGTCATTATGGTTGGTTTATAAAAACCGGTCTTCAGAGAGGGTTCAAGGAGGGACGGAACAACGTACTGACCTCATATCCCTCTTGCGATTTGCTATGGGGTATAATCTTTTCCTGGAGCCATTTAGTGCAACTGTCAACCGAAATTTTGAAGAATGGTTAGATGGTAAAGATTTTAGCGTAGAGCAACGTGAATGGCTTGAGATGGTACGCGATCATATTGCCACCTCGCTTGATATTCAGATGTCTGATTTTGAATTAGCTCCCTTTGCTGAACTCGGAAACGGCGCGAAAGTTTACGAACTCTTCGGTGATGCGTTAGACAACATGCTAACGGATCTCACAAAAAAATTGGTCTCTTAATATCACCGCTGCAGGAGTGACTCTGGTCGCGATTAAAGCGCAGAACTATTGTAGCATAACCTGTTAGGTTGTGTATTGTAGAAGCAACCCCCGGTCGCGATTAAGAGGGTTGCATCTCAAGTCAGCTTTGTGTTAAACTTTATAATGATTTTCCGCCAAAGGTCTTATGATTTGCTCCGATTTTAAAATAGGACAATACGCTAAAGAGGTATCCGTAAATGCCAAACCCAAAAAAGTAATCGGAATCATTGACTCGGAAGATCACTGAATGGATGCGTTTTATGAAAGATGAACGCGGTGAACCTTTGGTACGCGCTTTAAGTGAGGGTACAAGGAAGATGCGTCAAGAAATGGAAAACCTCAGTCTATCGGCACCCAATCATGAAACGGCTCAACGGACCAGCGTCACACTCTATAATCACTTTGAAGAGCGATTGGCACCACACGCAGCGTATACCACTACATTTAAGCCCGAAATACCGCCTGAACAAGGCAGCGTAAAAAAAAACACTGCGTTCCATCGACGAGCGTCTCGCTAAAATCGAATAAAAAGGAACAGATGAGTAAAATGAATCCAATGGATTTGCCTCTGAATTGGCGGATCGTCAGATTTGCGGAGGTAACTACGTTTACCAAGAAACCAAAAGGCTTACGATATTCAGAGTATAACGAAGTCCCGTTTGTGCCGATGAATTTGATTCCAATTGCCAAGTTATATTCTAAGGAATTTAACCTCAAATCAACTGATGAACTCAGCAGCGGAACTTACTTTGAACCCGGGGATATTCTTCTGGCAAAAATTACACCGTCTTTTGAAAACGGTAAACAGTGTATTATTCAAGAATTGCCAACGCCATTTGGTATTGCGACGACTGAAGTAATTCCAATTCGTGAAGTTAAAGGTGTCAGTGACAAATTTTATCTTTTCTATTATTTGTTAGTTCCTGACATCCGCGCTTTGCTTGCGGCAAGAATGAAAGGAACAACCGGAAGACTGCGATTAGGGACAGAAGCACTTGCCAACTTGGAAGTCCCGCTTCCGCCGCTGGCAGAACAACGCCGTATCGTAGCGAAGTTAGAGGTGCTGTTTACACAATTAGATGCAGCCGTTGATAGCCTCAAAAAAGCACAAGTGCAGTTGCATCGGTATCGTCAATCAATCCTCAAAGCTGCGTTTGACGGTGAATTGACAAGAGAGGGGAACAAAGGACATTCAGACACTTGGGAACGTATGAAACTGAGTGAATTCATCACGCTTGAGAGTGGTTCGCGCCCAAAGGGCGGAGTCCGGGGTATTCTTGAAGGAGTACCGAGTCTCGGCGGCGAACATTTAAATAACGAAGGTAGTTTTAGGTTTAAAAAAATAAAATATGTTCCCGAAGATTTTTTTAAATCACTAAATAAAGGGAAGATTTATCCAAATGATATTATCGTTGTGAAAGATGGCGCAACAACAGGAAAAACAAGTTTTGTTGATAACAATTTTCCACATAAAGATGCTGCAGTTAATGAACATCTGTTTATTGTACGGGTAAATCCAAAGGTTGCTTTTCCAAAATTCGTGTTTTATCATCTCTTTAGCAGCAAAGGGCAGCAACAGATTCTCTCAGATTTTCGCGGGGCTACTGTTGGTGGGATTTCTCGTCGTTTTCCATTAAAGGTTGATATTCCAATTCCACCACTTCCTAAGCAAGAACAAATCGTTTCTGAACTTGAGCGGCACCTTTCAGTCGCTGATAAGGCAGAGGTAACTATTGATGCCGAACTTAAACGCGCGGAACGTTTGCAGCAGTCTATTCTCAAGCAGGCGTTCTCTGGTAAACTTGTGCCACAAGACCCGAACGATGAACCGGCAAGTATCTTGTTAGAGAAAATCCGAGACGAGAAAGAACATCAACAATCCAAACGAAAGAAGACTACACCCAAATCGAAAACAACCGTTTCAGCAAAACAGATGTTGCTTCCACTCAACTAAGGAATTATTATTATGACGCAAGATGAAATACAAGACAACACGGATGAATCCGAGGAAACACAAGAGACCGATCCGCTTCTTGCATTGGTAGGAACATTGCAATGGGACGTGGCAGAAATAAAAAAGCAACTCCGGGCCTCTAAGCGACCAGAGATACGTGTGGTTGAAGGAGCATACAAAGACCATCCGGATCCGCTCATTGCTTTAGCAGGGACGTTGGAATGTGATGTAACTGACATCGGTGAACGCCACGACGACTATATTGCAGCCGCTTTGTTGGCAGAATTATGGGGAGATGAGGATGAATAACATGAGGTGAGTTTGTGACAAAAACAGAACTTGAAATCCGTTTTATATTACCGCTTGATGAGGTTTTACTGGAACACAAAGTTGACGCGGTGCACAAAGCGAGAGAGGCTTTTGTGCTTGAATTTTTACGTCAAGGTGACATCAGTGCTGGTAGAGCAGCACGACTTCTCAACATTTCGCGGTGGGATCTCTCGGAATTGATGTATGAAGCAGGAATTTCCCCTTTTGACGATAGCATCACAGCAGAAACGTTAGATGCTGAAGCCAAAAGTGCATTGAAGGATTTTGATGTGTTAAATCACTAAGATTGTTATAAACCGTCAAACTGCTTATTTGCAAGCACTATAGTTGAAATCGATATTGCATCGGATGAAAATCTATGCTATAATATACATAAGAGTAGTAAATTAATATTAAACTCTGATAGGTAGGACATTATGGATGCCCAAAAAAATGAACTTAATTTTGCGCGGCCACCAGTAGACGAGGTTGTGTTAAGTGTTCTTTTTCAGTCTCTTGATGGCTTACTTGCACCACATCTTGGGCAAATCTGGCAGGAATTTAGGGAAGATGGGTTTGTGAGCATTGAGGAGCAATCTCCGGTTAGTCCTATAGTGGAGGAATTTCCAAGTCGAATTCATGAACCTCAGTTGCAACTACGTCGTGCCCCTGATCTCGCTCGAATATGGTTTACCCATGAAGATAAAAGCCAAATCTTACAAGTGCAACGCGACCGATTCACATTTAACTGGCGTAAAACCGACCCGAATCAGCAATATCCAGGGTTCACCTCCATTTGCGAAAAATTTGAAAGTTTCTACAACCGTTTCTGCCAAATTATAAAAGACATGAAAATTGGTGAAGTAACCCCGCTGCAGTATGAGTTAACCTACATTGATCAGCTCAAGCAAGGAGATGGTTGGGATAGGCTTGATGAAATTGGGGAAATATATAATATGTTTGTTGATTGCCAACAGTCTGAGTCGTTTTGGTTAGGAGCCGAGTCTTTAATTTTGAGTACCTCATTTACGCTTGAAGATTTGCATGGTAGGTTGCATCTCACTATAAGAAATCGTGTAAAGATGCCTGAAGAAAGTCAAACACTACAAACTGATTTCACGATGCGCGGTTTTCCAGAAAACGCTAACTACACAATGATAGATTGGTTTAAGGCAGCTCGTGAGCAAATTCGGGAAAAATTCGTTTCTCTCTTTACAGAAAACATCCAAACACAAATATGGGGACGTAAATAATGATAAAATCAAGGAGATATCTCCTACATCGTGAGGATCTTCAAAACGAAATGGAGTCAGATTTTATGGCTACCCCTAATGTTTCACGCTCAACTCCATATTATCCGGTTTTGCAAACCCAAGATTATAGGACTTTAAGAGCATCTGATGAAATAATGACGAATCCATTTTCTGTGGCAGATCTTGACTTCTCTTGGTTAACTGAGGCAAAACAACAATTAAAAGAAGTCTACCAAGAGGTTATGGATGCATGTACATTGGATAGCGAAATTGATCCTGTTCCAAGTGCCGCTTATTACGATGCGTTTTGGCTGCTGAAACTCCTTGATTATTATAATGTCCCTATGCCTGATATTGGTTGGTTGATAGATGGCGGTATTGGGTTTGAGTGGCGTTCAACGGATGGTAAAGGGATAGGTACGATGAGCATATATGGTAACAATCAAGTCGTTTATGGAGCCTCTTTAAGAAGCAACCCTAAAACCAAAGGAACTTGCGGATTAACTGATTTAGTCCTACTAGTTCACTTCTTTCCAATGTTAAAGACCTTATGCTCTCAATAAAGGACTTGGTATGAACGTTCCGCCAGATGAAAAGTTGACTCGGTTCATTTCTTCTAAAAGTGGTTTTTCCATTGCTAAGAAAGTGGTCAGTTATAGGGCATTTATCCCACCGAGAAAGAGCCCACAGGAACTTTCTGTGTATCGTATTTCTACCCTAACTGAAAATGAGATTTGGGAAATTGGAAAAGAATATGTTCAAGGGGAAAATGAAATAAAAGCGAGGGCAGATTTTTTGGCTAAGGTTGTTTATGAAAATAACCTTATTGTAATTGCAGACACACAAATTCATGAACTACATGCGAATATCAGCCCTCTACCAATGGACAGGGAGGATAGGGACGAAATCCTAAGAGAACTCGCTCTTGCTAGCGAGCTAGTAATCAGCCCGTCAGAAGAGACCTAATTTCAGACTAAACCCAATTAAAGAATATCCATTTCAAACGAATCCACAACGATTGTCCAGAAACTCTGGAATTTCCGCAATACTCTCCAAGATGAGGTATTGCGTTTCGTGAAAATCTGTGCCAAAATCAGAGCACGTTAGGGAACTATCTCACAGTCGTATAGGTAACACACTATGGAAACCTTACAAACTGAAATTGAACCTACTGCTTGTTCAACAGACAAAGGGCTGCTTCGGAAACAGGTGCAACGTGAATTAGACGAAATCCGACAAGAAGCCGAGGCAGCTTATGCCTTGGATAAAGAGATTGACCCAATCCCAGATTCAGCATATAATGATACACTTGTTTTGTTAGAGATACTTTGTAATTACAAGCTGCCCATGCCAGAAGTCAGTTGGGCAGAGGATGGCAGCTTTAGCATCGGATGGTATTTGGATGAAGGTATTATAACGATGGGTATTTATGGAGACGATCTTGTTATCTATAATGCCTTCTTTGAAGAAAAACGTCAATTTGAAGGCATCTGTGCACTATCAGATACGCCAATGTTGTCAGGTTTCCTCAAAATATTGATTCCAATCCTTAACTAAATTGAGATAAATTCATGTCAAACGAATCCGCAACAATTGTCCAGAAGCTTTGGAATTTCTGTAACGTCCTCCGAGACGACGGGGTCAGTTACGGAGATTACGTCGAACAACTTACGTATCTACTGTTCCTTAAACTCGCTGACGAACAGACGAAACCACCCTTCAACAAACCTTCAACAATCCCTTTAGGTTTGGATTGGACGAGTCTCCTTGAAGAGAGTGGTGCTGACTTAGAAACGCAGTACGTTAAAATCTTGCGAGAACTGAGTAAGGCGGAAGGCTTACTCGGTGTAATCTTCAGAAAATCACAGAATCGTATTCAGACCCCCGCGAGTCTGAAACGTCTTATCCACCTCATCAACGATGAGAACTGGAGTGGAATGACTGCCGACATCAAAGGCACTATCTACGAAGGACTTCTACAGAAAAACGCCGAAGACACCAAAAGCGGAGCCGGTCAATATTTCACACCACGTCCACTTATCAAGGCAATGGTTAACGTGATGCGTCCCGAACCGATGCAAACTATCTGCGATCCTGCGTGCGGTACCGGTGGTTTCTTTCTTGCAGCACACGACTATATTTCCGAAAATTACGGTAGTACGATGACCCGCGAACAGAAGGAATTCCTTAGATTTAGCACCTTTGCTGGCACAGACATCGTTGATAACGTCGTTCGCCTCTGTGTGATGAATCTATACTTACATGGTATCGGTGGCACCGAGAGCCCAATTACAACCGATGATAGCCTTAGCCAAGACACGGGGACCCGCTATGATATGGTGCTTACCAATCCGCCCTTTGGGAACAGGAGTAGCATTACAATCGCTACTAATGATGGTAAACGCAGCAATACATCGCTTACTTATGAACGCGATGATTTCTGGGCGACTACTTCAAATAAGCAGTTCAATTTCCTCCAACACATCAAGACGATTCTGAAAACGGATGGACGCGCCGCTGTCGTTCTTCCAGATAATGTCCTCTTTGAACGCGGTTCCGGTGAGATGATTCGCCAGCAGCTGCTCAATCAGTTTGATGTCCATACCCTCTTGCGATTACCAACCGGTATCTTCTACGCCCAAGGCGTAAAGGCGAATGTGCTCTTTTTCGACAAGCGTCCTGCGCGTGAAGAACCGTGGACTCAGAAACTCTGGATATACGACCTGCGAACGAACAAAAGCTTTACGCTTAAGACAAATCCACTACACGATACCGACCTGCAAGATTTTATCAACGTCTACAATCCAGACAATCGCGAAGCGCGAGTTGAAACTGAGCGATTTCGCGCCTACAGTTATGAAGAGCTCATCGAACGAGAGCATATCAACCTTGACATTTTCTCGCTAAAAGATAAGTCGCTTGAGGATGCAGCAGACCTTCCCACCCCAGACGTATTAGTAGCGGAAATCACAGAGAATTTAGAGGCGGCATTAGCACAATTTCAGAACATCCAAACAGAGTTAGACAAGAACGACTAAATGAAAACACACCTCCTTGAAAACCTACTCGGTTCCGAATTAGAAGAGACGCTCATAGCAATCTCCGCGGATGCAGACACATTTGAAACGTTCCTCGCCACACTCCCGACAGATTCCGTCGAAAACCACCTTACACCGCAATGGGTCGTACTTGCGGCTGGTAAAGGCACGCGGATTGATCCTACCGGACGCTTGAGCAAAACGTTGGACATCACCTTCGGGGAACAGAACACGCTCCAACACTCGCGGCGTTACCTACCCGGCAACCGTCCGGACATCGTTGTGATCAACCCACAGATGGCATCGCGTATTGAGAACAGTGAATCTGCGGCGCAATTGCTCGGTCCCGATGCGATACCTTGTATCCAAGCAGAGATGAACGGCACGGGAGGCGCGCTGCAAGCCGCACTCCCCGCACTTCAAGACTCCGACGCTGAATGGATTGGGGTGGCGTTCGGTGATGAACCGTTTTTGGAACGCGCTATTTTTGCACAGACACTGCTCTCACATTTTCTCTCCGGTGCGGATGTTACGCTCTGCGGCAAAACCCCTGAAACTGTTGAGGATAAGGGCGGACTTTTCTTCGACGCTGAAGGAAAACTCACGGGGACCAAAGAGTGGTACGATATGACAGCAGCCGAAAAACAGGAGATGTGGGACCGATGGCACAATGGTGAAGCCTACACCAACACAGGTATCACACTCATTCGGAAAAGTGCGTTGTTAGATCGGATACATCGGTTGGAACCGCATGCAAATCGGAACGATGAACTCCATCACGTCGATCTCATCCGACACTGTTATAGAGATGGGCTGAAAACAAACGCCTTTATCTATCGTGGTAATGTGTTGTCTGGCGTGAACCGCTGGTCGAATGTTTTATCCGGTGAAGCGGCACTGTATGCACAGATACGGGAATCTCTCACGCGAAAAGGCGTTCGCATCGATCCCGCTGCACAGATAACATTGGGCGGTGATGACATTGAAATCGGCACGGCGTGCTATCTTATCGGTAGCGTGCATCTCGGCGAAAAGGTTCGGATCGGAGATTATTGCAGGCTTGAAAACGTTACGTTGCTTGGTGCGACAACAGTCGGTGATGCGGTTGGATTAGAAGGTGTTTCTGCGGAGGATACCGTATTTGAAGCAAACCCGATCCCGGAAACATTGGCGGCACCCGTGCGGGGCCTCGCGACTAAAAGTACAATCAAAAATTGCACGTTTGACGTGACGAGCGTCGGGAGTAGCGTTCAACTTTCGGGAGTTGTCGCGCATGGAACAGTGATTCCGTCCGGTATCGTTTTGACGGATCGGACACTCGGTGTCCCACCAGCACAAGTCCCGCCTGCCGTGCCGAAGTCGTTATTTGATCAGATTGTGCCTTCGGATTATAGCCCAGGTGTTTTTACCTTTGGAGAAAAGCGAGAATTACCGGATTGGGAAAACCTCCGACGACACGTGCAATCGCATAGTGCTGCAGAACTCATTCCGCGTGCGACGCACGATCCGCAGTTACAACAGACGACCTGCGACGCGGTCCAGACCCTCTTGGACCTGCGACGCGCAAATTCGGATTATCTGATTGAATCGCTCACACCAGAAGAACTATGGGGAAGCATCTTTGAGTTGGTAACGCTTCATACCGGCAATCCGAACCCATATCATCACGATAAACTGAAAGCGCGGCAGACGGCACTCGACCTACTGCCAGAGTTTTGGGATAATCATTGGCTGACGCGTCTGAAATTGGTTGTCGCTGGGAATATCATCGACTACAGCAGCGAGCGGGTTGTAAAAAAATTGAAAGCGAATCCTGACTATTTCTCTGAAGCACTCCGCGCGGCGGTCGAAACGCCTTTCAGTATCAACTGTTACGAAGCCTTCATCGAAAAGGTGATTGAAGGGACACCGCAGCAGATTCTCTGGCTCGCGGATAACGACGGAGAGGTGATATTTGACATCGTCTTCATTCAGGAACTCGTCGCGTCTGGACACCACATCTCCCTTGTTGGCAAAGCAGACAACGCCAGCAACGACGCGACTGTGGCAGACCTGCACGCAATTGTCAACTACCCGCAATTTCAGGAACTTCAGGCAGCCATTCGGGACGGTACGCTCCGGTTGCTATCATCAGGTGCAATAACAATCGGGACCAATCTCTATCAGGCGACACCGGAATTCATCAACGCGCTGTCAGCAGCAGATCTTGTTATTTCAAAAGGACAGGGGAATTTCTATACCACACCCGGATGGGGGAAGGATACTTTCTATCTTCTACTCTCTAAAGGTTTAACAGCTGAACGGAGTACAGGTGTTATTGCAGATCGGAATCTACCGATTGATGGCATGATTTTGGCTTACGTGCCAGCAGGCACAAGACGGGACGCGCCTTTGTTGGATATTTGTCGGGAATGGACGACGGAAAACTAAAGTTCGCCTGCCGATACTTTTGAAATCGTGTATTCCCTTTTACCGGATGCAAGCAGCGGGATATCCTCTACAAATTCCACCGTGACAACGACATCTGCACCGAGTACCTCTTGAATCTTCTGGACGAGGTGATGGCGTGTCTCTGCTCTCCACGCCACGTTAATAACTAGTTTCAAGACACACCGCTCAAACGTTTCCTGAATCAGTTGAAATTGACTAATCCCGACGAGGTTATAGAACTGTCGTGTGAAATAACCGCCATGTATTAAGGTCCCAGTTTTCGTACGGAAAGTTGCAGTGGTGCGTCCAAGCAGTTCTGCCAAGATAGGTAATTCACTACCGCAGGGACACATTTCGTCCGAGAGCATACCGACATCTCCGATACGATACCGAATAAACGGCATAGCGTAGTTATTGAGTTGCGTGATAAGGATTTCTCCGGGTTCAGTGTATGGATAAGGACTATCTATTTCAAGGTAGAGGTCATGGCAGTTGATATGCATGCGCCCTTCTGGACACTCCATCGCGATCAAACCGACTTCCCGTCCGCCATAACGATTATAGACTTTCGCTTTGAAAATGATCTCAGCTAAGGCGCGGTCATGTAGATGTAGCATCTCAGCGGAAGAGATAATACCCTTCAATTTCCATTTCGGGATCAAGCCGTTATCGGAGAGAAATGTAGCAAACTGATAAAGCGATGACGGATAAGCGAGGATGGTCTGTGGGAGGTCCTGATTCATCTGTTCAAACATTGCCAGCATCGCTGCGTCTGTAAGGCGAAACCCATTGAGCCAATACTGATTCCGCCAAAAGGTGCCGAGCCGGTGTTTCCAGTGTCCAGCGTCTTCCAAATCTGCGGGTGCCCCCCAGATAATGAGTTGCGGCTCACCAAAATTCCAGCCTGCCCATCGATCGAAATAGTAAACGCTCAAGTTTCGTTGATTCCAATAGTTCCTATCCTGATAGAACACAAGCGGCGTACCTGTTGAGCCGCCCGTAGCGTTCCTGATGCGTTCTTCCTGTGGAAATGCTTCAGAACAGAGACGCTCTAACTGTTCTCGAACGTTCTGTTTTTCAAGTGGCGGAACCTCTGATATATCCGGTGATTCCGTCTTGAGCAATTCACGGTAATACGGTGTTGTCTGGTATGCGTGCTGGAGGAGTTTTTCTAACCGTTCTTTCTGGAATGCCGCGATGGTTTCGCGCGGGGCATCCAGCACTGCTGCAGTCTGTGAGAACCGAGAGCGATAGCGCGCCCCTTTGCGGTAACTGTTGTAGGCGTGCCACGCCGCCTTCGAGAATAGCGTTTTGGCATAACGACGGATGGGCATGGTTTTTCTAATTGGGGTGCTTGGATGCCCGAACACATTCAGGCATCCTTGATTGAATTAAGAAGGTCGTCTCAACGGATCAATATGCGGCGAATATCCTTGTGGAAACTGATCACTCACAGAACGCCCATCTTGGAAAAGTTGTCCTGCATCCGGATTCTCAGGTTCAACAGGAGCGGGAAAGTCTCGCCATCTGTTACCATCAAGTGGGCGTTCGTAACCGTCCTCGCGGAGCCATTCAATCAAACGTTTTCGATAAGCACTCAGAATTCTACCATACCCCGGATTACCCGCAAGGCTCCGCTCGTCAAGTCTGCCGTGTATGCGTCTGAAAAGCCATTCTTGCCGATCCGCGGCGGAGTAGATGTATTTGTATTCATTTGTCAGGAGCATATAGACCCCTGTGCCTTCCTGCCCCAATTGACCAACGATGGCATCCCGTTGCGCATTCCCGGTGGCAAGGTCCGCGAGATCCATACCGCTCCGATCCGCCTGTGCCGGTAACCCCGCTGCGCCGAGACTCGTCGGTAGCACATCCACAAGACTCGTCGGCGTATCGCACTGCCTGCCTGCCTCGAAACGTTCGGGATATCGGACCAGCAGTGGTATGCGAGCAGCGGCATCAAGGAACGAGCGTTTCCCGTAGCAGTCATAGTCGCCGAGCAATTCGCCATGGTCGGAGGTATAAAGGATCAACGTGTTGTCCAACTCGCCTTCGGATTCGAGGTAATCAAGGATACGCCCCACCTGATAATCAATAAAGGAGATGGCTGCGTAGTAAGCAGCGCGCATCGTCCGCAGAAGATTCATATCGCGTCCTTGGTCACGGTATTTGTAGCGATTTTGGTGTCGATTCCAGTAGGTATGCAGATGCTCGTAATCTGGCGGCAGGAACGGTAACGGCATCTCCGCGGTACGGTAGAGCCTGCTCCACGGCACGGGTGATTCAAACGGTGGGTGTGGTTTAATAAAACTACTCCAACACAAAAACGGGCGGTCAGTATCTCGCTGTGAGAAGAATTCGAGCGTTTTATCGCCTACCCACTGCGTATGGTGTAGACGCGCTGGGAGTTGTGAGGGTTGCGGGATATAATAGTATTCACTCCGTTCACCGTGGGGTGCGACAACATAGTCATAGCCGTTTTCACTTAGAAATTCCGTGAAATCGTCAGGCCCGGGACCCTCTTCGGAATAGTCGCGCGTCTCAAATCCCCACATTTTACGTCCTTGCGGTGTGAAGTGCATCTTGCCGATCCCGTGTGTCTGATAGCCTGCCGCATTGAGCAGCTCCATCACTGAGACACGCTCTTGGGGCATTGCGGAATTGCTTGTGCACTCCGTCTGATGCGGCCATTGTCCGAGCAAGAAACTACAGCGCGATGCCACACATACCGGTGACGGACAGTAGGCTGAAGTGAAACTTGTCCCGTCTCGCACAATTCGGTCTAACGCCGGTGTCTGGATAATAGGATTTCCGAGTGCA
Organism: uncultured Poribacteria bacterium; assembly: GCA_951828385.1. Classification (GTDB taxonomy): domain Bacteria; phylum Poribacteria; class WGA-4E; order WGA-4E; family WGA-3G; genus WGA-3G. Next base: position 390,878 of record OX639973.1, read on the forward strand.
CCGACGGTATCAAAACGCTGCTGATCGGTCATAAGATAAAGGATATTGGGCTGTTTTGCCATGAGGTGTTCCTGTCCTGTATTTTCTCAACATATAAAAACAGCATACCACCTTTCCAAACAGAATACAACTACAAAATTATGTATAATCTGCCTGGTTTTGCTTCATTTTTTGTTGACATTTGATAGCATATCTGATAATATTTTTATAGTGGGGAGCGAAACCAACCTTAACTATGTGGAATGGTTTTCCTTATGGAGTCACGAATCTATCTCTTACGACGCGGAGTTGAGTGGGACTCCCGACTATCTTGTGTCAACAAAATCTGCGTTAGGGAAAACAGTCCCCGGAATACCTATTCTTATCGTTGTAGAAGCCAAACGGAACGACTTTGTAATGGGATAGGAGCAGTGTTTGGCTGAGTTGGTTGCTGTTCAAAAAATCAATAATGACGCTTTAAAGCAAGTTTATGGGATCGTAACCGATGGCACGCTGTGGCAATTCGGAAAATTAGTTAAAGACCTATTTACTTTAAGCAAAACGGCACTCACAATAAACGAACTGAAAAAGGTTTTCGGTGCGATTGGATATCTGATGCGCGACAGTTTACCTAAGAACCCAGAAATTAAACACCTATGATCTGTTAGGCGGCAATTTGAGTTGTAAATAGATGCAAAAATGGTATGAAAACAAAAAACTCCTGAACACCTTCATTGTTTTGATGTGTACGAGTTTCATCGCCTACTTTTTCTTTCACTGGAATTGGGGGCTGCCTTTAGTGCTGTTTCTTGGCACAGCGATTATGGTGAGAGGTGTCGTAAAAATCACGATGCGGATGCGGGGGAGAAAGAATGAAAAGAAGAACGTTCATAAAACTGAGCGCGATTAGTGCCGCGGGGATGGTCTTGCCCGTTCAACTCCAAGGACACGCAGCAGTGAAACCGCTCCTTAAACCGAAGACGCTGATTACACCGAACGCCGACTTCTATATCCTGCAGATTGGGAATCCGGTTGCGCTTGATGCTAAAACGTGGCGGATGGGAATCACCGGTTTAATCGAAAAACAGATGACCTTGCAGTTTGCGGATATCACAGCAATGGAAGCCGTTAAGGCGATGCGCACCTTGAAATGTATCGGAGACCCGATTGGCACAGAACAGATGAGTAATGCGAATTGGAAAGGTGTTCGGCTTCGCGATCTGCTTGAGAAAGTCGAACCCAAACCCGAAGCAAAAGTGGTTGTCTTCCGTTGTGCTGATGGCTACCATACAGCAATTCCATTGGAAGACGCGATGCGTGAAGAAACACTCCTCGCTTACGAGATGAATGGCGTACCACTTCCGACTGAACACGGTTTCCCTATCCGACTGCTGAACCCGGGGCACTACGGCACAAAGAACCCGAAATGGATAGTGAATATCCAACTCGCAGCAGCACATGAGAGTTATTGGGAGAAACGGGGTTGGGATCCGATTGCGAATGTGAAACTTGCTACAATGATTGGCACACCGAATGATGGTGAAGAAATTACTGGCGGCAAGGTTTATACAGTGAGCGGTGCAGCGTTCGATGCGGGCAACCATGGCGGTATCAAGAAAGTAGAAGTTAGCGTTGATTACGGACAGACGTGGGAAGAAGCAAAAATTTGGGCGCAAGATACGCCGCTTGCATGGGTGCTCTGGAAATGGGATTGGCACGTCCCGGAAGAGGAAGATCCCGTCGAAATTTATGCAAGAGCCACAGCGAATAGCGGTCTCATACAAGATGAAATCGGTATTGAGGCGGATCCGGTTGGTGCTACGCCGTATCACATGATTGATGCAAGGATTGTAGAACCCTAACCTTCGGTGCGGAACGACATAATATGCGCCAACTTTGGTCAGGCAAGTTTTGGCTGGCGATCGTCGCCAAAATGTGCCACCTGTTTACAGTTTATCTCCCTGTCCTGCTCATTGATCTCGCTTTTAGCGGTATCATCACCAACACCTCCTTTTATACGAGTTACTTAGGACTCTCCTCAACCTTCTTAGGCGTGCTGAAAGCAGTCATGACTGGTTTTTTCGTGGTACTTGCGATCCCATTCGGACGGTTATCGGATCGCATAGAGCGGCGCTATGTGCTTTACGCGGCGTGTCTGGTGCTTGGTGCAGTCAGTATCGCGCTACCGCAATGCCGAAACAGTTTGCACTTGATGCTTATTTTTCCGGGCATCGGCATCAGTATGGCACTTTTCTGGCCCGCCTATGAGGCGTGGCTTGCTGAACGCGAAGGTGAAGGTCAACTGATCCAACGGGTTATGCTCTTTAACCTCTTTTGGAGCGTTGGTGTCACTTTAGGTCCAGCACTTTCAAGTTACCTCTATGGCGATACGAACCCGTTCAGATCGTTCTATCTCGCGGCGGTTTTCAGTTTACTCACCTTAGGGACAATTGTCGCGAACAGTCTTCAAACATCCGATGTGCCACAAACCGATGCTTCCTCTGAAATCGCTTCGGAATCTCCTGAAACGCTTTATCCCCCCCAACCTGTACGGACGACTTATCTTAACCTTGCGCGGTGCGCGAATTTCACCTCGTGGTTCCTGCTCGGCGTGTTGCGTCGCCTTGCCCCGAAACTCACGAAGGAAATAGGGATACCGCCGACAACATTCGGCAACCTGATGTTGACTCTTGGCGGTATGCAGACGTTAGCCTTTCTCGTGCTTGGGAGCGGCTACTCGACCCGATGGCACTATCGTTTCGCGCCCATATTGATCGTTCAGGTGTTGGCGGTTGTCAGTTTTCTCGGAATATGGAAAATCCAACACACGACCCTCTGGGTATTCGCGTTCGGGGTGATCGGCGTGTCTGCCGCTTTCACCTATTTCAGTAGCCTCTACTACGGTTTGGATCGGCATGCGGACAAAGGGAATAAAAGCGGATGGCATGAGGGGATATTGGGGTTAGGGATTCTGTTGGGACCGCTCTTAGGGGGCATTCTGGCGGATTCTCGATTCGGGACACAGAGTCCGTATCTGCTCTGTGCAGTGGCAATTGCTACCGCGATTGTGATAGAAATTTTCGTTTATTTTACGGGGACAAAGCAAGCGGATTAGGGCCCGAAGAAGATCGCTTTCACAATATAAAGAAGTATGGCACCGCCAATGCCGAGCGATATTTTTTTAATCCACTCAACTTCGGTAGTCGTTTTTTCCATAGTTGCCGTGAGTGTCGATATGTACTCGTAATTTTTGTCGAAACGCTCATCAATCTTTTCAAGGTGGTTTTCAATTTTGTCAAAGCGTCCATTAATTACCTCAAACTGCTTATCATGATAATCCACGCGGAAGTTAAGCTTATCATGGTGCTGCTCGAGGCTATCCAAACGGTTCTCAAGATTACTGAATCGTTTATCAAAACGCTCATCAATCTCATCAAACCGTTTATTAATTTCATCAAATTTCTGGTTAACAAGGTCAAAACCTTGTTTCATGGTTTCAAGTATAATCTTTTGGTCATCAGCCATTTTATGTTCCTTTGAGGGAATTGTTACTGATTAACAATAGCATACCAAAACCTTTGCTAAAAGTCAAGCGATATTTTAAGGCTTTAAGTGTATTCAGTTCTCAGGAGATTCGCCTTGATATAGTCCTCATCAGGCGTAACGCCGAGTCCGGGTCCATCTGGCACTGTCACAACATGGTCGTGTATGTCGATGCCGCTTACTGCCATCGTTTCCAAAAAGGCGGGTGCGTTGAGTTCCGCGGGGAGTACGAGATCCAAAGTTGAGAAAAGATGGACGCTGGCGATGAAACCGATACCGGCTTCCGTTAACCCGCTACCGAGGAGTTCTAATGCATTGGCTTCGGCAACATGAGTACTTTTGAGACACTCCGCTAAGCCTCCAGATTTACACACCTTCAAAACGACGGCATCGGCACATTCTAAGCGCGCGATTTTCGCCAAGTCGAAGTAGGTAAAGCAACCTTCGTCAATTGCGATTGGGATAGGGGCATCCTCCCGAACCCGTTTCATGCCGAACCAGTCTTGACTCGCCACGGGTTGTTCCATACAGTAGATTTCCCGGATGTCTCCAACACGCTTTAACAATTCAAGGGCATTCGACGGTGTATAGGACTGATTCGCATCGATCCAAAGCTTCGCATTTGGCATCGCCTCATGCACGGCGCGCAGGCGTTCTTCATCTGCTGCGGGGAGACCTCCAACTTTGACTTTGAAACAGGAACAGGGTGCCAAGGCTTTCGCCTTCAGTCCCATGATTTCGGGTGTATCAATACTCAATGCATAACAGAGGGGGAGTGTGTCGTGGCGTTTGCCACCAAAGAGGGTATGTATCGGCACCTCAAGAATGTGTCCACACAGGTCGTGCAAAGCGATGTCCACTGCTGCTTTGGCAAAAGGGTGTCCGTTGCTGACAGCGGGTTTCAAAGCGTCATAGATAGCACGGTGGATGGCGTTGAGATTCAGCGGATCTTGTCCGAGAAGTAGCGGGGCGATGTGATGTCGGATAGTGGTTGTAATTGACTCAGTCGTCTCGTAGCTCCACGACGGGAGGGCGCGTTGTTCACCCCAGCCGATATAGCCATCGTCTGTTGTGATTTTGACAAAAACATGGTCGCCTGCGGAGCCGGTATCTCCGACGAAACCGGTGCCGATATTAAAGACATCTTTCATCCCGACAGCCGTCGGATAAACCTCTACGTGTGCTATTTTAGGCATGTACTTTTAAGTTTCCTTGTGATTACGACTAACATAAGTCCAACAATTAAAATGCACGGGTGGTCGTAGGTTGGGTTGAACGGATTTCACCAAAACCGTAAAAATCATAGAAAAACGAAACTTTCTCCATCTATGCTATATCAACCAGAAACCGAGTGAACCCAACGCTTTTGTTGTGAAGTTTCCGCAACACTGACGGTATGAAGTTGGGTTTCACTATGCGCTTGCGTGTATATGGTAACATATTGGATTTGACGTGCATTTGGAACACCAACAGCCGACTTCTCAATGCCGTTCTACCCAACCTACACGCTGCCCATAGTTTACCACAACAGCCACGAATAAATCAAACAATTTCCGTTGACTTCTTCACAGTTACCGACTATAGTAATAGGCATTATAGTTGCTGGATGTCGCTATGAGGAAAACAGGCAATGTTATTTGCTATTTTTGTAATTGTTACGCCTATCGTCGTTTGGTTGGTTCTGCATTTCACGTCTCGGCAGAAAAACGGTGATGAAACGGATACACCCCAAGAACCGATAGAACTTTGTGCGGTCTGCCAAGAAGAGTTCCCGATGAACCAGTTGCTTGAAAAAGAGATCGGCGGATACGGTAGGGTCTACTGTTTCTGTGGACAGTGTATTGAAAATCTTTATCACGAATACCAGAATACAACAGACATCAAAACAGGAGAATAAACGATATGTATGATTTAGTCACGTTTGGAGAAGCGATGATTCGTCTCACCTCACCGGAGTTTATGCGGCTTGAGAACGCGACATCGCTGTCAATCACTGCAGGCGGTGCGGAGATGAACGTCGCTGTTAACGCTGCACAACTCGGTCTTCGGACAGCGTGGGTATCACGGCTCGTGGATAACTGGTCGGGTCGCTATATCCGTAACAAGGGCCGCGAACTCGGTGTGGACATGTCTAACATCGTCTGGGTGGACTTTGACGGTGTCGGCTTTGAGCGGAACGGGTTTTATCACCTCGAAATGGGTGCGGGACCACGTGCAAGCAGTGTTACTTATGACCGCGGATACTCGGCAATCTCCAAAGTGCAACCCGGTGAGATTGATTGGGCATCTATTTTTAGCAACGCACGGTGGTTCCATCTGAGTGGGATTACACCGGCGTTGTCAGAATCCGCAGCTGCGGTCTCGGCAGAGGCTCTTCAAGCCGCGCGGGCAGCGGGTGTTAAAACCAGTTACGACCTAAACTTCCGTTCCAAACTCTGGAGCGCAGAGGAAGCACAGGCAGCGAACAGCCCTATGATGGAGCATGTCTCCGTGCTCATCGGTAACGAGGAAGACTTTGAGAAATCGCTCGGTTTCGCAGCGGAAGGGGCAACCGAATCCTACAGTAAACTTGAACCGGAGAGTTACAAAGCGGTTGCGCAGCGCGTCAAAGATACTTTTCCGAATATAGAGATGATCGGTACAACGTTACGCGATGCGAAAACCGGTTGGCTCAACGATTGGCGGACGCTCCTGTTTGATGGCTCAGAATTTTATCTGTCGCGTATCTATGAAAACTTAGAACTCGTTGACCGTGTGGGTGGCGGTGATAGCTTCTCGTCTGGGTTGATTTATAGCCTATTGAACGGCAAATCGCCGCAGGAGGCTGTCGATTTCGCTGGTGGATACTCCGCCTTGGCGCATACGTTCCCCGGCGACTTCAATTGGGCAACGGCAGAAGAGGCAGAGAAGGCAATGCAAGCAGGCGGTGTTCGTATCAGTCGCTAAGAGATAAAACTATGGAAACCAAAATTTTACTATCTCCTATTTTTGAGAACAGTGAGTTTGATACTGCGGAACGCCGCGCAGCGTTGGCGGATTTGGAGCAATTGGGTGAGTTGAGTATCCATCCTCGCGAACTGACAGCGGAACATGCCGATGGTGTTGTTGGCGTGATCGCAGGCGGCGTGCCCTTTCATGAAAGCTTCTATCAAGCCGCTACATCGCTCCGAATCATTGCGCGGTGGGGTGTCGGCTATGAAACCGTTAACGTTGATTTGGCGACGGAGTCTGGTGTCATAATCACCATCGCACCTGAACACATGGTAACTGTCGCCGAATATGCGATTGCACAGTGGTTTGCCACTATGAAGCGCGTCTACACGCTAAATAGAGCCTCTCATAGTGGGGATTTTGGGCTTATCAAGACCCATGAGGTGATGGGTTCTACGCTCGGTCTGTATGGCTTTGGTCGGATTGGGCAAGAAGTTGCCCGCCGTGCGCGTCCGCTTCTCGGTGAGGAAGGGAGGCTTCTGGTTTATGACATCCGTCCGGATATCGCTGAACTCGCAGCGGCATTTGGGGCGGAGGCTGTTGATACACCACTGACCCTCTTCAAAGAGAGCGACACTGTCTCTCTGCACCTATCCGGTGCAGATACTGTTGTCGGTTACGAAGAACTCTGTGCGATGAAACCGCATGCCTCTCTCATCAATCCCTCACGCGGGAATCTTGTTGACGATGCAGCAGCCAATCGCGCCGTTAGTGAAAATCGACTCTGGTATTATGTTGTGGATGATCCGGTTAACGGACCGCGGGCGATTCACAAGGATCATCCGCGTATCATCTCTACGAATCACAATGCAGGGATGACTGTTGAATCTGGGATTCGGTTGGATCTTCGGACGATTGGACAGGTTACAGATGCGATTCAGGGACGTGCCCCAGCATATATTCTGAACCCAGAGGTGTTGGAGCATCCGAGGGTTAAGGCATTTTGTAAAGACACTTCACACCCCCTTAAACTGTGATTTAGCTCTTGTCGGGATTTGACACCTCGAAAAATCGGTATCTCATGCCGTTAGATAAAGCTTTATTTGTCATGAGGAGATAGATTATGTCGTTCAACATGCTGATGCTTATGTGTGTGATCGCCGCGCCGGAACCAGAGACGAATGCGTTACCCGCAGATCCAATCTTGCTCGCTCACCGCGGTGTCGTGCGGTACGCGCCCGAAAACACTTTGCCCAGTTTCGCCGTCGCCATCGAGTTAGGGCTATCAATTGAGTTGGATGTCTACCAAACACGCGATGAACACCTTGTCATCATCCACGACAAAACTGTAGACCGGACAACCAACGGCACCGGCGAAGTGACCGAAATGACGTTGGCAGAAATCCGAAAACTGGATGCTGGAAGCTGGTTCGATCCTCGTTTCGCTGGTGAGAAGGTACCGACACTCGAAGAGGTCTTCAAACGCATTCGCGAGCGTCAACGAACACCAGTGACCATTGCACTGAATATGAAAGTCATCTCGCCCGGGATTGAAGAGAACATCGTGCGACTCGTCGAGAAATACGAGCTGTTCGACCAACTCTTCGCCTTCGGTCAATCCAGCGATTCAAGTCGTCGCTTCAAACAAGCCAACCCGAAGCTGCGAACCACGGTGTATCTAAACGATAGTGAAGCCGACCAATTCGCTGCAGCCCTGCGGGATCCGCTGGCAGATTGCCTGTGGGTCCGATTCATTCCGAATGTGGAAGCGATGGAACAGGCGCGTAAACTCGGTAAGCAGGTCTGGCTCGCCTTGCACATCGGTGAGAATCGACCCGATATCTGGAACAAAGCCCGCGCCAATAAAATAGACGGTATTTGTACCGATTGGCCATTGGCGTGCAGTATACATTGGCGTCTCAATACGAAATCTAAAGACGATTAGGCATCCTTCAAATGAGAGGCGTGTTTTTTTCAAGAAGGAAAAGGAATTCTCGGTTCGGTGTTTCAGCGTCGTTTATCCATTCGTCCGTCCATTTCATACCTGCCATGACGTTCCTTTTATAGTCAAGCTCAAGGGTAGTGAGTAGTTTTCCATTGTTCTGCATGACTTCATCAAGTTGCTGCGCAGTCGCACGACCCCCGGAACTGTAGGATAGCAGAATCCAACGTGCTTGCGTCTCTTGGATCAATTGTGCAATGGCTTCAACGGCGATGAAATGACCGGTGGTGTTCGTTCTGAATTCCTCAAATACAGAAGCGGCGAGGGGGTCTGATGTATCTTCTCGCCGTTTTGCTTTGCCGAAAAGGGCGGGTTTGTCAAATAGAACAACGCTTTTCCAGAGGTGATAGTAGGCGGCGTATCTGACGCGAGACGGGGGCATCTTCTCGTTGTTTGAACCGTACGGCGGATCGAAGTAGGCAAGGTCTACAGAGACACGCGGCACGAGGTCAAAGATGTCGCTTTGGTAGACCTGATGCTTTCCTTCTGAGGTGAAGACTTGCGGCACTTCAAGGACTAATTCTTTATAAGCACGGGGTGCCCACGCTTTGAGATATGCTGAAAAGTGACCGAGGCTATTGTCAACTCGGTCGAGTGCAAGAATCAGGCTCGTAAGTGCGACCGCTTTATCAACTGGATCAAGATTCAAGTTTTCGATTTCTTGCCGAATGGCATCTAATTTACGGGTGTTGTGGCGCTGCCACGGCTTCTTGAGCCCGTCGGCTTGGATAGCACACCCACCGTTGGCGCGTCCGCCGTAGTGTTCTGTGAACCAGCCATCAACAGGCCGTACAGCATTGAGGTGATCAATAAACGGTTGATATGTCTCTCTCGGTTTAGTATTGAGAAGATAACATGTGCCAAAGACCTCTGTCCATGGTGCAACATCACTGCAGATAACGGTATAGCCAAGTTTAGCAAGTGCCTGTGAGACACGTGTCGTGCCTGCAAAGCCGTCAAGGATTGTCTTAGCATCGACTTTTTTGACGAGTTCCAAGACTTGCGGGATGAGTTTTAGTTTGGAACCGATGTATTTGATGCCTTCTGTGGGAGGTGCGTGCATGGGTGGAAGCGTTTGGTGCATGGGTTTGTGTTAATTGGGTTAGTATATTTTTCTATACACCTTTCGCCCCGCTGGGGCTTTTACCTGTACGGGCAGACATATTATTATGCATCAGTTTCGGGATTATATAGACGGTATTTTCCTATTTCTACCCTCCAGTATTTATTTTCACTGTCAGGATAATCACTCCGTTTTGGGAAGTTAACACAACCTCCTCTTATCCACCTTCTTACTGTGTACACCGGAAAATCGGAATACCTATTTTTAACGGCTTTGTCAATGTCTGCGGGTGCAAATGTAGTGTTTGGATCTCCATTTGTAAATTCTTGTACTGCTTCCCACACTACCTGTTCTTGTTCTAGTTTATTTCCTGACCACCGCGATGTTTGCGAAATTCGTTGATGCCGCTTCTTAGAGGTAGCGGTCTCTTCATCTCCGACTTTAATCTCAGTACTAACAATCTCGTCTCCCGATTTAGTCTGAAACTTTGAAACCGCTATACAACCGATATCCATTTTGTATGAAGTCTGGAGGAATTGACAAACACGGATTATTTGCCCTGGGATTTCTTCTGCAACTATGAATAAACGTAACTTCTGATTTAATAGCGGAATTTCCTTGTCGTCAGGCATATCAAATGCCTCTCTGAAAGCATCATCAAAGGTTTTTTCTTGAAATTCTTCGCGAGTTTTAAAGTAATCCTTAGCAATTTCACGAATCTGTTCCGGTGGAAGCTCATCTGCCCATGCAGCATATTCAAGTAATTGTGCTACAACATCTCGTGGAGTTCTTCCGCGCTTAAATTCAATAATGACAAGATTACCTTCTGAATCAATTCCGAGCAAGTCTGGAAAGATTGTTCTCTCCTCATCTGCTGCACTTGTTTGCCTACCAATCCACAGTAACTCATCTTGTATAACTGCCCACGGACTGTTTTCAAGCCACTCTTCCACATCACTCTCACGTTCAACCTCTGTTTTCTTCGCTGGAACAAGTTCAACATCATTTAATATGAAAATAGGCATTGTCTTCCCTTAAAATCTATTCAAAGAGTTGGGCGACTGGACATGCAAATCCTTCGACGACATCTTCGCCTGTCAATGTGTCTTCACAGTTCAGCACAGTGAAATCTGTCTCAGACCGGTAAACCATTACCGTTTTCGCGACGGGTTCAATCACCCAAACAAGGCGTGTGCCTGATCTCAAATAGGCGAGTGCTTTTTCGGTAACATCATAGTGTTTGTCTGATGGCGAGACGACTTCAACCGCCAAATCCGGTGGGACCGGTGATGCCTTCTCTCTATTTTCAGGTAATCGGTCGGTCAAAACAAACGCAATATCGGGCTTTACTGCTCGGTCATCCAATTGAAACGTTGTTTCGGCAATATATAATTGTCCTAACCGATTTTCCTGAACGTGCAGACCTAAGCGTATATGAAGCTTACTACTGATTTCACCATGTATCATCGTCGCTGGTGGCATCGGGACTAATTCTCCTTTTACATATTCATACCCCTCTAAGTCGTTTTCAAGAAACTCCTCCAGCGTCATCGGATCGGGCACCGGTATTTCTTGTATAGCCTCAGCGGTTGTTTGCGTATTAAGCATCAGTTGCCTCCTCCCAAATTTGGTATTAAGTGTTTACGTATGCCGAATCGCGTCAATAGGTGCCATTTTGGCGGCTTGGCTGGCCGGGTAGAAACCGAAGAAGATGCCTACGGCTGCCCCCGCACCGACAGAAATCAGCACGGCTTCCGGCGTAATCACAGCGGGCCAGGATAACTCATCAAAGAATCGACTCACTATCCACGCGAAACCTTTCCCTGCTACGGCACCTACCGTGATACCGAGCAGGCTCCCGATGAGACACAGCAGCACAGATTCTGTCAGGAATTGGATACGGATGTCGAGGCTTTTGGCACCGACTGCTTTCCGTAGTCCGATCTCCGGGATCCGTTCTGTTACAGAGACGAGCATGATATTGAGAATCCCGATACCCGCAACAATCAAAGAGACAGACGCAATGACGACCAAGACTGACTCAATGATAAAGATCATTCTTTTCCCGCTTTCAATCCCCTTCTTCGCGTTCCATGTTCGGAAAAAAGTTTCATCGCCACCGTGATTGCGTGAAATAACGGTTTTGACCTCTTTGAGTGCTTGCTCGACGACGTCAATGCTTTTGGCGCGTGCCATGATCGCGCCGACGCGATTCCGTCCGCCAAAACGGGTTTGAGCAGTCGTGATGGGGATAAAGATCATATTGTCATCGCTTCTGCCGCGCTCCAATCCATCGCCACGGCTCTCCATGATGCCGATAACCGTAAAACGTCTGTTGTTGATACCCACCTCTTTACCAATTGGGTTCTGTCCTTTAAACTGCTCTTTCCAGACTTTTGCACCGATGACACAAACTTTATTCCAAAAGTCCATGTCAGTATCGGCGAGAAACCTGCCGTATTCTGTTTTCCATCTCCGGACGGCTTGGTATTCATTCGTTGTTGCGCGGAGGTAGGTCTGTCGGTGTTTCCCCTCAACTTTAAAGTCAATCGGGTGACTTCTTTCGACAGTGGCGACTTCAACAGAGGGACAGTCCGCCAGAATGTCGTACAGATCTTGCATCTCCAAATAATGTGGGCTGGTGTTGCGCTGCCAACGGTTATTTTTCCGAATATATCCGGGTCGGTAAACGCCGAACATACTGGGACCGCCGATATTCTCGAATTCCGCCATCATGAGTTTTTCGGCACCTGCGCCAAAAGACATCATCGCAATGACCCCTGCGATGCCAATCGTAATCCCTAAGAGGGTGAGGACTGTGCGGAGTTTACTTCCGCGGAGGACAGAAAACGCTGAGATTAAATTCTCCAGTATATGCACGCTTAGTTTCCTTATTATGTATGGCGGATGGCATCAATAGGAGCCATTTTAGCGGCTTGACTGGCGGGGTAATAACCGAAGAAGATGCCTACGGCTGCCCCTGCGCCGACGGAGATCAGCACCGCCTCTGGGGTAATCACTGAGGGCCATGTCATCTCATCTAAAAATTTGCCCACTACCCAAGCAAAGCCTCTCCCAGCGATCGCGCCGAAAGCGATACCGAGTAGGCTGCCGATCAAACATAAGAGGACGGATTCTGTGAGGAACTGGATACGGATGTTAAAACTCTTGGCACCGACCGCTTTCCGTAATCCGATTTCTGGTATCCGCTCCGTTACGGAGACGAGCATAATGTTGAGAATCCCGATACCCGCGACAATCAAAGAAACAGACGCAATGACGACTAAGACCGTCTCGATAATAAGGATCATTCTTTTAGCGTTTGCGATGCCCTGTTTAGCGGACCATGTTCGGAAAAAAGTGTCGTCGCCACCATGGTTCCGCATAATAATGGTCTTGACTTCTTTGAGCGCCTGATCGACCACAAACGGACTTTTAGCACGCACCATGATATGCCCAACGTGATCGTGTCCCCAAAACCGTTTTTGTGCAGTCGTGATAGGAATGAAGAGCATATTGTCATCGCTTTTGCCGCGCTCTAAACCGTCGCCGCGGCTCTCCATAATGCCAATAACCGTAAAACGTTTGTTATTCCCGAAGTTGTTGATTACGACTTCCTTGCCGATAGGGTCTTGTCCCTTAAACTGCTCTTTCCATATCTTTGAGCCGATGACACACACTTTTGTCCACGCGTCCATATCGGTATCAGCGAGGAATCTACCATACTCCGTACGCCATTCGCGAACGGCTTGGTATTCGTTTGTCGTTGCCCGGAGATAGGTGCGTTGAAATTTTCCGTCAATGCCGAGATTGATATAGTAGCTGCCTTCAACAGTGGCGACTTCGACGGACGGACATTCAACGAGAACATCTTGGAGGTCTTTCATCTCAAGGTGATGTGGACTGGTGTTGCGTTGCCAGCGCCCATTTTTTCGGATATGTCCGGGGCGGTAAACACCGAACATACTGGGACCGCCGATCTTCTCAAATTCCGCCATGATAAGTTTTTCAGCACCTGCGCCAAAAGACATCATCGCAATGATCCCTGCAATACCAATGGTAATACCTAAGAGCGTGAGAACGGTACGTAACTTGCTCGCCCGAAGAACGGAAAGTGCTGATATGATATTTTCTAATAGCCTCATAGTTATTCCTTTTAGCGTAGTTCGGCGGCTGTCAAAGTTTAATGCGAAGCACCCGGATTACAGTTTGTCAGGCGAGTAGGATAGAAACTTTTGATTGCATGAATTCCGAAGGTGTGCTAAACTTTTAGTATAAAAATCGAAAAGTTACGAACCTGTACATACCTTCAATGTTAAAAGTATATCACAAAGTATTTAAGAGTTGCAAATTTTTTGGATAGGAGCTGGTAGTTGTGCAGACGGATGCTTTTCGCGCGGGAAATGTACTATCGTGGCAAAGGACCCAAGACGCAGCAGCCCATCAGGCGGAATTACGACAGAGCAAACACGCCTGGGTTGCGTTGCCGTCCGCCTTATTGCAAACACGCTATGAGTTGAACGCTGTAGACCTATCCTTCGGCGATGCGGCAACAGCGACAACGATCCAATCCTTATTTCGGGACTCCCAACTATCAGGCGGGATAGAATTTAATCAATACTACTTAATCGCGGAACCGCATGCGGATGAGCCGTGTTACAACATCAGCGACTACGTTCAACGCTGTGTGGCAGGTGACCTCACAATTGCTGAACGGCTTCGTGGACGTACAGTGATTAACCTCTATCAGACAGAAGGAGTGGCAGACGATCTACTAAGTGAGCAAGGGGTATCTCAGTTTATAGCGCGGATGCTGAGAGACTACTTAAAAACTTACGGCAAGCAACACCTCGTAGGTTTTACCTGTGAACCCCCGAAGTTTTTGTCTTTAGGGAGCGTCTTAGGTGCTGGAACATCATCAGTACCGTGGAGTCCTGTCCTACTGGCAGCAGCGGAAACAACACTCACAACATACCTGCCGTTAGTGTTCTATGAAACTTACAACTCAGCGGCTGTCAGAAACACTTTTTGGAAGGCGTTAACGACACGATTCGCGACCTGCTTCCTTGGCGGTATTCGGGACTTTTGCCATCAAGAAGGCCTGCGGTTCGCTTTAAGCCTCTCAGCGAGTGCAAAGACGTTGGAATTTGAGTTAGGATGCATGCTTGCAGAAGTAGACTGTCCTATTCTAAACACCACAGAAATAGATACGCCGAAGCGATTTGTTGTCGCTAAATGGACATGCAGCGACACACAACATGCCGGTATTGCCCGAAAAAAAAGCAACAAGACGGATGCGCGCGCCCCCATATCGCGACTCCTTGAAGATGCAAGTTTCGGTTTCAACCTATGGATGAACAGAAACAGTGCCGCTGAGAGTGTGCCGCAAGGGTTAGCAATCGGATACCCGAAACGACCGATCCTAATGATAGCACCAACGCAGAGCCTCTGGACAAAACCCGATGAGAAATCGTGGAGTGGGGTCACAAAAGCGTGGGGGTGGTTGTGCCAAAGTGTGTGGGAACTGGGTTACGACTTTAAAATTGTTTCAGAACAGGAATTCGCTTCAGCCGAGATTATAGAGGCACCCCGCGCAGGAAAACGCGTCCGTGGAAATCTGAGTCTCTGTTTAAAGAACAGCCGTTCCGGGGCTAAGGAGGTCTACAGAGTTGTTTTACTTCCGAGCTGTATATCCCTTCAAGAAGAAACAGTAAAGTGCTTGCGAGCATTTACAAAAGCAAAGGGACGATTGATAGCAGACGAACCGACACCGTATTTGCTGAACGGTCGGATTGGACTGGAGCCGTATCCGCTTGAGCAACTCATCTTTGGACGACGCACAACGATCTTGCGAGGTCCACCGGACGAAAAGTTAGTGAGACTCGAGAAATGTCTCCGAAAATGGGTGCAGCGCCCTCTATCAATATATGTAAAACCAGACAATGAACCGACAGATGACATTCAAGTGCTCCGCAGGGAAACAGAAGCATCTGAACTTTTCTACTTGTTCAACACAAGCACTGAAGCGATTGAGACCTTAATTGAACTGCCCCAGGAGGTAAAACGTGTCGTAGAATGGCAGCTGTTTAAGGAGATGACAAAGAACATAGATTTTTGGATCGCTGATGGCAAGTCATATTTGAACTGTACATTTGCCCCGAGGCAGGCAAGGCTTTTTGTCGTTTCCTAAGGTAAGGAACACTCGGCTAAAACGGTAGACATTAGAAAGCATAGGTGCTTTATGACATGAAAAAAAGAATTCACACCCGCAGCATCCCCAAAGAAATCTCCCAAAAGATCCAAGGTACCCTGGCGATCTTGGAGGTAGAGAAATTTGGGAAGTATATTGGCAGCAACAAATACGAAGCTAACATTAGTAATTGTAGTGGCTTCTTTGTGGGACGCAATCAAATTGCGACAAGTTTTCACATTTTAGAAGGGGCTATGAACATTGCTGCAAAGCATGTTGACACAGATGCCGCGTACACAATTGAAGGCATCACAGCGTTTGATGAAAAGAACGATCTCGCTGTTCTAAAAATTTCGGAAGAAGAGATTCCTTTTCAGCTCGGCAACAGCGAGACTGTGAAAAAAAGAGCGCGCATTTGTGCCATCGGCTATGACGGTGACAAGGAAAACAGCGCAGCGGCTACGGTACGATGTATTGAGAAAAGGGACAAATGGCTTCGGTTGCACATACCTGATGCGGGGCCAGGGTGGAGTGGGTGCCCAGTGCTAAACAACAAAGGCGAAGTCATAGCCGTACTTTCGCGCGGTAGTGTCAAACCCAGTAGGAGTCGGGGGCATGCTGTACCTTCAAGTGTACTTGAAGCGTTGCTGACAGCGGCGGAACAGACAGAAGTTCAGCCTTTAGCGGAATGGCAAAACCGCCCGCGAATACGTGCCTATCTTGAATATCAAAAGGGCATGGCGCATCAAGCGGGAGACGATTTTGAAGGTGCCCTTGCCGCCTATAATAAGGCTATCAATCTTAATCCGGATATACCTAATGCCTATACAGCCCGTAAGGACACGCAATTTAAATTGATAATGCTGAATGCTGGTGGGAAACTGACGCAGATTGACTCGCTTGACTTTACAACAGTCCTTATGGACCAGGTTACGGCTTACCGACTCATGTCAACGAATTATTTTGCGCCAAATCTTCGTTCTTTCTGGAATCAAATGTTAGCACGGCTATTTCTGCGATGGCTAAGCAACCCGAAGGCAGCTTACGCCCGCGCAAATGCAAAGATGCGAAGTGGCGAATCCAAAGTAGCACATGGGGATATAGCAGCAGCCCGAAAGCACTATCACGCGGCGATCGCCGACTGGACGCGCTTCATCAAGTGGGAACCAAAGCATGCTTCAGCCTATAATGCCCGCGGCTGGACGAAATATCTCCTCGGGCAAATTGTAACTGAACCCGAGCACAGCGGAGAAGCCGAATGGTACTATCAAAGCGCGGTCGTTGACAGTGATGCGGCTATCCAGTTAGCCTCAGCAGATGAGGAGAGCAGTGCTGCCTACCATACGCGTGGGGCTGCACGGGCTGCCCTTGGTGACTATGACAATGCAATCGCAGATTTCGATGCTGCCATCCAACTCAATCCAGAGACAGCGATAAACTATCTCGATCGCGGGCTTGCAAAGGAGGCACTCGGCGAAAAGGATGCCGCAAAAACCGACTTTGAGAAGGCAACGCGGATAAACGGAGATTTGGCAGAGAATTACTACAAAGAGGGACGCGGAAAAAATGACGGACGCGCGTACGAAGCCGCAATGGCCAGTTTTGATAGGGCTATCCGGTTAAACCCAGAATACGCGTCTGTCTACAGCAATCGGGCAATTTCGCAGAATGACCTGGGACGACGCGAGTTGCGTCGGGAGAATCCGGAAAAAGCAAAATATCACTTGCGCGGGGCAATTGCCGATTGTACCGAGGCTCTCCGCCTGAATCCAAAGTATACTGCCGCTTACAACAATCGCGGGCTTGCAAAATACCGCTTAGGTCAGGCGGAGGCTGATTGCAGCAATTCACAAGAAGCAGAGTGTCACTATCACGCGGCGATTGCCGATTTGGACAAAGCGATTCAGTTAAATCCGAAGCATGTCAAGGCGCATCGGAATCGCGGGTATGTGAAAGAGAAATTAGGTCAACAGGCAGCAGCGGAGGCTGACTTTGAGAAGGCGAAGGCACTCGACTCAACCGCACAGACTGAGTAAGTACAAGACTATAGAAAAGGAGTTAACTAACTATGACAGGTGGCGATATTTTTGTTGAATGTTTGAAGGCACAAGGTGTTAAAGATATTTTTGGTTTACCGGGGAATCATTTAGATACCGTTTACGAAGCATTATACAACAACCAAGACAACATCCAGCACTATGTCACACGGCATGAAGGTGGTACGGCGTTTATGGCGGATGGTTATGCACGTGCGACTGGCGATGTCGGTGTTTGTATGACTGTGCCGGGTCCGGGATCAAATAATGCCTCTGTTGGCATTGGTGAAGCGAATACTGCTTCGTCACCGGTGCTTTGGATTACCGGGCAGAACCCATCTTACTTGGCGCAACGGGATCCGAAGAAAAGTTTCCATGGGTTGGATCAGCGAGCCGCTTTCACGCCGATGACGAAACATCTGGAGATTGTGCATCGCGTGGATCAGATTCCGGGTGCGGTCAATAGAAGTTTTAGTGCGTTACGCTCCGGGAGACCTGGACCTGTCCTGATTGAACTTGCGAAAGATGCGTTGGATGCAGAAGCGGACTTGCCGATCCCACCACGAAATAATGGTATCCAAACAACAGCAAATCCACAAGACGTAGATGCTGCGCTGTCACTGTTGAAGACAGCAGAACGCCCGCTGATCATCTCAGGCGGCGGTATTAACCATACACGCGCGACTGCGGAAATACTTGCGTTCGCGCAGCTGCTGGACGCACCCATCGTGATGACGGGTTTTGGAAAAGGTTCGGTGCCGGAAGACTCGCCGCATTCTATTGGTATCTTTCGAGACGGTGTTGCGCAAGCAGCGATGAACGCCTCCGACCTAATCGTTGCCGTTGGCACCCGATTTAACTACCGTGATACTGGCAACTGGAGCCTCAAGATTTCGCAACCGCTATTGCATATTGAAGCCGACCCTGAGGAGATTCACAAGGAATACCCTGCGACTGTTGGCATCGGCGCGAATCCGAAATTGGTTTTACGCCAGTTGAACGCTGCGCTGAGCGATGAGAAACAGATAGACGGTTGGGGTGAAGGTTTACAAGCATTACGCCGCCAATTTATGGCAATTGAACGTCCCCGCATCCTCAAAGAGATGCGCGATGTGATGCCGCGTGATGCCATCTTGTCGGTTGACGTTAACATCACTGGCTATGGTGCGCTGCCACATTTCCCATGTTATTACCCCGGGAGTTACATCTTCTCCGGTGTATCTGTGGCAATGGGCATCGGATTGACGGGTGCTATCGGTGCGCAAGTGGCTTATCCTGATCGGAAAGTTGTTGCGCTGAGTGGTGACGGCGGGTTCTTAATGACGTGTCCAGACCTTGCAACCGCGGTGATGTATGATCTCCCTATTGTGACACTCGTGATGAACGACAATCAATATACCTCAATTGAGCGTGGTCAGCTGCGACGGTTCGGTAAACGCATCGGTGTTGAGTTGGTGAATCCAGACTTTGTGCAATTTGCTGAGTCGTTTGGTGCAGTCGGGTTACGGGTTGAAGATCCAAACGATTTTAAGCCGATGTTTGAAAAGGCACTCGCCTTGGATAAGCCGGTTCTTCTTGAAGTCGTTAAGTAGGGGTTAGGTCACCTAACCCCTCCGGGCTCACGTGAGTTATTATCTTGTAAAGGAGTTTTATATGAAAAAAAAGATTGGTGTTTTAACAGGGGGTGGCGATACGAGCGCGCTCAACGCTACCCTTAAAGGCATCGCGCTGAAAGCCGAGGAACTCGGTTTTGAACTAATTGGATTTATGGAGGGCTGGCGTGGTGTTTTGAAGGGTGGGCACTACTTTACGCTAACGCCTGATCTGATTGACGAAAACCGGGGCGGGACGCTTTTAAAGAGTTCACGCACGAACCTGATTAAAGATAATAAGTTAGATGAGGCAGTAGATAATCTTAAAAAACTAAACATTAGTGGTCTCATCCCGATTGGGGGTGATGATACTTTGACGGTCGGTACCGCACTGTCCGATCAGTTCACAACCACGTTCGTCACCAAAACAATTGATAACGATGTCGGTATCAATCCACCTGAAGGGGATGCTGTCGATTACTCTAAGATGGTGAACTATTTCTGTCCCGGCTTCCCTTCATCTGCGAATAGAGTCATCAATTACGTGCAAGATCTGCGGACAACGACCTACTCCCACGATCGCGTGATTGTTGTTGAAGCGATGGGAAGAGATGCGGGTTGGTTGACCTTATCCGCCGCTTATGGGCAAGCGGATCTTATCGTTGTTCCAGAAGTACCGTATCAACCGGAGAGATTGGCGGAAGCGATTCGTGAAAAACACGCATCCCAAGGGAACGTCATCGTTGTCGTGTCGGAAGGGATACGGAATGATGCTGGGGAACTGATGATTAGTTCACAAGCGGAACTCGATGCTTTTGGGCATACGAAACCGGGAGGGTGTTCAGAAATTATCGTTGAGACGATGAAAAAGCTGCTTCCCGAGATTCCAAGTTCTGCGTTCCGGGCATTGATACTCGGTTATCTCCAGAGGTGCGGTAGCCCGATACCCTTGGATAGAGACATCGCTATGAAGGCGGGTGCTATGGCAGTGCAAGCGCTCTCAGACGGGATGTTCAACGGTGTTGCGACTATTACGCGGACAGAGGTGGGGATTGAACCGACGCTGTTGCCGTTAGAACAAGTCTTAAAGCGGGATGCATCGGGGCATGTCATTCGGAGGAGTCTGGATCTGCGGTTCTACGATGCGGAGCGGTACCAGATGTCGCCAGCGGGGACAGGATATTTCCGTCCATTGTTCGGGGACTTGCCACACCCAGCATTGTCACTGGGGGATCGCTTGTCATTGGGTTCTCGTTTGATTGAGATCGGCGAGATTGGATAGTAATCGGAGTGTTTCAGTATAGGTAGGCGCGGTTTGAAGCCGCGCCTTACTTAATTTTCGGTATAAATACTTTTTCCTTCACCGTAGTAAGAATCGTATAAATCGTTATTTTTATCACCCAAACAAAGGTCCAGTTTCCCAGCACTTTTCTAAGCACTTTCTGCGCGAAAAAGAGCATTGAAATGCTTTTCCCGCTGCCCTGTGTATGCCAAAAGACACCGAGTTTGCCTCGGTTATCTTCAATCTGTTTTAGAGACTCAATCGTGTTGTTGACACCGAGGTATTGATGGTTCTTGGCGAGGATTTTGATTAATCCGCCTTGCGCTTCCATGAACAGGATAAAGTTCTCGACAACATCGAACAATTGTTCCGGTGTGCAAAGTGCGTGCAGGATTGTCTCTAAGGAGGCTTGAGGCAGTTCGTCTTCGCTGTGAATACGTTTCCATCAATTGTTCCGGTGTGCAAAGTGCGTGCAGGATTGTCTCTAAGGAGGCTTGAGGCGGTTCGTCTTCGCTGTGAATACGTTTCCATTCGGCGAAGTGTTCCCAATCAGCCGTGAGGCTCCCGATTTTACTTTCCGTGCCGTTAGAAAGCAAAATGAAGGCGTTATACCAAAAGAGGTGTGGGATGGTATCTTTATAGTCTCGGAGGTTGTCGTTATAGGCAGCGTGGAGGTGAACATCAATCCGTTTGAACTCCATCAGGATTAACGGAATTCCGTTGACGAAACATACTATATCTGGACGTTTTGTATACATCTCGCCGGTAATCCAGAATTGGGATGCAGCAAAGAAATCGTTATTCTCTGGGGTGTCCCAGTCGATGACTTGCAGCACTTCAACGGTCTCGTCTTCGCTATCTGGCTCGCTGAGGGTAATCTTTACGCCGTCTTTCAGGAGGGTATAAATCTCGCGATTGGCTTCGACAGGGCTCATGACCGCGCGGGAGTGGGTGAGTTCCTCAACTGCCTTGGCGACAGTATCATCGGTTGCAGTAGGATTGAAGCGTTTTAGCGCGGTTTCCAGTCGGGCAGTTAGGACGACTTCGGATTTGGTTCGTCTACCAAGTGGACTTTCTTCCGCTTGTTCAAATTCATTCTGACAGTCCAGCGTCTCCCATCCGATTTCTTTAAGTAGGTTGATGGTAGGTTGTTCTATGAGTTGGTCTTCACTATAGGGGTTCATTTGATTTATGAAGGTTTTTTATCAGAGAAACTCCCTCTTTCAATTCGTCTGCTGAATCAACTTCGACGATTTTCCAGATACCTCTTGCTGCCAAAGCCTCTTCAAATTCAAAACGGTGGATGCCAGCTAACTCAGCGGCTCTGCCGAGCGTCACTTCACCCTCTTGATAGCGTAGAATCGCGGCATCCAACTGTGATTCCTCTTCAAGAGATTTACGCAACTGCTCACGCTCAGCTTTGGGCAGCTTATGTATCAGCGGTAATAGTTTCTCAAGTGTTATTGGTTCAGAAATTTGAATCATTGTGATCTATTCCTTTTGGATTTCCTTTAAGAAATTTGGTGGTTCAATGACTTCAATCCCAAACTCAAATAAGGCTCGCTTGAGTTCCGCATCATCTACGAGATCTTTGTCATACGACACCAAAAATTGGACGCGTCCTGAGATGGCACAATCAATGAATTTATCATCCTTGGGGTCGCGACATAATTCAACTGATGAGGGAACCTCAACAATGTTTGCTTGGGGCAAAAGGTTGATGAGACGCATGGCTGCTGTGCGTGTATACTGAAGCTCTCGCATAAGAGCCGGACGTAATAAAACATCCTGAACTTCATCAACAATAGCCTGCGATAGCACAAGAATAAATCGACCATCAAGCCAAAGCGAGATCAGATAGTTCGCAAGATTATCCTTCTGAATCAATGAACGGACAAAGATGTTGGTGTCAAATGTTGCTCGGTAAATGCGCCACCGGTTCTCAGGCTCGTTCACGCCTCACCTCTGCAAGTGCTTCCTCAAAATGACGTAGCACTTCCTCCTCTGGAATATCGGCAAACACATCGTGAAAGTGTGCGAGGGTTTTATCCCACTCCTCCCGAAACCGTTTGCGCTCACTTTCAACTTCAGAGCGGAAGCGCGAAACGATGTGCTGCCACTCTGTTGGTATAGAGTCCATACATTTTTGGATATCCGGCATGAAAAAGATTTTATCAGAAAAATCTCCATCTTCGACGACACGTCTGATTTGCTCAACAAGTGATTTTGATTTTGATTGTCCTTGTTGGTCGGAGTCAGTGACGAAAATAATATAGTCGTCTTGGTTGAGGTAGTGCTGGATCGCCTTCCTAAGACTTCCCTCTAAAAGTGTGCCTTTTCTATGACACTTGCGAAGTGTACTTCTTCCGGCTGTTCGGATAGCGATATCCCCAAGCTGCCTGAATCTCAGAAATTCGTTTTCCAAGAATTTGACTCCTTTAGCGTCACAGTCCGATTGCAAATTCCAAACTCTCACGCTTAGCATACGGGTTCCTCCATAAGGTCTTGTAGCAGTCCACTGTCGAAAACGGCACTACCGATTCCGAAATCCGCTATCCAACCAGCCAGTGCTTCACGCTTATCACGAATCTCCTCAAGGTTGAGTACTTCCGTGCCGAGCCCGGGGCGATTACGTAGAAGTAAAACACCGAGCGAATCCGATAAACTCTTAGAACTGAAGGTATCAAGGAGTTGTGAGCTGTGTGTCGTGATTATCACCTGTGTTCGTTCGGCAATACGCTCAAGCGCGTATGCGATATTTGTCAGTGCACCAGGGTACAGATTCCTTTCAGGTTCCTCAATAGCAATGAGCGGAGGTAATTTGTCCTGGTAAAGCAAAATATAATATGCGATGAGACGCAATGTGCCTTCCGATGCCTTTTGCAAAGATATGGGATTCTTATATCCTTCTAAAAGACAAAGTTGATTCCTCCCATCAACTTCATTGAAGTCCATTTTAAAATTTATAGACGCAGCAAGGGAATCACTTACACGGTCAAAACGCTCTCGATCATCTTTGTACCAAGATGAAAGTAACTCTTGTATCCCCATATGAAATCTGGTATTGGATATCTCAGCCATCTGTTCAGAGCTCAGTGATAAAATCGAAATCCGTTTATTAATCGGTGAAGATGCGTCTAATTCTTCTGGATCTAATCCCGGTGGGCGATCCCGCATATGCCCCGGTTGGAAATCATAAAATTCCCAAGTTTTAATATATTCCCGTAAAACGCCACTACTTATAGGAGATTTCTCTTCATGAGGACTAAGGGGTTTTAAAGTGACTTTTTCTGATATATTTTCGGTTTCGTCCTTATTATTTCCAACACTGATCTCATATTTTTCGTTCAGAATTGATGTAATCTTCAAATCGTTAACCGACAATTCCTCGTCAAACAAGAGTTTATCAACATCAGTTTTAAGTACTAGATCATAGATAATTTGGGATCCTTCGATTTCGGATCGCAATTGGAAAGTGATGTGATTTGATTCACCTGCCCAGAGTCGCTCTCGGATGAATTTAATTGACAATGGAGGTTCCCGTGTTATCGTTCTAAGAAGGCGTAAGGCTCTCAAGATATTGGACTTCCCGCTCGCGTTGGGACCAACAAGGACCGTCAAAGGCTTTAGTGGAAGTGTAACGTTCCGCAAACTCAGAAAATTTTTGATATGAACTTTCTCTAAAAAAGCTATTCTTTTCGACATGGGTTTTACCTTTGTTTATCAGTCTTTTATCAAGTCGTCCCGAATGTCTTGATAGTCCCGAAAATCTGTCTCTGTTTGGACAACGATATCCATCTCTAATATGTCTTCTAAATCTTCAAGACGTTGTATGAGAAGTTGGTATTCCTTGATTGACAAAAGCGCAGCCGTTTTTTCCCTGTGTCATCAACAAGATATTGAGGGTTAATATTGAGCATAATTGTCTTCCTAATTGTCTTGTTGTAATTATACACCGTTGTGTTATATCTGTCAATATCAAGTTCGGATACGTCCAGGGTGATTTAGTTTTAAGAAATTCGCGGGCTTTATGCTTTTTGTTACAGATCCGGTGCGGTTAGAAACACGCACCTACCGGTCCTGGGGCCAAAATTGGACGAAAAAACCGAGAACTAAATAGCCCTGCGGATACGTCAATCTCACCGGAGATAAGTTTGGAGAGGACCCAATCACTAACTTGGCACTGGTCTCTGTCGGATGTCGTTTTCATTATGAACAACGAAAAAGTTTTCTGTCCAGTCTGATCGACTTTCCACTACGTTTGCCATAATTTGTGCTACCTCCGATGGTGAACGGTTATCACGGCGGACGCGGAATAGGATAACTCCAAAGGGAGCTTTCTGTTTGTTTCGGAAAATTAGACGGCCAAAATGTCCTTTGTCGGATGTGAGAAGCACCCTGCCTTCAGCAGTGGCACGGGAAAGCACCATTTGGTCATCAATCCCAGGCGTTTCTTCTTCTATCCATACGAGGTCATGTCCGCGAGAACGAAGCATTTCTACTTCTATTCTGTTGAAATTTTCATCTGCTAACAGACGCACGTTTCACCTTTTCTTGATACGCGCGACACGCCGCAATGTCTTCATGTACAACGCTGGGATAATTTTCAACAATATCTTTCTCGCTCCACCCTTGTTTTAGTAAACCAAGAATAAACGCAACAGCCAAACGCGTCCCTTTGATAACAGGTTTTCCACCGAGGATTTTTCCATCGGAATGCAAACGCTCTGTTAGCGGGTATGGAATGTATGTCCCACCTTTTGTTGGCTGTATTCCATTTATGTTAATGTCAAGTTCGGATACGTCAATTTCTCCGGAGATGAGTTTGGGGAGGAGGTGGTCGCGGGTTTGGCGGAGATTCTGATTTCTTCGTTTGAGAATTTCTGTTTTTTGAAATATGCCAGTGGTGAAGTCAGAGAATTGTTCACTTGTTTCAGGGTCAGCAACTGCAACTACTTTATTGTTAAGTTCTGTCCAATACCGCTTGTATTCTTTTGTTTCAACAAGACTGGAAATTAGAAAAAATAAATATCCAACCGGCGTTTTATCTTTGGCGATAAAAGGAACTACGTTGGGCCCAAGAGAGAAAGGAACAACCATTAATTGCATCTTACAAGTATGATCCCCAAAAATCACAATTGGGTCTCTTGAAGAAGCATTGTGATCCGGTTCATTATCATGAAAACCTAAAAAATCCGCACGAGATTGGTCAACCACAATAATTTTACCTGTTTGATCAACATCAGTTTCTCTATATGTTTTACCCGCTTTTAGACGTTTAACTATCTCCTTTACCTTCTTTACCTCCCATCCTTGCGGTATCAGTCCCAGCGGCGATTCTACCATCGGGACGTTCTCATGTCCGGGGAATCGGAAGTGGACGAACCATTCTCGGTAGAGGGTCTGTGCCATATCTTCAAGGATTTTGATGCGGCGGGTGTTGTTTTCGATGAGGTCGTCGTAGGTGGAAAGGATAGCGGCGATTTTGCATTGGGTTGCAAGAGAATAGGCTGGAATATGGATGTCTTCAACGGATGACAATATAGCGCGCTGCCGTCCTGATGCCCCAGTCATACTCTTGACAGCAGGATCCCGAATTATAGGGCTCAGAGCCAAGTAGAATACGTAAGTTGAGTCTGATACATTGGGCTTGCCACGAAAGATGAAGAACTCTGTTGATCCAAAACAAGGTTCATTACTTGTGTGTTTACATCGGACAATCTTTCCATTTTCTAAACAAGGCGTGATACGAGCAAAAAGCGTGTCCCCGAATTGAAACCGTGAGCCTCCGCCTTTGTAAACCCGTTTTTTTTGTGGTAAAACAAATCCATTGCCTGGGTTAACATCAGCCATTTCAATGTAAGGATATTCTTTTCCCTTCTCTAACCGGATGCGCGGATTAACCTCAACGAAATCGCCAAAACGCATTGTGTCTGCCATCTTATTTCCTCTTTTACGTGGCTTTAGGTTAACCTTAACTTCCACTTCATGAGTTTCGTCCCAATAATCGGCAAGGCTATGTGTGTCCCAAAAATCGCCGATTTCTTCTGGTGTTGCATCAGGAGGCGGCATTGGATCTCGCTCTTTATTTTTCATATTTTTATTATACCCTATTTCCCAGAATCTTTGCCAGATTGTTGCAATGTCTTAGCAGTGCTAAACAAATACCACTCCATAGGTGTCAATTTAGTCCCGTAGGTTGGGTTGAACGGTGTTGAGAAGGTATATGTCGGGGTGCCAATACCCTCAAATCCAACCTATCGTCCTATACATCCAAAAACGCAGTGAAACCCAACTTGAGACCCGTAGATGTCCGGAAACCGCAAAGATGTTGGGTTTCTCTCGGTTTTCTGTTTGTCGTGCCATCTATGGGACAGGCTGAGTCTTGTGGTACTTTTCAGGGTTTGGGGAGTATCCGTTCAACCTAACGGAAACACCCAAGCAAAAACACCTACGGGACTGAAGAGGTTTTTGAAGTCTTCAATATTTCTGCGTAGAATCCGGTTCGGTTAGGAATGCAGGTCGCATTTGGGCGTGTACGCCGCAAAACCGAACCTACCGGACCTGGGAACCGAGACGGTTGTTGCAGAAATTAAAAGTTTATCCGACAGGTTTCTTAATCTTCCAAAATCTTTGCAACATTCTCAGCGATGCGTTCCTCGAGTTGATGTGCTTCAGCATTTAGTACCGCTAATTCCTCGTTGAGCTGCGTAAATCGTTCGGTGAAGTCGAAATCATCGGTTGTCTGTTCATCAACCCCGACATAGCGTCCGGGGTTCAGACTCCAGCCTTGTGACTCAATCTCGGCAATCGTAGCGACCTTGCAAAGCCCGGGAACATCACTGTATTCTGTATCGGGGAATTTTGAGGCGAAGAAATCTGCACTGTCGTGTTGATTCTCTGGTGCTTCTCCGCGATAGCACCTGACGATGTTTGCGAGGAATTCAAGTTGTCCGGGTGTGAATTCCCGATGTGCGCGGCTCACTTGCTGATAGAGATGGCGTGCATCAATGAACAAGACTTTATCGTGTCTATCGCACTCCCGTTTGGATTTATCAAAAAACCAAAGGGTACAAGGCAGCGTAACGGTATAGAAGAAATTGGAAGCGATGCTGACGATGACATCGACTGCCCCCGATTCGATAATCTGGCGGCGGATGTCGAGTTCAGAGGCGCGGGCATCGGCGGCGGAGTTCGCCATGACGAAACCTGCGCGTCCAGATTCTGAGAGCGAACTATAGAACAGTTGTATCCAAAGGTAGTTGGCATTATCAACGCGAGGCATACCGAAGGGAAATCGGGGATCGTCTTTGATGCGTTCTCTGTCTACGCGATCGACGTTGAAGGGTGGATTTGCCATCACAAAATCAAACCTACCGAAGCAGTTGTGCGGATCCTCATAGTAACTATTTGCCTGTTTGATATCGCCTTCAAGCGCATGAACGGCGAGATTCATCTTACACAACCTGATAGTTTCGGCGACGCGTTCAACGCCGTAAATGCTGATGTCTCCGGGGTTACCATTTTTCTTGTGGTTGCTAATGAACGCTGCACTCTGGACGAACATGCCACCGGAGCCACACGCGGGATCAAGGATGCGCCCGTGAAAGGGTTGTATAATCTCAACGATGAGTTTGACGAGCGAAGTCGGCGTGAAGAATTCACCACCGCGTTGCCCCTCGCTCATGGCGAAATTGCCGAGGAAGTACTCATAAACTTTCCCGAAAGCATCTCCTTCAATGTCCATAGGAATCTGTTCCATGATACGGAGGAGTTCAAGGAGTGTGCTCTTTTCGAGACGATTGTACGTCTTCGGTAGGACACCATCGACCTGTGAATTTTCTGTCTCTATTGCCTTCATAGCGTCTGTGACGGCTTGTCCGATGTTTTCACCTTCTGGCAAATTCAGTAGGTATTGAAAACGTGAATGCTCCGGCAGATAAAGTACACAGCGGGCTTGACATTCCATTCTCAGGTCGGGATGCCTGCGGCTGTTTGGATCGGCTTCGCTGCTGATTTCTTGTTCAGCCTGTGTAAATTTGTGATTGGCGTATCGTAAGAAGATAAGACCGAGGACAGGTGTTGAGTATTCGGATGCCTTAAGACGTGAATTGGCTCTGAGTTCATCGGCAGCACTCCAGAGCCTATTTTCGATGTCGGTGAGATTGGTGTTCATGATGTCTGTTATTTACTCCTTGTCTGAAATGGAAATTGTTCTGCGACGACGAATCGGTCATCTGTTTCAGGTGAACGGTAGATGAGACTGATCGCTGCCATTTCACACTGTATCGGTTGCCATTCAGTTTGGAGTCGCTGTTGTTCGGTATGGAGAGAACGAGACTGAAATTGTCCAACCGAGAGGTGTGGATGGAAGCCACCGGCAAATCGTGCTGTATCATCGTAGTCGGGAAGATGTTGCAATAGGAGGCTGTGTAATCGAACGATTTCGTTTTCGGGTTCTGGAACGAGGAACATTGTACACGATTTACGGTGTTTGAACGCGTCAAAGCGTGCGAGTTGAATGGAAAAAGGTGACATCTGTTGTGCGGCTTTTGCGAGTGCGGGCGCGATTCCTGTGAAATCGCGATGTTCTGCGAATGGATAGAGCAGCGTTATATGGGGCATCCATCGCTTGAAGTTCCGGTCGTGAATCTGCCGGATGGCTTGGATAGGTGGTTGCGCGGCTTCCGGTGGGATGAGGACAACGGCTGTGGTGTGGGTTTTATTAGGCATATTGTGAATGGTAGAGGAAATTAGCCGACGGACATTCCCCAACGGCCGCCATCAACGTGTATCGTCTGTCCTGTGATATAGGAAGCATCGTCACTGAGGAGGAAAGTGATCGCGGCGGCGACCTCTTCCGGTTTGGCAAGCCGTTTCATGATACACGAGGAAATCGTTAATTCCTCTAACGCCTTTTTTTGAGCAGCGGGATCCGACGCGCCACCGTAGTGCATCTCGGTAACGATCCAGCCCGGTGCGACAGCATTAACCCGTATACCGTATTCTACAAACTCATAAGCCATTGTCTTGGTTACAGAGACTAATCCTGCCTTAATCGCATCGTAGATCCACTGCCCCGGTCTACCCAGGAATCCAGCTTCCGATGAGAGATTGACGATAGCGGCACCTTCCTGTTTCAAAAGCGGTAGTAGATGTTGTGTAATCAACACCCATCCTCGGAGACCAATCGCTGTTTCGGGTTCCCAATTCGGCAGCCATGCACCGTCTTCAATTTTGCCGGTTCTCAAAATAGCGGCATTGTTGACGAGGACGTGCAGCGCGGAAAACTTTTCGGTGACAGCACGTGCAGCGGCGATAACGCTTTCATCGTCAGCAAGATCGACCTCTATGTAGGTCGCTTTACCACCCACTGCCTCAATTTTGGCAACTGTCTCATGCGCCATTTCTGCGTTGTTGTCAGCAATGATGACGTGGGCACCTTCAGCCGAAAGACGGTTCGCGATCGCTCTACCGATGCCGGAGGCACCGCCTGTTATTAATGCGATTTTATCTGTGAAACGGATTGTTCCCCATGGGTTTGTTTGCATGCGTAGTTTCCTTTGATTGGGCTGTCAGAAGTCGCGAGCGCGGGAAAAACACCCTAAGCAAAAACATTCGCTCCTACAGAAGATATGCAATCCTCTATACGCCTGCGGCGAAGCCTCCATCGACAAGCAAGGAGGCACCGGTGATCCATTCTGCGTCGTCGGAGGCGAGGAAGACAGCGGCACGTCCGATGTCTCTCGGTAGACCGAAACGCGGCAAAGCGGTCTTTTCTAACGCCTCTTCAATCTGTTCTGGCGTGAGATAGTCTTGGATAGCTGTCTCAATATAACCGGGACAGATGGCGTTGACGGTTATCCCGTCCTGTCCGATTTCTAAAGCGGTATCCCGAACCATATTGACGACAGCGGCTTTCGCGGGGGCATACGCGGGACCTGCGCCGCCTCCATAGGCATGGACAGAGGCGATCTGGATAATCCTTCCAAAATTCGACTGCTTTAGATGTGGAATAGCGAGTTTCGTCGCCACGAAAACGCCGCGAAGGTTGACCCCTACAACTTTGTCCCAGTCAGCGATAGAGATTTCTTGTGCACCACCCGGGATGTGGATACCGGCGTTGTTGATGAGAATATCAAGTCCGCCGAAGTGGTCAACGGTTTGCTGGATTGCGTGCGCGACTTGTGATACGTCGGCGACATCGGTTTGGCGGAATATACCCTGCGCGCCGAGTTTTTCGATCTCAGTGACGGTTGGGGTTGTAACATCGGTTTCGTGATATTTGCCGCGAAGGGGTGTCTCTTGCTTATCTACGACCGCGACACACGCGCCCTCACGGGCGAACTCAAGTGCGATGCCGCGCCCGATGCCTGAACTCCCGCCGGTTACAATGCAAACACGATCCTTGAGTAGCATTAGCCTCTTTCTCCCCAAAGCAAACAGACATCGTTACGTAACAAAAACTCGCCGGTAGCTGGCTGTTTTGTCCGAAGGCTTAACATGAATTTCAACCTTGCGGTTCAGCCGCTTCAGAATCATTAGCAACCGCTCCACGGTGAAATCAAAATCCATTTCTTTCAAGCGGGACACATCAGACGGATCGAGTCCAAAGCGTGCTTCTGCTTTTGCTGGTGTTAGCTTTTGCTCCTCAAGAAGATGGTGGATTGCGAAGGCAAGATCTACCCTTAACTGTTCGTATTCCGCTTCTTCCTCAGAGAAACCGATATCCAAAAACACATTCCCAGAACTCTCCTCAATTTTTATTTTCTCACTCATTTGTTGCCTCCATCTCTCGCGCCATTCTCAGACGCTGTTTAATCAAGTCAATTTCCCTTTTGGGTGTGCTAATGCCACGGGTGGATTTCTTCTGAAATGCATGAAGCACATAGATGTTCTCGCCAATCTTAACAGTATAAACCGCACGGTAGGTGTTCGTATCGTAACGAGTAGCGATCTCAAATACGCCTGAACCCACTCCCCTTAGCGGTTTGGCATTCTGGTGTTTACCTCCGATTTGAGCAATACGTAACGCTTCACCTACTGCTGCTTTAACGGGTTTGGGGAAACGCCGTAATTGGTCACGAGAATCTCCAACCCATTTCACATCTTTCATCGCTTGATCCAAAATTCCACCTCTTTTATATTATACCGTATCCTCCAAAATTCTCGCAACATTTTCAGGGATACGTGGGTATGTAAATATTTTGTCAATTGTTGTCTGAATGCAGATCGCATTTGGGTGAGTACGTCGCAAATCACGGATTTTCTCGGATTGGGAAATACGGGTTTTCCACAGACTAACAGTCTATGCTACAACAGAGACCTGCCACAGACTAACAGTCTATGCTACAGGGCGGGATTCAAGAGGGTTTTGAAGTCTTCAAAGTTTCCGCGTAGTATCCGGTTCGGTTAGGAATGCAGGTCGCAAATGTAAAGCTAAGACAAATTTTGCCGCGTGTGGGCAAAATTTGGGCGTGTACGCCGCTATGCACGTCGCATCTGGGCGTGTACGCCGCAAAAACCGAACCTACCGGACCTGGGCCTGAGACGTAGGGTCAAACATTAGAAATAAGACCTGCCGAGTGAGTTGCCGACCCCGAAGGCGTTGTAAGGTGTCCCGGCTGGTAATGTTCGGATGCCCCACGTTTCCGTTGTTGCGTCATAACCGACACCCATTGAAACTGCTGGCTCTTGGATGAGACTGACTTGGAACGTGAAGTCTTGACGGACGTTGTCGTAAGGGGGTTCGCGTTTAATACCGATTCGACTCCAAGAAATCCGGAGGTTCCAATCGTGTAGGTTCCGCGTCATACTTAAACGTTGTTGATAAAACTGTCCATCAATCGGATAATAGATGAGACTGGCATTAAATTCGAGGTTTCGGCTCAAACGGTACCGTCCGGTAGCAGTAATGGAACGGGAGGCACGCCTTGCGGTATGCCTTTTGCTAAAAGAACTACCAATACTAACGTTCCAAGACTGTCGGGTGTAGCGGATGTTGGAACGGAACCCGACCAACTTAAACTGTTTTCCATCATCTGGGTGCGGATTGGGGTCGTGCGTCATCCGGATGGTCATGTTAAGGTTTCGACTCGGAAGCGGAACGATGGTAACATCGCTCTCAATCGGTTCAAACTGCCGTTCATATAAGGGGTCAAATTCAGTGAAATCGGCAGTCAGCCGCGTATCAAAATACATGATCCGATGCGGCGATTGGCTCCGCCGGGTTTTGATCTCAATCCCGGTATTGAAACTATAGGTAAGACGTTTTCGCTCATAAAAATAGGTGCTGGGCCCGAACGGATAGAGGTTATCATCTCTATCAACGGCAGGTTGGTAATCATACCGGAGTGAGGATTGAATTTCGTGCCGTAATTTCCGCAGCCCTGGGATAAAACTGACGTTGTAGATGCGAAAGAGGGTATTCGTAGCCGATCCGTTAAAACTGAAAACGCCCCGAAAAATGTTCTTGTTTTGATCCTGGTCTCGGTCGTGCCAAACTGTATTTGAGTTGAGATTAAGGTTCAGCTGCAATTCCCGTAAAGGCGTAATAAGGAGGGTTGATTGTTTGCGGACATCAAATCCGAGGTCCATCGTTTTCAGGAATACATCTCTTTCTTCTTCACTGTCTTTATTGCGAAATACCTCTCTAAAGAAGTTGCCGAGTTCAATATCAAAGTCAATACTTGTGCTTTCAAGCGTTGGAAACGTGAGCATTGAGAGGAACGGCTTCTCCGTTTGGAGTTTTTCAGCCACCGTTACCATGCTGTCGTTGAGGGTAGAAAAGAGTGGAAACGCGCTGAGGCGCATCCGTGAAAAGTTCACGGTTAATCGGGGAAGTTTCTGTAACGACCTTGTGCCTTCACCCGTGAAATCGTGGATGTGCCGGATTTCAAGCCTACTTGTGATGTCTCCAATAGTCTCTCGTGAAAACTTCAGATTCCCATTTTCATCAAGATCATAAAAATCAACTGTGGATAAACCGGTTCCATAAGTGAGTATCGCAAAAGAATTGAGTGTGGATTGATTCGGGAGTTGGTATTCTTCTTTATAACTCTGGGATCGAAGTTCTGTTCTGCCACTGAAACTGATGGGTCTTCGCCCCTCTTGGCGGTTATCCCACGGCGTATAGATGGAATGTGTGTGTGCCCATCGCGCGATCAGATTGTTACCGGTTCGGATAGCACTTTGTCGCTGAGCGGAATAAACATCTTTAGTATAGATATAGAGGTCGCCGCGATAGGTACGCTTTCTATCAACTTTGATGAGCCGAAAAGATTTTTTGGTTTGAAGGGGGCGTCTACTCAAGTCGCCGGCATACAAATTTTGCGCTTCCGAGGCTACTGGACTCGGGTCTTCCCATCGTCCCCGGAATCCGTGCTTTCGATAAATTTTAAGTGCTTCCTCATCTTCTGCTCCTTCTTCACCTTCTGCCTCTTCTTCTGTAGCTTCTTCGGTGGCTATGTCTTGGGAATCGGCTTCGTTTTGATCAGGCGTTGCGTCGTTCTGTTTGTCCGCTTCCGTTTCGTTTTGCTCGGTGTTCTGTGCACCATCAACATCATCTGTTTCGTTCTGCTCGTCGTTCTGTGTATCATCAATATTAGCGGCATCAGCGTCTTGAACAGGTTGCTCGGTGCTCTGTGCATCATCAACACCATCTGTTTCGTTCTGCTCGTCGTTCTGTGTATCATCAATATTAGCGGCATCAGCGTCTTGAACAGGTGCTTCCTCAGCGGGAGCAACATCAGCTTCTTGTGGCTGAATAGCCTCAGTAGTATCTTGTGTTGTTTCCTCCGTTTCAGTGCCTTCCTCGCCCTCTTCAGGTGCAGGATTCATTACACCTTCGTAAAAGGTCTCCCATTCCGCTTCAAATTCCTCTGCGACCGCTTCAAAAGTAGGTGTTTCTTCTTTTCTGATTAATTGGAAGACGTAGAGTCCTTCAGGCATCGTAATAGGTCGGCGTTCAATGATGTCTCCGGGTTTCTTTAAACGCCTGACAGAGGACTGCCAAGAAGACTCCATCTCATTTAGTGGCAACCCTTTGCCTTCATTGATTTCGGAGACCGTCGGTTGCGCTACATCAACGAATTCATCGGAAAGCGTTTCCATTATGTCCGCGGATACCTGCACGAGTTGTTCAAAGGGTTCACCTTCGTGTGCCCGTTTGAGCATATCATCTGCTAATAGGCGGAGTGCATCCTTTGTATCATCGCTTGCCGTAACAGCGATGTCAATCCGCCGGAGTTGAATCTCGCGCTCACCGTAGACATCAATAACGTGCTCGGCTTTGAGGATGTGAAACGCAGAGTCGGTTTGGACGATACCACTAATCTCACCCTCTTGTAACGCGAAGGCAGCTTCTTGTAAAGCGGGCTCAAGCTTAGGTTCACCTTCCTCATCAACTTCACCGCGAGCCAGGAAACCGAGGTCGCCGCCATCGTAACGGGTATCCGAATGATCGGAATTACGCTGCGCGAGTTCGGCAAAGTCTGCGCCTTCTTCTTGAAGCTGTTTGAGGAGATCTTCCGCCTTCTCTTTGGCACGGGTAACATCAGCATCCGTGATTTTATATTCCAGAAAAAGCTGCTTCAACCAATAGCGATCGTATTCACCATCAAGTCGGTCCTGTAATTCTTGGGCTTTTTCTTGTAACTTGGTCCGTTGGTTAGGGGTCACATCCGGCGGAATAGGGATATAAATTTCTTGGAATTTTGTATCCGAGAACCGATACTTTCCTTCAAAACCGTAACCTTGCCCCCGTCGCGCGCTTCTATCGTAAAGCAACGCACCATCATAACGGCGTTTACGTGCAATAGGTTGGATGATACTGAGATAGGGGCCTTGGTAGCTATCAGTTCCGAGTTTGACGATAATCTTTGCGACTTTTCCTTTACGAAGATCACGGCGAATCGCTGGGAAATAGAAGAGCGGGAACCCACCAATCCGCAAAACGATGTTTTTGGCGATCAACTCCTGATTCATTCGGACAATGACTTCGGTGACGCTGAAATAGTAGTGTGGGTGTTTCAGAGAACAGGTGGTCAGCGTTGCGCCTCGGATATAGGATCGGTCTTCCTCTATTTTAAAGATTTCACTCCCACCGAAGTACCACGGGTCGCTGTATGTAAAGCCGTTGCGTGCAATGCCTTTTTTCGTTTCGAGGTTGAAGATGAGTTCATCAGAGTAGGTTTCTTCATTGCCGACCTTGAGATGAACGTTGCCCGATGCCCGCAACAGATTCTCGTCGAAATCCGCCCAGATATGATCCGCCCGCAAAATGACATTTTCGTGTTTGATGAGTGCATTCCCGTGAATTTGAACGAAATTATCGACAATAGACATATCATCGCCATCGCCGATAACCATACCTTCTTCTGGTATATCAGTCTCCGGATCCAACCGTTCTGAACTGTTTTCTTCTTCTGGTGCCTGCTCCTCAGAATCGGGGGTTTCCGTCTCAGCGGCAGGCGGTTCAGATGGTTCTTCGGAATCGGGGGTTTCCGTCTCAGCGGCAGGCGGTTCAGATGGTTCTTCGGAATCAGGGGTCTCCGCCTCAGCGGCAGGCGGTTCAGATGGTTCTTCGGAATCGGGGGTTTCCGTCTCAGCAGCAGGTGGCTCAGATGGTTCTTCGGAATCGGGAGCTTCGGTCTCAGCAGCAGGCGGCTCAGGCGGTTGGGCTTCTTGCGCTATAACCCCGTGCATTGGGAAAAAAAGATAGGCAATGATTAATATGGCTGCCGCTATGCCTGCACGCTTCAGCATAAAAACAAGCGATGCGCGTATTCGCGACGGAAGGTCTGTTTTGTAAGGGTACACTGCGTTGGCATATTGCTGCTGGTGACTCATCGGCAAATCGGAATCGCTCTTTCTCAGAGGTTTCTTACTCTTTTAGATTAATTTTCACGTAGGCGTTTTCAAGCAATTTATGGGTGTACGCGTCCCATTCTTCCTGAAATCGCTGTTGACGGAGTATTACGGTAATCTGTGTTTTCTCCGCTTCAGTCAAGCCGGGACTATCCCGTTCGTCAACTTTGAAGATGTGGAGTCCAAGTTCCGTTTCATAAGGTTGACTATAACCACCGGATGCGAGCGGCTCGACGACTGCTCTCGTTTTAGGATTGAGTTCGGATAAGGATCGGATGCCGAGATCTCCACCGTTTTCACGCGTTTCATCATCATCTGAATGTGCCAATGCGAGTTTACTGAAATCTTCACCCGCCTCCAATTTTGCGTAAACTCCGTCAGTCTGCTTGCGTGTGTCTTGTATAGCCGACGGACTCGGCACCAATGGAACAATGAAATACCGAAATTCAATCATCTCGTCCGTTTTATTTTCAACCGTGAAGACATAGAGCCCTCTGTCCCCTTCAATAGGTTCACTGAGTGTACCTATCGTCAAGTTTGTGAGTGAATCTTGGAAGAGCTTCGGAAATTTACTGAGTTCTTCGGTGGAAGCTTTTATGAGATCGCCTGTCTGCTTGGAGGTATCATAACGTTTTGCGACATCTTCAAACTTCGCGCCCCCTGTTTCGATCTGATTAAGTGCTTTTTTGACGTTTTCATAAGCGGCATCGCGATCTGCTTGGTTGGGTTTAAAGGCGATAAACATGTGTCGTAAATGGACTTTATCCGCTTTAGTTGATAGTTGATCTCGATTTTCTTCAAAGAATTTTTGGATTTCACTATCGCGTATCTGTAATCGGGGTACAATTCTGCCCATAACAAGTTTCTCGGTTTTGAGGTTCCGCTCCGATTGCTCACGAAATGCGACGAGTGTCATCCCTTCTCGGTTCAACTGTCTCTTAAATTCGTCGTCGGTTTCAATTTGATATTTATCTTTAAACTCTTTGATGTACTGTTCCACCTCTATTTCACTGACAGTAATCCTTAATGTCAACGC
This sequence comes from uncultured Poribacteria bacterium, assembly GCA_951828385.1. GTDB lineage: Bacteria > Poribacteria > WGA-4E > WGA-4E > WGA-3G > WGA-3G. Next base: position 428,399 of record OX639973.1, read on the forward strand.
TGCTTCCAAAAGTAGCATTTGCCGGATGAGCCTATCCAACAACTCAGATCGTTGGCGTTCAGCCTCATTGAGTGCCTCGCGCTCGCTAAAGCGATAAACTTGTTGAAGTTCCATCGCGCGCTGATTCACTAAGACATCAAGTTCGCGCTTGGTTACAACATCATCGTTAACGTAAGCAACGATTTTATCAAATGTGCGTGCGTGAACGCTTGAGATACCGCCACTGATGATAAGAAGGACGATCACCGTGAGATAGACCCCTTTTTTATCCAGCATGTGTCTGCTCCTTTAAAGGTGTGACGCGATCATTAACCGCGCCACACTTATAGTGTTGAAAAATAAACTATTCTTCGGGTTCCGTCTCCGCAGGCGGTTCTTCGGGTTCCGCCTCTGGAATCCGATCAATATAGGTTTTGACCTCGGCACGCTCGCGGAGTTTGTTGATCCATTCCGTCATAAGTGCCTCTCGTTTTTCGCGATCCGCTTTCCGCTCTACACTCTTACGGACATCCTCATCGTCAAAGGGTTTTTGGAATTCATCGCGAGCTTCATCCTTACGGAACATCATGAAGTATTTCTGTCCTTGGACTTCAAGCTCAATAACGTCATCGTGGATTTGACCGATCTCTGCAGAGAAGGCCGCGTCCAAGAAGGGTTCTGTTCCCGACGGATAGGAATCACGACTGAAGTAATCGGTGTCGCCCGGAGCGGATGGGTTGGCACCGGGACCGACGAGTTCGCCTCGGTCAGAGAGTTCTTGTGCGGCTTCGGCGATGTCTTTCCCCTCTTTGATTTGCGCGGAGACTTCATCAGCCCGTTCCTTATCTATAAGCGTGATACACAAAAGCCTCACTTGCGCGGGGCGGACGTATTCCTCTTTGTGTGTTTCATAATACGCCATATAATCGGCTTCAGACAAGGTGAGTTTATCGTCAACTTCTTGGGTGGTAATTCTTTTAACCATCAACTCGTGAAGATAGTCCTGAACCTTCTTGAGAATTTCTGCGTCTTCGTTAAGTTTATGATCGCGAGCGAGATTGAGAATTAAGCGACTTTCCGCCATAAGGAGCATGTATGTCTCCAGCCCCTCTTTGTCCTGATACTGCCGTTGCTTGTATTCCGGGAGTTCGCTAATCTCTTGCATCATCTCCTCAAGGGTGATGCGCTGTTTACCATTCCACTCAAATTCAGCGATAACTGTTCCGTCGGCGCCGATGGCCTTGTCGCCACAACTATAAAAGATGGGGTGTGTGGCAAGAATCCCAATTAAAAGTAAAGGGACGACCGGCAGTCGAAGCGTGCAATCTATTCTACCCATGGATTGGGCAATTCTTGTGAGCATTTTCAATTTTAACTCCTTTTCGACCTAACGCTGTGGTTAGGGACATTGCTTCCACAAATGGAAATAGGCTACTGTTCTGACTCCTCGGTCTCCGCTTCCTCAGGTTGCGGTGGCGTTGGAATATTCTCAGCGTAGGTTTTCAATTTGCCTTTTTCGGAGATCTCAGCGACCCACTCATTGATGCGTTCGCGTTTCTTTGAACGCTCAACAGTTCTTTCGATATCGCTTTTGACCTCGTCAAATTCCTTTTGTCGTTCGGGTTGATGTTCCTCTTTCCGGAAGATAAGGTAGAAGGTTTCGTCATTGACATCGACTTCAAAGACAGCATCTGTCATTTCGCCAACTTCTTGAGCGAAAACAGCTTCTATGAACTCCGTCCAACGCGCTGAAGCGGATTTTGTGAAGAAGTAGGTATTACCGGGATCCTCTGGGTCAGAGCTGCCGGGGCCGTTTGCGGCGAATTTTCCTGCTTCAAAAATCTCCTTCGCCATCTCAACGATGTCTTTTCCTGCTTTAATCGCATCAAGCGTTTCGTTAGCGAGGTCCTCATCATCCAGTGTAATGCAGGTTGCGCGAACCTTTTCATCCTCAATGTACTCGCCGAGATTCCCCTGGTAGTGTGCCATGAGATCGTCAGTTGTATAAATGACCTTGGCATCAACTTCCATTTCGGTTAATTTCTCAACCATGAGTTGGTGCGTGTAGTCATCGAGTTTCTTGAGGTGTTCCGGGAGTTTATCAAACCCCTCATCAGCCGCGCGGAGAATTTTGAGCCGTTCCTCTATTAATTCTTCAAGATATTCGGCTTTATCCACTCGACTCTTATAGTTCTGTTGACGGTAAACGGGTAATTCTGCGATTGCAGCGTTTAGATCCGCCAACGAAATTTGGTGTGTGTCGTCGTTCCATTTGTACTCCGCTACAATCACCTGGCTTTCGTCCATATCAGATGCCGGCTGCTCATGGCTATCCGATTGAACGAACTTCCAAGTCAATAGACAGGTCATGGCGACAACTACAAAAATAGTAATCGTTTTTTTCATATTTTTAATGTTCCTTGCGGTTCGGTCAGGTCGGTTTGGAAAATGAAGTGCCTTTCCGTATATCCAGCCTGCCCGCCCCTTCCCAGTAACGGGTGGGGCCCCGGTTAGGCTTACGCGCTTTGGGCATTGCGCGTAGCACATCTTTTTTTGCTACCTTGCGTTTTTAAGACGACTCAACAAACAACCTGAGCGTTTGTTGTAATTCGGTTAATATATTCACTCCAGTCATCCCCGGCATCCCAATTTTGAGTTGTGCTGGGGGTTGCAACTGAAGGTTGCTATTTTTGTGGATTATTTCAATGAATTTCTTCACATTAATTTTCGGTTTCTGTTCATCAAAGGTAACCTTTACCTGCTCTTTTCCAGCAACGATCGCGGTAATACCGAGATTTTGGCTGAGTTGCTTTACGCTGGCAATTTCCAGTAACATCTCAGCGGGTTCAGGGATCGCGCCATAGCGGTCCTGAAGTTCCTCGCGGAGTTCTTTCACTGCAGCAGTGTCTTTCAAACCTGCAATTTTCTTATAGATGGAGACTTTCTGGCGGCTATCGGGTACATAATCATCGGGAAGATAGGCTTCTACTGGCAGGCTAATGCGTGTTTCCAGCGTTTCCTCAACCTTCTCACCTTTTAGCGCCATCACTGCTTCTTCAAGAAGTTTACAATAAAGTTCATAGCCAACAGTGACGATATGTCCATGCTGCTCAGCACCGAGTATATTTCCGGTACCTCGAATTTCTAAATCTCGGAGGGCAATCTTAAAACCTGAACCGAGGTCAGTGAATTCCTCAATAACGCGAAGTCGTTTTTGCGCGCCCTCCGTAATGGCTCGGTCTCGTGGATAGAATAGATATCCATACGCCTGAATGTTGGCACGTCCGACGCGCCCCCGTAACTGATAGAGTTGCGCTAAACCGAGTGCGTCCGCACGATTAATCAGGATCGTGTTAACGTTCGGTATATCCAGTCCTGATTCAATAATCATTGTACAAACGAGTATATCGTGTTTGTGGCGGACAAACTCAAGCATCACAGATTCTAATTCACGTTCTGGCATTTGTCCGTGTGCGACAGCAATGCGTGCGTCCGGTACGAGTTCCTGAAGCGTTATAGCGATATTTTGAATATCTTGAACCCGGTTATGAACGAAAAAGACTTGTCCGCCGCGCGCTAATTCCGCTGTGATCGCTTCTCGAATGACCTCACTATCGTAAGGCATCACATACGTCTGGATGGGTAATCGATCTGCGGGTGGCGTATTGATGACGCTGAAATCCCGGATACCGACAAGCGACATGTGGAGTGTCCGCGGGATCGGTGTAGCCGTCAATGTAAGCACATCGATAGTCTCTTTAAATTGTTTAATTTTTTCCTTATGCTTAACACCAAAACGATGCTCCTCGTCAACGATGAGAAGCCCGAGATTCTGAAATGCGACTGTCTTGGAAAGCAGACTATGTGTGCCAATCACAACATCAATTGTCCCTTTCGCTAACCTTTCCTTTATCTGTTTAATCTCCCTCGGCGTACGAAACCGGTTGAGCATCTCAATATTGATAGGAAAAGATTGAAAACGTTTCTCAAAGGTGTCGTAGTGTTGGAGTGCGAGAATCGTTGTTGGCACGAGAATTGCGACCTGCTTTTCAGCCATGACTGCTTTGAAAGCGGCGCGCAAGGCGACCTCTGTTTTTCCATATCCGACATCTCCACAGACAAGCCTATCCATCGGTTGCTCATCTTCCATGTCAGTTTTAACGTCCTCAATTGCCTGGAGTTGGTCATCGGTTTCCTGATACGGGAAGAGTGCCTCAAATTCGGTTTGCCACGGCACCTCAGTCGGAAAACTGTATCCTTTTCGGGCTTGCCGAAGGGCATACAAGTTGAGCAGTTCATCCGCCATCTGTTCAATAGACGCTTTAACACGTCCTTTTCGTCGATGCCACGCTGTCCCACCGAGCCGGTCCACGCGAGGTTTATGCGTGTTATCTTTGCTCCCGATATATTTCTGAACGAGGTCTACTTGATAGGTAGGTACATAGAGGGTATTATCATCGCTATATTTAAGGATCAGAAAATCTTGTGATTTGCCGTCAATAGCTAACCGGCGTATCCCGTCATAGATAGCAATACCGTGGGAAACGTGGACAACATAATCCCCGACTTTCAGATCAATCAAGCTAAGAATCGGCGTGCCATCTGTAGGGGGTCGGTGTCGGATGGTACGGCGTTGACGATTTCCGAAGAGTTCGTCTTCAGAAATAACCATGAGATTTAACTGTTCGTTGAGAAACCCCTCACTGATTGCGCCGACACTGATGTCAATATCTGGTGGAAATAAGTCACGCTCGGCTAATATCTCAGTTACGCGTTTTAACTGCTGCGGCGTTTCGCAAAAAAGATGGATGCGTTTCCCTGCGACTACCCATGTTTTAACCTGATTGATGATCGTTTGGTAGTTGCCAGATGGTAGGGCGAGCGGTTTCATCTCAAAATGCAGCGGTGTCAATTGACTCTCGGTAACTTCACGCGGTGGTGCCAAAGATGATGAGATGACGGGGTACCTCTCTAATTCTGCGCTAAGCACTTCAAAGGAGGCTAAGAGGTTCTCCGGTGGCACCATGAGGCTGGATTCATCCATCTTTTTTTGATACAATTCCTGCGTCCGTTCCTGCATTTGTGAGGCTTCGCGCTGTTGCCACTGTGGTTCTATCAAGCAGACGATTGTATCATCGGAGAGATAGTCCGTCAGCAATTCGGTTTCCGGGACAAGCATGGGTAAAAACGCCTCTATTGCATCATTGAGCGGACAGTCTTGAAGCGGATATTGAGACGTTGCTTTTGTCAAATGTTGTGTGACTTCCCGGACCGCGTTTATCAGTTGCGGTGTGGGTTGTGCCTGAATGAGCGAATCTGTTTGGGCGCGCCAATGTTCAATGGATATATCATCGGAAAGTACTTCTCGCAGCGGTGTTAGGGTAACCGATTGAATCGATGCCGTTGAACGTTGCGATATCGGATCGAAGGTGCGGATGGTATCAATTTCATCTCCGAAAAATTCAATTCGGACGGGTGTATCCGTTGTCAAGGGATAGACATCAAGGATGTCGCCTCTGCGTGCGAATTCGCCTTTGACTTCCACGAGTTCAACGCTCTGGTATCCACCGCGAATAAGCGTTGCTGCGACATCGTCGGGATCTATCTCGTCACCGAGATTAAGGACACGGCAAGCGTCGGCAAAATGCTGTCGGGGCGGAAGTTTGTAAAGCATCGCTTGGGTTGTGGTTACGACGATGCTCCGTTCTCGCTGTAGCAGCCCTTGGAGACAGCGCATCCGGTCTGCGACAGTGTTTTTAGGCGGCGCGATCCCGTCAAAAATTTTGCGGTGCCAACTGGGGAAGAAATTAATACCGGACTGTGGGGCAGTGGTGGGTGTTGTTTGTAAAGCGGGGTACGCTCGGTATGTACAGATTTCCTCCATCACCTGTTCGGCTTCACGATGTGAGGGCAGCACAATTAGGAAGGATTTCTTCGGAAACTCGTCAATTAGCGTTGCGAGGAGATAGGCAGTCGATGCGTTTGCCAATCCTCTCAGCCAAGGGAGTTTCTTGCCGTCTTTGAGGCGCGCCACCAACGTTTGGTAATTTTCTGTTTCACGTAAAAGTTCTATCACTTCTATTTCCTTGACAAGCCACCAGCGGTTTTGCGGCTCCAAAACGTTTGTTATGTAAGTTCTAATTTGCTATTTCAATGTCGGTTAAAGTGGCTTTTATCGCACCTATTTTGCTCTTTGTCTCAATTTTGACAGGTAACCGTCGTTCATCATCAGTAATCCAGAAGCGGCCGCCTTCTGAGGTTCGTAACACAATTGTTCTAACATTGCCTAATTTTTTATTTTTAACGAACTCTCTGCGTTCAACGGTGAGTGTCGCTTTCAGAACCTTTCCTTTAACGAGCAGCGGGAAGAAATAGGTTTCACCGAGCACAAATTGCTTAGACCGTAGGAAGTAGATAAGCGAGAGTTCATCTTGTGTGCCGGGCGGTATTTCGAGTACTTTTGCCTCACGTTTTTCCGGTACTTTTGGTTTTGGACGCGAGACCTTTTCATATTCCGCTTTACCGTCACGGAAATTAATTTTGACAACCGCTTGATATTTTCGGTCCTGCACATAATTCTGAAAGCGGACCGGCGAAAGTGTTGTCGGATTAAAGTGCGTTTCCTGCTCGCTTCGGAATTTATAGAACCTGAAAAGTGCCCGAGTTTTCATTTCAGATTGGATACGATAAACATCTGCACCATTAACGACTTGTTCTTCAACAATCCAGTCTGTCCGTTTGCCAGCGGGCAATTTTTTCAAACTAATATTGTATGTTAATTTTTCACCGACTTGAAGGGGGCTCGGGACAATGTCCTCGGCATCAACAAGAAACAGAGAATCATCGCTTAAGGCGATGTTCCCGATGAAGAGCAGCGCAAAGATTATTAGGTATTTTGCATAACGCACGCTTTTGTCCTCGCAATAGGTGTGTTGAGATAAAAGTCTTCTGCGGCGATTTTAGAATCTATGGGTAAAAACCAGAGATTGAAGACCACTCCCTGTTTGTTGCACCTGCAGCGAAAATCTTCGATTATTATAGGCTTCAGCGGTTTTCGGTGCATCAAGGATATTCCAGATATGGATGCCGATGCCTGTTGCGAGGAAAATACCGCTGAAAAATGCATGATTTTTCATGCGCGTACGCCCTTGGTCATACGTTAAGAATTCACCCGTTCGGACATCTTGGAATCCGGTCTCAAAGACCCCTTGTTCGTTATAATGCAGGGCGCGAGCGATGTTATACCCAGCAAGTGCGAAAGTGCTTAACTCAACAGTTAGGAACAACGTCGCTTTAGTATAATTACCGGCATAAGCCTGTCCCAATCCGGGCATAAAAGTTGATAACCGCTTTGCTTTTTGGAGGTCAAGTTCAGGGTAGTACCGCTCTGGATGCGACCGAAATAGTGCGTAATTCGGTTCCGTCTCAGGTTCATCCACATAACTCGGAACAAACGGTAAAGGTCTTTGGCTGGCGGTGTCGGATTTCGTATTCGCAGCGGTATCGGTTTCATCCGTTGCTGTTTGAGCGTTGACGTCACCAAACCCAATGCTGAGAAAGAGCATAAACGCCAAAAGTATGTAAAATAGAGGTGGTATTTGCACCACCTCTCTATCCTTTTTCATGAAGTTTCACTCCTTATCAAGGACGTTTGAGAGAGGGTGCCAATTGTACGTTTCCTGGATCGGTCTGGTATGCCCAATCGAAAACGACTGCATCCTCATAAAGTTCACGCACGTGAATCTTTGCGAAGTTATTATCTGGCGTATTGATGGCATAGACGTGCCCCTCAATGAGTTCAACAAATAGCTCTACATATCCTTCTTTCGGCACTATATCTACGGCATCAAGGTTCTCGTGGTACCCCAAGTCTTGCATGAACGTTTCATTGTCAGAGTAGAGGTAAGTCGCATTGCGTTCAGCATCGAACGCAAAATAGATATCCGTTGCCGGGGTGTCCCATGAAAGACTCCCTTTTTCGGGTCGCGAGAAATCGAAACCGCTTCTTTCGGGGAAAATATTATAATCATCAAGCGTAATATTTCGTCCTTCTGGACGCGGCGTATCCCAAGCGTCTTCGGGACTGAGTTCGCTTTCATTTTCGTGAATGTCATAAGCGGAAACAGCGTAGAAGTAGGTTTCTCCGTTTCGGACAGTTTTGTCTACATAACGGGTTGTGTTTTCTGATACGTCTGCGAGACTATCAAAATTGGTGCCGTCTTGTCCGCGCCACACCTCATAACCTGCTAAGTCATATTCACCGTTCGGGTACCACTCAATGATAACCTGTTCGTCGCCTGTGATAGTCCTGACTCCGCGTGGCACAGCGGGGGGCTCATTATCTCTATCGTCCTCAGTATCAATATAACATCCACTGATACCACCAAACATCAGTGCGACTAATAGCAGTGTGAGAATCTCGTTGATTTTGGTTAACATGTATCTATATCCTCCAGAGTTTATGTTTAAACCCTGTAACGGATATACTCCTAAATAGGTTGACAGGTTCTTCATTAAATATTATCACAAAAGCCTTGAGAATGCAAGACAAAATTTTTTAGAGGCAGTCAGCGGTCAGAATTCGGTTGTAAGAATTAGTACCGTAGGTTGGGTTGAAGGGTGTTGAAAAGGTTTTTTCTGACCTACGAAATATCTGTAATTGACACCCCGACTTGGTTGTGATACGATGTAAGAAAAAGATAAGGAGCAACAGCAACAATGAAAACCCTTCTCATCATGCGACACGCAAAATCCAGCTGGAATTATCCAGAACTCTCTGACTACGATCGTCCGCTCAATGCACGCGGGAAGCGAGACGCGCCACGCATGGGTAAACACTTGCGTCAAGAAGGATTAATCCCGGATCGGATTCTCACTTCATCGGCAAAACGGGCGCGAAAGACAGCGAGTAAAGTGGCAAAAGCGTGTGGTTACACAGGAAAAGTGAAAAAGTTAGATGCGCTTTATGATACTGTTCCGGGGGTCTACTTTGAGGTATTACAAGCACTGCCGGACAAATATCAACGCGTCATGGTATTTGGACACAACCCAACGATGGAGCAACTCGTGAATTACCTGACGGAACGAATAGAACGGATGCCGACAGCGGCCCTGGCACACATTGAACTCCCGATTCAACATTGGAACGCACTCGATTTATATACAAAAGGAACATTGGTCAATTTATGGACTCCCAAAACGCTTTTTTCCGATTGAACAACTTGTCTATCCTGCTTTTGGGCCTGCTTTTGGGTGCTTGCGTCCTCTTCAGAACGGCATCTGCTGAAATTCCGGTCGCGACGGCTATAGACGGACAATTTCTCCCGTGGGTTGTGGACGATGGTGAGGGAGGTGTTGTCGTTATGTGGGAGGATTACCGTACTGGAAAGGATTGGGATGTCTATGCACAGCGCGTTGATGCTACAGGGAAAACGCGTTGGGAACAGAATGGTGTGGCGATATGCACGGCAGATAGAAATCAACGTCGGTTACGGATGATTCGACACGACAGACACGCCATTGTTGTATGGAACGACAGACGCGACAGAAGCAACTGGGATATCTATGCCCAAGCGATTAATCTCAATGGCGAGATTCTCTGGCAAACAGATGGTATTCCGATCTGTATAAATACAGCAGACCAGTCAACACAAGCAATTATGAGCGATGGCGAAGGGGGTGCTATCTGCGTCTGGGAAGATGAACGCCGGAGTTCTGAATTTCAAGACCTCTATATCCAACGGATCACTGCTGCAGGCGAACCGATGTGGGCACCTAACGGCATCCCTGTTTTTCCATCGGAATCTCTACAGAGCGATCCGATTCTCGTCGCTGATGGTATCGGTGGGTTCTATGTGATTTGGTGGGACGTTATCGGTTATGACGCGTGGCATATCATGGCCTATCGGCTGAGTTTAGATGCGAAGCCGTTGTGGGATGCTCCGATCCTTGTTTCTCCGATGGCGGGCATGCAAGGTGAACCGCGTGTGATTCCCGATGGTGAAGGTGGCATTATTGTGCTGTGGCAGGTGTATGAAAATTTTATCAACGACCAACTCTATGCGCAGCGGGTTTCTTCTGACGGTCGGAAATTGTGGCAGGAGACAGGCGTACCTATCTGTACGACCGAAGGTATCCAGAAGCACGCCTCGGTCGTCGGTGATGGGAGTGGGGGCTTCATCACTGTCTGGAGAGATGAACGCGATATCTATTCCGATCTGTATATACAGCACGTCCGTGCGGATGGCACACCCGTTTGGGAGCAAGAAGGTATTCCGCTTTGCACCGCAGGTGGTCATCAGGACAAACCGTCTATTGTAATGACTGAGGAGGGGCAATTTTTTGTGGCGTGGCTGGATTACCGAGAAGATTTCGGTGAGGAGAGCCGCGACGCTATCTATGGGCAGTTGATTGATTTAGAAGGTAAACTGTTGTGGGATAAGGACGGCGTGGCTATCTCTACGAGCCAAGGGGAACACTATCCCCCGTTTGTGGTATCTGTTGAAAATGGAAAATGGATGGTCGTTTGGAGCAACACGCAAGAAGACAATGGCGATATTTATCTTGAGCGGTTTTAGGTAATTGCCTTCTTCAGCATAAAGAGAATGGCGAGGCACAGGGACCTCGCCTATCGGAAATAATTACTTTTGCAGTTTCAAATCGCCCCATTTCGTTGTGAGCTTACCGACTGCGGATACATATCCTCTCATCCGAACGGTTGCCAACTGCTTGCGATCCCCGGCGTGCGAAATATCCTCTATCTGGTAGTAATAGACGACATTCGGTTTAGCAGTGGTGTCTGTCCATGTGTAGGTGTGGCGTTCACTTGTTGTGCCTGCGCCTTGAATTAGTTGAGGGTTGACGATCTTGAATTCGCCGTCCTTTGTTTCACTGCGTAGGATGTTGAATCCCGCATTGTCTAACTCTGATTCGGTAATCCACTTGATGCTAACGCCTGCATCGGTGAGTTCGGCTCGGAAACGGGATAGCGAGACCGGCAACGCGCCACCACTTTCAATACCGGGAGCCCCGATGTCGTCTGGGTGCCCATAATAGGTAGTCGTACTGGTAGCCAGATTCGTGTTTACAGCAGAAATCCAGCCAGATGCATCAGTCCCAAGGCGAGGCACCCCATGGTCGTGGATGCGAATCATTGAGGCCCGTGTCTCTTCCTCTGTAAGACTTTTTGGTAGGAACCAAGCTGGCTTATCGTCAGTGTTTGTTTTGCCATCAAGATTTCCGACCTCGTCTCTCGTTTCCCCTGCTGCATTACTCAGTTTCAGATAGAAACCTTCTTCACTTAGCACCATATCCTGAAGATTCGGATGTTGATTGCTAAGGTTGTAAATCTGTTCGTTCTGAAAATGATTTGAAGCCCGGTCTTGTTTTGAGATGATCAAGAGTGTTTCCTGCGGTTCAACAGTTCCGTCTTTAAAGGTGAGTGTGGCATTAATGCGTCCCTTAAAGTTCGTTGAGCGTCGGTTTTGAATCTCTAATGTCCATCCCTTTAGATTTACAGGGTGTGTATCCGAGCGATTATAAAGTTCTATCCACTGTGGTAGACTTCCTCCCTTTGAAGCAACCATAATTTCACTTATGGCGATTTTATCACTATCATCAATAGGTTGTTGCGAGAGGAACGGTGTAATTTCCCACAGTCGAACCTTATTGTCATTGCTGCCACTGACAAGTCTCATGCCATCAAGACTGAAGACCATAGCCGTCACGCTCACATCTCTGGTGAGCGTTTTTTTCTCTTGACCTGTGCGTGGATCCCATAATCGGATGGTTCTGTCCCAACTGCCACTCGCAAGGGTTTGACTGTCGGGACTAAACGCAACTGATGTAACGGTATCTCCATGTTCTGTGATAGATCTTATGTGTCGTCCTGTTTTTGCATCCCACAACCGGATGGTATTGTCTCCTCCACCACTTCCACTTACGAGTATTGTTCCATCGGGGCTAAACGCAACGGCATTAACCCAACCGGCTTGTTCGGTGAGAGTGCTTTGAAGTAGTCCAGTGCGTGGATCCCACAACTGGATGGCACCTTCCCTACTACCACTTGCGAGTGTTAACCCATTAGGACTGAAGGCTATTGACCTGATTCTCGTTCTCCCAGTGAGAGTCCTTTCAAGTTGTCTGGTTCTTACGTTCCACAACCGAATCGTTCGGTCTGCACTCGCACTTGCGAGGGTTTCTCCGTCAGGAGAGAACAAGACAGACTCAATTCCGTCAGAATGTGCCTTGATCCTTCCAATAAGTTCTCCGGTACGGACGTTCCATAATAAAATCGTTTTGTCCCAACCGGCACTTGCGAGCGTTTCTCCATCCGGACTGAATGTAACACTCATTATATTTTCTGTATGCCCTATAAGGGTAGTTTCGAGTTGTTGGGTGCGTAGATTCCACAATCGGATGGTTTTATCCCAACTGGCACTTGCGAGCGTTTGCCCATCCGGACTGAACGCAACAGACCAAACAACCTTCGTGTGTCCTTCAAAAATCGTCCGGAGTGGACCGGTTGCTACCTCCGTGGCCTTCGATGGCAACTCTATCTCTGTTAGGAGATGTTCCAGAACACCAATTCCTTTTTCCTGATATTCATCCTCAATGCTAAGCTGCCTAGCATCGGTCAGCCACTTCTGAACTTCTGCTGCCTTGAAGGTCTTAACGGCTTGTCGCGGCAAAGAAGATACGCTTCCTGCAACCAAAAGTATATCAACGATATTCACAATCCTATCTTTGTTAATATCTGCTGGATTCGCCCCACGGTGTCCGTAACGTGAGGCAATCGGTGTCAAATCCGAGAGGTCCACAATACCATCCGTGTTAACATCTAAGGTGTCTTGGCTTGGAGGTCCTCCGATAAGTACCCGTCCTACTTGTTCTTCAGCACGAAACACAGCAATGTCTTTACCAGTGTGATCTTGGATGAGCCAGACAGCACCAACCCAGGTAGAGAAATGCCAATTGTTGCGGGAATCAATACGCTGACGGAAGTTTCTCCTACCATCAGCGTCGAAAAAATAGAGCGAAATCTCTGTGCCTGTAAGGTTCACAAAGATAAGATCTGTCTCTGTCCGATGACGGTTCTCTCTTGCGGCTGAATTCAGCAGGCGAGGCAGCTCGCTCGGATCGTGCAATTTTAAGTTCGCCCACTTGCCGTCGCCATCGCTATCTGGATCCTCCAGTTGTCTCTCAAGTTCTAATAACCTTACCGGTCGTTGATATCTGGGTGCTTCCTGTGGATCGAACCCTTGGAGGTGCGGGAGATGTGTCCGAGTCGCGGGTGGCGTGTATCGCCAATCGCCATCGCCAAAAACTTCAGTCATCAATTCCGCAAGGCGCGGATCATATTTTCTCAACGCTGACCGCGTCGGAGCAACATTCCAGTTTGGATCAGCGTCATCAAACCAAGAGTCGACTCCTTCTGCCCAATACTCCACCGTGTTTGTGCCAGCATAGCGATTCTGATACAACCCCTCCGATATTGCCATATTATAGAGTCCTTTCACTCGATTATTAAACGTTGGATCAATCCCACTGAATCCCCAGTCCTGGAACAGATGACCAAAATTATGAATCGGTGAGGCGGATTTACCAATTAGACTTTCTTCGGCTTTACTCGTTATTGGACAACCTTTACAATGTACAGCACGATGACTTACATCCCAAAAAAAACTAAGACGACCCGTGTTGCTTTCTGGCATATCAGAGGTATGTTTGTTATGAGGAACTATGACAAAGCGTACCGTGCGCTCTGCCATTATCTTTAGAACATCTGGACGATGCCCAATCATCTGATAGATGATCCATGCGACTTCCTTTAGGGCGTAAGGACTTACCTCTGCTGATGCCAACACTGGGAATCCTCTAACATTGATCCATTGTTGATAATAGGGATCTAATTGAAAAAAGTCCTGGACAACCGCTGGAGGCGGAACAGGTTCAGGGATGTTAGTCGCATCAAACGGGACGTTGGCAAAAGGCACCTGCTGGGCAAAGCCATTAGCGGAAAATATAAGCAACGTCACAAGAATGAGAAGCGTGAGTATGGACGATAGTATTTTTTTCATGCATATTTCTCCTTTTTGGGAAGTTAATTTTAGGTTATGTTTAGACTTTATCGTAAAGTCCGCAATTATTTCGACATTAAGGAAGGCGGGGATTGAATCCTCGCCAGCAGAGGTGAGGGTTCCCTTATCCCTAAAACCTTGTTCGTAGCAACTTGGGTTAGGTATAATCAGTCATTTTTTTTATATTTAAATTAGAAAATTGTAAAACCTATATATAACTAATATTGTATGGTATTTTTTAGGGAAAAACAAATAAATTTAATAAAATTACGTGAGTTTGATAATTAAATGTCGGTTGGGGAATAAAACACACCATAGGTGTCAATTTAGTAGACTTTCAGTGGCTTCCTCTTGAAGTCTGGTAGGTTGGGTTGAACGGTGTTGAGGAGTTGGATATTGATATGTGCCAAACACACTTGAAAGTCAATGTCCTGCCATATCCATTCAAAAACGGAGTGAAACCCAACTTTACGCTGTCAGCATCACGGAATCTTCAAAGCCAAAGCGTTGGGTTTCTCTCGGTTTTCTGTTTGGCGTGCCCTCTCTGGTGCGGATTGAGCCTTGTGTTAGTTTTCAGCGTTTTGGTGGAATCCGTTCAACCCAACCTACCGGCTGACAACGTAATTTTTCTCTGGGGACACGGGGTCTTCGGTTCCAAACGTTCTCATTGCTTTTCCTCATCGGTGGGAGTAATATGACATTATAGTAAAACCTATAGTTAATTGGGCACTCTCAAACAGTCTGAATACCTATAACAGGTATTCAGACTGGCACAGGCTAACAGCCTATGCTACAAAGATGTCCACTTATTTATGGGCTTCACTATAAGTGTATCCTATTGAGAGCAATAAAGTCAACTTCCCATTTCCCTATGCTTCTCGCCTCATTTCAATGAGATGCGCGCCTTCGAGCCCCGCGCGCACATCTTCATCATAACTCGTTACGATGACTTGGTGTTCTTCGGCGAGTTGATGAATGAAATCTACCATCAATGTTTTCCGTTCGCCGTCTAAATGGAGGGTTGGATCGTCGAACACGAAGAACCCGGGGTTGCCTAAAACTTTGGCGAGGGCAACTTTGAAACAGAGGTATAGGAACATCTTCTCGCTACCGCTGAGCAACATGAGACTCCGATCTGCACCATCTATATTAAGGGAGGGAAGTAGATGATCGCGTTGTAAGTCGACGCGCGTTTGCCCCTCATTCCCGCCGGAAGTAGAAAAGAGTTGCATCTTGTCGAGCCAGTGATGCAATTCGTCCTCAGCGGGTTTGAGGATTTGCCGTTGGAGTGCTTCAATAGTCTTGTCAATCCCGGTGCAGGCGAGTTCTATGCTCAGGAGTGTCCTTTCAACTTTCGCTGCGTCTCTGTTGACCCGTTGGAGCGCGCCGAGTCTGTCTAAACGGACGGCTTCCTCCTGTTTGAGTTTGCCGAGTCGTTCACGCTCGCTATCAATCTGTGCCTTCAATTGCGGTTTATCAAGCGTTGCGGGGATCTGTTCGCTCTGTTGGACCCCTCTTTCACTCAACCGGGATGTAAGTGCTTCAAGTTCAGTCTGAATCTTATCAATCTCTTTGGCGCGTTGTTGACATTGCGTTGAAAGTGTTTGCAAAGTCTGGAGGCGTTGTTCGAGTTCGCGCCGGCTCTTTAAATTTTCAGTTTCCGTTTCTAACGCTTGTTTGTGTGTCACCAACTCGGCACTGCGTTGCGATTTCTCTTCCGCTTTTTCATCTACAATCCGTTGTACGACTTCTTGTTCAACCTGCTGATAACAGGTCGGACAGTGCTGTTCGTCACTTTCAATGAGTGTTCGGAGCGTGTTACATACACTCGTTAGCGCTGCGATTTCGGATTCAAGGCGACCGGTCCGTTGTATCAGTTTATCTCGTTTTGCTTCTAATCCGGAGGCTTCCTGAATCGCAGTTTCGATATCAGTTATTATCTCTCGTAGCTGCCCAATATCGTTAAAACCGCCCAGTGCCTCATTCTGCTGTTGTGTAAGGGTGTCCAACTGCTTTTGTAAACGGCTCTGATGCTGCACCCACTCTGCGATGAGTGCGGAATCGCCGGTCTCAGCACCATAAGCGGCTTCTAAGTCTTTTAACTTTGCTTCAATCCGTGTGATCTCGGCTTCGTTTACATTTTGTGCATTGAACCGGAGACTATTCTGATGGGCGCGAATTCTGCCTTGTTCACGTTTCGCGATACGACGTGTATCAATGAACCGCTGCCGGACCTGTATGAGTCTGTCAATACCGAGGAGGGTATGGAGAATATCGCGCCGCGTGGTGGACTGACGCGCAAGAAATTCAAAAATTTCGCCCTCACGGAGGAAAGTCGTAAGTGCGAGTTGTTCATGCATAATACCGAACCGTTCTTGCAACAACGCCTCTGTTACCCTGACCCGTTTCTCATCGAAAAGTACCTGCCACGCGCCGTTTTTTTCACTACGGAGCTGGATCCGTTTACCGGTGGCTCTGAAGAGTTGGTAGCGTTCGCCATTCACGACGAATTGGAGCCCTGCAGTGCCGCTATAGGCTTTAGCACTCTTGATGGCTGAAGCATCAACGCGCGGTACAATCGGTTTCCCCGTCAGCGTGAAGAAAATAGCGTTGACAAGCGTGCTTTTCCCACTGAAATTGGGACCAAAGATGAGATTGATGCCGTCATGCAGCTCAAAATCTTGCTGTTGGAAACAACCGAAAGTCTTAAGGCGTATCCGTTCGAGCAGCATATTAGTTGCCCCTTTTCTCATGGATAAGATCATAAAGCATTTGGGCTCTGACCTTTTCGCGTCCGTTTTTTAGCGTGAATTCAAACGCGTTCACAATTGCTTCAAGTTCAGCGGGCCCTAAAGTCCTATACTTTTCATCACGTTGAAGAAGTGCCTCAATTTCTTTTCTGTAGATATTCAGCGTTTCATTTTCAAGGGAGATGTCCATATCGGTGTCTCTTTTTAAATTTTCGTTTTGATCTGCATCAAGCGTTCGGCGGCTTCAGCGAGGATATCATCCGCCATGCTGAACATAAATCTGAACTTTGTTTTGCCGAGCTGTGGACGACTGTAGAAACTGGAACCGGGGACACCGCCTACCCCAATTTCCTTCACTAACCAGTGCGCGAAGGTTGTATCATCGGGAAACCCAAACCCGGTAATGTCCGTCATAATGTAATATGCGCCCTCCGGTTGATGGCAAAGGAATCCGGCTTCTGTGAGGTCATTCACGAGACGTTTGCGATTCTTATCATATTTCGCTACCAACTCTTTATGGTAACTTGATGGCAGATTGAGAGCGACGACCCCGGCACGCTGAAGCGGATGCGGCGCGCCGACGGTGAGGAAGTCGTGCATTTTTCGGATCGCATTGGTTAAAACCTCGGGTGCGATGACATAGCCCAACCGCCATCCTGTCATAGAGTACGCTTTGCTCAACCCTGACACGGTAATCGTCCGATCTCGCATCTGTGGCAGGGAGCCGATGCTGATATGGGGCTTTTCATCGTAGATCATGTGTTCGTAGATTTCATCGGTAATCGCGAGACAGTCATAGGCACAGCAGAGATCTGCAATTTCTTGCAGTTCGTCACGCGTAAATACCTTGCCGAGGGGGTTGTTTGGGGTATTTATGATAATCGCTTTTGTGTTAGCAGAGAAGGCATCTTGGAGTTCTGCAGGATCATAAGTAAAGTGGACAGTACCGTCAGGTGCTGGTGTCTCTTGCAATGCGACATAGACCGGCTTTGCACCAGAGATGATCGTATCCGGTCCGTAGTTTTCATAAAAGGGTTCAAAGATGATAATTTCGTCGCCAGCGTTGATGATGGCGAGAAGCGAGGAAAGCATGCCTTCAGTGGAACCGCAGGTGACAGTGACGTTTTTATTCGGATCTGTCGGGATGTCGTTAAACGTCGTCATCTTCTGGGCGATTGCTTCTCGAAAGGACGGTGCGCCCCATGTGATGCTATACTGATTATATCCTTCTTGGATCGCTTCAATCGCGGCGGTTTTGACTTCGGGAGGCGGTTGATACGCTGGCGTGCCTTGAGAAAGGTTAATCGCATTGTAGCGCAGACAGAGCTGCGTCATGCCACGGATGACGGATTCACTGAAACGGGTAGATTTGTCTGAGAGTTTAGATTGTAGTGAAATTTTGGACATCCTCTCTCAATGTTAATACACAAGAACGTACTACAACTCGGTTTTATAGCTCAAAATGACACCATCATCTAACGGGATATCGACAGAATGTAGTGTTGGCGTGTTAAAGACGAATTCGACATAGTCCGGCATTTCGTCGCGCATGGTTACGGTGTCATCAGCGACAATTAAACCCCTCGGACGGATGTTCGGCAACGCCAATTCCAGATAGCGTCGATACTCGCCTTTTTCTGCGTCAAGGAACACAAGGTCGAAGGTTGTGTCACATTTCGGGATTTCGTCGAGTGCGTTTCCGATGCGGACCTCAACGATACTGTCAAGTCCGGCTTCCTGAAGGTGTGCCTTTGCTTCAGCTGCACGTGTTGGATCAAACTCCAGCGTGATGAGCCTACCGCCTGTCTTTTTCAGGGCTGCGGCGAGATAGATGGTGGAGTATCCGTTACTTGTTCCGACTTCAAGGACGTTTCGCGCCTGAATGGATTGGATAAGAATAGAGAGAAATTGCCCGTTCTCGGGCGCGATATTGGTATACTGTTTCGCTGTTTTTTCGAGCCGTTTTAGAACGGGTTCGTATTGTTCCATAGTGTTTCAGGGCTTAAAGATAAGGAGAGAGGCGACAAAAATTGCCGCCTCATTTCAGTTATTCAGTTAGCGAAGTTTCTTAATTTTGCCCCAAGACGTGGCGAGTTTGTCCTTCGGATTAACAGCCAAGAACTCATCAGCACCCATCTCCATGCTCTGTTCCATTTCATCATCAGAAAGCGCACGGTTCCAGAGGCGCACCTCGTCAACCATACCGGGCCATGCTTCACCGGACCATGTCCCGATCTGAATTCGGCTCGTAGCCCCTGCGGGTGCTACCGGATTATTGGAATCCTGCTCGTGGGTTACCTTGCCATCCACGTAAATTTTGACCTTGCCTTTGTTATCCGATGTGTGGGTATAGGAGAGGTAATACCATTTCCCAGTATCCAAGCCGGTTTTGTTATCGTTAATGTCCAAGAACCCACCACCGGCACCGTTTGTCCAAACCTTGATGCCGTTTTGGGGATTCATCCCGTAGCCGAATCCGATATGTCTTCCACCACCGCCCATACGGGTGCCGAAAACAATAGCGTGTGCGCTCGGCAGTCGGTTGAGATTAACCCAAGCGGCTTGTGTGATTTCATCTTCAATGTGAAAAACTGCGTCATCTTCAATTGCGACAAAATCGCTGGATGCGCTAAATTCGAGTGCTTTCCCAAATTTGCCATCAACCCATTTTGCGCCGCCGTTGAGTTCACCGTCAAAGCCGTTTTCTGAGAAATCTTCGGTTGCTTTACCGTTTCCTTCGTCAAGTGGCATGTACAAGACAAGCCCTTCGAGCAAATCGGCAGTGGCAAAAGTGGTGCATACCGATACAAGGAATAAGATTAGAAATAGTTGTTTCATAAGTTACCTCCATAGAGATTGTAATTAATATGTACAATATTACCACAAATCGGGCAATTTGTCAAGACTTCGGTATTATAGAAAAAAAGTATCTATTGGAACAGCTGCCAACTCCTGCCCGGTAGATCTGCACGAAACACCTCTACATTTCCACGGTCTGCCATTGTGACGTAGCACGTGCGTCCATCTGGCCCCCCGAAAGCAATATTCGTGCAAAGCTTCCCTGTTAACTGTACTTCCAGTACCACCTCGCCTCCGGGTGATAATTTTGCGACCGTTCCTTTGCCGTGCCGAGTGATATAGAGATTGCCTTCAATATCACACCGCATCCCGTCCATATTGAAATCAGGAAACTGAATCAGTAACCGTTTGTTGCTAACTTCTCCTTCGGCGGACAGGTCATACGCCCAGACGTTGCGTTGTGCGGATTCGTTGACGTATAGTACTTTTTCATCCGGACTCACTTCAATCCCATTTGTCGTACCCATGTCCGCTTCCAAGAGCGTTACCTTTCCATCGGTATCCACACGCCAGATTTGTCCGGTTGAGGCTCCCCAATTCGGATCACTGGCATAGAGAATATCGTTCGCGCCGATAGCGATGTCATTGGGTTGATTCATTGCCGGTTCATGTGCATGGACGCTGATTTCCCGCGTATTCATATCCACCTTGAGAACATTGTGATTGGTATAATCCGCGATAAACATGAAACCCTCGCTGTTGAAACGGATGCCGTTGCCGATGCTACCGGTCGGTAGTTCCACAAAAACACTTGCCGTCCCATCAGGCGTTACTTTACCGATGGTGTGTTGTCTTGCGTAGTTGACAGCGTATAAATTGCCTGCTGCGTCGCAGGCAGGTCCCTCAATCCCGGATGTAAATCCGTTGAGAGGTGTGAATTCCTGAGCGACAAAAAGTTCTTCGTTCATTGTTTAACTCCATGAATTTAGTTTGCGCTACAAAGTACAAACACGCCAGTATACGCGTGTGCGAAGTTATGTCCACCAATGGGTGCGAACTCTGAATTCCCGAAGAACCCGATAACAGGTAGCCCGGGAAATTTTTCTTGGATAACGCTGATGTCGTGATTTGCGGTGCCATAAAGCCCTTTGCCACGCCCTAAGCAGTTAAAGTAGAGTCCAAACGCGGGGGGTTGCTCCCGGGTTTTCTCAGCCAATTGTGCGATAATTACCTGAATTTCTTCTGCAGCTGCAAGTGGGTTCCGCAGATGGAACTGCACCAACTGTCCCTCTTTTACTTCTTCGGATATAGCAATAGCAGCATGTTGCTCATTAATACCGACAAGATTGCGAATCAGAAAATCGCCGCGGGTCGGATTTTCGTTTGTATCATCCATCGCAATCCCGACGAAGACAGTGCCGCCTGACCGGCGAATATCGTCCTGCGTTAGCAGTTGCAACGCGCCTTTAAAGTTTTCCAACGCTGGTTCACCGTCTAACTCAAAGATGACGCGCC
Source organism: uncultured Poribacteria bacterium (assembly GCA_951828385.1). Classification (GTDB taxonomy): domain Bacteria; phylum Poribacteria; class WGA-4E; order WGA-4E; family WGA-3G; genus WGA-3G. Next base: position 449,520 of record OX639973.1, read on the forward strand.
CGTCGGCTTTTGTGACCTCACGCGGTTTGCCAATAGGTTGACAGCCCTGTGCGACCCCAATTTCCGTGCTGAAATTTCCGCTTAAAAGAAGCCCTGCGACACCACCCTCCGTTGCTTTTGTGCCTTGCCAATGGTACATCTGTGCGCCGGTTCCGTCGCCCGAAACAGCAGCACCCACCACAGGCAGCGCAGCACTGTCCCCACCGATATGCTTTATGAGCTCCGCCGGATTCACAGCACGAATATCTGGAAAAATTACCAGCAGTGAACCGTCGCGTAGTTCTGTTTGAATACGTTCCTGTATCTGTTCGCCAACCTCGGATTCCGTTCCTTGTGCAGTAAAAGAGACTGCGGAAAGTTGTTCACCGCGGAGAACCATCACAGCAAGGGTAGGTTCTTCTTCAAACTCACCCGCAGAAGTCAAGATGCTCATCCCCGTACACCCGACGAGTTCCTCACAACTGGAGTTGGCGTGAACTGCCTGATATAACTGTTCATATTCCGTTTGATAGTTAATGGTTGCGAATACGATGGCGATGTCGGCTTTAGCAATACCAGCGTTCCCCATTGCCAGGCGTGTTGCGTGCTCCGCTGCTTCGGCAGTGGAGAGGTCATGTGAATGTCCCACACCTACATGAATCATTTTTTCTCACCCACCTTTTTCTTTTATGATACAGCACCTACGAGAAAAGGTCAACCTTTTGTGTCTAAAAACTCAGGGTTATGCACCTACCGGGCCGGGTCCGCCAAAATTTGGGTAGAAAACCGAGAGCTAAAACACCCCTACGAAAACATCCCCATATTTTTTCAATTTACGATAAATAGCTTTAAAGCGAAAATTCATTTACCCCCATTTTCTTTTTAAGGGTTGTGTTGTAAAGGGTATTGATAGAAAAGTATAGGGAAGTTAGGGATGTCGTGATAAAATACCTCCATACAGAAACAAAAATTTTTACAGGAAGTGTAAAAAATGTATGGAGGTATTTTATGAAATGCGGATATACCCCAAATGGGTCCATCCAAAGAAAATGATAACACATTTTTCAGAAGTTTTCAAGGATGTTGATGTCAAAGGGTGTGTAAATATTTTGGCAGCGTTCCCTTATAGAGGCGGTTTTACCCCGATTGATACCTCGCCACCCCACATAGCACTCCGCTGGAGTGCAGCTACGGACGATATTGGTTTCTATAGATATATCACGCCTCCGGCGTGAAGAAGTCTTTATCTTTAAAGATACCTCTTTGCTCCAGCGGAGCAATATATCTATAGAAAAAGATTCTCACCTGCTCTTGCACTCCAGCGGAGTGCTATGTAAACAAACCTGTCCTATCAAAAAATTAAGGAAACCGTGACAAAAACTTTACACACCCGATGTCAAAAAAACGAGCCTGCGAAATCTACTGTTCGTTATCTTGGCAGTCGCTGTTGCGAAAACGTTTCGCATCAACGCCATCGCCGCGCGTCTGCCGATCGTCGTGAAAAAAGAGAAGTCGAAACAAAAACGGTTGCTTCGGTTCCTTGAAACACCTTTACCCCTTGATGCGCTGATGGAGGCGTGGTGTCTTTTCGTCTGTCGCTGGGTCTGGACAAGGACACAACATTACTTCTATGTGCTCATTGATGAGACCGACCTCCCTAACGGTTGGAAAGCACTCGTGGCATCTATCCCGTTTAGAAACCGTGCTATACCTATCTTTTGGTTAGTTTATGAAGATCAAGAGATCCGAAACATGACCTATAAAAGTCATAATACTCTCATTCAGGACTTCTGTCTGAAAGTCAATGATCTGACACTCAGTGTTCTCGGAACTCAAAAACAGAAACCCTTGTTCGTCTTTGATCGAGGGTTCGCACGCGCACAATACGTCATTGGCTTTCTCAGGTCAAAGCACATCGCCTTCGTCATGCGTATCTGTCGCAACGTCGGTATCACCCACCAAGGCAACACAAAGAAACTTGATGACACGGACACCGGCGGCTATTCAAACGTCCTTTATCATCAAAAACACCAGATACCGCTCAACCTTTATGTCTACAGAGACCCGACTTTCAAAGAACCTATGTATCTCATCTCAAATGTCTATCAAGACGCTGAAATCCTTCACTGCTACAAACGCAGAATGCAGATCGAACACGGATTCAGAGACATCAAAACGCGCTTCGGATTCCGACATATCGTTTTGAAAAAAACCGAGAAAGCACGCATCGCACTTTTATGGTTCATTGCCTGTCTAACTTATGGACTCACCTTTCTCTGTTATGAGAAAGCCATACAACCCGTCGCAGCGCATCGCAATACGAAACGCAAACTTCATGCTGTTATTACTCTGATTAAGGATGTTTTGACGCAGACTTGGACTTCTCAAGCACTTCTGACTTCTCTTGAAGACTGTCGATGCAGAGGCGACACATGCTTAGCAACCTATTGACTTTCTCGCACACACAACAACCTATAACAACTATAATCTATACTCACAAAAAAATGGGGGTAAATGAATTAAAGCGAAAAAAGATGCATGAAAACAGGGTATGTGATATACTAAATTATTGAACTTATTTACGGTGGGTTGAACAATTGATACACCATTCACCTACATTTCGGTTTGGAAGCCTAAGTCTTTAGACTTGGGAGGAAAAACCGCCTGAGTGCATTAGACCCAACGGTTGAAAAAAGATTTGACACTGGATTAAAAAAGTAGTATAATGAGAGTATCAGGTTGGCAAGTCTAACAAGCGTAACCGCAAGGTTGCGGACTTGCCTCCCACTTGTTAGGGGATAAAATCCTGATACCTGATCATCCATGAATATAACTTTTAGGTGCCCTGTGTATCCGACACAAACACAGGAACAAACATTATTACGGTGGTTAGACCACCTTTGTGAACTTCAGAACTCTGCTCGCCATGATCGCAAGGTTGCGTGGGAGACTGAAGGTGAACGGGTGTCTTGCTACGCTCAGCAACAGAAGTTGACAGTGGCTCGTAAAAAATATGCCGACTTCCGTGAAGTGCCCCAAGATATGCAAGTGTGTATTTTGGAACGCACGGACAAAGCTTACGACGGTTTCTATAGCCGGTGCGAAGCCGGTGCTGCGAAAAAAGGCTATCCAAGACACCATAAACGGATTAGGTCTATGTCGTGGAAACTTCGCAAATATCCGAAAGTTGTTCAGCGAAAGACAAAAGACAGAGAGAAAAAAGTTGTAAAAGTTCGCCAGACGCCTATCCGTGAAACAGCATGGAAACACGACCGACTCAAAGTGCCGGGTTTAGGTGAAGTCAAGATATACATGCCCCGCCCGTTAGAAGGCGATCCGAAAGAAGTGTCGCTGGTAAAAAAAGCGAGTGGCTGGTATGCTCATATCTCCTGTGAACTGCCCGATACACCGAAAGTTGAACCGACCCATGCGATTGCTGTTGATGTAGGCACAACGCACTATCTCACAACTTCCGATGGTGAAAAAGAGGACAACCCGCGCTGGTATCGCCAAGCAGAAGGTCTGACCCAGAAACACTCTAAAGACCTGTCTCGTAAGAAAAAAGGTAGCCACCGTAGAAAGAAACAACAACACAAACTCGCTTTACACCACGAGCGAACAGTCAATAAACGCCAAGACTTTATCGGCAAACTCGTCTATAAACTCTACCACCACGAGAAAAACAATGTATTAGTGGCAGAGAACTTACGCGTATCTAACATGGTAAAGAACCAACACCTCAGTAAGAGTATCAGCGATGTATCTTGGGCAACCTTCTTTAAGTGGTGTGGAGACATGGTTTCCGAAAGAGACGGTTTCCACTTCCACAAAGTTGACCCCAAGCATACCTCGCAAACATGTTCTTCCTGTGGTCAGAAGTCGCCAAAGAAACTTTCGTTGGCGATACGCACTTTTGGATGTCAGTTTTGTGGCACGGTTTTAGACCGAGACCACAACGCTGCGATAAACATACTTCTTAGGGCAGCTGCTGCCCTTCGTGGAGAGCGGTGGGTTACCACCCTCGAAGAAACGAGAAACAAGAACGAAGCACGAGACAAAGGCTTTCAGAACGCAACACAGTTAACGTTGTTTGACGCTCTTAACAAGCCCAAGTCTTTAGGCTTGGGTAGTTGACCATAGTTCAGAGAAGCCTACGTAATTTGGAGGAAATGGAATTTGTCAGCCGAACTTCTTAATGGGAGCCGCCTTGCGCAGCGTGTCCGGAGCCGGATCCGGCGAAAACTCAAAAAACTTACATTTACCCCTGGACTCGCTGTTGTGCAAGTCGGCGATGACCCAGCATCAACGCTCTACATTAAACACAAACAACGCGATTGTGAGAAGGTTCATTTTCATTCCGAAGTCCACCGCCTACCACCAGACATTACCCAAGAAACCCTGATCGAGCATATTGAAACCTTGAATGCCCGACCGGATATCCACGGGATGTTGGTACAAATGCCGCTGCCGGTGCATATAGATAAAGAGGCAGTTATTGATACCGTTATGCCGCACAAAGATGCGGACGGATTAAACCCGGTCAATTTAGGGAATCTCCTTATTAACCGCGAGGGTGTGACACCGTGTACACCAACGGGTATCATTCGGCTTATTGAATTGACGGGTGAAAAGATAGAAGGCACACATGCAGTCTGTATTGGTAGAAGCCCACTTGTCGGAAAACCGGTGGGATTGATGTTGTTGAACCGGAATGCGACCGTCACGTATTGCCACTCTCGAACGGCGGACCTCAAAGCAGAAGCCCGCAAAGCGGACATTCTTGTCGTCGCTATCGGCAGACCTGAATTCATCACTGCGGATATGGTGAAACCGGGGGCGATTGTTATTGATGTCGGTATTAATCATGTAAACGGACGGGCTATCGGTGACGTTCAATTTGAGGCAGTTAGAGAAGTGGCTGCGTTTATCACACCGGTTCCGGGGGGCGTGGGTCCTATGACGCGCGCAATGTTGTTAGAAAACACGCTGAAATTAGCGATTGGAGGCTAAACTATGGCATTTCCAGGATTTGAGTTGAAGGATAAAGTGATGTTAATTACCGGTTCCGGTAAAGGCATCGGTAGAGGCATAGCCCTTGCCGCCGCCCAGATGGGCGCGAAAGTCATTTTGAACAGCCGTACGCTGTCTGATCTTGAGACAGTCGCGAACGAGATTCGCGACAACGGTGGTGAAGCGGAGTCCGTCGTGTTTGATGTCAGTGATCTGGCACAGGTTGCTCAAGGCGCGCAAGCCGCGATTGACGTATGGGGTAGAGTGGATGTGCTTGTCAATAACGCCGGTACGAACCGTCCGAAACCAGCACTCGAGTTAACCGAAGAGGATTGGGATGCGATCTACGATCTGAATCTCAAAGGTCTGTTCTTCTTGACACAAACGCTTGTCAAACCGATGATCGCCCGCGAAAGCGGGAAGATTATCAATATCTCTTCAACGATGGGATTGGTAGGCGGTCCGCTGCGTACTGCCTATTCGGGAAGCAAGGGTGGTGTTGTTCTGTTAACGAAAGGACTCGCAGTTGAATGGGCGCCGCATAACGTCACAGTGAACGCTGTCGCCCCAGCGTTTACACGGACACCGCTCGCGGATGTGCTACTGCAACGTAAAGAGTTTTATGAAGATGTTGTCCGCCGTATTCCGATGGGACGTGTCGGTGAGGTGGATGAAGTCGTCGGTGCTGTGCTATTTTTAGCATCAGATGCCGCGAACTGGGTGACAGGCCAAACAATCGCAGTTGATGGTGGCTGGGTTGCGTGGTAATTCACGCGCTTCAGCGAACTCATATTAATGCGACTCAGGCTTGCACGCAATTATATAAATAGCGTCTTTAAGGTAGGGCGCTTTCTTTTAGCGGGATTTACGTATTGTTAATTTATCTTCAAGCAAAATTGATAAACTTTGTGTGAGTCCCATCTTAAAAAATTAAAAAATAAACAGATAGGGGAAACTCTACTCTGGAGGAATAAATATGAGAAACTTTCTTGTGCTCGCAAGCATCGCCATGTTGGTTCTCGGCCAGTTTGGTTGTTCTTCTGATGAGGAGCAGACAGAAGTCGAGAATCCTGCGGTCATTGATGAAGCATCGGCATTTAGCGGCGCGCCGCTCTTAGGCGATGTCGTCCTCGAAAATATGTATGAGGACGAAGCGCGACAGCTGACAGATAAAACACCCGCCCAAATTGTCACAGTGATAGAAGGCACAAACAGGGTTGTCCTTGATGCACAATTCCGTGGGATTCGAGATTTCGGGCTCGGCTATCCAATCTATGAATTTGAACTCATGGATGAAATGGCGGAAGCGATGGGTGGCATCGCCCAGGGTATGTCTGGGAGTCCGGTCGGTCCTCCTGGACGGATTATGGGGGCACTCGCTTATGGTGATGCCTTCACCAGGGCACCGAGTCGCTTTTGGGTAACGCCAATTGATGCAATGGAAGCTGCGATCCACCACCAAACCTTTGGCGAAATGTTGGCAGCAGAACGTGCGCCAGCGGCTCCAGGAGGGGGTATCCAAGCGGCATATACACCGGTGAAGACCCCACTCATGATCTCTGGGATACAAGCCCATAGACTTGAACAGCTTTCATCACATCTGGAAGGCTCCCGCTTCGATTTTCTCCAATTATTTGCCGATATTGGGGATGCTGCCGCAGCGCCGCCGACGGTGACGACAAGACTCGCCGCTGGCGATATGATCGGTGTGGCTGTATCAACAGGCGATGTCGTCAACAGCATTGGTTTCGGAACGGTGACACAAGTCTACGATGATGGTACATTTGTAGCGTTCGGACACCCGATGGTCGGTGCTGGCAAGTCGGCATTACCGGTTTACCGCGCCGTTACCAACGGTATCGTTTCCAACTTACAGATACCCTACAAATCTTCATCTGCTTATGGAAATCCGATCGGAACAATCACCAAGGACCTCACCCCAGCGATTGTTGGCGAACTGGGTACGGTGCCGTCAATGATTCCGGTGAAGGTTGCTTATCAAGCAGGCAACGGTCCGATAGTAGAGAAAAATCACAAGGTAGCTTATGGTCAGGAATCGTTCTTGCCTATTGTTGTGGCTCTTACGATGGATTCCGTCCGTCAGGAAATAAGTTCTGCTACAGTGGACGGAACTATCACGCTCAAGTTCAAAGAGACAGAAACTGTCTACACGGAATCGTTTCGGAGTGCGTCTTCGGATCCGTTTTTCGATGTGCTGCTAAACATTGACCGGCTCGTCTACGCTTTCACAGACACGCTTTCAAACAGTGCGGGGCAAGCCACATTGAGGGATGTGTCAATTTCTCTCCACGATAAACCGCAAATTATGTTGGCGGATATTCACAAGGTTATTGTTCCGGAGGAGGGGATCACACCTGGTGAAGATCTCACGGTTTCAGTTGTACTACTTCCGCACTGGAGCGCAGCGGGTGACGAGCGGACGATTCAGCGCGAGGTTACACTTGAGGTTCCGGAGGATTTCCCGGCCGGCGATGCACGCCTCACTGTAACTTCTGGGAACGCTTTCGGCCCGCCCGATCCATTCTTTGGTCCCGATTCCTTTGACTTCGATGGACCAGGCGAAGAACCAAAGCCGTTGCCTGAGAATCTGGAGGAACTCATCAAACAGATAGAGGAAGCGCAGATAGATCCAAGCGAAATCACAATAACGCTTGAGTCGTTGGGACCTCCTCCAGACGCGTTTCCGCCTGAAGAATTCCCACCACCAGACATTTTCCCACCAGAAGGCCTACCCTTCCCTGAAGACGGTGAGATGCCCAAAGATGGTGAAATACCTGAAGATGGTGAAATACCTGAAGATGGTGAAATACCTGAAGATGGTGAGATGCCTGAAGATGGTGAAATGCCTGAAGACGGTGAGATGCCTGAAGACGGTGAAATACCTGAAGACGGTGAGATTCCACCAGATTTACCATTTCCTGAAGACTTTCCACCCTTAGATGAATTCCCATTCCCACCGGATTTCGGACCCCCACCGACTGTCGAAACTACAATTAATATTGACGGGTTTATTGTGATTGGTCTCAAAGGTGCCTCCGTCACAATAATAGGTGAAGAAATGGTAGATGGCATGATTCCAGAGGAAATCGTTGATGGTATGCTGCCAGAAGAAATTGGGGAACCCGTGGAACCGGTAGAACCCGCGGAGCCTGCGGACCCCGCGGAAGAGGAATAATTCCGAAGCCGACTGTAAGGGCAGGTCCCTGTGCCTGTCTCATTTTAATTCGTCTGGGCAGGTCTACATGTCTGCCCAGACTTCCCACCTCTACTTCTTTTTAGTTTCACGGACAACAGATTGCTGTTTCACATAGCACTTCACAACATCAATAATCAGTGCTATATCGTTTCGGGCAGATTCGAGTGAAGTGTAGCACGTCTCATCTTCCGTGATGCATGCGTGGAAATGGCGCAATTCCCGAACAAAAGCACTTTCCCATTCAATAGCGGGGGTCTTGCTATAGGTTGTGCCATCTGCATCTATTCCGTGTATCGTTACCTCTGACAGGATACCGCGTGAAAAACCGGTCGGATATGAAACGATAACCCGTTTGTTATCGCCGTAGATTTCTAAGGTCTCTTTAAAGTCCCAGAGATCTGGTAAGTCTACCCATGTCGCGACGCAGCGCGCGCCGTTGGGATAGGCAAACACAATGCTCACGCCACGTCCATCAGACCAAACTTCCGCACTAATGACTTCGCTCGGTGAGCCGAGCATTACCCGTAAGCTATAGATGTCGTGGATCATGCTGCCTGCAAGTAGGTAGAACACCCGTGCTGCCTTGTTTTGGACATCGGTTTCAAGTCCGGCTTGTGATAACACGTCTCCGATGGCTTCTGCTTGTGCTTTTTCACGCGCTGCGCCTGCTGGTTTAAATGCATCGGGTGAAACATCGTTAAACCGCTCAACATCAAACTGGCTCAGGTGTAAACTGTTATTGGGATGGAGATGATTGATCTGAACAAAGCGATAACTGTCCATCGTATCGACTTCGCGCTTAGCGAATTGGAAAGCCGGGTCATGCACCTTCATATAACCGGCTTGTGCAACAGTGCCAGCCTTACGTTGTGCCGTTAGCATCGCATCCATTTCTTGAAATGAGAAGCAGACGGGTTTCTCAATAAAGACATGTTTCCCGGCTGCAAACGCGGCGAGTGCGACTTCGGTCTTCGGGTCACCGTGGCAGAGTAGAACCGCCTCCACATCTGTCGCTAACAATTCCGTGTAATCTGTTACGAATTGCGGTACATGGAAACGCTTCGCGACTGCTTCTGCGGCACCGTGAGAGAGATCACAGACAATTGGCACTTCAAATTCACGATGGAGTGCGGTAAGATTGGGAAGATGATGTACCTGTGCGATTGCGCCACATCCGATAACACCTATTCGTACACGACTCATAAATTCTAACCTCCAGTAGATAACGCTTTCGATATGCGTTTATCGTATCACGTACACGAAATAGATGCAATTTTTAGTTTTTAGTTTTCAATTTTCAGTTATCGGTTGTCAGTAAGCGTCGCGATCGGGAGATCGTGCGTACAGGAAGGACGGAAGGATGGAAGATGGTGTAGAGGTTTGTGTTATGGTTTGACAATAAATGTGAAAACCTACATAATAAAGCAATAAAGTCAATTGTAAGATGGAGGCTATAGATATGGATATGGCAATTATTCCGTGGGAAATGGTACTTCTGTGTGGATTGTCTCTCTGTGTTGGATGGGGGATCCGTGGGAACTTTGGACATGAATATGGTGCGGCACTTGCGGGTGCGCTCGCTGCGATAGCAATCGCCTTACTCTCTGGACGAGAGGATTGGTGGCGGCATGTTCATTACTTTGCGCTGTTCGGTGCGATCGGTTGGTCTTTCGGTGGGAGTATGTCCTATATGATGGTTGTCGGGTATAGCCATTCGTCGCAGTCATTGACTGTGTTTTATGGGTTCGCGAATTTATTTGCTATCGGTTTCTTGTGGGCAGCCCTTGGTGGTGCCGGAACTGCCCTGCCAGCGTTCCTGACGCATAGCCAACTGTCTCTCCTCTTTACACCGATCGCGGCAGTATTCATCGGTTGGTCGCTTCAGGCAGTGATCATCGACTGGGTTTTAGCACCGAAACGGATGCAACGGCATGAAAGTCCGCTGTATTGGTATGATACGGACTGGGTGGCAGCACTGGTTGCGATCATCGCTGCACTCATCGTCGCGCTGTTCCGTGGGGGTTTGGATATAGGTACGAACCTCGTGCTGTATATGGGTATCAGTTGGTTCGCTGGATTTTTGTTGCTCGTCAATGTTTGTCGCCTCCGTATGACACCGCCGCGTGGGGACAACTGGGCAGGTTGTGTCGGTATGGTTATCGGAATGTTGGGGTACTGCTGGCGTTATGAACTCAGCGGTGTCGCTTTTGCGACCTTGATGACAGGTTTTACGGGTGGTATCGCGTTTTCATTTGGACAATTACTGAAACTCATCTACATCTGGCTGGGTAACAAAACGAATTTGCACACGAACTGGCATAGCGTGATGGAGCAGACGCAAGGTTTTCTTTTCGGTATCGGGATCGCGATAACATTCGGCTTGCTTCTTAACAAAGCACCGCTCTTAGAAATCAATGCAAATTTACCACAGTGGACAGAAATCTTCGCTGTGTTCTGTGTGCTGATTCTACTGACGTACGTCAATTATCGGAAGGCAGCGGGGACATGGGTGGATCTGGTCGAGGGTTTACCTGAACGATTTTTTGGATTGCCTGTTGTCGGTTGGTTTCGACATTCAAGGGGATGGATTGGATGGTTTGAACTTTTCTACATAGGTCTCGGTATCGCCTGTGTCTGGCTTTTGTCGGGGCATTTTCGAGAACCTCTCGCTTTCATTCCGACGAGTTGGTTAGGAAAGGGACAACTCCTCTATTTCGTATTTATATGGTGGGTGGTTATTTTCAACTTTGAACGCGCTTTGGTCGGTTTTAGTCCACATCGTCTGACGACAGAAGGCGTAATCACGCTCAATGCGATTATTTGTACCGTGCTGATAGCATTGGGTCCACAGATGGTCCCGAAACAGACGGGCAGTCTCTTTTTGTTCAATGACTGGGTTTGGCAGACCTTGATCTGGGGGATAGTTGTGCTGGTAGGGACGACAGTTATTTTCTGGGGTATCAAGCATTTGCTTTACGGAAAAGAACATGCAGGCGGCGCGGCACTCCACATCCGTTTCGGAGCGGATTCCAACGCGCCGAAGGCGAAACCAAAGGCGGGGGAACAGCATCCGTAACAGATGTAATGAAAAAGATGAGGTAGGAAATCTATTTTTAAGAGCCGGTGCGGTTAGGAAACCGCACCTACCTTGGTTGGAAACAGGGCGAGGTTGGGAAACCTCGCCTACAATTTTAGTCATGTGTATGCCGTTGTCGATACACCTGTCCGCCTTTGACGACGACAACCGGTTCCAACTTCTGTTTTCCAACCCTAATTTCACCTCGTGCATCAATCAATTGGAATTCCCCTTCGCGGCGTTCAAAGATGACGGCATCGCCCCACGCGTCAACAGCCAACGTTCCGACCTGTCCGGGCATCAGTATGGTTTCGGCGGGGATACTGGTCACTTTCGCCAAAGCATCATCAAGCGACATACCGAGATATAGGAACTTGTTAACGACATTCACGAGGTCATAGACGGGACCGTTGACGTTGTAGACGTGTAGATCGGAGGAGATGGTTGTGGGTTCCACGCCTTGCGCCATCGCTTTCTGAACGACATCCCAACTGAAAGACCCCGCACCGTGTCCAACGTCAAAGATAACGCCACGTTCAATCGCTGCATGGACAGCATCCCGAATTCTACCGTTTTCATCTAAAATACCGCACGGCATATCGTGAAAGCAGTGCGTCAGAATATCACGTTCACCCATGAGTGCCAATATATCGTCAATAGACGCACACCACGCGTCTTGTGGATGCACCATTATCGGGAGCCCTGCGGCATCGGCGGCTTCACGTGCCCTGTGCAACGGCAGCATGCCTGCCCGCGCGCCGACAATACTCTCTCGTGTCAACCGGACCTTGACCCCTAAAATGATGTCGCGATGTTGTTCAATCATTCGGCACGCTTTTCCGACATCTGCATAGTCGGGGTTTTCTAACTCGCCAATTTCCTGCGTGAGCATGCCTTGCGATGAGATATTCAGTTGCGCGAGGATGCGCGTATCACTGACATCAATGACGTATTTACGGAACCCCGGAAACGTGTCTGCGCCTGCTGAACCAGCATCAACGACTGTTGTCGCGCCGCGTGCTAAGCATGTCGGATCGGGTTCAATCCCGAAGTGGCTTACACCGTAGAAGACATGTACGTGTAAGTCGATAAGCCCGGGTGTGACGAAACACCCGGCTGCATCCAACACCTCCCTCGCTTCGGATGTCGGTATATCGTCGCTGATTGCTGAGACGCGTCCGTTCGCGAATGCCACATCTTTGCGCGTATGGATGCCCTGCGCGGGATCAACGACGGTTCCATTTTTTATGAGGAGTTCATAGCGCATGCCGGAAGCCTCCATATATATAGTTGCAGCCCATAGCCACAAACTGGGAAGTTTGTGCTACAAGGGTGCTCATAGTTCACAAACTGGAAGTTTGTGCTACGAGGGTGCTCATAGTTCACAAACTGGGAAGTTTGTGCTACGAGGGTGCTCATAGTTCACAAACTGGGAAGTTTGTGCTACGAGGGTGCTCATAGTTCACAAACTGGGAAGTTTGTGCTACGAGGGTGCTCATAGTTCACAAACTGGGAAGTTTGTGCTACAAGCTACAAGTCGGCGGGCTTGCAGAGCGCGCCGACCAGAGATTTACGTGTTGCTTACTAATGTGTGCTTTGGCGATTTGTGACGGGACACCAGCGTGCCATCAGTAGATAATCAAACAGTGCGGATTCCGCTTCGGGGGTGTCGATGCGCTTCAGGGCGTGGATCGTGTTGTCTCGGACATAGCGATCTTCGTCCCAAAGGGCTTTCGCCAGCACGGGAACTGCGTCGTTTGCGGCGGGTCCAATCTGTGCCAATGCTAATGCTGCTTCAAAGCGTGCTTGTTTGTCGTCATCGTCCGCAACCATATCGGTTAAGTGCGGCACGGCAGGCGCGGCGGTTGACCCGAGACTTCCAAAAGCTTCGGGGAGATAGCGGCGGACTTCAGCACATTCGTCTTTCATCCGTTCCATCAACGCTGGAATCGCCGGTTCCGCTGCGTCCCCTATCTGTGCTAAGGCATAACTAACTTCAATCCGAACGGCATCCGCTGTGTGCTGTAATGCCTCACTTAAGGCGGGGACTGCTGGCGCGCCGACTGCGGCCAATGCGTAAGCTGCCATCCGTCGGGTGGGTCCGTTCTCATCACCGAGTGTCTCAATGAGTTGCGGAACAGACGGTTCGCCGATCGCGCCGAGTGCGTAAGCGGCGTTCAAACGGACGGGTTCATAATCATCACGTAACGCTTGGATGAGATGCGGTACGACCCCTGCAGCGGATTCGCCTAACGCGCCGAGTTCATCAGCGGCGCGGGAACGGAGCGCGGCATCATCGCCGCCTAACGCTGTGATATGGTCTGTGAGGTTTCCATGGGTTGGCTGTGTCGCATCTCCGTTGGCCTCGCCTGCCATCCAGTTCCAAATATGCCGCCATGTGCCTTGATGCGCTGGGGTCGCTGGGTTGATGTCTTCGGATGTCCACTGCGGATCCGTCACGTTCCACTCCGGTGCTTGGGGTGCGTCCATCCGGATGAATTGGAACTTCATCATATAGCGCGTCTTGTCCGTCTGGTTCGCCATGGCGCGATGCCAGAGGTCGAAGTGGATAATCGTTAGGGTGCCAGCCTCGCCGCTGAGTGCTAATTCACCCTCGTTATTTTCGGTGATTCGGGTGCTGTAATACTGCGTTCCCGGTAGGACTGCCGAGGGTCCGATTTCGAGCGGCGAGTCTTGCGGGTAGTAGAACGCCATCGCCCAACGCGGACAGTGGTGGCGCACCTTCTGATAGCCCCAGTAACTATCCTTATGGAATCCTTGTCCATCACTGTGTGGACGGTTTTGATGCGGATGCCGATGGGAATGCATGACGTAATTCTCGCCGAGGATACTTGTGAATGCGCCACGGACAGTGGGATCCTCAAAAACCGCTTGCAGTTCGGGGACACGCGGCAAGATGTTGTTCCCTAAATTCCCCTCTTTTTCGGTGTATTCCTGCGTTTTACGATAGATAGTCTCATGAAAACTGCGTGGCAGATCGGTTTTTATGGTGAGATGTCCATTCACAATAAAATCGCGTATCTGCGCATCGGTCAGTTTGTGGCTGTCGCTTAAATGCGGGTTCGCTTGCATGATCAAATCTCCCTTTTGTCAAAATAGAGGTGCTGCTATTTTACTTGACGCGGATTTATTTGTCATCTGTTTTAATTTAGTTGTCAGTTATCAGTACGATTTTTCTGCGAAAAATCTTTCGGTTAATGGTTGTCAGGACTCCATAAGTGTTAATTTAGGAACGTAGGTTGGGTTGAACGGAACAGAGAAGACAGATGTAGGGGCAAATACCTCTCAAGTCCAACATGTTGTCATATACACCCAAAATGTAGTGAAACCCAACTTTAGACCGCCATAGTCCCGGAAACCGCTAAGACGTTGGGTTTCACTCGGTTTTTGTTGCCCTAACATTTATGGAGCAGGTTGATTCTTTTCTGACTTTCCAGGGTTTTGGGGTATCTGTTCAACCCAACCTACGATGCTATTTCATCTGGCCTGTGGTTTGTGTGATAAGAGAGGGTCGGTTTTCAGTTGCAGTCCTGATGCGGGGGAGAGAGAAGGTATCAAGGCGGATACCTTTTTAATGAACCATTGATCCGCCAGCGACAGGTATAGATAGACCTGTTAGAAAGTTTGATTGTTCTGACGCTAAAAAAGATACGGTATTCGCAACGTCTGTTCGGGTTGCGAGTCTGCCGAGTGGAACTAAACCGGATCTGTTCTGTATGAGTTCCTCATACTTATCTCTGAATTGCTCGTTACTCTCAGTGAGCGCGTTCACAAGTTGGGTAACACGTTCTGTATCCACTAAGCTTGGGCAAACAGCATTTGCGGTTATCTGATGCGGCGCGAGTTCAAGTGCAAGTGCTTGCGTGAGTCCTATAATAGCAAACTTTGAAGCACTATACGCGGCGTATTTAGGCATCGCTTCTTTTCCGACTACAGAAGATATATTGATGATCTTACCGGGTATATTTTTTTCTATAAAATGGCGAGCGACGGCTTGGGAGGTAAGAAATGTGCCTTTAGCGTTTATTTTGATGACTCTATCCCACTCTTTTTCATCTAAGTCAACAGCAAGCACCCGGTCTTTGCCCGGTTTAGAGCCAGCATTATTCACAAGTATATCTATTCTACCGAACTTCAGTACTATTTTTTCTACCATGGCGGCGACTTTATCTGGGTTTGTAATATCTGCTACAAACCCGAAGGCGCGTTTACCGAGCGATTCTATTTCACTCACGACATCTTGTAGCCCCAGCCATTCAGATTCATCTAAGTGATACGGCTTTTCGACAACATCATTAACGACGACATCAGCCCCATCTTTTGCTAACCTCACTGCAATCGCGCGCCCTAAGCCAAACTCGCCTGCAGCACCCGTTACGAGGGCAATCTTCCCATTTAGATCACTCATATACAATCTCCAGCTGTTTCTTAACGCCGGTTAATCGGCGTTCTTATATTTACTTAGGCTCTCTTTCCACAAAATATCTTTCATTTAAATGGGAAGGCATAGGGGAACAAGGCATGTTCCTATTAACGACATAATGTTTTCTAAGTTTCACTTCAACTGGGAAAGCGCGGCGGAGAGTAGTTATCGGTTTTCAGGACTCAGTTATCCGTAGAAGTCGCGCGCAGAGAACTCTTAATGGGGTATTAGAGATATTGGGTTGTTTGTTTACTCTTTTTTTTCTGAATCGCGGATTCTCGCAGATTTCACAGATTTCGCGGATTTTAAGACATCTTCCTGTGAAATCATGGCTTCTCCATCGGAGTTGAAAACCTTTTCTACAAAAGTGTGGAAGCCATTCCTGCCAAAAACTTTACACACTCATTGAAATAGTCAATGGCTAACTGCCATTTCATTCCCTTCAAACGGGAAAGCATATCTGAACTTTCCCGCCACCGCCGCCTTTGCCATAAAGTCCGCCGTTTCAACTCCCTTCAAACGGGAAGGTACGTGTGAACGCATTTAACATCTAAGTTTATTTATTCTATCTATGTCTATAAATGGTCATTAACCCAGTCTTCCCCCATCAATATTTTTGCAGACCGAAGAAGACGGGACACAAAAACATGGCAAGGGTGTGCAACACCATAACCACAGTATTCTATTTTCCATGCGAAAGAAGAGTTATAAAGACGAATGAGCCTCGTTGCAGCCTCCTCATTACTCATGCCTCCACTTCGCAATCCCTGAAAAATGCTTAGTGCACCCCTTCTGTACATCCCTAACTGCTCATGCAACTCAGAAGACATAACATCTTTCAAACTCATAATCATTCCTCCTTTTTTGGTTGTAAGAAATATCTGAGCAGTTTCCATTCCGTTCAAACGGGAAAGTGGATTCATCAGAGTCTTTCGTACCACAAACTTCCAGTTTGTGTTCTTTGGAAGTTTCACTTCCGTTCAACCGGGAAAGCGGATTCAGAGTGACATCTGGCAGTCCATTAGCACCTGTTTTGTACTGTTTCAATTCCCTTCAAACGGGAAAGTGGATTCAGAGCAAACGGGTTCACAGGAGCGACCGGGTAAACTGTGTGTTTCAATTCCCTTCAAACGGGAAAGTGGATTCAAAGGAGAAGTTGCTGTGGATATACTAACAAGCGACTATGAGTTTCAATTCCCTTCAAACGGGAAAGTGGATTCAGAGAGGAGGAAAAAATTTATGTTATGATTATGTGATTATGTTTCAATTCCCTTCAAACGGGAAAGTGGATTCAGAGATATTGATGGCGATGACGATGATGATAGTGTCAACGGCAACGTTTCAATTCCCTTCAAACGGGAAAGTGGATTCAGAGTCGGACCTATCCCCAACTTTGACGACCAAATATATGGGTTTCAATTCCCTTCAAACGGGAAAGTGGATTCAGAGCTTGGCTTCACTTACAATTGTGAATACAAACCGCTTAAAGTTTCAATTCCCTTCAAACGGGAAAGTGGATTCAGAGACGATGATGATGTGAATAACGAGCATCTCGTTGAAGTGTTTCAATTCCCTTCAAACGGGAAAGTGGATTCAGAGTTGAGATACCGCAATTGAAGTGGGTATCGAACACTTAACGTTTCAATTCCCTTCAAACGGGAAAGTGTATTCAGAGGCCGATGAATGGATAGAGAGTCGCCAGTCGGTGGAGCGTTTCAATTCCCTTCAAACGGGAAAGTGTATTCAGAGGAAACTGGCTTTAATTGCCATTACTGCGATAATTGTTTCAATTCCCTTCAAACGGGAAAGTGTATTCAGAGTAAACGGAAGCACTAACGGCGGGGCTTCAGCCCGACTACATGTTTCAATTCCCTTCAAACGGGAAAGTGTATTCAGAGACAAATTCTCGCTCTTGTCGTTCCGAGTAACGCTAAAGGGGGTTTCAATTCCCTTCAAACGGGAAAGTGTATTCAGAGCTATCATTCCGAGTAACGCTAAAGGGGCGCGGTTTCGTTTCAATTCCCTTCAAACGGGAAAGTGGATTCAGAGATTCTTGGTGCGGTCAATATCGAACAAGGAAAGATGGTTTCAATTCCCTTCAAACGGGAAAGTGGATTCAGAGTTTTGAGTTTGTTTTCTGCAACGATGTCTTTCGGGGGAGTTTCAATTCCCTTCAAACGGGAAAGTGGATTCAGAGGCAGACAAAACCGGCACGCTCGCGGGGTACCCAAAGTTTCAATTCCCTTCAAACGGGAAAGTGGATTCAGAGAGGTGAAAGAGATCGAATCCGAACCAACCCGCGTGTATTGGTTTCAATTCCCTTCAAACGGGAAAGTGGATTCAGAGGTAACGCGTAGCGACCACGAAACTGCCAATTGTGTGTTTCAATTCCCTTCAAACGGGAAAGTGGATTCAGAGCGGCGACCTCAGGAATAGAACAAATGAGGAAACTAAAGTTTCAATTCCCTTCAAACGGGAAAGTGGATTCAGAGGATATGAGAAGATCAGGAATAAAAAGAAAATAAGATGTTTCAATTCCCTTCAAACGGGAAAGTGGATTCAGAGGATAATATCCTTTTCTAAAGATCCAGGTATGTACCGTTTCAATTCCCTTCAAACGGGAAAGTGGATTCAGAGAGGAAGCAACAGTCACCACCCTTGAAGGAATAGAGGTGACAAAGTTTCAATTCCCTTCAAACGGGAAAGTGGATTCAGAGTTTATATCCCCATTAAGGTTATAGTAGGGATTGTGTTGATTGTTTCAATTCCCTTCAAACGGGAAAGTGGATTCAGAGAACTTCGAGTTAGTGCGTGCCAAGAGGGACGAAGCGTTTCAATTCCCTTCAAACGGGAAAGTGGATTCAGAGAGCAGTATCTTCAACTTCTTGAGGGGTTTCAGATTCGTTTCAATTCCCTTCAAACGGGAAAGTGGATTCAGAGCTCGTGTACGACTCTTTCTTTACCTGGATAACGGATGGCTGTTTCAATTCCCTTCAAACGGGAAAGTGGATTCAGAGCCGGAACCCTTGGAACCAGAGCCAACGCCAGAGCCGGGTTTCAATTCCCTTCAAACGGGAAAGTGGATTCAGAGGTATAGTAATGTTTAGTTTAGACACAGCCGCTAAAGCGGGTTTCAATTCCCTTCAAACGGGAAAGTGGATTCAGAGGTGCTTTTGCCATTTGATCCTCCTCCTGGACACATCAAGTGTTTCAATTCCCTTCAAACGGGAAAGTGGATTCAGAGTGAGAGTGTTTCTGACGCTCTCGTAGATGTAGGGCAACTGTTTCAATTCCCTTCAAACGGGAAAGTGGATTCAGAGTTCTTGACATAGATATCTGGATTAATGTGGCAAAGTTTGGTTTCAATTCCCTTCAAACGGGAAAGTGGATTCAGAGGTAATGCTTACGGACATGGTTTGGAGCAGATGGTAAATTGTTTCAATTCCCTTCAAACGGGAAAGTGGATTCAGAGTACTTCCGGGACTGCCGCTTGACGATGGGTTAGAAGTTTCAATTCCCTTCAAACGGGAAAGTGTATTCAGAGGTCGTTATGTCGTCAAAATCAATAGGCGAACGCGTACGTTAATGTTTCAATTCCCTTCAAACGGGAAAGTGTATTCAGAGAGTTCTTAAAAAATAGAATAGAACACAGGAGGGTAAAAGTTTCAATTCCCTTCAAACGGGAAAGTGTATTCAGAGGGGACGCAAGGTTCCGCAATCGTTATGGGCGGTATAGCGTTTCAATTCCCTTCAAACGGGAAAGTGTATTCAGAGACTTACTTGGACAAGAGATCTGTCCGGTTCTTTGACCACAAGGTTTCAATTCCCTTCAAACGGGAAAGTGTATTCAGAGCGATATTGATGCGGTGGTGGACTCCGGAATGGAACGGGTTTCAATTCCCTTCAAACGGGAAAGTGTATTCAGAGGCAGACACAGGTCTTGAAATCACACCTGCGCAGCGAGCAAGAGTTTCAATTCCCTTCAAACGGGAAAGTGTATTCAGAGACATGATAAGGCAGAGTCTCGCCAATCGGTGCTTGTTTCAATTCCCTTCAAACGGGAAAGTGTATTCAGAGCCGGTCGAAGTTGAAGTCGATTTTTTGCTGAATACCAGTTTCAATTCCCTTCAAACGGGAAAGTGTATTCAGAGCAGCTTTATCTCGATAACAACATCCAAATTAACAGTTTCAATTCCCTTCAAACGGGAAAGTGTATTCAGAGACATGGATAAAAAGTCGGTCCGGTTTTTTGATCACAAAAGTTTCAATTCCCTTCAAACGGGAAAGTGTATTCAGAGATATTGATGGCGAGCATAGCGTCACCGCTTACAGTTTCAATTCCCTTCAAACGGGAAAGTGTATTCAGAGGCAGAGCCGGAATGGGTGGAGATACCCACACGAACGTTTCAATTCCCTTCAAACGGGAAAGTGTATTCAGAGGATATTCTTGTTGGGTTCATGAGATTAAATGCTTAAGAAGTTTCAATTCCCTTCAAACGGGAAAGTGTATTCAGAGTTAATCCTTAAGACCGCCACCAGCAGGTGGCAAAGGAAGAGTTTCAATTCCCTTCAAACGGGAAAGTGTATTCAGAGAAACAATTGACCCTATCTTTGAGTAAGGAGGGAAATATTATGAGTTTCAATTCCCTTCAAACGGGAAAGTGTATTCAGAGTCAATGATCTCGGCATTGTGGCCGGGGTTAATCCAACGGGTTTCAATTCCCTTCAAACGGGAAAGTGTATTCAGAGTGGTTAAGCCAAGCGAAACAAGTTTGGAATTACGTTTCAATTCCCTTCAAACGGGAAAGTGTATTCAGAGTCTAAATCAAGCAGTCATACCGCCTCGGTGGTATAAGGTTTCAATTCCCTTCAAACGGGAAAGTGTATTCAGAGTGAGCATGTTGAGCTTTCTGACGAGGATGAAATCATGTTTCAATTCCCTTCAAACGGGAAAGTGTATTCAGAGACTAATATTAGCAACCAGCGCCAGCGCAGCCGCAGTCACTGCTCAAAGTTTCAATTCCCTTCAAACGGGAAAGTGTATTCAGAGTCGCCAATCAGCAGCTTTTCCGAACACAGGTCCACACCGCGCGTTTCAATTCCCTTCAAACGGGAAAGTGTATTCAGAGACTGGTACTACGGCCTTAGACCAAACATCTTTCGTTTCAATTCCCTTCAAACGGGAAAGTGTATTCAGAGCATTTTATGCGGAGTGGTATCTCAAGGGGTCTCAGTTTCAATTCCCTTCAAACGGGAAAGTGTATTCAGAGAGACCCTATTTTAAGCTCAGTGGGTCCGTGGCTCCGTACGCCCAAAACCAAACGAGAAGTTCGCACGCCTCTTTTTGACCCTAAAATTGAGGTAAAAACGCAATAAACCTTGATAGACATTGGCACAAACGAGAATTTCTGCGGAAAATACCGAGAAATACAGACAGTATTTGGGTTTTCGCGCTTCTCGAACTGATGATTTGCCGGACAGACAAATCTCGTTTGCTGTTATTAAGTATAACATTAATTGAGAAAAATGTCAAATTTTTTCGAGATAGATTTACTTTCTTGACGATGGATAAAGGGCGAGGTGACCTCGCCCCTACGGATTGTGCCCGGAAGTGCTTGCTGAACCGACGACAAGTTTCAGGGCGAGGTGACCTCGCCCCTACGGATTGTGCGTTTATCGGCGGTCGGAAGTATGGCAGAAACAGGATGCGCCTGCCTAAGCCCTATTTCGCATTTAGGCACGAACACGAAACGGCTTGTATACTGATTCTTCCTCCATAATCACGCGTGCGAGATGTCGGACTTGCAGTTCAATTGCGCGAAGGTAAGTCGTTTTCTCGTTGCGGGTTGGGTGTTGGAACGTCTGTTGCATCCGTCCATAGTAACCCGTAAGAAATCGGTCCAGGGCGGTTTTCGTAAAGCGGATGCCTGTGTCTGTCTGCTCAAAATCATCTAACTGCACTCGGTTGCGGTTGACGAGTGAAAGCACATATCCATCTACGATAATCTGTCGGAACTCCTCCATGAGGTCGGATGCTAATGCGGCGTGTCCGTGCTTGGGTTGGTGGAAATATCCACAGTAGGGGTCTAAGCCGACGACATTTGTGAATGCATAAACATGGTTGTGTAGGAGCGTATAACCGAGTGAAAGCATGGCGTTGATTGGATCCGGCGGTGGTCGGAACTGCCGCGTTGTGAAGCCCCAATCGTGTGCCAGAAATTGTCGGAACGCCCGATAATGCGCGGCTGCTCCGGCACCTTCGTATCCGAGCAGCGATTCCAAATTTTTAGCACGTTCAAGTTTTTCCAAAGCCTGACGCGCAGTGCGCGTTGCCGATTCCACCTCTGCATTTTGGGTGCGTTGCCGTTGCGAAAACCGGATGGCGTTCGTGAGTTTGCCTCGGACGAAACATTTCGCTAATTCGAGGCACCGTGACGGCTCTGCAGCAACTGCGTATTGATGCTTTCGGATAAGTGTATCCTTGGCGTAGGGCGGTTGAAGTTTTCCCTTGTATTTTCCGCGTGAAGAGAGGAAAGAGACCGGAATGTTTTTGTTAAGTAGGTATCCTATCGTTGGTGTCGTGATGTGTCCGTTGCCGAAGATGACGACCTCGTCGAGTTGGACAATTGGAATTTCCTGAAGGACATCTCGCCCTTTTTTCACGATAACTTGGTTTCCAGATTTATGGAGTGCTGCGCCTTGTTGGGTGATGTATAGAATTGCCATTTTATGCCTCCTATTGTTCTGTCCATCTTTAAGTTGTAGGTAGATTGGTTCGTAGTAGTGCGATTTATCGCACGTCTGCTGCTCAGAAACGGGCAATCAATTGCCCTACTACAAACGGATATTTGTTAGCGGATAAGTGTCTACATATTATCGCACGTCTGCTGCTCAGAAACGGGCAATCAATTGCCCTACTACAAACGGATATTTGTTAGCGGATAAGTGTCTACATATTATCGCACGTCTGCTGCTCAGAAACGGGCAATCAATTGCCCTACTACGAACGGGGCCCTTGTCGTTGTGGGATTTATCGCACGTTGAGAAAATACCGAATTTAAAAATTAATCTTCATAAAGTTTGTGTTACAGTATTGGGTTTGCGTTGCTACAAATCGTTTTGCACAGACTAACAGTCTATGCTACACTTCGCTTTTTTCTGTGTGCCGCGTTTTTTGAAACGTTCACTGAGTTGTGTGGCAATATTCCTACCATTCTGGGTTGCATGTTGTCCGGCCCGTTTGACTTGAACGGCTCCTTGTTTCACGGTACGCTGGAGCTGATTCTGTAAGTTTTTTGCTCGGGATTCAGGGATGGGTTGATAACACCCATCCGCGTCAAAGATGTGTCCGAGAAATTCAATCCCGTTGTCGAAATCTGCGATGTGCGTCTTTTTGGGGTTCAATTCTAATTTGAGCGTCGCGAGTTGTTTTTGGGCATGTTGAAGTGCGTGTCGTGCTCTGCCTTCGCTTCGACAGAGGAGGAGCAGATCGTCTGCGTATCGTACCATACGTATGCCCGCCCGATGCATCGCCTTGTCAAATGGGTGCAGATAGATATTTGCCAACAACGGTGAGAGGGGTGACCCTTGAATGATGCCTATTTTCCGCGGACGGCTCATCCGCTCTTTCACGATGCTTCCGACAGTCGGTGCGGCGAGTGCTGCTACTACCAAAGGAGCGATGATGAGTAGTTGCTTAGTGGCAAGTGGCTTCCAGAGTCGTTTAGCATTGGCAAGGAGCAAGAGAAGTCCATCCCGTCCTAAGTTCGTCAGCATCTCCTTTCCGGTGTGCGCTAACGGCGCAGCGTGTGTCGCAATTTCGGGTTCGTCAACAGCCCACTCGTCTTCTATTACTGTGTTTTGATATTCGTTGTCGTGTCCATAATTAGGTGTACGCTGTAGGATCTGGTTAATCACCTGCTCAACGCCTTCACCGACGTGGTGTAATGTGCTTTCAATATGCGTGCTCCATGTTGGAAGTTTAGGCGGTTGTAAAATACCGCCCATATCCAACCACATCTGAATGAGCCGAAGGATCAGCGGTTCTTCCAACGATGCTCGAAGAAAACGCATCAGGAGGTGTGTATCCATTCTGTCGAAGAAGTTCTCAATGTCGGCATGGACGGCCCATTGGTAACCTTCTGCGCGGATAGCGGTAACTTGTGCGATGGCGTGTGGTACGCCGCGATTAGGGCGGTAGGCGAAGCTGCACTCCAGAAATTTGGCTTCGTAGATCGGTGAGATGAGATCGCAAACGGCGCGTTGAACGATCCGATCTTTCAGTGCCAACACAGAGAGTTCGCGTGTGCTGCCGTTTGCTTTTTTCATCGTGAACTTCTGAACCGGAAGCGGGTAATAGCGTTCTTCCGCAATTTCACGTGAAAGTTGCCGGAGATGTTTTGTAAGGTTTGTTTCAAACTGTTGGATGGTAACGCCGTCGCTGCCGGGGCCACCTTTGTTGGCACGGACTTTTCGCCATGCGGCGTGTAATGTTTCAGGGTGACAGAGTTGGGTCGCAAGTGAAGGGTTCGACATATAATCAAGCATAGAAAATCTCCTTTTTGTTTCTACACGCGTTGATACTGCGCTTTGTTGAAGACCGAGGAATTGCATTGTGTTCATTGGGAAAACGAGCGGACATTAAGCAGACGATTGTATAGAGTCTGCAACCGTTGAAAAGGATAGTAAAAAATTGACGATTATTTTTTCTGAATCGCGGATTCTCGCGGATTTCACAGATTTCGCGGATTTTATAGTAGACTTCATAATTACTTAGACACTCGTATAGTAGCGTGAACTGTGAAGTCACGTTTTATACTGCCACAGGCTAACAGCCTATGCTACAAGGAAAGCACAAACTAAAAGTTTATGCTACATGCGAAGATTTATTTTTTAGAGTAAATTCCGTAATTACTTAGACACTTGTATCGTCATGTGAACTGTGAAGTCATGTTTTATACTGCCACAGGCTAACAGCCTATGCTACAAGGGAGGGATGTAGAGCGTGTTGTTGTGAAGGTACTGGAAGCGCGAGCACAGGTCGCGGGAAATAGCACGGGTGCTACGGCATCGAAGGGTTCGTGAAAAGTGGCGATTCGAGCATTTCAAGAAGCACCCGTTTGCGACGGTGCCGTTCTCGAAGTACTTTTAGATAAGCCTTCCATTCGCTGTCCTGGTCGAGGTGCTGATAGAGTTTCTGTGCTTCGGTCAGGTAGTGCTGAACTGTCTTATAGTCCGTGCGTTTCCGTGAGGTCAGCACCTGTTCGATTAGTCCTTGATAGAGCATAATAGCGGTTTCTGGGCGGTGCCCTTCCACTAACGTGAGGATTTGCTTCGTGAAATTCGGGATACGGTTCGCAAGTGGATTTTTGAGAATATCCCAGTATTCCTCAATCGTGAGTGAGAATTCTTCGAGTGCCTCCCATACCGTATCCTCATCCTGACGTTCGAGAAGAAAATTGATAAAAGCAGCGGCAGCCTCTTCGCGTCGCGCGAGTCGGAAGGCTGCTGCGATCTGTTCGTTGTTAAGATGGAGGTACAATAAAAGTTGAACGTGTGTCTGCCGATCGCGGCTTTCATCGAGGCGTTGTTCAATTGCCGTTTGGAGGTCGGTTATGTCTTGTGTAACGGAAAGCTGCTTGAGAAGGTGGATGAGGTGTGGTGTGAAAGCGGCTTCTGCCTCGAAGCTGAGTTCCAATAGCGGTTGGTGGTATTCACAAAGTGCGGTCGATTCCTGTAATGTGTCGGCGATCTGGCCGAACTGCGTTGTGCATGTACGGACGAATCGTGGCAATTCGGCACTTTGAAGTGTATCTTCGTAACGGACAATAGATTGGTGTATTAAGGCATAGAGGATTGACAATGCGAATTCCGTTGCGCCTGCTTGTGCCAGCGATTCAGCATGTTTTCCGAGTTCTGTCAGCTGCTCGATGACCTTGTGGAGTTGATGCTGTTCGAGAAATCCATCCCCGAAAAGGCGATCAATCTGTTCGCGGTAGGCTGTGGTTGTCGCGGATACGACTGCAGTGGATGCTGATGCTGTAGGTGTTTCTCGGAATTGGGACTCTGTTACGCCGTCTGTGTATGTTTTCACGATCGGCACCAACGCGGGTTCGCGTTTGAGGAGTTCGGAAATAATGTGTAAAAGGGTTGCCCTCGGTTTCTCAGCAATCGCTGTCAGTACGGGTTCTACGGAATGGATCTCGTCTATTTCATGAACGTAGGTGAGTAGCAGTGCAACGATGTGTTTACAGTCGCCACCCCAATCGTATGGACAGGAACACTCCGCGTCAGCGATACCTGTGGGTGTCAATTCCACAGAGACGCGATAGGGGGTGAATTCTGAGCCTTGGCAGGTTGCGGAGAGCGTCCAGTCGTGAAAGATGGCATTTTCGATGGCTTCATCGTAGAAATAGCCCTCACCGCGTGAAAAGACTGCCTTTGTGCATCGCTCTTGAATCTGGTCTTCGGTAATGTTCGGATATTGCATGTTAGACCACAATCGTTTCGGGAGCTGTCGTTACATCTCCAACAGCGGGGACTTCAATCCGTCCGACACAGGCGCGACATAAGGCGTAGTACCGAACGGCATCCTCGTCGGGATGGATAACGCTGCTAACGGCTTGTTTCATCTGCTCGAATTGGGATCGGGTGAGATGCGCTTCAAAGACGCTATATTGGACGCGGGTGCCGAACCCTTTGAGTACTTTGGCGAGCTGGTTGCGTCTCTGGTCGTCTGGGATATCGTAAGAGATGACATAGAACACCGAATTGACCTCCGTTGCTTTTTTCGGTTTCGTTTTGTTCAACGCAACCTACAATTTACATACGCCGAACTCACGTTAGGATAGCAGTCCTGTCGTTCGTTTGTCAAGAAAAAATTATTTGAAAATAGGTTTTGGATGTGGTATTATGTCCATTATCGTAAAATCTATAATTATCTTTACAGTATGGTTTGTAGTCGTGCGATTTTGCGGCGTACTCGCCCAAATGCGAAGTGTATTATGCACGTTCTCCCAGGTTCGTAGTAGTGCGATTCATCGCACGTTTGAAGGTCAAAAACGGGCAATGAATTGCCCTACTACATAAGGTCTAACTCATAAATAGGTTCGTAGTAGTGCGATTCATCGCACGTTTGAAGGTCAAAAACGGGCAATGAATTGCCCTACTACATAAGGTCTAACTCACAAACAGGTTCGTAGTAGTGCGATTTATCGCACGTTGTCGAAGATAAACATGTACAATTATCGTAAACAAACATCTGAACAGCAAACTGAAACCTTGCGCCAACGCCGGATAAGCAGTTTACCATTGCATGAACCACCCCACTTTCGCCTTGCCAAAGGTTGGTTTCTGATTACCGCTGCGACTTACGAACACAAGCGATATTTCCATACCGAAGAAGAGCGCGCATGGCTCCTTGGCGAACTAAGAAAAGAGCTTCAAATCGTTAAGGTCCCTATAAGCAGTTGGGTTATATTGCCAAATCATTATCATCTATTAGTTCAATGTCATCCGCTTTCGGTTATCAGTCGTCCTTTACGCAAGGTTCATGCGCGTACAGCACGTGAACTCAATCGGCGTGCTGGACTGACAGGACGAAAAATTTGGCACCTTTTTAGCGATCGACAGATTCGTAATGAACGACATTACTACACCACACTGAACTATATCCACTACAATCCTACAAAGCATGATTACGCGAAAAAACCTGCAGACTGGGCTTGTTCAAGTGTTCATTGGTATGAAAAACATTTTGGCATTGAATGGCTGCGAGATCTTTGGCGAACTTATCCTATTCGTGATTATGGCAAAGGTTGGGATTGGTTAAGTAAGTGATGCCCTTGAACAATAGAAAATCGTTTGTAGTAGTGCGATTTATCGCACGTCCAAACGGCAAAGGTTAGGACTGGTTAAGTAAGTGATGCCCTTGAACAATAGAAAATCGTTTGTAGTAGTGCGATTTATCGCACGTCCAAACGGCAAAGGTTAGGACTGGTTAAGTAAGTGATGCCCTTGAACAATAGAAAATCGTTTGTAGTAGTGCGATTTATCGCACGTCCAAACGGCAAAGGTTAGGATTGGTTAAGTAAGTGATGCCCTTGAACAATAGAAAATCGTTTGTAGTAGTGCGATTTATCGCACGTCCAAACGGCAAAACGGGCAATGAATTGCCCTACTACGAACCAGAACACTTTTTGAGACGCAATGGGCAATGAATGGTTGCCCTACTACAAACCAAGATACCTTTCAGAGACAGAACGGGCAATGAATTGCCCTACTACAAACCAAATGGGTGTGATATGCCTGAATTCATCAGCTCTCCAATATTTTTGATAATTGCAGCGATACTCGCCATTTTTCTCCTGATTGCTATTGTGAAGGGCGCGCTCCGTCTCTTCATCTGGATCGCTATTATTGCGGTGATTCTTATCGGGCTCGGTATTGTGACCCGGTCTGAGGTGCGCGATTGGTTTGAGAATCTCCTCAAGACGGTAACGGGATAGACGTTGGGACTCAGTTTATCGGTGGCGGGTTGTCTCTCGATCCACAGATGCGGTACTGTCCAAACCCAAATGCTGTATGATGCCCGATGTGTAAATACTCGCCGAGATAGATAAAGGGCAGAAACGGCTCCAGCTCACCTTCAAAACGGACTTTGCCGATAAACCCACCCATCGGCACGGATTTCTCTGTGCGGTAGGAGTAGCGGTCCTTTCTGAGCCAATTCAAACGGAGTTTATGCGTGACAGCACCGGCAGCTTCAATTAAGACAGGCGCGTCTACGTCCAAATCCTCGCCACAATGGAAATAACTCAGGAACCGGATACGCCGGAGCAGGTTGCGGAGAAGATTTTCAAACGTTAGTTCACTCGACCACTTTCCGTTGACCTTGATACTGGTGGGTGTGATAAATTCGAGTTCAATCGCATCGGCGGTGTGCGGTGCGGCTTGCATCACATCGTCGAGTTGGAGCATCAGTCCGTCGTCTGTTAGCATCTCGGTCTCTGCGGTGTAAATGGTCTGAGGTTGATGGCTGCCATGCGCCGGTAAACTTTCGACTTTATTGAGTTGACACTGCCCGCGTTTATCTCGGAGTCCGATGCGTCGCTTGCCTATCTGATCGAAGGTAAATACCATCCACGGTAACAGGTTGATTGCCTCACCGATGAGTGTTAGATTACAGGTGAAGGTGTCGCCCGGTTCGTATTCAAGTTGTCCGGTGCGCGGTGGTTCGAGGATGAACGGGTGCGGTGCGAAGGGTTGACCGCGGAGGATAATGCTATCCTCCGGTACAGGCGTTTCAAAGCATTTGGAGTAGACGCATCGATCCGGGAACTGGCACCGTTCCTCACATTCTCTCGTGGTCTCGACGCATGTGATGTGTCGTAGGATATATCCGAATCTGCCGCGGAAGACGTTGCCTTTGTGTCGTGGCATCTTCAGCGGTTCTTGGGCGGTATAGGTGAAGCGGTAGCGTGCGAATTGGAAGTTTTTGAGCATGGTATGTTTACGTCCAACCGAAAGCAGTGCGTATGTATTGATGAAATGTTTGCTGGAGGCGATACCACGTATCCTTTCCCCAGATTTCTAAAGACAGGCTTGGATGCCCCGTTTCTTCTTTCAATTCGGCTTGGATAAGCTGCTGTGCTTTTCGCGAAGCCCCACACAACACGATGGCACGTGCTTCAATACCACCAAGTTGCCGCATTCGTAAAATAGCCTCCATCCCTTTTTGCTTCACCCGGGCGTGTTCATAGGCAAGGGTACACGAAACGACAACGGTTTGGTAGCCGAGGACTGCAACCACGTCGAGTTCAAACGGTTTCCCGCTTGTATCTGGGGCATCAGCTCGCCGGACATATACTTTATGGAAAAGTCTATAGTTGCTTCGATCCAAGCACTGTCGAGAAATGTTTGTTAAGGCACCCTGAAAGGCAGCATACGCGCCATACTCAAGCAGTTCGGGACTCGTGAAATATCCGTTACGGAGTGCTACCCTCCCCTGAGTCACCTGTTCAGCACTGAGGGTTCCAGGAGCAGGACAATTTCTCGTTTGATTGTTACCCAATTCATCCCAGTATTCATAAGGAAATGGACCGAGTTCAAAACCGTTGAGTTCAGCAATCCGCTGCAGACAAGGCTCGACTCCCTTGCGCGTATCTGAGACTAAGGCATTTCCGTTCTGATCTATGAGGGTCGCGCCTGCGTCGGCACGTGGATCCAGATAGGAGGTTTCTACGTCGATATTTCTCGATAAAAGGGACATTTTAAATATTTCTGCCGCCGCGACGGTTTCAACGCACATCACCTTTGTACCACCGGTATAATGTACGTGAATGTGAGTGGTATTATCGGGTAAATTGTCCTTGAGATTCCGTGTTATGTCGTTGCGTACAGTAGATGGATTTCCCGACACTGTTTCGACTGTATCAACAGCGGATACGTCGCGACTGTATTTCAGCAGTCGGTCCCGTTCGGGTTTTGTTTCTTTCGTATGCACGAGTCGTACATGAATAGGGTGTCGCAGGTTATCTTTCAAATAATGGAGTGCCACCCAGACCGGTAATGGATTGGTGCCAACTGTTAGCATGAGGAGCGTTCCCATGAGGGCAGTTTCCTCCGTTTTCTACAAATTTTGCCGGCCGCCGAAAATGTTGTGCTTGTGTTGTAGTATTTTCAGCGGTTCTTGGATCGTATAGGTGGAGCAGTAGCGTACGAATCGGAAGTTTTGAAGCATAGATGGAGTTTGAAAGTCTTTATTCCACGCTCATGTCAAAAAAAAATAAGTGCGATTATTTTTCCGAAAGCAGGCACCACGTGGGGTCTAAATCTTCATTAGCACATAGTCTTTACATGAGCGGAAAGTCTTTATTTCACAGACTCTACTAAAATCTTGCCATTAGTTTACGCAAGGCAACAAACTTGTAGCGACGTATTCCGCTTGTGCAGGTGTCGTTGCCGTTGTGAAAACTTTAAGCGTTAGTCCTTTACTTGTGTTACGGATAAAAAAAGTAATCGAATGATCGTCATTAACGCGGTGTTGTTGGTTGATTTGAGAGTTCCAGTCTGTAGTTGCAATTCGATTGACGAAAGGACTGTAACACATCCGAGCAGCAATTGTTCGCAGTCTCTCTTGATCTGTGCTCTTGATGCTGTGGGAAGGCATACTAATTTTCTTTTCGCTAGGCGGAGTCGTTGATGCTTCTGGTGCTGTTTCAACCTCGCTCAAAATTGTCAATAGATCTTTGCCTGTTTGTGTAGGTTTTCCATCTGCGTCTATTAATTCATTTTCACGAAGTAAATCGGCGACATTTGCTTGATCCTTAGCGGCCTCACCTTGTAAAACGCTTGTAATTTGGCTCATATATGGAAAGAGACCAACTACGGGAATCGAAACAAGTTCCAGGCGGACATCTGGATGAAGTGCCTCGCGCCGTGCTTCAGGTGAATTCTTTAGTTCCTCATAATCGAGTCTTTTCCCCTCAATCTCTTCAGGAACAAGGACATGGTACAATCCCTTGGTGCCAAAAAGTTGTGCAACAATTGCCATCGCAGCGGACATTGTTTTTCGCCCCCCTGCTATGCTGACGTATACATTATCACCGCGTTTGCGATATGTGTTCAGAAATGTTGTCGCCAATTTGATGAACTCAAGGTTGTCTTGTGGTGTCGAAATGTCCTCACTTATAATTGAAGCGGGAATTAGTTCAATTTCCCCGTGGTAGGTATCAATAAAGTCAGTATATAGAAGAGGTACGTATGTGTCAATAATTCTTTCGTTTGAAGTAGAGAGAAGGACTACGGTGTTGATTTGAATCCCAATGTTTCCAAGCGCATCAATGGTTTCTGTGACAACAGCTGGTGATAATCCCAATGATGATAGGAGCACGTTCTTTTTCGGCATTTCTATGTTTCCTTTTTCAATTCTCGCTCGCGAGTCTCAGTAATCACAGCACATAACTACACGTTTACCTACAAACACGTGATGAACTAAAGCCCTGCTAAATCGTCGGTTTTAATCGTGTTTGCTTGTGAAACTCCTTCTCCTTTTCACCCTCAAACCAATCATACCTTGGATAATGGATTGGTGTTCTGGGGTCGTCGGTAGAATAAATCAACATTGCACGTAGTTCTTGCATCGTTTGATCAGTTCGGCGGCGGAACGATGCAGTGCGCTTATCAAGTTCTGTAGCGAGTGCCCCGCTTTCTAGTGCTGCTGGAGTACTGCCGCCTCGGTAACGTGCTGCCGCAGCCGTCCGCAGCTCCATCTTTGTTATGCACATTTGAACAGAACCAGCCCCATGGGGTTTAGCCCCTCCGATTTTGTGGTGTAGCGGCCCCTCAAATGTAAAGGGCGGTTCGCCCTGATCCGTGCCAAGTGCTGCTGGACTTAGGGTGACAGAAACATTTTCCTCAAGCACCATGCAGTAGAGCAGCAAATTCAGTTCATTTTTGCGTAGATTCGTAAAGTCCACTGTAAATTGAAAGCATGTACCAGATGGAGCAGGTCTAACACGATTCGTTTGGGTGATACCAGAATGTGGAGGAACGAGCTCTTGGATCTCTGGATGATGGTGGTAAAATTTGCGTTTGTTCCTCTGTGTTGGATAAAAAGCACCGTGACTCGGCTTGGGCTGTCCAACAGCGACTTGATACTGTTGCCACTGATTCGGGGGACTAACTTGCGTGGATATCTCCCCATCGCTAAAGTGAATCAAGCCGGCGACAACATCCCCGCCGTTCAAGTAACCAAATGTTCTCGAAACGATGTCAAAACGCGCAACGTCGCTTATATCGCGTCGTGCCTTTTCTAATTGATGTGGGTCATCAACCTGCGGGCCTGGGAATGGAACGGTAGCATTCCCAACAACTTCAGCCAACGAACGTACCACGCCTTTGAGCGAAGTGGATGGGATGTAAGGTTTCTGGTTACCTTTATAGCGCACAAATTCACCGTGACCATCACCAATAATCAATGGTGTCAGTGCTTCAAGTTCACACCAGATGCGACCCGAAACGCCGTTTAGCGTGTGATGATAGTTCGGTACGTCGTGTTCAATAGGTTGATCGCTAACAGTCACCCAACGATAAGGGTTCCAAAAATTTTCACCTTGAGGCATTATTCTTCCTCCTCAGACGGTTCAAGATCACACAAGCGCGAAAAATGGATCGCGCCGGTGTCGTCTCGCCACTGCTCCACAAGGACTTTCACTCTACTCGGATTTCCAGGAATCGGATACCGGAAACGATGTGGGATGCGTAGTTCAATCCATTCTTTCGGTGTTCTCTCAGTTTGTTGTCCCCACAAGAAAAAACGATCCTCGTGTAGTTGTAGATCGTTCAAGCTGTTCGAATGGTCCTCTAATGCTGTGCCCACCCAATCGGTGTTTCCGAGAAAGACAACACGATAGCACGCTTCACCGAGGGCAGGAATCGTACGCCAACGGAGTTCGCCTGCAGGATCAAACAATCGTCCGGCGGTGGATCGCGTCAAACAGTCGTAGGCAGGTTCTTTTTCTTCAACCGACTTCTGGGCTATTCCGCACCAATGTAAGGCGTTGACGCGAGGTTCTTCATTGTTTATAGATTTCTCTGGTACAACGAGCTCTGATGTCCAATCCCACCAATCAAAAGTCCAGCCGTCGGGTGCTTCCAGCCACACATAGCCAGGCCGCTTGACATTATTAGGTTGGAGATTTGCAATCAGTTCTATGAACTGATCTTGTGTTAAATCTGCAGTTTTCAAGAAGGCCGTCATGATGCTCCCTCCTGCTCAGCAAGATTTTCAGGTAATCTGGGTGCATAGTTTGAACACGCTAAAAAATTCTCAAAGGCTGGAATTAACACTTGTAGCTGATTGGACCAATCATCGCTCAAATCGTACTGTTGCCGCAATCCGCGTCCTTGAGGCTTAGGTAAATTAATAGGATTTTTGGGGGACCAATCGTGTAACTGATAGGCAGACTGCTCTTCAGGCGTAACTAATTGGTGTAAACCTTCTAACTGATGTACTGCACGCACATAGGTTAGCATATACGAAGGAACGGTAATACGGACACGCCCCAGTCCTCTGCTCCGCCCCGAACCAATAGTAATGATTGCATCTTCCATATCCATCAACAGCAAGTTAAGGGCAGCCAATTGCCAGAGCTCAAAATTCGTCAATCGTAACTCGGCTTCAAATTTGCCACCCACCAGTACCTGCAGGTCAAACAGAACCCCTGGCACTGTTCCGCCTGTAAACCGGTTAATTCCGACACCGTCGCGAGATTCAAGCGTGGGGTTTTCAGAGGGATAGGCATCCCCAATACTGAAACGACCACCAAACTTTAGCGATCCGAACATCCGGCACACCGCACACGAATTGGCGTAGAGCGATGATGTTGTGTTTCCGCTCGCAACATACCCACAACCGTAGGAGTGCTCTTCCGATGGCACAGGGATTGGGATGCTTCCTCTTTTCTTGTCATCATAGTAAGGCACACATACACGACCTGGATGCAAAGTGCGGGCGATGCGCTCCAGATGACCGCGCAGCGCGCCTTTGAGAGAACTCCCAGGGAAATAATAGACTCGCTTGCCATCTTTAAAGGTTGACACCGGCACCATATCCGCGCCATCTATCGTGGCGTAACCACTTTTAATTAGCACCGGATCCACAGGTTCAAGGGTGATCTTTACATCCGCCTGGCAAAGCCATTTACGTAACATGGTTAGTCCTCCTCAGTTTTGCCCACAGGATTTGGGTTTTGCTGACTGTTAGCAGTAGACTGCAGTTGCTGCTCGATCCGATCCCTAAAGTAGGTTTCCCAATCTCCCAAAGAGTTCAGACGCTCCTCTGTCTTTTTTCCTG
Source organism: uncultured Poribacteria bacterium (assembly GCA_951828385.1). Classification (GTDB taxonomy): domain Bacteria; phylum Poribacteria; class WGA-4E; order WGA-4E; family WGA-3G; genus WGA-3G. Next base: position 484,102 of record OX639973.1, read on the forward strand.
TAAGGAACTTCAACTGTTGGACCGGGTCGGTCATATCAACGCCAGAAAGTTTGATTTCCTCAAGATGGAAACGTCCAAGACCACGGCTCGTAAAGCCGCCAATGCTACTACCAGCATGCCATTCAAACAACGCAGCACCGAGAAGGGCACGGTCTGCATCGGTCAGGTTTTCCAAATCAATACAGAGTTGAAACCGGCTGCTCGGCGGAACAACTTCATAGTCGTATTTGAGGCCATCCACAGCAGTTCGGCTATCCCGGTCGATCACTACGCCATCGCGTACCTGTACAACGGATGCCCGGTCGTTAAGCGTTCCATCACTTACCCACAATCGTCCAGCCTTCACCGGAGAACCAAAAAGTTTACACACATCGCAAGTATGATCGTCAATCCATTGAAGGCGATTATTCAACCCTTTTTGGAATGTGCTTTGATAGCTTGCCCGAACCTTGCTGTAGTATTTAATGTCGCTCGTGCAATCGATGCCGCTCGCCGCTTGATTCAACAAACAAGCACTCAGCCCAAGGGCATGCGACAGCGTTTCGCAGGTGCTTCGCAATTTCCCCTTCAGAGAGGAACCGGGGAGAATGGGTTCCCCAGTTGTAGTGAGCATCACTCCTAAATCGCTCATGGTTTCGCCCTCTTTACCAGATCCGACACGCCATGCCGTATCAAAGACCAAGGATGCCGTGAGGCGAACTTTTTCGTTTAACTGAAACATGTCATCATTACTCCTATTACAGATCAGACTGCCTTGAAGGGTTCAGTCTACGTTTCAAAAAGATTATTCAACGAGATTCGCCTGTTGAAAGGCAGTCTGCATTGCACCTCCATCTTGGCTATTGCTTTGGTCCTGTTGTGCCAGTTCATCCGCTTCGTTTGCACTTTCACTTGCTAACTGTTCCATTTCCGCTTTCGCGATACAGTACAGACAATGCGTGCAAAAACGCTCGAAAAACGCTGGAATATGCTCATTATCCCACTGTTCAAACCATTCGTCTCGACGCTCTCTGATTTCCCTTCGTTCTCTACGCGACATATCGGATATATTCTGCAGGTTTGCTGGAATACGGGAGTCGCGTTCTTGGATCACAGACCAATTGAAAGTTGTCCCGTTGCAAAGATTGACTACCAGCGTCCAGAACTCAATTTCAGACTCTAGTCTCTGCTGTGCATTTTTGGATGCCGTCTCACATTTACGTTCAGCACGCTTGCGCTGATGGTCAGCAAAGACTTTGACTTTTTCGGGTTCTTGCCTTGCAATTTGGCGGAGTCCATAAATCTGTGCCGCCTTTATAGGAAATTCGTCGGCTCCATCTAACAGTTGATGCAGCTGTTTAACCGCCTGTTGACAGTAGACAGTATCAGATAACAAATCAACGAGTGTCATGCGTTGTCCTCCATTTGATCGCGCGCAACCCGGTAGAGATATTGACCGACCACGGTCCGCACCCATCCCCGGGCAAGGCGTAAACGCAAAGTCATCTGTTTCATCCCCGCTTCAGATAACTCGCTTTGCTCGCCAGAATCATCAGGGACAAATTTTTGACTTGTGTCACGCAGCTCCTTTAATCCGTTCAAGACATTGTCTCCCAAATTCCTCCACTGCGGTTTATCCTTGTCCTCTTTGCCCATCTGATTCTTCACAAAATCTTCAATATCAGCAAACCGCGTGGCAGAACAGGTAATTTGCTGAAGATTGCGGATCTGTGTGTTGATTCTGTTATTCGTTTTGTCGTAACCGAACACTTCAAAAAAACAATCACCGAGTTCGGAAAATGTATCGCGTTTATTATCAATATAGCAATCGACTTTTTGAATCAACTCGTTGTCCAAAACGTTCACGGTTTCACCTCCTGTTGTTTACAATACCGACGATGAAAGTCATCTGACACAATTACTGTCCCAAAACCTTCATTGCGCCGCACCCCTACGCCTTCTTCAGATAAAGTTTTGAGTTGCTGGATGAGTGCTGCGCGTTCCTCAGGTGCGCCCTTAAAACAGTAAATATAGGCTGACCCGCGTGCTACCATCCACTCGTCTTGCCGCGGTAAGCCGTGCGCTGCATTCCAACCGCGCAGCCGCTCATGTTTGGTGACTGCTGTTATCCAACGCATCCTACCTCCTGTCAACAGTTGATGAGTGGGGCGGGCTGTCATCGGAAATGCTTCATCAACTGAAGGCATCGCAGGTAACCACGGAATCATATCAGCAGGATCGATGGTGTAGCGCAGAAAACGGTCCATCAGCACAGCACCGGTCGGAAACGAAAGACTAAAGTAGAAATCATCGGGAGTGATTTCGGGAACAGAAAGCGGAGATGAGTTAAGAAATGTAATCAATTCGCTGCTCCACTGTTCCCAATTTCCTTCATCTGCTGAATTCTCTGCATCTATAGGTTCTCCTAACTGTAAACAGACATCTCCGTAGCCTCGCGTGCGGTGGTGTCCGATTGAGATACGGGAATCTTCAGCTTTCAAGAGAATTTCCAGCTTTGTGAATGCTTTATCGTCCGCCATGAGCCAACCTGACAAATCTTTTTTTTCGCACGAGGGCAACAGTGCCTCAAGGGTGTATAATATAGACTCGGCAGCAGTGTTGGTATGACGGTCAATACCGACATGTGCTGCAACGTGGTGTTTGTCGTTGGTATTCTCAGATAAGCATCCGTTGTTTTCATGCCAAAAGCCGTGATGTCCCTTTAAATCCGCTCTACATTCAGATCTCCCACATTGCCGCCATGTAGTTTCGGCATTTTCTGGTAAGTTGCCCTCCGTATGATGTTGCGCGATCCGGTACCACAGTTGGTCCACCAAGGCATGCTTTATACCTTCGCGTTTACAAGCAGCAGCTGTCAAAGGAAATATTTCCGGACCGGGATCCAACGGACCGAAACGACAAGCCCCTTCATCCAAAAACAGATGTTTGAAAGTATCGTCTACTTTTCCATGCTGCTGCAAATAGACAGATGCCAGAGCACCGCGAACCGATGTACCAGCCAGGGACCGTACGCTTCCAGAACGTTCGGATTGCCTATCGCGTTTGATGGCCACCGGTGCAAGTAATTTTGCTGTTATAGGAACTTTTTTCATGATGTTTGTCCCTCACGTAAATCATCAATCCACCCTATCAAATCTTCACCTTTGAATTCGATGATGGCTTCTTGGAAATTTTGAAGGGCATTATCCAATGAGATATGGCAGCCGTTCCAAAGCAATGACTCTTCTCTGATTTTAATATTGCATCGCCCCAAGCCAACACTTTTGTCACCACCTAAGCAATCAAGGAGTGGTAGGGTAAGCAACAAAAGTGCATACTCATACGGAAATCCACCATCATATTGAGTCAGAGCCCCAGCAGGATGCCGCCCGCGGATTGTTCCTCGTAGGTTAATTTCCGCTTCTACGAGTTCAGTCGTAAATAGATGCTGCTCCATGACAGTTCCCGTGACGCGATCCATAGCGGTTCGTGTCTGGACAGATGTCGTTTTTTCTCCATCAGACGAGACAGGCATTGCATTCGTCACAAATAGGCATTCTCCTTGGTAACGACTGCCAAACAACCGATCAACGATGAGTTTTGAGTTCGCCAAGGGGGTAAAATGAGCTAATAGATTCTGTTCATCATCCTTTGTGGCAGCATGTGGGTTAATTGCTTCAAGATCCAGGGCAAGAGCCAATCGCTCGCATTGGTAACGCAGTACTCCTTTGAGCTGCGAACCCGGAACAAAAGGGTCCCGATTAACGCCCTCCATGCGTCGCAGCAACCGATCCGAAACTGCAGACTGATAACCGCTGCCGACGTGCCAACGTCCTTTCCAAACAATCTCGTAGCACAAATCCAGACGTTGAGGTCCCATATATCAACTCCTTTCTACTTAGAAAATAAACGGTAGGCATCAACTAAATCTGCAACACATAGCAAACGTCGATCGTCCTTTTTAAACCACGGAAACTCAAAACTATATCCTTCGGGGCACATACTGTCAATTGATTCCCACAAGGCACGCCGTTGAGAACGGTCTTGTCCATGTTGACATCGCGCAAAAATCTCTTGAATACGCCAAGAAGTTTGAATCCAGTTGAGTGACAGTGCCGCTTCGTGCAGTTCATGCAATTTGCTGTGCGGGAAGCCAGCTGCTCTTAACTCTTGAATATTCTTGCGCAGCTGCTCCAATTGCTGACAAGACAACGGCCGAAGCGTGCGCGGATCTGTCGCATCCGCTTCCACCAGATAAGTTTCCTTACGTACTTGTGCTAAAGCATAACTGTTCGCACCTGCAACAACATGGAAGTCAATGCGTGAAACACCATCTGCTTCGCTATGTGAATAGAGGTTATCTTTTCTTTTTGCATTCTTCAGCAATTCTTCTGCAAGATCCAACAATAGATAGAACGGGTAGTTGCTCTTCGCAATAGCAACGCCACAGGAGATAGTGAAACCTTCATTGTTGGACTGATTGTGAAAGAATTCTTTCGTTCTTCCATCTTCTATATTATCGATCTTCTCTTGTGTTAGTCGCTGGAACGTTTCTGTTGCTTGTTGCGCGAAATCAAGGGAGCGGTCAGCTGGCAAAGCAACCAACAAATCATCGCCGCCCAAGAGCAAAATATCAGCAGGTAAAAATTTAAAAGGTTTTTGATTCTTGAGTGCTTCTTGCACATTGTTAATTTCGGATTTGGAAACTTGATTGAGTGCAGTGAAGCATGCCTCTCTAATGCTTTCATCGACGATTCTACTAAATTGGCGGTAGGTTTCCGGCAAATCTAATGTCTTGATAATTTTGCCCATACCGTTTCCATCGGCGTAAACCAGCCCGATGTAACCGTCCCATGATGAACAATCTCCTATATCCGTTAGACTCTTACACCGGAGTTTATCCCAATATTCACCTGATGGCCACGATTGCCCACGCGTTTTCAGGTGCTCCATCCACTGTGCCCAAAGCCCATGTAGACGCGCATCACTGCCATATTGTCTTTTTTCATAACTAGCATGAGACAATATATTACCATCATTATTATCAATGTCAGCCGCTGGTAAATGTGAGGCAGATTTGCACTCCATCATAAGTGGTATTAAGGCAGTACTGCGCTGACTGCTTGCAAACTCGCGTTGGCAGCGTAGTTGGAAATGTGCCATCTGTACTGCCTCGGTATAGTCGGTATAGGATGTATTGTCTTTAAGCGGAGCAATACCGTAAACAACACCAACTTCACCAGTGCTTTGCTCGCGGATATGTTGAACCATGCTTTCACAAGCCATCTTTACATCAGCCTGATCAGATTCGTGAATTAAGAACTGTGCCGAACCACCGTTCGCGTAAATGCATTCCACATGCTCTCTACCAAGTTGGTCAGCCAAACACCGTTCTGTTTCAACTCGATTTAACTGATCCAACCGAGCACTGGCACCCCGGACCTCATTCAAAGGGTCGGTGCCGAATACATAATTCTTGATGGAAGGGGTATCAATTACAACGACAAACGTTTCGCATGCCATACTGTTGGCATCTCCTTTCTACCTATTTTAGTTATCAAGCCAATGACAATCGCTTTGGACAAATGGATCCCGATCTTGATCCTCTGGGGAACGGCGGTCAATCAGGACGAAACGTCGTACCGGCCGATCCAACTTTTGTGCTTCCTCAACCAGCTGCTGCACAATGATGCCCATCAGTGTTGTACCACCTGTCATGTTGGCAACAATCTCGTCAGCCCCCAACAGATGGCGGCGGGCCTGATCCACTGCCTTCGTGATTTCGTCAAAACCTCCGTGTGGGTCCACCAATTCAATTGACTCGATATGCCCTGCAAAGTCGGCATACTTGGCAGCATCATTAATACTGCTGACAGATGCCGATGAACAAACGACCATACAGGTATTAGCCGGATGTGTAACCTTCAATGCCGAAAACAACACGCCGGGTCGTGTTCCTTGCGGCGAGATCAGCAACTTTCCCCGACTACCCCCCAGCGGTGGCAGTTCAGTTCTACCTTGTCTCAAACCGTTCCAAAAATCCCGAACATCTTTAAGGAAGTCAGGAGGTTCTTCAAACGCTTCTACACGCATCGCGTGATGGTGAAGAACATTACGGAGTGCATTTCCCAACTGATCCCAAAACCGCCCGAATTCTCTTTGTTCAGGTGTGATAGTGGTTCTGAAAGCCGGAGTTCGAGCAAATGCTCCGATCGCACCAATGCGGCGTGTATACCGTTCACGCACTTCGCGGTTCAACCATTCCTGAATATCTGGACTGTTTCTTGACTTCCAAATTGCCCAAGAGACGATCCACTCGCGCATCAAACCTACCGCTAAAGAGAGTTGATCCCGATCTAAGTAAATATCAATCATGCGCGCTTGACGTTCCAACTCATCTGCTTCTAAAACGACGGTTCGTTTCCAATCTCCAGTTTTCTTTGGGCGTTTTTCAAATGCCGATTCTTCTGCTGCAATAGCGATAACCTCATTTAGTTCGGCAAACAGCGGAGGAAAACCTACACTATCTACGGTGGTCGATTTCTGAATTGCATCAATGAGTTCCTTACTGGCTTTTCCCAATTCCAGAGGCAAAGCAGATTCATAACCGAATGCATAACTTTCAAGCGAATCAACAGAATTTCCAACTTGGCCGGCCTGCGCCGCAAGTATCTTCCCTGCTTCCGTGTCACCGGACTTGAATAGTTGTTTTCTTTCATCATTTAGCTCGTCTGCCAGAGGCTGAAGGAGTTGCGCCATAGGCATAGTTGTCCCTTGGTCACGAAACATCTGCACAGCATGGAACCACTCCGGCAGTTCCAGTAACAGCTGCAAGTCGATAATAGGCTTAGGCGCGCCCTGCGGAGGACCTTCTATCATCCCGTAATATGCTCCGCGAATTTTGACACTCCGGAGCGATTTCAGGTAAAGCACCAAAGCGTAAAAGATAAATGGAAAATGTCGGAACCCTTGGGTGACATCAAGTGTTAGATCCGCACCTTCTGGAATACGCTTAGCAACAGATTCAAGAATCTGACGAATTTCATCACTGCTATTTCCATCAGGAATTTCAACAATTTCAGGACTAAACTTGAGTGTCTGACAGATTCCTGCGCGAAAAGGTTGCCACGTTTCACGTTTAGCACCTACTGTAACGACAGTGACAACATGATTCGGCAACTGTGTCTTATCAAGAAGTTGTACTAAAGCGAGTGGAGTGAGGCCTGCTGTGGCTTTTTTGCCATTCCACTCGTATTCCGTTTCAATCGCTCGCATACCCAAACTGGTCAGTAGAACATGTTCCTTATTTGATGTTGCCATTACCAATTGCCTCTCTTTCTTAAGATGATTGAGTATATCAAATTTCGGAAAAAAGTCAAGTTAAATTTGGGAAAAATCAGGATCATTCAATTTTAAGAAATTATTAGGTTTCACGTCTTTTTTCAAGTATCCGGTTCGGTTAGGAAACCGAACCTACCGGGCCTGGGGGTGAAAATTCGATTGAAAAATGGACAATTGAATGACCCTGGGGAAAAAATCAGAGTTATTCAGTTTTCGGTTTTTTATTTTTTGAATGCACCTTACATTTGGGCGAGTACGCCGCAAATCTCGGATTACAGCGGTTTTTGTGTGTTTGTGGTTTCACGTTTTTAGTTTGGTACGGATGGCATCTATGCAGAATAATGGCGAAAATGAAACCACTCGAATTTCATAGTTTTCATAGCAAAATGTATTTAGAGAGTGGTGTGAAACGGCGTAAATGCTTTCTATTATTGGGTTCTTGGGAGTTAAAACAAAAAGTATTTGGCGGGGTGCTATGAAATTTTACATCTGTAGCGGAAAGTGATTCAACACGAAATCGTCTTTTATCGTGTGTCTGATAAATACGATTTTTTGGATGTGGTCTCATGACAGCGGTTAGTTTCAATTCCCTTCAAACGAGAACGCGCATGTATCTGTACTAAGAGTTCTAACCTTTGTATCAATTGCTGAAATTTTTGTCTCAACGTCTTCAACTTTTGTATCCACGTGTTCGTGGACTCAGATCCCTGATTGGTATATCTTCTCAACAATTGTATCAATTGCCGACTGTGATTGTGCCAACACGGTAGAAGTAATAAAAAGGACACAGGAAACCCCGAGGCACATCGCCCGTCCATTTAAGTAACATTATGAATCTCCTAAACTTCAGTTTCAGTAGTAAACTGACATTGGACAGTGGCACGTTGGTCATTTCTTCAGTTTTGCCACGCTTGAATCTCACACTTTAGCGTCTCTTAATCTGGTATACGCCTGAAAGACATTGCTGACTTAGCGCGGAAAGTTTAATCTCAGCCATGTTGAGCCAACTACCATGCTTCAGCGTATTCAGCAGATATTTGCGAAATCACTGCTCATGCGTTTGTTAGTGATTTCAACGTGCCAAAACCTCCGAAGCAGGGCAAAGATCGTCAACAGATTGCTACAGACTACTAGACATTAGTAAGGAGTTCATCACAAACTAAATTGTTTCGATTTTTTTGCTATGCTGACCTTAATAACTGATCGCAAACTTTTTTAAATTCGGCACTTCCAATCAATTTATCTGCCAAACTTCTAAGACTCGTGGTATTGTCTTCAGAGGCGTTATCCATGTAAGTCCCCACTTGATCAAGAGGAGGACATAAGCGAATATAATTATCTCCCAAGAAACTAAGAGTTTGATAGTCAACAATAGATCTTTCATCGTTAAATATCGTATCCAGTGAGGTAGAAATTTCCTTTACTTTCTCCCAATTCCCCCCCTCAGCGGAACCAATCTCTGGAATAAGTTTACCAGCTCCGAGCGATAAAACAAATATATCGGAGCATTTAAGGTGCTGGAAGGCTTCCTCCTCGGATATTATTCTTTTCGCCTCCTCATAAGCAGACGCGGAGGTGTTGATAAATCCCGCACCATCAACTAAGCTTCGAGTTTTAGGGCCAATGGAAAGTCGAAATGGTTCAAAATATGTGAATGTAGCAGATGTTCCCCATGCAGCATGCTTCATTTCCACAATAGAATGTTCCGGTTCCCAACTTTTAAGGAAAAAAGGAGTACCAGCTTCAATATCATAATAGGTAACCATAGTTTTCGTTTTTTCAAGAACGTCACCAAGCGTTGCATCGTGAAAATAAGTATCAAAAACGTTTTCAGGACCTCGTAATAAGTTATCTTCTTTGGCCGGAGAGTCTTCTTTGAGTTTCTCGTAAATCTCAACGAAATCCCTCGCTTTATAATGAGGTTCACCATTATCGTTTCTCGTACTCAAACCTAGCGCGATCATTCCACCTATTGATGTTCCGGTGATAAGATCAAAATTACCTGCCGTAGGTAGACCTGTCTTGTTTTCAATTTCTGAGAGAACAATTGCAGGAATGGTCCCGCCGATGCCCGCACCAATTGACAAAACATTGAAAGTGTTTCGCTTAGGTGTATTTTGTCTACAACGCGGTGGTTGATAGTGCTTATAACGGACACCAATAGCGTATGGATCCTGTCGTAGCATCTCCAAGAATTCCTGAGATGAGTACTCAACTAAACATCTCAGAGACTGTAAATTTCCTGGAAGTCTTGCAATGACGACACTAGACTTTTGTCCATCAATCAACCAGAGAGCTGTAATAGAAAACGCAGGTATTTCAAGAATATGCACCAAACGGTCAACCTCTATCTCTGCATCAACCCAACGAATAGCATTATCAACTGTCTTGGCAAGATCACCTTTTAATACTTGCTTAACAGACCAATCTGAAACGTCTTTATCAAGTACTATAGAACGTGCCACCGCTTCTGGTTTGCCAGAAATCCATATTTGAGAGTGCCAACGGTGTGTGTCCTGCGCGAGTTCTAATAAATTATCGTTACCTGTATCAATCGCATCAGTAGGCAAAAACCAGATAGGTAATGTCTCTCTCAACTCTGCCGGAGGTTGGCTTTGCGTCACACTGTTATCAAGTGATGGGTACAATCTACCAACTTGTTCGGCAATAGTATCCAGGGCACCATCCGCTAACTCTTGAGCGTGAGCCATTCTGTTTACCTCCAAATTTCAGTCCAAGTGCAGGTCCATGCGCCTTCCCCATAGGCATTGAGCAACTCCGAATAAGCCACAATCCTAGATGCTTTGTCCTTCGGATCATTCACATGGACAAATTCTTCTGTATCAACAATGCGCCATCCACGAATGATAACTAGGTGCCCCGTCTCTTTATTTTTCCAGGAGAAGAAAACTTCAATCGGGCGATCAGCATCAAGTTCTGATTGCAATTTGGAAAAAGCCACATTTTTACCTACAAATTCACTATGAATACACTTACTTGAATAAAGATTTGACACATCCTCTATATTACAGGGCTGGTTGCAGTCTGGACTAGCAGGATTTGAACAACATTCAGACTTACCAAAGAGCTCATTCGCTAACTCACATTGCTGTATCCCAGATTCGCCATAATAGCAAAGAATCATTTCAGTACAAGCAGCCCAGCACCAATTAGATTGTTCTTGTTTTATCTGAGGAACATTTATAATTTTCGCGTTAGGAAGTGGTTTCCTAAAATCAATTGATTTCCCTTTTTTAATTCCTAAGGGCACCTCATTTTCCTTTCACTGTAGTTAAAAAATCGCTTAGATAGCGAGTAGAAAAATAAAAACATTGGATAAAACCTAATGCAATAAAAGTACCTACACAGACTCTCAAGTCTAAACTGATAGTTTGTTCCTATGTAGTGCAATTCATTGCGCCTTGAGTTTTCCGTGCGATAAATCGCACGATCCAAGGCGCGTAAATCTCGCCACTACGAACTACTTGTCACTTTAGACTTGAGAGTTTATGTAGGTAAAAACTTGAATATTGTGCTAAGGAACGGTAATAGTCTGCACCTAGGTCAGGCGCGGATATTGAGGTAGAAGAAAAAAACTGCACATACAATTAACATGGTTAATAAGTATCAGATGAGTGCTAGTCCAATAGATCCAGTTCTCAACGTTACGTCCTGACAAAAGAGGTTTACGTGGAGAGTTAAACAGAAGGGATCGCAAATGGAGAGTATTAGAGGGTGAAAGCATTAACTCTCCGGTAAGGTTGTGTGGCACAAGTAATAGCGTGGCGATAAAATTCATAGCAGCACGATAGAAAGAACCCAATCGAGAGGCAGGAAAATTTATTATTTTGATGTAAGAATCAACGTTTTTATTTCGCATGATTGTCCCTTTGTTAGGTTTTGGATAGAGACTATTCCCTAATTGATACGAATTATACTATGGTTTTGTTTCCATTACCCACCAACGGAAACCGCAGGCAAAATAGACCAAGCACTAAATTGCATGTCCCCGATGCGGAAGGTTTCAATCCTTTTCTAACAAGAAGACACGGCGAGATACCGGACGATGTTTCCGCAAAATCCGGCAAGAAAATGAGTTTTCAATTCCCTTCAAACGGGAAAGTGGAGGCAAATACACAAAAACCCTTAAAGATCGGGAGTCAGAAAAAGGTTTTGTTTCCATCCTCTTCTAACAGGAAAGTGTATCCCAAGAAGAAGATTACAGCTCCATAGAAAAATATGCAAGTTGTATTGTTTCGATTCCCTTCAAACGGGAAAGGGTATCTAAAGATATCCCATTGTTGACACTGACGGGCCGTGGTTTCGTACTCCAAAACCAAACGCGAACTACACAAGGCTTTTTTTCAGCAAAATTTATCGCAAATCCGCAAACCCACGTGTACATCCTATACTCCGCACTTCTAATTTCGTTTTTTAGTATTTATTTCCTGAACCCTTGTGGTTCCAACATTCAGCAAACAATGTCCGGTGGATGAGAGAAAAAGATATATGCGAAATGAACGCCTCATTCGCATCTCCAAATGTCCTTATCCTGTTCGGATCCTTGTGTGACGTGGGTTTGTCTAAAAATACCAAAATGCGTCAAAACAAGTGCGGAGTGTGGGGTACATTAAAACATAAACGATTTTTTATTAAAAACGGCTCAGAAACAAGATACTGTCTGCTTTTTTTTTGTAATTTATACCGCGCTTGTTTTTGATCGACAAATCGCGTGTATTTTGTAAGTATACCCTAAATGGGAAAAAATGTCAAGTTTTTTATCATATAATCATATACGCAACTTTGGACAACGCTAAAAATTTAGGTAAAAGTGGTGACCTCGGTCCGGTCGTAATGACGACTAAAGATAATTTTCAATTCCCTTCAAACGGGAAAGTGGATCCAAAGCCTGGGTACCACGCCTCTCGGAGACAAGCACTCACCCACTGTTTCAATTCCCTTCAAACGGGAAAGTGGATCCAAAGAAACCTGAAGCAGTTACCACAGATGAAGAAGGCAAGTTTCAATTCCCTTCAAACGGGAAAGTGGATCCAAAGCTTATAGCTTGAATTTTATATGTTAATGCTAATTTATGTTTCAATTCCCTTCAAACGGGAAAGTGGATCCAAAGAGAAGGGAACACTGAAGGTGGCGTTTACGCTGCCAAGAGTTTCAATTCCCTTCAAACGGGAAAGGGTATCCAAAGTTGGCCGGCGGCATTTTAATTGGTGTTGGGATTGCTGTGTTGTTTCAATTCCCTTCAAACGGGAAAGGGTATCCAAAGGAAAAATTCCAACGGGGACCAAGGTGCCCTGTTTGCTTTAATGTTTCAATTCCCTTCAAACGGGAAAGTGGATCCAAAGCACGTGTGTCCGTAATTAACAACCTCGGCATCGTGGGTTTCAATTCCCTTCAAACGGGAAAGTGGATCCAAAGGGGGCAAGAAGTCCGACTATGGACGGATAACAAAGGTTTCAATTCCCTTCAAACGGGAAAGTGGATCCAAAGTTAGTTAGCGGAACTGGTAAGAGAAGAAAGATTAAGTTTCAATTCCCTTCAAACGGGAAAGTGGATCCAAAGATTGGTAACTGCGTACGCAGACGGCTCTTCTCCGAGTTTCAATTCCCTTCAAACGGGAAAGTGGATCCAAAGAGTGGTCGATGTGGGAAAGGCGCCGATATGGATATTTTGTTTCAATTCCCTTCAAACGGGAAAGTGGATCCAAAGCTAAACAGGATGCCCTCGCAGCAGCTCAAGCAATTATCGGTTTCAATTCCCTTCAAACGGGAAAGTGGATCCAAAGCATGTAGTTAAAAACTCTCCAGCAGCGTCAGGAAAACGGTTTCAATTCCCTTCAAACGGGAAAGTGGATCCAAAGTTATGGATACCAATTCGTGCGGTTGGCGTAGTAGAATTGTTTCAATTCCCTTCAAACGGGAAAGTGGATCCAAAGAGCCCCTGTTTTAAGCCCAGTGGGGCCGTGGCTCCGTACGTCCAAAACCAAACGCAAACTGCACGAGGTAATTTTTGAGCGAAATTTTAGCCCTAAAATCCCGCAAACCCACGTGTGCATTGACCCAAACGCGATTTTTTTGTAAAATCGGCTCAGAAGTCAGGTGACGACTGGGTTCTTGGGCAATTTTTACTGTGTCCGTACGCAATTGGTGGATCGCGTTTGTGGTTGTTATTATAAAGTATACGCTAAATCTGGAAAAAAGTCAATTTTTTTTCGCAGTCAACATAAACTCAATGAAGATTATAGTAGATTCCGAAAATATTTGCACACTTTTGTTCCAACCGGCAAGGGGACCTTGAAGAAACACCCAAGCAAATAAACCTTACAGGACTGAAGAGGAGTCTGAAGGAAACCTCAAGGGTTCCGCGGAGTATCCGGTTCGGTTGGGAATGCAGATCGCAAATGTAAAGCATTCTCACTGCAAGGCACTCTTAACCGATAACTGAAAGCGCAGCGTACCGATAACCGATAACTACTAATGAATGGGTCTGTGTAGCTATTTTCCTTGACACGAATTGATTTCTGATTTAATTTAGTGTGTAATAAAATCGGAGGTAAAACTTCACCAACAAATATGTGCGGATGCGCGAGGTGATGTAGAGATGGGAATTCTAACGACGGATCAGCGTAAACAGTGGAAGACTGAGGGGTACATCGTTTTGAAAGGGGTGCTCTCTCCTAATGAGGTGGAAGCGTTGACGGCAACGGTGGATGCAATGGATGCTGAGTTTCGGAAAGGTGAGAATGTTACTGCGGATTCTGTGTTTGATAAACGGAATGTGATGGAGGATAATGACATTTTCGTTGATCTGATGGATCATCCGGTGACGTTTCCGATCGTGCGTGAGTTGATAGGGGATTTTATCCAATTGAGTATGTCTGAGGTGATTGTCCGTCCGCCGAATCCGAAAGATCAAGGCTATCTGCATACCGACGGTGGGCAGGCGATGCGGACGATTCGGGTTAGCAGATCGAGTTCGCCCCTACAAGTGAAAATCCACTATTTTTTGACGGATCTTGAGCGTCCAGATAGCGGAAACTTCACGATTGTGCCGGGGAGCCATAATCGTACTTTTCCAGAGACGGGTGTTAAGGACGGGCCTTATATCCCTGAAGCGGTGCAGTTGTGTGTGAAAGCGGGGGATGCTGCGGTTTTTCCGCATGCACTCTGGCACGGGGTTGTTGCGAACCGTTCGGAACAGCCTCGGAAGACTTTAATCTATTGCTATAGCCATCAATGCTTTCGACCTTTTGATTATGAGAAGGCATCGCCTGAACTTATGGAACGATGCACGCCGCGGCAACGGAGGTTAATTGGGGATATCGGGGATTGGAAACCGGGGTCGTATTTTTATTCTCCGGGGGATCAGGAGAAGTTAATCAATGGGGAAGATGAAGATCACAGTGGATTGTAAAATATGTGGGCACTCTTTAGCAAGACGGGCAATGAATTAGCAAGACGGGCAATGAATGGTTTCCCTACTACGAACAAGAGGTTGCTATAGTTAGTCGATTTCGATGACGATGTACTTTTGTTCGATGGTGACGGGGAAGGTGTCGGCGATATAGGGGCCTTTTTCGCGTTCGGCGTTGGATGCGTCGATGTCCTCGCCGCTTTCGACTTGGACTTCGTATTTCCTGACGCGGCGTTGGTCAGGATTCCACCAAGATTGTCCGGTTTTGATGTCGAATTCCCAACTGTGCCACGGGCATCGGAGAATCTCACCTTTGCGGGTGTAGTGATAGGTGCCTGGGGTCGGTGATTCTAAAAATCCGGTGACGATGCCTTTGCACAGCGGTCCGCCTTGGTGGGGACAACTGTTACGGATCGCGAAGAATTCGCCGTCAATATTAAAGATACCGATGGAACGTCCGCCGATTTGGACGATCTTGCGTTCACCGGGGGGGATTTCGTCTGGTGTTGCTACTACGTATTTAGGCATTTGGTTATTGGTTATTGGTTATCAGTTTGTCAAAGGCGTAAAGGTTGCGGGCGTTGTCTGAGAAGATTTTTTTACGCAGTTCGGGTGCGAGGAAATTGGGTAGCGCGCGGTCAGGAGAATCGAAATCCCAATGCGGGTAATCCGTGGCGAACATGAGTTTGTCGTTCATGTCCATCTGCTCCAGCAGCTGCTCGAAATATTCTCGCTTCGGGGGTTCTTCCATGGGTTGCGTGCTGAGATAGAAATGGTCGCGGATGTATTCCGAAGGCTTGCGCTTGAGATCCGGAATTTCGATGCGGAGTTTTTCCCATGTTGCGTCCAGTCGCCATATCAGTGGTGGGAGCCACGCGAATCCGCCTTCAATTAGCACAACTTTGAGTGTCGGAAAATGGTCAAATACGCCTTCACAGACGTAACTAATGACTTGCGTGTGGAAAGCTTGGGGCATACCGCCGTGGTCCTCTATGTAATAGGAGGGCCAGCCGGCACCTGTGATGGGGCCCTGATTGCCGCCGAAGTGGATACCGATAGGTAGATCGTATTCAGCGGCTGCCTCGTAGATTTTCCAATATTTTCGGTTGCCAAGCGGCTCTCGTGTCCGCGCGAGGAGCAAGATTTGCACAAATGCTGGATTTGGGCCGCACCGATGCACTTCTGCGGCGGCGAGATCTCCGTTCTCATAAGGCAGGACGATAGAGGCGCGTAGACGGGGTTCGGGTTCAACCCAGTCGGCAACCTGCCAATCGTTGACTGCGCTTGCGAGTGCGTCACTATACGCAAGGTTCAACTGTTCACCGACAGGGATTAGCGGATTCAACACACCGTACTCAATATCCCATGCATTCAGTAGCTGCTCCTGCATGAACCCCAAATCTGCACCCGGTGAGAGGCCTGAGGGTGGCCATGCGTCGTGGCGTGCGGCATTTAGGAGTGCGCGCGGATAGTATCCGCCGATTTGACCGCGGAGGCCGAATGTTTTGTGGTGATCCTGCCACCGTTGGGATAGATAGGGAGACAATCCGCCGGGTGGCACAGAGTTGTGGATATCGCAATCAATAACTGGATATTTCAAACGTTTGGTTGTTGTGTTTTCCATCGCGTTTATCTCCATGGAATAGTTTTCAGTTATTGGTTATCAGTTTGTAGGGGCTGGGTTACCCAGCCCTTACAAACTGGCCGGATGAAGGTATCCGTTGTTAAAACAATTGATAGAAGTTACTTGCGTTCTCGTGCAAAATCTTGCGGGCGAGTGAACCGGGCAATTCTGAGGGCAGTGCCTCGTTGGGTGTATTGAACTGCCAATGTGGGTAATCCGTTGAAAACATTAGCATCTCATCGGATTCCAATTGACCGATGATCTGAAGCAGCTGCTCTGGTGTCGGCGGTGCGTCAACAGGTTGCAAGGTAAACCGGATATGCTTTCGCATGTATTCCGACGGCGGTCGTTTGACCCAAGGTGTATTGTTTCGGAGACCGCGCCACTCTTTATCAATCCGCCACATCATTGCGGGGAGCCATGTAAAACCGCTCTCAATGAGGACAACCCGGAGTTCAGGAAACTGGTCGAAAATCCCTTCAGCAACGAGGCTAATGACCTGCGCTTGGAAGACCTGCGTCATTCCAGCGTATTCCTCTAAAAATGTTGATGGCCATCCTGTTGGTGAAGGTTGCGTCCCCGGTGCGCCGCCGTACTGGATACCGATAGCGAGCTTATGCCGTACCGCTGCCTCATAAATCGGATGGTAGAGTCGGTTGCCGTAAGGTGTCCGAGAACGGACAGGTAGTATGACCTGAACAAAGCCTGGATGCGCGCCGACGCGTTCGATTTCCTTTGCGGCGAGTTCTGGAATCTGACTTGGAATGACAAGCGACGCGCGGAGCCGAGGCTCTGGATCAAGCCAGTGTTCTATCTGCCAATCGTTTATTGCGTGTGCGATCGCCGCGGCGAGGTCGGGGTTATGAACGCTTTGCACCCGGTAGGCACAGTTAAGAATACCGTATTCAAGATTCCAACCGTCAAGTAACTGCTGACGGATATGTGAGAGATCGATGTCCCAAGGGGAAGGTGCATCCGGATGCGTCGTGAGTGGTGCGCTGCGTGGATAATCGTTTGCATCGGCGCCCCTAAAGCCGGAGTTCTGACAATAGTCGCACCAGAAATCAGACATGTATGGGTAGAGTGTCTGCAAGGTTGGGACTTCGTTATGGATGTCGCAGTCAATTGCTTTCACGCCCGCTTCCACGAAATTCGGGGTTTCCCACCTTTCCATGTCCATCTCCTTGGTTTGACAAACAATGGGAGTTCGGCAAACGATGGGGCGTACTGGATTTGAACCAGTGACTTCTACCGTGTGAAGGTAGCGCTCGTACCCCTGAGCTAACGCCCCACGTATGGATATGGGCCCACTAGGACTCGAACCTAGGACCAACCGGTTATGAGCCGGTGGCTCTGACCACTGAGCTATGGGCCCTTGGTTTTTTCACTATAAGAATTATACTATATTCTGGATTTAAAATCAAATTTTTTATGATAGGTTAGTGGACGAAATCTCGTAATTTTCGGCTTCTTCTTGGGTGTCGCAATTTACGGAGTGCTTTCGCTTCAATTTGCCGGATGCGTTCGCGGGTTACGTTGAAAATAGTCCCGACCTCTTCAAGGGTTCTGGGGTAACCGTCATCAATCCCGAAACGGAGAGAGATGACCTTCCTTTCACGCTCGTTCAACTCGGAGAGGACATCTTGTATCTGCTCTTTAAGGATATTCAATTCTGCCTCTTGGACGGGTGACGGAGAATCAACATCCATAATAAAAGCACCGAGCGGGTTATCGTCTTCTTCACCGATTGGGGTATCTAAAGAGGCGGTTTCTGGTGCGACAGCGAGTGCTTCGTTGACTTTGCTCGTTGAAATATTGAGATCTGCAGCAATCTGCTCAGCTGTCGGTTCATTTCCCAATTCCTGCAAGAGTGAGCGTTGTACGCGCCGAATCTTGTTAATTCGTTCGTGCATGTGTACAGGGATACGGATCGTTCGTCCTTGGTCAGCAATCGCGCGTGTGATCCCTTGTCGAATCCACCATGTTGCGTAGGTACTAAACTTATATCCACGCTGGTAATCAAACTTGTCAACGGCTCGCATTAATCCGATGTTCCCTTCCTGAATGAGATCAAGGAACTCAAGTCCAGCCGCACGGTGCCTGTGCCTCTTAGCAATACTCACAACGAGTCGAAGATTCGCTGCAACGATAGCTATCTTTGCATCCTGTGCTTCGGATTCGCCTTTGTCAATTTGCTGGATAAGTGCCCTGAGTTGCGGACGCGGGATACCGATTTCGTTTATATGCTGCCGGATATTGCGCTGTAAACGGACAATGGTTACATAGGCACTTCTCATTGAATCCGTTTCAAACTTCGGTTCAGTGTCGTTGCCTCCGTTGATCCATTCATCAGGAATATCATACTTCTGCTGGAGCTGTTGGATTTCGCTCTCCCAGGCGCTAACCTGATACTCTACCTGTTTAACGAGGTCAGAGATCTTACTAATCTCTTCACGGTCAATCTTGAGTTCCTCAAGGGTCTTAATGAGGTTAGTGCGGTTTTTCGATTTCTTGGTAGGTCGCTTACCATTTGTAGAAGCCGCAGCAGGCTTAGCGGTGAGGCGTTCCATTTCAAGGGCCTCGAGTACGCTCAAAGCCTTCTTGACCTGTTCACGCAGCTTTGTTTCTTTATGCTGCGTTGAATTACTGGAAACGTGCATATCAATAATATCAGAAGCCCGTTTTTTAGCGGTAACGATCTTATAGAGCAGCTTCCGAATTTCGGTAATTGCGAGTGCTGTGCTGAAGGTAGCTTCATGGGCGGTTCGATGGCCTGCTTCAATGCGTTTCGCGAGTTCGACCTCTTGCGCTTTATCAAGCAGCTGAAATTTCCCCATCTCGCGCATATAGACCTTCACCGAGTCATCGGTATAGCCGCTGCTGGCTGCGGCGATTTCAGCTAAGTCATCCTCATATCCGAGTTCATCCGTTGCGTCAACATCAAGATAATCAAGCGTAGGATGGTCTTTAAAATCCATCATCAACTCCTTCTTCATTTAAATTTTCATTGTGAGTATTGTCCACACCGCGACTGCGTAGGGCGCGTCTCTCATTTGAAAGTTTTACCAATTGCTCAAGTGTTTCCCTCTCATCTGCGCCTTCGGCAAGTGCGTGTGATCGGACCCGTTGCTCAAGATCTTGTAAGTGGAAATTGTGTAATTTCTTGAGGCATCCATCTACTCTTGCTTGCGGGTTCGGCGCGGGTGCCGTGCGTAAAAGCGCGCTGGAAATAAAAGCACTCAGATTCTCATCAGGGCACTCACTGATAAGTGCCTGGATATCTATCCCGTCACTATCATCATTTGTCGTGGCTTCCCAGAGCAATTGCGCGACTTTGGCGAAGCGCGGTTCCGTGAAATGTTGACAGTCAAATTGGGACTTGACATACGGAATTAACGCTGGATTTTGAATTAACGCTTCAATAAGTTGAAGTTCGATTTGTGCGCGAGCAGATAATTTCTGCTGTACAGCCTTCTTTTGGGGGGGCGGGCGAGAAACGGAAGTCTCTTTAAGCCCCGCGTCGCGCAATTCATCCCAAAGCACACGTTCATCCACATGAAGTTCCCGCGCGGCGTATTTGATGTACTCGCTGCGCTCAACGCGGTTTTTGAGATTTAAGAGCGTTTCAGTAACCTCTTTCACAATTTGCGTTTTTACATCTATGCGGTGAATATCCTGACTCTGAATAGCAGCCTGAATCTGAAATTCGATAAGATTTATCGCTTTGTGTGTAAGTTCCGTGAACGCCTCAACACCGTGCTGGCGTGTAAATGAGTCTGGATCTTCTCCCGCTGGGAGCAGTGCGATCCGCACCCGTAAATCTTCGGCAAGCAGCCGGTGCAATCCACGCTGTGCCGCTTGAAAACCGGAAGTGTCTCCATCATAAACGATGACGACTTCCGGGGCAAACCGCTTTAGCAAACGGGCGTGGTCTTCACTCAAAGAAGTGCCGGAGGATGCGACAACATGCTCAACACCAAACTGATAAAGCATCAAGACATCCATGTACCCTTCGACAAGCAGCACACGCTGCTCTTTGTAGATAGGTTGACGCGCTTTGTCGAGATTGTAAAGGATTTTGCTCTTATCATATAGCACCGTTGCGGGAGAATTTAAGTATTTGGGTTGATGCTCTTCAGAGAGTGCGCGTCCACCGAAGCCGACCGGCGTGCCCCGTTCATTCTGAATTGGAAAAAGGATTCTGTTCCAAAACCGGTCCTGAGGTCCGCGGTCTTCGTCTTTAATCAGCCCGACATCAATTAACTGTTGGATCGTAAAACCTTTGTCTGTCGCAATTTTCACGAGTTCCCGCCGCCCAGATTTCGCGTATCCGAGTTGGAAGGATCGAAGGGTCTTGGGTTGCACCCCCCGGCGATCGAGATACTGCCTTGCGTGTCCACTGCTCTTCTCCGTGAGAAGTTGTTGGTGATAGTATTCGACTGCGAAACGATTGAGATCCTCTAAGTTCGTGACCCGCTTTCGATCTGCGCTTTCGCGGACATCCTGATTTGGCAGTGTGATATTCAAGCGTCCGGCTAACCACTCTATTGTTTCAATGAAGGATTTGCCCTCATGCTCTTTCACGAAGGAGATGACATTCCCACCGGTTTGACAGCCGAAACAGTAGAAAATCTGCTTTTGCACCGATACCGTAAAGGAGGGGGTTTTCTCAGAGTGAAATGGACAGAGTGCTTTGAAATCTCGACCGGCAGGCCGCAGCGCGATCCCACATTCGGAGATAACTTCAACGATGTCGCTTCGGCTCCGAATTTCGTCGATTGTTTCGCGTGGCACGTAGTTTCTTTTAGGAGAACGGTTCACGGTGATCTGCCTCTTTGCGTCAAAGTTTTCTACGGGACATTTTGTCGTGTTCACTCTTTGAATGTGACGACGGTTACCCCTTCACCACCTTGGTCAAATGGTGCCAATTGATAATTGGATACAAGTGTATTTTCACGCAATTCCTCATGAACGGCTTTACGCAAGGCACCGGTTCCTTTTCCGTGTAGAATACGAACCGATGGTAACCCTGCGAGGACTGCGTCATCAAGGTATTTGATGGTGATGTCTAATGCCTCTTTTACAAACATTCCATGAAGATTGAGTTCATCGGCAATTGCGTTGGCTTTGCTATATTGAATATCAAGGACGGAAGTTGAGAGATGAGAACTTTTTTGTTTGGGATGAACCGAATCAACATCGTGGTAGTCGGCTTGCATTTGCATATTTCCGACCAGGATTTGGAGCGGTGTTTTCCGCTGCGATTTAACGGCGATGACCTCTCCGAATCGGTTCAATTTCTTGACTCGGACCTTATCGCCAACATTGACTTCCACCTTCGGTGGGTCAGGCTGCTTTTTAGGTGGCTCTGGTCGGAGTACTTTTTTGGCGGTTTCTATTTTTGAGAACGCCTTTTGAATACTCTCTTTAGAGGCTTGTTTTTTCCGTATATCAGCGACAAGATTTTCGACGGTGCGCCGTGCGCCGGCAACGATTTCCAGTGCTTCATTCTCAGCCTGCTGTTTTAGTGTCTGCCGCTCGGTTTCCAAGGTTTGAGCGAGTTTCGTATGCTTCTGGTATGCGGCATCGGCATCTCGGATTTTATCTTG
Organism: uncultured Poribacteria bacterium; assembly: GCA_951828385.1. Lineage (GTDB taxonomy): Bacteria > Poribacteria > WGA-4E > WGA-4E > WGA-3G > WGA-3G. Next base: position 506,086 of record OX639973.1, read on the forward strand.
TAGTAGGCTTTGATCGGTATCTAATTTATCCTGCTTCTCCTGGAGCTCCAGGAGTAAGTCTTCAACAGCGACGGCGTTATTGCCTATATGGGTTTGCGCTTCATAAAGGATTTCGGATGGAATCCCTAATTGGGAGGCAATCTTTATGGCGTTGCTACTGCCCGGTATCCCGACCTGGAGTCGGTACGTAGGGCGTAGTGTTGTCCAGTCAAACTCCATTGATGCATTTTCCATAGTTTGCTGGGTATGTGCATACGCCTTAAGCGCCCCATAGTGCGTTGTAACGATGGTATTGACGTGTTTTTCACCGAGCCAATCAAGGAGTGCCATTCCGAGGGCGGTCCCTTCGCTGGGGTCTGTCCCGGCACCGATTTCATCCAACAGCACGAGCGATTGATTGGAAGTTTCGACTGTTTTAAGCATCCCGGCAATCTTCGTGATGTGAGAAGAGAAGGTACTCAGACTCTGTTCGATCCCCTGATCGTCGCCGATGTCAGCAAACACGTGGTCAAAAATAGCGATTTTACTCCCGTGTTCGGCTGGAATATGTAAACCGGACTGCGCCATCAGCACCAACAACCCGACCGTTTTCAGGACAACCGTTTTACCGCCAGTATTCGGACCGGTGATGATTAGCGTTTTGAACGTTTTACCGATATGAACATTTGTCGGTACGACTTGTTTGGGTAGATCCACATCTACTTCAGTATCAGGGTCCGGTGGCTGTTCGTTTTGAAGATGGAATTCCAGCAATGGGTGCCGCGCTTCAATCAACTTGACGTTCCCGCGGGTATTCAGTTTAGGTTCAACGGCGTTCAATGCTAAGCTGAAGCGTGCTTTTGCGTTCAAAAAATCGAATTCTGCTAATAAGTCAAGGGATAATTCCAATTCGGTCAGATAGTTGCGGACGTGATCGGTAAGCGTAAGAAGGATGCGTTGAATTTCTCGGTGTTCTGCTTCAGCGGCTTCGTGTAACGCATTGTTCATCTGCACAATGCCCAAAGGTTCAACAAAAAAGGTTGCTCCGCTTGTGGATTGCGCTTGGACGACCCCTTGGAAAGTTGCGCGTGCCTCTTGTTTGATTGGGATGACGTACCGATTGTTTCGAGAGGTAATGACGGGTTCCTGAATCGCCTTTTGACCTTCTGGCGAGCGAAGTGTCGCTTCAAGTTTTTGATGTATATTTTCGCGAAGTCGCAACAGTTTGCGGCGGATCGCCCGCAATTCAGGGCTTGCTCGGTCGAGTAGAATCCCCTCCGAATTAATACAATAGTCAATCGCTTCAACTAACTCAGGAAAATCAGGCAGTGCGTCCACAATTGCAAAGAGGTTTGGAAACTCCTCGCGCTCGCGTTTTTCAAATACCCGGTGGATGTCGCCTGGAATTTTTGCGACTTTTCGGACTGCGAGGAGTTCTTCAGCGTTTAAGATTGAACCGATTTTGGCGGCATGGTTGAGTAATGCGCGGATGTCTCTTAAGCCGGCTAACGGGATGCCACCGTAGAGCTGATGGAAGCATTTGGTTTCACTACATAATGTCTGCTGGTAACGGACCCTATCAATGTCATAAGACGGCGTAAGGGTATCAACCCGCGCGGTCCCAAGTTGAGAAGCGGTATACTTTTTCAAAATCCCTTTAATCTTATCGTATTCTAACGCTTTTTCAACACTGGGTAACACGGGTTTGTCCTTTTTCTTTTTAGTTATAAGTCTGGTTTTTGGGTCTCCATTATCCGTTTGTAACCGTCGTTACCGATTTGGGTAACAGCAAGGACAAAAGATGTCAGCGAATCAAACGCTTAACTAATAACTAACAACTAATAACTAATAACTATTTATGCTTAATATTGCCCCAGGTTGTGACCAGTTTCTTCTTCGGTTCGACGGATAGTATCCGAATGTCGCGCAACCATGCTATGACAAAGACACTGCCATCTATTTCGACGAGTTCTTCGGTTTCCCCGCTCGCGAAGTCGTATAGGTAGACGGTCCCCCACCGAGAATAGATCATATAGTCTCCTTCAGGCGACCAGTCGGCCCAATAGCCTGTTGCTTTGTCAACATCAAAGAGCGGCTCAATGACCTTAGATTCAATGTTAATTATACAGAAGGTATCGAATTCTCTATTCCATCTGAAGAAGAGGATGCGTTGCCCATCAGGTGCCCAGACGGGATAAAAATCTTTATTGAGTTCGGTTAGGATTTCTATCTCTTCTGTTTCAATGTCTAAAATATAGAGGTGTTCCAACCACCCGGGTCTCGAGAGGGAAAAGGCGAGCCGCTTTCCATTTGGTGCCCAAGAGATACCCCAGAATGAGTATGGCCACCCGAAATGTGGGACTTGTGTCACGGCTTTCATCTCCCCGCTTTCGAGGTCCAACAGCCAAATCTGATTGTCTTGTGGAAGTTGTTCCATTGTCCAACCGTTGAAAGCGAGATATTTACCATTGGGAGAAGCCGCAAGGAACCGATATGTCCCCGAAATCTGTGTAATCCGCTTCTTATTCTTTGGGTTGTCAGGGTTAATAGAATAGACATCGGATTGCCCGCCGTGCCACTGTATGAAATAAAGTAAATCTCCGTTTGGTCCCCACGCTGGATACATACCTTTGTGATTTAAAGAGATGGCACTCAAGTTGTTAGTGTCTTTAATTGCGGTTGCATAGAGATTCCAATCGAAACGTCCCAAATTCTCGTCAAATCCGTTAACGGCGTAAGCGAGTTGTCCAGTGGGTTCGGCTTCAGCTATCTGTGCAAATGAAAGAGAAATTAAGAGAAGCATACAGAAAAGCGCGATCCTACTGACTTTAGTAGCATAAAGAGCTATACTCTTATTGTGTATCATTGTGGCTCCTTAAAAAAAACAGATAATTAAAAAAACAGATAATTACTGAGCGGATCCAAGCCTTTTATAGTGGAAAAGCGCGTTCTCATAGAGACGGCGACTTAACCCCAATGTTTCAAGTTCAACAACCAGATCGTAACTGTAAAGTGCGGAGCTTTCTCTTCCGTCATTTTCAGCACGTCGCGCGTTTTGAATACTGTTTATGACCGCCATCGCCGCTTTTTCAAAATTACCGATCTGTTTTCGGAGCTCCGAGGGGAGTCGACTGTGAATGTCTTTTCTCACCTTATAGGTCCGAATTGCGTCGGTGTACGCGACGTAAGCTTCAAAGTAACGTTTTTCGTTTTCCAATTTTTCAGCTTTTGGAATGTCAATATCAAAAGGTTCACCCATAGCGGCGATAACCACTTTTGCCGATTCAACGCGCTCAAGGCTTCTCTGTGCAAAATCTGCTTCAAGCCTGCGTACGAATTTGTCAGCGATCTCATGATAGGCGAGATGCGCTTTTTCCGATTTTTCCGATTCACCAGATTTTTTATCAGCAAGTGCTTGGTTCAATTTCGCTTCGGCAAGCGCGTATTCCAGGCTTTTAGGATTCGAGACATCAGCATCAAGCGGTTCGCCGATAGCGGCGATAACCACTTTCGCCGATTCAACGCGCTCAACGCTGTTTTGTGCAAGACCCACTTCAAGCGTGTGTCCGAATTCGCCTGCGATCCCGTTATAGACGGCACGTAAGGCTTCTGAATCACCAGATTTTTTATGAGCGAGGGCTTGGTTCAATTGAGTTTCGGCAAGCACATACTCCAGGCTTTTAGGATTCGAGACATCAGCATCAAGCGGTTCGCCAATAGCGGTGATAACTGCTTTCGCTTCTTCGATCAGTTCACGACTTTTTTCTGTAAGCCCAGTTTCAAGTGTGCTTCGGAATTCATCTACGATCTCTTTATAGGTGTCGCGAGCAGCCTCTGAGTCGCTTGACTTTTCATAAGCGAGTGCCTGATTAAATTTGGCTTCCATCAGCACGAACTTCCGAATCTCCGGCGCGAGTTGTGGCGTAGGTGGAAACGCCCTCGCCTGATAGGCAGCGATCGCTTTTTCATAGTCACCTTCCTGTTCATAAGTATTGCCGATCGCTTTTTGGGCGTACAAACTATCCATCTGATTTTCGGGTTGGTGTTGCGCGATTAGCTGCTCGAACTGCGTGCGTGCTTCAGGGTAGTTTCCTTGATAATAGAGGGTGTTGGCGTACTGATAACGCGCTTTGTCCGCAAAAGTGGTATTTGCGTATTTTTCAAAGACCGCTTTAAGTTGGGTCTGCGCGGTTGTAAGTAACGCCTCACTTTCAGCCAATTTTTCAGCGTCGAAAAGGCTCTCCTCTGCTGTCTTATATGCCTCGGTGGCTTGCCGTAGCGCGAGGGTGGCTTCGGCGCGATGGTTCACTCGATTCTGATGATACGCTGCATACGCCGCGACAGCGACAAGGACGATGACCGCGGCGACGATAATCGTTTGAAGATTTCTCTTCAAAAACGCGTAGATTTTCAGAAGCCCTTCAATAAATTTATCTTCTTGGATTTCTTCTTTGGTTAGTCGTTGGTTTCGTGCCATGTTTTTCCTCAGTTTCACACGATTGTAAGTCGATATACAAGCGGGTGACGGGAATTGAACCCGTGACCCTCAGCTTGGGAAGCTGACGCTCTACCGCTGAGCTACACCCGCATTAATTCTATTATACCATATCCATATTGTATTGTCAAAGCCAACGTCATTAAAATGAGAAGCAGGCATCGGCATGATAAAAAATTATGGGTTGCAAGTTTTACCTGATGCCCGCTTTCGGTTTGGCTGAGACATGCGGATTTCGCCGACAGACAATACGGCTTCATCCGGAATATCTACTGCAATTTGTCCAATTCACCCAAGACCTGCTCAGCGCTTAGCGTATTATCCGGCGGTGCATTTTCGACGTGCTTGAAGGCGATGTTCCCTGCCTTATCAATAATGAATACGCCGCGTGTGGTAATACCGACTGCTTCGAGTGCCATGCCGAACTGCTTGGAAACTTCAAGGTTCATATCAGCAAGCAATGGGAAATCGACACCACCGAGTTCCTGGCTCCATGCCTTGTGTGCGAAGGTTGAATCGCGGTTGATAGCGATAACTTCGGCATCTTTTGCCTTAATTGCTGCCAAATTCTCGTTGAAATCCGGCACCTGCTCAGCACAGACGGGTGAAAAAGCGAGCGGATAGAAGAGTACGACTAAATTTTTACCTGAATAGTCGGTCAGTGAAACTTCGGTATCTTCTTGATTGACTGCCCCGTTCAAAGTGAAGTCCGGTGCAGCACTTCCTACATCTGCCATTAAAATCCTCCGATGTACGTAACGTGAGTTTGATAAAACGAGACTCCGTGTTTCTCGTAGGGGCGAGGTTCTCTCGTCCGTAGGGTTAGGCGACCTAGAAGAAACACCCCAGCAAAAACACCCCTACGAAATCGCTCATTTCGCCCATAGGGTTAGGCAACCTAGAAGAAACACCCCAGCAAAAACACCCCTACGAAGCCTTCGTTTATTTTAGAATTTGATACATATCAAACTCACGTTAGGTATGAAAAGCGTTTTTAGATAATGAGACTTTAAACTAATAATAGGGCGAGATATGATTACCCCGCCCTACTGTTAAAGCCCTATTTCGTTTTCAGTTTTGCCCACTGCGTAGCGAGTTTACCTTGCGGTTCAACAGAAAGCGTTCCAATTTCAAGACTTTTAACTTCGTCCTCTGTCAAGGCAACGTTGTAAATTCGGGATTCTTCAATGTGAGCATTGAGATTACCGGGCCCCGCAAGTCCGTTTACATGTCGTCTTCCCCAAATCGCTTCGGCATCGCCTGCGGGCCATGTTCTGAGATCACCCATATCAAAACTACCGAGGCTCTCGCCGTTCCGGTAACCGGTGATTCTGTACTTGTTTTTGATGTCCTCGTATGTAATCACCAAGTAAACCATTTCGCCGGTCGGTTTTTCGGTGACTGCGTCGGGAAAATCCGCTGTGCGCCGGAAATGGCTACTCCCAGGCATCCACTGTTTATCAACCCTCTCAGCCCAGACGATTGCACAGAATTGGTCTGCTGATTCTTTATCCAGCGTAAGTGCGGATCCATTTGTCTTTGCGTAATCATCCAAACTCACCCAGGTTACTAATGACAACTCCGTGATGTCGGGACCAGTGTAATCAAGGGCATGTGCCCATTTATCGGTTTCAACGATTAATTGTCCATCCTTAATTTTAGCACCATGGAGCGTTACGTCTTCCCAGTTACCTATTTCGTCTTTTTCGCTATCAAATAGCCACCAGCCAACCAGATGTTCCTCTTGTGCGTCTTGTGCGAATACTGCTGGCGTTAATAGGCTTAGCATCAGCAGAACAGCACAAATATAATAGACTTTCATTCTCATAGTCAATGGCTCCTGTTTGGTTTAAGGTTAAGTTCAGCGCGGGCAGTTTATCTTGCGGACAGAAAACAGATCGTGTTGCTACCCGCATTAGGTAAATTAAGAATATTATACCACACATTTTATGTAAAAGTCAAGTGATTTTAGAGGTATTTAGTCATCAGCCGTCAGAGGAATGGTTGTCAACTATCAGTTGTCAGAGAAATAGTTGTCAGCAATCGGTATCCACTGAGCGTTGCACTTACCGGAGAACTGAATGACTCTGCTCGGGAGTAACGCGTTGCTTGCAAATTATCTTGGTATGTGTTACTATTAATAGCACGTGATTTAATATATATAGAGAAACATGGACAAAGGAAAAAAACATGAAACGGTTGACGCTGCTGCTATCACTCGTCATCAGTATTAGCATATTCTGCCAACAGCTTTCCGCGCAAGAAAACGCTAATCCAAGACGGTTGACAGCATCAATAACGGGCAGAATTATTTGGGATGGTCAAGACCTGTCCCACGCGAATGTGTCTGTCTATCGGGATGACAAATTACGCGAATTGTACATGAGTGGGATTCCGAAATTGGGTGATGGGCAGTTTACCCTTGACGTTGAACCCGGTCAATACTATCTCGCGGCTTATGTGGATGTCAATAAGTCAGGAAATTTTGATGTGGGTGACGGCTTGGGTATCTTTGGGATCACTGAATGGGACAACAAGGATCAAAAGTATCAAATTGTCAAAGTAGATAACAAAGAAACGGTTCGGGCGATAGAGATTCCAATCACAGGACGCGCGACGCTGACCGATGGAAAGTTTAACATTATTCCAGCATCCCGATATCAACCGACCGAGTTCCAAAAGTTCCAAGCCGATTTGCGCGCAGCGACCTCTGGCTGTAGCGGTACGCTCAGCCTTGCGCTTGATAAGGACACTCCGAAGTCTTTTGCGCTTGAAGGACGTAAAGCCTTAATTCTCGCTTATACGGATTTATCTTGGAAATATCGCGCCGGGATTACCACAGTGTCGGATTCGGGGGCATGGCATCTCAAGTTGCCACCGGGTAAATACTATCTCATGGCGATTGTCGATAACAACAAGACGAATAAACTGGACACCGGAGACGACTTCGGATTTTATGGTGTCGAAAATATGCGCAAACGTGGGGAGTTCCCGGAACCCGTCCTGATTTCGCCAAACAAACTTATCACCGATATTGGCATCACAATTAGTGCTACCTATCAGAAGCGTAAAAAGACATCCGAGGAGAATTCAAGTATACTGACAGGTAAAGTATCACTCCCTGAAGGGACCTCTGCGCGCGTAGAGGTGTACGCTGAATCCACCTTAGTGTCCCCTATCGGTAGCGGAGAAACCGCGACCGACGGGACATTTCATATAGCCCTTCCACCCGGTGAATATTACGTTATCGTTAACTTAGATGCGAATAAAGACGACAGGTATAGTGAAGGGGACGGTTTAGGCGGCTATGGAACCGTGGACATCACAACGCAGCCGCCCGCACCGATCACCCTGAGTGCTGGTGAAAATCGGAACATTGAACTCCTTATCAGCGCACACTATGATGCGAACGGACACCTGCACGCGACACCTCCCGGCATTGAAGCCCATATTGAACAGGGGCTTATCGCTGGCAAGATTACATGGGATGGCTACCCTATTCAACAAGGTATTTTAACGCTTTCGTATACCCCTGACTTCAGTGCGCCGATTGCGATGCCGATCACGGTTGTCGGAGATGGTAACTACCAAGTCAATGTGCTGCCGGGTACCTACTATGTCATGGCAGTCATGGATACAAATAATGACGGCAAAACAGGCATAACCGATGGCGTTGGGATATATGGCACGCGTCACCCTGTGCGCGGAGAGCCCACGGCGGTCAGTGTTTTTCCGGGGCAGACAACATCTCATATCAATATTGAAATCCTCGCAAGTTACATTGATGAAAACGGAAATATGGCAGAGATTGAGGATGGTGGACGCTGGGAAGTGAAAAAACGTTTGGGTGAACCTGAAGATGTCTTTAGCATTACCCGCAACGGACGTGTGAATGAAGAGTGGAAGTATTGGACAAAGGGTCTCGGTTTTCTCTGGGAAGCGACCGGTGTAGGCTGGGAACTCGGTGGCACGGAAGAATTCACGCCTAAAGCGGAAGTCGCTACAAAGATAGAAAAAAGTAAAGCAGAGGCACCTGGACTTGGAGACGCGCTTGTTACGGAACAGAATGGATCGCCAGAAACTGAACAGTTACCGGGCTTTATCTACTTTACTTATGACAATATCATCTGGGGCATTTCCGCCGATGGTATGAGTGTTCCATTAGGTGTTGGACGCAATCCAACAGTTGCAAACGACGGCACACTTACCTACGAAGACCCGGAAGGGAGCGTTATCATCCGAGGTCCTGATATACCAGAAGGGGGTTTGCTGCTTGATAGACGCGCGCTGGCAAACGATGTGGCAATTTCACCGGACGCGCAATACGTCGCTTATACACGTCCAGAGACTGGCAATCGGAGCCGCGTTGTGATGCGGCACATTTCGAGCGGGTCCGAATATGTTGTGCCATCAACAGCGTTGAAAAGTTTTACACCGGCTTGGAATAGCGACGGTAGCATGCTGGCGTATGTCACAGCGGGCACAATCGAAAACCCGGATGCCATCGCTTCAAACGCTGACAATCAGAGACGAAATATCTACGCATTTGACCAAGTGAACACAAGTGTAGAACCGATTGTTGTGTCCCCGGCAGATGACTCGCAACCGGCTTGGTCGCCTGCCGATCCAAATCGGTTGGCGTTCACACGCACAGAAGGCAACCATCAACAGATTTGGCTCATCATCTACTCAGGCGATGGCGTGCCGACAGAACGACAATTAACCCAAAAAGGCGGTTCTCATCCGGTGTGGATTCCGCCTGAAGGCCGCTGGATCTTGTATGAAAATAACGGTCAACTCTGGAAAATCGACACTGAAAATCCAGGGGCTACTGAAGACGCAGTGATGCATAACGGTCAGATCGTGTTTGGACATGAACCCGCTATTTTAGGAAGTAGTCCCCAAACTAATACCGAGCGTGAAAAGTGATGAAAAAATCTTATACCCAATTAACTCACATTGTCCGATTTTTCATATTGATAGTATCTGTTATCGCGGTCAACACCGTGAGTGCGCAATGGCTTTTGATACCTATGGAGCAGGGCAAGCAAACCAACCATCTGAAGGCGTATGGCTTGACGTACTGGGCATTAGAAGCACCGCGTGAGTACCGATGCTATTGGTGGTTGAACTACCGCGGCGGGGCGTTCGTGCTGCCAGATTCACAAGATGTACGCGTCCGTGCTGTCCTCATGGGGGTGCGTTTTGAAGCGATGAGCGATGCCGACTATGCTGGCATCAAGCAAACTGTTCTTGAGGGTAGCAATATGGACGAGATTCTATTAGAAAAAGCACCGAAGATCGCGGTATATGCGCCGTCAGAGGCATCTCCGTATCGAGATCCGTGGGACGATGCGGTTAAAATTGCGCTGGATTACGCCGAAATTCCGTACGATGAAATCTGGGATAAGGAGGTCCAAAGCGGTGTGCTACAGACAAAAGGCTATGACTGGCTCCACTTGCACCACGAGGATTTTACCGGTCAGCACGGTAAGTTTCATGCCTCGTTTTCGTCGCAAGTCTGGTATCAACAGCGGATGCTAATGTTCGAGCAAGCCGCTGAGGCATCTGGATTTAAGAGGGTCGCGCAGCACAAAGGACAGACAGCACAGATGATCGCTGACTATATCGCCAATGGTGGGTTCATCTTCGCGATGTGTTCTGCGCCGGAAACATTGGACATTGCCCTGGCAACGCGGGGCGGTGCGATTGACATCGTAGCACCTGAACTCGACGGGACACCGATTGCGGCAAACGCTGAAGCGGAACTTGATTTTCAGCGCACGTTGGCATTTGAGAATTTCAGCCTCTATACGAATCCGTTCCGATACGAATTTTCGGATATAGACAACCCGAACCCTGACAGGGATGCCCAAAGTGGGGTCGAAGATTTCAAGCTTTTTGAATTCGCGGCAAAGCACGATCCGATTCCGACAATGCTGACGCAAAACCATGTTGCTGTTGTGCCGGGCTATCTCGGTCAGACGACCTCGTTTAACATGGACAAGATTCGGGGGTCTATTACGATTTTGGGACAGGTAGAAGGCACGAACTATGCGAAATATATCCACGGCAAATTAGGGAAAGGTACTTTTACGTTTCTCGGTGGGCATGATCCAGAGGATTATCGGCATCTTGTCGGCGAGGGGATAATCCCGACGAACCTCGATTTGCATAAACATTCACCCGGATATAGGCTCATCTTGAATAATATCTTGTTCCCGGCAGCTCGTAAGAAACCGCAGAAAACGTGAGTGGTTATCAGGTGTTAGTTACCAGTTACCAGTTACCAAAAAGTAGTTTGTGATGTTCAAGTTTTGCGCAACCGCCACAAGTCTTAACTGAAAACTGAGAACTGAAGACTGAAAACTAAAAAGGACAGAAAGATGAAAGCAGTTCTCGCGACGTGCAACCTGAATCAGTGGAGTCTCGACTTTGAAGGCAATACGGCGCGTATCATTGAATCCATTGAGATAGCCAAGGCGCGCGGCGCGCGGTATCGGTTGGGACCGGAACTGGAAATCACCGGGTATTCTTGCGAAGACCACTTTCTGGAGCTTGATACGCTGCGGCATAGTTGGGAATCGCTTGCGTGTATCCTCAAAGGCGGGTACACTGACGGTATTCTGTGCGATATCGGCATGCCTGTCATGTACAAAAATGTCCGTTATAACTGTCGGGTCTACGTGTTAGATGGCAAGTTGTTGTTAATCCGTCCGAAGATGGTCCTGGCGAGCGATGGCAATTATCGGGAGCACCGCTGGTTTGTGGCATGGGAGCGGGGTTGGACGACCGAGCCGTACACGCTGCCCCGCGAGATTACCGAACTGACTGGACAACGACAGGTTCCTATCGGTATTGCGGCGATAGCGACTGCGGATACGCTTTTGGCAGCTGAAACCTGTGAAGAGCTCTTTGTGCCGATGAGTCCGCATATCCATTTCGGGAACGCCGGTGTTGAGATCATCGCTAACGGTTCCGGTTCGCATCACGAGTTACGTAAACTGGATACACGGATCGCGCTGATTCGGAACGCGAGTGCCAAAAACGGTGGTGTTTATCTCTACGCGAACCAACAGGGATGTGACGGGGGTAGACTCTATTTCGACGGCTGCGCACTGATTGCCCAAAATGGCGAGATCTTGGCACAAGGTTCTCAATTCTCACTCAAGGATGTAGAGGTCGTTACGGCTACAGTGAACCTTCACGATGTCCGCACCTATCGGGGTGCGAAGGCGAGTCGTGCTGTGCAGGCGAGTCAAACGGAACGGCTTCCGCAGATAGATATTGATTTTGATATGGGAATGGAAGGCTGGAAGGGTGCTCAATCTTCCGATCTTCTCTTCCCATCTTCTCTTCCGATTGAACCGTATACGCACGCACCGGAAGAAGAGATCGCTTTGGGGCCTGCCTGTTGGCTCTGGGATTATCTTCGTAGATCTGGTGCGGCGGGTTACTTCATCCCTCTCTCTGGGGGTGCAGACAGCGGTGCCGTTGCGACCCTCGTCGGTTCAATGTGTCAATTGGTTGCGAAAGGGGTACGCGAAAAAGATACGGCTGTCATCAACGATGTAGCCCGTTGGCTTGCGGACGGTGAAACGCCTGATGTTTTCACAGATCCGTGCGAACTCGCGAATCGTCTGTTATATACATGTTATATCGGCACAGAGAATAGTTCGCGTGAGACCCGGAAACGCGCGAAACACCTCGCGGCGCAGATTGGCGCGCATCATCTGGACATCAATATGGACGGACTTGTGAACGCGCTGCAATCACTCTTTACGCGTATTACACAGAAAACGCCGCGCTTCAAGGTTGAAGGTGGCACCTATGAAGAAAATCAGGCACTCCAGAACATACAAGCGAGGCTGCGTATGGTGCTGAGTTACCTGTTCGCACAGATGATGCCGTGGGTAAGGCACCGTGAAGGTACGCTTCTCGTTTTAGGCACCGGTAACGTTGACGAGGCACTGCGCGGTTACCTCACAAAATACGATTGCAGTAGCGGAGACATCAATCCGATCGGCGGGATTAGCAAACACGATCTGCGGCGTTTTTTGAAGTGGGCGGAACATCATCTCGGTTATACTGCGCTCGCTGAGATTGTAGAGGCACCCCCGACAGCAGAACTGGAACCGATAACCGAAACTCACACGCAAACCGATGAAGACGACATGGGGATGACATACTCCGAATTGAGTCGATTCGGGCAGCTGCGGAAAATGGAGCAGTGCGGTCCCGTGAGTATGTTTGAAAAATTGGTTCAGGAGTGGGATCACCTGCCGCCGCGCGAGGTCGCCGAAAAGGTAAAACGCTTCTTTAGATATTACGCCATCAATCGACACAAAATGACGACGCTAACGCCCTCCTACCACGCTGAATCTTATTCACCGGACGACAACCGATTTGACTTACGGCAGTTCCTCTATAACACACGCTGGACGTGGCAGTTCCGGCATATTGACGCCTGCGTGAAAAAATTGGAGGCGCAGGCGTGAGGCATCCAATTTTACAAAACGCAATCTTCCTCTTCGCCGCCATGTTCGCTTTCAATACTGCGTCCGGCGCGCCCGATGTACCCGTAAGCTTTGACGGATGGATTACCGATGCGCTTGCGAAGTTGGAGACTGACGGTATCACAGGCGGATTCCATCGGCAGACCGCGCCGCTCTCAAGAGCAGAGGTTGCAGCAGTTATACGCCAGGCTGAATCGCGGATACGTGCAGGTAACGTCGTTCCATCTGAGATAGACCGGAAACTCCTTGAAAAGTTGAAACGCGCGTTTCGTAGAGAACTCGCAGGTAGCGATGGACGGAGAATAGCCTTTCTTCCACAACTCCGCGCGACGGAGAAAGAGATCGCGCCAGCACTTGAGGCTGCTTTTCACTGGACAGCGGGGACGCTTAAACAGCGGTCAGCACCGCGCTTAGCCCTTTACTCTGAATTTGAAGCGCATAACTTTGAGAGTCGTCCGCTTGACGAGAAAACAGCGGAGCAACGTCTTGAACGGTGGCGTGGTGAGTACACTATGGACTTCAAAAGGAGTTATTTGCAGGTAAATGGCGCGCATCTTAACCTACTTGTCGGCAGAGATTGGCTTTTCTGGGGTGCGAGTCGGTATAAAACGGTAGGGATCTCGGATAACTCCCCGGCGTTTGATCAAGTTCGACTCACGGGTACATTTGGGAAACGCCTCAAAGCGACAGCTTTCACGACGCAATTGGATTCAACATGGTACGACGATGGTAAAAAACGGTATCTGGCGAAACGCTATATGAGCGGACACCGGCTCGACTATCAATACAATGACCGCGTGGAAATCGGCGTTGCCGAGTGGATACTTTACGGCGGCGATGCACAGACGTTGGAGTGGAAGTATGCGAACCCGTTCACCTTCTATTACGCGCTACAATATAACGCGAAAGCCGATGATAACGTTATGTTTGCCTTCGATGCAGCGATCCGCCCTATCGATGGCGTGCGTCTCTATGGGGAATGGATCATCGACGATATTCAATATGAATCTGATTCCAACGATCCGCACGCAGTGGCATGGCTCTTGGGATTGACGTGGTATCCGCAACATCTCGACCGTCAACTCGGCATCCATAGCGAATACGCGCGTGTCAACCGATGGGCGTACACGCACCTCGATCCTGATAATCAGTACACGCATTTCGGTTATGCAATTGGACATCCGATCAGTAACGATTCGGACACATTACGACTTTCGGCATCCTATCAGTTTACTGTCTCCGTGGCGGCAGAGGTCCGCGCAGTGCTGACGCGTCACGGTGAGGGCAGCATCGCTGATCGGTTTTATGGTGAGGATTACGAGGCACTTCCGTTTCCTACGGGTGTCGTCGCACGCACAACAGAGATTGGGGGTCGGTTCTCCTATCGTCCATTAAATGCTTGGAATTTTTTGGTTTCGTACACGTGGCATCATACACAAAATAGCGAACACCGTAAAGGGGAAACCAATCAAGGACACCGATTCACATTCCAGCTGGGGTATCTCCTATAGTTGTCAGTTATCAGTTGTGTGTAATTGCGCTTGTATCCGAACCGCCTACAGAGTTAATCGATGATTCGGAAACGCACTTTCTTCTTTATTATCGCGACAGTTATTTTGCTCCTTGTGTTTGGTGGCATCATCAATATTCATTTGGATTTACGGCTGCTCGCGCTGACACCGAAGATTCTTAAATACAGGGGCCTGATTGAGAAATATGCCGTCAAAGAGAATTTGGATGCGCGGCTTATCTGCGCGCTGATTGCGCAGGAGTCGGGGTTCAACGAAAAGGCGCGAAGTGCTGTGGGCGCGCAAGGCTTGACGCAACTGATGCCTGCGACTGCAAAGGAACTCGGCGTTCAAGACCCATTGGATGCGGAGCAAAACATCGCAGGTGCGGCGCGGTATCTACACACGTTGTATCATGCGTTTTCAGACAGCCAACCGGAGGATCGCCATCAATTGGTATTAGCGAGTTACAACGGTGGTATCGGTCGCGTCCGAGATGCGCAAGCCCTTGTCCGTTACGAACAAAAGGCAAGTCCATTGCTGTGGGAGCCGGTGAGAACAGCACTCAGCCAACTCACGCCGCAACATGCACCTATACACAAAAAAGTATGGGGAAGCGAAGAGCCTCCCCACGGGTATTTTGAAGGATTTAATGAAACTTTAAACTACGTGAAGCGAGTGATGCATTACTACGGTAGAATCCGTTTCTACGGTAAAGTGCTGTTTTTCTTATGACGGAAGATTTCATCTAACTGCTCGGAGCGGTAAGCGAAAATCTTTTCTATATCCGGCCGCACGAAAAGTTTGTTGACGATCCCATTTCCCCAAACTGCATATTCAACGACATCACCGACGACGACCCCGTTTTCTGTCTCATCAAAGGTATGCGTATGCCGCCAGAGTCGGTAGGGACCGCGGCGTTGTTCATCCGCAAATCCATAAGGTGGATTCCATTCTGTAATCTCAGTTTGCCAACGGACCGGTATACCGTGGAGTTTGAACTGATAATCAATCTGCGTTCCGACGCACATATCAATCGGTGCTGGGGTCAGAATTTTTAGGTGCATTGATGGTGGCGTGATCTCAGCGAGGTTATGCGCATTAGAGAAGAATTCAAAGACTTCTGTGATTGGTCGTTCAAGTGTCCGTTGTGATTCAAAAAAGAATGTTTTCATTTTTAATAGTTATAAGTTGTCAGTTATCAGTTACAAGAGGTTTTTGATTAAACCATATTCCTCTTTCTGATAACTGAAAGCGTAGCGTACTGAGTCCTGATAACCTATCCTCTGACAACTATTCTTCACCGTTAGATGTTTGTTCGAGTTGTGCAAGACGTTGGTCTAATTGCTGTTGCTGTTGTCCCAAACGCAATACGTATAACATAAAGACTAACCATATTACAATATAGGCAGCGGCGAGGTATTTGAGGCGGGTCCTTTGCCCTTTTTCGAGTATCGTAATAGAATTTTTCACAGCCTGCTCAACGACTTCTTCATCCACCGGAACCTCGGACTGTGAGATTGCCTCTGAAACCGCTGCTGAAACCTTCTCAGGCGTTATATCGACTGGGACTTGGGTTGCGAAGATGAATAACGCCAGAACCACCACAAAGCTTGCTAAAACCGCTATTTTCATCCGGATGTCTCCTCAAGGTATTTCTGTTGTAGTATCTCATAGCGGGCTTCCGTCTTTTTCATGCGATATCGGATGATTAGCAGGAATATAAAGAGCATAATCAGTGCGAGCAGTGCTACCATCCATGTATACCGCATTGTCGTCTCAAGGCTCCATTTTGTCCCACGGTCTGGGTGTAATCCGCCTTGCCAGATATCTACGGCGTAATAAACAATCGGGACATCGAGATAGGCGATAATTCCGAGTACTGCGGAATAGATTCGGCGTTTGTCGCCTTCTAAAGCGGAGCGGAGGATAAAATAACCGACGTACATGAGCCAGAGTACCAATGTGCTGGTGAGGCGCGCCTCCCAATTCCACCATGTGTTCCATGCATATCGCGCCCAGATAGGTCCCGATAGCAGCGCGACTGTGCAAAAGATAACACCAAGTTCCGCCGCCGCGACAGCCAGCAGATCGTCGTCCGGTTTGCGTTGGATGAGGTACTTGAGACTAAAAACACAGTTGACACCAAACGCTACAAAAACGGTGAGCGCCGCTGAGACGTGGTAATAAAAGATTTTTTGTACTTCGAGCATCGTGCCTTCAGTCCGCGCGTACCCGAAGATAAGATAGAGCGAGATGAAGATGAGGATTGCGGTGATAACGGCTATAATTTTTGTGCTTAGATTTCCCACAATGCGCTCCCCGTTAGGATTTCGGGTCCATCGGACAGGACTGCGACTGTATGTTCAAAAAGGGCAGACAAGGAACCATCCACGGTTGTAATTGTCCATCCGTCCGGTAATATCTGTACATCGGGTAGCCCAACGTTCACCATAGTTTCAATAGCGAGTACCATTCCGGGTCTGAGGCGTAACCCGCGTCCAGCGACTCCCATACAGGGGATCTCCGGTGCTTCATGGAGGCTTCGTCCGATGCCGTGTCCAGCAAAACTCTGGAGTACGGAGAACCCTTGCGATTCTGCGCCATCCTGTAATTTGGAAGAGATGTCGCCGATACGGTTTCCCGATTTCGCTTCGGTGATCGCATCGTAGAGCGAATTTCGCGTCACGTTAAGCAACCGTTCAGCTAATGGCGAGATGTCTCCGACAGGGAAAGTATATGCATTATCGCCGTGATAGCCGTCTATACTGACCGCCGTATCAATCCCGATGATGTCGCCTTCTTTCAGTACGTGACCCTCGTCTGGAATTCCGTGGATGACGACATCGTTAATGGAGGTACATATTGTGGCGGGATAGGGGTAGTGTTCTGGGAGTTGGTAGCCTAAGAATGAAGATGTGGCGTTGACTTCGGCAATTGTATCGCGTGAGATGCGTTCCAACTCGGCGGTTGATACACCGGGGGCGATCGCATCGCCAATGCGCTTGAGGACAGTCGCGGCTGCTTTACCGCTCCGCTTCATCTTCTCAATTTCGATCCTATTTTTGATCCTAAGTTTATCCATCAGACTATCTGTCCAATCAAGGTATGCGCTGTCGTGTTGTGAATGCGAACATTGACAACCTCGCCGATTTGACTATCCGCTTTGGGAAATACCGCCGTTTTGAAACCGTCTGTTTTGCCGTAATATTTATCCGTTTCTCGCCGCGATTCGCCCTCGACAAGCACAGCGACAGTATCCCCGACTGCGGTTGTGTTAATTTCTGCGGAAATCTGTTCCTGAAGTTCAATAATCTGTTTAAGGCGTTCACCCTTTTCTGCCTCTGGTACATCATCAGGGAGTGCCTTGTGTGCGAGTGTCCCTTCACGTTCGGAATACTTGAACATGAACGCCGAATCGTAGCGGATGTCCGCCATCATCTGATAGGTCTGCATAAATTCTGCTTCGGTTTCGCCACAGAAACCGACGATAACATCGGTGGAGAGGGCAATGTCAGGGATGCGTTCACGGAGTTTCATGACGAGATCACGATATTCTTCCGCTGTGTAGGTACGCCGCATCCGTTCAAGTACCGGCGTAGATCCAGATTGCAGCGGGAGGTGTAAATGTTTACAGACGGTTGGGGAACTCGCCATCGCGTCAATCATACTTTCCGTCGCGTCTGCCGGGTGTGGCGAGGTAAATCGGAGGCGTTCTAAGCCGTTCACTTCGCCAACGGCATAAAGGAGATCCCCAAAATTGGAGCCGTTGTCGCGATAGGAGTTAACGGTCTGACCGAGCAGAACGACCTCTTTGAACCCTTGGTCTACCAATTTTTCGACATCTTCAACGAGGAGTTTTAAGGGTAGACTCCGTTCTCTACCGCGAACGAAAGGAACGATGCAGAAGGTGCACATCTTATCACACCCACGCTGAATCGTGAGCCATGCGCGAATCCCTTCTTTTCGGATGGGTGCGATGTCGGCGTAATCTTCGCTTTTGTCCAGACGCAATCCGAGGAAGGGATCTCGATCTTTCAGGGAGACGTGTGCTTCCAGGCCACCTGTCAAAGAATCCAGTGCAACGGGTAAATTCCGATATGCGTCCGGTCCCATCACGAGATCGACGTAGGGTGCTGCGTCCAAGAGTCGGTCGCGGAGGTGTTGCGCCATACAACCGCAGACCCCGATAATGAGTTCTGGCTGCCGACGTTTGCGGTGGTTGAGGTGCTTGAGTCGATTGATAACCTTCGTTTCCGCGTTTTCCCGTATCGCGCAGGTATTGACGAGGACGACATCTGCGTCGTCAATATGCGTCACCGTCTGGTGTCCGCTTTGTGTCAAGATGCCTGCCATCAGTTCGCTGTCACTGACGTTCATCTGGCAGCCATACGTTTCGATATAGACGCGGCGCGCGTGTGCTTGCTGAGGTCCGCCTTGCGGTTTTTGCGGTGGCGGATGCGGGGTGTCTATTTGCTCACCTTTGTTATAGAGTGGGAAAAGCGTTTCGTTTTTCATGGTGTTTACATGTTCGTGTAAGCTTGGTGGTAGCCCCATAAGTCCACAGTGAAAAGATCTCCAGTGTATGCCAGCACACGATATTTTAACGTCCGTGTTGTATCGGCGTTTATTCTGAAAGGTGCTGTCTGTGCGAAAAGATATCCGAAAGAAGCGTCTTCCGCGAGAAACGTTGTATCGCCGTTCGACGGATGCGGGAAGATCGCGACCCCGACAACTTTCTGCTCAGCAGTGGTGAGACCACAGAGTGTTCCCCACACAGATATATTACCACTCACTTCTGATTCACCCATCCGTCCGTCTGCGTTCGCGGCTTTACGATACTCCATTTCAACGGCAAGATAACTGAGTCCTACGTCTCCCGTAAATTCAAGCGGATGGCTCGGTGCGTGTAATGAGAGTGCTATATCCAAGATTTGCACTTCGGTCTGACGTGGATGAACTTCAGTCTTACAAGTTTCTATCAGGAACGGTTCTGCGGAATTTTTCCACGTCGTGACAATAGAGAACCCCGCTGAAGATGCCTCCGTGTCGCGCGTCATCTCATCGTGATGCAGCTGCGCACCGTTGACGGTTCCGTGAGTGAAACAGACCCCCGGTGGATGCTGATGCCCGATATCCGTGTCGTCCGTTACGACTTGCCCATTGGGTGCATAGAACGGATGCAGGTATGGCGGACGTGCCACATCGCCGCCATGATGGCAAGTGAGTATCGGCGCACTATCTTCTGTGATGGATAATTCTTTTTCGTTAAATTCGTGTAACATAAATGCTCTGTGTAAATTATACCACGCATCTCACTATAATGCAAATGGGATTTAGATTGGATACAGGGCTATTTAGTTTTTGGTTTTTTCGTCCAATTTTAGACCCCAGGCCCGGTAGGTTCGGTTTCCTAACCGAACCGGATACAACGCGGAACCCTTGATGACTTCAAAACCTCTCGAATACCGTAGGAATGGCATCTCTGTAGAAAAACCCAACCCCACAGACCTAAGCCCGTACGAACGGTATATGTAGAGACCTACGGCGAAAAATTAACGGAAAAATCGCTAAATTGACACCTATGGGTGCCCTTACAAACCGAACCTACCGGACCTACGGAAAACTTGGATGATTAACTAACTCAGATTTGATTGCTATCTGCGTCGAAAATAAGGTATAATTTATGGAGAGAAAAGTGATGCAAAAGGAGGCGTTCAACTATATGGTACCTATAATCGGTATTCCGGTCGTAGACGAGGTAGCACAATATAAATTCACAAACTATGTCAAGGCAATCGAGACGCATGGCGGCACTGTTCGTTTTTTAGTACGCAATAAGCAACCTGCGGAGCTGTTCGTTGCCAATATTGATGGACTTCTGATCCCGGGTGGCAACGATATTCATCCAAAGTATTTTGGTGAATCGTGGCACCCGACTCTAAAATCTGTTGACGCAGCACGGGATGAATCAGAAATACGGTTATCCCAACAGGCACTGGAAGCCGATCTTCCGATGCTCGGTGTCTGTTATGGTGTCCAGATTATGGGTATCGCTATGGGTGGAAACCTGTACCAAGATATAGATGATGAATATCCAAAAGAGGCGTTATGCCATCCAGAAATAAATGGTGTAGATTCTCAACATGACATTGAGATTGAATTTGACAGTCTACTCAATCAAATTACAGGCAAACGCGTAGCCAAAGTCAATTCCGCGCATCACCAAGCAGTGAAAGATATCGGTGAGGGGTTTGTCGTCACCGCGCGATCAGAGGATGGCATTATCGAGGCGATGGAGAATCCGTCAAAGCGGTTTGTGCTTGGCGTGCAATACCACCCGGAACGGATGACCGAAACCCCCGAATTTCGTGAACATAGGCGTAAAATATTCGAGGCATTTATTCAGGCTGCGTCTGAATAAGGCTATCTGAGTTACCCGGTTCGGTTAGGAAACCGCGAAGAAACACCCTATCAAAAACCCTACCGGCCTGGGTCCCACAACTAAAAATTAGCGACTAAGGAGAAGCGGTGTGTCAACCTGAGTACGCCGAAGGGTACGAGTGCGTAATCGACTTGGAACCGCAGTAGTGTCAACCCGAAACCGCCTGTGAGTCCAGAAACCGCGCCTAAATCGTTGCCGCCGAGCTGGTATTTATAGCCGGTACGGAGTTGCAAGATGTTGGCTATCGTGTAGCCTGCGCCGATAGCGATAGCGATATCGTTGTCGGTAGGACGGATAAGGTCTGTTGTTAGCACGAGTGCCTCATTCCAGAGTCTGTATGCTGCCCCAAGCCTCATGGTGACAGGTAACCCGAAAGCCTCCTCAATAAACGTCACACGCGGTCCGAGGTGTTGTGCGTTGAACCCCAATGAAAGTGGCATATCAGGAAAGGTGTAAAGCGCGCCGAGATCAAAGGCGATCCCGGTCCCGGTTTCGTCAGCAATCTGTTCGTGCAAGAATTTGGCGTTTGCACCGAAGGCGAGCGAATCACCGAAACTGCGGGCATAGGAGAAGATCATCGCCAGATCGTAAGCACGGAAAATAGATGTCTCGTTTCCGTCCCGATCGCGTCCTTGTAATTCACCGAAGGATAAGTAACTCGCGCTTGCACCGACCGTGCCAATACTCCCGAGTGGAAATGCTACCCCGACGAACTCGTGATTGATGTCAGCGAACCACTCGTTATGCATGAGTGCGAGTTGCGGTTTTTGGAGTCTCGCGAGTCCGGCGGGATTCCAGTAGGAGGCGTAGAGGTCATCGGTTGCAGCGACTTGGGATTCGCCCATCCCGATCGCTTTCGCGCCTACGCCGATTTTGAGGAATGTCATGGCGCGGGTGCCGGCGTTTTCGTGGATGTCTGTGTTATCCGCTATAACGGGTACATACGCAAGCATCAGAACTACAATGAAGGTATATGTAAAAAATCGGTTCATAAGTGTTTCCATTTATTTCAGTGAATATATATTCGATAAGATCAGTTACTTCTTTAGTGTATTGTGAGATCGGATAAACGCGACCTTGGGTTCCAAAACGTCTCATTTTTTCTTTTCCGTTGATAACTAAACCGCTGCTGGATCAACAGCCATAATTCCTTGGTCTGTGTAACGGGTAAAGTCTCGTGTGTTGAAAGTCAAGATGTGTTTCACGTCATGGACAAGCATCGCTGCAACTAACCGTGCATCGTGGACCTGAACCCCTAACACTTCATAGTCCACGACAAGTTGTCTCCATATAGGATACATTTCATCTGAATCCGGCAGCAACGCGAAAAACTTTTCAAGTCCCAGCAAAAGTTGTTCAGTTTCAAATAGCGTGTGCCCAAAGCCGTTTTGATCAATAGGTCGAGTAGCAACATTCCAAAATTCTGCGAAATTTTGTGCCGTAGTCCGTAACTGATGACCTTCTGCCTCTAATTTATGCATTGCATCCTGTACAATTTGATAGCGTGGATCATCATGGCGTGAGAAACGCAATAAAACATTGGTATCAACCAGATAAATCATAGTTTTGGATGATCTTCATATATGCTTTCGCGGCTCATGGCGTAATCGGATAACGGCTGAGCATCAGGCCCGTCAAGTTTCATAGCTTTGGCTGCCAACCGGTCTAGTATTGCTTTAAACTCTTCAGAAGACAACCGCGAATTATTGCTCGCTAATGGGGCCTCCGCATAATCAGGAATTTCTATAGACATCCGATTATCAGCGTAGATATAAATTGTAACTACCATCTATTTCATCTCCTTTTTGGTAGTAGGCATAATCGGCAATAAAACACCGGTATCAACCAGATAAATCATAATTTTGGACTGCCTTCATATATGCTTTCGCGGCTCATGGCATAATCGGATAAGGGCTGAGCATCAGGCTTGGCAAATTTCTTCACTAAGGCATCCCATTTCTCTAATGCTGCTTTAAATTCCTTATGTGATAATCTCGGATTATCATCCGGTAATGGAGTGCCCATATCATCAGGCATCTCTAAAAGCAAACGCTCATCTGGATAGATATAAACTGTAACTGTCATTGATTCACTTCCTTTTCATTATGAATTTGTGTCTATTGCTGTTTTTTATTTTGGTACTCTTCGTATGCTTCCTGCTCTCCTTTGCTGACAACAATGTCAACCTCCTGCAAAATTTTTTCTTGAACTTCTTTTGGCAAGTGTTTTATTCGATTTTCTAACGAATTAGTAAATTCCTGTCGGCGATGTTCAGATAATGGTTCCGTGAGAATTATTGGTTTTCGAGAGCCAGTGGTAATATGATGTAAGTCTTCTTGGATCTTTTTAATAGTTTTAGCTATCTCATAAAGCGGTGGGCTGCCTATCTGTGAGAAGCCTACGCTTTCTTCAAAATCAAGGACAAAAGTACGTTCTCGCTTATAATTTGTTGAGTCTTTATACGTAACAGTAATCTTTAGTTGCGTTTCTTTTAACTCCTCAAATTTGCCTATTACACTGACTAAAAACTGTTCAATTTTTCGTCCAGGTTCAAAGTATGCAATTCCACTTTTGAGAAAACCGATCTTCTCAAATGGTATGTCAAGACATGGTATAACAGCAGGATCAGTCGTAAACTGTACATCATGAGCGGATCCTGTTCCTATATTCTCTATGCAGAGCATGACGAGATTAACAGATATTTCATGTGGCCGGAGGGAGACTGCAATTTCAGGTGTGTTGTTGGCTTTTAGCAGCCGCCACGTCAGATAGACGTAAATACCTGTGATACCGACAAGCACAACGGTGGCAATCGCTATTATCACGCCACTATTTGCGTTTAACCACTCTATGATTCCCATAATTTTCTCCTTATGTATATTTTACCTCAATCTTGGTAATTTGGCAACAAAAAGCCCCATCTACATTCAGCAGTGTTCAGTTTTCTTTCAAACTGTCTGAATCTTGGCTTAAACAAAAATTAACGCCGAATACGGATATGGTATTCGACGCGGCTTATGAAATTTATAGGGTTTATGTCGTTTTTTGATTGAAAACAGTCTCTCTACAAAATTTTGACTATTTAGAATAAACTATACTTTATCAGATTTCTCGATATATGGCAATTGGATCAATGAAACTTTTAATCTTTTCCACGGCGTTTTCTCCTCATATAGTCTTCATAGTACCGTTTTCTGGTATCTATGATGGACCAAATAGAAAAACCGATGCCTATTACACCAAGAATTGAACCTGTGATGATAACTGCTGCAGTCATTTGATTAATCCTCATCCGACAATTCATCAATAATAGCATATTTTACAGAGAGAATCAGGAAAATATAGTAGTGCTTCAATGCTGAGTTTGTGGATAAATTAGGTTCGTAGTAGGGCAATTCATTGCCCGTTCTTGACTTGTGGACGTGCGATAATGCACTTCGCATTTGGGTGAGTACACCGCGATGCACGTCGCATCTGGGGTTTTTGCTGGGGTGTTTCTTCAAGTACGCCGCAAAAATCGCACTACTACGAACCTGCCCCTAAATTCAAAGTTGAAAGACTAATAGGTTACGGCACGCCAAGTAGGTTCTTCTATTACTGTAACGCTGGCAGATTCTCAACAATATCCGCTGTCTCCAAACTGACAGTAATCACTTTCCCGATGAGTTTGACGATGTACTGCGGATCGTCTACACGGTTTGGATCGTTTACGATGCCGCTGCGTTTGTCTATTTTAACACAATATTGATTAATTATCCACTCTAACGCGGAACGGGGGGTGTGTAAAGTTTTTGGTAGCGTTTTTTAGAAATGAGTTGAAGTTTGTAAAGAAAAATGGTATCTTCTCCAAAAGCTAGTTCCAAAAGTCTATCCTAAGGAGAAGATACCATGTCTAACATTGTAGCAGAAATCAAGGAAGAAATGGAAGTTATTTTTCAAGAACTCAGTGATATCGAGGCCGTTGGGGTCTCAACAGTAGAAGCGCGTGTGTCTGCGGCTGCTGGTTCTTGGGCGCAAAGGTTATCCGAGGCAGTTCTATCAGAAGCAGCGAGTTCTGAGGCAGCATCGCCTCTGAGTGTTCCGTGTCCATCTTGTCAAGGGCATAGCCATCGGTATCGGTTCAGAGCGCGCAACTTTACGACGGCTTGTGGTGTTGTGCGTGTGTCGAGATGGGCGTATAAATGCCGGTGCGGTCATATTCATGTGCCATGGGAGGCCCGTCAAGACCTGAGGGGTCAGTATACACGGCGCGTATCGGCAACGATGATGCGTTTAGCTGCACAACTGAACTATCGTGCGGCAGCTTCAGAGTTGAAACATCACGGGATTCAGGTCAGCCACACGACGCTGCATCAGAAAGTGCTGGCGTGGTCAGAAGGTGAAGAAGTCTCTACCTATGCAGATGAAGAACCGCTTGATACAGGCTCTCGGTGGTATGTTTCTTGTGATGGTTGCCACACCAACTCGCCGGCGGGTTGGAAAGAAGTCAAAGTCGGGAGCGTTTCTAAAGATTATCCGTATACGCATGCTACATCTGTGCTAAAAGTCCGCCCCGGGAGCCCGAGATATGTCGCCTCTGTGACCCCTGCGGCAGATTTTGGTAAACACCTGTCTGATTTAGCGACACAGACCGGCATTTATCAAGACGAAAAAACGATGGACACCGAAGAAGTCGTCGTCATAGGGGATGGGGCGGCGTGGATATGGAACTTGGCGGATGAACACTTTCCGGGTGCCACCGAAATCGTTGACTATATGCATGCCAAGAGGCATTTATATGATGTTGCTAAGCAAGCCCTCGGAGAAGATGCCCGGGATACCGTCGAAACTTGGGTCAATGCGACCGAGACACCTCTTTACAATGGAGAGACTGCCCAAGTCATCGCACGTATACGAGATTTGGAAACACAAAACCCAACGATAGGAGATGTCCTCGAAAGAGAAGTCGGCTATTTTCAAAAACATTCTGATCGCATGCAATATGAGACGTTCAACGAAAAGGGGTATCAGATCGGCAGTGGGGTCATTGAGTCGGCTTGTAAGCATGTTGTCGCTGAACGCTGTAAACAAGCAGGCATGCGATGGAGCAAACCCGGCATCAATGCGATACTCTTTTGGAGATGTTTGCTAAAGAATGATACTTGGGATACTTATTGGGACACACAAGAAAAGCAGGCTGCCTAAATGTGCTGCCAAAAACTTTACACACCCGTTCAGCATCCGGAACTTGACACCAGAATGCGAATAAGATATAATACCCAGAAAAATATAGATACAAAAATGGAATATGAATCTCGGAATAGGAAACAAACCGAATTGGAAAATTAGAAGGAATGAAAATGGATAAATCTTACATAACTTTACAACATAACGGTTATAGACTAACAATCTATAACGGCATTACCCCTCTGGATCCAGATAACGATAATGTCGATGTTCGGGTCACTTTTCCGAACGGTGACAATTTCTCTGCCACCTTTTTTACCCTCCAAAACATTGACACCTTGATGCAACACTATACAAAGACTGGCGAATGTGCTGCCGGTTCCTACTTCTGGGCATCTAACATGATCATCGTCCAAAAACTTACAGAACAGACGATCTGTGAAGCCATTGATGATTTGTTAGCAGCAGAGAAATTTACGTCTATTTTTTCAAAAAATTCGGAACCCACAATTGTTCCTCCCAAAGATGGAGAGGCACTCTTCAAACGGTTTGATGAATCTTTACGGGCATTCGGGCGTAAAGCCCAATCCTTTAGGTTTGGGATATAAGTTTCCCGCTAATGGCCTATCACCCTAAAAATAGATTTGACTTTCGCCTAAAAATGTAGTATAATTAATATCAGCACTTGGTTAGGATTTCTACCTCTCTCTATCTTTGAGAGAGTCCTAACCGACCTTGTAGAAAGGGTCTTAAGTGCGAAGTGCGACACCACTAAAAACATGTATCGGGCAGTTGACGCGTAATTGAGCGAAAGCTTGGATCGGAGCAGAGGTAAAAGTCTGCACGTTGTATTGCTGCCCACTTTCAACTTTTCTATCCATTTCGGATAGAGGTAGGCGGGGATAGCCGTGAAAGTTTTTCGCACGATATGCCTACGGGGATTTTTCACCCTGTCGGGAATCGCCTACTGGTGGAGCGAAAATAAGACGGTCTACTCTCAGATAAAACCGCGGTCGCTACGAAGCCGAAGCCTCTACCTTTAGGTAGTGGGTGCTATCACAGAACTCCTAATCTAAAATGCAAGGTTTGTGCGTAATATCCGGCGAGGTTAATAAAACCTCGCCAGCAACGTCAAATATCGCAAGGCTCCCCTACGCGACTTACAATCAACGTGAATTCTTCAGACTTCCCCACGTAACTGCTAACTTCTGCGCGGGTTCAACTGCAAGGGTTGCCTCACCTAAGGTAATCGCTGGGATTATAGGCACTGAACCTAATTCCAAAGAGATGATGTCTATCGTCTCAATCCAGTCATCAGGACGTGGATTTTCCCATTTTGTGGTAATCAAGCCAGCGTGTCCACAGGGACCACCTTCTTTCAAAATCCATCCCCAGACGGAGTTATCGTCTTCAAGTGCGTTGCCATCGTGGCACCAGTCGTCGGAGTTAAAACCTGAAATCATCTCCAGTTCTTCCTTTTCCCGGTCCGGTAGTGCATGACGAACTTGTAGCTGGGCACCCCGTTCTGTTCCCATCCCGTTGCGTGGAAAAAGTAGACGAACTTCGCTTTGCCGCTAATTTCAATGTCTTCGACTGCCTTGGGCCATTTCGCTGCATTCGTTCCAAAGACGACGATGGCACCGTCAATAATCTGGAATTCAACCTTTCCATCGGGTCCCTCAAATTCATCGACTTCACCAATAGGCAGCCGAGAAAGTGTGCTGTCCCCAGCGTTCAGCGTCCACCACTCGTGATCCACCAGTTTTGTGTTTGAATAGGGTTCGATATCAACAAACACCCATTCGTCTAATGCATCGGCAATTCCTACTGAGAAAAGACTGACAGCACAGAAAAAAGCAGTCAGCATGAACAACTTAACCAATTTCATAGCAAATTCCTCCTGTGTTGATCTGTGGGGATATTATAACAGAATTAGAAATGATGTCTACAAATTTCGGTAGGTTGGCAAGACAGGTGTCCGCGGTGGGTGTAAATCAGAATCAATTACCGGTATGTTTTTTATAGGCGAATTCAAGGACAGGGAGAAGGGTTGACATGTTTTCAGGGATATTGTAATAGACATAATCTACTGATTTACCCTCCATAACGCCATAATATTCACACCTATTATTTTCACGCTCCAATTGCTTTGCTTCTTCTTTGGTTATCCGCACAAATATCCGAGGTAAAGTTGGATTTTTTTTGATTAACAGATCATCTCTACCCACAATCGGATCGGGAAACCTGCCAGAAGGCAGAATACCAAATATCCTTTTTATCCCTATCCTTCCTATAACCCCTTTATCTGTTAGCCGAAAACCACAAAGCATTTGTGAAAGTTTAGTTGGACTGAGTTTCCATATATCCAGCAAGGTTAGATGAAGATTCAAAAATTAATTCGGTCATTTCTTGGGGTAGTCCGGTGCGGTTAGGAAACCGCACCTACCGGGCCTGGGGGCGCATTAAAATTACCGATTCAAATAATTAAACTTCATGAACCGCGCCTACTGGTAACGGAGCCCGGGACTTCTGATATTTTCCCTTGTTCTTTACAAAATTCAATGTAACCTTCAATTGACTTTTGCATCTCTTCGCGGAGCTCTGATACAGATGCACCATAGAACGTGATTACGTCATTGGTGTTAATTACCGTTCCATGGAAAAGGTCAATTTCTGGATCAAAATTGACAGCCCCTATATAACCTTTGTATTCAATCATAACATAATCCTAACAGAAAGCAAGATTTTTATTTTTTTGATGAGGGGACGGCGGGTTCGACGTATAGGGTTTTTTCGCGGGTGTAATGCACGTAGCCTGCGACGTTGCCTTTGCGTTTTACGACATACCGCGCCCATGTATAATCAACTGGCACATTACTCGCATGATGCGCTTTGCTGTAGTAGGCGGCGAGTTGTGCGGCTTGCAATAAGGTCGGCATCGGGATGTCTGGACGGTTCTCTGGGTTACGGATGATGACGTGCGAACCGTGGATCTGTTTGGTATGGAGCCACATATCGCTCGGTTTGGCAATCTGACGCAGGAGCAGATCGTTCGACTGACTGTTTTTGCCAACATACATCTGGAAACCGTTGGTAGAGGTGTACCTTCGGAAGGGTCCCTCGCCGACCTCCTGCTTCCGTTTGCCACGCTGTGGTGCCTTGAGATAACCGTTCTCGACAAACTCAGCGTGAAGCCGCTGCAGTGCTGCCAAAGTATCAGCGGATTCCAATTTAGACGTATAAAGTTGGAGCGTCTCTTGATCGGCATCCAAGTCTGAGATGAGCTGCTGGATGCGCGAACGTCCGCGCTTCGCCTTTGTGTATTTCTTAAAATAAGCCTGAGCGTTGTCGGAAGGGGTCTGCTCTGGGTTGAGCGGTATCAATATCTTTTCGAGTTCAGGACTATAGTAGTTCTGAAGTTCTACCTGTTTCTGTCCGCGGGTGATCGTGTGTAGGTTGGCGAGGATTAATTCGCCTTGAATGCGATAATCATCAGCTTTTTCTGCGCGTTCCAAATCGGTTTGCAATGCTTTCGCTTTTCGACGGAGTATCCCCCTCTGCTTCTTTAATGCTTGCGTCAGTGTCCGGCGTTCCGAAGCGATGCTCTCCTTTAAGGTGATGGCATCGTAGTAGGCACAGAACGCAGTGCTCATTGTGTCAAATACTTGAGAAGCGGCGTTCGGAAATTGCTGCAGCGGTAGGGACGATACTGCGATTGGATCGTCGCCATCCGTGAGGAGTTGTGGTGAAGCGTGCTTCGGATCGAAATAGGTGATAACCTGCTGATAGGCATCCCAGAGTTCTGTTTCAGCAGCGCGTGCGACGACCTCTTTCGCGAGTGTTGGACTGAACCCGTCAATGTTGTTAAAGAGTTGTTTCCAACCCACCTCTGCTTGCTCACCTATCAGTTCCGTAAATGCTGCTTTGTCTAACGTCAACGGGTCCACTTTTCCCTGTTGCGGTGGCAAAGTGTATGTCTCACCGGGCAAAATTTCTCGGTGTCGGCTCATTGTCTCGTCAATACGCTTGAGGCTTTCGAGAATCCTGTCGTCGGTTGCATCTATGAGAATGATGTTGCTATGTTTGCCCATCATCTCTGCGATAACGGCTTTCGGGGAGGGTTGTATCGGTTCATCGGAGACGGGTTGGACGGTTATCTTGAGTATCCGATCCCAGCCGAGTTGTTCTATCTCGGTAATCGTGCCGCCTCTGAGATGTGTTGTGAGGAAATCCGCGAGATAGGACTGTTTTTGTCCGGGTGGCGGTTTTTCGATGAGATGGGCGCGAGCATGCACCGAGTGTGCGGATACCGTGAGCCAGTACGTTTCGGTCGCGCGACTCATCCTGAATGAAAAGGCGTGTGCATTCGCCTGTTCAATATGCCGAATCGTACCGCCTAAAAGGGTTTCGCGTAGTTCTTGCGTAACAATGCGGAGTGCTAAAGAATCGTAAGACATGGTAAGATCTAATGGTAACGTTTCAAGTCTTGTGTTATCCTGCGGAGTTGCGTTTGGATTTCTGCTGGGACGCGTGGATTAAAGGGACCGCCGGTGCCCGCGGCAATATCGTCGAAACCGCTTAAAATCATCGCCTCAACGACGGCAGAATAGTTATAGACCCGCTCGTTCATGAAACGGATTTCCTCAAGCGGTGCGATGTCGGCTTCAATCCGTGCAGAGGTCTCGTAATCACCGCGGCGTTGTGCGTTGTTAATCTCGTCTGAGGCGCGTGCGAACGCGACGGCTATGCCAGAAGTATGGCCTTTTGCGCCTAACTGGGCAGGTCGCGTACACCTGTCCCCAATACCCCACATCACAATACCACTATCACCTACACCTTCAACGAGGGGTTCGACATCCTCCTCACCCGTCCCAATCTTCACACCGATGAAATGTGGTGAGTCGTTTAGGAGGCGGATGACTGCGGAGAGATCGCGCTTCTGACGGAAATAGTAGAGAAAACGTGCGCCACAAGTTGTACCATATCTTTCACCGAATTCCATGTACTGTTGGTAGACACCCTCCGGATTAGAAACTCCGGTTAGCGGCATGAGTAGATAGGCATCTGGGGGTCTACTGAGTTCCGTTTGTGCTTCAATGAGTTGACCGGCTTGGCGGATCGGGTTGGGAACAACACCGGAGATGAGGATACCGTCGTCGCCAATCTGTTGCCCGGTCTTGTCAATGAGGCGCAGCTGCTTGGTTTCACTGATGTGGTGAATCAGGCTTGTTCCGGCGATTGCAATGACGCGCTGCCGTCCTTCGTCAAGGTAGTTGTTGCGCATCAAATAGTCGATATTTTGGGCATGCCCTGTCCAATCAATCTTATCTTTTTTGAAAGGGACGATAGGAATTGTGGTAACCGAGTTAAGCGCATCAAGTAGTTGTGGTATCTCTAATGGCATATTCTCTCCTTTTAAAACGTTCTCTGCAGGACGACCGCGCCTGTAAATCCTCCTGTCAATATGTCCGTTTGAATGTCTATATCAAAGGGGCGGGTTTGTGTCTGTGTGAGCGGATTTTGCGAGCGGCTATTGGAGCGTTTGGTTGTGATACGCGCTTCCACAGCACTTACAACATGGTTTAAAATTGCCAAACCTAAAAAAAACTTTGCGCGTTCAAAGGTGTCGTTGGCTTTTTGGCGCAAATCAAAAGCCTCCAATCGGTATTTTGAACCGAGGCCTCTCTCCTCAAGGTCCCCATGGTTCTCATTTTTTAGGTCTGGGTTCAGATCCGCCCAATACCATTTGCCCGTGCGGTTTCGGGTCGCCTCAGAATCATACTTGTGGTTCCATGTTTCAAACTGTGTGGCGTGTTCAAAATCCTCGATCGGGTCCCAATCTTCAAAGGCACCAGCACCGATAAAGATAACGTGATCTCTGACGACATCCCGATAGTCATCGCGAGTGTTTGCAGCCGAGTTTCGGAGAACAAAAAAGGTTGTGAGGAAACCGACCTCTGCCGCGGTATAGATATAACCGCGCTTGGCACCCGTATAGAGTTGCCCCATGCCGGGAATCACAAGCGAATAGAGAAACGCTTCATTCGGGGATTTCCGGGGTTGAAGTTCCTGGCTCGCTGCCATAGTGGCAGCCGATTGGTTCGCGAGCGAGCGGTTACCGAGTTTGGAATCGAGCGCAAAAGCTACGAAGGGCTGTCTATTGAAAACATCGGAAGCAAGGCAGACACCAGACGATAAACACAATAACAGTACAAGTATCAAAATTTGGGTGTTAAATTTCACGTTTAGTGTCCCCTCTTAAAAGATGACCAGCCCAGTTACTTCGATCAGCCGCTGATTGTTTGGGCCGAAACTGGGACCGTAACTTAGATCGAGATTGAATAGGTATATCTTCACGCCGATACCGCCGGTAAAATAATCTGTCCAATTTGGTAGGTTGATACCGGGTTCAATCTTATAGCCGACGCGGAGCGCGAGGATATCGCCGAGCCAGTACTCCAAACCGAGATTCTTTTGGAGATGTCGCCATTCAAATGCCCGGAGACCGACACCCCGATCGGAAAGCAGTTGTCCCTGCGTTAGTTTCTCTTCTCTTTCGGCGTTAAGTCGTTCCAAATCGACCAATAATTCGTCTTCATCTTCTGCCAATTTATCAACATAAGCTGTGACACCACTGACGAAACGGATGTGGTTATACCTATCTTGATAGAGGCTCATAGATGTACCGATGCGTAGAAACCGAGGTAACGGATCGGCTTGGTTTTCATCAATAAACGAGATCCCGGGGCCGATGTTCTGAATCGCGGCACCGACCGTTGTCGGTATGAGATCAAAAGGTAGAAGGTATTGCATGCCGAGATCAACGGCATAAGAACTGCCGTTCTCGCGTCCGAGTACCATCCGAATGACTTTACCGTTGATGCCTGCGGATAGGGAATCCGTAATCCGGTCTGCGTAGGAGAATGTTAGCGCGAAGTTGGTACCGAGGCTCTCCTCGCGTAGGACTTCAGGCGAATCTGTCGTAACAGGGATGGTGCCCTGTCCTTGCATCTGGAGCGTTGCGCCGATGGTGCCGGCATCACCGAGCGGCATCGCGCCGGAAAGGAAGGTATAGTATAACCCTTCACCGGCTTCCCCGAAAGGTCCGCTGTAATCTGTATAGAACATTGAGGCTTGTGCTGCTTTTTTA
Organism: uncultured Poribacteria bacterium; assembly: GCA_951828385.1. GTDB lineage: Bacteria > Poribacteria > WGA-4E > WGA-4E > WGA-3G > WGA-3G. The sequence goes on from OX639973.1 coordinate 539,345, forward strand.
CCGGATCGGAGTCTGCTTTCAGGCATATCTGCAAGCCCGCTTGGGTTCCAGAGGGATGTCGTTACATCGCCAGACATCGCGGAAAATGCGTCGCCGAGGGCTCTTGCCCGTGCGCCGCCGCCGAGGTTCAATATCTGTGCGCCGGTCCGCCCGGGACCCGCGAGTGTTGTGACCGGTAGCAGGACGGTAAGCGATAGAAGTAGTATGAAGGTTTTTCGTATAGAAACGTACACTGAATTGTCGCTCCTCTTGTCAATCAAAATTTAATTCTAATCTTATCATATATTTGTTTGCCATATATATAATAACGCAATTGCCCTTAAAAACGCAAATTCGTTTAATTGGTTTACCAATGCCATTCAATTTTAAGAAAATATAAAAAAGGGGACTGGTAAAACCAGTCCCCTTTGACGTTCTACTGAGCGTTGAACGCTATGCGGACAGTGCGGCAACGGCATCGTCCTCGTTGTCGAAGTGTTCGAACTCAGTTACGATCCGGGTCAGAACGAGTATATTTCTTATGTTTTTTCCGACATTGATAACCCCGATGCGCCCCTTCTTTCGCTTGGTCATGGCACGTGCGTCTAAAAGTGCGCCAAGCCCTAAACTGTCAATCTTATTGACCTTCTCAAAGTTGATGAGGATGCGGGGCGTATCGTAAGCCTCTATTTGTGGCGAAAGGGTTTCCCATAATCCTAATATGGAGGCTCCGACAATCTTTCCATTGGGTTCTAAAATCGAAATACCGTTTTGCTGGCGAATTTGCGTCGTCATTTTTTTGCTCCTTATGTTTTTTATTTTTCGGACGGTTTGAACGTTATTTAGTCGTTCAATGTGGCTATTTGTTACTTTAGACGCATCAAATGAAAAAAGGTTCAAGATTTCACAAAAAATTTAAGGGGGTTAATGGCTCCGAGATGCTACAGCGGCGGTAAGTTGTTAACAATCTCCACTGTCTTGAGGCTGATGGTGATGACGCTGGCGATGAGGTCTACGATATATTGCGGTTTGGCTTCTCGGTTCGGGTCGTTGACAATCCCACTCCGTTTGTCTACCTTCACACGATACTGGTCTATTACCCACTCTAACGCCGAACGATTGCCTAACTTGTACGCATAAACCTCGGCAGGAATACCGTCGAGTGTGAGGAAATCGTTGTACTTCAACTGTGTCTTGTCTTTGGAGAGGTTCATCTTCTCGACGCGCCAATCTATCTTCATCCCCGGTGTTTCAATGCCCTTCAATCCATCGTATTTTGGGGCGGATTCGTAGTTGATGTGGAGGTCTGCTAACTGCGCGCCTGCGTTGGCGAATCCCCAGAAATCTTCGGTAAACGGGATATGCGGTAGGTCGCGCTTGAGGTTCATCTCGTATTTTTCACGGTAGGCGGGATGGTGCAGGAGTGCGTAGGTATAGTGGAAGATGTCCCACTTAGTGATAGTGTTGTCGTTGTAGTGGGTACGGAATTCTGCTAACGCCCAATCGGTGATGTTCTCTTGTCGGTTCGTGCCGTCCTCGTCGTAGGTGTAGAACGGGAAGCACTGGCTTCCATCTATAGAAGTTATCGTCAAATTCGGAATTACATTTGTTAAATAACACCAAAAGTCGGCACGTCCACCCTTACTCGGTACACATATCACCCTGTTTTCTGTTTCAGTTTCTGGTGTAGGAAAAATTCGGTGTTGCTGATAACGCTCCTCATTCCAGAAGTGATCGAAGTAGAGATATTTCTGACAAAATGGACGATATAAGGATGTGCGAAAGTTGGCAGCTTCATAGACACTTTGCTCCAGTTTTTTAAGTGATGCCTTAACTTGACGAGTCCATTTGATACGCGAATCAGTCGTATCAATGAAACTGTCAACCGACGTTGTAGGGGTGTGTCTTCTCTTTCTATCAACAGTGGTGTTGTATATTTCAATAAATGTATCAACCCGTTTCTGTAACAACTCAAGATCAAAAGAGTAAGCCAAAATATCTCTGTTTGTAGCAACGCCCAGAGAATAGAGATTAAAAATAACCTCTCCACCTTTTGTGTTTTTCGTTTCCTTACTTCCCATGGGGATAAAAGTATCAAACTCGGCGTGAAGACCTTCTGTTAGCCATGTATATCGACTATCAGGTGTTAGTTGTTGCCAATTAAAGTTTTGGTAATGCTGTTTTGAATTGAGATAGTGATACTTTTCTTCCTTTCGCCAAAATTCATCTACGCGTGCATAAAAGATTTCGGCGGGCTTCGGATCTGTTTTTAGCGAACCTCTCTTGATAAAAAGATTAATGCTCACACCGACCTGAATGCCAAAGACATTGTGAGTCGTTCCTGACAATTTCGGATTCTCGCGAACGTTTCCGCCCAAATCCAAAGTATAAATTACATCAAAATCGTCTGCAAGGTGTTTCCGCATACCATCAAACGCCGTGCGCTCAAGAAACCCATTGTTTGTTACGAAGGCAACAACGCCTTCATCTCCAATCCTGTCGGATGCCCACCGAATCGCCTTGACGTAGGGATCGTAGAGTTTGTTTCTAAGTGTGGCTTCAGAATCTTTTACATACGTCTCTGCAACTCGACTATCCATTGCCTTATACTTCCGATTTTTATTATTGTCGTTCTCGTTAATCTGTCCCATGTTGTACGGTGGGTTGCCGATGACGACGAACATATCCGCTGCCTTCTGTTTCTTCACACGTTCTGTGTTCTCACGCGTGAAGAGTTCGCCTTGCTCCTGCTCAAGCAGCTCAAACGTGTCAGCAAGCGCGATGCCTTCAAACGGTAGATACATCCCTGTGCGTTGGAAGTACTCCTGTTCAATGTTGAGACTGGCGATGTAGTAGGGTAGGAGCATGACCTCGTTGCAGTGGAGTTCGTGGCGATATTTTTCTTCTAATGCGGTGCCTTGAATATCCTGCATGAGTCGGACGATGAAGTTGCCCGTACCGACAAACGGATCAATGATATGCACGCCGGTATCCGACAACGACCGGTTGAACTCGGTTTTAAGAATATGCTCGACGCTTTTCACCATGAAATCGACAATCGGTTGTGGCGTGTAGACGATGCCGTGCGTGTCTGCGACATCTTCGGAGAAGCTTTGAAAGAATTTCTCATAAAATGTGTTGAGGAAATGCTGTTTTTGGGTGAAGTCTCTGCAGAGCGTCGCTGCTTGTTCGATGGCGACATAGAAGCGATCCAACGGTGCGAGAAACGCGTCACGACTCACGGCGTGCCGCATGAGCGCGTCGCTGACGTTTTCAATCTCACGTGCGATGATATTCCTGCGCGTGAAGTCTGATCGCTCGAAGACGGTACGGAAGATGCGTTCGGTGAGGATGTGTTGGATGAGCATCTCCTCGACGGCATCTTGTGAGAGTTCCGGGTTAATTGCGGTGCGGCAGGTTTCGTAGAAGTCGGTGAACGCCTCTTTGAACGCCGGATCCGTTTCGTGGCGTTGGTCAATAAGTTCTTTCAACCTATTTGCGAGGTCCGGGACATGCTCTCTGAAATCCGCGACCGCGGTCTGCCAGTTACCCAATGCGGGTGGGACGTAGGCGAATAGGTACTGGAGTGCTGCAATTAATTGCGCAGGTTCAGTGATGTCCACATCTAAAGCGGTCTGTCCGTTTTGGTATAGGATAATGCGCTGTGGCGTTTGGAAGCAGGTGTTATCGAGTGGGTAGCCTGCCGCCTGTTTTTCTGATATTGCTTTCGGGAGATCGTCGTCTATATCTTTCGCTTCCCAATAAGCGAACGGGAGACCGAATTCGTCGAGGATCGCGCCGTCAATAACGATGCGGTTTCCGTTTGTGGTGCGCATCGCATATTGGGCGATGAGCGTGGCGTTGACCTGTTTTGCGGAGCTATCGAGTAAGAAGGCGAACGGGTTGCTGACCGCGCCTTCGTGTCTGACGGCGTGTCGGTCGTATTGCTGCAGCGTGGTGTAGTAGTCGCGGATTGCTTTGTGGCTGGGTTTGAGGTTCAGTTGCGGCATGTCGGTATGATAGCAGGTTTGTGGTGATAGGTCAAGCGAAAATCCGCACTATTTTTAAACAAAACACCTGACATTTTTATGCAATTTATTTATACTTAATAACGATCACCAAACGCGATTCGCGAATCGGTTGCGTGTCGGGTTGAAAATGCCCAAGAATTGAGGAAATGTTTGGTTTCAGGGCGGTTTTGATGAGAAAATCGCGTTCCTGTTTGAAGGGAATGGAAACTTTATTTAAAGAAGGCCGAACCTAACTGGAAAATAAGGTATTTAAGGAGGAAAAGATGGGAAAAGGTGTTTTTATGATGATGGTAATAACAATAATGGTGTTGGGACTGCTGCTTACCGGTTGTGAGCAGACGTTACAGATAATGGGTCCAATACTAGAAGCACCAGAAATGATAGAACCGGGGATATTAGAACCGGAAACACCCGTTAATACTACAGGAGACTGTATTAGTCAGGTGGGACCGGTTACAAGTCAAGGTGGCCAAAGATCGTTACAAGAGTGTCTGGAGAGGGAAGATGATGAAGACCTGCCTGATCCAGATAACTAATATTTGATTGCCAAACGTGCTACAAACCTGCTATACTTATCGGGAGTTTTGGATAGAAGAATTACATAATGCGCAATACTTTGCTGGAACCCCGCACAAAAATCCTGACGATGCTTATCGCTGGCTGTCTTGTTATCCTACTGGATAGCGCGACTGCATTGCTCATCTGTTTCCTCGGTAGCCTGGTGCTTATCGCGCTGTCGGGTCCAACGTGGCGGCAGATCGGTTTGCTCTGCGCGTTCCTCTTTTTTACAACGTGGGGACTCATTTATAGTCAAGCGATCTTCTATAACGAATTTCCGCGCACCGCGCTGTGGACGCTCGTGCCACCGGAATTTCCGATTATTGGGAAGATGACAGGTGGGATTCGGGTCTATCGGGAGGGGTTGTTTCACGGAATTATCCAATCGCTCCGTTTCAACACGACGCTCGCTATCGGGTGTTTCATCGTTTGGACGACGCAGCCCCGGGATTTGCTGCTCGCGTTGGCGCAGTTACGTGTACCAGCGACGCTCGCTTTTATGGTGACGACGGCGTTACATTTTATTCCGGTCGTTGCGAATGAGGCATCGGCTGTATTTCGGTCGCAACGGTTAAGAGGGTTCCGCTATTTCCGGCTCAACCTTTTCGCTACGTGTCGCGGTGTTATCAATAGTTTTCGCCCTATCTTGGCGGGGAATATTCGGCACGCGACGCATCTCGGTGAATCGGTTGAGAGTCGAGGGTTCTCACTGGAGACAGCAGCACAACGTACTTCGCTACGGTCCCTGAAAATGGGGGTGTGGGATTTTGGGCTACTTACGGTGTTGACTGCTTGTTTAATCAGTATCGTTGGGTTGAAGTTGCTCTATTTCTGTTATGCGAACGGGTTTTATTATGCATCATGGTTGCGGTCTATATATACCTTTACGCGCGAAGTTTTGTGACGGATGTGAGGTGGACGAGGTTAGGAATTCAGATCACATTTGAGGCGCGATAGATATAAACATACCGCCCTTACAGGGCTTGATACTGTTCTTGAACGTTTTCTATAAACATACCGTCCTTACAGGACTAAAGAAGGTTTCTGCCGAGAATCCGGTGCGGTTGATGAAGTTTAAGAATTTAATTCGGTAATGCATCAGAAACCTCTTGGTAGGAGCGAACTGTGCTCGCGATCCTTAACAATTACCGAAAAAGCGTGTCAGACGCACGCGTCTTGTTTATAATAATTGCGGCGAATGTAATTAGGAAAAGAGAGTAAGAGACTGGTGTTCTGACCAGTCTCTTACCCTTACTGAAAAGGAGGCTGAAAATGAAAAGGATTATTTTGATATGTATTTTTCTTCTGGTGTTGGTGGGTTTCTGCGTGTATATTGAAGTAAGCACACGCGATTTTGTTGATAGCCTTCCGAAGGTTCCTACCAGTAAAGCAAGTGATAAGCCTCAAGTCAACGCGGTTCGGAGTGATACGCCTGCGACTGCTAAACCTGTGCCGTCGTTTGATTCAGAATATATAACCGAGAACACAGAAAACGACATGGCTGCGGTAGAAAATGAGATACCAACGGGTTTAGACTGGACAGACGACGAGGCAGCACGTGAAAATTTGGAAAAGGACAGTAGTGATCCGTTCTCCGATTATCTGGTGTTGCAGGAGGCAATTGAGCGTGGTACGCTGATTACTGCGGATACGTCGGGTGAAGAATTGTATAACGCTATATATCACCAAACACTTGAGAGGTTTAGTGATATTCCGGAAGTTCATACCGTTATGGAATTTCGCCGTAAATTTGAGAGCGATGCCCCAATCTCTTTAGAAGAAAGAATTGAGTATCAGGAGGCACTTGTTAAGCTCTATCCGGGTTCTACTAACGAAAAAACGCTTGCTTATTATAAGTGGTTGTATCCACGTGGTAATTCTCCTGAAGATATTGGTGACATTAATCCAGAGGCTATCGCCGAATTGCGTTCTATGGGTATAAGCGTCACGGAGGAACAGACAGAAAACGGGTATTCCGTTAAAATCTCAACAAAATAAAACGTAATTTCTGCCAACTCATTATTCGGGTCCGCGCGAGGTATTGTAGAATTGACTGTCAGTCATCAGCAATAGGCTTTCAGCAAAGACGCAAGCGTTACAAAACTGCCTCGCAGTGAGAGTTTTCTTTACTGATGGCTGATGGCTATTCTTGCTGACAGCCGAAAATTAACGTCCGACTTCCCACGCGAGATGTTGCAATTCGGGGCCGATCAATTTTTCCCATGCAAGTTGTACCGCTGCGGTTGACCCGGGTGTCGAGATAACGACCTTCCCGCGATAGACACCCGCCGTTGCTCTCGATAGCATCGCCGCTGCACCGACTTGATCATAACTGAACATCCGAAAGAGCTCCCCAAATCCGGGCAATGTTTTTTCCAATTTGCGATCCAGAATATCGAACGTCGTGTCGCGGGGTGCGATACCGGTACCGCCGTTGAATAAGATGACTTGTGCGTCGCTTTCTGCCATTTTATCTAAGACTGCTGCGACTTGGTCGGGTTCGTCTTTTATGATTTGGTAGGCAGTGACGCTGTTTCCGTCCGCGGCGAGTTGCTCGCGTAGGAATGCAGCGTTTTTGTCTGTTTCAGGGGTACGTGTGTCGCTGACGGTGACGATGGCGACACTGACAGGTCCTTCTTCAGTCGCCATTTCTCGGTGTTGTTGTGTGCTTGTAGAAGTTGTTGACATAAGTATTGTCGTTTCCTTTCAGGTGGTTAATAGTTGTCAGTTATCAGTACGGTTTTCTGCGAAAACCTTTCAGTTATAGTAAAACTTAGAACCGTGTGCTATTGCTGTTGAGGTTTGAAATATCGCCAATGATAAGCTACTAATGTCAATTAGAGGGTTCAAAATCCTCAGAAAAGTGGTATTTGCTCAGCAGAATTCTGATTTGAGATTGGAATAGGCTCTGCTGTTTTGACAAAGGCACGTTCAACAATTTCCTTTGCACCATTGGTGGGATTGAGGCTATGACCTCCTAACGCAATCAGCGCGGCGTTCCCTTCCGGAGCATTGTCAAGGCAATTGGGGTTGAGTACAAAAAGCGGTAAACCCATACTGAGAGCCGTTTTCGCAGCGTTGAAAGTCCCACTCATTTTGCCTTGAGCATCCCGTTCAGGTCCCGATTCAATGACAACAACCGCCTTAGAGAGTGCACACACAAGTTTGTTTCGTACCATTGCGTTGCGCGCAATCCACTTGGTATCTGGGTCAAACTGTGAAACCGCGAGGACATCTCGGTCCCAATTGAATTTTTTAAATGTGCTTTTCTGACGCAGTTGGTTGATGCCGTTGGGAAGTACGAGCGTCGTTGTTCCCTCTGCCTCTAAGGCACCTAAATGCGCTTCTGAGTCAACACCTTTTGCATATCCAGAGACAACATTTATGCCTTCACTCGCAAGATCACCGGCAAGTTTTCTCGCGATACGAATCCCTTTATCCGACACATTCCGAGCACCAACGATTCCGACACTATCTGACAGAAGCCGTTTTTGCTGCCCTTTAACAAATAGGATCGGTGCAATTTCGAGGAGATGCGGCGGAAAATCTGGGTGTCCAGGGTGAAGAATATCAACTCCGTGCTTTTTGAGTTGCTCGTAAGCCGTGGTTACCTTTTCTCTCTCTTCTGCCCGAATTTTTCCATTAAGAATTTTCGCTAACTTTGGAAATTGCACCGAGAGATCGCTTTGGCTAAGCGGTAACATTTCTGGGTTTAGGTTTTCTGCCTCTAATGTTTTAGCAATGGAAACCAGAAGTTTGGTACCTATACCGCGCGTCTTAAAGAGCCGAAACCAGAAATAATCTCTGTTAATTTTCATTTTTCTTTCCTTGTTTGGATCGGTTTTGGTAACTCTGGAATTCATATCTTCAATTACCACCCGTTCGTGTTCGGGTAAATGTTAGAACAAGCACATGTTGAACACTGCCTTGTTCATAAAGAACTTTGGATACCTCTGTCAAAGTTGTTCCTGAATCATAGAGGTCATCAACTAACAAAACGCATTGATCCTTTAAATCTTGGGATCGGACAACAAACGCTCCGCTCAGTTGTTCGCGTTTGCTTGCAACGTCTGGGAGATTCTTGAGAGGAGTTGTCTGCTTTACCTTTGTCAGATAATCCGTACGTACCGGCACACTTAGAAGTTTCCCTATTTCTTGTGCGACTTCGGTAACGGGTTGAAAATCCCTATTTTGATCTGAGGGCGGAATCGGAAGAATCGCCTTCAGATATGGGAGAATCGGATATCCATCAACAGCAAATTTCTCTCTAATAAAATTGGCAGTAACCTCTGCTATCGGTTGAATTTTCGTCCTATCATGGCGATATTTCAACTGAAAAACTAATTCGCCAAGTTCGGGTCGGTTTGTATCGTATCCTCCACCCGGTAGTGGGCGGCTTGATAGTGTATGAACATCCAAAGTCCAACCTGCGCGCCAATTGCCGTGAATTTCTTGTGGATTAATATTCATTATTCATGGTGTTTTAGCATAAATGATATAAACATGCTGAAGAAACACCCAAGCAAAAACCCCTTACAGAGCTAAAGAGTTATAAAATGACGCTGCTATAAACATTGTGAAGAAATCCGCAGAAATACGCAGAAACACCCAAGCAAAAACACCCCAAGCAATACGCAGAAATACCCTATCAAAAACCCCAAGCAAAAACACCCCAAGCAAATAAACCCTACGGGACTAAAGAGGGTTTTGAAGTCTTCAAGGTTTCCGTGTAAAATCCGGTTCGGTTGGAATGCAGGTCGCATTTGGGCGAGTACGCCGCAAAACCGAACCTACCGTACCTGAGGACCGAGGCAATCATTTTCTCTAAAATTGACACTTATCAAGTACCGACAACTGACAACTGAAAGATTTCTTGCAGAAAAATCGTACTGAAAACTAACAATCATTGATTCGGATAGGTTTTGTTTAGATGTTTCGGCATTGTGAAAAAGATGCCACCTGTTTGTTCCACAAGGGTCTTCTGAAAATCCGTCGCTCTCGGATGACCAATAATGTATGCGCGGACACCTAACGACTGACATACGTCGAGCGCACGTTCCGGTGGATACTTGCCGGTTGTCGGTTCATCTGTCAGGATGAGCAGGATTCGGCTGGCGTACGGACTGAATTTCACTTTCGGTAGGCCTTCCACAATTGCGTCAATAAGGTGCTCGTCGCCACCGAACGGGTCTTCCATATAACTTGCTAACATCGACTCGCCGAGTGGCATCTGTGTAACGACCGCGCCGTTGATGACCTTGATCGCATCCTTGGCTTCCGCGAAACGGATGAGACCGATCCGATATTTGATCGGGAGAATGTCTAACCTGCCGATAAGCGTGCTGAGTCCGAGCATAATCGCTTCAGATTTCCCGCCCATACTCCGACTGTAATCGAGCATGACGACAATGTCTACAAAAGTCCCGAACCCCTTTTCAGGCGATGCGCCGGGTGTGCCACCGGCGTAGATGTTTAATTTATTTTTTTCACTTCGGATGGTGTACATCCGCCTGCTACTCCGGTCATTTATAAGCCATCTGTTCCCGCGCTGTTGCGTCATTGCGTTGAAATTCTCACCAAGTCCCCAGCTTTCTGGGAAAATACCGGCATAAACGTTGAGTCTGTCGCCGGCTTTGCGGATCGTGTAGGTGTGTCCACTGGAATAGTCCGTAATCACCCACAAATCGCCTTTTTCTTTCTCCCAGACTTTGGCATTATTAAAGAGGCTTCCGCCCATGGATAAAGAGATTCCGTTTTCTTTAAATACACGTTCTAATTTCTTTGCGGGTATATCCCCGTCTTCGAGTTCAACTTCAAATTTTGACTCCATGCTAAATAGCAATTGGCCGCCGCTGCGACGAATATCTTTAACAATATCTCGGAAAACCTTGATGAACGCGCTGTTGCCGGTATGCGTGCTTGGCAGCGAAGTCGCACTACCGACATCTCCCGGAATCCGCTGCCACAGTCCGCCTGTTTCTTCAGCGAGGCGTGGCTGAAAAGGTTCTGGATGTCCGAGGATGTTGACCCGGATCTCTTGAAGTTGATATTCCTTAATAGCCTTCTCCTGCATCATTTCATGCGTACCCTCTTTCTTAAAACCCGTCGATGCGGGTTCATCGGTTACGAGTACGATAAATTTATCGGCATCGGCATGAAAATCGATCCGGTGAAGTGTGTCTACTAAAGCATCAAGTGCGTGTTCATTACCGCTGAGCGTGGCTTTTTGCATCCGTCTCCGTAGCACCGCTACATCGGGTAACAAGGAACGGACTTCAAGTCTTTGCCCCTCATGTCGTACACTGAATTCAGACATCCCGAGGTGATACTCCACATTGGCGAGATCAAAAGTGTCGGTCAAGGCATAGAGGTTCGCTGCGACTTGCTGTATGTTGTCCCGCATGCTCGCGCTGGTGTCAAGTACAAAGACGACGTTCACCTTGTCAAGTTCTCGTGTTGCGATGATATGGTCTGCGATATTTTTCAAGGCATCCGCGAACGGGTTGGAACTATCTCCGTTGCCTTCGCCTTCTCCGTCGCCATCACCGTCCCCGATAATTCCAACCTCGGCAGTACCTGTCGATTCGAGTTTGTGAAACCCGTGGGTACCATCGCCTTTAACGCGTTGCCGTGGGCTATCGACCCCTTCCCCTGCGGTCTCTTGAAAAGGACTCCCTACTGATTTATGAATCGGAGCCGATCGGCTATTAAATGGACGTGCCTCTGTCATCACATCCGGTAATGCTGTCTCTGTCTCCGACACAGATTTCGTTGCATTATGTAGCAGTTCTGCTTCTGATTGCCGTACAGTTTCATTGATTAAATTGGCGGAGGCAGCTAAATCTAAATGGCGTTGGCTCGACTCGGTAGACGGATCTGTCTGCTGTGGTACCCGTAGTTTCTTCGGTGGTGGCGGTTTGAGTCTGCGACGCTGTTTCGGTGCATCTTTTGGATTTATTAAATCCGCCGCGATTACGTCTTGAATATTGGTGGGTCTTTGAACATAGAAAGAGAACATAAAAACAATAGCAAGGCAAAGATGAACAACGCCTGCAAAAAGTAGTGCGCGTATAGAGCGATTGCGCCTTTGGGAACGGTTCATAACGTTTTCTCCACTTTATTTGCTTTTGACTTTACCCCAGGTTGTTGTTAAGAACTGCGGTTGCGGTGAAACCGACAACGGATACGCTGGATCGAACCAATCTCCTCCGGAATTCTGCTTAATATTCGTCAATTGCGTCGGAACCTCACTGTTTATATCGACTTTAAAGATTTGTAGATGTCCATCAATCTTTTGTGTATAAAGGACTTCGTTTCCACTTGGTGATAATTCGGGATTCGTTGCCCGAGGCCCGGCTTCATCGACAATCTGCTGAAGCCCAGTGCCGTCGCGGTTCACAATGTAGATTGTCCGTCTATCATCCCATGCTTTTGCGACAAGTTCACCATCCGCGAGCGGCGGTGGATTTTTATTCCAAGTAAAAGCAAGTTTGTCACCCGCAGCAGACCAAGATGGAGACTCTTGACGATTCGTTACTTTCGGGCGCATAGGAAGTCTTCGGTTTCCTGTGCGGACGTTGATAAGTGCCAATCGTCTCTTTATGAGCCCTCCTACTGAACAGGCGATTTCAGTCCCATCAGGCGACCACGCTGGATCAAGTCCATCAGCGAGAGGTGCCTCTTTTTGTTTACCTAAGGTCGCAATGTGAATAACGAATAAGGGAATCTCCAAATTCATGTGAACGTAAGCGATCTGTTTTCCATCGGGTGCCCATGCCGGATCATTTCTATAAATAGCTTTCCTGAAGACACGTCGGACGTTGGATCCATCTGGGTTCATCAGGTAAAGGTCCCGAATACCATCGCGATCGGATTCGAAAAGAATCTGATCACCACTGGGGGACCAGACTGCGTCCCGATCCGTTGCGCGATGTTGTGTTAAGTTCACTTGTTCGCTGCCATCCGGATTCATGATATAGACTTCGTAGTTGCCATCGCGTGCCGAGGTAAACAAGATTTTAGGGGTTGTCGGTGCTTTGGCAAAAAGCGGAGAAACACTTACATGCAGCACGAACAAATTCAATATGGCAAAAACGAATAACCGTATCATTTTTATGTAAATTTTTTAGTCTTAATCTGCGACAGTTGTGATATGTGATGTCGGGTTCTTCTGAATCCGTAAACGCAAACTCACGTTATTATAACGCAAGTTGCCACCTATTTGCTTACATAGCAAGCCGAAGCATGGGCAAGACGTTGATATACCTTTTTCTATAGATATTTCACCCCTCATGAAGATTAAGATAATTCCATATTTTCCAAAGCACGTCGGAATCGCGAGCACAGCTCGCTCCTACAAGAAAACATTGCTTCGGAATTACCCGATTAAATTGTTAAACCTCATCTGGGGTGGAGAAATTGCCTGAAAAACCGGGTTGAAATACGCAGAAATACGCAGAACACCCTATCAAAAACCCCAAGCAAAAACACTAAAATCCGTTAGGAGCAACTTGGGTTATTATAGCATGAAAAACGGAGTTGTTCAAATTAAACTTGACAAATTCTGTGCTTTATGATACACTTTTATGAATTCCATAAGGCTTTGCACTTTTTTCTTGCAATTTATATTTCAAAAGTGCTATAATTAAGTAAGTGTATTCTTTAATCGTCTCGCGGTGCCGTATACAACATTGCGAAAAGTTAGAGAATCACATCGCTGACAAAAACCGTCATCGGTTCGGTTTACCGATGGAACGTCAGCATTCAAAAGCGTGATTGCATTGCAGTACTGCTATCACGAAAAGTAAAATCAGCCGAGGGACTGATGCTTTGGGAGGCGCGCTGATTGCTCAAAGTTCGGAACCTTGTGTATATTTTTGAAGAAGGAGAATTCATAGCTATGAAAAAATTAACAATCTTTATCGCGCTTGCCTGTGTTGTGATGATTTCGCCAATGGCACTTGCACAAAATTGGCAGCCGGCAGGTGATAACTGGATTGAAAAATGGTGGGGGCTCGATCTGGTAACGGAGACCGGTGGTTTCGACGACTCCGCGGAAATTGACTACCTTTCGGAAGGTAGCGGCGGTGTTATTTCAAATGCTTCCGTTTCGACACGCGATGGTGCGGGAAAAACCGCAAACATCATCCTCAAATCGCCGACTAACGGTGCCCTACTCGGTTGGTCAATTGTTAACCTTGATATTGAAAGCCAACAAAATTTATCCACAAGCCATGGTATCCCTGATGGAACAAATATCACCTGGCACGGGATCATAGCCATTATTTCACCGGATGACCGGACAACGACGATACACCCGGCACACGATGATCACGCCCAAATCTGGGTCAATGGCGAACAAATCTATGACAATCCGGATTGGACAGGTGGCGCACAGTCAGTTACAACGCCAACTGAGATTCAACTCAAGAAGGGTGAAAATTTCTTGCACTTCAAATGCGGTGAATCGGGTGGTGGGGATTACGTCAACCTCCACTTTGAACCGACTGACACTGATCTTCTCATCGCACCGACGCGGGACAACCTCTTTTTGAATGTCCTGACACCGGTTGAACCGAAAGGCAAACTGGCGACACAGTGGGCAGACATCAAACGGCAGTAGTTCTTATTGGACATAAAAAACCCGTATCCATGAAAAGGATGCGGGTTTTTTGTTGTCTATTTTGGTTCGCTAACGGCGTTTGAAATGCTTCATTTTTCCGGTTCTACAATCGTCAAGTTCTGATTGATAGGCACGTCTTTCAACACCTGTGTCGTACTCCCTTGCCACACGATAGTAATCTTCTCAACACGCTGGTGCTCGCCTAAGCCGAACAGCAATCGCGTATCGCTTCCTGATGCGTAACTTGAACCGCTTTTTACCTCTCTCATCTGTGTCATGTCCTCAGTTGAAACCGTAACTTTCGCCCCAATTCCATCGCGGTTACGCTGAGTACCGACAAGTTTAATACCGATCCAATTTTTCGTGTTGCCACCGTCGTTCCGAAGTAAAACGGCGCGCTGGTTGGAATTCATGATAACGATGTCGGTATCACCGTCGTTGTCATAGTCAGCGGTAGCGGCGGCTCTGCCGACAAGTGTTTCTGTGAAGTAAGCACCAGCAGTTTCTGATACGTCGGCGTAAGTGCCGTCACCTCTGTTTTGAAACATCTGGTCGCGTTGGGCATAGGTTTCGTGGTCCATCAAGATTTCGATGACATCTTGTGGGTGTCCATTCGCGCAGAATAGGTCAAGGTGTCCGTCGTTATCGTAATCCAAGAAGAGTGGACTAAAACCGACGAACGGGAGTGTCGGTTGTTGTAACCCGCTCTCCGCTGTTGCATCGGCAAAAAAGAGTCCCTCCTCGTTTTTATAGAGGGTCGCTTTTTCGGAATTCGCAACGATCAGGTCAAGCCACCCATCACGATTATAATCACCGCAGTCTATCCCCATAGAACCTTCCGCGACCCCGCTCTCATCATAACCGACACCGATGAACAGGCTTTCATCGGTAAAAGTGCCATCGCCGTTGTTACGGTAAAGGAAGTTGCGATTCGTATCGTTGGTGACGTAAATATCTGGAAACCCGTCATTATCGTAGTCGCAGGCGACAGCCGCCATACCTCTTCCCTCAGTCGGATTTGTCACGCCTGCTGTTTCTGCGATATTGGTAAAGGTGCCGTCGC
This sequence comes from uncultured Poribacteria bacterium, assembly GCA_951828385.1. Classification (GTDB taxonomy): domain Bacteria; phylum Poribacteria; class WGA-4E; order WGA-4E; family WGA-3G; genus WGA-3G. Next base: position 554,598 of record OX639973.1, read on the forward strand.
CATTGTTTCGATACAGTACATCGGGTGTCCCCTCGTAGCTGCGCGGATGCCCGTAACCGACAATACCTTTAAAGGTTGTCACTGACATTGACAATTCATAGACCAAATAATTGACGACAAAGATATCCAAATCGCCATCTACATCAAAATCGAGATAGACGGCTGCGATGCCCCAGAGGGTGTTATCAATCCCAGCGGCTTCGGTGATGTCAGTAAAGGTGCCGTCGCCGTTGTTTCGGTAAAGCACGTCTTGCCCAAAGTTCGCGACATAGAGGTCAGCGTCCCCGTCGTTATCAATATCGCCAGCGGCAGCGGCCATCCCGTATCCAGTGTCGCCTGTTCCTGAAGTTTCAGTAACGTCTGTAAAACGTCCATCTCCATCGTTGCGATAAAGCACATTTCCGAGTTGTGTCTGCTGCGCGTCCTGTTTCGCTTGCGGAATATTACCGCTGTTAACAAAATAGAGATCCGCATCGCCATCGGTATCGTAATCAAAAAAGACAACACCAGACCCCATCGTCTCAATGATATGTTTGTGCTCGGTTTTACCATTGCTGTGTTTGAAATGGATGCCTGCCTCTTCGGTAACATCCACAAAGACAGGCGGTTGCGCGGCAGCACTACCTATAAGTATGAATATGAGAGGTAATACCATTTCTAAAAGTTTATATCGCATTAACCGCACCCTTCACCCAGACCCCAGTAGGTTCGGTTTCCTAACCGCACCGGGCATAACCCAAAACATAGGACTATTTTGATGTTTTTTCTGCTGTTTTTGCGAGTCGGAAACCGACAAAGGAAGTCTTCAGGTTTGGGTAGAGATAAAACCGAAACGTCGTGCTGCATCGGGCGATGTTATCAATCCAAGAACCGCCTCGGAGGACACGCCAGCTGCCGACAGCCGGTCCTGTTGGATTTTTCTTCGGACGTTTCGCCGCAGCTTGAGAACTCGACCAATAATAGACATCGCTGTACCAATCCGCTGTCCATTCCCAAACGTTCCCTGCCATATCCATTACGCCGTAGTAACTTTTACCTTTCGGAAAGCTTCCGACGGGTGCGAGGCGATTCTTGTAGCCGTCATCGTTAGCAGCCGTATTTGCGTGCGGTTGCATTGCGTTGCCCCAGGGCCATATTCTATCGGTGTAGCCGCGCGCTGCCTTCTCCCATTCGGCTTCGGTTGGCAGTCGCATCCCTTTCCATGCGGCATAAGCGTTTGCATCGTGCCATGAAACGCCGACGACCGGATAATTCGGGAACTGTTCTGCGCGTGCGGGCCAGTCCCCAATTTGCGGGAGATGCGTGAAGTTCTCCGGTGTATGTTGAGATGTTTTTTCGGGCGAAGCGGCTTGAAGTTTCCAGAATTCGTAGTACTCGGCGTTCGTCACCTCATATTTACCGATGTGATAGGCATCGAGGTAGACTTTATGCTTCGGTTTTTCATCAGCGGCGCGGCTGTCGCTCCCCATTGTGAAGGTGCCGGCAGAGATTAGGATCATATTCTCCGCGTCTTGTGCAAATACAGTCGTACAGGCACTAACACTGAAAAGCAGCGTGAGGAGAGACAGCAGTGTGATATTGCGATAACTATTTCTGTTTCTTTTTCTGTTCAGACAAAAGGTGTTCATAGACGCGGTAATGCTCCTGCGCAAGTTTCTGGTTGCCGAGACTCTGATATAGTTTTGAAAGATTAAGATGGTAATAGGGTTGATCACTGTCGAGTTCGACTGCTTTTTGGAATGCAGCGAGCGCGTTGCGTTGGTCGCCTTGCATCGCATAAGCACTTCCAAGCGTGTTATAGAGAATAGACGCGTTGGGCATCAGCTGGATAGCCTTTCTGACGGCTTCTGCTGCATGCTTCGGGTAATTAAGGTTCATAAACGCTCGCCCCAGCCCATGGTGAAAGTTGGCGTTGTTGGGTGAAAGTTGAATACACTTTTGAAAGACGGGGATGGCTTCGGCGTAGTTTTTTTGGGTCATCAACAGGGTGGCTAAGCCTATCCACGCCTCAAGATTGTTCGGTTCGGCGCGTGTCAGGCGCATGAGGCGTTCGTATTCGGCGAATTCCTTTTGTAACTGCTGATAAATTTGCATCTCGGCTCTGCTTTTCTCGCGGTCGCCCAATCGGAGATATGCCATACCCAGTCCGTAGTGCGGCTCGGCATAACGTCCCGGTCCGAAGGCTAATGCCTGTTTGAAGTTTTCTATCGCGTCTGGATAGGCTTTCAAATTGAGGTGTGCTGTGCCGAGTTCATAATAGACCCCTGCTGCCTTCGGTTTCAGTTCAAGGGCTTTCTTCAAAACGGGGATTGCGTCGGCGTAGCGACGTAGTTTGACGAGTGCTTTGCCGAGGACTTCGTACCCGCGTGCATGTTGTGGTGAGAGTTCAACAACGCGTGTTAATGCCGTCACCGCGTCTGTCCACTTATTGAGTTTAAAATACACAACGCCGAGCGAGTAGAGTGCTTCAATGTTGTCGGGCATCAACGCTAAAGACCGTTGGTAACTTTCGGCGGCTTTGTTCGAGAATTCTTCTTGGGCATAAGCCATGCCGAGGTAGTGGAGCACTTCATAGTGGTCAGGTTCAATTGTCAGTGCGGCTTCAAATTCGGAGATAGCATCGCGATTATTGCCCCGAAACATGTGAGCGAAGCCTTGTTCTACATGCTGGACGTATTTGCTGTGGTCGCCAGATTTCTCACTAGCAACATTGGAGAACAGCAAACATAAGGAAATAACGATAATAATTTTTAATAAATTTCGCATTTGATTATCCACAGATTTCGTGTATTTAAAAACCCACTAACGGAGGAGGTTGTTTTATAGTAAAACCTATAATTAATTGGGCACTCTCAAACAGTCTGAATGCCTATGACAGGTATTCAGACTGGCACAAACTGGAAGTTTATGCTACAAAGATGTCTACTTATTTTTAGGATTCACTATAAATGTTAACGGTACTCCCGAAAAAAGTCAAGTTTTTCATAGCGGAAAAGGCGAGTTCGTGCTATACTGTGTAGAAATTATCAAATCAGAAAATATGGGGAATCAAGACAAAAATGCGACAGGTTACAATCTATCGTGAACCGGGCAGATATGCGGGCTGGCCAGCGAATTATGGCATCTGGGGATGGGATAACGAGATTGTTGTCGGCTTTACCGTCGGGTATCACAAATCGGATGCGGGTTTCCATCGCCGCGACCGAGATAAACCGTTTACAGGAATGCAGGCACGGAGTTTAGATGGCGGTGAAACATGGCACGTCTCAGAAACGCCGTGTCGTCTACCGGCAAGAGGCACACTCTCCGCAGATGAACATGTAGAAGAACGACATAGGTCGGAAGCAGACGTTTCATTCGAGACACCAGATCGCGTCGATTTTTCACATCCCGATTTTGCGATGATGTGCAGCAGATCCGGGCTGAGAGCGGGCGCATATTCATGGTTTTATACCTCCACAGATCGGTGCAAAAGTTGGGAGGGTCCCTTTCGGTTGCCGATGTTCGGGTACACCGGTATCGCAGCACGCACGGATTACTTGGTCTCAAATTCAGATGAATGCTTGGTGTTTCTTACTGCATCAAAGGCAGACGGTCAAGAGGGATTGATATTCTGTGCGCATAGCACCGATGGCGGTGCGTCGTTTTCGCTGCGCTCCCAGATTGGACCGGAACCTGAGGGGTTCGCGATTATGCCAGCAAGCGTTCGATTATCGGATTCAGAGATATTAGTCGCTGTCCGGTGCCGTGGCCGAGGGAACGAGTCAGGTTCAGACTGGGAAGAGCGTCAAAATTGGATTGATCTCTACAGTTCAAATGATAACGGTCAAACCTGGGATTATGTGAATAGACCCGTGAAAAATACTGGGCGTGGCGGGAATCCGCCAACACTTACCCTTCTTCACGACGGTAGGTTGTGTCTTATCTACGGCTATCGGGATGCGCCGCATCGGATCTGTGCGAAGTTGAGCAGTGACGCTGGCAAGACTTGGGGTGAGGAAATTGTCTTACGCGATAATGGTGGTGATGCCGATATCGGTTACCCTCGCACCGTTCAACGTCCTGATGGGACTGTGGTAACTGCCTACTATTTTGATGAGGAACCGGATGGCGAACGGTTCATTGAGGCGACGTTGTGGAAACCGTAATTACTTGGGGCTTGAACGTAGGTCGAAACAGATGAGCCGATCTTTACCGCGGACGTAGAGGTAACCCTCTGCCAATACAGGTGCTGCCCACGCAGGATATTTCACTAACTGGCGACCGTTTTTATCTTTCAGTGACGGAACTTGTGAAATTACTTCTAATTTCTCTGGTGTGCATTTGAGGAGCATTAAGCGTCCGTACTCACCGAAATAGATAAAGTAATCGTTCACCCAAAGTAGCGAGGCGCGTTCATCAACGCGTTGGGACCATGCGACTTTACCTGTTTTGAGTTCCACGCAACGGAGTTCTGCACCGTTGGGGCGTTGCCCGCTACAAGCGTAGAGGTAACCTTCATGGTGGATTGCGGTGTTCCAGTGTAATTCCAACGACTTGTTCCTGCGCGATGCGCGATCTTTCCAAACGAGTTCGTAGCTGCCGGGATGCACCTTGAGAACCGAGCTGCCAATCCCGTACGATTCGCTAATAAAAACGAAATCGCCAGCGACGACCGGACTCGAAGCGTTGACAGATTCAATCTTAGTGTGCCGCCACGGATAGTGGAAGTCAATTACCCCGGATGTCGGCTCAAAGCCGACAAGACCACCGCGTAGGAACGCAAACCCCCAACGTCTATCGTCAATCGTTGTAAAGACCGGACTGGCATAACTGGCGAGTTCATCTGCTATTTGGTAGACGACCTCGCCAGTATGCTTGTTAAAGGCGACAATGCCGCTCCCGTTCGGATCGGGCCTGCCGTTTGCGCCCCAAATATCCTTCGGACTGCCTGGGGGTGAACCCCCAATCTGAACGATGAGCAGCTCGCCTTCGATCGCGGGTGCTGAAGCGACCCCGAAAAAGTTTTGGACGACGTGAAACTTCGCCATCGTGTCAACTTCCCACAAAGCTTTACCGTCTGAGACGCGCACACAATGTAGCATTCCGTCTGCCCCGAAGATATAGACGCGATCTTCGTCAATGACCGGACAACACCGGGGCCCGTTGTTGTAGCCGTACATATCTTCGTAGTCCGTTGGATATTCAAATCGCCAGAGTTCACTGCCAGTAATACTTTCCAAGCAAATGAGACGCGCCATATTCCCGTGACGTGCGAAGATAAATAAACGTCCATTGGCAACGGTGGGTGCCCCGTAACTCGTGCCGATCTGCTGATGCCAGACGACCGGGGGACCCGTTTTACCCCAGGGTGCAAGGTCTATTTTTTCTTGCGACTTGCCGTTTCTTTGTGGACCGAGGAAATCGTTCCAGTCAGAAGCCTGTGCATCCGCGAGCAGTGTCAACGGAAGATTCAGTAAGAATAAGATGACGCGTGCGAGTGTCCTCACGCCGCGACCTCCTCATTGGCGCGCTTCACAAGGGCGTTCATGTAGGCGATCGTGTAGGCTGTGCCAACACGGTGGTCACCTGCCATGCTTGGGATGTGATCTGGAATTAACACACCGTTGAAATCCACTTCGCGGAGGGTTTTTGCGACGTGGTACATATCTTGATAGCCGTTATCAACGAAGGTCTCAACGAAGTGCGGGAGCGGCTGATCGACGTTGCGGAAGTGGACTTTGAAAATCTTGTTCCGTTCGCCGAAGTAGCGGATAGACTCAACGACATCTTTGCCCATGAGTTCACCGCCTTCCAACCAACAACCGACGCAGAAACACATCCCAACATTCGGGCTATCAGCGATTTCGAGGGCGCGCTTGTAGCCTTCAAAACTACTGAAGATACATCTCGGAATTCCAGCGAGATGCACTGCGGGCGGGTCGTCTGGGTGGATGCCGATCATCACACCGGCTTCCTCAGCGACGGGTGCTGCCTGCTTGATGAAGTAGGTGTAGTTGTCCCAGAGTTCCTCTTCACTGTATTCGCGTCCGTGTGAGAGCGGCATCCCATATTTCTTACCGCCCCAGTGTCCCTCATCGGCAACTTCAAGGTTGAATCCCCTTGCACTTGCGCCGCCGCGGGTGGTCTCGCGTTCGGTACTCCAGATACCGTTACCCATGTGTGCATAAGTGGTATACGGGATGCCGGCTCTACCGAGATCGCGGATATAACGCTTGTACTGTTCAACTTTTGCGTCGCGGTTCTCCAAGTTAAGCACAATCCCGTCTTGGTTGTGGACATCGCTGTTGCCAAACCCGTAGATTTTGAGTCCAGCGTTCTCAAAAATCTCGCGGCGACTCATGAAATAGTCGTAATTCGCATTTTCGCCGTTCGTCCAGAGGACGACATAGTCAACATCCATCTGCTTGGCAAACTGCAAGTCTGCCTCACTCGGTTCCGGCGACATCTGTGCCGTAACTTTCATACCGGGTTCAATGTTTTTCAGTGGACTCTGATTTGCCATTTTGTGTCTCCGTTTTTTATAGCAGTCAGCGGCCAGCCAAAATCTCTTTGTAGCGGATAGACGTTTGCAACCGCCACAACAAGTAACCAATAGCCGACTACTGAAAGTCGATAGTTATATTGCCAATAAAGAGAACATGTACGCTAACTATTGCTTCATCCATCTTGAATTTTAGAGTAGGTTCGTAGTCGTGCGATTTTGGGACATACTTGAAGAAATCCGCAGAAATACCCAAGCAAACACCCCCAGCAATACGCAGAAATACCCAAGCAAAAACACCCCAAATGCGAAGTGCATTATCGCACGCAGGAACGGGCAATGAATTGCCCTACTACGAACCGAGTTTACCTTCAATTTGAAAATGGATAAAGCATTACTCGTCGTCAGCCACTTCTGAAAGAACGGGCAATGAATGGTTTCCCTACTACGAACCGGGTTTACTTTCAATTTGAAAATGGATAAAGCATTACTCGTCGTCAGCCACTTCTGAAAGAACGGGCAATGAATGGTTTCCCTACTACGAACCGGGTTTACTTTCAATTTGAAAATGGATAAAGCATTACTCGTCGTCTCCTGCTTCTGCTTTGAGCCGATATAACTCTTGCGTTAATTCGGCAACAATATCTGCGTACGCTGGATCGTCGTAGACGCTGCGCATCTCATTAGGATCTTTTTCCAGATCAAAAAGTTCCCATTCCGGTGCTTTCGATTCATCGACGGATCCGGTTGTGCCGAGTGCCTCCCCGTAGTAGTAGATGAGTTTATAACGATCTGTTCGTATCCCATAGTGCGCCGGGACATAGTGGTGCGAGAGGTGCATCCAGTACCGATAGTACATTGATGTTCGCCAATCGTCAGGTGTTTCACCATTGAGGATGGGTCGTAGACTTGTGCCTTGCATGTCATCAGGAATTGGGACGCCTGCGTAGTCGAGCCAAGTCTCCGCGAAATCTATGTTTAAGGACATGGCATCGGACGCGCTGCCGGGTTGGATCTCGCGCGGATAGCGGACGAGGAAAGGCATTCGTAATGATTCTTCGTACATAAACCGCTTGTCATACCAACCGTGGTCGCCTAAGAAGAAGCCTTGGTCAGAGGTATAAATCACGAGCGTGTCGTCTGCGATGCCGTCTTCATCGAGGTAATCAAGCATCCGACCTACGTTGTCATCAATTGAGGCGACACAACGGAGATATTCTTTGATATACCGCTGATAATTCCAGTTTGCCATCTCTTCCTCTGACAACCCTTCAGGGGGTGGACCGAGTTTATCAATCTTGAGGTCCCTTTCGGTCATGTGCCCGAAGACGCGCATTTTCGCATCCTTTGCGGCGTTTGAGCGGTTCGCGTAATCGTCGAAAAAGTTGTCTGGCATCGGAACATCGCCGTCCTCGAACATGTCGGCGTGCTTTTCATCGGAATCCCATGGACGGTGGGGTGCCTTATGGTGACACATCATGAAGAACGGACGCTCCCTATCGCGATTCTGGAGCCATTCCAACGAAAAATCGGTGATGATGTCGGTGGTATAACCTTTATGGGTTTTCCGACCGTCGGGTTCAATCATGACCGGATCGTGATAGAGTCCTTGCCCGGGCAGCACGTTCCAATAGTCGAACCCTGTTGGGTCGGCATCGCCGCCGTGTCCGAGGTGCCATTTGCCGACCATCGCGGTTTGGTAGCCATCGGCTTGGAGCATTTTCGCGACGTTCGGTCTTCTACCATCAAAATGGTCACCCAGTGTTTTGACCCCATTGAGATGGCTGTGTTTGCCGGTCAGAATGTTCGCGCGGCTCGGTGTACAGATGGAGTTAACACAGAAACAGTTATGGAGAATCATACCGCCGTCTGCGATACGATCGAGGTGCCGTGTTTGGTTAATCCGACTTCCGTAGCTGCTAATTGCGTGTGATGCGTGGTCGTCGGACATGATGAATAGGATATTTGGTCTGCTCAATTGTAGCTCCTTTAAATTTGCGATTTTCCCTATCATATCCTATTTTTGTAACAGAAGTCAATCTTTTTTCATCTGAAGTACTTAACCAGCGTGTAATGACGGTGGTACCTCGGCGAGCGTGTAGCTTTGTGCTTTTGCTTCGGTTTGTCGTTGATACCACTTTGTCCAGCCCTCTCTTTCTTTAGCAGTGCCTTTTACAGTGCCTCTTGCCTCTTGGTAACTGGAGATCAGCGCAGGTATAACCAGAAAAAGAAACGGCACAAAAGAGAAAAATAAAATAAAGGCAATAAACCAGCAAGTCCAGTGGACTATAAGAGACATTGGATTGCGTGCTATGAATTGTAAGGTCTTTTGTGCGATCTTGAAATAAGAATCCGTTTGTATGTTTTCCGATGGTGGTGGTTCCTCAAAATTATCTCCTTGTCTTATCATTTCCTGTTGTTGATGATACCACTGCATCCATACTTGTTGCGCATTGGCAACGCCTTTTAGGTTACCTCTTGCCTCCCGGTAACTGATGACGAAAACGATTAGAAAAACCCAAGGCAGCAATTGTCCAAACATACCTATTAGCGCAAATACTTCAAAGATATCTTCAGGGACTTCTCGTGGTGGGAGCATCGTGAAGAATAGAAGCGCGGATGTGAAAATCCAACACGTAAGATGAATAATAAAAGGCTTCAGGTTACGGACCATGAAAAACAGCGTTTCTGGGATTTCTCCAAAATAAGAATAAGCTTTCATATTTTTCGATGATGGCGGTTCTCCAAAAGAATCTTCCTGAGCAACCGCTTTGATTTGTCGGTAGTACCACTTCGTCCAGATGTCTCTCTCTATAGCGACTCCTTTCAGGTTGCTTTTCGCCTCTCGGTAACTAAGGATGAGCGTAAATATAACGGCAGGGATAACGATTTTAGGGAGTGATCGCACAAAATCGGTTGTGTCAAATAGCGTAGGAAGCGCGAACAGTGTCACCCAACATACGAAATGACCGATGAGGAGGGGCGGGTGCCGAAGCATGAATAGCACTGTTTTGCGTGCGGATATGAAATAGGCTCCGCCCGGTATATATTCTGATAAGGGTGGTGTCTCATAAGTGCCTCGTTCTGCTCTCACAAGTTGCTGTCGATCGGACCACTGCATCCATACCTGTCGCTCTGTAGCAATGCCGTTTCGGTTGCCCCTCGCCTCTCTATAACTAAATGTGAGAGCAAATGGAATAGCAAATAGGCATAACTGATAATAATCAAAGAAATCGTCAACGATTTCTTCAGTGATGATCGAAACGGCTGTAACTAATTTCCAGAGGGACCCAGGCAAATTTTCAAAAGCACCTTCTGCTGCCTCAGACACATCTGGCAATGTGCCGTATACGAATGGCTCATCTGACATAGTGATTGAGGCAGAAATTAAAATCCAACACGCGAGAAAATAACCGATAACAGGTGCTGGGTTCCAAAGCATAAATAATAGTGTTTTTCGACCTTTCATGATAGATCCTCATGTGCAAGATTTTCCGTGAAATCGTATTGCGTACCTGTTAATACATGCGGAACAATGGTGGAGACACGTCAAAAGGGACACCTTGTGCTTTCGCTTCTTGTTGTTGGCGATACCACTCCGCCCACGCCTGTTGGACTTTGGCTACTCCTTTCACAGTACCTCTTGCTTCTTGGTAACTGGAAATGAGACCGAATATAGCGGCGACTATCGTGAGAACAGGTATAGCCGACAAAAAATTGCGAGCGAAGTTCTCTGCTATCCGAACCACATTAGCAAGATCTGGAAGGACTGTTATAAGGATTAGTAAAAAGCAAGTAAGGAGCCAGCATAAGAAGTGAATGAGGGGTAGTTTTGGGTTACGAATCATGAATAACAGCGTTTTTTGCGCTTTCCTGAAATAGGAGTTGACTCGCATATTTTTCAATGGCGGTGCGGGTCCCCCGAAATCGTCGTCTTCCGCTATCGCTTCCTGTTGTTGGTGATACCATTCCATCCATATCCGATACTCATCGGTAATGCCTTTTAGATTGCCGACGGCTTCTCGGTAACAGATCAGGAAAGGCGGCATAACGACAAGAACCCAAGTTCCAGTTCTCGTTAAATCTTCTATAATTTCGTCCCAAATAATTGAGGCAGCTTTTAGATAATCGCCGATAGACGCAGGGGATTCCACAATTTTAACAACATAGCGCCACCTCCCTTCTATGAATGGATCGTCCGACACGATTCCCCAGGCAGCTAACAAAAACCAACACGTTAAATGAACGATGAGAGGTATTGGGTTCCGAAACATGAACAACAACGTTTCTAAGACCTTCATGACACCACCTTCTTACATACGAACTTTTTATTTTACACTTTGGAACATTAAGGCAGGGTTTTCACTTTTAGTTGAAACCATTTCGGTTTTCTTCAAAAAAGTAGTTTCTATATGGATGGTGCTCCGATGGGACTAACGCGGGGATTTGGAAGAATAAACCGTTTTTTGGGGATAGGACGAAACGCAAAATTAAAAAAGGCGAGGTGTTTTTGCTTGGGTGTTTCCCCCAAAAAACCTCGCCAGCGATAGTGGGTTAAAACATTTATTTCGCCTTAATCTCTTCCCATGCGCGATCGTAGTGCCTTGTAAAATCGCCAGGATCTCTCAGCCACTCCAGGGATTCGAGAACCTCTTTTGGCGGGTAGATGAATTTGTGTTCCCGTAAGTGTTCGGGTAAGAATTCTTTCGCGGTCGGCACGCAGGTACCGTATTTCGTGAAGGCGGTAATCTTGGCGTTGACTTCGGGACGGAGGAGGTAGTTAATAAACTGCTCGGCGAGTGCCTGATGCGGCGCGGATTTCGGGATGCAAACAGCATCAATAAACTGGCTTGACCCTTCTTTTGGGATGACGTACCGGATCGTCGGACGTGTCTCTGTTGCGCGGAAGGCATCGCCACTCCAGCAGTGTGCCATAACGACATCGCCTGCCATAAGAAGTTCTTCCGCTTCGCTTTTATACTGTTTCACAAGCGGTTTCTGTGCGATAAGTTTCTCTTTCGCCGCTTTGATTTCATCCGGATCGGTGGTGTTGAGGCTATATCCGAGGAGTTTCAGCGCGGCACCGATGGTTTCACGCTGGTCGTCTAACATGCTGAACTGGTTTTTATATTGCGTATCCCAGAGCACTGCCCAACTGTCCGGTGCTGGTGAAACAACAGCCGAATCGTAGGCGATGCCTGCGGTACCAAACGTGTAGGGGATAGAATATTGATTTTCGGTATCAAAGTATTTACCGAGAAACAGTGGACTAATGTTCTGAAAGTTGGGGATGTTGTCGCGGTTCAGTACTTCTAACAGATTTTGCTTGATTAGGATGGATACCATATAGTCGGATGGCATAATGATGTCGTATCCTGTCGCACCCGCCAATAGTTTTGTGAGCAGGTCCTCGTTACTGGCGTAGGTATCAACGAGAACAGTAACCCCAAACTCCTTTTCAAAACCTTCACGGATATCATCGCTGACGTACCCCGCCCATGTAAAGACGTTGAGTTGTTTTTTTTGCCCACTGCTATCGCCGATGAAAAGTGTGAGGAGTATAAGTACTAAGAGGATATATCTGTTGCGCATGTTTTCTCCGTTGGTATCTTTTCTACGATTGTTAGTAACGGGACGATAGTGGTTGCGGAAAGCGGAATCGCCCCGTTTGCGATGTAAAATATTGACAATGTGTGCTATCTATGCTAACGTAAGAGTGCTATTTATTCGTCAGATTTTTCGGTGGGTAATCCTTCGGCTTTCCAGCCGCGGAAACCGCCGGTGAGTACTGAAACGTTTTCATAGCCCATGTTTTTTAGAGTATGTGCGGAGAGGGTTGCCCGTGTGCCGCCGCCGCAGTATGTAACGATGTGTGTGTCTGCGTTAGGGGCGACCTCATCGATGTCGAGTTCAAGGTAGCCGCGCGGTAGTGAAACGGCATTCGGTAGATGTTCTTCGTCATAGTCGGGTTCGTCCCGGACATCTAAGAGGATGGTTGCGTCTGCAGCCTCTGTGAGTTCGTCGGGCGATATGTGTCCAACGTTTGCTTTCGCTTCGGTAACTAATTGTTCAAGGGTTTTCAGTGGCATCGTTATCCTCCAAAAGGATTAAAAATAGTAGTAGTCTTTCAACTTTGAATCTGAGGGCAGGTTCGTAGTAGTGCGATTTTGCGGCGTACTCGACCAAATGCGAAGTGCATTATCGCACGTCAGCAACGGGCAATGAATTGCCCTACTACGAACAGGATTACCTATAAACTCAACATTGAACGACTAGGAGTAGGTACGTTCCGCGTGCCATAACATGATAAAATATAGCATAATATGGGTGGATTCGTCAATATTTTTTGCGTTATCGGTTGAGGAAGGAGAAAAATATGGAGTTGCTTAAAAAATCGGTTCAATCTGTGCTTGAGAAAGATCGGATTGGGAGTCCAGTGTTCTTAAGGTGTGTGCTACACGTCACGGGTGAAGCGACGAATCTACTGCCATCGGTGGCAGAAGTGGCGGCACTCGCGAATGCGTGGATACCCTCTGCCCCGGCGCGCGTCTATGCCCAAGGAGACGCAAACGGAACACAGATTACATTAACGGTTCACTATGGTGCCGGGCAGATGGCACTGTTGAGTGTCAATCGGGTTGCTGTTGAGACGGCAGTTGACATCATGTTGGTCGGGAACAAAGGCGTTATCTATCATGAAACGCCGGTCGGTAGACATTACCAGAACGCTATCGCGCCGGAATTCGATGATACCGGCGAACTCACAGAGGCTATCACGCAATCGCTTGAAAGCGGTCAGCCTATAGTGTTGGAGGGTTGAACATGCAACAAGATGGAAAATACGGTGTGCTTTTGCTCGGTGGACATCGGACACATCAAGAAAATTACGCCTCAAGTTTTGCACAGGATACACGGTGTCGATTGGTGGCGTTCGCGGATGAACCTGAGGCACCGCCAGAGCGGATTGCATTGGCGCGTTCGCTTGCGAAATCATTGGATTTGCCGTTCATCCCGGACCTTGACACGGCATTGGCGCGTGAGGATGTGGATATTGTGAGTCTCTGCACGGAGGTAGAACGGCGCGGACGTGTAGGTGCGAAATGTGCGGCGGCCGGAAAGCACGTTTACCTCGATAAACCGATGGCACTCAACCCAGAAGATACGCAGAAAATTATTGATGCCGTTGCGAAAAGTGGTGTACGCACCCAGATGTTTAGCAATATTCATAGCACTTGGGCACGTACTGTCCAGCAAGCATTGGCGAATGGGCGTATCGGCGAACTTCAGGCGATCCATTGTGATGTGCTCTTCTCCAAAGGACATCCGGGCACTGCACCGGTCGGGAAAAAAAGAATCGAAACACCTACGCGCGAACGCTACAGTTTCGTTGAGGCAAAACCTGAGATGTTTGATGTCGGTGTCTATGCAGTGTCTATGGTCAATTGGTTGACACAGAAACGCGTGCAACGTGTCTTTGGTGGGACAGCGAACTATTTTTTCAAAGAGCATCTCGATTGTGATGTTGAAGACTTCGGTGCTTTGGTGTTGACGTTAGAAGACGGTATTACAGCAACAATTGTTAGTGGACGTTACGGGTGGCAGAGTCACGCCCAGGGTGGAATTCGGAAGGCGCATCTCGTCGGTACCGAGGCGACCTTGACCTTTGATGCATCGGCGAACCGTTTAGAGGTTTTTGCGGCTGAACCGGGGTTTGAGCCACCGACACCGCATCCGCTGGATCCGATGGGGATGTGGAGCAGCACACAAGCGGAGATCGGGATGCGACCGAAACAACAGTGGATAGATGTCGGTAGCGGAGACGACGGTCAGCGAGAGTTCAGTGCGTTTATAGATTGTATTGAGAACGGTGTAGAGAGTGAGATGAACGCTGAATTTGCGGCGCATTCTGTGGAGATTATCTGCGCGGGGTATCGTTCCGCGGCAACTGGTGAGGTTATCACTATTGGCTGATGTAAAATTATTTGGGTCGGTTCAGCAATGTTCCTAAGGCAAAGGGGCAATTGTTACATCTCCATTCGTTACCACATCCAGTGTTACACGACTTCCACGAAGCAGCGACATACCAATTAATGGTTGCTTGTCTGTTTGCAGAACTTCTATATCGCGTTCTTTGCCGTGCCATATCACTTTTGCAAGATACAAGTTGAGAAGGACTGCCCCTCCATGAGCAATAATTGCGCGTCGGGTACCAATCCGTGGGAGTTTTAAATAGTCAATTAAAAACTCTGGTAGTGTCAGATAATCCGTAAATCCAGTATCAAGGATTGCGTCAATTTTCGCGCGTTGATTTAAGCCGATCACTTCCACTTCAATGATAGCTACGCGTTCGTCTCTAATTTTCCCTGTTATCATTATAATATTCCACATTACATTCCACAAAGCCAAAGCCGATACCGTGGGTGGCCGGGTACCCGATTCGCACACCGTAAGTCATAGCCTTCGGATTCTTAGCAAGCAGACGTTTTGTAGCTTCCAAATCCTCATCGGCGATTTCATAGTTTTCCGTTTCAATGTCAACTACAAAAAACTGACCTTTGTGTTGAGTTTCAAGTTCTTCGCGGTACTGCTGATAGATTTCTTCTCCGCGGGCGGCGATGGTTTCAGAGGTAGCATCAGAATATGACATGGTAATTCTCCTTCTGAAATGTTGTTTTGGAACACCACACTGTGTTCATTACACACTACATTATAACACAAAATTGTGTCGCGTGCTAATGCAGCATTTTTCTTGCTACCCCGTAACGCCTGTGGCTTCGAGTCTCGCGATCTCTTTTAACCACGATTCCCGGATTTCTGGGGAATAGTCGCCGGGGAGTAGCGATTTGCGTGTGCAATTGAGAAGTGCCTGTAAGGTTTGGTACTGTCTTATGGGTCCGATATTGGGTAGGATCCGATCTTCGGCGACAGCAATAATCTCATCTAATGTGAGTTTATCCGTCGTTTCCGAATCTTTCTTGAACAGACTGGCGGCTTCAAGATCAGAACGTAGCGATGCGAAACTCGCTGCAGAGTAGTCCTCGGTTACTTTTAAGAGCCGTTCAACTGCATCGTCAGGAAGGGAACCGCGGAAAACTTTGGCAAGCGTCCAGCGGAGAAAAGCCTCACGGTCATCGCCACTCGGATCAAGCACTGGAACCACTATATCCCCAACTCTGCCTTCCCGCCGTAGGTCGGGTGAGAGGTTGTAGATACGCGCAGTCATGAGGAGCCAAGTGATATTCCCTCGGAGTTGCGGATCAGACATCATCGCTTGTATCTTTCCTGTCAAACGGCGTTCTGTGCTGTGTGCATCCCGCCCGACACCGCCGAATTGTGTATCCGCTTCATCAACGAAGATCAACACCTTCACGAGTGCCATCAGCAAGCGTCGGAGCCGTTCAAAGATAACGTCTGTCTGTCCGAACCACATACTCCGAATGTTCTTGAGGACGAGGACAGGGATATCGAGTTCGCCAGCGAGTCCCTCGAAAATAAAAGTTTTTCCGCTGCCGATAGGACCACAAACGCTCATTCCGGGGATCGCATCGGGACCGGTTGAGGTGATACGCGGAATCAGCTGCGTCTTGAGAAAATCCACCAGTTTCTGATTACCGACAATGTCTTTTAAACTGTGCGCGGGTTTTTTGAACTCTACAACATCTTCACCCAACTGTGCTTGGATAAATTCAGATACTTTCTCAATAACATCCTCAGGTTGAAGTTTTTCACCGGAGTAGCAAGCAGAGAGCAACATCTGGCGGAGTGCTTGTAAGGATAACCCCGCAGTGAGCATAGCGAGTTGTGCCTGTGAACCCCAAAGGTTTAAAGGCTTTTCTACGAGTTTCGGCGTGTTATTAAACCATGAAATAAAGTGCTGGCGTTCTGCCATCCCGGGCGCTGGAATTTCAACGGTAACGACCTGCGGCAACCTAATAATTCGAGAGTTCACGAGACTCGGAGATTCCGCGATAAAGACGACGGTATCGTTGCCGTTCATGAAATTAGAATCGGAGATCCAGTCTTGAACGATGCTGACGCGGTGTCTGTCTGGGAGCGACAAACTCCGAATTTCACCTTCCGGGAGCAACATATCCGTTGCTTCTATCAGGATGATCAGTTTTTCGGGTAGCAGTTTTTCGCCTTGTGCGTTTGTGCTTCGGGAGAGCAGACAAAACTGCCGAAGCACTTCAAGTGCCAACGTCGGGCTGCCGATGGCATCGTTCATGTACTGCGTAAAAGAGGCATCGGATGGCTTCGTAGCAGCGTCAAGTGATCCGAGAGATGCCCCGCCTAACCGCGAAGAACGTGATGTACCGGCAGTTGCATTTATATCCAGGTCCGCTTCGGGTGTGCCTCGCCATAGATTGAACGCTTCTTTAACTTTCTCGCGCTCCGACTCCTGTGCGAATCTTATGGGACCGTTGAGTTCATAAACGATTAGGATGAACCCCGGAATGTCCCAACTGCGGCTTAAAAAGGGGACGAGTGGAATATAATCCGTGTTGTTCTCTTCGCGTATAAAGAAGAGATCGTGGATATTTCCAGACAGGACGAGACTCCGAGAGGTGCCTGAATTAATGAGCATTCCGGCTTCCGTCCGGAATGAATAAGTTGGACTTTTAACGGCTATGAGGTGTCGCCCCCTTCTGTTTTAGATATCAAACCTCTTAGAGCGGCAGTTCAGAATCGGAATCCTCTGTCTTCTTTGCAGGTTCAGGTTCCGTCTCCGTTTTCGTGTCCGTCTGTTGTGCGCCGAAGATTAATGCGTCAAATTCATCGGAGGCATTGGATGACCGCGCTGCGGCGAGGAATTCCTGTTCTTCGTTCTTTGAGTCGGTGCCAGCCAATTCCTGTGCGACTTTTGAACGTCCTTTCGCTTTCTCGCGGATTTCTCGCATCCGTGACAATTCAGCGGAAGTTCCGTCCATGCTGATGCCGGAAAGCATATCGGCAATTTCTTCCTGTTCGCGTGCGGTGATTAGATCGGCGACTGCCTCAGACTGCTCGCTCTTAATCTTATCTAAGTCGCGATGGAGGTTGGTAATCTGGATTTTATGGGAGTCAATATCCGCTTGCGCATTTTCGATCTCACCTTCAAGTTCATCAATGCGTCCTTCTTTCTCTTGTAGATTGGAATTGAACTCTTGGTAAGCGGTAACACATCGCGTGTATTCGGCGTGCACTTTGACTTCTTCTGGTGCCATCCCTTCTTTTTGCAAATCAGCGGCGGTCTGCTGTGCCTTGGCGATAGCCCCAGATTTCAATTCTTCCAAATTTTCGACTTCATCGGTAAGACTCTTTACTTGTGACCTCTTCTGTTCAACAAGTGCGATGAGCTGACCGATTGCTTGCTTATAGCGCTGAATATTCCCCTTCTTATCGGCGATGATGTCCTCATAAGCCCCTCTAACGGCTTCGGGGTTTTCCATCATTCTGTCCGCGGTTTCGTGTGCGCGACCTGTCAGTGTATACCAGATAGCCTTGAAAAATCGTGTGAATCCGTTTGCCATTTCAGTTTCTCCTGTTGCGTCGTGTCTTATAAGTGCGACCTTATTGTACGGTTTGCGAGTTGTACCCATGTTACTTTGCACGGTTTTGATCCGCGCTGCAAAACTTATCACATCGTATTTTAACATATTTTATCTAAAACTGCAAGAAAATTCTGCATGGACTTATAACGTAGAGTTTTCAATTAGTCTCCGCTATGGGTAATTTTAAAAGATTATAAACGGTTTCATATCCCAAAGCAGAACGGTACCGTCATAACTGCTACTTGCTAAGCGTTCGCCATCCTTTGAAAAAGCGAGGTTTTGAACATCTGAGGTATGCCCCCAGAAGGTATGGATGTTTTCACCAGTTGCGACCTCCCATAAACGAACGGAGACTTTGTCTGTTTTCCACCACCAAGAGCCAGAGGCGAGATACCGTCCACATGGCGAAAACACAACGACACCAATATGCGAGCATCTCTCAGGTAGAATCATTCCCATGCGCGGCTCTAAAGTTGCAGCATCCCACAGATGAATCCCACCTTTTAATCCACCAGCCAACAAAGTGCCGCAAGGTGAAAACGCAATTGAATGGAGATTCTTTGACGGTTTGTGAGGTTTCCGCGTTTGTTTCTGGATTTGTCGCATATCTCCTTTATATAGGGTAACAAAGGTGGAATCTACAGAAAGGGAGCCGAGCTGTTCACCGCTCGTAACGTCCCAAAGAAATATATCAGTTCTCCCGTCAGTCGTAGCGAATTGCTGTCCGTTGGGATGAAAGTCTGCTCTCCGAATCGCCTCTACATGATGCCCTATAAATGCATGCTGCTTTTCCCAACGGTGGACACTCCACAAAATGAGTTTTCCATCTGCATCTCCGCTGATGAGGTGTTCCCCTGATGGCGAAAACACCACGGTGGTGATCAGACTTTGGTGTTCAGTGAGTTCTGCTATTCGGGCACCAGACGTGATGTTCCAGACTTCAAGCGTTTGTCCATCTTCTCCGTTGAGAGCTAATAATTCTTCACAAGGAGACAATGCACACCTCTTGCCTCTGCTCTTTGTCTTGATGGGAGAAGATATCACCTGTTTCTGAACAACATCCCAGAAAACGATATCTTCAAACCAGTATTTGCTAATCAACCTCTTGTCCGATTGATAAAAAAACAGAGAGTCGGGTACCTGATGCGGTACTGTGAGTGGTGCTACTGCGACAGGGGTGCCCGCACGCCACACGCGGATATCGTCGTTGGTGAGAATTGCGAATTGCTCTCCATCCGTAGAGATACATTGTTCTGTCCTACCTTTTCCTTGATATTCAATGGTATCAAGTTTTTCACCCCGGGACGCATCCCAGATCACTACTTTGTCTTCATAAACATCAGCAACCCGTAATGCGCCATCAGGGGAATAGGCGAGAAGCACCCGAGTTCCGTCGTAGTCGGTGTAAGTTGTCTCCAAGGTCTCTTTATCAATATCCCATACTTGCACCTCAATGTTCTCACGTGTCGTTGGATCCTGAAGACTCGCAGCAAGAAACTGGCTACAGGGTGAAAAGGCGAGATCATACATATCTCCTGATTCGCACAGATGACGGTCTAAAACCAGCAAAGCGAAACGTTCTTTCGTTTTTAGGTTTTGGACGGTAAGGGTGGACGGGCCATTATAAGCGAGCAGCTGCCCATCGGGTGAAAAACAGAGCGGAAAACGAGTCGGATACTTTTCACCTTCCTTCGGTGTAACTCCCCTTTTGAAACTTGTGACGTGTTGCCCGGTTTCTGTGCACCAGACGTAAACGTCGCCGTATTCGCGGCCAGATGCGGCGATGTATCGGCTATCCGGTGAAAAGGTGAGGCGGGAGGTGCCGTCGTGCCAGCCTTGTATCTTCGCGACACGCTGCTGGGTCTCTATTTCTCGCACTTTGATGATGCCGTCCGCGTTACTGGTTGCAACCCATTTTCCATCGGGTGAAAGCACAACGCTAAGAATCATGCCGCGTTCGGTTTCAAACAGTGTGACAGGCTGCATCGTGTCGAGTTCATACATCCATACCCCGATGCTCGTGCCAACAGCAAGCAACGCGTTATCGGGTGAAAACGCCATGTCATATATGAGTCCTTGTCCGAATCGGGCAATTGCGCCATCGGGAAGTTCCCAAGTTGTCTCATTACTGTTTGTCTGCGTAGACTGTGTGGTTGCCTGTGATTGTCGGTTTTCCATCAAATACCTCCGATTTCATTCCAGCGAGCAATATCTTAAGAAGCGATAAACGGTTTCATGTCCCAGAGGAGAACAGTCCCATCAAAACTGCCGCTCGCTAAGAGCGAACCATCAGGTGAGAAGGCAACATCTTGAACGTCTGAGGCATGTCCCCAGAGGGTATGAATGTTTTCACCAGTAGCCACTTCCCAAAACAGAATGGGTGTTTTATCCAGTCCCTGATGCCACCAAGCACCGGAAACAAGGTAACGTCCGCAAGGCGAAAAAGTCAATGCCCACGGACGCATACACTGTTGCCCAGGGAGTATTATCATACGGGTATCTAACGTTGCTGTGTCCCAGAATCGGATCTCGTTGGTCAACCCGCCGCTTTCCGTGGTGCCGATCACCGCAGCAATCAGGGTGCCGCACGGCGAAAACACGATGGATTGAATGCATTGATGTCGTCTCCATCTTAGATTCCCGCCGTTGTTGACTCGCTCAATTTCCTCTGGTTCCCCTCTATATACAGTGGTATTCTCTAAGCGGTCTGGTAAAGGGAGCGGCGCAACTTGTTCACCGGTCTCAATATTCCAGAGCCGCGCAGTCCCGTCCCAGGCGGAAGTAACAAATAGTTTTCCATCTGGGTGAAATGCGATGTCTAAAACCCAATTTGTGTGTGCTGTAAGTGAGTGCCGTTTTTCCCAAAGCTCGGCATCCCATACGTAGACTTGATCAGCCCAACCACCACTGACGAGGTGTTCACCTGTAGGCGAGAACGCCAACGTGCTTGTACGATTCTCATGTTCGGTGAGTTCTGCAATTAGGGTTTCAGATGGGATATCCCAGATTTCGATGTTCCCGTCGCTCGTATCGACCGCCAGCAGTTCCTCACACGGGGAGAGTGCCATGCCTTTATAAAAAAAAGAGGTACGCTCGGTTAGCGGTGGGAATATCCGCTGCGTTTTCCTACTCGTAACATCCCAGAATACCTTATTTGATTTTCCCCAATGACTACTGAGCAACGTTTTGCTGTCTCGTGAGAATATCACCGAATAAGCACTCGGTCTATATTCAGGAAATAATACGACTGTAGAAGGGTTTTCAGCTTTCCATAGCTGCAGATTGCCGCGTGTATTGGCAATTGCGAATTGCGTTCCATCGGTTGAAAAACGTGCTGTAGTAGTCGTTCCCGGGGAGTCAAAGGTGTCTAACTTTTCTTGCTGCGATACATCCCAAATCTCCACCTTGTCTTCATGGATATTGGCGATCCGCAGTGTACCATCAGGAGCGTAAGCCAGCCTTAACCGATCCCCTTCATAAGTAGTGGGTGTCATTACAAGGGATTCGTTGTAAGCATCCCAGACTTGTACTTCGTTGTCCAAGGTCGCGGTGGCAAGGTGCTGTCCGCAAGGCGAAAAGATGGCGGAATGCACCGGAGCCGCGTGTCCAGTGAAATGAGCAATCTGTTCGCCAGTATCTATGTCCGAAAGCGTGATAGTGTCTATTGCAGTCGCATACGCAAGTTGGTTACCAACGGGTGAAAAAGAGACAGGAAAACATCGGTCGCCGTAATATCCCCTCCGGTAATCTTTTATTTTCGCATTTTCAACGGTGAAACTCATGATAGGGGTGTCGGTGTTTGCACGCCATTTGTAGACGGCACTATGTCCGAAACCGGATGTGGCAAGATATTGTCCGTCCGACGAAAAGTGGAGATGTAAAAGGCTATTGACGTTTCGCGTACTTCCCCAATCTATTTTCGTAATACACTGTCCGTTTTGTGTGTCCCATATTTTAACAATGCCATCTTGGTCGCCAGTGGCGATCCATCGTGCATCGTGTGAGAAAGTGGCAACATTAAACATACCTTGTTCGGTGCCCCACAATGCGCGAGGTGTCATTGTTGCCGTGTCATATATCCAGAATCCGATTTTGGTTGAAACGGCAAGATATGAACCGTCGCTCGAATACTCAACACCAAGTAGTACCCCCTGTCCCAATCTACCAATCGCGCCCTCAGGAAGTTCCCAAGTTGTTACATCCGTATCTTCAACGGGTCTCAGTGCGGGGATTGTGGTGCGTCTGTTTGCCATAAAGATGTCTCCTGTTATTGCTGGAAGGCTTTTGAAATTTAGGGACCTCTCGCGCCAAAGTCCGCGCGTGTAGTGTTGAGTGTCATTAGAGTAGAAGGTACAGATTAGAAGGAGGATAATTGCGTGAAAACTTATGGAGAATGGATGCGAAAATTTTAATGATTCGCCAAATCAATCGTTCCAATTATACAGCACATACCCGTCATTTGTCAACACCTTTATTAGATGCTTCGCTGCCCGCTAACAACTGAATACCCCTAAGATACACTAAATTCTACTTGACATAGAGCAGATATCTGAATAAAATAGATAATAAACACAACTTTCAAGTTGCTGAAGATGCACATACAACCGACAATACATAGGACGTTTTCATATTGGCTGTGGTTTACGGCATTCGGTGTATTGGCACTGATACTTGCTAACGTGCCGCTGTTTAACATTCTTGCTTTTGAGTTTTGCGCTGTGTTGGCGCTCGGCATCTCTTTCGCTGGCGCGCACGTGACACTCACAGCCGTGCAGCAGATGAAACGGCATCCTGATGCGCTGAGAGGTTCACCGAGGCAGATCGTCACCCGGTGTTTCTGGAATGCGCTGATATTTAACTTCGGGCTGCTCGTGCTACCCGTCGGTATTATTCTGCTGAACGCGCTTCGGATTAAAAACTGTAACTTCAGCGAAGGATTCATCTTTTTTTTTCTATTGTCCGTAATCAGTTGTGTATACGCGACAGCAGCAGGGACACTCTTTGGATTTTGGATTAAGAGACGATGGTTGGCGTACTTGGTATATATCGGATTTCTCCTGCTGACTTATGTCCCGGTGGTTATCAATCTGATATTTCATCCGCCGGTGTTTGCGTATCATGCGACATTCGGGTACTTTCCAGGACCCATTTATGACTTCGTCATTCGGATAACAGGGACACTGCTGATCGCTCGTGCGGAAACACTGCTCTGGGCACTCCTGTTTTTGGGACTCGCCGTTAGTATTTGCGAAATAAGTAGGGACACAGACTTGATGCCGCAACTGAGGTGGCGTAAACTATTCAGTTCACTTACAAAACGTGTCTGGTTGTACCTGCTAATCGTCTGCTTACTCGGTTTCCAAGTCTATGCAGGCGCGTTGGGTATCCGTCCAACCCGCGGCGATATTGCTCAGAAACTTGGTGGCTTCCGTGAAACTGAACACTTTGAAATTTTCTATGCCCGCGAACTTGAAACCGAGATTGAACGCATCGTTGAGGATTGTGAGTTTCAGTATGCACAGTTGTCTGCCTATCTTACACCTGAAGGTGCGGAGCTATCTCGGAAAGTGCGCGCGTATATCTATGCGTCTCCTGAACAGAAAAAGCAGTTGATTGGTGCGGGTAGCACATCTGTGGAAGACCCGTTCGGACATGGGTTTCATATCCATGCGCAAGGCTTTCCGCATCCTGTCTTGAAACACGAATTGGCACACGTCTTTACTGTGCCTTGGTCGCCTCTGAAAGTGAGCCTGAAGATTGGGCTTCATGAAGGGATTGCGGTTGCCGCAGATTGGGATGAAGGTCGGCTTACGGTGCACCAATGGGCAAAAGCGATGCGCGAGATGGAGATTGCGCCCCCGTTGCCAGCCATCATGGGAATCGGGTTTTGGGGGCAGGCAGGTTCGCGGAGTTATCTGCTGGCGGGTTCCTTCGTGCGGTTTCTTGTGGATACCTACGGTATAGAAAAGTTTAAAGGTGTTTTTCCGACCGGTAATTTTGTGAAACATTACGGGAAGGACCTCCAGTCGCTTGAAACGGAGTGGATCGGTTTTTTGGAGAGTGTCCCTTTGCGGGATGACGATATAAACTATACTACGTATCGTTTAAAGCGGCGGAGTGCTTTTGAACAGGTCTGTACGCATGAGATGGCTGCGCTGCGGGATACTGCATGGCAGGCATACTACCGAAAAGATTTCGTCACCGCCGTGGAGACCTTTGGAACAATGCTATCCGATGAACCTGATAATTTAAGCACGCTGCGGGGTCTTATGTACAGTGCGTATCGGATGCAGGATTACGAGGAAGCGTTATCCTTAGCGAATCGCATTGCAAGCGCGGGAGACACTCGATTCAGCCCAGAGGCGTTGCTGCTGATAGGTGATATTCATTGGCTAAAGAACGAACATGAAAAAGCGATGGATGCCTACGTTTCTATTGAAACAGAATATGAGACATTTGAGCGACGGCGTATGAAGCGAATCGCAGCGTTGTCTTATCCTGATAGCGTCCAGAGTCAATCGAAGGGTGCAATGCGAGAAGAACGTTCGCTTCGCGAACTGCTTCGTGGTGTACTCGTTGCGTCGAAACCGGTATCCGAAAAGATGGCACTTTTATCGGTATGTATACAAACAGCACCAGAGCGTTGGTTGCCCTACTTCTTAACAGGCGAGCTGCTTCAGAAAGAAAAGGCGTGGCAGATCAGCAACGCATACTTTCATCAAGCACTGGAACGCTTGATTCCGCAACAGCACGGCAAACTAATATTAGAAGCCCAGAGGTTAATCGGTATCAATGCTTATCAACAAAAAGATTACGAGACTGCGCAAAATGCATTTCGATCAATAGCGGAGAACACAGCACTTCCGTTGGGAGAAATACTTTCAGCACAAAATTGGATACAACGGTGCCAGTGGGCAGAAAGTCGCATGCCGTAAGCGAAGTCGCGATTCGGAGAGTGCTTCTATAGGAAACGAAAGTGCAATAATGAAAAGGAAAAATTATGAAACTATTTGTGCCGGGAAGAATTTGCCTGTTTGGTGAACATACCGACTGGGCAGCAAGGTACCGGCTACTTAACGCAGAGCTCGAAAAGGGGTATACGTTAATAACCAGCACAAACCAAGGTGTATACGCTGAGGTTAAACCGCATCCAAACCGTCTAATTTTGAGGACAAGCCTCAGTGATGGTACCCGTCACGGTCCCTATAGCCTGCCTATGGAGCGGAGTGCGCTCCTGGCTGAAGCTGAAAAGGGCGGATTTTTTAGCTATGCTGCCGGTGTTGCCTATCAAATTTTAACCAACTACCGGGTGCAAGGGGTGGAAATCGACAATTATCTCACCGATTTACCCGTCAAAAAAGGGCTGTCTTCAAGTGCAGCCATCAGTGTATTGGTCGCGCGCGCCTTCAACCGCACTTATGATCTCAAGATGACAACACGGGGTGAAATGGAATACGCCTACCAAGGCGAAACGACAACACCGTCGCGCTGTGGACGGATGGACCAAGGGTGTGCATACCAACGCCCTGTCCTCATGACATTTGACGGAGACCGTATTGATGTCCAAGACCTCAATGTACCGAAAGACTTATATCTTGTAATTGTTGATCTTGGTGCAGGTAAAGATACACGCCTGATATTGAACCAATTAAGTCACTGTTATCCATTCGCAGAGAGCGAATTAGAAAAGAACGTGCAACACTACCTCGGGCCTCTCAGTGCTCAGATCACACAAGAGGCACATCAAGCCCTCCGTGACGGAGACGCGGAAGCCGTAGGCAAACTGATGACGCGGGCTCAGACAGAGTTCGATAAACACCTTATACCGGCTTGTCCTTCCCAATTGACGGCCCCGGTACTTCACAAAGTCCTAAATTATGAACCGATTCAACCGTATATCTGGGGCGGTAAGGGTGTCGGTTCGCAGGGGGATGGGTCTGCCCAATTCATTGCGAAAGATAAAGAGAGTCAGGGACGCGTTATAGAGATTATTGAACAAGATTTGCAGATGTCGTGCCTAAAGCTGGTGATTGAGGCTGGCAGGCATGTCCGCAAGGCAGTTATCCCCGCTGCGGGGTTTGGCACTCGGCTGTTTCCAGCATCCAAGGCGATGAAAAAGGAACTCTTCCCGGTGATTGACAAGTCTGGACGTGCGAAACCGGCAATTATGGCAATCGTTGAGGAAGCGATCAATGCGGGTATTGAGGAAGTATGCCTTATCATCCAGAGTGGTGATACAGAACTCTTTGAGTCGTTTTTCAAAACCCCCCCTCGGATTGAGCATTATAACAAACTCAGCAAAGAGAACAGGGCATATTGCGATTATCTACTGGAGTTAGGAAGCAAAATGGCATTCGTCACACAGGACGTTCAAGAAGGCTTCGGGCATGCTGTTTACTGTGCACGGGAATGGGTTGGCAATGAACCCTTTCTTCTGATGCTCGGGGACCATCTTTACGGTTCGGATGAGGAGAAATGTTGTGCGCGACAAGTCGTAGAGGCTTATGAACAGGTAGGGCACAGTGTTGTCGGACTTAAGAAAACACCGATTGAGCTGCTATCGAACTTTGGCTGTGTTACAGGTACATGGAAAGAAGAAGATTCACTGCTTTCGGTGACAGAGTTTTACGAAAAACCGGATGCTGAGTATGCGATGGAGCATTTACATGTAGATGGCATGGATATAGACCAGTTCTTGACCGTGTTCGGTATCTATGTGCTTCAACCTCAGATTTTCGAGTTTCTTGAGCAGAACATCGTCCATAATCTGCGTGAACGCGGCGAATTTCAACTGACTTCTTGTTTAGACGCATTGCGAAAGGCGGAAGGCTTTTCGGGGTACGTTGTTAAGGGACGACGGTTTGACATCGGCCTCCCTGAAGAGTATCGCCAAACAGTTGTTGACTTCAGGAACGCTTAAACGGTAATGACTATACGTCAGAGCATCGCTTGATAACAACGATGGTGAGGTCGTCATATTGTTCCGCCTCACCGACAAAAGCGTGCGCGTCATCAACAAGGTGCCGTACAGTTTCCTCGGCAGTAAAGCTATCAGGGATCCGCGAAACCGATGCCATTAGCCGTTCTGTTCCGTACATCTCACCCTCCATGTTGAGTGCCTCAATGAGACCGTCGGTATGAAAGATCAGGAAATCGCCCTCGTTTAAATCGAAAGCTGTGGATTCATATTCGACGCGTTTCATACTACCAAGCGGCAGATCCCCGCTTTCAATCTCAATTATATCCGTCCCTTGTTTGAGAATCGGATAAGGTTGACCGCCGTTGGCATAATCAACCCGTTTTTCGGCTTCATTGAGGACTGCCAAGTTAATAGCGATGAAGCTGGGGCCGTACATCCGAGGTGCCAACCCGGTATTGAGGTCACTAAGAATGACTGCGGCTTCGGATTCAAAACGCGAGACTTCGTATAACATTCCATTCGTCAACACGGCAGTCATCGCGCCTCGCAACCCTTTTCCTGCAGCATCCGCTACCGCAACAGCGGTATGTCCGTCTGCCACGGTGAGGTAATCGTAGAAGTCTCCACCGACTTGTGTTGCGGGGACCGACATGCCTGCAATATCAAATCCTTTTAGGTCGGGTGATTCCGTAGGCAGGAGGCCCATCTGAATATTTTGCGCTTCGCTCAACTCAGCACGGATACGCTGCATCTCCGCTTCTTCGCGTTGGCGCATAGCGTTGCGTAGCTGCAATGTATGGCGTCGGTTAACAATAAGGCGGCCGATCAGAGAGAGTACGACAGTCACAAAAATAAGCGTCGGTAAATATGTTCGCCAGCGCGTCCAGATCGGTGGTGGGATACTAAAGTCCACAACTGCTGGTAAGGCGGTGTAAGCCCAATCTTTACGGAATGCTTTAATGAGGAAACTATAGTTCCCCGCTTTAAGACCCGTATATCGGATGCGCAGAATACCGTTTTGATTCTGAAATTCTTGCCTAACGCCACTATTATTCAGAGCCTGTTGGTTCGCCACCCCAGGTGCGGAGAGCGGAGTCCACTGGTCAGATGGCATGCCAGAGCCAGGCGGCATAAGCGAGAATTCCTGTGTTGAGAGTTTTGTCCATGTCGGTGTATCAAGTCCAATTAATTTAAATTGATAGGAGAGGCCTTCTCGAAGTGAACTGATACCTCGCACATTGAAAATCTTAGTGCCGCGCCCAGGTAGCACTAAATTGGATGAGAAATCCGTGTAAGGTTTATCAGCCTCTAAAGCGATGATTCGGCATTCTGGCAGTCCACTCCGCGTGGGTGTATACTGTGTGACACCCCTTTCAGTCGCAAACCAGATATCCTTATCGGAGGATTCAAGGATTTTTGAGATGTTGTTATGTGCCCAACCATTTTTTGTTGTTCGGTTGTGGAAGATTTCACCATCGTAGCGGACAGTGCCGCCGCCCCGCGTTGCGAACCATATATTTCCGCGACTATCCTCTATGACATCGCGGACATTCTCCACCAGAAATCCATCCGCTTTTGTTGTGTAAGTCGTCAGATGCTTTCCATCGTATCGGACTGCCCCGCGGGAGGTTGCGAGCCAAAGGATTCCTTCCTGAGAAGTCAGTGAGGCATTGACTGTACCGAGTTCATCAATAACCTGAGTTTGGTCTAACACCGTGCCGTGATATGTCTTAAGGGCATCTGAAAAGATAAAAGTAATTTCTCCACTCTGTTCCGTTGGGTTTTGCCATACTGCAAGCGGGGCAGAAGTAGACTCACCGTCAAGTACAACCGGTTCACCGGTTTCGATGTTATTCCAGCGGATCAACCTGCCTGTCACCGCATTGAAAAACCATTTACCGTTTGGTGTCGTTTTTAGCAGTTTTGTTGCTTTAAGGCTAAGTTCATCTGGCACAATAGGGCGCGCTGTCGCTGCTGCGCGATCAATATCCTTCGGGTAGCGCTTCACGTTTCCGTTCCCAAAATGCACCCAGAGTCTACCTTTAGCATCCCTGTATAAGTCCGTAATAGCAACTGCGCCGGGTTCTATTTCTCGGTCCCTTGCACCGCGACGCATCTCGGCAGTTTTTTGAAAAAGAATTCTTTGTGCACCGCTTTCTGTAAGCCATAAAAGTCCTGTTGCGTCCGCTTTGAAAAGATGTCCGCCAAAAGCCAACCATACATGTTCACCGCCTGCAACGCGTACATCCGTGTTGCTATCGGAGCGTTCCCCGCCGGGTCCGGTTTTTGTGCGAATAGAGATGGAAATTTGATGACCGAAACTTGCGTTTGCGTACCGGAAAAACGTGTACCGCGTGGAACGGAAGCGAGATTCGGGTTCGTTTATGAACCAGGTATCTCCGCCGACTTCAAATATTTTTACGATTTCAGACTGCGAACGTCTACCTCCCCTACGGATGGTTTGCGAGTTTGGGTTAGAACCGTTTTGGATTGGGCCTAACCTTAATGGTTCTGTGAAACTTTCGTCTGTTTTCGTATCATAACGCGCCACACCGCCTGAAACACTTAACCAGAGATAGCCCCGGCTGTCCTCATACATCGTGCGAATCCTTTTCGTGCCGAGTCCTGCATGTGTGCTCACTGCGGGTGTTGGTTCAAATACTGTTACACCGTTATTGTGTCCGAACCATAATTTGCCATCCACTGCCTCAAAAACTGTCCGAATCTCGTCACTTCCGAGTCCGCTATTAATCGTACTCGGAATTTCCTTAAGGTCTTTATCATATTGACGCATTCCCTGTCCTTCGGTAAACCATAGGTTGCTCGATTTATCCTCAAGTTTAAGAAACCCGTGTAGGTTGTCGTGGCGCTGCAGCCGTGATCCATTCCACTCTCTTGTAGAGCGCCCATCACTAAACCAGAGTCGATCTTTTGTATCAATCTGGATTAAGGCGGGTCTTCCGGTAGGTATACCTCTTGAAAATCTACCTCCCCTGCGCCGGGCTGAGAGAATTTGTTCAAAATCTTTTCCATCAAACCGTAGGAGGAGATTGTTGCCACCGAACCAGAGATCCCCGGAAGGGTCTTCGGCTATCGTCTCAATTGGCGTGTCAGCATTTAGGGCGGACATATCAGGCCGCGTGAATCCTGCATTCGGATGGATCCGCGGTGTTCCGCCGTCTATTTCGTCATCCATATCACCTACTCCACCGAGTGCTGTGCGGTTCCATGTGTTCTCTCGGAAACTCAGAATTACGCCAGTTTTCTCCTCTTCTCCTTCACTCCCACCGATCCAGAGTGTCCCATCTCTGCTTTGGAAAATAACGCTTATTGTCAAACTTGTGGAACGGATCAGATCTTCACCGATAATTTCATGGGGCTGTGCCTGTGGCAGTTTTTGTACCCCTTGCGCCACATACTTGGTTAGCACATGATTTTCACCGACCCATATATCGCCGTGCTGATCGGCGATGAGCGCGTTCCCCATCCCGATAAAACTGACGGAATTGCCATCAAACCGACTCACTCTGCCCGATCTTTCCGAAGAATTTCTTGAGAGAAACCAGAGGTGTCCCCATTTATCCTCAACGATTTGTTGCGTCTGTCCGAGCAGTGCGCCCGCTTCGACATCCTCAGAACCGTCAAGTGATCCAGCGTAGGGCTTAAAAGTGTTATCATAAAACCGACTTACGCCACCGCGATCGGAGCCGAACCAGAGGACTCCTCGACTGTCTTGGAAAATGACAGGAACAATCGGACCCACCAATCCATCAGCAACGGTGTACGTTTGAATTTGTTCAGCCCTGGTGTTACCACACACAAAAAGCGCAGCAAAGGTTATGCTAACGATTAAAATCAGATGTTTAACCGTCGTTTTCAGATTCCCGAAACTTGCTAAAAAGCCGTGAGTATGTATCATAATCTTTTTCTCGCCAGAGCCATTCGTCAAAGAGGTCGCTTGATGATTAATGGGTAAAGTCTCGAATCCGTGAAATTGCTTCATCTATCACTTCATCTGGATACGTTAAGGAGATTCTGCAGTACCCTTCGCTCCATTGTCCGTATCCGAGTCCGGGTGTTACGACCACGCCTACCTCCTCAAGCAGCGCTGTCGCAAAAGCGCGACTTGAACCGTTGAAACGGGGTGGTACAGGTGCCCAGATGTACATCGTTGCCTTCGGTCTCTCGATTGCCCACCCACTATTTGTGAGTGCATCCACTACCGTGTCTCGGCGTTTTTGATAAATCACATTTATCGCAGGCGTGATTTCGTCCGCTATTGAGAGTGCCTTTGCACCGGCAAACTGGAGCGATCGGAGTGAACCGTTATCTATGTTGTCTTTAACAGTTTTAACCGCGTTAACAGCGATTGGGTTACCAACGACAAAACCTAAGCGCCATCCCGTCATATTAAACGCCTTGCTCAATGAAAAGAATTCAACGGCGACTTCGGCAGCACCCTCTACTTGCAAGATACTTGGGGAACGATAACCGTCGTAGGTGTTTTCGCTATAGGCGTTGTCGTGCGCGATAAGGATACTGTTTTGTCTCCCAAATTCCACGGCGCGCTCGAAGAAATCGAGGTCGGCGGTGGCGGTCGTCGGGTTGTTTGGATAATTGATCCAGAGGACTTTGGCAAGGCGTTTTATCTCGTCTGGGATAGCGTCAAAGTCAACATAGAAATCGTTTTCTCGCAGGAGCGGTGCATAGTAGGTCGTCGCGCTCGCAAAAACGTGTCCGATGTTATAGGTAGGGTATCCCGGACTTGCGGCAATGCCAATGTCGCCAGGATTAAGTATGCCAAGTGCCAGTTTAACGATAGCATCCTTACTTCCAAGGGTAGTAGCAACCTGATCGTCAGATAGCGTAACGCCATAACGATGTTGGTAAAAGTTGAGAACTGCCTGTGGAAAATCATCAACAGGGTTATCACATCCGTAGCGGTGCCGGTCAGGGTCTTCAGTGTTTTGGAGTGTGTGTACCAGCGTTTCAACAACCGGATCCGGTGTCGGGATATCTGGGTCACCGATGCCGAGGCTGATGACGTCAACGCCTCGTGCTTTCGCTGCCTGCATTTTTTGACGCAAATCTACAAAGAGATAGGGTGGTAGTTTCTGTAACCGTTCCGAGATTGTAACCATATTTTTAATTTACCTTTTTGATAGTTATCAGTTGTCAGTACGATTTTTCTCCGAAAAATCTTTCAGTGTATCAGTAACCAGTAGCCAGTAACCAGTAGCCAGTTAAGAGGGTTTTCGCGAATCCTAACGTCTCTTTCTCTTAACTGGTAACTCGTAACTGGTAACTGATAACCATTCCTCTGACAACTGGCAACTGGCAACTATTTAAGATAGAGGATTGCCTGTTGTGCCTCACTGAGGCGCTCCATAACGTTTGGACTAAAATGCAAACCTTGACCGCCCCAATCCGGCATATAACCGATACTATAACAGTAATAGAGGGTCCGCCGTGGTCTGCCAGAGACATTGATGACGGATCCGTGTGTCAACGCCTCTGTAAAGATGATGGCATCCCCTGCTTTCGCCGGAATCGGTGTCAGCACAGGATTTTCATCGGGGTGGCTTCCCCAAGGTTTGCGGAAATTGCTTTTATGTGCGCCCGGTATCACAGCGAAACAGCCGTCCTCCACATCACAATCTAACATCGGAAAAACAGCCTTTGTCAAGGTCGAAACCATCTCTCCGTTTTTGCAGTGGTATTGACATTTCGGAATAATCGGCGTGCCGTGCATGTGCAAGCCTGTATAACCGCCGCCCCATCGGTAAATCGTGTAGGTATGATTGAGGCGATAGGGACCACTGGTTACGCCTTGAATCACGTCTAACACCTCCGGAATATCAATCAGCGCGTTAAAGGTGCTGTCTGCTTCCATGATATTGGAGATGTAGAGTTCCTTTTCCGTCCGCTCTGTTCCAAGACACAACGGCGACGGATAGTCTTCGGGAGGCATATTTTCGTACTGATCGAGCACAGCATTGCATGCGTTGACCACTTCTTGTGGAATCACACCCTTCAGCACGATAAAACCTTGCAGGTCGAATAGATATTTTTGTTCGTCTGTCATGTTGATCTTCCTTGCGATGTGTGATTGTCTATTTGATAAACGGTGCGCTTACGGAACTGCCTCATATTTGAGGATTGTCCCGTTTTGACCAACCACCCATCCGCTGTTTGTGCTACTTATGTAGATAGCTTTCAGATCCGTTCGGGTATCTGTACGCTGAGGTCTCCAGTTTTGACCGCCATCCTTTGTATGGAGGACAAGCCCCTCTTTTCCAACGATCCAACCTTCTGTTTCAGAGATAAAAAATACATCGTCAAGAAAGTTTTTCGTATGACTCTCTTGGCGAACCCAAGTTTTCCCGCCGTTCTCGGTATGTAGAATCAACCCATCCATACCCAAGCTGCGCAAATCTAAACCGACGACCCATCCAATTTCTGGTGAGACGAAGGTAACGGCATCGAGGAAAAAGAATGGGTGCCGTCCGCTGATAGATGCCAACTTCCAATTGGCACCACTATCGACTGTGGAAAGCATTGTGCCATTCATTCCGACGACCCAACCGCGCTGTTTGGAAGTAAAGTGAACGTCAAACAGGTTCCAAGCTGTTCCGCTCTGTTGCCGGTTCCACGTTTTTCCGCCATCATTTGTATGGATGATTTCGCCGCCGCTTCCTACACACCATCCGTTTTCTTCGTCCACAAAAAACAGAGAAAGCAGGTCCTGCTCTGTCCCTGAAGTTTGACGATGCCAAACGCTCCCACCGTTTGCCGTGTGCAGAACCACACCGGCTTCAGCAACTGCCCACCCTTTTTGCGGGGATACAAAATGAGCGGCACCGAAACACTCAGTCGTCCGGCTGTCTTGCGCGTTCCACACGACACCGCCATCCTCAGTGCGGAGGATAGCCCCGCGATCACCAACGACATACCCTTCTTCCGACGAAACAGCACAGACCCCTACTAAGAGATGGCTCGGACTCGATTGTGATTCCCATGTTACACCCCCATTGCGAGTGTGAAGAATCGTACCGTTTTCACCGACCACCCAACCGAGTCGTTTAGTGACAAAGTCAACACCGAGTAGGACAGCGTCAGCACTGTTGTGGAAACGGGGACCGCCGCGTTGATGTTTCCATTTTCCTTTTCCACCCGACGCGGTATGCAGAATCACACCTAAGTCGCCAACGATCCAACCGTTTTGTGTATCCGTGAAGTCAATATCATAAAGTGTAAAAGTGTGCAGCGGCTCTTTGCCGAGATACTCCGGTTGCCCATAACTCGTCTTATGGCGTTGATTACTGCCATCTGTGATGAATTGCCATGTTTTCCCGCCATCAGTTGTTGCGTAGACACTCCGTCGATCCCCTATAACCCAACCTGTCTGTTTGTCAATAAAGTAAAGGTTGAACAGTGCGGCTTCTGTGGTGAATTGTTCTTCCCACGTGGTGCCACCATCGGTTGTTCGATAGATGTAACCCGCGTTTTTTCCTGCCGCCGTGTTTCGATAGGTGATAATCCACCCGTAATTTTCGTCTACGAAGTGAATCCCTTTCAATGATTTTCTGCTAAACACGCTCCCGTCAACCTTATGAAAGGTCTGTCCGCCGTCGGTTGATTTGAGCAGTGTACCCCAATCCCCAACAATCCAACCTGTGGCTTCCGCGATAAAAAAATCGTGGAGGTTATTTTCTGTATCTGTTTTAATAGGTTTCCACATTTTTCCACCATCGGAGGTGTGGATAAGTACACCACTTTCACCAAGGCACCATCCTTCTAACTCAGAACGGAAATAGACTTTTCGCAAAGGTTTACTGAAAACGCCGCTGTTCTGCCTGTGCCACGTTTGTCCGCCATTGTCTGTGTGGATGATAAGGCTTTCCGCATCCTCTTCAGCATCTAAACCTGGAATTATGTCTACAGCGTTACCCACTGCCCAACCCAGATTTTCATCTACAAAATGCACATCGTATAGGTGCGATGTCCAATCGCCTTCCATGACGGTTTTCCATTCGTACCGGATATGTTTTTTAGACGTTGTATCCCCACATCCGTTTATAACAATGATGAGAATAATAAGCAGAGAGAGGACTTGTGAACGACGCTGCAACATCCAATTAGTCGTGCTTTTGAGAATGAAAAAGGATTTCGCTAACATCATGTAATCCCTTGGGAGCATTGACGACCCACCTCGCTGCGCGAATCGCACCTTTCGCAAACGCTTCTCGGCTGTGGGAGCGATGGACAACACTTAATTGTTCGCCTTCGGTTGTAAACAGCACTGTGTGATCGCCAGCAATATCGCCACCCCGCACGGCATGGATACCAATCTGTTTCTTCGGTCTCGCGCCGACGATGCCGTGGCGACCGTAGACACCTACCTCATCTAAATCTCGTGCGAGCGTCTCAGTGACCGTTTCGGCTAAGCGAAGAGCGGTGCCGCTCGGTGAATCTACTTTGTGGCTGTGATGTGCTTCTATGACTTCAATATTATAATCATCTCCGAGGGCTTTGGCAATTAAATCGAGGGCTTGGATCATCACATTAACACCGAGGCTCATGTTCGGTGCCATCACGCAGCGGATATGGGATGCGAGTTCCTTGACAGTCGCAAGCTCATCAGCATCGAACCCAGTTGTTCCGATAACTATGGCTTTATCTGTATGGACAACTTGTTGAAGATACTCCAAAGCCGCGTTCGGTTTTGAAAACTCAATGACAACATCAGCGTTTTGAAGTACGTCGTCGAGTTTACCTGTGATAGGTACGCCGATATCACCAATACCTGCAACGATACCAGCATCGCTTCCGACGTGTGGATGCGATGGGTATTGGATAGCACCAACGAGTTGCATATCGGTTTGTTGCGCAATGCCTCGTGTGATGCACCGCCCCATACGACCACAGACACCGGTAATAACAACACGAATCATCGGCATTCCTCATAGCGGCTACTTCTGAAAAAGGACTTCGCTAACATCGTGCAACCCTTTAGGGGCATCAATGACCCATCTCGCTGCACGGATCGCCCCTTTGGCAAACGCTTCTGGACTGTGCGCGCGGTGGACAACACTTAATTGCTCACCCTCAGTCGCAAACAGCACGGTATGATCACCAGCAATATCACCGCCTCGCACGGCATGGATGCCAATCTGTTTCTTCGGTCTCGCACCGACGATGCCGTGGCGACCATAGACACCTACCTCATCTAAATCACGTCCCAACGCTGCGGCGACCGTTTCGGCTAATCGCAGTGCGGTGCCGCTCGGCGAATCTGCTTTGTGGTTGTGATGCGCCTCTATGACCTCAATATCGTAATCGTCTCCAAGGGCTTTGGCAATGAGTTCAAGTGCTTGAATCATCACATTGACACCGAGGCTCATGTTTGGTGCCATCACGCAGCGAATTTGAGATGCAAGTTCCTTGACAGTTGCAAGTTCATCGGAGTTAAACCCAGTTGTCGCAATTATCATCGCTTTATCTGCATCAACAACCTGCCTGAGATGCTGTAACGTTGCTTCGGGTTTTGAGAATTCAATAACGACATCAGCGTTTCCAAGTGCATCGTTGAGTTTACTTGTGATGGCTACACCGATTTCGCCGATACCTGCAACAACACCGGCATCACTGCCGATTTGTGGGTGTTCGGCGTATTCAATTGCGCCAACAATTTCCATATCGGTTTGTTGGGTAACGCCTTGGATGATAAGCCGTCCCATACGGCCGCATGCGCCATTAATAATTACACGGATCATTAAGTTTCCTCGATAAAAACGGATATGTGTCTAATACACGACTATAATTAAAACTTATTTCTAATGTAAGCAGGTATGCAAAATTAGTTTAACAGAAACCGAGTTTTATGTAAACCCGAAATCGAACATCAGCCAGGGCATTCAATGTTTCGGCAGGAGGATTGCTTTTTAGATGTAGCAAACGTAAGCATGACTGGAGAAACGACACAGGAGGTAGTGTCAATTTTTTCCTAATCTCGCCTGTTCTCCCGCGTGGTAAGAACTCCGAACCAGGGGTCCCGATTCTACATGCCGAAATCCCATTTCTATCCCTGCTTCTCTGAGTTCGTCAAATTCTTCGGGGGTATAGTAGCGTTGAATTGGCAAATGGCGTGAAGAGGGTGAAAGGTATTGTCCTATCGTGAGAATATCACACCCAGTGTCGCGAATGTCCTGCATTGTTTCCAAAAGTTCCGTCACAGTTTCCCCTAAGCCCACCATGAGTCCGGATTTCGTGAGCATCCGTGCATCAAGCTGCTTGCTGACTTGAAGAAGTGTGAGGGTCTGTTGATAATTCGCATAAGGACGGACACGGCGGTAGAGACGCGAGACCGTCTCTGTATTGTGATTCAGGACTTCAGGACGTGCTTGTACGATGACTTCAAGTGCGTCCCAATTCCCTTCAAGGTCGGGGATAAGCACTTCCACTGTGCATCCGGGACGATGTTTTCGCGCTTCGGCGATGCATTCTGCGAAGACGCTTGCACCACCATCGCTGAGATCATCACGATTGACTGAGGTAATAACGATGTGTTTTAGTTTTAGGTAACCGACGGCTTCTCCGAGGCGTCGCGGTTCATCGGTATCAACGATGCCGCCGGGGGCACCTTTTTTCACAGCACAAAACATGCATCGGCGCGTACAGACATCGCCTAATATCATAAAGGTCGCGGTACGGCTGTTCCAACACTCGCCGATATTCGGACATCGCGCTTCTTCGCAAACGGTGTGAAGCTGCAAATCCCGCATGAGTTTTTTGAGTTCAGCGTAGTTACCGCCGCCCGGAATTCGCGCCTTAATCCACGACGGATGACGACGTTGTTCTATTTTTCTGTCGATGATCGGAAGCGTTTTTAGCATTTTTCCGTATCCGCTTAGTGAGGTATAAGTGGCGGGAGAGGGTGGGAGTCGAACCCACCAATCCACGTGTATGGACTATCCGGTTTTGAAGACCGGTAGGGCCACCGGACCCTATCCTCCCCCATAATCATAGCACGCTTATATTCGCGACAACCGCGGGTGTAATCTTCGGACGTTCCCGTCTCGAACTGTGAGATTCTGGGTGTCGCAGTATTCTAAGAACGGCACCGCATATTTTCGCGAGGTTTGCGCGGCTTCACGGAATTCAGCAACGGTTATCGTCTCATTCTCACGAAGGTGAGCGATTAATAAATCACTAACTTTCTCAAAAACAGTTTTGTGGATGAAAAAATTATCTGCTATTTTGATAAATTGCCCCAAGTTCAGGAGGGCAAAAAATGTGGATTCAAGGACCTTCGGTGTGTATTCTGACAATAGCGTATTGAGTTCACTGAGTGCAGGTGTGTTCATACCCGCCTCCAAGAATAATTTCTCCAGCGTCTCTTTTGCTGTCTCCTCTTCTTGGGAAAACTGAATCTCATGGGATGCCAAACGGAGCAGATTTCCCTCCGTAACAAGCAGACGCTCAGTAATGAGTTGGTTTTCAAGTTTCTCAAAACCGAGTTCATCGATGTTGAGTTCTCGGCGCAGTTGCGACACATTTTGACCCGCAAGAAGCGGCTGTGCCTCATGAAACGCTGCCAATGCGTCTAATATTTTTTGTTTAGCTGCTGATGTCCGTGCTGCATCAGAAACGAGGGGTGTCCGTCCCGATTTATCCCAACGGACAATTTTATCTTCAGTTTCAAGCCTATTTAAGAGGGTTTTTACATCCGTTTTGGAATGCGGGAGATAGTAATAAAGAAACGATTCTGGGACGCAAAGGGTTTCGCTATTTACCAACACGGTGTTAACTATCTCGGAGTCATCGGCTTCCTCCCATTGTGCTAAAGTGGCAATGGTTTCAGGCGTGAACCGCTTATGTTTTGGCGCAAATGGATTAATAACCGCGCCGCCACCGACTGTATGCTGTGCCGAGAAATCGCGTAAAATGATTCGGTCGCCTCTAAAGGTTAAAATCGGTTGCTCTAAACGGAGTTGGACTTGCACATTGTCCCCGGGCAGAATTGCCTCATCCACGAGTAGAATCAGTCTGCAAAATATTTCACGGGTACCGAGATACGCCCGAAAACGGCTCCAATGTTCAATGAGCCTCGGAAATGAGGACAGCACCTGCAAAGACACATCTATGTTGTCAGTCACCTGAGAATATTCAATCGGGCAGAGGACATCACCGCGTTGAACATTCTGTGCAGAGGTGCCAGAGAGATTCAGCGCCGTTCGCTGTCCGGCTTGCGCGACCGTTGCGGGTTCATTGTGGACCTGTATACCGCGTACCCGAACGACATCTCCTTGCGGAAGAATTACCATGCGTTGTTCTCGATTGATGGATCCACCGATGAGGGTTCCGGTTACAACAACGCCGAATCCTTGGACAGTAAAAACCCGATCAACGTATAGCCTTGGGATACCGTCATGTTCCTCCGATTTTGTCGCGAGTGCTACCTGTTCGACAATCGTCCGCTTTAGCGTTTCAATCCCCGCGCCAGTTATTGCAGAGACACTCACAGTTGGAATCCCTTCGAGACTTGTACCGACGAGCATTTCCTGTGTCATTTCGGTCGCTTCCGCCAATTCATCGGCGGTTGCCAAGTCAGATTTTGTCATGACGAGGATGCCGTTTGAAATGCCGAGCAAATCTAAGATCGCCAAATGTTCAAGCGTCTGTTCTTGCACCCCCTCTTTAGCATCGACGACAAAAAGGACGACATCCATCCCGTAGGCACCGGAAAGCATACTTCGGATAAATTTCTCGTGTCCGGGTACATCAACGATCCCTGCGCGCGAGTTATCAGGTAGGTCAAAATAAGCAAAACCTAACTCAATAGACAAACCGCGCTCACGTTCCTCCTTGAGCCGGTCTGTCTCCATCCCCGTGAGTGTGCCGACGAGTGCCGTTTTCCCATGGTCAACATGTCCTGCTGTTCCGATGATAAGGTGGCGACTATCTTGATGCATGCGTTAATTCCGATGGTTTACTCAGACTTTCACATTAAGGGGTCGCATGGATGAGCTTGCCAATACGATTGAATCTAACGTTACCTACCAATTTCCACACTTCCCACACTTTCGCTGGGCGCGCGTCAAATGACCAGTACACCATAAACGCTTGACCTTTAATGTCGCTAACGTCTACGGGTCCCCATGAACGGCTATCACTACTCTGGTCTCGGTTATCGCCCATCGCGAAGACCTTGCCTTTTGGGACCGTAAACGGTTTACCGGCAGGAAACTTGCGCTTGAATTGACTTGCGGTTAAAGTATAGTCGTAAAAGTCTTCAGTATCTGGCAAATGCTCCGGTCCACGGAACGGCGGAAAATCGTGCCTCTTGAAGCGCCTGAAGGTTGCATACTTTGTATAATGGCTGTCGTCAACGGCTGCCCCATTTACATAAAGCGTATTTCCGTGTGTTTCAACTGTATCACCTTCAACCGCCACAATACGTTTGATAAAATTTTTCTTCTGAATTGCACTCCCTTTAATAAATTCCGCTATAATGTTCTGGATGAAATTTCGTTTCTGTTTTTCCTTCTCTTGTTCCCTTTGTTCTTGCTTCTCACGCTCAATCTCGTGGGGTGGAATAAAAACGAAAACGTCCCCACGGGCAGGTTTATGGAAATCGAGGACTTTGATGTCTGTGCCGGGTATCTTAACGCCGTAGATAAACTTACAGACCAGAATCCTGTCGCCAACAAGAAGCGTGTCTTCCATTGAACCCGATGGAATTTTGAACGCCTCAACGACAAAAGGTCGAATAAATCCAAAAACGAGAATGAGTGCTACAACGATGACTTGGGAATATTCCCATACGATGGTTTTCCGAAATTTTTGCCATTTCGATAATTGGGTGTCGTTATCATTCATGATATTATAAGCCTCTAAAGATAAAAGCGTTCTCCTTTTTTCGGTTAGTTTGACCTGAACGAATCTGGTTCGGAACGGATCAGTTTACCGATGCGATTAAACCGTATATTTCCCACCAATTTCCAAACCTCCCAGAACTTTACAGGACGATCAGCAACCGACCACCAAACCATGAAAGCCTGTCCCTTAATATCATCTACAGCCACTGGGCCCCAAAAACGACTGTCGCTACTCATATCTCGGTTATCACCCATCGCGAAAACCATCCCTTTCGGAACAACGAACGGCTTACCTTCCGGGAATTCTCGCCTAAACTGACTTTCTGTTAGCGTGTAATCGTCATAATTTTCGCCCGTCGGAATATATTCTGGATTCCGGAACGGCGGAAAATCTCTCTTAAAGTGGCTGAATTTCAGATGTTTTGTGTAGCTGCTATCATCAACGGCTTCACCGTTTACATAAAGGGTATCCCCTTCAGTATAAACCGTGTCCCCTTCAACTGCAACAATTCGTTTGATAAAATGTTCTTGATTCTTTACATGGGACGGAATAAAGACAAAAACATCGCCGCGCGCAGGTTGATGAACATCAAAGATTTTTATATCTGTGCCGGGAATCTTAACGCCATAGATAAACTTACACACGAAAATATGGTCACCGATGAGCAGCGTATCTTCCATCGATCCAGACGGAATTCGATACGCCTCAACAACAAAAGGACGTATCAGACCGAACATAAGAATCAGTAAAACAATGATCGGTTTTGCATGCTCTCTGACCCAGGCTTTTTGTAATATTTGCTTTATGGATAATTGGGTTTTCGTCGTTTGGACGTGTTTTTGTGTGTTATTCATCATAGAACAGCATCCTCCTTTTTCCAACCTAAAAGCGGTTTTATCCCGTGCCTAATTTTTATATGTATTACTCATCGGTTGCGAGCATTGCCGTGAACGCTTCCTGTGGCACATCAACCTTGCCGATTTGCTTGAGCCGTTTTTTGCCCTCTTTCTGTTTCTCCAACAACTTCCGTTTTCGGCTCACATCACCGCCGTAGCACTTTGCAGTAACATTTTTTCGGAGGGCTCGAACCGTTTCACGAGCGACAATTTTGTTACCAATCGCTGCTTGAACCGGCACTGCAAACATCTGGCGGGGGATCAATTCTTTCAGTTTACTAACTAACGCTTTCCCACGCGTTTCTGCTGTATTGAGCGGTAAGATCGTCGAGAGTGCGTCCACAGGGTCGCCGTTAAGCAGCACATCGAGTTTCACTAATTTTTCGGTTTTGTATTCGCCAATATCGTATTCTAATGAACCGTATCCACGGGTCAGTGACTTAAGTTTCGGATAGAAATCCATCAACATTTCGCTGAGCGGAAGTTCGTAAAGCAATTGCACGCGTGCTGCGTCCAATTGGTTCATCCGCTTATATACACCCCGACGCTTCTGACAAAGTTCCATCGCATTTCCGATGTAGTCGCGCGGCACGATGATGTCAATATTGACATACGGCTCTTCAATTCGTTCGATATTATTCGGTTCAGGGAGATGTGCGGGGTTATCAACGTATACATCCTCACCCGTTTTCAGATGAACTCGGTACATGACACTCGGCGCCGTCCGGACAAGCGCGAG
The DNA here is from genome assembly GCA_951828385.1 of uncultured Poribacteria bacterium. Taxonomy (GTDB): domain Bacteria; phylum Poribacteria; class WGA-4E; order WGA-4E; family WGA-3G; genus WGA-3G. The sequence continues at coordinate 597,049 of OX639973.1, forward strand.
TCCAAATTCCCGTTCAAGCCGTTCATGGATGATCTCCATGTGGAGCAAACCGAGAAAGCCGCACCGAAACCCGAAGCCGAGGGCGATGGAGGTTTCAGGTTCAAAATTAAAAGAGGAATCGTTCAGACGGAGTTTATCAAGTGCCTCTCGCAGTGCATGAAATTGGTTTGTGTCCGCTGGATACAAGCCGCTGAACACAAGCGGTTTCATCTCGCGGTAACCGGGCAACGGTGTTTCAGTCGGTCTCACGTGATCTGTGATGGTATCGCCTATTTTCGCCTTGTCAATTTCTCGGATGCCAGCGATGAGGTATCCGACCCCTCCGGTGCGTAGTTCTGCACTCGGTTGCATCTCTGGTGTGAAGATGCCGACTTCCTCAACTTCATAGGAACGCCTTGTCTCCATGAGCCGAATTTTTTCACCCGGTTTCACGCTGCCATCAACGATGCGGGTGTACATAATGACACCGCGATAGTTATCGTAGACAGAGTCAAGCACAAGTGCTTTCAGCGGTGCTTCAGTTTTGCCTACAGGTGCAGGAATCCGATTGACGACTGCCTCTAATATGGCAGGGATACCGATCCCCATTTTCGCACTAACGAGAAGCGCGTCGTCTGCTGGGATACCTACGACTTCTTCTATCTGTCGTTTGGCTTCATCTGGGCGCGCCGTCGGCAAATCAATCTTATTGACAACTGGGATAATCTCGAGGTCGTTGTTAATAGCGAGATAGGCATTTGCCAAGGTTTGTGCTTCGACCCCTTGGGCAGCATCCACAATTAAAATCGCGCCCTCACACGCCGCGAGGCTACGTGAGACCTCATAGGTAAAATCGACGTGTCCGGGGGTATCAATCAAATTGAGTTCGTAGTGGTTTCCGTCTGGGGCGGGATAGTGCAGCTTGACAGCGGTGGCTTTAATAGTAATACCACGTTCACGTTCCAAGTCCATCAAATCCAGCACCTGTTCTCGCATATCGCGCTCGGTGAGCGTATCGGTATGCTCGAGAAGTCGGTCACTTAGCGTGCTTTTCCCGTGGTCAATGTGTCCTAAAATACAGAAATTTCGTATGTTTTCAAGATTTGTTGGCATGATGTATATAGTGTATCACAACGTCTGTTCAATTGTCTATAGAATTCAGTTTTCGGCGGTCAGCCATTAGCAGTCGGAAACCGTCAGCAGTTCGCGGTTAGTAGGAGTCGCGACCGGGAGGTCGCTTCTACAGAAAGCGTCTGAAGGGAGGCGCGATTAGATACTGTCGCCTCCCTGTGCAGATGGACCTTTCTATAGTGGTTTAACCTTAATATTTCTGCACCAGATTTTTCCGCCGTGGTCCTGGATGCCGATGTGGCCGCCTCGTGGGAAATCCTTGAGCGCGATGCCAAACTTATTCCTGCTGCCATCCGGGTTTTTGTGTGGCGTATCCCAGTCATCCAGATCGGCGCGGACGACTTCTTCTTCGTTAAGTGTTACGGCAACAATACTACCATCGCATGTGATGGTCATCTGATTCCACTCACCGGCGGGTTTACACGTATTCCGGGTCGGTCCGAGGGCATCATAAAGCGCGCCGCAATCGTGATTATTAGCCGGTTCTTTGCCGTGTGTATCTAAAATCTGGATTTCAAGACCGCTCTGAACAGGGTCATCCAGATCAGCCCACCGGATGAAAATTCCGCTGTTGACTTTCGGTTCGGTTTTGAAATCGAGTGCGAGTATGAAGTTGTCGTATTGTTGTTCGGTATAGAGGTATTTCCCACCCTGAACAGTGCAGAGAATACTGCCATCATCGACAACCCATCCCTCATCTTTTCCGGTGGCTCCCCAACCGTTGAGCGTCTCACCATCAAACAGGGATATCCAACCTTCATTTTTTTCTTTTTCTGTTAACATAATCTCTCCTATACATGTAGGTGCGTAGGCACAGTTCTCAAGTACGTAACGCACTGTTGCTTAACGCAGACTTTCTAAAAATAGTCTTCCGATATCAAGATTATATTCAAAATCTGTTGCCGACCATGGGCTGTTATACCCAATAATCGGCACGTAACTTTCGTGCCGCGAGCCGTGGGAACGCACTGACGTTGGTTCGACTGCGGTTTCCAATTCACCGAAGACAGTTGTTTCATCTGCTAAGACGAAAATGTCGCCAATCCGTTCGCGGTGGAGGCGAAACTTGCAGGCAGCATCTTCTGCAGCGTATGCTTCCTCAATACCGGGTGTACTCAGAAATTTCTCAATCGCTTTCGGTGTGTCAGCACGGTTCTTGAGAAACACATACGCGGCGCCCCCTAAGTTGCCATGATGCGCGATATACCGGTCCTTAATAATAGGGATGGCGCTCGCGGGGATACCTTGCTCCGTTAGCAAGCGACCTGGGTCGAGAGCCGTAGTCTTTGCCAACATCCCGTGGTCTGCCGTGATATAGATTTCGCGCCCTGGATCATCATCTACAATCTCACCGATGATTTGGTCCAGTATTGCGAGATGGCGTTGCGAGGGTTCCGCATCAGGCGCGTATTTGTGTTGAACCCAATCCGTTGTTGAGCAATAAACAAGTTCGGGGGCATCCCTACGCAAAGTCTCACGCACAGCACGGAGGAGCCACCAGTTAATTTCGATTGAATAAATCGGCTCAACCTCTCCAGCCATCTGGATGTATTCAGCGGGCGGTGCTTCGGCGGCGACAGCGATGTCGGCACCTGTTTCCAACATCCGTAACAACTTTTTCTTCGTCACAAACAGTGCGGTCTTGTCTGCGAATTTAGACGCTTTTGCGATTTCAAAGAGTGTCGGTGCGATCAGGAAACGATTATCCTCAATAAATTCGCCTTTGCCAGTTTTCCTGTCTACATGGTAATTCGTCGTGATGCCGTGCGTCTCAGGAAATGTTCCAGTTGCGATGCTCACGTTGTTGACATTCGTAACGGACGGAATAACGGCATTGGCGTGCCGATAGAATCCGGCTTTTGCCAATTTTTGAAAGGTAGGGAGAGTGCTTGCTGCGAGGTAGTCATGACTCCCGGCATCGATGCAGAGGATGAGAATTTTTCGTCTGTTCACGTTTTGTGTGTAGCTCCAGTCTCTAATGTTTTGGCAGGTAATTTTATCCGTTTATCAAGAAAATTGTAGCAGCTATCCATCTAAATTGCAAACTTTTTGATGTGCACTGGCATTTAAGATTGTTATTCCAGCAGAAACCTGTTATAATTACTGTCAAGAGGAAACCGCAACATAGCGAGGTTTAACCATGTATGGGAACAATGGATTTTCCGAATTGGCGAAACTGATGTTCAAGAATTCAGGGGACAATGAGAAACTCAAACAACTTCTGACGACTAACTATTCAGAAGCCGATCTGGTTGTCTATCTTCATAGCGAAGACCCGTTGGTTGGGCGCGCTGCGGGATTTGCGCTCCGCTTAATCGGCACACCAGAAGTGATCCCAGCATTGGTAGAAGCACTTAAAAACGATGATCGTGGGACCCGTTACAATGCTGAATATGCGTTGTGGGCAATCTGGTCGCGTTCGGGTGATGACACCGTTGACGCGATGCTTGATGATGGGAAAAATTCGCTCAAGAATGAAGCATATCAAGAGGCAGTTGAACGCTTCACCACGGTCATCGAGACAGATCCGAATTTTGCTGAGGGGTATAACCAACGTGCAATTGCCTACTTCATGCTTGAAGAGTGGAGTCAAGCGATTCGTGATTGCAAACGGGCTATTTCGCTGAATCCGAATCATTTCGGGGCGTTCGCTGGGATGGGACACGTTTATGTTCGGCTCGGTAAAATTGCTGAAGCCATTGATGCGTACAAGCAGGCGTTAATTATTAACCCGAATCTTATCTCCATTGCTGAGGCAATTTTGCGACTCCGCAGCCGAATGCAATCCCAATGAAGCCGTCTCTTGATATGATTATCAATAATCGAAACTATTTCCTAAAGTCCCTTTCCGTGTGCATCATCGCGAGTTTTTTGCTCTGGATCCTCTATCAACTATTGATGCACATTAAACTCGGTCTACCGGCAGAATGTCTCTTCATGGCGCAGGTATGTGTTGTGCTTTTGATCGCGCCTTATCTCGCTGCATACACGGTTCATACGCGCTTTTCTGGAATCCGTTTTAGTACGGATGCTGCCGCTTCTACGCGGTTGCTCACACGTAATCATATCTTCTCTGGATGGTGGTTGTTGCGCCAACTGGTGATAAGTCAGGTTCCGGTGTTAGGCTGGGTGTTTTTATCGACCTTCGTCGCTTTATTCGTCACGAATCTTCCGTTTACGAAAGCTTTACAGATAGTAGGGATATTGGGGATTTATAGTTTGTCGGCAGGAGCCGTCGGCATGTGGGGCGCCTATATTTTCAGAGACGCACTTTTCGGGGCAGAAGTTGCTACGCTTTTATGGTGTATTTTGATTGGGGGGCCGTTTCTACTCACCCCCTTAGAACGTTATGTGGACAATCTGCAACCCTTTATAGCACCCGTCTTGCACCTAAATCCGCTTATGGCGGTGTGTGGTATCTTCGAGGGGATGGACATCTTTAGAAAACCTGTGCTTTATGAGCTAACACCGGTTACTTCGTACGATCATAGGTATCCGAACCCGTGGTATCTTACGGGGGTATGGCAGTTAGGCATCGGTGGATGCTGTTTTTTGGGGGCATGGCGGATGTTTGGATCCCGTGGGTCCATCGCATAAATACACTACAGAGAGGTTTACATGGGAAAAGTAGGAAAACCGATTATTAGTGTTTCAGGCGTTCGTGGAGAGATCGGCATCTCGCTTGATGTCCGCGTCATTACGCAATTCGCGATGGCTTTTGGCACTTTTGTCGGCGGTAGAACGGTGGTCATCGGTATGGACTCGCGCACCTCAAGTCCGACACTTAAACATGCAGTCCTCGCGGGGCTTTTTGCGACCGGCTGTCACGTCATTGATGTGGGGCTTTGTCCAACACCGACTGTCCTGTTGATGGCAAAGGCACTGCATGCACAGGGAAGTATTACCATTACAGCGAGTCATAATCCGGTTGCTTGGAACGGCATCGAATTTGCCGCTGCATCGGGTAACCTCCTAACACAAGCAGAACGCGATGAATTGATGAGGATTTATGAAGCAGAGGATTTCGCGCTTGCGCCTTGGAACGAGCAAGGGATCCTTGAAACCTATGAAGATGCAACGACACATCATCTGGAACAGATTTTGCGTTCACCGTGGCTTGAACAGGATTTGATTCGAGAAGCCAATCTGAAGGTAGTTATCGATTCCGGCAACGGTGCCGGGAGCGTGATAAGTCCGTCCCTCTTACGGGAACTTGGGTGTCGGGTTGTTGAACTTAATTGTGTTGCGGATGGACACTTCCGCCGTGCTGCCGAACCTACGCCTGACGCATTAGATGAGCTTTGTCAAACTGTCTTGGCATCTGACGCAGATATTGGCTTTGCCCACGATGGCGATGCCGACAGGCTTGTGGTTGTTACAGAACGCGGTGTTCCGTTGAGTGGTGAATGGACGCTCGCCTTTGTCGTTGATTTTATCCTCAGTAAAACGAAAGGCGACATCGTTGCGACAGTATCAACAAGCAGAATGTTAGACGATATTGCTGCGAAGCACGCGGCGACACTCCATCGTACGAAAGTCGGTGTGGGGTGGGTGGTTGAGAAGATGTATGAAGTTAACGCCGTGATTGGCGGGGAAGGCACTGGTGGTGTTATCTATCCGGATGTGCACTACACGACCGACGGCATCACCTCTATTGCGGCAATTACGCAATACCTCGCTGAATCTGGTAGTACCGTAACGCAGCTCGTAGAGAACATGCCGCACTATCAGATGTGCCGGAAGAAATTGGAGATCCCGTCGCAGGAGGCTGCAACGCATCTTGTTGATAGTGTTTTAAAGGTTTATAAAGAAGAATGTGAGGCTGGAACGGAACCATCTCTTGAACTAACGGATGGTGTTAAACGTGTTTGGAGCGATCGGTGGGTAAATATCCGCAAATCTGGCACAGAACCTGTGATTCGGGTTTTCAGTGAAGCCCCGACTGCCGAAGCGGCGGAACAGTTGTGTGATGACACCCTTGAAACTTTGACGACCTTAATGAAACAGATTTCGTATTAATAGCGTTATCTATTACGTTGCTTATAAAAGTGCGACGTTGATAATTCGCGGAAAATCTAAAATTTCTGACCACTAAGTATAAAAAGATCCGCGATTCAGTTTGGAGAAATTATGTCTTTGAAACTCGCCTGCATCGGAGGCGGAAGTGGTTTATCTGCTCTACTCAGCGGTGTCAAAGGTTATGCTGATCTGGAGATAGGTAAAGACAACATTATTGATTTGGATAGTTTGGCAGCGATCGTCACTGTTTCGGATGATGGTGGAAGTTCAGGACGGCTCGTTGAAGAATTTGATATGCTGCCGCCCGGTGACATCCGAAGGCTTCTGTTTACCTTATCCGATGCTGATGAACTCGCAGGACTTTTTGAATACCGTTTTTCAAGCAATGGTGAACTCGGCGGCCATACCGTCGGAAATATCCTGTTAACAGCACTCACAGAACTCAAGGGCAACTTCCCGAAGGCGATTCAAGCCGCTTCCCGCCTCCTCGCCGTCCGAGGCAGAATTATCCCTGTTACTTTGGATTACACGATACTCTGTGCCGAACTCGTTGATGGCGAAATCGTTCGCGGGGAATCCACAATTCCGATAAGAGAAAATCGCGAACCCATCAAACGCGTCTTTTTTGAACCCCGTGAAAACGGAAAGACACATCATCATCCAACTGACGGTTCTTATGAATGTCAAGCACATAAAGGGGCGATAGACGCTCTTCTCAACGCGGACGTCATCATTATCGGACCGGGAAGTCTATACACCAGCATCATGCCGAACCTTGTCATCAAAGGGATTGTAGAGGCAATACAGCAGTCCCCTGCGATGAAAATCTACATCTGCAACGTAATGACACAACCGGGGGAAACCGACGGATACGCCGTGACCGACCACGTGAATGCTGTGCTTGACCACGCCAGGATTGCGCTCGATTACGTCCTCGTCAACAACCAACCTGCCCCGACGGAGATCATCCAAGAATATGTGCGTCAGGAATTGGTAGCACAGTTGACGCGAATCCGTTCGCTTTCGGAAGAAGGGCTTTCAATGCTCTTTGGGAATACTGCGCATCCGATGGATGTGCTCAACCTTGCGAAACACATTTCCTTGCTGTCAGCGGAAACAATGCAGGTTGCGGATGCCGCAAAGGTTCAGGTTTCCTATAACCGTGAGGGAGAATCGCTCGAAGAGGACGGAATTCGTGTGATTGAAGCGGACCTCATTTGCGGTATGGTTGTAACTGAAGGTGGCGTTGAAATGAACGTTATCCGCCACGATCCCGAAAAATTAGTCCGCTCTCTCGTTAAAATATTTAAGAACCATCCAAAACTCCAAGAGCCAGTATAACTGCGGGGCAGAAACCGATTAAGAAGAGTTTGCCCGCTTAGAAGGGGCAGTGTCTTTGGAAGCAATCTCGGAGGCAAACGTATCACATATCTGGGATAAATTGTCAATAAAACGTTCCCAGCGCAATTCGTCTTGACGTGCTTTCGTCATCGCAAGGCACAAAGCCGTTTCGTATAAGGATAGACGCTTCTTGCGTACATCAGTGGATTTCATAATTTTACGGGCATTTGGGCGTAAAGCCCAATCCTTTAGGTTTGGGATATAAGCCCGCTAAGAGCGTATTCCCCTAAATAGATTTGACATTCAGAAAAAAATGTGGTATAATCATACTAACACTCTGGACAACACTCTCACCCTGCACACTCATTGTGCAGGCGTTGTCCACCATTGTGAGAGGTGGTAAAAGGTGTTGAGTGTCAATACCACTCTAAAAAAAGTATTTTGGGCAGCTAACGCTTAAAGTTTCGGAGCAGAGGTGAAAGTCTGTACGCTGTATTGCTGCCCACTTTTCAACTTTTCTCTCTATTTCAGAGAGAGGTAGGCGGGGATAGCCAAGATTTCGCCTTGATATGCCTACGGGGATTTTTCACCCTGTAGGGAATCGCCTACTGGTGGAGCGAAAATAAGACGTTCAACCTTATTGGAAGAATGCAGTCGCTACGAAGCCGAAGCCCCTGCCTTTAGGCAGTGGGTGCTATCACCCCTTTCTGAATTAATGTAATTATAGTAAAGTTTAGAATTAATTGGGCACTCTCCAACAGTCTGAATACCTATAACAGGCATTCAGACTGGAAACCCAAACTAAAAGTTTGTGGTACGAATGTGTCTATTTATTTTTAGGATTCACTATAATATATTATTCAATATAACGTTTAAACAATATAACGTTTAAACGGATGCACTGGCGAAATAGTTACACTTTTTTCAAAAAAAAATCAAAAATGCTAAAATTCAATTATACGTTTGTAAGTAGCAAGTTTCGTGCCAATATCCTAAGAAGATACAGCGTTTGTGTCAGAAATTCTGCCAAGGATGCCTAACATATAGTTACATAACTTAGTTATCCGTAAGAGGATCCGCCTTCACTTTTTTTTATAAATTACGGTTGAATTCGCTTGTCGTTTCCCTTCCTATTGCCACAGTAAGCAAAAATTGTTGTATTTTAGTGTATCTCAGCAATCATCGGTTTCGCTGTGCATCAAGAGAATATCCTTTGGCGTTTATAGGGGACATATCTGCCTGTTTTTTACGCAATCAAGGTGGATTTTCGCGCAATACTTCGTGAACTCAGTAAATACGATTTGAAAGCGTACCATAACCTTGACTTTAGCGGGTTTTGAGGGTATAATATATTAATCAGATGTTCCAACCTCTATAGACATACCGCTTCCAGGAGCGGTGGTCTCTGTAACACGCCCAAAATAGGACACATACGATTGGTACGGTATCAGATATGAAGCATTCAGATCCTCCTTTAAAAGAAACTATCAACAACACCTCCGATACAAACTTCATCCGTCAAGAGATTGAGAAGGACCTCCAGACCAATAGATATGACAGCCGGGTGCATACCCGGTTCCCTCCAGAACCGAGTGGTTACCTCCATATCGGGCACGCTAAGGCTATCTGTATTAGTTTCGGCATCGCCGAAGATTATGGCGGACTTTACAATCTGAGATTCGATGACAGCAACCCCCTCACAGAAGAGAGTGAATACGTAGAAGCGATTAAGCGAGATGTCCGGTGGCTCGGATTCGATTGGAAAGATCGCGAATACCACGCGTCTGACTATTTTGAAACGCTTTATGCGTATGCGGTTAATCTCATAGAAAAAGGGAAAGCCTACGTCTGTGATCTGACCCCGGATGAAATGCGCACTTACCGTGGCACCTTAGTCGCCCCAGGGACAAACAGCCCTTACCGAGACCGATCGGTTGAGGAAAACTTAGTGTTGTTCCAAGGGATGCGCGATGGGGAGTTTCCAGACGGTTCGCGGACACTTCGCGCAAAAATTGATATGTCAAGCCCGAATCTAAATATGCGGGACCCTGTGATGTACCGCGTCCTGCGCGCCCATCACTATCGCCACGGCGACAATTGGTGCATCTATCCGACCTACGATTTTACACACGGACAATCCGATTCCATTGAGGGTATTACGCACTCACTGTGTGATGTGAATTTCGAGGATCACCGTCCGCTCTACGACTGGTTTTTAGAAGCATTAGAGATTTATCAGCCTCGGCAGATTGAATTCGCACGACTGAATCTTACCTATACCGTGCTGGGTAAACGGAAACTTCGGGTGCTGGTAGAGGGTGGACACGTCAGGGGTTGGGATGATCCGAGAATGCCGACACTCGCCGGTATGCGCCGCCGTGGATATACGCCTGAATCTATCCGCGATTTTTGCAACCGCATCGGCGTTTCAAAGGCTGATAACCTCATTGAAATGGGGCAACTGGAGTATTCTATCCGCGATAATCTGAACCGTCGTGCCCCACGCGTCATGGCAGTGCTCGATCCGGTTAAGGTGATTATCAATAACTACCCAGAGGGGCAAGTTGAGATGTTTGACGCGGAAAATAACCCCGAAGATGAGAACGCAGGCACACGAAAAATACCGTTTTCACGAGAAATTTACATTGAACGTGAAGATTTTATGGAAGATCCGCCACGGAAATTCTTCAGATTAGCCCCCGGACGAGAAGTGCGGCTTAAACATGCGTATTATATCCAATGCGAACGGGTCGTTAAAGATGAAAACACCGGTGAAATCGTTGAGATTCACTGCACTTATGATCCAGAAACGCGTGGCGGTTGGTCCGAAGATGGACGCAGAGTTAGGGGTACATTACATTGGGTCTCTACTGAACACGCTGTTGACGCTGAGGTCAGACTCTACGATTCGCTGTTTACAGAACGTGAACCGGAAAGTGCAGCAGAAGGCGAAGACTGGATACAGTTCCTGAACCCAGATTCCTTAGAGATTCTAAACAATTGCAAAGTTGAACCGAGTCTCGTTGATGCCCCCCCCGAAAGTCGGTATCAATTCCTTCGGATGGGCTATTTTTGTGTTGACTCGGATACAACATCAGAGAAGTTGGTATTCAATCGCACAGTGCCGTTGAGGGATAGCTGGGCGAAGATTCAAAGAGGACAAAAATGAACGAAACACCAAATACCTCAACTGTCGTCGTGACAGATACGGTACGCGTCCGGATGGCACCTTCGCCTACCGGTTTCTTACATATCGGCGGCGCACGCACGGCACTGTTCAATTGGCTATTTGCCAAACACCACAACGGCACATTCATCCTCCGAATCGATGACACGGATATGGCACGTTCCACTGATGAATCGATGCACGAAATCTATACCGCGCTGCAATGGTTGGGATTGGCGTGGGACGAAGGTGGCGATAAAGGGGGCCCCTACGGTCCTTACGTGCAGTCCGAGCGTAAACCTATCTATGACGCTTATGTTACACAGTTGCTTGAAACCGGCAATGCATACCACTGTTACTGTACACCTGAAGAACTTGAGGAAATCCGGGCACAGGCACGCGCGGATAAGCAGACGCGTTCTTACGATGGGAGATGCAGAGAACTGACATCGGAAGCCGTAAACGGCTTTACCGCTGAAGGCAGAAAACCGACTGTGCGCATAAAGATGCCTGACACGCCAATCCTTGTTGATGATCTCGTCCTCGGTTCACGCAACATCGATCCGGCGACTCTGGAAGATGAAGTGATCGTCCGTTCAAACGGGATGCCGAACTACAATCTTACTTCAATTATCGACGATGCGGAGATGCAGATAACGCACGTGATTCGCGGGACGGAACATCTCAATAACACACCGAAACAGATTGCGATTGCGCATGCACTCGGTTTAGAGGTTCCGCAGTTTGCGCATATTCCACTGGTGCTGGATAGTAGTGGCAGAAAGATGAGCAAACGTCATCATGGTGACCTTGTCGCTGTGAACCGCTATCGTGAGCAGGGGTATCTACCCGAAGCAGTGCTGAATTTTGTTGCCCGACTCGGCTGGTCCTACGACGACAAACAAGAAATCTTCTCGGTCGATGAACTTATAGAGAAATTCGATCTCGAACGCGTCGGCAAAAGCGGTAGTGTTTTTGATATTAAGAAACTTGAATGGCTCAACTCCCACTATATCAACCAACTGAGTATTTCAGCACGGACCGACGCTGTGATCCCTTTCTGGCAAGCAGAAGGCTTAATCAATTCGATTGAGAAGCGCGACTGGCTGGAAAATATTGTGGAAGCAGTTGGTGAACGCCTCACAACATTTCAAGACATTATTCCACAGACCCGTTATTTCTTTACCGATGCATTTGAATACGAACCGAAAGCGGTCAAGAAATGGTGGGGCGGTTCAGAAGAAAAGCGAGAGAAGACCTCCGAGATTCTGACGAACCTCTTACAAATTTTGGAAGAAGTCCCTTCGTTTGACGTAGAAACAGTTGAAACGGCAATTTGGAAATACACGGATGAGAACGACATCAAACGCGTCGCAGCGATGCAGGCATTGCGAATCGCACTGACGGGGACATCGTTCGGACCAAGTCTCTTTGATATTGTTGCCCTGCTCGGCAGAGACGAAGTTTTAAAGCGGATCCCAAGAGCGATAGCACATCTATGAGGCACTGCAGAATCGGAGTAAACTATGGTTCCCAAAACAGGAAATACGCCGAATGTATCTGCAATTGACGCACCTATTGCCTTTCAACCGCAGGGCGAAAGTAAATTGCAACCGTCTGTCAAGGCGTTATGCGACTTAATTGACATTGTAAGCGAAAGCGAAACGCATATACCTATTTTATTGACAAAAATCGAATATGAAGAGCTTGCAGCACGGTTAGACGATTTGCTTGATATAGTAGGGGAGGAAAATCATTCCTTGGCTCCCTTGCTGCATTTCGTTGGTACGCTTATTAAGAATTATGAGGATGAATACGTTCTGAGACTCGCAGAATTTTAGAGATTTTACGATAAATTCTTAATCTTCATCCCACCGAGCAAAATCCACAGAAAGGAGGTCCCTTATGGCAGCAAAACTTGCAATACACGGCGGCAAACGGACGATTCCTGATGGGTTAATTCAACCGTGGCCACAAGTCACCCAATCCGACAAGGACGCGATTGCCGAGGTTATCGCCTCTGAAAGAATTACTGAACAGCAGCGCATCCAATCTGAAGGTCTCGTGAAAGAATGGGCGGAATACATGGGGGTTCAGTACTGTATTCCGGTCAACAGCGGTACCGCTGCACTGCATCTGTGCGTCGCCGGGGTCGGCATTGAACCGGGTGACGAGGTTATCATTCCCGCCTTCACTTTCTGGGCAACTGCAGCAGCAGTGCTTCATCACAACGCTATCCCCGTTTTTGTTGATATTGATCCGGTGACCTATTGTATTGATCCGAACGAGATTGAGGCAAAGATTACCGAAAGAACGCGAGCGGTTCTGCCGGTGCATATTCACGGCATGCCTGCCGATATGGACCCAATCCTTGCGATTGCGAAGAAACACAATTTAAAAGCCATTGAAGATGTCGCGCAAGCGCACGGGGCGCGCTATAAAGGTAAGCTTTGTGGTGCTTTTGGTGATGCAGCCGGATACAGCACACAGGCATCGAAAACGCTCAGCAGCGGTTGTCAAGGCGGTTTATTCACAACAGACGATGAGGAAACTTATAAGCGCGCGGCGTTGTTGCAGTATTTCGGGGAGATCGTCGTGCCGGGACGGGAACGTGAGGAGCAGGAATATAACGCGTATGGACTCGGATGGATGTATCGCGGCGATATGTTCAGCCAGGCGTTCATCCGTAGCCAACTCAAACGACTTGATGCGAACAATGCACTACGTATTGAGAATTGCAACTATCTCACGAAGCATCTCAGCGAACTTGATGGCATCGAAACGCCTTTTACACCAGACGGATGTAAACCGGTATATTACAACTACGTCGTCGGTTTTAATCCTGATGCGTTGGGGTTAGACATTTCAGCACGCACCCTGCGTAAGAAGGTACAGGAAGCTCTACGCGCGGAAGGTGTCCCGACAGGACAGTGGCAACGGTTACCCGTACCATCTCAAGAAATTTTCCAAAACCGAATCGGTTACGGCACAGGCTGCCCGTGGCGATGCAACAATTCGACGGTTGAATACAAGACTGAGGACTATCCCAGAGCCGTTGAATTCATTGATTCCCACTGTTATGTCTTCGATATTAACCCTCCCAACGATCTTGAGTTGATGTCCTATTATGTTGAAGCGTTCCACAAAGTGATGGATCAGCTGGATGCTGTGCTTGATGCGCCCGTTGTGTCTTGATACCAAGGGGAGTATTGGATTTTTCCCTTTAAAACAGATATGGAAATTATTAGGCGAGACAGGCTGATTGAATTCGCCCAGAGACATCCAAATACACGCCCATCACTTAACCGTTGGTATAGTTTGATACATGAAAGGAATTTTAAATCGTTTACTGAGTTGCGTTCGGTATTTCCTCATGTCTCTCGGGTCAGAGGACTAACAATTTTCAATATTGCCGGTAACAACGTACGCCTGATCGTCTCTATGAGGTATGATGAAGAAAGGGTTTACATCCGGCATGTGCTAACACACGCAGAATATGATAAAGGAAAATGGAAGGAGTAACCAATGGTCCCTAAAACTGAAACAACACCAAATATCTCTCCAATTGAAACGCCTATTGTTTTCCGTCCGCGGGACAAAAGTGAATTGCAACCGTTTGTTGAAGTATTATGCAATTTAATAGACTTTGTGACAAAAGACGAGATACATAGACCTACTTCATTAACGGAAATCGAATATCAACAACTCGCGTTACGGTTAGATGATTTGCTAGATATAGTAGGGGAAGAAAATCATTCTTTGGGCCCCTTACTACATTTCGTTGGAACACTTATTAAAAACTATGAGGATGAACATATTCCAAAACTGACAGAGATATAGTTATCTCTTGAAATCGACAACATTTCATGATAAGCTATGGGGAGTCTGCACACCAATAGAATTAATTGAGGAGTTTCACATGAAAGAAGATCCTAAAACCTACACGGATCCTGTGATTGACTATACAGATCCCATGCTTGAAGAATGCTATCGGATAAAAGAGGAGTTTTCTGCCCAATTTAACTCCGTCAAAGAACTCTCCGCGCATTTGCGACAAGTTCAAGAGGAATGCCGACGGAAAGGTATGAAAGTTGTTTCGTATTACGTGCCACCTGAGGAGCACAAATCACAAAAAGAATCTGACAGTGATAAAACCTCAAGCGATGCCCTGCCATAGAACTCCTCAACAGAAAACACTTCGGTGTAAATTACATCATTTAACCTCGATCCAAATCGTGCGGGCAGAATGCCACTCCTGACCCACTTACAAAGATAATAAGGAAATTGCATACATGCCAACACTAAATTGGATCGGCAAAGAAGCCGTCATCAACCACCACGATGAGGTGCCGATACACACGCTCACGCACGATCCTGATCGCTCCTTAGGAGCCGAGAACGAACCGCTCGGCACCGGGAATCTCCTCATTGAAGGCGATAACCTCCTCGCCCTCAAAGCACTCTTACCTTACAGATATGATTCTTTTTGACAAATCTTGACATATCTGTTATATTATCAGTGTAATTGGTCTATTTCAGGAGGAAGATAATATGCGCGAAGAAAGTTTAGAAATCGCGCCAATTGTTAGCGAGCCAACTCGAACACAGAGCGAGAGTGTTGAGACGATTGTTAACAATTTTAATAGAGGTAGCATTATCATCCCGGATTATCAGCGAGATGCTGAGCAGTGGGATGACCGCAAAGAATCACTTTTCATCGAATCGTTGTTGAACAACCTAACAACGCCTGCTCTCTTTTTTTTAGACGATCCGGATACGAACACTTCTGAAGTGATTGATGGCCAACAACGTTTGAATACAATCCTGAAATATTCAAAAGATCAATTTAGTTTAAGCGCAGACGATGATATTAACTATCTTTCGCCACAGAGCGTCCACTACAGCGGAAAGAAGTTTTCGGAGATTCCCGAAAGATACCAAAACATCTTTTGGCGGTATCCACTTACGATTATCTACCTTCCACCGCGACTGGATCTCGGCACGAAACTTGAGATATTTCGGCGCATCAATGAAGGCGGAACCCCTTTAACCGCACAAGATATTCGACTCTCATATTATAGCGGATCCAAGCGTGTCTATTTCGTGCGGGTTGCTGGCGTTTATGCGGAGACATCTTCGGCAGCGCGAATGATAACAGCCGCACGCGAAAAAGGGGTAGACAATCCATGGGAGCAATATCCTGAAACGTGGCAACTTTGGAAAGATTGGTGGGAAGGGAAAGATCGCGCGAAGGGGCAAACCCCCTCAGCTATGGTCCTTTGGTACCTTGTGTTTATGTATAGAACGGAATTGGATAGTCTCCTTTCGTCTCCGAATTCAATGAAGCATCTGCCACTTGTATTTCACGGATCCACAGAGGAGGCACTTGACATCTTTTGTGCGCAATTGCAATTCACGGATACACAAGGTGGAACCCCCGTCTTTCCAGCATACGGAAATGGACTTGAAGAAGAATTCCAAAATTTCGTTAGTTGGATAGATGCAATCCTCCGACGTGGACTCCCTGGCGTTAGCGTCGATAAATACAAACAAATGGCACTGTTGATTGGGGCTGCAGTTGAATCACAGATTGATGCAGATAGACTGAGTTTTGACGCATGGGACGCGATTGCAGGATTTATACAGGCACCCCGTAAAGCGGGTGAAAAATGGCTTACGGAGGAAGGTGGATATCCAGAATCAAGAGGACGTTGGAAAGGTGAACGGGGTCAGAAAGCACAATGTGATATGGCAAAACGTCTTTTAGAAAGAATTGTGGACGAATATCCTTGACTTCACTACCCCCCAATCTTCCTCCATGTGATCCACGCGACCGATTTTTTCCAACTGCATGGAAACAATCGTATTTCCTTCGGAACTACGACCAAGACTGTGGGGGATATGTTTGTCCGGACTGCAAAAAGGTTTTTTGTGGGCCCGCAGGCTTTCAGCAGCTTGAGGCTGATCATATAATCCCGTATGCGCGGGGCGGTTCCACTGTATGGGGAAACCTAACCCTGCGCTGCAAGTCCTGTAACCTAAAGAAACGAGATAAGTAGGAGTGTCCCTCCATTAGGAGCAGTCTGGTACTGCATGATGTAGCAGTAAGTACACGCCACGGCAGAGCCATTCAGTTCTCGGTTTTCTGAGTCCATCATCGGGAACAAGTCCGCGCTGTTATCCACAAGAATCGGGGTTACAAACCCCTCCCACAAAAGTGATTTGTGACAATTGAATGGCTCTGCACGCCACGGCAAAAAGACTTGACAAGCGATAAAAAATATCGTATAATTTGCATTGATAATTAAGTGATTTAATCTTGCCCTATCTCAATGTTTTATCCTCTTTAGAGGCATTGATTTGCGTAGGATAACACTCCAAAAGCAAGTTTCAGTTGGGTTATTCTCCGCCGAGAATATTCCATTCCATAAGACAAAAGTTATAAAGTCTTCTGACAAAGGAAAAGAAATCATGCCAACAATTCCACAAACTCGGTTCACTGAATTCCTGAGTGACATTGAACCGAGTGACACAACCAAGAAAGATGCTTCTTCCGCCCACACAGCATTACGCGATTTTCTCAAAGACGATGAAGATTTCAAAGAATACCATGTAAACACTTTTCTATCAGGGTCTTACATACGCGATACGGCTATTCGGCCCCAGAAAAGGGAAGATGAGACGGAACGTCCTGATGTTGACATCATTGTTGAGACAAATCACACTCGTGAGGATGCAGCGGAAGAGGTTATAGACCTTCTCTATAATACATTGGCAAAAAAATATACAGAAATTCGTCGCCAAGACCGATCAGTAGGCATAGAATCTAGCAAAGCAGACATGGATGTTGTCCCAGTGATAAAACACGAAGGTATTTATTTCATCCCTGACAGAAAACTAGGAATTTGGCTTCCCACAAACCCTCCCGGGCATACAACTTGGACAACAGAGACTAACAAAACGGCAGGAAAACGCTTCAAGCCATTGGTTAAACTAACGAAATGGTGGAGGCGTGAAAATCCGACCTCTGACAAAAAACCGAAAGGTTTCGTCATAGAGTGCTTCGTTGCCTATTGCATGGATTACGTCGAAACGTATTACGGTGAGCTGTTTGTCCAGACTCTGGAGGCAATCGTCGAAAAGTATGAATGGTATACACTGTTCCGAAGGGTGCCTTCTCTGCCTGATCCGGGAATCCAGAGTAACTCTGTAACTGACGGCATGACAACAGATGCCTTCATTGATTTCTACAACGAGGCAAAAGAGCACGCTGAATTGGGTCGAAAAGCTTTAAACGAAACTGATCCAGAGGAGGCAACAAAGTTGTGGAAAGAGATTTTTGGCGATCGGTTCCCTAAAACGGAGGGAGCGAATTCTAAAAGCCTATTGGCACCAGCAGTAACGACAGAAGTTACTTTCCCTGACGAATCTGCAGGTCCCAAAAGGCCCAAAGGATTTGCCTGATGTGGCTCCGGGACAATCTTCCTAGAGTTCACAAAGAACGAAAAGCAATCGATTCATTAACCGCTGAAGTGGACTGGCTTCCATTAGCGGATTGGGAACTCTATAATGAAATAACTCTCTGCTTGGTTGCGGATATTGAGGTGCATGGCTACTGTTATGAGGTAGCCATGCTTTATCCAGTTAATTACCCCGCTAATCCACCAACTGTAATTCCACGTAAAGCAAACCAGCGTTGGTCAACGCACCAATATGGTGACGGAGGTGAGCTTTGTCTTGAATGGGGACCTGATAACTGGCATGAGGAACTTACAGGTGCTCATATTCTCCGTAGTGCTCATAAACTCTTATGCACTGAAAATCCAAAGGAAAAAGGGCTGCCACAAATAGTCGCACCGTCTAGACATGCACTGACGTTAGGCCAGCAATTGCAATCCATCGCATGGAGATTTGTCGTTAACGATGATCTTATATCCTACACACAATCGCTCCCAAAAAATGCATGCGGAATAGCTCAGTTTTGGATCATGTGCCATCGGAAGACGGTAACGGCTTTCGTGAGAAGATTGGTTCTTGTCAACGGTAACATTTGGAACAACACGATACTACCCAAAGAATTGGAAAAGACGACTATCCAAATCGAATGCCGCTTTTTCAAAACAAACTTGGAAGTTAACACTTTGAATTTTTCGAGTTTGAATTTGCTTATCACCGCTCTTAAAGCAAAAGATCTTAATGCTTCGCAACTCATGTCTAAACCAACAAGCCTTGTATTATTTAATACCAAAGGGAAACTCTATCTGATATTTCTCAAAAGTTATTGTAAAGCAATGATTATCAGGGTTCTTTTGGTATTATTGTATGAAAATGCGTTATGAAGTCCGTAAGCGTCTGTCTTTCTCCAGTGAGTTGAAGTTGTATTTGATGAAAAGTGCGTCGTTCTGAGATGCTCATTTGTAGCAACATCAGATAACTCATCACTTTTATACCGAGGCTCACATACGCCCCTTGTCTGCTTTCGAGGCTCATGGCAGAGACGTGGAGGTTCGATTTGAAGTGCCGCCAAAACTGTTCAATACCGTGGTGTTGAGACCAAATCCTGAGAGCCTCAGAGGTGCGTAGGGGTTTTCCAAAGACTAAAAGGGTTCGTATCTTGCCTCTATCTCGGAAAAATAGGACGACACATTCCCCGAAAGTTGGACTTTCTGCTTTGAGGCGACAGGCGGGTTTATCACAGCCCCATTGATCCGCAGCCAGCGCCACGCGTCTTTTATGAACCGAAAGTTTCGCCTTTGTATCAGCGATAGTCATGACGTAGTTATTTTTTCCGTGAATCAATATAGAGGTAAACCCCAACTCCGATAAAGCCTCAACAAGTTTACGGCTCCCATACCATGAATCGAAGGTGATTGGATATTTTCTGATGTCTATGCCGTGGGTATCAAAGAACGCTAAGACTTCTTGGATCATGGTGATAACGAGAGTAGGTTTATCTGTGTTGCCGCGTCCTTGTTTACTGACGAGACGCATATCTAAGGGGATCACGCGATCTCCGCATTTCAGTGTGATGCCTAAGAGGTTCTGACACCAGATAGGCGTATTGTGTTTTTTCGAGTAGTAGTTTGAACAGTAAGATAACGTCTCGCCTTCACGCGGGAGATTGCTATCATCAATACTGACGGTGATACACCGCCGCGATTGTGTTGAAGCACTCTTACTTTCAGTGTCTTTGATGAAATCAACTGCCATCGCACATCCGAGCCGGAGATTCAAACATTTCGAGTGATAAAGGCTCAGGTTTCCAAGACTGCGATAAAGACGTGCTTTGGGAAGTTTCAAAGCATCGGCGACTTGATTCGGATTGTAAAGTCCAAAAAGATGGCAAACACAGAGCAGAAGTAGCGTCTCAACGATTTGCTGCCGCATCCGCTGAAAGTAAGAAGAAAGAAGGTCTTGAAAAAAGATTGTAGATTTGATAAGGTGATCCTGCATGAGATGGCCTCCTAAAGGTTGTAGTTATCTCTTAGGATGCCATCTCATGCGCTAAAAATCAAGAAACTTTTTCAAAACCATCGCATTTTCACTTGGCTACACCTGCGATCTCTTGATTATTATTACCTCCTTGATAGATTTGAGAAATGCCAGTCTATCTATTTTCAGTCTCGGATACAAATAAATGGGTTAGGTTCACAAACGTGGATATTAGTAATAAAAAAGATAATTCTCGCCTCCCTGCTGAATTTACTACACTGAAAACAAAGAAAGTTGGAATCGTTGGAGTTGGCTCAGCAGGCAGCAAAATGGCAATTTCCCTAGCGCGAACTGGTGTCCGCAACTTTCTTCTCGTTGACCACGATATATTTCTGCCCGAAAACATCTGTCGTCACGAACTCGATTGGGAAGATATCGGACAACACAAAGTTGATAGTATCGCACATCAATTGAAACTGATTGCCGAAGATCTCAACGTGAAATGCTGCTGCTCTAAACTGTCAGGGCAAGAATCCACCGTGAGTATTGACAGTACCCTCTCTCAACTAGGAGCATGCGATCTCATTATTGATGCCACAGCTGATTCCATCACTTTCAACCAATTATCTGCCGTAGCTTGCCAAAAACAGACACCTATGGTTTGGCTTGAAATTTATGCGGGCGGAATTGGTGGTATGATAGCTAGATTCCGACCTCATATAGATCCCGATCCAAAAATGATGCGTGCCCATCTTGACGCGTACTATACAGAACATGGTGTGCCACAAACACAAGGAATTACAGATTATACAGCAGTAGATAATGAAGGTAAAATCATCGCGGCGAGCGATCCAGATGTCACGGTTATTGCTGCAAATGCCACCAAATTAGCACTTGACATTTTGATTGAACATGAGCCGCCAGAATTTCCTTATTCGTTGTATTTAATTGGCCTATCCAGAAAGGGAATTTTCAAGGCACCATTCCATACCATCCCTATAGACCCCAAGAATACTCAATTAAATATCATCGAGTTAGAACTTTCGGAGGACGAGGTAGATGAGAATAGGAACTTTATAGAACAATTGATTTTGAATGAGAAAAATGAAAATACATCTACCGATTAACATACAACAAAAACTTATTCAAGCACTTGAGAAAGCAAGGAATTACGAAATCGGTGGTGTGCTTATGGGAGAACATTTTGCTGAAGCGGAATTCCGTATCGTTGATCTAACTGTTCAGAAACAACTTGGTAGCCCCATGTTTTTTACCCGCTTGGTAGCAGATATTGTTAAACCATTGAAAAGGTTCTTTAAACGGACAGGATATAACTATAGAAAATTTAACTATCTTGGAGAATGGCATTCACACCCGACATTTCCGCCGGTGCCAAGTCAAAAAGACATCCAGTCAATGCAGGAGATTGTAACTGATCCTGATACCGGTGCGAATTTTGTTATCTTGCTTATTGTGCAACTTAAAGGTGAACAGAAAATTGAAGGAACAGTAACAACTTTTCTCAAAGATGGTAAATTTTTCAAATGTCAACTAATAACGGAGAAGATGATTTGAGCCAGAAACACAGTAGCGGGTCTTTGTTAGCACCTCAAGCCACTGGAGGTGATATTGCAGAAGGTGGTTTCAGGTACCAAGCCAACTTAATTACCGCCCAAATACCAAGTTGGCTCGCTGAAGATGGATTTACCGAGATGATTCGTGAATCTCTCGGTGATGTTGAAGCAAAGTTTTTTATTCCTAATGTCGGCTTAACTCGCGAGTTCGTTGAGTATAAGAACCATCTTCTACAGCCCACAGAATTTTGGGAAGAAGTAGAAAATTTTTGGGAAAAGGACAAGCACGCTCCAGATTCCTATCAACGCTTCGTATTGGCTTGTACATCAATTTCCGGTGGGTTAAAACCGATTGTAAACGCTTTGCGCCGAATTCAAGATGCCTTTCCTTTTTATGATGGGTCAAAACAGATACAAGACACATCATATAATGATTTTGTCAACAGAGTGAAAAAACATGGTAAACCAAAAGAGTTGGCTGACTTTCTGTTTTCAAAAGTCCACTTTAAAATTGATTTGACCGATGCCGAAGATTGTCCTCGAGGACTTTTCAGAGAAGCCCTGTTCAATCATTTTCCAAATTTTGAGAATTTTCCTGCGAAAATAAGTAGTGACGCGTACTCATGCTTAGTGGAATTGATTTCATCCCGAAAGAATCAGCCTATCTATAGACATGAGTTGGAAAAAGCAATTTGGCAGGAAGCACTAGAAAAAGATAGACCTGAATCTACTATCAAAATTCACACCTTGCACGGTGAAAGTATCAGTAAATTACCCTATGGTTGTCTCCAGTTTGACTGGACAAGTTTTTTCGGTGGTTCTGAACGTAACTTTCCTCCACCAGAAGAATGGAACCAGAAGGTTATTGGCGAACTCTGTGCAACAAAAGACTGGTTAGCTGCAACAAACCGAAAGCGACATATCCACTTGAGCGGGCACCGTAGATTATCCGCGTCCATTGCAATTGGCTCAATCTTTTCTGCAGTCTCTGGTTTTACGATTGGCATGGAAAGTAGAGATGGTGTTTGGTGGACTAACAGCCATGCGAACGAAGATACACCAGATTATCAATGGCAGCAGTCTACGGATGGAGAATCAAAAAATGAGATAGCAGTGGGAATTTCTATCTTGAAAAACACTGCCAATGAAGAAGTAAAACAATACTTGCAAATGGAGCATTTCCATGGCAGACAACTTTACTTGTATAGTGATATGGCTCTCCAATCCGATGCTCAAACAAATCGAGCGGTGCAAAAAGCGAAATCAATGATCCAAGAATTTGTTAGCAAATCACAAGCAAAAAAAATCCATCTTTTTTTCGCAGGCCCTGCACAATTTGCGGTTTTCTTAGGACATCGCTTGAATACGATAGGGAAAATTCAATGTTATGAGCGGACTTCACCAAATGCTTATGTTCAAACAGTCCTTATAAAAACTTAGAAATCCAAATTTCAGGCTATTAAACATTACAGTTTATGTGCTGCCATCGGGAATTTGAGCACCTATCTAAACCAAGATTGTGATGTAATAACAATCTAAGTGAAAGGAATATCCGATGACCAAACGAAGAAGATTCACTGCTGAGTTTAAAGCGACAGTTGTTCTTGAAGCACTCAGCGGTGAAAGTTCACAAACGGAAGAGTGTCGCCGACATAACCTCAGCGAAGATCAACTCTCAAAGTGGAAGCACTAACTCGTTTTGTCATGACATAACCCAAAAAGGAATCTTGGAGATAGTGCATACATGCCAACACTAAATTGGATCGGCAAAGAAGCCGTCATCAATCACCACGATGAGGTGCCGATACACACCCTCACGCACGACTCTGATCGCTCCTTAGGAGCCGAGAACGAACCGCTCGGTACCGGTAATCTCCTCATTGAAGGCGATAACCTCCTCGCCCTCAAAGCACTCTTACCTTACTATGCTGGTAGAGTCAAATGCATCTACATTGATCCGCCTTATAATACAGGCAACGAAAATTGGATTTACAACGATAATGTCAACAACCCAACCATCCGGAAATGGCTCGGAAAAACGGTCGGCAAACTCTCTGAAGATCTCTCTCGACATGATAAATGGCTCTGTATGATGTACCCCCGCCTCTGCCTCCTTCATCAACTCCTTCGAGAGGACGGTGTAATCTTCATATCAATTGATGATAATGAAGTGCATCATTTACGAATGCTAATGGATGAGATTTTCGGAGAAAATAACTTTTTTGCAATTCTCACAAGAAGAGCAATGCACACCGTGCGTAACTCCAGTAAAGATTTTAATCACAATGCTGACTATACCTTGGTTTATGCCAAAGAGAAGTCTTGGTTTGGTGAAGACAAAAGTCGGTATATTCGTTACATTACTGATAAATCAGCGAAATATCCTCATGACGACAATGATGGTAGAGGTAAATATAAACTTGACCCACTCAGTGCGCGAAACTATTACGAACCATACACATTCACTTTTGAAAATGGAGCTGTATGGTCTCCCCCATCAGGACGTTATCCAAGTTATTCGCAAGATACATTACGTAGCATGGAACGCGACGGTCGCATTGATTTTTCTGGGAACGAACCGCGGGCAAAACGCTATCTCTCTGAGGTACAAGAAGGACAACCACCAGACGTATTCCTCTCACCAGAAATCGTAGGGTTCAATAAAGAAGGAACAAGTGAACTTCGTAATATATTCGGTGAAGGGGGTGTTTTTCCCCAACCTAAGCCTGTAAAATTTATTAAGTTTTTGCTGGAATTGCTACGCAGTAAAGATGCCATTATCCTTGACTCCTTCGCTGGCAGTGGGACAACGGCACACGCTGTTATGGAACAAAACCGTGAGGATGGCGGTAATCGGCGTTTCATTTTGGTTGAGGTAGAGCCGAAAATAGCCCGTGAAATTACGGCTGTCCGTCTTGAACGTGTCAGTGAAGGCTACACCTATGAACAGAAGGGTAGACTACAGCGTGTATTTGGGACTGGAGGCACTTTTTCCTATTATCATGTCGGCGAAACCTTCTCGGAAAAACAGGAAATTCCGTTTAGTGAGATGGCACAGTTACTCTTTTTTAAGGAAACAGGTACCCCAATGGCTGCAGATACCATGGTGTCTCTCATGGAGGGGGATAGACCATCGTACAATGCTTGTAATGTGGATGAAAGATACAAACGCGCCTTTTTGGGCAGTGCCGATGGTGTCGGGGTCTACCTACTTAACAGTGATGATATTCTCACTGAGGAACTCATAGATCGCTTACCACAGCATGATGGCAGCAGGGTTATCCATTGCGGCGGCACCCGACTCACCGAAGCCACTTTAAAGCAGTTGGGTATTACCTTTCGCCAAATGCCGTATAACCTCGTGTAGGAGCAGCAGTAGGCGACTTGTAGGAGGAGATTGTATCCCGGATATTTTATCGGTTTGCAGGTTGACAAATTAGGTTGGATGTCGTATGCTATTGTCTGAACTAGGATTTACAAGATTATAGGATTTTCAGGATTAGGAAAATTGAAGGATAAAAGTTTCCGATTAGGAGAAGTCAGATGCTTCACGCACTGGAATTAGAAAATTTCAAAGCATTCGGAGAGCGTACTCGCATCCCCTTTGCACCGATAACACTCATTTTCGGTGAAAACAGCGCGGGAAAGAGTTCAATCTTGCATGCGCTTTATCTCCTCAAGCAGACGCTGGAGAGCAGAAATATAGGAGCACCGTTATTACCTCATCCTTATAACAGTATCGTTGATCTTGGTAATTTCAAAGAAATGCTTTTCGACCATGATCTAAAACGGACACTTTCGATTTGTGTTGAAACTACAATGAATCGGAGTTATGAAACATCTCAATTACCATATAGGGAAAACACAATAACTGTTGAATTTCGTTTCAAATTCTCTGCCGTTGATGCAGAAATCCTTTTAGATGAAATTGGTATTTACAGCAGGCAGTCCTCCGAGTGCATTGCTAAGTTTCAGCCATTAAATACAACCGAAAAACCGGAGGAATTTTGGGCGAGAATGGGTTTTTCTCCACATGGACTACATGATATACCACTGCCGTCGAAATCGTCTGCGATAGAGTGTGTTTGGTTAACAAAAGAACCAAAGTACTGGGAATCAGAATTTGAGTGGTGTAAAGAAAATAAACAAGAAATATACAACCAATTTGAGCACCAAAAGTCACATTTAGAGGAGCAATTACTTCAGAGCGAAACGGATGAGGAAAATGGCAGTTGTAAGCAAGAAAGTCCTAACAAAGCAAGTCAAGAACTTAACGCGTGGAATCGGAAAGAAATTGATTCTTTAAGTGTTGCTCTTGAATTTATCACATCGGGTTTTGATTTAGAAACTTACATTTCCAAGAGGTATCAGGAGGAAATGAACACGGTTCTGGGATTGGAAGGACCTCTTCCAATTCGGAGCATATCTCTCAAGAGTAATTCTTTCATAGAAAAATCGCGCTCAGTGTTGTACGCGAGACCTGATGATATCAAGGTCTTTTACATTGCCGAACTTGTTATAGAAGCAGGTAAGGCATTAGAACAAACTTTAGGGTATCTTTTCCCAATTAGGCCCTTTCGGAGCCTTCCACAAAGATATTATATACCCACAGGAGCGACCCCCTGGCATGTAGGGTATTGGGGGCACTTGCTCCCGGATTTACTCTCCAGCCAGCCTGGACTGGTTAAGCAAACAAACGAATGGCTCAAACAACTTGACATTGACTACACGCTTGAAGTGAAATCGGTCGGAGCGGATCCGGGAGATCCTTTTGCGGTGAGACTCATAGACACACGCCGAAAAGAACCTGTCAATGTAGCACTGCCAGATGTAGGTTTCGGGATTAGTCAACTCCTACCTTTCATTGTTCAGAGTTTGGTTTCAGAGGAACAAATTATCTCTATTGAGCAGCCCGAAGTGCATGTGCATCCGAGATTACAAGCGGACCTTGGGAACCTTTTAGCGGAAGCCATTAAAGAGCCACGCCAAAATCGATTTATTATCGAAACCCACAGCGAGCATCTGATCTTACGTTTGCAACGCTTAGTCTATAAAGGGGAGATCAAGCCAGAGGATGTCTCGGTTATCTATGTCAGCCGTGGACCGGAAGGGGCTAAGGCAGAACGTTTACGTCTTGATGATGAGGGCGACTTTATTGATGAATGGCCCAACGGGTTTTTCTTAGAACGTCTTCGGGAATTGAGATAACAGGAGGAATAGCGTAAATGCTGGTGAGTGCAGTCGTTGATCCTTCTGCGTTTGATGTAAAGTATTTTAATGAACTTTACACGATTCAGACAGTAGATTTCCTAAAGGGTATCCAAAAAAACGGACTACTAATTGTAGATTCGGAAAATAGACTGCGAGATGCTCTTGTTAAACAAGTTGTATCTCTTCCAATCAAGCCGCAGCAGCGATTGCGATTTTTAATACAAGAACTCCTCCTGAAAAAGAAATCAAAGCGAGTTGTTGGGTGTTTGGTCTCCCTAAATGATCCATCATCAGCAAATCTTTTGGATTTAGCCTATCATCTGAAAACAGATACCAAGGCAGATGCTTTAGTTGTTGCGGACGAAAGTCTTGAAACGCTAAAATCTGATCAAAGGTTTAATGAAGGCACCGTTCCGTTATCAGAATACCGTGATAGCGATTTTGAGGCAGAACGCCAGCGATATGAGAACCAAATAGGGTCAATAGACATGCTTCCTAAATCAGAGGTTGAGGAACTCATCATCCGTTCAATCCGTTTTACGAAATGGCTGCGGTTTTATGACCCATATATTGGAATCGGGAACAGAACCTCTGCTTTCCGACAGGGAATTGAATACATTTTGTCCCTCTGGCATAAACACGGCTTTTTTGCCTCTCAGCGGGGTATCGGAAGTGTGGACATATTTACCCGCCGTGATTTAGCTGGAAGGACTACTGTTCGGGATCAACGTCAAAACATTATTCAGAAACTCACAACGCCCTTATCAAAAAATTTACCGTGGCCGATAAACTTTTCGGTAAAGAAAGATCCCAATCGTATTTTCCATGCAAGGTATTTGGAAACGCAACACGCGATTATCCGTGTCGAAAGTGGACTCGACCTCTTCAATCGAAATGGTGAATTTCGACGAAACTTCTTTACCCTAAATATGGCTGAAAGTTCTCATCTGAAAGAATGCCGAAATCTACCGAATGTGATCCGTTGATGACGCGTCCTAACAATGCACTTAGAAATTATACGTAATTTAACATTGCAGCTAAGATAAAGGTGAACTTAATGACACTAAATATTACAGAAATAACCTCCCAACAGTTCCGCGACTGGGCCGTGTCTATTGTCAACGAAGATATATTCACATCGCGTGAACGACTCACCGTGCTGCTTGTAAAAAATGCTTCTCACGAGGAACTTGAACAAGAGTTCCGCGAATTCTTCAACGGCTACTACACGCTTGCGCTGGAGCTAGAGGAGTACGAAGAATCTATACTTGGAATTATAAGGCAAAGCGATGCATTTGCACATCTGAACCACCGAGTCTCTGCGGTTAAATCCCAGCGGAAAAGTTCGCCTTTGGGACGAGAGGCACGACGGATGGGCATGTCTATACATAACGACCCGGTGCCAGAGATAAAGGTCGAAGTGTTATCCCCTGATGAATTCCGCACCTTGATGCGGACACTTGCAAATTGCAGCCTTTTTGTATCACGCGAACGTCTCGTTAAGTTAATGGAAACGGAAGAATCTATTGAAATAGCAGACCGTCTGCGTGCTGAGTTTTACGAGTTTTTCGTCTGCTATTTGGAGCTGGAACTGTTTCTTGAGAATTATGATTACGACCCAGACGATGGATTGGAATTGCGGCCAGAATTCATTGAGGAATTAGAACGCGAAGACGAATATATCCGGTCTGGTGGTAAAATGTATACGCTTGAGGAGGTTGCCAAAGAGTAAAGATGCATCTCCCTCTCAAAGAATACCAAGAACGTACCCTTGAAACATTAACGGAATACTACCAAAAATGCCTGCAATATGAGAATGCAAATACCGCATTCTACGAGCTCACCCAGCGACCTTATGCCGCCGTTGAAGGCTTACCCGGTATGCCCTATGTATGCCTTAGACTCCCTACGGGTGGTGGTAAAACCTTCGTTGCATGTCACGCTGTCGGTATCACCGCGTCAGAACTCTTGAAGACCGAGAGCCCAATTGTGCTTTGGTTGACCCCATCAAATGCCATCCGCGATCAAACGCTCAACGCCCTTAAAAATCCGAATCACCCGTATAGAGATGCTTTTGAATCTGCAAGACACAGGATCGAAGTTCGCACTATCAGTGAGGCACTCTATCTGTCTCCGCATATTCTCAACACAAAGACTACAATTATCGTCTCCACGATGCAAGCGTTCCGAGTTGAGGATACCGATGGACGTAAGGTTTATGAACCTTCAGGCGCGCTGATGGGACATTTTACACATCTTTCAGACGAAACGCTCTCAGAGATTGAGCACGACGAAAGCGGCAAACCTGTCTATTCCCTCGCAAACCTTTTATGCGTGAAGCGGCCGCTTGTCATCGTTGACGAGGCACACAACGCCCGAACCGAGCTCTCTTTTGAAACACTCGCTCGTTTCAATCCATCCGCAATCATTGAATTCACGGCGACACCTGATATGGAGCAAAACCCTTCCAACGTTCTCTATACCGTCTCTGCCGCTGAACTCCAAGCGGAAGATATGATCAAAATGCCGATTCAGTTGGAAACTAAACCGGGTTGGAAACGGCTACTCACCACCGCTATTACCCAGAGGAATACCCTTGAAGCAGATGCCGTGAAGGAGCAAGAAAAGACAGGTGAATATATCCGTCCGATCATGCTGATTCAGGCACAACCAAGATCTAAAAACCGAGAAACTCTGACTGTCGAAGTTGTTGAGAAATGTCTGCTTGAGGAACATAACATTCCCGAAGACCAAGTCGCGCGTGCCACAGGCGAAGACAGAGGACTTGATAATGTTGACCTCAACGATCCTGAGTGTCAAATTCGTTATGTCATCACTGTGCAGGCGTTGCGAGAGGGTTGGGATTGTCCATTTGCTTATGTGCTCTGCTCTGTCGCGGAGATGAGATCCTCCACTGCTGTTGAACAGATATTGGGTAGGGTCATGCGTCTACCGAAAGCACGACGTAAAAATCAGGAATCGTTGAACAGTGCTTACGCTTTCGTCGCCTCTCAGAATTTCTATGACGCTGCAGCTGCCTTAACCGATGGACTCGTCCAAAACGGGTTTGAGAAACAAGCAGCCGCTGAACTCATCCGCCCTTCAAATGAGCAACAAGGTGAGTTACCGTCCTTTGAAGGTATGACACAGCCCGGGACTGAACCTGCTCCTGCTGTGCGCGGTGAAGTCTTTAAAGTGCCGAAACTGATGGTCGAGCGGAACCAGACTTATCTTGACTTTGAGGCATCACGATTTTTGGAAACTGTGTGGCAATTATCCGAATGTGATGCCGAACTCACTGAAGAAGAATTTCCATCCGAATTTAACACAGGAGAACGCGGTGAAATAGGGCTTTCTCAAGAGGGAAGAATAGAGATGCGTTTCTTGGGGCAACTCCATCAACAGATGTCTTTTCTCGCACCGGATGGCAACTGGGACGCTACACAACTCGCAAACTGGCTTGACAGAACCATTAAACATCTTGATATTTTACAGCGTGAGTCTCTGCCTTTTCTGCAACGGTTAGTCAAGTATCTTGTTGAGGAGCGTAGCATTCCAATAGAGGTCCTCATCCGCAATAAATATGCTCTCAAGGATGCCGCTGCGGCGAAAATTGACAGCCATCGCCAAAATGTACACCAAACTGCCTATGAAAACTACCTTCTGCCTGAATGTGCAACGCCCGTTGTCGTTTCACCGGACCACTGCTTCTCCTTCGAGCCACACAGTTATCCCTATAATACCCATTACACAGGTCATTATCAATTCCAGAAGCACTACTATCAACATGTTGGTGATCTGAAATCAGATGGTGAGGAATTTGAATGTGCACAGTTTATTGACATGCTCCCCGAAGTCAAATACTGGGTGCGAAATCTTGCACGCAAACCGCTACATTCCTTCTGGCTCCAGACTTCAACCGACAAGTTTTATCCTGATTTTGTATGTCACTTGACTGATGGACGTTATCTCGTCGTTGAGTACAAGGGTGTGTTCCTCTGGAAAGATGCGGAGGAAAAGCGCGAGATTGGTGAATTATGGGAAGAGCGGAGTGGAGGAAGTTGCTTGTTCATTATGCCTAAAGGACCTAATCTTGAAGCCATCCGAGCGAAACTCTCCTAAAATGCTGATTGAGAGAAAAGAGGGCGGAACACATCAGTGTCCTGCCCTTTTTATTTTAACATCTAACGCAAGTTGCTACCTATTTATACACATGGCACTCCTAATGAAGATTAAGAATTTAATCGGGTAATTTTCAGTTTTTTTGTCGGACCCGGTGCGGTTAGGAAACCGCACCTACCGGACCTGGAGTAAATTACCCAGTTTATTTTTTAACCTTCATACGGAGTGCGGTCACTTACATACGCTGTTTCTATTCTCACTGCGAAGCAATAACACCCCTACGGGGTGAAGAGAGTGTCGGAAAAACCGTGTTACAATGCTCGAAATCCGTTAGTAGCAACTTGGGTTAACATCTACAATTACTTGGACATTGTGTGGAGGCGAGGATACATCCTCACCAGCATCAGTAAGGGGTTTGTTTACTAACCAACTATCCACATGTTTTCGGATTTCTTACTCATCTTCCTCTGGATAGTCAATCGACCATTTGCCGCGTCCATCGCCAGAAGGCTCTTCTTTCCAAAGATCAAGGAACTTCTCAGGTGCGTTATGCTCCGTGAGATGCGACATAAACATCTCATGCAACTCCTTGACGAGTTCCATGTTGTCTGGAGCAATGTTGTTCTCGGCTATGGGGTCTGCATGCAAATCGAACAACTCCGGTCTACCGTATTCACCGACGGGCGCGTATCCCCAGCGTTCAGTGACAAGGAAAGGTGTTGTCGCTCGGCGAGGCACACTTCCATCGCGGGCACCGATATGGCAACCGGTCACGGCGTATTCCCTATGCTGTGTATCGCCATTAAGGAGCGCATTCGCGAAGGAACGTCCCTCGAACGGTTCTGGTGGCTCCAAGGTAACGCCAGCCAATTCGCAGAGCGTCGGCATAATATCCATCGGTTGCGCGATGAGATCCAAGCGTTGCCCTTGCGGAACATCTCCACCAGCAACCAAGAACATCTCGTGGTTAATTTCCGGGTACGTAGGCCAGTAGCGTTCATCTTTTGGGTCGATGTTGGATTTACCTGTCCGACTGTGTTCGCCGATAGACATCCCGTGGTCGGATAGCACGACGACGAGGGTATCGTCCCACAACTCTAAATCTTCCACCTTCTGCAGAATCCGTCCGATGTGTCGGTCAACGAGTTCGGATTCACCGGCGTAGTGTGCCCATAGGTTGTGCAGCTCCGCATCCGTAAAGAGGGAGGACAGACCGTAGTTCGGATGTAACATCGGCGGACCGGTATAGTCTGGATCGTAGCGTTTGACGAGGTATTCGGGTGGATCCCACGGTTCGTGCGGATCGAAGAAATCTACCCAGAGGAAGAAGGGACCCGCGTTGTGATTCTCTTCCAACCATCGGATTGTGGTCTCGGAGGTCCTACCAGAGAACGTCTCCGACTCATACTGGTAGTAGCGGTTCGTCCAACGGTGCGTGTTCGGCAGAGTGTGCCCACGGAACGCTGGATGCGGTCGCGTCTTCTCATTCGGCATAACGACTTTTATTTCGTCATTGAGATGGAGCAGCGGTTTGTCGCCTTCCTGACCCCGATGCTGGAACGCGGCTTCAAAACAGTGCTGGAAACGGACGTTGAACAAGTGCGGCGTATCACATATCAGCTGCGTTGCGTATCCCTGCTGGCTCAGAAGTCTCGCGATGGTCGTCCGTCCACTCTGATCGATGGGCTGCCACGGATAGTGGGGCCACCCGACTGTTGCCGTCATAATATCTGTACGGTGTGGGACGGTGGGGAAGCTGCTCATATAGAATTTGTCGATAGCCGTTGCGCGCTCCGTCTCAAATTTATCGAGCATTGGCGTGCGAATAGGCCGTCTCGCGCGTTCACCTAAGTTATCATACCGAAAAGTATCCGTAATAAGCAAAACGATGTTTTTCATATTTGATAATGCCTCTCCTTAATGTGTCTTACACAAAATCGCACCTTAAACCTCTTGGCGCGTCGTTTTTAACAGAAACAGTGTAATCAATAGCAACGGCAGAATGACCGCTGCGGAAATAACGATAGAGACCTGCGCGCCGATAAGGCACGGAAAAAAGAGAATAGAACCCACCATCGAACCCTTCAGTGCGAAATAGCCGTTTTCCTCGTTGGGTTCCAAATAGAGTGAGATACGGGTGCTAACGGTCGCAATGACCCCTAAGATCACCCAAACAATATAAGACTTCTGAACATCTGGCTCCAGCCAGTATGGTAAAAGTGCGATAGCGAAAGCAAGTACCGTCGCAATCGCAGAGACCCAGAGTGCCGGACGGATCCCAATCTGAAGCGGTGTCGTTAGGATGCCGAGCTGTTTGTCGCGTGAAATGTCCTTGAACGTCGTAGTGATATGTGTGCCTAAATCGTAAAGTGTCGTAGCAGCAAAGGCGTACCACACCAAACGAGGCACAGTACCGCTAACGACTAATGCCCCGAAGACACTCAGTAACCCAATTCCCAAAGGCAGTGTGAGACTCCCCAAGATGCCTTTCGCTTTGAAAATAGCGTTGTAGAGATGCGAAATAGCGACCAGCCCCATCACCAGAAAACCGGTTGGGCGGTTGAGCAGGAAACCGCCGATAACACATAATCCGTAGATAAGACTCGCGGGTATGATCGCTTGTCGCGGTGTCAGTCGCTGAGAGGGCAGTGGACGTTCTGGATTTGTCTGCTTGTCCGTTTCGTGATGGAAATAGTCGTTTTTTATCATTCCGGCGAAGTAGCCAAAAAGCGCGATGAGCAATGCTACCGCAACACGCCACGTGAGCTTTCCCTGACTTGCAATGAGCGCGCCCGGAAGCGTCGCGACAATCGGAATCGCAAAGAGCGGATAGCGGACGAGGTCAAGATAGGCTTTGAGGCGGCTCATATATCAATGTCCTATTAGAAATTTTCTCGCGGCACACCAGCCTCTGTCACCGGAGAATTTCTCGGTTCAAAGGATTCCTCTACGCCGTAAAACTGATCGCTCTGTGTCCCGATGCCAAGTTCTGTTATATTAGGTCCAACCTGTTTATTGCCTTGAATGAAATTGTCCCGGAGTCTACCACCATCATAGACCGCCCAACCGATGTTCATCGTGATGTTGTTAGAGACGATTTCTGGGGAAGCAGTAGAATAGCAAGTAATCGCGTTCTGATAATTAGCACGCAGGATATTATACTGGATACGCGGTCGGGAGTCATCTTCGCATGAAATTCCGTATTCGTTGGCAGCGAATTCGTTGTACTCGACTTCCGGTGAAGCACTGCCCTGTAATTTTGTGCCTATGCCGTTCCTGTTAAATTCGTTGCGGGTAATCGTCGGATTGGTGCTTTCACAAAGTACGCCTGTATTATTCTCGCTAAAAAGGCAGCTTTCGATTTGGACTGCGTCCGTTCGCGCGCTGATACCGACAGTCGCGTGTTGAAT
The DNA here is from genome assembly GCA_951828385.1 of uncultured Poribacteria bacterium. Taxonomy (GTDB): domain Bacteria; phylum Poribacteria; class WGA-4E; order WGA-4E; family WGA-3G; genus WGA-3G. The sequence goes on from OX639973.1 coordinate 631,434, forward strand.
CCGGCAATATGTTAGACGGCTATTCGGACTTGTGGCTTCAATCTGAATGCCTGCCCAATCCCCCGCTCTTGGCGGATCTGCTGCTACAGTTTTCGGAATTCTGGTGCCGGTACCCCTCTGTCCCCGCATTGCTGAGGGATTTGTTGCAAATGTAGGAATCGTTGTTTTTTCTACTGGTGTTTGTTCGATCTTCCGCTGTTTCCCTAAGGAACCGAAGACGATCATACGCTCTGGCGATCCTTCGGCATAGAGTTCGCCGTGCACAATAAGTTCGCTCGGTGTATCCGTCGGTTCAAAACCGACAATGGTTCCCGAACGGATGGTCAATGTTATTCCTTCCGGCACCACGACGGTGTTAGTGATATAGATGCGTCCGTCCCAGACCTCATTCTCGGTCAGTTCACCGGATTTCTCTACAATTTCAAAACTCGCACCGTCTATATTGAAGTTAAACATGTCGCCTTGGCATCCGCAATAAAACCCTGATAGGACACAGATCAGGAAAATTAGAACGGTATAAGGCGTGAATTTCTTATGCTGTTGTTTAATTGTTGTTGTTTTCATACTATATTTTTACCATAGGTAAAGATTCCTGTCAAGCATCAAAGAAAGCAGAGCCATTCAGTTTTCCGTAATTTCGGTTCTCCAATCGTGGAATCTTTCTTATAGAAACGATTTTTGGGTCGTAACGTTTACGAACCACTGATGGTTGACTGCTTCGTGAAAAAAAGTTTGACATCAGCAGTTAAATTTGCTATAATTGTATAATTAGGAGTTGGTGTGTCTTTACACATTTCTTCGCGTTTTGATAGAGCAGCAGATCATACATCGGCAATTGCACATTTTAGGCACTAAAGCATAACCGCACCTACAGAAAAAGGACACAGAAAGCATGTTTGAGAGTTTAAACGATAGGTTGCAAAGCACTTTCAAAAAACTCAAAGGGCAAGGGAAACTCACGGAGAACAATATCTCTGAGACCTTGCGTGAGGTGCGGCGCGCTTTTCTGGAGGCAGATGTTAACTATAAAGTCACACGTGAGTTTATAGAGCGGATTAAGGTGCGCGCCCTCGGTCAAGAGGTGTTAGGTAGTCTTACGCCTGAGTTACAGATCGCCCGAATTATTGGCGAAGAACTGACCCAATTGATGGGCAACAGTGCAGAAAAGATTCAAATCGCCTCGAACGGTCCGACAGTAGTGATGCTTGTCGGCTTACAAGGTGCCGGTAAGACGACTGTGGCAGCGAAATTAGCCCTTAGATTCCGAAAAGACGGACGGAAACCGCTCCTCGTTGCGGCGGATGTATATCGACCCGCCGCTATTAAGCAGTTACAAGTGCTCGGCGAACAGACGGAGACACCAGTGTTTTCAATGGGAACAGAGGTTTCCCCAGTCGAGATCGCGGCGGCAGCTGTCAAAGAGGCTTTAGCACACGGACATAACTGCGTTATTATTGACACTGCGGGACGTTTGCATGTTGATGCTGAATTGATGGGTGAACTTCGGCAGATTAAAGCGCAGGTCAACCCTTCTGAAATTTTGCTCATCGTTGATGCAATGACCGGACAAGATGCCGTAAATGTAGCAGAGAACTTCAACAACGACTTGGACATTGATGGTGTTATCCTGACGAAAATGGATGGCGACGCTCGCGGCGGTGCGGCACTTTCGATTCGGCATATCACAGAGAAACCGATTAAATTCATCGGTGTCGGTGAGAAGATTGAGGCAGCATCGCTTGAAGAATTTCATCCAGAACGGATGTCGTCTCGTATCCTCGGACAAGGTGATTTCCAAACGCTGCTTGAAAAGGCGGAGGAAGTCTTCACCGAAGATCAGGCGAAGGAACTTGAGCGTAAACTCGTAGAAAACAAAGGACTGGATTTTAACGATTTTCTCACACAACTTGAGCAGCTGAAAAATATGGGACCTTTGGATCAATTAATGGATCTAATGCCCTTTAAGAACCAGTTGCCTGTCAAGAATCTTACACCAGACGAGAGCCTTTTGCGAACTGCTAAAGCGATGATTCAATCAATGACGCTTGAGGAACGAAAGAACCCTCGCCTGTTAGATAGAAGTCGAAAACTCCGTATTTCCAAAGGTAGCGGTACGACCGTAAATCAGATAAATATGCTGGTTTCACAGCTCCAGATGATGAACCGTATGTTAAACCAGCAAGCGGCAATGGCACTGCCGCAAATGGGAGCATCTTCAAACAAAAAGATGGGGCGGAAGATAGGCGCGATGCCGCGTCCGAAGCGGAAGGCATCACGAAAGCCCCGGAAGCGCAAACGCCGCAAATAGCGATAGGTGAGAACGCCTGTCTATAAGAGAAAGCGGCACAGATACCATTAGGAGGTATTTTTTGGCAGTTAGAATTAGATTACAACGACACGGTAGAAAGAAACGTCCTTTTTATCGGCTCGTCGCGGCTGACGCACGAGCACAGAGAGATGGCGTGTTTTTAGAACGTCTCGGCCATTACAATCCGTTAACGGATCCGGCAGATGTTTTTATTGATGAAGAGAAAGCTTTGAAATGGTTGAGGCGGGGCGCGCAGCCCTCGGATACGGCAAAACGTTTACTCTCCAAAAGTGGCATTTTGATGAAATTTGAATACGAAAAATTGGGGAAACCGATGCCAGGAACTGAAACCGCCGATGAAGCCGCGAAAACGGATGATACCGAACCTACCGAAGCACAAGAAACAGCATCTGAAGCAGAAACCCCGCTGACTGAAGAAACATCCGACGAATCCGCCGATGAAGAAGAATAGCATCTGCTTAACAGGTGCCGGAAATATAGGCGGTGGGCATATCTACTGAAATCCGAAAGTGAACTATGTTCAAAGATTTGATTGAATACATCGTAAAATCTCTCGTTGATTATCCCGACGAGGTGGTGGTTCGTGAAGTAACTGGCGAAACGGTGGTTATTATTGAACTGACTGTCACGGAGGAAGATTTGGGGAAAATCATCGGTAGATACGGACGCACCCTGAAAGCCATTAGGAGTGTCCTTTATACCGCCGGATTGCGAGCGAATAAGAAGGTGATTCTTGAGTTGATTGATGAACCGAGGCCGGATGGGCAGATTGAAGAATAGCAGTCAGGACGGAAATTTTTCAGGTTTTCCTTAAGCCGAAAGCCAATAAAAATGAAAATCGATGTGCTCGCCCTATTTCCAGAGATAATTGCACCGGCGTTAGAGACCGGAATCCTCAAACGTGTTCAGGAGGCGGATAAACTCACCGTTAATCTTCATAACCTTCGCGATTGGGCAACTGATAAACATAAGTCGGTTGATGACTATCCTTATGGCGGGGGCGCGGGAATGATTCTTAAACCTGAGCCTATTTTCGCGGCGGTTGCAGCGTTGAACTCGGAAGAAACAGCGCATATTATCTATCTGACCCCTCAAGGTACACCTTTGACGCAAGGGGTCGCGGAATCGCTTTCTTTGGAAACACATCTCGTGCTTTTATGCGGTCGTTACAAAGGGGTTGACGAACGGGTGCGCGACCGATTGGTAACGACTGAACTTTCTATCGGCGATTATGTCTTGAGCGGCGGTGAAATTGCAGCCCTTGTTTTGATTGATGCTATTGGGCGTGTACTGCCGGGGGCACTTGGCGATTACGAGTCTGCACACGTTGATTCATTCAGTCAGGAATTGCTTGACCATCCGCACTACACACGTCCTGCGGAGTTTGGTGGCATGCGTGTTCCTGAGGTGCTCGTGAGTGGGCATCATGAAAATATTGAAAAGTGGCGGTATGCTGAGGCACTCAAACGCACAGCGAAACACCGCCCAGATTTACTCCAGAAACTGGAACTCAGCGAGGAAGATATCGCAATACTTAAAACGGCGGGGTTAGCGGAGTAAAACAAAATAGTGTATTTTGCGTTTATACGGAATTATAAAATCGATTTTATGCGTTAACCCAAGTTTCTATAGACATAACACCCCTACAGGGTGAAGAAAGTGTCGGAAAAACCGTGTTACAATGCTTAAAATCCGTTGGTAGCAGCTTGAGTTACGTTAGTGAAAAGGAGAAATAAAGATGAACTTGATCGAATCTGTTGAGAATCAATACATGAAAAGCGATATTCCGGAGTTTGGTCCGGGGGATATTGTTAAGGTGAATACACGGATCCGCGAAGGACAGAAGGAACGGATTCAGGCGTACGAAGGAACCGTTATTCGGCGCGCACACGGTGGACTCCGGGCTACTTTTACTGTCCGGCGCGTTGCATTTGGTGCCGGCAGCGAAAGGACGTTCCCTCTGCATTCACCTAATATTGAAAGCATTCAGGTGGTACGATACGGCGCAGTCCGGCGAGCGAAGTTGTATTACTTACGTGAGCGTACCGGCAGAGCCGCCCGCGTCAGAGAACGTAGACAATAACCTGATACAGATGGACGTTTTTGAACGTGATTGCCAACGAAACGGTTATAGACAGATTGCGGGCATTGACGAGGCGGGCCGAGGTGCCTTGGCCGGTCCCGTCATTGCCGCTGCAGTCATTTTGCCGATCAATTGCAGTATCGAGGGTTTGAAGGATTCAAAGCAGTTAACACCGAAGCAACGCGACCGTTTGTCCGATGAAATTTACAGTGTCGCTGTGTCTGTCGCGATTGGCTCCGTGGACAACCACCTTGTTGACGAGTTAAATGTTCTCGAAGCGACCCTATTGGCAATGCGGCAAGCGATAGAAAAACTCACCCTCCAACCTGATTATCTCCTCGTTGACGGCATCAATTTTCCTGTAACAGATATCCAAGGTGAAGCAATTAAGAAAGGCGATAGCCGAAGTTATTCCATTGCGGCTGCCTCCATTATCGCCAAGACGACCCGCGATAGACGCATGATTGCGCTGGATCGCACCTATCCTGACTACGGATTCTCCCAACACAAAGGCTATCCGACATCACAGCATCGACAGGCGATTGCTCAGTTCGGTGCTTCCGATATTCATCGACACACCTTTAAGCTGCTTTCAGATGATTAGAATGAGGGTGCTTGCGTGTTTTAACACACACAGCTTGGAAAGGAAAATGCAAATGGCGTATTCACGCTTGGACATCGCAAAAACGGGTGAGTCGTTGGCGGTTGCACATCTCAAAGCGCGCGGCTATGATATCCTTGAACGGAATTACCGAGCCGTTCGCGGTGAGATTGATCTTATCGCACAAGATGGCGATTTTATCGTTTTTGTGGAAGTTAAGACGCGACGCAGCCTCAAATTCGGGTTACCCCAAACGGCTGTAACGACGCAAAAACAGCGACAAATTTCCAAAGTCGCTTTAGCATATCTACAAGCCAAGAATCTTTTTGACGCGCCCTGTCGTTTTGATGTGATAGCGATTCATTTGTCTCCGCAGCTTACGTTGCTAAAGCTTGAACAGATTGAGAGTGCGTTTGAATTTCAAGCCAAAAACAGATACTGAAGAGCTTTTCGTCAGTTCCAATACCTTACGAGTCAGGAAAACGTAAAATCCGTTTCGCATTTCCGCCCATAATGTCAGCCAGTTCTGCTTCAGATAAATTGGGTAGCAATTCTTCTATAACTGTCGTCAGTTTACCGTACCCCGGTTCTTCCAATATCCATGGAAAATCGGTTGCCCACATCAATCGTTTCGCGCCAAAGCCACCCAAAAGACCATGGTGCCATCCCGCCAAATCTTTATAGGGAAATTCTTCCTTGCTAAAGGCGTACTGACCGGAGAGATGCACATTAACATTTTCAAAGCGCGCGAGGCGATAGGTCGTGTGCATAAAAAGGTTGTAACCTGTCACCTGAACCTGGGGTCTCCCGAATGCGTCCCAACTGAATTTGCCTGCGCCTGGGCACACAGCGAGATGGTTTAGCACAATCCGTACTTGTGGGAATGCTTCTATCAGGTATGGCAAGAGATGTGCATTGATAGCGTTCGGATAGAGCCACAACACATAATCGCGTTCAGCAGCACACTCCCAGATCGGATACGCCGCGAACTCGCGGACATCCATTTTTGCGAAAATATCACGCGGTCCTCCGAATGTCGAGAACCGGAATCCGATAATCCCAGTGTTATCTGTGAGTTCCGCCATGTGGTCAGCAGGGTTCGGATGCCCCTCTGGGACCAATCCAATTCCTAAAAATCGGTTTGGATATTCTTTGAGACAGCGCAGCAGGTAACGATGGTTTGCTATGCTCGCGCCTGCCATTTGGACAAGGACTGCCTGATCGATCTGATGTTTTTCCATCTCGTCTAAGAGCTTTTCGACAGGTTCTTCCCGTTCCGCGGGCCAAATGTCTGATATCTCCCTCGGAAACTCGGCGGAGGCTTTTGTGAATACGTGCAGATGCGCGTCAATTCGTGGCATTATGATACCGCTCCTTTGATTAGCCGTCTAAGCTAAACAATTTACGACGTTCTGGAGTCTGGCAATAGTCTGAAATGGATGCAAACTGTTCGGGTCCAATGCGACCGGGTGTCCGTTTCTCGTAGATCAGGATAATCGATTTACGCGGTGTATCGGAGTGATTATCCATTGAAACGTGCCATCCGCAGGAATTGAACATAATCGCTGTGCCTGCTTTACCCGGAAAGGTCTTATGTCCGGTCATGCTCTCTTGCCGCATCGGGCGCGTGTAGGGCCCCGAATCGGGTTTATGACTGCCCGGCACAAAGCCGAATTCGCCACTTCCAGGCTCGACATCGTTGACGTAGATTTGTACCTTAATGTGGAGTGGGTTGCTCTGTCCTACATCAGGGTGCCAGCCGGTATAACTCACGGGCCACGGTGCCACCGTCCGAACCTGTGGTCCCAATAGGATCAGGTCGTGGTCGGTGAACGCCATCAACGCCCCATAATAACTTGGATAGTCAATAATATCAATGAAAACCGGGTCTTTTTCAAGTGGATTCGGGATGTCATAGAAGGTTGCGACGGCATCCCCTGCTTCGACTCTATCCAGCCATTCCGCTTTGCATGCGTCAGCCCAATAGTCGAAAGCGTTTTGAAGTCGCTTGAGATCCTCTCCCTGAATTGCATTTTCAAAGACAAGGTACCCTTCTGCTTCCCATTGTGCTTTTTGCTCGGGTGTCGGTAGAATCATGATTTACCCTCTTAATTGAAAAAACTATTGTTATACACTTGCGCTGAACTAAAAAACTTTGCCTCTACCGGCGATTTGCCAGACGGCTTCAACTTGATCGCCGCGTAGACCTACGAGTTTGTCGTGAAGATTGCTCGTCATGCCTTGATGTAGCGGGATAACCGAGAGCTGCTCACCCACCTTAAATCGGTGTGAACATTCACTGACATCGACATGCCCGTGTTCAACGGACATACCATAAATTTTCGCGTCGGGATGTTCAATGATATGCCCATAAGGCGTTGGTGGATAACTGGTAAAAGTCTTCATCCCACCGTCAATGATAATCCGATCAGGCGTTGGTGTGCTGACAACGGTTACGATCACGCGTAAGACGCACCGCTCAGGTGTTAGCATATCTGAATTACCGATGCGGGTCATGCCTTCGTAGACGTAAGATCCGCTACGGGTTTCTGTACAGCCGATTTCCTTCGATGCTGCTTCAGAACCCGTGCCACCACCACTGATGATGTTTATAGGAATGCCATCGCTTGAGAGCAAGTCAAGCGTTTCTTCGATAAATGGCTTCGCTCTCATGTTGCTTGGATACGTCATGATACCTTGGAAATCAATGCCTTGCATTTCCATAATCTGTTGCGCGAGGCGTTGGGCTGCTTGCGGCGATTGCACACCACAGCGTCCACTTCCGGTATCAAGTTCCACGATAACAGGCACAACACAACTGTCAGCAATTGCTTGTTGAGAGATACCGGTTGCGGTCTCCTCTGAATCGAGTGCGACGGTAATTCGCGCGCGTTGGACGAGTGCAGTTAACCGTTTCAGTTTCGGTTTCCCGACGATGTTATATGGGATAAGGATGTTGTCAACGCCTGCATCCACCATCACCTCGGCTTCACCCAATTTCTGACAGGTGATACCTTGGGAACCGGCGGCGATTTGCAGTTTAGCGATTTCTGGCACCTTATGCGTTTTGGTGTGAACACGTAGCGGAATGCCGAGTTGTTGACAGTGCTGTGCCATTCCATCTATGTTCTGTTCAAGTACGTCCAAATCCGCGACAAGCGTTGGGGTATCTAAGACAGCGATGTTCATTATGTTCCTCGTGATGGACATTTATGAGCAGCAATTTATGTCAAATAGGTCTCTGCGCTTAATTTACCCGTTGTGCACTTTTCTGTCAAGTAGTTCGTACCACAGCAGTTTATCCTTGATATTTTCTCCAACATGGATACAATAGATACACTTTACAGGCGCGACACAGTCTGAGATATAGGTATAACTTTCTCTGAGGAGTATCTAAATAATTGAAACGATTAATTGTAGGGATAACAGGCGCGAGCGCAGGGGTCTATGGGGTACGCCTGCTTGAAGTTCTCACGCAGCATGAGGATATAGAGGTACATTTGACGATTTCTGCATCGGGTGCGCGTGCGCTGTCGGAAGAACTTCAGATCGAGATAGACCTCAATAATTTTGAACTGAAGTCGCTTATTGGCATCTCCTCGCCGCGAGTTGTTTACCACCATGAATCAGACATTGCTGCACCGATTGCCAGCGGCTCTTTTCGCACTGAGGGGATGATTGTGGTGCCGTGTAGCATGGGAAGTCTCGCTTCTATTGCCGGAGGTATCTCACGGAACCTTATCCAACGCGCCGCGGATGTGTGTATCAAGGAGCGGCGTAAACTTGTACTTGTGCCGCGCGAGACTCCGTTAAGTTCGATTCATTTAGAAAATATGCTTAAGTTGTCGCGTATGGGGGTCTGCGTGTTACCTGCGATGCCGGGGTTCTACCACTTTCCAAAGAATGTTGATGATCTGCTCAACTTTGTTGTGACCAAAATTCTTGATCAGTTTGGGATAGATACAAAACTGATTCAGCGGTGGAAAGAATAGGCACCCATCTTAAAGTCCGTCTGATAAGGGGATTTAGGGGGTATAGTGAATCCTAAAAATAAATAGACATCTTTGTAGCATAACCTGTTAGGTTGTGCCAGTCTGAATGCCTGTCATAGGCATTCAGACTGTTTGAGTGTGCCCAATTAATTATAGATTTTACTATAAGATACGGAAATAACCACAACGAACCGCGAGGAACTATAAAAAAATCATTTGATACTATTTGAGGATAACCATCTTTCGCAGAAATGACAAATTGTCTGCCCGCAATTGATAAAAATAGACACCGCTTGCGACAGGTTCACCAACAGTGTTTTTGCCATCCCAATGTGCGGCACGCCTTCTACCTATGTAATATCCCGCAGCCTGATGCCCTAAATTTAACATCCGAACCAACTGCCCATTCGCAGCATAGATAGCGATTTTCACGTCCGCGGGTTGTTCCAATTGATAAGGTATCCATGTCTCTGGATTGAACGGATTTGGATAGTTGTGGAATAAAGCTGTCCCTTCTGGGATAAGTGTTGGTGCAGCAGGTTGTCCTTCGACAACAATGAACATTTCAATAGGCGGAGAAACAATTGGCTTACCGGTACTCGAACCAGCTCGGAAGTTACGGAGCGTCACGCGCGTCCCTCCGCTTGCGAGTGCGGTGAACTGGATCGAAAGGAGGGTACCTTGATCGCTGACCCCGCCTCGTGAGGTCCTCACGGTTCTTAAACCGGTAATCCTGCCTCGCGTATTCTGAATCGTGCCTTCTTGGAAGCGGGTACTTCCGCCCACCTGTTTAAGAAAATCCCCTTCGCTGACCTTGTTTGCTTTCAGCACAGTGGGATCAAAGGTAATATCGGTTTGCCAACCGGCTAAATCGGTGATGTCCGCTGTCTTGAGGTGGACGGTAAACGTTGTGTCGACCTCAATCCGCGTAGTATCTGTGGAAATCGAGAATCCAGAGTCAGGTGCTAACACCGTATATTCGGCATCAGGGGTAAACCCAAAAAAGCCTCTCCACGCCCAATTCGCATTGCGAATAGCAACCAACAGAACGTTTTTCCCTTGTTTCAACCTGACAGGGAAAAATTCCTCGTAACTGTGATACTCACTACGATCATTCTCACGAACCAACGCTCCGTTAAGCCAAACCTTATAACCCGCGGCGCCACCCGCGAGCATTGTCGTCCGCTGTTCCCTGTTCACATTCAAAACAATAGAGCCATACACTACCTGGTCTGTTCTCGCGTCATCTGTTTCAGCACCGATGGCATCCAGCATTTTATTAATATTGTTCCCATGTTCGGTATCAATTTTATGGGAGGTCCACACGCGACTGCCGACGGGTGCTCCCGCCGTTACGCCATCGGTCGCAACTTTCAACGTTGTCACTTTTCCGCCGCTTGCTCGGGCAAGCAAATCCCTACTCTCATAAAAACCTTCCCCTGGCACCATCACCCACAACCACGGACCTGTTAGTTTCGGACCCTCTATGGGGAACCCTGGGTTGTCAACCGAGACGATAGAGGTTTTCTCAGATAATTTTTCTAACGGTGAAAAATCCGATATCGCGTTGTTGTAGAGATTAAGGTGTTCCAAGCGAGTTAACCCCGCCAGGGACGACACATCTGAGATGCTGTTGTTTCTAAGATTCAAAAATTTCAAATCTGTTAACTTTGCAAGGGGCGATACGTCCGATATAAGGTTAGACTCAAGGTGCAAATCGGTCAAACCTGTTAACCCCGCCAAGGGCGATACATCTGCTATCGAGTTATCGTTGAGCACTAACGATGTCACTTGCGCTAACCCCGCTAAGCCAGAAATATCCGAGATACCGGAGCCAAAAATTTCCAATCGCCTCAGTGCTTTTAATCCTTGCAGAGACGGAAGGGTTTTTATCGACCTATCATCGCCAAATGTTATCCGTTGGAGTCTGGGCAACTTTGCTAATGGAGAGAAATCTGAAATGGCAGTGCGTGTAGCAGTGAGGTCTCTCAAAGGAAATATGCCAGCAAGCGGCGAAACGTCGGAGACAGGATTGCCATCAAGCCCTATCCGGTTCAGCGACACTAACGCTTTCAGTGGTGATAAATCGGTAATGGTGTTCTCCTCAAGCCCCAGCTGGCGCACATTAATCAAACGCGCCAGTGGTGAGACATCAGTTATCCTATTCCCGGCCAAATGGATGTCATGCAGGCTTATCAAGTCCGCCAATGGTGATAAATCCGATATTGCATTGTGCCGCAACACTATCCGTTCCAACTTCGTCGCATACGCAAGTCCTGTCAAATCGGTGATGCTGGCTCCATCGGCTTCAAGCTGCGTTAAGTTCGCGAGATCCGCCTTCGCAATTAATTCATCCGGTGCCTTACCGAGTGCTTCGGCAATCACTGCATGCAGATTCACGTCGGGAATCAGCTCAGAAAACGGTGTTAGGGGCGATATGGAAACTGGTATCTCGGGGACGACACAATCATCACCATATAAGCAAGCAACAACTGCCTCAAAGCTCGAGGTCCATGCGTCACGCTGCACATTTCCATCATCAATGAGCAGACTCGCCAACCCTAAGTTCTGTAAACTTGGGTTCTCCTCTATCTTGGCACGCAGCACCTCTGTTTCTAAACCTAAAGCCGCCGCAGCGTGAGCCGCATCCAACGGATCATATTGAAACCTTTCAGAGAGAAACTGAACGGGCTCTGCGCCGTCAACGCCAAACGCATTACCCGTCGCTTCAAGTGCTTCCTTGAAATATTGCGTATCACTATCCAAGTGCTCGTCCATCACGGCTTGGGGGACATACAAACGCAACACCTGCTCCTTGTTAAAAGGAGGATCTACCTTGTTCTCAGCATCCGCACGCACCTCATCTTCAAACCGCTGCATCCCCTTTGCATGGCAACCGATACACGATAGCCCCGTTCGCACAGTAGGATCTCTCGCCGCCGGGTTGGAAACGATCTCTATTGGTGCCGCGTCTATCCGGTTCCCGTCGGCATCCGTGATATAGTATGCTTGTAAACCGTTGGGGAGATTGAAAACGATCTCACCGCCATCATGTCTAAAGGAAAGTGGATTGATAAAGACATTCTGTATTTCCGCGCTTCCCGCGAAGTCGTAACTTTTCCAATATGCCCCGTACGGAGACGTGTGACGTTCCACAACGCGATTATGCTGCGACACATCTGAATCGTTGAACCCCGCACGCCATACCTTCCGCCCCGGGTAACGCTGGAGGTTCTGGGCAACGTTTATCCCCAACTTCCGCTCAAGTTCACGATCGGTTGTTGGCAGATCCAGAATGTCGTGATACAGCGGCGGCAGCGAGGCTGTCGCAAGAAACCAATCCACGTGGACAAACGGCACTTCACACGCCATCTCTTCGCGGAGGTGCGTTAGTTTCGCGTGGAGCCCGGCTTTCAGCTCGGCATCATATTCGATGCCATAAGGATAAATATTCTCAAGCTGTGTCCAGACATCGAGTCGATCCCAGTCATAATCGCCTAAGTCGATGTAGAAGATTGTCTCCTGTTCATCAATAGGTTGTGGATTGGTAATATCTCTCACCCAAGAGAGACTATTCACCAGTTTCGAGAGTGCGGCCCAATAATCACCAAGTGTCTTCGGACTTTCACCAGCGTTATAGAGGTGCGTTATTGTAAAATAGCGGGCGAAGGGACGATCGAAGGAATCCAGTGTTTCCAGATGCCGCTGGATAGCCGTGAGCATCGTATCGGTCGTAATGAAGTTGACCTCGTGCTGGCTCTCCCAACTCGGTGCCCCTGCTTGAATCCAGTCGTGGATGGTCCGAATCGTGGCTTCGGAAAGAGGGTCTGCGTTAAAGGGCATCCGTTTTGCTGGATCGTCTTCAAGAAGCCGTGTATAGAGTTCGGATTCATCAGGTTTTTCTCGGACGACCACCCCGGAATCAATTAAGTTTTCTGCCGATTCAATCAGAGGTTCGTGGCAAATGAGACAGTTTTGTTTCAAGATAGCGTCCGCGTCTTGCGCCAGGGTTTGTTGTGCATCAGCCGTTGAAAATCCAAGTGCAATGAATGTTAAGAAAGCGAAGTAACAGTATTTGATAAGTTTCATCATTAATCTTCCTATAGTGAACGCCAGTTTGATAATAAATGACATGCGTTCAATAATAGGTCCTTTCTCCTAAGGTCCACCTTGCGACCCCTGTAGCACAAACTTTCCAGTTTGTGTGCTATTGGCGCAAACTGGAAAGTTTGCGCTACAATATGCTTTTATCAAACTCACGTTATAGTGAAATCAATACGCAAAGAGATTCCTATTTCCTGATGAGCATTTTTCGGGTAGCCTTAAAATCGCCTGCGGTGAGGGTATAGAAATAGACACCACTGGCAACGGGTTCACCGACTTCATTGTGTCCATCCCAATACGCTGCTTGACTACGGATTTGGTAAGTACCAGCCTGTTGATGTCCTAAATCCAACGTCCGCACCAATACCCCATTCATCGCATAGATACACAGTCTAACTTCAGCAGCTTCAGCAAGTTGATACGGTATCCACGTCTCTGGGTTAAACGGATTCGGATAGTTCGGCAATAACGCTGTGCTTTCGGGAACTAACACCGCTAAGAGCTGCTGGAGGTTGGCTATTCCTTGCTGAAATGCAAGCGAGCCGTCATCTTCAACTTCTGCTTGCGCGATCCATGCCCGTATCATCTCTGGATCTATTCTCATATTGCCAATAGCGAGCGTAGCAGGCGCAGCAGCGATGCCACTAAGGTTACCAAGATGACTCGCCACAAGAACGAGGTCCCGAATATCGCGTTTCCCATCGCCGTTTACGTCTGTTCGTGCGCTGATGGCATTCTCGTTCCCGAAATCCTGTCCGACCAAAATGAGGTCAAAAAAATCTGTGATCCCATCTTCATTTACATCATGAGCGGGTACTTCGATCTCGATTTTTTTATCGGGGTGGTTCACTGTATAGTCCGCGTCTTCGGCAAACCCAAAGAAACCGCTAAATCCGCCATCGTGGTTGCGATTGTCAATAGCGACCAACAACACATTATCGCCCTGATTCAACGTGACAGGGAATGCGTCCTGATAATCATCTGCATATCGGATGACAGGATTGTAGTGAACCAACTCGCCGTTGAGCCAAACCTTGACCCCGTCATTGCTGCCGACGAGCATCGTGGTGTCCTGTTGACGCGGTGCATTCAACGCGACACAACCGTAGACGACATGCTTATATCCCGCCGCTCTTATGTCCCAACCAAGGTCGGCTGCCATTTCGTCGATATTGTTGGTACTGGTAGGTGAGAGCGTGTGAGCCGTCCACTCGCTCCACTTCCTATCGCCAACCGCCTTACCCTCTTTTGCCCCAAAAGTGGAAACTTTCACCTCCGTTGTGGCACCGCCGCTCGCTTTTGAGAGTAGGTCTGTGTCGCCAACACTCGTCCCTGGCACAACGGCCCATAGCCAAGGTCCCTCTATTTTCGGACCCGGTGGGGGCATCGGCGAATTAACAACATCCGAGTACAAGATAGATGTCGTCGCAGAAAATCTTTCTAAAGTCGACACATCTGTTATTGTATTGCCACCAAGGCTCAACCATGTCAAACGCTGCAGAGAAGAGAGCGCGGACACATCCGTTATCCTATTGTCCGCAAGGTCAATCCATGTTAGGTTATTCACTGTTCCGAGTGGAGAAACATCTGAAATGTTATTGTCGCGGAGGTCTATCCACGTCAACCCTTTTAATCCCGCAAGCGGGGATAGATCAGATACCGCGTTGTGTTTAAGATTCAGGCGTGTCAACTTCTTTAAATTCGCCAACGCCGAGATGTCTGATATAGCGTTCCCTGCAAGATAGAGGACTCGCAAAGTTGTTATCCTCCCCAAAGCAGAGATATCCGACAACTCGCCACCACAAATATCTATCCTCCATAGTTTCGGTAATTCTGCCAAAGCCCCAAGATTAAATATAGGGGTCCCCCAAGATTTAAAATCCTTTAAGTTGATTAATCCGGAGAGCGGCGTGAGATCCGCAAAAGGATTCTCACTCACACCAACCCATTCAAGCTTTATTAAACTGGCAAGCGGTGATAAGTCGGTTACATGGTTCTCACTAACAGATATCCCCCGTAAGTTCGTCAATCCTTTGACCGGCGATATGTCAACTATCTGGTTAGCACTAATATCTAACCAGCGCAAGCTAATTAATCCTGAGAGCGATGATATGTCAGATATGTTGTTATGTCGGATATTCACGTCGCGCAGTTTGATCAATCCTGCAAGCGGCGATAGGTCGGATATCGAATTGCCATTAATCCAAAGGAACTCAAGGTGTGTGGCAGCTTCGAGTCCCTTCAAATTCTGAATATCTCTGTTTTCTATCCGAAGTTCCCTGAGTGCTCGCATATCTTCCACAGTAATCTGGGCAGTCGGCACCTTGTCGAGTGCCTTATTAATCGCGTTGCGAAGGTTCACATCGGGAATACTAACAATTTGTGCCACTGTCGTCAGTGGAATCAAGAAAAGCACAGCATAAAGGGTAAGTGTGCTAATGAAAATGTGTCGCTTTTTAGCGATTTGCATTCCGTTTTATCTCCTTTGTGAGGTGTCTATCGTCTTTTTAAGAAAATCTCGCCATCTAAATCCGGGACGGTGTGCAATCGTGCCGTGACACCGCCCCCGACTCGCTTTGTGACCTCCGGTAACACTATATCCTGTGCTTGTCCACTCCGATTATATACTGCCCAGCCGTTGGTGAACTGGCGGATAAATAGCCCTTTTCGGTTTTTGTGTGGCTGTGCCTTCTCACCAATAGGTTTACCCAGCGGTGCATCCCAGAAGTCGTACCAATAGATATCGTTATGATGGGTGTGCTTTATACCTCGTTCATGTTCTACTTTGTGCCTTATCTCAAAGGTACGCCAATCATGTTTATGGATAAAGTATTTAATGCCTGTGGTGTACAGTATATAGCCGTCGGAATGTGTAAGTCCCATCGTCGTAAACACACGCATCCAACGACGGTTTGTTGCACTATCAAGAACTTCGGTTTCAACACCTCGACCTTTGAGACAATTGACCTGTGGCGAACGGAGGTTTTTCTCTGCCCAAGATAACGTGCTTTCAATGTCCATCAATCCCTCGTAACTGTAACCCCCCGCGTGATCACGGTCTGTTTGGATAAAGAGCCCGTTAATGTAAGGTGCTGCCTGTATCGGTTTACTACGACCTGAATTGACGATTATTAGGAAATCATCTCCAACCTCGGTGCGGATACGTTCCAGAATCACCGATCGCGCCTGCTGCTCTGCTATCAACGTCCGATATCCGTTAAGAACTGGCATGTCCTCGTTCCACCAGTCGATATAAATACCGTCGTAAAGTCCACACTTTTTAACAGCAAGTGCTTGTTGAACGATTATGTCCTGTGCATCACGATGTGTAAAATCGATTAAGAAACTTCTATCTGCATCCCCCCCGCTGAGACTCTGTTTTCGGCTGCGTCTCTTATCCAAGGAAAATCAGCATTGTATGTGGCTTTATAAAAAGGCGACTCAGGATCCGCACTCCTCATCCGAATCTCAAGAATGAAAATCTTATCGGGGTTTATCTTGATTAATGCATCACGCCGTTTTCCAGTTTCCACCAAGCTTCCAGCTAGCTGAAATCCGTGCGCAGTTCTTTGGAAACGTAAGCCAAATTCGGGACTCCAAGATAGATCGTGATATGCTAATCGGGCTTCATACGATAATGCAGGTCGGTTTGATAGGCACCCCCATGCATTGAAAATAGAAGGAGAACTCCGGTTTTGGAGTCGTGCTTGGATGGGAAGGCCCGGCGATTCGTAACTTTCATCATATTGAAAATTGACAAGGGAAAGGGCACCAAGTGGGCTGTAATCCGCAATCAGATTTCTGTGAATCCGTAATTCTTCCAGCAGTTTTAGGTTTTCAAGTGGACGGACATCTGCAATGAAATTATCAGCCAGCCACAAATCTGTGAGCCTTGTTAAATTTGTGAGCGGTGTAATGTCTTCAATTTGGTTGGCGTGAAGGCGAAGACTCTCCAAGCGCGTCAAATTTGCCAGCGGACGAATATCTGAAATCTGACAGACTGCCATATTCAGCATTCGCAGTTGGACGAGATCTGCTAACGGTGAAAGATTTGAGATAGGATTACCTTCAAGCAGCGCGCTTGTCAAGTTCGTTGCATATTCCAACCCTCTGAGACTTGTGATCCGACGTTCTTCGGCACTCAATGCTGTCAATCCTTTCATGTCCGATCGCGTCAGTGGATCATCATCCGGAATCCGAAGTGCTTCGCGAACTACGGCACGCAAGTTTGGATCTGGCATCCATGTCGCAACGTCCTCTGGAGATGCCAGCGCATTGGATGTTGAGACCTGCTCAGATACCTGTGAACCGGTGCTGTCCTTTTTATCCGTCGTGCCAACTTGCCCAGCTTGATTTCGCACAGCAGGTTTTGCGTCAAGTTCCAAAACAGGAGGTACGTCAATAATTTCGATCGTGGGTTGAGATTCTGCCTCGAAACTATAAGGGGGTTGAAAACGCGTGAGGTATTGATTGCTGCCCCCAAGCAATAAAGCGATGAAAACTGCTGCCGCGCCCAAAGCTGCCCAGGGTAGCAGCGGGCTTTGCGCTGGATCGGGTGTCGGTTTCAGGTCAGCAACTTCCCGCATAATGTTCTGACTTATATTCGCCGATAGATGTACGCCTTTGAGTACTTCTTGAACCAAAAGTTCTTCATTGTTTTTCAAACGTTCTCGTGCCCGGTGGAGACGACTATCAATTGTCCCTACAGAAACCCCCAGGAACTTACCAATTTCCTTTGCTGTCATTTCACCGAGATAGTGAAGCGTGACAACTGTGCGTTCGCTCTCTGGGAGCCTTTTCAAAATTTTTTCGACGATTTCGTAACGACGTTCTCTGGATGCTGTCTCTTGTTTTTCTGATATATAACGCGCATACGTGGATTCTTCTATTTCTTTCACAGACACCCCCTGCAGAGATTGTGGCACAAATTTTGGCTTTCGCTGCCAATCAATGCAGAGTCGAGTGGCAATAACATAGAGCCATCCCGCAAATTGGTCAGGGTTCGAGAGTGTAGAGAGATTTTTGTATGCTTGTAAGAAGGTATCTTGGGTAATCTCTTCAGCATAATGAAAATCGCCGATCTTCCGCCACGCGAGTGCGTGAACGCCCTTTTGGTACTTTTGGACTAACGTATTGAATGCCGAGTCATCGCCCGATAAAATACGTTGAATCAATTGCGCATCGTTTTCTATTTCCATACAAGCATCCTTTTTATTTCAATGTAGGACTTACGCAAGGCGCAATAATGCACTTCGCATTTGGGCGTGTACGCTGCAGAATTGCGCCACTACGAACCTGACGCTTTTGAGAAACACGCATATTTCCAAGGTCCGTCTGTTTGTAGTGATGCGATTTAGCGTATCTCTGCATAAGTCCTGACAATGAACAGATGGGTTCATGTCTGCATTCGCCAAAAGGCTTAATCAAATGCAGTGTCTCTTAAAATTACGCGACGCGATACGGTTCGTACCCTATCATTATTAGTGACGAAATTTTAGGGTAGAAAACTTGCATAATTTGAAAAAAACAAAAAACTGGATTTTTTAGGAGGCATTTGGTAGGGGATAGGGACCAGATTTTGGAAACCTGGAATCGCGATTCAGAGATCGCTCCTACCGAGAGAGGACAGGTAGCTAAGTTTCCTCCTACCGGAAACAAATATCTATTCTTGTTTCAGCCGATTGTAACGTATCTGCCATAACCACCACAAGACTGCCGGGATAAGTGGTAACCCTGTCATGCCCCACAGAATCGTACGGGTCTCGAACTGATCTAATAATGCACCAATAATTGCCGTGCCGATCCCCCCCATGAGTGTAAAAAGCGCGAACTCGGTCCCGAAGATGCGTCCTCGAATCTCGTTTGGGGCGCGTTGTAGGAGGAGTTGCGTTGAAAACACCCACGCAATTCCGCCACCGATGCTTCGGATGAACCCACCGATAAGCACTTCAACCAAACCGAAAAGAGGGGCAACAATCGCCAACCCAAGTACGCCAATCAGATAACCGAGGCTAATGCTGATCCGAAGGGGTTTGTCCCGGTCACCGGTCCAGCGGCGCGCCAGAATCGGTCCGATGCCGCTGCCAATCCCATTCACACAATACATCAATCCCAAACTGATTGCACCCCCGACCCCGATGACGAAGTAATCCTTAGCAATTTCTATTTGCACAACTTGAAAACCGGAGGAAAGTAGCAGGGCGATAGCCGCTTTATGCATCGCGATAAAGAAAATGTCCGGGTGCTGACGCATATAGCGGAATGCTGTTAATCTCACGCGTGCCTGATGATCAGTTGCTGTAGAGGGTGCATCCGGCAATTTGACACCAAACAGAAAACCCGCTGAAAGGATGAAAGTGAATCCGTCAATGACGAAAGCGGTCTGGCTACCGAAGAGGCCTGTCGTCAAACCACCGATAGCGGCACCAACCGCCAGCATTACCGACCATGAGGCGGCGCCAAGGGCGTTAGCCGTCCCGAGTTCGCGCGGCGTGGTAATATCTGGCAGAATCGCACTCCGAGCAGGACTGAAAAAACCACTGACCGCAAACAGAAGGGCCGTCAGTGTATAGAGCAACCAGATATCGCTTGCGTCACGGACAAAAAGAAATCCGAAAACAATGAAAACGCGTACAATATCGGTAATAATTAAAAGGTGTTTGCGATTGTAGCGGTCTGCACATATCCCAGCAAGTGGCGTAACAACAAAAGGGGCTAACATCCGAATCGTAAACAGAACCCCTATGGCAAGTCCAGACTCGGTCAACTCTGTGATTAATATTGCAGAAGCGATAAGGTTAAACCAATCTCCGAGAAGACTCACAATCTGTCCGCACCAGAGCCAACGGAAGTTAGCATTCTGCCGAATCAATTCAATATAGCCGATCGGTTTTTGTGGAGAGTCGCTCAATCTTTCAGTTTCACGCTGGCGATCTATCGTAGACTTTATTGGTGTGCGTTCCTGTTTAGACAATTAAAGGCTCCAGCGTTCATTAATCGGTTTCTGGTAGACTTCAATGTTTCCTGCCACTACCTCCTCATAGTCTACTGCTTGTCCACATGCATTGGACTCGTAAATCGCTTCACAGATAGATTTTGCGCGAAGTCCTACTTCGGCATCGAGTTCGGGCGGACGGTTGTGTGCTATTGCATCTACAAAATCGTAGCATTCCAGTACCACGCCATCGGTGAAATTGTGGGGGAAAAGTCTCGATTTTTCTTCATCTGACAGGCTTGCCATGTAATCAGCGATAAGATTTTCCATGCTATGGCGGGTCCCATCTTTCAGGATGACTTCCGCGCCATCAAAGGGACCGTGGAAGATGTCGCCGCTGTCGAGTAGACAACCTTCGCTGCCGTAGTAGACGACGTGATGCAAATCGTGTCCAATCGCTGCCCATGTACACGTCCAAAGTCCGATGACTCTACTTTTGAAGTTGATGGTCGCTATCCATGTGTCCTCTTGTTCGTTTTTGACGATTTCTCCTGCTTTGGTGACGCGTAAATCTTCAAACTGGCAGACGCGTGCATAGACAGTACTCGGGTCACCAAAGAGATAGCGTATGGTATCGCAGTAGTGCGCGCCAGAATCCATGACCATGCCACCGCCACCGAGTGTCAGGTCAAGTCGCCAATGCCAATCGCTTTGTGGGTTGGGAGCGCGATAACTGGCGTGCTGTGCGGAAAATGTCCGCAAATCACCGAGCATCTGTTTCTCATTCATCAACCATTCTGCCGTGCGCCGACTCGGCATCCGTCGGATATTCTCAGCGGTTGCAGCGATTTTATTATTCGCTTTCGCGGCGTTAATAATCGCATGGCTCGCTTTGACGGTAACGCCCATCGGTTTTTCGACCATGACGTTGACACCGTTATTGAGACATTTTATCGCATTGATGTGGTGATGCGCATGAGACGTACAGATGTCAGCACCGTCCAGGTCCGCGGTTGCGAGCATAGCATCGGTGTCATCAAATACTGCTGGTTTTTTACCTGTTACCTCTTTAACTCGCTCCGCGAATTGATCCGCCCGATCTTTGACTTCATCGCACATCGCGACAAGTTCCACTTTTCCAGGAGCTGTTTGATGTATGGTAAGATAGGCGTTGAGATGCCCATTCGCCATCCCACCACATCCGATAATTGCAATCTGAACCGCCATGATTTTCCCCTTTTTAGTCAGTGTGTCAGTCTGTTGCGTTACAATATCACAGATACGTTTTTTTGGCAAATTAAGGCACTTTCTTAGGAACTCAGTTGTAGGCGATTTACCTGATCTGCTATGCACCGCTAAAGGTCGGAAAGTGCATCGCAGTATTTCTGATTTAACTTGACAAAACGGTTGCTGCTGTATAATATATATACCCGTTGTTTACTCGGGCTATTTTGTTTCTTGGATTACATTGTCAACATAACTTATTCGATGGTGTTGAGTTGAAAATTCCATTATTGAACCCATTTAAAAGATATACGCAAAAAGTCGGACAGCCCCCCGAGACCCTTGTTTATCTTGGTGAAGAGCGAACGGACCCTGTTCGGATTACTATCATTGATTACGATGAAATACACTTTCAAGAAGCGGAAGTTCAAACAATTGAGGCGTGCGTACCTTTCATAGATACTGAGAGTGTAACTTGGATTCAAATTGAAGGAATTCATGAGATACCTATCATTGAAGAGATTGGGAAGTACTTTGGTGTCGATCCGCTTTTACTTGAGGATATGATGAGTCCAACCCAACTTCCTAAGATAGAGGTCTCGGAAGACTATGTCTTTATCATTCTCAAAAGTCTCGAATATAACGCTGCATCCGAAAGGATCTCCAGAGAGCAAATTAGTCTTATCATCGGTCCCAATTTTGTTTTGTCCCTCCAAGAAAACCGTAGCGAAATCTTCACATCTATCCGAAATAGACTCCGAAATGCCCAAGGCAGGATTCGGCGGATGCAATCCGGTTACCTTGCTTATGCCTTGATAGATATTATTGTTGACCACTATTTCATTGTCCTTGATGAAATCAATGAACGGATACAAGTCTTGGAAGAAGAGATCATGAAGGACCCGTCACCAGAAACGCTCGCGAAAGTCAATGTTTTAAGAGAGGAACAGCAGCTGCTACGTAGACCGATTTTCCCGTTACGGGATGTTCTCATTGAGATTTTGGCTGATGAAATCCCATTACTTGGCGAAAATACACGCCGATACTTCCGCGATGTTTACGATCATCTCACTCAGATAATTCAGATGTTAGAGATGATCCGATCGGCTGTTTCAGGACTGTTTCATGTCTATACCTCGGCAGTGAGTCATAGGATGAATGAAATCATGAAGGTATTGACTATCGTCGCTACCTTCTTTATTCCGCTAACTTTCATCGCCGGTATTTATGGAATGAATTTTAAGTTCATGCCAGAATTAGAATCGCAGTGGGGATACCCAGTTATTCTGTTAGTCATGTTAGGCGTTAGTATTGGCATGCTTATCTTTTTTAAATGCAAAAAATGGCTTTGAATTTTTAGATAGGGTGCTACAGCAGTGTTGCGTTAGTATCTTTTTGTTGGTTGTTAAAAAGGAGAATGTTATGAAAATTTTAAATCCTATTCCTTACACTGCTCGGTTAGCGGTATTTCTTCTGTTAACCTGTCAATTGTTAATATTGGGTGGTTGTGACGCGTATGAAATCTGGACAAACGATCCACCTGAAATCAATACGTTCACTGTGCCAAAAGAGGTGCGCTACGGGGAAAGTGTTGAACTTAAAGTCGGCGTTTCCGACCCTGAGAATGATGACTTAACTTACACATGGGAGGTATCAGCCGGAACATTAACTTCCGAAGACGGCGCAGCGGTTCAGTGGACAGCTCCGGAACTCCGAGATTCAGAAATCGCGCCCGACGAGACGGTTAGGATTCATGTAGCTGTCAGGGATCAGGGTGAGGAGACTGTTTCTAAGTCTGCCGCAATTATCGTGTTTTCAAAATCATATAGGGTCGCTGAAGCACTCAGTGGTGTGTATGAACTTGTCCGAACCCAATTAGCCGGTGAAACGACTGAAGCCTTCGGATCCATGCGGCTAACAACTGCAACATTTACCCGGGAATACCAAGCGAGCGGTGCGTTTTTTTTCGGTTCGTATAAATTGATTGAGCCGTTTGATGAGAGAAAAGGAACGATCTACTGGTCCTCTGATGGAACTACTGAACCGATTGTGAGTAATTATACATGGGACGGTGAATTATTAGTCCTTTTTTGGCCAGCTACTGCTACCGGACATATCTATCAGAAACTCAATTAGCACGCAATCGTTTTCGCGCGCCGAGATTAATAAAGCCTCTTGATAACAAACATCTAAAGGAGAAAAAGAGAGTGAAAATAAATTTTCATTTCATCTTATTCAGAATTTTAATAATTACTTTCATCTTCGGAACGTATTCGTTGGGGCTTTGCGCAGAAAATGAGCGGATCACTGTAGAAGTCGATGGACGTCCGAAACAGTACGACGTTATCGAAACAAAACGGTACGAGATTGTTGAGGTCGAGGATCCAGCCGTTACACCGGATGCGCTACAGTCTGTTGCTGCGCAAGCCGTAAAAGATGCTGAAAAAGACGCAGGCGCACATCTCAATAGAACTTTGTGGTTCAGTACTGGCTGTTTTTTTCCCTTAATCGGTCCTATTTTTTCACAGCGTTACCAACCTTTTATGCCGACTGCACGCGTACTCGGTAAGTCCCCGCAATATGTTGCTTTCTACTATGATGCCTATAAGGTCAAGACGAAAAAACTTCAGTTTAGTTGGGCATTGAGTGGCTGTCTCGTTGGCGCGCCTATAGGTGCATATTTATTCTCGCTTCTGTATAGGGGAACCAGGGATTAATCGGCATGGACGAGGGAGCAAACGCTAAAAAATAAGCAAAATTAGATGTCTAAAGCTCCTTTCACCGGAATTTTGCCAAATTGAGGAGGAAAATGGAAAGTCTGATAAAGGTGCGGTTAACCTATTTCAGCGATATTCAATTGAGACGATCATTGCTGTTTCTTGTCGGGGTCATAGGTTTAATGCTGCCTGCAATACCCGCGTATGCGCAGTTTGCTGATTTACCGCGCGATACCAAAACTGTGGATGTTGGTGTGAATGGTGACGGTGCTTCACAGACATTCAGCTTCACAACTGTCATACCGATCCGTCAGATTAATGGGTGGACAGGAGTCTTCGGTTCACGCGCTTCCGGTGAAGAAAACGTGTTTTCTGAAATCGTCAAAGCACATGCGCAGGGCGGTTTCCGAATTCGGACGTTTGGCATTGAGGTGTTTACAGATTTGGAACGTAACATCGCTAAAGGCAGCGCATTGACATCCCAAATTGGCAGTTACATCCGCCCAGCAATTTATGAGGGCGATGAACTCCGCATCTCCGGGGGGATTGGGGCGTTCATTGAAAATATCCAACCGCTCCAAGATATTGATTTAAGACAATTTGATCCGACGACGTTTCGATGGTTAGCATTCTCGTCTGTAGGATGGCGAAAACTTAATACCGTGTTAAAATTCACACCCCAAATTGGGTTCAAAAATTTTCAGTTTTCAGCAGAACCGGCTATCACGTTTAGCCTATCCACGCGATTAGGCTTGCGTTTAAGTGGTGCTGTGACTTATAATAGTGAACCACTAACAGAGAATTGGCATTATAAGTATTTATCAATATTGCGATTTACGTTATAGTGAATAAAACACAACGCAATGCGAATTAAGGTGCTAACGCTTTCGTCTATCTATCTTAGTTCTACCAAATGAAAGGAATTGGTATGTCTTCAAACCCTGGTCAACAACCTGGAACTGAACGCGGTGGTAGTGCCCCTGATATCCAACAAGGGCACGGCTTCGGCACAGCCCCTGTGTTCCTTGCCTCAATTAGCACCATTCTCGGTGCGATCCTTTTTTTGCGGTTCGGTTACGCAGTCGCACATGTCGGACTCTGGGGCAGTTTGATGATCGTCATGCTTGGGCATTTGGTGACCATTCCGACAGTCCTGGCGGTATCCGAGATTGCGACGAACCGTCGAGTGGCGGGGGGTGGCGCGTATTACATTGTCAGCCGTTCCTTCGGTGAAAGCATCGGTGGCACCATAGGCATCGCGCTGTATATCTCCCAAGCCATCTCAGTCGCTTTTTATATTGTGGCGTTCGCGGAAGCCTTTCAACCCGTCTACGGATTGATTGAAGCCCAGCGCGGGTGGCAGCTGGACCCGCGCTGGGTCAGTCTCCCTTGTACGATTGTAATTATTACACTTATGCTGACAAAAGGGGCTGACCTTGGTGTGCAAGTTTTGTGGGTTGTCAGTATAATCCTCACAGCATCAATCGCCGCATTCCTATTAGGCAAGGGCCCCGCAGAGATGGATTTACGACCTGAGGGACTCAATCTGACAGCAACCATTCAAGGTCCCGATAACTTTGGCACAGTTTTCGCAACCTGCTTTCCTGCTTTTACGGGTATGATTGCAGGTTTAGGATTATCGGGGGACCTCAAAAACCCTCAAAGAAGCATACCGCTCGGTACAATCGGAGCGACATTCGTTGGTATGGTGATATATGTGCTTGTCTCTGTCAAGTTAGCACAGCGTGCCACGCCTGAAGCCCTCGCCGAAGATTATTTCATCATGGCAAAGATTTCGCTATGGAGCCCCTCTATCTATGTCGGCTTAGGGGCAGCCGCGCTCTCTTCAGCCCTTGGTTCGATCATGGTGGCACCGAGAACCCTGCAGATGCTTGGGCGTGACAACGTCCTGCCTATCCCTAAACTGAACCTTCTCATGGCAAAAGGGGTGAAAGAAACACAGGAGCCGATTTACGCGACATGTGTCTCCGGTGTCATCGCAATAGTCTTCGTAGCCATCGGCGAATTAGACTTTATCGCCCAGATTTTGACCATGTTTTTCATGGTAACGTATGGTGCACTATGTGCAGTATCCTTCTTAGAACATTTCGCAAGTAACCCCTCCTATCGTCCGACATTCCATTCACGTTGGTACGTGTCGCTTGTAGGGACAGTGATGTGTGGTGTACTGATGATCCAGATAAGTGCACTATATGCCTTGATTTCAATTGTGCTTATGGCGATAGCTTACCTCGGTCTCCGCCGGGGGCACCAAGGACAACGCGACTTAGCAGCGATCTTCCAAGGGGCGATGTTTCAACTCACCCGATGGCTACAGACAACTTTGCAAAAAAGTCGGGTCATTTCGTCTGAAGGTGGATGGCGACCTTCCATTGTCGCGGTGACGCGGTTCGGGGAGCGGCGGCTCGGGCATTTCGATCTACTCCGCTGGATCTGCCATAGGCATGGGTTCGGGCATTTCATTCGACTCTTCCACGGCGATTACTCGTTTTCCGGTGAAATCGAAGCCCGTATCAAAGTTGATGAATTAATTAAACGGACTGAAGTGAGTAGAGCTGGCGTTTTTGTCGATTCCCTTATTTCACCGACACTCCAACTCGCGCTGGCACAGATACTGCAGATGCCCGGAATTTCTGGGTTGCCCAACAACTGTATTCTGCTTGAGTTTGACCGAGAGAACCCTGATGAAATTGACGAGGTTATACAAGGGGCGCAACTCGCTGCGAATTCACTGTTCAACGTCCTAATCCTACGTTCAACGGGCTATCGTTTCGGCTACAAATCTTCTATCCATATTTGGGTGACTGAGGACAATTTGGGGAACGCGCCGATGATGCTGCTACTGGCATATATCATCGTCGGCCATCCAGATTGGAAACGCGCAGAAATCCGTCTCTTTGTCTGCTCCGATTCCAGAGACGTGGAACGTGAGGCAGATAAACTCTCAACACTCATGCAGGAAGGTCGACTGCCGATTTCAATGCAAAATGTCACTTCCGTGTCCTACGACAGCAAGGAGGCTTTAGAGCAAGAAGTCGCCTTGCGCTCTGAGCAGGCGGATTTGACCATGGTAGGATTAACAGCAGAAAATATAGATTCTGAGGAATTAGCACAAAACCTTCGATCCTACAAAGGAGCGAATGATGTTCTGTTTGTCCATTCAATAGAACCGATCTCGATTGATTAGCAAATTGAATGAGGCATAGTTGATACCGAAGGGCGAACAAAGACCTCCGCCGCAATACCTGCAAGTCAACGTTTTCGCCAACACATCATAACAGATTAGATAGTATAATAGCATGGATCAATTTACGGATTTTCTTCAAAATTCTATAAACATTTTAGGCGAAGAAATAACAGTCGAGCAAATCTTTACGTTTATTCTAACACTGATAGTCATGTTAATAGGCGCAGGATATTTGCACCGATGGTTCCGCCGCCTTTTCAATCGCCTCCGGCTATCGCAAGATCTTGCGAACCGATTGCTTGCCCTGTTATTTCTTATCGTTATGGTTGTTGGGACCGGTTTAGCATTTAGGTTTGCAAAAATCAGTACCGGTTTCCTTGGCAAAGTTTTTAATTACCCAATCACAAAACTGTTTCAACCGCCGCAAAAACCTGTTGAAACCGAGACAGGTGAAGAGAAATCGTCCGTTGCCGTTGACGATGAAAGCCCCTTAACCTTGAAGAGACTTTTTTTTGCATTCGTGATTGTCTTCGGGGCGTTTATCCTGTCTAAGTATGTGCAATGGATGTTACGACGGCAAGTACTACAAGCCCTTCAAATCGCAAGACATACCCAATTTATTTTACTCCGTTTTATTCACTTTACTTTTATTATTATCGGGGTACTTATTGGTCTCAGCGCTGTCGGTGTCAGTTTCACAAGTGTAGCGATAATTTTCGGTGGGTTAAGTATCGGTATCGGTTTCGGTTTACAAAATATCGCTTCCAACCTGATCTCAGGGTTTATTCTCATTTTTGAACGGCCTATCAAAATAGGGGACCTTGTGGAGATTATGGATGTTGACATATTTGGCAGAGTCAGCAGCATTAATCTCCGTTCGACAATCATCGTTTCGCTGGATGAGAAGGAAATTATTGTCCCGAATTCTCAACTGATTACAGAAGCGGTCCATAACCTCACACACGATAACAATCTGTTCCGACTTCGTGTTGCAGTCGGGGTGTCGTACAGTTCGGATGTGGAACTCGTCAAAAAAGTACTCCTTGAAGTTGCTCATACACATCCAGAAATAATTAAAGAGCCGACTCCTGGTGTGGAAAGTGTTACCGCGCCGTTTGTCCGCTTTACTACCTTCGGCGATTCATCTTTAGACTTTGAGTTATTGGCGTGGATTCCGGATTCCTTCAAGCGTTTTGATGTTGCCAGTGATCTCCATTTCATGATCTGGCACAAATTTAAAGAATACAACATTACAATCCCGTTTCCACAAAGGGATGTCCATTTTTACCCGAAGGAAAGCGACTCATAACGCAGCATCTGGAGTGGTGTGTGGGTTGTTGATATTGGATATATCAACGCTTAGTGCGTATCGGAATGGCGAATGACATCACCTTTGACGAGGTAATAAACCTCTTCACCGATATTTGCGGCGAGATCACCAACGCGCTCCAGGTGTCGGAAAAGGAGTAAAAGACTGATACCGGGTTGGATAAGTTTAGGGTGCTCACTTAAAATCGTTTGAAGTTCATGGAGCATTCTGTCATAGATTTCGTCTACTTCATGATCCCGTTCTCGAATTTCTAAGGCAAGCTCAGCGTTCCGATTGACAAACGCATCCATCACATCCTTCACCATTGTTTGAATCACTTGTGCCGCGTGCGATAAGTCAATGAACGGCTTGACCGGTGGATATTCTAAGAGTTCGATACTCCGTTTGGCGATAGCGACGCTTTTGTCAGCAAGCCTTTCAATGTTGTGGCTGATCTTCATTACCATCGTCAGGAAGCGGAGTTCAAATGCTACCGGTTGGTGGAGCGCGATTAACTGGATGCACAAGGATTCGATCTCGTTTTCAAACTGATCAATCGTGTCATCTGTATCAATGACAACGCGAGCTAACGCTTCATCGCGCGCTAAGACGGATTCAACGGCTTGGCGTAACATCTGTTCGGCAAGCCCAGCCATTTCCAAAAGTTTGTGCTGAAGGGTTCTAATTTCTGCTTGTAACATATTTTCTGCCGCGGCGACTTGAGGTTTCGGTTAACCGAGTCTGCCTGTTACATACTGTTCAGTTCTATTGTCCTGTGGATTCGTAAAAATTTTTTCCGTTGCTCCAAATTCGATTAACTCACCGCCATAGAGAAACCCGGCAACGTCAGAGACACGTGCGGCTTGTCTTCTTTTGTTGGTGGCAAAGATGAGCGTGCAGTCGTTTGTAAGGTCGCGCACAAGTGTTTCAATCTTGACGGTTTCTATAGGATCCAGTTCTCCACACGGTTCATCAAATATCAAAACTTCAGGGTCAACTGCCAAAGCACGTGCGATACAGAGCAGTTGCTGCTGTCCTCTTGAGAGTTGTTCTGGCGTTTCATCCAAGATGTTTTCAACTTCACCCCAAAGTCCTGTTTTTCGTAGGTTTTTCTCAACAATCGTATCGAGATGTTCGGATTGGTTTACGCCGGAGATCCGGGCACCGTAGGCTACATTTTCATAGATGGAGCACCGAAAGAGTATGGGTCTTCGGAACACCATACCGATCTGTTTCCGAAGCGCGGTGGTATCTGTTGAAGCGTCTAAGTGTACGCCTTTAAAAAGTATTTCGCCAGTAGACTTGAAATTCGGTATAAAGTCATTCAATCGATTGATACATCGGACGAGCGTGCTTTTACCACAGTTCGCAGGTCCGATGAACGCCGTTACCTGTTTCTGTTGGACCTCGAAAGAGAGGGATCTCAGAATCTGCTCGTCCCCATACCAGATATTTAGATCACGAATACACAAGATAGGTTGCTCTTTCTCACTTAGCATCTTTGGTATCACGAGATAATTTGGAATACCCGCCTCTGCTTATCTGGGCAGGTTAACTGTGTTGCGTCCGGAAGAACGGTGCGTCTCTATCAGGGTGCTGGAGAGAACGCTTAAAAACAGGGCTCCACTTAAAAATAGCATGAATCTACCAGGCATTTTTCCCGATTCAGTTGTATAGTGCCATGTGTAAATACCGATGAGTAACGCTGCTGCGGCAAAAGCACGAGACATCGCCCGGCATCCGCCTGCAAGTATACGGGTGAAGGCGAGTGGCATCACCTGTCGTTTGAGTACTTGCCATTTGCTTGCTCCCAATACGTAAGCCGCTTCACGGATCGGAGTAGCAATCGAATGAAGAGCTCCTTGGGTTGTCTTGATTGTTACCGGCATTACCATCAATATGAAGGTTAACGCCTCAGCATAAAACAACGTGGTATCGTGCTGAACAGGTATTGCCTCAGCGTTCTGAGGGACCGGAGAGCCCCCGATCATTTTGAGAGTGCCAGCGTAACTAAAAAAAATACCGATTGCCAGAATTCCGAATAATAGTGAAGGAATACCCGTCAAAATAGCGACTAAACCTTCAATCAAACGTCGAACCCAATTGGTTTCTGGAAGCCATTCCTGTAAATAGAAAGCACATGCTATGCCAAACAAAATTGCCAAGAAACTCATCAAGAGAACGAGATAAAGATCGCTGAACAAGTTGGTAGGCATCGCGTTTGGTAGCGGTGCGGCTGACACTGCTTGCATGCTGACCACACGCGTTTTTATTAGCACATTCCACATCAGAATGAAGGCGACTCCTAATATAACAAAGGTGATGCTCTGCAAAACGATTTTCTGTTTTCGCTCTGCGCGAGTAGTCATGGAATTCATGATCTGAAAACTTCTTATGAAGAGGCATTATGTCGGTATAGCAAAACAAACGGCATTTTCTAATTTTAATAAAACCGTTGCTCGTGTAGTGCTTTCCTAACCGTACCGCATCTGTACGTAATCAG
Source organism: uncultured Poribacteria bacterium (assembly GCA_951828385.1). Classification (GTDB taxonomy): domain Bacteria; phylum Poribacteria; class WGA-4E; order WGA-4E; family WGA-3G; genus WGA-3G. The sequence continues at coordinate 662,438 of OX639973.1, forward strand.
CGGTTCTTTCGTGCTTTGGGTCCTCAAACAGTGCTTGGGTTTCTCTGTGTTCGATAAGTTCACCAAGGAACATGAAAATACACTCTTCGCTGACTCGGCGCGCTTGCGCCATGTTATGTGTCACAATTAAAAATGTATATGTCCCTGCCAGGATTTCCATGAGTTCTTCAACGGCAAGCGTACCTTTTGCATCTAAGGCGGAGCAGGGTTCATCCATTAAAATAATTTTAGGTTTAAGGGGTAGCAGACGGGCGATACAGAGTTTTTGTTGCTGCTCCAGCTGGAGCGATGTCGCCCGGGTCTCCAATTTGTCCTTCAGATCCTCCCAAAGAAAAACAGATGTGAGTGCTTCTTCAACAATTTGATCCGATTCTGTCCGCGTGAGACTCCGCATTGGGGAATGGATACGTAATCCGAACAAGATATTCTCGTAAACGGAAATCGGCAACGGATTCGGTCTCTGAAACACCATCCCAACGGCTTTTCGGAGTTCCGGCAAGGAGACATCTGGATCATAGATATTTTTCCCTAATATCTCAATCTTCCCCTCTGTCGTAACGTTGCCGTAGCGTTCATTGACGCGATTAAAACAGCGCAATAGCGTTGTTTTTCCACATCCAGAAGGACCAATAAGGGACGTTATCTGACCGTCTGGTATTTTTACGTTGACATCAATGAGTGCCTGAAAATCGCCATACCAAAGGCTGAGATTTTCGGTTTCAATGCTATGATTCATAGGCGTAGTTTGCAAGTTCATTTTTATCCAAAAGTCCCATTGACATAATCATAAGTAGCTTGATTTGCGGGATTATCGGAAAAAATCACATCCGTTGTGTCAATCTCAATGAGATCGCCATTGAGAAAAAAGGCAGTCCGATTCGCTAACCGTTTTGCCTGTTGCACCAAATTCGTGACGAGCAAAATCGTCATTTCTGTCTGTAAAGTTTTCAGTACATCTTCAATACGCATCGTTGTGACAGGATCAATCGCGATAGAAAATTCGTCAAGACAGAGTACCTCCGGTTGATGTGAAAGGGCACGCGCGATTGTCAGACGTTGTTGTTGTCCACCTGACAGTTTGGTACCGAGGGTGTTCAAACGGTCTTTCACTTCGTCCCAGAGTGCTGCTTGCTGTAGACAGCGTTCAACGATTTCATCCAATTCAGACTTTGTACGAAGCCCGGCTGTCCGTGGCGCGAAAGCGACGTTATCGTATATTGAGAGCGGTAAACCGACCGGCAGAGGTAGCACCATACCAATACGTCGGCGCAATTCATAGACATCGCCAATTGTGTCAATATCCACGCCATCCAATTTGACAGAACCTTGCACCGTTGCCTCCGGTGTGAATTCCAAGGTTCTGTTGATGACTTTTAGGAGCGTCGTTTTACCGGATTGCGCTGGCCCGATGATACTGAGAATCTCGTTTGGATGAACATCAAAGGAAATTCCGTTCAGTGCAGACTTGTCTCCGTAATGGACCTGTAGGTCGGAAATCTCTATTTTGTTTTCCACGTTTGCCTCGTATGTTTAACCTCTTCGTTGCCCCATCTGTGTTTTCGTTAAAATGATACGAATTTTTTTAATCAAAGTTAGTGATCCAGACACAATTGCAACGAAAAATGCTATGCCAATCAGGGAGCCACTAACACCGACGAAGGCAGTAAGAAGTTTCCCACCCGCTGTAATTGGATAAACATCCCCATAACCGATCGTTGTTAATGTTAGAAGGGTGAACCGCATTGCGTCAAGCAAAAACCCAAATGCCTCAGGTTGCGCTTCCTTTTCAAAGAAGTGGATACCACACGCAGCGAGAAACACCAATACCGACAACAGAACGATAAATGCTAAAAGTTTCTTAATAATCTCAGCCTTGTTCTTCATTTTCTCTTTCACCCTCTTCTGATTTTTCGCGTTCCACTCGCGCCTCTGTTAAGGCAGAAGCTAACAAGCCGGACGGAATTGCTATTAAGCCGACCCCGACAAGCGCGACGAGAGCGGTGAAAAGTCTCCCACCAGGGGTCGTCGGATAGACATCCCCATAACCGATTGTGGTTAATGTCACGACAGACCACCACATTGAATCAAGAATAGAGCCGAATGCCTCAGGTTGTGCCTCTCTTTCAAAGAAGTGGATGCCGCACGCAGCGAGGTAGACGAACATCAACGATAAGATGACCAGTGCTAAAAGTTCCTGTTGAATTTCACGGAGTGCCGCTCCGAGTCGATCTACGGCTAAGATAAACCGCGTCGCCTTGAATACCCTGAAAATTCGCAAGAACCGAAGGATCCGCAATACGCGAAACCCCGGCACGAGGAACAGAGAGGGTAAAATGGCGATCAGGTCAATTAGACCATAGAAACTAAAAACGAAATCCAGTTTCTTTGGTTCAATATAGACGCGCAGGGTATATTCTATCGAAAACAGTACCAGAAAAGCCACGTCCAGGACAATGAAATGGGTTGCATAAGGATCTACCTCCAATTGCTGCCTATCGGATTCAATCACAAAAACAACAGCAGAAGCGAGAATCAGGAATTGGATGAGCCCACTAAATATACCTCCATTGACAATTGCTCGTAATCTTTCTTTTCTGTCCATGAACCTTCCTTCCTGTGATAGACCCCCGACTGAAGTCGGGGACTTCCGCAAAAGTTATGCGAAAGCATTTGTGGATTTCAGAACCCGACTGGTGGATTCAACGGAGCAGCCGACGATCTTGTTGAACAGGACAATCGGTCTTACTTCTCCTAAGCCAAAGGAAGCTACCCCTTCCTTAAGAATGTTCATAGCAGCGTTCTGGTCGCGGTCCAGGTGTGTATGACATTGAGGACACGTCCAGTGTCGATCTGCTAACGTTAAGGTCTTATTTTTATGTCCACAAACACAACAGCACTTTGTGGTGGGGGTCCACTGCCCAATTTTCAAAACGGAACGACTCCGTTTCTTGGATTGGTGTTTGAGTTTCTTTAAGAACTCACCCAAGGCGAGGTCCGAAACTTGTTTACCAAAGAGGGTTTTCATGCCACGAAGGTTCAGGTCTTCAAAGAACAGAATATCAAACTTACGACAGAGGTCTATCGCAAATTTCCAATGATGGTCTGTGCGTTGATTTGTCGTCTTCTTATGGATACGTGCAACTTGCTTTCGGCAACGTTCTTGATTATTAGACCCTTTGACCTTGCGTGAATACACTTTTTGTGCTTTCGCTAAATCGTCAGCGTTCTGTTTGTAAAACATAGGAGAAGTATATCGGTGTCCGTCACTGCCAGTCAGGAAGTTTTTGCCTGCATCTTTGATACCAAAGTCGAACCCTTCAGCCTGACCCGTCTTGGGTTCATATTTGACTTCCAAAAAATCTTCAGTGAGTGTGATATACACGTCTCCAAGGGCATCTCGTGTAACATGAACTTGTGTGATTTCACCTTGTATTTTTCTATGCAAGGCGAAACGATACCAACGGCTGTTGAGGCGAATACGATACGTTGGGTGATTTCTTTCGTTTTTCTGTTTATCTAATACTTTTTCTATAGGCACTTGTGTGCCATCAAAGGTCATACCTTTGTGTTTCTTACAGGACTTGAACTTCGGGTGACCTCTACCGAGGGTCTTCATTTCTCCAAAGGATTCTGCTAACCGTTTCAGAACATTCTGCAAGGACCACGCGTAGGGGATATTCCAATGCTTATACTTCTCAAGTTTCTTGAGTTTCGTCAAATGAGCAGACATCTTGGTATACGAAAGTCCCTTACCATACCTGCGTTTATATCGCATACACAACCCAAGGAAATGGTTACGCACAATACCACAAATATCAAAATCAGTGTGGAGGCACTTCAGCGATTTATCGTGAAAAAGTTTATGTTTTGTGTTTCGCATGGTATATTCAGTGTCGCCCTACCACTTGGCGGTAGATAAATCCAACTCTATAAGGAGTCGTGATCAAAGACCTTTGTACCTACCACTTCTTCCGAGTTCGGACATAAATCCTTAGCACAATCGATACTGCATTGACGAGTAACACACTGCCTACGAGTACCACCGCAGTTCCATAAGGGATGCCTTCCGTAACATCCGGAACCTGTGTTGAAATCGTGAAGAGATGGAGTGATAGTGCCATACACTGTTCTGTTATATTATAGGCAAAAAGGTTTCCTTCTGCAATAGCTTTATAAAAGACGGCTCCCGTAAACATAATTGGTGCTGTTTCACCTGCTGCGCGCGACACCTGTAGAATCACACCCGTCAAAATACCGCTGATTGAGTTCGGGATGACAATACGCCGTATGGTTTGCCATCGCGTAGCTCCGAGATTCCAACACGCTTCCCGGAAGGACATCGGTACCGCCTTCAAAGCCTCCGTGGTGCTGGCAATGATAACAGGGAGCGTCATGATCGCCAACGTGAGCGACGCTGCTAAAATTGATTCGCCGAGTCCCGCGAAGAGTACAAATGCGCCGACACCGAACAAGGCGTGGACAATGCTTGGCACACCTGCGAGGTTCACAACAGCCAAGTTTGTGATACGCGTAAACCAACTCTCACGGGCATACTCGTTGAGATAGACGGCTGCGAACACGCCAATAGGGGCCGCTACTAATAGAGAGACGACGACTAAATAGATTGTTCCGAGGAAAGGTGCCCAAAGCCCGCCAGCACGCATGTTATCCTTCGGGTTCGTAAATAGGAACTCAAGCGAGAGAACGGGGAGCGCCTTGTAGAGGAGGTAACCAACAATGAGCAGCAGCGGAATAATCATCAGGCTCGTCATCACGAGGAAGAAAATCCGCATCACATTTTCGATCCACCGCTTCTGTTTACCGATCTCTGTTTCTGTAAACATCGCTTCTGGTGATACCTGCATATCGGTGTTCATATTTTTCCGTCCGATCCTTGAAGCTCTATAACAGCGAGTTTTAGCGTGTGAGCCATGCCCAAAAATTGCTGGCTAAAATAATAGTATTACTCTTGGCGGATGCCTTTGATGACTAAATCAGCGATGAGGTTGACTAAAAACGTAATGGTAAAGAGCAGAACACCGATGATAAAAAGTACCTGATAATGTTCACCACCTCTTGCCACTTCGCCGAGTTCCGCGGCGATCGTCGCCGTGAGCGTGCGAATCCACGAGAGGGGTCCCGATGGAATGTTAACGGAGTGTCCTGTCGCCATGAGGACTGCCATCGTCTCACCAATGGAGCGTGCGGCACCGAGCAGCACAGCTGCCAAGAGTCCATTTTTTGCCGCGGGTAACAGCACGCGGTAGATGACCTGCCACCGCGTAGCACCAAGGGCTTCCGCCGCTTCACGATAGGAGTCGGGAACGGCTTTGAGCGCGTCCTCTGCTATAGAGACGATAATAGGCACACTCATCAAGGCTAACATGATGCTGCCGTTCAACATCGTTAAACCGATCGGGACATTGAACACTGCAATAATCAGTTGATTCATCAGGGTCAATCCGATAAACCCCCACACAACAGAAGGGATCGCGGCGAGCAATTCGATGATAATTTTAAATGTTTCTCTGAGTTTTGGGCTGCAGAACTCCGATACAAAGATCGCTGCCCCGAGTCCAAAAGGAACAGCAATACACATCGCTAAGGCAGTTACACTAAAAGTGCCCAGAATCAAAGCGAAGGTACCGTATCTTTTGTTACTTAACGAAGTTGGGTACCATTCAGGACTTGTCAGGAATTGTCCCAAGTCTAATCCGTTGAAAAGAAAGCCTGCTCCCTCTCGAAACACAAAGAAGAAGATACCGAAGACAAAAACAATAGAACTAATCCCACATAAGCGAATTAACAATTCAATTACGGTTTCAGATGATGTTTCCGAGTCAGCTCCGAAGCGGTTTTCGCCCTTTGTGCCTTTAAGAATGCCTAATTCAACTAACGCCCAAGTTCCACCAGCAATAATTGGTATAAAATAAATCAGTGTCCACCAACCTGACAATGTCCATACTGACAACCCCCCAATTCCAGCAATAATTGGAATAAGATAAACCAGTGTCCACCATGCAGATTTATTCCGATCGTGCCAGCGTTTTGCTGTTACTGCCAGCTGCATCCAAGCTGAGACTAATGTTATAAAGAGCAGATATGATGATGCTGTATAAGCGGCATAAGTGATAGTAGAAATGGCGATGATTAAAAAATGCATCATCCACCATGCTGTTCTGTTAATTCGTCCTTTGAACGAGAAACAGATATTTATAAAATTCATTTTAGCCAGAATGTTCCTTTAGTTGTTTTCCAGAGGTACGAAACCGAGTTCCTCTACAATCTTCTGACCTTCTGCCGACAGAATCCAATCAAGATACGCCTTCACTTCCCCTGTAGGTTCACCGAGGGAATACATATATAATGGACGCGCGATCGGATAGGTTTTGGCAAGGACATTTTCAAGACTTGGGGCATAATAAGGGGCATCATCTGCTGTAGCAACTTCCAACATTTTCACATGCGAAGTTGCATATCCCATACCACTATAGCCGATAGCACACGGCGTTCGTCCGATAACTTCTACCACATCTTTAGAGCCGTGCAAATCCAAAGATCCGAGTTCAAAGTCACGCGTTTTACCAAGCAGTGCTTCCCGAAAATAGAAATAGGTGCCGGAATTAGATTGCCGACTGATACGGATAATCTCGTCGCTTGGACAGTTGGCGTGCATGATACCGAGGTCACTCCATTTCGTTATTTTACCATCTTCACCATATATTTCCGCGAGTTGGGGAATCGTAATTTTATCGAGAGGCGTGTCGTGGTGGACATAGACCGCGAGCGCATCGTACCCGACAATAAATTCTTGTGGCACTTTACCGGTATTTTGCGTCGCTTGCTCTAACTCTTTGGGTTTGATTTGACGACTGCAGTTCGCAATATCTACGGTGCCATTAATAAGTGCAGCGACCCCTGTACCAGAACCACCGCCTGATACCTCTACTGATGCTGTGCTGGTGACATCGACATATCTCTCTGCCCATGCCTGTGCCAAATTCACCATCGTATCTGAGCCTTTATTCTTGATGATGACTTGTGCTGCTTCTTTAACAACAGTAGCACTCTCACTATCTTTCGGTGAACGACCGATGATAACGAAGCCGCATGCTACAGCCACCAAAATGCCTATAATCGTGTAACCCGCCCGACCATATTTTTCCATCTATCTCCCTCGCTTGCTTGATTTTACTGTAAATTATAACACCCAATTGTTACGAAAATAAGACAAAATGCGGATTTTTTGTAATTTGGTGTTACAGACAAAAAAAGGAGTTAAACAATAAGTGATTTGAAAAACGAGGTCGGGAAACCTCGCCTGTGGGGAATGGAGAAGCCTATATCTTTCGCTTCCCAATAGGCGAAGGGCAAGCCGTATGCGTCGAGTATCACACCATCAACAACGATACGGTTTCCTGCTGCGGCGTGCATCGCATACTGGGGGACGAGTGTGGCATTTACCTGTTTTGCACAGGTGTGCAGGAGAGTCTCAAAGGGTGAACTGACCGCACCTTCGTGTCGGACTGCGTGTTGTTCGTATTGCTGCAGTGTACCGTAGTAGTCTCGGATCGCTTTGTGGCTCGGTTTCAGGTTCAGTTTTGGCATAGGGCATGATAATCAGGTTTCAGGAAATATTTTCAATTACTGATTGAGTTCCTCAATATCTACTTCAGTCTTAAGCCATGATTCCCATCCGTAACTCTTAGCATATCTTGAAATAGCTTCTTTCCCCACCTTAATCTGCCCTTCCATGAATTCTCTATTCACATTGGCATAATACCTGACGACTATTTGGATAGTTTCCCCATCTTTTAAGCCCCTATAATACAACATGAATCTATTGGATGAGAGATTGTCATCTTGGAAAAGCGTATTTAACATGACTGCAAGCCATTCCAGACGAGTTGGTGTGTATATATGCAATCCTTGTGGTTTTTCTGACATGGTGAATCTCCCTTTGCCGACTATACAAATTTAACGATTATAGCAACAACGATGCCCGTAACACCTATGGCTATAGTCACAGACCACTGCAAGCGTGTTTCCAACCGAGTTATTCTGTCATGGAGGTCCTGCTTGACCCCCTGAATATCACCCCTCAGGTCGCTTTTTACTTCCTGAATCCGAGCACCGAGGCGTGATTCAACTTTATCGACTTCTTCCATTCTTGCTTGAAGCCGAATAGCCTCTTCCTTAAGTTCAAATACATCTGGACTATTTTGATCTGCCATGAAACCTTCCTCTCAATATTCAACCAAGATTAAGTTGCAATCATTCTTCGGATCCAAGCGGGTAGCAGAAACGAAGTGCGAATCCGATCCGTAGATGTGCCACCCAAAACTGATTATAAGAGTATATCAGAAAAATAAACGAATTACAAATCTTCTTTCCTATCCAAAATTCGACAGTTAAATTTCTCTGTACACCCATTACAGATTAATTGATTTTAAAGTTCAATCATGATAAAATTGAATCGATTAATAGAACTACGAAATACAAACACCCGGTATCCGTTAGTATAAACGACAGAGAGGAGAAATATTGTGGAAACCAAGTTTCAAGAACTCAAAACCCGTCTGCTTGAGGTGAATGATATATCGTCCGCTGCCGGATTGCTCTATTGGGATCAGTCCACTTACATGCCACCGGGGGGAGCTGCGGCGCGGGCACGCCAAACTGCGACACTCGGACGATTGGCGCACGAGAAATTTACGGACCCAGCTATCGGAAAATTGCTTGATGCGCTTGAACCTTATGAAAAAAGCCTCGCTTATGACTCTGATGAAGCAAGTCTTCTCCGGGTTGCACGGCGAAAATACGAACGCGCTATCAAAATACCGGCAGCATTCACAGCGGAAGTGGCGAATCACACTTCTGAATCCTACCAAGTGTGGACTGAGGCACGTCCGGCAAATGACTTTGAGCGGGTACGTCCGTATCTCGAAAAAACACTGGAATATAGCAGACAGGCAGCCAACTTTTTTCCGGGTTATGATCACATCGCGGATCCCCATATTGAGTCCAGCGATTACGGGATGAAAGCAGCGGATGTGAGTCGTGTCTTTGCTGAATTGCGCCAAGAACTCGTTCCGATGGTTTCTGCTATCACCTCACAAGCACCTGCTGACGATGCGTGTTTACACCAACACTTCCCTGAAGAGAAACAACTCGCATTTGGCTTGGAAGTCGCCCAACAATTCGGCTACGACATGAATCGAGGACGGCAGGATAAGACGCACCATCCGTTTATGACGAAGTTCTCACTCGGTGATGTGAGAATTACAACTCGGACGAAAGAGAATTTTCTCGGTGATGCGTTGTTCAGCACGTTGCACGAAACTGGACACGCGCTTTATGAGCAAGGCATCCGTATGGATTATGAAGGCACACCCCTCGCTCGGGGTACATCGTCCGGTGTCCACGAAAGTCAGTCGCGGCTCTGGGAAAATTTAGTCGGACGCAGCCGAGGATTTTGGCATCATTACTATCCGAAACTTCAAAGTATCTTTCCTGAACAACTCGGTGCTGTGCCAAAGGATACATTCAACCGAGCAATCAATAAAGTAGAACGTTCTCTCATTCGCACAAACGCCGACGAGGTGACATACAACCTGCACGTCATGTTGCGTTTCGATCTGGAGTTGGCTATGCTGGAAGGGACTCTGGAAATTCGAGACCTACCGGATGTATGGCGTGAACGGTTTGAAGCAGATTTCGGTATCGTGCCACCGGATGATAAAGACGGTGTTTTACAAGATGTCCACTGGTATTTTGGGTTGATTGGCGGTTCATTTCAAGGATATACGCTCGGCAACATTTTAGGTGCGCAATTTTACGCATCTGCTTTCAAGGCGCATCCTGAAATTCCGACTGAAATTAAGAGGCAAGGCAAGTTTAGTACGCTGCACAACTGGTTGAAAGAGAATCTTTACCAACACGGGTCGAAATATACGGCACCAGAAATCATTGCACGCGCAACCGGAAGTCCGCTTTCTATTAAACCCTATATGGCGTATCTGCGCTCAAAATATGGTGAGTTATACGATTTGGACGGTTGTGGGCCAGAGCAGTGGGTGGAGATGATGGAAACGTGGCCCGATGGGGACGCTTCATAAACCTGATCACGTCTGAATGGAGAACAATTATGGGAAACGGACGGTTACTCCTTCTTTTACCCCTCTGTGCGCTTTTGCAAGCATGTGGAGGGCTTAAGCTGATTGATGTTCCCAAAAGTTCTGCTGCATTGCAACTGACAACAGTACAACAGCAGAAAGTTCAACCGAAACTGAAACTCATCCGTGATATTGTTGAGGATTACGATTTTGAGAAGAAACAGTTAGAGTCGGATTATCAGGTGTTTCGGGCAGGCATCACGCAACGACAGTCTGGTCGATATGAAGACAGATTCACGGACACACGGACGAGACGGGATCTATATGAATTTCGGGATGAGGCACGAAAATTTCTAAGACAGCGCAACATCTACCTCAACGAAATTAAAGATCTAATAGAGGAAGTCGCAGCAGAACTGACCCACGATCAACGTGTTAAATTGGCTGAACTGAAACTCCCGAAACTGGAAGTGCCGCTGATGCTCCAGCGCGATCCTTACAGCGAACTCCGCTATATCCCGAATCATCCACTCGGTGGGGTAGATGTGTTTTAATTTGTTAGGCGGTATTCTACCTTCACAAAAAAAGGAACGACAATGAAGACAATAATACGTCTGATTCTAACAGCATTTTTAGTGATATTTGCTTTCACGTCAAATACTTATGCTGAAGATTATACAAAGTTGAGTTTACCCGAAGGTGCAAGAGCACGTATTGGCAAGGGAGCTATAAAGGAAATCGCCTATTCCCCCGATGGCACACGTCTGGCGGCGATAAGCGATGCTGGTATTTGGATTTACGAGACACAAACCGGTATAGAACTTAATCTTCTTGTAGACCACACCGGTTCTAACATTAGGCTGCCCCCTCGAAGCACACGGTTTACGTTTAGTCCTGATGGGAAACTAATCGCTTCTACAGATGGTAAGCGTAAAGACAAGACAATTCGGCTGTGGGATACTACCACAGGCAAAATTATACGAAAACTCACAGGGCATACACATTATGTCCATAGCATAGCCTTTAGTCCTGATGGTCAGACGATTGCTTCCGGCAGTTTAGACACAACCATTCGTTTATGGGATGTTGCTACAGGCAAAACGATTCAACAGTTTAAAATGCCCGACAATTCCAGAGCCAACGGTGTAGCGTTTAACCCTGACGGCCAGGCTATTGCTGTTGGAAACCACGGCAATACGCTTCATTTATGGGATGTTGCCACAGGCAAAACGATTCAACAGTTTGAAATGCCCGACAATCCCAGAGTCAAGAGTGTAGTGTTTAGCCCTGATGGTCAGACGATTGCTGCTGGAGGCTACTACAATACCGTTCATTTATGGAACGTTGCCACAGGCGCACACATACGAACGCTTAAGGGCGATGGACGGGAGACAATAGGAGATATATCGTTTAGTCCAGATGGAACACTGATCGCCTCCAGTAGCTTCCTCATCATTCATTTATGGGATGTTCGCACCGGCACAATTTTTCAAGAGCTTAAACACAGTGGCACTACGGTATCGTTTAGTCCGGATGGCAAGACATTTGCCAGTATAAGTGGAAACGGTATTCGAATATCGGATGTTCGCACCGGCAGAACTCTCAGAACGTTTGAAGGACATACGAGTTCTTTTGGCAGCATAACGTTTAGTCCGGATGGAACGTTGCTCGCTTCCGGAAGTGGTAGCAACTTTCGTTTATCGGATGTTCGCAGCGGCAAAACTCTCAAGACACTTAAGGGACATGCTGGATATGACGTATCGTTCAGTCCGGATGGGCAGCTACTCACCTCTGCGGGCGGGGAAGACACTACCATTCGGCTGTGGGATGTCGCCACCGGTGCGATGCTACAAACGCTTAACGGACATACGAATCCTGTCTATTGGGTCTCATTCAGTTCTGATGGTAAAACGCTCGCCTCTATTGGTGTGAGCGGGACTCCCGAGAACATAAATAGGACGCTTCGGCTATGGGATGTTGCCACAGGGACAGAAATAACAACTCTCAACAAGCATTCAGAGGCCGTAGGTATTGTATCGTTTAGTCCTGATGGGAAATTACTTGCTACTAAACGTCAGGACAATAATATGCATCTATGGGATATTCACACCGGTACTATAATCCAAACGTTTGTTGGGCATACGAGTCCTATCCATAGGGTTTCGTTCAGCCCTGATGGAAAAACACTCGCATCTAGAGATCGGGACAAGACTATTCAGCTGTGGGATGTCGCCACCGGCACGCCCCTCCGCACGCTTGAGGGGGGGAGGCAGCCCATCCATGGGGTCTTCCTGTTCAGTCCGGATGGGCAGATACTTGCTTCTGCGGGCGGTAAGGACAAAATTATTTGGCTATGGGATGTTGCCACAGGCACAATTCTACGACGCTTTAGGCATAGGGAGATTGCCACAAGTGTATCGTTTAGCCCTGATAGCAAAACAATCGCCAGTGCAAGTTGGGACAGTACCATTCGTATATGCGACGTTGCCACAGGCAAAATTTTACGAACGCTTCGAGGGCATACGCGTGGGGTCTATGCCGTATCGTTTAGTCCTGATGGCAAAACAATCGCCAGCACAGGTGCAGAAGACGGTATTATGTTTTTATGGGATGCCACGCCTTCACGGGAAAAGGAGTAACAACTGGATTCTTTTCAATGGATTATTATGTCAGTCCACTCGGTGACGATTCAAATAGCGGTTTGTCCGAAAAACAGCCTTGGCGAAGCATCGAACAGGTGAACGCTACGGAGCTGTTCCCAGGCGACTCGGTCTGGTTTAAAGCGGATCAAACCTTCGTCGGAAACCTCCACTTGGTGAAGGTTAAACAGAGTCAGACAAACAAAGCACGTGTTGTAGCAATTGGGTCGTATGGACCGGGTAGAGCGACGATTGACGCAGGGTCTGGCACCGGTTTCACAGCAAAAAACAGAGGGGGTGTGCACCTCGTAAACCTCAATTTCGTCGGTGCTGGCGCATCAAAAAATACCGGTTCCGGTATCTCGTTCATGAATACCTTACCCGGAGACACCAAGTTATCAGATATTGGGATTCATCGGGTAGATGTCAGCGGATTCAGGTACGCCGGGGTCAATTTCACAGCACAACCGATTGATATGAGTTGGAGCGGGTTTCGTGATGTCAAAATTACAAACACCACGAGCCACGACAACGGCGACGCGGGTATCAGCTGTATCGGTGCTTGGAATCCAGATCAAAAGGGTTACGCGCACGCTGATTTTTATATCGGCAATTGTAGTACCTATAGGAACGCGGGGATCCCCGGCAAGGGCAGCCATTCCGGGAGCGGTATTGTTCTCGCGCAGGTAGATGGCGCGATTATTGAGTATTGTCGCGCTTATGAAAATGGCAGTCTAAACGATTACGAAGGCGGTGGTCCCGTCGGAATATGGGCTTGGGATGCCAACCGTGTTGTGATTCAGTTCAACGAATCTCATCATAACCGAACGGGCAGCAGTAAAGATGGCGCGGGCTTTGATCTGGATGGTGGTGTGACGAATTCAGTCGTTCAGTATAACTATTCCCACGACAACGATGGTGCTGGGTACCTACTGGCACAGTTTGAGGGCGCGCGCCCGTTTTACGGTAACGTTCTCCGCTATAACCTGAGTGTAAACGACGGCAGACGGAATCGTTATGGAGGCATCCATCTCTGGTCTACGGGTGCGAACGGTGGTATCGCGGACACAACTTTTTATGCGAATCGCATCTACACGGCACAATCCGCCCATGGAAATCCGGCTGCGGTTGACTGTTCGAGCAAAGCGATTCGTAACATCCGTTTCTACAATAACTGTTTCCAAACGGATGGAAAGGCGATATTAGTCCGTGGTGAGACGAATCGAAACGCAGTATTTGAAGGTAACAGTTTTGGAACAAATTATGGGTTTTCAAGAGTTCCAGTCCGGATATGATTTCACTGAAGTCGTTCAAAAAAATCGTCCAAAAACGCTTCAGCGGTTACCTTAACACAGACTTGCGCGTTTGGATTGAAAGGTTGGCGTTCTCGTCGTAGATCGGCAACCGTCATGCCGTTCGTCAAAGTGCCCTCGGTCTCAACCTGTACGTAGGCATCAACACTCTTAAAATAGTCTGGATATGTGAGCATACCAATCGGCAATGCATCGTGGATATGAAGTCCCCAGAACCCGACGTGTTGACGATAAAATTCCATACAAGCTTGCGTGGAATCCTTGAGGAACCGCGAAATCGGACTGTCTCGTTTATCGACTTCGGCGTGCAACCGTTCACCTGTTAAGATAACTTGGTGTGTTGCGTCAAGCGGCGCGATGTGGACAGGCACACCGAACTGGAAAACTTCGTCCGCTGCATGCGGATCGACGAAGATATTAAACTCTGCCGTTGTTGTGACATTGCCGTATTCTTCAAACACACCACCCATGACAACAATCTTCCGAAGCCGTCGCATTTTAGGCGCATCTTTACGGATCGCCTTCGCGATGTTCGTCAAGGGACCCAGCGTCACAATAACCAGTTCATCTGGATAACGGGCTGCCATCTCAAGAATAAGATCAACCCCTGCCATTGATGAGACCTCAGTGTTGGCAGGAGGATACAGCAGACTGCCGTTAGCAGTGCGCAATTGGCTGGTATTCCCTAAGCCGTCTTCACCGTGGACGTGTGCTGCAGTTACGAGAGGTTTAACGAGCGGTTGTGCTTCGCCTTGCGCAATAACGGGAAACTGGTCAAGGTCAAGCACGCCAAGAATTGTGAGTAGGTTTTGTGTGGCTTGCACGACAGGTGTATTCCCGCAAACGGTCGTTATTGCTTCTACGTGTAATTCAGGTGAGCGCAGTGCCAGAAGGATGGCAAAAGCGTCGTCTACCCCTGGATCAGTGTCTATAAGGATTCGTTGCATTTTTTGCCTTTCTATCTTGTGTTTTATTGATTTTACCATCACAAAACGATTTTGTCCAATTATAGAATACTTTTTCCGATTTGTAGCGCAAACTGTTCGTTTGCAGCACACACAAGCACAAACGCAATAAGGTTTAGCTAAATAGCCCTGGACCGCCTCTAACTTTTCCTTTTTTTTTCTTGAATGGTATGGTAAAATAAATTAACCTTTTAACCAAAATACGGTATATACGCTATCTTTATCTTGTAAAACTGAAGTCAAGGGGATTCATCATGCTAAATGGGCGGGCGATATGTCTTGGGGTTCTCTGTGTCTTTTTTATTCCCTCTGTGGTGTTCGCGCAATCACAGTCGGCAACTGAGACAATTATTGAGAAGATATATCAATCAGAGGGGAAGGTCCGTGAACATGTAGCTACGGAAGTCGCAGACATTAAGAAAGAAATTTCGGCAGTTGATACAAAAGTTGAAACCCTTAGTACCAAGGTTGGAACTCTCAGTACAGATGTAGCAGTAAATAAGACGAATATAGCGAACATGCAAGACGATATACGCGATTTAAAAGGGGCGGTGGATAGGATTTGGTACGGCATATTAGGAGTTTTGGGAACTCTGATACTTTCTATCGCGGGTTATTTTTTCAAATCATGGCGGGAAAGTCAAGGTAAAGCGGACAATGTGGACGTGGTAGATCGCTTAACTGAACAAATCACCAATCTAACCTCAGCACAGGTAGAAATCTCAGCCCAAATCACCAGACTCATTTCAGCACAAGCAGAAATTTCAGCAACGAAAGACGTTCCCGGAGACCCGAAAGCACCGAGCGAGGAGGGGTTAGACGAGTTAACAGGCAACATCCGGTCTCAACAGCGTGATATAGGGGAAAGAGTCTGATGGAAAACACTAAAAACTCAATTGAGGAACCTACATCCGCAGAAGCCTACGTCAATAGAGGTGATGAGTTCTACGATCAAGGCGATTATCAGGCTGCTATTTCCGATTATGATGCGGCGATCTATCTTAATCCTGAATATGCGATAGCCTACTACAACCGAGGAAACGCCAAAGACGAACTGGGAGACCTTGAATGTGCTATTTCCGATTATGATGAGGCGATCCGTCTTGACCCTGAAGATGCGATAGCCTATAACAACAGAGGAAACGCCAAAAGCCGAATAGGAAAGTATTTTGAAGCCATTTCTGATTTTGACCAAGTGATCCGTCTTGACCCTGAAGATGCGATAGCCTACTACAACCGAGGAAACGCCAAAAGCCGATTGGGACACCCCGAGGCTGCTATCCCTGATTATGACGAGGCGATCCGTCTTGACCCTGAAGATGCGGGAACCTACAACAACAGAGGCATTGCCAAAAGCCGAATAGGAAAGCATTTTGAAGCCATTTCCGATTATAATGAGGCGATCCGTCTAAACCCTGAAGACGCAACAGTCTATAACAATCGAGGGAACGCCAAAAGCCGACTGGGACACCCTGGGGCTGCTATTGCTGATTATGATGAGGCGATCCGTCTAAACCCTGAATATACGAGGGCCCGTGCCAACCGAGAAAACGCGCAAAAAGAACTTAGGAAACGTGAGAAAGAAACTTAGGTACCCCTTTCCACTCTTCCATTTCCATCCTGAAAATTCCCGAATCCGACAAACCCCCGTTCAGACAACCAGCAGATTCATCTTCAGTGAGCAAAAAATTGCCTGCAGCACTTACTATGTAGGCTATCATGAAAAATACGTAAGTCCAAAAAAATAAATTTGCACTTCTAATCGCTAAAATCATCGAAAACACAGTTGTGGCTTAGATTTAGAAGCACTTCATAAAATTCACAGCATTCTCGATTTGCTATGAAAACCATGAAATTTTACACCATTTTTTGGCATCCCAATTTATCGAATATCTGTTTTGCCTTACTTCTTTTTTGTTGTTCCCCGATCGCAGCACAAGTGAATATCTTTACAGGCGAGACGATGCAGCAGATGCGCTTGGAGCCGGGTTGGTATAACAGCATTAACTTGGATGTGACCTATCGTACCGGTAATACAGATCTGCTTACCTCACGTACCCGATTTCGCTCGGATTATCTGTCAAAGACGTATCACGGCTTTATTTTTGGGAGTCTCCAGCAAGGTCGGAAAAGCGGTGCTTTTTTTATCAATAAGGGCATGGCACATGCGCGAATTATCCGAAATCTGGCGCAGCATGTCCTTTTTGAATCTTTCGTTCAAAAACAATTCAACGACTCTATTCTCTTAAACGATCGGAATTTGGTAGGTGGCGGGATTCGGTTCGACTTGCATCCGTCAAGTTCTAAATTTAATATCTATCTCGGTATAGGTGCGATGTGGGAACATGAGCGCATTAATGACAAAGATGCTGGTGAGATGACAACCCGTATCATTCGAGCAACGAACTATGTCAATTGGACTGGACACCTCGATGAACGGATTACAACGAGCGCAACTGGGTATTATCAGGTTCATACACGGCGTTTTGAGGACTATCGCATTCTTTTTCAGGGGAGCCTTACATTTCAGCTCACAACGAAGTTAGCGTTTCCGCTCCGAGTGAATTTCCGATACGATAGTGAACCCCCAACCGGTATTCGTAAACATGATGTGGAAATTTTTAATGGATTGCGGTATACTTTTTAATGGTTATTGGTTATTGGTTATCGGTTATCAGTTAAGAGGCTCTTATGGCAGTTGCGAATTCTGCCCATTCCACAAATATTTCGGGTCTGATAATACCAAATCTAAAAAATAAAGTCGCATTATAGAGATTTTGGAACGCTATGAGGCATCCAAATATAAGAGCGCAATAATGCACTTCGCATTTGGGCGAGTACGCCGCAGAATTGCGCAACTACGAGCCAGTTTTTTGTTAATGACAGGCGTTTATTTAGAAATCGTATAACTTATAGCTACAAAAAAGGAGGATCTTATGCAGAAGGTGAAAACCTGCGCTTGGCAGGTGAAAATAATCGTCTACATCGGTGTGTGTCTTATCGCACTGTCGGGTATTGCATGGGCAGATGGGCATCTCCAAGTCAAGGAGAAGGAGCAGAAGCTTGTTTTAAAGGGTAAAATCTCCGAAGCACTTGGTGAATATGATGCACATTTGAAAGGAGCCGTTGAATACCTCGTTTGTGGACACAACGGCAAGGAATATGAGAGTATTGTTGTCGTCGATGCAACAGCGAAGGAAATTTACGAGGCACTTGAAAAGCTCGGTGTTGCGGTAGGTACGCCGCCCGGCTACGATGAAGAAAAGGATGAACCGACACCCCCAAAGGGAACCGAGTTTCTTTTTTATGTTGAATGGAAAGATGGCGATACAGCGAAAAAAGTCCGTGCTGAAGACTTAATTTTCAACGTGAAAACCCAAAAGCCGATGTCCCGTGTCGCTTGGATCTATTCCGGTTCACGGGTAGTGGCAGACTTGGATAGCGATGATGAAGATGCGATGATACCACAGGCGTTTATGAGCAACGATATTGTCGCCTTGAAGCGGTTCGATGCAAGTGCGCTCTTCCAGAATCCGCTTCCCGAATCGGAAGAGGAGAACATCTATAAAAAGAACGATGCCTTGATGCCAAAACTTGGGACACCTGTGATGCTCACGATTGAAGTCAACCGGAAAATACAATTGTTTGTGCTAATTAGTGGAAAAGTACAAGGCGTAGGATTCCGCAATTTCACACAGATGAATGCTAAGCAGCTTGGCATTAATGGATATGCTAAGAATCTACCAAACGGTAAGGTCGAAGTCGTCGCAGAGGGTGATAAAGCACAGTTAGACGCGTTGGTCGCTTTATTAAAGAAGGGGCCGCGCTTCGCGAGAGTTGATTCACTTGACGTTGACGAGCGTCCTTTCACTGGAGAATATAAGACTTTCAGCATTCGGTATTAAACCATGTGTAGCACGCCACTCGCCAGTGCACATCAAAAAAGCATATCGGGGATACTCCTCGCAGCGGGACTCTCCACTCGGATGGGAGCACCGAAGCAGCTGCTTCCTTTTGGGGATAACACTATCGTTGAGACTGTAGTGGATAATATGCTCGGTGCCAAGTTTGATGAAGTGATCGTCGTCGTGGGGCACCACGCATTAGAGGTTCAAGCACAATTAGGGACACGTCCGATCAATACCGTTTTTAACCCTGATTATCGCGAGGGTATGTTAACCTCCGCACAAACAGGCATCCGGGCACTTGAATCAAGCGATGCATTTGCACTTATGCTTGTGGACCAACCTTTTATCACATCCGCACTGATTGATCAGGTTATTGATGCTTATGTCCATACAGAAAAGGGAATAGCCCTACCGAGTTATAATTATAAACGCGGGCATCCTGTCATCTTTGATCAGAAATATGCACGCGATATTCTGGCACTAACGCCAGAGAGCGACGGCGTGCGAACCCTCTTTAAAGCGTATGGCGATGATATTCACTATGTTACCGTAGATACAGCCAACGTGCTGCGGGATATTGATTACCGCGAAGATTATGAGCGCGCCCGAAAGGAGAAATAAATATGAAAGAGCCTCGCAAAGACGCACCAGAAATTCCCGAATCAATACCGACCACCGTGACGTTGGAAGAATTTCTTGAAAACGATGTCCCAGGCTATGAATACATTGACGGCAAATTAGTCCTAAAGACACCCCCAGAAAGGCACCTGCCGATTCCCACGACGATGACAGCGGAAGAATTCCTTGAGAACGATGTCCCAGGCTATGAATACGCGAAAGGAGAATTAATACCGATGTCCCCAGCAACGAGAAGACACGGTAAGATCAGTGCAAAGGTTATATGGCATCTGTCCTCACATGTCTACGAAAATGGGCTGGGGGAATTGTATACCGCAGAAACGATATTTCAGGTTGGCGACCGCATGATGAAGCCGGATGTAGCGTTCGTTTCAACCGCCCACCTGGATGTCGACGAAGATAAAACGTTCCCGATCCCGCCCGATCTGGCGATTGAAGTGATCTCTCCCACAGATGTTCACTACCGTATTGTCCGCAAGGTGTTCGACTATCTGGAGGCAGGAACCCGCCTCGTCTGGGTACTTGACCCTGTTGCCAAATCGGTGACCGTGTATCGTTCTGACAACGACATTGAAATACTTACGCATGAAGCCACGTTGACTGGTGAAGATGTCGTGCCAGGGTTTACCTGTCCCGTGGGACAACTGTTTGAATAACGTAAGTGCGGTATAACACATCCAAAATTTATCAATATCAAACGGAGTCTATCTTACATTTTACACAATGTTTACATCCATCGAAAATGTTCAAAACGCTTGTGAGAAACATGCGTATATCGCGGATAAGGGTTTAGCGACAACGCTCTATCTCGCGCATCACCTCAAAAAGCCCATCTTTCTTGAAGGCGAACCGGGTGTCGGCAAAACAGAAGTTGCTAAAGTGCTTGCGGATTCTACAGGTGCGAAGCTCATTCGATTGCAGTGCTATGAAGGATTAGACGCAAACAGCGCATTGTACGAATGGAACTACACACGGCAAATTTTGCAACTCCGTATCGACGAGGCGCGCGGTCGCGACAAAGAACATATCGGCACCGACCTCTTTAGCGAGACATTTCTCCTAAAACGCCCTCTCCTGGAGGCTATCCAGAGCGATGGCGATGTACCACCTGTCTTGCTCATTGACGAGGTTGACAGGAGCGATAGCGAATTCGAGGCGTTCCTGCTCGAAATCCTATCCGATTTTCAGATTACTATCCCCGAAATCGGCACGATTCAAGCGAAACATATTCCTTACGTCGTGCTGACTTCAAACCGAACGCGGGACGTTCATGAAGCACTTAAACGGCGTTGTCTCTATCAGTGGATTGACTACCCTACTATTGAAAAGGAATTGGCGATTGTTCAGACGAAGCTGCCGCAGATTGATGAACACCTCGCGCAGCAATTATGCCGGATCATGCAACTCTGGCGGCAGGGAGATTACTATAAAAAACCGGGAGTTGCTGAAACACTGGATTGGGCATTGGCACTCATCGCACTCGGCAAAGCGCAATTGGATGCAGATGTCGTTGCAGAGACCCTTGGGTGTGTTTTCAAATATCAGGATGATATCCAACGGGCGCGCGCCGTAGAACTCTCTGAGTTGGGATTACAGGATGAACCAGCGTAGGAAAGGCCAACGTGTTGAAACGAAAATCTTTAGAGGTACGGGTTACCTCCTTTTAGTGGCTGCAGCCTTCTGCACGATGGTACCCTTGCTGTGGCTGCTAACATCTTCTTTTAAAACCGCAAATGAGATTTTCGCAGTTCCGATTCAGTGGTTTCCGAGCTTCCCCCCGCGCGTCGCATCATCGCCTTATGTTGTTGAAGATGCGTATCCCAAGATTGAGAAACCGATGGTGGTAGATGAAACAGTGTGGGAAGGACTACAGACTGAACTTACGCAGGCAATCTGGACAAAAGCAGAAACGCACATCGCAGCAAATACACAACTTTCCAATTACGTTCCATCCGAGCAATTACAGATGGAAATCATAGAGGGTTTATGGCAGCAATTGGTAACGACTTTGCCAGATGAGGTATGGCGTGGCACAACAGCATCTGTGGTTACAGCAGTGCAGAATGCTGCCATTCCAGAAATGGTTGACACAACCTGGGGTTCTGTGTACCGTGAAGTTGCGATTGGAACACTCCAGATAGAAGATATAGACTTCAATCGGACGCAGATTGCGTCTGTGGATTGGGAAGCAAAAGCCGGCACTCGCATTCGCCCATCAGAGGACACCCAGACAGCTGCAAGTCTATCCTACGATTTTGAAGACGGTAACACCACCAACATGACGGCTACGGTTGCCTCACCTATTCCAATTGATCAGATACGACGCATCACGCTGCCTGTACGTGGAGATGCTTCGTATCACCGTCTCTCTTTAGCCGTGTCTGTCCTGAACACGTCTAGCAACGGAGGCACGTATCAACCGACACGCCCTTTCGTTTTAGAGAGTGCGTTATGGAAAGACGTTGTATGGCGACTTCACGGCATCCCCGGTGAGTTAGAATCATCACATATCACGATGCATCCAGTTGAAACAGACGACGCAGCCCGGTCTATAGTAAAAGCAGGAACAGAGAATCAATTGTTCCTACAATTATCAATACATCAACCCTCCTATCCATCAATCGTCTGGGATAAATTAACCTCAAACTATCGGAACCTCTGGAAGACGGTGCCGTATAATCGCTACTTTATCAATAGTGTTTTCATCGCCACCGCGTCAACGCTTCTTACGCTGTTTTTCTGCTCCCTTGGGGGTTATGCGTTTGCGAAGTATCAATTCCGTGGTCAGAAAATCCTATTCGGCATTCTCCTCGCCTCGATGATGGTACCTTTTCAGGTGTTGCTTGTTCCGTTGTTTGGATTGATGTACGACATCGGATGGCTGAATAGTTATAAGGCGATTATCATCCCATTTTCAGTTGGCGCGTTCGGCGTGTTTTTGATGCGTCAATTTATCGTCACGATTCCGTCGGAGCTGCTGGATGCGGCGCGTATTGATGGGTGCTCCGAGTTTGGGATCTATTATCGGATAGTGCTGCCTATTATCAAACCGGCACTCGGTGCGCTAACGATCTATTCGTTTTTAGGGTCATGGAACGGTTATCTCTGGCCTCTCATCATTTTGCGAGATGAAGCGAAATACACACTGCCAATCGGTTTAGCAAATCTCGTCGGTATCTATCGCCAAGATTACGGTATGCTGATGGCTGGCACATTGCTGTCACTGATGCCGATTGTTATCCTCTTTTTAGCGATGCAGCGCGAGTTTGTACAAGGGATTACTTTAGGCGGCGTCAAGGAGTAAAAAATGTCTGATTACACTACAGTCACAAAAACGAAAGCGATACGAGAAGGTCGCGGAAAGGCTTTTACCGTCAATGGAAGGCGCGTCGCGATCTTCAATGAAAATGGTAAATTCTGCGCTGTGGACAACACCTGTCCGCACGCCATGGGCTCACTCGGTAGAGGTAGAATTCGGAACGGTATTGCTGTGTGCCCCGTCCACGGCTACGCCTATAATACAGAAACTGGAGAATGCCAAACTGACCCTCGCCTCCGTATCAGGACTTATCCGTTGATTGTTGAGGACGAGGAGATCAAAATTGAGGTGAAACCGTGAAGCGAACTCATGTATATTGCTTGCTTTTAGTCATTGTATTTTGTTTAACAGCAATTGTCCAAAACCGCGTATTTTCCCAACAAGCAGAGGGTTTGGGAAAATCCTTGAAACAGGACTCTGTAGATGTTTGGGAGGATTTTCTCAATACGCTTGACAGGCGCGGGTTGTCAGACCCGCATTGGGAGATTGAACCGGTGGTTCAGGAAAAGTTAATCGCTGACTTCAAAGCGAAAATTGACGCAAGTGTTTCTGAAGGCCTAACGTCGCTGCCAGTACGTCTGCCGAGTTATGTTCACCGTTTTCCTGAAGAGATGCTACGGGCGATCAAATCACACGCTGAAAATGTTCTGGAAGCGGATCCTAACAACGGTGCAGCGGCGAAGTTTTTGGCAGTTGATGCGTTCCATAAGGTAAATGCGCAAATTTCTTCTGAAGCGTATCCACTTTTGGAAAAAGCGATGGTGTTAGCACCTAAGGATTTTGAAATTTGTTTTTTCGCATACACCGCATGCACACGGCTCGGCGATCTGATGAAGGAAGAAGCACTTGTTGCCCTTGAAAGGCTATTTGAGCGGTTAAGGGGAGGGGATCATCGTGTCTCATATCTATGGACGATGCGGCTTTATACCACTGAGGCGGGGGCTACACCGGTCCAGATTTACCAGCGGATTCATAAAAGACATCCGGTGATTGATCGTTGGGAAGCAGTTCTAAATGAAAATCTCGCGGTATTTGAAAATGAGTTGAGCCGGACCCCCGACTCAGGTGTTTTTAACATAATCGCCCATATTCATGAAGCGATGGGGGATATTGCGGCGGCGCAAGCGGTTTTCAAGGACGTGCAGCCGTTTTATGAGAAACGCTTGGCGGAAAATCCAAACGATAGAACCGCTTTAACTTCATTGGCTAATATCCATGGCAAATTGGGGAACACCGATCTCGCCCACGAATATCGCGTGAAAGTAAATCCAACGCTTGCTTGGGAAGGGCAGGTGTTACCTGAATTCTCGCCGGTTGTGGACTTGGAGGGCAAACCCGTTTCACTTGCCGACTACCGTGGCAAACTTGTTTTGCTTGACTTTTGGGCAACGTGGTGTGGTCCATGTATTGCGGAGCTACCGAATGTCAAAGAAGTCTACGAGAAATACCACGACAAAGGTTTTGAGATCATCGGGATAAGCCTTGACACTGACGAGGCAGCGTTGCGCAAGTTTATCAGAGAGAATCAGTTACCGTGGCGACAAGTTTTTGATGGGAAGCGGTGGGAAACTCCATTAGTTCAACAATATGGCGTGCGGGGTATTCCGGCACAATTTCTGATGGATCGAGAGGGCAGGGTTATTTCGGTTCAAGCGAGAGGTGAACGCTTAGGTGACCTCGTTGAAGCGGAGATAGGAGACGCTACGGATTGATGTGTCTCCTATCTCTTGGGGATAGCACTAAAAATCTGTCCTGATACCTACCATGAATGAAGTTTTATGAATCGGTTCAAATTGCGAAACCCCTTCGGCTGTTTCTACACGGCGGAACCGGTACTCACGGGTAACAATCGTCTCAACCGGCGGATAGACTGCATAGCCAATCTCTAAACGGAATGCGGACTTTTCATCGAGATTAAACAGATCTGCGAAGAAATTCGTCTCGTCTCGCTCACCGATGTCACGTTTGGTATAGAGTGCCCGAACCCTGAGACGCGGCACTAATCCCGATTCTGACACCACCATATAGAGTTTGGGTGAGCTATTGTTATAGTCTTCAAATGTCCCAAAGAAGTGGAGATGTTCCCCTGGCTTCCAGATGAATTGTGAAAAGAAGCCTCGTCTCTGTTCAGTGCTCGTTTTGAGATTCAGGAAATCGGGCATATCCGGTTCTGGTACGAGCCATTTTGCCGACTCATACGTATAATCAAAAACAGATGGGATATATCCTTTGGCAAGGACACGGTACTCAAATTTGAAGATGGCTCTGGGAAAAGTAAATCCAACGCCAACGGCGTTACCCCATGCGAACTCTTTTGCTGGCGTAGCATCTTCTCCGCCTATCGGAGCACTTTCTAATCGTCTTGTGGGTTCCTGCTCAGTTGATTCAGTCTCTAATTGTTCTTCGGGTTCTTCGGGCATCTCCTCCGGTTTCGGGGTTAAAGTGTTGAGCACGGCAAAATCATTATAGAGGTCAAGCCGAAACGTGCTTCTCTCAATAAGTGGAAATCCTGCGTCCACACCTAAGGCAATCAACGGCTCTTCCGTATCTTCTTGTGGGTTTGGATCGATATCGGTGAGATAGGTACCCCCGAGTTCAAATCGTGTGAGAAAATTATTATTTTCTGAACGTGGAGACGGTTGACCTTCAAATTGTGTGAGAGCATTATTATTTTTTGGACGTAGAAACGGTCGATAAAACAGTCGCCCCCCGAAGATTAAAGGATTCCCAAGATCATTCACCATCGTTTCAACGCCGTATCTGTTATTGGATTTTCTGAGGTTCACTCTTAATCCGCGCCGGTCATAGTTAGAATACCCGGACATAATTGAACCGTGTCCAATTGTCAGATAGTCCAACTCTCCCAAACGGAAGTAGAACGGGTCATAAGGTTGTGCGTAACTGACGTAACGGATGAGTCTTAGCCATGTGCTTGGGCTATCCCATGATTCACCGTCTTCGGCGAGGAATTGAAAACCGGTATCCGTTGCATAAGGGTTATAGAGTACAACAAGGTCTAACCCGATACCGATCTTTCCGAGTGGAATATCCGGTTGTGCCTGAAGTTGAATATAAGGGTTTGTGCCAATGAAGGTTAGACCCCCTCCATACAATCCGCTTGTCAAGAAGTCAGGGTGTTGTAATGCGGTTAATCCAGGATTTTCTTCGGCTGGGGTAGAAGACGGCGGGGTGAGGAGAAAAATTAAAATCCCAATTGTTAAAGTTAGGACGACTCTTCTATAGTCTGTAAAAATCTTATCTCTGTTCATGCAGGAACAATCCTTCCATCTTTCATCTGGATAACGCGATCGGCGTTCTCTTTTAAGCCTTCGTGATGCGTCACAATCGCTATAGTGGTTTGGTATTCCCGGCGTAGTTCTTGAATCAAGTTCATTAAATTGTCGCTTTGGCGACTATCAAGATTGGCAGTCGGTTCATCAGCAAAGATAATTTTCGGGCGGTTGGCAAGGGCGCGTGCGAATGAGACGCGCTGTTTTTCACCGCCTGATAGTTGGGCGGGACGATGATGCAGCCGGTCAATTAAACCGACTTGTGTCAGGAGTTCCGTCGCGCGGCTTTCGGCTTCATCGGTCTTTGTTCTGGCGATGTCCATGGCGACCATCACGTTTTCAAGGGCAGTGAGGTAGGGTAACAGATGAAACAACTGGAAGACAAACCCGATTTTTTCGTGGCGAACCACGCTCAGGTCTTGATTCACCGGATCAATCGGTTCGCCATCAATTCGGAGTTCCCCGTCATCCGGCGTTAAAATACAACCGAGCAGACTAATGAGCGTTGTTTTCCCACAACCACTGTCGCCCATGAGCATTACCAGTTCACTCTCTTCGATTCTGATATCGACTGCGTCAACTGCGACGACGGTTGCATCACCTGTGCCGAATCGCTTCGTTAAACCGATTCCTTCTACTATGGCTGCCATTTAAATTTCTCCCCGGAACGCGATCATCGGATCAACAGTAATAGCTTTGCGCGCAGCCAGATAACCGCTGCCACAGCAGACAACAAAACTGATGCATGCGACGATAATTGATTCAACGAAATGAATTGCGACAAAGATCGGTGCCGCCGCCGCAAATACGTAAGACAGAATGAGTCCAAGGATTACACCGACAGCAGAGATGAGGACCACCTGTTTTAGTATAAGTCCCATCACATAGTTGTTGGAACCACCGATAGCTTTCAACACCCCGATCTCCTGTGTCTTTTCAAGCATCGTCACATAAGTAATCATTCCGATGAGAGTACCTGCTACTAACCACAACATTACTCGTAGGAATTGCACGGCTTTCATAGGTTCGTCAACGTAGTAGGCAATAATGTCTCCGAGCGTCTGTTTTAAGGTGCGGGCTTCAATTGTTTCTAAGGCATCTAAACCCGCGGAGACCTGTCCGGGTTGTTCATTCTTATCCGTTTTGGCGATCATCATATTGACGTGTGGCGTATTGCCAAGCAGTAACTTCTGGGCAATGCGGACATCCATGAACAGGAGCGGCGTATCCAAGACAAACATTCGGCTTTCTGCCTTTCCAACGACCTTGACTTTCTCATTGCCCAAGGTAATTTGTTCCCCGATTTCTAATCCCATTTTCTCATCAACGACCACCTCGTACGGAACCGGATCCTCGGGTCTATAGTCTTCAAAATTGCTTGGTGTAAACATTTTCCCTTCACCTGCAATAACCTGCTTAGGTCCGCCAAGTTGCCCCAATTTATATCCGACGACGATTGCCTTAGTAGATTTTCCACGGACAGTTGGACGCGCTTGCGCAAAAACCAAAGGAGAAGCGGAATTAGGGGTTAAGCCGCGTGCTGAATTCAGAAACGCCATGTATTCCTCAACGACCATGGAAAACCCAATAAATGCGCCGCCAGACCCTTCAGCAGATATCCAGATGTCCGCCCCAGTGGATTCGACGTATTGTCGCGCTTGGATGCGCATCCCGTTCATGATACCGCCTAATAACAAGATAAGGGAAATCAGCACTGTGATACTGAGTGCCGTTAGCACAACTCTCGTTTGGCGATAACGCATGTCTTTAAGGAATAATGTCTTCATAATTTTATTTTTAACAATCGAGTTTCTGCTCGGTTTTGTCCGTTGTCCAAAACCGGTTTTTGGTGAATATGTCCATTCCCTCTGCCAATTATGGTAAAATATGAAAATACGTTGGCATGTCGGTAAACAAGATACCCTTCCTTTACCATCCGGTATTCCGAATCCTACCTACCACAATCTCCAAGTAATTGTGGTTTTACTATAAGGGTTAAAATTAAAAGGAAGCAAGTCTTTCGGGCATTGTCTGTCGTTTGCGGCGATGTAATTGGACGTGTTCCAGATACGTACCTTCATCCGTTTCAATGCCTGAATCACGTTCAAGGAAGAGTGGGAAATCGGACGCAGGTGGTTTGGCGTTGTGATACGCATTGCTGTAGCTGCGCATGATAATACGCTGTTCGCGGTTAAGCGTCTCTAACCACTCTGGTGAGGAGTGAAAACGGTCAGCAGGCGTGAGCCATGACGGGCAATAAGCGACAAAAATATTGTAACGCACCACGTCGCTCTCGTTCGGTTCAACGCGATGCCAGATGCTCGAATGCATCACCGTCATTGTGCCTTTACGCGGGCAGACGATCATTTCCCCGGGAATACTTTTGTGTGTGTCGTAGCCGTCCATATACTGCTGACGGTGGCTCCCCGGTAACACGACGAGGTTCCCCATCTTCTCGTGTGGCAGATCGGTCAGCCAATACCCTATTTTGATTTGCAACGGTAGTTTGGGTGAAAAGACACCATACGGGAGTGCCCGTGCACCGTCCGGGTGCCATTGGTTATATTGTTTGCCACCTGGAGGTCTCAGGAAAAACTGGCTCTGATGGAGTTTGAGGAGTTCCGCGAACAGATCGTAGGCATAACCGACATGCCGCTCGTTATCAATCAAGTTAGTGAACACTGGGTCGCGTTCAACGATGTTCTGCATGCCGAGATAGCCGCCAGGGGTATATTTAGGATTGGCGGCTGCGGTGCGGTCTATAGCGTCAATGTAGGTCTGCGAATCTTCATCGGAGATAGCATCTTCAATGAAGATAATACCGTCTTCGTTAAAGGTTTGCCACTGTTCTGTTGTAAATCCCGGTGGTGCAACGCGATACTTTTGTTTAGCTTCCATTAGGCAACTCCTTTCGTCTGACTATCCATCAATAACCATTCATTGCAAATTACATGCCAGTTTGGGAACCACCTGTTGCCCTATTCTTTAGGAGATGTGCATAAATAACTGCACAGAATAGGGCAGATTTTGTGTCTATTAGCACAAAATGGGGCAATTAACCGATTTCTTGGTAATAGAAAAGTTCCGGTTATTTTCAAATTTCCGGTAGATGCTTACATCAAACTTACATTGAACATTAAGCAGTTACACACTGATCGATGCCTCACACACATCGCTCTGAAGCAGCCATACCGAAACTGCCTGAACGATGATTTGGTTTGCCCGTTCAACAATCGGATTTAACGATGGGAGATGGTCAAACATTTTTTGTGCTTGATCTTTCAGATTTGCCACTGATGACGACTCAAGGATCTTCATCTCTTTGAGAAAAGCTTCAACCTCTGATTGACCAATACGTGCACGGTTACGGAGTTCTTCTAATTTTGGTGTCTGCTCCCATGCTTTCAAAACCGCTGTGCCGATGTGTTCAATTGAAAAACTTGCAGCGAGCTGTTGGGCTGCTTTTTCTATGGCAACTAACGGCAACTTACGTTTCCCCTCGACCACATGTGCTGGCGGTAAGCGGAGGTCCCAGACGATTCTAAAGATCGATAAAGCTTTCAAGATATAATATGTAATATCAATTTGCCACCAATGAAAGCCTTGGGGCGTAGCACTTGGAAAGTGATGGTGATTGTTATGCCATCCTTCACCTAACGTAATAATAGCCAGAAACAGGTTGTTGCGAGAATCATCACCGGTAACATAAGGCTGTTTGCCGAACACGTGTGAAAGCGAATTAATCGTAAATGTGCCGTGAAAAAGCAGCACTGTACTCACGAAGAAACCTACGACGAGGCCTGACCAGCCTGCGACTGCCCAAACGAGTACACCTAATACGAATGGCGGTACCCTTTCCCATTTCTCTAACCAAACGAGTTCTGGATATTTCTGAAAATCCTTAATTGTACTGTAATCAACGGTACGCCCGCGTTTCGAGAAAATCCACAGCACATGAGAAAACCAGAATCCGTGTTGGGCCGGGGAGTGTACATCTTGTTCTGTGTCAGAGTGCTTATGATGATAACGATGTTTCGCGGCCCACCAGAGTACACCGCGTTGTGCGGAACTCTGTCCGAGAAAAGCTAAAACGAACTGGAATACACGACTTGTTTTAAAAGATCGGTGCGAAAAGTAGCGATGGAACCCCGCCGTAATTCCAAACATGCGAATAACGTACAATGCGCCACATATAATCCAGTCGATAGGTTGAACATCTACCCAGAAAATTGCGAGACATGCGAGGTGAACAGCTATAAACGGTAAAACACGAGGGTGAATAATGTCCGCCTCATCGGCTGGACTTGAAGAACACGGTTCTTTTGACAATTATATTCTGTTAGTAAAAAACTATGTCCATCTATGTAAACAGAGTTTTTTACGGGATTCCTTAAGTCCCTGTTACGGACACCGTCGTGTCCTAAGCCTGTCTCTAACCCTATGGTGAACTCTGCGACGTGGCAGGAGTTAGAGACGGCAGGCACGTAGCAAAGAAAACACGCTACGTGGAGTAACCCTCAAAGTTAGCACCGAAATGCTAACGCTTTTTTACTTTCCGAGTGTCCTCACAGTGTCAGGGTTCGTCTCACTCGTGTGTGAACCCCTCACAGTAGAACCGACGTGGTTTTTGTCGGGTATGCTTGGTTTTTGCACAAGGCTACTGGATACGGCAGCGGGGAATCGAACCCCGCAAAATGCCTACATTTACCGTTAAACATAAATTTGTCAAGAAAAACATAGGAAAAGAACTATTTAGGATTTACTCCTTACATCAAGACGCGCGCCAAGCGTGCTAATCAAATATTGGAATTGTATTAAGTATACTACATTTTATGAGAGTAGTCAAGCATTTCCATTTTCCCAGTAAGTTAAAAAACGCCTCAAACCCAAAGCATAAACATTGGATTCGAGGCAACAAGATCGCGATGGCTTAGGTGGTGCACCCTAAATATTACTTTAGAATAACCCTTGTAGAATTCCTCTGCTCACAGGTATAGACTTGGGTATTTATGAACCGCCCTCATGAAGTATCCGTGCAAAGGCTTCAAGGCTTTGTGCCTCAACAGCCGCAGGCAGCAACTGCTCCAGTCGTTCTACATCACTTACATTCTGAATTGCGGGCGTTAAAACATTCACGATATCTACGGAGAACTTCGTTCTGAGTACTACTAAGATGTGTCTAATAGTACTCTCTCGCCTTTCTTGTTCGCGTCCTTGTTCAATACCTTGTTCGCGTCCTTGCTCAAGTGCTTCTTGTGTGACGCGTTGCGTTGCCTTTTCAAGATGTTCTTGGAAAAAAGTAGATTTTTGCACAATTTCCTCCTTTATCAATTGATTTACGAGTTCATTATCGTAAGCCAAAGCACTCAAGATACCCAGTGTTGCCACAAGGTCATCTCGCACGGTTTTCTCAACGGGTGCTGTCTCAGCGGCTGCAACACACTTTTCCAACCACTGCTCGGCGCTTATATCCGCAGGCGATTTCATCAGCGGCGTGAAAGGGAGTAGCGCGGGTGCCTGCGTCTCTAATACAGACTGCCCGTCTATCTCCGCAAGCCTTATGACTTTATATTCGATCAGATAGCGAAACTCTGCTGTCTCATAAGCATAATATCCAGGATCATTCTGCCCTGCGGAGGGGCCGAGATACAAAACGATGCAATAAACGGGCTTCTGGAATTCGCTGATTAGAAAGCCACAATAAGCAGACAGTCGTGCCCACATCGGTTTCGGGCTGTTGCCGGATTGCACTTCCAGATGGACTATCACCTCTTCACCATCTATACGAATTCTTGTTGTGCTATCCCCGCGATGTGCTTTGAACGTTGGTTGATCAGTATTCAAATGTTCTATGATTTCTACGTTTTGCCTGTCAAGGAAGTATTCAATAAGTGCTTTGGGATGTTCAAGCAATAGGTATTTTGCGCTAATATCATATTGTGCCATGTAGGTATTATACCCAATTTTGTCCTGTGATGTCCACTTTTTTGTTGATGCTTTAGATAACGAAATAGCATCGCACGGAGACAACACTGTATAGTTAGTCCGGATGCAATCCCTTAAGCTCTACTTAAGGATAACCATTTTGCGCATAGGTGAAATTTCACCTGCTTGAAGTTGGTAGAAATAGACACCACTCGCGACATTTTCACCTAAACCGTTGCGTCCGTCCCAATAGGCTGCGCGGCTTCTATGCGTGTAATACCCTGCAGCCTGATGTCCGAGTGCCAACGTGCGAACGACGATGCCTTTTGTGTCATAAATCGTAATCTGGACATCGCTATTATTTCCAAGTTGGTAGGGTATCCACGTTTCTGGGTTAAATGGATTGGGGTAGTTAGGCAATAATACAGTCGTTTCTGGAAGAACCGCGCGTAGCAGTGCTTCTAACATACTAATAGCACGGCGAAAGTCTGGACTGCCATCGTCAGCTGCTTTGACCTGTGCCAACCAACTTTTAACCTGTTCGGCAGTCGGACTGTGAATCGCAGGAGCAGCTGCCGATCCCTCCGCGATAGCATTAGCGACCAGTACTAAGTCAATAATGTCAACAGCACCATCGGCATTAACATCGGCGTTAAGTTCTCCGTCCGCAGCAGCACCCACAACCCCAATTTGATTCGCAACCAACACCAAATCCTGAATGTTAACGGAGCCGTCTTTATTGACATCCGATTTGGCATAAATGGGGGCATCATTTACTTCAAAACGAACGGTTTCAGTGAAATCTGTCCGAAGAGTGTTACCCGCTTTATCAAATACAGTCATTTCAGCTAAACCCCATGTGCCTGGAGCACTGCCTACAGGTAAAACTATCGTCTGCTCGTATTCCTTAAAAATCGTCGGGTCACCAGTAAAATACATCCCTCCATATCCCTCCGGATAGTGATAAAAATGGTGCGTAATGCCCTGAGGATCTCTTAAATGCATACTACCTACTTCATAGCCGCTGATGTTGTCTTTAATCCTAAAAGTAATATCAACTATTGTTTCACCATTTGGTGCCTCTGGTATGGTGGGTTCGGCTTTGATTGTGATGTTGTTAACATCCAAAACCGGTGGCTCGATGTCCGGGGTACTTGTTTTTATCTCAATAGTTTTTGGCGGTTCGTCTGTAGTTTCATCTGTGAAATAAACACTTGAACTATTCAATGCAATATCTAACATCGAAATACTATTGAGGCTATAAACACCACTTGGCATATATTCAGGGAAATTAAAGTTTACAACTACCCTATCTGATTCACTATCATAACTACCATATTCAAATTGTCTATATATTGAATGTGTTTCCCTCAAATCGTCATTTAAAGCCGCAGTAACGTGTTTTATACCTGATTCTTCTATCACTTGCCAACTTGCAGTAACAATCTGGTAAGGTTGACCGTCAGGTGTCGTAGCTTTCGACAATGAAAGTGTCATTGAGTTTCGAACGTATTCCGGAGGTTCACAATCCGCAAGTGGATTGTCAATATAAAGTTTCCAACCGTAGTCAACTTGAGATTCGTGCCGCTCATTACCGTGTATGTCCCAGATTTGGATGGCATCAGGCTGCCAATAACCGTTTGCGGCATAGCGTGAGAGTTTTGCCTGCCCGCGTAAAATGTGTCCAGAATCAATGTACCTGCCATTAGTGTCAACTGGAGACATCCATGCCAGATCAAAAAAAGTGCCTTTTTCACTAAGAACTCTGATATACGCTGAGTGTGCAGCATCCAAGTGGCTTTCACCATGGATTTCAATTTCCACTGTTATGAGTTTATCTTCCTCAGGTTCACCCTCAACCTGTATGTCAATCCGTATGATCCGTCCTGGATACACATAGTCAGGATAAAGGTTGTAAACTTGGAAGGTCAAGTCTTCGCGTATCTGTGAGATGTAGCGCGTACCATGCATAACTCGGTTTTGGATAAATTCATACTTGGCAGGTGACCGTGAACGCAACTTGTCAGGATTGATGATGTAGTAACTGATACTCTCCGCCATATCTTCATTTGGGTTTTTACCATGGGCATAGGCAGAGACAAATTCTGTCTGTTTGGTAGTTGACCAACCGTCTTTATCGTCAGGGTTTTCATACCAACCCCCAAGTTCAATCCAATCCTGTCTAAGCTGCTCATCGAAAAGGTGTGCCCATAGGAAGTGTGCCTTTTCATGAAGAATCAAACGATGGATATAGTCAAATCCTTGTCCCTGAAACGCAGACTCCATAAATTCGATGTAGCCTGACTCTGGCCATGCGACAGCAGGCGCGGTTGGATAGAGCGGATGTGGTGTTCCATCTAAACGCCGGACGAGATATTTCAGTCCGGGTGTTTTGAGCATGCCTGATGGGAACTCTTCAAGCATTGAGACGAGCGCGATAAGTTCTTCATTTTTGAATTGAGAAAAACGCCCGGCGTGCTCACCCGTTGTGTGCCGCGTGAGTTCAGCATAATCTGGAACATTTATGCTGACAGCATAGCGTTCCTGCAATATCCGTTCAAGCGCGTATCTATCTACACCGTCATCGGTTACAAACCTGACCGCAGCATGATGGAGACGTTTTGAGAAGTACCTACCCCGCACGCCTTCAATTTCCGCTAACAGCGGTGTTGCATGTACGAATGCTGCTTCGGTAATAGTGACGATGCGCTGCCCGTCTCGATATTCCACCGAAATGTCATCTTGGATATGACGGTCACTTAACCGCCAAACAGAGGGTGCCACCCCAGGGGTATCCGCGTATAAGTTATTTGTTTCCTGAGGTATAGATTCAAAGGTCTGAAGCAACCTATAGGCATATCCCGGATCCCATTCGGGTCCAAGATGAACAGAATACTTCCGCATCAACGCTAAAGATGCACTATGAGACGGCACTTGTATCTGTTCATCAAGCAGAGTTACTTCTACAGGTTCAACGACAGTTGCACTCTCGCTGCCTTCGGGTGTTTCATCTATCTCCCAATGGTAGGTGAAAGCCTCACATTGAGAGTCAGGATTGCAAATCCCTCCTATAAGCAGCATAATGAAAATTAACGCGAATTTGGTTGCTTTCATCATTTTTTTACGAAATCGTGTAAAAAGCGGACATTATCTGTTCTGTCCTCTCGTGTGCTTCTATTCGTGAAGCGTTCGCGCGAAGGCTTCAAGACTTTGTGCCTCAACAGCTGCAGGCAGCAACTGCTCCAGTCGTTCCACATCGCTTATATTCTCAATCGCGGGCGTTAAGACATTGACAATATCTGCGGCGAACTTCGTTTTGAGTACGACTAAGATATGTCTGATAGCACTCTCTCGTCTTTCTTGTTCAATGCCTTGTTCAATGCCTTGTACTTTCCCTTCTTCAAAGAGAACTTCAGCCATGGATTGTGCCATGTTCCTACCTCCATTTCATCTGTATGCCGGTCTACAAGGGTTATCAGATCTTCGTGTTCTACTGCTGGACGGCGATGCAGTATCAATAACAACAGATAGATGAGTGCCTGCTGCTTTGCTCTGCTTCTAACGCATCAAGCATGTTGAGATGCGACATCGCTCGTTCCAACGCACGCTGCATCGCCTCTTTGTCAGCGTTTTCCTTTTGAAGAACGGTAAGCAGCCATCCGAGCGGATGGTCTGTTTGCGTGAGTGTTGCCTCATCGGTTTCCTTGACATTGAGAAACAGCGTGTCAAACGTCGGCACAAACCTCGGACGTTGTACGTGTATTGGAACAACCATTTGGCACTTCTATCGGGGAAATGTTCAATGGTGAAATCGGGCAGTTTTTGTATTTCTGTTTTTTCGGTTTGCATAGGGCTCAATTTAGCAAACGTATTCGTGTTGTAGGGTGAGGTATAGAGACCCGGCCCTACAACACTTATTACGTTATCCTATTGACTTTCACGTAAGCGGGCTTCTAATGCTGCTAACTCATCGGATAGTGCTTGGGGCAGTGTTTCCTCAAAGCGTGCGTAATGTTCCCGAATGGATTCAATTTCGTTGAGCCACTCTTCAACATCTACATGCAGGAGTTCTTCCATCTGCTCGTCGGTTACATCCAAGCCGCTAATATCAACCGTATCTGGTGCTGGCACATAACCGATCGGCGTTTTAACAGCATCGCCTTTCCCAGAAACACGTTCCACGATCCACTTGAGGACGCGGCTATTTTCACCGAAACCGGGCCAGAGCCATCCGCCATCGGCATCTTTGCGGAACCAATTGACGTAGAAAATTTTCGGGAGTTTGCTGGCATCCGTGCTTTCACCCATTTTCAGCCAGTGTGTAAAATAGTCGCCCATGTTGTACCCACAGAAGGGAAGCATCGCCATCGGGTCGCGTCGGAGTTCGCCGACTGTTCCGGCAGCGGCTGCTGTGCGTTCGGAAGATGCGATAGAACCGATAAAGGTACCGTGCTGCCAATTGAAAGACTCGAACACGAGCGGTACTGTCGTGGCGCGTCGTCCACCAAAAAGAATCGCTGAGATTGGAACACCGTTCGGATTCTCCCAATTCGGGTCAATGATCGGGCACTGCGAAGCGGGTGTTGTATAGCGTGCATTCGGGTGTGATGCTGTCTTTTCATCACCGGGGTGCCACTTTTCACCGAGCCAACTCGTCACTTTTTCAGGTACATCTTCGCTCTTCTCTTCCCACCAGACATCGTTATCGTCTGTGAGTCCAGCGTTCGTAAAGATTGAATTGGATGCAAGCGTGTGCATCGCGTTCGGGTTGGTATCCATTGAGGTGCCGGGCGCGACCCCGAAGAATCCTGCTTCGGGGTTAATCGCGTAGAGCCGTCCGTCTTCACCGAATTTCATCCATGCGATGTCGTCGCCGATAGTCTCCGCTTTCCAACCGGGTATCGTTGGTGTAAGCATAGCGAGGTTCGTTTTGCCACATGCACTTGGGAACGCTGCGGCAATATAGGTCTTCTCGCCTTCGGGACTCGTCAAGCCCAGAATAAGCATGTGTTCTGCCATCCATCCGTCGTTTTTCGCCATGATAGATGCGATGCGGAGGGCATAACATTTTTTACCGAGTAGAGCGTTGCCACCATAACCACTACCATAAGACCAGATCGAACGTTCTTCTGGGAAGTGTACGATGTATTTATTATCTGGATTGCAGGGCCATGAAACATCTTCCTGTCCGGGTTCAAGTGGCATACCAACAGAGTGTAAGCACGGCACGAAATCGCCATCTTCACCCAAGATATCCAACACATCACTCCCCATCCGTGTCATAATCCGCATATTAACAACAACATAAGGGGAATCGCTGATCTCAACGCCGATATGTGAGATGGGCGAACCCAAGGGACCCATGCTGAAAGGGACAACGTACATCGTTCTGCCTTTCATACAACCTTTGAAAAGTCCTTTGAGGGTCTTCTTCATATCGTCTGGGTCGTGCCAATTGTTCGTCGGTCCTGCTTCAAGGGGTGTTTTTGAACAGATAAACGTTCTGTCTTCAACGCGCGCGACATCCGCAGGGCTCGAGCGCGCGACATAACTCCCAGGACGCTTTTCCGGGTCCAAGCGGAAGAAAGTCCCTTGCTGGACTAATTCTTCGCACAACCGGTCATTTTCTTCCTGCGAACCGTTACACCAATAGATAGAATCGGGTTGACAAAGTTCAGCCGCTTCTTTGACCCAATCCTGTAACTTCTTGTTTTTCGTCATCTAAATCTCCTATTGCTGATACTGTTACTAAATACTCATATTATATCTCGTATATATTTTATAACAAATTTTCACACTTGGCAAATTAAATGGAAAATGTAAATATTTTGTAATACGTGGTGTTAAAACGATGCGCCTAAGTTAACGTGGATTTTGCCGCGTAATGGAGAATCCCCTGCAGCCAGTCCATAGTTGATTCGCAAAATGCCGCCCTTAGATTCGAGCCTTGCCCCAACGCCGTAACCGACTCGGAGTCTGTCAAAGACAGAAGGCGTTTCAATCAAAGTTACGGCACCTAAATCGGTAAAGACAAAAATCTGCGAATCGGGTCCGACGAGGAAACGGTATTCAAGGTTAGCATACACCCGACGCGGTCCCGAAAACCAATCTTCATCGTAACCACGCAAAGTGGTCGCACCGCCGAGATAAAAAAGTTCAGTTGGGGGGATATTAACACCCCATGCAGCAGCACCGTGGAGTTCAACAGCGATTGTCTGTTTTCGCCAAGTCGGGAAGTATTGTTGTAACGAGAGCCATACTTTCCGCAGCTGAAAATCGCTCCGTGATACCTCAATAGCGACACTATCACGCCGTCCGCGCGTTGGGTTCAGGAAATAGTCGCGGGTGTCCCGTGTTAAGCGAAACGTGACACTGTATTTTGTCCCACTGTACGGTGTGGGTTGTGTTGACGTAACAGCATTTGGATTGGAAAAGACTGGGGTTTGGGCATCAAACGAAGGGGTTGGCGTTGCAGGTAACCCTGTGTTTGGCACATTAATCCGCTTGTAGCCTAATGTCATGCTCCCTTCAAAGACACGACCAAAGTTAGTCGTAGCACTTACGCTACCTGATTGTTCTTCGGAGACTACTTCTGTATCGTTATTTGAAATACCAGAGAGTTGTGTCCTATTTGGATTCTGCTGTTTGAATTGTCCATACTCTATACCGATATTTACCGGTTTGCCGAATATCCACGGTTCCGCATAACCGAGCCGGAAGATTTTGAGCAGCCCAGATTTCCAATAGAAGTTGACCTGCCTACCCGTTCCCAGTAGATTGGTTTCACGGGCTTCCAGTACACCGGTGAGTTGTGGGGCTGCATCTGCTTCGGAATCAGGTGGAGCATATCCGATAACGCCGCTCAATCGTCCTGTTTTCGCTTCGGTTACGCGTGCGTGAAAATTAATCTTGTCGTCTGTGGCTCCAGCTTCCAACACATTCGGATTAATCTGATAGAAATACCCTAAATTTCGTAAACGACGATAACTTGCGTCAATGTCACGCTGATCGAAACGTTGGTTCGGTTTCACTGGAATTTCCCGAAGGGCCACATCCGTTTTCGTTTTCTTCAGTCCACTGACTTTGACTTCACCCATCTGGACCTGCGCGCCTTCTCGGATATTCAGATGAAAATCAACAGTGCCTGTTTCTGCCGAAAATTGGAAGTTCTCAGGTGTAATCTCAATTTTTGGATACCCATATTCGCTGTAAAGCGTCTGGATGCGTTCTAATCCCTGTTCCAGGTTGACCGTTGTAAAGCGTTTCCCCTGCCGTAAATTGAGTTGATCTCGGATTTCAACTTCTGAGAAGTGTTCGTTGCCTGTAAGTGTAACTTCACCTATACGAACCCGTTTCCCTTCAACAACTTTTACAGTAATAGTTACATGTGTTTCGTTGCTGGTTTCTGTATTTTCTGACATCACTTCAATGTTAGGAGACGTTTCTGCGAACACGAAACCTGCTTCCCGATACGCAGCGACGATACGTTCAAACCCATCTATTATTTCCGGACGAGCATATATTTTTTCTTTGTCCCATCCAAATAGTTTTATCAATCTATTCTGGTTAAAATGCACATTTCCATCAAAACGGAGTTGGTGGATACGGTAGTAGGGTTGCGTTTTATCCGTTGTATCTTTGTCAGGTAGCGAATCATGTGCTGTCGGGTCAGCACCATGCCCTGTTTCGGAAATGCTCGTGAAACAGAAGAGTAAGCAACTGAAAAAAAGCACCTGTGGCAGTCGGTATCTGGACATCTATCGTCTCCATTGACAATACGGAAAACCTATCAATCAAATCATTTCATGGTAATATTTTAGCATGCGCGTTGCCTTAGAAGCAACCAAACGCTATTAGTGGCGTTGATAGCCATATCCTGATTCTTGTGTGGAAACACCCCGATAAGCGATGCTAAAGTTGAGTATGGTTAAAGCGACAAGAAAAAATTTGATAAAAACGGAAAAATATGGTATAATATTAGTTGGAGTTTTAACATTCATGATTCATTCAAAAAATTTTGGCAACACGGTTTGAAATGCATGCACTTTGTAAGGAGTTAGGGATCTATTATGCCAAATGCACTATTTGTTTACCCGAAGTTTCCGCCCTCTTATTGGGGCTTTAAGTACGCCTTAGAATTTCTTGGAAAAAAGTCATCAATGCCCCCACTTGGACTTTTAACGATCGCCGGAATGTTCCCAGATAATTATGCGATGAAAGTCGTTGATATGAACATTGAGTTGCTCACGGATGCGCATCTCCAGTGGGCGGATGTTGTTTTTACCTCAACAATGATTGTTCAGAAAGCATCGCTCTATGAAGTCGCTGAACGGTGTAATCGCGCAGGCGTACCGATTATCGCTGGCGGTCCACACCCGACTTCCTACTACGATAACATCAAGGCAGAAACTGATGCCACGATTAACCATTTCCTCTTTGGCGAGGTTGAAGAGATTTTTGAAGATTTCTTAACCGATTTTGAGAGTGGTGCTGCGAAGGAGATCTATCGGGAAACTCGAAAACCGGATATTACGAAAACGCCGCCGCCGCGTTACGATCTTATTAACATTAACGAGTATGGCTCGATGGCGCTCCAATTTTCGCGTGGCTGTCCCTTTAACTGCGAATTTTGTGATATTACAAAATTGTTTGGACGCGTCCCGCGCACCAAAAGCAATGAGCAGATGCTCGCTGAGTTTGAGATGCTCTACAAACTCGGTTGGGACGGTGCAATGTTCGTCGTTGATGACAACTTCATCGGCAACAAACGCGATGCGATGCGTTTGCTCCCTGCTGTCAAGGAATGGCAGGAAAAACGGCAATTCCCATTTTCACTTTTCACTGAAGCCAGCGTAAACCTCGTTGAAATCCCTGAGATGCTTGACGCGATGACTGAAGCAGGATTTAACATGGTGTTCCTTGGTATTGAAAGCCCGAATGATGAGGCGCTCCTCGGCACTTCCAAAGGACAGAACACGAGCAAAGAAGAAGAAGCGGGTAGTTACCTCATGCGCGCTATAAGAAAAATACAGAGCAGAGGGATAGAAGTAACAGGTGGTTTTATCATCGGACTTGATGGTGATACTGAATTTGATTCACACATCAATTTTATTCAAGACGCCGGTATCCCGATGGCGATGGCAGGGCTGCTGACTGCTTTAAAGGAGACGGACCTCTGGCACCGATTAAAACAGGAAGATCGGTTGCTTGTAGAATCCAGCGGAAATAACACCGATATGAGCCTCAATTTCGTTCCTGAAATGCCGCGCGAGGAGCTGATCGCTGAGTATCGGCGGGTTATTTCAACGCTCTATGATCCGACCTTGAAGAACTATTTTTCTCGGTGTTTGACGTTGCTTGAGCATATGCCTAAGACGCACAATAACGTAAGGCCGATTCGCAAAGAGGAAATAATAGCATTTGCCCGTTCCATTCAGCGGCAATTTTTTTCCAGACAAGGGTTGGAATACGCTCGCTATTTGGTGAAAGTCATCAAAAACCATCGTCAGATGTTTCCTGAGGCTGTCCGATTGGCTGTTATGGGATACCACCTCGAGAAAACAACGCGCTACACGCTCGCTGTTGAGGATTTCAGGAATTTCTTGGATCAAGAGATGGATACGTTTAAAGAGAAGGTTCCACAATTTGTGGATGCTCAAGGCGGCCGGACAAGTGAGATACAGAACTATTCGCGCCAGCTTTTTGCACGCATTAAGACAAAGTACAATGCCATCCATAAGGATTTTCAATACGCTGCACACGGTGCTTTGACAGGTTTTCAGCAGTCGATGTTCAAGACGTACTTAGAGGCGGAATTAGCTGCTTTCAAAGACGCAGTCGGTACTTTCGCAAAAGCACAGACTGAACGGCTCGGTGAACTCCAAGCATACGTCCATAGCCTCTTTGCCCGTG
This sequence comes from uncultured Poribacteria bacterium, assembly GCA_951828385.1. GTDB lineage: Bacteria > Poribacteria > WGA-4E > WGA-4E > WGA-3G > WGA-3G. Next base: position 704,463 of record OX639973.1, read on the forward strand.
TCCATGCCCAGCAGGCGCAACTCCACAAGGTTTTCAAGCATCATACCGACGATTTTAAGCAGAACGCCCAAGAAACTTTTGATGCTTTCCATGAGTCGGTCACGCGACATTTAGAGCAACTCTTCGGTTCTGTCCCTGTCCAAATTGAAGGTCTGAGTTAGCGGGACCATGGTATGTATTGAAATAGAAAATCTCCGCTTTACTTACCCGAGTCGAGAGATCCCGACACTTCATAGCATCACGACTCGTGTGCCGCGTGGCGTATTTGTCTTATTGACAGGTCCGACGGGGTGTGGTAAATCCACTTTGCTGCGCACGCTGAATGGCTTAATTCCGCATGCATCGGCGGGAACGCTTACGGGGACGGTACATCTCAACGGGAAAGATATTGCCACACAACCGCTCGCTACCACCTGTCAACAGGTCTCCCTTCTCTTCCAAAACCCAGACGATCAACTTTTTTGCACACTGGTCGAAGATGAAATTGCCTTTGGACTCGAGAACCTCGGTTTTCCGCCCGAAGAGATTCAGGAACGAATCACTATCGCCTTGGAACAGGTAGGGTTATCCGGCTTTGAACCCCGTAAGATTCCATCACTTTCAGGTGGTGAAAGACAGCGCGTTGCGCTTGCCGCTATTTGCGCCATGCAACCGCAAGTTCTACTCCTTGATGAACCCACCAGTCATCTTGACCCACAAGGGACACGGGATATTCTCCGTATTGTCAAAAAATTAAATAGCGAAACAGGTATAACAGTTGTTTTGGCAACCCATCGCACCAAAGAAGTTGCACCGTTGTGCAATCATGTCTGGTTGATGGAGGATGGACGCATCTGTCTGGATCTGCCGAAGGCAGATGCATTTCAAGATGTCACGCCATATCAACGTTTAGGCGTACAAGTACCAGTAGACGCACCCTCGAACGCCCCAACATCACCTCTCAAACCTGCTGCCAATGTAGAACGACAAGAGGCTCTCCTGAACATCCAAAATCTCCATTTTCGTTATCCGAACACCCATAAAGATGCTGTTTGTGACATCTCTTGCGAGGTGCCGCGTGGAGAAGTGCTTGCTATCATGGGAGCAAACGGGTCAGGAAAAACAACACTGATACATCTCATCTCGGGTTTGCTGCGTTCTTCAGCAGGTGAGATCACTATTGATGGAAAGCCGTGTAGCCGTGTGAAACTCCATCAGTTGGCAGGTAAAGTTGGTATCGTTTTTCAGGATCCAGACCTATTATTACAGGCGGAGACTGTTCGTGATGAAGTAGCGTTCGGTCCCAAGAATCTTAAATTCCCTAAAAAAGACCTTGAGAAACGGGTTGACAGGACACTCACACGATTTGACTTACAAAATCTCGGCTCAGAAGCACCATACGCGTTGTCTCGGGGGCAACGCCAGCGCACTGCTGTTGCTGCTACCTTTTCACTCTATCCCGACCTTTTCCTACTCGATGAACCCACCACTGGTCAAGACGCGCAGCACCTCTATCAGTTAATGGATGAACTCTGCAATGAAATCCGACAAGCGCACAAGACCCTCATTTTTGCTACGCATGACGCGGATCTCACCTTGAAATATGCTGATCGCATTCTCCTATTACGCGATGGTACAGTGATTTATGATGGCGATCCTGAGAGTGCTTTTGCGGACCGAGAACTCCTACAGCAGGCTTCGCTATAATTACTGCCTTGTCATGTCATGTAAACAGAATCTCTTGGAGAAACGTTGTAACAAATTACTTTCCTTGATCTGAGTGCCAACCTATGGGTGTGCTCACAACCGTGTTATATTTTCACCGAAAATCACGGATTGGAAGCCTCGCGCTTTAGCGCGGGGAGGAAAATCCGCCCTCGTGAATTAGACCGAACCTTTGAAAATAGATTTGACCTTCAGTCTAAAAATGTAGTATAATGATAGTATCAAGTTGGCAAGCATTCTCAGCATTACCGCTTGGTAATGTGCTTGCCTCCCACTGAGAAGGGGATAAACGCTTGATACTTGATATACCATGAGATTAACCTTTAAGTATCCTGTATATCCAACACAAGATCAGGAAACAACATTACTCCGATGGCTTGAGCATCTGTGTGAACTTCAAAACTCTGCGCGCCATGATCGGATCGTTGCCTTAGAAACTGAAGATCGTTTTGTGTCGCTCAATAAGCAAGAAAAACTTCTCACCATAGCCCGTAAGAAATATGACGATTTTCGTGAAGTTTCCCAAGACATGCAGTGCCATGTCTTGAAAAGAAACGATAAAGCATTTGCGAACTTTCGTAGACGTTGCGAGAACGGAGCTAGTAAAAAAGGTTACCTCCGCTACAAAAAGCGTGTGCGTTCTTTGACGTGGAGTCTTCGCAAATATCCGAAAGTGGTTCATCGAAAGACGAAAGATGCTGCGAAACAGACAATTGAGGAAGAACTCACAAGTGATGTCCTGGAAATCATGACTGTATTTTGTGCGAAACTCTACGGACGCCGTTCTCATAAGTCAAAGAAAATGGCTCAAGAAATAGAGAAGATCGTCTCCGAAGAAAAACAGCAATTGGAACTACATTTTGGCACTCCGCACACAGAAAATAGCCCTGAATCCGAATAACAAGCAATCTACGCTTATGTCTCAGCACGCGGGTTATGCGCGTGTTGCCTTCAACTTTGGTTTGTCGTCTTTTAAAGTCGGCTTAGACCAAGACAAATGGCGAAGTCATATTGACATAAAGCGTGAGTTCAACGCTGTCAAATACGATAAGTTCGACTGGTGCAAGGACCTCTCACAGAATGCGTCGAAGAATGCTATCCACAATCTTGGAGACGCTGTTACACGCTGGAAAAAAGGACAAAACAAGTTTCCCGTCTATAAGCACCGATCTGGTAAATGCTCTTACCAAGCAGACAATGGCTACGGAACTGTTGAAGTCCATAAGAAACGTATCAACCTTCCGAAAATAGGGTGGATACGCATGCGTGAGGAACTGCGCTGGACAGGTGAAATCACCAAGGTCGTTGTGTCAAAGCACAATGAAAAATGGTATGCTTCTATCACGGTGAGACACCTCGATAGCAACAACTACAAGCACCAGCCTGTCCTATTTGACGACAGACACCCTATCGGCATAGACGTAGGAATCAATACGCTTGCGACCTGTTCTAATGGCGATATTTACGACAACCCACGCCCGCTTCAGCACTATGAGCGGAAGTTAGCACGCGAAAATCGGAAGTTCGCACGTCAGCAGAAAGGCAGTCAGCAGTGGCATAAGCAGAAAAAACGCTTATCCGCTGTCTATGCGCGTATCGCGAATATCCGTGAAGACGCTCACCACCAAGCGACAATCCGGATTGTCCGCAAAGCGAGTGCTATCGGTATTGAGACACTGAACATTTCGGGTATGCTCAAGAACCCAAAGATAGCCAAAGCCTTATCGGATTCAGCACTTGCCGGATTTCTGTCTAAACTCAAATACAAAGCAGATAGACGCGGGATACCCGTAGACGAAGCCGATAGGTTCTTTGCGAGTTCTAAAACCTGTAGCCACTGCGGACAGAAAAAAGCAGATTTGCTGCTTTCTCAACGCACCTATCACTGCTCCGAATGTGGCTTTGAATGCGACAGAGACCTAAACGCGGCTATCAATCTATGTCCCGCTTGACCTTCAAACCGTCGCCACGAGTTGCGAGGAGACGTAAAACGCCTGTGGAGTTTCTCTAAGACCTCACTTGAGAGGCACGAAACGCTGAAGCAGGAAGTATGGCAGAAATCAAAGAACAGTGTAGAGTTTTATAGGTTTTTATAGGTTCTATCACATTCTTGAGGTTTTGTTAAGTCCTACACAACGGTTGTACGGATTACGACAAGGAGAAATGGCTGCCGGCGGAGTCTCTTTTGAAGATTTCGATGGGAGTTTTAGCATCGGGTTGAATTTGCATTGAAGATGATGCCAAGAGTTAAGCGAGAGTTCCTACAGTCATTCGAGAACTAAACTTGATAGCCATCGCGAAATATGTTATACTTCAGTTAAAAGGAAGGCGCGTATGGTTACCCGACAGGAAATTCAAGCTACATGTGATGACATCGTGCGCGAATTTGCGCCACTACAAGTTATCCTCTTTGGTTCCCATGCTTATGGCACGCCGACAGAGGATTCGGATGTCGATCTGCTCGTCGTGATGGATATTCCGAAGTCGGAATTTCTCAACAAGACTATAGAGATTCGGCAACGCATTTCATACCGATTCGGTCTGGACCTGTTGGTGCGTTCTCCGGAAGAGATCGCGTATCGTGTCTCATATAACGATTGGTTTCTTCGCGAGATTACTGAAAAAGGCGAGTTGCTCCATGGTTCCCGCGGACACTACAATATAGAAAACGCGTTAGGTGCGCCGAGCCGTGTCAAAAAGGAGAAGGACTGCATGAACCCGTTGACGCTGGAGTGGATAGAGAAGGCTGAAGGTGATTATAGAACAGCAAAGTGGCTTCAGCAAGCCCCGGATCCCGTGCATGATTCTATCTGCTTCCACGCACAACAGTGTATTGAAAAATATCTTAAGGCGTGGCTGCAAGAGGCGAACCTTCCTGTTCAACGGACGCATAACCTTGAAGAATTGCTGGCGTTAATTGTACCTACGCTACCTGCCTGGGCCGATTGGCAACCCGATTTTAAGATAATAACCGCATACGCGGTGGATCCTCGCTATCCGGGAGATTCAGCAACATCTGATAATACACAGCATGCAATGCATATCTGCGATGAAGTGCGTCAAGGCGTTCGCACGCAGCTAAAACTCGCGATGCCTGTTGATTGACCTAAAATAGGTAGTGGGAGCGGAGCAGAAGGTGCAATGCAGTAAATTGGAAAATCAATGTAGTGGTAAGTGCCAGAAGCTTACCCTTAAATGACTCACAGAGAGATATGCTTAAAAACTCCCTATTCTTCATCATACTATTGCTTATATTCCTTCTCGTTGATGTTCTCTATGCTGCACCGCTGAAGACGCTTTCGTTAGAATTTACGCGCGAATTAACAGAAAACGGCAAAACGGAGAAGATTGCAGGTACACTCCACTACGATGCAAAGACTGCGCGGGTTGTTGTTGAGGTCACCAAACCGGTCAAGCAGATAATGGTCGTGAAGGATAATGTCCTTGAAATCTACTATCCTGTGGAAAAACAGGCGTTCCGTTTTATCTCCGAAGGACGTGTTCCGCTCCCGTTTGTCGAATCCATTATCCAAACCACACAAGCGGAATACGGGTTGACTGCGATCGGATATACTTTAGACAAGCACGATGTTGTGGAGGAAGTACTCTATACCTATTGGAAACCGCCTGAAAAAGCGAAGGATACACTCGGCAGTGTCATCTTAGGCATGCACAATGATCGGCTCATCTCAGCGGAAATCAAAAATCCGGAAGGATATATTATCGGTAGATCGCGTTACCAGAACCACAGCAAAATCGGTATTAACTATATCCCTATGGCGGTTACCTCCAGTACGTACAATGCAAAATCTGAAGTTATCCAGCACGAACAGATTGTCTATAGCAACCCAGAGGTGAACACGAAAACGTCAAATCCGATGCTGAATTTCACAATTCCTGAATCCGTGGAGGTTAAAGAGAGCAAATGGTAAATCAGCCTGTTTATCGTTCATTAGCGTCTTTCTGTGTATTCTGTTTATCTGTTGTCATTTTTGTATCGCCTGTGTTTGCGAGTGAAGCGACTGATCTGGCATTCATTCGCAAAGTCAACCCGATGACAACGCCGAAACCTCAGCCTCAGGAAGTTGTCCGTTTTAATCCTCAGGAAACCTCGGAGTTAAAACTCGCAGCGACAGGATTGATACGGTTGTATCAAAAATTCATCTCAAGCCAAGATGCTCCGACTTGCAGCTTCTCTCCGAGTTGCTCGCGTTTCGGTATGGCATGTATACAAAAATATGGTGTGTTCCGGGGAGTGCTACTGACTGCTGATAGATTGCTCCGGTGCAACGGTTCGCAATCAAGGCATTATCATAAAGATAACGTGACGGGTAAATACATCGATCCAGTTTCAGACTATGCAGTGCTGAAGTAAAGAAGTTGGGTTTCACTCCGTTCAATCGAATCAACGAACTCTATGAACATTACACGAATCCACAAATTCCTACTCCTAATTTGGCTGAGTGCTACTCCACTGCTTTCCTTTGCATCCGCTGAAGAACCCGTTGACTATTATGCGCCGGAAAACGTTCGTAAATTTGCCGACTTTCTATATGAGCAAGGCGATTACCTCCGTGCTGCCGATGAGTACCAGCGTTATCTATTTTACAAGCCACAAGACACCGAGCAGATTCACTATAAGATTGCAGTCTCTTACCGCTTCGGTGGTAAGACGGAGCAAGCGATTCAAGGTTTCGAGACACTTTTGCGAACGTATCCCGAAAGTCAGTTTGCAAGCCGCGCCTACTACCAGATCGGTGCCACCTATTTTCTGATGGATCAATTTGATCAGTCTACACGATTTCTTCATGAAGCACTGCCGCGCATAACAGATACACGCCAACACGCCGAAGCAGAGCAGCTGATTGGACTCTCTTATCTGAAGCAGAAACGGTGGTCCGAGGCAAGCGGGGTATTCAAGACGTTGCAGGCATCAGATATGATGTCAATTAGAGAAAAAGCGGTGGTGTATCGCGATTATGCTGAGCAAGGGGCACATCTATCCACGCGTAGCCCATTTTTAGCGGGAACTCTCTCTACGATTGTCCCCGGGGCTGGAAGGCTCTATACGGGTCGCCTCGGTGATGCCTTGAATTCTCTGTTCACCGTAGGATTCACAGGTTGGCAAGCATACGACGGTTTCCGTAGAGATGGGATTTCATCGGTAAAAGGATGGACACTCGGCACGCTCTGCGGTATCTTCTACGTGGGGAATATCTACGGGTCGGTAGTTTCAGCCCATGTTTACAATCGCCACGTGACGGACGAATTCTTGGCGACATTGACCGTAGCATTGCCGTATTAACCGCTTTTAACATCGCCTACCCTCTTTTTTCAATCTTTATCAGTTTTCAGGAAAATTGCGCCATCAAAGTCAGGAATCACATGACGTGAATTGCGCATGCCGTTGTTGACTTCTATGACGGATGCATCAAAAGTGACAGTTCTCGTGGCCCCGCTCCGGTTATACACGACCCACCCATTTTCATATTCGCGGATAAAAAGTCCTGCTACATCTCGGTATTGAACCGCCTTCCCTTGCGTCGGTTGTCCGAGGTCAGCATCCCAAAAATCATACCAGTTGTGGAGATGATCGGGGACCGGTATAGCATTGTCATCGCCAAACAGCACATAACCGTCAGAATGCGTTAAACTAAGCGTGGTAATCATACGCATCCATCGCCGATTTTCCTCGCTATTTCGTTCTGCAACCCGTGTATTTAAATCTCCCATATAATTCGTTACCACGCGCCACCCTTCTAAGCAGTTGATTCGTGGCTCTCTCAGATGTTGTTCTGCCCATAGCAACGTCTGTTCCATCTGTAAAATCTGCTTGAGGTTATATCCTTTGGCGTGTTCCGGTTTATAACACTCCATGAAGATGCCGTTCACGTACGGCGCGGATTTTGGAATCTGACGCATATTCGCGTTGACAAGGATTAAGAAATCGTCTCCGACCTGTTCCCGTATTTTTCGCAGTATAGTTAACCGTGCCTCTAATTCAGACTCTGGTGTAAGAATTGTCGCCGACCAATCATCAACACTGATTGAACTGGTGGCATAATCTTCATTCCACCAATCCAGCAGGATACCATCAAAGAGAGCAGATTCGTATAAGGCAACCGCTTGGTTAACTATCAGATCCTGCATATCTGGATTCGTGAAGTCTATGAGATAACCGAGCACTTCGTCGTTTTCGTCAATCTTGCCATCCGCGTTGGTATCTTCACCCCACCCGATAACCGGTTTGTCGTTACTACCTCTGAGCCAATATGGAGAATCCGGTGGATAATAACCGACCTCCCACCAGTTTTCCACGTCTGCTTCATTTTGACGCGACACATATTTTGCGTCTCTGTATCGGAGTTCGACAAGCAGTAAAAGGTTGGGATTTAAGGATAGAAGTTCCTGTTTTCTTTCGCGTGCGGTATCCAGTTGGCTCGGCAGCAGATCTGTTGCCAGTCCTGAATACGGCTGTGCTTCCGATATATTCCAAGCAATTTTTAAAAGCGCGTAAGGGTGGGCAAAAGCGAGATCGTGTTCAGCGAGTCGGTGAAGTTCATCGGTATCAGGTCTATTTTCAATGCCGTTCCATGCTTGAAAAATGGAGGGATAGCTCCTCCGCGCATCGGCTATATTTGCCTTGATAACACCGAAGACGAGGAGGAGCGTCAGAGATTGAACTGTAATTATTTTTAGCATTGTGGCATTTCTTTCTATCGTGCAAAGTCTGCTTTCAGTTTTCCCCACGTTGTTGCTAATTTATCCTGAGGTTGCACTGCCAACACACCTTCAATGCCTTTGTTCATCAGTTCCTGAATTTCCTGTTCGGAACGTGCGATGTTGGAGATTCGCACTTCGTCCATCCGTCCTTGTAGAAATGGACCGGCACCGCGCCCGAGCCACAAGACATCGTCATTCGGCGTGATATTACCGCCGATTTTGCCTTCGCCGTCTAAGACCCCGTCGATGTAAATCTTGGCATCACCGGACTTGGCATCGTAAGTTCCAGCGATATGCGTCCATTTCTTCAGTGGCATATCCGTTTTACCGGCAGCAACTGCAGCACCCCAAGCATGTTTATCCGTGGTCATCCGGATGAGCACCTTCTTATCGCTCCGAGGTCCCACTTTGTAGGTTGTCTCTTTCGTAGCACCTGTGCCGCCAGCGGTTGACCATGCCTCAAGATAGAGCCACATTTCCACTGTAAGCCCTTCAATTAGGTCTAAACTCTCACTATCAGGAATTTCCACAAAATCCCTGGGACCATTTCCGCCAAAGGTGAGTCCACCACCAGGGTTGCCTTCACCCCATTTCGTCCCCATGAGTTCACCATCGTTCTTGTTACCTGAGAGATCTTTGACGGTTTTCCCGGCACCTGACTCAAAAGTGTAAAGGAGGACGGTGTGTTCATCTTGTGCAAAACCGAATAAACTTCCGCCGGATATTAACAGGAGAATCATCATTAGCCAACGCGTAACATTTATAATGCTGAACATGACAAAATCTGCTCCTTTCGCGTGTGTTATCGTTAGTTTGACATTTTATCATAGAAGCACCCAATGTGCAATCTAAAAATCCCAACGCTGAATTAACACAATTGTTCTTGCGTTATTTTTTTCAAGTGTTATACTGAAGCCATACTTTGAAACCCAACGGAGTTGAGACTTGACATGCAGTACACATCACAGCAAAATGATTGGTTAGTTCAGCCCTTTTGCCAACCTGCTTCGGTAGAAGAAAGGGGCAATCAGCTGATTCTCGATAATGGCCTCATTCAGCGGATATTCGTCACTTCACCGAATTTCGCAACGGTTGATTATACCAATCAAATTACCGGTAGTAGTTTTCTCCGGGGCATCAAACCAGAGATGGTACTTACGATTGACGGGCACCGATTTGAGGTGGGCGGCTTGAAAGGGCAACCCGACTATGCCTATCTTGATTCAGATTGGATTGCGGACTTGACGCGTGACGAGAACGCATTTCAATTTCGCGAATACCGAGTCGGTGAACCTGAACCCCGCTATCCGTGGGTACAGAGGCGTTCTACGACATCGTCAGTCTATCCCCCAGAGGGTGTGACACTGACGGTTGCGTTCTCACCGCCGCCATCCGTTGAGTCGCTTCAGGTTTGTGTGCATTATGAACTCTACCGAGGCATTCCGGGCCTGTCGAAGTGGGTCACGATTCATAATGAGAGTCAAAAACCGATTCAATTGGATGCCTTAAGCTGTGAAATCCTTGCGGTCAATGAACAAGAGAAGCATCGGCTCCATGTTGAGAGCGATTATGCCTTCAGTGGCATGGAAACGACAGAGTGGGGACCCGATGCGGATTACAAAACGCAAGTCGATTATCACTATCAGATGCCATTGCTGATGACCAGCCATTATCCGCTCGGTCCGGGGGTACGGCTTCAACCGGGAGAGATCTTTAAGAGTTTTCGCACCTTCGAGATTCTGCATGATAGTGATGACCGTGAGCGAAAAGGACTCGCACGCCGCAAGATGTATCGCACGGTCGCGCCACAGGTTACGGAGAATCCAATTCTCATGCACGTTCGGAGTGCTGAGCCAGACGCAGTCCGTTTAGCGATTGATCAGTGTGCCGAAGTCGGATTTGAGATGGTGATTATGACTTTTGGGAGCGGATTCAATATTGAAAGCGAGGACCCGGAATACATCTCCACAATGAAAGGGTTAGCTGACTATGCACATAGTAAAAGTATTCAACTCGGTGGTTATACGCTGATGTGTGCTTCGCGAGGTGTGGGTGAAGCGTTTAACTGTATTGACCCAGACACCGGGCAACCGGGAAGCAGGTTTGGACAGAGTGCTTGTCTGGCAAGCAGATGGGCGGATGGCTATTTCCAACGCGTACTGAATTTCATGGATAAAACCGGAATGGATATCATAGAGACAGACGGTCCTTACCATGGTGATGTCTGTGCTGCAACGACGCACGCACACCATAACAGTTTAGCGGATTCGCAGTTGCGTCAGTGGGAAGCCTGCGCTAATTTTTACCACGAATGCCGAGCGCGCGGCATCTATATCAATTCGCCAGATCAGTATTATCTCAACGGTTCAAATAAATGTGGTATGGGGTATCGTGAAACGAATTTTAGCTTGCCCCGCGAGCGGCAAATTCTCATTGCTCGGCAGAATATCTACGATGCCACTTTTGAAAAGACACCGAGTATGGGCTGGATGTTCGTTCCGTTGGTAGAATATCACGGGGGTGGGCAAGCCGCGACATTTGAGCCGTTGTGTGAACATCTTGATGACTACGAAGCACACCTATCACAGAATTTCGGCAGCGGTGTGATTGCGTGCTATCGCGGTCCCAGGTTATATGATACAGAACAGACGAAAGCAGTTGTTAAGAAATGGGTTGACTTCTTCAAAAAATATCGTCCAATATTGGAGTCTGACCTGATTCACGTGCGCCGTCCAGATGGACGCTCCATTGATTGTATGCTCCACGCTAACGTACAACTCAATCCGTGTGGACTCGCGATGCTCTATAATCCTACGCGGACGGTGCAAGAGATGACTTTGAAATTACCGCTCTACTATACTGGATTGTCTGAAATTGCCAAGATTCGCAAAGAAGAGGGAAAACCCAAACGGTACACAATTGACCGAGATTACAATGTTGAGATTCCAATTAAGATGGAAGCAAAGAGCGTTAGCTACCTCGTTATTGAATCTGAAATTTGAATCCTCCGTGACAGAAACCCCCTAAATCCCTTTATCAGGGACTTTGAGAAGCGTCCTTAAGCACGATTTTTCTACCTTGAACGCAAGAGTCTGTGAGAAAAAATAGCAGAATCAACGATGGCATTGGCGTATTTAAAACGTGCATGCACAAATGGAGGTCAAAATGAGAGTCATCGAATTAAAAAAAGCAATTTGGGTATACGGAACGCTGATCTGCATCATGAGTTTGATGAGTCCAGATATAGGTTCTGCCAAGCTCGATCCGGAATCGGTTTTGGGAATATGGTTCTTTGATGAAGGTAAAGGTGGTAGGGCAAAAGATTCTTCCGAAAATGGCAATGACGGCGAGATTGTTGATGCCCAATGGGTCGATGGTGAATTCGGCAAAGCCCTAAAGTTTGAGGGTGGCGCTCATGTGGCTGTCGGCGATTTTTCTGATTATGAGGACCAAGTGTCGATTGTCGCTTTGATTAAAACGCCTGCAGCTCCCGCGTGGTCTGACATCATCGTGGGTCCCTGCGGTGACGTTATCTTGACATTGCAGAACCACAAGTTAAATTTCGCTGGCCAGTGTGCACAACCGATTCCGCATAATACGTGGTCTGAAACCTTGTTGAACGATGATAAGTGGCATCAGATTGCAGGCACTTATGATGGTAAAAAAGTGAATGTCTATGTCGATGGTGAGTTAGAAGCATCGAATGCTGCGGCAGGTCCGTTTATAGCAGGGGCGAAGTATATAGGCTCCAGAGATGACAAACAGGAGGCTTTCACAGGTCTCATTGATGAGATCGCATTTTTCAATGTCGCACTCTCAGAAGCTGATGTGAAAACGATTGCCGACAGCGGATTATCTGTTGCACTCGGTTTTGCCTCGGTTTCTGCTCAAGCGAAACTGACTACGGCTTGGGCGAAATTGAAAACTGGAATAGGAACCCGGTAAAGGTGTGAGTTTCGTTGTAAATCATAGGTGTCAATTTAGGGTTTCCGTAGGTTGGGTTGAACGGTGTTGAGAAGGTTAATATGGGTGTTACAAATACCCCTCAAATCCAATAAACATCGTATACACTCAAGAACATAGTGAAACCTAACGTCGTGCTGTCAGCGTCTCGAGAACCGCAAAACCGTTGGGTTTCACTCGATTTTTGTTTGATGTAACACTTATGGAGAAGATTCGTTTTTCTATGGCTTTTCAGGATTTTGATAATATCCGTTCAACCCAACCTACGGTGCTGTCCCACCAACACTTGAAAGATTTTTGGATGCGAAAGATAGCCTGTCTTTTCCGAACAAATTCGGTATTCATTTGCCTAATCTAAATAAAGAAGGTGTACTTCCTACAGAAACTTCCAACGTTTAGAGAGGGAAAATAGGTCAGTGACCCCTCACTAAAGTAAGGGGCTTGTGCGAAGCCTATGCTAAAGGTTCACTCCACAAGTTAAACCGCTTTCTACACACAATATCGCGGTATCTTGGCGTGGCAGCCATCACAATGTTTCGGATGCTCCCAAAGTCTGATTCACTTTTGGATACTCTGATGTGGAAGGGGCAATACACACTCCATAGGAGACTTACAAACTATGTTTGTTCCCGTCGTAGATAAGAACCAAAGACCACTTATGCCCACAAAGCCTTCACGGGCAAGGAAGTGGATAAGAGATAAGAAGGCAACACCGTTTTGGAAAAATGGCGTGTTTTGTGTGCGTTTAAATATAGACCCATCCGACAGGTATTTTCAAGAAGTTGTTGTCGGTGTTGACCCGGGTAGCAAGAAAGAAGGCTTTAGCGTTAAATCCGAAGCACACACCTATTTGAATGTGCAGGCAGACGCTCATAGTGGCGTTGGTAAGAAAGTCGCCAAACGTCGTGAGTTGCGGAGAAGCCGGCGTTCCCGAAAGTGTCCGAACCGCAAGAATAGGACGAACCGTCTTGCGAACACAGAACGTGTCCCCGCAGGCACGCGTGCGAGGTGGGACTGGAAACTTCGGATACTCAATTGGCTGTCGAAACTGTATCCCGTCACATACGTCTGTGTTGAAGATATTAAGGCACGCACCATAGAATGTGCCAAGAAATGGAATACCTCTTTTAGTCCACTTGAAGTCGGTAAGCAGTGGTTTTATACCGAAATCCGTAAACGCTGGCAGTTGCGAACCCTTCAAGGATGGCAGACCCAAGAGATACGCGATCGGTTAGGTCTCAAGAAATCCTCAAAGAAGTTCGCAGAAACCTTTGATGCTCATTGTGTAGATTCTTGGTGTCTGGCGTATCAGACGGTTGGGGGTTCGGGTGTCCCGGATAACATGGACTTACTGTGTGTCTCACCGATACCGATAAAGCGGAGAGAGTTGCATAGGCAGCAGGAAGCGAAGGGGGGTAAACGCTCACGGGTGGGTGGCACTGTATTAGGTCCAGGTCTAATCAAAAACACATTGATTAGGCATGTCAAATACGGTTTAACCCGACTCGCTGGCGTTAACGCAAAGGGTTTGTTTTCAATATACAGCATGGAAACCCACAAGCGATTAACCACAGGTGCGAAGCGGTCTGATTTCAGAGTGCTAACACGCCTCAATTTTTACTACAGGAGCGGGCATTCCTCCCCTGCCTAAAGACAGGGGTCTCCTGCCCGAAGATTAGATGAAAAGAAGACATGTTACTATAATCCTTATCGCCTGTGTGCTGATGTTTTCGACGGTGGTAGTACTGACTACTTGGACCCAGAGTAAGTTGTCAGCGGACGAAAAACGTTTCGATCTTGACCAGAACGATGAACTGAGTGAAGCTGAAAAGCAGCTGATGTTCAGAGTGATGAGGACTGAAGCGGCGAGGGGAAATAAGTTCAGTGCGCAAGAGATCCGTGAAATGCAAGGCGGGGAACGAGACAGATCACGTGGCAGAGGTGGATTCGGTAGAAGACGAGGTTCCAGAGAACCTTCAGGTCCACGTCTCGATCCAGAGCAGGTCGCATTTAAAGATGGTGCGGCGACTATTCCTGACCGCGAGACATTTAAAAAATTGTCTTATCAAGGTACAGAAGTACGTATTGATACCCAATTGATCGGAATAGAATTTGTAAAATTTCAGATTGAAAACACGCATACACAGAACCCACAGCTTTATTTCATGAATACGGAGACACATCGCTCTCATGGAAGTTTCATGGGTGCTGCAGGTTTGGGGCGTGGTCAAGGGCAGATGCGGGGTGTGCTGAGTTATCGTCCACTTTTCACATCGCCAAATGGTGAACCCGGGGTTTATACTTTTGAGTTTAACCCAAACGATGCCTTCCCGTTTGAAGAAATTAAGCTTGCACACAATCTACTTGTGTCGAAAATGCCTGTCCTGAAAAATCGGCTTGGCTATTGTCCGTTATGGGGAGCGATCGGTATTTATAATAGCGAAAAGGCACTCTATGACGCGGCAGAATTCCCCGTCTATTTTGAAGATGATCTTTATGCCAATATCGGATACCTTCCATTGAATCAGGCAGCATCATTCGGTCGTCTGCGTGTGCTGGAAACGGATGAGCGTCCTGCGGTTCGAGATATTGTTATCTGCAAAGTTTTGCCGAACGAGATGCCGCGGGTTGCCGGTGTTATCACTGGTGTTCGGCAAACGCCGCTTTCGCATGTTAACCTTCGTGCTATCCAAGATAAGGTTCCCAATGCTTTCATCGCTGAAGCATGGAAAAGCGAAAGGATCGCACCGCTTATCGGCAAGTACGTCTATTATAAGGTGAACGCTGACGGTTTTGAGATTCGGGAGGCGACACTTAAAGAGGTGGAAACCCATTTTGCCGATGTGCGTCCGTCGAAGATGCAGGAACCTGAACGCGACCTCTCTGTTACGAAGATTCTGTCCGTTGACAATATTGGGTTTGCAGACTCGTCACGCTTCGGTGTAAAGACGGCGAATGTGGCAACGCTGCGTACCCTCGGGTTCCCTGATGGCACTGTTCCAAACGGATTTGGAGTCCCGTTTCACTTTTACGACGCATTCATGAAACACAACGGCTTCTATGACAAAGTTGAGGCGATGCTCAAAGATCCGGAGTTTCTCAACGACCAGGACACGAAAGCAGCTGAGTTGAAAAAGTTTAGGGCAGAGATAAAGAACGGAGAAATGCCCGCATGGATGATGGACGCGCTTTCGGAATTACACAGTGCATTTCCCGAAGGTACATCTCTCCGGTGTCGCTCCAGCACGAATAACGAGGATCTGCCCGGTTTCAGCGGCGCAGGTTTATACGACTCTTATACGCATCACCCGAACGAAGGGCACTTATCAAAGTCAATTAAGCAGGTGTTTGCGAGCCTCTGGAATTTCCGGGCATTCGAGGCACGGGACTTCTATCGCATTAACCATTTTGTTGCTGCTATGGGGGTGCTTGTCCATCCCAATTTTGGAAATGAACAGGCGAACGGTGTCGCTGTCAGCGATGATGTCGTCTATCAAACGACAGGAAATTATTACCTCAACACCCAAGTTGGCGAGGACCTCGTCACGAACCCTGAAGAGCAATCTATTCCAGAAGAAATCTTGTTGGATTGGTGGGATAGTAACAATTACAGAGTGGTGACGACTTCCAATCGGACAACGGATGGCGGCCGGATCCTGACAGATGCCTATTTGCGTGAGCTCAACGGTTACCTCGGTATGATACACAACAAGTTCAGTCAACTCTACGGTCCCGTTGGCCGAACGAAGGATTTCGCTATGGAGATTGAATTCAAGATTAAAAGCGATGGTAAAATTTCAATCAAACAGGCAAGACCGTGGGGGCAGTGAGTTAGTTTCCGTAATTCTTGTAGGTGCGGTTCTCCAACCGCACCTATTATAAGGTTCTAATCCACTCGTTTTATTTTTCCCCAGAACGTGATCAATTTATCCAGGGCTGCTACGCTCAGACTCGGTGCGAATTCCTCAACGGTCGGCAGAATCGCGGGCCCCAAGCCTTCAGCCACCCCACCCACAGCATAGACTTTATCGTTCACAGTGCCAACGCCTAAGAAAACTCTCGCCGTTGGCATCTCTGGACTTTCCATCCATGTATCGGTGGCGGGTTCATATACTTCGACAGTTGCCAACCCGGGGCCTTGCACAACAGATGTCCCACCGATGGCGTAAATTCTTGAATCTACAACACCGACAGCCAAAGCGGTTCGAGGTGTCGCCATATCTGTTTTCTCCGTCCATGTATCTGAACTTGGATCGTATTCTTCAACTGTTTCAAGAACAGGCCCTTGCACGGTGGGTGTTCCGCCAATGAGGTATATTTTTCGATTAATACTCGTAGCTGCCATTCCTGAACGGGGGGCTGGCATATCAGCTTTTTGGGTCCACGTGTCAGTTGCCGGATCATATTCTTCAACAGCCCCCAACACTGGACCGACATTTTGGGCGACACCACCGATCGCGTATATTTTATCAGATACAACAGCCGCCGCAAAAAACGAGCGCGGTGTTGGCATATCTGCTTTCTGCGTCCATGTGTCAGTTGCGGGGTCATATTCTTCGACCGTTCCGAGTGCTGGGGATTGTCCGCTCCATCCGCCGATCGCGTAAATTTTTCCGCCGACGACACACGTTACAACCCCCGCGCGTGCTGCTGGTAGACTCGCCTTCTGGGTCCACTCGTCTTTATCCGGGTCGTAAGCGTCAACAAAGTCAACGGGTTCAGCAAGCATTCCCCCGATCGTGTAAAGCTGCCCCTCAACGGCAGTTGTAGAAAAAAAGAGCCTCGGAATCGGCATGTCCGATTTCTGTACCCAGTCTTCGGCACTGGCACCGGAGATTAAGATGAAGGTGAATAGCCAACCGGCATAAAAAAATAAAGGTTTGTTTGATTTTGTTGTAAATTCTTTTTTCATTAAAATCCTCAAAAGTTACGAATTCCTGAATGGAATTCCTTTAGTATAGTTGATTAGGTGCGATGTCCACTAAGCGCATTATCGTATGTGCGCCTATGGATACCGCGATTTATTGAAAACTTATCTGCCCAAGGATAGCCTTTACGGATTCCACCAGTAGGTTATTTTTCCGACAACCGTCCAACCGAGCAGTTTGATACCGCCATCACGGGTGTCGTAATTTTGGTCAAAGACGAGGTAGAAATCGCTGCCTGGACGATAGATGTAATTCACCAAAAAGTTGGTGGCAAGCACATCCGTATCGGTGCTCCACTGCGTGAACAACTTCGTGAAAAGCGTTGTCGAGAAGGAATAACCGATCCGTCCACCGACAACGTTGGCATCGAATTCTGTCTCAGGGAACGTGATACGATTAAATTCGATGAACGGTTCTATGCTGAATTTCGCGCTCGGTCTGAAGGTTGCGTCTAACAGCAACCCGCGTCTACTCCCATGATAAAATTGTCCGAGTTCCAAGCGGACCTCCCCGAAAATCATCCGACTGCTGCTGCTTTGAATGGATGCTTGAAATGAAGTAAAGTTATACGCATCGCTTGGAATTTCCTCACCTTCAAGTATGAATTCGTTTTGGAGATTTTCCATTGTATTCTTGAGTTGGAACCCGATACTATCCCCCGCTTCAAGTGAGAATTCCGTGTCAAAAGTTATATCTTGGGTTTCCAATTCGTTCTCTTGTGTCAGAACGAGGTCAATCTCCGGTCCGATCTGAATCTCGCGAATACCGAATTTTCGTGGCCAGGGTGTGTATTGTGCCAAACCTTGGAGTCGTCGGACACCTTTCCGTAGAACGAACCCGACTTCTGGGTTGAAATCCTCACCGATGTCTGTGTATGAACCATCAAGTTGGAACAGGTTCGTTCGCCAATTTGTTCCGAAGTAGAAAGCGTTGCTATTTCCTGAAACATCTGCTTCAAAGGTACGGGACCAGAAACCTCTGACATCAATCTCTCGCGTCGGACGATATGAAAAGTCGAGTCCTGCTGTTCGATTGTAGGCATCGGCATCTTGTTTGTTGATAAAGATACCTCCGACGGTTGATCCGGCTAAGATATCTCGATTCACGCGCACTACAGAATAATTCGTGCGGGGTTCCGTAAACATATCCTCTTCGGGTATCCCGGTCTCGTCATCCTCAAATTTGTTTGTCACCACATTGAGGATGCCTATCCCGTAGGGTCCGATTTTTCCGGTCATTTTGCCGCCGCCAAGAATTGGGATGGCGCGTCCTTCTGCCAATCCGATTTGACGACTATAAAATAGTAGTATCGGTGGCGGTCTGCCAGGCCCCGCACGTGGGATTCCAACATCAAAGATACTGGCACCCTCCAAAAAGAAGGGCCGCTGCTCTGGGAAAAATAGGCTGAAACGGGTCAGGTTTACCTGTTCTTGGTCTGCTTCAACCTGTGCGAAGTCGGTGTTAAAGGTTAAATCAGCGGTTAGATTCGGTGTTACGCCATATTTCAAGTCTAATCCGGCATCAAAAACGTGTTCGGTGCCGTTCTCCGTTTCAGAGGTATAGCTTGCTCCCGGCAACATGTATGGTAGTAATTCAAGATTTCTTGAGGGTGATATTCCCTCTAAACCTTCAAGCGTTCCGAAGTATTCCGTGCGATATTTTCCAAGGGGTCCGTAAGTCTTCGGTGCAGCATGCCATGCTCCGATCTCATTTTTCCGTGCGATTTCTCGCCCGAAGTTTATTCCCCAATTCATCACGTCACTGCGCTCAAAGCGGAGTTGACTGAACGGAATCGCTATTTCTACTGTCCAGTTGTCTTCGTTGATTCTACAACGGCACTCCCAGACGATATCCCAACTTCCGTTGCGAGTGCCACCGCTGTTTGAGACTGCAGCATCTTCCATTCCACCCATCGCGGTGAAGCGGAAGAAAACGGCGTTTCGTCTGTCGTTGTAGGTATCCAATAGGAGGAATCCGTAGTCGTTAGACCGTAAACCGGTCGAGTCGCGACGCATATCGTTGGCGACGATTTTATCCATTTCTGAATCGTAGAATATAAATCCGAAGTACAGTTTCTTATCGTCATACATAATCCGCACTTCAGATTTTTCTGTTACAGGTTCACCTTCATCCGGTTGAATTTGGTACAACTGACGGATCGGTTCTACGTTTTGCCAAATAGGTTCGTCAAGCACCCCATCAACCTTGATTTCCTCAGAAATACGATGCGCTGACATACGTGGTAACGCTCGTTCTGTCTGTGCATCGACCCTGATAGGAATGGACAGCATGCTCACCCACAGTAGCGTTAAAATTCCGACCTTTCGCCAACATTGTTGAAACTTAAAACCAATGGTAAAGTGTGACATCATAGATAAGTGCCTCCTTTTTAGCAGCTTCTGTGAAGCTGGACCATAAACGCCGCCATCAATTCCTTCCTTGGACATCATCGACGATAGATGCTGACTTCCATCCCGTCACGTCTTCCAGGGCGCCGCCGACTCTCAAACCAGTGTGTCTCGGATTCAAAGTTTGAACGGACGTGTTCGAGATAATCAGCCATCTGGTCTGCTCTGCCGACGTTGTCAGCGACAATTGTCGCTGGATCGGTTAACCGAGATTCAATGGCTTGGAAACAGGCGAAATAGCCATCTTTGTTGTTGTCGAGAAACAGAAAATCGACAGGTTCTTGGATGGTTTTGAGTACTTCCGCCGCGTCCCCAATCCGGGAATTTACAAGGTCGGACACACCAGCCTCTTCAAAATGTGTACGTGCCCGCTGTGCGTTTGCAGGCTCAATTTCTACCGTTATCAAACGTCCCGCGCCTAAATTTTTCAGCACGCGTAATATCCACAATCCTGAATAGCCGATTGCGGTTCCGCATTCTACAATCAGAGACGGTTTTGCCTTTTCAACGCAACTGGCGAGCAATTTCGCCTTGTCAGGTCCGAGCATCGGCACGCGTTCTTCACGGCACTGTTCTTCGACTTCTGCTAAAACCTTGTCAAACATTATAGATCTCCATTTTTATTCTTCATCATGATAATCAAACAATCCATCAATCACATTATGATGATCGGCGGAAGTGTAATGTTCCGGAAGGGGCTTGGGTACACGGTTCAAGGCGAAAATGCCGTAGTCGTTCCCATTGGGTGCGCGGGTAATCGTATGGATATGGTCTAAACCGCTCTCATTGTTAAATTCAATCCAAACGGCAGGATTGAAAACACGATAGTAAATTGGATCATTGATGGTGGTGCCGCCGATCCAAACGAAATAGGTATCGTCGAGTCCGGCATCAATATCAGTCATCCAGATGTCGGCAAACTCGGTTTCAAGATTGTAGACGTAAGTCTTGATAAGATTCCGAAGGTGCTCTTTTTGGGACGCGTTCATCTCTGATGCCTTCAAGCCGCCCCCCACAAATTCGGAATAATCGTGATTCAGGAATGGATCGGTTGACCTGCCAGGACCGACTTGGAGTCGACGACGGCCGGTTTGAATTGCTTTCGTTCTCTGGTTCTCGTCGAGACTGTTGAGTAAAGCGAAGGCGTTTCCTCTTTCATTTTCGAGCACTTCGGTTCCGTTGACAGTTGCGAGTCGAGTGCCGATGAAGGCGGGGACAATAAAGACGGCATCGCCGTGTACCAAAAAATTGAGTGCCAAGTGATGGCCATCCAACTGGAAGCCCCATGAACCATCAGTCTCTGGGTTTCCAAATAGAGCGATGTAATAAAGGTTTGATGCCCAGAAACTGGGGTTGATGTTGCTGATATGCGTTTCAGTTCCTTTTGTAATGAGAGAGACTTTGGTATAGCCATCGTCACTCAAGAATACGTTCAAAACTTCATAGAAGCGCGTCAACTGATCTATGGATAACGCATCGAAGCGAATGCCACCGCGATCATCGTTCCGACCGGGTGGTGTATTCGTCCACGAATAAGATTCTTTGTGTCCGAGTGGGAAAGAAGCATCGGCAAGGAGTTCACTGCTCAACGATGCCCGGAAGTTTTTCATGGCAGACGTCAGAGCAACAATTGACGGTTTCGTAGAGATATCGGCGACACCTTTTGTTTTTTCTATTTCAACGGTCTGAGCATCGAAGATGGTGATTGTCAGTGCTATGATACATGCCATTAACATCACAATAAAAATGATTAAAATTTTACGTAACATGAAGTTATTCCCAATTTTGTTATACAGTCTGAATTTTAGGGTTGGTTCGTAGTAGTGCGATTTTGCGGCGCACTTGAAGAAATCCCCAGAAATACCCAAGCAAACCCCCCAGCAATACGCAGAAATACGCAAGCAAAAACACCCCAAATGCGACGGGCATTATCGCACGTCCCACGCTCAACAACGGGCAATGAATTGCCCTACTACGAACAGAGTGTATCTCTAATAAAACGTCCACCCTGAATTATTCAAGCGAAAGTTCTACTTCGATCTGCTCTCCATTTCTGAGGAGTTTTATGGGTAAAACCTTTGCGTGAGGCTGTTCCTGTAGCACGTAACCGATGATGCCGCTTTCTGATAACCGATCGGTGCGTTCACCATAAGCGATAATAATGTCGCCTCGACGGATGCCAGCCCTTTCAGCATTGGTCTGTCCGCCTGAACGTCGATCACCCCGTCTGATATTCCCGACTCTCAGTGCCATTTCGGTTTCACCGATACTGTTGCGTTGACGTTCAGCATCAGATAGATCTTCAAGCACCATACCACCGAGTGCGACGAGACGGAGTTCGCCTGTCGTCGTGCGCCAAGAGATGTCGCTCCCTTTGCGCCAGCCCGGTTTGAGCGTCAGCGTGAGGTTAACTTCTTCGCCGTGGCGGTCTACTGTAGCAGGCAGTGTAGCGTTTTCCGATGCGCGGTGTAACACCCACTGCACGTCCGCGATGGAAATCATCGGCTGCCCGTCAAGCGTTAGGATCTCGTCTGCGCGACGAAAACCGTCTTTCTCGGCGGCGGAGCCTGAGTCGATTTTGCTAATCTTCGCGCGATGCTTGGGTGAAAAATGTAATCCCAAGACATCTGGCATCGGGAACGGATAGAGAACTGCATCTGGTACGGGTTTTCGGTCGTACCAGTGGATCTCGCGCTGCGCCTCGCCAATCTGGTGGCAGTGGATGCACTGATCACCAACCCGTCCATTAAGGTTCAAGTTTGACGCGTAGCGCAACAGTGCGGGGAACGCTTCTGGTGTTTTCTTTATCGGTTCGGGTCCGGTTTTCGCGGCTAAAGTTGTTTTGTTCTCCGGGTATCCTTTGTGTAATTCAAGAGCGGCTTCGAGTGCACCCTTGAAACTTTCAATTGAGATGTCTTTCGTTGCGTCTTCAAAATCAGCGCGTGTGCCGAAGCGACCGTAGATCGTTTTGTCAGCATTCATGAAGAAGGCAGCGAAGGTGAGGTCGTAATCGAATTGGAACAGTGATAGATTCATCCCGTTGCCTTGGACCATACGGACGCGTACGAACTGCTCCATCAGATTCTTAATTTCTTTATCGTGACGAACAACCTGTTCGTCAAAGCCTTGGCAGGACTCTCACGGCACTCAGCGAAAAACGACGAGCAGGGGGTGTCCTGTCTCTTCTGCTTGGGCATACCCTTTATCAAGGTCGTTGTAGATCCAGTAACCGGTGGAATTCACTGTTATCTGGTCCTCCGCGACCTCTCTATCACCGTGCCCGAAGCAGAATGATGAGGCTAATAGCAGTATTCCGAGGATTATGATCGGAATCCGAAATTTCATTAGAAATATCCTCCTATTTGTTTGAATTAAAATTTCTTCAGGATTGGCGTTTGCCTCTCTTCCTAAAATTTGTTGTTCTATGGAATCATAACGGGAACTTTTCATTAATCAACATTAATGGTTCTTGATTCGCGAACACCAAGTAAGCACGACTGATAAAGGTTTCACCTTCAAGGTGTGCGATAGCAGGTGGTAAATCGATTAAAGTCTCAATACCACACCAGAGCAGCTCACGCCGAGTTTCCAAACCGCTGTGCTGCAAAAGTCTCCCTAACCCTTGGGTGTTGGCTGCTAAGCCATCCAAAATGGATTTTGGCAGGCGTTTCGGTACAATTAGCGAGTCTGCGTAGGTATAAATTATCGGCGATGCTGTTTTCTCTTGGGGCGATTGGAGGGTTATTTGTCGTGAGATAATTTCTTCTCCAGCAGGCAATTGCAGCCAGTCATGCTTACTGGATAAGGTCTGTTTTTTTTGCTGGAGCAGCACGACCTCTACCGGCGCAAATGTATACGCTTCGATGAATCGCGTGACGGTTCCATCGGTAACGACCAACCCGCGTTGAAAGGGTGTAAGATGTGCGAAACTGATTTCTCTTAATGTGGAGGGTTTCTCATCTTGTGCGATGAAGAGTGATTTCATGCATGTGTTAACGAAGGTTCCTGATTGTTTAGTTGTGTCTGTTTTCATGATCGAAGTTCTCTTTCTTTGTGGAGGCAGCACATTCACTCAAAAGCGACATGTGCTATTTAGGTTTGTTATATAATAAGACATGTAAATCTTAAAAAGGTTCATAGTTCGTGAATATGCATTTGACAAATCAATCGTGAGAGTATATACTATCAACAACATTATACCAATTCCTATTGATAATTCCTCTTAAAAGAATCTACTGTTTTGGGTTATGCCCGGTGCCCCTTCCCAGTAACGGGTGGGGACCCCGGTTCGGAATGCAGGTCGCATTTGGGCGAGTACGCCGCGATGCACGTCGCATCTGGGCGAGTACGCCGCAAAAACCGCACCTACCGGGGTTTGGGTGAAAGGTGCGGTTAATGCAGTATAAACTTTTAGACATGGTATTACATATCAACGAGGTAAACGTTATGATTCCTGATGATGTTTACGTCCGGAAAACAGTAGCGGGAGATGCCGAAGCGTTCGATGAACTGATTAAACGCCATCGTCCGAAGATTTATGGAGACATCAGAAAATGAAGTGGCTTGTTTTGTTTTTCAGTGTCGTTTGTTTCACGGGGTGTCAGCAGCGGCAAGAACCACCGCCGCAGATACCTTTTCGCTCAGACATCGTTGAGCAGATGGATGATGTCATAGCAGATTTTATTTTACCACCGCTACACGATGTTTTCAATCCCGAACAACTCGCATGGCTGCAGGTGCACCGACACCAGCTCTTGGATGCTGTCAATGCCGAGATTCGAGGGCATTCAACGCTTGCGATTCAAATGGCGGTGTATTTACGCCTTGAAACGGCGATCCCGGTGTTGCGTGAGAAGTTGCTGACCTTGAGAAGTATCTACGGTTGGGAGGGCCCCGATTATAGTACCGAGGAGGCGTGGATGTTGGATACCCAGTATCCATACCATAGCATCTATATTTGGGCGATACAGGGCATCGCACAGGCACCCGTGGCGGAGGTTGTCAAACTCACAGATGTAGAACGCGCCGCACTCGAAGAAAAAGCCGCTGGCGCGAGACCCGATAAATCCTTCCGCGATCCCACAGCTGACGATTATCTCGAAGAAAAAACCGCTGGCGCGAGACCCGATAATACCGAAAACGACGATCCGGTAGACCGTGATGCGTGGTGTGCGAAATGGCTTCTCAGGCAACTGGAGCCTGATAGAAAAGCCGTTGAGTGAAAAAGCGTTTGCGTTTTTGAACCTCACCTTTTTAGAGGTCTGTTCTGAATGACCAAGTTTTTAAAAAACACTATCCTGTTCTTGTTAATCGGTGTCTCTTTGCTTTTCGGGGGTATCGCTGCAGTTGCAGAAGAACTCCCTTTATCTCTTGGCAGCCATCTCGCAGCACAAGGCAACTATGATGCTGCCATCACCGAATACAAACGCTTCCTCTTTTTTCATCCAGATGATGCCCGTGTCGGTGAAGTATATTACAACATCGGGCTTGCCTACAAAGCACAAGGTTTATGGACGGAAGCAGTTACTGCCCTACGGACCGCAACATATCTCGCCATAGATAGCGAGACGAAATCAGCGTACCAATTAGCACTCGCTGTGACACTAATTGCCACTCAGAATTACGATCTCGCTCAGTTAGAATTGATTAAAGTGGTGCTGCGAAAACCTTCTGTTCCACTCTTCCAACGCGCACTTTTCTTGCAAGGGGTTGCCTATATTTATCAATTTCGATGGGAAGAGGCGCGTAGCGTTCTAAAGGACTATACCACTGATGAAAGCCTTGATGCGCTCTTTGAGGCTGCTCTTAATATACCTCAGAAATCTATCAAAGTCGCGAAAGTATTGTCAACGATCTTCCCCGGTGCAGGACACATCTACGCAGGCGATTGGCGGGACGGCTTAAATGCATTCCTGTTGAACGGTGCTCTCGGTTTCCTTACCATTGATGCGGTATTAGCTGAACACTATACGAACGCTGTCTTGTGGGGTGGCACTATTTTCTTGCGCTACTACCGAGGAAACACCTTCCGCGCCAAAGAGGCGGTGAGTCAATTCAATCTACGAGAATCTCGTCGAGCCGCTGAGGCACTCCTCCAACGCCTCCAAGAGATTGCCAATACCCAGTGAAAGATGCTCTGCTACACTTCTGACCGTTTCTGGATGATGTAGACGATGACGACCAAAACGATTGCAACGATGAACGTCCAGATATTGTAAATGTAAGCAAGGAACGCAGCAAACGCGAGCAGTATCCACTCATACCAGTGTGTCTTTCGGACAAAGTAGCCCATCGTCACAATCGAGAAAATGATAGTGCCGACGACAGCCGATACCACAGAGAGTACGTATTGCTCCGGCGTGCCTTCCGTAAATAGGATGTGTGTGTAGGCAAACAATAACGGCATAATATAGAGGAGTTTTGCGAACTTAAAACAAGCCCAGCCCGTCTTCCACGGATCGGCACGTGCGATCGCAGCCCCGGCATAAGCCCCTAATGCAACTGGTGGTGTGATATTAGAGTCTTGGCTGAGCCAGAAGATAATCAGATGCGCAGCGATGATCGGGATACCCATCTCAGGCGTTGTCAGGATTGGCACAGCGAGTTCAGAAGTAATCAGGTAGGCGGCGGTGACAGGAATCCCCATTCCGAGTATTAAAGACGCAGCAGCGAGAAGTAGTATCGCTATCGCTCGATTACTCCCCGCGACCGTCAGCACTAATTCTGGGAAGATTCGTCCTAAACCTGTCAGGTCTATAACGGCAACGATGATACCAATAGTGCCAACAGCACCACCGATCGCAAGCGAATTCTTTGCACCGCTTACCATCGCTTCCCAGATACGCTTCGGCGTTAGCCGTGTCTCTGGCCGGAAATAACTCACTCCGATTGTGACAAGAATTGAGAAAAACGCTGCTTTATAGGCGGTGTAACCCGCGATCAAGATTCCGATAAGCGTCAACAACGGCAGTAGGTAATACCAACCGCTTTTGAGAAGCGGAATGAATTTCGGGATCTCTGCCGCTGATATTCGTTCAAGTCCCTGTTTTTTTGCTTCAAAATGCACCATCACCCAAACAGATAAAAAATAGAGAAACGCTGGCACAATAGATAAAAGTGCTATTTGGCTGTACGGCAAGCCTGTTCGTTCCGCCATTAGGAACGCACCGGCACCCATCACAGGTGGCAAGAATTGCCCACCTACGGAGGCAGAAGCCTCAACTGCTCCGGCGACGTGTGGACGGAAACCCGTGCGTTTCATCAACGGTATCGTGAATGTCCCAGTGGCGACTGTATTTGCGATCGCGCTTCCGGCGACAGACCCGAAAAAACCGGATGTCATTACTGAGACTTTCGCGGCACCACCAATCGAGCGACCTGCTAAAGCCATCGGTAGATTGATAAAGAATTGCCCAACACCAGATTTCTCCAAAAATGCGCCGAAAAAAATAAACAGAATCACGTAGGTCGCCATCACGTTCGCCATGATACCGAAGACACCCGCTTGACTGAAAAAGCAGTATTCGATAATCCGACGGAGTGGAAAACCTTTGTGTGCGATAGCGTCCGGCATAGCTCTGCCAAAGAGTGCGTATAAGATACCGATAATAGCGATGATAGGCAATGCCCACCCGACTGTCCGACGACTCACCTCGAAACTGATGATAATTGCAACTGCCCCGACAAAAATATCGAGTGGGTTATAATTACCGGCACGGTTCGCGAGGTTCGGATACTCCACAATCCAGTAGCCGATGGTAAAAATGCTGCCTGCAATGAGTAGAAAATCGAGTACGGATGGTCGAGATACTGGGGAGCTTTTCCGAAATCGGTAGAGGATACCGATGAGTGCGAAGGTCAGGAGGAGGTAAAGACCGAGATGGTACTGCTCGCTGGCACTGCCGAAGCCTGCACTATAGATATAATAAAGGACGAGAGCGACTGCCCCGAGTTCAAAAATCCATTTACATACTTTTTCTAATTCGGGCCGCTGTAGGGTTTCAAAGCCAGCAGTGTCTTTCGTTTCAGTTTGTGTCATTGTTCCTCCGCTATGGGGTTTCCGTTAATAATACTACATCAAATTGGCACAGAAAGCAAGCGGTTTTCAGAGGGGTGAACTTTTTTCAAGGAAACTGGGGGAATTTGCAACTAACATGATATTAGAAAACAATCGGCAATCCCTAATTTTGAAACTAAAATTTAACACTCGATAGGAGTACACTTGTGAAACGCATCAGTAAATTGTGTCTCGGTTTCCTCGTTTTTGGGTTCATTCTTTCATGTGCGCGAACCCCGCAGCGTATTGAATTGCATCCGGTATATGCTATACCGCGAGGCACTCCAGAAGGACCTGGACTGCCTCTTGGTGTAGCTGAAGGTTTAGATACGGAAGAAGTAAAATCGTCTACGGTACGTGTGGTTTATGGAGAAGGGGATTCAACGATGATTAGTAGCAGTTTTTTCGTGGCAGATGACAAGATCGTTACGAACATTCACGTTGTTGCAACTGCTGATCTTGCGTCGTTACACGTGAGAACCGATAACGCGGACTATACAATTCAAGGTGTCACGGCGTATGATGTCCAAAATGATCTCGTCATTCTACAAATATCTGGTACCGGCGCACCACTTGTCCTCGGCAATAGTGACACAGTTAGCAGTGGTGAAACTGTTTTCTGTGTAGGCTATGTAGGTTATCCTGCTGATAGGTTTAATATCATGGAGACCACCGTCCTTTCAGAGCGGCTTAGTGGTGTGTGGCTTCGTGTAACACCCAATAGTCCGGGAGGTAACAGCGGAGGCCCTGTGCTGAATACCGAGGGCGAAGTTATCGGAATTAATGTTGCCGGTAACGGTCCTATCGGTTATGCCGTTGAGTCAAACGTACTCAAAAAACTGCTCGACCGATCGGGAACAATTGAACCTTTGGCAGAATGGCAGACGAGAGATACCATACGCGCCTTTAGTTACCTCGGCCAAGCATCCAGTGCCTTCTATAATGCTGACTATGCCGGTGCAATAGAGGCAATTGATAAATTTTTTACGATAAACCCTACACACACACCAATAAGCATGAGATATGGCAATCGTGGGTATGCGAAAACCCTCCTTGGGCACTCTAAATTTGACAAAGATGCTCCAGATATAGCACAGCAGTACTATCGTGAAGCAATTCAAGATCTTGATAGAAGTATCAGCATTACTCCGACGGATACTCCCGCGTATTTCAAGCGCGGATATGCGAAAACCCTCCTTGGGCACGCTGAAATTATCACGGGGCACACAGCAGTAGCACAACAGCACTATCGTGCAGCGATTGAAGACTTTGATAAAGCCATCGGTATCTATCCAAAGTTTCCCGCATACGCGGAGCGCGGAACGGTGAAGGTCGCCTTAGGTATCTCTGAAACCAACCGAGGGCGGACCATGGAAGCACAGCAATACTATCACGCGGCAATTGAAGACTTTGATGAGGCGATCCTTTACGATCGATATGATACTTATGCTTACATTGTTCGAGGGTATACGAAAATTTGCTTGGCGGATTTTGAAGCCGATAATGGGAATATGGAAGATGCCCGAAGCCTATACGAATCAGCAATAACAGATACAGACACGAAAAATCCTTACGCCTATCACACGCTCGGTGTTGCGAAGGCAAAACTTGAGGACTACACTGCAGCGATTGATGATTTCAGTAAGGCTATCAGTCTCAAACCTGATTTTGCCGAAGCTTACTACAATCGCGCCGTTGCGAAAAAGATGCTTGGGCAAAAAGATGCGGCGAAGGTGGATTTCAAAAAGGCGAAGGAACTTGATCCAGACGCCGGAAAATAAACGGGTGTGTAAAGTTTTTGGCAGCACATTTAGGCAGCCTGCTTTTCTTGTGTGTCCCAATAAGTATCCCAAGTATCATTCTTTAGCAAACATCTCCAAAAGAGTATCGCATTGATGCCGGGTTTGCTCCATCGCATGCCTGCTTGTTTACAGCGTTCAGCGACAACATGCTTACAAGCCGACTCAATGACCCCACTGCCGATCTGATACCCCTTTTCGTTGAACGTCTCATATTGCATGCGATCAGAATGTTTTTGAAAATAGCCGACTTCTCTTTCGAGGACATCTCCTATCGTTGGGTTTTGTGTTTCCAAATCTCGTATACGTGCGATGACTTGGGCAGTCTCTCCATTGTAAAGAGGTGTCTCGGTCGCATTGACCCAAGTTTCGACGGTATCCCGGGCATCTTCTCCGAGGGCTTGCTTAGCAACATCATATAAATGCCTCTTGGCATGCATATAGTCAACGATTTCGGTGGCACCCGGAAAGTGTTCATCCGCCAAGTTCCATATCCACGCCGCCCCATCCCCTATGACGACGACTTCTTCGGTGTCCATCGTTTTTTCGTCTTGATAAATGCCGGTCTGTGTCGCTAAATCAGACAGGTGTTTACCAAAATCTGCCGCAGGGGTCACAGAGGCGACATATCTCGGGCTCCCGGGGCGGACTTTTAGCACAGATGTAGCATGCGTATACGGATAATCTTTAGAAACGCTCCCGACTTTGACTTCTTTCCAACCCGCCGGCGAGTTGGTGTGGCAACCATCACAAGAAACATACCACCGAGAGCCTGTATCAAGCGGTTCTTCATCTGCATAGGTAGAGACTTCTTCACCTTCTGACCACGCCAGCACTTTCTGATGCAGCGTCGTGTGGCTGACCTGAATCCCGTGATGTTTCAACTCTGAAGCTGCCGCACGATAGTTCAGTTGTGCAGCTAAACGCATCATCGTTGCCGATACGCGCCGTGTATACTGACCCCTCAGGTCTTGACGGGCCTCCCATGGCACATGAATATGACCGCACCGGCATTTATACGCCCATCTCGACACACGCACAACACCACAAGCCGTCGTAAAGTTGCGCGCTCTGAACCGATACCGATGGCTATGCCCTTGACAAGATGGACACGGAACACTCAGAGGCGATGCTGCCTCAGAACTCGCTGCTTCTGATAGAACTGCCTCGGATAACCTTTGCGCCCAAGAACCAGCAGCCGCAGACACACGCGCTTCTACTGTTGAGACCCCAACGGCCTCGATATCACTGAGTTCTTGAAAAATAACTTCCATTTCTTCCTTGATTTCTGCTACAATGTTAGACATGGTATCTTCTCCTTAGGATAGACTTTTGGAACTAGCTTTTGGAGAAGATACCATTTTTCTTTACAAACTTCAACTCATTTCTAAAAAACGCTACCAAAAACTTTACACACCCAAAATAAACCGCCTGCTTGCGAAGAAAAAGCGGTTGTGATAGAATGGCGGCACGTCAACTGATTCAGGGAGGAACACGAAATGGCAATAGGATTGGGCGTTATTGGGATGAATCCCACGAATATGGGTTCGACTGCGACCCTGTTAAAAGATGTACCGGATTTGAAATACGAACTCCGCGGTATCTGTGCGAAGCGGGCAGATGTGCTTGAGAACTACGCCAACCAAATTGGCGTAGATTTCTGGACGACGGATTATCGGGAATTGGTGCAGCGTGACGATATTTCTGTCATCGCGATCTATTCTCCAGACCATCTACACGCCGAACATTGTGTCGCTGCGATTGAAGCCGGTAAACACGTCATCTGCACAAAACCGATGGTGACCAAATTAGCCGATGCGCAACAATTGGTGGATCTGGTCCGCGAACATAAAGTCAAATTCCTTGTGGGGCAGTCGATGCGGTTTGACCTTCAGTTTTTGACCATGAAACGGTTCCTTGACGACGGTGATTTAGGCGACATTATGCTGGCGGATGCCTATTATGTCCACGACATGCGCGAGGTCTACGATTTCACACCGTGGCGGCTCCATGAACCCCAAGATTTGATGTTCGGTGGTATTGTGCATCCTGTTGACCTATTGCGCTGTCTCCTCGGTGATGTAGATGAGGTGCACGCCTATGGGACGAAAGGTTTACTCACACCTGAATATCCAATAAAGAATAATTTCTTTCTCAACCTGAAGTTTAAGAGCGGGCAGATTGCGAGAGCGATGGGGCTTTACGATATCGTCCATCCTCCGATGCCGATGCAGCAGATCTCCGTTTTCGGAAGTAAAGGGACGGTCATTGGGGACTTTACGGATAACAAAGAGGGACACGTCAAGTTGATGCTTGATAAAATGGCCACCAGAGAACCCTTTGAAGTGATCTGTCCCCCTGAAATAGATACAAGCGTTTACGGACACGGGCAAACGGTTATCCGATATATGCGGCATTTTCAGCAGTGTCTTGAGGAAGATTTGGAACCGTCACCGAATGTGATTGATGGGGCGAAGTCTATTGCTGTAGGTGTGTCGGCGTGGGAATCTATTGAAACAGGGCAACCTATAAAGGTATTTAACGAGTTTTAATAGTTGTCAGTTATCAGTCGTCAGTTAAAGAGGTCCCTGTGGCGGTTACTGTTCCTGTTACTGCCACAAAGTCTTAACCGATGACCGAAAAACCACTAAATAGTTAACATTGTAGGTTGGGTTGAACGGATTCCATCCAAAACCGTGAAAATCACAGAAAGGTGAAGTTTTCTTCATGCGCGATGCATCAACAGAAATCGAGTGAAACCCAACGCTTTTATTGTGGGGTATCCGTGCATTTGGCGGTGTGAAGTTGGGTTTCACTGTGTTCTTGTGTGTATCGGATGCTTTGTTGCATTCAGTAGTATTTGGAATACCGACATGGATCTTTTCAACGCCGTTCAACCCAACCTACGGAAATCCTGTTCAGAATCTTTAAATTGATACTTACCGGACCGGGGATCATGAGGGAAAATAATTTTTTTATTGACAATTTTCTTTGCATAACCTATAATTTAGGCATGCCTAAATTAGTTTCTTGGCATTTCTAATAATTTTGGCACATAGTGCCTAAAACTAAGTAGGAGACACCTACATATAACCGCATTTTGATGACTATATGCTTTGTGTATTTCACATGCGGATTGGAAAAATCAATGCTTACACATGCAGCAGAGGATTATCTCAAGTCGATTTACAAGTTGCAAGAGAAAGGCGGTAAGGTTTCGACGGGTATATTAGCAGAATATCTTGAAGTGAAACCCGCTTCCGCCACTGGGATGATCAAAAAGTTGAAGACGATGAAACTGGTGCGTTACGAACGCTATCGCGGTGTGACGTTGACAGCTACTGGAAGGGCGATCGCCCTCGAAATTATCCGGCACCATCGCTTATTGGAACTTTACCTATTCAAAGCCCTCGGTGTTCCGTGGGACGGCGTTCACGAAGAAGCCGAAAAATTGGAGCACGTGATTTCGGAAGATGTAGAGGCACGGATGGACGAGTTTCTCGGCTACCCGACTGCCGATCCGCATGGCGCGCCGATCCCTGATAAAAATGGCGTTGTGGTGAAAACAGCGTCCATTCCGATGACAGATCTGCAGGACGGACAATCTTGTGTCGTTGCTGAAGTGAGTGACAACGATTCGGCATTGCTCCGACATCTCGGCAGTTTTAACCTTTACCCCGGCACAGCGTTCCGGGTGATTGAGGTCGCTCCGTTTGAAGGTCCATTTACCATTGACATAGCGGGACAACAAGTAGTAATTGGGCGGGAAGTCGCGAAACATGTTTTCGTTGATCAGGTACAAGACCCAGATAATGTATAGGCGCGCTCTGAAGGCGCGATTATTACCTCTGAAAGGAATCGAAAAATGGAACAGCAAAAAGAGATCGGACCGGATAACAAAACGATCAAGATATGGAAACACCATTTGCAAGATGAAATTGATGCGAGTTTTCTTTATGATGTTTTCGCGAGCCTTGAATCAGATGACAGGCGAAAAGAGATATTGAGCAACCTTGCCGAGGTAGAAAATCAGCACGTAGTCCGTTGGCAGGAGATGCTCACGGCATACGACATAAAGTTCAAAATCCAGAAACCGACTTTAAAAGCACGGTTGATGGCATGGTATGCTCGTCAATTTAGGAGTGCGTTCCCACTTTCGCAGATGTTGGCGGAGGAGGCAAGTGAAGTCAAAGACTATCTAACGCTTCATAGGAACAGTACACTTGAAGATGCGAAGGAAACCGCCCTTGTTTTAGCCAAGGAATCCGCACAGCACACAGAAAGTTTGCAGGAACTTACTGGAACGATTGGCGAGCCGTGGCACAAAACCGAATCAGGAGGGATGGTCGGCAACATTGTTTACGGATTTAACGACGGTTTAACAGCGAACTTTGGATTAGTCGCGGGGGTTATCGCTGCGACATCGGATATCTCCACGATCCTTGTCACAGGTATCGTTGGGACGGTCGCGGACTCGCTCTCTATGGGTGCTTCGGGGTACCTTGCAGCAAAGAGCGAACAAGAGGTCTATGAACACGAGATTGAGGTTGAAAGAGAGGAAATTCGCCTCATGCCCGACATTGAGGAAAATGAACTTGCGCTTATCTACGAGGCGCGCGGTGTACCTAAGGAACAGGCGCGGGCACTTGCGCAAGAGGTAATGGAGGACCCGGAGAGAGCATTGGCGGAGAAAATCCAAACTGAGCTTAAAATCGGGGAAGTCTATGCGACACCGACCAAAGAGGGATGGATTACAGGACTCGCGACGGCTATTGGGGCTTTCATTCCTGTAGCACCATTTCTCTTTACTGAGGGTATGCCCGCAATTTGGATTTCGTTCACACTTGCCATGATGTCTCACTTTGCTGTCGGTGCTGCACGGAGTTTTTTCACGGGGCGCGGGCTGTTTCGGAGTGGTATCGATATGTTTGTTGTAGGCCTCGGTGTTGCCGGCGTTGGGTACCTCGTTGGCAAATTATTAGAACACTTTTTCTTTGGGAATTAAAATTATGCACAGAATATCTATAGCATTATGTCTAATAGTCATACTTGCTGTGAGTCCTGGATGTGATCCAAAAGCACCGCCTGATGCTCCTGCGGGCGCAAAGTTTCGCGTCGTCACGACGATAGGAATGATTACCGATATTGTTAAGAACGTTGGTGGAAATCGCGTTGAAGTCATCGGATTGATGGGACCTGGTGTAGATCCGCACCTTTATAGGGCGAGTGCCGGTGATGTTCAGAAACTCAATTCAGCAAGTCTCATTTTCTATAACGGGCTGCACCTTGAATCGAAAATAGGTGATCTCCTTGCTAAAATGTCAGGGGATATCAAGACTGTTGCCGTGACAGATGCTGTTGACCGAAGTCTACTATTAACCCCGCCAGAATATGAGGGGCAATATGATCCACATTTGTGGTTTAACGTAACACTTTGGATGAAAGCGGTGGTAAAGGTTCGCGATGCGCTGAGTGAATTTGATCCAGAGAGTACAGTCATGTATTGGAGCAATGCCGAACGCTATCTTGCGAAACTCACAGAACTGCACGCGTATGTAAAATCGCAAGTGAACCGTGTACCGTCTCAGCAGCGGGTGCTTGTGACAGCACACGATGCTTTTAACTACTTTGGGAAGGGTTATGGATTTGAGGTTCGCGGGTTACAAGGGATCAGTACCGCGACGGAGGCGGGCATCGCCGATGTGCAAGAACTGGCTACCTTTATCGCGGAACGACGTATTCCGGCAATTTTTGTGGAATCGTCTGTCTCTTCAAAGAGCCTTGAAGCGGTGAAAGCGGCTGTAAAAGCAAAAGGGTTTGATGTGGAAATTGGCGGAGAACTTTTCTCTGATGCGATGGGAAACGCGGGAACACCGGAGGGCACCTATATCGGGATGGTGCGCCATAATATTGATACGATTGTGCAGGCATTAATAAAAGAATTGGGGGTAGAAACCCGTCCTACAGAGGAATTGGGGTTACAAACCCCTCCTACGGGAGAGAATTAGGCATGCAACCGTCTGAGCCGAAAGCCATTGAGGTGACCGATCTAACGGTTGCCTATCAGGATAAACCCGTCCTGTGGGATATCGACCTTGATGTTCCGCCCGGTGTGCTCTTATCAATCGTCGGTCCGAACGGTGCCGGTAAAACGACGTTGATCAAGGCGATTTTAGGATTAGTACGCCCTGCAGCAGGCAATGTCTTGATTTACGACAAACCTTATGATGCGCAACGGCGGATTGTGGGTTATGTTCCCCAGCGGGGCAGCGTGGATTGGGATTTTCCGACAAACGTCTTGGATGTTGTGATGATGGGACGTTATGGTGCGCTCGGATGGGTCCGGCGCCCCGGAAAGAAAGAACGCGAACTGGCGATGCATGCACTGGAGAAGGTCAGTATGGAAGGGTATACCACCCGACAAATCAGTCAACTCTCTGGTGGACAACAACAACGCGTTTTTCTTGCACGCGCACTCGTTCAAGATGCCACAGTCTATTTGATGGATGAACCCTTCCAAGGCGTAGATGCGACTACGGAGCGCGCAATCGTCACATTACTTCAAGAACTTCGAGCGAATGGGAAAACAGTCGTTGTGGTGCATCACGACCTACAGACTGTAACTGATTATTTCGACTGGGTGATGCTATTGAACATTCGTCGTATTGCCAGTGGTCCCGTTGACGAAACGTTCACACCTGATAATTTGCGAGAGACTTACGGCGGACGCATCGCGTTCATGAAATAGTATCCCAATGGAAAATTTAAGCATTCTAACCCATCTTGATTATACGCTCATGACTGTTGCCATCGGTGCAGCGTTACTCGGTACTGTGAGTGGTGCGCTCGGCACTTATGCTGTCTTGCGCAGACAGAGCCTCCTTGGTGATGCTATTTCGCACGCGGCACTGCCCGGTATCGCGATCGCATTTCTGCTGACGGGTAGCAAGACACCGCTAATTCTGGTACTCGGCGCAGCGATTGCCGGGTGGTTAGGAACACTCCTCATTTTGAGTATCGTCCGGCTCACGCGAATTAAATACGATAGCGCGCTCGCTATTGTGCTATCCACCTTTTTCGGTTTCGGGTTGGTTCTGCACACGCTTATTCAGCGCACCGGCAATGCGAATCAGGCGGGGTTAGATACGTTCCTCTTTGGACAAGCCGCGACAATTCTGGAGCGCGATGTCCTAACAATCGGTATACTCGGTGGTGTTGCCCTCATCATTATGTTGATCTTTTGGAAAGAGTTGAAACTACTTGTGTTCGATGAAGGTTTCGCTGCATCTATCGGGCTACCGACGCGTACACTTGATATTTTGCTGACGAGTCTCCTCGTTATAGCGATCGTCCTCGGCTTGCAAGCGGTTGGCGCGGTGCTGATGAGCGCGATGCTTGTGGCACCGGCAGTAGCGGCGCGACAGTGGACTAACCGACTCCGGCTGATGGTGTTTCTCGCTGCATGCTTTGGTGCTCTTGCAGGTGTCATCGGGACTATTATTAGTAGCACCGCCTCTCGTATCCCGACAGGTCCGACGATTGTGCTATGTGCGACGGTTATCGTGGGAATCTCAATCACTTTTGCTCCGAATCGTGGGCTTGTGTGGGATTGGTTGCGCCAGCAACGCAACAGACGTAATCTGAAGATAGAAACGAGCCGTAATTAAAGCAGCCTCGTCGAACTGTAATCCCACTTCAATAGAATAATGGTGCAGGAATAGGCAAAAGTCTACAAAACTTTTTGAAAGGTTACATAAGGAGAGAAAAATGAAAACGACACAATTTTCCTTGTTAGCAATTATTTTTGTGATCATTTCTTTATTTCCGCGTTACGGTTTAGCGCAAGAGCCAGCACCGATGGTCAGGCTAATCTATTTCCTTGCTAACGGCCGCTCGCCTCAAGTAGATATAGACGCACAGTTCGATATATTGATAAAGGACGTACAAGAATATTTTGCTGATGAGATGGAACGCCATGGGCTTGGTAGAAAAACCTTTCATGTTGAAACCGATGCCACCGGAAAGGCTGTGATTCATCATGTTATTTCGGAGCACAATGAGGAATATTACCGTTCTCCTCATTCAGTTGTTGGCAGCATTTTAGATGAATTAAGAAAACAGGTTGTAAATCCAAAGGATGTCTATATCGCTATCGTTGATGTAAACAGTGACGTACAAGTTGGTGGAATTACATCTGGCAGATTCGGTTTAATCTCTAAATTTAATGGAAGGTTTGATACTATTATGGTATCTAACGTACTCGGACGGACCTTTGGATTGAGAGCTGTTTGGTCTCGCGCCTATCTCATGGGAGGTTTTGTTCTTCCAGGAGACAAACGCGAATTGTCCGAGTGTTCTGCTAAATTTTTGGATGCGATTCTACATTTCAACCCCGACAAAACAATTATTAGCAACCAAAATACAATTATACAAGCACCAATGCTCTCGGCATCTCCGCCTTATGCAATCCGCCTGCGATTCGAGGTAAGTGACCCTGATGGTCTTCGGCATTCGCAGTTAATCATCCCAACGGTTGAGCGTCAATATTTATCAATCATTATGGATAGTTGTGTGACTTTAGAAGGTCAAAATGCCATTGCTGAATTTGTCACAACCGGCGTATCCTTGAGAAATAATAGGGTGCAACTTATGGTTATCGATTCACTCGGCAATATAACAGAACGGGTTTTTTGGGTTGATATAACTTCGGTACTCCCAACCAAGGTTGTGGAGATTCCGGATATACACCTTGCCTCTGCGATCAAGGCGGTACTCGGAATCAATCCGAGCGATAGTATTACTTTCCATGACATGCGAGATATAACATTCCTTGATGTCAACAATCGACAGATATCAGATATTACGGGGCTTGAACATGCGGTGAATATGAGTAAACTATATGCTTCTAATAATTTTATTTCTGATGTGTCAGCACTTGCGGATCTC
The DNA here is from genome assembly GCA_951828385.1 of uncultured Poribacteria bacterium. Taxonomy (GTDB): domain Bacteria; phylum Poribacteria; class WGA-4E; order WGA-4E; family WGA-3G; genus WGA-3G. Next base: position 742,990 of record OX639973.1, read on the forward strand.
TCAAAACTGAATGAAATCAATCTGAATAATAACATTGTCTCTGATGTGTTTCCACTTGTAGATATGACAGATTTGAGACATCTATCCCTTCGCGGAAATCCGCTGAGTTATCCATCGGTGCGCGTGCACATCCCTACTATTCAGGCAAAACGGAGCGAGGTGTTTTTTGACTATCGTTCGTATCCGGCACTCGTCAAAATCTCAGGTGACGTGCAAACAGCTAAAGGCGGTGAGATATTAGAAAATCCGTTTGTTGTTGAAGCGATAGATTCGATTGGTCAACCGATACCGGGTATATTTGTTACATTTGCTGTCACTGCAGGTGGTGGACAACTCAACACTACGACTTCCATAACAGACGCTAACGGTGAGGCACAAACGACACTTACGCTTGGAGCCAACCCTGGCAGGCATACAGTCACCGCAACTGCGGCAGACATAACACCATCGGTGCTTACTTTTACCGCCACCGTTCTTGAAGAAGCGCCACATATCGCTGAGGACATCAATGGTGATGGAATCGTGAATATTCAGGATATTGTTTTGGTATCGTCGCTTTTCGGTCAAGTAGGAGAAAGTAGAGCTGATGTCAACGGTGACGGTGTTGTCAATATCCAAGATATTGTTTTAGTAGCTGGCGCATTCGGAGAAGGTACAGCCCCTGCTCCTGCCTTAGATTGATCAGATATTGAACGGCTCACCGTAAAGGAGAGGCATTTTGTTCTCTAAAGAGTTAACCTGTTTTCGGTTTCACGATAATCTCTGTGGGAAAGATTCATAATCCCAATTTTTCACGAAAATGATGGAAACTGCTCAGATCGAAATCCAACTCATTGCGATTGTCACGGCGGTGGCGTGTGCCTTGCCGGGTGTGTTCTTGGTCCTGCGGCGGATGACCTTGATGAGCGACGCGATTAGCCACGCTATTCTTCCGGGTATTGTGCTCGCTTTTTTTCTCACAGAGAGTCTATCGTCGCCGCTCCTGATCCTTGCTGCTGCAGGCACCGGTGTACTGACTGTTGTTTTCGTTGAATTGCTACAACGGACGAAACTCGTGAAAGAGGATGCGGCAATCGGGTTGACGTTCCCAGCACTTTTCAGCATCGGTGTAATCTTAATTTCTCGGTTCGCAGAGAATGTGCATCTTGATATGGATGCTGTCCTCCTTGGTGAACTCGCTTATGCATCGTTCAACCGATTAGAGATTTTCGGTTATAATCTCGGTCCAGTTTCCCTGTATGTGATGGGTACAATTCTTGTACTGAACCTCGCCTTTATTCTCGTATTTTACAAAGAATTGAAGTTGGTGACATTTGATGCCAGTTTAGCCACCGCGTTAGGATTTACACCGACACTTATCCACTACGGATTGATGACACTGGTATCTGTAACGACAGTCGGAGCATTTGAAGCAGTGGGATCTATCTTAGTCGTTGCGCTCATCGCTGGACCGCCTGCTACGGCTTATCTCATGACAGATAAACTCTCGCGCATGCTTATCCTCAGCGCGATCATCGGGAGTGTAAACGCTGTCAGTGGCTATTGGCTCGCGTCCATTTTTGATGTCTCTATTGCAGGCGCGATTGCAACGACGATGCTCCTCATTTTCGGGTTGGTCTTTCTGACAGTCCCGAACCGGGGACTCATCGCTATTGCGCGTCGGCACGCCCGCCAAAAATGGGAGTTTGCGCAGACGATGTTGGTTATCCACCTCTTTAATCACGAAGGGCTCCCTGAAGCAGAAGCGGAGTCCGCGGTCGCACACCTTCATGAACATCTGAGTTGGAACCCCGATTTTACAACCCAAGTCGTGAAATACGCGCTGAATAACCGATGTGTCTCCCAAGATGAAACGCTACTGACCTTAACGGAACACGGACGTACTATCGCACAGCAGGCACTTGTGCAATAGTGGTGGATCAGCGTTCCAAATCAGGAATCGTTTTCTTTAGGCCTCTTATATCCGACTGAAAATAAACCTGACAAATATCCTCTCTTTGTGGTATTCTATATAAGTGTCGGATTTGTAATTTCAGACGCACCTTACCTCATGAAAAAGATTTGACAACTCCAAGAATTCGGGCATTCTGTGAACAAACGACATCAAAGAACATTGCGCGCCATTTTTAACACACCGGTGCCCACTAATTTAGAGTGGAGACGTATTGAAACTCTTTTCATATCACTTGGTGCCAAAGTTAGCGAGAGAGGTGGGTCGCGAGTGCGCTTTGAATTACGAGGCGTTATTACTACTTTTCACAGACCACACCCTCAAAAGGAAGCAAAACCATACCAAGTACGGCGGGCACGGCGTTTTCTACAAGAGGCAGGAGTAACACCATGATTACAATGACGTATAAAGAATACACCGCTCAAATTGTCTATAGCGAAGAAGATAGTTGTTTCATCGGGGATCTTGTCGGTATTCGTGATATAGTCAGTTTTCACGGTGATTCTTTGGAAGAGATTCGTGTAGCTTTTGAAGAATCTGTTGATGACTATCTCCTAACCTGTCAAGAATTCAACCGCTTGCCGCAAAAGCCTGTTGCTTCAAAAGAAGCAGTAGCAAGCTGATAGAGAAATTAGAATATCCGCCTTCATACTGGGCGTGAAATGAGACACCATGAAACAAATTAGTCGGCAATTGTTTTTAGGATGTATTCTCCTGCTTAATATGGGGTGGATAGCAGGTGCTGATGAAGCAACACTTAAAAACCCAGACGGTTCATGGAAGTGGACGAATCGGCTTGTCCATGAAACGAGTCCGTATCTGCTTCTGCATGCACACAATCCGGTAGATTGGTATCCGTGGAACGATGAGGCGTTGGCACTCGCGAAAAAAGAGAACAAGATAATTTTTCTCTCTGTCGGTTATTCCACGTGCTATTGGTGCCATGTGATGGAGCGGGAGGTATTCTCGAATCCTGAAATTGCCAAAATGATGAACGCGAACTTTATCAACATCAAGATTGATAGAGAAGAACGCCCAGACCTTGACGAAATCTATATGACCGCGACGCAACTGCTGGTTCAACGCGGCGGCTGGCCTAACTCCGTTTTCCTTACGCCCGATTTAAAGCCGTTTTACGCTGGCACCTATTTCCCACCTGCAGATATGCCGGGCAGACCGGGGTTCCCAACGATCCTTGATGCGGTACATGAAGCGTGGGTAACGCGCGAGGCAGAGGTCATCGAATCCGCAAACCAAATCTCAAATACCATTGAGATGGCAACGAGCCGCGGGTTCACTGCACTCAACGCAAGAGCACTGGATAGTTCCCTTACGACTTCAGCGTTAGATTATCTCCGAACTGCCTATAGCCACGCATACGGTGGCTTTGGTACCGCTCCGAAATTCCCAAGTCCTGCGAATCTCGAATTTCTGTTGAGTGCGTATCAGAAAGAAACGGAGTTACAAACCGCTCCCACAAAAGATGAACCGTTATTGAAGATGATAACGCATACATTGGATATGATGGCTTATGGTGGCATGTATGACCAGATTGGGGGCGGATTCCATCGATATTCTGTTGACGCAAAATGGCGGATTCCACACTTTGAGAAGATGCTTTACGACAACGCGCAACTTGCGAAAGTATATCTTCGTGCCTATCAGTTGACGCAAAAACCGCGCTACCGACGCATTGCTGAAGAGATCTTCAGTTACATTTTCCGAGAGATGACTGCCCCGGAAGGTGGCTTCTATTCGGCGTTGGATGCTGAAACGGATGCCGAAGAAGGGAAATATTACGTCTGGACTGCTGATGAGATCCAGAAGATTCTCGGAAACCAAAAAGATACTTCACGTTTCAATGAAGTTTATGGCGTGGATAAGGGCCCCAATTTTGAAGGTAAGAGCGTTCTTTATGTCCCCGATGGCTCAGAAGTAGAGGGTTCTGTGAAAGGTTTGTCAACAGCACGCGAAAAACTTTTGACAGCACGCTTTGAACGTGAATATCCGTTATTAGACACAAAAATCATTGTGAACTGGAACGGTTTGATGATAGACGCGCTCGCTTACGGTTATCAAGTACTCGGTGAGGAACGTTATCTTGCCGCGGCATCGAAAGCCGCTGCGTTTATCCTTGACACCTTGAAAAAACCAGACGGTGAATTGTGGCATACCTATACGGCTGGTGTTGTCAAGCAGGATGCGTACCTTGATGACTACGCCTTTCTTGTCCGTGGTCTGTTAGGATTGTATGAGGCTACGGGTGAAAATCAGTGGTTAGATTCAGCACGAACACTTACCGATAAGATGATCCAACTTTTCTGGGACGATAAAAACGGTGGATTTTATTATACGAAAGCGGATGCGAAACATCTCATTGTGCGTACCAAGAAACCTTATGACTCCGCGATTCCGTCTGGTAACGCTGTCGCTGTTAAAAACTTGTTGGCATTTGGGACAGACTATCGGGATTATGCTGAGAAGACGTTGCGCACCTTTGCTGAATCCATGGCACAAAGCCCATCATCTTTCATGTATATGCACTTTGCCCTTAACGACTACCTAACGCCGGAAGCGGATCAAGATGCCTCCAAACCCTCAATAGTGACCGCAACTGCTAAAGTTAAGGAGAAAGCCGATGCAGTTTTCAACGTGGAACTTCAGCTTAAAATCGCTGCCGGTTGGCACATTAACGCCAACCCCGCGGGTCAAGATAATCTGATTCCGACAACCGTTGCTGTGGATGCAAATGCCTCGGTAGAGATTGTTGATATAACGTACCCGAAAGGTAAAACCACGCGTTTTGAATTTAGTAGTGCGTCCCTGAACGTTTATGAAAAGAGCCTTACGATTTCGATGCGAGTAAAAAAGCAACCGAATATAACGCGCGAGAAGAACGTCCCAATTACATTGAAACTCACCTACCAACCTTGTAATGATACCGAGTGTTTATTTCCAGAAACATTGGACATTTCGTTAGAATTACCTTAGTTTTGAAGGTCGCTCCTACAAAAGAACTAAACAACCCTACCTTCCCATAATTTCTTTGACAGATAGGCTCTTCTGTGCTATACTAATATCTGATCATCTATTCTACAACCCGTATCCAAATCTTAGGAGGAACTTAAAATGAAAGCTGCTATTTCAATTTGCGTCACGCTGTTTTTCGTATCAATGGCGTGCTCCATTGCACTTGCGAATGTTGTTGCTGATCCTGTCCTGTATCTTGATGCCGCTGACAACCCTGCCCATCCAACAGCTTGGGAAAATCTGGGCACTGAAGGTGGTGAATTGCTTGAGGCGGATAAAGCACCGGAACTCGAAGAAGGCCCAATAAAAATTCCGGCACTCGGTATCAATCAAGAGAACGTAAAATATTACACAACTAAGGAATCCCTTCAAACCTTTGGCGGGCCGCCAGCCAAAAACACACCGCTGTTTTTTGAGGACTGGACGTTGGAATTCCTTTGTAGACGCAACGGCGATTTCTTTGTTGAGGAACATCATTTCGCCGGTTTCCAGAACAGCCCAAGGGAAGGCAAGCAGGGGATTCGTCTCTGGATCGTTGGTGGTCAAAATCTCGACACTTCTATCCATGCCAAGGGCGGGAAGCAAGGTGTTCAACCTCTTAACCTCAAACTTGAAGAAGGTGTGTGGACCTGGTTAGCCATCGTCGGAACGAGCGGTAAGTCGATTGTCGCGTATCAAGACGGTAAAAAGGTCAGTGAACAAGCCGGTTTTGAATTCGACAAGAAGTTGCCGATAAACGACATTTCAATCGGTGCGAATTCTTACGATGAACGCCGTCGAACTTTTAATGGATCCTTTGCAATCGTTCGGGCCTATGACAAAGCACTCAGCGAAGCAGAAATTAACCAAAACATTGGCGGTACATTTGCTGTTGATCCAGCAGACAAACTCTCAACAACTTGGGCAAAAGTAAAACGTGGCTATTGATAAAATCGCACGTACACGTCATTTCTTTCGCTGGCGAGGTTTTGCGGCGTACTCGCCCAAATGCGATCTGCATTTTAACCTCGCCACACCTAACTGTCACAGATACCATTTCCTAATTGCACACTTAACACTTTCCGGTATCGCCCCCTAAAGAAATAGAGATGTCTCTACATCACACTATTCCCACCCGACTTCAAGAAGCCCACTATCTTGTTCTGGATGATCGCATCATTTATAGTAAAGTTTAGAATTAATTGGGCACTCTCAAACAGTCTGAATACCTATAACAGGCATTCAGACTGGAAACCCAAACTAAAAGTTTGTGGTACGAATGTGTCTATTTATTTTTAGGATTCACTATAATATAATAAGGGCGATTTAGAGGGTTTCTTCGCCATTTCTAAACACTTGCGAGAAGTGTTATTTTCAATCCTGATTGTTGGACTTGTAAATTTTTTTTCGTATTATGCAAGCATTCCGCTCAAAAACGCGTCTTTAACGATCATCGGTATTTCTGTTGAATACAGAGCCATTTCGTTTTCGGTTTCCCGCCTTTTTTGTCGAAGCAGTGGCGATTCGGGGATCGCTGTCGCTCCTATAGAGAAAAGACTTACGCGAAAAATCGAAATTATCAGACAGTTGAACGGCTCTGTTGTTGAATAGGGTGGATATTTATTGGATTTTATAATGCGTTCTACAAGCTGGAGGTGCTATAATGTTAATTACTCTGATTCGGAAAGAGATGATGCATCATATTCTGAGTGCTCGGTTTATAGCATTGCTTCTGATGTGCGTACTGCTCATCCCGCTGAACTTCCATATCAATTACCATCGTTATCTCCAACGTCAAGTTGATTATCAAGAAACTGTCAAAGATGAAAACAATAAGGACCCGGCAGAGCAACCCTGGTTACAAAAACAGAGGACAGATCCGAATCTTGAAGTTTCCAAATTGATTCTTAAGCCGACACCTTTAAGCGTGTTTGGGACGGGCTTAGAATCTGCCCTACCGAGTTATCTCGGTATGACGCGTAACGGTATACAGCGCGGGGAAACGGCCCTGTCTACCGCGCCGATCGCCTTTCTTTTGGGGCATCTCGACTTTGTATTCGTTGTCAGCACTGTCTTTAGCCTGCTTTCACTTTTGTTTACCTTTGATGCCGTTACAGGAGAAAAAGAAGCAGGTACACTTCGGATAACCCTTGCGAATACGCTGCCCCGCGATATCTTTTTGTGGAGCAAACTCATCGGCGGATATCTGGTATTCATCGTTCCGTTTTTAGTCTCGTTAATCATCGGTTTACTTGTGCTCGTTTGGCAAGGCTTTCCACTATCTGAATCGGATATTTTTCCGCGCATCCTCTGTCTCATCGGCATCTCACTGCTCTACATTGCAGTCTTTTTTGCGATGGGGGCGGTGATCTCAATTTATTTCGACAGTTCCAAGACAGCACTCATCGTCGCCTTTACCTTCTGGGTGTTCGCTGTCCTGATTTTACCCCGGGTTGGATTTCTCGTGGCGCAAACCGTCGCGCCGACTTCAACAGCGGAGAACGTCTATAGGGAAAAGACAGCGAGGCGAACAGAATTGCATGCCACTCTCGAAGCGGAAAGAAGCAAAATCATGGGTAGAATGATACAGGAATCTAATCAAGGAGAGGCAACGACCGGCTTTTTCAGATTAGATGAAGCGTTTGTCGCGAAAATGAATGAGCGGATGCGTCCTCTTGAAGAGACGGCGCGGTTAAAATACCGAGACCTCGCAACACAACTCGACAGGCGTTATGCGCAAGAAAGGAAACGGCAAGATAAAATCGGCATAAACTTTTCCCGAATCACGCCGACATCCTCCTTCATTTTTTTAGCAACGGATGCCACACAAACCGGTCAGGTGAAAAGAGATACCTACTTTCAAACAGGCACTCGCTATTATGAGGTGCTGGATGCGGAAATGTTCAGCAAAATGTCAGACGCGGCTCTCATCGAAACAGCAGAAATTCCGTCCCCGCCGGCTCCGCCGCTGGTGGCGTTGACTTTGGAAGAGACGCTCCAGCACGGTGCTCTGGATTTGCTGTTGCTCTGTTTCTTCACAGGTGGGTTTACAAGTGTGGCGTTCCTGAAATTCTTCAGATCGGATATTTGAAGGGAGAATGTTCTGGTGCTGGCGAGGTTACTCATATCGCTTGTGCATTGTGTTTCGACAATTCTAAGATTTATTACAAACCTTTGATTAATCACGGAGTATCCTGATGGAAAAAGATGATGTACAACTCATTCGCCGTATTTTAGCAGGCGACGATACAGCATTTACGACCTTAGTTGAAAAATACCATAGAAGCGTTCACGCCCTTGCATGGCGGACGATCGGCGATTTTCATCACGCGGAAGAAATCACACAAGATACCTTCCTCCAAGCCTACAAAAAGCTCTCGACGCTTAGAAATCCGAGTCAGTTTGCCAGATGGCTGTATGTCATCGCTGACCGGCTTTGCATCGGTTGGCTGCGAAAGCAAAAACCAGCGATGCCATCGCTGGAGGATACACGGACGGATATAGTGGAGAGACTCTCTTATACACGTTATATATCAGAGCAGCGCGAAACAGAAGCGATTGAGCATCATGATGAAATCATCAAGAATCTTTTGGAAAGACTTCCGGAACAGGAACGTACCGTTGTGACACTCTACTATCTTGATGAAATGACGACCAAAGAGATTGGCGAATTCTTAAATGTGCCCGTGAAGACGGTTCATAGTCGGCTCCATCGGGCGCGAAAACGTTTACAAGGAGAAGCATTTCCCATGACACAAGAAGGTAGACAGGAACTTAATCAAGCGGCTGAAGAATTAATCCTCTCCATAGAGAAAAAGATTCACGCCGAACTTCAAGCACAACTGGGGAAAAGTATCCCCGACACACAAATGAGCGCAGATATACTCGAACAAGCATTAGAAAAGATGATGGGTGATATTAAGGAAAAAATACTGGCACAACTGCAAGCACAATTCGGAGAAGGATTTTTAAGAAAGAGGGAGGTGTAATCGTAATCTATCATGATGTTTTCCTTATTTTCTCGCGTGCTGCCTGCCTGAGATGATAGTAGCGTGGGCAGTGCATGACATGTTGTCCAAACATCGCTGATTAGGTTGAAAAAGACGGCGTGTTGTGATAAAATAGTCAAAGACGTTTGCAGCTTGATATTTCACTAAACATAATTGGAATCTATACACTTAATATGACATCATTTAAATCTATCTTCATTTCGGTATTTCTTGGGGCAGCCCTAATTACGGTTGTGCTCATCCTGAATGCGAGACGTCCTGCAATGGAAGTAGATCAGCCGAGTGCTGATTTTGTGCGGGCGACGGGGAAGTGCGCGGAGTGCCATCGCCGGGAAACGTCTGCGATTGTCCATCAATATGAACGGAGCGAGCATGCAAAGCACGGCGTAAGTTGCTTGGATTGCCACAGAGCTGTCGAAAATCAGGAGACACAGGCACATCGGAGTTTCACAATCGCGAAGCATCTCACGGCAAAAAATTGTAGCCAGTGCCATACAACCGAGTATACACAGTTTCTCCGAAGCCGACACGCGGCACCGGCTTGGGCAGCAGTATTGGGTGCGAAGGACTTTACAGCGGAACAGATCGCCTTCGCTGAAAAATATCACAAGGGTGCGGTGGAGCGTCCTGCGAATCCTTTAGCCATAGCAGAGGGTGAAAGTGCTATTAACGTTGGATGTTTGGGGTGCCACGACATAGGTAAGCCGAATCCGGATGGCTCTATCGGGACGTGTACCGACTGCCATGCGCGGCATTCAAGCTCGGTTGCGCTGGCGCGGGAGCCGGAAACCTGTGGGCAGTGCCACATGGGACCCGACCATTCACAGATTGAAATCTACCATGAATCGAAGCACGGCGTGCTTTACAATGCGCAAAAATCGGAGATGAATCTCAAAGCACCACCGAAAGCACTCACGACAGCAGATATGACGGTGCCGACATGTGTGACGTGCCATTTGAGCGGGTTGGATGGCTTGAATGTGACGCACGATACTACCGAGCGACTCTCGTATTGGCTATTTGCGGCGGTCTCTGAGAAGCGTCCGACCTACCAGCAAGGTCAAGATGCGATGAAAGAGACGTGCTTAAAATGCCATGCGAGTTCACAGGTAGAGGTTTACTATCAGGAGGCTGAAGGTGTTGTCGCCGATACCAACCGTAAAATTTCGGAAGCAGTGGCACTGATGAAATCGCTTCGTGAAGACGGGTTGCTGACAGAAACGCCTTTTGATGAACCTATCGAATTTCTTTACTTTGATTTGTGGCACTATTACGGTCGGACAGCAAAACATGGCGCGTTCATGGGGGGTGCGGATTTCGTCCAGTGGCACGGAAATTATGAGCTTTTGTTGAAGATGACGGAGTTGAAAAGAATTGCCCAAGAACTCAGAGAAGATGCTGCAAAACCGTAAGGGGCTGGCTACCAGACTCCTCGACTTTTTTATTCTTGCGAATCTTGCGTTTTTGGCACTGGATGTGTTTTTAGCGCACTCCGTCAACGCATTTGCACATCCCGCGGAATGGATTCCGTTCTACTTCTCGTTAGGTGCGTCCGTACTGCTCGCGCTCATACTTTTTAGGAAAAAAGGGCGGTGGACAGAGTGGTGTCGGTTTGGCGTTGGGTGGGGTGCTATCTGTATCGGCATCTCTGGCATGTTTTTTCATCTCGGTAGCGAATTCTTCTCTGATTTAACGCTCAAGCACATTGTCTACACGGCTCCATTTGTAGCACCGCTGGCTTTCACAGGCGTAGGGCTGCTTTTAATCATGAACGGCATGATCCGCGATACGGATTTAGAATGGGCACAATGGGTCGTGTTTATGGCGGGCTTCGGGTGGTGCGGTAATTTTATTCTCTCGGTTTTCGACCACGCGCAAAACGGGTTTTTCAATCCGTCTGAATGGTTGCCCGTGTTTACGAGTGCTATTGCTGTCGGATGTTTGGCAACGCTATTTTTTGTTCCTCACCGCCCCACTTTCCTTAGGTTCTGTGTCACCGTTTTAGGAATCAACTTCATCGTTGGGATCGCGGGGTTCTTCTTCCATTTGACGGTGGATCTGCAAGCTCCAGGCGTTACGCAGATGGATAAATTTCTCTATGGCGCGCCTCTGTTTGCGCCACTTCTCTTTCCAAATCTATCGCTCCTCGCGCTCTTAGGTATCTGGAAAATGTTCCCAGAACCTGAGTCAGCGACTTAGAATAGGCGCGTGAGATAAGGAGAAACTCCCTGATAAAAGAGATTTAGGAGGTTTCTCCCTGTTTTCTAAGTGTGCTTTCGAGAAGTATTTCCAGCCCGATTTTTCGGACGACGATCACAAGTTACAGTTCATCAACATGCGTTCTAATTTTCTGAAATGCATCTAAAATCAGTTGCATATCGTCTGTATCACCTAAAAACATAGCATGTCCGAAACTGCAGACCTCATCGCGGTAAACGCGTTCTGCCTCCGGGCAATTGAGCGTACTGTAGTCAATCGCATGCTCTCCAAGATACCTGCGCGGTAACCCCAACTGATCAAACAACTCTGGATTACCGAAGGGTCCTTCGTTATAGATCGGCTCACCGTGTGCACCGACACCACATGAAATCCCCTCTGCATGGAGTGCCTCCATAAACCGACCGCGTGAAATACCCCCGAATGCCTCAGAGACGAACCGGAAATCCCAATAGTAAAAACACCAGCGTGTGACACGCGCGTCGCGCGGAATCGGATGGAGTCCTTCTATCGCTTCCATACCTTTAGAAAGGTAGGCTATGTTTCGTTCGCGCGTCTCGACCTGTTCGCCAAACCGTTCGAGTTGACACAACAGAAGCGTCGCTTGGAAGTTTGTCATCCGCATATTCAGCTGTGCGATGCTACCTGCCTTCCCAGCGAGTTCTTCGTCGTTTGTTATCACCATCCCACCTTCGCCGCAGGTGAGTGTTTTCCCCATCTGGAAACTGAATGCCCCAAGATGTCCTATGGAACCCATCCCTTTTCCGCGCCATTGTGAACCGTGTGCATGTGCGCAATCCTCAATCACCTTGAGATTGTGTTTTTCGGCGATCTCCATAATCGCGTCCATATCTGCTGGGTAACCACCGTTATGTACCGGGATAATTGCCCGTGTTCGTGGCGTGATGGCTTTCTCAATTGCATCAGGCGCGATGTTGTAGGTGAGTGGGTCTATGTCAACTATTACTGGCACGGCGTTGACGCAGACGACCGATGTCCCTGTCGCTACAAATGTAAGGGCAGGGACGATGACTTCATCACCTGCGGTGATGCCAGCAGCTTTCAGCGCGCACTGTAACGCCACTGTGCCGTTTGCGAGTGGAATCCCGTATTTTGCGTCCTGAAACGCGGCGAATTTTTCACCGACTTCATCGACTTTCTCGCGCCGGTTCCACGCGCCGCTCCGTAAGGTTTCTAAAAGTGCGTTTTCTTCGGCTGCGTCGAAGATGGGCCAACTTTTACCTAAACCGCTTTTAACAACGGGGTCGCCACCATTAAGTGCCAATTTTGCCATACCTATATCCTCCTTCTTTGCCAATACCTTGATAAGCGATTAATTTCTGTGTCCAGTTTCAAGTTCGGAATCTATTCGTGAAGTCCGTGGGTCGGTCCAATATCTTCAGTTGGGGTACCCACTTCTACGTAAAAGTTCTCCCTGGTTCTGTTCAATCCACACATTAGTGGATTGTGGAAGTTTCGCAAGAGGTGTGGTGTCCACAATTTTATTACCCGAGAGATTTAAGAACTCTAATTTCGTCAATCCAACAAGAGGTGTAATGTCGTTGAGTTGATTCTCTTGGAGATTTAAGAGTCTCAACCGCATCAACGCAATAGATTTAGGGATGTGCCTGATTTGGTTACGCGCAAGGTATAGTTCTTTAAGTTGTGTCAATCCTGTGAGTGGTGTAATGTCTGCAATTTCGTTATCATCAAGTGATAGCATTTTGAGCCTTTCTAATCTTGATAGTGGTGTCGTATCACGGATTTCATTTTTGTTAAGCCTTAACTCCGTAAGTTGTGTTAGTCCAGCAAGTGGTGTGATATCTATGATTTCGTTACTGCCAAGCCCGAAATGTGTAAGTTGTGTCAGACCTGTGAGCGGTGTGATGTTCACAATTTGATTATTATTGATGAATAGTCTCTTCAACTGTTTTAATTCAGCGAGTGGCTTGATGTTACTAATTTGGTTGAAAGAGAGCCCTAAGAAGTCAAGCTGCTTTAATTGGGTGAGAGGTGCGATGTCGCGGATCTGATTACTATGAAGTCGTAGCCACTTAAGTTGCTTTAATTCCAAAAGTGGCGTAATGTCCGAAATTTGATTGCCATAAAGGTCTAACCTCCTTAATTTTGTTAACTCTGTGATTGGTGTAATGTCTACAATTTGATTCTTGTAAAGACTTAAATGTATTAAACCTGTCGCTTTTTCGAGTCCTGTTAAGTTTTTTATATCTCTTGAGCCAGTATACAGAAATTCTAATTCTTTCAAATCCTTTTCCATGATAGGTGCATTTGGGGCTAAGCCTAATGTCTCCCGCACGGCAGCGGCTAAGTTGGGATCAGGGACCTCTACCGGTTCCGGCAGTGAACAACTTAATAAAACAATGAGAAATGCAAAAAGCACGCAAATATGTTTCATAATACTAACCTCTTTTTAATGCCTTGATTAGTGGTTAGATTCCATAATTTGCAAATTTGGGATCTGTTTGCGGAGTTCACGGATTGATCTCATATTTTGAATCGGATTCTTTTGGATATCTAAATGTGTCAGATTCTCAAGATTTTTAAGGACGCTGATATCGCTGATTTGATTATTCCGAAGTGATAGCATCTCAAGTTTTGCCATCCCAGTAAGCGGCGAAATATCGCTGATTTGATTATTCCGAAGTGATAGCATCTCAAGTTCTGTCAGTCCAGTAAGTGATGAAATATCGTTAATTTGATTATCTTCAAGAGACAAAAAACTTAGATGCTTTAGTCCACCGAGAAATTTTATGTCGCTGATATGACCGTTAACAAGTGATAGATATCTCAATTGCTTTAATTCACTGAAAAATTTTAGATCTTTGATCTGATGATCACCGAGGTATAAGAATTCCAAGTGCGTCAGTTTTGCAATCGGGGTAGTATCACGAATATCATTACGCGCAAGCGATAAAGTTTTAAGCTGCGTTAATTTAGCGATAGGGGTGATGGCACTAATTTGATTACCCACCAGCGACAAACTTGTGAGTTGGGTCATCTCAGCAATCGGCGTGAGGTCTGTAATTTGGCAGTTATGGAGCGACAAACTCGCGAGTTGTGTCATTTCAGTGAATGGAGTCATATCCACAATTTGCTTGCTATCAAGTGATAAACTCGTCAGCTGCGGTAATCTCGTGAGTTGCGTAATATCGCTGATGTGGCTTAGTTCAAGCTTTAACTCTGTAAGCTCGGGCAATTCTGTGAGTACTCTAAAGATACGCGTTGTATCACTCATCTGATGCTGTTGGAGTTCCAAGTTTGTGAGTTGTCTTAACGCTGCGATGGGTGTAATATCATCTATTTTATTATTTGAAAGGCTTAATATCTTAAGTTCAGTCAAATCAGTGATCGGTGTGATGTTCCTGATTTCATTGTCGTCGAGTTCCAAGTTTGTGAGTTGTTTCAATCCTGCGATGGGTGTAATGTCATCTATTTTGTTGTTGGAAAGGCTTAATATCTTAAGTTCAGTCAAATCAGTGATCGGTGTGATGTTCCTGATTTCATTGCCGCTAAGTCCTAAGTGTTTAAGTTGTGTTAGGCTTGCAAGGGGAGCGATGTTCGTAATTTTGTTATTATCAAGCCATAAACTCCGTAAATTTGCTGCTTTTTGTAAGCCGGTCAGATTTTTTATTCCTCCATATACTGCCACTAAACGTTTTAATCCTCTCAGATCTTCTTCTAAAATAGGTTCGTTTGGGTCTAAACCGAGTTCTGCTCGCACAGCAGCGGCTAAGTTTTTATCAGGTATTATTGTCGGTTTTATAAGTGAACAACTGAGAAAAACGGTAAGAATCAAGAATAGAAGGGAAAAATGTTTCATAATATTAATCTCCTCTTTGATTGACGTTAGTTGGATTATAGCATCTTGTGTCAAAAATTGTCAATATCCGTCTGAGGTTGGGTTGTGTAACCATTTTGTCAGTAGTTTTCTGGATCGCGAATTTTCACGGATTTGGCGGATTGGAAAATACGTTGCACAGGCTAACAGCCTATGCTACAGGCGGATTGGGAAATACGTTGCCCAGGAAACTAACGGTCTCCTATGCTACAGGTGAAGTTGGTTTTCACTTGCAGATTATATCTGAATCCGCTATAGTTATGATATGATATCAATGAACCAAACGCTCACTGCAATAGATGGAATCAAGGTGGGCCATGCCACTGACGCGACCGCTCGGACGGGATGTACGGTTGTTCTCTGTCCAGCAGGCGCAACTGCGGGTGTCGATGTGCGGGGTGCTGCACCGGGGACACGTGAGACAGATGCCCTCCGTCCGGGACGCTTAGTTCAAAAAGCGCACGCAGTGCTACTGACCGGCGGAAGTGCCTTCGGTTTGGATGCTGCGGGTGGGGTTGTTCAATATCTTGAAGAACAGAACGTCGGTTTTCCGGCGGGTCCTGTTCGTGTTCCAATTGTTCCCGCCGCTGTTATTTTTGATCTGGGAGTTGGTGATGCAAAGGTACGTCCGGATCGAGAGATGGGGTATCAGGCGTGTCTGAATGCGACAGATGAACCGGTGGCGATGGGTGCTATCGGTGCAGGCGCGGGTGCTACTGTCGGCAAAGCTCCTGGCGTTACGTCTTCTTCAGGCGGTGTCGGTTCGGCGTGTAAATATCTTGATTCAGGATTGATTGTCGCTGCTATTGTGGTTGTCAATGCGCTTGGGAACGTTGTGGATCCGAGGACAGGTGAAATTGTTGCTGGTGGAAAAGAAAACGGCAGTTTCGTGGACATTACGGAACGGCTTTTAGGTGCCAATATCATTCATGGAACCAACACGACGATCGGTGTTGTCGCTACAAACGCCACACTCTCCGTCACAGAAGTAAATAGGGTTGCAGAGATGGCGCACGACGGCATGGCGCGTGCGGTCCGACCGTCGCATACGATGTCTGATGGAGATACGCTTTTTTCGCTCGCTACAGGGGCACACACTGGCAGCAGTGTGAATGCTGTCGGTATTCTTGCTGCGGAAGTTGTTGCTGAGGCGATTGTTAATGCTGTACCCGTCCAAGTCGTTGAAAGAAAAAGGTAAGAGAATAAAGGCAATTTTTTCGGAAGTCACTGCTATACATTTGAATTGTCTTATCTGGAATCCGTTGCAGAATTCGTGTGAGAGGTAAGCACCCGATATATCCAGACATAATCTACTCCGTCTAGCTGAACGACGTGTTCAAGTTCCCTGGTTAGAACATTTCTGAGCTGTAAAGTTGTAGCGGGTATGGCTCCTGTGGGCAAACCATCAATAGGAACACCTTGAATTTGCCGTACGCGGATATACTCAACATCGTAATTAAAAGTAACATTGTGAGATAATATTTCTTCTGTACGCCGCCTGGAAGTTTCTCCAACGAAGTATTTATCCAAACCCGTGGCAAACGGACTTACCCGGACCCTTAGATTTCGCGCATCGGGTTTATCATTGAGATAGGCTGCTGCGATATCTAAACCTACACCTCCACCGAGACTGGTATTTTTTGAGATCCACTCGCCGGACAAAAGCGGAAAGTGATAGGTGATATAATAGGGGTGTAACCGCAACACGGGTGCGATTTGTAAAATAACAACCACAGCGAACACTAAATAACGGATGCGGGTTTTTGAGAAATATTGTGTAAGGTGGATAGTCCCGATCGCAGTGAGGATGCTGATAGCGGGTAGGAAAATCACGAGATAGCGGGCAATTTTTTTAGCGACGAAACTCAGTCCAATTAGGTAAAATAGACTGAAGCAGATTAATACGATAGTGATGCGAAAGAGTTTCGGATTCTGATGTCTTTGCTGCCACGCGCCATATATCGCTAAACCTGTGAGTGGCAACGCTAAAAGTGTGCTCCAAACAAACAGCATCACTGGATAGTAGAGGGGTCCGGGATTGTAACGGATGTCCCCTAAAAACAGTGTTGGCAATTCGTGTGCGGTTGTCAAAGCCGTATACATTCCTGCAAGAATATATTTAGCTGCTGCGGCTGCGATCACAAGAATAAGCAGCAAACTGCCTCCAAGCATAGAGAGTTCTATTCGCGAAAGCGATGCCTGCGTTGAAAGTTTTTTCCAACTCCACAGCAGTACACTACCACATCCGATAAGAATTAAAGGAGTTATGGGTAGGTTGCGGAATGTGAGTGTCCATAGGTAGGGCAAGGTGATAAGGATTGTCATTAACATTACTGAAGAAAATAGAAAGACACTCACCAGCATTTTCGTGCCGGATAAACCTTTTTGTTTAACGTACCAAAATAGCATGAACGGTAGAAATATAAGAAACGCGCCGGCGTGGCTCTTCGTCAGGCATGCTAACCCGAAGCAGATTCCCGAGAAAACGAGATCGCGCCGCCGTGGAATTTTCGCTTCGAGATAACATAACCATAGTAGCAGTGTCAGTAACAGGAATTCGGCTGTTAAAACGTCTGTGTGGATTCGTCGACTCTCGGCAAGCAAAGCGGGTTCAATGGCTAAGAACAGGGTGCCAATTACTGCATAACGAGCACTGAATAAACGATATAATAACTCACCTGCTAACAAAATGAGGAGACCTGTAAGAAGCGCGATCGGAAATCGTATACGGGCAAGCATCGTCGTCGAGAAAAAGTCAATAGACTTCAGCCACTCTGAAACTGACTGCTTGCCCGAAGCCACCCAGATTGTGGCACCGCCGATCCAAGTCGTTGTCACTCCGGGATGATGCGTGGTGAGGGTGTCAGCGAAGTCGCCGCGTTCTAATGCTAAGATAAAAGTGCGAGAACGCGCCATCCATTGACTCTCATCACTTGACCAATGGCTTGAAGGCGATAACAAGCGCGGCAGGAATATAAGCGTCAGGAGCGTTATGAGAAAGAGGGTTATAGCGATTTGTTTTTGCATTGGCTATTTCTCCACAGTGTTCCATGGGGTTCGACAAACCGCGATTAAGTCTAAACCTTCGTGAAGTTGTTTCTCCGTGACGTGAAAATCAGCGGTAGTGATGCTGTGTATCAAGTCGCTATGGGTGGCACCTATGAATAATTTTAATAACGTTCCGCCGACATTAAAACTAAATCGTAAGAGTCGATTGGGGAGCCAATGGCGCATTTTTAGGATATCCCATCTGAAAATCTGTTGGATGTGCTGTGCCCGTATATTTTGGAATTGATGTACTGTTGAACTCGCTTGGAGTGTGTAAAGCGTCAAATCTTTAAAACTCGTCGAAAGGAGGTCTCGGAATCCGTTGGTAGTATATTCGCGCTCGTGGTAGGGCCAGTGCAGACCGGTAGACAGCCGAAACTGAGAATGTCGATTCGGTGTGGAAATTAGAAGCACTCCTGAAGGGTTTGATAAGCGTTTTGCGACTTTCGCCAAGAATTGTTCCGGGTTTTCCAGATGTTCAATGACATGAAAACAACAAACGACATCAAAAGAATGGAGAAAATGTCCGCGAAGTTCCGAAATATCGTGGACGTGGAAATTGAGATTGGAGAGATCGTATCTTCGCTTTGCCTGTTGGATAGTCTTTCTGTCTTTGTCAATGGCGACAACTTCTTTTGCGTGTTGTGCCAATAGGTGCGCTCCGTATCCTTCACCGCACCCAATGTCCAATACGCGCTGCTCTTGTGTGAATTGTGTCGCGTATTCATAGACAGCGCGATATTGACAATAAAATGGATGATTCGTTTTTTGGGTTGGATCTGTTCTTTCTGCCATGAGAGAAGGTCTCCTGATGCCGTTTAATCTCTGAGTTTCCACCAATAAAGTCCAGAAGCGATGCCTGTCATTGCGAGTTCAGCACTGATGGTCCAGAGTCGTGAAAGAAGGGCAATAAGCGTTGCTGTCGCGGGTGGTAAGACACTTGTGAGCAGCAGACTTAAGATACCTTCTCGAACCCCTAAGCCTCCCGGTGTGATAACACTGAGAATTCCGATGCTCCACGCGACTGCATAGGTGCCTGTTACGACGAGGAGTTGCGAAGCAGAAACGGGAGCAAGACTCTTAATAAAAAGAAAAAAAGCGGTGCCTAAAATCCCCCAAAGCAAGAGGTAGCCGCTGATAAGACGCAATATTCCAGAAGTCAAAAACATGGCACGGAAATCTTGTTGCATGAGGTAAATGAATGTTTCTCTGATGTGTCTCCTATAGAAAAAAATGATACTGGCACCGAGTGTGACGATCACAATGCTTCCGATGAGGAGCGTGGTTTTACCAGATATTTGTAAATCCGCAAGCAAGTCGTGTAAAATTGGGGCAACCTCCGTGTTTCGCAGGACCAGAAATCCAATGGAGCATCCCACACCACACTGAAAAGCGAGTTGGAAGCAGGTGGCGAGGACAGCCCCTTTTTTCTGTATTCCGAACTTTTTTGATAAGGAAAACATCACTACAAATTGCCCGACTTTCCCCGGCAGATACCGTCCGAGTTGCGAGAGTTGAAAAAATGCCCACCCAGATAAGAGAGGGTTCTGCTCTTTGTTAGTGAGGTTCGTAACCTCACTTGTTTTTTTTGATTTTTCGATTCCTACCCGGTAGAGAAAAAACCATGGAATACCGAGTGTTCCCAAATAGACGAGCAACAGCGTTAGGGATACTAATAACCATAAAGGTTTGAATGTTATTGATTCCATTTCAACGACAGTGAGAAGATTGTGTAATCGCTTGACGAGGAAAAAGAGAATCGCGAGTGCGGGTAGTATTCTTGCCCACTGCAGCAGCCGAGAGTGGATCATGTGTGAGGTGTTCCTTTGCTCTTAGCAGGTGTGTGTTCGGATGTTTTCTTTGACGTTATTCGTCGTTCGAGTCGGGAGATCAATCCAATAACGAGTTCTCCGAGTAACCCGATCGAGAAGAATTGGATACCTAAAATTATCATCAAAACAGACAGCATAAGGAGCGGACGGAAACCGACCCCGCCTTTCACGACCCATAAAACAGCGAGATAAAGCCCGATGAGGATGCCGATGAAAGCGACAGCGGCGCCGATGGTGCCGAAAACATGTAGGGGTCGTTTAAGGTATTTCGTTAAGAATAGGACGGTGAAGAGGTCAAAGAATCCTTTCGGTATCCGCTTGAACCCATATTTAGAAACTCCGAACCGCCGGGGATGATGACGGACTTTTACTTCGCCGACTTTATAGCCTGCTTGGTGTGCTAATATCGGGATATATCGATGTAGGTCGCCGTAGATATGTAGTTCTTTAACAACCTCAGCGCGGTAAGCCTTGAATCCACAATTCATGTCGTGGAGTTTCACGCCTGTGGAAAACGCGGTGACACGATTGAAAACGAAAGAGAACGCCCGTTTTTCAATCGGATCTTTGCGCGGGTATTTCCATCCTGAGACGACATCATAGTTTTCGTTATTAAGGGTTGCTATGAGTTTCGGTATTTCGCTGGGGTCGTCTTGGAGGTCCGCGTCCATAGTAATGACGGTGTCGGCTGTTGCGGCGGTGAAGCCTGCCATAAGTGCTTCCGCCTTGCCTTGATTGCGTTTGAAATGGATAACATGCACGAGGCACAGCTGTGTTTGTTGGGGTTGCGATAGCGCGTCTAAAACCGATGCTGTTGCGTCTGTGCTGCCATCGTTGATGAAGATAACCTCGGCGCGGTGGTAGGCGTGCGTCTTCAGGACCGCCTGAATCTGCGCTAACAAAATAGGGAGCGATTCCGCTTCGTTGTATGCCGGTATCACTATGGAAAGTTGGGGGGCGTTATGTGTTTCTGTTGGCATGTTGCTGATAAATATCAATAAATTGTTCTATGGTTTTCGCCCATGTTAATTCGTGTCGGATACGCTGTTGTCCGGCTCTACCAAACTGTTCCCGTTTTTCGGGGTTTTTTAGCAATGAGATGATCGCTGCGGCGAGGGGGTCAGGGTCCTTTTCTTCGACCAGAAGTCCGGTTTTGTCGTTCTGCACGACGATAGGTATACCGGAAATTGCTGAGGAAACAACGGGTTTTCCGCATGCCATCGCCTCCAGAATGACGATTGGACACCCATCCATATTTCCCTTTGGATCTACTACGGCTGGTAATACAAATAGGTCGGATAAATAGAAATATATTGGCACTTCTAATCGGTCTATGGTTCCGGGGAATCGGATAATATCCGAAACGCCTTTCTCTTTTGCGAGTGCTTTTAGCCGCTCTAAATCGCTACCATCACCGCCGATGATGACTGTTGTCTGTGGGCATTTCTCTCGGACAGGGGGTAACGCCCGAATGAGGATGTCAAATCCTTTTTTCAAGACGATGCGCCCTAAGGCAAAAACAACGTGTTGTCCTTCTGGAATTGAGAGTTTATTTTGGAGTTCTGTTAGTTGTTTGGGGGTCGGTGGCGGGAATACCTCTGGGTCTACGCCGTTGGGGATGAGGCATCGCCTTTCTTCAGGAACGCCTAACGCTGTGAGTTCAGGCAGAAATGCGGGTGTCACGCTCGTGACCATCGCAGTGTGTTTAAGTGTCCATTTCGCTATCGCTTTGAAGATAGGGTTTAGTTTTGAGACGAAGATGTCGGAGCCGTGCAGCGTAATGACGACTGGAATTTTACACAATTTGGAGACAATAGCTCCAATGAATCCGTTAGGCAGCAGCCAGTGGGCGTGAATCACATCAAAGCGATGCTTGCGGTGTAGATAGAGCAGATGGAAAATAGCAGATAAGCACATGAAGGGCGCGAGCAGATAAACGTATTTTTTTAACTCACAATCGTTGATAAGCGTGTTGGCGTAGCCGAGCAGCTGCAACCGCCGCGGAAAGAAGTAGCGATATGTCTTCAGGTTGACGCTATGATCCGCCGTGGTGCGTGCGAACTTGGGGGTATCGGGTGTTATCACAGTGACACGCATCCCGTGTTTTTGGAGCGTCTCGGCGATGGATTCAATGAACGGTGCGGTGGTGTCCGAAGGGAAACGGGGATAGCCGTGCGTGATTAGGCAGACATTCATTGGGTTTCCTCCTGTTGTTGCACTCGGTATATCCAGACGTGGTCGATGCCATTGAGTGTAATGCGTTTCTCGAGTTTTCCGTTTCGGGTGCCTGTCTGTGGAACGCGTCCTATCTGTGAATCTCGGATGTAGACGACTTCGTAGTCTGGAGCGGGCTCATTTTCACTATCTGCGCGGTACACGTAGCCTCGGAAGTAGTAATCCACGAATTCGGTAGCGAGGGGTGAGACTTGGACGACGAGTTTTTGAGGATTGGGTTTCTGATTGAGGTAGTTTGCGGCGAGGTCCAAGCCAGAGGCTTCGCCGATGGTGATTATCTTCGTGATGTCTGTGAGTCTCCAACAGAGGTTATAGTAAGTGCCGTAGTAGGGATGGAGTGCAAGGACAGGGAACAGTTGAATGAAGAACAGTCCGATACTTATCATGAGAAGGAGCGCGTTTTTGTATACGGGAATTTTCAGTATTTGAAAACGTGCGCGAAGTGCGATATAAATCCATTTGAATCCTTCAACAAGCCCGATGGCTGCGAGTATCTCCAGCATCGGGAACGCGGGTAAGAGATAGCGGCTGAACTTTTTGCTTGTTACTGAGAGGCAGATTGTGAAAAGGAGAACACCGGCAATCAGTGCAAGTGCCATTCGGAGCTGATAGGCGGTCTCGTCTAAGTGTTTCCGTGATTTCCAAAGTAGGATGCATCCGATGAGTGCGAGGGGTAGCATCAAGGGTGTGCTTTTGATGGTAAGCACGAAAGGATAGAAGAGCCAACCTGGGTCGTAGACAACTTTTCCTAAAAAGAAGTGTTCCACCTCGTGTGCGGTGGTGACTGCCCAATTGACTCTATCAAGAACGTATTGGCCGGTTTGTAGGACGCGTACACAAGTGACACCGAGTGCAGCGATGGCTGCCCAGAGTGAAAGGCTTGTTAAAGTGATTGTTCCCTTTTTCAGGACTTTGGCTAATACGTAGGTGGTGCCTAATAGATAGACAAAAAGAACACCGAAAGGAAGCGACCAGAAGATGGGCCAGCTTATGATTGTGATGATAGCGGCGCAATTGAGGAAACAGAGTCCCTCAGCGACGTATGTCAAAAGACCTCCGGCATGATTTTTCTCATTCCTGAAGAAAAAGAGACAGATCGGTATCCAGAGTAAGAGAATGACAGCGTAACTCTTGGAAAGTACCGCCAGCCCGAAAGCGGCACCGGAGAGGATAAGGTAACGGCGGTTTTGTCGGTCCTGCGCGTATAGTAGGAATAGCAACACGGTTAAGAGAATAAAGATCGTGGCGAGTGCATCGGTGTGTGCGCGGCGTGTCTGTGCTAAAAAGAGGGGTGAGTAGGCGAGGCACGCGAAACTTGCAAGTGACACCCACTTTCCGAAAAGTCGGTAGAGTAGGAGGCAAGCGATACCGATACCTGCCCAGATGATGACACCGATGAACCATCGGGCGCGTGCAAGGTTCAAGACATCTATGCTGGGTTCGGTAAAAAAGGTGCGAAGCCCCGCAATCCACATTGTTGTCACACCCGGATGATAGGCGATGAGGGTTTCCGCAAACCGTCCGTGTTTGACAGCGGACATGAAATCTGCGCTACGGTTGAGCCACCGGACTTCGTCACTGGACCAGTGTGCGTCTAAAGAAAGAAAACGTGGTATTCCGGCGATGACGAAAAGAGAGAGTATTAAGAGTACTAAGAGAAAAATGCGTATTTTCATAAGTTAAAAGGATCCTGGACATCTACAAATGGAAGGCGTATTGCCATCCGAGAGTGAGCCGCCATGAAGAAAGGTAATTTCAAAAAGTTCTCCTTATATTTCGGTTCGGAGTGCGTCAATAGGTGCGAGTCGTGCGGCGAGCATTGCAGGGTAGACACCGAAACTAACACCCATAAAGACGGAAAAGATAATAGAAGTGAGGATCCAAGGTAAGGATAGAACAACGGGCCATTCTGGCACGATCTGCACGATGCGCACCGCAACCCGCGCCATGCCGTGTGCGGCGAGCCACCCACCAATGATACCGAGAATCCCGCCACAGAAACAGAGTGCTATGGATTCTGTCAAGAATTGCCAGAAAATGTGTATCCGTTTGGCACCTACCGATTTCCGCAAGCCTATCTCGCGCGTCTTTTCGCCAACGGAGACGAGACAGATGTTCATGATGCCGATGCCGCTGACAAATAGCGAGAACCCTGCGATGCTGCCCAGCGCGATCTGGATGACCTTTTGGATATGCTCCAGTCGCTCGAGGTTCGTTTTCGGTATCCAATAGATGATAAAATCATCTTTGCCTCGGTGTCTTTTCCGTAGGACATATTTAACGGAGTTAATGACATTGTGAACATCTGCGTCTTTTTTAAAGAAGACGATAATTCCTTCAATATAGCGAGTTCCAGAGAAACGTTGTTGGTGTGTTGTTAACGGCAGACAGATGATGTCATCCAGTGACATGCTGATGCGAAGGCTTCTGCCTTTAGGGTGCATGACACCGATGACACGGTATCGGACAGCCGGGTGCCTCCAATAATACCGAATCTTTACCTCTTGTCCTAATGGCGAAGCATCGTTAAACAGTTCCGTGGCGATGTCTGAACCGAGGACACAGACCTGTCTGGCGGTGTCAATATCATCTTGGGAGAAGAAGCGACCGTGTTGCACTTGCCAGTGCATACCTTGGGCATAGTCCGCTGTCACACCTTCTACGATTGCTCGAACGCGGCTCCCCTGGCGGTTGCTGACAGATCCGGTGTACGTCTCCGTTTTCGGTAAGGCGAAGAGCACACCGGGGCATTCTGCTTCAATGGCATAGATATCTTCAAGTGTGTAGCGTTCGGTGGTACGTCTTACGAATCTTCCGCGTTCCCAAACGGCGGTGAGTGTCCAGAATTGGACTTGGTTTGCGCCACCGAGTTTTTCAATGTCCTTGATGACGATCTCTTTTGCGCCACCGCCGATTGCGATCATGCACAGCACGCTCGCAATCCCGATAAAGATGCCTAGGAGAGACAATGCGGCACGTAGTTTGTTTTGCTGTACGGAAGTGATACCGACAATAATGGGGTCATACAGTTTCATGCTATATAAAGTTTCACAACTACAGCCTCTCATAAATAGTTTAAGAGTATTACAAATAGGAATTTCTCATCAAAGAAACCCCTAAAACCCCTAATCCTCCATATCGCCCCTATCAGGGACTGGGGACTTGCAATGTATCTTTGAATCCAAAAGTTTCTTTAGATACATGCGGGCTGGTATTTATGAGAAAGGTGCTATAAATAAGGTTTCAGATCCCACAGGAGGATGGTGCCGTCATAACTTGCACTTGCTAAAAGTTTGCTATTCTCGGAAAACGTTAGAGCGGTAATACTGCTTGTGTGTCCCTCAAAGGTAGCGATATTTTTGCCATTGACAATCTCCCATAACAACACCAGAGAGTTTTCCATACCTCGTACCCAACACGATCCTGAAGCCAGATACCGTCCACAAGGTGAATAGGCGAGTATCTCATGCCAAAATCCTTGATAGGTCCATCTTTCTGGCTTCGGGATGACGAGTTGTATTTGTCGTTGTGTGAGATCCCATAATAGAATTTCCTCTTGGGTGTTAGCTGCCATCAGAGTGCCGCAGGGTGAAAAGGCGATCGCACGTTGAATGCGATCGTTTAGGGGACCGCTGATGTCTTCCTTGCGTTTAATATCTCGCAGTCGGAAGTCGGGTACGAGTGCACCGGTACTCGCGAGGAGCTGCTCATCAGGACTAAACTTCACAGTGACAACGGCACACCGATGGAGTCTGTCTGTATAAATCTCTTTCCCAGATTGCAGATCCAATACGTGTAGTCTGCCCTTATCATCCCCATACGATAGCAAGTGGTTTTCTGGGGCAAATGCCAGAGCACGATATGTTGGGGATTCCTTGAGCTCGCACTCAGCAATGAGGCTATCGGGGGTACCAACTTCCCATACATTAATAGTCTTTTTACCTTCACCTATTAGGCTAAGCGTGTAGATTTTTCCCTCGGTGGACGCGTAAACATAATATTTGATACCGCCAGGCTTAAAAACAATAGGGGCATGTGAAGGGGCAGCAATATCCCAATGCCAGATGCTATCATACCAATGTGCAGCCGTCACGGTTTTCCCAGCATTAGAGAAGACAAGCGATGAAAGAATATTACCCGATGCATGTGAATGGCTGGACGCTACCCTTTGTTGGGTATCAGGAGACAGGACGCTAATTTCGTGTGAACTCACCAACGCCAACTGTTTCCCGTTCCTGAGTTGGAAGGATACGGGCTCCGCGATATTTTCTGATGTATAAATTTTTTTGTTGTGTTCGATGTCCCAAACGGTGATAGTGTTGATACTATCATACACCGCAGCGGCATGCAGAACACCCTCGGCGGAGTAAGAGGGTACCATCCGATCCGCACCATAATCTGGATAGGTCCTGATTTTTTTCCAACTGTTTGTGTCCCATGCTTGTAATTTGTCGTCTACATCACCGCTGGCAACAAAGGATTCCCCGCAGGGCGAAAAGCAGAAGGACTCCCACAGATAACCGGATGGATATTTTGTCAAGGACGCGACCCTCGTCCCGCTTGAAACATCCCACACGGAAATAGATTCCGCTTCAGGCCCATCAGGGGTATTTTCACCGTGCGGACTCAAACAAGCGAGCAGTTGACCATCAGGCGAAAAAGTAATCGGGTGAACAAGCGCACAATACTGCCACAGTTCTACTTGATGATCCGCATTGATTTTGGCAAGGTGTTCGCCGGTTTCCGGGTGCCATACATCAACGATATAGTCGTTCATACCCGACACAGCGAGTTGTTGACTATCCGGTGAAAAGGCGATACGTGAAATCCTATCTTGACGTGTCAATTGATTGTTTTTCACCCACCTTTCTATCTGCGTAATGCATGCGCGGCGTGAAACATCCCAGACTTTGACACAACCATCATTTCCAGCGGTAGCAAGCCATTTACCATCATCAGAAAAGGATAAAACAGAAATCCCTCCGTGTCCCGTGTTCCATAGATCTACCGGAGACATTGTGGCGAGTTTATACCACCAAACCCCAATACCTGTTGCAACCACGAGATATTCATTGTCTGGTGACAGCGCGAGGTCATAAAGCATTCCTTGCCCCAATCGGGCAATGGCTCCTACTGGCAGTTCCCGCGTGGGGAAAGGATTGCCACCACGCAAGAACCGATTTTGTGTCTGCTTTGGGTTTTGTATCATAAAACACCTCTGATTTTATCGAAGTTGCCACCTATACGGATTTAGTAGTTTGTATAGGTAGCAACTTCGGTATGCTTTCTCAAATTGGTTCCATTCTATTGCAGCTGCGAGAAGTTGCCCTATAATGAGGTCTTATCTGCAGCAGTTAACTCCTGACTGCAAACCTGGACCAATTTTGAAACAAGACACGCCTACTACGAGGAGGAGACTTTAACTTTCGTACACCTAGAAACACATGACCCGTGACTGCTACAGAAGTCACCAGAACCCTTACATTGTGACCCTTGACAGTTACATTTATTGCACCTTGGACTGCCCCCGCATCCATTAGTACAACCACTGCCGAAACAAACGGTCGTAACACATCCAGCGTAGCTGCAGATCTTTGCCGGAGTAGGCATAGGTTTTTCAAAACTGGCACTTATTTTTGATTGTGCGGCAGCTCCATCCGCGAGGAGTGTATCTGTCCCACCACCACAGCAGCCACTAACTTCTGTTTGTGCGACAGGCTCCTCTGTAGGAACGGCATCTGTTCCGCCACAGCAGCTACTATTCTCGGCTTGGATTTTCGGGGAAAATCCATCATACGTCGCGGCGAAAACCAGTCCACCAGCAAAAACGAGGACAACGAGCAACCGTAACAAAACGTTTGGACGGCTAAAAAAACTTTTCAACATTATCAAATCTCCTTCTAAAGGCGACGTGCATCATTCTAACACGCCGCTTGGTTATATGCAAACATAATTGAATCATAAGCGGTTGAAGCATAATTGCTGTCAACCTACAAGGTATCGGCTTTTCACCGCACATACGGGCAGACAGGCGGTGGTTTGCACTCGGTTGGCGGTGCGTTCCGTGCCTCAATGAACATCACAAACAAGAGACTCAAGATTGCGAATACTACCACGAATGCCTTTTTGATACGATTCATAAATAACCACCTCGATCCGGTCTGAGTGTTTGTAACATAGCGGAAATCCACCCGTTGTGGACTTCCACACGACTAAACAGATTCCACCGCTGGGAGTCTGAACGCAAGAAGCGCGCAGCGGCAGAATAGAAATAACCTCTGAAGTGACAGCACAAGGTGCCTGATGACAACAGGTGCCAGGCCACAAAGGAGTTCGTTGAGTTGTATGAAAATGGAATGTTGTGTAAACAGGTTCGCGATGTGAAGTCCGGAACCACATCGGAAGCGACGCGAATACACTTAACGCTTGAAAAGTGATGGGGGGGGGGCGGTGTTGCTAACCCTTGAGAACATAGCTTGAGATTGCGACGCGTCAACACGCGCGTCATATAAACCAGCTGCTAAAATGCTTAACATTTGGCTTGATACATTGCAAATGGAAATGTTCGCACTGCCTCGTAGATCCACTGTTCTCATGTCCCCTTACGTTACCCGCGGAAGAAAAGTGAAATTCAACGCGAGATATATTCGCCCTTGAAATCTAAAAAACCGTCCTTTTAAGGTAAGAACTATTTTAGATAATTTTAATTATACAGCTTGAAAACTTTTTGTCAAATTAATTCGACCGCAATTCTCAAAAATTGATAGTTTTTTTAAGGAATGCTGTCCTTTTTGCCCAAAAAAGGTCTTTTTTATTTTTTTTGAGGCGCGGGTGTGATTTTGGAACGATTCCGCGCGATTGAATTCGCCGAGGTGCAGGGCCCCCGGTTAGCAGACGCAGCAATGTATTTGGAAACTGCACTCCCTAAATCGGCTTTCCCTGCATCGCTTCCGGAATGTCAAGACCGAATTCTTTTAGGACGGTTGGTGCGATGTCGTATATGCTTTTAGCAGACACACTTCCGATCTGTCGCGATCTCGATGTCGCTCCTACATGCGCACTGGAAGCGGATTTGAGAATAAAAATACCGTTCTCTGCGTGGTTACAATCATCGGGCCCCGTATCGTTTTCATAGGTATAGATGCTGTTGTATCCGACACTTCCAACGGAACGCCAAAAAAGGTTTCCAAAATAGACGATGAGATCGGGGGCGATGTTTCGGCATTCTCGGTAGACCTCTTCGGGTTTGAAGACGCGCGTCTTGATGTCATTTCCGTCCTCGTCTACGATGGCTTCAAGTTGTGCTTTCAATTCATCACGGACGTTTTCATAGTCTTCCGCGCTCACAATTCCATGCGGTTCTCTGCCTTCAACGTTAATAAAGATTCGCCCGTAATATCCGCCTTCACCCCACGCTTTTGTTTTTTCCCAATCTACCATATCCGGTGTCCATCGTGTAATTTCTTGCGGTTCGGTTTTGAGTGTCAGGTAACCGTGTTTTTGGAGCCATTCGTTGACGCAGATGCCGCCATCCATTCGTTTTGCACCGTGGTCGGAGACAATTATAACAGTGGTATCCTCATCAACGCACGCTAACGTCTCTCCGAGTTCAGCATCAAGTGCGCGATAATAGTTTCGCATCGTCTCCGAGAACGGTGAATTCGGTTCATATTTCCGATGTGTCTTATCCCAAAACCGCCAGAAAGCGTGATGGAGTCGGTCGGAGCCCATCTCAACCATTGTAAAGAAGTCCCAATCCTTTGTTTCAAGCAGATAGCGGGCAAGTTTGAAACGTTCAGTGGTCATCTTAAGGAGTTGTTGTTCCAGTTCAGCGCGCCGATCCGTTCGGAAGTTTGGGATATCTATCATGTAATCGCTTGCGACCTGATCAATTTCACGCGACAGTCGCCGCGGAAAAGTCCACTGTGGATTGCGGTCAGGCGTGAGGAAACTGGTGACCATCCACCCCGGAAACGGTTTGGCGGGATAGGTGAGCGGTACGCCCAAAACGACCGATTTTTTTTGCGCTTGCCCTAACAGATCCCAAAGTGTTGGCACCTTCACAGCGTGTGCATTGGCAATCGTCAAGGCATCGTAGGCGTAATCCTTGCGGTTGCGAAAGCCGTAGATGCCGAGTTCGCCGGGATCTCGACTGGTCATCATGCACATCCACGCGGGGACGGTGATAGGTGGGATTGTGCTTTCTAATTCACCGTAGATGCCTTCATCCATTAAGCGATGTGTATTAGGCATATCGTCTCTGAATGCGTCAAAGACGAGTTCCGGCGCGGCACAATCCCAACCGATAATGAGTACTCGCTTTTTCATTTTTCAATTTTAGGTTGGTTTGTAGTAGAGAGATTTATCGCATGCCATGGCTCAATAACGGGCAATGAATTGCCCTACTACAAACAGGAATAACCTGCTTAAATCACGGCTTGTGATCCGTATTCACAGGGGGTTCGTCGTTGTTGAGGAACCATTCAATTCAATAACGGGCAATGAATTGCCCTACTACAAACAGGGGTGATCTTCTTAAATCACGGCTTGTGATCGGTATTAACAGGCGGTTCGTCGTTGTCAAGGAACCGCTCAATTGTGTTTCGCGTTGCTGGTCGCGTGCGGAAGTCTGCGATCCACGGTTCACGGAAGTACGCTTGCTTTTCACGCGGTAAGGCGGACATCACTGCAGGCGGAATCCGTAGACGGTGCCAATGCGTTGCGAGATGTGCATAAGCGTTTAGCACTGCCACACGCGGTGTCTCCCGTTGCCAGATGGGACCGGCGTGACACAGGTTTTCTGTAAAGAAGATTGCACTGCCAGCAGGACATTCGTAGTTCATCAGGAACGGACTCCGTTTCCCATCTTCTAACGACATGTGGTCAGGATGCATCGGGAAGTTGGATTTGTGACTACCAGCGATGAAATGCGTTGCGCCATCGTTTTTGGAAATATCTGTCAGTTCAAAGACAACGCGCACCATTCCAGCGTGGATCTGTCCGTTGTTGACGCGATACCCGAAGATCGGATCTGCTTGTCTCGGTCCACCACCGTGGAGTTCACCGTGCCGCTGTCCTTTTTCGCGCCAGACAGAGAAGCAGCTTTCTAACCGGACTTCGGGTCCGATGATTTCGTGTAGGACATCGAGGACTTTAGGGTGATCAATCAGGGTGCTTGCGGGACCCCCCGGGACGGCACGGTGTTCCGGCGGTAAGGATTCTTTGTCATGATGTATCCGGTCAATCTGATCAACGATTGCATCTACTTCATCGCGTTCGAGGATCGCGGGACGCACGAGGAATCCGCTCAAGTCAAATCGAAATTTTTCTTCATCAGTCATAGGTTAATATCTCCTATGTTATACCATCTTTAAACAGTGTTGTCTCATTACTTAATGTTATGACATACAGTGGAATACAGGAACACAAACTAAAAGTTTGTGGTACATAAGAGGAAACCAATAGAATCAGAAATGGTATTAACTTCGTGGTAAAGCATAAAATAAGTCCTAAATTAGAAAATTATGCCCAGCGGGGTTTTCCGCCGCCGAACCGTTGCTCGCTGATGTTCCAGAGTTCAGATAGACCGAGTTGTCGGATGTGTTCAATTCCGGGTAGGAATGGATCGTTGACTCGGTTTAACCACGCTTGGAGTTCGGTCTCTAATTCTGCTCGAAGTCCCTGTGAATCTGCGCCGTCGATGAGATTGTTCAATTGATACGGGTCGTTATCGTTGTCGTAAAGGAGCCACCCTGTGCCGTCGTAATGGCGTGCATAAGTGTGGCGATGCGTTCGGACACCGCGCCACTCTCGGATACCGAAGTGGAAACCTTCACTGCCGTGTAAGGGTACGCCAAGGAAGACAGATTGCGGCTCGTCAATTGCCTTGCCGAGCATCGCTTCTGAAAGGTCAATACCTTCGACCCCTTCAGGGATAGGTAGGTCGCATAAGGATAGCATTGAGGGCATAAAATCGACGAGGCTTAGTAAAGTATCGCGGGGAACGCCAGCGGGTATTCTCTGGGGCCAGCGGATCATGAAAGGGATACGGCTCGATTCTTCCCACGGACGCTCTTTTCGGTTATGTCCGTGGCTACCGAGCATGTCCCCGTGGTCGGATGTGTAGACGAGAATCGTGTCGTCTGCGATACCGAGTTCGTCAAGTGCGTTCATCAACCGTCCAAGGTTTTCATCCAACGCTGTGATATGGGCGTAGTAGCCGGAGAGGTCTTTCCGTGTTGCGGGTGTGTCTACGGCATTCGGACGTAACTGAATCTCCTCCGGCGGGTACATCTCCTTGTAGCGTTCAGGGACATGTTCATAAGGATTGTGCGGTGGTCCCCAACTCATATAGAGGCAGAAGGGTTCATCAACGTGCTCGCGGCAGTATTGAATCGCTTGATCGGTTTGAAAGTCTGGTTCGTAACCTTCAATCTGCATCTGATTTCCGTCAGAGTCGTGGTAAGGTGCATTGAAATAGTTATGATGACAATTCCATCCGACCCAATGATCGAAACCGAAACGCATTTCAGGTGTAATGAACTTGTCTCTCGGCATACCGCCGAGGTGCCATTTGCCGATGTAACCGGTTGCATATCCAGCGTCCTTAAAGACCTCCGCAACCCCTGTTTCAGACAGTGGAAGCGGTAGATCGTTAGAGACGGCTTTATGGTTCAACGGATATTTGCCTGTCATGAGGCATCCACGCGCAGGCACGCATATTGGGACATTGGTAAAGGTGTTCGGAAAGAACATCCCTTCCTGTGCAAGTTGATCCATAAACGGCGTTTGTACTTGCGGGTTGCCTGCACATCCGACATCACATTGGCGATGCTGGTCGCCGAAAACAAAGATTAGATTGGGTTTACGTTCCATTTACTATCCTATCTGCATTGTAGCATTGGCAAAGCACGGAGCCTTGCTCTACAGCTGGGTTGGAAACAATTTTCGCTACTGCATCCACGTATAAATTTGGCGGAGTGCGCCTTCACTTCGGGTCCACAAGTTCCGTTTCAGCGGTGAAACGACCTTTGTGTAACTGGCGAAATCTGTTTGGGTTGCGCGGTACTGCTCTTTGTGTGCGATTAACCCTGCGTTTTCCGGCGGTGACGCACCAAAATCGACCCATTCGTCCCCTTCACGACACGCTTGTGTAATGAGATAATGAAAAATAGCGTTGTTGGGACGGTATTTCAAGAATGCTGGCACAGATGCCTCACACCACAGCGTTACAGTCCGATTGAAACGCAGATAGAGCAGTCCTGCGATGATTGTGTCACGATAGGTTGCGATGGCAAGTTTGGCTATTTTTCGTTGGAGGAGCGTCTGCATGAGTACACGCGGTTTCGGCGTACCCCCTAACCGTTTTACCGTCATAAGATACATGTCGTAGAATGTGGATAACGCCGCTTCACTGTCCGTGTCTGTGATTTCCACGCCCGATTTTTCTGCCTTCCGAACTGCCCCTCGGACGCGTTTGTTATAGGCGTGCCAGAGTGTATCAACATCTCCATCCGTTTTCAAAAGATGTGTGAAATGGTGCGTCCTTTCGTAGCCCGATTTGGTGAAAGCATCGCCATAGGTTGTAGTGTGCTCTGGGGATAAGGTCCAACAGATTTCACACCATCCTTTCTCTGCTGCCTCGGTTTCAACGGATGTTATCAGTACTTCCGGATTTACATGTGAAGTATCCATAAGATGGACCCCGCCGTACAGGTTCCACGGCATGGAGTGCCATAAACGGATACCCGGTATCGGTTGAAAGACGAAAGCGGGCAGTCCACCTACGATTGAATCTTCCTGCTTAATGAGCGAATAGACAGGGGTGAGCTGCCTGAACGCACTCGCTAAGGCATCCTGCCACGCGAGGCTTTGGAAAGCAGTCGTGTTTGGGCATTGCTGAATGACAACGTCCCACTTGTCTTGATTTTGAGGGGTGAGGGGCTCTGCCGTGTACACGTGTAGATTACAGATTATCCGACCAACGCCGCAAACAGTGCCTTGATGTAACCGACCGAATAGGCTAACCCGACATTACCTTCTAATCTCGGAATATGATCGGCGTTGATGCATCCATTAAATCCGACCTTTTGTAATTCTCGGACAATTTTGAAGACGTTCATATCACCGTCGTCGAGGAGGGTCTCCTCAAACGCACCCGCAGTTGCGAGACTGCCACGCACGTTCCGCAGGTGCACCATGAAGATACGTCCTTTGCGTCCATAGTTATTGATTTCGTCAAGGACGATAGTGCTGCCGCCCGCTTCAGCACGGGTGCCGCAGCAGTAAAGATAGCCGACATTCTTGCTCGGAAAAGCATCAATAACCCGGTGGAAACCGAGGCTCCCAAGTGGGGTGTCTGGGTTCGGCACATCTGACGGATGGATAGCGAGTTTGATGTCGTGTTCATCAGCGATAGGCACAAGCGCGCCGTAGACTTCGGTGAAACGTTTCCACCATTCGTCAAGTGTCTCCATCGTCGGTGTGTCTGGCGGATTCTTAGTTGCGGCACGGCTTTCACCGCGTGAGGTATATCCCCCTCTATGCACAGCGGAATAACGCGTCATGAGATAGTCAAAGGTATCACCCCAGAACCGTTGGCGCGCGATCGGCACACCGGCTTCAGCGAAGACGCGCAATGCGTTGCACGTGTTCTCCAGTTCCTGTTCACCATCGGGTTGCCCCATCATAAACTTCTCTGTGATGTTCGGGAGCGTTACGCGGTTGATGTCGAGTCCCCAAGAACGGATCCGTTTTTTGATTTTTAGCAACTCGTCCAAGTCGGGGTACCCTTGTTCGTTAACGCCGGGGAAAGAGCCACCGTTTCCAAAATCGATGCAGTCTGCACCGAGTTGTGTAACCTGTTTAAGATAGCTATCTGAAAGTCCACCATCCCAGACTGAAATCTGCATATTTTTAATTTTCCTTTTAATGGTTCATAGTTATTGGTTAATGGTTATTGGTTAAGAGAAAGACTTTATGATAGGAGTTTTCTTTTTTACCAACAACTAATAACTAACAACCACTCTCCACTTGCCATTAAAGCGGTAGTGGAACGGGTTGCCTGCTCTCAACGGATTGATATGCGGCGAGCGCGATTTCGACCGCTGCGCGACCGTCTAACCCTGTGATTGGAGGTGGTGTATCGTTGCGGATTGCATCTACGAAGACGCGAATCTCCTCTTGCACGGGTGGTGGCACTTCAATGTCTGAAATTTTGATCTGCCGTCCGTCACCTTCAAAGGGTTTGATCTGAATAGTCGCGTCTCCGCCCCAAATCTGTGGAAAATAGATAGACCCGCCTTCACAATCAACACGTCCGCCATATCCACCGACAGCAGAGACGTGACTGGAATGGAGCAAACCGATTGCGCCGTTTGCGAACTGTAAGGAAGCGAGTACCACATCCGGATAGTCGCTCTTGTCTGGTCCATATTGTCCACCGGCACCATAGACAGCAGTGACATCGCCGCATGTCCAGCGCATAAAGTCTATTTCGTGTGCGTTGATTTCCATGAGGCTTCCACCAGATTTTGCGCGTTCTAATCGCCACGGAGTGTGGCTATACCCGCTGCGCCAGGGTCCACCGATCCGATGTACCATCATACAGGCAGGCGCGCCGAGTTCACCACTCTGCACAATTTCACGAACTTTGGAATGCGTTGCGTGGTACCGACACACCAATCCGATAGTGAGTTTAACGCCGTTTTCCTCAGCGGCGGCGATCATTGCGTCGCAATCTTCCAGCGTTGGCGCCATCGGTTTTTCGGAGAAGACGTGTTTACCGGCATTTGCGGCATCAACTGCCATCTGTGAATGCATAAATGGCGGTGATGCGATCAGTACCGCCCGAATCCGATCATCGGCGAGTAGTTCGTGGTAATCCAATACGTAGGACGCATTGAGGTCTGTAGATAGTTTTTCTGCCAGTACTTCTTGCACGTCGCTGACGCAGATGACTTCTATCCCTTCGACGGCGTGTGCGCTCGTAGCGAGACTTCTGCCCATACCCCCGCACCCGATAACGCCAATCCCAATCGTTTCCATATTTTTAATTTTCCTTTTAAGGGTTAATAGTTATTGGTTAAGAAAAAGACTTTATGATGAGCGTTTTCTGCTTTACCAACAACTAAGAACTAACAACCACTTAATGGTTCATAGTTATTGGTTAATGGTTATTGGTTAAGAGAAAGACTTTATGATGAGCGTTTTCTGCTTTACCAACAACTAACAACCAACAACCAACCGATTGGTTATCTATCTCCGCCTTGCTTTGATGTGTCCCCATGTGACGCTGAGATGGTTCGCAGAGGGGCTAACATCAAGCCCTGTGGCATCCATATTGTTCTGAACTTCTGCCGCGCTGAGGACTCGGTCGTAAATTCGGAATTCGTCAATATACCCCTGAATTGTATCGCAATCGCATCCATCGGACCGGTCGCCAATACCGAGGAGGAGTCCGCCTTTAGGGATTTTACCGCCCTTCATGGCGTACCTTTTCTCCTGTTTGCCGTTGACATAATAGTGAACCGTTGCCCCGTCGTAGGTGCCGACGAGATGCAGCCACTGTTCAAGCGGAATATCTTCGAGT
The DNA here is from genome assembly GCA_951828385.1 of uncultured Poribacteria bacterium. Lineage (GTDB taxonomy): Bacteria > Poribacteria > WGA-4E > WGA-4E > WGA-3G > WGA-3G. The sequence goes on from OX639973.1 coordinate 779,741, forward strand.
ACATTGTCTTTCGCTGCCTGCGTAGATTGTCCACCGGCTCTAACGAAAAAGCCGTGTTGGTTGTCATCATCATCGTAATAGAGACTGACGACTGCGCTGTTTGTCGGCATATCGTCGAGCGAGATAATCCGGTTCCAACTATCATCCAAGGCAGTGATATAGACCCAACATTCAAGCGTAATCTCATCCCAATCCCTATCGATTTTCGGTGGGTTTGAATCTTCGACAAGGAGCCGATCAACACTGCCGTCGAAAAGAATACACTCGCCGACTTTGCAATCAGAAGCGGGGGCGAGTTCTGGGTCACCGTGAACATTAGCAACGAGGCCTGACAAGACATCCGCTGCCTCTGATTTAATTTTTACCGTGTCTTTGTTGAAGGACCAGTAAGCAACCAAGCCGTTTTCAACCGCACCGACGAGAGCATCGGCAGGTTGCGCGTTCCATACGAGCAACGCGAGCATCAGAAAAGTTATTGTGAAGATTTGCGCATTTTTCGCAAAATATCTTCGCTGTGAACGGACGCTGTTTTTTACGCACATGATGTCCTCCTTGTATCTGATAATACGGTGTAGGGAAACTGAAGCACAAAGGCTCCGGTTTCCGAATTGTAACTTCAGTTCATGCGGATACGAAAAACGATTAAATCGCCACTGCAGCGGAAAAAATGTGATGCGTTTAGAACATATCGCGCATAGCACGTTCACGTCTGTCAGCGTCTTGACGTTCACGTTCCTCATCCGACATCTGGCCGGTCTGTTCAGCAATAACAGGACGGTATTCGGCGACTTCGCTTCTGCGTTTGAATACTCGGAAGTAGTCGAAACGGGTTAGGGTCGGCGGGATATTTCCGGGACACAGTGCATGTAAGCCGACATCCGTTGCCTCTCCCATACCAACATTGGTTTGCCCGCAGCTTTTCCACTGGATGCCGTCACTACTTGCGAAAGAGGAGAATTGATTTCCGCGCCGTTCCAGCCGTAGGAAAAGTTCGCGTACATTTCTAAGTCCGGCACCGCGTCCGCGTAGGTTAAACGAACGTCCAACGTGTCGTTCAAATCGGACATCGCCTCTGAATGCGTGCGGTCCTGAGGTTTTCTCAAGCCGTAGGAATCGGTTGGCGTTTTTCCAGACCAATAGACCACCGTGTTCCCTGAGTTGTGGTGTGATGCGCATGCGGGTTTCAATAGCGAAATCTCCGGGTACTCTCATGAGGAGGCGTGGTGCGCTCATATCGCCGCCACTCCCGTTGCCGTGCCAAAGGTCTTGTCCGGGTTCAGTTCGCATTTCCAAGTAGCCTTGCCGTTCTGCCCAAGAACCGCCGCCTTGCGGGTCGTCCCATCGCCATTCTGGACGCATGCGGTTGCCGATGAACTCATCTTCAAACACGAGTTCGGTGAATTCACCAGAGGATGCCCAGCCTTCAATCTTTATAGCGGAGATAGAGTCTCCAAAGTTTTGGGGGAGTAGATGGAGGTTCGGCAATTCTTTTTTATATTCGCTTGGTTCCATACGGATGGGTATGCTTCCGCCTTCAAACTCAGGGTGTTCATAAAAGACTACCTCCGCGCCATCTCGTGGGAAATCGGGTCCTTTAAAGATACGAATTGAAGAAATCCGATCTTCAAACCATGTTCCGCCTTGGGGGTCGCGTAGGTTCGCTATATCCCGTAGAATAGTGATTTTTTTGCCGCGGAATTCGACGTGTTCATAGCAGTCAACAATCAGTGGAATCGTTCCCCATTCAGGGCCAGCGACATCTAACGATGACCCGAAGTTGATTGATGAGATTCTGTCTGCGAAGTTGAAAGCGGTATCATGCAGGTTCGGATAAAACCCGGGACCGAGTGCCAACTTTTTGCCGCGGAAGTCCCGATGTTGGTAAAGGATTACCTTATAGTTCGGATTTGATGAGAAATTTGGCCCCTTATAGACCCGAAGCGAAGAGATATTGTCTTGAAATCCGATGTGTGCCGTAAATGGAACAGGTTCCACAACATATCCCATTCTGCCTCGGAAGTTTGTATGTTGGAATATCTCAACAATGAGACGCGGTACGACGACTGGCATGTTTTTCTCCTTTTTTCTTAGTTATCAGTTATCGGTTTTCAGTTTTCAGTAAAAGAGAGTTTTCATTTTAATAATGTTCTTTGCTATCAAGGTTTCCGAAGTCCTATCTATGTGTTACTGATGGTTGCCTCATAAATTTGGGCATATCCGCTTCGATCTGATGTAAAAACGATATGTTGGCCGTCTGGACTGAAAGAAGGGTGCGGATGTGTATGTTGCGGTGCATACACCTGAATCGGACCTTTTGCATAAGGGAAGGGTCCGTTCCAATGTTCTCCGATAGAGGAAGCATTAGGGTAACATAATGTCCGTGGTTCGCCAATACCGTCGCGCGGATCGAAAGTCTGGATACCGATGTCCGGGAAGTTGGTATCGGCGACCATACGTGTGCCGGCGGGATTGCTAATGGCGTGCCATGCGTTAAAGGATGTCACTTGTCGCTCTGCCCCCGTGTCAACGTTGATACATCGGACACCTCGGGGCCAATCAACAAAAGCGAGTTCCCGCGTTCTGGGGATCCATGTTTCGTGCGTAATCCATTCGTTCTTTTCGACATTTTGCGTATAGAGACGACGATTCCCACTGCCGTCGCGATGAATTACCCACACACGGTCTGTAAGCGGTCCTGCGTAATAGAGCAAATTAGCATCATCAGGGCAGAATTGAAGGTGCGCAATACTATCGCGTTGTAGGATGATGTCGTGCTTACCGGTATCTGTATCTACAATCGCAAGTGCGGCTTCCTTGCCGATGTTGAATTTGACTGCCCACCATTTGTCGTCATGGCTGAGAGCTGTTGTTCCCATCGCGGCAGCGACCATGCCTTCTTCTTTCATTGCTGTGGCAGCACTTTTACCAGCAAGTTTTGACTTGCAAGCTACGTCAAAATTAACAAGTTCTCGTTCTTCCAACGTCTCCAGATCGAGTCGCCATCCGCTTGTCCCAGCGGTGAAGAAGACTGCCTCACCGTTGTGCGATGGGTGCACCGACCATTCTCCAAGGTCAAGTCTGTCTGTCAATTGGCGAAGTTCGCCTGTGGCACGTTCCTCTGCGAATATCTGCGGTGTGCCTGTTCGGTAAGAGACGAAAATCAACCGCTGCATCGCGTCGTCATACGCGGGTATGATAAAGAACGGATGGTGGTGCAATGCGGACGCGGCCGTGACCTGCCGGATACACGTTCCTGTGCATCGGTCATAAAAGGTTCGAGATTCAGGTCCGTGGACTGTGCCTTTCGCCATGCTTATATCCTATAAAGTCGGCGGGCATCTATACCCGCCGAAACAGTGTTTGCGCTTCTTATTCTTCAAAAGCGGCGTCAAACGCTACAGCAGAGGGTTCAAAATCGTAGCCCTTGACAGCAGCACAAGATTCACTGGCACCGTGTTCGCGGTCCATACCGCTGTCTTCCCACTCGATGGAAAGCGGTCCGTCGTATCCCATGTTGTTCAGTGCCCGGATAATCTCTTCAAAGTTGATATTACCGCGACCGATGGATCGGAAATCCCAGTATCTTTGCGCATCGCCGAAGTTCAGATGTCCGCCGAACACACCTGCTAACCTCGGTGTATCTGACCACCAGACATCCTTCATGTGGACGTGATAAATCCGGTTGCTCAACCGTTCAAGAAACGCGACGTAGTCAACGCCTTGATAACCGAGGTGGCTCGGATCGTAGTTAAATCCGAATGCCTCTCTGCCGTTGACTGCCTCGATTGCGCGTTCCGCAGTGACGATGTCGAAAGCGATTTCAGTCGGATGAACTTCGAGTCCGAACTTGACACCAACTTCATCAAAGACATCGAAAATCGGGTTCCAACGGTTGGCAAAATCTTCAAATCCGGCATCAATTTGTCCCGGATCGTTCGGTGGGAAAGAGTAGAGGAGATGCCATATTGAACTGCCAGTGAAACCGTTGACGACGCTCACGCCGAGTTTAGCGGCAGCGCGCGCGGTGTTCTTCATCTCTTCAGCGGCGCGTTCTTGAACGCCTGCGGGATCTCCATCGCCCCAAATGGTCTCTGACACAATACCCTGATGTCGGCTGTCAATATTATCACAGACGGCTTGTCCAACGAGGTGATTACTGATTGACCAGACCTTTAGTCCGTATTTCGCGAGTAGATCGTGTCTGCCTTGGCAGTAACTGTCGTCTGCGAGTGCTTTATCGACTTCAAAGTGGTCGCCCCAGCAGGCGAGTTCTAAGCCGTCGTAGCCCCATCCGCTCGCTTTTTCTGCTAATTCTTCCAGTGTTAAATCTGCCCATTGGCCTGTAAAGAGTGTTACAGGTCTTGCCATAATAGTGTTGCTCCTTCATGATTTCCCCGTCTTAGGGGAATGCTTTGCCTGGTGCTGTGCTGGTGATTCCGAGAAATAGAGAGACAGCAGCGTTTTTATCAATTGAAATTAGGTTTGTGCTTTCAAACGTTCGAGTTCTTCTCGAAGTTCCGCGAGTTCTGCCTCGGCTCTCTGGCGTGCACCGGCTTCTTGATCAGCGCGTGCAGCTTCTTCATCAGCGCGTGATTCAGCCATGTCGGCGCGTATCGTTTGCAGCTCAGCACGCGTGGCTTCTCGGTCCGCGCGTGCGGTTGCTGATTCCGCGGGTGTCTGCAACCAGGCCCCTGCAACCGGATCATAAATACCTAAACCGACTTCGCCAACAGAGAAATCTAAATCGAGAGCGGCGGAGTGCAGACCGCCATCTGGACCTGCCGAAATTGGGACATACACACCATCAACCAAGGTAAAACCCATTATAGGCGATGATAGATATAGACCTTCGGCATCATATAAGAAATAGTCTTGGATTCCGAGTGAAGCGTAGAGTTCCATCTTGCTTCCTAAGTCGTTGCGATAGGTGCCTTTGCTCGAAAACTCCATCACGAAATCAGGGATTTTTCCCTCTTCCCAGACGAGATACGTCCGTCGATTTTTCTTGCCCATCCCGAAAGTGACCAGCACGTCTGGCGAAACCGATTTACGTGGATCACCCTCTACGTAATACATGAGTATATCACCGGAGACGTAGACTTCCGGTCTCTCTGCAAAATGGGTGTCAAGGACTTCCAAAGTTCGCGTAAGAATACGTCTGTGAAGGTCACTAACTGCCATAGGTTGTCCATCCGAGTCAGGGTAGAGTTCTGCCGTTTCCGTAGGTGCGTAAGGGATGTGGCGTTGGTCTCCATAGGTTCCCATTAGTCCCCTCCTTTTCCGTTTTAATAGATCCTCCACACAAAACAGAATTTGACTACGTAGGTGGCGTATACCTCGCATCGATCCAGGCACGCTGTTTTCCACTGTCTACAGCCGCGTTGATAAAATGCACACCGCGTGCTCCGTCTTGGACGGTGGGGAAATCTGTGTCAAACTCCGCCGGGGTTTCGCCTGCAATTTTTGCGGCGATTGTACGTGCGGCGTTCACATAGATATTTGCGAATGCCTCAATAAATGCCTCTGGATGCCCGAAAGGTATCCGTGAGTTGTGTTGGGCAACCTCCGATAGATAGTCGTTCCCGCGCTTGTAAACCTGTTCGGGACCGTCCGGGAAACGGACGGAGAGGTAATTCGGGTTCTCTTGGTGCCATTCCAGTGAAGCGTCAGTGCCGTAGACGCGGATGCGTAGATTATTCTCTTCGCCTACCGAGATTTGCGATGCGTACAGGACACCCCGGACCCCGTTTTCATAATGCACCAGCAGATTCCCGTCGTCTTCTAACAACCGTCCCTCTACAAAGGTGGTCATGTCTGCACAGATTTCTTCGATGTGCAGTCCTGTGATATAGTGCGCCAAGTTCTCGGCATGGGATCCGATGTCTCCGATACACGAGGATGCGCCAGCTTGCTTAGGGTCTGTACGCCAGACGGCTTGCTTCGCTCCTTCGTCTTCCAGAAATGTGGCGAGCCAGCCTTGCGGGTATTCTACAACGATTTTGCGAAGCACTCCGAGCTTCCCTTCTTTCACGAGTTCGCGTGCCTGCTTGACCATCGGGTAACCGGTGTAGTTGTGTGTGAGCGCGAAGACGACATCGTGCTGTTCGACGAGATTACAGAGTGCCTCAGCATCGGCAACTGTTGTTGTCATCGGTTTATCGCAGACGACGTGGAACCCGGCTTCAATAAAGGTTTTGGCGACATCGAAATGGACGTGATTCGGTGTCACGATTGAGACGAAATCAATGCGTTCGCCTTCGGGCAGTTGGCTCTCTTTTTCTGCCATTTCTTTGTAAGAGTCGTAGACCCGGTTTGCGTCGAGAAAGAGTTCGCTCCCTTGTTGACGCGATTTTTCGGGTGATGATGAGAACGCACCCGCGACGAGATCAATTTCGCCGTCAAGTGCCGCGGCTTTCCGATGGACGGCACCGATAAAGGCATCCGGTCCACCACCTACCATGCCATAACGTATTTTCCTATCCAGTGGCATCTTGCGTATTTTCTCCTTTGCTGTGTAATATGGGCTTGCGAGTTTTGCCCTATAAGGATATTTTAATTCTACTTTATATTATTCCACATTTGATGATTTTTTTCAAGCGTTTGTTTTCGTTTCAAGAACCGTTCCGTTTTCTGATTTCTGTCGGTTGTATGGAATAAATCCTCCACGGATCTCTTCAGCGATGCCGAAAAATGGTGTAAAATTTCACAGTTTTCATAGCAAATCGGGGTGCTGTGAAATTTGTGAAATGCTTTGAACCTAAGCGACAAGTGGGTTTTGACGGTTTTAGTGGAGCGTGCTATAAAAGTTGCTATGAAATTTGCTATGAAATTTTCGACAAAGTGGGAAATATGGAAGGAAACGATGGGTGTGCCAATATTTTGTCTCTTGTCTGAATCACGGATTTTCGCGGATTACGCAGATGACGCGGATTCTAAGAGTGTCCCTGTTCGTGGTTGCGTGATTGATTGTGCCTTTTTCTCAATCGCGGATTGGCGCGGATTACTTCTTGTCTGAATCGCGGATTCTCACGGATTACACAGATGACGCGGATTCTAAGAGTAGTTCTGTTCGTAGTTGCGTGATTGTGCCCTTTTCTGAATCGCGGATTGGCGCGGATGACGCAGATGACGCGGATTTTAAGACATCCTACTGTTAAATTATCGCTCATACATCGGGGTTGAAAACCCCTCCTACAAAAGAGTGGCGGTCGTTAATGCCAAAAATTTTACACACCCAAAGTGGTTTCAATTGTGTGTCGGGCGGTTGGGTTGTGATAGAATCAGTCTTTTGTGTCTTAAACTTTTCTCACCGAAATTGATTAATAAACCGACTTCCAGACGATACGCTTTCAAGTAATTTAGGAGTTGTGCCTCATGCATGGCTTCTAATACTGTGATGGCTTTCAATTCGACTAATACTTTTCCGGCTACTACAAAATCTGCTCTACGTGTGCCGATAGGTTCGGGGAAATCTTTGTAGAAAATATCTTGCTCAATTTCGCGGGCGAATTCGAGTCCTGCTTTTCTTATTTCTATGGCTAACGCTCGTTGATAAATGCGTTCTTGGAAACCGTTTCCTAAAAACTTATGCACCTCAAAGGCTGCTCCGATGATCTTTCCTGTTATGTCTTTATGTTTCAGGTTGGTGTTCATTGATTTTCGGTATCCTTTTATTTTTCTGAATCGCGGATTGGCGCGGATGACACGGATGACGCGGATTTTAAGAGGGTCTCTGTTCGTGGTTGTGTAATTGATTGCTGCTCTTTTTGAATCGCGGATTATTGCGGATTACTTCTTTTCTGAATGCACTTCGCATTTGGTCGAGTACGCCGCAAATCGCGGATTGGCGCGGATGACGCAGATGACGCGGATTTTAAGAGTGTCTCTGTTCGTGGTTGTGTGATTGATTGCTGCTCTGTCTGAATTACGGATTATCTCTCTTTTCTGAATGCACTTCGCATTTGGTCGAGTACGCCGCAAATCGCGGATTGGCGCGGATGACACGGATGACGCGGATTTTAAGAGGGGTTCTGTTCGTGGCTGCGTGATTGATTGCGGCTCTTTCTGAATCGCGGATTATCTCTCTTTTCTGAATCGCGGATTCTCGCGGATGACACAGATGACGCGGATTTTAAGAGGGTTTCTGTTCGTAGTTGCGCAATTCATTGCGCCTTTTTCTGAATCGCGGATTGGCGCGGATGACGCAGATGACGCGGATTAGCACTCTGTAACATCAAGTTATTTGCTAAGCGGAGAACTGAATGACGCTGTTTGTAGGTATAGCGGTTTAATTTGCTATATCACACGCTTGTAGCGTTATTTGAGATACAACGGAGTCTACTTCTCGAATGGCATTCCAATCAATTATTGCTGTCCACAACTTTTCTTCTTCTGAGTAGTGAACGATGCCTTCAACCTCTAACTCTTCGCTATAGATGATTAAGGGTTGTCCATCTCGTAGCACAGTTCCGTGACGTTTGAGATCTGCTGTCGTACCAGCGCAGCTCAACCGCACCCTGTCTTGGACATCTGCGTTGTGGAAGTCTGCGAAAACTCTGAGTTTGTTCATCTTACCGAAAAAAATTAACGCATTGTTAATTTTTCCCCGTTTCGTGGACGATGGGTTTCTCGGACGGAAATTATGAACATTTCGTGAACATGGCACGGATTTTCATGAACATTCATGAACATTGGCGATTTGTTCAATTTTCATATTCGCAGTATACGCGGTTGTAAACCCAATCAAAGCGTGGGTCTGTGAGCGTAATGGATTCTGAGCACGATAATTTTTTTGCCAAGATGTTCATAAATGTTCATGAAATTGTTCACGATTCTTTTTTGTCCTTTGTAAACAGAGCGAACACAGTCAGAACATGGGCTGATGACGTTTTTAAATTCTATGTCTCTGGAATTTTCGTGAACAATTGGGCAATTTTAATTTTCGTCTATCTCTTTTCAAAGTGCCACAAGTGTAGTGTTTGATTGGCTTGATGGCACTTGATGCATTAGGTTTGTTTTCAAGTTGTTCATGAAATGCGAATTCTATAGGTTAACGTTCGTTAATTTAGTTGGTGGACAACTCATCTTATAGGTAAGGTTGCTTCGGTTTTTTTATAAGATTTTACATTATATACGATAACTTATTTATGTATGATAGCATATATAATGTAGAAAGTCAAATTTATTTAGGATTGCGGATGACGCGGATTGATACTCTGTAACATCAAGTTGTCTGCTAAGCGGACGGTTTTTTGTTTTGCTGCTATGTCTACGAGGGAGTTAGCAGTGCGGCGATGTCTGCTGGCATCTCAACACTGTACCTTTCTTCAAAGTCCTCAATGCTTGAAAATGAGTTGCGAAATAAAGTAATGATATCCTCCCCCATGTTTCGGGCAATTGTCAAGTCCGATTTGGCTTTTTCCCACTCCTTGAGGTGTAATAATGATATAGCGCGATTGTTGTAAAACAGAACGTTATCTGATTTGATCTGTATAGCTCGGTCATAATCTTCAATGGCACGTTCAAACTCACCCTTTTTCCAGTAAGCATAACCACGATTGTTATACGCAGCGGCGGAATTTGGATTCAGTCGTATGTTTTCGTTATAGTCTGTGATAGCACGGTCAACTTCACCGTTTCGGTGGTGAGCATAACCCCGATGGTAATACGCTGCGGAAACAATGGAAGAGTCTGGCGGATCCAACCGAATGACTTCGGTGTAGTAGTCGATGGCGTCATCTATATTATCATTCTGGGCGGCTTCAATACCGCGCCGCAGATAGTCTTGAGCATCGAGTTCAATGTAAGGTTTATTGTGGGCATGGAGTCGTGAAAATCCGTCAAAATCTGGGTAAATAGTGGCTTCCGTGATACCTGATATCTTATCCAGAGCGATTAGAATGTCTTGTTTGCTATTTTTATCAATGACACATTCAGCTCAGGTTTGCTTTTGTTTGAATTTAGATGAAACGGGCCAGTGGGTTCAGATCAATATCCCACTAAAACAGCAGGACATCTTGAGTTTTCAAAAGGCGGGTTATTCAGAGAGTTGGCAGGTGCCATTAATTTCAAAAATATAGGGTTCAACGTTTGTAAACCGTTGGTGTCGCCGTCCTTTAAACTTGACTTCTACTTGATTAGAATTCAGAAGTTTCAAATTAAATTGAAGTATCTCCTCAACTGCGTTTGAAAGTTTCAGTTGGAGCACTGATGTTAAACGAGCAAATTTCTCAAATCGCTCTCCTGTTTGTCCAACAGAACGGTATACAGATGGAATGGGTGAGGCAGAAATTTGAAATCCGTTCCGTCCACGAACAAACATTTCCAACGTGGCTTCATTGAATAGACCCGCGGGCCCTGTTCGGTTCTGGAAATCTGGTGGGAGTTCGCCTAATTTCTCGTCAAGCAGGATACGCCTTGCGCGCATTTCAGCCATCTTGTCCGGTGAAAGACTGCCAAATGTCATTTCGCCAAGGGGATTCGCATTCTGTCTGTGTCTCTCTTCTTTCAAAACAACTTTCCAGACGATCTGAGAATCGGATGCGGTTTCTACAATTTCCTGGGGTTTTACCCACGCGGCATCTTCTCTGAGTGCTAGGGCAATATGAGCACCCCTTGCAAATGCATCGTTGATATGCCTTCTTAATGTGCGGAGAAAAGCGGTTTCTTCGGGAGATTCTGGAAGCAGTTCAAGTGAAATTTCTGTTGAATCCCAACGCGCATTTTGAACTGGAATGAAATACGACTTTCCATCTTCAGAAACTAACAAGACATATTCGGTTGTGTCTGTCTCAACGACACTGGAAGCCGTTCTATCCGTTGCAGCGGTTTTTGGTATTGTGCCCGATAACTTCATTACTAAGGCTTCATAAACTTCTTCAATCGTTATTGAACGTAAATCCAGATATCCGACTGTGGGAGGAATGCCCGGAATTTCTGTATCATCAAGACGAACTGGCAAAATGTACTCACGGTTTTCCTTAAATGCCCTCGCCTGAGCCATCTGGCGTTCATGGTTTGTCCATAACTTTTGTTCGTAGTATTTAGACAAGAACATCACACAATAGCGCGCTCGGTCTTTGTAAACCGATGATAAGTAGTCATAGAGATTCTTGCCCCACAGCTGCGCTAACTCATTTTCATCGTAAAAACACCAATATCCACCCGCTTTAAGAAGGTCTGCTAATGCCTTAGCGTGTTGTCGATCTTCGCCAGCAAATGACAGTGCGACATCATATTTTTGCATTTTTGGCACCTCTTAAATCCTTGCAAACTGGGTTCCCACACAATCCGCGATTCAGACACTTTATTCTATTCTTCACTCCTACAATGTGCTTCTCCTACATGTTAAATCATATCATGTTCGCGCTCGCTTGTCAATTTCAATTTTGCGGGACTGCCTGAATCGCGAATTGTCGCGGATGACACAGATTTCGCGGATGATACAGGTGCTGTTCTGTTAAGGTAAGTGGCTTCCACCGCCGGTTTGCGACCAGAAATCTTCGGCAGCCTGCTGATGGTTTTGATGCAACCAGTGATGAATTTGCCTAAGGATGCGTGGCAACCCTTTTTGCGGCAAGTTTTCTGCTTCCCAACTCGCCATCTGCCTCCGTAGAGAAACATCAATTGGGTTTTCAACCGCAATATCTACTTGATGGCAGGCTTGTATTAGTTTACGGTCATCTGTTGCAAGGATGTTAGCATTACGAGTGCGCGCTGCTTGCACCAAAATTGCATCAGTGATGTCGATTTCTAAGGTGTCGGCAATCTGCATCGCAGCGAGGGTTATCGGCAAATCTACTCCAACAATCTCAATAGGTCCTGCGGAAAATTGGGAAAGTTGTTGTGAGGTAAGGTTGACATCTACAGCATAAACCTTTGTGAGAATCGCCTTTGCTTCAAGCAGCGTAAGCGTCGTTGTGAACCAATTTGTGTGGTCTCGGATAAACGATTCACACGCGGCAGATGCGGGATGGTCGTCAAGCAAGGAGTAGACAATCAGCATCGCGTCTAACCCACGGGACACGAATTGATCAGAAGATAAGGTCATCACCGCTCACCTCGGACAAGTCTAATGCCGCAGGATTCCCCATTTTGAGTTTCTCGGCGTAAACCTCATCCCATGTCTGTGCAAGGGATGGCCGGATTAGGATGCCATCGTCTGTCCTTTCAAGCACGACACCCGATTCTAACCCCAATTCTTTTACCCAGTCAAGGGGCAATTTGATTTTATAATCAGTTTCCAACGATAGCGTTTTCATGGTATCCACCTCTTCCTACAAATAGTTGAGAAAAGTATACCACAACTCGTGGCGGTTATCAACGGTTTTAGTGGGAAATTTCTAATTGGCGGGGTTAAAGGTTGGTGTTTTCTTATGATCTGAATCGCGGATTCTCACGGATTACACAGATGACGCGGATTTTAAGAGGGTCTCTGTTCGTGGTTGTGTGATTGATTGCTGCTCTTTCTGAATTACGGATTATCTCTCTTTTCTGAATCGCGGATTTTCGCGGATGACACGGATGACGCAGATTTTAAGAGGGTTTCTGTTCGTGGTTGCGTGATTGCGCCTTTTTCTGAATCGCGGATGAAGCGGATTATTTTCTGAATCGCGGATTGGCGCGGATGACACGGATGACGCAGATTTTAAGAGGGCTTCTGTTCGTGGTTGTGTGATTGATTGCGGCTCTTTCTCAATCGCGGATTATCTCTCTTTTCTGAATCGCGGATTTTCGCGGATGACACAGATGACGCAGATTTTAAGAGGGTCTCTGTTCGTAGTCGCGCAATTCATTGCGCCTTTTTCTGAATCGCGGATTGGTGCTGATGACACGGATTATTTTCTGAATCTCGGATTTTCGCAGATGACGCGGATGACGCGGATTGGGAATCTGTAACATCAGCGTCCTCTGCTTAATTCGCGATTCTGACCTCTCCCAATAGCTTCCAAGCGGACAATGACGCAACTCACCTATAGTGACCACCACCAAGTTGAGCGATAAATTGTCATACGATTCATATCGTGCCATGTGAACGCTTCCCATATAGACCTTCCATCGTTTGAATATTTAACTGATTCATCCATATCGCTGTATACCGATGAAGTTACTCCTGAAGGATAATTAGGTGAAAGTGAACATAGTTTGGCTGCATAGTTCGCTGCACGTCCAACCCAGACGAGGTCATTTGATTTTCGTATACCAGTGCGTGCGATAAATAATTTGCTGGTGTCAATTCCTACAACCTGTCTAACGCTGTAATTTGCCTTAGGGTAACATTCTTTTAGTATAGGGTTGATAATATGAGTAACTGCGTAATTTATTTTTAATGCAGAACGAGCGGCGGAGGTATTTTTTGAGTCACCAATATACACCGCCATGATACGATCACCGTCGTAAGAAGTTATAACACCGCCCTCAGACCGTATGACTTTAGCAGCACAACTGAGATATGCTTTATATATTTCAGCCGCGAATTCTGGTTTGTAGCGATCAACAAGGTTTGTAGAGTCATCAAGGTCGGCATATAACACCGTTCCATCTAACTCTACGGCATCATTACCCAATCCTAGATCTTCCGGTTCTGGGACTTTTCTCCCTTTCTGCGTAGTCCATGTTTCCCGAAATATTTTCCGAACTTCTTTCGCAAAGTCTTCACCTAAACTCATTAGAATAATCCTCCTTATATGAAATTACTTAACGCCCACCTTGTTAATGATATGCCGAAGTTGATTGCAAACTGTTGCCAGCAATGCGGCAAGGTCATTAGAATCACCTGATTGATACTTTAGGGGAATCAGGCCGAGCAAATCAGTGGGAATCTTAATCTCAGACTCGTAAGGAATAACCATAAAGGTACGTTCGTGTGATAATGCCCCCATAAATAGTCCCAACTCAAAAATTACGTTATCACGAGGGGCATCAGATATTTCGTCACGACTTTCTACTACATCGTCAGGTCCAAGTACCAACACCGCGAAGTCGGATTCTCGAACCTGTCTTTCAAGTTCGGTTAAAATAAATTGCGATGCCCCAAAAACGCCATCTGTCCATAATTTGACGATTAAATCCTTATTCTCCAAATTAGATTTAATTGCTTCTGCAATAGGAAGTGATTCTTTTGAGGAGCCTATAAACATCACAGGACGTGGATTTGTAGCAGCAACCAATCTATTTCTTTGCCGTAACCTATCGGCCAATTCTACTGCGATTAGTTGCCAGATTCTTGGATATTTTTCTGCTAATGAACGGAAGAAGGTTTCACTAATTTTCGCAATAACCGTTTGCTCAATAGCGATAACTGATGCTGAACGTCTTGCGGATGGATCAATTAACACCATTTCACCAACATGTTGTCCAGAATTTCTGATTGCTACTTCCCGCCCATTAACAACGATAGAAAGTCGTCCCGCTAGAATAAAATAGATGTCGTTGTCCGCGCCATCCTGAATTATTAGCTCCTCGCCAGACTCAAACTGGAGAAGTTCAGCTTGGTCAGCCAGTTCGTTAGATAAAGTTTCGTTGTCGTGAAGAATAGGTTGTTTACGTAACGCCCAAATAAGCCGATTACGACTTGCTTCTCCACGAAATCTGTTAATCATTTCCATCTCTCATTAACTTCTAATCGAATTTCCACAAATAGCACAGATGATGCGACTCTCAAAAATCAACGAAGTCTGTGTCACCTATCTCATCAGTGATTCAGGGATTTATTGTTGCCCTCGCTCCACAGTGTTTTAGACAAAAAGGTTCTACAAAGCAGTAACAGCCTTGTGAAAACCCTTCACAAAATCTCTCAGTTTCTCAAAGCGGTAATTTTCCCAAGAGGAGGGAGCAGAGAAAGAGAACATCGCTTTTTCCGATTTCTCTTCAGGAACAGAAAAAGAAAATTCTATTGTGTAAGAGGACACGCCATTTTTTCCATGAGGAAAATAAACTGAGTTCTTAAAAGCATCCGGCTCGTTTCTATAAGGAATAACTTTCTCCGTAAAACCGTTAAGATCCTTCAGGAAATAAGATTTGTAACTGAACGAATCAGATTCCACACGAATCTCAAAGAATCTTTTGTTTGTCACAATATAATAAAGCATCTTCAATTTAGTGTCATCGGAAGCACCTTCTTCGTTCCTCCAAGATGCAAGGATTTTTTCTTCGTTCACGTCCTGTATTAACTCACCGACAAGTTTGCGAACTACTACGGAACACCAATCTCCACCTGGGAGTTCCTTGTAAAACTCTTCTAATGTCATATCAAATTCCTCCAAAAATAATTTTACTTAGCGAACAGATTTTATACGAGCGGTAGCAAAATTTGTATTGCTTTGCGCAAAACTAATTCTCCCTGAGGAGAACAGGTCGGTTACCTATTGTTTGCAATTTTTATGCCAATGAAAAACTGCAAAATTGCGGTCTTTAAGCCCTTTTTTCCTATGTCAAGTTGGGATGCTGTGCCGAATTGGCAGACTTAAGAGAACACGACGCATTTAATGGCAGAGTTCTTGTCTGAATGATCTCTACTCGAGAGATACAGATTAGGTTTACGTCATCCGAGATTCTGACAATAGAAAGTTCATAAGTAGGTCAAGCGCGAAGCATGAACACGAAAACTTGAAGATCCGTGAAATCTGTGTAATCCGCCTAATCCGCGATTCAGACACTCCCCTCCACAATCGCAATCTCATCTTCCGTTAAATTATACAAGGCATACACCAGTTTATCAATTTCATCTTCAAGGTTGGAAGTGTCTGCTTCGGGGTCGGTGTGTTTAGTGTCAAGGATTTCGTCAACTTGCATTTCAATCTGTTCGACAATGGGTTGGTTTGCTTCTGTGATAGGTGGGACGAGAAGCGGTTCTAATGCTTGCACGCTTACAATCAAGTCTCCAGTTCCTGTTTTCGGAGCGAGACCAAACAATTGATAGTGAGAAACACGAGAATTTAACACAGCAGTCAGAAACTTAACCTTTTTACCTGTAGCAATACATGTGCTGTCAAGACAATACATTGGATGTTGAATATATGCGAAACGCAATATTGAACCTATCCGTTTCCATACTATCTTCTCTTTATCAAATTCTGAGTAGTAAGCACAAGCTCTGAGATTCCACCAATTTTCACCTTGATCGTCCCTATGGAAAACTCCTTTACCTCTCACTTTTATTTCCCCCAATTCTATCTGTTCCGCTATAGTCTCAAGGTGCGCATAGATAGCAGGATACCTTTTTGGGATATTGAGATCATAATTAGTTGCTAATAAATAAGATTTCACTGATTGGGCATGATAGCGTTCAATATCACGTCCGCGCAGGAGTGGTTTGATGATTTCTGCTGATTTTGGGTCTTGCTTTATAAGTTGCTCGCGTTTTGCTTCGTCTATGATGAATGCTTCATTACAGCCTGTGATAATTCCACGATAGATGTTTATATCCCAATCTTTAAGCGGTTTACCGACATCCTCTATTTTGCGTTTCAAGTCCAGTTCGGCAGATGAGAGTATCGCCCACGGTTCACCTTTAGCGGGCATCTCCATCGTTGCGCCATTATTCATCAGATATTGGGCAATGTTACTGGTTTGTTTGTCAAAGTCTGTTCCGATAGATACGGCTCTAAAGTCGGTAGAATCATCAACAATAGTATTTTGAAAAAGCAAGATGTTTGTGTCCACAGTAGCATCAAACACGTCTGGTCCCATATCCAGCAGTTGAATCGGTTGGGTAAGGGTTCCGAAGTAATCCCTCAACTTTTTACCGTAGCCAGCACGCATCCATTTATTAGAAGTGATAAAACAGACATATCCGTTACTTTTCAAAAGTTGATTCGCTTTTTCATAGAACAAACAGTAAACATCACCGGTGCGGATGAAGGTTTTAAATCCTACGTTTTGATAAAGATTTCCAAGTCTACCACCTTCCTTTTGCAATTGAATATATGGCGGATTGCCAATCACTATATCAAACCCTTCTGTGATGCCGAACATCCATTCTGAGTCGAACCAATCGGCGGTGGCGTTTTGGTCGTACGGGTCCCATCGGGCAATCCTTTCAGCGTCATCTGCGGGCATGCCGAAACGCTTTAGTTCGGTTGCTAATTCTGATCGCAATTTTTCGTCTTTTTGCTTGCAGGCACGTTTGCGTTGGCGGGTGGTGGCGTGGAAATGTTGCTCGCGGTTGTCGCGCAGTGCTTGTTCTAAGTCTTGTGCGGTGTTGCTCGTCAATGTGCCTTGTGCCTTGAGACCGATCAGTGTGTTTGCTGCGATGAAGCGCGTCTCCAAGTTTGGGAGCGGTTTGATACCGAAATTCTCTGCGTTTTGTTCCGATTCTTGCTCAATTGCGAGGGAGATAAAAAAGCGGAGTTTGGCGATTTGGCACGCGACAGGTTGGATGTCTACACCGAAGATGCTGTTTTGGATCAGGTATAACTTCCGTCCGAAATCTGAATCTCGGTAGCGTTTGAAGGTTTCGTCAATTTCAACGAGTTCTTCACGGCGTGCCTCGTCATCCTGTGTATCAAAAGCGACTTCTGCGCGTTGGATCGCGCGTTCCTTCTGTAATTGTTCCCATCGGCTGTTATCTGGATCAAGTCGGCGGAGTGCGAGCGTCAGTTTGTGGAGCATCCCCATCGGGAACGCGCCAGAACCGACAGCGGGATCCAGTATCTTGAGTTCAGAAATTGCTCGGACGATGCCATCTGTCTCGGTATCATCAAACCATTCGTTGGCATCGTCAAAGGCTTGGGCATAGTCGAGGAGATAATGTAAGCGTTCATCCCAGAGTTCTGTGTCGCCGTCGGTTGGGTTGCATTTTTGGGATAGCGTGGCGACTAACGCTTCTTCCACCATATAGTCCACAATTGGACGTGGGGTGTAGTAGGAGCCTGTCTGTTTGCGTACCGTTGCGCCGGTTTCGGGGTTGTAGGCGGCGAGTAGGTTTTCAAACACTCTGCCGAGCAGTTCGGGGTCCAGCGCAACTTCTTGCTCTATCGGTGTGTTCTCCTCAACGGTGAATTTGTAATGCTCAAGTAGCGGGATCAAGCCTTGCTGTGCATCAAAAAAGAGGCGGTTTGGGATGGATAATTTCTTATACTGATTATCAGAAAAACAGTCTATGCGGTAACTCTCTTCACCCGTCGCTTCCCAGCTATCCAGACAATCGAACAATCCGCCGTTGATGAACGGGGTTTCGCCGAACATTTCCAATAGTTTATCGGGGTCGTGCATCTGATTCTTATAGCGGTAGCGTGAGAAATCGCGATGTGTGGTGTAGCCAACGGTGCTGAACTTTCGTTTGTCTATTTCGGTGTTTAGTGTGGCGAAGAAGAGGTTTTGTAGCACGGCGCGGTAATAGGCATCGCCGTTATGAAAGTCATCCTCTTTGAGTAGGTCTTGGATTTGTGCTTTGCTGAACAGTGCCTCGGTGATCAATCCCTTTTCCTTGATAAACCAGATAAAGAGCAGGCGTGTGATGAGGCGTATGACATGCTCCGCCGGTTTTAAGATGCGGTTTTCGTCTGTGGGGAATGTTGCGACCTCTATTGCCCATTCATACCATGCGAACAGTTTTCGGTAGAACTGCTTGTTGAGTGCTTCGGTATCCAGTTTGGCGAGCCATGCTGATAGTAGTCCGTCGAAGTTTTTCGGTTCATTATTGGCATCCATCCAATCCGCGCATGCCTCCAGTGAGAGTTCGGACAGGATGTCGAGATGTGCGCGATGCGGGTTGTTGAGACGGATGTCTTTGATGAGGGTGACTTGCCCGAGCACATCGCGGTCCTCGTCAGTTTTGTCTGGACGGCGATCGGCGAAAGCAACCGTCAAACGATCGCCCGCGCGGAATAAGATCACAGTGGGTGCGAACAGACGTTTGTTGATTTCTCGTGTGAACTCGGCGTATTTGGTGCGTGAGTAGGTGTTATCTTTTAGTTCAACTGCACAGAACAGGAAACTTTTTATGTTTCCTTTGTCGAAACCGTCTGCCTCGAAGAGTCTTTGCTGAATATCATCCGTGATTTCATCGCTTGTGAACTGGAAAATGAGTTTCACGGATTCGGCGTGTTTGCGGAATTCCTGTTCGGTTTTGGTGTTCGGGTTGAGCGGTGGGAATTCTTGAAAAAAGTCGTGGACGGTGCCGGAGAGTTCAAGTGTGCGTTCGCTGTGGTAGCCTATCGTTGCCAAGAGGTTTTTCGATTTTTCTAAGAAATTATCGGTGGGGATTGCTGATAGTGCGGATTTGATTGTTTCTTTCTTCATGTTTTATCTGATTTCTTTTTTGAAACCTACACAACCCAACTATGAAAATAGATGATTCATAAGGTGTCGGAGTCGGTGATGTTTATTCATCCTATTTGTAGTTACCCTTCCTCTGTTGAAATGTGGTGTTCATCAAGTTTGGAATTGGCGGTTGCTAACTTTAGTGCGGCTCCTGAAGAATCTTCAGTAGTATCTTCAAGATGTAGATTTGTAGTTGATAGTAGTGCCGATAGTTGACATCCAAGCGCGTTAAGAACGGTCCTGAGCGTGTCAATTTTTGGTGTTTTGGTACTATCTAACACTTCCGGTAGGAGATGTGGTTCAATGTCTATTTTCTTGGCGAGTTCAGCACTTCCGCCTTGTGCTTCAACGACATACTGAAGTGCCAACTGAATTGTGGCGAGATTCCCGTGGATCTGATATTCTTCTATAACAGCATCGAGAAAACCTCCCACACTTTCTTCTTCAGCGAGTTGTTCAACGAGGAAAGCATGCCATGTTCCGTAAATTTTCATCGTTTGTGCCTCTCTTTGTATTCTTTCCAATAATTTTTTGCGCGTTCAATATCCCGTCTCTGTGAGGATTTATCGCCTCCACAGAGGAGCAGAACAACTGTGTTATCTACTTCACCATAATAGATACGATAGCCTGGCCCGAAGTCAAGTCGTAGTTCCCAAACCCCATCACCGAAGGATTTTCGGTCTCCAAGGTTGCCGGTTTCAATAGCAATAAGTCGTGCCTGAATCCGTCGTCGCATGCTTGTGTCCCGAACTGAACGGAACCATCTTGTAAAAGGTTCGTGACCGTTTGGAATCTGGTAAAAATTTATTGTCCGCGGGCGCACATCACGCATTGACGATCTTTCGTTTGTGAGTAAGTGACAAGTGACTACAAAATTAAACTATAGTAAAACCTATAGTTAATTGGGCACTCTCAAACAGTCTGAATACCTATAACAGGCATTCAGACTGGCACAAACTAACAGTTTATGCTACAAAGATGTCCACTTATTTATTGGATTCCCTATAATCAAGATCTGTACAAAACTTTGAAATATGATACCATGCGTCATTATAAAAAGTCAAGATTGTTGGTTTGTGATAATCAACCATGTTACCAATTTGAAATCGCCAGTGTCTTTAGGTGCTTTGGATGTTGGTGTCAATTTTGCCTCGCGAGGACTTCCACTCTTCAAGAGTTGGCTCTGTGTCTTGGTATGCGACCGTGTGATATGCGAAATGACGGTGTCCAAAAGTTTGTTGTAATGTGTCATGTTATCACCGTATTCCGTCTCTTGGTCGAACCAGAGACACAGATCATCTATGGCGTTCTCCTTGCCAACGGTAGATGCTTCAAATAGGTCTAACACCTGTTTCGCGTTGGGACATCCGTAACGGATGTCCCCACTGTTTCGGATATAAACGGCATAGTACGGATGGATGGGACTGGCGGTTTTTTGCAGTTTCTCTGTGCTTGCGTTTGTTTGTTGAAGAAAGAAGATGACACCGTTTTCCGTTGGGTTGTTTTCGTTGTCGGTAACGGCATAAGCACCATCAGGTGTTGCCTCAAGTTTCGCTCTGTTTCTTTCGAGATACTTCAGGAGCTGGGCGAAGAAATAATCTAACGTAAAGTCGCTCATTACCACACTGTCCGAGAGGTCATCTAAATCAATCACCTCTTCACGGAGCCGTTCTAACTGCTGATCCCGGAAGTTGAGTTCCATCTGTGCTTGTTCATAAGCCGATTCATTCAATGGGTCGTCATCACCGCTTGCGGTAGCGTCAGCGAGTGCCATGCGGGATTCAACGCGATTTCGTAAACGGAGATAGACCTCCATATCGTCTGTGGGCCAGTAGTTAATCATCTTCACCGTTTTATTTTTAGTACCGATGCGGTCAATCCGTCCGAACCGTTGAATGATACGGACGGGATTCCAATGTATATCGTAGTTTAGGACTGTATCGCAATCCTGAAGATTTTGCCCCTCTGAGATACAGTCTGTGGCAATGAGCAGATCAATGTTGTCGCTTGTTTCCTGAGTACGTATCCGTCCCCATGGTGCGAAGTTTGTGAGAATAGCGTTGAAATTATTTTGTCCGCAAGTGGTTCGAGTTATATCTCCCGAAACCATCGCCATCTCCAGTCCTAATTCCGATATGAGTTCAGATAAGTTTTCATAGAGATATTCTGCTGTATCCTTGAAGGTTGTGAAGATGAGCAACTTGCGATTCGGGTTTCCGTCCCTATCTTCTGTAGGGTTTAGCACCTTGTCTCGAATGTGCTTTTTAATCTGTTTCAGTTTTCCATCTCTTTCTGGTGTGATGGATTGCACTTTTTTCAACGCATCGGTTAAGGTCTGTTTATCTTGGATGATGTCCTGTTTCCAGCGGTTGCAATCCAATTCCTTTAGATGATAGGGATTTCTGGCACGATTGATTAGAAATTCCTCATCGTCTTCATCGTCATCGGGGAGGATATCTGCTGCGTCCGCTATATTGCTGTTTTTCCGAAAGCGTTCAATCTTCTCCAGCATTACATCGTGTTTGTTGATGGTGCGTTCAAGTGTTTTGGAGAGGGAGTCAGCAGAACTTTCCAACCGTTTGAGGAAGTTGGTCTGCATCATGCCGATAAGGAATTTCTCACGGTCTGCCTGATTAAAACGGAGTCGCTTTCTCTCATCAGCCAACCGCTGTTTTGCTGTTTCGTCTATAACATAACTGGAGGGTCTATAGATGGATAGTTCAAAATCGCCTATCTGATCTGCTAACGCTTTATATGACAGTTCACCTGACAGGTCGGTAGGTGGATGACAATTGACGGGATCCAGTTGTGTGGGGAATTCACCAATTTTTTCTATTTCTTCGGCATAGTATTTTATGATATGCCTTCGGGAACGCGCGATAGAAACGCCGCCGAGCAGTTGGAAAAATTCTGCGCCTAAAGTATCAAATAATTCTGTTTTATCTCTTGTGCCGCCTTTCGTTGCATTTTCTTCCCACGCTTTGAAGGCTTTTTGCGCCTGTCGTATTAAATTGCCGATATTGCTAACCCCTAAACTGTTTCTAAAGACATCCTCGCGTTTTTCAGTCATGAGATATATCTGATTGCGGAGGTCGGTGAGCGAGGTATTCACCGGTGTCGCGGAAAGCATCAGTACTTTGGTTTTTGTGCCTTCTTTGATGACCTCCTCTAATAGGCGGGAGTAACGACTGTGGCGGAAGTTGCCATCTTTGTCCTCACGGGGTTTGCTGTCGTTTCGGAAGTTGTGGGATTCGTCAATAACAATCAGGTCAAAATTCTGCCAGTTGAAATTACTGAGATCAATGTCCCCAGATTTACCTGTATAACGAGAAAGGTCGGTGTGTGATAGTAAGGTGTATCCAAATTTATCATCGAGGAACTCATTGGATATTTGATTATGAATGGCTTGATAGCGTGCCCAATTGTCGCGGAGTTTTTTGGGGCAAAGAACAAGGACGCGTTCGTTTCGCAATTCAAAGAATTTTATCACCGCGAGTGCGGTGTATGTTTTGCCTAACCCGACACTGTCTGCTAAAATACAACCGTTGTGTCGCAACAACCGAGCAATAACACTTTTTGTCCCCTCTTTTTGGAAGTCGTATAACTTGTTCCAGATTTTTGTGTCGTATAGATGTATATCCTCAAGAGTTTGTTCGTCTGTTTTTCGGGTTTCAATTTCTTCACGGAAAAGTTCGTACAGGGTTTTGTAGTAGATGAGTTCTGGTGGGTGATCTTGTCCGATCTGCTTGAGTTTTGCGAGTACTTTATTTTTCACGTCTTCAACGAGCTCATCGTTATTCCAGAGTTCGTCAAACCACGCCTTGAGGTCAGTTCGGTCGCGGTCGCTATCCACCTCAAGATTAAGTTCAATGTTACTGTTATTTGAGCTGAGTCCGAGTCCGCGTACCGTAAAGTTGGAGCTGCCGAGAATTGCTTTGTCAACGCCGTTGTTGGCAATATGGTACATTTTCCCGTGTATCAGATTTGAGCCGCGGGTTGTGCGGATTTCTACCTTCTCTTTTATCCATTCGGCACAGGCTTTGGCAATCGGTTTCTGTCGCAGTTGCTGGTTGAGTGCTAAACCTGTGTCCGTTATGTCAAACGCTTTTTTATCTGTGTTATTTGGGTCCATACGTTTGACAAAATCGGGGTCACCGAAAAGAAAACGAAGTTCCTCTATTTCGTTGAGGGCGTGTTGCATCTTTTCGTATGCATAGATAGTGAAGTAGGCGGATACGATGGAGAGTGCGGAGCCGTTTTTAATTTCTTGTTGTAGAAAATCGTGAACTGTTTCACGCAGGAGGTTATCTCGGATGCTGGATTTTAGGGATGCGTTTTTATGCAAGATATTTTCCAACTTGTTTTTAGTATAGTATAATTATACTGTGTTTTTATGCGGGTGTCAAATTTTTTTAGTGCGCAAGTAGTGCTATTTAGGTTTAGGCGTTTTAGATGTTTGGGCCGGAAGATCGCGAGCAAAACTCGCTCCTACAATCCGGGATGTGTCAAGATTTTGCGTAAAATAGGGATTTGTGGTATACTATTGCAGAACTGAAAGCATTTTTCTATTTGCAGTGAACTTGGAGGAAAACTGTATGCATACACCACCAGAAAGAAGTTGGGACGGGTCCGTTGTCCGCTATCCAGATCCGGCGATTGAGGTCATAGATGACCGTTTTGGAAAATATAAGATTGGCAACTCCGTTGTTGAACGTCTGTGGACAGGGTCGCGCTGGGCAGAGGGGCCTGTGTGGTTCGGTGATGGCGGGTATCTGCTTTGGAGCGATATTCCGAACAACCGGATCCTGAAATGGGAGGAATCTACCGGTCAGGTAAGCACCTATCGAAAACCGTCAAACTATAGCAACGGGCATACCCGCGATCGACAGGGAAGGCTTATCAGCTGCGAGCACGGGGCACGGCGTGTCACACGCACAGAATATGACGGCACGATTACTGTGCTGATGGACAATTTTGACGGTAAACCGCTCAACGCCCCGAACGATGTCGCGGTGCATCCTGATGGTGGTATCTGGTTTACCGATCCTGGGTATGGGATTATGCTCAACTACGAAGGGCATATCGCCGAATTTGAATTGCCGACCTGCGTTTATCGTCTCAACCCTGATACTGGAGAGGCAACCGTCGCGACGGATGAACTTGAGAAACCGAACGGTATCTGCTTTTCGCCGAATTATGATAAACTCTATATCGTTGATACCGGCGTTACACATACAGACGGAACGCCGCGGTATATCTATGTTTACGATGTGATAGACGGCAAGCGATTGGGCAAACAAGAGGTATTCTGCGATATGGCTCCCGGCATTGCTGACGGTATTCGATGCGATGTTGATGGAAATCTGTGGGCGAGTGCAGGATGGGTGGGTGATGGCTACGACGGCGTGCATGTCTTTGCCCCTGACGGCACAATTATTGGGAAAATCCATCTTCCCGAAATCTGTGCGAACCTCTGCTTCGGTGGCGTAAAACGGAACAGGCTGTTTATGATGGGTAGTCAATCGCTCTATTCGGTTTATGTGGAAGCGCAAGGTGTGCCGGTGTTTTAATTCGTTAGTGGAGTGGTGGCGTTGATGAACACAAACGACCTTGAACATATTGACTGCCCCATCTGTGAGCAGGACATGGCAGAACCGCTTTTTGATAAAGACTCCTTGTCGGTGGTTATCTGCAAGCGTTGCCGGTTGCGGTATGTGAATCCGCGAGTGAACCGTCAGACACTTGAGACGGCGTACACTGAGACTTATTATCCGCCTGATAAAGTGGAACGCATCCGGACAGATAATATGGAGTGGTTGCAGATGAGCGAACGTCTCACAGAGTTGGAGAAGCAGCACCGAAGTAGAGGGCGGTTGTTGGATGTCGGATGTGGCATTGGCACTTTTCTCCATCTGGCTCGTGAACAGGGATGGGAACCGCACGGGATTGATCCGTCGAAGAGTGGCAGTGCGTTTGCGCAGGAAAAGTATAAACTTGATGTCCAGTGCGCAGATATCTTTGCGGCAGCCTTCCCGACTGCGTATTTCGACGCGATTGTGCTTTACCACGTGTTAGAACATATTTTCGAATTGAATCCGTTCCTTAGTGAGTTGCGTCGCGTTCTGAAACCGGAAACTGGCACCTTGGTTATTGAAGTACCGAATGGTGAGAGTCTACAGAGTCGGCTTCAGAAAGCGGATTGGCCGTACGTCCATCCACGCGATCATCTCTACTATTTTTCTCCACGTTCCTTGCCGAAGTTGCTTCGGAAGCACGGGTTTGATGTCGTTACGTTGGGTAAGCCGAAGCGCGTGAGTCCAACAGTAGGTCTCCGTTTTGTACTCCGTCAAGCGGCGACTGCTGCGTTAGTTCGGTTTCATTTAGGTACAGTGATTCGGGTGTATGCGAGTTAGTATATGTTCCCTACGATGCTGGTGCTTGATAAGTGAATGTTTGAATGACATCGTTCATGAGGAGACGCTGTGCGATGGTCTCAATAACTCCAGCGTTTAAGTCGCCAGCCAGCCAGTATTTATGTCCGGTACGGACAGCGGTGACACCGGTGATGCCTAAATCGTTGATGCCTTTGACGGTGCTATCGCCAACTGCATCGGTAACGCCGGGTTTGAATTGTACTTCAAGCGTCCAACCTTTTGCAGCGTCATTTTGCGTAGCAAAGGTGTATGCTTGTGTGATTGGGTCGGCGAGGAGTTCTGCACCAATTCGGTCAATACTCTGTGTGTCAAGGGAGCCTTCAATCCAATAGATCGTGGCTGTCCGGACAGAATCAACATCGCTAATACCGAGGTCAGCAATATCTTCAAGGATGCCCTGCCCAACGGTATCGGGGACTTCAGGCTTATAGTAGACTTCAACTTTCCAGTTTTTCATGTTTTTAATTTGGGTTCTATCTGAACACTTTTTCTCCGTTGTCGAAAAAGTGGTTTTAGGTTAAGTTAGGAATATTCCTTAACCGAAGATCGTCAAGGACAACGGACTTGACATCCATAAGCAATAGCTAAAAAGTGATAAAAAATGTCAAAAAAACAGATAAATGTTTTAGTTTTTGGGGCACACCCCGATGATTGTGATATTAAAGCGGGTGGCGTCGCTGCTTTGTATGGACGACAGGGACACTGTGTTAAGTTTGTCTCCGTTACAAACGGTGATGCTGGACACCACGAAATGGGTGGCGGTCCTTTAGCACAGCGACGCTACGCAGAAGCACAAGCCGCTGCTGAAGTTATCGGAAACCTTGAATATGAACTGCTTGATAATCACGACGGCGAACTGATGCCGACGTTGGAAAACCGTTATCAGATTATCCGCGCCATTCGCGAGTTCCGTCCAGATTTGATTATGACGCACCGTCCTAACGATTACCATCCGGACCATCGGTATACGTCAACGTTGGTACAAGACGCGGCGTATATGGTGACCGTCCCGAATATCTGTGCACTCACGCCACATCTGGAGAAAAATCCTGTTATTGTGTATTTGAGTGACGGTTTCATGAAGCCCTACCCGTTCACACCAGATGTCGTTGTCGGTATCGACGCTGTTATTGAACAAAAGATTGACATGCTTCACTGTCACGTATCACAGTTCTATGAATGGCTTCCTTACAATAGTGGCACCTTGGACGCTGTTCCTACTGATGCTTCGGCACGGCGCGCATGGCTCAGTGAACGGCTCTTAAATCGTTTTCGCGCGACAGCCGAAAAGTATCGTGATTTGCTCATAGCACTCTATGGCGAAGAAGTAGGGGCGCACATCGAATATGCTGAAGCGTTTGAAGGATGCGAATACGGGGCATCACTGACAGCAGAAAATATACCGACTCTCTTTCCATTTTTCCAATAAGGAGTTTTGTCTTACATACATGCCAACAGAACAAGCCAGTGCCAAGACGCTTATGTATATTGTCTGCGTTATTGGTCTCATCTTTGCGATTGTTATGGTTATCCTCTTCTTCAACGCTGCGCCTGCGCGTTCTAATATTGAGGTGCATCGCGGCTCAGAGGAAGCGGTTGAGTGTTTGAAATGTCATTTAAGAGGCGATGAAAAATCACCGACGATGCCACATCTGAATCTCGGTAGGTGCAACCTCTGCCACGGATTATCGAAGGAGACGAAACAAGAGTAGGTGATTAATTGGTTTGAGATTGGAGTCTCGCCTTAATTCCTACCCAAGTGATGTTGTCTTCTGCTTCGGTTATGACCTGAAGACATTCAAATCGATTCGCCTCTAAAACCGATTGAACTTGTGTGAGTTCAGTCTCCAGAATACCAGAAAAGATGACGATTCCTGCGGGGTGTAGTCTCGGTGCGCACTCTGGAATAATCGGAAGGATCGCCTTTGTTAAGATATTGCCGATGATGAGATGGTATTTACTGTCTACCTCTTTGAGTCCGTTGCCTTGAGATAAGCACACCTGTGATGTCACGGTATTTGTTTGGAAATTCGCTGCTGCGATAGGGATTGCCGTCGGATCGATTTCAATTGCGTCAACCCGTTTCGCCCCTAACTTGATCGCGGCAATTGTTAAGATACCGGAACCCGTTCCAATGTCCGCGATGTGGTGGAAGGGTTCGACAGTGTGTTCTAACAATTCGAGGGAGAGTCGGGTGGTAGGGTGGTACCCCGTGCCGAACGCCATGCCCGGGTCAAGTTGGATTAAAACGTCTGTTTCGTTGTGAAGGGCATCGTGCCACGAGGGTACGATGAAAATCCGTTCTCCGACACGTTGCGGTGGGAAGGCTGCTTTCCAAGCTTCCGCCCATTCCTCAGATTTGACGTGTTTTAAGTCAATCGTAGCAGGTCCTGTCTGAATCTCCCACGTTGGAAGTTCTGCGAGAAAGTTTTGGAGCTTTTGCATTCGCGCCCCGACTCTATCATCTAATGGATAGTAGGCAATGAGCTGTACGTTCTGCGTATCGCGCTCCTTGAATTCGACACCGGTTGCGCTCATCTCAAAGAGACAGTTCGCGACAGCCTCGGCGGCATCATAAGAGGTAGTTACCGTAATTTTTGCCCAATCCATTTTCACGTCCACACGCGCATGCGCTGACAGCAATTGAATTGTTCTCTATTAGGATTCTTCGTCGTCATGCCGGCCGAGCAATTTGTCCCAAAAGCCGTGTTCATGGTGGTAAGATTCACCACGCAGTTTCGCGAATTCTTCTAACTTCCTTCGCTGTTCCTCATTAAGATGTTTTGGTGTTTCAATTTCGACTTCAACAACCAAGTCGCCTGAATAAGAGCGTCTGTAATGGGGTACCCCTTTGTTCGGGATACGCAGGCGTGCCCCGTATTGTGTACCGGGTGGAATATTGAGTTCTTCGCGCCCATCAACGCCTTGAACTTCGATTTTTCCACCGAGTGAGGCTTGGACGAACGAAATTTTGGCGGATGTAATGAGATCGTTTCGGTCGCGTTCAAAACGTTCATGGGGTGCGACATTGATCACAACAAATAGGTCGCCTGGAGGTGCGCCGTTGGTCCCCGCCTCACCTTCACCGGTTAATCGGTATTTAAAACCGGTATCAACGCCTTTATCAACATTAAACTTAATCTCCTGTGTATTTCGGACGAGTCCTTTTCCTGCACAGGGCGGACAAGGTTCTTGAATGATTTCGCCTTCGCCGCGGCATTGCGGGCAGGTACGGGACATTGTAAAGAAACCTTGGGATTGGCTGACTTGACCTCTGCCGTAGCATTGTGGACACGTTATCACGCGCGTCCCTTTCTTTGCGCCGCTGCCACTGCATTCGGGGCAGGTTTCAATGCGTGGCACCTGAATTGTGGTTTCTTTGCCGTGGATAATATCTTCGAGTGTGACTTCAAGGTTGTATTGTAAGCTGCGTCCGCGTTGCGGGCCCCGTTGCCTGCCCCCGAGTCCGCCGAAGATGTCGCCAAAAACATCGCTGAAAATATCGTCTAAATTCACACCGAACCCGCCAAAATCGCTGCCCATGCCTTCGAGTCCGGCATGACCGAATCTATCGTACTGCTGCCGTTTCTCAGCATCGCGCAGGACTTCATAAGCCTCTGTGGCTTCCTTAAATTTATCTTCGGCTTCTTTATCGTCAGGGTTTTTATCTGGATGAAATTGGATGGCAAGTTTGCGATAAGCCTTTTTTATTTCTTCATCGTCGGCATCGCGATTGACCTCCAAAACCTCGTAGTAGTCGCGTTTTTGCATTATATGCTCCCTCTTTTCTCCCTATTCAGCAGCATCAGTGTCCTCCGTATCATCTGCGGTATCCTTTGATGTTTCTTCCTCTTTTGCCGGTCCCTGTGAAACGACTACTTGCGAGGCGCGTAGCACACGGGTATGTAACATATAACCGCGCCGAAATTCTTCAATCACTTTTCCGTCCGGCACGTCATCTGATGGGGTAACAAGGAGTGCCTCATGCTGATTTGGATCAAATGTTTCACCAACTGCTACGATTGGCACCAATCCGTGGATTTTGAGCGCATCCAATAGCTGTTTGTGAACCAGTTGCACACCCTCATTAAAGGTTGTGAACGCTGGTGAAACATCGCTCTCTTCAACTTTCTCAGTCACACTTTTAATAGCGGCTTCCAAACTATCCAACACCGGTACCATCCCCTCAAGTATCCCTTCGTTGGCGAACTTGAGTTGTCGCTGATAATCGGTTTGTAAGCGTTTTTTAGTGTTCTCAGCTTCCGCTGCTGTACGTAGCAAGCGATCGCGTTCCGCTTTATATTCTTCATGAACTGCTTGCACGGCAGTCTCTACCTCTTTATTAATCTCTGCCTGCAATAGTTCTTCACGTTCTGTTTCGTATTGATCACGCACGCGTTGGACAATAGCCTCTACCTCGTCCTTAACCTGCGATGTAAGGTTGGTAGCGGTTTCTTCCACAGGAGAAATACGTTCTTCGATCTCTTGTTTGACTTCTGATTTGATCGTATCAAGAGCGACCTCCGCGATTTCCCGCATGCGCGTGACAAGTGTTTTCTCTTTTCCCTCTTTATTGTCGGTGGAATCGTTATCTGAAGCTTCTTCTACTTCTGCTTCTATTTTTATTTTTTTAACTTCAGCCATTATGAAGTCCCTTCATTTTTTAAATGCGTGTTTGAAAAGCACGCGTAAAATTATATTTTAACCGTGAACAGCGTTGGCGAAATTTTTCATTAATTCAAAGGAGCCATTTTTTTCGAGGACATTGCCAGTGACGATGAAATCGGCACCTGCTTTCACTTTTTCTGCGGCGATTTTCGGTGTACGAATGCCGCCCCCGACGATTAATGGAATGCTAATTTGGTTTTTCACAGCGGCGATCATCTCATCTGGAACAGGCTGTGCTGCGCCGCTTCCTGCCTCTAAATATACCATCTGCATGCCGAGATATTCCGCGGCTAACGCGTGTGGCCCCGCGATATCCGGTTTATCCCGTGGAATAGGTGCCGTCCCGCTCATAAATTCAACAGCGGTTCTGTTGCCACCCTCAATAAGCATATAACCGGTCGGGATAGGTTTAAGGGCATAGCGCTGTATCCAGGGTGCTGCCTTAACTTGTTCGCCAATGAGATAATTCGGGTTGCGTCCACTAATTAGACTGATATAGAGAATAGCGTCAGCGTATGGCGTAAGATGCATTGAATCACCGGGGAAAAGCACGATAGGGAGTTTCGTCTCCTGCTTGAGTGCCTTCGCAATTGGATGCAAATCGTTTGTTAGAAAGCTGCCGCCTAACAAAATAGCATCTGCGCCAGCCTGCTCGACCTCCACTGCGAGTTTGGTACATTTATCGACTTCGCACTGCTCCGGATCGATTAGAACAAAATAACCAGCGTTATGCTTTTTCAGCACCTCATTAAAGTAGTCGAGAACCGAATTTGATCTCAAATGCGATGTGTCCTTTTTATCTCATCATTAAATTTTGGCTTGCAAACTGGCATTTTCTTTAGGGGTTTGCGCGCAGCCTACTTTTTTAAAATTGTACCATATTTTTGGTGATTTGTCAAATGCGACACTGTCGCGCCACCTCGTAGAGAAGGATACCTGCTGCGACTCCTACATTGAGGGATGATTGTCCTGATGCCATCGGAATACGGACGAGTTCTGTACAGGCGGCTTGCGTTTCAGCAGACAACCCGCTATTTTCATTGCCGACAACAACAGCGGTAGGCAGTGAGAGTTTCGTGGCGTATAACTCTTTTTCTGCCTTGGATGTTCCGCCTAATATACGCCAGCCTGATAGACGTAGCGTCTCAATCGCGGCACCGATATCTGTTGCATAGTACAACGGTAAACGTCCAACCGCGCCTCGTGATGCCCGCACACAGTTTTTATGAAACGGACTCGCGCCGATCCGACTTAGCAGGACGGCAGATACTCCGACTGCATCTGCTGTCCGCAATGTCATACCTAAATTGTCTGGGTTTGCGATGTTCTCAGCGATGAGTATTGTACATCCCGGACTAAAGTGAAAATTGGGTTGACCTGATTCTGACGAAAAGTGCCGAAAGTTAAAGTATACCGATGCCATAACTGATGGTACCGGACGGGTTGTAGTGACTGAACCCATGACACCATCGTTAACTTGGTAACAGGAAATATTATCGGCAGATGCATTCTTTAAGAGGCTTTGCCCATCCGACGTTTCAAATAGGGCAGTGGTATAAAGGATTCTCTCAATAGGGAGTCCATCTTTAACCGCCCGTTCTACCATCAGGTCTCCTTCGACAACAAATTGCGAATATTCAAGTTTGCCCTTTAAGGTAGCTAATTTACGCATCTCTGCGGCAACCGCATCTTTGCGTTTAGAAATAGTTCGTTGCTCTACTACAGCACCACTCCCGCGTTTAATACCGCGATAAAATCTTCCATCATCCGTATGAACAAATTCACCTTCTAAGACATCGAGTATTGCGTTGTCCATCCACTTTTCTGTGAGGTGGAACATTCCGGAGCATCGTCTTGGAAAAGCCAAGAGCAGTGCTCTCAGGCTTCGTTCGGTTATGGCAGTAAGATAGACTTGATAATCAGTATCAAAGGTGTCCCCTGGTGTCATCAGTAAGACTCCACTGAGTTTCTGCCAACCTGTGGTAAGCACCTGATAATTTTGATGCCATTCACCTGTCTTAGAAAAGGTCTGGTACGCCTGTTTAAAGCGAGAGATTACCGTGGCATCAGGATTTTCTCTTTCTAAGAAAGCGATGACTTTACCGTAGTTTATCATAGAAAGGTTCCGAGATAGATTGCGCCGAGTCCGACAAATATATCCCACTTCATCCAGCGTTGGATGGTGGCACAGCTTTCTTTGGAAGCATCACGTAACAGGCGGATTGCACATCCGATAAGGACTAAATCGACACCGAGTACAACTGCTAACAAATAATGCCATGAATACCCTGTAAATAGGTAGGGGATAGGACTGAATAGAATAACCAACGCCATGAAACCGATAGCTGTCTTTACAGCGAGTTGTGGGTTGAGAATTGCGAGTGTTTTTACACTGTTTTTCAAGTCGCCTTCTGTATCTTCAAGGTCTTTGATGATTTCCCGCGCTGTTGTGAACAGGAACGCAAAGATTGCTGGCATCAGTGTGCCTTGCACCGAATCTATCGCGACACCACCAGAGATAAAGGTTAAAGCGGTTAAACTGCTTACGACTAAATTGCCGACAAACGGTACACGTTTCAGCCAGAGTGCGTAGCTCGCGAGTGCGACGCACACGAGGGTTGCAATCGCTGTTGCGTTTGTATTAATAAGTGTTCCCAACCCGATACCGATAACAACGAGAATCATCGCAAAAATCAGGGCATCTATGCGCCGAATGCGTCCAGAAGGTAGGGGGCGTCGTGGACGATTAATTTGGTCAATGTTATAATCGCAATAATCGTTTATGGCGTTTCCAGCAGAAAGCATGATGAATGCGGCGATAGAAACCAACCAAAGCCGAATGTCGAGGAGATTTTCGATCGTGCCTTGGCTGGCGAACATCCCCCCGAGCCATGCGGAGATAAAAGCGATAATTCCGTTAAGAGGGCGCGCGAGTTCAAGATATGCGAACAGGGTTTTCATTTCCGAGATTTCTGACTCCCAATCTATTATGGTAGATTTCAGAATTAATTGGACACTTTGGCAAGGTTGGGAAACTTCTCAATTTTAGGCGGTAGGGAGAGACAGAGCAGGCAAATCCAAGTGGCCCTAGCAGCATAAGGGTGAGGTACGTGGCGTATTTCTGAAAAACGAGCAGGTTCAACAGATCGGAAGTGCTGCTACGATTCATCCTCCAACTCTTGAAGTTTTGCTTCGAGTTCTTCTACCCGTTTCTGGAGTTTTGCGAATTCAGGGAGCAGTTCTGGCAATTTTCGGGTTGCGGCGTGAATTCGTAATTCTTGCTTATGAGGACGCGCAGGAAATCCAGAGAGCTGACTTCCAGCAGGCATATCTTTTGTAACCGCCGATTTCGCGTAAACGACGCTGTCATCACCAAGCGTCAGATGTCCTGCAGCGCCGCCGTGCCCTGCGATATTGACCCGATTGCCGAGCGTGGTACTCCCAGCGATGCCGACTTGTGCGGCGAGACAGCAATCCTCTCCGATGACAACGTTGTGCGCGATTTGGACGAGATTATCCAACTTTGTGCCACGTTTGATGAGTGTTTCAGAAAGTGTCGCTCTATCAATGGTCGTATTGGCACCGATTTCAACATCATCTTCAATAACGACAGTCCCAATCTGCGGAATTTTGTGGTGTCGGTTGCTGACCGGTGCGAATCCGAAACCGTCACTCCCAATAACAGCCCCACAGTGGATAATGACTCGGTCCCCAATCGTAACTTCTTCCCGGATATTAACGTGTGGATAGATAAGTCCATCAGCACCGATTTTAGTGGCTTCACCGATATAGACGAAAGGTTGAATGACGGTGTCATCGCCAATCTCAACGTTGTCAGCGATGTAAGTAAACGCTTGAATTGAGACGCGCTCACCGAGTTTGACGTTCTTCCCTAAAATTGCTGTTTCATCAACCCCTGGAAGTGCCCGATAGTTTTTGTCCCATGAGAATATTTCCAAAACTTTAACGAAAGCCCAGTAAGGATTATCAACGCGAATCGTCGGCTTTCCATTGCCAGAGACACCGCGCCCAATAATGATAGCCGCGGCTTGGGTTGTTGCTATAGCGGCGAGATACTTCGGATTGGCAACAAAGGTAATTTGAGTCGGAAGAGCCTCGTTGATTCCAGAAACTCCTGTAATTTCAATCTCACCATCGCCAGAGAGATCTCCATTGAGGTGTTCACAAATTTCTTTGAGTTTCATAAACATCTACCCTAATCCTTTCTCCGTAGGTTTGATTTGTCTGATCTTCATATTACGGAGTTGAGGCAGTGTAAGGTTATTCAGGATTTTCGCCATTTTCGCCATTTTTGCCGTTTTCATTCATCAAGTCGGTTAACCGCTTTGTTAGATCGTATTTCTCTTTGACATAAAGCGTGACGAGCCGTTTTTCGAGAATGATGTCATAGTTGTCGTCTTTACCGACTTTGATAATTAGGTCTTCAAGACTTTTGTAAATCGGTTCTAGCAATTCCCGCTCTTTTCCAAGGAGTGCTTGTTGACCCATTTCTCGTTCGCGTTGGTATTCCTGCTGTTTCTGGAGGATTTCGTTGTTCAAATCCGCAGTCTGTGCTTCTTCAACGAAGAGTTCCGTTCTGGCTTTCTTCTCTTGCAGCGTAACGATTTCTTGTCCTATTTTTTCCAATTTTTTCTGCAGTTTTTCGCCTGCTGCTCTGAGCGTTTCGGTCGCCTTCGCCGCTGCTGCGGATCCCTTTAGGACCTCTTCGGTGTTCACGACCCCGATTTTGAAGGCTTCCTGCCCGATACTTCCGGAACTGAAACAGAAAGCGACAAGAGAAATAATTAAGAGAGTTAAGCGTGCTTGAGAAGCACTGAACCGAAATGATTTCATAGTTGATTATCCTTATTTCTAAGAAAGAGATCTGTGGACTCATTCTCTGAAGCCCCAGTACTTACTGCCAAGCATTCAAGTATATGAGTGTCTCCATATTTCCTCACTTATTTTAGCGAAGTATTTAAACAGATGGTTATCGACCTGTAATTTCAATATTTTGTTAGAACCCGGGGCCAATTGTGAAATGGAATCTGCCTGCGGGTTCACCGCTAAGGCGATCTAATCCGTATCCCCAACCTAACCGAGCTAACATGCCGAACATGTTGAGTCGGGCTTCAACGCCGAGCCCTTTTTTCATGTTAATTTGACTAAATGGATTTGAAACATTTTCATCCCATACTTGCCCTATATCGAAAAACAGGGCTGCTGTGAGCTGCTGTGAAACCGGAATCCGATACTCAAAGTTCGCGAAGAAAACTTTATTACCGCCGTAAGGATTAAAAGCTCGCGATCCTTCAGGGGGGTCAGGGTAAATTTCATAGTCTTCATAACCGCGAACGGTATCTACGCCGCCGAGGAAAAATCGTTCATAAAACAAGAAGTAGGAATCCGTGCTTTTACTGACCATGTAGCCAGTGCGTGCGTGTACAGCGATGACATGGTTCCACCACCCGCTATAGAACCAACTGGTATCTGCGGAGTATTTCTGGAATTCATTATCTGCGCCTAAGATTCCGCCCGAGTATTCATAGGAAATTGTATGGGATGCCCCGGCTGTCGGATCATACAAAGAGGTTCGATAGTCTCGGGTATCTCTACCAACGGCAAAGAGGATACTCCGCGTAGATCGGTTAATCAACTCTGCATCGGGGTTATGCGCCTCAACATGTTCGTTCCGAAGCCGGACGGACAGATCAATATCATAGGCGATTGGACGCCCAAGTGTTACAGATGCGCCGCGGCGTCCCCAAACGTATCTATCGTATCGGTAATTAGGATTTGCTCGGTTATATAAAGCACCGACGGTTCCGTAATAGCGTCGGAAACGTCGATTATCGTAGATGCGAGCGTTAAGTCGGGTGGGTGTTCCAAAAACCCAAGGCGTTCCAAAACTGAGTTCGGCTGTATGATGGTCTCGCGTGCCTAATTCACCTTTTAGATGTACCCGATATGCGCGTCCGAGGAGGTTGTTTTGTCCGACCTCAGCGGTGCCAAAGATTCCGCCCTCGCTCCCGTACCCGCCGCCGAGGCTCAGCATTCCGGTTCGGGGTGTTTCAGCGATGTTAACCCTTAAATCCTTTCGGTTCTCTTCGCCGGTATCGCTGGGGACAAAATCAACCGCACGAATGAAAGACCCCATCTGGAAGAGACGCTGCCGTGCTTTACGCAAGGCTTTCACGTCTAAGAGTTCATCGGACTCGATATCCAAAAAATCCAATTCGCGTTTAACGACGTGTTCATTCGTTTTTTCGAGTCCAGTGATAATCACTTTACCGATAATTATGACATCCCCTTCGTTGATTTTCAAGGTAATATCAACGACCCCATCTGCCTCATTGAAGAAGGGGGTCGGTACAACTTCTGAGAGCAAATACCCTTTATCGAGATATGCTTGCTGTAATTTGGAGATGGATTCATCAAAGTTCCCGCGGTTGAAGACCTCGCCTTCTGCGGGGTCAAGCATTTTACGTATCTTTTTTTCCGAAAACAGGTTTTTGGCACCGGCTTGTACTTCAAGTGTATAGGTTCCGATGATAAATTCGGGGCCTTCGTCAACAGTGATGTCGAGCATCATCCCGGTTTTGTCTTCTGTGAAACGTTTTTCGTAACCGATTACTTTTACCTGTGCGAATCCTCTGTCCTGATAGTAGTTGCGAAGGTTTAGGGACAGGTCTTCTTCCTCAAACAAAATCTGGTCAAACGGTTTACCGGTGCGGGTTTTGAGTTTCTTTCGTAGCGTTTTCTCGGTAACCAGATCGTTTCCGATAAAATTGATTTCCTCAATTCGCACTCTCGGTCCTTCATTTATCTCAAAGGTGACTTGAACAGTATTCGCCTCCGTATCATCTGTACTATTGTTCTTATCAAGATGCGTCTGGATACCGACAAGATAATATCCTTTTTCATGGTACAGATTTCTGAGAGCTCGCTCACTTTCCCATCGCCGCCGGTCGCTGAAAATCTCATCGGGACGGAGCGTTATCTCGTTCTTCAGCTTACCCGTGTCCAAATTATCGTTTCCGATAAAGTTGATGCCAGAAATCTTAGGACTCTCAACGACCTTATATATGATTTCAAGCCCACCGCCTTCAAAGGGTTGGGTATCTACTTGGACTTGGGCAAAGAACCCTGTGTCTTTAAAAAGACTTTTCAGGTCCTGCGTAAGGAACTCAGGTGAAACTTCATCACCGATTTGTGTTTGAATGAGTGTACGCAGCATGTCTTCAGAGACAGTCTTTACACCTTGAAAAGAAATTTGCTTCACAAGGAACATCGGGTCAACCACCGATTTAGCGGTATCTGCGGTGTTTTCTTCGTCACCCTCGGTAGCTGAAACTGCCGCGGAATCACCGGCGGTATCTATCTGTTTTTCTGCAGTTGGCACTTCCGGCCCAAATACTACGTCCACCTGTTCTTCGGCAGCAGCAGTGCTTGCAGCGAGTCCGACGATTAGACTGATTAAAATCAGGATGTTTCTTATTGCCTTCATAATGAAATCTCCTTCTATGTCCCGCGGGTTTTCCCGCATCTGATAGGCACGGTATTTATTCTGTAGTATAGATCGGAGTGCCGCAGGTATTCGCATACTGCCGGAACGCAGCGATCAATCTCTGTGTTATCTTCCCGGGTTGTCCGTCCCCAATAGCCCGGCGGTCGATTTTCACAACGGGAATCACCTCGGCAGCTGTGCCAGTCAAAAAGCATTCATCAGCGATATAGAGGTCGTGTCGTGTGAAGACGCGCTCCTCGACGTGTATGCCTGCGTCCTGTGCGAGATTGATGACACTGTTTCGGGTAACGCCCTCCAAAATCCCCATGTGAACCGGCGGTGTGACAAGTGTTTCATTTTTTATCCAGAAGATATTGTCCCCGCTACATTCAACGACATAGCCTTCCGCATTCAGCATCAAGACCTCTTCTGCGCCTGCCTGTTTTCCTTCAATTTTTGCTAAGATATTATTCAGATAGTTCAGCGATTTAATGCGTGGATTAATGGCTTCTGCATAATTTCGTCGGACGGAGGCGGTTACGATCTCCAATCCGTCTTCGTAGAATTTTTGTGGATATAAGACGATCTTATCTGCAATAATTATGATGCTTGGCTTCGGACATTTATCTGGGTCGAGTCCGAGATCGCCTACACCGCGCGTGATAATCAATCGAATATAGGCTTCCGTGAGGTGATTTCGACGGAGCGTCTCGAGCACCGTTTCCTTCATCGTTTCAATGGAGATAGGAATCTGTAACATAATCGATTTTGCAGAATCGTAAAGTCGTTCGAGGTGTTCGTCAAGTTTAAAGACCCGCCCGTTATAGGAACGGATGCCTTCAAAAACGCCATCTCCATAAAGCAAACCGTGGTCAAATACTGAGACTTTTGCCTCTGCTTTTGGTAAAAATTCTCCATCGATATAAATCAACATAAACGTATCCTTTTTCAGTTGCCAGTTGCCAGTTGTCAGTTACAAGAGGCAATTTGTGGCAGTTATCATAAAGTTACCCGCCACAAGATGTTAACTGATAACTGATAACCGATAACTACATAACCACTTTCCCATCCACAAGTTGAACAACCCTATCTACTCTCTGAGCAAGTTCTTGATTGTGGGTTACGATAACAAAGGTCTGTCCAGATTTCGAGTTCAAATCCCATAGGAGTTCCAGTACGGCTTCGCTACTTCGCCGGTCAAGGTTACCTGTTGGTTCGTCAGCAAGTATCACTTTCGGTTTATTAATCAACGCCCGTGCGATAGCGACCCGCTGCCGCTCGCCACCGGACAACTGGCTTGGGTAATGCGAAAGCCTTTCTGAGAGTCCAACGTAGTCAAGCAGAGCTGCGGCTTGCTCATAAACGGCTTTATTGTTCGGCGTTGCGATTAAGGCGCCCATCGCCACGTTTTCAAGTGCCGTAAATTCCGGCAATAGGTGATGAAATTGGAACACAAACCCAATTTCCTTATTCCGAAACCGTGCGAGTTCGGTATCCTGCCAGGTAAAAATGTCTTGTTCATCGTATAAGACGCGTCCGGCAGTTGGTCGGTCGAGTGTGCCGATAATATGAAGCAGTGTGCTTTTCCCAACACCTGATGCGCCGATGACAGCGATCAATTCTGACATATTGACTTCAAAATCAATACCTTGAAGTACTGGAAGTTCAGTTTCGCCATCATAATAGGACTTGTGTAAATCTACAATACGGATGAGTGCTTCTGCAGAATTCGGCACAGGCTCCCTCTTTTTCACTATTCATGTTGCAAGGCTTCAACCGGTTTCAGGTTTGCTGCTTGCCATGCCGGGTAGAGCGTTGCAAGCCAGCAGATAACGAGTGAAAGCGCGTTAATGAAAATAACGAACACCCAATTGACCTTTATGGGCATTTGGTGCATCTGGTAAATTTGGCTAAGTCCGAGATCTACGAATGAAATCGGTCTGACCACACAATAGAGCGCGAAACCTATGCCAACAAGCCATAAAACCCAGGCTGCCAACTTCCATCCCCCCTTGTTTCGCAGCACACGCTGTGAGGCGATGAGGACTTGTAAAAGAATTGGCACAGCAAGCACAAGCACATACCAGTAAGCAGGTCTCGCGACATTGGAACTGAGCAGCCAACAGATGGCAAGCCCTAAAGCGGTACCAAGTATTGTCCCAAGGCTCCCGATAACGCTGCCCTGAATCATGAAGATTCGCATGATGTTCCCGCGTGAGGAACCAAGTGTCCTGAGTGTGCCAACGTCTTTTGTTTTTTCCATCACCGTCATAATGAGCGTGCTTGCGATATTAAAGGACGCGACGAGAATAATAAGTACTTCAATGATGACAGTCATTATTTTTTCTAATCGAAGTGCCCAAAAGAGTTGTGCTTGCGCCTCCATCCATGTCCTTGCATTAGGCATCCCCTCTAAGACAGTAAATCCAGCAACGTCTTCAATGCGTGTCGCAATTCTCGGTGCTAATTCAGCATCGGTCAATCGGACGAAAATGGTATTCGCTCGGTTCTCAGCATCATACAATTTTTGGGCAGCATTTATGTGAATAAGCCCAAGATTGTTATCGTAAAACTCCATTTCGGATTCATAAAACCCGATGACAACAAAGTTCGCCAAGTCGGGGACAAACATCGACTCATTTACTGGGTGCTGTTCAAGCTTAATGAGTAAGCGCAGGACATCGCCTTTGATAATACCGAGTCGGGCTGCCAAACGTCCGCCAAGAATGATGCCGCCGGTAATCGTTTCGTCTCTGATAAACCGAGCCTTTTCAATAAGTTCCGAGTTTTGGAGGTCGGTTGAGCCATCCACATACGCTGAGAAGCCAGTGACCTTGTCTTCCTGCGCTGGGTCAATGCCTTTAATGATAATTACTTTTTGAATGGTATCCGTGCGTTCTCGAAAAACGCCGGTTTGTGTCCAAATAGCAGGCGACGCGGCGACGACATCCTCAAGTGCTTCAATCCGTTCGATTCGTTTTTGATAGTCTCTGAAAAAACCGTAATCAATCAAACTCAAGACGACATGTGCCTCGTTTGATAGAAATCTGTCCTTGAGTCCATGCTCAACGCCATCTAATACAGCAATAACGAGGATCACAGTTGCGACACCGAGTGCGACACCACCGATTGAGATAATACTAATAATTGAGATAAACGACTGTTTTCGCCGAGAACGCAAATAGCGTGCGGCTACAAACCATTCAAATTTCATATTTTTAATTATGGGCACCTGGGCATCGTTCCACGCTGGTGTTTGATTAATTCCGACCAGGTTCGGGATATGTGCGGTTTTAGGTTGATTCTTTTTGCTCGTTAGACGAGATAGGCGTTAGTGAATCATAATCAGCTTTCAGCATCCCGTATCCGATTGAATCCTCAAAGTTTCCCCATTTTTTTGTATGTCGTCGGCGGCACCCTTCATAGTGCATTCCGATTTTTTCCAGCACCCGCCCAGAGGCAGGATTTCGCGTGAAGTGATAAGCATAGATTCGGTTCAACTTCAACACTTCAAAGCTGTATGCGACAACAGCGCGCGCTGCCTCAGTCGCATAACCAAGATTCCAGTAAGGCTTACCTATCCAATAACCGAGCTCGGCTCTCTCGTTTTCTTGCTCGAGTTCAAGTCCTATAGTGCCGATTAATTTTCTGTCTGTTCTCAGTGTAATCGCGAAGTTTATTGCTTCGTCTTTTTTATAAGCGTCAGCACAGGCACGAATCCATTCTTCCGCCATGCCATCTTCATAAGGGTGCGGAATGCGGAGGACCATTAAAGCTATATCGCGATCGCCTGCAAGGCGTTGTACATCAGCTGCGTCTTCAAGCGTCAGTGAGCGAAGTAGTAATCTTTCTGTAAGAAGAGGCGGTGCGGTTCTCATCTTAATTTTCCGGACGCATCTGTGGAAACAGGATTACGTCGCGGATGGAGTATTGGTTCGTTAGCAACATGGTCAATCGGTCGATCCCGATGCCGAGTCCCCCTGTCGGCGGCATACCGTATTCCAATGCGCGCAGATAATCCTCGTCCACCATGAAGGCTTCATCATCGCCAGCCTCTAAACTGCTTGCCTGCTCCAGAAAACGTTGGCGTTGGTCAATTGGATCGTTGAGTTCACTAAAAGCGTTTCCGACCTCCATTCCACAGATAAAGAATTCAAACCGTTCAACGAACTCTGGATTGTCAGGTTTCTTCTTCGCAAAGGGTGAGACTTCAATCGGATGATCCGTTATAAATGTCGGCTGAATCAATTTTGATTCCACAAATGTGTCAAAGAGTTCAGCAATAATTTTACCTTTCGTCTCATCGCCTGCTAAGTCAACGCCTGCGCCAACGGCTGCCTTGTACAACTCATCTGCTGATAGTGGAACAGGATCTATACCGCTGTGTTCTCGAACCGCATCGACCATGCTCAGTCGTTGCCAAGGTGGCGTGAGATCGAGTTCGTAATCCTGATAGGGGATATTCGTTGTTCCGTGAATAGTTTCCGCTGTATCAGCGATCAGGGTTTCGGTGAGTTCCATAATCTGGATATAGTCAGCATAAGCCTGATAGAGTTCCAACATTGTAAATTCAGGGTTATGGTCTCTATCCATCCCTTCGTTTCGGAAGTCGCGCGAGAATTCATAAACCCGTTCAAACCCGCCGACTATCAGGCGTTTGAGGTAGAGTTCATTTGCGATTCGCAGATAAAGCGATTGTTCCAAAGTGTTGTGATATGTTGTGAACGGTCGAGCGTTCGCACCACCGTAAATTGGTTGAAGGACGGGTGTCTCTACTTCAATAAAATTTTGGGCGTTGAGCATGTCTCGGATCGCTTGAACAATTTGAGTTCTTTTAAGAAAAACGTCCTTCACCTCTGGATTCATGATGAGGTCGGCGTATCGTTGTCTATAGCGTGTCTGTTTATCTTGCAACCCGTGCCACTTTTCGGGGAGCGGTCGAATAGATTTAGAGAGGAGTTCTATGGCATCAACGAGGACAGTCAATTCGCCGGTTCGTGTTCGGAAGACTGTTCCTTCAGCCCCGACAATATCACCGCTATCAAAGCGTCGATAGATTTTATAGGGTTCCGCGCCGACTTTGTCGCGCCGGACGTAAATCTGAATTTTGCCTTCGCCATCTTGTAGATGTGCGAAGCTGCTTTTGC
The DNA here is from genome assembly GCA_951828385.1 of uncultured Poribacteria bacterium. Taxonomy (GTDB): domain Bacteria; phylum Poribacteria; class WGA-4E; order WGA-4E; family WGA-3G; genus WGA-3G. The sequence goes on from OX639973.1 coordinate 822,760, forward strand.
CGTGGTCGCGTTTTGTCATGATTCTGCCAGCGATGCGAACGGTATGCGTTTCGTCAGGTGTCTCTTGGGTATCGGCAAAATCTCGGTGAATTGCGGATGTCGTATGTGTAGGTTCGTATTTGTGCGGATACGGTTCCACACCAAATTGGCGAATTTCGTCCAATTTGTCACGACGTTGCTGAATTAAGTCCTTCGTCTCTTCCACGTTGTTCCTCCTTTTCAAGGTGCGCTATTTTATTTTCTAATAATTATACTTTAGTTTTGTTCATAAATCAACCCAAAATCGGGGAATAGTTATCAGTACTCAGTTGCCAGTTATCAGCCGTTGGTGATGGGTTGTTCTCATTTTTGTTGTGCTTTCATTTTAAGATAACTTTCAATGAACGGGTCTAACGCCCCATCTAACACGGCGTTAACGTTCCCGGTTTCGACATTCGTCCGTAAATCCTTGACGCGTTGGTAAGGGTGCATCACATAGGACCGGATTTGACTGCCAAAGTTGATTTCTAAACGTTCACTCCGCTGCTTCGCAATTTCTGCTTCCCGCTCAGCCCGATATTTTTCATGAAGGCGTGATCGGAGGAGTTTCATGGCGATTTCTCGGTTCTTGTGCTGAGAACGCTCATTCTGACACTGAACAATAATCCCCGTCGGTTTATGTGTAATCCGAATCGCTGAGTCTGTGACATTGACATGCTGTCCACCGGCACCGCTGGCTCGATAGGTATCTATGCGCAGGTCTTCAGCTTGAATGTCCACTTCGACTGCATCGTCGATTTCGGGGGTAACATCAACAGCGGCAAAAGAGGTATGTCGTCGCTTGTTAAAATCGTAAGGCGACAGACGGACGAGCCGATGTACACCGGTTTCAGCCTGGAGGTAACCGTAAGCGGAGGGGCCTGTAACAAGAATCGTTGTGCCTTTGATACCTGCTTCGTCTCCGACAGTGATGTCCACAATTTGCGTTTGATAACTTCGTGTGTCGCACCAACGGAGGTACATCCGCATCAACATCCCGGCCCAATCTTGCGCGTCAACCCCACCTGCGCCGGAATGGATATTGAGAATGGCGTTATTCTCATCAAACTCACCATTCAACATTAAGTGGAGTTCCATCTGTTCAAGACGACTGACGACACTCTCTAACTCGTCTCCAATTTCCGCCTGTAAACTTTCATCGTTCTCTTCAATTGCGAGTTCAATGAGCGTCTGGATGTCTTGAATTTTGAGGCTCAGTTCCTCGTATTTGCTAACCTCATCTCGGAGGACCGCGATCCGTTGATTGGTTTTTTGAACGCGTTGTGTATTGCTCCAAAAGTCTGGAGCGATCGTTCCTTCCTCAAGTTCTGTTAATTCTTTTCGTTTTGCAGCGAGGTCAAAGATAACCTCCGAGTTCTAAGAGACGGGTCTGCATATCTTCAGCCTTGTTTTTTAGATCTATAAGCATATATTACCTCTATAAATAGTAGGACTTACGCAATTTTGACTGCAGCCTGTTCTGTTAGATGAGAATTTTCGGAAAACACAGCGTTCTGGTGGCACAAACTGGGAAGTTTGTGCTACAAAAGAGCAGCATGCGTAAGTCCTAAATAGTTAAGAACGTTTACGCCATCGCCGTCTTACGAGTTGAGTTCCGAACCCTCCGATACATAGGAGCGCGCAAAGGATCGGAAACCAATCGCCGTAGCGGGTATAAAGCGTGTGTTGACGTTCCGTAGATGAAAGCAGGGGTACGGGTGCAATAAGCACCTCCTGCGTGGCGTTCGGTGTAATGATAGGTGTCGTTATCCTACCGAATTTGTCCACAATACATGTAAATCCGCCATTTGCGCAGCGGAAAACTGCTATTCGGTTCTCAATCGCGCGGAAAGGTGCCATCGACAGATGTAGTTCAGGGAAAGCAGTCCCTTTGAACCAAGCATCGTTCGTAAAGATTCCGATCACTCTGGCACCTTTTTGGACAGGTCTACGAAATTCGTCTGGAAACGCCGACTCAAAACAGATCGAAGCCCCAATCTCTACTTTCTGCGTGTCTGTCTTATCTTTAACGACAAACACTTTCGGGTCGCGAAACAGGTCGTCTGTCCGTTTCGGGGTGTTCGTGTTATCTTTAACGATGAACACCGGTAAAAGGTTTACTGTTTTTCCATGCGCGAAGGGTTCAAACTGGATAAAATTGGGGATAAAATCCGGGAGAAGGTTTGCCAGCGGCACGTACTCGCCAAATGGAACGAGGTGCATTTTGGCATAGTCTCCGTGTATCTTTCCATCTGGAGATATTGAAAGGACGCGGTTGTATATCGGTTGATTTTTTTTATTAGTATTTTTGGAAAATTTGCCGATTGCTTCGTCTGTTCTTCCTCTGTTAGCTGTACCGACGAGTATCGGAAGTGATGTATCACGAAGCATCTGGGAAAACCTTCCGTAGGATCTCGGCCACTCACCCGTCAATGCCACGCTCCGAATCGCTGTTTCGGGCCATACAATCAAGTCAGGTGCCTCTCGGCTCGCTTTGTATGTTAAATTGATGTAACGCTGCAAAATCGCTGGAAATTGATTCACATCCCATTTCCGTAGTTGCGAGACATTACCGGGGACAAGTGCGACGTTTAAGGTTTCAGTGTCTGCCGGTGCTGTGGCATTTGACTCACGGTCCAACGGTTCAGCGTCTTGGAGTTGGAAGGCACCGTAACCGAAACAAAAGATTGTTAAAATCACTGGAAGCACTAAAGCCCGAATTTCTTGTCGCCACTGGTTGCGGTTACAAAGCAGGGTAGCAATGCCAGCATTGAAGAGCACAATCACGAAACTGATGCCGTGTACACTGAAGAGAGAAGCGACCTGTATACCGGGTAGATTGTTCCATTGTGAGTAGCCAATACTGCCCCACGGGAATCCTGTTATCATCCAACTCCGCACCCATTCCAATGCCGTCCAGATGCAGGCAGCAGCAAGCGGGAATAGTACGCCTGAACGCACCGGCACGAACTTCATCAGTGCGGCGAAAACTGCAAAATAGAGACCTGTATAACCGACAAGGAGTAGATAGGCGACTATCGTAGCGAAGATATTCGCGTACGGATAGAGAAGGGCAATGGCTGGGAGTAAGCCTGCGAAAAACAGAAAACCTGTTAAGTAACCGATCCAGAATGCGGACTTCCAACCTGTTGCTCGCGTGAGTGCAATGAAAAACGGTACCATCGCGATCCAAGCGAACGGATAGAGGTTTACATTCGGGAAGCTAAGAAACAGCAAGAGTGCTGAAAGTATTGCGAGTAGCCAATGTTGGTGGCGTTTCAAAAAATTTTCCGTAGGAGTATCCCCCATATTCTATCACATTGAATTTATACCAAATCTGATTGACGATTTTTGGTTATGCCCGGTGCCCCTTCCCAGTAACGGGTGGGGACCCCGGTTAGGAATGCAGATCGCAAATGTAAAGCTAAGACAAATTTTGCCGCGTGTGGGCAAAATTTGGGCGTGTACGCCGCGATGCACTTCGCATCTGGGCGTGTACGCCGCAAAACCGCACCTACCGGGCCTGGGTGGACGGTGCGATTGATGCGATATAAACTTTTAGAAATGGTATTACTTTAATAATTTTAAACTGCAGAATGGGATATGTCAAGAAATTCTACCGCTCTGTTCTCGTTTTCAGCTAAAAAAGATTCGTTTTCAATAGATGGGCGATTTTGATGAACACTATCCGTTCGGTGTCACCCTCTACATCTCGGTTGTCGTTGTAGACAATAAAGAAATTGCTTTCGGGACGATACTCATAAGCGAAAAGTGCGAAGACTCTGCGTTCTTTCTCTAACGTGAATTCAGCACTCGCTCTCGCATACATCCGCTGCGCAAATTGATAGTTCACGATGAAACGGCGCGTCCACTCCGAGAGTTGCCACTGCGTTGCCTCTGGCTCTCTTTCATGGAGTCGTTGTAGAATAAACTCAAAGCTGAGTTTAGCAGTAGGACGAATCGTAATTTCTGGACGGATAAAGAAGGTGTCTTTGTTGTCTCGGACACCGAAACTTCCGGTATTTCGGATTTGGACGTATTTTGGTGGAAACCACCCGGCGAAGAACCGCACTGTTCTGTCAGTAAAAGGTTCATTATCGTCGTTCACATGGTAGTACCACTCTGGTCCGAGGAAAAAAAAGATGTTACTAACACCGAGGAGTCCGCTAAAACGGGCTCGATGGTTTGTGAGTTCGCCTGCGTGGTTCGCGAGTCGTTCATATTCGGCTTCACCGCGGAGCCTTTCGAGTGTCCCTTTGTATTGTTTGTTATAGCGGCTTCTAATGACGAATCCACGTCTGTCTACGCGCGGGATAAATCCGGTTTCGGGATTAAAGTGTTCTCCAATGTCCGCGTAAACCGCATCTAACGAGAACACATTTGTCCGCCGCGCGAGTTGAACAAAGATCAGATCGTCTGCCGTACTGTCTACCATCTGGAGTCCGCCTGCCTTCCATTCCTTGGCGTATTCAAGATTCAGATTTACGTCTGCTGGCAGTTGGACGCGGGCATCTACGCCACCGGCGCGGTCATAAGTGCTGCCGCGTTGCTTATTGACCCCTAAAAACCCGACAGATGACGTTTTTCCGAGTTCCCGCTGCAACCGAAAGACGGAGTAGTTGTAGTTAGCAAGGGGCAACTCGCCTTCTTCTATCTCTTTATCTGGATTTTCCGGTCCCGCGACGGCTCCCATAAAGGCGAGATTGTATTTGCTGAATTTTCCGATAACCTTGCCACCACCGATCAAATCTTCGACCCGTCGGCTATAGAATAGGTCAAGCGGCATCTGAAAAAGTTCGTTGCCTTCAAGGAAAAACGGACGTTTCTCCGGGAAACGGAGCGGAATATCGCTGAGATTTACGAGGTCGGGATCTGCCTCGATTTGTGCGAAGTCTGGGTTTAATGTTAGATCAACAGTGAAATCTTTAATAGGATACCGCAGGTCTAATCCGGCATCCGGCTTCACTTCAACAGTTGTCTCACCATCACTGGGTTGTGATACTTGTGGTTTTAGCGTAGCATAAGGCTTGAATTTCACGGGTCGCTTTGTAACAAGGTCAGTAATCGGGAGGTCTGTTAGTTTCCCGAATTTGGAAACAGCATATTGACGTTCGCCTATATCTGCCCAGGTTTGTTCTTCAGCAACGGCTTCGTCATTTCTCCAAAAGTTGATACCCCAAGTTGCGATGTCGCTTCCTTTCGAGAATCGGAGCTCGGCAAATGGAATCGCAAATTCTGCTGTCCACTTGTCTTGTTGTGTGCCTGCTTGTCCTTGCCAATCGCAGTCCCAAGAGATAGCAGTGCCGATGTTAGATTGCCCGCTGCGTCTGTTTGTGCCTTCATTAATCAACCGCCGATCGGTTTGTGTGCCGAGTGGGTTCAAGGCAAATGCATAACAATTCCTGCCGTCAAGAAAAGTGTCGATTAGGACTTCAACATGATCATCGGAGAAGAAGAAAGAGTCGCGTCGGGTTTGATTTGCTGCGAGGTTGTGCATATCGGTCTTGAAACATTCAAACGCTACATAGAGTTTATTCGCGTCATAAGCGAGGTAGATCGTCGTTGGCTGTGTCGCTGGTTCGCCGCGCTGTGGTTCAAATTGAATGAGTCCACCGGTTTTCGCACTATTTTGCCAGCACGTGTCATCTAATTTTCCATCAATTTTCGGTGGGGTTTCCGTTCGGATCGCTTTAATCTCTCGGTGTGCAGCAGTTTCAGCGGGTTGGTGATCAGTGTCTACCGGAAATGCCTGACTCGTCAGCAAACAAAATATAAGATAGACACCCAACGTAAAGAGATATGTGTTTCTAAGCCGCGCTTTAATTGTTCGCATTAGTTTGTGTGTTCAGCCTCTCCTTTTAGTGTCAATCTGTTTGCGATTTTAGCGCAGATTTGTTTTTCTGTCAATAGAAAAGGGAGGGGCAACGGAAGTATTCAGTCCTTCGTTGCTCTCGATTTTCTGCTGATAGGATCTTTGACTTTTTTAATTCGGAAACCCAAAACCGATTTGCGTTGAATTTTTCTCGTTCATGTGGTAGATTATATAGCCTCCAGCTTCAGTTAGCACTAAAAAGTGAGTTCTCCGCTTGGTATGCCTAACACCGATCTACTTTTGCGGAGAGACGAAAAAGTAAAAAAATAAAATCAGACAAACCCATATTGAGAGGATTAGATTAAGTGGCGAGAATAGAACCTGAACTTGTGGAAACGTTGAGTGATTTCCTGGAATGGGCGAGTCAATTTGACGATGGCACCTATGTATTTCGGGGTGTTCCTAGTCAAGGCACCCACTACCTAAAGGCAGGGGCTTGTGCTTCGTAGACAGTAGCGTTTCCGAAAAAACGGCTTACACTGTCTCCACAGAGGGACCACAAGCAGCCCTCAAAATGTTTATCGCAGCGTTGACATCTCTGTCGTGATGAGAACCACATTCGGGACATGTCCACTGCCTATCAGAGAGAGAAAGATTTTCGTTGTGATACCCACAATCCGAACACGGCTTGGTTGTAGGGGTCCATCGTCCAACTTGACGAAACTCACGATTATGTTTGAAACACTTGAACTTCAGAATCTCAACAAACTGCCCGAAGGAAAGGTCGGAGACTTTGCGTCCCCAGAGCCGTTTCATACCTCTAAGGTTCAGCGTCTCAGTGGCGATAAGGTCAAATCGCCGACACAGGTCCGTGGCAAGTTTCCAATGCCAATCTTTGCGTTGATTAGAAACTTTGCGATAGAGTCGTGCGAGTTGTCGGAGGCAACGCCACCAATTGTTAGAACCTTTGATTTTACGGCTAAGTGCTTTGTTGAGTGTTCGGAGTTCTTTCAAGGAGTGTTTCAAGAATTGTGGCGATTGTATTTTCTCACCGGTGTTCAACGTCAAAAATGCGTCTTTCATACCGAAGTCTGCACCTACACTTTCACCCGTAGCAGGCAGCACTTCTTTAGAGGTATCATCGGTCACGACATAGAGCCAATAGGTGCCGACAGCATCACGAAGGATTTGGATATAGCAAACATTCCCTTTCCAATCACGGTGCTGATGAAAAGAAAACCAGCGTTTGTGGAATTTAAAGGAGTGCGAAGGTGCGTCCCACGCTTTGAAAGAGAGACGGACACGACCTTCTTCAAGGAGATAACCACTTTGAAACTTCGCAGAACGGTATTTTCCACGTTTCTTGTATTTCGGACGACCGACACCTACGATGTCGAAAAACCTTTCAAAAGAGATGTGGATACGTCCAATTACCGCGTCAAGTGTATCACGCGGTATCCATGCCCAATGTTTCTTGGTGCGTTTCAGCAAGTTCGTCAAGTGGGGTTGCAGACGGTAACGCCCCGCATATTTGCCATATCTGCGGTAATAGCGGTTCTCAAGCTTGAGAAAGTGATTATGGACATCACCAAGATCATCAAGCATATTGCCGAGACGCATATTTTGCGGATGCTCGCGTATCTGATGTTTATACGTCCGACGCTCGCGTTTTTGTTTTCGCTTTCGTTTTTTCGCCATGGGTGTTCACGTATCACGCCTTTAACCCCTTTGTAGTGGGTAGGAAACCGACACATTACCAAGCAGTAACGCTACAAATGTCTGCCAACGTGATATTATCATTATACTACATTTTGATGGCACTGTCAAGAAAAATATAGGAGCGGGCATTCCTCCCCAACCTAAAGGATGGGGTCTCCTGCCCGAAGATTGATGATGAATCAAATGCCAATAAATCTCTTTTGGGCGAAAGGTAAGAACAAGGCTTGGTGTTCATTGGATGAAGTAGACTTTAGTCATAGTTACTATGATAACTTTAAAGGATTCATCTACATCATTTGGTACTGGGATAAGTTCGGTGAGCCAGTAACAATCAAAGTCGGGCAAGGAAACATTAGAGAGAGACTTAAGGCACATAACACAGACCCACAAATTCAAGCCTACGCGCATCTGAATTTGCTTGTCACTTGGACAAGTCTACCATCAAACTTACTTGATGGTGTGGAGGCGTACCTCGGCAAGGTGTTGAAACCGAGAGTGGGTTCGCTGTTCCCGGACGTTAAACCTATTCCTGTGTCACTACCATTCCCTATGGATCTACTGCCGAGTCGAGTTGAAGGGCAAGCGCGTCCATATTGATGCATTCATTTTATGTAAAAAATTCTCACAGTAATTTTTACAGCGAAGGAGACTACAATGGCTAAAATCAAGGTGCTGATTGCGAGTGGGATCAGCCAAGAGGTTGCGGATCTGCTGCAGGACGCGCCACCGGAAATGGAAATAAACTTTTTGCCGGAAGGCGAATCTCTCAGCGATCACCTTTCAGATGTTGAAATCCTCTACGGAACGTTGCCAGAGGCGGCATTTCCTCATGCGACATCCCTTCAGTGGGTGATGCAACCTTTCGTCGGCGTGGAGGGTTCAATGTACACTGCTTTTAAAGAGAGTGCTATCACACTGGTGAACAGCAAACGGTTGTATGGGCCCCAACTTGCTGAGCATGCGTTCGCGTTGCTCCTTGCCCTGACCCGTGGGATTCACACGCAACTCGACTTGATGCGAGAGAAAAAGTGGAAGTGGTTGCCGTGTGTTGAGGTATCAGGAATGACGATGGGAATTTTGGGGCTTGGTGGCATCGGTAGAGCGGTCGCGCAACGCGCGAAGGCTTTCGATTTCAACGTGATTGCGGTGGATCCAGAACCGATGGAAAAGCCGGACACCGTTGATGAATTGGGACAACTTGATTGGTTGCCGGAGTTTTTATCGCGTTGCGACGTTCTAACGGTCTGCTGCCCCATCACGCCAGAAACCCATAAACTGTTATCTCATGCAGAGTTCGATGCCTTGCCAGAGGGATGCTTCTTCATCAATGTCAGTCGTGGTAAGGTGGTTGACGAGGAGGCACTTATTGCTGCGTTGGAAAGCGGGAGATTGGCGGGTGCGGGATTAGATGTTACTTACACCGAGCCGTGTCCATCGGACAATCCGTTATGGACGCTTCCGAATGTGATTTTAACGTCGCACACCGCAGGCGCATCGCAGAACATCGCCAAACGCGCAATGGAGTTGTTTATTGATAACATGCGCAAATATGTGAATGGAGAGCTGTTGGCTAACGTTGTGGACAAAGAAAAGGGGTATTAACCCTCTATTGCAAAGGCTTCTAACGCTTCAGTATCAATGGTAACACCGATGCCAGGGGTATTGTCAAGGATGAAAGCTCCATCTTTGACGGCCGGTTTTCGGCTGGTGATTTGTCCCTTCATCTCATACGCGCCGGGGGAATGTTCCATGATAAGGAAGTTCGGGATCGTCGCGGAAAATTGGATGGTTGCGGCGATCGATAAGATACCACCGCCCCCGATGTGGGGTGTCACCGGAATGTTATAGGTATCCGCAAGGCTTGCGATGCGTTTCCCTTCTGTGATCCCCGTGCGCGCAATATCAGGCATAGTGATGTCGCAGGCACGGCGTTCAAATACTTCCCTCAATTCAAAACGGGTGCGCGTCCACTCTCCGATAGCGACCGACATATCCAATGCCTGTGCCAATGCCGCTTGCCCGGGGATATCCTCCGGTGCTGTGGGCGACTCTAACCACATCACGTCCAGTTTTTCAAGCCCGCGGCCGAGCAGAATCGCGTCCGGGATACTGTACTGCGTATGAACATCTACCATCAACTTGACCTTAGGCCCTACCCGTTCTCGGACGGCAGCAACGATCTCCAATATTTCTGCCCGGTCTTGGGTTGCGTGAATTTTCAAACCACTGTACCCTTGTGAAACATATTCGTCCGCCTTAGCTGCTGCTGATTCTGGTGTTCCGCTCACGCCAGCGTACAAAGGTATCCTATCGCGATAGCGACCGCCAAGCACTTTATGCACTGGTTTCCCTGTCGCTTGTCCGATGATGTCCCATAACGCAATATCACACCCCGCGAGTGCATCAATAAAAAAACCTGTATAGTGTCCACGCTCCCGCATCGCTGTGAACATCCGTTGCCAGAGATATTCTACGTCAAACGGGTCTTGCCCCATCAGTATCGGACGACACAAATCCTCAACGATTGTTTTTGAGGTGCGCGGTGAAACCGGACTTTGTCCTTCGCCATAGCCGACAATGCCGTCTGATGTGGTGATACGCACGACCATTGTTTCGTGGTAGCGTGCGTAGATGCAACGCCATCCTTCATCTGGCAAGTAATAATTGTCTTCCTGTTGTTCTGATAGTTTCCCAGTTTGGAACCGGAGTGCGAAGGCTTCTACTTGTGTGATTTCCATGATCAAATGTCCTCTCTGACCTCAACATCCAAGATGGAATTCCTTGAACTTTTACGTAAATAAACGTAAAATATAGAGAGACGGTTCACTTTTCTGCAGCAACACACCAAGACCTTTCATCAACTGCCCAGTCCTTCAAACGCGCATTATGCCTCTATCACATTCGCATACGGATACGCCAAACCATGAGAAGATCACCGTGCGTACCATCCTCATATCGCTGCTACTCTTGCCGTTCATCTACAAATGGCACATCGAATGTGAGGCACTCCGATACACCTTTCCAACATTGATGGCACCGTTCTACAGTGTTGTTTTTACACTGCTGGTCATCGCGATGCTCAACATCGTTGTAAAAAAATACGCAGCGAAGCATGCGCTGACAGGCGGTGAACTGATTAGCCTCTATGTGCTGATGTCTATCACGTTGCTGTTCATGTCCTACGATATGTTTCTGCCACTCGTCTCCATTATCGTTCATGCCTTCTATTTTGGCACGCCTGAAAACGAGTGGCGCGAACTATTTTGGAGTTATCTACCGGACTGGTTGACGATCAATGATCCGAGTGTGCTTCGCGCGTTCTATCTCGGCGACGAGCCGTTTTTTGAGACCTATTATGTGATGAAGTGGCTGATCCCGACGTTCTGGTGGTGTGCCTTCACTTTTGCACTGATTTTCGTGATGCAGTGTATCAATGTGATTATCCGCAAACAGTGGACAGAACAAGAACGCCTCGTGTATCCGATTGTTGAACTTCCGTATCAACTCGCCTACAACACAAATCGGTTCTTAAGGAGTCGAGCGATGTGGTGTGGGTTCGGCATCGCGTCCATTATCAGTCTTGTGAATGGAGTTAACATCTTTTTTCCCTCGATTCCAGCTTTCCCGAACAAGCACATACCACTTGACGCTCTATTTACTGAAAGGCCGTGGACGGCTCTTCTCCGTGGCGGGAATGCGATTATTGTTTATCCGTTCGCTGTTGGACTCGGTTTCCTGATGCCGCTTGAGCTGCTCACATCGTGTCTGCTCTTCTTTTTTCTTTATAAAGTGCAATATTTTGTTGCTATCCTCACCGGATTGGAGAACATCCCTGGCTTTCCTTATCCGTACGAGCAGAATATCGGTGCATACATCGGTATCTGCGCAGTTGCATTATGGGGTACACGTCGACAGGTTTGGCGAGCATTTCGCACAGCGTTTGTGCGAAAGCAGATAGCAGACGAAAGAGAGCCTATGCGGTATCGAACCGCATTTTTGGGGATCGTTTTCGGTGGAATATTCATCATTGGGTTTGCGATGCGCGGCGGCATGGCGATGTGGGTCGCCGTGCTATTTTTTGCCGCACATTTTGCGACGATTGCGATCCCGTTGACGCGTATTCGCGCCCAAATCGGTTTCCCTATTCACTCAACAACTTTTATTGGGCCGCATCATAGCCTCGTTAGCATGCTTGGTACTCGGCGGATCGGCGCACGCAACTTAACGTGGTTTGTCCTCTTTTTCTGGTTTAACAGAGACAATCGGAGCCACCCGATGCCGCACCAGCTTGAAGCGTTTAAACTCGCCGAACGCGGTAACCTTGACGTAAAGGGGCTATCGCGTTTGATGCTTATGCTGACAGTCATTGCGATGCCGTTGTGCATCTTCATGCTGGTGGACACGTTTTTTGAGCTCGGTGTTAATTCTGGCAAAGTAGGCGGGCAGATTAACAGTTTTGGTGGACGTGCGTATCGTTTTCTTGAGGGTTGGCTCACTTCGCCCCAAGATGCAAACCCAGGGCATATCGCTGCGATAACGATCGGTTTCTGCGTTACGATCCTGCTTTCCGCTGTGCGCAGTCGACTCTTTTGGTGGCCGATCCATCCGCTCGGTTATGGTGTCTCTTTCCATCTCCATCTCTTTTGGGCGGCGTTTATCATTAGTGCCGTTGCGAAATGGAGTGTGCTAAAATATGGTGGGCTTGGTCTCTACCGGAAAACAGTGCCGCTTTTTCTCGGATTGGCACTCGGTGATTTTGTGATGGGGAGTTTCTGGAATATCTTAAGCATTATTCTTGATAGACCGACGTATACCTTTTATTATTAAACGGAATTAGTTGTTTGGAATAATTTCTGTTGGCATTCGCGGTTAAATCGTGTTATCTTATAACATATCGGCGAAAGGAGAGCACATGCTCGAAGATACAGATATACGCAGTTTTTTTGACATTTCTATCACACATTTTCCCGATAGGAGCGCCAGATGGCTCCTGCAATACATAGAATACGTCCAAGGGTTGTTAGAAATCGTCCAGTTCTTCAAAAGGAGCGTGCAAGTAAGGCTGCGTTAGTGGATACGCTTGTAGAGGCGATGTCTCACCTGAATGAACTTGATACAGAGCAATCTAAGCAGTGGGGACGTGCTATTAAGTATCTGCTGCTGTTGATACTGCATCGTCGTCCTGCTGATGAACATCAAGAGTTGATAAAGTTAGTAGGTCAATATACCCAAGAGTTGGAGGTAGAAACAATGGCAAAATCGATGGCAGATGTTCTCAGAGAACAAGGTATAGAACAAGGTGAGACCCGGGCGAAACAGGCAGCTGTGCTCAAGCTGCTGCAGTTCCGATTTAATGATGTCCCAGAATCGGTTGCGAATCAGGTCGCCTCCATACGGAGCGTCTCGCGCCTTGATTCGTTCTTTGAAGAGGTCTGGGAAGCAGCTACACTTGATAAGATTGATTGGCAGAACCGCAACAACTAAAAAGACGTGGATACTGTATCAGTTGGCAGAGTCTGCGTAAAAACCATGAAATTATTCGTCTGCTCCCTCTTTATCACTTTGCTCATACTTTCACCGTCCTTCACAGCAGGGCAGAAAGTAACCTCTGCTGCCGTCTGTCTCTACCATCTCGCCAGCCTCTTGGATCTTGAGGTATCGCTTGAGCAGGTCGAAAACATCGTCGTGGAAAGAGCTCGGGGCCCTTATGTTGTCAATTTTGTCATCATTGACGTTGCCAGTAGAATCGGCATTGAGTTGCAGGAACGCGACCTCAACTACGAGCAGTTACAGGCACTTGAAACACCCGTTATCGCTTACCTTAAAACCTCATTCGATACCGAAAACCCTTCGGAAGCAGATACTACTGCTATAGACGATTTTGTTGTCGTTGAATCCGCAACCGAAAAATCGGTACGTGTGTTTGGCATACCCGGCAAATCTTCACAGGCGACATTCATTGCTCGCGATCGCTTTTTGAAGCACTGGACGGGACAAGTCCTAACGCTAAGACCTCCTCTCTCCGCAGAATCGACACAACTGCTTGAAGATATCATAAGTGGAACAACTGCCTATAACGCAAAATTTAAAAGCGGCGAGGTCGAATTCTCAATAACCATGAACCAAGCCGTTCAACAAAGGAAGAATGATCTTGAGCGTTTCCTGACATGGGGCAGGAATCTCCTGAGGCGACCCGAAAAAGAGAAGGCGGAGAGCGAGTATGAAGAGCAGGGGTATTGGTATATCATCTATCGATTTGATGGCGATCGCCACTTTTACGATGTCAAGATGCGCAAAAAGAGGGAATTAAATGGAAAACCCCTCCGGAACTGGCACGACATGCACTTACAATATCGGGTGGACGGTAGAACGCTGTATTTCAGGGAAAATTCCAAGACGGAATGGCAACAGCAATCCGCACATAAGGGCAGACCTCCTTGGGGTGTAGACATACCATCGGATGTTTTTGAAGAACGGTTCAACCCTCGCCGGTGGAGTCGCCCACCGTGGGGATCTAAATTCACAAGAATGATTAATTTCTACAAACCTGTTGATGTGCAGCGGGTTAACGTTGAAGGAATACCACATTACCTTTTGACGCTGCAAGGCACAAATTTTGAGGCAACTCAGACCAACGAAATCTGGCTGGATCCACAGAAAGCGTACCGACCTACCCGCATTTTAGCGCACCGTAGATCCCGATCCCTTACCTCTACATTCAGAGAGGGACGTGATGGTAAGGTCACACCCCTACCGCGTGAAAAAATCTACAACCTTACTTCTTATACATACCAGTTCGCACAATTTGAACCCAACATCTGGTTTCCGAAAACTGTTACTATGGAACACTCGTCTACCGTGAGTGATGAAGATAAACAACCCGCACCAGCGTATCGCAGAACAACCATGCAAGTGCATCGCGCCGTTTTTAACATCCCGATTTCACAAAAAGAACTGGGCATAACCTCAGACAGATAGCACTACAAAACAAATCGCTGAATAAATGTATTTGAAACACATTTGACTTTACTAAGGGTATATGTTAATCTATTCTCTGTAATCGTATATCACGTTAAAAAAGGAGGGGTTAATGAAAAAATATACTCTCGTTTGTTTTTCGATTTTTATAGTTGGTGTTTTTCATAGTTTAGTTCCACACGCCGTTTTCGGAGCTGAGGATTCCACTGCCGAAAAGGTATTTGAAAAGCATAAAGCAACACTCCAACGGACAGAAATTCAAAGTGTCTTGAATATTTTCAAAGCATCAAAGGGCTCTACACGCTTGACCTCGGAGGATATAAGGGAAAACCTGAGCCACATTGGTGCGGATCCAGAAGCCCTAAAAACGTTAATTGAGGATGCAGAAGTTCAAGCATTATTCAACGATGCCGAATTTCAGGCTTTGCTTCAAGATCCAGAGGCACTTGAAGAACTCATCGGACTTGCCAATGCGGGTTGGATCGAACTTTTGGCTCGGACATTTCCGAGTCTGGTTCTTTTTCTGATAATCGCAGTGACGCTCTTCACACTCGGTAAAGGTGCAGATTGGCTTGTTGATGAAGCCGTTGCGCTTTCAACACGGTGGGGTTTAGGGAAAGCCGTTATTGGTGCTACGATTGTAAGCGTCGGTACCACCACACCAGAGGCGGCAGTCTCTGTACTATCTGCACTACAAGGAAAACCGGGACTCGCGCTCGGCAACGCCGTCGGTTCGATTATTTGTGATACGGGACTTATTCTTGGATTGGCATCCCTCATCGCGCCCTTACCGCTTAACCGCCAATTGGCTTCACGATTATCAAATGTGCAAGTGGGTGCCGGTATCCTTATGGTAGCAGCGTGTTTTCCGTGGTCATCTCCAGCGAAAGTTTTTAGTGACGGGGGCGTTTTGCCGCAACTCGTAGGTGTTGTCTTCGTTGTGCTGCTGGGATTGTATATTTGGCAGTCTATTCGATGGGCGGGTTCGATGCCGTCAGATACTGAAGACACAGAAGACACACATGCCGAGGCCGAGGAAGGTAATACTTTTCGGATACTCCTTAAACTTATCGGATCAATCGCTATTATTGTTGTCTCTGCCCAGATATTGATTCCGACCGTGAGCGTCATGGCGGAACGCATTGGGGTGCCGAAACATATTATTTCAGCGACACTTGTTGCGTTCGGTACATCGCTCCCAGAATTAGTGACGGCAATAACGGCAGTCAGACGTGGACACGGTGAGTTGGCAGTCGGAAATATTATCGGTGCGGACATCCTGAATGTGCTCTTTGTTGCGGGTGTTTCAGCCGCTGCAACACAAGGCGGTCTGCAGGCGGATGGGCAGTTCTTCCAGTTCCTATTCCCCGCGATGCTATTTATTCTGATCGTCTTCCGATGCGGTATCTTCGTATCGGGTGACCAGTTGAAACGTCCGTTTGGGATCGTGTTAGTTGCGACATGGCTTTTGGTGACGATTCTGAGTTATGTGCTTTCAATTGAGATGCATTAATGGGTTGTCAGTTACCGGTTATTAGTTGTCAGTTAAGAGGATCAAATGGTTCTGATTTCCAGATTGTGGTTTTTGATAAATTTGTGAAAGTCTGTGATAGTATAATTCCAAGTTTTGGTGAGTGTTCAAGAAGTTTCAAAGGAGGAACGATAATGAGCAACGATCAATCACCTGAGAAAGAAGTCTATAGCGCGCCGGCGTTTGCTGATTTCAAACCGGAACTCGCAGCCCCCGGAGCCACACCTGAAAGACTGGAACATTTAAGGGAACACGGTTTTGTCATCATCAACGATTTTGTTGACAATCCGTGGATTCCGACGCTTCGAGAGGCGGGTCGTCGCGTTACGCAAGCGTGCGCGCCAGAAAACGGCTACGATATTATCGACTGTTCAAAGGGCTACGTTCACCGCGCAGGCGAGAATGAACCTTGGGCAATCCGAGGCATCATCCATCCGGCTTTCAAAGAACCCGTTTTCACTGAATTTTACGGGTCGCCAGATTTCACCGGCTTCGTCAAGTTGTGGTGCGGTGCGGAGCCTGAAGAACTTGTGATGACCAATATACTCCTCTGGTGCAACCCTCGTAAAAAAGAAAATAGACTTGGGTGGCATAGAGACACAACATGGTGGGGCACAGGGAAAAGTTACTTTTCACAAGAAGATGACCGTGGAGATGGCACCGAAGCCTATTCCGAGGAAGTTGAGCGGATCCGCTGGAAAGAAATTCAGGAGGACAACGAGAAACGCATTACCGATCGGAAGGGTGTGGGTATGTTTTTAGCACTCGCAGACGATGAATGCCATGAACTCGTTGTCGGGAGCCACAGCCGGTGGCGGACCCCGCTTGAGCATGACGTGCTGCTTCCGAAGTCCATGAAGGATCAAGGTGTGCCCTATACGCCGAGTTGGAACGGTACGGATCCACTCCCTGGACAAGTCGCGATTCGACTGAAAGCTGGACAAGCCCTCATCCGTAACGGCACAACGATTCATACGGGACATACCGTGCCTGAGCGTGAACGTAACACGCTATCCATCGGTTGGTCAAAATGGGGCGGTCCCTCCGATGAGGAGCCAAAGGTCGTGGATGCGCGATTTGCATGGCAGCTCGACCCCGCTGTCCGTGAGGCGCTCCCGCATGAATGGATGAAGACCGCCTGGGATCGCTGGGCAGCAAACCACAAACTCGGCGATAGGCTTGAAGATCGTTATGCTGGTTTTGACATCCAACGTATCAAGGCTGGCGAAGTCGTTGGGTGGCGAACGGAATTGGAACGTCAAGCTGCCGCTGCAGGCGACGCGTGGGAACGCTATCAAACTGTGTCGGAATCGTAAAGGCAGAAAATGTGGAGGCGGATCTTCGGATCCGCCTTTTTTGTTTTCTCTGAAGGGTTACGATTATTGCCTGAATGCACGTCGCATTTGGTCGAGTACGCCGCAAATCTCGGATTACGCGGATTGCGCAGATTTCACGGATTTTAAGAGGTTCTAACAACAACAATTGTGATAGCACCCACTACCTAAAGGTAGGGGCTTCGGCTTCGTAGACAATAGCAGTTTTCCAAAAGGTCAACTGTCTTACGCTGTCTCCACCCGTAGGCGATTCCCTACAGGGTGAAAAATCCCCGTAGGCATATCGTGCGAAAAACTTTCACGGCTATCCCCGCCTACCTCTCTCCAAAATGGAGAGAAAAGTTGA
The DNA here is from genome assembly GCA_951828385.1 of uncultured Poribacteria bacterium. Classification (GTDB taxonomy): domain Bacteria; phylum Poribacteria; class WGA-4E; order WGA-4E; family WGA-3G; genus WGA-3G. The sequence continues at coordinate 840,498 of OX639973.1, forward strand.
AAAAGGGGGCAGCAATACAGCGTGCGAGATTTCACCTTCGCTCCGAAACTTTAAGCGTTAGCTGCCCGATACATGTTTTTAGTGGTGTCGCACTTCGCACCCAAGACCTTTTCTACAAGGTCGGTTAGGACTCTCTCAAGTGAGAGAGGTAGAAATCCTAACCAAGTGCTAATATTAATTATACTACATTTCTGTGTGAATGTCAAATCTATTTTGGCTTTCATACCTTTAGCCGTCTACATCCCCAAGCTAAAGCATGGGGCTTTGACGGGGGAGTGGTAAGCACGATTAGAAACGGCACTTACAATTGTTGGAAAACTAAGCTGGTGGTGCGATGAGGCGGACAAACGAACGCGAGACCTCGTCCAATTCATCCCGCACTGCTGCATCAAGTTCCCAACCGACACCGCCGAGTGTATCGTCGAGTTGTTCAATTGTATCGCTGCCACTGATTGCAATTGTGACCTCTGGATGCGACAACACCCACGCGACAGCGAGTTGTGCAAGCGTTTTTCCCAACTCCGCTGCGAGTCGCTTGAGCGTTGTTATTACCTGTCCGGTTGCGCCACTCATCCGTTGCGCGAACTCATCTCGGAGGCGTGTTCCCCATAAAGTACCTTCGGGAGGTGGTTCATCTGGTGAGTAGACCCCGCTCAATAAGCCGACAGCTAATGGACTATAACACATCACACCCAATCCTTCCTCACGCACCAAGCCGAACATCTCGGTCTCCAAATCTCGGTTTAGCAGGTTATACATATTCTGGATACACATGTAAGGGGTTGCGTTAATTCTATCAGCGATCCAGAGAGCTTTACATGCCTGCCATGCTTGATGATTACAGCAGCCGATATAGCGTACCTTACCCGAACGTACCAGATCGTCCATTGCGCGAACGGTTTCTTCTTGCGGTGTCGTTTCATCAGGCGCGTGGATAAGATAGACATCAATATGGTCGGTGTTCAGGCGTGATAAGGAGCGTTCCACCTCGCGCATAATATGGTAGCGCGACAAACCGGCATCATTTGGACCTGGACCGATTTGGCTGAAGACCTTTGAGGTAATCACCACATCGTCCCGTTTGCCTTGAATCGCTTTACCGAGTACGACCTCTGAGCGACCGATGTTGGCACGATCGTCCATAGGTCCATAGATGTTGGCGCAATCAATGAGGTTGATGCCGGAGTCAATGGCATGCTCAATTAACCGTTGGGCGGCAGCTTCGTCGCCTTGTCCTCTGAATCCTAAGCCTAAAGCGAGTGGACTTACTTTAACGCCTGCTTTTCCAAAATTGACATATTCCATAGATAGATTCCCTTGTTAATTGTCTGAACCAAGATTTTCAAGATTATAGTTTTAAGTGTTGGGCTTCACGTGCGTTCAACCGAAGTTGAACACCCGTTAATTTTGATACGTTTGCAAAGCATCTACAATCCGCTGTATATCCTTCGGCATTGGTGCTGAAAACGTTAAACTTTCACCCGTAACCGGATGTTCAAAGCCGAGCAGGCGGGCATGTAGTGCCTGACGCTTGAGCTGCGCAAGTGCCTGTTTCAACGCTGGCGTATCGGCATCGTTTAAGGCGCGTCGTTCACCGCCATAAACAGTGTCCCCAGCGACTGGGTGCCCGATGTGTTGCAGATGGACACGGATCTGATGGAGCCGTCCGGTTTCGAGTGTGAGTTGAACGAGTGCGAATTGTGGATACCGTTCCAAAACTTCATAGTGCGTGACGGCATGCCGTCCGTCAGTTTTAACGGTGGTCATTCGTCGCCGATCGCGTCGACTTCTTGCGATTCGGGCATCAATGGTCCCGGTAACTTCCGTTGGTGTGCCACAGACAACAGCGAGATATTGACGTGTAATGCTATGCTGCTCAAACTGTGCGGAGAGTTTCCGGTGCGCAACATCCGTTTTCGCAACAACGAGGATTCCAGACGTATCCTTGTCCAACCTGTGAACGATCCCTGGCCGCTCTACACCACCGATGCCGGATAGGTCGGTACAATGCGCCAGCAGCGCGTTGACGAGCGTGCCATCGTTTACGCCGTTCGCAGGATGAACGAGCATTCCGGCGGGTTTATTCAAAACAAGTAAATGGCTATCCTCGTGAAGAATGTCAAGCGGAATGTGCTCAGGTGCTATAGTGTCCAGAGGTCGCGGCGGTGGTAGCGTTAAGCAGATGCGGTCGCCATCGCGAAGCAGATAACTCGGTTGTTTCGCCACCTTATCGTTGACGGTGACATCGCCATTGCGAATCAGTCGCTGCAGATAGGTTCGAGACATCTCTTGCGTCGCGCTGATCAGAAAGCGATCTAAGCGGGTACCACGATGCTCTTTTCCGATGTGATAAACTTGGGTCTCGTCTTTCATTTTTGTCTCTTACCCGAATCGACTCGGATATGGATTTCAATTCTCATTATATATCTTTGCTTTGCATTTGTCAATTGCTTGATTAGTTATCAGTTGTCAGAGCAATAGTTGTCAGTTATGAGTTGTTCGTTTTCAGTAGAGAATCTCTAATTCCGAAAAATCCTAAAATTTTGAAGATAACGACTCAGACAACATCAGCGTAATTAGAAAATCCACCACATGCTGATGGCTAATGGCTGATCGTTGAATGCCTCTCTACAATTGATTTGACACTTAAGAGAAAATGTGATACTCTTTATGCATCAGGCTTTCAGATGCCCGACGACAGGGTGACACCATGCGGAATATCAAACTCGTGCTTGAATACGACGGTACGAACTACTACGGTTGGCAGACGCAACCGAACTTTCCAACAATCCAAGGTACAATTGAGGATGCCTTGGGAAAGTTAACAAAAACCCCGATACAAATCATCGGGGCAGGGAGGACAGATAGCGGTGTCCACGCGGCGGGACAGGTCGCGAATTTTCGGACGATCTCACAGATACCGCTCATTGCTTTTCAGAAGGGCCTCAACGCCACGTTACCACGGGATATTGTTGTCTGTTCTGCAACAGAGGTGTCCGCCGATTTTCATGCCCGTTTCAGTGCGACAAGCCGGCGGTATCGGTACACGATCCTGAACAGAGAATACCCGAGTGCGCTTTCGCGACAGACAAGTTACTTCTGCTCGGAAGAGCTCAATGTCGCGCGAATAAACGACCTCAGTCAAATCCTGATCGGGGAAAAGGACTTCTCTTCCTTCCAAAAGACAGGGAGTGACCGCATAAACCCTGTCTGTGAAATCTACGAGGCGGGTTGGTGGCAGAAAGCGCCATACATCTATTTTGAAATCGAAGCCGATTCGTTTCTGCGTGGTATGGTTCGTGGGATCGTCGGCACGGTCCTAACTTTTAATCGCAAGTTTTTGCTTGCAAGCGGCGCGAAAAATATGAAATATCAGGCTGCTAAAACCGAGCTTCTCCGCATTTTAGAAGCCAAAGATAGGTCTGCAGCAGGGATGTCAGTACCTGCACACGGCTTGTCGCTGATCAGCGTGCGATATAAGAACATATCAACCTTTTAATCCTATAGTATATTGAACAATTCATGATATACCATCAAGTGGCGTGCTAATATGAAAAGGAGTTCTTATGAACTACAGCCAAGTTTTGAATGAATTGGAAACTTTAGTCAACGAAACCTTCGCGCTTTGGGAACACAACCGTGTTGGTTTCCAATGGCGACACTATACATGGAACCACTCCATGCGTGTGCGTGCGACGAGTATGGAACTCGGTAGACGAGAAGGCGGCGACGTGAAACTGCTTGAAGTTGCTGGCACGCTGCACGACATCACTAAACGCTATGACGGTGATTTTAAGACCGACGCGGAAGGAAAACGCCTTTTCAGCCCGGACGGTTTATGGCTAAATGAGACGCTGACACCAGCAGGTCAGAACATCGTTACGGAACTTTACAACAAGCATAACCTCCACGGCAAGGTCCATCACGAGTCCGGGGCAGTTATTACTGAAAATATCTTGGCGATGTACGACTTTGAACCGGATTTCGTAGAAGCTGCGACAGCTGTTGTCTTCGCACATCTAAAGCCTACGAACCTCACAGAGGAGAATTTTAAACTGCTCTACAACAGGATCGAAAATCAGATCCTCTATGATGCAGACACTATGGATCCGAACGTCGGCTATACCGGTTTTTTCCGAAACATTCACATTCACTCCTATTTCGCACTCCAACGGGGAAGTTTCGATTTAGAGGATTATGTGCGGAACCTGCCGCGCTGGATTAACTCGAAGCAGGAATTCGTTGACAAACTTCTAACTGAATCTTCTCGTGAGCTTGCCCAAGGGCGACAGGACAGAAATCAGCAGCTTTTCTTGCAAATGGTAGACGAATTAGACGATATGGAGATCAATCGGAAATACGGGCTGCTCGGTATCATCGAATATTTCGTGAGCGTAACCGAGGATCCGCACTTCCTGAACCAACTTGACCACCTGACAAATGAGTGGCTACCGAAGCGGAAACAGTGGTTGGCTGAAGAGGAGAAAGACGCATCGGCACGTGACCGCGCCCAAGGGGCTATTGATCGGGTTGACGATTTCTTGACGCTAATGGCCCGCGAAAGCAGGGGAGAAATTTAAGGCGCAGCTTGCTACAAAGGAGTTTCTTTATGAATAACGCAACGACAGGCGAACATAGCGATGTCGTCCAAATTCCGTATCCGCTTGACCTTTACCGTTTTGATACAGCTGCCAAAGGGATTTCCGGAGGATTTCCAGGCGTAACCGAGGCGGATATTGATTATTTTCACCAGCACGGTTATCTCGTTATTAACGACGCTTTTAGTCCTACGGAAGTTGAAGACGCATTGGCAGGCATGGTGCATCTTATGGATGGGAAGTGCCCCGACTTCCGAGCGATCCAATTTGAGCCGTCACTCGTCAAACAGAAGGACGAGATGGAAGGCAACGACCGCCGTGATGCTATCAGGAAGATCTTCGGGTTTGTAGACTACGAACAACGTCTGAACGCGCTGGCAGCGCATTCAGGACTGCTCGGTGTGCTTGAACAGATTATGGGAGATACGCCGGAACTGTTCCAAGATATGGCACTCGTCAAACCGCCGCGCTTCGGGTCGGAAAAGCCGTGGCACCAGGATTGTGCCTATTTTAACCTACCAGAGGGTACAACGGTTGTCGGTGTATGGGTTGCGTTAGATAAAGCGACCCCTGAAAATGGGTGCATGCACATCATTCCGGGTTCACATATCGAAGGACCGATGATCCATTTCAAACGTCGAGATTGGCAGATTTGCGATACGGATGTACCCGTTGGACGTGATACGATGGTGCCGCTGAAGCCCGGTGGCTGTCTTTTCTGGCACGGGTTGACGCATCACGGGAGTCCTGTGAACCAATCTGAGCAGCGGCGGCGTGCGCTACAGTTCCATTACAAACCGGCGAGTGCTGTCGAAGTTACAACACAGGAACGTTTGGCGGTTTATGGCAGTGACGGGAAAGATGTGGATTGCTGAGTATTAGTTATCGGTTATCGGTTATCAGTTTTCAGTTAAGATTCTGTAACAATCTATCCAAACTTGGAGTCCTCGTAGGAAGTCGTAAATTATTACAGAGTCGCTCTTGAACTGAAAACTGACACCTATTGAGGCAGTTGCGGATTCTGCAAACACCACATACTGTTCTTGTCCGAGAACCGATAGCCGAGGTCCGACAATCATCACGCTACTTTTTCTCTTCTGGAAACGGGGCACGGATATCGTAACGCCCTTCAACAAACACCGGTAGTTTACCGCCTTCAACCAATAGGTCGAGCGGGTTCGGCCGCGTTGTTAAGGGGAAGGTTACTACGTCCTGTATGCGCAACGATTCGTAAATCGCCATGAGGATCTCGATCGTGCAAAGCCCGTGTTTGCCAGCGTTGCGGTGTTCATCAACATCGCCTTCGATCCAGGCTAACATCTCAGTAAACTGATTCGGTTCGCTTTGGCGGGGTTTGACAGTCTGCCATCCAGCGGCTTTGCTATTCAAGAGTTCGATCGTGCCATCGCCACCACGGCGCAGCTGCCCATCATCCCCATAAACTGCATCGCCTCGGAGTCCGGGTTCTGGCAAATCGCTTTCGTAGATACCGCGGATCCCACCATCAAAACAGATTTCTGCCATACAGAGGTCTTCGGTTCTCACACGGCGTTCCCAACGGTCAGTTTTCCGTGCTGCCTGACCAATAAGCCATAACGGATCTGGATCACCGAGGATAAAACGCATTTCGTCAACTTCGTGCGTTCCACGGTTCAGCAATCCGTGTCCGTCGCGACGGAGCATGGCTTGCGGTTGGCCGATTGCGCCCTCTTGGATGAGTCGGCGTGCCTCGCAGTTCTGTGGACTGAACCGGCGTTGGTGTCCGACAACCAATTTCACGTCGTTCTTCTCACAAGCCTCCATCATGTCTTGTGCGTCGCCGACAGAAGCCGCCATCGGTTTCTCGGTAATAACACCCAAGACCCCGTTTTCAGCGGCGGCGATTGTTGGTTCGGCGCGAACGCTCTGCCATGTGGTGATACTAACGATGTCTAAATTCTCTTTCTCACACATTTCACCGAAATCGGTATAGTGGGTTGGGAGTGCGAATTCTTCAGCGAATTTCGCGGCGGATGCTTCACTGATGTCGGAAGCGGTGACCACTTCGGCACGCCCTGTATTGGTCCAATTATTTGCGTGTGAACGTCCCATGCCGCCACATCCAATAATTCCGACACGATATGTTTTGTCTGCCATCTGTTTTACCTTTTTATAGTTTTCAGTTATCGGTTATTAGTTTTCAGTTAAGAAGGCACTTTTTAACAATTCAGCACTTCTTGGCGTAAACCAAGGGCGGCTGGCTTGTTAGAGAAGGGTTTCTTAACCGAGAATTTCCATCTACCATGGGGCACATATTATCAGAAACTGCGCGTCCCTACAAGTAAATTCTGCGAAAGAGCGATAACATGTGTCTATTTTGACACAATTCTTTAAACCCAAAACCCTTGTAACACGGTAGTTTGTAACAGGTACCCAATTGGCATCGTTTATGCTATAGAGAGAGTAAAATCTCTATATCCCGTGACGAAGATTTGTGAAGGAGACAGAAAATGGAAAAATTAATAATCAAAGGCGGAACCAGACTTGAAGGGACAATCCCGGTCAGTGGTTGTAAAAACGCGGTTCTTCCGATCGCGGTTGCTGCTGCGATTCTCGGTGACGGTGTCAGTGTGCTACATAACGTGCCGAACTTAACAGACGTAATGACCCTTCGCGCTGTGTTGGAAGGGTTGGGTGCTACAATAAAATTTAAAAATTCAACACTCTATATTGAACCGATAAACCACTTGGAATATGAAGCGCCTTACGAACTCGTGCGAAAAATGCGAGCCTCCATCTATGTTCTGGGGCCTCTCGTTGCCAAGCTTGGAAAAGCAAAAGTATCGTTTCCGGGCGGCTGCGCGATCGGTCCGCGTCCGATTGACTTGCACATCCGCGGCTTGGAGCATCTGGGTGCGGAAGTGATAGTAGAAAAGGGGTACATATACGCGCAAGCGGAGCGACTCATCGGTACAGAGATGTATCTTACCGGTCAACACGGACCGAGTGTCGGTGCGACAGCGAATGTAATGATGGCTGCTACGTTGGCACAAGGGACAACCGTCATCCGTGGTGCAGCCTGTGAACCGCATATTTCTGATCTTGCTCGTTTCCTGAAGGCAATGGGGGCAGATATTGAGGGTATCGGTACATCCGTTCTAACGATTCGTGGGGTCAAACAGCTCCGTGGGACTGAACATACCGTCATCTCTGACGACATTGAGGCGGGCACTTTTATTGTTGCAGGTGCGATTACCAGAGGCGACGTTTATGTTGAGGGGATTACTCAGCAACAAATTCCGGCGATTTCGGAGAAAATCGTTGCGGCAGGCGTTGAATTAGATTGGGATGATACCGGCGTTCGGGTCACAACACCGCGCGAGATAAGAGGCATTGATGTCTCTACGGCTCCATTTCCGGGTTTCCCGACGGATATGCAAGCGCAAATCATGGGCATGCTTTGTTTGGCATCGGGAACGAGTATTATCAACGAAAATGTTCACACAGACCGGTTTATCCATGCTGCGGAACTCAATCGGATGGGTGCGGATATTATGCTTGATGGTGGCAAAGCGATTATCAATGGTGTGCCGAATTTCAGTGGCGCGCCTGTAATGGCTTCCGATTTACGTGCTGGCGCGGTATTGGTTGCGGCTGGGCTGGCAGCCTCAGGTGAGACTATCGTTTCACGGGTCTATCATATTGACCGTGGGTACGAGTCTATTGAGAAAAAACTGAATAACGTCGGTGCGAATATTACGAGGGTCAGCGACTGAATGAACTGTCCTGCCTAAACTTAGAGGCCAATCTACTCACACAAAGATGTTTAATCTTGTTCTTCCTTGCCAGGGGAAAGGAATGGTTATTCACGAATGCTACGAATTGTTGAAACCCATACCACAGAGGCTGATACTTTCCTCTCAAAGTTGAAAGCACGCGGTAAATTGGAAGATGAAAGTATCTTGAAAACAGTCAATCGCACTTTGAGCGATGTGCAGGCCGAAGGCGATAAAGCTGTTGTGCGATATACTCGTAAGTTAGATGCTCCCCGTATCACCGTTAAAGAGCTGAAGGTATCAAGAGAAGAAATTGGGAACGCCTATTTAGAAGTCACCGACGAATATATTGCGGCGATTACACACGCCCGAACCAACATTGAACGATTTCACGAAAAGCAGCTGCGGACTTCGTGGATGTCAACAGAGGCAAATGGCGTAGTGCTTGGGCAGTTGATTCGTCCATTGAAGCGCATCGGGGTTTGTGTACCATCTGTTAGCCAGCTTTTGGTATCTTCTTTATTGATGGCCGTGCTTCCAGCTACAGTCGCTGGTGTGAAAGAGATAGTTGTCTGTACTGCGCCAATGCGCAACCGGAATATTAATCCGTATATGCTCGTTGCTGCAGCGGAATGCGGCATTCAAGAAATCTACAAATGTGGCGGTGCACAAGCCGTAGCAGCGATGGCGTATGGGACTGATACTATTCCGCCTGTCGATAAAATTGTTGGTCCTGGGAATCTCTATGTACAATTTGCGAAAAAAGAGGTTTATGGACATGTTGACATAGACAAATTGGCGGGTCCAAGCGAAATTCTTGTTATCGCTGATAGCACAGCTGACCCAGATTATGTCGCTGCCGATCTCATCTCACAAGCGGAACATGGCCCCGAGTGTGCTGCGATCCTTGTTACCTCCTCATTGGGTTTCGCTGAACAAGTCAAAACAGCTATTGAGGTACAAGGTAAATCCTTACCTCGCCACGATCTTCTGACAGAAGCGTTTAAAAACTACGGTGTTGCTTTTGTCACTTCCACTATTGCTGAAGCTGTAGCGGTCGCCAATGAAATTGCCCCGGAACACCTCGAACTCCACGTAGAGAATCCTATGGACTGGCTTGGAGATGTCGAAAATGCCGGAGCTATCTTTGTCGGGCCTTATTCTCCAGAAGCGGTTGGAGATTATATTGCCGGGCCCAACGCAATTCTACCCACTGGTACCGCTCCACGCTACGCCTCGCCCCTAAACATTGACGATTTTCTCAAGAAAACAAGCCTTGTCTCTTACACCAAGACTGCTTTAGCGAAAGTCACACCGTCAGTTGTCAAACTGGCAGAAGTAGAAGGACTTGAAGGACACGCTGCCGCCATGAAAATCCGATTTGAGGAAGATTAGGCGATTACAAATAGCGCCTACCGGGCCTGGAGATTTAGGAAACACAGGAAATGCTTTTAATACCACTGAGTTTTTTGTTCCACCTTTCCGAACCCGATATATCTAACGAAAAACCTGTTCTGTCTCCTGTTGCGACGTTTTCAATTGTCGGATATGATACGGAAACGGGTGATCTTGGGATCGCTGTACAATCCAAATTTTTCGCGGTCGGCTCGGTTGTGCCGTGGGCTGAAGCCGGTATCGGAGCGATTGCGACCCAATCTTGGGCAAACACGACTTACGGACCTAACGGTTTGAAATTGCTCAAAAGTGGACTCTCGGCGAAGCAGAGTTTGGAACGGCTGATTGCAGATGACCCCGGACGGGCAACGCGGCAGGTAGGTATCGTTGATGCGAAAGGAAACGTTGCTAACTATACAGGCGATGAATGTAATGAATGGGCAGGTGCTGTCTCAGGTAAACACTACACAGCTCAAGGCAATATTCTCGCGGGTGAAGATGTCGTTAAGGCGATGGGGAAAGCATTTGAGGAAACGAAAGGTGAACTTGCAGATAAATTAATGGCTGCACTCTTCGCTGGGCAAGAACACGGTGGAGATACACGTGGACAGCAGTCAGCGGCCTTGCTTGTTGTTCGAGAGCAGGGCGGTTACGGCGGTTTCAACGACCGGTATATCGATCTGCGTGTGGATGATGCTGAGAAACCGATTGAAGAACTTCAGCGGCTATTGGAGATTCACAAGCAATTTGTGCCGCGGTAAATGCTATCGTCAGCGGCAAGTAAAGTTATTCGGTTGTTGATTCATCTAATACGAGCAGTGGACGATTGAAACGGGAACGGATATGGTTCAGGGCTGATAGGACTGCTGGTGAACGTATGATTCGACGCTCCAATTTACGTTTGCCCGGAATATCGCTGATGACAAGACCAATCAGTATCGTCAAAACGCCTTGTCCCGGTAAAGGTATCAGGATAATCCCAACAATAATAAGAATAACAGCAAGCAGATTTTTCAGGACGATCAGAATGCCCCATAAAACAGGTCGTCTGATACGACTCGCCCGCCTTTTGGACCGAAAATAGTCAAAGGGTAGGTAAACGATGACGAGTGCGCAAAGGAAGATACTACCGACCAAACTGGCACCGGAAATAATACCGACTATCAACCCGTGCGCTTTAAGCCATCCAAAGACAGCCAGACAGAAAGCTCTCAAAGTATCAGTATCAACGAACGACAAGAATCTTCTCCTCTCACAACTTATCGGCGCGAAACGGCTCCACCGTCAATCGTCACAATATCACCACTAATATAGGCGGCTTCATCGGAGGCGAGAAATAATACTGCTCCGATATAGTCCCATACAGTTGCCCCGCGTTCAAGAGGCGGTGCGTCTACAGCGGCAGATGGCAAATCCGGTAGCGTGTTATCTTCAGGAATATTTTGTGATGCGTTCATACCGGTCGGTGCACCACCACCGGGTGCAACAGCATTTACCGTGATACCGTGTGGACGCAGTTCCAAAGCCAAGCTCCGTGTGAGTCTATTCAGAGCGGCTTTGCTGACACAATAACTGAGTACCCCAACGTGTGATTCCTCAGCATAGATAGAAGAATTGTTAATGATACGTCCGGGTATCCCCTGCTCTACCATTACTTTAGCGACCGCTTGTGCACATAGCAGACACCCTTTCACATTAACCGCCATTACCCTATCAAATTGCTCTGGCGTAAGTTCAAATAACTTCTGAGGACCGAGGATACCTGCATTATTGAATAGAATATCAATCCGTTTAAATGTATCCACAGTCGTATCTACAGCCGTTTGAACCTGCTCAGGCACTGTAACATCCAAAGGCACAGCAATCGCTTTTCCGCCTTCGGCGCGCACTTCGTCAGCAACAGCATCTGCGCTTCTGCCCCCGGCGACAACAACAGACGCGCCCTCGCGAGCGAAGGCCAAACACGCGGCTCTTCCGATACCTAACGGTCCGCCGCCCCCTGTTACAAATGCAACTCGGTTTTCAAAACGCATCTTGTTGTCTCCATTACGGAATATTTTTTATCTTCGTATGTTACTATTTTATCATAACGCCTATTATTTTGCAAGGTTTCATTAGATTTATTTGAGGCATTTAGTTGTCAGTTACCAGTTGCCAGAGGTTATAGAAAAGGTCTTAAACCACATGAAAAGTTTGTGTCTCGAACCGCGCCTACAAAGTCAGGAATTACCGATTTATATAATTTTTACTTGACAAATTTTTGTAAAAAGCCTTATTATAGTTAGTGAAGCAGCATACGATGTCGAAATTCACGTTGCATTTCACAATTCATGTAGAAAAAAGGAATTCTCATAGTGGCGCAGACGCAAAAACCGATTCGCTGGTGGCCTCTTTTTGTTATCCTTAGCCTTGCTGTTTTAGGCATGATGGTAATCTGGATATTGGAGGCAGGCCATCGCCAAGACAAGGTCCTTTGGACGACCATGGTTGTTATCCTGACAACCCTCCTGGGAACCTTGTGGCTATTAGGTTTTTCTCGTTTGCGCTGGCGGATTCGATTGTTTGCCGTTGCCATAGTCCTTTTGTGTGTCTTTCTGAGCGCAAGTCTATTCCAGTTTAAAGGATTCAGTGGCGATCTTACGCCTATATTTGAATGGCGATGGCAGGGGCAACCCACGACTTTTCGTCAGGATTCCAGCAGCACGTCCAATACCGAAATGTCCGCGATGGACTCCCCACAATTCCTCGGGCAGCATCGGAACGGTGTCGTGTCGGGTATCGAGTTAAATCTTGATTGGGACACGCATCCACCGAAACTCGTTTGGCGACAACCGATTGGGGCAGGCTGGTCAGGCTTTGCAGTCGTTGGCAATTCAGCAATCACACAAGAACAGGAAGGTGCCTGGGAAAAAGTGGTCTGTTATGAATTACACACCGGCGAAATAAAATGGAGCCATCAAGACTCGGCACGCTACAATACACCTCCTGCGGGGTTAGGTCCACGAGCGACACCAACGATTTCAGGAAATCGGGTTTACACTGTCGGTTCAACAGGGATTCTGAACTGTCTCGACTTTGAGACCGGTGAACCACTCTGGACGACCAATATTTTTGAAGAAAACCAAGCAGAGATGCCCCCTTGGGGTGTAAGCATCTCACCGCTTGTTCTTGGTGAACTCGTTATCGTTAGTGCTGGTGGTGCCGTGGCATACCACAGCGAAACAGGCGAAATCGTGTGGACAGGTTACAGAGCCAAAAGTGGTTATAGTTCACCCCTCTTGACAACCTTGGTAGGGACCGAACAAATCGTGCTCTTTAACCAGGGATTAATCACCGCTCATGAACCGTTGAGTGGGCAACTTTTGTGGAAGCAACCGTGGTCTCCAATAAGGGCAGAATGTGTTGCTCAACCGGTACCGCTCGCCGATGACAAACTGCTCGTCTCAACGGGTTACGGTGTCGGTGCCAAGCTCTACCATATCTCGCGTAACCCAGCCGGTGAATTCAACGTTTCAGTTTTATGGGAAACGATATACCTCAAAGCAAAATTCACTAACATTGTCTATTACAAAGGTTATCTGTACGGTCTGGACGACGGTATCTTCGCTTGCATAAACCCAGCCGATGGCACCCGTCAATGGAAACGCGGTAGATATGGACATGGACAGACCCTTTTAGTTTCGGATGTTCTGTTGGTACTCACCGAATCAGGTGAAGTTGTGCTTGTAGCACCGGATCCGGAAAACCATATAGAACATGCACGTTTCGCGGCACTAAAAGGTAGGACCTGGAACACCCCAGCACTTGCGGGTCGCTACCTTCTTGTGCGGAATGACCGTGAGGCAGCGTGCTATGAATTACCAGTGATACACACGAAGTCAATAACCCCCGACTGAAGTCGGGGGCTTGTGCGAAGCGTATACCAAACGTTCACTCCACAAGTTAAACTATTTTCTACAGTAAAATATCGTAATATCTGTGGTGGTTCACAAAAGTATTTAGGATACTCCCCTCGTCCTATATCAATGCCGATATTACGATCTGGAAGGGGCAATATACAACCCGTAAGGGAGATTACAAACGATGTTTGTTCCGGTGACGAGTCAAACAGGTCAGAAGTTGATGCCTACGCATGCTAACAAGGCGGGCGTGCTGATTAAGAAAGGTTTAGCCACGCCCTATTGGTCTAATGGGATATTCTGTATCCGGCTTAACTATGCGCCCGAAGACGCATACACACAAGATATAGTCGTCGGTGTAGACCCCGGTAGCAAGAAAGAAGGCTTTACCGTCAAATCAGAGGCACACACTTACTTGAATGTGCAAGCAGACGCTCACGGGACTGTCGGCAAGAAAGTCGCGAAGCGTAGTGAGTTGCGTAGAAGTCGGCGTTCACGAAAATGTCCGAATCGCAAACAGAAAAAGCACAATCTATCTAATAGAGACCGTATCCCCGCAGGCACGCGTGCGAGATGGGATTGGAAGTTAAGGGTTCTTGATTGGCTTTCTAAACTCTATCCACTCACGCATGTCTGCGTTGAAGATATTAAGGCGCCGACGATACAACGTGCAAAGAAGTGGAATCAATCGTTTAGTCCTTTGGAAGTCGGTAAACAGTGGTTCTATAGCGAAATCCAAAAGCGTTGGGAACTCTACACTTTACAGGGGTGGGAAACCAAAGAGATACGGGATAGGTTAGGTCTCAAGAAGTCTTCAAAGAAACTATCAGAAACCTTTGACGCACACTGTGTAGACAGTTGGTGTCTGGCACATCATAGCGTAGGCGGTTTGGATATACCCGATACCACGACGCTTCTGTGTATCTCACCGATACCGATAAAACGCAGAGAGTTGCATAGGCAACAGGAAGCGAAAGGCGGTAAACGCACACGGGTGGGCGGAACTCTATTAGGGAAAGGATTGGTCAAAAACACACTCATTCGGCATGTCAAATACGGATTAGCCCGACTCGCTGGCGTTAACGCAAAGGGTTTGTTTTCAATATACAGTATGAAAAATAAACGATTAACAACAGGCGCGAAACGCTCTGATTTCAGAGTGCTAACACGTCTTAACTTTTACTACAAGAGCGGTGTTTCCTCCCCTGAATGAATTTAGGGGTTTCCACACCGAAGATAAGAGATGATTTGCGACTCTGATATACGCTTGTACTTATAATACAGTAGTTTGGACAATTCTTGTCGCATGGACGTTGCGTTTTCAAAGGTCTGTCTATTTTTCTATGAGTTTCGGACGTTCACGGACCTCGTAGAAAAACGCACACTTTCGGACGGGTTGGGTAACCCAACCCCTACGAACCTGTGTCCCTCGTAGGGGGCGGGTCCCCCGCTCCGCTTGAAAAGTGTCCAAACTATAGTTATAATATTATATCCCCTCATATTCATTAAGGGTGAAAAAAGAGAAAGAAACAGGTTAGCAGAATGTTTAGACACACACAGCAGTTAGTCATACTTTTGATCTGTTGGAGCATTGCATTATTGCTCCCGATATTTACCGCGTCAGCGGCTACGTACCGGAACATCCCGATCAAGTACCGTGGTACGATTGATTCGCCTTTGGAGGCTAACTTTGAAAGTTATATTAAAAGCCGGCGCAGTCGAAAAATCTTGGCAGCCACCGATCGGACTAGCTTCGTAGTCTACGACATTTCAAAAAATAAAAAAATAGTGTCAATCAACGAAGATCGGCAAATGATGGCGGCCTCGCTTATTAAGAATTTTGTGATGCTCGCGTATTTCCACGAAGTCAAATACGGTCGGCAGAAGCATACTTCTGTCAACAAAGGCCATTTGAGAGCAATGATTCATCGGAGTTCAAATCCATCGACCAATTATTTCATTTGGTTGCTCGGTGGTACGGCGCGGGTGAATCGGATACTGCGAAATAATTACCCATATTTCAAGCAGACTCGGATTGTAGAAACGATCCCGTATAGCGGACGGACCTATAGAAACATGACATCTGCCCGGGACCTAAGTACATTTTTCTTACGGTTGTGGCAAGAGAAACTCCCTCATTCCGAAAAAATGAAGTGGTACTTCAAAATCAAAAATGGGGACTACATCTTTAAAAATACCTATATCCCAGCATCCGTAACGGTTTATAACAAAACGGGAACTGTCTATGGATTGGTAGGTGATGGTGGGGTATTGGTTCTCCGAGATCCACAAGGCAGAGCCAGGCCGTACATTTTCATTGGAATGATGGAGGACCGGACGAAGACGAACCTCAGAAATCGGTGGCAATCTTTTTCTGATTGGAAGAATCGGCGTGCTTATATCTTACGTAGACTTTCCGAACAGGCTTATAAGTACATCTATGAAAAGCACTACGGCGGCCGATTAGTGCGCCACTAATCGGTGTAAGGGGATACTTATGCGACGCGTTGTTAACATCGGCAGACGCATTGAACTCATACCTATTGATCCACATTTTCACGACATCACTATAGGTCTCTACCGGCAGCAAACTGTTGACGCAACGCCTGGTAGAGATGCTCCTGTTTTCTTGGTTCATACCTACAGTCACATTTCCGGTGCCGCCGAGAGAATCGAAAATGTGATGCGAGGCATGCAAATACTCGGTGGAATGCTGAGAACGGCTGACGGTTTGCTCTATTTCCCTTGTAAGAGTGCGCATGAAGCCGCGTGTCGCCGTGTTTTTTTGGAAGCCTGTAAACTTGCACCCAATACCCTCATCGAACCGCGTCCACTCACCATACTCGATAAGAAATCGCAACTGACTATTACAGTCGATTCCACTGGAAAAGGCATCTACCGAGTCACAGCAGAAGGTGAGGGGAGAGGCGCAGCACGACGGATTTCAGCGATTGCGGGTGGCTTAATGAAATTGGGTGAAATGGAAAGCATCGAAACCGATACTAAAGACACTGTGGCTTTCGCTTGCGCGCAGCCGCACGATGCACTGATTGGACTTCTGCTGACGCGCGCGCCGAATGTTAGAATCGTCTTGCGAGAAGAAGAGATGGAAGCAGGGCGCGGCGTACTCACTGCACCGAGCCAACAAACATGAAGGGAACCGAAGATGCAAAAAACAATGACCGGGCGTGAACGTGTACTCGCTGCACTCCGCAATGAACCCACTGACCGAACTGCAGTCTGCAATCCGACCTCCGTTGCAACCGTCGAACTGATGGATCTTGTGGAGGCACCGTTCCCAGAAGCAAATCGAGAGCCGGAATTGATGGCACGGCTCGCTGCTACAGGCTATACTGAACTCGGCTTTGACACTATCATGCCCGTCTTCACAATTATCCAAGAATCCAGTGCGCTTGGCTGCAAAATTCAGTGGGAACAGAAGGATAACTGGCCCACGGTTAGAATGCGAGAACCGATCTGGGAAGATGTTGATGACATTGCCATCCCCGACGATTTCTTGACACATCCTGACACGCAATGTGTACTGGAGGCGATTAAAACCTTGAAAAAAGAATACGGGGATGAAATCGCTGTTATCGGGAAAACGATGGGCCCCTGGTCGCTCGGCTATCACTGCTTCGGCGTTGAACCTTTTCTGTTACTGTCGCTTGACGACCCGGGCAAAACGAAGCTTGCACTGGATCGGATGAAGGAAGCCACTGTGGAGTTCGGTGTTGCTCAAATTGAAGCGGGGGCAGATGCCCTCACGCTTCCCGACCACGCGACAGGCGACCTTGTAAGTGGTGAATACTATCAACGTTACCTCCGCGACTTGCACATCGAATTCGTTGAGCGGATTCCGATCCCTCTCATCCTGCATATCTGCGGACGCACGGTTGACAGAATGGAGTATATCGCACAAACCGGCATGGCAGCGTTCCATTACGATTCCAAAAACGAACCGCAAGAATCCATGGACATCGTGAAAGAACGGATTGCGCTTGTTGGAAACATTAACAACCCTGAAACACTGTTTTCCAAAGAACCGGAAGATGTCAAAGCAGAGGTGATAAAAAACCTTGATGCTGGCGTTCCACTAATTGGACCGGAGTGCGCGATCCCACTTCAGACGACAATCGAAAATCTCCAAGCGATCCCAGAAGCGGTCCAGGAATGGCACCGTGCGCGGGAAAAATAAAGATAGGTCCGGACGGACACACGCAAAAACCCTTAACGGAGGAAACCTATGAAAAAATTGATTTGTTCATTGCTAACACTAAGTTTAGCACTACTCGCTTTAACAGCAAGTTACACCGAAGAAGGGACGGATATAGAACTCTTGCGGGCAGCTGATGTTAATGCTGATAGGATCATAAACATTCTCGATTTGGTGCTGATCGCCTCACACCTCGGTGAGACATCCACCGCAGATCAGCCTCTGAGTTCAGATGTCAACGGGGATAGTAATGTCAATATTCTTGACTTGGTTCTCGTCGCGAGTTATCTTGGCGAAACCGTCAGGCCGCCTGTGGTATTCGTGAGTGCGGACCCAGCGATTGACTCCGAGATTACGGTGAACGATACTATCACACTAACCTTTGATAATTCGCCAGAGGATGTTACTGTTAGTGAAGGCATCGCTACGATCACCGATAATACCGTCACAATTGCTGGTCCCTTCACCCCCGGCACTCTTGAGATGACGATCACTTGGGCAGATAGTTCCGAGACACTTAACTATACCGTTCGGCAACCTGCGGATTTCGTGAGTGCAGAGCCAGCAGTTGATTCGGAGATTACCACGAATGATAGTATCACGCTGACGTTTGATCATCCACCAGAGGACGTTACTGTTAGTGAAGGCGCTGCTACAATCTCTGATAATACTGTCACAATTGCTGGTCCCTTCACCCCCGGCGCGCTTGACTTGAAGATTACTTGGGAAGATGGCACTGAAACGCTTTCATACACTATCAGACCTCTTGTCGCATTCACTGGAGCTGAACCAGAGAGCGGGGCGAAAATTACGACAAACGATACTATCACCCTGACTTTTGATCATCCACCAGAGGATGTTGCTGTCAACACCGGTGTCGCCACAACTAATGGAAATACTGTCACAATCACGGGGCCTTTTACACCCGGCGCGCTTGACTTGAAGATTACTTGGGAAGATGGCACTGAAAAGCTTTCATATACTATCAGACCCTTTGTGGCGTTCGTTAAGGCGAAGCCAAAGAGCGGGGCGAAAATTACGACAAACGATACTGTCACCCTAACTTTTGATAACTCACCAAAAGATGTTACAGTAAGTGAGGGTGTCGCTATAACTAAGGGGAAAACTGTCACAATCACGGGGCCTTTTACGCCCGGCGCGCTTGACTTGAAGATTACTTGGGAAGATGGCACTGAAACGCTTTCATATACTATCAGACCCTTTGTGGCGTTCGTTAAGGCGAAGCCAAAGAGCGGGGCGAAAATTACGACAAACGATACTATCACCCTAACTTTTGATCATCCACCAGAGGATGTTGCTGTCAACACCGGTGTCGCCACAACTGATGGAAATACTGTCACAATCACGGGGCCTTTTACACCCGGTACGCTTAACCTGAAGATCACTTGGGAAGATGGCACTGAAAAGCTTTCATACACTATCAGATCGCCTATAGCATTCGTTAGCATTGAGCCGACAGTTGACTCTCCGCTTACTGTGGACAGTAGCATCACGCTTACCTTTGACAACCGACCAAGGGATGTCACTGTTAACACGGGTGTCGCTACAACTAAGGGGAAAACTGTCACAATCACAGGGCCCTTCACACCCGGTGCACTTGAATTAACAATCACTTGGGCAGATGGAAGTTTAACGTTTACTTACACAGTTGCTGCACCAGATACTGAAGTTCCCTCAATCACCGGTGGAACTATCAGTGATGGTGACACAAAGGTTGACCCAAGTGCGACGATTGAAATCGAGTTCAGTGAAGAGGTAAGCGGCACCATCGCACTGCAAACTGAAGCTGGCGATGATGTTGGATGGACCGGCACAATTGAAGGCAAAAAAGCGAGGCTTGAACTTGTCAAAGGCAAAGAACTTGGGCATGAAACAACCGCGATAACTTACATGATTGTAGGGAAAGTCGAAGACGCTGCGGGCAACGAAACGGATATCAATATTACTTTTACCACTGCCCCTCAATACGACGGCATCCCGATTGAAGTCACCGATGCGACCTTTGACAGCATTGTGCTTGAATCTGAGATTCCGATTGTGGTTGAGTTTTATACGGATTGGTGACCGTTCTGTCATATAATGGCGCCAGTTGTCGCCGAAATTGCCTTTGAGCAGCGGAACACATTTGCTATCGCGAAGTTAGATCGTGAAGAGAATAATAAAATAGCCCAAAGATATGGAATTAGAATACAACCGATTTACCTTGTATTCCAAGATGGAAAGCTTGTGGAACCGCACCCGCGTTTGTTAGGCAAGATACCGAAAGACGATTTTGTCCAAAAGGTGCTTAATGCCATAAATATTGAAGAAAATTAGGCGTTGATGATCAGGTATAGCGTTGGAAGCTGCTGCGAGTGTGAGGCTAAGGCATAAATACTAAGGACAGAAAACGTATGAAAAAGTTGATTTGTTTGTTGCTGACATTAAGTTTGACACTCGGATTCTGGACAACAAGTTCCGCCGAAGCTGAAGATTTCGATGCTCGGAGTGCATCTGATGTCAACACTGATGGCTTCGTTAACATCCTTGATTTGACGTTCATCGCCTCACAGCTTGGTGAAATGCCAGCCGAAGATCAGGTTCCCAACCCGGATATTAATAGGGACGGGATCGTCAATATTTTAGATTTAGTGCTCGCTGCAAACTATTTAGGCAAAACATCCGGTGTCCCTTTTGAAGTTTTTGATACTACTTTTGACGACATTGTATTGGGTTCCAAACTTCCGATCGTCGTAGAGTTCAAATCTGAGTCCTGAATATACTGTATACTGATGAAGCCTGTGGTCACAGGCGTAGCATTAGAATATCGGGATACCTTCACTTTTGCCAAGTTGGATGTGAACACCCAACGGGAAAAAACAACTGAATATCAAATTCGCGGAACGCCTACCTATATTGTATTCAAAGATGGAGAGACTGTAGGGAGGTTTGTCGGGGCAATGTCGAGTACTAAACTGGTAGCGCAAATTCTTGGCATCTTAGGGATTGAAGAGACTGAATAGCATTTTATTGATCTTATATTTAAAACTCTATGACCTAAGCGGTCCGCTTGGAGAGCACTCCCACCCGAAAGGATAAACCGTCTCGGTGATAAAACCACCACTCCAATAGCAGGACGACACATGCGAACAGTGCCGGTATCCGCCATACTTCCTGCGTCATCGGTTGTAATTCGCTTTCTATCGCTGTTGGTACCTCTGCGGTTGGTGCTGTTCCAGGATGTGGAAGTGCTGATTCTTTCGGATCCATCAGATTAACCGTAAATTGCTCAAGCTGCCTGTCATCAGCAAAGAGCGTGTAGACCCCTACCTGATCCGTCTCCGTAAATATGGAATCCACCCCTTTAACCATCTTGTCATCAGGTTTCTGCACGTGAAGGACAATCTCCTCGCCTATCGGTGCAATTCGGACGCGCTCTCCGGCGCGGAACGCATGTCGGGTCTGTCCTTCTTGAAACGCAAAGGATTGGAGCGGGGTACTTCTCGCCTCAAACCACTCTAAACAGTGATAAAAAAACAGCTGTCCATCCGGGACAGTGAGCGCGAAGAAAGAGATATCAAGGTTGAACGCATCAAATTCAAAAACAAGGAATTGACTGCTTGATTCTTGACCGATCCATATCAATGCCCCCTTCTCCGTTTCAATAAGCGAACGTCCAGAGAGCGGCATTTTTCGGGACGTAGATTCCAGTACCTGTAATCCTTGTATCGACACACCTACCATGAGCGGATGGGTTTTATCGGTCTTGATAACATGCAGAGGTGCTGCAACTTCCTCAACGTCGCGGGCATCTTCTGGTATAAAGGGTAGGTTGCTACCGGGGTTGATGAAGACCAAGTGTGTTCCGGATGCAACTTCAGAAAAACCACCGAAAGCCGCGCGTCCGGTGCGTGTACCGCCATCGAAAATTGCGATATGCGCGTCCGCAATGCCGTGATAATCCGCGGGTGACACCAGACGGAGTTGGACGTGTTTTCCGTAAGTCCTTAACAATGCAGGCAGCAAAGACTTTTGATTGTCACTGACAAGCAAGATTCGCAGTGGGGAAACGGCAGACAGGAACGCAAATGCACTGTTATCAACTACAAAATCATCGTCTAACTGAAGATGTGCACTCATAACTTTCCCTACTAACCCGCTCGGATCGTCGGAAAAAAGGATAGATTTCGTTTTACCCGGCGGGATAGCGGCTGTTTTTTGATCAAAAGGTTCGCCTTCTACCGCCAATTGCACGTCTAATTCTCTCGGAGTATCCGTAAAATTTCGGATACCGACCAGTACCTCGTACTTGTCGGCTACGATTTCAACGCTGAAATGAACGATCCCGATATTCTCGGCTGCCCCACCGACTCCGATTTTATGAATCGGCAGCGATATATCTGGCAGGTTTTCAAAATTATCGCTGATAAAGAAGACTTGGTCTTGTGGCGACTCTGCATAGTGTGTTACAGCATCAAAGACGGGTTGGAGATTGCGCGGTGCCTCGCTTTTTGGGATATTTTCTATTGCGTGCTGGAGTTTGGCTGTATCCGTTGTGAAGGCTACTTGGACAGCGGTGGTGTTTGTTAGCATCAGCATCATTCCACCCTCTGCAGAGACCTGTTCAATGTGCTGCAGTGCTGCCTGTTTTGCTAAGGCGAGACGGGTTTGTCCCATCTCTGTTGACAACATACTCGCAGAGTTATCAACGATAAGAATTGCCCGTCCCGGCATAACGCCGGGTCTATGCAATGCTGGACGTGCTGCGCTGAACGTGACAAGCGACAAAAATAGTACCTGTAGCATCAGGAGTAATAGGTTCCGGAGTCGTTGGAAAGGGACATTTGCTCTCCGATCCTCATCAGTAGAGAGCCAAAGCATAATGCTGGGGACGCGGTGGGTGTGGCGGCGCAATTTTAGGAAATGAAGTGCGACCACAATTGGGATAAACCCCAACAGGTAAAACGCGGCAGGGTTCAGGAACTGCATTATAGTCGTCGGTTATCAGTTTTCAGTTTTCAGTTAAGAGATATTTGTGATGGTGAAAGGATACGCAAGCACCACAGACCAACAACCGACAACTGATAACTAACAACCGCTACTCCTCTTTTTCTTTTAGGCTTTGCATCACCTCTTCGGCATCCAGTTTGCCGACTTCGCCATAGTCTTGTAAGCGTTCACACGTCGCGCGAACTTTATCGTGTTCGTCAAGCTCCAAATAGAGGCTTGCCAGATTCTTGTGCATTTCCCGAAATACGCCTGGCCAGTTCCGCTCACCTTCTTTGTCAACGATCCGGGTTGCATTCTCAAGCGCGGTGTTGACGATCTCGTCTAAGTTGGCCTTCTCTTCATCTGAAATCCGAAAATCTGGCTGTTTGCGTTTTTCGTTGTAGGCTTTCAGTTGCCCAAGTGCTCTATCACATTCGTTGTATGTTTTTTCTATGCTTAACGCGCCTTCAAACATTTTTGATAAAAATCCAAGTTTCATAGCGTCTCCGAATCGGTATAGGTGGGGTGAGACACACGTCTCACCCCGAAAATAATAGTGTTAGAAATTGGTTTTCAGTTCTCCCCAAGTTGTTGCCAACTTGTTACGGGCTTCGACTGCAAGCACCCCTGGAACGCTCATTTCCATTGATGCTTGAATTTCCTCTTCCGTCAACGCCTTGGCATATATGACGACTTCATCGATAATCGCGTCCTCTACTTTGTGAAGGGTTGGGTTTTCCCCTGCACCGATGTAAATCGCCGCCTCTTTATGCTCAGGCAAATCAAAATTCTCTGGCTGCGCACCAATAAATTCGCCGTTGATATAGATTTTACCATCTTTACCATCGGCAACCATCACGTAGTGATACCACTCATCCAACTCAAATTGGTAGCCACCGAGACTTTTGTCAGCGTGATGCCCGGCATCCCAGAACGGGTTGAAACCCGGGTTGACCATAATCCGGTACTCGCAACAGCCAGCGGCAGCGGCTTCAATCGAGATAATCCCATCATACTCCACATGTTCATTCAGATAAAACCAGGCTTCCATCGTGATTTGACCCACTACGCCGACTGGAACGATAAAATCATTCGCAGCCATCTGGACGACACCGCCATTGAGACGCACGGCTTTCTTGAATGCTCCATCAACGAGTGAACCTTTTCCAACTAACTCTGCATCGTTCCCGTTGCCTGAACCATCTATGAATTTCTTGCCATTCAGACTGTCAAAAGAGTAATAGACAAGGATGTCCTCTGGCTCTATAGCGTCTGAGAGCGTAACAGCAAATACACAAATCGCTGAAAGCCCTAATACGATTATACTTCTAAGCATTTCTGTACCCTGTTCCTTTGAACCTGCGTATTTACAGAAAAATCTCTGTAAACCGCGGTTTGCATCTGCCTAAGCAGATGGACGAACCGCCAAAGCACGAGCGACACTCTTAATGAATATCCCCCGTGCGCCGTTTAAATCCCTATCCATACATTGACCTTCTGATGACTTGATGACTTTAGAACCGCCCAGGTTCGCGACGATTTCACCTGTCCAAGACACCGTTTTAGAAGTATATGCCTCACATACGTCTTTGATTCGCACACCATATTCTTTTCCCTTTTGTTTCAAGAAGACTTTGAATCTATAGTGTGAAAGCGTTAGCATTTGCCGTGCGGTTCTGCTTCGCAACTTCCGCCCCCCGCGTTTTGTCATCTGTTTCGTCTCAAAAGTCGGGAGCAAAATAATATCAAAGTTTTTTACGAGGAAGTGAGCGATCTTCTTGTGAAGTTCATCAATGAGGTTACGGATTTTGTCTCTGATTCTGTTCGCTGCTTTTCGCAAGGCACGCCGTAGCGGGCGTTTCTCCTGCGTCGCACGTGATAAAAGATTATCGCAGTGTTGACAAAGCCTTTGGATACGGTTGATACACTGCTGTCCTAACCAACCGAAGCAATCTTCAGAGAAAAATGTCATAAAATCACGAACACCGGGGTCAAGTGCTACTATTCTACCGCTTGGTTCTCGCGTCTTTTTCTTCTCAATGTATGATACACAAAGAAAATACCTACCATTCTCGCGTATCAGTTGAGAATCCTTGACTTCTGCATCCGTCTCTCGTTCTTCTACTTTACCTTTCCCTTGAGGATTAGCGGGTAAAGGTTCTGACATTTTCATATCGCCTAAAAGTCTAACGTAAAAGCCGCTCTTTTTCAGAGAGTCGGCACGCAGATAAAGCGTCTGTCTCCGGTTCTTACGGGAGCGAAACTTGACATGTTGGAACTTACCTGTCTGCTTACATTTGACCTTCGCATTTGAAACAGTTTGGCATGCGTCTATCACCGCACCCACCTTTATCTGACGCGGTGTTTCCTTATGCCATTCAGGGAGTTTATCAAGGACTATAGGCACAAGTCTTTGAAAGTTTGTCGGCGTATCCTTATCATTCAACAAAGATATTGACTCGTTGTAAGTATACCGCGAAGTGCCAAACCACTTACTCAGAATCACTTTCTGTTCCGTTGTTGGAAAGATTTCTATCTTCTTTGATTTGGTCACGGTATCGCCGGAGTCCAGACATTCGGTAGGAAAACACGTGGAGTATTGCGAGGAGATCGGCGGTGAGTTCTTCTGCTGGACTGTAAACAGTTTCGTCGAGAACCACGACTTCTCCACCGTTTTGTTCGCCCAAGAACTGTATGACTTCGCCGCCGAATCGGGCGAGTCTATCCCGATGGGCAACAACAATCCTGAGTTTACCACCTCGCAATATACGTTCCAATAGGGTTCTAAGCCCTTTTCGCTTGAAGTTGATACCACTCCCGAAGTCTTTGATGATTTCCACTTCGGGGTAGTGCTTTTGCAAGTAGGCGACTTGGGATGCAAGAGCGTCTGATTGCGGTTTGCCACTAACTCGGCAGTATCCAATGGTAGTAAGAGTTGTTTCGGTTTGAGCATCAAGATAACCCTTTTAGTGTTTTACCTGAAGTAATTCTAACATAAATGGTTAACAGTGTCAAAATATTATTTATAGGACTTATAGGGCTTACGCAAAATCGGAGAATTACGCTTATTCGGACGCGGTAGGTGCGGTTAGGAATGCAGATCGCAAGAAACACTTTCTTCGCATTGGATTTTAGCGTTTGCAAAAACACCGCCCTTTATCCCCTGTTCTCAGAGGGCAGGCGAGTACGCCGCAAAACCGCACCATAGGTGTCAATTTAGCAGTATTCCAGGGTCGGTAGGTTCGGTTTCCTAACCGAACCGAGCTTATCCCAACCGGTCAACCCAACCTATGGGACGATATGGTTTTTTCTAAAATTGATACCTATGATGTAGTTTGCAACCGAAAGCCGAAGCCATCCCACCGGTTACGGGGAAGGGACACCGGGTTTGAAAAAGAAGACTCAAAAATCGAGATAATCCGACAATTTGTTTAAAACCAAATGCCCCTACCCAAAACCTTATGTTTAGGCAACAGTGACGTGTTTAAACGTCACTGTGACGTGCAGATGTCTGAAGTGCATACGCTTATTTAGGCCACAATTTCGCAAAGTTAAGACAAGTTTTGTCGTTGAAATTCGATAGGTGTCAAATATCCTAACGCCGAATGTGGGCGTTTCTGATTATAGACGTTTGTAATAAAATGTCCGATGCGATCTCTCGCCTCGGTGATGCTTTGATAGTCATTGAGGTGAACTTCTTCTTCTTTGAGCGTGCGGATGAGTCTTTCAGCATATCCGTTCTCCCAAGGGCATCCGCGACGGGCGACGGAAATCTCAACGCCATGTGCTTCGAGTGTGGTAACATAGGTCTTTGAAAGATACTGCACGCCTTGATCAGAATGATGAATCTCACAGACGCTGTGGCAGAATGCTTCTTTGAGCGGTTTGAGTGTCAAAGAGTGGTTCAAGTGCTGGAGAACCGATATGCCAGGAAACCCTGATCAACCGGGTGAAAACATCCATGAGCAGGCAGAGATAAATGAAGCGTCCCTTGAGACGAATATAGGTAATATCTGCCACCCAGACCTGATCCTGACGAGAGATTTCAAGGTTTTCGAGACGGTTGATCCAGGGGTTATCCCCCTGAAACGATTTTGTTGTTTGACACGCACGCTTGACAGAGACCAAGAGATTATTAGTTTTCATCAACCGAGCAACGCGTCGGGTTCCAACGGTGTATCCCTGACGCTGTAGCAACTGCGTGATACGCCTATACCCGTATCTCGGATACCGTCGGGCAAGTTTCTCTATTTCCGAGCGTAGCACCGCTTCGGACGGATCCTCTTGGGGGTGATAATAGAAACTACCCCGGTTGACACCGAGGATGCCAGAAATATCTCGCACGGAATGCTCCTTTTGCAATGCCGAAATGAAGCATCGCTTTTCAGCTAACGTGAGTCCAACCAAGTCAATAGTTTTTTTTGGATGTCTAACGCTACAGCCATTCTCCCAATGAGATGCTCAAGGTGAGCGATACGCTTCTCGGAGACCTCGCTGGACGGTTTATCAGTAGAATCAAACAGCGAGGGCACTTTTTCAAGAAACTGCTGCTTCCATTTCGAGAGTTGGTCCTCATTAAGATTATGACGCCGACACACTTCTGCTTGCGAAGTCGCACCGCTAAGAACCTCCAGCACAAGCTCCGTCTTAAACTCGGAGGTGAATTTCCTTCGTTTGGCCATTAGATAACTCCTTTCAGTGAGATTGTATTATAGCACAATCTTGTTTTAGGGAGTGGCCTAAAAAACCGTAGGCAGTACAAAAAAAATTGCCTGCGGCGAGTTAGCGGGTCAGTGTGACTTCAATTGGGCGACGCTTATAAAACATCTAATAGTGTGCATAACTGCAACGTTTTATCGGTTAAAAAGAAATGGACTGTCGGATTCTATAAACATACCGTTCCTACGGAACTCAAGAGGACTTTTGGGGTCTGAAAAGTTTGTGGCTAAGCACCGGTTCGGTTAGGAAACCGAACCTACCGGCTCGTGTAGATAGCGGTTTCGCCTTGTGGATTAGCGCGTAAAGTGGTACAATAAATGCATGACCTTTCTTGAAGCGATTCTTCTCGGTATTTTACAAGGCTTAACCGAATTCCTACCCATTAGCAGCTCAGGACACCTCGTTTTGGCACAGAGGTTCCTCGGACTGGAGGAACCTCTCGTATTTTTTGATGTAATGCTGCATGTCGGGACGTTAGCGGCTGTGCTTGTTGTCTATCGTGAAGCGATAGGGAAGTTAGTAATCGGCGGGGTTTCTACACTTGCAGACACTCAATTTTGGCGGAAGCCGAGTGCGGGGTTCAACGCATCAACCGAACTCAAGTTTATCTGGCTGATCCTGCTCGGTTCCATTCCGACCGGCGTTATCGCGGTGCTGTTCAAGACGGAGTTAGAATCTTTTTTCGATGAAGTTCGACTTGTGAGCCTCATGCTAATTCTCACCGGCGTTATTCTGCAATTGCCTCGCCTCCGCAGACAGGACGTAGGGGAAACCGGGTTACCCAGCCCCTACACAAGGGAGAAATTGAAGACGTGGCACGCGCCGCTCATTGGGATTGCGCAAGGCTGTGCGATTACACCGGGCATCTCTCGCTCCGGCACAACGATCTCGCTGGCTCTGTTTTTAGGGATCCCCGCCAAAACGGCTGCGGAATACTCCTTTTTGCTTTCAATTCCCGCGATCCTTGGGGCAGTTGCGCTGAAAATCCGAGATGTCGGGGACACCACCATACCGCTATACATCGTAGGAGCGGGGATGCTCGCCGCGTTTATCGTCGGCTATATCGCGTTGCGATTGCTATTGGTCGTGCTAAATCGTGGCAAATTTTCCCTGTTTTCCTACTACTGTATCGCTTTAGGATTGGTTTCGCTCTTGATCGCCTTAATCCAATAAGTCGCGACACATCCAAGGATTTTTTGATTGTAGTGCCGCATCTCTGGTACGACACCGATACTGTTTAAGAGGTTGCAAATTTTCTTATCGTTCTGGAGTGTGTTCCGGATCCACTTTTTCCGAGTACATCTATAAATCAGACTGGCGATATACATCTGCAAGGGTTTTAGTCTGAAGCGTTTGAGATAACGGAGTGGAAATCCGAATCCGTGCCCGGAAATAGCGAGCGTGCCGCCCGGTTTCAGGACGCGTGCGAGTTCAGCCAAGGCAAGTCTATCATCAGGGACGTGTGGCATGACGAGGAAGCAAGTTACGAGATCAAAGGTTTCATCAGCGAAGGGTAATATCGGGAGTGAGGCACGTAGTAAGATAGGAACCGCGGCGGGTGGGTCTATTGAATTTTCGACTTGAGAACGCCCAAATACCAAGAATGTCTCATCTACATCAACCCCAATGAGGAGTTCCGGTGCATCGGTGGAGAGCGCGACAAGGAGATTCCCCGGTCCGCATCCGACATCCAAGACTCTCTTGCCAGTAGCATTGATATTCAGGGTATCAAGTTGTTTGCGCGTTGTGCCACGCTTTAATTCCTGGTAGGCGTTTTGAATGTAGGCAGCATGCCATTTTGTCATTTTTTTAGATATTGGGTTTCTGCTCCGTTTTTTCCGTTGTCAAAAACGGGTTTCCGATCAAGCCGATCACCATCGTATAGCACCCTATAAACATCTTCCAATTTCTTGATAGACTCCGCACTGTTGAACTTTTGATGAATAGTCGATCGGGCATTCCTACCCAATTCCGTTGCCAAATTAGCATCAGTCAATATGCGATGCAGTGCTGCCGCTAAGGCTTCAGGATCCTTGGGCGGAATCCGAATGCCGTTTGTATCGTCTTCAATCAGGTCTACGATACCGCCGACATCCGATGCGATGCACGGCATCCCGATACCCATCGCCTCAATTAGCGCGTTGGGCGAACTTTCGTGTAGCGAAGGCAGGACAAAAACATCCGCGATTAGCAGCACAGAAAAGACATCTTCACAAAAACCGGGGAACGCCACCTGTTCCGAAAGCCCATACTCTGCTACGAGTGCGCGGAGTTCCGCTTCAAGTTTACCGTCACCGAGAAACGTGCATCGGCACGCAACATTTTGTTGTTTCAGTAGGTTTAGTGCCTCTATTAGATACCGATGCCCCTTTTCGGGTGCGAATCGTCCGACACTCACGATTAACTTTTCCGCAGTTTCAGGTGTTGGTTTCCGCTGTGCCCATACCTCAGTCGGTAATTCTAATAGATTGGGAATACTATGAATTTTCTTGTCAGGATACCGCTGGCAGAGATAGCGTTGAATCGGTTCGGAATTCGTCAGCAGGACATCGGCAGTATTATAGATGACCTTTTCGGTGAACCAGAGCCTGAACTTGCTGTATCGGGCGTGGTAATCCCCGCGTTGTGAGGCGACAAACGGGACCTGCCGCCAAAAGCCACACCTCCGAGAAAGTCCACAAATGAAATTGGAATACCACAACCAACTGTGTACAATGTCGGGTTTAATAGCGTTGACAATACCAGCGATCGCGAACGCTTTTTCCAGCAGATGCCTACGTTTGTTTCCACTAGCGAGTGTAGTGACCTCTCGGACACAAGGCAGTGCCGTGAGTTCTGCGATGCGTTCCCCCTCGGCACGGCTCAGCACAACGGATACTTCATACTGTTCTGGTGGTAACTGCTCTAATGTCTTGAGCAGCTGCGATTCGGCACCGTCTTTTGTCATGGAATCAATGACATAGAGAATTTTCATATCGGTCTACCCCACGCTGAGTACCTTACCAATAGGTGTAAAGCAGGACTTCGCCGACGACGAGCTGCGTAACGAGTATCCCGGCGACCCAATAGAGATCAGACGTTGGACGCGCCGTGAGGTGTTTGGCAACGGGAATAACAAAAAACGGTACCATGAAAATCCAGATACGCTCCACTTCCATAGTAAACAAAGTCGAAAATGTGAAAAAGAGGAGTGTAATGAGGAAACCGATGACAAAAGTGTCCGCGTTTTCGTGCCGGAAGATCCAAGGCGTGCGCGGCGCACCAATTTCCTGTTCAGATGCCAGCGCGTTCTGCCGCCATTCTCTTAGCGTTGAGACGAGCTGCCGAAGATAGACAGTTGTAATTGGCAACCCTATACCGATAAGGAAGGCAAAAAGGTTGGCAAAACTCAGATGGAAATAGCGTCCGATACTCTCGTACCCGGTCCCCATGCCCACCTCGTCTTTTTTGATAGCTGCCCAGAGTGCTTCAATCGGACGGAATCCAGTTAGGACGAAAAGCAGGAGGTAAAATCCGATGAATCCGGAACTCGCGAACAGCAGTACCTTCAAATATTGCACGAACCGCTGTCGCTCCAGTAAGGCAACAACACACAAAAATACACCGACGACGACCGTGGAATACGTCGTGAACATGCCGAGTGCAAGCGAAAGCCCCGTCAATAAACTGTAGGGACGGAATTCATACCATTTCTGATCGGGTACGGTCTCTCGCTGTCGTGCGACATAAAAGAGATAGACGCTCAAGATCGGGAAGACGCTGAAGGGGCCGTCCATTGAGGTGCCGGTGAACATCACAAAGTTGGGGGTGATAAGAAAAAGGAGGAGTGCGTAATGCGCGACCTTTTTGCCGTAAAGCATCTCCGCAAGTCGATAGATCGGTATCGCTGTAAGCGCGGTAAAGAGGATTGTGACCAAAGATGCGGATATGAGATTGTACCCGAAGAGTCCACTGACATGCCATAAGAAAAGCACACCACCCGGCGGATGCGTGCGTGTATGTCCTGACAGGGTATCAAACACTTCCGGTTTACTATAATCCCTGAGAAACCGGCGGATTCCGAGTTCGTCAACCCGTGGCACATCGCCGTAATATTCCAATCCAGTCCGCGTATACGGTTCGAGAAGCGTTAAGATTCGCTCCTTCTCGCCTTCTGCTCCAATTTCTCGGTATCCGTCAATTTGGGCAACGCTAATGTTAATTGCGATGAAACAGACGATGGCTATGCCGATTAAGCGTCCATCGGATATATCCGAAAGCAGGTATCTGTGGCAGAGATACAGGAAACCGACACAGACGACCAAGGCAGGGAGTATCCACAAGCTCAAGTCAAAACTCGGTTGGGCGTAGAGCGGTACAACATGTTTGTTATACCCGACTGCGCCTAAGTCAAGCCCCGTCTCGCGCATGATATATTTCAAAGACAGATGGTAAATACAGAAAAATAACGCGAGCAATCCAATTTGAACGGGAATCAATCGAATGGCTTTTTGGACCTGCTGCTGAAAATCCTTCATATTTAATCCTATGCGGTGTTATCAAGCTGAGATGTCTGTAATTGCTGTGCTGCCTCTAATAGTGCGTTCGCCAAAAACTCCGGGTTGACCTCGTCTTTTCCGCGGAAGGTACGGACGCGTTCACCCTTAACCTTTAAAACTGCAAGTTCTTTACCACCCAAGTGGATACCGACTTCAGCGTTGCGCGTTTCACCGGGTCCGTTGACTTCACACCCCATCACTGCCACTTCCATGTTGATGCCGTGTTTCTCCAGAAGTTCTTCGGCAACAGCAACGATGTTCTCATAACCTGCATTCGGGTCACCACGCCCACAGAACGGACAAGAAACGACATTCAACATATTCTCTGCCATACCGAGTGCGCGTAGGAGTTCTTTGGCAGTCAAGACCTCCTCAACTGGATCGCCGGTGATTGAGATACGGATAGTATCGCCGATGCCCTCAAGCAAAAGTGTCCCGATGCCGAGCGTCGATTTGACATGCGCCCGTCGCGGTGTTCCAGCTTCTGTCACACCGAGATGTAAAGGGTACGACACTTTCGCTGAAAGCTGGCGGTTCGCCGCTATCATCCGAAGTGGATCGCTCGATTTAACGGAGATAGCGATGTCCGTGAAATCGTGTTCTTCGCAGATATTGACGTGTCGCATCGCGCTCTCTACCAACGCCTCCGCTGTCGGTGAAGGGTATTTCTCTAAGAGGTCTTTTTCAAGCGACCCTTCATTGACACCGATACGGATCGGGATATTCGCCGCTTTCGCTGCAGAGAGTACCTCGGCAATCCGTTTCTCACTGCCGATGTTCCCCGGATTGATACGCACTTTTGCCACGCCTGCGTCCACCGCAGCGAGTGCATAACGGTAGTTGAAGTGGATGTCCGACACTATCGGAACAGATGCACGTTTCACGAGCGAACGTAATGCCTTCGCGTCGGGTTCCTCAGGGACAGCAACGCGGACAATTTGTGCGCCTGCCTCCGCACACCGTTCTATCTGTGCCAACGTGGCATCAATGTCGTGCGTCAGCGTTGTCGTCATCGTCTGGATAGAGATGGGGCTGCTGCCGCCGATCGGCACATCACCTACCATAATTTGCCGCGTAGGGCGTTTGTTGCTAATCTGTATGATTTCTTTCATGTTTTTTTTAATAGTTTCCAGTTTCCAGTTTCCAGTTGTCAGTTATTGGTTAAGAGGTGTTCTTTTCACAAGCCGCGCAAACTTGGAATGCCTCACATTAAATGAGGATATCCTAATGGATAACTGATAACTAATAACTGACGACTTTTAATGCCGTGATAAATCTTTCGTTTTCCTGTTGTGTGCCGATTGTTACGCGGACTGCATTCGGGTAACCGTACGCCGCCATCGGACGCACGATGACCCCCTGTTTCAGAAGTGCATCCGTGATGTCCGCTCCCGATTGTTTCATGTGCAACATGATGAAATTGCCTTCCGTTTCGATATAACGCAGTCCGATGTCGTCAAATGCTTTGTAGAGAAACGCCTTCCCGGCTGCGTTGCTCTTCTGGCTTTCCTTAACGTGAGCGGTATCTTTCAGCGCGGCGCGTGCCGCTGCTTGTCCTACTAAACTGCAATTGAACGGCTGCCGCACCCGATTCAACATCTCAACCAACGGAGGCGGCGCGATGCCGTAGCCGATACGCAGTCCTGCAAGCCCATAAATTTTAGAAAAGGTACGGGTAATGATAAAATCCCGTCCCTCCAGAACATAAGGCAACGTCTGCGGATAGTCTGACCGTGCAACATACTCATAGTAGGCTTCGTCAAAAACGACAAGTACGTCCGCTGGCACCTGTTCCATAAACGCCGCTGTCTCATCCGCCGTGACCATCGTCCCAGTCGGGTTATTCGGATTCGCGATGAAAATAACCTTTGTTTTATCGGTGATCGCTGCTGCCATAGCAGAGAGATCGTGTGTATCATTCACCATCGGTACGACGACCGCTGTTGCACCGCACAGCTTCGTTACAAGGCTATAGACGACAAAAGCACCCGCCGCGTAGATGACTTCATCACCCGGAGCGATGTATGCTTCGGCGATTAACTGTAGCACATCATTTGAGCCGTTCCCTAAAATCAGGTGTTCAGGTGAAACTCCGATATGTGCTGCGAGCTCCTTTTTAAGATAGTAGGCGTTCCCGTCGGGATAGAGATGCACTTGTGCGGCACTCTTAGCAATCGCCTGTACCGCCAACGGCGATGGCCCTAACGGGTTCTCATTGGATGCCAGTTTGATAATATCGGTGATGCCCAACTCGCGCTGGACCTCTTCAATCGGTTTACCACCCTGATAGGGTTGAATCGTGTCAATACCGGGTTTCGGTTTTAGCATAACGTTTTGTGTATCTCAATTTTTCTGTATCTTTTCTTGTAAGCACAATTCTATTATAGCACACACTTCCTTTTTTCAAAAAGGAAATTTCAGAGGAATGGTTGTCAGTCGTCAGTTTTCAGTTGTCAGTGGAATAGTTCTCGGCTATCAGTTGTCAGTACACAAAGGTTTCCGTATGGCAATCCGATAGATTCTACAATCTTATCCATCTTGATTCCGACTATTGACCACTGCAAACTAATAACTGACTGCTACCGTAGGTTGGGTTGAACGGCATTGAGGTATCAGATATAGTATTCCCAAGAGACTTCAAATCCAACAGGCTACCCTATACACCCAAAACTCAGTGAACCCAACTTCAAACCGTCAGCACCTCAGAAACTTGAAAACAAAAACGTTGGGTTTCACTCAGTCTCTCTTTGATGTAACCATACATGGAATAAGAAATTATAGAGTTTCTCGCCCTTTTTTCAGGATCCGGTGCGGTTAGGAATGCAGATCGCATTTGGGTGTGTACACCACAAAACCGCACCATAGGTGTCAATTTAGGGATTTTTCAGAACTTTTTGGAACAACTATTATACACAGGTTTCCGCCCTTACAGGGAAACCTGGGTGTTTTTTGGCCACACGCTGCTATAAACATAATGAAGAAATCCGCAGAAATCCGCAGAAATACCCTATCAAAAACCCCAAGCAAAAACCCCAAGCAAATAAACCCTACGGGATTAAAGAGGTCTTTGAAATCTTCAAGGTTTCCGCGTCGTATCCGGTTCGGTTGGAATGCAGATCGCATTTGGGTGAGTACACCGCAAAACCGAACCTACCGGACCTGGGAACCACAACGGTTATTTTTTCTTAAATTGACGCTTATGGTACACCACAAAACCGCACCTACCGGACCTGGGGGTCCAAAATTGGAGAAAAAACCGAGAACTGAATGACTCTGGCTTCTTACATTGTTCCTCTTGACATTCAGATGAGGTTTGTGTAAAATGAAGTGCGATTGCAATAAGTTTTCGATTGATCGAGTTCTTCTGATGAAAAAGGAGTGACAGCAATGGCATTTTTGAGACACATCGCACTGCGAACGAAGGATATGGAAGCCTCTCGGCGGTTTTATGAAACTATCGGTTTTGAATTTGTCGGTTACCGTGGACGCGGCGGACTCGACCTCTCCGACGGTACGTTGAACATGACGATTCTCCAGTATAACGGCGATGAACGTGCAGCCTTTGAAGAAGGCACAGAGTTTATCCACTTCGGCATCATTGTTGAAGATTTGGCAAGCATCTACAACACGCTTCGCGACGGTGGCTTTGAGTTGTTGATGGATAATGTGAAAAAAGGCGACGAAATCAGTGCTGATAAAGCACCTGAACGCTCTTTCAAAGTGGCAGACCCCGATGGCAATGTTGTTGATATTACCTGTGCTACTGATGAATGGCGTGGTGTGAAAGTTTAGCGTATTATATAATCCAAGTTGCCACACAAATTGTAGATGCACCGAAGTTATGCCTTCTATTCAACGCAATCTACGCGCTTAAATCAAAATCGCATTTTTAAAGGTGGCAACTTGGATAATAGATCGAATCTTAGCCCTCCTTATCCTAACAAACTCTTATTTTTGCAGAATTATGCAACCGTTTCACCCCTAAGTAGCGTCACTATAGCACTATCGGAGGTGAACTTAGATGAAAAACACTGATGCAGCATTAATCCACCGCACCCTCAACGGTGATGATAACGCCTTCGCTGAACTTGTGAAAAAGTATCAGAAACAGGTTCACGCGCTTATCTGGCGGAAAATTGGAGATTTCCACATCGCTGAGGAGCTCACGCAGGATACTTTTCTCAAAGCCTATCAGCGGCTGGCAACACTGAAGAAGCCGCAGAGTTTTGTGAGTTGGCTTTATGTGATTGCCGCGAATGATTGTAGTACGTGGCTTCGCAAAAAGCGTTTGAGAACACAACCGCTCGAGGACACAAGCGGTGCGCAGCTTGAAAAGGCGACCTATTCTGGATACGTCATTGCGGAAAATGAACGGACATCGGCAGAAGCGCAGCGCGATGCCGTTAAGAAGCTGCTGGCGAAACTGCAAGAGAGTGATCGAACTATCGTCACACTTTTCTATTTCGCGGAAATGACCTGCAAAGAGATCAGCGAGTTTTTAGGGGTATCTGCAAATACGATTAAGAGTCGTCTCAGTCGTGCGAGACAGCACTTAAAGAAGGAGGAACCGATGATTCGAGAGGCTTTAGACCATTTCCAGATCACGCCGCATCTCACAGAGAATATCAGGCGGGAGATCGCTCGTATCAAGCCGATTGCCCCGTCTGGTGGTAAACCGTTTGTGCCGTGGGCGATCGCTGTTTCTACGATAGCAGTGGTATTCCTAATATTAGGTGTTGGCAATCAATACTTCGCGCGTTTCCAGCGTCCCTATAGTTTCGATGCTTCGTCAGAGATGACAGTTGACATTATTGAGGCACCGCTCGTGCTAAACCTCGCGTCAAAACCGGATGTGCGGGCGCAACTCGGAAACACCGAGGCATCAGACAAGCGCAACGTCTCTAACCAGCAATCTGATGACGCGTCAGCATTGGTTGCAGACGCACAAACGGAGGAACCCGTGAAAAATTATCAAAAATGGGCACTGCCGAAAGCGGCGAAAGCGCGTCTGGGAAAGGGTAGCATTAGAGCGACTCAATTTTCGCCAGATGGCACCCAACTCGCGGTGAGCAGTAATATCGGCGTGTGGTTGTACGATGTCCAAACAGGTAAAGAAATATCCCTGTTCACAGGAATATGTGGTGCCGTTGTATTTTCGCCCGATGGTCGTTTCCTCGCACACGGTGGTGGCGACTTCTATTCCAGTTATGGTACCAGTCGTTGGGCAAACGATGTGGAGTTGTGGGAAATTGCGACTGGTCGTAAGGTCCAGCTCTCTGATGCACCGCCCGCTGCTGCAGCGTTACGGTTCTCTGATGATGGAAAAGTACTTATCAGTTTAAGTAAATCACGAGACACAATTAGCAGATTAGACATTGAGACCGGAAAGCGAACTGAAAACAAATTAGGAGAACGACTGGGTTACGTTCATCTCGAAACCTATGCCCTCACAAAAGATAAAATAGCGATTGGAATGGACAACGGGAACGTTGAGTTGTGGGATACAACGACTGGAAAGAAGTTATCCACGATTAGGGAAAATGTAGAGAAACTGCCCGTACCGGATGACCTGCTGATCGGATTGATGGACGATAACGACAGTGTTTTCGTCTTGGCATTTTCGCCCGATGGTACGCGTCTTGCCAGTGGCAGCAGGGATACGACTGTCCAGCTCTGGGACCTCACCACCAACCACGCACCGATCCCCCTTGAAAAACATACCGGCTGGCCCACGGAATTAGCATTTTCGCCCGATGGGAAATTGCTTGCCAGCGGCGGCACCGATAATACTGTGATTTTGTGGGATACTGTCACGGGTGAATCGCTCGCCAGTTTTTCAGATCATCTCAGTGACATCAGCGCATTAGCATTTTCAGCTGATGGAGCCACACTTGCGAGCGGAAGTTCAGATGGTACCATCCGGTTTTGGAATACAAAAAAAAGGCATTCGTTACCTACCCATATCGCTGAACACGCTGGATATTTGGAGGCACTAATATTAAAAGACGATTCGACGCTTGTGAGTGTTGCGGGTGACGGGATCATCACACACTGGAATATGAAGACTTCAGAACATACCACACTCCAGACTAAGAATACTGTTGAGAGAACTTTGTTTACAGATTGGATGGGAACTTTTGTGTTTTCGCCTGATGGAACACAGATCGCCAGTCCCGGTTTAGACCACGATTCGCCTAATCCTACGCCATGGTATGATGACATCCTTCGCTTGACTGATGTCAGTACTGGACGTGAATTGACGACCTTTCCTGGTGTCGGTGCGGCGATGACTTTTTCGCCCGATGGCAAAATTTTAGCCTATAGCCGCCGTGGCAATAAAATCCACCTACTGAACATAGAAACGGGTGAGATTCTGGATATATCCCTTTCAGATCCGAATTATTCCTCTGAAGACCCCCGCCGACCTGAAGTCAGAACTTTGTTATTCGCGCCAGACGGGAAAAAACTGGTCAGCGGAACCAATGGCGGAAAGGTTCAGGTGTGGAATGTAGAAACTGGGATTGTGTTAACCTCTTTCTTTGCCGAAGAACCACCGATAGATGATCGCTATCGGGATCCGATCGTAACTTTAGCCTTCTCCTCAGATAGTTCCGTGCTCGCTGTCGGAAGCCTGAAACAGATCCGTTTGTTGGGGAGTCCGAAACTGCCTCATTTTAAGGAAGTGTCCTATGGTGAGGATGTGTGGGGCACAGCATTGGTGTTCTCACCGGATGACAGCGTAATTGTTAGAGGTCTTGCAGCTGGTAGAATTCAGTTATGGGATGTCACTACCGGAGACAAACTCACCGTGCTTGACGGGCATACAGCCACAGTAAAAACACTGGAATTCTCCGCCGATGGCAAAACGCTCATCAGTGCAGCGGAAGATGGTACAATTCTCCTGTGGGATTGGGATGATGCCCTCAAAGGCTCACCTTGATATGAAATGTGTTAGCACAATTCCAACGCGGTCTGAGTTGTTATCTGAATTTTTTAGCGTTACGCGGGTTTTAACTTCTAAATCCGAGTGCATAAAAAATAATGCACCTTTTCTGCACTTGTAACGCGTCACTATAAGTGCAATTACAAACTGTCTATAGCATAACGTGATACCATTTTGATTGAATACTTTTCAATGTGCCGGTAGCATGATGCACGTCGCATCTGGGCGAGTACGCCGCAAAACTGTTAGTGTGTGCTTTTATAGCACCTTTCAGACAAGTTGTGCCTATGGTCTGGAGTTTCAGAAATGGTATTATTATTAGGATAGGACTTATGCAAACACCATTTCGGAAGAAAGCGGAAGCTTCGGATTCCGCAAGCGAAACCGTGAAAAGAGAGTTCGCCGAGGCACGGGGACCTCGGCGAACAGGTGCTTGCTGCGTAAGTCCTAATCATAAGGAGTTTCACCAATGCCAAAAAAGCAAATTGCAGCGAGTTACAAAAACTTTCACGTCCTTGTGCACGATTTGGACGAGACAGGGGACCTCAAAGCGGCGTGTAAGGAAAAATTGGGCATAGGCGTTCGGCTCGCTGACTGGAACGACCTAATCGCCTACCACGAAGCGGGCGGTTCATTAGCGGACCTCCTCGCAAACCTCAAAATACCTATTGAAGTAGCCAATAGTCAGCAATATCGCATTTCAATGAACGGTGAACTGATATGGGATAGTGATCGTCACTATTTCGTTGCGCGGCACGACCACACCAAGCGTGCAGGTTTTTTAGCGCATGCCGACATTGACAATTACCATTTAACGCTGGGTTCATGGTTCGGAAAGGGAGGCTTCGCGCTCTGCTACGGAGACCCGGACAGCACAGCACCACCCCCAGAACCAGAGGTCATTGCGCCATCAAGAGATGTGTTACTGGGAACAGACGAGATGGCTGCTGAACCAGATACCACTGATCCCGTGTTGACACCGGTAGTGAGTTACGAAAACTTTCACGTTATTGCCCACAATTTGAACGAGACAGGCGACCTCAAAACAGCGTGTGAGGAAAAATTGGGCGTAGGGGTCCGGTTGGCAGATTGGAACGACATCCTCGCCTATTACCGAGCAGGCGGTTCGTTGGAGGATTTCATCGCGGCTCTTGAGATACCGCTTGAGTATGTCAATTCCGAGGATATAGACCCGATACCGAATACCCACTATCGCGTTTCAATGAACGGCGAACTGCGATGGCGTGGACGTCACTATTTTGTTGCACGGCACGACCATACCAAGCGGGCAGATTTCTTGTCCCATAACGACCTTGATAATTTCCGCTTGACGCTGGGTTCATGGTTCGGTAGGGGCGGGTTCGCGCTCTGCTATGGAGACCTTGATAGTACAGTAGCACCGCCAGAGCCAGATACTACCGAACCGGTGCAGACATCGGGCGGCTGAGGCTGCGGATGCTAACGCGATGGCGGTGCCATTGCTCGTTCTCCTGCCCGGTAAGCACGTTTGCAAAGCGTATCTACCGGGCAGGATTGTAAACAAAATTTTAGATTCATTTTCAAATACTACCGGCTTGCACAAGGAATATCTTACATGTTTGAACGTGAAAAACAGACCATCGTTGTGTGTGTCTTATACCTTATAACCCACCTACTGCCGTTTGCTGGTGCACAAACCGACGAAATTGTTGATACTTATCCGCAGTGGGAATTGCCGAACGCGGCGAAAATGCGTCTCGGAAAAGGAGACATTAATGCGATCCAGTTTTCACCCGATGGCACACAGCTCGCGGTGGGAACGGACATCGGTGTGTGGCTGTACGATGTAAAAACGGGTAAGGAAATATCTCTATTCACGGGGATATGTGAATCCATAGCTTTTTCGCCGGATGGTCGCTTCCTTGTCAATAGCGGTGGCGATTACTTCTCCAATCTCGGTGGGAGTCGTTGGGAAAAAAAGGTCGAATTGTGGGACGTTGCTACCGGTCAGAAAGTAACGTTTCCTGATATGCCGCCTGCTGCCGCTGTGTTGAAGTTTTCTCAAGATGGCAAGACGCTTATCAGTTTGAGTAAATCAAGATATACCATAAATCGGTTAGATATCAAGACGGGTGAGTTAACTGGGAATCAGTTAGGAAAACGTCCGGGTTACGTTCATCTTGAAACTTACGCGCTCACGGAAGATAAAATCGCCATCGGAAATAGAAACGGAAACATCGCGTTATGGGATACGAGGACAGATAAAAAGTTATCCACGCTCAGAGAACATGCAGAGAGGATCCGGTTACCGGATCGAGTGATGGCGGACAACAGCGTTTTAGCCTTAGCATTTTCACCGGACAGCACCCAGCTCGCCAGTGCAAATAGGGATTCAGTAGAACTATGGGATACTACCAGTGATAACGAACCGATCACTCTCCAAAAAGGGACCGGTTGGCCAGACCATTATGTATTAGTGTTCTCACCCGACCAGAAAATGCTTGCCAGTGGCAGTGAATATGGTACAGTGCAATTGTGGGATACCGCTACGGGTGAATCGCTCGCCATCTTTACAAATCATTTTAGTCATATTAACGCGTTAGCGTTTTCACCCGATAGTACTACGCTTGCCAGCGGGAGCACAGATGGCACTATTCAGTTTTGGAATATCAAGACGGGGAACCCGCTACAGAAACGCGTCACTGGCCATCTATCCTGGCAGAGAGGTGTAACTTTCTACAAAGACAGTTCCACAGTTGTGAGCGTCGCGTATAACGGGATAATCACGCTTTGGGATCTGAAGAAATCCCAAAAAACCACACTCCAGACGCAAATGACGTTTGAGAGCAC
The DNA here is from genome assembly GCA_951828385.1 of uncultured Poribacteria bacterium. Classification (GTDB taxonomy): domain Bacteria; phylum Poribacteria; class WGA-4E; order WGA-4E; family WGA-3G; genus WGA-3G. The sequence continues at coordinate 882,379 of OX639973.1, forward strand.
AAAGTATCCGAATTGGTTCCCAGATTTAGCATTTTCGCCAGACGGAACAAAACTCGTCTTCTATGGGAGGGACACGAATTCATCTGAACCGTGGTTGAATTATGTCCTGCGGTTGACGGATGTCAGCACCGGACGTGAATTGGCGACCTCACCTCAAAGTGCTTCAGACCTGACGTTTTCACCGGACGGAAAAACTGTAGCTGGCAGCCGTTCGGGGGCAATTCATTTGTGGAATACAAAGACGAGCAAAACGTTCGATATACCTCTAATAGCTCCGAACGATGCCCCTGAAAATCAGCACCAGCGCATCATTAGAACCTTGACATTCTCACCAGACGGAGGCAAAATCGCCTGCGGTACTATGGGCGGCGACGTTCAGATGTTGGACGTAGAAGCCGGAATCGCATTAACCTCCTTCTTTGAAGAAGAGTCACCGATAGACAACAGTTATCAGGATCCCATTGTGGATGTAGTATTCGCGTCAGACGGTTCGCCGCTTGCCGTAGGCACTATGAAGCATCTCCGTTTGTTGGGAAACCTGAAACAGATCGGTTTTAAGGAAATGTCGTACGGGCCGGAAGTATGGGCAGAAGCGTTAGTTTTTTCACCAGATAACACAGTGCTTGTTGCTGGACTTATAAACGCCGGCGGTATCGAGTTATGGGACCTGGCCACGGGAAACAAACTCACAACGCTTAATGGACACACAAATGGTGTGGATGCGTTAGCCTTTTCACCCGATGGCAAAATGCTTGTTAGCGCGAGCGGAGATGGCACAGTGCTTCTGTGGGATTGGGATGAAGTCCTCACAACCGCGCGAAATACCCAACTTCCGAACAAAGAAACTCGTTCTGAAACAGTGTTGAAATTCGTCGAACGCGCAGCAGAAAACGAGGCAAATGCACGTTATATCTCGACAGTAGAACAGACCTATCTCGAAAACAGATGGAAAAATGCTTTAGAACAATTCAAAAATGACTTAAGCACAACAACTTTCGGGAGTTCTCAACGCCAACTGTACGCACAGATTGCCGAGATGGGTAAAAACTCGAACGACAAAAAACGCTACCTTGATATGCTGAACAAATTGATTAACGCCATACCTGACAACTTAAGTGTTCAACTAAACCTCTACCTCTTGCTGGCGGAATTCTATCGTGACAATGACATGCCTGAGAAAGCAGAAGCGTATATTCAAAAAACAGGCTTCATTACTGAAGATGCATGGCTGACCTTGGGTCCATTTGACAATGCCGGTGGTATTGGTTACAATACGGCTTACATTCCTGAAGACGCAACACAAATTGACACAACCGAGAAATACAACGGTATAGATGAACAGATACGCTGGAAAAAAAGCGAAGACGATACACTCAACGGCTATATCAGCCTCGGAGACAACGTTGATTGGGGTGTCGCCTATGCGTTCACAACGGTTACTTCACCTAATGTCCGGGAAGTTTTACTTAAATTTGATAGTGATGACCAAGGGAAAATATGGCTTAATGGAGAACGGATATTTACCCATACAAAAGCCTTTTCTGCAGTCATCGATAATTATACGATTCCAGTGACACTCAAACAAGGGAAAAACAGCATCCTCGTCAAAGTATGCGAAGAGATCGGCGGCTGGGGATTCTACCTACGGATTACTGATCCGAACGGAACGCCGTTTGACGATTTGAAAATCAACCAGTTTAAAAAAACAGGACTTGCGCAATAGCTTAAATTGTGTTACACTATAGCCTTATAGATATATTGATATCCCCTATCAAAAACGAAATTTGTTAATATAACTCACATAAGCCCCCTTTCTTACCGCTAAAGGTTGTTATGCGGAAATAAACAGTTCCCGCGTGTTGAAATCTAAGTTTATGAGGCAATGCTGCGCGTTGTTCCAAGGAGGTATCCTTTATGCTTGGACAAGGAAAATCTCATGTTGTCGCGTTCCTTCTGTGTCTGATATTTTTCACTCTTTCCGTCTCGTCATCGCTTCTTGCGCAAGATGAAACGAACGATGCCAAAATAATTGAACGCTACAAGTTAATGCTGAACCGTAAGCCGAAAGAGGGAAGCACATTTGATCGGCTCTACCAGTTTTATCTTGAAGGTGCCGGTTTAGAAGCGATGGTCGCCGATTATCAGGTAGAAGTGCAAGCGAAACCGGATAATCCGAACCCTCAACTCATCTTGGGACACATCTACAAACGCCTTGGAAGAGATGCCGAAGCTGTCAAAGCATATCAACGTGCAGTTGAACTCGCACCGAACAATTACTATCCACACTTTGCGCTCGGGCAGGCGTATGCAGTCCTGCTTCAGCATGAAAACGCCATTAGCGCATTGAAGCAGGCAGCCAAAATCGCTGAGGAGACGCAAACCGCCACTCCCGAAGACCTGACTGCGATCTACAAAGCCCTCGGCAGATCGTATTTCCGACGAGACCGGGTTGATGAAGCAATTGTGGCATGGACAAAGATCGCTGAACTCGATCCAAAGAATATCTTCGCACGCATTGAACTTGCGGATCTGTTCCGTGAGCAGGAACTCTACGAACAGGCAATTGCGCAGCACGAGGCAATCATTCAGTTCAAAGCGGATGATCCGTATCGTGTGTGCCTGAGTCGACGCGAAATTGGCAATATCCACGAGGCGAAAGGCGACTATGAAACCGCCATCCAAATTTACGATACTGCCCTGGCATTGACAGCACCCGGTAACTGGCTCCGTAAGGACCTCCAACAACGCATCATCGGGATTTATGCTGCAGATGGGAACTGGGAAGGCTTAATTGAATACTATCAAAAGAAACTTGAAGCAACCCCGAACGAACCTGAACGCCTCGGTTTACTCGCTTCAGCCTATATTGAGAACCAACAACTCGACGAAGGCATCACAACATATCAAAAGGCAGTAGCACTCGCCCCGACCGATGCGACCCTACGCTTGAGCCTCATCACAGCGTTTCGCAATGCCGAAAGATTTGAAGACGCTGCGGCGGCTTATGAATCCTTGAGCGAACAAGATCCTGACGATTTCGGTATCTATCGCGAACTGGGTGAATTGTACCTGCATTTAGAAAACGAAAACAAAGCACGGACAACGTATCAGCGGATGATTGACCGCGACCCGGAGAACGCAGGTACACATCTCATTCTCGCCGAAATATACGCCAGCAATGAGTGGATAGAGGATGCCGCGGCAGCATATCAAAAAGCGATTGTGCTTGCACCGAGCAACCTCGATTATATTGAGTATTTCGGCGAATTCTACTTCCGAGAAGGCAATCGTGAAAAGGCACTTGAGACTTGGAACATGATGGTTGCTGCCGAGAAAGGAATCGCTGAAAATTACGAACGGCTGGCGCAACTGCTTGATACAAAGAACTTTCATCCTGAAGCGATCGCTGCAAGTCGGAAGGCTGTTGAATTGATGCCTGATGTCTATCGCTACCGTGAGGCGTTGGCGAAGCTGCTCATGAAAAACGAAGATTACGACGCAGCGTTAACAGAATACACAGAAGCCGCAAAAGTTGCACCGAACGCCTTTTTCGCTGAGGAGATGGATAACCAACGGATTGAACTCTACCGACGACAAGGAACACTTGTTGAGAAAATTGAAGCGGTGGAGGCAGCCCTTGAAACCCCCGGACTCCCCGCTGTCGATATCTTCGCGAAACAGAAACGACTTGCGAAGATGTATCTCAAATTAGGCAACATTACGTACGCCCTCGAAGTACTTCTGAAGGCGAAAGCACAGCAACCCGACGATGTAGTGATCAATCGGTGGCTCGCGGAGGTCTATATCAGGCAGGGTAGGCGCGACGATGCGAATGTCGTCTATAAGCACCTTACCGAAATTGATAACGCGAATGCCCGCGAATACTATGAAAACATCGCACGCTCTTATCTAAAAGTGATGGATTTTGATGCAGCGACAGTGGCAGCGAAACAGGCGATCGCGCACAGTCCGCGCAATCCTGAAGGGCATCAGATGCTTGCAGCAATCGCCAAACAGTCTGCGAATTATGAGAGTGCTATAGACAGCCTCAAACAGGCACTTCGCCTGCGTCCGGAAGCGATTGATATTCGCTCCGAATTGGCGGCGACCTACAAACTATCAGGTAAACCGCGACAGGCACTAGCGCAGTATTGGCGGTGCTGGGAGTTGAGCGACACCGTTAGTGACAAACTCGCTTTCGTCAAACCGCTTTCGGAAGCGTATTATGACTTAGGACGGCGTGGCGAATTTGAAGAAAAACTCAAGCAGCTCTCGAAATCCAATACATCCGGTGTCGGAGCCGTTATCGCGCTCGCTGAACTCTATCGGATGGAGGGAGACCTACCGAGTGCACGTTTCCAACTCGCGCGCGCATTGGACAAAGAACGCGAGAATCCTGATTTGCTGACACAACTTGTGGATATTAGTATAGACCTTGGGGATACACAAGACGCAATCAGTTACCAACAGCGGCTTGTAAAAGCACAACCGGACCCCATCCATCAACAACAACTCGGCAAATTGTTATTTGAAGTTGGACGTGAACAAGAGGCGATTCAGGTCTGGACGAAACTGCTACACGCCAAAAACCAAACACTTGAAGCGGAGATTAAACTCACGACCCTCCTGATCCAACACGGGATGTTGGATGAAGCGATTTCTGTTCTGGATCGCGCAGCAGAAAAGATAGCAGGCACAAATGCTGCTATTACACTCTATCAACTCGGTGCTGTATTGGTAGGGTTGAACGAATCAGAACGCGCGCAACCGTACTTCCAACGTATCTTGGAACTCCCGCGACCCCGTCAGTTAACCCAGGATCCCCCCGGCATTAACACCAACAAATTTGAAATATCTCGGAGTCGCGTCGGCGATATTCAGAGGAAACCAACGTTTGCAGCGAGGGGCATGCCGTGGATACCCAAAACCTTTGAGGAGGCACAAGCCGCAGCACTCGTTCAGTTGACTACGTACGCACAACAGCAGGGGAAGCTGAGCGAACTCATCCAACAATTTGAAGCAGATGTTGAAGCAAATCCGACAGACATCAAGGCACTTGAGACCTTAGCACAACTCTACACACTCGTCCAACACCATGACAAGGCAGATCAAGTTATTGACCGGTTGATTGCGGCTTCACCGGACGATCCGACGTATCAATCGTTGCGACTAAAGCACACACTGGAAAAAAATATTAACTATGAAACGGTGAAAAAACATCTTGACGGTCTGCCCGGTTTGAATCACGAAGCCCGACTCCGGTATGTCGCAGCATACGCCGAAAAGCTCTATCGTCAACGGAAACGGACGGATGCCAGAAAACTCATGGACGAACTTGAGGATGTAAAAGTGACAGACCTCAGCACCGGTATTGTGTTGGTCAATACTTTCGTGCTCATAAATAGAACCGACGCAGCGGAGAAAATTATTGCACAACTCGCGAAACCGATACCCAAGCAGCTCTCACAGTACACCCAACCCTATAAAAGACTCACGGGGGATTACATTCGTGACGGACACATCGACAAAGCCATCGCGCTTCTCTGGGCTTTCTGTGAGCGGACGAAACCGGATGCTGCACATCCGCGGCGTGTCGCAGCACTTGCACAAGCATCCCAGTACTACTACAGTGGACATATACCCCTTCAATCAAACTATCCATCGTCGACGGTGTACTACGATCAAACACGCTTGGGGCATCTCCAGTGGGCTTTCCAAGAGCTGTGGTTGCGGAATCAGCAGGAAACATTATATGGCAAACTGCAGGCTGAATTGAATGCTGCTAAAGGTAGAAACCGTATCTATCCGAGTTTGGCACTCAGCTATTGCTACTGGTGGGATGAGAAGCGGACGAAGGCACAAACAGTCCTTTCCGAATTACAACAGGAATTTCCAGACGACCTCACGCTCAAACTCATCACTGCCTTTGCTGCTATTCAGACGGGAAACCACAAAACAGCATTGGCGATGCTTGAGGAACTCGCTGAAACCGATCCGAGGAACCGCCGTCAGTATAACGAACTCACGCTGGAACTTGCCTTACACACAGGTGACACCGTCGCGGTCCGTGAACTAGTCACGAAACTCTTGAATTCACCGACGACCGCCCAAGAACTCTATCACTTTTCGCAAAAACTCAAGGATGCTGGCCTGACACAGTACGCCATCGCCGTTGCTAAAAGAGCGATGCATTTAGCGATGGGGCAGCAGTCGCCGAATTTCCTGATGGAGTTAAGTGGACATTTAGAAAGACTCGGTCGCGGACAGGACGCAGCACACCTTGCCGAACGCGCCCTACACTTCGCTAACCGCCCTGACCGGTACGGACGGACATTATACTACTGGAATTTTCAGCGGGCGACACACCTCACAAGCCACGCAAAAAGCATGCGCGCGCGTGAACCTGAGCTAATCAAAGCGATCGAAAATAATCCGAATTCATTTCAAGCACACGTCAAACTCGCAACCTTCTATGAAAGCACCAATCAGATAGAAAAGGCATCAGGGGCATTCACGGCTGCACTTGCTCTGCGGCCCAACGACAATATGACTCGACACCGATACGTCCAAATGCTCCAGAGAAGTGGAAAAGTAAGCGATGCCGTCCCCCATTACACCCTACTTCTCAGAGATAACTCAAGCGCACTCGGATACAGCTATCGAGATGCAATAGATGCCTTCTTCCAAGCGGATAAAGTTGATGAACTCATCGCTCTCGCGAAGGACCTGATTTTGCCTGTGGGGCAATACGCCGGTAACGATTTCACGCACAAAGTCGCACAGCGGTGTTTGAGTCATAAAAGACCCGAAGCAGCCGTCGAGATATTTGAAAAGATTATTGAGGTACACCCAGACTGGAATTACGTCTACCGAGAATTAGCAGACGCTTATGCTGCCATAGGTAACCATGAAAAGGCGATTCAGTTCTTACAGGAAAGTCAAGAATCCGATAAGACAGGGCTTTCCCAAACGGCGTTTGTCCTAAAACTCGCTGAATTTCATGAGGCATCTGGCGGTCTTGAGACAGCGACTCAGTTCCTTCGTGAAAAATTGGGAGGCGGTGACATATCTGATTCGCAAGTGGCGTTTGCCCTGAAACTCGCTGAACTCTATAAGGCCTCTGGCACGTTAGAAGCCTTAATAACGGAATACGAGGCAAAACTCGCTGACAAACCCGAAGATGCGACCCTGCTTTATCTGATTGCCAACATGAAACTTGAAACAGATGATATTGAAGGTGCAAACACGTACGTGAATCAGCTGCTGGATAACGCGCTCACGTCAGCATCTACCCAATGGTTATATAGCCTCGCTGAGGCTTACGAAAACATCGGGAATCACGATTTCCAACTCCGGCTGCTTGAGTCCGCAGTTGAGAAAGTTAAAAAGGCAAACTCATGGGGCCTTTCAGTAAGTTACCAGAAACTCGGAGAGGCTTATGCGAAACTAAATGAGAAAGAGAAGGCACAGGACGCATTCCGTAAGATGGGCACGATCCAACTGATGCGGAAGCGCGGAAGAAACTTCTATGATATAAGGGACCTCGCTGCGATTTACATGCAACACAAGATGTGGGACGATGCTGAAGCCCTCTTTACTGGAATCATCAACGATATCTCAACAAGATCCTATGACCGTGAACAAGCACAAGAACGGTTGATGCAGATTGAAAAACAGCGCAGCCGTCTTAAAACGACACCCCAGCTGACCGAAAAAACACAAGGGATGAATGTCGGTGTGCAGCGTGCATTCGCAAAGGAATACATGGATCGTGGTGAAATCAGTCAAGCCAGGGAAATTTACGAGCAGATCGTGAAAGCGGTGCCTGAGGACCTCGAATCCCGCGCCCAACTCGCGAACCTTTATTCACAGCAAAATCTACACGATAAAGCAATTGGGACGTGGAACGCCTTACTTGAAACGGATCCAGAGAATACAAAGTATCAGGATGGGCTTATCAATAGTTATCAAACTTCTGGAAAAATTGACGAGGCACTTGCGCTCGCGCAAGCGTTCATTGACGCGACTCCTGAGGTTGGTGCTCACCATGCGCGCATCGCAAAGCTTTATAAAGACGAAAACCGGATTGATGAAGCAATCGATGCATACCAAAAAGCGAGCGAGCTGACTCCCGGAAACGCCCAGATTTATGAAGACCTTGCAAACCTCTATCTCGGCAAAGACGACCTAACTGCCGCTGAGAAAGCGTTCAAAGAAGCTATTCGATACACCAGCCAAGATTGGGAGCGGCGCAACCTTGAACGGCAGCTCGTTGGCATCTACGAGCGTCAAGGAAAATTAGAAGAGATGCTACAGCAAGCAGAAACCGAAGGCACACTCACATCTACAATGCAAAAAGCACTTGCCGAACACTATCAGGAAAATGGGGAATCGGAAAAAGCAGTCGATGCCTATAAGAAGGCACTTGACATGACACCCCAAGGTTACGAACGCGAAGACCTCGAGGCTACATTGCTCAGGGTCTACGTCCAATTCGATAAGATCGATTCAGCATTAGAACTCTATGAAACGGAATTACTTGCGAATGCCAGTTCAACACGTATGTCTACGTCTTATAGTAGTTCCTCCGGTATCACAACCTACTACGGCGGTGACGAAGCACGCGAGGCTTTAATCCGAGCGTGTAAAGATCAAGACAAACTTGAGGCTTTGAAAACCCTCTTTGAAGGCAGACGTGAGAAAGAAGCGGATAACCCGACAGTCCTTGAAATGATCGCTGAAATTTACCGGAACGCAAACGACCATGAGCAGGCAGCGGAAGCCTATCAAGCCCTCTCTAAGGTCCAATCGAGTCCAAAAAACATCCGTAGTGCTTACTACGCTGTTGTCGCACGCCATCAAAATCAGCAGCCCGAGTTAGCGAAGGAACAACTCACACTCGCCGAAACGCTGCTTGCATCAAGCAATCGCGCCCGAGACGAGTCGTTTCTCGGCGCACTCGCGACGATCTGTTGGAAAGGTAAGATGTATGCCCCGGCTATTAAACTCGTTAACGACGCAATCACTGAAGCACAGAATTCCAGTAATACTTGGGAGCTGGAGTACTTATACGAGATTCTCGGAGAATGCTGCCTTGAGGCGAAGCGGTACGAAGAGGCATACAACGCATATCAACAACTGGCAAATATCGCCAGATCCGAGTACAAACGCCAAAATGCGGAAACGAAAATGGATCAAGCCTCTAAAGACGGTAACCTTTATGAAAAATGGATTCCGCAACGGCTCAAACAGGTTCAGGAAAATCCAGGGGATCTTGAGGCACGCTTTGACCTCGCCGAAGCTTACGAACTCAGCAATAAAGTTGACGAGGCAATCGTTGAATACCAGAAACTGAGCGAACACCAACCCGATAACGCGCAGTGGTACAAGAAACTCGGTGCCCTCTACCAGCAGCGGGCTCTGCAAGGACACGAGACGGATATGGAAGGGTACGCTCAATCACACCCTGCACTTACATCATTAGCACAAGCGGCATCGGCGTATGAATCAGCCCTTCAGCTTGAACCGAATTCTTATGAACTGTATCGTTCGTTGGCAAAAATCCACACGCAAGGCGAGCACCCCTTAAATGCGGAAGACGTATATCGGCGCGCCTTGGAGGCTCCGCTCACACAGAGGGAGCACGAGGCTGCCGTTAAAGCTATCTTAGACCTCTATACCGACAATGGACAAGCAGAGAAACATATTGCCCTCCTTGAGGAGCTGAGACCCAAAATAGTGAACAGTGCCGTCCTGCACGAACGCTTAGGGAATGCTTACAAAAAAGCAGGCGATGCTGAAAAAGCAGAAATCGCCTACGCCGAATGGGCAAAAATCCGCAACAAAGAGGTGAATAAGAGTCAACGGGCTTCGGACTATCATCAATTCGCGGCGCAGCTGCTGAGTAGAAATATCACACCCGAGGTCGCCTTGGAACTGGCGAAACGAGCAACACAACGCTCCAACTACTGGAACTATCACCTGACACTGGGGCAGGCGTATCTCGCCAATGACCAGTACGATGCAGCGCGCGAACAATTCAAACGCAGTCTCAATAGCCTCGACCCATCGAATGGTGGTTACTTCGATGTCATACGGCTGCTGTGGACCCGCCTCGCCCAAGCCGGTAAGAGTGCGAAGTACGAAAAGCCTTATGTTGAAATGATCACGCAATTGATTAACGAACTGCCGGACACGCCTGCTATCTCCGCACGCGGTAACGCTGTGCTGGCCCAATTTTATCTTGACAATCACCAGCCTGACAAGGCGAAAGCATATATCCATAAAACGACCTTCATCCCGGAAACTGCCTGGTCAGTTATCGGTCCATTTGACAATACAAACGGTGCCGGCTACGATAAAGCCTTCATCCCAGAGGAAGCGACGCGGCTTGACACCACACTGACGGACGACGGACACAACGGACACATCGGCTGGACGCAGCGGACAGATAAAACCTTTGATGGTTACGTGGATTTTGAGACAATCTTCGGGGGTGACCTCAATTGGGTAGCAGCTTATGCGTGGACACCCCTAACCGTCCCCGATGAACGCATCGCTCATATCCACTTCGGCAGCGATGACCAGGCAAAAATCTGGTTAAACGGTGAGTCGATCTACACTGACAGGACAGCCCATTCCGTGGCAATTGACCAGGTCACCATTCCTGTAACACTCAAGCCCGGCAAAAATAGCCTCCTCGTCAAAGTCTGTGACGAGGAAATTTTTTGGGGATTCCACCTCCGAATCACCGATGCCGATGGAAAGCCGTTTGACGATTTGATAATTAACGAACCGGAAGAGAATTAACCACGAACAATCAGCACGCACATTCACTGTCTATTGCCTAAGTCTAAGGAGATATGTTCATGTTCGGACGAAAAAATCACACAATCGCTATTTTTGTTCTATTCCTTATAGTTTGTGCCTCGTGTCTTCCATCCATCACCTTTGCGCAAGACGAAGCGAACGATGCCAAAATAATTGAACGCTACAAGTTAATGCTGAGTCGTAAGCCGAAAGAGGGAAGCACGTTTGATCGGCTCTACCAGTTTTATCTTGAAGGTGCCGGTTTAGATGCTATGGTTGCTGATTATCAGGCGGAAGTGCAAGCAAAACCGGATAATCCGAACCCTCAACTTCTCTTGGGGCATATCTACAAACGTCTTGGAAAAGATGCCGAGGCTGTTAAAACATATCAGCGCGCCGTTGAACTCGCTCCGAACAATTACTATCCACACTTTGCCCTCGGACAGGCGTACGCCATACTGCTTCAACATGAAAACGCGATTGGGGCACTGAATCAAGCGGCAAAAATCGCTGAAGAGACCCAAGCTGCTACCCCCGAAGAGCTCACCGACATCTACAAGGCACTCGGCAGAGCGTATTTTCGTCGAGACCGTGTTGATGAAGCAATTTCGGCATGGACAAAAATCGCTGAACTCGACCCAGAGAATATCTTTACACGCATTGAACTCGCTGACTTGCTCCGCGAGCAGGAACTTTACGAACAGGCAATCACACAGCACGAAGCAATTATTCAGTTCAAAGCGGAAGATCCGTATCGTGTATGCCTGAGCCGACGCGAGATTGGCAATATCCACGAGGCAAAAGGCGATTACGAGACTGCTATTGAGAGCTATGACTCAGCACTGGCATTGACGGCACCGGGGAACTGGCTCCGTAAGGACCTCCAACACCGTATTATCGGGATTTACGCTGCAGACGGAAACTGGGAAGGCTTAATTGAATACTATCAAAAGAAACTTGAGACCACTCCGAACGAACCTGAACTTCTCGGCTTGTTGGCTGCCGCTTATATTGAGAATCAGCAGCCGGCGGAAGGTATTGCAACATATCAGAAGGCAGTAGCACTTGCGCCGACCGATGCGACCCTACGCTTGAACCTCATCGCAGCGTTTCGGAATGCTGAAAGATTTGAAGACGCTGCGGCAGCCTACGAATCTTTGAGCGAACAAGATCCTGACGATTTTGGGATCTACCGTGAACTTGGTGAATTGTACCTGCATTTAGAAGACGAAAACAGAGCGCGGGCAACATATCAGCGAATGATTGACCGCGACCCAGAGAACGCGGGGACCCACCTCATCCTCGCCGAAATCTACGCCAGCAATGAATGGATAGAGGATGCGGCTGGAGCCTATCAAAAAGTGATTGTGCTTGCGCCGGGCAATCTCGATTATATTGAGTATTTCGGTGAATTCTACTTCCGACAAGGCAATCGTGAAAAGGCAATTGAGACATGGAACATGATGGTTGCTGGTGAAAAAGGAGTCGCTGAGAACTATGAACGGTTGGCGCAACTGCTTGACACAAAGAATTACCGCGTCGAAGCGATCGCCGCCAGTCGGAAGGCTGTTGAACTGATGCCCGATGTCTATCGCTACCGTGAGGCGTTGGCGAAGCTGCTCATGAAAAACGAGGATTACGACGCAGCGTTAACAGAATACACGGAAGCCGCAAAAGTTGCACCGAACGCCTTTTTCGCTGAGGAGATGGATAACCAACGGATTGAACTTTATCGGCGACAAGGCACACTCGTTGAGAAGATTGAAACGGTGGAAGCGGAACTGGAAACGTCGAGACTCTCTGATACTGATATTTTCGAGAAGCAGAAACGGCTTGCCAAGATGTATCTGAAGTTGGGCAACATTACCTACGCGCTCGAAGTCCTCTTGAAGGCAAAAGCACATCAACCGGACGATATCATTGTGAACCGATGGCTCGCGGAGGTTTACACGAAGCAGAATAGGCGTGATGATGCCAACGCAGTCTATAGACACCTCATCACAATTGATAACGCGAATACACGAGAATACTATACCAATATAGCACGGGCGCATCTGAACGCTATGGACTTCGATGCAGCAACAGAAGCGTCAAAGCAGGTCATCGCGCACAGTCCACGCAATCCTGAAGGCCATCAGATGCTCGCAGAAATTGCGAAGCAGTCTGGAAATTATGATAACGCCATAGATAGCCTCAAACAGGCACTGCGTCTGCGTCCAGAAGCGATTGATATTCGTGCGGAATTGGCAGCGACCTACAAACTTTCAGGAAAACCTCGGCAGGCACTGGCGCAGTATTGGCGGTGCTGGGAGTTGAGTGATACCGTTAGCGACAAACTCGCTTTCGTGAAACCGCTTTCGGAAGCGTATTATGACTTAGGACGGCGCGGGGAGTTTGAGGAAAAACTGAAACAGTTATCAAAATCCAATACATCGAGTGTTGGACCTGTTATCGCACTCGCCGAACTCTACCGGATGGAAGGCGACTTACCGAGTGCGCGTTTCCAACTGGCGCGGGCATTAGACAGAGAACGCGAAAATCCGGATCTGCTGGCACAACTCGTTAGTATCAGTGTTGATCTCGGCGATAACCAAGACGCGTTGACCTATCAACAACGACTTGTCAAAGTGCAACCCGATCCGAGTCATCAGCGCCGGCTCGGTGAGCTGCTGTTTGATGCAGGACGCGAGCAGGAGGCGATACAAGCATGGACGAAACTGCTACATGCGAAAAATCAGACGCTTGAAGCTGAGGTCAAGCTTGCGACCCTCCTGATTCGGCATGGATTGCCTGACGAGGCACTTTTTGTGCTCGATCGTGCGGCAGAAAAGATCACTGGCACAGATGCTCATATCGCGCTCTATCAGCTCGGTGTGGTGTTGGTGAGTATGAACGAATACGACCGCGCTCGCACACACTTCCAGCGAATTTTGGAAATGCCGAAACCGCCCAAAAATGCAACACAGAATGTAAAGGCACCCACAACTTACACAACATCAGGTACTCCCGGAATGAACACAGATAAATTCCGGCTTGCACGAAACCTTCTCTACCGGGTTCAGGATCAATCGTTTAGGGGCAGAAGTGGACAAGGGTGGCGCCCCAGCAATTTTGAGGAGACACAAGCCGGTGCACTCATTCATCTGGTGACAATCGTTCAACAACAAGGAAAACTCAACGAACTCATTCAACAACTTGAATCAGACGCTACTACGAACCCGAAAGACATCCAAACGCTTGAAACGTTGGCACAACTTTATATTTTGACAGGTAATACCGAGAAAACAGATGAAATTACCGAGCGATTGATTGCCGCGTCGCCGGATGATTTGACGTATCAAGCTATAAGATTGAACCGGGTCATCCAAAAAGACTCAGACGCTGAAACTGTGGAAAAACACCTCAATGCCATCACTGGATTACCCTCTGAAGCGCGACTCTGGTACACTGCGCAATATGTCAATAAACTCTATCATGAAGACAAAAAGGCGGATGCGGAGCAGCTGCTCAACACACTTGAAAACACAAAAGTAACGGAACTCAACGCGAGTTCCATGTTAGTGAGCGCGCTTCTTCTGATGGACCGGACAGATGCGGCGGAGCGTGTCATCGCTAATGTGCCAATCCCGCCGCAACAACAACAACAGTGGCAGCATAGACAACTCTATACCCAACTGATGGATACTTACATTCGTAAGGAACAGATTGATAAAGCAGTTGCGTTGTTTTGGCGTTACTGTGAACGCACCGAACCACAGACGACGAACACCCGACGTGTTGCCAAACTCACATCCTCTTCGTCATATTACAGCGGTTATGCGCCGATTCAGTCAAACTATCCATCGCCGACAACGTACTATGATCAGGGCAGGTTGGACTATCTCCAGCATTTTTTCAGCGGGTTGTGGAGTCGGGATCTGCAGGAAGCGTTGTACACCAAATTGCGTGCCGAGTTAGACGCTGCAGCGGATATAAACCGCATCTATCCGGGTTTAGCCTTAAGTTATTGCTACTGGTGGGATGGGCAGCGCGACAAAGCACAGGAAATTCTATCAACCTTGCAAAAAGAATTTCCGAACGACCTGACCCTCAAACTTAACACTGTCTTTGCTTCTATCCAGACGGGGCAACACAGTGAATCACTGAACTTACTTGAGGAACTCGCGAGCACTGATCCGAGAAACCGTCGCCAGTATTACAACCTCACGCTTCAACTTGCACTGCATACCGGTAATACTGTCGTTGTACGGGGATTGATAGCAAAACTTCTGAATTCGCCGAGTAGTGCCCGAGAACTTTATGAGTTTTCGCGAAAACTCCAAGATGCGGGTCTCACGCAACACGCCACTGCTGTGGTAAACAAAGCGATGCGCTTGGCGATGGGGATGCGGGACCCGAACTTTCTGATGCGACTCAGTGAACACCTTGAGGATCTCGGTCGGGGACAAGACGCTGCCCAGCTCGCAGAACGCGCGCTGCGGTTCGCGAACCAACGCGACCGCTACGGGTCCACTTTAAGCAGATGGAATTTTCAGCAAGCGACGCATCTCGTGAGCCACTCAAAAGCCGTTCGAGAGCGTGAACCGCAATTGGTTGAAGCTGCGGAAAAGAATCCGAATTCACTCCAAGCACACCTCAAATTAGCCGCTTTTTATGAAAGTACGAATCAGATAGAAAAAGCATCGGCGGCGTTTGCGTCAGCACTCAAGCTGCGCCCTAAGGACACCGTAACCCGGCAACGATACGCCAGCATGTTGCAGCGAAGCGGAAAGGCAAAAGATGCTGTAACCGAATACATGATCCTCCTCAAGGATAATCCAAACGTTCTCGGTTACCGCGCTTGGGATGTTGCAAGAACCTTCGTTCAGGCAGACAGAACTGACGATCTTGTTTTGCTCGCGAAGGAGATGATTACACCCTCCATCGGAAGGGACTTCGGTAGCGAATTCGCGAGGTATGCGGCGCGAGAATGTACGAGCAATAACAACCCGAAAGCTGCCGCCGAAATCTATGAAAAACTCATTGAAGCGCAACCGAACGAGACCTACTACCATCGTGACTTGGCATCTGCTTATGCTGCCGCGGGTGAGCGTGAGAAGGCGATTGCAGTTTTGCGTAAGCAACTGCAGCCCGATAAAATATCATCACAAATTCAGATGATATTGCAGCTGGCAGAATTCTACAAGACATCCGGTGCGTTAGAAGACTTCATAAAAGAATATGAAACGAAACGCACTGAAAAACCGGATGATTCCGTGTTGCTTTACCTGATCGCGTCCATGAAAATTATGGCGAATGACCTTGAAGCATCAGACACACTTGTGTCTGAACTGTTTGACGATTCTGACAGCATTAATATAACGTATCTCAACAATTTATCGGACGCATACCGGCGTGTAGGCGACTCGGAACGCGAACTTCGCTTACTGGAATCTGCGGTTAAGAAGCTGGATCCGAGTTCATGGCGGTTTCCTGACACTTGTAAGAAACTCGGCATGGTCTATTCACTGAAAGGCGAGAAAGCGCAGGCACAAGCGGCGTTTCGTAAGATGGGGACGCTCCGCATGCTGCAGCGTGGATACGACATCTGGGAAAAAGAGGGTGTCGCCAACACGTATATGCAATACGAAATGTGGGACGATGCCGAAGGGATCTATACCGAAATTGTCAACGACCTTTCAGCGAGTTCTTATGAACGTGATCAAGCGCAACGGCAATTGATGACGATTAAGCAGCGGCGTGGCGACTTTTCAAACGCTACCCAACTGACCGAAAACACACAAGAGATGAACATCGGAACACAGCGAGCATTGGCAGAAGCATACACGCAGCAGGGTGAAACCAAACAAGCGATAGAGATTTACGAACAGGTCGTCCGAGCGATGCCTGAGGATCTGGAATCCCGTGCGCAACTTGCGACTCTCTATTCACAGCGAAATCGACACGATAAGGCGACCGATATATGGCATACCCTGCTTGAAACGGATCCGGGGAATACAAAGTATCAGGATGGGTTCGTCAGGACTTACCAGATTTCCGGAGACATCGGTAAAGCCTTTGAACTCGCCCAGCGATATATTGACGCGGATCCCGAAAGTGGTGTCCATTACGTGCGTCTCGCGAAACTCCACGCCGCCGAAGAACAGGTTGAGGATGCGATCACTGCATATCAAAAAGCGATTGAATTCGCGCCTGGGAATGCACAGGCTTACCACGACTTGGCAAGGCTTCATCTCTACATAGACGACACCGATGCCGCCGAAAAAGCGTTCAAGCAAGCCATTCAATATACTGGGCAAGACTGGGAACGGCAAGATATCGAACAAGAATTGATAAATCTCTATCATCGTGAAGGTAAATTGGAAGAGATGATAGATCAAGCAGAAACTGGTGGCACTCTTACATTTGAGATGCAAAAGGAGCGTGCGCAACGTTATCAGAATGCCGGTGAACTCGAAAAATCGGTGAGTACTTACAAAAAAGCGATTGACATGACTTCTGATAGTTATGAGCGGCGTAGAATTAATGAAGATTTGCTTGGGCTATACGTCAAACTCGGTAAGACTGATTTGACGATGGCAGTCTATGAAACGTTAGTGAATACCGACTCGGGCGATAACGCGCGCAGGACTTTGATTAATACTTACAAAAATGAGGGAAAAATCGAGGCGTTGCAAGGGATTTTTGAAAGTAGGCGCGAAAATGATGCAGACAATCCTGCTATCATTGAGATGCTCGCTGAGATCTACCGAGACGCAAACGCCCACGAGAAGACAGCGGAAACCTATCAGGCACTCAGCAAGGTGCAGCCCAGCAACGTCCGCAGCTTTTACTACGCTGCTGCTGCGCTGAACAGAAACGAACAACCCGAATTGGCAAAAGAGATGCTGTTGCAAGGTGAAAGCGCGCTGTCAACGAGCAACCAAAAAAGCGATATGTACTTTCTGAGGACGCTCGGCGATATCTGTTATGAAGGTAAAATGTACGAAGCGGCGATTAAACTCGCGGATGCCGCGATCGTTGAAAGTGCGAGATATCGGTTTTATGGTGGCAGCTCGCCATTGGAACCTATGTACGAACTCAAAGGCAAAAGCTACCTGCGTGAAAAACGTTATGAAGCGGCTTATAATGCATATCGGCAGCAGGCAACCGCCACCAGATATGACTGGGACCGTGAAACAGCGGAAGCATCGATGCGGAGCGCAGCGCAACAAGGCAATCTTTATGAGAAATGGATCCCCGAACAGTTGAAGAAGGTTACGGAGGCTCCTGATGATCTTGATGCCCGCTTTACCCTTGCGCAAAGTTATGAAGCCAGTACCATGCTTAAGGAAGCAATTGCCCAATACCAGAAGATTAGCGAGCTTCAACCTGATAGTTGGCAGTGGCACAAGAAACTTGGCGACCTCTATCACAAACAATCCCAACAACCCCGCGAGACGGGGGAAGTGATTGAAGGCACTGCCCTGATCCTTGATGGCAATTCAAGTTTCGTGGAAATCGGTAACAGCAATATCTTGAATAACATGACCCAACAGGCGACAATCTCCCTCTGGATTAAACCGACCGACTTTCCAAATAGATACGCGCCTATCATTTTCAAAGGCGATAAACGCACATCGAACTTCACGCATCGAAGTTACATCCTCTACCTTCGGGAGAATGGTAAGATCCAAATCGCCTCATCACCCAATGGTCGAGGACAGAGATCCTTCTATACACCATCTGACACGATTCAACTCAACAAATGGTATCATATCGCGGGTGTTATTGATGCCAAAAGAGATGTCATGCGGTTGTTCATTAATGGGGTTGAAGTTGGAAGGACTGACTTTAAAGGGCAAAAAAGTTTTTATGAAAGCCGAAAACCGCTCCGGATTGGCTGGACACACGAAGAAGAGAGACCGACGCAATCTCCCTTTGTCGGGCTTATTGATGAGGTACGTATCTGGAATGTTGCCCGGACCGAAGCCGAGATTCGTTCAGATATGAATAGTCAATTGAAAGGAAACGAATCCGGGTTAGTCGCTTACTGGAAATTTGATGAAGCAACGGATGGAATTGTCCGCGACGCGTCCGCGAACACAAGCGACGGCAGACTGATTGGAAATGCCAAACTGGAGTCTTATACCCGCCCCATCTTCGAGATTTCCAACCCTGAGCAATTGGCACAAGCGGCAGCAGCGTATGAATCAGCACTTCAGCTTGACCCAGATTCTTATGAATTGTATCGTCTGTTGGCAGAAATCTATAAGAAAGGTGAACAGCCATTAGACGCTGAGAAGGTATATCGTCGCGCGCTGGAGGTATCTCTTACGCAAAGCGAATACGATGCTGCAGTTAAAGCGATCTTGAACCTCTACAGCGACGCAGAACAAGCGGACAAACATATCGCCCTCCTTGAGGCACTGAAACCGAAAATGGAGAACAGTGTTGCTTTACACGAACTGTTAGGCGATGCGTACAAAAAAGTAGGAGACACCGAAAAGTCGAAAACTGCCTATAACCATTGGATCAAACTCCGGCAGCGAGAGATAAATCGGGAACAACGTTACTGGTCCTATAGCAATTTTGCTGAGAAGTTGCTCGACAAAGGACTCTACCCAGAAACAGCGTTGAAGTTTGCGAAGCGTGCTGCACAACGTTCAACAAGTTCAAGTTACATCTTAACACTCGGACATGCATATCTCGCTAATGAGCAATATGACGCAGCGTTGAATGCGTTTATACTCGGTCTAAACGCATGGACAGACATAAATCCGTATCGCGGTGTCTTCTCGCGGATTGCCGAAACAGGGAAAAAAATGACCAATCAGGAACAGTACCTCGAAATGCTGAATAAACTCGTAGATGCTATGTCCCACAATCTGAGCATGCATCTACATCTCAGTCTCGTGCTGGCTGAATTCTACCGTGAGAATGACGAGCCCGAAAAGGCAAAAGCGTATGTCCAAGGCACGGGTTTCATCACTAAAGACGCATGGTGGACACTCGGTCCATTTGACAATACTAATGGCATCGGTTACGACACTGCTTACATACCAGAAGACGTAATGCAGATCGACACAGCCACCAAATACAACGGCATAGATGGACAGGTTGGTTGGCAAAAAAGTGCCGATAGGACCCTGGACGGTTATATCGGTTTTGAGGAGGATGTTGACTGGGCGGTTACTTATGCATTCACAACCGTTAGCTCACCCGACGAACGGAAAGTTCAGTTCCGATTTGATAGTGATGATCAGGGGAAAATTTGGCTAAACGGCAAAGAGGTACACGCACATACGAGAACCCATAGTGCACAAATTGATTGGGACATTATCCCTGTGACGCTCAAGCCCGGCGAAAATAGTATCCTCGTCAAAGTGTGCGAGGAGGAACGAGATTGGGGATTCTATATGCGGATCACTGACACTGACGGAAAACCATTTGACGATTTGATAATCAATGCCGCACAAAACGATTAGTTAGGAATAGTTATCAGTTGTCAGTTATCAGTTATCAGTTACAAGAGGTTTTTGAGAGTCCTAAAGTCCCTTTCCGACACCTCAACACTGCCTATCACTGAAGGAGATGTATTTATGTTTGGAAGTGAAAAACGTGCAACCACTCTATTTGCTCTATCCTTTATCGTCTGTGCCTTGTGTTTTACGCCTATTGCCTTTGCACAAGAGGCAACAGATGACGCGAAAATTATAGAACGCTATAAACTCATGCTGAATCGCAAACCAAAGGAAGGAAGCACGTTTGATCGACTCTATCAGTTTTATCTTGAAGGTGCGGGGTTAGCAGCGATGGTCGCCGATTATCAGGCAGAAGTACAGGCAAAACCGGATAATCCGAACCCACAACTGATCTTGGGACACATCTACAAACGCCTTGGAAAAGACGCTGAAGCTGTCAAAGCATATCAACGCGCCGTTGAACTCACACCGAATAATTACTATCCGCACTTCGCTCTCGGACAGGCTTATGCGATATTGCTTCAACATGAAAACGCGATTGGATCATTGAACCAAGCGGCAAAGATCGCTGAGGAGACGCAAGCTGCTACCCCCGAAGACCTGACTGCGATCTACAAAGCCCTCGGCAGAGCATACTTCCGACGAGACCGGGTTGATGAAGCAATTGTAGCATGGACAAAGATCGCTGAACTCGACCCAGAAAACATCTTCGCACGCATTGAACTTGCGGATCTGTTCCGTGAACAAGAACTCTACAAACAGGCAATTGTGCAGCACGAGGCAATTATTCAGTTCAAAGCGGATGATCCGTATCGTGTGTGCCTGAGTCGGCGCGAAATTGGCAATATCCATGAGGCAAAAGGCGACTACGGGGCTGCTATTGAGAGCTATGACTCAGCACTGGCATTGACGGCACCGGGGAACTGGCTCCGTAAGGACCTCCAACACCGTATTATCGGGATTTACGCTGCAGACGGAAACTGGGAAGGCTTAATTGAATACTATCAAAAGAAACTTGAGACCACTCCGAACGAACCTGAACTTCTCGGTTTGCTCGCTGCCGCTTATATTGAGCATCAGCAGCAGGAAGAAGGTATTGCAACATATCAGAAGGCAGTAGCACTTGCGCCGACCGATGCGACCCTACGCTTGAACCTCATCGCAGCGTTTCGCAATGCCGAAAGGTTTGAAGACGCTGCGGCGGCTTATGAATCCTTGAGCGAACAAGCCCCTGACGATTTTGGTATCTACCGCGAACTCGGTGAATTGTACCTACATTTAGAAGACGAAGACAAGGCACGAGCAACGTATCAACGAATGATTGACCGCGCCCCAGAAAATGCAGGCACACATCTCATTCTTGCCGAAATTTACACCGGGCATGAATGGACAGAGGATGCCGTTGCTTCATATCAAAAGGCGATCTCACTGGCACCCGATAATCTGGATTATATTGAATATTTCGGTGAGTTTTACATCCGTCAAGGCAATCGCGAGCAGGCGATTGAAACATGGCATCAGATAGTTGCTGGTGAAAAAGGGATCGCAGAGAATTACGAACGGTTGGCGCAGCTGCTCGATACAAAAGACTTCGGGGCTGAAGCACTCACTGCAAGTCGTAAAGCGGTGGCACTGATGCCGGATGCATATCGTTATCGCGAGGCGTTGGCGAAACGCCTCATGCAGAACAAACAGTACGCAGAAGCAATAATAGAATACACGGAAACCATAAAACTCGCGCCAAATGAATTTTTCGCCGAACAGATGGACGACCAACGCATTGAACTCTATCGGCGGCAAGGGACACTCGTAGATCAAATTGAGGCGATGGAGGTGGCGCTTGAGAAACTGGGCATCTCTGATGCCGACAGCTTCGCGAAGCATAAAAGACTCGCCAAGATGTATTTGAAGTTGGAGAATATCACCTATGCGCTTGAAGTGCTTTTGAAAGCGAAAGCACTCCGTCCTGACGATGTAACTGTGAATCGATGGCTCGCGGAGATCTATGTCAAACAAGGGAAGCGTGATGATGCGAATGCGATCTATACCCATCTAACAGATATTGACAGTACGAATGCGCGAGAATACTACACGAACATCGCACGTCTTCATCTAAACGCGATGGATTTAGAAGCCGCTAAAACCGCAGCAAAGCAGATCATCGCACATAATCCACGTAACCCGGAAGGATATCAGTTACTTGCACAAATCGCAAAACAATCTGGAAATTACGATAATGCTATCAACAATCTCAAGCATTCGATTCGCCTGCGCCCCGATGCAACGGACATTCGCATGGAACTCGCAGCTATTTACAAACTTTCAGGTAAACCTCAACAAGCACTCACGCAGTATTGGCGGTGTTGGGAATTGAGCAACAGTGTCAATAATAAACTCGCCTTGGTCAAACCGCTTTCTGAGGTGTATTACGACTTGGGGCGGCGCAATGCGTTTGAGGAAAAACTGAAGCAGTTGTCGAAAACGAATGCGTCTCATATAGGACCTGTCTTGGCATTAGCAGAGGTCTATCGGATGGAGGGCGACCTACCGAAAGCGCGCTTCCAATTGGTGCAAGCATTGGACCGGGATCGCGAAAGCCCGGAGTTACTGGCACAACTGGTAAAAATCAGCCTTGATTCCGGTGATAACCAGAACGCGCTCGTCTACCAACAGAGACTCGTCAAGGTACAACCAGCCCCACACCATCAGCAAAAACTCGGTGAGTTGTTATTCGATGCCGGACGTGAGCAAGAGGCAATTCAGGCGTGGAGCAAACTGCTACACACAAAAAATCAGACGCTTGAAGCAGATATCAAACTCTCAACCTTGCTCATCGGTCACGGATTACTGGATGAAGCACTTTTTACGCTGGCGCGCGCAGCCGAGAACGCACAGGACGCGAAAGCCATCTATCAACTTGGCGCAGCGTTGGTTGAAATGAACGAATTAGAACGCGCGCAACCGTACTTCCAGCAAATTTTGGAAATGTCTCCTCCGCCCAGAAATGTGACAAAGCACATAACACTAAGTCCAAATTACGCAACATCAGGTTTCCGCAGACTTAATACGAACAAATTCAATCTCGCGCGAAGTCTTGTCAATCAGATTCTGAGACCACCATTTAGTAGAAGAAATGGGCAGCGGTGGACACCCACAAGTTTTGAAGAGGCACAAGCCGGGGCACTCGTTCAATTGACGGCAATCGCGCAACAGAAGGGAAGCCTAAACAACCTGATTAGTCAATTTGAGGCGAAGGTTAACGCGAACCCACAGGATATCCAGACACTTAAACTGTTAGCACAACTCTACACACTGACCGATAATACTGACAAAACCAGAAAAATTACTGAGCAGCTGCTTGCCACTTCGCCGAATGATCCAGTATATCAAACCATACGGTTGCACCAGACCCTGCAGCACAACCTCAATTATGAAACATTCAAAAAACATCTGGATGAAGTGACCGAGTTGACCCCTGAAGCACGGCATCAGTATATCATCCAATACACTGAGAAACTCTATCGTCGTGGCGAAAAAGCAGATGCCGAAAAATTGTTGGACGCACTCAAAGGTGTCCAAGTATCCGATCTCAGCACCGGCGTTATGCTGGTCGATGTCCTTGCCCTGATGGGCAAGATGAACGAAGCAGAGAAAGTCATCACCCAATTTCCGATTGCTTCAGCACCCGCCTCCCAGGCTTCAAAGATAGGAGCCCCTTTGACCCTCCAGCAACAGCGACAGTACGTTAGGGTCTATCAAACCCTTGCGGACGCTTACCTTCGTCAGGGGAACATTGAGAAAGCGACTGCGTTCTTCTGGAGCTTTTTGGAACTCACTCAACCCAATACGCCAAACCCGCGACGCGTCGCAAAACTTGCATACTTTTCGCCTTCTTACATCGGCTATACCGCGCTTCAGTTAACCTATCCATCGCCAACGATATACTACAATCAAGACCGGTTGCAGCATTTGCAGCAGATTTTCAATCGATTGTGGTTGAAAAATCAGCAAGAAGCCCTGTACACTAAATTGCGGGCTGAGTTCAATGCTACAGAAGGCAGAGGCCGTATCTATCCCGGTTTAGCATTAAGTTACTGCTATTGGTGGGCTGGCGAACGTGCCACAGCACAAGAGATACTCTCCGCTTTGCAAAAGGAATTCTCGGATGACCTTACCCTCAAAGTTAACACCGTCTTTACTGCGATCCAAACCGGGCAGCACGAAACAGCACTGGTACTGCTTAAAGAACTCATTGAAGTAGAACCGAGGAACCACCGCCAGTATTATGACCTGATGCTACAACTTGCTATGCACACAGGTAACAATAGCACAGTCCGTGAATTGGTGACAAAACTTCTGAACTCGCCGAGCGGCGTTCGAGAGCTTCATCAGTTTTCCGAAAAACTCCGTGATGCCGGCTTTAAACAGTACGCTGTCGCTGTTGCCAAGAAAACGGTGGACCTGGCGATGGGTGAACGCGACCCGAATTTTCTAATGGACTTGAGCCAACATTTAGAGCGACTCGGACAAGAACAAGATGCTGAATACATGGCGGAACGGGCCTTGCGTTTCGCCAACCAACGCGACCGGCACGGACAGATGCTCTATTCTTTCAATTTTCGGAGCGCAACGCGATTAGTGAGTCGCTCCACAAATGCCCCCGACCGGGAGCAAAAACTTGTGGCAGCAGTGCAAAAGAATCCGGAGTCATTCCAAGCCCATCGCAGGTTGGCAATTTTCTACGAAAGCACCGACCAACCTGAAAAAGCATCGGAGGCATTTAAGGCATTACTTGCTCTGAGACCCAAGGACAGCATAACCCGTTATCGCTACGCCCAGATGTTACAGCGGGCTGGACAGGCAAAAGAGGCTGTTGACCAGTATATGGTGCTTCTCAAGGACACCCCAAATGTCCTCGGCTACAACTATTTGGAGGCAATAGGTACCTTCCTCCAAGCGGAAAAAATTGATGAACTCGTTTCACTCACGAAAGAGATGATGGTTCCATCTGTCGGACAAAATTTCGGGCGACAATTCGCGCGGAGCGCAGCGCATGCGTGTATCAGAAGTAACAACCCTAAAGCAGCGATCGAAATCTATGAGAAATTTATTGAAGTTTATCCAAACCAGACCCGCACGTATCAAGACCTCGCATCCGCTTATATCGCCGCTGGAGAACGTGAGAAAGCAATCCAACTTTTGCGCGGAAGGTTGGCAACTGGAAGCACCGCGTCACAAGTGGAGACTGTATTAAAACTCGCTGAACTCTATAGGGATTCCGGTGAATTAGAAGGCTTGACAGCGGAATATACAGCAAAACTTGTTGAGAAACCAGAGGATCCGACACTGCTCTATCTCGTCGCCTCAATGAAGATTGCAGCAAATAACCTTGAAGCAGCGAAACCGCTGATTAATCGACTCCTTAAAGTCCCACCTACCGCACGAAAACTATCGTGGCTGAACCGACTCGCGGAAGCATACCGTGCCTCAGATGACCGGGACTGGGAACTCCGCCTACTTGAATCTGCTGTTGAGGGTGTTGATCCGAAGGCTTCCAGCAGACTTTCGGAGACTTATCGGAAACTTGCTACGGCATACGACCACAAAGGCGAAAAAGAGAAGGCACAGAACACCTTTCGCAAGATGGGGGCTCTCCGCCTTTGGCAACGCAGCGTACGCTATTGGGAGAAAGAAGAAATTGCCAAGATATATATTCAACACGACATGTTAGAAGATGCCGAAGCCTTGTTGATTGACCTTCTTAACGATTTTTCAGTACGATCATGGACTCGGAGACAAGCTGAGCAACAGCTAAAGAAGATAAAACGACGCCGTGCCTTTTTGGAGATAAAGAACCGAGTGACTTCAAAAATGAAAGTTACGCCGCGCAAGCCAACTGTCGAATAGCGCGCGAATCAAACATTATTCGCTGGGTTCTCCTACACCCCAGGGGATTGGGTTTTACGATATATAAAAGATATTGCACCCTTTTCGCGTCTAAATTGTGTCACCATAAGTAAACCACAAACATTTAAATCCGTTTTGTGAAAGTAACAGAAAATCCCGAAAGTCTAATTTCTTTTTTCAATGCTGCCTATCGCCTTAAGGAGGTACCTTCATGTCCAAACGAGAAAAATGCGTAATGAGTGTGTGCACAGTGTCCCTCATAGCCTACATCTTGTGTTTCACAGTCATCACCGTCGCACAAAATGAAACAGATGATGCACAAATTATCGAACGCTATAAGCAGATGCTGAATCGTAAACCGAAAGAGGGAAGTACGTTTGATCGACTCTACCAGTTTTATCTTGAAGGTGCGGGTTTAGATGCGATGGTCACCGATTATCAGGCAGAAGCAGCAGCGAAACCTGACGCTCCACACCTCCAACTGATCTTGGGACATATCCACAAACGCCTTGGCAAAGATACGGAAGCCATTAAAGCATATCAACGCGCTGTTACACTCTCTCCAAACGATTACTATCCGCATTTCGCACTCGGACACATCTATACAACAGGACATCAATATGAGCAAGCAATTAACGCGTTGACGAAAGCAGCAGCATTGTCGGAGCAAACGGTATCTGCTACACCTGATGATCGGACCGCGATTTATAAAACACTCGGTCGCGCCTATTTCCATCAGGACCGGGTGGACGCTGCGATCACAACATGGACAAAAATCGCTGAATTGGATCCGCAGAACATTTTTGCCCGTATTGAACTCGCCGATCTCTTCCGGGAGCAGGAACTGTACCCACAAGCCATCGCACAGCATGAAGCAATCACCGAAATAAAAAAAGATGACCCGTATCGCGTCTGTCTCAGCCTGCGAGAAATAGGTAAGATTCACGAAGACACGGGTGCTTACGAGGCAGCACGAGCGCGGTACGATGCTGCATTGGCGTTAACGGCTCCGGGGAATTGGCTCCGAAAGGACTTGCAACACCGTATCATTGGAATTTATGCCGCCGATGCAGATTGGAAGGGCTTAATCGCGTACTATCAAGGCAAACTTGAGGCAGCCCCGAACGATCCGGAACTTATCGGTTTGCAGGCTTCTGCATATATTGAGAACCAGCAGCTTGATGAAGGTATTGCAGCGTATCGAAAGGGATTAGAACTGGCTCCGACGGATGCGGAACTACGGCTAAACTTAATTGCTGCGCTCCGCAGTGCTGAGAAATTGGAAGACGCTGCGGCGGCATACGAAGTACTCAGCGAACAACAGCCTGACAATTTTGGTATCTACCGCGAACTCGGCAAGTTATACTTGGAACTTCAGGACGAAGGCAAAGCGAAATCAGCGTATCAACGAATGATTGACCGCGCTCCAGAAAATGCAGGCACACATCTCATTCTTGCCGAAATTTACACCGGGCATGAATGGACAGAGGATGCCGTTGCTTCATATCAAAAGGCGATCTCACTGGCACCCGATAATCTGGATTATATTGAATATTTCGGTGAGTTTTACATCCGTCAAGGCAGTCGTGAGCAGGCGATTGCAACATGGCATCAGATAGTTGCTGGTGAAAAAGGGATCGCTGAGAATTACGACCGCTTGGCGCAGCTGCTCGATACAAAAGACTTCGGGGCTGAAGCACTCACTGCAAGTCGTAAAGCAGTGGCGCTGATGCCGGATGCGTATCGCTATCGCGAGGCGTTGGCGAAACGCCTCATGCAGAACAAGCAGTACGCAGAAGCAATAACAGAATACACGGAAGCCATAAAACTCGCGCCAAATGAATTTTTCGCCGAACAGATGGACGACCAACGCCTTGAACTCTATCGGCGGCAAGGGACACTCGTAGATCAAATTGAGGCGATGGAGGTGGCACTTGAGAACCCTGGCATCTCTGATGCCGACAGTTTCGCGAAGCATAAAAGACTCGCCAAGATGTATTTGAAGTTGGAGAATATCACCTATGCGCTTGAAGTGCTTTTGAAAGCGAAAGCACTCCGCCCTGACGACGTAACTGTGAATCGATGGCTCGCGGAGATCTATGTCAAACAAGGGAAGCGTGATGATGCGAATGCGATTTATACCTATTTAGTAGATATTGACAGTACGAATGCGCGAGAATACTACACGAACATCGCCCGTCTCCACCTAAACGCGATGGATTTGGAAGCCGCTAAAACCGCTGCGAAACAGATTGTCGCGTATAGTCCGCGTAACCCGGAAGGACATCAGATGTTCGCGGAAATCGCCAAGCAGGCAGAGGATTACGAAGCCGCGATTGATAGCCTCAAGGATGCGATGCGTCTGCGTCCGGAAGCGATTGACCTTCGCTCGGAATTAGCGGACACTTACAAAGTTTCAGGTCGCCTTCAAGAAGCGATTTCACAATATTGGCGGTGCTGGGAGTTGAGCGATAACTTGGGTGATAAACTCGCCTTTCTGAAACCGCTTTCCGAAGTATATTACGATTCAGGACGGCATGGAGAGTTTGAAGAAAAACTCAAGCAGCTATCAAGATCCAACACATCGAGCATTGGCCCCGTTTTAGCCCTCGCTGAACTTTATCGAACAGAGGGAGATTTACCAAGTGCGCGCTTCCAACTTGCACGCGCATTAGATAGGGATCGCGAGCATCCAGAACTCTTGGAGAGATTGGTCAAGGTGAGTTTTGACCTTGGCGATATAGCGGATGCTCTGACTTATCAACAACGACTTGTCAAGGCACACCCAGGTCCCGCTCAACAGCAAAAGCTGGGTGAGTTATTGTTTGATATGGGTCGTCAACAAGAGGCGATTCAGGCATGGTCAAA
This sequence comes from uncultured Poribacteria bacterium, assembly GCA_951828385.1. Classification (GTDB taxonomy): domain Bacteria; phylum Poribacteria; class WGA-4E; order WGA-4E; family WGA-3G; genus WGA-3G. Next base: position 911,427 of record OX639973.1, read on the forward strand.
AGTGTTACACGCGAAAAATAAGCCACTGGAAGCAGAGATAAAACTTGCTACACTCCTCATCGAACACGGTCTGGTAGAAGAGGCACTTTTTGCGCTGGATCGCGCAGCAGAAAAGGTGACAGGTCCACAATCTCACATTGTCTTATACCAAATCGGGGCAATGCTGGTTGAGATGAACGAATTCGCGCGCGCGAAACCGATCTGCCAGCGCATCCTACAGATGCCGAAGCCGTCTACTGATTCAAGTTCAGGAATCGTGTCAATCCAAGTGCCCACGAACTACGGTACGAACAAACTCAATCTCGCGCGCGATATCAGTCGCAAGCCCCAAAGACAACCGTATAGTAGTAGAAATCCTCAAGTATGGCAACCGAACAGTTTTGACGAGGCACAAGCCGGCGCCCTTGTGCTGTTGAAGACTATCATGGAAGAGGATGGCCAGTTAGATGCGCTGCTTGCACAATTTGAGACAAATGCTGCGGCAAATCCGAAGGATACCCAGACGCTTGAACTGCTCGGCGAACTCTACATGTTGACTGATAACTTTGAGAAGACAGAAGAAATTATCGAAAAACTGATTGCAATATCGCCGAACAATCCGGCATATCAAGGCATGCAGTTGGATCGGCTGACGATGAAGCAGATGCTTGATTATGATACTTTGAAAAAGCAGTTTGACGAAATGCCAGGATTAACTCCTGAAGCACGACACTGGTACACCATACAATATGCGAGTAGACTCTTTTACAACAGAAAAGCGGAAGATGCGGAAAAACTGGAAAAATTGCTGGATGAACTTAAAGATGTAAATGTGACGCACCTTAGCAATAATACGACACTCGCTAATATACTGATACAGATGGGAAAGACTGACGCGGCAGAAAAAGTTATTTCCCAGTTTCCAACATCGGCGACAGGGCAGCTGACTCAGCAGCAGCGTCGTTTCTATGAGCAGCTCTCGACCGCTTACCTCCGTGAGGGGCAAATCGACAAATCGGTTGCGCTGTATTGGAAGTTCCTTGAGCGTACCAAGCCGCGTACGACGAGTGCCAGGCGCGTCGCTGCGTTGAGTTCTTCGTCCTACTCCTACGGCGGTTATACCCCGATTCAATCAAGTTATCCATCGCCGACCCTGTATTATAATCAAAACCGGTTGGAGTATCTTCAACAGTTTTTTAACCAATTGTGGATAAACAATCAACAGGAGACGTTGTACAGGAGATTTCAAACGCAATTGGATATAACACAAGGTAGAGATCGTATCTATCCACTTTTGGCGATGAGTTACTGCTACTGGTGGGAAGGCAAACGGGCAGAAGCGCAGGAGATCCTCTCGGCGTTACAAGAGGAATTCCCGAACGATCTCACGCTCAAACTCAACACTGTTTTTGTTTCGATCCAGACCGGAGAGATTAAAACAGCGTTAGTACTTCTAAAAGAACTCGCTGAAGCCGACGCAAGAAACCGTCGCCAGTATCACGACTTAACGCTACAACTTGTCGTGCATACAGGCGATACTGTTAGCGTGCGTGAGCTGGTAACCAAAATTCTGAATTCACCCAGTAGCGTACGAGAACTGTATCAATTTTCCCAAAAACTTCAACAGATCGGTCTCACGCAATATGCGATTGCAGTCGCTCAGAGAGCAACAACTTTAGCGATGCGGGAACGCGATCCGAACCTGCTTGTGCAATTAAGTCAGCATTTAAATGTGCTCGGACGTGGACAGGATGCAGCCCGGCTTGCGGCACGCGCCTTGCGGTTCGCCAACCAACGCGGGCAGCACGGGCAGCTGTTCCATTCTCGGAATATGCAACGGGCGGTGCGTCTGGCGGGGCGCGTTACGGGTGGAAGTGACCGAGAATCCAAATTCGTTGAAGCGATAGAAAGGCATCCGAAATCATTCCAGGCACACATCAGATTAGCATCGTTTTACGAGAGTCGGCGCCAGATCCAAAAGGCATCAAAAGCATTTGAAGCAGCCCTTACGCTCCGTCCTACGGATAGTATGACCCGGCAGCGGTATGCTGACATGTTGCAGCGGACCGGTCGGTCAAAAAATGCTGTTACCCAATACGCGATACTCCTTAAGGAAAACGCGAATGCCCTCCTTCCGAACTATTACCAAATAATCGACACCTTCTTCAAAGCTGGCGAGGTTAATAAACTGGTTTCACTCGTGAAGGAGATGCTCGGGACGGGGCCCCGATATGGACGCAATCATGATTTCGCTCGCAGAGCAGCAGAACAGTGTACCCGAAACAACAACGCCAAAGCAGCCGTTGAAATCTACGAAAAGATGGTTGAAGTCAACTGGGAAAATTCATATCAACAATTAGTGAGTGCTTATGTTGCATCCGGTAAGCGCGATAAAGCGATTCAACTCTTGCGCGATAAACTGCGAACCAAGAACCCAGTCATACAGGTACAAGTCGTCCTGAAAATGGCGGAATTCGAGGAAACGTTAGAAGAAATAAAAAACTTGTTAGCGGCGTATGAAGCCAGACTTCCTGAAGATAAGATTAATCCACCATTAGATTATCTCGTTGCGACCCTAAAGATTGTGACGGACGATATCGAAGGGGCGGACCCGCTTGTTAACAAACTTCTTGAAAATATGCCCTCAACGCTGAAACTACAGTGGTTGAATACGTTAGCGGATACTTATCGTGGTAAATCTGATAGCGAACGTGAAATCCGAATGCTTGAAGCTGCTACACAAAACGTTGACCCGCAGGAGTCGTGGCGACTGTCAAGCACTTATGAAAAACTTGGTAAAGCCTACATCGGAAAAGGTGAAAAAGAGCGAGCCCGAGACGCGCTGCGTAAGATGGGTACCCTCCGACTGATGCGGCGCGGTGGCTCTTCTTATTGGGAAAAAGAAAATGTCGCGCGGGTATACATGGAACACGAGATGTGGGACGATGCCGAAGTGCTGTTGACCGAGGTTATCAATGACCCATCGGCACAAAAGTACTACCTTGAACGGGCACAAGAACAGTTGATGACAATTCAACAGAGACGCGACGGATTAACAGAGACACCGGCATCAAGCGGGAAAATAGAAGTGACAAACATTGGCATGCAGCGGTCAATGGCGCAACAATACATGCGGCGCAATCAAATCGAGAAAGCTGTAGAAATTTATGAGCAGCTCGCAAAAGTGATGCCGGAGGACCTTGAATCCAGATCGCAACTTGCAACGCTCTACTCACGCCAAAATCAGCATGATAAGGCGATTGATATTTGGAAAGCACTGCTTGAAGCCGACCCGGAAAACACAAGGTATCAGGATGGGTTTATCGACGCTTACCAGAAGGCGGGAAGAATCGGGGACGCTCTTGAACTTGCACAGAAATATATTGACGACGATGCAGAAGTGGGTGTCCACTACTCACGTCTCGCGAAACTCTACGCTGCTGATGGCCAGGTTGACGCTGCCATCACGCAGTATAAAAAAGCGATTGAACTCACCCCTGGAGATGGACGGGTTTATCAAGAACTGGGGCAGCTTTATCTTCGCAAAAACGACTTAGAGGCTGCCGAAAAGGCGTTCCAGGAAGCACTTCAATATGCTGCACATGACGGAGAGCGACAGAACGTTGAACGGCAACTCATGACGCTTTATCGCCGTCAAGGAAAACTTGAGGAGATGCTAAAGGAGGCGGAAGCGAAAGGCGCGCTCACCTTTGAGCTGCAAATGGAGCAGGCACGCAACTATTCAAATCAAGGTAAATTAGACGAAGCGGTTAGTGCGTATAAGAAAGCCCTCGAAATGACGACCAGAGAGTGGGAACGACAGAACGTAGAGCGGGGGTTGATGCATCTCTATCGCAGGCAAGGTAAATTGGAAGAGGTGCTAAAGGAAGCCGAAAAAAACGATACGCTTACGTTTACTATGCAAACAGAACTGGCACGACACTATCGGAGTCAGGGTGAACCCGAAAAAGCGATCAGTGCCTACAAGCAAGCCCTCAACATGACCACCCAAAATCATGAGCGAAATCGTATCGTTATTGAACTGATGCAAGAATACGCCGGGACCGGTGAAAACGATTTAGCGATGGAGCTCTATGAATCCGCGTCTCACTCTGATTCAAGCGTAAAATCAATTAGGCATGGAGGCTCCACTTTCGTCGTTAAATTCGGCGGCGATGAAGCGCGCGAAGGCTTAATTAAAGCCTACAAAAGCCGAGGGAAACTTGCGGAATTGAAAACGCTTTTTGAAAAGAAACTTGAGGAGAATCCGAATAATCCTGCTGCGCTTGAAATGATCGCCGAGATTTATCGGAACAAAAATCAGCATGAAAAGGCGGCTGAGACGTATCAGGCGCTCTGCAAAGCGCAGCCGAGTAATGTTCGCGGTTTTTACTATGCTGCCGCTGCCTTTAAGAAAAATGGACAGCTCGAATTGGCAGATGATCTTTTGAAACGAGGTGAAACGGCGCTTTCATCAAGTTCTAAGAAACAGGATCTGTGGCTTCTTATGGCACTCGGTTCCATCTGCTTTGAGAGTGAAATGTATACACCGGCGATCACGTTCTTTAAAGATGGGATTATCATAAGTGGAAGTAGAGCGCGAGGCGGTAGTAATTGGGAACAGGAAATCCTATATGAGATACTCGGGAAAAGTTACCGCGCCACAGCGCAGTATGAGGAAGCCATCAAGGCATATCAGCAAATGGCGAACGTTAGCGGAAGTAGCCATAGGAAACAAGAGGCAGAAAAAGCGATAAAGGAGATATACAGTGAGGGTAACCTCTACGAAATGCGGATTCCTGAGCAGCTGAAGAAACTTGAAGGGAATCCAGATGACATTAATACTCGTCTCGCGCTTGCTAAAGATTATGTATCCAGCGGCAAGGTTGAAAAAGCGATCGCGCAATACGAGAAACTCAGTGAACTTCAACCCAACGAGGCACAATGGTATAAAACGCTCGGCAAACTTTATGGAAAATCGCCTCAAACAGATCCAGGAGACCGACTGACAAAAGCTGCCGCTGCCTACGAAAAAGCGATTACTCTCGAACCGACTGCTTATCTGTCATATAGCCAATTGGCAGATACTTATAAGAAAGCGAAAGACTTATCAAAGGCGGAGGCGGTATACCGTCGTGCCTTGGATGCCCCTCTCACCTCCGAAGAACACGATGCCGCGGTTACCGCTATCTCGCAACTCTACAGTGGTGAAACGCACGCGGATAAACGCATCGCTGTCCTTGAAGAGTTAAGCGCGAAAACGGAGCAGAGTGCTGCCCTCTATAAAATGTTGGGCGACGCTTACAGAGAAGCAGGGGATACTGAAAAAGCTGCGTCTGCTTATGCGAAATGGTTAGAAATTCGCCAGAAAACGGTAAACCAGAACCGACACGCTTCGGAATATCAGCAGCTCGCTGAAGAACTTTTGAAGAAAAATATTATGCCGGAAACGGCGTTAGTCTTCGCGACAATAGCGACAGAAAGCCAAACAGATTGGACTTACGTTCTGACATTGGGGCATGCATATCTTGCGAACGGACAGTATGAAGAAGCCCTGCAAGCGTTCAAGCGCAGTTTAGACCTTCTCAATCAGTCCGGCAGAACCTTCGTATACATCAAAGACCTGTTACTATCGCGTATCTCTGAAATGAGCAAACGTGCGGCGGACAAAAAGCCCTACGTTGAAATAGCGGATCAACTGTTAGATGCCTTGCCTGAGAAACTGATAAGACAGTCCGAAAACCTTCTTGCGTTAGCCGAATTTTGCTTAGAACACGGCTTGACTGAGAAGGCAGCAATCTATATTAACAAAGCCGGTTTCATTGCTGAAAGCGCGTGGTTAACCCTCGGTCCGTTTGACAATACAGATGGCATTGGTCACAATACAGTTTACATTATAGAAGATGCGATGCAAGTTGACACAACCGCTAAATACGACGGGGCAGATGGAGAGGTTCGTTGGCAAAAACTGAACGATCAGATGCTTGATGGGTTTGTCGATTTCGGCAAGGATGTCGATTGGCGCACCGCGTATGCGTGGGTGACCTTTACTTCACCTAACGAGCGGAAAGCACAACTCCGCTTTGATAGTGATGACCAAGGGAAAGTGTGGTTTAACGAGAAAAAGATGTATGCGCATCGTAGACGGAACCGTGGGGCGGTCATGGATCGGCGTACTATCCCCGTAACGCTCAGGTCCGGCAAAAACAGCATTCTCGTCAAAGTGTGCAATGAGACATCGAGTTGGGGATTCTACCTGCGGATTACTGACACTGATGGAAAGCCGTTTGACGATTTGAAAATTATAGACATAGCAAAATAATGCACCCTTTTGAGCCTTAAAGTGCGTCACTATAAGTAACACCGTAAACATTTTAGTTTTATTAGAGAGTCTTTCTACGTAGTGTTTACATTTTTTTGGCAGTAATGAGTACAGCTGCGAAATAGACGAAACCGAGGTAGCGACGGGCGTATTTATCATAACGTGTAGCCACCCGACGATACTGCTTCAACCGATGAAAAAAACGTTCGATAACATTACGAAGTTTATACAAGTCTTTATCATAAGGGCGATCTTCAAGACGGTTCTTCCGGGGACGGATCACCGGAACACTTCCTTGATCAACGATCTCTGCTCTCAAAGCATCCGAGTCATAGGCAGCATCGGCAATGACAGCGTCGCAGGTGTAGCCAGCAATCAACGCAGGCGCTTGTGTCACATCGTGACGCGCACCTGCCGTCAAGATAAAGCGTAATGGCAGAAAGGTATCACTTACAGCCGCATGGAGTTTCGTGGTAAAGCCACCATGACTTCGCCCGAGGGCTTCACCGGCTTGTCCTTCATTTTTTTTTTAGGGGCACCGGCTGCAGAGGAATGCGCCCGAATGACCGTTGAATCCACGAGGAGCGCAGAGATCTCACCGGCATCATGGAAATGTTCATGGAGTTTTTCAAAGACCCCAGCATCACACCATCTGCCGAAACGTCTATAGATAGTATTCCAATAACCATAAACTTTCGGCAGCGCACGCCAAGTGGCTCCCTGTTTTGTTATCCAGACGATTGCCGAGAGAAAACGTCTACAGTCTTCGGGTTTACCGACATAAACGTTTCCTAACGTTTTCAGAAACGGGTGGATGCTCTGCCAAGCAGCATCACTAATCATCATAGGAAAATCTTGAGTGTTATCTATCTTTTGAGTTTTCATAGAAAATAGTCTACCAATCCATGCTCAAAATGTCAATAACTTCTAAATGTAAACACTACCTACAAAAATGTCTTGACATTGCGCAAAGCTTTTGTTATAATTGATGATAAACATGCAGTAACCATTGAAACGGCAATTCGGGTACTTCCACAAAAGGAGTAATTTCATGGAAGAAAAATTGATTCTTGAAAAGATCCAGCGCGTCCGACAGCGCCTGAACATCCAACGATACTTCCAAACGTTAGCGACATTCCTCTTCTACGGATTTTTGGTGTGTGTCCCGTTCGTCATCGCTGACAGCGTCACATCCTTTAATATCCCACCCCTGGTTTTTCTCTGGGTGGCACTCGGCATCGCCGCTGCTGCCTTAGTATTCCGTCTCCTGCGCCCTGTGAGTCTCCAAGAAGCGGCACGGACTATTGACACAGACGCGTCCCTCAAAGACCGCGTTATAAGTGGTTTGGAACAGATTCAACACCAGACGGGTGAAACCTTGACGGCTCTTCAACTTCAGGATACAACCAAAAGGCTACAAGCGATTCCGGTGAATCAGGTCGCGCGCTATGCTGTCCCACGCGAGACCAAATTTATTGCGCTCGTCGCCATATTTCTCGTCGGTTTTACGTTCGTCGAATTTTTCGCGCCGTCCGCCACCTCAACAGAGATTGATTTCTCGCCACAGATCGCGGCGGAGGCTGATACACTCTTAAAAGAGATTGAAAAGGCAAAAAAGGAAGCCGAGCAGAACGAAGACCCCGAGCTTGAAGAACTCTTGAAAGAGATTGAGAAAAGAGCCCTTGAATTGAAAAAACCACAGATTGCGCCGAAGGAAGCACTCGCCCGCATGACGGAATTGAGTGCTCTGTTGAAGACGAAAGTTAACCCCCAGAAAATGGCGCAGCAGGAATCGCTCATGAGCGGGTTAGGGCAACAGTTCATCGGCAACCCATATTTAGGCGAATTTGGGCAGCAGCTGAAACGCGGTGATTATCAACAGGCAGCGGCAAAACTTGACCAAGTGACGAAAAAGCTGCCGGAATTCGAGAAGGAGAAACGCCAAAATATCTCCGATGAGTTGAAACGTGGTGGCAAGAGCCTACAAGGCACCGACCTTGATGGACTCGGCACAGAGTTGTCCGGCGCGGGTGAAGGCTTAGGCAACGACGATGTCGAAGGTGCGCAAACTCGGCTCCGTGCGTCAAGCAAAAAGATACGGGATATCTCACTGCTCAAGAAACGCAACGTACAGTTGGCAAAATTGCTCTCGGAATGCGAAGCGTGCAAGGCGGGCATTGCCGGTGTGTGCCAAAGCAATAAGACAGGGTTAACCAGTGCCCTGAGCCAAAATCCGAGTAAGGGCATAGGAAAAGCGACTTCTAAGGGGCAACTCGGTCAACTCACATCACTTGATTCGACGCTCAACCTTGAACAGATTACGGGTGTCCAGGGTGAAGGCAGTTCTACCGTTCAAACCTCTAAGACATCAGCCGAGGGGCAGCAATCTGCTGTCAGTTACAAAGATGCGTACACGAAGTATCAGAAACTTTCAGAGGATGCTCTGACCGAAGAGCAAATTCCTTTGGGTTACAAGTTTTACGTGAAACGCTATTTCGAGTCAATCAAACCGAGTGATGAATAGTTTTTAGTTGTCAGTTATCAGTTGTCAGTTAATCTCTTGTGGCGGTAACATTTTCTGCGACTGCCACAACACATCTCTTAACTGCTGATTGATAACTGATAATACCAGAGCCATTCAATTTTAAGAAATTATTGGATTTCACGTCTTTTTTTAAAGGGGCCGGTGCGGTTAGGAGGGAAACACCCCAGCAAAAACACCGCACCTACCGGACCTGGACCGGGGCGGTTAGGAGGGAAACACCCCAGCAAAAACACCGCACCTACCGGACCTGGGCCGGGGCGGTTAGGAAACCGCACCTACCGAGTCTGGATGGATGGTGCGGTTAATGCGATGTAAACTTTTAGAAATGGTATAACTATACTATAGGAGCAATATGTCCGAACACGCCGAACAAAAATATGAAGAATTTCGCGAGACTTTCCTAAAAATACAACAAGAAGTATCCAAACAAATCGTCGGTCAAAAAGAAATTATCGAAGGTGTTCTGATATGTCTCATGACGGGCGGACATGCGCTGTTAGAAGGTGTTCCCGGCTTGGGTAAAACCCTGCTTATCCGGACATTGCATGAGGTGTTAGACCTCAAGTTTGCGCGAATCCAGTTCACACCCGACCTGATGCCGGCAGACATCATCGGTACGACAGTTGTCGCCGAGGATGAAGACGGACGGAAGTTCTTTGAATTTCAACAAGGTCCGGTATTTGCCAACCTTATTCTCGCCGATGAAATCAACCGTGCAACCCCCAAAACACAGTCTGCTTTGTTAGAAGCGATGCAGGAAAAATCCGTGACCGTTGCCGGACAGCAGCGGGACCTCAAATTGCCTTTCTTTGTGATGGCGACACAAAATCCGTTGGAGATGGAAGGCACCTACCCCTTGCCTGAAGCACAACTCGACCGCTTCTTCTTTAAACTCAAGGTTGAATACCCAAGCCTCGACGAGCTCGACCTCGTTATGGAACGCACAACACGGCGCGAAATGCCGTCCGTGGATAAAGTTTGTGATGGTGCGCAGATTAACGCATTGGAACAGATCGTCCGTGATATCCTCATTGCTGAAGATGTCCGTAGGTACGCTTTGCGAATTGTGCTCGGCACACACCCTGAAACAGAAGATGCGCCGGAACTGACGAAAAAATATGTTCGCTACGGTTCGAGTCCGCGTGGTGCGCAAGCGTTGATTCTCGGCGGCAAAGTTCGGGCAATTCTTGATGGCAGATACAACGTCGCTCGTGAAGATATTCAAGCCATCGCCCTACCGAGTTTGCGGCATCGTCTCATCCTTAGCTTTGAAGGCGAGGCAGAAGGGATTGACCCAGATGGCATCATCCAGCATCTGTTGGAAGAGATTGAATAATGAACGATACACAGTCCGCTTTCGACGGCGAATTCCTCAAAAAACTTGAATATCTCTATATCGTCTCCAAAAAGATTTTTGCCGGACGTATCAAGGCGGAACGCCGTAGTACACGCCGCGGTGTCAGTGTCGAATTCGCCGATTACCGCAACTATACGCCTGGCGACGATTTCCGTTACATTGATTGGAACGCTTTCGCACGCTTGGATGAACTTCTACTAAAACTTTATGAAGAACGCGAAGATCTGCACATCTACTTCCTCGTCGATGCCAGCCAGTCAATGACATACGGTGAACTGCCAAAACTGATTTACGCGAAGCGTGTCGCCGCTGCGCTCGCCTATATCGGTCTATCCAACCTTGATCGGATTAGCATTACCACCTTCAACAACACCGGTGCGAATCGGCTTCCAACAGAACGTGGCAAAGGTAAAATCTTTACCGTGCTTGACTTTCTTGATCAGATTAACGGAACGGGTGAAACGGATTTAGAGACCGCCTTCCACAATTTCGTTCATACAACCAAACGCCGTGGTCTTGTCGTCCTAATTTCCGATCTCTTTGATCCGAGCGGATTTACTAACGGACTGAACGTGTTAAAATTTCAAAAGCATGAACTCTTCGTGATCCATATCGTCGACCAGAAAGAAGTCGCCCCTGATCTGCTTGGTGACTACCATCTCATCGATGTTGAAACAAATCAGCTGCGTCAAGTCACTATCAACGAAAACCATCTCAAGCGGTATCAAGCCCTGTTCCAAAAATATTGCGACGACATGGATTTATACTGCACGCAACGTGAAATCAGCCTTGTACGGACGACGACAGAATCGCCTTTTGAGGAACTCATCTTACGCATTTTCAGGATGGGTGGTTTCGTCTCTTAATAGTTTTCAGTACGATTTTTTCTGCGAAAAAATCGTACCGATAACCGACAACCAATAAAAAATGAATTTTTTATCTCCCACCTCACTTTTGCTATTTGGGTTGGCTATTCCGATTGTCGCACTGTATATCCTTAGACTTCGTCGGCGTCGCGAACCGGTCTCTACATTGATGTTCTGGGAGGAACTTTTCAGAGAACGGCAGACGACCTCGCTGTTCCAGAGACTGAAGCACCTCCTATCGCTCTTGCTGCAACTTCTATTTTTGACACTCTTAGTGCTCTCGATCGCGCGTCCGCAGTTCGCTTTTATAACGAAATCTGCTCGGCAACTGGTTTTGATTATTGACCAATCAGCGAGCATGAACGCTATTGAAGCAGATACGGACGGGCGCACGCGGTTAGAGGTTGCGAAAGAGAGTGCCTTGCGAAGTGTAGATGGTCTCCGTTTCATGGACGAAATGACGGTCATCAGTTCCCATACACGCCCTATCATTCACATCCCGTTTACGAATCACCAGAAATCGCTGCGAGAAGCGATCCATGCGATCCAACCGACCGACATCAGCACCAACCTCGAACCCGCTTATGATTTAGCTGATGCGATTGCCCAAACAAAACCTAATCCTGAAATTGTTATCTTCAGCGATTTTCAGTCTGTTTCAGAAGAATTGCTCGCGAAGCTTAAAAGCAAACCGGAACAGGACACGGATACCGAAGCACCTGACCACGCAATCAAACGGCATTTGATACGGATAGGAAAAGCGAACGATAATGTTGGTATTACGAAGTTTCGCGTCCGAAAGAGTCTCGTTAACGCTTTCGATTACCAAACATTGCTGCGCGTCGTCAACGCCTCAGAGGAAGAGAAAAAATTCAACGTTGAACTCTATTTCGATGAGAACCTCTTTGATGTGCGTCCTTACACGCTCGCCCCTGGCGAAAGTAAATCCGAGATTTTCAGCAATTTTGCGTTTGAAGGTGGCAAACTCAAAGCGGTGCTTGATATTCAAGACCCACTGGTCTCAGATAACATTGCTTATGCCACACTTCCGAAACGCGATCTCATCCCTGTTTTGCTTGTGACAGCAGAAAACCCGTTTCTCCAAAAAGCACTCGCTGTTGATGAACAGATCCAGTTGACTGTCCTCACACCAACGGAATATGAAACCGATGTCTTTCCTGAAAATGCTAATTCGCAAGGGAACAAAAATTATCAGGTCGTTATCTTCGACCGTTATAGTCCACCCTCCCTCGGTGATGGGAACTACATGTTTATCTATCCACCTGCTGTTGATTCGTCAGAAACGCCTAACGGTCAGGGTTCCAAACCCCTCCTACAATGGGATATCGGTGCAGCGTTGGAGACACCGATTATTACAGATTGGGAACGGACGCATCCTATTCTACAGCACGTTCATCTGGAGAATGTCCAAATCGGTACAGCGTATCAGGTCACGCCACCGTCCACGGCGCAGGTGCTTGCCCGTTCATTTGAGTCGCCTGTATTGTTCATTGACGTTAATCCGAACCGAAAAGTTGTCTTCGCTGCTATCAATATCTTGGAATCCGATCTGCCGTTACGCATCGCCTTTCCGGTAATTATAGCGAATACTATCCAGTGGTTCCAACAGCGTTCTGAAATTCTGGAATATCACCTCCATACGGGAGAAGTCCTAAAACAGCAGATTGAATCGATAAAGGCAATCTCTCAACCGGAATTAAAGACAGAAACTGATTCACCGGAAAGCACCCCAAAAGTTGTAAAAATCACGGGACCTGAAGACCAAACGTGGGAACTTCCTGTTGAAGGGGACGCGCTGCTTTTTGAGCAGACGCAGCGTGCGGGTTTCTATGAACTGAAAATCGCGGCAGCAGCGGATTCTACATCAGAAGTAGCACAACCACCACCAGAGACATCCGATGCTACAGAAGATAATAGCGGAACGATATGGGCAGTTAACCTCGCTGATGCAACAGAATCGCACATCGGTGCTGATCCGGCAGTTGAAGAGCTGACAAAAGAATCTATAGCACAGAGCAGTGCGGCACTCTTACGCTATCCACCGTGGGTTTACTTAGTCTTCCTCGCTGTTGGATTGAGTGTTGTTGAATGGTTCTTATATCAACGTAGAAGGATTGACTAAAGTCGTATAATATAATCCACCGCTCAGATGCTACCTGATGAGGAGAGATGATGAACAGCAGGACCCTAAATGGTTCGGCAGGGCATGCGCTTAGCGAAGCACGCATAGCACACCACGAATGCCAACGCGCCCGAATTCGCGCAGGACGATGGTAACTGTAAAGGCACAAATATAGGCAATCAAAGTAAATAGAAAAAATATGCTGAACTCAACTGATACAGCACAAGCAAATAACAGTAGGACATCTACATTTCGACCAATGGGGGTTGGTGAAATTCTGGATACAACCTTCAGCCTTTATCGGAAACATTTTCTGTTGTTTTTGGGCATTATCACCGTCTATTTCTTTGGCAGTCTCGTAACATATTCGTTAGAGGGTTTTCTTCAAGATTCTAATCTAAAAAACCTTGTATCACACCTCGTTAATATACCTCTCGCTCTTTTAAGCATGGGTGGGATAATCGTCGCGACGGCTGCAATTTATTCCGGTAGACCAATTACAAGCACCTTCGCATTGAAGCAGACATCCCGGCGGTTCTGGCATCTATTAGGTGGTTATCTCCTATGGACTACAATAATCTTGGTAATTCCGATCATCGTTCCCCTTCTTATTTTACTAGCTTTTATAACGCGTGGGATACCTTCGGTATCAATCCTGTTCGTTTTATTTGCCTTTTCGCTTTTCTCAATCTATTTTGCGGTGCGTTGGGGTTTCGTCTTTGAAGTCCTTTTGCTTGAAAAAACAAATGTCCAAAATGCTTTCAAACGAAGCGGTGAATTAGTTCGCGGCACGTGGTGGCGGGTCTTCGGGCTGCTTGTTTTGATTCTCCTGTTAAGTGTTGCGATTCACTATATTTTCGAGATCTCGCTTGGAACTATCTTTATTTTAACAAAAATGGCAGGTGGAATAGACTTTAAAGAACTTATCCAATGGTCAGTAATGGAGGAAGATCTTGGCAGCAGCAATCTGATTTTTTATGCGATCATGACTTGTACAGACTTAATCCTTAAGACCTTGATTTTTCCAATCTGGGTGATCGGTATAGTGCTGCTATACTTTGACCTACGGATACGAAAAGAAGGGTTTGATATTGAGATACAAGCGGATAGCAGCACTGCCCGCGAACCAGAACCAACTGTACCGTAGGATGAATATAATAGTAACCGAAGTCAGTGGACGACAGATGCTAAACTCAGCTGATACAATCCAAGCAAACGATAGCAACACACTTACCCTCCGACCAATGGGGTTTGGTGAAATTCTGGACACAATCTTTAGTCTTTACCGAAAGCATTTCCGCCTGTTTATGGGAATTGCCGCCCTTGATATTTTCGGAAACTTAGTGATGTATCTGTTAGCCCGTTTTCTCCCACATTTCCCGCTAAAAGGCTTGGTAACAGACCTTGTTGGCATGCCTTTTCGCCTTGTAAGCATGGGTGGAATAATCATCGCGACAGCTGCAATTTATTTAGGCAAGCATCTCAGAAGCCTTGACGCATTGAAGCAAGCCCTGTATCAGTTTCGGCAGATGTTGGCATGTTACCTTCCATGGAGCTTAGTCTTCAGGACACCGCGCATCGGTATCGTTTATTTAGTATTTTTTGGGTTGGGCATGGAATTATGGGACATAGAATCAATATCAATCCTGTTTACTGTTGCTTTATTAGTTTCTGTGCCTTTCTCAATTCATCTTCCGATAGATTTGTGGGACTCAATACATTCTTTACTAACTTCGGTAATAATTAACCAGATGTGGGTCCGTTTCATTCCATTAGTTCTTACACCGTTCGCGATTTACTTTACTGTGCGTTGGCTGTTCGCTGCCGTAGTTGTTCTACTTGAGAGACCTCTCATCCGGCACACTTTTGCAAGGAGTCATGAACTCATACGTGGGAGATGGTGGCAAACTTGGAAGATGTTAGTCGCCTTTTCGGTGTTAAGTTTCGCGATTCAGCGTATCGCCATGATCACGATTGGATTCATCCTTATGTTAACAAAAGTGATGGGTGAAACAACCTCTATGGACATTCTCAAATGGATGGTAAGGTACAGCTTTGAGAGCAGCAATCCGCTGTTTTACGAGATTATGGGATGGATCAACCTAATTGTTAGCACTCTCATTTTTCCGATTTGGGTTATTGGCATTACGCTTTTATACTTTGACCTGCGGATACGAAAAGAGGGATTTGATCTTGAAATACAGATAAACAACACTGCTGCTATGCACACCTAAGTGCAGTAGCGAGCCTATGGAAACGCTTGACATACAGAAACGCGCTGTGATACTATAGTCGAAACAATAGACAAAACCTACGATGATACTACTGAGATAAAATTATGGAAATTACACGACCTCTCTTACTCCTACTTCTACTTCTGCTACCGCTGCTTTACTACGGTTTTCGTCGCAGTCTGGTAGACCTGTCGCGAACACAACGGATAATTAGCCTAATCACGCGAATTATCATTGTTCTGCTGCTAATTCTGAGTGTTGCTGATGTCCAATACCTGAAAACCGATGACAAGTTAGCGGTTATGTTTCTGGCAGACATCTCAGATAGCATCTCAGATGATGGATTGGCGAAGGCGACAGATTATCTCAATGAAGCCTTGAAAGGACAAGGCGGGAACCAAGAAGCAGGTCTTATCGCATTTACGGACAAGGCAGAAATAATTCAAGCACTTTCGGAAAGTGAAGCTGAATCTGATGCGGAATTGGAACTCGCTGCAATCAAGAAATCGTGGGTGGCTACAGATGAGGACGCGGGTGATACAACAAATATAGCACAAGCGATTGAGACCGCTTGGGGCATCTTTCCAGCAAACGCGAACAAACGTATTGTCCTCATCACAGATGGGGTTGAAACACAAGGCGAGGCAATTGATACAGCACTTCGCGGAAAAGATTTTGGCATACAAATTGATACGGTACCCATACATCCGAGCGATGAACCGGAAGTTATGGTTCAGCGGCTTGATATGCCAGCACAAGTCAAACAGGGTGCTCCGTTCAATGTAGAAGTTATTATCCACAGCAACCATGAAGACGTAGCAGAAGTCCGTCTCTTTAAGAACAAATTTGAGGTAGCGAAACAGGAGGCTCGGCTTGAAGCGGGTGAAAATCGCGTAATCTTTACCCAAACTGCTGAGGAGAGCGGCACCCTTACTTACGATGCGATCTGCCGGACGACGGAAGACACACGCTACGATAATAATCGCGCACTCGGTATTGTTTCTGTTACCGGCAAACCGAAAGTCCTCCTCATTGACGAAAACGAGTCGCAAGCACGCTATCTGACAAGAGTTCTCGAAGATGCTAAGATCCGCGTGGATGTTCGCAACGGACTGGGTGTCCCGAATGAACTTGCCGACTTACAAAATTATGAACTCATTATTTTTAGTGACGTTCCCGCGAACCGTCTCACTGAAAAACAGATGGATCTCATCCGCACTTATGTTCAAGACCTCGGCGGCGGTTTCATGATGCTGGGCGGCGAGAACAGTTTCGGACTTGGTGGCTACTATAAAACGCCAATCGAAGCGATTTTACCTGTCCGTACCGATACGGAAAAGAAAAAGGAGACACCGTCTCTGGCAATTGTCCTCGTCATTGATAAATCAGGCAGTATGGGAGGGATCAAGATTGAATTGGCGAAAGAGGCGGCGCGGGCATCGGTAGAGCTGCTCGGACAACGTGATAAGATTGGGGTTATTGCTTTTGATGGGTCCCCGTTCTGGATTGCGGAGATGCACGATGCTTCTGATAAGCAGTACCTCTCAGACCAGATCGGTTCCATCGTTGCGGGGGGTGGCACGAACCTTTATCCTGCGCTCGAACAGGCGTACTTTGCGCTGACAGAGACGACCGCTAAACTCAAGCATGTCATCGTTCTCAGTGACGGACACTCCACGCCGGGGGACTGGTACGGCATCGCGAATTCCATGCACAGCGAGAACATTACTATCTCAACGGTTGGTATCGGCAGTGGTGCCGATATGAACATGCTCGGTAACCTTGCTAACTGGGGAGGCGGTCGTGAATACTTCACGCAAGACCCGTATAACGTCCCTCAGATCTTCGCGAAAGAGACCGTTACTGCATCTAAATCGGCAATCATTGACGAACCTTTTATACCTCAACAGATCAAGCCGACCCAAGTCTTGAGCGGAATTGATTTGGAACTCGCGCCCTTCCTCCTCGGTTACGTCGCCACGCAGCCACGACCTACCGCCGAAACCTTCCTTGTCTCAGACCGGGGAGATCCGCTGCTTGCGAGTTGGCAATATGGGTTGGGCAAGGCTGCTGCTTTCACCTCCGATGCGAAAGCACGCTGGGCTGCCGATTGGCTGGAGTGGCCCGGATACGGTAAGTTCTGGGCACAACTCGTTCGCGACACGATGCGAAAAACGACGCTTAGCAACTTTCAAGCGGAAATTACGAAAGAAAAAGGCACTGCTTACCTTGGCATTGATGCGCTTGGGGAAACCGGTGAATTCCTGAACGAATTGGACAGCGACATTTCTCTTATTGGACCCAATCTCAAAAAGCAGCAACTCGCTGTTAAACAGAGCGCGCCGGGACATTACGAGCTCGATTTCCCGACGAAAGACGTGGGCCCTTATTTCGTTAACATCATGCAAAAACAGGCAGGTGAAATTGTCAACACCCAGGTGACAGGAACCGTAGTCTCCTATCCTGAAGAATATGTTGTTCACAATGCTGATGAAGCACTGTTGCGCCAACTCTCGGCAACATCTGGCGGGAAATTCAACGCTTCCGTGGAGGACGCATTTCGCGCCCCTGAAGACCCTGTGATGCTTCGGATTCACCTTTGGCGACCGTTTCTCATCGCAGCACTCTGCCTGTTGCTCATAGATATCGCGTTGCGTCGCATTGATCTCATACGCCGCTAAAACGGAAATAGAGGCAGGACGATTTAGTTTTCGGTTTTTTAGCCCAATTTTAGAAAAACTGTATCGTCCTGTAGGTTGGGTTGAACGGATACTCCCAAAACGCTGAAAAGTAACACAAGACTCAACCCGCACCATAGATGGCACGTCAAACAGAAAACTGAGAGAAACCCAACACCTTGGCGGTTTCCGGACACCTGAGAGGTCTCAAGTTGGGTTTCACTGCGTTTTTGGATGTATAGACGACAGGTTGGATTTGAAGGTATTAGCACCCCGACATATACCTTCTCAACACCGTTCAACCTAACGGAAACACCCAAGCAAAAACACCTACGGTACTAAATTGACACCTATGGTGCGGTTTCTAACTGCATCGATCCCAATGTCCAAGTAATTCTAAAATCTACCATAAATAACCCTGGTTGTAATCGGCATTACCATTGACATTCAATGATGCTCGTGTAAAATGATTACTTGTGTCACAGAACCCGCCGCGCCGTAGGCGTAATAAAGGATGATAACTTAAGCAATTAAAAAACAGATGCTAAACTCTATTGATACAGCCCGAGCAAAAGATGATAATACGCCAGCACTCCGACCAATGGGATTTGGCGGGATCCTTGATACAACCTTTAATCTGTATCGGCAGCATTTTCGGCTGTTTTTAGGGTTTATCGCCTTCCATTTTTGTGGACATTTGGTGGTATATTTATTCTGGCTTTTTCTCCCAAATGTTCCTATAAGAAACTTGGTAACAGAGCTCGTTGACCTACCTTTTGGTCTAATCAGCATGGGCGGGATAATCGTCGCGACGGCTACAATTTATTTAGGCAAGCATCTCACAATCCGCGATGCGTTGCAGCAAGTCAGACACCGATTCTGGCAGGTGTTAGGGTCTCTCCTTCTATGGGGCTTAGTTTTTGTGATACCGCGCGCTGTTTCCATATTTCCCATATTTTATTATTTCGGGTATGCGGATGTTTGGGAGCCGGGGACGGATATTAGGGAGTATACGGGGTCTTCTATATTAGTGTTAGAGTGGACCATTTTCATTACTTTAGTTTCTGCGCCTTTCGGAATTGATCTCCCGATGAATTGGGAGATCGTCACTCAAGGTTTAATACCTTGGCTGGCGAGACGTGGATATATATGGATCGGCCTCATTCCTTCAGTGATCGCGCCTTTCTCAATTTACTTTGCCGTGCGTTGGCTGTTCGTCACCCCTGCTATTCTAATTGAGAAACCTTTCATCCCACGCGCTTTTGAAAGGAGCAGTGCACTCACCCGTGGTAGTTGGTGGCGGGTCTGGGGTCTATTGGCTTCTTTTTGCGCGTTAAGTGGCGCAATTCAGTATATCATTGCGGTTATGATTGGCTTCATCCTTATCTTAACAACAGGGACAGATGAAACAACACTTATTGACATTCTTAAAAGGACAGTAATGCTTCGCTTTGGTAGCATTAATCCGCTCTTTTCCCTTGTTATGGGATGGATCTATTTCATCGTTGCCACTTTCATTTATCCAATTTGGATCATTGGCATTACGCTTCTATACTTTGACCTGCGGATACGAAAAGAGGGATTTGATCTTGAAATGCAGGTGAACAACACGCCTGCTATGCACTCGCATATATAACTGAAATAGAGGTAGACATAATGCTGAAAATATGTAGACGAAACATGTCCATAGCGTTCATTATTGGTTGGTTTTGGCTGAGTCCCGCAACATTTGCAGCAACGATTCATGTCCCTGCAGATCAACCGACAATTCAATCGGGCATTGATGCAGCAGAAAACGGTGACACAGTCTTGGTAAGCGACGGCATTTACACCGGTGCAGGCAACGTTAACATCAGTTTTAGCGGCAAACAGATTACCGTTAAGTCCCGCAATGGTGCCGACGCGACGATTATTGATTGTGAAGAAACACCGAATACGAGAGGTTTCACTTTCCAAAGCAAAGAAACACATGATTCAGTGTTGGACGGATTCACGATTAAAAATGGGGTGCAAGACCTTGGCGGGGGCATTTACTGCCACACCGCTTCACCGACGATTAAGAACTGTGTTATTACCCAAAATCGAGCGACTGCAACGCGTTTCCACGGTCAAGGTGGCGGTGGTATCTATGGAACAGACACCACAGTACACATAATAGATTGCTTAATCACCAAAAATCGCGCAGAATCCAGTTTCGGTAGCGGTGTCCTCATTGACGGAGATGGCGTATGGGCATTCAACACACTCGAATCGGTGATTCTTGATAATTGCACTGTTTCAGAAAATATTGGTAGCGGGATTGTTTGCCAAGATTTTGCCCCTTTATCCATAAAGGACTGCACAGTGCTTCAAAATAGTGGACGTGGCATTGTGAGTACTTTCATCTCACGTGATACTTCTATTACCAATTGCCGTATTGAGCGAAACGCAGGCGGCGGCATAGAATGTAGCGAAGAATCCTATTTAAGGGTAAAAGACTGTCTCATCATACAAAATACCGCCAAATACGGTGGTGGGATTTACTGTAGTCCAACATCCGAAATCGAAGTTTCAGGGTGCATCATTGCAGAAAACACAGCAACAGAGACCGGTGGTGGCATCGAGGTTATTTCGACCCGTGGGGCGGCAACAATCACGAATTGTACAATTACACAGAACACCGCGCATCGCAAAGGTGGAGGCGTTTCCGCCTTCATTGAAGCCAGTATATTTACCCTTACTAATTCAATTGTTTGGGATAATCAGACGCGCGGGGAGCATGCGGAAATTTCCACAGTAGGTGGACAGATAACCATCAAATCGTGTGACATCCGAGGCGGGCTTGCAGGAATTGGTCGTCAACCCGATAGAAAGTGGTTTATCTATGAAGATAACATTGACGCAGACCCACGTTTCGTTGATGCGGATAACGGTAACTATCGACTTAAAGCGAATAGTCCGGCTGCGTCAATGGGCGCACAACCACCATTCGGGTGGTCTCCTGTGGTAACACACACAGAAAAGCGACTGGTAACATGGGGTGAACTCAAGATTAAGTAGGAGATGTAGAACATACAATGGCATTTCAATTTGAAAATTCAATGGTAAACGAGTATCTCTCGCAGGGTTATCTGATTTTTCGCGGGATTGTTCCACCGTCGCTGCTCACCGATTTGCGTCGTGAGGCAGAAAAGGCACGCGATCTCGCACACAAGCTCAACGGGCCGCAGACCCAACGCATCCAACCCCTATCCAATTACGGTGATGAATTAGATCTGAAACCTTTTTACGACTACACGGAGCTGCCTGAACTTCGAGACGCTATCGAAAAATTGCTCGGTCCTGACTACACGCATGGTCACGTTGACATCATGGGACTCCTTGTTGAGCCGCTTGAGTACCCATGGCATATCGGTTGGCATCGAGACGGTGTTGTTGAGGTGCCACCCGAAGCCCGTGATGAGACTGTCAATGCGAAGTTGGCGGAAGTCTGGTACGACCTACGGCACTTCAATCAGGTCAACTGTGCGATTTATGCGGATTCCTGTACGTGGTTCGTCCCCGGCAGTCACCTTCGCCAGTGGGACATGCCCGGTGAAGCGCAATCCACAAAGGATCCAAAACTACGGAAACCTGCTGAAGGGCAGTCTAATGCTGAAGCTGAGCGATACTGCTTAGAACATTGTAGGCAGTTTCCTGGGGCAGTTCAAGTGCATCTCGGACCGGGAGATTTTATGGTTTATCGAAACCTTGCATGGCACACCGGAAACTATATCACCTACCAACCGCGCGCAACCATCCACGATGTCGTCCGGTATGAAGGCGGGAAAGATTGGACGGATTGGCAACAGACGAAACTGGATGCTGTTAAACGGATGAAGGAAAAGCAGTCCGAAGCATAGTGTTAATCCAATTGTGTATGACCTGCCATTTACCTGAAACCGCTGGTGTCTGAAACCCACCTAAGCCACGATCCAATATTTTCTGAATTTAATTCCATAACGTGGATTGAATCTTCTCAGAATATACCCACTACAGGAGGATTCATAACGTGGACACAAAACAGACACAAACAAATGAAATTCTAAAGCACCCATTTCCACAGCAGCGACCGGACGTGAAGATTGTCGAAAGCGACGATCGTATCACTGAAGTTGACTGTCCGGAGCTGCAATGGTGGTTCGCCGTTCCAGAGATGGGTGAACCACACTTCCGGGCTGAGTACGATGCGAATACACTGGAACTCGATGCAATCGTAGAGATTACGCCGACCACACCTGCAACAATTCGCGGTATTGATTGTGTGGAACTTCGAGTCAGAGAATGGTTGGCACCGAGAGACTGGCCCGATGTAAATCCGCCGGAAATGATGTATGCGACACTTGACGATACCCATAGTAGATGGATTTCGGTGGTTAATATAGTAGATGGAAAACAAGTCTCCTACACAATCGGTGACGAGTGGTTTGAAGACGAGTGGGGTGGTCCCTTAAAACGACGGATTGTAGACGATGGTCGGTACGAACTTCAAGCTGATGGCTCGTACAGAATCACCGACGCTCAAGGTTTCGGTGCTGGCACATACAACGTGACAATTGGTGAAAACACTTTTCACTGTCTTCGTATTTTAGACGTTGACATTTCCGAGCCTCACGGTGGCGAACTTGCTGAGATATACATTGAGAGTGGTGGACGCACAGTCTTCTTCAGACGCTATGACGGTCGCTACTTGCGAGGACACGATTTAGTGCACAAGTATCCGAACAACCGCCGTATTGTCATCAACGATGTCCTCTACGTTCACAGCGATTGCAGCGGATGGGCACACGATCAGTTGACCTCTGAATCTTTACGTCTATAGTAAAACCTATAATTAATTGGGCACTCCCAAACAGTCTGAATGCCTCTAACGGGCATTCAGACTGGAAACCCAAACTAAAAGTTTATGCTACGAAAAAGCACCGGTATATGTTTCGGTTGCAAATCATTCCGTGTAACCTGACCACGCTATAACCGATCCACTGTGTATGCCTCTAACAATTCTTCGTCTAAATCTACGCCGAATCCAGGGGCATCGTTGAGGGTGAAAAATCCATCACGCGTTTTGGGACGTAAACGGCGATAGAGTTCGTTTTCGATGCCGTTGCGGGAGGGACCGAAGGTCTCTGCCATACACGGCATCGGGAGGCACGCAGTGAGATGTAAACCCCACGGTGTGCCGGCCTGATGGAGCCACGTTGGAATGTCCTGCTCAGCAGCTTCACGTGCAATCCGCAGGCATTCTGTAAAACCGCCTGCCCAACTGATGTCCGGTTGAATCATATCTGCCGCTTTCCAACGGAGTAACTCACGAAAGCCGTATCGCGTGAATTCATGTTCGCCAGAGACAATCCAAGTCGGTTGGACTTCGCGGACGAGTTGTGCCATGCCAGCGTAATCGTCAAGTGGGATAGGTTCTTCGATCCATTTGAGGCGTGTCTCGGTAGCGGCATCAGCGAAACGGGTTGTATAATCTACATCCCAACGGAGATAGATGTCTGCCATCAGTTCCACCTCTGCCCCGATAGCATCTCGCGCGGCGTGTATCATCTCAACGTTTTCTGCGAACCCATCTTCTCCCTCGGCGAGTCCGTTGCGGAGCGGTAGCTTGCAGGCGGCGAACCCGTTCTCTGCGTAATAACCGACATCTGCTCCAGTCGCATAAGCCGGAATTTTAAGGATCGGTGTCTCTGTCACGAGACTGTAAACCGGCGCGTCTACAATCTTTCCACACAGGTCAACGAGCGCGAGCTCTATACCGCTCAATGCGTAAATCACCAAGCCGCGCCGCCCGTAAATTGAGGTGATATGATACAGATGTTCCCATATCTCCTCAACATCAAGCGGATCGCGTCCGATAACGAAGTGCTGGAGATGTTTTTCAATAACCAGCGCGCCAGCAAGTCCGCCGCCGCCGAGCCCGTATCCTTTTAAGCCTTTATCGGTCGTTATCTCTACGATTAACGCTCCTGCTTGTGTTGCGAAGGGGCCGCGCCAATCGACATGCGCTATTTGGGTAGCCGGTTTCTGCCACTGTCCTTTGGCAAACCCCAAACCGGGCATTGCGCGAGGGTTCAGATTGACATGCCATGTCCGAATTCCAGTAACAGCATGTCGGGTTTTTGCCCGTTCTTTCCACATAGCCGTGAGCTTGTTTTCATTGGCGTGCATGACATAACTCCTTCAAATTTTCCATAGTTTAGGGATGGGAGATTGAAAAATCAGCTCCTTTGTGAAGGTATCACTCAAAAGCGTTTGCGACAATTACAAGGTCAAGGATATTGACAACGCCATCGCCATTTAGATCCGGTGCCTCCTCCCCGAGTGCATTCGCAACAAGCACTAAATCGAGAACATTCACAACACCATCGCCGTTGATGTCCGCTGTAGGAGAGGTTTCTAACTGCGATTCCGATTTCAGATAAATCTCGCCGTCTAAATCCGCCAGCACATGCTCTGTGCCCCGGAGCCCACTGGCGACACCGGTAGTTTCCGCCGGCAAATTGATAGTTTGAACCTCACCGCTGCGATTGTAGACTGCCCAGCCGTTGGTGAATTCACGGATAAATAAGCCTTCTGTGTCTCGGTAGAGCTGCCCCTTGACCTCATTACCGCCGATGGGTTGACCGAGATCCGCATCCCAAAAGGGATACCAATAATGATCAGAGGGGTTCATGCCATCGCTGAGAGGGATGTATAAATCATCATAATCGTACCCGAAAATTAATGGCTGCATCCAAAAACCTAATGCGAAATTAACACACCCGTCTGAAAGCGTCAGTGACATTGTTGTAAAAAAACGCATCCGTTGTTGATTTTTCAATGACATAGGCGATTCTCGTGCGTCTGTGACACCTTCCAAACAATTAATGACTGGCGCACGTAACGAAGCCTCTGCCCATATCAGTGTCTTCTGAATTTCCTTTAGGTCACCTTGCGTATAGTTACCGTCCACCGGAATCCCGATATTAGAATAACCTGGTCGTGTTTCTATGTGAAGTCCATTGACATAGGCTGCCCACCGTGGTATTTTTTTATGACCAGAATTGACAATTATCAGAAAATCAGAACCAACTTTTGAACGGATACCTTGTAAGATAAGATCGCGTGCTTTATGCTCCTCTGACAGTGGTTTCAACTCATTGAGTCTCTCATCCTCATTCCAATTATCCAAAAATATGCCATCAAATAATCCTGTCTCCCAAGCAGCTACCGTTTGTGTTATAGCCCATTGCTGAGTTTCAGGTAATGTAAAATCTAAAAGTTGCTCATTTCCCCAAAGCTCATCTACCACAGGGACACCTTCCGCATCCCTTAACAACATCGGATTATCTTCAGGAAAAGAACCTGGCGGATAACCGCTAAAATAACGCACGTCAACCAAAAATAACATATCAGGATTCATTGACAAAAATAGTGCTTTTCTTTGATGTGCAGCATCGACATCACCTACCCATTCAATGCCATTAAAGCGAAGCCCAAAATCCGCATTCCATACCACATCGTGCATTGCCCAACGCATTTCTGATGAAAGTTCAGGTTTGTTGAGGATGTTTCCCCAAGCTACATACGTTGATGGAAAATCCCGGTCAATGAAATCCGCGACATCCGCATCACTAAAAAAAGCAAGTACGAATATAAAAGTAAAACAGATAAA
This sequence comes from uncultured Poribacteria bacterium, assembly GCA_951828385.1. GTDB lineage: Bacteria > Poribacteria > WGA-4E > WGA-4E > WGA-3G > WGA-3G. The sequence goes on from OX639973.1 coordinate 937,226, forward strand.
AAAGAATTTTTTCATTTAAGAGCCTCATTATTTTTGAATATTCTTTTTCAAACCCGGTGCGGTATCAGAAAATATCTCATGTTTATCTTCATATCTTACTCCTTCACTCAATGCAGTCTAAAGATTTCCAAAAGCATTCGCAACAATTACCAAATCCTGAATGTTCACAACACCATCACCATTGAGATCAGGTTCCGCTTCGCCAAAAGCATTCGCAACTATCACTAAATCCTGAATATTTACTACGCCATCGTCATTGACATCCACATCCGACCGGAAGTCCGTAAGATTCAAAGCCGCAAGCGGACTAAAATCCGTTCCTAAGTTATTATCAATCTGCAACGTCTCCAAATTCATAAGTCCCGCAAGTGGGCTAAAATCTACGATTTGATTGTGGCTCAGATACAAAGCACGAAGTTTCTTCAACCCAGCAAGCGGGCTTATATCCGAAATGCCGTTATCTATAAGAGAGAGCTCGTCTAAGTTAATAAGCTCAGCAAGCGGGCTTATATCCGAGATACCACTCCTTTCAAGGACGATGAACTCTAAGTTGATAAGACCTGATAGTGGACTTATATCCAGATTTGTAACTGGAGGCATACCGTCTACCTCACGATGCCAGATATGTAATTGGGTGAGATTTGTTAAGTTCGCAAGTGGACTGAGGTCGGTGATACGATTTCTTCCCCCAAGATGCAGTTCTTTTAGGGACAGCGCGAATTCTAACCCTGTTATATCAACAATGCCTCTGTGATTTGCTTTCAGAGAAGTCAATTGTAGCATCTTCTCTTTCGTCAACAGTGTTGATGCGGGGAGTCCGAGTTCCACGAGTGCCTCCCGAACCACTGCCTGCAACGCGACATCCGGCATCCATACTGATGGGTCCTCTACCGTAAGTTCTATGTCTAACACTTTGATGGTGCCATCGGCAATAGTGTCGGGTTCCTGTTTCAGATACATCTCGCCATCTAAATCAGGGACGATGTGTGTCGTGCTTGTGATACCACTTGCAACACCGGTGGCTTGTCCGGGGAGTTGGATCTTTTGTGGCTGTCCACTGCGATTGTAGGCTGCCCAGCCGTTGGTGAACTCCCGGATAAATAATCCCTCGATGCCGTTGTAGGTTTGCCCTTTTGTTTCATTGCCGCCGACAGGACGACCGAGATCCGCATCCCAGAAATCATACCAGATATGTACCTTCCCCATATTTATCTGTGGCACTCTAAATATGAAGTAGCCATCAGAGTGGGTCAAGGACATGGTTGTAAACAGACGCATCCAACGTAGGTTGTTTAGACTCTTTAAAGGCTCTTCGACACCATAAACCATCAATACATTAATTCTCGGTTTTCTAAGATTTTTTTCGTTCCAAAGCAGGGCATCTTCAATCTCAATAAGTCCCTGATATGTGTATCCACCTGGGTAATCCAAATCAATCTCCATGAGTGCTCCATTGATCCATTCCGCATAACGCTCGGATTTTCGCCTGTTTCTGTTTACGAGTATAAGGAAATCGTCCCGGACACGTGCCCGTATGCCTTTTAAGATGTTTATATATGCTTCTATAACGACTTCACCATCAATACCAAAGTGCTTATCGTAGGCATATTGATGAGAGTGTACAAACGAATCAAACAATACGCCCTGAAAAATACCACACTCAGCAACTGCGACAACACGCTCGATGAGAAGCTCTTGAAGTTTGGGGTTTAGAATGTCAAGCGTCCATTCGTCCCAAGCCACACCTTCACTTGACACCGTACTGGTTATAATATTTCCATTGGTATCTCTAAGCCAAAACTCAGAATCTGCGGGGAGTTCATCTAATCCCAGACGATTAAGGAGGCGGATCTCAGGGAAAAATAACATATTTGGATTACGCTGCGCGTATTGTTGGTATCTGAAAATTATATTTTCTAAATTCCCAAAAAGTTGTGTTGATACACCTTCAGCAGGTTCCGCGGGGGTCAAATACCAACGTGTACCCAAAGTTGAAGTGCATACGCTTATTTAGACCACTTTTTCGCAAAGTTAAGATAAGTTTTGCTGTTGAAATTCCATAGGTGTCAGATACCCTAACGCCGAATGTGGACGTTTCTGGTGATACACTTGTTCGATAAACTGTCCAATGCGATCTCTCGCCTCGGTGATGCTTTGATAGTCATTGAGGTGAACTTCTTCCTCTTTGAGGGTGCGGATGAGTCTTTCAGCGTATCCGTTCTCCCAAGGGCGTCCTCGGTGTGCGACGGAAATCTCAACGCCATGTGCTTTGAGCGTGGTAATATAAGCTTTTGAAAGATACTGCGCGCCTTGATCGGAATGATGAACCTCAGGGACGCTTTGGCACAACGCCTCTTCGAGCGGTGTCAATGTCAGAGTTTGCGTCAAGTGTTGACTGAGATGCCACCCTCTTATCATTCGGGTGAAGATATCCATAAGGAGCGCGAGATAGACGAAGCGTCCCTTGAGACGGACGTATGTAATATCAGCCACCCAGACCTGATCCTGACGAGAGACCTCAAGGGTTTCGAGCCGGTTGGTCCAGGGTTTATCCCCCTGAAGCGATTTTGTTGTTTGACACGCACGCTTGATGGGGACCAAGAGATTCTTCTCTTTCATCAGCCGAGCGACGCGTCGGGTGCCAATGGTGTATCCCTGACGCAGTAGCAACTCTCTGATACGCCTATATCCGTATCTCGGATGCGCTCCGGCAAGTTTCTCTATTTCAGCGCGCAAGCCCTCTTCGGAAGGATCCTCTCTCGGTTGATAATAGAAACTGCTGCGGTTAACACCGAGGATTCCACAAATATCTCGCACAGAATGCTCCCGCTGCAATGCCGAAATGAAGCATCGCTTTTTAGATAACGTTAGTCCGGTTCCATGTCAATAGTTTTTTTTGGATGTCTAACGCCACCGCCATCCTCCCAACGAGCTGCTCAAGGTGGGCGATACGCTTCTCGGAGACCTCGCTTGACTGCTTATCAGCAGATTCAAACAGCGAGGGCGCATTTTCAAGCACCTGTCGCTTCCATTGTGAGAGTTGAGTTTCGGTGAGATTATGCCGCCGACACACTTCTGCTTGGGAACTCGCACCACTGAGGACTTCGAAAACCAGTTCAGCTTTAAACTCAGGGGTGAAGGTTCTTCGTTTCGCCATTAGATACTCCTTTCAATGAGATTGTATTATAGCACAATCTTATATTAGGGAGTAGTCTAAAAAACCGTAGGCAGTACAAGTGCCTACATATATGTACATATCATGTTTTGCTGCGACATTATAGTAAATCTTACCATCATCCCATCTGGTTATAGGTTTTGTTGTATCTATATTGTGGACAAGACTATGCTCCGGTAATGCTATTGAAGGGAAAGTTCTATTCTCAATACGTTCCCTAACTGGTGGTGGAAGCGGTGCAATTTCACAGATTATATCATGCTCTTCCCCGTATAGAGGGACAACAAGAGCAAACAAAAAAAATATAACAAATCCTACAGAAAAGTATTTAAGTGTGATATGCAAATTCATTGTACAGCCCCTTTACTTTCTGATTTTGAGCAAGTTTAAGTATTAACATTCAAGTTTTGCATTCCCAATTAGGCTGAAAAGTCGGAAGTTTGGAAGGCTGGAAGATAGCACACACAGCGTTTCTCGCAGTCTTTCTGTTTTCCAAACCTCCTAAAAACTTAAGAACTGTGAGGTAAGTTTGCGGTCTAAACATGCTGTGAATAGCGAACCATGCCTTATTACCACTCTTAATTAACGTGGGTTCGATAGACGGTTAAATTTGGAGCATCGTCTTACAATTTATTAAAGACACAATTTGAGAGTAGAAAACGTGCATAATGTCAAAAAAAATGAAAAATCTGAGTTTTAAAGTAAGAAAATGAGTATGGATTGGAGGGACGATCCACTCTGGCGTTCTCTAAATTCTTTAAGTCGAACTCACGTTTATTATCCAGTTCAACTTAATGGCAGGGCAGCTTACGACTCTCCACGTTTTACGATGGCAGCGCGAAATAACCGATGCCCGTAAATATCCCGACTATCATCCATAATGCTACCATCACATATTCGCCGAAGATCAAACCGAACGCGATGGGTCGAATTTTCCGATACGTTGCGGCACCCCCAAACTTCAGTGCCATGTATTTAATGAACCATCCAATCAGGATTGATGACCAGAGGTGGAAGGGTGGATACGTCGCGCCGAGAAGATAACCGATTGGATGCAAGGACCACCAGACGAAGTTCTGTCGCATCCAGAGCATAAAGCCAGTAAACCCCGCCCCAGCAATCATACTGTAGACCTCGCCCCACTTTGTCTCAATAGGGAATTGGATAAGATTGCTCATCCGTTGGAAATAGTTACGCGGTGCGACAACGAAGGACCAACTCTGTAAAAATAGTGCGCCTTTGTCGTAAATCAGCGTCAATGAGGCATAAACAGAAATAAGAATGGCGACGACAATTGCGATGCCCAAAATCGGTACAACGCGTCGGCGTGCGAGTTTTACCTCATCCGCTGCCTTGAAACTGTGCAGGAAGTTTGGCATCATAAACTCGCCCCAATCCCGCAGAAAGGTGCGTTGGAAACTTAGAATTGCGAGACTCTTATGCCCCAACGCATTGGACCCCAAGGTAATATCAATGTATTCTGAAGGGAAAAAAGGAGCCTGGACGAGCAACAACCCGCCGTTAACGACCATCCAAGTCAACACAATAGATGTGATAAAGATAGAGAGCAGCGTCACGACAGCGACCCATGTCGTGACGCCTGCGACCACTAAGAACACAACTAACGTAACGAATCCGAAAAGAAAACCGAGGAGTGCGATACGATACGATACGGGTTCGTTTGAATCATCTATCGGTTGCCTTTCTAATGTAGTAGGAGCTGTCCTTGCGTGCCCTAATCCGAACGTCTTCCGAAAAACTGTTATGATGTGTTCACGTCCTATCCAGAAAACCGCGGGGACAAAGACGAGATAGCCTCCCATCACTTGACGACTACAACTAATCCACGGACCGATGTTGAGTCCGATCGCATTCATGATGATATATTGGAGTTTGAAAAAGAGGTAGAAGAACCAGAGACTGAACGACACTTCAAGTGTCAGTAAAGAGGCTATTCCGATGACCGAAAAATAGATGACGAACCGCATCGCGGGCCACCACCCAAGTGTATGCCACGGTTTTTCGGTAAAGACGGTGTAGATATTATAAATAAGTGGGATCTCTGGCACCTTCGGGAAATGTGCATGTAATCCGTTGATCAGGTGCAGCACCACAGGCAGTGCCATCCCAGCCCAAAGGAGTCTGTTCTTGAAAAAGCTGTTGAGCAGCGTCCCCCGTGCCGGTTCCGCAGCGAGTTGTATCGGGATCTGAATGAGTGGAAACGAAAATCGTTCACGTTCTACCCACTGCTTTCGGAGGATTGTTGAGAGGCAGAGCGTTGTGAAATAGAAGACGAGGACGAAGAGTCCCCAGATAAGCAAGGGTTTGAGCCAGAACATCCACGGGACACTTTCACCCGCAGAGATTCCTTCATAGAAATCTGTGACAGCCCGAGAATCTGTGACAACGAGCCACTCTGGAACGTGTGGGTGGAGCGTTTCGGACCAATCGTTTTCGGTCGTTGCGAAGTATCGGAGCGCGACGAGGGAGGGCAGCAAAAATTGCAGCAACCCCATTGACGGGATGCCGACCGCCACGATTAACATCATCCAAATAACAGTCAATTCGAGTGCGGAGAAGGCAAAACGCCTGCTCTGCATGAACTTCCGCAACGGTAGATTGACGAGAAAGACGAGAATGAGGAGTCCGAAGATTGAACCGACAGGGAGATGATTGCCTGCAATTTTGGTATTTTGTAGGAAATAGTTGTTGTAGGGTGTGATTGCGCACATTGCACCCACTAAAAGTAGCCCTACAAGGATAGCAGAAAACCGGATTTTCAGGTTTGACTTACTATTTTTCCCAAAATTGTCATTAAAAGTATTGGCAGCCAAGCGTGTCCGTGTCTCCTATGCTTGATGTCGGTTCAAAACTATGCTCTCAACCCTCGTCTCTTACTGAAGGACTATAGAGACAAGTTTCGGCATCTACAACACGTCCGTCAGGTAATGTATACTGATTAGGGGTACCTCTGCCCCACGGTTCCTTGAAATCTCGGCTGCGTACTTTATCTGCCGTCTTCTGTTCAGCGACAGATTCCCATGAGAACCCGTCCATGAGCTGCGCGTGAAGTGATGCTTCTAATTCCTTATATTCTTCTTGCCCTGATAGGTTCTCAAACTCATCTGGGTCAGACTCTAAATCGAAAAGGATGGATTCATCTTCAGGGAATGCGACGTATTTATAGCGAGGGGTTCGGAGCATACGCATCGGTCCTGTGGTCTGATTTGCCCAGTATTCTGTGATTGCGGTGTCGCGCCAACTTTCAGTATCACCGGACATAAGATTCGTTAAATCATCGCCATCTAAACCTTCAGGGATAGGAACGCCTGCTCTCGCGCATAACGTCGGGAAGAGATCGTTTAATTCGACAGGTGCTGTTATGCGTGCGCCGTGTGATTGCTGCAGCTGCCTATCCGATACGATTAACGGGACTCGCGCTGCGGCTTCGTAGTAACTGGATTTCCACCACTGTCCGTGTTCGCCTGCCATCTCACCGTGGTCTGTGGTATAAACGATGATGGTGTTATCTAAAAATCCGTCGCGTTCCAAAAGTGTGAGCAGGTCTCCGACGGTCTCGTCAAGGAATTCGCAACAGGCGTAGTAAGCGGCTCTGGCTTTTTGGGCTTCTTCGGGTGGGATATCCTGCGTGTTAAAATTATCTCGCAAACCCTTCGCGAAGCGGTGTGTCTGTTCTAAGTGACCGGGTGGGATATTGGGCATATCTACATTATCGGGCCAATACTTATCAAGGAGTCGTTTCGGTGCTGTGAGCGGGAAGTGTGGTCGGCTGTAACTCGCAAGCAGGAACCACGGTTGTTCTGAAGGTTGTGACCTTAAGTATTCTAATGTCTCTTCGTTAATCACCCGTTCTTGTAGAAGGCTGGTCGGGATCTCTGTGACACCTGCGAGTCGTGTCCGTTGCCGTATGCGAGATGGCGGATTCAGTGGATCCGTTTGGTGTCCGGCATAGCCGCGCAGATCACCATAAGGACGAGACTCGAAACCGTTGTTCTGTTCTTTCCCACCGAAGTGCATCTTTCCGACAAGCGCGGTTGCGTAGCCGTGCTGTGCGAAATGTGCGGGCATTGTGAGATGCTCAGGAAATAGGATGGATCCGTTATCCCACGCGGAGCAGCGATGTGCGTATTGCCCGGTTAGCATACACATCCGGGAGGGTGTGCAAAGCGGGACTTGGCAGTACGCGCCCTCAAAATAGGTGCCGGATGCTGCGAGTCGGTCAAGGTTTGGTGTCTGGACAATGGGATTACCTTCGCACCCTATCGCGTGTGGACTGTGTTCATCACTCATCAAAAATAGAATATTCGGTTTTTGCGCCATTAATTAAAAAGTCTCCTTTTGCTGTTCACCACGGCTTTGATTAGTTGATTGGATACGCTCTTCCTTATTTATAGTAAAATTTAGAATTAATAGGACACTCTGTGCCGGTTCGGTTAGGAAACCGAACCTACCGGGGGATGAAAGTGTCTCTTTATTTTTACGATTCACTATAGTTTACCCGATTCCTCTGGGATATTCAAGCGGATTCTTTAGGTGAGGCACTCAAAGAATTACGTCGCAGGCACAGATAAAACCTCTTCAATGTGATGGTTTTGCTTTGCGCTTAGTGATTCCCATTGTGAATGCTGGTAACACCGTCTCAGAAATGTCAAGAGAATAGTCAAAGATTGTCCACCCGGAAGCACCTAAGTTACGCGACAAGTAAATTTGCTCAACGACTGCATCTGGGGTCAATAGTGAATTAGAGGCTGTCGCGCCGATACCGGGATAAATGGCAACGTCTTTAGGCATTAGGGCAAGCTGGTTGACTAACAGTTCCTTGAAATAGTCTGTACTTTCCGTATAGTTCATCGGACATACGAAATCGACATAACCTGCCTTCGCCCATGCGATCCAATCCTGTCCGATGGTTGTGATACACCCTGGATACCAGCCAAAGACTGCAGCAGAAATTTTGATTGTAGGGTCCGCTTCACGTAGCCGTTTGTGGAGCAAGCGTACCAAGCGCGTGATCTGTTGTCCCCTCCATTCAGTATACTTTTCGCTATGTGTTCCCGTTTTTGGCAAGACAGCGGCGGGCCATTTATCAATTTGTAGTCGCGTTGCAAGCACGAATCTTTGACGACATCCCTCACAGTAGCAGGCGTGGCTTCCGGGATAGCGGATGTAATCGAGATGGATACCGTCCACATCGTAATTCGCCACGATCTCAAGACTACTTTCCAATTCCAGCCGCACATTTTTCGGATGCGAAGGGCAGAGCCAATTGAGTGCTTGCCCCGTTGCGGAGACTTGGGTCCGTCCCTCTGCTCGTATTTTTTCAACAAATTCTTTCGGCGCGCCTTCTAAATTCCACGTAATTTTCCACACATGAACCTCTAAGCCGTGCTTGTGTGCGGCTTCAACGCATTGCGCAATCTGATCCCCGTATTGCGTAAAAGTTTTGCTCTGCGGCAAGATTTTACTCGGATAATGTGCGACACCTGCCCACGCCATGTTTGGCAGAATTATGTTGACTCCTGCAGATGCTAATTCCTTAGCGGAGCGTTCCCAATCTCCGGGGTAGGCACCAAGTCCTGAGTGATTCCATACGGCGCGCCCTTCAGTTTCAACACTTATGTGCGATAAGAAATAGGCTTTTGAGAATTCTGCACGACTCGCGCGTGCTACTGTTATTGCCGTATTGTAAGCCTCAGTATCATACTCGGTGCGCGCCCGTTTCATCAAATCTGCGCCTGTCTTTAACGCTTCATTCGCTTCGGGAACATCGCTCTGTTGGACAAATTGCTTTAGCTCAGTGAAATCCTTGGTGTGCCCAATGGTCGTCATCGCCGCTATCGCTTGCTCAGCAAACGTGCGCCGAAACTCAGGGACGAGATGTCCCAAGAGTGCAGCGAACATCTGCATCTTGCGCTGGATGTCGTCTGGGAGGAAAATATGACTAAAAAACACTCCTGACTTCCCTACAGATAGCGCAGGTAAACCCGTAGATTCTCCGTTTGCATTGTGCCAATACCCGATAATTTTTGTATCGGGTGTTGTCGGCTCTGCTACTGTAATGTTCCACGATGCTTGCCTGATAGATACCGGCATATCAAGTATATCGGGTGCATTCAGCTGAATTGAAGCAAAATGCCCGGGTGCTTCTTGTTTTAGCCAATCTGTTTGACGCAAGCCGAGGAGCGGTGCCACTGTATCGGGTAAAGTATAGGTTACGAAAAGTTTACCACCGTTTGCTACAAAACTTTTCAATAAACTCGCAGTTTTCGGGGCAATCACGGGGTTTAGTGGAAGAATAACCAAACGGCGAGATTTGAGTTGTGCTTCAGAGAGTGAAGTCTCTTCGAGTGTGACAGCGGTTAACCCGATGCCATTGAGCATCCGATTGAATCGTTTAGCGACAGAACGCGCGTATTGAACATCACCTTCTGATACCTGTGATGTTTTTTTCGGTAAGACAATCGCAATCTCCGACTGTTGCGCGAAAGCGAGGTTGCGCCCACCAACACACGAGAGTAGCATACATACGAGGATAATTATCGTGGTTACATAGGGTAGACGTTGACTTGCAAATCTGGCAAAAAGCATTAATTATTCCTCTCAACACCCTCAGCGACAAGTCTTGGGCTTTGGGCTTTAGCAAAAGGCGTTTCTCCGGTCTTCCCTAAAAACTTATCAATACCTTGTGCGATAGCGGTGGCAATTTTAGACTGATACGCCGATGTTGTAAGTTTCCGTCCTTCCACTGGATTCGACACAAATCCGGTCTCAATGAGAATAGCAGGTACCTTTGTTCCAATCAAAACAACAAAACGGGCGTGCTTGACCCCTCGGTCAACTGCCCCTGTGCTCTGGACCAACGTATCTTGGACATGCCTTGCCAAGCGTTTGCTATCCTCACTTTTGCTTTCCTGTATCAATCCCTCCAACAATGTCTCCAATTCTTGGATACTGTAGCCGGAGTTTGCATTTTCTCGTGCTGCGATTTTTTCTGAGGCTTTGTCCGTACTGGTGACATCCAGATAGTAGGTTTCGATGCCGTTGGCTCTCGAACTTTCAACCGCATTGGCATGGATACTGAGAAAAAGATCTGCTTTATGTTGCGTCGCGAATTCGGTGCGTTTTTTGAGTGGAATAAGCTGATCGCTCTCGCGTGTCATCAGGACAGTATAGCCTTTTGCTGTTAAAACCTCGCGGAGTTTTCGCGAGATACTGAGAACAATACCTTTCTCTTGAAGATTGCCACTTCCGCGTCCACCTGGGTCTTTCCCGCCGTGTCCGGGGTCAATAACAATCGTTTTCGCGGTCAATCCAAATTCACGCGTTAATGATTTTGGGGCTAAAGGTTCAGGCTCCGTAACCGGTGCTGCGGATTTTGGTTGCTTTGCTTGGTGCTGTGGTTCAGACTGCGGTTGTGGTTGTATTTGAATATTTTCTTTCGCGGATGGAGCAGCTGGTTTGGGTTGTGTCTTGAGCATCTGTAGTTCTTTAGCGGCAACATCGCCAATTTCCTGACTTATTGAAGAATCAACAAGACTTTTATAGGACGTTTCAGCGTGTGTGCCATACCCTTGCTTTGCATACGCACGTGCCAATTCCAACTTGGCAGGCTCGGATACTTGGGAATCCGCATAACGGTTCTCTACAAGTTGGTATTGCATGATAGCCTGAGAATCGTCGTTGATATAATCGTAGCAACGTCCTAACCAATAGTGAGATAGTGGTCTGTATTCCGAGTTAGGATAGGTGTGAATCAGTTTTCGGAATGCTTTAATCGCCTGCTGTGGGGCTTCGGTGTCCCCAACCTTGATGCTCCACATCCAACTTGAGGCGATTGCGTATTGGGCATCATCTGCTGATGGCCCCTGGACATCCGCATCAATAACCTTTTGGAACTCTGAAACAAGGGCACGCCACTCCGCAGCGGTAGCACGCGTTGTCCCGGTTGCATACGCATGATGGCGCAGTGAAGCCTCTTCATATAACGAAGCCTGTTTATAACCCGACATGCTCAGACACCCAGGCAATATTGCCAGAAAAAGTCCCAGCAGACAAAAACAACACATTTTCATAATTTTTCTCCTCTTACCCGATGTTTGTTTTCTAATTTATTTTTTATACCATAAAATAAAACGAAATATCTCTATTTTTCGTTACCAATAAATTGTGCTATTACGATAGCGAGCAGCCATCAGCAATCAGCAATCAATGTGGATCGCGAGCGACAAGAAATACCCAAGCAAATACGCTCGATCCTACAGCGGGAGGGTTCGGGATTTGGAAATCCTTCTTATGGGAGAACTGAATGGCTCTGATCAACTACATTTCCGTGTTGACTCACATTACCATCTATGCTAAACTGACATCCCACAACGGATTCTGAATATGATGGAAGGAATCGATGGAACTGACTCCGCAAGAAATCCAGTTGTTTCGTCACAACGGCTTCATCAAATTTCCGACTCAACTCTCGACTGATCATGTAGCGGCATTAAAAGCGGCGGCGTTGAAAGATATGGCGGAAGTCGTAGAACCTGTAGCGCGTCAAGACGGCAGGATTATTCGGATCTCCGCGGTCTGGGAACGCGGCGGTATTTTCCGAGAAACTATTACCTGCGATGAAATCCTGAATCCCTTAGAATCGCTATTGGGCTCGGATATAGAATTTGTGTTGAATCGCCACAACCATATCTATCTCCGAGACGCGGGTTCAAGCCATTCGCTTGCGTTACATCGCGATGTCCGCCATTGGTCTCGGACGATTGCGACGGTCTTGATCTATCTGGAAGAAACCAATTTAGAGAACGGCTGCACGCGAGTTGTGCCTGGGTCACACCATTTGCCTGCTTTCGCCAACCTTCAAGACGACGCGCTTCAGGAGATCGCTGCGAGCCAAGCGATTCCGTTACCGATGCCGGCAGGCGGTTTGCTCGCCATTGATAGCATGATCATCCATTCAGCGGGAATCAACCACACAGATGGTACGCGGATGAGTATGACGCTCGGTTACCATAGTGCGGACGAACTCACGTGGGAAGACAACCCCAGAAGAGTGCTTGTCCGTGGCGAGCGACCGTATCGCGGAAACGACAAGCCGACGGAGTATTAGCGTTAGCACGAATTCGCTCCGCTATTGAGATCAACTTGCGAGCAATGTTTGAAAAACTATTTTGATAAGGGTTGCTTTTTATTATTTTTTCGGAAAAAAGCAATTTTTTCTTGACAAACATCAGACTATGTGGTATACTTAATAATGTTCTTGCTGTAGGTCACAGGTTCAAGTCCTATCTTTACTACCTGCGGTGATTACCGTGAAATGAAAAGCCTCTCGATTACGAGATTGAAAGGGCGGGTAGCTCAGGTGGCTAGAGCGACAGCCTTACAAGCTGTAGGTCACAGGTTCAAGTCCTGTCCCGCCTACCTGTAGTGACTGTCGTGAAGCGAAAAGTCACTCGATTACAAGATTGAAGTACTCGATTACGAGGTTGAATATGGGCTCGTGGCGCAGTTTGGTTTAGCGCGCCTGCCTGTCACGCAGGAGGTCGCGGGTTCAAGTCCCGTCGGGCCCGTTTTTATTATACCGAATTAGCCACAGGTTGTGTTTTACAATGCTGTGGTTTTTTCGTTACAGGACAGTCTACCCCACTATTTATTCTCGGATGCCATCCGTGTTAAAGACACCGAACATAGAGGTATAGACATGCAAACTGAAAGACGATCTGACACATCCGCACTCGCTGAATACGATGAGGCTATTCGGCTTAATCCGGGTTCTGCCGAAGCCTATTTCAATCGAGGGAAAGCGAGGGCTGCGTTAGATCAAGATCCCTCTGCGATTGCGGACTATGATACGGCAATACAACTCAACCCAAATTTCGCCGAAGCCTATTTTCATCGTGGATCTTTGAAGGACTATCTGGTACAACGGGATCCACACAAACCTATGACTGCTGCTCGTTTTGAGGCGCGCCGTTCCGCGATTGCGGATTTTGACGAAGCGATACGGTTAGATTTAGATTTCCCTAAACTACTTCATGCCCACTACAGACATGGACTTGCAAAATACGACTTAGACCGATATGAAGAGGCAATTGTCGACTTTGATGAAGCTCTCAGGCTCATAAAACAGGGGGATCCTGAATGCCTCACTACTGAAATCCAGGAATTACGGGAAGAAGCAGAAAGTATGCTGAACTTTTATGAAGAAGGCATTGCGGGTATAACTGAGAGAATTCGACAGAATCCCAACGACATCAGAGATTACAAAATCCGAGGCGAAACAAACGGTTTTTTAGGGCGGATGCCGGAAGCGAAGGCGGATTTTCAAAAAGTCTTGGAACTCACTACCGACAGACAGGTTCTAACAGAGATAGAACGACACTTTCAAGAACTTGACAATCCCTACTACTGGCAGCAATATAGTTGGCGTACCGGAAATTAAACATAGTAGTAACCAAGGATTGTTCTAACAATGCTGTGGCTGTTTTACTGCAGCATTAACAGTATAATATAAATCTAAAATGGAGGAACGGAATCGCTGTGATTGATCTTAAATTTATTCGCGAAAATACCGAAGATGTTCGCCAGATGTTGGCAGATCGCCGGACAGAAGCTGACTTGGACCGGTTGGTAGCATTGGATACACGCTGGCGTGAGAATTTGACGCACACTCAATCCCTCAAAGCACATCAAAACCAAGTCTCACAACAGATTGCTGAGCGCAAGAAGGCGAAACTGGATGCGGCAGAGACTATTGCAGAGATGCGGGAACTCTCCCAAAAAATCAAGGAACTCACCGCCGAAAACAACGATTCAAAAGCCGAGATAGACGCTATTTTGCTGACGATTCCAAATATGCCTGAAGCAAGTACACCGGTCGGCACCTCTGAAGAAGATAACATCGAAATTAAGACGTGGGGCGAATTGCCGAGTTTCGATTTTGAACTGAAACCGCATTGGGAAATTGCGGAACAACTGGATATTGTCGATTTTCAACGCGGTGCTAAGGTCGCGGGTAGCAACTTTGTACTGTTCAAAAGCTTAGGGGCGCGGTTAGAGCGCGCGCTGATTCAGTTCATGCTTGATTTGCACACAACGCAGCACGGCTATACCGAAGTCTCTCCACCGTTTCTCGCTAACCGTCCGACGATGACAGGGACAGGACAACTCCCGAAATTTGAGGCGGATATGTACCGCTGCGACAGGGACGAAGAAAACCCGGACAGCGATTTGTTCCTCATTCCAACAGCTGAAGTTCCTGTGACGAACCTTTTCGCGGGTGAGATACTCTCCAGCGATGATCTGCCTATCTACTATACTGCCTATACACCGTGTTTCCGGCGTGAAGCGGGTGCTTATGGCAAGGACACACGCGGCTTACAACGTATCCATCAATTTGACAAGGTAGAGATGGTGAAGTTTACGACCCCCGAAACCTCTTATGCCGAACATGAATCACTCTTAGCGAACGCTGAGAGCGTTTTGCAGGCACTTGGATTGCCGTATCGCGTCGTGCAACATTGCACAGTGGAACTCGGTTTCGCTGCAGCGAAATGCTACGATATTGAGGTGTGGGCACCTGCGCGACAACGGTTTTTAGAGGTCTCCTCCTGTAGCAACTTCGAGGCGTTCCAAGCGCGTCGTGCGAATATCCGTTTCCGCCCAGAACCCGGTGCAAAGCCGGAGTTCATCCATACGCTGAACGCATCAGGGACTGCATTGCCGCGCGTCGTCATCGCGCTCCTTGAGACGTACCAGAATTCAGACGGCACAGTCCGTGTGCCAGCGGTGCTACAACCGTATATGGGTGGTCTGACGCAGATTGGATGATAACCGAGGATTCAAACTATGAAACTCAACTACTATCCAGAAACCGACTCACTGTATATCAATCTGTCTGAACACCCCAGTGTAGAGAGTCAGGAAATCTCGGAAGGTATTCTCCTTGACTATGATGCCGACGGTAGGCTTGTTGGGATTGACATTGATAATGCCAGTCACAAAGTTGAAATGGAGAAACTGATTCTCAGCAAGATCCCTGCCAAGGTTGAAATGGCGAGTGCATAGGGACATTTAATTTCCTTAAACATCACAACTTCACTTGGAGCTCCAAGAGGAAGAATGCGACTGCTATTAGGTATTGTCACACCGTTTGTTCGGAATCAAGCATCAGATGCCATGCGTGGTCGAAGCACTTTTAACTCTTTGAGAAGTACACCTCTTTTCTCTATTTCGTCCTGATTGCGTTGTTCAACGTTTTCAGCCTTTGTTTTCACCGTAAATCCCGCGTCTCGGATCATCTCAAGTGTTCGAGATGCCGTCGAACCTTCCGCATTTAGGTAACCATCAATAAACATTGAATTTGCTGGATAGAGTGCCATCACTTCCATACCTCGGAGGTGGTGTTCTCTACCCGCGGCGACCCGTATCTCTGCTCGTGGATTCAAGAATCGGTACAGACACAGGACTCGGAGACAATACTCTGGAGTTAAAGTAGTAGGCACACTCCGCTGTGCCGTAACAGGCTCCGACAATTGTGTACCGGATATCGGTAAGAAAAAGTTAACCGGAAGTGAGGCGACCTCAAGCTGACGGAGCGCCTTGGCGACCTGAATTAAGTCGTCTGTTTCCTCACCCATTCCTACGATTACGCCTGAACAACAAGCGAGTCCAGCCGTTTGTGCGGCTTGCAGCGTCTCCATCCGATCCTGATAAGTGTGCGTGCTACAGATATTTGGATAGTGAGCTTCGGAAGTATTTAGATTATGGTTCAATCTATCCAATCCCGCCGCTTTCAGGATATGCGCGGATTCTATGTCAATTAGCCCCGCAGAGAGACAGACCTCAACCGGATAGTGTGCTTTCACAGTGTGGATAAGTTCTGCGAGGTGTGATACGCGTTTTGGCGAGGGCCCGCGTCCACTCAGGACAATGCAGTAACGATACGCGCCCGATTCATAAGCGCGTTTCGCTTCTTCCAGAATCTCAGCATCGGGCTTTAAGGGATAAGTCTCAATATCCGTTGTTGCTGAACTTGCCTGTGCGCAATAGCCACAATCCTCTGGACAATAGCCGTTTTGTGCGTTGTTGAGGATATGGAGTTGCACCTCGTTCTGGAAGTAAGTTTTGCGAACCTGATATGCAGCATCCAAGAGCGGAAGTAATTCCACGTCCGACCCAGTGAGTATCTTTTCACAGCAGGCATCGGAGAGCAATTTGTCTTGGAGACTGGTGGTTGTTAATTCATAATAAAATGGAGTCTTCATATTTTTAACGATTGGGTTTCTGCTCTGATTTTTCGGTTATGAAACTGATATTTAACCAAAAACTGTCCTTTTAACATTTTACGACCGACTAAAAAATGTCCCAGGCAATGTCAGTAGCATTAAAGACAGGTCCTTCGGTGCAAACACGTTGATACGCAATAGTGTTCGTGTTAATGCGGACAGGGCACACACAACCGAGACACACTCCCATCGCACACCCCATCCGATTCTCCATAGCGATTTGGGTTGGGACTTCAAAATCAGCAGTTATCTCTGCGATGGCGGAAAGCATCCCGTGTGGACCGCATGCATAAACTGTTGGCTCCTGCCAAGCGGTATTCTCAAGCAGGTCTGCGAGGATGTCAGTGACGTACCCGTGATGCCCGATACTTCCATCGTCTGTAGCGACATGTACCTCAATGTCAATTGATTCTAAATCCTTCACACTCAAGAGTCGGGCATGATACTGAGCCCCTACCAATCCGAGTGTGTGTATACCGTTTTTACGCAATGCCACAGCCAGCAACATGAGCGAAGCAATTCCTGCACCGCCACCAACGAGAATTGCGGGTTCGGGTTTCGTGGTAAAATCAAATGTATTGCCGAGCGGTCCCAATACCTGTATCGGTTCACCTTCCAGCATCTGCGACAATCGCTGCGTTCCTTCGCCGATAATCTGATAAAGCATCGTAATCTCGCGTCCGTCCACTGTATAGATTGTGAACGGGCGGCGGAGGAGCATACCGGTATCTTGCGAAATCATAACGTGGATGAACTGCCCCGGACGTGCATGTTGAGCGATTTCGGGACATTCACAACGCAACAAGTAATGTGCTTCCGCTACCGCTTCGTTTGAGAGAATAACGGTCCGGAGATCATAAGTGCTCGATAAACGGTCATTTGGCATAGCATATATGTTACCACGAAAAATTGGATATGGCAAGGTTATTCTAATCTGGCAGTAAAGAATTTGTTTGCAATTTTTGGGAATTATGCTATGATTATGCCCCAAGGAGATTAACATATAATGAAAAATATATTGAAGTTCCGCAGCGATCAGCGTTTCAAGATCGTGCAATTTACCGATATTCATTGGCAAAACGGTGAACCGCCCGACCAACAATCAGCAGCACTGATGACACAAATCGCAGCAGCAGAATCCCCGGATTTAATTGTGTTGACAGGTGATATTTTGTCCGGTGGTGGATGCGATGATGCCGCCGATGCCCTCCGAGCGGTCGTTAAAATTGTAGAGGGATGTGGAATTCCGTGGGCAGCAGTTTTCGGCAACCATGATGATGAGGGCAGTGCCGATCGTCAGGAGCTGATGGCAGTTATGCAAGAGAGCAAATTGTCACTCTCGGAACCAGGTCCCGAAGAGATACCCGGGGTCGGCAATTACGTTTTACCGATCCAAAATTCTGAAGAGGCAGTAGCTGCTGCAGTGCTTTATTTCATCGATTCCGGTAGTTATGCGCCAACAGATATTGGCGGCTACGATTGGATTAGACGGGAGCAAATTGTATGGTATCTGCAAGAATCAGCAAAGTTCACCGCTGAAGCGGGACATCCCCTTCCTGCGCTTGCGTTTTTCCACATCCCAATTCCGGAATATGACGAGGTGTGGGATTTTCATACCTGCTACGGTATGAAATACGAGAATGTTTGCGCGCCTCAGGTTAATACCGGATTTTTTGCTGCGATGCATGAAGCGGGCGATGTTATGGGGACTTTTGTTGGGCATGAACATATCAATGATTTCTGGGGCGATCTACACGGTATCCGTCTCTGCTACGGTCGTGCGACTGGCTATCATACGTATGGCAGAGAAGGGTTTCCGCGCGGCGCACGTGTCATTCAGTTAGAGGAAGGGATGCGGCAATTTGAGACATGGCTCCATCTTGAGGATAGTGCCATCATTCGTTCACAACCTGAGCATACACCGCTCCAACGAACTTTTACTGAGGATTAATAGGTTATATTGCAACTAATCATCAGATTTAACGAATTTAGGAGGGAATTGTGAGAGCAAATTCTCAAATCTCGGTTCGACACGAAGGAAAAATCGCTATATTTGACATCACGGGTTACCTTACCGATGCGTCTGAAGCTATTTTGAGTGATGCTTACGCTGACGTGGAGGTTCAATCCGCTGAAAAAGTGCTACTTAACTTTGAACGACGCAGTTTTATTACAAGCAGTGGGTTCGGTGAGATTATCAGATTGCTCTGGAAGATGCGGGAAAAGGGACAGGTTTTACGCGTCGCCCACCCATCTACGCAAGTCCGTAATATTTTTAACACCATCGGTCTAACGCAAAGCATAGGTGTCTTTGAATCGGAAGCAGATGCACTGGAAGACTTTTAACGCATTTTCCTGTTGCCTGAAAATTTTAGGGAAAAAGGGTGTACATATTCATATTCAAGACGACTCCGAGTAAACTCCAGAGACTTCCGGCGAGGAACTGACCGAATACGAGACCCAAGAAAAGCGGTAACGCCCGGCGATAGGCTCGCACCCCACCTCCGGCGAAAAGTACCTGTTTAAAGAGCCATCCCAAAAAGATTGAGAACCACATCCAACCGATAGCCCAACCGTTGCCGACAGCATAACCGACAGGATAAAACGGCCACCACAAAAACTGACGTTTCAGCAACGTCAGTACACCGGTGAACAGAAAACCGAATGCTATATGTTGAACAGCCGGTAAATTCGGTGCTCGTGGTGCTATGATCCAGCTTTGCAAACGGTTAAATTCGCCAACGCCCCACCGTGCAAACCGGTATTCATAATAGAGTGCCACATGCCCGACAATCGAAACGATTGTTCCGACGACTGATGCTACAATGAGTGCTACAACCAGCCGATTCTCATGCAAGCGGAATTGCCTACCGATTTTAAATGCCTCTAATTGATGTGGCATCGGATGGCATCGATATCCATACGCAAGCCAGGACAATAGCGTTGTGTTGGTTAGATTTTGCGCGCCTAATGGACGACCACCGCCGAATAACATCATAATCCTATCGGGATGCATCCCGTGCAATTCGTGTGTCGGGGGTCCGAGTTCGGCACGCATACGTGTCATTGCGATGCACAACACCAAATAGATCCCGAAATACCCGAGTGCGACCCAAGGTGAAAGCCCGGCGAAATACCAGAATATCAAGACGAATGCCATACCGATTATCAACCCGAAAACCGCGAGTCGGTATAAGCCATCTTTTGACCTAAAGGAGAACACACCGCTAAGTATCTCCCAAATCTGTCGCCGACTTGTGACGAGCGCGAGTGCGCCAATGCCGAGCCACGCGCCGCCGCGTTGTTCGGTCTGTAAACCGATAGCAGTTGTCCACCCAGTCGCGCTGAAAAAGACGCGCTGTGCGCCCCAAAACAGATAGAAAAACCACAAGGATAACGACAAATCCAGTGGCATGAGGTACCCAAATCCTATTGCGAACGGATAGACATAGATCGGCAAACGTCCCATTGCGTTCCAGGGTCGGTCAGCAAAAAAGAGTTGATATTTGATTTTGAGGGAAGGTATCACAGGAAAGAGATAGTTCAAGCCAGCCAGCATCTCTAATCCGAACGCGATGCCGAAACCGAGCCAAATGAGTTTATTCCGAAAGAGCGCGGATGTGTTGCCGAGCAGTTCAACAGGCAGCGTCGTTAAGGGGTAACTCAATTTCTCGTGGTCAATCCACTGCTTCCTTATGATAATATTGACACATAGCATCATAAAGAGGAGCACAATGACCAATCCGCTCCACGCCACGATGGGCCACAGCCACGCTTCCATGTACTGTTTCTGCCAAAATGTATCATCGCCCTCAAAATAGCCTTGTAGAATCCCGCGGTCGGTAATCGTTAGCCATGTCGGCATGAATCGGAAGAAGAGGTCTGCCCACTCATTTTCAGGTGTTGCGAACCATCCGGCATTAGCAATCATCGGTACCAATTGTCGAACGATGTCGTGTCCTGCGAGTGCAGTTGCCACGGATACCATTATATATGTCAGTGCGAGTTCGCGCGATGTCGGTGCTAAACCTTTGAATACCTTTTTGAGGAGCGGGGTAATAAGAGCTAAGAGAAAGAACGTAAAAAGCACAGTGGGAAAAATCGAAAAATCAGTGAGTTCCCACACAACACGATTTTCTGCGGAAATAATCCAATAACAGGTGAGAATAATAAGGATTGAACCGAAGACGAGCGTCCCGAAAAGAAAACGGAGTGTTGAGGATTTTTGGTTGCTTTCAGTCGTACCTTGTGCTTTGTGCTGCATGGTTATAGTATACCATATCGGTGGGTGTTGATGCAACGATATGTATCTGCTCGCGGTGCGCAGCTTCGAGATTGCCAACACCCGCGCTTTGTGGTATAATAAAAAACACTTTAAGTGCACAGGCGAGGAAAAGTTATGCGATCCCGCGCCCTGAAAAACAGTGATCCGCTTCCTAATATCAATAAAATACTCGTTATCCGTGTTGATGGTATCGGCGATTTGCTGAACTCAACACCGGCGATTGCATTGTTACGGAAGAATTATCCATCTGCAGAAATCACAGTATTGGCGCGCCCGCTTAATGCCTCTGTGTTAATCGGCAACCCTGACGTAGATCGGATTCTCATCTTTGACCGAGATGGGGAGCACAGCGGGATGTTAGCACGACTCCAATTTTACCGTGAATTACGCCGTGAGCGGTTTCAACTCGTCGTTGCCATGCAGACAGCGATGTGGACCCACCTTGTGGCTTTTCTCTCAGGTGCGACTTACCGCTTAGGACGTTATCAGAAACGCTTTAGATCTACCCTCACACACGCATGGCGGGGTAAGTACCGAAAAGGAGAAACCCACGAAGTCGATAGGAACTTGGAACTGGTACGCCTCATCTGTGCCGGAGAAGGCAAACGGGAACTCATCTTCCGATTGTCGTCTGACGAAATTGCCGCTGCTGAGGCACAGTTTGCATCGTTGGGTATCGGTAGAGATGCTTTTCTAATTGGTATCCACCCCGGCGGGAGTTCGTTTGATAAACGCTGGCCCGAAAAGCAGTACGCTGACCTCGCTGACAGGTTAGTGCAGCAGTATAATGGGACGATACTTCTTTTACGGGGTCCTGAAGAAGCAGGATTGGTGCAGAACATCCAAGCGGCGATGCAATCTGATGCTATAACTTACGCACCAGAGACGATTCGTGAGTTGGGTGCGATGCTCTCCTGTTGCGACTTGGTCGTCTGTAATGATTCCGGTCCGATGCATCTCGCTGCGGCATTGGACGTGCCGACAGTCGCTATCTTCGGTCCCACTGACCACGTAGCATGGCATCCGTTGAGCGAGAACGCCTCTATCGTGCGGCGCGATATGCCGTGCTGGCCCTGCAGTGCACATAAATGTAAAATCGGATGGGAATGCACGAAAAAACTACCTGTTGAACCGGTTTGGGATGCAACCCTACGAACCATAGAGGCGAGTCAAAAATGAAAATTGTCATAGTCTGCTGGGGATCAACGGGGGATGTTTATCCGGTTTTAGCACTGTCGGAACGTTTGCTGGCACGTGGGCATCAGGTACGTGTCTGTTCACCAGCCCTCTATAGAGATAAGATTCTTGAGGTAGGCGCGGAATACTATGAGATAGGCGTTGCTTTTGATTTAGCGGAATTCCACGCGGCGATGGATGCTATTATTCCGAAGCGGGACCCGACCGCGATGCTACGATTGATCGTAGAAGAGGGGATTGTGCGTCGCGGTGAAAAATGGTATCAAGATTGCTTGACCGCAATGAGAGGGTTTGATATAGCAATATGTCATTCAGTCGATATTCCGGGACAGGAGGCTGCGATTCGTAACGGGATTCCGTGGCTTACGGTGACGTATTGTCCGGGTTTCATCAAATCTTTAGACTTCGCCCCGTATCCGTTCCCAAATTGGGGACGCATCTGCAACGCTATTGTGTGGAAATTGGCGGAACTCCGTCTTGCCTCAAGTATAGATACACTCTTTAACCAATTTATTGCGTCCGTCGGCGGAGAGCCGAGGTCTTCCGTAGCGTTAGATGGTATGTATTCGCCACATCTAAACCTCATTGCTGCATCTCCAACGCTCTGTCCACCAGCTGATTTCCCACCGAATCACAAATTCACGGGTGTCTGGCATCTTGCGTCGCCTTCTTATACACCACCAACGGAACTTGTCGATTTTTTAGCGGCGGGTCCGCCGCCTGTCATTATTACGTTTGGCTCTATGGGCGGGTCCAATGGACGTGAGACAACAGAAATCTTGATTGAGGCTGTC
This sequence comes from uncultured Poribacteria bacterium, assembly GCA_951828385.1. Taxonomy (GTDB): domain Bacteria; phylum Poribacteria; class WGA-4E; order WGA-4E; family WGA-3G; genus WGA-3G. The sequence continues at coordinate 959,984 of OX639973.1, forward strand.
AAAAAGACGAACCAACGTGCGATCATTCAAGCCGGATGGGGACAACTCGGCACACCAGAGACGTTACAGGACCTCTATTGCACAGAATATGTCCCGCACCAGTGGCTCTTTCCAAAAGGGTGTTGCGTTGTGCACCACGGCGGCGCAGGGACTACCGCTTCGGTGTGCCGTGCGAAAGTTCCATCTGTTGTCGTAGCGCATCACGCGGATCAACCCTATTGGGGAAAACGCCTATTCAATTTAGGGGTTGCCCCGAAACATCTGCGTCGCCGGAATCTTACCGCTGAACGTTTGGCGAGACGGATCCAGCAAGTCTTAGCGACTCCAGAGATGACGGCGCGGGCAGAGGTCTTAGGAAAGCAGATGGAAACAGAAGATGGGTTGACGACAGCCGCTGAAATGATTGAATCATTTTAAGGAGCTAGAAAAATGCTAAACTTGTTTGACATTTCAATGCACGACAGAGAAGGCTTTATTGAAGCTTTAGAAAAACTTCACGCAAAAACAACTGCTGTTGCGTGGGAGTTTTTGGAGCGTGAGATTCCCGGCGTTGCTGACGATGAGGCGTTCGACGGACTGTCTTGGTTTGAGATCGCCGAAGTAGAACTTGACTTAACCCTGGAAGAAATGTTGGCTCTAACAACTTTTAACTCTATAGGTATCAGTATGTATGCGATGGACATGCAGGGACGGGATCCGCTCAGTGACGTGCAGTATCTTCACAATCTTTATGAATGGTGGGAGGTATTAGAAAAAGATCGCGAAAAACTTGAGAACCTTTTTCAAAATAAAGCCGTTTCTGAAATACTTGAGGAAATACACACCGTTCTAAAATTCTATAGTATCCCTTTTGGTAGCATAGAGAGCGTTCACAGGTTCTGTGAAAACGCAAGGCGGGAAGCAATGGATGCGTGGTTAAAAGACGAGAAGCGTTAAACCCGCTCCACTTCAATTATTTACTCAATTTGCGTAAGTCCTGATAAAAAAACCTTTCATAAAAAATGCCAAAGAAAATTCTCGTCTTTAGTTTCTCTTTTATCGGTGATGCGGTGCTGTCTACTGCCGTTATCCAGCCCTTACACAAATACTTTCCAGATGCACATATCACCTTCCTCGTCGGACCGCAAGCGTCTGATCTTCTTGCCACCGAACCGAACATTGATGCCGTTATTGTCTATGACAACCGAGGCGAACACGCGGGTTGGAAAGGACGGCTGCGTCTCATAAAGACCTTACGTGTTGACAAATTCGACCTTGTTGTGAACCTACGGGATAGTCTTACGGCGCGATGTATTGGTGCGGAACATTGGGGAATGGTTCGCGGTGAAAGCAATCGCCATGCTGTTACCCGCTATCTGGAGGTGCTTCAGAGGCATGGCATTGATACAACGGATGCACATCCACATTTACAACTCACTGAAGCCGAACAGGCTATGGCGTACAGTTTTCTCAGCGAAGCAGACGTTACCTCGAAACGGTTGTTAATCGGCATGCATCCCGGAGGAAATTGGGTATACAAGTTGTGGGATGTGGAGAAATATGCCTTGGTCGCAAATGCTTTGAGTAAAGAACAGAATGCGGCGATTTTGTTGTTTGCCGGTCCGAACGAACGAGCACTCCAAACCCAAGTATCAGAAATGATGGATATTCCGCCAATTCTTGTTCAGACGGAAAATCTACGTCACCTCGCGGCGTTAATCTCTAACTGTAATGTCTATATTGGGAATGACACAGGACCGATGCATATCGCTGCGGCAGTGGATACGCCAGTCGTCGCGCTTTTTGGTTCAACGAACCACATTCGGAGTGGGCCTTATGGTGAGAAACACAGAGTTGTGCAGAGTGGGATAGATTTGGGCTGCAACCCGTGTCATCCGGGTCGGCATCCGGGGGGATGCGGTGCTGGCAGCTGTGAGGTGATTGCGGGGATTACGGTGGAACAGGTATTAGCAGCAGTGAAGCGTCACATCATTCTTTCCAATCTTTCACACGTTGGAAGGGAATGTAACCTACTGGATTAGTCATTATTTGAATATCCTTTTCAGAATTGGGTTTATCAAGTGAATTTCTATTGCGTTCCACCGCCAGTTACCAATAGGCAAAGGCCAATTATCAGTAACGCCGTAAAGCAGACAAAGAAAATAGTCGGTACAAAAGTTTCAACGACAGTCAGTCGCCAATAGGTTTTCTGCTCTCTGCCTTCAGCGAGTAGATCCCATTCCCGTTTGAAAAATGGATAGGCGAGTTTTTCTTCCAATTCATGCAACGCTTTAAATTTACCAGAATTCAGTTGGCGATAAGAGCGAATGACAATATACCACGCCGATGCTAAGAGCATACCAAACAGCCCAAAGCCTACCATGAGCCATCCGAGCGGTACTCCGTTTTCACGTTGTAAGAAAGCGGAAAAAAGCACTGCCAATCCAGACAAGACCAGCATGTAGAAACGGTTTGCGGTGCCCCGCTGCTTGCTGACACTGTCGGCAAGTTCCGCGTGGAGTTTGTAGATTTCTACCAATTCCTGTTTTTCGTCCATATTATTCGTCTAATTGTTACGTACCTAATTTATGTGAGGTTATTATACTATATTAAATTTAAAATATCAAATCAAATTCTCAAAGAGAGCATATAGAGTTTTGTCAAAACTCAAATGTTGGGTCTCACTAATTTTCAAGTTTTTCGGAAGAATTCGTGTATACTCTGGGATAAGTCTATGCTCACGTGCTTGTTGCTGAAGTTCGCTTACTTGCTCTTCCACTGCAGGCGTAGACTATTCAACACGACGGATACACTGCTAAACGCCATGGCGAACGCTGCGAGCATGGGGTGGAGTTCCCGAAACATCATCGGCACGAAAGATAACGAATAAAGCGCGCCTGCTGCGATCGGAATTAAAAGCACGTTGTAGAAGAACGCCCAGAAAAGGTTCTGTTTAATCGTGCGCATCGTGGAACGGCTGAGCCGAATGGCATCCGGGAGTCCACGTAAGTCGCTGTGCATGAGCGTCACGTGCGCTGTCTCTCTGGCAATATCGGTGCCTGTGCCGAGTGAGATCCCGATGTCGGCTTGTGCCAATGCGGGGGTATCGTTAATGCCGTCGCCTACCATTGCGACGCGTCCACCATTTTCCGCCTGTAACTTTTTAACGGCTGCCGCTTTATCTTCGGGTTTGAGTTCTGCCATGACATCGCTAATCCGCGCAGCCTTGGCAATCGCATCAGCCGTAACGCGGTTATCGCCTGTCATCATTGTTACCGTACATCCAAGTTCGTAGAGTTCGGCGACCGCAGCTTGCGCTTCCGATTTCAATGTGTCCGCGACCGCCAGAAGTCCAACAACGTGTCCATCAACAGCGACCCATAGGACGGTTTTCGCCTCAGTCTGTAGACGCTCTGCTTCTTCTTCAAATCTCTTCGCCAGGATATCTTGCTGTTGAATTAAGGATAAATTGCCGATGATAACACTATTTTCACCGACCTGTGCGGCGATACCGTGTCCAGCGATCGCTTTAAACTGACTCGGTGTCGTGACATCCAATCCACGTTCCTGAGCGGCTTGGACGACTGCTTTTCCGATGGGATGTTCACTGCCACGCTCGGCAGCGGCAGCTAACTGTAAGAGTTCCGATGCGTCTTTATCCGTGAAAATATCGGTAAGCGTGAGTTTTCCTTCTGTCAAGGTGCCTGTCTTATCGAGAACAATTGTGGTTAAATCTCCAGCGCGTTCCAATGCTTCGCCGTTTCGGAAGAGGATACCGCGCTGGGCACCGATACCGGTTCCCATCATAACAGCGGTTGGAGTGGCGAGCCCCAATGCACACGGGCAGGCTGTGACGAGGATTGCAACGAGGCGGAGCATTGCCGGGGTGAACCCTTCTCCGAGGGGGAACCACCACACGAGGAACGTTACAACGGCAATTCCGGTGACGACAGGCACAAACACATTTGTGACCGCATCGGCGGCGCGTTGGATGGGGGGTTTGCTTTGTTGCGTCGTGTATACTAATTGGACAAGACGGGCAAGGGATGTTTCGGCACCAACGCGTGTCGCTTCGATTGTGAGCATTCCACTCTGGTTCATCGTTGCAGCGGTCACAGGGTCGCCTGGCACCTTATCTACAGGTAGGCTTTCTCCGGTGAAGACGCTTTCATCGATGGCACTGTTACCGCTGCGCACCACGCCATCCACAGGAATGCTGTCGCCGGGACGTACAACCAGGACATCTCCGACACCGACTTGTTCAATAGGAATGTGTTGTTCTTCGTCGTCTGTTAAGCGGCACGCTATTTTGGGGGCAAGTTGGGGCAGTTTTTTGAGTGCTGCGTTTATTTTACCTTTAGCACGTGCTTCAAGCAGTTTCCCTAACTTAATCAACGTAATGATAACTGCGGCTGTCTCAAAATAGACGTGCGCGCCGAAGCGTTCTCCTTCACCCATTGTTAGGGCAATCGTTACAGTGAGGCTATAGAGAAACGCCACGGATGAACCCATCGCGACGAGTACATCCATATTGGCGGATCGGTTGCGCAGTGCCTTAAAGCCGCCGATGTAATAGTCCCATGCAACATAACCCTGCACAGGGAGAGCTAAACCAAACATGAGCCAGTTAACCCAGTGTGCAGATGCCCACTCACCCAACAGGTTCATATCCCTACCCATGCTGAGGAGGAAAAGCGGGAGCGTGAAGATGACTCCGACAGTGAATTGGAGTTTCTGCCGTCGGAATTCCGCAGCGCGAGCCTCTTCTTCTTCATCTTCATCGACAACGTCAAAGCCGAGGTCTCGGATCTTATCGACGATGGTTTCCTCGCTGAGCGTGGATGTATCAAAGGTAACAGCGGCGTATTCGGTGGCGAGGCTGACTTCTGCGGCAAGTATGCCATCCATCTTTTTAAGATGTCGTGTGATGGTGCTTGAGCAGTTTTCGCAATGCATTCCGGTGATTGGCAAGTTAACTTGATGTTCCATGATTTTAAACGATTGACGCTGTGCACCACTCCAAATGTAAAGCAAAGACAAATTATGCCATTTAAGACATAATTTCGTTTCGCGATGATTTTCAGTAAGTTTCAATCGTCTCCGGAGCTTTATAGTAAAACCTATAGTTAATTGGGCACTCTCAAACAGTCTGAATACCTATGACAGGCATTCAGACTGGCACAAACTAGAAGTTTATGCTACAAAGATATCCACTTATTTATCTGAATACCTATGACAGGCATTCAGACTGGCACAAACTAGAAGTTTATGCTACAAAGATATCCACTTATTTATGGGCTTCACTATAAAAAGTTTCTTTACCAATATTTTAGCACATTGCAGATAACGCGCGCAACACCCAAACCTAATATCGGATAGGGTCATTTAGTTTTAAGAGATGCTCAGGTTTCGCGCTTTTTTTCGAGGTTTGGGTGCGGTGTCGAAAGTCCTCCGATTATCCTAAGTGGACCGGTAGACCTGTTTCGAGAGATTCGTTGGCGGCGATTGATAAAATAGCGGTTTTCGCGGCATCGGCGTAGGGGGATCGGATTGCACTGCCGTCTCCGGTACGGACTGCGTTGATAAAGGTGCTATCCATATCAATGGTGCAATTGTTTTCCGGGTTCCACGTGGTTTTCTCATCGGCAGTGGAAAGCACAAGCGCACGACGGAGATGGTATTCAAGCGAACCGTCTTCACAGAAGATGTCCAATCCAGAACGCTTCATACCATTCGTTGTGAAGCAGGCGGAGAACATGATCCCAAAAACACCGCTCTCAAATTGCAAAGAGACCGCAGATGCTTCTTCAATGTCGTAATCGGTATCAGGAATCAGATCATAGCGTGCGACGGCATAGACGGTTTTGACTTCGCCGAAGAGGTATCTCGCCATATCAAATTCGTGTGTCGTCTGTTCCATGAGCTGCCCCCCGGATTTCGCCTTCTCGCGCCACCATCCACCGGGCATGCCGCCCATCCAGTAGCCCATGAAGAATCCGACGCGTCGAGAAGCGAGGAGTTCCTGCGCTTTGTCGATGATGTCAAGATAACGTTCCTGATACCCGGTAGCAGTGATGATGCCTTTATCTTCTATCACCGCTGCGATCTCCTTTGCGTCGTTGGCATCCATGTGTACCGGTTTTTCGACAAACATCGCCAATCCAGCGTCAATCACGGCGCGTTCAGGAGCACCGTGCGCGAAAGGTGGGATAGAGATATAGACGGCATCCAATTCTTCGCGTGCGAGCATCTCATTATAGTCGGCATAAGCCTTACCGCCGTACTGCGTGACAGCCCGTTCCGCTTTTTCGATGACAATATCACAGAAGGCGACGAATTGTGAGCCGCCGATTTCGGTTAATTCACGTAGGTGGCGGTTCATATTACCACCTGTGCCGATAAAACCTAATCTAACATCTGACATTTTCTACTGTTGTCCTTGCTCGTTTCTCTCCGTTGTCGAGAAACGGGTAGTTTATTAATTCTTGGTTTCAAGGTTATAGTAAAATCTAAAATTACCTATACAGTGACGAGGTTACATGAGATTTAAGAAATAAATTGGGTAATTGTGGCTACGCGACGTGCGATGAATCGCACTACTACAAACCGAGCTGCTTGTTATCACACGTCTTAGAATTACCCGATTAAATTCTTAATCTTCATCTGCCACACGTCCTACTGACTGCTGACTGCCCTTAGCTGAAAGCCATTAAAACACGGAATTCTGTGCTGGCGTGAGCATGAGTGATGGCAGAATACCGATCAGTAAAACACCAATTACGGCGAGAATTAAGCCGACCACTAAGGTAGAGGCATAAGGCGTAAACGCCAACTCTTCCTCTGGCTCACGCATATACATCGTTACAACGACGCGCAGGTAATAGAACGCTGATATTGCGGTGTTAATGGCACCGACAATGACGAGCAGATAAAGCTCTGACCCGATAGCTGATTTGAAAATATAGAATTTTCCGACAAATCCAGCAGTCGGCGGAAAACCGGCAAGCGATAAGAGCATTACGGACATAAATATAGCGAGCAATGGCTTTCGGGTCCCGAGTCCAGCGTAATCCGAGATCATTAGACTCTCACCGTCCTCCGTTTTTGCTAATATAACTGCCCCGAACGCACCGATATTCATCACGCAGTAAATCAGAAGATAGAGTATCGTGCTCGAGATGCCTTCACTTCTTGCTGCTTCATTACCTGCCGCTGCACCTGCCGCTGCCAAGCCTATGAGCACGTAACCGGCGTGCGCAATACTCGAATAGGCGAGCATCCGTTTGATGTTTGTCTGTGCAATCGCGATGACATTCCCGACCGTCATTGTTAACATCGCTAATAAGATGAGAACACCACTCCACTCAACCTGCAAGTTTGGTAGTGCTTCCATGAAGATTCTGAGGAACGCTGCGAAGCCTGCCGCCTTTGGTCCTGCAGAGATAAACGCTGCTATCGTTGTGGGTGCGCCTTCATAGACATCCGGTGCCCATTGGTGGAACGGGACAATTGCGACCTTAAACCCGAACCCGACGACCAGTAGAAACATCCCCGCCAAAAGCAGTGGCGATTTGTTGTCTGCTGTAATCGCCTCAGCAATCGCGGGTACACTCGTGGTTCCTGCACCACCGTAAATCAGCGCGATGCCGTAGAGGAAGAACGCGCTTGCGAACGCGCCGAGCAGCAGGTATTTCATTCCCGCCTCGCTTGAAGCAGGACTCTCTCGGAAATAGCCCGCCAACACATACAACGACAACGACATCAGTTCCAAGCCGAGGAAAACGATAATCAACTCATTGCCCGCGGCCATTAACATCATACCGAGCGTTGCAAGCAGGATAAGCAGATAGTAAGGTCCCTGCTTCCTGTCGCCTCTGTCCAAATAACTCATCGAAATCAACGCGACTAAAATTGTTGAAACGAGGAAAATAATATTGAAGAACAGGGAGAAACTATCTACCTTGAACATTTCGTTGAACTGGGTGCCCACCGTGCCTGCTTGATGCATCTGGATAGAAACCCATAGGGCAATCCCGGCACCAACGATTGTCATCCAGCCGAGGACCGTTTTGGAAATCGAATCAAAAAGGTCAAAGACGAGGACAATGATCAAGGTTAAGGCGATAACCAGTTCCGGCATTAGTAATTGCCAGTTAATCTCTATTGGCATTTTTTAATTTCCTTTGCAGCGTACAACATTTTCTGCAGTAGTTATCATCCACTGGAAAATCTCGAAAGAGTCTACTGCAGTAATCCAAGAATTGAGGTCAAGCCAGCACCTACAAGCAGATCGCCAACTAACGGAGGAACACAAACGTTACAATCACAAAGAGTGGGACTAAGATTGCGACCGACCAGATCATATACCCGAAGAAGCTCGGCATGCGGATACCACTTTGTTCTGCAATTGATTTCACCATGAAATTCGGTGCATTGCCGATATAGGTATTCGCGCCCATAAAAACGGCACCCACCGAAATGGCGGTTAGCAATTTAATAAACTCTAAGTGCTGTGCATCGACTAATTGTCCAGTCAATATCTCCGGTACGACAGATTCAGTGAGATGTAATTTTCCGAGTGCCGTATTATAGAACGTCAGATACGTAGGCGCGTTGTCTAAGAAGCTCGACAGGACCCCTGTTACCCAAAAATAGTGAACCGGTTCTTTGATTGCCAGAATTAGCCCACTCAACACCCCGTTTTCACCCGCCTTTAGAATCGCCAACGCCGGAATAATTGTCATAAAGATACCGGCGAATACCTTTGCCACCTCTTCAATGGGTTCCCATGAGAACTCGTTTGATTGCCGCAATTCACCACTAAAGGGTGTAAACCTGAGCGACAATAATCCCATGACGACAATTAAGACATCGCGGGCGATATTCTGCCAGTATACATGGACACCGAGAATGTTGACCTCTCCCCACTTGAAGGTTCCGCTCATCAGGACTGCGGCAACGATGCCGAGCAGGAAGACGAGGTTGAAAAGTCCTTCTACGCGAATCGGCTCGCTGGTGCCATCATCTGGTACGACCCCGCCTTCGCGTTTAAACATAAACGTGTCTACAATAAAGAAGATCACAATTAAGATAACACTAATAAACAACATGTGCGGGAAGAGTGCCGTCGTTGTCCAGAAGAACGGCACACCGTGCAGGAATCCCAGAAAGAGCGGTGGATCGCCCAAAGGCGTTAAAGATCCCCCGATGTTGCTCACGAGAAAGATAAAGAAGACAATGAGATGGACTTTGCTCTTCCGGTATTCGTTTGCTCGAATCAGAGGACGGATGAGGAGCATTGACGCGCCGGTCGTTCCGACCCACGAGGCGATAGCCGTACCGATAAGCAATAAGAGTGTATTAACGATGGGTGTGCCACGCAACGTGCCACGCACGAGAATCCCACCTGCGACCGTGAATAATCCCCATAACAGAATGATGAACGGGATATAGTCTATCAGGTAGATGTGCAGGATGTCGTAAAAAGCCTCTCCTCGAAAAGCAACGAGATATGGGATTGCGAAGGCTGATGCCCATACCAAAGACATTTTCCCGCCGTGGTGGACAAGAAAGTGTGAATCCAACACGAGTGGAAAAATTGCGATTGAGAGCAAAATACCGACAAATGGGATAATACTCCAGATAGGTAATTTTGCGCCATCGACGCCATGCCCGTGATGTGCGCCTTCGGCACCGTGTGCGTCATCTGCCCCGAACGCCTCCATCGAAACCGAAAGGGCAAGCCCAACAATTACACAAAGAATCAGACAAGATACAAGTTTGAACTTCACTTACTTCGTCTCTGCCTCCTTTTCACTTTTTTCATCCTGTATGTGCTGTGTTCCGTGTAGTGCGAGTTTGGGATCTCGCGGCTTCTGTTTTTCCAATCGTCCCATAGCAGGTTCAGTCGTCTGTACTTTTGTCACAACAATCCCTACGGATTTTTCCATCTTACTCAGGAAAGGCTTCGGATAAACACCAATCCAGACGATGAACAGCAGCAGTGGCAGCATCACGACGATTTCACGAGCGTTCAAGTCAGGTAAGTTTTCGTTTGTTTTATCGAGTGTTCCGAACATCACCCGCTGGAACATCCACAGCATATATACGGCTGCGAGGATCACACCTGCGGTAGCGAAAACGACATGTACTTTAGAGAACGCTCCCCGAACAAAACTGCCGAACAGTATCATATATTCACCGACGAATCCGTTCAAACCCGGTAATCCAATCGATGACAACGTCACAATCATAAAAATTACGGCGAAAATCGGCATCCGCTTTGATAAGCCACCGAAATCAACAATCATTCTGCTGTGCCGTCGCTCGTAAATCATCCCGACCAAGAGGAACAGTGCTCCGGTGCTTAAGCCGTGGTTAATCATTTGCAGCACGCTACCCTGAATACCTGCGGCACTTTGAGAAAAGAGTCCCAACACGACAAAACCGAGGTGACTGACACTGGAGTATGCGACAAGTTTTTTGAGATCCGGCTGGACCATCGCCACCAATGCGCCATAGATGATGCCGATGACAGCGAGTGTGACGATCAAGGGTGTAAATTTTTCCGCTGCATCAGGAAAGAGTGGTAGACAAAATCGGATGATCCCGTAGGTTCCCATCTTTAGCAAGACACCGGCAAGGATAACACTTCCGACTGTTGGTGCCTCAACGTGCGCATCTGGGAGCCATGTATGGAATGGGAACAGCGGTACTTTAATAGCAAACGCGATAAAAAACGCGAGGAATAGTAGATCCGAATGCTCAAAGGATCCGCTTAGCGTCGTTAGGTCAAAACTATTATCGTTCTGAAAATAGAGTGCTAAAATCCCGACCAACATGAGTGCGCTGCCCGCCATCGTATAGAGAACGAACTTGATAGTGGCGTAAATCCGACGCTCTCCGCCCCAAACACCGATGAGGAAATACATCGGAATCAGCATCGACTCCCAAAACACGAAAAAGAGGAACAGATCGAGGGAACAGAAAACACCTAACATCCCAGTTTCGAGTGCGAGGAGCGACATCATAAAACCGCTCAATCCTTTGTCAATCGAATCCCATGCGGCGAGAATACATACGGGGGTTAGGAATGTCGTAAGCAACACCAACCACAGCGAAATACCGTCAATACCAATATGGTAGCTTATGCCTAAACTGGAAATCCAGTTTTCTTGCGTAACATATTGGAACGTGCCGGTGTCTGCGTTAAACCCGGTGTAAAGCCCCAGCGAGATAACAAAGGTGAGTACCCCAATGCCAAGTGCAATGGTTTTGATAGCAGTAGCACCCAAGCCTCTGAGCAGTGCGATTGCTATCACGCCGAGTAGTGGTAAAAAAATGACTATTGAAAGTAACAAATAGAAACTCCTTTTTTATAGTTCTCGGTTATCGGTTGTCAGCCGTCGGTTAAGAGACTCTTGTGTAACAATTGCTGGAGTACTTCAAGAATATGAAAACCTCTGAACTGATAACCGATCACTGACAACTGACAACTACTTCATAAAGGGTTAATTTTTATTAGCGTAGTTTATGGCATCTCTTACAATAACCCCGAGTCCACCGAGCAATGCCACAACTGTAAATACTGCAATCCATTCTGCCCAACTCATGTCTCAGTCCTCCAATTGATTAATCTTTCGATATGCGACCCGATTGATGCCAATAGAAATGAGCATAAAAATAAGAGCACCAAGCGTATTGAGTATAAGTAGCACCCGGGTGGTTTTTCCATAGTTCTGAAGTACCCAAGCTCCTTCGGAGAGAGTAGTGGCAATAGACATAGCAAATATCACTTTTAACCACCCAATTTCTTCTTTGAGCTTATTGTTGTGTTCCATAAACCGCACCTACCGGGCCTGGAGATCTAAAATCGACAAGAGAAATTATATGGCACAAGCACCTACCATCCATTGACTTAAGTGAAAAACAGATAATATGCAAGGAATATCACAATTCCGAGAACCATCGAGACAATATACACTTGGACGAGACCTGTTTGGAGTCGTCGCAACAATCCACCAATAAACCTGATCAGAGCAGCCACGCCGTTGACAATTCCATCAATAATGCCGTTATCCACCAATTTCCACAAGAGGAAATGAGAACCGTTTTTGACCGGTTGCACGATGAGTGCGTTATAGATTTCATCAACATAGTACTTGTTCGCGAGCAGTCTATGGAATGCCCCGGTAGGTTCATCGGACGGTACGCGTTTGCTATAACGTGTCCATGCGAACGCAATGCCCGCCAAGCCGACAATCGATGAAATTACCATAAACAAGATAACATTGCCCGATGCGTCATGGTGTGCTTCTGGGAAAACGCTCTTCGTGAAATGGTGGAACCAACTGTCATGTCCGCCCCAACCTAATAATCCGATCAAGGCAGAAGGGATCGCCAGAATTGCTAAGGGTAGCCACATAATTGCCGGCGATTCGTGCAGATGTGAAGCGACCTCGGAATCAACGCGAGATTCACCGTAAAATGTCACGAAGATGAGACGGAACATATAGAAGGCTGTCAGGAATGCTGTGACCAATCCGATACCATAAATTAGGGAGGAACTCCCCCACGCGCTGTGCAAGATTTCGTCTTTGCTCCAGAAACCGCTTAGGAACGGGAACCCAGCAATAGCAAGGGCACCCACTAAAAAGGTCCAATGCGTTATCGGCATTTTCGATTTCAAGCCGCCCATCTTCCGCATATCCAATTCATTCGCCATGGCGTGCATTACACTGCCAGCGGTCAGGAACATCAACCCTTTAAAGAAGGCATGCGTTACCAAGTGGAAAACGCCAGACGCATAGGCACCGACCCCGACACCGACGAACATATACCCGAGTTGACTGACAGTGGAATAGGCGAGTATGCGTTTGATGTCGTTCTGTGTGAGTGCGATGGTTGCGGCGAAGAATGCTGTTAAAACACCGATCCATGCGACGACCTGTCCAGTATCTGCTATTTCATAAAGCACAGCGGAGCGCGCTATCATATACACACCCGCCGTAACCATTGTCGCGGCGTGAATCAAGGCACTGACAGGTGTTGGACCTTCCATAGCGTCGGGTAGCCATACATAAAGCGGGATCTGTGCCGATTTACCAATCGCGCCGACGAAGAGTAGCAACGTCGCAATTACGAGTGTATTTGCACCGAAAATTTGCTCGAAAGTACCAGCCTCGGCTCTATCAAATATGGCTGTGAAATCTAAGGTATTAAACGCTGCAAATAGGGTGAACATCCCCAGCAGAAAACCGAAATCGCCAATCCGGTTCACGATGAATGCCTTTTTTCCAGCGTCCGTCGCCGACTGTTTATCATACCAGAATCCGATCAGCAGATAAGAGCAGAGCCCAACGCCTTCCCATCCGACAAACATCATCAGATAGTTGTTGCCGAGGACGAGGATGAGCATTGCGAAAACAAATAGGTTCAGGTAGGCAAAATAGCGTGTATAGCCTTCATCGCCGTGCATGTAGCCGATCGAATAGACGTGGATGAGGAAACCGACACCGGTAATGACTAACAACATGACTGCTGTGAGTGCGTCCACACGGAATCCGATATTGAAAGCGAACCCTTCGCCTGTGATCCACGGATACAGTGTTTCATCGAGCGGCGCAGCACCGCCGTTCAAACTGGTGAAAGCGATAATTGAACAGACTAAGGAGACCAGCACTGCAAGCGCGCCGATCCAGCCGCTCAGTTTCTCGTTACCTTTTAGCCATTTTCCAAATAACCCGTTAATCAGAAACCCAACAAGCGGGGCAACTAATAAGACAACAATTAGTTCTTTCGACATATTTTATCCTTGCTTAGTAGGGGTGAGGTTCCCTCGTCCCCGTTGGGGCAATCGGGCGGGGAGCCCCCGCCCCTACAGTGAATTGTTTAGCCTTTCAACGAATTAACTTCGTCCACGTTAATTGTCTGTCGATGTTTGAAGACGCTGACAATAATTGCGAGCCCGATAGCGACTTCCGCCGCAGCGACAGCCATTACGAAAATGACGAAAACTTGCCCGGATGCCTCTCCGAGGCTACGACTGATCGCTACAAAGGCGAGATTCGCGGCGTTTAACATCAGTTCAATACACATAAAAATAATGATGGCATTCCTACGGATGAGGACTCCAACAACACCGATTGTAAACAAGAGCGCGCTCAAAATAAGGTAAGCTTCTAATGGCATAAATAGTTGTCAGTTGTCAGTTGTCAGTTGTCAGTTGTCAGAGGATGGGTTGCCAACTGTCCTCCTCCGTGATGACGGGCGGATCGTGTAGTTGTCAGACGGATGACTGATAACGTATAACTAATAACCGATGACTCCTTAGTAGTTGTAGGCATTATAGCCTGAAACCATGTTTAGTTTTCTTCCTGATTCCCGCGTTTTACTAAGACGATAACGCCAATCAATGCCGCTAATAAAATAAGTGAGGTAACCTCAAACGGTAAAAGATACTCGTTGAACAAGAGTTCACCAATGTTATAGGTCGTGGTGTTTACGGATTCGGTAGCAGTTTCCGCCGATGCGACTGCGGGGTCGTTGATTGCATTCACTGCGATATAGACCCCTTCGATGGCAAGGAGGATGCCAAGGATCACCGCAAACCCTTTCAGTTTCCGACTCATAGCCCCCTTCGCCGAGAGTGTGCCGAGGTTCAGGAGCATAATCACAAAGAGGAATAGGACCATGATTGCGCCAGCATAGACAATTACTTGGACAGCTGCAACAAAATGCGCGCCGAGTAGGACAAACAGACCTGCTTGTGCGAAAAACGTCACAATAAGCGAAAGCGCGCTATAAATTGGATGTCGAAACGAGATAACAGCAATAGCACCAATCAACGAGACTGCCCCAAAGAGAATAAATAGAATTTGTTCTGGATTCATTCGCACGCCTCCTACTCTATCGCGTCTAACGCGCTGGGTGTAATTTGCCGGTCGTTATCCGGTATTGCTGGCTCAGGTGCCTTGTTCATGACCAGCAGCCCTGCCACAATCGATACAACAATAAACGCGGCTACGACATTGCCGATACCGACAACCAGACGAGAACCAGTGGTTATCCATAGGGTACCGGTTACGACGATGGAAGTCAAAACGATAGGCAACAGGAATTTCCAACCGAAGTTCATAAGTTGATCATATCGGAATCGCGGGAGTGTCCATCGGACCCAGATAAACACGAACAGGAAAATCGCTGTTTTGACGAAAAAGATACCGAACGAAATAAGTCCACTCCATACAGGACCGCCGACATTCTCCAAGCCGAAGAAGTGCCATCCGCCTAAGAAGAGTGTCACCACTACAGCGGATCCGACAATCATGTTCATGTATTCCGCCATAAAAAACATCGCGAATTTCATGCTGCTGTATTCGGTGTGATATCCTGCGACGAGTTCCTGCTCGGCTTCTGCGAGGTCAAACGGCAAGCGGTTCGTCTCTGCGAACATTGCGGTTGTAAATGCGAGAAATGCGGGGAAGTGAATTAGGAAGTTCCATTGCCACAGATATGCCCCTTGTTCTATAGCGATTGTCCGAAGGCTGAGTGCGCTGCCCGTCGCGCTGTCCGTCAGCATTAGCACACCAATGATTCCCAATCCGAGTGTCAATTCGTAACTAATCATCTGTGCTGATGACCGTAGACCGCCTAAAAGCGAATACTTGTTATTCGATGCCCATGCGCCAAGCACAACGCCATAAACGCCAAGAGACGTTATCGCCAAGACATACAGAATACCGATGTTGATGTCTGCAATCTGGAGATTGATAGTTTCTCCAAACAGTTCTATTGAACTCCCAAATGGCACGACTGCGACCGTAATAAGTGCTGGTACCAAGAGCATTGCCGGGGCAAGCACATAAAGCGGCTTATCCACATGATTCGGGATGAGATCCTCCTTAAACATGAACTTAAGCCCATCTGCGATAGGTTGGAGCAGCCCTTGGGGGCCAACACGGTTCGGTCCCAGTCGATCTTGCATCCATCCACTCACTCGGCGTTCTGCCCAGATCATCGCCATTACGCCAATAATCAACAAGTGGGCAATGAAGAGAATTTTGATGATTGGAATAATAATATCTGGTAATAGCTCCATAGTTTCTCCTTCTTAATAACTCTCACAATTGAGGTATCAGACTTACGCTAATTTTATTCCCGCATCCCCAATTTTTTGATGTGTTGTGTCCGCATAGTCCGGTACATTCTCTGCAATCGCGAGTGCAATCTCGCCAGCGAAATGATAGTTCATCTCACCGCCCAACTGCTTGGCAAGCTGCTGGGTAATCTCCCAGTCTACGCGTGCTTCGCCCGGTGGATCAATCGTCTTGCGGATCCGTTGTACCCAACCGGTTGAATTGGTGAAGGTGCCATCTTTCTCGGCGAAAGTTGTTCCCGGTAATACGACATCGGCTAATTGCGTCACCTCTGATGGCAAAATGTCTTGCACGATAAGAAACTCGACGTTTTCCAACGCGGCTTTCTCTGCGTCCTCAAGCGGACGTTCTGGTGCACCACTAACGAGATAAACGACTTTTGCTCCGGATACCTTCTCCCAAAGCGCCTCATCTTCCAGAACGACGTTCCCGTTTGCAGAGCCGAGTATCGTTCGCGCCCCTGCCGTATTCGGATTCTTGTCGGCTTCAATTGTAAATTGTGGGAATTTGTGTTCTTCACCCGGTAGCTGTCCGAAGAGTCCTAACTGCGTTGTCTGCAGCACGTCATGTGCAAACTGCTGCAAAACGTAGTTGTCTTCGTTTGTGCCTTGTGCCGAACCAATAACAACAATGTCCTCAGCTGCTACTTCCGATAACTGCTCCTGAATCACGGTTAGGGCATCCGCCCAATGTGTTGGCATGAGTTCGTCATCAACGCGTTTCAGGGGAAGTTGAAGTCGGTCATCGCTGTTTACATAGTGGTAACCGAGACGACCGTCGTCACACATCCAATGTTGGTTAATATCCTCATGGAAGCGCGGTTTGAGCCTGTAGACACCATCGGCTTTGTATTCTACGGTGATATTACAACCGACACTGCATCCGGAGCAGACACTGTTCGCCTTCTCCATAAACCATGGCCGCGACTTGAACAAGAAATCTTTGCTAATCAATGCCCCGACGGGACAGATGTCAACGACATTTCCTGCGAGTTTGTTATCCAGTACCTGCAACGGAACGCCCTCGTGGCTTCGTGGAATGTCAATTTCGTCGTGGGAACCGCGATTGATTAAGCCTAATTCACCGGTTCCGGATACCTCTTCAGCAAATCGGATACACCGAGTGCAGACAACACAACGTGTTGAGTAGAGCAGTACATCCGGTCCGAGATCTTTTTTAGGTGGGACATTTTTGACTTCAAGGTAGCGGCTCTTATCGCTTCCGTGCCGATAGGAGTAGTCTTGCAAATCGCATTCGCCAGCTTGATCACAGACAGGACAATCCAACGGGTGATGCACGAGCAGGAATTCGAGTATGTCCTCGCGTGCCTTTTTGACGCGCGGGCTGTCTGTTTGGACGATAGCGTCATATTTATCGTCCAATTTTCTGTCAGGTGGTGCAGTCCGAACGGTAGTTGTACAGCCTGTTGCTAATTGTCGAGCTGGACCAATTGTACCTGGAGGCGCGCCTGGTATGGGACCGTAAGGTTCAACGAGACACATTCTACAGTTCGCTGGACGACTCAATCCAGGGTGATAGCAGTAGTGAGGCACTTCAATGCCGTGTTGCCTCGCTGCCTCAACTATATTCGTTCCATCTTCAACCTCTATCTCAAGGTCATTCAGTTTAACAAGTGCCATATTTTAATTTTTCCTTGCAGTTCGGTACTGAGGTCACTCCTATAGATCAGCGAACTCTTTGGGAACAAACCGTTGTTGATATGCGTAGTTTTCCTCTGGTGGAACTGTCGCCTCAGCCACAGGCAGCGTGACGAGTTTGCCTTCTCGGATGGTGGCTTCAAATTCGGGTCTGAATTTGCGCATATAACTCACAGCGGGCCATGAGACAGCGATGCCAAAGACACAAATCGTATTCCATGTCATCGTATCGACATTTGCGATGTTGTTAGCGACACTTTCCAGCAGATCAAGGTCTTCATAGATTTCTTCTGTTTCGCCGGTATCGCCCCATCTGCCGTTTTCAGCGACACCGAATTTCGGACGTGTGATAGTGTCTTTTCGTCCGTTTCCGTCGGCGATACGTTGAACAATATCGCGGACCCACGGTGTGCCCCACCGACACGGCGTACACTGTCCACATGACTCATGTGCGTAGAACTTCATGATATTGAGCAAGCAGTCAACGATATTCCGAGTCTCATTCATGACAATGATACCGCCGGAGCCGAGCATGGATTTAGCGAGTGTGAGTGAAGTAAAATCGAGTCGTGTGTCCAATTCATAGTGCGTTAAAATCGGAGCGGAACTGCCACCGGGAATAACGGCTTTCACCTCTTCGCCGCGCAAACCGCCTGCGACCTCAATGAGTTCTGTACATGTCAAGCCGAGATCAAGTTCATAAACACCCGGCTCGTTGACATCACCGCTGATACAGTAAAGCTTCGTGCCCGTATTAGCGTCAGGTTTCGGCGGATCAAACCGCGTATCTGCATACGTCGGTCCCATCTGGGTGTACCACTCAACGCCGTTACCAACGATGAAAGGCAGGTTGCATAAAGTCTCAACATTCTGCACGACGGTAGGTTTTCTGAACACACCTTCAACAGCAGGGAACGGGGGTTTGTTGCGAGGCTGCCCGCGTTTCCCTTCAAGCGACTCAATCAACCCAGTCTCTTCGCCACAGATATAAGCACCGGCACCCGGATGGGAATAAATATCGACGTTGAGTCCTGTGCCCCGGATGTCTTTGCCGAGGTATCCCTTCTCATAAGCCTCCTTGATGGCAGCATCTAACATCTTTTTTCCGAGTGTAAATTCACCGCGGATGTAGATATAAGTCGTCTCAATGCCCATCGCATAGCAGCAGATCAGGATGCCTTCAATCAATAGATGTGGATTCTTCTCCAAGACGTAGCGGTTACTGAACGTTCCTGGCTCACTTTCGTCAGCGTTGCAACAGAGGTAACACGGCTTTATATCCCTTGGGACAAAACTCCATTTTTCCCCAGTAGAAAAACCGGCACCGCCTCTACCTTTCAATCCTGAATCTAACACCATTTGAGCGATCTCTTCAGGTTGATATTCCGCTATTGCCTTTTCAAAACGGGTGTAGCCATCATATTGCCGAAAGACATCGAACGTGTTAATATCAGGCACATCCAGATGCTCGTAGAGAATCCTTCTTTCTTCAACCATATTTTCTCCTCTACAGATTGTCTAAGACTTCGTCAACCTTTTCCGGGGTCAGATTCTTATACAAATCATCATTCACCATGATAACCGGCGCGACATCGCACGAAGCGAGGCATTCTACTTTCATGAGGGTGAACTTACCGTCAGCCGTTGTGCCTTTCGCGAGATTCGTTTCGGAAGCGATATCGGTGTCGAGTTTTGCTTTGAGATGGTCGAGAACCACTTTGCAATCCCGCAATGCACAGGGTAGCGTATGGCATACGCGAATGACGTACTCGCCTACCGGTTCTTCAAAGAACATAGGATAGAACGTAACGACATCCTTGACCTTCATCACGGTGACTTCGAGTAGTTCTGCGACGTACTTCATGACAGCAGGCGTGATGTAGCCTGCCTGTCGCTGCGCGAGGTGAAGCGTTGGCAGCATCGCTGCTTCTTTAATAGGATACCGCCCTATTAATTCGTCGAATTCACGTTGGTTTTCTGCGTTAAACGCGAAAGGTGTTTCTATTTGAATAAGTTCCTCTGACATATTTTTAATTTTCCTTGCGGTTAAAGGACGTGGTTTGTGCTTTGACGCTTTTCGCTCAAGAGCTGAAAAAATACCCAAGCAAAACCCCTCCACTTCGTTTCGGGCTTGCGATCTTAGACTGAAAAGAAAGATGTTTGGGTTACCAAAAACCCTTCATTAGACTGCCGCTACGAACGCCTCCTGTACTTTGCGAGGCAGTTCAACAAAAATGAAATAGGATTCCGGATACAAGTAATCCTCCTGAGATTCATCAACAACCCGCAGATAGCCTTCACGAGCGGCTGCTTCATCAGGCAGAATTTGGTAAATTTTTCGCTTCTCTATGTCTTCGCAACCGTTATTTTCGATGCAAAGTGCAAATTGGGTTTCTAATAGTTTCTTTTTCATAAAATGTTACACTGGTGTAACATTTGGCTGCAGAGGTCATCGGTCTAAAACGCAATAGCTGTAAGGGTTTATGCTTATTTTATACTTTTTCTGCTGTGCAGAAAAAAAGACGAAAAGTGTAACATTTTATTAGTGGTTGATAAATCGCCTCTCTCAAATTGACCTGTACGGTATGTCTTACAATAGTTTGGACAATTCGCATTACATTTCTGTAGCGTTTTCAAGGTTCAATCGATTTTTCTACGCGTTAGACCCCGCACAGAACTTTCCGAAAATAATGGAGGCTCTTGGACCGCGGCACAGGCTAACAGCCTATGCTACAAAAGAGGCACAAACTGAAAGTTTATGCTACACAAGAGAATATCCAAGCGGAAACCTGTGTCTATTTTTAAAATTGTCCAAACTTTAGTATGTCTTAGTAGTCCCCGTGAAACTGAATACGGTTGCCTTCTGGGTCACGGATGTCGAAAATGGCACGTCCGTCTTCGTTCTCAAGTTTTCGTAATCGCTTCCCTTTCGATTTTATGTGCTGATGAATGGCACTCACGCTTTCAACGTGAAAGACAAGTTTTTGTCTTCCTTCGTTCGGTTTGCTTGCGCTATGGAGGCACAACTTGCAAGCACCGGTATTGAAGCGGAAAAACCGATGTTCTGGGAACGGTTGATCCTCCTCCGGTACTAATCCGACAACATCCCTGTAAAATGCGATGACAGACTTCATGTCTTTGACAAAAAGCATAACGCTTCCGAGTTCCATTTTGTTCTCCTAAAATCGGCAAACTCGGACAAAACTATCGGTCCAATTCGCCTGCGATGACGTTCAGACTTCCCAAAACAGCCACGGTGTCAGAAACCATTCCGCCTTCTAACATGTGTGGCAATGCTTGGAAGTGCAAGAAACTTGGCGGCCGGATGCGGATACGATAAGCGGTGCCGCTGCCATCACTGACGATATAAAAGCCGAGTTCACCGTTCGGCGATTCGGTTGCACAATAGTGCTCACCCATCGGCGGTTGCACACCGTGTCCGTCCATAACAATCTTAAAGTGATGGATTAAGCCCTCGATATGCCCATAAGCATCGGACTTATCTGGCATCGTAATCTTGTTATCTTCGAGGTTGACCGATCCATCAGGCATATTATCAAGTACTTGGGTGACGATGCCACAACACTGAATCATCTCCTCCATTCGGACGAGGTATCGGTCGTATGCATCCCCGTTGGTACCCACAGGTACTTCAAAAGTTACTTCATCATAACTGGAATAGGGTTCAGCTTTGCGGATATCGTGTGCTATGCCAGTGGCTCGGAGACAGGGACCTGTCAACCCGTAGTCAATCGCTGCATCGGCTGAAATAGCACCAACACCTTTTGTCCGGTCCATCCAGATCCGATTCTTTGTGAGCAGCGTATGGGTTTCTTTCAGTGCCTTCGGGAAGTTGGTAACGAATTGTCGGACATCTTCCTCACAACCGTCATAGAGGTCACGGAAAACGCCGCCTACGCGTGTGTAGCTCGTTGTCAACCGTGCGCCGGTCGTCTTTTCAAAGATGCTATACAATTTTTCACGTTCGCGGAAGCTATAGAGAAATACCGAAAATGCGCCTAAGTCGAGTGCGGCAGTTCCCAACCATAAGAGGTGATCGGCGAGTCGCGAGAGTTCCGCCATCAAAATCCGGATGTATTGACACCGTTTCGTGACTTCAATACCAAGCAGCTGCTCGACAGCGAGCACATACCCAAAATTGTTGGACAACGGCGACAGATAGTTCATCCGGTCTGTTACAACGATGTATTGGTTGTAATCGAGGTGTTCACCGAGTTTCTCGAACCCGGTATGCAGGTAACCGGCATGGGGTGTCGCCTTCAAAACGGATTCGCCATCAAGTTCTAACACAATACGGAGGGTGCCGTGTGTCGCCGGATGTTGCGGTCCGAAGTTAAGAACCATCTTCTCGCCTGTAGCACGTTCCTGCCCACCTTGCATATCATACTCCTTGTAAATAGTTGTCAGTTATCAGTTGTCAGTTGTCAGTTAAGAGTCACCTAAGAGTCACCTTGTAGCAGTCTCGTTTGCTGTATCTGCCACAGAAACCCTCTTTAACTGACAACTATTCTTATTTCGGTTATCGGTTTTCAGAGTCCTGGTTATCAGTTTTCAGTTCGGTTTTTCTGCGAAAAACCTTTCAGTTTTCAGAAAGAGACTTTGGAACTACCCAAAACCTCTTGTAACTGACAACTGACAACTGATAACTGACAACTATTCTTACATATTCTGTTTATCAAAATTAAAGCGTTCGCGTTCGCCGCGTCCGCGGAGCGGATAATCTTTCCGGAGCGGGTGTCCCTCAAAATCGTCGGGCATTAAGATTCGCCTGAGATCGGGATGTCCCTCGAAATTGATACCGAACATATCATAAGTCTCGCGTTCCAACCAGTTCGCCCCTTGCCACAAAGTGGTGACCGATGGAATGTTCAAGTCGTTTTCATGTACAGGAACTTTCACCCGCGCGCGACACTGTCCCTGATAGGAATAGAGTTGATAGACCACCATGAACCGAGCGTAGTCAAACTGCATTAATTCGGATTCCATCTGCGAATTATCGACTGCGGTGACATCAACGAGGAAGGTATAGGCGAGTTCGGGATCCGTTTTGAGATATTCCAAAATGGCGTAAGACTGCTCTTTACGGACAGTTACGACGACTGTACCACGCGACTCATCCTGCGCTAAAAGCGCGTCTGCGTGATTCGCCTCTAATTTTTCAAGAATAAGAGGTTTCGGTTGTTCTTCGACTTGGTTCTCTTCACTCATAAACTGCCTCTACTCCTTTAGGCGCGGCACCACTGGCGATTTTTTGCTGTACCTGTAGCACCGCATCAATGAGATCTTCGGGGCGCGGTGGGCATCCGGGGATATAAACATCAACAGGTATAAACTGGTCAACGCCTTGAATGAGGGTATAGGTATCAAACACACCGCCGCAGGAAGCGCATGCGCCCATTGAAATTACCCACTTTGGATCGGGCATCTGGTCATAGATACGTTTCAGGACAGGCATCATTTTGATGGAAATCCTGCCGGAAACGATCAGCAGATCGGATTGGCGTGGTGAAAAACGGATCGCCTCAGAGCCGAACCGAGAGAGGTCAAACTTGGAAGCCAAGGTCGCCATCATTTCTATGGCACAGCAAGCGGTCCCGAACGGCATCGGCCAGAGCGAGTTTTTCCGTCCCCAGTTGACGACTTTATCAATCGTCGTGGTGATGATGTTGCCATCGGTCTCCGCGGCACCTTGTCCAACAAAATCTAATCCCATGTTAAGCCTCCTTTCTTCCAAGCGTAGATATAGCCGAGAAGCAGAATGCCGATAAATACCAGCATTTCAATTAAAATAAACAAACCACTCGTTTCAGAGAATTTCTTGAAGACCACAGCCCACGGATAGAGGAAAACGACTTCAATATCAAAGATGATAAAGAGCATCGCGATGAGGTCAAACCGGATGGTAAACCGTTGCCGTGCATCGCCAATAGGTTGAACGCCGGATTCGTAAACGGAGAGTTTAACGCGGTTCGGGCGTTTGGGTCCAAGAAGATGGGTCAGGCCGAGATTGATCGCTGCAAAGAGAACGGCGAACACCCCTAATAACAAGATTGGGAGATAATCTATTAACATTGTTTCTAATCTATTTTGTCCTCTTTTGATAACGTAAGACGGATTGCGCTTTATAGTAGATTCCGTAATTATTTAGACACTCGTATCCTATTGTGAACTGTGAAGTTGTGTCCCGATGGCACAGAAAACTAACGGTTTTCTATGCTTCGAGGCACAGGCTAACGGTTTCCTATGCTACAAGGAGGCACAAACTAACGGTTTTCTATGCTACGAGGCACAGGCTAACAGCCTATGCTACAAGTGTCCACTTATTTTCGGGTTTTACTATAGTAGCCTAATCTGGCGTTGCAAACTTCGCGCAAGTGACGGTTAATACAGATTCACAAACAGATTTTTTGAATATGCTTAATAGTTTCTCATATTTTAAAAAGATTGTCAAGTTTTTTTTGAAAAAAATGCAAGTTGATGTATTTCCCTAAATCTGCTATTATGCCGTTATGCGACAACTCAATCTCAAAACTAACGACAAAGCGATCCGCGACTATTACATCACACTGCAGCAATACAAAGCGCACGCGATTACACACGAAGGCGCGGTCAGTTCGCCTTTTGATACACTCCTGCAAGTGTGTGCCCAGCAGGTAAACGCCACGCTTGTCCCGCAATATGCGATGCGCACTGTAGCGGGAAACCGAATCGTCATTGACGGCGTGATACTCGACGAATACGGACTCCCTTTCGCTTACTGGGAAGCAAAGGACACTGACGACGACCTCATCAAAGCCGTCGAAGCCAAAAGCAAGGCAGGTTACCCGCTTGACAATATCCTTTTCCAAAACCCGCGACACGCCATCTTGTATCAGAACGGACAGGTAGCATTAGACCTTGACATCACCGAACCGGCACGTCTGATTGCAGCACTCCAGTATCTTTTCTCATATATCCCACCGGCACTTGACAATTGGCAGACTGCGGTCGCGGATTTCAGAGAACACGTACCAGACCTCGCCAACAAATTGAAAGAACTCATTGACCAACAACACAAAACCGATCCTGCGTTCAAAAAGGCGTTCATGGACTTTTACGAGACCTGCCAGACCGCGATTAACCCGGAACTTTCACAGGCTGCCGTTGAGGAGATGCTGATTCAACACATCCTCACGGAACGTATTTTCCGCACCGTTTTCAACCGTTCGGATTTCACGCGGCGAAATATTATTGCCCGCGAGATTGAAAACGTCAGCGACGCGCTCATGCAGCACGCGGTGAGTCGCGACGCGTTTCTTGCACCCCTGGACCGGTTCTACCTCGCGATTGAACAAGCGGCACTGCTCTGCAAAGACTTCTCGCAAAAACAGCACTTCCTCAACACCTTTTATGAGAAGTTTTTTCAAGGCTTCTCTGCGGATGTTGCCGATACACACGGCATTGTTTACACGCCACAACCGATCGTCGATTTCATGGTGAAAAGCGTTGAACATATCTTGAAAACCGAGTTCGATCGATCGTTGTCGGACAGCGGTGTGCATATTATTGATCCGTTTGTCGGGACGGGCAACTTCATCGTCCGCCTCATGCAAGACATCCAAGGCGCGGCGTTAGAAGAGAAGTACCGCCACGAGTTGCATTGCAACGAGGTGATGCTCCTGCCCTACTACATCGCGAGTCTGAACATAGAGCAGGAATTCTTTCAACGCACGAGGACATACGTACCGTTTGAGGGGATCGCGCTTGCGGATACGTTTGAGTTGCTTGAGCAGCAGCAAGGTGAGCTCTTCACACGTGAAAACACGGAGCGGGTCAAGCAACAGAAGGCAGCGGATATGTTTGTTGTCATAGGTAACCCACCTTACAATGCATGGCAGGTTAACGATAGCGACAATAACAGAAATAGAAAATACGCGGCAATGGACGATCGGATTGCCGAAACCTACGTAGCAGATTCTAAAGCAACCCTCAAAAATGCACTCTACGATCCATACATAAAAGCGATTCGATGGGCATCTGACCGGATTGGTGCGGAAGGCGTTGTTGCATTCGTGACAAATAACGGATTTCTTGAGGGTTTAGCGTTTGATGGGATGCGGAAACACCTCGCAAATGATTTCGACGCGATCTATGTTCTTGATTTAGGTGGAAACGCTCGGAAGGGATTAAAGGTCTCGAATGCGAATGTGTTTGGCATTCGGGTGGGCGTGAGCATCAATTTTTTCATCAAAAAGAGTTCCGTCAAGGTTGAATTATCCAACAAAAAGAGTTCCGTAGGGGTTGGGTTACCCAACCCCTACTACTATAAAGCAGACGAGCTGTGGAATAAACAGCGGAAATTCGACTTTCTGAATGAATGCGGACACATAGGCAATATTGAATGGCAAGCGATTCAACCGGACGCACGATATACTTGGCTCACCGAAGGGCTCCACGCCGAGTTTAACACCTTTATCCCTATTGGAACTAAAGAAGCGAAGGCGCAGAAAGGTGTAGCGACGGATGTGATCTTTAAGACTTACTGCAGAGGTGTCGTGACCAACCGCGATGCGTGGGTTTACAACTTCAACCGAAATGCCCTAACCAAAAATGTTCAGGGAATGATCGGCATTTACAACACAGAGGTAGATAGGTGGAGGCGTCGAGAGAATCAGCGAGTGGCGGTTAATGATTTTGTGGTTTATGATGATACGAAGATTAAATGGGATCGGGAATTACGTCAACACTTGCAACGGGGCAGATATGCTGAATGGACAGACAACAAGGTGCGTACCTCACTCTATCGTCCGTTTACCAAATCAAATTTGTTCTTCGACCGGGTTTTGAATAATTGTGTTTACTTACTGCCATCCTTCTTTCCAACGCCTGAAACAGAAAAGGAAAATCAGGTGATATGGCTTAAGGTGGGAAAAGAATTGCCGATGTTTGCCCTAATGACAAACCAAATTCCAGACTTACTGCCACAGAGTGGTTCTCAATGTTTCCCTTTCTACACCTACAATGAAAATGGCACAAACCGACAAGAAAACATCACCGATTGGGCATTGGCGGAATTCCGAAATCACTACAATGATGATACTATCACCAAGTGGAACATCTTCCACTACAATTACGCCCTCTTGCACCATCCGACCTATCGTGAGAAATACGAGATGAACCTCAAGCGCGATCTCCCGCATATCCCGTTTGCCGAAGATTTCTGGGGATTTGCGAAAGCAGGCGAGGTGTTAGCAGATATCCACGTCAACTATGAAGCTGCTCCGGCATACAATCAATTGAGACAATCCGAAACATCTGGAGTGCCGGTCAATTGGTACGTGGAGAAGATGAAGATGTCCAAAGACAAGACGCAGTTGAAATATAACGAGTTTTTGACGCTGGACGGCATCCCTGTGGAGGTTTATGACTATAAGTTAGGGACTCGGTCTGCGTTGGAGTGGGTGGTCGATCAATATCGTGTGAAGGTAGACAGGCGGAGTGGGATTAAAAACGACCCGAATCGTGAAGCAGAGCCGCGGTATATTGTGGATTTGATTAAGCGGGTTATCACTGTGAGCCTAAGGACAGTGGAGATTGTTGGGAATTTGCCTGAACTTTGATTCTAAAACCGCTTCAAGTCTCCCCACGTTGTCGTGAGTTTTCCTTGGGGCGTTACGGTGAACCCGCCGCTGTTTGGAACGCTATCGCCGGTGACAGTGATATTATCAAAACGTGCCGTATAATTCGAGAGACCGAAACCGACACCACCCGTCCGAAAGTCGGGAAATCCAGCGAAATTGAAATTGTGTCCCCCATGTTGAACGTCTTTGAGATTCCGAATCTCTGTGGGTTTCATGACTTGCTTTTCATTAACCCAGAAGGCAACCACGTTTCCATCAACGCTTAATTTTAGATGCGCCCACTTATTCAATTTTAAAAGTGGGTGGGGTTCAGTGTGGAGGGTTAGAAATATTACGTCGTGCAAATTGCCGTATGCACAACTCATCCGTGATTCGTGAAGAGGTTCACCATCAACCAGCACTACTGGATCCGCAATACTGCAGTAGATTAGCCAAGTTCCCTTAACCCGCCCGGCAATTGAGATATTGGAAATACCGTGTTTTTTAAGGGGTTTGACATCAAATTTAATAGTATAGTTTTCCCATGTGTTATCGCCGGTTGTGAGCAAACGAAGAAACGTCTCACGACTGACGGCGTGGAGTTCATCATCAATAATCTCCCATGAACCAGACGGGTTATTCAATTGGATGAGTTCCTGCCACCTTTGCAGCTCTCTGTCGTCGAAGGTTTCGAGAAACGTTCCCGCCACGGCAGAAAAAGGTAGCAATAAAAGTAGGATCATAATGCCTGTAAATTTCATTTTGTACCTTCCTTGATTTCAGAACATTAGATTCACGGCGATAGGCGCGTCATCTCCCATATTTCATCGGGCTGCAGCGTGTAACAGAGCCGATCATGGAGACGGCTTGGACATCCCTGCCAAAATTCAAATAGATTTGGCACGAGTCGGTACCCACCCCAATGCGGCGGACGCGGAATATCCTCGGATGAATATGTCTCTTCCGCGCGTTGGTAACCGTCTGTGAGATGTTCTCGGCCGCTAATAACGATGCTTTGGCGTTCTGTTTGTACGGCGAGTTGACTACTCACAGGACGACTGGCGAAATAGGCATCTGATTCTTCCGGGCTCATTTTCTCAATGATACCCGTACTACGTACCTGTCGGTCGAGTTCACGCCAATAGAAAACCAAGGCGGCGTTTGGGTTCTCCGCGAGTTCTTTCCCTTTTTGGCTCTCATAATCGGTATAGAAACAGAACCCTCTTGCGTCAAAACCTCTAAGGACTACCATCCGGGCAGAAGGTATGCCGTCCGGTGTCGCTGTCGCTAACGTCATTGCGTCTGGCAGGTCTATTTCGGCGGCAATCGCATCAGCGAACCATTGCTCAAAGAGTTCAAAAGGATCGGAGGCGACATTCTGCTCAAGCAGGTGCCCGTTTTGTGCGCTGTATTCTCTGCGGAGTTTATCAGTGTTCATAATTGAAATAGTTGTTCGTTATTGGTTATCGGTTATCAGTTAAGAGGTTTTTGGTTAAATCAGATTCTGCACATCAACCTTTCCAGAAATTTGGGGAAAAGAGGATAAGTACGGTATAAAGTTCTAAGCGTCCGAGTAACATACAGAAAGAGAGGACGAATTTTCCGGTTGTATGAATATGTGCGTAGTTGTCAGTGGGGCCGACACTGCCGAGCCCAGGTCCGATGTTTCCCATGGTAGCGATTGTTGCGCCTGCGGCACTGACAAGGTCAAGCCCTAAAGTTGTCATGATACAGGTTACAATCGCGAAAATTCCGATAAAAAAGAAGAAAAAACCGAGCACGTTCGTCATGACTTCGGGTGGTACTACTCGGTCGTTAACCCGAATAGGTAGCACAGCATGTGGGAAAATGAGACGTTTAATTTCAGCACCGCTCTGTTTGATAAGGAGGAGGAACCGAACCTGTTTCATCCCGCCGCCAGTAGAACCCGCACACCCGCCGTAGAACATAAGTGTCACCAAGATGAACTGGGATAGGGCGGGCCACTGTTCAAAATCAGCAGTGCCGTAGCCTGTGGTTGTGATGATAGACATCACCTGAAACGCCGCATAGCGGAGCGATGTCCACATCGAATCATAAGGCACGTCTCCATCGACCTGAAACCTGATGGTATTCCATGAGATTAAAGTGATACTGACTGCGATAACAATGCAGTAAAACTTAAACTCTGTATCTTGGAAATAACTTTTGACATTGCCTCGGAGTGCCCGATAGTGGAGTGCGAAATTGGTGCCAGCGAGGAACATAAAGAAGCAGATGACGATGTCAATGTAGACGCTATCGTAGTGGCCGATGCTGGCGTTCTTTGTAGAGAACCCGCCGGTCGCCATTGTTCCAAAGGTATGACAGAGTGCATCGAAGAGCGACATACCGCCCAGCATGAGTAGCACAGTTTCAAGAACAGAAAGGAGTAGATAAACCCCCCAAAGCAGTTTAGCGGTTTGTGCGATGCGAGGGGTAAGGCGATCGGTTTGCGGTCCAGGTGCTTCGGCGCGAAAAAGCTGCATGCCGCCAACACCGAGCATCGGCAGAATAGCCACTGCAAGCACAACGATCCCCATTCCGCCGAGCCAATGTGAGAAACTTCGCCAGAAGAGCATCGCGTGTGAAAGGTGTTCAATCTCGGTCAGCACGGTGGCACCGGTCGTTGAAAACCCCGCCATAGATTCAAAATAGCAGAAAGAAAATTCTGTCCACAGGGAGCGTCCGTCAGCGTGAAAGACATCTGCGGATAGATAGGGGAGTGTGCCAAAAAGTGCGACTGTTACCCACCCTAAAGCGACGACGGCAAAACCTTCTCGGATGCCGAGTTCTTCCTGTCGTGCTCGAATACTGAATCGAAGGATTAAACCGACAATCAGAGTGATTATTGCTGAAATAACAAACGCCATCAAATCGCTTTGGATTTCATCGGCGGTTGCTCGATAATAGAGAGCCACTCCCAACGGGAGTAGCATAGTCCCCGCGAGACAGATAAGTAAATTACCGAGGGTGTAAATAGTTAATTTGAGGCTCATGTTTTATAGTTGTCAGTTGTCAGTACGATTTTTTTCTACGAAAAAAATCTTTCAGTTATCAGAAAGAGACTTTGGGATTATCAAATATTTCTTTTATTGGTCATCGGTTAAAGAGGCGTATGGTTTAATCAAATACCTCTTTAACTGACAACTGACAACTGACGACTGTTATAACTGATCACCCTTTAGTTTCTCCGTTCAGCGAATAGGTCTTCGACAACAGGGATTGCCTCAGGCATACTAAAGACGATAACGCGATCTGCGGGTTGGATAACAGATTGCCCGGTCGGGATAATGAGTTTTTCCCGCCGAAGGATAGCACAGATAAAGGCATTTTCTGGAAATTTAGTTTTGAAGACGGAGAGTTCTTTATGGACAATTTTTGCGTTGACCCCGGCGACAATCTCAATGACTTCGGCATCTATGCCGTGAAGCGAGGCAACAGAAATTATATTTCCACGGCGGATAAGCCGCAAAATATTGCTAACAACAGTCAGATGCCGACTGACGGCACCATCAAGCCTCGGAATACGTGCTAACAACGGAAGGTAACTCGGCTGCTGGACGAGTGCGAGTGCCCGTTGTGCCCCGTTCTCTTTCGCTGTCATACACGCCATAATGTCGTTTTCATCGTCTCCTGTAACGGAAACAAACCCGTTGACATCATCGATACCTGCTTCTTCAAGCAGCCGAAATTGGAGATAATTGCCTTGTAAAACGGTCGTGTGCTTTAGCCGCTGGGATGCGAGTCGGGCTTCGGTTTGATTCTCCTCGATAAGTTTGACGTTGGTGTCGTTCTCTTCAAGCGTGCGTGCGAGTTCAATCCCGATAGGGCTGGCGCCGACAATGATAACACGGTCCAGCTGCTGATTGAACGTGATACCGCTGATACGTAGCAATTGTTCAACTGCCAGGGCGCTGCCGATAACAAAAACTTCGTCACCCTGTTGTAAAGCATCGGTACCTCTTGGAATGATAATGTGTCTATTGCCGTTACTGATAGGGTTTCCGTTATTAGAACGTCCACGCCGGCTAATCGCAGCAAATCGGATATCGTTGAGCAGTCCACTAACATCTAACTCGACAAGTGATTTTCCAATTAACGGATTTGACTGTTTGACCCGAAAGGAGACAAGTTGTATCCTGCCATCCTCAAATTCAACAATTTCTCGTGCTTCAGGTATCTGTAACAGCCGAACGAATTCAGCGACACAGAGTTGCTCAGGATTAATCAGCAGATCAATGCCAAAATCCTTAGGTCTCAGACCGCTTTCTGTAGAGAAATAGTCAGGATTGGAGACGCGCGCGATTTTTGTGTTAACGCTGTATCTCTCGGCAATCTGACACGCGAGCATATTAATTTCATCGCTGTTGGTAACGGCGATAAGGAGACCGGCTTCATCAATCCCAGCGGTTTTGAGCAGTCGCGGCGATGCGCCTGAGCCGCGTAAAGTCTGCAAGTCCAACTGTTCGTTAACTCGGCTGCAGGCGGCATTGGATTCATCAATGAGGACAACGTCGTTATGCTCAGCGGTGAGAAGTTTGGCGGTATGAAACCCAACTTCGCCTGCCCCTATAATTATTGCTTTCATGTTTTTGTAGTTGTTGGTTATTAGTTGTTGGTTGTTAGTTAAGTCATTTGATACTATTTCCGTATCAAGAGTTTTCGTGTTGCCGAAAAGTCCCCAGCTGTTAGCCTGTAGAAATAGACACCACTTGCCACACGTTCACCTTGTTCATTTCGCCCATCCCAATACGCTGCGCGACTTTTGTTATGATACACTCCGGCAGGTTGATGTCCCAACGTCAACTGCCGCACCAATGCCCCGTTCACAGAATAGATGTGAAGCGTCACCTTTGTAGGTTGTACTAACTGGTACGGTATCCATGTCTCTGGGTTAAACGGATTCGGGTAGTTCGGCAAAAGAGCCGTCTCTTTCGGCAGCAAGAGGGCAAGCAGTTGCTCCAAGACCGCGATGCCGCGCAGATGGGCAGCGTCTGTGCTTCCCAAATGCTTGGCATTGTCTAACCACCGCTGAATGTCCTGCGTAGAGAGTTTTGCCAGGACCGAGGGATGCAAGGCAGGCGCAGCGGTAGTCCCCGCTCCAAAGGCACTTGCTACTAAAACGAGGTCTTGGATATTGACGGCTCCGTCGCTGTTGACATCCGCATGACTTTCTCCAGTCTGTCCAAAACTCGCGGATACCAAGACAAGGTCTTGGATGTTGACGATCCCATCGCCGTTGACATCTGCAGCGAGCTGCGCTGCCCGGGTAGCCATGGCAGTAAAAGTTACAGGGTATGTTATCTGCGGTGCTGTTACGCGGATCTTGTTCACACCTGGATCCGGGCCGAGGCTGAGTCTTGTGTGCGCCCTGCCCCGAGCATCTGTGGTAACGGCTGTCGCGCTGAGGCTTCCGCCGCCTTCAATGACGCGAAACGTAACGGACAATCCGGTTATTGCGGTGCCGTGTGGGTCTAGTGCTTCGACGACAAACGGTGTTACTAATGTTGTCAGCACTTCGCTCTCTTGCGTATCGCCTGATATTTTCACCAATGCTGAATGTGCCTTGTTGTCAAACTTCACCTCAACGCCTCTCGCCTGCATGGCGGGGATATACATATGCACCGAGGCATAGTTCAGCGGGTTGCGTTCAATATACAGACCTGTGCTGTTCCACTGTGTCCCCGGCAAATCCAATCCTACTAGCGGCGAGACATCTAAGATCCTGTTAGCGTTAAGATCCAGCACCTGTAGTTGGGTTAGACTTGACAATGCTGAGACATCGGTGATACTGTTGCCACCGAGATACAGCGATATGAGTTGTGTTAACCCTGACAGCGTAGCTATATCCGAGATGACGTTGTTTCCAAGATGCAGATAAGTCAGCTGCGTGAGCCCTGCAAGGGGAGACACATCCGAGGCAGAGGTGCCGTAAATACTTAGGTTTGTCAATTGCCTCAAATCGGACAAGGCAGACACCTCTGAGAGGGAAAGACCGGAGAGAGAGAGACTTCTCAACTGTGCTAAGCCCGCAAGGGATGATACATCCGAGAGGGGATTTCCGCTAAGTTGCAGTGAGGTTAGTTGTGTTAGGGACGCAAGTGGGGTCAGATCGGTGATGGCGTTGCCTTGAAGGCTTAGAGATGTGAGTTGTGTTAAGGATGCCAGCGGTGCCACATCGGTGATGGCATTGTTCCAAAGTATCAAACTGGTCAGTTGTGTCAATTTTGAGAGCGCAGATATATCTGAAAGATCGTTGTTCCCAAGATGCAAGTTTTTTACTTGTGTCAAACTCAAAAGGAACGATGTACCTGGGAGCGGACTGAAGGAGAGATTAAGGACCGACAATTGCGTTAAATCGAAAAGTGGTGAAAAATCTGAGATGGCATTGTTGTTAACCCACCCCTCGCCGCTGATATATTCACCGCCGAGGTTCAGTGTCGTCAGATTGTGGGCGTATTCAAGCCCGGCGAGGTTTCGGATGTTGGCGTTTGGTGCTTCAAGTCGCGTTAACGCCAACATATCCGCCGCGGTGAGCTGCACGTCCCGTGCCTTACCAAGGGTCTCCGCTATCCTCGCCCGGAGGTTGGTATCGCGGACAGTGACACGGGAATTTGCATCAACGGCGGTAATGCTGAAACTCACGGGGCGCGGCACATCCACAGCAGTGGCGCGGACGGTGTTTTTGCCCGGGGTTGCTCCCAACGTGAGGGGCGTCTGGGCTCTCCCTGAACGATCCGTGATAACGTTTGATGCAAACAGACTCCCCCCACCAGCAGCGATGGTAAAGTCCACGGGGACCCCTGCGAACCCGAATCCATTTTCATCTCGGACTTCTACAATCAACCAGAAAGATTCACCGGCTACACCGTGTGTGCCGGAGAGTTTTACGAGCGTCGTCGGTATGCGCGGGTCATAAGTTACTGCCGTGCCTCCTGATTGAATAGCAGAAATATGTGTATGGAGGGATGGATAACTCAGCGGGTTCCCGCGTAACTGCAGCGTTTCCAGTTGTGCCAAGCTTGTGAGGGGTTCCACGTCCACGACGGTGTTGTTGTTTAGCGAAAGCATTTTGAGGTGCGTTAGGGCTGATAAGGCAGCCACATTCGAGATCCGATTGCTATTGAGCGAAAGCGTTTCCACTTCTGTGAGCAATGCGAGGGGCCCTACATCCGAAAGGTTATTGTTGTCAAGCGACAGATTTTTCAACTCCGGTAATCCCGCAAGCAGTGCTACATCTGCAAGGAAGTTGTCGTCAAGCGAAACCGTTGTGAGATTGGCGGCGTGTTGCAGCCCCGTCAGGTCACGAATGTTCATACTGTTTGCATTAAGCGCAGTTAGTTTCAACATATCTGACATGGTGAGTGTGCTGTCGCGCGGCTTGCCGAGGGTTTGCAGTATCTGCGCGCGGAGATTGGGATCCGGGAGAGCCACGGGCGAACTCAGAAGCACAGCGGTTGCTGTAAACTGCACGGGTTGCGAAATATGTGCAGCGGTCGTAGGGACGGTGGTTGTGCCTGTCGTCCGGTCTAACGTCAAGTGTGCTTCTGCTCTGCCGGTGACATCCGTTGTTGTGCTTGTCGTACTCAGTCTGCCGCCCCCTGCGGTGACATTAAATGTCACTGGCACGCCCGCAAATGCCCGGTTGTGTTGATCCCGGACTTCCACGACAAACGGGAGTGGCAAAGGTGTGTTGATAGTGCCTTTTTGTGCGGTGCCTGATATTTTCACGAGTGTGGTTGGGGTGCGGGAGTCAAACTTCACCTCAACGCCTTTTGCTTGCATCTCCGGGATGTGTGTGTGGAGTGCCCCATAACTCAGTGGGTTGCCTTCCAGAAACAACCCTGTGCTGTCCCACTGCGTCCCCGGCAGGTCTAACCCTACCAGCGGTGATACATCTAAGATCGCGTTATTGCGAAGATTTAGCACCTGTAGTTGGGTGAGCCCCGACAGGACTGACACATCGGTGATATTATTGTTATTAAGAGACAGTGATGTCAGTTGAGTGAGCGCCGACAGGGCAGCTATATCCGAGATGGCGTTGCTCCAAAGATTTAGATAAGTCAGCTGCATCAGCCCTGCAAGGGGAGACACATCTGAGACAGAGGTGCCGTAAATATTTAGGCTTGTCAATTGCCTCAAATCGGACAAGGCAGACACCTCTGAGAGGGAAAGACCGGAGAGAGAGAGACTTCTCAACTGTACTAACCCCGCAAGGGATGATACATCCGAGAGGGGATTTCCGCTAAGTTCCAGTGAGGTTAATTGTGTTAGGGACGCAAGCGGGGTCAGATCGGTGATGGCGTTGTTCCAAAGTGTTAACCCTGTCAGTTGTGTCAATCCCGCCAAAGCAGAAATATCAGAAAGGGTGTTGTTTCCAAGGTGTAGGTTTTTCAGTTGGGTTAACCCCGATAGGAATGACACATCAGTGAGGGCATTGAAGGTGAGGTTCAGTGTCGTCAGCTGCGTTAACCCCATAAGCGGTGAAAAATCCGATACCGCATTGTTGTTGATATACCCTTCACCGTCGATATACTCGCCCCCAAGATTCAAAAATCTCAGGTTGTGGGCATGTTCAAGTCCAGCGAGGTCTGTTATCCAGCGATTAGGGACCTCAAGCTTCGTTAAATTTAGCATCGTGTGCGTCGTGATTGATCCACCAATCTCATCCCGTACTGCTGCTGCTAAATGCACATCTGGAATAGATACAACTTTAGGTTGTGGTAAGATGGGGGCCGTATCAATCGGAAATTGCTGCCATTTCATGTTTCCATGCCCATCAACACTATGAAGAATGACCTGATTATTCTTCGGTTTCACTTTCGACGTAACGAATTCAACCGTGCTCTCTGGGGTTCCTTTTAATCCTTTATAATCCCACAAGGCTGGGAAAACCGCAGGATGCCATGGCTCGAACGTAAGCAACTGTACCTGCTGGATGCCATCAGGATCGCTTACCTCAAAACGCAGACGAATGACATTTGGGGGTGAGGCGAGGCTCGGTGGAAGCATGTTTAGAGTTGTATTCTGATTGATGGGAGTTCCATCTGTATTGAAAGCAGGGATTGTATCCAACCACGCCGCAGCACAGAAAGATGTCATCATGTGGTCTTCGATACCTAAGACGGGCATCCAATTGCCAGTTGCGCGGTAGTCGTGATTCAATCCAAAGGCATGACCGAGTTCATGTGCAATAATGGAAATATTAAAACACCATTCTCGGGCGGTGACAAACGCGCTGCCTGTGCGTCCGTTTCCACCCCCTCGACCACATGGCGTGATGTCTTGAAGGTCTACATCCAACACAGTAAAGAGGATATGGTTTGATCTGTCAAATCGTTCCATGGCTTCACTCCAGGCACCTTCCCAGTTATTCTGATAATAGCTGTAGTTGAACCTGCCGTTGACATGATGGACAACCGTCTGCCCTTGTCGGTCGGTCTCAATTTGAAAGGTTTTCCTACCGAACCCGTGGTTTTCCATGTGTTGGGCGTAGAATTCCTGGACATCCTTTATTGATCTGTCCATCTGTTCATCTATGTCTTGCAGAGGTTGACGGTCATTTGGAAGAAAGTAGATGAGCCGGAGTATTGGGCGTTGTTCCGACAACTGGGCTGGAGGTTCGATATCTGGTTCCCGATCCCACTCATTATCACTGCCATCAAAGGTATCAATTCCGACGAACATGCTCCAACCCCCGGTACGCTCACTTACCTTCACCATCAACAAATTATCACCGGCTACCAGGTCCACGTGAAACACGTCTTGGAAGTCCCAGGCACCTCGGTCTATAGCATTGTTATGGACAACTTCGCCATTGAGCCAGACTTTGATAGCGTCATCACTGCCGACGCGCATCGTCACGTTGTTTCGGGCGGTGTCGGATTCAAACGTAAATAGGGCGTAGGCAGAATGGTGGTCTACATTACCTGCTGTCATGCCGATCTGCTTGAGGCAATCATTAATATTATCGGAACCGGTAGCAGCAATCTTCCCGAGCGTCCATCGGAAATTCCCAACGCGGTCGCCCTCATTTGCCCCGTTTACTGCGACATCTGCTTCGGTGATGGCACCGTCACTCGCAACAGCGAGCGAATCAATATCTATGGATGCTGCGCCGCCTCGGCCGGGTTCGGTGGGTGCGATCATCCAGAGCCAGGGCCCTGTGATTTTGTCTTGGGCGTGGGTATTGTGCGCCATCACGAAAAGTGTCGTAAGACATGCGATTGCTATTGAGAACGGTTTCCAAGTCATATTCGAGTTGTTTCCTTTATCTATAACGGTGGCACAGCCTAACAGGCTATGCTACAAAAGAGGCACGGCCTAACAGGCTATGCTATACTATAGTTTGGACAGTTTGATCTCATTAGAGATTATGAAAAGTTGGCAGTGTTCTTCCATTAGGACTTCCGAATAGGAGTTAGAATCGCTTTCCAACGACTCTTTTATCCGTAAAACCTTTTAGAAATCACTGCGTTTTCGTTTCTATTTTTTCCAAGTTCGTCAAAATCTGCGGTTCTGAAGTGTTCATGTAGAATCTTCAACGTTTTTTAGTTTTTTTTCTGAGTTTTCTCCCGGGGCGTAACTCGCTAAAAAATAGTTTTGTTGTAGACATCGTTGTAAGTAAGCGACCCTCAAGCCGCGTGTGAGATATTTCGGTTGATACCAGTGCACATTGAGTGTTAATAGCACGGTTTCTAAGTCAAGCACGGCATCGTCTGTCTGCGTTTCCGGGTCTCTTGGGTCTCTTTGACTGCTGAAAGCGAGTTGTGTAAGACTTGCTGTGAGAAAACTCAGTTGAACGAACCGATCTAAACTCTTAGGGTTTCGGAGTTGATAGGAGTCAAATCCGAAGTTTTCTTTGACGTCCCGAAAGGCAGTTTCAATCTGCCATCGGTTTCTGTAGTGTCGGATGACCGCCTCTACGGGGAGTTGTAAATCAGAGGTAAATACACAAAAATACTGATACGGTTTAGACGGATCCCTGGGACGTTTACGGATAACGACGATCCTGACATCAACGGGACACATTCTTGTCCGAACAACTTTGTCTGTGACCGAAAACGTCTCATTGCCAACGACAAGGTCTCTATACTTCAGATGAGGCAGAGACACACGACTGCTATACCGACGCGGTCTGCCTTTCTTTGGAAACTTCGGGCGTTTCGGGAGATAAAAGAACGCCGCGTTTGACTTCGCACGACACAGCAAATGATGCCCTTGCGAGAGGACCTCGGTAAACACTTTGCGTCTATTGAAACCTCTATCGAAAATGATAAGTCCCGGTGGCATGAGACCACATAAATGCTTCAGCACGGCGAAACTGTTCGCGGCTTCGCTTTTCGGATCTATCATCCGTGCGGCTAAAGGAAACAGACGCACCCCTTCGGGGGTCTCTGCTAACCCCCCGATCGCACCGAACTCGTGTCCGTGATGAAACTTCGATTGATTCTTGTTGCGTTTCTGATACCGCGTATTTCTGAAGAAATGGGTCCCAACTTGTTTTTTGCCATCTGTGGTCACATGGCTTTCATCATAGACGTAGACCCCCGTGCCGTAAACCGTTTGCACTTGATGCCTCAGAGACGATGCCACTTCATCGACACACCAGACGCCCCGAGACAAAAACTTCGGGAGACACCAATATGTCTGCGATTGTTCCGTTGAGAGATAGATTTGGGTCATCGTGCCCCGATGCGGCGTATTTATCAAACCTTTCACGAAAGTTTCAAAGTGGTTGAAGTTATTATGCTTGAACAACGGTCTATATTCTGATAACATGTCTTCTAAGCAGGAAAGAGGGTCCATTAGAAATCTCCTTTCAAGATGTTTTGGTTTATATCTGAAAGGATACCCTCTTTTCTGCTTATTGTCATCTTAATTCATAAAATTGTCCAAACTATAGTATGCTATAGGACACAGCCTAATGGGCTACGCTACATGTCAATATTCATCAATCGGTGGGCAGGCACACATCAGATTTCTGTCCCCATAGACTTCGTTAATACGTGCTACAGGGGGCCAGAATTTAGCGTCTCGTACCCACGGTTTTGGAAACGCGGCTTTTTCACGCGAATACGGGTGACACCAGTCAGATTGTGTAACCATCTCCACCGTGTGCGGTGCGTTTTTCAGTACGTTGTCTTGCCGATCGGCAGTACCTGTTTCAATTTCGGTTATCTCTTCACGAATCGAAATGAGCGCGTCACAGAACCGCTCTAACTCGGCTTTCGATTCACTTTCTGTCGGTTCAATCATCAATGCGCCCGGTACGGGCCAGGAGACCGTCGGTGCGTGAAATCCGTAATCCATTAACCGTTTTGCGACATCGGTTACGTCTATATCAGCAGTCTTTTTGAAGGCACGCAAATCAATGATACATTCATGTGCGACTAAGCCTTGTTTCCCCGTATAAAGCACCAGATAGTGCGGTGCGAGTTTTTTTGCGATATAGTTGGCGTTAAGGATCGCGACTTGTGTTGCTGATGTAAGTCCGGATGCTCCCATCATGGCGATATATGCCCAAGAGATGGGTAGAATTCCGGGGCTCCCCCACGGTGCTGCGGATACGGCACTAATTCCAGTGCTACCGCCAACGGTGACGATCGGATGTGTTGGTAAGAAATCTGTGAGATGTGCCTTGACACCAATCGGTCCCATGCCAGGTCCACCGCCACCGTGAGGGATACAGAAAGTTTTGTGGAGATTAAGATGGCAAACATCCGCGCCGATATCCGCTGGTTGTGCGATGCCAACGAGCGCGTTCAGATTTGCACCATCCATATAAACCTGTCCGCCAGCTTGATGGACAATATCGCAAATCTCGCGAATCTTCTCTTCAAAGACACCATGTGTTGAGGGGTAGGTAATCATCGCAGCGGCGAGATTGTCACGATGTATATCTGCCTTTTCCCGAAGATCCTCAAGGTCAATATTCCCATCCGTATCACACGCGACGACAACGACTTTCATACCTGCCATTACTGCGCTCGCGGGATTTGTGCCGTGGGCAGATGTTGGGATTAAACAGACATCGCGCTGCGATTCACCGCGACTCTGGTGATATTCTCGGATGACTAAGAGTCCTGCATATTCGCCTTGCGACCCGGCATTCGGTTGCAATGAGATGCCACTATAACCTGTT
Organism: uncultured Poribacteria bacterium; assembly: GCA_951828385.1. GTDB lineage: Bacteria > Poribacteria > WGA-4E > WGA-4E > WGA-3G > WGA-3G. The sequence goes on from OX639973.1 coordinate 1,000,563, forward strand.
ATTTCGGCTAACCATGTTTCCAATTGTGAAAATAGGCGTTGATAGCCTTCTGCCTGTTCTATCGGAACATACGGGTGTAACTCGCCGAATTCGCGCCATGTGACCGGGACCATCTCCGCCGTCGCGTTGAGTTTCATTGTACAGGAGCCGAGCGGTATCATCGCGTTTACAAGGGAGAGGTCTTTGGTTTGAAGCCTGTGGATATAACGGAGCATCTCGGTTTCAGAATGGTAACTATTGAAAACGGGATGCGTTAGATAGGGACTTTCTCGTTGTAATTCTATAGGAATTGTATGCACAGAGGTGGTATGCGCAGACGGAAACTGTGCACCAAATATCTCAAGGAGTTCCTCGACATCGGCAGAGGTCGTTGTTTCGTCTAAGGAGATGCCGATGTGTGTTGAATCAATTGCCCGAAGGTTTATCTGTTTCGCACGGGCAGAATGTAGGGGCGAAGTGACCTCGTTTAAGGGCGAGGTGACCTCGCCCCTACGGGAGGGGACATTAACAGAAATAGTATCAAAACAGGGGGATTCTCCAGTGTCATATCCAAGTTCTTCAAGTCCTGCTCGTAGTGTGCGAGTATGGACGTGTACGCGTTCTGCGATCTGTTTAAGCCCAGTGGGTCCGTGATAGACGGCGTACATCCCTGCCATGACAGCGAGCAAGACTTGTGCGGTGCAGATATTGCTCGTCGCTTTTTCACGCCGGATATGTTGTTCGCGCGTTTGCAGTGCCAATCGGATGGCGGTTTCACCGTTTATATCTTGAGAAACACCGGCAATTCGTCCGGGGATACTACGTTTAAGCTCTTCATGTGTGGACAGAAAAGCTGCGTGGGGACCGCCATATCCAAGCGGAACACCGAACCGTTGCGAGTTACCGATAGCAATGTCTGCGCCGAATTCGGCAGGCGGTTTTAATAGCGTGAGTGCTAACAAGTCAGTGGCGGTAACAAATAATCCACCAGCGGCATGCACTTGTTCAGCGAATTGATGGTAATCGTAAATTGCGCCATCTGTGGCGGGATATTGCACGATGGCACCTAAGATCGGTGTGTCAAAATTGACATCACGATGGTCACCGATTTGTAATTCAATACCAAGGGGTTCAGCGCGTGTTTGTAGAACGGCGATTGTTTGTGGGTGACAGGTTTCTGACACAAAAAATTTTCGACTGATCTTCGCTGGTACATTTGCAAAACACATTCCCATTGCTTCCGCAGCAGCTGTTGCCTCGTCAAGGAGTGAGGCATTCGCAACAGGTAAGCCGGTTAAATCTATAACCATTGTTTGGAAGTTTAGCAACGCTTCTAAACGTCCCTGTGAAATTTCGGCTTGATAGGGAGTGTATTGGGTATACCAACCGGGGTTCTCCAAAATGTTCCGTTGAATCACTGGGGGAACAAAACAGTCATAATACCCCATTCCGATATAGGAACGGTAGACTCGGTTTTGAGCGGCGATTTGTTTTAAGGTATCAAGTGCTTCGTATTCTGAAAGCCCGTGTGAGTATATGGTTTTTCCATCAATATCTAAACTGAGCGGTGATGATAAACGAATATCTGCTGGCACAACGTCTTCGATGAAATCTTGCATTGAAGCATAACCGAGCGTTGTCAACATCAATTCAATATCTTCCGCGCGAGGACCGATGTGCCGATCTACGAAAGGACTTTTGTTGATTTTTTTATCAGGCATGCTCCGCCTCAATATGTGTTTGGTAACTATCGGCATCAAGCAGTTGGTCAAGTTCACCCGGGTCCGTCATTCTGATTTTGAGGAACCATCCATCCTCATAAGGTGACTCATTGACCTGTTCTGGTGCGTCAAGGAGCGATTCGTTGACCTCAATCACCTCGCCGCTCACAGGTGCGTAGAGATCGAATGCGGCTTTGACAGATTCTATGACACCGAATTCTGTTTTTTGGGTGAGTTCCGTGCCGACTTCCGGCAGTTCGACGTAGACAATATCTTGAATTTCGGATTGGGCATAGTCGCTGATACCGATAGTGACAATGTCACCCTCTTGCCTTGCCCATTCATGGCTTTCATTGTATTTTAATTCTTGTGGAATCATTCTATTAATTCCCTCTCGTTCTGTGTTTGATATATTTCCTAAATAATGATATTTACGAATGCGTAAATGCTTGAATCTACTTGAGATCTAAGCGAACATAATATGAAACCGTAAAACGTATAACTCTAATTTGATTGCTGGAATTCGCGCCGTACGCGCCGACCAGCATACACGAATCTTATGTAATTTTTTTTGCGAAAAGATACCAAATGGTATCTTTTTTCGTTTTTGGTAATTTTTTATATTTGGTTGAAAATCCAGTTGTTGTATAGGCTTGAAAGCATTTTTCTCTGTTTTTCTCTCTATAAAAAAAGATACCACGGAAAGTGTAACATTTTTGATAAGTGTTTTATCTTCTGAGATTTACCGCTAAAAATTATGCTATATCATTAGTTAGGCAAAAATCTATACCCTGTGAGCGAGTGAAAGTTGCCTTCCGTAGTTTTGTAACACAATTAGGTAGACAGATTCTGAGCACCCAGCGGGAATATCTACCACAGAGAATATCTACTGTGCCTCTTCTAACGCCTTTGCCTTCTCAAAGTCAATTTTCGCAGCCTCTTGTTGTCCGAGATCTTGCTTTGAGTGTCCGCGAAGATGATAAGCAGTCGGATTATCAGGTTTGAGTTCGATAATGACGGTAAAATCTTCTATCGCCCCAAGGTGGTCGTCAAGACCAACCTTTGCTATACCACGACCACGATAAGCAGAGACATCATCAGGGTTGAGTTTAATGGCTTGATTATAGTCTTCTATCGCACCCGTATAGTCGCCAAGTTTACGCTTTGCCATGGCGCGTCCTCTGTATACAAACACATCCTTCGGACTTAACTTGAGAACTTGATTATAGTCTTCTATCGCTCCGGCATAGTCATCATGTTCACTCTTCAACTCCGCACGATGCGTGTATCCGTTAGCGTCATCAGGGTTGAGTTTGATGGCTTGTGTAAAATCCTCCATCGCACCCGTATAGTCGCCAAGTTTACGCTTTACCCAACCACGATTATTGTATGTATTATATGCGTAGGTATCATCAGAGTTGAGTTTGATGGCTTGTGTATAGTCCTCTATAGCACCAGCATAGTCGTTAAGTTCGCGCTTCACGCTTGCACGATTTTTGTACGCGTAAGTATCATCAGGTTTGAGTTCAATAGCACGTGTGAAATCTTCCATCGCGCCGGTGTGATCACCCTGTTCTCGTTTCGCCCAACCACGATTGTTATATGCATAAGTATTATTAGGTTTGAGTTGAATAGCGTGTGTAAAATCCTCTATCGCCCCTGCATGATCGTTGAGAGCTTGCTTCGCAAAACCGAGATCATTATAGATGTAGTAGGCATAGGAATCGCCAGGCGTAATCGTAACTGTTCCCAAACCGTGCTCCGTATACGTTTGGTAGGTAAAGGAGCCGTCCTTAAGTTTTTTGATACTTTGATTGTAGTCTTCTATTGCACCCGTATAGTCCCCCAATTTGCGTTTTGTATCGGCGCGATCGTTATATGCAAATACATCCTTTGGGTTCAGCTTAAGAGCCTGACTATAGTCTTCTACTGCTTCTACATCCTCTCCAAGTTCAGCCTTTACTTTTCCCCGCTTCTTATAGGCTTCGGCATCCTCAGGGTTCAACTTGATAGCTTGATTATAGTCTTCTATTGCACCCGTATAGTCACCACTTTTGTGCTTCGCATCAGCACTTGCCCTGTATGTGAATGCATCCTTTGGATTTAGTTTGATAGCTTGATTATAGTCTTCTATCGCACTGGTATGATTACGCAATTTTCGTTTTGCCTCCGCCCGTTCCTTGTAGGCGGATGCGTCATCAGGATTTAGTTTGATAACTTGATTATAGTCTTCTATTGCTGCTTGATAATCCTCAAGTTTCATTTTCGATTTCGCCCTAAATTTATAGATTTTAGCATCATTAGGGGTTAGTTCGATCGCTTTATTGAAGTCTGTGAGTGCCCCTTCAGAATCGTTATCATAATATTTTCGTTTCCCTTGCTCGAAGTGGACATAGGCGCGGATATCGTTTCGCTTCCGCCACTGCGTGAAAGGTTCCGTTGAAGTGGTACCAGCAAGCAACGCCTTGATTACGTTTACAGGACTATTGCCAGGGTCATGGCCGTAGTGGATTCCGATGACTTCTCCTTTACTGTTTAGCACTGGGCTGCCACTGTTGCCCGGGTAAGCTTCAGCTGTTGTATGGAACCGTTTATCGCTACTGCGTATATCCTGTACAACGCCTTCCGTGATTTTATATTTTCCTTCTGGAGAAGGGAATCCGACAAGGAAGGCAGGATCGCCGATCTGGAGCATATCACTGTCTCCTAAAGGCAGCGGGACACCTTTACCTTTCACTTTTAGGATGGCGATGTCGTATTCAATATCAAACGCTACAACACCTTCCACCAACCAGATCGTTTCTTTCTGACTTAATTTTGCGGTAATAAGTCCAGATACACCTGCGGCAACATGGAAATTTGTTGCAATTTTATCCGGTGCCACAAAGAATCCCGTGCCACCACCTAATCCGAGATCCGATCCTCTAAAGGCAAACCCGACTAAGCGTACTGTAGACCCTTTTGCTTTATCAGATATTAAATCAGTTTCTGTTGGCTCCTCCGCTGTTTCGGAGACTACCTGTGCGTAAACTGATACGTATGAGAGTGTAAGCAATAATCCCAAGATTAGGAAGCAGAACAAAAATTTTGTGTTATGGTTCATTTTATTGCCTCAACGGGTTACGGCACACGGCGTGTGCCTACTACTTTTAACAGCACTATTGACGTTGAAGGTTCGCAAGTTGTGTCCGGAGTTTTTCTAATTCTGCTTCAGCATCCTGTCGGCGTTGTGCTTCAGTTGCGGCAAGTTTTTCGGCATCTTGCCGGAGGTGCGCCTCCTCTTCTGCGCGTGCTTGTGCTGCCTCTCTTAGGTGCGCCTCCTCTTCTGCGCGTGCTTGTGCTGCCTCTCTTAAGTAATGTTCTTCAAGAGAAGTTGTAATCGGCGTGCCATCTGGCAGATATGGACGCAACAGTCTAACGTGCGTTCGATGTTGTTCCTCGCAGCGAAAGTAGAGATTTAACGCTTCACTGAACAGACCACCTTCCGCATCCGGTTCCATCTCAACAATACCACCTGATAGCTCCTGCCGCCACCCCCGAAATTCTGCAGGTTTCTTCAACTCCGGTTGATGGATAAAATACTCTTGGACACCTATATCATTGAGATACACGCCGACTTTTTCATTCCGATCTTGACGGGCCGTCGCGTCAGAGAGAAACTCAAAGACAGCAACGGGTGCTGTACCCTCCGCCCACGTATAGAAACTGCGCCGTAGCGGATATTTAGCGACACCGAAGACGATGTGAATATCAGGGGCGACACATTTTGTGATGTCGCCTTCGCTATAGTAGATAAAACTGTCAATCCCAATATAAACAAGTTCGTTGATAGCGAAGTATCGCTTGAACTGTTCGTAAATTGCTGCAATCTGTTCGCCGTGAAAACCGGTTGCGGACATAGGTTCGTCATCCTCACACGGATAACCTTCAATATAGGCAGTCGTTTTGCCGTTTGCTTTTGGAAAGACTGGCATATACTTTCTCTGCTTGAATTCAAAGTCATTTGTGGTATCCATGATTTTCTCCGTTTGATTATTAATATTAGATAAAGGGTGCCGTTACAATTTTAGCAGGATGCATCCTACCCCGAATCTCTATATCAATTTCTCCATCGTCAGGTATCGCCTGCGATGATACGGTAGCGAAGCCGATAGCATATTTGAGACTTGGCGATGGCGCGCCACTTGTCACGGAACCGACTTGTTCACCGTCTTGATAGACGACATAACCGGCACGCGCCACAGCACGGTCAAGCATCTGGAAACCTACCATCTGCTTCGCAATGCCCTTCTTTTTTTCTTTAAGGAGCGCGTTCTTGCCGATAAATTGGCGGTTCTTGGATTTAACGAACTTACTGAGTCCAACTTCATACGGGTTCGTGTCGTCGTTCATATCCATGCCGTAGAGGCGGAGTCCGGCTTCAAGACGTAATGTATCCCGTGCGCCCAGTCCCACGGGTTGTCCATCAGCTTCCATCACAGCAGGATAAAGTGCATTCCATAAACCCTCTGCACTGTTTGCGTTAACGTATAACTCAAAACCGGTTTCACCGGTATACCCGGTTCGTGAAATAGTGGTAGGGATACCTGCCACCTCGTCTACTGCAAAGCGAAAAAACGAAATTTCAGAAACATCCCGTTTAGGGACGAAAGGATTTAGAATGTCTATCGCTTTTGGGCCTTGGAGTGCGATGAGAGCCGTATGCTCGCTTACGTCTTTTATTTCCGCGCCTGTGTTGTTGTGGGTCTCTACCCATGCGAAGTCTTTTTCGATGTTGGCAGCATTGACGACCAGCATATAGTGGTTATCAGCGTGCCGATAAATGAGCAGGTCGTCAACGATGCCGCCCGTTTCATTACAGAATAAGGTATACAACACACGTCCATCGGTTAAACGTCCGACATCGTTAGTGCTGAGTTTTTGGACCAACGCGCTTGCACCCTCTCCACGAACCTCGAATTCTCCCATGTGCGATAGGTCAAACAAGCCGACAGTCGCCCGAACAGCAAGATGTTCTTTAACAATACTGCTATATTGGAGCGGCATCTCCCACCCACCGAATTCGGTGAATTTCGCATTAAGGGATTTATGGACTTGATAAAGGGGCGTTCTTTTCATGTGTCGTCACCAAGTACGCCGAAGATTGCGCGTATTTAAAGCCCATAGATACGAGCGAGATTTCCGCCGAAAATCAGTGCCTCAGCATCATCGCCGAGTTCCAACCGTTTGAGGGCGTTGATAACCTGAATCGGTCGATATTCCGGTAAATTAGAGCCGAAGACGATCTGTTCCGGTCCGAGTTCATCAACAGCGGTTTTCACTTCAGTCGGCACAACGGTGTCCGGATCTGTTCCCCACCGGCGATGGAACCGCAAGATAGTGGTCCCGAGCGAGACATTCTTATTCGCTTTTGCGACAGCGATCCCCGCGTCTAAATCGTCAGGAAATCCCATGTGATCCATGATAATGGGGGTCTCTGGCACCCAACTTGCGACAGTGCCGATCCGGTTGGGATGACAATTGTTAGGTCCGGAGTGAATTGAGATGATAAGCCCATGGTCCCGTGCGGCTTCAACAACAGGACGCACGATCGGATCATCTACATTGTAGTTGTGAATGGCGGGCATCAGTTTAATCCCGGGCATCTCCCACACTTCAGCCGCCAATCTGACCTGCTCGACAGGTTCCGGTTCTGTCGGATGTACAAGTGCACAACCGAGGGTGCGCGGATTACCGCGAATCGCTTCGGCGAGTTCACTGTTTTCGGGAAGCGGTTGGGGGGTCGGCATAACGACAACGACATCCATATCCGCTTCGTCCTCTAATGCCAACAAAGCGGCTAAATTGAGTTTGCCGTTTTCATCACGAAATGAGTCATTGAGATAGGCTTCAAAATCGCCTCGCATGAGAGATCTCCTTTATTAGGGGGCTATCGTTACTGCGAAAAAACCGTTGAAGAGAACTGCCCCATCCGTTCTCCTTTCAAAACCCACATCCGCGTGCATTAGCCCCTCCATTAGGGCATATATGATGTCTCGGTAACGGATGTATGCAGATTCCGCCGTAGCGGTGTCTGGAAAACGGACGACAAAAACAATCTGAGCATCCATCCAATTTGTTGAATCGGCACTATTTTGATAGTACGCGGAGACCCCGAGTGCGGTATCCGTCAACTGCGGGACATTGGCAGGTAATGTGCTGTAGATTTGGCTTAATGCCCAATTGGATCGGAATAATTTGGTGCTTCCATGTATCCTTTTGTTATTAGGGAGTAGTGCAAGCATTCGTGGCTCTGGGGGTGGATCTTTAATCTGTGCAGCAACGGTTTTCGCGAGTGCGATCATCCCTTCACGAATACCGGTAGCGAATTCATAACCCTCAATTTGAACGAAATACTTTCCCTTGGAAAATCGGAGATACCCGCCCGAAAGCATCGCCTTACTGCCGACCCATTCAAATTTCATTCTCGGATAGGTGTGAAAGTTGTAAATTCCAAAGGCGTTTTCTGGTGTTCCCATATCGAAAATTTCAAGTAAAATCAACGGCTTTGAACCGAATTGCGGGGCTTGGTATTCCACCTCTGCCTGCCGTTCAAAACCGTAAGCGTAGTAAAGATCGGGTGAAGCAACTGGAGATATGGCTCTGTCTCGGTACAGCGTTTTACCTTGATATGTTGAAGGCGCACGGGATTGGACCCAACCGAGCAATTCGCCATCGTTAGGTAAAAGCTGCTCCGGCGCAACTGTCGTCCTCACGCCTTCTTCTGTCGTTGACGATTCTTCGGACAGTACGGATGCGTCCTTTATGTTTTCTGCCACTTCCAACAGCGTCTGCTCTGCCTTCTTCGCCGTAGCACCGTGCCACACGCCATAGATATATCTACCTTCACGCTGAACCGCTGTCCAGTCTCCCTGTTCTGTCCCACATGAAATTAACATCAAACTCAAGAAAAGGCAGATACCGAGGGTGAAACGATGGGTTTTGTCAAAAATACCTGCTGTTTTGTCTTTCATTCGCGCGGGGCTCCCTACAGTGTTCTCTTACCACTGTTCAGCAAGTTGGTTGTAAAGATCTTCTACGAGTTCATCTACAAGGCGCCTCTCGGCTTCTTCACGGGACTCCCTCGGTTCAGCCCTACCGTCTACAACATAGTAGTCGTGAACTTGGAGATGATTGTCGGTTTGCGCAATCATGTCGTTGCGGACTCTATCAAGAAATTCGTATTCAATTTGTAAAGTCATCCGTACCATTTCGACTTCACCTTGGGGGCCATAGCCTTGCTCCCGTATATCAAAATCCTGTATCCGCATCGTAAATTCGGAGTCGTTTCCGTCTCGCCACTTCCGGTTGAAACGTTGCGTCAGTTTTTCATGAATCACTTCATCGTAAGGTCGCTGGGAGGCTTCATCGTAGGCAAAATCGGCATCTAAAATTACAACAGGTGCGATACGAATAGTGCTGATATGCTCAAGATACTCTGATTTAGACACATACCCGCATCCAGAAATTAAACCCAGGCATATCAATACCGCCAACACAGACATTGATTTAGACATTTTTCCCTCCAAGTTTTGTCAGCATCAGAATGTTAGCCCCTCTGGCAGGACAGGCTGTAGGAATTTTACGGGTGATGCCTTCGGACGTGGGGCTTCCTGCTTTTTGCCATAAAACACAGATTTGACGGTATCAACAACATATCGCTTATAAGTAGGGGATAATAAAACAACAAAGGCAAGGACGAGCAGAATAAGAACTATGGCTAAGAAATAGGTTAGCCACTTCTGATCAAGCAGATCCCCTTTATTAAGGGTGTGTTTCGTTGTACTACGGCGTGCTCTCATGGATATGACCTCTCGTTGGATCGCGTATTTACTTCGTGTAAGTCTGTATATCAACACTTCAAGAAATCGGATTCATCGCGATTATTGAAAATTATAGCACAAAAACAGATAACATGCAAAATTATTAATTGGGTATTGTGGGAGGTGGAGTTAATGAAGATTAGAAGTTGAATTCGGTCCTGTAAAAACAAAAAGAGAGTACCTGGGTGTGGAAGTTGGTGACTCTCTATGAAGTTAATCTACTATTCAGAACCGTTTTGTGTCACGCCGGGGGGCGGTTCGGAGAACTCTTCACCGCGTGCGGCTGCTTCTCTTCTGCGTCGATCCCAGTCCGCGATTTCTCTATAAACCTTCGCCTGCCCCTCTGCGATGCCTTCCGCTTTGCCTTCCGCTTTTCCCTCTGCGATGCCTTTCGCTTTGCCTTTCGCTTCGGCTGCTGCTTCGGCTGCCCGAATTCGCTTTTCTTGTCTGTCTAAATACCAGTCTGATAATAACATGATTAGATCAATGCCTCCCACTATCATCCCGACTAACGCTGCTCCAACGGGGATAAAGTTTGAAAATCTCTCACGGCTCGCCAGAGTTCTGTCAGTTTTATCAAAATGTCCTCCACCAAGTTAAATATATAATAACCTGCACTGCATGAATTGTCAACGAAAAAGTATGCCGGGGGTCGCGCCTAAAGCGGAGGGATCGGGATTTGGAAATCCCGCCTACGGAAGAACTGAATGCCTCTGGCTAAAAGATAGGGATATTTATAGTAAAATAGGGCAAAGGACTTATCCTTTACCCTATATGTTTCTTAGATTGGTTTTTAAACTGCAACGTTGTGCAGTGCTTCACAGGCTACTATCGAGAGCGCCCTTTTGGAATACGTGGCGAGCGGCGATCACGGAAGTCGCGAGAATTATCGCGTTGGTCATAACGGTTGCCGCCACGTCGATCGCGGTTGTCGTTTCCGCGCCGATCGCGGTAGTCCCGTGAATCTCGATTATCCCGATAGTTAGACCGCCCACTATCGCGGGAGTCTCTGGGAGGATTCCAATCAGATGAGGGTTCGCGCTCCTCACTGGATTCAATATTTAGTTCTTCAACGGGAACACCGCGTGCGGCAACAAGCGCGAGATCCACGCGGTCTTGATCGTCAATCGTGAGGATACGGACGGTGACTTCGTCCCCCACCTCCATGACATCCTCCGCGCGACGGACGTACCCATCACCCATCTGTGAGATATGGACGAGTCCATCTTTGCCGGGCAAGATCTCTACAAACGCTCCGAAAGAAGCGGTGCGTACGACTTTACCGGTGTACTCCTTGCCGATTTCAGGCATAGCCGTAATCGCTCGGATTTTCTCCTCAGCGCGTTTGACATCTTCTGCGCTCGTTGCAGCGATCTCCACAGTCCCATCATCTTCAATATTGATGGTAGTGCTTGTTTCCTCTTGGATACCTTGTACGGTTTTACCGCGAGGCCCGATGAGGTCTTTAATCTTCTGCGTTGCGATTTGGAGGGAGTAAATCCGCGGTGCATACGGTGAAAGCTCAGCCCGTGGTTGGGCGATAACGGCGTTCATCTGTTCAATGACAGCGAGGCGTGCCTCTTTGGCTTGATGAATCGCGCGGCGCATCAATTCAGGCGTGACCCCTTCAATCTTGATGTCCATCTGTACGGCGGTAACACCTTCACTGGTTCCTGCGACTTTAAAGTCCATGTCGCCGAGGAAATCCTCGGTGCCGAGCATATCGGTGAGTATAGCTTCCTGTTCACCTTCCTTAACAAGCCCGACACCTATTCCTGCGACGGGTTTTTTAAGTGGCACGCCTGCATCCAATAGTGCGAGCGTAGCCCCACAGACAGTTGCCATAGAAGATGAGGCATTGGATTCTAAGATTTCGGCAACGATGCGGATGGTATAGTGAAACTCTTCCTTATTCGGGATGACGGGTTCAAGTGCTTTTTCCGCGAGTGCGCCGTGTCCAATCTCTCGACGTCCAGGTCCCATCATTCGTTTGACTTCGCCGGTACTGTATGGTGGGAAGTTATAGTGTAGAAAGAAAGCACGTCTTGCTTCACCATCAAGTCCACGTTGGACGTCTTCATCACCAGATGTGCCGAGCGTCGTTACACAGAGTGCCTGTGTTTGTCCTCGCGTAAAGAGCGCGGAGCCGTGCGTATGTGGTAGCAGTGCGACTTCGCCTGAGATGGAACGAATGTCAGTTAAGCCACGTCCATCGACCCGTTTACCTTCCGTAAGAATTGCCTGTCGCATCTCTTCTTTTTCAATGTCACTCAAGATAGAGATCGTATCTTTGGCTGCATTCGGATCGACATCCTCTGTTGTATCTTCAAGGATTTCCGACAGCACGTCTTCCTGTACTTGTTCGAGATAATCCTCACGTGACTTCTTGTCCGCCATCCCGATAGATTCTCGAATCCGTGATGTTGCGAGATTTCGGACCCGGTCACTGAGGTTTGATTCAACGCTGTTGGATGTATAGTCTCGTTTGGTATTACTGCATCCTGCCGCCAATCCCTCTTGGAGTTTAATGACCTCTTTTATCTGGTCATGTGCGGTGATAATTGTGTCAATGACTTCGTCTTCAGGAATTTCATGTCCGCCGCCTTCGACAGACATGACCGCGTCCACCTTTCCACTGACAAACAACTCCATATCGGAGGCGTGCAATTGCTCATAAGTTGGGTTAATGATTAATTCGTTTTCGATTTTTCCGACGGTGACTGCGGCGACAGGTCCATTAAAGGGTATATCGGAAATAGATAATGCGGCAGAAGTGCCAATGAGTGCGGGTACATCCGCCGGATGAATACCATCAGATGAAAACACGTTACATAAGATTTGCACCTCAGCCTTAAAGTCCTTTGGAAAAAGGGGTCGGATGCAGTGATCTATTAAGCGCGCCACCAACTGTTCTGAGGTTCCGGGCCGTGGTTCACGTCTACCATAAACTGTAGGTATGCGCCCACCGGCGTAAGCCCTTTCACGGTAATCTACTGTTAATGGAAAGAAATCGAGGTCATGTTCACTATCATCGGCTACCACCGTGACCAAAACGACCGTTCCACCGTATTGTACCCAGACGGCACCGTCTGCCTGTTTCGCAACTTTTCCGGTTTCAATTGATAACTTCTCGCTCCCAAGTTGCATTTCAACTTTCATTCTATATACTACTCCTGTATTTCCAATTTTTCGTCGTGCTACCAAGTATGGACAGTAAAGATAGGGTTCAAGGACAGTCCTTACTCAAGAAACATATTGCCAATTTGACGATGCTAACTCCAGTTTTTAAGTGTTAGAGAGTGTCGCGTCCACGAGACTTCTTCGACCCTTATTACTACAAGATAGCACTCACTCTGTGCTCGCCTATGCCAATATATTAACGCGTTTAGCACTTATAATAACTTAATTTGTTTTCAATCCGATAGTGTCCCGAATTTCGAGTTCATTAATTAAACGGTAATAGCGCGTAACATCCTTCTTATAAAGATAGCGCAACAAGCGGCGCTGTTTACCCACTAAGCGGAAAAGTCCATGGCGCGAATGATAATCCTTGCGGTGTGTCTGAAAATGCTCAGTCAACTGTCGAATACGCGCAGTCAAAATTGCCACTTGTGCTTCCGGGGAACCGGTGTCCTGTTGGTGTATCTGGTACTTTTGAATGAGTTCTTTCTTCTCTGGTGCACCAATTGCCAATTGCTTCACCTCCTTTATACTTACAGCAAGTTTTGGGAATTTGCGAGTTTCACCGAAAATCATCTGATAAGAGAATATTCTGAGGCATCAATGCCTGTCCGCTCTCATACGAAATGAAACAAAGTTCGGAGAATCGCTCCCATCTTTATTTAATTTGATACCTATATAATACCACAAATTCGTCGAAAATTCAAATTAAACTCATATTTCCAAGGATGATCAGCATTTAACTCACACCTCTATGTGCATGGGTAGACTCGGCAAGGATCCTTGCTGCATCAGCAACATCGCGTCGTATTTGTTGAATGAGCGTCTCAGGATTCGGAAATTTCCGTTCACGCCTAATTTTCTCTACCAAAACTATTTCTACAGGTTTGCCGTAGATCGTTTCATCAAAATCAAAGAAGTGACATTCCACTTGGAGAGTTGTCCCGTTAAATGTAGGGCGCACCCCGATGTTCAACACACCGTCGAGCCATTGTTCCTCTAACTTTGCGCGGATGGCGTAAACACCATTCGGCGGACAGACTTGTCGCTGTGTATCTATATTGGCAGTTGGAAAACCGATCTCTTTGCCGCGCCCATCACCGTGAACGACATGACCGAGCAAGGTATAAGGTCGTCCGAGTAGTTGTGAACTGCAATGAAGGTCGCCGTGCGCGATCGCTTCTCGGATGCGGGTGCTATGGACGGGTGCCCCATTTATCTCTGTCGGCGGAACAATAGTGACATCAAAGGGATAACCTTCACTGAGTTCCGCTAACCGTTGTGCATTGCCGGCGCGATCCTTCCCGAATTGGCAAGCATACCCAACGACGACATGTCTGGCTCGGCATTTTTCCAAGAGTACCTGTTCCAGAAATGATTTCGGAGACATTGCTGCTATTTGTGCATCAAAACTGAGCATGATAATTTCATCAATACCCAGCTGCCGAAGAATTTCGACGCGTTTAGAAAGGGGGGTCAGGAGGGGTGGGCACCGTTCTGGCGCGAGGAACGCAAGCGGATGCGGATAAAAACCGACCAAGACACTCATCAACTGATGTTGTGCGGCACGTTCAAGCAGGGTATTAATAACGGCTTGATGTCCAATATGAATCCCATCAAACACGCCAAAAGTAACTGCTGTGCTTCTGCCGAATCCGACGATGTCATCCAACCGACAAGTTGTGGGAACGGCTTGCCGATCGCTCGTATTCTTAGCGTTTTCCACGTCGCTCAATCCTTCTGGCAATCACCATGTTCCAAAGCACTCTGATCAATGTAGCGTTGTGCAGTTTGAACAAGTGTATTAATGGCTGAAAGGTAGGGCATGACAACTCTGCAACCTGCGGCGCGTGCGTGTCCGCCGCCCTCAAATTCAGCAGCAAGTTGACTGACATCAACGCGTCCTTGGCTCCGTAGGCTCACTTTTGCGGTTCGATCGGTCATCTCAGATACACAGAGTGCTACCTCAACGCCTGCTATTGCTTGAATCTGATTCACGATGCCTTCTACTGCGTCAGCCGTCGCTCTGGTTTTTCGGAACATCGCTTGTGTTGCGTACACGGACGCGATCTTTCCATCATCGGTCACCTGCAACGTTCGGAGGATTTCACTTGAGAGACGAATTTTAGCGACCGGGAGTTGCTCATAAACATTCCGGTAGACTTCATCTGGTGCGAATTCGCCGACCTCAATTAATTCTGCAGCGATGCGATGTGTTTCAGCCGTCGTATTGCTGTAGCGAAAGCAACCGGTGTCAAACATGAGCCCGGTATAAAGACAGAGGGCACACGATTCATCTATCGGTGTCTGGTGCGACTTAATAAGTTTATAGACAATCTCTGACGTAGAAGAAGCTGAAGGCATAATGAGATTGATGTCCCCGAACGCCTCCGCTGTGGCGTGATGGTCAATGTTAACGAGTTTGTGTGTCGGCAGCAAGGATTTAGCAAGCGTTTTTCCGATGCGTTCGAGTGTGCTTGCGTCTAATACGATTAGCACCTCCGGCTGATATGTCCTGAGGGTATGCATATCCTCAATGCGCTCCCAGCCAGGCAGAAATTTATAGTTTCCGGGGACAGGGTCGGTATTAAACATTTTAACGGATTTTCCGATCCTCGTGAGGAAAAGGTAGAGCCCTAATTCGGAACCGATTGCGTCGCCATCCGGGTTAATGTGCGTTGAGAGTGCGAAGTCGTGGTAGCGATTGAATAGGTTAAGGAGCGCGTCGTAGTTCTGCATATCCGCTATGTGTAAGGTATTCATGGAAGGTCTGCTGTCTGGTTTTCGGATGTCTCGTCTTCTGAGGTAACAGACTTAAGGAGGTCATCTATTTTGAAAAGGTAGTCAGCGGACTCATCAATAGCAAACCTGAGTTCTGGGGAATACCGGAGCGTGAGCCGGTTCCCGATTTCTCGCCTGAGAAACCCTGCTGCACTTTTCAGCCCAGCGAGCGTTTTCTCTTTCTGTACCTCGTCCCCGATAACACTGACTTTGACATCCACGTACTTCAGGTCCGGCGACACTTCTGCCTGTGTGACAGTACAAAATGCGACGCGCGGATCCTTGACAGAACGTTGAATAATTTCACTCAATTCCCGTTGAATGAGGGCTCCGACCCGATCTTGCCTTCTACTATCAGCCATGTTGTCCCTATCTTTCAGAGTAAGTTTTGACGTGCAAGTTGTGTTAGAAGAAAAATTCTGTTTCGTAATCGACTAATTCAGCGTCTACATTTTTCTCAACAAAAGTGATGACATGCGAGATAAGTTTATTGAGATGCGCGACATCGTTGGAAACAGAAACGGTGGCTAATACCGCGAACTGATGTGCATCTAAAGCTTCAACTTCCGCGATAGCGATATTGAAGCGATTTTTGAGTCTATCAACAAGACTTTTGATAACCCGGCGCTTCGCCTTCAACGATTGGCTATCGGGGATGCGTAGCCGGATTTTACAAACACCGATATGCATGAAATGTGTCAATTATAGTAAAATCTATAGTTAATTGGGCACTCTCCAACAGTCTGAATACCTATAACAGGCATTCAGACTGGCACAAACTAACAGTTTATGCTACAAAGATGTCCACTTATTTATGGGCTTCACTATAATTGTAGCAGTAGGTGCTGTTTGTGTAAAGTGTTATTCTACGAAAGGGAACGCGCGATTTGCTCATGGACATAACATTCGAGAACATCACCGATTTGTAGGTCAGCAAACGTCTCTATGCCAATACCACATTCATAGTTCGCTTGTACTTCGTTCACATTATCTTTGAACCGACGGAGCGAATTGACTTTTCCTTCATGAATCAAGCGATTATCGCGAAGGATACGGAGCGGTTGGTTGTAAGAGATGCGTCCCCAATTGACGTAGCTGCCAGCCACCAAGCCGAGCCGTGGCACCTTAAACAATTCGCGAACTTCTGCTCGCCCGATAACGACTTCTCGGACCTCAGGATCAAGTAAGCCTTCCATCGCCGAGTGTATATAGGAAATGAGTTCATAAATAACATTGTAGGTCCGAACGTCAATTCCCTCAGTTTCCTTAGCTTGCACGGCTTCGGTTGTCGGATGAACGTTGAAACCGACAACAATCGCATCAGATGCGGAGGCGAGCAAGATGTCAGTTTCAGTGATACCGCCAACCGCCTGGTGGATAATGTTGATTTTCACCTCCTCGGTACTCAACTCAAGTAGAGAGGAAGCAACCGCTTGGACCGAGCCTTGTACATCGCCCTTAAGGACGACATTTAATTCTTTAATTTCGCCTTCTTGAATCTGTTGGAATAAATTTTCGAGACTGACATGGCTATTGGTACCGAGTTTTTCGGTACGGTACTGATCTTGACGGGTTTCACTGATCGTACGAGCATCCTTATCAGATTCAACAACATAGAATTTTTCGCCTGCTTCTGGAACGCCGGTAAAACCGAGTACCTCAACAGGGACGGAGGGCCCGGCTTCTTTCAATCGTTTCCCCAGATCGTCCATCATTGCTCTAACTCTCCCGGAATATCTGCCGGAGATAAAGACATCTCCAACCCGCAAGGTGCCAGTCTGCACAAGAACAGTCGCAACCGCGCCGCGTCCTTTATCTACCTGTGCTTCAATAACAATACCGCGAGCCGGTTTATTCGGGTTCGCCTTCAGTTCAAGGAGCGCCGCTTCCAAAAGGAGCATCTCAAGCAAAAAGTCGATTCCTGTTCCCTCTACAGCGGAAGTTTCGACACAAATTGTTTGCCCACCCCAATCTTCAGGAACGAGTTCATGTTCTGTTAATTGTTGTTTGATATAATCTGGACGTGCGCCCGGTACATCTATCTTGTTAATAGCGACGACAATCGGAACTTTCGCAGCTTTTGCGTGGTTAATTGCCTCAACAGTCTGGGGCATGATCCCGTCATCCGCTGCAACAATGAGCACAACGATATCAGTTACCTGTGCGCCGCGTGCGCGCATTGCGGTAAAAGCTGCGTGCCCAGGCGTATCCAAGAAAACAACACTGCCGCCCTCTAAGGTCACATGATAAGCCCCGATATGTTGTGTAATATTCCCTGCCTCAGATTCACTGATGTTTGATTGACGGATAGAGTCCAAGAGAGAGGTTTTGCCGTGGTCAACGTGTCCCATAATTGTGACGACTGGTGCCCGGGGTTGTAAAGATTCTGGTGGATCTGGTATCTCAACTAACAGTTTTTCCTCAAGTGTCGGTAATTTAACTGCTTGAAAATTTAAGTGTTCCCCGAGCATCACAAGGGTCTCATAATCAAGCCGCTGATTTATGTTTGCCATCACCTTTAATTTCATGAGTTGCATAATCAATGCCGAGGGCTGCAACTCCAATGTCGCAGCGAGGTCCGCAACCGTTGCCCCCTCTTTGATTTGCAAACCATTCACTGTGTTTGAAGACACCTCTGTGGTGTCTTCAGTTGACGCTTCAGGTGTAGAAACGGCTTTTCCCGATTCAACGATCTCGGACTCAATCAATGCGACGGTATCTGCATCAAGCGAACTCATATCATTTTTAATGCGAACGCCATGTTCTTCCAAGAGCGCGATAAGTTGCTTGGTTGTTAGGTCGTATCGTTTTGCCAACTCATAGACCGGCGTACCTTGATCCTGCTTCTTTTCACGATTCCCTTTGGCGGATCTGCGCCGCTGTCGTGGTTCCTTGCTCATGGTAACTCCTCCTTTTTTTCTGTTGTGCTGGCGGATTTCTCGGTCCATTCAAGAAGGACTTCCTCAAACCGCTCTATAACCACACTTGTCAGTTGCACACGTAATAAAGAATTAATCCGTCTCGGCGACTTAAACGCTTTCTGAATGCAGAGTTGAGAGGGGCAGACATAAGCCGCGCGCCCGTGTAATTTCTTCTGGTTGTCAATTCGCAGTGTTTTATGCTTCTGACCGACAAATCGTATCAATATTTTTTGCGAAAATTTTCCATGGCACCCAATACAAGTGCGAATAACATCCCTCACCGACTTCACCCACTTTTTGAACCTTCGATTGGTATGCCAGTAATCCTCGCGCCGGTAGTAAGAGACCACAAGATAGCGCGCTTAAAAAACTATTAGTCTTTCAACTTTGAACTTGAGGGCAGGTTCGTAGTAGTGCGATTTTGCGGCGTACTCGACCAAATGCGAAGTGCATTATCGCACGTCAGCAACGGGCAATGAATTGCCCTACTACGAACAGGATTACCTATAAACTCAACATTGAAGCACTACTATTCAGATTCAGGGTCAAGATCCTCGTTCTCAGCAGTAATGTCAAGCGTCTCAATATTCTCTTCCGAACTTATCAATAGACTCTCCTCTGCGTCGGGGGTGTCCGATGCCTCAACTTCAGCAGTATCCACTTCAACATCTTCAGCCTCCATTGGATCAGGCGTATCTGCAGTCTGTTCTTCACTATTTTCGTCAGTCCGTTCTTCCGGGTTGTCCAGTATAAGTTCAGCTGCCTCATCAGCCTCAGGTTCTTCTGGTTTAAAGAGTTCGTTAATCGAAACAGCGGCTTCGGATTCTCCCTTTATATCAACTTTCCAGCCTGTCAACCTTGCGGCGAGTCGTGCGTTCTGTCCGCGTTGCCCAATAGCTAAGGAAAGTTTATCGTCTGGCACAACCACGTGGGCACTTTTATTTTCATCGTCAAGTTCTACTCTACGCACACCGGCACGACGCCCCAAGGCGTTCGCAATAAAAGCACTTATATCCTCGCTCCATTCAACAAGGTCTATTTTTTCGCCATCCAGTTCGCTAATGATATTTTGGACGCGAGTTCCCTTAACACCGACACATGTGCCCACAGCATCTATGCCTTCCTCCGTCGCTTGAACAGCGACTTTTGCACGATTGCCCGGATCGCGTGCGATCGCCATAATACGGACCTGCCCCTCATAGATTTCAGGAACTTCTTGTTCAAACAAGACGGCTACGAGGTCTCGGTGCGTTCGCGAGACGATGACCGGCGCGCCACGCGCCTCATTTTTTACGGATAAGATCAGACATTGTAAACGTTTGCCCCGTTCATAGTTCTGCGACCGTGGTATCTCACGTGGTGGTAAAAAAGCTTCCGTCTGTTCAAGGTCTAAGATGACACCGCCACGTTCAAAACGCTGGACGTAGCCCGTGATGACCTCACCTTCGCGGCCAACGAATTCCTGATAGACTCTTTCACGTTCTGCCTGTTTGATCTTTTGGAAAAGGATTTGCTTCGCCAATTGTGCTGGGATTCGACCAAAGTCGCTCGGATTGATTTCGACGTTCAACACCTGACCGAGTTCAACGTCCTCCTGAAGTTTTATGGCTTCCTCAATAGGAATCTCTGTGGAAAAATCACGCATAATATTAACGACTGTTTTAGGAACGTAGCAGCGTATATCGCCTTTTTCCAAATTAATTTCAACAGAGACATCGGCTTCGGGACCGTAAACCCGGCGTGCAGCAGCCCGGAGTGCTTCCTCTATCGCCTCAATAAACACCTCTTCAGGTAAATCTGTCTGCGCGGTATTTTGACGAATAGCATTTTGGAGATTCTCTAACATAAATAACGTTCGCGAACCCTTATTTTATATAGACATGCCAATAACAGGTCATATAATTTTAGTCCGCGCACTCCTTTCCAATTTTTTACAGAAGCGTAGGATGTGCATCCTTCGCTTTTGCCAGTTACCATTTCAGATGTATGTGTGCGTTGCGAATTTGTGAAATCTGAACAGAGATACTTTTCCCGCCAGTTTGTGCCAAGACGACCCGCTCCGGATGTACTTCTACAACGGTGCCTTGTACGTGAGAGTTCTGTTCATTTTCCGATTCCGAAGCGACTTCTATCTGAACGGTTCGCCCACAATTTCGCTGAAAATCCTTGGCGGTTTGCAAAGGTCTATCTATCCCGGGTGAGGCGACTTCCAACTGTGCGTAACTCGCTAAATATTCATGGACTTCTAAAATCGGGTGTACGACATGGTTCACAGCTTGGCAATCTGCTACCGAAAGCCCGCCTTGCTTGTGAATAAGTAAGCGCAAGGTCTGCCCGTGCGTCTCAATATCCACGAGTTCAAAACCATCCATGTCAAGCATCGGTGCTAACATCTCAATAATAGCGTTTTTCTCGGTTGTTGTCATACCTTATGTAATGTAAATATATAAAAAAACGCGAAATATCCCAATAGTAGAGGTCCCTCGCGGTTTATGTTATGTTGTATCCTGCAGATGGAAGGCGTAGCACTGAGGTAAACGTACCCGCCTCTAATTCTAAAGCAGCTGCGTTATACAACTTCTACCGATTGCCAAGCAACGGTGTATTAATTCTCTTCCATTACCTGTATTGTATTACATAATACCTATTTTCCGTGTTACAGTCAAGCCAAAACATGCAACTAAAGTAAGATTCACAAAAGATTATGATATAATTGTATCATATTGGATGCTATAAGTCAAATTAAAAAGCTGCCGCTGCTATACTATCTCTGGCACACTGATTAATTGTTCGGAAAACGTGAACTCGGTTTCCCAAAACCTATCTTGACTGTTTATAGTAAAACCTATAATTAATTGGGCACTCTCAAACAGTCTGAATGCCTATGACAGGCATTCAGACTGGCACAAACTGGAAGTTTATGCTACAAAGATGTCTACTTATTTTTAGGATTCACTATAGTTAGTGTAGGGACTATTTCGGGGTGTGCTATAGAAAATGAGGTGCTTGAAAACGAAGGGTGTGTGCGGTGGACGTGATGTTTGTGCGTGTAGAAAGCACGCGTCCACAATCTCAAGATAGCGGACGCGTGAGATGAACGGGGTTTCAGAGGATGTAGGCACGATAAATCGTGCAACGTGTTTGTTACGTTTTTGCCTTAACATTCTCTAATCTTATTACTCTTTTTTCAGGAGTCGTTCTACCTGTTCAGCGACTGCCGGATCAGTCTCTTTCAGACGGCGGATTCCTTCCTCAGGCCCGTAGCGATTCAAGGTTTCCATCGCTTTTGAAAATCTTTCGGGGTTAAACTGTTCCGAGATTTTGGATTCAAGCTTTTCCACTGTGGGGATTTGCGGCATAAAATGATTTTCAATTTCTGCTGTCAACTCAGCGTCTGTCATGTTGGCGAATTCTTCAAACTGCCGGAGCTGCTGCTTAAATTTCTCAAATTCGGCTTGTGCTGCGGCTGCAGCATCCTGTGCACGTTCTGTCTCATAAGTATCGTGCCCGTAGTTTTCGGTATCGCCGAGAAACTCACCCGCTGTCTCTGTCTCCGCATTCGGAGCGAATTCACCGAATTGCCCTGGATCTTCCTGAAAAATTACTTCCGAAGAAACAACAATACCATCTTTTTTCGGATCGTAAGGTTCTGGGTTTTTTGTCAGGACGTTGTAATCCTCGTCCACATAAACAATTTCAATATCTTCAGGGTGAACGCCTTGATAGTGTAAAGCATTCCGTTGTTCATCTGTGAGGTGTGTGCCCCAAGTCCTTGTTACAGGTCCATCTCTATATACATAAGTCATCTTTCCTGTCACGGGTAAGTATTTATCGGGCTGGCTTTCGGGGAAGTAGATAGTGCCAGGGGTATTCGGATTTGCCGCTCTGAAGTCCTTGTAGACTTGTCGCTCCCACTGTTTTCGTTCAATAAACGCGTCTTCATAAGCGTCATACGCACTTACGGGTGGCACACCGTAGAGTCCACTTTGCCATCTATTTGGGTTCTCGCGTGCTTGAATGAGATAGAACCGTGATTTCATATAGTAGTCGTAATCGGTGGCGTTTTCAATCACAATGCCCTTATCAAGGATACGCTGTAGCCACTCCTCGCGCGGGTAGTGTTCATCATATCTGAGAGTCTTTGGAAAGAGCTCCACATACCCTGCGTCATAGGCTGCCATGAGTGCTTCTGTGGTCTGGGGGCCTTCGTAGGGTTTGGGCTGTACAATAACAGGCTTGCCTGCATTTGGATATAGTTTCTCCTCAGGCATCCCCTCTTCGAGAGAGGTAGGTGGTGGCAAATTCGCTGCTTTGTATGGTGCCACCATCTCTACTAATCTAGAGCGGTAATCTATTTTATATGCTGCAATATCTTCGGCGGTTTTAAGTCCGCCATGCTCTACATAAACACCAATCGCATCTTCAATCTTTCCATCAATCCAATCATCCCATGTCTGCACAGGTGTATTTATCAAAAAAGCCGCTCTCTTTTCCTTTGAAGCCAACGGGTGCAATCGTAATCGTTCAGCTCTTGCCCGGGCTTCAGACGTGAATGGAATACTTTTCAGCAAAGAAGTGCGGGACTCCGCGCTGAGGAAGAGAAATAAGGCGACCCCAAGGGCGAGTAAGAGAGGTCCTGCAATAAACAGACGTTTACGATTCATAGGATTCTCCTTTTCGTAGAACAGAGGGGCAGCACTCCTTGTTTCAAGTACTGCCCCAACTTTGTTGTAAAGCCTACAGTAAAACGGGGTTTAGTTTACTCACCATAAGTGGTATATGATGCATCGGCGGAACTATAGGCATTGCCAGCAAAGACAAAATAAGCACACCACGCCGATTTGCTGGCTTCAGCGCGACCTGAAACATAAGCATTTACAGACTTTGAAGTTTGTGCCTGTGGAACAACCTTCTTTATTGTTGTATGAGTCTCTGTCTTATAGAGTTCACCACCACTTGTCCACTCAGCTCCTACCTTTGCACGTTCATCACCAAAAGGGACTTCTATCTTTAGTGTTATTGTAGGATCAGAAACTTGTTTTCCAGTCACCTCCTTAACCTCTTTCTCCACCATTAGGACCCAGGCCTGAAGGAAAGATCCTTTTCCAGGATCTGTTCTTGCAGGGACTGTAGACCAATGCCCCCAGCATCCTCCATAGCCTTGTGCATAACAAGCACCACTACAATAGACCTTTGCGTAGCATTCCGCCCGAGAAGCCTCTACCGTCGCATTTCCGGTGTAATCCGCAACTCTTATGCGGTAGGGTCCGTTAAAAGCGGTGGGATTTTTAATGGACGGTCCCATTGAGGCTGAAGCACTACTTGAGCCAGCAGACACGGAACCACTCAGGGTCCAGCCTCCGCCGTGGCTTTCAGAGGAAGAATCAGAAAACGAACTATATCCTTCATCCATGTACGTCCATCCGCAGTCCCCGTCAATAGGGAAAAATACCAGCCCGCAGATTGCCAGAATGGATAGGTACACGACATACGAATGTTTCAACTTATCTAAAAACACAGTTTTTCTCCTTGTATGTATAAAGTGATTTGAAAATACTGAAGATTTATGACAACAAGGGAAACATGCCTTAGAATAGCACGTTCCGATGTTATTGTAAAACCCAAAAAGTTGCTTCGCGAGGATCCACACTTATTAGTGCAGTCTGCGATGCAACGCCGAAAGCCCGCGGTGGGGTGCTTCGTGTGAGACGAAGACAGCACGCGGGCGCGAAAGATCTCTACAACAGTTAAAGGGACTGTATGGACCTTGTGAAGTAAAACACTTAACGTAGGTAAGCGGGGGGGGGAGTAAACTTGATGGTATTAACCAAAAACACAAGCACTACCAACGAACAATGTGCACTCAGGTGGTGCATACCTGGCATCAGCACTTTTAGCATCTTGAGGTTGATAGGTTGGTTCATCATCTGCAATTTTTCGCTGTGAAATGTGAGCGTAAAATGCCCGGTAGCACTATTTTTTCGATTTTGCCGCCTTGCTTATGAAGAATTATATCATATATCCCAAAAGATGTCAAATTTAAAAACGGATGAACGGATGCCCGTATTTGTGTAGTGGATTGGCAAAAAAGGTGGGAAATGACTAAAGTAAGTTTTAAGAAATTATGGAGTTTTTCGCTTTTTTTTTTCAAAGCCGGTGCGGTTAGGAATGCAGATCGGATTTGGATGAGTACACTGCAAAATCTCATCTACCGGGCCTAGGGTTGAAAATCTGTCTGACATTTTCAGTAGAAATTATTTTATTTTTCAAAAAAGTACGCTATAATATTTACCATGAGTATGTTCCGTGAACACTGGATCGGTGGGTTAGTCGCTTACAGTACCTTTTTCATCATCTCACTTATAGCCGCCCTTGCCATTCCAATCCTTTATGATACAATGCCACCAGATTGGAATCCAACGATTCCACCGGTGAGGGCTCCTCTACAAATCATCGGTTGCTTTGCCGTATCAGTGCTGTTTGGATTGTGGCCAGATGTTGACATCAAGAGCAAGAGTCAGAAGATATTTTATAGTGTACTCTTTGTGCTAAATGTGGTCCTGATTGTTTTTTTACAGAGGTACCTGGAATCAGCACTCTTAGGTCTCTTCGCGATGCTCCCGATTATGAGCAAACATCGCGGGTGGACACACGCGAAACTGACTATGATTTTGCTGCCCAGTGTGTTCCTGTTCGTTCCGATTTATGCTGGATATCCAGAATGGAAGTCGGGGAGTACCCTCGCGGAGCAGTTCAATGCGTTACGAGATTGGGATGACCTTCCACACGCTGTCCTGAGTGGTATCCCCTTCTACGTGGCAGGTTTCATCGGTTATGCAACGCATCTCCATCTGGACGGCATCCTATTGCGTTCACGGAAAGCACAACGACAAAAGGCACGAGCCAACCCATGAACACAACGATTCAGACGCTTCAAGAACTATTTGGCAATCCGACCCTGCAGGCACTCGGTAATTTTGCCAACGCACGCGGTGTACAGCTCTATCTCGTCGGTGGCAGTGTGAGAGATTTATTGCTCAAACGCCAGACGACAGATATTGATTTCGCCTTAGCCTCGGATGCGATTCAGTTTGCCAAGGCGTTTGCTGATAGTATCAGCGCGACCTGCATCGCGCTTGAAGAAAACCCGTCCACTGCCCGTGTGATTGTCAAACAACATGACATTTCGCAGAGACCGTCTTTAAGCATGGATTTTGCGCAATTCCGGGCTGCATCGCTCACTGAGGATTTACGTTTGCGGGACCTGACAATCAATGCGATGGCAATTGCGTTTGAAAATGTGGAATCGGTTACACATAACGCGTGTGAACAAAATTCTCTTCACGTGATTGACCCGTGCAGCGGTACGAAAGACTTAGAGACAGGTTTACTCCGATTTCCGAGTGAACAGGTGGTGCGAGATGATCCCGTTCGTTTGCTGCGGATTTACAGATTCGCGGCGCAGTTGGATTTCAAGATCGCCGAAAGCGCGATTAATTTGGTAACAAAGCATCGAGCGTTACTCTCTAAGATAGCATCGGAACGGTGCCGCGACGAACTGATGAAAATCTTTAATGTTAAGAAGTCATATCCATATCTACAACAAATGGAAACAGTTGGATTGCTTACCGAAGTCGTCCCGTCAATAAAAGCGGCAGGCAGTTCCTGGAATCCACTTGAGGCTTTTGAAAAAAGCCCAATCCCGATGGGACTCCACACATACCGCAGCGAAATTAATGACTACCTGCAAGAAAAACTTGGGGCAGAGGTCAATCGGCGTTCTTTGATCAAACTTAGTCTACTCTTGGAAGATAATTACGATGGTATCGGCGCGCAGCTTCGATTGAGTCGTAAAGCGACACAGTTTATGAAACGTCTTCTCAGCGGAACTAAAGCACTTAAAAATGAAATTCAGCAATTGACCCGAAAACAGATCATTCGCTTTCTCAGAACATACGCCTCCGACTGGTGGGGTGTACTTCTCTATGCGGCAGCGTCACATCCGATGGATCCGACATCACTTCAACAGATTGCGAACACGTACTATGAACATATCCTGCCAATTAGCAAACAGGGTAGACTCATCACTGGAGATGATTTGATTAAGCATTTTGATTTGAAAGAAGGGCAGCAGATCGGAAGGTTGCTAAAAGAGGTTGAAGAACGGCAGTTTGATGGCGACATCCGAACCCGTGAAGAAGCACTTACTGCTATAGCGGCGTTAATTCGGCGGTCTAATCACTTTCTTTGAGTCATAATTTCGTCTGATTTTTTCGCAAAAATCTCGGAATCAATGAGAGTAAAAGCATCAGGATGCCCGCGATCCCGAGATAGATTGCGGTCTTCCAAAAGTTGCCTTCGCCACTGACAAACGCGCCCCCCAACTGAACGAGTACGATTGTCCCCGGTAACATAAAGATAGCAGAGACGAGTACATAAATTGGAAACCGAATGCTGGTGAGCCCATAGGCGTAATTTTGAAGGTTAAACGGGAAAATCGGGACCAAGCGTGTGAACATCAAGATCCGCCATCCTTGTTCTTCAACCTGCTCATCGATCTTGCGGAATTGTGCATTGTCTTTGACCCAACCTTCAACAAGGTCGCGAGCGACGTAGCGGGCAATAAGGAATGCGACAGAGACGGAGATAATAGAGGCTATGGAGGCGTAGAAGACACCCCATAACGGTCCGAAGACGAAACCTGCCAATACCGTTACCGGGGACCCCGGGAGGAAAAAGACAGTCGAGACAAGATAAAGTCCAATATAGACGAAGGGTGCAATTGCCCCAAAACTCGCCACCCATGTCTTGATTTTGGGAACATTTTCTAACCGAATCTCGTCTGTTATGCCGTAGTGTCTCAACACGAAATAAACTATTGCAACAATGCCGACAGCGGTTGCGATTTTAATCAGGCTCTTTTTCATCTTCTTGCGAAATTGCCTCCAAATAGGCTTTAATCTGTGCTTGATATCGAACAGGAATACGATTATTGCTCACGGCTTCGGCATACGCGCGCTCCGCATTGAGGACGACATCGCTGAAAGGTAGATAGACGGGGTCATTGTTGCTAATCTCATCCGTAGTGGCATCAGAAAAACCTTGTGTATGCCCCGAAACCTCT
This sequence comes from uncultured Poribacteria bacterium, assembly GCA_951828385.1. GTDB lineage: Bacteria > Poribacteria > WGA-4E > WGA-4E > WGA-3G > WGA-3G. Next base: position 1,028,131 of record OX639973.1, read on the forward strand.
GCTGTAAGTACCAACTGCTGTCCATCAATTTGTAGGATTGGTGTTTCCTCGCCAATGAGCGGCGCAGCACCTGTCGTGTCTGTTTCGTTCTCCACTTCCTCTGCATCGGTTGTCTGCAACTCTGACGGTGGATCGGCATTCAACGCGCCTTCGAGAGTCCCTTGTACTTCACTGCTTCCAGCGTTTTGCCCAGGGGCCCCATCGCTATTCGCAACGCCACCTTCTGAAGTTTCAATTTCAAGCGTCGCCAACGCTAATTCCTTCTGGCTCGCCGTGAGTTGTGTCTCCAGTTGCGCGAGGTCGGTTGATGCCTCCATCATCTCAAGCGCGTCAATGATGTCCTGCAACGTCTCCGATGTAACTGACTTGCCCTGAATCTGATTCAGTGAATCGTTGAGTGGCCCCTCCGGTAGATTTTCAGCCAAACGTTCAAAGAGATTCATGAGTTCCGCTTGGAGTTCGGGCGGTATCTCAGGCTGTTCAACGAACGTTTGCAGTTCTGCAGCGAGTTGGTTGGCATCCATACCGCGAAAGTTTTGCGTCGCCGCTGCGGCTTCGGTGATAGCGTTTTGCTCTGATTGCTGCTCGCGTACCTCTTTTTTTAAGTCGCTGAGATTTCTTCGTGCCGTGTCAAGGTCCTTTGCGGTTTTCAACTGATTTATGGTATCGCTGATTTGCTGCTGTAGGGTCGAATTTTTGAGCTGTTTCCCATCAAGGTTCTGAATGGCTTTATCCAATGCCTCCTGCTGGAGGTCGGTGAGGGGTTGCGGCGCCTCATAGAACGGTGGAATAGCGAAAGATAATCCAATCAACAACAAAGGAATTGGAAATAATCTCATTAACTTTGGGACACGATACGGACAGACCTTTGCGATTTCTAAAGTTTCTACAACTTCTGCGGTGTCTTGGATTTGGCGTTGTGCGAAATCACTTTGCGGAGCCGTCTGTATCAATTCAAACGCTGTGCCGAGACGTTCTCTGAGTTCCATCTTTTCGTCAATAGTCCGCGCGACAAGCCGTAAATCTTTGCGATGTCTGAAACTGATGCAGATGCCTACGCCTATCGCTACGGACATGATCATCCAGCTGATACTTGATATTTGCATCGGTAGGGGAACTACTCGATTCAGGAGGAATAGAAGCGCAAGCAGCATGAGTCCACAGAAACACATACGGACAGTTGTCAGTAAAAGTGCCTGCCGATACATTCTATCCCGAATGTCGGTTAGACAATTTTTGATGCGTTGTGCCTCTAACGCTTCGCCTTGGCCGTGTTTAGATTTTACCATGCGAGTTTCTCCACTGTTTCCATAACCGCCTCTGGCGTGATCGCCGCAAGATTTTCGCGTGCGCGATCGGGATGCGCGTCCCACGCCTTGGAGGAAAGTGTTTTCAAAAACGGGCAGTCTTTACGGGCAAGCACGGCATGCTTGTCCCACGGGGGTGCCCACTGGGTAAGATTTGACGCACCAAATAAGGCGACTGTAGGCGTTTTCACCGCAGTACTGAGGTGCATCGGTCCTGTATCATTACTTATATAGAGCCGACACTGTTGTAGCAGTGCGGCGAGTTGCATTGGGGTCGCCTGACTCACAATAAGCGGTGAATATACCATCTGTTCGGCTACCTGATCCGCTAATCCACCCTCCCGCGGTCCGGTTGTGATGACGATATGTGCGCTATAAGTTTCGTGCAGTCGATCCCCGAGCGCGGCAAAATTCGCTGCATGCCAGCGGCGATACACGGTCGCTGCGCCTGGATTGAGACCGACAATAGGCTTGCCATCATCAAACTTCCGCTTTTCAAGAAAATTGTTCACCCACGCCATCCCTGCACTGTCAACAAACACCTCCGGCTCATCCTCTATAACTTCAACATCTAAGGCACGAACAACATCAAGATAGCGTTGCGTCTCGTGCTGTGCGGTGTTATTTGGTACCGCGAGGCTTAATAACTTCTTGCCCGCAGCGTTCGTTTCAAAACCGACACGAAACGGAATTCGAGCAAGAAATGTATGAAACACCAAGCGGAAGGTTGGTTGTAGTACAACCGCCATCTGGAATTTTCGCCGAGCGATTTGATAGATAAGTTTCGGCACCGAAGCATGGTAGGTAAGCACCTCATTGAGATGTGGATTTGCGGACACCAAATCCTCTCGCGTCGGTGCTACCATGTAAGCGATATGTGCCTCTCTAAAGTGCTGACGTAAGGCGCGGATGACGGGGGTTGTTAAAACCGTTTCGCCGAGGGGTGCGAGTCTGATGATTAAAATGCGGTTGACCTGCTCAGGTTTTAGCATATTGGGGCTTCTGTTAGATAGACAACGTAGGTTTGAAAATGGACAGAGCACTACCGTCCATCAATTGCAAATTTTTACTGGTCACGGTATAATACCGTAAAACCGACAGGAATTCAAGATGGTTTTTCACATCCAAACATTAAAAGAAAAGTATCTACGCGGTTGGGAACGACAAGCGACTGTTATCTTGCTCGCCTCTGCGCTATTGTTAACACTGCACAGGACCTATAGCCGACGGAGTTTTTTCAATCGTCACTTCGCAGAATATTTCGGACACGGACCTCTGGCAGAAAGTTACCCGTACTACTACTGGTTTTTGATCACGGCATTTACATTGTTACTCGTCCCTGCTCTCGTTGCGAAATTTGGAACAGCAGAACGCCTGAAAGATTACGGGTTTCGACTCGGAGATCAGAGACTCGGATGGCGCGTGACAGGAGCTGCATGGATGCTGATGATACCGGTGGTTGTCCTTGCAGTTATCGTATACCCCCCTTTTGTCGCAAAGTATCCGCTTTGCAAGGTCGTCGCAACGAGTTGGCAAGCGTTTCTACTGTACCAACTCGCGTACGGTGTTTACATGTTTTCGTGGGAATTCTTTTTCCGTGGGTTTATGCTTTTCGGATTGGAACGGAAATTTGGAAACTATGCTATCCTAATTCAGACGATACCGTTTGCGGTGATGCACTATTCCAAACCGCTGCCGGAAGCACTCGGTTCAATCATCGCGGGGGTATTGCTCGGTGTGTTAGCATTTGAAACGCGGTCATTCCTCTATGGTGCGGCGATTCACTGGCTCGTTGCGATGACAATGGATGTGGTGGCTGTGACTTTTCGGCACTACTTTTTCTAAAAATTCTATTGCGGACGCTCGGTAATTGTGCTATAATTCGTAAAGTGTAGAGGCATTTATCAGGTAAAGTATGGAGAATTGATTATGCAAATGTTAGGATTGGTTTTTGCGATCGCGGGACTTTTGTGCTTCAGTCCATCTGCATTTGGTGAATTGAGCGTTGAGGATTTAGAGAAGATCCGCCAGATTGTTAGCGAGGTTGAGGTGCGGTTGGGAGAACGCATTGATGAAGTGGAGGTGCGGCTTGGAAAACGTATTGATGAAGTGGAGAAGCAACTGGGGGACCGCATCACTTCTGAAAGTCAAGCCTTAGGGAAACGAATAGACTTCCAAGGGCATTTAATCATTGCCTTGATCGTTGCCATTATTGCTTTCGTTGCAGTGCCAATGGGGATTATTGTTTATCAATACAACCGAAACCGCGATCAACAAGAAGCAGAAATTAGGGCACTCCGCGATCAACAAGAAGAAATCAAAGTGCTCCGTCAGCGAATAGAGGAGTTGGAACGGGAGCGGCTCATCCAGGCTTAGCTGATTGGATTTTAGTCATAAAAAAATAACGAAACAGGACAGAAACATACCTACAAACAGAAAAGGGGCAACACGTTTCAGTAGACAGAGAAAATTATGGCACAATGCGACATCATCCAAACGATACTCAAAGATAGCAATTATCACCTTGATCTATTCGACACATCCGAAATTCAGGACTTACGTCAAAGGATAGAGGGCAAAAAGAGACCCATCACTTACTGCCCTATTCGAGGAAAGGCTGTCCAACTAAAACCTGAAGAACTTATCCGTCAATTGTATGTGGAACGCCTCTTGAACCGGTATCATTACCCCCGAGAACGTGTGCGGTTTGAGCATCTTGTCAACTTCGGTAGAGAAAAGAAACGCGCTGACATCGTTATCCTTGACAAGGACAGAGCCGATACCCCTTATATTATCGTTGAAGTCAAAAAGCCGAAACTCCAAGATGGCAAAGCGCAACTCCGCTCCTACTGCAACGCCACTGGCGCGCCTATCGCTGTATGGACAAACGGACAACAGATTTCGCACTACCACCGGAGAGACCCAAACTATTTTGAAGATATTACCGATATTCCTAACGCTGGTCAGACTTTGGCGGATATCCTCAGCGAACGTTTTACCCTTAAGGACCTCATACTTAAGGACAAACTCGTCACAGAACGGAAATCTTTAAAAGACATTATTTTGGAATTAGAGGATGAGGTACTCGCCAATGCAGGCGTAGATGTCTTTGAAGAAGTCTTTAAACTTATCTTTACCAAACTCTATGATGAGGCACTCAGTTATAAAGACAAAGGAATTATTGATTATTTTGTTCGTCAGGCACAAAATACCCACAAAGAACACGGGTCCAGCGTAACATACGAATCGGACTATGATATTATTCGGCTGGGAGCGGAAGATATTTTGGACGATGGATTTCGAGTCATGGCATTTAGAAACACCGGTCAAACCGACACCGAGCTCAAAACCAAAATTCAGCGACTTTTTGACGAGGCAAGAGACCAATGGAAAGGCGTTTTTCCGGAACATTCAGCGTTTGAACTTTCGGACAGTCATCTCGCGGTCTGTGTTTCAAGTTTGCAGGATATAAAGTTGTTCAACTCCAATCTACAAGTTGTAGATGAAGCGTTTGAATATCTGGTGAGTAAATCTGCGAAAGGTGAAAAAGGGCAATACTTCACGCCACGCCATGTCATAGATATGTGTGTCAAAATGCTCAATCCTCAGCAAGGGGAATATATGATTGATACCGCTGCTGGGAGTTGTGGGTTTCCTGTGCATACAATTTTCAAACTGACTGGAACGCTTTTCACGAACGCAGAAATCCCAGAACAAGACAAGGAGCATGTCCTCAAAGTGTTTGGCATCGATTTCGACGAAAAGACCGTTCGGGTGGCGAGAACTCTCAATCTGATCGCAGGAGACGGTGAAACGAATGTTTTGCACCTCAACACATTGGATTATGAACGGTGGGACGACAGCACAGAGAGAAATAGCAGCTGGGGCCGCACTTATGGCGACGGTTTTGATCGTCTCAAAGCGTTAAGGACGGAACAAGACGAGAACAAGTCATTTGGTTTTGATATTCTAATGGCGAATCCACCTTTTGCCGGTGACATCAAGGAGAGCCGTATCCTCCATCAATACAACCTCACCTTTAAGCAGAACGGCAAAGCACACACCAAAGTCGGCCGCGATATTCTGTTTATTGAACGCAATCTTGATTTCCTCAAACCCGGTGGTCGTATGGCGATTGTACTACCGCAAGGCAGATTTAACAACACATCTGACAAATACGTCCGTGAATTTATCGCCGAACGCGCCCGTATTTTGGCTATCGTCAGTTTGCACGGTAACACCTTTAAACCGCATACTGGCACGAAAACGAGTGTTCTGTTCGTGCAAAAGTGGAACGATGATCCAAACGTGGGTCCCCTCTGCCGAAAAGCTGATAACTACTCCGTCTTTTTAGCAGTGAGCGAGAAAGGCGGTAAAGATAATTCCGGTGATTATGTTTTTCTTCAAAACAGTGATGGGCAGCACAAATTGGACAAAAATGGTCATCTGATCGTTGATCATGACCTACATAACCACAACGAGGAACTCCCTGATGGAATCGCCGAAGCCTTTATTGAATGGGCAAAGCGTGAAGATTTGAGTTTTTGGAGATAAAACATGTCCAAATATTATCCACCAAAGTACGGAAGTGAGCAATTTCATCTAATCTTCGGGCAGGAGACCTAATCCTCATAGGTTTGGGAGGAATACCCGCTCCTTACTTTTTCTTGACCTTCTGTCAAAAATGTAGTATAATGAGAGTATCACAGTGACAGACATACTCAGCGTTACCGCCCCGCAGTAACGGCCGGGGACCCCGGTAGCGTGTTGGTTTCCTACCCACTGAATAGGGGTTAAATCTGTGATCTGTGAACTGCGTGATTTTGTAGCGTCCAATTTTAGTTTGCGCATTCGTATGCACAACCTAACAGGTTATGCTACAAAGGTGGCAATTTGCGTTATTATAATTGACGTAAATCTGATTTTTGAATTGCGGCGTGCACGCTAAAGTGTACCTACATCGGCAAATACTGATAGGAGGAAATCATGCAAACAGATATATTCACTTTACCGGTCAGTCTTGAACAGGTTGCTGCCGTGATTAAACGGATGCGCCCGCAAGACCGACAACAGTTGTTAGCAATGGTCCCGGAGTTGGCCACTGATGCAATCAAGCAAGGAAAATTGCTTGACGATGCCGCGCAAGCCGTCGATCAACTCAAACAAGAACTTTTGGTGGAACTTGATGGACAACCGTTATCCTTGGATGAACCTTTCTTAGAGGGCTTCACACTTGGACAATACCTTGAATTATCTGATGCGGAGCGAGAAAGACTTTGGGATGAATGGAGTGAAGACGCACTTGAAGACTTAGAAGAAGTGGAGGTTCAGTCGAATGCGCTGCCTGCTTGATAAAGTTACAGCACGCTATATCATGGAAGGCATGCTGAAACTTGTGGAGGGACGCTTGGTGACATTTACTGATACCGAACTCTTTGCACTCCACTTCTACCAGCGTGCCCACTCCAATAACATTACGTTGTTCATTCTTCCCCAGACTTATACCTTGTTAAAGCGTCTAAATCATTTATCACGTTATAGTGTGATTATCCGCCATTTCTTGGCAGCAACGCAAGTTTCCTATCCCGCGCGATACTTCAAACGATGGACAAGACGATTACAAGAATACGGTTTCACAAAAGAAGATGCAGAAGTACTTGCGTTAGCGACATTTGGAACAACTCCGAATGGAGACCTTTTGGGCATGCACATAGTGGCAACATCGGATCAACCGATGATCAACCAATGGAGGACATGCCACGGGGAAATCCAAAAGCGATTGTCGAATATGCAGCGGAACCTTGCAGCTCCCTACTGTCATGTATCTTTACCGATTGTCGAACGCCCCGAATTTATTAGAACTTTAAGGTGAGAAAAGATCATAATACTATTTCTAATTGAATCCTTTTTACATAAGTTCTAAATGCAGTATTCTATCGTTGATTACCAATCTATAGTGGATGCCTCCCATTCTCTGCGGTTTGATGCGGAGTTTTTTGGACCTGATTATCTACAGGTTCAACGCCGACTTGAAGAGATTGGTTCGCGCAAACTCATTGACTTTCAAGTCAACATCAGACACCCCAAAGAGATAAAGCGAAATTATGTGGGTAATGGTGTTCCGTTTTTAAGAGCGCAAAATGTGCGTCCGCTCTCCATTGATCTGACAGCGAATCCGGTCTATATATCGGAAGAAGACGCAGAGCGTTTGAAGGAAAACACGATAGAATATAAAGACATTCTGATAACGCGATCTGGCGCAAATGCTGGTCAGTGTGCTATCTATCTTGAAAATAGTCATGCTATCTCGTCGTCCCATACCTTTATCCTCAAAAGCGGAAACTTAAACCCTTTTTTTCTCGCCATTTTCCTTAACACCAAATATGGTAAAGCATTAATAGAAAAGGGTAAGTACGGGAGTGCCCAACCTGAAGTTGCCCCGTACTTTTTATATCAAATTCCTATACCGAATTGGAATAACCTTCCATCTGTGATCGAAAAAACCTATCTCCGATCAAAAGAACTAACGGAATTATCAAAGACGCGGTATGCCGAAACCCAAGTCCTTCTTCTGAGTGAACTCGGACTCGTCGATTGGCAACCGAAGCACAAATTAGCCTTTACCACGGATTATGCAAGCATGCAACGCGCGGAACGCATTGACGCTGATTACTTCCAGCCAAGATACGATGATATTATCAATACCATCAAAAATTATCCGGGCGGTTGGGATACTTTGGGAAATCTGGCAACCCTTAAAAAATGTGTTGAGGTGGGTAGTAAAGAATACCTTGAGACCGGCGTTCCGTTTGTTCGGGTGAGTAATCTCAGTCCGTTTGAAATCACACAAGAGAAATACATCTCAGAAGAATTGTACGGAGAAATCACGGAACACCAACCTAAACAGGGAGAGATCCTTCTCAGTAAGGACGCAACCCCCGGCATAGCTTACTATTTGCGCGAAGTCCCTGAAAAAATGATCCCTGCTGGCGGTATACTCCGGTTGAAAAGCAAAACGGATAAGATCGGAAACGAATACTTAACTCTGGTGCTTAATTCCATCCTGACACAAGAGCAAATTAATCGGGATGTAGGTGGGTCAGTCATTCTCCATTGGAGACCAGACCAAGTAGCTGGGACAGTTATCCCGATTCTGCACCACGAAAAGCAAGCTGAAATCCAACAGAAAGTTATCGAATCCTTTAGTTTACGCGAGCAGGCTAAAGACCTTCTGGAATGTGCAAAGTGCGCAGTCGAAATCGCTATTGAGCAAGATGAACAAACCGCTATGGACTGGTTGGGGTCTGTTTGACAGGTGACAGATGCTTAGCGTGTGTATCTTCAATCACTAGACGATGCCTAAGCGCGTTTAACAGAGAACTAAATGTATCTAATAATTGTGTAGCATCCTCATTAGAGAACATATCTAAAAGCGTTTTGGTATCAATACCAGTTTGTTTGCAAATTTCAACAACTCCCCCTTGTGATGCTATAAAGACCCGAAGCTCCTTCAGGAAGAAGGGCAGATCGCCATCAGCTTGGTATTCCTCCAATGTCAATTGGAGATAATCAATCGCTGCCTCCTGATCATTAGCAAGTCTCCTAATTTGATACTCGCGCCAGTTCCCCATTTCTCTCATCGGCGTGTCTCCGTTCCTATTGACAATCGTTCTATACCTGCTATGCGATGAAAATAAACAGTTCGTTGATTGATAATTATACTACATTTTCTATTAGAAACGCAAGGTATATTTGCTGTTTCGGAATTGCTCAGCGTCATTAAACTCACCTTCTTACAAAAATATCCGCTAATTGCAGTTGACATCTACACCGTTTTCCTATAGAATATGTCCTATACAACTTGTAGAGGCATTTTGAGAACTGGAGATTGATTTGTAGAGGAGACGAACATATAAAATGGCTAACAATATTTTTCCACCGGTGGAGACTGCTTATCCGATCGGTGATGCACACGTTGACAGTTTAGAAGCATATCAAACACAATATGCCGAATCAATTCAAGACCCAGAAGCATTCTGGGCAACGGTTGCGGAACGGTTGACATGGTATCAAAAATGGGATACAGTTCGCGATTACGACTTTGTTAACGGCGATATTAAATGGTTTGAAGGTGGTACACTGAACGCTTGCTATAACTGTCTCGACCGGCATGTAGAGGCAGGACACGGTGATGCAACCGCGATTATTTGGGAGGGAAATAGTCCATCCGAAGATAAGACGTTCAGTTACAGTGAACTCCTTGCCGAGGTCAAAAAGTTTGCTAATGTCCTGAAAGCAGAAGGCGTTGAAAAAGGCGACCGCGTCTGTATCTATCTACAGATGGTGCCAGAGTTGGCGATTGCGATGTTGGCGTGTGCGCGGATTGGTGCTGTCCACTCCATCGTTTTCGGTGCTTTCTCAGCGGAATCCCTCCGAGATAGGATTAATGACTCGGCGTGTAAGATGCTCATCACACAAGACACGGCACTGCGGGGTCCGCGCAGCGATATACCGATGAAAGCGAATGCTGATGCAGCTGTGGCAGAATGCCCATCTATTGAAAAAGTTGTCGTCGTGGCGCGTACAGGTGACACAGTCAATTTCGATGCATCGCGCGATATCTGGTGGCATGAAGCGATGGCAGATGCCGACGCTGAATGTGAACCGGAAGTTATGAATGCCGAAGATCCGCTTTTTATTTTGTACACCTCTGGCTCAACAGGAAAACCGAAGGGCGTTTTGCATACCACAGGCGGTTACCTTGTCTATACGTCCTATACACACCAACAGGTCTTTGACTACCATGAAGGTGATGTCTACTGGTGCACCGCCGATATAGGCTGGATTACGGGGCATTCTTACATTATCTACGGTCCGCTCGCGAATCGTGCGATTAGCATTATGTTTGAAGGCGTGCCGAACTATCCCGACTTCGGACGCTTTTGGCAAGTCGTTGAAAAGCATCAGATTAATATTTTCTATACCGCGCCGACAGCACTGCGGGCGTTGATGAAGGAAGGCGATACATGGGTCGAAAAATACGACAGGTCCACACTCAGGTTCCTCGGCACGGTGGGTGAACCGATCAAAGAACCGGAATGGCTGTGGTATTACAACATTGTCGGCGAGAAACGGTGCCCGATTGTGGATACATGGTGGCAGACTGAAACCGGTGGTATTTTGATGACCCCGCTGCCTGCTGCGACACCGCTGAAACCGGGTTCTGCGACGTTTCCATTCTTTGGCATTGAGCCGGTGATATTAGATGAGGCAGGCAACGAGGTGGAAGGTAACCCTGCAACGGGTTATCTCTGTATTAAAACGGCGTGGCCCGGCATCATGCGAACAGTTTACGGGGATCATGAACGGTTTTTAGACACCTATTTTCGCCGATTCCCCGGCTATTATATGACAGGCGATGGGGTGCTGCGCGATGAAGATGGCTACTACTGGATTACCGGGCGCGTGGACGATGTCCTGAATGTCTCAGGTCACCGATTGGGTACAGCGGAGGTTGAAGGCGCAATCGGTCAACATGCGTCCGTCGCGGAAGCAGCAGTCGTCGGTTATCCACACGACATCAAGGGACAAGGCATTTACGCGTATGTTACGCTCATGACGGGTGAATCGGCATCTGATGCGGTAGAAACGGGTATTAAACAAGCGGTCCGACAACATATTGGACCGATTGCCACGCCGGACAAGATTCAGTTTACGCCTGCGCTGCCGAAGACAAGATCAGGCAAGATTATGCGGCGCATTCTCCGCAAGATCGCGGAAGGCGACATCTCCGACCTCGGTGATACTTCAACCCTTGCGGATCCAACGGTTGTTGATGCATTGGTTGAAGGGCGACAGTAGAATAGTTTCAGTTCCCTGAAGCAGTTCGATTCCTAGTCAAGTAATTCATTGTGCATTAAATTTGCAAGAAGTAGGGGTACACATTGGCATCAGCACAGAAGATTGTAAATGAACTGAAAAAACAGGGAATCACGCACGCCGTAGGTGTTCCAGACAATGGCAGTGCGCGAATTTATGAACTTTTGCGGGCAGACCCCGGCATTGAGGTTATTACGGTAACCCGCGAAGGTGAGGCATTCGCTGTCGCATCTGGATTGTATGTGGGCGGTAAAAAACCGGTGATAATCATTCAAAATACAGGTTTGCTGGAATCCGGCGATGCGATCCGGGGCACGGTGGTCAACATGCGGGTGCCGGTAGTCATATTTATTGGGTATCGTGGATTTCACAATCGGGATGTAGATGGCCAATGGATTGATTCTGTAGCGAGTTTTCTGGAACCGACGCTGAAGGCATGGCATCTGCCTTACGAGATGTTAGAAACAGACGATGAGATTTCATGTATTAGTAAGGCATTTGAAACAACAGAAGCGACCTCATTGCCAGCAGCGATTTTACTGATTGGACACGCAACTTAATAGACTATTGCTTTATCAGGTTTGAACTTAATGTAGTCAATGCGCGTTCATTCTTGAGAAAAATAACGGTTTAACTACATTTTATGTTGTTTTTTCGGCAAAATTGTGTTAGAATGTCTTGTTATCTCGGTTTGTCAGGGAAATTTTACTTTTTTTTAAACATTTTACTTGACAAAACGTTTTAACATAATGTATCATTAATATCTGTATCATTTTATCAAACCTCATAAAAGGAGAGGAGAAAGATGGAAGCCGAATTTCTCGGTGAAACGACAAGTATTGACAGTGTTGATCCTTACATGGATGCAGCATATCCAGCAGAGGAAACAGAACCTCCAGAGAGTTATAAAGGAAGCGATCAGAGTGCTTTAACGAGTTGGCTCCGAAGTGTAGCGGGTCACCGCCTGCTGACCCGTGAAGAAGAAGTTGAATTAGCGAAACGCATTGAAGCCGGTGAAATGGAGAATGGTGATATTGCGGATGCGGAGCGAGCCAGAGATCAACTTGTACAAGCCAACTTACGGCTCGTCATTTCAATCGCTGTGAAATACCAAGGACACAATGTTCCACTCGAAGATCTAATTCAAGAAGGAAATATCGGACTAATCAAAGCAGCGAGTAAATTTGATTATAGGAAGGGTTTTAAATTCAGTACGTACGCGATCTGGTGGATTAAACAAGCGATTATGCGTACGCTTGATAATTTCTCTCGCTCCATCCGACTCCCTTCTTATGTCGTTGCGAAAATGAATAAGTTTGACGCTGTCTACGCGGCACTATGCCAAGAGCTGCAACGTGAACCTCGACGCGACGAAATAGCGGAAGCTTTAGATCTGTCCTTGAGACAGGTTGAGGAAATTTTAACGTTTAACGCTGATGCGATTTCAATGGATTTACAACTTAGCGATGAACGCTCCGCTGCGACCTTAGGTGATTTAATCGAGGATCCCACGACCAGTGGTGAAGAAGGTCCTATCGCAGAAATGATTAACGAAGATCTGATCGCCCAATTTCTTAAAAGGCTACCGGAGCGAGAACAGAAAGTACTCAAAATGCGTTTTGGACTCGAAGATGGCGAACGTAAGACGCTCCGCGAAATTGGCGTTGCCCTGGAAGTCACGCGGGAGCGGGTTCGACAACTGGAGATTGAGGCAATTAAACGACTGCGCGTGTTGTATGACGAAATGGGAGAATTTCAGTCAGATCAAGCTTGGGCAGGAAAAACTGCTGCATAACACGACTCACGGAAGGCACCTATGAAGAATTTCTTGAAGAAGTTCACGGGAAATGAAACCCCTTTGCTTAAGGTGACAGAAACCGCACAAGAGAAGATTCACGCAGTGATAGAAGCTGAAGAAGTTGAAGTTGAAGGTTTACGTATTAGCATCCAAGGCAAAACTGCTACGGCATTCCAATACAGCCTCGGTTTAGCAACTGAAGCCCAAGCAAATGACATTGTTGTTGAATGTGGGAATTTTAATGTACTCGTCGATGCCGAAAGCGCGCCGGATCTTCAAGGTGCTGTGATCGACTATGTCGACGACCTGAATTCAAGTGGGTTCAACATCGAAAACCCGAACACGCCGGCTTGGGATAACCCGAAAGCACAACAGATTCAGGAACTCATCGATGAACGGATTAACCCCGCTGTCGCTGCACACGGTGGACAAATAGAACTGCTGAATGTTGAAGAGGATTCTATCTATATCCACATGGGTGGGGGGTGCCAAGGATGTGGCATGGCGAATGTCACGCTCAAACACGGCATTGAAGCGATGATTCAGGAAGTCTTTCCTGAAATTAAGCACGTGATTGATACAACCGATCACGCTTCTGGGGATAATCCGTATTATGCCCCAAGCAAGGGATAAGAATAAATGACACGAACGGGCGGCTGACAACATCCGCTCGTTTTTGTTTTTAACCTGACACAACGCTTGCTCCAAGGTTGTTCGCCTGTGTGATAAAACAGGTGCCACCATCCGGTAGCGTTTTCAGAAATGTGTCGGTTTCTTGTTTTAGCCTCTCAATATCTTCTGCTATCACGCAAATCGCTGGTCCCCAACTACTAACACCTGCCCCGAATGCATCAGTGTCCCGCAAGTAGTCAAGCGTCAATTGCAGCTCAGCACCTTGTGCCTCAATTTCTACGCGCTTCCACCCAAACGTCTGAATATTGTTTAAGGCTTTGCCAAAGTTGGACATATCATTTTCAATGAGGGCAGGAAGTACCTGGAGCAGTAAGATGTGTGAGAGTTTCTGCGCAACCTCCTCCGGTTGCGGACACAGCGTACGAAATAGTTCTACCTCTGTATCGCCGTAAATTCTCGAACAATTCGGCATTACAATCAACAGTGGCAATTCTGGAAATGGATAACGGAATAAAATCGGTGGTGGTTGAATATCCGCAACAGCAGAGGAGGGAAGGAACGAAGCTTTTTCTTCAGGAAAACGGTGCCCACCATCAACGATGAACCCGCCAGTATCAAACGCTGCAACGCCAATCCCTGAAGTCCCCCCGCGCCCGACAGCTTGGGCGAGTTCTTGGACCCCGAGTCCGAGTTGATACAACACATTGACAGCCTGGGCAATGCCGAGTGCGAGTTGGGTTCCAGACCCGAATCCACAATGCATTGGGATTTCAGATTCAAACGTTAGCTTAATACCGGGAAACGGATAGGCTTTTTGAAATCGTTGGAGCACAGCAACAGCGCGGTCACGGTACACAGAAGTCGCAATATCAATACGTGTTGCCCGCTCAGCGATGATTTGGAAATTAGGTTCAGCAATCGCAAGCCCGAATCCACCATCAACCCGCCCCAATGCCCCATTTAAGTCAAGCAGGGAAAAGTGTAAGCGGGACGGAGTCGTAATTTTGACGTGGTGCATAGTTGTGTCGGACGGAGTTCGTCTGCGGTTACCTTCATTAATAAACGTTTGTCAGGTATATCTGCACTGATCAGTCAGCCGCAGTTTCCTCATATCCATTCCGTCTGACATCTTGTTCAATTAAACCGTCTCGGATGTGGAGTACCCGTTTTGCATGCTCAGCGACTTCCGCTTCGTGTGTCACCATGATGATGGTATTGCCTTCATCGTTCAACCTATTGAAGATCGCCATAATTTCTGTCCCGGAACGCGTGTCCAAGTTTCCCGTCGGTTCATCGGCAAAAATCATTGAGGGTTTGTTGACTAAAGCCCGAGCGATTGCAACCCGTTGAATTTGCCCACCAGATAACTCGGTTGACTTGTGATCAACGCGATCCGCTAAGCCGACAGCTTCCAAGGACTCAAATGCGCGTCGTTTCCGCTCTTTTCTCCCCAAACCCGAGTAGATAAGCGGTAATTCAACATTGTTGAGCGCGCTCGTCCGCGGCAGCAGGTTAAAGGATTGAAAAACAAAACCGATCTTCTTATTGCGAATGTCTGCGAGGCGATTATCGGAAAGCTTGCCGACTTCTTCGCCTTCAAGGAAGTAATCCCCCGATGTTGGCGTTGCGAGACACCCTAAGATATCCATCATGGTTGATTTACCGGAACCGGACGGTCCCATAATAGCGAGGAACTCACCTTGTGTTATGGTGAAACTCACACCTCGCAGCGCGTGTACCTGTACATCTCCCATTTGGTAGACTTTTGTCAAATCTCGTACATCTATTAGCATGATATTGCTCCTTAGTATAGAGTAAAAAAAATAAAAATATAGTATAGATTTGAAAAAATAAAAACAGAACTTAGCAAACTTGGGCTAACAATACGGCATCTGTTACTCATCGTCGCCTTCGTCCTCCATTTGTCCCTTTGTTAATTCCTGCATAGAAGGCACAAAAACGCGATCGCCTTCCTTCAAACCGCCCGTGATTTGAAAGTGTGTGTTGTTGCGCTGTCCGATTGTAATGTGGGTTTTAACGCCTTTTTCCGCTTTGCCTTTACTGGGTTTACCAGTATCTAACTTGACAAAGTACTGTCGTTCGCTACTCACTTCGGCTTCTATATCGGGAAGGACGTTTTGGTCGGCGATAACAATCCCGATCTTTGTCGGGCCCTTGCGCAAGCCTTTCTGCTGCCCTTCAAGTAAAATTTCGAGGTTGCCTCGCGCTTTTTCGCTGTCGATTTTACCGACCTTTCCAGCGAATTCTCTTCCGATAAGATTCCGAATTTTGAGGGCTTGACCTTCCTGAAATTGCCCGAGAGCTGCAGCGTCTACGTTCGCTTTAACAGTGAAAACCTCCGGACTGAGCACAGCGGGAATCGGTAGTTGTAGGATATCCGATTCTTGAAACACAATGATATCGACATCTGCAGACATACCGGGCCGCAATTCAGGCGGCGAACCGATAACTTCTACATCTACCTCAAAAGTAATGACAGAGCTCTGATTTTGCGGACCGCGCTGCGTTGCACTCGGTGAAATCTCGCTCACCCTACCGGGAAAGACACGACCGGGATAACTATCAACGGTGATCTCGGAGCGTTGTCCTACCTCTATTTTTCCGATTTCGACCTGGTTGATTTGCGTCCTGACAATCATTTGGTCAAGGTCAGCGATACGCATGATCGCCTCACCGCGTGAAAATGAGGAACGGCCGGACGTGATAATTTCACCTTCCTCTACAATGAGACGCGTAATCGTGCCAGCCATCGGCGCCGTGACCGTTGTCCAGTCGTGACGCTCTTGCTGAGATTTAAGTTGGCTTTCCGCTTGAAGGAGACTCGCTTTGGCACTCACCTCTGAATGTATTGTTAACTCCTTTTCTTCTTCTATCGTCTCTTGTATCTGTTGGAGTCGGGTTTGTGAATCTTCAAGTTCCGCTTCGTACTGCTTCTGCTGTGCTTTTAAGGAGTCTTTAAGTGTATCAACGTTCTTTTTATTTAGCTCAAGCGTCGATTGTCGGTTTTCTATCGCTTTCTTGCGAGTGTTAAGGTTCTCATCTTGGGATTTTATGGTTTCCTTTTGTGATTCTACCTCTTTAAGCGCAGTATCGTACTGTGACTTAGCGACAATAAGTTGTCTCTGAGAGTCCTCTAACGCCTTTTTCGAGATGAGCTCCTTATCATAAAGTTTTTTGTTACGCTCATGCTCGGACTTTGTCGTCTCATACGAGATGTCAGCGGATTCAACGGCGGACTCTGCGCGTTCCAGGTTTAATTTCGCTTGTCCCAATGCGATTTCTGCCTGCTTCAAGGCGATATTATCTTGATCCAGTGAGTTCTTTGTCGTTGCGACTAAGGTCTCAGCCTCTGTGATCCGTTGCTGTGTGTTTGCAACGAAAGAATCTAAAGTCGCTTGTGCCTTTAAAACAGAATTTCGCGCTTGTGCGAGACTACTCTCCTGCTGTTTCTCAGTAATCGTAATTCTGAGCCGTGCGCGCTCAAGTTCAGCCTTGCGTGCGTTATAGTTCGCCTCCGCCTGCTTCTTCTGCTCCAAAATCTGTTTTTCATCAATGCGAAGAAGGGGTTGCCCCATCTCAACTTTTTGCGCCTCATCAACGAGAATTTTAACGATCTCACCTTCCACGTTTGAGCGGACATCCACCTCTATAAAGGAACGTAAAGTGCCAGACTCACGTACGCGAACAAGGAATTCGCCGCGGCGGACGACTTCCTGCTTGGCTTCGCCCTCCTTCTCTTTTTGACCAAAGTTCATACGGGTAGCACCGATCGCGCCAACAGCAATAACGACCCCAGCAACTATCCCGATGATAATCCACTTTTTGCGATTCTTCATGCTACTGTAAAACCCCCATAGCATCCTGTAGACGGATCTGTGTAATTTTATAGTCGTAGAATGCATTCACCTCATTCGTCAAGGCTTGTGCGTAACTCGTTTGGGCATCAAGCAATTCGAGCAAGATCGCTTTGCCGACATCAAATCGCCCTTGAATCACTTCCAAACTCAACTGGGCATTGTTAACCTGTTTCTTGGAGATATCAACGACGCTTTCACCGCGTTCAAGATTCAGATAGGCTTGCCGAACGGCGAGCGCAACGCTCCGCTCTAAGTCGCTTGCGTTTTCACGACTTTGCTCCAACTGCATGTTTAACTCTTTCACACGGTTCCCCAAGACCCCGCCATCAAAAAGGGTGAAATTCAGGGATACCCCTGCGCTCCAACTTCGGAAATCCGAGAAATTCTCACGTTCACGGAGGTAATCATCAAGATTAACGTTGTAGTCCACATCTGCGTTCAGACGGGGCCACCGCTGTAATCTCGCCAAAGTGAGGCTCCATTCTTGAGATTTTATTTGTGACTGTCTCTCTTGAAACTCCGGACGATTGCTCAGGGCAATCTGTATAGCTTCTTCAATTGGCATCACTACCCGCTCAATCGTTCCGCGATCTTGGTACAACTGATAGGATTCATCGACAGAAACAGTAAGCAAAATGCCGGGGTCTAATCCGAGGAGGCGTGGCAGCGTTGCTTGGGCAATTTGGAGTGAGCTGCGATTGTTCAACAGTGATAATTCATCATTTGCTTCTCGGAGTTCGGCGGTCGCGACATCCGCGGGGATAAGGGTGCCCGCCTCTACGAAATCCCTTGTTCGCTGTGTGTTTTCCTGCGATCTCGCTAAAACTTGTTCACTGACTTTGACAAGTTCTTGCCTTTTAAGAACATCGTAGTAAGCGACTGTAATATCAAGAATTAAGTCCTGCTTAGTCCTTTCATTTCGGCTAAGAGTAGCGGTTAGGTTCTCTTTCGCTTGTGCGAAACTCCCCTCTCTTTGTCCGTTATCCCAAAGTGTGTATTGTCCGCGCAGCCCTAAATTGTAGTTTTCGGGTTCAAAGCCAAAGTCGAGGCGATCCGAAAAATCGTAGTTGCCGTTTGCAAAAATTTGTGGGAAATATCCGGAGCGCGCATTTTTGACCCGAAGTTCTTGCATCGCGAGATTCAGGCGCGCATTTCGCATACTCGTCGATCTTTCTAAACCTATCTGGATACATTGCTCGAGGGTTAAAGGTTGCGATAAGTCAACTTCAGCAACAGGTTCTTGTGCACCCACACAAAGAACTACTGCAAACTGAAGGATAAGAACGGTTTTCATAAGCACGTTTTGGAAACTCGCACGCAGGCTCCCTTGGAACGCTGCGAGTCTTGATAAAACAGATAATTTTAATTTCCCGTGAATCATTAACCTCTCCTTGTCCATTCCGACGCTTATGGGCATGCTTTCCAAGCGTACGCCCGGCACCGGTTCAACACTTTCAGTCAGCCTTGGGAAGTTGTAAAGTTCACCAAAACCGTATTATTATATAGATTACAGCGTCAATGCGAGTCTCTTCAATTCGCTCTGGTGCCAGTCCTAACTTCTAAGCACTCCCAAATGTGAGACAACGACTTTAATTTTCTAAAAGCAAGTTTTAATTTGCAAGCACCATCAAAAAGACTTTATCTATTTTGACGCAATGCTTCATTAAAAGTTTAGACATTTTACGCCCCAAATTTGTTCTTTTTCTTGCAATTGCTTGGGATTTTTGCTAAACTACTCTGTTAAATAAAAACATTGAAGGATAATTCGCGGATAAAAACATGCTACAGCGGAGTTCCATTTTCACATCCATCCTTATCTGTATTATATTCGTTACCGTCGCGACACCAGCGTTCTCGGTTGATTCTGGCACCTACTGGCTGCTTGTAGACGCAACGCCGGAGGCACGGGCACATGCGCAACTGAATTCACTCACCGAACTCCTAACATCACGAGGAAAGGTGCCGAGTGAGCAAATCTATCATGTTGAAGGCGAGAATGCCACAACGGAAGAGATCCACGCACTCCTCCAAGAAATTGGACGACAGATGCAGACGCAGGACACTTTAGTTTTTCTATTCCACGGGATGGTCACTAAACCGAGAGGTATGCCCTCGATGCGTTTGATAATCGACGGAGATGAAGATGGAATTCAAGATTCCACACTTAACGGATGGTTTAGAGAGCATGAGAGAGAACGCACGGTTGTGATTGTCGATGGTTACACGCAGGATACAAACTTAAGTGCTTACTATGGCAACCGTGAGACACTCGGTACGGCTGCGCTGAATGTGATTCAACCGGCTGAAAAAGCAGCGCACACTACACTCCTTCAAAAACTTCACGATGCGCTCGCCGCAGATACAACGGATTCAGACGATAATCGGCAGCTGAGCATCGTTGAAGCGTATGAGTTGCTGCAAGCAAATCTCGAGTCCTCGGATGCGATTCTTGCACCAACAGGTGATGTTGACGCAGCACTGCTTAAACTGAGTCCTGCGATTAAGATCACAACATTTCCCGACGGTGCACAAATTTTCATCAACGATGTAGAAGCCGGAAATACACCGAAACTCATCACAGAGAACCTACAACAAGGTACTTCTACAGTATCCGTAAAGAAAGTTGGGTACATTACTCCACCCTCCAAAACTGCGGAATTGCAGTTGGTGCTTGGAGAGTCCGTCCACATCGGTTGGGCACTTGATTCTATCGCCGTTCATGGTAGCGTTAAAGGTGTCGCTGGTGCGTCGGCTGCCGACGCTCTGGTTTGGATAGATGGAACAGCATATCAACAGACCGTGGCGGCTGATGGCATGTTTCGTTTTGACGATTGGAAAGACTCAGATTTACTAACAGTCGGCGAAACATATTCACTCTACGCAAAACAGGGTAACCAGAATTACGGTTCGGCACCTTTCATATTTGACGGTTATAGCGATATAACCCAATCGATCCAGCTCATTAAGAGGAGTTGGTTTGAGATCGCACAAATTGAATTTGACCGAGATAACCATCAAGGTGCCGTCACTGCTTTTCAGAACGGGATTGAGCGCACGACAAATTTCCCACAAATGTCTCAAGATTTAACAGTCTTACTTCTCAGTTCCTTCGCCGACGCGTTAGAGAAGCAAGACGTTCAAGATGTTAACTATCTGGTGGTTACTGCGAAACTTGCGGAGCAGCTAAACCAACCTGCGCTTGCAAAAAAGTATTGGGAAGAGATCAAAACAAAAGCAGAAAAAGGAACGCCTGCCGCCGAATTAGCGAGTCAACGGTTGTGGCAGCTCAATCGTGGTCGCTATCTTCTCAATATTGGTCTTATTGTACTGTTGGTAGTGCTCCTGGTATCCGGGGCGTGGACGTATTACAGATACCGGAAATCCAAACAAACGGCACAGGAAGCGTAAAAAACAAAAACTAAATTCCGTTAGAAGACTGTATATCTGCCAAGAGCTCTTCTACCACCACTGTTGCATATCCACCCGCGGGGAGCGTGAAACCGAGGCATATCCCGGTGCCGCTATCAATAGCAGAGACCGCAGGCAATTGTATCGGCATCCGTAAGGGTCTACGGGTCCCCGGTAACCGAATCCGCACAACCTTACGAAATTTTTCAAGACGAACCCCCTCCTCTGCAAGGATCGATGTCTCCAGCGTAAACACATCCCCAGTCGGCATCCGCATTTTGTACCCGAAGATCGGTCCCGAAGGACTAATCTCAAACGCATCTGCGCGTGGCTGTTCAACCGTCGGGTCCGCAACGAGAAAGGGCGCGCCATTGCTATGTTTCACAGCAACGTCTCCAGCAAGAAGCTTGACTAAATGCGGCATCCGTTTTTCCAAAACAGTGTTAAAAAGATATGCTTGATAGGCTGATAAGTACAACTTGCGCAACCGATACGGAATAGAAGTTACCACTTTTTCGACGGGCTTCCGCGCTAATTCCTGTTGTATACGGCGCGCGACACTGTCTACTTGTGGTGCATCATCTGTGAGCATATAACGCACTACTGTTTCCCACTCCGCTTTCACGAGTGCTTTGCCAATCAGATGTGAATCGTTTTTATTCCCAAATCGCTGTACGCCAAATCGGTTCGGTACACCCTCAATTACCAATCTCTGCATCACTGTTTCAACAAGAGACACTGCCTCGTGAGAAATATGGCGCAGGGTTAGTTCAAAGCGGTTGCCACGAAGGTGTCCGACCCGTAATTTATGCGTGTGCCGTTCTGCCCATAACACTTCAATAGCCGGTTGTTCAATCCTCAAAATCCGTTCCGGTGCTACACCTTCGACAGATAATACCTGTGTTGTGACTGCGTTCTTATCCTTTAAACCAGCATACCCGAAATCTCGTGTAGGTACCTGTAGGTCCCGTGCGATTCGGTTAATAGCCTCCATAGTACTAAGATTCCGTTTCTGAATCGCAAAATAGGTATGTGTCCCTGTTCCAGAGGGTTCATAAAGCGGTAGTTCTTCGACGATAAAATCTTCGGGTTCTTTAAACATTTGATCTCCTTATGCATCTGGGTTGCCACGCTATTATAAGCACGATCCGCCTATTTGTCAAACTGCGAAAACAGGAATATTTGCTTGCCATTGGCGCGTAATTGTGGTATACTTAACAGTGAATCATCTACAAAAAGGGGGGCAAGATGGCTTACATAATTTGTGAACCGTGCGTTGACGTAATGGACACAGCATGCGTTGTTGTCTGTCCGGTAGACTGTATCCATACCAGTGAAGGCGAAAAGCAGCTTTACATTGAGCCAGATGTATGTATTGACTGTGCAGCGTGCGTGCCTGAATGTCCTGTTGAAGCTATTTTTATGCAGAGTGATGTTCCCAGCCAGTGGGAATCGTATATTGAAGTAAACAGCAAATTTTTTGAGACGTTTGTTAGACCTGAAGCTGCGGACAGTGGAGACGACGAAGCAGGAAAAACTAAACAAGGCAAACAACAAGGGATTCCAGAAGAATTTGTACAGATACCAGAAGTCCCCGATACACGACTTCGTGCGCCGTTCAATTTGTTAGCGATGCTCGGACAACCCATCCTCGGTGCGTTCTCAGCGAAGTTTAAAACGCGGCTTGAGGAGATGGCGGGAAACCCCCGTGTCTTTAGTGCAGCCGTCTCTACTGGCATTAACAGCCTCATCAACCTCACACTTTATCCGCTTATTCTTTTCTTCATCGGATTTCGAGGACAAACTCCCGACCTTTTCTCCAGTACAGGCAACTTGATGATCTTTCTGGGAATAGTCATCGCGATTACTGAAGGTATCTATCGGTTTAAAGACGAATTCAGTTCAACATCCGAACAACCGCGTTACGGTGCGGCGTTCTACGGTTGGATGATGTCGCTCGTTGCAACGCCGCTGCTCATCGGCGCGCGTTCTGCTCTGGTTACCGCGCTTCCAGTACAACGGACAACGGCACCCGGGGCAGTAGATGTAGAGGGTGCAATTTACGCCGATGATATAAAGGAACGATACCGGCGTTACGGAATGATTAATCAGGTCGCAGAAATGGCAGATTATTACCGGATTGAGGTCGAGTTCCCGCGATGGGTCCCCAATTCTGCGGCGAAGAAAACGTTCGACCTTCCTGATAGAATGCCGCACTATGACTATGAAGTCTGTCTAAGTTCGCCGTATGCTATAGAGACGGCACCGACACCCGAAACGACTGTGACTGTTCAGACGCAGCTCCCTATAGACCCGAAAACAGGGCAAATGGAGGATCTGAGGTTTGAAAATGTTGTTGGACGGACGAGCTCCTTCCCCAACGGCTTTACAAGCATCTTTCCGATTCAAGCACAACCGGAGGATTTCCACACAAATTATCGGAATAGAGTCCTTGAAATTATTGTACCCAAAACAGGCACTTATGATCAACTGGGCTTGGAACCACCCGTCCATTACGCGAAACTCAAAGGGTAGGTTTCAATTTGTTGTGTCATGACTAACATCCGGATAAGAATTATGGGGAAGCCGTATGTTGGATAAAGAGACGCTTGTTGCGTGGGATAAGCGTTACCTCTGGCATCCATTCACGCAGATGCAAGATTGGCTGACGGAGGATGTCGTCATCATTGAGCGCGGTGAGGGGTGCTACCTTATAGACACTGCCGGAAATCGGTACATTGATGGCACGGCTTCTATGTGGACAAACGTTCACGGGCACAATCACCCTGAATTGAATACAGCACTCAAGGCACAGTTGGATAAAATTTCACACACCACGCTGCTTGGGTACAGCAATATCCCAGCGATCCAACTGGCACAAAAACTGGTGGAAATCACGCCAGCAGGACTGAACAAGGTCTTTTACTCCGATAACGGTTCAACGGCTGTCGAAATCGCCTTGAAGATGGCGTATCAGTACTGGCAACATAAGGGAGAACCGCAACGGAAACTGTTTATCCATTTCGATAATGCTTATCACGGGGACACGATAGGTGCTATGAGTGTCGGTGGGATTGATAGTTTCCACACCACCTTTGATTCCCTCCTTTTCAAAGGTATCCGTGTGTCCGCTCCTGAAACCTATCGTTCCACTCGCTATACAGATACGTCCGGCAACAATACTAATGTGAAAACGCGTTGGCTGAATGCAGTAGAAGCCGCGCTCTCTGAAAATGCGGGACAGGTTGCGGGTATCATTTTGGAACCACTCATTCAGGGCGCGGGGGGTATGCTGGTTGCCCCGAAAGGGTTTTTGAAAGCACTTGCCGTATTAGCAAAGCGATGGGAAACACTCCTCATTGTGGATGAAGTGATGACCGGATTCGGACGCACCGGCAAAATGTGGGCATGCGAACACGAGGACGTTACACCCGACATCCTATGCACGGCAAAAGGTCTCGCCGCCGGTTATCTTCCCCTTGCGGCAACACTTACCACAGATGACATCTACAACGCCTTCCTCGGCGAATATAGAGACCTTAAGACCTTTTTTCACGGTCACACCTTTACTGGCAACCCGTTAGCCTGCGCTGTGGCATTAGAAAACATCGCTATTTTCGAGCGTGAGAACCTAATATCCCAACTTCAACCGACCCTTGAACATTTTAGAAACCGGCTTCAAGATTTCTATGCGCTCCCGCATGTTGGTGATGTGCGCGTGTGTGGTTTTGCTGCGGGTGTAGAGCTCATGAAAAACCCCGACACACACACGCCTTATCCGTTTGAAGAAAAGGTAGGTATCCGGGTTTGCAAAGAAGCACTTGCACGTGGAGCGATGCTCCGGCCGCTTGTGAATACGATTGTCTTGATGCCGCCGTTGCAAATCTCAATTTCGACAGTGGACACCCTACTGGACATCGCTTATAGTTCTATTGCGGTCATCACGGAAAGATAGCGGAAAATAAACTTCTAACCTAATTCTCACTTTCCATCTATCTTCTTCGGTTCAGTTGCAAGGTATTTCTCATCTGTTTCTATATCGGATGGATAGCGAATCTCCCAGACTTTAATATCTTTCGCAGTAGCATCATCTGTTGGATAAACAGGAACGAAAATATCCTTGTGTTCACCGCGCAGGAATAATTTAACAGCGAGACTGTTCCAACCGAGCGGCGGGATATAATAGGCTCTGTTCAAACGGGTTTCGGCATCAAAATCCAAAACAAGTCCACCGTTTTCGATATCCACTGCAATTTGAGAGGTTGGGGTGTTGACAGTTCTTTCTACCGTTACATCTCTTACCAAGCTTGCTCCCAGTTCTCCTTCAGTAACTGCTTCGTTGTCGTCTTTAAAGTGCGCCGTGATGGAAAGCGTATCGGGAGAAGCGCGGACGACTTCAACGAAGTCTAACGGTGTGCCTGTCCCGCGCGGTTGCATCCGGTACGGTGTACCGATAGAGGTCTCGGTTCGCGTCAGTTGATAGAGTTGAAACTGTCTATCACTGCTTTCATTGCTGCCCATGCTTGAATAGTTTTGGGAGCCAGATAGCACCCCCCGCTCTGTTAGCATCAGGTGCGTGGCTTTGTGCGTTTTGAGAAATCCAAGTGCTTCGCTTGCCTCTTGTGCGCTGAAGACGTGTCGGTAATAGAGATATATCCAGTGCGGGAGAAAATGGTCGGAGTCAACAACCGTCCTGACACCACCGAGGACGTTGAGTTGCGTGCCATAGTCCCAGTTTGCTGCGATCACGGATTCTTTGGGAAGCGTATCGTGCATCCATTTAAACACCTCTGACCTGCTGTTTTGTCCTGGAACAGGTGGGCGCATGCGCGCAGCAGCGTAGACCGACTTGTGTGCATGCCCGCCGATCGGTGTCCAGAAGAGAACAGCTATCAACGTGATGACTGTAAAAATAGCAGTTGCAAGTCTTTCTTTAACATGCGGGTAAAGAATTTCTGCGTCCTTGAGCCTTTGGATGAGGTGTACAGGCGAAAACCAAAGGAGCCACGCGGTGCCGTAAGCGAGTGGCAGTCCGATAAAGAAGTCGTGTCGTTTGCCACCGCGTGAGAGACCTACCCATAAGAAAAACCACGCCAGTGTTGCAAGTGTCACCCATTCGTTTTCTGCTCTTTGCTTTCCTATTTCTCGCGGAGCGGGTCGGAGGCATGCTATACCGATTGATAGCACTGTCACACCCAACGAAACGAGGAAAAGCGTATTGCACGTCTCTGCCCCTATCCATCCGTTGACCTGTGTACGGAAGAAGGTTGTGCCGACAAATAGCACAAGCGAGACTGTCAGCGGAAGTCCTGTCCATTTCCACAAGTAGAGACAGGCGGTTATCAATCCAAGGCTCCCTAAGACAAACACTGCCCCGTATCGCCCTGCCCAATATCTGAAATTCGGGTCGCCTAATTCCCCGATACCCTGCATAAGTTGACTCTCACGGAACGGATAGGCTGTCTCGGCAAAGGTGCCAGATTGCATGAAAATATAGCCGACTCCCGCGGCAATGCTCAGCAGCGTTAGTCCCCACGCGAGTTTTCGCGGATGTGAACGGAGTTGCTCAACGTGTTTGAGGAGCAGATATCTTCCCCCGCGCAGCGCGAAGACTGTCAGTGGTGGAAGTAGCATCAGTGCAGCGACATGCGTTGAAAAACCAGAACCGCTGCGATAGGCAGGACTGATCAGATAGAGCCACGGGATGAACATCAACATATAGAGAAGATATTCTTTGAGGTGCTGTTCTGTGTCCGTGCTACAGAACTTATAGAGCTCCACTACTACAATCATCAGAACGAAGAATCCGAAACCTTCCCAACTCAGTCCACCCAAGAAAACGGTAAAACCAGCGAGGGCGGTGGCAATCCATCTGCGTCTCCCAGGCCCCATGCCTTCTTTCCAAAGATAACTGGTAACAGCAAAGATACCGAGCATCCAGCACCATGCATCCCGGTCGGCAAAACCAGCAGCACTGCGTTCTATACTCCCCGGCAGTGTTGCCAGAAGGAGAGCAGTAATTGCGGCGAAAACGACTCCATAGGTGCGGGCGAGGAAGAAACACAACACACCGAGGCCGAGTGTGAAACAGATAGTGCCGATATAAACTTGAATGTGATAAAGTGTGAGTTTTGGGGATGTCCATCCGATAGCTTTGTGGGTGTAGGCAATGGCATAGGCATAGGGCGGAAATATTTGCCCGTTGTCTCTGCCGTGTGGCAACCAGCGACGCATATCGCGTGCGGGGAGGGTGCCTTGTTCGGCAATCTCTTGAGCCTGTGAAGCGAAGAGATAGGCATCGTTAGAGGTGAACTGCCCATCTGGTAATCTGTCTACACCTTGGACGCGTATCCAACAGGCAAGTAGCACAATCGCACATAAAAGGATTTTTTGATAAAAATTCATTGTGTTTCATTACAATCGGAAGGCGTATTACCATCCGAGGAGGAGTCTCCTTATGTTTTTAAGTTGTGTAACCGAAAAAACTGCCGTTTCCAACCTTGCTCCCTTCATCCTTTCACCTTTCCAGTCTTCCAATCTCAGGTTCAAAAGCAACTTTCCCTGCTTTACTTATTCGTTCGGAGGGCATCAATCGGTGACAACCGTGATGCTCGGACAGCGGGATAGACACCAAAAGTGATACCCATGAAGATTGAAAAGAGAACAGAAATCACTATCCATCGCACGGACAGCACCACAGGCCACACCTCCACAATCGGCATGAGGCGGACAGCAACCCGTGCCATGCCGTGGGCGAAGAGCCATCCACCTGCGATACCGAGAACCCCACCGCAGAGACAGAGGCAGATAGACTCTGTTAAGAATTGATAGAAGATGTCAATACGCTTGGCACCCACTGCCTTTCGCAAGCCGATCTCGTGCGTCTTTTCACCGACGGAAACGAGACAGATGTTCATAATACCGATGCCACTGACAAACAGCGAGAAGCCAGCAATGCCACCCAAGGCAATTTTTATCATCTTTTCAATACGTTCAAGCCGCTTGAGGTTACGTCTGGGTATCCAGATACCAATAAAATTGTCTGTTCCTTTGTGTCTTTTACGAAGCAACGCCTTGATGTTATCAATGATCTGGGAGACATCTGCATCCTTATCAAAAAAGATAACAAAGTCCTCAATATAGCGGGTGCCTGAAAGCCGTTGTTGGTGTGTTGTCAACGGTATGCAAATGGTATTATCTAAAGAGCGCCAGCTGCTGAGTGGGGTGCCCTTCACTTTCATCACACCAATAACCCGCATCCTTACTGGCACTTGCCGCCAATGATACCGAATTTTCAACTCTTGTCCGATTGAAGGGGTGGCACCAAATAACTCATTAGCCGTGTTGGCACCTAAGACACAAACCTGCTTTGCATTTTGGATATCGTTTTCGGAAAGGAATCTGCCATCTTGCACCTGCCAGTGCATACCGCGGGCATAGTCTCCGGTGACACCTTCCAGAATTGGGAGCGATTGCCTGCCATGTCGGTTTGTGACGAAAGCACGATTTATATCATTTTTGGGCAAGACGAATAGCACATCAGGACATTCCGCCGCAATAGCAGACGCATCTTCCATAGTATACCGTTCAGTTGTGTGCCGAACGATATTTTTTTCCCAATAGGTGGTGCGGGTCGAAAATCGCACTTGATTTACCCCCCCGAGTTTTTCGATGTCCGCTGCGATGATTTTTTTTGCTCCCTCACCAATAGCCATCATGCAAAGCACACTTGTAATTCCGATGAGGATACCCAGAATGGACAATCCCGCTCGGAGTTTATCCTCTTGAAAGTGTGTCATACCGGAGGCGATCGCATCATGAAGTCTCATAACTTGGTGGATGAGTTTTATAAGGACACATTCGTTTGTAAATAAGGTTTCATGTTCCACAACAGAAACGTATTATCATAACTCCCGCTTGCCAAAACCATACCATCGGGTGAAAAAGCGAGGCACTGGACATCCGTAGGATGCCCGCGGAAAGTGGCAATATTCTCACCCGTACTCACGGCCCATAACCGAATCGCAACCTTTTTTATCCTCATGCCGCGGTGCCACCACGCCCCAGAAGCAAGATACTCCCCACAGGGTGAGAACGCTAAAGCAAACGGCCACCAACTTTGTTGCGCATGAGGAAGAGTCAAGATAGTTCGATGGCGATTGACATCCCACAATAGGATTTCCTTTTGCATGCCACAAGCAATCTTATGACCGCAAGGTGAAAATGCTATCTTTTTAATGTTATTTGGAAACATATCAACGGTTTCACCGCTCTCAACGTTCCATAACTGGGAGTCTTGAGCGTCGTATACCGACATACTCACGAGATGTCTTTCATCGGGACTCAGGGCGACGAAATCAACCGCGCCCTGATGTGCTGTGAGGATATGTCGTTTTCCCTCATGCTGTCCACCCCAGAGATGCAAATTGCCTTTGTTGTCTCCACATGCAGTCAGATTGCTTCGAGGCGAAAACGCAGCGGAACACACCACCCTATCTTTTTCACTGAGTGCCAATGTTCTTCTAGGCGTGGTTTCTCCAACATTCCAAATCCTGACGGTATTCCGATCAATGCCAGTCGCCAGGAATGTGCCATCAGGAGATAGAGACACACAATGGTTTTTACCGGGTAGATCGAAATGGATTGGTGGATGCGAAGGATATGTGATATTCCACACTTTCACGCCATCATTCCAAGAACCAGCTGCCAATGTTTTTCCATCTGGCGAAAAAACTACAGAATCTGGAAAGGTCGTATGTGAATGTGGAAACTTGTGGGACTGAGAACTACCAGTCGCCCACACCGTCCACTCTTTCGCACCAACAACGACAAACTGGCAATCACCTGAAAACTGGGCGCATTGGAAACTCCCTATCTTTTTAACGGATGTCCAACGTTTTTCGCCTTGTTCCACATCCCCTACGCTAGCGGTGTTATCAGATATCTCCGTAGCATAGAGACCTCCGTCATGTGAATAAGCAAGACTTACGCGAGACGTATCATAATCCGCGTAAGTCCTATACACCTCCCATGTGTTCGTGTCCCATACCTGAACGCCGCCATGCCCCCCAACAGCAAGGTACCGGCCACACGGTGAAAAGCAGAGACTCTCCGCAACACCGGTGTATTCAGTTAAGGTGGCGATGCAGACATCCGCATTTAAGTCCCAAACAGAGATGGAATCGGTGGGATTTAAACATGCTAACAACCGCCTATCCGGTGAAAAAGCGACTGGCCGAATAATGCCACAAGAATTTGAAACTATTTGAGAAGCACTATAGAATTGAATTAGCCGTGTGCCACTTTCAGCATTCCAGATGTCAACAATAGCATCGTGGGTGCCGGTTACAGCGAGGCATCGATTATCGGGCGAAAAGGCAAGACGTGAGACCCCTAGCTGCCTCGCGTGTGTCCGCCGATCCATCTCCGCTATACACACTCCTTGTCGAACATCCCAAACCTTAACAATTCCATCGTCATTGCCAGTGGCAATCCATTGCCCATTGTGGGAAAAGGAGACGGTAGAGACCATCCCCCTTTCGGTTTCCCACAATGCGATAGGTTGCATAGTAGCAAGTTCATACCACCACAGCCCAATTTTGGTTGCGGCTGCAAGATATGTGCCATCCGGCGAAAACGCCATAGCCCGCACGCGTCCGCGTCCAAGACGAAAAATTGCCCCCGCTGGTAACGCCCAAGTAGCAGCATCAATATTGCCCGATATGTGGAAAAATGGATTCAATTCTTCACATGGTTTGGTTACCATCTTTTATTGACAGGCACCGTTGCATTGAGAACTCTTCACACAAATGTCGCCATCGCAACTGCAATTGTCAGTCCCCTTACATTCATTTTTACTCGGACATGCCGGTTGGTCACGTTTACTGAGACCAAAACAATTGTCATCACTGCTACAACTCTGACAATCGGTCCCCAAACAAGTACAGTTAAGTTGGCTAGAGATAGTAGCTTCACTATCGTCACCGCAACAGCCATCAGTGGGTTCGGCATCCATCGGAATATCACTACCGTAGTCGCCGCTGCTGTCCGCTGCGAAGGAGGTTACTACTGCCTCGTCGCTACAGCAACAACTTGTAGCCTCGGACTTTGAGACAAATCCATCGAACGTAAATAAGAATCCAAACGTGCCCAAGAATATCAGCGCAACCATGAACTGTCCGATTGCGTTGCGGTTACAGTTAAAAATTCTAATCATTATCTTTTCCTTTCCCCGCGAGGGGTGTTAGTAAAATATCAACAGTTCCAAAAAATGTCAAGCATATAAATCTTGACTTGTTTTATCTGTCCTTCCGGTTATCACGCACAATGCGCGGAACACGGAAACAGCAGTGAGACGATTCCACTGCAACGAAAATAGCCCGCGACAGAATTCTCCGTACAAAACGAAGGGTGCGCGAGCATGAAGGCAGCAAGAGGATACGCGAGGGTTTTTAATGCTACCTTGTGATATAAAACACTTAAAGTATATGGGGGGGGGGGAATAACAAATTCATCGGAAATGCGGATTCAAAGGCATTACACTTGGACAAACTTGTGCACAAATGCGTAGAAACCCTTGGCACGTTTATTTCTTGTGGTGGGGTGTTCGGACGCATTTTCATTCGCAATTCCCGGAGGATATGTGTGGGTTGTTTCTATGGGAGCGTTTTTCGGTTTCGCCCCCCTCATCTACGCCTAATTATGCCTTAAATCACAAAAAATGTCAAGTTTTTTTTCGCAAAAAAGTAAAATAGATGAAACGGAGGGTCTTGACCTCAGCACAGGCTAACAGCCTATGCTACAATGGACAATTTAACGGCCTTGTATCCTACAGAAAAGTGTCCAAGCTACAATAAACCGCGCCTACCAAGGGGTGTTCAGAAAAAAAATAGGGCGGGTGTTGAACCCGCCCTGCAATTAATTGGATCTACTTAGAAACCGGCACGACCGACTGCCGTGTTCTGTGCTCGATCTGTCACTTGAATGGTAATCGCGTGCCCGCCTGCGGGAAGTTCACCGGTTTCTAAGAGCAGCTGCTCACTCTTAGAATCGAAGATACCGTCATCAGGGAATATCGCTTTCCAGTTCTCATCGCTATCAATTTTATAGACGGCTTTTTGGATAGGCGTAGCCATATCCGTAACCTCACAAGCGATTTTGTAAGTGCCATTCCCATTAGGCGTGACTTTAATGTCGCCGACAGCAGGCTGGGTATTATCGACATCAAACGGCGGACTCACCTTGTCAGCAGATTTTGCCCAACCGACGGGGTTGCTCAGTTTATCCGTAGCGACAACTTTCACTTTGTATCGTCCATCAGCGACCGTAGTAATATCCCACTCAAATTCGGCTTTGGTTAACTCTTTTTTCAGGAGTCGCCAGTTTTCTTCAGAAACGGCTTTATAGTAGAGTGTATACTGGAGCGTATCGGCATTTGCGTCCTCAACCTTCCAACTAATCTTCCATTTTTTGGAGGGTGCATCGTTGCCAGCACTGGATCCGCCGCTACTTCCGCCGCGTGCGCCTGGAGGCGGTAAGTTTCCGCCAGAAGAGCGCCGCCGCGTTTCTTGATTGCCGCTGCCGCTGCCATCATCTACAGTAATACCGGTAAATCGTGGCTCAACATTTGTCTGTACAGATGCGAGGGTAACCTTCTTCAAGACGGGCGTTTTCGCTGCATCAGTCGTAGTGAATTTCGCGCGCCACTGGATGTATTGCGCGTCCCCATTGGGAACTTGGGAACCTTCCGCAGTGGTGAGCTCTTCCGACCAGTCGTTCCAAGTATCATCAGGCTTTTTCGTATTACCGGTCCGGGTTGAGAAAGCGATAGCGGTGCCTTCTTCCATCTCACCTTCCCAAGAAAGTTTTCCCCATCGGGACAGGCTCTTTGCGTCGTGAACTTTCGACTCAAGTGTCCCTTTTTCAACATGATCGGTAGCCAGCGTAAAGAGTTTACCGGGATTCCCGGTTGCCAAGACGGTTTGGGTCTTTCCATCCACATCTTTTTGATGTATCGCGACGACTTGATCGGCTGAGCATTTTCCGACTTCAACAGAATCTCCACTCATTGCGTTGACGCGGTAGATTTTTCCTTCATTCCCTGTTCCGACAAGGATTTGGGAATCGCTTTCCAACACGAACGCTAAAATAAGCGGCTCTGGCGAATTCCAAACGGATACAGCAGTGCCGTCGGGTCGAATTTTGTAGATGTTAGACTTATTCTCTTGCGGCGGTCCACCACCCGGTGGGGGCGGTCCACTCGGGGTAGGCGGTCCTGCGCTGCTACCCCCGCGGCGATTTCTTGAAGGTTCGGCGGGTTGAGATGTAACGGCTGCAGCGTAGAGATTGCCTTTGACATCCATTTCAAGTGCACGAACTTCTTTCTCATTGGCTTGATAAATGACCTTTGCGGTGCCATCGTCCATAATATGGTAGATAACGCCGTTGTCGCCGCTTCCAGCATAGAAACCGTTCTCGTGCTGAAGGAGGGTCATAATATTCTTTTCTTCGGCATCAAATAGGACACTGGATTCACCTTCCGGTGTAATTTTGTAAATTTTCCCATCGGTGCCAGTTGCGGCATAGAGATTGCCGGCATCATCAAATTGTAATGCCCACACATATTTGTCGCCCTCATTGAGAAGGGTTGTAGGCGGTGTTGTCGCATCAGTGATTTTGTAAATCAAGCCATCGGGGCCTGTACCCGCGTAAAGCACATCATCGGGTCCGATAGCAAGGCTGTAAATGGTAACTTCAGGTGAATTATAGTAGAGTTCAGCGGTGTCGCCATCAGCATTAATTTTATAGATTTTTCCTTCGTTACCAGTACCCGCGTAGAGGTTTCCTGCTGAATCTTCGACAAGTGCCCAGACCTGGGTCTCCTTCATTTTCGTAAAAGCATCAATTTTGAGAGACAACATAACGTCTCCGGTGCTTGTGAGTGAAAGGTCTTTAGGCTTACCAGACTCGAAATCCGCATGATGCTGCTGTTCCCACAACGAAGTTTTCACCGCGGATGCGACACCCGCGAAAATCAAAACGGTTAAAATAAGACTCCAAACGGAGAAGACACGGCGCATTGAAAATACCCTCCTATAGGGTTACTTAGGCGAAACTTTAGGTATGTTGCGAGTCGCCAAATTTAAAAATTCTTCTATATGATTTAGATCCACCAGCGGGGTCGGGCAAACGCTACGTGCCTCTATCGTGTTACTGGTTATTGTAGAGGTCGGATTTGTCTCCGCCTGACCCATTCCATCTTTTTAGGTGCTACTCGGCGTTCCTATCAACAACAAATCGAATGATACCACTGCCAGAAACGACATAGTCTGTGGACAGTTTATCAACATGTAAGGCTGTTCCCAAAGTATATCCGGTATTGCCGACGACCTGTTTTGCAGTGTTCATCACAGACATAACCGAGGGTGGCAAATTCGAGAATTCTTGACCTTGAACGGTGAGTCCGGGTTGCGGCACAGAAAGTTCCAAAATAATATTGGAATTGTTTTGCTCCCGTTTCAAGAGTTCGATTAACTGGTTGATATTTCTATGCCGAAAATTGTAGGGTGCGCGGGAACGCTGCCAAGACTGATAAAAATTCCCATTAGAAGCGAGGAGCATAACAAGTCCATCGGGAGTATCCTTCGGAATTGTAATTGTTCCTGTCAGGACTACTGGCATTTCAAGGTAGGGCTGCAAAGTTATTTCGACTGCGACGGTATCCCCCGGGCGATAGCGGAGTTTATCGACCCGCAGACTCTGGACCCTTGC
This sequence comes from uncultured Poribacteria bacterium, assembly GCA_951828385.1. Classification (GTDB taxonomy): domain Bacteria; phylum Poribacteria; class WGA-4E; order WGA-4E; family WGA-3G; genus WGA-3G. The sequence continues at coordinate 1,062,804 of OX639973.1, forward strand.
CGTGCGTCGTTTATCCTCTATTTTGATATCAAAATCAACGCTTTCAACCTGAACCTTTGTGTAAGTGTTGCTGTCTAACAATGCCATTGGATACATGACCGTCTGCATAACACCAGATGCTGGCGAACCACTGGAAGAAAAGACGTTCTTGTATGTCAATTTACGATTTGTGAGGTCAGGATGTTCTTCCAGGGTGATAGTTGTCCCCACGTTGACCGTGTGGTCATGGAAGTAGAACTCCAGTGCATCTAAGAGGTAGGATGACCCTATTCCGGCATAGAGTCCAGATATGCCACGGTCTCTTATCACTTCATAATACTTTTCGTGCCGCTTCCCATCAGTTGTTTGGACATTGAGTTTGACGGGAATATAACTTGGATGTTTTCCAATGATACCCGCGATAGCAGTTTCTCGGTCTTGTACTAAGGTGCCGATGGGTTGTGTGGGAGCTGCGTATTTGGAGGAGCGACTGGTGCTCGGTAAAATAAAATGAACATATCCACCTGAAAGGGGTAGGTTCACATTACCTTCCGCCGACATAGAGTGTCCAAAAGCGAGGAGTTCATCGCCATCTACATAGGTGATAGTGCCGTATCCAAAAAACGAGACATCACCGCGCACCATTTCCATCCCAATTACCTGCCCTTCCTCAACGGGTGATTCCTTAATAGGCCCTCCGCCGCCTGATGCTTGAACAGGGTTAAAATTGAATTTGTCAAAAACGGGTTTGGCAAACCGCATGAGTTCTGGATTCAGCGGTGGATGTGCGAGCGGTATTGCCAACTGTGCAGATTTGGCTTGGGGAGATGTTCGGGCTACACTCTCAAACCACACCTCATCAAAACTGCGAGGCATCTGTGCGACTCTACCGTCCCGTATCAAAGATGGTCCCATATCCAATCCAGAATCCTGCGCTGCAGCTGCAGCGCCGAAGTCAAAAAGCTGCGTGCCTTGGTAACTTAAATTCGGTTCCATCCCACGCTCTGCTACTTTTACCATCGCTTCAATCGGTGTGACACCAAAAAGATTCGCGTGTTCCCGCTGATTGAAGAACCCCAGTGAGAGTGCACCTATGAGCCGTCCATCAATATAGATCGGGCTGCCGCTCATGCCCCCTGCGACCCCGGTACGTTTAAAGTTCTCGCTGAGCCCTTTACACCATACGACATGCCATCCCGGGAAATAGTTATACTCAACACTTACAACTTCAAAATCAAATGCTTCCACCTCTATTCCTGAAAATACCGTGTAGCCCTTCCCCTGCATCCCCGGTTTCACCTCGGACAAGGGCATAAACTTCTCAGCGTCCCACTTAATCTGTGCATGGCTATGATATGCAGTCAAGCAGAACACTATTATCAGTGCGCAAAGCCAAACCTTTTTCACAACTTTACTCCTCCCTAATCTGTTATGTTCACAACAATAATCTCAATTGCACATCAATTGAGCAATAGAGCCGTTTAATGCGTTTTCCTGTCGCCTTGTTTTCGGAATCTAAACCGCGTCAACAGGATCAACCTAACAGTCTTAATTTCTTTTTTCAAAGCGGCCGATCTGTTAGAAGGCTAAAGGCAAACGAAATGGCTCTGTGTAATGGCGTTTTGTCCAATACAGTCAAGACCTATATATTACATTATATCAAAATAGTGAATCCGATGTCAACCTGAATTGACAAAAAATTCCAAAATCCTTCTGTCAGCCAAGTCTTGATGGATGTGTAAATATTTTATCGCAACAAGTAGATTTGGGATGCACGATTTTTCATGTGTTCGTGCGTGTGATTAATTGTGTGAGCACGATGGAGTTGTTTTCGGGAAGGGATTATGCGGTTATGAGGCAGTGACAATCGTTTTACACTGCCTCGTAATATCGGATTTATGCGGTGATGTACTTTACCTCACTTCCTTTTTTCTTTTTCACCTTCACCTTTTTTGGGCGGTTTCTGTCTTGGTGATATTTGTGATCCACGTGGTTTATAGCCGCCTTCGTGTATATCTTGTCCCCGTATTTTATCAGTTGTGATTTTATCAGTTGTGATATTCTTTCTCTTGTTCATTATGTATGCTCCTTTGAAAATAGGTTAAACGTGAGTTTGATAATTAAACGTGGGTTAGAAAATAAAATACAAATATCAACGTAGGTTGGGTTGAGCGGTAAAACCACAGGCGCATTTTCGCTATACATAGCCTTTCGTTCTTCAATCAACCGTTGGGGTAGATAAGTTTAGCGAAACCCAACATCCCGAACCGTGTCGGTATCATAATGCGTTGGGTTTCACTCAGTTTTGGTGACTTCAGGTTTCTCTGTTCCCTTGAAAACTCTGTGCTATGTGCGATTTTTAGTAGGTCTCTGTTCAACCCAACCTACGGGACGCTTCAATTTTATTTTCAAACTCATGTACTGCCACCGGAAATTTAGACCACTCTCTAAAACAAGATTGTGATACAATAACAATCTTATTGAAAGGAGAATTCCGATGGCGAAACGAAGAAAATTCACCCCTGAGTTTAAAGCAGAAGTCGTGCTTGAGGCACTCAGCGGTCAAAGTTCACAAGCAGAACTCTGTCGGCGCCATAACCTCAGCGAACAACAGCTCTCGAAGTGGAAGCAGCAAGTCGTTGAAAATGTGGCATCTGTATTTGCTTCCACGGATAAGCACTCCAGCGAGGCGACGGAGCGGATCGCTCAACTTGAGCAACTTGTTGGTCGACTGACGTTGGCGTTGGAAATCCAAAAAAAAGCATTGACTTTGTTGGATTGAATCCATCTCAACAGCGATGCCTCATTGAGACGTTGCGCAAGGAGTATTCAGTGCGACAGATTTGTGAAACGTTGGGTTTCAACAAGAGTACCTTCTATTATCAACCGAAAGTCGATCCGTCTGAAGACGTTCTACGAGATGAAATAGAGACGTTAGCTGCTCGGTATCCGACCTATGGATATAGGCGCATCAGAGCGTTGCTACTGCGTCAAGGATACACCGTCGGGTATAAACGCGTTGCCCGGTTGATGAGAGAAGAGAACCTCTCGGTTTGCGTCAAACGGGTTTGCTGTCAAACCACGAGATCGTCGGAGACAACCGGGTTTCGGTGGGTGAATCGCTTGGAGTCCCTTGAGGTTTCTGCCCCCGATCAGGTCTGGGTTGGCGATATTACCTACGTTCGCCTGAAAGGACGCTTCGTCTATGTCGCGCTTCTCATGGATGTCTTCACTCGCATGATTAGAGGGTGGCATCTGAGTCAGCATTTGACGCATTCTCTAACTTTGAAACCCTTGGAAGATGCATTACACCAAAGCGGGTCTCCAGGTGTACTGCCACCGGAAATTCGGGCCACTCTCTAAGACAAGATTGTGGTATAACATGAGTTTGATAACAGACAAATAAATCAAGGCTTCCATTTATCCCTCCAGTACATTTGTTTGACTTGGGCACAGGGGGCGGTCTGATTATCGTGCGGACTTCTCCCTGTTACACCTTTTACAAAGCATCTGGCAATTATCCTCGTTGGTCTTGCCGCCCTCGGACCAGGGTGTGATATGGTCTGCTTCCATCTCTTTGATTATGAATTCGTCGTCACACCTAACACAAATGCCTGACTGTTTTTCGTAGACCTTTTGCTTCATGCTGGGTGAAAAGGCGCGTATGTTCAGGTGTTTCTCCTCGCGAGTCAGAATGTACTCGTATATACCTGCTTTCCGTTCCACATCATCGTCAAATACAAGGCAGGCGGTTTCCTCCTCAATCTCATCAGCGTTAAGATCGGTGTCTCCAAAGGCGTTGTACAGCGAACCCCAATCTACGCCCTTCATGGCTGGTCTTGTGTTTGTGAAAGTGGATTCAACCCAATCAATCACCGATTGAAAATACTCCCATAGGGGCGATGCGTCTTCGTCGTGCTGATGCTTCCCCATGTAGTCTTCAATCGAGTCTCTGCTGACCCACTTAATCACTGTCTCCAGGTAATCTTGTCGGATTGGCGAGCCATTGACATAGGCATTGCCGATTTTGTAGGCAACGCAACCGGTCCGACTAAAATATCGCTTGGCATCTGACAACCAGGTTCCGGCGTAAACAGCATTACGCAACTCTTGATTTGTCAACTTCTTTCCCGCAATGTTGATCGTCTTGAACCACTCCAACTTCTCGCTGTCTGTCCCACTACAGACGTAGACCATTAACTTGTAATCCAATATCAATTCTTGTTTGTCTGATGGGAGATTGTGGAAGTATTGATTATTGAACGAAAAATCCCCATCCACATACTGCGCAATGGAGATTGTACGCTGCTGTCCGTCAATGATTTCGTATTCTCCGTTTTCCCGATCCGACCAGTACATCACGTTCAATGGGAATCCTTTCAGGATGGAGTCAATGACGGCATTGCGTTCCTTGTCTTTGTAGATAAACTCCCGTTGAAATGGTGGACGTATATCCAATTTGCCGCCGTACCCGGTCACGCCGCCTTCGCCATCGTCGCTGTAATCCTCGACAAGCTCTCGCACCGTGAGGTCTAACAACTCAATTTTCATTGCTGTATCCTCTTGTTACGGATAACGATGCGCACGTAGGTAGGCTTTCCGTCTATTGCACCATCCTTATCCTTGATAAGTCCATGAGGTTTGATGGGAACATTAGCATTTGCCCTTATATCATTCGCACTTACGATCTCGAACTGATCAGGGCTATGTTTGTCTAAAAAACTAATCGGAACCCCCATCGGACCGGCAAAGTCCACTGGAATATCAGCCGTTTTATTCACATTGATGGCATCATAGTTATCGTATTTAGGATATTCATCAGGAGAGTATTTCTTGTAAAGGATTAGGTCTTCGTGCCGCTTCCTATGGTCGAGGTTGGTGAACCAACTAGCGTTTCCTAACCTGCCTTTTACGATGTTATCTACCAGTTTGTAAGCACTGCCCTCTCTTTTAGTTTCGACCAATTCCCGTGCATAATCTTCCGGCACGTCAAAAAGCATATCTTTGCCAGCCGGACCATGACCAAGCCACAACCTGCCACTCTTGATTAGGGGAAATACCTCTTTGTATGTTATCGCGTTCATGCTCCCAATGACGACAAATTTTTTCCCGTATTCGACCAGTTGCGCGATATACTCCCTGAACAATGAAAACGGCGGATTTGTAACCACAATGTCTGCCTGTTTAAGCAACTCAGTACATTCCGGGTTCCTGAAATCACCGTCTTCGTTAAGTTGAAATACGGTGGGTTCTGTTTCATTGCCGACATACTCAACTCCGGCAGCAGCTTCCATGTCGTGTTTACTGAACATCTCTGTCTGCCGATTTTTGTAGCAGGTTGTGATCAGTTTTTTGAGTCCAAGTTTCTCGAAATTCAAGTGAAAGTAGTGAAAGAAATTGCTGATGGTAGGATCGTCGCAATTGCAGTAAACAGTCTTGCCGCGAAAATGCTTCCTATAATGCTTTAGCTCTTTCTCGATGTCCGGGAGTTGTGTGTAAAATTCATCCTGCTTTGCTCTATTCGCAGCGTGCAGAGACTTGTTCCGCGCCATAATATGTCCCCCTATAATTCCCTATTGTAAGGTGCTGTGTAGATACTATTTTTCCTGATTGCGAGATAAACCTCACATTCTTCAGTGATGGCATTTCCTCGACTCGCTTGTCGATCCTGAATAATGTCCGATAAGCCCTGTTACCAAACATCCTTTTAGATATTGGTGACAGTTTACCCTGAAATCGCACGCAGATCCGTCCATTGTGATGGGCTATGAACCGAAAGTCAAAAAGCAGACAACTCCGCAGCTGATAGATATTCGCAATAAGTAGTTTCGGGCTTGGTTAATTTTGGGTTCACGATATTTCGGGATCAGATTATCTGTCTTTAAAGAACGCATGCAATAAGTAGTTTTAGACTTAAAAATTCTTTATTGGAAAATCCCCACATTTCGCCATAACTGTTGCCAATCATCGTAGTCAAACTCACTAATATACACTAATCCTTTAACCATAGTTTCAATAAGGTGTTCAAGATCTTCTATGTAGCAACTTGAAAAGACAAAACTGCTTATTCTTCCTCCAGTTCCCCTGCCATACGGTTCGGCTATCATAGTATAGAGAGAATGTCGTTCAGACATTATTTTTTCAAAAAACTCTCTCGGGGATTGGTCTTCAAAATACTCTGGATGATAGAAATTTGCAAGCGTTACGAGAATAAATATGAGGGCATTACTATACTCGTCCCTTGCATTTAGTATGTCAATGTTTTTTTTTCCCTTAATCTTTTCCGTAAATTGTTGTGACAATTCTGTTTTCAATTTTGGGAGTGATTTAATAAAAATTACTTCAAGTTCAAAACTAGCTTCTTGTATGAAATTCAATCTGCTCTGGCGTTTATCCTTTGGTTGATTGCCACTACTTTTTTCCCCAGTTCGCCTTTTAATATCACTTTTATTTAATTCTTCTCGTCGCGAATCTACAGTCACAAGCCATCTATCACGACACGTAGTGACGTAATTTTGATCGTGACTTCGTGTAAAGCCCCCCTTTTGTTGTGTTTTGTTGTGGCATTCAAGGCAGAGAACAGCAAGGTTTTCAAAATGGTGATTCTGTGGGTCTCCATCAATATGATGAATTTGGATGCCTTTTTCTTTTTCGTTACATATACAGCATGTGCCGTCAGATAACCAACGCACATGAGATGCTATCTCTTTAGGAATTGTTGTTCTTTGTTTTGCCATGATAGGTCATTTTATTAGGCAATAAGAAATTTTGGAATTAAAAACGCAATAAGTAGTTCTGGGATTGGTTAAATTGGATATAACATTTCTTAATCAGTAGTTAGGTCTTATTCAGGAAGGGTTAATCGATTCCATTCTGCATCGGTGAGTCGCCAACCATTTCTCTGCTTGCCTGACTTACTCCACGAACACTCAACCCGATGATCATCTTCCAGCTTGTCAAGAATTTTCCTATGTATCCGACCGGGCGACTTTGCTGTTTCTGTGTTCTCGTATGTCCCCATTTCTTTCCCTATATCCGCAGCACGGATATAATCATGTCGTCCCCTCTCACGTGCGTTCTTTAGAAGAACATGTATGACTGCATCCTCCAGCAGTGCTATCGCTTGATCTGTGAGTAATCTTGCGTGATTCATCTGTAACATCTCCTATTACTTTAGAGACAGAGAGAATGAAGCGGTTAAGTAGATTCTCTCTGTCTCCTATTTTGAAATGAGGATTAGCAAATTCCGTGAGTATGAATGTATGGATCCTCTTTGCAGTTATCTTCACTTTCTGGTTTCTGCAAAGATAAGGCAAAGTTGATCGCCCAAGCATCAGCTGGGCTTAATTTAGTGTTCGCGGTTTTTTGTTCAAGCATTTCGGAGAGCATCTTTATCATCTCTTGTTGATGCTCTATAACTACCCGATTTTGAATTGCGATTAATTCTATTGCTTCCGAGAGACGCTTAATCTGTTTAACGCTCATGGTATAAAACCTCCTTGAAGGGCGTGCAGGTTTAGGTTATGATATACAATTCCTTGGTAGTAAGACAATTGAATTATGGTTGGTTCTTTCATCTTACTATCAAGGGTAGTATATCACATTTAATCGTGGAAGTCAAGCGGTTTGAAGTGGTCACTTACCCCCATTTTTGAGAGTTTTCGTCTAAATAATGATATTTGGTTCGGCCTGACCGATTTTTAGTATGTCAAAAACGTCTCCATTGACGCGAAATCTCGCAAATAAGGCGACCGTCAAGTTCACCATCTCGACGCTCTTTGAAACGATAATAGACTTTCGCTTAAAACGTCCGAACCAATGGCGCATCCGGCAATTGTTGCGTTCAATACCGTGTGTCTCCGCTTTGGTCTGAACTAACTTTTCTCGCGGGATCACCGAGCGATAGACCTTCACATTCCATTTTTCTAACTTTTCGATGAGTTTTTCGAGAGTCGCTTTATCTCGATCACCACATTCCCAGGCGATGAGCTCTCCGGTATCACGACACAAAGCTTTCCAAATCCAAAGTTTATTTGTTTTTTTTCAAATAGTGCCACATCTCATCAAGTTCAAGTACGACGGTATCAGTTTCTTGGGGTTCAGGAGAGGGTGCGTGTTCTGCTCCGAAGTTTCGTATCCAGTCGAGAAGGGTTGAGGGTGAAGCGTAAAGTATTTTTGCGATGGCATTCATGGAAAGTCCGTGGCAGTAGAGAAAAACAGCGAGTGCTTTCTCTGCAAGGGGTCTGCCTCAATAGGTATGATTTTCAGTCCATTGGTAGTGGCAATCTTTGCACTTATAGCACTGTTTTTCGTTGATATGTCCATTTTTCACGAAGTGTGGGTGTTGACATCTTGGGCAACTCATAATCGTCTCCTTGTCGTGTGTATAGATTAACTATTTATATATTAACTATAAGGATACCATTTTCTTCTTTGTGCGTCAAGAAAAGATATTCCATTTTTCTTGACGCTTTTTCAGAAAAGTGTTAGACTTGAGAGAATACTTGAATAAAGATGAAACAAGAACGGTATGAGGCCCCTCTATCTCATCATCAATTTACCGAAAACCCTCTATACTTCCACCCTCGCCCATCATGGCATTGAGATTTCATTAGCACAGAGAGGCTGCCCTTGGGAGAACGGACATGCAGAACGCCTCATCCGAACTCTCAAGGAGGAAGAAGTCCACCTTAATGACTATGAGGATATAACCGAGGCGAGAGCACGCATCGGTCATTTTATCACACAAGTGTATAACCAAAAACGCCCTCATTCAGCGTTAGAGTATTTGACACCGGTCAAATTTGAGCAAAAAAACTTGTCTTAACTTTACGAAATTTCGGACCTAATTAGCGATGGCACTTCATACATAAGGAGTCAATAAAATGCGAATAAAAAGTTTTAGTCTTGAAAACTATAAAGCTTTTAGCAACACCGGAGTGGTGCCTGTAGGAGACGTAACTAGTATTATCGGAAGGAACTCGACCGGTAAAAGTACCATAATTCAAGCTATTAAATCTACTATTTTAAAATCAAGTATAGATTCCACCAGACTTGGATTTACTCAAGGTCAAAATTCCAAATGTATAGTAAAATTTGACAATAGTAAAATTATTCAGAATATCGCAAACTCATGGTCTGGTGATGAAATCAGTTTTAATATTATAGATACTGTTAACCCTATTACAGATACTTTACAATTTAGTAATTTGTCAGGACCTTTAGTAAAAGCTATACCAAACGATATTGCTTGGACAAATATTTTATCTTCGTTAAACCTAAATATGGAAGATATACAACGAATATTAAGTAATCAATTTGGCGAGTCGGATCTTTACGAAAACTATACATACAAATTGTCAGAAAATTTAACAGAAACATTTAATCACTATGTTTCTGAATGCTTGGGGAGAGTATACGAATTTAAAATAAAATTTACAATGTCTGCAGGGTCTAATGGTAATTATCGAATTCACACCACTTTAGGTGAAGTGCCACCGTTTATTCAGACCAAAATTTCGCAAATTTAAGACAAGTTTTGTCTTTGGAAATCGACAGGTGTCAGATACCCTAACGCTGAATGTGGGCGTTTCCGGTGATACACCTGTGTAATAAAATGACCGATACGTTCTCTCGCTTCATGGATGTCCTCGTAGTCGTTGAGATGAACTTCTTCCTCCTTGAGCGTTCGGATGAGTCTTTCAGCATACCCGTTCTCCCAAGGACAGCCTCTCCGGGCGACCGAAATCTCAATGCCATGATGCCTGAGGGTTGACAGGTAAGCCTTTGAAAGATATTGCACACCTTGATCGGAATGATGGATCTCCGGGATGCTTCGACCTAATGCCGTCTCTAAGGGTTTCAAGGTCAGAGATTGTGTCAAGTCCTGACTCAGATGCCATCCTCTGATCATACGCGTGAAGACATCCATGAGCAGAGCGACATAGATGAAGCGTCTTTTCAGGTGGACGTAGGTAATATCGCCGACCCAAACCTGATCGCATCGACAGACCTGAAGGTCTTTGAGGCGATTCACCCACGGACGCGTTCCCTCAACGGAGGTCGTCGTTTGACAGACACGTTTCACGGATACCGACACGTTCAAAGCTTTCATCAAGCGGGCAACCCGTTTATATCCAACGGTGTAGCCCATACGCAGAAGCAACTTTGTGATACGCCTATATCCGTATGTCGGATACCGCAGTGCCAACGTCTCTATTTCATCCCGCAGGACGGCTTCACAGGGGGCCTGTTTCGGTTGATAGTAGAGATTGCTTCGGGTGAAACCCAGCACCTCACAGATCTGTCGCACGGAATACTCCGTCCGCAAAGCCTGAACTATTTCTCGCTGCTGCGTCAGGTTTGGTTCAACCACGTCTCTGCTTTTTTTTGGATGTCAAGTGCCACGGTCAACCTTCCGACGAGCTGCTCGAGGTGTGCGATGCGCTCCGCCGCCGCGTTGGCGTGTGTATCCGTGGAGGTAAACAGAGTGCCTACATTTTCAATGACTTGCTGCTTCCACTTCGAGACTTGGTCTTCGCTGAGGTTGTATCGCCGACACAGTTCTGCTTGCGAAGTTTCACCGCGGAGGGCCTCAAGGACAACTTTCCCTTTAAACTCGGGTGTGAAGGTTCTTCGTTTTCGTTTCGCCATCGGAATGCTCCTTTCAGTGTGATTGTATTGTAGCACAATCTTGGTTTAGAAAGTGGCCCGAATTTCCGGTGGCAGTACAAGGTATCAGATATAGAGTATTAAACAATTCCGAATATTCTCCTTTTGCAAACTTAATGCATGAATCTGAAGGTTTTAAAACACTAATTACCATTATTAGTTATTTTCTAAATAATTCAACTTCAAGATCAATGTTTATCTTAGATGAGCCGTTTATTAAATTGCACCCTACTGCTCAAACGGTCATTAGGGATGTATTAAAATCTATAAGCCGTGATTTTCAGATTATTTATACTACACACTCCCCGTACTTATATTAACAGAGAAACACTTTATATTGCGTGAATGAATCGGCAGGATCTTTAGTTGTTAAAACTGAAGACGAATTATCCGAAGAAGAACAAAGGCAATTTGTAGAAGAATTTACTCAAATACCGCCCTGTGATATACACAAGACATTATAACGATTTCTCACTCTTTACGGATCTCACACAACGGAACCCGATGTAGGACTTAGGGTCCAACGGCGAGCTGAAGACGCGACGGGCAACTCGCATGCTTCGCACTGTAGTGCTCCAACAGCCGCCACGCACAACAACATTGCGATGAACACTAAAATTTGTATAGTTATCTATCATGTGTGTGATATTAGGTGCACCGGCAATCGGATCCCGAGTCGGCGATTTTAGCGATTTTATATAAAATTCCAAATCTCCTTCATCAAGACACCACTCCCACACATTGCCTGCCATGTCGTACAACCCATACCCATTCGCTGGATATTGTCCAACAGGAGTGGGACCTCCAACATTCTGATCGTAGTTTGCCATGCCGGCATCAATTGAATTGCCCCAGGGATACTTTTGACCTACCAAGCCTCCACGCGCAGCTTTTTCCCATTCCGCTTCTGTCGGCAAACGCTTACCTGTCCATGCTGCATAAGCCATCGCACCATACCAAGTTGCATGAACAGGATGATCCTCATATCCTACCTGCACACGATAGCGGCCACCAACATGCTTAACCCGCGCGTTCTTATCTTGAAGATCAAGCCATGTGAGGTCACCCTCAGCATGTTTTCGTTTGGCGTTGAGAAACGCTGCATACTGTGCATTCGTCACCTCATACTTGTCCATATAGAACGCGCTCACATAGACCGTATGGATCGGACGTTCGCTGCTCGGTAAATTGAGGTCAACACTCCCCATTTGGAAGGTGCCAGCCGGAATCAGTACCATCCCATCAGGCACAGCCAGTAAATCATCTGTATTCACGACACCGTGACCGTTGACATCCACGTCGTCTGCCCAAGAAATGCCTTGCGCGCCATATACCCACAAGCCAATGAGCAAAAGAAAAAAGACACTTTTTCTTTTCATACTTTGAAACTCCTTTCAAAGACCTGTAGCGTAAACTGTCGGTTTGCGCTACCGCAGCCCCTTTTAGAAAAGTTGGGCATACGCTATTTATTTTCGGAAATGGTATTAAATTCTTAAGATATTCTCTAAAACTTAATAGACATTATAACAGTTTAATGTTGAATTTCGGGATAGACCCAAGGTCTGAAGTTTAATCTAAAGTTGTGTAACCCACAACAAGTTTCCATGACGCAATCGGCAAACCCTTTTTTGTAGTTGCGCAACTTATCTTTGACGATCCGGTATCTTTTGATACCAGCAATAGCATGTTCGATGCGGATGCGGATGGATGAAATCTCGCGATTTTTCGCTTTCTCTTGATCCGTGAGCTCTCGACCTTTCGGTTTTTTCATAGGTTGAATCATCTTGACACCGACAACTGAAAAACCTTGAAAGCCTGAATCTTGATACAAACAACTGCCCTCTGGCAGGAAATAGACCGTCATATCAGCGATGCGTTTGTCATGTATTCTGCCTTCATAGCAAGGGGTCAATAACACCACTTTGCTATCCGCATTGATCAGCAAGTTATTTTTGACGGTGTGTTGCTTCTTTTTACCACTATAATAGGCCTGCTGTGCTTCTCGGTCTTTTGGACGCTGAATCGGACGTTCGGTACCATCATGAAAAAAAGACGCTTGAATCTTGACTATTCGTTGAAGGCTGCGTCGATGCGTCAACACTTGAAGCGACTGCTTCGCGTGGTGACAACGCTTCAAGGTCTGCCAGAGCAGAGTTCAACACAGGCAAGAGTTTCCTATGAATCCATTTGTTAGCAACAGGTTGAGACATACCAAAAAGTTCACCGAGCACATCTTGCGTCATGGCTTTTCGGAGGTATATCAAAATAAAAAGTAATTGATCCTCATGAGTCGCTAAGCAACTGTTCTTATAGAGCGTATACCGACGTTTCTTTCGGTGTTTGCCATCAAGTGTTTGTGTTTCGACGAACTTCAGAAATCGCTTGGAGAAGGACGGCAGAAGTGCCGAAAACTCTTCGAGTGTATAGCCTGTCAACGACAGGAATCGTTTCGGTCTATCTTTGAGTGTTTCATAACGTGTCATCAGTGGGTCTCCAAAATAGGATTTCTTCTGATTTTACCATAGATCAACTAAACTTACAATTAAATCGTTATAATGTCTACACTATTAACGTCATTAGACAGGCTATTGACAACAGTAAGCATCTTATAGCCTTTGTAGAGGGACGATCAGATAAAAGATACATAGAACATGCTATAACAAAATTAGATAAAGGTTTACTCAACAGTATTGAGGTTATTTCAGCTGGAGGCGACTCTAACGTGCAGCATTGGCTACGATTAGAGAGAGCTAAAGCTATCAATAAAGAAGTGCCAAAATTGTTTCCTATCCGATTAGGCGTAATTGATCCAGACACGAATATCAAAGGCGTAGATGTACCAGATGAGGATATGGGTATCTTTCTATACCATTTTAAAAAAGATAAAAATAACTGCATTGAAAAAGGTATTGAATCTATTTTTCCGGGGGCAGTTGTAGATCAAATTATACAAAATGATGATTCGGGTAAAATCATGGAGTGAAGTGCATACGCTTATTTAGACCACTTTTTCGCAAAGTTAAGATAAGTTTTGCTGTTGAAATTCCATAGGTGTCAGATACCCTAACGCCGAATGTGGACGTTTCTGGTGATACACTTGTTCGATAAACTGTCCGATGCGATCTCTCGCCTCGGTGATGCTTTGATAGTCATTGAGGTGAACTTCTTCCTCTTTGAGGGTGCGGATGAGTCTTTCAGCGTATCCGTTCTCCCAAGGGCGTCCTCGGTGTGCGACGGAAATCTCAACGCCATGTGCTTTGAGCGTGGTAATATAAGCTTTTGAAAGATACTGCGCGCCTTGATCGGAATGATGAACCTCAGGGACGCTTTGGCACAACGCCTCTTCGAGCGGTGTCAATGTCAGAGTTTGCGTCAAGTGTTGACTGAGATGCCACCCTCTTATCATTCGGGTGAAGATATCCATAAGGAGCGCGAGATAGACGAAGCGTCCCTTGAGACGGACGTATGTAATATCAGCCACCCAGACCTGATCCTGACGAGAGACCTCAAGGGTTTCGAGCCGGTTGGTCCAGGGTTTATCCCCCTGAAGCGATTTTGTTGTTTGACACGCACGCTTGATGGGGACCAAGAGATTCTTCTCTTTCATCAGCCGAGCGACGCGTCGGGTGCCAATGGTGTATCCCTGACGCAGTAGCAACTCTCTGATACGCCTATATCCGTATCTCGGATGCGCTCCGGCAAGTTTCTCTATTTCAGCGCGCAAGCCCTCTTCGGAAGGATCCTCTCTCGGTTGATAATAGAAACTGCTGCGGTTAACACCGAGGATTCCACAAATATCTCGCACAGAATGCTCCCGCTGCAATGCCGAAATGAAGCATCGCTTTTTAGATAACGTTAGTCCGGTTCCATGTCAATAGTTTTTTTTGGATGTCTAACGCCACCGCCATCCTCCCAACGAGCTGCTCAAGGTGGGCGATACGCTTCTCGGAGACCTCGCTTGACTGCTTATCAGCAGATTCAAACAGCGAGGGCGCATTTTCAAGCACCTGTCGCTTCCATTGTGAGAGTTGAGTTTCGGTGAGATTATGCCGCCGACACACTTCTGCTTGGGAACTCGCACCACTGAGGACTTCGAAAACCAGTTCAGCTTTAAACTCAGGGGTGAAGGTTCTTCGTTTCGCCATTAGATACTCCTTTCAATGAGATTGTATTATAGCACAATCTTATATTAGGGAGTGGTCTAAAAAACCGTAGGCAGTACAGAATCATCAATTACTGGATCATTAATATCATCTTGAGAACTGAAACGTTCAACTATGTTTCTAACCTTTGAAGAAAGGGCGGTATCCATAGGGGTAAAATATGTATCTTCTATTTTAGCTCTATTATAGTGCCGAATTTTACAAATTCTTCTAATCTGATTACCGGGGAATACGTCCATTTTACCTTCTCGTAAATGTCTTACTGGATAGACGTAAACAAGACCATCATTAGTATATGTAAAATGCTCTTGTAGAAACACTGGATAATAGTGAAAGCCTTTTTGTTTGTATCTACTCACAAAATATCTCCTAATGCAATCAGTGGTTTTTGACTTGAGTTTTGTAAAACAACTGAAACTATTTTAGCACATTTACACCACTATATCAAACAAAAAACGGCGACACCTTGAAGTGATCTTGATTTCCAATTGATATTTTTTTTCACGCGTGTTATGCTTTAATAAAAAGAATTAGGAGCCGCACGCATCGTATGCCGAACACCGCTTGTATCCTCGCAATTGACCAAGGGACGACAGGTACAACAGCCCTCCTTGTTGACGTAGAAGGTAATATCGTTGCACGGGGATACCAAGAATTTACACAATATTATCCACATCCGGGTTGGGTAGAACACGATCCAGAAGAGATATGGAACGCCACGCTCCAAGCCATAGACGCACTTTTTGGAGAAACAGTCCCAAACATTATCGCTCTCGGCATCACAAATCAACGCGAAACGACTCTTATCTGGGATCGGCAAACAGGAAAACCGATCTATCCTGCGATTGTATGGCAGTGTCGGCGCACTGCTGACAGATGTACTTCTCTTGAAAAACAGGGCGTCGCGGGAGAGGTAAAGACGAAAACAGGTCTTGTCTTAGATGCCTACTTTTCGGCAACAAAGATCGCGTGGATTCTTGACAATGTTAACGGCGCACGGGAACAAGCAGCACGCGGTGAACTTGCGTTTGGGACCGTAGACACATGGCTCCTGTGGAAATTAACAGACGGTGCTGTCCACAAAACCGATTATACAAATGCGGCGCGCACGCTGCTCTTCAATATTAACACCCTTTCATGGGACGATGCCCTTTTGGAGATATTCAATGTTCCAAAAGCGATACTGCCTGAAGTCTATCCGTCTGCGAACAATTTCGGTACAGCAAGTTTCTACCGTCATTTTTGGCTTGAAACCTTCGGTAAAAATATAGGCTTAGATGGCATTCCAATTGCTGGCATTGCGGGGGATCAGCAGGCGGCGCTCTTCGGGCAATTATGTACCGAACCCGGCATGGTGAAAAACACCTACGGTACCGGTTGCTTTCTCATGCTTAACACAGGTGATGAAAAGATAGAAACAGAGACTGGACTCCTGACAACACTTGCTTGTAGTTTAGATGAAAAGCCCGTTTATGCGCTGGAGGGGAGCGTATTTGTCGCTGGAGCTGCTGTCCAGTGGCTGCGGGATGGTATCCAGATTATTGAAAACGCAGCGGAAACGGAAAAGATTGCATCCAGTATCCCGGATTCAGGCGGTGTCTTGGTTGTCCCTGCGTTTACTGGCCTCGGTGCCCCCTATTGGGACGCTGAAGCCCGCGGTGCGATTCTCGGTTTAACACGCGGGAGTACCCGCGCACAGGTTATTCGTGCCACTTTAGAGTCAATTGCCTATCAATCGGCAGATGTGGTCACTGCGATGGTGACGGATGCAGACATGAGGATTGATCGTTTGCGCGTTGACGGTGGGGCGACTGTGAATGATTTTCTGATGCAGTTCCAAGCGGATATTCTTGGGATAGATGTAGAACGCCCTGCACAAATTGAATCAACGGGACTGGGTGCAGCGTACCTTGCCGGTATTACAACGGGAATGTGGAATGACATTGCTGAACTGGAGGCATATCGCTCCGCACAGGCGACCTCCGCGGACGAAGTTTCTACAGGTCGCGTCTTTTCACCAGAGATTGACACCAACGAACGGCATCAGAAACTCTCAGAGTGGAAAAAGGCAGTGCAACGCGTGATGAGTTAAAATGCGACTCCAATGGAAGTACTCCCTTGTTATCAACTTTTCTGTCATAGCAATCCTCGTGGCGTTTTACTTTTTTGATAGTATCCGTGTCCGAAGTGAAATGAATGCGCTTCACGCCTTGGGGGCAGAACGTGGTGCTGAGCTGAGAAAGATCGCCGAAAATACGATTCTTAATGCTGTTGTCAGCGAAATCGAAACGACAAAGGCGTTTGATGTACAGCGATTAAATCAGGAGCTGAACGCCCTGAAGCAGGAACATTCGGATATGCGAGATGTCCTGAACATCCATGTCTCCTTGAGCGATACCCGTATTCGTTCGAGCCTACTTGCCGGTGAAGATGCTGTCGTTATTAATCTGAATTCAGCGGATCTTGATCAAATTGAGACGAAGGGGGCAACGATACACGCTGTTGAGGGGCAGAACGCAACAGCTATTGTTATTAAATACATCGCCCCTCTGACGATGCCAGAGCCTGTTGAGTTAGAACCGAGTCGTTTCGCGGCGTATGAACAGATACTTGATGAGGGAATGCTGCCCTATGATAAGGATTGGTATGATGATGTTTGGTGGAAAGTCTTTACTGAAGAGGTCTATGTACCGGAAGAACCAGTGATATCTGAAGAGAAAGGAAGGCGTTGGCGAGTTACTGATCAGGAAGAAAGCACTCTCTACAATTTATGGAAACAAGATGGCACTTTATGGATTCAGCGATGGTTGACTGGCTACATACAGGTACTTTTTGATGTGCCCTATATTGACAGATCAATCCGATACTCACTGTTGATGCACGCAATATTGATCGTGATTGTCGGCGCACTCCTTGTAATCCTGATTGACCTGACGACGAATCACTTAATTATGAAGCCATTAGAACGGATGACCCATATTATTCAGAGTGCAGAAAGTGGCGATTTATCTCTCGACCAGACTTATTCTTCGGATGAAATCGGAAGGGCAACGCATAACCTCGTAAAGATGCTGTGGCAACTGCGGGATTCTCATTCCAAACGGATCAATGCTTTAGGCCAATTCGCCGCGGGTGTCGCACACGAAATTCGGAATCCACTTAATTCCATCGGCATGACCGCGCAACACCTCAAATCTGTCTTCTCACAACCGAAAGTGAGTCATGACGATATTGAAGAGGCAAAAGAGTTGTTAGATATCGTTGACCAAAAAATAGTGGAACTCAAGCAAACCTCAGAGGCGTTTCTCACTTTAAATCGCCCCCGGATACTGAATGTAGAAGCCGTAAATCTCAATGTGCTTGTAGATCAAGTTTTATCGGAATTCACACTTATCGCTGAGGAAGCCAAAGTGCAGATCATCAGAAACTACGATGCCAATCTACCGGATGTTCCACTCGATGCAGCCTTAATGCGACAGACGCTCTTCAACTTTGTGCAAAACAGTATTCAAGCGATGCCGAAGGGTGGCAGTATTTACATCAACACGTTACTTGAACAGATAGAGCAAGACCCGGAATATGCAGTGATCGAAATTCGAGATACCGGCATCGGCATCCCCGAAGAAATCCAGGAACAGATTTACGATGCTTATTTTACAACGAAAGACGCTACCGGCGGTATAGGACTTGGACTTGCGATTTCACACCAGATCATCACTGCCCACAAAGGCAAGATCGAAGTCCGAAGCAAAATGGGAATGGGGACCGCCTTTAAAATCAGTCTTCCACTTTAGAAGTTAACAGTTAACAGTACGGTTGCTACGCAACCTTTCAGTTAATAGTTAACAGTTGTCAGTCCGGATTACTACGTAATCTTTTCAGTTGTCAGGCACAAGAGAAAATTGATAATCCCAACGTCTCTTTCTGATAACTGAAAGATTTTTCGCAGAAAAATCGTACTGAAGTACTGTTAACTGAGTACTATTAGAGGAGAACCAAGCCAATGGCATCTATACTGATTGTAGACGACGACCAAGCACAACTGACAATTTTACAGCGCATTTTAAAACGTGAAGGGTACACGGTTGACATCGTTGAAGACAGCAAAGCTGCGCTTGAGCACTTAGAGAAACAGATGTTTGATCTCGTTATCAGCGATATGTGGATGTCTTCACGGTTTGAAGGGCGAGATCTGCTACAGGAAATAAAACGTACCGATCCAGATCTGCCGGTGTTGATCATGACAGCGTACGCCGAGTTGAATGATGCTGTTAATCTTGTAGCACACGAAGGCGCGTTTTACTATCTCGAGAAACCGATTCAGATTGATGTGCTGAAACGGGAAGTGAAGCACGCCCTGCAGACACGCGGTGCACTCGGAGACGCAGAAGCGGTCAACGATGCCTCAACGCCTGAAATTCAGATTGATGAGATTATAGGCGAAAGCGAGCAAATGCAGGAGCTTTTCAAAAAAATGGCTCGGATTTTGCATCGCGGTGTCACGCAAGTGCTCATCACAGGCGAAACCGGCTCTGGGAAAAGTTTAATTGCGCGCGCCCTCCACAAACACGGTCTCAGAAAAGGCAAACCTTTCATCGCTGTTAACTGCGGTGCGATTCCAGATACACTGATTGAAAGTGAGCTCTTTGGTCACGAAAAGGGAGCATTTACAGATGCTGCGCAGCAAAAGAAAGGACTGTTTGAAGTCGCAAATGAGGGGATACTCTTCCTTGACGAGATTGGTGATCTCCCGACCCAGACCCAGAGCAAACTCTTGCACGTCTTAGAAGAACGGGAGATACGCCGAATCGGTGGGACTCAGAGTATTAAAGTGGATGTATGTGTGATTGCCGCCACGAACAAGAACCTGATTCAAGCCGTCCGAGATGGCACTTTTCGCGATGATCTCTATTTCCGGTTGAATGTAATTCCGCTTCACGTCCCGCCACTTCGGGAACACCCAGAGGATATTCCGATGCTCGTGAATTTCTTCATCCAGAAGTTCAGCAATGAATATGCGGAGGCGTTACCGAAGCAGGTTACACCACAAGCGATGTCAGCCCTCCGACGTTACGAGTGGCCCGGCAACATTCGGCAATTAGAAAATTACCTCCGTAGGATCTTTGTGCTTTCAGAAAATGAAGTGATTGATAAAGACGAATTGCCTCCAGAAATTTTAGATACTTCGCTGCCTACGACCGATGTTGAGTTCGATATACCGGAGGAAGGGGTTTCATTGGAGGAGATTATTAAGGAATATGTGTACAGCGCATTGGCAAGAAGCAATGGAAACCAGATTCAAGCTGCAAAACTGCTCGGTATTTCGCGTCGCAAACTCCAACACCGGATGCAGAAATATGAACTCCAAAGCCAAGATTTCAAAACAGAATCGTAGGGTGCTAATATCGTAGGATATCGGTATCAATTTCCTGTGCCCACCGATCAATACCACCGACTAAACTCCTTACCGACTTAAAGCCGAGTTGTTGTAAAAGGAACGCCGCATCGAGGCTCCGCATCCCCCAGTGGCAATATACTACTATCTCAATCCCGGGTGTAACCTCCCGAAACCGTCGCGGTAACTCACCTAACGGAATCAAAATAGCACCTTCAATGTGAACCACCTCATACTCCCATTTCTCACGCACATCCAACAAAACGCAGGGTTTATCTTGGTCCATCATCTCTTTGAGGTGACTGGGTGTAATAGTGTAGGTGTCGGAGTCCAAAGGTAGTATCGCCTCTGCTACACTTGGTGCCGCTTTCGGTAGGTTCCGTCTCTGTAAATTTCGGACATACCGTCGTCGTATTTTTTTTATGGCTTTTCTGATATATTGGAACATGTTTCACTTTTCTTGTAAACTGGAGAAGTTCAGCGCGTTTGAAAACGCTTCACACCGGAATCCTAAATACAGTTCAACCCCGACCCCAAATGAATTGCCTATCGTTAGAAACGCAGCGTAACGCCCAAAGTCGGAACGATTGGAAAAAGAGGTTCTTCCTCAATAGTACACTCAATAGCACCCGTTTCTTCATTAAGTACTTCACTAAATGCATATTGATCCAAATTTCTATGATTGTACAAGTTCAAAATTTGAAAGTACCAAGACAGCTCCCACCGCCGATAAGAGCTCTGCTTTGTAATACGAAAATCAAGGCTATGATATGCAGGCATCCGCGCTGAATGTGTTTCCCCAAATTGTCGGTCGCAGGTAATACTTTCATCAGGTAACCGGACTTCCGTGTGAATAAGCGGCGTTCTCGGTTCACCGGTATGGAAACGCCAACTGAGATAGAGATGCCAAGTTGGCGCAAACTGATAGTTACTGCTGACAGCAAAAGCGTGCCGTCGATCATGTTGGCGAAAAATCGTTGTGCCACCCGCAATTTCTTCAGCAATGCCGTAAGCGTAACCGAGTGTCCACGACAAGCGATTTGAAACTGCATGCGTCATGAACACATCAAGTCCTTTTGCCGCTCCGGACTCTGGTGCGACGAAAATTTGATTTTGCCGACCAAACTCACGCAGCCGCCCGACAAGATTATCAAATGTATTGTAATAGCCCTCTACACGTACTAAAAAGTTATGGGTCGGCGTATACTCTGCGCCAATAATATAATGCGCGGCTTGTTCCGCGCGTCCAACCGTCTCAATACCATCCTCTACAGGCACACCCATTAGGCTAACCGGTTGGTGGTAAATGCCCCAAGCCC
Source organism: uncultured Poribacteria bacterium (assembly GCA_951828385.1). Classification (GTDB taxonomy): domain Bacteria; phylum Poribacteria; class WGA-4E; order WGA-4E; family WGA-3G; genus WGA-3G. The sequence goes on from OX639973.1 coordinate 1,084,331, forward strand.
CGCGCAGCAGGAGATTATTCATCGGTTTTACGGCAAGCGCGACTCTCGGTCCAATCTCATAACGCTGGATGCCTTCTTTCCGATACTGCTGGTAGACAAAATGCCCGCCTATATTGAGCGCAATTTTGGAATGGAATTGCCACTCATCCTGCAGGAAAGCACTGAAGTCACCGCCATTGTCATCAATATCAACGAGAATCGGTTTGTAGATGTTTACGCCTGCTTGCCGTTCTTGAACATCATATTGATATTGGGCGGTTAGCCATTGCCACTTCACGCCAGTACGGAATGTGTGCTTGTCAAAAAGGTTCGTCGTAAACTCCGCTTTTGTTCCAAAGAATCGAAAATCCCGGTTATCAACATCAGCTTTCCCCGTCATTCTATCTTGGCTGGAAGTGCCAGCGAAAACAAAGAAATCTGTCCAGTGCGAATCACCAAAGGTATGTCGCCACTTTGCCCAAGTTGTTGAATTGTCGTACTGGGAATCCAAGTTATTGTCTATATCATCTAAGCGAATCCGATTTTTATCCCAACCGTATAATCCATTAAGCGTGACCGTATCTGCTTGTGTCACCTGATATGTAAATTTACCGTAGACATCAGCATACTGTGGTTTATAGTCCTCGTCGATATCCATGAGTGCGAGGATTAGATCAATATACCCACGGCGGGCTGACAGGAGCCAACTGCCTTTTTCAGAGAGGGGTCCTTCCAAAGTAGCGGTCGCGTTAATCAGGTCTATTCCAAAATTAGCGGCGAATTGCTCGGTGTTTGGGGCTCTTGTCTTGAGGTCAAAGACCCCAGACATCTTTTCACCATATTCCGCGGGGAACCCACCGATGAGCAGCTGCGTGTTCTGAACGAGTTCGAGTCCAATGAGCGAAACCGCCCCCCCAAAATCTTGCAGGTGATACGGGTTATAGAGTTCCATTCCGTCTAATCTGACAGATATATCGCTCTTTTCTCCACCGCGGACGCTGAATCGTGCGCTATAATCGCTCGAAACCACTCCCGGAAACACATGCCCTGCGCGCATGACATCGTTGTCAATCAACGGAAAACGTTCAATTTCCTTCTGAGATAGCGAGATTCTTGCTGAGGTGCCATCATAAATCGTAAAGCGACCGGGGGTTACAACAATTTTTTCCAACTCTACAGGCGCGGTATCCTCTTCAGCGTCAGTCGTAAATAGACTCGTTAATCCCAAAAGGAGCGTGGGAAAGATTAGGTATACCAGCTTCCGAAAATTAGAGTTCAACATCCAATTGTACCTCAGCGTATAGTATATCTGCTTCTATACGACTATTATAGCACATTTTGGCAGCTGTCGTCAACTATGTACGATAGGACAATTTTAGAAACATTTAGTTCGCGAAAGGTGTAGTTACCAATGTCCAGAAAGGGGTGCTTGTTTCACCAATTCTCGACTAAAATATTGACTTCGGCAGTTATTGTATGCTAAACTATACACCAAAATCTACCGACATAGAGGGAGCAAAACATGAACTTACTAAAATGGCAGTCGGTGCTTTTATTGTACGGGTTTCTTATCTTTTCAACAATCAGTATCAGTTTCGCCGCTGACGGATTTGAATATCTTCCCGATGAATCGACGCTTGGCTTGTGGCATTTTGACGGTGGTGATCTCGTAGACATCTCCGATAATAAAGTCAAAGGTGAGGCGGAAGGAAAAGCAGCGTGGGATGCAAATCAAGATTGGAACAAAGAAAACAAAGCAGGAAAATCGTTCGTTTTTGATGGAAATACGGTGATTTCTCTCGGAGAAGCAGATGTCCTGATCCCGAAAGTTGAGATTACAATTGAAGCCTGGGTCTATCCCGAAGATTTGACGGGATGGCGACTCATCTTCACGAACTGGGACGGTCCGCCCGGTGCCTATCATTTAGGTGTTGAGAACGGTATCGCCAAATTTCATCTTAACACGGAAAAGGGAACTGCGTTCGCTGGTGCGACAGATGCGTTAGAATTAGAGCAGTGGCAGCACATCGCTGGCACATACGATTCCAAACAGATCAAACTCTATATTGACGGCAAAGAGGTCGGCTCAACGAACCATGGCGGTAAACTTGCAGGTGCAGTAGGATTTGATGTCATCATCGGCAGTAAGAACACCCGTCAGTTTAAGTGGAAGGGATTAATGGACGAGGTACGAGTCAGCGATATTGCCAGAGCCGCTGATGTCCTGAGTCCAAACTTGGACGCGCCACAGGCGGTTGAATTCTCTGCATTCACATTGCCGACCTTCTGGGGTCATCTTAAGCAATAAACGACCACCGAACTGCTTTTTGGATTTCCGAAATTTACTATGAAAGAAGAAACCATACCTGCCTTAACGCGCGGCACTGCTTTCCTGCTCACGCAACACTGCACAGACGGAAATTTTGAGGGAGAACTCTCTTCGAGTACGTTCCCCAGCTGTGCGTACGCTTGGATCCAACTTGCGCGAGGCGAGACTCCGGAACCTGCTCTGATCGAATGGTTTATCGAAAACCAGAACGCAGATGACGGATGGGGATTGGATACTGCGAACATATCAAACGTAGAAGCGACCCGATTTGTGCGCTTGATTTTGGATCAAATTCACCAACGCGCGCCGGATCCGTCTCTCGAAAAACTGCTGGTATCTATCCCGAAATTCGCGCCGCATCTCGCCTTAGTCAAATTGGCGGACGCGGCTTTTGACCAATTTGATTGGAACGAACTGACCGTATCCGAAAACGCCCTACCTTTAATGAAATTAGCACGGCAATTGACAAAGATACCATTCGTTGGCAGTCGATTGAAACCGCCGCGACATCGGCTGCCCCCTGTCGCGCTGTTCAACACGGCAATGTTTGACACGCTGTTCATTGCTGAACAATATACACTTGTTCCTGTTTTCATCTTAATTGAACTGAATACCGCGAAACGTCCTGAAATGATCGCGGCACTGGTTGCTTGGCTGAAAACACATGTGCTCAGCGATGGCAGCTGGTTTCGGGTGAACTATATCACGGCGCTCTCAGTCTTAGCCCTCATTGAACTACAAGAGAAATGGGAAGCGGATGAAGAGATCGCCGAACTCATTGAACGCGGTATTGCTTGGCTCCACCAGACTCGAAATTCCGATGGTGGCTGTCGAGAGGCATTAAACCTCAACGTCTGGGACACCGCGTTGAGCATCATCGCCCTCACAGAAGTGCAAGCGGCTGTACCTCAGAATGCTGACCTTACAGATAAAGTAAAATCTGCAGCACAGTGGCTTGTCAAATATCAAAATGCGGATGGCGGATGGGCATTTTCCGGATTAGGTGATAGTAGCCTCCCAAGTGACGCGGACGATACAGCCCTCGGAACGCTCGCACTCATACGCTCGCGCCGTGTAGATGGTTCCACGGATCATTCCACCTTGGACAACGCAATTCATCGCGGGATTGCTTGGTTAAAGACGCAACAAGTACGCGATGGTAGTTGGAGTACATATCAACCCGGACAAGGAGATGTTGGATGCGTTAGTATCACAGCCCATGCGATTGAGGCACTGCTGGCTTTTAGCGAAATTGAGGGTGCTGATAAATCGGATGTGGAAAGTGAAATGCAGCGGGGTATCAACTGGCTTCGCCGCCAAATCCATCGAGATGGCTATTGGCGGGACCTCTGGCTGGCAAAAGACACATACGGCACCGCGTGTGCTATCACCGCGCTTGTGAAAGTTGGTCTGAAAAACGTAGCAGAAGTTCAGCGGGGTGTTGAATGGTTAGAACGCAGCCAAAATGTGGATGGCGGTTGGGGGGAAGATATGTTCGGCAACCCGACGGGAAGCACAGTAGAACAGACGGCTTGGAGCAGTTATGCCCTCTTACAAGTGCACCCCGAAAACCGTGCAGCGCAAAACGGCATAAAGTTTCTCCGCAAACATCAGCGGGAAGATGGCTCATGGCAAGAGCAGTGCGTCGGTATCTATTGGGAGATTATTGGCGGATACGCGGACCCAATTTATGCATCTGTCTTTCCGATCCTTGCCCTGAATCAGTTCGCGCAAACATCCGCTTAGGTCGCGCCCGGCAATGTCCCAGAAAATATCAATCATCATTCCAGTACTGAACGAAGCGAAGATTCTGGAGCGGACGCTCTCTCACCTTCAGTCTGAATTGGGAAGCCATGAACTCATCATTGTAGATGGGGGAAGCACTGATGGCTCGGTTCATATCGCGGAAAAGTATGGAAAGGTCGTTACATCCGCACTCGGACGCGCGAAGCAGTTAAATGCAGGCGCAGCCGCTGCATCAGGCGACATTCTCATCTTCCTACACGCTGATATTTGGCTCGAGTCCGGGGCATTCGCCGCAGTAGAAACAGCACTCTCTTCGGGCTACGTCGGGGGCGGATTTCGTCAGAAAATTGATGGTAAAAACATTCTTTATCGTGCGATTGAGGTAGCGGGAAACATGCGCGGGAAATATCTGAAGGTGTTTTATGGAGATAGCGGTATTTTCCTAACGCGCACCGATTTCGAGAAGATCGGCGGCTTTCCTGAGATTCCAATCCTCGAAGAGATGGAATTTTCAAAAAATCTGTGCAAACTCGGCAAAACAAGGCTTGTTATCCCTCACATCCATATCTCTGCGCGGCGGTGGGAAACAAAAGGGATTGTCCGTACTACAATAAATAACTGGCTGATAACGCTCCTCTATTTTCTTAAATTCTCACCGGAACAGCTTGCCAAACTCTACCGACATATCCGATAGTGGAATAAAAAAAGGGAATTTCCTGCACTGCCTCGAATGACAGCTCGGAAATTCCCTATAGAAGCTATCGGCTAACTTATTGCTATTCCGACATCTGAACCATCAAATACGGGCTTTGTAGGGGCAAACATGTGCTATTTGTCTGTTTCCTTCTCCATCTTCTCCTTCTCAGTAGTTCCGTTACTTTGCCAATCATCGGCTTTTTCCTTGAGTTTCTCAAGGTCATCAGGATTTTTGATGTCTACGATGTGCGGTGTGATGATGATCACAATCTCGGTATCTTCAATAGCGGTTTCGGTGCTTTTGAAGAGCCTACCGAGCAACGGAATGTCGCCTAAGATTGGGAGTTTGCTTTCGACTTGCTTTTGCTTCTTACGAATGATACCCCCGACAACAATCTGTTGTCCATCTTCCACATCAATATAGACACTGATAGAGTTATCATCGGTAATAGGTGCATTGAAATCAGTAAATTCAATAAAATTGCTGGCACTGATGTTATTAATATCCAAGCCGATGGTGCGTTTACCGTCCGCGCTTGCCTGCGATTTAGCGATGTAAGGCGTGAGATCAATATTGATGCCCACGGGTGGATCGATAAAATCGTAGTTAAAGAGCGGTTGTGAGACAGCGTCTCCTAAAATACTGGTGGTATCAACGCTCTGGAGATATGGGATACGTCTGCCGCTACTCCACGTAGCACTCTGACTATCTCGTGTCAAAAGAGAGGGTGTCGAAAGGGTTTGCACCTTGTTTTCACGCATCAGCGTGTGGAGAAGTGCCATATATTCTTTGGTCGCCAGACCGAGGTTAAACCCTGAGATTTCCTGATCAACTCCGAGTTTGCTATCGAGGTCGCCAATCAGCGGATTGCCGGGGACGGGAGATACACCGAAAAGTTTGTTCTCTTGCGCTGTGAGTTCAATACCGAGTTTAGTCGTCTCATCAAGGGTCACTTCAAGGATTTGAATATCTATCCAAACTTGTCCTCGGACGAAGTCTAACTGCTTGATGAGTGCCCTGACATCAGGAAGATACCGCTGGAGCGTCGTAATAATTAGGGTATTGGTATCACTTTCAGCGAAGACAGTAACTTTTCCACGCAAGGAGTTAATATCTTGCTGCTGTTGTCTGCCAGCATTCATAACAAAGAATCTAAAACTACTAAATCCACCATCATCTTCACCTTCCCAGACATCTTCAAGTACATCCTCAAGTGTCTCGGCATTTGCATACTCAAGCCGAATTGCTTCAGTGACCTCTTTTAGGTTCTCGGGTGTCGGGATATCCATGGACTTGATAAAATCTTCAATGAGCTGAAAGTTCCGCTGTGTAGCAGTCGAAATGATGATAGCATTCAGTGTAGGGTAGGGTTCAGCGGTGACATTGCCTGCTAATGAACCTTGCGTCTGATTGCGTTGACCGCCTCGCGATAGATAATAGAAATCTCTATTATTTCCAGAACTCCCTTGATAGGTGTTATTGATGACAGCGGCGATATTTTCAGCATCGGCGTATTGGAGTCTATACATGCGGGTACCCCACTCCTGGTCCGGCATGCTGACATCAAGTTTCTCAATAAGGCTATCAATCGTTTCAAAGTTTTGGGAACTTGTTGAGATAAGGATAGCGTTGAGGCGTATATCAGCGACAAGGTGCACCTCGCCTTGCACACCAAATCCGCCGCCGCCTTCAGAGGGTTCGCGGTATCTACGTTCCCACCAAGGTCGATCTCTGTCCCGACCAGCACTACCGCCTTCAAAGAGATCCTGCAGGCTCGGTACGAGGTTTTCAGCATCCGCATGTTTGAGGAAATAGAGTCTAATCTCTTCCTGTGTCTGTTCCTGGTCAAGTTCTTGGACAACCTTCTCAATGATAGAGAAGTTACGTGGGTCTGAGGAAACGACGACGACATTGATCCGTTCGTTATGAGAGACATTGACGGTTCCGACAATACCTTCTTGGTCAAGTCCTTGTTCGCGTTGCCAGTTTCTTAATTTTGCGCGATCCCAAGCATCCATCCTACGGTTGTCGCGGCCACGTTCACCCGTGAGTACTTCCTGCAGGGTTTGTGCGACATCTTCGGCAGCTGCATAGTTAAGTCGGAAGGTACGTATCTGGATTTGTGCGGTGGATGGCACATCAAGATCCTTAATGATCTCCCGCAAGAAAACTAAGTTTGCCTCAGAGGCTTTGAGGACGAGTGAATTGGAGTTGGTTTCAGGGATAATCTTTATCGTGCCATCAAGGACTTCGTAGCCGGTGCCGTCGGCCTTCATCTGTTCAGCTGCGGTTTTCGCCTCTTCCGCAGTCATACGGGTGCTGCCGTTATCAGATTGCCTTTCGTCGCGCCCGTCCTCTTCCCGAAAAATGTTTGTGAGCGCCTGCGCCAAACTATTAGCATCCGCAAAACCGAGCGGATAAATGAGAATCTTTAAAGGAAATCTTTCACCTTCGTCAGCGACTTGTAGAATTGAAACGATGCGTCGTATATTGGAGGAGACATCTGTTATAATAAGCGAGTTTGTTGCGGTATCCGCGAAAATATGGGCTTGACTATTAAGGAGCGGTTTGAGACGATCCACGTGTTCTGAGGCAACAACGTTCGTCAATCGAATGATATAAGTTTGAATCTCATCTGTCATATCAACGAGATTCGGGTCCGGTGTAATGCTTTTGACGATCCCTTTTGTTCTCATAGCGCGCGAGAAGGTTGTGACTAAGAGCGTGCTATCGGTTTGGATGAGGGTGAGATCGTATTGTGTCAGGACAGTTTTGATTTGCTCGACAACTTCTTCAATTGTCACATTTCTGAGATTAATGAGGGAGAACTCTTTATCGCGAATGTCGTTTTCACTCGCGATAATAGTGAGGTCTGTTTCTCGTGAAAGCCATTCAAGAACGCCTTTGAGTTCCTGACTTGTAAAGTTAAAGTCAAAACGGATTGCGCGCCCTTCTTCGTCGGTCTGTGCGACGCGCATCGCCTCCTGCTGCTGAGCTTGCAGCTCAACAACGCCGGCGATAAGTAATCCGAAACAGAGTAGCGAAATAATTAAGAATTTTTGTCCTTGCATAACATCCGATCCTTTTTGTTTTATCATATTTTCCTGCAAACCTCGTCGGAGTCTTCTGATACAAGAATTCTATAAAAGAACCCCAATAAGATTTAGACAGTTTTTTTTAGACCTAAACCGAACTATCAAACTCAGTAAAGTTAGAATATTCGAGCGATAAGAAGTATATCAACATTCAAGTTTGTTGCGTCATCCCCGCCACGATTCCGACCGCGCGCCGCTCCGGCACCCGATCCCTGCTTATCAGCAGAGATCCGCAAATCGCGGACTATTAACCATTTAGCATCTGTTTCAATAAGACGGTTCAAGTTAACGAGTTTTTCGAGATCTGTTTTGAATTTCATTTCAACGGTGTAAAGTTGCGTCTCGTAAGTTGGTGGTGCCAAAGCGAGTTTCTCTAAAAGGGTGGCACTCTGTTCCTGAATCTTTTCAATATACTTGACGAGTGCTGATTGAAGTTCACCTGTGTCTGCTGGTTCCTCATCATACGCATCCGGTGTTTTCATGAGAATATCCAAGAGTCCACTATCCTTTCGTAACTGGACCTCGACAGTAGCAGGTTTCGCGCCAATACCGAAGATACCGGGGGTAGCAGGGGCTCTAACTTTGAGCACTTGTGCTTCAAAGAAATCTTGCCTGAAATCTGTTGCGCCGCGAAGCTGCTGCGTCACCATGCTTTTAATATATCCTGCGAGTTTCGCACGAACAGTGAGCGGTATCGTCTCAGGCATTGAGACGAATTCCCATTGTGCTGCGGCGGCTATTGGGTTTGCTGATTCTGCTTTATCCATTGGCTCAGGTTTTTCCGTGGATAGTTCTGCTCCAGACGCTTCTTCTTCGTGTGTTTCTTCCACTTTTTCACCTGCGTCTGCCTCAGATTCTGTTCCAGTCAACCATGCGTCCATCAGCATATCAAATGTGTCCGCTTCTGCTGCCTGCTCTGCGATCTCTGTCAGTTCGTTTTCCTCTGCCTCTATATGTTTGAGATAGAGATAGAGGACAAGACGTTCACGATTTTGCATTGTTAATTTTTGGGTCTGTTTACCAGTGCCAGGTTTTGTCAGGAGTTGATAATTTTGCTGGATACCGGCGCGTTTAACCAGGGCATCAACGCGTGCGCGAATGACGGTCTCTGGAAGTTGCGTGTCAAAGAGCGTTGCAGCCCCTTGATTACCGCTCTGTGCTTGCTGTTCCTCTGTGCTTGCCAACCCGGTCGCTTTATAAATTTCGGACTCAATGGGTTTAAGTACTTCGGCAGCATGTACCAAATTTTCAGCATTCAACAACTGTTCCTGTTTAACTGTGGCACCCTGATTCGCAAAGAGACGATAAAAGGCAGGAACGCCTTGTATGCCGATCAAAATCAGAAGCACTGCGCCCAAAATACCGAGCAGAATTTTGGTCCGCGGTGTTAATTGGAAATCCAATTCCATAAATTTATCCTCTGTAAAAGCGTGATCTTTATTTATCGGAAACGTATATCTTATTCTTCTTTTTCGATTTTTTCTTCAATTTCAAGATTTTTTGACGCAGGGGGTTCAACGGAGAATTCTGCCTCTTTTTCTGGTTCATCAATCTGAGGATCGGGCATCGGATAGCGTTTCTTAGCGAATGCCCGCACAGCAGAAGCCGTTAAGTTACACCGTACTTGGACTTGGAAAATCTGTTTTCTATTTTGAGAAATGGTTGTAACTTCACCTGGTCGAACATTGGTAAAAACCCCAGAACGATCCAGTGCTCCTAAAAGACTATTTATAGCGTTATGGGAGGCGCCCTCCAAATTGAACGTAATGCGCGCTGTCTGAGGCGTATGGAGATTGGTAATATTGAAATTCGTCCAAGCGACCTGCGTTCTATCGCGAAACATCTCGCTGAGTACGTGTAAAATATCAAGCGGTGAGATATTATGTGCCAACATCTCAGTGAGCGCCAATTCCCGTCCCAGCTGCGCTTTTGCGGCTGCCACGGGTTGGGCGTATCCGGCGAGTTGTGCCTCTACGATTTCGGCTCTATGCTTTTGTGAACGTTGAAGGGTATAACCGCCAAAAAGGATGCCCCCAACGATCAAAATCCCCAACCCGGTAGTCGCAAAAATCTGGTGCTGCCGTGTTGTTTGCGTTAGCGTCTCGGCTGCCTCTTTTGGTAACAAGGAGACCTGGGGTGCCGGATTCAAAGCAGTAAGCCCAACGCCTAATGGCACAGCGAGGGTATCGCCCCATTCGTCAAGTAGTGCTTTGGCTTCCGCTCGCTCCGGGTCAATTTTAATAGCTGCCTGTTGTTCAATAGCCTGAAGTGGGTTCCATAAATACGTCGGAAGGTCAAGTTCCGCTTCCAAAGCCGTTGCGAGGTTAGGGACACGCGTACCACCGCCACATAACCAGAGTTCTGTCTCCGTTTCGGAGCGTGTGCCTTCGTGAGATATACCGGTTTCTTCCACTGTGCCAAGGTTATCCGAATCTCGATGTATAGTCGCAGCAGCAATAGAACGCTGAAGTTCACTAACCAACTCGGCTGTCCAGGTAGCAGTGGGTGCCTCATCCGCGGAGATGTGCTGTTTTTCTTGTGCAGCCGCTTCACTGTCAACATCCAATGCGCGCCTGACCTGTTCAGATAGGTTGTCGCCGCCCAGCCGAAAACTTCTCGAAAACTGAAGTGCACCGTCCTTAACGAAACAGAAATCTGTTTGCGCAGCACCGATGTCAACAATAAATGTCGGTTTGGTACATCCGCTGCGTGTTGCGACTTCAGCAATGGCTATCATTGAAGGCGTAACGCCTGATACAGAAACACCAATGTGCTCGAGGAGATCCATATAATTCGTGACCGACGCGCGACGGGTAGATATCAATTCTACCGAAGTCGCGTCTGATGTCTGGCGCACATCGTGGTAAGTAAAGATTGCTTCGTCAACCCGAAAAGGCAGCTCTGCTTCTGCGGCGATCTCAACGATATTCGCGAGTTGATCATCAGTTGCTGCAGGTAAGTTGGGTAAACGTTTTGTGCTGACCAAGGATCGCGGCAGCGCGAGAACGACTTCCGTCTTATTTCGGTTGAATAACGCACTTAAGTTCCGTTGCTTCGGCGGTTTTCCTAAGGATGCCCAAAGGTTTTCCATCGCTTTCGCCACCTGCTGTTGGTCACCCGTGTCAGCGTAGGTCACAATATCCGCGTTGATCAGCCGCGTTCCCGCAGATGACTGTTCAAGCTGAACCATTTTCGCTGTGTGTGTGCCGATATCTACCGCCACGACTTGTTTTTTCGCCATTTTTTATTGGCTGAAAGCCACTCCTCTAATCCTGTCTCCAGTGTTGGACGACAACTTGGTCGCCCGCCCTGTTAATGATGCCAATACAGGTCGAGATAACTTTACCTGCAGCATCAACACCGTTTGCCTCAATACGATACCCGTGTGAACGGTAGGTTACCGAATCGACAACCTCACGAAACGTTTCAAAGTCAATCTCCTCAAGGTCTGAGAGTTGTGAAATGTTAGTGAAGGGATTTCCCTTTATCTCTTCATCAGTATAATTCTGTATCGGCGAATCGTCGGGTGGATCTTGTTCACGGCGTTCAACGATCGCCTGTGCTTTTTGCGAATCCATCCCGGGTAGCAGTGCTAAGATTTCAGCCGACGCGGTGTTTATGTTAATAAGTCCGCTGCGGGTATCTCCATCTTTAAGGGTTATTTTATCGACGATCCCGATGAATTCCTGCTGCGTTAACAGTGTGACATCTTTAATAGCATCAATGTTCTGAAAAATTCCTTGTGAGTCCCGATGATCGACGACACGTTGGGCAATCCCTTCGTCAATACCCTGCAAGGATTGCAAGGTATCGACATCGGCGGTATTGATATTGACTTGCCCGTTTTCGTTTTGTTGTCCCTGTCCACCCCCTTGGCCCCGGGGGCCGTTTCCTTGATTGTCCGTTTCTCCATCGTCTTCATTCCCACCGGAATCTTCAGTGGTGATTTGGTCTTGGATGTTGTTAAAAAGATCATCGGAGACCGCTTTTACATCTATGAGCGCAGAAAATCTGTCAAATTCACGTTGCTGAATCAGCGATTCCGCCTCCGCCTGTGAAAAAACAGATTGCCCCCCACCTTGACCGGATTGCGTCTCAATTTGCGTTAGTTGTTCTGCGTCCGCTGTATTGACATTCACAAGCGACTCGCCATTTGGATCGGTGCTTGCGTCAAGTGAATAGATGGTTGCTAAATCCACCAATCCGGGCTGCGCGTTTGTTTCGGTTGCTTGAAGGCTTCCACCCGCCGTTGTTGAAAGTCCGTCAACCGTGCCTGTAGGTGTGCTTTGTGTATTTGTACCGCCTTGTGTAAACGCCGCCGTTTGTTGCGTACCGTACAGAATTTGGGATGTCATCCCTTCGACCCGTGCGAGATCCCGAACGGTTCGGTACGGCTGCCCTTCTACAATACTGTTAGCAAGTTCCTGGGTGAGCGGCTCATCCGGCGAAGCCCCTACTTGCGCCAACAGATTAGTGATGAGTCCAGCATCGGCAGTATTGATATTAACCTTTGACGCTTCATCTGTGATGGTTACTTGATAGTTTAAGAAATTACCGGTCTGCACACCATCATCAACCTGTCCTTCAAGAGGTTCAGCCCAACTTTCACCGAGTGAATCGAAAGGGGTCTGATCTGTTCGCATAACAGCAAGCGTCCACTCAAAACCCGCCCTTGCGGCGTAGTGAAACTTTGCCCTATCCAAAAAATTGCGTTGGGTGCGCTGTTCGATATGGATAGAATAGAGCAGTTGCGCTGCCAAAATAGAGAGAATCGTAAGTATCCAGAGCGTTGAAACGAGGGATAAACCGCTCTGTTCTTTGTAAAATGTATAGGAAAATCGCTTTGTGAACAGCATCGCCTATTGCCCTCCCTGAGGTGCGCCTTCTGCACCGCCGCCGGCAGTGGCACTTGCTGGGAGATACACCATCGTTGATTGGGTCATACTATTTGGGGGCATTACAGGTTGTTGACTTTGGGTCGCAAACTGTGTGGTATCTGTGCTTACGGCTCCTTGTACGTCTCCTTGGACAGTTATCAGGACTTGTACAGCACTCGGAAGACTTTCGGGGTCATCCCATGAGGCGTTCCACATCTCCGCCTCCGCATCAAAATATTGTAGATTGAAATTAGCGAGGCCTGTAATAAGCGTGGCAATGTCAACGTAAATTGGTTCCCCGTTTTCGTCTGTCTCTGGTACTGTGCCTGTCTGTAAGAAGGGACCGATAACAACCTCTGGGTCAAGCACTGTGGTTGCGACGCGGAAGAGCGCATAACTGCCGTTCTGTTGGTCACTTGTACCTTCTGCAAAACCACCTTGGAAACTACCTGAATTGAGAGCGGATTCACCGGGTTGAGGTTCCGCAGCGACAAAATATGCGACACGTTGAACGTCGCTCAGAAGTGGCATGGGAACTTGTGCGGCGTTTTGCGCTTGGAAACTTGAAAGCTGCGCCAAAAATGGATCGGGATCTGTCTTCACAAGTGTGACAAAACTTAGCATGTCTTGATCACCGGATTGACTGGGGCCATCTTGCGTGTACAGTGCGAGTTCGGGGTCTTCAAGTGAGACCTGTATATTTCCGAGATCCGTCACAATCCGATCCATAGCGAAACGGCATCTCTGTGCAGCTAATACGCGTGCTTCGGTCTGATGGTAGGCATCCACAGCTGTCTTGAAAGCGAAATAGGCTGACCCGCCGATGATCACAAGGATGCTAACTGCCATGAGCATCTCAATGAGTGTCAACCCACTCTCGCTGTTTCTATGATCGGATATCTCTTGGATCTTCATGTTCGCGATGCCCCGTTGAAACGCCACAGCAGCGGTTATCGACCGCCACCGGACTGTTGTCCCTGCTGCGTTTCTGACTTTTGTCGGTCAGCGATATAGGTGTTCATAGACATAGAACGTTCTCGGTTTCTATGCTGCCATGTGACGGTTACTTGAACCCGTCGGACGTTTTCAACTTCTTCAGAATCTATGTCCTCAACGATAGAACTCCAGGAGTAGCGTGTATTATCACCGAATTCGCCTGTTTCCTCACCGACATCAGGGTAACCGCTCATCTCAATTTCTGCCATTCGAAATTTGAGGAGATAGAGTGCTGTGGTACTATTGTCTGAAAGTCCTTGGTTACGTGCAGCAGAAGCAAAGGCGTGCAAAAGCGCGGGGAGTACAGCCCCCAAAATTGCTAACGTTACGAGTATCTCAACGAGCGTAAAACCGTTTTCTTCGGCTGACATCAAGCGTTTCATTGACAGTTTCATACTTTATAGTACCGCCTCGGAACTATAGGCACATTAGTTTTGTGGTGTTTCAAACCCTAACGTTTCAACCTCTTCAGAAGCGAGTTGTTGCACGGTAACCCGTCCACTCGCGGTTTCAATAGCAATAGACATAATCTGATTCCGTGTGTTTTGGAGGTAGATGAGTGCCTCCTCGGAGGTTGCATTCGGTGAGAAATAGACGTACTCCACACCTGAATCAACTTGGACAGTCTGACCGTTGTGGTTGGTCATCATAGCGACTAATGTGACACCCTTCTCCATCGGATAAGGCACCCCTAAGATACCGCCCGTACGTGTCAACGTCTCCTGTTGCGCAGTATTTGTTGTTGTTATCGGATTCTGGGTTGTGTTAGTTGGGGATGCGGTCCCTACCGTAGAATTTTGGGCAGTAAGTGCCGACGTGAGTGGCGCGCTCGGGTTAAACGTCTCACTGGATGCAAGCCAGCACCGCCCGTTGTCAAGATCAAAGACAACCAAGTGTGCCGCTCGGTCAGTGATTGCCATATCCCGTGCGAACGTCAGGAGGCTGCGGATTGTATAGGCGGATGCTTTGAGTCGGCGCGTTGCAGCGAACCCTTTCAGCGTCGGCATAGAGATTGCTGACAATATGCCGATAAGGGTCAAGACGATCAATAACTCTGTGATCGTGAAACCACTTTGGGATTGAGAGGTAGGCGAGGTCCGAAGAACTCGCCTATCCGTCGTTTGTCTCATCGTTTTAATAGGCTGCGGATGTCTCTTCAACCCAATTGGTGATGTCGGCATCCAGTTCAGTCCCACCCACCTTGCCATCTTTCCCCATTGAATAGAGGTCATAGTCGTAGCCGTAATGGGTGCCGGGTTGCCGATAGACGTACTGGTTACCCCACGGATCTTCAAAACTTGGACTACCAATATACGGACCATCCCAGTTAGGTGGTGCCGGACTCGGTGCCCGCCACAATGCATCCAATCCTTGTTCCGTTGTCGGATATTCACCGATTGCTATTGCATACTGTTCCAACGCGGTTTTGAGACCGCTGATTTCTGTTTGTGCCTTCGAGACTTTCGCTTGCTGCGGCGCATTTATGACCCGCGGCGCAATGAAGGCTGCTAAAATCCCCAAAATAACAATAACAATCGTTAGTTCAATTAGCGTTAATCCGGATTCATCGGATTTGAGTTGCGTGAACATTGTAATTTTTCTCCTATATTATTTTCTTTCTTAGGTATCTCTTGACACCTAAAGCGCATATTAACCACTTAGTAACTGGTTCGCCTCGAAAATTGGGAGTATCATAGCAACAGCGATAAACCCAATGACCACTCCCATCATTAGAATGACGAGAGGGCCGATAGAACTTGTTAAGCGTTCGAGGCTCTTTTTTATTTCTAAATCGTAGTAGTCAGAAAGTTTACCGAGCATGTGAACCGGTTCACCGGACTCCTCACCGACAGCCACCATGTGGGTAACGAATTCAGGGAAATCCTTGCTTTTACCGAGTTCGCGAGAGAGTGTAGAACCCTGTTCGACCTCTATTTCTGCTTCGGCGATGACATTGCTGTACACCTTGTTTCCGATCGTGTCCTTGACGACCTCAAGGGCAGGCAGCATGCGTACACCATTTTCCAAAAGTGTTGCCATCGTTCGGGTAAAGCGGACAACGGCAAAAGTGCTGAATATGGGTCCCATGAGTGGCAATTTGAGTTTCAACCGGTCAAACCAGACTTTGCCGGTTTCAAGCCGGAGGTATTGTCTTAAGCCAACCGCGCCTACGATGAAAATGGCAAGTGCCACCCACCAATAGGCCTGGAAAGCATCAGTCGTCCCAATGAGAATTCGCGTTGGCAGCGGCAATTCGACACCGAGGTCGTTGAACATTGCCGTGAATTTCGGTATGACGAGAATCATAAGTACGACAACAGCAGAAATGCTGAGCGTCAATAGGATAATAGGATAAAAGAGTGCTGAGATAACATCGTTTTTGAGGATTCTTTGGCGTTCTGCGAATTCTGCGAGACGTTCGAGGACTAAACCGAGTACACCGCCGCTCACACCCGCCTTCACCATGTTAATGTAGAGGTCCGAAAAAGCCTTCGGGTGTTGGGAGAGCGAGTCGTGAAAAGTTGCGCCGTGTTCAACATCATAAGCGACTTGGGAGACGATACGGTTAAGCGCGGGATTCTGAATCTGTCCGAGGGTAACTTCCAAAGCACGCCGTAGTGGGACATGTGCATTCACGAGTGTCGCTAACTGATAGGTGAAGAATTCAACGTCTGTCGCTTTAACACGACCGCGCCCAAATTTAAGCCATTTTCGGACATCCGATGGTGCGTCTTGCTCTGTCTCCTCAACGATATCGGTTGGCCAATACCCCATCTGCCGTAACCGGGAGATAAGTTCGGCTTTAGAGTCAGCCTCGAGTGTATTTTTTACGCTACCACCGCCATGCGTAAGTGCTTCATATCGGAATAACGGCATTCTTTCGCCTCCACAATCGACCTTACAGGATCAACAGATTGATAAAACAGCCGACAGTTTAGACAACTTCTCCAAAATCAAATTCATCTTCCTGCGTTAACCGGATAACCTCGTTAACAGTTGTCCAGCCAGCAGCAACTTTGCGCCACCCATCTTCACGTAAACCTCTCATGCCCAATTGTACTGCAAGGCGACGAATCTCATTTGTCGATGCATGTTTAAGAGCCATTGCGCGAAGTTCATCAGTCATAAGTAAAACTTCAAAAAGACCGATTCTACCCCTGTAACCTCTGCCGCGACACTCCTTGCATCCGCTTCCGACGACTGCCCGCGGAATCTCAAGGTTCTGAGGAATAGCGACATTGTTACCATTACCGTTACCGTTATGACCGTTACCCATAAGTCCCACCAATTCATCCTTATCAGGGGAATACATCTCACAACACGCCTTGCAGACTCGACGGGCAAGCCGCTGCGCTATAATGCCTTCCACTGTGGAGGCAACAAGATAGGGTTCAACGTCCATATCAATAAGCCGCGTGATAGCCCCCGGTGCATCGTTTGTATGGAGTGTGCTAAAGACAAGGTGTCCAGTCAGTGACGTGTGGACCGCCATCTCTGCGGTTTCGTAGTCGCGTATCTCACCGATTAGGACTTTATCTGGGTCCTGACGCAAGATATGACGGAGCCCAACGGCGAAAGTGAATTCAATATCAGGGTTCACCTGGATTTGGTTGATACCCTCTAATTCATACTCAACAGGGTCTTCAAGGGTGATGATTTTAACATCGGGTGAGTTGATCTCTTTCAGACAAGCATAGAGTGACGTTGTCTTTCCGCTACCCGTAGGACCGGTGGCAAGAATAATGCCGTGGGGTTTGCGTATCATGCGTTCAAAGAGCTGAAGATTATCTTCAGTTAATCCGAGTTCCGCGAGCCCAAAGTCGATAGACTGCCGGTCCAGGATACGGAGAACAACACTTTCGCCGTGAAGCATTGCGACAGTAGGGACAGTGGAAACTCGAAGGTCTATTTGTCGGTTCCCGACGCTACCAATCCGCCTACTGATTTTTCCGTCTTGGGGCCGTCTCCGTTCCGCAACATCCATTTCTGCCATGATTTTGATACGAGAGGTGATAGCGGATTGTAAATAGGCAGGCGGTTGGGGTTGATCCTCAAGTACACCGTCAACGCGAAATCGGATTTTGAGTTGTGTTGGATAGGGTTCAATATGGATATCACTCGCCCCCATCCGGACAGCATCAATAATCATCTGGTCAACGGCGTGGATGACTGTCGGATCTTGGCTGAGATCTTTCTCATCAATACCGAAGTCTTCAATGGTCTCACGTTCAAGGGTCTCGGTAGCACCGACGGGTCCCTTGATACCCGCACTGAGAAGGCTCTCAGCGGTACGCCCATAGAGACGAATAATTGCCTCATCGATGTCTGCCTCATCAGCAAGTACAGGGATAACGCGACAATTTGTGATAAGTTCAATTTCGTCGATGAGAACGACATCCAATGCATCTGCCATTGCGACGGTAAGTTCATCGCCATTTAGATCAATCGGAACGACTTTATTGCGGTATGCAAACCCGGGAGACACCTTCTCAAGAGTGTCAGGTTCCGGGGCAACGGCTTCCAATTGGACGAGAGGTGTCCGGAATTCGACACTCCTTGCCGCAAGTGTGAGGATGTCAGGTGACACACCATGCTTGGAAAGCACAGCGGTTTCAGATGCGCCAGTCTCTTCTATTTCTGTAACGATGTCTGTATAGTCTTGATCGGAGAGCAGAGATGCTTGTCGCATCACCTCAACAATCGAAGCTGTATTTTGTGTATTTTGCATAGCATAAACGCTCTATTTCAGCAGGAGTTCCGTCCGCCGCGAGCGGTAGCCTCTATGTTATTTTGTTTATAAATCTATCTTTAGTAGTTTCCGTCAGTTGATGATTAAGACGCATCAACCACAAATTGGTTTAACAAATTACCTAACAATTACTTTTTCCCAAACATCTTAGAAATATACTATTTTAAAATACTTGTTAATAGTATTAGACGCATGATATATCCATTTGTTCGACAAATATGTAGAAAAATCGATTCTCATTTCATCAACATCGGGATTTCGGAAAAATTGGAGTGTACACGGATGCGACGCTGGCGAGGTGGCAAACCTCGCCAGCAAATATGGGAAATTTCCGTAAGTCCTAAACATTTTAGGCGAAACACTATTTCGCTGCTTTAATGCGTCGAATTGCCTTTTGCGCTGCACTGCGAACGTTTTTAGAAGTATCCTCAAGTGCACGTGTCAATGCGGTTTCCGCGTCGGGTGATTTTGCGCGCATCTCACCCAATTCGTCAGCGGCGTTGCGTCGGACATCAGCGGCGGAATCTCGTAATGCAACGAGGAGCGGTTTTACAACCATCTCATCGGATTCGCCCTTCTTCACGAGTGCTTCCCCGATTTCCCCGAGTACATCAACAACATGTCCACGCGTAGTGGCTGATTGATTGTTCGTCAGTGCACCGGCTAACATAGGCGTGATGCTCACAGCATGACTTCTACCGAGTTTAATCAACACATCTTCAGCACGTGCCCGTACGGACTTAGCATCGTCCGACAACGCACGTATCAACGCGGCAAACGTTTTCGTTGAAGTTGCTTGTATATCAGACAATTCAGCTATCGCATTGGTTCGGACTTTTGTCGAATCGTCATTTAGGCCCGCGATTAAAGCATCTTGAATTGTGTCGGTGGACTGTCCATTTTCTGCGAGATCTTCGCCGATCTGTCCTAAAATATCGAGTACATCGTCGCGTGTATTCGATGGACCTTTCGTTTGTACAGCGATAAGCGCTGGCACAACGACAGCCAGCGATTCTGCAGATGTCGGACGAACATCACCCAATTCCTGAATTGCCTCACGGAAAACATCATCAGAATCGTCTTTGAGTGCCGTCGCCAAAGCGATTGCAGCGGCATCATAATTCCGTCCTGCTTTCCGCTCATCTTCACCAATTTCGCCTAACGCTTCAACCGCTTTTCTGCGTACACTTTTAGACGGATCACTGAGCATTACAACGAGTGCAGCGGTCCCCGGATTTCCGATTTCCTCAAGGAACTCCACAAATTGCCGTCTGACAGCGTCAGATTCGTCTGTTAAAGTTGGTACGATTTGTGCAAGTAATTGGGATTGCCACTTCGCTTGCTGTGCTTTATGTTCCGCTTTGAGTGCATCCAGCTCCGCGGTGAGCTGCGGAAGGACTTCCTCTTGTGATTCCGCGGTCGCCTCGCGAAACTGCAGCCTCTGGTTAACGCCAAAACCGAGCAATAGCCCCAAAACAATTGCGATAACCCAAAACCAACGCTTAGTATTCGCTCTCTGTATAAGTTGTTTCTGAATCATGACTGTCTCCTTGATTAGCTACCTGTAATAAAACAGAATTTACTAATTCTCCATAGCCCACACATAGAATGGAACGAATTTCGCAAGTACCTCAAGCGGTATCTCTTCCGTTGATAGGACTATTTCAAACAATACTTCATTACCTTCCACCGAAATCCACGCGAGCAATGGCGCGATTTCTTCAGCACTGACAAACACCTTGTCAGGAAGTGGTACCCCGTCCCCAGTCGCCTCTAAAACTCGCGCTAAATTCAGTTGTGCAAACGCGACAGGGGCCTTCGGCACCTGTTTTAAATAAGACAGTTTCTTGTTTTCCTTAATCACGTCAACAAGCGCACACACCTGCTCTTCGGAGAATCCCATAAGAAACAGGTCACTTAGTTTGCTATAATAGATACTTGATGCAAATCCTGATACCGTAGTCCCGTTGTAATCGGTTTGCGTCATAGAAGCATTTTGCAGGTTAGACAGACTATTACCGATTTGGTTCCATTTCATCTGATGACTTGGGCTAAAAATAATAGCACCGCTCGTCTCCACACCACCTGCGTCAAGTACAAATGTGCCATCAAATTCAAGATTAATATTATCTACCGCTTGAGGATCAAAGTTGGTAAAATCAGGAACCGACAAAGCAAGTTCGCCTGTTAATCCCGTCATAACATCTTCTTCCAGATTGAGGTTCAGCATTCCCTCCAAAAAAGAGATTGCCGCGTAAGTCTCACCCGTTGCGTTTTTCTCCATCTCCGTGCGAACAAGTTCCCACACACTTTCCAAAATGTTGGGTGCGATAGCCACAAACAGATCGTCCTGAGCAGATAATGCCTTTGGCGTTTTGAGTGCTACGCCTTTTTTTAAAAACAGACCGATTTCATTTTCTGGAAGGTCTGGATTAAATTGGACAGCTGCTTGAAAGAACGGCTCGGTTTCAAGCAGATTGAGCCGTGCAAAAAACGATTGAAAAATAGCGAAACGCTGCCGGTTTGTCTCATCAAGATTCCCTATCAGAGGCAATATGGACGGTATATCAGCGAACACGCTGGCGACTCCTGAACCCAACGCCTTTGATGCCTTCGTAAATGCTAAGTTCTCTCGGATAGATGGCGCGTCTTTCCGATAGGTATCCATCACTGTTTCAAAAGCCCCTTCACCTGCGCCAAGCACGAGGAACTCATCTACAAACCCATATTTAGCAATATTCTGCGGCATTTCCATGGCGTTATAGTGAACCCGCTGGTAGACCCCGGCATCCACGCGTAAGGTGCCGCCACCAGACATGCCTATTAACCCCTCAACCACTTTTGTCAAACGTTGGAGTTCACTGAGGTTACCCCCCGAATGGATGACGAGTCCGATCTGCTGAGCGTCCGTTTCATCTAACCATATCGCCAAAGCGGTTCGGTAACCCACAGTCTCAATGACACCCATCAGGTCTGTACTCAGGATACCTTGTGCCATCAAGATTCCTTGTTGCATCTCCTGCCAATCCGCGACAGCCTCTGGTAATAGCGCAAGTGCCTTTTCCCAATTTTCCGAGACCTCAATTTCGCCGTAGACTTCATCAATATCTTGGAGCTGCAGATAGAAAATACTCTCCTTGGGCATGAAATCCGCAACCTTCGCTGCATTCGCGGAAAAAACGATGCCAACGAAAAGAAAAAATAAGATTGTTACTTTGAATTTGCTTTTCATCAAATTCTTCGGTGTGGAAACCCTGTTTTTAGGCAGGGGAGGAAACACCGCTCCTTTCTTTTTTTTTGACAAAAGTTGTCAAGAATGTATTTGGCTACGGAACCCGAATATCCTCAACAAGTGCTTGTACGTCATCAGGTGGCGGCGGTGTCAAAGCGGATACACTAATAGAAACAATGAAATTTAGCACCATGCCGACAGTGCCGATTCCTTCAGGCGAAATACCCCACAACCAGTTTTTTGATGTGTCGAGATCCGGGTTAATAAATTTGAAATAGATAATATATGCGGCAGTAAAAGTGATACCGACAATCATACCGCTGACTGCGCCGGCTTTGTTCATCCGTTTAGAGAAGATTCCCATGACGATCGCGGGGAAAAACGAACTCGCCGCGAGCCCGAAGGCGAATGCGACAACTTCGCCTACAAATCCGGGTGGATGAATACCAAAATACCCAGCGATACAGACAGCGACACCTGCTGCAATACGCGCAGCCAGTAACTCCTGTTTCTCTGACAATCCGGGTGCAAGGCTACCCTTGAGTAAGTCATGCGCGATTGCCGTGGAAATCACTAATAGCAAACCCGCAGCTGTTGACAATGCAGCAGCCAATCCGCCAGCTGCGACTAATCCGACAACCCAATTCGGAAGTTTCGCAATCTCAGGATTCGCCAATACCATGATGTCCGGATCAATTGCGAGTTCATTCTCAATATCAGATTTCGGGCCTCGGTACTGTATTCTGCCATCGCTATTCAAATCGTCGAACGCAATCAGCCCTGTCGCCTCCCAATTCTTAAACCACTCCGGCACATCCTCATACCTAACATCTGTTAACCCACCATTCTGTTCATACCTGACAGTTTTGAGGAGATTGGTTCGGGCAAACACAGCGACTGCCGGTGCAGTGGTATAAAGAATAGCGATGAACAGGAGTGCCCATCCAGCGGAAATTCGTGCCTCGGAAACTTTTCGTACGGTATAGAATCGGATAATTACGTGCGGCAGTCCTGCTGTTCCTAACATCAATGCTGCCGTGATGAAAAAGACATCAATAGTGCTTTTACTGCCATCCGTATATAAGTTAAATCCGAGTTCCTCGCTCAAGCCGTTAAGTCGATCCAGCAGATATAGCCCTGAGCCGTCCGCCACTTTTCCCATCAATCCAAGTTGAGGGATAGCGTTGCCTGTAATCAGGATAGAAATGAAAATAGCAGGCACGAGAAACGCGAAAATCAGCACGCAGTATTGCGCAACCTGTGTGTACGTAATGCCTTTCATACCCCCCAGCACGGCATAAAAGAACACAATTCCCATACCGATCAGTACACCGATTTCAACACTAACACTCAGAAACCGGGAAAACACAATACCGACACCGCGCATCTGTCCCGCTACGTAGGTAAACGACACAAAAATCGCACACACCACAGCGACAATTCGAGCCAATTGTGAGTAATACCGATCGCCTACGAAATCGGGGACAGTATACTTACCGAATTTGCGGAGATAGGGTGCCAATAACAGTGCCAGCAGCACGTAGCCACCCGTCCATCCGAGTAGATAAACGGAGCCGTCGCGCCCCATAAACGAGATAAGTCCTGCCATTGAGATGAAAGAGGCGGCACTCATCCAATCCGCTGCTGTCGCCATACCGTTGACCACTGGATGCACGTTGCTGCCTGCAACATAGAAGTCCCCTGTAGAACGTGCTTTCGACCAAATCGCAACACCTATATATAATGCGAAGGAGAGTGCCACCATCACAAATGTCCATGCTTGTACGCTCATGATTGTTCTGTCTCCCCCGCATCTTCGTGTTGCGCATATTTCTTCTCCAAACGGTTCATCAACCATGCATAGACAAAGATAAGTTCAACGAAAATCCAGATGGATGCCTGTTGTGCAAAATAGAAACCGAGTCGGTATCCCCAGAATCGAATCTTGTCGAGTTGTTCCACGAATACAATTGAGCAGAGATACGAGGTGACGAACCAGATGCTTAATAAGATAGCGAGGTATTGCAGGTTCTTTCGCCAATACGCCTTATTCTTTTCCGATGTTTCCATAAATTGTCCTCCTTGGAGCAACCGAGATCACAGATTATTTGCATAGATCGTTCTATTCTTGGCAAGTGAGGATCATCAGTTTCAGACTTTTATTTTTTAGTGAATCCTAAAAATAAGTAGACATCTTTGTAGCATAAACTTCCTTTGTAGCATAAACTTCCAGTTTGTGCCAGTCTGAGTGCCTGTTATAGGCATTCAGACTGTTTGAGAATGCCCAATTAATTATAGGTTTTACTATAATGAAGGTTGTTCTTGCATGACAGGAATCACGTAACTCCGAATTGTTACGTCATCTAATTCTTCTGTCTCTACTCTGGGTTCTGGGTTTCTCCGATGATCGAAAACAACATAGTATCCCTGCCCAGCCCCTTCTAATTTAAGATATGCAGCAAGTTGCCTTTTACCCGCCTGATAACGGATGTCCCCGCGCCAAATCTTTGTCTCAACAATGTACTTTTCTCTCTCGTGCGTGATAAGGAGATCCATCCTGCCACGTCCTGTTTCGGTTTCAAAAGACAAGGTGCCACCCACGCTCCGAGCAAAGAGGTCCAGATAAGTAAGGAGGAGATGTCGTCCCACGGATTCTTGCGGTGTATCCGGCACCTGTAGGATTTTGAAGCCAGCGCGTGCGATGAAGTCTCGGAAGTTATCAAGCAGCCGTTCCATGTCTATCTGTCCTGCGGCGGTAAGGTACCCTTGAAAACCGTCTATATTGTCTTCGTGGAAGTATTGCTGCTCAAGCCCGTTTATCGTTGGCTTGAATGCCTGCATGATGCAATAGAGATAAATCGGATTGGCAATTTGACACATGCCGTCCGCGTCTTCCGTGATGACGCCGTACGTCGCGAGTTCATCAAGATGCTCATCACGCAGATTGAAATCCAGCCCTTCTTCATAGGACATGATGTTCATCAGAAGCCTTTCAAAACGCCTATCCCTGCGGATATTGGTTGTGAGGTGTTGAATGTTGACGTTCCGTCCGCGCACAAGTTGGCGATGTGCCTTTAAAAAGTGTGGCATCGTAATCGGCTCGGTTTTCGGAATCTCCAACTCCGTCGTCAGAACCTGCGCGAGGCGGTTGACGAGTACAGGTTGTCCCGCAGTCTCCTTATGAATGGATTCAATGACCTCAGTCGCGAAGCCTTGACCGACTTCATCGGTATACTGCGAAAGCAATTCCTGCACCTGTTTGAGTGTAAAATTCGGCAAACGAAATTCGTCTTGGATATTGAACGGCGAGACAGACCGGTCGTAGTCAAGCTGCGCAATGCTTTTGACCCCTACGATGCCTACGCTGTGCGGACATTGCAGCTCATCAGAGAGGTAAATCTGGCGGAGTGAATACAAAAAATCGCTCACGACAGTTCGCGGGATGCCATCAAACTCATCAATAAGAAGTACAACCTGCGTGGCAGCAGGCACTTGATTGCGAAAATCGTTGTCCAGAAAACTTTTAAGATTGTCAAAGAATGCTTCCATCGAAAAATGATCGGTTAGCGTTGTGTTCTCCAAAAATTGTGTCAATGCTTCAGAAGGCACCTCGCCTCGTTTTTGAAACACGCTCTCAATTTGCCTGTTAATCTGGTAATAGAGTTGTTCATAAAAAGTGACAGGTGCGGCGTTGCGCATCGTTTGGAAATCTAATTGAATCGGAAAATAGGTCGGGTCTTCCGCGACGAGTGCTTCAAGTGCTAATCGGAAGAAGGTGGTTTTCCCCGTTTGGCGCGGCGCGAAGAGGACGATGTACTTGCCATTTTTGACGCGGCGGATGAAATCGGCAATCTCCTCGGTGCGTGGAACAATATAGTGATGCTCAGGGCGGACGCGCCCCTCGGTGCCAAAACTTCTCATTGTCACCTCCTCAAAAGTCCTCAGCAATTTATCCTATCACATCGCTCCCTGAAAATCCACTGTTAATTTTTAAATACAGCAAAAGGTGGCTATCCATAATTGTCTGGAAACATCAACCGCTCGACATGTTCAATCAGAATGTGTAACACTTTGATATGGATTTCCTGTATGCGGTCTGCGGTGTTGCCGGGTGCAATCAGATAAACATCGCAGTATTGCTTAAGGTTCCCACCATCACCACCGAGCAACCCAAACACCTGTATCCCGTGCGATTTCGCCACCTCCGCTGCACGTACAACATTTTCAGAATTTCCGCTGGTTGAGAGTGCTACGAGTAGGTCACCCGGGTGTCCGAGTGCCGATAGCGGACGCGCGAAGACCTCTGCGAAGCCGAAATCGTTCGCAGTGCAAGTAATATGCCCGGCATCACTAAGCGCAATTGCTGGCAGCGGTCTCCGATCCGCCCGGAATTTTCCGGTGCATTCTTCGGCAAAATGGACGGCATCGCACAAACTGCCGCCGTTTCCACACGTGAAGATCCTGTCTTGCCGTTCAAACACGTCTCGCATCATCTCTGCTGTTTCCGCGATGGTTGCGATATTTTCAGGATTTCGGATAAACCGATTGAGTATGTCCTGCGCCTCTAACAACGCATCGCGAATGCTATGCAAAATGTCCATTATATTTTTCTCTTTCTGAGCGTAAGCGTTTTAGTCTATTTCCAGATCGAAATGGAACGATCCGCCATCGCCTCAGTCTGCTTTCAAATCCTTCTCCATTAACGAACAGCATCGTTTTCGTCAATATCGCTAAATTCGGAAGATTTCGCCTAATTTTCCGCCGAGTACACGTCCAGCCCCCAAGAGACACGCGATTAGGATTAACATCCCTACCACACCGAGTGCACTCGCCGTATATGCGCCGTGATCGGGACGCTGCGAAAGTGACCAAATCGCTTTTGTTATTGGATAATACTTATCCTGCATCGCCAAGATTAAACTATCACTCACCTCTAACATCGAAAAAGAGAAGACGAGAATCGCACCAGCAAGGATATTCGCTACAACCAAGGGTAACGTTATCTTATACAAGGTTCGGATCGGTGTTGCTCCCATGTTTTGGGATGCTTCTTCATAAGATACACTTGTCTGTTGGAGTCCGGCGTAGATAGAGCGCAACATATACGGCAACCGCCGTACTGCATAACTAATAATCAAGAGAAAAGTCGGATTTTTCCGCGGGTCTATGACGGAAACAAATCCTTCAGGGAAATATCGGAGCAAAAGCGTTGTGTCCGCAAAACTGCCCATATATCCAAACGCGATCGCCACCCCCGGTAACGCTAACGGCAACATGGCGATAGCATCCAACAGATTTTGGAACGGCAGACGTTTCCGAGTTAACAAATATGATACCACGATACCGACAAGGAGTGCCAACAATGTGCTGAAAACGCTATATTTCAGACTGTTAAGGATACTCGGCAGTGTATCGTCATGTGTGAACGTCTCAACATAATGTGCGAAGGTCCAGGATTGCGGCAGTACGCTCAATCGCCACTGGCTTGCATCCGGCGTTAAGGAGACAAGGATGACACTGATATGTGGTAATAGCGCGACAAACGTCAAGCTGCCGATAAAGAGGTAGATGATGGTCCGCATCCCCCATTTAGCATCCGTTTCGCGTGAAGTCACGTGCCCCCTACCGAGCATCTCATAGTGCTTACTGCCTGTCCACCGCTTCGAGACATAAAAAGCCAATGCTGTTAGCACAATAATTAGGACGACCAGGGCGTATCCCATCGGATTAGTGTTCGCCTCGGTGACTTGGTTGAAGATTCGCACCGAAATCACGTTGCGGTATTCAAAAATCAGCGGCGTGCCGAGATCCGTGAATGCCCAAATAAAGACGAGAATTGCCCCCGCAAAATAACCCGGCATCATCAACGGCACTGTTATTTGACGGAAGACTTGGAATCTTGATGCCCCCATATTCTCGGCGGCTTCCTCTAAACTCGGGTCAACGTTTGCGAGTGCAGCGACGATGTTAAGATACATGATCGGATACAAGTGCAATGTTGATAACATCACCACGCCCCAGAAGCCGCCAGCAAACCAATCAATGGTTTCAGCGATATCCATCAGATTGAGTTTGACGAGGAGCATGTTGACGCTTCCAAAATTACCGAAAAACTGCTTCATCCCAATCGCACCCACAAAGGGGGGCATAATCATCGGGATCAAGATAACGGAGCGTAACATATTGCGTCCGGGATACCGGTAGCGCGTCAAGAAATATGCGAGTGGCAGACTGATGATGCTCGTCATTATTGTGACCATCACACCGATATTGAGACTGTTGACAACCAGTTCTCGGATATTCGGATCGGTCACCATCAGTTTGAAGTAGGCAAGCGTGAATTTATTGTCAATCCAGAACGCTTCTTTGAAAACATAGAGGAGCGGGTATATAAGGAAGACCCCAAAGAAGAGCGTCGTCAATCCGAGGACAAGTGTGATTGACGGCGTTAGGTCATATTTTCGCCTAATTTTATCTATTAACGACAGATTTGTGTACGGGTTTTCTTCTGTCTTTTGCTGATTCAGCATCGCTTTCTCCGACCTTCCACGTGCACGGAATGTTTACATTCTACGTCTGTACTTTACAATAGTGTAAGTCTGTAGGCTACTGCTTATAGTAAAACCTATAGTTAATTGGGCACTCTCAAACAGTCTGAATACCTATAACAGGCATTCAGACTGGCACAAACTGGAAGTTTATGCTACAAAGACTGGCACAAACTGGAAGTTTATGCTACAAAGATGTCCACTTATTTATGGGCTTCACTATAACAATTATACTCTATAGACTGCCGAATTGCATATATTTTTTCGCTATAGAAAAAAAAGAGGTGTGATGGCATTCGGCAGTAAGCCGACTTACCATCACACCTCGGGTTGTGTATTTGGCTCATCTGACAAAGATTAATCCAGGGTATCCGGTCCTGGACTTTCCATTATCAATCTATTGAGACAACCAAATCGGATTGCGTGATGCCTCAAGTCGATTGAGGATAACCCAAATATGCCCGTTTACCGAATTCTGCTTAGCGATATAGGGCAGTTCCTCTCGGAAGGTTTGTCCGAGTTGTCCGCCGCGCCGTTTGGCAATCAGCCCGGTCAGCAGGAGCAGATCATTACCGTAAATCTGATGGGCAGAGAGTGCTGCTTGTAAAGCTTTATCACTATCCTCCGAGGGTGAAAGCAAACTTTCAGCGATAAGACCCACAATTTTTTCCAAGACGCTCTCGCGCTGCTTTATCAGGGTTCTCGCTGCCTTATAGGTAATCCCGTTCTGACGGACGAGCACAGCATATAAGGTTTCCAGATAATCCGCTGCACTATCACCTTGGGACTTAAGCAATTCAATTTCCTTAACTTTCGAGAGGACGTGTTCGGAGAGTGCTGCGAGTTCCGCATGAGTGGGAACGGCTTGGGCTGCTGTGCGAATGCACCATGCAGAGCGTATACCAAGGAGCCGCCCATATTTTTCTTTTTCGATAATGGGGTCAAGTTGTGGCGCTGCCCAAGCCATTTGCAGTCTGGTGAGTGCCTCAATGTCAATCTCACCGTTCACCGCTGCTGCCAAAAGCTGCAAAGATGGGGCTTTCAAATCGGCAACCACGCGATCATAGGCTGCGGCTGCAGCTGCCATCTCACGGACTTTGGCAAAGGTTTTCGACTGAGCCGCTGTCAACTTTTGCAGTGTTTTCAGATCGGTATACATCTTTTCCGACACCTCACCTTCGATGATGCTGGCTATATCCGCTTCACCCTCTCGCAGCCCTTCAAGAAACTGGTTCACCTTTTCGTGGACATCAGGTGCCCCGTAGATAAGCAATCGATTGAGATCGATGAACACCGCCGAGTCGGGCGCGAGGTGTGCCCTCGCTTGCTGGTCGGCGAAAACTTTGATAGTTTTGAGGAACCCCGTTAGGGTGTTCTCAACACTTTTCAGTGGTACTGCTTCATCAAACTCAGCCTTTATCAAAGGCATCAGGATGTCGTAGATATTATACCCCCAGACAGAGGCACCTTGCATCCGGTGCGCGGTTCCGATGGTGATGGTTTCTGCGTCCTTCATTCGCCATGTCAGGTGGTAGGGGGTGAGGAGCCACTCGAGTGCTTGGGCAATTGTTGCCTGCTGCAGGTCAAGATAGGTCAGACGACACTCCGGCAGATTTAGGAGCGTAGCGACATCATCAAGGCTGCCGGGTACCATATCCAGTCGGAACCCGCCAGCGTTGACCACGGTGCGAATTGCATCCGCAAGGGGTTGGTTCCGAAGGCGTGAATCGAGTTTTCGGTTCAGCCCGGGATACGCCTCAGCCCTTTTTTTGAGGATCGCCTCGTTTAATGCCTGGATCGCCGTCGCTGCGGTCGCGGCGGTGTCATCGCCGGTCTGAATACCAGCCATAAGCCCCAAGGCGTGCTGGTAGCGAAGTCGGGCTTCCTCAAGGTGTCCACCTTGCTGTAGGGCGTGTGCCTCCGTCACTGCCGTTTTTGCGTATTCCTGTCGCTTCACCGATAAGGTGTTTAATACTTCCTCAACAACCCACGCGGAAGGATACTGATACTTTTGAGATAGCACATCTGTGTTTAGTCCATTGGCTTCAATAGGTCCAAACTGCCTTACAATGGGAGATGTTGGCACCAAGGCAGCAGACGCATCAACCGTTTGATTAATATAAGTGGGTTTGAACCGGTTAGAATCACTCATAGCAAACTCAGTATATCTACCGCGGTACCCGTCACCATAGTCACCATAATAGTCCACATTCAAGCCGCTGCGTCTACCAAGCAAGGGTACTTGGTTTGCAGATGCCGAGAATCTTTGACGATCAAGTTGCCCTGTCCAACCCACAATTAGTTGACCGTCCTGGCCGAACTCTTTCTGCTCACCATAGTGATAGTTATAGGCCTCGTTACCTTCAAGCCGCTGGGGTTCTTCTTCGAGTCGTCCAAAGATTCCTTGAAAATCCACACCCTCCGGCAGGGGCACGGGCACAACAACCCGCCGCGGCGGTTTCGCCTGCTGAGTGGCGCGTTTCATCTCACTTTCATCAACAGCGACAAAACTGGTATACGGACTCATTAACCGGTAGTCCAAGGCGATGCGTGTGATCTCCTCAACCACTTCGGGGGTATCGGCATAAAACATCTGCCCAGAAAGGTCTTCTATTTTCTTGCGGGCCCACACCTTTGCCAAAACGTCGTGTGTAGGGTCGGCATCGGGAAGTGTTACATTTAGTGTATATGTGAGCGGTTGTCCTTCCGCGGTGCCGGACAATGTTATCTCTGTTTTGCCTCCGGCTGCATAACGTCCAAAGAGGATAACCGGACGGCCCGCCCAGAGTTCAGGGATCCGCCGAGGGTAAGTCTCATAAACCGCGAGTTGTCCCCAGTCCATCTGGATGTCGGCAAGTTGGGCGCGATGGATACGTTCAACGACCTGTGTGACGAGTTCCTTGGGATTGGTATTAAGATCCAGCACTTTACTCATGCCACCGCCCTGTTTTGCCACACCCTCAATTAGCAGACGGTTCGGGGATGAACCGATGCCGATGGTCCAAAAACGAATTGCGTCGCCAGCACATCTCCCGACTTCAGCGATGATCTCTGCTTCATTGCCAATATAGCCATCGGTGAGCATCACAACGATGCGAACCCGCTTCGGGTCAACGGGTGCATTAAGTACCGCTTTAATACCCTTAAGCATCTCCGTGCCGCCACCGCCGTGAAGTTGTCGGGTGAAGGTAAGGGCGCGCGCCGTGTTCGCCTCTGTTACTGGTGCCGGTTTTTCAAAAAGGCTATTTGTTCGACCTGCGAAGGTGATAACTTGGAGGGTGTCCTTGGGTGTGCTACGCTGCAAAAAATGCCGCATTGTCGCTTTCACTTTCGCCATGGGTTCACCAGACATAGACCCTGAAACATCAAGAAGAAAAACAAGCTCACGCGGCGGGACTTTGGCGAGTTCTGCATTGAGTTTGGGTTGAATCATAAGCATAAAATAGCGTTGCTCAGGTCCAGTGGCGTGTGCGAAAACCGCCATCTCCGGCTTCTCACCGACGACCTTGTATTTCATTACAAAGTCCTTGTTGGGAATGGCATCCAGGGGCGAAGTTTCGACGGTTGCCTTTGACGTGTCAATCCGTTCCAGTGCTGCGGCGTGATTAATGATTTCAATGTCCTGTACTGGCACGCCTGCATCAAGGGATACGGATAAACGGATGTCGTGTCCTGTGCGGTAGCCGGGCTTGAGAACAGGGGGTGTGATCCGTGACGCATCTGGCACGCGGTTTGTGTCTGGGGCCCACCCCGTTCCTGATGGGTCCGGACTGAGCGTAACCTCCGTCACGCGTTCCTTTACTTCGCCGACTTTTCCCTCTAATTCCCTCGGTAACAGGGGCTTTTTAGAGATTGGGGTACCCGGAATATATCGGGGACCGACGACCATGGGGAAATGGAATTCATAAGTGCCCATGTCGTAATCCAAGACATCAACGTAGGAGATTTCAATACGAATGTCCTGACGCGGCTGAATGTTGCCGACCGATTGTGTAAAGATATTCGGTCGCTCTTGCTCCAGTAGGCTTGCTGTCTGCCCTTGCTGAATCGCTTGCTCATAGATAGCACGTGCTTGAGCCCGGCGTTTCATGACACCGATAATGTTGCGTTCCCCAATCTTCATCGTCATCGCGTCTATCGCGGCAGTATGCGGGAGTGGAAAGACATAAACTGCCTCAATATTCTCGGCATAAGGGTTGTGGAAGGTTTGGGTCACGGTGGCACGGGCGATAAAGCCGGCGATGTTCACTTTCACATCGGTATGTTTTAGTGGGCATTCGACGACCTCACCAGCAATTTTGACGCGCAACGCGCCTTGTGTGACCTGTTTTTCAATCGGGTCTACAGGGTGCGAGTCATCCGCAGCGGGGGTGCTGCTGATTACCAGAGACAATAGTAAGATGAAACCGCCCTTGGCTGTATGCGTTAGCAGCGAATTGAGTCGTTTCATGAGATTCTCCTCGTTCAGTCTCGTTGATGATTGGCATCTAAAACGTTGAAGATACCGATGAAGTTTACAGACAGACAAAACTTTTCTGAGGCAGAGAGTTCTCTACATTCCGTCCAGGGATGTTACATCAGTTATCTTATTGCGGTGGAGACCTCTTTTTTAGGAATGTTTTCACTCTGGCGCCTGAAACAGGGATTCGTCAATTTCTTCAGCATTCAAGATGACCTGTGTCACTCGACTGTCGCTCAGGACTTGACCTTCTACCTTTTGCACAATATGATGCGCGACTTTGATACCCTCAACATCGCGATAATCATCCATGAACGTTTCCCTGTCCGCTGTAACGCCTTCCGGGGTTGTTTCACGATGGATGAGTTTTACGATAGAGTGTGTTTCTTGGCTCACGAAAAGCTGCAAGATCCGGGTAGTGGGCTGCGGCACGAGGAGAATGTCAGCCGGTTTCCCATCTACCTCTCCTGTGCCACCGTATTGAATCGGAATTTCGTTTTCAGAGAGATTCGTCAGCAGCCATAACGGCTCGCGGAAAACTGTATCCTTAAAGGCGTTAGCCCTTCCGGGCGGGAGCGGCTGAATATTCATCCCTGAGACATCATCAAAGACATAGCCAAATGCTGAAACACCATCAAAGACATAGCCCATTTGGCCGCCTGGCGAGATTTTGAAATCCTGCCTAAATTTGTCTGGGTACAGGTAGTATGACGTGGTCTCGATTTGCATCTGTCCCCTCGTCGGTGAATTGGCTGTCGCGCGAGTTTCTATGACAATATTCTTCACCGCTTGCAACTTCTCAAGCCCACCGTGTGCATCAACTGCTGCCGCAAGAATCTCTTTGGCTTTCGCCGTGTCGGCTTCACTCGCTTTAGGCACTGACTCCGCGGGTGGTGCTGCGGGTGGCTCTATCGCAATGTTGAAAAAGAGACACCCCACGACGCAGCCTAAAAACAGTTGTGTTACAAGACGTGAAAATAGGAATTTCTTCACGTTGTTGATAGCTAAAGTGTATTTGTTCGCTTTCATGAATGTACCTCCATAAAACGTTAGGGGTTAATACCAAATTTGTTGTGTTATCTCGTAGACATTATCGCATCTTTAGAATAAGCGTCCGGCAGGCCGAAGGTATGACCCAGCTCATGAAGCAGGACCCTGTTACTGTAACCTGTGTGTGGAATCAGAGACCTTTCATCTGAGCCGGGGACTAAGTGGATTTCAGAGGCACTCACGGATAAATAGCTGCTATGTTCTGCCGCCTCCCCATGGAATACCGCTCGTAAATGCACCTCTTTTTTCGCTGCCACACCTCTCACCGATGCCCAAGGCATGTCAAAGTCATTCAGCCAGGCATCCGTCGCACCCCTTGAACTTTGACGGAGGAAAGCAGGTACCTGGTAGACCGTAAACTGAGCCACCAACGTTTGCCCAGCTTCCATTTCGTCCGCCAGGGGCTCTAACCACGTCAGTAAACCCCAGGCGAGGGAATTTGCTATTTCCGAGTGGATCGCTGCTACGTTTTCTTTTGACGACTGAGCGGCAGCAAAACCATAGGCGATGTGCCAGTTGTTATCAAAGACAGACGTGATTAACACACCTCTCTTGGGCATCTCGGACATCTCAGGGTCGATGCTAAAACTCTCCGCCACGGGGACACTGCCGAGGACAAAGATAACTGCTATCCCGAGGCTGAAGAGCAGCAAGTTGATTTTTCGCATAGTGTAACCTACCTAATCTTATGGGCATAAAAGACTTTAGCCCTTTGAAGTTGTGGCTATGTTTTCACTGTTGTATCCGCTCCGGCAACTCACCATAAAATTTCGGACGCTGACTCTCGACACCGCTCGTCCGCAGCTGTACCTTCAGGTCGTTGGGAAGCTCAGATGCCTCCGCATGGAACAGGTCTATTGTCCTTTGGCGGGTCAGTTTAAAAACATCCGCCCACGACATAAAGGGGCTGCGGTAATCATCGAACTTATAGATAGCATAAACAAGTGCCTGTGTGAACAACCGACCCTCTTCATTTTTTAGGGCAAACTCGCCCTCGGTCGCGGCAGTCAGATTCAGAAAACCTTCATGTTGAAAAAATAGGTGTTTGAACATTTCTGCCCGTAACACCCCATTGCTTAGATTCGCGCGGTAACGGCTTGCCAAGAAATCTACGGGTTCGGTGACCCGGGGGCCTTGGCTCCCGCTATCTGTGATGAGAATTTTCAGGCGACACCCCAAATTCTGCATCGAATCGGCAATCGCTTTTCTGGCGATCTTTTCGTTGTCAAGGAGATTGAGATACAGTTCTCCGTTTTCGTCTGCAGTGCCATCGCCAATATAGTAGAGGAGAACGACATCGTCCGGTGCAGGACGCACGTCGTGTACCCACTGCTGAATCCGATCAGGGGTGGCTTCGCCTTCAGAGGCGAACAAATGGGTGATGTTGACGGTGCAGTTAGCAGTTTCCGCCAGATCGTCCAGGAGCCATTCAATCTCGTCCCGTGCTTTCATCACAGAGTCGTCCATATCCAGCAGATTCTCCTCCATACTGACTAAAAGGGCATGAAGCGTTTGCGTCGCTGTAGCCTCGATGCGTCTTGGCAGTTCGCCGTAGTATATGGGCCGCTGCGTTTGCTGTCCGATCCGTTCAAATTTCCGAGTCAGCCCTTCGGAAAACCATGCCGAATGGTGTCCTGACATGTTTATTGTCTCGTCCCGGGCTGCCTGAAAAACCTCGTCCCAAGACAAGAAACCGTCCTCATCTCTATCGGTATGGGGTGTAGAAAGTTCCATAATCAAGGCATAGGTAAACCAGCCGCCATGCAGGATATCCTCGTCCTCGATTTCACTTGTACCGGAACTTGCACCCCCCGATAACTCGTCTTCACTCGCACTTGTGATATTCAGAAATCCCTCATGTTTAAGGAACAGATGTCCGAGCGCCTCCGGATTGCGGTGCCCAAGAAAAGTGGAGGCCCTATCCCAAATTACATCGAAACTCACGGTATCAGTGATGAGCATTTTGAGGCGGCATTCTAACCGATCTATCCGTTCAACAATTTGTTGACGGGGAAAGTTTCCATCCTGAAGCGTGAGATAGAGCTCGCGTGCCGCTGCTTTGTCCATGCCGCCGTTGCCAGAATAGTAAACGAAAACGACATCGTCAGGTGCAGGGGCCACTGCTGCTAACCAGTTTAGGATATTCTCACGGGTCGCCTGCGCTTGCTTGTCATCGGACGAAGAGCGCAATACATCCAGGGTAAGCGGACAGTTGTGTTGATTCTCAACATCTCGGAGCAACTCCCCAATATTTTTCATATTGACCAGATTGAGTTTCCGAGTGCGGGGTGCATCATCCATAATCACCAACAAAGCGTGAACCGTCTGTGCGTCCGCGGCAGCGGTGAAAATCATAATGGAGCTCAACAGCACTATTAAAACCCATAACAGGTATCGTCCTCTAACTGCTTTCATCAAAAATCTCCTTTTATAGTAAAGTTTAGAATTAATTGGACACTCTGCACCGGCGAGGTTAGGAAACCTCGCCTACCGGGGGATGAAAATGTCTCTTTATTTTTCGGCTTTACTATAGATGTGGCATCAGCGGTTTATCCGTTTTGGGAGTTCGCCGTAGTATTTGGGCCGCTGGCTCCTGATGCCTTCCGCTTTTAACTTTTGTTTGATCTCGTGGCCTCCGCCAGGTGCGTTCTCATAGAACAGTGCCATTGTCTTTTGGCGAGTTCGCTGAAACACTTCCTCCCAGGAAATGAAGAAGTCGAAGTCGAAGTCGAGTTCGTGAAAGTCATAGATTGCCTGGGCGAACGAACGGGTAAACCACCCGCCCTCAAAATCCCCGAAGGCATATTCACCCTCGGTCGCCGCGGTCAGATTAAGAAACCCTTCGTGTTGAAAAAATAGGTGCGTATACGCATCCTCACGAGATAATGCCTCGTTCTCAGCCACCACGCGATAAAGACTCTCAAACACGTCAAGGGGTTCTGTGATAGGGGTTCCGTGGCTCTCAGAGTCGGTGATGAGGATTTTCAGTCGGCACGCCATCGCCTGCATCAGAGACGCAATCACATCTCGTGGAAAGTGTTCATCATCAAGGAGATTGAGGTGAAGTTGCCGGCTCTCCTCGTTTGCATGCCCATGCCCGCTATAGTAAAGCAAAACGATGTCGTCACGACCCGGACGCACTTCCGCTAACCATTGCAGGATGTGCTCCGATGTCATCTCTTGCTTGGACGCGAACAGATAGGTTTTTTCAAAGTTGCAGTGGGTTGTCTCGACGACATCCTCAAGGAGCGCTTCGATCGTTTCCATCGACGCCAAATGGGGTCTGTTCTTATCCAGAATCACGAACAGCGCGTGGAGGGTTGGTGCGTCTGCGGCGGGTTGGGCTGCTGTGCCGATGCGTATCGGGAGTTGCCCGTAGTATTTGGGATTTTGGCTCCGCTGTCCGATTCGAGAGAGTTTCCGCTTCACCCCCTCAGAGAAATGCGCTGAAGCGAAACCGAACAGTGTCCTTGTGTTGCTTTGCGCGCCCCGAAAAACCTCCTCCCAAGATATAAAATCGTCCCTATTGAAATCGTTAGGCGCGGTTATTTGATCAAGCAAGGCGCGCGTAAACCAGGAGCAGCCGCTCCAACTGCCAGTCGTCCCGCCTGAGAGTTCTCCTTCGCTCACACTCGTGATATTCAGAAACCCTTCATGCTCAAGGAACAGGTGCCTGTATGCCTCTGTGGTATGGAAATGTGGGTGATAAGATACGAAAAGTGGTGTGTCGAAACTAAAGGTGTCCGTGATGAGCATTTTGAGGCGACACGGCAACACCTCAATGCCCTCCGCGAGCTGCTTTCTAGGAAAGCCTCCATCTTGCAGCGTGAAAGAGAGTTCCTGTGTCTTATTATCTATCCCACCATCTCCAGAATAGTAGACGAAAACGACATCGTCCGGCGCAGGGCGCACGGCTTGTAGCCACCCCAGGATATTCTCACGGGTTACGTGATGTTCGCTGTCGGTGTGTGACGGATGGAAACTGTCCACCGTCAGGTTGCAGCCAAGTTCGTCCTTAATCTCTTCCAGATGGCTTGTAACCCTTACCAGATTTGTTTCATTGAGCTCCTGCGTTAGAGGTGCATCATTCATCATTATCAACATCGCGTGAATCGTTTGGGCACCTGCAGCAGGCGTGAAAACCACAGCAGCGACGAAGATGAGCATTCCTATAGTTAGTGCGTACGGTTCTCTAACAACTTTCACAATAATCCCTCCTGTTCTGTTGTTGGTGGCGGTATTTTCTCAGAGTTCTGTGGGGTGAGCAACCTTATCTAACAGGTTATGTTCAAAATTGCACGATATGTGTCAATTTAGTCCCGTAGGTGTTTTTGCTTGGGTATTTCCCATAGGTTGATATGTATATTGATAGCGGCAGCGTTTAGAGGGTTATTCCGGATTTCCAGCTCTTCTAAGTGCGTTAGCGCGGTGAGCCAGGTGATACAGACCTCACACAACGAAAACCGACGCGGCCATTCATGTGCGTTGGCGAAGCGTAGTTGCGAGCGGCGACCCGCAGGAGATTCGTATTAAAGCTCCAGGAACCGCCACGCAACACGCGTTCAGGCTTAACATTTCTATAGTTCTCTAATATCCACTCGTTTGTATAGTTCTCTAATATCCACTGAAGACTCTGCGCACCCGCCAGCGGATTGCGTGCTATATCTTCTGGAGGAACCGTAACATAGAAATTACTATTGTATGCATCCAGACACCATTCCGAGACGTTACCCCCTATATCGTGTAAACCGTAGGCGTTCGCTGGATACAGACCCACGGGAATCGGACCGAGTTTTGTATGGTAGTGAGCATCCCACCGGGTAATCGTATTCCCATGGGGATACTTCTGACCCACCAACCCCCCACGCGCAGCGTATTCCCACTCCGCCTCCGTAGGGAGACGCTTCCCCGTCCACTTCGCATACGCCATCGCGGCGTACCAACTTACGCCAACGACAGGATAGTTGGCTTTGCCCCGTGGGTAATTATTCCCATTCCAACCGATGAGGTAATTTTGATGGTGATACGCGTCCGGGATCCTACCCTTCTGCCATTCTGGGTTGGCATCCACAAACTGCTTATATTGTGCATTCGTCACCTCATAGGTGTCGATATAAAACGCATCCACGTAGACGGTATGGACGGGCTTCTCAGTGAAAATGCCATCAGTGCTTCCCATCTCGAACTCGCCGGCAGGGATCAGCACCATGCCTTCGGGGGGTGGCGTTACGCCGGGGGATACCGGTAAGTCGGGGGGTGGCGTTGCTACGGGGGATGTCGGTAAGCCGAAGTCTGTAAATCGAACTTCCGTGCCATTTGCCTCTATTGTGGGGATATGTGTATTGATAGCGGCAGGGTTTAGCGGGTTATTCTGGAGTCCCAATACCTCCAAGTCCGTTAACGCGGTGAGCGATGAAATATCAAAAATGGTGTTATCGAAGAGGTTCAAGTGGACCAATTGGGTTAGCGCAGCGAGGGGCGACACATCTATGAGCACGCCATTGCCGTTAAGAGCTAGCGATTTCAGTTGTGTTAGCGCAGCGAGCGGGGAAACATCCAGAATGCGATTATTGCTGCCGAAGAGGCTACTCGTTCCAATATCCAATTGTATCAGTTGGGTTAGCACAGCGAGCGGGGAAACATCTGAGAGGTCGTTGCTATGAAGAGATAACTCTTTTAGGTTCATCAAACGGGTGAGGTGTGAAACATTTGAGATGTGGTTCTCACTAAGATCCAGCGTTGTCAGTTGTGTCAACGCTGAAAGTGGCGATACGTCTGAAATTCTGTTGGTTGCAAGCGACAGGTCTTTCAAATTCGTTAAGCCGGCGAGGGATGAAACATCTGAAATACCGTTCACGCTCAAATCCAGTTTTGACAGGTTTGTCAACTCCGAAAGTAGCGATACATCAAGGAGGCTGCCATTGACGAGATTTAGTTCTGTCAGTTTTTTCAAATTCGAGAGCGGTGCTGCATCTACAATGCGGATGTCCTTGAGTCCTAACTTTGTCAGTTTCTTCAAGTTTGCCAGGGGTGTCACATCGACAAGGGGGAATATCGGATTATGAAGGGATGGTAGAGGACCATCATAAAGGACAGGGGGCTTATCTATCTCCTCTATTGTGAGGTGTTTGCCGACCAGGAACAGCTCTGACAGGTTTGTGGCGTGTTCGAGTCCTGTGAGTGTGCGGATGTCCTCTATGTTTAGTTTCGTCAGGCTTTGCATCTCTGATTTCGTGAGGGCAGCTGCCTCCGATTTTTTGTTGAGGGTCTTGTTAATTGCCGCGCGGAGATTCGCATCTGGGATGTGGACGACCTCGGTGGCAGCGGGTCTTATGAGAAATATTGCGCAGAGCGCGGTGGTTAAGCTGATGATAAACGTTTTTCGGACCATTTCGTTCTCCTCTATCCGAATCTAAATCTAACAGGTTATGTTCAAAATTGCACCATAGTTGTCAATTTAAGAAAAAACCGTAGCGTCCCGTAGGTTGGGTTGAACGGATGCCACCAAAACTGCAAAAATTATAGAAAAATGCAACTTTCTCCAGATACGCCACATCAATATGGGAACGTGCGATGAATCGCACTACTACGAGCCTGCCTGTTTGTAGTAGGGAAACCATTTATTGTCCGTGAATTACCGATTTATTTTCTCAAACTTCATCAAACCGCACCTACCGGCCTGGGGATCGCGGGGTTATTATTTTTAAAATTGACGCTTATGGTTATGTTCAAAATTGCCCAGACTCACAGTCTATGCTACAAATATCCAAGCGACTGCGTAAGTCGTAAATTTAATTCGGTGGTGTGATGGTATTCGGCAGAAAGCCTACTCACCATCACACCTCGGGTTGTATCTATTGTAAAATTTTCCTTTCTCTATTTTTTTTCAGATGCGTGTTTCCACAACAGCACGGTGCCATCCACACTTCCGCTTGCGAGCGTCTGTCCATCAGGAGAAAACGTAACACTCTCAACCATAGCCTTATGCCCGGTGAGCGTGCGAAGTATTTCCCTTGTATCCACATCCCACACCCGAATAGTATTGTGCAGGTCCCCACTCGCGATTGTTTGACCATCGGGGGAGAACGCCATTCCAAGGCCCCATCCAGCTCCCCAATGCGTATGCCCAAATGTGTGCAGATGTTCACCCGTCTTGGTATTCCACAAGTGAAGGAATCTGTCCGGACCGGCACTTACGATTGTTGTTCTATCGGGCGAGAAAGCGACCCTCCAGACATCCTCAATATCCTCCGTGTATGTCCAAAGGAGAGTCCCTGTCTGAACATTCCAGACTTGGAGGGTCATGCCGGGAGACCCTGCGCTAACGAGTGTTGTGCCATCCGGTGAGAAAGCAACGCGTGAGCCCGGACTCCAAGGTGCTTTGAGCGTATGTATCTGTGTGCCTGTCTTGACATTCCAGAGCCGGATAGACCCGTTGTCTGAACTGGTACTTGCGAGTGTTGCGCCATCGGGCGAGAAAGCAATACTCCAGACCCAACTCGTACGCCTAAAGCCCAAACGCTCACGTCGAATGAGTGTGCACAAGTGCTCGCCCGTCTTGGCATTCCACAACCGGATAGTCTCGTCGTCACTTCCACTTGCGAGTGTTGCCCCATCGGGTGAGAACGCAATACTATTGATATCATCCGTATGTCCTTTAAGGGGGCCGATGTGTGTTCTCGTCTTGACATTCCACAAGTGAATGGTACCGTCCCCTCCGCTTGCGAGTGTTGCCCCATCGGGTGAGAACGCAACGCTATTGACCCAACTCGTATGCACTATTGTCCGAATGGGTCTGCCTGTATTCGCATCCCAGAGTCGAAGGGTGCTGTCTGAACTGGTACTTGCGAGTGTTGTGCCATCGGGTGAGAACGCAACGCTATTGACCTCATCTGCATGTCCTTCAAGCATGTACAGTGGCATTCCTGTATTTACATTCCACAGGCGGATGGTTCCGTCGTCACTTCCGCTTGCGAGTGTTGCGCCATCCGGCGAGAAAGAAACGCTATTGATTGTCCCCGGAAGTCCTATAAACGTCTCTAGGGGTGTACCTGTTAACGTCTCCAGGGGTGTGCCTGTTCTTGTATCCCAGAGTCGGATGGTCTTGTCGCGTCCTCCGCTTGCGAGTGTTGTGCCATCCGGGGAGAAAACAACATTCGTGACCCACCCTCTATGTCCTTTGAGCGTATGTATCTGGGTGCCTGTTCGCACGTCCAACAATGGCACGGACCCAGTATAACTACCAGTGGCGATTGTCCAGCTATCGGGTGAGAAAGCGATCGCGACTTCGGGTGAGAAAGGGCTCGCGGATTCTCCGAAATTATGCCTTGTGAGTGTGCGGAGGTGTCTACCAGTCTCTACGTACCACAACTGGATGGTCTGTTCCGACCCCGCACCCGCGATTTCTGTTCCATCTGGAGAAAACGTGACATACGAAATCGAAGTGGTCTCGGCTGTGAGCGTGCGGATATGTCTGCCAGTCTTGGCATCCCACAACTGGATGGTCTCGTCCCCACAACTACTTGCGAGCCTCTGGCCATCCGGTGAGAAGGCGACGCTCCGGACCCAATTCTCATGTCCCGTGAGGAGGTCGAGTGCCTCTCCGGTTTCTGCGTCATAGATCCAAATCCCGATAGAACTTGGGACCGCTAACTGCCTGCTATCCGGGGAATACGCAATAGATCCCATTATTCTACCTTTACCGAGTCGGGCGATCGTGCCTTCGGGGAGAGACCATTGGGTAGAGTCCTGGGCGAAAGCGTTGGGTAGATAGAATGTCGAAACGAGGATCAACAACAAAGAAAGAGAAAACCGGGGGCTTATCATCGTAAACCTCCTCTGTTATTAAAGGCCTTGTGAACGTTGAGGCGGTCAATTGCGTTTACAAAATCCATACCTATACTATGTAGAAAGCGTCAACGTAGACCTTGCGAACGAGCAGCTCGTCGTTCTCCCCACCGTTGCTGCCCATATCAAACTCACCAGCAGGTATTAGCACCATGCCTGCTGGTGGAGGCGGTGGAGGTACTGTGCCCCCTTCATCAACTTCATCAGGGGGTACTACTGGTTGTTCTGTGTTGCAGCCAAGTATAGCACCGAACAAAAAGAGGGCACTATAGAGACATATACAAAGTGTAAGCGGTTTCATAAAATCTCCTTTTTATCTATCATTAAACTTCGGTGTCAAAACCCAATCCTTTAGGTTTGGGATGTAGACACCGCCTATGTTAATTAGACCAAACCTCTGAAAAAAGATTTGACATTCAGTCTAAAATGTTGTATAATTATTATAGTCATTGATTGAGACGTGTAAACTTCGGCAACCTTGCCGTTGGTCTCAATCACCCTTTTACACGGGCAGAATGACTATGGCTAATTACCATGAAAATGAACATTTCAGTAGGACAAAAACTATGCGACATTGCGATCGTATATCCCCTACATTTGATAACGTTTAAGTAAAGTCTGAGTCAACCGAATTTACTTGATCAGGTAATTTTTGATGATTTCGGCTGCGACTGCCCCTTTAGG
This sequence comes from uncultured Poribacteria bacterium, assembly GCA_951828385.1. Classification (GTDB taxonomy): domain Bacteria; phylum Poribacteria; class WGA-4E; order WGA-4E; family WGA-3G; genus WGA-3G. The sequence continues at coordinate 1,127,620 of OX639973.1, forward strand.
ATTAACTTCATCCTGCGTTTGATACACGATTGCGATTCTGCCGAGATTGCCGTCTCTTACAATAACAGGGTCTGCTCGTGTTGCCCTCATTTGCTTTTCATGAAAATCTTCTCCTTATGGGTTAATTTCATGCCCATTGTGTCTTGTACATCTCTGCAAGCACACCCTCCCTTCAGGGGGAATTTGGACATCTCGGTAAGGGTTACTCATACGTCCGATAATTAAGAAATGTTATCCGGTTTGATGAAATCTCAACATTCCTTAAGGTCTGTGAAGTCCTGCTTTGTCCGTTGGCATCTAAAAAAAAGAGTGTGAGGTTATGGGTCCCCGGTGAAAGAGGCAGTCGTAGCAAAAATATGCGATTGGGCAAGGTTTGCCAACACCGTGTGTCAGCCCGTTCAGTAGCGACACTAACAATGTTCACCATATTACCGATACCATCCGCCCAGATTTGGGTTTTTCTTGCCGCTAATTCTTCCATTTTGAGACGCTCTTTCTGTTCAGGGGTCAGTTTTTTCTCTGCCTCCTCACGCTTCTCTTTTATCTCGTCAGCCTCTTTTTTCTTTTTCTCCGCGACTGTTTTTGCGACTCTATGAACCAAGTATTTTAAAACAGCGCGGGTCGTAGTTCGGAAAAGAATAGTGGATTCTTGGGCGTTAAGGGTTTCTATCGCCGCGGTTTCAAGATCCGCCACCAAGATCCCGGCCTGCTCGCCTTTTTCGGTTTGTATCACAATTCCTGCGATTTCGGGGCGGTTAGAGGTAATTGCTGGCATTGCGACGTGCAGGATATATTCTACATCAATATCTGTATAAGATCTGCCTTCACGTTGACGGTTTAAAAGTGTTTCAACAAGATTTCCAGCGGTATCCTGATTATTCTTATTTTTTTCCCGAAATGCTTCAAGTTTCGTGTCGGCTTTAAGAATAGGGAATGTCAGTGTTTTTTGATGTCTATGAGGTATGTATCCGCTTTCATAAAAAAGAACGAATTCTCCGGTGTTGGTGGCGCGCGGGGTCGGCTCCCCGTATTGTCTCTGATAATCGGCGGCTTCTTGAGTAAAACCGAGTTTCCGTGCCAACCGGACCAACGAATATCCGATGTCGTCAGGCGTTTTCACACCTGTCTTCTTTGCTGCGCTGCGGTAGTACATTTCTGCTTGCCGGTATGAGACAAACGCGTCGTTCCAATCGCCAGCGGCTTCAAAACACATTCCAGACAGATACGCCAAGAACCCTGCCCCGAAAAAATCATAATTCTCGTTGTCAGTCTTGTAGGCATTCATAAGATTTGTTGCCCGTCGGCACTCTACGAGTGCCCCGTCTAACTGATTCAGATAGAGGTAATTGAGTATCCGATAATAGTGGCTCAGCAACCGCTCAAATTGAGTGCCAGGGTAAGGGCGTACGCGGTCATTTGTTATAAGAGCAAGTCCCTCTTTAGAAACACTGCGAGTGTAGAGGTCTTCAGAAATATCCTCCGCAATAGAAAGTGCTGTGTTGCTTTCCGGGAATCGATTTGCATAGTGTGCAACCAGCCCTTGCTCAAAAAGAAACGGAAGTTTCTGATTCTTCGGTGCCACCTTTTCCATATAGGCGAAGGCAGCATCAGGGTGTCCCGCCTCTAAAAAGGAGTGCACCTCTGTCATGTTATAGCCGCTGCAGCCCGTAAGGAGCACCAGCATCATCAAAAATCCATATAAACAGTTATCTATAGGGATTCTACGCGTATATCTCATGGGTTTTCGTCTTTGGTACATGTTCTGTCTACCTCGGATGCTTAATAGATTTTTTAATTTTCTTTTGCCCGATCCAGACCTTTTCGTTGGTTTCAATGTTGCTCAAGGTCAGATCAGTCTGATAAAAAATAACATGCTGCCGGCCTTCTCGGTCTTCAATAGCATTGACTTCACCTGTCATCATATAATCTGCGCCGAGTTCGCGTCCCATCTGTTTAATGGTTTCGGCTGCGGCGAATTCGCCTTGGTCCATGCGCTCGGCGCGAATTTCGCCGCGTTCACTCTGACTGGATACCGGTCGGACTTTTCCGGAAGCAATGAAGGCGCGCTCGATATCGCTAATAAACGTTTGAACGGCGATCCGATTTGCATCCAAACTCTTATCGTGAATAGCCCCCACAATCACAACGGGTGCGCTCTGTTGCGCTTGCAGGTGGTCAGTAATCCACCGGTGTCTGAGGCAATCATCGATCATCTCCTGTGCGACGAGACGCGAGTCGGTATCGTTCCAGCGGCCGGAGAGGTCAACCGTGGTGTCCGGTGAAATGCGTGTTACTTGTTTGCCACCGCACCCTGTTAAAGTTATTACGATTCCAATCAATAGTGTCAACATTCGATACATTATTCTTCCTCCGTATATATGGCAATTACGTTGCCAATGAATCATGAAAACCTTTTTTATCTTTCTTCCCAGGTTGTGCCAAACTTACCCAAAAAATAGGAAACTTCAAAAGAGACAGATACAAAGTGTAAGCGATTCCATAATATCTCCTTTTTATTTTATTCTGTCGGGGTTAGAAACCCCTCCTACAAGCGTGTTTTGGATCTTGAAAGGAACCTTTAGTGCGGTTGCGGTGGCGTACTTTTGTTCATCTCTTCACGAATTTCGGCTGCGCTAAGGGCCCGACTCCAGATGCGGACCTCGTCAATACTGCCCCAGAAGTTACGGGAAGGTTCGTGAGAATTTCCTATCCGAACTGGCGCGGTATCCTCTCCACCCGGGAGCCTCTCTGCGATGACAGTATTGCCAATATTTTCGCCATTCAGCCAATACCGGTGTACTCCATCATCTACTTGTGCAACGACATGTTGCCACGTGTTCAGTCTGAGTCGTTTTTGGCTGTTGCTTCCCACAAAGTTCCCGACACTCAGATGCAAGGAACCATCACTCACTGTATAAAAACTGTAGGAACGCGGGAGGTTACCTTTGGTGATAATGGCCTGCCACGTGGCATTATTGGGTCCGTGAAAACGCCTCGGATAAATCCAAGCCATCACGGTAACATTTCTATCCACAGTCAAATGATCATAATGATCGATTTCAACGTGATCGTTTACCCCGTCAAATTCTAATGCTTTGCCAAACTTACCATTAACCACCTGCGGGCCTCCGATGAGCTCAGCACTAATAAACCCATGATCTGAGTTACCCCTCGTGAATTGGTTCCAAAAGAACTCATCAAAACCCTGCCTGAGGATAAGTGTAAAATCAGACTTTGGAGGCACATCTTTATCAGGTGGAGTTACTGTGACTACTGCATCAGGGGGTACTATAGGAGGCGGATCTACTGGTTCTTCTGTGTCGCAGCCGATTATAACACTGAAAAAGAGGGCACCATAGAGACATATACAAAGTGTAAGCGGTTTCATAAAATCTCCTTTTTATAACGACTTGTGCTAATTGTTTGAAGGAAGCATTATTCACACGGATTTCGTAGCGTAGACTGTTAGTCTGCGTCATAAGCGGCACAATCTAACAGATTATGCTACAAAGTCAACGCTATCGCGCCTCTGAGGAAAGCGTTTTGTTAATCGCTCCGCGAAGGTTAGCATCGGGGATGTTTACGACCTCGGTGGCGGCGGATCTTATCAGAAATATCGCGCAAAGTGCGGTGATTGAGCTGATTACAAACGTTTTCCGCATTATCTCGTTCTCCTCTATCTGGATAGAATAATTTTTTGACATCCGGGCGAATGCCAGCATCGTAGACCTTCAGCACCCGATAAAAACACGATGAGAAGAAAATGTAGTTAATAGTGAAGCAATTGCCAAGCATCCTGAACCCCGGCGTATGTCTTCACAGAGGAACAACACTGCCAGGGAGCAAGTTAATTGAGAATCCCGAAGAGAGAAAATTATGCTATTACGCTTTCTTCTCCCATTTGAATAAGATTGCACCATCGAGATCGGGATGCGCTAGAACCAGTCTAAGATCTGTTCCTGACAATGTATAGGTTATAGTAGTCGGGTCGTCCTCAAGGATGATATTTGTGTCCGTTGCCGACCATTTGTCTGATTTCCAAACGACTTCTGTGCCGTCTTCGTGATATACGTACGCCATAAAGAAGGAACCTCCGTTAACCATAACTATATCTCCGGTGACATCTGGAGGTTCCAACTCAAAAATCAGTTCATCAAGTTCGAGTTCAGCTTCAGCTGGGACCTCAAGTTTGAGTTCAACCCAAGTTAGTCGATATTGCCCTGTTAGCTGCTCCTCAGGAGATGGCGGATCGTCTTCTATTGGAGGTGGCTGTGGCGGGTCTTCAGTTCTCCAGCAGCCTACCACGGAAATAGCGAATAAGCCAAGTAGCAGGATCCCTAAGATACGTAAACTCGTTTTCATAAAAAGTATCCTTTCTCGCAGAAAGGCGAGGGGTATAAGTGTTCCAAATGAGTCGCGTGGCAACGTGCCATGGCATCGAGTCAATCGGTTTTGGTAGAGACTGGTAATCATCTTAAAATTGTTCAAACTTTAATACATAGAATGATAGCAATCCAATCTCTGAATGGATTGCGAGGGTAAAGGCGTAAAGGTTTGGCGGTTTACGCAACGAGAACCGTCAAGGTTACGCAATTCCAAAACTACCAGAGGATACCGTGGAGCTCTATAAAAATCCCGATGTGATGCACAAACGGTGTAGAAAAGTCCCAAGAACGACGAGTTGACCCGCGCCAATAACGATCATAACTGAGAGCAAGTTCAATTGAGCTATAACGCGCCCACTGATATCCTATTAGTGCTTCAATGTTGAGTTTATAGGTAATCCTGTTCGTAGTAGGGCAATTCATTGCCCGTTGCTGACGTGCGATAAATCGCACTACTACGAACCTACCCTCAGATTCAAAGTTGAAAGACTACTATACCTCCACGGATACGAACTGAAGGTATCCCAAATAAGGGCAGCGATTCACTGTATGTGTTGTCATCATCATCAGTCGGTATTGGGAATATAAAAGTTCCAATTCTACCGAAAATATAAACCTTGTCATAATTCGCCGGAAAATACCTGTAACCTAAACCCATTCCTGCACTAGGGAAACGTATATCGGACTCGATGTAATATAACTGACGTTCATCCACACCGTATCCCAATGCCAGCGAAAGGGACGGGAGCGGTAGGACTGTTATTGGTCCAATTGATAAATGTGGCACCTCTTCCAGTTCCAGTTCCAGTTGTTTTTCCAAATCCCAATTAAGGGCATCTGTACCGCGGACACCAATACCGAGGCTAATAGCAAGACCTTTTCGGTACTCGAATTGAGATGCCTCTGCATGCGTTAGTGAAGGGGTCGCAAACAAACAACAGGTTAAAACAAAATATAGTTTTTTCATCTTCGTATAATCTCCAAGTTGTTGCAGTTATACGTAGTCTTCTGTCCAGACTACTAACGTGTCGAAAAGATGTAGCGCGCAATGGGTTAAGTTTTTTGCCACGTATACGTAAAATTGACACCATCAACATTGAGGGTAAATTCAATAGTACTCCCATCAAATGAATAAGGCACAACAGTCCCATTGTTAGTGGTGAAAGTATTGGAAGTCCAAGTGCCTGATCCCGACCCTCTATTTCCGGCGATGTTGTAATTCAATGAAAGACTCTCATCTGAATGGAAGGTCAAGGTGCCTGCTATGTCGGAAGGAGATACACTTTCAACTTCTCCACCTGCTTCTACTTCAACGTGAACGAGTGTATAGGTCCCGACTCGATCATCGGTGTCTGGTTCGCAAGCTGCCATAAAAACAGCTAACAGACAAGACAAAATCAATCCAAAAATACGTAAACGCGTTTTCATAAAAAAATATCCTTTCTTGTAGTGTGTCAATGTACATGGCTGCCGGACAAGTGCCGTAGCACTTGCCCAACAGTCTCCAAGGAGGGGAACAAGTTCCCCACGTCTAACATATATATAAAGGCGTTTTCAAAAGAAGAAATTGATGCCAGCCTTAAATGTAGTCTGAGAAGTGTCCAAAGGAAATGAAGAAGCCACATACCCGATGACGCTAAACTTTGACATCTTGTACGCCAATCCTATCCGGGCTCCCAAACCGCTACCGAGATCATGGGTTAAATTTTTTGCCACGTATACGTAGCACTGATAATATCAATAGTGACAGTAAATTCAATAGTCCTCCCATCAAATGAATAAAACACAGGATCATTGTCAAGGATGAAAGTATTGGAAGTCCAAACGCCTGAGACCGACTCACTACTTCCACTTCCCACGAAGGTGTCGACCCTCATTGAAAAGCTCGCATCTGAATGGAGAATCAAGGTGCCTGTTACGTCGGGAGGAGATGCGCTCTCAACTTCTCCATCTATTTCTACTTCAAGGTGAATGAGTGTATAGGTTCCCACTCGATCATCTTGGTCTCGATCACAAGCTGCCATGAAAACAACTAACAAACAAGACAAAATCAATCCAAAAATACGTAAACGCGTTTTCATAAAAATCTCCTTTTTTCCACAAATACGAACGGATAAAATGAACGGCGGCTTAGGTGTTGAAACATTTTTTCTTCTCCTTTTAATGTGAGCCCCGCGTTCACATTTTATAGTGTTTTCACTGAAAATTTATGCCAATCTCAAGCGTAGGATTTCGGAATCCTTTACTTGAGACCGGCCAATTGGCTCTTCCGATTAAACGAATTTTCTGTGATATATCGACCTCAATGCCACCAGAAAATATATGTGAATTTTCACTGCCTGCATGCACTGTCCGGCGGTATCTGAAAGCATAACTGACAAACGGTTTGAGCTGATTCAGAGGTGCGACGAGTCCGCCGCCACCAATAACATCCAGAGAATGCACACCTTCCTTTAAAGTGCCAACATATTTATAAGATCCTGAATAAGGGTATGAATAGTCGTTAATAACATATCTTCGTTCTACCCCCGTTGTGTAAAGATAGGTGCCTCCTACTGCTCCGATAATAAAATAATCTAAATCTGTTGTCCCTAAAGCGTCCGTGTACATCAGGTCGAACAGCTGTGATAGTAGAAAATCAGAAGTATTATACTCGGAAAATCTGACTACGGTAACTGTACCCCCCTTTACGATATCCGTAAAACCTCGTTCAACCCTCACGGCAATGTTATGAAATCTTTCAAATGTCTCGTACCCGATTCCAATACTGCGTGCGTCACTGGGTAATTTGGATATACTTGTGAACAGGCTTTCCTGTGCGTAAACTGCTGCTGGCAGTATTGCTAACATGAATGTAATTAGAACGAATGTCTTTTTAATCTTCATAGTGTCCTCCAATTAAGGCTACTGCTGCTATCGGTGTCTATATCAGGTGGGATAACAGCGCATGAATCAATCTAACTTTTCCAAGGTCCGGTAGGTGCGGTTTCCTAACCGCACCGGGCATCGGGAAAAATTACCCGATTAAATTCTTAATCTTCATACGCAGGTGGTTGGGTAAAATGTGTTAAGTAGTTAAGTTTTAAGGGGATACAGTCCTCGCACAACGAAAACCGATGTCGTAGTACGTAAGCGTTGGCTCACTGCTGTGGCGCCGGGCGCACCGCACGTTAGCCGCAAAATAGTCCCAGGAACCGCCGCGCAGCACGCGCAAAGTATTAACTCATGTATAGTTATCTAATAACCACTGAATACTGTTCGCACCCGACAATGGATTCTGAGCCGGTGAGACCGAATAGAAATTCCCGTTCCACTCGTCCAAGCACCACTCCCAAACGTTACCTGACATGTCATACAAACCATACCCATTCGCAGCATACTTGCCTATAGGTGTGGTGTCACCAACATGACGATTGTAGTTCGCACGGTTGGAATCTATCGCATTGCCCCATGGGTACGTCAGACCTGATAAACCGCCACGTGCTGCTTTCTCCCATTCCGCCTCCGTCGGCAGACGCTTGCCTTTCCATTCCGCATAAGCCATCGCACCATACCAACTCACGAAGGTCACAGGGTGATTCTCATACCCACCTTTCACCTGATACTCACGGGATACATACTCAATCCGTGAAAACTGATTCCCAATATGGTACCATTCCTTGCCTGCCTCGGCGTGTTTGCCTTTCGCATTCAGAAACTCGGCATACTCGGCATTTGTGACCTCATACTCATCCATGTAAAACGCATCCACATACACCGAATGGATTGGTTTTTCACTGGTCTCTCCACTATTACTCCCCATCCGGAACTCGCCTGCTTCAATCAGGACCATGCCTTGCGAATCGGGGGATACGTCAGGTTCATCAGATTCAGGGCCTTCAACAGTGTAAGCCAGGGGTTGTGTGCCATCAGACCACGTAACGGTGAGGTTTAACGTCCCGGGTGTAAACGGCCCAGTTATCGTCACATTCGCGCCGGAGACCGAGAATTTCCCGCCATTGACGTTCACCCCTGATGGTGTGCCGTCAAAGCTTGCAATAATCGTCGCGTCTTGTTGGATTTCGCTGTTAGTGGCGGGGATCGCCTGCACGAAAGCGACGGGATCTTCTTCTATTGGGTCTTCGCTGCATCCTGTTAGCCCGATCAGCAGAATAATACCGATGCAGCAGCGTCCGAAAAGGTTGATTTTAGTTTTCATCAGAAATTTTCTCCTGTTGATATTTTATTGCGACATCTGAAAATAATTGGACATGTTTTGAAATATGGGCGAGGGGTTTCGTCTCAGAATAGACGAAATTCATTCCTTGTAGGACATTCCTCGCCCCTACGAACTGTTAATTAAGAGGCTCAGTTGCTACCTCCAACTGATTTAATCGCTCACAGATCGTGATAAAATCGTCCCTATCAATCAAATTATTCGCTACACTTTTTAGGTTGTTGATGTTTCCGCCTGAAGCGTTATCCATGTCATCATCTGCATCGTTAAGAGGGGTCTGGAGGCGAATGTAATTCTCCGTACCTATGAACCTTTCCATGTGGTAGTTTGCGGCATCAGACACACCATCAAAAATGCAACTGAGTAATGGAAGAAGCCATTCAACCTTTCCCCAATCTATCGCTTCCTCGTATGGAATTTCGCGAGTGAGTTTACCTGTCCCGAGTGACACAACCAAGATGTCTGATTCTTCAAGGTGTTGGAAGTTTTCTTCTTCAGCGATTATTCTCCTTGCTTCTGCATAAGCAGATACGACAGGTGTATTGATAAATATTCCGCCATCAATCAGCGTTCTCAGTTGAGATTCGATGCAAATCTGCGTCGGTTCAAAGTATGTAGGTGCAGCAGATGTTGCCCGGGCAACCTCCCTCATCCTTATAGACCCGTGTTGAACACGCCAACTTTTAAGAAAAAGCGGTTCGCGTGCCTCTATATCGTAACAAGCAACCAGAGTTCTGGTCGTCTGATGCGTTTGATGAAGCAGTACCTCCCCAAAATACTCGTTAAGGACATCTTCAAGCCCTTCATGGGAATACTTTTCATCACCGAGCCCACCTACGGATGAAACACCTTTCCAAAATGAACGGTTAAAAATATCTTGGCCACGACTAGCATAAAATTCAGCTAGATCTTCCGCTGAATATTGATTTTGTCTACCGCCACTTCCGTTCTTGCTCAAACCGAGCGCGAGGATACCCCCAGTTGAGGTGCCAGCAATCAAATCGAATAATTCACAGATTCGCCTATCGGTCCTCCTCTCAATCTCGGCGAGAACCATCGCAGGAATAATGCCGCGAATACCACCGCCATCAATTGACAAGACGTTGAAAGTTTTTCGATCAGACATTTACAACTCCTTCAATTTCAATCCATATAACCTTCATTAGAAAGGTTACACTAAAAACACCTACCACTATACACTTACAATCACGTTTTCCACCGATACCGCATCGTCTGCTTGCCTATTGAGAATAGGTAAAGACAGGTGTCTAAATGCAGCGCGGACTTTATCAGCAATCAATATCGGGCATATAGAAAAAATGGAGGAAACGGATAGGGATAGGAATAACATGCACCGGGCAAAACCCAATGCAACCAAAAAAGCCCGCGACGAGACGCTTCGTGCAAGACGAAGCGCGCGCAGGCACAGCAAAGATAGAACGACCTTGAAGTCTATACCATCTTGTGAAGTGTTATACTTATTTAATGTTAAGCGGGGGGGGGGGTGTTAACCATGCAGACAGCATAGTTAACTTAGCGTTAATAACACACAAAAGCAACGCACCTATAGACACGTAGCGCACAGCAGCAACGCATACACCATAGACCTGGTGTATCGGTAAAATCCGTTGGGGGTAGTTAATATTGATGTGTCCGCTTTGCATGGTCGTCACCTTATGGACGGTTTCGCGCAGCCATTAGGGTGCGCAATTGGTAAAACTTATGCCAAAAAACGCCGCTTTTTATCAATATTTTTTCGATTGCCTTAGGATTACTATAGTAGTGCTTCAACTTTGAACATGAGGGCAGGTTCAATGTTCGTTTTCAGGATTCCGATACACCCCTGCCTTTTGACAAGGCAGTATAAATTTACAACATCGTCCAAACTTTAATACATTTAACTTTAATACATTTTAAGTCATTTTTTTAATATTTTCAAAATTTTTGTATTGCTGAACCTAATATGTAGAATTATACACAAATTTGGATGATATGTCAAATTAAAAAAATTAGAGAAGGATCGTGATTTAGAGATTGCTTCTACAAATTGTATGTAACCTTCGGAACCCGAATAAAATATGAAGTTCACACAAATGTTCTAAGACACACAGGAAACCAACGGTCTCATAAACTACAAAAATTGTCCAAACTCTATAGTATTTTTAGGAAAAAGCAAATAGATATAGTGATAGACCCCCGAATGAATTTCGGGGGCTTCCGCAAAGTTGTGCTAAGCGAAAGCATTCGTGCGATCAACGACCACTGCTTTGTTTTGAGAATATAAAAATTACGGGAGTTTGATAATTAAATGTCAATTTTAAGAAATTATAGAGTTTCTCGTCCTTTTTTCAGGAGCCGGTGCCCTTCCGAGTAACGGGTGGGATGGAAACCTCGGCTTTCGGTTAGGAATGCAAATCGCATTTGGGTGAGTACACCGCAAAACCGCGAAGAAACACCCAAGCAAAACCCCACCGGACCTGGGGACCAAGACGGGTTTCAAGAGGTTTTGAAGTCGTCAAGGTTTCCGCGGAGTATCCGGTTCGGTTAGGAAACCGAACCTACCGGGCCGGGGATCCCTAAATTGACACCTATGGGTACGCCACAAAACCGCACCTACCGGGCCTTGTAGTGAAGATTCGATCGAAAAAATGGACAATTGAATGGGTCTGGGCGCGATTTGAAATTCGTTGACGGCTAAACGTGATTATGCTATAGTAATAATACCTACAACAGAGAACAGTAGAATCATTTATGGCAACAGTAAAACTCGAAAATATCACAAAACGCTTCGGCGACCTTATCGCACTCGACGACATCACGCTTGATATCCAAGACCAAGAATTTTTCGTGCTGCTCGGTCAAACGGGTGCCGGAAAAACGACGACGCTTCGCTGTATCGCTGGTTTGGACAAACCGGAAGCAGGCACAATTTATTTGGATGATGTTAGCGTCAACGACAAGACCCCAGCAGAACGAGATGTCGCTTTCGTCTTCCAATCCCATATTCTCTATCCGCACTTGAGCGTCTATGAGAACATGGCGTTCCCGCTACATCCGAGACGGCTCTCTACCGAAGAAATCGATCGACGTGTCAGAGATATCGCGCAGATGCTCCATATTGAACATCTGCTCATGCGGACCCCGAACCAGTTGAGTGGCGGTGAGACGCAGCGCGTCGGGCTGGGTCGGGCGATGGTACGCCGTCCGCAAGTCTTCCTTATGGACGAGCCGATATCGAATCTGGATGCGAAGCTCCGCACGGAAATGCGCGCTGAAATCCGTTGGCGGCAACGCGAACTCGGGACGACCACTTTCTATGTGACACACGACCAGATCGAAGCGATGTCAATGGCGGATAGAATCGCGATCCTTGAAGCGGGTAGCATCCAGCAGCTCGGGACCCCCTCGGACATCTATAATCATCCCGCGAACCTATTTGTTGCTGGTTTCATCGGTAATCCAAGCATGAATTGCATCCGATGCGATATTTCCAGTACCAACGGCGAACTTCACCTGAAATTGGCAAACGACACAGCGAACGACAATTCAGTAACAATTCAGGATGCTCGCATCGCCAAAGCATTAAATGACAATGCTTCAAACCGAGACACCATTTTTGGCGCGCACGCTGAGGATGTTATTGTGAGTCATCAAGCCGTTCCGAATGCCTTTCAAGCCGAAGTCTATAGCGTCGAACCGCTGGGTGCGGAAACAATCGTCGAACTGACGCTTGGAACGGATGCCGCAGGCGCGCATACCATTCTCAAGGCAGTTACTGCACCTAACTTTGAAGCGGAGATTGGGCAACATCTCTATGTGTCGTTTGTCGCAGAACGCATGTACTTTTTTGATAAAACTACCGGTAACGCTATCTTGTAGGAGGGATTTGGAATCCCGATTCCTTCATCAATTATGAATTGGCGACTTAAACTCTTTAATCTCATCCCAAATTTTCTAAAAGGTATCGGTTGTCGACTACTACGCCGATTGGGCTACGATCCTGATGCGTGGCTGGAAAATTTTCTCAAAAAGCATAAAGGAGACGAATAGGTGAAAGGCGGAGATATTCTCATTGAATGTTTGAAAGCACAAGGAGTCTCAGCGGTATTCGGAATGCCCGGCACCCAGAACATCCAAATCTACGACGCGCTGCTACGCCGCGGGCAAGGGACAATCGACCACTACCTCGTCCGACATGAATACGCAGCAACGCAGATGGCGGACGGCTTCGCCCGCGCAACCGGAGAGGTCGGTGTCGCTATCACTGTCCCGGGACCGGGTGCCAGCAACGCATCCACCGGGATTTTAGAGGCGTTTACCGATTGCGCGCCTGTGCTGCTCATCACTGGACAGAGCGATTCCAGTCTCTATAGCAAGCATCCGAGTAAGATGTTCCACGGCTTGGATCAGATGCGGTTTTTTGAGTCGCTGACCAAGTACTGTGCCATCGCACACACCGTCGCCGAGATTCCGGTTGTTGTTGAAAACGCCTTCAAAGCGATGCGGAACGGGAGACCGGGACCGACGGTGCTGGAATTCCCGATGGATGTCGTCACAGGAGAAGGCGAGGTGCGAATCCCATCGCGTGTGGAACGCGCCGAATTACCGCCACCCGACGACACAGACCTCAGCACTGCCGTTGAAACTATCCGCAACGCCAAGATGCCCCTAATCTTCGCGGGTTCTGCTGTCTACCACGCAAATGCCCGAAACGAGTTACGTCTCCTTGCTGAGAAACTGAACGCACCTGTGATTGTCACCCGCAATGGGAAAGGCGTGTTATCAGAGGACCATCCGTTAGCACTACAGATTTGCTATGGCTATCTCGGACGCGAGGCACTCCAGCGTGCCGACTGTCTAATCGGTGTTGGACCCCGATTTACCTCCATCGATACCCGAAACTGGAGTCTGGAATTGCCACAGCCGTTCATCCAAATTGATGAAGACCCAGACGAGATCGGACTCGAATATCCGTGTGATGTAGGCGTGGTGGGGGATCTAAAGTTAACCTTGCAAGCACTCATTGAAGATGTCGCTCAGGGTCAAAATGCCTGGGATGAAACATTGGCAGAACTCCGAAAGCCGTTTGATGCGCAGCCATCGTTGCCAGTCATTCATGAGTTCCAAGACGTACTCCCGCGCGACACGATCTATGCGATTGATGTCCATGCACTCGGTTACGCCTCTTTCGCTGAATTTCCTATCTACGATCCGAGAACTTTTCTCTATCCGAATATCGGCGTAGCGTTAGGACACGCCTATCCTGCTGCTATCGGTGCGAAGGTCGCCTATCCCGATCGTCCGGTTATCTGCTTCAGTGGCGATGGTGGGTTTCTGATGGGTGCCGTGGAGATGGCGACGGCTATGAAATACGGCATCAACGTCGTAGCGGTTGTGGTGAATGACGGTGCCTTGTCAGCGATTAAAGGGTCTCAATTGATGGGATGCGAGGGACGCACGATTGATACAGACCTGGTTAATCCCGATTTCGTCGAATTCGCAAAGTCTTTCGGTGCATACACCAAGCGGGTCGAGGATTTGGGTGATTTCAAGGAAGCCTTACGCGACGCACTCGCTGCCGAAAAACCGGCGCTTATCGAAGTGATGCTACAAGAACGGCAAGACGATATTATCAACGTCATCGGATGGTTGATGTCCGAACCGCTCCGAAAAACCGGTTTTTAACGTGCAATTTAGCAATAAAATTTGTGTGTCTTTAATACTCACCGCGTGCATTCCAACCCGGATACTGTTCTTCCAATGCTTTAAGCGTTTGCGGAGTGTAGTATGGATGCCCCGCAGGTGGAAACCGAAAAACTTCGCGCTCTGCGGCTGTTAGCGTGCCGATGAATTTCGAGAATGTCGCGTTGCGTCCTTTATCGGTGTAATGCCGAAAGCCTTCCCAATAGTGGTCTGCGCGTCCCAGACCGAATCCCCATGTGAAGCGTTGTCCATCTTCCCGTAAATAATCGCTCGCCGAATGCATCGTATAGTTGTTGAAGATACAGAGCGTTCCGCCTTTACAAACAAGCGGTTCGTATTTAGAGGTATCCCGTCCGTGTTCCTTAGCAAGGAGTCTCAGCGGTGCCTGATCTTTGTCAACATCCTCAAGGTGTACCCAAAAGCCGAGTTGCCCGAATTCACGCGCACTCTCGGACTGTGGTAGCAGTGAGTTGTTACCGTTATCAATGTGCAAATTGTTTGGATCGCTACCGACACCCGGACCTTTAAATCCGGGATAGCGTGCAATCATACACCCGGCACGGAAGTGAATATGCTCCGTTTTCAGAAATTTACGCGCGAATTCCCATGCATCGTGGTCCACGATGCCGCGCAGTAACGCCATTTCAGCGGGCGGGAATTCGGTCAAAATCGCTCTACCGGAGGGTGGGTCATCCTTAACTTCTTCCCATGTCGGGAGTACACGGCGTTGGGCAGCTTGCATCTCCGCAAGTTGTTCTCCTGAATAGTAGTCGGGTACAATTAAGTAGCCTTTCGCTAAGAGTTCCTCAAGTTGTGCATCGGTGAATTTCTTAGGCATGTTGACCTCCATTGGAGAAGTCGGGTGAGTTTGGACGAGAACAGGTTAAAAATTTTTGCTGACGAACCTTGACAACCCAAATAAATGGCAAAGCGCGTCAGCAAATTGAAACTCCCCCAGACGGACTCGAACCGCCGACACGATGGTTAACAGCCATCTGCTCTACCAACTGAGCTATGGGGGAATGTTAGTGTTAATTATAACCTATCTCGTTTGCGATTGCAAGTTAAATAGCATTTTTTTGCTGCAAGCGAAATAGACTGCTGTTAATTATACATTATCTTTTCCGCAGTTGCAAATTAAAAGGTGGTGCCTTGCGTTAGGTATAAATTTTAATTTCTTCGGGGTTCACAGCGACAATACGAGAAATGCGCTCAAGTTCGTCCTCGGATAGCACTTGCACGATATCTTCCCAGACCCGATCCTCGCGTTCTGAGCGTTTGTACTCATAGATGTCGAATTTACGGCTGATGACAAGGATACGGATATGTTCTTCGCCATCGTCGAAAACATCAACGAAATAGTCTGGATCGGGAAAAGAGCCTGCTTTGAGGGTATCGTGAATTTTTTGCTTTAAGGTTTCGCATGCCATTCTGTAAATTCCTCGTTACCAGATTCGGACCTCTTCTGGCGTTGCACCAATCAATAAGGAGACGTGTCCCCATTCTTCATCTGAGAGATCCTTTAAGAGTTCATCCCAGATGATATCGCCTCTACCTTTCATAGTGTATCCGTTGAATTTTCGACTGACAACAACAACATGGATAAAATCGGCAGCTCCATCCGAAACATCCACAAAATCTTTTATATCGTTGAAGTAACTGGTTTTGAGCGAAGAGTGAATTTTTTGTTTTAACACTTCACACATCATACCTCTACCTCGATTATTGGAGAATGACATCTTCAGGAAGCACACCAATAGAGAGGAATACGTGTCCCCATTCCTCTTGAGAAAGATGCTTTACCAATTCATCCCAAATAATATCACTTCTGTGTCCCATCGTGTGTCCATTGAATTTTCGGCTAACAATGACAATATGGACATGATCTGCGGAACCGTCGGAAACATCCACAAAATCTTTTGCATCGCTGAAGTATCCGCTCCTGAGCATATCATGAATTTTTTGCTTTAATATTTCGCATGCCATTTTTGCTTCCAATGTATGTAGTTTGACCCGTGCGGTCCACTGGGTGCTCCATAGGTGTCAATTTAAGAAAAAACCGTATCGTCCTGTAGGTTGGGTTGAACGGAGACTCCCAAAACGCTGAAAATAACACAAGACTCAACCCTTCCATGGATGGCATGTCAAACAGAAAATCGAGAGAAACCCAACATTTTGCGGTTTTCGAGCACCTGAGGGGCTCAAGTTGGGTTTCTCTGCGTTTTTGGATGTATATGACGACAGGCTGGATTTGAGGGTATTGGTACACCGACATATACCTTCTCAACATCGTTCAACCCAACCTACGGTACTCGGAAGCGATCCATTCTGCTTCTACTTCTTCCAACCGATAGGTTCCTGAAGCCGTGGTAAGAAAACCGCATTGAACTTTTCGTGGAACTTTTCAATTTTTGAGACAATCCATTCGTGCTGGTTTTGCCAGTCTGATTCATCTGTCGGATCAATGATATCCTTACGTAAGGAAATCCGGCTATCACGACGCTGAGGTAATTTCTCCCATTCAAGAGATTCACAAAACTCCTGCTCAATTTCTTGCCGCTGTTTCTCGAGTATGTAAAAATTTTGTTTTGACATATAAAGCTGGATGGCAATTTCCCTATTATCCCTGCCCAACCACACCTTCATATTAAAACCAGTAAGATCTATCAAACTTCTACTAACGTTTAAGTAATTTGCCGAACCCGGTTTATGAAATCTAACCGGAGTGTCCTTTTGAGCTGCATAGTCGCACAATTGTTTCCAAATTTTCCTTCGCCACTCGGAGGACCCTTCATCTTCAGTATCTCGCTTGTCTCTATCCGCTACCAGTTGCCTCGACGGGCGCGCGAGATCTTTCTTGCAAGCAGCCAATTCTTCTTTCACATCTTCCAATTGAGTCAACGTAGTCTCAAGACACCCTTCCAGCTCAGCATTCACCGATCTGAGTGCTGCCAACTGGTTTGACGCAGCCTTAA
Organism: uncultured Poribacteria bacterium; assembly: GCA_951828385.1. Taxonomy (GTDB): domain Bacteria; phylum Poribacteria; class WGA-4E; order WGA-4E; family WGA-3G; genus WGA-3G. The sequence continues at coordinate 1,144,899 of OX639973.1, forward strand.
GGTTGGCCTCGTATTTCGTTTTCTCTGCATTCGCTTCCTCTAATCGATTTGATGTAGTTTCAAGGTGCTTCTCTAATGTAGACTTTTCTGTTTTCGTGGTCACAAGTTGTTCTGACACAATGTTAAGACGTTCTCCGAAAGAGACCCATTCCTGCTCCGTATCCTCAAGCTGCTTCTTAATAACCGTTTTCTCAGCTTCTGCTGCATCAAGACGTTTTTCACATTCAGTCTTCTCAGTTTCCGCTGCATCAAATTGCTTAGTCATATCCGCAAGGCGTTCCTTGTAAGCAGCGATTTCTGCTTCCAATGGGTGTTCTTCAGGCTCATCAGAAAAAAGTCGATCTCGAATAGATTCAACCGCGTCCTTTTCATCTGGTTTGTTAATTGCGCCGAGTACATCAGCAACAAGAGACAGGTGTGTTCGAACAGATTCAGAATCCACATCCTCTGCTCCTGGATGTGCCCAAAATTTTCGACCATCGTTTATCACACTTGTTATGCCTCGGATATCCATGGCTCCTTGAGAACCAAATAGTTGGCTGAAAGTATTAACCCAACAGATATGATTCCTGATAATTGGAGGGAAGTGATTAATATCTATTGATGCCTTGAGGTCGTCGATTTGATCGAAATTCAATACATCCGTAATTATTTCTTCCGGTGTTGTGCCTTGCACCATCTTTAAACGTCGCACAACAAAATCACGCATAGCATCTCGGTATATATCGTGTGCTTTACGAAGTGCTTCCCTGTTAGGATATTTTGTCATACTTAGGCAATAAACCTCCATGTAGATAAATTTTCAAGAGTGTATCACATTTTTCCATCTCTGTCAATCACAAATGAGACTTAAATCAGGTTCGTTTAGTTTTCTCTTTTGTAGCGTATCTTGTTAGGTCGCGCTTATTGATGCACAGGCTAACAGCCTATGCTACAAGGGGTTCTCTGTGTATCAATAGCCAGGATTTGCATCGAAAATAAGTTTCCCTGATATTTATCAGAGTTATCAAGGAGGCAGTAATCATCAAGAGATCGCAGGTATAGCAAGCTGAAAATGCGATGTTTTTGAAAAAGTTGCTTGATTTTTATGGCATGAAATGACATCCTAATGACTTAAAGAACCACCTCTGAGTCATTAGGAGGACATCTCATGCGTCATAAGATTATCAAATCTACAATCTTTTTTCAAGACCTGTTTTCTTCTTACTTTCGGCGGATGAGGCAGCAAATCATTGAGACGCTACTTCTGCTCTGCGTTTGCCATCTCTTTGGACTTTACAACCCAAATCAAGTCGCCGATGCCTTGAAACTTCCCAAAGCACGTCTTTATCGCAACCTTGGAAACCCTCTGAGTCTTTATCACTCGAAATGTTTGAATCTCCGGCTCGGATGTGCGATGGCAATCGATTTCATCACAGACACTGAAAGTAAGAGTGCTTCAACGCAATCCCGGCGGTGTATCACTGTCAGTGTTGATGATACGAATCTACCACGCGACGCAGAGACACTATCTTATTGTTCAAACTACTACTCGAAAGAACACAATACCGCGATCTGGTGTCAAAACGTCTTAGGCATCACACTGAAGTGCGCGAATCGCGTGATCCCCTTAGATATGCGTCTCGTCAGTAAACAAGGACGCGGCAACACAGATAAACCGACGCTTGTTATCACCATGCTCAAAGAAGTTTTAGAGTTCTTTGATACCCAAGGCATAGACCTGAGAAAGTATCCGATCACCTTCGATTCATGGTATGCAAGCCGTAAACTTGTTCAGGCCTTATCGGAGTTAGGGTTTACCTCTATATTAGTTCATGGAAAAAATAACTTCGTCATGACCATCGCTGATACAAAAGCGAAACTTTCGGTGCATAAAAAGAACATAGAGTTGCGCGAAGAACAATGGGGGTGCGATAAACCTGTCTGTCGTGCCAAGGCAATAAGTCCAACATTTGGCGAATGTATCGTCATCTTCTTTCGCGATAGAGGCAAGATACGAACACTCTTGGGCTTTGGAAAACCTTTACGCACTTCTGAAGCAATGAGGATTTGGTCGCAACACCATGGTATTGAACAGTTTTGGCGGTATTTCAAATCGAATCTGCGCGTTTCTGCCATGAGCCTACAAAAGATACAACTTCAACTCACCGGAGAAAGACAGACACTTACGGACTTCATAACGCATTTTCATACAATAATACCAAAAGAACCTTGATAATCACTGCTTTACAATAACTTTTGAGAAATATCAGTTTCCAAACTATAAAACTAAATAGTCATGAGGATTAAATTACTCCACAACAAACACCTCAACCTTACCGGTATCCCTCCATCTTGCTACAACACTTCGTGCTAGAATTACCAAGCCTTCATATTCAAACGCATCCGTCCCGAAGTTCGCGTATATCTCAACAGTATCGCCGAACTCGGTGCGCTGGACTTGTCTGTCATCGCTGAGCCACTCAAAATCCGTCATCGCCTGTCCGCCGATCTGCCGATGTAGTGGCGAAAAGAACGCATAGTGCCGCGTGATCCACGCTTTATGTTTTGAAAATTCGTCTATATTCAGATGGTATAATGGGGGGACATTGTAGAGCAACTCTAAGAGTGCTAACGTTTCTATAGCATTCTCAAATTTGAGGCTGCCAGATCCCCAGTGGTGCGTTGCTATCACCGAATCGTGGAACACAATCTGATAGAGCGGTAACCGGAAACGTGGATCGTAGTAGTGATAGAGATAGTTCGGTTTGAGAGGTACCTGCTTTATGTGAATCGCAGGACCTTCGGGGGGCCAGTACCCACCAACGTAGTAAGGTGAGGTTTTAGACTTCATGTCTGGGTCTCCCCACCCGATGACAGGAACCGTCATGCCGTGTGCAAAGTGAAGCACTGCTGCCGAATACGCAGCACCACCTTCTGAACCAACAACCATGTTATGCGTATCCCGAATCCATGAAATCCGAGCCAAGCGTGCATGCATATCATCTAACTGTGTTGCGGGATGCGATGTCGAATAATCGTCGTAGAGTTCACCATAAGCATCACAATCAATGAACCACGTATTGAAGTCCGACGGCATCTGCGCGACGATACCGTTGACACGACCTTCAACATAAGGTTGTGCCACGAGCGGGCTTAAGTGATACCCCTTCTTTTTAAAGCCTCGACTCTTTGTGCCATCAGCATTGACGATCGCACCGGTCTCATAAAGTGAGAGATCAAACTGCGCGGTCTCCCATGTGTCTTTTTCGTTCGGGTGATGGATACTGTGGTAGGAGTCATAGGGTCCAACGAGATAACCGAGTGCTTTCGCCTTCGCGACGGCGGTCGGGTGTCGAAACCCGTCCTGCCATGAGTCAACACCGAGCCAGAGCCTATCCAACCCATTTTCAGCGAATTGCTCCAACAGTTTCAATGAGAGACCGTCACCCCACTCATCTGGATGCCGTAGCGTGTCGGAAAACGCTGCGTAGAATAGCAGACAGTTGCGGCGATACACTTCCGTGAGCGATAGCGTGGATATGTCTCGCGAGATTAACTTTTCTGTCTCTGACGTAAGGGAAATCTCTGTCCATAAGGATGCGTTGTAAAAATCAGGCTTTTCAAGTTGTTCACTTATTGCACGACTTACAACCCGCCGGACATATTTAGACGCATGTGCCGATTGAGCGATTTCACGGATTGCTTTTCGCGCTTCTGCATTCAATTGCGCCCAAATTTGCGTCGCAACCCCGCTATCACCACTTAGCCTTGTTGCAAACGTTTGCCAATCTGTTACATCGTATTGACTGAGAAGTTTACCACCCCAGAGATAGATATGTGCAGCACCGAGTAACTGCCCCGCGGCAGGCGTTTTCTCAATTTTCTCAGCAAACGAAACGAATTCAGCGTTCTGTTGCAACCAGTGTCGGTACTGTTTGGCAGATGCGACTGGTGATGCTGCACCGAGTGAGATATACAACCCGTATCTTCTCTGTTCCCAATTCGGTGTGAAGGTGTGCGACACCTCCATACCTAACGACGCGGCTGCTGTTTGATTGAACCGGATTTGGTTGTTAAATGGATTCGTTAAAATGTAGGTAAGCGTTTGATTGTCGAGATCCAATCCCCAGAACGGCATTGAGAGACCTGCGGTTGTGTCTATCGGGCCCCGCTCGGATAAAAAGTTTTGCCATGTAACGTCATCTTTCGGAACGTAACTCCCTTCAAAAAGGGGCAGAATATAGCCACGGAGGGATTGCGAATCTTCAATAACGGGCCACGCTAAACGGAGTGTCTCGCGTGTCCGCTCATCTTGAACGAACTCTACAGATAGCGATTCATCCACCAGTTCAAAGCGTACGCTGAGAAACTGATTAGGAAGTTTCCAACTAACAGTATTACCTTCTTGAGAAAACTCCGTTACATTGCCAAATCCGGGTTGCGCTGCCGAAATAGGCACTGCCGTTTCGGATCCTATAGGGTACGCATTTACAGCGAGGGATTGCGTCGCGATGTCAACTGACCATACACTGTTGCTAAGGCGGACGGTTTCAGGTGCTGCACCGACACCGATAGCAGTCAAAAAAAGTACCCCTATAGATAAAATGTAAAATCGTAATATGGACAATGGTATCTATCCTCATTCAAAAAGCTGCAAGATTTTACAGGAAAACCCTTCAACGACATCAGAGTGCCTCCTTCTATCTTGATAACTCTTCCCACAATGCCCGATAAAAATTCATCACGCGTACAGGGTCGGAACTTCCTGCGATTTCCGCAAGCGTGTAGCCGTTATACCCAGACGCTTTCAACGATGTAAAGAGTTCCCGCCACGGATACTCGCGTCGATGTAGTTCCGTAATATGCACCAAACCGATTCTGCCTTTCACGAGATCAAAATTGTTTTTAATGGTCCCGTTTTCCACTTCACCGAAATTAGAATTCCAGCAGACGTAGACGTTGTCGTGGTCAGCGACATCAATAATTGTTCGGATATGTGGGAGTTCCGAGGTGCCACCGCCGTGTACTTCCAACCGAATTTGTACGCCGAGGTCGGCAGCGAATTCGCCACACTCGCGCAACGCCAATCCAATCTGTTCCAGTGTCTTTTCGACAGGCACTTCATCAGGAAGCCCATTCGGACGCACTTTCACACCGGGTGCACCGACATCTGCTGCGAGTTGAGAATAGACCTTCGTGCCTTCTATATTCTGTCGAACCGCATCCTGATCTACAGCATGATAGTCAAACGCTGACCCCAAACCAGCAATCTCAATCGGGGAATCGTCGAATTGTTGTTTTACTGCTGCCCGTTCGCCTGCCGAAAGTTCAACTTCAACGCCGTGGGCATGCGTCGTCCGCAATTCCACACCTTGAAATCCTGTCTCTACACATTTTTCAATGATTGTGGGAATATCCCAATCTTTCGCCATATTATACGTAACCAAACCAAGCTTCATACTTTAATTATACGGGCTTGCAAGCTTCGCCCGCCTCCTTATTATTCAAAAAGTTGTGCGACTTGACAGGAAAAACCTTCAACGACATCTTCACCGGTGAGTGTGTCTTCAGATGTCAGTACCTTGATGTCTATTTTAGAACGATAGACCATTACCGTCTCCGATACAGGTATGAGCACCCAGACCATCTGTGTGCCTGCTTCCAGATAGGCGAACGCCTTTTCTTCAACACGATGTAGTATATCTGTCCGAGAAACGACCTCCGCGGCTAGGTCCGGCGGTACTGGAAAAGCTTTGCTCAGGTCCTCAGGTAATTGGGCTGAAGAAATAAAAGCAATATCTGGTTTCAGGACGCGCTCTCCGACTTGAAAGCCCGTGTCAGGCGTAACCACTTCGCCGAGTTGATTCTCACGCACGTACAAACCCAAGTTCAGAAAAAGCCTGGCACTAATTATCCCATGTTCCGCAGACGCAGCCGGCATCGGTATAAGTTCCCCCTTCACATATTCGTATCCCTCCAAATCGCTCGCAAGAAATTCTTCAAGCGTCATCTTCTTGGGAGGTGGAAGTATTTCTTGGGTGACTCCATGAGCGTCTTGTTGTCCCATTTTCATTCCTCCATAATTAGTTTGCCGTGTTTCAACGCCACCTATTCAAAAAGTTGTGTGACTTGACATGAAAACCCTTCAACGACATCTTCACCGGTGAGCGTGTCGTTGCGTGTGAGCAATTTGATATCTGTTTCCGAACGATATACTGTCACTGTTTTTGATCCGGGTTCAACTACCCAGACGAGACGCGTTCCCGCGTTGAGATAAGCGAACGCTTTTTCAATCACACGCCGGAAAGCATCTGATGGTGAAACCACCTCAACCGCAAGATCTGGCGGCACCGGGCATGCTCTGCTCGGATCGTCAGGCAGATGCGCTGTTGAAAGGAAGGCAACGTCCGGTTTTAGAATGCGCTCACTGACTTGAAAACCTGTGTCTGGCGTAACCACCTCACCGAGTTGATTATCTTGTACATATAGACCTAAACGTAAGAAAACCTTGGCACAGACCAAACCGTGTTCCCAAGATGCAGCTGGCATCGGTATAAGTTCCCCCTTCACATATTCGTATCCCTCTAAATCGCTCGCAAGAAATTCTTCAAGCGTCATCTTCTTGGGAGGTGGAAGTATCTCTTGGGTGCCTACATGAGCATTTTGTTGTCCCATTTTCATTCCTCCGCGGTGAGTTTATCAAGGTTCAAATTTATCTACTCAAAAAGTTGTGCCACTTGACACGAAAAACCTTCAACGACATCTTCGCCAGTCAATGTGTCTTCAGACGTGAGCGTCTTGATGTCTGTTCGAGAACGATACACGGTTACCGTCTTTCCCACAGGTTCAATAATCCAGACGATTTGTGTGCCAGCATTGAGATAAGCAAACGCCTTTTCAAGAACACGATATTGAATATCTGTCGGTGAAACAACTTCAACAGCGAGATCTGGAGCTATAGGGGATGCCTGGTCCCTGTTCTCAGGTAACCTCGCTGTAGAAACAAACGCGACATCCGGTTTAACCAGTCGGTCTCCCAACTTAAAGTCTGTATCCGCCGGATATACACGTCCGAGTTGATTCTCACGAACATGCAAACTCAAAAGAAAACTGAGATTCATACTAATTTCACCGTGTTCCATTGTCGGAGGGGCCATCGGTATTAACTTTCCTTTCGCGTATTCATATCCCTCTAAATCGCTCTCAAGAAATTCTTCCAACGTCATATCGGTTTCCAGCGGCGCAAGGGATATTGCCGCTTGTTCATATCCATTTTTGGGAATGTCCATCAGAATCTCTCCTTTTTCAATGCTACCTATTTCAATTGCATCACACTGCGTTTTTTGTTATAATGTTCCGTAAACCAATAAAGTAAGGAGAACACCACCATGGCATACACACTTGAAGACGAATTTGGTGACATTATCGGCAAAGCCCGACGCGGGCAGAACCTATCCCCAAGCGAAATCGCTACTGCTGCCGGTATCACAGAAGCGGAACTTGCTCGTATGGAAAAGTATACCTTAAAACCGACAGAAACGCAAGTTTTTCGTCTCGCAGAAGTACTGAATTTGGACGGGACTAAACTACTCGATATTGCAACGGAGCAATGGGAACCCGAACCACCTCAGCAGACAAACAGCGCAAACCTTGAAGTTATTACAATTAGCGCGCCCGTCGGAGGGTGGCCCGTCAACGCCTATCTTTTGATCTGCAAAGCCACCGACGATGCTGCGATTATTGACACAGCGGCGCATCCGGATCTCATCTTAGCACAACTCGATGCTCGTCCTGTGAATCCGACGACGATACTCCTGACACATGCCCATAGCGACCATACCGATGGATTATCGCAGCTTCAAACCGAAACAGGATGTGAAACCTACATCCATCAAAACGAACCGAAACCGCGGAGCAACAAAAAACTACGCGAGGTAGCACACGGCGATGTCCTCTCCGTCGGTGAACTCATGGTTAGCGTAGTAAATACACCCGGACATACGCCCGGTGGGTGTAGTTTCCTAACGCAGAACGTAGGGTTCGTCGGTGATGCGATCTTCGCGGGTTCTGTCGGTGGACCTAATATCTCCTATCAGGATGAAATTGAGAGTGTTCGTGATAATCTACTATCACTCCCAGACTCAGTTAGACTCTTTCCGGGACACGGTCCCTCCACCACCGTCGGTGAGGAAAAACGACACAACCCATTTTTCTAATTTTTAAACCATGGGTCTCCTCTGACCGTTTTCACCGCTGTCGAAAAGCAGATTTTCGGTTAAATTGACCCATCTTTGAAAAAGAAAAATGTGGGCTATCAATAGCATATAGGTGGCATCACTAACGGAAGGTTGACTTTTGCTCTCTTATCTCCTCCAGCGTTTTCTTTCGATCGGTCTATCCCTTTTAGCGGTATCGCTCCTCGTTTTCCTGATGGTGCATCTCATCCCCGGCGATGCCGCTGTCGCTATTCTGGGAGAACGCGCCACCGAAAAAGCACTTATCGAACTTCGAGAGGAAATGGGACTTGACAAACCGCTGTACCACCAATACGCCAAATTCTTGTGGGATGCCGCACATCTCGACTTCGGTCGCTCCTTTAAAACGAAGCAACCTGTGGTCGATGAAATCAAACGTTACTTCCCAGCAACCGCTGAACTGACCCTCGCAGCGATGGCATTTTCGATTATATTCGGCATCGCTGCGGGGGTCATTGCCGCCATCTTTCGCGGAACATTTTTAGACTATTTCTCCATGTCAGTATCCCTCGCTGGAATCTCCATGCCGATCTTCTGGCTGGGGTTGATGCTGATTCTGCTTTTTTCCTATTTTCTTCCGATACTACCCAGCAGTGGTCGACTGGATGTCATCTTAGATTTAGATATTCAGACACGCACCGGTTTTTACCTTATTGACACACTCCTTACAGGCAATTTCACCGCCTTCCGAAGTGCTATTGCACACCTCATGCTCCCCGCGATTACATTAGGCACTATCCCATTAGCGATTATTGCCCGGATGACCCGCTCCAGTCTACTTGAAGTGCTAAATCAACCGTATATCACAACGGCTTACGCGAAAGGCTTGCCTCGGTGGAAGGTTATCAGCAAACACGCCATGAAAAATAGCATGGTGCCTGTCTTAACGATTATCGGATTAGAATTCGGCTATCTGTTAGGTGGCGCGATTTTGACCGAACATATTTTTTCTTGGCCCGGACTCGGTTCATGGCTGCGCGCAGCGGTTGAGGCTCGCGATGTCCGCGCTGTGCAAGGTGGCGTGCTTTTCGTGGCAGCCGTCTTTATGCTCGTCAACCTTATCGTGGATATGTTGTATGCCTACTTCGACCCGCGTATCCGAGTGGGAGATGAAGCGAAATGAGTACGCCAACAACCGCCAGCAGCCAACAACATATCTTTCGGAAACTCTTAAAACACCGTTCCGCCACCATTGGCGCATCCATTATCCTATTTTTCATTGTCGTTGCCATCTTCGCGCCACTTATTGCGACACATGATCCAAGACAAGCAAACATCGTTGAACGCCTCCAGGGTGGATCCGCTTCGCACTATCTTGGTACCGATAAGGTGGGACGAGATATTTTTAGCAGGATCGTCTACGGGACGCGTATCTCTCTGAAAGTTGGGCTTATCGCTATGACTTTCTCTGTCGGGTTTGGCACATTATTTGGGGCAATTGCTGGTTACTACGGTGGAAAGCTTGACAACCTAATCATGCGCGTAATGGACATGATGCTTGCGATGCCGAGCATCCTTCTCGCGATGGTTATCGTGACGATTCTCGGGCAGAGTCTCACAAATGCGATTATCGCTGTATCAATCGTCTATATCCCCCAATACGCCCGAATCCTGCGCGCCTCAGTTCTGAAAGTCCGCGAATTAGATTACGTCGTCGCCGCGAAGGTCATTGGTGCAAGCAACAACCGTATTCTCCGCACGACTATCCTTCCGAATTGTCTCGCGCCCCTGATTGTCCAAGCGACTTTAGGTATCGGTGCAGCCATTTTAGATGCGGCAGGACTCAGCTTCTTAGGCCTCGGTGCAGAAATCGGTGAACCCGAATGGGGCGCGATGCTCAACGAAAACCGAGACCTCATCCGTCGCGCGCCTTTAGCCGTCACCGCTCCCGGTGTCGCTATCTTCCTGATCGTCTTAGGCTTCAACCTCCTCGGCGATGCACTCCGAGATGCGCTTGATCCGCAGATAGATTAAAAACAGACGCGTTTCGGCTGAAAACGAAAACGCAATTGATGGACATACCCTATATTTTTTTGACACACTCTATTTTTTCGTGGTATAATTGAATGCAAATTTAACCCACTGAGGTTCAGTTCTTTATGAGATCTGTTTTAAAGGCTCATTTTTTGAAAATGAGTCTCAATATCACAAGCCCAGGCCTGCCACAAGGCACGTATAAATTACGTCCTCTCCGCCTTAACGAAAAACCACGATTTACATCCAACATATTTCTCGTTTTTATCGGTATGATGCTGTGCTTCTTCACCGTCACCGCTGAAGCTGCAACGCGAGAATATTGGATCGCTGCTGAGAAAGTCGAATGGAACTACGCACCGAGCGGACAAAATCTCATCAGACCCAATATGGGATTGGACGTTTGGGGCAAAGCCCTGGTGTATGAGAAATATCGCTATATCCAATATACCGATAACACCTATACCACACAAGTCGAACAACCTATGTGGATGGGTATTCTCGGGCCGCAATTGCACGCTGTTGAAGGCGACAGCATAAAGGTGCATTTCCTCAATCGCGCCGACAAACCCCTTAGCATCCACGTTCACGGGTTACAATACGATGAAGACAACGAAGGCGCGGATATGAAAGGCTCCGGTGCCTTCGTGAAACCCGGCAGTATGTTCACCTACCATTGGGAAGTAGACAGCGATTCTGCCCCTGGTCCTAACGATCCGTCGTCTATCGTCTGGCTTTACCACTCCCACGTCAATGCCGTAACAGAGGTTTATGACGGCTTAATCGGAACTGTTGTGGTCACCAAAAAAGGGATGGCGCGTGCATCAGATGATCCGCGTCCTAAAGATATTGACAAAGCGTTCACGACCCTGTTCCTCATCTTCAACGAAAATGACCGAAAAATCGTTGAAAGCGGACAAAATGAGGCTTATGCGTCGCCTGAAGAAGCGGAAGAGGGGAATCTCAAGCACGCGATTAACGGATTTATCTTCGGAAATCTACAAGGTCTGGAAGTCGAACAACACGATCGCGTCCGTTGGTATCTTATTGGGTTAGGTACTGAAGTCGATATGCACACCGCGCACTGGCACGGTCAGACGGTGCTAAACGCTGGGAAACGTACCGATGTTGTAGAACTACTCCCCGGTAGTATGGTTACTGTAGATATGATAGCGAAAACCCCGGGCAATTGGCTCTATCACTGCCATGTCGCAGACCATATTACGGCAGGCATGAATACACGCTGGCGAGTCGTGCCAAAGCGTTGACAAGACGGCACACTGTGCATCTATGCAATAACCCCGAACCTTTTACTGCCGTATCTGACAAAATTTATACCAGTTTGATTCGGTGTACACATATTCAGTTTACCATTCTATTAAAGGATAGGACTTACGCATGCTGCTCTTTTGTAGCACAAACTTCATAGTTTGTGCCACCAGAACGCTGTGTTTTCCGAAAATTCTCATCTAACAGAACGGGCTGCAGTCAAAATTGCGTAAGTCCTAAAAGGAGATATAATGTTTAATAACAGATTGCGTTTGTTTAACTACGTTTTGCCAATTTTGCTCTTATTCACCATTATCGGGACAGTTCACGCTGAAACACTAACTATCTATTCTGGACGCAGCAAGAGCCTCGTTGAACCAATTATCAAGCAATTTGAAAAAGAGACCGGCATCCAAGTGAAGGTGAGTTACGCCAATACGACCCAGTTAGCCGCCACGCTCTTAACAGAAGGCGACAAAAGTCCCGCTGCGCTCTTTTGGGCACAAGATGCTGGTGCGCTCGGTGCCGTTAGTAAAAAAGCGATGTTTGAGAAACTGCCGGCATCTATACTCGCTAAAGTTCCTTCGGATTTCCGCGATGCCGATGGTTTCTGGGTAGCGACAAGCGGTAGAGCGCGGGTTCTCGCTTACTCGCCTGAACGCGTTAAAATGGAAGAACTCCCGCAAAGCGTTTTCGATTTAGCACAACCGATGTGGAAAGGTAGAGTCGGTTGGGCACCAACAAATGCGTCCTTCCAAGCCTTTGTCACTTCGCTCCGTATGCAAGTCGGTGAAGAAAAAACCGCGGAATGGCTGCGTGGGATGAAAGCAAACGGCGTGAAAAAATACGCTAAAAACACACCCATCATAGAGGCACTCGCTGCAGGCGAAATCGATCTCGGTTTACCGAACCACTACTACCTCCTCCGTTTCAAAAAGGGGAACGCCAGTTTTCCAGTAGCACAAACCTTCTTCAAGGCAGATGATCCGGGTAACCTCGTTAATGTTGCCGGTATCGGACTGCTGAAGAGTAGCGAAAACAAAGATGCGGCTTTGAAGTTAGTGAAATTTTTGTTATCCGCTAAAGCACAGCAGTACTTTACGAGCGACGTATTTGAATACCCTGTTATCGAGGGTGTCATCCCAAACGCGAATCTGATACCGTTATCCGAGCTGCTCGAACTCGCGCCAACATTCAACCTCAATGATATGGACGACCTTGATGGTACAGTCGATTTATTACGACGCGTCGAAATTCTATAGAAGCGGTGAATCTCGCTTGGAAGACTGAGGCTTCGGAATTTGGATGCAAAAGGTAAAAACAGTTCGTTCACACCGTTATTTCTCTATTTCTGCTGGCGTGGCAGGCATTCCGATTGTGCTTGTCGGTATTGGCGGCCTCATCCCGTTAGTTTACTTACTGACCAAAGCGTTTTCAGCGGAAGCTACTGCGCTTGTACAGATTGTTTTCCGCTGGCGAAACGCAAGGCTTTTTCTGAATACGCTGCTGCTCACTGCAGGTGTCCTAACTCTTGATCTACTTATAGCCACCCCCGCGGCGTGGTTGACAAGTCGGGTCAACTTAAAGGGTAAACGTTACTTTACGGTGCTGTGTGCGCTACCGCTCGCCATTCCGGGCTACGTGATGGCTTATGCATTGTTGGCACTCGGCGGAAATACCGGGATTGTCGCCCAATTATTTGGCACGAGTATCCCGCGCCTCGGTGGTTACTGGGGCGCGCTCCTCGCGCTCAGCGCCTACACAAGTCCTTATCTCTTTCTGAATCTACGCACCGCCTTGTTAGGACTCGATCCGAGCCTCGAAGAATCCGCTCGGAGTCTCGGCTATCGGTATTCTGAAACTTTCTTCCGTGTCATCCTCCCGCAACTCCGTCCTGCTTTCTATGCAAGCGGACTTCTCATTAGTTTACACGTGCTTGGCGACTTTGGCGTTGTGTCATTGATGCGCTATGAAACTTTTAGTTACGCACTTTACACAGAATACACGCTCTCCTTTGAGCATATCTATGCAGCATGGCTCGCCTTGATGCTTCTCGCCTTTACTGGGTGCCTACTCTACCTTGAAGCGAAGCTGCTAAATAAGGTAGTCCTCCATCGCGCTGGGCGCGGTACCTCCCGTCAATCATCGCAGGTTCAACTCGGTGCGTGGCGCAACCCGGCTTACATTTACCTCAGTTTGCTGGCATTTGTAACAGTGGTCGTTCCAGTTGGTGCCATCCTGCTTTGGATGTTCAGAGGGTTTAATACATCGGCTTTGGAAAGCCTTTTAGCAGCCCTCGTCGGTTCGCTGTCGATTGCAATACCTGCGGGCATTCTGTGTGCACTCCTTGCGGTGCCGTTCGCCTATATAGATGTTCGCTATCCATCACAGGCTTCAAAGGCGTTGGCGCGCGTTGCCTACATTGTTTATGCGATACCCCCGCTTGCATTCGCGTTATCACTCATCTTTTTCGTTTTAAACACAGTCTCTTTTATCTACAAGACACTCCCCGTGCTCATCTACGCGTGTACGCTACACTTTCTGGCAGAAGCGATCGGACCCGTGCGAAGTTCGCTCTACCAAGCCTCGCCGAACTTAGAGGAGGCAGCCCGCTCGCTTGGGTATCCACGCATACAGGCATTTTTCAAAACCCTTTTCCCTATTCTCATGCGCGGTATGCTTACGGCGACTGCTCTGGTTTTTCTTGCGACCATGAAAGAACTCCCGCTGACTTTCCTCTTATCCCCCGCCGGATACGAAACGCTTGCTCTTAATGTCTGGAGTTACACAACTGAAGCCATGTTCGCTGAAGCAGCACCTTACGCGCTTGCAATCCTGATCTTTTCCGGGGTATTTGTGGGTGTCTTGATTCGTCAGGAAGAACAGACGTAACATTGCCTTAACCTCGGAAGCGAAGCCCTATCCGAAGTTGTGTTTTAACACGCCCCAAGCAGTTTACAGGAAAAACGAAGCAAATTCCCAACAATTTCTTCACAAATTTGTCTGATTATGGTAGAATATCCTAAACCTTCAACCGGCAAACAGGAATGAACACATTATTTGATTTTTTAACGATACCCCCGCTTATAACACTTGGTACTGATGCTCTTAGGTTGTTACTTTCATTCGCACTGAGCATTTTTATCGTCAACATCTATCAATGGACACACGCTAAAGTCCCACAAAAATCGTTTACCGACACACTCATCATCCTATGTATGCTGATTTCAGTGGTGATGGTGATTATCGGAGACAGCATCGCACGAGCGTTTAGTTTAGTCGGTGCCTTGTCCATTATTCGGTTCCGTACTGCTATCCAAGACCCGCGGGATATCGGTTTTGTTTTTTATGCGTTAGCTGTTGGTATGGCGGTCGGTGCTGGCAATCCATCTGTCGCGATTCTGGCGACATTCCTCATCGGTATCATTATCCTCTGCATATACCACTGGCATCAACGCTTTGGTAACGATAACGAATTTAGTTTAGAATTCTGTCTGCCCCCCGATCCGAACTTTGAAAATATCTATCGTTCTGTTTTCGACAAACACTTGATTTACGAACGTCTGCTGGAAAAACGGATCAAAAAATCACAGATGGTTGAACTGACATTCCGGGTCAAATTGGCAAATCCACAAGAGTGGCTTACCTTTTTTACCGAACTTTCGCGGATTGAAAATGTCACAGAAGTGAAAATGGACAAAGAATAAAACGCAGCAAGCACGGAAAACCCGAACTTCCTTACATACAATAAGTCTAAGACTAAAAAGGAGAACACAATGAAACAACTGAAAACAATAATAGCCCTTATGCTAATAACTGCCGGCTGGACGCTGCAGGCGAACGCCCAAGATACCGAGCCAGCGGCAAAACTTACGGACGAACAGAAACGGTTTGACCTCAATGGCGATGGCAAACTGAGTGATGAAGAGGATGACCTCAGACTTCGTATTACAAGTTTTGAAGCGTTCACAGGAGATAAACTCAGCCGCGAAGAAATTGAGAAGATGCAACCTCCCGATAGAGGTTTTGGCAGGGGCCCCGGCGGAATGCCGCCTTTTGGGGGTGGACGAGCGGGACCGCGCCCACCAGAGAAACTGGTCGAACAATTTGATGAAAATAAGGATGGGAAATTAACCGGTGCCGAACGCGAAGCCGCACTCAACACCCGCGGTGGTGGAAATGTTTCTCTTATATCCAAAGAAGCCCTACATAACAGTGTTGAAACCGATGTCCAGACAAGCCTCGCCTCTATACCCGAAGGTTCACCTTCACTCTACAACGCTCAAACACTCCGCACCCTTTACCTCCGATTCCACCATGAAGATTGGTCCGAACAGATGAACGCATTTTATCGCACGGATATTGAGGTGCCGGCGGAACTTATTGTTGATGGGAAGGCTTATCCAGAGGTTGGTGTCCACTTTCGAGGTACCTCTTCCTACTTCACAGTGAGGTCAGATAAAAAATCTTTCAATATCGCCGTAGACTACGGTAAAGACGGGCAACGCCTCTACGGATACAAGACGCTTAACTTACTTAATGGTCACGTTGATGCCTCTTTCCTGCGCGAGGTACTTTACAATCGGATTGCGCGCGACTACATCCCAGCGATGCAAACGAATCTTGTAAAACTTGTTATCAACGGTGAAAATTGGGGTGTTTATATTAATCTACAGCAATATAACAAAGATTTTCTGGCGGAGCAGTTCGGCACAAAAGGCGGCGTACGTTGGAAAGTAGGCCCTGGTAGAGGGGGTGCCTTGACCTATGCGGGAGACGATCCAACAGCGTATCAAGAAACGTATCAACTCAAAACTAAAAATATTGAAGCCCCTTGGCAAGGTCTCATCGCCCTTTGCAAAATGCTTGACGAAACGACTTCTGATGCAGAACTTACGGAAAACCTATCGTCTCTACTTAACGTTGACCAAGTGCTGTGGCAGCTTGCAGTCTCAAACGTGTTTATGGACGACGACGGCTACATCCACAAAGGCGGCGATTACACTATCTATCAAGATGTCAACGGTAGATTCCATCTTATACCGCATGATAACAACGAAAGCTTCAGATTTGGTAGAGAGGGACGTGGGGGGCCTGGCGGTGGAGGTCCCGGCGGTTGGTCATGGGGAAATTTAGAAAATGGAATGGCATCCCCTATAGCGCATGAAGGCAATGCAGCGCGCCCACTTATTCATCGCTTGCTTTCAAACCCGGAGTGGCGTGCCCGCTACCTCGCACATGTCCGCACTGTCGCTGATGAATGGCTGGATTGGGACGTGTTAGGTCCCATCGTCAACGAATATCAAGAACTCATTGATGCAGAAGTTCAGCAAGACGATAAGAAACTCTACGACTACCAAGATTTTGCGACCGGAACACCGGCAGATCTTGAGCGTTTTGTAACCGAAAGGCGCGAATACCTCCGCAACCATCCAGAACTCAACAAACCGTCACCAAAGATTACGACCGTTGAAATTGGATCGGGAACTTCACCCGTAGCAAATCAACCTGTATCGGTTAAAGCGACACTGGATAAATCACTTGCGGCGGATTCAGTTTTCTTGTATTATAGCCCTGATCGGTATGCTGTTTTTAATCGGGTCAAGATGGAAAAGAAAGCGGATAGCTATACTGGGCAGATACCTGCTTTTCCAGCAAACACAAAAGTCTATTATTATGTTGAAGCGAATGCGGTGAAGACACACGGCACGACAGCCTTTTCACCGGTACATGCGGAACAGGGTGCCGCACAATATCGAGTCGGTGTCCCCGTTGTGAAAGGGAGTCCTATTGTCATTAATGAACTGATGGCATCTAATACGAAGAGCCTCGCTGATCCCCAAGGACACTACGAAGATTGGCTTGAACTCCACAATCTCAGTGACACCACAGTGAACCTCACTGGCATGTACTTGACAGATAAAATCGACAATCTGAAGAAATGGGCATTTCCAGCGGATACCACGATCCCTGCACACGGGTATCTCCTTGTGTGGTTAGATGAAGATGGTAAAGCTGAGGTGGGGTTGCATGCCAACTTTAAGTTGTCTCGCAACGGTGAAACTGTAATGCTCGTCGATACCGATACACGCGGCAATCAGGTACTTGATACAGTTGCATTTGAAAAACAGGAGAAGGATGTTGCGCTCGGCAGATGGCCGAACGGTAGTGGCAAACTTAAACAGGTCCAAACCACACCCGGTAAGGAAAACGTGCTTAAATAAAACAAAACGAACCTTTCGTTTTCTGAGATGTCTAATTCAACAAGAAGACCATTTAGTTTTCGCCTATATGCTGGGAACCGATTCGCTTCAAGCGTCATTTCTGTCCGAAAGTCACGGCTCCCTGAGCATTGAAGAAGCACACTCTTTATCCTTGCAGTTTGGAGAAAAGCATGTCCGTTGCAACCCTTACAGCAACTATGGAAACCTATTCAGAGATGGGCAAAACCGAAGAATTGGATATTGCACAAGAACGAGAGATAGTTTTACGCTGTCAAAATGGCGATGCCGATGCGATGGGGACCCTCATCATTCAATACCAACATTGGGTGTATAACATCGCTTACAGTATGCTCGGTCATCACCACGACGCGGAAGATGTAGCACAAGATGCGTTTGTCTCTGCATGGGAAAACATCGGGAAATTTCAGTTTCGTTCCCGATTCTCGACATGGCTCTACCGCATTGTCAAGAACAAATGCCTTAACCATATTGACCAGTACAAACGTCGAAAAACGGACCCAACAGAGATCGACGATTCACAACCGTGGGTACCGCTTGACACCGTGACCCCTGAAGAAGAAGCGTTGCGTACTGAAGAGAAAGAAATCGTCCACGCCGCGCTCGCGAAACTCAAACCCAGCTATAGAGAGATTCTGGTGCTAAGAGAACTGCGAGATATGGCTTATGAAGAAATAGCAGAAATCCTGGGATGTACCCTGGGGCGGGTCAAATCCCGTTTACATGAAGCACGGAAAGCGTTGAAAAAAGAACTGGAGCGAGTCGAGTGGTAACAGTTTCTTACCACTATTCTCGATTAAAGATATGAACCACAAACGCATTCAAAACGAACTATCAGCGTATTTAGATAACGCATTAACGCCAAGCAGACATGAACAGATTGAAACACATCTCCGTTCCTGCAGTGAGTGTTCTGATATACTATCGGCGTTCGAGAAGAACCGTCAGAGGGTTGCGGACCTCTCACATCCGGTACCATCAACGCTTAAAGACGCTGTGATGGCAAAGATCCACACGCAGTTTGAAGATGAACTATCAGCCTATTTAGACAACGAATTAGCTCCCGCTGACCACCAGCGGATTGAAGCACATCTTCACGCTTGCAGCGAGTGTTCCGGCATGCTGTCAACGTTCCGCGAAAATCGCGTGCGCATCAAAGGGCTTGAGCATCCCGCGCCGGCATCTATTCAAGATGCTGTCATGGCAACAATACGCCAACAAGCAGCAGAGACACGTGCCCAAGCACCTGCACAACCGTGGCTACCAGGTGTCGGGCAATGGCTTTCCGATTTTGGACGCTGGTTTTCTCGTCCATTAACAGCAGGCGCGACGGGGTTCTTTATGTTCGCGCTTATATTGGGCTTCCTCTATCTTTATCCATCAACACCGGAATATGACGAAACCCTCGACTTCTACTTCGGACTTCACACCGAACAACTCGCAGACAACCCATTGAAATCAAACGTCGGTGGCTCGCTGAGTCAAACGTCGGCAGAGGATTCCTCATTTACAGAAACCGTTGACGATACTGAACTATTTCTCGACCTCTATCTCGAAAATGTAGGGGATTGAATTTTCCGAATAGGTAACCGACAGGTGAATCCATGCAAATACACACCTATCTAATTCTTCATAAGAACGGACGATCGAAACACAATCTCTTGTGGTCTGCCGCTTTAGCCTTTTTACTCTGGACACCACACACACTTTTTGCTGACATCAGTACGCTGGAACGCATTGTAGAAGCCGAGCATAAAGTCGCTTACGTCGGAGCCCGTCTGAGAACATCCAGTTCGTCAAGAGGCACACGTACTTTTGAAGAGTACGTCATTCATACATCTGAAGATGCCTCGTACAGAAAAGTCGTATCCGTAGTCGGTGAACGTAGATCAGTCAACGGTCAGCCAAACAGAGATGAACGCCAGAACGATAATAGGCGAAGAGAGAATAACGAGAATCGCAGAGACCGTCGGGAAAGGAATCGCGACCGGAACGAATGGCGACAAATTAGAAGTCTATTTTCCAAAAAGGAGATTAAACTGATTGCTCAAAACTACAACTTGGAAGCATCGGCATCCGCAGAAAAAATAATGAATTATGAAACGGACCTCCTAACAATCACACCTAAATTCGCGGGTAGACCGACGAAGCGCATCTTTTTTGCCCGCGAAAACGGGGTTATCTTGCGGGTAGAGGACCTAGATGCCGAAGGCGTTCTTCGGGATATGTTTGTCTATACCCGAATTAGTTTTAATTCTGAAGCTGTTGAGAACAAATGGAAAGGCATTGAAAAAGAGGCGAAACCCGAACAGCGGCGCAGTCGTTCAGTCACGCGTGCCGAAGCCGAAAAAATACTTAAGACTCAACTCATCCAACCTAAATATTTGCCTCCCGGGTTCCACTTGCAGGATATTCGTAGCATGAAAAGTCGGGAGAGAGATTTAATTTTTCTTCAATATACAGATGGATTGGTAAATTTCACGCTGTTTGAAGAAGTGGACAGACCCCGCCGCCAAGGTAACAGAGAACGCGAAGGAACTCAGATCGAAATTGGCGGTACAACTGTGTATCAACGCAAGTTCGGATCAACAGATGCCTTCAGATGGTCGGGTGCGAAAATTCGCTTCTCTTTGGTTGGGGCAGTACCTACCACCGAAATGCAGAAAGTCGTGGAATCTATTATTCACAAAGCAAAACAGAAGTAAGGAGAACGTATGCAGATATACTATGCCCTCATGTTCGGTATAATTGTTACCGGTTTTTTATTCGTAGCCAATGTAAGTGATGCCGATGAAAAGGCTGAACTCGAAAAATCACCCCGCCACGGCGAATGGGTCAAAGTCACAGCTGCCAATGACCGTGTTATCAATGCGTTTGTTGTGTATCCAGAGGTCAAAACACCGGCAACATCTATCATCGTCATTCATGAAATTTTCGGACTCACCGATTGGATCCGGGTCGTGGCGGATAGACTTGCCGCTGATGGATTCGTTGCGATTTGCCCAGACCTACTTTCCGGGATGGGCCCCGACGGTGGCGGCACAGAAAGCTTCGGCTCCGGTGATGATGTCCGACGGGCTATTCGAGAACTTCCCGCCTCTCAAGTCACATCAGATTTGAACGCTGTCGAGAAATACGTCCGAGACCTCCCCTCAACGAGCGATAAAGTCGCTGTCTCCGGGTTCTGCTGGGGTGGTGGTCAAACGTTCAGCTACGCAGTCCATTCGGATACAATTGCTGCTGGCTTCGTGTTTTACGGTCGCGCGCCATCAACAGCAGATGTCCCCAAAATATCAGCACCGGTATATGGCTTTTATGGCGAGAGCGACAACCGTATTAACGCCACTATTGATGCCACCAAAGCCGCAGCCGATGCCGCAAACGTCACCTACGAACCTGTCATCTATGAAGGGGTCGGTCACGCTTTCCTGCGGCGTGGGATGGGAGAAGAAGCAAACGAAGCACAAAAAGCCGCCACCAAAGCCGCATGGGAACGATGGGTATCCCTCCTGCAAGAACTCTAAAAGAATACACATGGCTAACCGACTCAAAGACAAAATCACGATTATTACAGGTGCAGCACGAGGCATTGGTGCGAAAAGTGCAGAACTTTTCGCAAGTGAAGGTGCCGCGATTGCAATCTGGGATCTGAATGTCGAACGCGGCGAAGCAACCGCTCAACAGATTCAAACCTCTGGCGGAACTGCCCTTTTCTGTGAATGTGATGTAACCGACACTGCACAGATTGAGAGTGCTGCTGCCCAAGTCACATCCGAACTGGGTACGCCCAATGTCCTGTTTAACAACGCCGGTATTGCTGTTGTCGGCGAGTTAGAAGACATATCTGAAGAAGACTGGGATCGGCAATACGCCGTCAATGTAAAGAGCATCTACCTCGTCTCTCGTGCGATAATTCCACTGATGCGCGAAGCCGGTGGCGGTTCGATCATCAACATGGCGAGTGAATCCGCGTACGTCGGGTTCCCAATGCACCCCGCCTATACCTCCTCCAAAGCCGCCGTGGTACACCTCTCACGAAGCATGGCGGTTCGGTATGCTGAAGACAATATCCGAGTCAATAGCCTCTGTCCCGGCACGATTAATACCGAACTCTATCAAGAATTTCTATCCAAGCAGCCGGATCCAGAGGCAATCAACAAAGAAATCAAAGAGATGCATCCGTTGGGCATCGGTGAACCAGAAGACATTGCTTGGGCGGCGGTCTATTTAGCCTCCGACGAATCAAGATACATGACTGGTGCTCCGATGCTCGTTGAGGGCGGCATCCTATCACTCTAAATAGCATTAAGAAATACGCCTTCCCACACTTTCCCTTGGGCATAACCGTGATCTATGCCTTTTATTACTACATTTCCCCCAATTTTTGGCAGAATTAGGCAACCGTTTCGTCCGTCACTCGCGTCATTATATGTGACTGACAAAATGGTTCACCTGATGTTGATGAATAAAAAGAACACAACATCAAGGTTATTGCACAAATCCGTGCAATTTGTCATTAATGTCTGCCCCATTTGGTGCAGAGTTCCTCCAAATATTTTTATTTTCTAAAAATCGCTTAATTCCGTGTTCAACCGACTACCAAGGCTATATTTCCCGCCTCACCATAATATCTTTCTTGGATTGGCACATAAATTGCTTATTACTTTTATGTCTGCTATTTCAAGGTAAACCTGAGAAACCTATATTAGGAGGGAAATGTGACACGATTATCCATCAGCACTATTTTCTTCAGTGCTGTTATTCTGTTAGCGATGACTGACGCGAACGCGAGTCTTGATGAGAAGCTTGTTTTTTATCTGAACTTTGACAACGTTAAAGATCAAATGGTTGGTGATACGTCCGGCAATGGTCTTGACGCAGAGATCATTGAGAATACCAAGATTGAGAAGGGTAAATATGGGGATGCGATTCATATTACGAACAACGGACAGGACTGCGTCAACATCCCTTCCGACGAGAAGTTAAAGGTCGTAGGTGAAATAACAATGACGGCATGGATCCACTATCAAGAAACGTGGAAAGGCAAGAAAGTGCATTGGATTGATAAAGGCTGTCATTGGTTTGAAGTTGATTGGGGTGCCTCTTATGGCATCGGTAGTATCGACATCGGTACCGGGCCGGAAATCTGGTTGTTTTTGGGAGCGCGGGATGACCGTGGGATTTCGGAGCGGCAAGAGTTCACCGTTTCGCACGAAATGAAGGAAAAACAGTGGCATCATGTCGCGGGCAGCTACGACGGAAAAACGATGAAAATCTATTTAGATGGTGAAGTCATGGGCGAAGAAAAGAGGGAATTCAACTTCGCTGGCGACAATATCGCGAGCGTCTGGATAGGATGCGCAAAAAACAAATTCGCATTTGTCAATGGTTCTATTGACGAAGCTGCTGTCTGGCAACGGGCTCTAAGTGATGACGAAATCAAGCAAGCGATGGGAGGCGATTTCCTCGCTGTTTCACCAACCGATAAAGCAGCAACGACTTGGGCAAATATAAAAAAAAGGTAGTATCCCTTCATAGTGAAGTGAAACGAGAAAATATGTGGATAGTTGTTTAATGAACGGGGAAACACCCAATCAAAAACACCCTCACCACCGCTGGCGAGGATTGTATCCTCGCCTACCTTCAATGTCTAAGTAATTGTGGATTTTACAGAATGTTTGCATACCTATGATAAAAGGAGTTTTTCAATGCCAAAACGGTTACCTGTAATATGGTTTGTTCTATTTTTATCATCAAATTGGATAGTATCCGTTGCCTACACAGCAGAACTCGAAATCGAAAAGACGTTAACCGAAACAGACGGTTTGGTATCCAATACAGTGCTGACCATTTTTGAAGACAGCCACGGCACGATGTGGTTCGGAACGACCGATGGAGTTACCCGCTATGACGGAGAGAATTTCCGAACCTTCACAACAGAAGATGGACTTGCCTGGAATACGATAGGACTCATCTTTGAAGACCAGCAAGGAATGCTTTGGTTTGCTAACGGTCTGCTCTCAAGTTTTCTGGAAAGAGGGAAGTCTATGGATATGTCTTGGATGGAAACGCCATTGAGTGAACTCGATATTACGATGTATTATGACGAAACGCCGGAAGGAATAACAAGGCCCATTCGATTGAGAGGCGTGAGTCACTACGACGGCGAAAAGTTCAGGATTTTTACGACCGCCGACGGTCTCGCCCGCGATACTGTTAAGGATATCTTTGAAGACGAAGCTGGCACACTTTGGTTCGCGACATCGTCAGGTGTGAGTCAGTATGACGGTGAAACTTTCAACACTATCACCGTGAACGGACCAATGGGCATGGACGTATTATCCGATTGGTGGGGTCAAATCACAGCAATTGCACAAGATACAGTAGGCAATTTTTGGTTTGGCAGCACTGCCGGCATTACCTACTACAATGTCCAAAAGTCGCATTTCCGTTATTTTGCTGTTGACGAGGATTTCGCCCTCTTCCAAGAGATGGGGAAAACACCAACTGCAAACATAACAGATCTGCAGTTCGATGCGAAGGAGAACCTCTGGATGAGCAAAGATGGTATGGACGAGGAAGACAGCGGTATTCGTCGATACGATGGCAAAAAACTGACGATCTTCCCACAAAGTGAAGCACTCCCGATGAATAGCGTTGATAACATTATGCAGGATAGCAGCGGCAACCTCTGGTTTACCGGTGTTAAGAACCTGCCGCCGACGATAAACGAGACCGAGGAAAGCGTTAGCATGGTTTACAATGTCGTCAATGCTGGTGTGAGCGTCTATAACGGTGAGAGGTTCCAAAACTTTAACACAGACGACGGTCTACCAAGTAACCGGGTCTGGTCGGTATTTGAGGACAGCACCGGTAAACTCTGGTTCGCTACGGATGCTGGTGTTGCAGTCGGGGTTTATCTCCCCTCTCAAAATTCAGACTATTAAAATCCGTTCAGTATTTTCTGGCAGGAGGCAAAACAGATGAAAAAGATTTTTCAATACATCACTTGTTTTTGGATGGTAATTCTTTTTGGACTTCCTTTCTTGGGAACCGGTTGTGTAAAAAAGGAGATTACTCGTATAGCGGACTGGCAAACCCATTTTACGGACATCTACTTTGCCGATGCCAAACACGGATGGGTTGTCGGTCATCAGGGATGGATTCTTCATACGGCTAACGGTGGCGTGAGCTGGGAAAAACAGACGGTGAATACCAATGAGGATTTCAAAGCGGTTTATTTCACAAATCTCCGTAACGGCTGGGCAGTCGGAGATAAAGGATTAATCGCCACAACTGGTGATGGCGGACGACACTGGAGCCTTCAAAAGGATCAAGCTCCCACGCTGCTTTTGGATGTCTTTTTCACCAATTCAAAAACAGGTTGGATTGCCGGACAGGATGGGTTGTTGTACACAAAAAATGGCGGGAAAACATGGCATCATCAGGAAGCCAGCGAATTCGGACTCGGTGGCATCCACTTTGTAGATAAGCATCGCGGTTGGATCGTCGGAGATTATGATCGGGTCTTTGTCACTTCAGACGGCAGTCAAACTTGGCATAGACAGGATGAACTTGTGAGAATGGAACACGATACATCGGAGGTTTGTAACCTCCACACAGTATTTTTTGCGAACTCTTATAAGGGGTGGAGCGGTGGCACAGACGGCACCATTTTCCATACGACTAACGGTGGGGCAGAATGGCAGACCCAATACAGTCGACTTCCGATGATTTACGGACATATCCGCCCAACCGTCTATGACTTCGATTTCATTAATGATGACTACGGTGTGGCGGTTGCACAGGGTGGGTTTATCATCCGAACTGAAGATGGCGGGCAGAACTGGAAATTAACAGAAAACCAAACCAAAAACGATCTGATGGGTGTTCATTTTGTGACTCCTAAAGAGGCATGGGCAGTTGGCTGGAACGGCACGCTCCTACACTCGACCGACGGCGGGGAAATATGGAACATGAGAAGCGGCACGACAGCCGATGACCTACAGAGTGTCGCGTTTGCGGATGCAGACCGCGCGGTTGCTGTCGGAGAGAAGGGTACAATCACCACGAGTGACGACAGTGGTAAAACCTGGACCAACATTGAGATGGACACTTGGCACCGCATTCGGAATCTATCTTTCGTCACCGACAGAGAAGGCTGGGCGGTTGGCGATGGCGGACTCATTCTCCACACAACTGATGCCGGTCAGACGTGGGAACGACAAACCAGCGGATGGTGGTACACGCTCAATGCCCTCCATTTCATCAATCCCAAAAAGGGCTGGATCGTTGGCGATTTGGGGACCGTGCTGCATACGACAGATGGTGGTGAAACGTGGGTCCAACAAGCACCGCGCTACTTCCACGAAATGATTAAAGGCATCTTTTTCCTCAATGAGACGGAGGGGTGGGTCGTCGGTTGGCCCGGTATCGTCTTTCACACCCAAGACGGTGGATTGACATGGAAACGACAGAACAGCAACAGTTACAATGAACTCTACGCCGCTTATTTTATCGATCAACATACCGGCTGGGTGGTCGGTCAGTTCGGCGAGATTCTACGAACGCTTGATGGTGGAAAAACGTGGAAATTCCAGCAAAGTGGGACGCAGGCAAACTTGAATAAAGTCTACTTTGCCGATGCAAATCACGGGTTAATTGTCGGCGATGAAGGTGTCATTTTGACGACTCTCAATGGGGGTGTGACCTGGGAATTGCAGAAAAGTGGCACCTCCAACGATCTCTATAGTTTCTCGCTTTCCCCTGACGGTATCCTCGTTGTGGGTGAAGGTGGTATCGCGATGCGTTACTCTGTAGATACGGAACAGTTCATTGTTGAATTACCGCCGACTGCACAAGAGATGGAAACAGTTGAAGAACCAATTGAACCAATTGACTACCATTGGGAAATTGTCCGTCAAGGAAGCTGGCAAGCCAAATTTGCTGATACCTACTTTCTGTCTGCGCAGGAAGGGTGGACAGTCGGTGACAATGGTACTATTTTACACACCACAGACAGTGGCACCACGTGGCAACCACAGCAGAGTGGCGTGACCGAAGAATTACAACGGATTGTCTTCAGCGATAAAAACCACGGCTGGATTACCGGTCAAGGCGTACTGATACGCACCGAAAATGGCGGTGAAACTTGGCAAGTCATCCGTGAAGGGTTGAAAAACTTCCACAATATGCGTGCGATACACTTCATCAACCCGAAAGAGGGATGGATCGGCGTTGATAAAGGACAAATCCTGCGTACAAACGATGGTGGTAAAACCTGGACGCTTCAGCAAACAGGGACAACCCAGCAACCGATCACGCACCTGCATTTTATCAATAGTAAAGAGGGATGGGCAGTCGCGCCACAACGACGAACTGGCGGGTTTATTCTGCACACGGTTGACGGCGGTGATTACTGGCAAATCCAAGCCACAACCCATCAGCGGTGCAGTGGTGTCCATTTTCTAAATGCCAAGTCGGGTTGGGTAATAATGGAAGATGGAACCTCACTTTTTACCACAGATGGCGGAGAAAATTGGAAACGGGATTTGGAAGTAGAGCAAGACATTAAAGAAACGAATTTGGATATCCAGCTGCGCACGGTGAAGTTCCGTAATCACACCGAGGCTTGGGCAATTGATGGTGGACATAGTATTCTTACAACTCAAAACCAAGGTAAGAGTTGGGAAACAATGAATTCCGTGTATGAGGTCTATGAGAGGGAAGCTACAAACGGTGAATCGGAAAGTTGGATAGAGAGAATGGCTGCAGAACGTCCTTTCGGATTCTCATTCCAAATTACCAACGCCCATCTTTTGCCCGATGGGCACGGTTGGGTAGTCTCTGGTGAACAGATTTTTGACAGGGACTGGGCCAGGGCTGATATTGGTGGCTCCGATGAAGCAGGGGCATCTACAGGTCAGATTTACGCTACGACAGATGGCGGAAAAACTTGGCAGCATCAACTCGGTGAACTGCTTGATAACTTCCATGATGTGCTGTTTCTCGATGAGCAGAACGGTTGGATTGCCGGAGATAACGGAGTCTTGCTATCAACAGAAGATGACGGGGAAAATTGGAAACGGTTGCGGACCAACACAATGGACCGCATCGTCGATGTCCACTTCATCAGTCTTGAGCCAAAATGGGGCTGGGCGATGGAGAGGGATGGAACCCTGCTTTATACCATAGATGGTGAAGACTGGTCAATAGACGATAAACAGGAACTTCCAGAGCGTTTCCTACCCGATCTTCCCGGGCATAAACTACCTCCACTGTCCATAAATGAAGCTGCTTTTGGTAAGTTCTCTGAAGGGTGGGCTGTCGGTGAGAATGGAGAGATTATCCACAATCTGGATGGTGGTACGATTTGGCAGCTGCAGCGCACATCAACCGGCAAAACCCTCACAAGTATTGATATGAAATTCGCGCCCGTCGGTTGGGCTGTCGGGAGCAATGGCATTATTCAGAGAACTGTCAACGGCGGCGAGTACTGGAAGTTTCACGAAACACACACAGGCTACGACCTTCATGCCGTATCGTTTATCACGAAACGAAAAGGATGGGCAGTTGGACGTGCAGGGGTTATCCTATCCACCTCTGACGGTGGCTTCACTTGGGAGTCGGAATTGAACAAGGTATCAGAAACGCTTTACGATATTTTCGCACTCTCCGAACAAGAAATCTACGCTGTCGGTGCCACTGGGACTATCCTTCATTCGACAGATGGCGGTGAAACGTGGAAACGGGAGCATACCGGCATTGATAATGACCTGTATACCATCACACGTGTCAAAGATGGGGAGACGCTGTGGGTCGCTGGACAGGGCGGCGTTGTGCTGCGTCGTCCTAAACGTTAGTGGACATCTGTTTATCTTATAGGCGTTTAAATATCGTGCGGGGGTATGTGAAACACACAGAGTTCTCCGCACGATTTTTGTTTTGGTTTGCATAACATCCAATTATATGGGACTTACGTATTTCCACTTAAAGTCCGCCTGATAAGCGGGATTTAGGGGGTTAAATACAACGAAATACTCTCACTACGAGGCATTTTCAGCAAAATGTGCCGATCCTCTGTTCAATTTTAATTATGTACCCTTTCTTCTTAAAAATGTGTCATTAATATAAAGTAAGGTTGGAAATTTGCGTAATTTTTTGAATTTTTTCAAATTATGTACCCTTTCTTCTTAAAAATGTGTCATTAATATAAAGTAAGGTTGGAAATTTGAGTGTTGAGTACTCGGCATCTCCGCGGCTCTAATCTGTGGAGAACATAGATGTGTGCTGATTTACTCGTTTATTATGAGGGTCTCTGATGTTAGAAAATGATGTTCAATTGATTTATAGGGTTCTGTCAGGCGACGATTCGGCATTCAGCACCTTAGTTGAAAAGCATCAAAAGGGTGTTCACGCCCTCATCTGGCGGAAGATTGGTGATTTTCACCATGCCGAAGAGATCACGCAAGATACTTTCATCCAGGTCTACAAAAAACTGGGGACTTTAAAGGATCCGAAATGTTTTTCTGGCTGGCTGTATGTTATAGCAAATCGACTTTGCCTTAATTGGCTTCAAAGGCGTAAATCCACGATGCCATCTTTGGAGGACACACCTATGGTAGAGATAGAGGAATCCTCGTATCAACATTATCTGTCGGAGCGGCGCGAGACAGAAGCCGCGGAACACCGTTCTGAAGTCGTCAAAAAGCTTTTGGAAAAGCTGCCAGAGAGCGAACGCACAGTGATGACACTCCACTATCTCGGCGAGATGACAGCTAAGGAAATTAGCAAATACTTAGGTGTGTCGGTGAGTGCAATTAAGGGACGGCTTCACCGGGGACGAGAACGTTTAAAAGCGTCAGAATCCTTGGTGAGTGAAGTGCTCGGCGGCGTTGAATTACCCGCTGATTTGACGGCACGTATCATGCGGCAGGTTGCTGATATAACCCCGGTATCTCCTCCGAGCGGAAAACCTGTGTTACCCTGGGCTGCTCTTGGGAGTGCCGCGGTCGTGATTCTGTTGATGCTGGGTATCAGTAATCAGTATCTTTCCCGTTTTCAGAAGCCGTATAGTTTTGAGGCAAGATCTGAACCCACTATCGAAATCATTGATACCGACATCGTTCTTGATACGGATGCTAAACCCGATGTTCGGAATCAGATCGGACAGACCTCTCGTCCAAGTAAGGGCAATAGTGCTGGCATGCAGCCCTCATCCAGCGATGCGGGCAGACTTCTCATAGAAAAAACAATCACCCAAGCAGATGGTTTAGCATCCAACACTGTGCTCACTATCTTTGAAGACAGTCAAGGTGCGCTATGGTTTGGCACAGCCGACGGCATCACACGTTATGACGGAGACAACTTCCAAACCTTTACAATGGAAGATGGATTATCACGGAACACGACAGGTCTTATCTTTGAAGACCGGCAGGGCATGCTCTGGTTTGGAGATGGGATGCTCTCAAATGCGCTGAATAGACCGAAGTTTATAGATATGTCGTATATGAATATGCCATTAAGCGAACTTGCTAATACCTTACATGACGAAACGACGATGAAAACACAGGCACCTACTCCATTAAAAGGTGTGAGTCGCTATGATGGACATGCGTTTCGGACGTTTACCATAGACGATCTCGGTACCATTAATGACCTGTTTGAGGACAAAACAGGGACGCTTTGGTTCGCGACATGGGAGGGTGTGAATCGCTACGACGGTAAAAAGTTTAGCCGTATTATCCTCAACGGACCGACAGGGATCAAGGTCCTACCGCATTGGTGGAATAAAGTTACAGCCATCGCACAGGATACAGCAGGAAATCTCTGGTTCGGCAGCCACGCCGGCATTACCTATTACAATGTCCAAACGTCTGATTTCCGGTACCTTGATGTAAATTTAAACGCTTTCAAGGAGATGGGACAGTCGCAAAGCGGACAGGTGACAAACCTACAGTTTGATGCACAGGATAATCTCTGGATTACCCAAGAAGGCGTAGGTGATGAATATACTGGCATCCGTCGCTACGATGGCAAAGAATTAGTTCACTTTCCACAAAGCGAGGAACTTCCGATGAATAAGGTTGAAAGTATCCTGCGAGATACCAACGGCAACCTCTGGTTCGCAGGTAGTAAAAGACTGCGGATAACGATTAATGTTCACGGAGCCGCGGATAGTGTGCCAATCCCTGAAGTCGGCGTTGGTGTGAGTGTGTATAACGGCGAGACGTTCCAAAACATTAACACAGACGACGGTCTACCGAGCAACCGTGTTTGGTCGGTATTTGAAGACAGCCGTGGCAAAATCTGGTTCGCTACGGATGCTGGTGCCGCAGTCGGTGTTTATTCACCCTCTCAAAAATCTCCAATATTACTCGATCCGGTTGTAATCCCGAACTCTCGAACGCAGTAAAATCAACGAAGGAGAAATACTGATGAAAAAGATATTTTACCGCCACACTCGTTCTTGGATGGTTATTCTACTCGGAGTTTCTTGTCTGTTCACCGGTTGTGTAAAAAAGGAAATTACTCGCCAAGCAGACTGGCAAACCCATTTCACGGATATCTACTTTGCCGATGCTAAACACGGATGGATTGTCGGGCATCACGGATGGATCCTCCATACGGCTGACGGCGGTGTGAGTTGGGAAAAACAGCCGATGAACACGCATGAGGATTTCAAAGCGGTTTATTTCACAAATCTCCGTAACGGTTGGGCGGTGGGCGACAAGGGGTTAATCGCTATTACTGATGACGGTGGGCGACACTGGACTCTTCAAAAAGGTCAAGCCCATGCGCTGCTTATGGATGTCTTTTTCACCAATTCAAAGACCGGCTGGATCGTTGGACAGAATGGGCTGCTATATACACAAAATGGTGGAAAAACATGGCACCATCAAGAAGCAATTGGAGGATTCGGACTTGGCGGTATCTGGTTCATAGACAAGCACCGCGGCTGGACAGTCGGAGATTACGACCAGATATTTGTTACCACAGACGGCAGTCAGACCTGGCGCAGACAGGATAACTTCGTGAGAGAAGATCAAACAACAACAGTTTGCAACTTCCATACGGTATTTTTTGCGACTCCTTATGAGGGGTGGAGCGGTGGCACGGACGGGACCATTTTCCACACCACCAACGGCGGCACAGAATGGCGAGGACAAGATAGTCGGCTTCCACCGGTTTACGGACATGTGCGTCCGATCGTCAATGACTTCCATTTCATTAATGATGACTACGGGGTGGCGGTCGCACAGGGTGGGTTTATCACCCGAACCGAAGATGGTGGAGACAATTGGAGATTATCAGAAACCCCAACGAAGAACGACTTAATGGGGGTTCACTTCACAAGTCCTAAAGAGGCATGGGCAGTCGGTTGGAACGGCACGCTCTTACACTCGCCTGATGGCGGGATAACGTGGGATATGAAAAGTGGCACGACAGCTGATGATCTACAGAGTGTTGCGTTTGCGGACGCAAACCGTGCGGTTGCTGTTGGGGAGAGAGGAACAATCACGACGAGTGACGACAGCGGTAAAACTTGGACGAACATTGAGATGGACACCTGGCACCGTATCCGGAATCTATCTTTCGTCACCGACAGAGAAGGCTGGGCGGTTGGCGATGGCGGACTCATCCTCCACACAACCGATGCCGGTCAGACGTGGGAACGGCAAACCAGCGGATGGTGGTACACGCTCAATGCCCTCCATTTCATCAATCCCAAAAAGGGCTGGATCGTTGGAGATTTGGGGACCGTGCTGCATACAACAGACGGTGGCGAAACGTGGGTCCAACAAGCACCACGCTACTTCCACGAAATGATTAAAGGCATCTTTTTCCTCAACGAGACGGAGGGGTGGGTCGTCGGTTGGCCCGGTATCGTCTTTCACACCGAAGACGGTGGACTGACGTGGAAACGGCAGAATAGCAACAGTTTCAACGAACTCTACGCCGCTTATTTCATCGACAAACATATCGGCTGGGTCGTTGGGCAATTCGGTGAAATTTTACACACGCTCGATGGCGGAAAAACGTGGAAATTCCAGCAAAGTGGGACGCAGGCGAATCTGAACAAAGTCTACTTTGCAGATGCAAATCACGGGTTAATTGTCGGCGATGAAGGGGTCATTTTAACGACTATCAATGGGGGTGTGACGTGGGAATTACAGAAAAGCGGCACGTCCAACGATCTCTACAGTTTCTCGCTTTCTCCGGATGGTATCCTCGTTGTGGGTGAAGGTGGCATTGCGATGCGTTACTCCGTGGACACGGAGCAGTTCATTGTCGAATTGCCGCCCGCTGCGCAAGAAATGGAAACCGATGAGAAACCGATTGAACCCATTGAATATCACTGGGAGATTGTGCGTCAAGGGGCTTGGCAAACCTATTTCACTGATACCTACTTCTTATCTACGCAAGAGGGATGGGCAGTGGGTGGTAACGGGACTATTTTGCACACCACAAACGGTGGCAAAACATGGCAGCTGCAACAAAGTGGCGTGACGGAAGCGTTACAGCGCATTGTTTTCGTTGATGAAAACCACGGTTGGATTGGTGGACAAGGTGTACTCTTACGCACCGAAAACAGAGGCAAGACGTGGCAGGTTATTCGCGAAAGTTTGCAACCTTCGCGTTCAGACGCGCGACCCTACGGCAGTATTCGTGCCATCCACTTCATTAACCCAAAACAGGGATGGATCGGCGTTGATAGAGGACAAATTCTGCGTACAACCGATGGCGGTAAAACTTGGACCCCTCAGCAAACCGGCGCAACACAGCAGTCAATTACGGACTTGCATTTTATTAATAGCAAAGAGGGTTGGGCAGTAGCACCACAACGGCGGACTGGCGGATTGATTCTACACACGGTTGACGGTGGGGACTATTGGGAGATTCAAGCCAGGACTCACCAACGCTGCATCGGTGTTCATTTCCTAAATACCACATCCGGTTGGGCGGTGATGGAAAACGGGACCTCGCTACTGACCTCAGATGGCGGAGAGAGCTGGAAACGGGATCTGGAAGCAGAACGAAAGATTAAGGGAACGTATTTGGACATCCAGCTGCAGACCGTGAAATTCCGAAATCACACCGAAGCGTGGGGAATTGGTGTTGGTGGGATGATTCTCACCACACAGAACCAAGGTAAAAACTGGGAGTCGCTCCATACCTCGTCCAGAGGTGAAACTGAGAACACTGAACCTGTAAGTTGGGTAGATAGAATGGCACGAGAACAATCCGACTCACTCTTGACCGAAATTACCAATGCCTATTTTCTGGCAGATGGACACGGTTGGGCTGTCGGTGCGGAGCGGATTTACGAAAGGGACGTGTATCGAGTCGACTCTGGTGGAACTGAGAAGGCACAAAAATCCGGCGGCCAGATTTACGCCACCACAGATGGCGGCAAAACCTGGCACCACCAATTTGGCGAACCCCCCGATAACCTCCGGGATGTGATCTTTCTCGACGAGCAAAACGGTTGGATTGCCGGAGATAACGGAATTTTACTGTCAACAGAGGACGGTGGAGAAAATTGGAAGCGTTTGGAGAGCGGCACCATAGACCGTATTGTTGATGTCTATTTCATCAGTCTTGATCCGAAATGGGGCTGGGCCATGAAACGCGACGGGGGCATGCTTTACACAGCGAACGGTGAGGACTGGTCAACAGAAAACAACCAAGAACTCCCTCAAGGCTTTGACATATCCATAAATGAGGTTGCCTTCGGCAATTTTTCCGAAGGATGGGCTGTCGGTGAGAATGGAGATATTCTTCACAATCTGGACGGCGGTCCAATTTGGAAATTTCAGCGCACGTCAACCGGTAAAAACCTCACAGGCATTGATATGAAGTTCGCATCGCTCGGTTGGGCGGTTGGGACCAACGGGGTCATCCAGAGAACCGTCAACGGTGGCGAATACTGGAAATTCCATGAGACACACGCCGGCTACGACCTTCATGGCGTATCATTCATCACCAAACGGAAAGGATGGGCAGTCGGACGTGCCGGGATTATCCTATCTACTTCTGACGGTGGATTTACTTGGGAGTCAAAGTTGAGCGGTATGTCGGAAACGCTTTACGATATTTTGGCACTCTCCGAACAAGAAATCTACGCTGTTGGTGCCGCTGGAACCATCCTTCATTCGACAGATGGCGGTGAAACGTGGGAACAGGAGCATACCGGTGTTAACAATGACCTGTATACCATCACGCGCGTCAAAGATGGTGAGACGTTATGGGTTGTTGGACAGGGCGGCATCGTGCTGCGTCGCCCTAAGCGTTGACAGACATTTGTTTATCTCATAAGCGTTTAAAAATCGTGCGGAGGCATGTAAAACACACATAGTTCTCCGCACGATTTTTGTTTTCGTTTACATAAAATCCAATTATCGGAAATTGCTGCCTCTCAAAACCACCTGACAATTTCAACACTTTTACAATTTTTTAGATGAAAATCCAGTTTTTTCGTTTTATGCACCCTTTCCGCCCCAAACCTATATCATTAATTATAAAAGGGAGACATACACCACTTCACGGAAATTAGTTTCAAAAGAACGCAATCCTCAATCACAGTGTAATGAAAGGAAAATTCAAATGTTAATGACGTTGATTCAAAAAGAGGTTATGCATCATATTCTGAGTGTCCGTTTCGTCGCGCTCCTTGTGATGTGTCTCCTTCTCGTCCCGCTCACACTTTCTACCAATTACCGAAATTATCGCCAGAACTTAGTAGATTACCAAGAAGCCGTTAAACTCGCAAACATTGAAGAAACCACAGTGAACCTGAAGATGCCACTGGAACCGGAGCTGGAGGTTTCCAAACTCATCCTTAAACCGACCACTTTGAGCGTCTTCGCAAATGGGTTAGCAGATACATTGCCGAGCTATCTCGGCATGACACGTAATGGGATTACACAAGGCGCACCCGCTCTGGTCTCCTCTCTTTCCAATCTGTTAGGGCATCTTGATTTTCTATTCATAGTCGGTACTGTTTTCAGTCTACTCGCGTTACTGTTTACGTTCGATGCGGTTGCCGGGGAACGAGAAGCGGGCACCCTTCGGATTACCTTAGCCAATTCCCTGCCGCGCGACCTATTTCTATGGAGCAAATTGATTGGCGGATACGTAGTGTTTATCGTTCCGTTCTTGGTGTCGTTACTGTTCGGTTTACTGGTGCTTGTCTGGCAAGGATTTCCTCTCGGCGAACCTGAAATTTTTCCGAGAGTCCTCAGTTTAACCCTCATCTCGTTGCTTTATATTGGTGTCTTTTTTGCGATCGGCACAGTGATCTCTACCTACTTAGATAATTCTAAAACGGCACTCATCGTTGCCTTTACCGTCTGGGTGTTTGCAGTGTTGATTACGCCACGCGTCGGGTTCCTCGCTGCCAAACTTATTGCACCAACACGCACTTCACAGAGCGTCTATATGGAAAAAACAGCCATGCGAGACGATTTCAACGCGGTCATCGATAAGGAAAAATGGAGAATTATAATGGAGGAGATCCCTCCGGAGGAAGACGGTTCTATAATAGTAAGAGGGGAAAATGGTAAAAAAGTTGATGAACGCGTGAAATTTCTTGAAGAGGAATATCGACTGAAATTCCAGGACCATGCTAACAAATTGGATCGGGATTATAAACGTGAAACGGAACGACAAGA
The DNA here is from genome assembly GCA_951828385.1 of uncultured Poribacteria bacterium. GTDB lineage: Bacteria > Poribacteria > WGA-4E > WGA-4E > WGA-3G > WGA-3G. Next base: position 1,181,295 of record OX639973.1, read on the forward strand.
ACAGTTAGGAGAAACGCTTTCTCGAATCACACCGACATCTTCTCTCATCTACCTTGCTACGAACTTAACACAGACAGGAAAAGGGACAAGAAGCACCTATTTTCAAACGGGCGATCGCTATTATGATATGCTCCATGCAAATATGTTCAGCAAAATTATAGATCATATTACAGCAAGAGTATTTACATCAGAGGATACTGTCACAATCACACAACCGCCACCTTTAGAGACAATAACCTTAGGAGAGACGCTCCGTCAATCGGCGGTGGATGTGCTGCTGCTCTGTTTCTTTGCTGTGGTGTTGACAACCGTGGCATTCCTGAAATTCTTCCGTTCCGATATTTGATGCTAAGTACGACTCAGTATGTTAAGGATAGCCGAATTACCGGAAACATTTAAAACGCGTCTTAAATATATAGACGCATATTGTCAAAGGTTAAACTTCAAACACGAGGTAACATAACGCCTCTGAAGGAGACTAAAAATGAAAAGGACTTTTCACGGTGCAGATCTTCTATTAAGACTTGCATTCTTGGCGGCTTTGGGATTCGCTATTTTTTCGGGGGGTGCTTATTTATATGCACGCGGCGTTAAAATAATTATATCACCGCTTGAAATTATATCGCCGAGTATACATTTCCGTGTTAAAATCGACTGGAAAACGCCACTCATCATTGAAAAATATACCGGTCCCCAAATCATTGAAAAATATACCGGTTCCCAAAATGCCCAGGAACTGATGAAAGCGTTAGATGCGGATTACAATAAAGGACACGGAAAAACCGAAGTAAGCCTATCGCGCAAGGACAACGGCATAGAAACTGAAAGTTATAACAGTAACTTTACAATAAGTGAGATAGATGCAAGGTATCCACGGGCAGAATGGTTTCAGCTGCTTTTGGACAGAGGCATCATCATAGGAACCCTCTACGAGTATGCGTCCACCCTGTCACAGCGGCATGCTTTGGCATTGCTGGAAGACAACCCGAATCTGTGGCAGTCAGGCGTTCTTGATATTCCACCGACAGATGACTGGGAAACGTATAAAGCAGCTTACATTGACATGCTGGTAGAAATTGAAGCCACCAAAGCGGAGATTGAACGCAGAAAGCCGGAGATTGAACGCACCAAAGCGGAAGTTGAACGCACCATGGAACGCATTAAGGAACAAGTCGAACGCGCCAAGGTGCAGATCGAACACAGTCAGAAAGACGTTGGACGTGCCCAGAAAAAGTTGAATTCACAACAACTTGAGCATGTTAGGAAACAACTTGAGCACGCAAGGAAACAGATTGTGCGCGCACAAGAGGCTTTAGAACACCTCAAAGAACCGACTCCGCCTCAGGAATAAGAAAGCGGACTTCTACGTGATAGACCCTTTTGGGCTATTCTGTTCCATCGATATTGTGAGGCTTACGCGCTGCACGCTTTTTTGGGGTGCTGTCTAAGCAAACACCAGAAGCGCGGAATTAGCGTAAGCCTGACTCAGTATCAAACGATTAGCCAAACCGCTGTTTGGCTAATCATAAGTCCTATGAGATGAAAATTCAGGTTTTTGTTGTTTTTTTTAAGTTATGCACCCTTTCCCTTTCAAAATAGTATCTTTAATTATAAAAGAATAGTATCTTTAATTATAAAAGAGCTCAAGGAACGTAAGTTCAAAAATAAAACGGAAATTATATTGGGAAGGTGTAACATCATGAAAGCCTTAAGTATTGGATTAGGTATATTTATCCTAACCTGTTCTGCGTGGGCGGGAAAGTTTCTGGAAACTTTTGATGATAGAGATATTATAGAACAGTGGCAGGAACTGACAATATTAAACTTTGGAGAAGGACTTCCGGGTCCCCATTCTTGGAAAATTGTTGACGGTCAACTTCAGTCTTTAATAATGGGTGATGACCGTGTGACGCATTTATTTGTGATCGGGGATGAAGAGTGGCAAGATTACGATATTGAGGTTGACATTAAACCGCTCCGAAAACATGGACCTGCCCATATTGTGATTGCCTCGCGGATTCATCAGAATCAAGAAGGTCAGACATGGGGAGTTCTCTGTACAATTGGGGACACGCCGATACCCGAACCTAAATCCATGGTACTCTGTTTTGGTACTCGCTTTCTGGGTGGAGATGCTTTTCTGCACTTTGAAGGGAACCCTTATCCCTCCTTAAGCGTGGGACGTTGGTCTCACCTGAAGTTGAGCGTTCATGGAAAACTCTTGACTTTTTGGATTAATGGCAAACAAGTTCTCGGACCCGTCACTTTAGAAGCGAAGCGATTTTTAGTACAGGAGCGCGAAGTGCTGTTTCCTGACTATCCGAACGGTAAAGTCGGTTTCGGGGTCTCAAATTACTCCGTGCTTTTTGATAACCTTAGCATCACCACCGGTGACGATATTCCAAATCAGCATGGGTTAGCCGTAACACCGAGAACAAAACTCGCGACCACTTGGGGAAACTTAAAGCAGTTTTAAGGGTATATTAAAGGTTTCATTTTACTATCATGTTTGGTATACTTTCCGGTAGGAAAGCGTCTCAATATCGAAAAAATTCCTCTACTTATCGCTGTGTTGGTCTAAACTCGGCGGAATATAATCACGGAGTATTCTGATGGAACGAGAAAACGATGTTCAACTGATTCGTAGAATTTTATCAGGCAACGATGAAGCATTCAGTGTTTTAGTCCAAAAACACCAAAAGAGTATTCACGCACTTGCGTGGCGGAAGGTCGGCGATTTTCACATCGCTGAAGAGATTACCCAAGACACTTTCCTTCAGGTATACAAGCACCTCGCGCAGCTGAAAAATCCGAACCAGTTTGGGGGATGGATCTATGTCATTGCGAATCGCCTTTGTCTAAAATGGCTCCAAAAAAATAAATTGTCGGTGCAATCGTTAGACGACACACCTATGGAAGAAATCGAGGAAGTTTCTTATACGCATTACGCATCTGACCAACGGCAGACAGAGATCGCCGAGGATCGCCATGAACTCGTCAAAAAACTTCTATCACAACTGCCGGAAAGCGAACGCACGGTGGTGACACTCTACTATCTTGGAGAAATGACAGCGAAGGAAATCGGAAAATTTTTAGGTGTGTCAGTCAACACAGTTAAAAGTCGACTTCGCCGGGGACGCGAGCGTTTACAGGAACGGCAGGAAGAACTTGTGGTTAGCGAAACGCTTGGAAGTATCCCATTCCCCGCCCAAGTAACTGAACGTATCATGCAGGAAGTGGCTAATATGAAACCGATATCACCTCCAGTCGGCAAACCTTTGTTGCCGTGGGCGGCTGTTGGAACTGCTGCCGTTCTGGTCATATTGCTGCTCGGTGTGAGCAATCAATACCTTGCGCGTTTCCAGAAGCCGTACAGTTTTGAAGCACAATCTGAACCTACCATTGAGATCATTGACACACCTATCATTCTGGATATTGCGGCGAAACCAACTGTACAAAATCGAGTGGGTCGGGCTGCTTCCGTAGGTAAAAATAGCGGGACCGGCACACAAGTCTCCACAACAACGACAGCATCTGTTACACTGGAGGATTCCACCAAGTTTTCGACTTCACAATGGACCCAGGGCGGCGCGCCGCCAGGGGGACAAGTACGCGATATCTTCGCTACATCTGAAGGGACCGTCTATGCTGTTGCTCCGACAGGCATATACAGATTAGGCACAGATGCGACCGCGTGGGCACGCATCAACACGGATATTCCAATTGGTCCATCGCTAATGCCGATGGCAGAGTATGGTGGTACCCTTTACATAGTATCCACTGATGAAATATTTGGTTCAGATGATAGCGGTGAAACGTGGCGGACGATTGGTACCCGACCCAAGGGACACGCTGTCGGTTTCATCATTATTGATGAAACACACACCCGTTCTACGATGTATCTTGCGCTTAGAGATGAAGGGATTTATCGATCGACAGACGGTGGAATACATTGGGACTCATTTAACGATGGATTGGCAAGTAAAGAGATTTCCACAGTCGCTACTGTTGGAAAAACAGTGTTTGCTGGCACAGCGCGCGGTCTCTATCGTCTCGATTCAGGCACTTGGAAAAAGTTGCCGGTGGAGACATCAAGAACCATCTACGCCTTGGCAGTGTCTGAGAATAATCTCTATATTGGAACGGGGCCCGAGCTGTTGGGATTCACGCCAATAGCGGTAGAAAAAGAAGTGCCAAGAAATGAGTCGCATGCCCTCAAAATTTTCCATTCGGCTAACTTGGGAACATCATGGACTGAAATAACACCCACTGAAATAACATCGAGTTATAAATCTTACTACGATCTAATAATACCATCTGGCATGAAGATTTTGGCTGTTGGTGAAGTGCTTTTAGCGTCAACTGCCACCCAACGCTATAGTTCAACAGATAACGGAAGAACTTGGACAGAGCTTTCAGGAGATCCGAATCTGTTCATGATCAATAGTCTGCCAGCTGTGGCTGTAAACGAGACGACGTTTTACAAAGTTAGTCCGTTTGGGATTCGTCGTACAACTGATGGCGGGAAATCGTGGCCCTTACTTATAGATGGGATGGCTGGAACAAGGTTGAAGGATTTAGTTACATTCAACGATAGATTATACGCGCATAATGGTCATGCGGTGTATCAATCAACTGACGAAGGTACGTCTTGGAAAAAGATCTCAATTACCGAGAGCTTTACTGGGAAGGTGACTACAATTACGACCAAATCATCAAAACTGGACAGAGCTCGTATCTCCCACTCCTTTGATTCAAAATTAGTAGTTGATGACAACAATCTTTATCTTATTTCACCTAAAACTAACAATTTGCAAATTTCCCGCGTATCTACAGATGACAATAGCCTCAGTCCAGTTCAAAGCATACCCGCTTCTGATGATAGAGCATTGTTCCATAAGACAAGTAGCGAGGAAATGAAAGATACTTACTCATCCGAGGATTCGCAAAAAGCGCATCACTCAATCGTCCCAATCGTCCCACCCCCTATACGTGGGAAGGACGCGAAAACCAAAATGATTGTAGTCTGTAACGATGTGTTCTACGCTGAACACAGACGGACGCTTTTTAAGTGGAGACTTGGTGCCCCGGAGTGGATAAGCACAGGATTAACAGACATGAGCCAAGAGTCTTATGACAACGACAGCATGGATCTCAAATTAGCGGTTTCGAGAGAAACCATCTATGTCGGTAAACGCGATGGCAAGCTGTTTCAGTCATTTGATGAAGGGAGCAGCTGGAGAGATGTTACGCCGAGCCTACCGCTTCACTTTACCCGTTTCAAGGAGATAATCTTTGCCGGTTCAACAGTTTATGTTGCAACAGACGAAGGTGTTTTGAGTTCAGAAACGGGTGCCCACTGGCGCGTGCTAACCGATAGTGCGGGTCAGCGTCCCGTTATAGATAGATTTGCTGTCAATGGTCCTACAGTCTATGGTGCTGGCGATATCGGTGTCTATCGCTTGGATACCAACAGTCGATGGAAACAAATATCTTCAGAAGCACTCGGTGAAACGGCTGCGCTCGTTATCATTAACGATAAACTCTATAGTGCTATCAAAGATCGCGGGATATTTCACATCTCGCTTTCAGAAGAGTAGACAACACCACATCGGCGAATAAACCATGTCTTTGGTTCGTAGAAATTTCTGGTTCATCTGACAACAGTATAGGGCGGATGCAAAATCCGCCCTTCACAATTTAATATCTCACGAAAGATCGTACGACCAGGTACGGTCTTCTGGAAAGTGCCAAAACCGATGAAAGTCGATGAATAATCTCTCACATAATCGACAATACGGTTATCAGGAATAGTCCCCTCCTTCTCCATGCCCCAAATTTTTTCACTTTATGCACCCTTTCCACTTTCAAATCGGATCATTAATAATTATACAGGACTAATAAAAGAGCAACCATAAGGAGAATTCAACATGTTAATGACGTTAATTCAAAAAGAGGTTATGCAGCACATTCTGAGCGTCCGGTTTGTCGCGCTCTTGTTGATGTGTCTCCTACTAATCCCGCTTACCCTTTCTATTAACTATCGAAACTATCGCCAAAACTTAGTAGACTATCAAGAAGCCGTTAAACTCGCAAATATTGAAGAGAAGACAGTAAACCCGAAGCTGCCGCTGGAACCGGAGCTTGAGCTTTCTAAACTCTTTCTCAAACCGACACCTTTGAGTGTGTTTGCAAATGGATTAGGAGACGCGCTGCCAAGCTACCTTGGCATGACCCGTAATGGGATTATTCAAGGAGCTCCAGCTTTGGTTTCGGATTCCCTTTCCTATCTTTTGGGACATCTCGACTTTCTTTTTCTTGTAGGCACTGTTTTCAGTTTGCTCGCGTTGCTATTTACCTTTGATGCAGTTGCCGGAGAGCGAGAAGCGGGTACCCTTCGGATCACCTTAGCGAATTCTCTACCGCGTGACCTCTTTCTGTGGAGTAAATTAATTGGCGGATATATAGTGTTCGTGGTGCCGTTTTTAGTGTCCCTTCTATTCGGCTTATTGGTACTTGTTTGGCAAGGGTTTCCCCTCGGTGAACCCGAAATTTTTCCACGTGTGTTCAGTCTAACTCTCGCCTCGCTGCTCTATATTGCGGTCTTCTTTGCGATAGGGACAGTCATTTCAACCTACTTAGATAATTCCAAGACTGCACTCATCGTCGCCTTTACGGTTTGGGTGTTTGCCGTGCTGATTACGCCGCGCGTCGGATTTATCGCGGCGAAATTTATCGCGCCAATGCGAACATCACAGAGTGTCTATCTGGAAAAGACGGCTCTCCGTGAGAATTTCAACACAGAACTTGAAGAGAAAAAAGGGGAAATATACAAAGAAGTCTGGAAGGGTCGTCCGCAATCCTTTGAAGAACAGTTCCCAGTCGGAGAAGAGGTGGATGAACAGATGAAACCTCTCGAAGAGGAATTTCGGCAAAAATTCAAAGAGCACACTGATGAAATAGATCGAAACTATCAGCGTGAAAAAAAGGGTCAAGAGCAGGTCGGTGAAACGCTTTCACGAATCACACCGACATCCTCCCTAACCTATCTCGCTACAAATTTAACACAAACCGGAAAACGAAAGAGAAATGCCTACTTTCAAGCAGGTGAGCGTTACTATGATGCGCTTCATACGGATGTGTTCGGTAAAATTGTAGATCATACCTCCGTAAGAACGTTCCACCCAGAGAGAGACATCGTCAAAATCAGGCAACCATCATCTTTAGAAACCCCGACATTAGGAGAAACGCTCCGTCAATCGGCGGTGGATGTGCTGCTTCTCTGCTTCTTTGCGGTGGTGTTGACGACTTTGGCGTTCCTGAAGTTCTTCCGGTCAGATATTTGATACGAAGTACTTTGCGCGAGACTCATGATAGCCGAATTATCTGCGATATTTATTGCGTTACGCAAATACCTCGCCTTTTTTTAGCGAATATTATTCAAAGGTTAAAATTGAAAAACGAGGCAACATAACGCCTCTGAAGGAGAAACAAAATGAAAAGGACTTTTCACGGTGCAAACGCTCTTGAAATTACATCGCCGAGTATGCGGTTCTGTATACGCACTGAATTCGACTTCAACGAGAAAGCACCATCCAGTGACAAGAAATATACCGGTCCCCAAAAGGCACAGGAATTGATGAAAGCGTTAGATGCCGATTACAATAAGGGACACGCAAAAACCGAAGTGAGCTTATCGCTCGATTGTGGTTTCAAGTTCGTTTGCGAGCACGAAGGACACGCAAAAACCGAAGTAAGCGTATCGCGCAAGGGCGACGGTATAGAAACTGAAAGTTATAGCAGTAATCTTACAATAAGTGAGATAGATGCAAGGTATCCCCGGGCGGAGTGGCTTCAGCTGCTTTTGGAGAGAGGCATTATCATAGGAAACCTCTACGAGTATGCGTCCACCCTGTCACAACGGTATGCTTTGGTGTTTTTGGAAGACAATCCGAATCTGTGGCAGTCAGGAGCTCTTGATATTCCACCGACAGATGACTGGGAAACGTATAAAACGGCTTACATCAACAAGTTGGTAGAAATTGAAGGCACCAAAGCGGAGATTGAACGCACTAAAGCGGAAATTGAACGCACCAAAGCGGAGATTGATGGCAAAATCTGCTTTTATAGTGAATCCTAAAAATAAAGAGACACTTCATCTGCGGAGTGTCTTATTAATTCTAAACTTTACTATAGATTATGCACCCTTTCTGCCTCAAAATCGTATCTTTAATATAGAAGGGCGAAATAATGTTTCAAATTTAATGGTTTTATTTTACTGTTGTGTTTGGTATACTCTCCGGTAGGAAAGTAACTTGATATCCGGAGAATTTATCTATTTTATTTTTACTTTTATCTAAACTCGGCGGAATATAATCATGGAGCATTCTGATGAAAAAAGAAAACGATGTTCAACTGATTCGCAGAATTTTATCAGGCAATGACGAAGCATTTAGTGTTTTAGTCCGAAAACACCAAAAGAGTATTCACGCGCTGGCGTGGCGAAAAGTTGGTGATTTTCACATCGCTGAAGAGATTACCCAAGACACTTTCCTTCAGGTATACAAGAACCTCCCGCAGCTAAAGAATCCGAACCAGTTCGGGGGATGGATTTATGTCATTGCGAATCGACTCTGCCTTAAATGGCTCGAAAAAAATAAATCTGTGATGCAATCACTGGAAGCCACACCTATAGAAGAAATTGAGAAGCTCTCTTATACGTATCACCTATCTGACCAACGGCAGGCAGAGGTCGCCGAAGATCGCCATGAACTCGTCAAAAAACTTCTATCACAGCTGCCGGAAAGCGAACGCACGGTGGTGACACTCTTTTATCTCGGAGAAATGACAGCAAAGGAAATCGGAAAATTTTTAGGTGTGTCAGTCAACACAGTTAAAAGTCGACTTCGCCGGGGACGCGAGCGTTTACAGGAACGGCAGGAAGAACTTTTGGTTAGCGAAACGCTTGGAAGTATCCCATTCCCCGTTCAAGTAACTGAACGTATCATGCAGGAAGTGGCTAATATGAAACCGATATCACCTCCGGTTGGCAAACCTTTGCTACCGTGGGCGGCTGTTGGAACTGCTGCTGTCTTGGTAATATTGCTGCTCGGGGCAAGCAACGCGTATCTTGCGCGTTTTCAGAAGCCGTACAGTTTTGAAGCACAATCTGAACCTACGATTCAAATCGTTGACACACCTATTGTTCTCAATATTACGGCAAAACCAACTGTGCGCAATCAAGTCGGGCGGGCTGCTATGGGTAAAAGTAGCGGTACTGGTACACAAGTCTCTACAACGACTACAGCATCTGCTACATTGGAGGATTCCGCCAAATTTTCGACTTCGCCGTGGACGCAGGGCGGCGCACCGCCAGGCGGAAAGGTCCGCGATATCTTCGCTACATCTGAAGGAACCGTCTATGGTGTTACCCCCTCAGGAATATACAGATTAAGAACAGATACGACCGCGTGGACACGCATCAACACGGATATTCCAATTGGTCCATCGCTAATGCCGATGGCAGAACATAGTGGTATCCTTTACATAGTATCTACCGATGAAATATTTACTTCAGATGATAGCGGTGAAATATGGCGGACGATTGGGCCCCGACCCAAGGGACACGCTGTTGGTCTCATCATCACGGATGAAACACACGCCCGTTCTACGATGTATCTTGCCCTCAGAGATGAAGGAATTTATCGATCGACAGACGGTGGGACACAATGGAATCTATTTAATGACGGATTAGCGAACAAAAGGATTTCCACAGTTGCTGCTGTTGGAAAAACAGTGTTTGCGGGTACAGCGCGCGGTCTCTATCGCCTCGACTCAGGCACTTGGAAAAAGTTGCCGGTGGAGACATCAAGAACCATCTACTCCTTGGCGGTGTCTGAGAGTAATCTCTACGTTGGAACAGGTCCTGATCTGTTGGGATTCACGCCGATAGAAGTAGAACAAGAAGTGCCAAGAGTCGAGTCGCATGCCCTCAAGATTTTCCATTCGGCTGACTTGGGAGCGTCGTGGACGGAAATCACACCCGGTTATAAATCTGATGATCGGGTGATACCCTCTGGCATGACAGTTTTGGCTGTTGGTGAAGTGCTTTTAGTTTCGACTGCCAGCCAACAATATCATTCAACAGATAACGGTCAAACTTGGACAGAACTTTCAGGAAATACGGACATGCTCATGATCAATAGGCTTCCAGTTGTGGCCGTAGACGAGACGACCTTTTACAGAGCGGGTCTCTTTGGGATTCATCGCACAACTGATGGCGGACAATTGTGGAGATTACTTATAGATGGAATGGTGGGAACAAGGCTAAAGGATTTAGTTACATTCAACAACAGATTATACGCGCATACCGGCTATGCGGTGTATCAATCAACTGACGAAAGTGTGTCTTGGAAAAAACTCTCCATTACCAATGAGTTTGCTGGAAAGGCGTTTACAATTACAACTGAATCATCAAAACCGGACAGAGCGCGTATCTCCAACACCTTTAACTCAAAATTGGTAGTTGATAACAACAATCTTTATCTTATTTCACCTAAAACTAACAACTTGCAAATTTCCCGCCTATCTACAGATGACAATATACGCAGTCCCGTTCAAAGCATACCCGCTTCTGATGATGAAGCATTACGCCGCAAATTACCGACAGGTAGCGAGGCAGCGAAAGAGACTCACTTATCCGAGGGTTCTAAAAAAGATCACCACTCAATTGTATCAATCGTTCCACCTCCCATAAATAACAAGAAAGCGGGAGCCAGAATAGTCGTAGTCTCTAACGATGTATTCTACGCTGAGCAGGAACGTACGCTTTTTAAGTGGAGACCTGGTGATCTGGAATGGACAAACACAGGATTAACAGACAAGAGCCAACAGTCTTATGACAACGACAACCAAGATCTCAAATTAGCAGTTTCGGGAGAAACCATTTATGTCGGTAAACGCGATGGTAAACTGTTTCAATCGCTTGATGGAGGGGGCAGCTGGAGAGACATTACACCCAACGTTCCTCTTCACTTCGCCCGTTTCAAGGAGATAACCTTTGCCGGTTCAACAGTTTATGTTGCAACAGACGAAGGTGTTTTGAGTTCAGAAACAGGTGCCCACTGGCGCGTGCTAACCGATAGTTCGGGGCGGCATCCGATTATAGATAGATTTGCTGTGAATGGCACGACAATCTATGGTGCCGGCGATATCGGCGTTTATCGATTGGATACCAATAGCCGATGGGAGCGAATCTCTTCAGAAACCCTGGGTGAAGTCGTTTCCCTCGTCGTCATTAACGATAAGCTCTATAGTGCTATCAAAGATCGCGGGATATTTCACATCGCGCTTGCAGAAGAGTAGACAACACCACATCGGCGAATAAACCATGTCTTTGGTTCGTAGAAATTTCTGGTTCATCTGACAACAGCATAGGGCGGATGCAAAATCCGCCCTACACGATTTAAAGATTCCAAAAGCGTTAGCACTACATTGCATGGTCTTCCGGACGGACACCCTTTGTAAAAGTGCCGAAACCGAAGAACGTCGGTGTATAATCGCCGACATAATCGACAACGCTTTTATCAGGAATTGCGCCCTCCATCCCCATACACCAATAGCAGCCGTTGACAAGCAGACGGCGGAGCCCTTCACTCTCCAAATCAACGGAGGCACCCATCGTCGTGTTAAGGACACGTGAGGTGTTCCCTTCATCGCCGGTATAGGTTTTAATCCACACCATCGGCATTGTGACGGTATCCGGTTTTGGCGCATCCGTTGGATCCATACCGACCAGCACCTGTCCGTGGACCAGCACTTGTGAGTCCCCAGTCAAGTCATTAATGCCGTAGACATCGGACGGCCCCCAAACATCGTCAACGCCTTTGAGAATCGGATGATCTTGCATCGCCTCGTCAATCACACCGCGTGCACTCTCTTTACCGTGGTGTCCATGGTGGTTGACCCACGTCTCACCGAGCACTTGCCTGCCGTAGCCGCCTTCAAAATCTTTGGCGTTGAAGCTATATTTTGCATAGGGACTCTCAAGATCACGGCTATAACTGAAAGCGTGTGTTGCTGTCCGAAGTCCCATCACAGGCTTACCCGCATTCGTATAGTCAACAACATACTTCATCTGTTCATCGGGCAGTTCGCGGAAACGTGTGAACAGCACCATCATATCCGCTGATTCTAAATGGTGGAGCCCCGGTATGTTGGTCTGGACCTCCGGATCAATTTCACCTGTTTCCGGATTTATTGCAAACAGCACCGTGCATGTAAACCCGTGGTGTGCGGCTAACACCTTCCCCAACATCGGCAGTGCCTCTTCAGAACGATACTCTTCATCGCCGCTGACAAGGACAATATGTTTGCCCTTTCCGGGACCTTCGTTTCCTTCGTAAACAACCCATTCATTATTCATCAAAAGATATACTCCATAAAATAAGATTTTGCATAAGTATAGCATATTTTCCTGAGAAAGTCACACTGAATCTGTGGATAGAAAATCAAACGTCCTGTACACATAGAGAAAAAACTTTGACAAATATCCAAAATTGCCATAAAATTAATATACAGACGCAAAACGTTATCCGAATCGGACAGTGTCCCGTAGGTTGGGTTGAGCGGTAAATAACCAGTACCGTTAGTTTACACGTGAAGTTCTGCTTTTTCATGACGCGTTCGTCAAAAGAAGTATAGCGAAACCCAACAATGCAAACTGAATAAAAGAAAATGGAGGTTATGGATTGTTAAAAGTATCTAAGTTTGGCGGGAGTTCCCTCGCGTCAGCAGAGCAAGTGCGCCAAGTTTGCGACATCATTACTGCTGATCCGAGCCGCCGCCTCATCGTCGTCTCTGCACCCGGAAAACGACACAGCCAAGACATCAAAGTGACGGACCTGCTCATCGCAGCGGCATCACAACGCCTCGCTGGGAAACTCGGTGCTTCGGAATGTGGTGAAGCCATTGAACGTTACCGTAGCATCGCTTCTGAATTGGGACTCTCCGCCGAGGTCATTGAACCTATTGCCCACGACTTAACAGAGCGCATGGAAAACAGCACAACCGATGCGGATCTCTATATGGACACAATGAAAGCAGGCGGCGAAGATAACAGCGCACGTCTTATCGCACAAGTCCTACAGGCACGGGGTGTAGACGCACACTACGTAAATCCGAAGGACGCAGGTTTACTGCTCTCTGACGAACCCGGCAATGCACAAGTTCTACCTGAGGCATACAACCGTCTGCGCGATCTACACGAGCGTCCAGGCATCACGATCTTCCCCGGTTTCTTCGGTTACTCAAAACAGGGCAACATCGTCACTTTCTCGCGCGGCGGTTCCGACATTACAGGTGCGATTCTCGCGAGTGCCGTTCGAGCGGAGGTGTATGAAAACTTTACAGATGTGGATTCCGTGTTCGCGGCGAATCCGTCTATTGTTAAAGACCCTGCACCGATTGCCGAGTTAACCTATCGTGAAATGCGGGAACTCTCTTACGCTGGATTCTCTGTGTTCCACGATGAGGCACTTGAACCGGTCTATCGCGCACAAGTGCCGGTCAACATCCGAAACACTAATAATCCAGACGCAGATGGCACCTTAATTGTGCCGAACCGTAAGTCAACAGATACGCCAGTTATCGGTATCGCTGCGATGGAGGACGTTTGCTGTGTCTACCTTAGCAAATATCTAATGAACCGTCAGATTGGATTCGGACGGCGGTTGTTGCAGATTTTAGAAGCTGAAGAAATCTCTTTTGAACATATCCCGTCCGGCATAGACAATATGTCAGTGATTATCCGCGAAGAAAACCTCTCAGCAGGAAAAGAAAAACGGGTCATCGAACAGATTCGGCAGATTCTTGCACCAGAAGATATTTCCGTAGAACGCGGACTGGCACTGATCATGGTTGTCGGTGAAGGGATGCGCCACACTGTTGGTGTCGCCTCGCGCGCCACAAGCGCGTTAGCCGGAGCCGAAGTCAACATTGAAATGATTAATCAAGGTTCCAACGAAGTTAGTATGATGTTCGGCATAAAATCCGAAGACATGGAAACTGCTGTTCAAGCACTCTATGTGGAATTTTTTGATTCTTAAAAGAACGTGAGCCGGAACTATTAGGAAGGTGCAGAAAAGAGAAGCTCCGCGTTAAAACAGTTTGTTATTCCGAGTTTCCCTAATTACCACCGATGTTATTGATATGCATCGAAAACCCGTTTTTGACAACGGAAAAAACGGAGCGAAAACTCAATCGTAAAAAAAATGGAAATAACCGTTCAACCGAAAGAATTGGCAGCCGGAAAACTGACAGATGCACATGTGGAGCAAGCCGTTCAGGCACTCCGGACTGATGGCTACGTTATTTTGGAAAATGTCATCAATCATGAACATTTGGATATCCTGCATGAACGGATGGATGCCGACTCACAAGTCCTTATGAATGCGGGAAAATGGGGCGGCGCGGGCAAACTTAAAGGGCATCTCCAACAGGGGCCGCCCCCTTATGCGCCTTATATCTTTAGAGACATCGTCGCGAATCCTTATGTTGTGCAAGTGACGCAGGCACTGCTGGGGCCAGGACTTTATAATAACTTTTACAACGGCAACACGAACTGCCCCGGTAGCACAACACAACCGCTCCACAGAGATGGGGCTCACCTATGGCCAGATGAAAAAATAGCGCATCCTACAACAGAAGTTGTCGTTAATATTTCACCACAAGATACAACAGAAGAAAATGGGAGTGTAGAACTCTGGCCAGGCTCACATCTGGAGGTCAGTGGGTACGGGATAGAGGCAGAAGAGGAGGAAGCACGCCGTAAAATCTGTCCCCCGATCCGTGGAAATGCGAAGAAGGGAAGTGCCTTGATTCGAGATATGCGGCTGTGGCACCGAGGTGTCCCCAACCCATCCGACACACCACGCCACATGATAGCAATGATCCATCGTGTCAGTTGGTTGAAATCCAATCGTCGACTGAAGTATAAAATTGGGTGTGAAGCTGCTTTTGAAAACAGTGATCTCGACCCTAACGCAGCGTTTATTGACTTCGCCAAGCAAAAAATAAATGCGTACGATTATCTCTTCAATCCGAGGTTCTGATTGAGACTGTGAATCAGTAGTCAGCTTGAGAGTTTGTCGTTTTTACGTTGATGGTTTTCGAGAGAAAACCATCCGCCAAAAAGCAGGAGAAAAACAGTGAGAGAATTTGGAACGCAAGGTCCGGTCAATTCCAAAGATCACACGGAGGTTACCATGAATGCCATAAACAACTGGCTCCCCGCAGAGCCTGATCTTGAAACGGTCTGTAAAACGTACAGCGACCCGATTTATGCCCTCTCCCAAGCCGAAGTGCCCGCTATCATGCTCCGAAATGCCTATTCGCCCTCTCAATGCCACGGACTCATCCATCGGTTCACAAATATGGGATTGATGCGTGATGAAGCGGACACCAATTCCGCTGATAAACGCACCCGAATCGACATCGGTACCAGCCTCGGTAACCGTGGCGGCGATAAGACAAAATTTTTAGCACACGCGCAAACAACAGAACATCTTTTTAACTTTCTATTCAACGGATTTGATGATCCTGTTGACCTCATCTATGATTCGCTCACTGCGCTTTCCCCTGGAAAAGAGGTTAAGGTTGCCCGTGAATCGGACGGTTCACGCTACGGGCCTGCTATTTTCCGCGTCCACTACGAAACCCATAGCTACAAGCCACACATCGATCATGTCAAATATCGTGAGCAACGCACCGATTATGAAGTTTATCGCTTTGAGCATCAGTTTGCAGGCGTGTTATGTGTCCAAAATGCAGACGAAAACGGAACAGGAACGCAAGCTATCCTGCATCGGTGTCTCTGGTCGGAGGAAATTCAACCCCATATCGCCGAGGAAACTTTTGACAAGTATGCCGCTGCAAATGGCGTGGAAAACTATCAAGTCGATCTGAATCAAGGGGATCTCTATTTCTTCAACACGCGGTGTATCCATGAAGTCCCGCCCGTTCAAGGTACACGCGCCCGAATCGTTTTGGCGGTTTTTATCGGATATTCCCCAGACGATAATGAGATATATGTCTGGTCATGAATCAACTCGATGCCACCCAATTTTTTCGCGATATACTTAGAAAAGTTGCCTGAACTTCCTAAGCGACCTACCACAGAAACCAGCCAAAGGAGAAATCTGATTCATAATGAAAAAAATAATAATATCTTCTATCTTCTTGACACTCTTCATCCTTTTAAATGCCTATCTACCAAATAGCTTCGCCCAAGATCCATCCCTATTCAGTCTACCTGAAGGTGCCAAAGCACGACTCGGTAAAGGATGGATAAATGAGCTACAGTATTCATCAGATGGCACACGCTTAGCGGTCGCAACCTCTATCGGTGTTTGGCTCTATGACACACAGACTTATCAGGAAGTCGTCCTGCTCACAGAACACACACGCGGTGTTAATAGCGTCGCGTTTAGTCCCGATAGCGGAACGCTTGCCAGTGGCGGTAGGGACGGCAACATTGATCTATGGAATACTACCACAGGCGAACATCAGCAAACGCTGCGCGGACATACCGATGCCGTTTACAACATCGCCTTCAATGCCAGCGGAGATACATTCGCAAGTGCCAGTGCTGACACCACTATTATTCTATGGAACGTCGCATCCGGCGAACAACAACAAACGCTGCGCGGACATACCGATGCCGTTTACGACCTCGCCTTCAATGCCAGCGGAGATACACTCGCAAGTGCCAGTGCTGACACCACTATTATTCTATGGAACGTCGCATCCGGTGAGGAACAGCGGACATTACAAGGCCATACGGATGCTGTCTATACTGTCGCTTTCAACCCAAATGGAGGAAACCTTGTGAGTGGCGGTAGAGATGGCACTATCCGCTTGTGGCATACGACCTTCGGTGTGTCCCAGCGGACGCTACCTGGGCACACGGGTGCTATCTTAAGTATTGCGTTCGGGGCAAATGGTGATACCATCGCGAGTGGGAGTGGCGATGGCACGATCCGCGTGTGGAATGCTGCATCCGGTCAGCACAATCTGACGCTTGAAGGACATACGAGGGCGGTTCTGAGCGTTGCATACAGTTCCAGTGGTGGAACGCTTGCGAGTGCCAGTGCGGATGGCACCATTCGCTTGTGGGACGCGGTCTTCGGCGGACACAGGCAGACACTCACAGGGTATACGGATTATATTAGTAGCGTCGCATTTAGTACGACTGCTGGAACGCTTGCAAGCGGTAGCGCGGACGGGACAGTGCATCTGTGGAACACAAACTCTGGCGTATCCACGTACACTTTGACCGAGCATACTGCTTGGGTCCGGAGCATCGCATTCAGTCCTGACGGTCAAACGTTGGCAAGTGGTAGTGATGACGGCACCATCCGTTTATGGAATGTCGCATCCGGCGAACATCAGCAAACACTCACAGGACATGCAGATGCTGTCAGAAGCGTTACGTTCAGCCCGGATGGTAGCGTACTCGCCAGTGCAAGTTTAGATGGCACCATCCACCTATGGAACGCTGCCACAGGTGAACACCAGCAGGCGTTGATAGGGCATACAGAGGGGGTACTGACCCTTGCGTTCAACCCAGATGGTGACACACTCGCAAGCGGCAGTACGGACGGGACTATCTATCTATGGGATGTTACATCCGCTCAACATGAGCAGACGCTGATTGGACATACGGATTATGTCAGAAGCGTTGTGTTCAGCCCGAATGGGGGGACACTCGCGAGTGGGAGTGATGACGGCACCATCCGTCTATGGGATACCGCTTTCGGCGAGCAGAAGCGGACGTTAACTGGACACACAAATTACGTCCTTAGCATCGCATACAGTTCAGATGGCAACACGCTCGTAAGCGCAAGCTTCGATGGCACGATCCGTCTGTGGGATACTATCTCTGGTGCGCGCGTGCAAACCCTGAGAGGGCATACAAACGGTGTCCTTGGTGTCACACTCAGTCCTGATGGAGAGACGCTCGCCAGTGCAAGTTTAGATGGCACAGTGCTCCTATGGAATTTCAGTCCACCAACTAATATGTACGCGACTGTGAGCTTTTCGCCATCTCCAGTACAATCACCTGCGATCGGGGAACAACTCACATTTTCTCTTAGTATTGCAGACGGAAGCACCGTGGCGGGTTATCAGGCAACCGTACGGTTTGACCCCTCTGCGCTCCGTTTTCTTGAAAGCACAAATGGAGACTACCTACCGTCGGACGCGTACGTGATCCCTGCGCTCATTGCAGAGAACAGCGTAACGCTTGCCGCAACGTCTCTCGGCGGAGAAGCCAGCGGTTCTGGAACGCTCACTAATCTTACATTCGAGGTTGTCACTCCGAAAGCGTCTACGCTGACGTTATCCGACGTACGCCTCACTAACAGTGTTGGTAGGATTTCATACGCGCGCGTTAAAAGTGGCCAAGTCACAGCACCGATGCTGCTAACAGGAGATCTGAATGGCGATGGTGTCGTGAATGTCCAAGATTTAGCACTTGTCGCCGCAAACTTTTCACAGACAGGTGAAAATTTAGCGGATGTCAACGGAGATGAAATCGTTGATATTGTCGATCTCACGCTGGTAGCCGGCGCACTAATGGATGCCGCAGGCGCGCCAGCCGCGTGGAGACGAGATGCCGAAATTGCTTTCACAAGAACAGATGTACAACAGTGGCTACGGGAAGCAGAACAAATCACACTCACAGATCCCACTTTTCAACGCGGTATCTATATGCTGCAACAACTCCTTGCAGCATTGACACCGAACGAGACAGCACTTCTGCCAAACTATCCGAACCCCTTTAATCCAGAAACATGGATACCCTATCAACTATCAGTCCCTGCGGATGTGACACTCACGATTTATGCAGCAGATGGAAAAGTAGTGCGAACTTTAGGGCTCGGACATCAACCCGTGGGTACTTATCAGGATCGGAGCCGCGCAGCGTATTGGGACGGCAATAACGAACTCGGTGAACCCGTGGCGAGCGGTGTATATTTCTATACGTTAACTGCTGGAAATTTCACGGCAACCCGGAAGATGGTGATTACGAAATAGTATCAAATGACCTTATCTATCTGTTTTTCATCTTCCTTTTTTGCCCTAACTTGTGCTTTATGTCCACACAATGAACAATATCGGGCATATTATGCACATTTTGGGGCATTTCTTACCACACATACCCCCATCAACATTCCATAGCTGCCCTATAATACAAGACGAACACTCCCTCTATTCACCTATAGATACGGTTCCTCGCCTCTATTTGCGAATAAGCCCGGTTTTCTACCGAGTTGGCATCATATTTGCTATGTTCCTAATATGATATGCCAAGATACACCGAATTGGGGGATGAACCGATGAAAATGCTGCGTATTTCAATTCCAATACTATTGATAGTTTCAAGCTACTCTCTATCACACGTTTTTGCTCAGGATTATACACAATTTCGTTTACCCGAAGGTACCAAAGCACGATTGGGCAAGGGAGGAATAGGTGAGATCGCGTATTCTCCTGACGGCAACCGTTTGGCAATCGCCAATAACATCGGAATTTGGATCTACGATGCACACAGTCTCGTGGAACTGGATCTGCTCACTGGACATACGGATACCACCACAAGCATTGCGTTCAGCCCAGATGGAAACACCCTCGTCAGTAGCAGTTATGATGAGACGGTACGACTGTGGGATGTTAACACGGGTACTCTTAAATCCACACTCACTGGACATACAAAATCTATTAACAGCATCGCCTTCAGTCCGGACGGCACTATCCTCGCTGGCGGCGGTTCGGATGAGACAGTGCATCTCTGGGATCCGGTGAGCGGTGCACACAAAGCAACGCTCGTTGGACATACGCGCACCATCAGCACAATAGCCTTTAGTCCGGACAGCAAAACCCTCGCGAGTGGGGCTTGGGACAATACGGTGCGATTGTGGGATATTGCGACTGAAAAAGAGAAAACTGTCCTCACCGATCATACCTACTTCGGTGAACATACCTCTGGTATCTCTAATGTAGCATTCAGTTCCGATGGACAATTGCTCGTAAGCGCAGCTTTCAATGAAGAAGGCGTGTACGTCTGGGATACTGTCACGGGCAAACACGAAAGAACGGTTGATACGGGTAAGATTTCAATCCTTGCCTTTCACCCGGATAGAAAAACGCTTGCAACCGGTGCGCGATACGAATTGAATTTATGGGATGTTGTTAGCGGTGAACATAAAGCAGCACTCACCAAACATACATCGTTTGTTAATTCCCTTGCTTTCAGTCCGGATGGCAGCACCCTCGTCAGCGGCGGTGGTTCGCAGCTGCTGCTCTGGGACACCGAGACCGGCGTACAAAAAGGCGAAATCGGCGGGTATCTGTCAAATGGATGGTGTATCGCGTTCTCACCTGATGGTAGCACCCTCGCGAGTACGGGTGGATACCACATTGTGCATCTATGGGATGTCAGCAATAGGCAGTATAAAGCAGCACTCATTGCGGAGAGAATTGATGATTGGATCGGTAGCATTGCCTTCAGTCCCGATGGCAAGACCCTTGCCGGAGAAGGGGGTTGGCGGATATACCTATGGGATACTGAAAGGGCATATCTCAAAACAACTATGAAAGGGTATACTGGGAGCGGTGTCTCTGGCGGCGGAATTAGGGCACTTGCCTTTAGTCCAGATGGACGCTTCCTTGCAAGTGGAAGTGGACATACAGACATGAAGATACAGATCTGGTATGGTGGACGCACTCACAAAGCAACACTTACGGGACACACTGAAGGGATTACTTCTATCGCTTTTCATCCGAATAGCCGCACCCTCGCAAGTGGAAGTTCGGATCAAACAGTCCGCTTATGGGATATTATCAATGAGACAGATAAAATGACACTTACTGGGCATACGGACGGGGTCAATAGCGTCGCGTTCAGTCCGGACGGAAAAACGCTCGCAAGTGGGAGCCGTGACACGACCATCCGTCTCTGGGATGCTGTCACAGGCGCGTACAAAACCACACTCACTGGACACATAGATAGTGTTGAGAGTGTCGCATTCAGTCCCGATAGCCAAACGCTCGCAAGTGGTGGTGGCCGGCATGACAAAACAGTGCAGTTGTGGGACGTTAATACTGGTATGCAACAAATGACATTCACCGGACACACGGGAAGAGTCTCAAGCCTCGCGTTCAGTCCGGATGGACGCACCCTTGCAAGCGGAAGTTCGGATCAAACAATCCTATTGTGGGATGTCACACCGTTAGTAGAAAGGCCCCAGATTGCGGAGGACGTCAACCGCGATGGGACGGTGGATACGCAAGATTTGAAGTTTATCGCCGCGCACTTCGGGCTGCTCGGAGAAAACGACGCAGATGTCAACGCGGACGGCGTTGTCAACATCATTGATCTCGTTCTGGTCGCCGGTGAACTTGGTGTGGGCGCCGATGCCCCTGCTGCACACCTGCGAATTACAGAGCCGCTCACTGCAGCAGAAGTCCAACTTTGGCTAACAGCCGCGCAACGCATTGACAACACAACCTTTGTCTTTCAGAAAGGTATTACGAACCTTGAACGTCTTTTGGCGGCACTGTCTCCAAAGGAGACAATACTTCTGCCGAATTATCCGAACCCATTTAATCCTGAGACATGGATACCCTATCAGTTGGCTGAACCAGCAGATGTGACCCTCCACATCTATGCCGCCAGTGGAGCATTGATTCGGACATTCACCTTGGGGTTCCAATCTGAGGGTATCTATCAAAGTCCAAGTCGCGCCGTGCATTGGGATGGGAAAAATGAGCTTGGTGAACAGGTCGCCAGTGGTATCTACTTCTACACCCTCTCCGCTGGACACGCCACAATGACCCGTAGAATGGTAATACGGAAATGAGTTATCAAGAAGCCGTCCGCAATCAGTCGTCAGGAACAAAAGGAATTTGGTGTGCTAAACCCCAGATTAACTGAAAGCCGATGGTTGAGAGCTGATAGCCAATTGAACAGGAGACAGCCCCCATGAAAACCAGACAATTTTCGATCCTAACGCTACTGATGGTTTCAGCCCTATTTTTACAAAATATCGCCGCCCAAGACTATACACAATGGCATCTACCTGAAGGGGCGAAAGCACGTATCGGGAAAGGCTTTATATCTGACAACATCGCCTTTTCTCCTGATAGTAATCTACTCGCTGTTCCAACCTCAATCGGCATCTGGATTTACGATGCTTACACAAGAGAAGCAGTGCGCCTGATCACGGGACCTACGGACACTGTCGAGTGTATCGCTTTTAGCCCAGATGGCAGTCTCCTCGCCAGCAGTAGCGATGGCGATACCGTCCATCTGTGGGATATTCACGCCAGTACACATAAAACTGTCTTCACTGGACGTATTTCGTCGGTTCGCAGCATCGCGTTCAGTCCAGACGGTCGGACCCTCGCGGGCGGTTCGCGCTCCACCAGGGACCAAGCGGCGTATTTGTGGGATGTCAATACCGGTAATCTCCGAGCAACCCTCTCGGCGCATACAAGTGGTGTTGATTCTATTGCCTTCAGCCCTGACGGTAAAACAATCGCAACTTTAAGTGACGCGATCGTGTATCTGTGGGATACTTCAAATAACGATCTCAAAAACACATTCACAAGGGATATAAATAACGATCACATAGACAATGTCAATGTGATTACCTTCAGTCCAAATGGTGAGACCCTCGCAACTGCCAATTGGGACGATACAGTGTCTCTATGGGATGTTGCCACCGCTGAACTCAGCGCGACACTCACAGGACATACTAACAGTGTTTATAGTGTCGCCTTTAGCCCAGATGGGAAAACACTCGCAAGCGGCAGCAGTGATGGCACGGTGTGTCTCTGGAACGCTGCGAGTGGCACGTATAAAACTACGCTCATCGGACACGGACTCGAAGTCAGAAGCGTTGCGTTCAGTCCGGACGGAAAACTAATCGCAAGTAGCAGTCTGGATGGCACGGTGTGTCTCTGGGATGCTGTCAATCACGACCGGACAGCAACATTTACCGGACATATAACGGAATTTACAAGTATTGCCTTCAGCCCGGATGGGCAAACCCTCGCTCATGCTGGTGGTTGGGACAAAAAAGTTTACCTCTGGGATGTTGAAACGGTTCATCAAAAACGCGTTCTCATTGGGCATACCTACGAAGTTACCTCAGTCGCATTCAGTCCGGATGGAAGAACAGTCGCAAGTGGTGGTGGTGTTGACGACCCGAAGATACGCCTCTGGGATCCAAACAGTGGTGAACTGAAAATGATACTCGTCGGGCATCAGTGGGGCGGTATCAATGATATTGCATTTAGCCATGATAGCCGTTTAATCGCGAGCGCCGGTCGCGACGAAAAGGTGTGCCTATGGAAGACCGAAACCGGCTACCATCAAGCGACATTCGTCAAGCATATAACCGGTGTTTCAAGCATCGCCTTCAGTCCCAATGGTCAAATACTTGCCAGTGCTGGTGGCCAAGCAGACGCAACCGTACGACTCTGGGATATTTTCAATAGAGAAGAAATAGCAACCCTCCGTGGACGTTCAAACTGCATTGCTTTCAGTCCAGACGGACAGACGCTTGCCAGCGGATGGATCAACATATCGCTACGGGATATTAGCAGTGGTGAACTCAAATCTGAACTCAGTGGACATACCGATAGGCTTCGGAGCATTGCCTTTAGCCCGGACGGGCGGATTTTAGCAAGTGGTAGCTCGGACACGACCGTCCGACTCTGGGACGTTGAAACTGCCACCCATATAACCACCCTCACTGGACATACCAAGCGAATCACGCGTATTGCATTCAGCCCGGATGGAAAAACGCTTGCGACAGCGAGTGATGATGCAACGGTACTATTGTGGGATATTCCGCTGATAATAGAAAACGGAATCAAATCATTACAGATTGTAGAGAATGTAAATCCTAATGGTAGAGTGGATCCTGCACATGCTTTGGCAGTCCAAATACCGCAAGAAACAGCACTTCTGCCAAACTACCCAAATCCCTTTAATCCAGAAACATGGATACCGTATCAACTATCAGTCCCTGCGGATGTGACACTCACGATTTATGCAGCAGATGGAAAAGTAGTGCGAACTTTGGGGCTCGGACATCAACCCGTGGGTACTTATCAGGAGCGGAGTCGCGCAGCGTATTGGGACGGCAATAACGAACTCGGTGAAACCGTCGCAAGTGGCGTATATTTCTATACACTCACGGCAGGCGATTTTATTGCAACACGTAAGATGTTGATTATGAAATAGTATCAAATGACCATAGGATAGCTGGAAGGTTGATGTTTATTGACTTCCCAGCGATGGTTTCTCAGTGGGTTGCGTTGGATTCGCTGGCATCTTCATTGAAAAATGATGTGCTGAGCGATCCACACGTCTAAAGTATAGCAAAACCGGGAAACGACTGTCAAGCGTATTTTTACAGAAGCGGCTCCGGTTTTGCCAAGTCAAATGGGTTAGGAACAGGAGGTTAGGGTATCATTGGGTTTCTCCTTGCTCTGTCGCGTTATCGTTTGCGGCTGAATTGGCGAGGTTTGCATCTATGGCTTGGAGTTGGTGCTTGGGAATCAGGTCGAGATATTGAGAAATGACGCGTCTCGAAAGTCGTGTAATCTGTGAGATGTTGTCAATATCAGCGGTTGCCTTGCGAACGACTTTGACGATCTCATAGTCGCGAATGTATCGGTCAACTGCTTCTTTAGAGTGCTTGGTTTTCGCAGCAATACTCGGGGTGAGATATCCTTGAAGATAGCGGGTTATGATCTCTTTCTTGTGGGTAATAGCACCCGATAAATCATGGATATTGCCCCGAGTGGGCAGGATTTCGCCAGTGGTCTTTTGCCACTCATTGACATAATCACAGACGACAGCATCACAGACATTGAGCAAGACGGCTAAGTCGAGTTGTGTCAATAAGGCCCCTTGGTCATAAGCTTGATGACACCAGCGAACCAAGCGATTGATCCGCAGTGGTTTCCGTGAGGTAAAACCGTTGCGAAAGGATTCAATATCCTCTGTGGCGAGGTATGTCAGGATGATAGGTTTCATACGCGTTTTGATGATGGATTTTCCTCTTTCAGGGTGTTCCTCAATAGGTACAGCCATCCAAACGAGGTGTCCATAACTCAGCAACCGTTCATCAGGGAGTTGATCCCCCGTGGCGAGTTTCTCCAAAGGGAGGGTAATCACGAAATAGTCCTCAACGGTCTTAAGAATATCATCAACAATAGCGGTAGCCGTGACTTCGCCTTTGTCATAGCCATAGTCATTGAGAAAGCGATGGATCAGCAGCTGGCGTAGCGATTTATCGTTGATGCGTCTGAACTTCTTCTCGTTGATCTGCGTGCGCGTCAAAGGTTTGCTCATGAGAGTTCCCCCTTTTTTGGATCCGCTGGTTCTGGGTGAAGGCGCTCGGTCATTCGGTCCGTGTTCTGGTATTCCTTATACAGCGCGAGATACTCGCGTATGAGTCGGTCGGAGAAGTGAGTGATGAGCCGTATCTGTGCGTCAGGAAAGCCTTGATGATGCAGTGTTGCGACTTGTGTGAAGTCTTTCAAGTACCGCCAGACAGCGCGTTCAGAGTGGTTCGTCTTTTGCTCAATCTCGGTGAAGGTATACGCCTTGAAATACAACTCCAAGATCTGGGTTTTATGGGACGTGCCGGGGCCCATGTCGTGTTTTGCCCCGCGCGTCATCACGAAATAGCCGGCCTGCTTTAACGCTCGGATGTCGCGTTTGACAGTGGCGGGACTGGTGGTTAATAACACCGCCAGATCCTCATGACTCAACAAGGCCTCTTGGTCATAAGCTTCTTGGGTCAATCGGAGGATGCGATGGCGTCTGAGTCCTGCAAGCCCATAAGTGCCTAAGACTTCAAAGTCCTCCTGAATGGCATTGAGTGTCAACCGACAGGAGACTTTTCTCGCTAAAGCGATGTGTTTACCTGCGGGTTCCTCGGCGGCGACGGCTTCATAACAGATTTGCCCGGATGTCAGTTGCACATCGGCGTGTTGCTCAAAGTAACTTGAAATCTGTTTATAGTAGGCTTCAGCAACGATAGGCATAAGATTAAAGTCTGCTGAAATCTTCTGAATAATCGCAGCTCTTGCGTTCTTGGATTCGAGTCGTTTGATACCATAGGCGGTATCATTTTGGCGTGTCATAGTGACCTCCATGAGTAGAGTATCGGTGATAAAAATACATCTACTTGTTAGGTTAACGCATACTATTAGTGTAACTCATGGGGTCATTTGATACAAACTATAAATAGGCAACACCCGCTTCCGCCTCCACTGTTACAAGCGGTTCATTAGCACTTACAGCAACGCCTCAGCCAATCCGGTAAAATCGCTCACTGTTACATCGGGTTGGTACGGAGTATCCTCATACGGCAGTCCATAACGATTGACAAACGCGCCCTTATATCCACATGCCCGTGCCCCCATGATGTCAAACGAATTCGCGGATACCATGAGACACGCGTTGACTTCAAGTCCTAACTGCCCTGCTGCGGCACGATAGACCGCTGGATGCGGTTTAAACGCGCCCACCGATGTAACCGAGATGACATCGTCAAAATCCCACGCAACTCGTTCTCTAACAAGGTACTCCAAAAACGACGGATCCCCGTTGGATAAAACGACCAACTGATACCGAGATTGAAGCCGTGAGAGCGCAGCTAAAACTTCTGGAAAAGGGGAAAGCTGCTGCCACCCCTGCATAAACGCCTTCATTGTATCGACCGAAGTATCAATACTGTTACGTCTCAGCGTGTAGTGCAACGCGCGCCGTACCGTCTCCAGATAGCCGCTATGTCCGAGCATCATGATCGTATCCTGATATTGCTCAATCCGCTGTCGATAACGCCACTGCGCCCAAAATTCGTCTGCTGATACATCAGCGGCAGCGTGGACATCCAGTGATTCACCAATGAACGGCGTAAGACTGCCACCCAAATCCAAAATCGTGCCGAACAGGTCAAAGGTAAGTGCTTTCGTCTCTATGAAATTCGCCATAATAATAAATAGTTGGCGGTTATCAGCCATCAGCCGACAGCCGATAACCATTTAAATTTGTTACCCTAATTCAACTGTCCGTCCCGTCGCCATCGCTTCAAAGGCGGCATCAATGACACGCATCTGATTGACGCAACTTTCGGGTGAAATACGGTGCGGTTTTCCTGTCGCCAAACACTCACATAGATGCTCAAGTTGCACAGCAAACTGATTACAAGGCTCAATATCAATCACTTGATGACCTTCTCTATTCTGTAGCACAATTTTAACTGGAGAACCACTATTATTCCAGGCGGCATCAATTCGAAGCATGCCACCCAGTCCAGCCATTTCGGCATATTGGCCGCCCGCACAATTAAAACCGGTAGAAATCTGGGCGGTTTTTTCACCCGGGAATACTAAAAGTAGATAGGAAGCATCATCCACTTCCATCCCGGCTTGAGACGCCCCAGACACGCGAATCGGTTCATCACCAAACATAAATCGCGCATGGTGGATATTGTAACACGCCAAATCGTAGATACTACCGCCACCCTTCGCTTTATTAAACCGCCAATTTGCCTCTGGTTTACGGGTTTCGGGACCGCCGCCGCCACCACCGGTGCAGAAGGTGCTGCGGAGCGTCATAAACTCGCCGATGGCACCGGAATCAATGAGTTCTTTCGCCTTGATATGCATCGGGTGATGCCGGAACTTAAACGCTTCCGCTACCAAAACCCCGTTCTCTTGTGCCGCGCCGACAAACACTTCGGCTTCCGCCGCTGTCAACGTGAACGGCTTTTCACACAAAATCGCTTTGACTTGGCGGGATTCAGACAGCTGGATACCGACCTCAGCGTGGAACGCGCCCCATGTACAGATAACAGCGATGTCCAAGTCCTCAGCATCTAACATCTCTTCTAAAGAGAGGTACTGGTTCTCAGGTGCCACATCAAACCGCTCACCGAAATTAGTTAACGCATTTTCCGACACATCACAGATCGCCGCCAATTCTGCACTCGGTGCTTGCTGACATGCGCCACCGTGTGCGTTCGCAATGCCCCCGGTTCCGACGAGCCCAACACGGTAAGGTGTATTCGTTGCCATAAATAGTTCCTTTCTTCTGTTACGTTGCTGTTAACGGGTAACCGTTTTCAACGATTGCTTTTTTTAGAAACTCAAACTCGTAGTGCGGTAACGACGCGCCTTGATTCAATGCCGCGAGGTCTTTTTTCCAGCGCGCCACTGCGTCCGTGCGGACGATGATCCTACCCAATGGGATATCTAAGAATGCCTCAAGCGTCTTGAGCGTCCGTTCTTGATCTAACACGAAATCCTCAAAGCGAATTTGGATGACATTTTTAGGCATCGGTGTCGCTTGCATGAGTTTATATTGATAGATCCAAGAAATCGCGCGTCTCTCATAGATGTCATCCGTTTCAGGATACACAACGCCAAAATCTCGAAGGTCATCCGTTTTGTGGCTGCCCCGAATACAATCCCGCGGATCGCGAATCCAGTGGATGTACTTTATCTCAGGAAACATCCGGATTATCCAGGGGTAGACGAGCGTCGTCTCTGGGATCTTCCAACCTTTATGCGGAGCAGGGTTCTGTAACACATCCGCCAAGTAGGTCCTAATAAGCCGTTCAAACTCTGGATCAATCGGCATCGTAAATAACGGATCAAAATCCCATGAGAGTCCGCCCTCCCATTTGACATATTGTGCCATGACTCGGCAGGCATCATACATCGCATGCGGAGGGATCTTATCGCCAGAAGGGTTAATTTGGCTCCCCATGAAAACCCCGCTGGCGTATAATGTATGTGAAATGGCGCGCGTCCCAGAATGACCGCGCCCAATCACTGTGATTAAATTTTCCATAATAGATAGCAGGCGACTCTCAGCACTTACTGACAACCGATAACCGCTGCGTTTTATATCAAATTGACTTGTTTATTTTTAGATTTAATATTATATTTAACACACGGTCTTGTAGCGTATCCTGTTAGGTTGCGCACATCTTAGCACAGGCTAACGGTCTCCTATGCTACAAAAATGGAAACTTGGATTATATTAAGACCGCCTTGTAGCGTATCCTGTTAGGTTGCGCACATCTTAGCACAGACTCACAGTTTTCCACGCGATTCAAAACATTGTATCAAATATCATAAACAAAGGAAACCATTTTTTCTAAGGACTTTATCACCATGCAAAAATTCTTAGTGCTCATTAGTTTTAGCATATTGCTTGCAATATCAATCGGCTGCGACAGCATCCAAAAAATTGTCACGCCTCAACAACAAGAAGAAACCCTCAAGATCGGTTTCGTCGTCGCTGGTGAACGTGTTACGTACCCAAACGGCGCAGAGATGGCTGTTACGGAAATCAACCAGCGCGGCGGCCTGCTGGGGACACCCGTTGAATTGATTGGGCATATTAACAAAGAAGCGATACCGGAGGTCTCCGCGCAAATCGCTGAGAGACTCATTGTTGAAGACGGAATTATCGCACTCATTGGGCCCAATCGCTCTTCTCACGCTGTTGTGGTAGGACCGATAGCACAACGGTATGGAATCCCTATGATTACGACAACGGCAACGAACCCAAACGTAACAAACGCCGGCAACTTCGTCTTCATGGCATCCTTTACGGATAGTTTTCAAGGGGCTGTCATGGCACAGTTTGCTATATCGGATCTCGACCTCTCTACCGCCGCGATTATCACACGGAGTGGAGACCTTTACACTGAAGGGATTTCTGAATTCTTCGCATCCAATTTCAGCGATCTTGGTGGCACAATCGCCACACATGCGTTCCACGAAGGCGGCATCTCAGATTTCACAGCGCAGCTTTCTCATATCGCATCTATGCAACCCGACGCGCTCTTCGTAGCCGGGTTCGTTCAAGATGTATCGCTTATAACGCAACAGGCACGACAGATTCCGATGCGCAATGCCGATGGAGCCCCGACAATCTTCCTCGGGGCGGATTCATGGGATAGTGAACTTCTGTATGACGACGAAGATGCCGAAATAGAAGGCAGTTTTTTCAGTGGGCATTTTTCGCCAGACACAAATGAACCGAACGCCAGAGCGTTTGTTGACACTTACGAATCCATCTATGAATCTACACCTACTGGTGGTGTCGCTGTCAGTTACGACGCGGTCAAACTACTTTTTGAAGCCGTTGAACGCGCCGGCAGCCTCGCCCCAGAAAAGATACGGGAGCAACTCGCTGCTACTGAGAATTACATCGGTGCAACGACCATCGCCAGTTATAACGAAAATCGTCATCCGACCAAAAGCGCAGTCATCTTCACCATCAAAGACGGAGAAAAGCAGTTCCATAAACAGATTGCCCCTTAAAGGTAACCCAAGTTGCTACCTATGGTACGGTTGCAAACCGCCCCTACCGGACCTGGGGATTCAGGTACTGTATAGGAAGTTTTCATGTGTTTAGCAAACCTGATTTTTTGAAAGAAGCCGAAACATTTTACAACAAAAGTAACGTTAGGAACGAACCCAACAGGCTTTTTGAAAAATGAACTGTTTGCGATTACAAAAAGGAGATACACACCATGAAAACTTCCTTTTTTCTGATATTCACAGCAATTATCGTTTCGGTTTGCTGCTTCCCATCGACTGCACAGGATAACCCACAAATCGGCTTACCGGAAGGGGCAATAGCACGTATCGGCAGAGGTGCCCTCGGCGAAGTCCACTTTTCTCCAGATGGTAGTCAACTGGCAATTTCAACGGCTATCGGCATCTGGTTCCACGATCCACAAACAGGGAAAGCATTGAAATTGCTACCACGTCCGAACATAAGATCCCCCTACGCTTTTGCTTTTTCACCTGATGGTAACAGGATCGGCATTGGTGTTAGCGCGAAAAAGAGAAACGCAAGTAGAAGTTCAAGGTATTCAGTAGAGGTGTGGGATGCCACGACTGGAGAAGCAAAAGAGATGCGTCTTGGACACTTACACAATGTTAAATCTATCGCCTTTTCGCCTGACGGGAATTATATTGCCTCCGCCTCCTTTAGCGGGTTTAACAATAAAACCGCCCACTTATGGAATGTACAAACAGGAAAACACATACCCATAAGAAGCAGGCATTCAAAAGGTGTTAATTTAGTTGTGTTCTCTTTGGATGGACCAACTTTCGCCACTGTGGGCTCCGACAACGCAGCATACCTGTGGGATGGGAAAACAGGCAATCACAAAATCACGCTTACTGGACACACAAAACAGGTTGCTTATGTCGCATATTCGCCAGATAGCAAGATTATCGCGACCGGCAGCTACGATGGGACAATTCGGTTGTGGGATGCCACCACGGGAACGCACCAAACGACACTCACTTCCGCAGTCGGAGGCGTGAGGGCCTTGGCATATTCTCCAGATGGCAACATCATCGTCTGCGGCGGCGGAAACGGAAATGTGCAATTGTGGGATACACAAACACTGAAACTTAAATCTACCCTCACTGGACACACAGAGCGTGTCAAATCTATCGCATACGCGCCAGACGGAAACACTATCGCTACGGGCAGTTCAGATGGCACAGTGCGATTGTGGGATACCGCGACAGGTAAATCCAAAGCGACACTCACAGAATATATGCGCATCAACACCGCTGCATATTCGCCTGACGGTAAGACAATTGTCACCGGAAATCAAGAAGGCAAGGTACACTTTTGGGATGCATCCACAGCAAAACTTAAAAACACTTTTACGGGAGATAAAGATGGTATCATTTTCAACATCACATATTCTCCCGATGGTAAAACGATTGCTGTAGTGAGTTCATACAATGATCGAGTGCTGTTACGGGATGCAAAAACAGGCAAACACAAAGCGACACTCAAGCATTTTGGTTTGATTGACACCATTTTTTTGCTACTTCAAAACCGTGAGTATGATATAGGTCCCATCGCTTATTCCCCCGACGGGAATACCATCGTTACGGGTGGAGATTATTACACGATCGAAAAAGGGACAATATATTTGTGGGATGCAAGGACAGGCATACGCAAAAGGGTCATATTTAAAGGACCAGGTGCTGTGCGGACTGTGGCATTTTCAAAGGATGGGAAAAGAATCATCGCGACTGGGGATTGGAACAATAAGATACGGGTGTGGCATGCTGCGACAGGAAAGGAACTTACCCCAACGCTTGCTGACGCGCCAAGTGGTTCCAAGTGGTTGTTGCCTTCCCCCGATGGCACGACTACTGCACAGGTGAGTCAAGACGGCACGGTACTAATCAAAGAGAGAAAAACAACTTTAGAGAAAGAATAACCGCAAACGCGTAAGAGGAGATAGATCGTCCCATGAAAATTCCCCTTCTCTTGATACGGATGCTATTGATAATTCCAATGTGCTGTCTCCCAACCCTCGCGCAAGACTACACACAATTCGGTTTACCCAAAGGCGCGAAAACACGGCTCGGTAAGGGAGATATAGGTAAAGTCCAATTCTCTCCGGATGGCAGTCGGCTCGCAATTTCCAGCTCCATCGGGATTTGGTTCTATGATCCTGCTACCGGCAAAGCACTCGATCTGCTACCGCAGACAGATAGCACCTCTGTTTTTGCATTCGCATATTCACCCGACGGCACTACAATCGCAAGAGCAATGAACGACAGCAAAGTCGGCTTTTGGGACGTTACCACAAAGCAACGGATAGGCACACTCACAAAGTATGGACGCGAAATTACTGCCATCGCATACTCACCCGACGGCACCAGAATTGTTAGTGGCAATTCAGACAATGCAGTGCGGGTCTGGGACACGATGACACTGCAACGCATCGGCACACTCAGCGGATATCATACAAATGGTGTCACGACTGTTGCATATTCACCCGATGGCACCACCATTACCACCGGCAGCGGTTGGCGAAAGAATAAAGATAGCACCGTGCAGCTGTGGGACGCATTCACAGGGAAACGCAAAGCCAAGCTCGCGGGTCACACGAAGCGGATCACTGCTATCGTCTATTCACCCGATGGCAAGACCATTGCCACTGCAAGTCGGGACAGCACCGTGCGGTTGTGGCACGCTGACACGGGAAAACACAAAGCCACGCTGAAACATAGACAAGGGTTCAACGCCACACTCCCTTGGAATAGCGATGCGAACGTTGTCAACACTATCGTCTATTCACCCGATGGAAATACTATCGCCACCGGCACTCAGAACGGTAAGGTCCGGTTGTGGGATGCAAGAACGAGGCGACTCAAAACTCAGTTCAAAGCTCACGCGTTCGGAGTCGCCTCTATTGCATACTCGCCGGATAGCAACACCATCGCTACTGTAAATTGGGATGGTACAGCCGAGTTATGGGACGGACAGACCGGCAAACACAAAACCACAATCACAAAACATAGCCGTATCACACTGCTTGCATATTCATCCGATGGAAACACTATCGCTACTGGAGAGCCAGACGGCTTCGGGTTGTGGGATGTAAGGACAGGCGAACGCAAAACTCTAACGACAATCGGAGGCAGGCCTATTGCCTATTCACCTGAAGGCAATACCATCGCTACCAAAAATTATTGGAACGACACCGTGCAGTTGTGGGACGCGAAAACAGGCAAACGCAAAACGACACTTAAACACACGAACTTGATTCATCTACTATTCACAGATCGCGAATACGAAATATCTTCCGTGGTGTTCTCACCCGATGGCAACACTGTCGTTACTGTTGGCGAATATTACACACACGACGAGGGGACGATCTATTTGTGGCACGTACGAACAGGGAAGCGTAAAATTATATATGAAGGCGACAATTATCACTCCGTCGTGACATTCTCGCCGGATGGCAGAACAATTGCGAGCGGGGATTTGGGCGGTAAGATCCGATTCTGGAATCCTGTGACAGGCGAACTCGAAGCCACAATCACGACGCAGCACACGAGCGGCGTCAAATCATTAGTATACTCGCCTGATGGAAGGACGATCGCTATCAGCAAAAGAAATAACAATATGGTACGTTTATGGGATATCGCCACAGGGGAAAATACCATTACACTCACGGGCCATACAGGTGAGGTTAGTGCCATCGCGTATGCTCCTGATGGAAGGACGATTGCTACCGGCAGTTATGATCGTACAGTGCGCTTGTGGGATGCTAACACCGGAGAACACAAGACAAGTTTCACAGGATATACGCGGGTCTCTTCTCTCATATATTCACCGGATGGACGCACGCTCGCCAGTAAAAATTGGGATCACACAGTGTTACTTTGGGAGGTTACACCGCCACCCACAACGGAATAGTTCATTCCTTTTAGAATATCTCTGCAAGAAGTGTTTTCTTTTCAAGCGTTGTGGAAGGTTCCCATTTTCATAAAAAACGTGACATCCTACAATTTTTGTGGTATAGTTTTTACTAAACTTTGGACAATTTTAAGATGGACAGATACCACCCCTATAGGGCTGCCGAACTACGATGCCACAGCCTAACAGGAGACCATGCTACAAAGGAGAAATAGATGAATCGACCGCCAGAAGATTTCGTCCATGTAGACGAAGAACGACTGCTGAACTTCAGCACTGCCTGCTTTGAGAAAGCCGGTATTACCCACGAACACGCAGCACTCATCAGTCGCCTACTTGTTAATTCCGATCTGCGAGGGGTTCGGAGTCACGGCACCCGAACCGTCAACGGCTATTGCGGCGGCTTTGAAAACGGAAGTTTCAACCCTAACCCCGATATTCGTGTCATTCATGAAACCCCGACTGCAGTCGTGCTTGACGGAAACGGTACGCTCGGCTACCTACCGACGGTGCGTGCTACGGAGCACGCCATCGCCAAAGCAAAAGCGGTCGGCATCGGGATGGGACTCGTCCGTTATATTGGGCACTACGGATCCGCAGGACACTATGCTCGCTTATGTAACGAGGCTGGTTGCATCGGTTTTTCAGTACAAGGGTATCAGAACCAAGGCAACGCTGGCAATCAAGACCCCAAACCGCAGCTCGGCTACTACGGCAACCCACCGATATGTTTCGCTATCCCCTCCGGCGATGAACCGCCAGTCGTACTCGACGCAGCAACCTGTATTATGGCAGACTACCAGCGCGGACCCGATTTTGATGCCCTGCTTTCAGTCATCCCCGCCGCTTTCTTCAAGAGTATCGGCTATACTGCCGTGGCAAGTCTGCTCGGTGGCGCACTCACAGGATTCACTGAACCACCCCCCGAAGATACCGCAAAATGGAGCGGTGGCAGAATGGGTGGCATGGTTCTCGCAATAGATATTGAATCTGTCGTGCCAACTGCTGTTTTCAACGCTGAAGTCGATCGGATGGTGCATGATGTCCGTGAAACTTACGAACCGTTACCTGGCACCGATAGAGCACTGCTACCGGGTGCTATTGAAACGGAACGCACAGAACAGCATCGCCGTGTAGGCATCCGTTACGGCGAGATGGAACAGGAATCCGCACGCGGTGTCAGTGAACGGTTAGGCGTGCCATTGCCTTGGGACGAATAACCCCACTAAAGGAAAAACTATGAACAGACCACCAGAAGATTTCGTCTTAGTAAATGAGGAACGACTTCTCAACTTCTCAATCGCTTGCTTTGAGAAAGCAGGTCTCACGCACGAACACGCCGTACTCATCAGCCGCTTACTCGTTAACTCTGACTTACGAGGTGTCCGTAGCCACGGCACACGGACTGTTAACAGATATTGTCGAGGCTTTGAAAGTGGCGGTCTCAATCCACGTCCGAACATCCGTGTCATCCATGAAACACCGACGGCAGTCGTGCTTGATGGCAACGGCACACTCGGCTACCTACCGATGGTACGTGCCACTAAACACGCCATCGCCAAAGCGAAAGCGGTCGGCATCGGGATGGGATTGGTGCGTTATATTGGGCACTACGGCTCTGCGGGACACTATGCACGTATGTGTAACGAAGCCGGTTGTATCGGTTTTTCGGTCCAGGGTTCCCGGAACCACGGCAATGCCGGAAACCGGGATCCGAAACCGCAGCTCGGTTATTTTGGCAACCCGCCCATCTGTTTTGCTATCCCCTCTGGCGATGAACCACCGGTTGTTCTGGATGCCGCAACCTGTATTATGGCGGATTACCAACGCGGTCCCGATTTCGATCCCCTCCTTTCGATGATCCCCGCGGCTTTTTTCAAGAGCATCGGCTATACCGCTATAGCACACCTGCTCGGTGGCGGACTCACAGGTTTTACCGAACCACCACCCGAAGATACCGCACAATGGAAACCGCCACAGGGAGGTATGGTACTCGCTATAGATATTGAATCCGTTGTACCAACCGATGTTTTCAACGCCGAAGTCGATCGTATGGTACACGATGTCCGTGAAACATACGAACCGATGCCCGGCACCGATAGGGCACTGCTACCGGGTGCTATCGAAACGGAGCGGATGGAACACCATCGTCGTGATGGTATCCGCTATGGTGAAATGGAGCAGAAAGAGATGTGCGCGGTCAGTGAACGGTTAGGCGTGCCACTGCCTTGGGATGACTAATTTTTATACCGTCCAAAACATTTAGGCATCTCTATACACAAACCCGCTTGTCATTAGCAGCAAGTGGGTCTGTTTTTAATCTATAAAGGAATACCGCTGCACAAGACAACGCTGCACCCACCAACGATAACTATACATTCGAGACGATTGATGTTCCAGGTGTAGATTTTTTAGCATTGACAGCGAGTAGCGACTTTGAGGATTACGCCGGCTACACGAAAAGTCCCGATGGTGAAAAGGAAGTCGCCTTTACGCTCATTGATGACGTTTTTACGACATACGACTTCCCGGATTCACAGAAAACGCATTTCTATGCGCTCGGTAACAGTGGACGAGCCGCAGGACACTACCAGGACAGCGATGGTCTCTATCACGGTGTCATCTTAGAAAATGGCGAATTGCGGCAATACGATTTCCCGGGTGCCGTCGAAACGCAGATATATGGGATTAGTGATGCGACGGGCACCCTGACGGGTAATTTTATAGACGCTTCCGGCGTTCGCCGTGGATTCTCAGGCGATACAATCGTTGAGGCTCCTGAGGCATCGGAAACTTATGCTGACTTTGTGAACGCGAGTGGTCGTATGGTGGGTAGCTACATAGATGCTGATGGACTATATCATCCATACATGCGTCAAGCAAATGGCAGGTTTATATCTCTCGATCTTCCAAACGCAGCACAATTTGAATACTTTTTTGTACACGGTATCAACGATGTTGGAACACTCGTTGGTCGATCCAAAAAGGTCGGGGATGTCCCGCGCACCTCTGTCGGTTCACTCCAGCACGGGCTACATCCAGTCCAGTATCCGGGTAGCGTTAGCACGGAAGGGTGGAATATCAATCAGGACGGTTCCGTCGTCGGACACTACGACTCACCCGATGGACGCAGACACGGATTTATCGCAAGACCCACTGATGCGGCAATGAGCGATCATTTTGGCAACGCCTACACCGTCACGCTGTCTAAAGGGTTGAACATGATTTCTGTGCTTTTAGCATCACCAACACCGATGACTGCCAAATCACTTGTCGCCATGACAGGGGCAACAACCGTCATCACGCTTGATACGGCAAGCCAACGTTTCGTCGCGTGGACACCCAGCGCACCCGACGACGGGTTCACAGTCGAAGGCGGAAAAGGCTATATCGTCAATGTCCCGAAAACTCGCAACTTCGCCTTCATTGGTGCATCTTGGACGCATCAAACCGAGGCGGCCGCCGCAGCCCCACCTGCCATATCTACGGAGGTGCCGCGGGAAGCATGGGCATTCGTTGTCAGTGGGCATTTGGAAGGTGAACCCGCGTTTGATGGCTACAAGGTCATCGTCCGTAATCTGAGAACAAACAGCATCATAACTGCCTCAGTGCAAGCGGATTACTTCGCTGCTGCAACTGCTGACTTGACGCGACGGAGCGTCGTCCAAGTTGGAGATGTAGTTGAAGTACGTGTTATCGGTCCGAATGGAAATTTTGAATCACACACCCTCAGTGTTAAAGTGACCCCTGAGCATCTCGCAAACGCGGTCTTGTCTGTCCGGCTTGATGGCATCGGTCAACCCACACAGAATCTCCTGTTGCAAAACTACCCGAATCCGTTTAACCCGGAGACATGGATTCCGTATCAGCTCTCCGAAGACAGCTCTGTATCGGTCTCCATTTATGATACAACCGGTCAGTTGATTCGCACACTTTCGCTCGGTTTTCAATCCGCAGGCTTTTACAATAGTCGCGAGCGTGCCGCGTATTGGGATGGACGTAATACCCTCGGAGAACGCGTTGCCAGTGGTATCTATTTCTACCAGTTGACAACGCCATCTTTTCAGCAAACACGGCGACTCGTCATTGTAAAGTAGAATCAATCCGTAACTCACAAGTGTCACAGGTGCACTATTGATGTAACTGTGGCACTCCCTTAAGTCTAAAAAGGTTTTTGTTTAAAGGTCTGCGCGGTTTGAAACCGCGCAGACCTTTTTGGACCCCGCAGACGTGTAAATCCGGACCTACCTAATTCCCTACCCTCGTTGTAAATGAGATTTTTCTTGCCTTTTTTTGCAAAATGTTGCATACTTTTTAGGACTCTTATAATGTATCAGAATACCCAGTTCTCGCTTTCAGCGTAATGAAGATTAAGAATTGAATCGGGTAATTTTTACCAATGTCCGGTGCGGTTAGGAGGGAAACACCCCAGCAAAAACACCGCCCCTACCGGGTTTGGAGGAAAATAGAATTACCCCAATATTTTATTAAACTTCATATCGCTAAACGCAAACTTGCGATACTGCAAATACACGCATCATCGCTCAGAATGGGGTATCTAACATATTACTCTTTTTATTTGAATAAAATACTTTAAGTGAGGTTTTTGTTATGCACACTCAGATTAGAACCAGCTTTTTATTTTACATCTTTACGTTGTTGATGTGCTTTAATTCCTTTTTCCTAAGAGACACTGCTGCACAAGACAACGCTGCATCCGCCAGCGATAACTATACCTTCGAGACGATTGATGTTCCGGGTGTAGATTTTTTAGCAGTGACAGCAAGTAGCGACTTTGAGGATTACGCCGGCTACACCAAAAGTGCTGATGGTGAAAAAGAGGTTGCCTTTACGCTGATTGACGGTGTTTTCACCACCTACGATTTCCCGGGATCCCAGAACACTTATTTTTTTGCGCTCGGTAATAATGGCAACGCTGCAGGACACTACGAGGATAGCGATGGGCTGTATCATGGAGTCGTCTTGGAAAATGGTGAATTGCGACAATACGACTTCCCGGATGCTGTCCAGACATTCCTTTACGGTATTTCTGATACGACAGGGGCACTGACAGGGAATTTTATAGACGCTTCTGGCGTGCGCCGTGGGTTCTCAGGAAACGAAATCATTGAATTCCCCGGAGCAGTGGAAACTTATGCCGATTTCGTGAATTCAAGCGGTGGTATGGTCGGCAGCTACGTAGATGCTGATGGCATATATCATCCATACATACGTACCCCGACTGGCAGGTTTGTATCTCTCGACCTTCCAAGAGCAGCAAATCTGGAATACTTTTTTGTGCATGGTATCAACGATGCAAATGTTATCGTTGCCCGAACCAAAGCGGTGGATGATGTCCCGAGCACTTATGTCGGCACGTTCCAGCAGGGCCTACAGGAATTTCAGGTTCCAGATAGTGTTAGCACGGAGGGCTATAATATTAATCAGGACGGTTCGATCGTCGGACACTATGACTCCGCAGATGGACGCAGACACGGATTTATCGCCAACCCGATAACAGACACCGCTGCGCCAGTCGATGATCAGCCCGTTGCCACACCTGCTGATTCCAACTATACCTTTGAGAGTATTGATGTTCCGGGTGTAGACTTTTTAGCCTTGACAGCGAGTAGCGACTTTGAAGATTACGCTGGCTACACCAAAAGTGCTGACGGTGAAAAAGAAGTCGCCTTTACGCTCATTGATGACGTTTTTACGACATACGACTTCCCGGGTTCGCAGAAAACGCATTTCTATGCGCTCGGTAATAATGGCAATGCCGCCGGACACTACCAAGACAGCAACGGTCTGTTTCACGGTGTCGTCTTAGAAAATGGCGAACTACGACAACATGATTTTTCGGGTGCCGTCGAAACAGAAATATACGGTATTAGTGATGCGACGGGCGCACTGACGGGTAATTTTATAGACGCTTCTGGTGTGCGCCGTGGCTTCTCAGGCGATACAATCGTTGAGGCTCCTGAGGCATCGGAAACTTATGCCGACTTTGTGAATGCGAGTGGTCGTATGGTGGGTAGCTACATAGATGCTGACGGCATATATCATCCTTATGCGCGCACCGCGACGGGTCGCTTTTTATCTTTCGACCTTCCACAAGCCGAAAAATTTGAATACTTTTTTGTCCACGGTATTAACGATGTAGGAATGCTCGTTGGTCGGTCCAAAAAGGTCGGGGATGTCCCGCGCACCTCTGTCGGTTCACTCCAGCACGGGCTACATCCAGTCCAGTATCCGGGTAGCATTAGCACGGAGGGCTGGAATATCAATCAGGACGGTTCCGTTGTCGGACACTATGACTCACCCGATGGACGCAGACACGGTTTTATCGCAAGACCTGTCTCACAAGTAGAAGCGGAAAGTTATAGCAACGCCTACACCGTCACGCTGTCTAAAGGGTTGAACATGATTTCTGTGCCTTTGGCAGCACCAACGCCGATGACTGCAAAAAACCTTGTCGCTTTGACAGGAGCAACAACCATCATCACGCTTGATGTGGCAAGCCAACAGTTCGTCGCTTGGACACCCAGCGCACCCGACGACGGTTTCCTGATTGAAGGCGGCAAAGGCTATATCGTCAATGTCTCACAAACCCGCAACTTTGCATTCGTTGGCTCACAATGGACAAATCAAACCGAGGCCGCCGCAGCACCAACTGCCATATCCACGGAGATGCCGCAGGAAGCATGGGCATTTGTTGTCAGTGGACACTTGGAAGGTAAACCCGCGTTTGACCGAAACCACCAAGTCATCGTCCGGAACCTCAGAACAAATAGCACAATAACGGCCCCGATACAAGGGGATTACTTCGCTGCTGCTACCGCTGACCTGACGCGGCGGAGCGTTGTCCGAGTTGGAGACGTGGTTGAAGTGCGTGTCATTGGTCCAGATGGAAACTTTGAATCACAAACCCTCAGT
The DNA here is from genome assembly GCA_951828385.1 of uncultured Poribacteria bacterium. Classification (GTDB taxonomy): domain Bacteria; phylum Poribacteria; class WGA-4E; order WGA-4E; family WGA-3G; genus WGA-3G. Next base: position 1,222,585 of record OX639973.1, read on the forward strand.
TTTACAGTGACGCCTGAGAGCTTGGCAAACGCGGTCTTGTCTGTCCGGCTTGATGACATCCGTCAACCGACGCAGAATCGCCTGTTGCAGAACTATCCGAATCCGTTTAACCCGGAGACATGGATTCCCTATCAACTCTCGGAGGACAGCCCCGTATCGGTCTCCATTTATGATACAATGGGTCAGTTGGTTCGCACACTGCCACTCGGTTTCCAATCCGCAGGCTTTTACAATAGTCGGGAACGTGCTGCGTATTGGGATGGGCGTAATACCCTCGGTGAACGCGTTGCGAGTGGTATCTATTTTTACCAATTGACAACGCCATCCTTCCAGCAAACACGGCGGCTCGTCATTGTAAAGTAGCGGCAATCCGTATAAAACAAAAGGCAGCAGGGGTGTGCCTGTTGCCTTTATCAGATTAACTGTCAAGAAATGTTTGATAGTCAATCTCTAATTGTTTAAGAATACTTCGGAGCGTCCCTATTTTCAAATCTCTACTACCCCAATCAGGGATAGATGCTGACAGTTTAGTTTGCGGATGTTCCCAGATACGATGGGAACCTGACCTTCTTCTCTTTATTTCTTCATAGCCAAGTTGACGCAGCTTTTTGGCTACTTCGCGATACTTCATCGATAGGCACCACCGTTTCCAATAGATGTCTAACTGTAGCATCCTCCGCATTGTCGTCTAAAATCTGAATTTCTTTAGGCAAAGACCGTTGTTGGTGATCGTAAAGTTCAACAACAGCATAAAACGCATCAGCGACGACCTCTTTAATATCGTCTAAAGAGTCGCATTCTGTAATCAATTCGGGTAATTCTTGACAAGTTATTGTGAATCCACCTTCTGGTTGCTCTTCTAAAATGAGTGTTAGTTTACATCTCATAGTGGGTCTGTTAGTAAAAAACTATGTTAATCTATGTCCATCTGAAAAACACAGTTCTCTACAGGATTCCTTAAGTCCCTTTGTAGACACCGTCGTGTCTAACCTGCCCGCATCCAGTGTCGTCTATGCACGTCATAGAAGATAGCAGGCGATTCGCACGTAGCAAAGGAAACGCGCTACGTGGAGTAACCCTCAAAGTCAGTCCCAAAAGACTGACGCTTTATCATTTCCGAGTGTCCTCACAATGTTAAGGTTCGTCTCACTCGCGTATGAACCTTTTGCGTAGCAAAGACGTGGTTTTTGTCTCTTGTGCTTGGTTATCGCACAACACTACGCAATACAGTAGTGCGGAATCGAACCCCACAGAAACGCCTATCGTTTACCGTTTAACACAGAAAAATCAAGAAAAACACAGAAAAAGAACTGTTTAGGAACTACTCCTTTTTGGGTAGCCCTCTAAAGTATACAACTTTTTTCTAAACTTTGTCAACCTTTTATAGTAATTTTACTTGATTTTAGGGTATAATTCCCCATGAAACTCAATTTTAACCAATCCCGAAACTACTTATTGTGTTTTTTTAATCAACACTTATAGTGCAGCTGTGACACTCCCTTGAACCTAAAAAAAGATGTGTAAATCCCAACCCGCCGAATTCCCGTCGTTGCTTTAAGCAGCAACCCACTTATCCGTGAAAATAAAAAGTAGTCAATATCATAGAAAAGTGCTATAATATCCAGAGAGAGTTCCGTTTGATATCGGTTTGAATATCTCATTTGAACACAAACCGTTTACTCACGATTTCCAAACACACATTAAAAAAGGATAACTATGTATCATTACATAAAAATCGCACTTATTCTGTCTATAGGTCTAACCCTCTGTTTCATAGGGTACACCGAGGCACAGCTCGAAAGCGAAACACCGACTGCGGATTACATCTTTGAGACTATTGAAGTCCCCGGTGTCGATTTTCTGGAGGTGACTGCGAGTACCGACTTCGGGGATTATGCGGGGAACACGCGGAGCCCTGATGGCGAGAAAACCATCGGCTTCACATTGATAGACGGTGTCTTCAGCACGTATGATTTTCCCGGCTCGCAGAACACTTATTTCTATGCGCTCGGTAATAACGGGAACGCTGCTGGACACTACAAGGATAGCGACGGTCTGTATCATGGTGTCATCTTAGAAAATGGCGAACTGCGCCAATACGATTTTCCCGGTGCAGCCGAAACCCACATCTACGGTATTAGCGATGAAACAGGGGCACTGAGCGGGAATATTGTTGATGCAGCGGGAGTCACCCACGCTTTCTCAGGGGAGCTGATAATTACATTCCCTGGCGCAGTCAATACTTATGGGGACTTTGTCAACGCCGCAGGGGCTGTCGTCGGCAGCTACGTGGATGCCGATGGAATGCCTCACGGGTTCGTCCGTCACCCTGACGGCAGTTTCACCACTATTGACCTTCCAGAAATTCCGAATCTTCAATTTCTATTTGTCAACACCATCACCGACCTCGGTGTTATCGGCTTCAGAGCCAAAGCAGTAGATGATATTCTGCGCTCCTATATCCTTCTGCCAGACGACACCCTCTATGAAGTACGACTCCCAGGCAGTGCTATCACTGTCGTCCGAAATGTTAACCAGGATGGAAGTATTATCGGTTTCTACGACACACCAGACGGACACAGACACGGATTCGTCGGTAGACCTAAAACACAACCCAACGGAGCAGGTTTCGGCAGTGTTTTTTCCATGCACCTCTCTCAAGGTTTGAACATGCTGTCTGTGCCGCTGAAACCGACTGTCCACATGACAGCACGCTCGCTTGCAGTCAAGACGGGGGCGACAACAGTCATTACGCTTGATGCTGCGAACCAAGCGTTTTTGGCATGGACCCTAAACGCACCCGACGACGGATTTCCCATCGAAGGTGCCAAAGGGTATATCGTCAATCTACCAGAGGCACGCGACATCGTCTTCACTGGGACAGGATGGACACATCAGATGCCAGCCGCTGCAGCACCGCTAACAACAATACCCTCTCAAACGTGGGCGTTCGTTGTTAGCGGATATTTAGAAGGTATCCAGCAGTTCAACGATTACCTTGTCACAGTCCGAAATCATCGGACCAAGACCATCATGGAGACTCGAGTGCGCGGTAATTACTTCGCCGCTGCTACCGCCGATCTTAACTACCATAGCGTCGTAGAAGTCGGGGATACGTTGGAACTGATTGTCACTGATACCCAAGGCAACATCGTCTCAGAAAAGTTTAATTTCACGGTGAATGCCGCCAATCTCGCAAACGCTGTTCTATCGGTCAGACTTACCGACATCGGCACTCCAAAGCAAAATCTCCTGTTGCAGAATTATCCGAACCCGTTCAATCCTGAAACATGGATTCCGTATCAACTTTCCGAAGATAGTTTGGTATCGGTCTCCATTTATGATACAGCAGGTCAGTTGATTCGCACACTTTCGCTCGGTTACCAATCTGCAGGTTTCTATAATAGTCGGGAGCGTGCGGCGTATTGGGACGGACGTAATACCCTCGGTGAACCGGTGGCAAGTGGTGTCTATTTTTACCAATTGACGACACAGTCTTTCCAGCAGACACGGCGAATGCTTATTTTGAAGTAATCTGAATAATTTCGGTAATTTCTTGGCGAAGTACGGTGCGGTTAGCAAACCGCACCTACCGGCCTGGGGAAAGCGGTTGCAAACCGCACCTACCGGTCTGGGGAAAATCGGGATTACCGATTTAGAGCGACAGGCAAACGCAAACGATGCGATACGAATGCACCAAATGTAACAAAACCTATGAAATCTCACCGTTACGCTATCGCTGCGACTGTGGAAACGCGTTAACGCTTGTCAGGGCATCACAGATCTGTCCGAACCCACAAGTTCCGGCAGCGATGTCACTCTGGCGGTATCGCGAGGCACTGCCAATTGAGGTGGATACAGATATTGTCACGCTCGGTGAAGGCATGACCCCGCTCGTTCCGCTGGATGTTAATACACCGGAGCATTTCGTCAAATTGGACTATCTTTGTCCAACTGGCTCCTACAAGGACAGAGGGGCATCCGTTCTCCTCACTCATCTCAAAGCCCTTGGGGTCAAGACCGTTGTTGAGGATTCATCGGGTAACGCGGGTGCAGCAATAGCCGCCTATAGCGCAAGGGCAGGTATCCATTGTACCATCTACTGTCCGGAGTCTACCTTACAAGGCAAATTAAGGCAGATTTCTGCCTACGGTGCTGAGCTGAAACTGGTTCCGGGAAACCGCATGGCGACAACAGAGGCAGTGAAACTCGCAGCGGAGACCACCTGTTATGCCTCTCACAATTGGCACCCGTTCTTCTTGGAAGGCACAAAAACATTGGCGTATGAGATTGTGGAGCAGCTTGGATGGCGCGCCCCGACACACGTTATCTGTCCCGTCGGATTCGGGAGTATCTATTTAGGGCTTTATATCGGTTTCCGTGAATTACGGACGCAAGGACTTATTAAAAACATCCCGCGCCTCCTCGGTGTCCAACCTGATGTCTGTTGCCCGATTTACAATGCGGACGTTAATAAAACAGCATCTATCACAAGAATGTCACAAACCGGTAAAACGCTCGCTGAAGGAACGACTGCCGAACTCCCTATCCGAGGACAGATGATTTTGGAGGCTATCGCTACAACAGACGGCGCATTTACGACTGTTAATAACACAGACATAAAAACAGGACTCGAAATTCTCTCCGCCAAAGGCATCTATGTCGAACCGACTTCGGCTGTAGTTGTCAAAGGCTATCAAAAGTTTCAGGAAACAGGTATTATAAACACAGGCGATCTGGTAGTATCAATCCTTACCGGTATCGGTTTAAAAGCGAGCAGTGTGCTGTAAGAACAAAACTATAAGGAACACAAAAAAGAAACATAATAAGACAAAAAAAATGATTCCAGAAAACAGACCTTACCCTACTCGGTTCATTGCGGTGTGCGCGCTCATCGTGCTTTTCATTCTCGTAATTGGTGCGCTGCGGGCTTTAGAACAACCTATCTTCCGCAGCACTGCCACCAACAGTCGGAATGGTGAGACGCTCCCTGATTCTGTCATACGGCGCGATGAGATTGATCGTAAACGTTGGCCAGAAGGGTTTCAACTCCACCGTTACTGGTGGATAGGGGGGGCTGCTGTCTACATCGCAGAGATGGATCGCACAGCAGAAAACCTTCAATTCAACGTTGAACTCGCCAACAACCAGATCTTAGGACGCGAAACCGTTAGCAATGCGACGCGACGGCTCATGCGTAAAAAGATACTCCCGCTCGCGGGTGTTAACGGCAGTTTCGGCATCCGAGAGGACTCCTACGGTCGCGGCGGTATGATTTTTAATCTGCACATCCAAAACGGTGAACTCGTCAGCATCCCTATATCGCTTGACAGATGGGGGTATTCGCCGCCGTCTCCATGGGGTGAGACCAGTTTCGGCGTAACCCCTGATGGCGAATTCCTGTTGGATAGGGTGCAGCTGAACGGGCAACTCCGCATTGACAACGATACACTTCCGGTTAACGCTATCAACCAAATTTGTAGTTCATCATGTCCGGTTGTGCTTTTTACGCCACGCTTCGGGCGCAGGACTTTGACGCGGCGCGCCTACGAATTCACGCTTAAAAAACTCACACTACCGCTTACCGGAAAATACACGAGCAGATTCGTCGTCACAGATATCAACCACCGTGGCAACAGCACCATCCCGTCTGACGGTGTTGTCCTCGCGATAGAACCGCGCCTTGCACGCAATTGGGCCAAAAAAATTACGACATCTACAAAAGGTACACTGGAGATTGCACTTACACCTACAAAGTGGCAAAGTATTCAACAAGGCATCGGTGGTAATCTACGACTTGTCCGAAATGGTAGGGTCGAACCTGAACTCGTTAGATTTGGCGAGACTCGAGGACGTATCGGGTCCGCACATCGGAACGGTGCCTCGCGCCATCCGCGCAGTGCCTTAGGGTTTAACGACGATAAACTCTTCCTCATCGCCATTGACGGTAGACAGCACGGCTATAGCATGGGGATGACGCTTTACGATATGGGAAAATTTTTCAGTGAACTCGGCATCAAACACGCGATTAACTTCGACGGTGGCAGTTCGTCAACGCTCTGGGCATTAGGCGATGTTGTGAACAGACCGGCACACGGATATGAGCGCCCTATCTTTAACGTTGCAATGATCCGCGCAAAAAAGAGATGAAACTACGATACCTTTTACTCTTTACCTCCTTGATGCTCGCGTGTGCTAATAGGAATACCCCGCGTGCTGTCTGTGAAGATTTCATCTATAACTATTATCAGCGTGCCGACCAAGTCGCAGCGTTGCAACTCTGCCACGGACTCGCTGCACAAAAACTGGAGGACGAGATCGCGCGTGTCAGTGAAGTTCGCGTCCCGGGGCAACAGGTTGACGAAATGCCGAAGATTGAATACGAAGCAACCGGTCAAGAAGAAGGCACAACACACGTGCTGTTCAACTACAAACTCACTATCGACATCCGAGGTACGACAACCCATACCCGAAAAGTCGTAATCCAGACCGAACAGATTGATGGACGCTGGAAAGTCGTCAATTTTGATGAATATTAAGGCGGTACAAAGTAAAAAAATGAAAACCGGAAAAGTCGCCATCTTTACCGAAGCGCAAACCCCCATGGAATTCAGGGAATACCCGATTCCGTCCGTCACACCTGACGATATGCTTGTGCGAATCCGGATGGCAAATATCTGCGGGTCCGACCTGCATTTCTGGCGCGGACACGGGCCGAAAATCGAAAGCGGCATTCCGCAAGTGTTGGGACACGAGATGATCGGCACAATTGAGGCAATGGGACGCAATATTACAACAGATAGCACCGGACAACCCCTCACCGAAGGCGACCGGATCGCATACTCCTATTTCAAGCCGTGCCAACACTGCTGGATGTGTCTTAATGGGAAACCGGGGTGTCCGAACCGCTACAGAGATTGGCTCGGTGTCTCCAGCGAACAGCCGCCGCATTTCCACGGTGCCTACGGTGAATACTACTACATGAAACCCGGACACTGGGTGTTCAAGGTCCCTGACGCGCTCTCAGACGCGCTGGTATCCCCGATCAATTGCGCTTTGTCCGAAGTCATCTACGGACTAAACCAGATCGGCATCACGCTCGGTGACACCGTGGTTATTCAAGGCGCTGGTGGCCTCGGTCTCTACGCGACCGCAGTCGCACGCGAGATGGGTGCAGGGAAAATCATCGTTCTCGATCGGTTGCCCGCACGCCTCTCTTTGGCACAGGAGTTCGGTGCGGATGAGACACTCAACGTTGACGAAATTGACATGAAATCACGGGTGGAATATGTGCTCGACCAAACGGGTGGCATCGGTGCAGACCTCGTTGCGGAGTTTGTCGGTTCACCGCGTGTCCTTGCTGAAGGCATAGAAATGCTCCGATGGGGTGGACGCTATCTCTGGATCGGAAACATCAACCTCGGATTCCCGACGGAGATTGATCCGGGTAACATCGTCCGCTGTAGCAAAGCAATTCGCGGCGTGATTGTCTATGAGCCGTGGGTGATCCCACGCGCGCTCGACTTCCTACTGCGCACACGCGACCGGTATCCATTCCATAAAATTATCTCCGATACCTTCCCGTTCGACGACATCAACGAAGCGTTCTCCTACGCAGACACAGGCTCAGCCATCCGAATTGGCTTGGAATTTGATACGTCCCAGGGCCGGTAGGTGTGGTGTTTTTGCTGGGGTGTTTCCCTCCTAACCGCACCGGATTTAAACAAAAACCTTGTCAGAGAATTTCAAAATGCGTAACTACAGAAAATTCAAAGACTATCACATAGAACAATTACGCGATCCTGACGACGCAAAAATATACCTTTCCGTCGCGATTGAGGATTATGAAAAAGATGAGGACATAGACGCGTTTTTACTTGCAGTCAGAGATATAGCAGAGGCACAGAAAACCAATCACACACGGCATGAATCATCCGCATAAAACCCCTACTTCCGTATATATTCACATTCCATTCTGCGCGACGAAGTGCTACTACTGCGCTTTCAATACGTACACTTTCCATAAGGAACAGGCGAAAGCCTATTTAGCAGCACTCCGCACAGAGATAGCACTTTACGCCTCGGAAACCGACCCGTTACAAACGATTTTCATCGGCGGCGGCACGCCTTCTATCCTCTCTACCGATGCGCTGACACAGTTGTTCACCGATGTCCATCGGCATTTCCAAATAACGCCGGACGCTGAAATCACTGTAGAATGCAATCCGGGAACCGTTGACAACGAGAAGCTTAACGTAATGAAAGACAACGGCGTGAATCGACTGAGCTTCGGGTTGCAAGCGATGCAAGATGAAACGCTGAAACAGTTAGGCAGAATCCACAGCGTTGCCGAATTCCTACAAAGTTATCGCCTTGCGCGCGACAGTGGCTTTGAGAACATCAACATCGACCTGATTTTCGCACTCCCTGACCAGACGATGGACGCGTGGCATCACACCCTCAACGCAGTCATCTCCCTTAAACCCGCTCACATTTCGGCTTATAACCTCGTCATGGAGGAGACGACCCCCTTCTACGAATGGTGGCAAGCCGGTGAACTCCATCTCCCCTCCGAGGACACCGAAGCGGACATGTTCCAATATACGATTGAAACACTCACAGCGCACGGATACACGCACTACGAAATCTGTAATTTCGCCAGACCCGACCACTATGCGAAACACAATCTCGTCTACTGGAACAATCAACCGTGCATCGGACTCGGTGCCGGCGCGTCTGGATACGTTAACGGTACCCGTTATCGCAATATTCGGGGTATCGCACCTTATATTGACAAACTCGCTGAACGCAACAAACCCATCGCCGACACAGAACGCCTAACAGGGGACGCTGAAAAAGCGGAAGTGCTTATGCTCGCACTTCGGAAACGCGAAGGCATCTCTCTTGGCGTTTACCAAAACCGTTTTGGAGAGAAAATAGAAGTCGCATTTGGGAGTATCCTGAAAAAATGGATGGATTTGGGATTGTTGGAACGCACAGCCACACATCTCCGTCTCACCCCTCGCGGGCTTTTCCTTGCAAACGAAGTCTTCGTCGAGTTGATGTGATTTTCCTTTGACCTACCTCCCAAAAACTGCTAACATATCCCCATGCCGAAACTCAATCTTAAACCCAGCCACAAAGCGATCCGCGACTACTACGCCACACTGCAGCAATACGCACAACAAGGCATCACACACGAAGGCATCACACACGAAGGCGCGGTGAGTTCACCCTTTGATACGCTCCTACACGCCTGCGCAAAACAGATAAACGCCACGCTCATCCCGCAATATCCGATGCACACCGCAGCCGGAAACCGCATCGTCATTGACGGTATGATCCGAGACGCATACGGACTCCCGCTCGCTTACTGGGAAGCGAAAGACATACACGATAACCTCGCCAAAGCTGTGCAGGAAAAACGCGCCGCAGGCTACCCACTCGACAATACCCTCTTCCAAACACCACAGCGCGCCATCCTATACCAGAACGGCGGCGAGGTACTTGATATAGACATTACCGAACCGGCGCACCTGATTACGGCACTCCAGCACCTGTTCTCTTACGTCCCACCCGCGCTCGATAACTGGCAAACCGCCGTCTCGGATTTCAGGGAACACGTCCCGGACCTCGCAAACAGATTAAAAGAACTCATCGAGCAACGCCACGAAACGGATACCGCATTCAAGAAAGCGTTCACCGATTTTTACGAAACCTGCTGCACCGCAATCAACCCTGAACTCTCACAGGATGCCGTTGAGGAGATGCTCATCCAACACATCCTCACCGAACGCATCTTCCGTACCGTCTTTAATAACTCCGCCTTCACCCGCCGAAATATCATCGCACGTGAGATTGAAAACGTCGTTGACGCACTCATCCGGCAGGCGTTCAGTCGCGAGGAATTCCTCAAACCGTTAGACCCCTTCTATGTCGCTATTGAGCAGGCATCGGCGCTCTGCAAAGACTTCTCCCAAAAACAGCATTTCCTCAACACGTTCTACGAGAAGTTTTTTCAGGGGTTCTCCGAGGATGTCGCAGACACACACGGCATCGTCTACACACCGCAACCCATCGTCGATTTCATGGTGAAAAGTGTGGCGCATATCTTGGAAACCGAGTTCGGTCGGTCGTTGTCGGATACCGGCGTGCATATCATCGATCCATTTGTCGGGACAGGGAACTTCATCGTCCGACTCATGCAGGACATCCGAAGCACAGCGTTAGAAGCGAAATACCGCCACGAGCTCCACTGCAACGAGGTGATGCTGTTGCCGTATTACATCGCCAGTCTCAATATCGAGCAGGAGTACTTCCAACGGACAGGGATGTATCTACCCTTTGAAGGCATCGCACTTGCGGATACGTTTGAGCTGCTGGAGCAGCAGCAAGGGGAGCTCTTCACGCGTGAAAACACAGAACGCGTGAGGAAACAGAAGGCAGCGGATATGTTTGTCGTTATTGGCAATCCGCCTTACAACGCTGGGCAAGTGAACGATAGCGACAATAATAGGAATAGGAAATATCCGGCAATGGATACCTTGATACGCGAAACTTACGCCGCAAATTCCAAAGCTACAAATAAAAATGCCCTTTATGATCCCTACGTCAAAGCAATTCGATGGGCTTCCGATAGGATTGGTAATGAAGGCGTTGTTGCCTTCGTAACAAATAACGGATTCCTTGACGGTTTGGCACTTGACGGCATGCGAAAACATCTGGCTGACAATTTTGACACGATCTACGTTCTGGATCTGGGAGGGAATGCCCGGAAAAGGTTAAAGGTTTCAGACGCGAATGTATTTGGGATTCGGGTCGGAGTGAGCATTAACCTCTTTGTGAAAAACAAACAGAATTCGCCAGAAATTCCACGACTCTTTTACTATCGTACCGATGAGTTATGGAAGGGGCAAGAAAAACTTGACTATTTGACCAAACAGCAACACATAGGTAATATGACTTGGGATGCAATTCAACCTGATAGGCGACACACATGGTTAACCGAAGGACTCCACGCCGAGTTTTACACTTTTATCCCGATAGGAACTAAAAAAGCAAAAGCACAGAAAAGCGAAGCCGAGAATGTAGTTTTCAAAACATATAGCAACGGCGTTAAAACGAATCGCGACGCATGGGTGTTCAACTTCAACCGAAATGCCCTCGATGAGAACGTTCAAAGAATGATTGACACCTATAGTGCAGAGGTTGACAGATGGAAGCGTAGGGAAAACCAACGGGAAAGTGTCAGTGATTTTGTGGTTTATGATGATACAAAAATCAAATGGGATCGAGAATTACGCCAGCAATTACAACGAGGTAGACTTGCTGAATACACAGCAGACAAAGTCCGAGTATCTCTCTACCGTCCATTCACAAAATCTAATCTGTTCTTTGATCGTGTCCTAAACAATTGTGTATATGTCCTTCCATCTATTTTCCCAACACCAGAGGTTGAGGCGGAAAATAGGGTAATATGGCTTAAAGTTGGAAAAGAGTGGCCGATGTTTTCGCTAATGACAAACCAAATCCCTGACTTACTGCCACAAGGTGGCTCTCAATGCTTCCCTTTCTATACCTACGACGAGGACGGCACAAACCGACAAGAAAACATCACCGACTGGACGTTGACAGAATTCCGAACCCACTATAACGACAACACCCTCACCAAGTGGGACATCTTCCACTATACCTACGCGCTCTTGCATCATCCTACCTATCGTGAGAAATACGAGATGAACCTCAAGCGCGATTTACCGCATATCCCCTTCGCCGAAGACTTCTTGGGATTCGCCAATGCCGGTGCGCAACTCGCAGACCTCCACATCAACTACGAATCCGCGCCGAAATATGATGGACTAAAGGACATCGAAACCCCCGATATGCAGATAGATTGGCGTGTCGAGAAGATGAAACTCTCCAAAGATAAGACGCAGTTAAAATACAACGATTTCCTCACCATAGACGGCATCCCTCTGGAGGTCTATGACTACCGGTTAGGCACGCGTTCCGCGATGGAGTGGGTAATTGACCAATATCGTGTCAAGACAGACAAACGGAGCGGCATCGTCAACGACCCCAACCGATCAGACGAACCCCGCTATATCGTAGACCTCATCCCCCGCGTCATCACCGTCAGCCTCAAAACCGTTGAAATCGTCACAGGATTACCCCCATTATAACCAAACCCCTTCCTCTGTAGGAGCGAGCTGCGCTCGCGATCTTCCTTGGACGGGCTGTATAATCCAACATCTCTTTCTCTTTTGTAGGAGCGAGCTGCGCTCGCGATCTTAGCCATACCCCTCTTCTGTAGGAGCGAGCTGCGCTCGCGATCTTCTTTAGCAGCATTGTATAACTACACGTCTCTTCTGTAGGAGCGAGTGTTTTTGCTGGGGTGTTTTTTCGCGCTCGCGACCTTTCTTACTTTGTTTGCTCGCGATCTTCTGCCTTTGTTTGCCCGCTATCTTCCTCATTCCATCTCATATTTACACCGCCAATACGGATAATCCCGCGCAGCCTTTACCAACCCTGCTCTCACCGGGTTCTGGTAACAATATTCAATAACGGCATTCAATGATTCATCCCGCCGAATACCGTGATCGTGGTAAGCAGCTTGCCAAATCGAACCGCTGCGGCCCAAGTACGCGTTAATCTGTTTTGCGGTGTGGCTTTTGAACGATTGTATAAGTCTTGACAGTGTTTGTTTACTGCCGAGTTGTATAACGATGTGGATATGATCTGGCATCACACAGATACAAAACCATCTAAGTCGCTCGTTGATTTCGAGCCAGTCAAACGCCTGAAAAATGATGTCTGCGGTTTCAGGGGTTGCAAGCAGCGGTTTTTTGTTAAGTGTGGTGAGTGTGAGATAATAGTAGGTGCCGGGTATTGAGTGTCTGCCTTTACGGAGTTGACGGTGTCCACGGGTGGGTGTTTTTTGCATTTCATGTTCCTATAAGTTTTTATCTACGGTATCGCGAGCGACAAGAAACACCCAAGCAAAAACACTCGCTCCTACAGAAGAGGTTAACGTTTGGTCGTATCATTACCTTTACTTCATAAAATTACCTTTACTTCATAAAATTATAGCACTTTTGACGATCACATTCAAGGAACCACAATCCGAACGAAAAACGAACTGCGTTCTGCGTTAGAGTGGATAATTAATTCAATATTGTGTTAAAATAGATGAACGGAGCGAAAATAAAAAGATTGCATCCATCGTACTTAGCAAGGAAAGAAAAAATGAGACGTTTTGGAACCCAGGGGCGTGTGTATCCCGACAAACATTATGTGGTCGCCCGGGCCGAGGAGGTCGCCGATTTCATTGACCGCATCAAAGACGGGCGGTATATTGTCTTGTTCGCGCCGCGGCAGACCGGCAAGACAACCTTTTTTCGCATGGCACTTGACGCACTCGCTATTCAGGATTCAACCTATTTCCCGATTCAACTGAATTTTGAGGAGTATGAGGATTACGACCCTGCCAGTTTTTATGCCTCCCTGTGTAAGGAGATTTGCAAAGAGATCGAGCGGGTCTTTCAAAAACGCGAAACGGTTCCGTCTGATGAATTGGCGCGCTTTTTGGTGAACGCAGAGATAACCGATCATGTTTCGATGCGGGAGTTCTTTGAAGAGTTTGCGAAGTTTCTTTCTCAGAGCACGCATCGGCAGCGGGTTGTGCTTACCATTGACGAGTTTGACGCTATCCCTCGTGCTGCTCTTAAGGGTTTTCTACGTTCACTTCGCTATATCTACCTTTCCGACCAAATCCGGTGTCCACACAGCGTTGGTATCGTTGGTGTTAAAGGGATCGCACAACTCAACTACGACCGGTCTATTTCTCCGTTCAATATCCAAGATGAATTCCATTTGCCGAACTTCACGCTTGAACAGGTGCAAGAACTGCTCGGACAATATACAGACGAAGTTGGGCAAGCCTTCGCACCAGAAATTATCGAGTCCATTCATAAGCAAACAGCCGGACAGCCTGTACTCGTCAACCGATTCGCACAGATTCTCACCGAGGAGATGGACATCCCAAAAACCGCGACGATTACGATGGCACATTGGACGACAGCACATGCGCAGCTTCTTGAGGAAAGTAATGTCAATATCACACATCTGGTTACCAATATCCGTAAAAACCCGCGCTTTGAAAGTATACTGATGCGCATCATGGCACGTGATGAAGGTGTCATCTTCAATCTGGATGATGACATCATCAACGAACTCGCTACTTATGGGGTCATCAAAAAAGGTACTGACGATATGTGTGAGATCCTCAATCCAATTTATCTTTACCGTATTATGAGAGCGTTCAAACCAACTGTAAATGGACTGGAGCAGGAGTATTTCCCTGAAGGAACAGACGATGAGGGGCGTGAATATCTCACACCTGCGGGGCGGATTGATATGGCATCTCTACTTGATAACTTCCGAGATTTCATCGCGCGGGCGGGGTTCAGGATTCTACAGGTGCCAGACACGCCCCAAGAATCGGTAGGACGACACCTCTTGCTCGCCTATCTCGATGAGTTCGTGAGACGCGTCGGCGGGGTGATGCACATTGAAGTGCAAACCGGGCGCGGTAGAATGGACCTCCTCATCACCCACAATCAGCGAAAATATATCGTTGAGACAAAGATTTGGAGAGGCGAGAGCCGCTACCAGTCAGGCAAGAAGCAGCTTGCGGCGTATCTTAAGTTAGAAGGCGTAACGGATGGATACTACGTCGTGTTTGATCATCGGCAAACTCCCGATCCTCGGATAGAGACCGAGACATTGGACGGTATAGCCATCCGGAGTTATGTTATCCCTGTGATACAGGAAGTCCCCTCAAATACAACTAAACTCTTGCCGTAATTAACGCCGACGACACACCTGGTTCTTTTTGAATAGACGGACTTGATATAGGCAGTGGAACTACTTCTCCATCTTCCCGTAATCCTTCAATATGAAATTCGATAGCCTCAGCGATCAATATCCGCACTTCCTCTATTGTATCACCTGCCGCGATGCACCCGGGAAGATCAGGCACATAAGCACTGCAACCGTTTTCATCTTCTTCAAAAATCACAACGTATTCCATGAATTTACCTACCTTTCTAATCTCCTTTGCAATTATACACCTTGTTCAGGTTAATTGCAAGAAAGAGGCGTACTCCAAAAGAACTCAGTCCTATCAGAAAAAGACATGCCTCCAAAATAAAAACTATGGTAAAGTAAAAAATTATACAGATTCTTCTCAAAATTCGTCCATTTTCTCCAATTTCTTACAAAATTAGGCAACCGTTTTGTCCATCTCCCGCGTCTTTATATATTGAAACGCGGATCTACGTGAACGCGAACAGAATTCTCTAAAGAATCAATCGTTAGGTACGTTATAGTAAAATCCCAAAATAAGTTTACACTTGTCGCACCAACTTTGTAGCATAGGCTGTTAGCCTGTGGCAGTATATGTACTGCCACCGGAAATTTAGACCACTCTCTAAAACAAGATTGTGATACAATAACAATCTTATTGAAAGGAGAATTCCGATGGCGAAACGAAGAAAATTCACGCCTGAGTTTAAAGCAGAAGTCGTGCTTGAGGCACTCAGTGGTCAAAGTTCACAAGCAGAACTCTGTCGGCGCCATAACCTCAGCGAACAACAGCTCTCGAAGTGGAAGCAGCAAGTCGTTGAAAATGTGGCATCTGTGTTTGCTTCCACGGATCAGCACTCCAGCGAGGCGACGGAGCGGATCGCTCAACTTGAGCAACTTGTTGGTCGACTGACGTTGGCGTTGGAAATCCAAAAAAAAGCATTGACTTTGTTGGATTGAATCCATCTCAACAGCGACGCCTCATTGAGACGTTGCGCAAGGAGTATTCAGTGCGACAGATTTCTGAGACGTTGGGTTTCAACAAGAGCACCTTCTATTATCAACCGAAAGTCGATCCGTCTGAAGACGTTCTACGAGATGAAATAGAGACGTTAGCCGCTCGGTATCCGACCTACGGATATAGGCGCATCAGAGCGTTGCTACTGCGTCAAGGATACACCGTCGGGTATAAACGCGTTGCCCGATTGATGAGAGAAGAGAACCTTTCGGTTTGCGTCAAACGGGTTTGCTGTCAAACCACGAGATCGTCGCAGACAGCCGAGTTTCGGTGGGTGAATCGCTTGGAGTCCCTTGAGGTTTCTGCCCCCGATCAGGTCTGGGTTGGCGATATTACCTACGTCCGCCTGAAAGGACGCTTCGTCTATGTCGCGCTTCTCATGGATGTCTTCACTCGCATGATTAGAGGGTGGCATCTGAGTCAGCATTTGACGCATTCTCTGACCTTGAAACCCTTGGAAGATGCCTTACACCAAAGCGGGTCTCCAGGGATCCACCATTCCGATCAAGGCGTGCAGTATCTTTCAAATGCTTATATTTCCACTCTCATCCGTCATGGGATTGAGATTTCCGTAGCACACAGAGGGCGGCCTTGGGAGAATGGATATGCCGAAAGACTCATCCGAACTCTCAAGGAGGAAGAAGTTCATCTCAACGACTATCAGGACATCCACGAAGCGAGAGATCGTATCGGTCATTTTATCACACAGGTGTATAATCAGAAACGCCCGCATTCGGCGTTAGGGTATTTGACACCTCTCGAATATCAGGAAAAAAACTTGTCTTAACTTTGCTAAATTGTGGTCTAAATAAACGGTAGCACTTCACAGGTGTATAATCAGAAACGCCCACATTCGGCGTTAGGATATTTGACACCTATCGAATTTCAACGACAATACTTGTCTTAACTTTGCGAAATTGTGGCCTAAATAAGCGTATGCACTTCAGTATAAGTAATTATAGAATCTACTATAATTGTAAGGAGATAAAAGATGAAAAGAAATTGGTTAATTACCACAGTTTTGATGGCATCAATTTTCGGCTTATGCCTAAGTCTTCTAAGTTGTGCCACAAATAAAATAAATCTGCGAAAAACACTGGATACGACGGAAACTCTACAGGTGCAGGCATATTGGGATCCGATTGCAGACGCTTCGCTCGGTTTGCCCGATCATTCGCCAAAGCATGCTGCGCTATTTAAAAACCTTTCACCGGCGCACATCAGTCAAGAATATGAGGTAGACGCTTTCAAAGCCTTTCTTCAAACTGAAAACCAACAAAATTAGGCAACCGTTTTGTCCATCCACCGCGTCACTATATATTGAACGATCAGATTGTTCTTATCGTTCATTTTCAGCCGTTAGTGAGAACGTATCCAAACACATTTTGATTACAGAGGAAGTTGCGTAGCAATCCGATCTGATAATTATTACAAAGGAGAAAAATGAAAATATTAACCATTGGACTGCTCATTCTGGTAATGATGAGTGGACAACTTAACGCCGATAACCACTCGGCAGCGAACAACAAAATTACACTTAACCTTGATGGCACATCAGAGGTATTAGTGAAAGGTTTCATCGCACCGATTGAATATACGGGCAGCAACTTTCATGTGGAATGGGACGAATTAGCAAACTTACGAGTTGCCGAACCCGAAAAACGGTATCAGACTTCGGTTTTTCGTGCTTTTCTACCCGATAAGGCAGTATCTATAGGCGATCTCTGGCGGATTGAGGAAGAGAGCACGTTAGAATTACTGAGGCAACTGCATCCCAATCCAAGTCTAAAGATGCACATCAATATGGGCGATTCAAGCGGTTTGTGGGCGTGCCTGCGTGCTTACAACGATCAATACGCTGACATTGTATTTCGCATCCATGCGGAATTCGTTTTAGAGAACGGCTGGTTTACGCCTTCTCAGTTTACTGGACATCTTGTTATTGACCGAAGTAAAGAAAAAATTGTATTTTTCCAGATGTACGTTCCTAAAGCGGTCTTGAACTTTGATGTCAACTGGAAAAGATTTGGAGGGCGCATTACTGACATCGGTTTTTGTCCGCAAATAGAACTCCGGGCTGGGACGCAGGATGTTCTCAAGGATACTGAATTCACAGAATCCATTACCAAAGAAGCAGCTGAACGCATACTCATATTGCGTTTCTACAAGTTCCAGAAAATTAACTGGGTATCGTTAGCAGAAGCGTTGGAAATAGCACTGGCACAACAAAAACCGGTTCACGTCCTCTCAATAGATGGCCCCCTTGCCGACGAGTCGTGCTGAGGGAGCGGTAAAACCCTGAGGGCAGTTGTCCTCTCCGACGACCAAATTATAAAGTTCTTGAACGAAAATTTCATTAATACATGGGTGCCGAATTCTGAATTAGGGCGTACCCCGAGTTTGCGAGAACCGATTGTCAAGAGACGTGAACGCGAAGGAACAACGTTTGACACAAATCACGCTTTGGCACAAGCAATCATGCGCAGTTGGAAGAAAGGGTCCCCCGTAGATTGTTTGGTTATCTCGCCGAAGTTTAAATTGATGGGTAGACAACCTGTCAATGAACTTCTCGGCTCAAGCAGCATACCAAGTTACCTGACATTTCTTGAGGATTCCTTGGCAGGAAAACAGCCGGGTTTGGACGAAGACACGGATACGACTACTGATTGGAAAACACTCCTTGAGTCAGGTGCTGTCGCTGTGGAGGGTTTGAATGTCGTGCTCACCCCTAAAAATCCCAAACAAGATGTCCTCAGCGTTTTGCGGAAGCCCGATACCGACACTCAAGATTACACTGTTATTGAGATTGATACAACAGCGTTTAAAGATAGTGGAATACTCACTATTGATATCTGGGTCGGAGATGCCGAGGTTGCCGGTTCATTTGACTTATTTACTGGTAACACGATAGAATTCGTGTCTGGCAATGCGCTTGTCTCTGTAAAGGATATTCCAACGAATCAAAGAGAAGTCATCAAATACTCTTTCGATCAAGGTCAAGTCTTTAAGTTAGGGGCTATCGCCAGCGCGAAAGGGAACGGGAAAATCAACGGATTTCTCGCAAAAATCTCTGTCGAACCCATATCCGGAAAAAACGAGGGAAATTAAATGGATATAAAAATGACGAAATTAATAAGTGTTATTCTCAGTTTGACCCTTGCTATATTTCTCGTAAACGGGTTTACTGAGAACTTACCTACAGGTGCCATCGCCCGAATTGATACTGGACAGAAATCTGTTAACGCTATAGCATATTCTCGAGTCGCAAATCAACTTGCAGTGGCAGCGGCAAAAAACATCCATATCTATGATACGAACAGTTATAAAGAACTGATGGTGTTTGTTGGACATACCGATTCAGTGTTAGCCGTCGCCTTTTCTCCAAATGGTAAACGTCTCGTGAGCGGCAGTTCCGATGAGACGGTGCGCTTATGGAATTCAGACACCGGAAAACCCATTCAAACCCTTGAGGATCATACAGGACCTGTCAGTGCTGTTGCATTTTCCGCTGATGGCAAAGCATTTTGGGCTGCTGGTAACCAAGAGGCAAGATTTCGGTCTTGGTACTCAGTTGACGGTGGACTCAGAAGCGAAGGAGGCTACATGCCTACGGAATCATTCACCGCGACTGCATTCTCACCCAATGGCTCTGTTGGAGCCAGGGCACTTGACAGCGAATCTGTTTTGGAAAAAGGCATGATAGAATTTCTGTTAGAAGGCGGTTGGCAGCTTGAAAGTAGCATTGTGTTCCTTTTTGGATATGACGGTGTAGGTATCTTATCTGCACATACGGATTCAGTGAATGTATTAACCCTTTATGCCGAACGGGAAGTCCTCGCCACTGGCAGCGCGGATAAGACGATCCAGCTATGGAATATAGAAGACACCAAGAAACCGCTTCATGTCCTCGCAGGGCATACGGAAGGTATTACTGCTATGGACTTCTCAGTGAATGGTAAACTGCTTGCCAGCGGAAGTTCTGATAAGACGGTCCGATTATGGGATGTTACAACTGGACGGCACCTTCGGACGCTTACTGGACATACAGGTGAAATCGGTGCGGTGACGTTCTTAGGAGACAAGGCACTCGCACGGATAACATTCGCTGAAGCCAAAGCACTTGCCAGTGGGAGTTCAGATGGCACCGTTTTCATTTGGGACCTGAATAAAATCGTCTCAACGGATTAGCGTTTATGTTATAATCTACATACGCAGACGGGCAAGATAACAGATTTTTCAACGTGTGCTAACTGTAAGGAGATAGAAAATGAAAACCTTAAGCGTTGCGCTACTCGTTCTAATAGTGATGAGTGGACAACTCAATGCCGACAAACCCTCGGCAGCGAACAACAAAATTACACTTAACCTTGACGATACATCAGAAGTCTTAGTGACAGGCTTTATCGCACCGGTTGGAGAGAGTTTGTCCGATAACTTTAAGCAGTGGGACGAGTTGGTAAATCTACGGGTTGCTGAACCTGAAAAACGGCATCCCGCATCGGTTTTCCAAGCGTTCCTTCCGAACAAACCGGTTTCAGTGGGTGATCTCTGGGTACCAGATATGCTAAGAGTCGTTACCTTGCTCAAGCAACTGCATCCGAATCCCAATTTCTTTCTCCATATCAATGCAGGGGATTCGTTCGGTTTGTGGGCATGTTTACGTGGTTACAACGACCAATACGCCGACATCGTATTTCGCATCCATGCAGAGTTCAGACTCAAAGATGGGTGGTTTACGCCATCGCAATTTACCGGACACCTTGTCATCGACCGGAACCAAGAGAAAGTCGCTTTCTTCGAGATGTATGTCCCTAAAAGCGTAATAAACTTTGATGTTAACTGGAAAAGAGATAAAGGCTATGTTATCACAAGCACCGGTTTTTGCTCGCAAATGGAACTCCGTGCTGGAACGCAAGACCTTCTGGAAAACGTTGAATTCACGGAATCCATCACGCAAGCGGCCGCGGAACGCGCACTGATATTGCGTTTCTACAAGTCCCAACAAATTAACTGGGTGCCACTGGCTCAGGTGTTGGAGATAGCACAAGCACAGCAGAAACCGATTCATGTCATCTCTATAGATGGACCTTTGGTCGATGAGTCGTGCTGAGGGAGCGGCAAAAGCCTGAGGGCAGGTGTCCTCTCCGACGACAAAAATATCGAATTCATGAATGAAAACTTTATTAACGCTTGGATATTAAATACGGAATTAGATCGCACGTCTAAAAAGCAAGAACTCATAGCATATAGACAACAGCAAGGGTTCAAAGGTATTGACAAGACGCTTCCATTAGCACAAGCAATCATGAAAGGTTGGAAAAAACATTCACCCGCAGATTCTTTGGTGATCTCACCAAAATTGGAACTGATGGGTAGACTCCCCGTCAATGAACGGACACCACCCTACCAGGCGGCAAAGGGGTATCTTTTATTTCTCCAAGAATCCATGGATGGGAAACTCCCAGGGTTACGTGAGGAGACCTCACCACATTGGGATACGCTCTTTGAAACTGTTGTTGAATCCGGTGCTATTGTAGATGACGGTCTGAGCGTTGTACTTACCCGCGAGCACTCCGAGAAAGAAATTCTCAGTGTTTTTCGGACATCTGAGACCGACGCTCAGAATTACACTGTCGTTGAGATTGATGCAACAACGTTTAAAGATGGCGGCGTGCTTACGATTGATGTCTGGGTTGGGGAAGCCGAAATTTCGGGTTCATTTGATCTATTTGCTGGGGATACTACAGCCCTTGTCCGTGACAACGCACTCGCTTCTGCAACGGATATTCCAACGAATCAAAGAGAAATCATCAAGTATCCTTTCTCTCAAGGCAGAGTCTTTAAGTTAGGGGCTATTGGTAATTCCAGTGAGCAAGGCAAAATCAACGGTTTTCTCGCGAAAATCTCTGTGGAACCCGCGTCCGAAAAAAATGAGGGAAACTAAAAAACATGAAAATGACCAAATTAGTAAGTTTTATTCCCATTTTGACCGTCGCTGTATTTCTCGCAAACGGGTTAGCAGGAGATTTACCGGTGGGTGCAATTGCTCGGATCGATGTCGGTGAGGGACCTATAAACGCCATCGCATACTCTCGATCCACAAATCGGATCGCTGTAGCCGCTGCGAACAGCATCTATATCTACGATGCGAGCACCTACGAAAAACAAATGGTATTTACCGAACATACCGATTCGGTGTTAGCTGTCGCCTTTTCTCCGAACGGTAAACGTCTCGTGAGTGGCGGTTTGGATAAGACGGTCCGGTTGTGGAATGCCAACACCGGGAAACTCAGAAATATCCGCGAAGAACACGCAGCACCTGTGAATACGGTTGTGTTCTCTGTTGATGGTAAAAGGTTTTGGAGTGCAAGTAGCGAAAACAACACAATTCGGTCTTGGTATGCGCGTGATGGTGGGCGCTGGAGTTCTCAAATTTCCCCACAGAAATATGTTACGTTCATAGCAATCGCATGTTCATACAAGGGAGCACCCGTGGCAAGGGCAAGAGCGTTAGATAGTATGAGTGATTGCATTATTGAGTTCAGAGGCGGCGATCATTGGCATGTTGTAAGTGGACATACAGAACCAGTTAGCGTCCTAACCCTTTATGCGGATGGAAAAACCGTCGCGACTGGAAGCGCAGACAAGACAATCGAGGTGTGGAATAAGACAGACACCGACAAACCGCTTCATACGCTCATAGGGCACATAGGTGGTATTAGCGCTATGGATTTCTCAGTGGATGCTAAGCTTCTTGCCAGTGGGAGTTCAGATAAAACGGTTCGGTTGTGGGATCTCACGACGGGGCAATCCATCCAGAGATTCACAGGACACACAAGTGAAGTCGGGGCAGTGACATTCTTGGAAGACAAAGCACTTGCGGGAATAGCACTCGCTAAAGGCAAGGCACTCGCCAGCGGAAGCTCAGATGGCACCGTTTTCATTTGGGACCTGAATAAAATCGTCTCAGCGGATTAGCGTCTATATAATTTACACGCACAGACATCCGAAATAACAGACCTACGGAGTTTCTCATAAACACGACTTTTGTTAGTTAATCTCGCGTGAATACCTACATTTTTTTCAACTTGTGCTAACTGTAAGGAGATTAAAAATGAAAACCTTAACTATTACCCTTCTCATTCTAATAATCCTGAGTGGACAACTGAATGCTGACAATCACTCGGCAGCTGACAACAAAATTACACTTAAACTTACGGATACTTCCGAAATCTCAGTGACAGGCTACATCGCACCGATTGAGAACACCGGTTCCAATTTCCATGTGGAGTGGGACGCGTTGGCAAATCTGCGGGTCGCTGAACCCGAAAAACAGCACCCGACATCGGTTTTCCAATCTTTCCTGCCAAACAAACCGGTTGCGGTCGGTGAACTCTGGGCATTAGATGTCCGCGGCGTACTTGCACTGCTCAAGCAGCTGCATCCAAAGCCTAATCTATTTCTTCACATCAATTCAGGGGATTCGTATGGTTTGTGGGCATGCCTGCTTGCTTACAACGAGCAATACGCAGACATCGTGTTTCGGATCCACGCAGAGTTCAGACTTGAGGATGGATGGTTTACACCGTCACAGTTTACTGGACATCTTGTGGTTGACCGGAACAAAGAGAAGGTCGCTTTCTTTGAGATGTACGTCCCTGAAGGCGTAATAAACTTTGATGTTAACTGGCAGCAAGATAAAAACGAGTCCCATTTTCATACGAGTACCGGTTTTTGCTCGAAAATTGAACTCCGCGCTGGGATGCAAAATCTTCTGAAGAGCATCAAATTCACAGAAACCATTGCCCAAGAAACCGCGGAACGCGCCTTGATACACAAGTTCTACAGATCGGAGCGAATTAATTGGGTGCCGCCGGAGCAGGTACTGGCGCAGGCAGAAGCACAGCAAAAACCGATTCATGCGATTTCCATAGATGGACCGTTAGTCGATGAGTCGTGCTGAGGGAGCGGCAAAAGCCTGAGGGCAGGTGTCCTCTCCGATGACCGTATTATCAAATTCTTGAACGAAAATTTCATCAACACTTGGGTATCAAATGTCGAATTAGGACGGACCCGCAATAAGCGCGCCTTCATTGCAGCAAGAATCCAGCAAGGCTACAAACCGTTTGATAAAACGCGTCCGTTAGCACAGGCAATCATGAAGGGATGGAAGTTACGTTCCCCCGCTGACTCTTTAGTGATCTCAACGGATCTTGATGTAATGGGCAGACTCCCTGTCAATGAACGGATTTCTCCCTACAACGGACCCAAAGGTTACCTTTTATTTCTCCAAGAATCCTTAGCTGAGAAACGTCCGGGATTGCCTGAACCTGCCCGCGAACCGCCATCATCGGATTGGAATACGTTCCTTGAAACGGCTGTCGAATCCGGTGCTATTGCTAATGACAGTTTGAGCGTTGTGCTCACCCGTGAGCATCCTGAGCAAGAAGTTCTCAGCATTTTCCGAGCAGCCGGACAGGGCTATCAAGACTATACCGTCGTTGAAATTGATACGACTGTGTTTAAAAACGGAGGTGTGCTGACGATTACTATTTCAGTCGGCAATACTGAATCCCCTGGTTCATTTGATCTTTATGATGGTAATACTGCGCTTCCCAGAGAAGGCCCCCCTGATGGTGCGCTTACCTCGGCGTGGGATGTTCCGCCCGGTACAAAAGGCACAATCGAGTATCCTTTTCAGCAGGGCAAAGTTTTTCGGTTAGGGGCTACGGGCAGTTGGCTCAGTGAGAAAGGCAAAATCAACGGTTTCCTCGCGGAATTTTCCGTGGAACCCACACCAGAAAAAGGCGACAAAAAATGAAAAACAATGATGTGGAATTGATCCAACAAAGCCTTGCAGGCGACCAAAACGCTTTCGCTCAACTGGTAAAAAAGCACCAGCGGTTTGTCCACGCGCTCGCGTGGCGAAAAATAGGGGATTTCCACATCGCCGAAGAGGTTACGCAGGACACCTTCCTGCTGGTCTATAAGAAACTGGGGACCCTGAAGGATCCACATCGGTTTGAGGGTTGGTTGTATAGAATCGCCTCGCGCCAATGCCACGCGTGGCTTAGAAAGAAACACATGCAGACGCAATCGTTGGAAGAAACCGACACAGAACTAATAGACAAGGCGACCTATTCCCAATACATCGCCGAAGAGCAGGCAAAAGCTGCGACAGAAGCACAGCGCAGTATCGTCCACAAATTGCTTGGACGGCTCCGAGAAAGTGAACGTACCGTTGTTACACTCCACTACTTCGGAGAGATGACATGCGAAGAGATTAGCCGATTTTTAGGCGTATCTGCCAGCACGGTTAAGAGCCGCCTCCGTCGCGCCCGGCTCCGTCTCAAAAAAGCAGAACCGATGATCCGAGAAGCACTTGACGGGTTCCAAATCAGGGCGAATCTCACCGAGAATATCATGCAAGAAATCTCACGCATTGAACCCGTGGTCCCCTCCGGTGGTAAACCTTTCATTCCGTGGGCAATCGCCGCTTCAACCCTTGCCCTCGTGGTGTTGACACTCGGCATCAGTCATCAGTACCTGAAACGCTTTCAGCAGCCTTACAACTTCAACGCCACATCGGAGATGACAGTAGAACTCATTGATACGCCGATTGTCCTGAATCTTGCATCGAAACCGGATGTACGCACCCAAATCGGTAAGTCTACTATACCCAATAGAGGCAGTGGGTTCACCCCAAGCAGGAATCAATCCGAATATACGCCAAGATTTCTCACCGCACAGACACAGATCATTACACTCAACGATGCGGAGCCTACGCGAGATGTTTTGAGTATCTTCCGGACACCAGACGCTGAATATCAAGATTACACCGTTGTTGAGATTGATGGGACAGCGTTTAAAGATGGCGGTGTCCTCACCGTTGAACTCTGGATGGGAAGCGCAGAGGCTGCGGGGGCTTTCATCCTGTTTGAAAGCGACAGCGAACTCGCCGCGGACGGAATGCCCAAAGTTATACTAACCGCAGCATCAGGGATCGTCCCCGGTAAATCGGGGCGGCTCACGCACCGTTTTGATAAAGGCAGGCGTTTTAAGCTGGGCGCTACCGGTAATGCGTTCAGTGGGAAGGGAAAGGTCAATTCTTTTCTCGCAAAAATCTCTATCAATCCCCAAACTATAGTGAATCCTAAAAATAAATAGACACATTCGTACCACAAACTTCCAGTTTGTGCCAGTCTGAATCCCTGTTATAGGTATTCAGACTGTTTGAGAGTGCCCAATCAATTCTAAACTTTACTATAAATAGCCCCCATTCCAAATGCTAAATATTTGACATCCACCGTAGTTTCCTATATAATATCTCCATGCCACGTAAAAATAAAATTCTCAACATCGGTGATACAGCACCCTTATTCGCGCTGCCATCACATCAAAGAGAGAACATCTCTCTTGAAGCATACCGCGACGCACAACATGTCGTCCTCACCTTCTTCCGAGGCACATGGTGACCGAACAGTCGTCGTCAGTTGTCGGCAGTGCAGGAGAATATCAAGGCTTACGAAGCATATAACGCCACACCGCTCGCTATCGCTGGACAGTGGCCCCGTGAATTCCGAGGTTATACCGAAAAAAACGGGATCACATTCCCATTACTGGTCGACAAAACGCGGGATGTCATCAAACGCTACGGGGTCTATCACTGGTTGAGTCTCGATGCCTATAACATCGCACGTCCGGCGACGTTTATCATAGACAAAGCAGGAATCATCAGATATATGTACATCGGCTCACACCAATTCGATCTCGTCCAACAGACAGAAGTTCTCGAATCTTTGAAAACCGTGGCGGAACGATAAAGAAATGTTTTTGATTTCTAACGTAAATATGATATACTATGTAGAAACAGACATCCGGTGTGAGTAACATATCGCTATGGACGCAGCACATATAGCCTTCATGCAACGCGCACTGAAGTTGGCAGGGCAAGTAAAAGGGCGTACCAGTCCCAATCCGCTCGTTGGGGCGGTTATTGTAAAAGGCGGTAAGGTGATCGGTGAAGGTTACCATCAGAAAGCAGGAACCCCACACGCCGAAGTCCATGCGCTGAACGCCGTAGGCGAGAACGCCAAAGGCGCGACACTTTACACGAACCTTGAGCCGTGTTGCCACTGGGGACGCACCCCGCCTTGCACAGAAGCACTGATTCGCGCAGGCATCGCTGAGGTCTACATCGCAGGAGTTGATCCGAATCCGAGTGTTGCGGGCAACGGCGTGCGTCAACTTGAAAAGGCGGGCATCTGTGTCCATGTAGGTGTGTGTCAGCAGGAAGCAGAAAAATTAAACGAGGTTCACACGAAATATATTCAGACCGGTCTGCCGTTTGTTATCCTCAAGATCGCCATGAGCCTTGATGGGAAAATAGCGACCGCTTCTGGTGAATCACAGTGGATTACGTCCGAGGCATCACGCCAACGCGGGCATGAGATTCGGGATGCCGTAGATGCGATCCTCGTCGGCAGGGGCACAGTCGAGCGCGATAACCCCGCGCTGACGACGCGGCTTCAAGACAAACAGGGGCTGGATGCGATCCGTATTGTGATGGATTCACACGGGAGAACGCCCACGGACGCGCGTATTTTTAACGCCGAAAGCAGTGCCGGTATTATTGTTGCGGTAACATCAGCAGCACCTATAGAAAACATCAAAGCACTCGAAGCGTCAGGCGCGGAAGTCATAACTGTGCCAGATGCACACGGAAACCGAGTCTGTTTTAAGGGGCTGATGGAGATATTAGGCAAACGTGAGATAACGAGCATATTGATAGAAGGCGGCGGCGAAATCAACGCATCTGCTGTCGCAGCCGGAATCGTTGATAAGGTTATGTGTTTCGTTGCACCCATAATCATTGGTGGACGGAATGCACCTGGACCTATTGGCGGTGAAGGGGTTTCCAGTTTGATGGATGTGCCTCACTTGCGGCAAATCCGTATCACACAGATTCCCGGTTCCGACTTTCTCATCGAGGGGTATCTATAGCATGTTTACCGGGATTGTTGAAGAGCTCGGAACCATCAGAAATATCCAGCGTAAATCCGAAGGTGCTATCCTCGAGATTCAGGCGACTGATGTTCTCTCCGATGCGGAAATCGGTGACAGTATCGCCGTTGACGGTGTTTGTCTCACAATCCGTTCCCTTGTACCGGAGGCGTTCACCGCGGATATATCTGCTGAAACCCTACGCCGCACGACATTAGGCGAACGGAGAGTCGGTGAACAGGTTAACCTTGAACGCTCACTCCGGTTAAGCGACAGATTAGGCGGACACCTTGTACTCGGACACGTAGATGAGGTTGCAACGATCTGCGGGTGGAAGGACGAAGGCGATGCCTCCTTGATGCAGGTAACAATGAGCGACAATATCAGACGCTACATCGCCTACAAAGGTTCTATCACTGTTGACGGTATCAGCTTAACTGTATCAGGCATTCACACAGATGCCTTTGAAGTTGCCTTGATTCCGCATACAAAGCAGGTCACAACTTTACGAACAAAACGGAACGGGGCAAAGGTCAACCTCGAAGTTGACATCGTTGCGCGTTATATTGAAACACTTCTCAAAAATCCTGAAGCGGAGAAGGGGTGGACCGAGCAACCCCCTTCCGATACACTCAATTTGAGTTTTTTAGCGAAACACGGCTATATTAGTTAACAGTTAACAGTTAACAGTTTTCGGTTAAGAAGTTTCTTGTGGCAGTAACATATTGTGTAACCGCCACAAGCGTTTACCGACCACTGACAACTGACAACCATTCCTCTGATGACCGATGACTGATAACCACAAAACGGTAGGCAAGAATGCCAAACAATTTTAATACTATTCCTGAAGCACTCTCCGCAATCGAAAACGGGGAAATGATTATCGTCGTTGATGAACCCGACCGTGAGAACGAAGGCGATCTCATCATGGCGGCTGAAAAGGTGACAGCAGAGACTATTAATTTCATGGCGAAATACGGCAGGGGGTTGATATGTCTACCTACCTGTTCAAAACGTCTCGCCGAACTTGAACTCCACCCCATGGTCGCCGCGAATACAGCGCAGATGCAGACGGCGTTTACAGTCACTATCGACGCGAAAGAGGTGACAACCGGTATCTCCGCGCAAGAACGCGCATACACGATCCGGAAATTCGTTGATGCTGATGCAATACCCTCAGACTTCGTTCGCCCCGGGCACATCTTCCCGTTAGAGGCAAAACCCGGTGGTGTCCTACGACGTGCTGGACATACTGAAGCCACCGTTGATTTAGCACAGATGGCGGGGTTATATCCGGCAGGGGTCCTCTGTGAGATACTCAACGAGGACGGCACCATGGCACGCGTCCCGGAATTGATGAAGTTCGCCGCGCAACATCAACTTAAAATTATCACAATCTCTGACCTGATCGCATACCGCCGCCAGACAGAAACACTGATTAGACGCGTCGCAACGGCTGATATACCCACCGCACACGGCGAATTCAAACTCCACGCCTACGAAAGCACAGATACATCAGGTGAAAGTGTCGAAACGGATAAAACGCACATCGCACTCACACAAGGCGATATTGCCGATACAACCCCGCTTTTGGTCCGCGTGCATTCGCAATGCCTAACGGGTGATGTCTTCGGTTCACTCAGATGCGATTGTGGTGAACAACTCGAAATCGCACTCCAAACCATTGAAAAAGAAGGCAGAGGCGTGCTCCTCTATATGCGGCAAGAAGGCAGAGGGATGGGACTCAAGGAGAAACTCCGTGCCTATCAGCTACAAGACAATGACGGATTAGATACCGTCGAAGCAAACGAACATCTCGGCTATCCCGCGGATTTGCGAGATTATGGCATCGGTGCACAAATATTAGCCGATTTAGGCGTTCAAAAAATGCGCCTGATGACAAACAATCCGCAAAAGGTCAAAGGGTTAGACGGATACGGACTTGAAATCGTTGAGCGCGTTCCGCTCCAAACCAAACCCAATTCCTTTAACCGCGGATATTTGGAAACGAAACGTTCCAAACTTGGACACCTCCTCCTCGATGAGGAATAAAGAATAGGAGAGTTAACCGATAAACCTATGCCAAACGTCTACGAAGGCAACCTTCTCGGCGAAGGACTCACATTCGGCATTGTTGTCAGCCGATTCAATAGTTTTGTTACCGAAAAACTCCTCGCTGGCGCGTTAGATGCCCTAAAACGGCACGGCGTTGACTTGGATCAGGTCGATGTTTTTTGGACTCCCGGTGCCTTTGAGATTCCCGGAATCGCCAAACGCCTCGCCGAAAGCAAAAAATATGATGCTGTCCTCTGTATCGGTGCAGTCATCCGCGGCGCGACCCCCCACTTCGATTACGTCGCCGCTGAAAGTGCGAAGGGCATTGCGCAGTTATCCGCCAGTACGGGTGTCCCGGTTATCTATGGTGTCATCACGACAGATACAATAGAGCAGGCACTTGAACGCGCCGGTATCAAGGCAGGCAACAAGGGTTCTGAAGCCGCCATCGCCGGGATTGAAACAGCCAACCTCTATAAAACAGTTGAAAAAATTACTACATGAGTTATCAGTTATCGGTTTGCCTCGCAGTGAGAGTGGTCAGTAGTTGTCAGTAAGAAAGTTGTGAAGTGTGCTAAAGTTTCAAAGTTGAAAACTTTACAGACTTCCCTAACTTGAGAACACGTTACAGACTTTTTTAACTGATGACTGGAAACTGAAAACTGAAAACTAAAAAACAATGATTGCAATTATAGACTATGACGCAGGCAACCTTACGAGCGTTGCGCGTGCGTTGACACACCTCGGTTATAAAAATGAGATTACCGCCGCTGCTGAAACGATTCTCGCAGCGGATCGCGTCATTTTCCCGGGTGTCGGTGCCGCAAAAGCCACGATGCAAACCTTACAGAAACGCGGACTCAACCAGGTCTTGACAGACTTTTATCGCACCGGTAGACCTATGCTCGGCATCTGTATCGGTATCCAGATCCTTTTTGAACACAGCGCGGAAGAAGATGCCAAATGCTTAGGGCTTTTACCCGGATCCGTCCAGAAATATCCAATGATAGATACAGAAAAGAAAACCGACACATTAAAAGTGCCACAAATCGGGTGGAATGAAGTACATCAGACACAATCGCATCCAATCTTTGAAGACGTTCCAAACCCTGCGCACTTCTATTTCGTCAATTCTTACTATCCTGTCCCAGAGGCAGCGGACATTGTGATTGGAAAAACGGAGTACGGACTCGAATTCTGCAGCGCGATTGCACACGATAACCTCATCGCAACACAGTTCCACCTCGAAAAGAGCGGACGCGTCGGGTTAAAAATGCTCAACAATTTTCTGAGCCTTTAATTAATCAATGGAAGTTTATTAGTCCTAAGAATCCTGATTCAGACGGATGAGTTGTCAGAGGAACGGTTATAAGTTATAAGTTATAGGTTACAAGTTAAGAGGGTTCCTTGAACAGTCCCGTTCTCTGTGAAGGTTTCCGCAGAAAACCTCTTTAACTGTTAACTAAAAGGTTTTTCGCAGAAAAACCGAACTTATAACTGATAACCACTGAAAACTGAAAGATTTTTCGCAGAAAAATCGTATTCTCACTGCGAAGCAAACTGACAACTAAAAAATATGCTAACCTTTTTTTTGGCATTGCTTGTACTACTTATCAATATTAGTACACATCTATTTCAGATGGAGGCATATTACCCCGCTGCGAGTCACTGCTACTACGGGGTGATGATCCTCGCGGTTATATATGCTCGCCCCCGCGAACAAAATATTCTGTTCGGTATCACAGCCGTTGCGAATTGGGTCTACGTCTTCCGCTACCCGACTCAGACAGGGAGCATCATTATTGCACTGCTCTATCCGTTTCTTGTGTTTGGTGTTATCCGTGTCATCCGTCAATTCCAAACCCAGCGACGTAGCCGTGTCGAAGAGATGGAGGAGATACATAGCGTCAACGCGAATTTAGAAAAACAGATAAGGGACATCTCCACGCTTTTTGAGGTGAGTCAAGCGGCGAACGCGAACCTTGAACTGAAGGGACTCTTTCAGCGTATCATCGAGATTTTGTCTAAACGCCTCGGTATATACCGCGGTGCTTTGCACCTCTATGAAAACGGGAAGGTTGTGACTTCGGTGGAGACCGTCTTAGGACTCACCCCAGCGGAAATGAAACGCGGCACCGACGATCAAATGGAAGACATCCAGAAACAGGTGCTGACATCAGGTAAAGCGATCGGTGTGCCACAAACCCGAAATCCGCGGAGTTATATTAAATTCTTTGAGCCGGAACGTGTCGAATCCAAAGATGCAATCGCTTTCTGGTGTATCCCGATTATTGTGGAAGAGCACGTTATCGGTACATTGACTATTGACAAGGCTTCAGATGAATTTTCAGCAGAGGATGACCGACGGCTCTTAACAATTATCGCCTCAACTATCGCTCAGCGTGTTAAAATCCAGCAGACAATCGACGCGCTCGTCGAATCAGAACGCATGGCAACACTCGGAAGGTTAGTCCGAACGATCGCACACGAAGTACGAAACCCGTTGGGCAGTATCCGACTCGGCACCCAACTCCTCCAACACACTGAGACGGAAGCAGATTCACACGTCGGCACCTATTCCGATAAAGTCCAACTCTCTCAAGATGAGATTCAGGAATACACTGCCATCATTATCAAAGAGGTGGATAGATTGAATCGGTTTATTGAACAGTTGCTCGCTTTCAGTAAACCGGCGATGCAACTCGCAAAACGTACCGACATCCACCAACTGCTTGAGAGTAGCCTCGCTATCTGCCGTCCTGAATTGGAGCATCACGCGATCACAGTCGCCACGCAATACGACAATACGTGTCCACAAGTCAATATAAACGAAGACGGCATAACGCAAGTGCTCCTCAATCTATTCTACAACGCCATTGAAGCGATGGATACAGGCGGGACATTGACCATTCAGACAGAATATCCGCCGGAAATGGAAATTATCCATGTCCGGGTGCAGGATGACGGTCCCGGAATTCCAGCGGAAGATATTCCGATGCTCTTTGATCCATTTTATACCACGAAACAGAAGGGTACCGGACTTGGGCTTTACATTAGCCAAAAGATTCTTGCCGAACACCAAGGGCGCATTGAAGTCGACCCGAACCTTGAAGTCGGCACAGCGTTTGTCATGTCCCTTCCAGCACATTAACGGCGCATAGATGTGTTTACGCATGCATAGGAAATAGTTATCAGTTTTCAGTTGACAACCCTAAAGGGAAAATTAAAAAACATGTCAAATTTAGTGCTTATTGCTGACGATGATGATAGTCTTCGACACATACTCGCCGCCACCCTCGAAAAGGCAGGCTATGAGACCCTGAAAACGAGAGACGGCGCGGAGACGCTCGCGTGTGTCAAAGAGACAAATGTTGATGTCATCCTGCTTGATATCTGGTTAGGCGACGCGAACGGGCTTGAACTCATTGAGAACATCCAGCAGTACAATAGCACCGCCTCAATCATTATAATCACAGCACACGGCACAACGCAAACGGCAATTGATGCAGCAAAACAACGGGCTTATGGATACCTCACCAAACCGATTGACCAGAAGCAATTACTTGACCTCGTTTCACGCGCAGCCGCTGCAACGAATCAGACGAAGACTGTTAAAACATCAACATCACCTGATTTCGACAGACATGGGAAAATGGTGGGACAGAGTTCAGCAATGCAGGAGGTCTATCTTAAAATTGGACGTGCCGCTGTCAGCGATGAAACCGTTCTCGTTTTAGGAGAAAGCGGTACAGGTAAGGAACTCGTCGCCCAATTGATTCATCAAAACAGCCGCCGTGTTCACAATCCTTTCGTCGTCGTTGATTGTGGTGCGATGCCTTCCAGTCTTATTGAGAGTGCGCTCTTCGGACACGTCAAAGGCGCGTACACCGATGCCCACAGCGCGAGAAAAGGGAAATTTCAACAGGCGGATAGCGGCACAATCTTCCTTGACGAAATCGCCGAGTTGCCCATTGAAGTCCAGATGAAACTGCTGCGCGTTTTACAGGAACGCGAGGTGGAACCGATGGGCGGCACCGAAACACACGCTGTCGATGTCCGAATCATCGCCGCTACGAACCGCCGCCTTGAAGCCGCCATCGCACAGAAATCATTTCGGGAAGACCTCTACTATCGTCTCAATGTCATCCCAATTTCGCTTCCGCCGCTACGGGAACGAAAAGAGGATATACCGGAACTCGTAGATCTGTTTACACGCCAGTTTGTTGAAGAATACCAATTGCCTGAGATCGGTATATCCACAGAGGTTGTCAAACAACTGACAACTTATGATTGGCCCGGCAACGTGCGGGAGTTAGAAAACGCCATCAAGCGTGCGCTCGTTATGTGTTCCGGGCAAATGCTATTACCTGAACACTTTGATCCAATCTTAGAGAAACCGACACCCCTAAGCGAGCCTGGCGATCTCAATACTCAGGTTCATGCGATGCTCCAAGCACACATTGAACAGTATATGGAATCCGATGCACCGCTGGGCGAACTTTACGCTGAAATCCGAGAGGTTTTTGAGAAACCGCTCTTTAAAATTGTGCTTGAGCACACCAACGGAAACCGGAGTAAAGCGTCAGACATTCTCGGTATTAACCGAAACACACTTCACACGAAACTCGTTGAATATCAACTGGTTTCATAGGAGTTACCAGTCCTCAGTTAACAGTGATCAGTTAAGAGATGGTTTAGTTAAAGCATATCCCTCCTTAACTGATAACCGACAACTGAAAACTGAAAACTATTAAAAAAATGGATTTAGCAAAAGTCATTGGCACTGTTGTCGCTACCCGAAAAGACCCCAGTTTAGAAGGCACCCGCCTCCTCGTCGTCCAACCTTTAGACGAGAAACAGGAACCGATTTCTGACCCACTCGTCGCAGTTGATACACTCAACGATGCCGGGGTCGGTGAAATCGTCTACATCGTCACAGGCGGTGATGCCGTCAGCGTTATACCCGGAAAACGGATGCCGGTGGACGTAGCTGTTGTCGGAATTGTAGATGCTCTCTCCGTGACCCATGCAGCGCGTACGTCAGAAACAACACCCTCAGAAACGGAGACCTAAAAATGTACATCGCCAAAGTAATCGGAAAAGCCGTTTCTATCGTTAAACATTCTGCATACGAAAACCGCACCCTGTTGCTCGTCCAACCGTTGAGTGTGAAATCTCAACTTGTTCGCACGCCGACAATCGCTGTTGACTACGTCGGTGCGGGTGAAGGGGACACCGTGATTGTCGGTGCTGGGCCCGGCGTTGCCCAAGAAGTGTTCGGTATTGAAGACGCGCCCATCCGAGAACTCGTCATGGGTATTGTTGATCGGGTCGATATAACTTTCGAGGAGGACGAAGCATGAAACGCATCATTGTATCTATTGGCTGCCTTGTAGCCATCTGCTTATATCTCAATGCTTGCAGAGTTGCGCAAGTATTATCCACACAATACAGCCAGAATATAGCAAGTGCCACTTACGGGACCGAGGCGAACCACCCCGGTGTCAACGACGGTAATCTTAAAACCCTCGCGACACTTCCCGCACAAAACGAACGGAATTTCATCATCCGATTCGCTGATGTCCACCCCGTCCGAAAAATTGTCATCCACAACGGTAATCTTTTCCGGTTCGCGATGGACTACCTGAACGAAGAGACCGGCGAATGGGAAACTTTCGATACAGTCATTCAGCGGCGCAATCTCGGCGACGAAAGGGCACAAGCGGAGTTTGTCTTTGATCGGTTGGACTTTCGGACAAAGATGATTCGCGTCGCTGTCACCCGGACGGTCGATGATACAGTAATAAACAAAATAATGGCTGAACCGGGCGACAAGATCATTGACCGGCGAACAACGATTGCGGGTAGGTATTATCCACACTATCGCATCATGGAGCCCTCAGTGGCGCAAATCCGAGAAATTGAAATTTACCACCTCGCGGAAAAGTAGACAATCAAAAAAAAATGGTTAATAGTTAATAGTGGTTGGTAAAGAGGTTTTGGATAAAGCGGTTTTTAGTTAATAGTTAATGGTTTATAGGGGTTGGTAAAGAGGTTTTAGATGCATCAGAACCCTCTTTCCAACAACTAACAACCGCAGTGGTTCATGGTTAATAGTTTATGGTTTATGGTAAGAGGTCTTTTTCTTACCAATAACCAACAACCAACAACTAACAACCATTCCTCCAACAACCAACAACTATCTTCAGCGATCCCTAAAAAGCGCGACCGAGGGCCGCGCCTACAGCACGGCATCGGCGCGCTTTAAACCCACATTTTTCTAAAGTAAAACGAGACGACTTACAACAAACACCATAAAAGTGTCACCTGCTCACAGGTGTCTTAAAATTTTAGCAATAGACCCCTTTGGAGTTAATCCTTTAATGCAAATGTCTCCCTTAAAGATACGCATAAGCGCGTACCTATGGGTACCAACGCTATTCATAACACTCTTTCTCTGTTTAGATTTTGGTTCCTTGCCTGTCCGAAATGGAATCGCAGCACCCTCAGCAGTCACCGCAAGAGATCAACGTTCAGGCACTGCCACGAGGGATAGCACGGTTCTACAAAAAGACGTTGAATTAGTGAATGCCACCGCGCAAGGTGTGACAATTCAACTGCTCATCCCTAAATCCGATTTTCACTTTCGTAGCAGTGACACCGAAAACGGGATAGACAAAGTTGAAAGTCAGGTGATCTCTTTCCCCGGGTGCCGGTTCACTACCGAACCGGGGATACCGCGTCTCCCCGTGCAGACCACACTCATCGCTGTCCCCGCCGATGTGGATTTTCAGCTGCGGATTGTCGAAAAGCGTTTCAGCACGCGCAGTGTCGAAAGGGTTGCATATACGCCAGCACCACAAGGAGCGATGCACTTAGAAAAAGACCACTTCACACCAGAGAATCTCGTTGAAATCAGGGAAGCCGCATGGATTCGAGAAAACCGTGTCCTCCCCATCCAACTCAATCCTGTTCAGTATAACCCTGTCCGTCGTGAAGTGAGGCTCTACCACCGAATCGTGGTTGAAGTGCGTTTTATCAAAACAGTGACGCGGGGTGTGAGCGGCGCGCTCTCTGTAATGCAGAGTAGTTTGCACGCCGAATCTGCTGCTTATAATGCCATCTTCAACGATCTACTCGTTAATCCGCAAAATGCGGAGCAGTGGCGTTTACCGATTGCACGAGCACCATCAGCACCGAGCGCGCCTTCCATGCATCCACAGTATAAGATCCACGTTACGGAATCCGGAATGTATAGCATTACGGCATCAGAACTCGCCGCAGCGGGTGCTGATGTCACGGCTATCATGCCAAGGACACTGAAGTTAATAAACAGAGGAAAGCAGATTCCAATCTTTGTTCGCGGCGAAAGCGATGATAAGTTTGATCCAACCGATGAAATCATTTTCTACGGCGAACGCCAGCAGGGAGAAACCAGTTACATTGACCCATCCACCGATGAGAATGTCTATTGGCTTTCATGGAACTCGGGCCCAGCGAGCCGGATGGGAACAAAATCAGCCTTTGCAGAGACAAGCGACCTACAAGATCATAAGTTTTTTTTGACCCGCGCCCATATTGAACAGGATACAAAAAACGGTTTTAGAAGGTTCCGGGATGTAAATCTCGGCGCAGGACAAACATACGAAGAATTCGGTGGCGGTCTACAAACACGGTCGTTTGCTTTAACTGAACTGCCGCCACTTCCGAATGATAGTTGGTTCTGGGCACAACTGACCGCGCCAATTACAAAATCATTCAACTTCGCCCTCCCGGGTCTCACAGATACCGCACGACCCGCGACAGTCCGCGTGAGTCTCCACGGTAGATCCAACACAGGACATGATTGTGATATATGGCTCAATGATCAAATCATACTTGATGAAGCACGATGGACCGGTGAAACCGAATATCAACTTCAGAACCCAGAACTCTCTCAATCCTTCCTTGAGAATGGACGCAATGTTCTTCAGATTGCGAACTCCGGAAGCCCCGAAGCACTCATTGATATCATCCTGTTGAATTGGATCCAAGTTGACTATTGGCGGAATTTCGAGGCAAAATCGGATGTACTGCCGTTCGCAATTACGCCACTTCCGGACGAAACCGGTGCCGTAAATCCGAATTTTGAGGTTATTTTAAAGAACTTCTCTACGCCCGATGTCGAAATTTATGGGGTTGACGGTACCCGCCATGTCGGGTTGTCGGCACTCGTTGATGAGGATACTCCAGGCACTTATAGGATAATTTTCCGCTCTACGCAAATCCGCCCTAAGGACCCTATTGACCCTGCTATCCAATATATCGCGCTCACTCGGAACCAATTCCGAAAACCGAAAATTTCGGTAGACACTCCATCCGATCTGCGCAGCACGCGTAACGGAGCGGATTACATTATCATCACACACGCAAATTTTATCAACGAGGTTCAACCACTTGCTGACTTTCGTACCCAACAAGGCATACGGAGCAAAGTTGTTGATGTCCAAGATATCTATGACGAATTTAATCACGGCATCCTCAACCCGAATGCTATCCGTGAGTTCCTTAAATATGCCTACTCCAATTGGCAGCCGCCTGCCCCAACGTATGTCCTTCTCGTAGGCGATACGCACATTGATATGAAAAACGGAAGCAATTTTGTGCCAACGATACGCGTGCAAATCCCCGGCTACGGATCGAGTGCAAGCGATCATCAGTTCGTCACATTCCGGGGTGAAGATAATTTTCCAGACATGCTCATCGGGAGGATGCCAGCGAATACTCGCGTTGATGCACGCATATTCGTGGAACGCACCATTCAACATGAAACGAGTTCACCGGTGGGCCCCTGGCACAAACGGCTTCTGATGCTTGCAGGTTCGGATCTCATATTTCATTCTCAGATTAATAAACTCGTTTCCCACAATCAACTCAGGAACAAATACGAGACCGAACGCATCTACGCGCCCGACAAAGATGAATTGGATTTGAGCATCAACGAAAGTGTTACGACACCCATCGCCAGACAGGTGATCGACGGCTTCAACAACGGCGCGAGTCTGATCAACTATATTGGGCACGGCGGTGGTGGTATCTGGTCAGACAGCCGCATGCTTGACTTTGAGGATCCCGAACAAAACTTAACCAATATTTCACAACTGCCATTAGTCATCAGCATGACCTGCTACACGGGCGCTTTTGACGGTACTAAAAACAGCCTCGCCGAAGAACTCCTTCGCTCGGAGAATGGTGGGGCTATCGCTGTCATCGGAGCCACCAGTATCGGACTCTTATATGGTGACTATATTCTCAACAGCGAAATTCTGGATGTTATTTTCAAAGGACATACCCAAGATATCGGTGCAATCTTTGCCCAAGCCAAAATCCAGTTTCTCGTAAACTCCCCCGGATATCTCGATTTGACGGAAGTCTTCACCCTCTTCGGTGACCCAGCGGCACAGTTGAAAATACCCAGCAATCAGATAGAAGTGACAATAGATTTCGCTAATTCATCTGCCGAAGACAC
Organism: uncultured Poribacteria bacterium; assembly: GCA_951828385.1. GTDB lineage: Bacteria > Poribacteria > WGA-4E > WGA-4E > WGA-3G > WGA-3G. The sequence goes on from OX639973.1 coordinate 1,262,034, forward strand.
TTTTGAAGAAGAGAATATGGTTACTGTCTCTGGAACACTCCTTGACCGGAGTTTTAGCGGGGATGTCGAAATTAGTGTTGTGCCAACAGCTGAAACCGACAACGATATACCGCCGGAAAAAGAAATAGTCTCTGTCGTTAACGGACGGTTCACGACACAAGTCCAATTCCCAACAGACCCCCAATTTGATACGGGCAGCGTGCAAGCCTACGCATGGAATTCAGACAATGATGCAATTGGACATACCACCTATAACATCTTATCGCGATACGTTGATAATGTGCGCCTTACGCCATTTCCCGTCGAACCAAACCAGCCCGCGTATCTTTACACAAAAGTCGTTAACGAAAGTGCCATTGACGAAATGACCCTTTTTTGGAGTTGGGATGGTCATGAATTTTTTACGATCCCCGTCGTACCTCATACTGGCACGACCTATAGAAGCGAGCGACCTATCCCCGGATATCCTGAGGGCGATATTATCGATTATTACTTGGAAGTGAAACTAAAAAATGGACGCACATTACAAACAGAGACTGTTACTTATGATGTTGGATACGTTGAACCTGAAGTCGATCTTGTCCTTTTGGAGCAGACGATTACATGGGGCACCACACCGCCTTTTATGCTTTCAGCGCAAATCCGCAACCGCGGAAGCAAAACTGCCCGAAATGTTCCTGTACACTTTTTTCAGAAAACTGTGGACACCGAAACTGAGAACGCTGATACAAACAACACATCCCTGCCAACGCTCTCGGAACTACAGAACACTGCACCTATTGAAGATGTTCAGATAATTTCTGAAATCCCACCTGACGGTCAAGTCACGGTAAGTGTACCGTGGCAGCCATTGCCCGGAGACTATCTTATCACTGTCTATGTGGATATGCCATCTGCCGAACAGCGAAATGGAGGCATCATTGAAATACAGGAAAGAAATAACAGAGGGGATCGGCAGTTTATTGGCAATCGTATCGTTCTGACCCCTGAAACGCCTAACCCGTCCGTTCAGAGCGAAGATGGCAGCTTCCAAGTCGCTATTCCGCCGGAAAGTCTCCAAACGACTACGGTGCTGACCTATATCGAAGAGGCACTCACCATCATTAATCAACCCGATATTGTAAAAGCAACCCCCGCATCGGATATCGCCTATCAACTTGACTTGAGCGAACAGACGGAATTAACAGCAACTGTCACTTTCCTAAAGGCGGGAAGTGAAGACCCACATATCTACCGGCGTGACGACAACGGCAATTGGATTTTGACCAGAAACCAGGAAACAACGGATGAAGAGACGATCTCAGCAGAAGTGAAACTGCCCGGGACATTCGCACTCTTATCTCATAGTGATACAAGTCCACCCGTGCTTGCGTTAACCTTTGAACATCAAGGTTTCGTGGAGGGTGATTATATCTCTGACACCCCAACCATTTCAGCACAGATTGAAGATGCCAACGGTATTGACTCACGACCAGCACACATAATCCTCACCCAAAACGGGCAGCGCGTGCCAGAGGACGAATATGTGATTACCGCATCGCCTACCAACAACCATCTGATACTTATAACCTATACCCCTGTCTTGGAGCCGGGCGAGTACCGTATTCGGTTGCAGGCACAAGACGCAAACGGCAACGCATCAGACGCGACGCAGACCGCGACCGTCGCAGGCGAATTTGAGATCAAAAATATCGCCAATTTCCCGAATCCTTTCGTTCCTGGAGACGGCACACATTTTGCCTACTACCTCACGAAGGGGGCTGACGAGGTAACCCTGAAAATCTACACGATAACGGGGCGTCTCATCCTCGCCGTTGACACGCTTGACGCGTCTGTCTCTTTCAACGAATTCCACTTCGACGGCTATGATGCTGACGGTGAACCGCTTGCAAACGGTGTCTATCTCTACAAGTTCACCGCCAAATTCACCAACGCCCAAGGCAACACTGTCCGCAAACAGAAGGTCGGAAAAATAGCGGTGCGAAAATAGTTGTCAGTTAACAGTTGTCAGTTTGCCTCACAGTGAGAGTTAAGAGGTTTTGGGAGTATCTCAACTCTCTTCTGACAACTGAAAGATTTTTCGCAGAAAAATCGTACTGACAACTGATAACTATTTCCTCTGATAACTAATTACCGCTTACGTTGGAGAACTTCAATAATCTTATCAAAAGGCTTATCTGGAAACAGAGACGCAAGTTTCTGTGTATACGTCAGCGGTGTGAGTTCCAAAATCTCACCATCAATATCTACCTTATAGTTCCGCTGCAAATCGGGTTCCGCTTCAAGGAGTGCCTCAACGACCCCTAAGCACTCGTCAAGTGCCGGTGCCTCCTCCCGGATACCATACCACGTCCCTATCGCTACAAGGAGCGGAGACATCTCATAATCGTGAGATGCATCGTCACGCAGTTTCAAGTTCTGAATAACATCGTAGCGAAACTTCGCTCTAACAGATGCACTCGGATCGGCACCGTATTTGAGCAGGAGTCGCACCTTTTCAGGTTGATAGACCTCACACGCAAATACAAGCGCGTTTGTGATAACTGAAGCGGCGGGTTGAGTGGTTTTAAGCAGTTTCTCCGTTACGTCCAAAGCAAAGGTCTGTGTCAACGCAGATGCTAAATCCTTCTCAATATCTATCTCATTGGCTGCTGCGACAGTAAATAAAAGCCCAAGGATAAATTCTCGCCCATAAGCTGCCGCGATTTCGATGGGTCGAAATTTAATCTGATTGCCACAAACGAATTGCTGTTCAAGCAATTGTGGATTGGAAGTGACATACGCGCCAGCCCTTGTCCAATCGTCCATCATAAGTGCTGCAGCTAAATCAGGGATTGCACCGTTTTCAACCAAGAGATCATAGAGAGGCTTTCGCGGTTCAGCTTCAAACGCCGAGTGATGCCACGGTTTCACCAACAAATCCATCGGTGCTTTACCCTCAGCCTGTCCTTCCGTCACCAAAGATGGATCCGCTGCAATCAGGACTTTAGCGATTTCTATTCGAGCGCACCCCGCAGCAATCGCGAGGAGGCTTACACCTCTCCAATTCCCCGGAATGTCAAACCGTTGTCTAAGCACATCTGGCTTGCTGTTGATTTCTGCCTGAACCTGTTCAAGGTCGTCCATGCGAATCGCAGCGACGATATTTGTTACTGCACCATGTTCCGTCAACTACCCAAGCCTAAAGACTTGGGCTTGTGATAGGAAACAACGTTAGCTGTGTTGCTTCCTGCAAACCCGTGTCTCGTGCTTCGTTCTTGTTTCTCGTTTCATAGAGGGTGGTAACCCACCGCTCTCCACGAAAGGCAGCAGCTGCCTTAAAAAGTATGTTTATCGCAGCATTGTGGTCTCTGTCTAAAACCGTGCCACAAAACTGACAGTTAAAAGTTCGTATCGCCAGAGAAAGTTTCTTTGGCGACTTCTGACCGCAACTTGAGCAGATTTGCGAGGTGTTCTTGGGATCAACTTGGTGGAAGTGGAAACCGTCTCTTTCGGCTATGTTTCCGCACCACTCAAAGAAGGTTGCCCAAGACGCATCGCTGATACTCTTGCTGAGGTATTTATTTTTTATCATATTAGATACGCGTAAGTCCTCTGCCACTAATACGTTATTTTTCTCGTGGTGATAGAGTTTATAGACGAGTTTACCGATAAAATCTTTACGTCTGTTTGTTGTTCGCTCATGGTGTAAAGCGAGTTTGTGTTGTTGTTTCTTTCTACGGTGGCTACCTTTTTTCTTACGCGAAAGGGCTCTCGCGTGTTTTCGCAGCAAACCTTCTGCTTGACGATACCAACGCGGGTTGTCCTCTTTTTCGCCTTCAGAAGTTGTGAGATAGTGTGTCGTCCCCATATCAACAGCGATTGCACACGTCGATTCTACCTTCAGTGTATCCGGAAGTTCGCAAGAGATATGGGCATACCAGCCACTCGCTTTTTTGATGAGTGTGACTTCTTTCGGGTCGCCTTGAAGGGGGCGGTGCATGTATATCTTGACTTCACCTAAACCCGGCACTTTGAGTCGGTCATGTTTCCAGGCTGTTTCACGGATAGGCATCTGGCGAACTTTTATGATCTTTCTATCTGTGTCTTTTGTCTTTCGCTGAACAACTTTCGGATATTTGCGAAGTTTCCACGTCATAGACCTAATCCGTTTACGGTGTCTTGGATAGCCTTTTTTCAAAGCACCTTGTTCGCACCGGCTATAGAAACCGTCGTAAGCTTTGTCCGTGCGTTCCAAGGCACACACTTGCATATCTTGTGGCACTTCACGGAAGTCGGCATATTTTTTACGGGCGACTGTCAATTTATTCTTCTGTTCGGAGCAAGACACTTTTTCACCTTCCGTCTCCCACGCAACCTTGCGGTCATGGCGTGCAGAGTTCTGAAGTTCACAAAGGTGTGCCAGCCACTTTAATAAGGTTTGCTCCTGTGTGTGCGTAGGATACACAGGGTATCTAAATGTTAAAATCATGGTATTTCACGTATCACGCCTTTAACCCCTATTCAGTGGGTAGGCAGACACGTCACCAAGTGGTAACGCTGAATATGTCTGCCAACGTGATATTATCATTATATCACAATTTGAGACCAAAAGCAATGTTTTTTCAACACTCTGGCCTCATTAACGAGGGCGGTTTTTCCTCCCAAAGCTAAAGCATTGGGTTTCCAAACCGTAAAACTTGATGAAAAGATCATAGAGCTGGCGTATGGGTCTGTACCATCGTTCTTTACCGAAATTTATCAGGTCTCTTGAAGCGAGTGCTTCGATAGGCGTTTGTCCATTTTCATCCGTAGCGGAGATGAGCGACGGAGCATCGGTAATTAGTTCCTCCACCCGTTGAATATCTCTTTGTGTGAGATCAGGCGTACGGAGTATCTGGAACAAAAGATCTTTGGGTGAGATTTTTTCCGCATCCCGTTCTTGATGTCGTACCGCTTCCTTTAACCGCGTCCAACTTGCGAACCCGTATTCACGGGCGATAACGAGTTGCGCGTCTTGCAGACCGAAAGCAGTATTTTGAATCTCTACATCGGTAGCATCAGAGAGTTTTGGGAAAAACGAGCGAATACGCTGAAGCGTATCGGGAGAGCCGTCCTTATGTGCCTTAAGCAGCTGCTTTGCTTGGGACTTAAGGTGTTCAAGGCTCGGGTTGCGGGGTAACTGTTTATGTTGCATGAGAATCTCCTCTCGTTATACCTGTCGTCCGCATTTACAGGCAAAGAAAGAAGATTACAGTGATTCGGAAGAAACAAGGCAGGTTAAACCCTTCCCGCGGACTGGAGGCTTCCTTGCGAAGCTAACAGTATATATGATACCATCAGCATTAAGGGTTTGTCAAATTAAAATGTGTGAGTGCAGAGTCACTCAGTTTCCCACTTTTCGGTCAGATTTTCAACCCCAGGTCCGGTAGGTGCGGTTTTTGCGGCGTACACGCCCAGATGCGAAGTGCATCGCGGTGTACTCACCCAAATTTGGTTTCCCACACGCGGAGACCAAATTTTGCTTCGCAGTGAGAATGCTTTACATTTGCGATCTGCATTCCTAACCGCACCGGGAAACCTGAAAAAGGAGATTCAAAAGTTGAGACAATCCGACAATTTATTTAAAACTAAATGACCCTGGGACATAAGGATAAAAAAGTTGAATATTTACGGATTTTAGGGTATATTACCTAAAATGAACACTCAAGAGGAAGCAACGCGCATGAACAAAGCACACATCCAATCCGCGCTGGCAGCACTACCCACCGGCGATTTCTCTGAAGCCTCGAAAAACCTATTGGCAACTCTGGGTTACCACAGTGAACGCACATTAGAACTTTCTGGCACAGTGGAGGACTTCATTCAAGAATTCCCCGCACCGAACCCGAACACCCAAACAGAACAAGCATTTCGCAATAGCGTAGAATCTGTGCATCTACTATTCCAGTTTACAAGTGACGAAGTCGCTGACGATACGGAATCGGGGGAGGGTTTCCTTCAAGAGAGCTGGACAGAAAGTTTTCTTTTTTTCGCCGTCGCGTTGAAAGTGGATACCTACTCCCGCAGCCGATACGCCGAATTGACACGAGAAATTAACAAACGATTGTTTACGCCAACTGTAGTGCTTTTTTGTGTTGGAGAACAACTGACTATCGCTTTTGCCGGTCGCCGTCAACATCAGTATGACGAAAGCCGCGACGTGCTGGAACAGGTGACACTCATCAAGGATATTCGCTTCCATGCACCCTACCGCGCGCATCTGGACATCCTATCCGAACTCTCGCTTGAAGAATGTATCAAGTGGATGGATGCCAACGACACACCGAAAAACTTCGACGGACTGCTCGCAGCATGGCTCGCTAAACTGGATACGGAAGAACTGAATAAACAGTTCTATAGAAAGTTATTCGACTGGTTCGAGTGGGCAATCCAAGAGGCGAAATTCCCGACAAACGAAACAAAGATCCTGAGTCCGCAAGAACACGTCATCCGTCTCATCACACGCCTGTTGTTTATCTGGTTTCTCAAGGAAAAGGGCCTCGTTGCTGAGGAGTTGTTTAGCAAAACACATGTCCAAAATCTATTGGAAGCGGCTGACTTTGAGACAGGTGACTCCTATTACCGTGCCGTGCTCCAAAACCTCTTTTTTGCCACGTTGAATACTGAGATACCTCAACGCGGGTTTAGCAAAAGAACCCAATCCGGCCATCGCAATTTCTCACGGTATCGCTACAAAGCGGAAATCCGCGACACTGATAAACTCCTCTCTCTGTTCGCAAAAACCCCGTTTATCAACGGCGGTCTGTTTGATTGCTTAGATAGCGAAGATGCAACAAGAGACGGTGGCTATCGGATCGACTGTTTCTCGGATGTTCACTACGACAAGCTGCACATTCCCAACCGTCTCTTTTTTGATGAAAAGCGCGGATTGTTCCCCCTCCTGCAACACTACAAGTTCACCGTCGAGGAGAATACACCGATAGAACAAGAGGTCGCACTGGACCCGGAGCTGCTCGGCAAGGTGTTTGAAAACTTGCTCGCGGCGTATAATCCCGAAACGGGTGCCACGGCACGCAAGCAGACTGGCTCTTATTATACACCCCGTGCTATTGTAGATTATATGGTAGAGGAAGCGGTAGTCGCCACACTGGTGCAAAGGTGTGAACCTACCGATGGCGACGCAAAACTCTGGAACGAGCGGCTCCGCTACCTCCTGGATTATGCACAGGCGTTTGATGACGCAAACGAATTCTTTGATGGTCCCGAAACAGCGCGCATTGTTCGGGCGATATCTGAACTCAAAATCCTCGATCCCGCTGTCGGGTCGGGTGCATTTCCGATGGGGACACTGCATAAACTTACGCTCGCCCTGCGGCGGCTTGACCCAGACAATACCCGTTGGGAACGGTTACAGAAGGAACACGCACTCCAGCGTGCTGAAGTCGCTTTTGATACACGCGACGACGAAACTCGGCGCGAAGAACTTATTGACATCGACGAAACCTTCAAACGCTACCGAGATTCAGACTTCGGACGGAAGTTGTATCTGATTCAAAATAGCCTCTTCGGTGTAGACATCCAGCCGATCGCGTGCCAAATCGCCAAACTCCGTTTCTTCATTTCACTCACGATTGAACAGGAACCTGTCAAAAACGCGGATAACTTCGGGATCAAACCGTTGCCAAACCTTGAAACACGTTTTATCGCTGCGAACACGTTGATAGGGCTTAAAGCGGAACAGACACTCACAAGCGAAAATACACAGAATTTAGAGCATCAGCTGCGTGACAACCGCGAGCGACATTTCCATGCGACTACCCGCTCACGAAAATTGGCATGCAAAAGAGCAGATGCAGAATTACGCGCGGCATTGGCAACGGAACTAAAGCGCGTCGGCATGCCCGCCGATGATGCCGAAAAACTTGCACAATGGGACCCTTATGATCAGAACGCCACCGCTAATTGGTTCGATCCGGAATGGATGTTCGGTGTCACTGATGGATACGATGTCGTGATTGGCAACCCGCCATATATTAAGGAATATACCTTTAAGCAAGCATTTGATGGGCTTCGCGAATCTCCTTACTATCAAGGGAAAATGGATATCTGGTATCTGTTTACCTGTGAAGGCTTGGATATTGTAAAAAATGGCGGTTTAGTCACATTCATCGCTCAGAACAATTGGGTTACCAGTTACGGTGCTTCAAAGATGAGAAACAAAGTCATTCAAGATGCTCAGATTTTGAGCCTTATAGATTTTGGCAGCTTTAAGATATTCGAATCCGGCATACAAACGATGATAATGATTTTCAGAAAAGACGCAGCATCTGAAAATTATTCGTTTGATTATAGAAGGCTGCACGGGTCTGATCTTAACATCAATGATGTTCTGTCGTTACTGAATAAGGAAAAAAACAACAAAGCAGAATACTTAACGCCGACCATTAAGCGAAGCGAACACAAAGCAGGGCCTTTAACATTTAGCGATCCCCAAGTTGAATTGGTTCTTGAGAAGATTGTGTTGAAAGGCAATATGTACCTAAACTCCAACACGGAAGTGGCGCAAGGAATTGTTTATCCGCAGGATAGAATAAATAGAGCGAGTAGAAAGGTTTTAGGTGCCAATTTTGAAGTCGGAAATGGAATTTTCGTCTTAAGCCAAAAAGAGAAAGACCAAATATCATTTACACAAGAGGAATTAGACCTCATAAAACCGGTCTATACAACGCAAGAATTGGAACGTTTTTACGGGAATCCTGCCAACCGAGAATGGGCTATCTATACCGATTCCGGGTTTAAAAATCAAAAAAGAATTAAGGATTACCCAAACATAAAAAAACACCTCGATCAATTCCGCAGAGTCATCACTTCCGACAACAAACCCTACGGTCTACACAGAGCAAGAAACCCGTATTTCTTTCAGGGAGAGAAGATCATATCGGTCAGGAAATGTGCGAGACCCACATTTACCTATGTCAATTTTGACAGTTATGTTTCCGCAACGTTTTATGTCATTAAAACGGAAAGGGCGAATCAAAAATACTTAACCGGGCTTCTCAATTCAAGACTTATCGCTTTTTGGTTGAAGCATAAAGGAAAAATGCAGGGGGCAAATTACCAAATAGACAAACAACCTTTATTGGCACTTCCGCTAATTTCGCCTTCATCCGACGTACAGACTGCCATCGAAATTTTAGTGGATCAGATTCTCGACGCAAAAGCCGCTGATCCTCATGCCGACACCGCTTCTTTGGAAAAAGAGATTGATAAACGGGTGTATGCATTGTATAATTTAACGGAAGATGAGATTGCGATTGTGGAGGGGAGTGTCTGAATTGTGGGCTGGGCAGATTGCGCGGATTTCTGAGTTTGTGTCATCTAAAGCATTGATTCGGTAAAGAGGCTGAAATCCGCGTCATCCGTGTAATCTGTGAAAAACCGAGATTCGGACGAAGGAAAACAAATGAGTACACAAAACCAAAATAACCAATCAAATGAAAACCTACACATGGTCGAAGATATCATCCGTTTGATAGAGACGAAATCGACGGGTGTCGGTTACATCTACCGCGGTGAACAGAAATGTTATTGTAAAGTTTCCTCAAGCCTCTACCGCCAATATGGTATTCAGACAGAGCGTTTTGACATAGAGGTTGTTCAGAAAGAGACGCTAGCTGCTGCGAAAAAGCATACCAAATATCTCCGTCAGGATTTCGCAGCATTTCTAAACCTAAGCGGACGAAATACCGATGAAGCCGTTGATTTTGAAATTCTTGTGGAACTCCAACACTGCGGCAGTAATACGAACCTTATCGCCTTCACGACCGATTACCGCATCGCCCTTTTTTGGGCTTGCGATGGTGCTCCGAGTGAGGATGGTAGGCTTATCCTGCAAAGAACCGAGACGATAAAAGACTGGGTTCATTACTCTCGGAATCCTCACCATCGCGTTGTTACCCAGAAGAGTAGGTTCGTTAGACCGCCTAAAGGCTTTATTGAACCAGACGAAGACGATATCGTCACCATCTCGGCAGCCCTCAAAAAGCCAATGTTAGAATATCTGCAAAATTACCACGATATATCTACAGAAACCATTTACAGCGACCTCCATGGATTTATTAGAAGCCAAGGGACTCACGAGAGTGCCTATGCCGAGTTTTATAGAGGACTTGCTTGTGGAGATAAAGCAATTAAAGCAACAACCGATGAAGAAGAACAGCGGGAATATGAAAAATCTATTGTCCATTATACCAAAGCGATAGAATTGAAATCAGGTTTTTCGGAAGCCTATTATAATCGCGGTAATACTTACCAAGACAAAGGCAATTATGATCATGCTATAGAAGACTATAACACGGCGATAAAACTCAAAAATGACTATGCCGAAGCCTATTACAAGCGCGGCAATGCTTATATCAGAAAAGGCGATTTCGATAATGCCATTGAAGACTATAATACAGCTATACAACTAAAACCCGATTATGCGGATGCCTATAGCAATCGAGGTTTTGCTTACGACAAGAAGGACAAACCTGACCATGCCATCCAAGACTACAATACAGCTATACAACTGAAACCCGACTATGCCCAAGCCTATAACAGTCGTGGCACTACCTATGGCAGAAACGGCTATCTTGATCATGCTATTGAAGACCTCAACACGGCAGTAAGACTCAACCCTGATTATGCCGATGCCTATTGCAATCGAGGTTTTGCTTACCAGTCCAAGGGCGAACTTGACAAAGCCATCATAAACTATGATAAAGCTATACAACTGAAATCTGATTTTGCTGAGTTCTATTATAACCGCGGCACTGCTTACATCAAGAAAGGCGAGTTTGATCAAGCTACCAAAGACTTTAGCAAAGCAATGCAACTGAAACCTGATTATACCGAGGCCTATCATAATCGAGGTGATGTTTACATCAAGAAAGGTAAGTTTGATCGAGCCATTGAAGACTATACCAAAGCAATAGAGCTGCAGCCCAATTTGGCACAAACCTACCATAATCGAGGTCATGCTTACCGAGAAAGCGGCGATTTTGAAAACGCCATAAGAGACTATACTAAAGCGATACAATACAAGTCTGATTATGCTAGTGCCTATTATTGTCGCGCCGTGGCGCAGTTACACCAGCAAGCATGGGAGGGGGCCAAATCAGATCTGATTGCTGTCGAAAATCTGGGGGCAGATATCGCCGCAGTTTTTCATAACGCCTTTGGAAGTGTTGAAAACTTTGAGCAAAGAACAGGCATACAATTACCGGAAGACATCGCTACACTATTGACACCCCCGCAGGCATAAATGGGACTGACCATTGCTTGATGCAAATGTTGCCATAGTAAATAAGACGGATAATGAGACTTTTAAAAATCCGCGTTATCTGTGTAATCCGAGATTCAGACAGAAGGAGGCACATGAATACACAAGAACAAAACAATTCGTCATGTGAAAATCTACAGAAAGTTAAAGATATTATTCGCTTGGTAGAGACAAAGTCGGCAGGTGGCGGCTACATCTACCGCGGTGAACGGAGATGTTATTGCAAAGTCTCCTCAAGCCTCTACCGCCAATATGGCATTGAACGAGAGCATTCTGATATAGAGGTTGTCCAGAAAGAGCTGCTAGTTGCCGCGAAAAAGCATACCAGACACCTCCATCAGGATTTCGCAGTATTTCTAAACCTAAGTGGACAGAATACCGATGAAACCATCGATTTCGAGATTCTCGCGGAACTCCAACACTATGGCGGTAGTACAAACCTTATCGCTTTCACACTCAACTACTATATCGCCCTTTTTTTCGCTTGTGATGGCACTCCAGATGAAGATGGGAGACTTATCCTTCAAAGCACCGAGGTGTTAAAAGATTGGATTCACCATCCTCGGAATCCTCGTCATCGCGTTGTTGCCCAGAAGAGCGTATTCGTTAGACCGCCTAAGGGCTTTATTGAACCAGACGAAGAAGATATCGTTACCATCCCTGCAGCCCTCAAAAAGCCAATGTTAGAGCACCTACGGAATTACCACGGCATCTCTACGGAAACTATTTACAACGACCTCCATGGATTTATCAGGGACCAGGGAATTCATGAGAGTGCTTACATGGAATTTCATAGAGGCTTTGCCTGTCAAGATAGAGCCGCTAAAGCAACAACTGATGAAGAAAAACAGCGGGTGCATGAAAAATCCATTGACCATTATACCAAAGCGATAGAATTGAAATCGAGTTTTTCGGAGGCCTATTACAATCGCGGGAACGCTTACCGCGAAAGAGGCGATTTTGATAATGCCATAAAAGACTATAATATGGCTATAAACATCAAGAATGATTATGCCGAAGCCTATCGCAATCGCGGTAATCTTTATACCAGAAAAGACGATTTCGACAATGCTATCAAGGACTTCAACATGGCTATAAAATTGAAGCTTGATGATGCCGAAGTCTATTGCGGTCGAGGTACTACTTATGGTATAAAAGGCGAGATTGGAAAGGCTATCACAGACTTTAACAAAGCCATACAACTTGAACCTAATTATGCCGCAGCCTATTGCAATCGGGGAAATGTTTACCAACACATGGGCGAACTCGACAACGCCATCATAGACTTTGATAGAGCCATACAACTAAAACCTAATTTTGCTGAGTTCTATTTTAACCGCGGCTTTTCTTACCAAAAAAAAGATGAGTTTGATCGTGCCATCGGAGACTATACCAAAGCAATAGAACTACATTCCGATTATGCCGAAGCCTATCATAATCAGAGTGATGTTTACCGTTTTGATTATGCTAATGCTTATTATTATCGCGGAGAAGCGCGGTTACATCTGCAAGTATGGGAGGAAGCTAAATCAGACCTAACCGCTGCCAGAAATCTGGGAATAGATATTGCCACAGTTTTTCGTAACACCTTTGACAGGATTGAAAACTTTGAGCAAAGAACAGGCATACAATTGCCCGAGGACATCACCACACTGTTGACACCCCCGCAGGTATAAAGGGAACTAACCCTTCCGGGATGCAGAGTTTCGACAGTAGATGTCCTTGTTAAAACAGTCCCAAAAATCCGAGAAATCCGTATCATCCGCGCAAATCCGAAAGTTAGACAGAAGGAAAACAAATGAATACACAAAAACAAAACAACTCTTCAAATGAAAATTTAAATACAGTGGAAGATATCATCTGCTTGATAGAAGCGAAATCTGCAGACGGCGGTTACATCTACCGCGGCGAACGGAAATGTTATCCAAAAGTATCTTCAGGCCTCTACCGCGAATTGAGCCTTGAAGCAGAGCATTTTGATATAGAGGTCGTCCAGATTCACAGTGGTGGACAGAAATACTATTCTAAAGTCTCCTCAAGCCTCTATCGCGAATTGAGTCTTGAAACAAAGTATCCTTTTGATATAGAGGTTGTCGAAAAAGAGATGCTGTCTGCCGCGAAAAAGCACACCGGGCACCGCCCTCAAGATTTTCCTATAGACTTCACGGAATTTCTGAACGCGGATGAAAAAGATACCGAGGAAATCATTGATTTTGAAATCCTCACAGAACTCCAACACTATGGCGGTAATACAAACCTTATCGACTTCACGACTGATTACTGCATCGCTCTTTTCTTTGCTTGTGACGGGGCCCCGGGTGAAGATGGTAGGTTTATCCTGCAAAAGATTGAGGCGATAAGAGACTGGATTTATCGTCCTCGGAATCCTCGCCACCGCGTTGTCGCCCAGAAGAGCGTATTCGTTAGACCGCCCAAGGGTTTTATTGAACCCCACGAAGACGATATCGTCACCATCCCCGCAGCACTCAAAAAGCGGATGTTAGAATATCTACGAAATTACCACGGTATCTCTACAGAAACCATCTACAACGACCTCCATGGATTTATTATAAATCAGGGAATTCATAGGAGTGCCTACACCGAATTTTATAGAGGTACGGTTTGTCAAGATAGAGCGGCTAAAGCAACGACCAATGAAGAAAAACAGCAGGAATATGCAAGGGCCATTGTACATTATAACAAAGTGATAGAATTAAAGCCTGATTTTCCGGAGGTCTATAATATTCGTGGTCTTACTTACGAGAGCGCAGGTGAAATTGACCGAGCTATTAGAGACTATACCAAAGCGATACAATTGAATCCAAATAATGCCTTAGCTTATTACAATCTCGGTAGTATCTATACGGCAGAAAGCAATTTTAGCAATGCCATCCCAAATTACACTAAAGCGATAGAACTACAACCTGATTTTACCGAAGCCTATTGCGATCGAGGTAATGCTTACAAGGCAAAAGGCGATTTTGAGAACGCCATCACGGACTATACCGAGGCGATAAAATTGAAACCCGATTTTGTCGCAGCCTATAAGAATCGTGGCTTTGCTTATCAGGAAACAGACGATTTTGATAGTGCTATCAATGACTACAATGCTGTTATAAAACTTCAACCTGATGATGCCGAAACCTATAACGATCTCGGTAACGCTTACCAGGAAAAAAGGGACTTTGACCAAGCTATCCAAGATTACAGCCAAGCAATACAACTCAAACCAGACTACGCCGAGGCACATAACAATCGCGGTGTAGTTTACGGCAAAAAAGGTGAACATGACAGAGCAATAGAAGATTATAATGCAGCAATTAAAATAGATCCAGACTTGGCTTATGCGTATAACAATCGTGGTCTTGCTTACGTTGAAAAAGACGAGATTGACCTAGCTATGAGAGACTATACCAAAACGATCCAACTGGATCCAAATAATGCCTCAGCTTATTACAATCTCGGTAATATCTATAGAGAAGGAGGCGATTTTAGTAACGCGATCTCAAGTTATACCAAAGCGATAGAACTACAACCTGATTTTGCCAAAGCCTATTGCAATCGCGGTCTTGCTTATGCGGATAAAGGTGATGTTAATAAAGCGATTGAAAACTATGACATGGCAATAGAGCTAGACCCAAGTGATATCTTTGCCTATAGCAATCGTGGTGGTGCTTATCTAAGCAAAGGCGAGTTTACCTCGGCTGTTGAAGACTGTACCAAGGCAATACAGCTGGATCCAAATAATGCCTCAGGTTATTACAATCTTGGTACTGTTTACCGCGAGAGGGGTGAAACTAACCTTGCTCTCCAAAACTTTAGAAAGGCGGCAGAACTGAATCCGCAAATGTTTAGTATACTCCGAACTGATCGGTAGCTCTTCCAATCTCAATTTTTACAGCGGATATAAAATTTACCCTGATTCTCTATGAACTTCAATGGATCTCTATATACCGAATGTGTTATCATTGCTTGCAAACATCCGGAATTGTGGAGGAAGCCGAATTGTGAGTAACCGTTAAAGGTTTCATTACCTATTTACATACCGATACAGCTGTGAATACGAACGGCCTCATTGCAATGCTGACACAATAGTACAACTAAAACCTAAATCTACATGAAGAAATGGCCCGCATTCGATAATAATGGCGATCTACCTATAGGGATTCATCAAGCAACTTTGACCGAAACGCTACAGCATTTTGGTACAGGGACTCCACAAAGAGAACTTGTTGGACGGCGATTAGAACGTATTTTCCTGTTGGCAAGCAGCACCGGACAAGTGGTACGATTCATTGTGTTTGGTTCATTTGTAACAGCTAAACCCTCTCCCGGTGACGTAGATATTTTTCTACTCATGGAGGATTCTTTTGATGTTACTCAAGTGCATGGTGAAGCTGCTCTCGTTTTTGATACACAGAAGACACAAGATGTTCTGGGAGCGAGTGTTTTTTGGATTCGTAAACAGATAATGTTTAGCAATGAACAAGAATTCATAGAAGGTTGGGAAATTAAACGTGACGAATCGCGACGCGGCATAGTTGAGGTAATTCATAATGATTCAAAATGATCGGGAACTTAAAACAACACTAAATCGGATTGAGCACTTTCAAAAAATAGTTGAAAAACTCAAAATTTTTGAAACCAATCCACGGAATTATGAGTTATCTGCAGGCGGTTTTCTTTCCGAAATCGATCGGATGAATCTTGAAGTGGCGGAATATTTATCCGTTCATTCAAGCGAACTGATAAAACCGATCGCTGATACTATTCTCATAAAAACAGACGATTTGATTTTTCATCCAAGCGAACTGATAAAACCGATCGCTGATACTATTCTCATAAAAACAGACGATTTGATTTTTGATTCCTCAACATGGCACGGGTGGGGGACCTCTTTGCAGGCAGCGTCCTTGTAACGGAATAGCGGTTTGGAGAGCGTTCTTACATCCGATTTTCAGTCTGTTCACCTTCAAAAAATTGGCATTGTTGAAGCATCAATCGCATAAACTGTCTGAATCGCGGATTGCCCAGATTAACAAGGATTATTGGCTCTGGTATCGTCAAGTTGTATTGTTTAAGGTTACTAAGGTGGCATGTATACCGCGCGTTGATTGTCCCGATGCGATGTGCTTAAAATCCGCGTCAACAGTTACGTCCCGAAATGGCACTGCGGATGGCAGGCTACATTATCCGAACTGTTGAAACCTATAAGTTGCCGGTATATTCCAGTGTTATCTACCTCCGGCCCGATGCAGGGAGGAGGGATCCAGGACACTATTTGCAAGACAGGGCGAAACATCGAATCTTTATTGAATATCAGGTGTTGCGTCTGATTGAAATAGATGGATCGCCAATTCTTGATCGGAAACCGACAGGGTTAATCCCTTTCACACCACTAATGAAACGTCCGGCAGGGGTAGATGCAGAGGAATGGTTACGACGCTGTGTTCAAACAGCAGATAGCATCAACGTGCCAAACAAGCCAGCGTATCTTGGAAGTCTTGCAGTCTTGGGAAATTTAATTTACGACTCAGAAACAATTTCAAATATCATTTTGGAGGAAACCATGCAGCAGCCTTCTATTATTGAATACTGGACCGAGAAAGCTACAATTGAAGCACGCCAACAAAGTGCTCTGGAAAGTACTCGCAAGCACATCTTTGAGGCATTGGCACTTCGATTACAACCTGAAACTGCCCACACTTTCAAGCCAGCATTGGACGCGATTGATGACTTACAACACCTTGAGCAGTTACATCGCGCTGCAATCTTGGCAGAAAACGTGGAGGATTTCCGACGGGCTTTAGAAACAAACGAAAATTGAATGCTCGGTTTTATGTCTGATTGCATTGGACTGTCATTTTGGAGGAAACCGTGAAGAAATATTCCATTGCCATTATTGAATCTTGGTTAAGATCACAACAAAGTCCGAGCGAACCTATTCTTGAAGTCTTAGAAATCCGATTCCGGGCTGATGCCGCGCAGACCTTCAAACCCGCACTGGGTGCGATTGATGACTTACAACACCTTGAGCAGTTACATCGCGCTGCAGTCTCGGTAAACAACGTAGCGGATTTCCGACGGGCTTTAGAGTCAAACGATGTTGAAGGCTTCTTAGAGCGTCGCAAACGCGCGATGCCGCAATACTTGGAAGCTTATCCCCGCGCAAAGACCAAAACGTCGTAATGCTGTCCGCCGTATGTGAACTGTTCTTTGAACCGTCCCTCACAGGTGAATCCTGATGCCTCTAAAACCGATGCCTTCTTCTTCGCACCACTATCAACATAACACTGCACCTTCAATTCGGGGAATTGGACTGCTGAAAGCAAGGTAGGCACATCATCTGCGAAATTTGGATGGAAGAAGAGGTCCAACACTGCAGTCGCGGGTCGCCAGCGTTCATCACGGCTGACAGTCGCCCATCCGACGATCGCACCGTCCGATGAAATGAGCAGTTTGGTATCTTCGTAGACATCCTCTGTCTCTAAGTCGTGTTTGAAACCCAAGAAACCGCCTTCCATATTCGTCGGCCCATAAACATCCCATTTAAGGCTCCGCAACGCGTCCCAACCGACGATTCCTGACAACGCGGTGACTTTCGGCCAGTCATGCCATTCGACAGGTTTCGGTTGCGTAGGCGCAGGCACGAAGTAGCGTTCTTCAAAGTCTTCGTCCACGTAATACTTCATGAAACCGGATTCTGAAAATACGCTCTCAAATCCGAAACTGTGATAGATATAATACGGATGACTGTTGTAGCCAGTGCCGAGGTAGAGTGCGCGACCCGTGCGTTGTCGAAAATCCTCCATCTGATACGCCATCACGCCTTTACATGCACCTTTCCTGCGTTGGTTGGGGAGCGTGAAAACATGTCCTAAAATGCCGATACCCTCATGCTCTACCGTCATGATGTTGGTAATCACGTGCCCGTCAAGTTTACCGACATAGAAACGGGTCTCCAAGGCATCAAGCGATTCCGTGACGCACCGCTCAATATGCCACTCCCAGTTTCCGCCCTTGTGCCCAAGGAACTGTTTCACTTCTTCGGCATGGTCTTCATCGGGTGCGGTAATTACACCGACTTCCATCCGTTCTTCTGTTTTGAGTACTACCTCGCCAAGTTTATCGTACATAAATATCTCCATTAGATCGGTTTTAGGATAGGGCATTTAGTTTTAAGAAATCCTCGGATCTCATGTCTTTTTTACGGATCCGGTGCGGTTAGGAAACCGCACCTACCGGGTTTGGCTATCCAAAAACGCAATAAAAATGGAAAACTAAATAGTCCTATTTTAGAAAAAACAATTGGAAAATTCGCTGGAAATATGGTATACTTAAAAAAACTTGATGTCAAGCCTTGAATGCTTGTATCGTTGAGCGTGCTATGGAGGCGCGCACAAAGGTTATATGGAGGGACCATGGAAACAGAGCAGACACTGGTTTTAATTAAACCGGATGGCGTTCAACGTGGGCTTATTGGTGAAGTTATTACTCGCTATGAACACAAAGGACTCAAAATTGTTGCGATGAAACTGTTGCAGCTCCCGCGCGTCACAGCAGAGGCACTCTACGCCGTCCATCACGGAAAATCTTTTTACGACGTACTCATCGAATTCATGACATCGGCACCTATTGTTGCCTTAGCTATTGAAGGACGGAACGCTATAGAACTGGTCCGCATCCTTAACGGGGAAACGGATCCACAGAAATCCCAACCCGGAAGCATCCGAGGCGATCTCTCAATTAACATAACGCACAACATTGTGCACGCGTCGGACTGCCAAGAGAACGCTCAGCGTGAATTAGATATCGTATTTGCAACTGAGGAACGCTATAAATATCACCGAGTGGATGAGGTTATTCTCCATCCCACGGCGGTGTAAGTCAAAATCGGTAGATTGCCTTTTTTATTTTTAAGCTCCGAATACTGTCTTTAAGCCTGATTTAGGCAAGCTGCATCGTCCACATGGTCTAAATCAGGTTTTTTTGTTGCAATTTTATGCCATTTATTTTATTATGGATTTCAATCAAAATGAATCCTAATACCGTAGTGTCTACTAAACACGCTTACGGTAAACATTAGAAGGAAAACATTATGAAAAAATTTTTATTTGTCCTCGGCGTAGTGTGTTTCAGTCTTATTGTTGTTCACATCAGCACTGCCGAGATTGATCTTGAGACCGCGGTCGGTATCTGGTTATTCGATGAAGGTAAAGGAAATGTCGCTGGTGACGCTTCCGTTGGAGGGAACGATGCGGAACTCGTCAAATCCCCCGAATGGGTAAAAGGCAAGTTCGGTCAAGCCCTCAAATTCGATGGAAAAGCCAGCTGCGTCTCAACCGGTCAGAAACTTCTTGATAACCTTGAAGAGTTTACGATTCTCACTTGGGTTCAGACCGGCGACGTTAACGCGAACCGTACTGGACTCGTCGGACAGAACGATTCACCGGAATTCGGTTTTATTAACCCGCAATCTGTCAACCTCTGGACACCCACTGCAGGTGGAACAGCGCGTCCTTGGGAACACAAACACGATGACGGCGAATGGCATCACGTCGGATGTGTTGCTACGACAGAGTATGTTCATACCTATATTGATGGTGAATACACAGAGAAAAAAGGTGGCTGGGCAAATCACGGTACATCTGCCTTTAACGTCAACATCGGTGGATGTGGGGTCTGGGATCCCGCTGGTAACTTCTTCCCCGGCGCAATGGATGAAGTCGCTATTTTCCATTCTGCCTTGGAACAAGAAGACATTCAGGAACTGATGGAAAAAGGGTTTAAAGGATATTTGGCAGTTGATCCCAGAGAGAAACTCGGTGTAACTTGGGGCCATATTAAGACGACCAACCATTTCAAATAACCCAGAATCGTCTATTTTTTTATATTTGTAGGCGCGCTTGGCAAATAGTTAAGCGCGCCTATGTAATCAAATCCCCTCCGCCGCTGCGGGGATGTAAATCTATTTGGCTTCATGAAGCTGCTGGAGCATCTCCAATGCCTTCTTGTTATCCGGTTCCAACTGGCGCACTTTTTCAAACGCGCTGATCGCTCCGAGTATATTTCCACGTTTCCGATGCGCAATACCCAACGCTTCATACGCGTTGACATATTCTGTGTCAAGATTTATTACCGCCTCAAACCGTCCAATCGCTTCCACGTATTGTCCCTTCGTCAAAAATATTAAGCCAAGTCTGTAAATCGCTTGTAGGTTTTTCGCATCATCGGCGACAACTATTTTGTAATGCGGTTCCGCTTCAGCGTAACGCCGTTTTTTCCAGTAGACACCGGCAAGGTCTCGGTGCAGCGAAGGTTCTGTTGGCAGCAGGTCAAGTGCTTTCTGATATTGTATTATTGCCTGTTCCAACTGCCCCGCATCTTCATACACCAGTGCAAGGTTTGCATGGACGTTCGCCAGAAACGTGGAATGCCCTGAGTCCCTGATTCCTTCAGGTGATTGTGATTTTTTAACGAGATTATGCAAAAGCCGAATCGCCTTTTGAGCTGTGTGGATGGCTGCATCGGTCCGTTGCGTCTCATAATAGATTTGTGCTATATAGTGGTAGACCCGTGCCTTCAAATACGCAATCTCATGAGACTTTTTCTGCTTCCTGACCTCTCTGTCACTACGGAGGAGTGATTGCACACTCTCCAATACGGCAAACGCTTCACTATATCTCTTTGTATGAAGAAGTGCAATGCCATAGTCAAGCCACACTTCCACATCCTTTTGCACTTGCGAGGTAAGCGGTTCAAATTCTGCAACAGCCCTTGCATAATCTCCTGCTGACATATAACGTCTCCCGCGTTCCGCATACAGTGATGCCGTGACACCTGCTTTCAGCACGTCCCACCACAGCGGGTCCGATAACTCGCTGTATTGACTGGCGTATCGAGCGGCTTGTGCGTGTTGTTTTGCCGCCTGTTTATCTCCGAGTGCGATCGTAACTTGTGCCATCAGCGCGTGGGCTTCGCTTTGTTGCGGATTCAGGCGCAGTGCACTTTCTAAATGCGTTCGGGCAAGTTTCAACTGTTGCCGCGCAAGAGCAATTTCGCCGAGCCAGAGTTCAGAAAACGGATTGTTCGGTTGGAGGCGTTTGGCGTGTTCCAAATGCTGTCGTGCTTCATCAAGCCTCCCTAAAATTCGGAGTGCGGCGGCAAGATAGAGATGCGCGGGCGCGTATTCAGCGTTCAAGGTCAACGCGCGGGTGAGATGTTTGACGGCTTCCTCCGGTTGACGCTCCTTCATCAAACGTCCCAAAAAATAGAGCCACTTGAATTCGTCAGGCGCGAGTAGACTCGCTCGGCGATAACACGGGACCGCTGGTGCCTCCCAACCGTGGATGAGATAGACGTGCCCCAAGTGTCCCCAGACATCTGCATCCTCAGGAGAATTCCGAACAGCTTCTTGGGCAGCCTCAATTGCATCCAATAACAGTTTTTCCTCAACTAAGTCGAGGTCTGCAGGCTGTGGAATATCAATATCATCACCAGCGAACCCGTGAACATGGATCAGAATAAAGAGAAAAAAGAGAATAAACTTCTTCAAAAAGACACCCCCTTCCCCTGATAAACCGTCACACGCTGGTTTGCAGATGCTATAGGGAATTTCTCACGACTTCCATCGGGCCAACGCACCTCAATCGTCTGAACTGCATCGATTGTTCCCAACCCGAAATGTACACTCGGTTCACTACTACTGAGATAACTCGATCCCGGCAGTACATAGCCCGTCAATGTACGTGATTCAGTTTGGAGCGTCACTTGCGCACCGAGTGCGTCCCGATTTTGCGTGATCGCTTGCACAAATAACCAATGATGCTGAGGCGGCGGTGCGTCGTTTCGGAAAAAGCGGAGCCGATTATCAAGACTGCTCACCACCATATCAATATCGCCATCCCTGTCAATATCACCGAACGCCATTCCGCGGCTCACCTCAACCCGTTCTGTAAAGTCGGGCGCACGTGAACTCACATCGCTGAAATGGGCAGTCGGAAACCGTCGGTTTTCAGCAGTCGTAGGGGTTGGGTTGCCCACCCCGTGCGGACGAGGCACCCTCGCCCCTACAACGGAAACCGATGGCTGATTGCTATTTTGGAAGAGGAGATTGGGTTCGGCATAAAAATTCCAAAATTCGCCAACGTCTGCGCCATCCAAAATTTCCCCGCGCTTCACCCTTCCATTAACGAGCGCGATGTCGAGATCAGCATCGTTGTCGAAATCCAAGAAACCACATCCAAAGCCTGTCCAACGCAGGTCGCGTCCGGCGAAACCTGCCACTTCAGTCATGTCCGTAAATACAGATGGGATAGAGGCGATATAAAGGGTATTTGTCTCGCCGGACAAATGTGTCGCGAACAGGTCAGGAAGCGTATCGCCGTTAACATCGCCGACAGCGATGCCCATGCTGCCTTCGGGTTGTCCGTAAGCGTTAAACGCAAGCCCGTGCAATATGGCTTCCTCAGCAAAAGTCCCGTCGGTTTGGTTTACCCAGAGCTGATTTGCTTCGCCATCGTTGGCAACAAAAAAATCTGCCCACCCATCACCTGTTAGATCCAGACACACAACACCGAGCCCCCTGCCGGACATTGCGGCGACACCTGCCTGCTCGGTTACATCTGTGAAAGAACCATCGCCGTTGTTTTGGAACAACCGATCCGTTGCTGGCTCGAAAACTTGGGGATTGCAGTAATCTGGCGCGCTGTGTTTCCCGCGACACACCATTTCTGGATCAAACTGAACGTAGTTTGCTACATAGAGGTCGAGGTCTCCATCCCTGTCATAATCACCAAAAGTCGCGGATGTCCCCCAAGCCTCATTTGAGAGACCTACCTCTTCTAAAGCGAATGTACCGTCACCGTTGTTTCGATAGAAGACATCGGCACCGTAGTTCGTTACATAGACATCCGCATCGCCGTCGTTGTCCACATCACCGATTGCCACGCCTTGTCCGTAGCCTTCGTGTCCGATGCCAGCGACATCCGTAACGTCAACATAAGTTCCATCGGGTTGTTGTTGAAAAAGCTGATTGGGTGCAGGTGCGTCCGCTTTACCGGGTGGCGGAAATCGGATGTGCAGGACATCCAACGCGCCATCATTATTGTAATCAAAGAGGGCGACACCGCTCCCAATCACCTCAGGTAGAGCATGCGTACCGGGTGGCCAAGATGCCTCCATCTGTGGAAAACCGAGCGCAGCCGTCACTTCCGTAAATAGCGGTTTATCTGTCTCTGCTTGTACTGCCGACAGCACCCCGATTCCAACAGTGAATATAATAACGCAAGTTGCCACCTTGTAGCATGATGCACGTCGCATCTGGACGAGTACGCCACAAATCTGTTTAGATTGTGCCCGTAAATGCCGCAAACTAAAAGTTTGCGCTACAAAATGCTGAGTTATAATAGCATATAGTCTCGTGAACATGATGCCATCCTCAAAGGCATCGGGGTTACAAACCCCGCCTACAACGGTTTAGGGTTGAGGCATCCGGGTTACAAACCCCTCCTACACGGTAAAATTACAAACTCCAATTGTTGATGTGCTTCACGTAACGCCGTTTCTACTGCTGCGGGTGTTTCGGCACGCGCAAAGATAAAACCGAGATACCGCGCACCCTCGGGTAACGGCACGACCTCTCCACCGATCGGGATTGTGATGTTGACCTCTACAATTCCATCTACGTGATGTGCAGCAGTTTTGCCGCGGACTTCACCGAGAATACCAGCCTTCGGCACCGGAATCATCATCACACCCGCAGCCTGCTGCTCGCGTTGTAAGCCTTCCACAGGTTGCCCAATCGCATGTCGGATAACGAGTTCCTCCAACGACATTCCGGTTCCGAACCGTAAGGTCCTTGCACAGAGTCCACCAATCGTTCGCGCAGCAATTTCGATGAGATGCGCCCCGTTGTCGTTATAACGCAATTCAGCGTGGACGGGTCCATGTCGTAATCCTAAAGCATCGGCAGCTTCTGCTGTCGCGTTATGTAAGGCATCTTGGATATCCACCGACAAACGGGAAGGCGTAATATAGAGCGTCTCCTCAAAAAAAGGCCCCTCAAGTGGATCCGGTTTATCAAAGAGCGCGAGTGTCTTAAGTTCGCCCCCTATGAGGATTCCCTCCAGTGCCACCTCTATCCCCGGAATATAGTCCTCAACGAGTAGATATTGTGAAACGTGTTCCTGTGAATCGGCCTCGGTGGCTGCCTGCAAAGTCCGTAGAAGTTTCGTTGTCCGCTGAAAGGCTTCAATAAATTCAGCAGGCGTATCTGCCCGGATAACTCCACGGCTTGCGGAGAGGGAGAGGGGTTTGATAACACACGGAAAACTGGCGTGTGTATCCGTGCCGTCCGGGTTGGGTGACCCAACCCCTACGATTTCAGTCGGGTCATCATAGATAGAAAAACGTTGATAAGCAGGCACCGGGACCCCATTTGCTGCCAATGTGTCGCGTAGGAGATATTTATTGCGCGTGGCTTTCGCTGAAGCGACAGGATTGTGTGGAAGCCCTAAAACCTCTGATGCAGTCGTGGCAAGCAGGGTTGTATCGTCATCAACACCGACGATTGCCGCAAGCGGGTATGTGTCGGCAAACTTAAGGATCGCTTGTGTTGCAATCGTTGGCGCGCTGAAATCAAGCACGAGGGTGTGGCGCGGCGAGAGGTCTGCTGTCGTTGCCGCTTCTTCTGAGGCGACAACGACCTCTACATCAAGTTTTGAGGCAGCTTCCAAGAAGTCGGTGGCTCGATATGTGCGTGTTGGTAGGAGCAGGAGGATCCGGGGTTTTTCTAACGGTTGCTGCTGCATTTAGAAACCTCCTGGGAACAGTTGTCAGTACGATTTTTCTGCGAAAAATCTTTCAGTCGTCAGTTGTCAGTACGGTTTTTTGAAAAAACCTTTCAGTTTGCCTCACAGTGAGAGTTAAGAGGTTTTCGTTTAACGAGCCCCTCTTGTAACTGATAACCGATAACTGAAAACCATTTCCTCTGACACCTATTAACGGGAACCTCGCAATAACTTCTGATACGATGCGTGTGCGTTCTGCGCGTCTTCCTCACCATCAAGGACACGCCGCAGGCATTGCACAAAGCCGATCGGGTCATCTTCACCAAAGATGGTGCGTCCGAACAGGATCGCGCGTCCGCCGTTGCTGACAACATTGTGCGCCAAGGTAAATGTGCTGCGTGCATTTTGACGAGGACCGCCCAACGCACCGATTACGAGCGTCGTATCGAATTGGCACAACTCTGTCCAGACATCAGCGGTCGTATAGGCGGTTTTAATAAAGCGCGGGCGTTGGTGTTTTCGGAGGTAACTCATCGTCCGAACGATAGAATCGGCGACATACATACCCCGTTTCTCCTCATCCATTCCGGGGAGTTTAACGTTCGGTAAAAAGACCTCTAAGAGGTGGTCAAACCCTTCGATTTCACCAACAACATGTGCGAACTGTACATACGCCTGCAACATCCGCTCATCAGGGATCGGGTCGTTGTTGAGCGTAATGGAGTACAGCCCAAGGTTAACGCGACATTCCAGAGCAGGCCCGATGAGTGCTTCACAATAGCGTTGCATATCCTCTGGAAATACCGTCTGAAACGGCATTGACGGACTGGAAGTATAGACACCGAACCGCGGATTCCAGATAGCGGTTTCGGAGTTCATCCGGACGATTGGCGTAATCGGCGAGTTTTCAAAAAGGTTCTCTTCAAGGGCAAGCGTTTCTGCATCAGCGGGGGTCATCAGAAGTCCATCTAATTGCCCATCAGCGACAAGGTCGCGTTGCAGTTGCAGAAACTCTGCATGTGTGCGGTAGTGAGGTTTTGGGTGCTGCACCTGTCCGAGCCCTTTAATCCCTGCGGATGCGAGTGGATCCGCAGCGAAAACCAGAATCGGGGTCTGTGCAAGCAATTCTGTATCAGCAAGTTTATCAAATATCCGGTTGCCCATGTATGATTCATTCCTTGTAATTAGTTTTTAGTACGATTTTTCTGCGAAAAATCTTTCAGTACTCAGTTATCAGTTACAAGAGGTTTTTGATAATTCTAACATCTCCTGTGACTGATAACTGAAAGGATTTTTTGAAAAAAAAACCGTCCTGACGACTGATGACTACTTTTAGAGTGTACTCGTTGGATCAATGTCTATCACAAATTCAATAGCCTTCGATTTAATGATGGTTGGTGGTTCGTCAGCAAAACGCTTAAAGAGTTGCGCTATTTTTTCAGGATACGTACTCCGGAGCAAGAGATGCCACCGAAATTTCCCTTCAATTTTCGAGAGAGGTGCCGGTGCGGGCCCGAGGATCTCCACCGATGTTTCCTCCACTTCTGGAACCTGCGAAGCGGGTTCTCGGTCCGTCTGCCAAATTTCGAGTTGATCTCGCGCAGCATGGGCGGCATCAATGACCGCTTGTTCGTCTTTCCCTCGGAGCAAGAGGGTTGCGACATGCGCGAAGGGGGGATACCTTAACGCGCCCCGCGCGACGACCTCCTGCGCATAGAAGTCAAGATAATCATGCTTCTGTGCAGCCTCTATAGAGTAGTGCTCGGGCATATAGGTTTGGATGACGACCATCCCTTCAAGGTCCGCGCGCCCGGAGCGTCCTGCGACCTGTGTGAGTAGACTAAACGTCTGTTCGCTCGCTCGGAAATCAGGAAGATTCAGGGCAGTATCCGCCGCGATAACCCCAACAAGTGTAACATTCGGGAAGTCCAATCCCTTTGATACCATCTGTGTACCTATCAGAATATCAATTTTCTGTTGCTCAAATTCCGCTAAAATTCGCTGATGTGCGTTTTTTCGCGCTGTTGAATCCGCATCAAACCGCTGTACACGCGCTTTCGGATACGATTTGTGTACCTCTTGCTCAACTGCCTCTGTGCCTGCGCCAAAAAAACGAATTGCCTCACTACTACACTGCGGACAGGCTTGTTGTGTCGGACGTTTGCTGCCACAATGGTGGCAGACAAGCCGCTGCGTTTCACGGTGATACGTTAGCGAGATAGAGCAGTTGTCGCAGCGTTCGACATAGCCGCAGGTGCGGCAGAAGACATAAGTCGAATATCCACGCCGGTTAAGAAATAGAATAATTTGCTCTCGCCGCACCAGGCGTTCCTCAATAGAACTTCGGAGCAGCTCCGAGAAGATCGTACGGTTGCCCTTTTTGAATTCGTTTCGCATATCAACGATGTGAACATCGGGCATTTTTCTATCAAAAACACGGGCAGGCAGGTTTAGGAGCCGATAGCTCCCGTTTCGCGTCCGATGAAAACTTTCAAGGGAGGGGGTCGCGCTTCCCAGCAGAACCGGGCAGTTTGCGAGGGTCCCCCGTTTCTGTGCGACTTCCCGTGCATGGTAGCGGGGCGCAGTATCCGATTTATAGGAATCCGAATGCTCCTCATCTATAATCAGCATTCCAAGTTTTTGGACGGGCGCAAAGATAGCAGAACGCGGGCCGATGACAATATCGGCTTCCCCTTTTTGAATGCGATGCCACTGGTCATAGCGTTCGCCATCACTCAATCGACTATGGAGCAACGCGACGCGCGCGCCGAATCGCCCCACAAATCGAGAGGCTGTCTGAGGCGTGAGCGAAATTTCTGGAACCAGTACAATAACCGATTTTCCACTCTCAAGAACGTCTGCCATCGCCTGCATGTAGACCTCAGTTTTCCCGCTCCCGGTTACGCCGTGTAGTAAAAAAGTCAGCGGGTGTTTAGCCCCGTTGAAGGTATCGGGGTTAGAAATCCTGCCTACGGTCTGCGATGCTGCGGAAGTCCCGCGATCACGATCATCGTGATCGCGGGCTTCCGTCAGTGCCTTTTGAATTTCAGCAAACGCTGTGGATTGCGCGGGATTCAAGCGGAACGGTTGCGTCGGCGCGATAGATTCAGAGCTCAGTGGATTCCGCACCGTTTGTGCCCGTGTGATCTGTATAAACCCGCGTCTTTCAAGCGGACTTAACAGCGAAGCACTGGCATTTACCCGCCTCACTAAATCTGCTGTCGCTAATGGCGCACCTTCGTCGAGGAGGAGTTGCAGAATCTCCGCACGCTTGGTATCCGCGGCATGGCGGCGGTTCACTGGACGCTGCAGGGACGCTGCTTCGGAGCCGCCCGTGTCGTTCTTGAGTTGAACAATTTCCGCCTCAATATCAACATCCGGTAAAACTAATTGTGCGACGGTCGTTTCCTGCGTAGTGGCTTTCGGTTTATGGGTAACATTAGTCTCAACAACGCCTCTTTCGCGGAGTCTCCTAACTCTTGAACGGACATCTTGAGAGCTCAAACCCATTCGTCTGGCAAGCTGATTGAGAGAAAGTTCACCCTCTGCTTCCAAAAGTGCGACGATCTCTTTTTGGACTTTTCCGAGTGATCCTGAAAATTCGGGCAGGAGTCGGACCTGTTCCCTTTTCTGGGTCCGCACGGCGGCTGGCACTGCACAATAAAGGGCAACACCCCACGAACAGACGTAGTAATCCGCCATCCATTTCGTAAGGGCGAGCATATCCGGCGAGAACATCGGTGTTTCATCAAGGCATTCGGAAACATTCTTGATGAGATTCGGAGCGAGGTCGGTTTCATTAACGCGTTCAACAACAACCCCTTCCTGTTTCGTTCTGCGAAACGGTGCTAAGACGCGGACTCCGGGTTGCAAAACCGTGTCCAGCTGCGGCGGCACGCCGTAGGTAAATACCTGATCTACTGATAACGGAAAAGCAACGTTTGCATAACGCATATTTTTTTATAGTTGTCAGTTTTCAGTACGATTTTTCTGCGAAAAATCTTTCAGTACTCAGTCGTAGGGGCGAGGGTGCCTCGTCCGCACGGGGTGGGCAACCCAACCCCTACGATAACTAACAACTATTCCCTTATTTTACCCCTGCGCTAAAAATGCGAGCACCTTTTTTATGTCTTCCCACACATCGCGTTTGGCATTCGGGTTTCTGAGAAGGTATGCGGGATGATAGGTCGGCATAATAACTGGCGGCTTTTTATGTGGAAGGACGCGCAGCCCGGCGACATTGCACTCATGGAATTCACCGCGAAGTTTTGTAATGCCTATCTTTGTATCAAGCAACATCCGTGCAGCAAAACTCCCAAGTGCCACAATCACCTTCGGTTGAATCAGTTCGATTTGGCGGATTAAATATGGACTACAGGTTGCGACCTCGTCCACTTCCGGGTTTCTATTGCCGGGCGGACGGCATTTAAGTACATTGGCGATATAGACATCCGCACGCTTAAGTTCCATCCCCGACTCAATGATTTGCGTCAGCAATTGACCGGCTCGACCGACAAAAGGTTCCCCTTGCCGATCCTCGTCAGCCCCGGGGGCTTCACCGATGAACATAAGGTCAGCGTTCGTATTCCCGACCCCAAAAACGACGCTATTCCGTGTTTCGTGTAACGGACATTTGGTGCAATTCCCGGCATCTGTTGCCAATGCGGGTAGATCGAAATCCGCATAGGGCGACTGCTGTTCAGGTTCGCGTAGTTCTGTTTCTATGAAGCCGAGTTTAAGTTGCTCTTCCATGTATTCCCTCACACTTGCAACGAGTTCTATGTACTCTTTTCTGAAGTTGTCGGTACCCATTTTAACAGTCCCCAGTTGTCAGAGGAATGGTTATAAGTTAACAGTTATAAGAAAGAGGCGTTTGGATGTTCACACTCCTTCTTAACTTACCACTTATAACTTAGAACTAAAAGGTTTTTCAAAGAAAAACCGCACTGAAAACTTTAACCATCAACTGGTCTACAGATACTTTTGATAAAGCGCGAGTTGATGGTTAAAACGATTCCCCTGTTTAATTCCTGAGATCGGAAATCAGGGACGCGCCATCGAACCAAGTGATGTACAGGAAGAAGGCAATCAGAAGGAGAATGCTGACTTGTTGAACAATCTCTTGTGCCTTCCGAGGCATAGGCTTTCCACGAATTTTTTCAACGGCAAAGAAGAGCAGATGCCCGCCATCAGCAATCGGAATTGGTAACAGATTGACAATCGCGAGATTGATACTGATAAACCCTACAAAAAAGATGAGGCTGCTCAAACCGAGTCGGCTTAATTTGCCTGTCATGTAGGTAATACCGACGGGCCCGGCGAGGTGCTTCGGTGATACCTCTCCGCCTATCAACTGTTGTAGCGTTCTACCGATAGCCGTAACGGTTAACCATGTGGCTTCAACCCCTTTCCCGAACCCAGTCAAAAGGTCATATTCCGGCACAGGTGCTGTTTTGGGATTCAATTGCATGCCGCTAAGGGAAGTCCGCCACATCAATCCGAACATGACTGCTTCTGGGGCCATCTCTGAACTGTGCGTTTCGCTTGAAAGGGTTACCTGTTTCAGGTCACCCTCGCGCATCAAGCCGATTTCAACAGGTTGGTCCGCCGCTGCCATGAGTTGCTCGTGAAGCGTCGTCTCGTGTATAGGTGCTCCGTTAAGTGTAAGCAGCATATCTCCCTTCTGAATCCCTGCCTCTTCAGCGATGCTCTTTTCTTGAACATCTGCTAACACCTGCCAACTCACCGACAGTTGAAGCGTGAAGACCTCATCACCTCGGCGAATGCCAAGCGTTAATGCCTCTCGATGCTCGTTAATGTTATTATAGAGTGCCTTATATTTCTCATAAATCCAGTCCGCTGAAGGGTGCCACACGCCGTATCCGAAGTACGGGACACTATGTAGCCTCTCGCCGTTGATGCTTTCAATAATATCCCCGTCTTGGATGCCGGCTTGTGCTGCAAAGCTCCCTTTTTCAACATGGCTCACGATTGTTGTGTGTCCACTACCTACTCGAATTTCACCGGTATCACCTCTAACACTCGGTATTGCATCCGGTTTGACAGAGAGGGTTTGGTGGACACCATCTCGCTCTACAAGGAGCTCCAACGTTTTATTCGGACTCACGTAAACGCGTTTATGGAAGGTAGACCAATGAAGGATTGAGTCCCCGTTGATTGAAACAAGTCTGTCGCCGGGCATAATTCCGCCTGCAGCGCCAGGCCCATCGTCAGCGACCCACCCTACTTGAACCGCCTCCGCCTCACCGATCGGTCTGCCGGTAAAATTACTGATGACATTGGCAGTCCCTCTGTCAAGTCCAATTGCGAAGACAGCCCCATAGACCAAAACACCAAACAAAAGATTAATAGCGGGCCCCGCGGCAACAACAAACGCGCGGCTGCCGAGCGATGCACTCGCAAATTCGCCAGAGGCACCGGTCTGTTCGCTTGGATTCTCACCTTCCATCTGGACATAACCACCAAATGGGAATACGGAGATTTTATATTCCGTCTCACCTCGCTGAAACCCGACAATTTTTGGACCGAAACCGATGGAAAAAGTGTTCACCTTGATACCACACCGTTTCGCGGCATAAAAGTGGCCGAGTTCATGAATAAAAATAAGAAAACCGAGAGAAACAATTGCAAGAAACACCGTCCTGAAGTGCGGAAGGAAGGAGTTTATGAGATCAACCAAGAATTCCATGTCTATTACCCTTTTTTGTGTGATTTTTTATGAGTGAACGTGCTGTTGATTTTGCCCACCGATCTACCTCAAGGATATCGGTGAGTGTTGGCTCTGTAACGACTCTGTGCTTATCCATCACATGTCCGAGGATCGCGGGTATATCCATAAACCTAATGTCCGCGTTAAGAAACGCCTCTACAACCACTTCATCCGCGCTGCTCAGTACCACCGGGAGCGTGCCGCCAACGTCTGCGGCGGTGTACGCTAAGGAGAGACACGGAAACTTTTCAAAATCGACAGGTTCAAAGTGTAGTGTACGCGCCTCCTGTAGATCCAGACGTGGCACCGGTGCGGAGAGTCTACGCGGATAAGTTAAAGCGTATTGAATCATAATACGCATATCTGTGGGACCTAACTGCGCGAGCGTAGAACCGTCTGCCCATTCTACCATAGAATGAACGATACTCTCCGGGTGGACAACAATGTCAATTTTTGAGAGTTCTATATTAAACAACCATTTCGCTTCGATGACCTCCAGCCCTTTGTTCATCATCGTTGCGGAGTCAATCGTAATTTTCCGTCCCATCTTCCAATTCGGGTGCTGGAGCGCTTGTGCTGGCGTTACAGAATAGAGTTCTGCTTTCGGGACCTCTCGGAACGGTCCGCCAGAGGCGGTAATCAGGAGTCGATGGATGTCTGCCTGCCGGTCGCGTGTCCCCTCCAAACATTGGAAGATAGCGCTCATTTCGCCGTCTATCGGTATCAAGTTAACGCCATTTGCCTTAACCGCTGCGTTAACAAGTGCTCCGGCCATGACCATTACTTCTTTATTTACGAAAGCAATGTCTTTGCCAGCGTTGATCGCCGCCAAGGTCGGTAACAAACCCGCACTCCCGCCCATGCCATCTAAGACTTGGGAGGCTTGCGGCAGTGTTGCTACAGCTTGAAGCCCTTCCGTCCCGGCAAGCACTTGTGTCCCATTGATGTCCCGAATTCGTGCTCGGAGTATTCCCGCTGCAGTAGGTTCATTTACCGCCACTAACGCCGGACGATACCGCCGAACCTGTTGTTCAAGGGTATCAACGTCGCGGTTCGCTGCGAGACCGACGACTTTAAATTCATCGGCATGCGTTTCAACAACGCTGAGGGCGTTTTTCCCAATAGAACCTGTGCTACCGAGTATGACGATATGCTTCATCTGTAATTTCTGAGGAACAGTTTTCAGTACGATTTTTCTGCGAAAAATCTTTCAACCATTAACCTAAATGTCTTGTGAATTCCCAATAGTAATAGAGGGCCGGCGTGCTAAAAATTAGGCTGTCACATCTATCAATAAAGCCGCCGTGTCCCGGAATTACGTCCCCCGAATCCTTGACCCCAGCCGTCCGTTTCATAAGCGATGCACTGAGGTCGCCAAGTTGCCCGAGTAGGCTCAACACCAACCCAATAAAAGCAGCGTCCAGCCAAGAGAAAGTGTCTTTCAGGAGAACGATCCCAAGTCCAAAGCCGATTAGAGTGCCGACAACCAATCCACTGATGGTCCCCTCCACTGTTTTGCGAGGGCTGACGGGGGTGCCGAGTTTATGTTTACCGAAAGCTCTCCCGACGAGATACGCGCCGGTGTCGCTACCCCAAACCGTACCGCATAACAAGAAGATCAGGTGTCTACCGACCGGTTCCGCGTTCCGCAGCAAAATCAGATGGTATCCTAATACCCAACCGATTGTTAGAATACCGGTTAATTTCAGCGTGACGGCAATCAACTCACCGTCAACTTTCGCTCTAAAGATACTTTCAGCAAAAACATAGATGAATACGAAAGTAAAGAAACTAAACATTACTGCCGAAACAGGCAGAGACTTTGCCAAGATGGGCAAGAAATATGCCAACAAGCAGAACGCGCCCGTCAGAAATACTGTCATCACCGGATTCAATTTTTCAGTGAAATGTTGCGCCAGACGACAGTACTCAACTTGCATCATCAACATGGCACCCAATACAAGTGACAGGTAGAGCCAATCCCCCCGATAGATAATGAGAAGGACTAACGGCACCAGCACGACCACACTCAGGGCTCTCCGCCAAAACATAGGTTCTGTATCCCGCTTAAATAGTTATCAGTTCGGTTTTTCTGCGAAAAACCTTTCAGTTATTGGTTATCAGTTAAGAGGCATGCTGTAGCAAGCACAACAAAAGCAGTATGCAGAAATACCTAAGCAAAAACACTACAAGTGGTTGACTAACGACTGATAACTGACAACCGAGAACCACTTAAGTTTCCAATAATTCCGTTTCTTTCGCCTCCGTTAATTCGTCAATTTGGCTGATATATGTATCTGTGAGCAGCTGCACCGGATCACCGCTGGCTTTTCCGCGTTTCTTATCGCCGCCGCGCCCTCTACTTTTACCGCCGCTGCCCCCTGTATCGCCATCAAGTTTTTTGACGGCATCATTGGCATCCCGGCGGATATTCCGAATGGCGACTTTACCCTCTTCAGCAAGTTTACGTACGATCTTCGTTAGTTCAGTCCGCCGCTCTGTTGTGAGTTCGGGGACCAGTATTCGGATAACGTTTCCGTCGTTGCTCGTCGAGAGCCCGAGATCCGAATGTGCAATCGCTTTCTCAATTTCTGTAATGAGTGTCTTATCCCAGGGTTGAATAACAAGCAGACGCGGTTCAGGGGTCGTAATCGTCCCGACCTGACTCAGCGGACTTTTGGTGCCGTAGTAGGTAACAGTCACCTGATCCAAAAGAGCTGGTGTCGCACGCCCGGTTTGCACATGCGACAATTTCGTCGCTGTTACTTCAATGGTTTTCTTCATCCGGGATTCAGTCTCTTGAAGTATCTGTTGCATCTGATTTTCCCTTTTTTTATATTTCCTTGCGGTTAAATCAAGTGGATTGTTACTTTGCGGTTTCCCTTCTGTAGGTCCGTCCTCCATTACATTACGGACTACGGTTTCTGTGTTAAACAGGAGAAGTCCAAAAAACGTAGCTTGTAACGAAGTGGAAAGCGGATCTACGGAGACGTTGCTAAAACCTGAAACATGGCGAACCGAACTGCAAAGTAATATAAAAATACGGTTCCGTATCATGACTGTCCAAGCACATAAAGGACAAAACGTTTGACGACGATATTCTCACCCAATTGGGCGATAGCGTCCTTGACCAAGGTCTCAATTGTCTTATCTGTATCGCGAATATAGGGCTGCTGTAGGAGGCAGGTCTCCGAGTAAAATTTAGAGATCCGTCCCTCAACGATCCGTTCAGCGATATGTGCGGGTTTGCCTTCTTGTTCGGCTTGTGCTTTTAGGATCGATTTTTCAGCTTCAAGGTCTTCGGCAGGTACATCTTCAGGTTTAACATATTTCGGTTTAGCCGCTGCCACCTGCATCGCGATCTCTTTTGCCAATGCTTGGAACTGCTCCGTCCGCGCGACGAAATCGGTTTCACAATTCAGTTCGACTAATGTCCCGACACGGCTCCCAGGGTGGATGTAAGAAACAATCAATCCTTCTTCTGCTGCCCTGCTGCCTTTGAGTTCGGAAGCCTTCAAACCTTGCTCCCGTAATTTCTGAATTGCTACGTCAATATCTCCATTCGTTTCGGTTAGCGCTTTTTTACATTCCATAATCCCCGCGCCTGTACGCGAACGGAGCTCGCTAACCATCTTTGCTGTAATTGCCATCCATTCTCCTTTCATTTTTCGCTTCAGCGGGAATAGCCATCAGCCATGGGCTCCATCAGCCATCGTAGGGGCGAGGGTGCCTCGTCCGCACGGGTCGGGCAACCCACCCCCTACTGACTGCTGATAGCCATTCTTCTGGTAAATATTTATGGCGCGATTGCTAATGCAGCGGCAATCGCGCAGAAAAATCTCTGATTAGGATTGCCGCCGTGGAGGTCTGCCTCTCCGTCGCTGACGAGGCGCACGCGCTTGACGTTGCTCACTGTCCCCAATAGCTTCAGGTTCCGCGGACAGCTGCGCCTCTTCAAGAATCGTGGCACTCTCTTCCTCATGTCGTTCGGCTACAAGCACGGCATCAACGGGGGCAACGGCTTCGGGTTGTGCTGCTTCCTCTGAAACCTGTTCGCCTTCTGACGCACCCCCCCGTCCTTGAATGACTGACTCCGCCAACACAGAACAGATAAGCCGGATTGAACGGATCGCATCGTCATTTCCTGGGACCGGCAGATCAATCGGGTCGGGGTCGCAGTTCGTATCCACAATCGCGATAATAGGGATGCCCAATTTATTCGCTTCGGCAATAGCCGTATGCTCCTTACGTGTATCTGTCACAATGACGGCTTCAGGGAGCCTCTTCATTTCTCTAATCCCGCTGAGGTTATTGTCGAGTTTGCCTTTTTCGCGTCGCAGGCGTATCACCTCTTTTTTCGGCATCTGCTCAAAGACCCCATTCGTTTCATCGGCATCCAATTTGTCCAAACGGTTGACACTCCGACGGATGGTCTGGAAATTAGTGAGCATCCCGCCAAGCCAACGATTATTCACGTGGTACATTTCACATCGCGCAGCCTCGCCGCGTACGGCTTCTTGGGATTGCCGTTTTGTGCCGACAAATAGTACCCCGCCGCCCTTCGCGGCGATGTCTTGCACGAACTCTGCCGCGGTTTCAAGCATCCGTAACGTCTTTTGCAAATCAATAATATAAATCCCGTTCCGCTCAGCGAAGATGTACTCTGCCATCTTCGGATTCCAGCGACGGGTCTGATGTCCAAAGTGAACTCCACATTCAAGGAGCTCTTTCATTGTAACTGCCAAAAAAACCTCCTATGTTCGCAGAAGCGACACTGCCTCTGCTGGGTTTCCGCGTCCACCTCCTTCATATTCGCATCAGACTCTCAACCTGAGAGAACCCGCTGTGCAAATCGAGAGGTGTGTTGTATTTACGATTGAAGTTTAAACGTCCGATGAACACCTATTCATCGGAATTGATACAAATATTTTACCACAGAAACAGTTGAATTTCAAGTTTAAGTTTTATAACACACGTTTTAGGTGGATGTCAAGGAAAATCAGGAGATCGTCGGTTATCAGGTATCGGTTGCCACTTATCGGTGTCTGTGGTATAATTCAAAGGGAGGCAAAAAAGGTGGAATATCTGATTAAACCCATCGCTGCGCACTTGAAAACGGATGCTGATGCTATCACACTTGAACGTATCCAGCACGGGATGCGCCAAAGACACAACGTCTGCCGCCTGAGACTCGGTGCCGAAAGTTATCTCCTGAAACAGCACGATATTACTACGTCCGTCGTTGACGCGGGATATACACCCCTCCAAATTGAAGCCGCCGCGCTTTCACTGTTACACGAAAACGGTTGTCAAGTCCCGCGACTCATTTGGAAATCAGACGACCAGCACGCCTTACTGATAGAGTGGTGTGGCGAACACACGCTCGACGCACTCGCGCAAAGCGAAGAGAAATCCATACAACACCTGACTCTACTTTTGAACACTATACTCCGAGAATTATGCAAGATTGAGACCTGTTTCACGACTCATGCGGCACAGCTCGCGCCATACATCTTCCGTTTTGATGCACACACACCCTTGCGAGATTTACTGGAACAGGGCAAAAAAGTCGTCGGTTATCTCTCTCATCTCAACAGCAGTCCGATGTCATCTGCTGAAACAGAGACACTCACGAACGCGTGGCATGTATTCGCCACCCGCCTACAGAACGCGCCGATGACACTCGGGAATCTGGACAACAATGCCCGAAATATCGTCATTCGAGATGAAGAATTTGCGTTTTTTATCGACTTCGCGAGTATCGGTTGGCATTGGCAAGAGATGCGCCTTGTGCAGTTGTTCAATAGTATCGGTGCCTTTCTTGTCTCGCCATCAGGAAATGCGAACTTTGTATCTCTCTTAGACAGAGAGCTTGTGAACACTTACGCCGAATGGGTAAGCACACACCGCGAAACCTGTCCCCTTGCAGAAATCGCAGCACGGGTTGACGGCCATCACCTATTGTTTTACCTCTCGGTGATCCATCAACTCTTGCGAGCGACTGCGCAGCCCGAATCAACCGAAAACAGGATGCTTCTCGATGCATGGGGAAATGCACGGGCGAGGTACCAAAGCGCACTTACACATATTATTCATACGCGTTTAAGTGACGATGTTTCTACGAA
Organism: uncultured Poribacteria bacterium; assembly: GCA_951828385.1. Taxonomy (GTDB): domain Bacteria; phylum Poribacteria; class WGA-4E; order WGA-4E; family WGA-3G; genus WGA-3G. The sequence continues at coordinate 1,299,984 of OX639973.1, forward strand.
CCAGATTCGAGAGAGAATCGCCAATTTTTCTACTAAGGTGGTAGAGGTCTGAATCAAGTATCCGCGTTTGAAAGTAGCAGCTACTGCTTACCTGAAGCACCTACCAGAGTTGTGCTGCCAAGCTTTTGGAGGAACTCCTGAATCTCTGGTGTTGACGGTTTTTTCTCATTAAACTCGGTCTGATACGATTTTAGCACCGCATGGAGTGATGTTAGATTAACCCGCCGTCTCTGAGTCGCTTCACGGACGCGTTGAAAGCTTTCAACAATCTGTTCCTCTGGAATTCCATCAGGTCTTTGATCTTCGGATTTCAGGTGTTTTTCGACACTGTTCAGGGCTTGTTCTGCCATCCAATAGCGTGCGCCTTCAGGGCCGCCAACTTGACGGTAGACCACAGCTACAACAATCAGACTGACTGCTACAATCGCTAATAAAAAAGTCAGAACTCGTCGATAACACCCGCTTAGTTTTCTGCTTATTATGTTCGCCATATTTATTTTTGCAACAAGTAGATTTGGAATGCTGCGATTCTACATGTAATCGCGTGTTTAATTGATTGGTCGTGAGTTAATCGCTACGGGGTTGGAATTATGTGATAGGTATTATGCGGTTTTCTGTAGTTTGTCTTTTTTCTCTTTTGAAATGAGATTTACAGGTTTTTCTTCCCAGTCGGAGAGTATCCGTTCTGTGTTGTCAAAACCTTCTACGACGGCATCTGTAAGGTTATCAACCTTGTTTTCGAGATTGTCAACCTTGTTTTCGAGATTGTCAACCTTGTTTTCGAGATTTGACATGTCTTTTTTTAGACCAGAGACCCCTTTTTGCAGTGCGTCTACTTTGGTGTTAGTTTTTTCGAGTTCGTCGTCGATATAGTTTTCTACTTTTTGTCTTTCGGATGTTATATGGTCAAGTATTGTCTGAAGGTCGCTTTTAGTAATAGGATCGTTATTACTCATTGTTGCCCATCCTTTCTTGGATTTCCATAGAACCCTTTTACTCATGTAAAATATATCTCTGACACAAACACTTCAATTATAACATATTGCAAAAAACTTTGTCAAAAAAAAATGTGCGAAAGTTTCGCGTTTACCGCCCAGTATCCGCACAATACCTGTTAATGATCGGTTTAAATTTTCCCCTCGCGTATCGTTAGTGCCGCCTTCAACTTTTGATTCCCGATAAACTTTTTTCCGTGTGCGTCAAAGTATTCAAATTCACCCTCAAGGATTTCAAAAACAGCGACATCTGCGACGGTGCCGACTTTCAGATTCCCCAGCTGCGCTTCACGTTGAATAGCCTTCGCAGCACTGAAGGTCGCCTTGTCAATCACGTCTTCAAGCGATAAACCTAAGTGCATCAATTTCGATAGCGTTGTCGGTAGATCATAGACGGGACCGTTGATGTTTCCAGTGTGTAGATCGGTACTGATAACATCGGAGATGAAGCCTTGCGCCATAGCCCGTTGGGCAATTTCGTAATGGAAGCTGCCTGCACCGTGACCGACATCAAAGATAACACCGTCTTCGCGCGCCTTCCATGCCTCCGGGATGACCCTACCTTTTTCGTCAATGATGTTATCACCGTTGCCTTGGAAGCAGTGCGTAATCACATCGCCGGGACGCAGTAATTTCAATATATCGGGGAGCGGCACGCCTGCACCGATATGGCACATGACGGACGTTCCGGCGCGCTCGGCGGCTTGGATAGCAAGTTTCAAGGGTTCAACACCGTTATCACCGACTTGCCCTTTCCCCTGACGCACCTTCACCCCGACGGTAATGTCGCGATGCTGTTGTAACGTTTCCGCAACGCGTCCGGGATCGGCGTAAGCCATATCGAACATTTCGCCCACAGGTCCGTAGACGAGTCCGATACCGGAGATATGGATGTAGGTGAGGATATTTGTCAGCGCGGGTTCGGCAATGAACTCTCGGAAACCGGGGAATGTTACCCAACTCGGGCTCCCCGCATCCACAACGGTGGTAGTCCCTGCCATCGGACAGATTGTGTCGGCTCTGATGCCCCAGGTCGTTACACCGTAATAGACGTGTGTGTGGATATCAACAAGTCCCGGTGTTACATATCTATCTTTAACAGAGACGGTCTGTGTCGCTGCGTTATCAGGAATGTCGGGTTCAATTGCTGCGATAACACCGCCAGCAATTGCGACATCTCGCACGGCGTTCAAACCCTGAGCGGCATCAATGACAGTGCCACCTTTCAGCAGGATGTCATACTTCACTTCTGTCTCCCGATTCGGTTTCCGGTTAACGATCAGACCCCGCGTTTATCCCCCCAAATATCGACATGTACACGCGGGGAATAGCGATAGCCGTTCTCTTTGCAGAGGTTGACCAGCCACTCCTGTTTCTGTTGTAGCACAGCAGACGTTGTGCCTTGGGGCATCAGCAGAATCGTCTCAGCCGGGATACCGATTTCTGTCTGTAACGTCTGGATCTCAGTTAAATCTTCAGGTGTATCGACGACAAATTTCACTTGGCACGGATACGCATCTAAAAACTGACGAATAACATCCGGACAAATGCGTTCGCGTTCGTGGCGTTTGAAAAAGCGATGATCTTCCGGCGGATTGGAGTTGCGTAACTTCGGACTCATTGAGATGAGATGCGCCGCAACTTCCGCGAAAAGTGTGGCGTTCGTTTCAATCGTAATGTGGTGTCCGCGTTTATCGAGTTCATGACAGAGCGCCGTCAATTCCTTGGGTTGAATAAAAGGCTCACCGCCAGTGATAACGACATGTTTACACCTGTACCGCATGATTGCAGCAACGCTTTCAGCAACAGTGATGTCCCGATCTTCAGGTTCCCAAGATGTGTAAGGTGTATCACACCAAACACATCTCAGATTACAGTAACTCGTTCGGAAAAAAACAGAGGGAACACCAATGAGTTGCCCTTCACCCTGAATTGTATGGAAGAGTTCGCTGAATTTCATGGTACCGCTTCCGCAGCTCTATCTCGCCGACGCTAAGCCTCAATGAGCTCGATTTGAACGTTATCGGGTCCCTTAAAGAACGCCATCATTAATCCTTGGGGTTTCAGGTCTTCAAGTTCCGCGCCTTTCGCTTGGAGTTTCGCGACCTCCGCGTCAAGATCTTCTACAGTGAAAGCGAGTTGGTAGACACCCCAGCGCGGATTGCCGCTGGTGGCTTCGACTTCCATATCCCCTAACTTCGGTGAGAGGAAAATCCGTTCGCCGCCGATTTCCATTCGGACAATTTTTAAGCCGCGGACTTCAACGGTCTCATCAACTTTCCCATCAAACATCTCTTCGTAGTAGCGAACGGCTTCCTCTAAATCTTCACAACGAAGATGAACGTGGTGAAATGTAACTGCCATTTGTCAAAACTTCCTTTCTTTGAAAAAGCGCGTCGGACAAACGCGCATGGCAAAAGATGATATAAGATATGAAATTATCGCATAATCTTTTGATTCTGTCAAATTGTTTTTTCAGATTCAGTTGAATTAGGACCTGGCACGGAACTTGCCACTATTAGCGTGATTTAATTTTATCAAATTCTTCGGTGTCAAAACCCCGTTGCTTTAGCTGGGGGATGTAGACACCGCCCTATTGAATTAGACCAAGGGTCTATATTAAAAAAAGATTTGACATTCTAACATTTTTGTGGTATAATATATGTATAATCTAACACAAAAAGGTTTTAGAATGAAATTAGAAACACCTATTTTAACATATCAAACGACGCGGTCTGCTACATACGCCTGTGAGTACCATATCATCTGGTGTACAAAATACACAAGAAGTGTCTTGTCTTCTGACATTCAAGAACGCTTCAAAGAACTTGTCATAGAATCAGAAGAAAAACACGGATTTACGGTTCGTGCTTTAGAGACAATGACAGACCACATACATTTGTTGATTAGCATTCCTCCAACTCAAGCCGTTGGTGTAATGATTGGCAAACTCAAAGCAATGACGGCTCAAGTTCTTCGTGAGGAGTTTCCGCACCTAAAATCAAGACTGCCGAACTTATGGACACGTTCCTATTTTGTAGCGTCTACAGGGGGTGTAACACTACAAGTTCTAAAAGAATATGTAGAAAACCAGAAAGGTGTCTAAATGCCAAGTTTCTACCGCACCCAAACCCTGAAAATAGAAGCACAACCGATATTCTCTGAAGCCCATGCTGCGTCTGCTGCTCTTTGGAATGGTTGCTGCTTTGAAATGGATATGTACCAGTGGCAGCGCGGGTATCCTCACGCTCACAGAGACTTCTATTTCGGTAAAGACTGCGAAGGCTGGATAGACCGAAAACTCTCTCATCCACTCTTGCATTCCCAAAGTCGGCAAGCGGTTCGGGAGCGTTACTTCAAGTCTTGGTTGTCCTACTCTGCTGTGAAAAAATCGGGTGGCGTTAGAAAGCCGAAACCTCCTAACAAACGAAAAAACTATATGACGACCCGTTGGAAAAAGTCTGCCATTCGTTTTGTAGAAGGTAGCCTCTTTGGTAAACGTGTTGAACTTTCTATGGCACAGGGTCAACCGAAAATAGAGATACCTTTGCCCAACAACTTTGATATGTCTAAAGCAGAACATATCGCAACGATTGATTTGTGCTATAACTACGGACACTGGACACTCCATTTTTCGTATGTGTATCACACCGAAACACCTGAAACCGGTAAAGAAGTTGTAGGCGTTGATATAGGCGAAATACACCCGATTGTCTCTCACGACGGTCAAGACACACATATCTACAATGGACGGTATATCCGCTCACTATACCGCTATAGAAACAAAGTGCTTGCCGATTTCAGTCAGACGATGAGTCGGTGTAAACGCCATTCCAAACGCTGGTGGCGACTCACCCGTCGGAAGTGGAAGCGTATTAGAAAGATTGATAACCAAATCAAAGACGCCCTCCACAAACAGACCACTAAGTTCGTCAAATACTGCCAAGCAAAAGGTATTGGTACAATAATACTCGGAGACCTCACAGGTATCCGAAACAACATAGATTACGGAAAAAAGACGAACCAGAAACTCCACCAGTGGGCTTTTGGTAAGATTGCCGAGTTGATAACCTACAAAGCGAAAGCGTTAGGTATCAAAGTCAAAGTCATTGACGAATCCTATACCTCTCAAACTTGTCCGAAATGTGGCAACCGAAAGAAACCGAACAATCGCAACTATACCTGTAAATGTGGTTTCCAATATCACCGCGACGGTGTCGGTGCGATCAATATCAGAGAAAAGTATCTGGGTCACTTCGGTGTCCCCGTAGTGGCGGAAATGGGTTTTCCCCGTATGACACCGCCCTTGGGCTTTCGCTTGGAAGTCCCTGTTGCCTCGTCTTAGACACGAGGAATGTTCCTAAAAGGAACAAAAGAATCACCCTTGCTTTAGCTGGGTGAGTATGTCAATTGAACAAAACGGCATGGAAAGTGTTAAACTTTATAGTAACGGACCCGCAGGTTGAACGGGATCTGATTTTTTTTGAAAATAATGCACCCTTTTTGCCTACAAGTTGCGTCATTAACAATTGAAAGCAATTAGAAGGCACAAAAAAAATATGCTGGAACCGAGATAGGCATCCGTACTGAAAAAACGAACTTTTTCTGATTGTACTGGATTGTAAGGTAACAAATACTTAAATTGAACGTTTAGATAGTGTAGAAATTCAGAAAAGAAGTGGATTGATATCTTGAGTGTTTTAGCAAAAAAAGAAGGAGAAAATTATGGCAACTGAAATTCGCCAGCAAGATGGTATTACGATTGTGGAACCGAGTGGCAAAATAGTTGGACCCGCCGTATCCGACTTACGGAAAGTACTCGCGGCACAGATAGAGGCTTCCGATGTGCCCCGCATTCTTATCAATCTTGAGCACGTCAATATGATTGACAGTTCAGGACTCGGTTCCCTTGTGGAAGCACGTACCCTCGCATCACAAAAGAAGGGTCGTATTGGGGTCGTTAATGTCGGCAACCACATTAGAAATCTGATAGTTGTTAGCCGAATCGTCAGTCTGTTTGAACATTTTGACAGCGAGGCTGATGGGGTTTCAGGATTATCCACCTAAAGTCCACGGTTCAGTGAAACACTAAGAAGGGATGGTCAAACCCTCCTCTCTTTTTTCAACAACACGTGACACCTACTGAACACCTATAACTGAAAACCGGATAAAAAACGAACCTTTTCTTCAGGGTATCTGACTAAAGTAACGAACGCTTAAATCGAACCTTGAAATTGTGTAAAAATTCAAAAGAGAAGTCGATTAATATTTCAAAATAACCATCAAAAAAAAAGGAAAAAATCATGACTACTAAAATTCGCCAGCAAAACGGCATCGCAATTTTGGAACCCAACGGAAAAATAATGGGACCCGCAGCATCGGAATTATGGGACGCGATCTCGCCGCAGATAGCGGCTTCCGATACACCCCGCATCCTCATCAATTTCGAGAAAGTCAATAGAGTTGACAGTTCTGGGCTCGGTGCCCTCATGATCGCACGTGCCGCTGTAGCACGAAAGAAAGGTCGTGTTGGGGTCATCAATGTCAGTAAACAGATCAACAACCTGATTGTTCTTAGCCGACTCGCGAGCCTCTTCGAAAGATTTGACAGTGAGGCTGCTGCTGTTTCCGCATTATCCGCCTAAACTATCAAATACGTAAATTGAATCTTCAAATAGTGTAAAAATTTAGAAAAGCGAATTGACAACTTCAATGCTTTGGAAAAATGAACAAGGAGTAAATGATGATTACTAAAATCCGTCAGCAAAATGGCATCACGATTTTGGAACCCAACGGAAAAATAATCGGACCCGCCGTATCCGAATTACGGGCAGCACTCTTGCCGGAGTTAGAGGTATCTGATACACCCCGCATCCTTATCAATTTCGAGCACGTCAATAAGATCGACAGCTCAGGACTTGGGGTGCTCATGGGTGTCCGTGCCGTAACAGCACGAAAGAAAGGTCGTATCGGGGTCATCAACGTCAGTAAACAGATCAAAAATCTGGTTGTTCTCAGCCGACTCGTTCGGGTCTTTGAACATTACGATAGCGAGGCTGCCGCGGTTTCCGCACTATCCAGCTAAAACCCAAAATCCTATACAAGATCAAACAGGGGGTGGTTTTACCACCCCCGCTTTTTTTAACTACACGCCTATACTTGTGGGGCGGTTGACAAATTACACCTAACACTGCTATCATGTTGAAAACCGCCCATCACATTGAAATATAGAGGCACAACATGCTGTTGGAAAAATGGACGACGCTCCGAACGGAACAGATCCAATTACTGGCAGAAGAACTCGCGACGCAGCAGATACCGCTCATCGCGCAACTTGAACCGATAGCGGATTTTGAGGAGCTGCTAACCTTCTCGGAAGCGAACCCGACACCGGTTGAATTTACGCCACAACATCCGGCATGGCGGTTAGAATCCGTCGCGGCGCGTGTGATTGAAGGCATCGCAGCCGCTGCACACGAACCGCTTACCGAGTTCGGATACCGAGAACTCGCGCGTATCCTGTTAGAACATGCCGTTTATCTCTACGCCTATCCAGATGGCGACCCCCGTCCGAGACTTGAAGCCGGAAGCGCATTGGCATTGGTAGGTGGCCTCTGTGCATCGCTGCCGCAGTCCGAACTCTGGCGAATCGCTGGATTCGGAAGGGTTTCCATAGCACTTGCTGAGGTTACTCCCGCGCCAACAGATTCGCATCTGACCCTACCGATTGATGTCGCCTTCTCGCTTGCAAACGAACAGCACCTACCGATTCTGGCAGCTGCGATTGACCCTTATAACGCCGTGCTCAAACGGAATTTCACGTTGAAAAACCGCTTTGATTTGCCTCTCAGCGATAGCGATTTTTTTGACGTACTCAACTTGGATTTTCCCGGAATGGAAGCCGTGAAAGCCGCGGTCCTTGCAGACGATATACCCACCGCGAAAACCGCTTATACCAGATTCCGGCAGCAGTTCCTAAAAGACTTTGTAGGAGGGGTTTCTAACCCCGATGTCCCCCTATTAGAACGCTCTGAAACCTACACGACAGCCAAAACCTATCTTGAGTGTCTGCTTCGGTTGTCTATCCATCCGACCCCGGCTATCACAGCAACGACGGAAATCGGTATCGCAGCGCACCTGTTCCCAGAATTCAGGGGCAATGAACAACTCCGTAAGTTGGCACTGCAGCGTTATCAGTGGATAATCGACGCATTCTTCCATCCCGACGGCTTCCATAAGGATCGGACAGTCCGCGCACAAGCTGAGGCGGTCGCGGATTTCGCGAGATTTCTCCGTCTTCAGTCTGACGAGCAAACGAAAGAACTACGGATGTTGCTTGAAAAACTAATAGCGACATGCATCCATTTGAGCCAACCGGATTGTTCGTTCCCACCCCTCGGTCCGCTCCCTGCGCCCAACTTCGATGCTGTTGAACTCTGCGCCATCGCTGATAGCAGTTTCAAGTATCCCGACACCACATCGCACGCGCTGCCTGAGACAGATTGTTACATCATGAGAGATAACTGGGAGCCGGACGGACAATACCTGTTCTTTGACGCACAGCCAAAGGGACACTCTAAAAACGCCGATATATCAAGTCTGGCACTCTATGCACACGGACGACAACTGGCAACAGGCACAGTCCGTGTGCTTGGGACGACTCCAACAGTCTCTAATGCGCTCGATATCCAATGGACAACAACACCTGCTTTTGATTTCGTCGAAAAATGGTGTCAAGCCGCAGCGGTGCATCATAAACGCGGCATCTTCTACCTTAAAGGCGAATACTTTATTTTGCATGACCTCGTGTTGGGTACGGAAGCGCAGACACTTGAACAGACTTTCCATCTCGGTGGTGGGATAGATGCTCAGATCAACACTGATACCGGACATACTTGGACCGAAGAGGCACGCCGTAGTAACCTCTTTATTAGTGCAACCGATACGACAGACCTGACGGTAGCATTAGATGGAGACAGCGTTATCTATCGGCGTAACAGCGAATCGCCTGCAGCCCTGAACACGCTTCTTTTTCCGATGGAACCTGGGGTCAAAGCACATCCCACTCTTTCTGATATTGAAGTTCGTACGGATGCTGATGTCTTGGGGACAGGTTTCACCCTCGAATTGCCTAATACAACAGACACGTTCCTAATTTCTGATGACGGCTTGGCGGAGATGTCCACTGAAGATATTAGATTTGTCGGGGAATACCTCTTTTTACGAAGAGACGCATCGGGCAGTGTTCAATTCATCATGCTGAATGGACGGTTTTTGAAGGTGGGTCCGAAAGTCCTTGCGGATTTGGTAGAACCGCGCGAAAGTTATGTAGAAATATAGGTAGAGGGTTGGCACGGGGCACTCAACATGTCAGGATGTGAGGAGATGCGATGCTGTCAAATATTCCGGTGGTATTGTGCGTTCTCTCGGTAGATAGATTGCAACAGGGATACCGATGCCGTGTAGGTATTTACACATTAGCGGTCCTACATCTTTCCAGTCTAATCCGCCTAACCCGCACCCCAATGCCGGCATCGCTAAGGATTGAATGCCTTGCTTTTTAAAATTACGCCGCACCCAGTCTAATCCACCTTCGATATCCTCTAAACGCGAATTTTCTCTCCATTTCCGCTTTGTTGCAAGAAGCAGGAACCACTTTACAGCGTTAGGCGTGGTAAGATCGGCACCAAAATCCGCTAATTCCTCATCCAATGAACCTTCGCGCTTATAGAGATATGGCTTTGTCGCCGTGATACGCCTTGATCGGCAAGCATCCTGATATGCCACGTAGACATCGGGGAATTGGTATTTGGCACGCGAGGCTAACCCCTTTCCCATTACCCCTTGAAGATTGACTGGGATTGTCAGCGTCTGAAGTCTGGAGAAAAACATATCGCCATCAATCAAGGAGAGGTTATCTCCAATCCGATTTCGGCTGTGGGGTAGAATAGGCATGGTAGTTATTCCTTCCCGTTAACCGCTAAACATAAGGTGTATAAGCAACCTTGGTTCGCACTTCCATTAATTAATCCTCAATGACCTCTAACGCTTGCATGCGCTCAAGGGCAAAGACGCGGGTATCTTGTCGCAATTCGCAAAACCCCTCTACACACAACGTTTCACCGGATTCTCGGCTGTTTGGGATATTGAAGAGCCGTTCTGGTACAACGACGCGCGTCATCCATCTTTTATTACTCGGCTTCTTATAGTCAAACTGGATTTTCTGATTGTTGTCAATAGCAGACTGGATTTCGGAAAACTGTTCCGAGAATTCCGATTGTGCAGGTTTTAGCGTAGAAGTGCCAAAAATATCGCCTTCATGGTACAGACTCCTATAACATTCTGCACAGATCAGTGTGAGATTGTTCAACTCGTTTGTCCCACCTTCAAATACCGGGATATCATGCAGTAGATAGACATCCGCTTCCTCGTCACAACGTGAACAGATGGAACCGTTCCGTCGAATAAGTTGCTGTTTACGCGCATCCCAATCCGGTGGCCAACACGGCAGATAGTTATAAAGTCCGGTTAAAATGGATTCTGACTTCGCGAGTTTCGCGCGTAAGTCTTCAATCTCGGTCTCGGAGACAATGTCTTGTTGCGCTCCGTCAGTTGGCACAAAGAGCGACAACATGAGTTGTGGCTTCTGCTTCCGCAGTACGGATTCAATCTCATGTTTTCGCATTTGCAGCATGAGTATGCAGGAATAATGAAGATACTGCCCGTCAGAAAGTGCTATATCGTATTCAAAATCAATCTCTATCTTACACACGGTACAATACGGCATTTCATACTCCTTGACTTGAAGGCGGTTCCTGCACAACAGGAATAATATAACTCCGAACGGTTACATCGTCGATGGTCTCCGTCTCTACGCGCGGTTCTGGCTCTTGACGATGGTCAAATACGATATAATATCCTTGCGTTGTGCTTTCCAACTTCAGGTATGCTACTAACTGTTTCTTACCTGCTTGATAGCGACGATCACCTTCCCAAATTTTCGTTTCAAGGATATATTTTTTCCGATTATGGTAAATAAGCAGATCCATCCGTCCGCGTCCTGTTTGGACTTCAAGATACATTACACCACCAACAAGTTGGACAAACTGGTCAAGGTATGCCAACAGTAGGTGTTGTCCAATAAATTCTTGCGGTGTATCTGGCACTTGCAAAACGCGGAACCCGGCACGAGCAATGAAAGCCTGAAAGTTATTGAGTAGCGTCACCATGTCAATATCTCCGTGGGGTGTCAGATAATCCTGAAAGCCTGAGACGTTGTCTGCGGCAAGGTATTCATTCTCAAGCCCATTCACGAAAGGTTTAAATGCTTGTAGGATGCAGTAGTGATAGATCGGATTGAGAATCTCACACATACCGTCGGTACTTTCTTTAATGACACCATACGTCGCAAGTTCATTCATGATTTCATTACGACGTGTAAAGCGTATCCCTATATCATAAGAAACGATTTTCATTAGGAGTGTTTCAAACCGCCTATCTCTGCGGATATTGGTAAGCAAATGCGTAAGGTTGACATTGTTTTCCTCAAGAAGTTGCGCATGTGCCGTTGCAAAGTGTGCCATCGTAATCGGTTCGGTCTTTGGAATATCTGATTCTTCCGTGAGAATCTGCGCGAATCGGTTGACAAGAACGGGTTGTCCAGCGGTCTGCTTATGAATAGATTCAATTACTTTTGGAACAAACGCTTGTCCGACTTCTTCCGTATATTGCCCAAGGAGTTCTTGCACCTGTTCGAGTGTGAAGTTCGGCAAGTCGAACTCATCCTGAATATTGAATGGGGAGATAGTTCTATCATAGTTCAGCTGCGTAATACTCTTGACACCAACAATGCCGATACTGTGTGGACAGCGAGAAATGGGGTTCGAGACGTAGATACGGCGGAGCGAATGCAGAAAGCCTTTGACGGCTTCCTTCGGGATACCGTCAAACTCGTCTATGATAAGGATAACGCGCTGGTCGTCAAGGCGACTGGAAAATTGTCTAAAGAATCTTCGCATTGAGAGATGATCGGTTATCTCTGCGTTCTCCAAAAATTCCATTAATATCTCAGACAAGACCTCTCCACGCCGCTCGAAAATATTTTCTACCTCTTCGCGAATATCTTCGTAGAGGCTGGCGTAAAAAACTGACGGCGTGCAGCCTTCATATTCCTCAAAGTTCAACGGAATTGGGAAGTATGCCGGTTCTTCGTCTGCGAATACGTCTAAGGCGCGTTGGAAGAAGGTAGTCTTGCCGGTCTGCCGCGGCGCGAAGATAACGATATAGCGTCCCTCTTTGACACGCATGACAAAATCCGCAAGTTCAGTCGCGCGGCTGACAACATAGTTTTTCTCTGGATGAACGGGACCTTGCGTTCCAAAGCGTCTCATTTTTCTTCTCCAACCGTAGCACTAAGATTCTTATTAGGTGCCAGTTTAGACAAGGATACCATCTGAGGCTTTGATTGTCAAGCGGTTTTGCATAGGCATTCGGTTATTAGCAGTTAGCAATTAGCATTCAGCAATGCGGAGTAGCACTCCTACAAGTGGGGTGCAGATTTATACGTTCGTCTTGCTTTTTGGGGTGCCTGTCTGTTCTGTGAGTTGTTGTGTTACCTCCTTGAGTTGGTCGCTTAGGGCTTTCTGAGAATCCGCTAACGCCTTGACGCTTTGCGGTGTGATGTCCACGACATCGTGTTTCCCGCTAATGGCGTTGTGTGCGACGGTGGTCTTTAGGATTTGGTGTGCCAATGTTATGAATTTCATCGCGTCTGCCTGTTTTTTTTCCTGAAAGATGCATTGTTTGGCGTAGCCGAGCAAGATTTCTAATTCCCTGAGAACGTTTTCAGCGATACCGAGATTTTCGCCTCGATACTCGTTGAAGTAGTGTTCTCGGGCTTGATTGAAGAGGTCGCGATACTTATTTGGAAACCGCGGATGGGTAATGTTAAGCCTGCGGAGTTGATTCGAGATCTCTTGCTTGGTCTCTTCAAAGTGTTCTTCCACTTCCGCTTGATGATCCAAACGATCCTCTCTGCAGAATTCCAACCAATCTCTTTTGTACCAATCTTGTCGACTTTTTTCCTGAAGTGTGTCGCGGTCTTCCTCAAATTTTGTGCTGGCATCGGCACCATACGTCTGTCTGTAGTCTTCCTTATATTCTTCAAGGATTTTGGCGACTTCTTCATCTCTCTTGCGTTTGTCTTTCAGAGTCTCACCCTCATAGACTTCCATAAATTCTTCTTGCGTACATTTTTCAAATTCAGGGGGTGGTGGCAGATCGTCTGCGAATTCTTCGAGGAATGCTTCAACGACTTCGGCACGCGTCATGAATCGTGCGAAGCATTTGACTGCAAATTGTTTGTGTTTTTCATCTAATTTCATGTGAATTTTCTCCTTAAAAAAAGATACCAATTTTCTTAAAAAGATACCATAAAGATACCATATGGTATCTTTTTTTGCTTTTTGGTAATTTTTCAAATATGGTTGATAATTTAGTCACTGTGTGGATTCATAAGCGTTTTTCTGTGATATCCGGTTTAAAAAAAATGTTACCAAGAGGTTGGTTGTCAGTTATCAGTACGATTTTTCTGCGAAAAATCTTTCAGTCCTCAGTTCTCGTTACAGCGCAAGCTAACAGCGGACGTTACGAAAACTGTGTGAATGATACCTCCGTCAAACAATTAGCACAGGTTGTTTATTTTATATCCTTTTATATACTTAATATATTTTACATTATTTATAATAGCATATATAATCTAAGAATGCAAATTAATTTTTTATTTCGCGTGAATAGGGTCTCTGTGGAATGTTGGAAAAAGAGTTGAACTTCGGATATAGAAGGTGTATAATACAGGGGCTATCTGTCTGAATCAGGATAACCCCATTTATTCCCCTTATCAGGGGCAAGATTATAGAATTTACATAACTGTTAATCTATAAATAACATAATGAACTTTCAAACACATTGTGACCACTATCTTCAGCGGATAAACCAGACGCGAACCACCGCTGAGGCGACCCCCGAACTCTCCCTATTCCCACACCTCCAAACTTTCCTTGAGGAAGTGTCTACGGACTGTTTTGACAGAGACACCATCACATTCACACAAGAACCGAGACAACTGGATCAGATTGGAAGACCCGATTTTATTGCGATGGATGGCTTGCTGCCCATCGGCTATATTGAAGCGGAGAGATACGGCAGAGATCTGAACAGACTCACCGGACACGCCAGAGAACAGAATGAACGTTTTATCAATAACCTCGACAACTTCATCCTCACCAATTTTATCGATTTCCAGTTGTGGCGGGATGGGCAGCTCCGTGAACAAGCGCGGATCTCGGACGGCACCGAAAGTTTAGAAACACTGTTGGAACGCTTTCTGAACGCCGGACAGATCCCAATCACCTCCCCAGAGACACTCGCGAGATACCTCGCCAGACGGACGCGGGAACTTCAAACGCAAATTTCCACGACACTCACGGATGAAAACAGTGAGATTTATGGGATGTTCTCGGCGTTCAAGGAACTCCTCATCTCTACGCTGACACCTACTGATTTTGCCGATATGTACGCCCAAACCCTCGCTTACGGGTTGTTCGCCGCACGCTGCACACTGCCAAACGCAACGAACTTCTCACGCCACACCGCCACCGATGCACTCCCGCGATCCAATCCGTTTCTCGTCCAACTCTTTCATCATGTCGCCTCTCCGACATTGGAGACGAACGTCACCTATATTCTGGACGACATCGCAGGGCTTCTCCGAAACGTCCCGACAGAGATGCTCCGCACGGCGTTTGTTGCAAGAAACCGCCTTGAAGATCCAGTTATCCATTTTTACGAGACCTTCCTCGCCCAATACAATCCGCAGCGACGCGTTGATCGCGGTGTCTACTACACGCCACCACAAGTTATCTCCTATATCGTCAGATCTGTGGATAGCCTGCTGAAAACGGAATTGAATAGACCTGACGGTCTCGCCGACGACAACACGCTTATCCTCGACCCTGCAACGGGGACGGGTGGTTTCCTTCTGACAGTGTTGGATCACGTCCGAGAATATGTCGCCGAGACCTACGGCGCGGGGGAGTGGACGCAGTATGTCAACGCGGAGTTGGTCAGACGGATTTTCGGGTTTGAACTACTCGTCGCGCCGTATACAATCGCGCATCTGAAGTTGAGTCTGTTCTTGCAAGCGCAAGGCTGGCGTGCAGATGAACGCCTCGGCATCTATCTCACGAATACGTTAGAGCAACCCGACGAAATGCAGCCTTCTATCCCGTTTGCGGGGTTTATCTCGGATGAAGCGAACGCAGCATTGTCAGTAAAACGGGACGAACCGCTCCTCGTCATCCTCGGCAATCCGCCCTATCAGCGTCATTCTGCTAATCCAAGCCGAGACGCTGACAGAAACTTAAATTTTATCGGACGACTGATGGAGGATTATAGAAGCGTTGATGGAGCACCAATGACAGAGCAAAACGTGCAAGCACTTCAGGGGGACTATGTAAAGTTTGTCCGGTGGGCACAGTGGCGAATTGATCGAAATGGTGAGGGGGTTATTGGCTATATTGTAAATCACGGATTTTTGTACGGTATCATCTTTCGCGGTATGCGGCAAAGTTTGATGAATAGTTTCAACACTATCTATTGTTTTAATTTGCACGGCAGCAGCAGAGTTGGAGAAATTGTACCCGATGGTGAAACCGATGAAAATGTCTTTGACATTCAGCAAGGTACTGCAATTCTGTTGTGTGTTAAGGAACGTGATAACGTTGCTCCAGCAAAAATCTATTATGCTGACTTGTGGGGAAGTCGGACGGAAAAATACGCGACTCTTTCAGATACTGATGTTCAGACCACGACATGGACAGAACTAACCCCTGAGTCACCGTTTTATCATTTTGTGCCACGTCACGATCAACATATAAAAGAATACGAAACTGGCTGGGGACTAACCGACATCTTTCAAGCCAGTTCAATTGGAATAATAACAGCGCGAGACAAACTTACTATTCATAGCACCGCTGAAGCGGTACGCTCCACTGTTGCTGATTTTGTGTCGCTCTCTGAATCCGAAGCACGGCAGCAATACAGGCTGCCGAGGGATAGGCGTGATTGGCAAATTCGTCTTGCCCAAGAAGATCTTAGCGATCATCCTGATGCAGAACAGCACATTGTGCCGATTAATTATCGCCCATTTGACACGCGCTGGACCTACTATACAGGACAATCGCGTGGGTTTCACTGTATGCCACGACCAGCGATTATGCGGCATCTCCTTATGGGTGAGAACTTTGCCCTCTGCACGCATCGCATCATTCGGAGTGCTACCACATGGCAGCACATCTTTGTTACCAACAGAATTACCGATGGCAATTGCGTCTCAAATAGAGATGGACCCACCCATGTTTTCCCGCTCTACTTATATCCGAATCCAGAGGAATTGGAACTCTCAACAGAGCGTTCACTGAATTTCCAATCCGCCTTTCTTACAGCACTCTCGGAGGCATTGGAGCTTCCACAAATCGCGCCGTTTGACTTACCCGAAAGCGTTTCACCAGAGGCGATTCTCGCCTATATCTATGCGGTGCTTTATAGTCCGACCTACCGCGAACGCTATTATGACTTCCTAAGATACGATTTTCCACGCATCCCGTTACCAGAGGATATTGACCAGTTCCGTACACTCGCGGCGTTGGGGCAACGTTTGATGGATTCGCATCTCTTGAAAGATGTCCAACGATCAGAGGGGATACCGGCATCGCATCGGTTTGAGGGTGAAGGTGACAGTGTTGTGTCAAAGCCTCGGTATGCGGACGGCAAGGTCTGGATTAACCCCACACAACATTTCACGGATGTCTCTGAGGCAGTATGGGAATATGAGATCGGCGCGTATCAGGTATGTGAGAAGTGGTTAAAGGATCGGAAGGGAGAGGAATTGGGGCGTGCGGAGCTGCAGCAGTATCGTGCGATTTTGGTGGCTGTTGCGGAGACGCTTGCGGTTATGGGTGAGATTGATTCGGTTTTGTGGTAGGTTATTTGAATCGCGGATTCTCGCGGATTTCACGGATTTCACGGATTTCGCGGATTTCGCGGATTTTAAGTAGGTTCGTAGTAGGGCGATTCATCGCCCATCCGTTTTAAGGCATAATGAATTGTGCCAATCCCAACAAAAACATTCAATTCTGAAATCCCTTTTAGATTGTCTTGAAATTCTGTGGTTTGATATGTTAACATTGTACGGAAGGGAAGGGGTATCTGAACTTGTAAATTACACCGTTATGGAGGTATTTATGGCTGAAGGACAAGTGTTATTTACTTTAGATTACGAACGGTTTAATGAAATTTTGAGCCAACAGAATTGGTTTAATTTACAACACGAATTTGGAACGGCAGGTGTATCTCTGTCTCACAGTTTTCTGATTTGGAAGGGAAAATCGGGAAATACATGGCTGCTAGCAGATTTTGAAACAAAAAAGACTTACGACATTAAAAGGGTAATTGAAAGGGTAGCAGAATCAATTGAAAGGATAGCAGAATCAGAAGAACTAGCAAAGGTAGAAATATCGGGCCCATCAAACCAAGAAGAACAACCGATTGAACTGACAGATACTAGTAGTCTTTCAACTTTGAATCTGAGGGTAGGTTCGTAGTAGTGCGATTTATCGCACGTCAGCAACGGGCAATGAATTGCCCTACTACGAACAGGATTACCTATAAACTCAACATTGAAGCACTACTAGTCTAATCCTTTCCTATCTACAACAAAGCCTCCAAGGAACAGACGATGGATTTATTGACTTTGTAAAAAAAATTAACTTAGACAGAATCAATTTAGAAGAACTAAAACGTTCTGACTTAGCAGCGGCGGGATTTAGTTTCGAGTCCGGATATCAGAATTTGTCAACCATTTATACAATGTTTTGTGAAATTCTAACCTCCTCTCGCGAATCACTTATTGATTTATCACGCAGTAATCTTCAACAGATTATGGAGTACCTGAGACAATTTTATGAACAAGCAGAGCAAATTAACAATTTTGAGATTAAGGGTGAAAATCCGAGTCAGACCTACGGCAGTCTTTTACAAGCAATTGCCCAATTTTGTGAGGGAACAAAAGAATTTTTGAGGCAGCATATTGCGTATTTGAGTTCAAAGAAAGTCGAGCAATTAGAGAATCAGGTTGAAACCACTCTTGCTAGTGTTGAAGAACGGTACAATACGACAATTAGCGAGGAAACCGAGAAATTGCTAAAAATTGGTGAGGAAGCAAAGCAACAAACGGCAGAGATAGTACAGAAACTGGAACAGACCCACCTTAAGTATCAAAATCAACTGACAGAAAAACCTATTTCACAATACAAGGAAATTTTTGCGGAGCAAGCAGAACAGTACCGAAATGGATCTCGATTTTGGCTTGGAATGGCAGGTTTGGCAACTGCTGCGTTCGGTGTAACTTTTAT
This sequence comes from uncultured Poribacteria bacterium, assembly GCA_951828385.1. Taxonomy (GTDB): domain Bacteria; phylum Poribacteria; class WGA-4E; order WGA-4E; family WGA-3G; genus WGA-3G. The sequence goes on from OX639973.1 coordinate 1,318,450, forward strand.
CTTGTTATCAATATTTCTCAAATTTGAGGGAACTGAATTGACTGGAATTTTGCAAAATCTCTTTACAAAAGGATTTGTGCTTTCTCCAATTTACGTGTGGCTTAATCGTTCGATTAAAAATCACACTGCCCAGAAACATTTAGAGGTAATCAACGTTCATCGCCAGAATGCATTAGAAACCTTTGATACCTTTGTCGCCGCAGCAGAAGGAAATCGAGATACACGGGATCAAGTATTGTTAGCAGCAACCAAAGCTATCTTTGACGCAAATCAGAGCGGTTATTTGTCTACCAAAACCAGCGGCTCTGACAGCACAAGCCCAGTGCAACAAATAATCAAGGAAGTGATCCCTACTAAACCGTCTGGCAAAGATGATTGAACCTATCCTAAACAGATGAATGATACTTCAAATATCAAGCAGGAGTTTTAAATGATATTTGACAACAAATCTATTTCAGAAATCACCGATCAGGAATTAAAAAACCTCGTTGGCAATCAAGAGGAAAATCTGTGGATTGATTTCAAACAGCAGGATTATCACAGAGATTCTACAGATCCTGATAAATACCACCGTGAAATCTGTAAGGATATTACGGCGATGGCTAACGCTGAAGGTGGATACATCCTTATTGGAATTCGGGAAGAAAACAAAATCGCACGGGATTTTTTTCATGTTGATAATGCTGCCAGTATTGCTCAAAGCATCAATGCTATTTGTCTGCAGTATATTGATCCGCGAATTCCTAATCTTGAAGTAGAACCATACTCTCTGACATGGCAAAATAGAGACATAGAATTAGTAATTATCCACATCCCAGCCAGTGGAATGCAACCTCATAGTTTCAAATGGAAAAACTCAACCAATTTTGTAAAACGATATGAGGATGTTATAAGAGAGTTTCCAGTGTCGGAACTGATTCCAGATCTTTTGGTTCGGTATCAACCGCCATTTATGGATTCAATTATAGGTCAGATAAGGCAAATTGAAAGTCAATTAGCATCTATTTTAAGGGGCACGCGGAGAGAGAGAATGAATTCAATTTCATCTGAAGATAATGCTTTAGACGCAGACGAAGCCAGTGAGCTGATTCGGATTATGGAATTACGATTTAATGAAATTATATCCGACCAACCTTATTATCGTATCCTCGCCGTTCCCAAAGAACTTAATCAGGAGGCAGTTGAGACACGGAGCGAAAACATACACAATATCTTGCAAAACCCTCCGAATATACGCCGTGTCGGTTTCGGTGTCACAGGCATCAAGAAAGAGGATATGGTTCCATCCTTTGAGGGAATTAAGGGGCGCGATATGTATGGAGAAATCATTTTACTAAAGAACGGATTTCTTGAAGTTCGATGCCCTCTTTCCAATAGCCACTTTCAATGGATGCACGAGAAGTCCAGACTTTCGACACACTGGTTATATCCACATGTGGTATGTGAATTTCCAGTGAGTTTTCTGAAATTGGTTAAGGCAATCTATGAGGCATCTGGTATTAATCCAAACGTTTTTATCCGACAAGAGTACCATAATCTCGTAGGATTTATGTTACCGAGGATGGTACCATCGGATCCTTTTTTTCTTACTCTTGAGAACGAGAAAGATATATACATGCACTCAACCCCTATTGTTTCAGAACAAATTGTTGACTTAAATTTCATCCCCGATCATGTTGCTTATGATTTAGTGAAAGATGTGTATGACCATTTTGGGTTAGACGAACAATGGATTCCTTTCTTCGACGAAAATCACAATTTTACTTTAGAGTAGCCCTCTTATTTCCATAAAACAATTGTTTGGGTAAGTAGGTCTAACGATTTGAAACCGACGCGGTTAAAAAACGCGCCCATAAATATAATGGTTGAAAAATAAAAAGGCAAACATTACAATTTCGCAAAGAGTGAACACATGTCTACCCCAAAAACCAAACCTTACACAAAGATACTCAAAGAGGCAATGCACCGAAAATCAGAGATTCTCTCGAAAGCGCAGGCATTTTGGGAAGTTGGTATGACAGAAACGGCACAACCGCTTTGGCTATCTGCTGCTAATTATGAGGAACATATCGCGCCGATGCTTGATGCCTTGGGTCGTGAGTTGGAAGGAGCAATGCATCGGATTAGTGCGGCATCGTGTTATGAAAAGGCGGGGGATCCGAGTCGAGCGGTGAACCTGTATCGTGCGGCACTTTCGGGGCCGTTGCGTGATGATACACGGGAAGAGGTTGAGAACATGCTGCGTGCTTGTCTTATTGCGTTGAACACATAGAAAATCTGTAATTTGCTATTTTCTGGTTAATTGTTTCCATACGTGTCCGTGTAGTTGCATGAACTCTAGGTAATCCGGCAAGTTTTTCATTTTGTCGTGCCAAAGTTGCTCTGCATGGCAGCCAATACAAAGAGCTTTTAGATCTTCGGGTTGGTTATACCGAGTTCCTCTTAAATGGTGGGCGTGAAGGAATTTACGGTTGAGCCCTAAATCTATACTACATTCCTCACATTTCCATCCTGTTTTCTCACGACACTGTAGCGAACGCAAATTCCAATCCGGCGGATAATTTGAGATTGGACCAGTTACTGGAGTAGTTTTGGGACCATAGACAGTATCTATTGGAGGGGGCTGATAACTTGGATCAATAGCATTAAACCAGTCTGTCAAAGGAAAGGCATTGGAGGAGATATGCCATAGGTTTAGTTCTTTCCACAGACAGTTTTTACAAATGTCCAACCTATATGTCTCCGGATTGGCGCGCGAAAGGTTATCAGCAAAATTAAGGATGAACTCTCCATCTGTTCGTCTTGTCACCACGTAACGTTTATATCTTCCTGCGCTTCGCATACCTTTGAGGGTTTGACAATTTACGACATGATATTTAGGTAAACTACCCCATACATCCCGAATATAGAGAACAACCTTTCGCCCTTGATATTCAAGAGTCCCGTTCGGAGCGACTTTAACATCATCAGATTCTACCGTTATTCCTTGTGTCGTTATTGATTTTTCTATTTCCGGCCCAACAAATGGCTGGAATGGAATTCCCATTTGCTTAAGCAAATCATCTAATTTTGGAAAATTTGTCGGTAATTTCACTTTACTACCTCTGATTTATTGAAGCGTTTCATAAGCTGTTCAATCTCGCTGATGAGTTTTTCGGATTTTGTGACAACCCGAAATTCGACTCTGCGAGATTCTTCTCTATTCTGATTTCCATTGGGATCAAAAATTAGTTTACTGGAAGACAATCCATTGGCTGTCAAATATTTCTTAATCCACTCTTTATTGTGAATTATTTTAGGATGTTTAATTTCAAGCACATATTGAAGTACATTTCGAGATCTATCCTGTGATAACTTCATGTTATTATAGTAGGCTATATCTGAGCCAACTGCATCAAACCATTCGCTAGAGGTGTGTCCCTCAATGCGAATTTCAGCAACCTCATCTCTGTATTCAGGTTTGGTCAGGATTGCAATGTACCGCGGAAAAAAGTTGCGTAAGACGTTTTTAAAGGCGTTTGGAACAGTGGCATCCCCTTGCGTAAAAGGTTTCTTAAAACGAATAGATAATGTCTCTATATCCAGATGCCCACGCCATGCAGTCCTAAACTGTGTCTTTTTAGTGGGGGATCCCTCAAACTCTGTGCGTAATTCTTTGTATAAAGCGGCCTGCAAATTTTTGTAAGCGTCAAGAAGTTTCTCAACTTCATTTTTATAGACAATAATTTCATCCGCTTTGAGGCGAACATTTAACATGTAACTAATGGCAATAAAGAGAAATATCACCATCAAGCCGGCCATCACGTCGGATATAGAAACCCAATGTTCTTCGGTTTCTTGCTCTTTCCTACCAAATAAATTCCCTAACACCTATTAAGTTCCCTCCGTTTATCTAAGCCCTCGGTGGCTTGCCTCTACAAGTTGCTGAAGTGCTGTAAGTACTTGGGTGTAAGGCCCAACCAATTCGGTGTAATTCTTAACAAATCCGTTAGAAAGACTCTCAAAGTTCCCCGCTAGCTGCTGTAAGGAAGTCGCTAGTGCTTTCTCCAGAGATTCATTCAAAGTGTTAACCTCTTTCCGAAGAGCACTATGCAAAGTGTTGACATGATTTTCTATATCCTCCCTGTTCCTTTCAACAATGTTACCGAGTTCTCGAGTCTGCGCCTCCAAAATATTTTGCAATTCTTGGGTAAGATCTTGGGTAAAACTTGTTGTTACCCGAGTAATATGATTTGCACTCCTCTCAAACACAGAGTCAAGATGATCTCTGATATCATTTATAGTCTGATGGACTTGCTGATTAGAGGCAATCATAGCAGTTTGTAGTTGCTGCAATTGGTTCGTTAGTGCCTCTCGTTGCTGATTCATGCTAGCCTGAGACTCATCAATGGATGTCTTGATGGTATCTGAAAAATTCTTCGTCAGTTCGATAATCTGCTGGTTTGTCTCGTTCGTGGTTTTCTGAAGTTGGTCTGATTGTGTTGCTAATGCCGTGCGTTGAGCTTCCATACTGTCATAGGAATCAGTGATTGCTGTCTTCACCACATCTGAAAAGTTTATAGTGAGGTTGTTTAAACGGCTTTCTATGAGCGGAAACGCCTCATGTGCTCTCTGACGCAACTCACTGAATGCCTCTAATTGATCATTTAAGGTATGAAGGATCGGATCCAGCTTCTCAGCAATGGAAATGAGACTCTCACTTTGATCTTCAATCGTCATCAATGACTGCGACGCAGAAGCTAATGCTGCACGGGACTGTTCAATACTTTGTGCTGCAATCCGAAATTCTTCAGCGAGTTCACTCATCTGTTGGCGATACTGTTCTTGCCATTCTACAGTTCGCCCAACAGCTTCGTTTAACTGTTTGAAGTTTTCACCAAATTGCTCGGTGAGGTTTTTGTTGAAATCTCTGATAACTTCTCTAAGTGCCTCAATTAGTTGTCCAGTGGCAACTTCACCGACTTTCGCGGCAATTTCGCCAACCTTTTCCGAAACAGTTGAAGTCAATTCCTGCAATTGCGCGAAGACTGTACTTTCATTTTCACCAGTAAGCGCGCCTTTAATGCTAACGATCTCAGTTTTCATACTCATTAGCATCTCGCGAGTTTCGCGATGTTCTTCTGCTTGCGATCGAATCAATTCATCATGTTTGCCAGCGAGATCAGTTTTGATGTTATCCAGTACTTCTCTGGTTTCGCTTCCTTCTTTTTTAAGTGTTTTATTCAACGTCACTAATTGTGCACGAAGATTAACTTCTCCGGATGTCTCTATGCTTTTTAAAGCATCAATAAAATTACCGCGTTCTAATTCTATCGGATTTTTACCTTTTTGAAATGTTTGAAATAGTGGTGCCGCTATTCCTTTCAGAAGAATTGCTGATCCGATTCCGACAAGCGAGGTCAAGAAAGCAAGTTTAAGACCATCTAATAAGTCTGGAATACTCCCTTCAATATCCTTAATATCGAAAGCCTGAAGTCCAATGAAAATTCCCAGGAAAGTTCCAAAAACACCGATAACAGTTAAAATTGAAGCGACTGTATTGGTGTGCGTATACCAGCCTTTGCTCTGCCATAAAACATAAAAGACACCACCCCCAACAATAATTTGGAAACAGACATATCCAAGTGTAAACTCATAGTCATGTTCAAAGGAAACAGGAATCCAAACCCAGGCCATCAAAATAAAAATAATAACAATGCCCAAAAGTGCCAAAATACCCAAGATACTTTTTCTCATAAAATCTCCTTATCGACTTTTATGGTTTGCAAGAATAGTACGAGAGGGAAAAAAAGTCAATGGAATTTTAAGCCTCTGCCAGGGCCATTCAATTCTCGATTTGGATCTTGGTTTTGATTTATATATGTGAACATTCTTAGGGAAAATCGCGAGCACATCTCGCTCCTACAGGTAGAAAATATCCACATACATAAAGTGAATAGGTACAATTGAATGGCCCTGAAGCCTCTGCTGTCTATAACCGCACTATCTTTGCGCGCGATTACAAACATGTCTCCTTTATAGGACTAGGATCTCGCTTCTATAGAGATACCGCCCTTACAGGGCTGAAATTTAAGAACAACGCATTTCTATAAACATGCCGTCCCTATGGGACTAAAGATCATCAATCGAAAAGATTCTTAAAATCCGCGAAATCCGTGTTATCCGCGATAATCCGCGATTCAGACGGAAATAACATCTATCCCAAAAATCCTATGAAGTTAGGTTTCACTGCGCCCTTGATGGCATACAACGAGATGTACTGTTTGAGGGTTTTGGCGTTTGAGAATGTCCGTGTCCCTTTCGTTCAATCCAACCTACGCGCTGGAGGCGTTAGCACACGCGCAACTTTTATTTGACAACCGAGAACAAATGTGATTTACTATTGCCAAAAGGAGTAAAGTCATGTTAAAAGCTATTCTGTGTTTCTCTGTATGTTTGTATGCAATGGTGTTACCGTCTGATGCTGCATTGACGGATCAAGACCTTGATAAGATCCGTCTGATCATCCATGAGGCGAACGCACCGATAAAAGCCGAAATCGTGTCCGTAAAAGATGAACTTTCAGCTAAGATCGTGTCCGTAAAAGATGAACTTTCAACTAAGATCGTGTCCGTAAAAGATGAACTTTCAAAGGACATCACGTCTACAAGAGGGGAGGTCTCATGGGTGCGAGGCAAATTTGAAGGGCTTGACAAGCAGATGACTTGGATAATGGTTCTCATCGGTGCAGTTATAGGTATCCCACAAATCATTATGATATGGCGTAGTAAGAAGGATCGGGCACAAGAAAGAGAGATTCAAGTGCTCAGAGAGGAAATAGAGGTCCTGAAACAACAGCGTATTGTAAATCCTTGAGACAATGAGCACATGCTTACCGCAAAAATTAAACCTTACACAAAAACACTCAAAGAGACAATGCGTCGAAAGTCAGAGATTCTCTCGAAAGCGCAGGCATTGTGGGAAGTTGGTATGACAGAAACGGCACAACCGCTTTGGCTATCCGCTGCTAATTATGAGGAACATATTGCGCCGATGCTTGATGCCTTGGGTCGTGAATTGGAGAGAGCAAATTAGAGGTCTACATATCTTCACATTCCACGACAGTCACAGCTTTGAAAACCGAATGAACCGCCCCAAAAAGCGTCGGTAAATTCGCCAATGCAAAATCTGTTCTGTTTTGGGTAAAGATATCGCCGATAAGTCGCCCAAATTGCCACAATGTTCCGTCGGTGACAATGCCGTACACGGGAAAAGCGGCATTATCATTTATTTTTTGGGCAGCGATTAACTCCGCCAAACACTGCCCCCATCCTTGTTCAAAATCGTTTTTCTTTGCCTCAACAAGAAGTATTAGAGGACTCCCGACAACGGTTTTGCCTAATTCAGATCGGGTAGAGATAAAGTAGTCTGGTGTCCCATTCAAGACATCATCGTAGCCGATGGATTGCTTTATCCACAAGGCATACCGATCGGCGTAGGCTTTATAACTTTCCTTTAGAACCGGGAAGATAATCGCCTCACAACGTGCTGCTTCGGATGCGAAAACATTAATATGTTCCCGCGTAAATTCAAAATCCTGCAGGAATTCCATTGAAGGGGCTGATGGTTCAGCTTTGACAAAATCATCTTCCGAGTATGTGATTCTGAATTTTTCCTGCACTTCAGAGATTGTCTTGAAATCGCTAAATGCCACGGTTTTCCCTCCCGATTCAATCTTATTTGATTGTAAACAGCGTTGGCAAATCAACGGAATGTCTGTAAGTTATTATACACCATGTTAGCGATTGATGCCAACGTTTTTGGAATGCAAGAAATCGGTTTTGCGACAATCCAAAAGGTATTCTCAATTGCCTCTAAAATATCCTCGTAGAGTCCGTTGTAAAAAACCGAGGCGGTGCAATCTCCATATACCTCAAAATTCAGTTGGATTGGGAAGTCGTTTTTTTCTTCGCGGGAAAGGATATCCAAGGCGCGTTGAAAAAAGGTCGTCTTGCCTGTCTGGCGCGGTGCGAAGATGACGATATAGCGGCCTTCTTTAACGCGATGGAGGAAATCCTCAATTTTCTCGGAACGGTTGACAATATAGTTTCTATTGGGGTCCACAGGCCCTTGTGTTCCAAAGGTTCTCATTTCCGTTTTCTCCTATAGCTCTGACATCAATCTAACGGGAACACTGGTCTCCGGACGTTGTGATATTCAAAATGCAACGGGTTCACCGCGGTCAACCCCGGCGTGTCTACCTCAATAATCCGTCCTGCGATCGGTTCGTAGGCAGCGCGGAAAGCGACTGCCGCTTTGACGACAATCATCCGCATCTCAGTCGGCTCAATGCCGAGACTCAACAACTGCTGGAGGCTAAACGGAGTCTGCCGTCTACTCGTCAACACGACCAGAGAATCGCCTACAGCGATGACAGCCGTCAATCCCTGATTGTGGTGCCTCTGTCCACCGTGCCGTGGTTCCGTCTCCTCGTAGCGTCCGTCGTGGATGAGGCGGACTTTGCCCTGGATTGAGACAGGGTCACCATGCAAATTATCTGCTTTTCCGCCGACATCTAATGCTACCTCAGCACCGATACCTGCCTGAACACAGGTTTGCACACCCTCTGGATCACAGAGGATAACAACAAATCCCGATGCACCTTGCCGTTGCAACTCCGCCAAAACGAAAGTGCTATCCCCCGGTGAACCGCCGCCGATATTGTCTCCCATCTCAACAAGGATAACCGGATATTGTTCAGATGCGATGGCTTGCGCGACCGCTTGCGCTGCATCGGGAAGATCGAGTGTCAGTTGCCCGTGGACATTCCACAACATATCGGATAACCGCTCGGCTTCCGTCTGTGCGAGTTGTGGGTTATCGTCCGTGACGACAACAAAGGATGGTCCCACTTCATAAACATCGGCATAAGGGTACCCGGCTGCAACGTTCGCGACAAGGACATCGGGACGCGTTTCGAGTTGTTTCGCTGCTGTGAGTATAGGTTCCATCGGTGGCACGTTGGTGTTATGATAGAGGATATTCAGGAGCATCGGCGGTTTCGCGAGTGCTTGTGTCGGTGTAACTTCGTCCCGGAGGATCCGCATCATGAGCTCGGCTGCCTGTAGCCCGCGTTGGCGTTGGTCGATATGCGGCGTTGTCTTGTAAATCACAAGGGCGGTCGATTCAGCGACCATCTGTTCGGAGACGTTGGCGTGCTGGTCGAGTGTAACAACGATGGGTAGGTCTCGACCGAATGCCTCTCGAAGTCGGCGTAAGATTTCACCGTCTCCATCCGGGTAGCTTTCAGCGACCAATGCGCCGTGGAGTGCGAGGAGGAGTCCCTCATGTTTGGGTGCAGCTTTGAGGTGCTGGATTAACATCTCGGTGAAGCGGTCAAAAGCGTCATCTGTTACGCGTCCTGCGGGTGTTGCCGAAGTCATGAGCGTCGGGTAAGCCGTATAACCGTATTCTGTTGCGCCTTGAATAAATCCGCCCATTTCGTGATGTGTTTCGCCCCAGAGATTGAGCAAATTCCGAGCAAAGGTTTGAGAAAACGCGGCAAAGTCGGTGGGGGTCTCACTAAACGTATTGGACTCATGCATGATGCCACCAATAGCAATTGTTGTCATAGTGTTTTCCTTGTGAGTAGTTGTCAGTTTTATAGTTATCAGTTTTCAGTACGATTTTTCTGCGAAAATCTTTCAGTTCTCAGTTAAAGAGAGATTTGATTAATCAGAGTGCTTCTTAACTGATAACTGAGTACTGACAACCGAGTACTGTTACAAAAATCTCTTGACGGTTACACTTAAAATAGTGTATCATTTAACAATGTTTAAGTCTCCAATTTTCTACCAAGGTTTGGTTCGTAGGACCTGTATATCTATAGAAGCATGACGCAGAACGGTACTGGAAAAAATCAGATCGAAGAAGCGATAGAGATCGCCGCCGAAGCCCATCAAGGGCAATATCGGAAAGGCACCGATACGCCTTACATCACACATCCTTACGCTGTCGGACTCATCTTAATGGCAGCGGGATGTGCCGAAGCGGTGATTATTGCGGGTATCTTGCACGATACAGTCGAGGATACCGATCTGACGTTGGAATTCATTCAGGAACGTTTCGGCGATGCTATCGCTAATATCGTTGACGGTTGTTCAGAGAATAAGACATTGCGGTGGCGCGCCCGTAAGACGGAACGGATTGAGGCGTTAAGAACCGCCAGTCCTGAAATCTGCACTGTAACATGTGCTGACAAACTCCACAACCTACGGACGATCATTTCAGAATACGATCTCATCGGTGATGAAGTGTGGGATCGGTTTCACGGTGGTGTTGAGGATCAAGCGTGGTATTATCGGAGTGTTCTCGGCGCGATCGCAGACCGAGATGCTGCTTTACAAAAAAGCGGGGTGTATGCTAAACTATCTACGCAAAATAGTAGCGCGAGTACCCAAGACATTACACCTCAGCACGCGCCAATTGAGGTTATAAACCCTCAACTCTTTGAAGAGTTCCAGCAGGCTGTAGCATATTTATTTGAAGGAGGAGTTGAATGAAGATTGCGTACGCTTTTAGACGATGTGCATCGTATCCGTATAACGGCGGTGGATTACCGACCGATACGGCAGATCGCCAACGGTTTTTGAAACATGCCAAAAAGATTGGCTTTGACGGGATTGAACTTCCTGGGATGAGTCTCTCTGACGCTGAAATCGAAACATTCCGTTCAGAACTCGAAGATGCAGGTATGCCGTGCGTCGCGATTCGCGGCGGCGGTGGTGCCGCAAGGGACCCAGAAGTCGCTGCAGCGAACAAACAACGGATGGTGGATGCCGTCCACTTCGCGGCGAAGATGGGAGCGGGTATTGTTAATTCCACAGTTACCACACCTCCCGACGATCCGGGTGGAAAAGGCACGTATCGCGGCGAATCCGTCTCGCAGGGCTCAAGCCGTCAAGCGAATGACGAGGACTACCAACGCACTGCCAAGGCTGTGAGTGAAGCCGCCATTATCGCAGCGGATCTCGGTGTCGAGATATCCATAGAAATCCATCAAAACTCAATAGCGGACAACAGTGCGTCAACGCTACGGCTGTTAGCGTTAATCGACGCGCCGAACGTTGGCATAAATCCAGATTTAGGTAATATCTACTGGACTTACGATATTCCAGAGGAGACGTGCGAAGCCGCAATCGCCGCGGTTGCACCGCATGTCAACTATTGGCATTGCAAGAGCCTCTATCGCATGCATATCCCAGATTTAGAGACAGCTATCTACGTGCAGACCCCACTGCCCGATGGTGAAATCGACTACCGTTTCGCGATTGCGGCGGTGCTGGATGCTGGCTATGACGGCTATCTGGCGATCGAGGGTATCCGCGACGGTGACCAGTTCCATCAAGATGGACGGAGCGTGGCGTACGTAAAATCTGTCTTAGACGATCTGCAATAATCTACTTTGTCCATTTTCAAATTGAAGATAAATCTGGTTCGTAGTAGGGCAATTCTGCGGTGTACTCACCCAAATGCGAAGTGCATTATTGCCCGTTGTTGATCTACAGACGTGCGATGAATCGCACTACTACAAACCAACCCTAAAGTTAAAAATGGATGAACAATTTGTTGTGAAGGTCACTCGTCCTAAACGTAACGTATAAAGGGAAATATGACAAAACAGAAGATCCGTTTAACTGCGACCGTGAAATGCGCTGGGTGAGCGTCAAAACTCGCTCCGGGGGAGCTTGCGCACATCTTAGATAACATCCCGAAATCTACTGACCCGAACCTCCTTGTCGGTACCGAAACCTCAGATGATGCTGGAATTTATCGTATCTCTGATGACCTTGCACTCGTCAACACGGTTGACTATTTCACACCCATCGTTGACGACCCGTATACATTCGGTGCGATCGCCGCGACGAACTCACTCAGCGATGTCTACAGTATGGGCGGCGTTCCGAAAACGGCGTTGAATATCACCTGCTGGCCCAAGGCGGACTTAGCGCTCTCAATTCTCGGTGATATTGTCAGAGGTGGCACTGAAAAAGCGATTGAAGCCGGGGCCGCGCTTGTCGGTGGGCATACGGTAGATGCCCCAGAATTGATGTACGGACTCTCTGTAACCGGTATCGTGCATCCAGAAAAATTCGTCAAGAATTACGGGGCGCGCCCGGGGGATGTGCTCATTTTAACCAAAAACCTCGGTATCGGTATCCTCACCACAGGCTTGAAATTTGATAAGATCAGCGATGCGGTGCTACCGCAACTCGTTGAATCAATGACTCGGCTCAACGCCTCAGCATCGACGGTGATGCTGAAGTATGGCGCGAGTGCTTGCACAGATGTGACAGGATACGGGTTGTTAGGACACGCGTCGGAGATGGCAGCGGGCAATGATGCCCATCTTAAGATAGATAGCAAAGCCGTGCCTTACTTTGAAGATGCCCCCACACTCGTCGCACAGGATACTTACACGCAAGCCTATCTTGCGAATATGACGTTCCTTGCCGACAAAGTCACGTTCCACACGGATAGCGAGGCGATGCGTCATATCCTGATGGAAGCGGAAACATCTGGCGGTTTGCTGTTTTCAGTTTCTGCCGAGAATGCAGATGCGGCGGTAGCAGAACTCCGTGCTGCCGATTGCCCGGAAGCCGCTATTATCGGAGAAGTCGTGGCGGGAGAAACAGCACATATTGAGGTGTTTTAATAGTTGTCAGTACTCAGTACGATTTTTCTGCGAAAAATCTTTCAGTACTCAACTCAGTTAAGAGGTACTTTGATTAATCACATTTCTGTTTCACCTACGTTTCGGTTTGGAAGCCCAAGTCTTTAGACTTGGGAGGAAAAACCGCCTTAGTGAATTAGGCCCAACGGTTGAAAAAAGATTTGACATTGGATTAAAAAAGTAGTATGATGATAGTATCAGGTTGGCAAGTCTAACAAGCGTAACCGCAAGGTTGCGGACTTGCCTCCCACTTGTTAGGGGATAAAATCCTGATACCTGATAATCCATGAATATAACTTTTAGGTGCCCTGTGTATCCGACACAAACACAGGAACAAACATTATTAGGGTGGTTAGACCACCTTTGTGAACTTCAGAACTCTGCTCGCCATGATCGCAAGGTTGCGTGGGAGACTGAAGGTGAACGGGTGTCTTGCTACGCTCAGCAACAGAAGTTGACAGTGGCTCGTAAAAAATATGCCGACTTCCGTGAAGTGCCCCAAGATATGCAAGTGTGTATTTTGGAACGCACGGACAAAGCTTACGACGGTTTCTATAGCCGGTGCGAAGCCGGTGCTGCGAAAAAAGGCTATCCAAGACACCATAAACGGATTAGGTCTATGTCGTGGAAACTTCGCAAATATCCGAAAGTTGTTCAGCGAAAGACAAAAGACAGAGAGAAAAAAGTTGTAAAAGTTCGCCAGACGCCTATCCGTGAAACAGCATGGAAACACGACCGACTCAAAGTGCCGGGTTTAGGTGAAGTCAAGATATACATGCCCCGCCCGTTAGAAGGCGATCCGAAAGAAGTGTCGCTGGTAAAAAAAGCGAGTGGCTGGTATGCTCATATCTCCTGTGAACTGCCCGATACACCGAAAGTTGAACCGACCCATGCGATTGCTGTTGATGTAGGCACAACGCACTATCTCACAACTTCCGATGGTGAAAAAGAGGACAACCCGCGCTGGTATCGCCAAGCAGAAGGTCGGACCCGGAAACACGCGAGAGACCTGTCTCGTAAGAAAACAGGTAGCCACCGTAGAAAGAAACAACAACAGAAACTCGCTTTACACCATGAGCGAACCGTCAATAAACGCCAAGACTTTATCGGCAAACTCGTCTATAAACTCTACCACCACCAGAAAAACAATGTATTAGTGGCAGAGAACTTACGCGTATCTAACATGGTAAAGAACCAACACCTCAGCAAGAGTATCAGCGATGCGTCTTGGGCAACCTTCTTTAAGTGGTGTGCGGACATAGCCGAAAGAGACGGTCTGCACTTCCATCAAGTTGACCCCAAGCATACCTCGCAAACATGTTCTTGCTGTGGTCAGAAGTCGGCAAAGAAACTTTCGCTGGCGATCCGAACTTTTAGCTGTCAGTTTTGTGGCACGGTTTTAGACCGAGACCACAACGCTGCGATAAATATACTTCTTAGGGCAGCTGCTGCCCTTCGTGGAGAGCGGTGGGTTACCACCCTCGAAGAAACGAGAAACAAGAACGAAGCACGAGACAAAGGCTTGCAGAACGCAACACAGTTAACGTTGTTTGACGCTCTTAACAAGCCCAAGTCTTTAGGCTTGGGTAGTTGACGGACTACTGATAACTGATAACCAACAACTGAGTACTGACAACTAAAAGGTTTTCGTAGAAAACCGTACTGAAAACTATCAAATAATGACAAAAACAGAACTCGCAAAACAGATTCGTGAGGCTTCGTATCTCACGGGTGAATTCAAACTCCGTTCAGGGAATATTAGTAATTTCTACTGGGATAAATACCGATTCGAGAGTGACCCCGCCCTGCTTACCGCAATCGCCGAAGAGATGGCGAAATTGCTCCCGTCGGGTTGTGATGGGTTGGCGGGTCTGGAATTAGGCGGCATCCCGCTCGCAACAGCACTTTCGCTGCAAACAGGAATCCCGTGCTTCTACGTCCGTAAAGAAGCGAAAACTTATGGCACCTGTAATCTTATAGAGGGCGGTGTTAAGACGGATAGCAGACTTGTTGTGATAGAAGATGTGATTACGACAGCGGGACAGGTCTGCACATCGATTGAGCAGATTCGCGCAGAGGGGTACACAGTGGAACATGTTGTAGCGGTCATTGATCGGCAAGCAGGCGGTGAAGCAAAAATTAAGGAACTCGGATGTTCATTCGCATCCGTTTTCACGCTCACAGCGTTAGAAGCAATCAGGTTATAGGTTGTAGGTTAAGAGGTTATAAGTTAAGAGGGGTCTCAGAACAGTTCCGTCCAACTCTTGTCGCTTATAACTTATAACTTATTTACGAAAGTGATAGGGGAAAATGAGAATATTGTTTATCGGAGATATCGTTGGGAATCCGGGTAGAGCAGCAACAACAAAATTTCTGGAAGCGCATCGGGACAAATACGATTTCATTGTTGCTAACGGAGAGAACGCAGCAGGAGGGAAAGGGTTAACGTTTGACATTGTTGATCAACTTTTGGCATCAGGTGTCTCCGCAATTACAACAGGCAACCACGTCTGGGATAACAGAGAGATTTTCCGTTTTATAGAAACAACACCGCAGCTGATACGGCCTGCGAACTATCCGACCGAGGTAGCCGGGCGCGGTGTGACGATTGTTGCCTCCGCAGATGGACAGACACAACTCGGTGTTATCAACCTCGCCGGACAGATTTTCATGAGTCCATACACCAATCCGTTTCACGCGCTCAACACTATTTTACCTGAAGTCAAAGCGGTGACACCGTATATCCTTCTCGACTTTCATGCAGAAGCGACCTCCGAGAAAATCGCGATGGGCTGGCACGCGGATGGTCGGGTCGGCGCGGTGGTTGGGACGCACACACATGTTCCAACAGCGGATGCGCGTGTGCTTCCGCAAGGCACGGCTTATATTACGGATGTTGGAATGACGGGTCCCTATGATTCGGTGATTGGCACCCGCACGGATTTTGTGCTTGAACGGTTTTTGACGATGATGCCGACGCGCTTCACCGTCGCTAAAGGCAATGTGAAACTTTGTGGTGCTGAGATAGAACTTGACGAAAAAACAGGATTAGCAGTGAGCATCGTGCCGCTGCAAGCGCAATATTAAGTGAGTCATTAGTTGTCAGTTGTCAGTTGTCAGTTAAAGAAGGGTTGTGATGATTTCACATCTTCTTTTAAACTGCTAACATCTCAGAAACGCTGAAGGTTTAAAAGAGGATGTTCGTCTATCAGAAACCCTAAACTGAAAACTGACAACCAATAACTGATAACCATTATGCAATTAGAATTTTCGATACCCACAAAAATTGTCCGTAGTGTCAGTGAAATAACGAACCTGCTGAAACAACTGATAAACCAACAACCGGAATTTCAGAATGTAAGGGTACAAGGAGAAGTATCCAATTACAGTCGCTCCGGTGCTGGACATGTCTATTTCACGCTCAAAGAGGGTAACCATCAGATCTCCGTTGCCATTTTTCGGAGTGATGCGACCCGCCTCAGATTTTTACCGAAAGACGGCGAGGAGGTAATCGTACAAGGGCAGCTGAGTCTCTATTCCGCGAGGGGGCAATATCAGATTGTTGGTCGAAACGTGGAACCCGTTGGCATCGGGGCGTTGCAAAGAGCCTACGAGGAATTGAAGCAACGACTTGCAGACGAAGGATTGTTTGATGACATCCACAAACAACCGTTACCAAGATACCCGCGGAAGATCGGCGTTGTCACCTCAGAAACAGGCGCAGCAATACAGGACATCCTCCGACAACTCCGTGAACGCTACCCGCTAGCTAAGGTGCTACTACATCCGACGCTTGTCCAAGGTGACGGCGCGGCACAAGGGATAGCTTTCGCGGTACAAGCGATGAATCAGCGAGATGACATAGATGTACTCATCGTCGGTCGCGGCGGCGGCTCCATTGAAGACCTCTGGGCATTCAACGAAGAACGCGTCGCACGTGCTATTTTCGATTCCAGAATCCCTGTCGTTTCCGCTGTCGGACACGAAACGGATTTCACCATCGCCGATTTCGTGGCGGACGACCGAGCCTCGACTCCCACGCATGCGGGACATATCGTACCAGATCAGGATGAACTTTTCGCACAATTAGACGGTTTCGATGCACGGCTGCGCACCACAATTCAGAACCAATTGAATAGCAACGCGACACGGATCCAAGAACTTGAGACGCGACTTGCACCGACACAGCGTAAAGACGCTATCTACCAACGCTATCAAACAGTAGATACCTTAGATGTGGCGTGTCGATCGGCTGTAGGACGTAAATTTTCTGATAATGAAAACAGACTTCATACACTTGCCCAACGGCTTGACGCGTTGAGTCCGTTAGCCACGTTGAAACGTGGGTATAGCATCAGTCGAAAAACAGATGGCGAGGTATTAACAACAACTGAACAGGTATCCGTTGGCGATAGAATTGAGGTTCAACTGGTAGCGGGGCATCTCGCTTGTCGGGTTGAAGAATTTCTGGACGAAGACCATCAAAAGTAAGAAGCTGCTGACCCCTAATTACGGATTGCCGACTGCTGACGGAAACTGGTAACTGACAACTGATAACTGACAACTTTTTTCTAATGGAGATAAACATGACCTTTGAAGAAAAACTCGCAAAACTGACTGAGATCGTTGATAAACTTGAAGCGGGCAACGAACTGCCGCTTGAGGATTCTCTCAAACTCTTTGAGGAAGGTGTCGGCTTGGTCTCATCGTGTCGGGAGATGCTCGAAAACGCTGAGCAGCGGGTAGAAAACGTTCTCAAAACAGATAACTCATAAACGATAGGATTAAAAAACATGTTCTTAGAAAAAATTAATAGCCCAGCGGACCTGAAAAAACTGGAGATTAGCGAACTTGAAGCACTGGCGGAAGAGATGCGCGCCTATCTACTCACAGTTTTATCCGAGCATCCGGGTCATTTTGCGCCGAACTTCGGGACAGTTGAATTGGCAATAGCATTGCATAAAGTATTTGACACACCCCGCGATAAAGTCGTCTGGGACATCGGCCATCAGGCGTATCCGCACAAACTGCTTACTGGCAGAAGAGATGCGTTTCCAACGCTCAGGCAAAGTGGCGGCATCAGCGGTTTTCTCAGCAGAGCCGAGAGTGAATATGACGTTTTTGGTGCCGGGCATTCCAGCACCTCTATCGCCGCTGCGTTAGGTATTGCGACCGCACGAGACCTGATTAATGAGACTTACAAAGTCGTCGCTATCATCGGGGATGGCGGTTTGACGGGTGGGATGGCATTTGAAGCGTTGAACACCGCCGGCGACTTCAAGAACGATATGCTCGTTATCCTCAATGATAACAATATGTCTATCTCCGCGACTGTCGGGGCGTTCTCAAAGCACTTTCACAAGCTCACGAGTTCACCGCGATATAATCTCCTCCGCTCCCGTGTCAAAGAGTTGATGAACTTAATGCCAGCAGATGCGAAGCAGATCGCGCGTAAAATTGAGGCTTCATTGAAACCGGGGACGCTCTTTGAGGAATTCGGGTTCCGTTATTTCGGACCCCTCGACGGCAACGATTTAGAGGCACTCATTCCAGTGTTGACAGGCATCCGCAGTTTGTCCGGCCCTATCTTGCTTCACGTGGTAACCGAAAAGGGACGCGGCTATGCCCCGGCAGAAGAGGATCCGGTCGGGTTTTATAGTGTCAGCGGTCCCTTCAACCTGAAAACCGGAAAAACGATCAAACCGAAACCGCCGACACCCTCCTACACGGAGGTATTCAGCCGCACACTCATTGAATTAGCGAAACGCGATGCCCGGGTCGTCGGCGTGACGGCAGCCATGCCGGGTGGGACAGGGCTTGATAAATTTGCGAACGCGTATCCGAGCCGATGTTTTGACATCGGATTGGCAGAGCAGTGCGCTGTTACGTTCGCAGGTGGACTCGCAGCACAAGGGATGCGTCCTGTCGCTGCTATCTATTCTACTTTTCTCCAACGGAGTTATGACCAAGTGTTACACGATGTCTGCATCCAAAACCTCCCGGTCATCTTTGCGTTGGATAGAAGCGGACTTGTCGGGGCAGACGGTCCGACGCATCACGGTGTTTTCGATTTCGCATACCTGCGTTCTATTCCGAACATGGTCGTCATGGCACCGAAAGATGAGAACGAATTACAATCTATGGTAAAAACCGCGCTCGCCTATGAAGATGGCCCCATTGCGTTCCGCTATCCGAGAGGCACTGGGGTCGGTGTAAAGATCGCAGCGGAACCACAGGCATTGCCTATCGGTGAAAGTGAGATTGTCAGAGAGGGTGAAGATGTGCTTGTCATCGCGATTGGTAACCGGGTTTATCCGGCACTTGAAGCCGCACAAACATTGGGTGATATCGGAATTTCAACGGCGGTTGTCAACGCGAGATTTGTAAAACCGTTAGATACTGCAACGATTCTGCCGCTTGCGGAACGTATCGGCAAGGTAATTACGATTGAAGACGGTGTAATAATGGGCGGTTTCGGCAGTGCGGTCTTGGAAGCACTCGCCGCAGCGGGTATAGCAAACCTCCAAGTTACAAACCTCGGTATCCCTGACGAATTTATTGAACACGGTGATGTCCAGCACCTTCACGCGCTTTACCAGTGCGATGCTGACGCTGTTGTTCGCGCCGCGCAGAAAATGATAGCGTAGGGACGAGGGTGCCGCGTCCGCACGGGTTGGGAAACCCGACCCCTACGGAGAAAAAAATGCAACGGATAGACATCTTTCTCGTAGAACACGGCTTAGCGGAGAGCAGAGAACAAGCGAAACGGCTTATCCTTGCCGGTGCTGTAACCGTTAACGGAAACACCCGAATTAAGCCCGGACAGCGTGTTTCTGACGATGCGGAGGTCGTTGTTCAGGCACCACAGAGATATGTCAGTCGCGGTGGATTTAAGTTGGAGAAGGCGTTATCTCTCTTTGATGTAGATGTGGAAAATAGAGTTGCACTTGACGTAGGCGCGTCAACAGGTGGATTCACAGACTGCCTCCTCCAGCACGGCGCAAAATTCGTTTATGCCGTTGATGTCGGTTACGGGCAACTCGCTTGGAAACTTCGGACGCATCCACAGGTTCAGTCGATCGAGAAAACGAATATCCGATATTTAACCCCAACACTTTTAAGTAGGGGCGAGGTCACCTTGAAGAAACCCCCAAGCAAAAACCCCCTACACGATAGCGATGATTTTATCTCTATCGCTGTGATTGATGTCTCTTTTATTTCTCTGCGGACGGTACTACCGAGTGTCATCAAAATTCTGACACAGCAGAATAGTTGTCAGTCGTCAGTTGTCAGTTTGCAGTTAAGAGGTGGGTTGACTGAATCAGAGTCCTCTTTAACCGATAACCGACAACCGATAACCGACAACTATAATATTATTGCCCTGCTCAAACCGCAGTTTGAAGCCGGAAAAGCTCATGTGAAAAAGGGTGGGATTGTGGCTGATAAACAGGTGCATATCCAAACAATAAACAATCTCAGTGTTTTCGTTACGGATAAACTTGGGGCTACGGTGAGAGGGTTGACCTATTCGCCGATCCACAAAGACATCGGAAATATTGAGTATCTGCTTTGGCTCACGATTGAACCCGATATGCAAGCGCATGCACCCGAAAAGGACGTTCAACGCCAGCAAACGACTGCTGAGGTCGTCGCGGAGGCACACGAATTGTTTGACAACTGAAAACTGAAAACCGATGCGCAAAAGAATCCAAAAAATCTCCATTATTCTCGGCATATCCTTTGTCATCGTGCTATGCGGGACTTTTTTCTTTCTTCGTTCAGATGCTTTCCTGAATTGGGTAGAAACACGGCTTGCGTCAGAACTGGAAAGTCGGTTAGCAAAGGACTACACGGCAGATATTGGCGACATAAAAGGCAGTATCTTCGGGAATGTAGCCATTAGTGGCGTTAAAATATCCAAAGAAGGCGAACCGGTAATTTCCACAGGGAGCGTTGTACTCAAATACAATTGGCTGGGGCTGCTTACACGCAAATTCGAGGTTACGGAACTGACGGTAGATGCGCCGGAAATTCATGCGAAACACGCCCCTGATGGTACCTTCAATCTGCCGAATATTCTGCAAGAGGATCCACCAAGTGGAGAGGATTCATCAAGCGACGACGCGCCACAATTCGGTTTCGCCGTTCAAAACGTTAAACTGGATGACGGGAAAATTAATTACACGGATATACAAAGAGACCTTGAGATAAGCGTTCAAGGCATCAAGCTTAGTCTGGAGGGCCCGCTTGATGCCTGGCATCACAGAGGCAATTTAAGCATCGAGGCTGGCAGTTTTAAGTTCAACGGTTCCGAAACACCGATTGATAGGTTTGAAGTTACTTTTGAGATTTTAGCGACGCGTAGCCGATTTGATATATTCCGGTTAGACTTTGGCAACTCAAGATTGGTAGCTGCAGGGCAATTTCCGTATAGATCAACCGGTAATTATTGGTCAATTGACCTTGATTTACAGCGATTGGATGTCGCAGATGTCGAGCAGTTTTTCGGCGAAGGTACCGAACTTGAA
Organism: uncultured Poribacteria bacterium; assembly: GCA_951828385.1. Taxonomy (GTDB): domain Bacteria; phylum Poribacteria; class WGA-4E; order WGA-4E; family WGA-3G; genus WGA-3G. The sequence continues at coordinate 1,339,690 of OX639973.1, forward strand.
AGTATTGTAAAAGGTAGGATAACGGCAAACGGAAACCTTGATTCCAGCTTCGCCGCTACACTTTCTGTAGAAACCCCAACGTTTTCTATGACACAAGCGGAAAATGATAGACGAATTGCACTGACAGACCTAAAAATTGATGCCGGTTTCAATTCACACCCCACCCCTACATTCACGCTAAAAACCTTTAGTGCACAGGTCGCTGACGGTACGCTGACCGGCGGCGGGCGCATCGGCCTCCAAAACAGACTTGAAGGCACCGTGATAAACCAACTTCAGCAACTGACCGCGCATCCCCTGGTTTATGAAGGGCAGTGGGATGCCACAGACGTGCAACTCATACCGCTGCTGTCAATGTTCGTTCAGCTCCCGGAATTCCTTGTAGACAGCACCGGGCACCTCTCAGGAAACGCCACGTTCAACGGAAGTAGCACGGACCCCTCAACACTCAATCTCAATAGCAAAATAGAAATAACAGAGACTGTCCTCAATACGGTAGCACTTGCGGATTCAACACTGAGTTGCATGATTGATTCGGGTGAATTGAAAGTCGATGGAAACCTTGATGCAACCGCGATTAACATCACGGGTACTTTCCCGTTAGCGGAACAAGATGCTTTGGACCTCCGGATGTCAGGCATTAACTTTGACGATTTGATGAAAATTGTTGACAGTGCGGATCTCGGCGGGATCGGAGAATACACTGCGAAGTTGTCATTGGACGGCACATTGGCGGGTTCTATGAAAATCCCGAACGCGAGTTTCAATGACATCCCGATCGGCACTTTGGTAGGTAACCTTGATTATCAAGAGGGACAGGTATTCATCGAAAACGGGCTGCTCACCAAAAACAGGAAAAAAGACATCGTGACAGCATATCAGAGCCGGACCACAATTACCGGCGTTGTGGATGTTGAAGGCGATTTCCCTGCGGAATTTCGCATCGTCGCAGACCCCGTTTATGCCCAACACTATCCGAGGGTATTGTTAGGTGCCGAATATCCGGTAGAGGGTGAAGTTAGAGGTGAACTCAAATTAGATGGAACGCTTATCGACCTTGATGGTAGCGCAGACTTCAGCGTCACCAAAGGCGTGGCGTGGGGTATCCATTTGGATCCGGTAACGCTGCCGTTACGCATTGAGGATTACAACATCGATCTTCCCAACTTTGAGGTTACCACCCGCGGTCAGAAAGTTACGCTCAATATTTCAGTAGCCTCGAATGCCGATTACGATCTGTTGCTTGAAAGCGATGCGCCTGTGAGTTTCCAGGCACTTGCAAGCGCAGCGAACATCTCCGATTTCCCTTTTGGCGGGGAATTTGATGTTCGGGTTGTCGGCACGCTAAAAAAACCGGAAAGTGCTGACTTTCAGATCGAACTGGATTTCTCGGACATAACCTTCTTAGACAACGGAGGTGAGACGAAGCACCCACTGGGTGATGCTTCCCTGCACGGCACACTCGTAGCACTGAAAAATGTTACGGGGGAACCGGATCGTTTTGATTTTACGGGAAGTGGGTTTAACGGTCAGATTCAGGGGTATGTTAGTATGGATCCTGATAATTCTTATGAATTCGAGGTCGAGAGTGAAGCCCTTGAAGTTAAACCGATTCTGCGTATCTTGCATCCCGCACTTGAGGCGGTCGCAGGGACTGCTAATGGACGCGCCGAAATCAAAGGAACGGTGGCAGATCTTGCCCCAACGGGTGAGAACAAAAGCGATGAATCTGACCAGCCAGTTTACCCTTACGATGTTGACATCAAAATTGACACCAGCCAACTTTACTACGAAAATTCAAAAGGACACAAGACCCCATTTACAAATGCCGAGCACATTCGATTGTTCCTCACAGATGACAAATGGACTATCGATGCCCTTTCCCTAAGGACATTAGAAGACGCATCACCTTTTATGGAACTGACAGGGACCTATAATGCAAAGGGCGAGGTCATGGATTTTGAAGCGAAATCTGATGGCTTCTTACTGGCACCCTTTGGCGCAGCGTTGGGACTTCCGTCTGACATACTAAAAGTTGGAAGCGGTCATTATACCTCAACAATCACTGGCACCGCCAAACAACCAGAGGTCGCGTTGGACTGGGAAATTCCGACATTGGATTTAAAAACAGAAGTGGGTGATATTCGCATCAGCGATGCAGGCGGCGCGATCGTATACCGAGACGACTTAATGCGCTTTGAGAAGACTGCTTTGAAACTTTTGGGTAACGCGGTAGATATAGGCGGCGAGATAAGTGTTTCCCCCGAAGATATAAACAATTCGCAGTTAAACTTCAGCGTTAACGCCCCTGAATTGGAACTCACGACGTTTAGCGACTTAATAGCAAAGGCTTCCGCAAATAGTATTAAACGTGGGGATCTCACAGGCGGCGTGTTCGCGGCTTCAATAGACATCACAGGCACTCCGGCTGAAACTGTTATCGCTGTAAATGCGCGAACGCAAACGCAGCAACCGATTCGCCTCACGGCTAACGTAGACCCGATCACGTTGGAAAATCTGCATGCGACGGCTACTCTTAATTCGGATGCGCTACATGTCCAATCGGTAGAGGCAAACGGACAGATCGGTGATGGCAGCTACACGGTCCAAGGAGATGCCTCGTTCTCAACGCAAGACGCAGCGGCACATCAGTTTGTGATGGATGTGTCAGTATCTGAAATCGGGATTGCTGACTTTGTGACCGTGTTGTCAAGACAAGTTCCACCCTTCCGCGGCACCGTTTCTGGACATGCTAAACTCAGCGGTAAAGGGAACCTGCACCCAGACCAAGTCTCAATAACCGGTGAAGTGAGTGCGTTGAATTTTCAGGGGTATGGTATTAATTGTACCAATACAACGCCGCTCCAATTCCAATCCGAACGGGGGGATATTACTGCACATCTCCCGTTAGAACTTCGGAAGTCACGCGATCACGATCATCGTGATGGCGTGCTTCCGCAGAAATCGCCTGAAATGGTGACGACGGTAAATGTTAATATCACAGGAACTCTTGAGGCACCGGAGATCACAACAGAATGGCGCGGCGACATCAGCGAGATGGAATGGAACGGAAAAGTCGAGTACCGTGATGAACGCATAACACTCGCGGGCATTGAGATAAAGAACCGGGCGGGTACGTCAACCCTTACGGGTGTAATTCCGTTCAATTTGGCATTCGCGGGGGTAGACCTACCGGATCGGTTTCCCGATGAACCGATTGATGTGCGTTTTCGGGGTGAGGAACTACCGCTTGACTTTTTCCCCGGCAGTGATCTCCTCTTTCCAGAAGGAGACGGTATTGTTGACATAGATTTAGCCCTACAAGGCACAAGCCGCGATCCTCACATAACGGGGACTGTATCGCTTGAAGCGTTGGAACTTTATTTAAAGAATTTCCACGAACCGATGCGGAACATGAAGGTGAAACTTGACGCTCGCGAAGATGCGATTGATCTTAAAGAACTCAACTTTGATATGGGAACAGGTTACTGCAGGCTTCAGCAGGGGCAATTGGCATTAGACGGATTAACGCCTGAAGACTTCACCCTGGCAGGATTGAAATTTGAGTTATTCCCACTCGGTTCAACGGTCCAGCATGCCCTACCGCCAGAAATGTTGGAAGAAGTTGAGGGACACCTGAGTACGACGCTCACTGAATTAACAGTGCCGCTTGACAGTTTTCTGACAAAAGGAGAACATACGCCGTTTCCACAAATTCGAGAGGTCCCTTCACTCGCGGATATTATGGCAGTCGCAAACGCAACACTATCCATTAACAGTATCCGTCTCGCCTTTAGGATATTGGATCAGCCATACGACTTCCAAGATCCGCGACCTATTCAGATAGAGCTGAACGCGGGAACAATAACTTTACCGAAAGCGTTTACCCTTGAAAATCAGTACACCTTCCGAGTCGATCAGACGTTTACTGCTGAAGATGAGAAACCAGAAGATGTCGTCGGCAACGTATACACAATTGAAAACGCAAAAACAACACTCAGTATTGATGCCGAAAGTCAATGGTCGGTAAATGGAGAATTTGACGCGGCACTGCGGTTTAATAATTTTAATGTCTCAGCGTTAACCGACACTTGGCCCGCGCCTTACCGGATTAGGGGTGCGTTGTCGGGAAGCTTACAGATGAGCGGCACCAATAAAAATCCGAAGATAACTTTACGACGACACACGTCTGCCCCAGCTGAACTCTACCTGCATGACATCCCTATTGACCTGCGCTGGCGAATTCGGTATCAGAACGGGAAATGGGAAATCTCAAAAAAACGGTATGTTGAAGCTACGTTCGGTGGAAATCTCCTTACTTTTTCGTGGACGATGCCTTATCACCTTGAGATAATCCCGTTCCTAACGGCACTGCAACGGTCCCCAGAAGCGGTTTGGGACGAACTCCTACAGACAAAGATGGACGGTATCTTGGATATTACAGTCGATGATCTTGACATCCTACGCTACTTAGTACCGGGGCTGGAATCTCCGACAGGGACGAGTCAAGCCTATGTCGCACTCAATGGGACGATGGAAATGCCACAAGCCGAAGGGGCTGTGCGTTTCGACGATATAGGGTTTGAACTTCCAGAAGCCGGCATTCATGTTAAAGAGACAAAAGGCAGAATTGCGTTATCAGAGCAAGGCGCGACGGTTGAACAGCTGGAGGGTGTGTTGAACGAGGGGCCTTTTTCGATAACCGGCAGTGTCAAAGCACCGCCAGATGGACGCGTCTGGGAAAACCCGCCGACGATGGATTTGCGGACCAGCATCTCATCCGCGCTTTTTGAACAACCCGGACAGTATCAAATTCAACTCGGTTCTAATCCGACGCAATTGCACCTACAAGGTGGATTTGATGATCCGTCTTTAACAGGCAACCTGAATATAAGTCAGGGGTATTATAAACAAAATTGGGAGGCAGTTGTCAATTGGTTCGCCGGGACTTCCGTAAGCGAAGTGGATGTTATATTGGATTATCCGATCCTTCGCGATTTATATTTGAATGTTGATATTGATATCCCCGATAAGTTTCATGTGCGCTCATCTATCACGGGACCGACAGACATTGAAATTTCCAGTTCCGGCGGTAAACTCATCGGTCGGATTCAAAAGCCGGTTTTCAATGGCACTGTTTCGGTGCGCAGTGGTAAAATTGGACTTGTTCCGCAGACCTTTGAATTTATTGAAGGTTCAAGAATTACCAACGGAAGTACCAGCGTATTTGATCCAGAACTCAACATCTTTCTCCAAACACCGGATCGTATTCACGGGATTCTGCCGAGAGATCAAAGCACCGTTGACCTTGAGATTAACGCGAGTCTGACTGGCACCTTAAAGAACCCAGAATTTGTTCTGAGCGCGCCGAACGCACCTGAAACCCTCTCGCATGAGGAGATTATGACGTTTCTTATACGCAACGCTGCATTTTCGCGTGCTTTCTGGGGTTTCACGTTTAATTTTCACCGTCCGCATGATGAAGACGCACGCGCTGTCAGCGCAGAATATCAACTCAGGAAAAACATGTCCATTAAAATTGAGAACAACGAAAAAGGCGAATATGGGGTTGGCTTTGAGATAAAGGGGCGTTTTTAATGGTTATCAGAGGGTTATAAGTGGTTGGTTATAAGTAGTTGGTTAAGACGTTAATTGTTACCGGGTGCCTCTTTCTTATAACTTATAACTTATAACTTAAAAAATACTTATGGGCTCTGCAAATTACAACACATTCATAGATAGTGTGATTTGTCTTATCCTGATGTGCTGCTGTTTTTTTTCGCAATCTGTAGGCGCGAACGAACCCACGGAAACGTCAGGTGACATAAGGGCGGAAAAATTCGCGCTGCGCCAGGCGTTTGATACAACGCGCATAGACAAAATTGAGTACCATATTGATACAGAAGTCGTAGCCGAAACGACAGCACAATACGACACGCTCAGCAAGCAGACTTCGGTCCGTGTTGCTGACAGATTGTCTCCGTACGCGATTCAACAGAGTATTAAGAAACTCTACGCGACACAGCAATATTCCCAAATCCATGTTTACGCACAGGCGCACCGCACTGGCGTTGCGCTCACCTATCAACTCACATCTTTTGATCTCATTAAAGCGGTTGTCATCGCCGGTGCCGGCATTTCGCCGAACCCATTCAGGTCGGCTATTGAAAATGTGGTAAAATCGAAGCCGGGTGGAAGATATGTCCCTGCAATTGCCAAAGCAGATATTATCTACATCAAACGGATTTGCAGAGACCATGGCTATTTTGATGCGCAAGTTACGGTTGCCGATGTCCTTACCGAAGCTGGCGTATTAACTTATCAGATAACCCCAAATGCGCCGTCAACTATCAAACGGTTGCAAATTCAGGGGAATTCCGCTATCTCAACCAACCGCCTCAAACGTGCTTGTGGCTTCAGCATACGCTATCCGGTTTACAACAAAGTTGATGTTGACACTGATGTGGCAGCAATGAAAACCCTCTACCGTAAAAACAACTATCCGACTGCCACCATCGTGCCGACTTTTACTTCTGAAACAGGTCTGTTGCAGTTTGACATCAATGAAGGCAAGCAGGTCCAGTTTAATTTCGTTCCGAGGACCGGTGAACTCTCTTTATCCCAACAAGATACCTTCAGAGAAGATATAGCCGAGGTGATAAGTACGGGGGCACCTACTCTCTGGGAAGGACGGATAAAAGCCTATTTCAAAGACGAAGGGTATCATGGGACGACTGTGCAGGAGAAAGCTTCGGATGCCTTTAGCGTTCAACTTACGATTAATCCTGGGAATCGTTATAAGGTTAGGCGTGTCACTTTTTCGGGGAACCGCGCCTTTCCAGACGCGGCCTTACTCCGAGAAATGACAGTGAAACCGACAGTCGGACTTCTCGGGAGTCTGCGCATCTCCAATCTTGTTGCCAGACTCCTATCGCGACGCGAACAGAAACGCTTTTTTTATGAAGAAGACCTTCGGAAAGATGAACATCGCCTTCATATTTTTTACGAGAGAGCGGGTTATCCGAACAGAGTCATTGAGATAAGAGATAAAAAGCTGCCCCTAAACAACCGAAACATTGGCGATGTCGAAATACATGTCTCAATTTTTGAGGACCGCAAAGAGTTGATTCACCGATGTGTCATCAGCGGTAATCGCGCGATAGATACTGCCACGCTCCTGAAACGTTTGGAAAGCGAACTTCAGTTCCCACAACCGAATGCTGTGTTTGAAAGAACTGTCTACCAAGAGGCAGTCCGAAATGCATATCATGAACGCGGATACATCAACGCAAAGGTTACTGACACTTACATATCTGAAACAGAAACTGCAGTTTTTGAAGTAGAAGGTAATTTTTCGGAATCTCTTTCGGAATCTTTTTCGGAGGGTAACTTCCCCTCGGAAATCCGCAATGAATTTAAAAGGCACAATCTGACACTCACAGGACCTTTCATAGCCACGAATGTCGGTAACCGCTGGAGCATCCAAGATATTGAGGGCAATCCACGCTATACACTCAAACAGGAAGCGACATATCTTGAGGTCTTTGAACACGGTATCCTCAATCTTATTGTGGAGACAGAGGGTGAGCGGGTAACATTCGGTAAATTCCATTTTGAAGGCGATACGGACGTTGTGAAACAACACGTTCTCAAACGAGAAGTCGCACATCTTGAGGGGGATCTTTGGACATCTGATAGATTAAGCCGTGCCTTGCAAAACCTCTCCGCGTTAGGGATTTTTGGTAGGGTTCAAGCAAAACCAGAACCAATCGAAACCGAAAAGATAGAAGGCGGCGATGGTGTCAAAACCACTGACGGAGAGAACTCTCACGCTATTTCCAGAACCTATGACGTTTTAGTAACAGTCGACAAGCAGAAACCCAGAACCTATAGTTATGGCGGCGGCTACAGTTTCGCAGAAGGTTGGAACGGAACGCTGGAGTTAACGGATAGCAACTTCCTCTTTAAACGGAACATCCGAGGCTCCTTCCGCAGTACATTAGGGTGGCGAGATGAATTAGGTTACCTTGTCGATGCAAGACTGACCGAACCGTGGTTGATTGGTAGGACACGCGGCACCTTACAAGTATCTGCTAAGAAGTTAGAGATAGATGACAATGTTCGCGCACTCCAAGGGAGTTTCACCCTCAGTCGGAAATTAGGCGAATCGCATCATTTGGATTTGCGATACAGTTACAGAGACTTGAACCAACCGGTGCCACCACTGCGGCAAGCGACACCGACAGTAGGGGCAGGGTTACCCGGCCCCTACGAAGAACAGAACCCATTTAGCACAACCGTGAGTAGTCTACGCTTCTCTTGGACTTACGATCGTCGTGTGCGCTATCTGAATCCGATAGGCGGTATGTGGAACGAGATGACACTCGAATACGCAGGTGGCTTCTTGCAAGGCGGCACGAGTTTTATTAAAACAACGACGGATACTCGATATTACCAAAAACTCATTGGCAGCCTTGTGTTAGTGACCGCGGTTCGATGCGGTATTACGACCGGTTTGCGTTCAAACCGCAGCGCGGAACTTATCTCTTTTGAGCGGTTTTGGGCAGGCGGCAGCACGACGGTCAGAGGTTACGCCGAGCGTTCCCTCGGGCCCGAAGATATCACAGGGACCTATCGCGGTGATGTCCAATTCATTTTTAATACGGAATTACGGTTCCCAATCTATTCAGTGGTCCGCGGCGCCTTCTTTTTTGATGCTGGCAACGTCTGGGGGGCACTGGCAGATATTGAGCGTAGCTTAACGCGTTTGCCGTCCGCTGTCGGTGCTGGGCTTTATTTGGATTTTGGCGCGCTCACAGTTGGCATCGACTATGCCTTTCCGCTCGTGTCCGTTCCGAGTTCACCCGATACAAGAAGAGCACATGTCCGCCTCGGCAGTCCGTTTTAATAGTCGTCAGAAGAATGGTTGTAAGTTAACGTAAGTTTGGACAAGTCGGATTGCGTGCAACCTGTAGCATAGGAGACCGTTAGTTCCTGTGCATCGTAGCGGCGCGCTAGGTCTATCAAGGGATTTTTTCACGAGTTTCACACCTCCCGGAACTTGGAGAAAAATAAAAAACGCAAAGCGGTGGATTCTCTGTCCACCGCTTTTGCCTTTTAAGGGTTACCAGTTGTCAGTACGATTTTTTCTGCGAAAAAATCTTTTGGTTGTTAGTTATAGTAAAATCCAAAAATAAATACACACTTTCACCCCCCGGTAGGTGCGGTTTTTGCGGCGTACACGCCCAGATGCGATCTGCATCCCTAACCGCACCGATGCTGAGTGTATAAGTAATTACAGAATCTACTATAAGAGGTGCTAACAGTCGGGTGTGGTTCATGATGGATGCTACGCGGAAATCTTGAAGACTTCAAATTTCACTATAAATTTGTTTGATTTTTCCCAAAAAATATCGTATAATATTAGTTACATGCAGGACTTAGAATTTATTAATTTAAATAATAAACAATTGACGGGTTATAACCGAAAGTTGCTGGTTGTCCATCTAAGCGAAACCCAACACCTTACTTTTATCAAACGCACGTTATTTACATTTTGGAGGGGAAATAATCTATGCCAAATCGGTTAACATTTTTGTTGACGAGTTTAATTCTAATTTTCGCACTTGTGGCACTGCCAGCCATGGCGGAAACATTGAGTGCGACATGGACAGATGACTTGGATGGGGATGGAACTGCTGATGACTCGGGGTGGAACGTCACTCTTACGTATGACACTGCCCCAGCAACCGATTTTTCGTTACCTGCTATTAAGGACATTAAAAATAAGAGCTTGGGCTTGGACTATAATAATCCACCTGATGATACGACGACGGAATTTGCTTTTGATGTACCTGTGAGTTCTTCTGCTTCAGAGGCGGATCGATATATAATTATTGGAAATTTCCGCCGAGTTACCCTCGAAAATGGACAACCTCTGGCTGAAACATCGATTGCTCTGCCGAAGTTGAAAAGCATTACCGCACCTACGTATGTGAATGGGAACTTTGAGGCTACCATTACGTTTGAGGCTGAGGCAGCCGCGGCTCCAGGCCAGCCACCAAGTACAGCTATCGGTCCTGCGGAGGGGCTCCTACCGACCGATATACTGGTATTCTCTAAGGCTTTTCTGAAAAGCTACCCCACGCTCCCGCCGTCGCCTAAGGTTGTGAGTGTCAGTGAGGGGCCGGAGGTGTATACCGTGGAAATCAATCCTGGAGAGGTTTCTCGCGAGCCAGTGACCATAGAGTTAAATAAGAATCCACCTTTTCGAACTACTCCAAATACTGGCACTTACTTCCCACGTCACCCCCCAGTGACACTCGCTGAGCCTGATCATCCTATGGCAGTAGTGATCTATGAGGTTGTTCCGCCAATCATAACTCCTGGTTTTGCGCATGCAATTCCTGTCAACAACAAGGGACCCGAACCCTCCGCTCAATCGGGTGAAGGTCGCTTCTATATTACTTTTGAGGTTGAAGATGAAGGACAGTTCGACCATATTGCTGGTGTTGATGCTTCAAGCATCAATGCAGAATCATTTACGGATACTCTAAGTGTTTTATCCTTTAGCGATGCGCGTCGGATGGAATCCTCCAACAATCGTTTGGTAAAACAACTATCACTGCCATCTCAACAATGCCAGCGACTACAGGGGACCAGGCAGACTTTGAAGTGGTCTTTACCTTCAATAGAGCACTTCCGAACGATCTTGACCTGGCAGACTTGTCGATCGGTACGAGGGCCGGTGACATGATGGATGGCGATGTCGCAAATGATACCGTGACACGTGCCACGGATCCGATGTTCTTGGGTACCCCGAGGCGCGTACCGCGAGAGCCCATGAAGTGGCAAGTCACGGTCAGTCCAAAGAGCGGGACGGATACAATCGTCGGGCTTAGTGCGGCGCGGATGATGAAGTTTACCTACGGTCCTGATGTTAAAGCACTAACCGTTAAGCAAAGGGCTGAGCCAACTGTTGGCACTATTGGTAAAACAACTATCACTGCCATCTCACCAATGCCAGCGACTGCGGGTGACCAGGCAGACTTTGAAGTGGTCTTTACCTTCAATAGAGCACTTCCGAACGATCTTGACCTGGCAGACTTGTCGATCGGTACGAGGGCCCGTGACATGGTGAACGGCGATGTCGCAAATGATACCGTGACACGTGCCACGGATCCGATGTTCTTGGGTACCCCGAATCGCGTACCGGGAGAACCCATGAAGTGGCAAGTCACGGTCAGTCCGAAAAGAGGGGCGGATACAATCGTCGGGCTTAGTGCGGCGGGGATGATGAAGTTTACCTACGGTCCTGATGTTAAAGCACTAACCGTTAAGGTTAAGAAAACTGTTGGCACTATCACCGGGCCAACTGTTGGCACTATCGCCGCGACGTATGACGACGCTACCACGACGACAACCCTTTCAGGCGCGATCGCTGCAAACGGGTTTGCTGTGATTGACTACACGGATCTTCCCGATCTTGAGTTTTTCTTCTATCTCGGTGGTACGATCACCTTAGATGATGGCGACAGTGCTGATGACAGGAACTCTCGCTCCGTTGTTATCAGTGAAATCCTGTGGGGGTTTGACCTCGGTGAAGTGCTTGCCTATGCAACGAAGCACCAGTTTATTGAGTTGTATAACACAACTGCGGCCGCTATAGATCTCACGGGTTGGAAACTCGTCTTCACGAGAGGGAACGTTCGCCCCGCTATTGATATCGATCAGGTCAGCAACCGGGGGGCCAGCGGTTGGAAAGTTAATACCGGCGATACTGGCAAGAGCGGACGTGTCACTAACACATTGGCTACCAATCCTCAGAGTAGGATTCCGCCGATCGCCATCATCTCCATGTATCGGAATATTAATTACACCCACGTTGAGACGCAAGCCGCCAAAACCATCGTCGATCGCGCGGAACTGGTCGAAGGGATACCCGACGGTACCGCTAAAGGCTCCTGGAAAAATTCTGAGCGTCTTTCGGTGACCCCATCGGTCTACGCTACACCCGGGGCGAAACATTACGCCACGACGGTGCGCCTGGTAGCGAGTAACGTTGCGGGTACGCCGTTCCGCATCAACGAGATCGGTAATGATACCGGTGGTGAGAACGACTGGGTCGAACTCCATAACCTTTCAAATGCCGAAGCGTCGTTGAATAACTACGCATTGTCAATGGTAACGGCGAGAGGCACCGATACCGAGCTGTTTGATTTCAAGGATCAAGATTGGAAAGTGCCTGCGAAAGGGTTTATCGTTATCTCAACGCGGCATCCGAGAAATACGGATCTCGCTACGGGTAAAGACATCTCCATCCGAGACAATGAGGAATTGAACAGAGGTTTGAACCACCTCTACGTTGTGAAGGCTGGTTGGAATCTCCAAGATGATGGGAAATTTGCGCTCATCCTTCGGAACGCACACGACAAAGAGGAAAAAGCCGAAAACCTCATAGATGTTGTCGCCACGCACCAAGGCGCGTTTAAAGACGATAGCATCGGCACCCGTCTCTGGCCCCTGAAAGTTACCGGTTTACCGGATGGCAATGTGATTGACGGCGGAGACGAAAACTTCGCTGCCGGTAAAGTCTATCAGCGAAATAGCGGCAATGGTAGAGGCGAGAAACACCTCGCTGTCGCTGTTTATACCGGCATCGGTTATGATGTCAAAGCGGCAAAGGGAAGTGCGAACTATGGAACGCCTGGCTACGCGAACGACGCAGCCAAAGCTAATGAAGCAGGTCTCACTGAGGGTGTCGTCACTATCAGCGAAATCATGGTGGATGTCGGTGATGCTGCGCTGCGTCGGAACCTGCCGCAGTGGATTGAACTCCACAACTCATCTGATACGGAGGGTGTCAACCTTGAGGGGTGGAAACTTTACATCGAGAACGCTGCACAAGAGAACGGGGCGTTGGAAACGAACACGCTCAGCGCAACGGTCACGCTCACTCAGAAGTTTATCTTACCCAACCAGACGGTACTGATTGCCTCAAGATCGGGCGATGTCTATGATCCGAATCATTTCCCACCGCATCGTGTCATCAAGCTCTGGACGACCAAGGCACATCGGGACGCGTTAGAGATGACGCGTAGCACCGATCCCGTCTTGAGCAGCAGAGGTTTCAGCATCATATTAGAGGACAAGGACGGCAACGAGATTGATACGGTGGGTAACCTTGGCGGCAACCGTCGCACGCGTGATGAACCCGCTTGGCCGCTCCCGATGCACGAGGCGGATGACCTGAGCCGGAGTTCGTTGCTCCGCGTCTACGATCGAAAGCTTGCTCTCGATGGGACAGACGAGGATTCGTGGATATTGGCGAGTGACACTATCCTCGCTTTTGAGGGCTCTTATACCTATTATGGTAGTGCCGATGACATAGGTTCACCGGGGTACCGGACGGGGGGGCCGCTGCCTGTCAGCTTATCGAAGTTCCGTCCGGAACGGTTGGATGATGGCTCGATCCGTATCGGTTGGGTCACTGAATCTGAGTTGAACAACGCTGGATTCAATATCCTCCGGAGTGAAAAACAAGACGGTGAATTCACGCAGATTAACACGAAATTGATCGCAGGTCAAGGGACAACGAGTGAGCGTTCGACTTACACGTATACCGATCCATCTGCGAAACCCAATGTCGTCTACTATTACCAGATTCAAGATGTTTCCTTAGACGGTCAAGTCTCAACCTTGCGTCAGACCCGTCTGAAAGGTCATATCTCCCCTGCTGGTAAGTTGACTACGACATGGGGTGACATAAAAGCGTTGCAATAATAGCATTAACTCGGTTATTCAGGGAGAAGTCTATAACCGATAACTATTCCCCGTAGGGTTTTCCTAAAGCGAGAGGTGCCTCTGCACGTCCAACAAAACCTGCCAGTACCGCTAAGCAGAGGATATAAGGCAACATCAACCACAGCTGGTATGGAATGCCCCATCCCAGTGCTTGGAACCGCGCATCGAGTGCGGAACCGAGTCCGAAGAGCAACGCAGCACCGCACGCCTTCACAGGATGCCATTTCCCAAAAATAACGATCGCCAAAGCGATGAATCCGCGCCCAACGGTCATCCCCGGTGTAAAATAGGGGACATCGGCGAGGGAGAGATACCCGCCTGCCATACCCGCCATCGCACCCGCGAAGAGTAGACAAAGCGTTCTCAAGCGGAGCACATTAGCACCGACGGTGGCTATCGCCTTCGGATGTTCGCCACACGCACGTATCCTGAGCCCCACCTGTGTATGGTAGAGAAAGAAATAGACACACGGCATCAGCAGGAAGGTAATGAAAACGAGGATATTGTGTGAAAACAGGGCGCGTCCGAAGAAAGGGATTTGGGAGAGCAGGGGGATGTCAATCTGCTGGAACGCCGGCACGCCTTTCGCGATCCCTGTTACACCGAAAAGCCGTTGATAGATGACTTCCGTCAACCCTAACGCCAAAAGCGTCATCGCCGTGCCGATAATCACTTGGTCACCCCGGAGCCTGATGGCACATAACGCAAAGAGCGCGGCAGCGATAAGTCCACTCAGTCCGGCTATCAGCAGCCCGAACCAGGGCGCGAACATCACGAATTCCGCTGTGTAAAAGGAGCCGACCATCCCAAAAAACGCACCGATGAGCATCATCCCTTCAATGCCGATGTTCAGTACACCTGCACGTTGGGAGATGACTTCACCTAAAGCTGCCAGCAGGAGCGGTGTCGCCCCGCGAATCGTTGCCGAAAGAATTTCTTCAAACATGATTTTTAACTATTAAGTTTTTGCTCGTTTTTCTCCATTGTCGAAAAACGGTTTTTGCGTAGGGGCTGGGTTACCCAGCCCCTACGAGATATTGTAAACCATTACGCTTTTGATCTTTGGCAAAGTACAATCTTTGGCTGTCAACGCGTGCCTTGATATTGATGATATAAGAACGCTTACAACTTCAATAAACACCGCTTCAAACCACCTACTCCTACTCGGAATGTGAAGATGTACGCTTGCGGAACAGCTGCACAGAACTATAACCGATAACAAAAAGCAGAATTGTCGCTTGCATCACAAACGTCACTTTGTCAGAGATGCCCACTGTTCGCTGCATACTGTATGAACCGGTCGATAGCGCGCCAAACAGCAACGCAGCAGCAACCGTTACCAACGGATTCAACTTCGCTAACAGTGCAACCGCAATCGCTGTGTAACCGTATCCGGGCGAGAAATTGAGAAAAAGTCGGCGAGTCAGTGCGGTCAGTTCAATCGCGCCGCCGAGTCCTGCAAGTGCACCGCTAATGAAAAAAACCCGGAGGGTGTTATGCATAATCGAAATCCCCGCCGCTTCCGCTGCAGCCGAGCCTTCGCCTACTGCGCGGAGTTGATACCCAAACGCTGTCCGAAAGAGGATAAACGTCAGGATAATCGCTAATACGACAGCGATAACGATGCCGAGATGGACCCGGTGCGGTGGGAAAAGCCGTGGTAGAAATACCCACTCGGCGATCCGATCGCTCTGCGGACCGCGTTGCGCGGTTTCTTGCAACGGACCGCCATCTATCATCATACTCACCAGATGGAGCGCGACGTAGTTCAACATAATCGTACTAATAACTTCGTTGACGCCGCGTGTTACCTTGAGGATTGCCGGAATAAGTCCCCATATTCCGCCTGCCAGCATCGCAAGACCGAGGCATATCGGCACAGCAATCCAAGGCGTTTCAGGAAAAAGTGGAGCGAGTTTCGTTCCAAACCACGTCGCTGCTAACGCACCCATCAGGAACTGTCCTTCGGCACCGATATTCCAAATCCCACACCGAAACGCCATCGCAACCGAGAGTCCTGTCATCAGAAACGGCGTGCTTTTCACCAACGTTTCTCCGAATTTCCTACTATTCCCAAATGCGCCGCTCACCGCTGCCTGATAAGCCTCTAACGGGTTGTAGTTGCAGAGCAGCATTATAACGGCGTTTGTAACAAACGCACTCGCGAGAATTAGAACCGGGGTCACTACCCAATGAACGTTGATTCTTTTGAAGAGGTTGGTTACTTTTAACATCCTAACAACCATTTCCTCCAAAATCTTTATGGGTTTGCCCCGTCATTAACAATCCGAGTGCTTCAATATCGTTGCGCTGCGCCGTCGCTTCGATCAACTTACCCCTCGACATCACAAAGAGCCGGTCACTCAAGAGTAGGACTTCATCTAACTCTGTTGAGATGAGCAGGACAGACTTACTTTGATTGCGTTGTGCCAACAAATTCTCATGGACATAGCGAGCGGCGTTGACATCTAAACCGCGTGTCGGATTAACGGCAATAAGTAGATCGGGGTGAAGCGAGATTTCTCGGGCGAGGACAATTTTTTGTTGGTTGCCACCGGAGAGTGCAGCAGCAGGGATGCCACCGATAGGCGGACGGATGTCATAATCAGCGATAAGTTGTTCTGCGGTGTTCTGTTTTCTTCTTTGATTAAGGACATTCCAGCGTGCCGTGTTTTCCAAATGCGTTACATTCAACAAAAGGTTTTCCGTAACCGAGAACGACGCGATAACACCCGTCGTTTGCCTATCTTCGGGGATATAACCGACCCCGCGCTGTCGTACCGCCTTTGTCCCTTTCGGATCGGTGCCTAAGATGTTTACTGTCCCTGATTCGCTGTGCCGTAACCCCATAATCGCTTCGGCGAGTTCGCGCTGTCCGTTGCCATCAACGCCAGCGATACCGACGATTTCACCGCGACGGGTCGCCATAGAGATATCTGACACCGCGATTTCGTTACGACTGCCGAGTACGGTCAGATTTGAGAGTTGCAGCACGCTATCTGGAGGATCACTCTCGTATGGGTTGGGTAACCCAACCCATACGGAGCGTTCAACTTCGTTGATTTCTTCGCCGATCATCTCCCGCGCGAGTCCCCGTGCGGTCAGTTCACCCGTCGGACCGAGATAGACTTTTTTGCCGCGCCGTAAAACGGTAATCCTATCGCTGATGTTTAAAACCTCTTTCATTTTGTGGCTAATGAAGATAATCGCGCGACCATCGGCTTGGAGTTTTCGGAGGATTGTGAAGAAACCTTCTACCTCCTGCGGACTTAGAACAGCCGTCGGTTCGTCAAGAATGAGAATCCGAGCGTCAACTGCCAGTGCCTTTAGAATCTCTACGCGTTGCTTTAAGCCTACGGAGAGGGTCCGCACTAACGCACCCGGATCAACAGTCAAACCGAACTGTTCTGAAAGTGCTTCGGTAATGTGAATCGCGTCTTCTTTTTTAAAGCGGAATTTTCCCAACGCTTTCTTATAAGCACCGTTTTCAGATGGATTTCCCGCTGAGCCCCGACGCACTTGCCCAAGACTCAAAGCGATATTCTCAGCAACAGTCAGACTTTCAACCAACATAAAATGCTGATGCACCATGCCGATCCCGCTCACAATCGCATCACGCGGAGACTTTGCCCGTAACCTACGTCGCCACCCTTCACGATCTGTAACATAGATACGTCCGTCTGACGGTTGATAAAGCCCATAGATAAGATTCATCAGTGTGGACTTTCCGGCACCATTTTCCCCTAAAATCGCATGGATTTCACCGGCTTGAAGTTCAAAATCGACGCTGTCAACGGCGACAAAATCACCGAAGGTTTTCGTAATATTCCGAAGTTCAAGGATGTTTTCTTTTTGCATCTACAGCAGACACCATTTTTCCGCCCTCGCGGGTGTCAATTCTCCATCGTAGGCGATAACCCGAAGTGAGACTTTCCAACTTTCACCTTCAGGAGTTGATACGGAACCTGTCCAAGTCGGATTATAGAGTGCCATCCCGTAATCCCGAATGAACCATGGACCGCGAATGCCTTCATTAAGAATGCTCATAAAGACACCGAACTCTCCATGCCCTGTTAGCACGTTCTGATAGGCAACGAAATCTGATTCACCTTCGTGAACAACCTCGACACCTCCGCTGCGTCCGT
Organism: uncultured Poribacteria bacterium; assembly: GCA_951828385.1. Lineage (GTDB taxonomy): Bacteria > Poribacteria > WGA-4E > WGA-4E > WGA-3G > WGA-3G. The sequence goes on from OX639973.1 coordinate 1,357,638, forward strand.
TGTCGCCGAGTACAATACCACCCATCCCAGGCAGAAGTCTCGGTTCAACACGGATACCGATGCTCCCAAATTTCGTCTGTGGATACGTCGCAGCACCGTAAGTGGCGATCTTCTCACTCGTCATATCACAGATAGTGGCATCCGCAAGTGCGTGAAGATTCACAGTACGAATTTCGTCAATCAACGGTTCTTCGTTTTCATCTCGCCAGACAACCTTCTGAACGAATTGGACACCATCAGCGTGTGGCGTAATGTCAATGTCTTTCTGTGTGTCCATCCGTCCCAATCTCTCAAAGACTTTGTCCGTCCAAGAACGGCGGGGCGGCGATGCCCAAAAACCTGCTTCCCTGGCGCCGACTTGAACCGGTCCTTGTCCGACGAAAATACCGTTGTGGAACGGGTGATCAAAGGCAAACTCCTGAACGACGGTCTGTCCTGCCGGCGTGTAGAACGGAAAGACAAACGGACGATAAAAGTTCGCACCAACACCGCCCAAACATCTGCTCGTGTTGCTATCAACAACCAGATGTGTTTTGGCATTTACCTTAACTTCAAAATTGTTTTCCATAATTCCCCGTTTATGTTCGGATGAGAACTCTTAACACAGATGCAGCTCACTTCTCATCCACTGTCCAGATTGTTGCTGCAATATGCTGTTCAGGATTTTCAATAGTTGTGTAATAGTAGAGTGTCACCAGTTTTCCGTCTGTGCGTTGAATTGTGCGCGTATAGCCGAAATCCCAGTTTCTGCCGTCATCGCGCAGATGGATTTCATCACCCCAACGCTTTCCGTTATCCTCACTCAGCTTCGCTCGAATTCCATAAGGTGTTGATCGGTAGCCGTAGGTAACACAAAGCCTGCCATCCTTCAAACGAACCATGCTCGGCGGATTTCCATTCCTACCAGCACCACCGTCAGTATCCGCCGCTTTGCATAGGAAAGCCCAAGTTTCCCCATTGTCCGTTGAATGACAAATCTCAATCCAGTTTTTACTCAGCCGAGTGCCATCAGTTTGTTTTGTATCGTGTCGGCGGCGGAGTGCTGTCACCAGATGTGTATCAGATATCCGCACCGTTGAAGGCATCACGGAACGGACTTCAATGTCATCCGTTATCCAACTGACGAATTCAATACTTTTACCGCCGTTTGTGGTTCTCGCACAGAAGGCTCGATCTTGAATACCGGCTTGCACGCGTTCTTCCTTCGCTGAAAGGAAGAAGTGACAATCGTTCGTGCTGTTGACAAGATAATCGGTCCGCGAGGTCAATTTATTCCCAACATCCGGTAAATCGTAATCGCCTATCCATGTCTTTCCGCGGTCGTCCGAGATACGGAACTTGTTTCCGTTGCATTGCATCGCGAAATCTGGATGGGCAAAATCTATAGTTGTGGACTCTGGTGGACGGACTTCAATCTCTTCATGCGACCATGTTTCACCGCCATCCAGACTCCTTGCAAGGATTTTACGACTCGGCTCCTCACGAGAAATGGCGTGTCCACCGCTGCTATCATCATGGGTGCCGATCTGGAATTGGACAAGGATTTCGTCACCCCAATGCCAGATACCCCCGTTAGCGGGCCATCCCGCGAATCGTCCCGGTTCCTTGTAGACAAACCGATGTTGAGCTGATAACTGTGTTGAATTCGCCATACGGGTATGCCTCCCTCCAGAAGAATAACCTCAATTGAATTATCACGACATTATTCTGCACAAATGGTTCTAAAAAGTATACGCAATTTGTGTCCGCCTGTCAATGGAAATTCCGCAAACGTCCGCGCTAAAAAATGAGTATCTGATCAATAATGTCTCACAAAAAATCTGTGAATGGTAAAATTATACCACTTTACATTTTTCGCGTAAACGTGCTATACTTTTAAAGTAAACATTCCAGTGATAAAGGAGAATTTTTAACGTGAAACAGTTATCTTACAAGTTACCAAACAGGGTCACAATCTACGGACTATTCCTATGCCTTTTCGCAATCGGATTCATACTTGTTGGGAATATAGATCTCAACGCGAAAGGACACGAGAAATTCAAGGTTGCTATGCTGCTACCCGGTTCAATCAGTGATGCAGGGTGGAACGCTTTGGCGTATGAAGGGCTTAAGGAAATTGAAAAACAACTCGGTGCAGAAACCAGCCACGCTGAGACCCGAACCCCCGCGGATCAGGAAGAACAATTCCGTTCCTACGCACTTGATGGTTACGATTTGGTGTTTGGACACGGCTATGAGTTCCAAGACCCAGCGAAAGCGGTCGCAGCCGACTTTCCTGAGACGATTTTCATAACATCTTCCGGTGGCACGATCACCGATAATATCTCACCCGCGAACTTCCGCGTTGAAGAGCCTGCCTATCTTTTAGGGATGATCGCAGGCATGATGACGAAAACCAATAAACTCGGTGTGATGGGTGGACAGAATATTCCGTCTGTGAATAGCACGTTTATGGCGTTTGAAGGCGGTGCGAAAAGTGTGAACGCTGAAGTAGAAGTATCTTGGGTATACGTCGGGAATTGGGAGGACATCGGCAAAGGTAAGGAACTCGCACTCGCACAGATTAATGAGGGCGTTGATTTTATCTTCCCGAATGCTGATGCCGCTGGACTCGGTGCTTATGAGGCGGCTGAGATTTTTAATAAATCTGAAACTGCCGAAAAAGAGGAAAGGATGGTCTATACCTTTGGGGCGAATCGCGACAAGAGTGATATTTCTCCGACCGTGATTGCGAATGCCGTGATTACACCGAACGCTTTTGTACAGATTGCCAAACTCATCAAGGACGGCAAGTTTAAACCGCAGATCTATACCTTCAACATGCTGACGGACGAAGCCATCACCCTTACCTATAGTCCGGCTTTAAAGGATAAGGTACCGGAAAATGTACAAAAAGCCGTTGAAGCAGCAAAAGCCAAGATCCTTGCCGGTGAGTTGAAGGTACCCCAAATCGATTTCACTGAAAAGGAAAACGACAAAGATTAACCTATCTCCCGAACCGTACGTCGCTGGCGTGTTTGCTGAGCGCGCCAGCGGATATAAAAGAGGAATTATATGAAATATACCGCTTGTAAATCAGGGCATAGCATTGCAACCTATGCTCTATACTTGTGCCTTTTCGCAATCGGACTCATGCTCATTGGAAATATATACGTCTACGCGAAAGGACATGAAAAATTTAAGGTTGCACTCCTGTTACCCGCTTCCATTACCGATGGTGGCTGGAATGCTTTCGCTTATGATGGCCTCAAAGCCATTGAGAAGGAGTTAGGCGCGAAAGTTAGCCACATTGAGAGTCGAACCGCGACAGATCAGGAAGCACACTTTCGCGATTACGCACTCGATGGGTATCAACTTATTTTTGGACACGGCTTTGAATATCAGGAATCTGCGAAACAAGTTGCCTCAGACTTCCCCGAAACGGTTTTTATTACATCCACCGGGAACACCATCACCGATAACATATCTCCGATAGTTTTCGCGATTGAGGAGCCCGTTTACTTGTTAGGGGTTATAGCCGGATCAATGACCGAAACAAACAAAATCGGCATTGTCGGTGGACAAAACATCTCAGCTATCAATAGTATGTTTAGTGCGTTTGAAGAGGGCGCGAAAAGCGTTAACCCTGATGTCGTGGTGCGTCGGGCGTATGTCGGCAATTGGTCAGACATCGGGAAAGGGAAGGAACTCGCACTCGCACACATTAATGAAGACAGCGACTTTCTCTTTCCGGTTGCTGATGTCGCGGGACTCGGCGTTTTTCAAGCTGCAATGGAGGCACAATCCGATGGAAAGACCGTCTACACTTTCGGGGTATATCGAGACCAGAGCGAGTTGTCACCTACAACGATAGTCGCGAGTGCCATTGTTACACCCAAGGTCTTTGTGAACCTCGCCAAAGTTGTGAGGGAAGGCACCTTTGAACCGCAACCCTATCGTTTCACAATGGCAGAAGATGAAGCACTTACTTTTGTCTACAATCCTGCATTGAAGGATCAGGTGCCAGAGGCAGCACAAAAAGCCGTTGAGGACGCAAAAGCCAAAATTCTCTCAGGCGAATTAAAGGTGGAGCAAACCTATCTTACTGAAAAAGAATGAGAGTACCTGTCCCTGTAACTCTGTTTTTGGAGCATGCACTATGACGCATACTTTTAACAGTTTCGGAGAAATTGATGGTGTTGAAGTTGCCTTCTCTGAGGGCGAAACGATTCTTGAGGTTGCGCAACGCCATGAAAAAGAGATTCCGACGCTCTGTTATGATCCGAGACTTGAGCCATTCGGTGGCTGTCGGCTCTGCATCGTCGAGTTGGAGGGTGCGCGAAATCCTGTAGCGTCCTGTACGACCAAAGCCACACCGGGGATGGTCGTGCGGACAGCGACCGATACAATAGAGGCGTACCGGAAAACGCTACTGGAGATGGTTGTTAGTGAGAACCGCGAAGTTGATGTGTCTCCGCTGCGCGGTTATGCCGCTGGCGAACTCGCGGACCTCCGCGATAAGTACGCAATAAACGGCACCCATATCACAGGTGCGAAATCGGGTACAAATAAAACCGATGAGAATCCGTTTATCCTCAGAGATTATGAACTCTGCATTTCCTGTTATCGGTGCGTCCGCGTCTGTGCTGAACAAGAGGGTGACCACGCTATTAACGTCATGAACCGCGGTTTCCATACACAGATTACGACGGAGTTTGATGGGCTTCTCAAGGATTCCGCCTGCACGTTTTGCGGACAGTGTATCCAGACTTGTCCGACCGGCGCGCTCGCCGACAAGAAAGCACTCCGCGCAGAGGATGAAGTCGCGGATGCTATTCCTGACAAAACCCGCACCATCTGCCCGTATTGTGGGGTCGGATGTTCCGTTGATATACTCACGCAAAATGAAAAGATCGTTGGCATCCATCCTGCCATGGACGGACCCGCGAACCAAGGCGCGCTCTGTGTTAAAGGTCAGTTTGCTTACGACTTCGTGCAGCACTCGGATCGGTTAAAGACCCCACTCATTCGTGGGGACGACGGCGAGCTCCACGCAGCCACATGGGAAGACGCGCTTGACAAAGCCGCTGAAGGTTTCCGAAAGGTCAATGCTGAACACGGTAGACACAGCATCTACGGCATCGCTTCTGGGCGCGCACCGAGTGAAGCTGCCTATCTGATGCAGAAGTTTATCCGCGTAGGGTTCGGGAGCAACTACATCGACAATTGCAGCCGTGCCTGACACGCGCCGACCGTTGCCGGTCTGGCAGCGACAATCGGACGTGGCGCGATGTCTAACCCGCTCGTCGATATGCAGAAACCGGAGGTGATTTTCTGTATCGGCACAAATATGACGGAATGTCATCCTGTCGCGGCGACCGGGCTTAAGAAGGCCATCGACCGCGGCGCGAAACTTATTGTCGCGGATCCGAGACGCATCGGGTTGGCGGATCTGTCGCATCTCTACCTACCCCTCCGCGTCGGTTCGGACACAGCATTGCTCCTCGGCATGGCACACGTGATCGCCCGCGAAGGCTTGATTGACGAAGAATTCATCGAAAACCGTACGACTGGGTTTGACGAATTCTTTGAACATATCAGCCAATGGACACCGGAATGGGCAGAAACGATTACGGGTGTACCCGCGAAGGATATTGAGACAGCAGCGATGTGGTACGGGGGCACGAATAAGGGTGCCATCTACTATACGCTTGGCATCACAGAACATATCTGTGGCGTTGAGAATGTCCAGAGCCTTTGCAATCTCGCCTTGATGACCGGTAATATCGGGCGCGAGGGAACGGGTATCAACCCGATGCGGGGGCAAAACAACATCCAAGGTGCAGGCGACAGCGGCGCACTGCCAAACAATTATCCCGGCTTCCAAGCCGTCACGGATCCAGAGTATCAGGCGAAGTTCAAAGCGGAATATGGCAGAGCAGTTGATTTGGAGAAAGGTATCACTAAAGTGACTGCCTTAGAGCTTTGTGGTGACAGCATCCATGCGATGCTCATTGATGGTGAAAACACGCTTCTCTCAGATCCAGATCGGGAGCATTGTGAGCATGCCCTCCGTGCATTGGAGCACCTCGTCGTTATCGACATCTTTCTCACTGAGACTGCAGAACTTGCCGATATTGTACTACCAGCGACTGCTTGGGGTGAAACGGATGGAGTCTGCACAAATACCGAGCGTCGGGTCCAACGGATGCGCGCTGCAGTACCGCCACCGGGTGAGGCAAAACCGGATTGGTGGATTATTTGTCAGATTGCACAACGTCTCGGATTTAAAGGCTTTGATTTTAACGCACCGAAACCGATTTTCAATGAACTCTGTCGGGTCTCACCGATTTACGCTGGATTGGATTGGGAACGCATTGACAAGAGTGAATACCAATGGCCCGTGCCGCACAAGGAACATCCGGGTACGCCCCGGCTACATGAGGAATCGTTTGTCAACGGTCGTGGTATCTTTTCAAATGTACATTACCGAGACCCTGCCGAGACAATTAGCGAAGCATTCCCGGTATGGCTCACAACAGGGAGACGCTTGCAATCCTATCACACGCGAACACAGACGGGTAGGGCACAGGGGATTGATTACCTTTTATCCGAGGAATCGCTGGAAATCAATCCAGCGGACATCGAGAAATGGGAATTAACAGATGGCGAATGGTGTAAAATGAGTAGTGCGCGCGGCAGTATCAACATCAAAGTAAAAGCGACGAACCGTTCGCCGCGCGGCACAGTTTTCGCCAGTTTCAGTTTCGCAGATGTTCCAGTTAACCTATTGACCGGTTCAGGTTACGATCCTATCACACATACCGCTGAACTAAAAGTGTGTCCGGTCAGGTTAGAACCGCTTTAGCTGGTTTTCGGTTATCAGTTTTCAGTTAAGAGCGGTTTAGAAGATAAAAATATAAAGTAATATCCATAGAAATCTTTTACCAAGGAGGTACATCATGAATTGGAAATCACGTTGGTCTGAACAGCATGCAGATGTTGATGCTTTAAAGCAACAATTGGAAACCGAAGGCTTCAATGCCTACGAGTGGTCGGGTCGTCCTGGTGGTGCCTATCTTGATTATATCCACACTCAAGATGAAGTTGTCTGTGTGGTATCTGGCACGGCAGATGTGAAAGTCGCTGATGAACAGGGGTCTATAGAAAGTGGCGATCGGATTGATGTTCCAGCGAATACCTATCACTCAATTACGGTCACGAGTAATGCCCCCTTAGTCGTCTTAACGGGAATGCGGAAAGCTTAATATTGCATGGTTTGCAAAAAACATTGAAATAGAAAGGAAAATTTATGAATATTACTGTCAAAACGGGTGGATTTGCACAAGAGCAGAGCGATGTGATTGCCATCGGTGTGCTGGAGAATCCGGATTTCTATAGTGCCCCGCTCCAAACTATAGATCAGGCACTCGACGGACGCATTCGCGAACGCATGAATCTCGGCGATTTCACAGGCAAACTGAAAACCACCAGTTGGCTCTACACAAACGGCGCAATAACCGCACCTCGCGTGCTACTGGTGGGTTTGGGTGAGTATCATGACCTTACTGTTGAAAAAGTCCGTCAGACAGCCGGGCACGCGGTGCGGATGATCCGAGATATGGGTTTAACGAACGCCGCTGTTCCGATCCCTATTGAAGCTACGCCTGAAATGATACAAGCCGCAGCGGAAGCCAGTCTCCTTGCACTCTATCAGTTCGATGAACACAAAACGAGCAACGGCGATGAAGACGAAAAGAAAAAACTCGAATCCGTTACGTTCTTAGCGGAAAGTGATCAGAGTCAGGCGACAGTCGAAGCGGCAGTTCAGCGCGGAGAAGTGATCGCCAACGGCACACTGCTCGCCCGCGATCTAAGTAACCGACCCGCAAACTATCTCACACCAACGCAACTCGCAGAAAAGGCAGAAGCAGTAGCAGAAGCAACAGGACTCGGTTGCGAAATTTTTGACAAAGCCACCTTAGAAGAAAAAGGGTTCCGCACAGTCCTCGCCGTCGCGCAAGGGAGTGCTGAAGAACCACGCTTTATTATTCTCGAATACACACCGGACGGCGAAGGACAAGATACCGTTGTGCTTGTTGGAAAAGGGATTACTTTTGATACAGGTGGGATCTCAATCAAAGGTGGAAGCGGTATGCATGAGATGAAGCATGACATGTCCGGTGCCGCCGCGGTGATAGGCGCGATGCAAGTCATCGGTCAACTCAAACCGAACGTGCGTGTCATCGGCTTGGTTGCCGCGTCCGAAAATATGCCGAGTGGCACTGCGGTTAAGCCGGGCGATGTCGTCACCTCTTATGGCGGTAAAACCATTGAGATTCTTAACACCGATGCTGAGGGACGACTGGTGTTAGCGGATGCGCTCGGGTGGACGGCGCAGTATAACCCGAAAGGTGTTATCGACTTAGCCACGCTCACCGGTGCCGTGATTGGTGCTTTAGGACATCTCGCAGCGGGGGCATTGGGAACAGATCCAGAACTCATGGCGAAAGTGAAATCGGCAGCTGAAAAAACGCATGAGCGCGTCTGGGAATTGCCGCTCTGGGATGATTACGATGAAGGCGTTAAAAGCAAAGTTGCGGATGTCCAAAACATCGGCGACGGCACGGCTGGCACGATTGCAGGTGCAGCGTTTCTGAAGAAGTTCGCAGAAGGCTATCCGTGGGTACACCTCGACATCGCTGGCACTGCGTGGGGGATGAAAGGCTCTACATATATCCCCGAAGGCGCGTCAGGCTACGGTGTCCGGTTGTTGGTGCAACTGGTGGAGGATTGGTAGTTTCTGTAAAATACACTTACAAAAAAGCCCTGTTGGAGAATCCGACAGGGCTTAAAATATTACTATTGAAAAAGATTTAGCCGTTTAGTTTACAAGCTCCGGTTGATGCAATATCTTCTTTTGATCTGAAACAATAAATTCAGCCTGAATATCCCATATACTGTGCTGATCAATTTTAATTTCGTAAATTCTACATTTGAACCTATATTTCTCATTCGGAAGAATTTCCACTTCCTCACCATTTTCATCTATGCTATGAAGATTAGCACCATGCGTGGTAATAGAAAACCGTCTCAGTTTCTTGTTAGTGTATAACTCTACATTACTTCCATAACGCGTGCGCTTTACAACTGCCTCAAAGGTTAATACCTTATCTATGTATGTTTCAGGATCGTTTAATATCTCTGTAAAAGACAGAGCGACATTTGGATCGCTTGTATCTCGTTTAGAGACACCTATCGTTCCGCATCCTATTGAAATGAAAGACACCGTTACTAAGATGTATAGGACTGATATTCTCAACATTGAATTTTTCCTCATAAAAACTCGTGTCAAGATAGATTGTCGTTGAAAAAATTTATCCCGTTTTCAAGCAATCTCTCCATCACGCGACGCTGGCGAGGTTATAAACCTCGCCAGCAAAGGTATTTGCGTAAATCCCGACTCTCTTACCCTTCAGATCTGATCTGAATGAGCTTATTAACAGCGTGGATGTATGCGCGGGCACTTGCTTCAATGATGTCCGTGCTGGCACCGTGTCCGGTGATGATGTGCCCGTTGTCCTGCACCTTCAATGAGACTTCACCGATAGCATCTTCGCCCTCGGTTACGGAACGGATCTGATAGTCGATGAGATTCAGTTGGATGTCAACAACCTGACCAATCGCCTTAAAGGCTGCATCAACAGGTCCATCACCAGTTGACGCTTTTTCAACCACGCCATCTTCCGTCCGAATCCCGACTGTCGTTGTCGGTGAAATTTTCGTTCCACTGACGACTTGGATATAGTCGAGTTCAAAGACAGCAGGGATGGCGCGAATTTCATCGCTCATGATCGCTTCAAGGTCGGCATCCTGCACCGCTTTTTTCTTATCAGCGACCCTCAGGAATCTTTCATAAACCTTGTCTAACTGTTCAGCATCCACTTCATAGCCGAGTTCGCTGAGTCGGTGTCTGAGTGCGTTGCGTCCGGAACGCGGACTGAGGACGAGTTGACTCTCTTTCCACCCAATCTCTTTCGGATCAATGATTTCAAACGTCACTCGCGATTTGATGATCCCGTCCTGATGGATACCAGAACTATGCGCGAAGGCATTCGCACCGACAATCGCTTTGTTCGGTTGCACGGCGATCCCCATCGTTCGGCTAACACGCCGACTAATCGGGACGATCTCTTTCGCGTTAATCTCGGTGTAAAATTCTTTGAAATAGTCACGCCGAGTGCGGATCGCCATGACGACCTCTTCGAGTGAAGTGTTCCCGGCACGTTCGCCGAGCCCGTTGATTGTGCATTCGACCTGACGCGCGCCTTGCTCAACCGCTATCAAACTGTTCGCTACTGCCAATCCGAGATCGTTATGGCAGTGGACACTAATAATGGCATCGTCAACGTTCGGGACATTTTCCATGATACCTTTAATCAGATTACCGAACTCCGTTGGTACTGTCCATCCGACGGTTTCTGGAATATTGACGACAGTTGCCCCAGCAGCGATAGTCGCTTCAACGACTTCATAAAGAAACGCTAACTCTGTGCGTCCCGCGTCCATCGGTGAAAATTCCACATTCGCATCCGAGTGTCCTTCACAGAGACTTTTCGCGTAAGCGACGGCATCCGTTGCCATTCGGAGTGTATCTTCGGGTGTCGTTCGTGTGATGCGGCCCATGTGAATCGGTGATGTACCGACAAAGGTATGGATACGCGCGCGCGGTGCGTCCTCAATCGCTTTCCATGCCGCAGTAATGTCTTTCTCTACAACGCGAGAGAGCGCGCAAATTTCCGGGCCTTCAACTTCGTTTGCTATCCGTTTGACAGCCTCAAAATCACCCGGTGACGAAATTGGAAATCCAGCTTCAATGACATCCACATTTAATTTCGCGAGATGCTTGGCAATCTCAAGTTTTTCTTGGATACCAAGAGCAGCACCGGGAGTCTGCTCGGCATCACGGAGTGTTGTATCAAAAATATAGACTTTCTGCTGGTTGGTTTCAAAATCGTCCAAGGCTCTTTCCTCCAATATTAGTTATCAGTTTGCTTCGCAGTGAGAATACGGTTTTTCTGCGAAAAACCTTTCAGTGTATCAGTAGCCAGTAACCAGTAGCCAGTAACCAGTAGCCAGTAACCAGTAGCCAGTTAAGAGGGTTTTCGCGAATCCTAACGTCTCTTTCTCTTAACTGGTAACTCGTAACTGGTAACTGATAACCATTCCTCTGACAACTGATAACTGACAACTACTCCCTACATTTCACGCCCGACGGCGATAGCAATAGGTTTCAGCTCTCGCATGAGTGTCTCAAATTGATCTGGGAACAGCGACTGTGCACCATCTCCCGTCATCGAATGATCCGGATCGTGATGTACTTCAAGTAACAGCCCATCGGCACCGGCAGCCACAGATGCTTTCGTCATATCACAGACCAAGCTTCGGATACCGGTGCCGTGGCTTGGATCAACAACGATTGGAAGGTGGCTCAATTCGTGAACGACGGGTACCGCGTTCAGGTCAAGTGTGTTGCGTGTATGGGTTTCAAATGTACGAATGCCACGCTCACATAGGATAACATCCGGGTTTCCTTCCGCGAGGATATATTCGGCGGCAAGCAGCCATTCTTCGATTGTTGCGGACATCCCGCGCTTGAGGATTACCGGTTTCCGCGCGCGTCCGACCTCACGTAACAGGTAAAAATTCGTCATGTTCCGGGTCCCGAGTTGGAACATATCTGTGTATTCACCGACGAGTTCCACCTCGTGTGGGGTCATCACTTCAGTGACGATACCGAGTCCAGTTTCGTCTTTCGCTGCTTTTAGCATCTTGAGCGCACTTTCACCGTACCCTTGGAAACTATAGGGACCCGTTCTCGGCTTAAACGCACCGCCTCTGATGAAACTCGCGCCTGATTTTTGAACCAATCGGGCAATGGTCACAATTTGTTCTGTGCTCTCTACTGCACAGGGACCAGCGATAACAGGCAACTGCTTTCCACCAATCTTTGTGCCATTCACTGCAATAACTGTCGGTTCTTCCCGAAATTCGCGGCTCGCCAACTTGAACGGCGCCGTAATCGGCATTGTTCGTTCAACACCGGACATTGACTCTATCGGAATATCACCAAGCAATGTTTTATCTCCTATGACACCGATGACCGTGTGCCGTTCACCGGTTGAGACTTGTGCTTTCAACCCCACACTTTCGATCCGTTTTACAACAGCATCAATATCTGATTGCGTTGCATCGGTCTTGGTAACGATTACCATCCTTTTCAACTACCTCCACCTTACTTAATAGCAAGTTTTCGGTTTTCACGCTGCACCGAAACACTCTGTCCGAAATCTAATTCGGTTAAAAAAAATTACCCAACATCGAATTTATTTTCAACGCTGGGTGGTGATACTGGAATCCGTTAATCATACAATTGAGGCATTACCTACGAACCTTCACCACCTATCGTTGCCGTACAAATATAAGTACAGATACAGATAAAACACAAACACGCCTTTTAACAGCAAACTGCTGCTCGCAAGCCGCGTAAAAAGAGCCCAAGCGTTGAGAGTGTTACTCTGAACGATCCCTACACCGGTTATCTGTGTTGCGATGGTATTGCGTTCAAGCATTCGCATTATCAAGTTCCTCGAATCGGGCACCAAAAAAACATGCCCACAACATCTCAAAAACAATTTATACTCTTAAGACGTTATTGAGAAAAAAACGTTTAGTCTTTGTAATAGGGAAACTACGTTATGTGTTCTAAACTTCCTAAACAGAAACAGTAGCGTCCTCTACCACTGACTTTAATTATATGATAACACATTTTTTTATACAAGTCAAATTTCTTTTTTGTAGAAGCAGTCAGTTGTCAACCATCAGTGAGTGTTGTTACCGTGGAGGTTGCTCTTACAAGAAAGCGTCCAAAATAGTTTTGACAGGCAAGCCGAAGTATGCTAACATACAAAACTGAATTTCCACAATATAATGTAGACGGAGAAACTATGCAAAAAGAAGCGTCTTTCACACCTATCACTGTTGGGATTATGGGCGGTTCCGCCTCTGGGAAAACGACATTTGCCAAGGCTTTGGCGGAAGCACTCACGGAATTCTCGCCTGTCGTGCTAAACCAAGATGCCTATTTCCGCGACTGGTCGGAATACTCGGATGCAGAACGCGAGCGCGTGATTACCGCTAATCATCCGGATGCTGTCCTATGGGATGCCCTCATTACAGACATCAAGAAACTGCGTGCCAGAGACGCTATTGATGTGCCGACCCCGGGTACCCGCGGTGCCCAACGCGGGGACGAAAAGACGAGTGTTCACCCCAGTGATGTTCTCATTGTAGAAGGACATCTTATCTTCTGGAGTGAAGATTTACGTGATTTGATGGACATCAAACTGTTCCTTGATGTAGATGCACACGAGCGTGTCTTGCGACGGATGCTCCGTGATGTTGCACAGCGCGACGGCGATCTGGAATGGGCAATCAACTGGTACCGGCGCGATGTTCTGCCTAATTTTCCTGTCTACACCGAACCTTGCAAACAGTACGCAGACTTGGTGATCCCATTCCAAAACGAAAACCCAGTTGCGTTGCACACGCTTGTCGCAGGCATCCGGACGCGGATTCAAGAAGGCAAAACTTCTTCATAAAGGCGCGCCGAAAGCGCGCCTTTACCCCAATAGCCATTTTGACATACCCTTAGTGCCACAGTGGCAAGGGTAGTGCCAATTTGGCGAATCTACGCTTCCTCTCTTTCTATCAATTCCCTCACATTTTTGGTAGGCGTGAACTCTACTTGCTGCAACGCCGCATATACACCAATCCTCTCTTTATACAGGCATCAACGCTGCGTACACCGCCACCAGTGGCTTTCCCAGATACGCAATTTCAGGCAAAAAGAAACTTTGGCACGGAATTTGCTCTATATACAAACAGAAAGGCAACATCGTCGGTTGCCTCTGAAAAGATTGGCATAAAACTTGCAACTTGTTTGGCATGGAACTTGCACCTAACATTTACACAAACAAAATTCAGAAGGAGAAAAAAATGACTCACTTAACGATACGCAGACCGATGCAAAACCTGTTCAACTTCCACAACCAGATGGATCGGGTTTTTAGCGACCTCTTCGCCTCTCAGGAAGGTGAAAGGGATATCGAAGAAACCTCTTGGATGCCTACGGTTGACATTTCTGAAACGGAAAATGGATTTGAGATCCGCGCCGAACTTCCCGGTGTGTCCGAAAAGGATGTCAACGTCTCTGTAACCGACAACTTGCTTACCATCAAAGGCGAAAAGCATCAGGAAGCAGAGACAGACGGCAAAAACTACCACCGTGTTGAAAGACGGTACGGCAGCTTCCAGAGAAGTTTCACGTTGCCAAGACACATCGAAACCGATGCGATCAAAGCAAAATTCAAGGACGGTGTCTTAACGCTCGGAATTCCGAAGGCGGAAGCCGCGAAACCGACCGAAGTTCCGATTACAACAGCATCTTAAGACACAACCAACAAACCCAAACAAAGAAGGCTGGCGCGTAAATGCGACAGCCTTTTCTTTTTTTCTATGACTCAGTGTGCTACGCTTCACCTTTGTCTTTCAATACACCGATATAGAGAAGTGCAGCGAGGATCGCACCGACGCACGGTCCTACAAAATAGAGCCAGATATCAGCATAATTGCCGCTGGCGATGGCTGGTCCAAGCGTCCGAGCGGGGTTGAGAGAAGCCCGGGTCAAGGGACCACCCATTAGGATGGCAAGTACCAATGTGAGCCCAATGGCAAGTCCAGCGAAATTTCCTGCCTTCCCACTCACAGCAGTATTGAAAATCGTATTAACAAGGAAAAAGGTTAGCACGATTTCGATGACAAGTCCTTGAACTGGCGTAACACCTTGAGTCAAAATTGTCACACCCAGATCACCTGGATTCGGTAGCACGGCATTAAGCAGAACCGCGCCCAGGATTCCGCCAAGAAATTGCACAATCCAGTACCCGATTGCTGCGACAAATTCAATCTCGCCTGCTATCAGTAAGCCAAGCGTCACAGCTGGGTTGATATGCGTACCAGAAATGTGTCCATACGCATACGCAAATGTTACAATCACCAAGCCGTGAGCGAGTGCAACGCCTACTAAATTCGCTGAACCGATTGCTAAAGCACCTGCCCCGATAAAAATTAGCGTGAAGGTACCGATAAATTCAGCAACTAAATTCTTCGTATTCATGAAACTCCCCCTTATGTTTGAAATTGAACCATCAGATAACTATTCTAATTCCAACTTTTGACAAAATATTTACACCGCTTTGTGATTTGATTTGCAATTAGGTCCATGGGGTTCTCCTTTTGTTTTTTCCATAAAACACTATATTGGAACTCCCATGGATTTACAAGTGGCAACTTGGGTTATAATAGGTCAATTTTGAATATTATTCAATTTAAAAATAATAAAACCTATATCTAACTCTATACTATACGATACTTTAAGGCAAAAAGCAAATTATATCAGGGTCATTTCAGGAGGATTGAGTTTTCGGTTTTGATCTTGGTTTTCGTGGACAGATGTTACCGCTTTTTTGGAATATCGCGAGCGCAGCTCGCTCCTACAGAAGAAAGTATACCCATATATAATGGGAATATGTAAAACTAAATGGCTCTGAAAATTTTGGATTTGATTTGCAAATTGACAATTCCTGATGAACGTGCTAAATTATAAAAAACAGGAAAGAACAATAGATGTACTCTCCACGAACACTCAATATAATCATCGCTTCAAAAAGGGACCTCTTATGAAATTGATGCAGTCTTCCATCTTTACGCTTTTTACGTGTGCAGCACTCCTTATTGTATCACAAGTCGACGCTCAAGATTATACGACCTGGGAGTTACCCGAAGGTGCCAAAGCACGATTCGGTAAAGGTCGCATAAAACAGATGCAGTATTCCCCAGATGGTACTCAACTCGCTGTTGCAACCGATATCGGGATTTGGGTCTATGATGCACGGAGCGGTGGATTACTTAAGCTGCTCACAGGTCATGAAGAGGCAGTTAATTCCATAGCATATTCACCCGATGGTAGTACCATCGCCAGTAGCAGCTGGAATGGAATCCGTTTGTGGGATATCGCCACAGGCAGACACGTAGCTGCACTTAAGGCAAACGCTGTTCGTTCTATAGCATACTCGCCAGATGGAAACACCATCGCCAGCGGAAGCAACAACGGTCCAATCCATTTGTGGGATGTTAGCACGGGGCGACTCAAAACTACGCTCATAGGGCATACGGACATTGTCTCTTCCATAGTATACGCATCGGATGGAAACACGATAGTTAGTGCAAGTAGGGACAAAACGATAAATCTGTGGGATACCACTACCGAGAATCTCATAACTATACTCATGGGTCATACAGATTGGGTCACTTCCGTAGCATATTCACCCGATGGCAACACAATTGTCAGTAGCAGTTTGGACGATACGGTACAACTGTGGGATGCCGCTACCGGAAAGCACAAGGCTACGCTCAAAGGGCATCATCACTATGTTAACTCTGCTGTATATTCACCCGATGGAAAAACAATCGCGAGTCGCGGGTGGGACGGCGTATTTTTTTGGGATCTTACTGCGGAGAAAACCAAAGCCACAATCAAAAAGTCTGTGCGCAGCGTTGGGGCTCTTACGTACTCGCCCGATGGAAATATGATCGCTATTGCAAATAATGATGGCACAGTGAGTTTGTGGGATGCTGGCACTGAACACAACAATGGAGTACCTCAATCTAAGTATGCATTAAAATCCTTTATCACAGGGCACAAGAAATGGGCGGATCGCTTAGTTTATTCCCCGGATGGTAAAACGATCGTCTATGGTAATTCGAGCGGCATACATTTGTGGAACGCCATAACAGGCAAACACGAAGCGACATTCAAAGGACATACCGATAATATCAATTCTGTAGCATATTCACCCGATGGAAAAACAATCGTAGCTGGGAGTTGGGATGGTCGGGTCCATCTGTGGGATGCTGCTACTGGACGGTACAGTGGATTGCCACGTGAGAACAGATTGAGACCATCCGACACAGCGCACAATGGCACTATATACCGTAGAGACTATGTTACTTCAGCAGTGTATTCACCCGATGGGAAAACCATTGCCAGTGCGATTGACGACGATACCGTCCATTTGTGGGATGCTGACACTGGAGAACACAAAATTATGCTCATAGGACACACAGACTTGATCTATTCCGTCGCGTATTCACCGGATGGAAATACTATCGCCAGTGCAAGTAAGGACAAAACAGTACGTTTGTGGGATGCTGACACTGGAGAACACAAAGCTACACTCATAGGGCATAACGACATCGTCTATTCTGTGACATTTTCTCCCGATGGAAAAACCATTGCGACTGGTTCCGCTTATAATGATAACACAGTGCGTCTATGGGATGCTGATACACAAAAATCCAAAAAAGATCTCAGAGTGAGAGGTATAGTCTACTCCATAGTATTTTCTCCCGATGGAAAAACCATCGCTGCCGGAACTTCAAACGGCGTGTATTTGGCGGATGCCGCAACCGGAGCACACAAAAACACACTCACTGGACATAAAAGTTCAGTTGAAGCTGTTGCATATTCACCTGATGGTAGGACTCTCGCAAGTACGAGTTTGGACGGTACGATGCTCTTGTGGGATCTTGCTGAGAATCTCAAAGTAAAACCCGTGCAGCTTGTCGGCGATTTCAATAGCGATGGTGTTGTTAACTTCTCTGATATGGTGACGGCTTTCTTCAATTTCATTGCGAATCTCGTCACGGTTATGAAAGGAGTAGAGAAAGCAGCCGAAGTAAGATGAACGCTCTATAAATTGAAAAAAGTCCGCGTATTCCCAAATTATATTACAACCTAAAACATTTTAGCGCAAGGTTCGCCTTGCAAGCAACCCCAAACGGGAGAACTCTCATGGAAAAAGAAATTAGAAGCGACATCAAAGGCATCAATCGTTTTATTTTTGAAGCAGGGGCAGATAGAGATCAACTCCATCTCCACATCTCCGAAGTCGGACCCGGACAACGCGCACACCCACCGCATACACACGATGGACAAGAAATTTTCTATGTGTTTTCTGGGGAAGGTGAAGTGCTGTTTGGTGAAGCGACACACCGTGTCAGCGACAACGAAGCCGTTCATGTCGATTGCCATGTGTTGCACGGGATACGCAACGTCGGGGAGACACCACTCCGTTATGCCGTGATTATTGCGAAGTGATAGATACTGGAAAGCGTGGTTTGTATACGAAACTTGCTGAATGTTTCCTACTCTGGCGGGTTATCGGATAATTGCTCCGTATATAAATGATAAATACCGTAAATGCCTGCGGCGATCAGGACAATCCCGACACCTGCTAACCCGCGCCGCACCCAAATCGGTTGTAAAAAGACTGGCAACCCGACAGTGAACCAACGGGGCTGCAGTAGGTTTGACATAGCAATACTGAAATATAGGACACCGTAAGCGATCAAACCGATATCGCTTGCGATTTCCTGTTTTATCGGCTTAACCGGAAGTTTGAACGGGTTGAGCAGATAATCCCCGGAAAAAATTAAGGTGATGCCTACAGATAGAAAGGCGAAAAGAATTATGTTTGGATACCCTGAACCCCAGAGTGTTACCAATAAGGCGATGCTGATGCATCCTAATAGGAGGCTCATTACGCCTTGCATAATTTGATAACTTCTATTTTGTGAAATCATTTTTTCACTTTCTCACCCAAATCGGATGCGCGGATCAACCAAAGTATAACTGATGTCAGTTAGCAACAGACCGACAATATACAGTACAGAAGCAAGATAGACCATACTCCGCACGATAGCGAAATCTTGTGCCTGAATCGCCTCAATCGTAAAACTTCCTAACCCCGGAATCGCGAAAAACGCCTCCATCACCAAACTTCCCATAAAGAGTAGCGGAATCGCCAACACGACATTCGTTAGAATCGGGATCATCGCGTTTTTCAGTGCGTGTTTAAAGAGAACACCCGCTTCGCTCACACCTTTTGCACGCGCTGTCCGCACATAATCACGGTTCACCTCTTCAAGAAAAATGGTACGATAGAAGCGGATGCCACCCCCGATACCGCTAATGATACCGATAACCACAGGGAGGATCACAAACTTCAACATGTCTACACCCGAATCATAGCCAGAAATCGGAGAGAGGCGCAGCATCTTTCCAAACAACCACTGCCCACCAATAATGTAAAAAAGTTGAGAGATAGACATAACCATCACCGCAACGATTGTGCTCCAGAAATCGACATAGGTAGCTCGGTAGTACGCCACAATCATTGAAACAGTGATATTTACGAGAAGTCCGACAAGGAACGTCGGCAAAGCAATAGCGAGGCTTGCCCACATGCGCTGCGAGATTTGCGAGGTTATATCAATGTTGTTCGTATCAGATTTCCCGAAATCAAAGAGGAAAAGTTTCGCTGATTTCTGGAAGAAGATCGTCTCAGTAAAGTGTCCGTCCCCTGATGCCTCGGTATTGAAGAAGAGGGGTAGGTGATAACCGTTCTGTATCTTCCAATTGTCAACGTCTTCCTGCGTAATGTTCTTTTCACCGAGAATCTTCCGTGCCATCTGATCGGGAGAATTGACAATAAAAAAGAGGAAAAAGACGATGAGGTTTACGCCTATTAAGATCGGGACCGCATAAAGAACTCGCCGTATAATATAAGTGAGCATTCTGCACCAGCGTGATAAATTTTTTACAAAACTGCGCCTACTTCGGTGGGCGCACGCAAACACATTCGATATTTTTAATTTTCTGACGCCTCATCAGCAATGTGCGCCTGCTTTGCCTGTCTTTCTCGTTTCCAAATTGTGATGGCAGCCGGAATCGTGCCTAAAATCAGCAATCCGAGACAGACCCATAGGGGCCAAACAATAGGCTGATTCCACGCTTGACGGCTTTCTGCCCGCTGACTGGCATCAATGCGGAGATACTTGAAGTTTCCACGCCCCAAGGCACTCGGTTTACTGTTCTTCAACCACTGATGCGACAAACCGAAAACGACAGGGTGATAGACAAAGACCCAAGGCGCATCGCGTTGTAACAGACGGTTCATTTCGCGAATGCGTGTCAACCGTTCCGGCGAGTTCTCCATGTTTTTCATCGTTTCAAAGAGCCGGTTGTATTCTGGATTATCGTAGTTGGCAGCATTTTCACCATCACGGAGTGCCTTACTATTCGGACCGTAGAGCAAGAATAGGAAATTTTCTGCATCGGGGTAGTCCGCATGCCACCCCCAGAAGATGATTTGGAAGTTCCCGTTTTTCACTTTGTCGCGAAATCGATTGTAATCGGTCGTGCGACTCTCCATCGTGATGCCGAGCTGCTCTAATTTATTTCGCATCCACGTTAAGCGGGACGTGGCACCTGCGGAATTCCACGTGTTATCAAAAGAGACAATCAGCGGATTCCCCTTACTATCTTGTCCACCGGGGTAGCCTGCTTCTGCGAGAAGTTGGCGTGCTGCTTCAATAGATTTGCGGACCGGACGGTTGGTGCTTGCATCCCAGTCATAGATATACGGATTAATACCGGTCTCACCTGCTTCGTAGCCGAAAATACCCGGTGGCAGTGGACTGTGTGACGTAACACCACGTCCATTGAGAAAGATTTCAATATACTCTTCGTAATCCAAGGCGATCGAAATCGCTTGGCGAAGTTTCTGCTTCTCTACGGTGTACCCACCGACAGTATCATCTAACATATTAAAAGCGAGATAGATAGTCGTCGGTTCTACGCTGGTGCGCAGCACGATATGTTTCGCTTTTAACGCCTCACTGGCTCGCGGATCCCCCGTATCATTAAACGTAACGGCACTGTCAAATGTATCTGAAGAGATACCGGAACTATCGTAATAACCTTGCAAGAACTTATTCCAGCGCGGAATATATTCTTTTTCTAATTTGTAGACAACTTTCGGTATAAACGGGATAGTTTCCCACGCGTCGT
This sequence comes from uncultured Poribacteria bacterium, assembly GCA_951828385.1. GTDB lineage: Bacteria > Poribacteria > WGA-4E > WGA-4E > WGA-3G > WGA-3G. The sequence goes on from OX639973.1 coordinate 1,378,651, forward strand.
CAAGCAGTCCAGCTTCTCTATCGCCGGGTTCTCCACCTGATGGGTAACGCTCAACCCGAAAATTCTCATTCTTAACGAGAACGATCTCCTTGTGTGCAAGGAGCGTTTCTATCCGATAGGCACCCGTTCCCACAGGAAACCTATCAATTGTGATGTTCCGATCCTTCATAACAGGTTGGCTGTAAAAATCAATCGCCTCTTTCGGCATCGGTGAAAAGAAGGGCATCGCTAACCAGTAGATAAACTGCGGATATTTCGCTTTCAGGATCACCCGATAGGTGTAACGATCCACAACCGCTACACCCGGAAAGGCAGCCGCTTCCTGTCCGTTAGCAAGCGCAGCCGAGTACGCTTCCATCCCAAGGATATAATCCTTCAATGTGCTAAGAATAGGGCAGCCGAGACGCGGATCCGCCATCCGTTTGATCTGGTAGACATAATCCGCTGCGCTCAATTCACGCGTCCCTGTCATCGGAAAATCTTTGATCTCGTTAAAACCCTTCACGTCTGCTTTTGTCAAGTCGTGGTACCGCAATACGCCACTTTCAGTCTTCGCGAAACAGGGGTGCGGCTGATACATAATACCCGGACGGATGCGAATCTCATACACAGCGCGCGCGACCGACGCTGCGGCGGCATCTGATGATAACTGTTTTCCGTCAGTATCGTAATATCGGGGCTGTGGGACTGCCTCCGCTGTCAGTGGGATCAATTCGTATGGACGTTTCAGGTAATGATACCTTAAAGGCGGTTCATAAATCTGCTGGATGAAAGTGTATTCGTCTGAACTATAGGACACCGCCGGATCAAAGTGCTTCGGTTCTTCAGCAAACGTGCTGTAATAGATTTCCTCGTCCTGTTCAGATTTCGGATACGGATTATTCGGCACCCCACAACTCAGAAAAAAAGCGAGCACCATTAGGACGATGAAACATCTGCTCGAAAGCAATGCCCTAAAATTGATAGGACTTACACACACCCCCTGGTAGGTGCGGTTTCTAACCGCACCGAGCCCGTGGCAGCAACGGATATTGGTATCTGTAAATAAGGGAACCTCTTCAATATTGATTCTTCGCATTGTGGTGTGATGTTTCAATAATTTTATCATCTTCTTGTAGAAATACGCCTTTTTTTACAGGCAAAACGGTATCCTAAAACGCATATAGAGCTGTCAAGGAGACCAAAGGACCAAATTCAAAAGCATCGCTCTCTTCATAAAGCGTTCTCTGGCTCAAGGGGAACATCACTGTCACAGATAACGGGATGTTATAAGGTGTCACAACCGATGCCCCGACAGATGCCATGCTGAAAAGGAGCCCGGTATTGATGTCCAACTCTCCTGCCCAATAGGCATAGGACTGATAAAAACCAAGGTAACTTGTCTGGAATGAAATCCAGTCATTCAAACGGTAATTCAGACCGGCTGTGTAAGTCAGTTCCCTTGAACCGCGATAGGTTTTGTTGTTTTCATAGAATGGAAACTTTCCACGAACACTCGCGCTCATTGCCAACCCATTGTAGAGAGGAAGGCTGTAATGCAGGTCTACGCTCGGATTAAAAGTTCCAGTACCGAACTGGATATGGAGGTGCTCAAGCCCATTATTTCCTAACTTCCATGGATCTTCTTCTGTCTTACCAAATGGGATTGTCGTCCCGATACGCGCCATCAAAAAATCGCTATCTTTTAGTAACCCGTGCGTATGATACCCCAATAGAATATCTGCATCAGCGAGTCCGATATAGGTCTCATTTCGATGATGATTATTCTGATTGCGTAAAATCGCTTCCCGTTGTACCTGCGTGATCTGCTCAATCTCCTCAATAGTTGCCTCTTGGATTTTGGTCTCGTACGGCACATTTGCTTCCAGGGTCCACTCTGAAGCGAACTGATACTTCAACCCGATATCAACGCGAAAAATGTTTAGTTTAACATGATGGCGATGAAGCGGCACCTCTATGACTTTCCCGTCTGGAGAGACACCTTTTGCTTCTTCATGTCCACCTTGTGCGTCAAACCACCGCATCATACTCAAAGAACTCTGGAATCTCTTCATCTCTCCTGAAGCCAAACTGACTTCACCAATCCCGCCACGTGGAATCGCGGGATTGCTTCAGGCACCTCAGCTCTCTTGGACAAAGCCGAGCGGGAGAAGGATGAATTGAAGGCAGAATAGGAGATAAAAAATCCGAATCATCATAAGGGGTTACTATCCATTTCTAAGTTAAGCCATTGCATCTCATCATCAGAGAGTTCAAGGCTCATTGCGCCGAGTGAGGAATCCATTTCATCTAAAGTCGCGGGACCAACAATCGGGAAAACTGGGAAAGAAATATTCAAGCAATATGCGAGAGAGACTTGAATTGGGGAATAGCCGTATTTTTCGCCTAATTTTTTTGCGCGTGCAAGCCTCTCAAAGTTTTCGTCATTGTAATAGACGCGCACCATATCTCCGTTATCAGGGTTCTCTGCTGTAAAAGCACCGCTAAAGAAGCCGCGCGCTTGCGAAGACCACGGCATCAACGGAAACTGGCTCTCCTGATGCCATGCGCGTGCGGCATCATCAACGCAGACGCATCCGCCCCACATCGGTTCCATCGGCACAGCGAGACTAATATTATTGCTGCAGGAGACAAAACCCGCAAGTCCGTTTTCACTTGCATAAGCGTTCGCATCAATGATACGTTGCGGTTGCCAGTTCGAGGCAGCAATGGCACGGATGCGTCCAGCTCCTATCTCTTCGTTCAGATAATCAATAATCGTACGCACCGGAATGACAGGGTCATCGCGATGGAGCATGTAAAGATCGATATAATCAGTCCGGAGTCGTGCAATGCTTTCATCAAGATCGGCTTTGAGTTCTTCAGGTGAGAGACGCGGGCGTGGCACTCTACCTTGTGGGTGTCCACCTTTATCAATGAGAAAAACATCGCCTCGGTTCCCACGTTGCCGCATCCAGAGTCCTATTAACATCTCACTATCACCACCGCCATAGCCGTGTGCGGTATCAAGCGCATTCCCACCCGCTTCAAAAAATGCGTCAAGCATTTCAGTGCTATAGTCGAATTTCGTAGGCGAAAACATCATGCTGCCCAGAATCAGGTGGGAGATGTCTTTGCTGACGCCGGGAATCTTTATGTGTTTCATTAAAAAACAGTGTCCTTTTCTTCTTATAGGCATACGAGTCGTGCCCTTTGGAATTTATTGCGTACTCTACAGAATACATGGAAATTATAACAGACTTCTCACTTTAAAATCCACAAGAAAATATATTCATCACGGGTGCTTAGTTTCAGTTCTCCAATAATTTCGTTCTTTCATTGGTAGGCTTTTCGCTGTAGGAACGCCCTTCGCGTCATGTTCGGTAGATGGGATTTCCAAATCCTGACTGAAAACTGAAGGGTGTCACTGTTTTAAGAGTTGTAAGACCTCTCTGTGCCCGCATGCTGTCATCGTCTTCCACGCGGCATCGCGGGCTTTTGGCGTTGCATCGCAGCCCCACCCTACAGGCGCGGTCGCTCGCGATACGACTTTTTTCTTTGACGAGTGTCCGAGTGCATGGTATCTTAAAGAGAGGGACACTTGTCGCCACCCGTGGAAGACATCAAAAAAGGAGTGTTAACCGATGCGAAAGGACATCCACAGATGGTTCCCCATCGTTTTACTTTTACTGATGGCGACGCTCGGATATGCCATGCGCGCCAAAAACGCGACGCGGACCCTGTGTCGCCAAAGTCCCGAAATCTGTCAACCCAAACTGATCTCCCCGCCGTGTGAATCTATCTGTCCCGATGTGGACACGAAATAACAGGGGCGGCCAACAACCGAAAGGAGAGAAACAGATGTTTATCCGAAAATACTGGATACCGTTATCGGTGTTTATTCTCGCAATAGCGGGTGTAGGGCTTTACATGCTCGCGATACAGCCACCAAAAGAACCGATTGTGATTTACAAGACGGTTGAGCCTGAAAAACTGACCCCCCAAGCAGCCGTTGAGGATACCTCACAGGGCGGACATTGGCACGGCGATGAATGGCATGCTGCTCCGCATGTACCGGTGGAACAGCCACCCACTGCGCAGGTTAATGAACCTGCGACACCAGAGAGTTCGGAAGTCTCAGTTCCCGTGCCACAGTCGTCAGGCCCATTAACGTATCACGCTGAACTGCTTGCGAGCCACCCCGTGGAAGCACTCCGCGCACAGGCAGAAGAGCGGGGGCATTGGAGTGCGCGTTGGATACCGGAGTTCCCGCCCGATGACACAGAGGCAGCGGCACTGGCGCGAAACTTGTATCTGACAATATACTATCCGAGTATCGGCCACACAACCCACCCCGAATACCTAAAAGCAATGAGGTATAAGAGTGAGTGGAGTTGGAGATCTACTGAAGAATTAGATGCGTTGGCAGATAGACGCGAGGCGATGCATTATGAGGAGGTTTTCGCCAATAGTGAGGCGTACCAACAATATCGGGCAGAATGGGTGCGGGCGCAAGAGTTACTCAAGATAGGATGGGTGCTCGTCTCGGAAAAGTACGCTTATGCACTTACAGCGGAATAGGAGGCTATTTTCATGCGAAAAAGCATTTTTACGATTGGAATGTTCGTTATCTGTTCATCGGTTTTCTTTTTCTGTGCCGTTTCATCTGAAGCCACCCCTGACCAATTGGTAACCAACGCACTCGATGATTTGAAGTCCATGTCAGATGAAGTGATAACAAGGCGTCAGGATGTTACGGATGCGTGGTCTCTTGTAGACAAGATAAGTTCAAAATGGAGTTCGGTTTCAGATGCGAATCGCCGCAAAAGTACGATAAACTATGTAGTAGATTTGATGGGCAGTAATTTTTGGGCGATAGCGGCCAGTTTAGCGGGGCAGACAGAAGCGGCGTTCAAACTCGTCTATGAGACTTCAAGCCTTATGGATTTGTATAGTTCGACGTTGAATAATGTTAAGTCTAAGATTGATTGGTTTTATGAGGTGACGGTTCCGTTATATAACAGTGCGCATAAGAACGCTGTGAATACTGTAAATTCGCATCATGCCAGTCAACATACCTCGCCGTCTGATGTCAACCATTTTGTGCCGAGTTGGGAAAAGAAGACGTGTCGTGATGATTTGCTGTCATTTTCGTGTCGGGGTAATCACTTCGTTTCGGGGACGTGTTCCGTGACGTTTCCTACGCCAAGTGCCGCTTACTCTACGCATCAACTTCGGTGCGGGCAAGAGACACCGCCCGCGGGCTATAGTTCACCCATTGCGGGGGATGGGATTATCTACTACACTTGTGATGAGGTTGGATATGCAAAGCATCACGTGCGTTTCTGTCAAAAATGGTTTTGGGAAGGTGACGTACGCAAAGAACGCTGCAATCAGGGCTACCGAAATTGCCAAAATACAAAAAGAGATCACCGGAATACGTGGTGGTCCTTTAGCGGTTCTCATGATGATAGCCTTGAATCCGGTTCTACTGGCTCTGGGCTCCATGACCCGTATGATCCCAACGGCATCCACAGTAGTACCCAAACCACACGCCCGTGTGGTGATAGCACCTCCGCGAGTGGGGATCACAGTTTATAAGCGAGTTGTTCCTCAACAGACTCCAACGGAAATTACTGCACGGTGACGAGTTTTTATGCCTGTGATTCCCATACGCATGTCTACCCGACACCACCGAGTAGCACACCACCGAGTAGCACACCACCGAGTAGCACACCACCGAGTAGCACACCGCCATCAGCCCCCGACCCCGCACCTGAACCACCAGAGGCGACGTGTTCAGCGGGTCATACTTATAATCCGAATTCGAGTTCAGCGGTGAATCTGCATCGGGTTCGGACGTGTCGTTATAGTGAATGCGGTCAAACGTGGCAGCGGTGTCAGAGTTCAACGCCGATCTGCAATAAGCCCTATCGGAAACGAAACGGTTTGAAGTGTTGGGCGCAGTAGCCACGATGCAAACTCAAATCACTTTCAACCGACGCGCTGGTAATCTTCGGATTCCTGGCGCGTTGCTTTTCCTGGCGATCGTTGTTGTCGTGAGTGTTCCCTCGCCCTCGCCACCGATACCTGAACCATCTCCTGTCACGGAAACATCGAATTCACCGTCTCGCCTCGGCGGGCAGCCCCGCACCCCGTCGCGCACACGCTTCCAATCTCCTACATTTCAATCCCTGCACTCCGATTTCTACCGCACGATCATTGACAACGACCTCTTCCGTCCGTTGGGCTGGGCACCGTCACGTCCAAGTGAACCCTATCGCTTGCTTGGCACAATCCTGCCCACCGACAAAAACGTACCCCCACAAGCGATCCTCCAATCCACCGCTACAAATAAAACGCACATCGTCACTACCGGTGATAAACTCGACGCAGACACCGAAGTTGTTGAGATTCAAGCCAAGCAGATCCTCTTGGAGACAGCAGGGCAGCAGAAAACTCTTCGTCTCAAGAGTGGATTCCTCCAATGAAGACCCTCCAGAAAAACATTGTGGATATGTCAGAATTGTGATAGAATAGATGCTGGCATCTTAGCAATATGGACACACGCATTACATTTTATAAATTCAAAAATCAAGCGACTGAGGCTACAGCAGACAATATTATGAATACTTCCCATCTAAGTTACCTACATACTGCACAAGATATTTTGAAACAGATTGAAGCGACGCAGACCGACGCGATTGCACAAGCCTCCGATATGTGTGCTGAGAGCATAGCAGAAGATGGTCTCGTCTATCTATTTGGATCGGGACACTCCCGCATGGCAGTCGAGGAGATGTTCCCTCGCTATGGCAGCTTTCCGGGGTTCTTTCCGATCGTGGAATTAGCGGTTACCTATCATAACCAAGTCGTCGGTTGCAACGGTCAACGGCAGGCACTTTTTTTGGAAAACATCTCAGGATATGCGGAAGTCATCTTACGCAATTTCAGTTTCGGTGCTCACGACTGCATGATGGTATTCTCCAATTCTGGAACGAATATCCTGCCTATCGAAATAGCGATGGGAGCAAAAACGCGAAACCTACCTGTCATCGCGGTGAGTTCTCTCGCGCACAGTCGTTCATCTACTTCAAAGCACACTTCGGGCAAACGGCTCTTTGAAATCGCGGACCTAACCATTGACAACTGCAACCCACCCGGTGATGCGGTTGTCGAAATCCCGAATCTGGCGTATCCGGTGGGCCCTACGTCGAGCATCGGCACACTCTCAATTGTCAATGCAATTAAGTGCCGAGTTGCTGAGCTGCTAACAGAACGCGGGCAACCACCTGTTGTGTTGACTGGCGCGCATTTCATCGGTCCCGAAGAATCCGCGAAGCAGATTGAACGGGCTTATGACGATTACAAAGTCCGCGTACACGGAAGTTAACGCCCCGCGATTTTTACATTGATTTTTCTTATGCAAACCTGTATACTTTAAGAGACATAGAAAAGCACAAGGTTCACTATATCAAGCTTGCATCTGCTGGACATTCTGATGCTGAAAACAACGAAAAGAATCGCTGTGATGGGCGGGACGTTCAACCCGATTCACTATGCACATCTGCTGAGTGCTGAGCAGGTCCGGGTCGGATTGGGCTACGATAAGATCTTATTTATCCCTTCTGCCAGACCCCCGCATAAGGTCGCAGATACCGATATTATTGAACCCGAACACCGATATCAGATGGCACTTTTGGCGATTGCAGAGAATACACATTTTGAAGTGTCACGAATAGAACTCGAACGCGCCGGTCCTTCATATACTATTGAGACGCTGAAAGCCTTACAAAAACTTTACGGAGAGACGACCGAACTCGCATGGATCATCGGTGCAGATTCGCTCATCGAGTATAAAGTTTGGAGAGATTTTGACGAGGTCTTGGCGCGGTGTATTATGATCGCGACAACACGTCCGAATTACGACCTGAACCGGGTGCCATTGGCGGTGCGCAAACGGGTTACGACCTTCCCGATAACAGGTGTGGATATATCTGCGACAGCCATTCGTGAACGGATTCGGAAGGGGCTTTCAATTCGGTATCTTCTGCCTGAAACAGTTGAATCTTATATTCAGCGGTATCGGTTGTATCAGTAACTCGGAGTATGCGTTTAAAAATTAAAACACCGAAGTCAGAGAATAAGGATATTGAAACCGTGGAACATACATGCAGCATGTGCGGAACAGTTTATGATTTTGTGTGGGAAGTCGGGACACCTTTACCCAAAAATTTCCCGTTCTGTAGTGCCCGGTGTAAGGCAGCCGATCTCGCCAAATGGATGAATGAGGAATACACGATTAGCACCGCTTTACCGGACACGATTTTGTCTGATACTGAGCAAGAACTTCTTGCGGAGTTAGCCAAATTAGGGATTCGCATTGATGATGAGAGAGAGTAATTAGACGACGTATACGATCAGATGGACACCCTACTTAAAGAACTTCGGACACACCCGAAGTCGATTGAAATTCAACAATATCTCTCAGACAAATTGAGTGCGAAACGGTTTCAACATGTACTCGCTGTACAAGAGATGGCGATTGATCTCGCGTGTATTCATAAAGCGGACGTTTGGCATGCGAACCTTGCTGCGCTTTTACATGATAGCGCGAAATGGATGCCCCCTCAAGCGTTATATAGCGCGGTACGCAGCTATGAGATTCGCCTTGACCCGATTGAAGAGGTAACCGCTTCGCTTTTGCATCCACTTATAGGTGTAAAGTTGGCTGTTGAGAAATTTGCTGTAACAGAACTTGAGGTGCTCGAAGCCATTCGCAACCACACAACCGGAAATCCGTCAATGGGGGTTATATCACAGATATTATACGTAGCGGACTTCGCGGAACCGACACGGACACATAACGCTGTTCATATCGTCCGGGAGTTAGCATACACAGACTTAGGGCGTGCTGTCCATCATGTCGCTCGCGCGAAGATTGAACACCTCCTCGATAAAGGTGTCACGATTCATCCAAATACGCTTCATACCTACAACAGCACGTTAGAAAGCACTAACACTTAAAGGAACTTGCAATGGAAAACGGAAAAAACACGTTAGATATGGTAAAAGCCGCAGCTTCAGCAGCGATAAGCCGACGCGCACAAGATGGCGTTATTCTTGATTTACGTGAACTTGATGGTTTCACGGACTTCTTCGCGATCTTCAGTGGTGTCTCGGACATCCAAGTAGAAGGTATTTCGCAAGCCGTTCTTGAGGAACTTGAAAGCAACTGGTCACAGAAACCTTGGCATCAGGAAGGCGCACGTAAAGCAGATTGGATTCTGTTAGACTACGTCGATTTTGTTGTCCATGTTTTCCTGTCCGAAAGACGTGCTTATTATAACCTCGAACGCTTGTGGGCTGAAGCCGGGCGGATTGAACTGCCGGAGCTAACGATGCCCGCACATGTGGAAGTGCAGGAAGAAGAAACAGACCCAGACGGTGTGTTGGTTTTTGGAGAACACGGGGAAAGTCCGTCGGAATTATGATTGCGTTTTTGGAAAACTTAGGAACCTAAAAAAGAGGGATGGCGTAAGGTCGGTTAATCAACAGCGACAAGAAGGACAGTAACGTTATCGGTGCCGCCATAATCAAGTGCTTTGCTGATGAGGTTTTCACATGCCTCTTCAATATCAGCGGCAGACAAGATAATGTCGGCAATCTCGTCGTCGTTGATAATTAGGTCATGGAGACCATCGGTACAGGCGAGGACAATATCACCCGGAACAAGTGGATAGGCATCCGCATTGACGGTAACCTCTGACCTCAAGCCGATCGCCTGTGTAATGAGGTTCCGTTTTTCATGGACGCGTCCCTCTTCGGGTGTTATTTCACCTTTTTCGACCATCTTTTGAACGATGGAATCGTCTGTCGTTATTTGTGTGAGTGTTTCATCACGTAGGACATAGAGTCTACTATCGCCAACATGAACATACGCGAGGTAACTAAAGGTAACAAAACCCGCGATGAGGGTTGTGCCCATGCCGCGCCCTTTGCCTTGACGCTCGGTGGAAGTGTAAATACGCTGGTTTGCTGCCTCCGCAAGTTCGCTCAGAACACCGAGGCGTTTCATGGGGCCTAAGTCGCTCTGCGGAGACGCTTGGGTTTCCGCCCACCCTTGAATAACTTCAAGGGCAATGCGACTCGCGATGTCGCCGCGTTCGTGTCCACTCATACCATCAGCGATAGCAAACAGTTGAAGTTGCGTATCAAAATAGTATAAGTCTTCGTTCCTATCGCGAAGTTTACCAGTATCCGTTCTTACTGCAAATTGCATTTTTTTATCGTCCGGATCGCTTGTGGTTAAGAATACAAAAGGCTTATCGCGCGCTATATTCAGGAAGGTGCCGAATTCATTCAGAGTGACCACTTAGCTTTTTGGAAATATGACTAAAGGGTAAAACGATATAAGTTAGATTTCGGTTTCAAAATTCGTATGCGATTTACACCCGCGTTGGGCACCGGACGGAAAAACGATTACCTTCGATTCGGTTCACGAAGGTTCCCGACAAATTTATCTTGTGGACCGACCATTGTCAGTGAAGTAAGACCAGAGGATTCTGATGTTGTTAAATGAGCGTTCTGAAAAAACTATTGGACGATTGCCAAGTATTCTGACACGCGCGTTTGCTGATATTAAAGAACGGCGCGAGGCAGTCGTCTTGACGACGGAACCTGCTTGGAAGGCTGTCAAAGGCATTGATATTAACCCGCATCACCTTATCTACGTTGACGCAAACACAGCGGCAGCTATGGCCGCGTTTGCCGATGTATGCGAAGGTGAAGTGGTTTACGGAGTCGGTGGTGGTCTGGCAATTGATACCGCCAAGTACGTTGCGGCAGCAAACGAATTGCCCCTCATCGCGATCCCGACGATCTTATCAACAGACGCTTTTCTCACCGATGCAACAGGTGTTAGAGAAAACGGATGTGTCCAATATCTCCGGACGAAGACACCTGATACGGTTATCGTAGATATGGATCTGCTGTGCAACGCACCCGCTGCAATGCGGGCGAGTGGTGCAGCAGAAATACTCTCAATCGCAACGGCACTCTGGGATTGGCAGGAAGCGGAGAAAATGGGTGAGAACCCATCTGATCAACAGATCACACCGCAGGCGGTTGCTATAGCGGAAACCCTTCTCCAAACGCTCTTGGAAAACGCACGCGAGATCGGCAGCGGTACACCTAAAGGACTGAAACTTCTACTCGATCTGCTCTGTATGGAGGTGCAACTTTGTCATCTATGCGGGCATAGTCGCGTTGAAGAGGGCAGCGAACACTATTTTACTTACGCGCTTGAGAAGCACTTAACATCTGCAAACAGTGAAAATCTTTTACACGGCGAATTGGTAGGATTGGGTATTTTACTGATGGCTGCGTTGCAATCGCAACCGTGGATGCAATATCGTCACGCATTGCAGTGTTTGCAGATTAACTATCGTCCGTCAGCTGTCGCCCCTGAGGCGGTTGCTGATACGCTTATCAATCTATCCGAATATGTCGTACACCATAAACTTCCGTACACCGTTGCGACAACGCTACGGATTACGCCTGATATAGCCAAACGAACGATACAAACAGTATTGGATTTAGCCTGAGGATTATGCAAAAGCAAAACAGACACCCCCAATTAGATACGCGGATCGCAGAATTGCACGAACAAGCACTTGTGATTGACTCGCACAACGATGCGATTGTCGCACACATTCGTCGCGGTAATGTGAGCCTTGCTGACGAGAATGCCCGAAACCCAATGGATCCGATTGGCACGATCGCTTACCTTCGCGGTGCCGTGCCACCCGAAGAGGATGCTATCGGTATCCAACTTAACATCCCGAAAATGCGGCAAGGTGGCATTGATGCCGCTTTCTTCGCTGTTGACGTGACGCGCGCATGGAAAAACCATCTCGCCTACGCGTTAGATGCCTTCGGGTGGTTCAACGAAGAAGTGACAGCAAACGCTGACGACATCTGCATCGTTCGGAAAGCGAGGGACATTCGCGAGGCGAAAGCAGCCGGTAAACTCGCTGCGGTGCTCGTCATTGAAAACAGTGAGGCAGTCGAACGGAGTCTGAATATACTCCGCTCGCTCTATTTGCTGGGTGTCCGCTCCATTGGCTTAACGCATAATCTAAATACATGGGCATCAACAGGGAATGATGAAGAGGATTTGGGCGGCGGCTTGACCCGATTTGGGATGGCATTGGTTAAAGAGATGAACCGTCTTCGGATGTTAGTGGATGTCTCGCACATCAGTGAACGCGGATTTTGGGACGTTCTCGAAATCTCGGCGCACCCTGTCATCGCCTCTCATAGCAATTGCAAGACTTTGTGCCGACATCCGCGGAACTTAAGCAACGAACAGCTGAAAGCCTTAGTCGTAAATGGCGGTGTTGTCGGTATCACCTTTGTTCCAGGATTTATCACTATGGATGGCTGGGAAAAAATGCCACCCCTGGCGCAATTGCTTAACCATATTGCCTACGCAATCGACATCGCGGGCATTGACCATGTCGGCATCGGTTCGGATTTTGATGGCGGTGGGGATCTGCTTAAGGATGCAAGTGAATTCATCAAAATCGCTGAGGGGTTGAGCGAACGCGGTTATTCCGATGACGATATCCGAAAAGTGCTTGGCGAAAACCATCTACGCGTCTTTGAGGCAGCGTGCGGGTAATACACTGACTTGGTTCAGGTTAAGCAACTTTCGCAAGGGTACGAGAGACGGACTCCCATACTTCATCCACACCGATACCTTTCATGCAGATGTTGTCTTTGCACTTATCCGTGAACTGCTTACAAGGGCTACACGGCACGGCGTGACGGATGGTTTGATGCGATGTTCCGAGCGGTTGAAATCGGATGTGATTGCCGGGACCGAACAGAGAAACAGTAGGGGTTCCGACCGCTGCAGCGATATGCATCGGACCGGTGTCATTGGTGAGAAAGAGATCACACTTTTCAAGGCAGGCGGCTAACTGCCGAACCTGAAGGTTACCCGCAAACGGAATAGCCTGTGCGTTCATGAGATGCGCAACAGTCTGCACGAGTTCCACCTCTTTTGGTCCCCCGAAAATCAAGACATTGGCGTTGAAATGCTCTACAAGTCTATCCCCAACGGCAGCGAAGCGTTCAGGCATCCATTCGCGCAACTTCCATCCTGCCCCCGGAAAAAAACCCACCTTTAATTGTCCATCGTTAACGCCTGCAGCGTCAAACCGCTGCGCCGCATCTAACCGCTCAGATTCAGAGAGAAAGAGTTCCAACCTCTGATCTTCTGCTGGAATCCCAGCTGCATGTAACATGTTAAAATAATGTGTTGTCGCATGCTTGTTCCCCTGCTCATGAACGCGGACGGTACAACATCGACCTTTACCGACACGTTCAGCAGCACCACTGAAATACATTAGCATCTCAGTACGAAACTTCCGTTGAAAATCAATAGCCATCGTGAATTTCCGTCCACGCAGATGACGGCTAATCCGCAACATCTCACCGGTATCCTTGTCTTTAGCAAGCCGGTTGAACGTAATGATTTCATCAAGATGTGGATTTTCACGGAGGATCTCCGCGGATTGTTTCGCGACGAGCATAGCAATGTATGCGTCTGGGAAATGGGCGCGAACCGCGCGGATCGCGGGGGTTGTGAGCACAATATCGCCAAGGGAACTGAGTCGAATAAGCAGTATTTTTTGAGAAGCCATCTTTCTAATCGCGCTATCGACAGAAACGCGCCTATAATCTACCATCAAACCAAATTCAATCGACGACCTGTTTTTCAATATTATTTAGTGCGTCTTCAACCAGTGTATCTACATCCAACCCCGATTCTGCATTTTCTAACTCGGTAAGCGATGCCCGCGTGGCAGGGTGTTTAGGCACAAAGAGCGAGCAACAGTCTTGATGCGGACGCGTGGAGACATCAAAGGTCCCTATCCGTTGTGCTTTTGTGATTATTTCAGCTTTGTCCTCGCCGATGAGTGGACGCAGAATAGGGATTTCAGCAATCGCTTCAATCGTTCGGAGATTTGTCAACGTCTGCGAAGCTACCTGTGCAAGACTTTCCCCCGTAACAAGTGCTTCCGCATCGACCATAGCGGCAACACGCTCCGCGATCCGTGTCATCATCCGCCGATACAACAAAACTCGGAACGGCGCGGGCGTTGCGGCGACAATCATCTGCTGGAGATCTGCAAACGGAACGAGATAGAGGGTGCTACGATAGTTGGATACCGCTAAGAGCTGGGCAATTTCGATGACCTTCTCCAAAGAAGCCTTATCGGTATAAGGGTAACTATAAAAGTGAATAAAAACGGCTTTCGCGCCGCGTTTGATCATTTGCCATGCAGCGACAGGAGAGTCAATCCCGCCGGACAACATCACAAGTACCTTACCGCTCACACCGACTGGCAAACCACCGATCCCTTGAATTTTCTCTGTAGAGATATATGCAGCGTTGTGTGTTATTTTAACCCAACAGGTAAGGTCGGGGTTATGCATATCAGCCCGGGTGCCTGTTTCCTTGATGAGATACCCGCCAACCTCGGCACTAACCTCCGGGGAAGTGAGTGGAAAGGTTTTGTCTGCTCGCCTTGTTTCAACTTTCAGGGATTCGCAAGAAGCATCTTGGATTTGCCGCAACGCTGCTTCTTTAATAGCTGCGATGTTGTTTTCGGTACGGCATGAAAGCTCGAAATGAGCGATACCCATAACTTGTCGCAGCCGTTCTTTAATCTTAGAAATATCGGCATGTTGCCCAAGGTGCACGAGAATTCTATCGTGAAGCCTTTCTACTTCAGCATATCCGGTACCTTGCAGGGACAGTTTGATGTTGTTCGCAAGCCGTTTTTCAAAAAATACTCTATTCTTTCCTTTGAGTCCAACTTCGGCGTAATGGATACTAAACAATTCTTCCATAATTTCTCTCGTCCTACAAAGAATTTTACAAAGCACGGACAGCCTCAGTCAAATTAAAATGGAGTTTCGCTACATTTTGTAATGCGTCACTTCCGTGCAGTTTAACAAATTCTCTACCGGCTTCCACAACCTGATACGCGCCTCGCGGTAAACACATCTCATATCTTTCGGACAACGTATCCATGCCTGTCAGAAAAGCATCGCGGGCAATGATAGAGGCTGCGGCGACCGCGATATCGCGTTCCGCCTTTGTAACCTGTTTTATCTCTATCCCCAAGGCAGTCGAAACGGCTCCACGTTGTAAAGGTGGCACGTTATTTGTGCCTCGGATGAGCTGCCGAGTGATCAGATCGTCTTTAGAAAACTGGTCAACAAGTGCGTGTTTCGCGCCGACGCTGTTTGCCAACGTCCGAATAGCATCAGCATGGAGCGACGCAAGCAGATGGTTTAGGTTTTGTCCTCGCCTGCGGAGAGTCGCATAAAGGGCATTGTATTCAGCAGGCATCTTTTCCACAACAACGATATGTTGTGCATAACAACAGCGTATCGATTCCGCGAGATCCTGGATACGACGATTTGATAGTCTTTTCCCATCAGTAATACCCATATCTGAGAAAGTTTCGCGACATTCCGCATCCACGTAAACTGCTGCAGCAACGAGTGGACCAAAATAATCACCTTTTCCCGCTTCATCTGTACCAATCCATGCGTCCCAGTTATGTATTGCGTCCATTGAACCTGCCAAATTCTATTTCTCTCAACTTGTTGTATTTTTCAGATTTATGCGGAGTTCCGAAGTGCCGCGAATTCGGTAACCTGTTGACCTACGGCTTTGAGGCGCGCGGTTAATTCAGCGTCGTGCAAATTACCCTCAGCATCAAACGCATTAGATGAGTTCGGGATAGATGCGTCTTTCGGGACAACCCACGCGTGAAGTGCTGTGCCAACCGTGCGCAACATAGAAAGCGCATTTGCTGCACCCATCCGTCCACCAGAGACACCGATAAGTCCGACGACTTTATTCTCAAATTCATCGAAGCCCATGAGATCGAGCGCACTTTTAAGGACACCGCTGAAGCTGCCATGGTACTCAGGAGAACCGAGAAGTATGCCGTCTGCGCGTTTCACCTTTTCCCGAAGTTTGAATACACCCGCAGGATAGTCAGCTTCATTAGCGACAGAGCCTTGGAAAACGAGGTCGTACGCACCCAGTTGAAGCAATTCAACCTCGGCACCCGCATCTTTCGCACCAGAAAGCGCAATTTGGAGTGCAGCATGCGTTGAACTCCCGCTCCGCAGACTTCCACAGATCGCAACGACGTATATAGGTGAATTATTAGGACGTTCCATTATGTTTACTCTCCTTTTTTAATTATAGCATATCTGAAATTAAACAGCATCTATTTTTTACACTGACATTAGGTTACAAAGTACCAGATGCAAATTTTTCTTGACATATTTTACTGTTTCTTTTACAATATTTTTTCGAGTAAAAAGAGTAAAAACGCGAGTTTTTCCATTAAAGGGGCCAGTTGAAAGTCCCTTATATAATTGGCTCGCATAGAATTTAATCTGTTTAAAACATAAAGAGGTTTGCTCATGCGTTTAATCACGTATCTATTCGCCGTTGCCCTACTCATCGTAGGCAGCGCGCTCGCGACACACGCCGCAGTTCAAGACGAAGGTCTAATCCTTTACTTCAGTTTCGATTCAGAAGAAGACGGATTCGTTATAGATGAAACCGGTGGCGGAAATGATGGCATCATTGATGGCGCCGAAATTGCCACCGATGAAGTCATCCACGGTAAAGGCTCGTTGTACTGCGACGATGGTAACGACAGTGTGACAGTCGACTCCTTCAAGGCGTTGGAAGAGTATACGGACAACTCCTATCTCTTCTGGCTCAATTTCGTTGTACCGAACTCCGGTGCCTGGAATCAAATCATCGCGAAAAAGGCACCCGATTCCGACCGTTCTCCGGGTATATGGACCTGTAACCGCACAACTTTACACATCCACTACCGCTTCAACCCAGGAAATGCAGGAAGCCTTTGTGTGGGACCTGAAGGCGAAGGTGATGAATTTGGTGTTGGAGACTGGCACCACGTCGCCGGGGTCAAAGAAGGTAACCAATTCAAGTTTTACATGGATGGTGAAGTGGTCGATGAACAGACGGTTCCTGAAGCCCATGCGCAAGGCGCAGAAAAACTGTATATCGGTAAAACCGGTTATAACTCTGCCCTTTTCTACATTGATGAGCTCTTCGTCTACGATAGAGCCGTCAGTGCCGCTGAGGTCACAAATATTATGGACGGTAACCTCACGCCTGTGGAACCGAAAAACAAACTCACCACAACGTGGGGACAACTGAAGACAAATCGTGATTAATTTCACACGACTCAATGTGGGACGGTGCTCAGACTGTCCCACATCTATTAAACATGAGGAGGTTTACTCATGCGTTTAGTTATGTCCGTACTCGCTGTCGCATTACTAATAGTAGGCAGCACGCTCACCACAGATGCCGCTGTTAAAGACGACGGCTTAATCCTTTACTTCAGCTTCGATGAAGCAAAAGGCGGAACGATAGAAGATGAAACCGGTGGCGGTAATGATGGTGATTTAGTTAAGGGCGCGAAAATTGCCACCGATGAAGTTGTCCACGGTAAAGGCTCGATATTATTCGAGGCAGGCACTGACAGTGTGACAGTTGATTCCTTCAAAGAGTTGGAAGATTATCAGGATAATTCCTTCCTCTTCTGGGTCAACTTCACGAAGGCGAACTCCGGTGGCTGGGATCAAATTATAGCGAAAAAAGCACCCGGCTCTGACCGTTCACCCGGTATATGGACCTGTAACCGTGTCCCTCTGCACATCCACTATCGGTTTGAGCCTGGTAACGCAGGGACAGGCTGCGCGGGTCCTAAGGGAGAAAACGACCCATTTGAAATCGGCGAATGGTATCATATCGCAGGTGTTAAAGATGGTGCTAAGTTGATATTCTATGTCAATGGCAAAAAAGTTGCAGAACCGGGTGTCCCGAAAGAGCATAGGCAAGGCGCAGAGAAACTCTACATCGGTCAAACGGGTTATCAAGCTGCAAAGTTCTACCTCGACGACCTCTATGTCTACGATAGGGCACTTGATGCCGGCGAAGTTGAAGATGTTATGGACGGCAAACTTCTCCCCGTCGAACCAGAAGCCAAACTCGCCACGACGTGGGCACAAATGAAGATACGTCGTGATTAATTTCACACCCCGAAATATAGGGATGGCTCTTATGCTGTCCCTATTCACATTTTTATCTCTGCATGTTTACACGTCAATGTTTTCTACCCCCCATAGAGAAAAGTCTTATCTTCTCTTTTGCCCTGCTTGTCTCGCTTTCACTCACAGCAGAGTGGTGTGATGCTGAACAAGGCGTTAACACTCGATTTGAACGCGGTGTCCGTTACCTTGAGGCGGAGCAGTATGATTTAGCACTCGCCGAATTTCAAGCCATCCAAAAAGAATTTGGGACCTCAGCGGACATTAGCAGCCTCACACAATACTATATAGGTTTTGTCCATCAAGAACTCAATGACCTGAGTCCGGCTGCATCCGCATACCAGGAGGCGTTGGCACTAAAAGCACCACAAGAGGTGCATGCGAACACACACCTTCAATTAGGTATTGTTTATAAATTGCAAGGCAAATTGTCGCTTGCCGAAAAACACCTCAAACAATCACTCATGCTGTTGCCTGCAGCTGGGCAATCACATACCCACCTTGGCGATGTCTATCTCCGCCAACGTAGATTTAACGCTGCTGAAAAGGCTTACCGAGAAGCCATTCGCCTGAATCCGGAGCATACTGAATCTTACTACGGACTCGGTAGGGTCGCGGAGATACAGAATCGTTTCCAGCAGGCTATGGAATATTACAATGCAGCACTCGTGCGAAACCGATATTCATCACAAGTGCATTATAGGCGTGCCCGCACGTACCAGAAACTTGGAGACAAAGCGCAAGCTGCAGCTGCTATGGCGCAGTTCCAACGCTTAAAAACCTACGAAGATCAGATGCACCGATTCCGAGAAGGCATCTACAACAATCCAAATCTGCCGGTGCTATACATCAAACTCGGCGAACTCCATGAGGCTTATGACAACTTAACAGAAGCCGCACAGATTTATGAAGTCGCCACGCAGGTGCACCCGTTCTATCTGCCAGCATACCTTCACCTCGGCGAGGTCTTTATCGAACAACGTGCCCTCGAAAAGGCGGTCGGGGTGTATAAGAAAGCCGCAGAGGTCGCGCCGGATAACGCACAAATCCGGATCAAATTAGGCGTTATCTATATAAATCAACGCCGATTTGAACCAGCAATTGCAGCGTTTAAGCGTGCGATTGCTGTTGATAAGACCGCAGCAGAGGCATACAACAACCTCGCACGCCTCTATGCCGGACTTGGTAAAGAGATGCAACAAGCGATCCATTTGGCACAGCAGGCAGTCGCTTTGGCACCGACAGCGAAATATTACGATACGCTTGCCTACACTTACTATCGCAATGCACAATATATGCAGGCTTTGGACGCTATTAATCAAGCCATTTCGTTAGCACCGAATGTGGAGGCATACAGCAAACTACGCGCAAAGATTCAAAAGGAGCAATAGATGAAAAAAGGAATATGTATCGGATCAATACCCGGCGGTTCGACCGAAGCACGGTTTAAACTTGCGAAAGAGGCAGGATTTGACGGTGTTGAAATCGGCACTCTCGGAAATGATGATGATCGACACCAGACCAAAGAAATCGCCACACAGCACGGGTTAGAAGTCTTCAGCGTGATGAATAGCAAACACTGGGGATCTCCGCTTTCTGATGAAGATGCCGATGTTCGCGCCGATTCGCGAGCGGGAATGCTGGATTCAATCGCAACCGCAACAGCTGTTGGTGCAGACACCGTGCTGCTTGTTCCTGCAGTTGTCAATGATAAGACGAGTTATGAGGACGCGTATCAACGCTCACAAGCGGAAATTCATAAACTGATTCCGGAGGCAAAAGCGAAGGACATCACAATTGCGCTTGAGAACGTTTGGAATAAATTCCTGCTCAGTCCGATAGAATTTTGTCGCTATCTTGACGAGTTTGAAAGTGAAACGGTGACTGCCTATTTCGATGTAGGGAACATCGTTCTGTACGGATACCCACAACACTGGATTCGTTCTCTGGGGAGTCGTATTTCTAAAGTGCACGTCAAAGGGTTCAACGCAACTGAGAGTCGGTTCACCTACCTAATTGAAGACTGCACAATTAATTGGAATGCCGTCATGGAAGCGTTTGAAGATATTGGATACGACGACTACATGACAGCAGAACTACCCGTTGACGGAGACAACCCGGAAGGCAGGGTGCATAGCATCAGCGATGATATGAGTCGAATTATCGCTGGAACTGTGTAACAACAGAATACATGGAAGTTATTATTCAACCGACTTATACGCAGCTTGCCGAAGTTGCTGCTGAAATCATCCGAGATGCGCTCTTAAAAAAGCCGAACCTCGCCTTGGGCCTCGCTACCGGCAGCACACCGATCGGGCTTTATAAAGCCTTAGTACGGATGCATGAAACGGACGGACTTGATTTCTCAGACGTGACGACTTTTAACCTTGATGAGTACGTCGGGATTCCGCCCAACCATCCGTATAGTTACCATACCTTTATGGCAACCCACTTTTTTAATGCCGTCAACATTCCAGCAGAGAATTGCCATATTCCACAGAGTACAGTGGTCGGACATGAGGAATTTTGTGAAAAGTACGAAGCGGCGATTGTGAATACTGGCGGTATTGACATCCAAGTACTCGGCATCGGAAAAGACGGACACATCGGTTTTAATGAACCAAGCTCTTCGCTCGGTTCCCGGACTCGCATTAAAACGCTGACGCAGAGCACGCTTGAGGCGAACGCGCCACATTTCGGTGGCACTATTGATGCTGTCCCAAAAATGGCGATTACGATGGGAGTCGGTACAATCATGGAAGCGAAACAGTGTCTGCTATTGGCAAGCGGCACATCAAAAGCGGAAGCAATCGCAAATGCCGTGGAGGGACCCATTACCGCGGAGGTGCCAGCATCGGTGCTACAGATGCATCCACGAACGGTTGTCGTCATTGATGAGGCTGCGGCGACGCAACTTAAGCGCGTAGACTATTACAAACACGTTTATGCGAATAAACAGAAACTGCTGTCTCAGCTCTCTTGAGATTGCAGTATTGGCGCATCGTAATTCGCGTTGTTGGTTGTTGGAGGAATGGTTGTTAGTTATTGGTTGTTGGTTATTGGAAAGAGGAAACCTTAGGACTATCAAAAACCTCTTGTAACCAATCACCATTAACCATTAACCATTAACCAATCACCACTAAACCATTAACCATTTTGTTTGTCCGATAAACCGTATTCTTTTGCTTTCCGTTGGATTGTGCGTCGGCTCACTTTGAGTATTTCCGCGGCTTTTGCTTTGTTGTTGTCCACAGATTCGAGGGTCGCGCGGAGCACTTCTCGGTTAATTTCATCAAGGGACATACCGACTTGCACATTTAAACGCTGTTTATCCTCGATGGTGTCAACTGACTCCCAGACATCGGGTACTGAAAGTAGGTTTGAAAACGCGACACCGGTTGCTTTGAGGATGCGTTCCGGTAAGTCAATTTGTTCGAGCGTCGATTGTGTGGACATCACAACAAGCCCCTCAATGCAGTTTTTCAACTCGCGTACGTTCCCTGGCCAATCGTATTTCATCAACGTTCTAATCGCCTCTGGTACAATGGTTATCAGCGGTTTTCCATTTTGTAGGCAAAACTCGTCAAGAAAATCCTTCACGAGTAAGGGCACATCCTCAATACGTTCTTGAAGTGTCGGCAGATGGATAGGCACGACGTTGAGTCGGTCGTAGAGATCAGGGAGGAACTCTCGCTTTTTGGATGCAGTTTCCAAATCGTGGTTCGTGGCACAAACGACACGGACATCTACCTGAATAGTTTTGTCGCCACCCACTCGTTCAAACTCGCGCTCTTCCAGTACGCGCAAAAGCCGTGCTTGATTCGATAGACTGAGCTGTGAAATTTCATCAAGAAACAGCGTGCCGCCGTGTGCAAGTTCAAATCTGCCTTTCCGTTGGTAATATGCCCCACTAAATGCGCCGCGTTCGTGTCCGAAAAGTTCAGACTCCGCGAGGTTCTCGTTTAGGGTCGCACAATTAAAGGCGATGAGAGAACCGCGCCGCAAACTTCGGTGGTGGATCGCACGGGCGACTAACTCTTTCCCTGTCCCGCGGGCACCGTGAATCATCACAGTCGCTTTTGTCGGTGCGACCTGCGTGATCATGTCCCGAATTTTGATAATTTGCGGTGAATTACCTGTAAGACGGCGTAAGCCTTCCTTTTCGTCTATTTGTGATTGAAGTTGCCGATTCTCAAACGCAAGCCGTTGATTTTCGAGCGTTCGCTGTAGCAGTGCCGCCAAATGGACAGGATTCACCGGTTTCGGCAGGAAGTAGGTATATTTATAGGCAAGCATCGCTTTAATACCGATGTCGGTCTCTAAAATGTTCGGTTCTGTGATAAAAACGACACCGACATCTGGATGGTGCTGTACCGCCGCTTCTAAGAGTGCTAACCCATCAATCCGTTCCGCTTTTAATTGTGCAATAAGAATGTCTACCTTTAGGTGCTCAATCTGATGAAACGCCTGATACATGTTGCCTGTGACAACGAGACGAAGCCCTTTACCTGCAAGCGTTTCACAGACAAGTTCGCGTTCACCCCGATCGGCATCAACAATAAGCACAGTTTTCTGAGCGTTCATGGTGGAAGCACCTTCCAACGTTTGATAGTAAGTCTTGGCTCGCAAGCTTTACCCAAATACCCTACACCTCTGATCAAAACCTTTTAATCTAAAAAAGTATTGTTTAAAATTAACAATTTAGGTAAACTATAGCATTATCTTCTACGATATAAAATCTTTGTCAGCACCTTTCGGAGGAATGAATGGATAAACAGCTTAGCGCGCTCTATAGACTTGGCGGGCTCACCGGTATCTTAAGCGGCTTCCTTATGTTAGCGTCAAGTATTTGGTTTATATTTGGTTTATCGTCTATTGTTTTATTTCCATCGGCGGAACAGTTCGGAAAAATCGGATTTTTTCATGGTATCGGGGTTGTCACGCTTATTTTGCTGGTGCCGACTCTATTAGCGAGTTATGGTTTACTCTCTTCAGAAGCACACACGCGAAGTGCTTTAGGTGCAAGTATCGCTGTCCTATGGCTTGTCATAGAATTGGTTGCACACTGCTCACAAACCGCTCCCATAAATGAGTTATCGAAATTGGCAGGCGAGATTGCCATCTCTGAGATAGGCGAATCCCTTTATATACTCTGGGCGGAGTGGGGCGAATCCCTCTTTATGACCGGTGCGTTCCTGTGCGCGTTGCTCGCACTCTGTTATGGTTCGGCACTCCATACGTGGGGGAATCCCGTCGCCAGCTATCTGTTCTTTATTTCGATCATAGCCTTTCCCGTCGGTATTTTCCTAAAGTCCAGCGGACACCTACACTATGGCATAGAATTGCACGTACTCATCCGAGGGATAGCGTTTCTGTTCCTTGGGGGTGTACTTATACAAGCACCCCACGATGAAGAAGTATAGCGAATCATAAAAGGTTTTAAACGCAATTAAGGCTATGCCTCGTCTTCATTTAGCAATCTTTCCAGTTCCGCCAAGATATCTTCTTCGTCGCTTTCGGACTCGGCAGCTTCCGTATCGAGTGTCTCCAAATCGGACCGAAATTCTATAAGGTTGCTGAGATAACGTTCACGTGTTATATTTTCTGCTTCTCCATGTTCCTCACGTAGACATTCACCACAGAACTCTCCAATCTGTTGAATGCCTGCGTCAATATGCCGTAATGCTGCCTCGTTATCGTCTGCTTGTAGACTCAGTTCCGCGTTGGCGATGCTGTGCATCATGAGCATATAACCTTTATACTGATAACTCTGCCAAGCGATTTCGGAGGGCGCGCATTCGCGTGCCAAATTCGTTACATCGATATTGGCAGCCGTATCCCGTTGGACATCTTGCCATCGTTTAATACCTGCGAATAGAAGGTAGCGGGTATACCGATGAAAAGATTCCTCAAAGAGGATTTCCCATTCGTCTGATGCCAACTCGAACCCTTCCCGCGTTCCGTGTTGCTCCTCATACGTCTGTAATTTTGCGAAGAAGTAATCGTAATAGGAATCCACACCGTGTGGACGCATGCCATCAGGACGACCTGTTGCATAGATGCGCGAGATCGTGAAAGCGTTGGGTTGTACGACGATAACCTCCCTACCGTCTTCAATTTGTAGGACACTCACTGGACGATCTGCATCAAGATTTAGCATCTCAAGAATCCGATCGAAGGTTTGAACCCACCGGGTGTTTCTCTGTATAGAATCGTTCGCCATTTTTTTATCCTTTTAAAGCATCTGAAAATAATCTTGGAGCGGTGTGACAGTAATATCACCACGCTGTAGCGCATCAATCGCGTTGACGGCTGCGGCTGCGCCGGGTATCGTTGAGAAAATTGGAATATCGTGCGCTATCGCCATTTCACGAATTAAGAGTTCATTCGGTCGATGTAAGTCGCCAGTAGGCGTATTGATAATCAAATCAACCGCATGATTCTTGATATAATCGTGAATTGTCGGTCTGCCTTTACCGATGCTAAAGACGAGTTCTGGCTCCATTCCGTTACGGAGCAATACTTTTGCAGTGCCGTGTGTAGCGATAAGTTCAAAACCCATATCCGTGAGCTTCTTAGCGATGAAGATGATTGCGCGCTTGTCCTTATTTTTAACACTGATGAACACCTTGCCACTCAACGGTAAACTATAGCCACACGCCTTCTGTGCCTTCGCAAAGGCGCGAGAGACATCCGTATCTATTCCCATGACCTCGCCAGTTGATTTCATTTCGGGACCCAAGCGCGTATTTGAACCCGGAAAACGGTTGAAGGGAAACACCGGCGCCTTGACACTGAAATAGACGGGTTCAATCTCACGCGTAAATTCGAGTTCCTCAAGCGTCTTACCCGCCATCACGCGCGCAGCGAGTTTTGCCAGCGGCACACCAATCGCTTTACTGACAAACGGAATGGTTCGGGAGGCGCGTGGATTCACCTCCAGCACATAGATTTCATCGTTCTTTATCGCATATTGGACATTCATCAAGCCGCGAACGCGCAGTGCTTTCGCCAAGTCATAAGTGAAGATTTTGAGTTGTTCAATCTGTTCATCTACGAGTGTATAAGGCGGTAACACACAGTCGCTGTCTCCAGAATGGATACCGGCTTCCTCAATGTGTTCCATAATACCACCGATGACAGTGCGGTTTCCATCGGAGATCGCATCTACATCAACTTCGATTGCTTCTTCAAGATATTTATCAATAAGTACAGGATGTTCCGGCGAGGCTTCGACAGCGGAGTTCATGTATTCGTGCAAAAGTGCTTCATCATAAACGATCTGCATGGCACGACCGCCCAAAACATACGAGGGGCGCACGATAACCGGATAGCCGAGTGCGGCAGCAATAGGCGCAGCTTCTTCACTAGAGGTTGCCGTCCCGTTAGGCGATTGCATTAAGCCGATATCGTCCAATACCGCTTTAAAGAGGCGTCGGTCTTCCGAACGTGCTATATCTTCAGGGCTAGTGCCGATAATCGGCACGCCTGCGTCTCTGAGCGCAGCAGCAAGATTTAAGGGGGTCTGCCCGCCAAACTGAACAATGACCCCGATGGGTTTCTCTTTATGGTAGATATTGAGAACGTCTTCACGCGTCAAAGGTTCAAAATAGAGCCGATCGGAGGTGTCGTAATCGGTGCTAACGGTTTCAGGATTGCTATTCACCATGATGGTTTCATAACCATCAGTTTTGAGTGCAAGCGCCGCATGGACACAGCAGTAATCAAATTCAATGCCCTGCCCGATACGGTTCGGACCGCCGCCGAGAATCATGATTTTTTGCTTATCGGAGGGACGCACCTCATCTTCGCTGGAACAGGTAGAGTAATAGTATGGGGTTTCTGCCTCAAACTCTGCAGCACAGGTGTCAACGGTTTTGAAAGTCGCTTCGACCCCGAGTGCTTTTCGACATTCGCGGATGGCATCTTCGGATACCTCGTAGATGTCGCCTAACTGGCGGTCAGAAAATCCGTATTGTTTTGCTTGTTGCATGAGTTTTTTTGCCTGAGTGCCATCAGGTTCACCGTTTAGGGACACGTTATTTAGAGCAGAACCTTGCAAATGCTGTCTTATATGTTGCTGGGCATCGGGTTCCGACAAAGTCTTTTCAAAGTCAACAATCTCCTTCAAATTGTAGAGGAAAAACGGGTCGATATGCGTGTAGGCATGAATTTCCTCAATGCTCATCCCGCGTGCAAGGGCGGCTTTGATGTAAAATATTCGTTTGACATTAGGAATGCTCAGTTTGCTGGAGAGTTCAGACAGTGGAAGTTCATCAAGTGGGTGGTTATCTAATCCGAACCATCCGGTTTCCAGGGATCTCAGTCCTTTCTGTAATGCCTCTTTAAAGGTTCCGCCGATAGCCATCGCCTCGCCGACGGATTTCATCTGTGTTGTGAGTGTTTCATCGGTGCCTTGGAACTTTTCAAACGCCCAGCGCGGGATTTTGACGACGACGTAATCAATCGTCGGTTCAAAGCAGGCAGGGGTTTCAGCGGTGATGTCGTTCGGAATTTCATCTAAATTGTAACCGACAGCAAGTTTCGCCGCGATTTTGGCGATAGGAAACCCTGTGGCTTTTGACGCAAGCGCAGAACTACGCGAGACACGCGGATTCATTTCAATAACGACCTGTTTACCCGTCTTCGGATCCACAGCAAATTGGATGTTGGAGCCACCCGTATCAACACCAATCTCGCGGATAATCTGAATCGCCGAATTCCGCATCATCTGATATTCTTTATCCGTTAATGTCTGGATAGGTGCAACGGTAATGCTATCGCCGGTATGGACTCCCATGGCATCGACATTTTCAATGGAACAGATGATGACGACGTTGTCCGCACCATCCCGCATCACCTCAAGTTCAAATTCCTTCCACCCGATGACAGACTCTTCGATGAGCAACTCACTGATTGGACTTAGGGCGAGACCCGCCGCGACCATTTTTTCGTATTCTTCGATATTGTAAGCGATACCGCCACCAGTACCGCCGAGCGTAAAGGCTGGACGGATGATTGCCGGAAAACCGATCTCTTGGACAAGCGCAAGTGCCTCTTGCACAGTGTGCGCAATGCCACTCTGAGGCACCTCCAACCCGATTTTTGTCATCGCGTCTTTGAAGAGCGCGCGATCCTCAGCCTTTTGGATGGCAGGCAATTTCGCACCGATGAGCTCAACACCGTACTTATCTAATACACCGGATTCCGCGAGTTCGACAGACACGTTCAAAGCCGTTTGGCCACCGAGTGTCGGTAGCAAAGCATCCGGACGCTCCTTGTCAATGACAAGTTCCACCGTATCCGCCGTGATCGGTTCAATGTACGTCTGGTCAGCAAAATCCGGATCCGTCATGATCGTGGCGGGGTTGCTGTTAACGAGGGTAATCTCATACCCTTCCTCCTTGAGTGCCTTACACGCCTGCGTTCCGGAGTAATCGAACTCGCACGCCTGTCCGATGATAATTGCACCGGACCCTATAATTAAGATTTTTTCTATATCTGTTCGCTTTGGCATAATTAGTTTAGGATTGTTGGTTGTTGGTGCGGTTTTTCTGCGAAAAACCTTTTCGTTGTTAGAAAGAGACTTTAGGCCTCTCAAAAATCTCTGGTAACCATTAACTTATAACCATTAACCATTAACCATCTCCCTCCATCATCTCTGTAAAACGCGAAAAGAGATAACTCGCATCGTGCGGACCGGGCGATGCCTCCGGGTGATACTGGACAGAAAAAATGGGATACTCCCGATGCTGTATCCCTTCAAGTGTGTCATCATTTAGATTGATATGCGTAATGTCAACGCTGTTCGGCAGTGAGTCAATATCAACACAGAATCCGTGATTTTGTGAGGTAATCTCAACCTTGTCGGTTTCAAAATGCTTGACAGGTTGATTCGCACCTCGATGTCCAAACTTCAGTTTGAATGTCTTTCCACCGAGCGCAAGCCCGAGCAGTTGATGCCCCAAACAGATCCCGAAAAGCGGTTTTTTGCCCATCAAACCTTGAATTGTTTCGATCGCATAACCAACCGGCATCGGATCACCCGGACCGTTTGACAGAAAAACACCATCCGGCTCCGCTGCGAGAATCTCCTCAGCAGATGTCTTCGCCGGCACGACTTGCACCTCACATCCGTGTTCGGTGAGTTGACGCAAAATATTATATTTAATACCGAAATCAAGGGCGACGACCTTATAACGTCCGGCTTTCGGTGTGTCACCGTTGACATCGTTTTCAACAAGCGCAACACCCGCTTGCTGAGGCTGACCGTTATTACGCCACGCATACGGATTTGGACACGTCACACGTTGCACCAAGTCCCAACCTACTAATCCGCGCCACGCTTTGGCTTTCGCAACAAGACTTTCGGGATTTAAGTCTTCTGTAGAGAGGCAGCCATTCATGACACCGTGAACCCGGAGACGGCGGGTCAGTGCACGGGTATCAATCCCTTGGATGCCGATGATATTATGCTCGGCGAGGTAAGTATCCAAACTCCATTTTGAACGCCAATTGCTATGGTACGCACTATATTCACGAACGACAAACCCTTCTACCTGTGGACCGATGGATTCAACGTCTGCTTCGTTGCAGCCGTAGTTCCCTATCAAAGGATATGTCATCGTGACGATCTGTCCTTTGTAGGACGGATCCGTCAAAACTTCTTGGTAGCCTGTCATACTGGTATTGAAGACAACCTCACCGACAGTTTCGCCTGTCGCCCCGAACTGTTCGCCCTCAAAAACCGTGCCATCGGCTAATGCCAAAATGACTTTCATATTTTCTTTCCCTCGCGGAGTGTAATTGTCTGCCAACCTTTAAGTTCCCATCCTGCGAAAGGTGTGTTGCGACTTTTTGAACAAGATTTTGTTACGTCAACTGCATGAACCGAGTCAATATCAATAATAGTAACATCTCCGACAGCACCGACAGCGAGCGTCCCACGGTCAATACCGAGTATATTCGCCGGAATAGCCGTCATCTTTGCAATCGCCTCGCCCAACGTGAGGTGTCCCGGTTGAACGAGATATGTAAGCACAAGGGGTAGACAGGTCTCTAAACCGATAATGCCGTTAGGCGCGTCAAGCATGCCTTGTGCCTTTTCCGAGGGCGCGTGTGGCGCATGATCGGTCGCGATTGCGTCAATTGTACCATCGCACAAACCTTCGATAACCGCATCAATATCCGTCTGTGTACGGAGCGGTGGATGCATCTTGGCATGCGTCCCCTGTTTTTCGACCGCTGTATCGGTGAGGATCCAGTGGTGTGGACACGCCTCCGCAGTCACATGAACGCCTCGTTTTTTCGCTTGACGTATCAACGCAACGGCACCCGCAGTGCTGACATGGAGTACATGGAGATGCCCGCCTGTCATCTCCGCTAACATGATGTCGCGCGCGACGATGATGTCCTCTGCAGCGTTCGGACTCCCGATAAGCCCCAATTTTCGGGAGGTTTCCCCCAGATTCATGACGGCACCGGCGTTGAGGTTATGCTCTTCGCAGTGAACCATGATCGGAAAACCGAATTCTGCACTCAAGGCGAGTGCGTCGCGCATGCGCGCGGCGTTCATGACGGTAACGCCGTCATCGCTGAAACCGACTGCGCCAGCGGAACGCATCCCACGCATATCGGTAAGCTCTTCACCCGCGAGATCTTTGGTAATACTACCAAACGGGAATACATTTGTCTTTGCCGTCTCGCGCGCAATACCGTAAATCTGCTCAATCTTTTCAGGTGTATCTATCACCGGCGACGTGTTTGCCATACAAGCAACGGAGGTGAATCCGCCTGCCGCCGCCGCTGCCGTGCCAGTAGCGATCGTCTCTTTATGCGCAAACCCGGGTTCTCGGAGGTGGACATGCATATCGATTAAGCCCGGGGCGACAATCAGTCCTGTCGCATCGTACACATTAGAAGTTTCGGATTGATGAACGGCACTCGGCGTATCAACCTTGGTAATCTTGCCATCGGCGATAAACAGATTCCCAACTCCATCAATGTTATTAGCGGGATCGATAATATGTCCGTTAATGATACGCGCGTTGCTCATTTACCCTCCCTTTCATAAATGATCGCTGCGTCTATGCCAGGTTCTTCTTCGGCAAGCTGTACCCGAACAAACTCTCTGCGTGAGGTGGGTACATTTTTGCCGACGTAATCGGCAGCAATTGGCAGTTCGCGATGTCCTCTGTCAATCAAGGTCGCCAATTGGATTGCGGCGGGTCTACCGAAATCCATGAGTGCGTCCATTGCTGCGCGAACTGTGCGCCCTGTATAGAGTACCTCGTCTACCAAAATGACCCATTTGCCGGTTATGTCAAAGGGAAGTTCAGTATTGCTGACCTGAATTTGCGTCTCATGGAGATTAATATCATCTCGATAGAGCGTGACATCAATGGCACCGACATCAACTTCAATATTTTCGATGCGTTCAAGGTTTTCCGCGATACGATGGGCGATGAAGTCACCACGACTTTTAACACCAACAAACACGAGATCTTCAATATGTTTATGGTTCTGCTCTAAAATCTCATGAGCGATTCTGAGTAAGGCGCGGCGAATTTCTTCGGCGTTCATCACTTGTGCTTTTTCACGCATTTCCATTTTTGGGGTCCTATGGGGTATCTTAATAACAAAAAAGCCTCTCCCGTCTGATGTGACGAGAAAGGCATCATCCAACTAATTCCGATGGACAATCTAAACTTTGGGTCCGATTCTGATTGTGATCTTGCATCCTTTTTTCAACCTCTCTGGATTGGATTAAAAAGGTTTTAACACGAACGCTCCATTTATCCTTATATTATACCATATTTGTGCATTAATTGCAAATAATTTTATTTTTCGTAGACGCGATATCAGGTTTCCGAGATTACAGCCGTCTCAGAAGGGCTACACTTTTTGTTCCACCATGCTTGCAAGGATACCGAGGATTTTGTCGCATTGTGCAATTGGGTAGACGGCTCTATCAATATGGAGTCTCACGCCTTCCAATTTGAGAAATCGCCACTCTGTTCCCGAAGTGGTAGCTCCATAAATGTGGGGGATGTCATTCCCCTTTTCCTTGTTAAATCGTTGTGCTGCGATCATCTCAGCGGCACACTGACCGAAGCCGGTCGTCAAATTCTCCCGCTTTGCTTCAACAAGAATGATGACGGGTGCCTCTAAAAAAGAGAGTATCGGCGACAGACTCACTAAAAAATCGCAGACCCCTGTTAATCCGTGTTCGGTGTCAACGCTGAACTCAATCCCTGAAAAGAAACTGATGCGGCGATCAAAGTGCTTTCGGAGTTGAAAAAGAACATCGGTGACAATCAGTTCTGAGCGTGCTTTCTCTGTACCGCTGGAGATGGCTAACTCAACTTTCTCCTCAAGTTCTGCCATGAAGTGCTCCTGTGGCACTACCGTTGACGCTTCAGAAAAGATGCCAGCGGATTCAACGATTTCCAGTTGAAACTCTCGGCGCACTGCCTCTAAAGTAAAATTGCTATACGCCATTTCTAAGAACCTCCTATCCTTCCTTAGGCCTTTTGTTCCACCATACTTGCGAGGATGCCGAGAATTTTATTGCATTGTGCGATTTGGTAGACTTCTATATCAATGTGCAGACGCTGTGCTTCCAATTTGAGGAACCGCCATTCTGTTCCTGAAGTAATAGTTCCATAAATACGAGGAATATCATTCCCTTTTTCTGTGTTAAAACGTTGTGCGGCGAGCATCTCCGCAACACACTGCCCAAGCCCCGCTGTCAGGTCTTCTTTCTTTGCCTCAACAAGGATAACAATGGGTGCTTCTAAATGAAGTTGCGCGGGCGACAAACTTACCAGAAAATCGCAGGTTCCGATCAATCCATTTTCAGCATCAATACTGAAGTCAATCCCTGAAAAAAAACTGATACGGTGCTCAAACTTTTCACGCAGTTCAACGAGAACATCGGCGACAATCAGTTCTGAACGCGCCTTTTCTGTATTGATAGAGGAGGCTAACGGCACCTTTTTGGCCAACGCCGTGGTGAGGTGTTCACTCGGAGCCATCGGCTCTATTTCAGAGAATACGCCTAAAGTTTCAAACTTTTCCAGTTGAAACTTTTCCCTTACCATCTCTATAGTGAAATTGCTATACGCCATTTGCAAGAACCTCCTATCCTTCCTTACGCCCTTTGCTCTACCATGCTCGCGAGGATACCGATAATTTTGTCGCATTCATGAATTGAGTAGAAATCCGTGTCAATGTACAATTTTTGCCCTTCTAATTTGAGGAACAGCCATTCTGTTCCAGAAGTGGTAGCCCCATAAACACAAGAAATGTCATTTCCATTTTCTTCATTAAAACGTTGGGCGGCATGCATTTCGGCGACACACTGTCCGAGTCCAACCGTCAGATCATCTTTCTTTGCTTCAACGAGGATGATAACAGGTGCCTCCAAAACAAAGCGTGCCGGCGACAGACTTACTAAAAAATCACACACTCCCGTTAATCCGTTTTCAGCATCAACATTGAACTCAATGCCAGAAAAAAGACTGATGCGACGCTCAAATTTCTCGCGGAGTTCAATGAGCACATTAGCAACAATCAATTCCGACTTCGCCTTCTCTGTATTGACAGCAAGGGCTACTTGCATGTTTCGTTCCAATACCGCTGTTAGCACCGTACTTGGAACTATCGGCTCTATGTCCGAGAAGAGGTTCTCCGCCTCAACCGTTTCGTCTATTTGAAATACCTTTTTCACCTCGGCTAAGGTAAAGTTGCTATACGCCATGTGATAGTACCTCCTATGCAAACTTACGCCTTTTGTTCCACCATGCTTGCGAGGATGCCGAGGATTTTGTCACACCCGTGAATTGAGTAGAATTCTGTGTCGATATGAAGTTTCTGCCCCTCTAATTTGAGAAACCGCCAATCCGCCCCAGTCGTGCTAACCCCATAAATGTACGGGATGTTGTTCGCTCTTTGGGCATTAAATTGCTGTGCAGCGATCATCTCTGCTGTACACTGGCCGAGGCCCTCCAATACGTCATCCTTTTTTCCCTCAACAAGAACGATAATAGGTGCCTCCAAGACAAATGAGACCGGCGACAGGCTCACCAGAAAGTCACACACCCCAGTTAATCCTTTCTCAGCATCAACGCTAAAGTCAATACCCGAAAAAAGACTGATACGCCTATTGAAGTGCTCCCGCAGCTCCAGGAGCACATCACCAACAATCATCTCTGACCTCGCTTTTTCTGTCCCAATGGCAAGCGCGACTGGCACGTTGCGTTCCAATTCTGTTGTCAGGTGTGCACTTGGTGCCACAGGGGCTATATCACAAAAGAGGTTAGTGGGCATAGCGATTTCAAGTTGAAATTCAGTTTTCACGCTATCTAAAGTAAAGCTGCTATATGACATTATGCGATAACCTCCTATCCTGCAATGATTCACGCCTTTTGTGCTATCATACTTGATCAATATGTTCGATAACCCACTCTCGAATTAAGTTTTCAGGGGATATCCCACGCGACTGAGCAAGGGCGTTAAGTATTTCCAACTCGCCAGGTGCTAAAACAACAAGGAGTTGGACAGAAAGTTCAAAAATAGGTTCGTCCACTTCCTCAAGTTCGTTTTCAAAATCGGTTAAGTCATGCCTGTCCCAGAAGTGTGCTAGCTCTTGAATAGAATCGGTCTGTGGAATGTTTGTACGATTCATCGGTTCCTCCATTGTCGATATTGAGAGTGTTTCTTCACGGACCTTACACCTTTTGCTCTACCATACTCACGAGGATACCGAGGATTTTGTCGCATTGCCCAATAGAATAAACTTCTTTATCTATATAGAGTTGTTGTCCTTCTAATTTAAGGAATTGCCATACTGTACCTGTAGTAGCAGCTCCATAAATGCAAGGGATTTTATTTCCTCTTTCGGTATTAAAATGTTGTGCGGCGAGCATCTCCGCAACACACTGACCGAAACCGAGCACCGGGTTGTCTTTTTTTGCCTCAACGAGGACAATAATAGGTGCCTCTAAATGAAATTGGGTAGGCGAGAGACTTATCAGAAAATCACACACACCCGTCAAGCCGCTTTCCGCATCGACACTAAAATCAATCCCAGAAAAGAAACTGATACGGTGCTCAAACTTTTCGCGCAGTTCAACGAGAACATCGGCGACAATCAGTTCCGAACTCGCCTTCTCTGTGCCTATAGCAAGGGCTAACGGCACTTTGCGCTCCAATGTCGTAGTGAGATACTCGCTGGGTGTCATCGGCTCTATACTCGAAGAAATGTCTGCGGCTTCATCAGTCTCCAGCTGAAACGCTTTTCGCACTGTCTCTAACGTAAAATTGCTGTAAGCCATTACGACCTTGCCTCCTCTGCCTCGAATGCTACCAAGACTCTCAATGTCATAGAATTATGTTAAGTATATCACCTAAAATCTCTATTGTCAACGTAAACGGAACAGAGGTTAACTTTCGCTATTCGCCCTGCACGGCACTGATTTCGTCTTCGGAGATTTTATGGACACTTTTCGGGTTAAAGGTTTGCGTTGTGTCTACACGCAAGGCAACCTCAATCCGACCACCGGTCAATACAAAGAACTGAATCAGGAAACCACCACCCTGCATCGACTCGACCTGATACGCTTCTTCATCAAGACCACCGAGCCATCTTGGTAAAGTCTCTTCAAACTTCGGATGCGCAAGGACCTTCTCCGGTAAAGCAATAATCAACGTGCCGGGCGCATCGCCGATTGCATTGCCGATGACTTTCCGCTTCTCTACCATAAACGGTACAACGCAGCTGGCGTACGCAAAATCATCGTCACCAGCGCGTTCGGGCGGGACAAGTCCCCACGTCAGGTGATGGATAAACGGGTTTCCGTATCCCTGTCCAAGCATGTGCCGCAGGGCAAGTTGGTCAACAGGGTGTACAACAGCGACATAATCAAACCACCCTTCGCTGTGTGCCGGACTCTCTGCGGGCAATTGTGCGGAGACGTTGATATAGTCGCACCCGTCAACAGGCGACGGATAACACCGCGCATCCCACCCGTTGACATAACCGAGTTGTTTCAAACCGTCTGCAACGAGGTGGGGTGGGTCACAGAAGATCGCGGCGTGATCCATGTTTGGATAAATTTCTACGCCTGTACCGATGACACGTTCTGCAACATCAGTCGCCTCTCTGAAACGGAGATCGGCATTTTCAATCGTCAAATAGTCATCAAAATTTTGGGGCAGTGTAATCAAGTTTTTCATGAGAAACCTCTATCTGTGTCTTGAAGGAAGGGGGTTTGGATCAATTGATAAATCCGAGTCAGATGTTATAAGTCTAACAGAAATCGGGTCAACAAACAAGCGTTTTCTGATAACCTGTCAAGGCAAAAGTTGTTGTAAAAAGTGCAGATATTTGGTAAGTTAATAGAGGCTTGAACGCTACGTCCTATACTCAAAAACAGAGGAGCAACTCATGAGGAAAAATACGTTTAGAGAACTACTCAACGCTGATAAACCCACAGTTGGCACACATATCCATACCACTTGGCCCTCCATCGTTGAAGCGATTGGGCATACAGGAATGTATGACTACGTTGAATTCGTCGGGGAATACGGACCGTTTGATCTGCATGATCTGGATAACCTGTGTCGCGCAGCAGAACTTCACAACATCTCTACGATGATTAAGGTTGACCAAGAACCACGAGGCTTCATCGCACAGCGGGCAATCGGCTCAGGTTTCCAAAGTGTGCTTTACGCGGATTGTCAGAATGTCGAAGATGTCAAGGAATGCGTTCGTACCACGCGCGCAGATACACCCCAAGATCGGGGCAGCTACGGTGTAGCAACCCGCCGATTTTCCTATATGGGTTACGGAGGGGGGCCAGAATACGTCCAAGCCCTCCGGGATGTCGTCAACGTCATTATGATTGAGAAAAAAGGGACAGTTGATAACCTTGAAGAGGTGCTGTCTGTTGAAGGCGTTGATATGATTCAGTGGGGCGGCTCAGATTACTCAATGAGTATCGGCATGGTAGGTCAGCGCGGTGCTCCTGAAATCCGAGAAGCACACGACAAGGTGTTCAAGACCGCGATAAAAATGGGAGTGCCACCGCGCGCCGAAATTGGAAGTGCCGACGACACGAAACGCTATCTGGATATGGGGGTTCGGCATTTCTGCATCGGCACCGATATTTCCATTCTCTACAGCTGGTGGCGGGAACAGGGTGACGGCGTACGAAAGGCTCTTGACGGACATTAGAACACTTACGTAGGGGCTGGGTTACCCAGCCCCTACGAGAGTCTCTTGTAACTGATAATCGACAACTGACAACCATTAAAGCATCCCCTGCATCTTTTCCGCGACCCAATCCACAGCGACATCGATCATCGCTTGCCCTTTTTCGGCTGTCGCTAACTTCGCTTGATGGTGATATTCGCGATCGGATTTCGCCTGACCTTCATTGGAGATGGTGAGTTTCGCGCTGTCGTAATCCACGCCGTTCCAGTCAACATTTTCTGCAAAAGCGGCGAGGGCAAACGCCGTCTCAAACTCTGCTGCGTGCCCAGGACAGACCCCAGATTCCATCTGTTCTTTGACCAACTCTTGAGTGTATGCCTCCCAATAAGAGTGAAATTCGATGTTAATACCGAGCTTTTCTCGATAGCCATCCAACCGCTCATGCACAGGACCTGCGTTGCCCGCATGTCCGTTGACAATCAGGATGTTGTCGATTCCATGCCGACGCATGCTATCAGCGACATCATAAAGCACCTCGCCAAAGACTTCGGCACGAAGCGTAAGCGTCCCTTTATGATCCATCCAGTGTTCGGATACGCCAATCGCTAAAGGCGTTGTGACGATCACCTGTGGAAACAACTTTTCAGCCGCTAATTTGGAGACATAGACCGCGCTTTGCGTATCGTGATACATCGCCAAGTGTTCGTTGTGTTGTTCTGTGCTACCCGTGGGGATAATCGCACCTTTGAGCGTGCCAGCATCAATCGCCTCACGGACATAACGCCGTTGGTTTTCCCAAAGTAGTACGGATTTGATTTCAGACATCATCTAACCTCCACTGTTTTTCGGTAGGAGACTATACCTACCAAGTGTATTTCGGACAACCGCAATACCATCCTCCATTGACTCCCTATTAGGCGGAAGATAGTCTTGCAAACTCTCCCAATCATACTCGTTCTGCTGCGTGTCACTGTTTTTAAAGAGGATTTTGGTGCCGTAATCTCGGATCTCATTGAGCGTCCATTCATAGATATAGAACCCAAAAATATCCGCGTGTAGGGCACCACCGTTCCGCCGTTTCGCAAGATAACTTTCTAAAACCACCTCAAACCGTTCGTCTGTGAAAGAGACCAAGTCTTTTTCAGGGGGGCCTAAGCAGACACCATCCCAATCAATTATGTGAAGTCGGTTTTCAGCATCTATAATGAGATTGCCCGGAGTCGGATCGCCGTGTGTAATGACGAAAGGCGTTTGTAGTGCCGATGCCGAACGTCCGAGACTATCGTATCTCTCAAGTGCCTGTAAAATTTCTGAGCTGTGTTGCGCAATTGCCTCGAGTAACTGCTTCTGGTATCCATTCCGAGGTGGTATCTTCCGCGGTGCCGCAAGGACTCTGTGAAGTTCTTTTCGTAGAGGCAAGTCATACGTTGCTATTGTAAGGTTATTAGAAGCGACTGCATCTGTGCATCCATGGATTGTCGCAAGTAATGCCGCTGTTTGTGAAAGTTCTGTATCGGCGAAATCTTTCCCGACTTTCCACAAATCCCAACGGCTTTTGCCTTCAATGAACGGAAATAGCGCGACACGAAAATTTTGCCACGGAACGTTAAGTGTCCCTTCCAGCGTTTCTAAAGGAGCAACAATACCCGATATGTCGCACTGATGCCGTAAAAGTGATGCCACCTGCAAGCGACTATTTGGCACAGAAGTTGAAGCTTTCGCAAAATACTTCTCGCCGTTTTCTGATAAAACGATGTAACCATAACTATCTTCACCTTCCGGAAAAAAGGTTATGGACTGCAAAGGTAAACCATAAGCAGTACTGAGGGATTCCTTTAGTTCCGTTTTATCAAAAGTATTGTCAACCTTCATAAGCGATACAACACTCGCAAGTTAGACTTTGTTCAAACTTTTGCTTGGGCAAATTGCTCTAATTTCTTGCTTTTCTCTTTGAAATGAAATATCATTTCAGGATACACCATATTCCGATTCTTTTCGGTTCGGTTTAGCACAGGACGTTTGTGTTGGTTGACGATGTGCATGCCAGCTATTTCAGCGATAGTTGGATACATATTGAATTTATCGTTAGCAACGACAAAAACATCATAATCGTTAGCCAAAAATCGCTTACAGTTTTTGAAAACTTCCGCTACACCGTGAACGTAAGATTCCCGCGCCTCTCGTCCTTTTCCACGAAATAGTGGTCCAATTTCTAATTCATCCAACCTTCTGAACCCAAAGAGATCATAGGCGTAGGCGTGCTGCTCGTGGTAGTTAATGAGTCCAACATAAGGTGGACTTGTAAAGATACCCTTAATTCGTCGCTTCTGGGCAATTTCTGCAAATTGCGAATCTACCTGTTTCAGCATCGCGAAGATGTTAATAGTCCGAGAATCACCGGTTATGCAGTGTTGAAAGGTGTCCGTTTTGAGTCTGCCAAATTCGCCCCATCGTTGGATACTATCCTTACAATATCGTTCCCACCAACTAAGGATTGAAAAGAGGGGTTTGCAGACTTTCCCGTGTTTCCGGCAATAATAGGTTGTCGTTACAGGTTTTCGCAATGTGCCTAAATCTGCGTGCGTTGTGGCTCTGCAAGAACGGATCGTACGACTTAAGATAAGCATTAGAGCTCTTTGTATTGATGCCTCTTTTACTTTGCGAATTTCATTGTGGACAAAATCAATCTCGGCTCTAACCCTTGGAAGATACCACTGCTTCATAAAGCGAGCGGAGTCGGCTGGCATCTGCGTGTCAATTTGATACTCAGCAACAAGTTTATGATATATTTCTGAAAAAACGGCTGCCTTCTCATTCCCGTATCGCTTCTGGTCAATTTCACCTGTTCTGACTTGGCGTTTGAAGGAAACCGGAAAATATTGATTATTGAAAGCCATAAGCAATTCCGCGAGTTTAGAATCAAATTCAAGTATCCCAGATGTAGCAACGAGATTTTTGAGTGAAACCGTGATTTTCTGACATTCCTCATACAGATGGGTTAGATCATAAGTCGCCACTTTGGCATTGCCAATAAAAGCGTTAAACGCCGAAACGTCAATGCCAACTGCATGCATACCAAGTTCACTTGCTTGGACTAAAGTAGTCCCGCTCCCACAAAACGGATCAAGCACAATATCGCCCGGTTGAAAATAGACATCCCGTTTAAAATTGTCGGTATGTGCATCCAAAAAATATTCAACTAATTGCGGAATAAATTTACCTTTATACGGATGTAACCGGTGAACGTGCTTCGTTGTTTCCGCTTCCTTAACTTTCTCAAAAGACAACGTCCAGTTCAAATCGTCCCCGAGTTTATCTTTCCATCGTGTTTCTCGACGGTTCAAACTGTAATAATCTTCAAGGCTTTGCTTAGTAACCAATGTTAATCCGTTGTTAATAACGGAGTCAATCCTCCCATACTGGATTAAATAGGTGATATTTGCGGGTGTAACGTTTTTGTTGAGGTGTTCCGAAGCCCATTGGCTTGCTTGTTTGAGCGTCAAGAGCATTTTTCTATATCTATCCTCCCATCGGGTTTCGTCTATAAAAAAGCAATTCTACGTTTATGCAAGAGAGAAGCCTTGTTTACTGTGGCAGCTCCACTCAATCTGCTAAAACCGACTCCACTTTCTGAAGCACCACTTTGCTCTGGTTTTTCAACTTCAAGGTTTCAGAGATGTTTCCCATATTAATCGCAAGTTTGAATTGTTTAGTAGAGGTCGAAAACCTGCCCAAATAATCTCCAACAGGCACATCGCCATAGTTTTCAACGAATTTTATCTGAATTTTCTGTCCTGTTGCAAACGTCGCTTCAAGCGTGTCACCGAGTTTCCAACCGCGTTCGGTAAACGGCGCGATTTCAAGGTCCGTCACAGCATTGCCATGGTCGTCGATTTCAACAATTGTCCCAGTGAGCGATGCCGTTTGAGAAGCCTCCGGTGTACCTACTTTTTGACTGCACCCAATAAAAAGTATTGTTGTCACCAAAACAACTACGAGTGCTGACCTCCAGTCGTACGAACAAAATTGATAACGGAATTTCACCATGATACATACCTCCATGCGTCTTTTAGAAACTGCCTTAAGTATAGTGAAAAAGTAGACAAATGTCAAGCGAAAGGCGTTGAATAATTTCAGTTTGACATGTCGGCAGGTTTATGCTATTCTCTTTTAGCACAGTTTTCACGTAGAATAGAAAATCAATATGGGTTGCGGTTAGAAGATCACCGCTTAGCAAAGTTGCCTCAATTTTTAAATTGAGGCGTTGGAGATAAATATGGGAAAAAAATTGAATGTTTATAGCAAGTTTTCAAAATTTGTCAGTTCCATCAAAATTCTGCTGCTGTTGTTTGGAATTTTATTGAGCCTTTCGGGTTGCGAAAGAATATCAACCCCGATGCTACCGGATGACGGTACATTAGAAGCGGAACCTCTTACAGTAATGACCTACAACGTCTATGTGGGAGCGAATATGGCAGCACTTTTAGGCATAACGAACCTCGTGGAGGTTCCAGCAGCGGTTGCCGGGATATATGAGCAGTTCATCACCACGGATTTTCCGGGACGGGCTGCACAGATTGCCGCGTTAATCAAAGCCGAGCATCCACACATCATCGGGCTCCAGGAAATTTCGTTAATTCGACGACAGAGCCCGGGAGACCGGCTGACAGGCGGAGAACCCGCTGAAGAGGTCGTCCTGGATTTTCTTCAAATCTTAATGAACGCACTTCAAGCCGAAGGCTTAAACTATCAGGTTGCCGCGAAAGTCCAAAATTTTGACGTTGAAATGCCGATGGGATCCTTTACGGCGTATGACGACGTACGCTTGACCGACTTTGATGTGATTCTCACACGAGATGATGTCACTGTGTCGCGTCCCACGGCAGCGAATTATATGAATATCTTTTCGGTGGAAGCCCTCTTCCTTGAAGTCGCGAGAGGTTATGCAGCAATAGATGCTACCGTTGCTGGAACCACCTACCGCGTCATCAATACACACTTAGAGTCGTTCCTGATGGATATTCGGGTCGCACAAGCACAAGAACTCATAGATGGACTTGCGAACGAAACCTTGCCGATTATCCTATTAGGGGATTTCAACACGCCTGCCCCCGACGGCACCGCTTACCAAATGTTACTATCCGCAGGATATATTGACACGTGGCAGATGGATGCCGAGGGGACAGGCTACACCTGTTGCCAAGCCGAGGTACTTCAAAATGAGGTGAGTGAACACTATGAGCGGATCGATCAGATTTTTGTTCGCAACCTGGAACTCCCGACTTCCGTCATGACAAACACCGTAGGGGATAAACCGTCAGAAAGGTTAGCCTCCGGATCGTGGCCCTCCGACCATGCAGGGGTTGTCGCACATCTCGCATTTGAGTAACGCAAAAGCGTTCGACTCCGGGAAAAAATAAAGCGCGCTGTAACAGCGTTTGAAAATCGGTTACAGCGCGCTTTTTCATTTAACGACCAAACTTTATTATCCTTACATTTTAGTTTCCGTAGGGATAGACCGTTCTGTCTTCACCTCGAACCACGACAGCACTGTTGTTAGACTCGCGCTTCTGCCCATTATCATTTGCCCTGAAATGAGAAATAATTGTCGCACCGTCATAGTCCATGATGTTAGCAATCGCATCACGAACTGCCACCGGATCCGTTGATTGCGCATTCTCGATGCCTTGGGCAAGTAAGCGCACTGCATCGTATCCACCCGCAGCGACACCACCCGCAGATGTTTCAGGGAACATCGCCTCGAATGCAGAAACAAATTCTACCGCCTGGGTCCGATGGAAGTTGCTACAATAGTAGGAATCTGTGAGTAGCGACTTATCCGTTATCATTGTATGAAATGGTGCAACATCCCAACCGTCGCTGCCGATAAAGGTGGATGTAATGCCCATCGCTCTCGCTTGTTCCATAATAAGAGGCACCTCTGGCGGGAAACTGGCGAGAAAGAGGACATCCGGGGTCACCGCTTTGATGCGTTCAAGTTGTGCATCAAACATCGTATCCCCTGGCTCATAGACCTCTTTGGCAACAACGCTGCCACCGAGTGTCATGAAATTGGCACTGAATTCTTCGACAAAACCCCCGGAATAGACATCCTGATTCTGCCAAATGATTCCAGCCGTTTTCGCGCCGAGTGCGTCCACTGCAAAATTTGCCATAAGTTCCGCCTGCAGCGCATTAGAAGCCCCAACGATAAAGATGAAATCACCCGTTTCTGTCACATCTTTACCTGTCGCCCCCGCAAGCACTGGAATAGTGGCAACAGGACCAACCTTCACAGCATGGCTTGAAAACAGGGGCCCTATAATCCCTACAACGTCTCCCATCTCAGCGAAATCTATTGCGGTCTGAGCAACTGTATCAGTCGTCTCCACTTTAACGACAAATTCCAGTTGCTTTCCGAGGACACCCCCCGCTGCATTGATCTGTTGCCGGGCGAGCTCGGCTCCTTGGGCGAAATCGATATAATCCGAGTGGCGAATCACCCCCACTTTAAGCGTAGGCATAGTATCAGGAGGCTTGACCATCTCATCGGTCACTCCCATATCGCGTATCCGTTCACATCCCGACAGTAACATGACTGAGAGTGAAAGCAATACGCATAGCATTAATCTAAAAATTTTAATGTTCATAAAATTCTCCTTTAATGGATTATAGTGACATCCAAAAATAATAAGACACACTAATTTTAAACTTTACTACAAATGTCCGATATCTGTTCAATTTGCGTCCGTCCTATTAGTCATTTGATACTATTTTCTTATCAACATCTTACGTGTTTCCGAGAATTCGCCTGCCGTCAACGTATAGAAATAGAGACCACTTGCAACCGGTTCATTATGTTCGTTTCTGCCATCCCAATAGGCAGCACGGCTTTTGCTTTGATACATACCCCCTGATTGCTGTCCAAGAGCTAAAGTCCGAACAAGTTTACCATCTACCGCATAGATCGTCAAGGTAACATCTGCGGAGGCTGCTAACTGATAAGGTATCCAAGTTTCTGGGTTAAATGGGTTTGGGTAGTTCGCGAGCAGTGCGTTTTTGTCGGGTAAGGTAACCTGGGCGGTGGGGGCTGCTTGTGTCTCAGTGACTTCAAAGCGTGTGATTTCAGTAAAATCATGGTAAATGTTATTCCTTGCTTTATCAGTAACCGATATTCCGATAACCCCCCAAACACCGGGGAAACTACCTTCCGGCAAGTGAATAGAACTCGTATATTTCCGATAAACATTTGGGTCATCTTGAAAATAGATTTCATTTGTGTGGTTATAACTGTAGGGTCCCTGAAAACCATAACTACTTTCCCCCCCCAACGGGTCTCTAATAGCGATATGCCCGCTTTCAAACCCACTTATATCATCTTTCACATAATACGCGACTGTGACGAGCGTCTCACCATTCGGATTTGCTGGATTTACGGGTTCGGCATCAACAGTGATCCTGTTAACATCGAGGGTAGGGGGCATCGTATCCGGATTCTTCGTTTCTATTGTTACTTTTTGTATCTGCTCATCAATCTTAGGTAACCAAGCACTCTCAAGATTTATTTCATCCTTAAAGGAGAGGCTTTTTAATTCATACACCCCTCCGGGCATATAATGTGGGATGAAAAAAGTTGATTTTAATGTCCAAATATCTCCCTCGTGCCTGACGCGATCAGCACGCACTAAACGCCATCCCTCCCATTTCATGTGGTATGGCGGTAGGTAGTAGTGGCCCCCTGGTCTAAAGTCCTGTTTTTCTTCTGGTTCTATATAAGTATACCCACTGAGGGTCCTATCCTCTTTGACTTGCCACGTTGCGGTTACGGCGTAGAAATGCTCGTTTTTTTCGGTGTATGCGTCTGATACCGTCAGTGTTGCGGAATTCGGCA
The DNA here is from genome assembly GCA_951828385.1 of uncultured Poribacteria bacterium. Taxonomy (GTDB): domain Bacteria; phylum Poribacteria; class WGA-4E; order WGA-4E; family WGA-3G; genus WGA-3G. The sequence goes on from OX639973.1 coordinate 1,422,930, forward strand.
CATATTCGGGTGGGTATAAGTCTTCGTATCTGTTATTGATATAGATTTGCAAGCCGAAGCCACCCGAATTATACCTTGTGAGCCTATTCACATCGTATGTTGACACCTGTGTTATTGTGTAATGTCCTTTAGAATAATACGAAGGAACAGTCTTGTGTCCGCGCAATATATTGCTCTGTTTTGCACCTATAGGGCGTAATACAACCCTAAAATAGCTGAGATGATTTCGATCCCGATCCCCATCTAACAATCGAAAGACCACAGACCCACCTATTGAGTAATCCAATTCGTTTTCTGTATGGGTTTCTATTTCAATCTCAACGAGTTTAGACCCTTCTCCTTCTGAATCACCTTCCACTGTAACATCCACCCGGACGACTTCTCCGGGGTATACATAATCGGGATATAAGTTATAGACAACAAAGGTGAGGTCTTCGCGTATCGTAGAAATATAGCGTGTGCCGTGCATAATCCTGTTCTGTATGAACGCATACTTGGCAGGCGATCTTGACCTGAGTTTATCCGGGGTGACGATATAGTAAGCGATACTTTCTGCCATATCTTCATTTGGGTTTTCGCCATGTGCGTAGTCGGAAACAAACTCGGTCTGATTGGTTGTCAGCCACCTGCCATCTTCATAATACCACTCGCCGAGTTCTATCCAGTCTGCTTTGAGTTGCCTGTCAAATAGATAACTCCACAAGAAGTGTGCTTTTTCATGGAGAATGATCCGTTGTGTGTCGTGTGTGATTCCATCTTCAAAAGCGTTGTCAGTGAACTCTATAAAGCCCTTCCCCGTATTTGCGCGTGCGACGTATTCAACAAATGGATCGGGGGCCCGTCTGATAAGATATTTCAATCCTGGCGTTACATGCATGCCGGATGGATATTCTTCAAACATTATCATGATCCCCAGGATTTCTTCATAGGTAAATTTGCTAAACTTATAGGCAGGTTCCCCTGTTAAAACTTCATAGTCGGGGACATGCACCGTAACGCCATAGTATCTCTGCAGCATGTTGTCTATCGCACGGTGTTGGATGCCTTCTCCGGGTATGTATGTCGCAAATCTGAGGACGGCTCGCCAAAGTCGCTTGGAAAAATATCGCCCTTGAACGCCATCTATTTTTGCGACAAACGGCTGTGCATGAGTGAAAGCCTCTGATGCGATTGTTATCGTCCGAAGACTACCATATCCGACTTCCACATCGGGACCCAGATCAATGTCTTGTGCCACATGCGCATCACTCAATATCCAATAACTGGGGTTCCGTAACCAAGGTGGACTATGAGCACCATACCCGTAGGTCATATCTTGTAATGCCAGCAGCAGTAGATATGCTTTATCCGCATCCCATTCAGGCGATAAATAAACTTTGTATCTCCGTGATAATGTGTAACTTGCACTGCTTGATAAGAATGCGTTGATACCTGTATTTTCGATTTCCACCTCTATCGGTTGAGGAACAAAAGCTGTCTCTTGCCCTGAAGGGACTTCACTTATTTCCCAGTGATATGTCGTCGTTTCCCATTCTGCGATCGCCTGCCCTGAAAATAGGAAAATTAAGAAAAGAGCGATCATATAAATGACGAACCTTTGCTGCCTTCCCAGAGTTTCACGCATGGAACTGTTCCTCCGTAATTATCAAATTGGTTATACCATTTCTATAGTGAATCCTAAAAATAAGTAGACATCTTTGTAGCATAAACTTCCAGTTTGTGCCAGTCTGAATGCCTGTCATAGGCATTCAGACTGTTTGGAAGTGCCCAATTAATTATAGGTTTTACTATAAATACTAAAGTTTGGACAATATTATAGATTTCATGCTGCCTTGTCAAAAGGCAGTGCGTTATCCTGTGGTGTCTGAGTCTGAATATTCTGCGAGTTTGTTTTTTCTTTGGAACTCGTAGAAAATCGGAGCCACCCAATTTGTGCTTGAAGATAAGCGACACGAAGTCCTTGCGTGAGTTTCTTGGGTTTATACCAATGAATACCGAGTTGTTCACAGACCTCTTGAACACTGAGGTGTTTCTTCGTCATTTCTGGCATAGAAAAGATCAACTTTGTTAGAGATGCTGCGACGAAACTCATTTGGAGAAAACGATTGATGCTTTTGCGAGATTTCACCTGATAGCCGCTGAAGCCGAAGTGTTGCTTGGCATCTCGAAATGCGGTCTCTATCTGCCACCTGTGGCGATAGTATTCAACGATCTTCGGTATCTCAAGCGTCAAATCGGTTGTAAAGACAGAAAAATATTGATACGGCTTTGAAGGTTTAGGTTTTGTTCGTATAACAACGAGGCGCACATCTGCGGGACACATTTTCGTCCGGACGATCTGTGAAGCCACCTGAGAGTCTTTGCCCATTATGGAGACGACTTTATACCGCAAACGTCTGATGTTTAGACGGTCTCCGTATTTCTTGGGACGTCCGGGGCCGGGACGTTTGCGACGTTTAGGCATACGATAGAAGACGGCATTGGACTTCGCACGACACAAGATCTGGTGTTTGAGTGCCAAAAGCGTTTGAAAGACTTTCCGGCGGGCGAACCCTCTATCAAAGATGACGAGTCCCCGAGGGATTCTTGAAAAGATACGTTTCAATACCGCATCGCCTTTGTCTCGGAGTTTCTCCGCCACGATGAGTCTGACCCAAACAGGAAACAGGATCCATTGTCTCGGAGTTTCGCAAAGCAGCCCCAAAGCAGCAAACTCATGTCCGAAGTGAAACTTTGATTGATTCACGCGACCCTTTTGATACTTGAAGTTGCGGAAGAAATGCAGTCCAAATTGTCTCTTGCCTGTTTTTACGGCACTCGTGAGATCATAAACATAAACCCAATGAGGAAACACCTCCTGTATCTTCGCAACAAGCCGTGCAGCGACAGCATTAACGTCCCACTCCCCTCGGGAGAGAAACTTCGTAAAAGACCAATACTTCGTCTTCGAGAAACTTGATTGATAAAGACGGGTGAGGGTGCCACCGTGTGTATTGGCAATAAAGCCACAGATCATCGCTTGGAACAGTGCGAAGTTTTGTAGGTTGAATAAAGGACGAAAATACGATAGAATATCTTCTAAGCAGAAAAGGAGGTTCATTTTTACTTTCCTTTCAAAAGTGTGGTTATTTCTGAAAGGATACCTACTTTTCTGCTTTTTGTCATCTTAATTCATAAAATTGTCCAAACTTTAGTATAAATAAACGCCTATCATTAACAAAAAACTGGCTCGTAGTTGCGCAATTCTGCGGCGTACTCGCCCAAATGCGATGTGCATTATTGCGCTCTTCCATGCTGATACTTCATAGAGTTCCAAAATCTCTATAATGCAACTTTATTTTTTAGATTTGGTATTATTATGTGTTGCCATCAAAGTCAAATAACATTTGTTGGCAATTACCTAAACCATTATAGCAACAGACTTACTTCCGTATTAACATTTTACGGGTTGCGGTGAAATCGCCTGCGGTGAGCGTATAGAAATACAGACCACTTGCCACAGGTTCACCGATCATATTTCGACCGTCCCAATACGCTGCACGACTGCGGCTCTGATACAGACCCGCGGAGAGATGTCCGAGTGATAGCGTCCAAACTAAAGCACCTTCCACACTATAGATCGTCAGTGTGACATCTGCGGGAGTCGCGAGCTGATAAGGTATCCAGGTTTCAGGATTGAACGGGTTCGGATAGTTTGCCAAGAGTGCCGTTGCTTTCGGCACCGTCTCTGTCTTTCTCAGTGGCGTTAGGAGATTTTCAAGCACAGCGATTCCTTTTTGAAAATGCGCATCTGTCGGGTTGAGTTGCTTGGCTCGGTCAATCCATCGTTGGAGACTTTCGGTTGTGGATACAGCAGCAGGGGCGGCGGCGGCTGCCTCAAGTGCGTCTAAAACTGCGATGATGTCTTCACGGTTCACTTCACCGTCACCGTTGACATCGCCTGTAAGGGGTGTATCAGACCGACCAAAGTTCTCAGCGACGATCATAAGATCTAACACATCCACGACACCATCACCGTTGACATCTGTCGCAGGCATAAACGCCGCGTAAAGCGTATAGTCGCCGGTCTTTTGCTCATCACTTTCGACTTTGATGTAATATGTCCCCGGTTCCACAACTTGTTCTATTCTGAAATTTAATGTTTCACCCCCGTTTTCATCGGCAGTTGTTGTGAGTGTGGTGCCATCACTGTTTTGCAAGGTGCCTATCGTCCCAAGGGTGCCTGTCGTTGTCGTCCAAAGTGTGAGTTGCCCCCGCACCTCTATTGGGACCCTGAAGTAATCCACATCATTGCCGGGGTCTATCTTTGCTGTAAGGGATCCGCCCAGCAGCAGCGCGGTCGCTTCAACCTGTGTATTGCTATGGTCAACGGATGTGATGTTCCACAACAACATAGTGCCGTCATCACTCCCACTTGCGACTGTTTTGCCACCCGGACTAAACGCGACACTATTGACAGCAGCGGTATGTCCCTCAAGTGTGCCCATTCCTGTCTGCGTCCCAACATCCCACAAACGCACCGTGCCGTGCTGATCCCCACTGACGATTGTTTTTCCATCCGGATTGAACGCTACACTATTGACAGCAGCGGTATGTCCGTCAAGTCTACCTATTTCTGTCCGTGTATCCACATCCCATATCCGTACGGTGCGGTCATGACTCCCACTGACGATTGTTTTTCCATCCGGACTGAACGCTACACTATTGACCCACCCGGTATGTCCTCGAAGTCTACCTATTTCTGTCTGTGTATCCACATCCCACAAACGCACCGTGGCGTCAACACTCCCAGCAGTTGCGAGGGTGCGTCCATCCGGACTGAACGATACACTTTTGACCGCCCCGATATGCCCCCAAAGTTTGCCTATTTCCGTATCCGTATCCACATCCCACAAACGCACAATTCCTCTGTAGTTGTAAACGCCTACAATTGCAAGCGTGTGTCCATCGGGACTGAAAACAGCAATATTGACCCAGTGGGACGGTATCTCAAGCGTGTCTATTTCTGTGTACGTAGCAGCATCCCGCAAACATATCACCTGCTGCCCACACCTACTTAAGATTGTTTTTCCATCCGGACTGAACGCTACATTTTCGTTACCAAACGATCTGTACCCCGTGTAGCTCCTGTCCCCCCAAGGATAAGTACGTGTGTCTATTTCCATCAGCGTAGCAACATCCCACATACGAATGTAGCGGCTGTAGATGGGGTTGTAATTACCGTCACTTGCTGCGATTTTTTTGCCATCCGGGCTGAACGATACACTCAAGATAGCAGCGGTATGCTCATCATATATGTGTTCTATATTTTTTTTTTCTGCCTCAACAAGCGCATCAACAACCCACAAAACTTCCCATATATCCCATATATCGTCGTCTATACCTGCTAACAGATTGTTTGTTGTGTGGTGCCTTCTTATTGTGCTTGTGCGGGTCTGCGTATTTACATCCCAGAAACGCACGTTGCTCCCGCCCGGAACCTCACATGCGATTGTATTTCCATCCGGACTGAACGATACACCCGTGACAGTGTGGGAAGTCACCTCAAGTATAGCTATTTCTGTCTGCGTAGCAACATCCCAGAAACGCACCGTGCCGTCATGACCTCCACTGGCGAATGTTTTGCTACCCGGACTGAACGATACACTATTGACAGCATCGGCATGTCCTTGAAGTATAGCTATTTCTGTTTGTGTCTCCACTTTCCACAAACGCACCGTGCCATCATGACTCCCACTTACAATTGTTTTGCCACCCGGACTGAAAGAGACACTACTGACATATCCGGTATGCCCTTCAAGTGTGCCTATTTCTGTTCGCTTGGACACATCCCATAAACGCACCCTGTTGTCCTGACCACCACTGGCGAGGGTGCGTCCATCCGGACTGAACGCTACACTCTCTAACGACCCTGTATGTCCTTCAAGTGTGTGTATTTGCTTCTGTGTCTCCACATCCCATAACCGCACGGTGTTATCATTATCCCGACTGGCGAGGGTGCGTCCATCCGGACTGAAAAATATAGTATCTGGTCCCCCAGTATGTCCCTCAAGTGTGCCTATTTCTGTCTGTGTAGCAACATCCCATAAACGCACCCTGTTGTCCTGACCACCACTGGCGAGGGTGCGTCCATCCGGACTGAACGCTACAGACTTTACCGTCCCGGTATGCCCGGTGAGCAGGGCAAGTGCTTCGCGTGTCTGTATATCATAAATCCATATACCGATCTGACTCGCCACAGCAAGCAACGCTCCATCTGATGAGCACGTTATATCATTTTTCTCGCCTTTACCGAGCCGAGCTTTAGCACCATCGGGTAGTCCCCACTGCGTGTAGGGTTCATTTTCAGCAGTCGTACTCGATACATATAGAAACATTGAAACGATCAAGAACATCAGACCCAAAAACACTATGGGTTTCATAACAATACCTTCGCTAAAAATGGAAGATTTGCCATAAGTAAGACTTACGCAAATCATTTTGTAGGCCGGGTTTGATGAAGATTAAACAATAATCTTTCGATTTTCGGATTTCCGAGAGGTGCTGAACCTCCGTAGGGGCGGGGTTTCCCCGCCCGTCAGCGATGAACAATGAGCATATTTAATACTGAAAATTGCTTGATGAAAATTAAATAATACCATTTCTAAAAGTCTATACCGCATTAACCACATCTTTCGCCCAAACCCCGGTAGGTGCGGTTTCCTAACCGCACCGGGCATACCCCAAAACAGTTGATTCTTTTAAGAGGGATCATCAATTAGAATTGGTATAAGTATTTCGGTAATTGTTACGGATCGCGAGCGAAGCTCGCTCCTACCATAAAAGGCTGCTGATGCATTACCGAATTAAATTTTTATACTTCATGTAACCCCGCCCATTGTGAGTACGTATGTAGAGACGCATGAAAAATGCGTAAGTCCTAACTTAATTCCGCGCTTCAGGTGTAACTGTCAGTTTTACGCGTTTTCCCTCTCGTAGCACAACAACCTCAACAGGTTCACCAATCTTCACAGCATCAAGCGCATAGGTATAGTCGTAGATATTGGTAATCTTTTGCCCACCAAATTCGACGATGACATCGCCACCCTTTAAACCGGATTTATCGGCAGGGCCACCCGCGCGAACACCAGAGAGTTTAACACCCGTGCCTTCCGTTGTATAGTCGGGGATCGTCCCAAGATATGCACGGAGCGTATCACGACTCCCTTCCTCTGACTGACTCCGTTCTACTCGGACGTACTCTGGACGTTCATCAGCACTGATTAAGTCTAAAACGATACCGTGTGCGAAGTCCGAAATCCGCTCTATGCCATAGAAGTTAAGCGTCTCTGGGTCGTCTGTGGGTCGGTTATAGTCCTCGTGTCCACCGGTGAAGAAACTGAGTACCGGGACTTCCTTCGGATAAAAGGCAGTCACATCCGTTGGCAGATACGGATCCTCTTGGAGCGTCAGATTAAAACCGATGGGAATGTTCCGCTTTTCAATCAGTTTCGTCCACACAGAAGATGACCCCACGCCTTGCAAGATAAGTCTGTTTTCACGGAGTCGTCCGACCATATCAAAGTTGATGTATGCCGCCACTTTCTCTAAAGGGATGATCGGATCGTTGACAAAGTGCGTAGATCCAATGAGTCCGAGTTCTTCACCCGACCAGAGCGCGAAGATGATCCCCCTGCGGAACTTTTCGGGGTATTTCTGGTATGCCTCACTGAGCGTGGTCGCCAATTCCAATACGACAGCGGTGCCGGAGGCATTATCATCCGCGCCGTTGTGAATCTGACCCTCTTCGCCTTTCCCCGCAAGTGAACCGATTTCACCATAACCGATATGGTCGTAGTGTGCACCGACAATAACATACTCAATGTCGTCTGTTACTTCCGGGGGTGGGAGCAGCGCGACGACATTTTGATCGGTTTTCTTAACTTTCTCAACCGAAACCACAATTTTGACTTTGACACCGGGCAACGGAAATTGTCCGAGAAAGTGTGGATTTTCCACATCCAGCCCGGATTGAACATCTTTCAGATTTTTACCGGATGGCACAAAGAGCGCGTTTGCCACAGTATCGCTTATGGATGCAGCGACAATCCCAGAATCCGCGAGGCTGCTATCAAAGTCAAGCGGAATTAACTTGCCTGCATTTGGAGAGTTGGGACCGGCAACGACGAGAAACGCCTTTGCCCCCTGTTCCCGTGCTTGCATCGCTTTGTAGCGGAGTCCAGCATACCGATTTAATTGCTGGCGGCGTTCAGGTTCAACGCCTTCAGGAACATAGCGAAGCGCGACAACTATTTTGTCTTCCACGTCCAGACCCGCATAAGCATCATAACCTTCACCTAACTCGCCGGGGACAGTTAAACCATACCCAACAAAAACGACTTCACCCTCAACGACACCGTTCCGCGAGAAAGACAGCGGTTGGAAATCGCGTTCCACACTGAATTCCATCACCTGCTCGGAACCGTGCATCTGGCGTGTGATATGAAAGCGGTTCTCCTCCGCTATAATTCGTCTTCCCGCGGTGAATTCAAATTCTTGGAAGTAACTCGCTTCATCGCCGACAGGTTTGAGATTAAGATGCGCAAATTGGGCAGCGATGTGCTTGGCTGCCAATGCTGCCCCCTTGGAGCCGGTCATTCTACCTTCCAATTCGTCAGACGCGAGAATTTCTATGTGATGCCGAATGCCAATTCCTGTTAGCCCTGGGTGGATGGAAAACTCTGGTCCCGTCCTGACCTGCGGGATAAGGGTATTAACGCTCGGTGTTCCGAATGCCTCTAACACTGCCTCCAGCGCGGCTTGGTGGTTCCACTCCGCGATATAAAGTTGCGAAACGCCTTGACTGTTTCGATTCGAGGTCCAGCACAACTGATTTCCACTTGGAGAAAAGACAGGGAGTCCATCAAAACCGTCGGTCGAGGTAACCCGAACAGGTTCATGTCTACCTCTGCCATCAACGAGGTATAACTCAAAATTAGAAAACCCGAGCTTGTTAGAAGCGAAGATAACGTAAGCACCACTCGGATGGAAGTACGGTGCCCATGACATACTCTTGAAATCGGTCAGTCGCAGCCGATTTGAACCATCTATCCGCATCGTGTAAATGTCCGCTTGGCTGCCGTCAGGTGTGAAGTGCCGCCAGACGATATGCTGCCCATCCGGTGTAAAGAAGGGACCACCGTCATAGCCTGGTGCGTTCGTCAACCGGGTCTGATCTGACCCGTCGGCATTCATGATATAGATTTCGCCGAAATAGGACGGATCGACTTCCAGCTGCTTTAGATCCTTAGCGGAAAGTTGGGATTTAGGATATGCGTCTCGAAGCGAACAGAAAACAATACGCTTACCATCAGGAGAATACGAGGCTTCAGCATCGTAACCGGGCGCATCTGTCAGCTGCTTGAGGGTGCTGCCATCCCGATGTGCCGAGAAGATGTCCATCGCTTCATCGTAATCCCAACTGTAGCGACGCTCTTCTCCAGATGCTCGGAACTGCAATTCTTCTTCCTGTTTTGCTTTCGCGAAAGCGTCGTGGTGCGTCGAGGCGTAAAGCACCTCATCGGTCCCCGGTCGGAAGAAGGCACAAGTTGTTTTCCCGATACCGGTTGAGACGCGATGCGTATCACCGGTCAGCAGATTTAGCAGATAAATCTGATAGAACGGGTTATCCGGTTCACGCTCACTTTGGAAGATGAGCGCGTTGCCGTCTTCAGAGAAATAGCCTTCCCCGGCGCGCTTCCCGTCATAAGTGAGTTGTCGGATATTGCTGAGAAATCGTGATTCCGCCGGGGTGTGAGTCTCTGTTTCATCTGGCGTTGTCCGCTGTGCCACAACATCACTCGTTAGGAAGATAGTAAAGAATATTGCGTAGAACATCCAAATCCATTTGATGTAACGCATCTCAATCCCTCCGCTCTTGATATAGCTTACCCGTTTATAGATATTCGGCTGCTTTCTGTTTAAGGAAGGCGAGACCGTCTGTTGCGAGGCTCTCGGCACTCGGTGCGATGTCACGCCAGATACATGTCGCAGCGGCGATTTCCTTGACAGCTGGCGTGAACGATTCGATTACGAGCCATCTGTCATAGTTAACCTTTGCCAACGCCCCAAAAACGCCATCCCAATCGACAAGTCCTGTGCCGGGCGTGCCACGATCGTTTTCACAGCAGTGCATGTGATGCAAGAAATCGCCAGTTGCAATAATAGCCTCTGCCTGATTCTTTTCTTCAATGTTCATGTGGAATGTGTCCAGATGTACCTTGAAATACGGACTATCCACCGCTTGACAAAGTTTAACAGCGTCTTCAGCGATATTGACGAAATAGGTTTCAAACCGGTTGAGCGGTTCACTCGCAAGGGTAACACCGTGTTTTCCACCGAATTCGGCGACCTCTCGTATCCCCTCAACGCACCAGTCCCATTCCTGTTCGTTTCTGGCGCGCCCAACGAGTTTACCGACAGCACTGTACATCGGCCCAACGAGCGTATCGGCACCCAATTCAGCAACAATTTCACAACAACGTTTGAGATAGGTCTTTGCGTTCTCGCGAATCGCCGGATCTTCGTCAATCGGGTTCCTATCCCCGCCCATGATATTACACCCGATGGTCTCTAAACCGGTATCTTTCAGTAAGGCTTGCGTGTAAGGGATGTCCACCGTATCAGGATCAAAAATCGGGATTTCGACACCATCAAAACCCATTTCGGCGACTTTCGGAATCAGGTCTGCGGTTTCTCGATCAAATTTATCTGCCCAGAGTAGTAAATTGACACCAAATTTTGGCATTGTATTTTGTTCTCCTTATAATATGGAATGGAATGGACTATTTTCTCCAGTTTAGCGTAAACCGTACGTATTTTCAACACCGTTACCGTTTCGCTAGCTCTGCACGGAGGCGTTCTAACTCCGCTGCGTCTACTTGTCGACGTCGCTCGGCTTCTGCTGCGATACGTTCGGCTTCTGCTGCAACACGTTCGGCTTCTGCTGCGATACGTTCGGCTTCTGCTGCAACACGTTCGGCGTGCTGTCTGCGTGCTGTTTCTTCAGCGGCGCGGGTCTCAGCGGCGAGTCTGCGTTCGACTTCTGTCTCCGCCTGTCTCTCCGCGGTTTCCTTAAGGTGTTGCATTTCTATGGATGTAGAGATCGGCGTGCCATCTGGGAGATATGGACGTAAAAGCCGTATCTCCTCACCGGGTCGATACTCCCACTGCAAGCGAAGATTGAGTGCCTCGCTGAACAATGCCCCCGATGCATCGGGCTCAATCTCAATGATATCTCCCGGATCCCGACACCGCCACCCCCGGAACACCTCAGATCTCTCCGTATCCGGCTGATGAATAAAATACTCTTGAACTCCCATATCCTGTAGATACACCGTAACCTTCTCATCCTCATCCTGACGCGCCGTGGCATCTGAAAGAAATTCAAAGACGACCGTCGGGACAGCCCCTTCTGCCCAGGTGTAAAAACTCCGACGCAGTGGTAGTTGCGTAGCACCCAGCACTACATACACATCCGGGGCGACGACCTTGGTGGTGTCGCCTTCACGGTAGTAGATGAAGTTATCGAGACCGACATGGATGTTCTTATCGACTTGAAAGTATCGATAGATTTGGTCAAAAAAGGTGTGAGCCTGCACACCGTGGATCTCATTTGCTGGCATCGGGTGTTCGTCCTCATAGGGGTATCCTGGTATGTATTGGGTAGGGGTCCCAGTCGCTTTCGGAAAAACGGGCATGTATTTTCTTTGTTTGATTACAAAGTCGTCTATCATGTTCATGGGGTTCCTCCGTTTTTTTCAAGTAGGCGTATCTGTGTTGTCATTTTAGCACGAGACAGATATTTTATCCAGTAAAAATCTTTCGCGGGTGTGTAAAGTTTTTGAGGCGCGATGATGAGAACAGACACCGTTTATAGCATAAGTCGTGCAGCTACCAGGAATCACCGGATTTAAACAGGTATTTCGGTGCCAGCACTGTTAGCGATACGCCGCGTGCCACCAGAAGCAGTGTTAACGCGCCCCACAAACCGTGATTGCCAAAGGGCATTAGCAGATAGACTCCGCCTAAAAAAAGCAGGGTTGACAGCATCACAGAATTCCGCAGTGCTTTGGAAGCAGTTGCACCGAGAAAAATACCGTCCCAAATATAGGCAGCGACGTTGACAACAGGGGCGACAATTATCCAGATGAGATAGGGTTTCGCTTGCGCAATAAGCGGCTTCTGATCCGTGAAGAGATACAGTAATCGCTCCCCAAACAACATGAAAATTAACATAATCACGCCACCAAACAGAAACGACCAAAAGAAAATTTGACGCGTCGCGCCTTTCAGATTCGACATATCCCGCGCGCCCTTGTACTTACCGATGAGACTTTCCGCCGCAAAAGCGAGTCCATCAATCGCATAAGACATGAGATTGATAAACTGAAGCAGGATTGTGTTGATAGCAAGGACGGTATCACTTAAAGCGGCGGATTTCGCTGTGAACACGGCATGGCTAAACACGAGAAAACAGGTCCTGATGAAGATATCGCCGCTAATGTTAAGGAATCGCTTGAGTCTGGAAAATGCCAAGATTTCTCGGAGGTCCCATGCCGGCAAAATACCGCGATAGTATCTCGAAAAAAATAAAACTGCTAAGAATAATCCGACATACTGTGCAATGACAGTTGCCAAAGCGACACCCTCTACCGTCATACCGAGCAACCGCACAAACACCAGATTCAGGGCGATATTGACGAGGTTCACCACAACCGTCAGTAGCATCGGATAGCGGGCATTCTGTAACCCCAAAAAGACACCGTGAAAAGCGTGCAGACACAATGTTGCAGGCGCAGCATAGAGACGAATATGAAAATAGGCGCGGGCAAAGTGTTCTACTTCAGGACTTGCATCAATGAGAAGGAAACTGAGGTCAATCAGCTGCCACTGGAAGATAAAGAGGAACAGACTTGACGTAATGCCGATACATATCGCTCTCAGTAGCAAACGTCCGCATTCTGAGAGGTCTTTTTCGCCGAAGGCTTGCGCTGTCAGTCCTGTCGTCGCCATTCTGAGAAACCCGAAACCCCAATAGATGAAACTGAAGAGAATACCACCGATGCCGACAGCACCGAGATAGTATTCGGATTCCAACCGTCCCATCAATGCGGTATCCACCGCACCCAAAAGCGGGATAGAAAAATTGCTGACGATATTCGGAAGGGCGAGTCGATAGATTTCTTTATTGATATTCTCAGGGGTATGCATGGAGATGTCCGTTCCAGCTTCTGTCTTAGAGTCTACCGCAAATTATGCGCGAAGTCAAGGGATATTCTGCTGATGTTTTGACTTGATTTTTCCGTTGAAATCTGTTATCATTTTACCCATAAATAACGCCAGTTTGATTAATCATTTCGGATATGTTGCAGCTCTATTTTCCTATCACACAACCGTGAATTGTACCACAAACTTCCCAGTTTGTGCACTATAGAACAGAAATTAACAGGCGCGCGACATAAGTCCAACATTTATCAAACTCACGTATAAATAGCATTACAAAGCGAAGGAGACGCATGGCAAATTATCAAGAACTCGCAAATCTGGTTTGGACTGTAGCGGATGATGTGCTCAGAGGACTGTTCAAACCACACGAATACGGCGATATCACCCTCCCGTTTCTGGTGCTGCGCCGATTGGACTGCATCTTGGATGAAGACGATCGAAAAGATAAAGCGATCCAAAGTTACAATCAATTCAAAGATCAAGTATCCGAAGAAGCACTACCGCAGATTATCCTGAGAGAGATAAACGCCAGCTTCTACAACACCTCCCAATACGACCTCTCTCGACTGACAGAGGATCCGACCAACATCCGCCTCAATTTTGAGAACTACATCAATGGATTCAGCGAAGATGTCCGCGACATCATCGAAAACTTCAATCTTGATGGCTTTATCGAACGGCTTCACAAAAACAACCGGCTGTTCATGTTCTGCGATAAGTTCACCGAAGTCGATTTGCATCCCGATAAGGTAGATAACCACATGATGGGGCAGGTCTTTGAGGAACTGCTCCGCCGATTCTCCGAGATGTCCAACGAAACGAGTGGCGAACATTACACGCCGCGGGATGTCGTGCGGTTATTGGTCTCGCTGCTGTTTGCGGAACACCGTGAAAACCTGCGCGGGCAGGGGCTTGTCCGCAGTATCTTCGATCCGTGTTGCGGGACGGGCGGCATGTTGACGATTGGGAAGGAGTACTTCCGTGAACAGATTAATCCGGATGCTGATATTCGGCTGTTAGGACAGGAGCTGAACGCGCAGACTTATGCAATCTGCAAGTCGGATATGCTCATCACCGGGGAGGACGCTGACAGTATCCGACACGGCTCCAGTCTCTCTAATGACCAGTTTCAAGGGAAACGCTTTGATTACATGATAACAAATCCGCCCTTTGGTGTCAGTTGGAAGTCTGACGAAGGGGCGGTGAAAGCGGAAGCACAAACCGCCACCGGTAGATTCTCAGCGGGTACGCCTCGCTCTTCCGATGGGGCGTTGTTATTCCTGCAACACATGCTCTCCAAGATGGAGACCCACGGGAGTCGGGTCGGCATCGTCTTTAACGGATCGCCGCTTTTTACGGGGGATGCTGGCAGCGGTGAGAGTGAAATCCGACGTTGGATTATCGAAAACGACTGGCTGGAATGTATTATCGCGCTCCCTGAAAAATTGTTTTTCAACACCAGTATCGCCACCTATATCTGGATCTTAACGAACCGAAAATCGGAAAAACGACAAGGTAAGATCCAACTGATTAACGCCGTTGACTTTCATAGAGAGATGAAAAGAAATCTCGGCAGCAAGAGTGTTTTCATTTCCGATAGCCATATCCGCCAAATCGCCGAATTGTACACCGACTTTGAAGAGACGGAACACGCCAAAATCTATCCAAACGACTTTTTCGGCTATACGAAGGTGACGGTAGAGAGACCGCTCATAGAAAAACAGGAGATTCTCGGAGAGGAAACAGAAGTCGTTGTCACGGATAAGCAGGGCAATCCGAAACCAGATACCAAGCTGCGAGACTATGAGCGCGTTCCGCTCACAGAAGACATTGAGAATTACTACCAACGAGAAGTGAAACCGCACGTGCCGGATAGTTGGATAGACAGAAAGAAGGATAAAATAGGCTACGAGATCAACTTCAATCGGTATTTCTACCAGTACACACCGCTGCGCTCACTGAAGGAGATTGCCGATGAATTGTTGGCACTGGAACGGAAAAGTGAAGGCTTACTGAATGAGGTTTTGAAGTATTGACAAATAGCAAATTTTATGGTATAATTGTCACATAATTTGTTTCAGGGTATTTATCAAACTCACGTTTGAACCAAACGATTTACTATCGTTGCTGCCCAATCCAAAAATAGTCGTAAAATACTTCCGAGAGTCGAAATAACTGATTTTCTATAATGCGAAAGGAGGCTAAAAATGGCACGGATAGGACCGATGAATGTCACCGACGGTAACAAGAAATACCAATTTGTTGTTTACGATTTGGAGGGACCAGAATACAATGCGCCAGGGGTTTATATATTTTCAAAAGGCAGCCCTAATGTGCAAGGTGGAAACAATCACCAATTTTTATACATTGGTCAAACAGACGGTCTTAGAGATAGATTGGGGCCAGGTCATCATAAATGGGATGAAGCACTCAGTCATGGAATGAACTATATTTCTGTCTATGTACCTTACCCAGTCGAGTCATGCTCTAATATTGAGAAGCTTTTAGTTCAACATTTTAAACCACCTCTCAACGACCGGTTAATACGATAAAGAAGACCCTTTAGGAAAATTAGGAGAGCATCCCCGCAAATGTAAAAGTAGGACTTACGCAAATTGAGCAAATATTGGAAATTTAGACGCAAAAAGCGGCAATTTTGTCCTTTAAACCCTCTACCCCCTTATCAGGCGGACTTTAAGATGGCATGCGTAAGTCCTACGAAATTTATTTAGAGGATCAAAAAAGAATACAAAATGCCCTACCAAGAAAGCCCCTACTTTGATACTCCATCCCACACAAAAACTTTATGGAGATACATGCATATAGATAAATTTATGTCAATGCTCAAAACACAGTTCCTTTATTTTCCGAAAATTACTGTATTTAATGACAAATATGAAGGTGAACTATCAGATAAGTCCAGAACAGAAGTCTATAAAACAAACTTATTAAATGATAAAAATACACCTATAGAACAAGATGATGTTTTCCGAACGAGAAAAAAAGATATGGACGAGTATCCAGATGGGCTCGAAAAGAAACAAAGGTTATCTCTTATTCATTCATTTGATGCGCTACTAACAAGATTTTCAAAACACCTAATGTTTTGCAATTGCTGGTTTCTAAGAGATAATGAAAGTCATTCTATGTGGGCAGAATATGGGGATAAAAGTCCAACATCAATAGCAATTCAAACTACTGTCGGCGATCTCATCAATAGTTTTGAATTGACCGAATTCGACATCCATATAGGTACAGTAAAATATAAAGATTATGAAAATGAACATATTGAAGGTTATGAGGACTTTACGTCAATAGACTTAAACAAGCCTGAAAACGTCCTCCAATTATTTTACGCACCTATTATGCAGAAAAGAAATGTATATGCCGACGAACACGAAGTCCGAGCTGTAATTTCCTTCGATTCTATATGTAACAAATACTTAGATCGGATTTACACTTCAGATATTCCTTTTTATACTGATAACCTATTTGAATATGACTTTTCATTGTTCAATGTCAGAAAAACTAACATATTGAAAGACATCCCTAAAGAAGGGCTCAATATAAATGTCAACTTAGGAACATTAATAAAGACTGTCGCAATGTCCCCGTATGCAAACGGTTATTTTGACGAACCATTAAGAAAACTGATGGATGACAACAACCTTAATGGAGGCATGGTACGTATTTCTCAAATAGCAGAGGTCCTTGAAAAAGTTTCACTTATTGAATAACGGATTACTTGATATTACCCGAGAAACCACTTATTTTGCAAGTCGTAGATAGTCAAGGATCGAATTTCCGCGACGTATTCCATCGAAACGGCGTGACAATAGTGTTTATTTGCGAGGATGATATTCAACGATTGTATGGGAGCACTGGATCGGGAAAGTGAAAACTTGCTGAATGAGGTGTTGAGGTTCTGAGAGATTATTGATTTGATGGCATACCATAAGTGATTGGGTTGTATAATATTATCGATTAAGCAGCAATTTGGGTTATCAAATATGAAAAAGGTTACATCACAAAGCATTATAGGACAGCAGGGAGTCAACCACATTGAAAGAATTGTCCAAAAGATGGGATATGTTTGGCGACCTACCCCCATATTTGATGTGGGAATAGATGGCGAGATTGAAATTCGTGACCCGACAACAGGTGAAATGACTAACGCAATTATTAAAGTTCAATCCAAAGCAACTACTCGGCAATTTCAAGCTGAAACGAATCACTCATTTGAATATCTTTGCGAACAAAAAGACCTTGACTATTGGCTTCAAGGTAATGTGCCCATTATTCTTGTTGTATGCCGTCCTGAGACCAATGAGGCATATTGGGTTTCTGTCAGAGATTACTTCAGCACTCCTGCGACACAAAAGACCCGTAAAATTCTCTTTGACAAGCAACGTGACCGTTTTGACACCTCTTGCGCTGCCGGGCTAAAAAAACTTGCATTGCCTAAGGATTCCGGCATTTACTTTACTCCTCTGCAAAAAACCGAAACACTCTATACAAACCTGCTCAAAGTAACATCCTTGGCACGGAAAATATATGTTGCTAGCACTAACTACCGGAGGCGCGGATCAGTATGGGATAAATTCTCCTCAATGGAAGTTAAGGTTGGTCCAGAGTGGATATTGACCGACAAGCAAATCGTTTCTTTTCACAACCTTAAGGAACCACCTTTCAGCGAGATTTGTGATTTGGGTACGTGTGAAAGTTTTGACACACAAGAATGGGCAAATAGTAAAGATGAAGACATAAAGCGTCAATTTGTCCAATTGCTCAATAAATGCTTAGTGGGAAAAACACGGCTTCTTGGATTGGAGTTCAATAAAGCTCATCAACACTACTTCTTTCCGGCGACAAAAGAACTGAAGACTCAGGAAGTATCTTATTATGGCAGCAAGAAAAGGGTTAGTCGGGAAGTTTTCAAACAATATAGCAAAAAAGGCGATCCGAGTCAAAGGGCGTACTGTCGCCACTCAGCTTTTGAAGGTCAATTTCTACGGCTTGGTGACGAGTGGTATTTGGAAATTACTCCGACTTATCATTTCACCTCAGATGGTTATAGAAAGGACAAGTTTCGCGAGGAGCGATTGCAAGGTATCAAACGTCTGGATCGGAATCCTGCAGTGTTAGGTCAATTACGCATGTGGGCAGTTTACCTTAGTCGACCTCAAGATTTACTTTCATTGAATTACCCCTTTTTGCGTTTTGGACAGTTGGCAACGGTGGATATCAATGCTAGTCTTCTTGATGACGTTTGGTACAAATCGGAGGAAAAAGACAAATCAGTGGAAGAAAACACAGAGAACCAATTGAGGTTATTTGACTAATGAAAACGGAATTTTTCCATGAACCAGAATTAGAATTTGGAATTGGTAGGCACATAGACATCAAATTTGGGTTGATGAATCACGGTCCCTTTGATTCTGATAACCCCCTTGCGCCCAAAAAAATCAAGCTAGGGATTGTTGGCACTCCTGAAACTATTGAAGGTATAGTAACTTGGTTTGAAAAATGTCGTGCCGGAATTCCAGCCAAACCGAGCAAACATCCTTACCTCTTTCCACACTTTCCCGGATTCGGTGAAGGAATGCCGCTCTGTGCCGATTTTGTGTTGGATAGCCAACTCCAACGCACTATTCCACAGATCCACTTTGATAAACTGTGTCAAGGACCTAAAACGGATGAAGTTCTCGAAAAAATTGCTCAATTGTATTTGGATGAAATTGAATATTTAGCAGAGAAAACGGTTGCAGATGTCCTTGTGTGTGCTTTTCCGTTCATTTTAGTCCAATATCTTGATCAAGAAGAAGATGAAGTCATTGATGATACCGATGAAATTGATAGGGTGCCAGGGGTTGTAATTATTTCGTCTAAGTTCATTCTTCATGACCATCTTAAAGCACAAGCTATGCAATTTGGAAAGCCGACGCAAATTATTCGTCCATCTACCTATGATGAGCGCAAACGACCTAAATCTAAAACAAAATCTGAAAATAAAAGATCGCTTCAAGATGAAGCGACCCGCGCGTGGAATCTATACACAGCTCTTTATTATAAGGCGGGTGGTACACCGTGGCGATTGGTACACGACCCATCAGAATTATCAGCCTGCTATGTTGGTGTAGGTTTTTATAAAACTTTGGACGAAACAAGACTACTCACTAGTACAGCACAGGTGTTCAATGAGCGCGGAGAAGGTGTTATTCTGCGAGGCGGTACAGCACAAATCTCGAAGGACGATAAGCAAATTCACTTATCTGCCGAGGATGCTTATAACTTGCTCAAAAGTGCCTTGCAGATTTATCAGAAAGAACATAAGCACTTTCCAGCGCGAGTCGTCATTCATAAAAGTTCAAAACATAATGGAGATGAAATTAATGGTTTTGAGAATGCCTTACGAGGTCACTCTATTGGACCTGAGTTAGCAGATTTTATAAGTGTAACACGCTCCAGTACGCGGCTGTTTCGTGGCAATCGCTACCCACCGCTACGTGGGACTTTCTTGGACATGGAGGGAGAATACTTTGTGCTTTACACGAAGGGAAGTGTAGATTTCTTTTCCACCTACCCGGGAATGTATGTGCCAAAGCCTTTAGGGTTTCGCTGCGATCAAGTTGCTGAAACACCTACTTTTCTTGCTCAAGAAATTTTGACATTGACGAAAATGAATTGGAATAATACGCAGTTTGACGGTGGAGAGCCAATTACGCTTCGTTGTGCCCGTCAAGTAGGGCAAATACTTAAGTACTTTGGTCCAAATGATCATTATCAACCGTATTACCGTTTTTATATGTGACTCATTCTACTCCATGCTGTTACTTGAACGGAAAAGTGAAGGTTTGCCAATGAGGTATTGGAATTATAAGGCGTTATCATGAATATAAAGAGAGTGGCGATGGTTTTGGAAGCGATGTTAATTGTCTGAATCAGGATTCTCAGAATAGTAAATGACAATGGATGAAGTCAATCCTGTTAATCTTAAAGTCCAGTAAAATCCAGATTCAGACAGAAAGTGGTGATGTTTTTGGAGGAATTCAAATAGTGAAGCCTAGCCTTTTTAAACCTACTTTGCTTGGCAATGTACTGAAATTCTTCAATGGTAAATCCATAAAGCCTGGAGGTGATGGAGAGTATCCAGTTTATGGCTCGAACGGTTTGATTGGACGAAGTTATGAATATACACATCAAAACGGCTTGATTATTGGTCGTGTCGGGGCATATTGCGGAGCAATCAAACACTGCAAGACGCATTTTTGGGCTTCAGACAACACGATTGTGGTACAACCGAAAGATATTTCGTTTGACATTGAGTATATTTACTACTTGCTTGTAGGATTAAACTTAAATCGTTATGCAGGAGGGTCTGCACAACCACTATTAACACAGACTGTTATTCGACAAGTACCAACCTCAATACCTCCACTTCCCACGCAAACCCAAATCGCCAACTTCCTTGGCCGAAAAACCGAACAAATTGACGAACTCATCCGCATCAAAGAACGACAGATAGAACTGCTGCAGGAACAACGCACCGCCTTGATAAATCAGATTGTGACAAAGGGACTTGCCCCGAATGTGGAGATGAAACCGTCGGGCGTGGAATGGATTGGGGAAATACCAGCACATTGGACAATAGAGAAAATAAAACACGCTGCAACTCTCGTAAGTGAAAAATCTACCCCTGAGACAGAAGCCATAAAAATTTCACCTGAAAATGTTGAATCGGAAACCGGTAAAGTCCTGGATTTTTATAGTTCTTATGATGCAGTTGGTGTAAAATTTCAAGATGGGGATGTGCTATTTAACAAAATTCGTGTCTATCTCAACAAGGTAGTCTTTGCAAAATATGATGGGTACTCTCTTGGTGAAATGATAGTCATAAGACCTACTTTACAATGTATGGGTAAATATCTTTTCTATTTAATGCTATCTAATCGCTTCATTAGATACTGCGATTCTATATCTTACGGGGCAAAAATGCCACGGACAGCTATTGGTGATATTCTGAATGCAAAAATTCCTATACCTTTAGATCAGGAGAAGCTCCGAATCGCCAGCTTCCTTGACCGCAAAACCCAACAGATTGACGAACTGATAGCAACAGAGCAGCGAAAAATTGAACTCCTCAAAGAATACCGGCAATCCCTCATCTCCGAAGCGGTGACCGGCAAGATAGATGTCCGAAACAAAGTTTAGCCCCTATTTTTTCTTTTCTGATTCGGCGTGCGATACAGGATCATTCAATTGTCCGTTTTTGGGTGTTGTCCTTTTCGCAGGTGTTAATACTTAATATATGTTATGCTTTAAAACAAACCGCAGAAATTTTCGCAGCATTTCGCTAGATTTCGCAGCATTTCGCTATATATCGTTGATTTTTCGGTATTTCTATGTTATACTTTTCAAGATCATAAGGAGTTAGAAACGATGGCACAGACAACAGCCGAGTTTCTCATAGAACAAGGCAAAGCAGAAGGCAAACAGGACGCGGTCCTCAAACTTTTGCGGCTCCGATTTCAGCACGTGCCAGAAGTGCTTTCACGTGAAATCAGTAACATCCACAACCTAACATTCCTCGACATACTCTTAGAACAAGCCATGACAGCGCAAAGTTTAGAGGAAATAGATACGCAGTTCTCCTTAGAGTCTCCTCGAAACGATTGATAGGATGATGACCCGGAGTTACGTGATCCCTATGATGCAGCGACAACCCTCATCTACTTAACGAGATTTAGACCATGCTGAGGTATACAGAGACAGATTTTGAAGATCACATCGAAGAACACCTGAACCGATCTGGCTACCGGGTGTTACAATCTTATCACTACGATAAACCCCTCTGCCTGATACCTAATGAGACACTACAGTTCATTCAGAACACGCAACCGGAAACATATCAGAAATTAGAACGCCAGTATGGAGAGGATACACCTGCTAAACTCCTTGATCGTATAAGCAAACAGATTGCAAGTCGCGGGGTATTGGACGTATTGCGGCAAGGTGTCAAGGATCGGGGTTGTGATTTTACGCTGACCTACTTCCTCCCATCAAGTGGTATGAACCGCGACCATCAACGGCTCTACGCGCAGAACCGATTCTCCCTCATTCGACAACTGCATTACTCAGAACGGAACGAGAAATCGCTCGATATGGCCCTGTTTCTCAACGGTCTGCCCTTGGTAACGATAGAGCTAAAGAACAGCCTCACCGATCAGACGGTGACAGATGCGGAGAAACAGTACCGGACATCTCGGGATCCAAGGGAACCGTTGTTTAAATTCAAGCGGTGTCTGGTGCACTTCGCAGTCGGCAACGAGAAGGTTTCCATGACAACGCACTTGCAGGGTAGCAAGACACGCTTCTTTCCATTCAACAAGGGCATTGAAAACCCTGTGAACTCGAACGGTCATAAGACTGCCTATTTATGGGAAGACATCCTACACCCCGATAACCTCATGGCGTTAATCAACAACTTCATCTATGAGCAGGAGACCACAGAAAAGGTTTACGATGACAAGATTAGTGCGGTGAGAGATGAAAAATCTCGTGTCCTCGTTTTCCCGCGATACCATCAACTTGATGTGATTCATCAATTGGAAAAGGCTATCAAGAAAGAGGGAGTTGGAAATAACTACCTCATCCAACACACTACAGGAAGTGGGAAGTCAAACTCCATCGCGTGGTTGGCGCATCTGCTGACGCATCTGTACCGTTCCGCAACCGATACCAATCGGATTTTCGACTCCGTCATCGTAGTGACAGATCGGCGCATACTTGACAAGCAACTTCAGGACACAATCAAGCAGTCGGAACAGGTCGCAGGTGTAGTGCATCCCGTCGTCAAGAACTCGGCACAACTCAGAGGTTACCTTGAATCCGGCAAAAGCATAATTATCTCAACGATTCAGAAGTTCAGCGTGATTGCCGAGGAGATCGGCAAACTTAAAAGCAAGAAATTTGCTGTGATTATTGATGAAGCACACTCCTCACAGAGCGGTGAAGCAGCAAAAAACCTTAGAGTTTCGCTCTCAAAAGGGATAGAGGAAGACGTAGAAGATGATGACCCCGACGAGATAGAATCAGGTATAGACGCTAAAATCCTTGAACAGATGGAACAACGCCGAATGCAGGAGCATATCTCCTATTTCGGTTTCAGCGGCACACCGAAAAACAAGACATTAGAACTGTTTGGACACAAGAACGAGGAAGGGATATTCACCCCGTTTCACACCTATTCCATGCACCAGAGTATCAGTGAAGGATTCACGCTCGACGTGCTGCAGAACTACACCACCTTTAAGAGATATTTTCAACTCGTCAAAAACGTCTCGGAGGACAGAGAATACGAAAAGGCGCGAACACTCCGAGCACTGACCAATTACGTTGACCTGCAACCCCATAGCATTGAAACCAAGACCCGGATTATCTTGGAACACTTCACCGAACACACCGCAAAGACAATCGAAGGGAAAGGACGCGCGATGCTGGTTACGCCGTCTCGACTGCACTGCGTCAGATATAAACGGGAATTTGATAAACAGATGCGGGAGATGAGACTGCCTTACGGGTGTCTGGTAGCCTTCAGCGACACAGTGCACGACACCGACAACGGGCAGGACTACACGGAAAACGGAATGAACGCGTTGCCACCAAGTACTTCCACTGCACATAGCTTCAAGGATCCGCAGTATCGGATTCTAATTGTCGCGAGCAAGTTTCAGACCGGTTTCGATGAGCCGATGCTACACACAATGTACGTCGATAAGCGGTTAGACGGGCTGCAATGTGTCCAGACCTTGAGCCGTCTGAACCGTGTCGCCACCGGTAAAACCGATACGCTGGTGCTTGATTTCGTGAATGAACCGGAGCAGGTGCAGGAAGCGTTTCAGCAATACTATCAGACCACAACACTCGCGGAGGAGACCGACCCAAACCTATTGTATGACCTACAGAGTGAATTGGAGGGTTTTGGGCTCTACGATAAGGCGACCATTGATGAATTCTGTCTTATCTTTTATGACCCTGACCAGCCTGACGAATTGCTACAAGGCGTTCTTGATGGTGTTGTTGAGCAGTGGGCAGCACTTGAAAGAGATGACAGAGAGGAATTTCGTTCCACCTTGCAGAGTTATATTCGCCTCTACGGATATATTTCACAGTTGATAACCTTCACCGATGTGGCGTTGGAGAAGTTGTATATCTTTGGGCGCAGTCTCAACAAGAAACTCCCGAAACGGGAACACTCCGATTTACAAGGGCTCCTCGATTCTGTAGATTTGGATTCCTTCCGTGTGCAGCGCATACATGACAGTCTACAACTGCCCCTTGAACCGGAGGATAGTGAGGTTCCAGGGATTGGCGGCGATGTCGCTACCGTCAGGGACCCTGAGCAGGATTTCCTCTCCAATATCCTTGACGCGCTGAACAGTGCCCATCACACAGATTTCACACCGGGAGATAAGGTTGACATCGCAACTATTCACCAAAAAGTGCAGGAAAACGAGGAACTTCGGCAGGTGATTGAAGGCGATAATACGGAGACCAATAAACGGTATAAGTTTGATCAGGTATTTGATGACATTTTACACGGTTTTATCAATAGTAAGTTCGATCTCTTCAAGAAATTATCACAACCAGAAATCAAGGCGGATCTCAAGCGTCAACTCTATCAAGCCTATCGTGAGCAACAGCCCTCCAATCTTGATTCAGACAACCCTTCATAAACCATAAGGCTACCGAAAAAATAAAAGGGAATCATCCCTCAATGCAACGAAGTAACAAATTCTGCCTATACATGGCAGGATTTGTGTCGCGTTACATTTTTCTTTGTAATTTCGGAAGAAATTTAGTATACTATTTAACAATGAAAGATTGGTATTATTCGTTTGCTGCCAAATTGATCGGATTCTGTGTATCTCGACTGCCGCGTCCTATAGCACTCGCTATCGGCGGCGGGTTGGGAACGCTTGTATTTTGGATCGCCTCCCAATATAGAGAATTGGCGTGTGAACATTTACGGTGTAGTTTGACGCTCTCGGATGAATGCTGTACCAGAACAATCGCTAAACAGTGCTTCCAACATCTCGGCAAGACTGTCGTAGAGTTTATGCAGTTTCCTCGTTTGGGGAGCAAGCAAATCCAGCGATACGTCACTTTTGAAGGGATTGAGCATGTAGAGCAGGCACTCGCACAAGGCAAAGGCGCGATTATTTTAACAGGGCATTTCGGGAATTGGGAACTTCTCGCCGCCAGTATTTCGGCGACAGTCGCTCCGCTGACCCCGATTGTTCGCGAATTGCGTTCGCCGCGTTTAAACGCCCTGGTCTCGCATTACCGAGAAAAAGCCGGGTATGCAACTATTGACCGAGATACGGGGATACGTCAAGCCCTTCGATGCCTCAGACGCAATGAGTTGCTCGGCATCGTCGCCGATGTTGATACGACTGTCAGCGGCGTTTTTGTCGACTTTTTTGGCAGGCGCGCCTATACACCCTATAGTCCGGTTGCTATTGCCCTCAAAACAGGGGCGGCAATATTACCGACGTTCATTATTCGTCAACCCGACGGTTCGCATCGCGCAGTCATTGAACCGCCTTTGGCGTTGAAACGGACGAGCACGAAAGAGAATGACCTTGTTGTCAATACACAAAAATTCACGAAAATTATTGAAGCCTATATCCGACAGTATCCTGCGCAATGGATTTGGATGCATCGACGGTGGAAAACACAGAATTAACCGCATTTTCATAGGGTTGTTTATGTGTTTGCTGCTCAGTGTAACGTGTTGTAGAAGCACAGAAACCCCAGTCAGCGCGCCTGATGATTCTGTAGAAGCGGTCCCAAAGCAGAAACTGGACAGATTTTCTACACAACACACCGAGGCAGGTGTCCTTAAATGGACGCTTGTCGGGGATACTTCAACATTCCACGGAAGTTACATCGACGTGGAAAATCCGACTGTCCAGATTTTTGAAGACGGCGTTGTTTCTATTACCTTGAATAGCCAGAAAGGCAGACAGTTTCTCAACGGCACTAAGAAGGACAGTCTGCACCTGACAGGGAAGGTCGTCGGTGTCAGTAAAGATGGAAAACTGTTTACTGAAATACTCCATTGGCAGAATCTCGCAGGTCGGTTGTATGCTCCGGATGAAGCCACAGTCGTGCGTGGAGATTCTACCTGGGTCGGAACAGAAATGTTAGCGAATCCGACGCTTGAAACTATAAAAATGAAAAATAATCGATTCAACCTTTATCCTAAAGATGAGAAAGCCCATGAACATCATAAAACCCCAATTGAACCAGAGTAGGCGTGGACGTAGATCTCAAATCCACAAATTTTGTAATCTTTGTGTGTACGCAGGCTTCTTGACACTCTTTGTCTGCCTTGCCGCTCTAACGCTGAGTGCGGAGGATACAGAGACAGATGAGCGTTCTTCAGCCACTAAGGGTACGGAAACGCAAACGACAGAGAACACCGCACAGAAGGCTGCCCCTGCTGAAGATACGGGGGGCCCGGTAGAAGTCGATAAAGAACAAATCACCGGTACCTCGAACAGAATGGAGAGATATGATAAGGAAGGTATAACGATTCTTATCGGCGAAGCCAAGACGGTCCGGTATGACGCACAAGGTGTTGAAATCGGGTTTCTCAACGCTGATAAAATTACGATGAAGAGTGACCCTGAAACTGACACAACAATGGAAATTATCGCTGAGGGCAACGTAGAAATCCGTGATCAAGATATCTTCGCTACCTGTGACCATGCTATCATGAACAATCTGACGAATACCGTTACGCTCAAAGAGAATGTCGTCGTCTTACAAAACAAGGATAGACTGGAAACCAAACTTTTCACTTTCAATCGGACAACCGGTAAACAGACGGGCGAAGGCGGCGTTAAATTCAAAGTTAGCATTACGCAAGCGGCACCGATAAGCACAGAAACGGATGAGAATACCGAAAACAGTGAGCAGACTGGCGAAGAAAAAACTGACGCAACCGCGCCTGAGAAAACAGAAACCAAGGCTGAAGAAGACAAAAAAGACACGGATGCCGAGGCGGAAAATGCAGACGCGGAAGAGAAATCTGATGCAGACACTGGAGACGCTGGAGACGCGGATTCCGAAGAAAAGACGGATACAGATACTGAAAATTCCGATGACGCTGATGCAGACGCTGAAACGGATGAATCCGAAAACGATTAAGCCATCGTGAAAAAAATATAAGAAGAACCACATTGTACGAAATATAAGGGGCAATTGGTCTCTGCTTTTCATCAGATTGACCTAATCGGTTAATCATAACAGCGGGAACACCATAGTTAAATATTGTGGCAATAGAATTACAAGCACACAGACTCGTAAAACGTTATACAAAGAACGGTCCTATTGTTGTTAATGAAGTGAGTCTATCGGTACAACAGGGTGAAGTTGTCGGGCTGCTCGGGCCCAACGGCGCGGGCAAATCAACGACGTTTTACATGGTCGTCGGACTGATTCGCCCCAATTCAGGGAGAATCACCTATGCCGATAAAGACATCACCTTCTATCCGATGTATAGACGGGCGCGGCTCGGCATCGGTTATCTGGCACAAGAGACATCGATTTTCCGTAAATTGACGGTTCAACAGAACATTGAGGCGATCCTTGAGGCACAAAGCGTGCCTAAATCCGAACGCGGACCTCGTATCCATGAACTGACAGACGAACTCGGCATCTCAAACCTGTTACCACGCAAGGCATACACACTATCTGGGGGGGAGTGTCGCCGGGCGGAAATAGCACGAGCCCTCGCGGCACAACCGGATTTCATTCTGCTTGATGAACCGCTTTCTGGAATAGATCCCATTGCCGTCGCAGACATTAAGCAGCTCATCTTGCATTTACGCGACCGCAACTTGGGAGTACTCATTACGGATCACAACGCCGCTGAAACGCTTGACATCGTTGACAGGGCATACATCATCGTTGATGGAAAAATCACGCTCGCGGGAACACCTACAGAACTTGTTAATGACCCAACAGCAAGAGACCTCTATTTTGGACACAATTTCTCCTATCGGGTAGAGTAGCAACGTGCAGCAACACCGAAGGAGATGGATGAAATGTACAAAGCAAAACTTACCCAGACCCCTCAGCTGACGCAAAAAACGTCTATTACACCCAGATTACAACAAGCACTTAAAGTGCTGAATATGCCGCTGCAAGAACTCACACATTTCATTCGTCAAAAACTTGAGGAGAATCCGTTTCTTGAACTTGAAGACGATTTTGAACTCGAAGACGATGAAGAAGTAGTCCCCGCCCCTGAAGAATTAGACCCTGCACCTGAATGGAACGAACCTGAAGGCAACCTCGATCAGGAAGATACTGCCGTTGATGTTGATTGGGAAACGGCTTTTGAGGACCGCGTGTCACTCAGCGACCGAATGAACTCAAGACACTCAGACACTGATGACCCGCCCCCAGATGTGGTGTATGAGTGTTCGCTGCACGATCACCTTGCTGAGCAACTGTCCCTTGCATCCGCCGACATCATCGCCACAGAGACGGAACGCGCAATTGCGGGACACATTCTTGGAAACCTTAACGACGACGGGAAACTGGAGCTCAAACTGTTTCAAATGCCGTGCGAATACTTAACCGCATTGCACTCAGGCGAGATATCAGCAGAATTACACACTATTATTCAGAAAAAGTTACAAACCGAAACGGGCAATAATAATCTCAAATTCTCAAAAACCGCTACAATCACAAGGAAAAGGATAACGCACACACTCACCGAAAATGAAGGGGTGCCTATAAACTGTACATGGCACATTAACGACCCAGATAACAACAAGACTTATACCATCATATACGAACATACGCTGGAAAGTTGCAAACCCGCTCTGAATTTCTATCAACTCACGCTGGAAGATATCGCTGAATCGGTTGGATGTGAAACAACCCTCGTTGAAACGGTGCTTCGCGAGATACAAGATAACTTTGAACCCATAGGCATCGCACACCGAGACACAAGAGAGGCGTTGCTCATCCAAATACGCAATCAGAAACCAGAAGAAATACACGCAGTAGCGGAAAGTTTAGGCGATGAACCGTGGCAGTGTGAAGGTTTCCGAAATAAAAAGATGTCTGTACAATCTCTCGCACAAGAAATGATCAAAAATTACTACGACGCTTTTCTCAATCAGCAATGGCACTGCATCGCAGAGGCACTGAAAGTTGACATCCGAGTTATTGATACAGTCGTCAAGTGGGTAGGAAGACTATCGCCTTATCCAGGGCGCTACTTCAGCGATCCAACGACACGATCATTGAAGAAAACCTCTCGTATGGACACCATTACTCCAGATGTGGAGATACAATACCTCAACGGTAAATATCAGGCTATTTCTGTAGACAATTATATCCCGCGCTTACAGATTAATCCTTACTATCTCAATTTAATGCGGAATCGACAGGAAGCGCTGGATGCTGAGGCAAAAGCATGGATAGAAAAACGCTATCGTGATGCCGCAAATTTGCTCAGCAGTCTCGCGCAACGCGGTAGCACAATCGCCCGAGTTACCGAGGCGATCTTTGAAGTGCAAACAGAATTCTTGACAGAAGGGGCTAAAAGTATCAAACCTTTAACGCTGAGGACGATAGCTGAAAGAATAGGTGTCCACGAATCAACTGTCAGTCGTGTGACAAGCAATAAATACGTGCAAACGCCACACGGTATGTATCCGTTACGATTTTTCTTTAGTAATGAATTGGCAACAACACAAGGCGAAGCGATGTCTGCCAAACAAGTGAAAAACCTCATTCAAGAAATGGTCAAGGCTGAGACACCCGCCAAACCGCTGAGTGATCAAGCAATCAGTAATGCCCTAAAAATAAAAGGCATCCTATTAGCGAGGCGGACTGTTCAGAAATATCGGGACGAATTAGGTATTCCAACATCACGTGAAAGATCTGCTGGTCATGCTGCGAGTCGCACGAATTGATAGTTGTTGGTGGTTGGAGAAAGGGTTGAAGGTTGCTTACTTTCAGCCTTGTTCCATCATACAGAAAAGAAGGGAGAAAGAAAATGAAGATAACTTATTCCGGACATAACCTAAAAATCACTGATGATATTCATGCATACATCCTAAAACGTGCCGACAAAATTGAAACCCGTTTCGGA
Source organism: uncultured Poribacteria bacterium (assembly GCA_951828385.1). GTDB lineage: Bacteria > Poribacteria > WGA-4E > WGA-4E > WGA-3G > WGA-3G. Next base: position 1,453,378 of record OX639973.1, read on the forward strand.
GATATGCTGGAATTGAACGTCGTCCTCAAATCTGAAAAGAATCGATTTGACGCGGAGATGATCGTGACAGCACCTCGCGTGTCGTTCTATGCAAAAAGTGAAACGCATGAGATCCTGTCGGCATTAGACACTGTAACGGATAAGATTATCAGTCAGGTCCGTCGTTACAAGGATAGAGTCAAAGACCACCGGCATAACGCGCCACATCGAGAAGTCGTGGCACAACTCAATCCCGACGACGTGGAAACTGCAATAGAACCTGATGGTACTGACGCACCTGTCATCGTAGCCACACAGGAGAAATTCGCAGCGAAACCACTGACGGTCGCGGAAGCCGCAACGGAACTCCAAGCCTCAAATACCGCATTCCTGCTGTTTTTAAACGCGGAAACCCGGCAGGTAAATCTACTTTATGAAATGGAGCAGGGGACATACGGGTGGGTAGAACCACTCTTTGCCTAATGGTTATCGGTTCTCGGTTTTCAGTTAAGAGGTTTCTTTGTAACGATCTCTGCCCACTTGAAATATTTCAAAGCATCGATCAATTGTTACAGACCACTCTTAACCAACAACGGGCAACTAACGACTGTAAATATGAGGAATGGTTATCAATTATCAGTTACAAGAGGAAACTGTTTTTAAACGAAAATCTCTTAACCGATAACTGACAACTGACAAGTAAAAAATGACGAATCTTCCGAAAATCTATGCCCCTCAAGAAATTGAGGGGAAATGGTACCAATTTTGGCAAAAGAATGACTACTTCCACGCGGCGGCAACCTCCGAGAAACAGGCTTACGCAATTGTGATTCCACCGCCGAATATCACAGGCAGCCTCCACATCGGACACGCACTTGATAATACGCTCCAAGATTGCCTCATCCGATGGCGGCGCATGCAAGGGTATAACACGCTCTGGATGCCCGGTACCGATCACGCAGGTATCATGACTGAGCTCATTATGGAGCGAAAACTCGCCGATGAAGGCACCAGCCGCATCGCGCTCGGCAGAGAAAAGTTTGTCGAACGGATGTGGCAGTGGAAAGAGGAAACCAGCGACTATATCACCTCCCAACTCCAACAACTCGGATGCTCCTGCGATTGGGAACGTGAGCGATTCACTTATGATGAAGGGTCTTGTAAAGCGGTAAACACTGCCTTTGTCAAACTTTACAATCAAGGACTTATCTATCGTGATACTTACATGGCGAATTGGTGCCCAAACTGCGTCACTGTCTTAAGTAACCTTGAAGTGGAACCGATTGAAGTAGACGGCAACTTTTACCATATCCGCTATCCTGTGAAAGAGAGTGATGTTGTCCTTGAAATCGCCACGACGCGTCCAGAGACAATGTTAGGTGACACGGCTGTCGCCGTGCATCCCGACGACGAGCGGTATCAACACGTTATTGGAAAAACAGCACGCCTACCCCTCTGTGACAGGGAAATCCCGATAATCGCCGATGCCTATGTGGATAGAGAATTTGGGACCGGTGCCTTGAAAGTAACACCCGCCCACGATCCGAACGACTATGAAATCGGCTTGCGGCACGAACTCGAACAGCGGACGATCTTCACACAAGATGGACATATAAACGAAGCAGCACCGGAAAAATACGTCGGTTTATCTCGATGGAATTGTCGCAAACAGGTCGTCGAAGATTTGGAGAACTTAGATTATCTCGTCAAAATTGTCCCGCATCGGCACGCCGTTGGTCATCACGACCGCTGTGGTACGGTTGTTGAGCCTGCTATATCCCCGCAATGGTTCATGAATGTCCGACCCCTCGCACAGCGCGCCATAGAAGCGTCTCAAAAAGGTGAAGTCCGGTTCATTCCAGAACGCGAGACCGATCGCTTCTACCACTGGATGGAGATTATCGAACCTTGGCCGATCTCACGTCAGCGTTGGTGGGGACATCGACTCCCGATATGGTACTGTAACGCATGTGATGCTGTCGTCGCTGCGATGGAAACACCACAGCAATGCAAGTGTGGTGCCTCTGATTTTCGTCAAGATGAAGATGTCCTTGACACATGGTTCAGTTCAGGATTGTGGCCCTTCTCCACTATGGGCTGGCCAGAAGAGACGGAAGAACTGAAAACTTTTTACCCGACCTCTGTGCTTGTGAGCGGTTGGGACATTCTCTTCTTCTGGGTATCAAGAATGATAATGTTAGGACTCGGATGTATGGACAAGGTACCCTTCCAAACCGTCTATTTGCACGGGCTTGTCGCCGACGAAAAGGGACAAAAGATGAGCAAATCGAAAGGAAACAGCATCGACCCGTTAGAGACAATCGATACCTACGGGACGGATGCATTCCGCTTCGCCCTTGCAAACGCGAGCACACCAAACCCTTATGTCTCGCTCCCAGAATCGCAGATTGAGTCCGGTAGACGCTTCGCCAATAAAATCTGGAACGCTGCCCGGTTCATCCTGATGAATTTGGAAAAGCATCCCATCCCTGCAGGTGTGAAGGTGGTGAAAACCGAACAGGAACCCCTCGAAATAACATGGATACGGAGCCGCCTCAGCCATACTATTAAAACAACAACCGAAGCCCTCGAAAACTTCCGTTTCTACGAAGCGGCACAAACACTCTATGCTTTCCTTTGGCATGAATTCTGTGATTGGTATCTCGAATTCGCTAAACAGCGAATCGCCCAAGAGAAGCCAGAGGCACTCTGGGTAGCTGCAGACGTTTTGGAACAGACAATGCGGCTCCTCCACCCACTCATGCCGTTCCTCACTGAGGAAATTTGGCAACAACTTCTACTGAACGGAACCGGTACGACCTCTCAGGCGGACACCTCTGTAACAATCGCCGCTTGGCCAGAACCGAAAGACGAAAATTCGACAGCAGAAACGACAATGGCAACACTTATGGAAGTCATTGAAAGCATTCGGAGCATCCGAGGCGAACTGAACGTTCCGATTGGCGCGTCCGTAGAAGTCCATATCCAATCACCGAACAGTGAGGTGCGTGAGCGACTCGAAACGTACTTAGCACAGTACTTGCCCGCTTTCACACGTGTAGCAGGCATCACGATTGCTGAATCTCTACAAAAACCGCCTGCCTCCGCTGAAGCGGTTATCGGAGAACTCGCTATCTATATCCCGCTTGCCGATGTCATAGATCTCGACGCCGAACACGCAAGGCTTAGCAAACGCCATCAACAAGCAACGAAGGACGTAGTGTCGGCACAAAAGACGTTAGATAATCCGAACTTCGTTCAGCGCGCGCCGGAAAAAGTCGTTGCACAAAAGAAGGCACAACTTCAACGTCTGCTGATAGAACAAGAGAAATTAGCGCGGAGCCTCGCTATGCTTACTGAATCAGGAGGTGAAAATGACGATTGAAAACAATGACAACTGCTTTGTTTGCGGTATGAAAAACCCATTTGGCTTTCAAGTAAAACCTGAAATTACAGATGGGGGCGCGTCTGTCCGTATTGAATGTACTCCCGCTGAACACTTACAAGGGTGGGCAAATATTCTACACGGCGGCATCCTCAGCACCCTATTGGATGAAGCTATTACCTACGTCGGAATAAGCACCTTTGATCAACATGCGGTAACAGCGCAACTTGAAGTCCGCTTCCGGAATCCAGCACCAACAGGTGTGAAACTCTTTGTTTGTGCTGAGCGTATTAAGGTTTCCAAGAGGTTAGTGGAAGCCAAAGCAGAGGTTACGCTGAGTGATGGTACGCTCATTGCAACTGGCACAGGAAAAGTCGTACCGGTCAGTGACAGTTTTGCACCGAAAGTGCCGGCTCAGTAGAAAATCCAGTGTCGCTCACAAGACTTGAAGCCTCGCCCGTTCTACGGTTAATGGTTAATAGTTAATGGGTAATGGTGATTGGTTAATGGGTAATAGTTAATGGGTAATGGGTAAGACCTCTTACCAACAACCATAACGGACGTAAAGGTTCCTGTTTTAGAAAGAATTTATGGAAAATCCAACATCTGCGATGAACCCAGAGGCGCATTTGAGGTGGGATACCGATGTGCTTATCATCGGTAGTGGTGCTGCCGGGTTACGCGCTGCCCTCGCTGCGAGTGAGCACGCGAATGTAACGTTAATTACCAAAACGACACTGACAGAAAGCAACACGCACTATGCCCAAGGCGGCATCGCTGTTGCCATGAACCTTGACGATACGATTGCTTTGCACATAAAAGATACCTGTGCTGCGGGTGCCGGGCTCTGCAACGTGGACGCTGTTGAGATGATGGTATCTGAAGGCATCCCACGCGTTGCGGAACTCTTGGACTGGGGCGCGAACTTCGATTGGGAAGGAACGCTGCCGCGCTTTACACGAGAAGCCGCCCACAGCCGCCGGCGGATTGTGCACAAGGGGGACGCAACCGGACGTGAAACAACAGATGTGCTTATCCAGCGCGTGCTAAATACGGAACGTATCCACGTCTTGCAAAACACGTTCGCTATTGATCTACTGACAGACACGGATGTCGAGTCACAGGGCGAAGACGCTACCGCATGCTATGGTGTTACTGCAATTGTAGAAGAACAGATCGTCTGTATTCGCGCCAAAACCACAATTCTCGCGACCGGCGGACTTGGGCGGATTTACCCGTGTACTTCTAACCCAAAAGTCGCAACTGGCGACGGATTTGCTGCAGCGTGGCGTGCCGGATGCGAAATGATAGATATGGAATTCGTCCAGTTTCACCCAACCACGCTCTTCTTAGACGGGGCACCTAACTTTTTGATCTCGGAAGCGGTTAGAGGTGAAGGAGGCAAACTCTTGAGCATTCGCGGCGAACGCTTTATGGAGAAATATCACGAGCAAGGTGAACTGGCACCGCGGGATGTCGTGAGCCGTGCCATTCAAAGCGAAATGGACTCGACAGGGTTCCCGTGCGTTTTCCTCGATATTACCCATAAACCCGAAGATTTTATCCTTGAACGATTTCCGACCATCTCTGATACCACAAAACGCTACGGTCTCAATATTAATATGGACTTAATCCCCGTCCGTCCTGGCGCACATTTTATGATGGGCGGCATCCGCACAAATACGGATACACAAACGAACCTCAAAGGGCTTTATGCTTGTGGAGAAGTCGCATGCACCGGGGTCCACGGTGCAAATCGTTTGGCAAGTAACTCTCTTCTTGAGTGCCTTGTCTACGGTGCCCGCGCTGGCAGAAATGCCGCAACATTTGCCCAATCACAACCTGATCACCCACCTACCACACCGATCCCCAGTAACGTAGGAACGTCGCTTGCCGCGCACACTGATGGATCAGACAATACGCATACAGAAGCAATCAAAGATGTTATTCGAGAGACACTCTGGAAGAATGTTAGCATCGAACGAAACGGCGAGGGCTTACAAGAAACCCTCGCCGAATTGCAAGATTTAATGGAAAGTTTAGGGAGCATACTAACAAACCCAGAAGTCGCAGACGTAGCGACGGTAGAAACAGTGAATATGCTCAACGTCGCCTTGATGATAACGCAGTCTGCACTCGCCCGAACGGAAAGCCGCGGTGCCCATTACCGTACCGATTTTCCGACACAAGACAATACCGAATGGCAACGGCGTATTCTCATTACACGTGACAACACCACCGAAGCAATTTCCTTATAGGGTACGCTCAAAAGCCTTCTAATCGCTTTTGCCCGATCTCCGTTGCCGAATTCACCGCGGGAGGTTCATCAGTTTTTCCATAGATTTCGACATAATTATGGTAACTGTCAATAACTTTCTTGATATGAAGCCGAGTTTCCCGAATCGTAATTTTCTCAACGAATAGGTCGATATCCTTAATATTTTTCGTTGACACCCATCGCTCCATCCGTCCGGGACCGCCGTTATACGCGCCGATGACCAGCATCGCATTGCCATCAAACCATGCGTTGAGTTCGCCAATATACTTCGTCCCCATCCGAATATTAATATCGGGCTGCTTAAGCATTGAAGTACGGAACCGTCGAATCTTGAGTTTCTGGGCGAGTTCTCTCCCAGTAGCAGGCATGATCTGCATAAGTCCAATCGCACCTGCCCAACTCACTGCATCAGCGTTGTATCGGCTCTCTTCCAAAATCATTGCCGCAATTAAGAAAGTATCAACGTTATACATCTTAGCATACTTCTCAACAGTGTCGGCATAGTAGCGCGGGTAGAGTTTATGGTGGAGTTTCTCCAGATCCGCGCGTGTCGCATTCGCGAAAGCAGGACTCTCAAGCGACTTTTCAGTTACCTTCCGCGCTTTATCGTACATAGCGAGCCCTTCATAACATGCGATCAAATCATGAAAACATTTCCGCTCAGCGAGGGAAACCGTATTAATGTGGTGATCCAATTGCGGGATAGCGTCTTCATAAAGCCTAAGTTCCATTAACATTGACACCTGTGGCGGACACGCCTGACGCTCCGGTAATTCCGCATCTTGGACGGCTTTCGGCTCCAATTCGGAGCCATCAACCCCCAAAATTGCCTTTGCCCTTGCGGAGTAGTACCAGTATCGCGCCTCTGCCACTTCCTTGTATAACTTCCGGGCAAGCGCGGGCTTGTTTTGACGTTCACGTATCTTTGCCATCCAAAAATGTGCACCCATTGCGTAGCGATTTCCGGGGAAGTGTTCCTTCAATCCTTTGAAAGCGTTGTAACTCTCTTCATAGCGGCGCTGGTCAAAACGCTGCCAACCTGTTCGCCATCCTGCCACGTCCGCATAAGGACTCTGCGGGGCAACTTCGATCAAACGTGAATACGCATCCAGTGCTAACTCTGATTGCTCCCGTTTCTCTCGGATTTGCGCGATATCGTACAACGCATCATCAACCAACTCGCTCTTAGGATAGGTTTTTACAAAATTCTCAAGTCGGGTGACGGCGGTTTTCAGATGCCCTTTCTGGCGATAACACTGCGCTATCTGATAGGTCGCGCGCGATATATAGCTGTTTTTTCCCCCGAGCGCAATCACAGCGTTAAAGTTCTTAATCGCCGTATTCGGCCACTTGCGTCCCTGATTACTCCGTCCGGTAAGATAAAGCGCATGCGCACGCATAGCCAAATCTGCTGTTTTAGGTATCAGTGCCAACTCGCTCACGGCAGACCGCCATTGCCGAGTTGAAAAAAACACCATACCACAATTAAGCCGATCTGTCGCAGTAAGTTTTAGGGATTTATGTTTTCTCACAAGCTGCTTCAACCGACCAAGGGACTCTCTCGCAACGCTATACGATTGCTTTTCTTTGATAAGTTCACGATAAGTATCAAACGCAGCAGAAATATTACCCAGTTCTTCATCACAGCGCGCGAAAGCAAAAGTCGCCTCTCTTGCATATTCCGGGTGTTTAACGATGTCTACTAAGTACGACTTCGCCGTTTCATACGCCTTCTGCTCAAGGTGTAGCTGCCCTAAAGCCCATTTTGCCCCTGCGCTATAGAAACTCGTCGGATAATCCTTGACAAGTTGCGTATACCACTTTATCGCCCGTCCTTTGTTGTTCATACTTTCGTAAAGCTGAGCAAGACGGTAGACAGCACTGTCTGCCAACGCATAACTTAGCGAAGCAACCCGCGCATAGTGTCCAACCGCTTTTGGACGATTCCGAAGCTTCTCATAGTTATAACCGAGCGCATGATGAATTTTCAGTTTTTCCGACTCCGGCAAATCCGATTGCAATAAGCCTTCGAGTTTTGAAACTGCGCGTCTGCGCTCTCCTTTATCAATGAGCGCAAAAGCTTCCTGCCATGTATCACTGCGTGCTTCTTCCGCGGAAGCCAATGTTCCCACCGCAAAGCAACTATAAGCGAGCAAAAGCAAACCCCAAAAGAACTTATGGATTATAATGGAACCTAATATAATGCTTGGCTCTGTGCTTTCGCTGGACCGCATACGGTTTCTGCTAAAAAATTTTAGATGTTTCATTTCAACCTTCTTTGAGTCCTCCTGATATCAGTTCACATGGATTCAATAGAAATAATAATAGGTGGTGTCTTCTTTTCTTAGTTTCAATTGTAACGTCTACTATTGCTAAAAAGCAACAAAAAAGTGAATGAGAGTAAACATGGTCCTAAATAACAGAAATCACTTGCCAAATTTCGGGGCGTTATCTAATCTTCCGCTACAAAACCGAATCCTTTAGGTTTCGGATGTAGTAGCGGTCCCTTGAGTTGTGTCAAAAAACACTTGACAATTACCTAAAAAATTGGTATAATCATAGTGTATTCGGCATTGGTTGTGAGTTGATGCACTGGTATATTGCTTGATATTGAGACAACTACGTAAAAGCCTATACACCTCAGAAATATCTAAAATATGCTTGACATGTGTTCGGGAAATCCAAGTCATGTTGTATCCCACGAGAATGTAAGAGGTTAATAGCCTTTCAGACACATCAAAATGCTCATAAGGCACTTCGGTGCGGGGTCGGGATAGCGTCCCTTGTGCTTAGGCATCGTAAGTCTTTCGTTTTTGACATTCTCAAAACAAAAGCAATGTCGTTTGAAGCCACAAATGCTTTCGCATAAAGTTTGCGGAAGCCCAATCCTTTAGGTTTGGGTCTATCACGTTACACTTAATTCAGAATTAACCGAATGTAGAATTTATCTTGAAAGTGTATCTTAGGAAATAAGGAGACATCTGATGGAAATTGTAGCACTTGGAAAAACAGGTTTAAATGTTTCACGGCTTGCGATTGGCACGGGGTCGAATGGTTGGAATGGGCGTTCAAATCAGACGGATTTGGGGTTTGACACATTCCGAGACCTGCTGCTGTTTTCATACCAAAAGGGCGTAACGTTTTGGGATTCCGCCGATCAGTACGGGAGCCATCCACATGTCAAATCGGCACTCGAAGAATTACCGAGAGAGAGTGTTACCATCACCACAAAGACAACATCCCGCACACGGGAGACGGTCGAAGCAGACGTGAAGCGGTTTCTCAAAGAAATCGGCTCTGATTATGTAGATATTGTCCTGCTCCACTGCCTCACACAGGTAGACTGGCCACAACGCTACCCTGATGCAATGGAAGCACTTGTCCGTTGCAAAGAGCAGGGATTGATCCGTGCACACGGTGTCTCGTGCCACGACTACGGGGCATTCCAAACATCCGCAATGACGGAATGGGTTGACGTTGTCCTGGCTCGGATTAACCACGCTGGGGTTAGCATGGACGCATCGCCCGCGGACGTGATCCGCACGATGGAACAAATGGCATTTGCAGGCAAGGGTATTTACGGTATGAAAGTCTTAGGCATGGGTAAATTGGCGAAAGATGCGGAGGACCAACGCGAAGCCATCGAATTCGTGATGAGTCTACCGTGTGTTCACGCTATGACCATCGGTATGACTTCTGAGAGCGAAGTGGAAGCGAACGTCACTGTTGTCAACGAATTGTCAGAGAAAGCCTTATAGAAGTTTCTTATTCTAAGGCAGCACTGGCACCCGCTCCTCCACTCCATAAATAGTTTGGTAATTCGTGTCCTTAGATCCCGTAGGCGCGGTTTGCAACCGCGCCGGATCTTAGACACGAACCTTGAATATTCCAAAATGCTTCGTGAGTCCCATAGGATTTAAAGGAAGCAGACTATTACCCTCAAAAACTTATAGACCGTATCGGAAAACGACGATTGCCCAACGGGGCAATCGTAGCGATGGACCCTATTTAAAAAAATGGAAAAATATGAAATTGTTATCGGTTTGGAAATCCACGCCGAGTTATGCACAGAAAGTAAACTCTTCTGTAATTGCGCCTATACCTTCGGTGCATCGGCGAACGACTGCACCTGTCCAATCTGTTTAGGGATGCCGGGGACATTACCTGTCATCAATAGACGCGCCGTCGAATTTGCGGTTCGCGCCGGGCTGGCGATGGCGTGTGACATCACCCCTTCAAGTAAATTTGACCGGAAGAACTATTTCTATCCAGACCTACCGAAAAACTACCAAATTTCGCAATATGACATTCCGTTGTGTCAAAACGGACAGGTAACCTTTGAATTTGATGGAGAAATTCGGACTATCGCACTCCGTAGAATCCATCTTGAAGAGGATGCAGGAAAATCTATTCACGCCGAAGTTACAGGCGATCCGACCCGTAGTTTCATGGACTTCAATCGTGCCGGTGTACCGCTCCTCGAAATTGTCAGCGAACCTGAACTGCACTCTCCCGAAGAAGCAATCGCCTATTGCCGCGCTGTTAAAGAAATCTTAGAATACATTGAAGTTAGCGACTGTAACATGGAAGAGGGGAGCCTGCGATGCGAACCGAACCTCTCCCTACGTCCCAAAGGCAGTAAAGAGTTAGGTACGCGCACAGAGATTAAGAACAAAAACTCGTTCCAAGAACTGATGGATGCAATGGAATACGAGGTGAAACGGCAAGCACGGATTTTAGATGCCGGTGAAGAGGTCGTCCAAGAAACGCTCTTGTTTGATCCAAGCACAGGTAAAACCGTAGCAATGCGCGGCAAGGAAGAAGCAGACGATTACCGCTACTTCCCCGAACCCGATCTCGTTCACGTCCAGATAAGTGATGAATGGGTTCAGGAGGCCCAACCGACGCTCCCGGAACTCCCCGCCGCGCGGCGCAAACGTTTCATTGCGGATTACGGCATCTCCGCCGAAAACGCCGAATTCCTGACAACCACCCGACCGCTCGCCGAATTCTTTGACGAAGCTGCACAACTCAGCGGCGAACCCGCTACCTGCGCAAACTGGATCATGGGTGACTTAACCCGACTCCTCAACACAGCAGAAATTGAGATTCAAGACTCGAAGGTCACACCCGCACATCTCAGTGAACTTATCCAGTTGATTGACAATGCGACCATCAGCGGTAAAATCGCTAAATCTGTGCTTGACGATGCCTTTGAGACAGGCAAAATGCCGAAAGAGATTGTCGCTGAAAAGGGTTTAGCACAGATTACGGATACCTCAGAGATAGAAGCCATTGTGTTACAGGTCGTAGAGGAGAACCCCGGTCCCGCCCAAGATTACCGCGACGGCACGAAGAAAGCGATTGGATTCCTCGTAGGACAAGTAATGCGCGCCACTCGCGGAAAAGCAAACCCACAACTGGTAAACCAGATATTGGCGCGGGTGTTATCCGCTGAGTAACGTCCTGTTTCAAGATATTTGGGTGAGATCTCCATGCTTTCTTTATATCGGGTTTCAGGGTTAATCGCACTGGGGAAATTCAAATTATAACCAAGCCATGACCACAGGACAGATTACCCTCACATCCGTAACAAAGCAGTTCGGCGATACCATCGCGGTTAACGATGTGTCACTCCAAATAGAGGGCGGGGAATTTTTCTCGCTACTCGGACCGAGCGGATGCGGAAAAACGACAACACTACGCATTATCGGTGGGTTTGTATATCCTACTGCTGGGGAAGTCTACATCAACGGCGAATTGATGGCAGAAACACCCCCCTATCGCCGTCCCGTCAACACCGTTTTCCAAAATTACGCCTTGTTCCCGCATAAAACCGTCGCACAGAACATCGCATTCGGGCTACAGATGAAAAAGGCATCGAAGGCAGAAACCTCAGATGCCGTTGAACGTTCTTTAGATTTGATTCAGTTGCAAGGATACGGCGACAGGAAACCGAGTGAACTCTCCGGTGGTGAGAGGCAGCGCGTAGCACTCGCGCGTGCTTTAATTAACGAACCGACGATCCTGCTGTTAGACGAACCGCTCTCTGCCCTTGACCTGAAACTCCGAAAACAGATGCAATTGGAACTCAAAGCGTTGCAACGCAAAGTCGGTATCACGTTTGTCTATGTTACGCACGATCAAGGCGAGGCGTTGGCACTGTCGGATCGGATTGCGGTGATGAACGACGGAAAAATCCTTCAAGTAGGAACGCCGTCCGAAATTTATGATTCGCCGCAGAGTCGTTTCGTCGCAGACTTTATCGGCACCTCCAACTTCCTTGAAGGAACACTCATCAGCGAGAATGAGATTACGCTGACAACGGCCCCCCCGCTTAAGATTATCTGCACATCAAACAACGATATGCCACCGCACACATCTGTTACTGTCGCGATTCGTCCAGAACGTTTTGACTTGCGGACGACTCTCGCTTCTGATACTCCTAATTTCTTACGCGGCGTGATCCAAGACGAGAGTTACCTCGGCACGACGCTGCAATACACCGTGCAGACAGACTACCCAACCCCACTCATTGCACACCAACAGAACACAGGCGCAAGAGACACACACCGCTTTCAACGCGGCGATACCGTCTATCTACAATGGACTCCTGAGAACGCGATTGTCCTAAAAACAGACGAAGACTAACTACCAGACAACGGCAGTCTAACTTTCCCGTTATCGCGCTGCTGCGAAGTTAAGAAGCCGATGATAATCTGGACGACTTTGTAACCCTCACTGCCAGGCGAAACCGGTTCCCCACCCTCTGCGACAATACCGACTAACTCTCGTACCCCGGCAGGGATACCCGTCATATCCCATGACGGTGCCTCAATCGTTTCAACAACATCGTCTTGGTGGAGTGTAGCACCTTTGTCACTGATAAGAATATAGCCGTTAGTGCCAACAATCTCTACACGGAACCCAGAGAGTGTCGTCTTCGGACCGCCAGCGTAGTAACCACGCACACCGTTCGCAAAGTGGATATACCCGTGCGCCGATGGCTCCGTTGCCGGCACATGTCCGCCATCGCCTTTATACGCGTTATAGTCCTCATAGCCGTCCTCTAATTCGGCAGTGACCCACTCTGGCTCCGAGTCAGCGAAATAGCAGATAGCATCGACGAGGTGTGTGCCGTTACGGAAAAGCATTGCGCGTCCGCCGCTCAACGTACCAATGACATATTGAACATCCCCGATACGTCCACCACCGATGACGACATCATGCGTCTGCCGCCATAACGGTTGCCACCGACGCGTATGGTCGATCGACAGAATCGTACCGTTTCGCTCGGTTGCCTCTATCATTCTGTCTGCATCTTCAACACTCGTCGCCATCGGCTTTTCACAGAAGACACCTTTTACACCAGCGTTTGCCGCGTCAACGACAAGGTCGGCATGTCGGTGATCAGACGTTGCCACCGTCACGACATCCAAATTCTCAGCGGCGAGCATCTCCTGATGGTTGGTATACAAAGAGATGTTGCCCCAATTCTCCTGATATTTCTCTTTGAAAGCATCTAACGTGCTCTGAACAAAATCGCAGCCCGCGACTAACTCAACATTCGGCAGACCGACGATCCCCGATGCATGTGTCGTACCGATACCGCTACAACCAATAACCCCAACGCGTAAATTTGCCATGTCCATATCCTCCACTATCCTGGAATTTCATGCCAATGTGTTTAACTTCTTTCCTCTGCGAAAAGATTGTATCCTGCAGCGGATTAGATGTCAAGTTTTTATGAGGCGTAGGCAGGCAAATTCTAAAACGATTTGATATAAACCGTAAATTATGGTAGAATATCAATGCAAGATTAACAAATTTCATTATGGAGGATATTATTATGGTTAGAATAGTTGCTAATCCGGGAATTCTTGGCGGAAAACCGATTGTTGAAGGCACGCGTTTGAGTGTTGAACACATATTAGGACTGTTAGCGTGCGGCATGTCACATGCGGAGATTATCGCAGACTACCCAGATTTGACTGAAGAAAGCATTCGGGCTGTGCTCGGCTACGCAGCACGTGCATTAAAGAACGATATCGTCATAGATATGCCTTTTCCGCGCGAGGAAGCATCTTGACAATGTTACCCCCACTTGTTGCAGATGCAAATATTGCTTTTTCGGTGGTTCGATTCCTGAGGTCTCAAGGTATTGATGTGCTATATACTCGCGAAGAAGGCTGGCAGCATTATGAAGACAAAGAGATTCTGTCGAACGCGCACGCGATGCATCGATTTGTTTTAACACACGATTCTGATTTTGGACATCTCGCTGTTTATCTGAAACAGCCAGTTACTGGGATCATTCATCTGCAACCAGGTGAGCGTCCTGCGTCTGAAGTCATTGATGACTTGCAAGAGCTGCTCAAAATGGAAGTGGATTGGACCCCGCCATTAATTGCAGTCTACAGATACGGGCGTTTGCGGATCCGCAGACTTTAGCAAAAAGGTAAAAAATATCGTTTTAAAAAGTTTAGACATCAACGAATGAATGGATTAATGCATGGCACTTACATGGCACGGTCGAGAAGTGAAAATCTATAATGAATCAATTAGTGAACTTCTTAAAAAGATTCCTGAGTTTGGAATGTATCCTTTCAGCATAGAAGAAGGTATTGAGAACGAACCATTATGCAGTCCTTCCTGTGTTAAGTTTCAATTAGAAATGGAAATATTGTCGGGCGAGGGAAAGCAAATCCTCTAAGGGGTATCTATATGAGGGTGGCACATAATTTTTGTTTGTAGTAACGCAATTCATTGCGTATTTGTGTTTTACAACGGGCGATGAATCACCCTACTACGAACCAACGCAAACACTTATCTAAAACCCATCCGTATACCAAAAAATATGATGCGATCTGATACCTTGTGCCAAAGATTGGGGTTGGTTGTGTAACAGATTCGGGATTGAATCAAATGAATTGGAAAGCGCATCGGGTTGATTGATACGATACATCGTACTGCCGTGTTCGTCAATTACGGATGCATTGAAACCGTCTGCGATAGGTGCCGGATAGACAACTTCAAGCGATGCCGCGTCCATCTGGACAATAATATTGGAGAGCATATCTTCAAAAAGTTGTTTACCTCTCTCTCGCGCAAAGGACGTTTCGGAAGCAATGAACTCTTTAATGTTCAGCTGATCTTCACGCCGGACAACGGAAACATAGCCTTCAATAACTCCATCACGTTCAGCAACCCAAGCGTTCGGCGACTCGCTCCGCACCCATTCCGTCCAATAAGCCATCTCGTCTCTGACAAAAGTGCCGTTGAATTTACGTGCGTACCCGTCGTAGAGATCGGCAATCCGTTTGACTTCGGCTGCATCATCAAAATTCGCTGGACGCACATCCCACGCCACCTGTTTTTTCGCAGTGAGCGGTTGTCTTGCATAGTAGCGCGGCACCTTCTCCCACCCTTCAATCGAATAGATACGTTGGCTGCCTTGAAGTGAAGACATAACTATATCGCGGGACTCCATGAACCGAATTGAATCCTTGAGAAGTTGTGTCGCAAGTCCACGCCGTCGGTATTCCGGATGCGTGCTGACTTCACCGATACCACCGACGGGCACCGGTTCGCCGTGCAAAAACATCTTACGGATAAAAACGCGCACCGTGCTGACAATTGTGCCGTTGTCAACCGCGATTCGGATACCTTCGGGGTCCCGCCACGGATCGTTATGCCAATGATTAGAAAAATATCGGCGACCGCCTGAAAAGACGTGCGTGACATGGTCCAGCCACGTCTCTAACTCATCAGGATAAAGTGCGCGAAACTCCATATTTATAGATAAACCTCGCTTTTAGAAACGGCACACGGACTGTGCCTACTACTTTTAAAACTTTATAGTCAACTCACCAAGGAACTGGCGCGCCTGATTACGGCTCCCAAACACTTCATAGAGATCTCCGGAAACATCGTAAAATCGCCGAATAAAATTGCGGCTCGTTTCTGCAGGATTGAGATCCGCATAACGGAGCCATAGATTTGTCCGCGACCAGATATCCCAATTCAATTCGATAACTGTGGAACTTGCATCGCCTGTATCCCTTCTACGCTGTTTGTTGAGATCCGGATAGAGCGCATCCTGTGTCAAATCGGATGTACCGTCAACCCGCCCAACAGATATATTTAATTCCTTATACCGATACGGGTTCGGATTGGTGATAAATTTCAGATTCGCGGCGAAAGCGTTCTCTAACGCCTGTGTCTCAAAATCGTAACTATCTTCTCTTTTCGCAGGCGTGATATAACGTTCATCCTCCTCGCCGTACGTTAATTCATCAAGGAACGTCAAATGCCACCGCTCAGAGAGACTATACGTCCATCCAAATAGGTTTTTGAATTCCAATTGGTTGAGTTTATCTTCGACATCCGTGAAAATATCGATATCCTCATAATCTTCCGTATAATTGTTATGGAGATTGGCAGCACGCAGGCTATAAAAACCGTTCATGTGAGAAGGTTTCACAGTAAACCCTGTAACGGAATATTGTGCGATGGTGAAATCGCTATCATCCCGTAGATAGAGATAGCCTGCAGCGTCAAGATCCAAGAAAGTCTGATCGTGTTTCTCTTCACTGAGTTGGTCCGTCTCATAAACAATCCGTCCAAGATACCGTCCGTTGTTATCAAATTTTTGGATACGTGAAATGACATTATGAAAGAGCGTCAGTCGGATGTCTTTGCGTTTCAACTCTTCAGCGAGTTCTGCTTTATCTTCTTCATCGGTTTCATCGACATAGTAGCGACTGTATTCTGCCTCTTCCAACAAGCGGACGCGTCTATTCAGGGCAGCGGTATCGGCAGCCACTGCAGGACTCTGTGCAAACGGACCGTATTGAGACCGTGTCGCATTCGTAATCGTATCGGCGAGTTCCGCTTGACCCGGTGTGCTCTCCGTCAACCGCGTCAAGGTCGGTGAAAGAACAACGACCTCTGGCAGCCCGCCGACTTTTCTCCGAAATTGACTGGCATCTTTAACAAGGATTTCACCAGAAGGCAGCGCAACAAGTGCCATCGGTTTCATGAATTCGCCGTTGCCGCGTCCTTTTCGTCCGAAACTGCCGAGGGATTTGCCTGCCGCATCAAACCTCACAACTCGGTGATTACCCGTATCCGCGATCAAGATGTTCCCTCGCGCATCAATTGCGATGTCGGAAGCATCCATGTCAAATTCACCCTCGCCTGCGCCGTATCTACCGAAAGCGATCAGTTTTTCTCCATCGGCACCAAGCTTATGGACACGTCCCCGTTCCGCGTCTAAAACGTAGAGTTCATTTTCGGCATTGAGCGCGACGCGGAGCACTCTGTCATAGCCTTTCGGTTGAATGGCAAAAGCACTTTTCCCAGCTTCGTCAATGATGACGTTCCCTGGCAACACAACCTTCGGAAGGACATCCATTGGATCAACAAAATAAGTATCTAACAACTCACCCATTCCACTAAATTTGTGGACACACGGCGCGAACATGTAAACTTTAGGATCAGCAGTTTCAGCGATATGTTGTACGGTTGCATCAGCAACGTAGATATTCCCCGTGCTATCCACAGCGAGATGCCCAGGTTTCCGTAGGATATTGTCTGGAGATTCGGGGACTTCAGGAAACTGAAACAGAAATTCTCCGGTCGCCGACAACTTCTGAATCAGTCGGTTCTCGGTATCGCTGACGTAGATATGTTGTTTATCAAAGGCGAGGTGTATATCTTTGCTAAACCGTCCTTGGGTTGAACCTTTACCAGCGAATTCACGCTCTAATTGGATAAAATCAACTGAAAGTGCGGAGGGCAACCCGATGCATAGCGAACAGAAGATCGATAGAAATGCTAAGATAACAGTACGTTTCTTCATAATTTTCTATAGTGGTTACTTTACGATTGTAGACTTCCATGGATCCACGAATAGACCGGTATTGTCATGGATTTACAATCTGTCGTTGCTTTAGTGATTCAATTTCGCGTGCAAGCTCTTCGATGCGTCTGTCTTGTTCGCGATCCTTTCTGCTGCGCCATGCGACGATGACTTGTGGGATACCTATGGCTACTATGATTATTCCCATTAACCAAGTGATCTGTTTCTCAATCCCACCGACCCGTCCATTCAGTGATGCCATATTCTCTTTTACAGAGGCGATTTCTGATTTCATAGACGAGATTTCTGATTTTATGGGATTGACTTCATCTTCAATCTCCTCTTTAACGATCAAACGGATTTTGTCAAGGTCTTGATCCGTTAACTCACCGTAAGCGGACGACACAACGGTACAAAATATTAGTAAGAAAAACAAAATAGTTTTCATAGATTTGCCCTCCTTTGTATTTTAGGATTTACGCAAAATTCCTTCCTTTGTTTGCAGGATCAGAAGATTGGAAGCGTGGGAGGGCTTCCATCCTTTCATCTCCACTATCCGCTTTGTGTGTAAGTCTTGTATAATATAATACGCGGTATTCACTTGAAATGTCAAGGCAAAACGCTCCAGACGCATGCCTAATCCGGCAAAATCCGATACCCCGTGCTAATCCCAGTAATCATGCCAATAATTGCCCAGAGTCCAGCACACGTCATCTCGCCGAGAACCAGCCCGAGGAATATAGGTCTCGCGCTCCGATACGCCCTCAGTCCGCCATATTTCACAATGCTAAACTTCAGCCCCCACCCCAAGAATATGGAGAACCAAAGTTTAAACGTCGCCCAAGAGCTGAGCATCGTATAACCGAGCGGATGCAGGGGCCACCACACAAAAGTTTGACGCATCCACATCAAAAAGATCGTGAATCCGCTGCCGAATATCATAAACCCGGTGTTCGTCCAATTCGTGCTCGTCTTCGGACTTGTCAGAAGTCCTTCGAGTTGCCGCATAAACCAACTGCCCCCGGTATAAGGCGCGCCGTGTGCATAACTAATTTTGATTGCAGAATAATAGGAAACAGCAAGCCCGATAACCATCGCAACCGCCATCGCGACGAGGAGCTGCCGCCGTTTGACGCGCACCTCATCGGCTGCTTTCAACCCGTTCATGATGTTCGGCATCATAAATTCGCGGAGGTCTAACGTGAGACACACCGGATGCATCATTATCGAAGTCAATGTGGACGGATGGATTTTTGAAGTGCCGAGCGTCGTCAGGAAGAAACTCTGCGGTGAAAACGATGGATTGATGAACGGGATCCCGCCGTTGATTACCTGCCACGTCAGCACGATATACATCGCGAGTAGGAATAGAACAAAACCGAGCGCAAATAAGAGGGACATCCCCATCATGTGGTTGAAAAATACAAGCACACTGATACCACCGAGGAGTCCGAAGATTGTCACACTATGAGGGAGTGCCTCATCGGAAGGACGGAACTGGAGCATACTTTTTATGTGATGCCGCGTCTTCCAAAGCGCGATGGCGACAAACGCCAGACACGCCCCTGCCTCTTGTGCCGCACTAAATGATTTACCTGTCCACTGCACACCCGGTCCCGAAGTGAGTTGGAAGCCGAGCATCACGCCTAATAGGCATTGCAGCTTGTAAAAGACAAAGAAAAACCAAATACTAAATGATACCTCTAAAGTAAGCAGATAACTAAATCCGACCATCGACCAGAAGATAACAATCTGAAATGGACGTAAGGCACTCCAAGGACGTTCAACAAGGTACGGGTTGAGCCAAAAATCTCGCGGGATATGTGGCGCGTTCGGAAAAAACGTATGCAGACCGTTCATCGTATGCAGGAGCACGGGGAACGCGAACCCGAACCAGAGCGCGCTGTTCTTAAAAAGTGGACCGAGGCTACCGCTACCTTGCCCCGCCATTTCTGCTGGCAACTTAACGAGCGGGAAAGCGCAACGCTCGTACTCCACCCACTGCTTACGCAGTAGCACAGAGAGGCAGATCATCACGAAATAGACGACCAGTACGTAGGCACTCCATGTCAAGATAGGGACGATCCAGGCACCCCACGGTACCGATTCGCCTGCGAACAGTCCTTCAAAGAATGACTGTGCTGCGGTGTGATCTTGTACCACGCGCCAGTGTGGGATATAGTGGTGAAATAGCGATTCCCAGTCGTTTTCCGGCGTAGCAAGGTACTTATAAGCCACCATCGGGCTGAGGGCATAGCGCATCATCCCTGAAGACGGGATGCCTGCCGGCGCAAGCATGATACACCAAATCGTGACAAGCTCTCCGGGTGAAAATGCTGAGCCGGGATAGAATCGTTTCAAGAGAACGTTGATGCCCAACACGAAAATCGTTAGGACAAAGAAGGGCGCGACCGGAAAGTGCCCCCCTGCGAGGAAGATGTTACGGATAACGTAATCGTTGTAGGGCGCGAGAAGACATTCGGTCGTAGCACACGCCAAACCAATCAATACCGCACGCCATGTGAGACTATCTCGAACCTGTTGCTGAACCAATGAGCTGCCTTCCTATTTCTATGCTGCCAATTTTCCAACAATCAGTATACCATATCCCCATCTTTTTCAATAGAATAATTTTGACAGACGGATTCCGTTCTTCTGTAAGAAGGATTTGTAACCCCGACAAAAAAAAACTTGACTCCGATCCGAATCTACGTTAAAATCTAATACGAGTTCAATAGTAGGAGAAACACTATGGTTACCCGGGAAGAGATTCAAGCGACGTGTAACGACATCGTGCGCGAGTTTACACCGCTACAAGTGATTCTTTTCGGCTCCTATGCCTACGGCACGCCTACAGAAGACTCGGATGTCGACCTGCTCGTTGTGATGGATATTCCGAAATCGGAATTTCGCAGCAAGGCTGTGGAGATTCAGCAACGCATTCCCCACCGCTTCCGTTTGGACCTTGTGGTGCGGTCGCCGGAAGAAATCGCATATCGCGTTTCGTATAACGACTGGTTCCTCCGTGATATCACTGAAAAAGGCGACTTTCTTTATGGGTCCGATGCGTATTACAATGTAGGAAATGGGCGAAGCACGCCGGACACTATCAAAAAGGAACAGGACTGCATGAACCCATTGACGTTGGAGTGGATAGAAAAAGCTGAAGAAGATTACAATTCAGCGAAGTGGCTTCTACAAGCCCCAGACCCCGGACATAACTCTATCTGCTTCCATGCCCAACAGTGTATTGAAAAATATCTCAAGGCATGGCTTCAGGAGGCAGACATTCCCGTTCCCAGGACGCATGACCTTGAGGAATTGTTGGCGTTGATTGTGCCGACGCTGCCTGATTGGTCGCAGTGGCAGCCTGATCTTAAGAGAATCACCGAGTATGCGGTAGATTCCCGCTATCCCGGTGATTCAGCAACTGCTGACGACACACAACACGCCATGCATGTATGTGAGGCGGTGCGCCAAGCCGTTCGTACCTCACTGAAACTTTAATAGGACTTACGCATGTCGCTCTTTTGTAGCATAACCTGTTAGGTTGTGCCACCAGAACGTCTATGTTTTTTCAGGATGCTCCTTCTCACAGAGCGTCCTACCATCCTACGGTCAAAATTGCGTAAGTCCTGTAATCTTAGTTTTATATAGACATAATTATTTTAATTTGACAAATAAAAAAATATACTATACTGACATTTATCAAAAGTTGTGTTAGAGCAAGATTTATCAAGGTTCTTTAGGTATAAGTTCGTGAAAATGCGTTATAAAATCAGTGAGTATCTGTCTTTCTCCAGTGAGTTGAAGTTGTATTTGATGAAATGTCCGGCGTTCTGCGATGCTCACTTGGAGCAACATCAGGTAACTCATCACTTTTATACCGAGACTGACATACGCCCCTTCTCTACTTTCGAGACTCATCGCGGAGACGTGCAAACTCGACTTCAAATACCGCCAAAACTGTTCAATACCGTGGTGTTGGGACCAAATCCTAAGTGCTTCGCAGGTGCGTAGTGGCTTCCCAAAGACTAAGAGGGTTCGTATCTTGCCACGATCTCGAAAAAAGATGACGACACACTCACCAAAAGTTGGACTTTCCGCCTTTAGACGACAGACAGGTTTATCGCACCCCCATTGATCTTCACGCAACTCTACGTCTTTTTTATGAACCGAAAGTTTCGCAGTTGTATCACCGATACACATCACATAGTTGTTTTTTCCATGAACGAGTATAGAAGCAAACCCTAACTCTGATAAGGAAACCTCAACGAGTTTTCGGCTGCCATACCACGAATCAAAGGTGATCGGATACTTTCTCAAATCAATCTCGTGTGCGTCAAAGAACTCTAAGACGTCTGTGAGCATCGCCATAACAAGGGTAGGTTTATCTGTGTTGCCACGTCCCTGTTTAGAAACAAGGCGCATGTCTAAGGGAAGCACGATACCGCCAACCTTGAGAGTGATCCCTAAGACGTTCTGACACCAGATAGAAGTATTGTGTTTTGTTGACCAATAGTTTGAACAGTAAGATAGCGTTTCTCCGTCCCGAGGCAGATTCGTATCATCAACGCTGATCGTGATACACCGCCGCGATTGCGTTGAAGCACTTTTGCTTTCTGCGTCTTTGATGAAATCGAGAGCCATTGCAGAGCCGAGCCGCAGATTCAAACACTTCGCATGATACAGACTCAGCGCACCTATGTCCCGATAAAGCCTTGCTTTCGGGAGTTCCAAAGCATCAGCAACTTGATTCGGATTGTAAAGACCAAAGAGATGGCAAACACTCAGGACGAGCAGCGTTTCAACGACTTGCCACCTCATACGCTGAAAGTAAGAAAAAAGAAGGTCTTGAAAAAAGATTGTAGATTTGATAAAGTGATCCTGCATGAAATGTTCTCCTTGTGTGACTCAAAGGTGATTCTCTGAGTCATTAGGATGCCATTTCATGCGCTAAAAATCAAGCAACTTTTTCAAAACCAACGCATTTTCATCTTGCTATACCTACTATCTCTTGATTATTATTGCCTCCAGGATAACTTTGATAAATATCAGCTATATTATAACTTTACTAAAGTTTGGACAATTTTATGAATTAAGATGACAAAAAGCAGAAAAGTAGGTATCCTTTCAGAAATAACCACACTTTTGAAAGGAAAGTAAAAATGAACCTCCTTTTCTGCTTAGAAGATATTCTATCGTATTTTCGTCCTTTATTCAACCTACAAAACTTCGCACTGTTCCAAGCGATGATCTGTGGCTTTATTGCCAATACACACGGTGGCACCCTCACCCGTCTTTATCAATCAAGTTTCTCGAAGACGAAGTATTGGTCTTTTACGAAGTTTCTCTCCCGAGGGGAGTGGGACGTTAATGCTGTCGCTGCACGGCTTGTTGCGAAGATACAGGAGGTGTTTCCTCATTGGGTTTATGTTTATGATCTCACGAGTGCCGTAAAAACAGGCAAGAGACAATTTGGACTGCATTTCTTCCGCAACTTCAAGTATCAAAAGGGTCGCGTGAATCAATCAAAGTTTCACTTCGGACATGAGTTTGCTGCTTTGGGGCTGCTTTGCGAAACTCCGAGACAATGGATCCTGTTTCCTGTTTGGGTCAGACTCATCGTGGCGGAGAAACTCCGAGACAAAGGCGATGCGGTATTGAAACGTATCTTTTCAAGAATCCCTCGGGGACTCGTCATCTTTGATAGAGGGTTCGCCCGCCGGAAAGTCTTTCAAACGCTTTTGGCACTCAAACACCAGATCTTGTGTCGTGCGAAGTCCAATGCCGTCTTCTATCGTATGCCTAAACGTCGCAAACGTCCCGGCCCCGGACGTCCCAAGAAATACGGAGACCGTCTAAACATCAGACGTTTGCGGTATAAAGTCGTCTCCATAATGGGCAAAGACTCTCAGGTGGCTTCACAGATCGTCCGGACGAAAATGTGTCCCGCAGATGTGCGCCTCGTTGTTATACGAACAAAACCTAAACCTTCAAAGCCGTATCAATATTTTTCTGTCTTTACAACCGATTTGACGCTTGAGATACCGAAGATCGTTGAATACTATCGCCACAGGTGGCAGATAGAGACCGCATTTCGAGATGCCAAGCAACACTTCGGCTTCAGCGGCTATCAGGTGAAATCTCGCAAAAGCATCAATCGTTTTCTCCAAATGAGTTTCGTCGCAGCATCTCTAACAAAGTTGATCTTTTCTATGCCAGAAATGACGAAGAAACACCTCAGTGTTCAAGAGGTCTGTGAACAACTCGGTATTCATTGGTATAAACCCAAGAAACTCACGCAAGGACTTCGTGTCGCTTATCTTCAAGCACAAATTGGGTGGCTCCGATTTTCTACGAGTTCCAAAGAAAAAACAAACTCGCAGAATATTCAGACTCAGACACCACAGGATAACGCACTGCCTTTTGACAAGGCAGCATGAAATCTATAATATTGTCCAAACTTTAGTATAACTTTATAACTGACAGATCTTTGGACAAAAGTAGCAACTTCGGTTAACGATTAATAATCCTAAGGCAATCGAAAAAATATTGATAAAAAGCGGCATTTTGGGGCATGCGTTTTACCAATTGCGTACCCTAATGGCTGCTCGAAACCGTCCATAAGGTGACAACTATGCAAAACGGACACATCAATATTAACTGCACCCAACGGATTTTACCGATACACCAGGTCTATGGTGTATGCGTTGCCGCTGTGCGCTGCGTGTCTATAGGTGCGTTGCTTTTGCGTATTATTAACGCTAAGTTAACTATGCTGTCTGCAGGGTTAACGCCCCCCCCCCCGCTTAATAAATAATAAGTATTATATTTCACAAGATGGTATAGCCTTCAGAGACGTTCTATCTTTGTCATGCCTGCGCGCTTCGTTGCAGGCTGTTTTTGTTACACGGAAGCAGTGCACAACTTACTTTATCAACAGAAGGAGTTTGAAAAACAATATCATGAAACGGCATAAAATATTTCCATGGCAAATTTACGCGTTTGTTTTACTCTTTGGCCTTATGTTCTCCTTAATAGGCGGCTGCCAAGCCGGTAAGAAGACAGACGAAACGGAGGTGCCGGTACCACCAGAGCCTAAGGTAGAGCCACGCTATAAACAAGGGACTGTGTTGCTTATCAGATCAGGAGGCTATAGTTACCTTGCACACGTGACAGCAGATACCCTCCCCGATGCCACACAAGTCCCCGTACACGTCTTTAATGAGAATATCCACGGCACCATCGGCGGTACCGTGGGGTTTGAAGCGGTTACTACCACGCGAGAAAAGCCGCCAGAAGGCTGGGGTACACGGAAAGTCGCTTTAGAATACTTTGATGGTACCTCATGGACATATACAATGGATGCCCTCGAAGCCGAGGACTACTATATCTTCACAGACAAGGAAGGCGGGCTACACCGGTTGGAATTCGCAAACGTCCGATTTTCATCCCCAGTCCGTCTGAGGAATGGAGGCACAGAGTGAAAAAAATGAAAGCAGTTAAAAATAGAAGCGTGTCTAAACACAGCATACTGAGAATCGGGTATTGTCTCATCGTCTTGGTGCTCACAGGTCTCCTCTGTATTATGCCAGCTTGCCAACCTTCAGCAGATAAAGATGGCAACACTGAGAAACCCGACACCGAGGAAGAGGCGGAGACACCACCACCCGACACTGAGGAAGATGCGGAAACGCCGCCACCCGACGTAGAGGATGACAAGCCACCACCGGAGGAGGAGACACCCCCACCCGATACCGAGGAAGAGGCGGAGACACCACCACCGGAGGACGAAACACCTCCACCCGACACCGACGTAGAGGATGACAAGCCACCACCGGAGGACGAAACGCCGCCACCCGACACCGAGGAAGAGGACGAAACACCAGACGTTACACTCCTTTACAAAGCAGACACGTTACTGCTTGTCAAATGGGATACCCATAGTTACCTCGCGCGGGTTACGGAGGATACTTTCAAAAATGCTACGGAAGTCTCGATTCATGTCTTCAACGAGAAAGCTCGAAACGTACTTGGTGGTAATATCGCAATAGCAAACGTTGTGACAATCCGAAAAGAACCCCAAGACGGTTGGGGTACCCGGAAAGTCGCCTTGGAGTACTTCGATGGAACGCAGTGGCACTATACCATGAAAGCACTTGAAAGTGTAGACCACTACACTGTCCCCAATGATGCCTCAGGCGAGCAACGCGTCGAATTCGAGAATGTGCGATTCGACATCATCAGCCAGTGAAGTAACTGTACTTCGTATGAAGTTTAATAAAATATTTGGGTAATTCTATGTTACCCCAAACCCGGTAGGTGCGGTTTTGCGGCGTACTCGCCCAAATGCGATCTGCATTCCTAACCGCACCGGGCGTTGGCAAAAATTACCCAATTAAATGGTACTATGTCTAAATAGATGGCAACTTATGTCATCTTATCCTATAAAGGAGATAATAGATGTTTTTAAGAAAGTTTTCTCTTATACCAACGCTGCTGTTTGTCTTCTGTGGACTCGTTCTGGGTACACCTAATGTGGAAGCACAAACAGTCCATGCACTCGTTGTCGTTATGAATGCAGACGAAACGGTTGGGAGGGGCATGGAAATAAACCTTGACAAAATTAATGAATTCTTGGATAAAGAGGTTAAAAGCCAATACCAAGTTCGGAAGACCATCTTCCGCAGTTCAGCCCGTCAAACGACACCGGATGCGCTGCTGCAGTGGATTCGAAATCTCAGACCCGCAGCAGATGATGTCGTTTTTTTCTACTACGGCGGGCACGGTGGCATGGTGAGTAAGACAGACCAGCGTACTTATCTCTATTTGACAGACGGTATATTGTACCGGGATAAAATTGAGGAAGTTATGCGGAAGGTTTCCTGCCGCTTGAAACTCATTATTACGGATTGCTGCAGCAGCTATCCATCCTCAGATAGCGGCGTAATGAGCCTCACTGATTATGGAACGGTTGTTGGAAGAAACCACATTACTGATCTCTTTGGTAAACATGAAGGTTTGTTGCACGTCAATGGTACCACTGAGGGCAGCTACGGGTGGGTTAACCTCAATCGCGGCGGTTACTTTACAACCAGCCTGATGCACTCGATCGATCCCCGCACAGATAGCAACAGAGACGGTTTTTTGGAATGGCATGAGGTCTTGCAAGTCGCAGAAGCAGTTACGCAAGAAACCTTTAACAGCCATTATTCTTCTATT
This sequence comes from uncultured Poribacteria bacterium, assembly GCA_951828385.1. Classification (GTDB taxonomy): domain Bacteria; phylum Poribacteria; class WGA-4E; order WGA-4E; family WGA-3G; genus WGA-3G. The sequence continues at coordinate 1,480,108 of OX639973.1, forward strand.
GAGGATAAATACAAGAACGACCCGCAGACAAAACTCCAGACCCCGAAAGTCTATTCCACGCCTATACCGGTGCACTGGGACCGCCGCGACAACCCTGACGACAGAGATGTCGCAAGCGGACTTTGGGAACTTGAAAACCGAAGTTCCGATATCCGGCTGGTTCTTAAACCCAGCAGGCAGGATTATCGATTGAGGGACTATCTGACGATCCGACTAGAAGCAGACAGAGATTGTTATATAACTCTGTTCAATTGGGAAGCAGACGGCACCTTCAAACAACTGTTTCCAAACAAATTTGACACCAACAACTTCATCCGAGCCGGTAGCTCCATTGATTTCCCAACGCGCGACTCTGACTTTGACATCAGACTCTCCGGACCGGAAGGCATAGAACGCTTAAAACTTGTCGCTGTACGCAGTAAAGCCGTCAGTGATAGAATTAACAGCGTACTCCCAAGGGGAGGAGAGGCCTTTGGCAACGCGAAAGCCGGTGATGGAAAAATCAAAAGGATGGCAGATATCGAAGGACGAGTTAGCAAAGAAGGCAAAATCGCAGAAATTCTGCGGGATATAGATGCCAGGGATTGGGCTATTGATAATGCCACAATTGACTTGAGACGTTGAGATGCACAACCACAACGGATGAAGGAGAGCTGCTTTTGATACCGGCGCACTGGTGTCAAAAGCAGCTTCATCCCAACGCTCGTTAGAAAAGGAGCTATAGATATGAATTATGCACACAGACAACCTATGCGCAAAACATGTTCCAGGCTCACGGCTGTATTTGTCGGCACATTGTTCTGCCTGACCTTTATGACTTCAACGAGATACGCAAACGCAGAAACCCTGCACGCGCTCCTCGTGATTATGGATACGAGTCCGCTTCTCGGCACGACGATGCAAGCCAATGAGGCGAATATTACACATCTCCTACGTATCATAGAGCGAGAAAGCGGCATGCAGGTACGGAAGAAGCGTCTCCGAGAATCACGGCATGAAGCCCGAATCGCTAACATTCGCGACTGGCTCAACACAATACAACTCCACGAGGATGATGTGCTCTTTCTCTATTTCAGCAGCACTGGAAAAGCCCTCGGTACACAACCTACTGAAGAGTATCTCGCTTTACAAGATGGACTCCTCTATCAGTCCGATTTGCGAAGAGATATGCAACACACCCCCACTTGTCGACTGAAACTCCTTGTGACAGATCGGTGTGATGACATCGTGGAAATCCCGGAAGACCTGCACCCGCATGCCCCAGCGGACACCGTCAAAATTGATGCCCTCTTTCGTAAACATCAAGGCTTTCTACATCTCACGAGTGCAACAGGCAACGAATTCGGATGGGCTGATGCCCGGGAAGGCGGACTCCTCACGTACGCCCTCCTCCATACAATCGACGCAGACGCAGACGTTCACCCCAACACTTGGAAATACCTCTTTAAAGACATTCAGAAAACAACTGACGAACTGTTTCAACGCGCATATCCGAACTTATCCGTTTACACAAAGGAACGCATCAAAGAAAGCGGAATTAAACACCAAACCCCTAAAGCTTACGCACTGCCGACACACATTGAGAGTGACGCTCCAAGGGGAACGGAAACGCTCTGGGCCTTCACGAATCCAGACGCTCCCTTCAGCCTTCGGGTAGGACCGAATAAAAAGGAATATCAGCGTTATGAGTACATCACCTTCGGTATCGAACTCAAACAAGATGCCTACGTCGTCATACTGAATTGGGCTGCTGATGGTCAGTTTAAATGTCTCTTGCCCAATACGAAGCAGGAGGATAATTGGATGCCAGCCGGGCAGCACCTGATCCCCAATCGGGACTCCACTTTTGATATCAAACTTAAAAGGGCCGGTACTGAAAAATTTAAAATCCTCGCACTTCGCGTCCGTGAAGATAGCTCCGCTATTGCGCGCCTCTTCCCACCTAACGACGAAGGCGTGTCAGGGCAACGGCGAACAGCCCTAGAAGGCGACATCTTACGGATTCTTCAAAATATGTCTACACAGGATTGGGGCGAATCCAGTTTTGCCATCCAAGTCCACGAGGCAGAACGCTAAACAACTACCAATAACGGAGATACACCGCACCAGCTGGACTAATGGCTTGCAAGGACGTGATCCTTCATGAAATGCACCTCTCAGGAGATAAACTTTATGAGAACTAAACACCCGTTATATCTGACGCTACTCCTCTGTAGCCTCCTCTTAGCATACACGAGCACCGCAGACGCACAAAAAGTGCACGCCTGCCTCATTTTGCTCGGAAATGATCCCGATCAGAACTTCATAACTTCTGTAAGGATAAATGAAGATGCCATGATCGGGTTGATGGAAATCGTCTCACGCAACGCTGATGTCCACATGACGCTGATGAAGTCTGAACCGGGACGTAGAGGCGAAGTGAGAAACACGCACCTCGTGAACACTGAGACAAGGGCTGAGGACTTCCCAAAACAACTCGGCATTATCAAACCCGCCCAAGTCACCGAATGGATTCGGAATCTGAAAGTCGGTGCCTCGGATACCGTCTTCGTCTATTTCAACGGGCACGGCAAGATGGATAGATACGGCACGCATCAACTCCATTTTGACAAAACCAAGCGGCTTGCGCGGGATGTCCTTCTGGAAGCGTTACAGGAGAAGCCGTGCCGCCTGAAACTGCTCATCACCGATACCTGTAGCGAAGTCACACGCGGCACACACCCTGCAGGCGGAGCTTACCTCGCACAGTATGGGGACACGGAAGCCAAACCGCAATTCTATGCCCGGAACCTCTTCCTTGAACATACCGGTATCCTTGACATTACGGCGACTTCGCCTGAAATCCGCACGGCGAGCGACACGGATAAGGCATTCGGAGATGCGGAAGTCGGTGGGTTTTTCACCTATGCGCTGACGAACGCACTCGTGCCTACCGCGGATACCAACAGCGACGACTTTCTTTCGTGGGAGGAGGCGTTCGCTGAAACCGAAGCGGGGACGAAACGGCTCTGTGAGAAGCAGCCGCTGTTGAAAGCGCAAAACATCATCCAGAAGCCTGTTTACCATGGAGATTTGCCAATACGTGCGGAACTCGCTACAGATACTTTTGCGGATATGGTGCTAATCCCCGCAGGCGAGTTTCAGATGGGCAGCAACGATGGTGATCCCGATGAACACCCGGTGCATACGGTTTATGTGGATGCGTTCTATATGGATAAGTATGAGGTGACGGTGGGTCAGTATAAGGCGTTTGTTCAGTCCACTGGGCATCGTTCACCGGATTGGAATCGGGTTGCCAAATATTCTCCCACGCCTCAACACCCGATGATTAATGTAAGTTGGTATGATGCGATGGCGTATGCGAAATGGGCGGGCAAGCGGCTCCCGACGGAGGCGGAATGGGAAAAAGCTGCGCGTGGCGGTTTAGTCGGTAAAGCGTATCCAAACGGGAATACGCTAACGGCACGAGATGCTAACTATAACGATAATGTTGGTGGTCCCACGCCTGTGGGCAGTTATGGTGCGAACGGGTATGGTTTATACGATATGATGGGGAATGTGTCGGAATGGTGTCTGGATGCGTACAATAGAGATTTTTATCAGGAATCATCGGCGCGGAATCCCATCTCTGGTGGAAGCATTACTTCTATAACAGATAACTATACACAAATTAAGTCTTCCCGCGTGCTGCGCGGCGGCTCCTGGGTCGGTAGTGCTCCGTACGTGCGGGCCGCCTCCCGCCACAACCATTCGCCAACGCTTACGAGCGTCACCTACGGTTTTCGTTGTGCGAGGGCTGTTAAGTAGATACTTAACTCTTAAATACTTAACTCCTTGTTCGCCACCTGCGTAGCAGGTGGGGCGCGCTCCAAAATTGCGTAACCCTTATCCTAACATAATTTTTATGGTCAATGCCTTCGCCACTTATCTGCATTTGCGTTGAATGGATATGTCCAAAATAGAACCGATGTGTCTGTGATGTTTGATGAGGCAGGGAACCGATCCTACGAAAGCAGGCATCTAATTTACCCAAATGCTATGTAGCAAGTAAACAGACGTAAATCGTAATAGGAGGTTGCAAAATGACTGAAAAACAGAAAACTGTTCTATCAGTTCTATCAATTGATGGAGGTGGGATCCGCGGTATTATCCCAGCAATGATTTTGGCCGAAATCGAAGGGCGAACCCTCCGAGAAATTCGGCGATTGATAGACGGAAATGGAACGGCAGAGAATAGAAGACCCAAACTTCATAACGCGATTTCCAAGATCGTTAAGACTGAAAATGGTAAGGATTTCATTCCTGTTTCTAAACTATTCAATTTGGTTGCCGGGGCCTCAACCGGAGGTATCCTTGCCTTGGCACTTACTGTGCCAGATCCACAGGATAAAAAGCAGCCCAAGTACACTGCGGCGAAGCTGGCTAACTTATATGAAGCAGATGGGAAAAAAATCTTCCGCCGCTTACCTGGAATAAGTTCAATAGCAAGGTTCTTGAAAGTAAAGTACTCGTCAAAGGGAATTAAGTGTGTTTTAAATGGACGCTTTAGAGAAACCAGACTCAGCGAGGCTCTGATCCCTGTGCTAATTCCGAGTTATGAAATGATACAACAGCGCGCATGGTTCTTCAGAAGCACACGCGCGGCAGCAGACGAAACGCAGAGCACTTGTGATTTCCTGATGAAAGATGTCGCCCTAGCAACTTCCGCTGCACCAACCTATTTTAGCCGACACCAAATGGATGCCACAGACGATGAGAAACGGACATACAAAGCGGAATTTATTGATGGCGGTATCTACGCGAATCACCCTGCAATGTGTGCTTTTGTTGAAGCCAGAGACATGACAGGTAAGGATATTTTGCTCGTTTCGTTAGGGACCGGAGAGCGTTCTTCTTTTCCAAAAGGGGGACCAAGATCCGGATTTATCTTTTGGGCAAGACGAATTTTCAACGTGATTTTCGATGGAGCCAGTGATACAGTGAGGTATCAATTAGAGCGGTTTATAACTGATTGTAGAAGGTTTTATCGATTTCAGCCTGTACTAACCGGCAAGAATATAGAACTCGACGATGTAGGAGCTATGACGGAACTAAAAGAGGTCGCTAAAGAATTTATTAAACAGGAAGATAGTAGGTTGGAAGAATTGTGCTGTTGCCTAGCTAAACGGTTCTTGAATCAATTGGAGGATGAAAATTCCTAAGTGCCGAAAACCCCTATGCCGAGGGAACAGCACCGTAGTATGGTTAAAACGTTGAAAAAACAATACGGAGGAAAACAATGCAAAGCACAATTCGCAGTATTTTTATCACGACGCTACTTTTCTGCTTGAACACTTTCATGACCCCTGTGGCATTTGCAGCGGGGATAGACGTAGTAGTAGATGGAGTAAGCTTTTCAATCGCAGAGAGAGAAGGTTTTCTTCGGACGAGTCCCATACAACCCGACATTATCCTCAATGCAGGGGAATTAGGGTACTACCGTTTCACGGACGATCAGAACCGACTCACGGCAGCGGATCTCATCAAAATTCGCCCCGAACTCCGTGATTTAATTCATGCGCTGCGTCAAGAACGGGGCAACGGTTTTCAAATCATTGATGGACTCCGCACGCCGCAACACAATATCTATCGCTGGGCAGCGTGGTTGAACGAACACCCCAGACAACTCAAAATGCTAAACGCACGCGGATACCAGAGCTGGGCGGAATGGATCGCCGCCTCACAGACCATCCCCGGCAGCGTCTCTCTACAGAGCAAACACCAGACAGGAGACGCGGCGGAGGTTACGTGGGAGGGTCTCAACACCACTACGGAGAGACACCGTGACATGATCGCAGACTACATCACCGAACTCGGCGGGAAGTCTGAAGGCACCCCCCTCTTCAAAACCATCGCAGTGGAAAACGATGGGAAACCTGCGTTCCGTATCGTTTATCAACCCAGTGAAGCACCACCGCTGCCAGCCCTTGACCAAATCGGTACTCGATTCACCGCACCTTATCTGGATGTAAACGCTGTTTCTCAAAAGCCAGACGAAGGAACGCCAACTATCCATGCACTCCTCTTCTCTGATCCCAGAGACATGCCTATAACAAAGAATATAGATGAGATGGCAGGGTTCCTCCTGGACCTTAAAGAATCTCTCAAGTGCACCCTCAATCTGGACGTTTGGGCTGCCGATGCGGCACCTATAGACAGCAAACGGCTTTTGGCGTGGATTGACACCCTTCAGACCCAGGATGACGACATCGTTTTTGTTTATTACACAGGGCACGGCGGCGCGGATCCCGAAACACGCGAGCTTTATCTGACGCTTAGTGGCGACACCCACTTGCCACGAAAACAAGTCGCGGAGGCACTCAAGGCACTTCCCTGCCGCCTAAAAATCCTGCTAACAGACAGCGGATCCTTCGGCCCGATGGTAACAGAGACACCTGAGGACACCTCCAGTGATGCAATCCATCACAGAGGGACAACCCCTACACCGTCCTTGTGGCCTGCTACATTTCGACACCTGTTTTTACAACATGAGGGGTTTTTGAACCTCACTGCTGCGACTGAAGGAGAACATGCCTACGCTATCGAAGAGGCGGCGTTTTATGAGGGGTTTTTGAGCCTCACTGCTGCGACTGAAGGAGAACATGCCTACGCTATCGAAGAGGCGGCGTTTTTTACGACCGCGTTCCTTTCTGCGATCCGCGGCTACGCAGATGAAAATGCGGATGGATTTGTGTCTTGGGAAGAAGTCTTTCACGTCACCCGTAGTGGAACAATATCAACAGGCACGGCATTTTTAGAAGACAAAACCCAGCGTCCTAAGTACTACGGCGAACTTCCGAAACGCACGACACCAAATACCAAAAAATCCGCACCGCTTTTTGATTCCGAACACATCGTCTATATAAAAGGTGGTGCCGAAGGTGAGACCAGCAGCTACGCCTACCTCGCCCAATTAATAGACCCATCGGCAGAACCTGCCGAAACTGTAGCGGTTTATATCTTCAACGAAGAACTTCGCAAAAAACTTGGCGACACAATCCCCGCTGCCTTCATACTCGCTGAACGCACGATGCCAAAGGACGGATGGGGAACAAGCCAAGTTATGCTCAGCTTCTATAGAAACGATGCCTGGATACATACCCTGGAAGCCACTGTTTTTGAAGACTACTACCTACTCCCAGAACGTCTTAAAAATGAACCCCTTCAAGGACCACGCAAAGTTGGACTCGGCGAGGTCCGAGTCACAATACCGGTGACATACGAACATGACTAAGACCTGTTGGCACCTGGTCATCGAGGCTATGGTGCCTCGTGAAACGCACCTCTCAGGAGATAAACTTTATGAGAACTAAACACCCGTTATATCTGACGCTACTCCTCTGTAGTCTCCTCTTCGCATACACGAGCAGCGCAGATGCCCAAAAAGTGCACGCCTGCCTCATTCTCCTCGGAAATGATCCCGATCAGAACTTCATAACTTCCGTAAGGATAAATGAAGATGCCATGATCGGGTTGATGGAAATCGTCTCACGCAACGCTGAGGTCCACATGACGCTGATGAAGTCTGAACCGGGACGTAGAGGCGAAGTGAGAAACGCGCACCTCGTGAACACTGAGATAAGGGCTGAGGACTTCCCAAAACAACGCGACATTATCAAACCCGCCCAAGTCACCGAATGGGTTCGGAATCTGAAAGTCGGTGCCTCGGATACCGTCTTCGTCTATTTCAACGGGCACGGCAAGATGGATAGATACGGCAGGCATCAGCTCCTTTTTGACAAAACCAAGCGGCTTGCGCGGGATGTCCTTCTGGAGGCGTTGGATGAGAAGCCGTGCCGCCTGAAACTGCTCATCACCGATACCTGTAGCGAAGTCTCGCGAGGCCCCCCCCCCGCAGGCGGAGACTACCTCGCACAGTATGGAGACACTGAAGCCAAACCCCAATTCTATGCCCGGAACCTCTTCCTTGAACATACCGGCAGCCTTGACATCACCGCGACTTCGCCTGAAATCCGCACGGACAGCGACACGGATAAGGCATACGGAGATGCGAAGGTGGGTGGGTTTTTCACCTATGCGCTGACGAGTGCGCTGGTGCCTACCGCGGATACCAACAGCGACGACTTTCTTTCGTGGGAGGAGGCGTTCGCTGAAACCCAAGCGGGGACGAAACGGCTCTGTGAGAACCATCCGCTGTTGAAAGCGCAAAATATCATCCAGAAGCCTGTTTACGATGGAGACTTGCCAATGCGTGCGGAACTCGTGGATCCTTTTGCGGATATGGTGCTGATCCCCGCTGGCGAGTTTCAGATGGGCAGCAACGAGGGTGCCAACAATGAACAACCTGTGCATACCGTCTATATCGATGCGTTCTATATGGATACGTATGAGGTGACGAATGCACAGTTCAAAAAGTTCGTGGATGCCAACCCGCAGTGGCAAAAAGACCGCATTGACGATAGGTTCCACGACGGCGATCACCTCTTCTACTGGAAGGGGAACAACTATCCGAGTGGGAAAGCCGATCACCCTGTTGTTTTTGTGAGTTGGTATGCGGCGATGGCTTACGCTGAGTGGGCGGGTAAGCGGTTGCCGACGGAGGCTGAATGGGAGAAAGCCGCACGCGGCGGGTTAAAGGGTCAAAAATATCCGTGGGGCAACACGATAAACGCAAACCAAGCAAACTACTATGATAATGTTAATGATACCACCTCTGTGGGTAGTTATGCACCGAACGGGTATGGTTTGCACGATATGGCGGGGAATGTGTGGGAATGGTGTCTGGATGCGTACAATAGAGATTTTTATCGTGAATCATCGGCGCGGAATCCCATCTCTGGTGGAAGCATTACTTCTATAACAGATAACTATACTAATAATAAGTATTTCCGCGTGCTGCGCGGCGGTGCCTGGTACGATAATGCAACTCACGTGCGGTGCGCCCAGCGCCTCTACTATGCGCCCTCGCTTACGAACATCTACTTCTTCGGTTTTCGTTGTGCGAGGACTGTATCCCCTTAAATCTTAACTACTTAACACCTTATTCCCACCTGCGTAGCAGGTGGGACGGCACCCCAAAATGGGTATTACTTAACTGATGTTTCAAAACTTTATGTTGAAAATATGATGTTATTCCGTGGCACCTGGGATGTGTGGAGAAATTCCCGCGCCCCACGTGCAGCACGGAAAACCTAGTGCTGCAAGATGGAACTATTGTTGGAGAATAAGGAGTAGACGCATGCGAACGATGTTGGAGAAAAAGAAACTTCTCTATAAACTCTTTACCTTTTTCTTACTATTTATGCTCAGCCTTTGCACAGGGTGCAGCCTCAACACCCTCGGAAACGTCGGCAACACCCTCATAGAAGCCGCAAGCGATGTCAATATTTTCACCGACGCGGAGGAGCTGCAATTTGGACAGGCGTTCGTCGCACAGCATGAGCAACAAATAAAACTTTATACGGATCCCGTCGTGACGAACTATATCAACGAACTCGGGCAATCCCTCGTGCGGCACAGTAAACGGAAGAATATCCGTTACACCTTTAAAGTGGTTGATACGAAAGGGGTGAATGCGTATGCTGTACCGGGCGGTTTTATTTATGTTCACCTGGATCTCATCCGAGCATCGAAAACTGAGTCGGAACTTGCTGCCGTGATCGGACACGAAATTGGACATATTGTCGGACAGCATTCCATGAAACGGCTCACGCAGGTTTACGGCATTGAAATTCTCAAACAATTGATTTTAGATGAAGACGACAGTATACTCAAAAAGGTTGTCGCGGAGGTCCTCGCGGCAGGTTTGCTTTTCAGATACAGTCGTGACCACGAGCGTGAATCAGATTTTTATGGCGTACAGAATGTCTATGATGCAGGTATCAATCCGGAGGGTGCCGCCGTGTTCTTTGAGACGCTCCGTGCGATGCGCGGCAGAGAACCCTCATCCTTGGAAAAGTTTTTATCTACGCATCCGGTGCCGAGCGAACGGGTCTTGAATGTCCGTAAACAGATTTCCGGATTGCCGCCGAAATCCGGGCTTCGGACAGATTCATCACGCTTCCAGCAAATCAAACGACGGATTCAGTAGTCAGAAAAAGATTGACACCCTGCTACCCAAAAAGATATAATACTTGTCAGAACTTTAAACCTGTTTTTCTTCTATTTCACTACAATGGAGAAACACCGATGCATACCAACACAAATACGCGCAATATATCTTACGCACCCACAGATACGCCAGACTTCTACCCTGAAACGGACGGTGAACCGATGGCAGCCAGCGACCTCCACCTCGAAATACTCATCTGGCTTTTGCAAGTGTTGAAAGCACATTTCGCCGACATGCCCGATACTTATGTCTCCGGCGATATTCTCACCTATTACACCGAGGGCAACCCTCGCGATGTCGTCGCACCCGATGTCCTCGTCTCTTTCGGCATCGGGCAAAAGCGTCGACACACATATAAAGTATGGGAGGAAGGAAAAGTTCCAGATTTTGTGATGGAATTCTCAAGTAAAACAACCTATCAGAACGACCTCACCGACAAGAAGGCACTCTACGCGGCACTCGGCATTCCGAACTATCTCCTCTATGATGCCGAGGCACTTTATCTATCTTCACCGCTCATGGGCTTTCAGCTTGTAGAGGGTGTGTATATGCCGATACAACCGGGGGATGATGGGCGTATCCATTCAGATGTTATAGGTTTAGATTTCATTATACAAGAAAGCCGTTTGCGGGTTTACGATCCCATTAGGGGCGAGTGGCTGCAAACACCGGCAGAGGCACACGCTGCCCGTGCCGAACGCGAAGCCATCGCACGCCAGCAGCAGCGCGCCCGTGCCGAGACCGCTGAAGCCCGTGCCGAGACCGCTGAAGCAGAAGTCGAACGCCTCCGAGAACAACTTGCACGCTTACAAGCACGCCGTTCAGAAGAATAGAGATATTCCGGACACCCTAATAGACATGATCTCCCAGTTTTGCGGACACTCATTCAACCTAATGGATACTGCTATCAATTTTTCGTTAATGCAACATTCCAACAAATACTTCAAAGTAACACTTCACACCGTGTTCGCTTTGTTAATGTTGGCGCTCATTCCAATATGCAGCGAGGCAGAGGTCTATCCGTATCCTTACGGCAAAGGCAACGAAATCGTCACCCTCAAAGGGCTACCACTGGACCTCACACGGTTTGATCCGATTGCTAACGGATACATCCCACATAAAGGTGGAAACGATTTCATCATGATGGAGCAGTTCGATAAAAACTGCGGTCCCAACAGCGTTCAGATGCTGCTCTACTACCACAGAAAGCACCGGCGACTCAAGGATATCTGGAAGGCAGGAGGTATCCGAACTGTCGCATTCGGAACATCACCGAGCGAACTTCGACAGGCACTCAATGAATCTGGTGTTCCGGCACATTGGTACACCAACAAAACACTCGACGACGTGCGCCGCTACATCAAGGACAATCGCCCACCTATTATGCTCCTACGGCTCTCAAATACAGGGTATCACTGGGTAGTCGCCGTCGGCTATGATACGCGTTGGGATGAATTCCTAATCGCGGACCCCAACGGACACTTCAAATGGTGGACCGCGGCGCAGCTTAACGCCAATTGGACACTGGAATGGCTACCGGAGTTTGAGACAGCAGGCAAGGAATGGTACGAATTCCAACTCAACGCTGGATTGTTTAATCAGATACATCTCAATCCAAATATGGTAGTCGTTCCGTCAGAAGCCCCCGCCTTTGAAACAAGCTACCGTCCTTACTGGTCGGACATGCAGACGATTGAAGTCTACGGGGAAACCAAGTTTCGAGGTGGCACGCGCGAGTGGGAAGATACACTCACATTCCAAAACCCACTTCGTATTATACAGGTCTCGGACATCGAACTGCTGACCTCCACAGGTACAGCAAGCGTAGACGGATGGTCGCGTATGAATGACCGTTCAATTAAACTCTGGGGCAAGATTGAAGACGGATGGTTTTTGCGTGGCAGAATGTGGGTGATGGTTCGGACTTTCTACTTCAACGATATTGACACCCCTGCAATCACAAACGTGGCTAAAGCCCCATCTGTGCTACCCGCAGAGACATCGCTTTTGCCCAACTACCCGAACCCGTTTAACCCAGAGACGTGGATACCCTATCAGTTGGCAGACTCTGTGGATGTCAACGTATCCATCTATGCCGCAGATGGAAAGTTGGTCAGGACACTTGCATTAGGACATAAACAGGCAGGCATCTACCACGATAAATCTCGTGCTGCCTATTGGGACGGTAAGAACAGGCAGGCCGAACCTGTCGCAAGCGGCATCTATTTCTATACCCTCAAAACAGGTGATTTTACTGCCACACGCAAAATGTTAATGCTGAAATAGTATCAAATGACCATAGGATAGCTGGAAGGTTGATGTTTATTGACTTCCCAGCGATGGTTTCTCAGTGGGTTGCGTTGGATTCGCTGGCATCTTCATTGAAAAATGATGTGCTGAGCGATCCACACGTCTAAAGTATAGCAAAACCGGGAAACGACTGTCAAGCGTATTTTTACACAAGCGGCTCCGGTTTTGCCAAGTCAAATGGGTTAGGAACAGGAGGTTAGGGTATCATTGGGTTTCTCCTTGCTCTGTCGCGTTATCGTTTGCGGCTGAATTGGCGAGGTTTGCATCTATGGCTTGGAGTTGGTGCTTGGGAATCAGGTCGAGATATTGAGAAATGACGCGTCTCGAAAGTCGTGTAATCTGTGAGATGTTGTCAATATCAGCGGTTGCCTTGCGAACGACTTTGACGATCTCATAGTCGCGAATGTATCGGTCAACTGCTTCTTTAGAGTGCTTGGTTTTCGCAGCAATACTCGGGGTGAGATATCCTTGAAGATAGAGGGTTATGATCTCTTTCTTGTGGGTAATAGCCCCCGATAAATCATGGATATTGCCCCGAGTGGGCAGGATTTCGCCGGTGGTCTTTTGCCACTCATTGACATAATCACAGACGACAGCATCACAGACATTGAGCAAGACGGCTAAGTCGAGTTGTGTCAATAAGGCCCCTTGGTCATAAGCTTGATGACACCAGCGAACCAAGCGATTGATCCGCAGTGGTTTCCGTGAGGTAAAACCGTTGCGAAAGGATTCAATATCCTCTGTGGCGAGGTATGTCAGGATGATAGGTTTCATACGCGTTTTGATGATGGATTTTCCTCTTTCAGGGTGTTCCTCAATAGGTACAGCCATCCAAACGAGGTGTCCATAACTCAGCAACCGTTCATCAGGGAGTTGATCCCCCGTGGCGAGTTTCTCCAAAGGGAGGGTAATCACGAAATAGTCTTCAACGGTCGTAAGAATATCATCAACAATAGCGGTAGCCGTGACTTCGCCCTTGTCATACCCATAGTCGTTGAGAAAGCGATGGATCAGCAGCTGGCGTAGCGATTTATCGTTGATGCGTCTGAACTTCTTCTCGTTGATTTGCGTGCGCGTCAAAGGTTTGCTCATGAAAGTTCCCCCTTTTTTGGATCCGCTGGCTCTGGGTGAAGGAGCCCGGTCATTCGGTCCGTGTTCTGGTATTCCTTATACAGCGCGAGATACTCGCGTATGAGCCGGTCGGAGAAGTGAGTGATGAGCCGTATCTGTGCGTCAGGAAACTCTTGATGATGCAGCGTCGCGACTTGTGTGAAATCTTTCAAGTATCGCCAGACAGCGCGTTCAGAGTGGTTCGTCTTTTGCTCAATCTCGGTGAAGGTATACGCCTTGAAATACAACTCCAAGATCTGGGTTTTATGAGACGTGCCGGGGCCCATGTCGTGTTTTGCCCCGCGCGTCATCACGAAATAGCCGGACTGCTTTAACGCTCGGATGTCGCGTTTGACAGTGGCGGGACTGGTGGTTAATAACACCGCCAGATCCTCATGACTCAACAAGGCCTCTTGGTCATAAGCCTCTTTAGTCAATCGGAGGATGCGATGGCGTCTGAATCCTGCGAGCCCATAAGTGCCTAAGACTTCAAAGTCCTCCTGAATGGCATTGAGTGTCAACCGACAGGAGACTTTTCTCGCTAAAGCGATGTGTTTACCTGCGGGTTCCTCGGCGGCGACGGCTTCATAACAGATTTGCCCGGATGTCAGTTGCACATCGGCGTGTTGCTCAAAGTAACTTGAAATCTGTTTATAGTAGGCTTCAGCGACGATAGGCATAAGATTAAAGTCTGCTGAAATCTTCTGAATAATCGCAGCTCTTGCGTTCTTGGATTCGAGTCGTTTGATACCATAGGCGGTATCATTTTGGCGTGTCATAGTGACCTCCATGAGTAGAGTATCGGTGATAAAAATACATCTACTTGTTAGGTTAACGCATACTATTAGTGTAACTCATGGGGTCATTTGATACAAACTATAAGTGAGCCTGTTAATCTACCGCTTCGGACTCCCTATTTGGGCAATTCAAACAATTTCACGACTTCACACGAAAAACCTTCGACCACATCTTCACCACTGAGTGTGTCATTACAGGTCAGCAGCTTGATGTCGGTTTCAGAACGATACACCACCACAATCTTCGATCGAGGGGCAACCACCCATACCAACTGGGTGCCGGCTTCCAGATACGCAAACGCCTTTTCCTCAACGCGATCAAACATATCTGTTGGTGAGACAACTTCAACCGCCAGGTCTGGGGGGACCGGCGAAGCCTTGCGCCGTTCTTCTGGAATACGCTCAGTAGAAAGAAAGGCAATGTCCGGTTTGAGCACGCGATCTCCTACCCGAAAGCCTGTCTCTGCGAAAAACACTGCCCCGAGCTGATGCTCACGCACATACGGACCTAAGCGTAGAAAAACGTTGGCACTAATCAAACCGTGCTCCACTGAAGTCGCTGGCATCTGGATCAATTCTCCTTGAACGTATTCATACCCTTCTAACCCATTTTCAAGAAATTCCTCCAACGTCATCGTAACGTTTTCAGGGAGAACTCCTTCTTGATCAAAGTGGTGATATTCTAATAAATTCATATTTCTACGCCTCGGCACTATAGAAAAAGTATTCAAGTCGCTAAACCAGTGTATATAATATAGCCGATTTTTACCGGGGTGTCAAGCGAAAATTTCTTTGTTTGAAAGTCCAGAAACCGTCATCGGCAACCACATCAAAACCGTCGTCCCTTCGCCGAGAGTACTTTCAATCTCAACGTTACCCCCATGCTCTTCAAAAATCCGTTTCACATTTGCCAAGCCGAGGCCTGTGCCTCTCGTCTTTTTGGTAAAGAACGGTTCAAACAGATGCGCTAAATCTTCTGCTGATATTCCGACACCGTTATCAACAACCTTGATGCCAACCCTACCTTCGTCCATAATTGTAGAGACCTTCAACACACCGCCTTGTGGCATCGCCTCCATCGCATTCAAGACGACATTCATAAACGCTTGCTTCAATTTATCTGAATCAAATGGAATTTCGGGAGTTTCAGGTAACACATCTAACACTAACTGAATCTTGTGGTGTGCCAAGTTAGCTGCCATCAATGCCAAGACGGCTTGCAGGATAGGCGTGAGTGGCTGTTGGGTGAGGGTAAGTGCCGCCGGACGTGCAAAGTCCATCAGTCCTTTGACAATGGTATCAATACGCTCAATCTCTTCAAGGATATAACGCAGTGATTGTTGATGTTGTTCCTCGGACATCTCCGGTTTCTGCATTAACATCTGTGCCAACATCCGCATGGATGACAAGGGGTTTCGGATCTCGTGGGCGAAAGAAGCAGACATCTTGCCAGCTGTTGCCAAACGTTCCGCTTGAATCAACTGATCTCTTGACTGTTTAAGATCTCTGGTCATCTGGTTAAACGCAGCGGCGAGATCACCGATCTCATCGTGTGTTTTTATCTCACACTGCTCATCAAGCTCGCCCGTCGCAACGCGCGCTGTAGAGTCAACTAAAACTTTAATGGGGTTCGTTAAGTTCCTCCCAATGAGGTGGCTGATGAGGGCAACCAGTCCTATAACAAGTACGGCGATGCTGAGGATATACCATGTCAGCGTCCGTTTCGCCTCCGCAATCGCCTCCATCGGACGCAACACGCAATAAAATCGTCCGAGTTTCTGGGGCAAGTAAAAAACTTTATACGGTTTCCCATCAAGTGTAACGTCTCGTATAACAGATTTTCCATCTGGGTTCTCTAAGTGCGGTTTGACTTCACGCAGCCGCATTTTATCTGCTAAATTCATCCAATCTTGTTCTACATCGGAGAGGTGGTCGAGCGTAGTGGCATTAAGTGTATAATCAGAACCAAAAACCATAATTTCAACGCTATAGGTGCGTTTTATTTTTTCCTGGTCTTCCTCAAAATACCGCTCAAAATACCCTGTTTCCCTGATGGTATCAAGCCATGCTTCTGTTTCACGCGTAAACTGTTCACTGTACTTCCAAGTGAAGATCTCGATAGCAACCAAAGATAGCACAACAGCGACCACAGCAAAAAGAAGCATGAACGGAAGAACAATTTTGGTTTGAATGCTATACCGACGCATCGGAATCCTCTTTTTTTAGATTGCCACTATCAGCAAATTGTAGCAGTTTTTGCCCGTGGGTTCTCGCCGACAACCTGATACTTGTGCGATAGATTTTATTCTCGATTACACAAAATCTCGATTTTTCTTAAATTATGCACCCTTTTTAGGTATGAATCGCGTCACTAATAATTGAAACCTATCTTCATTTCAGGAAAAATATGCTCGAACAAACCTTATACGATAACTTGACTGAGATTGTTGTTAGTATAATCCAACGCGGTCGGCATGTCAACCCTGATTGTTTCCTTACAGGGAAGTCAAAACAAATTTGCATCCCTAAACCAAATATGTTATCATATATGAATGTAAACTAAAATTTGGCACGCTTACTTCTTGTAGGAGTGATTTCTAACCCAACGCTTTATCGGGAGTGTTTAAAACCGAACAAAATTCGCTCAAATGCGTCTAATATATGGGAAATTAGGAACTTTTTGACACACATGGTGTATAAATAATAATGCCCAATAAGTTGAGACACTCAAAGTTAACTTTGCACCCATGGAGAAAATAGACATGACATATACCCAAAGAATCCCCACTTTTTACACGGATACCGAACTTGAACAGATTGATGAGGATGCACTTGTCAATCAGTTCCAGAACGGCGACACAGAGGCTTTTAATCCTCTCGTGCTTAAATATCAAAAGAAAATTTACAACCTCATGTATCAACGGGTTCGCGATCAGGAAACAGCAAAAGACCTCTGCCAGGAGGTTTTTCTGAAAGCCTTCAATGCCCTACCCAACTTCAAAGGTGGTTCAGCATTTTATAGTTGGATTTACCGAATCGCGATTAATTGCAGTATCGACTTTCAGCGTCAACGTAACCGCAATAAGGTGCTTACGTTTGAAGAATTGCCAGTTGAAGCCGACGAGGTGCTAAGAATGACCGATGCCCATCCATCTCCTGAGCGACTTCTCGATGAGAAGGAACTTGGACTTATCATCCGCAAGGCGGTGAAGAAACTTCCACCCGGTCAGCGTCGGGTCTTTAATCTGCGGCACCGACGTGAACTCGCGATCAAAGAGATCGCGGCACTCCTAAACAGGTCGGAGGGCACGGTTAAAGCACACTTGCACCATGCGCACCGGCAGCTGCAAAGTATGCTGCTACCATACTTGCGAAATGAACCGCTGGAATGGAACGGAGAAATTCAGTAGCACCAAAATCCATCACAGATGTTTTCCGCAACTGAAAACTGAGAGGTAGGACGCTGTCCTGTTTCACATTAAAGTTAAATCTGGTTCGTAGTAGGATAATTCTGCGGCGTACTCGCCCAAATGCAACGTGCCTTATTGCACGCCGACTGAAAACTGAAACTGAATTATTAACTTGACAAAATCCCCAAGATATTGTATAATATATACGGTTAGATAATACGAAGAATCAAACATAGGTGGGATGGCTGAGTGGACGAAAGCGGCGGTCTTGAAAACCGTTATGGCGAAAGCCATCGTGGGTTCGAATCCTACTCCCACCGCCATTATGGAGAGGTGCAGGAGTGGTTGAACTGGACTGCCTGCTAAGCAGTTATGGCGCAAGCCATCGTGGGTTCGAATCCCACCCTCTCCGTTTCTAAAACGGTTTTGATCAACAACTCGCGCCTTAGCAAAAGTATCTGTAGACGAGTTGTTGGTCAAGGTTTTTAGTAACCCGTTGTGGCAGTCGTGCGTCGCTTTCACGCCGCAAACGCTTTTGACTGATAACCGATAGTTATTATAATGCGCGCCTGTAGCTCAGTGGATTAGAGCATCTGACTACGGATCAGAAGGCCGGGGGTTCGAATCCTCTCAGGCGCTTCACAAGCCATTTGTTGGACTGAATTTGGATAGCGATCTTTTCTGGATGGGACAAGCACTGGCGTTAGCAAAGCAAGCCGCCGAGAACGGGGAAGTACCCGTCGGGGCGATCCTTGTTAGCAACGATGTCCGTATCGCTGAAGCGTCCAACCTACGTGAGCAGTCTGGCAGCCCTATCGCTCACGCGGAAATGCTCGCCATACAAGCGGCATCCGAGAAAATCGGTAACTGGCGGTTTGTAGATACAACGCTTTACGTGACCTTAGAACCCTGCCCAATGTGTGCCGGGGCTATTGTGTTAGCACGCATCCCGAAGGTCGTTTACGGCACGGCAGACCCGAAAGCCGGGGCAGCAGGCACACTCTACAACATCCTCCAAGATGAACGCCTGAACCATCGGGTTGAATTGGTAAGTGGTGTGTTAGCAGATGAGAGCAGCGCGCTGCTAAAATCTTTTTTTCAGGAACGCCGTCAGAACTGTAAAAAGTGAGTCCATCAACGTCTTCAGGTGTCGGTTTTTTAAATTATCAGTTAAGACGCGTGGCTGGTACAATTAACTTTACCGCCGCAAACGATTCTTTAACTGAAAACTGAAAGGATTTTTTTTCAGAAAAAAATCCGAACTGACAACTGACAACTAAATAGGGAGAGATGCAGGAGTGGTTGAACTGGACAGTCTCGAAAACTGTTGTGGCGCAAGTCACCGTGGGTTCGAATCCCACTCTCTCCGTTTTTTGATATTTTCGAGTTGAACGATAATGAGGCATTGCAAGGTGCTGTAGGAGGGTTTTGTAAACCCGATAAATTTCATAACCTCTGGGGCAGTAGCTCAGTTGGGAGAGTGCATCCCTCGCACGGATGAGGTCACGGGTTCAAATCCCGTCTGCTCCATACGTGATAGTTAACAGTTAACAGCTGTCAGTTACAAGAGGTTTTCGATAGTTCCAAAGTCTGTTAACTCAGAACCGAAAGATTTTTTCGCAGAAAAAATCGTACTGACAACTATAAAACGGAGAGATGCAGGAGTTGGTTGAACTGGCATGACTGGAAATCATGTGTGCTGTTTTGCAGTACCGTGGGTTCGAATCCCACTCTCTCCGCCAGCTTTTATATTTAATACCTTGGCTATGCTAGGTGGGGAGGTAGCGGTGCCCTGTATCTGCAATCCGCTAAAGCAGGACTGAATCCCCAGTATGCGGCATGTTTCTGTGGGGTCTGTCCCACGTACGTAGTGTTGAGGGTTGGGTCTTGAGCAACGAGTGCTTGTTAAACCCCGTCAGGTCCGGAAGGAAGCAGCGGTAGATGAGTTATTCGTGTGACGCAAGGGTGCCTGACCTGAGCTAACGGCGCGGGCAACGCTTGGAGGGGCTTGTCAACTTTGGGTGCATAGCCATTTTTTTTGCGCAGAGTATCTGGACAGACCACATCTCATTCCCAAATTGTGCCAATAAGGCACAATTTGTCTTTGCTTTACACTCTCAAGCCGTACAAGAAAGGATTACGCAATGTCTTACGAGGTTCTCGCCCAAAAATGGCGACCCCAAAACTTCAATGACGTTGTTGGACAGGCACACGTTACCACAACGCTAAAAAATCAGATTCTGTCTGAACGCGTCGGGCATGCCTACCTTTTTTGGGGACCCCGTGGGACCGGTAAGACCACCGTCGCGCGTATCCTTGCCAAAGCGGTTAACTGTCCTAACCGTGTTCAAGAAACCAAATTTGATACCGTCCAAACCGCGGAACCTTGCAATCAATGCGTATTCTGTAACGACATCTCACAAGGTCGATCCCTTGATGTATTGGAGATGGATGGTGCATCGAATCGCGGTATCGATACGATTAGAGACCTTCGGGAAAACGTTAAACTCTCTCCAGCCACTTGCCCCTATAAAATCTATATCATAGATGAAGCGCACATGCTCTCAATAGAGGCCTTCAACGCACTGCTTAAAACGCTTGAAGAACCGCCGCCACATGTCATGTTCATCATGGCTACCACAGAGCACGCCAAAATCCCGAAGACGATTAGCTCCCGCTGTCAAGATTTCGATTTCCGACACTTAGAAGATGAAAAAATAATTACACGCTTACAGTTAATTGCCAAAGAAGAAGAAATCTCAGCAGACCCGGATGTACTCACGCTCATTACCCGTCAATCCGAAGGCTGTCTACGAGACGCTGAAAACCTGTTGGAACGTCTCGTCTCATCTGCTGGTAAGGATCTCACAACTGACGCTGTTGAACAAATCATCGGACTCGGTTCGAGTGCTCTGCTCCGAAAACTTACAACAGCAATTACAGAAAGAGACCTTTCAAAAAGTTTAAAAACGCTAAACGACTTAACGAAGCAAGGAACAGATCTGTCGCAATGCTTAGATCAACTGATCGGCTATTTTCGAGATCTACGCCTGTTAGCAATTGACGACAACTTAAGTGAGTTGATTCAGAGTCCGAAATCAGATGTGTCGGAACTCAAGCAAAAAGCGGAGCAGATGTCGGTCAACCGGCTATCACGGATCATCAAGATTTTGATGCACACCGACCGCGATATAAAACAGTATGGCTACCCACAAATTCAGTTAGAAGCCGCGCTGATCCAACTTAATTCACTTGAAGAGGGTATCCCGCTTCAAAAAATTGTTGACAAGTTGTCCGCCTTAGAGCAGAAATTTGATGCCGCCGGGATTTCCGCCCCTGCACAACGGCAATTTCCGCCTTCGGAAGTAAATCCGTCAGATCAGCAAACTGCATCACCGCAGACCCCTCTGCGTACAAGCAAAAATATCCTTACCTCCACCGAACCTGATCCCGCAATACATTACACAGATTTACCTACGACTGCTGCACCGGATTCAAATGCATCAAACCCATCGTCAACACCACAGGGATCTCGCGATCTTGCAGACCTGCCTCTATTTTGGGAAACGTTAAAACCAAAATTGCCTATGAAACTCAGATACGGCTTATTAGAAGGCTCCGTGCCGACAGTGAACGGCACAAATATGGTTAAAATCGCGTGTTCACCCACACATATCTCAATGGTTACAGACGAAGACAAACAAATCATATCTAACATTCTAATGCAGGAAGTCGGAACATCTGTAAAAATTGAGTTGGTCGCGTTAGAGACTGTCCCAGAATCGGCATCTGCTCAAGAAGCGACTGAAAAAACGGAACGAAAGACACCAATGATACGGAAAGCTGAAGCACAAGACGATCCGCAGCTCAAAACTGCGCTTGATCTTTTTGATGCCACAGTCTTGGAAACCCAATAATCGATGCTTTCCAAATTTGGAAAGCGTATCTTATTAAGTAAGGAAACTTTTATTGCACCAAGCATGTTTGTGACAAAACAGGAACGAAACAGGGACATACACACGATTCAAAGTCGCTTGGTGATAGGACAACAACTATGAAGATGAATGACCTGATGAAACAGGCACAACAAATGCAAAAGCGGATGCTGGAAATCCGAGAAGAACTTGCAAACCGAACTGTTGAAGCAACTGTTGGAGGTGGAATGGTAACCGCCGTTGTCAATGGGCAACAGGAAGTCATCTCACTCCGGATTACCCCAGAAGTCGTTGACCCAGAAGATACCGAAATGCTTGAGGACCTGGTTGTCGCAGCAGTCAATGAGGCACTGCAACAATCGCAAGAATTGATGTCCGCGGAAATGAGCAAATTGACGGGCGGCCTTAAAATTCCCGGACTCCCATAACTAAAAAGTTAATGGTTAATAGTTAATGGTTAATGGTTATAAGTTAAGAGGTTTTGATTGCATCACGTGCCCCTCTTAACCAACAACTAATAACCAATAACCAACAACCACTTCGCACAAAGAATCCATGCAAGAATACCCAAAACCGCTGGCGAAGCTTATCACTGAACTTCAAAAGTTACCGACGATTGGTCAGAAGACAGCGCAACGTTTAGCGTTTTTTATGCTAAAGTTACCTGACACTGAAACCGCCCAAATCGCAGATGCCATCGCGCAGGTAAAACAACAACTCTCCTACTGCGATGTGTGTGGCACGATTACCGATACAAATCCGTGCTATATCTGTACCAGTCCGCGCCGCAACCAGCGGATAATTTGTGTCGTTGAAGAATCGGATGACCTTTGGGCAATTGAGAGAACTAACGGCTATACAGGGTTATATCATGTACTTGGCGGAGTACTCTCACCGTTAGACGGTACCGGACCCGAAGAACTCGGAATTAATAGGCTTTTTCAACGTATCAAGGATTCCGCCGTAAATGCCGAACCGGTGCAAGAGGTAATTCTTGCCACGAATTGGACAACAGAAGGACAAGCGACGGCACTCTATCTTACACAACATCTCGAAACGTTTGAAGTCAGTGTCACCCGTATTGCCTACGGTATTCCTGTTGGTGGAGATTTGGAGTACATCGACGAGGTAACCCTTGCGAAAGCACTTGAAGGCAGGCGAAAAGCGTAAATGATCAAGCGGTGGTTCCTACTACTTTTAGTGAATCTGTCCTGGGGCGTGTTTAGTTTCGCGTGTGCGGCACCAGACTCGGACAGCCAAAAAACGGAATTAAGAGACACTACCGATTTCAGTGCAAGCACGGCTCGCCAAGCAAATGCAGCCTTTGATGCCCAACGGGCGTTTGCAGCATTGAAAAAACAGTGCGAATTCGGTCCACGACCACCCGGTTCAGCAGCGCATCGCGAAACACGAGACTATCTATTTACAGAACTGCAAAAGTACGCAAACAGCGCAGAACTCCAGCCACATGTATACAAGGCAAAAACTGGCACGCTGCATCTAAACAATATTCTGGCAGAGTTCGGACCGCGGTCCCCACCCGTTACTGGAAAGGGGCAGAGTGGAGAGACAATGCTACTCGCAGCACATTGGGATACACGTCCCTTCGCCGATCACGACCCAAAACCGGAAAATCGGGATAAACCGATCCTCGGTGCCAACGATGGTGCTTCAGGCGTTGCTATCCTCCTTGAAATTGCCAGAGTTTTCAAAGAACACCCACCGCCGCGGCGAGTTGTTATTGTGCTTTTCGATGGCGAGGATTACGGGAGAACCGCTGACGATATGTTTATCGGTTCCCGGTTTTTTGCCAAAAATCTTGGAAAATGGAAGCCAGACTACGGCATCTTGTTAGATATGGTGGGCGACAAAGATTTAACACTCCCGATAGAACGCTACTCTTGGACCGCGAATCGTGAGTTTACTGAGGCTATATGGAATCGAGCATCAAACCTCGGTTTGGGACCTTTTCAACAACGCTTAGGGAAAGCAATTATGGATGATCACGTTCCATTAATCAAAGTCGGTATCCCGATGGTTAATATAATTGACTTTGATTATCCCTATTGGCATACTATTGAAGATACTGTCGACAAATGTAGCCCCAAAAGCTTAGAAGTTGTCGCGACGCTTGTTATTAGCATTGTTTACGATGGACTTTAAAACGTAAGTGTGTATCTCGTCGTCATAGCAGGATAAAAAGATGAACACCTATCACAAACATTATGACGTTATTGTAGTTGGCGCAGGGCACGCGGGTTGCGAAGCTGCACTCGCTGCTGCGCGGATGGGCTGCGAAACGCTGATCGTCACAATCAATCTGGATACGATTGCCAAGATGTCTTGCAACCCCGCTATCGGTGGACTCGCCAAGGGACACCTCGTTAAAGAGATAGACGCACTCGGCGGTGAGATGGCAAAAAACATCGACAAGACAGGGATTCAATTTCGACGCTTGAATACCAAAAAGGGACCCGCGGTTCGCTCAAGCCGCGCACAAGCCGATAAAAAATCGTATCAAGATGAAATGAAACGCGTCTTGGAAGCACAACAAAGGCTTGACATCAAACAGGTATTGGTTGAAGAACTCCTCGTGGAGAATGGGCGGTGCATCGGGATTCTGAGTCAGACACAAACCGCTTATTTCGGAGAGGCTGTCATTCTGACGACTGGGACTTTTCTCAAAGGCATCATTCATATCGGTGATGTTTCATATAGCGCAGGCAGGGCAGGCGAATCTTCGGCAGAAAAACTCTCTGAAAGTTTTTTAAGCCTCGGCTTTGAAATTGGAAGACTCAAAACAGGCACGCCGCCACGCGTCAATGCCCAAACGGTTGACTTTAGCGGGATGGAGATTCAACCCGGTGACGAAAACCCGCTACCTTTCTCATTCTCAACTGAACGGATCACACAGCCGCAACTCCCCTGTTACCTAACATATACAAATGAAAAGACACACGATGTCATTCGCGAGAATCTTCACCGTTCTGCAATGTACAGTGGGCGCATCGTAGGGATTGGGCCCCGCTATTGCCCATCAATTGAGGATAAGGTTGTCCGCTTTTCTGAAAAAACGGAGCATCAAGTCTTCGTAGAGCCAGAGGGACGGGACACCGATGAAATTTACCTCAACGGTATCTCTGCAAGCCTCCCTGAAGATGTACAGGTAGAGATGGTACATAGCATTAAAGGATTAGAGAACGCTGAGATTATGCGCTTCGGATACGCCGTGGAATACGATTTCGCGCCAGCGACACAACTACAACCGACCCTTGAGACCAAAAACGTTCCTGGACTCTACTTCGCCGGACAACTCAATGGCACCACAGGTTATGAGGAAGCCGCCGCACAAGGACTTATCGCAGGTATCAATGCCTCCCTAAAGGTCAAAGGCGAAAAACCGCTGGTTCTGGATAGGGCACAGGCATATATAGCCGTACTTATTGATGATCTGGTTACGCTGGACATCCGTGAACCTTACCGTATGTTCACATCTCGTGCTGAATATCGGTTAGCATTGCGAGAAGACAACGCCGATTTGCGACTTACCGAAATCGGTAGGCAAATCGGGTTGGTTGATGACGACACTTACCACCAGTTCCAAAAGAAAGCAGCAGACATACAAACAGAATTGAAACGTTTACAGGAGACACTTCTTAAGCCGACCACAGCGACTGTGGAGAATTTGGCAGATATTCTCAAGACAGGTGAGTTGAAGCAACCGACATCCTTGGCAGACCTCTTGAAGCGTCCAGAGCTTCGTTATGAACATATAACACAAATCGCGCCGCCGATTGAGATATTACCACCAGCTGTCCAAGAACAGGTAGAAATTCAGATTAAATATGATGGATATATCCAGAGACAGCAGCGACAGATTCACCAATTTAAGAGATTGGAAAATTTCCGAATCCCAGATACATTCGACTATGCGAACGTTCAAGGACTAAAGACGGAAGCACGAGAGAAACTTACAAAGATTCGTCCTGCCTCTATTGGGCAAGCATCGCGTCTGCCCGGCGTTTCGCCAGCCGACATTTCAATCTTGACGGTTATCCTTCATCAACACAGGGCACGGTAGTAGCTCGCGAGTTGAAGTTCGCTCCTACAGGCCGATCGAGCCACACGTAATATAACAATATCCGTTCGTTCTTGTCTAAAACCCGTTTTGGACAGGGCCCCCACCCGTTACTCGGAAGGGGGACAAAACGGAGCAAAAACTCAATATTTAAAAATTTTGGCACAGGATAAGCACGTTTTACTAAAAGAAACTTTCAATAGGCATGGGTTTTCGTTAACCACGCATCAGGCAGTACAGTTTGACCAGTATCGTAAAGAACTGCTTCGGTGGAATGCGCGTATGAATCTGACCGCAATCACAGATGAGAATGAGATTATTCACAAACATTTTCTCGATTCTTTAAGCGTTTTGGAACATATAACTCTTAAAAAAGGAGACACTGTGATTGACATCGGGACAGGTGCCGGATTCCCGGGAATTGCACTGAAAATTTACGTGCCTGACATCCGATTAACGCTTGTTGAAGCATCAAAAAAGAAGGGGAGTTTCCTAAAATTTCTAATCCCGCAACTAAACCTTGACCAAGAAATCGTCTACAGATACTCTGACAAAGGCGCGAGTTCTTGGTCAAATCAACAAGTCAACGTTGAAGTCCTTACCGAACGCGCGGAAATTTGTGTGCAAGACCCTGATCGTGTCGGTGCTTATGATTGGGTTTTCACCCGTTACGTCGCAACTATTCGGGACTCCGCTGTATACTGCCTGCCGTTCCTAAAACCGACCGGAAGGTGGGTGGCTTACAAATTTGGGCGGGAAATAATAGACACTGAAATTGATGACAGCGCGGCACACCTGCGCGCGCTCGGTGGGAGCATTGAAACCGTTTTCACAAACCCAAAGTTCAATCGGAGTTATGTTGTGGTGCGCCGCACTAACACACGAGCATGGGCAAGATAATGTTTCCTTCGCTTCGTACCAGATATGAAGTGTAAGGTGCCGGACTTTGTGCGCGGTGACACATTGGACAAGCACTAAAAAACACGACATCCTAAAGAGAACACTAAGGACACGTCCTATGAATTTTGATACAACAATTGGAGAGGAAAACATTTCCACTCTTCATGTAGAAGGCAAGATCCTTGGAAATGCGACAGATACATTTCGCAAGGAAATGGAGATGCAGCTTCAAACGGGGTACGATAAATTAGTCGTTGACTTAACAAACGTCCCGTTAATCGACAGTAGCGCGTTGGGCGCAATAGTGACAACCCTGAAGTCCTGTCAGGAATCGGGCGGGAAACTGGTTTTGCTCAACCCGCAGAAAGCAGTTCAAGAAGTTTTGGAGGTAACGCATCTCGCAACCGTTATCGAGATTTATGATACGGAGGAGTCCGCGCGCGACGCTTTCATGTAACAGAAAAACCGAACCTATCGAGGGCATGCATTGTAGAGCCTCGCTTAACTGAAAGCGCGTGATCCGGCACTATTCTCGGAAACATGAAAGACAAAAATCGTACAAAACGTTTTCAGTTTAAGGTCGGGTTACGCGGACAACAAGTCGTGCTTTTTTTGTTAGTAGCACTCATGCCGTTATTCGCGATTTCATTGGCGATCAAGGTGTTAGGTGAAAATGCGTTAAAAGGGACCGTTGGTGAAAACCATGTGCTACTTGCACAAGAAAAACTCGCACGCGCTGACAATGCCATCTCCGAGAAAATCGCAAAGATCGAAGCGGAACTCCCAAACATCCGACCAGCAGTTGTTAGATCTAACACCGCTGACGGAAAAGAGTCCGTATTTTTTAATATTTGGGCGCAACTCATGGATAGTATCCGGATCCTTGAAACTTATGCCGGTGATGAAACAGAGGTAACTATTACAAATGCCTCCGGACATGTGCTCCGATCAAACAATCAGGAGCTCAAATACTATCCACAAAGAGGTGCACCGCGTCGAGTGAACAACATAATCTGGTGGCAGCGAGCCTATAATCACGGTGTCGGTTACCCGTTCGCCGAAGACATCCGCTATGACGCATCACGGAGCGTACACCTGCTCCCAATCGCGCTCCCTATACGTACGGCTTCTAAAGCCTCCGCTGCGTCAGGTGAAAAAAATACAGTCGGGGTACTGAGAATTGTGCTTTTACTCCCTGAACTGAAAAATATAGTTGAATCCAGCCTCGAGTTGGAAGAAACGCACACGCTTTTAACAAACGAATCGGGTAAAATCATTGCCGCTTCACCGAGCAGCGGGTATCGAGTAGATACCTACATAGAGATGAACAACGCAGCAGAAGAGGCGATTATTGAGGCAAAAAAAGGCAAACAAGGGAAATACTACGATTATGAAGCCGAAGGTGAAACAGATAGCTTCAACGAACCGCGTGTGTATGGTTGGGCGCGAACCCAACGCTCACCTACAGAACCGTGGAAGGAGCGACAAAACTTCAGCAACTGGATAGTTTTTATTTCACGACCGACTTCCTTTGCTTATGCAGGGGTTGTAAAATTAAACAACTATATTTTTTATGTTACCATTGTGTCAAGTTGCATCGTTGTACTTATTGCATGGTGGGCAGCGCAGCGGATCGCAACCCCCATATTGAAAGTAGCAGAAGGGGCGCGTCGCATTGGGCGCGGTGAATTTGATAGTGAAATTGTCGTTGACAGCGATGATGAAGTCGGTGTCTTGGCTGAAGAGTTCAATGAGATGCGGCGGAATCTGAAAGCCGCGGTTGACAAACTCACCCAAGAGGAGCGAAAACTTACCACCATCGTCGATAACCTCGGTGAAGGTCTGGTTGTTGTCGAACCCTCGGGGCGCGTGCTCTACGTCAATCCTGTAGCTGAACGGCTACTTAATCTCGGGGAAACCAGTGATTATGAAAACTTTGTTACGATTGATACAGAAACCGGAGCAATCCATTGGACAAAAATGGTAGCTGCAACCGACGGTGACCCAATTCGGGACACGAGAGCCGTTGATATGAAAGTTCTGTCTTCCTCGCAGCGTGAGATGGCACAGCATCAAACCATGATCGTGGAAGTCAATATCAATCGGCATCCATCGAATAGTAACAGTGCGCGCGTGCTACGCATCATCGCAAGCCATTTTCCTGATGAGAGCAATAACACCGCTGGCACCGTTTATGTCTTTGATGACATCACAAATGAACACGAAATAGAACAGATGAAATCTGAGTTCGTCTCTCTTGTGTCGCATGAATTACGGACACCCCTAACGTCTATCATCGGTTTCATTTCACTCATACTTGATGGGAAAACCGGCGAAATTAACCAGAAACAGTATGAAAGCTTAAGTCGCGCACACCGCCAATCCAAACGACTCGCCGCGCTTATCAACGATCTGCTGGACATCTCGCGAATTGAAGCCGGACGTATCGAGATGAAGCAGGAACAGGTGCAAATAGACTCGGTAGCACGACGGCGCATCGAAGAACTGCGTCCACAAGCAGATGAAAAAGCAATATCTCTGCTCTTGGAGGCACCAGTGCATCTAACCACGATGATTGGAGATGCAGACCGCATTGGGCAAATTTTTATTAACCTCATCGGGAACGCCATTAAATTCACACCCGATAGTGGAAAGGTGACGGTCAGAATCTCAGAATCTTCTGCTGAAGCACCCAATCCCAATGATCGGGCGAAGGTTGATGCCGAGGTATCGGATACCTCCGCATCAACCTCGAAGGCGACTTCAGAGCAGAACGGGCGCGAAAATGATGGATTCCACGTTGAAGTTATTGACACAGGACCGGGGATACCCGCTGAGGAACGAGAAAAGGTCTTTGATAAATTCAGACAACTCGGAAGTGTACAAACACGGCAACAGGGCGGTACCGGCTTAGGACTTTCAATCGCATCTGGAATCGTCGAAGCGCACGGGGGCAAATTATGGGTCGATACCGGTGATAATGGACACGGATGCAACTTCCAGTTTTTTATTCCGTTGGAAAAGGGCAAAAATGGCTGAAACGATTTTAGTGGTTGACGACGATCTGGATATACTTGAACTGTTAAAGATGAACTTAGAACCAGAGGGGTACAACGTGCGTACTGCAAGCGATGGCGACAGTGCGGTGCAAAGCGCATGCACAGATCCGCCGGATCTTATCCTTCTTGATGTAATGATGCCACATAAAAACGGTTTCCAAGTCATTGAAGAACTCAAAGACATAGAGGAAACAAAAAGTGTCCCTGTCATTTTAGTCACGGCGCGCGGCCAGACGGAGGATAAAGTCCGGGGTTTGGATACCGGGGCTGACGATTACATCACAAAGCCGTTTGATTTACGCGAGGTAACTGCCCGGGTTGAAGCGGTCCTCGGTAGAACCCGACCCATTAAATATATCAATCCACTGATGCGAGCGATGGGCGAAGGGTTTAGCGAGAAAGGCTTGGAACAACTCGCTGGGCATCTACAAGCCGCCGCCGCAATTCAGAAAAAATTGTTACCCGAACAGGCTCCGAGCATCGACGGGTTTGACATTGCAACCCTGTTGCAAAGTTCCACATCTGTCTCTGGTGATTTCTACGATTTCATTCCACTCAGCGAGACACAGATCGGGATTGTACTCGGTGACGTAAAAGGCAATGGCATCCCAGCGGCATTACTGATGGTGATGATTCGGACGGCACTCCGCTTACTCTGTCATGAGGAAGATACGCCTGCTTTGATTCTCAAACGGATTAATGATTTAGTGGCTCGCGATACTGAGGCGGATCTGTTCGCAACAATGATTTACGGCATATTAGACACCGAGACTTCAACCTTTACATACTCAAATGGCGGACACTGCTATCCACTTCGCTGGAACACCGCTCGGAATATAGATGTTTTAAAAACAGGCGGTATGTTGATAGGGGCATTTGAGGAAGCAACCTTCACGACTGGCACCTGTCTCCTCGCACCTGGCGATATTCTCGTGTTCTATACGGATGGTATCACTGAAACGGAAGCTGGCGATGATCCGGGTTCCGACGAAAATCACGGCGTGTCCGAAAATTCAGAACAGAGTGACGTGTACCCAGACGCAATACCGACCGACACATTCTACGGCGGTGATAGACTTGCTGTCTGTCTTTCCAAAAACGCGGCACTGTCAGCGTCAGCGTTATGCGAAGCGGTTGTTAACGATTTAGCTCTCTTCAGCGGAAGCACACAAACCCCTGACGATAGGGCTTTAATTGTTATAAAACGCGACGTTTAAATCAAAACGGGCATGCAGTGTAGCAGCGCCCGCAGAACAAACAATGAAAGACGGGGTAATTCTTCACCCCCGTCTTGTAGGCCCCCTTGGTAAACATCCAAGGGTATAGAGAAGGAGCTTCAAACGTGGGCGAGAGAACTGAACAGGTTATTACGCTTTCTCTCCCAAGCTCAATGCAGCATGTTTACCTACTCAGGGCTGTTGTCACTGAAATCTTGAAAGAGACAGATTTCGATGAAGACACCCAAGAGCGGATTAACCTTGCTACCATTGAAGCGGGTACAAACGCAATCGAACACGGCGATAGAGAGGATCCGGACAAACCAACAACTTTTCAGTTGATTCTTACTGAAAATGAACTCATCATTAACACTGCGAACGAGGAAGCGGAATCCAGACACAAAGAGTCCGAAACTGAACAGGTTATTACGCTTTCTCTCCCAAGCTCAATGCGACATGTTTACCTACTTGATGTTGTCGTTACCGAGATCTTGAATAATTTGGATTTCGCTGAGGAGATCCAAGAGCAGATTAACCTTGCTGCCATTGAGGCGGGTACAAACGCAATCAAACACGGAAATAAAGAGGATCCAAGCAAAAAGGCAATTATGCAGTTCCTTCTCGATGAAGATAAACTCACAATTGTCATTGAGGATGAAGGCGAAGGATTCACACGCAAAGAAGTTGCTGACCCCCTTGACCCAGAGAATTTGCTGAAAAGCAGCGGCAGAGGCTTATTCTTGATGGAAGCTTGTATGGACGCTGTTACTTACGAAGCCAACGGCACTATTATCAAAATGGTTAAATATAAGACATGAATGGTTGTCGGTTGTCGGTTGTCGGTTAAGAGGGAAACGCTCATAATAAAGGCTTTCTCTTAACCGAAAACCGAAAGATTTTTTGAAAAAAATCGTACTGAAAACTGATAACTATTCCGTAGAAAAACCGCACTGACGACTGACTACTACGCTAAGGAATTATCATGCAAGTCAATGTTCGACACAAAGGCAGTATTACAATCTTAGATATTGAGGGAAAAATTATTGGACCAGATGCCTTGGCTCTCAAATCCATCATTGATCAACAGATTCAGGCATTCAGCAGCGAGACAGAACAGGGGGAAAATCTTAATTTAATTTTAAATATGGAACGTGTTCAGATGATGGATAGCACCGGCTTAGGGATACTCGTCGCTGCTTATACGACTATCCGCCGCACTGACGGACGCGTGGTGCTTCTTAATCTTGGCGGCAACATCAGAAGTCTTATTGTTATGGCGAAACTGATGACAATTTTTGACTGCTACAATACAGAAGCAGAAGCCATCGGTCATTTCCTATAGGTTCAAGCGAAATGACTGTCAGTTGTCGGTTGTCCGGTAAGAGAAAGACTTGTAACGCTTCAAGATTGAGTTTGTGAGGAAATTAGGTTCGTAGTCGCCCAATTCATTGCGCCTTCATATTGAATTAACTCTCAAGTTCAAAGTTGAAAGACTACTTGATATATCAAGTGCCCTCTTAACTGAAAACCGACAATTGAAAGATTTTTTGAAAAAAAATCGTACTGAAAACCATTAAAAAATATGGAAACAAGCATCTCTACTGACACAGGACAAAGCATCAATTTATGGCATAAATGCACAGTGTGCAAGGAAGTTGTTTTCAGAGGCGAACTCGAACGCAACCTCTATATCTGCTCACACTGCGGCGCGCTGTTCCCTTTACTTGCCGAGAAACGTCTCGAATACCTCTTCGATGATCCGTCAGCCGCAAAAATCAGAGCAACCAATGCTGCCGGCCTCACCGCCGAAGGGACGATTTCAGAATATCCGGCTTGCCTCTTCATCGCTGATATAGACGTGATTCCCGCAGAGATTGATGTGTCCCTGCTGCTAACATCCATTGAAAACGCCTTACAGAAACAAATTCCACTGATCACGATGATCGCATGCCAACCGGAGGGGTATAAAGATACTTTGATGGAAACCCCTTATGTGACAATGCAAATGGAACGACTCGCAGAGGCTTCGCTCCCGCATATCACTGTTATGACTGAAACGGAGGTGTACCCACTCGCAACGCATCTCCCTATTGGTGAATTGGTGATAGCGGAAGGGACAGTGGCCATCAAAAAACCGATGCCACCGAATCTACAACCCGCACTACATGCCCCGGAAGAACAACTGATTACGCAGCCACCAACATTAAAAACAGGCATAGAACCTGATATAAGTGTTGATTGCTATATCCCGCGCGAAGAGCTCCCTAACGTGTTAGGGCTATTTCTGAAATTTTTTTCGCCGTAGCTGATAGATACCACACCACCTACAATTTCTTAGATGAGGAGTCCCTATGCCTGAAAATCGCACGCCAATTACGGACGAAAATTATCGTTTTTATCACGCCTCCTGTCTTGATATGTCGGAATGCAAGGATAACTCTGTTGCTCTAACAATCACCTCACCTCCGTACTGGAACGCTATTGACTACGATACCCACACCAGTGATAATGAAGCGTGGTATAGGGAGCGAAACTATGACGGGCTTGGCAAAACATACAAGGCTTGGCTCGCAACACTGAAAAAGGTATTTTCTGAGGTCTATCGGGTCACAATTGATGGCGGGTTCTGTGCTATCGTTATTGGAACAATCCTTCATAAAGGCAAGCACTATCCAGCACCGTTTGACTTAACAAGCCAATTAAGCGATACCGATTGGAATTTCCACCAAGATATAATATGGAATAAAGTGACCGGGGGGGTCAGACGCGCTGGCTCGTTTATCCAACACCAAAAATCTGGATACTACTATCCGAACATAATGACCGAATACATACTCATATTCCGTAAAGGCGATAAACCGAGATACGGTTCACAACTTGCACTCCTCATAGACGACGTATTTAAACGTGATATAGCCAACTCGATTTGGCATATCGCACCCGTGCCACCGAAAACGATCGATCACCCGTGTCCATTCCCCGATGAACTCGTCCGACGCTTGGTGCTACTCTATTCTGAACGCGGTGATGAAATACTTGACCCGTTTTTGGGAAGCGGACAAACCGCTCGGGGAGCCTTGAGATTCAAACGCAAATGTGTAGGGTACGAGATAGAATCCAAATATATTGAGCTAACGTGTCAACGTCTGTATGAAGAACCGCGACGGAAATATCATTTGCTACCGAAGTTTGAAAAACAAGCAGTGAGACCTGAAGATCAACTGGTAATGTTCGATTCGTAAGTATGAGGGCAAAACAGTGGCACAAAACCGACAAATGTCTTTATTCCGAGAGACGGAAACCGAAAACTATCGAGAAACAGATGGACAAACCACGAGCTTTGAGATAGAGAGGGACTGCTTCAAGCACTTAAAAGAAAATCTGAGCAGTGAGGCAAAAACGGAATATGAGACAGGGGTTAAGCACCTTGTTGAAAGATATAACACGGCTATCTATGAAAATAGGTTCACTGTTGAAACCTCCAACGGAATTGGCAGACTCCAGTATGAAAGCCAGCGACGCTGTTGCCCGACAACTCATGAACGAACTTAATATGTTTACGCTACGAGATCAGATATGAAAAAAGACGTTTCCAGCGACGACATGAGGGAGCTAACGACTCTCGGTCCAAAATCGAATCGCATCACCTCGATTAAAAAAAAGTTTGAAGAGACCTTTGGTCGTCCTCCCGCATTCATCGCATCCGCCCCGGGTAGAGTGAATCTTATCGGTGAACATACAGATTACAACGACGGTTATGTGTTTCCTGTCGCGATTGATAAATATATCAACATCGCTGCGCGTAAACGACCTGACCGGCGTGTCACGCTATACGCACTGGATGTGGACGATTCTTGGGAATTTAGCCTTGACACATTGAGTGCCATACCGCCAGAGACACCCACTTGGAGTCATTATTTCATCGGTGTTGCGTCCCTTCTCCAAACATCAGGGAGAGAAATAACTGGGATAGATGCAGTCATCACAGGAGATGTGCCAATTGGCGCGGGGTTAAGTTCTTCAGCCGCACTCTCGGTCGCTGCCACACTTGCCTTTTTAACCGCGGGTTCTGAACTCGTAGGGGACGGGTTTCCCGTCCCTGAGGATAACAAGAAAAAATTCGCAGCATTGTGTCAACGCGTAGAACATGAATTCGTTAATGTTAAGTGTGGTATCATGGATCAGACGATTTCGCTGTTAGGAAAAGAAAACCACGCACTGTTCCTCGATTGTCGTTCGCTTGAATATGAACAGATCCCGCTCAATTTGGGAGAGCACGCTATCGCGATTTGTAACACGAAGGTCAAACGCGAACTCGCTGCCTCTGAATACAACAAACGGCGTGCGGAATGCGAAAGAGGCGTGGATATTCTGAGTCGGTGGATACCCGGTATATCTTCACTACGTGATATCGCACTAACGAATTTCAAAAAACATGAAGAAGAATTACCGGCATTAACACAAAAAAGATGTAGGTATGTAATTGAGGAAAATGCACGCGTGTTAGAGGCGGTTTCCGTGCTAAAGGGGCGCAGTCAAAGCGCATCAGAAGAAACAGACGCATCGCTTATACGATTTGGTAGCCTAATGAACGCCTCACATAACGGGCTACGTGATGATTACGAAGTTAGTTGTAAAGAGTTAGATCTGTTGACCGACATCGCACGTAGCATCAGGGGAGTGATCGGGAGTCGTATGACAGGTGCGGGTTTTGGCGGATGCACAGTCAGCATTGTTCATCAAGACGCTTTAGAGATATTCCAGACCCGTGTAACAACGGAATATCACGAACAGACCGGCATTGAACCTGAAATTTATCTCTGTAATGTTAGTGACGGCGCACAAGTTTTTCAGCTTTTTTAAATATTAGGTTCCTGCTCTGATTTGTCCGGAATGAGACTTCAAGTGTCAAACCCACCTAACCGAACCACAAGGAAAGTTAAAAATATCGAAAAAACGGAACATAGTATCGGCATCGACCTTGGCGGAACGGATATCAAGGCTGGCTTGGTTTCATCAGTAGGTGATATTTCTTGTCGCGTCGTAGTCCCAACAGACGTAGAAA
Organism: uncultured Poribacteria bacterium; assembly: GCA_951828385.1. Taxonomy (GTDB): domain Bacteria; phylum Poribacteria; class WGA-4E; order WGA-4E; family WGA-3G; genus WGA-3G. The sequence goes on from OX639973.1 coordinate 1,516,100, forward strand.
CAGGGGGCCCTCAGGTAGTCGCATCGCGGATTGCAGAAGCCGTTCGCCAAGTCCTTGTGAAAGTGGAAACGCAAGACGGGAACAGCCATCAGCCGACAGCCGACAGCCATTCCTGCAAAATTGGAGTTGGACTCGGTTCACCGGGACTTATCATTGCTGAAACGGGTGTCGTCCACTTTTCACCAAACTTTCCGGGATGGACCGATATTCCGCTTGTTACTTATGTAAACGCAGCGCTGGCGAAACTTCAACCCCTTAAGAAGTACAAGCCGATATTAAGAGGTATGGACAACGATGTGAATGCGATGACTTTAGGTGAACTGCATCACGGTGCTGGTGTCGGATATAATAACCTTGTCGCATTGACACTCGGCACAGGCGTTGGCGGCGGTGTGGTGATTGACGGCGAGGTTTATCACGGAAGCCAAAATACGGCTGGCGAATTGGGGCATACTGTCGTTGAACCCGATGGACGTTATTGTGGGTGCGGGAATCAGGGGTGTCTTGAGGCTTATGCGGGTGCGAAAAACATCGTGGAACGTATCCAAGAGAAGATAACAGCTGGACGCAGTACCACTTTAGCCACCGCAACAAATGCCGGAACAACATTAACGCCGCGGATGATAGCGGAAGCCGCGCAAGCAGGGGACGCACTCGCAATTGAGATTTTTGCTGAAACGGGGCGGTATATAGGCATTGCCCTCACCTCAATAGCGCATATTCTCAATCCTCAAATCGCGATCATCGGTGGCGGCATTGCGGAAGCGGGTGAGAAACTGCTCTTTGAGCCAATCCGAGCAGAACTCTCTAAACGTGCAATGGACATACCGGGGCAGGTGAAAATTGTAAAGGCACACCTCGGAAATGACGCTGGCATTGTGGGGGCTGCGATGCTTGCCCTTGAAGGATCTTTAAAATAAAGGAACTTAAAAAAATGAAAAATGAGACATGTTTGCTGAAAACTTTAGGCTCCCGACACAGCCTCCAACCCGCCAAAAATCCAAGCGATCGGAAAATTGTCGAACCGCATCGGGTATCCGTCTTACAAATTTTAGCGGCACTCTGTTTAGCGTTAATTCCGTTAAGTTGTGCAAAGGTACCAGATTTCATCAAAGACACTTTCCAACCAGAGATGATTGTCCCTGTCTTTGATCCGGATGCTCACATTATGCCACAGGCAGGCGCTGTCGGTTATGTCGAAAACGGCATTAAGGCAATGATGATACCGCTCAACGATGTGAAGGCAGTTGATGCGTTCGGTGTCATTATCTATAACGGGACCGACCACTGGATATCCTTCAAAAAGAAAGATTGTCAGATGCTTGACGGCACCGGGAACGTTACAATGCCTATCAACAAATCGCAGGAATCCTTTTATCTGAAAAAGAATTTTAGACCAAATCTGCCACCTGAATTTGCGGCTGAAGTGTTCCGATGGGACAAGTCCATCAGAATACAAGGCGATCCAGCGGTACTGCCCAGAGCAGATATTGAGAAAACAACGGTGATGCCGAGGCAACGCGCGAGATTCTTTCTCTACTTCCGCAAACGGAGTATTAAGTATAGCAGCTTACGGATCATCGTGCCGAAAGTCACAAGTGATTTCAATAACCAACAAACGACGTTCGTTTTCAAATTTAAGGTACAACGTGGCTAATCTGGAGACCCCGCTTACCAGTTACCAGTTACCAGTTACCAATTATCAGTTATCAGTTACCAGTTACCAGAAGGGAAGCTTCTTTACTGGTTACTGGACACTGACCACTGTTAACTACTCCTTGTGTTTTTTTCTTTTTGTCCTTTGTTTGAGTTGCACCCTCCCCGAAAGTGAAGTTGCGCAGCCGGGATCTCCACCTGTTACAGGGAAGGGACAGATTGAAATTCTCACATCGAATCGTGAACGCGAACTGCTGCCTATCGTCGGTATTCGCTACGTCAGAACACTCGGCAGTGCTGGACAAGGGGCAGGCGAATTTCAGATGCCCTTGGGACTCGCAATAGACGAAGCAGATAGGATCTACATCGCCGACGCGGGGAACAACCGGGTACAAGTTATTGATGCCACTGGAAATTACATCACGGAATTTGGGGGACGTGGGTGGCAGACAGGCGAGTTTGATCACCCGTCAGACATAGCGTTGAGTTTCCAACGGAGCTACCGCCACCTCTATGTCGCAGACACGCGGAACAATCGGGTACAATACTGCAATTTCGTTGATCAAATCTTTTATCCGCTCAGCCAGAGTATAGAGGACACACTGTTAGACCAGCCTGAAGGCATCGGTATCGGGCGAAATGGCGAGGTGTATGTTGTAGATACCGGCAATCATCGTTGGATTGAATTCAACGTTACGGGGGTTCCAGTTATAACACGTGGCAGCTTTGGCGGTGGGTCAGAGCAACTCTGGAATCCTACAGACCTCGGTGTCGATACCCACGGAAATGTTTACGTCGTTGATACAGGCAACCATCTCATCAAAAAATACGACTTCAGTGGTAACCCTATCCGGGCTTGGGGCGGTGAAGGCGACACGCTGGGGCACCTGCGGGAACCGAAGTGCATCGCCTTAGACGACTGGAATTATCTTTACGTAACGGACAGCGGTAATCGGCGTATCCAAGTCTTCGCACCTGACGGTAAGAGCATCACAGAATTTACCACCCCTACACTTCTTGAACCGATAGGCATCGCAGTCTCGAAAAGTGGACGCGTCTTTGTGACCGATGCCGAAGCGAATAACATAAAGGTATTCCAAGTCTTCCGTAAGAAATAGCCATCGGAGGAATGGTCATCGGTTATCAGTTATTGGTCATCGGTTAAAGAGGTTTTTGACTTATTCAAGTTATCTCTTAACTGACAACTGACAACTGACAACTGACAACTGTCAATGCGTATCCGACTCTTTTTCCTTGTTTCTTTCTGTTTATGTCTACTCCCATGTCTTGGAAGTACGGCACAAGAACCACCTGATGACAAAACTAAAACCCTCGAACTTCCCACCTTTTCTGTTCTCCAGAAAACGGAGTCCGTTGAACTGAAAACCGGTGAGCAGGAATTTACGGTGAAGTACCCGCCAATTCTCCCTAACAGCGAACAGTTAGTAGCGGCGAACGGAAAAGTCCTTGTCCGAAATGTAGACTATCAAATTGATTTCTATCCCGGAAAAATCACTATTATCCCCCTGATAAGGGGGGATAAAGGGGGATTGCCGGATGCCACAACCGCCCCCTACAAATTAAAGATAACCTATCGCACGCTGCCTTTCGCAATAAAAGAGGTCTATAAACGCGACCTTTACAGTGAGCAAAATGCGAATGGCAATAAGCCGTCAGCGATCAGCAGTCAGCAAGAGGACTCCGATTTATTAGGAAACCTCTCTGCTGATGGTCTCCAACAGTCCCCAATAGATGATAGCCAAACATCACAATTAGAAGTCTCCGGTAGCCAAACATTCGGTATCTCGGCTGGAAGTGGGCGTGACATAACACCGAATCAGGAATTGCGTGTTAATGTGGAGGGCAATGTCTCCGAGAATATCAGTATCCTTGCGCTGTTATCTGACCAAGATTTACCAATTCAACCCGAAGGCACAACAGAAAATATCCAAGACATCGATCAGAAATTAGTGCGTATCACGCATCCGAATATGAGAGGCACATTAGGAGACTTTGAGGGATCACTGGGTGCCTCGGAATTTATCTTCTTTCCACGTGCGCTCGAAGGTGTACAAGTCGAAGGCGATTTCAAGTGGGGGAAATTTCACCTCATTCCGAGTGCTATCCCGAAAGGACAGTCCACAAGTTTAGTGCTTCGCGGAGAGGAAGGACGTAGCGAATATCGACTCACCGTTGATGGACAATACGTCATCGTGAAAGCAGGGAGTGAAATTGTCTGGTTGAATGGGGAGCGGATGCGGCGCGGCGAAAACAACGATTACGTCATCCGAGAATACGGGGACCCGATCGTCGAATTCAACAGCAAGCACCTCATAACAAGCAACGACACGATTCGGATTGACTTTGAATATATCCCTGAAGAACGCGCATATCAACAGAATCTCTACGGACTCAGCAGTGTCTTTACACTGCCCGGAGAACGGATAAGCCTCGGTGCCTCGTATGCTGTTGAGGCAGACCTAAATCAACCCGAACAGGCTTTAATCCAACTCAGAGACACGGACCTGGAGGCACTGCGTCAAAATATCCTTGACCCAGAGGAAGACGGATCGCTGCTCACAGCACCGCAGAGACATACGGTATGGGGTATAGAAAGTCGTGTGAACATCACTGAAAAAGCGTGGATTGAAGGTGAACTCGCTTACAGCAATCTTGATAAAAACACCTATTCCACCGTAGACCGTAAAGAGGTCAGTCAGGCGTGGAAACTGATCGGCTCTGCAGACTGGAACTTCGCTACATGGACAGATAAGCAGAATCGGGGTTACAAACCCCTCCTACACACAAATTTTGACATACGGGCAATGGATGCCGATTTTGTGCCGGTTGGCGCATCAAGTGGTAACCGCTCCCGTTCCCGTTATGAAACGCAATATGCCAAAGAAGGGTTTGATGATGCGTTTCTTTTTGATGCTGCTGGACGCTCGCAAATTGCCCGAGATGAAAGAGCCGCGAACTTTGACATTCGATTGATACCGACGGATTGGTTAGGCGTTAATGCCGGAGTTGGCAGGAGCGAAGAGAGAGCACCAGAACGCACCGGAACCGTTCAAGAAGCGACAGACATCATGGGCGGAACAGGGGCGTTGTCTACCGCAAACGCAACTATCCGTGATAATTTCAATTGGGGTGTAAACTTCAATCAACGTTCAGGCAGTGGAGGTGTAACCCCTACCCGCAGCCGTAGGGGCGAGGTGACCTTGCAGAAACACCCAAGCAAAAACCCCCTACCAACCGGACAAGCGAGAGCGACTGATGAATCAGAAAAAGCACCGTCTAAGGGCGTGCAGCTGCTGAGGAAGTTACCGAATTTCCGTTGGGATGATTATCGGAGCAGTTCACGCGTTGAGAGTGAAGATTCAGCACGAACACAATCGCAGCGGAAGTCGCGACAAGAAGGCAACCTCTCCTATCCCCTCGGTCCGTTCAGAATTATTGGGACATTGGGCAGATTGGAATCAAACGAGGCGCGCAATGCTACACTCAACCGAAAACGGGACCGTGCGATTGGACGTGTCAATCTCGTCGATTTCAGTTGGGTATCTGTCAACACCAGCTACGAACTTGAGGAGGCTTATGCAAAAGAACCGTTGCTCACTGTGGACGACGCACCGATCGGTCTATCCGATTGGCAGCGAAGTACGACGGCGCGGACGTGGAAAGTAGGTCTCTTTTCACAGCAAAAATCTTTTCTCAGTGGCGGGGTAAATCTGACTGCTAATCTCGCACGACGGATGCTGAAAGCACACACGGATATCGGCGCAGGGACGACGACGCAACTCGCTGATATTAACCTTCAGTTGACCCCACTCAGTCGCGCAATTGACATAGAACTCACCTACGAGTTAGATAAAAAATTGACCAGCCAACGCCACGAAATCTATACCAACATTCATCCACACACAGGCGTTCTGCTCCAACCCGGTGAAGGCTATTACGTGAAATTGGATGATCTCCACTATGTAGAAGATCCCGAGGAAGGCACCTACATCAAAATCTACCAAAATGTCGGTGATAAACCGACAACGGCGGTAGATGCCGAATTCCGTATCCGTTTTCAACCCCGTCAGTATTTCGCACGGCGTGCCAGAGCGCGGCAACAGCAGCAACGTGAGTCAATGCTGAAACGTGATAGCTTGCGTCCAACACCAAATGGTCGTCAGCCATCAGTTATCAGTGGTCAGTTAAGGGATGGATCTATTGAACCAGAGTCCTCTTTAACTGATAACCGAAAACTGGTAACTGGTAACTATTTGGCATGGTTTCTGAGCGCGCTCAGAGGTCAAGTGCGATTCTGGCTAACGGAGGAACAGGAGGTAGAAGATGCGGTGTCTCTGTATCTGCTCCAAAGCCTACAAGGTTCGGACACACTTTTCGGGCGGTTGAATCAACACCACCGACTTGAGTTTTCACCCTCACCGGCGTTCAGCCTTGAGTTGAACTTCCGCACTGGTGAGACGCTTAACAAGCGGATTAATAACCAAGAACGCCACAGACTGCATAACACTTGGGATGTCGGTTTCTCCGTGAATCCTACAAAACGCTTGTCTGTCGGAGCAAATTGGGAACAACGTCGCGAAAACGAAAAATATAGCCAATTCAATTTTGAGGTCCTCGCACAGGGCACCGATCCTACCGAGGAGATAGGAGATCCTCCCCCCACACCTATATCAGACCTCCGTCAGTTTGAGCAGATAACTGAGCTGAACCTCCGATACGAGTTGAGTAATACCCTGCGATGGAGCGGTATCGGCGGTTATAAACGGACAACTGACGAAGAGTGGCTTGATGAGGAACCTGAAGCCAAAACACGCACCTTTTCTTATGAAAACCGTATCACGTATAGTCTCATCGGCAAAGGACGCATTGATTTCAACTACAAACTCGGCTATGGTAAGAGTAGTGGCAGTATCCCTTTCGCGCAATACACTTTCTACGAAGGCATCAGCCACGAAATTCGTACAACAGCGGATTACAGATTACGAAAATTCACCGATCTACTATTTCGACTCAATTACCGTCTACTCTCCACGAAGCAGCGCAAACCCGAACACCGCTTAGAGATGACAGTCAGTGCGGAACTTTAACGTGGTTCGGTGATGGCTTCATCCCAATCCCACAAAAAGATTGTGCCGTCTTGCGCCGTGCTAACCAACGTTTCACCGTCAGGCGAAAATTTTAATGTCTCCACTTCCTGCGTATGCCCATCAAGCGCAGCGATTCTGTCTCCAGTCTTGACATCCCATAATTGGATTGTACCGCTGTTATGCCCATTGACAAGAATTGTGCCATCCGGCGAAAACACCAACGGTACTGGATAATCATGGTGTATCCCCCAACCTCGTTTATGCACAGTGCTAACCGAAAAAATTTTATGACCGGTACGCACGTCCCATAAATGGAGTTGACTCTTTGTACCAGCAGCGAGCAAGGCGCGGTCTGGTGAAAACGCCACTGCCGAAATATGCCCCAGATTCTTTTGTTCCGTCGGTTCTGCAAAGACAGCCAAAGCTTCACCGGTCGCAACGTCCCACATTCGGATGTGTCCCTCTGTAGTTCCACTAACAAGCCATCTCCCATCGGGTGAAAACGCCAATGCCAAAATTGTTGGCAGATTGCCGCGAAAACCGAGGTTCGGGGCATCAAGAACCGGAATTACCAATTCATCGCCTGTTTCCGTATTCCACAAACGAATGTCAAGATGAGCAATCGCGACCGTTTTAGTTCTATCGTCAGGAGAAAAGATGAGTTCTCGGGAACCTCGCTCCAACGTCGCAAGTTCCTCTCCAGTCCAGACATCCGTCAACCGAATGAGATTATCTGGATTTCTAATAGAAATCCTACTGAAAATTATAGAACCTTCTGACGCTGCACTGACGAGTTTCGTGCCATCCGGCGAAAACGCTATAGTTGAATACCAGTCCCGATGTCCACTATTTTGGACAGCGGACTTTTGCGCTGTTTCCACATCCCAAAAGGTAATTTCACCGTTAAATGCGGCACTTGCAAGCGTGGAACTATCCCGAAAGAAAGTCACTGTTTTCATAGACTGTGTGTGTCCGGTGATACGCTCATCGAGTGGCGTTCCAGCCGCTACATCCCAGAATCGGATTGTGCCGTCCGTACTCCCACTGGCGAGTGTGTTACCGTCGGGTGAAAACGCTAACGCAGCAATGCCGTTGAGATGACCGGTAAGCGTCGCGAGCGGTTCTCCCGTGGTGGTATCCCACAATTGCACTGTTTTGTCGGTACTGCCGCTGGCAAGCATTTTTCCGTCTGGAGAAAACGCCAGTACGTTTGCCCATCCGGTATGTTTTTGGAGTGTCATCGAATCCCTATCTCCAGTGGTATCCCACAATCGTACTGTCTTATCTCCGCCACCACTTGCGAGACGCGTGCCATCCGGCGAGAACGCTACTGCTAAAACCCAATTTTTAAACGGCAGTCTTTGATGCCGAGGTTCATCTAACAGCTGAAGCGGCAAATCTCCGTGTCCTCTGAGCGTGAATAACTTTTTACGGGTTGCTACGTCCCATAACTGGATCATCCCGCTCCGTTTTCCAATCGCGATTTTATCGCTCGTCATCGCGTAGACACCATTAAAATCCTCAGAACTAAAAAGACCAATCCCGAATAGCCCAGTTTTGAGGTGCTTTGTTTTGCCTTTCCCGTTCTCAATATTCAATCGCGTAATTGCAGCATGCCCGGAACGACTCAAACCGATAAGCGTTTTCCCATCTGAAGAGAATCGCAATACTGAAGCATCCCCGTACAAATCAATAAGCGGCACTTCGCGCTCGGTAGCGATCTCCCACAATTGGATGAGCGTCTCCGCAGAAGAAGCGGTAAGAAAACGGCCATCCGGTGAAAATCTGAGGGCTTCACACATTCCGCCGCCAAACAAAGATTTCTCTTCGCCTGTTTCCATATCGTACAGCCATACCCCGATGTGACTACCGACTGCGAGTAGGGTTCCATCCGGTGAAAACTGAATTGCGGTAATCCCACCTTTTCCGAAACGCGCTTTTGCCGCTTTAGGCAACTTCCAATGTGCGTGGTTTTGGGTTGTCTCGTCTGATTGTGCGTCTGCAACCGATGCCGAAACATTGTTAGGCTGCCGGTTGGCGGTATCCCCCTCGCTCGGTGTGCTAACACTCCCAAGTTGCGTCCGAATATCAGGCTTGGTTTCAAGGCTTAGCACAACGGGTGCTTCAATGAGTTCAACTGTCATTTCTAATGGTGCATCGAAACTATACGGCTTTTGGAAGCGCGACAGGTATTGATGATTTCCGACACCTAACATCAAAATGACAATTGCTAACGTAGAAACACCGACTGCCCACGGCACGAACGGTTTGCTACCAGACGGCGCAACCGGTTTCAGACGCGAAATCTCTTGCATGATGTTCTCTGTAAGATTCGGCGTGATTTGGTAATTTTCCAAAGCCTCTCGTATCATCGGTTCCTCCTTCTTTAAACGGTGGCGCGCACGATAGAGCCGATTCTTAATCGCTGCTACCGAGACCCCTAAAAACTCGCTGATCTCCTCATAAGTCATTTCCCCGAGGTAATAGAGCGTAATGACTGTCCGTTCACTCTCCTGAAGTTTTCCGAGCAGCTTCTTGACGACTTCGCGTTGTGCTTCTATCGCTGTCCGCGTGTTCTCTTCAACGACATATCCAGAATACGTCGCGTTTTCTAATTGTGCGCTGCTCGTCCTTTCCAAGGACTGCGTCCACAAACGTTTCTTGCGGAGCCACATCTTGCAGTAATTTGCCGCTATCACGTAGAGCCAACTCGCGAAACGCTGCGGTTCTTTCAGCGTCGAGAGACTCTGATACACTTTCAGGAACGTATCCTGTGTGATATCTTCGGCGACGTGGAAATCTCCGATCTTCCGCCATGCCAGTGCGTGAACGGACTTTTGGTATTTTCTCACAAGTGCGGAGAACGCCGTATCATCGCCATCAAGCACGCGTTGGATGAGTTGAATATCGTCATTTTTCATCGGACACCTCTGAAAGGGAATGTTCATCATTTCATATTAACATATAGTGATGCGACTTGAGGTAAAAAAGTCTCATAATTCTGCAAACTTTTGATATGCAAGTTCCGCCGAAAAGATATGGAGCCACATGTAAAGAGGGCTGAGATTCCGTCTTGTTGAAAAAGAGAGGTAAGGAGGATTTGTAGTTGCTTCTTTCTATGAGTAGAATTATAGCACAAATTTAGCGATAGAAGAAGCGTAATAAAAAAGGATAAGGAGGTAAGCACTTGCTATCCACAGGTGGTTACCTCCTTTACAACCTTTTTTACCATTATTCACTTTTGGATGACCCCGTGAGGACTTCATTCCAGTCCCACAAAAAGATTGTGCCATCCTGCGCCGTGCTAACCAACATTTCACCGTCAGGCGAAAATTTCAATGTCTCCACTTGCTGTGCATGCCCATCAAGCGCAGCGATTCTGTCTCCAGTCTTGACATCCCATAATTGGATTGTACCGCTGTTCTGCCCACTGACGAGAATTGTGCCATCCGGCGAAAACACCAACGATCCTGGATGATCATGGAATGTCGTTCTACCTCGTTTATGCACAGTGTGAATCGAAGAACGTTTATGACCGGTATGCACATCCCATAAATGTATCTGATTCCTTGTACCCGCAGCGAGCAAGGCGCTGTCTGGTGAAAACGCCAATGCCCGAATAGCCTCCAGATTCTCTTGTTCCGTCGGTTCTGCAAAGACAGCCAAAGCTTCACCGGTCGCAACGTCCCACATTTGGATTTTCCCCTGATTAGTTCCACTGACGAGCCATGTGCCATGTGGCGAAAAGGCCAATGCCAAAATTCTGGGGGTATTGTGAGGAATACCGGCACTCAGGTCAGCGAGAGGGATCGCCTGTTCATCACCAGTACTTGTATTCCACAAGCGGATTTCACCAAGACCCGTAAACGCCACCGTTTCACCATCAGGAGAAAAGGTCAGTTCTTCGGCTCCCATAGTATATTGCAAGGTTGCCAGTTCACGACCTGTCTTTACATCCGTCAGGCGAATTAAATGATCTACTGGCCGCGAAGTAGAAATCCCTGCCCCGAAGACAGTAGTCCGTTCTACTCTGACGCTAACGAGTTTCGTGCCATCCGGTGAAAAGGCTAAAGTCGATAACCAATCTCGATGTCCTGCAGCTTGGACAGTGGACTTTTGCGATGTTTTCACATCCCAAAAGGTAATTTCACCATTAAATGCGACACTCGCAAGCGTGGAACTATCCTCAAAGAAAGTCGCCGCCTGCATCGACTGCGTGTGTCCCGTGATAGAGTCAGCCAACGGAGCCGCAGTTTGTGTATTCCAGAACCGGATCATGCCATCTGCACTGCCGCTCACAAGCGTGGTGCTATCGGGTGAAAACGCTAACGTAGTAATACCGTTGATATGTCCAGTAAATGTCGCGAGGGGTTCTCCCGTGGTGGTGTTCCACAACTGCACAGTTTTATCGGTACTCCCGCTAGCAAGCATTTTTCCATCCGGTGAAAACGCTAACACGTTTGTCCAACCCGTATGTTTTTGGAGTGTCATCCATTTGTCCTCGTCGGTGAGATCCCATAACCGCACTGTCTTATCTGTGCTTCCGCTGGCGAGGCGCGTGCCATCGGGTGAAAACGCTATCGCTAAAACCTGAGTTTTAAACCGTGATCCGCGAGGCAAAGGTTTATCCAGCGGCTGAACCGACAAATCTATATGTCCTCTGAGAGTGGATAACACTTTGTAAGTCGCTATGTCCCATAATTCGATCTTCCCATCCGTTCTCCCAATCGCAACTTTATCGTCTCTAATTGCGTAGACGCCTCTCCCATCAAACATGTCAGATGATTCACCACGCTTGAAAAACTTTGAAGTCATCTCTTTAGTTTCTACATTCAAACTGATGATAAACTGTCCTCCACTACCCACACTGACAAGCGTCTTCCCATCAGAAGAAAACCGTAACGCTGAAGCACTATCATACACATCAGGAAACAAGACTTCACGTCCGGTCGCTATCTCCCACAACTGGACTTTCGACCCGTCAGAGTGGAAGTCTCCGCCGCTATTGGCAAGGAAACGGCCATCCGGTGAAAAGGCAAGGAATCGGCACGTGCCCTTAAACAGGGACTTCTCTTCACCTGTCTCGATATCGTACAGCCATATACCGATGTTACTCCCGACGGCGAGTTGTGTGCCGTCCGGTGAGAACTGGATCGCATTAATGCCCCCTTTACCAAAACGTGCCTTCGCTTCTTTCGGCAGCTCCCATTGAGAATAGTCTGTATCTGTTTCATCTGATTGCGCGTCTGCAACCGATGCCGAAACATTGTTAGGCTGCCGGTTAGCAGTATCGCTTTTGCTCGGCGTGTTGACATTCCCCAGCTGCGTCCGAACATCCGGTTTAGCTTCAAGGCTCAGCACAATTGGTGCTTCAATGAGTTCAACCGTCATCTCTGAAGTCGCGTCAAAACTATATGGCTTTTGGAAACGCGATAGGTATTGACTGCCGACACCTAACATTAAAAGAACGACTGCTAACGTGGCAGCAGCTATTGTCCACGGCACCAGCGGTTTACCTCCTGATGGTGCAACCGGTTTCAGACGCGAGACCTCGCGCATGATATTCTCTGTAAGGTTCGGTGTAATTTGGAAATGGTCGAGTGCTTCTTTAATCATCGGTTCCTCCTCTTTTAAACGGTTCCGCGCACGCCTGAGACGACTTTTAATAGTGCTCGCCGATACGCCCAAAAATCGACTAATCTCTTCAACTTTCATCTCACCAAGGTAGTAGAGTGTCATCACTGTGCGTTCACTCTCTTTCAACGTCGCGAGCAGTTTTTTAACGACTTCGCGCTGTGCCTCAGCTGCGGTTCTACTCCGTTCTTCGGTAACGTGTCGGGAATAAGCATCTTCCTGTATCATCGTTGTCTCTGTGCCCTCCAACGGTTGTGTTTGTATCCGTTTTTTGCGGAGCCATGTAGCACATAGGTTTGCTGTAATCACATAGATCCACCCAGAAAACTGGTTCGGATCTTTCAAGGTGTGAAGTCTCTGATACACTTTCAGAAAAGTGTCCTGAGTAATATCTTCAGCGATGTGGAAATCCCCGATTTTTCGCCAAGCCAGTGTATGAACCGGCTTTTGATATTTATTCACCAGTTCCGCAAAAGCGGTTTCATCGCCAGTGAGAACTCGTCGAATAATTGCAACATCGTCATTTTTCATGAGGCACCTCCAGAAAGCGAAAGTTGATTAATGACATATTAACTATAGTGACGCAAGATAGCACAAAAGGGTTGCTTAATAGAAAAAAAAGAGGAATTTGAAGAAAAAGAGAGGGATGGCGGTAGGAAGGGCGGCATTGTTGCACCGCCCAAGTAAGATATACCGATTTCTATCATTCGTCAAGATTAAAGTGCAGCATGCCGTTGTCCTGCGTGCCGACATACACCACATTCCCATCAACAGCAAGCGAGGTCACGCTATTCGGTATCTCTGGAACAACCTCTTTCCACATGTCGTTTTCCAATTGATGGACACCTGTCCCGGAAACGCCATAAACCGTTGTGCCATCGACCGCCACTTGCCTGATAATGAGAGGCGTTCCCACTGCATCAGTGATAGCACGCCACTGTTTTCCATTATTTGACGCAGCGACACCCGCATCCGTTGCCACATACACCGTAGAACCCACAAACACTATATCATAAAAGGCTTTAACAGGAAACGGCAAGCTTGGTGTGAGATCAATCCAATTGTTTCCTTTATCAAACGAGACGAGGAGGTGGCCATCCCGTTTTCCGACATAGACGGTATTGCCTGAAACGGCAAGTTTGAGATTTTTCCTTGCTACGTCCAAAGATAATTCAACTGTTTCTTCCTGTTCGGTGTCGTACCATTCGGTATCACCGGGTTCCCAGCGGAAGAGTTTAAAGTTGTATTCCATGTAGAAAGTGTCGCCACTAACAGCGAATGTACCACGTAGCCCCATTCTAATCAGTTCATTTTGTTTCCGATTATCGGTTTGTACCAAGTATTTGAAGAACTGGTCTGCTCCAGAATATTTTTCTTGCAGCTTTTCAACAAAGAGATTTTGAGGTAATCGGCGTTTCAACTCCCCCGAGTCAAAAAAAGGCATACCTTGAATTGGTACGAACGTTCTAACATCGGCAGACACACGATAGAGACGAACTTTTTCTCCGCTTTCTTTATAGTCCACACCCGCATAGATAACACCATCAGACTTGACTATATGATTAACCCGTGGGTTTTGTTCTCTATGGGATTTCGTCATCGGTATTTCAACCGGAACATTCACCCAAGAGTTACCTCCATCGATAGTTTTTACGACATCTACGCCAACTTTGCCGTAAAGCGTTGAGGGCAGGTTTTGTTCATTATTAGGTTCTTTAAACACGATTAGATTATCAATGCTGCTCTCATTTGGTGTAATGTTTACTATCTCCCATGACTTTCCACCATCAGTGGAACGATAGAGACCGTCCCAGCTACCAATATAAATAGCACCCGTGTTCAACACCACAGCAGGACTATAACTATCCATAAAAGGTGTGGTGCCTGGTAACTGTGGGGGCAACCATGTGTTTCCACCATCCGTAGAACGTACCATCCGCCTCTCTATTAATAGGAGTGTTTCACCCGTAGCAATAAGTTTAGCCTCCGGGATAAAACCCTTTACTGCCCAAGCGTTTGTCGGGGTTATATCTTTCCATGAAGCCCCAAGGTCATTTGAACGAAATATCCCCCAACCCCGCTGCAGTCCTCGGGACACTTTTCGCGGATCAAGCACGTCCCAACTGAGTTCCGCCAAAACAAAAAGTCGGTCTTGGGACACTGCGACTGAAGGCACCTCCCCAACAAGCATCGGGAGTTTCAAGCGTTTCCAACCGTCAGGACTCAAGCGATAGAACCCATTCTCCGTTCCAGCAAAAAGCGTGTTTTGGACTTTAACCAAGGACCTAATGCTCTGTGCCAATCCATCATTAATCGCCTTCCACGTTTTACCGACATCCTCGGAACTAAAGACCCCGTTGCCAAAAGCCATATAAAACGCCTGTTCGGTTAAGATTAATGCAATGGAATCCCAATATTTATCGCCATCCCATGCGTAAAGTAAATCCCATGTTTTGCCATCATCTGCTGAAGCGAACAATTCACTTGATTGCGTATAATACAGCGTATCGCTCCACTTCACGATAGGGGTTTGGGCTCCTACGCTGGAATGAGGCAATGTCCAAATGTCAAAGATGTGTTGCCACGTTTCCTCATTGGCAGGCAATTTGTAGAGCACCCCCGTAGCATGGGTGTAGAGATCGCCCTCGGGTGTCGCAAATAAACTCTGCACAGCACTCCCGCTGGTAGGTTCAGCCTGAATCCACTGTTGTTTCGAGACAGAAACATCTTCTCCGTCCGCCTGTGCGGCAGCAAATAGCACATCATCAGGTTGCTGACCGACACCGTCGTTCTGACTCGGCGCGGCAGTGCTGCCGAGCTGCGTTCGGACATCCGGTTTCGATTCAATATCTAATACGACTGGCGTTTCAATAATATCAACCGTCATTTCTGATGTCGCGTCAAAACTGTACGGTTTTTGGAAACGGGATAAGTACGCCGTGCCGATACCTAACACCAAAAGCACGACTGCTAACGTAGAAATACCGATTGCCCACGGTGCCAACGGTTTACCATTAGGCGGTGCAATCGGGTTCAGACGCGAAATCTCGCGCATAATGTTCTCTGTGAGGTTCGGTGTGATTTGGAAATTCTCTAAAGCCTCGCGTATCATCGGTTCCTCCTTCTTTAAGCGGTGGCGCGCACGATAAAGACGATTCCGAATCGCCGCCTCCGATACACCTAAAAACTCGCTAATCTCTTCGTACGTCATTCCCCCGAGGTAATAGAGTGTGATGACCGTTCGGTCACTCTCTTGTAACTTCGCAAGCAACTTCTTGACGACTTCGCGTTGTGTTTCCTCTGTTATCCGCTCGTTCTCCGCAATGACATATTCCGAATACGTCGCTTTTTCTAACTGCGCCCTGCTCGTCCCTTCCAACGACTGCGTCCACTTCTGATTTTTCCGGAGCCACGCTTTACACTGGTTTGCGGTTATCACATAAAGCCAACTCGCAAAACGCTGCGGTTCCTTCAGCGTTGAGAGGTTCTGATACGCTTTCAAGAGGGTATCTTGTGTAATATCCTCAGCGATATGGAAATCTCCAATTTTTCGCCACGCCAGCGCGTGAACGGATCGCTGATATTTTCTCACGAGCGCAGAGAACGCCGTATCATCACCATCAAGGGCGCGTTGAATAAGTTGAGCATCGTCATTTTTCATCGGATACCTCTGAAAAGGGAATGTTCATCATTTCACATTGACATATAGTGACGCGATAAGCAGAAAAATAATCTCACAATTCTGCAAAAGGTAGGAGCCAATTCATGTAAATCGGGTTGAGATTCCCTCTTGGTGATAACAAAGGGTAAGGAAACTGGTAATTGTTCGATTTGTTTTTTATCTGTTAGCAGAATTATAGCGTAAATCTGGCTAAAAGTATATAACGTAAGTTTATAGTAGAGCCTGTAATTATTTGCACACGCGGAAGGAACCGTAGAGGGGTTTTGCTTGGGTGTTTTTCAACGTATGTGTAACAAGCGTATCAAAAAAAAATGAGGAGGCAAGCACCTGCAATCCACAGGTAGTTACCTCCCTAACAATCTGTTTTACCGTTATTCGTTTTTGGGTGACCCTGTGAGGACTTCATCCCAATCCCACAAGAGAATTGTACCATCTGTGGCAGCACTAACGAGCATTGTGCCATCCGGTGAAAATGCTAACGTGTTTACACCTTTCGTATGCCCATCAAGCACAGCGATTTTCTCTCCTGTCTTAACGTCCCATAATTGGATTGTACCGGTGTAAAACCCACTAACAAGCACCTCGCCATCCGGCGAAAATACCAACAGTTCCAACAGTTCGGCAGAACCAGTGGAGGGCCCATCTCGCCTATGCCCAATGCTAATGGCGGGAAGTTTATTAGCCGTATCCACCTCCCATAAATGGATGTGACCCCGCGTTCCGGCGGCGAGCAAGGCACCGTCTGGCGAAAATGCCAATGCCCGAGCTCTCAGTGCCTTCGACTTTGCAAAGGCAACCAATGCTTCACCGGTTGCAACGTCCCACATTTGGATTTCTCCGTTTGAAGTGCCACTGACGAGCCATCTACTATCTGGCGAAAACGCCAATGCCCAAACCCAGGGTATATTGTGAGGAATACCAGCACTCAGATCAGCGAGAGGGATTGCCACTTCATCACCCGTTTCCGTGTTCCACAAGCGAATTTCACCCGGCCCCCTAAATGCAACCGTTTTGCCATCAGGAGAAAAGGTCAGTTTTTCGGCTCCCATAGTATAGTGCAAGGTTGCCAGTTCACGCCCTGTCTTTACATCCGTCAGGTGAATAAAATGATTTGCCCGATAAGAACCAACAGGCTGGCCGAAACTTGTGCCTGCCCCGAAGATCGGAGTCCCATCTACTCCTAAACTAACGAGTTTTGTGCCATCGGGTGAAAACGCTAAAGTTGGGAACCAATCCCGATGTTCCGTCCTGTGGACAGTGGACTTTTTCGATGTTTTCACATCCCACAAGGTAATTACACCATTAAACGCCGCACTTGCAAGTAGGGGGTTTTTGCTTGGGTGTTTCTTCAAGGTGACCTCGCCCCTACGATCTTCAAAGAAAGTCGCTGCTCTCGTCAACTGCGTGTGTCCAGTGATACGGTCAGATAGTGGCGCCCGAGTTTGTGTATTCCAGAATCGGATCATGCCATCTGCGCTGCCGCTCACAAGCGTGGTGCCATCGGGTGAAAACGCTAACGCAGTAATACCGTTGATATGTCCAGTAAATGTCGCGACGGGTTCTCCCGTGGTGGTGTTCCACAACTGCACCGTTTTATCGGTACTCCCACTGGCAAGCATTCCGCCATCGGGTGAAAACGCTAACACATTTGCCCAACTTGTATGTTTTTCGAGTGTCATCGATGCGTCGGCGTTGGTGAGATCCCATAATCGCACCGTCGTATCGTCGCCTCCACTGGCAAGGCGCGTGCCATCGGGTGAAAACGCTAACGCTAAAATCTGATTTTTAGGCCGTCGAGGCACAGGTTCATCCAACGGCTGAGGCTGCCAATCTGTATGCCCTCTGAGGGTGGGTAACGCTTTGTCTGCCGTTGTGTCCCATAACTGAATCTTCCCATCCGTCCGCCCACCCGCGACCTTATCGCGTGTAATTGCGTAAACTCGATTTATCGGACGCAACCAGCCAATTAGCTCAGGACTGAAGAAAAGCTTCACACCTACCTCTCCAGTTTCAATATCCAAGTTGACAATTACATCTCCTAAACCACCGACACTGACAAGCGTTTTCCCATCTGAAGAAAACCGTAACACTAAAGCGGTATCATGGACCTCAGGGAGTAACACTTCACGTCCGGTCGCTATCTCCCACAACTGGACTTTCGGCGCGTCAGTACCATATTCACCGCCGTTGGCAAGGAAACGACCATCCGGCGAAAAGGCAAGGAATCGGCACGCGCCTTTAAACAGGGACTTCTCTTCACCTGTCTCCACATCGTACAGCCATATACCGATGTTACTCCCGACTGCCAGTTGTGTCCCATCCGGTGAAAACTGAATTACGTTAACGCCGCCCTTACCGAAACGCGCTTTCGCCGCTTTGGGCAGCTGCCATTGAGAATAGTCCGTATCCGTTTCATCTGATTGCGCCTCCGCAACCGATGCCGACACATTGTTAGGCTGTTGGTTAGCAGTATCGCTCTTGCTCGGCGTGTTCACATTCCCCAACTGCGTCCGAATATCAGGCTTGGATTCAAGGTTCAGCACCACGGGTGCCTCAATGAGCTCAACTGTCATCTCTGATGCAGCATCGAAACTGTAAGGTTTCTGGAAACGCGATAAGTGTTGACTGCCAATACCCAACATCAGAAATATGACAGCGATTGTAGATGCAGCGATTGCCCACGGCACTAACGGCTTACTGCCTGATGGCACAACCGGTTTCAGACGCGAAATCTCGCGCATAACGTTCTCTGTAAGGTTCGGTGTGATTTGGAAATTCTCTAAAGCCTCTCTTATCATCGGTTCCTCCTTCTTTAAACGGTGGCGCGCACGGCTGAGACGACTTTTAATCGCACCGACCGACACACCCAGAAACTTGCTGATCTCTTCACACGTCATCCCCCCGAAGTAATGGAGTATCATGACCGTCCGTTCACTCTCCTGTAACTTCGCAAGCAGCTTTTTGACGACTTCGCGTTGTGCTTCTATCGCTGCCTGCTCGTTCTCTTCAACGACGTATCCAGAATATGTCGCCTTCTCAAACTGCAGACCACTCGTTGCCTCCAGCGACTGCATCCACAAACGCTTCTTACGAAGCCACGCAATGCAGTGGCGTGTCGCTATTACATAGAGCCAGCTCGCAAAACTTTGCGGCTCTTTCAGCATCGCCAATTTCTGGTAGGCTTTCAAGAAAGTATCTTGCGTAATCTCCTCAGCGATATGGAAATCGCCGACTTTGCGCCACGCCAGGGCGTGAACCGGTTTCTGGTACTTTTTTACCAATTCAGCAAAAGCCGTATCGTCGCCTGAAAGGACGCGTTGAATCAATTGACTATCGTCACTTCTCATCAGATATCTCCAGCGGGATGTTTCAGTATTTCACATTGACACATAGTGACGCGAGTTAGGCGGAAAACGGTTGCATAATTCTGCATAAAGGACGGAAAACGTTTGTTTTGGAAACCAATTTATTCTGGAGGCACGTCCCAGAGGAGTATCGTTCCAGAAAAGCGGGAATGTAGGTTTGTGCTCGCAAGGGTTTTCCCATCAGGTGAGAACATCAACGTGGAAAACCTATTCGTATAGCCTGTCGTTAAGGTGCGTTCATGTTTACCCGTTTGTGCCGACCACACATCTACTGTCCCGTGGTGGTTCACAGTGATAACGGTTGCACCATCCGCTGATAATACGAATTCCCACAACCCCTCATCCTTATTTTTAAGTGTAACGACGTGGGAATGTGTATCCATATTCCATATCTCAATGTCGTGAAAACCCGCAACAGCAAGAATTTTACCATCCTTTGAGAATGCAAGTCTCGCTGGATACCCCTCAAAATTTGCGACCCGCTTTGGAAACGTTAGCACCTGTTTTCCTGTCTCAAGGTCCCAGAGATAGACGTTTCTGGAAGTAGCAATTGCAAGCCTTTTGCCATCTGGCGTAAAACTGAATGCCCTTACCTCGTTGTTAAGTTTCGGAAGCGTGGCTATTTCTCGGTTGGTGCGTCCAGCTTTGACGCTAATCGTTCCGTCTTTGTTCTCGAAGGCAAATGTAACACGGTCGCTATCGGCAAAGGCTTTTACTCTAACACTGGTGCGTGCATCTTTCAGTGGATTAAATTTTGGCAGTTCAGTGGTGAAAGTCTTTAACCGTCTTCCAGAAGAGACATCCCACATCCAAACCTTAGGGACATCCCATCTCCAAGGTCCACCACCCAGCAGGGGATGTGAAATCTTGTCAATCAGCCCCTCACCGACGACGGTTTTTCCATCATTCAGAAATGTCAATGTCCAGAGCCAGTCTGGAATCTTGAATGTCGATAAGAGCTTCTGACTTTCCACATCCCAGATCCGACATTTATTGTCTCCTCCGGCAGTCGCAAGTATTGTCCCATCGGGAGAAAAGGCAACCCGTCCGATGAGAGCCGTATTCTCTGTAATAAGCGCAATCTCAGCCCCTGTGCTGACATCATAAAGCCAGACACCTGCAGAACTTGCAATCGCCAAACGAGTGCCATCGGATGATAGCTGCATATCGGTGAAGGTACCTTTCCCGATCCGCGCTTTGGCACCTTCGGGTAATCCCCATCCGGTATAGTCTCTTTGATTCGCTAAAACCTGATTTGTCTGCATCAGCAGAACCGCTATCATCCAAGCGATGATTGTCCATGACACTAACAGTTTAGTAGATTTGGTGGTACATAGCATTTTACGTGTCCCCCGCTGCATGGCATTTGACGTGAATTGAAGATTGCCCAAAGCGTCGCGAATCATAGGTTTCTTCTTGCTTACCTTAAGTATTATACCATAAACGCAGCTAAAAGCGCATCTGCTCTGGGAAGAGTGTGTAAATATTTGAGTAAATTATTGAGGATTTGAATACGGAGAGAAGGGCGGTATTGTAGCACCGCCCAAGCAAGATATACAGGTCTCGATTATTCGTCAAGACTGAAATGCAGGATGCCGCTGCCCTGCGTGCCGACGTACAACACGTTCCTATCAACAGCAAACGAAGTCACCCGCTCTGGCACCTCTGACACGACCTCTTTCCACATGTCGTTTTCGTCTTCCAACCGATAGACACCTGTCTTGGAAACACCATAAACCGTTGTGCCATCAAAAGCTAAGTGTTCCATAATGAGATTTTTGCCTTCTGCATCGGTGACGATATGCCAATGTCTTCCATCATCTGATGTAAGGATACCTGCGTCTGTTGCTACATAGACCGTGGAACCCGCAGACATGATCGCATTGAAAGTTTTAACAGGGAACGGCAGTGCCGGCGTGAGATCAATCCAATTATTCCCCTTATCAAACGAGACAACGAGGTGTCCATCCCGTTTGCCGACGTAGACGGTGTTCCCTGAAGCCGCAAGTTTAAGTCCTCTGAATGCTAAGTTCGGAGTCAATTCAACGGTTTCTTCCTGTTCGGTGTCGTACCATTCAGTATCGCCAGGTTCCCATCGGAAGAATTTATAGTTGTATTCCATATAGAAGGTGTTCCCACTAACAGCAAACGCGCCTTTACGGAACCCCAATTGTGGATAGATATCTGGTTGTCGAGGGTCCCATTTAGCCATCTGCCTGAAGAACTCATCTGCCCCAGGAGACTTTTTTTGCAACTGCTCAATGATCGATGCATCTGACAGGTTAGACCCGTCCATTCTCATTCTTCTTATTCGACTCGACTCGAACCTTAATTCCATTGCGTCAAAGATTGGCATGCCTTGTATCGGTACAAGCGAATTGTTATCTGTAGATACGCTATATAGCTGTGTCTTTCCTATACCCAGCAAATCCCCACCTTTTGCATAGATTTTACCATCAGCTTTGATGATGTGGGTAATACTTGGCGTCCTTTCTCTACGAGGAGCCGTCATCGGTATTTTTATTTCGACAGCTTTCCAAGACTTACCGGCATCGGTAGTCTTTACGACCTTTTCTTCTTCATATCTCGCGTAGAGCGTCAGAGGCTTATGATCCCCTTTACTGTTTTCTCTATGCGCGATGAGATTACCTATTTGACCTGTATCCGGAGTGATATTTACCATGTCCCATGATTTGCCGCCATCAGTGGAACGATGAAGTCCGTCCTCTCCCGAACCGGCATAAAAAACGTTCTCATTTACCGCCATCGCATTGTTTACATCAGCATTCATTGTAGGAGATGCCCCCGGTAATTGTGGTGGCAGCCACGTGTTTCCACCATCAGTAGAACGGACCATTCCTTGTTCCATCGCCAAAAGTGTGTCGCCAGCAGCAATAAGTTTAACAAAAGGCGGCCATCCTTTTACTGCCCAAGCGTTTGTTGGCGTAATATCGTCCCACGAATTCCCCAAATCAGTTGAGCGGAATATAGACCAAGCCCGCTGCTCTCCCCTGGAAACTTTACGAGGATCTGTATCAGCCATCCCTGCGACAACATAAAGTCTCTCTTCAGTTACTGCAGTTGAACGGATCCGTCCGACGGATACCGGAAACTCCACACGTTGCCAACTGTCAGTACTGAGGCGGTAGAGTCCGTTGTTGGTTCCGGCAAACAACGTGTCTTGAATATTGACTATAGAACGGATATACCCCATATCCCCTATCATTAACCCATCGTTTATTGCCTGCCATGTCTTGCCGTTATCTTCAGAACGGTAAATTCCGTTTTCAAAAGCGGCATAAAACGCCTGCTCTGTTAGTATCAAGCCAATAGCATTATAATGTACGTCTGGCAAAGCGTGTACCAAATCCCATGTTTGACCATCATCCTTTGAAGCAAAAAGTTCGTTAGCTAACATAATGTAGAGGGTATCTTTCCACTTTGCGAGCGGTGCCTCGGGCGGGCGAGAATTTACCAGTGACCTAAAATCAAAGATGTGTCGTCCCGCTTTTCCATCAGCTTCCAATTTGTAAATTTGCATATCGGCAAAAGCGTAAAGCGCACCCTCAGATGTCGCAAGTAAACCGTCTGTTCTACTTCCTTTGATCGGTCCTGCCTGAATCCACTGCCGTTTTGGGACAGAAACATCTTCTCCTTCCGATTGTGCGGCAGCAAATAAGACTTCATCAGGTCGCTGACCGACACCGTCGTTCTGACTCGGCGCGGCAGTGCTGCCGAGCTGCGTTCGGATATCCGGTTTCGATTCAAGGTCCAATACTACGGGTGCTTCAATGATCTCGACTGTCATCTCTGATGTCGCGTCAAAACTGTACGGTTTTTGGAAACGGGATAAGTACTCCGTGCCGACACCTAACATCAAAAATATTACGGCTATTGTGGAAACACCTATTGCCCACGGCACCAACGGTTTGCTACCAGACGGCGCAATCGGTCTCAGACGCGAAATCTCGCGCATAATATTTTCCGTAAGATGTGGCGTGATTTGGAAGTTGCCTAAAGCCTCTCTAATCATGGGTTCCTCCTTCTTTAACCGCTGCCTTGCTCGGTGAAGCCGACTCTTAATCGCACCGACCGAGACTCCTAAAAAATTGCTAATCTCTTCGTACGTCATTCCCCCGAGGTAATAGAGCGTGATGACCGTTCGGTCACTCTCTTGCAATTTTTCAAGCAGTTTCTTGACGACTTCACGTTGTGCTTCTTCTGTCATCCGCTCGTTCTCCTCAATGATGTGTCCAGAGTAGGTCGCTTTTTCTAACTGCGCGCTGCTTGTGTCTTCCAACGACTGCATCCACGTCCGCTTCTTCCGGAGCCACGCTTTGCACTGATTCGCGGTGATGACATACAACCAACTCGCAAAGGACTGTGGTTCCTTGAGCGTGGAAAGTCGCCGATACGCTTTCAGGAACGCCTCTTGTGTAATATCCTCAGCAATATGGAAATCTCCGATCTTCCGCCACGCCAACGCATGAACGGATCGCTGATATTTTTTCACAAGCGCGGAAAATGCCGTATCATCGCCGTCAAGCACGCGTTGGATGAGTTGGACATCGTTGTTTTTCATCGGACACCTCTGGACAGGGAATGTTCATTACTTTACATCAACCCTTAGTGACGCGACGAGCCATTAAAAAGTTTCACAATTCTGAAAATTTTTATTTCACAGGCTTCACAGGAGGATACAGGTTCATCAAAAGAGAGACAAGATTCCATTATGGTGATAACGAGAGGTTAGGAGGATTTGTAGTTGCTTCTTTCTGTGAGTGGGATTATAGCACAAATTTAGCGGAGAAGCGTAATAGAAATGGGGGAGGTGTGAGGCTAAGGCAAGGGATTAAGGGGACGGAGGCAAAACACTTGCAATCCGCAAGTGATTACCTCCGCTATAATCTGTTTTACTGTTATTCGCTTTTAGACGAACCCGCGAGGATTTCATCCCAATCCCACAAGAGAATTGTGCCATCTTCCCCTGTGCTGACGAGCGTTTGACCATCAGGTGAAAATGCTAACGTTTCCACTTTTTGCGTATGCCCATCAAGAACAATGATTTGATTTCCCGTTGTAACGTCCCACAATTGGATGGCACCGTGGTTAAGTCCGTTCACAAGGATTGTCCCATCTGGTGAAAACACCAACGGTTCCGGATAACTTTGAAATGTCATATTACCCCGCTTATGCTCAGTGCTAACTGATAGAAGTGTATTGCCAGTATCCACTTCCCATAAACGGATCTGACTATGTACCCCGGCAGCGAGCAAGGTGCCATCTGGCGAAAATTCCAACGCAGAAATACCCTCCGGATTCTCTCGCGCCGTCGGCTCTGCAAAGGCAACCAGTGCCTCACCCGTCGCAACGTCCCACATTTGGATTTTTCCGCCTTGAGTTCCACTGATGAGCCATCTACCATCAGGCGAAAACGCCAATGCTGAAACTATTGGTATATTGTGAATATCGGCTCCGAAATCCAGATCAGCGAGAGGAATTGCCTGTTCATCACCAGTTTCCGTGTTCCACAAGCGAATTTCACCAAGGCCCGTAAACGCCACAGTCTTACCATCAGGAGAAAAGGTCAGTGCTTCGGCTCCCATAGTATATTGCAAGGTTGCCAGTTCACGACCTGTCTTTACATCCGTCAGGCGAATCAAATGATCTGTCCGCCAAGTAGAAAACCCTGCCCCGAAGATCATAGACCCTTCTGCCCCTACACTAACGAGTTTCGTGCCATCCGGTGAAAACGCCAAAGTCGATAACTTGTCCCGATGCCCTTCAGTCTGAACAGTGGGTTTTTGAGGGGGCTTCACATCCCAAAAGGTAACTTCACCATTAAATGCCACACTCGCCAGTAGGGGGTTTTTGCTTGGGTGTTTCTTCAAGGTTACCTCGCCCCTACGATCTTCAAAGAAGGTCGCGGCTCTGACCCATTGCGTGTGTCCAGTGATACGGTCAGCAAGTGGAGCACCATTTTCTGTATCCCAGAACCGGATCATACCATCTGCACTACCACTTACAAGCGTGGTGCTATCTGGCGAAAACGCTAATGCCGTAATACCGTTAATATGGCCAGTAAATGTCGCCAGTAGTTCTCCGGTGCTGGTATCCCACAACTGTACTGTCTTATCGACACTCCCACTGGCAAGCATTTTTCCGTCTGGGGAAAATGCTAACACGTTTATCCAATTTGTATGCTTTTGAAGCGTAATCCATTTGTCGCGGTTGTTGATATCCCATAAACGGACAGTTTTATCTGTGCTTCCACTGGCGAGGCGAGTACCATCAGCTGAAAAAGCCAATACTGAGACTGAGACCTGACTTTTTTGACTTTTTCGACTGTACCTAAATACTACTTGATTTTTTTTAACTTGTACTCGATTTTTTTCAACTTGCCCAGACGGTGGTGGTCGACGTACAGATTTATCGGGCGACTGAAGAGACAAATCCAAATGTCCTCTGAGGGTAAATAACGCTTTGTGAGTCGCTATGTCCCACACCTGAATCTTCCCATCCGTTCTTCCAATCGCAACCTTATCGTGTGCGATAGCATAGACCCCAGCATCAAGAACATCCGGACCAAACGCATTTAATGTCCCACTTCTGAGATGCCTCATCGTCCCCTCTCCCGTCTCAACATCCGACCGAGTAATTGTGTCCCCCAAATTACTCAAACTGACAAGTGTTTTCCCATCTGAAGAAAACTGTAATGCTGAGGCAGAATCATACAAATTAGTGAGTAACACCTCCCGTTGTGTGGCTATCTCCCACAAACGGATCCTTGTTTCTGAAGCCCTACCACTGCCGCCATTTGCGAGGAAGCGACCATCGGGTGAAAATGCAAGAGATTGGCACATTCCCGTAAATAGGGACTTCTCTTCACCTGTCTCTACATCGTATAGCCACACACCGATGTTACTCCCCACAGCAAGTTGTGTACCATCCGGCGAAAACTGAATCGCATTAATGCCGCCTTTTCCGAGACGCGCTTTTGCCTCTTTGGGGAGTTCCCATTGTGAGTAGTTTTCAACTGTTTCCTCTGCTTGTGCTTCAGCGACCAATGCTGAAACCTCGTTAGGCTGCTGATTGGAAGGAGCGTTCTTGCTCGGTGTGTTGGCATTTCCGAATTGCGTCCGCACATCCGGTTTGGATTCAAGGTTTAGTACCACTGGTGCTTCAATGAGTTCAACTGTCATCTCTGATACAGCATCAAAACTGTAAGGTTGCTGGAAACGCGATAAGTATTGCGTCCCGACACCCAACATCAAAAACACGACAACTAACGCTGAAACACCGATAGTTCCCCATGGCACTAACGGTTTACTGCCGGACGGGGTAACGGGTTTCAGACGCGCGATTTCTTGCATGATGTTGTCCGTAAGACTCGGTGTGATTTGGAAATTCTCTAAAGCCTCTCGTATCATCGGTTCCTCCTTCTTCAGACGTCGTCGAGCACGGTAAACGCGAGTTTTAATCGTTCCTACTGATACGCCTAAAAACTCGCTGATCTCCTTATACGTCATTCCCCCGAGGTAATGAAGCGTGATGACGGTGCGTTCACTCTCCTGAAGTTTCGCAAGCAACTTCTTGACGACTTCGCGCTGTGCTTCCTCCGTTGTCTGCTCGTTTTCCGCAATAACATATCCCGAATACGTCGCTCTTTCTAACGCCGTGCTATTTATATCTTCCAACGACTGCGTTGATAAACGTTTCTTACGAAGCCACATTTTGCAGTAGTTTGCCGCTATCACATAGAGCCAACTCGCGAACCGCTGCGGTTCCTTCAGCGTAGAGAGTCGCTGATACGCTTTCAGGAACGTATCCTGTGTGATATCCTCGGCGATATGGAAATCACCGATCTTCCGCCACACCAGCGCATGAACGGATCTCTGATATTTTTTCACAAGCGCAGAGAACGCAGTATCATCGCCATCAAGCACGCGTTGGATGAGTTGAGCATCGTTGTTTTTCATCGGATACCTCTGAAAAGGGAATGTCCATCAATTCATATCAACATTTAATGATGCGACTTGAGATGAAAAGGTCACACAATTCTGCAAACTTTTAATTCCCAAGTTTCGGTTTGCAAGTTTCGCCGAAAGATGCGGGTTCATGCAAAGAAGGTTGAGATTCCGTTCTGCTCTAAAAGAGAGGTAAGGAGGATTTGTAGTTGCTTCTTGCTGTGAGTGGGATTATAGCACAAATTTAGCGATAGAAGAAGCGTAATGGAAAAGAATAAGGAGGTAATCACTTGCAATCCGCAAGTGATTACCTCCGCTACAATCTATTTTACCGTTATTCGCTTTTAGAGGAACCCGCGAGGATCTCATCCCAATCCCACAAGAGAATTGTACCATCCATAGCAGTGCTGACGAGTGTTCGACCATCAGGTGAAAATGCTAACGTTTCCACTTTTTGCGTGTGCCCATCAAGGACAGCAATAGCACTCCCTGTTGTAACATCCCACAATTGGATGACACCGTGGGCAAGTCCGTTAACAAGGATTGTGCCATCTGGTGAAAACACCAACGGTTCTGGAGGACCATGGAATACCCGTTTACCGCGTTGATGCACAGTGCTAACTGAAAAAAGTTTATGACCCGTACTCACGTCCCATAAATGAAGTTGACTATCTGCTCCGGCAGCAAGTAAGGTAAAATCTTGAGAAAGTGCCAACGCGGAAATAACACCCAGATTTTCCCGCGCCGTCGATTTTATAAAGGTGGGTACGGCTTCACCGGTTGCGACGACCCATGCTTGGATATCACCATGTTGCGTTCCACTGACAAGTATTGCGCCATCTGGCGAAAACGCCAATGCAGAAATCGGAGCTATATTGCGAATATCGTTCTCAACGAGAAGGATTTCTTGTTCATCACCGGTTTCTGTATTCCACAAGTTAATTTCACCAATACTACCAAGTGCCACCGTTTTACCATCAGGAGAAAAGATCAGTTCATTGGTGCCTCTACCATACTGCAACGTTGCCAGTTCACGCCCTGTCTTTACATCCATCAGGTGAATCAAAGTTGGCCAAGTGGAAACAAGATGACCGAACAATATGCTCGGCTCGGGGAGCGAAGCCCTTTCTGACGCTGCACTAACGAGTTTTGTGCCATCAGGAGAGAACGCTAAAATTGGGAACCAATCCCCATGTTCTGCAGCTTGGATACTGGACTTTTGCGATGTTTTTGCATCCCAAAAGGTAATTACACGATTAACCGCCACACTCGCCAGTAGGGGCGAGGTCACCTCGCCCCTACGATCCTCAAAGAAAGTTGCCGCCTTCATCGACTGCGTGTGTCCAGTGATACGGTCAGCCAGCGGAGCTCCAGTCTCTGTCCGCCAGAACCGGATTATGCCATCTATGCTGCTACTTGCAAGCGTTTTCCCATCGGGTGAAAACGCTAACGCAGTAATACCATTAAGATGACCGGTGAGCGTCGCGCGTGGTTCCCCGGTAGTCGTATCCCACAATTGCACTGTTTTATCTATACTGCCACTGGCAAGCATTTTTCCATCGGGTGAAAACGCTAACACATTTATCCAACCTGTATGTTTTTGCAGCGTAACCGATTCACCGTCGGCGGTGAGATCCCATAATCGAACTGTCTTATCTATGTTGCCACTGGCGAGACGGGTACCATCGGGCGAAAACGTCACTGCTAAAACCGAATCTTTAGCTACGTGTCCTCTGAGCGTGGATAATTTTTTGCGGGTTGTTACGTCCCATAACTGAATTGTCCCGTCCTTCTTTCCAGTCGCGATTTTATCGTTTGTCATTGCGTAAACACCACTAAAATCCTCCGAACTAAAGAGACCGGTACCGAATAGTCCAGTTTTAAGGTACTTTGTTTCCTCTCTTCCATTCTCAATATTCCACCTGCCAATTCCAGGTCCCCAACTACCCATAAGTGTTTTCCCATCTGAGGAGAATCGCAATACGGAGGCAGCCGCGTACCAGTCAATAAGTGGTTCTTCGCGCTCGGTAGCAATCTCCCACACTTGGATTGACATCTCCGCGGAAGCTCCATCGCTGCTGGCAAGGAAACGGCCATCCGGTGAAAATGC
The DNA here is from genome assembly GCA_951828385.1 of uncultured Poribacteria bacterium. Classification (GTDB taxonomy): domain Bacteria; phylum Poribacteria; class WGA-4E; order WGA-4E; family WGA-3G; genus WGA-3G. Next base: position 1,545,622 of record OX639973.1, read on the forward strand.
AAGCGTATGGCACATTCCCCAAAAGAGAGACTCCTCTTTACCTGTTTCTATATTGTACAGCCACACACCGATATCCGTTCCCACAGCGAGTTGTGTTCCATCCGGCGCAAACTGCATTGCATTAATACCGCCTTTTCCAAAACGCGCTTTCGCTTCTTTGGGCAGCTGCCATTGAGAATAATCTGTATCCATTTCCTCCGATTGTGCGTCTGCAACCGATGCCGAAACATCGTTAGGCTGCTGATTGGCGGTATCGCTTTTGCTCGGCGTGTTGGCATTTCCCAACTGTCTCCGAACATTCGGTTTGGATTCAATATCCAGCACAACAGGTGCCTCAATCAATTCTACCGTCATCTCTGATGCAGCATCGAAACTGTAAGGTTTTTGAAAACGTGTTAAGTATTGGCTACCGAGACCTAACGTCAAAAGAACGACTACTAATGTGGAAACACCTATTGCCCATGGAACGAACGGTTTACCATTAGGTGGCGCAATCGGTTTCAGACGCGAAATCTCGCGCATGATATTTTCTGTCAAATTCGGTGTGATCTGGAAATTGCCTAAAGCCTCTCGAATCATCGGTTCCTCCTCCTTTAAGCGGCGACGCGCTCGGTAGAGACGATTCTTAATCGCAGCTACCGATACGCCTAAAAACTCGCTGATCTCCTCATAATTCATTCCCCCGAGGTAATGAAGCGTAATGACTGTTCGCTCGCTTTCCTGTAACTTCGCAAGCAACTTTTTGACGATCTCGCGTTGTGTTTCCGCTGTCATACGCTCGTTCTCTGCAATAACATATCCAGAATACGTCGCTTTTTCTAACTGCGCGCTGTTTGTCTCTTCCAACGATTGTGTCCACAGACGTTTTTTACGAAGCCACGTACTACAATGGTTTGCTGCTATTACATAGAGCCAACTCGCGAAACGCTGCGGTTTTTTTAGCGTTGAGAGCCTCTGATGCGCTTTCAGGAACGTATCCTGTGTGATATCCTCGGCGATATGGAAATCTCCGATCTTTCGCCACGCCAGCGCGTGAACGGATCTCTGATATTTTCTCACAAGCACAGAAAACGCAGTATCATCGCCATCAAGAACGCGTTGGATGAGCTGAACATCGTCGTTTTTCATCGGACACCTCTGCAAAGGGAATATTCGTCAATTCACATCAACACTTAGTGACGCTACCTGAGATAAAAAAGTCTCATAATTCTCAAAAAAAGTAGGAGTGGGTTCATGAAAAAGGGTTAAGATTCTATTTTCTTGACAACGAGAGGTGAGGCTTTTGAAGGATTTATCATTTTGAGTTTTCTGGATGAGATAACACATACGCATAATGTTCACCTTCATCGACCGCCAGACTTATCGGGCGGCTCGCCAGAAACGGTAAAAATAGACGTATCTCTCCGTTACTCAATTGACTCCTTTTATTTTTCATGCTTTCTTCTCTATAGTATAATCGCAGATAATAATCGCTGATAATAGGTATAATAGAAAAGAACCCGTTTGCGGTGACGATGTAAAGTCGATTCCCGGAAATTTGAAAATCTGTGACAGGTCCCATTAATTGTTTTAATCGTTTGTCTTCAACGTCCATCGTCTCGCTTGATGGCTCTGGGAGGATTTCCTGCCTCTTTCCGTTTGCGACTGCATACGCACGTGCCGGAATGCTGCGAGTGAGGGTCTTTTGCCCAGTCTCGGTGAGATACTTGCGAAAATCCAACGCCAGGTTATGGTAAACTATAATTGGGCTTGTCGTGAGAGGATCATCCCCGAAAGGATCATCAAAGCTGCGGTATGTATCAAAACTGAACAGATCGTATGTTGGGTCTCTCAGCCACTCCACTACCAGAAAAACCGACGATGCACGAACTTTCTCCTGTTTGCTGCTGCGGAGTTGTAAAAACTGGCGTTCAGACAGGCGTGGTTCCCAGCGTTCTACCAGGAGTGGGTCCCAGAGTTCTTCGGGAAAATTGTTTGAAGTCGGGAGTGGGATCTGTTCCACTTCAGGGCTGCCGGGTTTCAGGCTTAGCAACCACCAGCGTTTCTCCAGTTCAATAGTTTTGATGAGTCGCGCCTGTCCGAAATTTTCCAGTTCAATAATTTTGACATGGCGCGCCTGTCCAAAATCTATGGAAAAAACGTATACGGTGTCATTCGCACCCATAACATAGAGGTGAGATCCGCTAACATCAAAGTCCCTAATGGCATTTTGATAGGGTAAATGCAAGGTAGATTCAAGCACGGGGTGTAAGGGTTGTTCTATATTAACGAGATACAACTGTTTTTTTCCTGAGACAACCACATAGTGTCCAGCGATCAGTGCCTTACCGATGACATCGCCGAACGGGAGGGATGTCAGATAGGACGGACATTTCGGGATAGAAACATCAATAACATGCAAGTGCCTTTCGGTCGTGAGGTAGGCATGCTTTCCAGCGAGGATGACAGTATTGTTTGGACCGACACGGTGCGGGAGTTGGATAGAAGCCGCAAGCGTCGGATGTTCCAAATCTTCGAGCTCTATCACGCTGAAAATGCTGGTCTCTTTGGATTTTGCAGAGGTAACCGTCTTTTGGCTTTGCTCTGTAGCATTTTTTTCAGACTGCTCAAGACTGTATGCGGGCGCGGATTCTTCGTAGTAGCGTTCAACTGGATTCTGCTCAAGATGCCTCGAACTGCACCCTATGTGAATAACAGAAAGTAGTAACATTACTGTCAGAAACGCAAAGATTGATTTAGCAAGAACTTTTAGCATTGTTTTCTCCTATAGGGAAGCATCGGATTCGCAACACCAAGCGATTACTGCCCTGACAATCTGTCTTACTTTTTATTGATGGTGAAGTGAAGCATACCGCTGCCGCGCTGAGGGAATGTTCAGTATTTCATATCAACACATAGTGACACCATTTGAGATGAGAAAGTCACACAATTCTGCAAAAAAAGTAGAAGTGGATTCATGAAAAGAGGGTTAAGATTCTATATAGAGGAGATGATCTTCAAACTCATCGTCAGGGCGGTATGTCTATAAGCACTTTACCTTGGAGAAAAGGGCTTTCACTTTGTATCTTTCGGTGTAGCTAACACGTAAGCGAAGCCTTTTCCAACTGCCAAACTTATCGGTTCATTTGCCTGAAGCGGAGTGACGGATATAAACTGTGGGTCATCTCCCTGAAAATATTCTTCTACTGCAATAAGGCTTCTTATGGAAAGGAACCCGTTTGCGCTGACGACGTAAAGCAGACCATCCAAGATTTGAAAGTCCGTGACAGAACCCACTGGAAGTTCTAATTGTTTGTCGTTGAGGACTATCGTTTCTGGTGGGTATTGCGTGATTTGCTGCATCTCTCCGGCACTGACAGCATACGCAATTTTCGGTTTTCCACGAGTGAGTGTCATTCCTTCTTTCCTCTTGAGCGGATCATTTCCTTCTTTCGCCTTGAGATGGTGCAGACCTTCTGCACCCACGTAATAGAGTTCTGCAGCTAAGATCCCACCACCCATACCGATCGAATAGTCCTTACCAAACAAGTACTTGAAGCGCGCGCCGTTCTTTTCCTGTTCATCATAACCTTTTGTATATTCTGAGTAAATCAACAGATCACACCGTGCGGATCTCATAGGGTTTTGTATCTGATCAATGACCAGGCAATGCGGCGATGCGCGGACTTTCTGATTTTTGCTGCTCCGAAGTTGTAAAAACCCGCGTTGAGACCGGAGTGATTCAGAGATACCATTCGGTAGACGTTCTAACATTGATACCTCAATCTGTTGAACATTCGGACGGTCAGCTTTCGGACTGAACAACCACCAGCGAGGCGACAATTCAACAGCCTTGACGAGTTGCGCGTGTCCACGAGGCGCGTAAAAAATGTAAAGATGGTCATTTTCTCCCAGAACATAGAGGTGATCATCAAGAACATCAAGGTCTTTGATTGGATGTTGCTGTGGTAAATACCCGGTAGACTCAATCACAGGTTGCAGTGGCTGTGAAACATCGACAAGATGAAATTTTTCTGGTGTCACGATAACGAGATGGTCTCCAGAAGCAAGCACTTTGCCGATTTTATCAGGAAACTCAAGAGATGTCAGATAAGACGGACGTTGTGGAAGCGAAACATTAATGACGTGCAGGTGCTTCTCGGTTGTGAGATACGCGTGTTGGCCTGAGAGGACGACGGTATTGTTCGGATGGACGCGAAAGGGGAATCGAATAGAAGCCGCGAGCGTCGGATATTCTATATCTTCGATCTCTATAACTGTGAAAATACTCGTCTCTTGCGGTTTTGTAGAAGGAACTGTCCTTTGATGCTGCTCAAGTGTGTTTTTTTTAGGCTGTTCAAGAACGTCTTGCTGATTCTTATAGAGTGCCCTCGAGCTGCACCCGATGCTAACAATAGAAAATAGTAGCGTCACTATCATGAACGAAAAGATTGATTTGGCAATAAATTTTAGCATGGTTTTCTCCTAATATCGACTACCTCAGAAACCGCGCCTACGCCTACGGTCCATAAGAGTGCTTGAAGAATCTTAGGATGCGCATCTATTTTTCAACCTTACCTGTCTGAACAAGGCGAAGGGTTTCCGATGGCAACCGACGCCAATGCAATTTCTAAAAAAGCGATTGCCTGTTGCCGAGAAACAGAAGGGAAACCTTCGAGAAAATAGTCAAGGCTCTCGCCAGCTTTGAGATGATCAATGAGACTTTTGACAGGCACACGGGTGCCTGCAAACACGGGCACGCCGCCGTGAATATCTGGGTCTTGGGTTATGATTTGCTCTGTGGTCATCTTTAAGTTGCTCCTTATCAGAGGTCTCGGTTTCCAGACGCTGATGTGAATTTCTTCCATTTTACCACAAATTCGGAGGACAGTCAATTTTTTATCTTTTTGAATCTTCCGGATGAGATAACACATACGCATAATGTTCACCTTCACCGACCACCAGACTTATCGGGCGACTTGCCTGAAGCGGGGTGGCGGATAAAAACAGTGAGGCGGATAAAAACTCGCCTTTACCCCATTTACGCCATCTCTCTTTCATGATCTCTATATCTCTCATGTTCTCTATTATATAAGGATGAACAATAGGCATAATAGAAAAGAACCCGTTTGCGGTGACGATGTAAAGTCGATCCCCGGAAATTTGAAAATCCGTGACAGGTCCCATTAATTGTTTTAATCGTTTGTCTTCAACGTCCATCGTCTCGCTCGATGATGGCTCTGGGGTGATTTCCTGCATCTTTCCGTTTGCGACTGCATACGCACGTACGGCGGGGCTGCGAGTGAGGGTCTTTTGCCCTGTCGCGGTGAGATACTCGCGAAATTGCCATGCCAAGTCATGGTAACTTATATGTACTGTTGTCGTGGAAGGATCATCAACGCGGCGGTATGCATCAAAACTCAACAGGTCGTATGTTGGGTCTCTCAGCCACTCCACTACCAGAAAAATAGACGATGCGCGGACTTTCTGATTTTTGCTGCTGCGGAGTTGTAAAAATCGGCGTTGAGACAGGAATGGGTCCCAGAGATCTCCGGGAAATGTATTTGAAGTCCACTGTGGGATCTGCTTCACTTCAGGACTGCCAGCTTTCAGGCTTAGCAACCAGCAGCGTTTCTCCAGTTCAACAGCTTTGACAAGTTGCGCCCGTCCGCGAGGTGCGTGAAAAATGTAAAGATGGTCATTTTCTCCCATAACGTAGAGATGATCATCAAGAACATCAAGGTCTTTGATTGGGTGTCGCTGTGGTAAATGCTCAGTAGATTCAAGTACTGGATGCGATGGCTGTGAAACACCAACAATATAAAACTTTTTTCTACTTGCGACAACGAGATAGTCGCCAGCAGCAAGGACTTTGCCGATTTTATCCGAAAACGCGAGAGATGTCAGATAAGATGGACGTTGCGGGATAGAAACATCAATAACATGCAAGTGCCTTTCGGTCGTGAGGTATGCGTGTCCGCCTGAGAGAATAACAGTATTGTTTGGACCGACACGGTAGGGTAGTTGGATAGAAGCAGCAAGGGTCGGATGTTCCAAATCTTCGAGTTCTATAACGGTGAAAATGCTCGTCTCTTTGGGTTTTGCAGAGGTAGCCGTCTTTTGGCTTTGCTCTGTGGCGTTTTTTTCTGACTGCTCAAGACTGTATGCGGGCGCGGATTCTTCGTAGTAGTGTTCAACTGGATTCTGCTCAAGATGCCTCGAACTGCAACCGATGTGAATAACAGAAAGTAGTAGCATCACTGTCAGAAACGCAAAGATTGATTCGGCAAAAACTTTTGGCATCGTTTTCTCCTATGCTGTTCCCGTTGTTTTACGATACGGTCTAACCTTAGTGAGTTGCGTTAGGTGTAAGTTCCCATAAGAGCAGCGTGCCATCGTGGCTCCCACTTACCAGCGTCCTGCCATCCGGACTGAACGCCACACTCCAGACCCACCTCGTATGCCCTTCAAGGGTTCGGCGAACAGTGTATGTCTGGATATCCCATAGATGAATGATTTTATCTTGGCTCGCTGCAAGCACTTTGCCATCTGGACTGAACGCCACGCACAAGACCTCGTGCTTCTGTGCTGGCAGCGTCCTACGGATTGTACCTGTTTCGACATCCCATAAACGGATGGTTTTATCCTGACTGCCACTAGCGTCCCTTGCGAATATGTTGCCACTGCCACTTGCAAGCACTTTGCCATCCGGACTGAACGCTACACTATTAATGGCATCCTTATGTCCTGTGAAAGTTCTACGGAGTTCACCTGTCTGTGCGTCCCACAAACGAATAGTCATATCGTTACTCGCGCTTGCCAGGGTGGTTCCGTCGGGGCTAAACGCCACACTATTCACCCAGTCGGTGTGTCCTATCAAGGTATTGCGGAGTTCACCGGTTTGTGTGTCCCACAGCTGAACGGTCTTATCCCAACTTGCGCTTGCCAGGGCAGTTCCATCTACACTGAAAACCACGCTTGCGACGGGTTCCTTATGTTGGCCGCCGAGGGTATTTTGGTGTTCACCCGTTTCGGCATGCCATAGGTGGACGACACTACCATAACCGCCACCTGCAAGCACCGTGCCATCGGGACTGAATATCACGCTCTTTATCTCGTGTGTTTGTGGATGTATTTTAAGCATCCGGCGAAGTGTGCCAGTTTGCGCGTCCCACAAACCGACGGTGTCATTCCCCATCGCACCTGCCAGCGTATTTCCATTCGGACTGAACGCTACATTTACGACCTCGCTGGTATATCCTGTGTGAGTATTACGGAGTTCGCCTGTCTCCGCATTCCATAAACGGAGGGTGCCGTCATAACTCCCACTTGCGAGCATTTTGCCATCCGGACTGAATGCCACGCAAAAGACGTAGTACGTATGTCCTATGAGAATTCGGCTAAGTTCACCTGTCTGTATGTTCCACAGACGGATAGTGCCGTTGTTCATCGGACTCGCGAGTGTTGTGCTATCCGCGCTGAACGCCATACTGTTGACAACATCCCTCGATTCTCTGCCATCCGGTGTAGCCGTTTCGCGGCGTTCGCCTGTCTCGACATCCCAAAGAAAGACAGAGCCCTCCCAACACCAAGTAGCCAGTGTCCTTCCATCCGGACTGAACGCCATTTCAAGGATGTCCTGTGGGTGCGTAAGGGGCAGTGTTTTGCGGAGCTCTCCTGACTGCGTATCCCACAAACGCATGGTACTATCCGTACTTGCACTTGTCAGCACTTTGCCATCCGCACTGAACCGTACGCTCAAGACCGTTTCTGTATGTCCCGTAAGTGTTTTGAGGCGTGTGCCTGTTTCCATATTCCACAAACAGATCGTACTATCCGAACTCCCACTGGCAAGTATTTTTCCATCCGCACTAAATGCCACATTTGAGACTGCCCCCGTATGTCCTATGAGCGTTTTGCGGAGTGTGCGTGTTTGCATATCCCATAGGCGAATGGTGTCGTCCTTGCTCCCACTTGCCAGCGTCCTACCATCCGGACTGAACGCCACGCTGCGTACCGAGGCAGTATGCCCTATAAGTAGGTCGATTTCTTGCCCAGTCTGTGCATCATGGATCCATATCCCAATAGAACTGGCAACTGCCAGAAGCGTGCCATTCGGGGAATACGCAATATGACGTGTCGTACCTCTACCAAGGCGAGCTTTAGCACCTTCGGGCAGATCCCATTGTAGTGAATCTTGGGGTGGCGGATTATTGACTTCCTTTTCAGATCCACTGTTCTGACTTGGCATATCAGCATTGCTGGGTTGGTGCTGGATATCTGGTTTGATTTCAAGGTCCCCCACTGTACGAAGGTGATTGACCGTGGTATCCCAAACAGGTGTATCAAGAGAAATATCTAAACGGAGCGATTCACTAACGGCTGTGTTGAGTCGACACTGTTTCGTGAGAAGAACGTTTAAAATAGGGTTCTTTACGCCTTCTTCTTCAAAGAGTTTCACTGGGATATTCCGTGATGTCTCAATTCTCTTAGGAAACCAGACATTCGTCAGGTATTCGTGATAATCAATTTCTCGAGTGCTAATATAAGTTACGCCGTCGTGGGTATGTGTGCTTTCCATTTTAACCGGACGGAAACCTATGCTGTGGGAAATCCAGAGTTTAAGAGACCCATTCGTCCGACTCGGTATTATATTGACGCGAATAACAGATGTCATTTCCCCGTTCAGCACCTCGCTGCCGATAAGTTCGCTCTCATATTTTTCAAGCAACTGCCAAAGCGGTTCGGATAGATAGGAATCGTTTGAGGCATTGCTTGGAAAGGTGAGCCAAAACCGCGGATCAAGGTCATTGTAAATAAAACCCGCGCGAACAGCATATCTAACATTGCCATCGTAAACCTCCAGCTTCGTTTCTCCGACTAACCGGGCAAAGTAGGTTTTATCTTCCTCAATGACCCTGAAACTATCGGAGAACGCGCCAGGAACAATGCGGGCATCGTCAGCAATGTCAATGCCTACCCGCTTGAATCCCTGTTGGATCTTTTCAATGGCAGGACTTTCCTTGTCAGGTGCAACTTCAACCCCAAAGAGAAAATTATTAGGTCGGTATATTCCCCACTGCTGTTCACCATCCCAATACTCGATAAGCGGTACATTTGAAGCACGCGGTTTTTTCCATTCAATCTGGACTTTTTCTCCTTTAAGCGTCAATGAATATTCATCTCTCTCGATTTCCGGGCCGCCGTGTCTCTCCATGACGAAATCACCGGTTACGGTGGTGACGGCATTATCGTAGTGCTTTATCTTCGTGATAATTGTTTCCAAGTCGAGCGGGGCAGCACTGTTCACTTGCGGGTCAGATCCATTGCTTCTACCCTGTGCGTTGGCATTTCCGAGTTGCGTCCGATCATCGGGTTCGGATTCAAGGTTCAGCACAACAGGTGCATCAATCAGTTCAACCTTCATCTCTGACGCAGCACTGAAGCTGTAAGGCTTCTGGAAGCGCGACAAGTGCTGATGACTAAAACCGAGCATCAGCAACACTATCGCCACAGCCGAAACACCTATTGCCCACGGCACCAACGGTTTGCCACCAGACGGCGCAGCCGGTTTCAGACGCGCTATCTCCCGCATGATATTTTCAGTGAGATTCGGTGTGATTTGGAAATTTTCTAAAGCCTCTCGTATCATCGGCTCCTCCTTCTTCAACCGTTGTCGAGCGCGGTAAATGCGGGTTTTCACCGTCCCTACCGATACGCCTAAAAACCTGCTAATTTCCTCATAATTCATTTCCCCGAGGTAATAGAGCGAGATAACTGTGCGTTCACTCTCTTGTAACTTCGCAAGTAGTTTCTTGACGACCTCGCGCTGCGTTTCCATCGCAACTCGCTCGTTTTCCGCAACGATATAGCCAGAATACGTTGTTCTTTCCAATGCCGCGCTGTTCGTGTTTTCCAACGACTGTGTCCATAAGCGTTTCTTACGGTGCCACGTACTGCAGTAGTTTGCCGCTATCACATAGAGCCAACCTGCAAAGGATTGTGGCTCCTTAAGCGTAGAGAGTTTCTGATACGCTTTTAGGAACGTCTCTTGTGTAATATCCTCGGCGATATGAAAATCTCCGATCTTCCGCCATGCCAGGGCGTGAACGGATTTCTGATATTTTCTCACAAGCACGGAGAATGCCGTATCATCACCTTCAAGCACGCGTTGGATAAGTTGAGCATCATCGTTTTTCATCGGACACCTCTAAAAAGGGAATGTTCAGTATTTTCTCGACCGGATAACACATACGCATAATGTCCGCCTTCATCAACCGCGAGACTTATCGGGCGGCCCGCCAGAAACGGTAAAAATCCTTCATTCTTTTCAATCCAATGAGGTTTCGCGCTCTCTTCACTATTGTAAAGCGTGAGAAGAAGATACTTGTGGATAACAGGTCGAATAAAAAAGAACCCGTTTGCGGTGACGATGTAAAGTTGATACCCGGAAACTTGAAAATCTGTGACAGGTCCTATTAATTCTTTTAACCGTTTGGCTTCAACATCCATCGTCTCGGTTACTGGCTCTGGGTGGATTTCCTGCATCTTTCCGTTTGCGACCGCATACGCACGCGCGGGGGTGCTGCGAGTGAGGGTCTTTTGCCCGGTCTCGGTGAGATGCGTGCGAAAGTCCAACGCCAGATTATGGTAGCCTGTCATTAGGCCTGAACGGAAAGGCTTACCAAGTATGCGGTATGAATCGTAACTGAACAGATCGTAAGATGGATCTATCCGCCACTCCATTACCAGAAAAACCGATGAGCGGACTTTCTCCTGTTTGCTGCTGCGGATTTGTAAATACTGGCGTTCAGACCGGAGTGGGTCCCCGATTTCTATGTCTAAAGTTTCTGAAGTCGGGAACCGGCTCTGTTTCACTTCACGACTGCCGGGTTTCAGGCTTAGCAACCACCACCCTCTCTCCAGTTCAATAGATTTGACGAGTCGCGCCTGCCCGAAATCTATGGAAAAAACGTATAGGGTGTCATTCGCACCCAGAACATAGAGGTGAGATTCCCTCACATCAAAGTCCTCAATGGTGTTCTGATCGGGTAAATGTGCCGTAGATCCAAGCACGGGGGACATGGGGTGCTCTATATTAACGAGATACAACTCTTTTTTTCCTGAGATAACCACGTAGTGTCCCGCGATCCGTGCCTTACCTATCACAGTATCGAACGGAAGGGATGTCAGATAGGACGGACGTTGCGGGATAGAAACATCAATAACATGCAAGTGCCTTTCGGTCGTCACGTATGCGTGTTTTTCTGCAAGGCAGACCGTGTTGTTTGGGCGGACACCAAAGGGGAGATGAATAGAAACCGGGTGTGTCGGATATTCGACATCTTCTATCTCTATCACACTGAAAATGCTGGTCTCTTTGGGTTTTGCGGAGGTAGCTGTCTTTTGACTTTGCGCTGTAGCATTTTTTTTAGACTGCTCAAGACTGTATGCGGGCGCGGATTCTTCGTAGTAGCGTTCAACTGGACTCTGCTCAAGATGCCTCGAACTGCAACCGATATGAATAACAGAAAGTAGTAGCATTACTGTCAGAAAAGCATCTATTAATCGGACTGAATCGTTTAGCATTGCTTGCTCCTAATATTTCCTGATCTCGAAAACCGTGTCTGCTGCTGCTGTCCATAACATTTTCTTACTCAAAACTATAAAAAATGCTGTTTTTCTCCAACAGTTCATAAAAATCTCCGCCCGGCTTAAAAGCTGAGAAATCCGTAGTTAATTGTATATATCGTGAAACTAAATAACTGATAGTAGAATTCTTCAGTCCATCTGTTTCATATTCAACTTGATCCCTTAGTAAAGTAAGGTCTGGGTCTTTCCCGTAAGCCCCAGTCATTTCGTCATCTAATTTATCCAAGTCGAGGCGGTGTTTAAGGATACGCGGGATTTCTTGCCGTAAATATGCGACTTTTTCCGCTACAGGTGTATCGTCTTCTGGTTTTAAACCGAAAACAGATGTATCAGGAGATAAGTTTAAACGGAGTGATTCAACAACATCCGTGTTTAACCGACACTGTTTTGTGCGAATCACGGTCTTTAGGATGACCTGATCCTTGCGTGGCAGATCCGCTACTTCGATCGGTGTAAAGTACCGTTCAATTTTCTTGGGAAACCAGACATCGGGTAGATATTCGTGATAATTTATTTCCCGCGTCTCTATATAGTTCACACCCGATTGGAAGTACTTCATTTCGATAAAATCTACCGGATTCTCAATCGGAAATGCTCTTTGCAGCTTAACCAGACGAAAACCCTTCTCATGAGAAATCCAGATCATAACGGACTCATCAGGTAACTTTAGACGAATAACTGAAGTCTCCTCGCCGTTCAAAATTTCGCTGCCCAAGAGTTCGGTCTCGTGCTTCTCAAGGATCTGCCAAAGTGGTTCTGTGAGATAGGTCCTTCCACCTGCACTTGGATACGTGAGCCAATATCTCGGATCAAGATCAGAAAGCATATTCCACTGATATCGAAGAATATTCTGGAAATTACGGTCAGAAACTTTCCTGCGAAAAGGATCGCGAACACCATATTCGGTATGTTGAGGGTCATAAACCTTCAGCGTTGTCTCTCCAACCCACAAGATGAAGTAGGTCTTACCCGTCTGGTTCTCAATAAGTGTATAACTCTCCGGTTTCTCGCTCGCGGCGATGCGCACATCGTCAGCAAGTGCTATCTCTTGCTGTTTGAATGCCTGTTGAATTGTTTCAAGAACCGTCTGCTTCTTGTCAAGTGCGACCTCAACGCTAAAGAGGTGTTTTTTGTACTTATATATCTCCCAACGCCGTTCTTCATCGTCGAGTTCAACGGATGGAAAAACCTTTTCGACGAGCGGGAAATCCTTTGCCATGAGCGGGGAGCCCCATTCCCGTTCCACCCGAATTTTATCACCTTCAAACGTTAAGGCATACTCAGTTTTCGCGATCCCCGGCTTTATGTGGTGCTCAATGACGAAGTCGCCACTTGCTGAGACGGTAGAACTATCAGCGTGCTTCATCTTCGTGACAAGCGTTTCTAAGTCAAATACAGCAGGATTATAGGCGTGTTGGTCAGGTTTATCGCTGCTACCCGGCATATCGGAACTTCCGAATAGTTTCCGAATATCGGGTTTGGACTCAGGATTTAACACATCCCCGACTGTGCTCGGTTTACCAGTTCCGTAATCGAAAATAAACGTATCAAGCGGTAGACCTAAATCCAGCAACTCAGTAACATCGGTGTTTAGCCGACACTGCTTTGTGAGAAGAACGGTTTTGAGTACAGGTTCGCCTTTCTCTTCTTGTTCCGGTGATGTCTCAGGCGCAATAGAACTCTCTATTCTCTTAGGAAACCAGACATCCGGTAGATATTCGTGATACGCAATTTCTCGGCTTGTAATATAGGTTACACCCGCTTTGAAGCCGAGCCCCGCTGACCGATTATCTATAGTATATGATTTTTCTGACTTAACCAGTCGGAAACCCTTCTCATGAGAAATCCAGAGTTTATAGGAGTCAGCAGGAACTTTGGAGTCTCCAATATTCAGACGAACAACGGATGTCTTTTCACCGTTCAATATCTCATTCCCGATAATTTCACTCTCATGTTTCTCAAGCAAGTGCCACAGGGGTTCGGATAAATAAGAATTATTTGAGGCAGGACAAAAGGTGAGCCAAAACCGCGGATCATTGTCAGAAGAGATAGTGCCCCATTGAGGTCGAACCCCATATTCGAGATGATTAAGGTCATAAACGAACAGCGTGGTCTCTCCCTCCAACCAGAAATTGTATCTTTGATCTGTCTCGTTTTCAATAAGTGTGAAACTTTGCGGGTCGTCGTCATCAACGATGCGGACATCGTCGGCAAGGTCAATACCGTGTTCCTTGAATATTTGTCGAATCGTCTCCGGTGTCTTAATATCCGCGTCAGGGACAATTTCATGTTCAAAGAGCAGCCTCATGTCTTGTCTTGCTTCCCATGTCCGTTCTCCATCGTAAAACCCAACAAGCAGGTGCCCTTCTTCCTGTTCTACAAGGACTTTCTCTCCGTCAAACGTCAACGTATATTCAGCTTTGCCGGGTCCGAAACTGCCACTGCGTTCCATGACGAAATCACCGGTTACGGAGGTGACGGCACTATCATAGTGCTTTATCTTCGTGATAATTGTTTCCAAGTCGAGCGGGGCAGCACTGTTCACTTGCGGGTCAGATCCATTGCTTCTACCCTGTGCGTTGGCATTTCCGAGTTGCGTCCGATTATCGGGTTCGGATTCAAGGTTCAGCACAACGGGTGCATCAATCAGTTCAACCTTCATCTCTGACGCAGCATTGAAACTGTAAGGTTTTTGGAAACGCGACAAGTGCTGATGACTAAAACCGAGCATCAGCAACACTATCGCCACAGCCGAAACACCTATTGCCCACGGCACCAACGGTTTGCCACCAGGCGGTGCAACCGGTTTCAGACGCGAAATCTCCCGCATGATATTTTTAGTGAGATTCGGTGTGATTTGGAAATTCTCTAAAGCCTCTCTAATCATCGGTTCCTCCTTCTTCAACCGTTGTCGAGCGCGGTAAATGCGGGTTTTCACCGTCCCTACCGATACGCCTAAAAACTTGCTAATTTCCTCATAATTCATTTCCCCGAGGTAGTAGAGCGAGATAACTGTGCGTTCACTCTCTTGTAACTTCGCAAGTAGTTTCTTGACAACCTCGCGCTGCGTTTCCATCGCAACTCGCTCGTTTTCCGCAACGATATAGCCAGAATACGTTGTTCTTTCCAATGCCGCGCTGTTCGTGTTTTCCAACGACTGTGTCCATAAGCCTTTCTTACGGTGCCACGTACTGCAGTAGTTTGCCGCTATCACATAGAGCCAACCTGCGAAGGACTGTGGCTCCTTAAGCGTAGAGAGTTTCTGATACGCTTTTAGGAACGTCTCTTGTGTAATATCCTCGGCGATATGAAAATCTCCGATCTTACGCCATGCCAGGGCGTGAACGGATTTCTGATATTTTCTCACAAGCACGGAGAATGCCGTATCATCACCTTCAAGCACGCGTTGGATAAGTTGAGCATCATCGTTTTTCATCGGATACCTCTAATAAGGGAATGTTTCAGTATTTATCTCAACATATAGTGACGCTATTTGAGATGAAAAAGTCACACAATTCTGCAAACAAAAAAGCAGATTCATGTAAAGGAGGTTTGAGATACTATTCTATTGATTACGGCAGGTGAGGAGTGATTGTAATTGTACTGCCCGTCTTGTCTTTTCCCATGAGCAGAATTATAGCACAAATTCAACTATAGTAAAACATACAACCACGGGTGTGTCAGGGCTATTTATAGCGAAGTCCATAAATAAGTGGACATCTTTGTAGCATGATGCACTTCGCATCTGGGCGAGTACGCCGCAAAACTTCCAGTTTGTGCCAGTCTGAATGCCTGTTATAGGCATTCAGACTGTTTGAGAGTGCCCAATTAATTATAGGTTTTACTATAGTTTTCAAATAAAAAGGAGAAAAAGTCCCCTGATAAGGGGATTTAGGGGGGTAAAAACGAAAAATCACGCACACCATGTGAAACCAGCAATTGACGAGATTACAAATCTCAACAGCGAAGAAGGGTTTATCATTTTCAATCTTTCGTGGCCAACACGCACGCAAAACCTTCCCCAACCACCAGACTCATCGGGCGACTCGCCTGAAGCGGTATGACAGATAAAAATTGGTCGTACCTATAGGTATCTCGTTCAGGTTTATGAAGGCGTTTTACAGAAAAAAATCCTTTTGCGTTGACGACGTAAAGCAGATCCCCCGACATTTGAAAATCTGTGACAGGTCCGGTTAATCGCCTGTTCTCAATATTTATCATCTCGCTCGACGGATCTTGGGCAATTTGCTGCATCTTTCCGGCATCAACGATATATGTAATTGTCGGTTTTCCGCGAGTGAGTGTCGTATCCCCTGTTGCGGAGAGATGGTCGTGACATTGCCTCCCCACATTATAGAAGCCCATGTAGCCATTATAGAAACCCACGTCGTAGTCTATGTTTGGTAATGTTATGCTTGGTAATGCCCGAGGATCATTCTCTCTGTGTACATGAAAAGTCAGCAGATCGCACGTTGGGTCTCTCAAACTCTCTAAAACCAGAAACTCGGAAGAGGCGCGGACTTTCTCCTGTCTACTGCTGCTAAGTTGTAAAAACCCACGTTGAGACGCGAGCGGTTCCGAAAGAACGCTCGGAAAAGGGCTTGTGGTTGATAGCGGAATCTGTTTCACATCGGGACTCACGGCTTTCAGGCTTAGCAACCACCACCGTTTCTCCAGTTCAACAGTTTTGACGAGGCGCGCCTGCCCGCGATGTAAAGAAAAAATGGACACGGCGTTATTCGCGCCGATAACATAGAGGTGAGCGTCCTTAACATCAAAGTCTTTGATCGCGTCTCGCTCGGGCAAATACACGGTAGATTGCAGCACCGGGACTGATGGCTGTGAAACATTGACGAGATGAAACTTTTTTCGGCTTGCGACAACGAGAAAGTCGTCAGCGGCAAGGACTTTGCCGATTTTATCAGGAAACTCAAAAGATATTAGATAGGAAGGACGTTGCGGGATAGAAACATCAATGACGTGCAGGTGTCGTTCAGTTGTGAGGTACGCGTGTTTTCCCGCAAGAACGACAGTGTTGTTTGGACCGACACGAAACGGTAGACGAATAGAAGCCGCAAGGGTCGGATGTTCCAAATCTTCAAGTTCTATCACGGTGAAAATGCTCGTTCTTTTCGGTTTTGCAGAGGTAACCGTCTTTTGACGCTGCTCAGATACATTTTCTTCAAGCTGCTCAAGAACGTTTTGCTGATTTTGCTCAAGATGCCTCGAACTGCACCCGATGTGAATAACGGAAACCAATAGTATCACTATAATAAAAGCATATATCAATCGGACTAAATCTTTGGGCATCGCTTTCCCCTAATATCCACTGACCTCGGAAACCGCCGCCTGTCGCTACGGTCCATAAGAGTTTCTTACTCAAAACTGTAGGAAATGTTGTTTTTCTTCAACAGTTCATAAAAATCTCCACCCGGCTTAAAAACTGAGGAATCCATAGTAAATCGCATGTATTGTGAAACTAAATGACCGATAGTATCGTGCCTCAGTCTATTCACTTCGTATGTGACTTGATTCATTAGTAAAGCAAGGTCCGGGAGTAAAGCAAGGTCCGGGGCTTCCCCGTAAAACTCAGCAAGTTCGTTACGTAGTTTCTCTAAGTCGAGGCGGTGTTTAAGGATACGCGGGATTTCTTGCCGTAAATATGCCACTTTTTCCGCTGCTGGCTTATCGTCTCCTGGTTTTAAACCGAAAACAGATGTATCGGGATGCAGGTTTAAACGGAGTGATTCAGCAACATCCGTGTTTAACCGACACTGCTTCGTGTGAATCACGGTCTTTAGGATGACCTCATTCTTTTCCATCGGTGTAAAGTACCGTTCAATTTTCTTGGGAAACCAGACATCGGGTAGGTATGTGTGATACGTAATTTTCCGCGTCTCAATGTAGTTGACACCCGCTTGAAAGTATTCCCAAAGACCCCTTGGATTTTCAATTGGAAATGCCCTTTGCAGCTGAACCAAACGGAAACCTTTGTCGTGAGAAATCCAGATGATAAGAGATTCATCAGGTAACTTTAGACGAATGACAGAAGTCTCCTCGCCGTCCAAAATTTCGCTGCCCAAGAGTTCGCTCTCGTGCTTCTCAAGGCGCTGCCAAAGCGGTTCAGTGAGATAGGTCCTTCCACCTGCACTTGGATACGTGAGCCAATATCTTGGGTCAAGATCAGAAAACATGTTCCACTGATGTCGATGAATATTCTGGAAATGACGGTCAGAAACTCTGCGGCGAAAAGGATCGCGAACACCATATTCGATATACTGAGGATCATAAACTTTCAGCGATGTCTCTCCGACCCACAATATAGCGTAGGTTTTACCGGTCTGGTTCTCAATAAGCGTGTAACTATCGGGCTGCTCGCTCGCGGTAATGCTCACATCGTCAGCAAGTGCCAGTGCTTGTTGTTTGAATGCCTGTCGAATTGCTTCAAGCATCGTAGCCGCTTTGTCGCGTGTAACTTCAAGGCTAAAGAGGTGTTTTTTGTACTTATATATCTCCCAACGCCGTTCTTCATCGTCGAGTTCAACGGATGGAAAAACCTTTCCGACGAGCGGGAAATCCTTTGCCATGAGCGGGGAGCCCCATTCCCGTTCCACCCGAATTTTATCACCTTCAAACATCAAGGCATACTCAGTTTTCGCGATTCCCCGCTTTCTATGGTGCTCAATGACAAAGTCACCGCTTACAGAAACCACGGCACTATCAGCATGCTTCATCTTCATGATAATCGTTCCTAAGTCAAACACAGCAGGATTATAGGCGTGTTGATCGGATCCATCGCTTTTACCCGGTATAGTGGAACTTCCGAATAGTTTCCGAATATCCGGTTTGGACTCAGGATTTAACACATCCCCGACTGTGCTCGGTTTACCAGTTCCGTAATCGAAAATAGATGTATTAAGGGGTACACCTAAACCGAACAACTCAGTAACATCGGTATTTAACCGACACTGCTTCGTGAGAAGAACGGTTTTGGAAATGAAATCCTCACCTTTCTCTTGTTGCTCCGGTGATCTCTCAGGGACGATGGACAATTCAATTCTCTTAGGAAACCAGATATCCGGTAGGTATTCGTGATACGTAATTTCCCGACTTGAAATATAGGTTACACCCGCTTTGAAGCCGTGTCCTTCTGAGCGGTTATCTATAGTATATGCTCTTTCTAACCTAACCAAACGAAAACCTTTTTCAGGGGAGATCCAGAGCTTAAGAGATTTAGCGGGGACTTTGAAATCCCCCTCCCCCCAAGCAGGTATATTTAGACGAATAACAGTTGTCCTTTCTCCGTTCAGGACCTCGCTACCAATAATTTTACTCTCATGTTTTTCAAGCAATTGCCAAAGCGGTTCGGATAGATAGGAATTGTCTGACCCAAGTTTTGGAAAAGTGAGCCAGAACCGTGGATCAAGGTCAGAAGGAACAATGGTCCACCCAGGTCGAACATCATATTTGAGATGATTAAGGTCATAAACCATCAGCGTTGTCTCTCCCTCCAACCAAAAATTGTATCTTTTATTTGTCTCGTTTTCAATAAGTGTGAAACTTTGCGGGTCGTCGTCATTAACGATGCGGACATCGTCGGCAAGGTCAATACCGTGTTCCTTGAATATTTGCTGAATCTTCTCTGGTGTCTTAATGTCCGCGTCAGGTGCAATTTCACGTTCAAAGAGAAGCACCATGTCCGCGGTTCCCTCCAAGGTACGTTCTCCATCGTAAAATCCCACCCGAACGTACCCTTCTTCCTGTTCTAAAAGGACTTTTTCCCGTTCAAACGTCAATGTATATTCAGTTTTGCTGGATCCGGAAAGCCTATGACGTTCCATAACGAAATCACCGGTTACGGTGGTGACGGCATTATCGTAGTGCTTTATCTTCGTGATAATTGTTTCCATGTCAAGCGGGGCGGCACTGTTCACTTGCGGGTCAGATCCATTGCTTCTACCTTGTGCGTTGGCATTTCCGAGTTGCGTTCGATTATCCGGCTCGGATTCAAGGTTCAGCACAACAGGTGCATCAATCAGTTCAACCTTCATCTCTGAAGCAGCGTTGAAACTGTAAGGCTTCTGGAAACGCGATAAGTGCTGATGACTAAAACCCAGCATCAGCAACACTATCGTCACAGCCGAAATACCTATTGCCCACGGCACCAACGGCTTGCCACCAGACGGCACAGCCGGTTTCAGACGCGAAATCTCGCGCATAATGTTTTCAGTGAAATTTGGTGTGATTTGGTAATTCCCTAATGCTTTTCGTATCATCGGTTCCTCCTTCTTCAAACGACGACGCGCACGATAGAGACGATTTTTTATGGATGCTACCGACACACCTAAAAACTCGCTGATCTCCTCGTATGTCATTTCTCCGAGGTAATAGAGCGTAATGATTGTCCGGTCACTCTCTTGTAATTTTGCGAGGAGTTTCTTGACGACTTCGCGTTGTGTCTCCACTGCCACCTGTTCGTTTTCCGCAATGACGTACCCAGAATATGCCGTTTTTTCTAATTCCGCGTTGTCTGTGTTTTCCAAAGATTGTGTTGATAAACGTTTCTTACGCACCCACATCTTGCAGTAGTTTGCCGCTATCACATAAAGCCAACTTGCAAACTTCTGCGGTTCCTTCAGCGTCGAAAGGTTCTGATACGCTTTCAGAAAGGTATCTTGCGTAATCTCTTCGGCGACATGAAAATCTCCAGTTTTCCGCCACGCGAGTGCATGCACCGGTTTTTGGTGTTTTTTTACAAGTGTGGAGAACGCAGTATCATCACCGTCAAGGACGCGTTGGATGAGTTCAGCATCGTCGTGTTTCATCAGACACCTCTGGAATAAGGAATGTTCACAGTTTCATCTCTATAATTAATGATGCGACTTGCAATAAAAAAGTCTCACAATTCCGTAAGGTTTTGATTGCAAACTTCGCCGATAGATCCGTGAACACGTAAAGGAGGTTGAAATTCTATTTCACAGATAATGAGAGGGAAGCGGATTATATCCGTGTTGATGGATCTGTTCTCTTTCTGTTGGTGGGATTATACCATAAATCCAACTCATAGTGTTCAATCAACTTTGACTTCGAGGGTCGGTTCGTAGTCGTGCGATTTATCGCATGTCCCCGCTCGAAGAACGGGCAATAAATTGCCCTACTACAAACGAATGGATACCGATAATTTTGAACTTGACGAAGCAATAGTGTATATGTTTTGAGTTGTTAGTATGCGGTTATGGTTCGCTTTAGGTAGCGTAGCGACAAAGAGGGTATACTTCAATCTAAAAAACAAAGGCGAGGCACAGAGACCTCGCCAAACAAATCATCGCGCTTCTCGGATTCAGTGTTATTCCGCTATTCTCCTCTGGAGATACCGATACCGTTTTGCTTCATGAGGTCGTGAAATTCGCCGCCTGACTCGAAAGCCGCGTCATCATTAGTTAATTGAGTATAACGATGACACAAATCAAAGATAGTCCTCATGAGTGTCCCTGATTCATCATAGATTTGACCCCTTAGCAAAGAGATGTCTGGATCTTTGGCGTGAAATTCGGCAAGTTCCTCACCCAATTTGAATATGTCAAGACGGAGATTCAGAGTTCGAGGGATTTCTTGACGTAAAAATGCGACTTTTTCCGCTTTTGGCGCATCAGGTTCCGGCTTTAAACCGATCACAGGTGTATCAGGTGGTAGGTCTAAACGGAGTAACTCAGCGACATCCGTGTTTAACTGACATTGCTGCGTGTGGACCACAGTCTTCTTTAGAATGACTTGATCCTTGCGTTGCGGATCCGGATCTGTCAGTGGGGCATAGTACCTTTCAATTTTCTTGGGAAACCAGACATCCGGCAGATATTCGTGATGCTCTATTTTTCGTGTCTCTAAATAAATATCGCCGACTGTGAAGTGCATCGATTCCGCCGGATTCTTAGCGATAAATGCTCTTTCCAACTGAACCAACCGGAAACCTTTGTCGTGAGAAATCCAGAGTTTAAGGGATTGCTTAGGTAAATTCAATCGGATAACAGAAGTTTCTTCGCCGTTCAGTGATTCACTACCGAGAAGTTTACTTTCATGCTTTTCAAGGAGTTGCCAAAGCGGTTCGGTGAGATAAGCACTTTCACCTTCGCCGGGATAAGTGAGCCAATATCTCGGATCGAGGTCAGAAAGAATATTCCTTTTATACCAAACACCATATTCGAGATGATGGAGGTCATAAACCTTCAGGGCTGTATCTGCTTCCCATAAGATAAAATAGGATTTACCTGTCTGGTTCTCAACAAGCGTGTAACTATCCGGCTGTTCACTTGCAACAATGCGAACATCGTCAGCAAGTTTAGTACCTTGTTGTTTGAACGCCTGTCGAATTGTCTCAATGACCGTCCTTTCTTCGTCAGGTGTAACCTCAACACTAAAGAGCAGTTTTTTGTATTTATAGATTTCCCATTGCTGTTCTCCGTCGTAAATCTTCACGAGCGGCAACAGCCTTTTTATCAGCGGCACATCCTTATCCAACGTCGGAAAATCCCTTTTTTGTTCTACCCGGATCTTCTTGCCTTTGAACGTCAATGCGTATTGCGTTTTCGCGATCCCTGCATCCCTATGGTGCTCAATAACGAAGTCGCCACTTGCTGAGACGATAGCACTATCATAGTGCTTCATCTTAGCGATAACCGTTTGTAAATCATGTGGCGCAGGATCATAGACTTGCGCATCAGACTCATATTGCATCAGAATATCCGGTTTGGGTTTAGGGTTTAGCACATTGTCTACGAAACTCGGTTGACCCTCCACGTAATCGAAAACAGGTGTATCAGGCGGTAAACGCTGACTGAGGAACGCTGTAACATCCGTGTTTATCCGACACTGCTTCGTGAGAAGGACATTTTTGTAAAGGAAATCTGCTTCACCTTGTTGTTCCGGTGATGCTTTTAGCACAGTAGATCTCTCAATTCTCTTAGGAAACCAGATATCCGGTAGGTATTCGTGATACGCAATTTTCCGGGTCGAAATGTAGGTCACACCTGCTTTGTAAGAGCTCCATTCTGTCGGGTTCTCTACGGTAAACGCTTGTTCTGACTTAACCAGTCGAAAACCTTTATCACGAGAAATCCAGAGTTTATAGGACTTAGCAGGCATTGTAAAGTTTTCCGTGGACCAAGCAGGGATATTTAGACGAATCACGGATGTCTTTTCCCCGTTCAGGACCTCGCTCCCAATAATTTCACTCTCATGTTTCTCAAGCAAGTGCCACAGCGGTTCAGATAGATAGGAATTGTTTGAACCGAGGCTCGGAAAGGTAAGCCAAAATCTCGGATCATAGTCAGAAGGAATCAACCACTGAGAACGAACACTATATTCAAGATGATAATCATAAACCAACAGCGTCGTCTCTCCCTCCAACCAGAAAAAATAGTTTGTACCCGTCTCATTCTCAACAAGTGTGAAACTCTCTGGTTCGTCCCCATCAACGATGCGTACATCGTCGGCAAGGTCAATACCTTGTTGCTTGAATGCCTGTCGGATCGGTTCAAGCTCAGTTTTCTCCTTGCCGGGCGCAATTTCAAATTCAAAGATCATCCTTCTGTTTTTTTCTCCCTCCCAGGAGCGTTCACCATCCCAATACCCTATGATCGGCCATCCCTCTTCCTGCTCCATTTGGACTTTCTCACCATCAAACATCAGCCTATATTCATTTTTCCCGATTCCGCCCTGATCTTGCTGACGTTCCATAACGAAATCGCCAGTTACGGAGGTGACAGCATTATCGTATTGCTTGATCTTAGCAATAATCGTTCCTAAGTCAAGCGGGGCAGCGTCATCGACTTGGTTACCAATGCCATTGTTCTTATCTTGTGCGTTGGCATTTCCGAGTTGCGTTCGGTTATCTGGCTCAAATTCGAGGTTTAGCACAACGGGTGCCTCAATCAACTCAATTTTTATCTCTGACGCAGCGTTGAAACTGTAGGGTTTTTGGAAGCGCGATAAGGATTGATGGTTTGCGATACCCAGCATCAAAAGGACGACTGCTAAGGCGGAAATACCGATTGCCCATGGCACAAACGGTTTACCACCAGATGGCGCAGCGGGTTTCAGACGTGCTATCTCGCGCATGATGTTTTCAGTGAAATTTGGTGTGATTTGGAAATTTTCTAAAGCCTCTCTTATCATCGGTTCCTCCCTCTTTAAACGTTGCTGCGCGCGGCGTAAACGACTCCTCACCGTGTTTGCCGATACCCCTAAAAACGCGCCAATCTCTGCACTCGACATCTCACCGAAGTAGTGCAATGTGATAACCGTGCGCTCACTCTCTTGAAGTTTGGCGAGCAACTTTTTGACGACTTCGCGTTGTGCCTCTGCTTCTGTCCGCTCGTTTTCCGCAACGACATACCCAGAATAGGTCGCCTTTTGGAGTCGCGCATCTTCAAGCGGCTCTGTCCGTAAACGCTTCTTACGTAGCCACGTACTACAGTTGTTTGCAGCAATCACATAGAGCCAGCTTGAAAAACTCTGCGGTTTCTTCAGCGTCGCTAATTCCTGATATGCCTTCAGGAACGTATCCTGCGTAATCTCTTCGGCGATATGGAAATCCCCGATCTTCCGCCACACAAGTGCGTGAACCGGTTTTTGATATTTTTTTACAAGCACCGTGAAGGCAGTATCATCGCCATCAAGAACGCGGTGGATGAGCTCAACATCAGTGGTTTTCATGAATACCCTCCAATAGCACTATAGTGACGCTTTTTAAGGGTCAAACTGGTGCATAATTCTGCAATTAGCCGTCAGCGGTTGGTAGCCAGTGCGTGTCGCGACCGGACTCTTTCCGTTCCGTAATAGGTGGGATTCCGGCCGCGCCTACAAGAAGGCGTTTGAAATTGGAGAGTCGAAATTGTGGAAGAAGCGAATAGTTTTATCGTCTAAGGTAGGATATATTGATTTCTACTATTTGTCAAGGTTGGAACCAAAAACTATCACGGACATTTAGTTCTCTGGTAAACGTAAACGCTAAATTATCCCATCTCTCTGTAGGAGCGAGTGTTTTTGCTTGGGTATTTCTGCGTATTGATAGGGGTCTTTGATAGGGTGTTTCTGCGGATTTCTGCGTATTTCTTGTCGCTCGCGATCTCTTGTTCTGGTGTTTTTCTCTTGTGAGCTTAATGATCAACAATCCGTTTGGGGTCCCATAGTAGGACCGTCCCATCCTGAGACCCAGAAGCAAGTGTTTTCCCATCCGGTGAGAAATTGACAGAAAAAACAATACCGGTATGCCCTTTTAGCGTAGCGATATTTTCTCCCGTTGCGACATCCCAGAATTTAATTATTCCAAACCCCTGTCCTGAGACGAGGGTTGTGCCATCGGGTGAGAATGTGAGATCGAAAACGGCACCAGCCTTCCCACGGAGTGTCATAATATCCGTCTGTGTTTCGAGGTCCCAGAGTTTAATCTCCTGAACCCCTCCCGCTGAGGCAAGCATTTTTCCGTTGGGGGCAAACACTACAGGTCCACCTGCGCCTTCCAGTGTGGCGATATTCGCGCCTGTCTCAGTATCCCAGAGTTTGACGGTTCCGAATCTGACACTTGAGGCGAGTACTTTTCCATCGGGCGAAAACGCCACTGAACGGACTTCGTCCGTATGGCCTTTCAGTGTAATGGTGTTTCGACCCATAAAACCGAATAAAGATTTGGTGGCATGTTTTCGCAGTTTGACCTGATCTCCGGTTCCCCAAGCAAGCACTTGACTATCCGGTGAAAATGCTAAAGCCGTGGACGTAGTGAGCTGTTCACGACTTATTGAAATGGTAGAGGTCCTTTTACGCGTGGCAACTTCCCAGAGTTTAATATCCTTCCAACTCCGCGCAGCAAGCGTTTTCCCATCGGGCGAAAACGCTACGGCGTAACCGCCACCGCGATAGGTATGGATATTTTCCCCAGTTTTAGCATTCCAGAGTTTCACCGTTCCATCTCTCAACCCAGAAGCGACGGTGGTGCCATCGGGTGAAAACGCCACAGCCGGAATTCTTTCTGTATGCCCAGGCAGTGTAGCAAGCTCCTTTCCTGTCTCTATATCCCAGAGCGTAACCGCCCCAGATGTCCCCCCAAAGCGATCTACTCCTGCAGAGGCAAACGTTGCACCATCCGGTGAAAACGCTATAGATCCGGATCTAACTGTTGTTCCGCCTTTAAGCCTGACCTCTTCGCCTGTCTCAATATTCCAGAGTTTAATTCCGCGCCATGCTCCACCAGCAACGACCTTGCCATCCGGCGAAAACGCTACTGAGAAAACTCGCTCTCTGTGTTTGAATGTATGGAGGTCTTGTCCTGTTTCAACATGCCAGAGTTTAACCGTATCATCTTGTGAACCCGACGCAAGTATTTTTCCATCCGGCGAAAACGCCACTGAGAAAATTATATCCTCATGCCCAAGGAGTGTGGCAATATTCTGTTTTGTTGCAACATCCCAGAGTTTGATTGTATTGTCCGATCCACCGGAGGCGATCGTTTGCCCGTCAGATGAGAACGCTACTGAGAAAACCCGGGGTGCTTCTCCCTTAAAAGTAGCAAGATTTTGTCCATTTTCTATGTCCCATAGCTTGACGGGACCCCCTTCTGTTCCGGCAGCGAGCATTTTGCCATTTCGGGAGAATGCTACCGATTCAACACCGATCGCATTCCTTACAAATGTAGCGATATTTTCGCCAGTTTCTATGTTCCACAATTTGACGGTAGCATCTCGCGCGCCAGAAGTGAGCGTTTTTCCATCCGGTGAAAAGGCAACCGCCCGGACGACTCCTGTATGCCCAGTTAGCAGTGCCATTTCACGATACGTCTGTGCATCGTAGATCCAGATACCGGCACCGGTTGCGACAGCGAAACGCGTTCCATCCGGTGAAAAAGCAACCGCTCGGTCCGAGCCACCCATAACACCCTTACCGAAACGGGCAATTGCGTTTTCGGGTAAATTCCACGTTTGGCTATTTTGAAATACTCGGGTATCATTGGGTTGCTTTTCAGAAGCAGTGTCCTCATCCGATGCTGTAGCACCTCCGAGTTGCGTCCGAATATCCGGTTTGGCTTCAAGGTTTAGTACCACGGGTGCCTCAATAATCTCTACCGTCATTTCTGAAGTCGCATCGAAACTATAAGGTTTCTGGAAACGCGACAAGTGCTGATTGCCGATACCTAACATCAAAAGGACGACTGCTACTGTGGAAACACCTACTGCCCACGGCACAAACGGTTTACTGCCAGACGGTGCAGCAGGTTTCAGACGCGATATCTCGCGCATGATGTTTTCTCTGAGATTCGGTGTGATTTGGAAGTGTTCTAAAGCCTCTCGTATCATGGGTTCCTCCTTCTTTAGACGTTCTTGTGCGCGGCGGAGCCGACTCCGAACCGTATTTGCGGATATCCCTAAAAACTCGCCGATCTCCGCACTCGACATCTCGCCAAAGTAACGTAGTGTCACAATTGTGCGTTCGCTCTCCTGAAGCTGCGCAAGCAACTTTTTGACGACTTCGCGTTGCCTTTCTATCGCTGTTTGCTCGTTTTCCGAGATAACATATCCCGAATAGGTCGCTTTTTCTAACGCCATACTCTCTGTGTTTTCCAACGACTCTGTCCGCAAACGTTTTTTCCGAAGCCACGCCTTACAGTGGTTCGTCGCAATCACATACAGCCAACTCAAAAAACGTTGTGGCTCCTTGAGCATCGCCAATTTCTGGTATGCTTTCAAAAAGGTGTCCTGCGTAATCTCCTCAGCGATGTGGAAATCTCCAATTTTCCGCCACGCAAGGGCGTGAACCGGCTTTTGGTACTTTCTCACAAGCACGGAGAACGCAGTATCATCGCCCGCGAGGACGCGTTGGATGAGTTGAGCATCGTCGTTTTTCATCAGTTATCCCATGGGAAAGGAATGTTGATCGTTTCGGATTAATACCAGTGACGCGCCTTAAGGGGCAAACTGGTGCATAATTCCGCAAGCCGAACTCACATGAGTAGATTGGACAATAGACATTCTGACATACTCTGCCGAATGAATTACGGCAGGTTCTTTTGTTCCTTTTAGGAACATTCCTCGTGTCTAAGACGAGGCAACAGGGACTTCCAAACGAAAGCCCAAGGGCGGTGTCATGCGGGCAGAACCCATTTCCGCCACTACGGGGACACCGAAGTGACCCAGATACTTTTCTCGGATGTTGATCGCACCTACACCGTCGCGGTGATATTTGAAACCACATTTGCAGGTATAGTTGCGATTGTTCGGTTTCTTTCGGTTGCCACATTTCGGGCAAGTTTGAGAG
This sequence comes from uncultured Poribacteria bacterium, assembly GCA_951828385.1. Taxonomy (GTDB): domain Bacteria; phylum Poribacteria; class WGA-4E; order WGA-4E; family WGA-3G; genus WGA-3G. The sequence continues at coordinate 1,573,555 of OX639973.1, forward strand.
GTATAGGATTCGTCAATGACTTTGACTTTGATACCTAACGCTTTCGCTTTATAGGTTATCAACTCGGCAATCTTGCCGAAAGCCCACTGGTGAAGTTTCTGGTTCGCACGTTTGCCGTAGTCTATGTTGTTTCGGATACCTGTCAGGTCTCCAAGCACAATCGTGCCGATACCTTTCACTTGGCAGTATTTGACGAACTTAGTCGTCTGTTTGTGGAGTGCATCTTTGATTTGGTTATCAATCTTTCTGATACGCTTCCACTTACGTCGGGTGAGTCTCCACCAGCGTTTTGAATGGCGTTTGCACTGACTTATCGCCTGACTGAACTCGGCAAGCACTTTGTTTCTATAGCGGTATAGTGAGCGGATATACCGTCCATTGTAGATACGCGTGTCTTGTCCGTCGTGAGAGACAATCGGGTGTATTTCGCCTATATCAACGCCTACGACTTCTTTACCTGTTTCGGTTGTTTCGGTTTCGTATTTATACGAGAAATGGAGTGTCCATTGTCCGTAGTTATAGCACAAATCAATCGTTGCGATATGTTCCGCTTTCGACATATCAAAGTTTTTCGGCAAAGGTATGTCTATTTTCGGTTGACCTTCTGCCATAGAAAGTTCGACACGTTTACCAAAAAGGCTGCCTTCTACAAATCGGATAGCAGACTTTTTCCAACGGGTCGTCAGATAGTTTTTTCGTTTGTTAGGAGGTTTCGGTTTTTGAATACCACCCCTCTTTTTCAAGGCGGAGTAGGATTTCCAAGACTTGAAGTAACGTTCCCGAACCGCTTGCCGACTTTGTGAATGCAAGAGGGGATTAGAGAGTTTTCGGTCTATCCACCCTTCACAGTCTTTACCGAAATAGAAGTCTCTGTGAGCATGAGGATAGCCACGCTGCCACTGGTACATATCCATTTGGTCACAACAGCCATTCCAAACACCAGCAGACGCAGCATTGGCTTCAGAGAATATCGGTTGTTCTTCTATTTTCAGGGTTTGCGTGCGGTAGAAACTTGGCATTTAGACACCTTTTTGGTCCTCAATGTATCTCTTAAGTGTTTCAAGTGTAACACCACCTGTTGTCGCAACAAACTTACCGCGTGTCCACAAGGTAGGTAGCCGTTTCTCTAATTCTGGGAACTCTTGACGAAGTAATCTTGAGGTTACACCTTTCATATATTTTATGGCTTGAGCAACAGATTTAGTTGGCGGTATTGATACCAAAACGTGGACATGGTCAGGCATAACCTCTAAAGCACGGACAACGTAAATATCAGGTGTTTGGGAATCTAACAGTATCTCTTTAAGACGTTCCTGCATTTTAGGTGATAGCACAGAGCGTCTATATTTGACACACCAAACTATGTGATATTCACAACCGAAAACTGTTTTACCATTAGAAATATACTTGTGTTCAGGAATATCTAATTTGATTTCCATTTCCTAACTCCATTGTTAAGTTTCTAATAGTATTATACCACATTTTGATAGGTTTGTTAAATCTTTTTTCAACATAGACCTATGGTCTAATTCAATAAGGCGGTGTCTACATCCCCCAAATGAATTCAGGGGTTTTGACACCGAAATACGATAACGATTTAAGACGGTGTTGTGTAAATTAACTTTTAGGGTATCCGTTTAAAGTATTCTTGACAAAACAGAAAATATACATAGAATACCTGCAAAACAGACAGAATCGCGCGTATCTCTTTGCAACGTTCAAAACGGAAAGGAAATAATTCATGATTCAGACAGCTTACAAGGAAACGTATCGTCCACAGTTCCATTTTACACCGAAAACTAACTGGACCAATGACCCGAACGGGTTAATCCACTACAAAGGCGAATATCACCTCTTCTTTCAACACAACCCATCCGGCATCAATTGGGGCAATATGACGTGGGGACACGCTGTCAGTCAAGACCTCGTTCATTGGAAGCAACTGCCGCACGCCATCCATCCTGATGAACTCGGCACAATCTTTTCTGGCTCCGGTGTCGTGGATTGGAAAAATACCGGTGGTTTTCAGACCAGTGATGAGGCGGTGCTTGTCAACTTTTATACATCTGCGGGGAACCATGCCCCAGAACCTGTCCCGTTTACGCAGAGTATCGCCTATAGCAACGACCGCGGGCGGAGTTGGATAAAATATGAAGGCAACCCTGTCATTGAGCATATCGTCGCAAGCAATCGTGACCCGAAGGTAATTTGGCACGAACCTACGCAGAAATGGGTGATGGCACTCTATCTTGATAAGAATGATTACACCCTGTTCGGTTCAACAAATCTTAAGGAGTGGACGCGGTTATCTGACCTGGAGATTCCCGATACAGAATGCCCTGACATTTTTGAACTTGCTGTCGATGGTGATCCGGATAATATGAAGTGGGTCTTTTGGGGGGCAGCAGGAAAGTATTACGTTGGCAACTTCGACGGAACCACCTTTACGCCGGAAGGCGATGCGCATCGTGCTGACTATGGTGCCAATTTTTACGCAGCACAGACATGGAGCGACGTGCCAGAATCCGATGGCAGACGCATTCAAATCGCTTGGATGAGCGGTAGCAATCCGCCAGACATGCCATTCAACCAACAGATGAGCTTTCCATGTAACTTAACCCTTCGGACAACTGCAGAAGGTATCCGTCTTCATCGAGAACCGGTCGCGGAAATTGAAAACATCCATACCTATACGCACGCGTGGAGCGATCTAACGCTTACACCGGGGGAAGATCCACTGGCTGGTTTGACGGGTGAATTGTTTGACATTCGCGCTGAAATAGCACTCAACGATGCCAGTGCTGTCGGCTTCAAAATTCGCGGACAAGACGTGCGTTATGATGTCACCGAACAACAACTGACCTTCCTTGAGAGAAGTGGGCCGTTGTCGCTACAAGATGGAAATATCCGTCTGCAAATTCTGGTGGATCGCATCTCTATCGAGGCGTTTGGTAACGACGGTGAATTGTCAATGACTTCGTATTTCCTTCCAGATGTGGATAACGCGGATATTGGCGTTTACGCCGAGGGTGCGGACGCGACTTTGGTATCACTGAAGGTGCATGAGTTGAAATCGTCGTGGGTGTGATTTGGCTGTCAGTAGTCAGTCGTCAATAGATGAGGTTTCAAACCTCATCAGCGAGGATGGAATAGCAGATAATAGCGGGGTTTGAAACCCCGCTATATTGAAGTCGGGAAAGATGCATTAAACGCTAAAGGATTCGCCGCAACCGCATGTGTTTTTAGCACTCGGATTGGTTATTTTAAAGCCGGAATCCATTAACCCGTCGTTATAGTCGAGTTCGGAGCCAGCGAGATAGAGTGTGCTACGCGGATCAATGAAAACTTTTAATCCGTGGAATTCAAACACTTTATCGGTATCCTTAGCGGGACCAAATTCGAGGTTATATTGGAAACCGGAGCATCCACCACCGACAACTTGCATCCGCAAGCCGAGTTCGGATTCAGCTGGAGCTTCACTATTACTAATAAGTGTGATTGCTTTTTGTGCGGCAGATTCTGTGACACTAATCATGGGGGTTACACCTCCTATTTAGACAGAAAATCAGCGATGGCGTTTTTGAGAACATTCTCAGCAGCGTGCGCGTAACGGAATTTATCTGCTGGCAGTCCTCCTAACGCTTCAGAGAGCTGCACAGCGTTAATTTCTTGTGCTTCTGGAATCTGTGTGCCTGTAACCAGTTCGGTGAGGGCAGAAGCACTTGCAATGGCAGTCGGGCATCCGAACGCTCGAAACTTCGCCACAACAATGACATTATCGACGATCTTGAGCGTTAATTTTACCATCTCACCGCTGGCAGGAGAACCGACAGTAGCAGTGCCACTGGCATCTGCAATAGTCCCGACATTGCGGGGGTTTTCGTAATGATCGCTTACCTGCGGCGTATGCATCTGACGTTACAAATCGGCCTGATGATTTATGAGATAAATTGTAGTCTACAATCTCATGATTAAAGAAGTCTTTCCTGAATTATACGATATTTCCAGACGCATGTCAAGTTTTTAATGTTGCAACTTAACTACAATTCCTTTAAAATAGTTCCTAAATCAATGAAGGAGAATTATCATGCTTCAAAAATGTCAGTTGATTTTGGGTTTAGCGTTTAGCTTTCTGCTGATACAACCCATCACGGGTTTTGCTGTAGAAGAATTCAAAGTCTCTGAGTATGGAAAAGGTGAACAGGTTTGGTTTGAGGCGGAAGCCTTTGATGAAAGGGATTCCGAGGATGTCTATAAATTGGGTAAAGGCGAAGGGGCGGTAGATCCCGCTGATGGTGCGTTCGGCGATATTGTCACGAATGCCGGTGGACAAGGTTGGTTACTCTACAGGTTTGACATCAGTCGTGCCGGTGGAAAAGCAGGGGACTGGCGGTTTATCGGACGGCTCATAAATCCGAGCAATCACTCAGACTGGTTGTGGGTCTTAGGCGACGATGGTGCTAAGATTCCAGAGGTGGCTCCTGCTTTTGTCCGTCCTGATGATATTATCTTTGAAGAAAACGTTCCAGAATGGGCATGGATGCGGACAGGTGATTTTGGACAGGATGCTGGCACGATTAATGAATTGCAAGACGGCGAAAACGTCATGATGATATGGACGCGGCAGAGTTCGATCCAGGTCCAATACGATGTTTTCTGCTGGTCCAGCGATTTGGAATATGAACCCACGGATGAAGACTACGAAAAGGCGGAAGCGAAAACACTGCCGGTAGAACCTGATGGGCTACTCACCACAACATGGGGGCGGCTTAAGCAGTAACTTCTGTGATAGCACCAAAATACGATCAAGGAGAATTATGATGCTTCAAAAATGTCAGTTAACCTTTGGCTTAATTGTATGTTTCCTGTTGATACAACCGCTTACAGGCTTTGCCGTGGAAGGATTTAAAGTCTCTAAATACGGGAGCGGCGAACAGATTTGGTTTGAGGCGGAAGCCTTTGATGAAAGGGATTCCGAGGATGTCTATAAATTGGGCAAAGCTGAAGGCGCACTCGAACCAACGGAAGGTGCCTTCGGGGATATTGTCACGAATGTCGGTGGACAAGGATGGTTACTCTATAGGTTTGACATCAGTGCCGCTGGTGGAAAAGCAGGCGATTGGCGGTTTATCACGCACGTTATTAATCCGAGCAACCATTCGGATTGGTTGTGGGTTTTAGGCGACGATGGCGACGAAATTCCAACCGAAGCTCCCGCCTTTGTGCGTCCGGATCACATCATCCTTGAAGAAAACGTCCCTGAATGGGCATGGCTGCGAACAGGCGATTTTGGAAGCGATGGTGGCACAGTCAATGCATTACAAGACGGCGAAAACGTCATGATGATCTGGACACGACAGAGCTCGAACCAGACCCAGTACGACGTTTTCTGCTGGTCCAGCGACTTAGAATACGAACCTACAAACGAAGACTACGAGAATGCTGAAGCCGGGGTTACGGACGTTAATCCCGAAGGGCTGCTCACGACAACGTGGGCACGGCTTAAGCAGTAGGTTCGTCGTCTTCATCAGACGTTTTAGGTTCTATCTCTGCTTGACATTCCGCACAATAACCGATGATCTCATTACGGAAGCGTACGGCTTTAAAGCCGTGCGCTTCACACACCGCCTTTTGTAAGTCATCAATCCCCGGCTCTTTAAACTCAACAATCTGATTACACCGTAGACAAATAAGGTGGGCATGCTCGCGAAGCGAATGAATACTTTCGTAGCGGGTGTTTTTTTGTGCGTCAATAAACTCTGTTAGCAACCCGCTCTTCACGAGTAAAGGAAGTGTTCGATAGATGGTCGGGCGCGACACGAGGTAACCGTTTCGGCGCATCTGCACCAAGAGATCTTCCGTTTGGAAATGGCCAGGATACTCGAAGACTTGGTTTAGGACATCCAATCGTTTTTGCGTCAAACGGAGTCCACAACTTTTGAGATAGTCTTCAAACTGCTTTTCAAACTCAACTGGGTTCGTGGATTTCTCAGCAGTATCCATTTTCCACCCCTTTTCAACTGGATGCAAAAGTTAGTGAGCGGCACGTAGGTGCGAGGTTATGCTTCACAGCATACTTATAAAAAAGTTCAATGCCAGCGATTGCAGATTCGTCAAGATCATATTTGATCCGATTTCGCAAATAGTCGAGACAGAGTGTTTCCGGTAGACCCAGCTTCTGTGCCTCAATTTGCGCGATTTCTGGGATTTGTGCGATACCACGCGCTTTCGATTGAAGGAGTACCTGCGGTAAGTTGCCAAGGCACGCTTCTTCTCTCGCGACCCAACAGGCATAGACGAACGGCAATCCTGTCAACTTATACCACAACTCGCCGAGGTCAACACTATATTCTGTTGAATCGAGATGTCTAAGGGCTGGATCCCCAATCAAGAGGACCGCCTCAAACGGCGGGTACTGACGGTTTTGAAGTGCAGTGCTTGGAATTACTGTCGGCGCGCACGTTGTAAATGCTGGTGAAATCCCATATCTTTCAGCGAGTAAGACTTTCAGTAAGGCGACGGAGGTACGGGAACTCGTATCAAGTGCGATGCGTCGAATTTCCCGAATCGGTACGCGACTGAACAGTTGGATGCTTTTCACACTTCCGTGAGATGCGATTGATATATCTGGTAGAATACAAAAATTCGTACCCGAAGGCTTCGCTCGAAAATATTCGATAATCGGGATCAACCCCACATCAAGTTGACCTTCGCTTAAAAACGTCGCAACGCGGCTTGGCACATCAACACTGAGCGCAATATCCGTCTCGATTTCTGCGTTCAAAAGGGGATAAATGAGCGGTTTCGTGTTCAAAAACGAAACCGCACCTACCCTCAAGCGGCTTTTCTGTACCACTGATTCCCCTCTCGAATAATTTCATTGTAAAGCGTATCACGTTCCACTGGGACAAAGCCAGCTTCTTCAATGAGGTGTATTAGCGACGAGACAGAGACCGCCTCCGGCGTATCCGCACCTGCCATGTGTGTAATTTTTTCCTCGGTTACAGTTCCATCAATATCATCAGCACCGAAACGGAGCGCAACCTGCGCCGTTTTCAAGCCCGTCATAATCCAGTAAACCTTAATATGCGGGACATTATCAAGCATGAGGCGTGCGACTGCGATGTTGCGGAGATCTGTTAACCCTGTTGTTGAAGGCAGATATGCCATCCGGGTATTAAGAGGGTGGAAAGCGAGCGGAATAAAGGTTACAAAACCGCCGGATTTATCTTGCTGCTCCCGCAATCGAATGAGATGGTCTACCCGGTCCTCGTTTGTTTCAAGGTGTCCATACAGCATCGTCGCATTTGTGGAAATACCGAGACCATGTGCGATGTCGTGAATTTCTAACCATCCGTCCGCACTGAGTTTCCCCGGGCAAATTTTTTCGCGCGTCTCCTCAGCAAAAATTTCAGCACCCCCACCGGGTAAGGAATCTAAACCCGCCTCGCGCAACGCCGTTAAAACTTCTTCTATAGACATTTTGAAGATACGAGAGAAATGGTGGATTTCAACAGCGGTAAAGAATTTAAGGTGGACTTGTGGCATCCGTTCTTTGAGTCCACGGATAATATCGAGGTAATAATCAAACGGCAGTTTAGGGTGCAATCCGCCGACACTGTGAATCTCGGTGCATCCGTGCTCCATAGAATACATCGCCTTGTCCAAAAATTCATCAACGCTCATTTCCCACGCACCTTCGGTTTGCATGTTTTTTCGGGCAAATGCACAAAAGTGGCACCGGGCGTGGAGAATACAGACATTTGAATAGTCAATGTGCTGATTAATATTATAATAGGCAACGTTCCCATTTACACGTTCGCGAACATGATTAGCAATGAACCCAACCCCGGTAATATCCGGGCTTTCGTAAAGTGCGACCCCTTCTTCAAAGGAGAGCCGCTGCTCTGCCTTGACTTTCTCGTAGATGGTAGGCAATTTCGGGTCCGTAAAACGACTATAGTTCTCCATTATTTTATATCCTGATCTGTTATCAATTTCATGCAAAACTCGCAAGCCAAAACCGATTACAATAAAGTGAAAAAATTGCTTGACACTTGTCTCTGACTAAAGGTATTATAGCACAACAACTCTAAAGATGCAAGTCTTTTTTCAGGTATCAGTTGTCAGCTGTCGGCTGTCAGCACAGATCGTTCAGCAATTACAGTAGATTTTACAATTAACCACACACTATTGACCTACGCGTTTCCAAAGTACGTCTACCAATAGACGGCTATATAGTTCCGCAAAGAGGAGTGAATATATTCATGTCAAAATTAGGACTTATTCATTACAACTACGCCAGCAGCTCGCTTGATGATTTTCTGAAATTTACGAGCGAAACAGGTTTCAACTACGTTGAACTCCAGATCGGCGATGTATGGAATTCGGAGACTGCCGATCCTGAAAAGAACGCCGAAGCCGTGAGAAAACAGGTTCAAGGTTACGGGTTGCAAGTCTCAGCACTTGCAGCAGGGAACGACTTTGTTTTGCTCGAAGAAGAGATGATCCGTTCCCAAATTGACCGGATGGAACGCATCGCCGGACTCGCGAAACGGCTCGGCACCTCAGTCCTCCGAACAGAAGGCGGTTCCGCGAAAGATGCTGTCCCAGAAAACCGATGGGTTGAAGCGATGGCGGGTTGTCTAAAACGATGCCTCGAATTCGCCGAACGCGATGAGGTCTACTTGGCGGTGGACAACCACGGGATCGTTACAAACGATGGCGATTTGCAGGTAGAACTCTTTGAAAAGGTCGGTTCCAAGTATGTCGGCGCGAATATGGATACGATGAATTACCGCTGGGCGGGCCACGACTTAGAGACGGTAGGCAGATACTATGAAATCGTCGCACCGTATACATTACACACACACCTGAAAGACGGCACAGGTTCACGTGGCAATTATCGCGGCGAGGCACTCGGTGAAGGTGAAATAGATCTCGCGAAGGCAATCCGCTGCTTGAGAGAAGCAGGCTACGACGGGGTCTGGTGCTGTGAGTATGAGGGTAGAGAAAACGACGGTACGGGCCAACGGAAAAGCTTTGCTTGGATGCGAGAAAATCTATAATTGATAATGAACCAATCAACCCGCATCATCACACTAACAACCGACTTCGGCACAAGCGATACTTATGTCGGGATCATGAAGGGAGTCATCCTCGGTATCAACCCAGATGTACAGGTGGTCGATCTCACACATGCCATCCCACCACAGGATATCCACGATGCTGCACTTTCAATCCATTCTGCTCATCGCTATTTCCCAGAAGGCACGATCCACGCTATCGTCGTCGATCCGGGTGTAGGCAGCGACCGACGGGCAGTGATTTGCCAAACAGACCGTGCCTTTTTTGTCTGTCCTGACAATGGAATATTGACCTATCTCCTACACGAGATTGAGAACGCTGACGGACAATCAATAAATACAGTGGCAATTCAGAACAAGGCTTACTATCTACCAGAAGTGAGCAACACCTTCCACGGTAGAGATGTTTTCGCACCTGTTGCAGCACACTTATCACTCGGTGTACCACTTGCGAACATCGGTCCACCGGTGGAAGATCTCGTCCAACTTCCGATCCCGAACCATCAGGTCTCTGGAAACACGATCATCGGGCAAATTGTCAAAATTGACAGATTTGGGAACGCGATAACAAATCTATCGGAAAGCGTGCTTGCTGGTATTGGGTCTACTTACGAAATTAGGGTCGGAAGTACGCGACTCATGCGGCTCAACCGTGCTTACGCTGAATCTGGCATCGGTAAGCCTCTGGCAATTATCGGCAGCTTCGGGTTGTTAGAAATCGCTATTAATGGCGGAAGTGCCGAAGTCAGTTTAGGGGTAAAGTGGGGCGATGTCGTTGAAATTCAGAGGTACGATTGACATATAAGCCCCAACAGCGTATAATAAAGTCAGAAACAAAAAGGAGGATGAAAAAAAATTGAAACAGATTGCTTTAACAGGACTCAAACCGACAGGTCCCCCACATATCGGCAACTATCTCGGCATGCTCAAACCATCGCTGGAACTCGCAGAAAAGTATCAGGCTCTCTACTTTATACCGGACTACCATGCCCTGACGACAGTCCGAGACGGAAAGGAGTTGGCTAACCTCACCTATCAAGCAACGGCGACGTGGATAGCATTAGGATTAAATCCAGATGAGGTGATTATCTACCGCCAATCGGATATCCCAGAGGTGTTTGAATTGGCGTGGGTATTGTCCTGTTTCACAGCAAAAGGCTTGCTGAACCGATCACATGCCTACAAAGCTATCGTTGATGACAACGTTGCCGCAGGTCGAGAAGACGATAAAAACATTAACATCGGGCTATTTACCTATCCTGTTTTGATGGCAGCAGATATCCTGCTCTTCGGCACACACGTTGTACCCGTAGGGCTTGACCAACAGCAACACCTCGAAATCACGCGCGATGTCGCGCTTACCTTCAACAATACCTACGGCAACGTCTTGACAATCCCGGAAGCCGTCATTCGGAAAGAGGTCATGACTATTCCGGGCATTGATGGCAGAAAGATGAGCAAAAGCTATAACAATGTTATTCCAATCTTCGCACCATCGAACGAAGTACTCAAACCCGTCAAGCGTATCGTAACAGATTCTCTACGTCCCGAAGAGCCGAAGGACCCGGAGGCGTGTAATATTTTTACGATCTATCGTCATTTCGCGGATGCGGATACCGTTGCTGCGAAGCGGAAACTCTATCTTGAGGGCGGGCTTGCCTACGGTGCGATGAAGCAGGAACTGTTTGAATTACTCGAATCTACATTTGCCACGAAACGCGATCGGTATAATGACTTGATGAATAACACCGATGAATTAGATAAAATACTTGAAAACGGCGCGGAAAAAGCACGCGCCATCGCAGCACCGATCATGGCAAAAGCCCGTAAAGCCGTTGGTGTGAGTGCGACTCGGTGAAGCAGACGCTTTATCGCTAAAGCAATCCATATTGAACCATCGTTGGTGATTTTGAAATATCAACAGCAAATGTAGTGCGTTCGCGTAAGTCCTAAGATTTCGGTCTCACAAACTATAGCATTAATTTAATTTGTTTTGAAAATTAGTAGAGAAATGTGTTATAATTATTTAAAATAGCGTCCCCAGAAAAAAAAACTTGCATTTTTATGCAAAATATGTGAAAATGTGTATATCTCCTATTTTTTAACGTTGCGGGGAACATCAGTCAATCTAACGCGCACTGATAGTCTTACAAAAGCGGATTAGGCAACGAAACAGATCCGCGCTGCGTCGCGGTAAATCTCTAAAGAAAGTGAGAGGAATAAAAATGAAATTTAATGCTTTAACAGTTGTCCTGTTCAGTCTGGGACTGATGGCTTTGAGCCTCATCGCTGTGAATAGCAGTGATGCCGAAATTGACCCGAGTAGTGTTGTCGGCATTTGGCTGTTCGATGATGGAGTAGGAAGCGTGGCGATGGACTCGTCAGGAAATAATAATCACGGGACGATTGTCAACGCCCCGATTTGGGTTGATGGTCGATTTGGCGGTGCCTTAGGCTTTGATGGCTCAGGCAACTGCGTGAATACCAACGCGAGACTCCTCAACGGGGTGCGTGAATTTACAGTCGTTGCTTGGGTGAAACCTGGGAATATCACCACCAATCGTGTTGGGGTGATAGGTCAGAACGACTCCCCAGAATTCGGTTTTATTAACCCGACGACCGTCATGCTATGGACACCTACAGCCGGTGGTAACGAAAATCCTTACGAACATCCATCGGGGGAGTGGCACCATGTCGCTGCTGTCGGGACCCGAACATTCACGAAGGTTTACGTTGATGGGAATCCAACGACGAAAGAGGGGAGCTGGATTAATCACGGCAGGTCCGATTTCAACGTAAATATCGGTGGATGCGGCGTTTGGGACGGTAGTGGTAACTGGTTCACAGGAACAATGGACGAGGTCGGCCTTTTCCATGCACCTTTGACCGATGATGATATCGTTGACCTCATGAATAACGGCTTGACCGCTTTAGGTGTCGCGGTAGAACCCGCCGGTAAACTTGCTGTAACTTGGGGTTCTCTCAAGCGAAAAGCCTATTAGACAACTTTGAGCTGCGGACGGAATGTCGGGAAATGGTACTCGGTACCGCTTTCCGACTCTGTCCTCTCTGTACAAGTAAGCCCCGGTTCGAGACCGATTTAATAAAACAGGTCCCAAGACCGGGGCAAAACTTATGGGTCGCAAAAGATGTTACATCCTTTGCGGCGTTTTCTTTCCTACTTCAGAGATTCATGCAAGCGCAGTAGCACCGAAGCCAACAGGAAACAAGCCTACATTTCCATGTCGCCGTTTCTGTCGTCGTATCGACGAGGCTCGCGGCGTTCTGTGCGAGGGCGCGCGGGGTTGACTTTCAGGGGACGTCCCATCATATCTTGACCATCCAACGCTTCTATTGCTCGCTCGCCATCCTCTTGGTTTTCCATTTCAACGAATCCAAACCCTTTGGAGCGACCGTCATACCGGTCACGGATAATCGTAGCGGTAGCAACTGCCCCATACTCACCAAAAAGCGTTTCGAGGTCTTCTTCCGTGGCGGCGTAAGGCACGTTGCCAACGTAGATATTCATCTCGTTTCTCCTTTTAGAAATTATATGTACCCTAACCGACACCATAAAGACATACGGTACACAGCGAGGACACACAATGCATCCACGCGAACCGATTTTTTCCAGTACACCGGCATAGGGTAATGAAAATACGGGAAAATGAGAAAACTGAGCACTGTCAGCATTTTCAAAGGCAGAAATTTGGCAGCAAGCGTAGGAAAGATTGCAAAATTAGTCATCATCAATCTCTTGTCGGAAGCCTTATCCCCTCTCACAAAAGAGAGCGGTTTTGGTCCCAAACCATAAAACTGTCAAAACACTACTCGTAACTTTGCCAGCGGACACTATCACATTTTCCTTAAAATCTGCAATAAATTATATCACAACTTTTAGCATTTGTCAATAAAATTTTATTAATAGCAAAAATATTGCGTTTTTTCTCATGAGCCGTCAGCAATCAGCGATGGAAAAAATTTACTTTGCGGTCATCCAATTATCCCCGATCCCTGCCTCTGTCCGAAGCGGTACGAGCAGCGACATCGCATTTTCCATCTCCTCACAAACAATCTCAGCCTGCTCCGCCGCGAGTGCTTCCGGTGTCTCAAGCACCAATTCATCGTGAATCTGCAGTAGCATTTTTAACGGCAATTTATCCGCATCAATGCGATGTTGGACATGTACCATCGCTGCCTTCATCAGATCCGCAGCGGACCCTTGCACGACGGTATTGATTGCCAACCGTTCGCCGAGGCTGCGCCGACTTCGGTTCGTAGCATAGATTTCATGAATTTCCCGTCGCCTGCCAGTGAGTGTACGCACATACCCGTGATCCGAGGCTTGCTGGACACATTGCTGCAGAAAACGATCTATTCCCGGAAAACGCGTTTTGTAATCGTCAATGAGGGTGGCTGCTTCCTTTACAGTCATCCCCTTAATCCGACGTGAGAGTCCAGTTGGAGAAACCCCGTAGATGATACCAAAATTGATCGTCTTTGCCTTATCACGAAGCTCCCGCGTAACCAATTCAGTCGGCACCTCAAACACCTGCGAGGCAACCGCCGTATGGATGTCTAAATCTTGGGTGAATGTCTCAAGTAGGCTTTCATCTTCGCTAAAGTGCGCCAAGATACGGAGTTCAATCTGCGAATAATCCGCACAGATTAACTTATGCCCCTCTGGTGCCCTAAAGGCACGCCGTAACTGTCTACCAATCTCTGTACGCACAGGAATATTCTGTAGATTCGGACCATCGGACTTCAAACGACCTGTTGCCGTCGTTAATTGATAGAGATGTGTATGGATACGGTCTGTTCTTTCATCAATCGCACTCTGAAGTTGTGCCAGATAGGTACTCTGTAACTTACGATATTGGCGATAATCAATAATTAAACGCGGTACACTCGTTTTCGGATCGTTGACATCCTCTCTTAGAGAAAGTGCCTCTAACACAGTAACATCCGTGGAGATTTTGCCGCCGCGTGTACGTTTTACCGGTTTGAAACCGAGTTCCTCAAACAGCACTTGCACCAGTTGGTTTGGTGAATCAATATTAAACGGGTACCCGACTATTTCGTGAATCTCTTTCTGCCGAGCATCAACAAGCTTTTCAATGACACCACTTTGACGTTTGAGTTCCGCCCTATCGCAAACGATGCCGTTATATTCCATCTCAGCGAGAATAGGTGCAAGCGGCGATTCTATCTCACGCACCAATTCTGTAATACCCAATTCCTCGAGTTTCGGGGTAAGGAAGTGATAGAGACGCAGCGTGATATCGGCATCTTCGGCAGCATAAACTGTGGCTTGTTCCAAAGGGACTTGATCAATCGTCTTCTGCCGTGTGTTTTCTGCTTCAAACAAACCACCTTGCTCCGCCGCTGCGTCGGTAGGTATTGCAGTACTTGGATCTGCCGTTAACTCCTCAAACGAGATCATTTTATGCTCTAAGTGGAGCAATGCCAACGTATCAAGGTTGTGCGACGGTGTCCGAGCATCGACCAATTGGCTTGCAAGCAGCGTATCGAAAACGACCCCTTGAAGTTTAACACCATTTCTAATAAGAATACCTGTATCAAACTTCAGATTATGCCCACATTTCGGTAGCGCGGGATCCTCAAGAATCGGTTTGAGTGCCGCAAGCACAGTGTCTGCATCTAAATGACTTTCAGGCTGCGGCGAACGCACCGGTACATAAACACCTTGTTTCGGTTTCCAAGAGAAACTTAACCCGCAAAGTCCCGCTTCACGATCCAAACCATCTGTCTCGGTATCAAAACTGATGATTTCTTGTGCCGACAGCGTTTTAACAAGCCTGTTCAGTTCATCAAGCGTAGCAATCGCTGAATAGTCGCCTGTTTCGGCGGTGTCGTAGGTCCCCTTGTCCAAAATAGCATCCGTTTTCTGCGCTAATTCCGCAACCCGTTCCTTGCGCGTCGCAGGGGCGGCTACGGACGCAGTATCTCCGCCTGCAAGCTTTGTTACAACCTGTTCATAACGTTTGAGTTCCAATTCCTGAAGCAGCGGGCGGATTTTCTGGAGATCAAGCGGTTTAACGCGGGCTTGTTCTAAGGAAAAGTCCAAATCAGCGTCTCGTATCAAAGTTACCAGTTGTTTTGAAAGCGGAAGCTGCGAGCGCGCCTTCTCTAAATTCTCGCGACGTTTCCCTTTAATTTTAGCAATATTTTCAAAAATACCGTCAATAGAACCGTACTCCTGAATCAATTGTGCAGCGGTTTTCAAGCCTATTTTTTCGACACCCGGTACATTATCAGAAGTATCACCCATCAACGCGAGCGCATCAATGACCTGGTCCGGTTTTATACCTTTCGTCTCCCACAACGATCGCTCATCAATAATTTTATCGTTGTGAAGGTCCAACATCGTCACCCGATCACACAGAAGCTGCTCAAGGTCTTTGTCTCTGGAAATGATAGAAACATCAACATCTTCTGCGTTTGGATCATTAAGTATCGCTTGTGTAACAGAAGCGATGATGTCGTCTGCTTCTAATTCCGGTTTACCGAGCGTCAAGATACCAAACGCCTCAAGCAATTGGAGGATGCGATGAATCTGGGTCACAAGGTCATCAGGCGCAGGCGAACGATTCGCCTTGTATCCTGAATAGAGTTCATTGCGAAACGTGTCGCCGGGTGTATCAATCGCAGCGACAATATACTTTGCCTCAAGTTCCATTAAAATTCTAATAAGCGTCCCGGCAAATCCGAAGACAGCATGTGTCGCCTCACCGGTGACGCTACTTGTCAATCCGTTGCGGATCGCGTAATAAGCACGAAATATTTCGGCGTGCGTATCAATAATATAGACAGTATCTTTTTGCTCGTTCTGCATTACTTCTATGGATGCCTCCTAATGCGGGAAATGCCAGCGGCGCAAGGAGTCTGATGCTGATAAACCCGCCTCTTGTCCAAGTGCGAACGCCGTTGCAATGAGGTTTCGTTCACCGGATATAATATCGCCTGCGGCAAAAAGTCCAGGAATCGGCTCCCCATTGCTATCCAACATCTGCATATCTTCGTTTGCGATAATCAAACCTTCCTCGTCTTTCTGGTAATCCCAGCCGTCAAGAAACTTCGTATTCGGGATTAACCCTTCATCAACGAGGAAGCCGTGGAAAAACAGTTCAGTGCCATCAACCATCTCGAACCCCAAAAGGTCGGTTTTCTCACCAATGTGCCGTTTAATCTTTGTCTCAATGATATTAATTTTACGGGCTTTCACCTGTTCCAACACAGGTGGCGACATCCCGTGAGGTCTGCCGTTTGTCAGGATTGTGATTTTATCTGTAAAGTCTTGGGCACCGATCGCTGCCTCATAGATATAGTCGCCGACACCGAGGAGTGCTAAATGTTCGTTCACGTGAAGATGCCCATCGCAACGGATGCAGACGTGCCACCCTTTTTTATTACCAGCGTAACGGAAGACAGTCGCATACTGTTTATATAACCGTTGCGCATCGGCTTCAAATTCTATATCGGGCCATTTGTCATCAAACCCGGCAGCAACGACAACGGTGCGCGCTTTAAAATATACCACCTCTAAAGGTGTATTTTGTTTCAGTGCTTTTGTAGATGCTTCGATTTCAAAGATGTCGCCATTCTTCGTGAATTTTTGCACCAATCCATCGCGGATATCAATGCCGGTTTTCCGTTTCTCAGATCCGAGCATGAAATCCACAACCGGTCGGCTCTCCAGCCACTTCATGAGTTCTTTCGCAAAATGGGGTCCGATGATACCGGGAAAAACGGGAGCATCTTCAATCTCCACCGACTTTGACCAGTAAGCACGCCCACGACTAAAACTTACTTTTCCAGAATGTAATACCAAAACATGTCGCATTTGATGGCTCGCTGAGACTGCGGCTTGCGTGCCAGCAGGTCCCGCCCCAATGACTGCAACATCGTAAATCGTTTCTTTCATTGTTCTGCTCCTAACGGCTCATTGTAGGAAGGGTTGGGAACCCCGATGCCTATCTAAATCCTATTTCTCAAAACCCGTACTTTTTCCACTTTTCATCAACTAACGCAATCACGTCGTCAGACATCCGAATCTCCTCGGGCCACTCGCGTTGATAGCCTTCCTCCGCCCACTTCGTTGTCGCATCAATGCCCATCTTAGAACCGGCACCCATAAGCGGTGAAGCATGGTCCAGCACATCAACAGGTCCCTCGATGATTGTCACATCCCGTTTCGGATCAACATTGCTTCCGACATAGAAAAGCACCTCTTCGACATTCTGAACATCAACATCTTTATCAACAACGATGATGATTTTGCTGAACATCAGCTGCCCGAGTCCCCAGAAACTGTGCATCATCTTTTTCGCCTGATAAGGGTAGCGTTTGTCGATAGAAATCAGTGCGAAATTGTGGAATACACCGAACAAAGGAAGATTCATATCCACCAGTTCCGGGAGTTGCGTCTTAATCAACGGCATAAAGATCCGCTCAGTCGCCTTCCCCATGTAGCAATCCTCCATCGGCGGTTTACCGACAATAATCGTCTGATAAATCGGGTTTTTACGATGCGTAATCGCCGTGATGTGCATCAGTGGGTACGTATCTGCTAACGAATAAAACCCCGTATGATCGCCAAACGGGCCTTCTATACAGGTTTCGTCTGGCTCAATATACCCCTCAATCACGATGTCGGCATCTGCCGGGACAAGCATATCAATCGTCTTCGCAGGCACCATTTCGACATTCGATTTACGGAGAAACCCTGCAAATAGAAGCTCATCAATGCCAGAAGGCAGCGGTGCCGTACCGATATAAGACATCACCGGATCGCCGCCGAGTGCGATAGCCACAGGCATCTGTTGTCCCGCTTGACGGTATTCGCGATGATGCGCGGCACCATCGTGATGAATCTGCCAATGCATCGCTAACGCGTGTGGGTTTATCTTTTGCAAACGATAAGTACCGACATTTCGTTGACCTGTTTTGAGGCTATGCGTAAAAACTTGGGGTAAGGTGATATATCGGTCAGCATCAAGGGGCCAGCATTTAATAAGCGGCAGGACATCTAAGGACGCATCCTCACCAGTAAGCACGACCTCTTGACACGCGCCTTTTTTGACGGTCTTTGGTGGAAAGTTCGTCAGTTGGGACAGCATCCGGAGGATCCTCACTTTATCGAGGAGGGTATCAGGCGCATCCAATTTAATCATACTCTCAATTTCCGATGCGACCTGTCCGAGATCGTCAACACCGAGAGCCATCGCCATCCGCCGAAAAGAACCGTAGGTATTAATCAGGAGCGGCATCCGGCTGCCTTCAACCTTTTCAAACAGAAGCGCGGGGCCCTCTGATTTACTCACGCGATCGGTGATTTCGGCAATTTCGAGGTCCGGAGATACAGTCGTTTTAATGCGTTTGAGTTCGCCTGCCCGATCCAAGGCTTTCACAAACTCTGCAAGGCTATCGTATGCCATGAAAATCCTTTCAATTTTAATTAGCGGTCAGTAATCGGCAATATCAGTGTAGATAATCTATCATTTCCGTTCTATCCCTACAAAACTCTGTGGCATTTGACAGAGTGTTGGCGGACCGATTGCACACAACAGTATTGAGAAAAATAGAATATGCTTCATTGTGTGTTTCCTTCGTGTATAGTACATCACATTTGCTTGAGGGTGTCAACCACAAAAATGTGATGCCCGATTCCAGAGGTTGGCAATCGGGCATGTTAAAGGTTATGGTATTATAGCCTCCGAGTGTGAACTCGAGGAAAAAGGGACTGTCCAAAGGTGGACGGTCTATGCTTCAATCCGCTGCCAATTTACCAGAAATCTGTTTTAACCCTTGCTGATAGTTACGATTTTTCGGTTCAAGTGCTAATGCCTTTCGGATCGCTTGTTCGGCTTGCCGATAATCGCCACGCCGGAAATCAATGAGTGC
Source organism: uncultured Poribacteria bacterium (assembly GCA_951828385.1). GTDB lineage: Bacteria > Poribacteria > WGA-4E > WGA-4E > WGA-3G > WGA-3G. The sequence continues at coordinate 1,592,565 of OX639973.1, forward strand.
AAGCGTATTGTAGTAACTGGCGACATTCGGATCCAGATGAATCGCCTCCTGTGCGTAACGCCGCGCCGTCTCTAAACCGCTTTTGGGATCCGCTTTATCGCCGCTGGCAACCTTCGCGCTTAACTGTGCCAAAGCATGATAAGCCTTCGGTAAACCAGACGATAGGTACGCCTTCTCTGCCGCACCAAAATCGCCTTGCCCCGCCTGAAGCTCACCGATAAGATAATAGGTTTCTGTCAAAAACGGTGGCTGAACGGATGATCGCTCCGCCGGTTGCAAATCACCCGTAGCGGATACCGAGAGGTTAACAGCCTTTTCAAGTGCTGTGAGTGCTGCAGTGGTCAAATCCTGATCGGGTTCTTGACGAATATCACCTTCCGCCTTCGCCAGATACGCGTAACATAAACCGAGGTTGTGATACGCTTCTGCATCGTCCGGCTTCAGGGAGATAATCGTTAGATACGCGTCAGTTGCCGCCGCATAACGCTTCTGATTCAGCAAAATCATCGCAATTTTTAGATGTGCCTCTAAAAACTGGGGGTCCAACGTAACCGCTTGTCGGTAATGTTTTAAAGAGAGCTCCGTCTTATTCTGCCTGAAATACGCCAACCCGATGCCTGCGTGCGCCTTCGCGAAGTCCGGTTGAAGTTCCAATGCCTTCTGTTGTGCAGCGACCGCCTCGTCGTATTTCTCAAGCATTGTATAGGCGACACCGATACCATTATAAGCAGCAACCGATTGTGGATCCATGCCGAGTGCTTTCTGGTACTCCCAGACGGCTTTCTCATAGTGTCCGTCTTTGAGGTAAAGCCTACCGATATTGACGAGAACCTGCGCGCGTTCGGCTGCACCTTGTGTCCGCTGCAATGCACCACGCAACTGATGGAGCGGCGTGAGCACAGCTTTTCGTTCCTGAAACAACGCCATCTGTTCGCGTGCGGCCGCTGCATCTCCTGCGCGGAGATACGCCTGTGCAAGATTATAGAGTGCCTCAACAAGTGCTGGATCGTTCTGATATGCGGTACGATACGCACTGATAGCATCAGTCCACCGCTTTTCGTGCGCGTAGAGCAGCCCTAACTGATAGTGCGCAGCTGCGAATTGCGGTGCAATAGCAATCGCGCGGCGTTGATGTCGGATCGCTGCTGCGCGTTCCCCGCGCTTACTATAGACATTCCCGATTTGATGATGAATCATCTCATCGTCCGAATCTAACGCAACCGCCACCTTGTAAGCGTCAAGTGCCTCGGCATACCGGTGTGTGCTCGCGTAAGCACTTCCTAAAGCCGCGTGTGTATACGCCCAATCAGGCGCATAAGCAATCGCGCGCTGATATGCGGCAACGGCATCCTCAAACTTTTCAAGTCCGGTATACGCCAAACCCAAACCGTAGTAAGCCGCCGGAATATCCGAATCGGATGAAGTTACTGTGGTTCCCGGAACTCCGTTTGGCGCTGTAGCAGCTATGACTTGCTGGTACTCGTCAACCGCTTCGGCATAAGCCTCAATTTGGAGGTACACTTTAGCGAGTTTCAAACGGACTTCATTCTGAGTACCATCTGCAGCGAGCTGTGTTCTGTACGCGCGAATCTGCGCGGTGATGTCCGAGGTACCTGTAACCTCTTGGCAGAACGCGTCTGGAAGCTGATAGAGGGTAAGGTGGCACCCTAAGAGTGCCACCCATACAACTGTATAATAGGAAAGTTTTGGTCGCACTTGTTACCGTCCGTATGGCGAATGGGAACACCACCTAAAGACGTTGTTTGATGCGTCCCCATGTCGTCGCTAATTTATCCTGCGGTTCGACTGGCGTCTCACCGCCAACAATCTCATCACCAGAGACTTTGACATCATCAAAACTCGCGGCGGTCTCCCATGCCCAGACACCGGCTTGACCTGCGGCGTATCCTGCATCGGTTTCATCGGCGAGTTCACCTTGGTCTTCACCGTTAATCCAGAGTTTCATCGAAATGCCTTCCACAGTGACCCGCATGTCAAACCATTCGCCGTTCGCGATAGTGACGTTAGTCCCGGCAAGTTCGCCGACCTTGTCGCGAGCGTCCCATGCGCCTTCCTTATGTCGCCAAAGCTCCGTCTTGTTATCCGGGACGTTGAGGTAGTAGACATAGTACTCCATCTCACTTTGCGCACGAAAGACAACGCCTGCCCAGTTTCCCTCATCAAGTCGAACTTTCGCCTCAACCGTGTAATCTTCCCATCCAACCTCACCGACGAGGGAATGCTCTGCTCTACCGCCTTTAGCGAGTTTATAAGTGCCGTCCTCAACACTCCAAGCACCGTTAGCCGGTGTCCAATCGGCTGCATCCGCTTCAAATGACCAAGACTGCTCGCCTGCATAAGCGAAAGATGCTACAAGTATGAGGCAACAACTTATAACAGTTGAAAACAGATATTTCATGAATATTGCTCCTTTTATAGGAAATTTTAGAATTAACGAACCATTGTTGATTGGCGCACTTACAAAGCGCGCCAACGCATCAATGTCTATATATCAAAACGTTCAAACGCGATTACAGGTACATATTAAAGTTGCTTCAAAAGTTTTCAACAAGGTTCTCACGCAGAAAACTTCTGAGGCTAAACCTTACACAAAATTAGTAAACCCGTTTGAGACGACCCCATGTGGTCGCTAACTTGCGCTGCGGGTCAACAGCAAGAGTATGTTTGATATTATCACCGCTAACAGTGAAATCATCAAAACTCGCCTCAGTTTCCCATGCCCACACGCCGACTTGACCGGTTTTGTAGGCATCATCTTTATCCTCAGACTGAAGTTTACCATTGAGGTACACTTCAAATTCGCTTCCATCAACGACGACCTTCATATCGAGCCATGCGCCGTTTTCTATCTTGGCACCTTGAACAGGAGCGGTTTTCACGATATTGTCACGGGCAGTCCAGTCACCTTTTTTGTGCCGCCAGAGTTCTATTATATTATCGGGCACGTTGAGGTAATAGACGTAGTACTCCATTTCGCTTTGCGCTCGAAAAACAATACCTGCCCAATTGTGATCATCCAATCGGACTTTTGCTTCAATGGTGTAATCGTCCCAGTCCTCTTCACCAACGAGAGAGTGCTCAGCTCTTCCGCCCTTCTCAACATGGTAGACACCACCTTTGATCTCCCACTTTCCGTTGGCAACTTTCCAGTCATCGTGCTTTTCCTCAAAGTCCCATAGTTGGGTCCCTGCGTACGTGGGTAGCGAAAGTGCCACACCGAAAAGCACAACAAGACTTAATGCCGCTAATTTCGGCACTGTGATAACTGTTCTCATAGTCTCTCCTCCATTTTTGTCAATAGAATATAGACATTCGACAATCCATTCCTCGCTATTACAGCAACAGCGGGAATTTTGTCAATAGAATACCTTTAAAAAACAAAAAAGTCAACAAGAATAAAAAAAATCAACAGGAACTTCAAGAAGTAATAACACTTGCATTTGAAGCTGCTATGATATATGATAGATAGTATTGAGCCACAGCCTTCCCTATTTATCAAAAATTACTGGATGGAAAGGAAAATATTGTGTACATAAGGATTTTAGTTACAGTTTTTATCGCCTGTTTTGCTGTGATAGAGACAGCCCCGGCAGCACTGAAAGTCGGTCTTATCTACGATGTCACCGGACGCGGGGATCTCTCATTTTGTGATGCCGCCTACGCTGGCGCGAAAAAAGCGGAGGACGAATGGGGATTTAAACTGACAGAGGTTACCCCAAGCCAAAGCACTGATACCGAACTGACACTTCGCAGATTGGCGAAACTGAAATATGATCTTATTATCGGTGTCGGATTCCTTTTTCAAGAACCGATGAAACGGGTCGCCAGTGAATTTCCTGATGTTAAGTTCGCACTGATTGATGCTGTGATAGAACAACCGAATGTCGCATCGCTCACTTACCGGGCACACGAAGGAACGTTCCTTGCCGGTGTCATCGCAGCTTTGAAAACAGAGACAAAACAGATCGGGTTTATCGGAGGCATGAAGGTACCGCTGGTCGAGGCGTTTGAAATCGGTTTCCGTGCTGGTATTAAGGCGACGAATCCTGACGTTGAACTGACAGCGGATTACGTCGGTGTCACGCCGCAAGCGTTCAACGACCCGGCAAAAGCCAAAGAACTTGCCTTGGCACAATATAATCGGGGGATAGATATTATCCTCGCTGCTGCAGGTGCAAGTGGACTCGGTGTGCTTGAAGCCGCGAAAGCCAAAGAAAAATCGATTATATGGGTTGACTCCAACGGTAACAACCTCGCTCCCGGCTTAGTGCTTACGAGTGTCATCAAAGGTGTGGAAATATCTGTTTATGAAACGATAAAGAGTGTCCAAAAAGGCAATTTCTCTGGTGGCCTCAAAGATTACGGACTCAAAGAAGGCGGCGTTGAGTATATCGTTGACGATGTGAACAGCGAACTTCTTCCAGACGAGATTTTGAAGCAGGTCGAGGCGTTCAAAGCGAAAATTATCGCGGGCGACATCGTCGTTCCGCATCAACGGTAGTAGCAATGGCACACGCATCCATCATCGAGATGCACGGCATCAGCAAACAGTTTGGACACGTACAAGCGAACGACTCGGTGGATTTCACGCTTCAACGCGGCGAGATTCATGCGATCGTTGGCGAAAACGGTGCAGGTAAATCTACGTTGATGAAGATCCTATACGGACTGTATCAGCCCGATGCAGGCGAGATTTTCGTTAACGGAACCCGCGTAAATATACCTTCGCCGCGGCGTGCGATGCGGCTCGGTTTGGGAATGGTGCAGCAACACTTCACGCTCATACCGGTGTTCACAGCACTTCAAAACATCGTCCTCGCCAAAGAACCTCGCAAATTCGGTGCCTTCCTTGATTATCAGCAGGCAGAAAAAAGGATCACAGCACTTTCGGCGCAGCTTGGGTTCGATGTGCCACTGAACACACCTATTGAATCTCTTCCGATTGGTACGCAGCAGCACACCGAAATTTTGAAAGTTCTCTACCACGGCGCAGACATTCTCATTATGGACGAACCGACGGCAGTGCTGGCACCACAAGAGGTCGAAGGGCTTTTCAATTGCATGCACAGCCTCAAAAGTGAACGGAAGAGTCTCATTATCATCACACACAAACTCGATGAAGTGATGGAAATCGCTGACACTGTCACAGTGATGCGACGCGGGCAATCTGTCCACAGCTGTCCTATCGCCGATACCGATCCGGCAATGTTGGCAGAAATGATGCTTGGTGAACCTATCATTCCAACCGCTGTAACACGCCAACAGACACAGGAGACAACGCCAATGGTCCGGATGGAGGGCGTTACGCTCTCTGGAAGTTCGGAGCTCCTAAGAAAGCATAAATGGAAAAAAGTCTTGTCAAATAGAGACCCCAGCAAACGGCACCTCAATGACATCAATCTTGAAGTGTTTCCGGGTGAAATCGTCGGCATAGCAGGCGTAGAAGGCAACGGACAGACAGAACTGGTTCAGGTACTAACGGGTCTACGACAGATTGATAGCGGAACGCTTACGCTAAACGGCGAACGGGTTGCGCACATACCTGCTGATAGACACAGACACGGCATTAGTTTGAACGATCGCATTGATGATAACTTTATCATCGGTCACCACAAAAAGAGACGGTTTTGTCGTAACGGGCTGCTCCAGCGAAAATCAATTCAGCGGTCTGCTTTGAACGCACTTGATAAATATCAAATTCGGGTAGGGAATATCACGCATCCGATTAGAACGCTCTCTGGCGGCAATCAACAGAAAGTCGTTGTTGCGCGGGAGTTAGAAGCAAACCCTGAAGTTATTATTGCGGCGCATCCGACGCGAGGATTGGACATTCACGCGGCGGAATTTGTTCATACGCGCCTGATTTATGCCCGTAACCGCGGCAAAGCGGTATTACTTGTATCCTCTGAATTAGATGAATTGCTTCATCTTAGTGACAGGATCGCAGTCATGTATGATGGCAAGATCGTCGGAACTGTGAAACCTACCGAGACCAATAAACAAGAATTAGGTGCCTTGATGCTCGGACTGAATGAATCGGAGTTGGAAACCCAACGGAGATAAAAATGATAATTGATTCACACACACACGCATGGCCCCGGTGGCCCTATCAACCCCCTGTCCCTGATGACGAAAGCCGTGGCAAAATTGAACAACTCCTCCACGAAATGGATTTGCATAACGTGGACAAAGCAGTGCTTGTCTGCGCACGCATTGACAGAAATCCTGACAATAACGATTATATCGCAGCGTGCGTTAAACGTTACCCCGAACGGTTGATTCAATTCGCTGATGTCGATTGCTCATGGACAGACACGTATCATACAGATGGCGCAGCTGACCGGTTGAAAACGGCAGCAGAAACATACAACCTCAAAGGCTATACGCACTATCTCAGAGGCGACGACGATGGGAGTTGGTTCTTCTCGGAAGAGGGCGAACGCTTCTTTCACACAACATCCGAAATGGGACTGATCGCCAGCATCGCTATGGGGAGCCATCAACATGAGGCACTCCGTAAAATCGCGGCAGAGTTTCCGAGCATTCCATTTCTGTGCCATCACATGGGCGGTGCCCGGGCAGGCGAAGAACACCCGTATCCGCAACTCAAGCAGGTACTCGCTTCAGCGAATGTCCCGAATATCCATATCAAGATGTCAGGTTTCGCTTATGTCTCGCAAGTCTCGTGGGATTATCCGCACTCGGATACACACTGGATTGTGCGCGCCCTTTATGAACATTTCGGTCCCGGTCGTCTCTGTTGGGGATCCGACTATCCGGTTGTTCGCAACTTTATGACCTATCAGCACGCGCTTGAAGCGTTTCGGACACACTGCTCTTTTATTCCAGAAACCGACAAAGCGGAGATTTTAGGCGGAACCCTTCAACGTCTGTTAGCGGACGCTGGAAAATAACAGAAGCGTTCAACCGTAATCAGCTTTCGGTGAGATGCAGGTTGATAAAAATAAGGAGAATAGTAACAGATAGTAGGACTTACGCATACTGCTCTTTTGTAGCACAAACTTCCCAGTTTGTGTCACCAGAACGCTGTGTTTTCCGAAAATTCTCATCTAACAGAACGGACTGCAGTCAACATTGCGTCCGTCCTAAGATAGATTATTCAAGGGAGGATAATCCGATGATGCGTTTAAGTGTAGTGTTAATGTTGATTGGCTGTGTCTTTATGTCTACAAGTACCACCTTTGCACAAGACGACCTCACACAACAGGGCGGAACTATCCGTGGACAGATTGTTGACACAACCGAAATGCAAGTCCCGATTGAAGGCGTTGAGGTCAGGATCGTTGGTACAACTGGAGAGGAATATATAACAACAACTGATGCCAACGGCGATTACAAGAAATCAGGTATCCCCGCAGGTCGTTATCTCATCAGTATCTATAGAGACGGATACGGCGATCGGCTTGGAAAACCTGTAAGCGTCATTAATGGCGGTGATCATTACGTCCCCCTCAAGATGACCAAAAAGGATAACATCATTACCTTTTTCCAAAGCTCTGTTCCCATGTATTGGGGGCTGATCCTTTGCGTTATTATTGTGATTTTAATTTTCGCACGCACAAATAGATGACAGCCCCAAAGAGGCGTAGATCCAATGCAATTGAAAACCATCACATTACCGTTCGGATATTTAGTATTAATCACCCTCTAAGTGTTACAATGCCCTTGGACGTTTTACTTGACAAAAAAGTCCGGGCAGTGGCGTATTCATCAAATTGATGGATCAAAATACTTTACAGATAATCAGCATAAGGTCCCATGATGGAATTCAGATTATCTGTAGGAGCAAGTGTTTTTACTTGGGTATTTCTTGTCGCTCGCGATTTTGGCGGGAAAAAAGTTGACATCCTAAACGCGTCACGGTATAATAACAGTAACCCAAGTTGCTACTAACGGATTTTTGAGCGTTTCAACACAGTTTTCAGACACTTTCCCCACCCCAGAGGGGTGAAATTGCTTCGCAGTGAGAATAGAAATAAGGTATATCAACGTCTTGCACTCCAGATGAGGTTTAACAAATAAATTGGGTAATTGTGGCTACGCAACGTGCGATGAATCGCACTACTACGAACCGATCTACTTGTTATCCCACGTCTCAGAATTACCCGATTAAATTCTTAATCTTCATGCGGAGTGCCATGTAAGTAAATAGGTGGCAACTTGCGTTAACAGTAAACAGTGTAGTATTCTGTTCGCGACCCGTAACGCGAACCCGATTTGCAAACTACACCCCACTAAAGCAAAGTGTAAGGAGTAGTTCCTAAACAGTTCTTTTTCTGTGTTTTTCTTGATTTTTCTGTGTTAAACGGTAAACGATAGGCGTTTCTGTGGGGTTCGATTCCGCACTACTGTATTGCGTAGTGTTGTGCAATAACCAAGCACAAGAGACAAAAACCACGTCTTTGCTACGCAAAAGGTTCATACGCGAGTGAGACGAACCTTAACATTGTGAGGACACTCGGAAATGATAAGGCGTCAGTCTTTTGGGACTGACTTTGAGGGTTACTCCACGTAGTGCGTTTCCTTTGCTACGTGCGAATCGCCTGCTATCTTCTATGACGTGCATAGACGACACTGGATGCGGGCAGGTTAGACACGACGGTGTCTACAAAGGGACTTAAGGAATCCCGTAGAGAACTGTGTTTTTCAGATGGACATAGATTAACATAGTTTTTTACTAACAGGAACAGTGCATGAAAGGTATACTTGTTTTGACAACACTCGCCCTGACACTCGTAGCAGGGTTCGTTTTCGCGACTGAAACCCCAACAGTGCAAGGCGAATATATTGAAGCCCGGTCAGCGAGCGTGTATGTCGGCGCGTGCCACTTCGGTGCCGAATATGTGGAAGGCGGCAGAGAGGCAACAGCCGTCTGGAACATCCATGAAGGAAATTGGAACGGTGTTTCACTGAACGACTTAACGGTCGTCGCCGTTATCAGCGCGAAAAACAACTTGGCAACGGATTCCAAAACTCGCAAGAGTGTGTTATATATGGACGCAGGCACCACGCCAGAACAGCGTGCAGCACTCAAGGATCTGCTAACAACGAAACGTGCTGACGTTTTAGGCGAAGTCGTCGCAACCGAAACGGCTTCCGTTACCTTCACGAAAAAAGGGACTAAATACGATGTAACGGTTGGTGACACCCTCGCACTCTCTGCGAACCGCTATCCGTGCGCCGGCTGCACACAGCCACATCAGATTTGGTATAAACCGCTGACAACGATTCAGAACGCCATCGTCGGTAAGTCTGAAATCTATCGTTATAAAGACACTCATCTCCCGGTGACGTGGCAGCAAAGCGGTACCGAGAACAACGTCTTTGTCGGCGATTTCTCGATGTAACGTATTGATGTCTGTAGTTGCCCCATAGTTGGCGGCGGCTACAGACACTGCTCACGCGCATCAGAATCGCGGTTTTATAAATTATCCCCGATTTCATTTTATTTTCCTCCCCTTCTATTTCAACATGGTACTATTTTTGCAAACCAGGATACTCCGTCGTAATAAAACATGACCGCATAAAATTTATTAATAGGAACATTAATGGACACAAATACAACCCCCGCAGAACGAAAATTTAGACTGACACCTGAAGAACGAACCTCTTGGGACGAGAACGGATACTTTGTCCGTTACGACGTTTTCACAAAAGAAGAAAACGACATCTTAGCACAAATCGCTGATGACATTGTTGATGGCAAACGTCCCTTCCCAGACTATCATATCTTTGAAAACGCTTTAGTCAGAGACGGTAAAATCGAAGCACAAGGTATCCACGCGATGCACAATATCCAATATGTGAGTTGTAATTGTTCAGAGTTCCTTGCGCGTACGCGCGATCCGCGTCTCACCGATCCTGCTGTTGATATCCTCGGTCCAGATCTCCTCGGTCTCAACAATCTCTATATTTGGAAACCGCCAAAAATCGGTTTAGGGTTCCCATGGCATCAAGATAAGTGGTATTTTAACCATCAATATAAAACTGGGACGACAGTCGCAACATGGTCTGCAATTGATGCCGCAGATAAAGAAAACGGGTGTCTATACGTTATCCCCGGCAGCCATAAGGACGGCGTTCGTGAACATAAGGAACTTGGAGGCTCACAACAAGGGGAGTTTAAACAGGCAGAAGGTGCCCGTGATGAAGATGGTGTTGCGGTAGAAGTCCCTGCGGGTGCGGTCATCTGGTTTAATAGCCAAGTCCTCCATAAAAGCACAGATAACCACAGCGAACGTTTCCGACGTGCAAACATCGCACATTATATCAGTGCTAAAGCAGAATGGACACGTCCTGAGGCTATAAATAAAAAACGACCACCCATGTGGATTCGGGGTCAAACCTACCCCGGTATGGGAGATGAAGTTCAACGTGACGTTATACCAATTCTATCATCCGATTGACTCCTAACGAAAGGACACTCTCATGAAACTACGATTTACGACCATCTATATCTTGCTTCTTTTGCTGCTGTCATCTTCCGATGCAAACGTTCCTTCCAAATACGCGAAGCAATCCGTTGAATGGTTCCAGAGCGAGGAAGGTCGCCGTATTGCCGACAACGTCCTCACCTGGCAGACCGCGGTCGGCGGTTGGCCCAAAATTAGAGACACGGGGTCTGAGCCGTATGATGGTAAAATTGAGGACCTGCATGCAACGTTCGACAACGGTGCGACCATTGACGAACTACGGTTTCTTGCCCGGGCGTTTCGTGCGACAAACGCGCCACACTACGAACAAGCATTTCTCGAAGGGCTTTCTCATATCCTTGAAGCGCAATACCCGAATGGCGGGTGGCCACAGTTTTATCCACTAAGCAAAGGTTACCGGCGTCACATCACGTTCAATGACGATGTTATGTCCCGCATTCTCGGACTTCTCCGAGATGTCTCTGAATCTTCCGACTATCGGTTCCTGAAAACGGAAGACCGCACGAAGGTTGAAGCTGCTTTAACCAAGGGCATTGACTGCATCCTGCGCACGCAAATCAAGCAGGATGGCAAACTCACAGCCTGGTGCGCACAGCATGATGAGAAAACGCTTGAGCCTGCGTGGGCACGTTCCTATGAGCCGCCGTCGCTCTCTGGTGCCGAAAGTGCCCGTGTCGTGCGATTCCTGATGTCACTCGAAGAACCCACCCCAGAGATTATCGCCGCTGTCGAAGGATCCGTTGAGTGGTTCAGGAACGTCGCTATCCACGGCATGCGTTTTGACGAGTTCACCGATGCAGACGGGCAGGACGATACGCGGATCGTAGCGGATCCCGATGCCGGACCGCTCTGGGCGCGTTTCTACGAACTCGGCAGCAACCGTCCAATCTTTCTCGACCGCGACTCGGTGGTCCGCTACTCGTTATCCGAGATCGGGCAGGAACGCCGCGGTGGATACGACTACTACGGGAGCTGGGCCGCCAGGCTCCTTGCAGATGAGTACCCACAGTGGAGAGAAAAGCACAAGTTACCAAAGGAATGACCGACTAATGGACACAAATACAACTCCCGAAAAACGCGAATTCAGCTTGACACCTGAAGAGCGAGTCTCTTGGGACGAAAACGGCTACTTCGTTCGTTACGACGTTTTCAGTAAAGAAGAAAACGACTTTCTGGCACAGATCGCGGATGACATCGCCACCGGAAAACGTCCGTTCCGTGCGCAAAATATCCACCAAAATGCTTTTGTTAGAGACGGAAAAACTGAAGCATCGGGTACTTACGCGATGCACTGTATTCATCATATAAATAATTACGCGCCTGAATTCCTTGAACGCACACGTGATCCGCGCCTAACCGACCCCGTTGTTGACTTAATCGGTCCAAATATCCTCGGTCTCAACAATCTGTATATCTGGAAACCACCAAAAATCGGTCTCGGTTTTCCGTGGCATCAAGATAGATGGTATTTTAATAGACAATATAAGACAGAAAAGACAGTCGGCACATGGACGGCTATTGATGCCGCTGATTTAGGGAATGGGTGTCTGTACGTCATCCCCGGTAGCCACAAGGACGGCGTTCTTGATCATGAGGATCTTGAAGGGGCACAACAGAATGAGTTTAAACAAGCACTCGGTGCCAAGGACGAAGACGGTGTCGCTGTTGAAGTGCCACCCGGAAGTGTTATCTTTTTTGACAACCGACTCCTTCATAAAAGCACTGATAACCACAGTGACCGCTTTCGCAGATGTAGCGTTGCGCATTATATCAGCGCGGATTCAGAACGTTTGCCGTATAAGCACATAAATCATATCAAACCGGTGATGTGGGTTCGGGGGGATACATACTCAGAGAAGATGGAACCCGTCTATCGTGACGCTTTGCCGATCCCAGAAGAACAGGAGAATTAATGGACACAAATACAGCACTACTGGAACGGAAATTCGCCATAACACCCGATGAACTCTCTTTCTGGGAGGAAAACGGATACTTTGTCCGCCTAAACGTTTTCACGGAGAAAGAAAACGACATCTTACGACACATCGCTGACGATATTGCCGTAGGAAAACGGCTGTTCCCGAAAACGAATATCAATCAAAACGCATTGGTGAGAGACGGAAAAGTTGAAGCATTGGGGATCCAGGCAATGCACAAAGTCCACCATGTGAGTTGTTACATCCCTGAATTCCTTGCTCGTGTCCGGGACCCGCGCCTAACGGATCCGATCGTTGACTTACTCGGTCCAAACATACTCGGTCTCAACAATCTGTATATCTGGAAATCACCGAAGATTGGCTTAGGGTTCCCGTGGCATCAAGATAAATGGTATTTCAACCATCAGTATAAAACAGACAAGACGGTCGGAACGTGGACGGCTATTGATGCTGCAGACAAAGAGAACGGGTGTCTATACGTTATCCCCGGTAGCCACAAATATGGCATTCTTAAGCATGAGGACCTTGAAGGCTCACAACAGAACGAGTTTAAGATAGCGCGCGATGCCAAAGACGAAGATGGCGTTGCCGTTGAAGTGCCACCCGGAAGTGTCATCTTTTTCGACAACCGACTCCTCCATAAAAGCACGGATAATCACAGTGAACGCTTTCGGCGTTGTAATGTCGCACACTATATCAGTGGAGATGCAGAACGTATACCTAAACGGGCGGGGCAAACTATCCGTCCTGTGATATGGGTTCGAGGGGATACATACTCGGAAAAGATGGAACCCGTTCATCGAGACGTTTTACCGATGGAGGAGGGTCCAAATTAGATGTCCTACACATATAAACAGATAGTACAATTTTGGAAACTGGTAAATCTTCACAAGATTGCAGCAGGACTTGTCTTATGCCTCGCTATTACCACTACAGGCACCGCTCAGACTCCAAATTTTCCAGAACGGATGCCAATTGTTGAACGTCCCTTTTCGGACGACGCCGACAAGTTCAGTTTCGCGATTATCGGCGATAAAACCGGCGGCGGTTTAGATAAGTGGCCAGTATTCGACCGCTCGATTGATGAAATCAATACACTGAAACCTGATTTTGCCATCATGGTCGGCGATTTAATACAAGGCGACACAAGAGACCTCGAACAACTCGCAGCGGAATGGAAAGAATTTTGGCAACACGAATCCGATCTCATCGTCCCATTTCTGCCCTTACCGGGTAACCACGACATTACCAACCCAGTGATGTTTGAATATTGGAAAGAACACCTCGGACGTACCTATTCGGCGTTTACATACAAAAATTGCCTGTTTATAATGCTGAATACCGAGGAATGGCATCATCCTGCACACGCAGAAGAATGGGATTGGGAAAAAGGCTGGTTTGGAGAAGAGCAGACGCAATATGTGGAAGATCAATTGGCAAAACACCCGGATGTGCGGCATACGTTTGTCTTGTTGCACAGACCGCTATGGCTTCAGGAACACTCCGGTTGGGAAAAAATTGAAGCCGCACTCGGCGAACGCGCATACACAGTCTTCGCAGGGCACTATCATAATCTAACCCTTCATACACGCAACGACCATCGATACTTCGTTCTCGGTGCTACCGGTGGCGGATTTACACCGCAGGAGGTACGAGAATACGGCGCATTTGACCATTATAGTATCGTAACCGTAGATGACGAAGATGTTCATATCGCGATTATTGAACCCGGAAATATCCATCCCGCGGATATCTCAACGGCAGCGTTCAAAGCTCGACTTGCGAACCTGCTCACTTTTAAACCGCAATTCAATCTCAATAGAGATCAGCTACTTTCCAGCGGAAACCTTGAAATAACCCTCGAAAACACGCTTGAAAAACTGCTGAAACTTGAAATAGTTTTCAATTCAAATGAGAATTGGCAGATCTCCCCAAATCAACTATCCCTTCAAGCCAAACCGGGGCAAACTACAAAAACAACTATCACCCTTTCAAGCCCATCGGATGACTTCCTTCCACTGCCTACCTACAATTATTCAGCACTATATGGTGGTGAACAATTGTTAAACAGCCGGAAATTGTTTCACCCGATCGACAGAGAAGATATGCATATCCTCAAAGATTGGATGCTCCTCGGCCCCTTTGCCCTCGGTGTGACAGAGGCACCCGCAGACCGGAACGATGTCCCCCACAGTTTTCTTGAAATACCATTACCGGAACCCGATCTTGACAAGACTTATCAAGGCCAATCAGGAGAAATCACTTGGCAAGAGCATCGTTCAGAATCGGAACGTGTCAATTTAAATGATACTTTTGGGAACGCTGAGTTGGCGTATGGTTTCGGTACTTCCTATATCAAGAGTCCTGACGCACGACGTGTTTTTGCACAAATCGGATGGGGCAGTAATCTCGGAAAACTCTATCTTAACGGCGTTGAAATTCCCGGTGCTGCTATTCCGGGCAAACATCTATTTTCTTCGTGGGCACATTTTGAATTACCGCTGAAACAGGGGTGGAACACCTTGACGATTTTATCTCGAGATTATAATGGATGGTGGGATTATCGGATGGAAGTTGCAGACGCTACAAACGCGTTGCAGTTCAGCGCGAAACCCACCGATCCCCAAGATTAAGAGGCTGACCGGAGCCACTCTCCAAAATTTGACAAAAGGACTTCTACACGCTATACTTGAGGCAAAAGAATTATCCGCAAGGAAAAGAGTTATGTCTTACCTGAATCCGGAACTTCACAGAGACTGGAAAACGAACGGCTATCTGAAAATCCCGCGCTTTTTCTCCGCCGAAGAGGTGGAGGATCTACAAGCATGGGTCTCTGAAATCTCAGATTGGGAACCGACATCCGACAAGTGGATGCATCACTACGAATCCACGCTGGATGGACCACGACTCTCCCGCTCAGAAAATTTCGTGCCGTATCACACCAATATGAGAGCCACCGTGACAAGCGGCAAAGTGTTAGCAGCTGTCTCCGAGTTGATGGAAGAACCTGCAGTCCTTTACAAAGAGAAAATCAACTACAAATACCCCGGCGGCGGTGGTTACGCTGCGCATCAAGACGCGCCTGCCTATGAGTTTGTTGATTACCACATCACGTGTCTGATTTCAGTAGATTCAGCGACAACAAAAAGCGGATGCCTCTATTTTTCACCGGGGCGGCATCAGGAAGGATTTATCGCGTTGGACGAAAACGGCTGTGTCGCGCCCGAAACCGCTTCGGCAATGGAGTGGGTCGCCGTACCGACAGATCCTGGGGACATTCTCCTTTTCGGCTCCTATATCCCACATAAAAGTCCGGAAAATCGTTCAGAGCAACCGAGACGTATCATCTATCTCACTTACAACGCCATCTCACAAGGCGACTGGCGCGAGAAGTATTATGCCGACAAACGGGAAGCATTCTCCGAATATGAGAAAGATGGTTCAAATCGAGACAAACAGATTAGCAAAATCGCACATTTTCAAGGAAAAACAGTAAACCATGCAAAATTACGTTGATGGAAGTCTTGCGCAGGAAATGAGAAGCGCGACAGCAGAGCAGAAAGTTGATGCCCTATTCAACTACATGGAGGAACGCGGACAGTCGTTTTACGATGAGGTCGTAACGCAGTTGGAACACGCACTCCAATGCGCAGCCCTCGCACGACAAAACGATGCGAGTCCCACACTCATCACAAGTGCTTTATTGCACGATCTCGGACACTTTATCTTAGACGAACACAATGCGGATACAGCCTTCCTTGCCATGGATCTGAATCATGAGGAGATCGGTGCGGAGTATCTGGCACCGTTTTTCCCAGAAATCGTCACAACACCGATCCGCCTACATGTCCCTGCGAAGCGGTATCTATGTGCAACCGATGCCGCCTACCATGACGGGTTATCCGAGGCATCGAAAAAGAGTCTCATAGTTCAGGGAGGCGTGATGTCAGGCGAGGAACGGGAAACGTTTGAACAAATCCCACATTTCCAAGACGCGCTCACCCTACGACAATGGGACGATCTCGCAAAAGTGAAAGGGTTAGAAATGGCAGAATTAGAAACCTATCGAAACGTTGTGCAACAGTGCTTGTCATAGTTAGAGAATGCGTCTTCCCTGTAGGAGCAAGCTCTGCTCGCGATACCGTTAGAGATCACATCTTCTTTGTAGGAGCGAGTGTTTTTGCTTGGGTATTTCTTGTCGCTCGCGATCTTATGAAACTTCCTTGTAGGAGTGAGTGTTTTTGCTTAGGTATTTCTTGTCGCTCGCGATACTTATAAAAATCATAGAGGTAAAAAATGAGTTATGAAACAATAGAATCTAAGTTTATCGCAACGCCAGAAAAAGGCGAAGTCTCCTCAATCCTAATGCGTCCAGACGACGCGAAATGGCTACTCGTCCTCGGACACGGTTCAAGCACAAACATGCGAAGTTCAACGCTCCAGACGATTGCGGAACGGTTAGCAGATATTGGCATCGCAACGTTCCGTTACCAGTTCCCATACATGGAACGCGGTGGCGGTGGTAGGGAATCGGAAGCGGTAGCACTCCAAACTGTCAAATCTGCTGCGGCTGCTGCATACGAAGCCGCAAACGATTTATCCATTCTCGTCGGCGGACACTCCTATAGCGGACGTATGTCCTCAATGTCCGCAGCGAAGGAACCGATTGAACATGTCAAAGGTCTTGTGTTTTTCGCATTTCCGCTGCACCCCTCTGGCAAAGAAGGCATAGAGCGCGCCGAACACCTCGCTGATGTCACAATTCCGATGCTATTCCTCTCTGGCACCCGCGACAAGTTAGCAGTGCTTGACCTCTTAGAACCCGTCTGCGAAAAGTTAGGCGACAAGGCGACATTACATCTGTTAGACACGGCAGATCACGGGTTCAAAGTGCTCAAACGCCGTAAAACGGAAGAAGACGTTTTCGTAGAAATGGCGCGGGTTCTCAGCGAATGGACTGAAACACTGCGTTGATAATTGACCTTGAAACTTCCGCAGATTAATGGTATACTCATTCTAATATATTGAGTTAAAATAAAGGTGGAGGCTAAAGATCATGAAAATAAAAGCAACATACAGAAACGGTGTGATTGAACCGCTGCATAAGATCAACCTGCCCGAAGGACAAGAACTTGAAGTCGAATTCAGAGTTCTGCCAAAAACGTCTCATGAACTTTCCGAGAAAAAAAAAGAGGCAACGCAGACCTATACGGCTCTTATCCGAGAGAGTGAGGGATGGTGGATCGGCTGGATATTGGAAGTCCGAGGTGTTACATGCCAAGAACGAACGAAGAATGAATTATTAGATACCTTGCAAATCACGCTTCGCGAAATCTTAGAAGATGAAACGCTTGAAGTATCTCGTCGAACGGAAAGTGAATCTGAAGCAGTAAAAGCTTCCGATATTTTGGAATTCGGTGTACCGGGAGCATTGCATCAAACAGAAGGTGCGTTTGAGGTAGTAAGTATTGATGTATGAAACTCAGGCAGTTGACTAAGCATCTTGAAAAACATGGATGCGAATTTCTTAAAGAAGGTAGCAGACATTCGCGATGGTGGAATCCTGAGCGGAATCTTCGCGCCTCAGTGCCCAGACACACCGAAATTGATAATAATCTCGCTCGGAAAATCTGTAAGGAATTAGAAATCCCGCGCATATAATCCACTACCGCAGATAATGGTGTAGCCAGCGTTTTATAAAGGAAGTCATATTGAGTAAAACATAGAAATGTAGTAAAATAGTGAAATAAAAGGCGATACTTTATGTCCCTTTATTTTCACTTTTGATACCTATTTCCTTTATGAAAGGTGCTCTTATGACAACTGAATCTGGAAAGTCTCCGAGATACAACGGTATTCCGAAGCAAGTTTCGCGTAAAGATTTTAATCGTTATATCTTGCCACATCTGAAGAAACGCATTAAAGGTCCAAAGCCGAAACTTTCTTTTTACAAGATATTCAACTATATCCTTTATGTTTTACATACCGGTATTCAATGGGATCAACTCCGAACACGGCGGAATGAACTCCATTGGTCGAACGTCTATAAATGGCATAATCGCTGGTCTAAAGATGGTTCCTATGAGAACCTTTTTCAAGCATCCGTCATCCACTTACTTGATACCGACGCACTTGACACGACGTGCCTTCATGGAGATGGTTCAAACACCGTCGTGAAAAAGGGGGCGACGGTATCGGGTACTCCGGACACAAACATCAGAAAGGTGAAAAAGAGTTGACGATCACCGATAATCACGGGTTCATCATAGGTCCGATAACGATGAAACCCGTCAACGCCCATGATACAACGATTTTGCCGGAAGCCTTCAGCGATATAATCGCCTTTAGTCAACGCATGGGTATGGATCTTTCGGGTTCTGCTCTCACGCTTGATTCGGCGTTTGATTCTAAGGCGAATCATCAGTTGATTAGAGAACAGGGGTTGATCCCGGTGATCTATCCGAACCGTCGGAATGCTAAAGAACCTATCGTCATTGCACGTAAGTTTCGCTGGTTTGACAAAGAGATATACAAAGACCGATATAAAGTCGAGCGAACTTTCGGCTGGCAAGACACTTATCGGAGACTTGCCCTGAGCTACGATAAACTCAAAGAGACGCGTTTAGGGTTTCGTCATCTCGCATATTCTATGATTAACTTTCGTATAACTTTCAACGATTCATAACGCGTACTCGCTATGAGTTCAAGAAAAAACACATCTACACCCACCAGTTCACCGTCGCCCACCGTCCACTCGAACCTGATGAAAACCGCTCCTGAAATTCAACCAATATAGTGCTTACGCATTTTCTGTTTTCGTGTTATAATAGCGCATGCTGAAGCCAACAGAATCAAAACCTTTCTAACGAAGAACCGCCTTGTGATTGGTTTGATCTAATTTTACAGAGTTAACCACGGTTACTGGGAAATTAGCGATGTTTGACAGTCTAACCGAACTCATTGAAAAAATACATCTCGGTGAAG
The DNA here is from genome assembly GCA_951828385.1 of uncultured Poribacteria bacterium. Lineage (GTDB taxonomy): Bacteria > Poribacteria > WGA-4E > WGA-4E > WGA-3G > WGA-3G. Next base: position 1,611,961 of record OX639973.1, read on the forward strand.
ATACGACGATTGAATTCAAAAGAGAACTGCCGCGCAGAAGCAGTCTTGCTGACCAGATCGCTGCCTTTGCGAATGCCAGAGGTGGTGTGATACTCATCGGTGTGGATGATAATGGCGAAGTCGTTGGTATTGACAGACTGGCATTGGATAGGGCGGAGCGAACAGTCGTTGAAATATGTCAGGACAGCATTGATCCGATAGTCCTCATCTTTACAGAAAAACTGCGGATTGATGATAAAAACCTGTTAAAAATAGAGGTCCCGAGAAGCCTGTTTGTTCATAAGACCTCTAACGGATACTTCATTCGTCAAGGGAGTAGCAAAAGAGAGATGCCCACGGAGCAGTTAGCACGATTGTTCCAAACCCGTTCACAAGCACGCATCATCGCATTTGACGAACAGTTTGTACCGAATACGGATAAAGACACATTAAGAAAAGATCTCTATACACGATTTATTACAGAAGGTGCCACAGAAGATGAAATAGACGACCTACTGCTTAAACGGCATTTGCTCGTCAAGGAGGGTAATCAGAACCGCGCCTCTGTTGCTGGAGTGTTGATGTGCCATGAGAACCCCGATGATTACCTCTATAACAGTTTCATTCAAGCGGTTGTGTATCGCGGCAAAGAAAAAGATGCTAACCACCAGATTGATGCCCAAGACTTTACGGGACCATTAGATCAGCAGATCATCCAAACAATGAGATTCGCCAAAAGATATAACGCGGTTGCAGCACGAAAAGACATTGGCAGAGTAGACTTACCACAATACAGCATGCGCGCCATTTTTGAAGCAATAGTTAACGCAGTTGTGCATAGAGACTATTCAAAAACGAGTTCAAAAATTCGCCTGTTTATGTTTGACGATCGGATTGAACTTTATTCGCCGGGAGCATTAGCGAATACCGTGACAGTAGACAACCTACGCTACAGCCAAGCCACGCGAAATGAACTTCTCGCTCGACTGCTCTCGGAAATTACATTGGACGATGATATGAGCAGACAGGTGGTTCGCCGACACTTTTTAGAACGTAGAGGTGAAGGTGTTGGTATCATTCTGAACGAAAGTGAAGAATTGAGTGGAAAGGCACCTATCTATGAAGTCTTTGACGAAGAATTGCGTCTGACAATTTTTGCGTCAAGGTCTATTTGGGAAGTCCCAGAATAGAGAAACAATGTCTACACCGACCTTCAAAATCACAACCCTTGAAAGCCAACGCTACGAATGGGACAAGCCGCCTATCTGGAACGGCATGCACGTCTACGATAAAGGCAGGCTGCACCTAATAAAGGTGACTGCCAAAAACGGAACAGAAGAGATCGTCGGATACGGTTTCAACGGCGGCACCGCTGCGACCCGTCCGCTCTCTATATTCCCAAAGTTTGTAGACCTGTTTCGTCCCATTTTGATCGGACGCGATGTAACAGATACGGCTTATGTCTCACAGTTAGCCGAGAACTACAAAATCTATGGACCGGGTGGCTATCACACGCAAGTCATCGCGGCGATAAACCAAGCGTGCTGGGATATCCGCGGGAAAATAGCAGAGAAGTCTGTTCACACCTTACTCGGTGGTACGCAGCAACGCATCCGCACCTATATCGCCGGTGGTTACTATGGTCGAGAGAAGGGGTTTGATGAACTTCGTGAAGAGATGGCGCGGAATATAAATGCGTTTAACGCCACAGCGGTTAAGATGAAGATTGGAGACCCCGATGCTGGACTTGAAACAGACATCAAACGGATTGAGGTGGTTCGCGAAACGGTCGGCTCCGATATTACCGTCATGGTAGATGCGAATTGTGCATTGTCGATTGAAGAGGCGCGCGCGTTTTTACCCACACTTCAGGCGAACAATATCTTCTGGTTTGAAGAGCCGATTCATAGCCACGATTATCGAGGGCATAAGACGCTGCGTGCAATCGCGCAGGACTACGGCATCCAAATCGCGACGGGAGAAAACGGATACGGATTACACTATTTCCAAACACTGATTGATTACGACGGCGCGGATGTCTTCAACTTGGATGTCGCGATCCTCCCCGGCTATGATCCAGCGATGCGGGTTGTTGAAGAAGCATTGGCAGCCGAAAAGTTGATTGCACCACACGGCGCACAAGAACTGCAAATCCATATCGCTGCAAGTCGAGATAACGGCCTGATGTTAGAATACTATCCATCGGCTGTGGATCCGTTGCGCGGTGAAATGTTTTTCCCCCCGATGGTTTTAGAACCTGATGGGTATGTTACCGTTCCATCTCGCCCCGGCATCGGTTTTGAGCCGAATTGGGACTTGCTAAAGCACCACCGAGCGTAATCACAAAACAGGAGGAACACTCTCTGAATCTTAATCTTTTCTATTTATTCCCGCTGCTCGGGGACAGAAAGGAAGAACGTGTCACCGAATCTCAACTTCTTTCGTTAAGTACCAATGGACGTAGAACCTACAAAAAATCCATGTACCCTCACATAAGATGTGCCTGCCATTGTGGTGGAACGCATCTCTAAAAGGAGACCTTTTACATGCAAAAAACTGCTGAAGAATATCAGAAAGACCTACTTTGGCAGACAGCACTTGAAACCTTCTACCGCGTCGCTTACGCTGAAAGTCTCATGACCTCAGTGCTTCAGATCTGGAGACCGATAGATGGGTTGATTAAGAGCATTGTGACAATTACAACCATCGGTTCAGTCATGATAGGGTGGATGTTATGGGGAACACCCACAGGCAAATTAGCATGGCTGATTATAGCTGGATGTGCCGCATTCTTATCACTTTTGCACATTATCCTTAAAATCTCAGATCGTGTAACCGATTTGAGCCACAATGCACAGTACTTCAAGAGCTTACGCCTCAATTTGGAACGGTTCATCTATGACATGGAAGTGAACCCCGATTTTCCGCTGGAACCCTTCAAGATTACATTTGAACAGTATCGAGAATGGTTATTGGTCGGTTCGCAAATGCTAAAGGAAGATTTCCTTTTGACGCGCCGTCGCCGCCAGCGGGTTCAGGAAAAATTGAATCAACAGATGGGAGATATGATTGTATGAAAGCACAACCCATTGAAACCAGAGAAAACGGTATTGAGCACTCGGTAGGGCAGCGGCCCATACATACGACTTATGAGCCACCGGGACCGCTTCCTGAGTTCCGTGCCCGCCCGAAATTAAGTCAAGCACAACCCGCGACAAAAAAACAAGCTGCGCCATCAACGACAGTCAAACCAGATCAGAACGGTTCCCCAGAGGTAACCGTTGATGCTGGATCCGCAGCACCGAAGGAAAGTGGTTGACCTAATTCACAAATGTAATTTTTAAGTCTGGCGATCCTATCGCCAGACTTGTTTTTTTAAAAAAGAGGTGCTGATGTTTTGCCAAAGACTTTCGGGAGCCAGAGACTCAATTCCGGCACATAAGTCACCAGTACAAGTGCCACCAACAACAGCGCGATAAACAGCAGAACGGATCGGTAAAGCAGAATGACAGACCGATCAAACTTCATGCTGGAGATGAACAGATTCATTCCGACAGGCGGTGTTAAATACCCAATTTCCAAGTTGGTCAAGACGATGATACCGAGATGCGCCTTGTCAATCCCGAATTGCTCAGCGATAGGAAGCAGTAACGGCACCACGATAATTATCGCCGAAAAGATATCCATCAGACACCCAACAATAAGCAGAAAAATATTGAGTCCGATGAGTGTAATAACGCGGCTTTCTGTTGTTGACTGTATCCAATCAAGAACTGTCGTAGGCACATCAAGCGTGATGAGATAATTGGTTAACCCTAAAGCGATACCGAGAATAATAAGGATTGCCCCGACAAGCAAGGTGCTCTCCTTAACAATGCGCGGTAACACCTTCAACGAAATAGACCGATGGATGCCAATTTCTACGACACAAGCATAGATGACGGTCAATGCGGCAGTTTCATCAAGTGTTACTTTGCCAGAAAGGTAGCCACCTAATATGAGAATTGGCAGAAATAGTTCCCACTTCGCCTCCCAGAGCGTTCTCAGGAAAACCATCAAATCAAACGGTGTTGTCTCAGTCTTTTTGATAACACTCCAGCCGCAACAGTAGATGCTCAGAACACCGAGAATAAGCAGGCCGGGAATAATACCCGCAAGAAACATCCTGTCAATAGGAACCTGGGCGATGATCGCGTAGAGGATAAGTGGGACACTCGGTGGAAACAGCAGCCCGATGCTCCCAGAAGCGGTTATCAATCCGAGCGAAAACTTCTCGTTATATGTCTGCCGTAGAATCGGATAGACCAGCCCGCCGAGTGCGATAATCGTTACGCCGGACGCGCCTGTGAAAGTCGTGAAAAACGCACAGGTCCCGAGGACAACCACAGCGATACCACCCGGCAACCAGCCGACACTCGCACGTGCGAACGCCACCAACCGTTGTGGTGCCTTCCCCTCAGCGATGATATATCCGGCAAAGGTGAAGAGCGGGATAATCAGGATTGTCGAATTCCGGGTGAGCCGGTTGAAATCAATCAGGATTGTTGAGATGGGTTCGCCTGCCATGGCATAGCCAATAATCGAGGCACCACCCAATAAGACAAAAAGCGCACCACCGAGAAGTGCAAAGCCTATCAAACCGATGCCAATAATTAATCCCATTACTCCGATTCTCCTTCAACAGCATCTGGCGTATCCGCATTATCTGTTAGATGGATGCCCATCTGAAGCACCACATGGATGCCGATGAGAACAAAACCGTAGGGAATAATAGTCTTCGCCCACCACAAAGGGACACTTCCGATTAATACAGCCTCGCTTGACTGCTCATCTCCAAGAAAGAGAAAACCGTAATACGCTAAAATCCCAACCACTACCAAAGCAGCGCAATCAACCGCAAGGTTCGTCCAACGTGTGACCTTTCCCGGCAGAATCCGACTCAGTACATCAATACTGATATGTCGTCTTTCACAAGTAGCGAGCGCGGCACCGAAGAAGCAGAGCCAGAGCGTCAAGTGCTGAAGCATTATATCGCTCCACAACAGACTTGCACTGAATATGTAACGCATGACGATTTTGAGTATTGCAAGCCCGAGCATCATCGCGATAATAAGGCACAACGCACCGGTTTCGACTTTACCAAGGAAGGTATTAACGCTTTGTAGGAAGGAGGTTTCGGTCGAATACTCTTTAGATATCTGCATCTATTCCTCCGGTGCTAATACCTGAATCCCAGCGGAAGGTAGTACAGCAACCTTAGCGTATGCCGGAAGTCTCTCAGCGAACAGCCCAATCAACTGATCGAGATCCCGAAAGAGGCGTGCGCCGGGATGTTTTTTGTAAAAATCATCGACTAAAAAGTGTTCTGACCAGACGTGCAGTTGGTCTTGTGTGCCGAGTTGTGGTGCGGGAAGTTCAGATTGCGTCCGCTCTGCCTTCTGCTGCACGAAGCGAGCATAATCAATTTGCTCAAACAACCCGTGATAGCAGATGCCGTCAGTTGCGGGGTTGAGTGCCATCTTATGCGCTTTCTCAAAATAACGCGTCGCCCACAATGCTTTGCCTGTTTGAATCGGATCACTATCAAGCGGGTAGCAGTTAAGCACAACCAAATCCGTCTCTTTTCGACTCGCTTCCGGTATCTCCGTGCTGTAAGTATCTAAAGCAAAGTGCGCGCCTTGACGGTGTGCCTGTACAAAGTCGCCTACGAACAGTCCACAAATTTCACGGCGACGATTCAGGACAGTGTTGACAATTACATCAAGTCCGAGGACATGAGCCACGGCTTCGGAAAAATCTCTATGATCGGGTTCACTGCCTTTTCTTTCAACGACAGCGTGCCCACGACTCGGCGAGAAGGTATGGAAATAGAACATTGTAGCGAAACCAGCGATTCCGGGCACAACCAATTTCGCGCCGCCGCCGAAACCGACGGCTCCGTGTGGATAGATGCCACCGAGACAGATTTTGAAGTCCGCATCCGCGACAACACGGTTCAGGTAAATAGGCATGCCGTTCTCAAGGTTTCCCAACGCGCGTAGATCGCCGCCCATAAAGTCGTGACTTGTCGCTTCATATTCAGCAGCAATATCTGCGCCAATCTTCTTCGCGACTTCTTCATCAGTGAGGGGTCGGTGGGAACCGCCGCCGACAACAAACCGAATTTCGGATTTCGGGACACCTGCTGCGGCTAACTCACGCAGAAGCACTGGAACAACTGCAGCGGCAGGGGTCGGACGACTCAAGTCGTCAACGACGATAGCAGCGCTCTTTTTACCCTTCGCGAGTTCTGCTATACGCGCGGTGCCGATCGGCTCAGCAAATGCCCGTTCAATCTGGATATCAGAAAGTGCAGGTGCGTCCTTGGGTCCAAGTACCTCCACCTCCCAACCTTTTGGGAAATTCAATGTCAGTTCTTCATCTCCATACCAAGCACTGGAGTAGACTGTAGCAGTGTTGTTCATGATTGTCTCCATTTCATAGAAAGGTTTTTAATCCCGATGTTGTTAGGCTAATATCTGAATTCCGGCTGCTGGCAAGACACCGACGCGTGCGTGTTCTGGAAGTTTCTCCGCAAAAAGCTGAATCACTTGTTCAAGGTTGCGAAAAAGGCGTGCAGCTGGGTATTCTTTGTGGAATTCATCTGCGCCAAAGTGCTCAGACCAGACGTGTAGTTGGTGGCGGGGTCCGATTTGCGGCACTGGTGGTTCGATCGGAATCTGTTCGGCGCGCTGCTGGAGATAGCGCGGATAATCAAGTCTATCGTACAGACCGTGGTAGCAGCTGCCATCACTGGCAGGGTAGAGTGCCAATGTATAGGCGTTCTGAAAATAACTAAAAGCTGCCAGTGCCTTATCCAGTTGGATTGCATCAGAATCGAGCGGATAGCAGTTTGCCACAATCAAATCAGTCGCTTTTTCACTCATTTCGGATATCGGTGTGCTATAAGTCTCCAAGGCGAAACGCGCACCTGCACGATGCGCTTTTACAAAGTCCCCTAAGAACACTCCAGAGATCTCACGATGGGTATTCAGTGTCACGTTTACAATAGCATCAAGTCCGAGAATTTTTGCTGCCATCTCAGCACAAGCGCGTCGGTCGGGTTCATCGCCTTCTTCCCCCTCAATAATTGCTGGACCGCGGCTTGATGAGTAGGTATGAAAGTAAAATATTGTCGCGAATCCTGAAACACCGGGAACAATCAACTTTGCCCCTCCAGTAAAACCGACAGAACTGTGCGGATAAATACCGCCGACACAGATTTTAAAATCCGCATCCGCAACAATACGGTTAATATAAATAGGCATCCCATTATCAAGGCTACCGAGGGCGCGTAGATCACCACTCAGGAAATCATGGTTCGTTGCTTCGTATTCAGCCGCTACATCTGTTCCAATTTTTGCCGAGATCTCTTGATCAGTCAAGGGGCGGTGGGAGCCGGGCCCAACAACAAATCGGATTTCGGATTTCGGAACACCTGCCGATGCCAACTCACGGAGGAGAAACGGGATAATCTTCGCTGCAGGGGTGGGACGGCTCAGATCATCAACAATAATAGCAGCACTCCTTTTTTCCCTCGCGAGCTCCGAAATACGCAGGGTGCCAATCGGTTCAGCAAATGCCTTTTCAATTTGCGCATCAGAGAGTACAGGTGCGTCTTTAGGACCTAATACTTCGACTTCCCAACCCGTTGGAAAATTTAGCGTCAGTTCCTCATCCCCGTACCAAGCACGAGAACGGACTGTAGCTGCGTTGCTCATTGCTTTTCTCCCCCTTTCATATCTTCATCTTGGCACTGATAGGCGAGTACCGCTGCGATGAATTCACGAAAAAGCGGATGCGGGGCAAGCGGTTTAGATTGAAATTCGGGGTGGAATTGTGAACCTATCATCCACGGATGATCCGTTATCTCAGCAATTTCAACGAGACTCTCGTCAGGCGACAATCCACTAAAACAGAGCCCCGCTGCTTCCAATTGCGAGCGGTATTGGTTATTCAATTCATAGCGATGACGGTGACGCTCTAAAATAATAGGCTGCTGATACGCCTCATAACTTTTGGTATTTTCTTTCAGGACGCACGGATAATGTCCGAGCCGCATTGTTGCACCGAGGTCAGCTATTGAACGCTGTTCGGGCATTAAGTCTATAACCGGATAAGGGGCCTTCTCGTCTACTTCTGTGCTATTTGCTTTTTTTAGGTTCGCGACGTGCCGGGCAAACTCAATTACCAGACACTGCATTCCGAGACATAATCCGAAATACGGAATGTCATTTTCACGGGCGTATCGTGCAGCGACCAACATCCCTTCAATCCCACGATAGCCGAATCCACCTGGGACGAGTATCCCATCCGCATTCTCAAAAACATCGTCAAGATTCGGATGTTCCATGAGCGACTCCGCTTCTATCCACTCAATTTCAACCGAGGCTTCGTTAGCGATTCCGCCATGCTTGAGAGCTTCTTGGACACTGATATAAGCATCGCTACCGGTTGTGTATTTTCCAACAATTGCAATTCGGGCTTTCCGCTTCGGGTTTTTCAATTTTTCGACCATCGCGACCCATTCAGCATCCATCGGGGCGCGTGCCTCAAGCCCAAGCCTTTTCAAAACGAGATGTCCCATCCCTTGGCGTTCAAAATTAAGCGGGATTTCATCAACGCACTTTGTGTCCAATCCTTCAAAGATACATTCTTCAGAGATGCCACAGAGGAGCGCGATTTTCCGGCGGAAAGCGTCATCTAACGTCTGGCTCGTACGGCAAAGCAGGACATCCGGCAGTACCCCTAACTCTTGGAGTTTACGGATGCTATGCTGTGTCGGTTTACTCTTGCTCTCGCCATTAGGTAATGTGTAAATGAGCGACACATGGAGGAACATCGTATCTTCGCGTCCCACCTCAACTGCCATTTGTCGGATGGCTTCCACGAAAGGGGGCATCTCAAAATCGCCGATAGTTCCACCTATCTCCGTAATGACAATCTCGGCTTCGTTATCTTCACCGATCTGATATATGCGTCTCTTGATCTCATCCGTAATATGCGGAATCAGCTGCACGGTTTCGCCAAGATAATCGCCTCGCCGTTCTTTCTCAATTACTTCCTTATAGACGGAACCAGTGGTGAAGTTAGAATATTTGTTCAGGTCTATGCCGAGAAACCGTTCATAATTTCCTAAATCAAGATCGGTTTCCGCGCCATCACAGGTGACGAAAACCTCACCGTGTTGGAACGGATTCATGACCCCCGCATCAACATTGAGGTATGGATCAATTTTAACGACAATCACCTTGAACCCGCGATTGATCAGCAACCGCCCAAGAGATGCTGTCGTGATCCCTTTACCGATACCTGAGATAACGCCACCTGTCACAAAAATATATTTTGTCATAAAAATTTCTTTATGAAGCCTCCAAAATCTGTTTCACCCGTTCCAAATCGGCCGGAACATCAACCCCAATAAGTGGCGTATCCGTTTCGACGACATGAATCGGGACACCGTTTTCCAAAAACCGTAACTGTTCTAAACCCTCTGCCAGTTCATAGGGTGTACTGTCCCACCCTGTGAAAGCGAGAAGCTGCTCGCGCCGGTAAGCGTACAACCCGACATGCCGATATACAGGAAATTTATGGAGTTCGCTGTCAGGGACTTTGCCGGGCATAGAGGCACGTGAAAAGTATAATGCGTTGCCCTGGAGATCTGTAACAACTTTTACGACGTTGATATCCCGATAATCTATAGCAGTTTTAACCCGCTGTTTTAATGTGCAAACCTGGACCTCTGGGTTGTCAAGGAGCGGTTGCAGCATCAAGTCTATCTGGGCAGGTTTGAGTAACGGCTCGTCCCCCTGAATATTGGCGACAATATCACATCTCAACCGCTCTGCGACAACAGCGACGCGTTCGGTCCCGGTTTCGCACGCACCGGTCATCTCAACGTTTCCACCGAATTCGGTTACAGCGTCGTAAATTCGCTCGTCATCCGTTGCGACAATCACTGCATCCAGTGTTTCCGAACGACAGGCACTTTCATAAACATGCTGCACCATCGGCTTGCCGAGAAGATCCACCAATGGCTTCCCCTCAAAACGGCTGGAGGCATAGCGAGCCGGGATAATTCCTACACTTTGCAACCTGAGCTCCCTTTCGATACCTTAGATTTTTCTATCTATATCCTAAATCAGTTTACCGCAAAGCGAAGTTAAAATCAAGAAAATTTTAGATTTCTGTTGCACATATAAATAGAAAAATGGTAAACTTTTAATACGAGTAGGCGTTTGGAAAAAAACAAACGAACAATTCGTTAGTTAAAGGAGATTTTGACATGAAACGCAATTTATCTATAATATCGGCTTGCAAGCTGCACCCTTATCTCGTGTGCTTGCTTCTGATATCCACTCTCTGTCTATACACGACAGTTGAAATTCAGACGGTATCCGCCAATATCTTAGATCCAGATTTAGTACTGTATTTCGACTATGAAGACTTCGACGGAGATACCGTCGTCGAAAAATCTGGACACGGGTACGACGGCGCAATTAATGGGAAGGTCACACAGTCGGACGACGGCAAGTTTGGAAAAGCTGCGGAATTTACATCGGGTAGTTTTCTTGATTTAGACGGCCCGAATATAGACCCTGACCATATTCCTACCGAGGGAATGAGTGTTGTGGCGTGGATCAACGTTGATAACGTCACAGATATGGCGATTTTCAACGCCCGCGCAGGCGATGGCACGTGGCTTGTACACCCAGAAGCACGTGGCGATGGAAATTATCGTTGGCTCAATCGGGGTCCCAACCCCAATAGGACGATATTTGATATCCGGGCAGGGAACAACAAAGCCAAAGAATGGATACATTACGCTGGCACGTACAGTCGCGCGGACGCATTAGCTGTTCTCTACATCAACGGCAAAAATGTTGGTGAAGAAGCGGCGCGCCTTGACACGCCTATCGCAGGCGATTGGGATCAGGGGGCACGCGTCGGCTATAACATTGACAACAACCGACCTTTCGCCGGACTAATGGATGAACTTAACGTCTGGAAACGCGGCTTAACTGAAGAAGAAGTCAATTCTATCATGAACGATGGTATTGAAGAATTTTTCGCCGTAGAGGCGGAAGGCAAACTGGCGACGACTTGGGGAAAACTTAAGGTATCAAAGTAGAATGAAAAAGGGATGATTCATCTAAAGGGGGCCTTAAAAAATGAAACGGAATCTGATATTTACAAGACCGATTTTCAAACTAACGCCTTATCTGATGTGCTTACTTCTCATAAGCACGCTCTGTCTGCTTATAGCAGAAATGCAGGACGTATCCGCTGAAGCTTTAGATCCGGATTTGGTCCTGTATTTTGATTACGAAGACTTCGAGGGCGGTACCGTCCTTGAAAAGTCCGGACGCGGGTACGATGGTGAGATTGAGGGCAAGGTCACACAATCCGATGATGGGAAGTTTGGGAAAGCCGCCCTTTTTGAAGCCGGCAGCTTCCTTGATTTAGATGGCCCCAATGTTGATCCTGATGATATTCCTACTGAAGGTATGAGTATCGTCGCGTGGATTAACGTTGAAGCCATATCGGATATGGCGATTTTCAACGCACGCGCAGCCGATGGCACGTGGCTTGTACACCCAGAAGCACGTGGCGATGGAAATTATCGTTGGCTCAATCGGGGTCCTAACCCTAATAGAACGATATTTGATATCCGAGCAGGTAAAAACGTAGCCAACGAATGGCAGCATTACGCAGGCACGTACAGTCGCGCGGACGCATTAGCCGTTCTCTACATCAACGGCAAAAATGTCGGTGAAGAAGCGGCGCGCCTTGATACGCCTATCGCAGATAACTGGGGGCAGGGCGCACGTGTCGGCTTCAACATTGACAATAAACGTCCTTTTACCGGACTGATGGATGAGCTTAACGTCTGGAAACGCGGCTTAACAGAGGAAGAAGTCAATGCTATTATGAACGATGGTGTTGACGCGTTTCTCTCTGTGGAAGCGCGCGGCAAACTGGCGACTACATGGGGAAAACTTAAGGCTTCAAAGTAAGGTGTAACTCATGAAAGTGGAAAGAGATTCAATCCACTTCTCCTTTGGCACGTCATTAGATTATTTGTAACAGATCAGTGGCGTGCCTCTCATATTCGCGTAAATTCTAAGCTGTTGTAAAAAAGTAAAAAATGGTTCATCTAAAGGAGGATTTCAAAAGATGCAACGCAACTTTACACTAACTTCTTATCTGGTGTGCTTACTTCTGGTAGGTGCTCTCTGTATGCTTACAGCAGAAGTTCAGGACGTATCCGCTCAGATTTTAGATCCGGATTTGGTCCTGTATTTCGACTATGAAGACTTTGACGGAACTACCGTTCTTGAAAAGTCCGGACGTAACTACGATGGCGAGATTAATGGCGATGTCACACAATCCAATGACGGGAAATTCGGGAAAGCCGCCCAATTCGCAGCCGGCAGCTTCCTTGATTTAGACGGCTCCAATGTCAAGGCTGAGGACATCCCCACCGAAGGCATGAGTCTTCTCGCGTGGATTAACGTCGAATCCGTATCGGATATGGCACTTTTCAACGCTCGCGCAACCGATGGCACGTGGCTTATACACCCAGAAGCACGTGGCGACGGAAATTTTCGTTGGCTCAATCGGGGACCTAACCCTGGTAGGACGATATTTGATATCCGTGCTGGCGAAAACAAAGCCAATGAATGGCAGCATTATGCAGGCACGTACAGTCGCGCTGACGGATTAGCCGTTCTCTACATCAACGGTGAAAAGGTCGGTGAAGAAGCGGCGCGCCTTGACACGGCTATTGCAGACAACTGGGGACAGGGCGCACGCGTTGGCGTTAACATTGACGACAACCGACCTTTCACTGGACTGATGGACGACCTCAACCTCTGGAAACGCGGTCTATCAGCGGAAGAGGTTAATGATATCATGAACAACGGCCTTGGCGCAACACTCACCGCAGTAGAGGCACAAGGCAAACTCGCAACTACCTGGGGTAGGCTCAAAGCAAACTAACGAAAATGGGATAAGTTCAACCATTTTCTGGTAGGCGCGCTGCATCAGCGCGCCTATCAAATTTGTGGAAATTTATTTTTACCGAAAGGAGTTATTTTTGATGTTTAAGAAATGTTTTTGTGTTTATTTGTTAGTATTGTCCTTTATGCTAGCGGGGTGTGTTCCGTCGAAAAGTGGTTTAATGGAAGAAGCCGTTAAACAGGGTGGGCAAGTTGCCAAAGAAAAAGTGCGTGCGGATGCTCAAAAAGAGGAAGCAAAGATGCGTGCCGAGGCTGAGATAGCCAAAGAACAAGAGCGCACCGAAGCTGCAAAAGTGCGTGCGGATGCTCAAAAAGAGGAAGCAAAGATGCGTGCCGAGGCTGAGATAGCCAAAGAACAAGAGCGCACCGAAGCTGCAAAAGTGCGTGCGGATGCGGAAGTCGCAAAGGAACAGAAGCGGACGGAAGCCTCACAAGCGCGTGCCGATGCTGAGGTTACCAAAGCACAGATCCGCGCCGATGCCGACGTGACAAGGGAAAAAACGCGTGCTGATGTTCAGGTGAAAACCTCGCAGATCCGTGCGGATGCGGAAATCCGTGAGGCTCAGATCCGTGCTTATGCTGAAATCGTCAAATCGAAAATAGGAGCTGATGTTTCAAAGACACAGGCTTATACAGATTTAGAAAAGGCGAAAATCTTGATGAAAGCCGATACGGAGAAGGCTCGAATTCTCGCAGAGGCTTCTGTAGAAGCGGCAAAACTACAAGCACTGGTTGGTGCGGTTGAGGCGAAGTTGCAGGCGAAAACGGACTCAGAGCGTATTGAAGCTGCGAAACAGGTTAGGATCGCAGAAGCAGCGGTTCTCACGGAGATTACGAAGGCTCGCGTTCCAGTTGAAATAGCCGAAGCAGAAGCGGCAGCTGCTGTTGCCAAAGAGCGCGTCCCCGTTGAGATTGCTCAGGCGGAAGCAGCCGTTGAGGTTATCAAAACAATAGCAGCAGCGGAAACCGAAAAGGAATTGATACAGTCCGCAGCTACAGTGGCAGCGATTCAAATTCTAACGGAAATTGATGAGAATTAAGACGAAAGTCAGTGCAAGTGTTTCGCTGTTTTTCTATGATACCCCTTCGTCAAATGACGAAGCCTCACCAGTGATCTGTCCCTTACGTAAAAATACGAAGGTCCCTCGATGATCGCAACTCGCTATTTGGCGACTTGAAAAAAGGATAAAATACCCTTCGTCATTTGACGAAAGGGTACAGTCTCGCGAAAATCCACATTGTGTAAGTCCTGAGGAGAAAAGGACACATGGAAAATCAACCCAATATACTCTGGATTTGTAGTGACCAACAGCGCTTTGATTCATTAGGTTGTTACGGAAATCCATTTGTCCAGACACCACATTTGGACAAGTTGGCACAAGAAGGTGTCCTCCTTGAACACGCATATTCACAAAGTCCGGTCTGCACACCAAGCCGAGCCAGCTTTCTCACCGGACGGTACCCACGCACAACACGATGCAGGCAAAACGGACAGGCAATCCCACCCGATGAAGTGCTGGTGACGAAACTGCTCCGTGATGCCGGATATGTCTGCGGTTTAGCCGGTAAATTACATCTCGCTCCCTGTAACCCGCGCGTCTGCAAAGGAACAGAAGCACGAATTGACGATGGCTATGATCAGTTCTTCTGGTCACACGATCCGGGTGACGCTTGGTTCACACACGATTATATCCAATGGTTACACGATAAAGGACTCCGCCGAGATAGCAAACCGTTCCAAGAATCGAAATACGTCCAAGTGATTCCGTCAGAAGAACACAGCCAAACTACATGGTCCATTGAGCGGGCAATGTCATTTATCGGAAGCGCAGAACGTTTCAAACAACCGTGGCTCTTCTCGTTGAATATGTTTGACCCTCACCACGCATTCGATCCGCCGGTAGCAGCATTGGAACGCTACCGCGATGTACTCGATGATATTCCGCTGCCTAATTATGTTGAAGGTGAACTGCAAAATAAACCGATCTGGCAACAGATTGACCACGGCGGTGCTTACGGCAACAAGTCTGGATACCCCTATACCGAAATGAGCGACACAGATCACCGGTGGGTACGCGCCGCATATTGGGCGATGATTGATGTCATTGATACACAGATCGGTCGTTTGCTGGACTTTTTGAAAGAGACCGGTCAACGCGAGAATACAATTGTCATTTTCACATCCGACCACGGCGAGATGCTCGGCGACCACGGTATCTATCTAAAGGGACCCTACTTTTACGAACCCGCTGTCCGTGTGCCGTTGATTATTTCTGGACCCGGAATGCTGAACAATGGAGCACGTTCAGATGCTCTGGTAGAATTAGTAGATCTGGCACCGACACTGCTTGAGGCAAGCGATCTGGAACCTTATGCCGGTATGCAGGGACAGAGTCTATTGCCACTGCTGGCGGGCGAAATAGCGTTAGATACACACCGCGATGATGTCTATTGCGAGTATTACAACGCTATGGGATGGCACACGGAACCTGCCGCACATGCCACTATGGTGCGGAGCAGACAGCATAAGATTGTCGTTGCCCACGGGACAGGCGGTGGAGAACTCTACAGTCTGGATTCGGATCCGCAAGAGACGAACAATCTCTGGGATTCCCCTGACTGCACGGCTATTAGATTGAAAATGCAGGAGCGAGTTATGGATCGGATGGCTTGGACGGTGGATCCGCTTCCTGAGCGTCAGGCGCCGTGGTAGTCTCTGAAAGCGAAAACGCGTCGAGGAGTTCAGTGAGATAATCGTCTTCTGAAAGCAATTCCCTATTGGCGCGGAGACTCGCTTCATGGAACCGATAATCGTTTTTGCCGAGTCGATAGTAACACTGCAGGTGTTCAGCGTCAACTGCCCATTTGAGGACTTCAGGTGAGATATCGAGCGTCGCTGCCGCCTCTTCCAGATTATACTCAACCACGGCATTGCGGATTTGCATCTTTTTATCTCCAATGTGCTATTGTAATACAGGATTTCGCGCCTCACGAAATTATAAGAGATACAACGTCATAGGTCAAGCAGAATTTCATAATGCAGTATAGGTATGTTAGTTACATCTTCGCGAGAGGCTTTAAACCGTGGCTTATATGTGTTACGGTTTTCTGCACTTTCATAACAGGATTAGAAACGAATGCCGAAAATTTCCTGTCACGCTGGGACCAAACACTCTTTGATCGTATCTACGATGCACCACCACGTCAGGAACCGTTATGGACAGGCATGGAAGGAATCACAGAGCTCGGAGACTATCGAGGCGTGATGGGTGTCTCAATTCTTCTTATGGCGTATGGAAACGAATCACATCGGGAAACTGGAAGACTTTTGTCTTCGGCATACATAGGATCGGGAATCATAACGTATGGTATGAAAAGATTGATTGGGAGAAAACGACCACTTGATGAAACACTCGGGAACCCAGCAATGCCATCAGGGCATGCATCCATTACGTTCAGTGTTGCGACAATTTTAGGGTATCGGTATCCGAAATGGCGAATTCCACTCTATATCGGTGCGGGACTCGTTAGTTTCTCACGGGTCTATTTAGGACGACATTATACTTCAGATGTTGTCGTCGGTGCAGCAATCGGTACCGCGACGGGAGTACTCGTTTGGCATAACCGCGCCACATTGTTAAAATGGGAGTTTTAGCACTCCCCCGTCAAGCCCCCTGCCTTTAGGTAGGGGATGTAGACGGGCATTGCGTTTGAAACTCAAAATAGATTTGACATTGCACGAAAAATGTTGTATCATTACAGTATCAAGTTGGCAGACATACAGAGCGTTACCGCCCCTTCCGAGTAACGGGCGGGGCCCCCGGTAACGTGTCTGCCTCCGACTCTGTAGGGGATAACCGCTTGAGACTTGATAATCCATGAGAAAAGCATACAAGTTTAAACTTCAGAGCCAGTCTAACATAGTGAAGATTGGTAATATGATTGACGATATGTGGCAGATACACCTCCATATTATGCTGCTTGATCGTAGATATTACCGTATATTTGGTAAAAATATATCTATGTATCGTTTGAAAGCACACGTCACAAAACTGAAGAAGACGACCAAACCGCATTGGGCAGATTTGCCGAGTCAAGTTGTTCAAGACGTTGTATTGCGTTACGGCGCATCTCGAGACGCTTTTTTTGATAATATAAAAGCTCGTAAAGCAGGTGAAACGACCCGTAAAGTCGGTTTCCCGAAGATCAAACCGCGTCAGAAATACAACTCCATGACGTTCACACAAGCGGGCTACACACTTGAAAAGAACCGTATCAAAATCAACTGTATAGATACATGGTTCTCCTTTCACAAACACCGAGAAATCAAAGGTCTAATTAAGACGATTACAATCAAACGTGATAAGTGCGGTGACTATTGGCTCTGCTTTTCGTGCGAGAATGTTGACGATTCTGAACCGAAACCCAAGACGGGTAAGAGCGCAGGGTTTGATTACGGAAACAAAACATTCCTCACAAGCGACGAAGGCGATAAGATACACTCACCGCAGTTTCTCAAACAATCCCTGAAAAAGTTGCGGGCACTGAGTAAGGCACTGAGTCGTAAAGTCAAAGGTTCTAACAATTGGTGGCGTTGTGTCCGTGCTTTGGCAAGGCACCACAGAAAAGTCGCCCGCCAAAGAGCAGATTGGCAATGGAAACTTGCTACCCAACTTTGCACGGAGTTTGATATACTCTGTTTTGAAACCCTGAACCTTGACGGTATGAAACGCCTTTGGGGACGCAAAGTCTCTGACCACGCCTTCTACCAGTTCATACAGATACTGGAACAGAAGTGTGCAAAGCACGGTAAAAAACTCAAAAAAATTAGTCAGTGGACAGCAACGACAAAACCTTGCAGTGATTGTGGATACCATAATCAAGATCTCTCTCTTTCAGATAGACAGTGGACATGTTCCGAATGTGGCTCTCACCACGACAGAGACATAAACGCTGCTATCAATATCAAACGGGCGGGCTTGGCCGCCTAAAGTGGAGCGATAGTAAGACGGTGGACTCTCTGAGAAAACCGCAGTCGCGAGGAAGCGCAAGCCCCTACCTTTAGGTAGTGGGTACCTATGACCGTTTCAAAATAGTGTTCAGCGCAATTAGAATAGACTGAAGAATAATCAGCGTGCTGCCAAAGCGCGCCTACCCGTAAATGTTGTTAATAGGACTTACGCATTTCCTCTTAAAGTCCCCCTGATAAGGGGGATTTAGGGGGTTTAAAGGATGGAAATTCCTACTTTTTGCGTCTAAATATCCGATATTTGCCCAATTTGCGTAAGTCCTGGTTAAAACAAAATTCTTGACAATAAAATTCACAACGCATAAAATAGAATTATACAGGAGGGTGAGAGCCATGACTTATATGAAAAATCGCATCTTCTTCCGGTATCAGATGATGGGCAGCATCGGTTTGCTTTTTCTAACGGGAGCACTGTTGGCAGGATGTGCCGCGACACCACAACCCTCAATCGATGTCTATATGGAACCTATTGCTGGACGTTTTAACGCCCAGATCAGTGCTGAGACAGGTGCCGCAACCGTCGCAAAAAACGGAGTAGCCGTTACCATCAAACCGCTTGATGAGGTAGAACTGTTCACACTCACTGAGGATCCGAAAACGAATCCGTATCTCATCGTCGAAAGGAACGGGACTGTTGAGCCTATCTACACGGTGTTTGAAATTACAGTCCATAATCGCGAGCATCGCCGTGTTCTTGTCGGAGATACAGCAGTACTCATGGACGCAAACGGGGCGCAATACGCGAATTTACCTAACGATTACTTTGATTCACTTTATGATAACGTGAACATCTTGCAGGGTGATCCTGGGCGTGCAGCGTATCATCCGTATGCCGCCACTGCGTATCCCTCTTACTACGGTTATTATCAGTCTTATGTAGATGCTGAGGCGTTAGAGTGGGAACGCATTGTCATAGAGGACAGCATTTTTGAAAGCGGGAAGTTGTTCTCTGGCGCGAAACGGAGCGGTTTTTTAATTTTTGACCGGCTTGAGAGTCACGCGACGGATCTTAGAATTATTGTGCCAGGGGTCCGGATCATCCGTGCAAACGGTAAAGAAGATAAATTGGAATTTAAACTTGACTTTAGGCAGGTCTTGCCGTAAAATAACCATATTCGGATTGATAGAACGTGAGATTTGCCAAAAAAATGAAGGGAGTATACCTAACATGAGAAATTGGCTTGTAGGGTTGCTGATAGTGGGGTTTGTGTCTGTTTTCGGATGTCAGCCCCCAGATAAGAATACAAGCGAAACACAGACGAAAGTGCAGAAAGAGTTAAAAGTTGCCGTTGCAGCACCGTATACAGGCGGGTCCGCAGCGTTCGGAGAAATGATCCGACGCGGTGCTGAGCTGAGAGAAAATGAAATTAACGAGGCAGGCGGCATCAACGGTATGAAACTGACGCTGCTTTTTGAGGATGATGCCGGCAAACCCTCAGAAGCAAGTCTTGTCGCTGAACGCATCGCCAACAACCCGCAAATTCTCGCGGTTGTTGGACATTTTAATAGTGACTGCTCATTAGCCGGTCAAGAAATTTATGACCGAGCAGGTATTGTTGAACTGTCCCCCGGTTCAACGGCTGTGGAAGTTTGTGAAGGAAGTTCCTGGACCTTCCGAAATTTGTACCACGACGGTTTTCAGGGGAAATTCATTGCGCAATATCTTGATAACGTCTTGACGGGTATTGAATCGGTTGCCGTCTTCTTTGATAATGATGCTTACGGTCGCGGTTTAAGAAACGCGTTCGTAGCGGAAGCCGAGAAAATAGGGCTTACCCTCGTCGCTTCGGAAGCGTATGAAAGAGACAGCACCAATTTTAAGGCACAACTCACGAGCATTAAAGCCAAAAATCCTGACGCTATTTTTATCTCTGGACTCTACACGGAAGCAAGCTTGATTGTTAAACAGGGTCGGGAAGCCGGGATTACTGCACAGTTTTTCGGAGCAGATGGCGTGGATTCACCAGATTTCCTCACAATCGCAGGCTCCGCCGCTGAAGGCACTTACCTGACAACGCCTTTCACGTTTGGCGCAGGAGGCGCAGAGGCACAACAGATGGCAGCTGATTTTGAGGCACTTCACGGTGTAGCTCCTGATACATGGGCTGCATTGACGTACGACGCTGTCGGAATGATTCAGGACGCACTCACTAAAACTTATAATGCCGAAGCAACCATCGCAGATAACCGCCAAGCGATCCGTGAACATTTAGCATCCTTAGATACGCCTGAAGAAAGCTACAAAGGGGTTACAGGGTTAACCTATTTTGATATCAATGGTGATACGGTGAATAAACCGGCTTACGTGAAAATTGTGAAAGATGGACAATTTGTTGCCGCAGAAAAACAACTGCGTGAGCTGAAGTAAGAGGTTTTGTTGACTGACCTGAGCCTTTTTTCAACAAGGTTAACACTCAAAGAAGATAATTATGGCGCAATTATTGGAACAATTTATTAACGGGTTGGTGTTAGGCGGCATTTACGCGCTTATTGCTGTCGGCTACACCATGGTCTACGGCATTATTCAATTGATTAACTTCGCCCATGGCGAGATTTTTATGTTTGGTGCCTACCTTGCCCTGATGCTGGTTACGGTTTTCAATATACCGTTTTGGATAGCAGTACCCGCCAGTATGCTCCTATGTGCAATGTTAGGGATGTTGATAGACCTCGTAGCCTACCGCCCCCTTCGGGATGCGCCGCGTTTATCGGCGTTGATTACAGCGATAGGCATATCCCTTGTGCTACAAAACCTCGCACGGATGATCTGGTCAGCGAGGCCCCAGCTATTTCCAACCGAAACGCTTCCAGCATTCCTCATAAGCGAAGTAAATATGCAAACAGGCGAGATTCTAAACGCCATACCGCTGCCGGGCGGCGGTATCCTCCCTTATCGTGATGTGTCTATCCTTTTACTGGCAGTCGTTTTAATGATCGCCTTAAACAGACTCATTTACCTGACCAAAATAGGTAAAGCCATGCGGGCTTGCGCACAAAACCGTGTAGCCTCAAATTTAATGGGGATCAAAACAAACCAAGTCATCGCAGTAACATTTGCTATTGGTTCCGCTTTAGGGGCAGTTGCCGGCATAATGGTAGGCTTGAGCGAAAATATTACACCTACTATGGGATATTACAAAGGGGTTGCAGCGTTCGCAGCTGCCGTTCTCGGCGGCATTGGCAACATTACAGGCGCGATGCTGGGCGGTATCATCATCGGCTTAGCCGAAGTTTTTGGGGCTGGCTATATCTCTTCAGGCTATCGCTTAGCAATTGCATATATAATCATGATCGCAGTGATCGTTATTCGACCATCAGGTCTATTTGGAAAATCAACAGCAAATCGAGCTTAACATGAAAGATAAACTTACACCGAAAACTATAACCTTTGGCTTACTTGTCTGTTTTCTACCACTGCTGATGTATGGTGTAGATGACATCGTCGATTTTCTGTCACAGTACGATATCTATCTCGGCTGGCCAGGTGGCGAGTATATGCTACGGATAATAGTTCGGGCATGTGTCTACATGCTTCTCGCGGTCGGACTCAACATTGTGTGCGGATTTACTGGATTGCTCGATCTGGGGTATGTCTGTTTTTACCTCATCGGGGGTTACACTGCTGGAATATTGATGGCAAGGCTTGGGGTTAGTTATTGGATTGCCCTCCCTCTCGCTGTGTTACACGGGACGGTGTGGGGACTATTGCGCGGCGCACCTACTTTGCGACTTACGGGTGATTACTTTGCGATTGTTACTTTTGGTTTTGCTGAACTGTTCTTCCGTATTGTGAGAAACGAACAATGGTTGGTTGGCGCGCCAAACGGTCAACTCCGTGGCATCCCATCGCCTACACTGTTTGGAATAACCTTCAGTCAAAATTGGCATAACTACTACCATATCATTATCCTGCTAACCTTGGTTATCTTTATCACCTATCGGCTACAACATTCCCGTGTGGGTAGAGCATGGGTCGCCATCCGTGAAGATGAACAAGCAGCAGAAAGTATGGGAATTAACGTCAGTCGTTATAAATCGCTGGCATTCGCTGTGAGTGCTGCGATCGGTGCACTCGGAGGTGGGTTTATTGCCCAATTCCAGGTTAGTATCAGTGTGCCATTCTTTGATTTTTGGGAATCTATCCTGATCTTGTGTATGGTAGTCCTCGGGGGTATGGGAAGTATCAGAGGTGCCATGATAGGCGCGGCGATTCTCGGTTCTTTAGGTGAAGTTTTGAGACCTGGCTTCATCATTCCCTATCAATTTGGCAACGCTCGATACCTCATCTTCGGAATCATCCTCATCCTTTTGATGCGTTTCCGGCCAGGCGGATTGTCTCTCAAAAAAGCATAATACCAACCGAATCCGAACCAACACCGTTTAGTTCTTAACGGCGCGGCTTGCGAGACCATAGCGTGAAGTGCAGCACCTCACAGATGAGTAAAATCAACGCACCGACAACAAACCATTGGAAGCGTTCTTGATAGTCACCATCAGCACGAACTCTGAATTTCTGCTTTTCGAGGCGTGCTAAATCAGTCGCTAACTCGGTAATCCCCGTTGTTGCATGGTAGTAGCTGCCGTTACCGGCTTTAGCAAGTTCTTGCAGACGAGTCTCATCTAACGTTGTTAGCACGAGTTGCCCGTTAGCATCGCGCTTATAGGGCGTAGCTTCTGCACCCACATCACTGAGCAAGGGTATAGGCACAGACCTGACAGGGTTACCAACGCCGACGCAATAGATATGCACGCCTTTCTGGGTCGCTGCTTTTGCTGCCTCCACTGCCGCTTCCCCGTGATCCTCCCCATCTGTAAAAAGAATCAGAACCTTTTGTCCATCGAAACCGGACGCGATTGCTGACTGGTTTTGATCCGAAATAAGTCGATCTATTGCGATTTCAATCGCGTTACGGATACGGGTGCCGCTGTGCGCAAGCGTTTCTGCGGTTATCGCTGCCAAGAATTCCCGGAGCGTGACAGTATCACTCGTCAGCGGACACACCACAAAACTCGCCTCTGCAAAGTAGAGTAATCCGACCCTATCACTCTCAAGCTCATCCAACAGTGAAGATATGAACGCCTTAGCGTGGTCAAGTCGGCGAACAGATTTCTCATCTGCCGCGAGCATACTGGTTGAAATGTCAAGGGCAAGCATGACATCCAACCGCTCAGCGACGGATTCGGATTTTGCACCCCACTGTGGACGTGCTATTGCGAGTGTGACGCAGAGATAACTTAGGAGCAATAACCCTGCCTGAACTTTGTGATGTTTTAAATGCGTGGGGTTCACATTGCTGTGGAATCGTAGCAGTGCTTTCTGCTTCTGTCGCAGCCCAAAGAGAAGTAGGAAAATTAAAGGAGGTACCGCCCATAGAAAATGGAGATATTCGGGATTGCCAAAACGAAGCCAGTCCATATTTTTCATTATCAGGTTTTCGCGCCGTTTTTTTCCGTTTTTTTAATTAAAGTCTACAACGAGGACAGAATCGAGTTCCGAACCCGCTCAAAAATCTCAATCGCATAGTCCAGATGTGCTTTCGTAGCGATATTGAAAGAGATGCCAAAATTTTTGACTGTCACGTTAGGCAAGTTGGCTCTGCACTCAACGATATGCAGCGGCGTAAAGTCACCGTGGACATCCACCCGAAAATGGGTAGCTCTTCTTGAAGGGTACGTGTCAAGCCACCAGCATCCCCCAATAGTCATCCGAAGTTTCGCGATACGCGGTCGAAGGGTTGCACCGCATGTATCAACATACGCTAAAAATTCGTTGGCGATCTGTAGGAGTTCCTCGTTCACCTGCAGTGTCTCAATAAATGACGCGAGCGTCATAAATTGTTGTGTAGTACTGCCATAACTCCGTTCTTGTTCCTTGACAACTGTCCCTCCCAAAACAGTTTCAGTTGCGACTAAAATCTCATCAGGCGCGTGATAGGAAAAGTAGGAGATATAAGTGAGATCCAGTCCCAATGCCCGCAGATATTCAGCAACTTCTAAAACACGCGTGTCCACGCCCTCCGAAATAAGGACCAATCGCTGCCGTTGATTGAACGCCGATTTACGGATATCACCGGGTTCATATCCAAAAAATTCGCTGTGCAGTGCGGTGAGTGTTGAGAACTCTTTTCCGTGCTGTAGACACCATCGGTAAGCGAGCTGTTCTAATTCTATAAAGGAGAGTTGAGAAACACCGGCAGCGTACTCTAAAATCTGCGTGATCGCTGTCCTTGAGGGTTTTCCACGCTTGAGTTCAATAATCACGGCATTGCCCTGTCGGTCAAGTGCAAGTAGATCAATTTTTTGCTTCGACGTACTCAAGGGTGGTTGCCGACTGATAACGCAGAGAGGTTCACCCAGGATCAACGTCGCATCCTTTTCAAGGAGATCCTCAAAGTCGCGCTCTGCGCCAAAGCGCAGTGGCTCAAGTTTTCCAAATTTCCGGTCTTCCCAGCGGTAAACTTCCATAATTTCGTGCCTTAGAGATAAAAATTCAGCCACTGGATGTGTTCGCGATACGCCGCAACCTCTGCTGTAACCTTCGCTTGATTCCAGTTGTTTTTCGCGCTTAAGAACTGAGCAATTTGCGGCGCAATGTCAAGCCCCTGACCCGGTGTCCAACCGATACGGGTACGTCGCCAGAGGAGGTCATCAAGTGTGATCGCCATCTCGCCCCAATATGCGTAGAGCAGCTCAGCTTTCGTGAATGGCAGAGACGGCGTTATCGGTTCGGCAAGTGTCGCATCCTCGTTGATATACTTGAGAATCATCTGATACCCATCTCCATAGCGTTTAATGAGGCGTTCCGTGTCAGCACTCGATTGTAAAGCGCAATTCACGTCTCCATTGAGTGTCTCCAAGGGAACCGTATCTGTCTTACAATGGCGCGGGACATTCAAAAACGTTGCCAAGTGGTCCACCGTCTCCTCTGCCATCTGGCGGTGTGTAGTGAGTTTTCCACCATAGAGATACATGACACCACTCGGACCCTCTGTGATTAAGTGATCCCTTGAAACAAAACCAGTCCTTGCTACACCTCGCTCATGTCTGTTCGCTGCGATGAGCGGACGGGTTCCAGCATACGCAGCGATGATCGCGTCGTTGTCGAGAGATTTATCTGGAAAAATACGTTGCGTTTCCGAAAGTAGATACGTTGCCTCATCCGCGGATGGACGGACGGATCCAAGTTCCTCTTGGGGTGTAGTTTCAGTGGTACCGACAATAGAAGTATTGTGAGCACCAGGCAAAATAAAAATGACACGCGGATTACGTTTGTGTTGTTTTTCCGAACGTGTGCAGGCAATCAGACCGTACGCTTCCGAATCGTGCTGCTTGCCACAGCGAGGTACAACGAGGTGAATACCTTTCGCATTTTTCGTCAGCAAGCGTGGGACCCCATCATAACTCGGGTCTCTACACCATATTTCGTCGTTCCAAGGGCCCGTTGCTGCCACAATTTTCCGGGCGGTGATCTCAAAACGTTGTCCAGAAACAATATCTTCAGCAGTTATCCGAAAAAAACGGTTCCCAGCAACAGTCTCTGATTGCTTGACAAAATCAAGGAAACGGACATAGTTTGCGACCATAGCACCGTGCCGGTGTGCATCTTTAAGTGTTGCAAGTGTCAACCTTGCGTCATCAACAGTGCTATCCCATAATAGGACACAGCCTTTTAGTCCATCCGCGGCAATAGGTCCTACCAAACGTCGAACTTTTTGCCCATCACGAATGACCGCTGTTTTCTCTGCCTCATCTGCTTTAAAGAGGCGATTGTAATAATACGCAGCGAGTTGTATCCCTGCCAACGGGTACGGATCGCCTTTGTAACTCAGCAGTGCTATTGGCATCGGTTTGACAAGATTCGGCGCAATGCGTCGGAGAATCTCACGTTCCTTACGTGATTTTTTAACAAGGTCAATATCACGTTTAAGCAGATAGCGAAAGCCTCCATGGACAAGTTGTGAGGTCGCACTGCTGGTGCCATTTGCGAAATCGCCTTGCTCTATTAATCCTGCTTTGATGCCTCCGTTGAGCGCAAGATCACGAATTAAACCCGCCCCCACGATACCGCCACCAATAACCAAAACATCCAAAGGCTCTGTCTTGAAGGTTTTAATATTGTTGGCTCGAGTTCGTGCTGAAAATTCTGTTAACATCTCTGCCTACTTAAGCGGCTATCAACCGGCTATGTAAAGAGACTTTACGAATAGCCGTCAGGATTCCCGACGCTGCACCTGCTACTGGCTGCGTCAATAGCGGTAAAAATATGAGTTGTGAACAAGCTTTTTCAGTCACAGGTAAATCGCCTGCAGCATAAGTTTTAAACGCGCCACCCGTGTCGGCGGTGCAGAGAGAGCCTCGACCGTTCATGTAGATATCAAGCCCATGTGTAAAAAGCGGCAAAGTATGCAGAAGAGGGTATGGATTGCTATTGGCCGGCAAACTCCGAGAAAAAAGCGGGACCCCATCTCCAACAAGGAGCGGATAAGGACTATTATTCGCCAAAACGCCCTCTTTCCTGAGAGCCTCCGCAAACAATGGTGCCGGCAGTCCATGCATCTCTTCCTTATGGTAATGGATCGGGAAACCGTAGAACCCAGCAGATTCAGACCCTTCATAAATCTCAATAGGAGAAACGCCCGGAATTGCCTGCAATCCATCGGAAATCTCCTGTATGTAAACACGACGGCCCGCATTAAGTTCATCAAGTTTTTTCAGTTGTACAGAAGCGATACCGATAGCAAGTGGATGCGCACGAAATTTAACGCCAAGTCCCATCGGTGGCAAATGCGTGTATTGTAGGGCTTCCGCGGCCTCTCCTTCAACGTCAAAAGAACGATTGACCTGACCGAGCAAACATGCCCGCTCAAACACGGCTACATCGTTGGTAGCAAGCATTCCACCTTCACCACCGCTAATCGGCTTGTTGCCTTGCAAACTCCATGCCCCTACTTGTCCAATACTTCCACACGGGGTGCCTTTGTAAGATGCACCGTGGGCATGAGAGCAGTCCTCTATCACCGGTATGCCTGTCTCCTCACTGAGTGCCATGAGTGCATCCATATCACAGACATTGCCCCACAAATGCACCGCCACAATTGCCTTGGTCCTTGACGTAATGCGCTGCCGAACGTCTTCGACATCAATAAGTAATGTCTTTGGATCTACCTCACAGAAAACGGGGATCGCCATCAATGTCAACGCTGGTGTGATTGACCCGATCCATGTGTAGGTTGGGCAGATAACCTCATCGCCGGGACCAACACCAAGCCCAAACATAGCACTGTGTAAGGCCGCCGTCCCGTTAGTAAGACTCAATGCGAATTGGGTTTGATGACGTTCACACCAAATCTGCTCAAATTTTTGAACAGTTGGCGAGGCACCAGAGAGTTCGTTCCGAAGCGTCATCTCATAAACAACCTGCGCTTCCGCCTCCGTGATTTGGTTCCACGCGTCGAGTTTCGGATAAGGGACATCAGGTGTCTGTTCAAAGACAGGAGTTCCACCCAAAATAGCAGGAAGTTCTGTTGAGTTTCTCTCCTGATGAGATGACTGCGTTGTGTTTCTCTCCATGGTATTTTCCTTACTATGCCCTATCAATCACGGGTTTGTTTTAATCGAACACCTATGTTATACTAACAGGTGTGCTGTCCAGTAGACCTAATATTATATGTATAATAACACGTTCCGAGAACTTTTGTCAAATTTAGTAGAGACCAAGAACTCTTGAATATCCGAAAATCGCTTATCTCGCTGTTGCGAGGCAGCACCTCTCAATCCAGAAAGTTTTTCCTAAGTTGTATACCACCGCTACTTGCTATCTTTGGATTTTTCCTTTCGTGTGGGATTGTAGTTCGTATCCGAGGACAAGACGCGTTAGAGTTCTATAGGATTATCCTCTCCAGCGGATTCGCAAGTTTTGATGATTTCGGGTATGTCCTGTTTAACGCGACCCCCTTAGTCTTTACTGGACTCGCTGTCGGCATCGGCTATAAGAGTGGATTGTTCAATATCGGTTGCGAGGGGCAACTCTACATCGCCGCATTTGCTGCTGCGTGGGTGGGTATGCACCTGAACCTTCCTGCTTTCGTATTGATTCCGCTGTGTATAGGAAGCGCAATGATTGCAGGTGGTGTATGGGGTGCAGTCCCAGGTATCCTAAAGGCGAAGTACGGTGCCCATGAAGTTATCAATACAATTATGATGAACTTCATCGCTTTTGCCCTCATGAACTATCTCGTCACGTCAGTCTACCAAGAACCAGGGCAGATGATTCCGCAGACCCCGCAGATTCATGAAACGGCGCGAATCCCACGATTGGCATCTTTAGTACCCTTCCTCCCACAAAGTAACCCATTAAATGCAAGTTTCTTAATTGCCTGCGGGTGTGTGGCACTCTCCCATATCTTCTTGACCTACACGCGTTGGGGATACGAACTCCGTTTGGTCGGAAACGCGCGCGATGTCGCCTCTTATGGTCGGATCAACCCACGCACTGTAACTGTATGGGTAATGGCATTAAGCGGTGCAGTCGCTGGATTAGCCGGTGTTGCTGAGGTGATGGGATACCGTTATCGGTATCTGGATAGTTTTTCAGCGGGTTGGGGTTTCACTGGAATAGCAGTTGCACTCTTGGGTAGAAACAATCCTTTCGGTATTTTGGTTGCAGCTGTGTTATTCGGATTACTGAACAAAGTTGCCTTGGACATCGACATTTTGTTGGGGATCCCGCGCGGGCTATTCCTGGCGGGTCAAGGCATGTTAATCATCTGGTTAGTTAGCATAGAAGGCATCTCATTGTTGAAAAAAGAAAACTAAGCCCGAAACGAAGTGGAGGGCGACTCTACGGAAAGGCACTTCAAAATCTAAACCTGCCTAGCCGAACCGCAAGGAAAATTAAAAATATGATTTTTGAATTGATTCCAAGTGCTTTGCGAATGGCAACCCCGTTAGGTTTCGCTGCGCTCGGCGGGATTTATTCGGAGCGCGCTGGCGTAATTAACCTCGCCTTAGAAGGGATGATGTTGATCGGGGCTTTTGGTTACATTGTCGGAACGCAAGGTTCTGGATCAACGTGGATTGGGTTGCTTGTCGGCATCGGTTGTGGGATGGCGATGGCTCTGTTACATGCTGTTGCAACGGTTACATTTCACGCGGAGCAAGTTGTCACCGGGATAGGCATCAACATTTTGGCGTTAGGCATTACAGAATATCTCTCGCCTCCGCCTGAACAAGTAGGCGGACTGCCACACTGGCAGCTGCCACTTATCGGTTCATACAGCTTCATCGTCTATTTACTACCCATATTGATGGTAGCGAGCCACATCCTTCTGTTCAAAACACCCTGGGGCTTGCGATTGCGTGCAGCAGGCGAATCAACAGAAGCACTTGCGGCACTGAGTTTAAGCCGATCAAAATGGCAATATCTTGGGATATTGTTAAGTGGACTTTTGGCCGGAACAGGTGGATGTTTCCTCGCATCTGAAGTTCATTATTTTACAAAAGGGATGACCGCCGGACGTGGTTATCTTGCCCTTGCTGCTGTCATCTTTGGGAACTGGCGACCGTTAAGCGGCGTATCGGCGTGCTTTCTCTTTGGATTCGCCACCGCCTTAGAGCTCACAAACCGATGGAACATTCCCGGACAACTGCTACACAGTCTCCCCTATATTTTAACAATGGTCGTTCTCGTCGGGTTCGTAGGGACATCGCGTCCACCGGCGAGCTTGGGAAAGATGAAGTCGTAGGCTTTTAAATAATCCTACAGAGCATATCACCGTACAAAGCCTATTCGGTTTCCCTGTCTTCATCCGCAAGTCCATAGTAGCTGCCGTGGCGACTGTAATAACCGTAGGATTTGGCGTGCTTCGGATTGATCATGTTACAAAGCACACCGATGCCTTTCGTTGGGAAGGCTTCTGTCAAATGCCGTACCCCTGTGAGAATGTCAAATCGACGGGTTTTCGTGATGTCAAAGACATAGACGATGGCATCAACGATGTTTGCCAAAATCATCGGATCAGCGACAGCGCGCACAGGGGGTGAGTCGATCACAATAACATCATACTCCGACTTCGCGAGTTCTAACCATTCCGTCATCATTTCTGAGTTGAGGAGTTCAATTGGATTCGGCGGCACAGTCCCGCTTGGGACTAAGAATAAACCAGGAATGCCGGTCTGCTTGACTGTTGCGTGAAGGACATCGTACCCGTTTTCTGAATTTAGATGAATGAGGGCTTCGCTTAATCCCGGTTTGCGCGCGTCCGTGCGAGGTACAGGTAATTCAGACGCAGTTGTATCGTCCGTGTCCTCTCCCAGAACCAACTGTTCTCTCGGAAAGGTATTGTGTTGCGAAGGTCTCCGCATATCGGCATCTATGAGCAAGACTTTATTACCCCTCTGAGCAAGTGTAACGGCAAGATTCGAGGAAATCGTGCTTTTACCCTCACCGCGAGTAGCACTTGTGACCAGAATCGTTTTCACAGAGGCCCCAGGATTCAGAAACGGCAGTTTGGCTTGTAGCACACGAAACGCCTCGGCAGTCCTGGAACTCGGCGCATCGTAAACCATTAGAGGGAGTCGATAGGAACTGCGCCTTTTGATAGAAGGAAGCACCCCAAGGAAGCTTGGGGATTCTGGGAGTGCGTCCAATTGACGGACAGCTTCCTCTAAGCGGAGATAGGTGTCTTTGAAATAATTTTTCGCGACAGCGAACGTCACGCCGAGTAACATTCCCACGAAAGCCCCCAAAACGAGATTCAACTTCAGCCGTGGTTTCAAAGGTTCTTCAGGCGCGCGTGCCTTATCCATCACCTTGATACTCTCCGAACGGGCTTGAGAGAGGACTTCTGCCTCTCGCATCTTCGTCTCTAACGCGATGACCTGAGCGTTGTAAATCTCAACATCACGCTTGAGGCGATAGAATTCCAATTGGTCAGGAGACCAGTCACGGAGTTCCTTGAAATGTGCGTTAATTTGGTCAGTAACCTCATCCTTTTGTTTTTCAAGGCTCGTAAAGGCTGCCTCTGCCTCATTCACCTTTTCTGTGAGTACCTGGTGGAGAGGATTATAGGAAGAAGTTGTACTTTTTATTTCTTTCTCCTCTTTAGCGAGACGCGTCTTGGTTTCCTCAATCTTCTTACCAATAGCAGTTACTTCAGGATGCGTTTCATCGTATTTACCAAGCAGTTCCGCCTTGTCAATCTCATACTGGTTTAAACTGTCTTGCAGCTTGGCGTGCGAGGGATTCCGCGCGATAGTTTCCGATATGACATCTTCTGATAGCCCTTCCAACTCTTCGCGATAGGTAGCGCGTCTCAATTCAGCACCTACCAACTGGTTTATCAATTCACTTTCCCTAACTTGGAGTGCCAGAATGACCTGGGCTTGCGTCCCACCTTCCGCGTTTAAGGTAAGTTTCGGGTGTCGTTCTTGGAACGCAAAGAGTGCTTCGTCAGCATTTGTAAGCCTCTCCTTTGTCTGATTCAGCATCTCTTGTGGAAGAGGTTTTCGCCACCACTCCATTCTCTCAACGGCTTCTACTTCGACAACTGTCTGAAATACTGCAGCGATCCTGTTAGCGAGATTCTGCGCGCGTTCCGATACTCGCTGCTGCACAGCCCGCGCACCCCGCTGCTGCACAGTAATAGTAATCACTTTTCCGTCCGGTGATTCTTCAACCTTTAACTGCTCGTCAATAAGCGTTTTTATGAAAGCATCTTCCCACTCGACAGGGGTGAGTTCTCCCTGTTCTGTCGCATCCGGATCAAGTTCGATATTCAACACATTTGCAAGCCATCGTACAAATCGTCCACGATGAACGGGTAATGGATCCAGAAGCCCCTCGTCTCTGAGTTGGCGGACTGCCGGTGTAATCACAAGGTCCCGTGACTGTAACTGCGCGGCGAAAGCACTTACAGATGTCCCGCCAATCAACCCGGATATGGGTAACTGCGAGAGTAAGGAGGAGGCGGATTGACCATCTAAAACACGAATTGTGGTTTCGGATTGAAAAACCGGCGGTGTGAGATCCGTTACGAGAAACGCAGCGAAAACGGAAAGCAGAAAAATGAGAAGAACACTCCACTTATTCCGAAACAGGATCCAAAAATAGTCTGACAATCGAATTTCTCTAACTTCTTCAAGGTGCCTATCAGTTGTCTCTGGCATCTCTAACCTCGTTATATTTTTTCCTAATGCCTCGTAGGTGTGCTTTTCACGCGCGTACATCCCGCGATTAATTATTGTATCTAATCAGAACAGTGACGAGTAGATTCACAAATGATGTTGCGAAGGTAATCACACGCCAATCTAAACGGGTGCGTTCTCGGACGCGGAGTTGATCTTTCGGGTTCAGATAAACCTCTGAGTGCACCTGATCGAAATTCAATTCCTCTTCTGTGCCATCAGCCCGCGTCAGCAGACATTTTTTTGGATTTGCCCTTTCTTCATTGAACCCACCTGCCATAGCAATCGCCTGTCCCAAAAGTACAGGTTCCGTAATTACATATTGCCCAGGCTTTTCTACTGCCCCTATAACGCTTATTTTTGCTTCCGCCAAGGGCACATACAACATATCGCCAGGGCCCAACATTGCTCCTGCGTCTTCAGCAGTGAGATCAACTAAAATCCGCTCTGTACGCGTGATGATTTCCGATTTGTGCAAATCCGCGAAATCGGCTCTCGACCCTCCTGCAAGTTTTAGTACCTGTATTGCCGGAACTTGTGGTGCAGCTATTGGATAAACACCTGGCGTAATCACAGCGCCTATGACACGCACGGGCCGCTGTTGAAAAATAGAAGGAACGGATATCATATCATAGTCTTTTAACGGAATATCAGGCCCCCCCGCGCTGATGAGTTTAATATAATCTACCCGTTTATATAGTTTCCCATCGCGCCAGATAGAAATATCCGTGAGATCCGCGAGTGCATAGTTGATCCCAGCTGATGCAAGTGCTTGGAGAAGATAAACCTGGCCAACTTCAAAGACGTGCAAGTTTCCACGTGGTCGGGGTTCAACCGCACCGAATACAAGAATAGTGCGTTTCGGTTGCATGAGCGTTACAAACACACGTGCTGTCGGGAGGTGTTTTGAAAATGCTGACTGCATTTGCGCCTCAAGTTCAGAAACCGTGAGACCGGCGACCTTGATGAGTCCAATAACCGGATAGGAGACATACCCATCTGGTTGAATTGGCACTGGAATTCGCTCTTTGCTATATTCAGGATACCCATCCACGGTGACGACAAAACTATCGCCAACTTCTAATTTATATGTAGATAATTCCGGGGGGGGTGAGACTTTCGGTGCAACTTCTGTACCGACTGTCGGATTTTCGGCGGCGATTTCCGCTGCAAAAACATGAACGGAAAAACTGAAGTGTACCAAAGTGAGCAGAAATATTAGAAAACTTTTAATAGGAAGTTTTGGGAAATAGCAAACACTGTCAAAAAACTGTCGGCATAAAGAGAGTATATTCATGAAAAATCACTATTAACCTTTTTAGCAGATTTTTTCTGTTTGTTGATTCTCAGACTCAGATCCTTCTTACTTTTTACATTGCTCAATATTCTAACAGATATTTGTCAGAAGCGCAAATGAAAACCGATTTCATCTGTCGGGTGCCCTTTCAAGATAGGTGTTGATCCGTACATGCTTAAGTCAAACTCACGTTATATTACGTTCGTTGTAAATCGTTTTGATTCCCTTCAAAAATAATGTTTGTTGCTTTAACCTGTGGATTTATGCTAATATAATGTTGTGAACTTAAAAGCTACTTTTGCACAACTTCAAGGCAAACGGGTAATGATTGTCGGTGATGTCATCGTGGACGCATATATCTGGGGGGATGTAAACCGAATTTCGCCCGAAGCCCCTGTCCCAGTATTCGAAATCGAGGCAGAGAAGACCGGATGTGGAGGTGCGGCGAATGTCGCACAGAATGTCGCCAGCTTGGGTGGCGACGCAATCCTGGTCGGTGTCGTCGGGAAGGACAGGGAAGGCGAAAAGTTAGTCCAGATGCTAACCGAAATGAATCTTGCCACTACTGGGATCTGTATAGACGCTCAGCGCCCGACAAGCACAAAAACACGTGTGATTGCGCGTGCGGATACCACGACTTTTACGGGCCGCGAGCGTGATTCAGGGCACCATCTGCTTCGCATAGATAGAGAATCCAAACAGGAAATCTCTATAGAGATACAAGCACATCTATTGAACAGTGTAGTTTCCGAGTTGCCAACAAGTGATGCAATTATCTTTGCAGATTACGATAAAGGCGTGATTAACGCGCAGCTCATCCGGGACGTTATGAAACATGCCCAACCCTATGATATCCCCATTATCGTCGATCCGAAGCGAGACAATTTTTGGGATTATAAAGGTGTAACAGCCATTACACCAAATCACAATGAGGCTGGAGTCGCTGTTCAGCAAGAGATAACTGATGTTCGACAGCTGCTCGCTATTGCTGAAGAGATCATAAGTCGGCTATCGCTCAAAGCGTTGCTAATTACACGCGAGGCAAAAGGGATGTCTCTCTTTCAACGCAAACCTGACGGAAGTCTGCAAGTAAAACACCTACCACCGCAGTCTAATGTCGTGACAGATGTGACAGGTGCCGGCGATACGGCTGTCGCCGTTTTCACACTCGCGCTCGCGGCAAACGTCGATTTTTACGCTGCTGCGGTATTGTCAAGCCTCGCGAGTGGGATTGCCGTTGGAAAGATGGGGTGTGCTACCGTCACACCCAAGGAACTGCTGAATGCAATTGAAACCGAAGCGGCTGTCTCTGAACTGTACGGAGACTCAGAATGAAAACTGTCTTTCTTGATCGAGATGGGGTGATCAACCGGAACCCACCGAATATGGGTTATGTCCGAAGGTGGTCGGAATTCTCTTTTATTCCGAACGCACGGAAAGCAATTCGAGAACTGACGCAAAATGGTTATCGCATCATTGTCGTAACCAATCAAGCAGGGATTGGGAGAGGGCTTTTTTCAGAGGAGAACTTGACGGATATCCACTCTCGGATGGTTTCCGAAATTGTGGAAGCAGGTGGCAGAATTGACGCGGTTTATTACTGCCCACACCATCCGAATGCAGGATGTGAGTGTCGAAAACCGAAACCTGGTATGTTAACACGCGCTGGACGTGAGCATAATATTGAACTATCAAGCACATATCTGATTGGCGATTCAAAAACAGATATTGAGGCGGGGCATCGCGCTGGAACCCAAACATTGCTTGTTTTAACTGGACTTGGACAGGAGAGTTACCACCATTACATTAACACCAAACCTGGTGGGCGCACCGATCAAAACGGATACCGCCCCGAAAAAATTTTCACGAACCTCTATACAGCGACGCGCTGGCTCATTTCGGCGCAGCTTGCAGGTTCCCGAAACTTCCGATAAACAAGAAAATGATACTTGAAAAAATAGAAACCCGGACTGCTCACGCGGGTGTCATCGGTCTTGGCTATGTTGGGCTACCGCTTATGGTCGCAATTGCGAGTGCGGGCTTTCGAGTTACAGGTATTGATATCAATTCCGAAAAAATTGAACGGTTGAAGCGGGGAATATCAGATGTGCCCGATGTCGCCGATACAGCCTTCGCGCCCTTGATTACGTCCGGGCAGATTCAGGTAACCACAGACTTCAGTGTGCTTCAGGAATTAGACACGGTCAACATCTGCGTGCCGACCCCGCTGCGTGAAAACCGCACACCGGATATGCAGTTTATCGGTGCCGCAGTGGAACAGGTTGCCCAGCACCTCCATTCCGAACAGTTGATTGTCCTTGAGAGTACCACCTACCCCGGCACAACCGAAGAGTTTGTGCTACCAATGCTCACCCCCCATTTCAATAAAAATGGATCCGATCAAACCCCAAAAGTAGGGCACGATTTCTATCTCGCTTTCTCCCCTGAGCGTATTGAACCTGGAAATAGTACCTACTATATGACAAATACCCCGAAGATCATCGGTGGGGTTACACCGCGCTGCACGCAAGTTGCCCAAACCTTCTACTCACAGTTCATCAGTAAAACGCATATAGTATCCTCATCTCGGACGGCTGAGATGGTAAAGTTACTGGAAAACACGTTTCGGAGCGTCAATATCGGGTTAATCAACGAAATCGCCCTGATTTGCAACCGAATGGATTTAGATATATGGGAAATCGTTGACGCTGCTGCTACGAAACCGTTCGGATTTATGCCATTCTATCCAGGGCCTGGACTCGGCGGTCACTGTATCCCGGTCGATCCGCATTACCTCTCTTGGAAGGCGCAGAAGTATCAATATCATGCGCGGTTCATTGAACTCGCCAGCGAAATTAACAGTGAAATGCCCAAATATGTGGTAGACAAAATCGGCCATGCCTTGAATCTCCAGCGTAAACCCCTTAACGGGTCAAAACTATTAATTCTCGGTGTTGCATATAAAAAAGACATCGGTGACACACGCGAATCGCCTGCGCTTGAAGTAATTCGTTTAATTCTTGACAAAAAAGCAGAATTCATATATCATGACCCGTATGTAGAAAATCTGTCTCTCAATAGCAGAGAAACCTATCATTCAGAACCACTGACAGCCAATTTGGTTCAAAGTGCCGATTGCGTTGTAATTCTGACCGATCACGGTGCTATAGACTACAAGTGGCTCGTCGAACATGCTCAATCAGTTGTTGATACGCGCAACGCGACGCGCGGTGTACAGAAGGGACAGGAGAAAATTACCAAAATCTAATCTTTATCATATTCGTCGGAGCACAATAATGTCAGACTCAAACTTAAAATTGCAGATACATCGGGACCAACTCACTTGGTTTCTGGACTTGCTTTTAGATGAAAGGGAGGTTTTCCAACTGAGTGCCTCTACCGGTATCGTTCCTGATGTGGACAAGCTCTATGCCTTGTCAAGGCGAGAATTATTAGTAAATCTCACAGATGCGTTTTCGGGTGTAGTTGACAGCGCGGAACTTACTGTTGAAAGTAGCGAGGCTCCCACATCCACCCCTGAAATAAACAACGGGGAAGCCTCAATCGAAGCGTTAGCCAGCCAGTTCCTCAGCGAGAAGGCACAAGCCGCAATCTCGCGAGTGGGCTATATGGAGGTATCCGAAATCGAAACGTTTTTCAAAACGTCTGATATCCTCATCGAAGCCGGCGACTTCGCTGAAGTTGTATGGGCACTCCTTACTGACCAACGTACTGCTGTTGTCGAACACGGTTATAAACTTCTAAATACAACCTACGAATCTATAAACGTAGCCCACACAAACGGGTACGAATCCCCCACAAGTAACGAACACCCCGAAGAAATTGAGGCGCAGACTGCCTACAATTTAACAGAAAACATAAATCAACAACCGGGACATCCAGTCCGAGAAATCAAGCAACTTGAGCAACAATTAGCAGACTCAAAAGCCGACTACCTCTCGCTTGAACAGAAACACAGTCGGTTAGACCAACAGCGCGCCTTTCTCTTAGAGGAGAATAAAGGACTGAAAAACAAAGCGGAAACGCACCACGGCAACGAGAAACGGTTGAAGGAACTTGAACAGGAAAATAGTGCGCTCCGTGAACAGGTTGCGCAATATACGGAAGACACCGCGGCGTTACAGCAACTCGCTAACGAACGCGAAGTCCTGCTCGTAGAAAAAGAACGGCTGGCAGAACAGTTGAAAGAATATGAACAGATTAAGTCAGCGAAAGAGACCTTCACCACCGATCTTAAATTAGTTGAGGAAGCAATCTATAAAGGGCACCAAGGGCTTGAAGATTTTCAGACCAGTTTAGGTAGCCATTTTGATGCATTGGAAAATTGTCATCAAGCCGCGCGCGGCGCGTTGAATCAAATTCGCCAAACTCTGGCTTATTTAGATACACAGCAACTTACCGAAGGCGAGGATGCCTATCCGATGACCGCTGAGCAACCGCGCGTTGGTGTTTTTGTTGACGTCCAAAACATGTTTTACGCCGCCAAAGATCGGTACGGCGGAAGAGTCGATTACATCAAATTGCTTGATCTGATCGTCGGCCCGCGTTACCTTATGGGTGCTTATGCCTACATTGTCCAGATACCGGAAATCGACCAAGCCCCCTTTCTGTCACTTCTTGAACACAACGGATATACCATTAAGAGCAAAGATTTACGCTTACGCGGTGACGGATCAGCAAAGGGTGATTGGGATGTTGGGATCGCTGTGGATGTCGTTTCAATGCTCGGTTCATTGGATGTTGTCATCTTAGCGAGTGGTGATGGTGATTTCTGCCCGCTCGCTGAACTCATCAAGCAACAGAATAAACGGGTGGAGGTTGTCGCTTTTGAACACAACACTTCTATGGATTTACAACAGATCGCGGACCAGTTCTACCCAATCGGGGACGAACTCCTCATATAGACGGAAAGAGGTGTTGTGAACCCAGTCCATTTTTACTTCCATAAGACGAATTACCCTTCTCAGCGTACATGAGATGCTGTTGGTAAAGGAGACATCCACGTGCGGCATTTCAAATACATTTTAAACTGCTAT
Organism: uncultured Poribacteria bacterium; assembly: GCA_951828385.1. GTDB lineage: Bacteria > Poribacteria > WGA-4E > WGA-4E > WGA-3G > WGA-3G. The sequence continues at coordinate 1,650,568 of OX639973.1, forward strand.
TCTCTTCTGCAATTCCGGATATGCCCCATTCTTGCTATTCTTTCTGTGCTCGTTGTAATAGACGCATCCAGTGCAGAATGGTCATCTTCAGCAACACAAAACCTTCCATTATGCACAGCAGAAAACGAACAACGCTTCCCTGTTCTCACTGCTGACGGACAGGGCGGAGCTATCGTCGCGTGGAGCGATGCGAGACATGCGAATCGCGATATTTTCGCACAGCGCGTCAGTGCGATAGGAGATATGCACTGGAACGCAAACGGTATCCCTATCTGCGATTTGCCTTCATCGCAAAGTTGGCCCCTGATTGTCAACGATACGATGGGCGGTGCGATTCTCGTTTGGGGAGATACACGACACGGCAATCAGGACAGTTATGCCCAACGCATTGACGCAAACGGCAATAAACTATGGGATACTGAAGGCATACCGGTCTGTACGCATCCAACATTGCAAGATGATTTGAACGCTATTGCTGACAATAAAGGCGGTGTCATCGTTGTATGGGAGGATTGGCGAAACGGAAACCAAGATATTTATGCCCAACGCATTGACAGTACCGGAAAACCGCTTTGGGAAGCCAACGGTGTGCCAGTCTACAGCGGCGATGGAGACCAGTATGACCCGGTTTTAATCGCAGATGGACAAGGCGGTGCCATTTTCGCATGGTGGGATATCAGCACTCCCGATTGGAATATATTCGCGCAACGTCTGTCTGCTGAGGGCAAACCGCTTTGGAAGCCGGTTGATGGTGCAGAAGGCACGCCCATTCCAGTCTGTGTCGCTACAGGTAATCAAGGCGCGCCGGTTGCGGTGAGCGATGAAAATGGCGGTGTGTTCTTCGTCTGGTCAGACTACCGGAACGATCCGAATTTCTACACGAGTGCACAGTTATATGCACAACACATAACTGCTCAAGGGGATGCTCTGTGGGAAAAGGACGGCATCCCTGTCTGCGAACTGCAGGTGAATCAGCAACAACCTGACTGTATTCCGGATGGAAGTGGGGGTTTCATTGTCACGTGGTGGGACGAGCGAGACATTTTTGCGGATATCTATGCGCAACGTATTAACGCAAATGGTGAACCGTTGTGGCACGACGAAAACTCACAGTTCCAAAAGGGGGGCATCCCTGTCTGCACTGAGGGCGGCGTTCAACGGCTTCCACAACTCGTTCCTACCGACGAAGCCGGAGCGATTGTCTATTGGCTCGATTACCGCGAAGATTTTGGCGATTCAACGGAGGATGCAATCTACGCACAAAGGCTTGACGCTGACGGCAAACCGCTTTGGGAAATCAATGGCATCCCTGTCTGTAGTGCCCCGAAAGCACAAATTACGCCGCGCGCCATCGCCACAGGTGCTAACGCCGCAATCGTCGTCTGGGGTGATGCTCGCGGTGCGGATGACGATATCTATATCCATCGCATTCCGGATGAGGCAAAATAGCGTTGACTTCGCAGGCTTTCTATGTGATAATACATACAACAAAAGCAGCCATCATATCGCTGATTAAGTCGTTCTGGCAATAGGGTGTTCCGAAAAAATATAGAAGGAGTTCTTATGACGAAACGCACGCAGCTCGCCCCTGCGAAACGGGCAATTATTATCGGCATGGATGGGGCAAGCATGGAACTGGTTAAAAATATGATTGACTGGGGACATACCCCGAATATGGCGAAACTGCTCCAAACAGGGGTCTACCGTCCGATGATCGGTGTATTTCCGACATTGACACCCCCGGGATGGACAGCACTCTCGACGGGTTCATGGCCCGGCACACATCAGGTGATGGATTTTAATATTCGGGCTGTCGGGGAACGGCTTGACAAAACGGTATGGGGCATTAACACAGGACTGTGCCAATCCGAATACTTATGGAATCTCGTAGAACGTGCTGGCGGAAAACCGATTTTAGTGAAATGGGAAATGTCTTGGCCCCCCACTGTCAAGACGGGTATTCAGGTGGAAGGAACGGGACCGGGTGTCTCCAACCATCATCAGATTGCAGGGTATCATCTTTTTGTGGCTGGAAAATGGGCACCGCGTCCTATTGGTGGACAGCGCGACCCGGAAACACTTGATCCAAGTGCATTACAGAAAGTACGACATATTGATCCCGTTACGATTGAATCCGTTGACAACAAGAAATGGAGTGATTTGCCTGATTCCACTGAACCGGTGCAAGCGGTTGAACTGACTATCCGACCACTGGCACGCGGCAGAGAAGATGTGATGCCTTCCGTCTACGCCGAGAGCGAAGCCTCCGACGAAACAAGAGTTCCAAAACCGTTTTATGGGTTAATTTACGCCTCCGGCGACAAGGGTTACGACCGAGTGCGGATTTGCAAGAGCCGATCTGGCGCGGATAGCGTCGCCGATTTGGGTGTCGGTGAATGGAGCGAGTGGTGGTTAGATAGTTTTGAAATTGACGGTAACAATGCAGAGGGTTACGTCCGCATGAAACTCGTGACGCTCACATCAACGGCTGATGCTTTTGAACTCTTTGTGCCACAAATCTGGCCCAGAGTCGGATATACCGTTCCCGATACAGTCGCCACCACAATTGATACCGAAATCGGTTCATTCCTGCAAAACCCGGCTCGCGACGCACTTGGCCAAATGGACGACGACACCTATTTTGAAGTCTTAGATTACCACCACCAACGTCTCGCAGATGTCGCAACACACCTCGCGCAAAACAACGATTGGGACGTTTTAATGGTAGAAAGTCACGCGCCCGACTACGCCAGTCATTTCTTCCTTAGCCAAGCGGATGAAATTAGTGGCGCACCACCGGAAACAATCCATCGGTGCCGTGAAGGGTTACGGCGCACTTATGAATCCGTTGATCGGATGATTGGGCGTGTCGTAGAATGTGCTGATGACGATACAGTTGTCCTCGTCTGTGCTGACCACGGCGGAACCCCGAACCAATTCCGGGCGGTGGATATTGAATCGGTCTTGGAAGAGACTGAGTTTATCGTCAAAGATGCAAACGGTGAGATAGATTGGACAAAAACACGGGCTGTTAATGTCGGATTAGTGCATATCTTCATTAACTTAGCCGGACGTGAACCGGAAGGGATTGTCGCCCCTGAGGACTATGAGGCAACACAACGGGAAATCATCGCCGCGTTGCATACCTACAAGGATGAAAAAACCGGACAGCATCCGTTCACTTTAGCCGTCACTCGTGCAGATGCTGAGATGTTTAACCTACAAGGAGAATTAGTCGGTGATGTGGTCTATGCGCTGCGCCCCGAATTCGATGGCGCGCACGGTAAGCAGTTGCCTTCAGTGAGTTTCGGTATCGGCGGGCAACACTCTACATTTATTCTATCGGGGGCTGGGGTTCGGCAAGGCGTTGCGTTGGAACGGCAGGTTCGCGTTGTTGATGTTGCACCGACGCTCTGCTATCTACTCGGACTGCCGATGCCTGATAAGGTAGAAGGTGGTGTCGTTTACGAGGCGTTAGCGGATCCGAATTGGCATCTGACTCAACTTGCGGCTTTGGAGTAAATAACAAATCGGACACGTGTTTTAAGAAGGTACACCGATGCTGCATTGCTCGCGCAATTCTTCCAACGTATAGGTGTTGATGACTTCGGCTTTTGTGAGCCAACCTCGACGGGCAACATTTAAGCCAGAGTGTCGGTGCGATAGTTGTCGGATAGCGTGTGCATCGGTATTAACTGCTAACAACACGCCTGCGTCTTTTGCCATACGCACAAACTGTGGATCCAAATCCAATCGGCTCGGTGACCCGTTAATCTCCAAAACTGTGTCATTTTCTGCAGCCGCTGCAATGACCTCTTCAAGATTCAGCGGATACATCGGTCTACGTCCGAGCATTCTGCCCGTAGGATGTCCGATGATATTGACAAACGGATGCTCAATTGCGCGGACGATGCGTTTTGTCATTTCTGCCTCGGTTAGGTTGAAATGGCTATGGACGCTTGCGACGACAATATCAAGCTGCGCTAAAATTTCATCGGGAAAATCCAGAGTGCCGGACCGCCGAATATCTACCTCAGAACCCGCAAGGACTGTGATACCCTCGATTTCTGCGTCTAATTCACGGACTTGCTTCACCTGTTCAAGGAGTCGTTTCTGATCCAAACCGTTTGCGACGGTGGAAGAGACCGAATGGTCTGTAATAGCGAAGTATTCAAGACCTTCAGCTTTCGCTGCCGCCACTATCTCCTGAAGTGTATTCCGTCCGTCACTCGAGTCAGTATGTGCGTGTAAGTCCCCTCGCAAGTCGGTAAATTCGACGAGATCCGGTAAGGTGTTATCTTTAGCCGCTGCGACTGATGTGCTGTCTTGTCGAAGCTCAGGTGGAATATAGGAGAGTCCAAGTTCTTCATAAATTTCTGCTTCTGTGATGCCATGTTCAGTCGTTTGCGGGGAAGGACAATCGGGTAGCGCGTCAAAGTGGGCATCCGCTGCTGTCGTTAAGAATAGGGTTAGTTCGGATGTGGCAGCGGTGCACAGATAGATAGAGGCTGGAAAATATTGGTCAATATAGAATTGAATCACGGGGAGCATCTCTCGGACATCACTTGTCGGTTCGTCTTGACTTTTTTCAATGAGAGATGCACTGTCGCTGTCATATAGGTACTGGGTTTGATCACCTGTTTTGAAAACTATTTGCGTTTGCGAAAAGGGTTCAAGAAAGGCTTGCAGCGAATCAGGAACGACCCCATTCTCAAACTGAAATGCTGACTCGTCCTGACACTCAACAATCAATTCTATACCTCGACAGATCTCTTCGGACCGCCGTAAATGTCCCGTGAATTCGGGTTTCCGTTTTATCCATCCAAATTGTGCTAAGTTTTCCGAAATCCGCTGTGCGATCGGTAAAACAGCCCACAGTGGACGTGCTTTCCGAAGCTGCGTACGAAACGCTAAACTCTCGGATATCATTTGAAGAGTTTTCTTTCCGATCCCCTTCAGACCTCTCATCTTTCCGCTCTCCAGCAACGCTTGGAGGTCCTCAAGATCCCGCACACCGAGTTCCTGATAGAATCTACCGACAGTCTTCACACCGACTCCTCGGAGTTCAAGCAGTTCAAGTATCCCGGTCCCCATTTCCGCTGTGAGGTCGTCATAGTATCTGCAACGTCCGGTTTCCAGCATCTCAACCGTTTTGTCTTGGATAGCTTTCCCGATGCCGGGTGTCGCTCGGAGTTGTTCGATTGCACTCTTATTGTAACCGGGGGTATTCTGTTCAGAGGCTTCAGCAGATAGTTCAGAGGGGAAGTCTTCGATTACATCGGCTGCGCGCTCATAAATCCTTGCGCGAAATGCATCGTCACCTCGGATTTGGAGGAGGGATCCAATAGCTCGGAATACAGCACTGATCTCATGATTTGTCATATTTAACGACCTTTCCTTCTCCACTACCAGTAAGGGGACAGAACTTGCTATGCGAATTTTCGATGTGTGAAAAAACCGACGAGTAGCCCAATTAGCATCTCAGCCACAATAACCGAAATAATTTGATAAATCGTAAGGAAATGCACACCGCCTAATTGAGATCTGAACGTATACAGCATCCCATAGAAGCAGCCAAGCCCACACAAAGCACCAAGCCCACCGAGGAAAAGTCCATGAACAATAAAGGGAGCGAGAAGGTAGCGTCGGAACATCCCAAGAAGTTTCATGAGGTGAACCTCATCAGTGCGAGCAATCGCTGTTTTCCTGATAATTGAGCCGATAATGAACCAGATAGTAATGACAGTCACACCGATGCCAACGAGCGTTGTTCGTTCCGAGTCGCGCAATCGATCTTTCAGTTGTCCTTGCCCGGTCAACAAGATGTCTTCAATTTCGTCGTGTGCTTTAATTTCCAATACAATGTGTTCTAACGTTTTACGGGTTATTAATTCTTCGTCTACATAGACATTGAGAGATGCCGGAAATGGATTTACACCGCGAGTTTCCGAAAACGCCTCCTTAATCAGAACCCCCAAGTCTTGGAACTCGGTTTCTCTGCTGGCGAGTTTCTCAGCTTTTGAAGCATAATTGACAGCGAGAATCTGTCCATTCTTCTCTAATCGGCTAACCAATGTACGCCCCATTGCCTCATCCACAGTATCTTTTAGAAACGCGACGAGCGTAGGTGCATCCATTTTAAATTCAGACTGTCGCAAAATGAAGGAGTGGTTTAATAGCAAGGTCGTAAGTAAGGTAGTGATGAATCCGATGCCGACAATACCTATCAAACTCGAAGTCCCAGCACGTGCGATATGAGATATGACATTTTTAAGACGATAGTTCATTTTCGGTAGAGTCGTCAGTTGTCAGTTATCAGTTAACACCTTGTGGTGGTGCGTTTGCGATAACTGCTACAAACACACATCTTTAACTAATGACCGATGACTGATAACTGATAACTATTCCTCCTATCTCAATGGATACCACCATCTCGCAATTCAATAATCCGCTTATTACATTTCTCAGCAAGTTTGCGGTCCGAGGTCGCCACAAAGATAGTCATACCTTGAAAATTAAGTGCATCGAGAAGTGCCATGACCTCAAGCGAAAGCCGCAAATCTAAGCCCTCTGTAGGCGCGTCCGCGAGCAGCAATACAGGATTGTTGATAACGGCTCTGGCTATAGCCAGGCGTCGCTGTTCATTTCCAGATATTTCAGTGGGTAGCGCATGTCGATGATGGCTCAACCCGATTTGATGCAGAAGTTTGTTGACATTCTCTTTTGTTACCCGTGGCGCCATGCCTACTAACCTCTGTGGCAGTGCAAGATTCTCCTGAATCGTCTTATCCGCCAAGAATTTGCAATCTTGAAAGACGAGTCCTATTTTCTGTCGAAAGTAAGGCAAACTCACCTTGTCTAACGTAGCAAGTTTTTGCCCAATCACGCTCAAGTCCCCTCCCACAGGTATCAAATCGGCGTATAGCAACCGTAAAAGTGTTGTTTTCCCAGAGCCGCTGGGCCCTACGAGGAATACGAACTCGCCGCGTTCCACGCGAAAACTGACTTTTTCAAGTACGCTAAGTTCATCATAACTGAAGCTGACTTGGTGCATCTGTATCATTTTTTTAAAGTTGTCAGTTCGGTTTTTCTGCGAAAAACCTTTCAGTTGTCAGTTATCGGTAAAAGAGGTTTCTTGTGGCAGGAACAGGAAACGTGCCAGATACAAGGTCTTAACTGAAAACTGAAAACCGATAACCGATAACTATGACTCCGATAACTATTCCTTGATATAGTCACAATCCGACTTGTGACAACTCAGCGATACGGTTATCGTCTCACTATCTTTTGCTTTTTTAGTTTTCTCAACGAGAAAGGGGGCATTGCATTTTGGGCAAGCTTCAGGCACAGGTTTATCCCATGTAGAAAATTCACACTTCGGATAGTTGCTGCATCCGTAAAAGACTTTCCCACGTCGGCTGCGACGTTCACCGAGGTAACCCTCACAATTCGCTTCAGGACAGTCAATCCCCATTGGAATAGGCTTGGCATTTTTGCATTTCGGATATGCGCTACAAGACAAAAACTTACTCCCGACACGGCTCACCCTGATAACCATCGGTTCGCCACACTTGTCACACGCGGTGTCGGTCTCTTCCGGTTCCGGAGCAGGTGTATCATCTGTACTTAAGGATTTAATATTCTCACACTCTGGATAATTAGCACATCCGAGAAATCGCCCATATTTTCCCCATTTGACGATCATGTTTCCGCCACACTTTTCACATTTCTCGTCGGATTCCTCTTCCATCGCTTTTCGCGCTTCATACATTTTATCGGGTGCTTCTTTGAGGGCGATTTGGAAGGGTGAATAAAACTGTCCTAAAGTTTGCCCCCACGCAACTTGACCATCAGCGATGGTATCCAACTGTTCTTCCATCTTTGCTGTGAATTCAACATCAACGATATTAGGAAACCCGTGAATTAGGAGATGGTTGACGAGTCTACCCACATCTGTAGGTAAAAATCGCCCGCGTTCTTTGTTGACATACTCGCGCTGAATAGTTGACAGAATAGAGGCGTAGGTGCTGGGCCGTCCGATCTCTTGCGCCTCCATCATTTTGACGAGTGTCGCTTCGTTGTAACGTGGCGGTGGCTGCGTCCAATGCTGCTTCGGTTCTAATTTACGGAGATCCAGTGTATCTCCCTCTTTAAGAACAGGCAAACTGACATCCTCTTCATTTGAATCGTTTTCATCAACAGCAGTATCATCTTTACCTTCCATGTAGATACGTCTGAATCCATCAAATTTGATAACCGAACCCGTCGCTCTGAAAAGATAAGTACCTGCTTTGACATCAATTGTTGTTGAGTCAAGGATCGCGGGATTCATTTGGGTCGCTATGAACCGCATCCAGATAAGTTCATAGAGGCGATACTGATCACTGTCCAAATAAGGCTTTAATTCTGCTGGGAGGCGTAAGGGGAGGGTCGGACGGATTGCCTCATGTGCATCCTGGGCACCCTTTTTGCTGCGATAATTAACTGCCCTGCCCGGCAGATATTCTGTGCCATACGTTGTTTTGATATAATCTCGCACCGCTTGGAGTGCCTCTTGAGCAATACGGGTTGAATCGGTACGCATGTAAGTGATCAGTCCGACTGACCCTTCCTTGCCGATCTCTAATCCTTCATAAAGTTGTTGGGCAACAAGCATCGTTTTTTTGGCAGTAAACCGGAGTTTGCGAGATGCCTCCTGTTGTAAGGTACTCGTGATAAACGGTGGGACAGGTCGCTGTTTTCGCTCCCGTTTTTGGACCTTCTCGACGATATAGTCGTGTGTCTTTGCGTCTGCAGCGAGTTCTTTTGCCCGCGCTTCGTCTATGCGGAACCCGTAGTTATTAATCTCACCTTTCTTGCTACCAATTTTATGTAACTTCGCGAGAAAAGGGTGTTCAACTGCAGTCGGCGTCAGCGTTGCCGTCAGTGTCCAATATTCTTCGGGTTTAAACGCCTCAATCTCTGCTTCCCGTTCACAGATAAGACGGACTGCGACCGATTGAACCCTTCCCGCACTCAACCTCGGTTTGACGCTCCGCCACAAAATAGGACTAATCAGGTAACCGACAAGTCGGTCCAAAACGCGTCGCGCCTGTTGGGCATCAACAAGTGCTATATTAATCTCGCCAGGGGCTTCGATAGCGGCTAAGATAGCACTTTTGGTGACCTCATTGTAGGTGATCCGATGGATAGGCTTCTTTGCCTTCTTGAGTTCCTCAGCGAGGTGCCAACAGATCGCTTCACCTTCCCGATCAGGATCTGCAGCGAGATAGATGTTGTCAACTTTACGCGCTGCGGTTTGCAGAGATTTTACAACCTTGCCTTTCCCGCGAATCAGCACATATTTCGGCGCAAAGGCGTTTTCGATATCCACCCCGAGTTCTTTTTTCGGCAAATCTCGGATATGCCCGACAGAGGATTCGACAATGTAATCCTTACCTAAAATCTTTTTGATAGTTTTTGCTTTCGCCGGGGATTCAACAACGACGAGTGACTTTGGCATGTTTGATTCCTATTTTCCTATATTTGAATTGATAACTGCACCGAGGCATTGTGCATCGGTTTTCGATTGAGTACCAGCAATTGCTGCCAAGATAAAAAACGTGTAAGGGGCCACACTGACGCGAATCCTTTTAACAGTGTGCAATTATGCGATAACTACACATTTTTATTAACGACTAATGTTGATAACGGTTTCATACCTGACTCGCGTGTCTGTTTATGTTAGGCAGACACAAATTTAATTTTGAGATAGGGCAAAGATAACTTCACTGATTAGGACGCAAAAGCAATTAGGTCGGTAAGCATCTGTCGCATATCAGTGCGGTGAACGATAGCATCAATGAATCCATGTTCTAATAAAGACTCTGCCTTTTGAAAATTTTCAGGCAGCTCTTCGCGGAGGCTGGCAACGGCTAAAGGACCTGCGAAGCCGATTCGCGCACCCGGTTCAGCGATAATGACATCTCCAAGCGATGTATAACTCGCAGTAGCACCACCAAATGTTGGATCGGTGACAACAGAGATATAAAAGAGCCCCGCTTTAGCATATTCAGCACAAGCGGCAGCGGTTTTTGCCATCTGCATCAAGGCGAGTGTACCCTCCTGCATCCGCATACCACCACTCACAGAAACAATGACTAACGGTAACTTGTTTTCAAGGGAACGCTCAATACATCGGGTAACTTTTTCGCCAATGACAGAACCGCACGTGCCACCTATAAACCCGACATCACCAATAGCGATTGCAGTCGGGTAACCGCCAATGTCGGCGATCCCGGAGAGCATCTCGGATCTAAGTCCTGTTTTTGCGACATCTCTTTCGAGTTTCTGCGGATACTCAGGGAATCCCAGCGAATCAATAGAGTAGAGATCCGCATCGTACTCCTGAAAACTATCTGTATCTACGATGAGATTAAGTCGCTCGTAAGCACTCATATAGTGGTGATAGTCGCAGTGTGTGCAAATGTTCAGATTCTCAGCGAACGTCTCTGCCGGAATCTGCGTGTCGCAATTTCTACATGAGATCATCTTTGAATTTTCGGGCATCTTTTTCCTCAGAATTTAGCCTTAATGATTTCGTCTCTACCGATCAATCATCCAAACCGAGTTGATCGCTCAACTCCATCAAACGCCTATTAATTGCTGTCTTGTCAATTCGATTGCTATCAACAAATTCTTGGTATTCTGGCAACAACCCATCTGGTACCATTGCGCGTGAGTTCGCTTCTCGCAACGCCAATAACCCCATGAAGGTTTGCATTTCCCGTGAATAATCCGGGATGAAGTCGTTCAGTGCTTGACGGAGCTCGGTTTCTGTAAAGGTATTGCGCCCCCCACGCCTTGCCACGTTATTTGCACGTTGGACAATCAAAAATAGATCTCGCCAAGTCAACCCGTCCGTTTCCGAACTACCGACGAGTGCCTGGAAGTTGATGTTACCGGAGGTCTGTCCTTGACAAAATATTCTTAAAATTTCCACTCTACCGCCGCTGGTAGGCGGCAGCATGATTAATTTAGTGTCAAAAACACCGTACCGTCGAAAGATCGGCGGCATTAGGTCTGGTCGTTGTGATGCACCCACCCATATTACACTGCCGTGCAATGACGTATCATTCATAGCATTCACGAGAGCTTGCGGAAACCTTTGATCATTGTCTTCTGGATTCATTGAGGTGTGCGGGGATGCTTGTTCGATTTCATCCATAAAGACAACGGTCGGTGCGATGCCACGGATAAAACTGAGACCTGCATTGAGGTTCCGTTCATAAGTGTTCCCATTTTCATTGATGTTTATTGTCACTTCGCCGACCTGATTGGCGTAGCGGAGTTGGACGAGGGTCATGTTCGCTTCACCGGCGAGTACCCTTGCAGCGTAAGCTTTACTGGTTCCAGGGGGACCCAGCAAAAGCATCCCCCGCGGCACCCGTCGCAGATCCTGATTTTTCATTCCATCTGCGATATCGCGAATCGTCCGCATTACATACCAACCATCACCAGACGGATTTGTGTTCGTTTCACCCAGTTCAAGAACACCGTGGCTAAAGGTCTTAATGCTCTCGCGTCGGTATCTGATCAAGGGTTCACCACCGGCTTTCTGTTCCGCGGCTTCTGCTTGTTGGACAACATCGTGAATACCGAATAGGTTCAATCCGATAGTTTCTCGTGCCAAGACCTCCCTCTCTCGATTATTGCCGAGGGTTTTACGCATCTGTGAAGACCCCTCTGAAATGTCATGTAGATGTTCAATAAACTTCAGGCGTTCGCCATAGTCCGGAAACGGGATTTCTATCATAGGAATCTCTGGATTCACGGTGAGGTTCGGGTGTATGTCAAATGTGTTATGCGTGACAAGCAGAACAAGATGCTTGTGCCTTCTAATATTAAGATCGGATGCCCAGTTTTGTATCTGATTGAACAAGAGCTGTGATTCATCTCTCGCAACATTGCTCAGTGAAGGGTCGTTCGGAATAAGCTGCTCCAAAAAATTGATAACCAACCCGATTTTCGTTCTGCCTTGTCCTAAGAGATTATTTAACTTTTCGCGTAACTCTTTGGAGGGCGTAGGGTCTATTTTTAGGAACGGGTCTTTACCAACTTCGTCGAATACCACGCTGGAATTAATTCTGCGACGTTCACGCTGCTTCTCCGCTGCTTCTTTCGGCATAAGTTGCAGCATTCTCTGTGTGTTTTGCCACCGGCCAACATTAGGGAGCCGAATTCCGTGTGACGTATTATAGCCGAGGACGAGATCACACCCTAATACATTGAGCTGCTCCATGAAATAATCTACAGCCGGCAGATAACCGTAAACATCATCGTATAGCAAGTCATTCACATTAAAATGGAGCAGAAATTGGTGGGCGGAACCTGCCGTGTAGTGTTTTTTTACTTCGTCCCAAAACATTTTTCTCTCCGCTATGTAAGACTTTTTTCAGCATAAACCAAGTTAGAAATATAAGATATTATAACAGATTTCGGCACTCCTGTCAAAAAAATCGGTATAAATATTACCTTACTTTGGTTTTACTGAATGGCTCCAAGGCCTCAGATTTTTATCTTGACACTCTGATAGGATACTGCTAATATGCACAAGACTTACACGCATACGCTAACACCATCAACCCCTTAGTCAAACGCAATTCGATAGGGATATCTATACGAGAAGGAAGCTAAACGACAATACACAAGAGCAACCACACGAAAATATGAAAAAAGCACGGGGCGACCTGACACAAGGGAGCCTTCTGAGACACCTCCTACGGCTTGCCGGCCCAATAATACTCAGCTATATTCTCCAAGAGGCATTTAACATCGTCGATATGATCTTTGTTGGGAGGCTTGGAGCCGGGGCGATAGCGGCTGTTGGCGTAAGTGGGAACTTAATCCGGTTAATCGGGGTCTTCTCGCTCGGCATTTCGACAGGATCAGGGATTATGGTGGCGCAGTATTTAGGCGCGAGGAACCTCGCGCAAGCCGAACACATCGCCATGCAGTCAATCCTGTTAACCGTTTTTTTCTCTATCGGTGTCACGCTTATCGGCTATCCGTTAGCAGAACAGGGGTTGCTTGCTGTCCGAATGACAGATCCAGAGGTACTCAGGCTCGGCACCACTTACATGCATATCATTCTCGCGGGTATTAGTACAATGTTCGTGTCAATGACCCTTGGGTCTATCTTCCGTGCCGGTGGTGATACAATTACGCCGATGATCGTTCTCATCTTCTCAACGCTGATTAACATCACACTCGACCCGTTGTTAATCTTCGGTTTATGGGGATTCCCGAAATTAGGGGTAGCAGGCTCGGCGTACGCGACGCTTATCGGGCGCGGGGCGGGTGTAATTATTCTACTTTATCTTTGCTGGGCTGGGCGCGCGCCTATTTCATTGCGGCGTGTGCAGTATCAGGTGGACCTTGTGGAAATGCTTGACATTTTACGGCTCGGCGTTTATAGTTCTATGCAAGGGTTTTGGAGACACTTTTCGCGCCTCGGTTTCCTGTGGGTCATCGGGCCTTATGGCAAAACAGTGGTTGCGGCATACACGATTTGTATGCGGCTCCGGATTCTGGTAATGAACCCCGGCTTCGGCATTGCGAACGCAGTCACGCCGTTAGTCGGACAAAATTTAGGCGCGAACCAGATAGAACGCGCTGAAAAATCGACCCGTGTTGCCAACCTCTTAGGCACTGTAATTATGGCAGCCATCGGTGTTGTTTTTCTCGCTTTCCCGCAGATATTTATTCGGATTTTTACAACCGAGACAGCTGTAATTGAAACCGGTATCCTTTACCTACGGTTTCTGGCACCGACGTTCGGATTTATCGCATTTTCTCTCATCTTAGGAAGAGCACTCAATGGTGCTGGAGATACCTTCTCACCGATGGTGATTACGCTTGCCGCACAGGTAGGTGTCGGTTTGGGACTTGTGATTCTACTTTCGCACTTTATCGGACTGAACGGCGTTTGGTTAGGCATCGCTCTCTCAAATGTTGTCCAAGGGACCGCTATGTGGTGTTGGTACCGTACCGGAAGATGGAAGACCATAAAACTTGTTAGAAAGAGGACAAAAACAGTGTAGCAAAACAACACACTTTGACAAATTTAGAAGGAGTTAGCAATGGAAGCCTATAAAGGCTATGAAAATCCACAACTAATTATCTCGGCTGAGGCATTAAAAGAGACACTCGGCGATGAAACATTCTGTATCGTGGATACGCGACCGACTTATGAATATATTCGGGGGCATATTCCCGGTGCACTTCATTTAGATCTCTTCGGTTTGAGTCTCATCGATACCCGCAAAGAAACGTTCGATGCCTTCATGTGGATGATAGCGTACCTGTTTCAGCAACGCGGGCTTGATCCGACAAAGCCGATTGTATGGTACGAAGACATCTCTGGAACCAGGGCATCGCGCGGACTTTGGTTCTGTGAGTACTTGGGACATTCCGATACCCGTTTATTAGATGGCGGTTTTAGAGCATGGTTAGCCGCAGAAGGTCCTATTAGCACTCAAGGCAGTGAACCACCCGAGGTCGAACCGTTCCCTATCAATTCCCAGCACGACACGCACATGGATGCAGATGTGATCCGCGTGCTGTTAAACCGATCAGATTTTGTCCCGCTTGATACACGTACAGATGACGAACATTACGGCAGAGTGGCTCGCGCAGAACGTGCAGGTGCAATTCCTGGCTCTATTCATATCGAATGGCTCAATAATCTTGATGAAGTCGGGGCTTTCAAAACTGCTGACGAACTCCGAGAGATGTATGCGGCAGTGGGTATTACACCCGAAAAGCAAGTCATGTGCTACTGACAGGGCGGATACCGCTCTTCCCAAACCTATTTGGCGTTGCGGCTTTTGGGATACCCGAAAGTCAGTAACTACATAGGTTCGTGGAAAGAGTGGGGTGACCGGCTGGATCTGCCGGTCGAGATTCCTGAAGGTTAGGGAGTTACGGCACACGGAGTGTGCCTACTACTTTGTCTACGACTTTAGCAACTTCGGTTGGACATTCATGCGGTAGGTAATGCCCGGCGTTAGGGACCCAGACCCATCGAATGTTCGGATTGGACGGAACGCGCAACTGCTTTTCAGTTAAACCGTTCCGTCCCATACCGCCAAAGACTTCATAGATAGGAATGTGTGCGCGCTCAAGGTAGGTGTAGGCATCAAAATTCTTGACAGATTCCCAAAAATCGTTCCAGATTTCAGATTGAAAACGGTTTCGCATATCTTCAAATTTTCGCCGAATTTGCACGATCGCGATTTCGGACAGCGAACCGTAAAACCGTCCAGCATCAAAAGCACTGCCCGCAGACGAAAGGCTTGTCCATCCCTCCAACAACACAAGTCCGCTCACACAAGATGAATGCCGTGCAACTTCCATCGCAACCATACCGCCAAGGCTATGTCCAACAATCACGAAATCATGCAAATTCAAATGATTCGCAAGGTGGTCAACATCTTCAGCAAGGCTGCCCAATGTAAATGGTTGCGTCGGTACAGTACTTTGCCCATGTCCACGAAAATCGAGTGCGACACATCCCTGGTTGCGCGGCAACCTCTCGGTCACCGGTATCCAATCTGACGCTTCACATCCCGTACCGTGTAAAAAAAGTAGCGGAGGCATTGAACTCCCTGAATCAAGGTAAGCCATCTCTCCCCAAGACATCGGGATTGTTGTCATATTCAAGTTG
Organism: uncultured Poribacteria bacterium; assembly: GCA_951828385.1. Lineage (GTDB taxonomy): Bacteria > Poribacteria > WGA-4E > WGA-4E > WGA-3G > WGA-3G. The sequence goes on from OX639973.1 coordinate 1,666,274, forward strand.
TTAAATTCCATATCCGTGCGGCTGTCTCTCCAAGAATCTGGTTTTTATCATCGTCTGTCAAAAACGGAAGCCCTTCTTGTATGAGTCGGAGTTCTTGCGTTAAGGATGGCCAATTGTGTTTTTGTCTGTGATGCCCGGGGTATCCTGTCCCCCACACCGTCCGTTCTGCACCGAAAACTGAAAGCAATTGTTGAATGAACGGGTGCACATCTGTATATGGGAAATCTTGATGGGAACGTCCAGCAACATCCGATAACTTGAAATGGATATTATCGTACCGCTCAAGGTCCACAATCGGTTGAAAAGCTGCCGCGTCGTCATCTAATTGTGGGTACCCCATGTGATCAAGGATAAGTGTTAGGTGCGGGTACTGTTGGGCAATGACCGCAACCTGATCTGCAAACTCAGCGCGAAGATGAAATTGGATAATTGCGTCAAGTGCCGCAATCTCCTCCCACATCGGTACGTTCTGTTCGGTTAGCAATATCTTTTCATCAGGATAGTACATCGGATGGAAGCGGAACCCAACCAAGCCTCGCTCTTTTATCCAATAGCGAACCTGCTCAGCATTGTTCGGGTCTTGTGGGTCGATTAACCCGTGTCCGATGAATCGGTCTGGAAACCGTTCTACCGAATCTGCGATGTAGCCGTTATCCCAAGTCGACCAACTGGTTTGCACCAACACCGTCCAGTCTACACCATGTGTATCCATCTCTGCCAAGAGTTCATCAGCGGTACCGGGTTCATCAGGATAAGAATTCCAACTTGGTGCTGTAGGACCAACAGGGTATTTCGGAGGATCGATTTCCCAGACATGTACATGTGTATCTACAATCATGGAAAGCTCCTTAGTGCCGTGTTTAGAACAGAAATTGGGCATCCACTTTTTCGCCAACTTGTAGCGTTGTAGCAGTTGGAATCGTGATTAAACCGTTTGCCAACACAAGGGAATGCAGAATACCTGACCCCTGTGGTCCCGTTGTTTGTGCAGTGATTTCTCCATCAGAGACTTTGAGGATTGCACGCATATAATTAACACGACCATCTCTATTCGTGACAGATTCCGCTAAGACGGCTTTGAAGGTTGGACGGAATAGATTTGTATGTCCCGCCATTTTCAAGAGTGCGGGTCGGACAAAGAGTTCAAACACCACCAGTGAAGAGACAGGATTCCCCGGCAATCCAAAAATAGGTTTCCCGTCTGCGATGCCGTAAGCCTGCGGTTTTCCGGGTTTCATGGCGACGCGCCAGAAGTTAATTTCTCCTAACTTCGCCAACACAGTTTTCACCACGTCGTGCTCACCTACAGAGACCCCACCACTTGTGATCAGTGCGTCCGCCTTCGCGAGTGCAGCCCGAAAGATGCGCTCTGTCTCTGCTTCGTCATCAGGCGCGATGCCCATATCAATGGGTATACCGCCGGCTTCTTCAACTTGCGCATAAAGCCCATAACGGTTGCTGTCCCGAATTTTCCCCGGTTCGAGTGGTTCACCGAGGGGTGTAAGTTCATCACCCGTCGAAACGATGGCGACGGTAGGTTTCCGATGTACTGTCGCTTTTGCGCAATTGAGAGAAGCAAGCATTGAGACCTCTGGCGGACGCAGGTGCTTCCCCTTTCCCATCACTTGCTGACCTTCTGCAACACTCTCGCCGGTAAAACGGACATTTCCGGCTGTGTCAATACTTTCAAATATCTTGACTTCATCTGCGTCTTGCTGTGTTACCTCTTGCATCACAACAGCATCGGCACCCTCAGGCATCATCGCGCCCGTCATGATTCGCGACGCTTGCCCTGCTGCGACCTGTTTTGTTGGGGCATACCCTGCCGCGATTGTCTCTACAACTGAAAGCACCGCAGGATTCTTCTCGGAAGCATTTTTTACGTCGGCTGCGCGAACGGCATATCCATCCATCGCTGAATTGTCAAATGGCGGGATATTTTCTGTAGCAGGCAGTACCTCTGCAAGGACATAGCCAGTACACTCAAGAATTTCCCGCTTTTCTGAAGGTAAGATTGGAATGGTAGCCAGCATCCGTTGGCGGGCTTCTTCAACACTTAGCATCTAATTTCGTCTCCTTTAGATAGTCTCATATCCAATATGATAAAGCATCACGCTGATAAGTGCAAGTGTATTAATTTTAATCTTCCAGTCGAGATATCTTCATTTTGTACAAACGATCTCTCAATCGCGATACTTACTGACTGCTAATGGCTGACTGCTTTTTTAAATTTCATTTGACATTGCCGTAATCGTGTGCTATAATTTACGGCAAGTTTATTGGCACTCATTTCTTTATGCATAACACAGGTTTTGGTTTATGAGAAACGGCATGGCTTTCCGTAATACGCTAACATCTGGACGTGGTTTGAAAATTTGCATTGCAATAATTCTATGCTGTTATATCGCGCTGCTCGGTGTCATCGAACTCACACACGATCACACTGAACATTCACACGACCATACTGAACATTCCCATTCTGAAAACACTTGTATAGCCTGTTTCTATAACAGCCAACACGTCGGCGTTGAAGTTGAGGTTTCTACCCTCGCTTCTCCGTTCCTTTTCAGTACCACATTCCCATTTTATGAAGCCGTCTTTTTGCCTTTAAGACTTACCACGAACACGCAAAGTCGTGCCCCACCTGTATTCTCCAATAAACTTTCAGATTTCGCCTGTTAAAGGCAAATTTGTTTTCGCTTTAGATTTTTATATATTATCCAAAGGGGTGCAGGTCACTTATACTTGCCGACTTGTCTTTCCTTTGCATACCTCTGCTTTGCAATATGTGGCAATGCGTATATGGTTTGTACCAACGCTTGACTGTATGTAGCATTGGAAAACCTATCGGATTTCCATTTCACTAAAACTGCATGAGGTGCTTCAAGACATGTGAGTTCGCGCGTCTACATTTCTCGCGCCATACTACCTACTATGTATGATTTCTTTTTATAAAGTAATAAGCACACGGCGTGTGCTATCAGATAAAGATATTGGAGAATACAAATGTTTACTTACTTCTTTAGGAGCGACTTTTCTGTCGCTATTTCACGATTAATGTTAATAAGTTTTGTAGCAGTGCTCCCGTTTATGGGAGGTTGTGGCGAAGATGACAACCCTATTGTTGATGATGAACATGACCACGCACATGAAGCGGAGGCAGTCCTTCACGCCGATGCCGACGGCTTTGTTTTGGAAGTCGAGGAGGTGGAGGTCTATCGTCAACTTCAAGGCGAGCATAGCGGCGGTCTCACCGTTGGTGCTGGCGACGAAATTGTTGTCCATGTTGTATTCATTGACGCGAACGGTACGGAAGTCCATCTTGACGAAGTAGACGACGCGGAAGTCTATACCTTAGGTTTGTCGGATTACGATTCCGCTATTATTGACATCCATCTGGATGAAGCGGAAGCAGAAGCGGAAGCAGAGCCCGCCGAACACTCACACGGAGAGGAGTTGGGGTTTGAAGTCGTTGGACTGAAAGCAGGAACAACAGAAATTAAACTGCAACTCCTTCACGGCGATCATCCAGATTTCACGGGAGCACTTCTCATACCGGTAACCGTTCAATAAGGAGAAACGTCCATGTTAGGCACTCGCGCCTTTCAGCATAGACTTTTTCCGGTAGGTGTGCTTTCCAAGTGCACCTACCTATTCGCAGCATTGCTCATATCGCATCTGTTCTGCAATACGAGCAACGCCCAGAGTGATCAGGTTACAACGCGTTCACTGCGTGGTGAAGTTATTGACAAACAGAGTCGCTCTCGCCTCGCCGGGGTTACTGTCCACATCGTTGGGCTTGAAAAGAGCACCCATACGGACGCAAGCGGTCAATTTGGATTTGATAGCGTGCCAGAAGGCAAGCACAGGCTTCAGTTCATGAAAACTGATTATCAGGCACTTGAACAGGTGGTTGATGTCCATGCATCCACCCCTTACATCCAGATTGAGTTGAAAACGTCAGCCTATCACTTAGAAACCATTAGGGTATACGACGCAAAGGGTGATCTATCGAAATTTGAGAAAACAACCGATTTGGCATTGGAGGACGCGGAGTTTCAAAGAAAACTCGGCATGACTTTAGCGGATATGTTGTCGGATGAGGTTGGCATCTCACAGCGGACGATGGGCCGCGCAGCTGCGCGGCCTGTTATTCGGGGGTTGGGTGGTGACAGGCTGCTTATTCTTGAAAACGGTGAACGCACAGGCGACAAATCTGCATCCAGTGCCGACCATGCCGTATCCATTGACCCAACGGCTGCTGAAGGCGTTGAAATCACACGTGGTCCCGGAGCACTCATTTACGGCTCAAGCACATTGGGGGGTGTTGTCAATGTCAAACGTAATAACATACCACAAACGCTACCAATAGGTACTGACACGCACCTAACGTTCCAAGGTGAATCTGTGAATTCAGGCTGGACAGCAACGATAGGTAGCGTTACATCACTTGGTCCCTTTGCGCATCAAATTAAAATGAATCGTCGACGCGCCTCAGATACACAAACACCCTTCGGAACATTAGGAAATACCAGTCTTTCAAATATGAATTTTTCGGCGGGCACTTCACTGATTAAGGACTGGGGTTATATAGGTATCTCAGGCGATGACTACCGTTCAGACTACGGCATTCCCGGTTCCCCTGAGGGACATATCAGCGGTGTTAACATCGCGCTGGACCGGCAACGCTACGAAGGACAGATGGAGTATCGTTTCAATCGTCCGGGGCTTGATAAAGTCAAACTCCACGGCACCTACACCCGTTACCAGCACCAAGAGTGGGAATCAAATGACACACTCGGTGTGGAATTCGGGGTGCTAACCTACAATCTCTCAGCGATGGCGCATGTGTTAGATAACGCTATTATAGGCGTTTGGGGTGAGTATCGCGATCATGCCACAGGTGGGTTTTATTGGACCCCCCACACACGTGAGTTCGCGCTTGCGGGTTTTTATCTAAATGAACGGGACTTTGATCGTTTCACCCTACAAGGCGCGCTCCGTTACGACATCAGACGCGCAGAGCCCTTTAGAAATGATGGCACAGCCATCCGCGCCGGAACTGTGCAACGGCGCGACTTTAACGGATTTTCGGGCGCAGCCTCCGGCATTTATCGTTGGACAGATAGCTTAAGCACTGGTGCCACCTTAATGAAAACATTTCGTGCACCCGGGATCGAAGAACTTTTCAGCGATGGACCGCATCTGGCAGCCTACTCGTATGAAATCGGGAACGCACAACTAAAAGCCGAGCACGGCTACGGGACCGAAGTGTTTGGACGCTACACAATAGGTAAACTCAATTTAAACCTCGCCATTTTTCAAAACCGTATACTCGGTTATCTTATACCTACCAATACCGGACAAAAAGAGTGGGGCAGTGGTGCCGCTGGATGGTTGTGGATTTATCAATATACCGGACAAGATGTTGTCATGAACGGCGCAGAAATCCAGATGGATGGTGAGGTGTTACCAGACTTTCGCCTGCAACTTAATCTGAGTTACGTTGATGGAACAGTCGAAGCCAATGGTAAACCGTTAGAGCGAATCCCACCTCTCAGCGGTAAAGTCGCCTTCAGTTACGCTCCATGGCCTTTTCATTTTCACGTGACATCCCGTTTTTCGGGGAGCCAAACCCGACTCGGTGAATTTGAGCAACCCACAGACGGTTATCTCGTCCATGATGTCGGTGCTTATCTGAGTCTGTGGTGGAAGCAGTTTGAGAACACGGTGGTTTTCGAGATTGAAAACCTTTTTGATACTGCATACCGTGAACACCTTTCCCTGATCAAAGCAGTAATGCCGGAACCGGGACGGAACGTGAAACTCTTGTATAAACTTTATTTTTAGTCTAAATTGTAAGGTGAAGGGTGTGATGCTGATCAAATCTATCGCCTTCAGTTTACTTTAGGAGATACATTGAAAAAATATTTTAACCAAGAATTGGTGGATACTACTGGCGCGTGCCTCTCATTCGCGTGTGCAGTCCACTGTCTTGCTATGCCGCTTTTAGTAGCGGTTCTACCCTTGATCGGGTTAGGTTTTCTTGTCGGTGAACGTGCCGAATTCGTTATCATCATCGGCGCGGTTGCACTCGCAACTGGGAGTTTAGCATGGGGGGTTCGTCACCACCGAAGTTGGCGGGCGTTTTTGATACTCGTCGTAGCATTGGCATTTATCGCCACAGCCCGGACAGCCGTTGAAGGCACCTTTGAGGTAGTCTTCCACAGTGTCGGAGGCATTCTACTTGCATCTGCACACCTCGCCAATCGGCACTTGTGTAAGACCTGTCCAGCATGCGAGGAAGAAAGTGTAAACTAACATAACGCAAGTTGCCATTTTTGTAGCATAGCCTGTTAGTCTGTGCTTGTGCAACGGATAATCAACCTTGTTGCCTAAAAAACGGGGTTTGCATGCCTAAATCTTGTCCGTAGCAACTTGGGTTAACATAGCAAATGGGCGCGGTTTGAAACCGCGCCTTTCAATATCAGTATGTCGCTTTGATCGCTCCCCATACGGTCGTCAACTTTCCAGCGGCATCAACTGAAGACGGTTGCTGTCCTGATTGATCAAGTTCCGCGGCGGTCAAGGGACGGTTCCACACCTTCACCTCATCAATCAGACCCTTGTAAAACCGGTTCAGATGCTCTCCTACCCAAATCGACTGCCCGCTATTGATGTCCTTTGTATTGTCATCAACTTCATCAATCAACTTGCCATCCACGTAGAATCGGATCTTTTTCGCTTTCTGGTCTCGGACCCCAGCGAGGACATGCCACTTGCCATCGTTCAGGAAATCCGGAGACCTTATCCCGGCACTATTCGCACGTCCTACATCGCGGACGCTAAACCCCATCTTGCCACGCGCCGCTGGGTCGTCGCCGCTAACGGAGAGTATCCAAACCGCATCAGTCGCCGGACGATAGTTCCCGACAATCCCATCGTTCTTTGGCGGCTCATCGTCTGTTTTTACCCAGACCTGGACTGTTAATGAATCACCCGTGGAAAAGGCGATAGAATCTTCCAGTGGTATTTCAACGAAGTCGTCTTGACCATCCAATTCCAACGCTTCGTCATGTTTCCCGGCGACTACCTTTGCACCACCGTTAATGATCCCATCATTGCCTTCTCCAGACTGATCCTTTGCGGTATCACCTTGAATCGTCCGTTCATCAAAACTCAGATGTAGTACTAATCCTTCCGGTGGATTGGCTTGACTACACGGCATAAAACCGATGAACATACCCATCACCGCGAAAATCACAAGAACCCTTTTCATGATAAACTCCTTTTATGCAATAAGCCAAAAACAAAGCGGTTTTGGCTAAATAGTGGTTTCGGAACTAACGAAAAGACTCTTAACTGTGTACCACCACATCAAGTGCCAAAATGATAGCAGATTTGACGAAAATAGTCAAAAAGTTCTTATTTCAGATCACATTTGAGAAAGGACAATTGTGCTGCAGTAAAGAACACGAGATTAAAAAGGATCAACAGCCCGACCGGAAAAATCACGCTTTGATACGAAATACGCTCTTCAAACCTTGGCACAGCGTTCGGGTCCACAGGTTTTTGAGATAAACCCTCCCGCACAGGATATATATGTAAACTCTCTGGATCGTCCCTATCCTCCGTTTTAATGAAATCTATGAACGTTTGTCTATAACGGCGCACCTGTTTAACGAAATCCATATAACTGACGATTCCGGTGTTTGCGAGTCCCTCCATAGCATATTGGAAACACACTATCGGGGAGATTTGGGTGAGTTCGCGGGCGAGTCGAACCTGTCTAAATTGCTGATCTACATGTTCATCGGCGATGCGTGTTTTCGTCTCGTATCTTCTCGTGAAGTACGTCGCCCATCGGCGTGTGGCTGATGGATTATCAGGTGAAGGTGCCTCGCTGAGTTTGGTTACCTCCAGCAACTCCAGTGGACGAAATTCATCCTCTATGTTTGCTAATTGTGTGCGTTTTCGCGAGGAGACTATTTCTATTGATGGAATCGGGTCGAGTGTGCCAACAAAAAGTCCGAGCAGGCTTGGAAAGATAAATGCCAAGCATACCCAAGTTAATAGCAACCACACCAAACTGGTGATGGCGTTTGATACGCGACTTGAGAAGAACAATCCCAGAAAAATAAAAATAGAGATATGCAACGCAAAAAGCCCGACCATCCCCAAAATTCTAAGCCAATCGCCTGAACTAAACGGAATACTCTCGGAAAGATAAATGATTAACAGGTTCATGAGGATACCTATTGTGAGCGGCACCATGAGTGTAAAAAACGCGCCCAGATATTTCGCGAATAGCATCTGCCCGCGAGAAATCTGGTTAGACATCATTAGACTCAGTGTTCCGTATGCACGTTCTCCCGCAATAGCATCAAAGGTAAACAGAATCACAAAAAAACTCATGAAGATACCGATGAATACCCAGTCGATTTTGATGAGTGTGGTTGCGTCGCCGCCGTGATTTGAGGGCAGGTATTCAAGTGCCCATAGTTCTCGCCAACGGTATGCTGTCGTTCCGCCTCCGCCGCGCGCCGCTCCTGAGCCTACTATGGGGATAGAACGCGGGATAAGTTCATCAGTCCCATCAGCACAGAATTTGAACGGACTTGGCTGCTTGTAAATCTCACCAGGCCCGCGCATTGCGAGTCTGCCTAAACTCTCCTGTGCATTGTTTTTGACATACGATAATCTGTTTTCCATCGCGCGATTATACGTATTGACTTCTTCTCTATACCCGCTATCACCGAAGCCGTATATGAGTGCGTTCGCCACCATCAGGAGCGGTAGAAGGATTATCATCAAAACGAACCGCAGTGTCATGAGGTTGTGATATATCTCTTTTTTCGCAATGTGCCAAATCATTTTTTTAATAGTTGTCAGTAGTCAGTTAACAGTTATCAGTCACAAGAGGTTTCTGGTAACAATTCACCTTGCCCTAAAATATTGCAAGGTGGGGGGATTGTTACAAAACGCCTCTTAACTGACAACTGACAACTGGTAACCTCCTTCTCAACTCATATCATACCGGAGGAACGATACGTACGCGCCCAGAAACAAAATAATATTCCATGCCAACAAAATAAAAATATCGCCTAATGCGCGAGAGACACACTCAGAAACGGAACTATACCGATGTTGAAAAATGGGCAGATCTGTGAATTCTGCCGACCCTTTATCGCTTGAGAACCATGCCCGCGCGGAAAAAGCATCTTTACTGGCGAGGTAGTCAACAACTTGACGTTTATAAGTTCTCGCCTGTCCGATAAAACCGTTGTAACTTTCCCTATCCGTGCCAGTTATTGTTCCGACAGCAACATGGTACACGTCCGCGAAAGAGATTCGGGAAACATTTGCTGCGAATTGCCTATTCCTTTCGCCAATATCTTCCCGCCGTTTAAGGATTTCCTCCGCTTTGTTGGCATAGTCAATGCGGAACGGTTCTTGATAACCTAATATCTCCTGATATTTGGAAGTGTTCATCTTGTGAATCGGTTTAGGGGTGTAGATCTCTTCAAATCCGATCCCTCCCGCTGTTTTTGTGTCCATTCCAAGTGTCATGTTTCCCTCAGTCATAATCGCGTGGATAGGGTGTTTGTAACCGAATTCCTTGAGGATATGGGCATCCCGTTCTTTCCTGAAATCTTCCCATATCTTTCCAATCTGTTGCAGAACTTCTTTTTCGGGTTGAGGTTGATAGGGTGCGAATTTCGTGACTGCAAATGTTGCCACATTTGAGTGGACGATTGTCAGAATTCCCCAGATAAACATCGCGAGTATCAGCGTGGTTGCTGCCGTTTTCGTCCATACAGACAAGAGCAGCCCTAAAAGATAGCAAATTGACACATACAACAGCGAAACAACGAGGACCATGACGAGGCGTAGCAGATCGCCAACATCAAAATCAGTAGCGGGAGAGGCATAAACAATAACGATTCCGACAGTGAAACTCATCACCACGATTGGAAACAGAGACAACATGCCGCCGAGGTATTTCCCAAGCACAAGCGCATCCCTCGGTACCGGATTAGATAACACCAGTTTGAGTGTGCCGTCCTCCCGCTCCCCAGAAATTGTATTGTAAGCGAACAGGATCGCCAACGCACTCAGCACGATTTTGAAGACGAAGATGACATCAATGGCAAGGAAAATCGAGAGGAACGGGTTATCCGAACCCTGTTTCTGTGCCTGTTGCTCCCAAATAGGTATCGCGAGCCGAATACTCACCATATCTGCGCCTGATTTTTCTGTGCCGACGTTAAAGATACTGAGCGGGTTCGGCTGCCTGTGTGCTTTTGGGTTAATTTGGCGATAGGTGTCCCATGTTCGTATTTCTTCTTGATGTTCCTGAAGGGCGGTGTGATACGCCGATAATCGCTTTTCGTAATCCGCAACCTGAACAAAAACGGCGGCAGCGGTCGAAATTAGACAGACAATAAAACCGATCATAAATCGGGATGTCAGGACATTCGAGGTGAATTCTCGCTGAATAATTAGCCAAAGTGTTGTCATAAGTTTATACCGAACGTTTGAAGCACAGTACACCTTGTCGTTCCGTGCCGACGTAAAACGTCCCTTCATCAACAACGAGAGAAGTTACAATACCGGAAATTTCGGGGGCAACCTGTTCCCACGTGTCTGTATCACTTTGCAGGCGATAGATACCATCATCGTTAGCTCCATAAATGGAGCCACTCGCTGTAACTAATGATTTGATGATAATAGGTGCCCCCGTTCCATCGCCAAGCACACTCCAGACGCCCCCATCTTTTGAATTGAAGACCCCTTTGTCGGTCGCGACGTAAACCGTTGAACCTGCAAAGATTATCTCTTTGAAATGCTCAACAGACAGCGGGAGACTCGATTTAATATCGTTCCAACTGTCGCCATCATCAAGCGACTTCAAGAGATGTCCATCGCGTTTACCGACGTATACAGTCTCGCCCGACGCAGCGATTTTAAAACCTCGTTGGACGTTGTCACGCGAGAGTTCGATAGTCTCTTCGACACCTGTGTAGAACCATTCAGTTTCACCCGGTTTCCATCGGTAGAGTTTATAGTTGTATTCCATGTAGAAGGTTTCACCGCTGACTGCGAAGTTGCCCCACAACCCTTCGGATATCAATTCATACGCCAGTGCGGAGTCGGCATTTATCCGTATCAACTGTTTTAAGAAATGTTCTGGACCAAAATTGGGATTCTCTTGTATGAGCTGGCTTGATAGCGGATCAGCACCAGAAGAGAGGGTAATTATGCCCCACTGTTCCATTTGCCGTTTGTCTTTGAAATTGAAACTTCTGCCACCCAACACATGGCACATCAGTTTCGCTGAATTAAAAGAAGGCGGCACCTCAGTCGGAAGGCTTAAGAGGTTACCATCGTTAGATAATCGGAAAATAGCAGTGGAATTGCCCCGAATTCCTTTTGCATGAAGTACACCGTCGGTTTCTACGATTTGAACAATCAATGGTGGATTTTCCTTGTACGAGGGTTTATCTGTCTCTAATGCTACATTGACAGCATCCCACGATTGCCCCTCATCAATTGATTTGACAAGGTTTGGACCTACCCTCGCGTAAAGTGCTGATGACTTATTTGATGCGGACCTCGCCCTGAAACTGACTAAACCGTCTACACGGCTTTCAAACCTTGTATTAAACCGGTGCCAGGTTTGACCGTCATCCGTTGAGCGATGGATGCCAGTGCTCCCAGCGGTATAAAACGTACTTTGGTTCAACGTCAGCGAGCTGCCTACACTGAACTGCATAGGCGTGATACCTGAGGACTCAATATATGTCCAAGTATCGCCGCCATCCGTTGAGCGGACCACCATGCCATTATCTTTTCCAATTACCAATAGCACTTTTTCTGAGGCGAGTAGTGCTATCTGCGGGAGGACGCGCATGAGGTCTCGTGCCTCCACAGGTGTTATATCTGTCCAAGAATCGCCACCATCGGCGGATCTGAATACCCACCACGAAAGTTTCTCACCCCTCCATAGTGGCATGAAATTTTCTTGGGGAGTTCCGTCGCCTTCCAAAATATTCACCGATACGGCTATATAGATATGGTCTTCAGATACGACAAAAGAACTGACCGCGGCAATGTCGTCCACTGGCAATTGTAGGTGTTCCCAGGTTCCGGCGTTAAGTCGGTATATCCCGCGATAAGTACCAGCAAATAGCGTGCCTTGATGCATCCGTAACGAACTGATTCCAGCGTGCTCTGTCAAGCGACTGTGTAAGCCATCGGTCATTGCTGTCCATGAATTGCCAGCATTGTCGGACCGGAAAATACCGTTATTAAGGCAAAGATAAAAAGTTTCCTCCGTTATCATCAGTTCACGTGTATAGCCTTTTGGGCAAGGACCGATAGAATGCCATGTAACCCCAGCGTCAGTTGAAGCGAACAATTCATGAGATGGTATCATATAGAGCGTGCCATCGTACTCTACGATAGGTATAGCACCATGAGTGTCTTCTTGGCGCAGGAAGTCGCCATTGACCAATTGCCATGCCCCTTCACCTGCTGATAATTTGTAAATACTTTCATCTCCTATAACGGCGTAGAGTGTTTTATCCGAAGTCATAGACAAGGTGTTTACTGCGCGTCGTATACCGGGTTCATTCGTTTGAATCCAATTCATGATGTCCTCCATGAGATCGTCTGCACGTTGAAAATCTCCCAAGGTTTGGTGAACTATAGCCTCTTCCTTTATTAACCGCTTCCGGGCGCGATGGAGCCGACTCTTAACCGTATTCGGCGATACGTCCAGAAAATCACCGATTTCTTCACACGTCATTTCACTCAGGTAGTGAAGCACCACCGCTGTCCGCTCACGTACTGGTAATTTTTGAAGGAGGTATTCAACGATTTCGCGTTGCTTTTCGGTCGTCAACTTCTCAGTCTGTTCCGCCATATATTGGGCATAGAACAGTGCTTCGACTTCTGCTTCACCCATCGCCTCTAAGGATTGCATCGGAATTCTTTTTTCCTCGAACCATGTGAGAAAGCGGCGGGTGGCGATCATATAAAGCCAGGCCGAAAACCGGTTTGGATCTTTCAGCGTACCGAGTTTTTCGTAAGCTCTCAGAAAAGTATCCTGCGTAATTTCTTCAGCGACGTGGTAGTCCTTGACCCTCCGCCATACGAATGCATGTACCTGTTTTTCGTATTTTCTCACGAGAGTCGTGAAGGCATCTGCGTCACCTGCCAAGATGCGTTCAACCCATTTAGCATCGTCGTTTTTCATACGTGTCCTCCGATTAATAACACTGGCTTGTGACGTGTGACAGATATTATAGGGTAGAGGGTTGCAAATTCGTAATTTTTTGTTTCAAATGTCTTGGAAAATTCGTTCAGTTCGATAATAGAAACGAAGTAGAGGTAGGGAATTAACGCCGAATGCGCGTGTTGCATTCAGCGGCGTGTTGCATTCAGCGGGTTGAGTGGTTAATCGCTAAATCTCAACACGGACAAAAGCGAGATACGCCCCAGATAGTAGGACTATGACAAATAGTGTTAACAGCAACAGATCCACTGCCGCTGTATTGAAATCCTTGCTTAGGCTCAGTTTATCCTCAAATTTTGGAATCGCCTCTGGAGTGACAGGTTTCTGCGACATCCCTTCACGAACCCCAAAGATATGAAGACTCTCCGGATCGGCTTGCTCGGTGTCAGCGATGAAAACCCGAAATTGTTGGGCATGGGATTTAACGTTGTCTAAAAACTGCAAATGGCGCTCTAATCCCGTTCCGGCAAAGGCTTCAAGGAGGTGCTGGAAGATGGTGACGGGTGAAATTTGAGTGATAGCGCGCGCCCGGCGGACCTGAGAAATCCGCTGTTTTAGGCGTTCCTCGCGCAGGCGTTCCTGCTGTACTGCATCTTTGGTGACGAACGCGCCTGCCACTTGTAATATTTGGATTTGGGTTAAACGCTTATTTGAACCGTACCGAAGCGTGTAGTATTCGCGCGCAAGTTCCTCCTCAAGCTGAGCACTGCGTTCAGAAAATCCGAGAGTAGACGTTGGCGATCCAGAACGCCCCGCAATCGAAACCAATGTACTGGGCATAAAAACGACAAGGGTGACCCAAGCCAAGAGGAGTATCACCAGACTCACCGCGCTCCGTTGTACACGTGCCGACACAAGCAGCCCCAACGCGAGAAATAGACTTACGTACAAAAGCGTAATAAAAAAAATGAGCCCTAAACGCCCCCACGCCTCTGCGCTGAGGTGCACATCGCTCGACGTGGAAATCATTAAGAGATTCACCAAAACCGCAAGCGCGAAAGGAATGCTTATACTAATTAATGCCCCTAAAAACTTGCCAATCAGGACGGTGTGACGCGGAATCGAATTCGCCAACATCAATCGCAGTGTGCCTCGCTCGCGCTCGTGGGAAATCGCATCGAAGGTGAATAGGAGCGCGATGAGACTTAAGACATAACCGATGATAAAACCCCAATCCACTTTCGTGACGTTTGGTCGAACGTTATGCAGGGCCGGGGTAGCCGATGGATAACTGAGTATCCAGAAACTTTCGAGGGGTGGTGGCCCCCCGCGTCCCCAACGGTAGGCTTCACCTATCACATACTTTGGCAGAAACGCCTCGCCGCCTTCTGCACAAAAACGCAGAGTGGATGGCTGCTTATGGAGGTCCCCGGGTCCCTGCTCCGCGAGTTTATACAAACTATCCTCGGCATAAGAGGCTAAGCGATTCTGATATTCGGCAACATAATTGCGATATTTCTGGACGCGTTTCGGGTGTTCCCGAAGATGCACGATCGCGTTGGTTAGCATCAAACCGAGCAACAACACTGTTGCCAGTGCAAATCGGAGGCTATTGAGGTTATCGTAAAGTTCGCGTTTCGCAATATGCCACATTGGTTATCAGTCCTCAGTTGTCAGTTTTGATAGTTGTCAGTTATCAGTACGGATTACTGCGTAATCCTTTCAGTTGTCAGTTAAAGGTTTGTGGCATTCAATGCACCTACGACTGCCACAGGGCTTAACTGAAAACTGAGGACTGAAAGCGAACGCAGTGAGCGTACTGATAACTCTCCTACACTTCACTCCTGATGAAAATCAGAAATATTACGATGAACAGAACGACATTAATCACGAACAAAAGGCAGACATCTGGCAAGGCTCGCTTTGCATTTGTGTTCACCTTGACCCTTTGAAAAGAGAACTGTGGTAGATTGCTCCAATCTGCGGCACCTTTGTCCGAAGAAAACCACTGTCGGGACCTGAACACCTCTTCATCATAGAAATAGTCAATTACGCGCTGTCTGTGTCGTCTCGCAGCCTCGAGAAAATCTCTGACACCGAGCAGGTCAGTGCCGGCCCAAGCTTGTGTTGCGGCATCATACATCCCCACGGGCGAGAGTTTCAGCCAGAGCCGTTCCACATTTGCGGGTTGAATGAAGATGCCTTCCAGTGCAGGCTTTCGGATGAACCACGTTTGGTCTGCTGTCCCGATAACTTGGGTCCCGAGGAAACCGAAATAATTCTGTGCGTGCGGGATTTTAGGTTCAGCTGCCTCGTTAAGGCTACCAGCCCACATGCTGCTGTTGTAGACATAAAACAGGCGATCAAGGCGACCCCAAAGACCGCTACTATACCCTCCACTGCCCACAATGTTAAAATGCCAGTCTTCCCCTGGGAGCGCGTCAGTGGCGAGGAACCGTTTCCGGTCTCTGTCAAATCCCTCCCACATCTGTTCGATTTGATTAAAAGTGGACGCCGCGCGCGCCTGCGGTGCCTCCGGTTGCGGGACTACGGCAAGAATCATGTTCGGATAGATGAGGACTAAAAACCCCCAAGCGAACATGGAGAGCATCAACGCTGTACTCGTCCGACGCGTCGCCGCCGAAATCAACATACCGATGAGATAGAATACGGAAAGATATACAACGGTTGTTAAAATAATCCCTCCGATCCGCAAGAAATCACCGGTGTTCAGAGAAATGGAAGGGGTCATTGTCAGCAAGATGACTGCAAGGAGTAAACTCATTAGCAACGGCACAAGTAAGCAGAGCATCGCAGAGATATATTTGGCAAGCAGGATATGCCCGCGCCGAACCGGATACGTCAAGACCAGACGTAATGTACCACGTTCGTATTCTCCCGCGAGCGTATCGTAGGCGAAAATCAGTGCTAATAAACTCAGGATCACCTCAAAGATAAAAACAATATCCAAGGAAGCGAACATATCCATAAACGGATTATCCGACCCATGCATCCCGGTGTCCCACAACGATGGGACATACGTATGGGATACCTGAACCTCGTTTCCGAGCTGCTTATCGAACCCGACATTGAAAATGCTTAACGGGTTTGGGGACCGGTCGACGACTAATTTCTTTATCCCTGCGGAATACGTTTTCTCCTCCTGAAGCTGCCGCTGATGCATTTTGACCGCAGCGTTGTGGCTTGCCAAGCGTTGCTCGTGATCCTTGATGAGCACCGAGGTATTCGCGACGACAAGCAATAGCATAATGAAGACCGCTGCCGCGAATCGGAACGTCATAAGGTTATCAAGGAGTTCTCGGCGGATGAGTGCGATCATAATATCTCCGTTATGGATAAACGAATTTGCAATACCATTCCTAATTGATCGGTCTTGATAAACAAAAACGCGTTTAAATATCAACGCTGAAGAATTTTAGGAACGCTATGGTCGTCAATACAACTGCTAAGAAACAGAGCAGCAGTAAATCTATCATAGAGTGACGGACGGTTTCTGATAAGCGCGTTTCTGTCATATCTGGCGGCGGGGAAATTTTCTTTGGTTTTGGTTGATCTGGTCGCATCACCCTCGCAAATTGATCGTCTGAAATTTCACTGAAATACTCCGCCTCAAGTTGGTTATAATAACGAGTGCCCGTTTCAAAGTAGGTATCTCTTTTTATTTTGCCAGTCTCGGTTAGATTCATGGCGATATAAATGAGCGAAGCTGTCGGCGTGATTCGCGAAAGGGTTTCTCCGACCGATTCTTGCCGCTTTTTTTCACGTTGATAGGCGCGTTCTATTTCGCCAATTTGCTTCTGAAATTTCTGTCGATATTCGGCATCAATCGGTGCCCTGAGTGCCTTGATTTTTTCCTGATCCTTGCCGAGATTAATACCCCCTAAAGCCATTATTTTTGTTACAATCACTTGGTCCTTTTCTTCATTGAGGTTATTATTAATCGCCGTTTTTTCCATATAGACGCTCTGAATCGCGCGGGTCGGTGCAATAAATTTAGCGGTGAGGAACCCAACGCGTGGGGCAATCAACACGGCGAGCACCCAGACGGTGAAAGCGACGATGAGTGCCGTTTTGGAATTGTCTAAATAGGTGGAAATTAAGGTCCCTATTGCAAAAAATACGCCAATGTAGAGCAACGAGACTAAGGTCAAACTGAGCACGCGTAGGAAGATGTCAGATTCACCCAAAGGAAACCCTTGCGAAACAAGCAAGAACAAACCTAACAGGAACGACACCAAAAACGGGACAACAAACACGATATACCCACCAATTAGCTTGCTCCACAAGAACAAATCTCGTGGTAGGGCATTTGCCAAAGTTATCCGCAGCGTTCCGGCTTCTCTTTCCCCCGCAACGGCGTCAAACGTGAACAATAGTGCAAGTAGACTGAAGACGGTGCTAACAACAAATAGAAAATCAAGATTCCCTAAAGCAGAGGAGAGCGAGCCTTCCCCAAGTGATGTTGACCCGTGTTTTACACCGTTGCGGGTCATTCCAAGGTAACCCGGAAGGGATTCCTCTAAACCTTTAGCAAACACACTTAAAGGTGTCGGTTCGAGAAAAAGTTTAGAGAATTCTGTATCTGGAGCGGGCGGATCCCGAAGCCAATGAAGTGCGTCATCGATTTCTGCAACCGAGAGTTCAACAGCTGCCTGATAATTGACCTGGTTTTGGAGGTAATTGCGGTAATTGATGTGCAAGGTAAGCGGCACGAGCAGAAGACACATCACGAGGAGCGCGACGAACCGGACGCTGAGAATATGATGCATCATCTCCTTTTGGATCAATGTCAATAACATGTTGAATTCCTCTTATTTTTTACGGATTAACGTTCAAAACGGAGCACGCCACGATGTTCTGTGCCAACGTAAAAGGCATCTCTATCAACGACGAGAGACGTTATAGCATCCGGAATTTCAGGCACAATTTGTTCCCAAGACCCTGTTTCCATTTCTAAGTGATAGATGCCATCATCATTCGCGCCATAAACAGCATTCCCCGCTGTTGCTAACGACTTAATGATGATGCTTTCTCCCGCTTTATCGGTGATCGCATTCCAAACAACGCCGTCTTTTGAATGGAAAACGCCTTTGTCGGTTGCGACATGCACCCTTACGTCGGCAAGGACAATTTGATTGAAATGCACAACAGATAGCGGTAGGTTTGATGTCCTGTCGTTCCAACTCTCTCCGCCATCAAGCGATTGGATGAGATGCCCATCCCGTTTCCCGACGTATACTGTTTCACCCGATGTAGCAAGTTTAAAACCTTGCGCCATGTTATCACGTGTGAGTTCGCAAGTTTCTTGGACGCCTGTATCGGACCATCTTGTGTCACCCGGATTCCATCGGAAGAGTTTGTAGTTGTACTCCATATAGTACGTTTCTCCACTCACCGCGAAGTTGCCGAACAGACCTTCCCACATTAAATCATAAGTTAGGTCATGATCGCCTTGTTCTTGACCCAACAGTTTTAGAAAACATTCTGCACCAAATTTTGGATGCTCGCGTATTATCTGTGTTGATAAAGCCTCAACATCAGCGTCTGGATCTGTAGAGCAGGTAAAGGTAATTTGTCCCTCTTGTCTCGGTAACCGATAAGCATCAAAGGGGAGTGTTATTCCGTTGAACACGTGCCACATGAGCCTTCCTGAATCTCGCGAAGGCGGTGTCTTTCCCTCTTCAAAAATATAACCCTCTACAGGAAACAAGCAATTTATGTCCGGATCTAAACGATAGTAAGCCGTCTCGCTATTCCGTCGAATTCCTTTCGCACACAGAACACCGTCAACTTCGGAAATTTTCACAATTAGCGGCGTGTCTTCCCTATCTTTTAGTTTCGCATTGAACTCTGGTACCTCAAGCGTATACCTTGGTCGTTGGATGTCAACAGCGGTCCATGAACTCCCTGCGTCTGTTGATTTGACGACACCCGCAGCAACCGTCGCGTACAGCACCTTAGATGCTTTTGAATTTGGACCCGTCTCTAAACTGATTAAGTTATCCACACGGCACTCAAACCTTGTATTGAATCTGTGCCAAGTTTCACCGCCATCCGTTGATCGATGGATGCCAGTGATGCCGCCGGTATAAAAGGTGTTTTCGTCTAAAGCGACAGCACACCCCACACTAAACTGCATCTGTGTAATACCAGAAGATTCTGTGGAACGCCAGGTGTTTCCACAGTCCGTTGAGCGAGCCACAACGCCTTCCTCTCCCCCTATCAGTAAGACGGTTTTTCCAGACGCGACCAGTTTAATCGGCGGCAATGTTTTCATTATCAGATCCCGGGCATCCGTGGGCGTTACATCTGTCCAAGAATCGCCACCATCGGTTGATCGGAATACCCACCATGAATCCTTACTGAGGTCACAGAAATTATGGTAATTTTCATCTGGCGTTCCGTCACCTTCCATTATATTTACTTCTACGGCGACATAGATAGTGTCTTCAGACACCGCCAAAGAACGCACCACCACAGTATTGTCCACCGGCAACTGTAGGTGTTCCCAAGTTTCGGCGTTAAGACGGTATATGCCGAGAGCGGTTCCGGCAAACAGCGTGTCTTGGCTCAACTGCAATGTATAAATTCCCGATTTCTTTGTGAAGCGGCTGTCTAAACCGTGATTCATATTTTTCCACGTATTTCCAGCGTCATCAGATCGGAAAATACCCGCATTAAGGGTAACGTAAAAAGCATCTTCCGTAATCAGCAATTCCCTTACATGGCCTTCTGGACAAGGACCGATAGAACTCCAAGTTTTGCCCGCATCCGTTGAAGCAAACATTTCATCAGATGCGATAATATAGAGCGTCCCGTTGTGCTCAGCAATGGGGATATTGCCTTCGGTTCCTTGGCGCAAAAAATCCGCGTTGACAAGTTGCCATTCATTTCCATCCGCAGGCAATTTGTAAATGTGCTCATAACCCGTCACTGCATAGAGCGATCCATCCGAAGTTTTCGTTAGCGTTCCTACTGGTGCCGCCACTCCGGGTTCATTCATCTGAATCCACTCCATGATATTCTCCGTAAAATCGCCTGGAAGTTCAAAACCACCTAATGTTTTGCGAACCATCAATTCTTCCTCCTTTAATCGCTTTCTTGCCCGATGCAGTCTGCTTTTAATCGTATTCAATGGTACATCCAAAAACTTGCCAATCTCTTCACAACGCATATCGCCCAGATAGTGAAGGGTTATCACAGTCTGTTCATTCTCAGACAGTTTGTTGAGCAGGTATTTTACAACCTCGTGCCGTGTTTCACTCGCAATATCCTCGCGCTGTTCCTCAAGATATTGGTTATAAGAAACTCTTTCCATCTCCGCTTCAGGCATAGAATCCAGAGATTCAATCGGTTGCTGCGTTTTTCGTAAACACGCTAAACAGCAATTCCTGACAATTGCATGTAGCCATGCACTGAAGCGATTTGGGTCTCTGAGCGTCCAAAGTTGTTGGTAAACCTTAAGAAAGGTGTCCTGCGTAATCTCTTCGGCGAGATGGAAGTCACCTAACTTCCGCCATGCAAACGCGTGTATCTGCTTTTGATACTTTTCTACCAACGCTGTAAACGCGTTTTGATCGCCATTGAGAATCTGTTGAATTAATGTAACATCGTTACTTTGCATAAGTGCCTCCTAATGGAATTCTCCTCTTATGATATAATGATACATGCAAGGCGCAAAAGGTTGCATAAGGGGCAAATTTTTTCCAAAAAAGCAGTTAGTATATAGAATTTTCTTTGAAAGAGGTCTTACACTGGAGGTGATTTTGGTTACAGTATGGTTTGTGCTTTTTCAAAATCTTCTGGTGTGTTAACGTTGAAAAATGAATGACCTTTAGAATCATAGGTCTTCCAAATTTCGGGTGCGAGGGTCAGGATATTCGCGCGTTCCTGTAGCGCGTGGACGCGCAAGTCGGGTTCATTCAGCATCTGTTCAATAATAGGCAAGCAACGTTTAGCGTACACCGCACACAATGTTTGAAGGGTCATCTGCGCGTCCTCGTTGTCAGAGGGAGGTTCTTTGTACGTATAAGGCATCACTGCATCATATTCACCTAAAATAGAGATGAGATAGGAGAGCAATTTCGGTTGTAAAAACGGGCTATCACATGCGACACAGACCGCTACATCATGCGAAGCGTACGTCAAGCCGGTATAGATGCCGCCCAACGCGCCAGTGTCTGGAATTATATCACTATGCATCGGTAAACCAAGGTGGGCATATTCAGCAGGTGCATTGGTGATAAGCAAGCGTTCGTCAGTAACGCAGCGCATGCGACGGATAACGTGTTCAATGAGCGAAGCCTCGCCGAGTGGAAGCAACGCCTTATTCTGCCCCATCCGTCTACTTTTACCACCCGCAAGGATAACGCCTGTGACTGGAACCGACTTTCGTAGGGGGTTTTTGCTTGGGTGTTTCTTCAAGGTCACCTCGTCGCTACGCTGCACATTCAATAACATCGACAATTAACTCACCTACCTGTTGCAGACTTTCCGCATTGAGCAGCTCGATCCGATCCTGTTTTGAGTGAATCTTTAAAGCGACACTGCCTACACCCCTCGCCGTTAGCGTAACCGTTTCAAATCCACGACTGGCAATTGGAATGCTGTCTAATCCGACACCAATCGGTAGATAACGTTCCGAGAGCCGTATGCCGAGTGCTTCACTTGATGTCCGAAACAGGTTTCTTAGTGTTCGCGTCGTGCGAGTCGGTGGAATCCCATAGCGGGTAATGAGATTAACACCGTTCCCAACGCCGAGTCCGTCTAAATTAATAACGTAGGTATTTTCTGGGTTATATTCACCAGCATGCGCTTGGATATAGCGTAACGCGCCGCACATGCCATATTCTTCTGCACCCGTGGCGAGGAACGTTACGTTTTTTTTCTCGTCGCGCGCCATCACTACGCGCGCCACTTCAAGCATAACACCGACACCCGAAGCGTTATCAAACCCGCCAGGAGAGCGGTTCTCCGTCAAATTAATTTGCAAAAGCAACAGGCAAAAACTTGTCATCCCAGCAATACCCCAGACAATATAATTAGGTAGCCAAATGAGAGCAATCACCTTAACCAGCATTACAATCGTCAATGCAATCAGTCCGACAATTGCGATCCCATAAGCCAGCATCCGCACAGCAATGGGTAATACTTGTGATTTAGAGTCGTAGTGTGCGACGAACAGGAAAGTAGGGGTATTATTGCCTCGGTTTGCATTGTTTGTTGCAACGATGTTCTCTGTACGATGTTTTTTACCGACATTATATAACCCCTCAAGCCGTTTTTGCCACTGCGTAAAGAACATCGCTATCGTAAGACTCAGGACACAGGCAACGCATACAGGGATCGGAAATCGTTCACCGAACCACGGCACAGATAAAACGATCAGTCCAAAGAACGCAGAAAGGATGCGTGGCAAGACTTCAGCGGGGAATTTCGTAAATACGAACGGTTCCCATGACACATCCAGTTCTAATTCGGTGAATTGCTGGACGATATAGGCTTGCGTTTCTGCCTCGCCTGCGCTACCCACCAACCTCGGAATGGCGAGTTGTGTGATGTGATGGTATGCGCGTTCTGCATCGTAAGCAGGGTTCGTGTCCATCGTAATTAATCTGTACCCAACTCTGACCGGAACCGTCTCCCCAAACGTCCTTTGAGGGTTCCAGCAATTTTGCGTTCTGATTGTGCGATGTTGTGTAACTCTACCGGATCGTTTTCCAGATCGTATAACTCGGTTACATCGTTGTAGTTTTCGATGAGTTTATGGGTTGCCGTGCGGATACAACGGAAGTTTCGGAGCGCACTCACGGTTTCGGAGCGATGCGTTTCAGTTTCACCACGAAGCACAGGCGCGATAGAGCGTGCATCTATACGCGGCAATACCGGCACATCCGCCAAATCGCATATTGTCGGATTCAGATCAATCAGCTCAACCAAACTATCCGAAATTTGATTACTCGGGATGCCAGGTCCAGCGACAATCAGTGGCACTTGCAACGACGCTTCATAAGCGACACTCTTGGTGTAAAGCCCGTGGTCACCGAGCATCTCGCCGTGGTCGCTTGAATAAATGATATAGGTATTGTCAAGCATCCCACGCTGTTCAAGTGCACGCAGCATTTCGCCGATTTGGTCATCAATTAGTTCTGTCGCTGCGCAATACTGTTGTCGTGTTATGGTAATCTCCTCGGGGCTGACATCAACAACGCGTCGTTTCACCCACTCAGGCTTACCTTCCATATTGTCAACGATAGCAGGCGGCATCTCAGCATTCCGATATTTATCGCCATATTCCGTAGGTGGGTCGAACGGATCATGCGGGCCAACGAAACTGACGAACATGTGCCAGGGGAAATCATCCGGGATAGTCTCAATAAATTCGGTTGCGCGTCTGCCGATATAGGTATCAGCGAAATCTTCCGTAGAGAGGACAGAATCGTGAGAGCCGTTTTTAATCCAACCGCCGCCACTGCGTTTCCGATAATCTTCATGGAATGCTTTAAGCACGCCTTTTTCTTCAAGATAATGGGTATAGGGACCGATAGGCGTTGGTGAACTTCCGGCATGCATCTTGCCTTCACACTCTTCAGGATGCGTGAACCCCCAACTATAAGTGCGCGGTCGGTCGCCGTAGCGTCCGTTGTAGCCGTCGGGTTTAGCAAGGTCAAGTTTGCCGACACATCCGACGCGATAGCCGTGATCGCGGAGTTGTTGATAGTAGGTTGGCACGGTAGCAGGTAGAAAGCTCCCGTTGTCCACTGCCCCTATACGAGAGGGTTGTAACCCAGATGCGAGTGCAATGCGTGAGGGTGCACAGACGGGTGCATTCACTGTACAGTTTGGAAAACTGACACCTGTTTCTGCCAACCGTCGCAAGTTCGGGGTATTAAGGGCAGTTGGCGCATTCTCGGCAGTTTCGAAATAGTCGTATCGGTGCTGGTCGGACATGATAAAGAGAACATTCGGTCTATCGGTTTTTCGATTCATCTATAATTACCCTATTGGAACGCTTTGGTAGCATACTGTATGGAATTTCTTACCCTTTAATTTAGCATCATTATAGATGATAATGTTCTCATTTTCAACTAAAAAATCGCACTAAAACATGCGCAAATTTCTTGCCAAAATCTACTGAGCATGTTATTATGTTTGCATAATTCTCAAAAAGGAGACTGACATGGCAGTTTTTTTACATACACGGGTTCGCGTCAGCGATCTTGACAATTCTATCAATTGGTATTGCGATCACTTGGGATTTAAAGTCCTCAGTCGGAGCGATAAATCTCCGGCAGGTAACCAGATCGTACACCTCGAACTCCCCGGCAACGCGCACACCTTAGAATTGACCTATTCACCCGATTTTGAACTTCAGGTCCAAGAGGATCTGATGCACTTTGCGATCGGTGTCCCTGATATTGTCGAATGTTGCGATGAGTTAGAGAAAGCAGGATTGGAAATTTGGCCAGACGAATGGCGTGATCAATTCACATCCGGCGGCATGAAAATGGCATTCATCACCGACCCAGACGGTTATGAAGTAGAAATCTTAGAACGGAAAGATGCCTCTGGCGACCCGCTCGACGTTCTTGACGAATCTTAGGCATAGGGCCAAAACTGGTTCCACGCCGTCAGCCAATCTTTTGCACGGCTTTCAACGGTAACGGGACCTGTGATCTCAACCCCTTGTCGTCCTTTGAATTCTGCGAGTTTATCGACACTTCCGAGTTCAATCTTGATTGTTGTCGGCGCATCAGGAACGTAGGGTTTAACACGCGATAAATCTGTGAGTGCATCTCTCGCGGCCTCCTCAATCAATTGACGGGCACGAACCGGTGGGAGTTGCCGTGCGCTAAATCGGCTTAACCCCTGTTTAACAGCGACTGTAGGCAGTGAATCGCCGAGGAGTTCTTTGGCTTCTCGGCAGACTGCCGCATCGCCTGTAACAAGCGCGATAGGCACACCATAAGCACCGTTGAGCGCAGCGTTCACGCCAGTTTCACCGACAAGGTCATCATTGAACCATAGATTCCGATATTGCACACTGGAGATGGTATGGCAGAGCACACCATCAGGCGTGCCGTTGCGGGCATGCATACCGATAAGTAAGCACGCATCACAACCGTCTTTCCACATATCTTCGTAGCGTCCCCATCCGTGATGTGCCACCCATTCACAATCTGGATGAATTTTATCAG
This sequence comes from uncultured Poribacteria bacterium, assembly GCA_951828385.1. Lineage (GTDB taxonomy): Bacteria > Poribacteria > WGA-4E > WGA-4E > WGA-3G > WGA-3G. The sequence continues at coordinate 1,691,732 of OX639973.1, forward strand.
GGATAAGCGAATTAAAGGTCCAGCCTTGTCCTGCGCCGTGGCAATCCACAACGACAATTTCCGTCGCGCCAGCGGCTTTCGCACCGCGCACTGCGGCGTTAATCTCTTCTGTATAAAGGTGCCGACCTTCTTCAAACATCGCCGCGCCGCCGTTCACCTGATCCCACACGACAATACCACTGACACCTTCCATATCCGACATAATCAGTATTCGCACGATTCCACTCCCTTTCTATTGGATCCCGCAAGCTTTCTTCTTATACCATCTCTAATAAAAACCAACTTTGGCAAGCGTTTTCATGCATGTTTGCCCAGAAATTACCGGTAACCTACTCATACTGCTAACACTAACGCCTCAAAGCGTTCTTCCGGAATCGGTAACCCATCTTCTTCAAGCACAGCGATATATCCTTCAATCGCTTCTCTGATATTATTGACTGCCTCCTGTTTCGTTTTCGCTTGACTGATGCAACCGGGCAAACTGAGGCATTCTGCGATCCAATAACCATCTTCTCCAGGGTAAATAACAACTTGTCTCATATATATTTTATACCATAGATTTCACTTTTAGACGCATTAAATTTTTCCGCTGCCAACCCACACTTTCAATTTTCATGACGGGCTGTTAACGACGGAAGGCTGTGGGTGTGAAATTTCATAGTTTTCATAGCAAATCAGGAAACTATGAATTTTGTGAGATGCTATGAACCCACGCTACACGTAGGTTTTTGGCGACTCTATCGAAAGTTGCTATGAAGTTGCTATGAAATTTGCTATGAAATTTTATGATGGAACACCGACAGTCATCACTGATGACTGACTGCCCATTCGTCTGAGCTGTGATTTATGGGATTAGAACCTTCACCGTGAAATTTATTTGTAAGTTGGATACTCCGATATTGTGACGTTTAATGTGACGTTTGTAACGTCACAGTGACGTGCAGAATCCACGTGTGGCGTGGGAATGTGACGTGATTTCCGTTTTTTTCCGACGGTTTGTCTCGATGCATTTTGTTGATGTGGATGCCTGAAAATGTTACACTGGTGTAACATTGCATGTTTTTTGTTTATCCGTGTGAACCCGCGTGGTGTCTGGTTTCTGAGGCGTTTTCGGTGTCGGTTTTTTTAGTGGAAAAAAATAATAATTGGGTAAAAAGTGTAACATTTTGTTTGTCTGAATCGGGATTATAGGATGCTCGCGTTTGGTCTTAATTTTAGTATACATTGTGACGTAATTTCGTGTTTTTTGCGGTGAGGATTCTCCCGATACGTCCGTTCAAAATAAATAATATGTGTTTACAATATATATGATAACATATATCACATAAAAAGTCAATATTATTTTTCGTTTCCGTATCATAAAATAAAAATTAAATACCTCCGCTGATGCTCCTCACATAACTTGACATCAATCAATTCATTTTTCAGGGACTGTCTTGAGAGAAAAAGATATAGGCGAGGAAAGAAATTCCTCGCCCAAAAGAATTAGATAGCATGTCTAACAGCTGCGTACAAACCTTACCGGTGTTTGCGTTTTTTGATGATGTCCCGCCTTCTTCCGATCGGAATGGCATCGGTTGGCACATCATTAGACCCAAATGGATGCGATAAACGATAATTCGCGCCTCGCTTGCGTTTAGGTACACCCTTTGAAGCCTCAGTGAGGCGATGGTAATCTGATAACAATTGGGTGTCTATCTTTGAATTTGCTTTGATAGTTTCTTTGTTAACAGGGGGTCTATAGGTTCGAGAAGCCTTAACGGTTTTTTCCGAACTGTTAATATTAATGGCAGAAAACTTCATTATGAACCTCCATTTTTCAAAAGTATTCACCGGTGTGTACAAATGTCTGGATCCACTCAAGATGTTGGTTGAGATAGGTGTGCAGGGGACGATCAACTGAACATGATAACCCAAAAGGCAACTCTATTTAGATGAATGCAACGCTATAAACTCGTCGACTTCGAGTTGTGCTTGTCTGATAATACTACGTAACGAAGTCATGCGCGTGCATAACTTAAAGGGGCAGTATTAAAAGTAGTAGGCACACGCCGTGTGCCGTAACTGTTAGCCACATCCAAACAAGGTAGGTGCGGTTTTGCGGCGTACTCGCCCAAATGCGATCTGCATTCCCAACCGCACCATAGGTGTCAATTTTAGAAAAAACCGTATCGTCCCGTAGGTGTTTTTGCTTGGGTGTTTCCGTTAGGTTGAACGGATGCCTCCAAAACCGTGAAAATCATAGAAAATACAACCGTCTCCAGATACACCACATCCATCAGAGACCGAGTGAAACCCAACGCTTTGGCTTGAAAGTTTCCGAGGTGCTGACAGTGTAAAGTTGGGTTTCACTCCGTTCTTGAATGGATATAGCAGGATACTGACTTTTAGATGTGCTTGGCATGTCAACATCCCACTTTTCAATGCCGTTCAACCTAACGGAAACACCCAAGCAAAAACACCTACGGGATTCAAGAGGGTTTGAAGGCATCAAGGTTCCCGCGTAGAATCCGGTTCGGTTAGGAAACCGTGAAGAAACACCCTATCAAAAACCCTACCGGACCTGGGGACCGCGACGGGATTCAAGAGGGTTTGAAGGCATCAAGGTTCCCGCGTAGAATCCGGTTCGGTTAGGAAACCGAACCTACCGGACCTGGAATACCGCTAAATTGACACCTATGGTGTGGTTTCCCAACCGCACTGGTGCTACTCCGAATAGTTTTCTTGCTATCGGAGCGACATCTGTAAAGAATTTGACATCATGTTTTTGATTATGATATACTTAAAATATCCATTGGAACGCGACAGTATTGTTTAATCCAACTTCAAGGTAGGGAACATGATGGACGAAGAACGCCAAAATCCAGATGATGATTCAGAAAAAATTTGGATCAATGAAGTAACAAAAGCTGCCGGTCCTCGCCGGCCACTTCGCAAACCGCCAGGGAAACCGGGGGTGCCTGCTTCTCCAGCCAAACCTGCAACAAGCAAACCTGCTCAACCTTCCCGGCCAACTAAACCCAGAAATAAATAGGTAGGGTTTACACAAGAGGCGCGTCCTTCACAATGGGCGCGTTGTTTTTGTCTGGTGTTTCGCCAAACAACTACATCTATCAACTAATATCTGAATCTCGGATTGACTTGGATAACGCGGAAAAAGCGGTTGAGGAGTTGTTATCATGAAAAATAATGAAGACCTTGATTTCTATTCTCACTGCGGATTTGCACACGAATATCAGTGTGGGTATAGCATCACTGTCGGCGAATTTTCAAAACCGATACAGCACCCGAACCTTGCCGAGGCGGAAGCACACAATACCCGCGGCATCGCCTACTGCGAAAAGGGTGAGTACGACAAAGCAATCGCAACTTTCGAGAAGGCAATAGACCTCAAATCGGATTATGTCAATGCCCATTACAACCTCGGGCTAGTTTACCTCAGAGAAGGCGAAATAGACAAGGCACTGAATGGATTTTACGGTGCCATCCAAATGAAGCGGAACTACGCCGAGGCGTACAACAACCGGGGCATCGTCTATCATCTCAAAGGCGAGACACTCTATGCCCTCCAAGACTTCAGTATGGCGATAGGGTTGAACCAACAACTTGTAGAAGCCTATACCAACCGGGGCAGCCTCTATCTCGACAAGTCAGACATTCAACCCGCTTTGGATGACTTCCATATCGCCATAAAACTCGATTCGGATGCAGGGTTAGCGTATGGACATTGTGGTGTCGCGTGGTTACATTACGAACACTGGCCGAAGGTGAAAGCGGATTGGACGGTTGCAGCGATCTTGCATGTGGATATCCGCCCGCTATTTTACACGCGCTATGAGAATATTGCAGCGTTTGCACAGAAAACCGGCATTCAATTACCCGCAGATGTCGTGGATATGCTGTGTCCACACAAACCGATGCCCGAATTTGAGGAGGGTGCGCGTCTAAAGTTGGCACTAAAAGCATACGAGAACCGGGAACTCAGCACAGGGCTCTCCGCCCGCTTGGCAGGAATGTCCCGTGAGTCGTTTATATATGCAATGGGAAAACACGGTCTCTCTCCCTTTGGAACAGCTGAGGATATCCGAGAACTTGGGTTTTAAGTATGCTTGAAAATCCTGTTATAAGTAATACCAGTCCGCTCGTTGGACTTTGGACACTCGGGCACCTCCAGCTGCTGAGAGACCTCTACACAGAGGTATTGATTCCAGAAGAAGTGCAAGATGAGTTCCTCGCAACCGGAGAGCTCACTCGCGAGCAGGCACTCAAAAACGCGCCTTGGATTAGATCCGTTGTGTTGACACCTCCGTTAGACGATACGACTTATCCTAACGGCATCCATCGCGGTGAAGCCGCAGTTTTCGATCTCGCAAAAGAACGTGGCGCGCAGCTGGTTATTCTTGATGATTTGGAAGCGCGCCGGTATGCCAAACGCATCGGATTACCAACGAAGGGCACCGTTGGCGTTTTGCTGGACGCGAAGAGAAACGGATTAATAGATGCCCTCAAGCCGCTTTTAGACATACTGTTGGAGAAGGGTGTACGTTTGGGAGCATCACTTATAAATGAAGCATTACAAGCGGCTGGAGAAAAGCATTGACTAGGCCCTAGCAAAGGAATCCAAATGAACCAAAACCGACCCGACATCCCAATCCAACCCGTCCAACAACCCATCCTTTGCAGTCCGTACGACAAACCGAACGCGCACTGGATTTACGACACCGAAACAGGCGAGGCGGTTAAGGAACCCGGACGACGAAACGCAGGCTACTGGTACAAAACCCAACGCACCGGCAGTGCACAACTCCAACTCTTTGGACAAGAAGAATGGGATGATCTCCCGTTAGTCAACGCCCTCCGCGCAGATGTTGAACGCTGGCGCGAGGTGAATTATAGAAACGCTACACCTGTAACCCGTGAACTGCTACGGCACTGGGCACGCGATGACCTCTTACGACGGCTCTTTTTCTGTCAACGCGAGGCAGTGGAGACAATCATCTACCTTGCCGAGATCCGTCACGGCGGAAAGCGGATCGGCTTCACCCCACAATTCACCGATAAAGACATCACCAAATTGGTAGATACACCCAACGAACCCGACATCCCAGATATCATCCGTTACGGATGCAAAATGGCGACCGGTAGCGGCAAGACTGTCGTTATGGCGATGCTCATCGCATGGGCATTCTGCAATCGCGGCAAAGTTTCTTCAGATGAACGTTTCCCACAGGCAGCACTCGTTGTTTGTCCGAATCTCACCATCAAAAAACGGTTGCAGGTACTCCGTCCTGAAGATAACGATAACTACTACGACGCATTTGAACTCATCCCGACAAAACTCCGTCCGTTGCTCAACAGTGGAAAGGTACTGGTCACCAACTGGCATCAATTCTCGCCGGAATCTCCGCATAGTGAAGGCGGCCAAACCTACGCCGTTGTCGATAAAGGTGAGGAAACACCGGACGCTTTCGCCAAACGCGTCTTAGGTGAACTCTACGATCGCGCCCCGATTATGGTGCTAAATGACGAAGGACATCACGCATACCGTCCTGCGCCTATTGAGGAGAAACTCTCTGCTGATGAAAAGAAAGAGCGCGAAGAAGCCACCGTCTGGGTCAGCGGTTTAGACACATTCAACGAAGCGTGCGGCGTGAAGTTTTGCGTTGATCTCTCTGCTACACCGTTCTACATCCAAGGCAGCGGACATCCAGAGGGTTCGCCATTTCCGTGGCTCGTCAGCGATTTCGGCTTGGTAGACGCAATCGAGAGCGGTATCACCAAAATCCCGCGTTTACCTGTCAGCGATACTACCGGTAGACCCGAACCGAAATTCTTCCGGTTATGGAAAACGATTAACGACGATCTCTCGGCTGCAGACACCACACCGGGCAGGCGTAGAAGAAAACCGAACCCAGAAGCCATCTATCGCGAGGCGGAACCCGCACTCCTCACGCTTGCAAGCCAATGGAAAGAACGCTTTGAATATATCCAAGAGGCATCGGATGCACAAGAGAAAACACCGCCGGTACTCATCGTTGTCTGTGCCGATACGGATATCGCCGAGTATTTTTACCGAAAAATTTCCGGTGAAAGTGAGACAGAAGTCGTTGATGATGCAAACACCACAAGCAGACGACACAAGAAAAAGCAGATGAAAACAGTCTACGGACAGAGCTCGGTTTTTCCTGAATTCGGCAACAGCGAAAGCATTACGCGAACCCTCCGCATTGACAGCAAAATGTTGGCAGCAGCGGAGAGCGAAGACCCGAATAAAAACCGGAGCCAAGCCGCCGAAGATTTACGGCAGGTCGTAGCAACTATCGGTAAGCGTGGACACCCGGGGGAACAGATCCGATGCGTCGTCTCTGTCGCAATGCTTAACGAAGGGTGGGATGCAAACAACGTCACACATATTCTCGGCCTCCGCGCCTTTAGCAGTCAACTGCTCTGTGAACAGGTCGTCGGACGCGGGTTACGCCGCATGAATTACACACCCGATCCAGAGACGGGACTACTCACCGAGGAATACGTCGATGTCTACGGCATCCCGTTTTCGGTTATTCCCTTCAGAGGCAGAACTAAAGGGGCGCGTGTCCCTGATGACAAACCGAAAAACCACGTCCGAGCACTCTCTGACCGCGAACATCTTGAAATCCGGTTCCCAATCGTAGAAGGCTACGCCTTCGCGTTACAGAAAAACGAAATCAAGGCGGACATCGAATCCACAGAACCGCTCAGCATCCAACCCGAAATTAACCCAACCGCGCTCTACGTCAAAGCCGCTGTCGGCTATGAAACGGGTACCCCTTCCGCATCAGGTCCCGGCGGCGCGATTCTACAAGATCGCGAAGAATATTATCGAACAACACATTTACAAGCGATTGCGTTTGAGATCGCGCATCGGATTGTCCACAAGTTGGTCGGTGATAGCCAAACCGCACCGGATCCAAACAGCAACCCGAAACTCCGATTGCTCTCTCGGCACCGTCTCTTTCCACAAGTCTTCAGGTTCGTCAATGCCTATATCAAAACGAAAGTGAACTTCCGAGACTGTAACCCCTGCGAACTTGGACAAGAGAAATACGTCACACGCATCGTGGAACGACTCATGACAGCAATCCAACCCGATGAAGCAAAGGGAGAAATCCCGCTGCTGCCCATCCTGAACCGCTACACACCGATCGGCACGTCTGCGGATGTTGATTTTCTTACGCCGCGACCCTGCACCGAGACACAAAAGAGCCATGTAAACCAAGTCGTACTGGATACCGGAACATGGGAACGTGCAGCCAAATTTCGGCTTGAACAATCAGAGGTTGTCGAATGTTATGTACGTAACGATCATCTCGGACTCGGCATCCCGTACGAGCATGATGGTATATCTCGCCTCTACGAACCCGATTTCATCGTCAGACTCACCAACGGTGTCCATCTTGTTTTAGAGATTAAAGGCTTTGAACCCGACCAAGTTCACGCCAAACACGCTGCCGCCAAACGATGGGTCTCCGCAGTCAATAACTGGGGCAAACTGAAAAAATGGGATTTCCTCGTCTGTAGAGACCCGCAATTATTAGGGAAGGCGTTGAAAGAAATGGTATCTTCTGAAAGTTGATTTTGACATACACTTTCTATTGTGATATAATTTTGATTGTTAAAAATGTTGAACCTTGTAAGAAACACTGGCTGATAAACATCTTGATTTGGTTGATATGGATACAATTAAAACAGAAGTCTACAATATTTTAGAGAGCGCAATCCACGCCGCGGTCGATGCTGGCGAACTCGCTATATCCGAAGTACCCACTATTCCGTTTTCACCCACTAAAACGCCTGAACACGGTGATATCGCTACTCCCATTGCATTAGGACTTTCCAAACAGGCGCGGATGGCACCGCGCACCATCGCTGAGATAATTGTTAAACACATAGACACCGCGGCACATGCGATTATCCGCCAAATTGACATCGCCGGTGCTGGCTTCATCAATATCCACCTCTCCGACAACTATCTCTACGACACACTCCATACAATCGCAGCGATGCAGGCGGCATACGGCACTTGCGAGAAAGGTGCCGGAAAGCAGGTGCAAATAGAGTTCGTTAGTGCCAATCCGACGGGACCCCTTAATATTGTTAGCGGGCGTGCTGCAGCCGTTGGAGATACGCTTGTTAACCTCCTCAATGCTATCGGCTATAATGCAATCCGTGAATTTTATGTCAACGATGCGGGGGGTCAAGTCCAACGGCTCGCTGAATCCATAGATGTCCGCTACCGGCAAGCACTCGGTGAAGACGGATTAGAAATCCCAGAGGGCGGTTATCAAGGAGAATACCTGCAGGAGTTCGCACAAACGATCGTTGAGACAAACGGTGATACACATCTCCGACTTAAAACAGACGAACGGGTAGCACTTTTCCGAGACAAAGGTATTGCACACATATTAGGACAACAAAAAGCATCTTTAGAACGTTTCGGTGTCAACTTTGATGTCTGGTCCAGTGAAAAAGCGATTCGGGATAGCGGGAAGCCAGAGGAGATCATCCAACTGTTTCAAGAGAAAAAATACCTCTATGAAGCCGAAGGTGCGACATGGTTTCGGATGACAGATTTTGGGGACGACAAGGACTGTGTCGTCATCCGGCAGGATGGTGAATATACCTATTTTGTGCCGGATGCCGCCTACCACCGTGATAAATTTGACAGAGGTTTCACGACAGTCATTGACCTGCTTGGCCCCGACCATCAAGGACATATTAGTCGTCTCAAAAGCCTTGTGAAAGCACTCGGTTTACCCGATGACTGGTTAGAAATGTCTATCATTCAACAGGTGAACCTTGTCAATGCCGAAGGCAAACGGCAAGACATGTCGAAACGCCGCGGACAGTTTTATACCCTTGATACCCTTATTGACGAACTGGCAGAAACTGTCGGTGAGCAATTCGCAGTAGATGTCGCGCGGTATTTCTTTCTCATGCGCGCCAACAGCAGTCACCTCGACTTCAATATGGAATTGGCAATCACACACGCCAGCGAAAACCCTGTCTTCTATATTCAATATGCACATGCTCGATGCTGTAGCATTTTTGAACAAGGAGATGAACACGGAATTACACCGAAACCTATTGAAGAAGTCTCCCTAAAACGATTGACTGAACCGATGGAACATGAACTGATCCGCAAGTTAGCCGAATTTCCATCAATCGTGCGCCTAAGTGCTGAGGCACGCGAGGCGCACCGCATCCCGCATTATCTATATGAACTGTCGGGCATTTTTCATCCGTACTACAATCAACATCGGGTTCTGGATCCGGCAGACATGGAAAAAACGCACGCACGGCTTATCCTGATACAGAGTGTACAAACGGTGTTGAAAAACGGACTAACGCTGTTAGGTATTTCCGCGCCTACCTCTATGTAAGAATAGTTGTCAGTTGTCAGTTGTCAGTTGTCAGTTACAAGAGATTTTTGATAATCCGAAACCGTCTTTCTGAAAACTGAAAGGTTTTTCTGTGAAAAACCGTACTGATAACTGATAACTACTAAAACCGATAACTATTACAGGAAAAAATATGGCAAAAGATTATAGACAAGTCGATAAAGCACACGTGTGGCATCCTTTGTTTCAACATCAACGCCTTGAGGAAACAGCGTTAGCCGTTTTTGAATCGGCACACGGGACAACGGTTGTGGACGCAGAAGGCACCGAGTACTTAGATGCTTATTCCGCGCTATGGAATGTCAATGTCGGTTATGGCAGGCAGGAAATCGCAGATGCAGTCTATGAACAGATACAGAAGTTACCTTACTATCCACACTCGCAAATTAACGTTCCTGCAACGATGTTAGCGGAGCGACTTACCGCTTGCCTTCCGGGTGATTTGAATCACGTCTATTTTTGTAACAGCGGTTCGGAGGCGAATGAAACCGCGATTAAAATCGCGCGGCAGTACGGCAGACAAACCTATCCGGGTGAGAATCGCTACAAGATTATTAGTCGGTATCGTGGTTATCATGGGTTCACTTATGGTGCGATGTCTGCGACAGGACAACCACGAAGACGTAAAGCATTTGAGCCTCTCGTTCCAGGGTTTCCGCACGCGCATCCGCCCTATTGCTACCGATGTCCAATGGGTTTAGACGCTGCCACCTGTGGTGTTGCGTGCGCCGATGACATTGAACGGATCATCCAAGGGGAGGGACCCGAAACCGTAATTGGGATTATCGCAGAACCTATCATCGGTGGTGGCGGTGCGATCGTGTCTCCTGATGAGTATCTCCCAAAACTCCGGCAAATCTGTGACGATTACGGGTTGCTCCTCATACTTGATGAAGTGATTACTGGATTTGGACGGACTGGCAAAATGTTTGCGTGCGAGCATTGGGACGTACAACCTGATCTCATCACATTAGCAAAAGGGCTGACGAGTGGGTATTTGCCACTCGGTGCTTGTGTCGCTTCAACAAAAGTCTTCAACGCGTTCCTTGGAGATACCGATGAAAATAGGGAATTCGCCCAAGTCTGTACGTATGGCGGGCATCCAGTCGCCTGCGCTGCTGGGGTAGCGAACCTGAAAATTCTCCAAGAAGAACGCCTCTGGGAAAATGCGGAAAAAGTCGGTACGCATCTGCTCTCAAAGTTAGAGACCTTGCGCGAGTTACCCATTGTTGGTGATGTGCGTGGCAAAGGGTTACTGATCGGCGTGGAGTTTATTGAAGCCGATGGCACGCACCTCGCAACAGCAAAGACAAACCGTATCATTGGGCAACTCCGCGACTTTGACACAGGGGGAATTATTGTCGGGAAAATAGGGCATGCTGTCGAGGAGCCGGAAAGCATTATTTACATCGCGCCTCCGCTTATCCTAACTGAAGCGGAGGCAGATAGAATCTTCGAGACGCTACGCCAAGTACTTGTCCAACAGGAATTTTAACTGGTGTCGCTTAGCAGCGGATATTTTATCTGGGTGCGTCGCGAGCGCGTATTGAAGTGCGGTTGAACAAGCGCAGTTCCGTTGACCTTCTGGAATCTTAGCGACAGCAGCTCGGACCGTCCTTTTGGAAGCCTCAACATTAAAACGGACGTTATCAAGAATCATCTCGGTTGTCACGTTATCATGTTCGGGGTGCCAACAATCGTAATCGGTAGAACATGCGAGGACAGCGTAGCAGATTTCAGCCTCGCGAGCGAGTTTGGCTTCCGGCGCGGCAGTCATTCCGATAATGTCAAAACCGAAGTGTCGGTAAAGTTCAGACTCCGCCTGTGTAGAAAACGCTGGTCCCTCCATACAGATGTAGGTGCCGCCGTTATGGACAATCGGGCCGGCTTCTGTAGCCGCTGCAGATAAAAAGGTGCTCAACTGTGAGCAGAAAGGATGTGCTAGACTGACGTGAGCGGCAATACCGTCGCCGAAAAAGGTAGATTTCCGGTCCTTGGTGTGGTCATAGAGTTGATCGGGTATAACAAAATGGCGCGGTTCAATATCTTGTCGTAGACTTCCGACGGCACTCACGGAGATCAGCCACTCGACATCTAAAGATTTTAAAGCATAGATATTGGCACGGACATTAATATCAGAGGGAAGCAATCGGTGTCCAACACCGTGTCGCGGTAGAAACACAACGGGTTTCCTATCAAGGTTCCCCAGAATTAGAGCGTCGCTCGGTTTGCCGAACGGGGTTTCGACCTCGATTTCTTCGATATCTGTTAAGCCTTCCATCTGATAAAAACCGCTGCCGCCAATAATTCCGATACGCATTTTTTGTCCTTTCACAAGACGTGAACAGACTGATGTCTATTCTTCTAACAACTGATAACTGAGGACTGACAACTATTTAATATGGCATTGTTGCACTGTGGTAATTTAACACTTGAGGGAAAATCCAGTTCTGCTGTCGCTACTTACGTTCGCGTAAAAGAGCTAGACCTCGTTTTCGATTTAGGCAGATGTCCGATGAATTTTATCGGGATCGGCAACGTATTCATTTCACACTTCCATCTGGATCACTATTTTGGATTGCCTATCTACATTAGTCAACGTTGGCTTTCGGGTATACCGCCAGGGAATATCTACGTTCCGTGGAAAGGTTCTAAACAACTGACGCACATCCTTGATAAGATCTCCGCTTTGGATACGGGCAGAGGTTGGGCATATCAAATCACGCCGGTTCGGGTAGGTGAAGCGATTCCGTTTCGGCAGAATTTAGTAGCACACATTTTGCCTGGCAACCACAGTGTCCCTGCTGTCTCTTATTTAATTTGTGAGGTTCGGAAGAAACTGAAGCAGGAGTTTCAGCATTTGTCAGGACCTGACATCGTGGAATTGAAACGATCAGGGGTTGAGGTCACGACGGAGGTGCAATTGCCGTTAGTTGCTTATCTTGGCGATACGCGGAGTATCCCGATTGATGCGCACCCGTTGTTGAAGCAGTGCAAAGTGCTGATTTGTGAATGCACGTTTATCCTACCGGAGCATCGGAGCCGTGCCAAGAAAACGATGCATCTCCACCTTGAGATGTTACCTCCGATGTTAGCGGATATTGAGAGCGAACATATTGTTTTGACGCATTTTTCCCGTCGTTACACACCTGAACTCATCCGACAAAAAGTTTACAACTACTTACAGCCAGAAGAACGTTCCCGCGTCCAACTATTTCTCTAATCAATTGTCAACAAAACGTGTGGCAGCAGAAAACGTTTCCACTGTCCAAACACTGAAGGCTAAGAGCCGACACTCTATATTAATGATGAGAACGCTTGATTTTGCCGCACGTCGAGGTTTTGTTAATTCCTACACAACGGTTGTGTTTGTAGGGACGAGATCTATGAACGATAGCAAAACTCGGAGAGCTCGCCCTACAAATACACGACCACTATGTTATGCCAAAACAACGTAGGGAAACCGAGAGAAAGTGTAGCGGTTTCCCTAAAATTGGGATTAGCTGCCCATACCGGGATAAGAGCTTGCATCCTGGTCGGAGGTTCCAGCTTCCTGTTCCTCGTAGAACTTGTATCCGTCTTCATCCTGATCAAGTTCAAACTGGCGTACAATCTGCTCAGCTTCACGAAGGTAGGGCGTATCGCCCTTTGTAATGCTCATATAGGCTTTGAATCCTTCATAAGCAGCTCCGAATTCACGGATAGAGCGATAGCAGACCGCCTGTTGGTAAACCGCTTCGTTTCGCCATACAGACTCAGGTGCGTTTTCAAACAGTGCCTCATACGCCTCTATTGCGCGTTCGTAGTCACCATTCTGCTGAAAGAGCTCTCCGGTTCGGTACAATGCGTCCGCGGCGGCGAACTTCTTATGTGAGAGGTCTCTTGCCAACGTTTTGTAGGCATTAATAGCACGCGGGTAGTTGCGAAGTTGGCGCCAGTTGCTCGCAATCTGTTGAAAATTCTGAACCACTTGGTCGCCATACCCCATTACCCACATATCAGCGGGTGTGATCTTTCGACCGGTTTTTTGGTATTCAACGGCTTTCTTATTGCGATACTTATCAATTTCATCTTTCAGTTCGTTAATTTCCTGTAAAGTATCCGCTGTCTTCTTTAGAAGTGTTTCCGCTTGGGAAGCCTCGTAAGAATCAGGAAACTTCTCAGTGACAGCCACAAAGGGGTCCCATCCACCGAGATAGTCAAAAAGCGTGTAAAAATAGACGTTGCCAATCTGGAATTGTGCCTGCGGTGCTTTGGAGTGCTCAGGGAATTCTTCAACCAATCGCTCGTAATTGCGGATGGCTTCGGTGTAATTCTCTAAACTTTCATAAGCCCGTGCGACCTCGTAGAGTGCCTCTGCAGCAATATTAAAGGTCTCATCAGTCGGGGCACTATTGTAAATAGCTTTATAGTTTTGGTATTCAGCCCGCTTCGCTTTAATGATTTCGCGGTTTTTCCGGATATTCGCCGTCCCCCCTTTTGCTTCGTTTGCGTAATATCCAGTCGGATCCAGGGCGACAATGGCTTGGTAATGCTCAGTCGCTTTATCCCAATCGTAGCGGCGCTTATAGATTCTGGCGATCTGGTAATGTGCGCGTTGTGCGTACTTTCCTTTCGTATCGCGTTCGATGACCTCCAAATAGAGTGTCATCGCTTTATCGTAACGCTCCTGCTGCTTCTGGCGATTCTTCTCCATTTTTTCAGGGTCATCATCGCGCACTTCGGTAGTCTCTGCATCGTCAAACGCAGTGTCGGCATTCTGAAGCTTGGCACCGAGCGGAATAATACTGCTTGGTGTGCACCCAATAATCGTCACTGCGAGAAAAGCGAATGCCAGGACGAGAAGAGCGGCTCGATCTATTCGGAGACCGAAGGCGTATGTGAAACGGTTCATGGTGAGTCCTCCTTAGGAAAATAGAAATATGCCGGTATATTTCAGTCAGAGAAACCTAACTGGTCGGCATTCCGTTCATCATTTCCAATATTATACTAAATTCAGAAAAAAAGTCAATACTTTTTTAAAATTTGAAAACACGAAAAACTTGACAAACATCTACAAATATGTAAAAATTGAAACTACCTAAAGCGATTGGCATCATAATCGCAGGATGATTTATTTAATATAGATTTGCAGCGTGAAGATTGATAATAGCAAGGAGGTAAACATGGCACATTCAGAAAATAGGGCTGATTACAAAATTGGTGTTGTAGGGGTCGGTAGAATGGGGGCGAATATCGCCCGCCATCTCAATGACGAAGGGTTTGACGTGACTGTTGTGTACGATGCTGCAAGCGAACGCTCGCAAGCACTTGCAACAGAAATCGGTGCAACCGCGGCGGGCGAACTCTCAAAGGTTACGGCACTTGCAGACTATATCATTACCGTCGTTACGGACGACGCGGCGATGCGACAAATCTTCTCCGAAGATGCGGACGATAGCCTGATTCAAGGTGCCTCGGGCAAAGTCTTTATTAATTGTGCGACGCTCAGTCCGCAAGTCCACGTAGACATTGAACAACTCGCGGCAAAACATGGTGCGGAGAGTCTTGAAGGGTGTATGGCGAGTAGCATCACACAGGCACGCGAAGGCACACTGTATCTAATGTGTGGTGGTAAAAAGGAAACATTCGACAAAGCACGTGCGATTCTGGATTCAATGAGCGTTTCGCTGCGTTATATCGGTGACGCTGGACAAGCAGCACAAGTCAAGGCACTCGTTAACATGGTAATGAACATCAACACTGCCGGACTCGCCGAAGGTCTCGGCTTAGGTGCTGCGCTTGGGTTAGACCTGACGATGTTGCAGGAAGTTTTCTCACAAACAGGGGCAAATTCGCGGGTCTTGGAAACCGATGGAGAGGACATGGAAGTGCGAGATCACGAGTGCTATTTCTCATCTGCGCATGCCTCCAAAGATTCGGGCATCGCGCTCGATTTGGCAAACGATGCGGGTATTTCTCTGCCACTTGCGGAGGCAACGAAGGCGCAGTACGACCGGATGATTGAACTCGGACTGGGTGATCTGGATAAGTCAGGTATCGCTGAACTCACCTTCCCCGGACGGGGTACAGAGAATTAGAAACGTCCGAGTCCTGAGTCCTATTCGCGAATTAACCAGAAACCTGCTCGAAATGAAATGGAGAGCGGAGGGCGATAGTTAAAAAACCATGCTCAAAGGTGTAATCCTTGCAGGCGGACTCGGTACCCGTTTGTATCCACTTACCAAAGTCACCAGCAAGCATCTGCTGCCAGTCGGCAACGAGCCGATGATTTTCCACAGCGTCAAACAACTCACGACAGCAGGAATTAGAGATATTCTTATTGTAACGAATCCAGAATATGTTGGAGATTTCGTGAACACGCTTGGCGGTGGAAAAGACTTCGGATGCGAATTCACCTATCGGGTTCAAGACGAAGCAAAAGGAATCGCGCATGCGCTCGCCTTAGCGGAAGGTTTTGCCCGCGGGGGTAGAGCCGTTGTGTTGTTAGGTGACAACATTTTTGAAACTTCACTCCAGCATGCTGTTAACGACTTTCACGCCCAAGAGCAGGGTGCTCGTGTGTTGCTGAAACAGGTGTCGGATCCAGAACGGTATGGCGTAGCGACTTTGAACGGTAACCATATTATTGCGATAGAAGAGAAACCGAAGCATCCGAAAAGTAAGTACGCCGTAGTAGGTGCCTATTTTTACGACGCATCCGTATTTGACATCATCCGTACGGTTGAACCGTCAGCACGCGGGGAGTACGAGATAACCGCTGTCAATAACGCTTATATTCATCGTGGTGAACTCGAGTACAGCCTTGTTCACGGCAAGTGGGTTGATGCGGGAACCTTCGACTCGCTCACTGAAGCGCATCAGATGCTGCTGAATTCCTCGGATTGGTAGTAAGAGGGGTTATCAGTTTGCAGTAACTCCTTTTCAGGAACTTCTCTTGATTCGCTTATCACGAGGATAGAAGTTTTCTTTTAACAAAACCCTCTTTAACTGACAACCGATAACTGAAAGATTTTTTTGAAAAAAAATCGTACCGACAACTCTTAAAATGGACGAAAAACCGATGCTATCCATCGTGGTCCCGGTTTACAACGAAGAAGACAATGTCCGTCCGCTGTTTGAAAAGATTCAAACGGTTTGCGAGGCAATCGGTGATGCTTACGAAGTGTTATTCGTGGATGACGGAAGTCAGGACAAAACTTTCGCTGTACTTTCAGAACTGAGTAAACAAGTACCCCAATTGGCAGTCATCCGATTCCAAAAGAATGCGGGACAGACAGCAGCGATGGCAGCTGGCTTTGAATTCGCGCAAGGACAACGGATTATCAGTATGGACGGGGATCTGCAAAACGATCCGAGTGATATTCCGAAACTGCTTGAAAAGCTCGACGAAGGCTACGACTTGGTATGCGGGTGGCGAAAAGAGCGGCAGGATAAATTTTTGACGCGGCGTGTCCCTTCTATCGTTGCGAATTGGATCATCGCTCAAGTGACAGGTGTCCGGATCCATGACAACGGATGCTCGCTTAAAGCGTATCGGGCATCGGTTATTAAACAGGTGCCGCTCTATGGCGAGATGCACCGATTTATTCCTGCGATGTCTACGGTGGCGGGCGCGCGTATCGCCGAGATTGTTGTGTCCCATCACCCGCGCCGTTTTGGAAAAAGCAAGTACGGACTTGGGAGAGTCTGGCGCGTTATGTTGGATATTATTGCGTTCAAGTTCATAATTGCTGTCTTTACATCGCGCCCAAACTCACAAAAACCGAAAAGACTGTGGCAACGACTCTCAAATGTCCTTTTTAACCCGAAGCAGCGCGCATTTCGTGCTGCCGCGATTTTAAGTCTGCCTTTTTTCATTTTAGGTCGCATTCTATTTGGGACTGCTAACATTGCATCATTTAGCTGCTTCGGCGTAGCCGTCGCTTTATTGGGACTTGGGTGGCTGACAGAGACCAAAATCCAACAGGCCAAACAGAAGTTACCTGAACTGGGGAAACTCGCTCGATTTTTCATCTTTAGATGTAAGCGGAGACCCGTTCGGCTTTTTGGTCCGACCAGCGTGATGTTGCTGATACTCGGCGGGATTCTCTTCATTCCGCAGGTGGGTTCCTTGTCATTGAAAGTGTTGAAGATTGCAGCACTAAACCTGAGTTCTATTTCTATCACAACCGGAATTTTGGTATTCTGCTTTGGACTCTTCGGTGAACTCATCGCGTTTGCGAATGCGAAACGGGTAAAAGACTACACCGTCGAAACATTTTTGAATGCTAACAACGAAGGGATCTGTCGTGAATAGCCTTCCTGAGAGCGAAATCTGGCAAAATTGGCGCGGTGAATTCCCGGTAACCGAAACTTACATTTATATGAACCATGCCGGCGTTGCGCCCTTATCGCGTCGGGTCCGAGATGCGATGGCAGGATTCATAGAAGATGCCACGCTTTACGGGGCAGTGCATGCTGACGATTGGGCAGAAGCGGCAGAGGCATGCCGTGTGACAGCGTCCCGGCTCATCAACGCCGATGCCACCGAAATTGCATTTATGAAGAATACAACACAAGGTATTCTCATCGCTGCGAATGGTATTGACTGGCAAGCAGGCGACAATGTCGTCACAACAGCGGTTGAGTTCCCAGCGAATGTTTATCCGTGGTGGTGTTTGAAGGAACGTTACGGTGTTAGCACGCGCATGGTGGCAGAACGGGATGGACGTATCTATGTTGAGGATATTGCTGCCGCGATTGATGAACGGACACGCGTTTTAACGATCAGCCATGTGGAATTCGCCTCCGGTTTCCGAAACGACCTTGGGGCACTCGGTGAACTGTGCCGAGAACGCGATATCTGGTTTGTCGTGGACGCTATTCAGAGTCTGGGAGTCGTTGAAGTGGACGTGAAATCCTGTAACGTTGATATTCTCGCCGCTGATGGGCACAAGTGGTTATTAGCACCGGAGGGGGCGGCGATATTTTACTGTGCCGATGAAAGACGGGAACAGTTGATTAACACGAATGTCGGTTGGGCGAGTGTCGTCAATCCGCGCGATTTTCTCAACTACGACCTAACCGAGAAACCGGACGCAACCCGTTTTGAAGAAGGGTCTTACAACAGCGTCGGGTTATATGGACTTAAAGCGGCAATAGATTTACTGCATGAGATCGGTATCCCTGCAATTAAAGCACGGGTTTTGGAACTCACGGCACGCTTAATAGCAGGATTGGCGGCGAAAGGCTATCGTGTCATCACACCAAAAGCAAACGCGAATCGAGCAGGGATCGTCATCTTTGAAAGTGAAAGGCACACACCTGCTGAAATCTACGAAACGCTTTACACCGAAGACATAATTACAGCCGAACGCGGGAGTGGTGTCAGAGTCTCGCCCCATTTTTATAATACAACATCCGAAATTGAACGCCTGCTTGAAGTACTCCCGGAGGTTTAACGCGTAGTGGAGATACTCAAGCATTCAAACTAAGGAAAAAAAATTGGAAACCATACAGACACAAGAAAATATTCAAGCATACGTAGTGAGGATTGTCTTAACAATCTGCCTATCACTTACCCTGGGATCGCTGCTGATGCTCAGTGCTTGTACAATGCCAGGGGGCAATCAGAAGATTAATAAGATCCGTCTCTCTATTCAAAATACGTTACCTATCTCGCGGAAAAATGTTCCGATTGTGTTGACGCGCGCCCAACTCCGAAATGTGAACCCGGACTTCTCCTTTAAAGCCTATTCGGTCGTCACTGGAAAAGCCCCAAGGGAAGTGATGATTCCAGCACAAGCAGATGACTTGGATTACGACGGCGAAGGCGATCAACTCTGTTTCCTACTCAATTTAGATGAAGGAGAAACGAAAGAGGTATCAATTCTTTACGATCCGACTGTTAAAGCGACGTTAACGCTCGACATCAACAAACAGACGCGAGTGGCGATCTTTCCTGAATTGAACGCAGTCGCGTCAATGGAATCCAATTTAATCGCGTATCTGCTAAAGTCGAACGGGGCATTCATCGCGTACGGCAAAAAACGGGTGGAACTTTTCAGTATGGACGCAATGTTTGAATATGAATTGGATCCCCAGAGACCGCTCTCGCCGGACCTCAGGCATCACTTTGAGAGTAACGGTATAACCCTCTCCCAGCAGGTTCAAATAGAGAAGATACAAAAACCGGAACAACAGTGGATCGTACGCGATCTTGAGAATCAAGAGACCTACTTCATCCGCAAATCGGACAACACCGAGGTTTCCGAGCTCGGTCAGGAAACGCAGACAGATGGACAGTTGAATGTCGCTCAATCCATTGGGTTATCGCTGAACGCGCTCCTCGATCCTGAAACCACCGATATGATAGTGCTAAACCGCAGTGAAGATTTAATAGGCTGCGGCGGGATCGCGCTGTGGCATAAAGAAACTGAAAAGATGATTCCGTTACCTGCTGAAGGTGACTACGTTCGGATTCTCGCCAATGGTTCGATTCGCTCTGTTGTTCAAAGGATTGTCCCAGAGTGGAATATCAACGGTGAGATCCGCCGATTCACATCAACATCCTTCATCTACGGCGAAAACCCGTGGATTGAACACCATATCCATATTGATGGAGACTTACCGGCAGATTATGCTATCGCCACAGGTATTCCGAATTTGGAGGGTGGTTATAAAGAGGACAAAGAACAAGGTTGGATATGGAGTTGGGGAACAGATCCGAGGGGCATAGACACGCTCGGCATTGCCCTCATTGCGCCAGTGGGTCGCGACACAGATGCCACAAGCACGTCTGAGAAAGCCGATTTTTTGCCGGTCATCCTCACACCTGATGCCGAAGGCAGGCTCAACTATCGCGTGTTCGCTATCTGGGGGGGTGGTATTGACGGCATTGAGACCGAAACAGCATTCGCCGAACACCTCCAACGTACGACGACTGCGTTGAACACGCCGCCCCGTATCAAGTTCTTACGGAAAGAAGAAGAGTAGGGGTGAGGTAACAAAGAAGACTCGTAGGGGCGAGGTAACAAAGAAAAAGAGTAGGGACGAGGTAACCTCGCCCCTACGATTGGAGAAATTATGATCATCAAAGAAGAGTGTTTACAACTCATCGCAAACCAACGCACAGATGAAATCGTTGTCACGACGATGGGAACCACAGTGCCGTGGGGCAAAATATCGACACACCCGTTGGATTATGCCTCCGTCGGGAGTGCGATGGGACACGCCGCCGATTTTGCGCTCGGCATCGCACTCGCAAAACCGGACAAAAAGGTAGTTGTGCTTAACGGCGATGGTAGCATGCTGATGTGTTTAGGCACGTTAGCGACAATTACCGCCTTGAACACGCCACCACGGAACTATCTGCTTTTTGTCTGTGACAACGGCACATACGAGGTAACGGGCAATCAACCTGTGCCTGATGGTAATGCTGGGTTCAGTTGGTCTATGATTGCAAAAGGTACCGGTTTTGAACAGGTTTATGAATTTGATGATCCGGACGCGCTTGGAGCCGACCTTCCGAAAATCTGGAATGAAACCGGCCCCACTTTCGTGAGTCTGAAGATCGCGCAAGCACACGAGCCCCCCCCGGATCGGTGGGGCGGTTTTCCTTATCCATATCTCCAAGAGTCGCTCGCGGAATCTACACATAAACTCAGACAGGCACTCGCAAAGTAGTAGGCACGCGCTGTCGTGCCGTAACCTATAGGGCAATTATGACAACCACAAAATTAGAGACACGACGGATGGGACGTACTGAGATGCAACCGAACGCGCTCGCTCTGGGGGCGGCGTGGCTGTGGCAGAAACCAGACGCTGAAGTTATTGGTGCGATTCGGCGCGGCATTGAGCTCGGTATTAATTATATCGACACTTATCCGGGGCACGCGGAACATCTATGGGGAGCAGCACTCTCCGATGGATTGAGAGAAAAGGTCTACCTACAAGCGAAGGTCGGTACACACCCGGAACGACGGAAAGACTTTTCTACAGATGGCACACGCTGGAGTGTCACCAATAGCCTTAAAAACCTCCGCACGGATTATCTCGACGCTGTGCTTATCCACGATCCACTTGATATGGAGAGCGTGTTGGCACCCGGACAAGCGTTGGATACATTGTTAGAAATGAAAGCGGAGGGTGCTATTAGACACATCGGTGCCGGCGTACGCGCTCATGAATTCCACAAAGAACTCATAGAAACGGGGCATATTGACATTATCCTTACCTTCTTAGACTATACGCTGTTATCGCAATCTGTGGCAGAGACGACCTTGCCGTTGGCACGCGAACACGATGTCGGTATTATCCTCGCGAGTCCATTAGGTATGGGGAGCTTGACGGGTGCAGAACCGAATGTTGAAGAGGAACGCCGACGCAATCCTGATGCGGAACCGAAGGCGTATGCGATGTGGAAGTGGTGTCAGGAACGTGATGTCAACATCCGTCACTTGGCGATGCAGTTTTGTCTCGCTGCACCGATAGAAGGTGTTGTTATGTTTGGTCCGGCTGACACAGCACAAGTGGAAGACGGATATGAAGCCGCTACGGCTGACATCTCAGAAGATATTTGGGAAGCATTTGAGATGGAATTTGGTATTCGGCGTGGTATGTAGCGGATATTATACTTTTTGCGACACCATACTGGCAAGGATGCCGAGGATTTTGTCACACCGCTCAAGCATATAAGTTTTCATGTCAATATGGAGTCGCTTGCCCTCCAATTTGAGGAAGAGCCACTGCGTCCCTGTTGTAGTGGCACCATAAACCCGTGGAATGTCGTTCTCTTTTTCGGCATTAAAGCGTTGCGCAGCGATCATCTCTGCCGTGCACTGCCCGAGGCCTGTTATGAGATCGTCCTTCTTGGCTTCAACAAGGATAATAACTGGCGACTCCAAATAGTACTGGTTTGGAGATAGACTCACCAAAAAATCACACACACCTGTCAAGTCGTTTTCGGTATCAACATTGAAGTCAATACCTGAAAAGAGACTAATGCGATGCTGAAAGTGCTCGCGGAGTTCAACGAGGACATCAACGACTATCATCTCTGACTTCGCCTTTTCTGTACCTATCGCAACAGCTAAAGGGACCTTTTTTGCCAACGCTTTGATGAGTTCCGTACTCGGTTCAACCTGCTCTGTTTCGGAAAAGATACCTGCCGACTGAACCATTTCGAGTTGAAATGTTTCCCTGACTGCTTCTAATGTGAAATTGCTATAAGCCATGATTGAACCTCCATGCAGTCCTTTCACACTGAAAAACAGGTGGATACAGAAACAGGATCACACTTTACGCTTTTACACCTGCTGCTAAATCTGACGCGAATTGCTTCACCGCAGTGAGTAATTTCGCTTCGGTGTTGATATGCTTCTCATAAACATTGATGATAGCACTCCCGACAATCACACCATCAGCGACCTGCGCGACCTGCGTCGCCTGTTCAGAAGTAGAGACACCGAAACCGACACCAATGGGTTTATCTGTATGTTTTCGGAGTTCTGTGATCATCGGTGCGATTTCGTCTGATAACATCGCCCGCGCGCCTGTTACACCTGTTACCGAAACACAATAGATAAATCCAGTGCTGACGGACGCAATTAATTTCATCCGTTCCGGCGGACTCGTCGGTGCGACGAGAAAGATCGTGGCGAGGTCATAGCGTGGTGCAATCTCAAGGAGTGGTTTTGCCTGTTCTGGTGGCAGATCCGGCACGATGAGACCATCAACACCTGCTGCTTGTGCTGCCTCGCAAAATGCCTCTTCGCCCATCCGAAAAATCGGGTTATAATAGCTCATGAGGGCAATCGGGATGTCTGTCTCTTTACGGAGGGATGTCACCATCTCCAGAATCTGCTGGAGTGAGATGTGATGTGTGAGTGCGCGTTCGCTTGCGCGTTGGACAGTGGGTCCATCTGCGATTGGATCGGAGAACGGGACACCGAGTTCGATGAGGTCTGCGCCTGCTGCCTCAAGTGTCAGAAGAAGTTTGGAAGTCAGTTCTGGGGTCGGGTCTCCCGCGCAGACGTAGGGCATAAATGCCCTGGCACCTCGGTCTCGGAGTTCTTGAAATTTTTTGTTGATTCGATTCATGGGTATAATTGCGTTCCGGCTTTCTGTTAATAGGTTTTCTCAATTATACCTTGCATGAATGGAATTGTCAAATTGCTTTTCCTACATTTCGATATCTTCCGGACAACAAATCAAACTTAGTTGTGACGGGATGGAAATGATAGATTGAAGTACATCGGAAACTACAAATGATTCTATCCAACAGCGACGGTATAGTCAGTTCACGCGGGGCTCCGCTCTTTGGCACGCTTTGCGGTATCAATGAGTTCCCTGACTGTGTCAATCAAGGCATCTACTGTCGCGGGTGTAAAGGAGGCTTCGCCATCAACGGAGTTTACGACTCGCAGACTTAGCATATTTTTCGCTCGATGAACTTGAAAAACTCACTGAAAACGATGTCTACTGGATTTCGCGTTTGAAAGCCAACTCTTACCTCGCTGATGAAAACGGTGAACGCATTGATTTAGAAAAGACGCTCAAAGCAGAGGTAGAAAACACCTACATCCCTAAGACGCTGCGGATCGGCAAAAGAAAGCAACTCCGTGTTTACCTCATCGCCGAGAAACTTTCTGAAGCAGAAACGAATAAACGCCGACGCTCCATCCGATGCCGTGCCAAACGTAAAGCGCAAACACCGTCAAAAGCACTCTTACGGCTCGCTGGATACAACCTCTATATCACCAATACCGAAGAACGTCAACTCACACCGAAACAGGTCTGTGCCAGTGTCGGTATCCGTTGGCAGGTTGAACTGATGTATAAGTGTTTTAAAAGTATCGGAAAACTTCATGTTTCTCGAAGTCAAAAACCGTATCGTATTCTATCTGAAATCTATGCGAAACTTATTGCCCTTCTGATCCAACATGCCGTCATGTTAGTCGCTGGATACCGACACATACAACAGAGTTTCATCAAAACAGCGAAGCATATCGCAGGTTATGCCAGACTCCTCACCTTGAGTTTTCATCGCTCAAAAACAGCACTTCGTGAAACCTTGAAAACCATAAGGTGTTCATTTGAAAATGGAGGCACTTTCCAGAGAAGCACTGGAAAAAACACAACCTTTTGGAAACTCAAAGAGGCTACGGAAAATCCCTAAATTGACACCTATGGTGCGGTTTTGCGGCGTACTCGTCCAAATACGATCTGCATTCCTAACCGAACCGATTTGGAGTGTCTCATTAATTTTAAGATCCACTATAAAGTAACGTGAGTTCGGGAAAAAATAGGGCATATTGTAAAGAGTACCCCTGGTCACGCGCTATCCTTTGTCAGCCGCGCAACGATCTCCTCAACCGCACCCTCCGCACGTTCGCGAATCTGATCCGGTGTCAAACTCTGAATCGGATGGGCAACGGTGAGCGGTTCCAAATCGCTGTGACCCAGTACACGCGCTTGGACTTTACCTGCAGCGAAGAAAACCTCCGTACAGACTGCGACGCTTGGCACACCGCGTTCCTCTAAAGCACTTCCATCGTGCATACTGCACGATATACACGACCCTCAGTCGGCAAGTCCTTCAATCACAAAATCTGCCTGCTCCGCCAATTCAACGAGCAATTCGGGCGGCGCAGGACGCGAGAAGGTCGGTTTCTTGACATGAAGCACTTCGGCAAGCTCGAACCGTTCCTGCATCAATTCCGCAATCCGATCCAGAAAAATATCACTGCCGTTCTTCGTGATGTTGAGCAGCCCCATCACTTTCCCATCAAGACTATCAAGTCGCGGGGCAAGAAACTTCGTGGAGACATCACCTTGAGAGGTCGGATCAAGTAAGGTAGCATTTGGCATTCTGAAATCCTCAGTATTCTTTGGTAGCAAGGTTTGAACCTCGTCAATCGCTAAGATGAACCGGATGATGCCATCTGCAGCTGCTGCGACTTTGCCATCGCATCTTCCGCCTCTTGGATCATCCCTTTTCGCTGGTAACAGATAGATAAACTGGTGTATGCAAGCGGATCCTTCGGGTTAATAGCAATTGCTTTCTGAACAGCATCAATAGCTTCATCGTAGAGACTGAGACGTTCATAAGCATGCCCTAACCCAAGGTATCCTTCAATATAGTCTGGATAAGTGTCAATTAATGTTTTGAAAGCGTTGACAGCCGCCTCAAGGTCGTTTTCGGCGAAATGGCTGAGCGCGGCATCGTAAAGTTCCGCTTCGGTTGGCATCTTTTATATCCTTTGGAATAAGAATTTGGCGAAATTCTATCAGAAAAGGTTGCAAATGTCAAACATAAAATGCTTCTGAAAATCAGTTGCACACTAAACTGTGTTACGGTATGCTATACGTGGAACTTTTGCTAATCCTGTTAAGGAGCACCGAAACTTGCGCGATTATACTGAAATCACGGAACGTCTAAAAAACTTGGCAGTGCCAATAGAACCCATCGGTACTGCTCACAATTATCCGATACATCAGATTCGTTTAACAGCGTCTACACATACGCCGCGACGTGTTCTTATCACTGGCGGTATGCATGGCGATGAACCCGCAGGCGTTGAAGCCGTCTTACAGTTCCTCGCGCGCGACAACACCACACTCCTGAAAAACTTTTCCTTTATAGTAATTCCGTGTATCAACCCCTACGGCTACGTTCACGGTACACGTGAAACCCGTGACGGCATAGACATCAACCGATCTTTTGAAACAGATGATATTGTAGAAGCAACTATCGTCAAGAAGGCACTCGGACAGACCCAATTCTCGCTTGCAATAGATTTTCACGAAGACTATGATGCAACCGGTTTCTACCTCTACGAAGGCAACCGTGCCGAGCAGTACATCGGCCCCGAACTCGCCGCAGCTGCGAAAGCAATCGGTCCAATAGATCCAGAAGACCCTGGCGAAGATGCACCTGATCTTGCCGAAGGTGTTTACAAAGTCGCTGTCTCATGGGGGACGCAAGGTCTCGCACCTTACCTGTTGCATTTTCATAGCGAACATGTTATCATCTCTGAAACGCCGACAGTTTGGCACTTAGACCAGCGCGTCGCGCTCCATTTAACAACATTGGATACCGCATTAAACACGCTATCAGAAAAGGAAAAATAAATGGACGATCAACAGATGCTATCGAATGTCAATACCGCTTCTCAGCCTTCCGCACTGAAAATCACCGACATGCGTATCGTCCGAACGCAAGTCGGCGGTCCTATCTTGAAACTGGATACAAATCAAGGGATCCACGGACTTGGTGAGGTCAGAGACGGCGCGAGTCCGACGTACGCACTGATGCTCAAAAGCCGAATTTTGGGCGAAAATCCGTGTAATGTCGATAAAATTTTCCGGCAGATTAAACAGTTCGGTCACCACGCACGACAAGGCGGTGGGGTCTGCGGGATTGAAATGGCACTGATGGACCTTGCCGGTAAAGCCTACGGCGTGCCGTGTTATCAACTCGCCGGTGGCAAATTCCGAGACAAAATCCGATGTTATAGCGATACGCCTTCGCTTAAAGACGCTGCGGAGATGGGAATCAAACTTCAGGAACGCATTGACAGAGGGTTCACCTTTCTGAAAATGGACATCGGTGTCGGGCTGTTGCGCGGAATACCCGGGACGCTCTCTGCACCTCACGGAAATTTAGACACTTCTAACCTGAAGCACCCGTTTACCGGCATCCGCCTGACCGAGAACGGTATCGCTGTACTCTGCGAATATGTGGAAACGGTTCGGGATATTATCGGCTATGAGGTCCCACTTGCAGTCGATCATTTCGGGCATATCGGTATTGAAGACTGTATCCGTCTTGCAAGAGCATTGGAGAAATACAATCTCGCGTGGTTAGAGGATATGGTACCGTGGGAGTACACCGACCAATATGTGCGTCTCTCCAATTCATGCGCCACACCTATCTGTACAGGCGAGGACATCTACTGCAAAGAGGACTTTATGCCGTTGTTTGAGAGTCGAGGCATCGCCGTAGCACACCCAGATATCGCGACATCGGGCGGGATTTTAGAGACAAAGAAGATTGGGGATCTGGCGGAGGATTACGGTATTGCGATGGCACTCCACATGGCAGGCACACCGATCTGCGCCATGGCGAGCGTCCACTGTGCCGCAGCGACATCAAATTTCATGGTGTTGGAAAACCACTCTGTCGATAACCCGTGGTGGGATGAAATGGTGACAGGCTTGCCAAATCCGATTATCCAAGACGGTTATATCAATGTCCCAGAAACCCCCGGCTTAGGCATAGAGCTTAACGAAGAGGTCATCCGGGAACATCTCCATCGCGATGAGACAGCATACTTCGCCCCAACAACAGAATGGGATTCCGAACGTTCACACGATAGGTTGTGGAGTTAATCCATGTTAACCAGTTCCCGGAGGCATCGCTGGATGTTACTTTTAATATGATCACATTCTCGCTTTTCAGCCAGTTTTAACGCTATCTCCAAATCATATCGCGCGCCTTCGATCTGGCTAAGGCTAACCTTTGTTTGACTGCGGTTGTAGTGTGCCTCTATAAATTCTGGATTCAGACGGATGGCTTCATCAAAATCGGCGATGGCAGTTTCATATTCGCCAATCAACGTTTTCGCCGTGCCACGATTGTAGTAAGCTTCGGCGTAATCGGGTTTCAGGCGGAGTGTCATGTCGTAGGCAGAAATAGCTTCTCTTATCCAACCACCTTCTGAAAGGATATTACCCATTGAGAAAAAGGCATGAATAGCCACCTCTGTTTCGCTCCACTCTAAGATAGCAGCAGGGGGATGGTCTTTTTCAAGTGCTTGCATCTCTTCTGGTGTGAGGTCCCTTATCTCTAAGATTTCCCATTCGTCGTTCCATTCGACCGATACTTCTTCTGTCCCCTCTGCTTCCGCCGCCGGCTCTGTAGGGAGATCCGATAACTTTGGAACGTTTTCTTTCTCATACCTTTCAACGAGGAAGTCGACGAGCATCATTAGAGAGGTAGCAGGGTGGTGTACATTTTCACCGACTGTGTCAACTAATTCTTCAAATAGGGGTGAAAGTTGTCGGTAGTCGCTTCTTGATATTATATTGAAACTAAAGGCTTCGTCTCGATTTCCGATATCAATTAATAATTCCAGTACACTGGCGAGCCAACGATAGTCACTTTCTGGATAAGGAGCAGCCTTCACAGTTTTCTGAAGTAGAGATTGTTGTGTTACAAAAGGATCTTGCTTTTGGGGTGCAGGCATATCCGGCTCCACGGGGACAAAAGGTGCTAATAGAGATAATAAATTTTGGGTGGTTTGTATATCGGTTGACATTATTTCCTATCTCCGTTTTGACAGTAACTGAAATCAAAAGTTCCCGAATCCAGACAACACATTCGCCAGATTCTTGGGCGCACCACATTTATTCCGCCGAATCACAGATTCCTTGTTACGGAAACGCACTTTGGCACTTCTGAATCTTGGCCGTTGTGCAGCGTGAATCCCTTTACCGTGGAACACTACAGGAATGCAGGTGGCTTTGAGATTTCTCGGAACTAAACTTGAGACGAAGTTGACGCTCCCCTGCAACTGTTGGGCTACATCTGTTACTTTGAAGGTCCCACTTTTGAGTTCAATTAAAACCACAACGAGTCTATTTTCGGTGGTGTCCACGTAAAAGAGAATGCTGTCACAGTGTTTCCCCGTTTTTTGGTGTGCTTTGAATGCCAGATCCATATCTACCACAATCCGGTCGCGCGGGACATCAGTCATGTCCACGCGACAGCCGCGACCGCTACAGGAATCTGTCAGGTTTTCTATACCCACCCGCTCACGGATTTCGTCAAGAACTTTACTCAATTGCACCGGCTGCTTCCTCGTCCAGGAATTGTTGCTCAAGTCTGACGAAACTATTATAGAGTTTATCAGCGATGTCGTAATAATCCTGTGGTTCTATACCTTCGAGGCGGTCAAAGGGGATCTCGACTACAGGCTTGTCAGTGTGGAACCACCAGACACCGACCTCTTCCTTTGCCATCCAACTCTCCGGCTCTGCTCTGTTTTTCGCGAGTTTTTTCAGTTCTCCTTCGCGAATCAGATTTCCGATTTGCTGGAGCAACCATTCACTATGTGTCGTGACAACCACACGGACACCGGCTCGGATTAAACGGGAAAGTGTAAAAGCGATTTGGGTTTGGGCACCGGGATGCAAATGCGCTTCAGGTTCTTCAATGATAAGCGTATCGCCTGCGCGAACAACGCCGCGCAAAAAGAGAAGTAATGGGGCAAGTTCTGACACCATTGACGAAACTCGGTTCACAGGCAATGTCTGTTCAGATTTCTGCGGACGGTAGTAGAATTCCAAGGGGCTCTTTGATACCTCGCTTTTGACTTCTATCGCTCCGCGTAGGACCTCCCGCTCTAAAGCTTGAGCGATGTTAATCATTTGCTCTGAAGTGCTGTTCCCTTCCTTATAGGAAATAATCTGTTTGAGAAAATCCGTTTCTATCGCCGAAAACGGAGCGATTTCTGCGGAAAGTTCCGGACCGAGGTGAATACTCTCTGCTATGAAGGGTTTAACGCTCATACGAAAATTTTGTAGGATACTTCTCCGAGTAGCAGGTAAGTAATAGACGTTTGGTCTCTTCCGACTATCTCCATAGAAAGGACCCTCGCGATCTTCAATATCAAGCGTTTCTTGAGCTTCTGTTCTGGATGCCCACATGTTGAAAGTCCAGTGTGTCTGATTTTTCTCGCGGACCTGTAGTGAAACCTTCATTTCACCCTGAGGAGCATCAGTGAACCGTATCATATCTGATATGGTTTCAAGACTGAAACATCGCTTAAGTTGCTTCTTAAAAACCTCAGTCTCCTTCAAATTTTGCTGTTCTTGCTGGGACAATGATCGTGGAAACCCCTCGAAGGTGTGGTGTAATGCATAAATAAGCGCCGCCAAGCAGGTTTTACCGGTGTTGCTTTCGCCGACAAACACTGTCAGCGGACGCAGATCTATCTCTGCCTTCTCTATTGGCCCGAAATTTTGCACCTTGATGTGGACATTGGTGGGCTGTCCGCCTCTGATTTCGTTCACTGTTTTGTCTCCCGCGAGTGGTGGATTTAAGTCCAATTATATACATTTATGTAGGCGAATTGCAATGGAAAATCTCTGATCCTCCGATGAGAACACAGAATAAGTGAGCATAAGGATCGTCCCGCAGTCTATAATCAGGTTGATGGAATCACGGCAACATAAACCTGTGAGTGCCCAGACATATCTGACGTATACACAACAGCCGTCTCATCAGGGCTAAAAGAGGGATGCGGATGCGTCCACTGCGGTCCATACACCGTGTCCACCTTCATCTCCATCCAACTCAAGGCTTTCTCCCGATCGCCTGATTGCTGTGCGGCTGCCCAATCCTCGGCGAGTGCGTATCGAGATGTTTTCCACTGACTGCCACTCGACGAGCTCTGCGGATAACAAATCGGCGCATGCGCACCGGTTTCCACATCAACCAACCGCAAACCGATGTCAGGGTGGACGGTGTCGCACAACACCTTCGTCCCGTCGCGATTGCTGGCGATGTGCCACGCATTGAAATCGGCAATCGTCTGCATCTGTAGAGTTTCCAAAGACATCCGTCGCAACGCGTAGGGCCAATGCGTTACAATCAGTTCGTCCAATGCACCGAGGAAGGTTTCATGGACAAGAAACTCGTTGTTATCGTGTTGATAGAGTGAGCGGTTTTCTCTGCCATCCCGTTTAATAGTCCACATCCGGGGTGCGGGGTCACCGGAATACGCGATGAGATCGGGATGTTTCGGATGAAACTGCGGATGGATAATCGTCTGATCCGGGGATGTATAGATAACCTCACCACCGCTGCCATCCGTAGCCGTCACAGTAATGTGTGATTTGTCGTCGCGTTTCATTGCTGTTACGATAAACTGCTCGTCTGCACTGACGCTGCATTCGCCAAGACTTCCACCCGGGAATTCTGCAAGCACGCGTTCCTCAAAGGTGTCGAGATGGATTGCTTTGATGGCATCCGATTGCGTATAAAAAAGTTCGGTGCCGTCTTTAGAGATTACACCAGAATAGCCGTGGATGTCGTCGGCATCCGTCAACTGCACAATATCACCGTTGGGGAATTCCATCTTGAAAAAATTCGGCTTTCCTGAACGATAGGAGGTAAAGATGAGTTGGTTTTGGTCAGGCGTGAACGAGGATGTCAGGAAGTAGAGGTTATGGTTGATAGAGGTATCGTTTGTGAGTTGATAAATATGCGCGCCCGTTTGGTCGTCTTGAAATTCGCGTAGTTCTGAAGAGTGAACGGACGCTTTGGCGTAGTTCGTCATAATAAACTCCTTAAAAGTAGTAGGCACGCGCCGCGTGCCGTAAACAAATTACACGATTGTGTGCCACCCTTAATCAAATAAATAAACCAATAACTTCGCACCTTCACGGAAATCAGGAATAATAATATCCGCACCCGCACGGATAAGACGTTCTCGCTTATCGGCATTCATGTTGTACCTATTGGCTTCCACGGACGCAACACCAACAGCGATTGCACCCACCGCTTTCGCATTTTCGATCTCCACGTACCCGTCCCCAACGATGAGCAATTCGCTGCCGCTCAACTGGAAATCTGTGATGATCTTCTGGATAACCATGGCTTTAGAGAACTTCTTATATTCTCGTAACGCACCGAAAATCCCACCGTCAAAGTACTTCGCGACACCAAGGAGTGACGCTTCATTCTTGACGAATTCGACATCTGTCCCACTGGCAAGATAACAATGTATCTCCATCTCACGTAGGCTTTGGAGGAATTCAAGGGACATCGGCACACGGAGCGGTTCGGCAGACAGTTTCCCAGCAGCGAGTTCCGCGATCCGTTCTTCGACGACAGGCAGCAATCGACGGTTGTATTCGTCTTTGTAGGCGAGCGGCTCTTTCGGTGTTCCGCCGCGTTTCTCAATCTCTTCACCTAATTGCATCATCTGATAGATCGTCTGCTTACC
The DNA here is from genome assembly GCA_951828385.1 of uncultured Poribacteria bacterium. GTDB lineage: Bacteria > Poribacteria > WGA-4E > WGA-4E > WGA-3G > WGA-3G. The sequence continues at coordinate 1,724,166 of OX639973.1, forward strand.
CGTCAATCTATCCACAAATTCAACGACAAGTGCCTCAAGTTGTTCGGGTGTCTCAGTGGTATCCGTTTCGGTCTGAAGAAATTCAACCATCATCGGGACCATCACGTTCTGCCAGCCATCTCGGATGAGCGAGATTGTCCCGTCGAAATCGAAGACAACATGACGGATGTTCCCTGTTTGAATCTCATGATGAATCTCAATTGCGGTGTTGTCCAAAAATAGATTTTCCATAGTAATCCTGGAATGGTTATCAGTTATTAGTTATCGGTTATCAGACAAGAATCGTTAGTGGTGGTTATGAACGCGGGTAAGTGCTACACGCTTAACTGGCAACTGACAACCGCTAAAAAGGCATTGATTCCTCTGTTCTTTTGTGATAGTATAATGGCATTGCGATAGTTAAGCAAGTCTTTTCAGCGTCGCTCGCAAGCAGAAATTTGTTGTAAAAAGAATACAGTAGGAACTATAACCGGTGAACGAAAAAGAGATTCTCAAAAAAATCCAACGCATTGAAATATTTACCAATCGCCTCGTTAACACCGTCTTTGCGGGCGAATATGAAAGTGTCTTCAAAGGACAAGGGATTACCTTCGATGAAGTCCGTGAGTATCAAGTCGGCGATGAAATCCGGACGATTGATTGGAACGTCACCGCACGCATGGGGCAGGCTTATATCAAGAAGTACGTAGAAGAACGCGAACTCGTGATGATGCTGGTTGTGGATATGAGTGCCTCCACCAGTTTCGGAAGTATCACCGAGACAAAAGCGGAGATCGCCGCCGAGATCGCAGCGTTACTCGCCTTTTCCGCTATTAAAAACAACGACAAAGTCGGGCTTATCTGCTTCACCGATACCGTTGAACACTTCGTCGCACCCCGGAAAGGGAAAAGACACGTCCTGCGCGTCGTCCGGGACATCCTCCATTTTCAACCGAAGCAGTCCGGGACCAATATTGAGACGGCTTTGGCATTTGTTGATCGCGTGCTTAAACCCCACAGCGTCGTGTTTCTTATCTCTGATTTCAAGAATACAGGGTATGAAAAGCAGCTACGTTTGAGCAGCAAGCGGCATTCACTCATTGCCGTTACCCTACAAGATAGGCGCGAACTGGAATTGCCGGATGTCGGACTGATAGAACTCGAAGATGCTGAGAGTGGCGAAACTATGGTTGTTGATACGCGTTCTGAGGAAGCACGGCAGTTATACACAGCACTTAATCAGCGCGCCGATGCGGAACGTCGCCAGATTTTCCGGACAAGTCAGGTGGATTCTATTGATATCAGGACAGACGAGTCTTATGTAAAACCGCTTATCCGATTTTTTCGACAACGTGCCGCGAAAGGGTGAATGCCCGTAGAAATTATGAGCAAATTAGAGGTCCGAAATCTAACCCAAACCTTTGTTCAGAAAGCGGCGCAATTGCCGGTACTGGACGATTTGAACTTCTCTGTTGATGACGGGGAATTTGTCGCCTTATTGGGTCCCTCCGGTTGTGGTAAGAGTACGCTTTTTAATATCATCTCCGGGCTGCTCGCGCCAGATACGGGGGAAGTTTATCTCAATGGCAGACGCATCAATGGAAATACCGGAGATTTCGCTTACATGCAACAGAAGGATTTGCTTTTACCGTGGCGGACGGTCCTCAAGAATGTCCTCATCGGTCCAGAGATTCAAGGAGAACCGCTTGACACAGCGAAAACAGAGGCAAAACAGCGTTTAACACAACTCGGATTGAGCGGCTTTGAAAATAGTTACCCGACGCAGTTATCAGGAGGCATGCGGCAACGGGTCGCACTCGTCCGAACACTTCTGTTTCAGAAGCAGACCCTGCTTTTAGATGAACCCTTCGGCGCGTTAGATGCAATGACGCGCACCGTCATGCAATCCATCCTGCTTGACATCTGGACAGAAGGACGGCAAACTGTCCTTCTCATCACGCATGATGTTGAGGAGGCACTCTTGCTTGCAGATAAAATCTATGTGTTGACAGCAAGACCGGCGACACTAAAGGCAGAAGTTCCCGTTCCCTTATCTCGCCCGCGGAACATAACCGACCCTGCTCTCATTCGCCTGAAAAGCGAACTCTTAGCATTATTACAAGTCGAGATGTCAAAGGTGTTTGGTACGAATTAGCACTACTCCGTATCCGAATCCTTTGAAACGAAACCACTGTAAGGCTTGTAGCGGTGTAACCCCGGATTTTTCGTTAGTGCGATCACGCTACGGTTGGTGTCATTGTCCATGCATCCAAACTATTTAAAAGTGCCTCGCCACCGCGTGCGAAAATTGAAACACCCAAACTATCCGCACGTGTCGGATAGATGCGTTGTGTTAGGCACTGTCGATTGTTTGCAAAAACCTCCAGTACCGAACGATCTAAGAAAATATGGAGTTTCAGGGGTTCCCCGTCAACCCGTTTGAAGGGTGCCTCCTGTGAAAGCGTCCAACGTTCTCCGCTATCTTCGTCTTGGGGTGTGAGACGTGGATACTTTACTTCCTCATCTAACGTTGATTTTGTGAGATCAATTTTGAGTGTCTCGGTGGTCACTGAACAAACAATAGCCGTTTCCTCTTCTCCATCGGATGATCTGCGCACTTTTACACCGAATTCTGTCGCGCCTCGCGGGGCAATCTCCAACTGCAGTTCAAGGCAGTCACCGTTTACCTTTTCAATATTGAATTCCGTATCAGCCTTGAGTTGAATCGTTTCCTGATAGTGATGCTTGGTGCGGAGTTTTTCGAGTTCTGGGGCGGGTTCAATACAGAGACTACCATCTTCATTTAACGATAGCAGCCGCGGCAGCGTCATCACCGAAGCCCACCCGTATTTCTCCCATGGACGTGCTTCACGAATCCAACCGAAGAAGATACGTCGTCCTTTGTCGTCAAGGAGCGTTTCAGGACCAGAGAGTTGCCCACCTTGCCAGTTCATACGTCCGTGTGTTTCAGGATAGAACTGCTCGTCTTCATAACGCCCCAAGTAGTAGTGCACCATACCGTATGGACGATGCCCGTGCATCAAGAGCATATATTTATTGCCAAGTGGAAAGAAGTCTGGACAGGCACAATCCTCAACCGCATCCGTCCAACGCCGTGAAGATTTGTAAAACGGACCACGGTATTCCCAATGAATGCAATCCGCCGAACGGAAAAGACTTGTGGCATCGCCTTCGTATCCGGGTCGGGTGTTTTTGTTGCCTATAAGTGCGTAATAGGTACCGTTTTCGTACCAAGCGCACGGATCAAAGACGCGATATTCTTGAGGTTCGTCGGGTATCGGAATGACAGGGTTGGCAGGTGAAGGGGTCCAGTCAATCAAATTGTCATCGTCACTGGTTGCAATACAGGTGCCTTGACCGGGTACGTGATAAATAAACGTCGGAACAGGGGCATTCTCAATAGCATCGCCACTATATATCCCGCGTGGCATGGATCCATCAGTGGCGGGTTTTATCGCTGGAGGGTGGTGTATCCAATGCGCCAAATCGGAGCTGGAGGAGTGATCAAGTACGGGCAGCCATTCATCTCCGTTTGGGTTCGGCATCCGCCCAAGATAGAAGACGTGATAGCGTCCATTCCAAAAAATGGTGCAGTTTGCATCGTTGAAAAACCCTTCAGGTGGCAGCAGGTGATACCGTGGACGATGCGGGTCCGTTGAAAGCAATTCTCGGAATTCACGAGCGTTTCCAATATATTCTTGGAGGTTTTCGATTGTCATTTCTGGATTCATTGTGTTGCGCCTTCTCCACACATTTTTCTTGTTTCAAGCATTTTCAAACATAGAATACAGTGTCAGAGTATAGCATGTTATGGAAGCGTCCGCAAGAGAAATCCGATTGCACTGCATCTATTTTGAAGCGTACGCGAAAAGTTTTTCTTGAGGTTTTTAACAGCGTTTGCTATACTGCTGATGATTGATTTCAGTATTGCTCGGTTGGATGGTTTTCGCTCACACTTCAGTGGTATTGTTGCCCTTTCACTCAGCCAGATGAATCCTAACAAAGGGATTTAAAAAGATGATACACGCTATTAAATGTGCCTTGATTCTAACAATACTCGCCTTTGTGGCGTTTGACGCGCCAGCAGAAATCTTGTTGCAGGAAGATTTTGAAGGCGATCTGGATTTAACAACCAAATGGCAGACAAACACGCCGAAATTTGTTTATCCAAAAGATGGCATTCTCTATTTGGATCAAGGGAAATCCGGCGGAGACTACGTAAGTCTCCGTTCTCTTCAGCACTTCAACGATGTCATCATCTATTATGAATGGTTCATCATAGAATGGAGTGGACAGGGAGATGGTGGCGGCGCGTTAAGACAAACACCACTCGGCTCTTATTGGATGCGCTGGTGGGGACGCAACAATGTCAAAGTGACAACGAATAAAGCTGGACCTGTGAATGCTTGGCAACCGTTCCCTGTGAAAGGTGGACAAGCGCAGGCGAACTACGCGCAAGGATCAGACCATTTCATATTGAAGGCAGCGATAATGACGCAGGAAAAGCGCGTCACCGTTCATATATGGGATGTCACTGAGAAACAAGCGATACAGGTCGCCGAGTGGGAAATCAAAGATAATACTTACAAGTCAGGAAATATCAGTTTTGACTGCTGGAAATTCGGTATTTATGGTGTTGATAACGTGGTTGTTGCCACGCCTGAACATGAGGCGGAGATATTCGCCGACAACTTTGATCCTACAAGACTTGCCGTTCAACCTGAAGGAAAACTCGCAACTGTGTGGGGACACCTAAAGTTGAATGATTGATAAACAGAAAGGAATTTAGCATGACAAAATGTGCACTTATCAGCGGTAGAGGTATGGGGATGATGCACGGCGGAAACTTTCACGCCCATCCCGATGCAGAAGTGGTAGCTGTCTGTGATATGGACCCAGAACTCCTCGCAAAAGCAAAAGAACATTTTGGGGTACCGGGGTATACGACAATTGAGGAACTCTTAGCGAATTGTGACCCGGATCTTGTGCTTCTCATTGTGAATGAGACCCGACGTATCCCACCGCTGCACCAGCTGCTCGAAGCCGGACAGAATGTATTCACCGAGAAACCGCTCTGTGGGTTAGAGGGACAGGCGCGAGTACGTGAGGAAGACCTCGGAATTGCGGCACCTGCTATCGGAACATGGCGTGATTCTAACCTCAAATTCGGCATCGATTTCAACTATCGGTTTATGCACCATTTCCGTAAACTTCATGACGATGTGGCTGAGGGACGGCTGGGTGAAATTCGGATGGTACACGCGCGGGCACATTTCAACTGTTGGTCCCATATTATCGACCAAATTCTCTGGACGGTGGGGAGGCCGGAGTGGGTGAGTGTTGTCGGTGATCCGAGCGAATCGGGTGGATGGGGACGCTTAATTCATATCGGTTGGGAAAATGGCGTTATCGGCACTCTCAGCGGTACGAACCTATGGGGCTACGATGATCATCCACTCCGGGTCAAGGTGCTTGGCGATGAATTTTACGCCGAGGCAAAAGGCCTGGAAGGCGTTTATTCCCGCAGAAAAGCGAATAACTCTGAAATAGAAGAAGTCTGGGAAGCAGAGGAAGGCAACCCGGAAATGCCGGAGTCTTTCAAGCGGATGGCTGATGGTGTGATCAAAGCGATGCATGCCGATACAGCCTTCCCCGCAGATGGTGAAGCCGCATGGAATGAACTGCTGTTTGAAGCAGCCGTGCATAGATCGGCTTTGCAGAATAATGCCCGTGTATTTCTCGCTGATGTCGAAGAAGATGCGTTTGCCTAAAGTTGGTTGTAGGCGCGCTTTCAAAGCGCGCCTATAGTTTAAACAGTCCCTCCTTTGACAGCGATCTTAATCGCATCCTTTCCATCTAAGTGATAACTACCGTGGAGTGCGTCAAAACCTTTAGGCACATCCTCTAACGGGAGAATATGGCTCACAAACCCGTCGAAGAGGGAGGCGTGTTTCTCTAACATCGGGATGGCACGTAGGAAATGCTTCCTTTCAAAACCCCATCCGGCTTCCAACCGCAGATTTTTACGCATGAGCATCTGGTTCGGATTGCAGTCAAAGCTGCCGACATCCACGAAATGCCCATACACAACATAAGTACCGCCGTATCTGATGTAATCCAAGCCTTCAGGAATAGCGGCAAGGAAGCCTGTGCATTCGTAGACGACATCTGCGCCTTCGCCTTGTGACGTATTTTCTCGGACAATCCGCTTGCGTTCTTCAGGATCCGGCACTTCGGCGATGTCTATAATGAGGTCTGCCCCCAACCTTTTCGCCATCTCAAGCCTGCCTGGAGGCCCACCGACGACGATAAGCCTCCCTGCTCCAGAGACTCTTGCCCAATTAAGCGCGAGCAGTCCAATCGGACCGGTTCCCTGAATCACAACCGTATCCCCGAATTCAATTTTTCCGCGTGATATACAGTGTGCGGCACACGAAGCCGGTTCCGCAAGCACCGCAATCTCAGGCGGCAGATCGGTTTTAAGAAACATATTTGTTGACGGGTTTGATAGGTAAATGTACTCACTGAAGCCGCCGCGCAGATACGGCGCTTCTTCCGATGGAGAAAAGCCGAGACCACCGCTCGGCGAGAGCGCAACCCTGTCACCTACTTTGACCGGATTCCCAAGGTAGTCCGTTTCGACACCCTCGCCTAAAGTATCAATCACGCCAACGTTTTCGTGTCCGAGAATAATATCGTGATGGATACGCTGAAATTCCCAGTTGTGGAGGTCGGTACCACAAATACCCCCCAATTCCTGACGCACGAGTACTGTGCCGGGTTCAGGGTCAACGATCGGATACTCTCGGATTTCAAAACTTTTGCCACTCATCACAGTGGCGCGTGCGGTTCTGGTTCCCATTGTAAACTCCTTTCCTGCTGTGGAAGCAAACTGTTGTCTCTAATCCGTATGTTTATTCAGATCCAACTTTAACAATTATCTTCCCAAATTTTTCGCCTGTGAAAAGCGCGATAAAAGCCTTTGGCGCGTTCTCTAAACCTTCTATGATTGTCTCTTCCCACTGTATTTTGCCTTCACCTATCCATTCGCGCATATCACGGTAAAATTCAGCGTTCCGTTCCATGAAATCAGTAACGATGAACCCTTGTAATTTAATGCGTTTACCGATCGCTGCACTGAGGTTCGTCGGACCCGGCGTAGGTTCAATATCATTATATTGGGCGATCATACCACACAGAGGGATACGTCCGTGCATATTCATCACTGCAAGCGCAGCTTGGAGATGTCTACCGCCGACGTTCTCAAAATAGATGTCGAGTCCATCTGGACAATGTTTTCTGAGTTCGGCCTCCAAGTCGTCGACATTTTTATAGTTAAATGCTGCGTCAACACCTGCTGTTTCAAGTAGCCACGCGACTTTCTGATCAGAACCCGCACTCGCCACGACGCGGCACCCTTTGATTTTGGCGATCTGACACACAATTGAACCGACAGCACCCGCCGCTGCGGACACGAAAACCGTTTCGCCAGCTTTCGGTTGACCGATCTCCAGAAATCCGAAGTAGGCGGTGCGTCCGGGCATACCGACCGCCCCTAAAAACGACTGGAGTGGTGCGATTGTTGTATCAACAGCAGTTACACTCTCTGCTGATGCGATGTAATGGTCCCGCCACCCCAGCGGACCCGTCACATGGTCTCCAACTTTAAACTGATCGCTATTTGATTGCACAATCTGTCCGGCACATCCGCCTTCAAGGGGTTGACCGGATTGAGCGGACCGCATGCCACCGCGCATGTAGGGGTCTACTGACGTATAAAGGTTTTGGACGAGTACCTCTCCTGACGCAGGTTCAGGAAGGGGTACCTCTACAAGCGCAAAGTCGCTTTCCTTAGGCATACCCACAATGCGATTTTTAAGACGAATTTGCCGGCTTACAAGATTCGACATCTGTTTCTCCTATTGCTTGGTGGTCTAATCTTATTTGATAAGGTATGGACGTTATCATATCATATATGAGAAAAAAGTCAAGATTAGAAGCATTCGGCTGCAGAACCATTCAGTTCTCCTAATTGGCAGATCCAACACCTACGCCCGCATGACCGATTTTGTTTGTCAAAATTCATTAAGTGCGGTAAAATAAAGGATAAACCTGTACGCGGAACAATCTATCTTTGACTTTAGGAGGAAAGAATGAACGATCTCGCTTGCGAGTTCCTTAGAACCGATTTTGGGCATGAAGTATATGATGGATGGTACCTTGAACATGCCAGCTATAATTTCGAGTCCCCGGAATTTGTTAAAAAACACTTCCGTTTCTATGAAGAGGTGCTACAGCTATCTAAAAGTCAGTGACCCCCAGCTAAAGCATGGGGCTTGTTCAATACGGCAGCCAAGCCTATCGGTTGAACGGGGGTAACTCGCTGTCTACAGTAATATATCGCAGTATCTCGGTATGGCAGCCGAAACAACGGTTATTAAACGATAGCCCGAACTGGTAGTAGGTCTATCTAAGGATGCTCCCAAAGTCTTAACCTCACTTGGATACTGTGATCTGGAAGGGGCAACATATACCCGCTTTTGCGGAGAGCCGAAAGGTCATTACCTGTTTTTTCAAAGACACCGGGTCAGGTCGGATCGGGGATGGTGACAGCACTTCCGAAAAGAAGCAGCCCACTCGGAGAAAATCGCCCACGAGTTTGTGGCGAAAAAACAACTCGCACCCCACTTCGGGGAATCTAAAACTAAAATAAAGGATCGGTGTTTCCTCCCCTGCCTAAAGTGTTTTTGCTTGGGCGTTTCTTCTAGGGGTTTCCACACCGAAGAATTTGATGAAAGTCGAAAAACCAAAAGAGAAATACGATCAATTAATTGCTGACGGTTATTGTGTCGTTGAAGATGTTTTAAAGCAAAAGATGCTTGAACGGCTTCGGTTGGTAACTGACCAACTGCTCGATGCCCAGACAGAAGATGAGCGTGCCGCCCAGCGTTCCTCTGGTAGCATGATCAGCGTGTATATGCATCCGCTGTTCGCGGAACTGGTCGTTTATCCGCGGGCATTGCAGGCTCTTGACGCTTTGGGCTTCCTGAGACCGAAATGGTCGTCGGGATATGTCATCAGCAAACCGCCCCAGAGTCCACCCCTATTTTGGCATCAGGACTGGTGGGGTTGGAACGATCCCTGCAGCTACACGGCACTGCCGCAACAGTTGTTCCTCATGTATTATTTGGTTGACACAACGCCGTCCAACGGGTGCCTCCGTGTGATTAGAGGTTCGCATCTGAATCGACATCCGCTCCATGATATATTGCCAAGTGCCCACGGTGAAGCACTCCAACGCGTCGATGATGCTGACCATCCCGCATATCAACACTTTCAGGGTGAAGTTGATATACCCGTGAAAGCCGGAGACTTGGTTATCGGCGATTCTCGTTTGTTACACGCTTCACACGGCAATCAATCAGATGAACGCCGAACCGTGATTACGCTCTGGTATCATCCATTTTTTGCGCTGCTACCAGCCGAAATGCAAGCACATATCGGTAGACTCCGACAGAGTCTTGCTTGGTCGGATGCCGATTGGGCACGAATTGCCGAACTCGCACCGGTCTGTGAAGGCGACGTTGAACCGCTAAAGTGGAATCGGAATCCGGGCCCTGAACTGAAGTAGCGAAGCTCCAGCATAAACGATTTGATTTGAAAAAAACGGTATTTCATGGTATACTACACAGGACCGAGACCGAAAGTTTATATTGAGACGACAGTTGTGAGTTATCTGGTGGCGAGGAGTTTCACATGAAAGAGGTACCTGAGGACTACACTGATCCTATCCTTGAAGAATGCCTGCGGATGAAGGCGGAGTTCAACGCCCAATTTAACTCTATGGAGGAACTCTCCGCGTACTTGAAATTGGAAAATGAAAAGTTCAAAAAACAGGGATGGAAATACGTCTCATACTATAAGCCACCAGAACAATCTGGAAAGGATACCTAAGCTAAAGGAGAGATTCCATGCCACAACCTTCGGTTTTTCATGCCCACATGTTTGGTGAATAGGAACGAAAAACCTCGGGTAGCGACGGGTATTTCGTTTTCCCGAGCTTGTTTACGCTAACTGCTCAGGGAAAACTAACAAACTCATTTGAGGAATAACCAGTGGATCACTCGCTGGCTTTCGCTTTGAGAATAATGAAGGAGGTAAGAAAAGATGAAAACTACAGTTACAAGGTTAAAACTATTATGTGTCAGTTTAATGGTTATGAGCCTGATGTTTGTAGGTATCAGCTCTGCTAAAATTGACTTCGGAGATTGCGTCGGCATGTGGCTCTTTGATGAGGGGAATGGTAACAAAGCCAAAGACTCCTCTGGAACAGGCAATGACGGCACAATTGAAGGTGGTGCAAAATGGGTGAATGGCAAATTCGGCAAGGGTTTGAGTCTTGACGGTTCAGATGATTACGTCGAAATTGCGCACGATGATTCTTTAAACGTTGGCGGCGAACACACGATCGCCCTTTGGTTTAAATTAGATAAGCCTCCTGCCGGTGGGATGGGGGTTGTGACCAAAGATGATTGGGCACCTGGATTTTGGTGGGATGGCGGTGTAATTCGACATCACACGCATGACCCACCTGCCACGCTTCACTATATAGATGCACCTTGGAGTCCGGATACGGATTGGCATCATGTTGCCGCTATTTGGGATGGCGAAGAGTTTAGAATATATCTCGACGCTGACGAGATTGGTGCTGGTGTAACTGGACCCAACTTAGGAAGGAATCCATTAACCGATAAACCCCTTTTGATAGGTATCTATCTCGCCACTGGACAACACGGTCAGTGGGGTGCGTTTCTCGGTGCAATCATTGACGATGTTGCTATCTTCAGTGTGGCGTTGGACGATGGTGATATTGAAACTCTCATGAATGATGGACTAAAAACAGCAGCTGATATTGAGCCTGCGGGTAAGCTCACAACGACCTGGGCTGCCATTAAAGCCGATTAACCTACTCCGAAACCCAAAGATTGCGTTGGTTGGCAAGACCGAGTGCGGTTCAATACTGCGCCCCCTCGGTCTTGTCAAAAGTATCACTAAATCGGAGGCTTTTTTATGTCGCAAAACCCCCTGAACGCCTGTCTTGGCAGGCGAGATTCACTGCTTCATGCCTACACGTTTGGTGAACAGGAACGGGAAAAGTTAGATCGGGATGGACATTTTGTTTTGCCGGGCGTGCTTACACCCGATGCACAGGAAAACCTGACCCGCTCGCTGTCGCATATTCATGAACTCTCACGCACACCGACAGAAGGGCATGAGCCGAACCGGTTTTCTGCAGAATACGACAGTTATCTCGAAAGTCTGATCGCACATCCACAGATGCTTGAACTCGCACGAAAGGTGTTGGGTGATAATATCCGATACGATCATTGTGTCAGTCTCAACAGACCGGGTGGCAACGGCGGCATTGGGTGGCATAGCCACGGATACTCCGATGACGATCCGAGTTTAGGTTTTGTCCGTATCTTCTTCTATGTCAACGGTTTTGAACCGGACGATGGCGGTTTAAAGGCTGTCCCCGGAAGTCATCTTTATCGGGATGCAAAAATCCATGGACGCACAGATGACGCGCTACGAGAAGGATGGTTGGCCGGAAAAACGCACCCTGAGACAAACCAACCCTTAGAGATTGAGGCGTTATTTGCGCCCCCGGGCACAGTCGCGCTGATGTGGACGCATGCAGCACATGCTGTGTCACCAAGAAAACCGGATAGCGATACGCGTTGGTGCGTCGTTTATGCCTACCGCAACCCCGGCAGACCGTCCGGTGCCCGCTGGATTACACCCGAATTTGAACAAAAACCCATTCCCGGCACAGAAGGCTTGATGTCCCTTTATTAAAAGGAATTTTTTATGCCACAAAACCCGATTTTTCATGATTACACCTTTGGTGCTCAAGAACGAAAACAATTAGATCATGATGGTCATTTTGTGCTTCCGGGGCTCCTAACGATTAATGCTCAGGAACGATTGACAGAATCGTTGGCTCGGGTTGAATCGCTTATACCGGGGGGCAAAAAAGGGTATGAGCCGAATCGGTTTGCTGCGGAATATGATAGTTATCTCGAAAGCCTGATCCCACATCCGCAAATGCTTAAACTCGCGCGCGAAGTGCTTGGTGAAGATATTCGCTACGATCACTGTGTGAGCCTTAATCGCCCAGGCGGCAATGGTGGCATCGGTTGGCATAGCCACGCATACGCTGAAGACGATCCGCGCTACGGTTTTGTCCGTGTCTTTTTTTATGTTAATGGATTTGCGGCAGATGATGGCGGTTTGAAGGCGGTTCCCGGAAGCCATCTGTACCGCGATCCCAAAATTCAGGGTACGACTGATGAGGCACTGCGAGAAGGTTGGTTGGCTGGGAAAACCCATCCTCAAACCGGCAAACCGTTAGCAATTGAAGCGTTATCAGTACCACAAGGAACGGTCGTCCTGATGTGGACGCATGCAGCACATGCAGTAACCCCAAGAAAACAAGAGAGTGACACCAGATGGACAGTCGTTTATGGCTATTATAAACCCGGTAAAGACGCAGGTGAAAGGTGGATTACGCCAGAATTTGCGCAAAAACTGATACCCGGTGCAGAAGGATTGATGTCTCCTTATTAGCAATTATAGTGAATCCTAAAAATAAATAGACACATTCGTAGCACAAACTTCCAGTTTGTGCCAGTCTGAATGCCTGTTATAGGTATTCAGACTGTTTGAGAATGCCCAATTAATTCTAAACTTTACTATAAAATAAATAGACACATTCGTAGCACAAACTTCCAGTTTGTGTTTCCAGTCTGAATGCCTGTTATAGGTATTCAGACTGTTTGAGAATGCCCAATTAATTCTAAACTTTACTATAGCAATTGATAGTTGGTAAGAAGAGGCTTAGCTTAATCAAAAATCTTTTAACTGATAACCAACAACCAACAACTGATAACCCTTAAAACAGCCATGCCACAAAACAAACCGCATATTCTATTCCTCATCAATGACGAACACCGTCCCGATGTCCTGCCCATCGAAGGGGACACGGCTATCCGCACGCCGACACTCTCTCGGTTTATGGATGAGGGTATCTACTTCCGCAACGCCTATACACCTTCACCGATTTGTGTCCCTGCACGCCAAAGTTTTCTTTCAGGACTCTATCCGCGTAACTGTGGAAGTCTCAACTTTGGTGATCCGATGCCAACAGAGGTCCGAACGATTCCGGGGCAGTTAGGAAACTACGGGTATTACGCATGCTGCGCCGGTAAAATGCACTTCGTCGGGACAGATGTGATGCACGGTTGGCAGGAACGGGTCGGACGCGATATCATCGGTGCGAACGGGTATCCATATCCGACTGTTAAGGATGAACACTACGCGCGGACTGAACGAGAGCCAGGGACGGGTCCGAAGCAGAACAAGGTGATTCAGGAGGTTCGCGATGCACAACCCGGCTTGGGACAATGGATGCTTCATGACCAATACAATGTAGATGGTGCGCTGCTGTTTCTTGAGGAGTATTTCGTTAATGCCTCTTATGATCGTCCGAAGTCCAATCCGCTCTGTATGGCGGTCAGCCTTATAGCACCCCACTATCCGTATCAGTGCCCACTTGACCTGTTTACTTACTATATGCAGCGGGTGGAACCGATTGTTGAAGAACCGAACGAGCAGTTTGGATACGACGAGTTTTTCAGAGTCAGGGTCGGTCAAGATGTGACCTATCGTCAGGCACACCGAGCGACCGCGGCGTATTACGGCATGATTGAGTGGATGGACGCACAATTCGGTCGGGTCATTGAGCAGCTGGAACACTTGAACGTTTTGGACGATTTTATCATCGTTTTCCTCTCTGACCACGGCGAGATGCTCGGCACGAAAGGCCTTTGGGAAAAACAGAGTTACTTTGAGGCTTCGGCACGCGTACCACTTTCTATCTGGTATCCGAAGCGATTTGGACGCGAACCGAAGGTCGTTGAGCAGAATGTATCGTTAGTTGACCTATTTCCGACTATATGCGAGTTAGCAGAGATTCCAGCACCTGACGAACTTGATGGAAGCTCTCTCGTGCCACTTATTGAAGGAGATACGGCGAATTGGCATGATACCGTTTACAGCGAACTGTGGCGCGCCCAAAACGGACCCTCTGTGATGGTCAAAGAGGGCAGTTTAAAGTATTTCCGATTTAACAACAATAAGGGATGGCCCGAGCAACTCTTTGATCTCTCCAAAGACCCCGATGAACGAAACAACCTGATTGATGTCCCTGCTTATGCCGATGCCCTCTCAAAGCTGCGTGCTAAAGCCGATGCCTTACCTGAACCACGCCGTAAAAATGAAAATAACAGGTTCATCGACCCGCATCGCCCGATAGCCACCCCGCATTAAGCGGTGGGAACTTTTGACATAATCTCCGTAGCTGGTCCCTGGTTGGACAGTAGCCGAATGACTCGTCGCCGCCTAAACAAAGATTCCCGGCTTTTCTGTCGATTAGGATCCGGCAAATTTGATATAATGACGCTCCACATCTCAGCAACACCTACGTGATGATGTCGGTGCGCGTTTGACATCACAAATTTGAAACCGCTCCTACCAAGGAAGTGTGTAAGTCTCAATCTTTTATAGTGAATCCTAAAAATAAATAGACATCGTAGCACAAACTTCCAGTTTGTGCCAGTCTGAATGCCTATTATAGGTATTCAGACTGTTTGAGAGTGCCCAATTAATTCTAAACTTTACTATAAGAAGGAAATTTTCTGATGAAAACGCAAGTTTTAATTTCAAAAAGTTTTGTGTTACTGCTTATAGGTGTTTTTGTAAGTTTCGGCATACAAGGTATGAGTTACGGTGCCCCTGGCGGGGTCTGTGAAGTCGGTGATGTGCTTTCGCCGGGACAGAGTTGTACCTACCCCGGCACCGGGACCGAGTTCACGGTTCTTGATGACGGAACTGGACAGTTCCTGTTCGCTACCGCCGATGTTGCATTGAATCTCAGAGACACGCTTGTCAATGGCAAGCCTTATACCTTCGCTGCCAGCAAACGCGAGGGGAACTGGGTCATCGAGGAACTCGGAGGTATTGTTGACCTTCAAGCACCGCCAATATTCTGGACCGACCGGGGCACGGATAAAATCCAGCGTATGAACCTGGATGGCACCAGTGTTGAAGACCTCATCACCATCGACATAGGTATCTTAGGTGGCATCGCCTTAGACGTGGCAGGTGGCAAGATGTACTGGGCAAACTGGGGGTTCCCAAGCGGAATCCAGTGTGCCAACCTTGATGGCTCAAATGTACAAACCCTCGTCAATACCGATGATGATCCCGCGGACATCGCTTTAGATGTCGCCGAGGGTAAGGTGTACTGGACGGTAGGACCTATCGCGGAGGATGGCCAGGGTAAAATTCAGCGCGCCAACCTTGATGGCACTAACGTCGAAACCCTCGTATCCGGATTAATCAAGAACCCAGATTACATCACCTTGGATGTCACTGAACGTAAAATGTACTGGTCAATGGCAGGGTACGCCGAGGGTACCAATGAGAGTAAAATCCAGCGTGCGAACTTAGATGGCACCAATGTTGAAAATGTTATTCCGTCGTTAGAATTCGGACTTCCAGGGGGAGTCGCCTTAGCCGTGGGCGATGGCAAGATATACTGGACAAATTGGGGGACCCCAGAGGGAATCCAGTGTGCCAACCTTGACGGTTCAAATCCCCAAACCCTCGTCAACACCGATGATCATCCCTGGGGCATCGCTTTGGATGCAGCCGGCGGTAAAGTGTACTGGACGCTAGGGCCTATCTCGGTGGATGGCCACGGTAAAATTCAGCGCGCCAACCTTGACGGAACCAACGTCGAAACCCTCGTCTGGGGATTGGATTCACCAAGATACATCGCCCTTGCTATCCCATCTCTACAAACCCCTGAGGGCACTGGGACTGGGCAGATCGTCCGTGCGGATGTCAATGGTGATGGTATGGTAAACATCCAGGATTTGGTAATCGTTGCTACAAATCTTGACAAACAGGGCGAGAATGCCGCGGATGTCAACACCGATGGCATCGTGAACATTCAAGACTTAGTGTTGGTTGCTGCTGCCCTTGGTCAAGACGACGCAGCCGCACCGTCTTGGCATACGGACTTTTTCGGAGGGATCTCCACCGCAGATGTGCAAGGTTGGTTATCCGAGGCACAGCAAATGAACGGGACAGACCCAAGGACCCGAAGAGGTGTGCTGTTCTTAGAGCAACTCCTCGCCGCGTTGCTCCCGCAAGAAACGACGCTCTTGGCGAACTATCCGAACCCCTTCAATCCAGAAACGTGGATCCCCTATCAGTTGGCGAAACCGGCGGATGTGAATGTCTCCATCTATGCTACCGATGGCGCATTGGTTCGGACGTTGGCACTTGGACATCAAGCAACAGGTGTGTATCAAAGTCGTGGGCGTGCAGCCTATTGGGATGGTAGAAACGCACTCGGGGAACCCGTCGCGAGTGGTGTCTATTTCTATACGCTTACAGCAGGCGAGTTCATCGCGACGCGACGGATGCTCGTTTTGAAGTAACGTCCTTTCTGTTGGCGAGGTTTCGGAATCTCGCCAACCGCCCATATCAACACATAAAATATCGCTTTGTTAAGTTTCATCTGATGAAAGTCGTCGTTTCGCCACTATAGGCATCTTTAATCCGTTGCGCGTGGTTCAAAAGCATGTCCAATTTTTGTATCTCTTGATAAGAAAAATATCCGTATTCGGTTGTTTCGCAACTCAGCTGGAGTTCACCACCCACGATTTCCGCTTCAAAGCATAAAGCCACCAACTGGATCTTGTTTCCGTCTTGGTACACAACTAACTCATGTGGGGTTGTATAAACGCCAATTAAGCGTTTGATTGCAACTTGCAAACCTGTTTCTTCGTCAACTTCCCGGATACACGCCTCGTTTGCACTTTCTCCCGGCTCCATCCCTCCACTCGGTAAACACCATTGGTTATTATCTTCGCGTCTCGTTAACAGTATTTTTTCCCGATCCTTATCAAAAATGACAGCCGAACATCCAACACGGATTGTACCATTTTGCCCAACACGATGCCCTGTAATAATTTTAGCCATTTCCATCTCTCCATCTGTTATTGAAAATATGTGTTGTTCAATAAACAAGCTAAAATAACGCGAGTTATAGTGAATCATTCGTAGCGCAAACTTCCAGTTTGTGCACATTCGTAGCACAAACTTTTAGTTTGGGTTTCCAGTCTGAATGCCTGTTATAGGTATTCAGACTGTTTGAGAGTGCCCAATTAATTCTAAACTTTACTATACCACCTTGTAGCATAGACTGTTAGTCTGTGCATCAGGGCGCGCAACCTAACAGGATACGCTACAAAACCGGGCGGCGCCTCAACGATTTTCAATGAAAAATGGACGCTATATGCCGAAAATCTTATCAGTAGCAACTTGGGTCAAAACAGGTCATTTGCCGCAATAAGGCAGACATGTCCGTTTTCTGCTTTCTCTTTGAGCGCATCCGTGAAACCGTTCGCAGAAAATAAGATGTATCGTGGGTGCTGCTGCCACCTATCTGGGACTTTTTCAGTATTTTCAATGAGACGTTCTAAAACATTTTCTCCGACTGGAGCGTTCCACCATTTGCACTCCGCAAACCAGTGGCTGCCATCAATATTTTCTGTCAATATATCAATTTCAAAATCTGACCCCCAATGTGCGCCGATCTGCTTCGGAGCAATCTTTAGTTTCTCCTCCCAATAGCGTCCGATGTATTGGCGGCAAACGTCTTCAAAGATTTCTCCCATATAATGCGATAGGTTTGGGGCGATCATCTCCTCATATACCAAATCCGCGTTTCCAGATTCGATGAGACTCCGATTCGGTAGCACAAACCGAAACCAGAACTTGACGTAGTTATCCGCGATTTTATAAAGTCCTTTTTTGCTCTTTTGAGGGGCACGGTCGGTGATGGGTGTCTCGCGTTTGACCAATCCCAGGTCTCGAAGCACGCTCAGATATTTATTCACATTCGTTGCGTCAAGTCCGACCCGTTGGGAAATCTCATTTAATCGCGTCGCACCACCAGCAATCGCCTGTAACACACTTGCGTACGTTCTCGGCTCCCTGAGTTCTGTGCGTAACAAGAAATTAACCTCATCGAATAAGTACCCTTGCGGTGTGAGCAGCTCGTTTTTGATATGTTGTTCAACCGTTCTTTGCGGAGCGTTTGAGGCGCGCAACGCAAATTGATTGAGATACGCTGGCATACCGCCGAGGATACCATAAAAGAGCAGTTTCTCTTTCGCAGAATATTCTGGAAAGAAGTATCCACTATCGCGATAGGACAACGGCATCAAACGGAGTTGTCCAGTGCGCCGCCCATATAATGGTGAGCGTTCCGCTAATATCTCTCGCTCCATGAAACTCATCTGTGACCCACACAGAATCAAGAAGAGTTTGCTGTTTTTTCCGTGTAGATCCCAAAAGCGTTGAATTAATGAAGGAAGTGCTGTGTTATCCTCACAGAGATATTGAAATTCATCAAGCACCAAAATCAGGCGTTCTTTTTCTGACTGTTGGGCAAAATAGACGAGTGCGGCTTCCCAATCATCAAAGACAAGGTTTTGAAGTAGCGGATCATCAAATAGATGCCGAGCGGTTTCGGTAAGCTGCCGGAGATGGTCGCGTTCTTTCAATTGGCTGGCGAGAAAGTAAATGCTCCTTTTACCCTTACAAAATTGCGTCAATAGTTCAGTTTTCCCGACCCGCCGCCTGCCGTACAACACGAAAAATTCCGCTAATTCTGATTGGAACATCTGCTCTAAAGCCGCTAATTCTTGATCCCGATCAATAAACATGAATTTTCTCCCTAAATGCGGTGCAAAGTATTATACGCTAAAGTATTATACGCTAAAGTATTATACGCTAAAGTATAATTCAAATCCAGTGAATTCTGGTGAAGCTTCGATTTTCCTTGCACATATTTCACGTTAAATGGTATATTATAATAACCTAAGTTGCCACCTTTGTCGCAGCATCTGTTAGATTATAAAAGTGATTGTAGCTTATGCTGTGAGTCTGTGCTACCGCGTGTGCAAACTAACAGTGGACGCTACGAAATCTCTGCGTGTCTAAAATATAGGGCTGTTTCAAGTTGAGGGTGTTGGCTGGGTGTCTGGCGAGGCAACCTCAAAAAAACACCCAAGCAAAAACCCGCTACGGTGAACCGATTGCGGTTGTAGTAAGGAAACCATTTCCCGTTAGAGACGTTCTATAAATCACACGCCTACGAGCCGTTAGCACTATTTATTACGATAAACGTCAGTTCGATAATAAAAATTGGATATAGATGTAGAAACCCAACACCTCAAACGCCGCCGGTGAGAGAATGCATTGGGTTTCACGCATGTTAACACTAAATGGGTATTTAGTTCGTTTGTAGAGGGATCTCCGAATCCCAGCATATCCCTGTAGGCGCGAGTGTTTTTGCTTACGTATTTCCGTGTATTTCTGCGGATTTCCGGCGCTCGCGATTTGATAGACAAAGTGCGTAAAAAACGAAAACTAAATAACCCGAACACTACACAATTTTGGTTTCGTTTTGAAATCGAAAAACGAATATAAGGAGTTTTTCATGTTGAATATAATTGGGAATAGAAAAATCATTGTATCCATTCTAACGATGATGTTCCTGATAGTTGGCGTGCAGGGCATTAGTTATGCCCAAGCACCTGACTTAAGGGTTAGTCTAGAAGATGTTAATCCAACCTCCGTAGCTCCTGGTGGAAATATCACGCTCACAGCTACTGTCAGAAACCACGGTGGTGCACCATCTGTGTCTACGTTTTTGGACTATTATCAAGGTGTCGGTCCCACACCGGCTACAACCGGTTCACTTATTCGTTCAGTGTCCGTTAAAGCACTCGATGCCAGTAATCCAAGCACCAGTGATGAAGACAAGATCAGCATTTCTGAGGCTGCACCGACCGGAACAGGGACATACTATTATTACGCCCGGGTAAGATCTAGTAATAATTCATCAAGGGTTGTCCGTCTCGAAGTTACGAATGTACAGCCGAACTTAACCGTAAGCCTTCTCTACTCTCAAGGTTCCTACAACTCGGTAGTCCCTGGTGGAACTTTCACACTTGTTGCCACGGTCGAAAACATAGGTAATGGGCCATCTGATCCTACAAACTTGACATATTCTTATCGCGCCGCCACCACCACGCAAACTTGGACAAACGAATTTCCTATTAGTGGTGTCACAATTCCGTCCCTCAGCGTCAATGAATCAATCCAGCGTTCTGTAACACTGCCTGCGCCGTCTATCTCGGCCCCCTACTTCCCGGGTGCCTACTATTACCGTGTTCGGGTAACCCCTGTCAATAACGAGAGTGATGCGCCTGGTTATTCCAATAATCATTCTGCTTCTGTATATATCACAACTGCCTCAGGGGATTTAGTTGTTGACACCCCGACAGTTGACAAATCTACCTTAGCCCCCGGTGAAAGTTTCACGCTCACGGCTACCGTCAGGAACAATGGTATCGGTAACTCCGGTGCTGCAACATTGCGGTATTATCGTTCTACGGATGCTACCATTTCTCCTGATTCAACCACTGGTACAGCCGATACGGAAGTCGGAACAGCAGATACGATTAGTGCCCTCTCTGGTTATAATACCGTTAATCAGATTTACCCCAACACTAGCACGCAGACCGTTGAGCTGACTGCCCCGACTACAGCGGGTACCTATTATTATGGTGCCTGCGTAAGCACCAGCTACTATGAGACCAGGAGCGATAATAACTGCTCCGCTGCCGTAACCATTACTGTATCGGCACCCCCGGATTTAGTTGCTGAGCTTTTTGAGCTCAGAGGGACGGCTACCTTAGCCCCCGGTGAACGGTTCACGCTTGATGCCACTGTCACAAACGAAGGCGAAGGGCAATCTGCTGCTACCACCTTACGGTTTTATGAATCCATCGATCGCAGGTTTAGAAGTGAGGACGAGGTCGGTCGGGTTTCGGTGAGCGCACTCGCCAAAGATGGTACCAGTAATGAGGGCATCAGACTGGTCGCTCCGTCTGAGCCCGGCATTTATTATTACCGTGTGCATGTAGACGAAGTTGCAAATGAAGAATCTACCTCTAATAACTGGTCGGGGTACATAGAGGTCTTTGTAGAGGCACCACTGGTCATTGAATCCGTGCAGCCGAGCAAGTTTGCCTTAAGTCCCCGTGAACGTTTCACGCTCACTGCCACCATCAAAAACGACGGAGATACGGTATCTGCCAGGACAGTGGTAGAGTATTATCTTTCTGATGATGATAGTCTTACCACAAGAGATACCTCTATCGGCACAGATACTGTGAGTGCGATCGCCGCGGGACGGACAACCGAAGTTAGCCGCTCGCTGACTGCCCCGAATGCAGCGGGTACCTACTATTACGGTGTCTGCGTAGGCGATGGCATCAGCAGTGATGCGTGTGAGGTTATTGAAATCACTGTCGTAGCGGTCTTAATCCGTGAATCCCAACGTCCACCGATGTATTGGGTGGATGCGGATGTCGGCACACTCCAAAGTTTGACGGGCTCGAGCGTGGATCGCCTTGTGCCAAATGTCCAGAACGCAACCAGCGTGGTGGTGGATATGGCGGGCGATAAGGTCTACTGGGCAGAGCAAACGGGCAATAACAGCGGTAGAATCCGCCGTGCGAACCTCAATGGTTCAAACGTCCAGTTGGTTCGGGAACTAACAAGCGTCCCCCAAGGGCTTGCACTTGATACCGCAAATGGCACGTTGTATCTGACCAACTCTCGCGGCAAAGTGCAGCGGATGAATCTCAACGGGTCGGATTTTGAAGCCGACCTCATCGTTAACTTGCAATCTCCGCGAGGGATCGCCGTAGATCCTGCCGGTGGTAAAGTCTATTGGACAGAGCAGACAGGCGATAACAGCGGTAGAATCCGCCGTGCGAACCTCAATGGTTCAAATATTCAGTCGGTTCGCGAGGTAAGAAGCGTCCTCCAAGGGCTCGCGCTTGATGCCGCAAATGGAAAGTTGTATCTGACCAACTCTCGAGGCAAAGTACAGCAGATGAATCTTAATGGTTCAGGTTTCCAACCGAATCTTATCGTCGACTTGGATTCTCCGCGAGGGATCGCTGTGGATGTGGCGGGTGATAAGGTCTATTGGACAGAAGAAGGTAAGATCCGGCGTGCCAATCTCGATGGCAGTAACCCCCAAGATGTTGCCACAGGTTTAGGGACACCTGACGGGATTTTCCTGCAGGTTGCCCCAATTGCCGCAGTTGAAATCTTAGTCCGTGAATCCCAACGCCCACCGATGTATTGGGTGGATGCTGGCGTCGGCACACTCCAAAGTTTGACGGGATCGAGCGTGGATGCCCTTGTGTCAAATGTCCAAAACGCAACCAGCGTGGCGCTCGATATCGCAGACGATAAGGTCTACTGGGCAGAGCAGACGGGCAATCACAGCGGCAGCGTCTGGCGCGCGAACCTCAATGGCACCAACCCCGAACTGGTGCGGGAGTTAACAACCGCACCCCGCCGGATTGCGCTTGATACCGCAAATGGCAAGTTGTATTTGACCAACTCTCGGGGCAAAATGCAGCAGATGAATCTCAACGGTTCAGGTTTCCAACCGAATCTCATCGTCAACTTGGATTCTCCGCAAGGCATCGCCATAGATACTGCGGGTGGTAAAGTCTATTGGACAGAACAGACGGGCAATCACAGCGGCAGCATCCAGCGTGCCAATCTCGATGGTTCAAACGCCCAGTCGGTTCGGGAACTAATAAGTGCCCCCCAAGGGCTTGCGCTTGATACCGCAAACGGCAAGTTGTATCTGACCAACTCTCGGGGCAAAGTGCAGCAGATGAATCTCAACGGTTCAGGTTTCCAACCGAATCTCATCGTCAACTTGAATGCGCCGCAAGGCATCGCCATAGATCCTGCCGGTGGTAAAGTCTATTGGACAGAGGAAGGTAAGATCCGGCGTGCCAATCTCGATGGCAGTAGCCGCCAAGATGTTGCCACAGGTATAGGGACACCCATCAGCATCGCTTTGGACGCTGCCCCTGTGAGTGCGCCGTCCGCACCCGCGGCGGCTCCTGCAGTGCCCAACACGACGGTGCTACACCCGAACTATCCGAATCCGTTCAACCCCGAGACGTGGATACCGTATCAGTTGCAAAAACCTGCCGATGTCCAGATCTCCATCTACAGTCAAAGTGGCGTTCTCGTCCGTGAACTCTCTCTTGGGTATCAACGCGCAGGTCAGTACATGTCGCGCAGTCGTGCCGCGTACTGGGATGGCCGCAATCAATTAGGTGAGCCGGTCGCGAGTGGTCTTTACTTTTACACGCTCACCGCGGGCGATTTCTCCGCAACGCGGCGGATGCTCATCTTGAAGTAGCATGGGCTGTTGATAAATACGGCACAACATCGAAAAAATAGGGAGGCGCGCTCCGGAAGCGTGCCTCCCTATGCTTTCCGAGAGACGCATACGATACCCTCTCACACCTCAACCCCTTCCACCACTCGCAAGGGGATGCTATCCTCTAAAACAACCCGCAGAAACATTCGTAGCATTTCGCTACAAAGACGTCCAGCTTTGTAGCATAAACTTTTAGTTTGTGCTTTGTAGTATAAACTTCCAGTTTGTGCATCTTTGTAGCATAAACTTTTAGTTTGTGCATCTTTGTAGCATAAACTTTTAGTTTGTGCATCTTTGTAGCATAAACTTTTAGTTTGTGCATCTTTGTAGCATAAACTTTTAGTTTGTGCATCTTTGTAGCATAAACTTTTAGTTTGTGCATCTTTGTAGCATAAACTTCCAGTTTGTGCATCTTTGTAGCATAAACTTTTAGTTTGTGCATCTTTGTAGCATAAACTTTTAGTTTGTGCATCTTTGTAGCATAAACTTTTAGTTTGTGCATCTTTGTAGCATAAACTTCCAGTTTGTGCATCTTTGTAGCATAAACTTTTAGTTTGTGCATCTTTGTAGCATAAACTTCCAGTTTGTGCATCTTTGTAGCATAAACTTCCAGTTTGTGCTTTGTAGCATAAACTTTTAGTTTCGGTTTCCAGTCTGAATGCCTGTTATAGGTATTCAGACTGTTTGAGAGTGCCCAATTAACTATAGGTTTTCCTATAAAATTGAATGGCTCTGAACTATTCCTCGATTTTCCTTGCACATATTTCACTTTAAATGATATATTATAACCCAAGTTGCTACTAACAAATTTTGATGTTTTTGCTTGGGTATTTCTGCGTATTTCAACGAAGGTGCTTAGGCATTTTCCTCACCCCTTGGGCGTGCTATGTCTATAGAAACGACTTACGTTAAATATACGGAGCAAACAACAGGCAAATAATGTGGTATTGCCTGTGTAGAAGAAATGGAGGAAACATTCTACAATGTCACTGACACAGCTATTACGTTTAGACGCTTCAATATGGGTTCGCACCAGTTGCTTGGGTTTTATAATACTCCTGCTGGGGGTATCAACTGCACTGCAACCTGCCGATGCCGAGAAACTTCAATTTGACCGCGATATCCGACCGATCTTGTCGGATAAATGTTACGCCTGCCACGGTCCCGATCCGGCAGTCCGACAAGCCAACCTACGACTTGATACCAAAGACGGGGCGTTTTCTGCACCGAGCGGCTACCCGATCATCGTTCCGGGTGAACCCGAAAATAGCGAACTCGTCCTCCGTATAACACACGAGAATATTGACGAGCGGATGCCGCCGCAAATCTCCAATCGACAACCAACGCAGGAACAGATTGACACGCTCATCCAGTGGATTGCTGAAGGTGCCGAATGGGAAGAACACTGGGTCTATAATCTACCTAACCGGGTTGAACCCCCTACTGTCGAGAATACGGCATGGGTCCGCAACCCCATTGACGCGTTTATACTTGGGAAATTGGAACCGGAAGGACTTGCACCATCAACAGAAGCGGACAAACGGACGCTCATCCGTCGTTTGAACTTTGATCTGACCGGGCTGCTGCCGACACCCGCTGAAGTGGATCAGTTCTTAAGGGATGAAAGTCCTGATGCTTATGAATCACTTGTCAATAGACTTCTGTCTAAACCCCAGTACGGTGAGCAGTTGGCAATGTACTGGCTCGATCTCGTGCGCTACGCGGATACGAGCGGTTACCATGCTGACGAAAACGTGAGCGTCTGGCCCTATCGCGACTATGTCATAAAAGCATTTAATGACAATATGCCGTTTGATCAGTTCACAATCGAAAACCTCGCTGGCGATCTTCTACCAAACGCTACGCCTGCACAGAAAGTGGCTTCCGGTTATAACCGTCTGAATCAGACAACCTCAGAGGGGGGCGCACAAGCGAAGGAGTATCTCGCAATCTATGCAGCAGACCGGGTCCGGACAACCGCATCTGTCTGGTTAGGCGCGACCCTCGGCTGCGCACAGTGTCACGACCATAAGTTTGATCCCTTCACAGCAAAAGATTTTTACAGTTTCGCCGCGTTCTTCGCGGATGTCAAGGGACCTGGTGTATACGGCGGCGGTAGTAAATGGGAACCCGTCGTTATGCTACCCACACCGGCACAGGAATCAGGACTACATGAGATTGACGACGAATTAGCGAAGTTGGAGCAGATATTCAAAGCATCTTCTCCGGGATTGGAAGCAGAGCAGACGAAATGGGAACACGAGATTCGTTCGCTTCTCGAATCAACAGAACCGACTGATTTCGCTTGGGTGGACGACGCGCAGGCAAACGGTGGTAGGAATCAAGGGACATGGACGTTTGTCGGCAAAAACGAAGCACCTGTTTTCAGTAAATTGTTATCACGTCGCCAGACAACCACAGATGAAAAAACCATCCAGCACGCTTTCCAAGGTGCGAATCGGAAGTTTACCCTCGCTGAAGGCGATCAACTGTTTGCTTATGTCTGGATGGATCCTGAAGATTCCCCAAAAACAGTTATGCTCCAATGGAACGACGGCAATTGGGATCACCGTGCCTTTTGGGGTGAAGACAAGATTGACTTCGGCGGGATTGGCAATGACACGCCTGCTCACAAACCTATGGGACCACTACCCGCAGCCGGCGAGTGGGTTCGACTTGAAGTCGATCCAGCGGATGTCGGGTTGAAACCGGGAAGTGTCCTAAATGGGATGGCTTTCGCGCAGTTTGGGGGTACCGCTTATTGGGATGTGGCTGGGATCGCAACCACTCGCGGTTCAGCAGTAAAACACACCCATACCGAACAGGTCATCGCAGCAATTCAGGTGGATTCCGCTGTTAGAACGACAAGTCAACGCGAACAGATTGCAGCGGCGTATCGCCGTATTACGCCCGCACTTGACGGTATCCGAAACCAGATGGCGGAGTTGCGGAAGCAGAAAGCCGAAATCGAGAAACAGATTCCTTACTCACTTACCACTGAATCCACACTACCCCGTACGACGCGTGTGCTACCGCGAGGCAACTGGTTGGACGATTCCGGTGAGATCGTCGAACCGATGATTCCGAGGTTCCTCGGCGATCTCGGTATCAAAAACCGGCGTCCGACCCGATTAGAGCTCGCGCGATGGGTCGTCTCAAGGGATAATCCGTTGACAGCGCGTGCCTTTGTGAATCGTTTATGGGCACTTTACTTTGGAACAGGGCTCTCCCGTGTTTTAGATGACCTCGGCGCACAAGGTGAACCACCTGTACATCCTGAGCTGCTCGACTGGCTCGCCGTGGAATTTATGGAAAGCGGTTGGAACGTCAAACATATCGTGAAACTTATTACCACCTCAAACACTTACCGTCAGTCCTCGAAAGCGACTGAGGTGTTACGCGAAAAGGACGCTTACAATCGCTTGATCGCACGCCAATCCAGCTGGCGGCTCAATGCAGAGACCGTCCGCGACAACGCACTCCTATTGAGTGGGCTGCTTGTCCCCAAAATTGGCGGTCCGAGTGTGAGACCTTACCAACCAATAGGATACTACTCGAACTTGAACTTCCCGAAGCGTACCTACGTGCACGACAAGGGAGAAAGCCTATATCGCCGTGGACTCTATACGCATTGGCAGCGCACTTTCTTGCATCCAAGTATGATGGCGTTTGACGCACCGAGTCGTCAGGAATGCACCGCCGAGCGCGCAACATCGAATACACCGATGCAGGCATTGACCCTACTCAACGATCCAACTTACGTTGAGGCGGCACGTGTCTTTGCGACACGGATTATCCGCGAAGGGGGTGAATCCGTCGCGGAGCGTATCAACTGGGCGTACCAATCGGCACTATCTCGGATGCCGCAGCCGAAGGAATTAGAGATTATGACAAATCTCTATGAGAAGCATCACGCCGAGTATACCGCTCATTTTGATGCTGCTGGCGCGTTGGTCGCAGTAGGTGAGACACCTGCAACAGAGGATGTTAAACCCGCTGAACTTGCTGCGTGGACTTCTGTCGGACGGGTAATACTGAATTTGCATGAAACAATCACTCGGTATTAATCTAACGGGTAGGCGCGGTTTTCAACCGCCCTGCCATTACGCATTGACAGGAGACATTCACAAATGGAACAGACAACACGAATCGAAATCGCGAATCAAAGCGATCTCGTTGCGGTCAGATTAGGTGTTATGAAATCCGAAGATGTTCGACGATTGACCGTTGAAGAAGCACTCGTTGATACCGGTGCCACAGGACTTTGTTTACCTGCACCACTCATCGAACAACTCGGACTCACGCCACTCAGAAGGGTTCAAGCAGAAACCGCCAATGGTACGGTAGAGCGCGTCATTTATTCAGAGGTAGAATATACCGTTCTGGAACGAAGCGACTCTATCCGGGTAACAGACCTGCCTGAGGGTATGCCTGTCCTCGTTGGACACATGGTTTTGGAAGCTCTTGACCTCTGTGTTGACATGAAAAAAGGATTAATTCATAATCCTGCACACGGTGGGGAATGGCGGATAAGGATTCTCTGAAAACTAAATGACGCGTTGGCTGTTCCGTCGAAAACCTAAGTTCCATTTGTAAAAAGGAATTTGTCATGGCTCTTTCACATTTAGATGTGTTTATGAGTACGATTTTCCTGCTATGTGTTTTTGTAGTGGTTGTGAACATACTGCGCGGAGGCCCAAGCATTTTCGGGCGTTTCATAAGAGGATTTAACGGTAAGAATTCTGAATCTGGTGACGGAAATCATAAACAGGTAAAGTCCATAAATTGGAAAAAAGGGACGTTTAGACTTACGCTTGTCTTGTCCGTTCCATTGGCGTGGTTATTTGGAGGAGATATTGGAGAAGAATGGTTTGGATCAGGGATGAGGGGCTTTTTGACCGGAGTCCTTATATTTTTCCTACTAATTTGGCTGGTTTATTTTCTAATCGGTCCCGCAATCATAAGAACCATAACATTTGTCATGAAAGGATTTATGGATAAAAACTGAGAAGTCTAACAAGTGAAAACTATTGGATAGAGTACCGACTATCTAGTTTTTTAATGGCGATCATCGAATGAACGGGAGGTATCAGGTATGGCTATGGATATTCATGAAGAAACCAAATTGCGCCTTACGAGGCGTACGTTTTTAGGGAAAACAGTGCGCGGTGTCGGATCCCTCGCACTCGCATCTTTACTGAGCCCATCAATTATCAATGCTGCAACGGAGATTGAGAGATGGCCGGGAATTATTACCGAGCCCCATGTGCCACCCAAGGCGAAAACCATTATCCATCTCTGTATGGCAGGCGGTCCCTCGCATTTGGAGACTTTGGATTACAAACCAAAACTGGCAGAATTACACGGGCAACCGATGCCAAAGTCTTTCACCGAAGGGCAGCCAATTGCGCAACTCCAAGGACAAGCGAATTCGCTCAAGTGCTTGGGGCCCACACATGAATTCAAAAAATGGGGTGAATCCGGCCAAGATATGAGTACAGCGTTCCCACACATCGGGAGCCTCGCCGACGATATTTGCATCGTCCGCTCCCTGAAAACCGAGCAGATTAATCACGACCCGGCACACACTTTCATGAACACCGGCACTGCAATCGCTGGTAGACCGAGCATGGGGTCGTGGCTACTCTACGGACTTGGCAGTGAAAACGAAAACTTGCCGGGGTACGTTGTCCTCACCTCCTCTGGTGGCGGGCAGGACCAACCGATTGCGACACGGCAGTGGCACAGCGGTTTTCTCCCAGGTCAGTTTCAAGGCGTTCAGTTCCATTCAACCGGCGATCCTGTTCACTATGTCACCAACCCCGGTGGCGTGAACACGGAACAGCAACGGGATGTTGTAGATGCCGTGCAATCGTTGAACAGTATGCTTGACGAAACAGTGGACGATCCAACCATCTCGACACGTATCAGTCAGTACGAAATGGCGTTCCGGATGCAGACGAGTGTCCCCGAATTGACTGACATCTCCAAAGAGCCCCAGAACGTTCTTGATATGTACGGCGCGAAGCCAGGTGACGGTTCCTATGCCTCAAACTGTCTGCTCGCGCGGCGGTTGGCGGAGCGCGGTGTGCGGTTTATCCAACTCTACCATCGCGGGTGGGATCATCACGGCGGTATTGAGAACGCGATTAAGACAACCGCTGGCTATGTTGATAAGGCAACCGCTGCGCTCGTCAACGATCTGAAACAACGTGGTATGTTAGACGAAACTTTAGTCATCTGGGGTGGCGAGTTCGGTCGGACACCGATGGCACAAGGTACCGGGCGCGACCATCATATCAAAGGGTTCTCAATGTGGATGGCGGGTGGCGGTGTCAAAGGTGGTATCAGTTACGGGAACACCGATGAGTTGGGATACAATGCCGTTGAAAACATCGTCCATGTCCACGACTTCCACGCCACGATGTTACACCTCTTCGGGATTAACCACGAAAAGCTGGTCTACCGCTTCCAAGGACGGGATTTCCGCCTCACCGATGTCCACGGACACGTCGTCCGCGACATTTTGGCTTAAAGTAGTAGGCACGCTCCGCGTGCCGTTCACAAGTAGCGCACGCTCCGTCGGGTTCTCCATCAACCAAGAGAAGAAACCATTCTACAGAAATAGTGAGGTTGCAGAGTGACTTATGTGAAAAAAACTGACAGAATTTTAGTATACATCTCGTTCTTGCTGATGCTGACGGTATCTGCCTTCAGTCATGAGCTCCCGATGGTGGAGCCTGAAGCAGTTGGGCTTTCTACCGAAAGGCTCTCAAGGGTTGATAAAGTAATGGAAAAGTATGTCGCGCAGCAGGAAATCGCTGGCGGCGTTACATTGCTTGCCCGACACGGAAAGATCGCACATCTCGGCACTTACGGTATGATGGATGTTGAGGCGGGAAAGCCGATGACACCGGACACCATTTTTCGTATTGCGTCAATGACGAAGCCGATCACGAGCGTCGCTGTGATGATGCTTTATGAAGAAGGGCATTTTCGGTTGCATGAGCCGGTCTCAAAGTTCATTCCCGCTTTCAAAGAGATGCACGTGTTGCCGCCGGAAGATGCTGAAGATTCGGCATCACCTGTACCCGCAACACGGCAGATTACCATTTGGAACCTGCTCACCCACACGTCCGGTCTAACGTATCACTGGAATGAGCGACTCGGTCCGAAATATAACGATGCGGGGATCACCCACGGGCTTCTGCAGGATGAGAGCACCCTCGCGGAGAAGATGAAAGTGTTGGCGACGATCCCGTTATTGCATCAACCGGGTGAAAAATTTGAGTACGGCCTATCAATAGATGTACTCGGTTACCTCGTCGAAGTCGTATCAGGGATGCCGTTCAATGAATTTCTCGCTGAGCGTATCTTTAAACCGCTTGGCATGACAGATACACACTTTTTTATTCCGGAAGCGAAACGTGAACGGCTTGCGACAGTATATGAGCGAACCGGAGATGGTCCGATCATGCGAAAATCCAAAGAACCGACAGTGAATGGTCCACTGATTTATTCAACGGACTATCCATACAACGGTCCACAAACCTATTTCTCTGGCGGTGCCGGGTTAGTCTCTACTGCCTCTGATTATGCCCGTTTTACACAGATGATGCTTAACGACGGGGAACTTGATGGTGTCCGATTGCTAAGCCGAAAGACTGTTGAATTCATGACGGCGGATCAGTTCGCTAAGATGGGTCTCGGCTCCGGATCCGGTCTCGGCTTTAGCATTGTCCGAGACGCATCGGACCTTAGAGACCTTGGGTCAGTTGGAGCGTATGGCGGGGGCGGTTTCTTCTTTACCAGTTTTTTCATTGACCCTCAAGAGCAGATGCACGGTCTCTTTATGTGTCAATTGCATCCGGGCGGTAGTGATCTCGCAGAGAGAATTCGCATCCTCTACTACCAAGCGATCGCCGACTGAAATCGAACATTACCCTCTCACAAATAAGAGGACTACTGCGCGTTCATCTGACTTTGAGCCGCAAATATAGTGAATCCTAAAAATAAATAGACATATTCGTAGCACAAACTTCCAGTTTGTGCCAGTCTGAATGCCTGTTATAGGTATTCAGACTGTTTCGGAGTGCCCAATTAATTCTAAACTTTACTATAATACCATTTCTGTTAATAAGTCTCTCTTTTGTAGAATGATGCACGTCGCATCTGGGCGAGTACGCCACAAAACTGTTAGTTTGTTCCGCATCGCCACACACTTCAGGAGAACCGGTAATGCGACATCATGATTTAGAAATGGTATAACATAGGAAGGAAATTAAACGATATGCCAAGAGAACTCATTGCACCGGCACAAGAACAAGTCGCTTTCCGAGAATATGAAAGCCAACCCTTGCAAGCCAATGAAATTCGGGTCAAGAGCCAGTTTGGTGCCGCCAAACACGGTTCAGAGATGGCATCGTATAAGGGCTATGCAGGCCCACGCGGTGGCTACGATGGAGAATATAAGGTCTTTCAAGCAAACACCTCCGGGATGGTGCACTATCCTTCAGGACTTGGGAATATGTGTGTGGGTGAAGTAACCGAAATTGGGGCGGACGTTACCGAATTTGAGGTCGGAGACCGCGTTTTTCGGCACAGTTCCTTTCGCGAGGAAAATGTTTGGGGCGCAGCGGGTGTCCGTAAACTGCCTGAGGGGGTGCCTTGGCAGGCAGCTGTCTGTTTAGACCCGACGGATTTCGCCTTAGGTGCGGTGCGCGACGGTCATATTCGCATTGGTGATGCCGTGGCAGTCTTTGGAATGGGGGGCATTGGACTGATGGCACTGCAGCTCGCCAAGTTAGCCGGTGCCTATCCTGTCATTGGTGTCGATCCGCTCGAATTGCGCCGAAATGTTGCCCTCGAATGTGGTGCGGATATGGTTATTGACCCTACAACAGATGATGCCGGTTTGGAGATTAAAAAAGCCACTAACAAACGCGGTGCTGATGTTTGTATTGAATATAGTGGGCATCATACAGCACTCCAAGCGGCGATTCGCGGTGTAACGTATTTAGGAACGGTTGTCGCTGGCGCATGGCCCGGTATCTACCCAGCAGGATTAGACCTCGGTGCCGAAGCACATTTCAATCGACCGACGATTGTGTTCTCACGCGCCTGTAGCGAACCGAACCCCGAATATCCGAATTGGAACGAAGGCAGACTCTTTGAAATCAGTTTGCGACTCCTGTATGAGGGCAGTCTGAAGTCTGAACCTGTTATTTATCCTGTTGTCGATTTCGACGACCTATTGGACGAATATCCGAAGATCGCAACGCATCCGGGTGAGAACGTAAAGTTAGGCGTTCGATTTGCATAACCTTGATTAGGACTTACGCATTCCCTCTCAAAGTCCCCCTGATAAGGGGCGGGGAATGCCCATAAGGCATTCATACCGTTGATTCTGATTCTTTAGGGGGTTTAAAGGACGGAAATTCCCACTTTTTGCGTCTACATGTCCGACACCCTGAAGGGAAGGGAAGCTATGACTGTTGGAATCATGCTGGCTTTAATGGGGCTTGCATCATCTCAAATTATGAGCGACAACGCAATCGGAAGCATTGAAGTAACACCGAGCATCGAAATCGTAGAGATACCGAGCAAATTTTCTGTCTTCAGACAAGTCGGTTGTGACAAATACGTCAACGTTTTCGGTGTTCACATCTTCGCAAGCCGAACAACACCTGAAAATAAACTCTCTCACGCCGCAGGCATTTTGGCACAATACCTCGATAACAACGAAGACGGTATCCCCGATAATACACGGGTTCTCAGTCACCTTGTGAGTCGAAACGTCTTTATCATTATGCCTGGAACAGAGGCGGAGATGGAACGGGTGGAAATGGGCCTGATAGCAGAAGCGGGCTATCGATTTGGTCAAGGCCTCTATGGCGAAGAAACCAAACCGGATTTCCTTGTTGATGGTAAAATCAACGCTCCCGATGGTCACTACTACGACGGCGCATTAGAGGAAATTCTACATCCCATTACACAACACGGTTATGCCAACGCTTACCCCGAGGTGTTCGGAGAGGTACGAGGGTCCACCTTAGCGAACTGCATGGATGCCGCCCGCGGCGGATATTTTGAGCGGGTACCGAAAGGTGGTCCCAAGAGCGGCTATCCAGCAGAGGCGTGGTATCACTATACGGATGAAACCTGTGACTACGGTTGCATGGTTACGGAGTATCTCTACTGGGCTTTGACATCAATATTGGGGACACAGGATTTCCCAGAACGACGCGAGGCACTCGAAGTCGAATGGGAATTGAATACCAGAGAACGGGTCAGAACTGGCGATGCTGCAGTCTATGAACTTCTAACAGACCCACAGTACAAATTCCCGACCAAAGCACCAGATGGAGACTACAAACCATCGGCATTTCCCGTTACAACTATTCCTATCATCGCTATCGCAGATGAGGATTAATAAGTATTGTGATACGAAAGGTGTAATACTATGAAAAATTCTCTGGATCAATTTTATACCAAAGAAACAATAGCAAAATTATGTTGGAATCATCTTATTGAGACTATTCCTAGTAGTATAGAAAAAAATATAAATGATCTATTCTTTTTGGAACCTTCTGCAGGAAAAGGAGCATTCTACAAACTAATGCCAGAACAAAGACGCATTGGAATGGATTTAGAACCTAAGTGTGATGGTGTTAAATTACAAGATTTTCTAAAAACCCTAAAAATTGAGTTTGAGTCACACAATACAATAGTTGTTGGTAATCCACCATTTGGCAAAAGAGGTCATTTAGCGGTAGCATTTTTCAATCATTCCGCCTGTTTAGCTGAAACCGTAGCGTTTATAGTACCTGTAATTTTCCGAAAGTTCATGATACATAAAAAATTGGATTCCAGAATGAAATTTATCAGTAAATTAGAGCTGCCTAAAGAATCCTTTGAATTTGATGATGGAAAACCCTACTCCGTGAATACTGAATTCCAGATATGGACTCGTTTACCATGCTCTCGCGAAGATATGAGAGAATCTGAAGCACCACCTATCTGCCATAAGGATTTTCAAATGTGGCAATATAATAACACTCCTGAAGCACTAAAAGTATTTAAAAATGATTTTGATTTTGCTGTTCCGTCTCAGGGTTGGCAAGACTACTCTAGAAGGGAGACAAAAACTAATAATTGTGAGAAACATAAGCAATGGATATTATTAAAGGCTAAAAATGACATCATTTTGGCACGCTTATTGGATATTGATTACAACAAGCTGGCACACAGATGTACAACAGCCATTCCGGGCTTTAGAAAAGGCGATTTGGTTAAGGAGTATTCTGAACTCTATGAGTAGAATTTACGATTTTTTCTTAGATATAAAAAATAATCCCATGGATTATGTTGGCTGGTCAAGTAACTCCGATTTTGAAAAACAAGTAATAAATCAGTTGGAAACGTTTGGTTACTATGAAACTAACTTCAATGAGTTAGGAAATAGCTACAGGACATATTGGCGAGAACTGATAGAAATCGATGACGGAATTATAGAAAACACAACACGATTCAAGCAAAACTATATTTTTCAACCTTTCGGTACACAAAGCTACCCGGACACCCTGATAATAGACAACAAAACCGTGTTGTGTTTAGAGTTAAAATCCAGTAAGGGCACAAGACCTGTTTGGAATTCTGGATTGCCTAAGGCAAATGGTATATATGCATTCGGATCCTATGTCAAAAAGGATATTACATTTTTTAGAGGTTGCGATATACTCAATGATGAAGATAGGAAACGACTCTCAGGATTCTTTGAAAACGCAATGAAAAATGCTGAATCATTTAATCAGGAATACATGTCAAACCAAGAATTCGGTTTTGGCGTGTATGCGAGAAAAATGTATCAAAATCAACGAACATACAATTCTAAAGCTATTATTAACTTTTTTCAAAATCATAGACGATACGATTTAGAAAGGCAAGTATTAGAATATTGCAAAGGATTACAGGATTCTGACTAACAGAATTAACCTGATGTCCGAAAATAAAAGGAAACCTTGCACTTCTACACGGAGAGGCAGTCAATGCAATCCTGCTGCCCGCAGCACCGTTTCCTGAACTGTGAACTCATGATCAAGCGAACGATCAGGGGATTTCTCGCCCCGAATATCAGCGACAAACGCTCGAAGGCTGTCGACGTAACGTGGTCGCCGCTCCACAGGCACTGTCTGCCAACCTTTCGCATACCCATCCCGTTCTTCGTCAAGACATAATCGCAATGCTGGCGGTTCGAGCGGTTCAAGAATTGCGCTGCCGCGTGTCCCGTAGACTTCCAATCGCCTTGCTTTACCCGAATCAATTTCCAACGCCGTTGACTCAAGAATCGCCAATGCTCTCGGATATTCAAGGACAGCAGCGGTATTGTTTCGATACCACGGCACGTCATGTCCATCGTGCCTTGAAAAGGGTGTCACTCGTGTCGGTCGTCCCAGCAAGGCAACGATAATATCGGTGAGATGGCAGGCAAGGATGAACATAATGCCCCCGGAGTGTTCACCGAGCGAATCCCAGCGTTGCCAGTGGGCTTCGCTTGAAAGACTTGATGAAATTCTTGCCCGAACGGAAAAAATGTCACCGAGTTTGCCGGAGTTCGCCCAATCAAGGATAAACTGAAAGCCAGCGTTGTATCGGAACATATAGCCGAGTTGAACGAGCAGATTTTTGTCGCGGGCAATATCTAAAACCTCTTGAAACGTATCCAAGTTATCACCCGCAGGTTTGTCAAACCAAACATGCTTGCCGTGTTCAAGAATCTCCCGTGCAAAGGTGAGATTCTGTGACACACGTCCCTGCGCCGCGACCCCAACGATTGTTTCATCATCAAGCATCTCTTCTTTGGACGTAAACCAGTGAACGCCATCATAGACTGAGCTTTGACCAAGGGTAGCTCGGACTTCCGCTAACGGTTCAAAAACACCGGCAAAGTCGATCTCATCACTTTCCTTCATCACGTTGGCTTTCCCTGAAGCGTGGTCGTGGGAAATACCGTATTGTGCAAGTCTCATTTTCACGTCTTTTCTCCTTTTTGAAATCTATAATTGCCAAAAACATTGGGTAAAGTGTCACATGATTCTATCACATAATCCGCATTGTCTGATAGAAAAAATGAATGCAATTACCACACCGATCAAAGCAGCGGAATTGGAACACGCCGATTTTTCTTGATTTAAGGGTGGCACGGCTATTAAAATAGAGACACCTATTACGACACTTTTGCTAATTTTATAGCCCATAAATAAGTGGGCATCTTTGTAGCATAGGAGACCGTTAGCCTGTGCCAGTCTGAATGCCTGTTATAGGTATTCAAACTGTTTGAGAGTTCCCAATTAACTATAGGTTTTACTATAATACGAGTAACGCGAAATAGAAAAGGAGACAAGAAAATGAAAAGATATTTCTGGATACTCACGGTTCTTGCGTTTTGTGTTGTAACTTTCGAGGCAACCGCGCAAGTGACGAAAGGCTTACACTTTTACCTACCGTTCAACGAAGGAAAAGGCGATATTGCCAAAGATGTCGGTCCGAAAGGGTTTGAAGCCGAACTCCACGACAGCGCGAAATTCGTTGCAAAAGGCAAAGTCGGCGGCGCGATAGAATTTTCGGGAGGACCTGCATGGATAAAAGATCCGGGTGGACAGAGCGAAGTCTATGTCGAACATCTGACCGTTGCGGTCTGGATACACCCTTTTGAAATATCCAATGTCGCTCTCGGCAATGGACACGTCTATGGGAATATCTTTTACGATAAGTCTGGGGCAAGCGATGATAATGTCGAATTTGGACTCGGTAGCGGTGAAGGATTGTATTGGTATATCAATTCTGGGAAAAAAGATATGGGACCCTTTAATGGTGCCGATGTCGATACAACGGTTTCACTGCCGAATTTAGGTTTAAAACCGAATAATTGGTATCATGTCGTTGGCACTTTTGATGACGAAAACCTTAAAATCTACCTTGACGGGGAACTTGTGGGTGAGAAAGCGACCCCAAAGAACGCTCCCGTGATGGTCTGGAACGACAACAACATCGAAATCGGCGGACGACCTGATACGAACAATGGTGCTAATCTCTACAAAGGTTTGCTCGATGAATTGGCGGTATACGATCGCGCATTAACCGCAGCAGAGGTAGAAACAGTCATGAACGCCAGAGACATCCTAACCGTAGATATTGCAGGTAAATTAACAACAACATGGGGTGCACTCAAGACAAGGTAGTAGGCACGCTCCGCGTGCCGTACACAACCCATCCAAAACAGTAGGTGCGGTTTTGCGGTCTACTCGCCTGCCCCTTTACCGCAGGATAAATAATCCCGCATTTGCGTTCCTCGCAAATTCTTTAATATCAGCGAAATGCCTTCTCAAATTGTATTCGACAGTGCTTGTAGCACAATTCCCTATCTTGACCCAAATAACTTTTGGCGGATAACCGTGAATAACACTCCTATTCCTAAAGTCTGTATCCTTTGAAACGATGAGATAGTCGTTATCACGAGCGTAATTCCATAACTCGGTATCCGCTGCCGTATTTAACCCTATCGTTTTGACATGGGTGGAATTAGGAAACAGGTCCGTCAGCAGTGTCACCAGTTGGTCGGATAGGTTCTGATCGAATAGAAGTTTTATCTGTGTAAACGACCATCTGCGTTTTTTCCTTGTCCGCAGCGTAAGCAAAACAGGCGCGAATATCTGTCTCGGTTAACTCGGGAAAATCGTGAAGCACTTCCGCAACTGTCATACCGGATGCCAAGTATTCAAAGACATCGTAAACAGTGATCCGCATTCCCCGAATACACGGCTGCCCACTGCGTTTCCCCGGTTCAATGGTAATAATGTCTCTATAGTCGTTCATGGTGTTCACCTCTTCCTATAAATATAGGACTTACGCATACTGGTCTTTTGTAGCATAGGCTGTTAGCCTGTGCCAAGAGAACATCTGCGTTTTTTCCAAGCACCTCATTTACCAGTGTGTGCTTAAAATCAAAATTGCGTAAGTCCTAAAATAGTTGAAAAAAATATATCACAACTCGCGTCGGTTATCAACGGTTTTAGTAGGAAATTTCAGGGCTATTTAGTTCTCGGTTTTTCGTTACCCTATTATGTGTCACTTTAGCGGAATATCGTACTCGACAAGGGGCAGTCTTTCCCATTCCCGCCATTCCGGATCGTTTTCGTAGAAATCCGCCATCTCCTTCGCTTGTTCGCTTAGGATACGGTTTCTCTCCGCCTTTGGTAATTGCAGAAACTTACGACGTTCACTAAGGGGTTTATCAGTAGACGGATCCATCGGCTGATTAAGAAGGGGTTCGGCTTCTGTATCACAAGTCGACTCACCCCACAGTTGGGCGGACTTAATTCCAAGGGCGGAAGCAATTCGATTAAGGACTCTCGCTGTCGGTTGAAGTTTCCCATGCTCATACTTCGACAACGTCTGACGGCTAACCGACCTATCAATTGCATCCTCCAAGTCCCCGAGTGACATACCACGAGCAAGTCTAAATCTTCTCAGTGGTTCTCCTACCATGATTACAATACCCTTCATTTTTAGAACGGAATATGATCAGATTCATCGGTTGTTATCCGCTTTAGAAAGGAGAGGACGCTTTTGATATCCTTTGTACTCACGTCCCAGCCGTACTCTTTAGCAATCTGCTGAACCTGTGTGAGTGTGAGCGTTCCGTTCCGTTCCCAGCTGACAATGTAATAGACCTTTGCCGCAATAGAGAGTATGTTAAAGTGTTTAGAGATAGGCTGTTCGTTTATCCGATTTATAGCATTTTGCCATTCCAAAAACTGAGGTTTCTGCTGAATGTCCTCCCAGACTGGCTCAACATTATCGGGAACAGAATAAGTATGCCGGCGGATTTCACCAAAAACATTCTGATCATTTGAAAAGGACTCTGTCACTTCTTTAAGTAACCCACAGTTTACCAAACTATCTAAGTGGCTTGCAACGTAACTACTGTAGGGCCCATAATAATGTGGCGAGAACCCTAAATCAAACTTCATCAGGACTGATAAAAAATAAACCTTCTTCTGCAGAAGCGTTCTGCCGCGCAGTCCATTTTCGCCTTCACTCTTCACAACGAGGAGAAGGATGTCAATAATGTGCATGTTGCCTCCTTTTAGACAGAACACAAAATGTTTTGAATGTCAGCCTCAAGTTCGGAAGGAGCTTTCTGTTTTTTGGACAGATTCCAATCATCGGGCGAGGCATAAACTTGTACCGTTTCTAAAGAAGCATCGTCGCCAGGGGGACGTACGAAAGATAGTTCACTTGCATAATACCCAATACGCCTTAGTACATCATACTTCTCGTCAAGAATTTCGATCGATTCTGGATTTAGAATTTTGCTCCGCCTTCCATAGTCAGGGTTCCGAATCTGACGCTTATGGACAATCACATCGGTAGCGTCAATTTCGAGATAATGTGCGATCTTTTGCTCCCATTGCTGCTTTTGGGCATCCGCCATTTCAAGTAGTCTTGGTAGACTCCTTGCATCTTCAACTTCTTTAAGTGGCAATTCGGCGATCTTTTTGAAAAGTTTTCTGTGGTAAAGTCGATTGAAAATTTCACATGCTTTCTCTTGTTTGCAGTGCCTCAAAATGTCAATCACCTTTTCGTCGTGATAATTTAGATACCTCTGAATGAAGTTTTCTTTATCATTTTCATCGTATTGATAGAGTTCTTTCATGTCAGAATTGCCGCTTTCAATTGCAAGCGTAATCCCACGGATAATCATCTGGTTGGAAATCAAACTGACTTTGTGCCAATAGACCTGCTGTGTCATGTGATAGCGCGCAAGCAGGAGTTGTTCAAGAGCATAAATTCCTGCACTACTCATAACAAGGGAGGTTGTGTTTCTATCCTTATCAATACGGCAGGATTCAATTATTTGTTCCAAATCGTACTGTCCATACTTGACACCGGCGAAATAGGAATCTCGCAGGAGATAATCCATTTTATCGGCATCAAGTTCACTGGAGATAACGTTACGCCGCCAATCCCGCATATCCTTCTCTTTAATCAGCCTAACCACAAATTCCCGTTCATCATCGTCCAGAATAGATCTAATCTTCGGGTCTGTTTCGATTATATCAACCGTGATCTGTTCGTGTATTTTTTCCCGTGTTTCACCGATACCAGTCTGATCGCGAGCGTACTTTTCTAAGAGATCTTCAGAAACATGACTGAACGGCCCATGCCCAATATCATGGATCAACGCAGCCAAGCGCATTAAGTCAACATCTCGATCATTTACGTCATTAGATCCCAACTCTTTGAGCCTGGAACAAATTCTCCCGACAATGTGCATCACCCCAATTGAATG
Organism: uncultured Poribacteria bacterium; assembly: GCA_951828385.1. GTDB lineage: Bacteria > Poribacteria > WGA-4E > WGA-4E > WGA-3G > WGA-3G. The sequence continues at coordinate 1,764,992 of OX639973.1, forward strand.
ATCAAAGCGAGTATGCAAGGCCCCTGGATACACCAAAAACGTCATCGCCAACTGTCGGATCCGACGAAGCCGTTGAAAAGCCTTTGTGTTAATCAGTTTGACCTCTTTTTCTGAAAGTTCAATGAGCCCGTGAATCGGATCCCGGACTCGATATCTTCGTTCTGTCATATTAAAATTATACCATTTTTTGATAAGTAATTCAAATTATTTTCACTAAAATCTGCACAAAGCGTAGATTTATCAAGTTTATATTTGCTGCATCTGGAAACCGGAGAAGGTATTAACGTTTGCTCCAGCGGAGCAATATGTCTATAGCAGCCAGGAGAACCGGTCCTGCACTCCAGCGGAGTGCTATGTGTCTTGAAAGCATACCCGGAAACCTCTGTGGAAACAATGCAGCGTTTCTATGGAATACATTGGGTTTTACTCGCTTTCAAGCAACAGATTGAAAATTGTCCAAAGTTTGGCATGAGTATATCAGAGGCGTATTTCATTTTCAAGGGAAAAGCTTGGTGTGGATTGCGCAGAAATGGGTTTGTGTGTTCAGGGTTTGTTTTCTAAATGGCAGTTTCTTGACTATCTGAATCGCGGATTATCACGGATGACACAGATTTCGCGGATTGATACTCTATAACATCATGTAATCCGATAAAAGGATAGTTTTTACTTTACTGCTGTGTCTACAAGGGAATTAGCATTGCGGCAATGTCTTCCGGGAGTTTAAATTATGTTTCTGTTCAACGACCGCAATGCTTGAATATGCCCGGCTGAACGGATTCTGTTAAGGTAAATGACTTCCTCTGCCCGTTTGCGACCAGAAATCTTCGGCAGCCTGTTGATGGTTTTGATGCAGCCAAAGATGAATTCGCCTAAGGATGCGCGGCAACCCTATCGCGTCCAGCCCACGCGGCGCGGGTTGATCAAAAGATAAGGTCATCACCACTCACCTCGGACAAGTCAAGTGCCGAGGTATTCCCTATTTTGAGTTTCTCGGCATAAATCTCGTCCCATGTCTGTGCAAGGGATGGACGGATTAGGATGCCATCATCTGTTCTTTCAAGCACAACACCCGATTCCAACCCCAATTCTTTCACCCAGTCAAGAGGCAATTTGATTTTATAATCAGTTTCCAACGCAAGCGTTTTCATGGTATCCACCTTTTCCTACAAATAGTTAAGAAAGTATACCACAACTCGCGTCGGTTATCAACGGTTTTAGTGGCAAATTTCTAATTGGCGGGGTGAGGAGTTGGCGTTTTCTTGTTATCTGAATCGCGGATTAGCACGGATGACACAGATTTCGCGGATTTTAAGAGTAACTCTGTTCGTAGTTGCGCAATTCATTGCGTCTCTTGTCAGAATCGCGGATTTTCGCGGATGACACAGATTTCGCGGATTGGCACTCTGTAACATCAAGTAATCTACTAAAAGCACAGTTTTTTGTTTTGCTGCTATGTCTGTGAGGGAGTTAGCAGTGCGGCGATGTCTGCTGGCAACTGGATACCCGTTTTCTGCTCAAAATCTTCGACGTTTGCGTAATCATTATGGAGTTCAGCAATGAGGTCCATACCAAGGTCTTGGGCTGTGATAAAGTCGGATTTGGCTTTTTCCCATTTTTTCATGTATAACCACAGTTGCGCGCGGATGACATAAGCTTGGGCAGAATCCGGACTGAGTTGTATCACTTTGGTACAGTCTTCAATAGCACTGTCAAAATCACCTTTAGTATAGTAAGTAGCACTTCGATTGTAATAAGTTATGGCATCATTCGGATTGAGTAGTATCACTTTGGTATAGTCTTCAATAGCACTGTCAAAATTGCCTTTTTCCCTATAAACATTGCCTCGATCGCGATATGCCTTGACATAATCAGGTTTTAGTTCTATTGCTTTTGTATAGTCTTCAATAGCAAGATCAATCTTATCTATTTCCTCGTAAACAGCACCTCGGTTGTAATAAGCGTTGGCATAATCAGGTTTGAGTTTTATTGCGGTGTTATAGTCTTTTATGGCATTATCAAGATCGTCTTTGTCAGCGTAAGCATTACCCCGATTGTTATATGCCGTGCTATAATTAGGGTCTATTTTTATCGCTGTGTTATAGTCTCTGATAGCATTGTCAATGTCGCCTTTATCTCTATAAGCATTGCCTCGATTGCTATATGCCTCGGTATAATCTGGGTTGAGTTTTATCGCTGTGTTATAGTCATTGATAGCATTGTCAAAATCGTCTATGTTAACGTAAACATTGCCCCGATTGTTGAAGGCACTGGCATTACAAGGGTCCATCTCCATAGATTTGTTCAAGTCTCGAAGAGCACTGTCAAAATCGTCTTTTATATTGTAAGCCGCTCCCCGGTTACTGTAGGCCGTGGCATAATTGGGATTGAGTTGTATCGCTTTACTATAGTCTTTAATAGCTTTGTTAACCTCACCTTTGCGGATGTAAGCTGTTCCTCGATTGTTGTAGGCTGTGGCATAATCGGGATTGAGTTGTATCGCTTTGCTCAAATCCACAATAGCTTTGTCAAACTTGTCAAGATTAATATAAGCAGCCCCCCGGTTGTTATAGGCTGCAACATCTTTCGGACTGAGTTCAACTGTTCGTGAGTATGCCTTTAACGCCTCGTCTATTTGCCCCAAAATCATCATGAAGTTACCCCGATGGAATGCTAAAGAAGCGAGTGTTTCTATTTCCTCGGGTGTTACACTGGGTGAAGGCTTTGCTTGAGATTGCATTTCGTTTATAACCTTTCGGATGCCCTCTACTACACTCATCCACCCTTTGCTCTCAGGGTTCCATTCGTTAATATCGTAAATTGGTTTGCCTTTTTCGGGAAGAGCTTGGAAATCACTAAGTTGATGATTTTGCCAATCGCAGTGTTCAAGGATAATCGGAATCACTCTTATGTTTGGATTTAACGCAGCAGTTAATTCTTTATTGCAGTTTTCAGAAGCGAGACTATACCGACAAGTAAGGTAGAGTAGAATGTCCGAATCGGCAAGATTGTTGAAAATTGCATCCCGCCATCTATCACCGGGTAGGATTTCGTTGTCGTGCCAGACATCAATTAACCCGTTTTGCCTCAGAACATCAAGGCTGGTTATCAATTCGTCCTTTGCTTCTGAATTTTTATGTGCATAGGTAATGAAAATCTTCAGCCCTTTATTCATCCTTTCCCTCCACAATCGCAATCTCATCTTCCGTTAAATTATACAATTCATACACCAATTTATCAATCTCATCTTCAAGGGAGGAAGTGTCTGCTTCGGAGTCAGTGTGTTTAGCGTCAAGGATTTCGTCAACTTGCATTTCAATCTGTTTGACAATGGATTGGTTTGCATCGGTGATAGGTGGAATAGGAAAGTTTTTCATAAACTCACTTTTAAACCTGACTCCTTTTGAACCTAAATGACCACCAGCATAGTAACTTTTGAATGCGAAAAGGAAAAACCCTGAATTTAAGAGACCAAGCAAGTAAGTGAGATTTTTGCCCGTTAAAAACCTTGTCGTATCAAGCGAATAGAATTTGTTTTTATCAATAAGAAATTTCCCTTCTTTTGCCATCTCTTGCCAAACAATCTTTTCCTTATCAAATTCTGAGTAGTAGGCACAAGCCCTGAGATTCCACCAATTTTCGCCTTGATCGTCTCTATTCAAGAGTCCTTTACCTTTCATTTTTATGATTCCCGAGTCCATCCGTTTTGCTAAGGTCTCAAGGTGATTATAGATAGCGGGATATTTATTGGGAATATCCAGATCGGAACCTGTTGCGAGTATGTAAAATTTCCCTTGTTGAGCATGGTAACGTTTAATGTCTTTTCCGCGTAGGAGTGGTTTTATGATTTCTGCTGACTTTGGGTCTTGCTTTATGAGTTGCTCACGTTTTGCTTCGTCTATGATGAATGCTTCATTACAACCTGTTATGATTCCACGATAGATGTTTATATCCCAATCTTTAAGCGGTTTGCCGATACCCTCTATTTTGCGTTTCAGGTTGAGTTCGGCAGGTGAGAGTATCGCCCACGGTTCACCTTTAGCAGGCATCTCCATAGTCGCGCCATTGGTACTCAAATACCGGACTATGCTGCCGGTCTGTCTGTCAAAGTCTGCTCCCAGAGATACACCTCTAAAGGCAGCGGGTACATCGGATACACTCTTTTGAAAAAGCAAGATGTTTGTGTCAACGGTGGCATCAAACACGTCTGGTCCCATATCCAGCAGTTGAATCGGTTGGGTAAGTGTTACAAAGTAATCCCTCAATTTTTTACCGTAACCAGCGCGCATCCATTTATTAGAAGTAATCAAACAGGCATGTCCATTGGTTTTCAAAAGTTGATTCGCTTTTTCATAGAACAAACAGTAAATATCGCCTGTACGGGCGAAGGTTTCAAAACCTGCGCCTTGATAAAGTTTCCCAAGTCTCCCATTTTCCTTTTGCAATTGGACATAAGGCGGATTTCCAAGTACCACATCAACTCCGTCTCTGATGCCAAACATCCGTTCCGGTTCAAACCAATCTGTCTTTGCGTTCTGGTCGTAGGGTTTCCAGCGAACGATTTTGCGAGCGTTTTCAAATTCGGCATCAAATTCTTTCTTACGCGTTTCAAACGTTTTCTGTTCCTTCTCTCGCAACTGTTCACGCAGTTCAGCGGTGGGAAGTTGGTTCACTTTTTGATCTATTTCTCGTTGTCGGCTCTCTATCCATTCTGTTCGCTGCCGCTCCAATTCTTCCTCCAATTGTTGGCGGCAATCTTCTTCTTGCTCTTCAAGTTTACGTTTTTGTGTTCGGTTGTTTGCGAGAAAAAACTTTTCACGAATCCCGTCAATTTCTTTTAGCAATTGCTGTACGGTATCATCTTGAAACAATCCCCTTGTTTCGGATAAATCTATGCCTATCAGTGTATCCGCAGCAACAAAACGTGTCTCCAAATTCGGCAGCGGTTTGATACCGAAGTTCTCCGCGTCTCTGTCCGGTTCCTGCTCAATAGCAAGCGATATGAAAAAGCGGAGTTTAGCGATTTGACACGCAATCGGTTGGATATCCACACCGAAGATGCTATTTTGGATTAGGTATAATTTCCGTCCAAAATCCGAATCACGGTAACGCTCAAAAGTATCACTGATTTCGGAGAGCTCATCCTTCCGTTCCTGTGGATTTTGGGTGTTGAAGGCATTTGCAGCGCGTTCTTTTGCAAGTTGCATCTGTAATGCTTCCCATCGGTTGTTATCAGGGTCAAGTCGCCGGAGTGCCAGCGTCAACTTGTGGAGTATACCCATTGGAAATGCCCCGGAACCGACGGCTGGATCCAATATCTTGAGTTCAGAAATTGTTTTCACAATCGCGTCCGTTTCGCGGTTGTCAAACCATTCGTGAGCATCGTCAAACATTTTGGCATAGTCAAACAGGTATCGCAATCGTTCGTCCCAAAGTTCTGAATTACCATCACTCGGTTGACACTTTTGGGATAACGCAGCAACTAACGCCTCCTCCACCATATAGTCTACGATAGCGCGTGGGGTGTAATAGGAGCCTGTCATCTTGCGCGCCGTTTCTCCCGTTTCCGGGTTGATAGCGGCGAGTAGGTTTTCAAACACCCTGCCGAGCAGTTCGGGGTCCAGTGCAACCTCCTGATCTACCGGCGTGTTCTCTTCAACGGTGAATTTGTAGTGTTCAAGTAAAGGGATCAATCCGTGCTGTGCGTCAAAAAAGAGGTGGTTCGGGATGGATAGCTTATGGTACTGATTATCAGAAAAGCAGTCTATTCGGTAACCGCCTTCACCTGTTGCCTTGAAACTATCCAGACAGTCAAACAAGCCACCGTTGATGAACGGCGTTTTGTCAAAAAATTCTAATAGCTTATCAGGCGCGCGCATCTGCTTCTTGTAGCGATACCGTGAGAAATTGCGGTGATTAGAATTGCCGCCCTTGCTAAACGTCCGTTTGTCTATCTCTGTGTTCAACGTTGCGAAAAAGAGGTTTTGTAGCACAGCACGGTAGTAAGAATCGCCGTTGTCAAAACCATTCTCTGTCAAAAGGTTTTGAACTTGTGCTTTGTTAAAGAGTTCATCTGCCACCAATCCTTTTTCCTTGATAAACCAGATAAAGAGCAGACGCGTGATGAGTCGGATAACATGCTCTTCCGGTTTTATCATACGATTCTCATCTGTCGGGAAGGTTGCCTCTTTAACTGCCCATTCATACCACGCGAACAGTTTCCGATAGAATTGCTTGTTGAGTGCTTCTGTATTGAGAATACCTTCCCACGCTTTATGGAGTGTGTCAAAGTTGGTAACGTCTTCAATTTCAATAAGGCTACGGAGGTGGAGTTCCGAGAGGATGTCAATATGGGCGCGCTTGGGGGAATCAAGGTTAATGTCCTTGATGAGCGTCACTTTTTCCAATACCTGCTTATTAGAGGTACGTTTGTGGTGCCTGCGGTTGATTATGGCGAGCGAGAGCACAGCACCGTATCGGAACATCACCATGATAGATTTTTCAAATGCTTTGTTAATAAAACGGGTGATGTCAGCAAGTTGTGTGCGCGTGTAGGTATTTTTAGTCAGTTGAACGGTGACGAACATATAAGAGGTTCTGAGTGCATCGTCTATGTGGGTACTCTCAAATAACGAACCCTGCTCTGGGTCTACCTGTTGGTTAATCTCATCGTCCGCTACTTGCATGATTTGGAAAAAGGATTGCCACTCTTCAATGCGGAGTTTATCAGATGGCTTGGCGGTGTCAAGGGCGGATTCGACGAGACGGTCAAACCTATTGCTGTCGATTGCATCATTTCCGACTCGCTTGCTGTAGTAGCCGAGGGTGTTCAGGAGAGTTGTGGCGGCTTCCCTTAGCGGTTGGTTATCGAAATTCTTTAGGGCGTTCTCAATGTTCTGTTTAATTGTTATGTCTGAATTCATAGGCTACCTTTCTCAGTTATCAATCCATAATGACACCTATCGGGTATTGTCCGGTCGGCGCAGTCGGTTCGATAGAGAATCCGAAGTTCGGATGCGACGGGTCCGGGTCCGTGCCGATCGAGTACGTGAACGGCACCGTGATGATATGCGTACCATATCCCGTAATGGTTTTCTTTCGATGGGCTTCCGGTATTTGAAGCGTACAATTGATGTTAACCGTCACACAAACCGTAAATACATCCGTACAAATCGAAGACATTTGCTATTCCTCTAACATTACCCCTAATTGCATGTGTTGTGAGATGACGCGACCGGGGCCCGGATCGTAATCTGGGTCCATATAGACGCACGCAATCCCTTCCCGTTTTTTATTGCCGTGTTGCACTTCAACGATTTCCCAAAAGTTACGGGTCTGCCTACTAATGCTTCTTGCATTGGGGTCTCCTTTAGTTCATCCACCACAATTAGCGGATATTGGTTTTCGATACACTTATTTGTCGCCATTTATTCATACTTCCTCGATTCAACTGCACGTAGATTTATCGGATCAAACCACTCCGCGAGCAACGTATACATCAACGGCTCTCTCTCACGAAATAGGTCGAGGGCATGTGCTTTCTCTTCTAACGAAAACCAGAGAAACCAGTGTTTTACGCCCTCTGCCCAGTATTCCCCCTTCGTTGTCAGTGCGTAACTTCCGAGAGAACTGCCAGTTTCTCTTGCAGACTGGAAAGCGGCTTTGAGACGGGCATCAAAAGTCGTATCTAAGAGCTCAATTGCTATATGGATGGCATGCGCAAACTCATGGATGAATATCTCAAAACCCGAGTTAAAACCCGGTACAACATATACATTCGCCCAACCATAAGAAGAACCAAGTCCCCCTATCGTTACGATAGGATAGTCAATCGCACCATTCCCTAAGTGTATCTCAGGTATCACTGTGCGACCCTGATGTGCATTTACAAGAATCATACGGAATTTAGGGCTCGGTGTCGTGCGTCCGGTAACATCGTGTCTACAGCAGTGCTGCGTTGCGCCGGGTCGGTTTTCACGCGTAGGTGTGAGTAGTTCCCGGAGTTCAGGTCTCTTAAATGTCATGCCCAAAACGATGTCCCGTGCTACATAAAATAAACGGTCATCGATAAGCCCGTTCCCCATGATCGCAACACCGCCAGCGCTCACATATTTCGTGTAGTACGCTTCCTGCTCACGTCTGAGACATATCTGGTGGATCAGGGCCTTTGCCCGAATATCGTCGGGGTCATTATCACCCTCTATAGTATCCTCAAGTTCTGCCATGAGCGTGTCCACATCCTTGCCCCAGATGATGTCTTGGATGTTTATTGGCACGGGTCCGACATCCGGCAACGCTGCAGGTGCGGTCGGCGCAAGCCCGTCGAGCAGCACGCCTTCATCGCCACAGCCCCACGTCAAACAGAGAAAAAGTATCAGAATTAGAAACGCTTTTATTTTTATGTGCATTGGATGTCCTCCTAACTGCCGCTACCACTGCCACTGTCATAGATCGTGAACGAAAAATCAAATGAATCGTCTGGCATACTCAACATCGCTGGCATCACCTGCTTCTGTTTTCTCTTGTTCCGCCGCAATGGGTTCTCCTGTAGCGGTCTGTGAACCCGAAGTCGCGACCGCAAGCCGTTGTTCGTCTTGATAGTCGACAAGGAATACGTAGCATTTACATCTATATCGTAGCACATACTTCCAGTTTGTGCTCTATATCTATATCGTAGCACATACTTCCAGTTTGTGCTACGAAGATTTCAGATATTGCTACAAGTCGCATGTTTTGGATAGGTAATTCCACTTCCATTCTTTCCATTCTTTGACTAAACCTATTTTTACCGGATTATTGAGGACATATCTAATAATCCGATGCAGTTCATCTGGATTACGGATACAATGGTCGTAACTTTCGTGTTGCCAGAATGCACCACTACGTCCCAATATTTGATTTGCTTTTTGTGCTGTATAACTTTTGAGTGAATGCATGATGGAAGCTAACGAATGGTAACGCATATTGTGAGTCTGTTTATCGTCTGTTACAGAAGGTTGGATTTCCAGTGGTGTAAATACGACATGGACATGGTTTGCCATGATGCAGTATGAAATTAAAGAATATACTTTCCCATTTAGGTGGTGAAGACTCTCGGCTACCAATTTAGCTATCTGTTCGTTTTTGAGCCACACGGGTCCGTTATTTGCTTGGTCTAATGTTTCTTCAAATTTTCGGAACCACTCACGTTTCTTGTCTGGGATATCTTGCTTCTGTTTGAAGGTTATCTGTTCTGCTGCTTCAAGTTTTCTCTTTTCTGTGATGTACTGTTGTAAGATATGTTTCGGTATTGATCCTGTCAGGTTAAATGTTATGAAGAAGGTTGCCCCTGGGGGTTGTATATGTGGTAAGTTACGACGATAGTATGATTTGTAGTTATATTGATTCATTTTTAGCTTTTCCGTTTTACATCTATATTTTTTGTAGTGTCCACTTCCGAAGTGGCGCATCCATTATCTGTGTAGCGTCCATTTCTATTTGGCGAAAAACAGAATTCTACAGAAGACACAATCTGGAAGATTGTGGTACAACATGGGCTAATGTCTAATGACTAACCACGTAACGAGTTCAAATTCAGTTTTTTCTGTAATCTGACTATCGGCGGTTGGGAGCAGTGCATCAGGGCTTGCATCGAGTTGGTCGTTGACTTTTTGGTTGTATTCCTTGCGAATTGAATTGAGGGCTACATCGAGTAGCATCTCATAGATCGTCATATCGTTGCCGTTGTCGGTTTCTTCGTTGAAATAGTTGCAGAGCTCTTGATCGTGATTTGTCTTTCCGACACAGAGAATGCTGAAGCGTTCTAAAATCCGTTTAGGATTTGTGAATCCGATAGAGATTTCGCCATCATCGCTGATATGGACGAGGTAGTACGGGTGAATGGGGTTAAGTTTTTTCCCTTCTTCACTGTCTTCTGCCTCATCGGTCTGCTTTAGACAGAAGATAACCCCCGGTTTAATATTTACAGGAGTGCCATCGTGTGTGAGCGGTGCGGTAACGGCATATAAGCCAAGCGGGGCATCCCGAAGTTTCGCTTCGTTTTCACGCAGATAGTTGAGTAGCTGCGCACGGAAATCGTCAAGCGTGAATTGGTTGAGATTCAATTGCTCTTCGATATCCTCAAAGTCAAGGATATCGGTTTGCATGCGGCGGAGTTGCTCGTCGCGGTGCGACCAGACCTGTTCCATACTCTCTTTTTCCGTCAATGAGAGCAGGTCATCATCACCCGTAGCAGTAAGATTGACGAGTGCCATGCGTGCCTCAACGCGAGGTTTTAAGTTAATATATGCGTCGAGTTCAGGGGTAGGCCAGAAGTTGATAAGATGAATTTTCTTGTTCTTGCTGCCGATACGGTCAATTCGTCCGAAACGTTGGATAATCCGGACGGGGTTCCAGTGGATGTCGTAATTGATGAGATAATCGCAATCTTGTAAGTTTTGTCCTTCGGAGATACAATCGGTAGCGATGAGCAGATCAATTTCTGGGAGTTCATCTTCGCCTTCTGTTTCACCTTCGTCCCTCTCTTTGGAAATCGGTGAGAAATTGGTAAGAATCTCGTCAAAATCGTTTCGGACGAGTTCGCTTCTGCTTGCACCACCGGTAACGACAGCGGATTCAATATTAAGCGTCTCCTTTGCCCATTCGTATAGATTATCGTAGAGATAGTTGGCGGTATCGGCAAAGGCGGTAAAGACGAGAACCTTGCGATTCTCTTTTCCACATCGGTTTTTTGCGGGGTTCTGCACCTTAGCGGCGATCAGCTGCTTGAGTTGCTCCAATTTGGCATCCCGATCGGACGTAATATTTTGTGCGATTTTGTAAATTTTATCCAATTGCGTTCTATCGTCGTGAAGGTCAGCAAGCCAAGCGTCAAGATCAAGATGTTCATAGCGGTAGGTCTGATTTTTTCCCGCCTGCACGCCGGTTTGTAGTTCGTCATCCTCTCCATATTCTTCCGTTGTTTCGGCAAAGGGATCGAACCCGTTTTCGCTTACAACACTTGCGGTCGCATTCAGAAAGTCCTGAATTTCAGACGCACGCGCTTTGATATTTTCAATGGTGCGTTCAAGGGTTGATGCGAAGGAGTGGACGCTGCTCTCAAGCCGTTTGAGAAAGTTCACCTTCATCATACCGATGAGGTTAAACTCGCGCTGCTGAAGAAGTCTCTCTCCGTAATGGTGACGGCATTCCTGACGAATGTATCTTGACGGATTGAAGATTGCAAGTCGATACCCATCAATCTGGTGGCTGATGGTTTGGTAAGTGGGAAATTTCCCTTGCAGGTCAATTTCAGGAAAGATGGACTGCGGTGGTTCACGATCCGGGAATTGACCGACCTCTTCAATCGCATTCTCATAGAAGTTTATGACATGGGTCCGAGAACGAGCGATAGTGAGTCTATCGAGCAGGGGAAAAAAGTCAGCATTCAGACTTTCCGCAAGACTTTCGTGTTGTTGAGAATTTTTAGGTATCTGCTCTGTTTCTGTTGTCCACGTATCAAAACGACTTTGTGCAGCGTTGAGCGTTCCTTTAATGCTTGGAATACCAGTCTGTCTAAAAGCGTCGTCCCTATCCTCAGTGATTAAACATATTTGATTATCAAGGTCGGTAAGCCGATTGTTGACTGGGGTCGCAGAGAGCATTAAGACTTGGGTTTTGCCGCCACTCTGGATGACATCTTCCATCAATTTCTCGTAACGGGCACCGCGATTTCGGAAGTTGTGGGATTCGTCGATGACAATAAGATCATATCCATCCCATTCGTGTTGTGCAAGGTCAATACCGTTGGATTCTCCACTGTCTCGGCTTAGATCCGTGTGTGCAAGCACGTTGTAACGAAACCGATCGGCTTTCAGGGGATTACGTTTCCTGCGAAAGTGTATTGGATAAAGCGTCCAGTTCTTTTCTAATTTTTTAGGGCATAGGACTAAAACATTAGCGTTTCGCAATTCAAAGTACTTGATAATCGCGAGTGCCTCGTAGGTTTTACCCAATCCGACGCTATCAGCGATAATACAACCGTTGTGTGCCTTGAGTTTCTGGAGGCATGCCTGAACACCGTGTTTTTGAAAAGCGTAGAGTTTCTGCCAGATTTCTGTCTCCAGGAATGAAGGATTCGCTTCAGCGAACTGCATATCGCTTGCATCTGCCAATATGTTTTCAAAGAGGTGGTAAAGCGTTTTGTAGTAGATGAATTCGGGGGCTTTGTCCTGATAAGCATTTTTGAGGGTTTGCAACACCTGTGCTTTTACATCCGCCACCTGATCCGATTCCCAAAGGTTATCAAACCATGTCTTAAGGTCAGCACAGTCACTTTTACTGTCAACTTCGAGGTTGAGTTCAATGTTGCTTGCTTTTTCGCTTAACCCCAAGCCACGCACGGTAAAGTTTGAGCTCCCGATAATCGCATCTTCAGTCCTATCGTTCTCTATATAATACATTTTGCCGTGCAGGAAATTTGATTTACGGACTGAACGGATCTCGACCTTTTTTTCAATCCACTCGGCGCAAGCTCTGGCGACCTCTTTTTGGGGAAGATAGTTTTGGAGTTTTAACCCAGTTTCGGTAAGTTGGAACGCCTTGCTTTCGGTTTTGTCGGGATCAATGTGAATAAAACTGGGTTCACCGAACAAGAAACGGAGTCCTTTGATACTTGTTAATTCGTCTCTGAGTTTGTCGAAGGCGTAAATCGTGAAATAGGCGGAGACAATGGAGAGATCAGAACCGTCTTGGATTTTATCTCGCAGAAAATCGGCGACGGTGCCGTACATGCTGTTGTCTCGGATACGGGAGGTTTTTGACATTGTATTCTTTTTCCGAAAGTTTCTATAAATATATTATCATTTCAGGGTCGCTCCTACAGCGATCACTTTTTATGATACCAATTCTGTTCATAATTTGCAAGCATAAAAACTCAAAATGTGCTATACTAATTGCATTGCAAATTGGAATATAAACATAGGAGCAAAAAATGAGAAAATTAACGCTATGCATAGCGATATTCCTCTGTTTAGGAATCGCCGCACACAATAGCAGTGCAAAAGAACTTACATTAGACGATATTTTCCCAACCGATCGGGTTATAGATGTGCAAATCACCGTTTCGGATAAGGATTGGAATACGATTCGATATCAGTCACGGAATTTTATGACTGCGTTGAACGAGAAACGGCAGTTCGGTCCGCTGGATCATCCGTATACTTATGTCGAAGCGAGCGTGAGTATTGACGGTGTGGTCTTTCCGAAAGTCGGAATTCGCAAAAAAGGGTTCATCGGTTCGCAAAGCCATACGCGTCCCTCTCTGAAAATCAAGCTAAATCATATTGACAAAAAGGGGGAGATTGAAGGACTGACGAACCTGACCCTGAATAACAACAAACAAGATACAAGTTTAGTGAGCCAATTTATGGGGTACGCGCTGTTTAATGCAATCGGATCGCCCGCGCCCCGCTGCGCGTATGCGAAAGTAACAGTGAACGGAAAAAACCTCGGGATATACGCACACGTAGAGACCATCCGCAAACCGTTATTGAAACGCGCCTTCGGCAACAGCAAGGGCACCCTCTATGAAGGGACAGTAGTGGATTTTTACGAAAATTGGGAAAACAGTTTTGAACACAAACGTGGTGACGACACACGCGGGAGGGCACAAATTAATGCCTTAATCGACTTGCTCGCGAACCGAGAAACAACAGAAGCTGACATCGGTGAATTGGTCGATTTGGAGTCGTTTTACAAATTCTGGGCAACTGAGGGTTTAGTCGGATTCTGGGACGGGTACTCCGGAAATAAAAACAACTTCTTCGTTTATTTGAACCCGGAAGACAATAAATTTCACTTCATTCCTTGGGGAATGGACTCTATCTTTACAAAGATGAGTAAACTTGAGTTCATGAACGACCGGCGAGCACCGATCTCAGTCAAGACGCAGGGTTTGATTGCATACAAATTGTATCAATTCGAGTCTGGTCGGAAACGGTATGCAGAAGCACTCACCGAGATTTTAGACAATCATTGGAATGTCCCAGAATTGTTAGCCGCTTTAGACAAAATCGCTGTGATGGTTGAACCCCATTTAGTGTCTGCGCAACGCGTCATTGAAGAAGAATGGGATAGAGGGGAAAGATGGGGGGACAAGTCTAAGAGACCGACCTTTGAAAGTGAACTCGAGGCAGTCCGAGACTTCATCCGCAACCGCAAAAGTGACATACAAGCAGAAATCGCTAACGAGATGCCGGTATGGCGCAGGCGACCGGATCCGCCGTTCGTTATGGGACCTGAAGGGTTCGATATGAAAAAATTCATTCGATTGCCCGAAGAAGGGTTGTGGCATGCCGCACGCATCGGTGATATTCCAGCAATGAAACGCTACATCGCTGAAGGTGCCGATGTCAACGCACCAGATGATGATTTAAACATATTTCCGTTAGCATGGAGCGTACTTCATGGACAAACCGAAGCGACCCGGCTTCTTATTGAAAATGGTGCTGACGTTAATATGAAAGACGATAACGGTAGCACACCCTTGCACGGTGCCGCAGTTTTCGGTAGAGCAGATGTCGCAAAACTTCTTGTTGAGAACGGCGCAAACCTACAGGTACGCAACGACGATGGCGGAACACCAGCCGATGCCTTGCATCTTGATTGGGGAACAACAGCGTTCATTGGCGGTATGGTAGGTGTAGAGGTCAAGGATGAAATTGCAGTCATGCAAACAGGTAGAAATGAGATTGCGAAACTCTTTGGGGTCAAAGAATTTGACAGCAAGGGCATATCCTCCGCCCAGGATCTATCGGGAGCAGTATTTATTGGGAATCTCGCAGCAGTTAAACAAGCACTCACAGATGGAGCAGACCCTAATGGGATGGATCCGCAATCCGGAAGTACAATACTGTCGATTGCTGCCCTGATGGGGCACACGGAAATTGTAGCACTCCTCCTTGAACACGGCGCAGATGTCAATGCGAAAAGTCGGGACGGTGGAACGGCACTGCATGCGGCAGCTTTCCTGGGACGTGCTGAAGCAGCAGAACTGCTCCTTGAGAAAGGCGCAGATACGACACTCCCAAATAATACGGGCAGCACAGCAATAGATGGAGCAAAACTGGACTGGGAGTTTACCAAAGCCATCATCAGTATGATACAAATTGAGGTGGACGAGGCAGAGGTGAAAGTCGGCAGAACCAAAGTTATCCAACTGCTCTCTGAACGACCCAATAAGCCATCCGAATCACACAACTTATGGAAAGCAGCTGCGGCAGGCGATCTTTCGGCTATCAAAGACGCTTTAGACGATAGTGCAGATCTGAACGCACAGGATCCACAATTCGGAATCACACCGCTGGCATGGGCAGCACTCATGGGACAGACCAAAGTTGCAGCACTCCTCCTTGAAAACGGTGTAGATATTAATGTGAGAAATCGGGACGGTGCCACTCCATTACACTCGGCGGCTTTTCTTGGACATATCGAAACAGTGAAATTACTGCTTGAGAGAGGTGCCGATACTACGCTCCAAAATAATGACGGCGCAACACCTATGGATACAACACAAGTCGACTGGCAGTTGACCCAGTTTGTGGCTGGGCTATTGCAAATAGAGATAGACGAATCAGAAGTGAAAGCGGGTAGAACCGAGGTTATAAAACTTATCTCTCGCCACAATAAGAGATAACCCTACCACGGAGGTGGAACAGATGCATAACTCGCAGACCAACCCTGAATCTATTCAAGACAACACAACACACGGAAGCCCGATAACGCCGGAAGAATTTCTTGAAAACGATTTCGAGGGGTATGAATATGTAAAAGGAGAATTAGTTCCTATGGCACCTCCATCCATGGAACATGGTGAAATAAGTATCAAGGTGATTCGGTATTTGGATTTACATGTTCATACACATCAGTTGGGACATCTGTACACTGCTGAAACTACGTTCCAATTGGGGGACCGCGTCGTGAAACCAGATGTTGCGTTTGTTTCAACAAACCGGCTGCCCGAGGACAGGCGTCAGGGGTCGCCTGTACCGCCGGATCTCGCCGTAGAAATAGTCTCACCGTCAGACAAACACTACGATATCACTGAAAAAGCGTTCGCTTACCTAAAAGCAGGTACACGTCTCGTCTGGGTTATTGAACCGGTCGCAAAGACGGTAATGGTCTATCGTTCTGAAACAGATTTCACACTGCTTACCTGTGAAGATACACTGACAGGTGAAGATGTTGTCGAAGGGTTTACGTGTTCAGTTGCACAGTTGTTTGAATAAGTTCCTGGATTAATACAAGAAAACTTATGGTATTTATACCTTTACGCTTAGTCCCCCGAAAAAGTTTGATTCTTTTTATCCTATGTGCTAAAATGTTCTTCACTTCAGTTTACGAGAGGTTCTCGACGATCTCATTCTTAAGTTTACATGAGATTTATGAACAAGCGGCGAGTTTGGTCCGGCAACACTTGATTAACTGAGGCTCTTAACCCATGCGCTTAAAAAAATTCAAAACAGAACTAAAAGATTTCACCCAATACTTGCTGAGACAGGAAATTTTAGATCGATTTACTGTCCTAACGCAACGGGAAGACAACTGGGATGGATACGACTCAAAAAAACCAACGGAGTTAACCTTAGTTCATGCGAAAAATCTTATGGAGGAATTTTTAGATTCTATCATTTCTGCTGGATACTCGTGGCTTAGACCTTTCATTTCCAGTGATGAGGATGGTAACGTAACTGTAGAATGGTCCGAAGGAAAACGCAGATTACATATTCAAATTGGAGAAAATGAAGCCGAGTATATCCAAGTCTGGGGAATAAATATTGATACGGAGATGCATGTAGATTTTCTAAATCGTGACGATTATCTAACACTTTGGGAATGGTTGCTTGATGAATAAAAATGACTTTATACGGGACGATGAGGTACTCTATCGAAGTATCCGAGGAAGATATGGGGAGGAGTACTCTTATGATAATATAGGAAAACTCAAAATTAGTAGTGAAGCCTTTCGCGATAGAGAAAGAAAACCATCCGTAGATAGAGCGGAGTTAAAAGAATCTAATCCGTCTTTGTCTAAACGAAATGACACAGATGGTATTGTTAATCTTATTACTGCTGATGTCCGCGCAATAGGAACAGTGAAAACAAAAAATCAGAATATAGATACCATCGTTCACGCCGTAGATGTCATCTATGATCCCATCCGTGAAAATCCCGCCCATTCAAAAATTATTGTAAATCCTGAGTTCTTTGGTTCAAAAAATAAGCAAAAAAATGTGTTCAAATTACTACAGCTTGCGCTTGCGGAACTTGCCGAAAAAAACGGATGGACTGTCAAACCAAATGTAGTAAGTTCAGACCAGCAGGTATAGGTACATTTCTACTGACAATATATCTGAGTGAATTCAGTAACATCTGCCACGAGAAATAAAATTAAGGTAAACACTACCCATAGGAAATGTATAGCATGGCAAAACCGATTAACTACACTGACATCTTAGAAACCGGCGATAGCGAGATTTATGATATCCAAACGCATGCCGCCGGTCCCGAAGGCAGCCTGCCGCTCACGGCGGAGATGCTCCTCAATCGACCGAGTGGGGACGTATTTGGCTTGACCCACAACGCCGCCATGGGCTGGGCGCCGACAGAACTCCGACGCGAGGAATTCCTGATTCTCAGCACACAAGGCGGTATCCGCGCCCCTGATGGCAGCCCGATTGCCCTTGGGTATCACACAGGACACTGGGAGGTCGGGCTTCTCATGCAGGCGGTCGCGCACGAATTGAAGAACCTCGCGGCGATCCCGTTTGCAGGCTACTGCTCCGACCCGTGTGACGGACGCACCCAAGGCACCGTCGGGATGATGGACAGCCTCGCCTATCGCAACGATGCTGCACAGATCTTCCGCCGACTCATCCGTTCCCTACCCACACGGAAAGGCGTTGTCGGTGTTGCGACCTGTGATAAAGGCTTGCCCGCGATGATGATGGCACTCGCTTCAATGCGCGATCTCCCGGCTGTACTCGTTCCGGGGGGTGTGACATTACCACCCACGACAGGCGAAGACGCTGGAAAAATCCAGACGATCGGTGCCCGTTTCGCACACGGTGAAATTAGCCTCCAAGACGCAGCGGATATGGGATGCCGTGCCTGCGCAACCCCTGGCGGCGGCTGCCAATTCCTTGGAACCGCGGCGACTTCACAAGTTGTCGGTGAAGCGTTAGGGATGAGCCTGACGCATACCGCATTAGCACCCTCTGGTCAGAATATCTGGTCGGATATGGGACTCCGATCCGCACGTGCTGTCGTGAACTTAGCCGCGAAAGGGTTGACGATGAAGGACATCGTTACACCCGAAGCGATTCGGAACGCCATGGTTGTACATGCTGCATTTGGCGGCTCAACCAACCTCCTGTTGCATATCCCTGCCATTGCACACGCCGCTGGACTTGAACGTCCGTCGGTAGACGACTGGACTGAAGTGAATCAGAGTGTCCCGCGTCTTGTTGATGTCCTGCCGAACGGACCCGTTGGGCATCCGACAATCCGAGTCTTCCTTGCGGGCGGTGTGCCTGAGGTGATGCTCCATCTGCGTGAATTGGGATGCCTCAACGAAGACGTGCTGACAGCAACAGGCGAAACCCTCGGTAGTAACCTCGATTGGTGGGCAGCCTCTGAACGGCGTGAACGCGTCCGTCAAACACTGGAGGACAAAGATAACATTGCCCCCGACGCAGTAATTCTAAATCCAGATGCCGCGAAAACAGCAGGATTGACGAGCACTGTCACATTCCCACGGGGTAGCCTCGCACCAGAGGGATCTGTCATTAAAAGCACTGCTATTGATCCGAATGTCGTTGATGCCGATGGTGTTTATCGGATGACAGGACCCGCACGCGTCTTTGTCCGGGAATCCGATGCAATCCAGACCCTTAAAGGTCAAGGTGAGAGGGACATCCAACCTGGGGACATCATGGTACTGTGTTGCCGCGGTCCGAAAGGCACAGGCATGGAAGAAGTTTATCAGTTGACAGCAGCATTGAAACACCTTTCGTTCGGTAAGAACATTGCCTTGATTACGGATGCCCGGTTCTCTGGTGTCTCAACAGGAGCATGTATTGGACACGTCGGACCAGAGGCACTCGCTGGTGGTCCTATCGGGAAAGTGCTTGATGGCGACATAATTCAGATTGAGATTGATACCCGGCAACTCGTCGGGAGCATCGATTTGGTTGGACACGGCAATGAGCACTTCGGTGCTGCAGCAGGTGAACGCGTGTTAGCAGAACGTCAAGCGCGACCCGATCTCTCACCGGACGAGGCGTTACCAGATGATACACGACTCTGGGCAGCACTGCAATCTGTCGGTGGCGGCACATGGGGCGGCTGTGTCTACGATGTAGACGCGATCCTCAATGCTCTGAATGGTAGTCAGTAGTCAGTTTTCAGTGATGTAGCAAAGGAAGGATACTTACTTGAAAGCAAAAGCAGGTTCCTTGGTTAAGTGCTGATAACCGATAGTCATTCCTCCGATAAGTAGTAACCACTAAAGACGTTTTAGATATAGTAAGAGCGTATCGTTACCCTCTTTAACCGATTACTGATAACCAACAACTGATAACTACTCATGAAGTATTGGATACCGCCGCTGCTGTACATGGCACTCATTTTTGCCGTCTCGTCTATGAAGCAACCGCCACTTCCGATGCCAAAATTCGAGTGGCTGACGATTGATAAACTCTACCATTTTATCGAATACGCAATACTCGGTATATTACTGACGCGGGCGTTTGTGAAAGCGAAGCCTTCGGTAGTGCCATCAAAACTTATATGGCTCATCGCAGCGGCACTCTCAATTCTCTACGGGGCAAGCGATGAGTGGCATCAGACGTTTGTCCCTGGTAGGTGTGCTACCCTCGCAGATTGGATCGCAGACGTGCTTGGATCAATCGCCGGAGTGCTGGCAGTCTATCTCTATTATAAAAAAAAGGGTTCTTAAATATTGGGTTTCCCCTTGGAACGTTAAATAAGAATCTTGCCTGACCGAACCGCAAGGAAAGTTAAAAATATGCATCCACTTGTTGAATTGAAGGTACCGGAAGGTTCCGTTGCTGTTCACTGGTTTGAACAGAGTAGTTTTGCTTTGAAGGATCCAACCGGGACCATTGTCCAAATTGATCCCTACTTTCCGCGGGAACGTCCCGCGGACCGTTTTATTCATACCGAACCGCCACTCGATGAATCGGCACTTCCAACCGATTTTGTTCTCTTGACACACGCTCACGGAGATCACACCTGTCCGGAGTCTATACGTCGGATGTGGGAAACCTCCAGTGAAATACAGTTTGTGGGACCCGAAGAGAGTGTGCGTCAAATCTCAGCAGAAACAGATGTCGCAGCTGCGAACATCTCGGAGATCCGTGCTGGAGAATCCACAACACTCAACGGTCTCACCGTACATGCCGTTTATGCCAAACCGCCTGACGGCGATGCATCCGCTGACATAGCACCCCCGGATGTTACGCATTTGGGATACGTGATTGTTAGCAATGACGTAACACTTTACTTCAGCGGCGATCCAATCAACAATTTCGCAGAACACGACACACTAATTTCAGCGGTGGCAGCCCATAAACCGGACATCGGTTTCCTGACGAATCATCCAACCGAGGGTGAATTTCCGTTTTACGACGGGTGCGTCAAAATGGCGACGCGGATCGGACTGAAGCATGCAGTTCCGGTGCATCGCGCCTGTTTCGTCACCCGTGATTATGACCCGAACGAATGGGCAGCACAGTTTCCGTCAAGCGGCCCCGAACCATTGATTATTGAGAGAAATTCGCATATTATTTATCAATAGTTATCAGTCGTCAGTACGATTTTTTCTGCGAAAAAATCTTTCAGTTTTCAGAAAGAGACTTTGGAACTATCCAAAACCTCTTGTAACTGATAACTGATAACTAATTCAACCGATAACTGACAACTCTAAAAAAGGTACAAATACAGATATGTCGCTTCAAGCACAAAAAACGCCATTGGTTGGTATCGTGATGGGAAGTGATTCCGACTTGGAAAAGATGGCGGAAGCCGCGAAGGTTTTAGAGGAATTTGAGATCCCATTTGAGATAACGATCTCTTCCGCACACCGTTCACCTGAACGGACAACAGCGTGGACAGAGAAGATTAAAGCAGAAGGTGGACAGGTAATTATCGCCGGTGCCGGACGTGCCGCACATCTTGCCGGTGTCATCGCAGCGCATACAACACTGCCAGTCATCGGCGTACCGATTGACGGCGGCCCCCTTGACGGTGTTGACGCGCTTTACGCAACGGTTCAGATGCCCCCCGGTATCCCTGTCGGAACAATGGCAATCGGTTCTGGGGGGGCACGCAATGCTGGACTATTTGCTGTCCAAATTCTGGCACTTCAATTCCCCGAATTGGACGCAAAACTGCTGGCGTATAAAGAAAAACTCAGTGATGGCGTTGCGGAGAAAGCGGCGCGCCTGCAAAAAGTCGGCTATCAGGATTATTAGAGGCTGTCAATTATGGAAACCGAAATAACCAAACAGTGGGACAACGACACAGAACTGTTTGATATGATGCAAGAACAGTTATACGCCGCTGTGATTTCGGACGCACTCGACGCAGCGGGGTACCGCGAGCAGGCACTGCGACATACCATCCGCCCCCTTACCCCAACCACGGTTGTCGTCGGTCGCGCGATGCCTGTGCTGTGCGTAGAGGTTTACGAGATTCCAGATGAACCGTATCAGCAAGAGATTGCAGCAGTGGATAGCCTCAAACACGATGACGTTCTCATCTGCTCAACAAACGGGAGTACCCGCATCTGTTTTTGGGGCGAACTCCTCTCAACGGCAGCCCGTGCGAGAGGGGCGCGTGGCGCGGTCATTGAAGGGTTTATCCGGGACGCTCGCCAGATCATGGCAATGGGGTTCCCAGTATTCACGACCGGATTGTCGCCTGTTGACTCAAATGGACGCGGCGATGTCGTGGCGTACAATGTTCCAATCGAATGTGGGGGTGTCACCGTCAATCCCGGCGATATCGTGTTCGGCGATGCAGACGGGGTCGTTGTTATCCCACAAGCCGTGGAAACAGAGGTGATTGTCGCTGCAGTGGAAAAGGTCAGCGGTGAAAACCGGACTCGCGATGCACTCCGCAACGGAGCAACATTGCGAGAAGTTTATGACAAATATGGAATTCTATAATTTGTACTATGGTTTGGACAATTTTAAGATGACCCTAAGGCTTCTGATCAGATGTTATCTTTCACGGAAAATAGTCCAAAGTTTAGTAATTTGTACGGGCGAGGGGATCTTGCCCCTACGTTTCTGCCTCTTACTTAGGAGAAAACGAATGATCTATGAACTACGCACATATCAGGTTGTGCCGGGGAAAATGAAAAACCTGAATGACCGGTTTGCAAATATCACCGTTCCGCTGTTTGAGAAGCACGGTATGAAGGTTATCGGGTTTTGGGAAACAGCAATTGGTGAAGCAACGACGACAGAACTTATCTACATGCTTGCGTTT
The DNA here is from genome assembly GCA_951828385.1 of uncultured Poribacteria bacterium. Classification (GTDB taxonomy): domain Bacteria; phylum Poribacteria; class WGA-4E; order WGA-4E; family WGA-3G; genus WGA-3G. The sequence goes on from OX639973.1 coordinate 1,787,543, forward strand.
GAAGATTTGGGGCACTATCAACGGGCATGGGATGCATTCATCGCCGATCCAGAGTGGCAAGCGGCGAAACGACTCACCGAAGTCGGGGGTCCGCTGGTGAACGTGGCGAGTTCCAAGATTATCGAACCGACAGATTATTCACCGCTGCAATAAGACATTTTGCCGGTCGGGATTACAAATCCCGCCTACATGGCTGACGGTTTCCGATGGTTTCCATTTTTATCGTAAAATGGCGAGTTTTCCCACCTGCTCTATTTTTCCATTTTCGGTGTCCGCAATGACGCGATAGAAGTATACGCCGTTGGCACAGCGCACGCCCGCTTCATCTCTGCAATCCCAACCGGTTTCGTTGGTCCCACGGTTCGCACTCACATCGTCAAGCGTTTTGAGGAGCCTGCCGTTAACACTATAAATTTTGATTGTAACCGCGTCGGGTGCCTGGGCAAGGTGATAGGTGAAAAAAGTCTTCCCGCCAAATGTCCGATCCACAGGATTCGGGACATTGAACACTTCACTGAGTGTGACTTTTTCATTTAAGGTAAAGGTCGTAACAAACTCCGCTATGTTCTCACTGGTGTCTGCCGCAGTAATCTGGAGTTGATAGTCCCCATTAGCGAGGTCCGGTGAGTATGTAATCTCGGCGTCCGCGGGAGTCGCCGGATCAAAGGTTTGCGTGTAATTGCTCGCATCTAAGGGTTCAAGTGCCTCATACAGACTTCCAAAATTGAATCGAAAAGTGGTTGCGTCAAGTGCACTATCATCAGTGAGGATAATCTTGAAGCGGGGTTGTTCTGTGAGCATTGCGCCATCTGTCAAAGGTTCATCAAGCTCTTCGTTTGCGCGCGCACCGACTTGGATATCAATAGTCGGTGGTGCGATATCAGGGGCTTCAATGACAAAAAACCTGTAACTGATCATACCCTCATCGCCGCCAATAGTGTTCCTGTTGAAATCTTGCGCGCGAATGTTGAAAGTATACTCGCCGGGGAAGAGTATCGGTCGATAATCAATCGGGACGGTTTGAAGTCCGCCTTGTGTGCGGAGTTCGTAGTCGGTAACAGTTTCAAAGGGGCCACCATCTTTTTGCTGCTCAAGCGCAAAGAACTCTGTATCAATACCGTTGGCATCTTGCAGCAGCATAGAGATAGCAGGGCGCGGTGCAATGACACTACCGGTCTGCGGTTGAAGACCATCTACCCAGAAGTTAAAAGTCGGGGGTTCAGTATCGGTGCTACGCATGAGAGCAAACCGTGTGAGTTCAGTGACTTCCGTTGTGATAGTGGCAACGCGCGCCGTACTGAATTTAATCTTATCGCCAAACCCATATTCTTCGGAACTTGCATTAACAAGCACTTCAAACCCGAGATGGCTAAGAAAAATCGGTTCGTTGATCTTCCCGCGTATTTTGACACCATTGGGATGATAGGAAGGTTCGTTAGAGGTATCACGGAGTTCATAGTAATTCGGATCGGTAAAGAAAATAAACCAATCGCCTGTCTCAAACTCCGCCTTGGGACCAAGTCTACTCACTACCGTTGCATTGCCGTTACCGAGATTAGCATTCCATGTGCGCGTAAGAACGACATCACCTTGTGGGTCATAGTCGGTTTCAAAAGCGAGTATATCGGCAAATTCAAAGGCGTAATTGACATCACGAGATGGATTCTCTTGCCGTGGAATCCGTAATTCTAAACCGAAGGCTTCCTCCCTGAACGGATTGTCAAGTTGCCCAGTTTTATCAAGTTTTTGACTTTGGGTTTCCCTCTTCGGCTTGAGAAATACCTCGTATTCATTTCCATCGAGAAAAATGATAATCCAAGTGCCTGCTGGCGTGAGGTTTGGGTTGATGCTGATAGCATCAGTTTCTAATTTCTGTTGGCTCGCATTTTCCATCTGTACGGGTGTAACATAATTTTCGAGCAGAAAGTCGCCTTCAGGGGTGTAGTTAATTTTCGATGGCAACCGTCGCCATGCTGATAAGTTAACATTCGCCTCATAGGGGCTGGGTACCCCGGTTTCTCCTACGTCTTGTGAACCTCGCGCAACATTTGCCTGCCACGCATAAATTGCTAACTGGTTCGTGATCTTATCGAACTCATGTTCAAATAGGGGATTGTCAGGTTGAATACTTTTTTCCGCTCGCACGATGTCTTCCAAAGCACTCACATCAAAACGGAGCTTGATCTCGGCAGGTTTCGCGAGCACTGACGCGCCCGTGCGAAATGCGGCCTCGTAGGATTGCGCAACCGCCCTACCTTGCCGAATGAGACCGCGCCGGAGCGCAGCGACACGCGGAATCGGGGCAAAGTGGAGGTCAGGTTGTGTCGGATCCATCGGTGATTGTGATGTAACGGCGAGGGGGATCCCCACCGTATTCTGTGTTTTGGTTTCAAGCGCGTCTGGAGGGAAATGAATGTCAAACACCCGATCTAAACTAAAGGCTGGTAACGCTTCCTGTCTATAGATAAAATCGTTGACGATAAAAGAGAAGTGCTGCTTGTTGTCATGGTCACGCGCTTCATCAAGATTCCCACGAATTTTGTCTTCAATACTCGGGTCGTCTGGATCGACAAGCACAAAAACTGTGTGGACACCTGTCTCAAGCGGGATTTTGAGGTCTAAAATAGCCGTTGCGCGTTGCCAGACGTACGTCCCGGCCACCCAATCCGTGGCTTTCACGACTACAGTCCCCAGAATGTCCGCGTCTTCGTCAACGACATAATCCCCATCAGCGTCAGGGTTCCCTTCAGCGAACACGACCTCAATATCCACCAGCACTGGACGAAGCCCATTATTGACTAATTCTGCTACGAGTTGGTAAGCGTTTTTCTTCTCATCAAAAGCATATCGGATCGGTGCCCTATCTGCCTCGTCAGTACCAAGTGCAAGGTTGGGTCCCTCACGGACCCAAACGACGTTGCGTTCATCTTTCGACGGAATAATGACTTCGTGTCCAGTACTATCGGTAATGTGAATTTGATAACGTATCTGCCGTCCCTTTCGTGGAAGCGGGATAGGTGTCTGAAGCTCATACCATTGTCCACCCTGTGGCACATCACCGAGCGGTGTGCGTGCACGGACCATAGGCGTTACCATGTCTTTAAAGTCGGCAGTATTATCCCATAAAACGGTTATACTTCGTATGCCGCCCGGGCCTTTATCATCAAGGACGAGAGCACCGATACTCAGGGTATCCGTGACCTTAGTATCAAGCGTTTCACGGATGTCCTGCACGACAGGCGTATCTACCCAGAATCGGGTGCCGCCCACAGCAGCATAGGTGTCGTCATAAGCAAAAATACGGGCGATACCACCCCCGGGTAAGGCGTTGTTTGGAACATCAATCCGAACAGTTCCGTACTCTCCCCGCCAGACGTTGCCACCGACGCGCTGTCTAATATCATTGCGAAGATTATCATCAAAATTATTTGCAAAAACCGCGAAAGCAGAAAATGTGTCTGTGCTAAAATCGGATGCACGCGTGAAACTGACACCGCCTGTACCCTCGATGCCCGAATTTCGGATCACCCCTATCTCATTCGCCTTAATCACAATTTTATGTGTGTCATTGAGTGCGATGCGTTCCAATTCCACTTTTATATCAAGTTGAGGACGCGCAAGACGAGATGCCGGATCACCAAAAAGCGTATATTGTTCGGCACCGGGGATCCAATCTGTGTTCCGAATCCGGTTGAGAAAACTAATTTTGGCATCGGCAACAATATATCCTATCGTTGGCTGTGAAGGGATACTTTTAGTCCCAGCCAATTCAGGAGATTCGTGAACAACACGAAACAGTGCCTCAAAGAGGTCTATGTCAAATTCAGTATTTGCTTGTCCGTAGGTGAGCCGTGTCGCCGAGAGTGCCGCAATAGCCCCGTATTTTCCCAACAGAAACTGTTCACTGAGGCAGAAATTTCCAGCTTGCTGTGGCTTATCAAACTGTCCATTGAGACAGGTCGTTGTGATAACAAAGGGGAGGTATCGGTTCCGCAAACCGGCGGCATCCTCAATACGGAAAATAGACTCATCCGCCCAGGTCTGGCTGCCACCGTGCCCAGCGTATTCAATTGCGAGCGCGCCTGTATTGATAGCATCGAGAATTTTTAAACGTGTGTTGTTAGGGCTCCCAATTTTTCGGAGATAGATTTGGCGAGTGTCATATCCGGGCGGGATAACCTCCTGTACCAGTTTGTCGCGTGACTCTTCAAAGATACCATCGTTGGGTTTGTCTGTATGGTCGTCTGCTACCTGAATTAATGTACCCTGCCACGCCCCGATCTTCGGATTTTTTTCATAGTCAATAATCTTTTCTACCATGGTTGTGAGGGCTTCAGGGGTTTGCACCGAGAGCCTACCAATAAGCATATCCGGCAACGGATCCTCGCCACTGATGTTGACAAAACGCTGGTCCATAGAAGTTTCACCGCTCGCAGGTGCCCATCCATGGTACGTCGGTACGAAGTTCGGATACAGCTTATAGGTGCTGCCAAACGTCGTATCTTTGTTGTAGATTTCAACAGTGGCGCCCTTGTAATCGTAGTGTGCATCCCCAACAAGGAGCACGTATGTAGGTGCCGGTTGCTGATAGTTGTTATAAGCATACCGTAGGAATTTCTGGATCGCAAAAGGGTTGAAGAGGCCATCGCTAAATTCATTGTAGATGTCGTCAATATCAACAACCATCGTTGTTAAACCTTGCGAACGCCGGAATTCGACGAGCGGAAGAATAGTCTCAGCAAAAGTCGAGTGTGTAATAACGACATAGTCTACTTGATTAGCAGGGTTCCTTAACGGTGTCGGTGGTGTCGGAACGAGCGCGTTGATATTTTTATAGCTCCTACGACTGATTACAAAATAACGTCTATGCCGGTTGACAGTATCCTGAAATAAAATCTGATGACTCGCACCCGTTCGAGAAACTTCCCCACCCGTGAGTCTGCTTGTAATCCCGTTTTCATCCAACGCATATACGTCTATTGTTTCATTAAAGATGTTTCCAACCCGGTACTGAACTTGACCACGGTTGCGCGGTTCCGTAGTGGTGTTAAACTCAAGGCGATTCGACTCCGCTTGAAAGTCGCGCCAATACTCAAGTTCATACCAGTCGAGATAGAAATCATAAGATCCAGGTGGCGTATCGTTGTCATCAAATGCCTCAATGCGCATATAGTTCGTTGTATCGTGGAAGATGAGATTCTCTTGGTTCTTTTCGATGTCGCGGGTTACAGTATGCGAAGCTTGGCGTTTCCACTCCACATCCCTACCCAGTCTGTGGTTATTAAAGGTGATGCGCGCGACGTGACGCGCACTCCCCCTGCGAGAGACACCTTGGAATCTGATACGCAAAGTAGCAGTTTGATCAATTTGAAGCCGCGGTGTTGCTCCCGGAATGTCTTCAGGTTTTATAGGAAAATCTTTGCCTCTCTTTCCAATGTCCCCACCGCGGAAGGCAACGCCGAAATAGTGATCTGCCAGTTCAGACTTAACATCAGTACCATCTAAGACATCATGATGCCTATTCTCCTCAAAGCGAACCCGCGTTAAAAAGGCTTTAGGCGATACTAAGTTTGGTGTTTTCGGGGTTCCGTCGCGTTCCGACACCCGCGATGTCTCAAGACCCGCGGCTGGTTCTCCGCGTAAACCGAAACGGAGCCAGTAGACGTTTTCATCGGTAAATTTGTTGTCTGCTAATGCCCGACCATAAAAGACAATCCGTTCGCCAGGGTCAAGCCTATTGTTCTCGTTTTCATCGAAAATATAGACACCCTGCTTCCTACCACTGCTCTCCAATCGAAGTGTATCAAGGTCTATAGTCTCTGGTTCAATGCCGGTATGCGCCTTAATGTTGTTATAGGTAATATGATACATACCTGTCTCAATGACAGAGATTTTAAAACGGCGTGTGCTCGCATTGATTAGCGACGGTGCCCTCGGAACGTGATTTCCATCCATAATTCCATAAGGTGTCCGGCGCTGTTTTCGCCACAGCTTTGACTGCTCGTAGTTTCGCAATGTGCCTTGGAACAGGTTCTCAAAAGCACGCGGCGGTTCTCGAAAAGTAGATGGAATCGTAGGCGTAAGATTACCGCCAACAACCGCACCCGGAAAATGCACTCGGAACGTCACAGACGGAAATATTTTTAACTGCTGCGTTGCCTGATTGTATTGCACCGGGTTAATTTGCAAACTGCCGATGCGCTGATCTCGCACAAAACCCCCAGGGATAACTTCTACAAGCTGCGTCGGATAGAACTTGGCGGAAACCCGAGGGGCACCACCGGAAGCCAGCGTAGGAAAAACCGGATCATCCGGCGTGATACCCACATTTTCGATCGTCCTCATCTCCGAACGCGCTTGAATGATCGTAACAACCGGCGTTCCCACGACAGGGATGCCAATGCGCTGCGTGTAAATGGGCAGACGCGGTTTGCCTATGTCAAGCGTCCGATCCGCACCTGCAAAACGAATATCAGTTTCCACACCTCCGGATTCACCGTCAGTAGCGGAAGTCTGTGTCGTTATCTTAAGTTCTGGCAGGGTGAAACATGCTGTGAGGGTATCTGCTGTGGTTGCAAGAATCTGAAGCGGTGGCACCGCGTCCCCAGTAACGGGCAGAGAACCCGACTGTGTCTGACCTACAGCAACCAGCATTGAAACAGTAGAAAGTGTAAGGACTATGGCTAAAAAAATAAATATCTTTTTCATTGCGTTGGACGATTCTTTCTATGGTGAACTTTGGAAATAAGTAGACCGCAGCAAAAACGATTCGCCTTCGCTGACAAACTTTTTTAACTTTGTTGCTTTACACTGTCTTTTTAATTCTAAAATCTACAGAATAGTTATAACGCCAGTTTGATTAATCATTTCGGCTGCGTTGCGGTTCTATTTTCGCATCACAGAGACGTCAATTGTAGCACAAACTTCCCAGTTTGTGGCGTATATGACGTCCATTAACAGTGGACGCTACATAAGTCCAACATTTATCAAACTCACGTTAGTTATAAGTTATAAATAAAGAGTCGTTTAGATGTTCCTAATCCTTCTTAACCAACCACTTATAACCAACTACTTATAACCCTTGACGCTAATCGCTAATTCGCGAGTCGCGAAGCGCAATTGAGTGCTGCAACAAGGCTACTCTCGCTCGCGATACCTTTACCGACTATGTCAAACGCAGTGCCGTGGTCTACGCTGGTGCGGATTATCGGTAACCCTAAGGTGACATTTACAAGCTTCCCAAAGCCGAGAAGTTTTATCGGAATATTACCTTGGTCGTGATACATAGCGATAACAGCGTGCCACTTCCCTTGATTTGCTTTGACAAAAAGGGCATCGGCGGGCAGAGGACCGTCTATCGTACCCTGCTGTGTCTGGGCCTGTGCAATAGCTGGGCGGATAAAATGTACCTCCTCTTCTCCGAACATACCATCTTCACCGGCGTGCGGGTTCAATCCCGCAACGGCCAATCGAGGCTCAGAAATGCCACAGCGGATTAACACCTGTTGCGTGATCCCGATGACATTTACGATTCTTGGAATAGAGAGGTGTTTCGGAACGTCAGCCAACGCGATATGGTTTGTCACGAAAGTGACTGCTGGAATGGTTGATGGTGTCGGAAGCACGCCATCACGATGATCTGCTGAAGCACCCCATCCCGATGATCGGGATCGGGCGACTTCAGAGGGATCGCGTGACTTCCGAGGATGGCCATCCAATGCTTCAGGTGTGCAAAGCATCATCACAACATCGGGTGTGTTAGTGAAGGCAGCAAGCATTTCTGTGTGTCCTGAATAAGGTAGCCCCGCACGGTTTATCGCTGCTTTGCAGATTGGAGCAGTCGTGATAGCATCAAGTTCACCGCGCATCGCCAGCTGTGCAGCCACCTCAATCGCTTTAACAGCAGCACCACCAGCACGCACATCTATAGTGCCACGGCAAATCTCATCAGGCGATAGTGAAGAAATATCAAGCACATCAATTGTCCCGTGCGTCGCACTTGCTTGCATCGGTGTCTTGATGATATTAAATTTTAACGGAGGCGCGTCGACGGATATGAATTGACAAGCATCCTGAAGGATAGCAGGACTCCCGATGACAATCGGTTGGCACATTGAATATACGCTTTTGTGTGCAAGTGCCTTAATAATGATCTCAGGACCGATGCCAGCGGCATCCCCCATCGTTAGTCCAATCTTGGGGCTATGCAATTTTTTCTCCCTTAATCGAAGCGAGCAGTGCCTTGATCAGGAGATGGAGGCTACAGGTTTACTTGGCGGTAGAGTGTGGTAGCACGCGCGCGTGAGACGTTCCCAGAGGGTAGTTCAACAACCTCGTATTCAGACTCGGGCACGTCTTCAATGCTGATCGGATGCCCTTCTCCAGTAGCGGGCGGGGGCCCCGGCATACGAATTATATCACCGACAGAAAGCGTCTTGCCGGCTTTCGCAACGTGTCCGTTGACGCTCACTGCGCCTTTGCTACAGAGCGTATTAGCAATCGTCCGCCGTTTTACAAGACGGCTGATCTGCAGAAATTTATCTAACCGCATTTTTTAGTAGTTTTCAGTACGATTTTTTTTCAAAAAATCTTTCGGTTGTCGGTTAAGAGAAAGACTTTATTATTAGCGTTGCCCTCTTAACTGAAAACTGATAACTATCCTACACAGAGGGTTGGGAAACGACTGGCATTTCTACAGGAACTTCGGGGTCCACGACAGGTTCTGTCAGTGCCAATTCCAGGACCTCCATCATATCATTGACTTTATGAAAACGAATCCGTTCTCGAATTTCTGTAGGTATATCAACTTCATCTTTCTCGTTGTCCACGGGGATGATAATGTCAAAGATGCCGTTTCGATAGGCAGCAAGTGATTTCTCTTTTAAACCACCAATGGGCAGCACTCTACCGCGAAGCGTAATTTCACCAGTCATAGCGATATCTTTTCGGACAGACTTACCTGTGAACGCGGAAAGGATCGCCGTAGCGACGGTAATCCCAGCGGAAGGACCGTCTTTCGGGACTGCACCCTCTGGAATGTGGATATGAATATCCTGCTGCTCAAGCTGCTTGTTAAGCAATCCGAAAAATTCAGCGCGGGAACGGATATAGGCGACAGCGGTCTGGACAGACTCACGCATGACTTCCTGAAGCTGCCCGGTCATACTCAGTTTGCCTTCTCCCTGCATCGTCGTCGCTTCAACGGAGACGATATCGCCACCAATCTGTGTCCATACCATGCCTGTAGCGACACCGACTTCGTCGCGTTCTTCGGCTTTTGTGCGCGTCCACTTAGCAGGTCCGAGATAATCGCTCAAATTGGTGGGGGTTATTTCAAGGTTAAGATCCGGCGTATCTTCGGTGACGATCTCTCTGGCGACCTTTCGCATGACAGTCGTGAGGGTGCGTTCGAGGTTGCGGACCCCGGCTTCGCGGGTATACTTATGTATCATCTCATAGATGGCTTCGTCTGTGAAAGTGATATTATCATCTGAAAGCCCGTGACGTTCAAGCTGCTTCGGGATGAGGCCATTCGGTGTAAAAGTAGCGATGTTGTGCTTCTCGAAATCGGTATAACCCGGTAATTCAATGATTTCCATCCGGTCCTGGAGTGCAGCGGGAATGGTAACACGGGTGTTCGCGGTCGTAATGAACATTACATCGGAGAGATCAAAAGCAATATCCATGTAATGGTCACGGAAGGTCGAATTCTGTTCTGGATCCAGAACCTCAAGAAGCGCAGATGCCGGATCGCCTCGGAAATCCGAACTCAGTTTATCTATCTCATCAAGTAAGAAGAGTGGATTTTTCGACTTCACATCACGGAGACCTTGAATGATACGTCCCGGAATCGCACCGATATAGGTACGTCTGTGTCCACGGATCTCTGCTTCATCTCGAACACCGCCGAGTGACATCCTGACAAACTTTCTACCCGTCGCACGGGCAATGGATTTACCGAGCGAGGTTTTGCCAACCCCCGGCGGACCGACAAGGCAAACAATAGGCCCTTTAAGGTGTTTCACGAGTTGTAAGACAGCAAGGTATTCAAGCACATTCTCTTTCGGTTTCTCCAACCCGTAATGATCTTCATCAAGTATGCGTTGGGCTTCGGGGAGTTGGAGTTGGTGTTCAGTCCTCTCTTTCCAAGGTAGCGCAAGTATCCAGTCAACATAAGTACGGATGACTCCAGATTCGGCGGATTGCGGCGGTATCTGGGCGAGGCGATCAAGTTCCTTAAGGGCTTTCTCCTCTGCTTCTTCGGACATGCCAGCGTTTTTTACCTGTTCCCGAAGTTCATCGACTTCAGCGATGTCATCCCTGCCGAGCTCCTTCTGAATGACCTTCATCTGTTCCTGAAGGTAGAATTCCCGATGGGTCTTCTGGACGGATTCCCGGACCTGATTGTGAATGTCATCTCGGAGTTCATTCCGCTCAAGTGCCTCGTTCAAAAACTGTATGACGAGTTGTAAACGTTTAATCGGGTTGAATTCCTCAATAACATTTTGGCGTTCTGGGGCTGTGAGGTCGAGAAATCCGGCGATCGTATCAGCGAGAGGGCCCGGTTCTTCTTGCTCTTTGATAAGCGGTTTAACCTCTTCCAAGGTCAAAACATGCGGTTGTGAGCTGCGCGACTGCTCCTTCTGCCTTGTTTTCGCGTAGTCATTGAAAAGCTTCTTAGTCTCTTTAACGAGAGATTCAGCGGCGGTTGCTAACCCGATCTCCTCATGGACAATTTGCACCTCTGCTTGCAAGAAATCGGCGGTTTTCGTATAGCTGAGAACAATCGCCCGCTGTTCTGCAGCAACAGCGATACGGATAGTGCCGTCACCCGGTTCGTAAGATTCAATGATATTTGCGACAGTGCCGATAGTGTGAAGATGTTCAGGCGCGACATCTGCTCCTTCTTCCAACTCCACTTTTTGATGGAGCAGGAGTATCCGCCTATTCGCGCGGAGTGCAGCACGCGTTGCCTTGATCCCCATCTCACGCGCGGCAATTAAGAAAGATCTCGTCTTCGGAAAAGGGGAATACTTATCGAAATCCGAGGGTAAATCAATAACCGGCAAACTTAAGGTTCCATGTTCTTTCGCTGCTGTCGGATCCATATTTTTTTTAATGGCTATCAGCAGTCAGCAGTCAGCAGTCAGTAAAAGAGGTGTTTGGTTAGCTAAAACCTTTTTGCTGATGGTTTCCGATGGCTGAGGGCTGATGGCTATTTCCTCATAGTAGCAAACGGCTCATCCACAAAACTGTGCCTAAGCAGTTTTAAGTTCTTCGGATTTTGTGTAAGTGAGTTGTGGTGGTTCACTGTTGCGCACAGAATCTTCGGTGATATGACATGCTTCAACATCATCAAGTGATGGGAGACGATAGAGGGTATCAAGCATAATCTTTTCAAAAACGGCTCTTAACCCCCGCGCACCCGTTTCACGGTCAATGACTTCATCCGCAATAGCGGTTAATGCCCCATCAGTTACATCGAATTGCACACCTTCATACGCCAAAAGATGCCGATATTGCTTGACAAGCGCGTTCTTCGGTTCTGTGAGGATACGAATCAACGCCGGCGCATCCAATTCATGGAGCGTGCTAACAACCGGAAGTCGCCCAATCAACTCTGGTATAAATCCGTATTTAATAAGATCTTTTGGTGTGGCCTGTGCAAGAATTTCATGAATTTTGGTCTCGCTTTTCGGTTGGATAGGCGAACCGAAGCCGATACTCTGCTTCCCGAGCCTATCCTTAATGGCTTTATCTAATCCGATAAAGGTCCCACCGCAGATAAACAATACCTTTTTCGTATTTACCGCTATCATCTCTTGATGAGGGTGCTTCCTACCGCCACGCGGGGGTACATTCGCGGTTGTCCCTTCCAGAATCTTGAGTAATGCTTGCTGAACGCCTTCGCCGGATACATCGCGGGTAATCGATGGATTTTCGGATTTTCGCGTAATCTTATCAATTTCGTCAATATAAATGATACCCGTTTCAGCGCGCGCGACATCACCATCCGCCGCTTGAACCAGTTTCAATATGATATTCTCGACATCCTCACCCACGTAACCCGCTTCCGTCAAAGTTGTCGCATCGGTGATAGCAAAAGGCACATCTAACACCCTTGCCAGCGTTTGCGCGAGAAGCGTTTTCCCCGTACCTGTTGGCCCGATGAGCAAAATGTTGCTCTTGTCTAATTCAACATCATCAGTCGTATTGCCGTGGTGTAAGCGTTTATAGTGCGTGTAAACTGCAACCGATAATGTCTTTTTAGCATGTTCTTGATCTATTACGTATTCATCAAGCTTTGCTTTAATCTCTTCAGGGGACGGAGGTTCTGTGAACGCGTCCTGTTCATTTTTTGTTTCGGCGTTCGTTGGGTTGGCAGTATTGGTTTCGGCACGTTGGCCAGCACCGCGACCGCGCGCCTGTGCAGGTTCTCCTTGTTCCTCTTCAAGCTTGTGTTGTGCGTCTGATCCGTCCGCTGCGTTGAAATCCTCCATGGATAAATCAAAACTACCATCCGGCTTACGAGCGAGAATATCGTTACAGAGATCAATACACTCGGCAAGACATCTTTCACAGATATTCGCCTCAAGTCCATTAAAGAGTCGTTCGACATCCGTATTATCGCGCCTACAAAACGCACATGAAGCGTTATCCGATGTCGATGCTGATAGGCGGACAATACATTCAACACAAATATTGGCGTCCCTGCCCTGAAGGAGTCGTAAGCGGACTTGTGTACTGTCCTGTTGACAGAAAGAACAAGACACTTCACGATGGGCAGATTGTGACATAGAGGTTCTCCTTTTCTAAATGGGTGTCAGTTTTCAGTACGATTTTTTTTCAAAAAATCTTTTGGTTTTTAGTTACGAGAAAGACTCGATAAGAGCGTTCCCCTCTTAACCAACAACCAACAACCATTAACAACTATTAACTATTTCCTCTCTGTAGCGCGCTGTGCAACAACATGATCAACGAGACCGTATTCAAGCGCCTGATCAGCAGTCATATAAAAATCGCGGTCGGCATCAGCAGCGATCTTGTCAACCTCTTGACCGGTATGTTCGGCTAAAATCGCGTAAAGCCGATCCCGCTCCTGTAAGATTTCTTTGGCATGAATGCTAATATCGGAGGCTTGACCACCGATCCCGCGTGCCATCGGTTGGTGAATAAGTGCTTTCGCGTGTGGCAACGCGTAGCGTTTGCCGGGCGCACCTGCAGCAAGCAAAATAGCACCCATGCTATACGCCCTACCTAAACACCAAGTCTGCACGTCTGCTTTGATATACCGCATTGTATCGTAAATTGCCAAACCGGCAGAAACAGAACCACCGGGCGTATTAATATAGAGAACAATATCTGCATCTGGATCTTTCCCTTCAAGGAAAAGCATCTGTGCAGTTACGATGTTCGCGAGGACATCATCATCAATCGGTGTTCCAATCATGATAATCCGGTCTTCAAGCAAGCGAGAATAAATATCGTATGAGCGTTCGCCTCGGCTGGTTTGTTCAACGACGATAGGTACAAGATTCATATTTTTTAATCGTTGTCAGTTGTCGGTTCGGTTGTTAGTTAAGAGAAAGATTTTAGGATGAACGTTCCCCTCTTAACCAACAACCAATAACCATTCTTAACCAATAACTATTCTTCAGGTGATTATGAGCGACTGTTTAGCAGATGCCTGATGAATGAGAAACTGATAGATTTTTTCGTGTTGTAGTTGCCCGCGGAGTTCTTCCAATCGATTGCTTGATTTCAGGAGTGCCGCATATTTTTGAGCGTCCCGATTTTGTTGCTCAGCGGCACGACGGACTTCGTATTCTAATTCATCATCAGATACATAAATGCCCTCTGCTTCAGCGATAGTATCAAAGATCCATGACTGCTTTGTTTGCTGAATGACATCTCGCCGCAATTCATCAGGCAGCGTATCCATGTTAATGCCGGCATCTTCGGCGGTTCTCTGTTCGGTCGCCAATTGCTGTTTGACATTTTGAAGCGTCTGCTGCACGTATTGATCCACTAACGGCTCCGGAATCGCAATATCCGTTTTTTCTATGAGTTGCGCCAACAACTCCGCCTTTTGTTTATCAACATGCGAACTCGTTTCTTCTTCAACCAGATTGTTCCATATCAGTCCATAAAGTTGTGAATAGTTTTCATACCCGAGGTCTTTTGCAAACTCGTCATCTAACGGAGGGAGATGCTTCTGTGTGATGGCGTGCAATGTGATATTATATTGCGCGGATTGCCCCGACAGATCAGGCGTAGGATGTTCTTGTGGAAAATCGATGTCAACGGATTTTGTCTCCCCAATCTGCATCCCAATCAGGGTCTGTTCAAGTTTTTCATTTAACGCCCCGATACCCAGTTCTATATCAACATCTTGCCTCGATTCAGCATCAACCCGTTCTTGGTTAATTAAGCATTCCCAATCTACGCGAACACAATCTTTCTCCTCAACCGGACGCTCAGTGTCAAGCGGCTCATAAGTTGCCGATTGCGCCTGGAGCCGCGTGATATAGGCATCAACATCTTCACGAGGCACATCAACTGGATTTTTATCGGTTACCAGTTCCTCATAACGCGGGATATCTATATTCGGGCGAATATCAACTGTGGCTGAGAACGTGAGCGGTTGGTTTTCCTTGACTCGCAATTCATCAAGCGATGGTGTGAAAATCGGTTGGGAGAGTGGGTTGAGTTTTTCCCGATAAATAGCGTCTTCGTAAGCAGGAGCGACAAGATACCGGACAGCCTCGCTATTCACGTAATCAGGAAATCTCGACTTGAGGATCGCAACAGGCACACGCCCTTTTCGGAAACCAGGAATCGAGACTTGAGTACGTAAGCTCTCATAAGTTTCCTTTAATGCTACATTAACATCGTCAGAAGGCACCTCAATGTCCAAACGGACCTGCGTGGTGTCTAACCTTTCAATTTGAACTCTCAAGTTTATGTCCTCACGCTTAGGCATTCAAAGCCCGGGTACTTACATCTAATACGAGCATGGGCGAGGAGGGACTTGAACCCTCACGAGGCGTAACCCCAATAGATCCTAAGTCTATCCTGTCTACCAATTCCAGCACCCGCCCGAATTCCAGTGAAAGCACACCATACATTGTCCCGAGAGTCCGCACGCGACTCTCGTACTGTGTCGTGTGACTTTCGCAGTGTATTCCATTAACAATGCGCCGTGAAGGAATCGAACCTTCAACCGCCTGATTAAGAGTCAGATGCTCTGCCAATTGAGCTAACGGCGCGCTTGTTCTCTACCGTGAGCGTAGGTGCAGTTCAGCCGTACCTACGCGCTAATTGCTATCGCACACCCAAAGCGCGGACTTGGCATCCAAAAGTATACGCGTCCGGAGGGATTCGAACCCCCAACTTATAGTTCCGAAGACTATTGCTCTATCCATTGAACTACGGACGCTCATGAGGGTGGATGATGGGATTTGAACCCACGCCCTCTTGATCCACAGTCAAGCGCTCTGCCCCTGAGCTACATCCACCATATTTTAAACTCGGTCTCCGTGAGCAGTATGAGAAGTACGCCTAGCAGGAGTCGAACCTGCAACCTACGGATTAGAAGTCCGTTGCTCTATCCAATTGAGCTATAGGCGCTTGTGTCATCCGCCAGTTTTGAATCGGGGCGAGAGGATTCGAACCTCCGACCTTCTGCTCCCAAAGCAGACGCGCTAGCCGGGCTGCGCTACGCCCCGAAAGGTATACACACTCTCAATTTACAAGCGACACCAGCACTCTCAGAGACTTCACCGAGAGACGTAAGGCACGCTTATTTGTTGCGTTCTACATCCGATTCGGTAGTTAAAATTATACACCATCTTTTACCCGATGTCAAATTAAATATGAAAAATGCTTGTGTTTTTTTTACAAATTATGCTATACTATTGACATAATTCTAAGGCGAGATTTCCGTGCCTCGCATACCCGTTTCTCTGCTATTCCAAATACTGATCGTCATGCTCCTTACACCACAATTCCTGAAACAACTTGACCCTTTCTATATTCGCGCGAAGCACGCGTTCCGCGGCAAATTCAGAGGCGAACGCCGAAGTCTCAACCGCGGCACAGGTATCGAATTTGCTGACTATCGCGTCTATGAACCCGGCGATGATTTGCGACATGTTGACTGGAATATTTACGCACGCTTAGACAGACTCTTTATCAAACTCTTCCACACGGACGAAGACCTACCACTTCTACTACTCATTGACAATAGCCGCTCCATGGAATTTGGATCGCCAACCAAATTGACGTGTGCTAAACAGATCGCAGCGGCGTTAGGGTATATCGCTTTAGCACACGCGGACAGTGTGACAATCTACACGTGTGCTGAACGACTCTCGCCCATGCTACCACCAACGACGAGCAAATCGCAATTTCCACGTTTGACAAAGGCACTCAACGCAATTCCAGCATCCGGACAAACACGACTGACCGAATGCCTTAAGCAACTCCAGATGTACCAGCGACGCGCGGGGATGGTTGTCATACTTTCAGATTTTTTGGATCCGAATGGCTACGCCGATGGATTCAAATTACTCTCAGGCCGCGGGTTCTCCCTTACAGCAATCCATTTGATAAGTCCAGAAGAGATCGACCCGCAAACACATTTGGAAAACATACCCACCGGCGGGGACTGGTGGGTGGAAGATGCCGAAACGGGTGAAACGAAAGCCGTCACAATTAACGCAGAAACCCTTGCACAATATAAAGATCAACAGCAGGCGTTTTGTGACAATTTGCAACGTTTTTGCACTGATCAAGGTGTCGGCTATGCACAATTAAAGAGCAATACCTCCGTAGAATCTTTCATTTTACAGGAGCTACACAGGGTAGGTTTCACTCAGCGAAATCGGTAAGACATAAGGAGATAGCTTAATGAACACAGAAATTAAACAAACAGATGTGGAACTGATTCAAGGCGATATAACGAAAGCCGAAGTTGATGCTATCGTCAACGCAGCGAACAGCGAACTCATCGGCGGTGGTGGTGTAGACGGTGCAATACGACGGGCTGGCGGTGCCGCAATTGAGAATGCTTGTGCGGAGATCCGTAGACGCGAAGGCGGGTGTCCTACTGGCAAAGCAGTCATCACCCCGGGAGGCGACCTTTACGCGAAATATGTAATTCACACAGCTGGCCCGGTGTGGGAAGGCGGCAATTCAGGTGAAGCAGAACTACTTGCAAGTTGTTATCAGGAAAGCCTTCGACTTACTATAGGAAACGACATTCAGAGCATCGCTTTTCCTTCTATTAGCACCGGTGTCTATGGATACCCAACGGAGAAAGCGGCAGTCGTTGCACTCACTGCGGTGAAAGAATTTGTGTTGCAGAGCAACGCTGTGCCAACAACCATTCAGTTTATCCTGTTTGATGAGGCTACCCATACGTGCTATGTAGACGCTTTGCATACCTTAAACTTTTGATTATTCAAAAGTTGTTTGAATTCATTGAAAACCCATTTTTGATAAGAGAAAAGCGGGCGACCGTCCACTAATTAAAAACCTTTTTGCGGAACAAAGCGGATCGCTAACTTAGACGAAAACCCGTTTTTCGACAACGGAGAAAACTGAGCAGAGACTCCATAGTTAAAAAGTAAAAAGTTGAATAATCCCAAGTTTAGCCGAACTTCGTTGATTCTCCCCATTTACATTCCTGCGTTTTTGCTGGCGACAGGCGGAGGCTTTGTTTCACCAACGCTCTCAATCTACATTAAATCATTCGAGTTATCCTACACGTTAACAACAATTGTACTCGCTGTCGGTGTACTTGGAAACATCCCCGCAGGTATTTTGGTAGAACGCCTCGGGCGCAAACCGTCAATGTTGTTCGGTTTGGTGATGATAGGATTGTCAACTGTCGGTATGGGCGCAGCAACGAACTTCTTCCAACTCATCGGCGCACAGTTGGTCGGCGGGATCGGAAATGCATTGTGGATGCTCGCCCGACACGCTTATATGACAGATGTCATTCCGATAGCGAATCGCGGGAGAGCGATTGCCCTGTTCGGCGGTGTGAACCGGATGGGAACCTTCGCAGGACAGTTCTTCTCTATCTTCCTCGGCGTAAACCTACGCCTGCCCTTCTTTATCTACACTGGAATTGTGATCCTGAACCTTTTCTTCTGTTTCTTTTTCATTCCAAAGACACACCGCACTCCAAGTGAAACAGCCGACCAAAAAGTTCCCTATCTGAAACATCTTCTCCAGATTTCGCGCCAGCATGCAAGACTTCTCGCTACAGCAGGCATAGGACAGGTATGTGTCCAGACGCTGCGCCGTGGGTGTCACATTATCATCCCACTCTATGCCGACGAGGTCGTCGGGTTAACTACGCAACAGGTACGATCGGTTGTTATGGTCTCCTCAGCAGTAGATATGTCAATGTTTCCGATTGCTGGATTTATGATGGACCGGTTCGGTCGAAGATATGCGACAGTCCCTGGGATTAGCATCTTTGCGACCGGAATGGTGTTGATGCCGTTTACAGGCACATTTACGGCGTTGCTGCTTGCAGCGATTTTAATGCGCCTCGGTAACGGTGTCGCTTCGGGGACAATGATGACCCTCGGTGCTGACTTGGCACCCCAGAAGGGGACAGGTGAATTCTTAGGGTTGTGGCGGCTTACAGGAGATTTCGGCGGTTCAGCGGGACCCGTTATTGTCGGTAATCTTGCCGATTTGTTCGGGTTGAGTTATTCCGGCTTCGCGTTGGGGGGAATCGGTTATCTGGCAGTGAGCATTTTCTTGTGGCTGGTCCCGGAGACATTGAAGAGGGAATGAATTTGCGGTCTTCAGCGTCTGTTTCAAAAGAGACTTGATCGCTTTTTAGGGCTCACCGAACGGTTGCCTCGGACACTGGAATGATTCGGTTTCCGTATAGACATCTGTAGGAGAGACGGCATCATCCTCCATCAAGTTATTAAAAGTGGGTGACGTTTGGACTTACTCATCATTGTCTTCACTGTTGCCCTCAGGTGGTATGATATCGTCAATATTCACATCCTTGAATGGAATGCCGTCGGATTTTGCCTTTCGGTACCTTGTGAGGAGACGCTTTCCTATCTCATCTCCCGGATCAAGATGGACAACTCCTTCAAGATAGTTGAGGTATTCATCGTCTGTTATAGGTTGGCCGAGAAGCCATTTTAGATTATAATCGACAATAATATGAACTTGTGGGATATCGCCATGTTCTTGGATGAGTCGTTCACGTTCAAGTTTTGCCCACAGCTGGGGATTTTCCGTTTGGAGTTGATCATTTTTCGATTGGGGGGAGAGTTCTGGCGTGTTTTTTTTGCGGTTTCGAGCATTTTCAAGGGTGCGCCGCGTGACATCGCTGGGCCAAAGGTGGAGTTGTGCCTCAAGAAAGGTAATGTATTCATCTATAGGGACTCGAGTTATTCCCATCGGAGCTTTCAGATGCCATTCTGCGACGGTGTGAACCTGTGGGATATCACCGAACTGTTTGACGAGTTGGGCGCGTAGATATTCGGCGCGTAAAATAGGGTCTTCTGTGGTATACCAGTCTGGTGGAATTTTTCTTTTCCCGGTGCTGAGTTCGTCTCGGAAATTTTTGGCACGCAGCCGGACCGCTTCCATCTCTTGAGTACTCAGGTTCGTTTTATAGGCGACGAGCGTAGGATCCCAACTCGGGTGGCTTTCCGTTTCTGCTGCGATTAAATCCAAAGGTGTTACTGTTTCAGGTGAGTCCTCTGTGCTTCCGCAGCCGGTCAAGAGGAAAAAACTGAGAAGACATAGAAAATAAAAAAGAGAAATCAGAGTTTTTTTCATTTTTTTTTTGTAGATGCCGGGAAAGGGGCTCGAACCCTTACGCGCATAATGCACACTAGACCCTGAACCTAGCCTGTCTACCAATTCCAGCATCCCGGCGAGCAATTATAGTATATCCTAATTCCGGCGCGTTGTCAAATTAAAATCTGAAGAAACGAACGAACAAAAATCAGATTAAACTTGTAACACACTCAATAAGTCTAATATCATTAATATACCGATCACATTTTTTTGTAGTGGTGTCAAACTGTGGTCGCGATTCTCCGCACAACCAAAAAGGAGTGCAAACTCATGAGAATGAAAATATTACTCTGCGCGATACTCGCCCTAAGTCTTACAGTCAGTTATAGCCAAGCCGAAATTGATCCGGATAGGATTGTCGGTATCTGGTTATTAGATGAAGGCAAGGGGGATGTCGCTGAAGACGCATCCGAAAATGGACGTGAAGGTACGATTACCAACGGGAAATGGGAGGACGGCAAGTTCGATGGTGCCCTTGAAATCAAGAAAGGCGGAACTGTTACGATTCCGCTCGGCAAAGGCATCATTATTGATAAAGTGACTTTCATCCTCTGGCTAAACTTTACTGACATCGCTGGTCAGCAAAACTACTTCTCTATATGGGATCAGAGCAACAACCGATACGTCCCGTATAAAGAAGGCCCAAACGTCCTTCGAAGTTGGACGAACACTTGGAATGTTACCAGTGGTGTGACCGTCAAGGCAGGGACGTGGTATCATGTCGCCAATGTCTACGATGGAAAAACTTGTAGTATCTACATTAATGGCGAAGAAAAAGTCTCGCAAGATGTCCCGAAGTTCCAACTCCAAGACCAAGATCAGACCGCATGGCTCGCCACTGACAAGGGTACCGGCTTCCTCTCCGCCATTATTATGGATGAGGTCGGTATCTTCAACGATGCCCTTACCGAAGACGAAGTTCAGGGCATTATGAACGACGGCATCGATTTCACTGCTTTCTCTGTGGAGCCGTCGGATAAACTACCTGTACTATGGGGTAAACTCAAGGCACAGTAACGATCTTAAGGTCCCTTCGCTTTGCGGAGGGACCACTCCACAAAGGGAGTGAACCGGTGCAATACTTTGCGTACGGATCCAACATGAACATTTCTCAGACGCAACAACGGTGCCCCGGTGTCACGCGTATAGGGCAGTCCCAACTCAAGGATTTTCGCCTTGTTTTTAACTACCACGCTGATATTATCCCCGCTGACGGGTGTATCGTTCACGGTGGACTCTGGGAAATTACTGGAGACCATGAAGCCGCGCTTGATACCTACGAAGGTTACCCCAATTACTACGGCAAATATTACCAAGACGCTGTCATGTTCTACAGGATGAAAGAAGCGTCTGACAATTCAAAATCTCCCTCAAGATGGTACCTCGAAATCATCATCCAAGGATACAAAGATTTTGGGTTAACGCAAGACGACTTTGAAGAGAGCCTCGGTATCCAACAACTTGGGTTAACGCACACAGACCTCGAAATGATTCTCGGTGTGTCAATGGAGGAATTAGAACGTTTATTCTCTCGCGTGGCAACCTCTCCTGTCTACCCGTAAACCCTGCCCTTCAGATTACCCGTTTCACATACACATAATACGCCCCAATTGCCAGCTCACCCGTTTCATCCGTGAATTCAGTATGCATGCGCGGCTGTCCAGCGGTGAGATTGAACCTAAACGTCACGCCCTTCGCATCCGGGGCAATCGCCTGTGTAGCGGTCTGGTCCCCAACGCGAATTTGTGCTGTTGTTAACGCTAACGCTTTTCCACCGTTGTAAAGATCAATCTGCTCACCCGGAATGCCATCCGTTATTGCTCTGTCTTCGGCGTAGGGCCATCGACGTAGTTCAAAACTATACTGTCCGTCTTCCGCTATCTCAATTGCCCAATACCCGTTACACTCCATGCCGCGGCGAATCATTCCCTGATTCCATGCGTGTGATGCCCCGTGCCAATCGTGTGTTGTAATACACGTAACAGGTTCACTTTGTGTTCCGACGACAATCGGACAATCCTCATCAAACCGTTCAGAAACCAGTTTCCACCACGCTTCATAATGTTCACGGAGTTCTGCAACAACTTCTGGATGTGCATCCGCAATATCGTGCCGTTGCCCAGGATCTGCTTGAATATCGTAGAGTTCTTTGCCGTTGATGAGTCGCCACTGTTGCGACATCGTCGCGCTGTCCTTCCATTTAATCGGATTTTCAACGCGCTGTGAATCGGTGACAATCACCCGTTCCTCCCACGTTTCCGTCTCATTTTTTAACAACGGAGCAATACTCGTGCCGTGGAAACTCACACTTGACGAGACTTCAAGATCACAGAGATCTATCAACGTCGGCAATAAATCGATGTTTGCGGTGAGCTCATGTACTTCTTGCTTTTCCGTGAAGCCGCCCCCGGGCCAATGCATGAACAACGGGACGCGATGTCCACCTTCATAAGGTGATCCTTTTTTACCGCGCATTCCAGCGTTGTAGCCCGACGCAACGAACTGCCCTGCACCCAGGTCACACCCAGCCGCAGAACCGTTATCGGTCATGAAGATTAGGATGGTGTTTTCCTCAAGTCCCAAGACTCGGAGGTGATGTCGTAACCGCGCCATATTGTCATCAATATTGGTTATCATGCCATAGAAATTCGCACGATCCCCCGGCACACCCTTCCTTCGGTAGACTTCGCTGTAAGCATCAGGAACACGGAACGGACCGTGAGGCGCGTTGGTAGATAGATAACAGAGGAACGGACTGTTCTGACTACTTTCAGCTTGCCGCTCAATAAACGCCATCGCCTCTTGGAACCAGACATCGGTACAGTAACCGTCGAACGGTTGTTCGGATCCGTTGCGGAAATAGGTGTCGTCAAAATAGTCATTGCCCCAGTAATCAGGCGTTTGGCTGATACCGCCGCCACCGTGGTAGAGTGCCTCGTCAAAACCTCTATCGTGTGGACGGAACGGGTAGTTGTCGCCGAGATGCCATTTCCCGAACATAGCGGTCTTATAGCCGTTGCGCCGGAAGATATCCGCCATCGTGACTTCGTCGCTGCGGAGAAGCGAACGTCCACCGATGGTATGCCACACGCCTGTGGAGTTGCAGTAGTGTCCCGTCATAATTCCTGCACGTGTCGGGGAACACGTGGGACCGACATGCAGGTTCTGTAGTTGTACACTCTCTCCCGCGAGCGCATCAAGATTCGGCGTATTGATCACCGGATTTCCGGTGCATCCCAAATCGCCGTAGCCTTGGTCATCGGTGATGACAAAAACGAGATTTGGTGTCGTCTGTTCTGCCACGATAATATCTCCTTCATTTTTTATTTGATAAGTGCATTTTGATAAGATTTTTGGTGCCTCTTACATTCAGACAGCCAATGTAAGAGGCGCAATAAATTGCGCAACTACGAACCAAGAGGCAGCTAACGTAAAACACCTTGTGCTTTCAATCGTGAAATTAACTCGGCTTGTGTGCCTTGCCCCTTTGTGGAGTTGCAGGCACCACAGAGGAGTTGGAGGTTATCCTCGTGGTCGGTGCCGCCTTGCGATTGTGGCACGATGTGGTCAACCGTCATGTTCCGAAACGGAAATTGTGTTCTGCACCCGTTACATAAGCCTTCCTGCTTACCGAACAGCGTATGCTTGTGTGTACGATAATTGGGTAACTTCTCACTCCGTTTCGGGATGTCCGTGCGGTGGATAACGTCTCCGAAAATTCCGATTTCTTTCTTTAACCGTACTTGCACAAGATCAACGGCTTTCGGGGATATGTCAATACCGATCCAGTACCGTTGTAGCCGTTCTGCCGCGACACAGGTTGTGGCACACCCACAGAACGGATCTAATACAATATCTCCCTCATTGCTGGATGCTTTGATGATGCGCTCTAATAACGCGACAGGTTTTTGGGTGGGATAACCTGTCCGTTCTTCTCCCGCAGGTGGAAGGACATCATCCCAAATATTACCATAGGACGCGCCTTTATAATCCTTTAGATACTTCCGCCTCTCCAGCTTTCCATCTGGACGAATAACGATGTTTCCTTTTTCATATTCCTCTTCCAAACGTTCTTTGCTTAACCGCCATCCAGATGGATGCGGATTGACAAATCCGCGCCATTCATAACAAAGATTTGGACGCTCACCCATATTTGGTGTGCGCCAAATATGGGCTGAGTCATTGTAATACCTTTGCCCGTTCTCGTCAACGTGCTTGAATTTTTTCAGGATTTCAGATTCTGTCAACTCTCTTTCTGGACGCAACGATGTAGATGAAGATGCTGCATAATACAAGAGCATATCAGCATTGTTTCCCCACCGTAAACTGCGATGCTGGGATCCTTTTTGTGTAGATGTTGCACGCCTCCATGTGATTTCAGACCTATAGTTGTTTTTTCCGAAAATGCTGTCCATGGTAACTTTCAAATAATGGCTTGCAGTCGGGTCGCAGTGCAAGTATATGCTACCAGTCTTTTTGAGGACGCGCTTCATCTCTAACAACCGCACTGCCATCATAATCAAATAAGACTTCATGCCTTTGCCGTGTGTGAGCTCGGCTGCGTCTATTGCCTGATACAAGGCAGGTTCGCGGTCAGCAATTTCGCCATGCCATGCGTTGTCTACATCAGACAGCGTCCACGTGTCTTTGAAGGCTGCGCCTGCTGCTTCGCTCCCGATGGGTGCAGAATAGTTCCGATTGGAATTGAAAGGCGGGTCAAGATAAATCAGATCAACGGATTCGGTGTCTATGCCTCGCAGGACCGGTAGATTGTCGTTAGAGAAAACGGTTCGGTTTTTGACGTTCATAGGTTACGGTTATCGGTTTTCAGTTATTGGTTGTTAGGTTGCGCTGTGCTCTACCCAATCTATACGCTATCTCTTGTAGGCATGCTAAGGCGGATCTGTACGAAAAGCACTGTGATAGAAATAAGAAAAGTCGCGCCAATTATTGCAATGATCCGATTTACTCTGGCATTTAGCACCGCGACATCTGTCTTAATTTCATTGACTTTCTCGTCAAGTTTACCAAATTTTTCATCAAATTTCCTGTCAAGTTCATCAAATTTATTGTCAACATGAGTGCGCATTTCATCTTCAGATTCATCTATCTTCTCAAGAATCTTTTCAAATTGTGATTGTGACAGAGCAGCAGGTTGTTGCTCTTGTTGTGCAAAAGCAGTAAAAGTGAGCGAAAAAATAAAAAGTATTCCGAAAATACGCCAGAGTGTTGCCCGCACGTTCAACATCATCGTTTCCTTTGATTGAATAGGATGAACCGTAGAAGTGGTATGTTTTTTAGCGGTGATTTTATTTTACTATATCAGAAAAAAGTTGTCAAAACATTGGTTGCGTTGATTTGTGTGTTGGGTTTTACAAGTTCAACCCCATCTACAAAAGACTGCATGCCGCAGGCGAGGTTTGAAACCTCGCCTGCAAGGACAGTTGCATCAGTCCTGACATTATTCCAACGCCTTTTTAATTCGATCTAACCCACGGTTAATCTCTGTCAACGAGGTCGCGAAGGAGAGGCGCAAATGGTTATCTGCACCGAACCCGTTGCCCGGCACAACACCGACTCCTGCTGAATTGAGCAGATAATCGGTGATATCCATTGAACCCTCAATCTTCTGTCCACCGATTGTTCTGCCGTAATGTTCAGAAAAATCGGGGAAGATGTAGAACGCGCCCTGCGGTTTGACATAACTGACCCCGTTGATCTCGTCAAAACGTTGGCAAATGACATCTCGGCGTTCTTCAAACGCTTTTCGCATCGCTTCGACAGCATCCTGTGATTTATTGTCATTGAGTGCAACGACAGCGGCTTTCTGCGCGATAGATGTCGGATTTGAAGTACTGTGCGATTGGATACGCGACATCGCTGAGACTGCATCTTCGGGACCCGCAGTATACCCAATCCGCCACCCTGTCATCGAGTAGGCTTTTGATACGCCGTTGACAACAAAGGTAATCGCTTTCGTCTCCGCGTTAAAAGAAGCCGGACTCTGATGCGTCGCACCGTCATAAAGCAGTGCCTCATAAATTTCATCAGAGATGAGATAGACCTGATGTTTGACAGCGAGATCGGCGATTGCCTTGAGTGTGTCCAGATCGTAGGTGGTCCCTGTCGGATTACTCGGACTGTTAACCAGGATCGCCTTCGTTTTTGAGGTGATCGCTGCTTCAACCTGATCCGGTACCATGCAGAAATTCTGTGCCGGTGTTGTCTCAATGACGCGCGGCACCGCGCCTGCAAGCTTAATCTGTTCCGGGTAGCTGACCCAATACGGTGCAGCAAAGATAACTTCGTCACCCGGATCACAGATCGCTTGGAAGATGTTATAGATAGTATGTTTGGCACCACACGAAACGATAACTTGCGAAGGTTCATAACGCAACCCATTATCGCGTTTAAATTTCTCTGTGATTGCCTCGCGAAGTTCGGGCGTACCGGGGACGGGGGTATATTTTGTAAACCCCGCATCAAGTGCAGCGATTGCGGCTTGCTTGATATAATCGGGTGTATCAAAATCGGGTTCGCCTGCCCCAAATTTGACGACATCTACGCCATCAGCGATCAACGCATTAATCTTCGCGGTGATCGCCAAAGTGGACGATGGCGTTACGTTTTGACTCCGTTGTGATAATGAAATCATTGGTTCTCCTTACTTTTAGGTATAGTCGAAATTGGGCGAGTTTAAGTCTTACTCATTTTTCAAATAGTATCGGGCACGAGATTTAGCAAGACGCATCAGGTGTTCAAGTTGTAAACAATGATTGAGTTCTGCCGTTTCTTCAGAGGTGAGTCCCGTTGTCTTCTCGCGATGGATGAGATCTGCAATACGCTCCTTCGCATCTTCGGATGGACAAAAGTCTATTATATTTTCAGGGGTCGTCCCTGCCGCAATAAAATCAACAATTTCTTGATACGCAGGTGATGTATACATTGAATTCTCCTCGCTATTACCTGTAGGTTCAATAAACTCCTTGATTTTCTATTGTATCAAAATCGGGTTCGCCTGCCCCGAATTTGACGACATCTACGCCATCAGCGATCAACGCATTAATCTTCGCGGTGATCGTCAAAGTGGACGATGGCGTTACGTTTTGACTCCGTTGTGATAATGAGATCATTGGTTCTCCTTATTTGGTTTTTATGCCTAATGTGCTTCCAATTTGAACAGGTGAGGTTTCTATATCTCACCATAAGTGTCAATTTTAGAAAAAACCGTGTCGTCCTGTAGGTTGGGTTGAACGGGTACCCTCAAAACTCTGAAAAGTAACACAAACCTAAACTCTCTCCATAGATCGGACACGAAACAAAAACCGAGAGAAACCCAACGCCTTAGCGGTTTCTGAGATCCTGACGGTGTGAAGTTGGGTTTCACTGTGTTCTTGGTTACAGATGACAACCCACTGGATTTGAGAGGTATTTGGGAAACATATCTGCCTTCTGAGTTCCGTTCAACCCAACCTACAGTACTAAATTGACACCTATGGTGAGGTTTCTATATCTCACCGTGTCAATCATTCCACGCGAATAAGCGGTCTCAAATTCTCTAACGTTGTTGTGCCAATGCCCTTGACTTTGGTAATATCATCCACAGAATTGAAATTGCCGTGCTTTTCGCGGTATTCAATAATGTCTTGTGCCTTCTTTGTGCCGATCCCAGGAAGTTTTTGAAGCTCCTCAACAGAAGCAGTATTGATATTGATTGCAACAGGTAGTGGTGAGGATGAATCTTCCCAGACTACCGGTTTATCCGACGGTGTTTCTGGTTTAGATGGCAAACGGTGCCGCATCTCGTTTTTCTTGTGAAGTGCGCTGTTTTCACTTTTCAAACGTGAAACTTTAGAATTTAGAGTTTCGATTTGCGTATTCTTTTCATGTAGTTGTTTTTGCAACTTATCTTTTTCATCCTGAATCTCATCTACTTTTCCTTGCAGGATTTTTTTCTCCCGTCGGAGGGATTCATTTTCCTTTTCCGACATTATCGTACCCGCTATTGAAGATGGAGAATTTTCATCTAATCGTTTCTGCAACACTTGAATTTGGCTAATAAGTTCCTTGTTCTCGCTCACGAGTTTGTTTTGTTTGTTTACCAGTACCGCCAGAATTGCGATACAGATACACATAGCCACGCTTAAAACACCAGCGATATATTGCCAAGAACGACTAATCTGTAAGTTAGTTGATTGTATTTCGCGCTTTTTTTTCTCCAACCTCTCAACTTCGTTTTCTAATTCAGTTTTTTCTGCCTTTAATTGATTAACTTTTTGTTCAAGGCGACCATGCGTCTTAGTTTCCGTTCTGTTTCTCTCTATCAGTTTTTCATTGTTTTGTTTAAATCGCTCAATCTCAATTTCGAGTCTATATCTCTCTTCACGCATGGACTCTATGGAGCATTGTAAAAGGGTTTCTTTCTCGAATTGATTACGCGTAAGTTTCTTAAATTGATTCCGCCTTAGATTTTCATAAAATTCCCAATCATTGGGGGTCGTGCTGTTCGCAAAAACCCCAAACTGTGTATCAGTTGCACAGAGATAAGCCTTCAGTTGCTCATGACCGTAAGTTACGACACCGGTTCGTTTGCACTCTATAATAGCGATAAAATTTTCCGCCTTATCAAGAAGCACAATATCCGCTCTGCGATTGTCGACCCCCATCTGAATTCCACGTTCTATATCAATAAAAAATTCCTGAAACTCAGGTTTAGAAAAATAATTGATAGCAGCTTCTACGATTATAGTCTCCCGTGGTGCTTCTATGCGACACATAGGACAAGACTGAAAACGCGGATAACGAGGTTGGGAACGTGAGTGCAAACAACACAGTACTGTGTCTAGGGTTCTCATAATATCTGCCCAACTTCATTATCTGAATCGCTCAAGCACTCTTTTGTGAAGCAGAGACCGAGACCTCATAAGGTATCTACCGGTTGGGTAGACTTTCTTTTTGCCTCAAGCAATTCTTGGGAAGCCTTGGCAAAGCGTTCCCGCAATTCAACCACGAAAGGTGAAGGGGTCTGTCGTTGTTCCTGCTCCGCTGCCTCGTCAAGTTGCCGCACGCGTTCAAGATATGCTTCCACTTCCTCTGTTTTCGCCAAATAATAGAGGATAGTTGCGTGTATTTTTTCAAGACTTAAGGTCGGATAACGTAGCAGAATCTCTTCCGGACTCGCGCCCTCCAGATAATCTTCCAACACAATCTCAATATCAATGCGATTGCCTTTGATCCGAATGACATCTTCTTGAACGAAGTCAAAGTAATCTTCCAGTTCCATTGCTACGCTCCGTTGGATTGTTGCATCTGCTTGTAGAGAATAGAGAGCATTCCGTATAAGCAGGGATACATATCTTTCCTACGCAGGTTCAACTCCCATTTGATGCCAAAAGGGTTTTGAATTCATCAAGGCTATTTACCTGCAACACTGCGCGGCGCAAATCTTTGAGACGCTGCAACTCTTCAATGGCTTCAAGCATCGGCTTTAATGTT
Source organism: uncultured Poribacteria bacterium (assembly GCA_951828385.1). Lineage (GTDB taxonomy): Bacteria > Poribacteria > WGA-4E > WGA-4E > WGA-3G > WGA-3G. Next base: position 1,816,886 of record OX639973.1, read on the forward strand.
TGGACACCGCTCTCGCGGAATTGAATCTCCAGGGCTTCAATAATGCCTTCAATGGTACTTTCTCGCGCGCCTTGCTCAATACCTTGCTCGATACCTTGCTGTAGGATATATCGGTAAGTTGATGATTCTAACATGGGTCCCTCCAACAGATGGCGGATTTCGGCAGGATCGACGATCAAACCGCTCAAAATCCATTGCCATATCAATAAATTATTCTGTAGATCCGGAGCAAGTGGGAGGGCAAGCGTCATTTTATGACACTGCTCAATCCATCCAACCTCGGATACGCCTTCCGGGGATTGCATCAACGGCGTAAACGCTATCAGACTGGTCTGATCCGTGTCAAAAATGGATTGTCCATCAAACTCGCTCAGCCGGACCACCTGATACTCTATTAGCACTTTGTGTCCCAGAAAGTTTTGGCGATACTCGCCCGGGTCGTTCCCACCGGCATCTGAACGGAGATAAACGGTAAAAGACAAAATCGGCAAACCGTATCTTTCAAAGCACCTTCCGAAATAGCCGACCTTACGCTTCAGTATCTCTGGTGCACTCTCGCGACTCACTTGGAACTCAATATGCACCAAGACCTCTCTATCGTCAATCTCTGCCTTCGATAAAGTATCCATGCGTCGTATTTCAACCGTTGGCAGTTCTGTCTCAAGTTGTTCTACGAACTTCAGTCCGGGGATATTGGTTAATTTTTTCAATAAATCTTCGGCGAATGTCCCGAAGATGTCTTTACTCACGATGTCGAACCGGTTGTGCGGTAAGTTTTCCCAAAATTCGTGTAAGATATTTTGCATACTTTGTTGATGAATTTTCCAATTCCTATGTTGAGCGGTTAACAGTTGAAATACGAGGTTAAGCCAAATGTTTCTTTACCTTTTCCTTCCGATGCCCGAGTAATCAACGTATTTCACGCCCTGCTTTATACGTTTCTGTTGCTGTTTCATTAGAAATTCCATATACGTTTCTAAGTCACCAAATAGGGTGACGAGGCGCGCTTTAGCTTTTTGTATGTCTTTTACCGGATTATCACACATGAGAGTTTCTCCAATATTGTTTCAGGAGAACCAATACGGGGCGGCCGATACCCTACATCATGACAAATTTGTTCAATTTTAGAGAGTGTCCGTAATCCCCTGCATATTTTTTAAGTATACCCTCATTCCAGTCAATTGCAATCCTTTTCGTCCGATTTAATTTTGACGACATCTACGCCATCAGCGATCAACGCATTAATCTTCGCGGTGATCGTCAAAGTGGACGATGGCGTTACGTTTTGACACCGTTGTGATAATAAAATCATTCGTTCTCCTTTGAAAATAGATTTTTAAACCAGTTTACGATGCCTCGTTTTTGCAATTCAATTTTCAGGTCCGAGAGAGGTTTTTCCAGCCTCTGCATCTTTTCTTCAAGAAGGTTGTCTAACTTTCGGTGGATTTCCTCATGCAGTCCGGACTTATAATTTTCCAGCGTCTCAATCTGCTGTGTGAGATCTGAAGTGCGTTCAGTTAGATTGTGCTCGGTTTGCGTGATCTGCTCAACTGCATCCATCAGTTCGGATTTCTGGTTTTCTAATCCAGCAGTAATTTCACCTTTGAGATCTCTAATTTCATCTCTAAGCCGTTCGCGAGTGGTTATTCCGTCACCAACTCCTTCCTTAAATTTAGAAAGGTCAATCTCAGGAATGCAGTTTGCACCCCGATTCTCATAAAATTTCCATTGACTTTTATCTACTCTATTTGCAAAAATACCAAAGCGGGTATCAGTTGCAGAGAGGTAAGACTTCAACTGTTCAATCCCGTGCCCTACATACCCAGCTCCCTTACACTCCGCAATGGCAGCGAAACTCCCATTTCCATCAGCCAACACAACGTCAGCGATTCCATTGCGAGTTCCAAACTGAATTTGATATTCCCTGTCTGGAGAAAATCCATTAACCTCAAGCTTATCAAAATGATCATAAACCTCATCTGCTACTTTAGTTTCATGGTCTGGACTAATCGCGTAACATTCCGGACACAGTTCGTATAACTCATCTGGAGGACGTGGAAGACATGTAGCACACGATTGAAAATTCGCAACTTCGCGGAGGCGGTCACATTGGTTCCCACATTGAGAACATCCTGAGCATTGGCACTGCTCCGTGCTATTTTCTGTTATTGGGTCTACACCAGTAACATCAATTTGATATCGACTCTGTGAAGAATAGATACTAACATTATCTCGGACGCACACGTTATTCCCTACTTGCACTGGGGAACTTATAGATCCGGAGCGTACACATTTAATCTGAAGCTCTGGTGGACCGCCCACGTCGCAGAGATCCCAATTAGAAACTGCAGCTGAAAAAACTGCTAAAACTTTACCTTGTATCCGGATATTTTGCAGTTCTGGTTTTTTGCTACAAGTTTTGATATTTTATTACTTATCTCTGTAACGTCAAACGCCTTCGCGTTAACCCCGTTAACTTGTATGTCGCTAACGGTGATCTGGTATTGACTAAAGGAAAAAAAAAGCGTAATTTTCCCATCTATGACTACTACCTGTCCTTGTTCCAACGGAGGAGCCATAACGCCTTTTGGTATGAAACATCTAAGTTTATTCGATTTGTTTATGAGATAAAAAGCATTTGAAGGTCCATCTGTTAATATCTCTACCTCACCCTGTACCAATATATTTCTCTGTATAGTACTTGATAATATATTCGTTATGTCACTCACATTGTAGATAGTTGGCATCTGCCCCTTCTCCTATACTATGTTACACAAAGAACCGCTCAAAACAGAAAAAAAGAATTTCAGAAGTGATTTTTACTTTTTTGTCCAAGAAAACAGGACAAACGAAATCCGAGGACCGACAGTGCCTTCACGTAACATACATACGCTTCCTCTTGGAATAGGAAAAACTGAATAAGTCTCGGCACGGAGTCATCATGTCGCTGTGTCTGTTCCACAAATTCTGTCACGGTTTTCAGCGCAATAGGTGCTGCCTTTTCAAGCGGGTAGCGAAATGTTCCAGTACTAATAGCCGGAAAAGCAATGGATTGAACGCCGTTTTCCACAGCCAATTGAAGGCATTCCCGATGGCAACTCTCGAGCATCTTAGGCTCTCCAATTCCGCCTCCAATCCAAATCGGTCCGACAGTATGAATGATATATTTTGCAGAGAGGTTACCCGCTGTAGTAATAACAGCTTCACCTGTTTGGCAACCACCGTAGTTTTCGCGAATCTCCTCACATGCACGATCAACCTCGCTACCAGCGGCTTGACGAATTACTCGGTCCAAACCGCCTCCCCCGCTGAGAACAAGGTCCGTTGGGTTTACAATAGCATCAACCTCTGCATCCATTATATTGCCATGAATGAGTTCAAGTTGGGTTGGCATAGGTTTACCTCTCATCTCACTTAGTTCCGCTTCATCAAGGAGAAACAGAGGTCTCATAGGACATCCACCGGTTCAATAGATTTTCTTTTCGCCTCAAGCAATTCCTGAGAAGCCTTAGCAAAACGTTCCCGCAATTCAACGACGAAAGGCGAAGGATTCCGCAGTTGCTCCTGCTCCGCCGCCTCATCAAGTTGCCGCACGCGTTCAAGATATGCTTCCACTTCCTCTGTTTTCGCCAAATAATAGAGGATAGTTGCGTGTATTTTTTCAAGACTTAAGGTCGGATAACGTAGCAGAGTCTCTTCGGGACTCGCGCCCTCCAGATAATCTTCCAACACAATCTCAATATCAATGCGATTGCCTTTGATCCGAATGACATCTTCTTGAACGAAGTCAAAGTAATTTTCCAGTTCCATCGCTGAATCCCTTGATTTTTATACGCAATAAGTCGTTTTGGGATGAGTTAAGTTAGGATCAACGCTATTTAGCCTCTCTGTATACCTCAATTTAAGGATAGAAAAGTTCTACTATTTTTATCAGCACTTGAGAGTCGTTTCTTCCCTACATATTTGAGATTTTTCAGATCATCCCTAAAACGTTTGACTTTTTGCTGATATGCCTCACGTGTCCATTTTTGTACAGATGCAATCGCCAATTTGATAAGTGCATCTTTATCATAAACAGGTAGAAGTACATCTCCTCCCATAAGAATCGCGCCCGTCTCAGTATCAGAGACAGTCCAGTAGTTACCTACTGTTTTTTCAGGCGTGAGTCCTCTGTGAATGACAAGTCCTATCCATTCGGGTATTGCGTCTGAAACGATTTGATATGCGTCTTGCGCCTCTTGTTTCCACCATTTATCGCCAATACCTGATGATAAATAGAAAGTGACTGGCTTGAGTTCATATTGCATAACTGCTCCTTTGTCTATTTCTTATCAGGTATCATTGACAGAAGTATGTCAATAGGTTTATATCATAGCGTCTTATCAAGCTCTTTCAGCAAATTCCGCTGCTTCCGCGACAACGACTTCGGAATCTCCACAACCAACCGGACCCGCAAATCGCCCTTCCGTCCAGAAGCATCCGCCGCACCTTGCCCACGCAAACGTAATTGCTGTCCCGGTTGCGCACCCGCTGGAACCTTCAGGTCCACATCGCCTGTCAACGTTTGCACCCGAACAGAACCGCCTAACGCCGCTGTCGTCATAGAGATCTTCGCATCTGTGAGTAGGTCCGCGCCTTCACGAGTCAATGTCGGATGCGACTGTACAGAGACCGTCACCAACAAGTCGCCAGAAGTACCGATACCGAGGGTTTCGCCGTGTCCCCGAATCCGTAAGGTTTGCCCGTCCTGAATGCCCGGTGGGATTGTCAGCGTAATCCGTTTGCCTTCGATATTGACCTCTTTCTTACTCCCCAACACCGCATCCGCAAAAGGGATGTTAAGATTCATACGGATGTCACGTCCACGGGTAGGCCCCGTCGTACGCCGTTGCCCGAACGCATCGCCGAACGCATCGTCGAATCTACCGAACCCACCGAATCCACCGAACCCGCGCCCGAAAAGATCGTCCAAGTTTATGTGCGAGAAAATGTCGTCCATATTTTGGTAGCCTTCAAACCCCATACCGTGAACGCCTGCATGCCCGCGGGTATCATAGACACGTCGTTTTTCGGGATCCGAAAGTACCGAATACGCATTAGATGCCTCTTTGAACTTCTCTTCCGCCGCTTTATCGCCGGGATTCTTGTCCGGGTGGTACTGGACTGCAAGTTTGCGATAGGCTTTTTTGATTTCTTCAGGGGTGGCACCTCGGTCAATACCGAGGATTTCATAGTAGTCTCTCATATTTTTAACTATGGCGATTTCTGCTCGGTTTTTCTCCGTTGTCAAAAAACCGGTTTTTGTTTAGGTTTATATCTTCATCAAAAATGGTATGCGACTTCATCAAGACCCGTTTACTGCTAACGGAAGAAAATGGGTCAAAATTATCAAGATTAAGAAAGCATCGCGATGAGCACTGCGACATCTCGTAAAGACCGGTGCTGTTTGACAAGTGTTGTTCCGAATTGAAGTGCTGCGCTCTCTACACTTAGTTTTCGAGAGAGATCAACAATACCTTCAATATCTTTGACATGCGCGGCACCGATGAGGCGGCGCAGCATTTCCAATCCTGCAAACCCAACGGCATCTTGAAAGATGTTTTCTAACATCTCCGATTTCAATCCAGCATCAGTCATCGTGAATTCAGCCGTATAGGTGTCCCACACTTGCACAACCGCTGTTTTGAGTGCTGATTGTACACTCAGGTTGCCTTGATGCGAAAAATAGGATAAGAAGTAATTCGCCCAATACAACCCCAAGTCAAATCCGACGGGACCGTAAAAAGCAAATTCGGCATCAATCACTTTGGCTGTGTTGTCTTGGACGAGAACGCTACCCGTATGTAGGTCGCCGTGGGTTACGCCTTGCTGTGCTGTTAAGAAAATCCGCTTGAGATGCTCCGCTTGACGCAAAAAGCCCGTGTCTGCTTTTAAGTGCTGGACATCAGGTGCCAAACCGGGTGTCCAGAAGTTCGTCTCATGTTCGGTAAACGGAAAAGTGAACACATAATCAGCAGTTATCGACTGCATAGTGGCGTTCGCAAATTGCTGTCTATAGTGTTGTGCGGTTGCGGCGCCAATGTTATCGACGTATGTGTGGCTATGTACAATACCCATAAATCGCCCGACCTGTTCGGCGATTGCAGTGTCCACTGTACCAGCGATCAGCGCATCCCGTAGTACGTACGCGTCTCGGAGGTCCTCCATCGCTATGACTGCTGCGTCCACATCAAAATCGTACAGCACAGGCACCGTGCCGCTCGCCAACCGATTGTAAACGTCAAGGGCGCGAGACTCAAAAGTCAAACGCTCGGTAGACAACGGGTAGTCGGGACCCAGTATCTTAATGTAGGGCGGTGCGTGTTTCAAGACAAGCGAACGCGCCGGACGCGCCGCATCTGAGACGCGATAGACGGTGTTGAGATTACCATCGCCAATCTCTTCTATACGGAGCTCCGCCTCCGGTTCAAACACACGGATTTCTGCGTGTCGCTGGCGAAGGTAATCCGGTAGCGTGGTAAGATTGAGTTCCATATCACTTTCGCAGGCTTACAGCAGGTTTTCGGCGATCTGAATAGCGTTCAAGGCGGCACCTTTACGGAGGTTATCCGCAACGACCCAGAGGTTCAAACCGTTTTCTATGGAGGCATCGTCACGAATCCTACCCACGTAAACTTCATCTTTACCTGCGACATCAACAGCAAGCGGATACTGCTGATTGCTCGGATCGTCCATAAGTTTCACACCCGGTGCATCAGCGAGGCACTCTCTCGCTTCGGCTGCTGTGAGCTTTTCATGCGTCTCAATGTTTATGGATTCTGAATGTGCGAAGAAGACCGGCACTCGGACGGTTGTAGCGGAGACACCAATCGTATCGTCCTCTAATATCTTCCGAGTCTCGTTGATCATTTTGACCTCTTCTTCATTATCACCACTGTCTAAAAAGGGCCAATCAAATGCAACGTTGAATGCCATCTGGTGTGGGAACTTCTCCAAAGTGATCGGTTTGCCTTCAAGGGCTTCAGTTGTTTGTTGGACCAACTCCATGACAGCGCGCCCACTTTTACCGGAAACACTCTGATAGGTGGAAACGACTATCCGTTTGATGCCAGCAGCATCGTAAATCGGTTTGAGGGCTACCATCATTTGGATAGTAGAGCAATTGGGATTTGCGATCAGCCCGTTGTGGGTCTTCGCAGCAGCCATGTTAACTTCAGGGACAACCAGCGGTGTGGCCGCGTCCATACGGAATGCGCTGGTATTGTCAATGACGAGCGCGCCTTTGTCTACGGCTGTAGGGATAAATTCGCGGCTCACGGACGCACCTGCTGATGAAAACACCACGTCTACATCTTCAAACGAGTCGTGTGTTAATTCCTCAATAACAATGGGGTCATTTTTAAACGATAGAATCTCACCGGCGGAGCGATGTGATGCCAGAAGTTTGAGGGAAGCGAGCGGAAATGATCGCTCTTCAAGAAGTTGCAACATTGTGTTCCCAACAGCACCCGTCGCGCCGACAACCGCTACACGATAACTCTCACGCATTTCTGATATTTCCTTTTTTGTGTTGTTCAAGCAAAATCTTTAGTAGAATTTAATACTTAATTTTACCACAAACACGCCCCTTAAAGCAAATATTTTGGTAAAGACTGTACATTTGAACGAGAAATTCACTGTTTTGAAACAAAAAACTTGACAAATACTGCGATTTATGGTATTAATTTTAACGCTCTTCCGTCAAATCCCCATGCTTTAGCTTGCGAGATGTAGACGGAAACTAACAATGTGATGGACAGCACGAAATGTCCAGCGAAAGCGGAATAAAACCCATCGCTATATTCTAACCTTTAGAGTCGGTGGTTAGCGTCCATATCAAGCCAATGCGTCTAAAAACGTAGACGTAGACTGGAATGCGTGAGCGGAGGAGATACCTCCCGAAGTTTCAGGACTTGCCGCACGGCGTTCCCGGTAGGAAGGGAAGCTGTAAAATGGGTGGAAACAGAGCCAACCCACGACGTTCGCGGAAAATATCAAACGGGCAGGCTTGGCTGCCTAAGGTGGAGCGATAATAAGACGGTTGTTCAGTTTCCAGTTTCCAGTTACGAGTTACCAGTTAAAGAAACGATCTGATTAATCATAGTCTCTTAACTGGTTACTGGTTACTGGTTACTGTTAACTATATCTGAGAAAACCGCAGTCGCTATGAAGCACAAGCCCCTACCTTTAGGTAGTGGGTACCTATGACAAGATAGACATATTATGTCAAGGGGTCCTTGTTGGAGGCTTCTGTTTCTGACGAAGCAGTGTAGGCTGAACTACAGTGCCTATGCATTAATAATTTCGACTAATTTTCAGCATTAGTCACATTTTTTCTTGACATATCTATATCTGTATAGTATAATATAATTACTATTAGTTTTTGTTAAATTCATTTTATGCCTGAGGCGGGAGGCGTGCGATTTCCAGATGATGTTGGTAAAAGCAGCGTTCACTTATTCAGGCAAAAATTAGAGGAACATTTAACATGGCAAAATTAACGAAGAACGATGTCGTCAGCAGTATCGTCGAAGCGACCGGACTTAGCAAGAAAGATGCGAACGCTGCCGTTGATGCTTTTGCTGCGACCATTTGCGAAGCTTTGAGCAACGGCAACTCCGTCGGCCTCATTGGGTTCGGAACATTTGAAGCCAAAAAACGACCAGCCCGTACGGGTCGCAACCCACAGACTGGCGCACCGATTGATATTCCGGAGAAAACCGTCCCTGCTTTCAAAGCTGGTAAGAAACTTCGCGACGCTGCTGCTTAAGACCAGCGGTTTTTTCGCTCAGTTTTTTGGAAAAGCCGCGAGGCTGTGCCTCGTTTCTACACAGAGGGATGCCTGCGGCTTTTTCATGTTACGGCCATCAGTAGAAGTCTCTGCAGATCTCTGCCATAGAGACTGCCTTTACTAACGTATGCCAACACGGGCTATCACCCGCAATTAATGATACCAATTTTTGCATGCATGATTTGTGGGTACCCTTTCCAACTTTTTGTCCGCATCGCTTCCAAGCACGCTTTGCAAGCGCGTTCGTTAAAAACTGATGTCAGGAGACTCGTCATGTTAATCCGAACGAGAGCCCCAGTCCGCATCGATTTTGCTGGCGGGTGGAGCGACGTTGCCCTCTTCACCGAGCAGTCAAAGGGGCGCGTTGTTAACGGAGCCATCAATCGATACGCCTATGCAACACTTCGGTGTGAGCGGCAGATAACACAAGACGATTCTGTTGAACTGCAACGGATCTTGGATAAAAGCATTCGTATCTATTCCGCAGATTTCGATACCTTCATCGAAGCAGATGATGTCCGTCAGCTTGAATATGATGGAAACATCGATTTGGTGAAGGCGGCTGTACGGCGAATGTCCATACAAATTGGCGGGTTTGATCTCATCACGCAATCCACCGCACCGCCAGGGAGTGGATTAGGCACCTCCGCATCAATGGGCGTAGCACTCGTCGGTGCCCTTGGCGCGCTTAAGGAAGTGACCTATCTCCCATACGAATATGCTGAACTCGCGAGTACCATCGAACGTCATGAACTCGGAATACTCGGCGGGAAACAGGACCATTACGCAAGTGCGCTCGGCGGCATCCATTTTATGGAGTTCCAAGACGAAGAGGTAAAGACCTCGCCATTGAGATTCCCACCCCATATCCGCTACGAACTTGAAAAAAACCTCGTGCTCTGTTACACCGGGCAGTCTCGACTTTCTGGGAACATCCATCAGAACGTGACGGACGCATATAAAAGCGAAGAACCGAGTGTTCGCAACGCACTGGAAGCCCTCAAAACCACCGCCGAGGCGACGAAAACCGCACTTATGCGAGGGCGATTAACGGAATTCGGTGAACTTCTCACCGAAAATTGGAACAACCAGAAAAAGTTGCATCCCTCTGTCACAAATGACCAGATTGATCGCCTCTTTAAAATTGCTATGACGAATGGTGCAACCGGTGGAAAGGCCTGCGGTGCCGGCGGCGGCGGATGCCTCCTATTTTACTGTGAACCGACACGCGAACACCGCGTCCGACAAAAACTTGAAGACGCAGGCGCGCGGATCATTGATGTCAACTTCGATTTCGACGGACTTCAAATGTGGAAAACCTCAAACGATTAAATACAAAAATATGGAAAATAATACACAGACTACGCAAACCGCAACGGATATGGAAGCCGCCGAAACGTTAAAAACGGCAAGGGATAACATCTTAACAGAACTCAAAAAGCGAATCATCGGGCAGAACGAAGTCACCGAGCAACTCCTCATCGCCCTCTTCTCACAGGGACATTGCTTACTCGTAGGGGTACCGGGGTTAGCCAAGACGCTGCTCATTAGCACCTTCGCACAGATTCTTGAACTCCCTTTCAATCGCATCCAATTTACGCCAGACCTGATGCCATCCGATATTATCGGCACTGATATTATTGAGGAAGGCGAAGCGGGGAAACGCGCTTTCCGCTTTATCAAAGGACCCGTATTTGCAAATATCGTCCTCGCCGATGAGATTAACCGAACACCCCCTAAAACACAAGCCGCACTCTTACAAGCCATGCAGGAATATAAGGTCACTGCAGGCGGTAGAACATACGCATTGGAACGTCCGTTTTTCGTCTTGGCCACACAGAACCCCATTGAACAAGAAGGTACATACCCGTTACCAGAAGCACAACTCGACAGGTTTATGTTCCATATCACGATTGATTATCCTGATAAAGATGCTGAGAAAGAGATCGTGATGACGACAACAGCAGCGTATGAACCGGAGATAAAAGCCGTTATTACAGGCGAAGAAGTCTTGCAAATACAGCAGGTCGTCCGGAAAGTTCCTATAGCGGAGGCGATTGTAGACTATGCCGTGGAATTGAACCGTCAGACGCGTCCCTCTGCAGATGCCCATGATTTTATCCAAGATTGGGTCCAATGGGGTGCCGGACCGAGAGCATCACAATATCTTGTTCTCGGTGCAAAGGCACGTGCGATTCTCCAGGGACGCTATCATGTCTCATACGAGGATATCAAAGCGGTCGCGATACCGGTACTCCGACACCGAATTCTGACGAACTTCAACGCCGAAGCCGACGGTATTACAAGTCTGGATATTATCAATAGACTGTTGGAAAAGGTTGAACCACCAGCCGTGTAATAAGCGGAGGTTTTAGACAGAGTTATGCGTGCAATTGATACTTTCAAAGTGGATAAGGGAACGCTTTCTGTACTATCCTCTTTTGAAGAAGCCGATGAGGCTGACAAAGCATATTGGCATTCTAAAACGCCGCAGGAACGTATGGAGGCCCTTGAATTGATGCGGCAGATTAACTATGGCTACGATCCAACTACCGAACGACTTCAAAGAGTTCTTGAAATTGCTGAACTCACACCAAGTTGAATATCTTCTCATCGGGGGGTACGCCGTTAGCTACCATGGACATCCACGTACAACCGCTGACATGGATATCTGGATTGCAATTCAGAAAGAGAATGCCGAAAAAATGGTTACTGTTTTGAAAGAATTTGGTTTTGACGCACCCCAATTAACCGCTGACCTCTTTTTGAGACAGAATCAAATTATCCGAATGGGGACCCCTCCAATGAGAATTGAACTTTTAACAACAATCTCTGGAGTCCGTTTTGAAGAATGTTATTCAGAACGCATTATTGGTGTCGTCGATGATGTTGAGATCCAAATTATCAATCTTGAACATCTGAAACGCAACAAACAAGCCAGCGGAAGGCAAAAAGATTTAGATGATTTAGAGCATCTTTAAAACTCAAATCTTGAAAGCGAACCACGGAAGGAGCAGGGCTCATCCGCTTGTCCTAATGACATGGTGTTCACGGGCCATTTTTGATGAAAATTGCAATTATAGGAACAGGATACGTCGGTTTAACCACAACGGTGGTCCTCTCTTATCTCAACCATGATGTCGCCGCGGTGGATAAAGATGAAAACAAATTAACGCTGTTGCACGAAGGCAAAAGTCCGATCCATGAACCCGGCATCCAGAACCTCCTTGAGGAAGTGTGGCATACGATCCGTTTCACACCGAGCGTAGCGGAAGTTGTACCGGAAGCGGAACTAATCCTAATTGCTGTCGGAACACCACCGAAGCAGAACGGTGAGGCGGATACGCGACATGTCGAACAAGCCGCGAGAGAAGTCGCACAAGTCTGCCTACCCAATAAGCATTACACGCTTGTCGTCAAATCCACAGTTCCGATCGGCACCAACCAACGTGTCGCTGAGGTTGTAGAGGAAGTATTCTCGGAACGACGGATCCGAGGGAATATCTCTGTCGCTTCAAATCCAGAATTCTTACAAGAGGGTTTGGCACTACAAGGCGCGTTCTATCCGGACCGGATTGTCGTCGGGGCAAACAGTGATGAAGCCGTTGATACCTTGCGTCGCCTCTATCAACCCATCCTTGAACAGACCTTTGACCCGCCAAGCGAGTTCCCACGTCCATCCGCTTACCACTTGCCACCGATGATGACAACGGATCCGAACAGTGCTGAAATGATTAAATATGCAGCGAACACTTTCCTCGCGCTTAAAATCAGTTTTATTAATGAGATCGCTGGACTCTGTGAGGAAGTTGCTGCGGATGTAACAGAAGTCGCTCGTGGTATTGGACTCGATGCGCGTATCGGACACCTATTTCTACGAGCAGGTCTCGGTTGGGGCGGCAGCTGCTATCCGAAAGATACCGCCGCACTCTTAGGGGTCGCAGCACAATCTGGATACGAGATGCCGATTACAGAAGCCGCACGCACCGTCAACTTCCGTCAACCGGAACGTATCGTTGAAAAGTTGCGGGGGATGCTCCGGACCCTTGAAGGTAAAACCATCGGTATCCTCGGCCTCGCCTTTAAGCCGAACACCGATGACATTCGAGAAGCACCCGCACTTGACATCATCCGCGAACTGATCGCTAACGGCGCAATTGTCCGCGCACACGATCCGATCGCTATCGCAAACGCCCGGCGTGCTTTAAGTGAAAAGCATGAAATGGACAACAGACTGCACTTCATCGAAGATGTTTACGAACTTTCCTACGACGCAGACGCATTGGTGCTTGTCACGGAATGGGACCTTTATCATAAACTCGAACTGCGTAGACTCGCTAAGCAGATGAAGACCGCTATTCTTATTGATGGCCGTAATGTTTATTCGCCAGAAGAAGCACGCGCTGCAGGTTTCCACTACATCGGGATCGGCAGAGCGTAGAGGCATTCGGGGTTACAAATCCCTCCCAGAATATGGACGCTTTTAAACAACCGGAACCCTTTGATAAAAATTGGCAACGCTATTGCCCACAAAAGCCGTTTCCACCGTATCGCCATATACCCGGTGTCACGCCACATCCGATTCGCGACCCGCTCGGACACAGTTACGCGATAGAAGAGGAACACGACGCTGAACCGCTGTCCCCGGAATACTGGAGACAAAACGAGGATTACCTCTACGGTGTAGATCTCTACAATTTCGCCTATTGGTGGGAAGCACACGAGGCATGGGAAGGACTATGGCACCAAGCAGAAGACACATACCGTCTCTTCCTTCAAGGGTTAATTCAAGTATCAGCATCTTTAATTAAATACCACATGCGGATGTTACGTCCGCTGCGTACGCTTTCTACCGCGGGCCGCGATAAATTACGGCAAGTTGTCGTTGAATGCGACGATGCATCGGGTAATTATATGGGGCTCAATCTACCAGATTTTTTGGACACCGCCGATGCCTTCTTTGCCCCTTTCTTTCACGACACCGTTCCAGAAACCACCTACCATCAAGATTCGGTCAAACCGCTGATACTCCTGGAACATTGACGTTAATCCCCACCTACCTATTTTGAGGAAAGCGACATGCCGACATTCTTTCCTTTTCTCATCTTTAGTTGTGTGTGTATTTTCATTGTCGCGTTGTTGTTTGTCCTATTTAAGATTGCGGCATATTTCGGCAGGAGCGATGCTGATGAATTTCGGGCTGTTAGGTGTCCACAATGCCAAACCCGACGAAAACCAGAAAAAACCGGCAAAATCAGAAATCTTGTTGAACTTGAGATGCGCTGCCCGCGGTGCGGATTCATCTCATGGGATATTCCACCGAAAACGAACCTATCCACACGTCCTACCGATCGCGATAATCTCTAAACCGGTCGCCACCGAATAATGCAGAAGTGCGAATTTCCTGTGGCGTTTTCCCATTTACTCACATCGCCGTAACAGGAACCGATGAAAGTCAATATCTCTTCACCATCTAAACAAATGTGTCGCGGGAAGCCTGCAACATGTCCGTGACAGAGGTAGTAAACTTCATCCGACCAAGTTTTGCCATTGTCATCACTTACCATCGCACGACCACTACCGAGTTCTCTTGGATAACGGTGGTCATACGCCACAACAGCGCGGTTGTTAGAAAGCCCAACTGCTGCACCGTGGCATTGTCCATGCACGCTGGTCAGTTGACGGAGGTTTGTCCATGTCGCACCGTTGTCCACCGAGTCGGCAAGGAAAACGGTTTTGTTCGTATGCGGTTGATCCGGTGGTCCAGGTTGATACCGGATGACTGCAAGCAGCTGCCCGGGAAAAAGTTCTGCCATGTTGACTTCATTGCCGTAGTCCGACAAAAAAAAGCGGTTTGAAAAAGTGTGTCCGTTATCGTCAGAAACAAAGACATAAGTGGGGTTCGTGCCTTCGTAAAACGGATCATCACGCCTTTTGATAGGCAAGAGAAGCCTGCCATCACTGAGTCGTGTCAGGCTTGCACCAGCGACGGTCTTCTGAAATGGCGCGACATCAATTTCACTTGTCTGTTCCCACGTCCCACCTTCATCGTCAGATACCCAGACAGTGGGTGGTTGTTCTTCACCGCGCTGACTCACGTTAATCAGCTGTCCCTGTCTGTTCGCTTGCAACAACCACCCACTGAATCCGAACGCGGAAGGATCCCTATTGAGGTGTTCCCAGGTCCTACCGCCATCTATGGACTTGGAGATGATAGTGTGCTGGACTGCATAGATAGTTCCATCGGGAGCCAAAGCAAGATTCAATCCTTGGTAATGCGCTTCCGGGTCCAAAGGCATACGGGTTTTCTCCACTGGAACCTTGTTTAGCACACCATCGCGGGCATGGAGAATATAATCGCCCGCTTGCATATCGCTCAATTGGCTTGGGGTAACAACAACGCCTCCCATGTTTTCAGTTGATAGCATTTGCGGACTCCTTCTACAGCAAATTTTCTCTTGTCTAACGCGATAACTTATGGCAAAATGTATGACACAGCTTATCCTGCTAATTTACACGATAGCACCGAACGATGCAAGCCATATTTGACGGAAAAGAAATACATGAACATATTTGATGCAACTCGGAAATTTTACAATGCGGCAGGTGTCCACCCGACGACTGATCCCGATGACTCAAGATCGAAATTTGCTGTTGATAGGTACAAAGACCACCTGCCTAAACTGATAAAGCCTGGTATACGTGCATTAGACTTAGGCTGCAATGCAGGACGGTTTACCTTTGCTATGGAAGACATGGGCGCAATAGCCATCGGTATTGACTTCGCAGAGATTCCACTCCGCCACGCCAAAAAAGTGGCACTCAGAAGAAGAAGTCAATGTCAATTTAATATCGGGGATATGGCTGCTCTACCTTACAAAGAGGATTCTTTTGATCTTGCGTTGCTCCCACACAATATTGGGTACTTACCTTACCAGACGCTGGAGAGCCTGTCAGTCCAGCTTAAACGGATTCTATCAGATAACGGCATTTTCGTTGTAACTATGCACGATGAATTAGTCAAAAGGGCAGGAGAGGAAACTCTTCCAGAACGATACGATGTCCAGACCGGTTTGATAGGAGGAAGTCGTACAATTCCAGACAAAGGTACGTACGCGTCGCCATGGTACTTCTGGACAGTCGCCTTTGCTAAGTACATTGTTGAGAAGCATCTGCCTTTAGAAGAGGTAGAGCAGGTAGAAGAGAATAGATATGTGTTGGTGTTCCGTAACAGAAAGGGATGAAGACTTTCGTGTGATCTTCTCATACATTGATGTCATTTCGGTACGAAAAGAAATGAAGCAATTTCTCACGACTACGCGAACAAAATTTGTTAGTTAGACGTTTCGGACTCATAGATTAGCAAATTGGACACAGCGGTCTAACGATGGATTCCAACGACAGGCCAGTTTTGCCCCTCAGGACGAACACCGCAGCCCGATGCCGGTAGAGTCAATAGAATAGTCAGCAGAATTTATTTATAATCACTATAGAGTATCAAGTACTGAATTCATTGTAGGACACCATTCTTCATACCCATGAGTAGACAATCCTATTTTTGTGCTATATTTAGCTCCTAAATAGGGGATTGCCTGCATTGTAACATACATACCTAAATTGTCCATGTAGAAACGAAAAGTTTCATGGGTCAGCACAGGTAATTGTTCCCAAGGCGTGCTTTCAAATACACCTTTGATAAAATATGGGTATTTTGGTGAGTCTTCCGAATACATACCAATTAATGATATTTCTTTGTCTGTATGATTCTCCTTGATATATGCTACTTCAAGTTCTGTATTGATATCTTGCCAGTCAGATCGAAAAGCAAATACAGTACATCCTTGGATGGGACGGGTAAATTTACCTATTGCCTCAATTGAAGCACCGTTTTCAGCGAAATCAGGATACCTGATGTCATCTCTCTGAATCACTGGGGACGTGAATAAAGATAAAAAACGAGCAGGAATCTCCTCAAAGGTATCATCCGGCATAGCCTCATCCGATATTAGCAATACAGTCTTTTTTATTATTTCTATATCCCTTGTATATATGAGGTTATCCTATCAGTTAAATCTCCATGGTAACTTCACATAGCTGCGGTGAGCATTTGGATATACTGTAACAAGCGGAAGTTTATTTACGAATCAGAATTTAGTCTCGCCGTATCTGTGAAGGGGACACTCCCATGAAAAACTCGTAGATCTCAATTACCTTATCAGGGTTCGTGATAAACCACTCTCTTGCCCGATTTATATCCTCTGGTGGTATGTGTTTGCCGCGCAGTTTTAAGGCTATGTGTATCCCACTTTCTAACTTTATTTCCTCATTTGTTCTCAGTAAAAGCTCGGTTATGACCTTATGCACGAATATCGCGTGCGAGATCGGTATTTACCCTACCAGAAATAGCGTCAGAAACATGTTCATTAAATCGGTGATTTACGTCTCCGATAGTTTTTCCGACATACTGCTTCCCATTCACCAGATTGGTGATGAGATAAATTTTGCCATTCAAGGTATTTACCTCTTATTTAAAATCAATTGTTATTAAGTGTTCACGTAGTTCCATCAGTCCAGTTCCCGATACAACTTATAGTAAAACTTGGAATTAATAGGACACTCTGTACCAGTTCGGTTAGGAAACCGAACCTACCGAGTGATGAAAGTGTCTCTTTATTTTTACGATTCACTATAGTTTCGGTAGAGACCACGCCAAGCATCGCGGATCGTATTTTCTACTAACTACGCTCCTATATAGTTTACCACATAATTTTTCCAATATCAAGGAAGAGTGCGTTTGTGAAAGTTGTCAAACTACCTTGTTTTTGTCCAATAAGTGCAGGAAACCATATCGTTTCTGATAAGGCACAAACCCGCACACCCATTGAGAAAATAGCATCTCAAAAGGTCTCAAAGCACTTCTACACACCTTTGAGACTAAAAGGAACCAAAACCACGATTTTTATCGCTTTTTTCCAGCACGAAAGATGCCTTGAAAAAGTGAATGCCCAGTTATGATAAGGGTTTCAAAGGTACGGTATTGTAATTTGAGACTTTTTGACCCTTGTTGAAAGCAGACAAGCACTGGGATTGATGGTTTCCTTTCATTGATCAACTGGATCCCAATGTGCTTGGACGAAAAAAAGGAAACTATAGTAAAGCTTACAACAGATTTTGGTTCAAGCTTGATTTTTTCCTCAGCAAAAGCCGTGTATGTTGCATGAATATCTAAATGAATGACATCATAGCCGGCTCGACAAAATTCAAGCGTATAACGCCCCGGTCCGCCACCTGCATCTAAAATCTTACCTGTCGCAGGCAGGTGTTTCCGGAGATAATGCATCGTGACTAAAAACTCCAATTCACCAGTTTCGACTTCATTTTTTTTCTTCATGAATTCTATCTTCGTTGTCAGTGTCCAAGGACTAATTTCAATTTAGGCAAGGATCCTCAGAGACTTGTCTAACAACTTAAACCCTATATAGTTTTGAAAATTTGTAATTTTTCCGCTTGTTCGCACACGATAAAACGTGGTAAAATAGTCAATATGCTTTTCAGGACAGCCTTTGCATTGATTGGTTATTTCAGTTAGACTGAATAAGGACGCACTGATACCGAAAGATTCTCCGAAAGGGGTAGGAGTTCCATAAATGGCGCAACAAGACGCAATAGAACATCTCGAAACATTCGGCTATTGTTTGATTGAAGATGCGATCCCCGCAGCACAAGCGGATACGATGGCGGAGACGTACTTCCAACTCCACCGAAACCCGACGAATCGTCAAACGTTTCAGGATCCGAACGCTGACCTGTATCAAACCCTGTTCGGTGTAATTAATCTCGATGAGATGTGTTGGGAATGTATCGCGCATCCACAGGTACTACAGGTCGTCCGCCATTTTCTCGGCGACAGCGCACGGTTGGGTGAGGCTTGCACGAAATGGGTCAAGCCACGTGCACCGCAGGGCGGTATCCATTCCGATTCGACGCATGACCTGCCATCGCACCTTCCCGAAACGCCGTGGATGATTAATTCCATCTGGATGATAACAGACTTTACCGTTGAAAACGGCGCGACACTCGTTGTGCCATTCAGCCATCGCGCACGGCGTAGACCGTCAGAACAGGATATAACTGAAAGTCACCCGGTCCCTGTCTGTGGGCGACGCGGTTCTGTGCTACTATGGCACGGCGGTACATGGCACGGACAAGGGGCAAACACAACCGACAACCAACATCGCATGGCGTTGAATATCGCTTACTATCCTGCCTGGTGGAACCTCATGCGGGAAGGTGGACACCAACCCGTTTTTCCAGAGACTTTTGCACGGATGCCGGAGGATATGCAAGCACTTGTTCGACATAAAGTGGCAAAACGACGTGAGGACATCTATGAGTTTTGATCTGACCAAACGCCCGCGTTACTTTTGCGATGCTGTCTTGAGAATTTTCTTGGTAGCGTCCGAGATGTTAAGTGTTGTGAACGCCGCATCGGACAACGCAACCCAATAGTACGCTTGATGTTCCGTAGGACTCAGTTTGATCTCACCACCCCCGACTTCAACATGAAAGTTGAAATGTCTCGTTTTTTTGCCGGAACTGGATGTCCAATCAAAGGATCTGAGATATTTAAGGACCGATGTTACGATAAGTCCGGTCTCTTCCTTGACCTCTCGGGCGAGTGCGGTGAGTAGGTCTTCTCCGGTCTCCACAGTACCACTTGGAATTCCGACAAATCCACCCATGGAATCAGATAAAACTCGCTCCAAAAGCAAGAATTTGTTATCTTTATAGATGACCGCGCCGACAACCAGTTTTTGCACGTCGTCTTTTTGAGCATCAGCCAACAACTGCTGAATGAGAGTGTGGTCAATATTTGACTGCATACTGTGCTTCATTTAACCCGTTGTCCTGCTTGAAACACCGCTGCTACTCGGCTAAAGGCATCTACATCGCTCGTCGGATCGCTCTCAAAAGCGACGAGGTCAGCGATTCTGCCCGGTGCGATCGTTCCAATCTCGTCCGCCATTCCAATTGCCTCCGCGGAGATACGGGTCGCTGAAATGAGTGCCTCTGCAGGTGTAAACCCGACTTCGACGAGCAGTTGCAAGTCGTAATCAAGATGACCGAATGCGAGATTGCCGACCCCTGAATCGGTACCTGGCACGATCCGGTCACGAAGGTCGTAGTCGAGCATACATCGCATTACATCTAAGCGCACTTCTGCCCGTGCCTCAAGCCGTTGCAATTCAGTTGTTTCATCATTAGAAATCATATCACTATCTCGCTTCGCACGGAGTTCAACGATGCGTGGATAGCCTGTCCATGCTTGGAGGGTTGGACTAATCCAGATACCGGATTCCGCCATCATCTCTGCAATTTTGGGATCAAATCGGAGTTCACCGTCTGGATCGAGAAACTCGGCATGCTCCATCAAATCGATGCCCGCCTCAACAGCGCGTACCATCGATTCCTTCGCACGGCAATGTGCCACTGTGAGGCGGTGGAAATGATGTGCTTCGTGAACAGCGGCGTGCAATTCAGCGACGGTGTAACTGGCACGTCCGGGAATCGTTCCGACAGTACCACCACCTGATGCCATAATCTTGATATAATCCGCACCTTCGTGAACCAACCGGCGGACCGAGCGGCGCATCTCATCTTCGCCATCCGCTGTTTCGTTACACATGTGGAAGTGTCCACCTGTGCAGGTAATCGGTCGTCCGCTTACTAAGGTACGGGGACCCGGAATATAACCACGTGTGAGTCCTTCCTTGAGCGTAAATCCTACCTTGTTTCTCGCACCGTGCTCACGGATAGTGGTAATTCCTGCGGCAAGGTGGCGTTGCAGATTCATCGCGCCAGTCAACACCATCATCTCATCGGTTTCGGAGAACATCTGAACGTAGCTCCGTCCGTCCCCCGCGAGACTCAAGTGCGTATGCCCATCAATGAGCCCCGGCGTGATACAGACATCACCGAGATCAATAACCTGTACGTCAGGCGGTGTCTGTTTCGCAATCTCTTCTTGATCCCCAACAGCGTCAATCCGCCCGTTGGTCACAAGAATTGCCTGATCGGTTTTAGCGGATGTGCTTATCCCGTCAACGAGTCGAGCGGCACGAATTTGAACGGTTTGATTCGGCATAAATCCAACTCCTAATTGCTTCAGACTTTCGCAACGAACTCACACCCTTGTCGGAACCATTCTCGAAGGATTGTGTCTTCATTACAAGTCCGTTTCGCCTGTGAACCTGTCGCCTTTGAAAGGTCTATTGTTGCCGAGACGATATCATCTCCGAAAAATCCAGCCTCTGTGATAACATTACCGTCTGGATGGACAATCTTCGAGTTTCCATGCGATGAACCTGTTGCTCGCAAATCATCTGGATTTGCCGGTGTATTCGCCATTACGAGGTAAATCCCGTTCTCCGTCGCGCGTGAAATCGGCATGGCGCGGTAAGCGGAAAGTTTATATTCTGACAACAAACCTGCCTCACACGAGCAGAAGATGCAGAGCTGCGCACCCATCGCCGCGGGTAACTTAACCAACTCAGGGTAGCGCACATCGTGGCAGATGATAAAACAACAGTCAACCCCCGCGAGTTTCACAATCGGCAGCTTACCACGATTGTTAATACACCATTTTTCTCCAGCGAGAAAGGTCTTGCCATAACGGTATTTAAGGCTCCCTTGTTGATCGAAAATCGCTAAATCGTTGTGCCAATGCTCCCCATCGTGGTGCGCGGAACCGACGACAACAGCCATCGTGTGTTGGCGCGCAGCCTCGGCAATCTTCGCCTCAGCCTCTTTGAACACCTGCGGAGAAATGCGTTCCCAATAATCCGTCCGGCAACAGTAGCCGAACAGACACCCTTCCGGGAATGCCGCAATCTGGATCCCCATCTTCGCACACGCTTCAATCTGTTGAAGTACTTTTGTGGTGTTAGCAGAAACATCTTCACTCGTGAGCAATTGACACGCTGCTATTTTAATTTGGTTCTTAGCCATCTGAATACCCCCCTTGCGTTTTTGGCATTGTATCACATCCGCCCATTTGATTCAAGGGACGGTAATCACAAATTTAAATGGACATACACATTAGAATCCGATATAATTTCCGTAATAGATCGATTATATTAACGCAATCAGATTTTCTTAGGTGTGAAGGAGGGCCTATGAATCCCATTTTCAGATACACCACGCTAGTAATAATCCTCATACTCATCAGTAACTGTATGCTGATACTTCCAGTGGAAGCGATGACAGGACCGGAACACCACGTCGATCCGATCGTCGAGCTCGCGCAGGGAGATGCCAGACGCGACGCGGGTTTGAACTTGAGTTGGCTCGCTTACGGCGCGGGGTGCTGGATGTTCGCTGTCGTCCATGCAAGCGTAAATGACCCGCCAGTTCCAAGTGATCGACTGTTAGGCAAGTCCCCCAAATACGTTAACGCCTATACCGATGAATATAAACGTTCCGTCAAAAATCAACGGATGGAGATGTCGGCAATAGGTTGGGGTGTATCGCTGGCGGCAGCGTTCTGGCTCTGGAACATCTTTACGGATTAAGTAGTCCACAGCGACCTCAACAATCTTCTTTTGATTCGTGACTCTCGGCATCACCCCTCCAGTGATTAGATTTTTTTACTATTATAACCCGAGTTGCTATCCAATAGATCATGGATGTTCAAGCACCTGAATTTACTTCATTTATCCCCGCCAATTATCCAACTTACAGATTGACATGCGCTGAACAATTTGGTATAAGGATTAGAAACCAAGAACGAAGTGCATATAGGAAAACGTATTATGAAAATTACCGACATCAAACCTTACCCCGTTTGGGTGGGACACAGAAACCAACTCATTGTCAAAGTGGAAACCGATGAAGGCATCTATGGGTGGGGCGAATCTGGGCTTTCGAGTCGAGAGTTGGCAGTCGTTGGCGCGGTGAATCACTACCGAGAATTCCTGATTGGGCGCGACCCGATGCGGATCGGTGCGTTGTGGCAGGAGATGTACCGGAGCCAGTATTTTGAGGGCGGTCGCGCATTGACAGGCGCGATTTCGGCGATTGACATAGCACTTCACGATATTGTGGGAAAAGCGTTGAACGTGCCGGTTTACCAACTGCTCGGTGGAAAACAACGCGATACTGTCCCCTGCTTTGCTACAACAGGTGCAGCTACAGTTGAGCAATTGATTGAGAATGCGAATTTATTGCTTGAGAAGGGGTGGAACGTCATCCGAACCGGTGTATTTCATCGTGCAGCACCGGGTGAAGAAAACATCTTTGAGCCACGCGAGTCGATAAGTCTCACAGCGGAGTGGTTGACGGCACTTCGGGAAGCTATCGGATCTGAACCCGTCCTCGGTATCGACTACCACCATCGGTTGAGTGTTGCGGAAGCGGCATCTTTCTGCCAACGTATGCCTTCCGGCACGCTCGATTTCTTAGAAGAACCGATCCGAGATGAGACCCCAGAGGCGTATGAATCTCTGCGGACGATGGTAGACGTTCCGTTCGCTATCGGCGAGGAATTTTCCAGCAAGTGGCAATTCCTCCCCTATCTGGAACGCGGTATCACCAACTTTGCCCGCCTTGACGTTTGCAATGTCGGCGGGTTGACGGAATCCATGAAGGTTGCGGGTTTAGCCGAAGCACACTATATCGACTTGATGCCACATAATCCACTCGGTCCGATTTGCACGGCTGCGACGGTTCATCTGGCGGCGGCGGTTTCCAACTTCGCTTGGTTGGAAATCCGCACCTCGCCGACAGAAAATGCCGGACGCTATGATGACGACTTATTCCCTATGCAACATAAACTTGACGGTGCGTCTATACCCGTACCAGACGGTCCAGGTTTGGGAATCGAAGTCAACGAAGCACTGGTAACAGCACAGACCTTCAAATTCTGGGAATCCCCACATCTACGCCGCCGAGACGGCTCGCACACAAACTGGTAGTAGACCGTAATTGCCAAAACTTCTGAGAACTCAGCGAAGGTAAATATCCGTATGCAAGACAATCCATTTGAAACACGCCGCGAACTTCGCGGTCGGAGACTGGTAATAGGTGGCATTCTCGCTTTTATCGCCACTATTATTACTGTTTTAATCTTCTTTAAATACAGCAGAGATTCTCCACTTCCAAAAGCACTAATCGGCTTATTTTTGTACGGGTTTTTCTTTCTGTTTAACTTTGGCGCACTATCCGGTGCAGGTTTGTCTTATAACCGACTGTTCGGTACATTTCCGACATGGCGTACGCTTGGACGGTATGCGTTATGGGTGGTCCCGCTTGTCATTAGTGCCATTGCATCTATCTATGTTTTGTACCTTCCACTATCTTATGTTTTTCCCGGATTCGTCAAGTCATGGTACCTTGAGAGTTCCCCAGTAATGATTTGGCAGCGCGGTGATAATTACATTCTCGCGAATGCTGTCAACTATCTAACGATTGTGTTGATTGCACCTGTAATGGAAGAGTTTTTCGTACGTGGCCTTTTGCTAACGCGATGGACTGCCAAGTGGGATGTGACACAGGCTATTCTCACTTCGTCAATTGTCTTTGGACTGCTACATACTAATATCATCGGCGGGTTCTGTTTCGCCTGCGTAATGGCTATTTTCTATATCCGAACAAAGTCGCTTTTCATTCCGATTAGCCTCCATATTTTAAATAACCTATCTGCTTGGATCATGGGATACATCACAATGGATCTTGACACACCTGCTTCTTATGAAACAATCTCGGAATTTCAAGAATCTTGGTGGATAGGGCTGATAGCACTCCTTATTAGTGTCCCGTGTGTTATCTTATTTTGGAGACGCTATGTCCTAAAGACCAATTGGCGCGTTCCATATCTTTCCGAATCTACTGACTGTGAAAACAACACCACCGGGTAACCCTAAAAATCATCCACATATCATCTGATGTATGCTATAATCTGCGAAAACCATGTTACCGTTCACTATTGGATCAAGGCAAGAAGGGACGTGCCAAAAAATGAAAACACAAACGATTAGGTATGGAGAAAACGGCGGAGTCGAGATTATTGATATTGATGTATCCGATCCGCAGGCGGGTGAAGTGCAGGTTCAGCATGCCGCGTGTGGTGTCTGTGCATGGGATTTAGCGACCTTTCGTGACGGTGGTTACGTACCTCCGGGTCATGAAGGCGTTGGTTATGTCACAAAAATTGGGGGCGGTGTCCGGGATATTGAGGAGGGGACGCGGGTTGCGAGTGTAGAATTGGGGTTCGATGGTATCAAGAACTGTTCAACTGAAGACATATACGTGCTTCCAGAATCGGATATTGCGGACGAATATTGGCTTGTTGAGCCGGTTTCATGTGTTGTAACGGGACTCGACACCGCACCTTTGCGACCTGCCGACAACGTCGCAGTTATCGGATGCGGTTTTATGGGACTTATGTTCGTTCAGGCACTGAACCGATTCTACACGCATGACCTTATCGCCATTGATCTCGTTGAGAAACGTCTGAAACTGGCAAAATCGCTCGGTGCGCAACTTACGTATAATCCTAAGGAAATTGATGCCTCCGAATTGGTATCAGAACTAAGAGCACGTTCAATTGACGTGGTGTTCGACTGTTCTGGCAAGGCTGCGGGGTTAAATCTCGCGACGAAAATTGTTCGCAGAGGTGGACATATCAATCTTTTCGGTTGTATCCGAGAAGAAGTGACATTCAACGGTGGCGAGTGGCACGGCGGTGCGTTTAACTTGGTGAGTTCGTCGCCGGGTGCAAAGATTCGGGATACGTTTCCGCCAGCAATTCGATTCCTTGAGCGGCGTATCATTGACCTCAGACCGCTTGTAACGCACATAGTCCCGCTTGAGGATTATCCAGCACTTCTCAAGGAAGCGACGGATGGAGATGGAAACTACATCAAAGGGGTCGTGAAAGCGATGTAACGGAGTCACGTTTGAAAAGGAGAATTCAATGAAGTTTAGGTCGCGTGAAAAGTTGAAATATATGTTTTTGGGTGGATTGCTGACCCTTGCTGGTTTTATGTTTGGTAACATGAACAGTGATACCACAGCACAATCTGGGTATGAAACGATTGATAAACTGACCGTCCGAGAGCTAATCGTGCGTAAGGATATAAGAGTAATGAGTGACGACATGAATCCGCGAGTTCATATCTCTTGGAACAGAGAGGGTGGACGTGTGGTAACTTATGGTCCAAAAGGGAAGGGTGCCGCTTCTCTTTTGGTTGCGGAGGGGAATGGCGTTGTGACAGTTCAGGGGTCGAAGGAAAAAACAGGTGCTTCTCTCAT
The DNA here is from genome assembly GCA_951828385.1 of uncultured Poribacteria bacterium. GTDB lineage: Bacteria > Poribacteria > WGA-4E > WGA-4E > WGA-3G > WGA-3G. The sequence goes on from OX639973.1 coordinate 1,843,026, forward strand.
GGTTAATGAGGGCGGCGGGGTCCTATCACTTTTCGCACCTGATGGAAAAGCAAGGATTGTCTTAGGTATATCTGAGGGTGACGGTGTTGCTTACTTAGTCGATAAATTGGGTGCTGCGCGTGTATTGAAACCGTAGTTAGCAATGTATAGACCCAATGATTTCTGAATTACACTACTGGGTTGTCCAGTCTAAAATTGCAAGTAACCCTGTTCGTAGTAGGACAATTCATTGCCCGTTCTGACCTATGGACGTGCGATAAATCGCACGACTACGAACTAATCTATCTATAATTTTAGTGTGGACAGCCCACTACAGCGTATCTCATAGATATTTTGAGGGTATTGCCAATAAGCACTTTGCTACTTTGATTGAATACTGATACCGAGTTATCGCACTCGAATGATTCGGCGGCCCGTGAAAATTTGACCAAACATATCCGTTGTACGGACGTAGATAACATGCGTACCTTTGGGAACATCCACTGGGAGCTTCGCTTGCCAGATGTGCGATGATTTTACAATTCCGCTAAGCCGTTTCCCTCTTTGTGGCAGTTCACTGTCTTCCTTCAACTGCGGCTTCATTGTTTCTCGAAGTGCAGTATGCAGTTTCCGCTCAAGGTGGTTCGTATCATCCCGTGCTTTGAGTGCTTTATAGTAGGGGTCTTCCTGAGGCATATAGGTCATCGGTTGCCATTCACCGTCTTCACTCACACGAATTTCAACTGTTGAGCGTTTGGTGCCTCCAAAAACGTTAACGATGACATCTGTTTCGCCAGTCTCTTCCGACACAACTTCCCACGGTGCCCATACATTCATCTGATAATTCGCTGGACGACGGGCAGCCTTAAACCGAATTGAATATTGGTTTCCGGTGAATGTGAAGATGCCGTATCCGTTTGGCGCACCATCTCGCATGGTTGTGTGCGGAATACCGACTTCATCAAACGCGCCTGTCCACCAAGAGCCTGATGTGGTTGCGTGATTGTGGTGATGATGTGCGTCGTCGCCGTGCCAACCGTGCTCCGGTCCGACGAAGTCATCCCGTTGGAAATGTGTGTGCGCTGATAGCGATAACGTATGCGGGCGGCTGCCGAGTAGATTCATCAATTTCTCCACATCCCGCATCTCCTTCAACGGAATATGCATGGATACAACAATCAGCTGATCTTTCGGTACCAAAGCAAGGTCATTGCGGATGAACGTCAACTGCCGTTCTCCGATCTCACCCAAGTAGCGAGGTCTGTCCTCTTCATCGCGGTGAAAGTACACATTGTCGATGTTGATGAAATGGACGGGGCCCCAATCATAGGAATAGCACGTGGGACCGTAAACGCGTTCAAATGTCTCATCGGCGTACCGGTCATCCGTCGCAAGGAAGTTCATATCGTGGTTACCGTAGACGTTGTACCACGGTATCCCTACAGTAGCCATCACTTCGTTAAGCGGATGGAATAAGCTTAAATCGTCACCGACCAGATCGCCGAGGCTGATTCCGAACACTGCATCAGTCCCGATAACTTCTTCAACCACATCATGTGCTAACCACTCAATCTCTTGCATATTATACGGCTGTGTATCCCCGAAGACGAGTACCTTGAAGGTATCAGCTTCCGGCTGTTCAGTGAGCGGAAAATCAATCGACTCCGGTAACGGACCCGTTGGCGCGATACCGGCATATTTCAGTCCATCTGGTGAACCGTGTGGTTTGTGAACGTAATAAAATTTCGGGAGCCGATTTTCATCAATCGGTGTCATAAACCCACGGGGCTTAATAACAAAGAGAATAGTGTCATCACTGACCGCGAGCGTGTATTGCCCGTTGGCATCAGTTTGGACAATATCTTCTCCATTAGAGACGCGAACCCCGGGCAACCCCTCCTCGTTGTTGTCCTTCACCTGATTTCCGTTTGTATCCAGAAATACAGTGCCAGTTGCGGTTGAACTGGCTGCGACACTGTTTCCAACCCCGTAAAAAATCAAGATCACAATTAAAACCGCCAAATTCCATTGTTTGTAAACCATATAAATCCATCCTTTTGACACCAGCATATTGGGTGGTGTTTTTTGTCAATCATAACATATTTGGCAAAACAGTTGCAAAAAAAATGTCTATAATGTTAAAATACCGTCATTCGCTGGCGCGCCCACTGATAACTGTCAATTACCGCTTTCGCTGGCAGGATTTGAATAACCTTCAAGCCGAAGGATTGGCGGTGGAGCCTGCTGGAAAACTGAGTCTCACCTGGGGGCAAATCAAGGCTGCTGCGCGCAGATAACCGGCAGCCGTTTCGGAGGAAAAATAATGTGTATCTCTCTCAAGAAGCAAAGGGTTTTCGGTGTGCTTGGAACCATTCTGCTGGTTGGCTCCCTATTTTTGGGTATCACGCCTCGGACCGTTTCCGAGGTCCCGGGCGTGAACCATGTGGTGATCATCGGGTGCGATGGGATGAGTCCTGACGGCATTCAGAAGGCGAAAACGCCAAATATGGATGCTCTCATGCAGCGGGGTGCCTATACACTGCACGCGCGCGCCGTGATGCCAACCTCCAGTAGCCCCAATTGGGCTTCAATGCTTATGGGTGCCGGCCCCGAACAGCATGGTGTCACCTCCAACGATTGGAGACCCAATAAATTTGCGCTCGCACCAACAGCAGTGGGAGCAGGCGGTATCTTCCCGACAATCTTCAGTGTGCTGCGGGAGCAGCAGCCATCCGCGGTGATTGCCTGCTTCCACGATTGGAGTGGTTTCGGTGTATTGTTTGAACGTGAAGCCCTGAACACCATCGAAGATACAGACGGTCCCGTCAACACCACCGATCGCGCCATCGCCTATTTTAAAGCAAAGCAGCCTGAGCTTACGGTCATCCATCTCGATCACATCGATCACGCTGGACATAATTACGGTCATGGAACGCCTGAGTATTACAAATCCGTTGAAGAGGCGGATCGGCTCATTGGTGAGACAATTCACGGACTCGAAGCAGCGGGGATGCTGGCGCAAACGATCCTTATCATTACTGCTGATCATGGCGGTGTCGGAAAAGGGCACGGCGGCGCGACGCTGGCGGAGGTCGAGATTCCGTGGATTATTGCCGGGCCCGGAGTCGCCCCCGCAAAAGAACTGACTTCTTTCGTGAACATCTATGATACGGCTGCGACGGTTGCTCATGTCTTCGGGGTGACCGCACCGGATTGTTGGATTGCCAAGCCAGTGTTAGAAGCGTTTGAGTCACCTTAGATTCTTGTTATATTTGATAAAAATCGCTTTAACCTGTAAGACGCTTGTGGTGTTCGTGTTAACGATACTTGTGTCACCTATGTCATTGACGATGGTTTGTTCTCCCGTCTCTACCCGATCGAATCCTTCAAATATAATGCCATCAGCACCGCTGTCGCGTGCTTTCTCTATTAACGTTTCTTGTAACGTCTCTGTGTCCCCTCCGTCTGCAGTCGCGTGTCCTATCACCAGATAGCCTTCGGTTACATCATCCTCTGAAAAATAAACATCCACATGGGAAGTAGGCGCATAGGAATCCCCAAGATAATCGATATCGACATCATCACCACAAGCGGAAACAAATAAAATCATCAATAGGATCAACACGACGGTTTTTCCATTCACGTTTACGCGCAACATGAGAAAACTCCTAATATTTGGTTTTCTATTTAAAACTGATTTGACAGTGTGCTACCGTTTCGATATGAGAAAATCAATGGCAGATGCTCATCATCCGCCAACACGTCACCGGTCTTCAACTTCGTAACCACTTCATCGGGCAACGCGCTTTTCTTGCCATTGAACGTGGCATCCTCCGGCATAAAGAGCATTGCAAACGCACGGCGGGGATGTGTAGTCATATTGGGACCCGCCGCATGCGCGACCATCCCACTGATGAATACACCCGCTCCGGCTTTCATCTCAGCAGCGTAGGGTTCAATCGCCGCCCACTGCGGATATTCGCGGAACAGTTCGCCGACACCTGCCTCTCCTAGACTGCCACCCACCTCAAAGCCGCTCGTCTTATGTGTACCGGGCAGAAAATACAGACACCCGTTCTGAACGGTTATATCATCGAGTGCTACCCAGAACATGATTGCCTGATGTGAATAAAATGGGTCGTATGGATTATCGACATGAAAATTCGTCGGATTTGCCCAGGGTTGCTTAACCATCGCGTGGTCGTGATACAATCGCACACCCGAAGTACCAGCGAGATCCGTTGCCAGTTTACCCAACTCAGGGGCGAGAATCAACTGTTTAATCTTCTCACTCGTCTTCCACAAATTAACGCATTGAACAAAGACGTTCGCGTAGTAACTGTCTCCTCCGCTTTGATTGTGATACGCATCATCACGCCCTACATGTTGTGTGATAGCCTCATCAACAGCATCCTGCCACAACGACAACTCTGCACCTTGCAGGAAATCGTCAATAATCAGAAACCCATTTTCACGATAAAATACAATCTGATCGCTCGTAACTTGTGTGTTCATGACATCTTAGGTGATCTAACGTTTCAGTAGTAATAACCCAAGTTGCTCCTAACAAATTCTGAACGTTCCAACGAGGGCTTAGGCGTTTTCCCCACCCCAGCGGGGTGATATGTCTATAGAAACCGCGGTTCACAACTTCTTGCACTCCGGCGGAGTGCTATGTGCACAAATAGATGGCAACTTAGGTTAGTAATATCATTGGAGACTTTGCTAATACTACATTTAGGGCATTTTCTGCTAATCGCTGGTTTTGGAGTTCTCCGTTCTGTGAATAGACTTAAAGATTCCTTCAACTTGGGCAGGGTTCGTTAGAAACCATTCTACTCCAACAACATCGGCACCTGACTTCGGATCAAGCCAGCACCCCTTCCTCTTTAATTTATCGTGTATTTCTGTTTCCAGTGCTTCGCAATCATCTGTTCTGATAATGAGTGCTATTTTTGCTTTCTCAGGAAGTTGCTGACCAATTTGAGCACTGACCCTGTCTTTAACGTTTCCGATAGTCTTACCGATGTTGCATTCGTAAATAGGTGTTTCGTGAGAGTCATCTATGTATTTAATGTAATATATGGAGTTTAATCTATAAGTAGGAAAATAATAGAGATAAACAGACTCACTTCCGCCCCCGATAACCTTCATTTTAGATGTGTCAACGTTCTTTACAACTTTCTCTATACGCCCCCTTTCTTGCTTCAAACGCTGGCGCTGATCAGAGATAGGTCTCTTCCCTGCTTCATTATTCATACCCAACATGGCAGCCAATTTTCTATCATTAATGTGTGGGTATAGGTCTGGATTATTTTCGTGTTTGTCCAAATTCATCACGGATAGTGCAATGTATGCTGCTTTTGTTCTGTTACCGTGTTTGCTTTCTTGTACCATGAGCCTCGCTTTCTCAAACTCGGCCGACTTAAGGTAATCATCATAAGTTTTAGTCATTACTTTTCCTTATCCACAGCGTCTCATTCTTGGTTGACGATTTTTTTAATGCCTCTCGGCGTGCTACTCAAGAGTAATTAATTCATGGAATTTGCGACTATTACAAGGTCTAATATATTAATTTTGCCGTCACCATTTAGGTCTGCCTTAGCATCAAATTCCTCAAATGCATTGGCAACAATGACCAAGTCTAAGATATTTACCTTTCCATCTTGATTTATATCTGGATCAACTGGTACCTGCTCATCTGAAACCTCAAATCTAACAATTTCCGTGAAGTCGTATGCGGTCCTATTTTGAGCTCGATCTTCTACCGTGCAACTGGTAATACCCCATCTGCCGGGTGCACTACCTTCTGGTAAAAGGAATTTAAAACTGAACTGCTCCCATTCAGTAACATCATAGTCTGGATACATTCCATTATGGTGTTTGTCAAAAATATGTTGAAAAACGTTTCCGTGAGGATCCCTTGTATAAAACACTGCTTGATGAGGCCCACTGATATTATCCTTCATTCTAAAAGATATTTCAACATCTGTCTCGCCATTAGGTGCTTCTGGATTTGTAGGTGTTGCCTTCACATAAATATTGTTGACATCTAATTCAGGAGGATCCGTATCAGGCATTGTCGTTTCTATATAAATACTAGGTGCAGGCTCATCGGCAGTAAATCTTTCGTGGCCTTCATTTGATATGTCTGGAGCCGGACGAGAAAAATATACCCATGTTTCACGGGATACATGATCTCCCATAATTATTGTAGCCACCTCATATTCACCAGATGGAAAGTATTCTGGTTGTACTGCCTACGGTTTTTTAGGCCACTCCCTAAAACAAGATTGTGCTATAATACAATCTCACTGAAAGGAGTTATCTAATGGCCAAACGAAGAAAATTCACCTCCGAGTTTAAGACGGAACTCGTTCTGGAGGTTCTTAGCGGTGCGACTTCTCAAGCAGAAGTGTGTCGGCGTCATAATCTCAATGAGGACCAACTCTCGAAATGGAAGCAGCAGTTTCTTGAAAAAGCCCCCTCGCTGTTTGATTCTACTGATAAACCGTCCAGCGATGCGGAGAAGCGTATCACTCACCTTGAGCATCTCGTTGGGAGAATGGCCGTGGCGTTAGACATCCAAAAAAAACTATTGACATGGTTGGACTAACGTTGTCTGAGAAGCGATGCTTCATTTCGGCATTGCAAAAGGAGCATTCCGTGCGAGATATTTCTGGCATCCTCGGTGTCAACCGGGGTAGTTTCTATTATCACCGCCAAGAGGATCCGTCCGAAGCCGTCCTGCGATCAGAAATAGAGAAACTTGCTGGACAGTATCCGAGATACGGGTATAGGCGTATCACGCAGTTGCTACAGCGTCAGGGATACACCGTTGGGACCCGACGCGTCGCCCGGTTGATGAAAGAGAAGAATCTCTTAGTCTCCGTCAAGCGTGCCGGTCAAACCACAAAATCGCTTCAGGCGGATAAACCCTGGAGCAACCGTCTCGAAAACCTTGAAGTCTCTCATCAGGATCAGGTCTGGGTGGCAGATATTACCTATATTCGTCTCAAGGGACGCTTCATTTATCTCTGCCTGCTCATGGATGTTTTCACCCGGCTTATCAGGGTTTCCTGGCATATCGGTTCTCCAGCACTTGAACCACTCTTTGACACTCAAACCGCTCAAAGAAGCATTCTGCCACAGCGTCTGTGAGATTCATCATTCTGATCAAGGCGTGCAGTATCTTTCAAAGGCCTATGTTACCACACTCGAAGAACATGGCGTTGAGATTTCCGTCGCCCGTCGCGGACGCCCTTGGGAGAACGGATATGCTGAAAGACTCATCCGCACGCTCAAAGAGGAAGAAGTTGACATCAATGACTATCAAAGCATCACCGAGGCGAGAGATCGCATCGGACATTTTGTACTGCCCCCCTAAATTCGGGCCACTCCCTAAACCAAGATTGTGGTATAATCTCCACGACTTGAAAGGAGGCCCCGATGGCGAAACGAAAACGAAGAAACTTCACCCCTGAGTTTAAAGGCCAAGTTGTTCTTGAGGCACTTAGCGGTGAAAGTTCGCAAGCAGAAGTGTGTCGTCGACACAACCTGAGTGAAGATCAACTCTCTAAGTGGAAGCAGCAAGTCGTTGAAAACGTAGGCTCTCTGTTTGTGTCCACAGAGAAACAGTCCAGCGAGGCAGCGGAGCGGATCGCCCACCTTGAACAGCTCGTCGGGCGGTTGACTGTGGCATTAGATATTCAAAAAAAAGCAGCGACGTGGTTAGACCAAAACTGACGGAGCAGCGAGAAATAGTTGAGGCACTCCGGACCGATTATTCGGTTCGACAGATATGTGAGGTGCTGGGTTTCACCCGAAGCAACCTCTACTATCACCCCAAGCAGGACCCTTCTGAAGAAGTCCTGCGGGATGAAATAGAGACGTTGGCACTGCGGTATCCGACATACGGATATAGGCGTATCAGACAGCTGCTACAGCGTATGGGATACACCGTTGGGTATAAACGTGTCTCCCGCTTGATGAAAGCTTTGAACGTGTCGGTATCCGTGAAACGTGTCTGTCAAACGACGACCTCCGTTGACAGAACGCGTCCGTGGGTGAATCGCCTCAAAGACCTTCAGGTCTGTCGATGCGATCAGGTCTGGGTCGGCGATATTACCTACGTCCACCTGAAAAGACGTTTCATCTATGTCGCTCTGCTCATGGATGTCTTCACGCGTATGATCAGAGGATGGCATCTGAGTCAGGACTTGACAGAATCTCTGACCTTGAAACCCTTAGAGACGGCACTCTGTCAAAGCATCCCGGAGATCCATCATTCCGATCAAGGTGTGCAATATCTTTCAAAGGCTTACCTGTCAACCCTCAGGCATCATGGCATTGAGATTTCGGTCGCCCGGAGAGGCTGTCCTTGGGAGAACGGGTATGCTGAAAGACTCATCCGAACGCTCAAGGAGGAAGAAGTTCATCTCAACGATTACGAGGACATCCATGAGGCAAGAGATCGTATCGGTCATTTTATTACACAGGTGTATAATCAGAAACGCCCACATTCGGCGTTAGACTATTTGACACCTATGGAATTCGAGCAACAAAACTTGGATTAACTTTGCGAAATTGTGGTCTGAATAAACGGTGGCACTTCATTGTACCACCATAGACTAATTTAACAGTGATTATTATTCCAATTAAAAACTTTGTAATCCCAATCTTTTTCATTAAAGCAACACCTCCGGAAAAATAACTGACAAGGCTTACACACCTAACTCGTAAGATATCATAGGAAAATTGCGTAATTCCTAAGACTTTTCATAGAGCGCACCGCTGGTTGTTCAATCGCTCAAACTTGACAAAGACACCTCAAATTATGTGTCCCTTTCAATCATAATTGCTCGGTCGATGATCACCAAGGAGCCGTCTCTGTTGAGGGGTCACTTGCGCGAGGATTGATGCATCAAACTGAAACTTATTCAGATAGGGTGGGTACTTTTGTGTAATCATCCGCATGGCATAGTGTACCTGCAAGAGGTAACGGGTTTCGTCACTCGTATTGGCAGAGCCACGATGCCAGACTTCACTGCGGAAGAGCACCACGTCCCCCGCATTGCATAAAATACTCTCTTCTGTCCGGTTGTTCCACTCGGTTGCGCCATTTGGGGAGCATCCAGAGTAATGGCTGCCCGGAACAAATTTCGTCGGCCCCAATTCTTCATACATATCATTGAGATAGTAATGAGCAGTCGTAATAAAGATCGGGACTTTAACGCGTGGGTCAGAACGCACATCTGCAGGTAGACTGATGGGCAGCCAATCCGTATGTAGCCCCTGATCCGGACGACCCGGTCCTGTTATCCACGATTGCATACCGATGCAATGACAATCCTCGCCGTGCGTCGCCTCAGCAACTTCAATAATCGGTGATTTATCAAGGAATTGGAGATATAGTGGATCGCGATTAAACGAGTTGTTAATGATTTTGTTAAGGAATCCGCCGCCATTTTCAGGCGTTTGGTGTCGATCCAAACACTCTGGGATCGTCTCTAATCGATCCATAGTGGCTCGCAATTCAGCGACTTCCTCAGTGTCAAGCACGCTGGGGAAATAGACATAACCGTCCCTTTCCAATGCTTCGACTTGGCTCTCTAAGTCGTTATATGCTACGAGTGATAGTTCCTTCGCCATTTTCAGTACTCCTTGAGGATTTTAAAAATTGTCCAAAGTTTTGTAATTTAAGGCGCGCCCTACTAACTATCCAATCGCTCGAATCCAACAAGGACACATCTAAAATTATGTGCCGCCTTCAATCGTAATTACTCGGTCGATGATCGCCGAGGAGCCGTCTCTGTCGAGGGTTCGCTTGGGCGAGAATCGACGCATCAAACTGAAACTTATTCAGATAGGGCGGGTATTTCTGTGTAATCATCCGATTGGCGTAGTGTACCTGCATGAGATAACGAATTTCGTTACTGGTATTGGCAGCCCCACGATGCCAAACTTCGCTGCGGAAAAGCACCACATCCCCTGCATTACACAAAATACTTTCTTCACCTTGATTGTTCCACTCAGTTGCGCCGTTTGGAGAGCAACCTGAAAAATGGCTGCCCGGCACAAACTTCGTCGGGCCCAACTCTTCGGACATATCATTGAGATAGTAATGGGCAGTCGTGATGAAGATTGGGACCTTGACGCGTGGATCGGAACGAATGTCTGCCGGTAGGCTAATTGGCAGCCAATCGGTATGTAACCCCTGATCCGGCCGTCCCGGTCCCGTCAGCCATGAGTGCATACCGATGCAATGGCAATCGTCCCCATGCGCTGCCTCGACAACTTCAATAACCGGTGATCTATCAAGGAATTGGAGATACAACGGGTCGCGATTAAACGAGTTGCTGATGAGCTTATGGCGGAATGCGTCGCCATTTTCAAGTGTTTCGTCCCGATCATGAGATTCTGGGATCGCCTCTAATCGGTCCATGGTCGCACGCAATTCAGCAATTTCGTCGGCATCAAGCACACTCGGGAAATAGACATAACCGTCCCTTTCCAATGCCCCAACTTGGCTTTCTAAATCGTTATAAGCAACGAGTGATAAGGCTTTCGCCATTTTCGGTACTCCTTTCGGACGATAGCAGGGGATCAACGCTTATCGCTATGATATGTTAACCACAACGAAGTTGTCAATCAAAAAATGTGTCGGCGTTGGATTTCAAGCGTCCAGATTTCCTGTAAGCACCACCACAAAGCGATTGCCCGATACTTCAACAACTATAGTAAAACCGAAAAATAAATAGACATCTTTGTAGCATAACCTGTTAGGTTGTGCCTGTCTGAATGCCTGTCATAGGCATTCAGACAGTTTGAGAGTGCCCAATTAATTATGGGTTTTACTATAAATGATCCTGCTGATTCGTTGTGTAGGACTTAAACAAATCTCACAAATATGGTAAAATGTATTAGAAACTATACATTTATTCGTTTGCGGCCCCAAAAGCACAGACGAACAGTCTATGCGACAACAACTACCACATTTCAGGAGGATTAAGAAATGAGCCGTTATCTTGAACACGCCAACATGACCGTGAACGACCTTGAAAAAGCGATCGATTTTCTAACAACCGCCTTCCCAGATTTTCGAGTCAGGGGCGGTGGTGAGAATGCGAACGGAACGAAATGGTGTCACCTTGGGACCGACGATTTTTACATCGCCTTGTCAGACCGCAAGCATCCGTTCACGGGTGACCGTAAGGGAAGTTATGTAAACCATCTCGGTTTTGCTGTTGATGATGCTGAGAGTATCAGAGAACGCTTGCTCGCTGCCGGATACAAGGAAGGTTTTAAAGTTGAACCGCATCCGCATCGAAAGCGCATCTATTTCATTGATGCAGACGGTTTTGAATGGGAGTTCGTCGAATACTTCACGGATGAGCCAGCGAAACGGAACGATTATTCACAGTGAAAATAAATTCCGTTCGGGACACAATGCTTGATAAAACTTGTAGGGTTAAGGCGTGGTGCTTGCCCTACAAGTTTTTTGGTGCACTGCCTGTTCTTGGTTTACTCCAACATTTTCAAATCCCTCTATTATGCATTAAATTTACTGTGTCACGCAAAATCCAAATTAACTAGTGTTCTGTCAACATTAAAATGAAAGGTAACCTGGTTCGTAGTAGTGCGATTTATCGCACGTCAAGAACGGGCAATGAATTGCCCTACTACGAACCATCCATCCGTTTAGATGTGACAGACTACTAGGACTTACGCAAATTAAGTAAATATCGGACACTGAGATGCAAAAAGCGGTAATTTCTGTCCTTTAAATCCGTAATCCCGTTATAAGGGAAACTTTAAGACGGAATGCGTCAATCCTATTAACACTAATCCGCACCCGGCGGCGGCAGCAGCTCCAATTATTGCTGATGATCCCTTAAGTCGTTGGGCTTTTGCTCTGTAAGCATTGATATAAAAATCAACATACTCAGGTGATTTTCCAATGAGACGCTCGGGTGGAGGATTTGACGACCGTGTTATATCTATAGCAGTAAGCAAGGATAAACCGCAACTTAATCCAATACACCCAATCACTCCTACAGTCCATGCTCTTTGTAAGTCTGAGTCTAATTCTGAGAATAAGCACGACATGCACGTTCTCGTATCTTCACTCACCTCTACACTATTATTAATTACTATACTAACACCAATCAGACTCCAGGCAGCACCGAGAAAAAGACCTGCCCCGTTCCATGACAACTTATTCACATCAGTTTCAGCATCCCGCTCAGCAGCGATTTTGGCTTGACTTTCTACTGAATTTTGTTGGGCAAGAATGACAAAAGGGTGAGAAAAAATAAGCATCACCATTAGCAGTGCCATAAACAGTGATTGGAACTTTAAATTCATTCTCATAAAAACCTCCTTTTACCGGTTTTTGATCACAATGTGCAATCGGATGCTTGGATAGAAGGTTAGAAGTATATCATCTTCCAACCTTCCGTTCTTTTCAAATGTGTACTATTTCCGTGTCAACATTTTGCGCGTAACAGAAAAATCGCCTGCGGTAAGCGTATAGAAATACAAACCACTCGCAACCTTTTCACCGAACTCGTTTTGACCATCCCAATACGCCGCACGACTGCGGTTCTGATACATCCCCGCAGCCTGATACCCAAGTGCCAACGTCCGCACCAATGTGCCGTTCACCGCATAGATATGCAGTGTAACATCCGCATCCTTTGCCAAGTGATACGGTATCCACGTTTCAGGGTTGAATGGGTTTGGGTAATTGACAAGTAATTTAGTCTGCGCTGGTATTATCGTTGCCAAAAGCAGCTCAAGGTTCGCTATACCGCGTTGAAAGGTTATTGAACCATCATCTCTGAGGCGCGCCAAAGCTAGCCAGGTCTGAATCATTTCGGCATCTAAACTCGGTTGCTTCACAATACTTGCAGGCGCGGCTGCCTCCGATGATTCACCCTCACCAAAGTGCTCAGCAACAATAATAAGATCATCAATATCAACAGTCCCATCTCCATTGACATCAGCGCGCTTGTTAGGAAAGCGAACGAGTCCAAAATTCTCGGAAACTATAACCAAATCTGTCCTATTCACTTTCCCATCCGCATTGATGTCCCAGGCTGGAATAGGCACGCCATCTGTGGTTATTGCCGGTTGCGCATCTGGAAGCAATACGAAGTCTCCTGGTGCGGTTATGCCTAAGACTACATTCTCAACTTCACCACCGTTGAGATCCGTTCGCTGGATTCCGCCAAGTGAGTTTGCCCAATACACCTTATCTGCTGCAGTGTCAACAGAAATGCCAGTTGGTCGACCTTGGACTGTGGCGAGTGTTTCAATGTTTGTCCCGTTAAGATTCGCGCGTTGGATCTTACCGGAATTCTCATCTATTTCCTCTGCCCAATAAACCTTATCACCTGCTACGACGATACCGTATGGACTACCTATATTGGGTAGAAGTGTATCAAGACCTGTGCCATCAAGGTTTACACGCCGGATGCGCCCGGAAAATTCTGTCCAGTATAGCCTGCCATCCGCTGTGTTCACGGCGATGTCTGTTGGGGTCGTTAAGTTGACGAGTATTGTTTCTGTACTGCAGTTGTCAGAAAGATCTACGATAATAAGAAACAAAAGAACAGCAGACCCTCCAGGACTACAATTTTCTATGGTCTCTTCAACAATCTCATCCTCAAGTTGGATGACGGTGCTGAGGTCTTCACCGTTAAGGGACGCGGTCTGGATTTGCAGATCCGAGTTCGTCCAATACAATTTGTTTTCCACAGCGTCAACAGCAATACCACGCGGAACGCTTGAGAGTGAAACGAGTGTCTCAACGTTCGTCCCGTCAAAATTTGCGCGTTTAATGATGCCGCCACTGCTACTGCGCTCACTCCAATAAAGCCTGCCGCTCGCTGTATCCACAGTCAGACTCTCTACCCCTTGTGTAACCACATCAAAAGGTCCAACGGACTCGATTTTGTCAGTGTCTGTGTTTATCCAATACATCAAATGGTTTTCTAATTCTGGAACATGTACCTGCCGCTTTGCTTTTACAGTAACAGGTAGCGTCGCTGCGAGTGGTGGACCGTCGTAATTGCCACGTATTAAAAAATATGGAACGAAAAAGGTCAACGTGGCATCCTCGGTGAGGTTACCTTCATACGAAAGCTGAACGAGGGCTTCTTGCTGATTTAGGACCCGTATATAAGGGCTCCTTTCCAAAGAGACAGCATCAACACCCGGAATTCCGGATGTTGTGATCTCCTGATCACGATCATTGTCGTCAAAGGAAAGATTTTTTAGTGTCAGTTTGACAATGCTGCCATTAAGCGTTGCTGTCGTCAATGGAAACATAGTTGATGCTACGACTTCTCCAGTTATTTCTACTTCGGTTGATGTAGAGAAAGGTATTTCAGCCGTGAGTGCTGGACCGTTATAGTCTTTTATCCCATCTACACCGATGGTGAAAGTCAATACGGAATCCATTTCAAGGTTGCCAGTAAATCGAAGATAAAGCGTTACCACGCTGTCACTGACGCGCCTTAGACCAAACGTCCGATCATAAGAGAGATCTGTAAGGCCGGATATCGTGAGTGCATCCGCGATAGCCGTTCTATTCTCGAAAGCACCACCGCTCAGTCTCAATGTTACAAAAATGTGATTCCGCGCCACAGCCTCCAATGGATGAGTGCTGGTAGTCGCTGTAAATCCGAATTGAGGGTACACATGGGCTGTACCTGTGAGGTCCCGACCTTCATAGCCCGGAACTGCCGCTTTTCCCAAGGAAAAGGTCAATATAGTGGTCTCTCCCAAACTACCTGTAAATCCAAGTGTAACTTCCAATTCTTTGTCACTTACGCGGCTGACATCTGAAACCGTAACACCATCAAGACCTGTTACTGTCAAGGCGTTTTTGATATTGTCAATTGATGTATCATAGACAGCTCCATCTGGTAGCAGTGTCAGCGTCGCCGAACCTCCATCCAGTGTTATTGATGTCAACGGTTGTAATGGTGAAACTGCGAGGATTTCAATTTCACCGGGCGTAACCCAACCGCCTGAAAGAAGTATACGGGTTCGCAGCGGGAGTTGTGCCAGCGGGATAATATTGCTAAGCTCCCTATTAAGATGTAGATTTAACGACCCCAAGCCGATAAGTTGTGCCAGGGGTGTGACATCAGTGATACTATTCTGTGAGAGATCTAAGGAATTCAACAGCCGGAGTTGTGCCAAGGGCGTGACATCGGTGATATTATTACCTGATAGACCTAACTCTACTAAGTTAGTCAGTTGTGCCAGAGGCGTTAGATCACTGATATTATTACCTGATAGACCTAATCGGACTAAGTTGGTGAATTGTGTCAGAAGCTGTGTCAGAAGCGTTAGATCACTGATATTATTACCTGATAGACCTAACTCTACTAAGTTGGTGAGTTGTGCCAGAGGCGTTAGATCACTGATACTATTACTTGATAGATCTAACTCTACTAAGTTGGTCAGTTGTGCCAAGGGAGTGATGTCGCGGATTTGATTTCTACGGAGTTCTAACGTCGCCAACTGCGCAAGTCCTGCAAGCGGGGTTATGTCACCGATTTGGTTATAACTAAGATATAACGTCTTCAGTTGTGTTGCATGTTCTAAGCCAGTGATATCCGTTATATATTTAACACTAGCCTCTAACCCTGTTAATTTTTCCAATTCGGCTTTTGGAATTTTAAGAAGGTCAACGCCATCGCCAGTAGGAAGACGTAATGCTCTGCGTACTGCTTTTGCTAAATTAGTATCAGCAAATTCCACAATGGTGTCAGGTGCTTCCTGAGCATAGCTAATGCCTTGGACGCTGTATGTCAGCATCAATACTGCCAAAATTGACACAATTATATTTCGATTTACAAATAAAGTTTTCATCATAAACTCCTTTTGGTTGATTTAAGATTGCAACAGGCAATCGAGTTCTAAAATGGGAGGGGAGTTTGATAATTAAAAATGCGAATTCGGTTATCAAACTCACGTTTGCAAAAACCGTGCCAACGCTTCCAGTCTTCTGATGTGTTATTGTGTGTTCTATGGGTTCACACACGATCCACCCTTGTAAAATTAGGGTTTCTAACATCATCCTGATGCGAAACCGAATGCGCTCCGGTTTCGCGAAGCCGCGTAAAGACGCAAAAATTTTTAGGGTGCTTGCCAAAGTTTTTAGCTTCACAAAAAATTTTGGTTCTGTCAAAGGCGGAGTCCTATGTAAAGATGCCTGCGTCGGGCATAAATATGCTTTTTCGCGCCTTAGGTTTCTGACATCCAAAACTCGTGAAAAAATAAAGAACGTTGAAAAACACAACGTCCAACCGACATAAATTGTCCAAATTTTAGTAGGTTATAATAAGACCTATTTTAAAATTTTCAAATTAAAAAAATAAAGTCTATGCACAACTATAAATATACAATATTTTCAGAAAAAAAACAAATCATTTCCATAAAATACGACATAGACTTTGACCCAGACAAATACCTCCCCTTTGACGGGATAGACGTGGCAAAACCGTCTGCGAAAGCGATTCAACTCGTTTATTGATAGACAATGGAGTGGTTCGGAGAAGGGTGTCGTTGAACGGATAAGTAGTGTCGCGTGCGTCTATCTTTAATCCAAAGACGTATGCTTATTGGATCGTCGATGACCGTATTTATTATTTATCATGTTAACCGAGGCCGGAAAACTAAACTTCAGATTTCCAACAGCCTGCTATTTTAATCTTCATCAATAGACCAAGTACAGTTGATATTATTGTTCTTGTAAAATTGCTTCAGTGCTGGCTTATCAAACCAGAGCTGCATCTCTTTGCTAACAATATGACCAACGCTGCTCACCTTGAGGTAAAGACCACCCGCCGTCCATTCGGGCATGATGTTGTACTGTCCGGTCTGTGCAGCGTAGAGGCTGAGCAGTGCCAATGGCTCCATTGCATCGAGGTTGGCGGTTCTATGGGTATCCTGCAGAAGTTCAGCCACGCTTTTCCCTTCGTGTCCTTCTTGTAGTTCGGGTTTATCCATGACCTTGCTGTGGAGGATAAAGTCATCTTCAAGCGTGAAAAGACCGCTATCGGGGTGTTGTCTACCTTGCAGCAGGTTGTCGCCTATCCGTTCCGCCATCGCCAGAAATTCTGCCTTCGGCTCTACGCGATACAGATCCACCAATGCGAAGATATAAGCAGGTTCCAAGGCAGTTGTCCCAAAATTCAGCTGCGGTGTTTTTACTTCGGTGTTTGCCCAGCTGTTTTTTTCAGCACCGATGTCTCCGATGCCAAAGGCTCTAAACATCGTGCGTAGGTAGTCCCTGAACTCAGTTCTGCCCCCAGAAACCCGATATCCACGCGCACAAACGGCGGTAAAGAGCGGCGTAATGTTTTGAGGTAGAAATGACCCACCTTCTTTTGCACCAAAGTATAACTTCGCATCTCTGAAAGGTCCTTGTATCCGAAAATCTGTAAGATCTGTCCCATCAATAACGATGCTTTTCAGTGTGTTGTTTTTCGGATCGTAGGAAGCGTTGAGGAAACCGATGATGTGTTGTTCAATCGCCGCTTTGATGTGCGCCATTTCGCCGATGCGTCCATACTTTTGAGCATTTTCTACGATTGTCAGCATCCCCATCATCTGGGTAATCGTGTGGTTCAACTGATTGCCGACATAGACCCTCGGTTCGGTCGCCTGTGGATATTTTCTGCCGAAAACGTTCAGCCCGCGTTTACCACTTTGCGGATGCACCAGATTCGGCCAGATACCGGTCTCTGGGTCTCGCTGCCTTATAATCAGATTTAAGAGACGTTCCGCCCACATCCGCGGTGCCTCCTCCTGTTTTTGATAGCCCAAGCTGTAAGCAGCATAAGCGAGATCCAGTGCCACACTGATAAACGAGAGATCGCCACTGATTTTGGGTGCTTTGTATCCGTTCCAAGGTCTACTCCAAGTATTGGCATGGTCAACCTGTTTTTTGAAATCACCGTGTCGGTTGTAGTGTAAGGCATCCCAATCCTTGATATTTGCTTCCCAAATCCCTTTCATCAGCATCTCGCTGCGATCCGGATCCACGGCTCTCAGCAATTCCCAATAAGGGTATACGTCCTCTATTTCGTGGACAACACCCTTCATACCGTATCTATTACCGGTTACCAAGTCCACATAGCCGTGTCCGCCCCAATGTAGAACGCCACTTTCTGGATACCAGTAGTGGTTGAACATGTATTCGGCAGCGGCTCCAGCGGCATGGACATACTTGCCATCCCCGGTGAATTGGCTTACAGAGGCAAGCAACCGCATCAGGTTCTGTTGGTTTTGAAAGAAACTCCAGACCGTTGGTTTGGGTTCGGTACCCGTGCGGTGGGATGTCATAGACCTGGGTGCCTTCAAGTGGTCGGTATGAAGGCAATCGGCAAGAAGCGGCATATCTTTGCCAGTGTATCTATCTCTCCCGTATTGAACAACTGTATCTGCGAAGAGACTGGCGGCTTTTAGAAAGCGGTTGCTATCTATTTCGTCGGGATGCAATCGGTTTCTGCCAATCCATCGATCCAATCGATTAACGTTCATGTAATCTCCATGCTACTGTTTTGCTTGTTCCGTTTATGGTTATAGTAAAACCCAAAATTAACTATACACTCGCAAAGAGCGGAGTTCCAAACCCCGCCTGCAAAGGTGGGGTTGTTACTATCCCGAGGTGTAATATTCCTTCAAACTCTACTATAATACTTGGATTATGTTATCACGACTATTTCCTTTTTACAATCTTTTTGGTGTGGATGTGGTAGCGAAAAGATGCACATCTTTTTCTATGTATGTTATAATTTGGAGAAATCGTGTCATTGATGGTTGTTGTAAGAAGGGATTTGCGCCGCTCATGCGGTCAAACGATTTCATAGCATTGCTCAACATAAAAGAGGAGAAATCAAATGAACGCGAAAACGGGTTTGATATTAACTTTAGCGATCTTGGTTTTGCAGGCGAATCCCCTTATGAGCCAAGTTGTTGAAGACGGATTGGTTAGTTACTGGAGTTTTGATGCTGCAGACGTTCGAGGCAATATCGTTAAGGACCTTGTCGGGGGTAATGATGGAACAATTGTAGGCGCACCTAAACAGGTCAAAGGCAAAATCGGCGAAGCGTTTGAATTCGGCGGTCAACCTGATGCTATTAATGTTTCCTCACCGGCCAATGGGAGTCTGGATTTTGGTGAAGACACGGATTTTTCTATGATGGCATGGATCAAAGTTGAGAAACCACCAGAATTGGACGGCGCGCAGTCTACAATTGTTAGCAAGGGAGATGGTGGTAACAACGCCAGGATCCTCTGGAAAATTATTACGACGCAAGTGAATGTGACGATTGCGAACGAAGCCGGGGCAGGTCCGAAAGTGGTCTTTAATTCAGACAAGGAAGTGGTCGATGGAAAATGGCATCATGTCCTCTTTGTGGCAGACAGATCGGATGCGACTCGCATCTATGTTGACGGTAAGTTAGACGCTGAAGAAGGAGCGTCTGAAGGCACAGATATTACCACAGAATCTCCGTTGTTTATCGGTGCATCTGTCCGAATCGGCGAAGCCACCCGAAGATATTTTGAAGGGCTAATAGACGAGGTGGGTATCTATGATCGTGCGCTGACAGATGATGAAATCGAATGGAACTTCAATTCAGAAGGACTTGCAGTCAGTCCTCTAAAGAAACTTGCTATCGCCTGGGGCGAGATAAAGGTTTTGAGGTAAGGTTGAATCTAACCTTGCTGTGATTCAATTTTTCTTCTATTTTGGCTCCATGTTATAACGGCGGATCCGAAGACTGCGAAGCCGAAGAGTGTAAACGGCATCTGCCAGAGGAGGAAACTCATGTGCGTATGGACGTATGAGTGCGACTTGAAAATGACGAACCACGATAAGGGTGCCAGAATTGAGAACCACGTCGTACAGATTAAGGCAATATAGGACTGTCGTCGCTTTGGCAGCATCGCTTTATTGCTATGCCAAAACAGCAACGCGGACATCACCGCAAAAAGAACTATCAGGTAGTAATAGCGGATTTTCAATAGGAAGTTAGAGAGGAAGGCGTTCTTGATGGATAGATAGTTGTTGAGATCAAGGAAAACACCGTACATGTAGGTGATGACCACCTCCATCGTGCCTGCTCGAAGACTGGCAGCGTATTTTTTAGGGAAGTCTTCCGCTTCTCCGTACGTGCGCCTTCCAAAAGAATAGATGACATGCGCCACACCGTCCATGAACCCCTCTTTCACAGCACCGATCTGGAAACATAACATGATAAGGCTGAGCAAAATTGCTATTCCTGAACCGGTTATGGCTGCAAGTGAGCATTTCAAGCAGTGTTGCCTGCTCCACTTGTCGAGAACCGCATAATAGATACACGGTGTTATCATCATGATGAGCGCGGTTGTAATGTATTCGTAACCGTTGATGAAACACTTAATAGAAACCGCGATGAAGATCAAAATTCCGAATCTGATGAACTGACGGTTCTTTAGTACTCTCTGGCGTTTAAGGAAGTACATGACAGCGATTATCGGTAGGTAGAAAGCCCATAGACACCACCAGAGGTTTTTACCAAAGCCTGTCAACCAATAGGAGAACACTGCTGAGCCCAACACGAATGTAGATGCCAACAGACCGAATTCCTCGTAGAACCAACCTATGATGTATGTCAATGCGATTGCCGAAAGGAGTGCTGTCAATACATAGAACACCCCTAACTTGATTTTAGGTGATAGCGGAATGCGTTTGTCAAGGAAACTGAAAATTATGCCCTGTCCACCGGGTTGGGACATGTAGATCCAGTAATTGGGAAAGGATCCGGTATGGTGATAAGCAGCGTATTGCTCGACAATCCAGTCAGAATTGATCCAATCGCCTTGGGCTTCCTTTTGCATTCCGGATCCAGTTAACCCGCCTGCAGAAAAGATGCCGTCTTGACGGGATTTGACCATTCTTCCGATGATAAGACTCTCGGTGCCGCGTTGATGATTTTTAAACCACTGCTGTTCAGCGACGCGCCATAAGTTATTATAAAATCCGAAAAATAGAAGTCCGATTGATACAACCCAAATGGCTGTCTTCCTTATGCGTTCTGGTTGGCTGAGCTGTTTAAGTCGTGTCGTAAGCATATCGTTTTGCCTGTGTGATAACGGCAGCACCGAACACGGCAAAGCCGAAGAGCATAAACGGCATCTGCCACAAAAGGAAACTCATGTGTGTGTGGATGTATGAGTGTGCCTTGAAGATGACGAACCACGATAAGGGGGCTAAGATTGAGAACCATGTTGCCGAGATTAAGGCAATGAAGGGTCGTTGTCGCTCTGTTTGCATTACTTTATTGCGACGCCAAAACAGCAGCGCGGACATCGCTATGAAGAGAACGATCAGGTAGTAATAACGGATTTTCAGTAGGAAGTTAGAAACGAACTCGTTAGAGATAGATAGATAGTTGTTGAAATCGAAGAAAATACCGTTCATGTAGGTAATGACCACCCCTATTGTACCGGCTTCAAGGCTGGCAGCATATACGGGTGGATAGTCTTCTGCATTTGCATACGTGCGCTTTCCAAAAGACCAGACCACATGCTCAACACCGTCCATGAACCCGTCCTTCGCAGCACCGATCTGGAAACATAACATGATGAGACTCAAAAAAATTGCTACGCCTGATCCGAGTCCGGCTGCAAGCGTCCACTTCACGCATTGGCGACCGCTCCACTTGTCGAGGATGACATAGTAGACGAGCGGAACCAGCATCATCACCAGCGTAGTGGTAATATACTCATAGCCGTTGATGAAGCACTTAATAGAAACCGCGATGAAGATAACAATTCCAAACCTGATGAGTTGTCGGTCCAAGGTTTCTCTGTAGCGTTTAAGGAAGTACATGACGGCGATCATCGGTAGGTAAAAAGCCCATAAACTCCACCAGAGATTCTTTCCAAAGACCGTCAACCATTGAGACAACACAGCCGAACATAAGACGAATATCGCAACCCACCCGCCAAATTCCTCATAGAACCAACCTACGATGCATGTCAACGCGCCTGCAGAAAGTAAAGCTGTTAGCACATAGAATAACGTTAATTTCGTTTGCGGCGATAATGGAATGAGCCTATCGAGTAGACTAAAAACCATCCCTTGCCCGCCAGGTTGTGAATTGTACGTTGAAAATTTATCAAAGGAGAGTTTGTAAAGATAAGCGGTATATTGGGGACCCAACTCTGTTGAAGGTATCCATTCCGCATCCGTACTTTTCGCTGTCCCCCAACCATTCAGACCACCCGCTGAGAAGATACCATCTTGGCGAGATTTGACCATTCTTCCCATGACATGCGCTTCGGTGTCTTTCTGATGCCTGTCAAACCAATTCTGATCAGCCACTCGCCATGTGTTAGAGAAAAACCCGAAAAATAGGAGTCCGATTGATAGTGTCCAAACGGACATCTTTCTTACAAATGCTGATTGGCTGAGATGTTTAAGTTGCATATTGACAGACTCCCGCTGCTTTAGCGGCGGAATATGTTATAGTGAATCCTAAAAATAAATAGACACATTCGTACCACAAACTTCCAGTTTGTGCCAGTCTGAATGCCTGTTAGTAGGTATTCAGACTGTTTGAGAGTGCCCAATTAATTCTAAACTTTACTATAAAGTATCCGCCCTTTCTTAGGCACCTGTGAGTTCGGATACCATCCGGAATCGGAAGGCGGTGCCGGTTCAGGCGGTTGCATAGAAGCAAACGCATCTAACTTCGGTCGGATCTCGTCTTCCCAAATCCCCTCTACATCATCAAACGTCAATGGCGTATGATTCGACACTTCCGATTATTCGCGTTTTTCACCCGGTTTGCGGCGATGCTTTGATGCATAACTATCCCCTTCAGCATCATACGAAACGAACACCTGACCGTCTTCTACAACCAGTCGCGGGACAGTCCGGTGGCGACCATCGCGCTCGGGGCCACGCATCACAGCGAATTGTTCCTCGGTCATATCTTCAACCATATCACCCCACCGGTCCTGCGGATCAAGCACACCGCCGCCCCAATTGACATTTTTCGACTGATACTTAATCAATACCCCACGTCTGGGGATCGGATTCTTCCACGCTAAGGCACCGTGTGTGCAACCGCCGTCCATAAAGAAGAGCACATCCCCAGCTTTCATGACGGGTTGGACCACTAAACCCATGGTATCATCACACGTCCGAATGCCTCGTGGCATGGAGTATTGCGTCTTATGAGAACCGGGGACACACGCAAAACCGCCCAATCCCGGCTCGACATCACGCAACTGCCATGTAATCGTGACGGTCTCAGCATAACTGCGTCCATTTTTGAAAGCATAACCGCGTGATGGCGTCATCGGTTCATTGCCATCGTGCAGTGAGTGCCCCGATGTGCCTTGAACCGCGCAGAATACGGTCGCACCACCCATGCGATAGCCGCTACCGCCCATCCAATTCATCCGCTGCACTACAGCCGGATGCGCAATCATGCGTCGAAATGGCGCGTTATAGGGTGCAGGTAGGTCTAACAAACCCGGCAGGAGCGGTCGCCCTGTGCCAGCCTGACTTATCGACCCGCGAGCTAATTCCTCGCCTACAACGATGCGATCTTGGAATTTATCCACCGCCTCATTGGCTTCTGCCAGCCACTGCTCATCCATCAGACCACGCACCACCAGATACCCGTTCAGATCCCAAAAGTAAAACTCTTTCTCATCAATCCCAGAATCTGGGTTGCGCATATAAATTGACGGATGAACGATGGACGAATCTTCCTCCACCCACGTCTCTTCGCCATCTGTGTTTAGCACGGGGGGTGGACTTGAACCTTTATACCCAGGGACATACATGACCGCCTTTTGCGCAGGTGTTGCTTCCGCCGCCCATCCCGGTAAAGACTCGGTGTCCGAGTAAGGTCCAACTGGATTGGATTGAACCGCGGCACGCGCAGCATACCAGTAGCTCAACAACCTTTTCGGCTTGTCTTTCCACGGACGAACACCTTGGAGCGTGGGGACCGCGACCAAGAATAGATCGCCTGCCTTGAGTTCCGGCTGCACGACTACCCCCATATCATCAACGCCGGTTGCCAAGTCGTCAGGTGTTTCGACATTGCTCTTATGGCTTGCCTGAACAACGACCAGTCCACCATCCCCTTCTCCAACATCGTCCAATACCCAGACTGCTTTCACGCCGTAACAACGCCTCAGACCGTTTTGTTGGCGGTATGCCAAGGACGGATTTCTCGGTTCATCGCCGCCTTCGAGGAGTGCACCGACTTCACCTTCTCGCTGCCCTAACAATCGAGGTGCCTGATCGAGTCGGAAACCGTGTCCGACAATCTGGTTCAAATACCACACCAATTTAGGGTGTACCAGTAGGTCGCGGAACAATTCGCGGTGCGGACTTGCCCCACCTAACAACGTCTCACGCTCTCCAACTGCATCCAATGCCGCGTTGAGTGCTGCCACTTCTTCTTGACTGAGAACACCCGGAACGTGTAGGTAGCCTGCCACATCAAAAGCATAATTCTCTTCGTTAGTCATGACTTCGTTAGCCATCTGTTCCTCCTGTTATTGATGGATAGTCAATACCGATTTGGAGTTTTGGAATGCTATTTATACGTCCGAATCAGTAGCAGTATTATCACACGCCTTTCCTGCTTTGTCAATAACCAATTTTTCCTCAATCTCAGAAGACACGTGCCAGGTCTAATATAGTGAAGATATTTCGCTGTTGCCCTTTTCTGTCCGATCGGCTACATGATGCTAAGCTCTTGGACTTCGTTTAATAGTAGTCGTTCAATGTTGAAATTGAGGGTAGGTTCGTAGTAGTGCGATTTTGCGGCGTACTCGCCCAAATGCGAAGTGCATTATCGCACGTTCACAAGTCAATAACGGGCAATATAGTGAAGCCGATAAATAAGTGGACATCTTTGTAGCATAAACTTCCAGTTTGTGCCAGTCTGAATGCCTGTTATAGGTATTCAGACTGTTTGGGAGTGCCCAATTAACTATAGGTTTTACTATAATGCACGTCGCATTTGGGCGAGTACGCCCCAGAATTGCCCTACTACGAACCTAATTTACCCATAAACTCGACATTGAAGAACTAATAGTGAATTGTAAAAATAAAAAGACACTTTCTCCCCGGTAGATTCGGTTTCCTAACCGCACCGGTTTTGGGATGTCTCATTAATTCTAAAGTCCACTATAAGTTATGGTTTTCCATCCTACTCGGCTATCTTCTGAAATATGGCATTGTGAAATACGGAGGACTCAGGGCGTATAGAGAGGCACGCCCCTGTTTCTTGGATTGATTCTCGGTGGGATGACATTCGCTGGACTCCGGTCGATTGTAGGGATGATAACCGGTGTTCAAATGGGCTATCGCATTTTGTTGGATTAACAGAAGTTGTACGTACGCAAGCACTAAAAGTAAGAGCAGAATACTTTGACTGGATAAATGCTTCGGGAGACTTCACAGTGAAAGCGTTTAACCTGAAGGCACTACGCCATACATCAACAGAACTTTTAGACTTGGCGGCTACAGAGAGTTTGCAGACGCAGTTAGAACGTATAGAGATTATTCCGTATACCACTATACCCAACGCAAAACAGGGCGATAAGATATTCTTTCATGACCTTACTCGCCTGCTGTCTATTTTGTTAAGTTCAGCAAAAACCAATGGAAAAAAGGACTATTAGGTGGTGTCCGATAATAAGACCCAACGTAAGTCCCATCTTTACGATAGTATCCTCGGACACGCACGCCCAGCTTCAACTTCAATTGCCTTTCAACTAATAAGACTAATAAGACCAACAGAATAAGCAATAGCTTTTTCCAAATTCTTCTAAACATGATATATCTCCTTTGACATAGTGAATCCTTTCTTGGTTGCGAAAACCACAATTGACAACATAAAATAATTGAGGTTACATCTGGATTCTTAGACTGCCGTTTATTACAATGTGAGAGCGAGCACCTGTCTGATTTTACTATGACTCTCTTCTAATGGGTAACAGTCGTCGGCAACGGTTCGGAAGTAATCTATTGATTTCTGACTGACTTTTGTTTGATCTCGTATGATCCCTACAGAGCAAAAATCAGGGAGTTTCCATGCTTTAAATTCATAGAGAGCGATTGTTGCTTGATTGACCTTTCTATCCGTGGACAAGGCGTAGACGAAAAGCGGCGTTCTCATTCCATTTATTCGGCAGTCTACTTTATATTTACCCTCAGGGTCACGTTCTTCGTGAAACCAGTCCAATTCGATGCGATCTTTTGGAGCGACGCTATATATCATCTCTTTAAACTCACTCCTAAATGTTTTTCGGTGGGCATGTTTCCAAGATATAGATGTCACGCTTGTTATCTTCAGCAGTGACTGAGCAAATGCGTATAGTGCATCTCCATAACCGGTATCCCTAATTTCAAGTATCAATTCGCCGTCTCGATCCTTAACTCCGAACGCAGAAAGTGCTTTTGATATAATATCTTGACGGATACCTCTAAAGAGTTGCTGCTCCTCGATGTCATAGGTTAGATGCATGTAGGTATGCCCTTCATCAGAAAGTATCCACCCTCCAGATTCTTTCTTCAAGATAATAGAGATGTGGTCCCCGTCGTTGAACCTGAACGGAGTATACACGTAGAAACGGTCTCTCCCATCAGGAACAAGCTCTATCTCTGTTGAAATGCTATCAATAAAATCTTTCTCTATAGTCCCAATAGACATGATTTTACCTCCTGTAAAAGTGTATGGTTACCCTGAAAATTAGCATCATCGATTAAACACTCAAGGGCACCAAATACATCTTGGTAGCGAGAGGTTTTTTCGGCATGAGAATCTTCCCGTTCTTTAGCGTTCTGATATTCCTCTGTTGCACGATGAATATGACATTCATAACGAATATGTCCCATGTGACAGTGATTACTACCATTATAACGGAGCAAACGAAAAACCTTATTTGGCGTGGGGTAATAAACCCCTAATATCACAGAAAAGTTCCTTGATGGATTAAATTTATTCTCTCTAACGATAACCCTAAATTCATGACCAGCATCCCCTACAATGTCCAGAATCCGCTCCTTACTATTGCCGTTCTATCTCGTAATAAACGTGTCTCGCCATTGGTCATGTATGTCCTTGCGTTCTTCTATAAACGCTTGAATCTTCTCATTTGAAATTATTTCAGCCACTGCTTTAAACTCAACTTTTCAAGTAAAAAACCATAGAAGAAAAACATATATTCTGATCAGTGCCAAACAAATTCTTAAGCACGATTTACCTAATGTCTTTCATTTTTGAAGTTCTTCCGATGTCCCAGTCCGTTTTATCCCACTGCAAAGGTGAAAGGGGTAGACATACCGTACAGTATGTTTCGCAGTGCCACCCGAACTGGTTTAAATAATATAGCACAAGAGGAAAAAAATTGCAAATTTTAGGTTAACATAAGGACAGGATCGGGAGATCACGTCTACACTCCAAAAAGCGGTCAGAAATGTCGTCAAATGGGAGATGGACGCAACCAACCCGTGGTGAGTTTGTGGCTACAAACACCACGCATAAGGACCGGGACCCGTCCGGCGAACCATTTCGGCGATTTGCTGGCGCATCCGCGCAATACGGTTCTGGTGTTCTGGAAGATCGGTAAGGTTTTGCATTTCGCCCGGGTCGGTCTTTAGGTCGTACAGC
This sequence comes from uncultured Poribacteria bacterium, assembly GCA_951828385.1. Lineage (GTDB taxonomy): Bacteria > Poribacteria > WGA-4E > WGA-4E > WGA-3G > WGA-3G. The sequence goes on from OX639973.1 coordinate 1,870,725, forward strand.
TCATCAATATCGAAGCGGTTGCGAACATATTTCCAGTGACCATCTTTTACCATTATACACGCTGCCAGTTCTGACGGTTCGTTTGCGTTATGATAAATCGCATCAAGACTGGCAATTTCGGCGAAGACCGGTTGATTTTCCGGTGCCTGCCCGTTTAAAATCGCCGCCGCAACGGATCGTCCGTCAATTGGCGTTTCCGGGACCTGACCCGCGAAACTCAATAAGGTCGGCATCAGATCCACACCCGCCAGAGGTGTTGTAACGCGAAAACCGGACGGCAAACGGTTCTGCCATGAGAGCAGACACGGCACCCGCACCGAACCTTCATACATCAGACACTTCTCGGTAAAGCCGTGGTCGCCGAGCAACTCACCGTGATCACTCATAAACGCGACAACCGTATTCGTTCCCTCAAGCGCATCCAGTAACCGACCGACTTGGTCGTCGATGTGCGTAACCAGCGCGTAATAGTAAGTCATCATTCGGCGAAATTCAGTGTCAGTGACCGTTGGAGGGATACGAAATTTGCCTCGCGTTTGGAATTCGGGTTTTCCATCAAGTGGATCGCGCAACGAAGGGGATAGCGGCATCTCTTCTTCGCGATAGCGTGCTGGTAACTCCGGCGGCACCAAGATACGCGGGTGTGGATCTTTGATACTCGCAAATAGGAAGAACGGGACATCATCATCCTGTTGCTGAACAAATTCGAGCGAACGGTTGATTGTCCAAGTTGTGCGTTGTTGTCGAGGGTCTGTAATCGTCCCAAATTCCAAGATATTTCCGTACTGCGTCATTCCCGGTGCCTTTGAGCGATACAGATTTTCAACCCCTTCCGTTTCAAAATAATCAAACAGCGGGTCCGGATAGTCTCCAAGATAACGATAAGTACACCAGAAATCGGAAAATCCGTGTTGTGGGCGGTGGTCGTCTCCCAGATGCCACGGCCCCACGATACCACAGCGGTAGCCAGCGCGTTTGAGCACATCTCCGATAGTGGTCCGGTCCTGCGGCAGGTAACCGCCGAATTCGCCCATCCTTTGGGGTCCATAATTGCGCAGTTGCAAATGCGCATGCGGATAGAGTCCCGTCAACCAACTCGCCCGTGCCGGTGAGCAAACAGGCGACGCACAGTAAGCGTTTTCAAAGCAGACCCCGCTCGCTGCCAACCGATCCAGATGCGGCGTTTGAACGACTGGACTACCAGCGAATCCGGCGGCATCCCACCGCATCTGATCACACATAATGAGGACGATATTGGGTCGAGATGTCGTGCTATCCATCTTTGGCTAAATTTTCCTTAGTTGTATTTTCTACCAATAATGTGGTAGCATTATACTATATTTTCACATCCAAGCCAACAGAAAAGAGGTAGGGCTCCAGCCCAAAATTCATGAACATCGTCTTCCTATTTTCAGATGAACACGCAGGAGCTGTGATGGGGAACAGTGGACATCCGGTTGTCCAGACACCGCATCTTGACCGTCTCGCCGAGCAGAGTTACACCTTCGACAACGCTTATTGCAATTATCCAATCTGTACACCCTCACGCCTGTCTATGCTCACCGGACGCTATCCGCACCAGATTGAGGCGTGGGATTTGGGAGCAATTGCGGATCGGCAGTACCCAACATCGGGTGACCATTTGGCAAAAGCAGGTTATGAGACCGTGTTATGCGGACGGACGCATTTCAACGGAACTGATCGCTTGCTCGGCTTTTCTCATCGTTTGTTGGACGATCTACCTCGGTGGCGGCACACAACTGGTCGTCCACCGCGACGTACGCCGGACGCACGGCGAGGTTCCAATTCGCATGTTGCTGAATGTGGACCGGGAGACCACGAACATACGAGATATGACCGAAACGTCACAGACTTGGCAATTGATTTCCTCCGCGAAAAATCGGCTTCTCCAGACGATAAACCGTTCCTGCTCTATTGCGGATTCATGCACCCCCACTTTCCACTGATTGCACCACCGGAATTCTACGCACTATACGACCCAGACGCACTTGAACTACCTGACACATGGAACGAACCGCTCGAATCTCAGCATCCCATCATCCAACACCACCGTTGGGCATGGCAGAACGACATCCCACCACCCGAAACCGTTGTACGCTGTGCGTTAGCCGCCTATTACGCGCTTGTTTCATCGCTTGATGCCCAGGTTGGGCGGATACTTCAGGCGATTGATACATCGCCGTTGGCGGAAGATACAGTTGTCATCTATACCAGCGATCACGGTGAAATGGCAGGACACCACGGCATTTGGCAGAAGCAGTGTTTTTACGAACCGGCAGTGAAAGTACCATTAATGCTGCGTCTACCTTCCGGTGAGACCCGTCGCGTGGCACAAAACGTCTCCTTGGTAGATGTTTTACCGACCTTATTGGAGATCGCTGGTTTGGAGACACCACCTGATTTACCGGGGGACAATCTGCTCGAGATAGCCCGACACCAAGCAGACGCGACAACACGCACTGTCTTTTCGGAGTACCATCACATGGGGATGCTTAACGCCGGTTTCATGCTCAAGCGTGAGGATTACAAACTGTGTCATTACGTCGGAAGCGAACCGCAGCTGTTCAACGTCGCGACGGACCCATTGGAGGACAACGATTTGGCATCAAAGCCTGAATATGCAGCAAAACGTAGTGAAATGGAAGGTGCCCTGCGTGAGATTGTCGATCCGGATTTGGAAGATGCGCGGGCAAAAGAGAATCAAAGAATGCGTAGATTGAAAGGTGGAGATACTTAATCATTGCGCCGAGGCACGGGGACCTCGGCGAACAGAGGGATTTTCGGCTTAGACCTCGCCATCCCAATAACTTAGGCTTGGGTCTTTACGGTAAATCTTACCAACGACATAAGGCAATACTTTATTGGAATCAGGATACTCGCTGACATCATGTGGCGTGGTAGTCCCCAGAATGAAAAACACAACCGGAGCATCAGTATCGTTCACGAACTTATGTGCACCGACCGTGCCGGGCGGAAATGCGATGAAATCCCCCGCCGTTACCTCCACATCACCGCGTGGGGTTTTAAGCGTGCAGGCACCTTCCATCACATAGCACATTTCCTCGCCGAAGTTGTGAAAATGCATCGGGAAACTCATTTTACCGGGTTGCAGGCGTATCATTCGATACCCCAAATTCTTGCCACCGATGAGCGGGTCAATATCTTTGTCCTCAAAGTCATAAGGGTGTGGTGCGTTTTTATAGTGCCACTCTATCTGATCAATATGGATGCGGTTAATATAGATATCGCGCCGCGCTTGCAAACAATCAACGAGATATTGGCGCGCATCTTTAAAGATGGAGTGTCCATCACCGACAAGAATCGTGTTGAAGCGGAGTGCCAAGATTTTGCGCAGTTCAAGTGCTGCTTGAGGTGGATCGCTCAGTTTGCTATCGGCGAGTAAAGTCAACGCACCCATCGGTTCGCCTACCACGAGATCCCCAAACAGGACGGTCTGTTTTTCTGGGAAGTAGAGCGCAATCTCGCCAGGGCTTTTCCCATAATTGAGGTGGATAGCATGTAAACCCGGCACAATCGCTTCGCGATCCTGTACTGTCCTCGCTGGTGTTATATTCAGCGCGTCCGCATCGGCTTCATGTACAATCACGTCAGCACTTGTCCACTCTTGAAAAATCGCGGCTTCACGTTCATGATCGGCATTCGTTAGAACGATCGACTTCGCACCGCCGAGTGCCATCAGCTGTTCCCGATCCGCATCGGACATCGCAACCGGATCTATAAGGATGTTACCATCAGGACGCACCCACAAATGCCCGTTAAAATCTATCTGCCGTTCCTGACTAAAGACACCCCAACTGTATATATCTTCAAAAATCAGACGTTTCATTCTTGTATGCCCCATACGCTATTCGCTATGGGGACCCCTCCTTTGAGACAAATCCGTAGACCTCAAGTTCATGTATGAAAGCTCTACCTAACTTTATTTGCGGTACGATTGCACCACGCCTCGGATCATACTGGCTCGCTTTCTTTTCATCATCAGTGGTGCCGCTGATATAGATGCGGATGGCGTCTGTCACAACAGCATTGATGCGCATTTTAATGACCGGACTTTCATTGTTCTGAATCTGCATAATTGCACGCCAACGTCCTTCGCCTTCCAATTTCTCGTATATCATGGCGTTTATAATATTCGTTCCGTTGATGGTAATCCTATGAATCGCCTTTTGCGTAGGCAAGTTTAGGTGAATCCATCGTCCATCAGCGTAGCCTCTCGTCTTCACATCACCGTCTATCATTTCCGGTGCCGTACAGGTGACCCCTTCCGTAACAGCGTAGTTGTAAAGTTCTTGTGGTTCGACCAGCATCCGCAACACCTTGGATTGGCACCCGAAAAAAAGCACTGCCGCACAGAACATAGTAAAAATTAAAAGATAATGTCGCATCTTTTCCTCCTCTTGTCTGTCCCGCTTTTCAGGATATTATATCACATGTTCATTTTTCCTTAAAGCAGAATTCCACAAAGCCATTCAATTCTCCATTTTCTGATCGAATCTTCACCACCAGACCCGGTAGGTGCGGTTTTTGCGGCGTACTCGCCCAGATGCGAAGTGCATCGCGGCGTACTCGCCCAAATTTTGCCCACACGCGGCAAAATTTGTCTTAGCTTTACATTTGCGACCTGCATTCCTAACCGGGGTCCCCACCCGTTACTGGGAAGGGGCACCGGCTCCTGGAAAAAAGACGTGAAATCCAATAATTTCTTAAAATTGAATGGTTCTGGGAATTCTACGAATAGCGTTGCTTTAAAATCGCACTCCACATATAATGCATTATCTGTATTCAGAAAGAGAAGGAGAAAAAATATGTACAAAAGTGCAATTTTGGGATGTCGTGGACGTGCACGTGGACACGCCCGCGCATATCAACACGTCAAAGGCGGTAAACTATCCGCTATCTGCGATATGAAAGAAGACCTGCTCAACGACTTCGGGGACGAATTCGGGATTGATGCCCGTTATACCGATCTCGATGAAATGCTCTCTAAAGAAAAACCAGATCTGCTACATATCGTTACCGCACCCGTACTGCGCGGCAGCAATGAACGCATCCGCTACCCCCTGATGAACCAAGCCTCTGAACATGGTGTACCTGCTGCGATTGTCGAGAAACCGATTGCAGTCGAAAGCGAAGACTGGCGACAAATCTCCGAGTTGGCGGAACGCACTCAAACCAAATTCGTCGTCAACACACAACTCAATTTCCATCCAGAGAACCTTATCCTCAAGCAGGATGTCGCTGAAGGCAAAATCGGTGCTATTAAATTTATTGAAGCGAGCGCACGGAACCCACCCGTTGACCAAGCACCACATGTCCTACAACTCGTGTCCTCTTATATTGATAACTCGCGACCCGCAAAGGTACATGGACAAATATCAGGAGCAGGGCAGCTTGATTCCGCACAGCCTTCACCCGCAAACGCTACGGCACTCGTAACCTACGCAAATGGCGTGCAAGCCTCGGTCGCATTCGGTCCCGAAATGGCACCACGCGTGCTTCCCGATACAGGAAATAATCGCCACAAACGCGTCTGCGTGTTCGGTGAAACAGGGTTTGTCCACTGGCGGTTTGAGAGTTGGGAACGGAACTTACCCGGTAGCGGTTATGAAGGTGGTGATATGAGCTACGGCGGACAAGATGTCATCGCCCAAGGCGGACTCACCGATGCAGTGTTTGAATGGCTTGACGATGAAAGTAAAGTACATCCGACGCATCTCAAGCAATCTCTCGCCGAATTTAACCTGCTTTTGGGAATTTATTATAGCGGTCTGACAAACACTGTCGTCGAATTGCCGTTTGATCCGCCCGATGGCATGATGGATATGTTCCGCGAACGGCTTTAGGTAGTAGGCACACGCCGTGTGCCGTCCACTGTTTTCTCCAGGTGCCTTTCACGCGTCCTAAAAGGGATAACCCTCATGAACAATATCATCTACATGGACAACCATGCCACAACCCCAATTGCCCCCGAAGTGTTAGAAGCAATGATGCCTTACCTCACAACAAATTTTGGCAACGCTTCCAGCACACACCCATTTGGCACTACAGCGAAAGATGCGGTGGAAAAAGCACGCCATCAAGTCGCTGATTTACTCGGTTGTTCAGCGGAAGAGATTATCTTCACCAGCGGCGCGACGGAATCGGACAATCTCGCTATTAGAGGCATCGCTTACGCTTGTAAAGAAAAGGGCAACCATATCATCACAAGCACAGCAGAACATCATGCAATCCTTGATACCTGTCACGCTTTGGCGGCAGACGGGTTTGAAACTACATATCTTCCGGTAGATAAGTATGGGATGCTAAATCCTGACGATGTGGAAGCGGCGATAACGCCAAAGACTATCCTGATGAGTTTCATGTATGCAAATAACGAGGTCGGCACGATAAATCCGATCACGGATATTGCCGCCGTCGCTGCCAAGCACGGCGTGCTTTTCCATTCTGACGCGGTGCAGGGGATCGGGCAGCTGCCCTCAAATATGGAGGCACTCGGCTTAAATCTTGCATCTCTGACAGCGCACAAGATCTACGGCCCAAAGGGAATTGGCGCACTTTACATGCATCGGGGCTGTTCTCAGCCCCATTCGCTTTTCTATGGCGGTGGGCAAGAGGCGGGGGTTCGCCCCGGCACGTTGAATGTCCCAGGGATTGTGGGATTAGGGGCAGCGTGTGAACTTTCAAAAAAGCACATGGCGTCGGGAAAAAGCTGCGTGGCAACTTTACGGGATACACTTCATCAGAAGTTAAATGAACGCTTAGATGACATTCACCTCAACGGGCATCCTGAACAGCGGTTACCGGGCAACCTCAATCTCTGTTTTGGGGGTGTACAAAGCCACGCGCATTTGGCGGGACTCAAACGCGTCGCCGTATCAACTGGGTCTGCATGTGACTCAGAGTCAGTGAAGGCATCACATGTCTTGGTGGCAATGGGGATTCCGAATGAACTGGCATTGACGACTGTCCGTTTCGGCTTGGGACGCTACAACACCGCCGAAGAGGTCGATATTGTCGCAGATGAGGTCGTAAAAGTCGTTAATCGGCTACGGGCATTGGCACCTGAATGGTAGTGTATTAGGAACCCCGCTCCGCTTGCGGATGATTTTGGGCGGCATGCTTAGCAATCAATTCACGCACAGCAGGCACCAATTCAATAGGCACTTCTATCAGCATGCTGGATTCATTCTGTAACGCCTCTTCAGCTTCAGCGACAGCTTCATCTTCTGTCTGTTTGTCGTAATATGCAATGACGCTCTGGACTTTTTCTTCATTCCAACCGGGCGGAAATTCGTTCTGTTTTTTCATCGTCTACCTTTCCTTCTTTGTCTTCGGCGGTATGCCGTTAACGGTTTTCCTGCCAATTCATAAGCTGTAATTACAAAGACACTATTGGGTTTCGGGTCCCGAACATAGACGACTTGCAAGTAGCGACCACTCTGTGTTTGGCCGAGAGCATTTCGCGTCTTTCGCCTTCCCAACCAGTCTTCACCAGGATTCAGTAAAACATCTTCTACTTCATCCTCAGTAACCCCATGGTTATAAATATGGGGTAAACCAGTTTCGGGATCATTGTAAAAGCGAACATTCATTTGCTACCTAACCATTTGTTAATAAATCAAAATAATTATAGCATAAATCGGATTGGATTGCCAAGAGTATTGTTCTGTAGAAGCGATCCCTTAATAACGGTGCTTCCACTTTTCTTTGGATGAGGTTTCCTAACTCTATCTTTTTTCATGTTCGTAGAACTGTTGAAATTTTCCGCGATACTATGCTATACTTTCATCGTGAAGTTTAAACGCATAGTGAGGAAATACGTATGTCATCCATTGCAGCCCGAACCTACTTAACCCCTGAGGAATACATCGCTGCTGAACGCAAGGCGACTCTCAAAAGCGAATACCTGAGTGGTGAGATCGTCGCGATGTCCGGGGCAAGTGATACACATAATCTTATCACGATGAATACGTCAACCGCCCTTTACAATCAATTGGCAGACCGAGGAGGCAGAGTCTACGCCAGCGATATGCGCGTCGGAATTAGCACAGGAGTTTCCTACTTCTATCCGGATATTGCCGTTACCTGTGATAAACCCCGCTTCGAGGATGATGTTTTCGATACACTCATCAACCCACAGGTTATTATTGAAGTGCTTTCTGATTCAACCGCAGGCTATGACCGAGGCGAAAAATTCATACGTTATCGGCAATTAGAATCACTGCAAGAATACATCCTCATCTCTCAGGATCAGGTGCTCGTTGAACACTATCTGCGTCAAGGTGAACGATGGATACTCAGCGAATTTAGCGCGCTTGAAGATGTACTGCCACTCGCTTCAATTAAAGCAGAACTCCCCTTACACCAAATTTACAGATTCGTTGAGTTTGAAACTGATGCCTCCGTTCAAACTGCTCGTAGCGTTTGAAAGAGGAAACTTGTCTCATGCTGACCGTTGAACAACTCATCGCTTGTGGATTGGAAAAAGCAGAGTCATCGAAGATAACTAAAGCCATCAATCGGATATTGCCAACACAGTCCCCGACAGCCTGCTGGTCCGAAATTTCACGCCACCTCCTCACGCCACAACACCCTTTTACGCTCCACCAATTGCTTTATGAAACGATATACGCCGACTTTGATCGCACGACGCAGGGACCACCGCCCGCATGGTTTCCTACGGACGAAGACATCACCGAAGCAAATATTACCCGTATAATGGCAGACCTACACATCAAGACCTATCCTGAATTCCATGCATGGTCGGTCGCCAATCGTGATACATTCTGGCAGATGATGATTGATATGTTGGGCATCAAAGCAACAGATACATACACCGAAGCCCAAAAAGACGCAACAGGCATCGCAACAACTCTGCATAAACTTAACATCGTCGACAGCTGCTTTAATGCACCTAACGATGCCATCGCGATTGTTACGCAACGTGAAAACGACGAAAACCTAAAGACACTCACCTACCACGAACTGGAATCCCTCACAAATCGAGTCGCAAACGGACTTGTAGACATCGGTATGAATCAGGGCGACGCGATAGCAGTTGACATGCCGATGAACGCTGAATCCATCGCCATCTATCTCGGAATTGTCAAAGCGGGGTGTGTCGTTGTTGGCATCGCTGATAGTTTCGCACCAGATGAAATAGCCACGCGCCTCCGCATCGGCAAAGCAAAAGCCATTTTCACGCAGGATTATATCAACAGAGCAGGTAAACGCCTCCCGTTGTACAAGAAAGTGACCACTGCAAACGCACCGAAAGCGATTCTGTTCTCGTGTAAGGGCAGTGAAGATGTCGCACAAACCCAACGCGAAGACGACATAACTTGGCAAGATTTTTTGAGCGATACAGAGACATTTACCGCCCTTCCCTGCCATCCCGATGCCAATACCAACATTCTCTTCTCCTCCGGCACCACCGGCGAACCGAAAGCAATTCCGTGGACACATACCACACCGATTAAAGCCGCTACGGATGCATACCTACATCATGACATCCACCCCGGCGACGTGCTGGCATGGCACACAAACCTCGGCTGGATGATGGGACCGTGGCTCATCTACGCAAGCCTCATCAACAAAGCGACTATTGCTCTATATGATGGCGTGCCGACAGGGCGCGACTTCGGGATTTTCGTTCAGAACGCGAACGTCAGTATGCTTGGGGTTGTACCCACCCTCGTCCGCGCATGGAAAAATACAGACTGTATGCACGGGCTGGATTGGCACGCAATTCAAGCCTTCAGTTCAACTGGGGAATGCTCTAACCCCGAAGAAATGCTTTACCTCATGTCACTCGCTGGCTATAAGCCTGTGATTGAGTATTGCGGTGGCACCGAAATCGGCGGCGGCTATATCACCGGTACACGCGTCCAACCCGCTGCACCTTCAGCATTCACAACACCTGCACTCGGTGTGGATTTCTTACTTTTTAACGAGAATGGAGAACCGACCGATAACGGTGAAGTTTTTATTCTTCCACCCTCTCTCGGTCTCTCAACAAGTCTGCTCAACGCTGACCACGATGAAGTCTACTTTGCCGGGACACCGCAACCAAAGCTGCGCCGCCACGGCGATGCGATTGAACGGTTAGACAGTGGTTATTATCGTGCCCACGGTCGCGTTGACGATACGATGAACCTAAGTGGCATCAAAGTCAGTTCCGCAGAGATTGAAGAAGTCCTTAACCTTGTTGATGGAATTCAGGAGACAGCAGCAGTCGCTATCTCACCGAAAGATGGCGGTCCGAGCCAACTCGTCATCTACACCGTGTTGGCAGCATCAGAAGTAGCATCCGCAAAACAGGAGTTTCACGCAACTTTGCAAGCAGCACTCTCCGAGCATCTCAATCCGTTGTTCAGGATCCACGATGTCGTTATCGTAGATACGTTGCCGCGAACTGCTTCTAATAAGGTGATGCGCCGCCTTTTACGCGGCCAGTTGTAGTGAAAACTGAATCTCACATTCGTTCAACCCAACGGACGATCGCGTCCCGAATTTTATCAGATTTGACAATTTTCCAATAACATGCTACTATTTTACAAAATCACGCACTTGCAATGGAGACCACTATGGAAAAACAGTTCAAAGTTAGAGCCGCACATTGCGATTATCGCGCAACGGAAGAGGAAATCTATCACACACTCCGCCGTATCACCGACCCGCTCACGCGCGCTTGGAAACCGATCGAGAACGCCAAGAAGGTGGTCATGAAATTCAACATGATGAAACCACCTGAGCGGATTATCTACTACGAAGGTCGGCGTCGAGAATTAGTGGATGATGCCACCTGCCGGGCAGTACTGCGGTTGATTAAAGAGCATACCACGGCGCAGCTGATCGCGACCGACACAAACCCCTACACGCACGGACATCGGATGCCACCCGATTTCAATTACCTGCACCACCTCAAAGAATTTGATGTGCAGTTTGTTGATTCTAACCTGCCGCCCTTTAAGGATTACGATGTCCCCGGCGGCGGTTCAATGTTCGACCGCTACACATTAAGTGCCTGTTTCGACGATGCGGATGCAGTCGTCTCCGTGGCGAAGATGAAAAACCACGCTTTCATGGGGATCACCTTATGTACCAAAAACCTGTTCGGGTTGCCGCCGATGCTGCTCCCGGAAGGCAGGACACGCAGCTATTACCATCATCTCATCCGTCTCTCTTACGTGCTTCCAGATTTGGCACTCATCACAAAGCCGTGTCTCAACATCATTGACGCACTGACAGGACAATGGGGACGCGAATGGGGTGGCGTTGGTCGAATCTGTAACGCCCTCATCGCAGGCGATCACCCTATCTCCACGGATACCGTCGGCATGCATCTGATGGGACACGATCCAGCATCTGACTGGCCCACGCCACCCTTCAAACGTGATCGGAACCATATTCTCATCGCTGCACAGCGTGGATACGGCACTGTCAATTTAGATGAAATCGATTGGGAGAGTGAAGTCGAAGCACCCTTAGCCGAATTTGATTCTGTCGAAACGGACACTTCAGAAACAGTCGCTAACTGGCGAAAAACCACGTGTGAGCAGGGACTCATCTATCAAGAGAACCAGAAAAACCTTATCGACCAGTATCGTGACAATTTCATTTATATGCAAGGCGGTGAAGTCGTCTGGAGCGGACCGGATCCGTCAAATCTCGGCAGCCGTCGGCAGCTGAGCGGCGAAAAGAAGGACAGCGCACTCTGGCTCAAACTCGTCGATGCCGAAGAACACGAAGGTGAACGTTTCAACGTCTATGAGGAATGCCTGAAAACCTTTGCTGCATAGTTTAAACTTGTTTAGCGAGGTCTCCGTGCCTCGCCAAACCACTAACTCATCACAGCACATAACACCGATAGGAGAATCCAAAATGGGTATCACCGACGCACAAAAAAAACAATTGGACGAACAAGGATGCATCGTTATCCCAGACGTGCTTTCTGATGAGGAAATCAAGGTCTATAGGACAGATATACTGAGATTAGCGGAAGAAGAGAAGCAGAACGGATTAGCACGTCAACACAGCAACGGCCACGGGCAGCACGTCCGCTGGTTAGTCAATAAAGGCGAGATGTACGAGAGTCTCGTTGCCCGACCGAAAGTGATGCCGTTCTTTGAACACCTCCTCGGTCCCGACTATACCCTCAGCACACTCACCTCCAACATCATCGACCCAGGGGCACCAGATGGTGGCTACCACGTCGATAGCGTCTTAGGGGCTATGCCAGAGCCGCTGCCCAGTTTCCCATTGGTGGCTAACAGTCTCTGGCTACTCGACGATTTTACGCCTGAGAACGGCGGCACCCGTCATGTCCCCAGCATCCATCTCCAACGCATCAAGCCACCCCCCGGCACGACTCATCATCCCGACGAAGTTCGACTTTCCGCACCGAAAGGCTCCGTATTCCTATTCAACGGTGCGATCTGGCACTCCGCGGGTGCCAACAAGACCGACCGGCAGCGCATCGCCTTGATCTGTTTCTGTTGCCGTTCCTTCGTCAAGCCGATGTTCGACTTTGTGCATCATCTCAAACCAGAAGTCGTCGAACGCGCAACCCCAACGATGCGCCGTATCTACGGCTTCGACTCCCAACCCCAACCCCCAGACCAACCTACTCGGTAACAAAAAACATTATGCCGAACCAACGCGAAACAACAATCACCAACGAATTGGTGAACATCCTACGCAACATGCGCCACGGATGGGAACTCGAAACGGAAGTCAACGCTTTTATTAAAGGCAACAGCGAACTTGATGCTATCGTGATTGAACGCGGCAGAGAACCCGTCGGGATTGAAGCCAAATTCGCAACCACTACCAATGCCAAAAATCTCATAGAGCAGGCAGAAACAAGACTTGTTCTGGAACTCGAAACGGAATACCACGTCTTTGGAAAAACCCTCAGTAACGTCATGGCAATCCTTTATCCTGACCGTTTTAAGACGATCCCAGGAAAGGATATCAACTCACAACTACGCGATGCGGGTGACCTACAATACAAACTCGTCAATACCGTCGGTGATACCGTAGGACACTTCCCAGAAAACGGATGGGCAAAAGGCACCGTAGGCGACATCGCAAACGCGCTCCACGTCGGGGCAATGCCGAGCTCTCACCTTGAGACGGCAGCAGAAGAGATGGAGAAAAGTATCAACAAGGCAGCCTACCTACTTGAAGATGCTATCGTTGACCATCCTGCTATTGGCAAAAAAATTGAGACAATTCTACACCAAGAGGTTTTCTCTAAAGACGGAGATAACACAGCAGAAAAACCGAACATCCAAACCCTCCGCATGGCAGCCTTGATTATCACCGATGCTTTTGTCTTCCAAAGTTCCCTCGCCGGTAAAACAGAAATGGAATCTGTCCGTTCGCTCCGCCAATTCCTACCGATAATTGATTATGCTGATGTTATTGACGACTGGAACACGATTCTCAAGGTTAATTATCGCCCAATCTTTGAGGATGCCCGAAACCTCGTTGAGGCACTCGCTACGGATGATAGACTTGTCAAATATATCTTAAAACTGCTATGTGAGGCTGCAAAAGACCTTGTGGATACCGGTATTGCACAGATTCACGAACTCGCGGGTATTGTGTTCCAAAAACTCATCACTGACAGAAAATACGTAAAGGCAAACTATACACTGCCAGAAAGTGCTGTGCTGCTTTCCACCCTTGTGATGCCCGAACTGCCGAAAGGTCCACTCCCGAAAGTCGCAGACTTCGCTTGCGGAACAGGCGCGCTCCTTAACGGCGTATACCAGCGGATCCTATCTCTTTACGAACAACAAGGTGGAAACGGCACGGACATCCATCAGCGAATGTTGGAGAAGCACATCGGTGGTGTAGACATCATGCCAAATGCAACACACCTCACCGCAGCTGCACTTGCAAGTACGTATGCAGGGGTCAAAATCGGCAGCACGCAAATAGTTACTGCCCCTTACGGCGTAATGGATAATGGGGGTTACGCAATCGGCTCATTGGAATTGCTTGATGATATAAAACTATTTGACACAGAGGCTGAGCAGATAGGCGGTGAGGAAAACACCGTTGTTAAATTCCAACAGACGTTCCAACACGGTGATATTGACATTGTCATACAGAATCCTCCCTTCACAAGACCGGGATCGGATAGCAATACCGATGTGCCAAAATCTACTTTCCAAGGCAGCGATCGACCTAAGGAAGATCAGAAGTTGATGCAGGCTACGTTGAAATCTAAAAATACAAGAGTAACTGATGGAGCTAACGGCTTCGTTTCTGCTTTCGTAGACCTTGCCGACAAAAAACTGAGGAACGGTGGTACAATGGGTTTCATTTTGCCACTGACAGTGCTGAGATCGCCGACTACACAGGAACTGCGGGATATGTGGGCAAACGAATACCACAATGTCATCGTGATAACCATGGCGCAGGCAAAAGCAGAAGACTGCACATTCTCTGCAGACACGACTATGGCAGAATGTATCGTTGTCGCAACAAAAGGTATAGATGAAAACACAGGACGCGGGAAGTTTGTCTGCCTTGCTGATAAACCACATAGTTCCCTTGAATCTGTTGAAATAGCAAATCGGATTAACAGAAGCAACGAAACACGAAGACTTGAAGATGCCCCTAACGGCGGTAATACTATTAGCGTTGGAAACACAAACAGCGGTCTAATGTTGGACTGTCCAATAAAAAATGGTGTTCCGTGGATCGCAACACGAGCAAGATCCATGGCATTACTACAGATGGCAAACAAGCTGACAACTGGGAAACTACACTTTCCGATGTCAAGAGAAACTCTACCAATTCACATTTGCCAGGTACAAGATATTGCAAAGGTAGGTTCAGCGGATTCTTATCGGGAAAAAGACGGTCCGTTTATCATGGTTGAAGATTATGAGCCAAATAGCGATGGTTATGACGCATTGTGGAAAGTTGACGCACCTTTACAACGTGCTATGATTGCTGCCCCAGATTCTACTGCGATACCACGTTCAAATGACAATGCTATGGTCAAGCGAGTTTTAGACTGTTTCAGCAAAACTCACTATCATATTAATCTGAGATTTACCTCAAATTCGATTATTTCTTCCTTTACAGAAAAACCCTCTATTGGAGTTCGCTCAATGATAAACGTATTACTGAACGACCCACGGCACGCAATTGCTTGGACGTTGTGGTGCAACTCAAGTTTAGGTTTGTTTTGTCACTGGGCACACAGTAGTAAACAACAAATGGGGCGTGGCACACTGCGTCAACAAACATTAGAGACACTACCTACGTTGGATGTCCGTGAACTCTCTGATGAGGCGTTAGCAAACGCTGATGCAATTTTTGAACGTTTGAAATATAAGCGGATGCTGCCTGTCAATGAGTGTGATCATGACCCTCTGCGTGAGGAGTTAGACCGTTGCTTACTGACTGAGGTGTTGGGCATTACAGGTGATAACGGGCTTACCTCAATGCAGACACTGCGTGAAATGCTCTGCGCTGAACCGAGCATCCACGGCGGGAAGCAGTCTAAGTGCGATCTTGATGCCGAGTTGGCGATGCTTAAGAAAAAGGGGATTCCTTTTCCGAAGTGGTATGTTGAGGAATGATATTAAAGAGATACGATATTTGGATATTTGTAGAGGTAAATCAATGAAAAAGGAGGATTGAAATGAATCTAATTAAAGACGAAAAAGAAGTAAAAGGATTTCCCTATTTTCAATTGATTGCATTAGGATCAGGGATAGCAGTTGGTACTGCTATTGGAGACCCAATTGGGATATCAGGCGGAGCTATTGGTGTGCTTGGTGAGTGGGGTTTAGACCGATTTATCACACCACTTATAAGTAAAAGGCAAACTGTAAGATTATTTCAATGGGGAATTCAGGCAGCAGAAGGTATAACTCAAAGATTGGCAAACGGGGAAAAATTTCGCGATGATGGATTCTTTGAGGAAACCCCTACGAGTCGGTCTAATATAGATGAAGTCGTCGAATCTACCTTGAAAAAAGTAATGGATTAATGGATACAACAGAAGAACTAAAAATAAAATTTATGGCGAATTTAACTGAAAATGTGCATTTCGATTCAGATTTTGATATAGATACATATCGCCGTCTTTTAAAATGTCTTGAGGAGTTGACTTATCGCCAACTTTGCATAATCAAATTATTTCTGAATGCAGATCAAATTGATTTAAATAATTTCGGTAACCCAAATATTACCCAACACTTATCATCAATTCTCACAGATTGTATTGAAGTTCGCGATAAAGGATTCATTAACTCCAACAACCCACTTATGGAAAAAATTGATGAATTGTATTTAGGTTCTCCTTCTGGTCCTATTTTCGTTGATAAGCACACAGATCCTGAATATCTCGGATTTGCCAACCGAGGATTTTCTAATATTCTTTGTAAAAACATATTCAAATTTGCAAAATTGGATCAAATTCTTGACGAACACGTAGAAGCAATACTAAGAGAACTAAATCCAGAATTAACAGGCGTACAATAAAACATGCCATACAGAGGTCACCCCTAAGAAGCTTGGGATTCTACACAGATATCGCCCCTACAGGGCTAAAAAGGTTCGATGAAACGCGTTTCTATAGACATATCGCCCTTACAGGGCTAAAGAACGGAAAACGAAATGTCTTTAAAAATGTCTTGATATTCCAATGAATTTATGGCATAATTACTAAAAGTTGGACAATTTCACATTGCGAGAACCGGCCCAAAATCCAATACAACCGTAGGAGATCATGAGATCCCCCCACTATACCGATAATGTTTTCATCAATTGCCCGTTTGATGTAGCCTATAAACCCTTGTTTGATGCAATGGTGTTTACGGTACATGATTGTGGCTTCATTGCCCGGTATGCCCTTGAAAAGGAAGATGCAAGTCAGGTCCGTATTGATAAGATTTACACCATTATTTATATCTTTGTGATAGGAAAATGGTTCGTGGCTGAAAGAGGGCGTTGATTGAAATATGATTTAAAGAGGTATTGAAATGGCAAGAGAAAGAACTGTCAAACTTCCTCCGTAAGCGAGTCGGGAAACTCACAGTCCGCCAGATTGAACGTGCAGTAAAAAAGGTTATTCGTGAGCGGTTGGAGCGAGAGGCAAAAGAAGCAGCACAGGGAGACGCAACCCTTTCAAAAAAATAAACCCGTATTCATGGAGATATACCATGCAAATTGAAGATTACTTCAACTTTTTAGCAGAAAATGACATTCGCATTAAAGGAACGCGTATAGGTATTGAAACTGTCCTGGACGAGTATATTCACGAGGGCAAAACAGCAGAGGCAATCGCTGAACGCTACCATACGGTCACACTGGAACAGGTTTACGCTACAATCCTATATTATCTGCAAAACCGAGAAAAAGTGGGGGCATATTTGGAAGGTTATCTGGAATACTGCCGCAAGGCACGAGAAGAATACGAGAAAAATTTGCCCCCCGTTGTTGTTCGTTTGCGCGCGCTTAAGGCAAAAAGGCAGACTGTTTCTAATGATTCACGCCCGAACATCCGTAAAGACGGTTCCACAAGCACAATACCGTCTTTGCCCAAAAATGAACAGGAATAAAGACGCGTCGGTATCTGTTAGACGAACATATTCCGCCAATCTACCGCACGCAATTGCTTTATCATGAACCATCAGTAACGGTTTGGATGATTGGTGATGAAGGTGCCCCTTCAAGAAGCACGTCAGACCCTGAAATCTTAAAGTGGTGTGAGCATAACAATTTTAACTTGATAACAAACAATCGCGGGAGTATGCCTCAACATCTTGAGGATCATGTGGCAGCAGGGCACCACGTACCGGGCATTTTCATTATTAATCTTAAGGTGTCAAGAGGATTGATTATTGAAGATTTGATCCTGATTGCAGGGGCATCCTATGAAGACGAATATATTGACCAAATCGTCTACGTACCACTCTAATAGGATTTACACCATGCCCAATAAATTGCGCTGCTACCAACCGTACTTCTTTTAGGAAACGCACTTCTGTCCAAGAAATTCAGGTTTGTAGTAAGGCGATTCATCGCCTGTTTGCGTAAGTCCTGTTGACCAAATCGTTTTATCCCACTTAAATGAGGAAACGGACAGAAATCTCCAAAATTAGTGCCGTTCAATCATTGACTGCTTGAGTGCGCCCCAAGTTACTGCCAGTTTCCGAACGGGTTCAACCGCCAACGCCAGTGTATGCAATCGCCGCACGTCAGCATCACCTAACGCCCCTTCAAAAATCGCAACCTCATCAATAGCACCGGCATACCAGATACCACCCAAGTGCTGTGTATAGGCGATTGTCGGTTTCTGCGCGGCACCGTAAGCGATGCTGATGGGATCAGGTGCCGGAGTCGTCTTTTTTAACTCACCATCCAGATAGATGCGGACGGATTTTTTGCTCTCAACAACCCCAACCACATGATGCCACTCGCCATCCGCGGGGAACGGTGTATAAGCGGAGGGCCAATGCTTTGCTGCATTCGCCGTGTCTGCTCGAATCCAGATGCCAACATTGTTATTATCAAGCAGTTGAATGCCGTAGTTGTATTTATCATAGATGGGATTTCGTGTACCAAGGGTCGGCTTAATAACCGCTTCCATCGTTACGGAGGGGAAGAAAATGTCTTCACCCATTCGTATCAGATCAACAGCACCGTCAAAATCGAGAGCTTCACTGCGGAACCCGTCGATTTGCTTGGGTTTGCCGATAATGGTGCCGCCGTTCTTCCCGAAAACATCTTCAACGTCTTTCCCTTGAACAGTGTCTTTATCAAAAGTCCAAAGTGCCGCAAGCCCCATTTTGACTCTTGGGTCCTCGGCTGCTGCGGACTGAATCACCGTGATAGCAATTACGAAACCGACGAAAAGCAGAGCGGAGAGAGACAATTTCGCTTTCATGAATCGTTCCTCCTTAGATTCTGAACCTTATCCATCGCGCCTTCTAAAACAGTGTTAATCGGACTCGGAAACCGGTAGAATATCGCGTTCGACTTCGTGAACCTTGTCTCGGAATGTTTCACCACGAATCCACATGACAGGTTGTCTGCTTCTACTATTCAGTGCAGCAGGATGTGCCCATTCTGCTTGCGCACTGAGATAGTGGATAACATAACTACGTCGGAACCGAAGACTATGATTGTCCATGCTCTTATGCAGGAGATGACTGTGGAACCAGATAACCGCACCGGGTGGCACTTCGACAGCAACGCCATCTTCATCACGGACACCGCGCGCCAGTTTGAATTCTCGTTGTTGTGAACCCTCAAGATCGTCGTGCTGGAAAATATCCCATTTATGGCTGCCCGGGACAACATAGAGACAACCGTTCTCCCGATCTGCTGCGTCAATAGCCGTCCACGTTCCAACAGTCGTCTCGGTATTAAACCGATTGCGGAAGTAGAATTTATCCTGATGCCACGGGAAACCGAGTCCAATCTTCGGTGCCTTCCAGATAAACAAATTATTGATGCCGAGGATGTCCGGACCGAGAATATCAACGAGTGGATCGGTTAGACGCGGGTCGCGGACGCGAGTGAGAAATTCTGGACAATAACAACTCGGGTGATGAATCTTGTGCATCGCATAGATGCCTTGTTCTTCTATTTTCCCATCTCTGACGAGTGCGTTCTGATTGACGTTAGTAGACGGATACGGACGGTTTCCATCGACAACATCTTCGGCGACTTGACGGAGCATGTCGTTCTCTTCAGGTGAGAATACGTTCAAACGGACGAGGTAACCATTTGCGTTCCAGTGTGCCAACTCGTCTGCACTCAAGCCAAAACGCCGTTCTTGCGGTATTGATTCTGTATTCATGGCTATCTCCTATTGCGACGGTGCGGGAAGATTTCAGAAATTTGGGTTTACTCTCATCTCAATCGGATGCGGAAATCGGGATAACATCGCGTGCAATCTCGTGGACCTTGCCGGGGAAAGTCTTGCCACGAACCCACATGACGGGTTGTCCTCTTCTGCCGTTCGCCCATTCTGCTTGCGCACTGAGATAATGCGCAACGAAACTACGACGGAACCGCAGGCTATGATTGTCCATACTTTTATGCAGAAGATGGCTATGGAACCAGATAACCGCACCGGGTGGCACTTCTATTGGAACACCATCTGCATCTTGTACACCGCGTGCCAACTTAAATTCCCGTTGTTGCGAACCTTCAAGGTCGTCATGCTGAAAAATATCCCATTTATGGCTACCCGGGATAACGTAAAGACAGCCGTTCTCCTGATCCGCAGGGTCAATAGCCGTCCACGTCCCGACTGTCGTTTCCGTCCTAAACCGAGTGCGGAAGTAGAATTTATCTTGATGCCACGGGAAACCGAGACCAATCTTCGGTGCTTTCCAGATAAACAACGTATTGATACCCAGAATGTCTGGACCCAGGATGTCAACGATCGGATCGGTGAGACGCGGATCACGCACACGTGCAAGGAACGCTGGGTCGTAGCAGCTCGGAAAATGGATTTTGTGCATGGCATAGATGCCTTGCTGCTCCGATTTTCTATCTCTAACGAGGGCGTTCTGATCAATATGTTCAGGTGGAAACGGACGTTTTCCGTCAACAATGTCTTCCGCAACTTGCCGGAACGCATCGTTCTCTTCAGCGGTGAATACGTTTAAGCGGACCAGGTAACCGTTCTCATGCCAATATGCCAATTCGTCTTCACTCAACCCAAAACCCCGATCCTGCGGTGTTGATTCTGTACGCATCATTCTCTCCTATTTCTGAGTTTGTGGTAACGAGGGGACTCCCTCGAACCACTCTAAAGATAATAGCATATTTGACGAAAAAGTCAAACCGATTTTTCTCTTGACAGATGCTGCTGGAGGGTGTATCTTCATGGAAGCGATCCATTGTTGCAGCCTAAAATTTTGGAAAATATGCTAAATGTGTTAGAATAGTTTACGCATTCAAAATCACTGTCTGACACGGAGGAACGACAATGAGCACGAATGAAGCACAAGCGAAGGAAACTTACCGAGCGACTGCATTCGCAGATTTCAAACCTGAACTTTCGGCGCCGGGTGCCACACCTGAAAGATTGGCATACCTGCAAGAGCACGGTTTTGTTATCATTAACGACTTTGTTGATAACCCGTGGATTCCTATTCTTCGAGAAGCCGGACGGCGTGTCACCGAGGCGTGCGCCCCCGAACACGTCTATGATAAAATAGACTGCTCAAAGGGTTATGTCCACCGCGCTGCACACAACGAACCGTGGGCGATCCGAGGACTCATCCATCCCGCTTTCGGTGAGTCAAGTTTCGCCGAATTTCACGGTTCTTCAGATTTCTTAGATTTCATTACCGCTTGGTGTCATGGAGTCCAACCTGAGGACCTGACGTTTAGTGGTATGCTGCTATGGGCAAACCCACGGAAACAGGAGAACGGACCCAGTTGGCACCGAGACGTGACATGGTGGGGCGACGGGGCAGGCTACTTCTCACAAAAAGAAATCCGCGGAGATACCCCCGAAGACTATTCCGAAGAGGTAGAACGCATCCGCTGGAAGGAGATTCAAGAAAGCAACGAGAAGCGAATTACCGAACGGAACGGCGTAAGCATGTTTTTGGCACTCACAGACGACGAATGCCATGAGCTGATTCCGGGTAGCCACCACCGATGGCGCACCCCTTTTGAGCATGATGTCCTACTTCCACAATCAATGAAGGATCAGGGTGTCCCATATACACCGAGTTGGAACAAGAAAGACCCGTTACCCGGTCAGGTCGCGATTCGGCTCAAGCCGGGTGAGGCACTCATCCGCAATGGCAACAACATCCACACCGGGCACACCGTGCCTGAACGTGAGCGCAACACGCTGTCAATCGGTTGGTCGAAATGGTCAGGTGAATTCACCGGTGAACCCTCGGTTGCGGACGCACGAAACGCGTGGCAACTGGACCCGGCTGTCCGAGAGGCTTTGCCATACGCATGGATGCAGACGGCATGGGACCGCTGGGCAGAAACTCAGAAACTCGGCGGCACACTTGAGGATCGATACGCTGGATTTGATATTCAACAGATCAAATCCGGAAAAGTCGCCGGATGGCGCACTGAGTTGGAACGTCAAGCCGCAGCAGCAGGCGACGCGTGGGAATCCTTTCAAACGGTTGGCTAATCTCACAACTTAGTTGACCATAATAATTGTAAACTGTTGTAGGGGCAAGTCTCGTACCTGCCCCTTATCCATAATAGCAGGGGCACCTCTTGTGCCTGTCCTCAGAACTATTACCTGTCAGCAAACCTCTTTGCGCCAGCGGATCAATATATCTATAGAAAAAGATTCGCACTTGCTCTTGCACTCCAGCGGAGTGCTATGTAAGTAAACCCGTCTTATTGAAAAAATTAATACTGTGACAAAAACTTTACACACCTACACGGACCCAAATTTTTCACTTGACTTTACATTCTCAGTATGGCATCATAAATTTAAATATACGTGCTTGTTCAAAACACAAATCAACCAATAGTGCATCATAATTAAACAACAGCCAATTGCATTGCCTAAAAAATTGGCAAATGACTGGCAGGTATCTAACCCGCGTTTCATCAAGTTTTACGGTTTGGAAACCTAATGCTTCAGCTTTGGGAGGAAAAACCGCCCTCGTTAATGAGACCAAAGTGTTGAAAAAAGATTGCTTTTAGTCTCAAATTGTGATATAATGATAATATCACGTTGGCAGACATATTCAGCGTTACCACTTGGTGACGTGTCTGCCTACCCACTGAATAGGGGTTAAAGGCGTGATACGTGAAATACCATGATTTTAACATTTAGATACCCTGTGTATCCTACAAAAACACAGGAAACAACATTATTAAAGTGGTTGGCACACCTTTGTGAACTCCAGAACTCCGCACGCCATGACCGCAAGGTTGCGTGGGAAACTGAAGGTGAAAAAGTTTCCTGCTCCGAACAGAAGAATAAGTTGACAGTTGCTCGTAAAAAATATGCCGACTTCCGTGAAGTGCCACAAGATATGCAAGCGTGTATTCTGGAACGTACGGACAAAGCTTACGACGGTTTCTATAGCCGGTGCGAACAAGGGACTGCGAAAAAAGGCTATCCAAGACACCGTAAACGGATTAGGTCTATGACGTGGAAACTTCGCAAATATCCGAAAGTTGTTCAGCGAAAGACGAAGGACACAGATAGAAAGGTCATAAAAGTTCGCCAGACGCCTATCCGTGAAACAGCATGGAAACATGACCGACTCAAAGTGCCGGGGTTAGGTGAAGTTAAGATATACATGCATCGCCCCCTTCAAGGCGACCCGAAAGAAGTTACACTCCTCAAAAAAGCGAGTGGCTGGTATGCCCATATCTCTTGCGAACTTTCTGATACACCGAAGGTAGACCCGACGTGTGCAATCGCTGTTGATATGGGAACGACCCACTATCTCACAACTTCTGAAGGCGAAAAAGAGGACAACCCGCGTTGGTATCGTCAAGCAGAAGGTCGGACACGGAAACACGCCAAAGACCTTTCACGTAAGAAGTTAGGCTCTAATCGTAGAAAGAAACAACAGCAGAAACTCGCTTTACACCATGAGCGAACAACAAACAGACGTAAAGATTTTATCGGTAAACTCGTCTATAAACTTTATCACCACCAGAAAAATAACGTATTAGTGGCAGAGGACTTACGCATATCTAACATGGTAAAGAACAAACACCTCAGCAAGAGTATCAGTGACGCGTCTTGGGCAACCTTCTTTAAGTGGTGTGGAGACATAGTTTCCGAAAGAGACGGTTTCCATTTCCACCAAGTAGACCCTAAGAACACCTCGCAAACTTGCTCTTGTTGCGGTCAGAAGTCGCCAAAGAAACTCTCTCTGGCGATACGCACTTTTAAGTGTCAGTTTTGTGGCACGGTTTTAGACAGAGACCACAACGCTGCGATCAACATACTTTTTAAGGCAGCTGCTGCCTTTCGTGGAGAGCGGTGGGTTACCACCCTCTATGAAACGAAAAACAAGAACGAAGCACGAGACACGGGTTTGCAGGAAACAACACAGCTAACGTTGTTTCCTATTACAAGCCCAAGTCTTTAGGCTTGGGTAGTTGACCTTTGTACAGCACCTAAAGCGTGGTATTTCACGCAGGCAACGAAAACAGGTTATCAATCTTCTAAACAAATTGGGATTGGCATAAGTATTGCATCACCTCTTGGTAGAGGACTTATGCGATTCCACAAGCCGTTGTCCTTATAATATCTTTGTATTTTCGCTGCAGAATCACGGGGTTCTTAGTCGCGCGAGGTAGGGGAGGTGCATTGCAATGACAGGATTTGAGGAATACAGCACTGACGGATTTTATGACGAAATGTTCGCACCCGATGGGAGTGCCCGTCCCGCTGCCCAGATGTTGGTAGAGCGGATTGAGGGTTTTCCTGAAGGCGAACTCACGCGTCGCCAAATTGCCGCTGAATACGCGTTGCTCCGAATGGGCATCACGTTCAACGTCTACGCCGACGAGCAGGGCATCGAAAAAATCTTTCCGTTCGATCTCATCCCACGAATTATTGATGCCAGTGAATGGGAATGGATAGAACGTGGACTCAAACAGCGCATCCACGCCCTGAACCTATTCATTGACGACGTTTATCACGACCAGAAAATTCTCAAAGATGGTATCGTCCCAACAGATGTCGTGCTTTCATCGGAAAGATACCTACAACCGTGCATCGGTTTAGACCCACCGCGCGGGGTCTGGTGCCATATCACCGGCACAGACTTAGTTCGCGATAGCGATGGACAAGTTTATGTATTGGAAGATAATCTCGGTTGCCCATCTGGGGTCTCTTATGTCGTGGAAAATCGGCAGTTAATGAAGCGGACCTTTCCCCAACTCTTTGGGATGTCGCAAATTCAACCGGTCGAAGATTATCCGAGCCAACTGCTGAATATGCTCCGGTACCTCGTAACCGACAAAGTCTTGTCGCCTGAAGTCGCGCTACTCACACCGGGCGTTTATAACTCCGCATACTTTGAGCACTCCTTTCTTGCACAACAGATGGGTGTTGAATTGGTTGAAGGACGCGATCTCGTCGTAATGGACGGGTTTGTGCACATGCGAACGACGAAAGGCTTTGAGCGTGTTGATGTCATCTACCGCCGCATTAACGACGATTTTCTTGACCCGAAAGCCTTCAAACCGGAATCAATGCTCGGCGTTCCCGGATTAATGGATGTTTACAAAGCCGGACGGGTCGCTTTGGTGAATGCCCCTGGCACCTGTGTCGCCGACGACAAAGTCGTCTGTGCTTTCGTTCCTGAGATCATCAAGTATTATCTCGGCGAGGACATTATCGTTCCAAATGTTCCGACCTACATGTGTTGGAAAGATAGTGATCAGAAATATGTTCTCGAGCATCTCGACGAGCTCGTCGTGAAAGAAGCCAACCAGTCTGGTGGCTATGGAATGCTGATCGGTCCCCACGCAACTAAAGCAGAACACGAGGAATTTGCCCGCCGAATCAAAGACAATCCGCGCAATTACATCGCACAACCGACACTCGCGCTTTCACGGGTACCTGTGCTTATTGACGACCATTTTGAGGGACGGCACGTTGACTTGCGTCCGTTTATCCTTTATGGTGAAGATATTTACGTCCTCCCAGGTGGATTGACACGGGTCGCACTCAAAAAGGGTTCGCTTGTTGTCAACTCCTCACAAGGTGGCGGTAGCAAAGATACGTGGGTCTTATCGGGTCCGGGGACCCCGCCCGTTACTCGGAAGGGGGCGTAGGAGGTTGCCATGCTGAGTCGCGTTGCTGAATCAATTTATTGGATGAGTCGCTACATTGAACGTGCCGAGAATGTCGCCCGTTTCGTCGATGTCAATCTGCGTTTGATCCTTGACGCACCCGTCGGTATGCAGGCACAATGGGAACCTCTTGTTGCAACTACAGGCGATGATGAAGTGTTTGCTGAGCGTTATGGCGAGGCATCACGTGAAGCCGTCATCCGATTTTTGGCGTTTGACACTGAAAACCCAAATTCAATTGTCTCTTGCTTGCGGGCAGGTCGAGAAAACGCACGGTCCATACGCGAAAATATCTCGTCAGAGATGTGGGAGCAGCTAAACGATGCCTATTTATTGGTCGCAAACACTTCCGAACAGTGGGCGATGGCAGAACCCCATGAATTCTTTACAGAGATCAAACTCGCATCACACCTCTTCATGGGACTTACAGATAATATCATGTCCCACAGCGAAGGGTGGCACTTCTGTCAGTTGGGGCGTTTGATTGAACGCGCGGACAAAACCTCACGAATCGTTGATGTTAAATATTTTATTCTCCTCCCCTCTATCTGGGATGTGGACACTCCTTTTGACGACATTCAGTGGGGCGCACTGTTACATTCTGCCAGTGGTTTTGAGATGTACCGCCGCACCTATGGACTCATCTCCCCAGACGATGTTGTCGCTTTTCTACTGTTGAACCGTGAATTTCCGCGTTCAGTGCTTTATTGTCTCTCTAAAGCTGAAGAATCGTTGCACGCAATCTCCAGCACCCCTCTCGAAACCTTCTCTAATTCAGCAGAGCAGCGTTTAGGGCAGCTTCGCGCTGAATTTGCGTACGCCCAAGTCACACAGATTCTCTCAAGTGGTTTACACGAGTTTCTTGACGCATTCCAGACCAAACTTAACTTAGTCGGCGCGGATATTCACAAGACATTTTTCGCATTGCGACCTGTCAATGGAGACTCCGTTGAGGCACAGGAACAGACGCAGAAGATCGCTATAAGTTATGAGTTATAAGTTATAAGTTCAGAGGGGTATTGGAGGAATGGTTGTTGGTTGTTGGTTATGAGTTGTTGGTTAAGAGGTTTCTGAGAATATATCGTTCTCCTGTGAAGTTGAGCATCACCCTCTTACCAATAACCATTAACTATTAACCATTAACCACTAAGACAGATATGGCAATTCGTGTAGCAATCAATCACAAATCCCTTTATCAATACGACCGGCTCGTCAACTTGTCGCCACACATTTTTCGATTGAGACCGGCAGTCCACTGTCGAACGCCGATTGAAGCGTATTCGCTGAAAATTGAACCTGAAAACCACTTTATTAATTGGCAGCAAGACCCATTTGGTAACTATCAAGCCCGCGTCGTCTTTCTCGAACCCACACGCGCCTTATCTATTGAAGTAGACCTTGTCGCGGATATGACCATCATCAACCCGTTTGATTTCTTCCTTGAAACGAGTGCCGAACACTATCCATTCCTGTATGAAGCGCAGCTCAGAAAAGAATTAGCCCCATTCCTTGAAATAAAAGAGAACGGTCCACTGCTGACAGCGTGGTTAGCAGGTATCCCACGGACAAAGAAGAAAATGAACGACTTTCTCGTTGACATCAATCGGTCCCTGTCGGAAAATGTGAAATACACGATTCGGATGGAACCCGGGGTACAGTCCTGCGAGGAAACGTTAGAAAAGCAGATCGGCTCATGCCGGGACACCGGATGGTTGCTCGTTCAGATTATGCGACATCTCGGTTTAGCCGCCCGTTTCGTTTCCGGGTATCTGGTACAACTTGTCGCCGATCAGAAACCTGTAGATGGCCCCGCTGGGCCAGCGCAGGACTTTACCGACCTACACGCGTGGTGTGAAGTCTATGCCCCCGGCGCAGGGTGGATAGGACTCGACCCAACATCCGGGCTGTTCGCCGGTGAGGGACATATTCCGTTGGCGTGCGTACCGGATCCAGTGAGCGCAGCACCCGTCACCGGCTACATGGACCCGTGTGAAACAGAATTTACCTACAGCAACACCGTTCAGCGTATCCACGAAGATCCGCGTGTTACCAAACCTTATACAGAGGCGCAGTGGACAGATATTAACGCGCTCGGCCAGCAGGTTGATCAAGACATAATTCAGAACGACATTCGATTGACAATGGGGGGCGAACCGACTTTCGTATCAATTGACGATACAGATAGCCCAGAATGGGATACAGAAGCGGACAGCCCAAGAAAAAGAGAGTTAGCAGCAGGGCTGCTACGGCGTTTGCAGGACAGTTTCGGGCCCGGTGGCGCACTCTATTACGGACAAGGAAAATGGTACCCCGGTGAACCGTTACCGCGCTGGAAGTTTGGATGTTTCTGGCGTAAGGATAGGGTGCCCGTTTGGCAGAACGATAAACTCTTCGCCGAACCTCATAAAGATTACGGTTTCAGTGCTGAAGATGCTGAACGGTTTATGCGTCATCTCGCGGAACAATTGAATATCGCACCAGATCAGATAATACCGGCTTACGAAGACACGCTTTACTTTCTCTGGACGGAAGATAGACTACCTGTTAACATCAATCCACTCGATTTTAACTTCAAGGAGGCATCTGAACGACAACGGCTTGCACACCTCCTACAAACAGACACCCTCGGGGAACCGATCGGCTACGCGCTCCCGCTACGTTGGAATCTCTCAGACGATGTCTGGGAAAGTTGTGCATGGAGTTTCAAGGATGGACGCATGTATTTAATCCCCGGCGATTCACCGATAGGGCTCCGTCTACCGTTAGAGTCTATACAATGGGTACCACCTGAACAGCGAGAGACAGGTTACGAACGCGACCCGCTTGAACCGCGCGAGGAGCACTTAAACGCATCAGCACAGACGAACTTACAAAACGCGTCTACTCACGAAAACGGCACACCGAATACAGAACACGGGGAAGCACAAACGGTTTTTCAGACAGCACTCTGCATTGAACCGCGTGACGGACGGTTGTACATCTTTATACCCCCCCTGACGCATCTTGAGCACTATCTATCGTTTCTTGAAGCCGTTGAAGCAACTGCAGAAACTTTAGAAATGCCGGTGATCCTTGAGGGGTATGAAGTACCGCACGATTGGCGAATTCAATCGTTAAACGTGACACCGGACCCCGGTGTCATCGAAGTAAACATTCACCCGGCAGAAAACTGGAATGAGTTAGTACACAATACGACAACCCTCTATGCGCAAGCACGGTTAGCCGGATTGAGTGCCGAAAAATTCATGTTAGACGGTAGGCACACCGGTACCGGAGGCGGCAATCACGTCATCATCGGTGGGCGCACACCCGCTGATAGTCCGCTCTTACGACAGCCGCACCTCCTACGCAGCCTCATTACCTATTGGCAACACCACCCCGGCTTGTCTTACCTCTTTTCCGGGACCTTCATCGGTCCGACAAGTCAGGCACCGCGCGTCGACGAAGGGCGCAATGAACAACTCTATGAACTTGAAGTCGCTTTCGCGCAGATACCTGATGGCGATGCAGAGGACGTACCGCCTTGGCTAATTGACCGGCTGCTGCGCCACTTGTTAGTAGACCTCACAGGCAATACGCACCGCGCAGAGTTTTGTATCGACAAACTCTACTCCCCCGATTCGGCAAGCGGGAGGCTTGGACTATTGGAGATGCGCGCTTTTGAGATGCCACCCCATCCACAGATGAGCATTGTGCAAATGCTCCTCATTCGGACATTAGTCGCCAAATTTTGGAATACGCCTTACCAAGGTAGACTCGCGCGCTGGGGGACAGAATTACATGACCGATTTATGCTGCATCACTACGTTCGGTCTGATATAGACGAAGTCCTTAACGAACTTCAAGAGGCAAGTTATCCGTTTGAAATGACGTGGCTTGAACCTTTCTTTGAATTCCGTTTCCCGAAATTGGGAACTGTTAATATACAAAATATCGAAATCGAATTGCGGATGGCAATCGAACCGTGGCATGTGTTAGGTGAGGAGGTAACGCGCACAGGCACCTCACGTTTTGTCGATTCTTCTGTTGAACGCCTACAAGTGAAGGTGAACGGATTGACAGATTCCCGATACATCGTTACATGCAACGGGAGGCAATTAATTCTTCACAATACAGGCACACACGGAGAATATGTCGGTGGCGTACGCTACCGCGCTTGGCAACCACCGTCAGCATTGCATCCGACGATCGGTATACACTCGCCACTTGTGTTTGACATTATTGACACGTGGAACGGACGCGCAATCGGCGGCTGCACCTATCACGTCTCTCATCCCGGTGGAAGACATTACGATACCTTTCCAGTCAACGCTTACGAAGCAGAGGCACGCCGGACAAGTCGCTTCGGCACAGACGGGCATACGCCGAGTGTCGTCCAATCGCAGCCAGCAGGACCCACGACTGGACATTTCCTCGCTGAAGGAACAACGCCTGGGCCTATAGATGTACCACCAGAAGAGACGAATGCTGAGTATCCGTATACATTGGATCTCCGCCGAATGCTTTAGAATAGTTTTTAGTTTTTAGTTAAAGAGGGATCTGATCAACCAACACCTCTTATAACTTATAACTTATAACTTATAACTTATGACTGATACAAAAAATTGGAAGGTAATCGGCGATAGTTATCACAACGCTAAATCTGCTGATCAACAGATCGATGAGATGCTAAGTCGGGATAGCCAAATCAATCCGCACTGGCACGGCTTCATGCAAGCCCTTGACACACTCGGACTCACAGAGATGGAATCGCGTCACAAAGAGATCCAGCGTCTGCTACGTGAGAACGGGGTCACCTACGTCGTACACGGAGAACAGCAGGGACATCGTCCGTGGGAATTGGATCCCATCCCACTGATTATCTCAAATACAGATTGGGACGTTATCTCCACTGGGCTTACCCAGCGTGCGAAGTTGCTAAATCTAATCTTGGAAGACCTCTATGGAGAACGGCGTTTAATCAAAGAAGGCCTGATACCACCGGAAGTCGTCTATGCACACGCTGGATTTCTACGCGCGTGTGTCGGACTTATCCCCGCTGGATTCCCGTTTCTCTTGAACTATGCCGCGGATTTAGCGCGAGGATCGGACGGCAGAATGTGGGTACTCGGGGACCGAACACAGGCACCATCCGGTGCTGGTTATGTGCTCGAAAATCGCACCGCGCTTGCGCGCGCACTGCCGAACCTCTTTGGCGAAGTCGGTGTTCACCGACTCTCCTTCTTCTTTCGTTCACTACAGAACAGTGTGTTGGACCTGCCCCTGCAATATGAATTTGGGCAACTCGGCCAACGCGAAAGTGCTTCCCGTATGACTTCACACCAAAAAGACAATCCACACGTCGTCGTACTAACGCCTGGTCCCCTCAATGAAACTTACTTTGAACACGCCTATATCGCAAATTACCTCGGTTACACCTTGGTACAAGGCGACGATTTAACCGTGTGGGACGGACGTGTCTGGTTGAAATCGCTTGGCGGCTTACGTCCGGTTGACATTATCCTCCGTCGAGTAGACGACATTTTCTGTGATCCGTTGGAACTCCGACAAGACTCACGACTCGGTGTTGCAGGCTTGTTGGAAGTCATTCGACAAGGAAACGTAATGGTAGTAAACCCGCCGGGCAGTGGGGTTTTGGAAAACCCAAGCCTGATGCCATTCCTACCGAATATCGCAAAGCATCTAATCGGTGAAGAGCTCCGCCTCCCTTCTGTCGCGACGTGGTGGTGTGGGGAACCGAAGCAGCGAGACTATGTACTGGCAAATCTTAATCAGTTGGTTATCAAACCGATTTATCGTCAACCGGGTGGACACCCCTTGTTTGGCAGTGAACTGAGTCGTACTGAACTCGACACGCTCCGCGCCCAGATCAATGCCGAACCACATCTCTATGTCGGGCAGGAATATATTCATTTTTCCACAACACCTTCGCTCGTTGAAGGTAAACTTGAACCGCGTCGCACGATTCTACGAACTTTTTTATTCGCAGAAAAAGACGGATATGCCGTGATGCCGGGCGGGCTCACCCGTTGTGAAGGCGAGACAGGCGGATTGACAGTTTCAATCCAAGGGGGCGGTGTTAGTAAAGACACATGGATCCTCGCGCCCGAACCGGAACCGCATATCAGCTTATGGCAACAACGCACAGAACGGATACAAACTGCCGCGCCTTCAGAGGGATTATCAAGCCGGGCCGCTGAAAATCTATTTTGGGTCGGACGCTATGCGGAACGCGCGGAAGGACAAGCGCGCCTCCTCCGAATTATGCTCGATAAAGCCAAAATGGGGAAGATGGGTTTAGAGATCTCGCACTTAGGGCAGGTAGCACCTTCTACACGCTTCACAGAGACCTTCGGCGAAGAGGCGAGGGAAGTCTCCGAACTCACCTATCTCCGCAGTATGCTCCGCTCCCTGACCGGTTTAACCTCATCACACCCAAGTTTCGTAAATAAAGGGGAACAATCCTTAGAAAGCGAACTTCTCTCAATCATGCTCGACACAGAAAACAGCGGGAGTTTAGTGTCAACGCTTCAGGCACTTGTAAGTGCCGCGTATGCAGTTCGGGACCGCTGGTCTACTGACACTTGGCGTGTGATGAACAATATTGAAAATCTATGTACCACGCTCGAAAATAGCGTTCCTAAAGATAGCAACACAAACGCACAGTTATTAACCGATCTCGTGTTGCAAGAAGCGGAATTGGCTTCACTCGATCAACTCATGATTTTTCTCTCGGCATTGAGTGGACTTAACGCCGAAAGCATGACCCAGACGATCGGCTGGATGAGTTTGGATATGGGACGACGGATCGAACGCGCACTCCTTCTCATTGTGCTGTGTCGTTCAAGTCTTGTCGCTGTACAAGACGAATGGATCGAAGATCTGTTGCTTGAATCTGTCCTCGCTGCCGCTGAAAGTCTCATCACCTACCGAAGCCGCTATCGCGCAGCGCTGCACTTTCCGACAGTACTCGAGCTGCTGCTTCTCGATGAAGATAATCCGCGTTCGCTCCTCTATCAACTTAAACGCCTTCAGGAACAGATCCGTGTGCTGCCAAGAGAGAAACTCGGTTACCGGCTCAGTGAAGAGGAACAGCTGATTTTGCAGGCACTCACGCAGCTTCAACTTTCCGATACCATAGATCTCGCCGAGCGTTCGGAGCACACAACACAACGGAATGGGTTAGAAAAACTTCTCGTCCGTCTCGCACAGATACTCGTTGATATGTCTGATGTCTTGACGCATACCTATTTCAGCCATAGTCAACCATCAGTTGTTAGTAATTAACTTTAACCATCAACTCGTGCCTTTCTTAAAATTATAAGTTAAGAGGGTTCTTGTAACTGTGAAGGGTTCCCAGCAAACCTCTTGTAACTTATAACTTATAACTTATAACCATTTATGAACTATAAGATTATTCATAAGACTGAATACAGTTATACCTATCCAGTAAACCTCTGCTATAACGAAGCGCGGCTGACACCGCGCCATCATGTATACCAGCAGTGCAATGACAACCAATTCGTTGTCCAACCTGAACCGAAGGACTGTCGAGAACGGCGAGACTTTTTCGGAAACACCGTCTACTATTTCACCATCCAGCAGCCTCACAACCAACTCACCGTTACAGCTACAAGCCGTGTAGAGGTCAAAGGTAGAGAACTGCAACGCAATTTTACGGAAGCACGCCATCACGATGATAGTGATCGCGTGACTTCCGAAGCTGAGCATTTATCGTGGGAAGAGGCACACCAGCAGCTACATACAGATTCAAAGCCAGAAATCCTGGAGATGCGGCAGTACGTTCTCAATTCGCCAATGATTCCAGCGATGCCCGAACTCCACGCTTATGCTGAGAAATCGTTTACCACCGGACGACCGCTACTGGAAGCCGTTGAAGATTTAAGCACCCGCCTCTACACCGATTTCACCTACGATCCAGGTTTCACAACAGTCGCAACGCCACTTGATGATGTGATAAAGCACCGACGCGGGGTCTGTCAAGATTTTGCGCATCTCGGCATTGGCTGCCTACGTGCCTTAGGATTCGCTGCCCGTTACGTCAGCGGTTATATGGAGACAGAGCCACCCCCTGACCAAGAACCCTTATCGGGGGCGGATGCCTCCCACGCATGGTTCTCTGTCTATCTACCGCAGCTGGGTTGGGTGGACTTCGATCCGACGAATAACCAGATGCCAACCGATCAGCACATCACAGTCGCATGGGGCAGGGACTACGCCGATGTAACCCCATTGAAAGGTGTCGTTTTCGGGAGTGGCACACATGAATTATTTGTCTCAGTGGATTGCAAGCGGGAGACAGAAGCATAACTATACGTCCCCTCACCTCAAGGAAAAATAGAAAAAATGACAATTGAAGCGTTTCAGAAGCAAATCGAAGCGATTTATTATGAGCGTGATGCAGAACGAGGCGTGCCGCTCACTTTCACGTGGTTCGTTGAGGAAGTCGGCGAATTAGCAAAAGAGATCCGCAAACAACCGCAAGACATAGAACGACTCCGCGAGGAATTCGCCGATGTCTTTGCATGGCTCGCCACATTAGCAAGCCTGCTCGGTATTTCCTTAGAAGACGCAGCACAAATCTATGCCGAAGGCTGCCCGAAATGTAAAAACACGCCCTGTGATTGTTAAAACACAGTTGACATCACTCGGGTAATGGACAGTTCCCTTCAAATTCAAGCAGTACAGGCTCTTTGTTAACATCAAGTTGCACCCGTCGTCCCCTAAACTTGACCTTCAACGCTGCCGAATTAAGGAACTCTACATCCAATTGAAGTATATCCTCAACTGTGCCTGACAGCTTCAAATACAGCACTGAAATCAGGCACGCGTACTTCTTAAATCTCTCCGGCGTTTTTCTAAAATGCCGATAGAGCTCTGGAATCGGTGATGTGAGGGCTTGAAGCCTGTTTCCATATTGCGATGAGAGTTCGCCACGAATTTGAGCCTCTAATAACATCTGATCAAAGACAGTGGTTTGCATTACAGATGGATTAGCATCTTCCAATTTTTCGTCAAGAAGGAGTCGCTTAGCACGCATGTCGGCAACCTGATCTAAAGTCAGCTGCTCCAAAATAACAGGTTCGGTACGATTTTTATACGCACTGGGCACTGTTTCTTCCTTGAGATGAATCTCCCATACAGTCTCACACTCAGTTGAAATTTGCGCGACCGTCCGGAGTTTTACCCACGCCGCGTCTTCCTGATGGGCAAAAGCGATAGCCTCCAGTTGGTCAAGGGAACTCCCAGCAGGTACGTCGCGTAAGCGGGTGCGCAATCTCCTCAAGAAGGCCACTTGTGCTGATGAGTTAGGACAAAGCGTTAGAGAAATCTCCGTTGAATCCCAGCATACTTTTTGAAAAGGAATGAAATAGTACTGTCCATCTACTGAGCGGAACAGAACACATTCATTACCGTCATCTGCCAAAGCATTAGCATTGTGTTTTTTGTCGTGTACTGAGGTTACAGAGATAGTGTCGAGGAGGCGTTGAATGCCTGCATCCCAATTTCTATGAAGATCAACATATTGGAGATCCCGCAGCGTTTCGCCTCCGCCGATGTCAATATCTGGAATCTCACACTCGTTCAATTTTACCGGAATAAACCATGCCTTGTCAACGGAGCGCTGATGTAACTCTTCAATCGCAACCTTTAACTCTTCACTCATATACGTTTGGTTACGCGCGGTGACTTCTGTTGAGAAACATGCAATAAAAAAATCTCCATGCTGAATCGCTTGCTGAATCGCTTGCTTCCACGGCGTACCGGGACCTATCTTGTCCCTGTCCAGCCAGATATGAATGTCGTGTGAGGCAAGAGATTGGCAGAGGCGATCAACGATTGCTTTGTTTTCATGGCAATAGGAGACAAAGACATGTTTCATATCTCTGGCGTGTTTAATCTCCATGTTGATATGGTTGATTAATCGCGCTTTGAAGGCTTCGCGACGTTCTCGCCGCACTTCAGACGCAGGGCGAAACTTGGATAGATCTGGCGGATTATCTCGCGTGTGAGCCTCATAATCAAATTCAACTTCTTCTGTAGTATCCATGACTAACCTCCCTGCTAGCTTCATACGCTGTAATTAAACGGTGGACCTCTTCATCTTCTGGGATGTAGATAATTACCAATATCCGATCAGTGATGCTCCTTCCTATGAACATCCACCGATCCGGGTGCCCTTGTGGATCGGGACCGTCATATCCATCTGGATCGTCAAAAGCAGAAACGACCTCATAAAACTGGACGTTGTGCTTCCTTTGTACTTCCTTATATTTGTCCTCGTCCCATATAAACCCAATGTCCATGCAGCGGACTCCATACGTGTACGCAATATTTTAAACCGCGAGGAACACCTTTAAACATTCTACCACAAGTCTGTTAATTCCGATTCAAAAAACGCTCAAAGTTGCCACCGAATAGGTTGTTGACATCCCGCTCAATCTCTGATGAACTGAGTGTCCACCCGACATCAAGCAAGGTCTGGTATTTCTCCACCAGAACGTCCGCGATAATCCGACGCGAGTGCTTCCATTTGTAGACGAGCTGATCCAAGATGCGGGCATCAGAATGTTGGGGAATCACACTCAAACCGAGCAACTCAATCCGTTCACGTGTGATCTCCTCAATCACGCTTGGATTGTTCATAAACCACCAGCACCCGAATATCATCAGGTTCTTGAATTTCCGACCGATGACACACAACTCATGCTGATTTTCGCGCGACAGGAGTGTCACAAGGAACTTATTATCTGGGTTTTCACGGAGTAGCGTTTCCAGACTCGTCAGATCCGCTTTTCCACTTCCGTCGCCTGCCATCTGGAGTTGTGGATTAACAGCGCGTTTCACGCCGATCATGAGCGCAAACGGGACGTTGAATTCACGAGAAATCGGTAATATACAGTTGTCGAACAATCTACCCAAAACACCATCATCTGGATATTGAAAATCTGGTGGAAGCGAGACCGCCATATACTTCGGGTTCATCCGTTGAATCCACGTCTCCAAAAATCGGCGGACTTCCTTGTAGGTTTTTTCTGTTGATAGATTCGGATCAACATCGTAACCGAGACCTCGGAGGTGTTCATACCCAGTTTCCTGATAAGTATTGATGAGGACATCCATCCGAAGTGCCGCTTCAAAACGAGGGTCTCCAGTATCCCCAGATTCCCACACCGGTACTTCTGCCGAGTCAAACGGATCGTTCGTCATCACAACTTTGGAGACTTTCGCACACTCAAAGACCGTATCAATAAAGGCTTCAACGGTCGTCCCCGAAAAGTAATCGCGATAGTCCTGTAGGTTGCGCGAACCGACATCCAACCCCAATGCATCTAAAGTCGTCACAACGCCACGGCACGCTTCACTTACCGGTGAGTTCTCAATGAAGAGCGTCTGCCAGATGAGATCTGCCTGTTCCGTCTTGGTCATCGCCCAAAATTGCTGATATGAGACATCTGATTTACGGAAAACTTCAGCGATGAGGTAATGATACGTCAGCAATTCATCTATACCCCACAGTAACAACTCACCAAAAGGTGGACTAAAGAGGTGCGTGTGAATATCTGTGACGCTTTGCGTGTCAACCGCGTCTAAAACGGCGGTTTTCAACGCTTCTGTGGTAGCAATTGTCTGCGTGTGGTTTGTGTTCATTTAATCCTCCAGATTTAGAAAAATTAATTAGAAAAAACGGAGCCAAACGTTGGGTATTTCAATCCCCACTGCTCTCTAACTGTATCCATAGTTTTGATGATGGATAGCGACTCATCTAACGGCATCACATCGCTTTCGAGTTTACCCGCTCGTAGACAGTTGATAACCTCAAGTACTTGGTATTCAAAACCGTTGGCAGTGAATGGGATTTCAATTTGTAGGGGGTCTTTCCCAAAGACTTCAAGTGTTGCGGATGTTGCTCGTGAGAAGTTCGGGATATGGATCGCGCCTTTTGTGCCGAAGATACGTGCATCTTGTGAAGTGCGTGTCGTGATTGCACACGACAAACTCGCGATTTCGCCAGCATCATAGCTGAGTAGGACAGCGGCTTGTTCATCGACACCGGTTTCGCCAATGTGTGCCAGACTCGTTATCTGCGTTGGCGCGCCAAACACCATGGACGCTAAAGAGACAGTATAGACCCCAATGTCCAACATCGCACCACCTGCAAGTTCCAGCGCAAACAATCTACCTTTCATATTTTCAGCCGTCAGGACGACCCGATTCCCAAAATCTGCCGTTAACATGCGCGGTTCACCGATAACACCCGCTGCCAACCACTCCCGCACCTTAACCATTACTGGAATGAAACGTGTCCACATGGCTTCCATGAGGAATCGCTTATGTTCGCGCGCACACGCTATCAACGCCTCAGCCTGATCTGCATCCACAGTGAACGGTTTCTCACATAAAACCGCCTTCCCTGCTGCCAAACACAGCATCGCACACGCTTTATGGAAAGGATGCAGCGTAGCAACATAGACAATATCTACCTCACAGTTATTCGCCAGTTCAACGTAATTACCGTGCCTATGTGGAACATCAAACGTATCTGCAAAGGTGTTAGCTCTCTGAAGATCGCGTGAACCGACAGCAACAATTTCCGCATCAGGAATCGCTTTCAACGCATCGGCGAACTTATGAGCAATACCACCGGGACCAAGTATACCCCACCTTACCTTTTTCGGCATTCGGATTTCCTTTTCCATGAGAGAATAGGACTTACGCATGCTGCTCTTTTGTAGCACAAACTTCCCAGTTTGTGCCACCAGAACGCTGTGTTTTCCGAAAATTCTTATCTAACAAAACGGGCTGCAGTCAAAATTGCGTAAGTCCTAAGAGAATTCGGATTTAACAGGAATCAGTAATTTTTAATAAACAACTCATCCCCTTTTGCTGCACTCGTTTTCCGATAATTGTTCATCCCGTATTGCAATGTCCATTCCTGAATTTCGGCGAAGGCGAAAAGTTCCCTAATAATAGGTGAGTCGTCGTAAGTAATTAACCATTTGTGTGGGCACTTCCGCATGTTTTCAGCGAATTGCGCGTGATCAAATCCTGTGTGCAAGGTGCCTCTCACACCGTATAACTTTGACTCCGTCGCTTTCCAATAGGGTGGATCAAGAAAGATGAACACATTGTCGCCATCTTGGCAAAGTGCCTCGGTATAATCTCCGTTAGTGATTTTGGTGTCAGAAAGATAAGGCGATATGTTTTTGACGCGTTCAATAGACGAATCTGTAAACCGCTTCTCGTAAGCAGATTGCGAATATCCGCCGGAATCCACGATACCCGAGAAGGTAATTCGGTTGAGTACGAAGAATCGCACTGCACGCTGAAATTCAGAAAGTGCGTTTCGGTTCTGGTTCAGTTGATCTTTTGCCTGTGCCAATTCCTCAAACAACGCGCGCCCATTGGTAGTGGTTGTGTGTATCTCCCTCAGCGTCGCAACCAAGTCTGGGGCATTATCTTTTACCTCTTTCCAGAAACAGTAGAGATCATAATTGAGATCATTAATCCAATAGGATTTGATGCGATCTTGAAAGAGGCTTCGGAGAGAAAAAAAGACAGAACCACCGCCAACGAAAGGCTCACGAAATTCTGATATACTCAACGGAACATGCGGCAGAATCTGTTTGAGTGCCCTTGATTTACCACCCGGATATCGCAATGGGCTTTTCGGTGATTTAGCCATGACGACCTGTTATCCATATCTGTAGTTTGTTATTTTCGCGTGCTTCTTGGTTGAGTAGAAATATCCTTTTCTGGTGCACTTGCGATAAGCGATTTTCCGCGCAGAAGCCAAACATATCGCCTGTTTCACATGGTAAGAATAGACTTCCAACAAGGTCACCTGTTAGTTTCAGTCGGGTTGCAAACTGGATGTTTGCTCGTTTATCAATGCTCACTTGCTCCATATTCGCAAAAAGAATCAGCTTGAACAAACCGTCCTTGATATCATTTTCTGATGGAAGTTTCCCTTTGCTATTGTTTTTCGATTCTTGTACGATTAATTGGTCATTTTCCCAATAAACCTCATCTGCGGTTAAATGATACTGTCCACCCAAATAGTTTGAGATATGGAAAACTCCCTTCGTATTTTCCTCAAGAGATTCTAATATGTGTGTTGTCAAGGATTCTCTATGAGCGGCCTTGTACGAGCTAGGGAGGGTTGCCTCTTTAAAAGATGTTAGGCTGAAACGATCATCCACCTTAAAATTTTCGAGAGTCTGCAGATGATTTTTCGGACTGTGAACAGCGACGTTTTTCTCTTGCGATATTTTTTTGTATCCAGCAACCGCATTCAGATAAATTGACTCGAAATCCTTTTCAAAGTGCGTTGTGTTCCAATGTAGTGCTGTCATCTGATAACGGCTCACCTCAAGCAATTTTTCACGCACGTTTTCAGCGTTTAGAACTTGATTGGTAATTCGGTCAGTTGTATTAGGTTTTCTTTCCGCATCTTCATACCACGCCAAGATAATGTAAATGTTGAGGAGGTTCATCCATGAAAAAGTTATGAAGTTGATTCGGTCGTTGTTTTGTGTTCCTGCCCCTTCATCTTTAATGATCGGAATAATTGTGACCTTTTTGGTGTTGAGGTGGAACGTGTTATAAATCCGTGCGAAAGGATAGGAGCGCGTTCGTTTCGGTGTCACCCATTTTGAAAAGGCGAGATTGTTTCCGGGCATACCCAAATTAATTAGACCACACGCTTGTGCTTGATTCACGTCAAATTGCGAGATATTGTATTTTGAAAATTGACTTGGATTCAGATATGGTGTATATGTTGCATCTCTTATGAAACCTGTTAAATAAAGGGTTGCCAATTGATACCTCCACGCAGGATAATTACAGAATCACAAGGTTACAAACCTCAGCAGTGAACAGATCCACGCCTCGAAAGTCTGCCAGAATATTATAAAGATTGTCCAAACTTTAGTCTTTAATTTTGTTGGTAATAAAATTAATGACTTCTTCAGGGGGGTATTTGCCAAATCGGACGTAAACACCGCGGAAGTTTTCGAGGCGTGTTGGGTGGGCGAACGGACTGAGCAGCACCCCGTTCGCGTCGGTGTAAAAACTGCGAAATGCTTCCCAAGGTCGTTCCAACTTGTAGAAGCAGCAACTTGTGATGATAAGTTTGTCCGCTTCAAACCGGTGGTGAAACGGCAGATAATATTTATAGAGCGATCCGATTAGAAAAATAGCAGACAGTACGGCGACATAAATTAATTGGAAACCCAGATAGATGATAAGCAAGAGGAGTACCAGAAAAAGCCCTAATAGCACAGACTTGCGCCAATTCTCAACGAGTGGATGTACTGTCCATGAAAGCGTTAGAGGCGCGTCCGACATATCCAAACCTTACTGGTTATAAGTTATAAATTAAGAGGTTTTTGATTGCGTTACGTGCCCGTCTGAACCAACAACCATTCTCGAAGCTACTCTGTTTCATCAGTAGTGCCACCATCAATCTCTGTCTTTGACGAATCAGCGGCTTCATCCGCGGTGTCTCCGTCCGTCGGCGTTTCAACCGTCCCTTCACCTGTCGTGTCAGCAGGTTCGGCTGCACTTTCCTGCGTCGCCTCCTGCTCAATCGGCGTGAGTGCACCACCGCCGCCTTCACCATAGAAGCGCATCAGGAAAAGCGAAATAACCATGAAAGCGATCGCGAGCCATGTTGTCAATTTACCAAGGAAGGTCGCTGCACCGCGACCCCCAAGAACAGACTGCATCTCCGCACCGCCAAACGCACTTGATGAAA
The DNA here is from genome assembly GCA_951828385.1 of uncultured Poribacteria bacterium. GTDB lineage: Bacteria > Poribacteria > WGA-4E > WGA-4E > WGA-3G > WGA-3G. The sequence goes on from OX639973.1 coordinate 1,912,357, forward strand.
GGCCTTCCCCTTTACTGTCCTGTAACAGAATAATCAGCGTCAAGACAACGCAGACAGGCACAAAGAGGAATAATACAAAACCCATGATAATTCCCATTTAATAATTCCCTCCTATTGATCAAACTTCACAATTTGCGCAAACGATTCCGCCTCAAGGCTCGCACCGCCAACAAGCGCACCGTCTACATCTGGTTCCGCCATCAGTTCCGAAGCATTTTCCGGTTTAACGCTCCCACCGTATTGAATACATAGCTGCGATGCCACTTCCGCCGAGTAAGCCTTCGTTAGCAACCCGCGGATGAAGCTGTGAACCTCCTGCGCTTGGGCAGGCGTAGCCGTTTTTCCAGTACCGATCGCCCAAACCGGTTCATACGCAATAACACAAGATAACAACTCAGCAGCGGATAAGCCTGCAGTCCCGCCTGTAACGTGGTCTTCAATCACCGCTTCTGTCTGTCCGGATTCCCGTTCTTCGAGTTGTTCACCGACACAGATAATCGGTTTCAATCCGTGTGCTAACGCCGCTTTCACCTTCTGATTGACGCTCTCATTCGTCTCATCGAAGTATTGCCGCCGTTCCGAATGACCGATAATGACGTAATCACACCCGACATCCTTGAGCATCGGGGCAGAGACTTCACCGGTAAACGCACCGCTGTCTTCTGAATAGACATCTTGTGCAGAGAGGTGAATGTTACTATCGGCTATTGCATCACGAACCGCGGCGAGCGCGGTAAAAGGGGGCGCAACGATAATCTCAACGTCGCTAACCTCAGCAACCAACGCCTTTAGTGCCGTTGTGAGCGCGACTGCTTCCGAAATCGTTTTGTTCAGTTTCCAGTTTCCTGCAATAATAGGTGTCCGCATAGTCTTTTCCATTAGAGTGTGCGCGCAACAAGTTCAACGAGACGGTTCGAGTAGCCCCACTCGTTATCATACCACGAAAGGACTTTAATCAACCCATTTTCAATCACTTTGGTGAAGGGACCGTCAAGCACGGACGAAAGTTTGTTCCCGTTGAAATCCGATGAAACGAGGTCGAGTTCTGAATAACCGAGAATGCCGTCCAAGCTGCCTTCTGAGGCTTCTTTCAACGCTGTGTTAACCGCTTCAGCACTCGGCTTCTCCTTGAGATCAACTGTTAGGTCAACAACGGAGACGTTCGGTGTCGGTACACGGATTGCGAACCCATCAAGTTTACCGTTCAATTCGGGTAAGACTTTCCCTACGGCGACAGCAGCACCAGTTGTCGTCGGAATCATAGAGAGTGTCGCGGCACGCGCACGGCGCATATCGGAATGCGGGAAATCATGAACCCGTTGGTCGCCGGTATAGGCATGTACAGTCGTCATCAATCCACTTTCAATCCCAAATGTTTCGTGCAAGACCTTCGCCACTGGTGCAAGGCAGTTCGTCGTACATGAGGCGTTAGAGATAACATGATGTTCTGATTTATCGTATTTATCGTCATTCACACCAATGACAATCGTGATGTCCTCACCCTTCGCAGGTGCGGAGATGACCACTTTTTTGGCACCCCCAGATGTAATATGTTTCTCAGCGTCTTCCCGTGCTGTAAAGAAGCCGGTGGACTCAATAACGACATCCGCACCGAGTTCAGCCCACGGCAGGCTACCAGGGTCACGTTCAGCGAGCACCTGTATCTCTTTCCCGTTGACTACCAAGCCGTTATCTGTCGCAGCGATGTCATCCGACAGGATACCGTGAACAGAGTCATACTGTAGAAGATGCGCAAGTGTCTCCGGGTTCGTCAAATCGTTGATCGCCACGAATTCTATATCTAACGCTGGGTTCTGCAACGCCGCGCGAAAGGCGTTTCGACCAATCCGACCAAAACCATTTATACCTACTTTAGTTGACATAAGATAGATAGATCCCTCTATTATAAATATTTTGCCGTTACACGGCTTCTCTCAACAGCAAGTTCTATAAGCCTGCAAGCCAGAACTCGAAGCGCAATGAACATGTCGGGCTTTTCATAAATATCGGCTTGCAAGCGATACCCCTTGATTTGCTATTATCCAATTTCAAGATTTAAAATCTCTTTAATTATACCGTAAAATGAAGTAAATTGCAAGTGCTCTTTAAGCCAGAGGCAGGATTATTTAGTTTTCGGTTTTCGTCCAATTTTGGACCCCCCAGGCCCGGTAAGTGCGGTTTGCAACCGCACCGGATCCTTAAAAAAGGACGCGAAACTCTATAATTTCTTAAAACTGAATGGCTCTGAATCCATCTAATTTTCGTTGACATCTTTACGGGTATCTGTTATACTTTTGCGATGAAGATTAAAAATTTAATTCGGTAATGTAGGCGGGGTTTGGAACCCCGATTTTCCTAAAAAACCCTCAGTTTTAGCATACTTCATAGCAACTGCAATCCATCTGTGAAAGGCAAAATATGTCAAGTTCAAGTGCCACGCGCAACGCCCCAGTCCCATGGGCGAAACGAATTTCAATTTATCTACTATACCTCCTCCTCGCGCTTTGTATATTCACATCTATTGGTCACGCGCAACCACACCTCGTCTTCGTTGTAGGTGAAAATGAGTACCGTTCTGAAGTAACGATGCCCGCATTGGCTCAGGTGTTAGCAGACCACTACGGCTTCCGCACGACAATTCTCATAGACAACCTACTTCAGGGCGGCGAGGGGAACAACATCAACGGTCTTGAGGCGTTAGAGACTGCAGACCTCCTTGTTTTGTATCTGCGATTTCGTCAGCTTCCTGAAGCCCAACTTGCGTTGTTACAAAAGTACATCGACCGAGGCGGTCCCATCGTTGCTTTCCGCACAACAACGCACGCCTTTGCCTACCAAGAGGAAGATCCGCGTGCGACATGGTGGAATAATTTCGGTGAGCGTGAGCTCGGCGCACCGTGGATTTACCACTATGGACACGGGGCAAGCACCGATGCTACAATCATTGGCAGTCATCCGATCCTTAAAGGTGTGAGTCCAGCGTTTCACGTCCGCTCCTGGACTTACCATGTGCGCCCCGACTATCCGCCGAAAGATGCCCAGGTCTTAGTACAGGGTCGCCCTGTATTTCCCGAAGGCGAGCGTGGCGGCGCAGAGACAATCAATCCAATCGCATGGACGCACACGCACTCCGGCGGTGGGCGTGTATTTACAACGACAATGGGACACCCAGAGGACTTCAGCGTGAGCGACTTTCGCCGCCTTGTCGTCAACGGTGTCTACTGGTGCCTCAACCGCGAAGCCCCGCGCCGCTATCCACCCGGTTGGCGTACTAAAACCGGACAACCGTGGCGGGATATGGATTATGGTCCCTACCTTTCTACAGCTGTCGCCGCGAATGCTAATAACCTTACTTACAAAGGTCTTGTTATCCCCCTCACCCCGGATCTCGCGAGTGGCGCAGTCGTGTTCGACACAGACTTGTTGCGCTACTCTGCAGGTTGGATAGATGGGCTAATTGACTTTGCCGATGTTGCCTATAACGGTTGGCATCAGAGTTTTCCATCCATTGAGGGCAAACTGCTGTGGGAAAACTCGGTGGGACCCGGTTGGGCGAAGGATGACAGTTTTGAGGATACACGCGCTGTTCCTTTTGGTCCCTTACCCAGGGATTGGGCGCATTGGAAAGGATTGTATCTTCACGGTAACCGGGTTGTTTTATCATATACAGTCGGTACTCGCTCGGTACTGGAAACCCCGTCGCTTGAAAACGAAGAAAATGGGTTCGCTTTTGCCCGGACGTTCCATCTCGGACCATCTGCATCGAGTGCACTTGTCCGTATTGCAACAATCGCTGGCGGTGAAGCATCCACTTTACCTGAATTTTCACGCGGCACCGGGGGCGCCCTATGTCCGCCAGATGTAGAACCTGGGGCTCCAGGCAGCCTCCTCGCTGCTTTAATTGACGCGCCGGAGGGCACACAGTGGGAGACGGTGAAAGACGAACTCCGTGTCCGGTTCCCGCCATCTGAACAAGCAATTTCAGCTAAAATCCTGATTACGCCGGCGATCCAAGATACACTTGCGTTGGATGTGTGGACACAATTCGTTGAAGCCTCGCCGCCTGTGGTGGATATGACGAAACTGATCCAAGGCGGCCCGCAGCGTTGGCAGGAAAAACTCGTCACGACTGGAGATATTGATATACAGCAGCAGCTCAAGGTGGAAACGTTGAAAATCGACGCCGAGATAGCGAGTTGGCATTTGGAGAAAAATGGATACCTTCCGACAGTGCTTTCGATAGATAATCTGTCGCCGGTCCTTGGCGGTGCCGGTAGCGCAGATCAGTATATAGCTGTCCTGCGCCCACCCACCACTACACAGTCCGCGTCAACAGATGAACAGAACACGGATGCTACTTTGATCGGACACTGGCGTTTCGACGAGGGCAACGGTTCGCATACCGTAAGCGCACCACCCGGGGAGACAGCAATTGCGCTTGATGGGGTTCGCTGGGAAGCCGGACAGTGGGGCAATAGCCTTGCATTCGACAGCGGAGCGGAAGCCCGTTTTGACGAAAACCTCGCCCTCGATTTCGACACCACCGACCTAACTTTCGCTGCGTGGATTGCCACTGAGAATGACGGTACAATCTTCGCTGAATCGCTTGAGGCATCGGAGTGGGTGCCCAACGGCAAAACCTTTTTTATCCAGGATGGAAATTTAACATTTGATGTCGGCTGGATCGGTGCCATTGGCGGTGGGCAGTCCGTCGATGATGGCACTTGGCATCATGTCGGATTGACCTGGCGACATCAGAGTGGCGCAGTGACGCTGTTTTTGGATGGCGAGATTGCTGCCAAAGGTACCCTTAAGCCAGAAGCACCATTGGAGGATGACGTTTGGAGACTCGGGTTCACCGCACCAGATTTTCCAGAAGGATCCCCTTGGTTCGATGGGCAGCTTGATGACCTGCATCTATACAATCGCGCCCTTTCACCCGATGAGATGTACACGCTCTACCAACGCCGCCAAGAGCCGCCTCTGATGGCCGCAGCCCTGGTCGAACCGATCGCAGGTGCAAAATGGCGCATCGACACCGAGCGTGTTTCCCTTGACCGGCCTGCAGACACAACCGCAGCGGTGCTGATATGGGAGGGCAGCGAATCGAAACTCTCAGATTTCGCTCGGTTAGCGGCAAATGATGGAATCGATCCCAGCCAACCCTTCGCGATTGACAAGATTGATTGGCCCGCGCAAAATCCCTGGGCTTCGTGGCTACGTTTCGGCGGGTTCGACTTCTTTCCAGACGGCAATCGGGCCGCCCTCTCTACATGGAACGGTGATGTCTGGACTGTCACTGGACTCAATGATACCTTGGACACGCTCGTCTGGCAACGTATTGCTACCGGGCTGAACCAACCCCTCGGACTTAAAATTGTCGGACAGCAGATTTACGTCCTCGGACGCGACCAGATCACCCGCCTCGTTGATCTCAACGCTGACGGCGAAACCGACTTCTACCAGAATTTTAACAATGACACCTACAACAGTGAACACTTCCACGAGCAGAGCATGGATCTGCAGACCGATGCGGCGGGTAACTTCTACTACATGAAAGGCGCACGGCATGCATTGCCTGCGCAACACCCGCACCACGGCACACTCATCCGAGTGTCCCCGGATGGGGAACAGTCTACTGTGATCGCTTACGGATTTCGCGTATCAAATGGGCTTGGGATTGGACCGGGGCCCACATTCTACGGTACTGATCAGGAAGGCTACTGGATGCCTGCCAACCGCCTGAACCGTATCACTGTTCCGGGTAGATTCTACGGTAACCGCTGGGGCTGGTACCCGTCGAGCGAACCGCCAGACACCTATGAGCCGCCCCTCTGCTGGATCGCTCCCTTCGTTGACCGATCCCCGGCGGCACCGATTTGGATTCCCGCCGGTACCTGGGGGAAAATGGGCGATTCTCTACTCTCGCTGAGTTACGGCACTGGAAAAGTATACGCTGTCCTTCAGCACCAGACAGAAGCAACTGTACAAGGTGCACTCACCGAACTTGGTGTGGAGCTGCCTACCGGGCTGATGCGTGGGCGATTCCATCGGACCAGTGGAGACCTCTATCTTGTCGGTCTATTCGGCTGGTCGTCCGACAAACAAGAAGATACCGGTTTCTACCGGATCCGCAGGACCGGTGCCCCCCTCCGAACCCCTAAAGCGTTCCGTGCTGTCAGCGGTGGATTAATCATCGATTTTTACACGCCCCTTGCACGGGAGTCCGCCCAAAATCCAGAGAACTGGCGGGTGCAAAGCTGGGAGTACCGCTGGACAGAAAACTACGGTTCACCACAGCTTAAGCGTTCCGGGGAAGAGGGTAGGGATATCCACCCTGTCCAATCTGCAACGCTCTCTGCGGATGGCAAAACCGTTTTTCTCAAAATCCCAAGCCTGACACCTACAATGCAGTTCCACCTCAACATCACGGGCAGCTTCGCAGACGGTGTCGCCCTGGATTGCTATCTCCACGGCACAATACACACCCTTGAAGATGGACATAGCACGGAGACTCCGTAGGGGCTGGGTTACCGTAGGGGCTGGGTTACCGTAGGGGCTGGGTTACCGTAGGGGCTGGGTTACCCAGCCCGCTACCACATTTCGGTTGACAATTTGAAACATTTCGGATACCCTATTGATATGTCAACAACCACTCAGAAAAAAACGATTCAACCGACCGGGAATTTCCGTGCTATTCCTGTTGAAGTACCGGAGAACCTCACCAACATCCGAGTTATCCTCTTTGAACCGCGCGAGCCCGGAAATATCGGCTCTGTCGCCAGAGTTGTCAAGGGCATGGGACTGTCGCAGCTGTATCTGGTAAATCCTGTTCCATTCCAAGATGTGGATGCAGCGTGGTATATGGCACACGGTGCGAAGGATATTCTCGAAAACTGCCACGTCGTCCTCGAACTGAAAGACGCGCTTGAGGGTATCCAATATCTGGTAGGGACAACACATCGTCGCAGAGATATACGTCTACCACAGCCTGTACCTGCGAAAGATGCAGCGCAGGCTATTGCCACAATTTCACAAGATAAGCAGGTCGCACTGCTATTCGGACGTGAAGATTTCGGTTTGTCTACCGATCAGATAAGCCTCTGCCAATTGACAGCAAGCGTGCCGATGGCGACCAAAAACCCGTCTCTGAATCTCGCACAAGCCGTCCAAATCTTCGCGTATGAAGTCTTTGTCGCGAGCCTCGACGAGTACCCGCCTTCCGAGATCGACTACGCCGAAGTAAACGCCTTGGAAGAGTTCTACGGACGCGTCACACGTCTGTTAGATAAGGTAGGCATGTCGCCGTATAATCGGGAATGGGAAACGTATCTGAAATCGCTACGGCGCGTTTTCTCCCGTGCACCATTAGAATCAAGGGACATCGCCACACTGGACATGATTTTCTCTACAACGTTTCGACACATTGAGCGTCTTGAGAAGAAGTTAGACGAGGATTGCTGATTTTCAGTAGCATAGGAGACCGTTAGTTTCCTGTGTTTGTAGCATAGGAAACCGTTAGCCTGTGCAGATGTTTGATGAAAACACTATGCGAAACGGACAGAAGCAGCCCAAACTTTAGTGAGATTAGGACGCAATAATTTAATTTCTGATATAATGTTATAACTTCTTGAACAGTGGTCATGGAAAAATGAAAACATTTGGCACATACGGACCCGTGAATCCCCAAGAGAATTATGTCGTTTCACGCACTGAGGAACTCGCCGATTTCATCAGTCGCGTCAAACAGGGACGATATATCGTTATCTTCGCGCCGCGACAAACGGGCAAAACCACATTTTTCCAATGGGCACTTGACTCCCTCGCCGCCGATACCTCAGAAACCTACTTCCCCATCGAACTCAATTTTGAGGTATATGAAGACTATACTGCGTCCGATTTTTACGCCTCACTCTATAAACGGATTTATGAGGAGATTAAGTGCGTCTTCCAGAAGCGCGGCATCGCGCCTTCCCAAGCCTTAAGTCAATTCTTAGAGGACACAAAGTTAACAGACCACGTGGCGATGCTTGAATTCTTTCAAGAGTTCGCAAATTTTCTTGAAGGTGAGAAACTTGTCTTTATCATTGATGAATTTGATGGTATCCCGAGTGATGCCGTGAACGGTTTCCTTCATGCATTCCGTAATATCTATGTGCAGCGTTCTATGCGTAAATGTCCTTACAGCATCGGTATTGTAGGCGTGAAGGATATTACACAACTCAACCTAAATCGCTCTATTTCGCCCTTCAATATCCAAGACGAGTTTACCCTGTCTAATTTCACGCTTGAACAGGTCCACGAATTGCTGGCACAGTATACAGACGAAGTCGGTCAAGCGTTTGCTCCAGAAGTCACCGAAGCACTCTATAAACAAACTGGTGGACAACCCTTCCTCGTCAACCGATTCGCACAGATTCTCACCGAGGAGATGGACATCCCGAAAACTGAAATGCTTACGATGACACACTTTTCAGAAGCACACACAGAAATTCGAGAAGAAGATAACGCAAACCTTATGCATCTAATGACGAACATTCATAAGGACTTCCGTTTTAAAAATATCCTGATGGAGATCGTCTCTTACGAGAGAGGCGTGCGCTTTAACCCGCGTCGGGAAATTATTAGTCAACTTGCTACCTATGGAGTCATCGGAAAAGGCTCTGATGGTATGTGTCGAATTGTTAACCCGATCTATCACTATTGCATCCTGCAGGCGTTCAAACCAGAGATAAATGGATTGGAGCAGGAGTACTTTACTGAAAACATCAATTTCTTGGACTACCTCACACCCACAAGACAGATTAACATGGAACTGCTCCTTGACAACTTCCGAGCTTTCATTGCACGCGCAGGTTTCCGGATACTCCAAGTTCCTGAGACACCGAAAGAGTACGTAGGACAAGATCTCCTCTATGCCTATCTTGACCAGTTTATTAGTCTAATCGGCGGGACAATGTATCTTGAAGTTCAGACGGGACGTGGTAGGATGGACCTTGTCATCTTCCACAATGCCAAAAAATACATTGTTGAGACCAAGATATGGGAGGGACCCCGGTCCTATCAGTCTGGCAAAAAACAACTCGCAGCATATCTCAAAATCGAGGGAGTAAGCGAAGGATACTACGTCGTCTTTGATCATCGTGCCGAGCCAGAACCCCGCATAGAAACAGAAACAATAGACGATTTGACAATCCGGAGCTACGTCATCCCCGTCGTCCAAGAAGCACCCTCACAACAAACATAGGACTTATGCAATTTAACAGAATTTAAAACTGAATATCCCGGCAGTTCCACTTGACAATCTGGGCGATTTGAGATACCCTATTAAGCATGTTAACAAACACCCACAAAAGTCCGATTCAAACCACGGAGAATTTTGGTGCAATTCCTGTAAAATCAGAAGGATGTGATGGAACAATCTACGCTATATCTCGATCTCAACCTTTATTGCCGTAATTTCAATGATCAAACACAACTTCGGATGTATAGTGAAGCGAGAGCAGTAGACACTATCTTGAACCTAGCTAGCAGTCAGCGGTATAAAATCTATTGGTCTTACGTCCTTCAGACGGAAAACAATTTTAATCAAAATCTGGTTGAACGTCAAATTGTAATAAAGCAATCTACTTCTTCCTGTTTCTGTTCAATTATTCCAGCGGATGATATTCGCCGCTTAGCCGATCAGATTCAGACACTTTCATCAATTAGCAGGTACGATGCAGAACATATCGCATGTGCAGAACGCGCTGGCTGTGATTACTTGCTTACAGGCGATGATCGCCTCTTGAGGCAGTTCAATCGCTTAAAAGTGCAAAGAGTTTTGCCATTACAGGTCGTTCTCCAAAATCCTGTTGATTTTTTGACGAATCAATTTGAATAGGAAAAAGATTATGACAGATAAAATACTTGAAAAAATCGAAGCAATCGCGAAAGCAGCAGGTGAGTCCCCCATTGAAGATGTGATGCATCGGGGTATAGATGCCCTTGAAAAAGAACTTGATCCAATTGAAGTTAGCAGATTTATTTCCGAATTACGACGGATGAAATCCGGTGTACTTGAAACCTCAGAAAAGATTATTAACAGTGAAACCAAAACAGTCCGAGAACTGCTTACCAATAGATACACTCTTGACTTCTATCAGCGTGAGTACAATTGGCAAAAAGGGCAAGTAGAAGAACTCCTTGATGACCTGACTAACAAATTTTTGGAGAACTACAAGGAGAATCACGACTATAAAGCGGTAGACGACTACACCCATTATTTTCTTGGGTCAATTGTCATCAGCAAAAACGATGAGACTAACGGACGGTACATTGTTGATGGACAACAGAGACTCACGACGTTGACTCTACTTCTCATTAACCTATACCGAATGTTTGATAATACTGAAGATAAACTTGATATGGCCAACTTTATCTTCTCAGAAGAATTCGGAAAAATCTCCTTTAATTTGGATGTCCCAGAGCGGAATCGGTGCATGAAAGCTCTTTATGAAGGTGAAGGTTTTGACGATAGTAAAGAGACGCAATCTATCCGCAACATCGTCGCATGCTCTGACTATATTAAAGGCAATTTTCCTGAGAAATTAGGAGGACAGGTCCTTCCACATTTCGTCGATTGGTTACTTGATAAGGTTTATTTGGTAGAAATCATGGCCGTTGCCGACGACGATGCCTACACTATATTTGAGACAATGAATGACAGAGGTTTACCGCTTAGTCCTATTGATATGCTCAAAGGATACTTGCTAACCAAAATGACCAATGTCCGAAGAGACAGGGCAAACGAGACATGGCGTAACCGCATACAGGATTTGCACAATCTCGGCAAGGACGAGGCTGAAAACGCGATCAAAGCATGGCTGCGCAGTCAGCATGCCAGGAGACCTATCGATTTTGACTTAATTGGAAATAAATTCCACCGTTGGGTTCGTAACCAGGCAAGTGAATTGAGGCTTATATCAAGTGACAACTTCGCAGACTTCATCGAAAGAGATTTTGAATTTTATAGCAACTGGTATTACCGCTTGCAACAAGCGGCACGGTCCCTTACATTCAAATTTGAATGCGTTTATTACAATTCACAGCACAACTTCACGCTTCAATATCCAGTATTGTTAGCTCCATTACTAATAGGTGAATCGGAAGAAGAAAGTATTCGGAAGATACAGATCGTTGCTAGATATCTTGACATCTTGATTCATCGGTACCTCTGGAATTATCGATCTATTCAGCAGAGCAGCATGGTTAAACCTATGTTTTCACTCATACGTGATATTCGAGGCAAAAACACCGGCGAATTGACTGAATTGTTGTATGAGAAACTTGAGGAAGATAACCTAACTTTCGCGCATAATAGTCGGTATGGGTTGCAAGGCAATAAGCGTCCAAAGGTTCGCCTTGTACTTGCGCGTATAACAGATTACGTGGAAACCCAATCGGGACAAGATTCGCGTTATCAGGAGTACATAAAATACGATATTGAACATATCTGGGCAAATCATCCAGAACTCCACGATGAAGAATTCGATCATGAGTATGATTTTCAGGAATATCGCGACCGCGTTGGTGGATTACTATTGCTGCCCCCAAAACGCAATAAAACTCTCAGCGATCTGTCTTATGAGGAAAAATTAGAGCACTATATTAAGGAGAACCTACTTGCGCAAAGTCTTCATAAGCGGACCTATGAGAGGAACCCCGGTTTTCGGGAGTTCATTCAAAAAAGCCATTTGTCCTTCCAGCCATGTTCCAGCTTTAACAAAGCAGATCTTGGTAACCGGCAAAAACTCTATCAACAACTTGCCAAGCGGATATGGAACCCAGAGAGGTTAAGAATACCTCATAGCGAGGAGCCGAAAATAACAGTTGATTTTGATAATGACCTCCAGCAAGGAACCGGAACTTCGGACAAAGCGTGGACAATTGATCGGGTTAGAGAGCAAGTCCCTCAAGAACGTAAAGAGCACTACGAAACGCAGCATAAAAATAAAGTCGGAGTTATTTACGCTCAAGTTGCTGAACTCCAGAATTTAGTTGAAAAAAAAGGGTGGGATTTAAGTCCTAAATTCCAGAAATCTTACTGCGCTCTTTACATAGACCACAAACCTATATTTGGTGTTAACTTTGATGGATCACCCCGATTTGCGGTTTGGATACCGAAGGAAGAGGCAGAAGGCCTAAGCAATCATTGTCAATTTGAGCGTTATTCCGATCCACATCGCCATGCTATTTATCCGTTATCCACATCAGTAGATGAGCTCCTCCCTATATTTGAAGCCGCTTACAATCAAATCAAGGGACTTCTTAGCGAAGAGCAGGTTCTAGCGAAAGTACGGCAGACCTTGCTTAATAGGGGTATGACAGAAGAAGAAATTGACGCGCTTTTTAACGGGATGAGTCCATGAATTGTTCTATTTATATCTGTGAAAAAAATGCGATACATTAAACCCATCGTTTGGCTCATCTTTATCTTTTCCGGTGCCAGCGGCCTCATCTATCAGGTCATCTGGATGCGGCAGCTCATGCTCATCTTCGGCAGCACTGTCTTCGCAACGAGTACCGTCCTCACAGCGTTCATGGGTGGGCTCGCGCTCGGCAGCTACTACTTCGGGAAGAAGATTGACGAAAGCACACAATCACCGTTACGGATTTACGCGCTGCTCGAAGCCGGTATTGGTGCGTTCTGCCTTGTCTGGCCACTGATCTTAACCGTACTCGGCGCACTCTATGTCCTGATCCATCGCAATATCACATCAGAATTCTACACCCTCTCGCTCATTCGGTTCGTGTTAACGTTTGGTGTCCTGTTAATTCCATCTACATTGATGGGCGGCACTTTGCCAGTGCTGACCCGATTTTTTGTGAAAAGATTGGAACAACTCGGTACAAACATCGGGATCCTGTACGCACTGAACACATTCGGCGCAGTCATCGGCACTGTGGCAGCAGGCTTTTTCCTGATTGAAGCGTTAGGTATCCGATGGACGCTCGGCGTTGGCATCGCTATCAATTTCGCAGTAGCAGTCATTGCCATAGTGTTAGCACGGAAAGCGTTAGCAACAGAAGCAGACGAACCTCAAGCAGAAACACAACAACTGGAGTCTGAAGATGTCACGTATCAACCTGAGAGACTTCTGGTACTGTGGGCAATAGGTATCTCAGGTTTCTGTGCGCTGGCTTATGAGGTGTTATGGACCCGTATCATGGTCTTTTTCCTCGGTAGCACGACTTACGCGTTTGCGACGATGCTCGCGGCGTTCCTGTTCGGCATCGCTTTGGGAAGCATGGTGCTTGCGCGCTGGGTTGATCGGATCAAACAGCCTATCGCAATTTTCGGGATCATCCAATTCGGTATCGGGCTGTTCGCGCTGATCCTGATGCCAGCGTTTGAAGGGTTATATGGGGTGAGCAGTGCGCTCCAATCTACCTTCGGGGCGAGCAGATTCTGGACTTTTTTCTCCTGTTTTCTCGTGATGTGTCTACCGACATTTCTGATGGGTGCAAGTTTTCCACTGGTAACGAAAATCTACACCGGCAGCGCACGCCAACTCGGCAAAAGCATCGGAAACGTCTACGCCGTTAACACAGTCGGAAGCATTTTAGGATCCTTCTGTGCAGGGTTTATTTTGATTCCGCTCTTGGGTATCCGTCCGAGTATTGTCTTAACAGTAGCCTTGAACTCAGGTATCGGATGCCTGCTTATTTTAAAAAGTAGGTGGCAGACCGAGACCGGAAAATCACTCCTACAAGGGATAGGCATCGGAATGCCGATCCTCAACGCCGGATTGGCTGTGATCCTGCTGCTCACGGTGAACCAACCGCTTTTCCTGAAGAGCGCGATTTTCAAAACGCAACGCCCCGGCGATACACTGGTTGATTACAATGAAGAGGTGGATGCCACGGTAACAACCTTAAAAGACGATGAAGGTGTCTATCGCCTCTATGTCGATACAAATCAGGCGGCGGATGCCTCGCGTTGGGATTCGCCATCGCATCGCGTCATCGCGCATCTGCCGTTATTATTGCACCCGCGTCCGAAACGTGCACTCGTCGTCGGCTTCGGGATGGGACTCACCTCACATTCGATAACACAACACGGTGTAAAGGTTGATGCGATAGAGTTGTCCAGCGGTGTGCTCTCCGCAGCACAAAAGTATTTTACGCACGTCAACGAAAATGTGTTTGAAAACCCACTGTTTAACTACAAACTCAACGATGGACGCAACCACATCCTAATGACGAAGACGAAATACGACATGATCTCGACAGGTATCATCCACCCGCTTGTCAGTGCTGGGAGTTCTAATATCTACACTGCGGATTTTTACCGTTTGTGCCGCAAGATTCTCACAGAAGACGGTATCATGTGCCAATGGGTACCCTTGCATCGGCTGCCAGAAGCACACTATAAAATGATTGTCCGTACGTTCATTGAGGTGTTCCCTGAGACAACGCTCTGGTATAAATATACACCCGATTTCGTGATTCTCATCGGTACCCGTGAACCGCTCCAAATCAATTACAAAAACTTCATTGACCGTGCCCAGATAGCGAGTATCCGCGAAGGGCTCGCCGCAGATGATTTGGACGGCATGTCGCTACTTGATTCATTTATGATGGGACCGGAAACAGTACACAAATACGTCGGTGTTGGACCGATCCATACAGACAATCGCCCTCGGTTGGAATTCTTCCGTGGCGCGGACCTTGTAGGTACAACAACGCAAAACGTCAAAGGCATGGCGAAATACCGAGAACGGGTACTGCCGTATCTCACAAACTATGGGGCAACACTGGTGGAGCAAAGAGCAACGCGTGAGAAATTGGATACCTACTTTAGAGCCACCGAGAAATTAATCCTTGGACAGATCGCTTATGCGAGTAGAAAATACCAAAATGCCGCTACCCTCATGAACGAAGCGGTCTTGACCAACCCCGCTGATGAGACAATCCGCTATAACTTCGGTGTCGTTGCTGGCTCAATTCGCGAAGGTGATCAGAATGAACTTCAGCGGATGCAGCAAGAGATCCAGCGGACAATGGCGCAAAATCCCGACGATATTGAGGGGCACCTGCATCTCGGAATCTTATATGAGAAGCAGGGTGAACTTGCAAAAGCAGCACGGGAACTTGAAGAATTTCTCAGACATGAGCCGAGTCGATCGGATATCTACTTCATCCTGGGACCGCTTTATGAACGCCAAGGGCACTACAAAGAAGCACTTCGCACATACAAGCGGTTAGAACAACAAGAATCTGAATTACCTATACCGATTCTCGCTGCGATGTCTCAACTCCACCTGATACTGGAAGATACGGATGAAGCCGAAAAATACGGACAAAAAGCCGTTGCAGTAGACCCCAATTCGTGGCGCGCCCATTATTTTCTCGGAAATGTTTACGCCGCCACGGATCAACAGCAAAAACAGATAGAACACTATGACTACGCGTTAAACGCACTTGATAAAATCATCCAGAATACTCCAAATTCAAGTGATTTACAGAACTTACAGATTGAAAGACAACAGATCCAAAATGAACTTGATAAGTTGAAAAAATAAAAGGAGAACACAGAACACACCATGTCTCAAGAATCTTCCTTAAAACGGACCCACTATTGTGGTGACCTGCGTTTAACCGACGCAGGGACTACCGCCCAACTCAACGGTTGGGTCAAACGCCGTCGCGACCACGGCGGTGTCATTTTTGCCGATTTACGCGACAGAACTGGCATCACACAAGTCGTCTTTGATCCACAGATTGATGAAAAAGCACACGCCATCGCGGACGCTGTCAGAAGCGAATTTGTGCTGAACGTCAGCGGCACTGTCCGCGAACGCGAACCCGGTGAATTGCTTTTGCACGCCGACGCGGCTTACCAAAAAGACCTCGCCGAAGGCATGCTGTCTCCAGCATTCCGATCCCTGTTCTCTGATACAGACACCAAATACACCCTCTCCGAAGAAATTGAGGTGGCAACCCGAGTCGAAGGGGAGCGATGGCTACTCACTGATGTCGAAAACAATCGGACATATCACATTGAGAACGAAGAAGCCGGTCTTATCATCTATCAAGGCACCGTCAATCCCGAACTCGATACAGGCGAAATTGAGATTGCTGTGGACTCTCTGCACATTTTGAATACCGCCAAAACGCCGCCGTTCCCGGTTGAAGACAATATTGATGTCGCGGAAGACATTCGGATGCGCTATCGGTTTATCGACCTGCGTAGACCTGAGATGCAAAAAACACTCGCAATGCGGCACAAAGCAGCCCTCGCAGCACGCAACTACATGAACGAGGAGGGCTTCCTTGAAATTGAGACACCTATCTTGATGAACAGCACGCCTGAAGGCGCGCGCGACGTACTTGTCCCGAGCCGCCACTATCCGGGTCGGTTTTACGCCCTCCCGCAATCACCACAGCAGTTCAAACAGATCCTCATGATGAGCGGTGTTGATCGGTATTTCCAGATCGCGCGATGTTTCCGTGATGAGGATACCCGTTCCGACAGGCAGCTGGAGTTCACCCAGCTTGATATTGAGATGTCCTTCGCAGACACGGACGATGTACTTGCGGTAACCGAAGGGCTGATGAAACGCATATTTGAGGAGGCAGGCGATATTCCTGTCCAAACCCCGTTTTTAAGGCTCCCCTACCACGAATCGATGGCACGGTTCGGAAACGACAAACCCGATACACGGTTCGGGATGGAACTCACAGACCTCTCCGATGTCATGGCGGATTGCGACTTCCAAGTATTCGCACGGACATTAGCCAGCGGTGGACAAGTCAAAGCCATCGCCGTACCGGGCGGTGAGGACTTCTCACGCAAAGACATCGACGACCTAACCGCGTTTGTCGCCACCTACCGCGCGAAAGGGTTGGCATGGGTCAAAGTCACAGCAGAAGGTTTCTCGTCTGGGATCGTCAAGTTCTTCACAACAGAGCAACTCGAAACGGCACAAGCGCGAACAGGCGCGCAACCCGGAGACATCATGTTCTTCGTCGCTGACAAGCCGAAGGTCGTTGCTGACGCGCTCGGCTATCTTCGCCTCCATCTCGGAAAAAAACGCAACCTTATCGACGAAACGCAATACAACTTCCTCTGGATTGTCGATTACCCACTCTTTGAGTGGAACGAGGAAGAGAATCGCTACGAACCGTTTCACCACCTGTTCACGGGCGCGACAGAAGCGACACTGCCCCTGTTAGATACCGACGCTGGAAAAGTTCAGAGCCAACACTATGATCTCGTGTGCAACGGGTACGAAATCTGTAGTGGAAGCGTCAGGATCCACCAATGGGACATCCAACAGAAGGTCTTCGATATTCTCAACATTACACCGGAAGAGGTCGAAAGCCGGTTCGGTTATTTCATAGACGCGTTGGCGTATGGCACACCGCCGCATGCTGGCATCGCACCCGGACTTGACCGGATGGTAATGCTAATGCGGAACGAGGAGAACATCCGAGAAGTCATCGCGTTCCCGAAATCGCAACAAGGACTCTGCCCACTCACGCATGCACCCTCTGTTGTATCGGAGGATCAGTTAGAAGAATTGTCTATCCGTGTTGATGCAGACAACTAAGAATGGTTATCGGTTATAAGTTATAAGTAGGACTTACGCATGCTGCTCTTTTGCAGCACAAACTTCCCAGTTTGTGCCACCAGAACGCTGTGTTTTCCGAAAATTCTCATCTAACAGAACGGGCTGCAGTCAAAATTGCGTAAGTCCTAATAAGTCTGGTTTTTGATCGACCAATATTTTTTTGTCACGCTTGTTGTGCTTATAGGTAATGGCGGTTACAAAGAGATGATAGACCATCAGAACCCTCTTATAGTGAAGCCCATAAATAAGTGGACATCTTCGTAGCACATACTTCCAGTTTGTGCCAGTCTGAATGCCTGTTATAGGTATTCAGACTGTTTGAGAGTGCCCAATTAATTCTAAACTTTACTATAACTTATAACCAACAACTGACAACTCTTTCAAAGGAGATAGCACGATGCAAGAGAAAATACGCGCTGCCCCGATACTCGTCTATCCCGAATCAGACGGAGAACCGATGGCAGAAACACCGAAACATCAGCAAGTGATGATAGATTGCATGGATATCATGCGAAGCCATTTCCGCGGGTTGACAGATGTGTATATCGGCGGAAATATGATGCTGTATTACGAGGAGGGGAATCCTCGGAAGAGCATCTCCCCCGATGTATTCATGGTTCGTGGTGTGTCTAAACAAGAACTCCGGACATATAAGACATGGGAACAGCAGCCGACGCTCGATTTTGTGTTAGAAGTTGCGAGTCCGAGCACATACACGCGAGACTTCAACGAGAAGATGGAGATTTACGCCAAGATTCTGAAAGTCAAAGCGTATTGCATCTATGACCCGTATCACGAGATTGATCCGTATTTCGTTGGGTTCCGACTTGTCGGTGAAAATTATGAACAGATACCGTTTGTGGATGACCGGCTTCCCTTTGAAGTGTTGGGCTTGGAGTTCGGTGAGCGTGATGGCGCGCTGCGTTTATATGACCCTGTTAAGGCTGCGTGGTTACTTACTTCTCAAGAACGCGTCGCACAAGAAGCCCTGGCACGGCAAGAGGCAGAATCTCGTGTGGAACAAGAAACTCGCGTACGACAGGCAGCAGAATCTCGTGCGCAACACGCCGAAGCCGAACTCGAAAAACTGCGTGCAGCCCTTGAACGTCTGGAAACAACCCAATAGGAGATTGATGGTGAAAATCGGCAAATACCTCCCTATAGTCATCCTAATATGCATCGGATTCGGGTTTGCAACAGCAGATGCGCAAGAAAACCTCGCGCAACAAGCATCCGCTATTTTTCAGCAAAATTGCTTGAATTGTCATGGACCATCGGGATCCCACAAGGAGGCACTCCTGATTGACCGCAACGCGCTTGTTGATACCAAAGTCGTCATTCCAGGGGACCCAGGAAACTCAGAGTTCTATAAACGACTCCTTGGACCTACTGAAAATGGTCCACAAATGCCTCTCAATCTACCGCCACTCTCACCAGAAGCCGTTGAAACGGTTGCGCGTTGGATTACCACAGGCGCGCCTGATTGGGATGTTCAACATGACATCAATTTCATCACTACGGATGCAATACTTGATACCATTCGGAACCATTTGGACTCGCTGGATCCCTTTGACCGTCCTTCCGCACGGTACTTTACAATGACGCATCTCTATAATGCAGGTGAAACCCCTGAGACCCTCAGTGACTATCGGATCGCGCTCTCTAAACTCATAAATAGTCTCTCGTGGAAGCTTGAGATTACCAACCCAATACCCATTGATGCAGCACAAACAATCTTCTATATTGACCTGCGGCGTTACAAATGGAATACCACAACCGATGTCTGGCCACAAATTGAGCAGGTATATCCCTACAACATTGCGTTTGATCCAGAAACACAAGCCGGTCTTCTCGAAAAACTGACCCAACTGCAGACCGAAACGGGCAGCACAGTGCCGTTTGTCCATATTGATTGGTTCCTTGCGACCGCCTCACTACCCCCCCTCTACCACGACATTTTGGGGTTGCCAGAAACAGACAGTGTGTTAGAGGCACAACTGGGGGTGAATGTCGCGAGTCATATCACGGATGCCCCGGGAATAGATGTCTGGCGTGCAGGTTTCAACGATTCGGGTGTCTCCGAAAACAACCGCGTTGTCGAACGGCACACGTCCAGCTATGGTGCGTATTGGAAAAGTTACGATTTTGCGGGGAACGTAGGTTCACAGAACATCTTTACACATCCGCTTGATTTTACACACGATGGTGGCGAAATTATCTTCAATCTACCAAACGGATTGCAGGCGTACTTGCTGGTTGATGCCAAAGGGAACCGACTCAACGACGCGCCAATTAACATCGTTTCTAACCCAGTCGCCAGCGATCCGACAGTTAAGAACGGACTTTCGTGTATTGGGTGTCATACCCAAGGCATGAAAACGTTTAAAGATAGCGTGCGCGCGGCGATTGAACAGGATGACAACCCACCGTATAACAAAGCACACGCCTTACGTCTCTATCCTGAGCAGTCAGTGCTTGATGATCTGCTGCAAAAAGATACGGAAAGGTTCCAGCAGGCATTAGAAAAGATTGGCGGTCCATTTGCGGACGACGCATCCAGGCAACGCTTCTTCAAGCACCATGAAAATGAACCGGTCCAACGGTTTCATGAATTGTTTCAAGCACCGCTAAGTGCATCGGACGCTGCTGCCGCCGTCGGATTAGAGACAGAGGCGTTCCTTGCACAGATACGTGAGAAACAGAGCCTAAAAAACTTAGGATTACAAACACTCACAGATGTGAACGGCACCGTAAAACGGGATGCGTGGACATCCAACTTTGACCAAATGATTTCTGCCCTGAATACACCTGATAGCACCCTACCGCCAGTCGTGCAACGTCCAGAACTTATCCCGGGACAGTCTGTTAACATTCCGGATCCAAACCTTCGCACCGCAATTGCTGAAGCACTCGGCAAAGCATCTGGTGACACGATTACTGCAGAGGAAATGGCAACGCTGACGCGTCTTGTGGCAACCTACAAGCAGATTCAAAATTTAGGAGGGATTCAGTTCGCAACTGGGTTGGAGCATCTGGATCTTCAGAAAAATAACATCTCGGATATATCACCTCTCGCTGGGCTAACGCAGTTAGAGGCACTGTATCTCGATGGGAATAACATCTCGGATGTATCGCCGCTCGCAGGACTTACGAAGTTAGAGACACTGCTTATCAGAGGAGATACTAACAACCGGGGCCCCCACACGAACTATATATCGGATATATCATCGCTCGCTGGGCTCATGCAGCTAAAGAAGTTGTGGCTCTCTGGTAACAACATCTCAGACCTTTCGCCACTTGTTGGGCTAACACAGTTAACGTCCCTGACTCTTGATGGGAATAACATCTCAGATGTATCGCTGCTTGCAGGACTAATTGAGTTAACGTCCCTATCTCTCGAGAATAACAACATCTCAGATTTTTCGCCACTTGTTGGGCTAACGAAGTTAGAGTGGTTGGTGTTTGACGTAGCCTATGACAATCTATCAACTCTTCCCGAATCGATAGCGAAACTTCAAAGGAGCCTGTATTTCAGTCAGCACGACCCACCAATATCAGACCTATCACCACTTGCAAGATTCACTGGGTTACGGATACTGTATCTCGATAATAACAATATCTCCGATGTTTCGCCACTTGCAGAATTAACTGAACTATTTGCTTTAGGTCTCAGCAATAACAATATCTCCGATATTTCGCCACTTGCAGGGCTAACCAAACTATCTTTTTCTCTGAATCTCGACAATAACAACATTTCCGATGTCTCACCACTCACCGGGTTAACTGGGTTAAGGGAGTTGCTTCTTAGACAGAACAACATATCAGACATATCGCCCCTGAAGGCGATACGCGAGAAGACAGGCAACGTCCTTTGGTACCACAATCCCGGTTTTCCCGAAGGCGGCCCCAAAATAGAGGGACCCTGGTTATGGGTGGCGGTCCCGGGGCAACAAGACGACTGGAGGAGGGGAGCGGATTTCCTGGCACGAGCAAGCGGGAACACTGTGACACAAGTGGGGATCGCAACAACTGGTGCGACAGTGGGCAGCTCCGTTGGAGAAAATGTGTGGACACCCCACAAAGTGGAGGGACATGATATCGGTGCATCGCTGGCTGCTGCTACGGGTATGGAGGGTAACATCGTTTATGGTTGTATCTTCGTGGACTCACCGAGGCATCAGGAAACGACGCTGTTCGTCCCTGATGGCTACAGGATAAAGGTCTGGTTCAACGGTGTTTTGTTACACCACGGTTGGCGTACGCTTGGTGGTGGAAGCAGACCGGATTACATAAATTTCGTCCCTGTTACGTTGAAAGCTGGGAAAAATGTCTTGTTATTCGGGGCTTCTAACGGTGGGGACAGTGACGGCTCTTTTGGATTTGCTCCTGGCACAGAATACACCGCATCTATCCGCGGTATGGAATACACGTTCTCTCATCCAGAAATCTATATCGGTGATACCTTCACTCTCGACCTCAGCGCAAGAAATGTAATTGATTTAGCAGGTTGGCAATTTGATATTGCCTTCGACCCCGCGGTGCTTGAAGCCGTTGAAGTCAACGAAGGCGATTTTCTCAAGGAAGGAGGCGGAACGACCTTCTTCCAAAAAGGAACAATTGATAACACGACAGGCAAGATTACCAAACTCAGTTCTGCGAGGCTCAACGAAGACGGTGTCAGCGGCACAGGCACGCTGCTGTCAGTGACTTTCTCAGCGAAGGCGGGTGGCGAAACCCAATTATCACTGCACAACTTCCAATTGGGTTCTATCACGGGTGAGATTATCAACGCTGGACCACACGAGTTTGCCTTCACTATAGAAGGACAACTCGCTACCGGAGACGTAAACCGAGACGGACAAGTGAGTGTCCTGGATCTGATCCTTGTCGCACGATACCTCGGTGAAGACGCATTTGCGAACCCGCAGGCAGACGTTAATAACGATGGCGTGATCAACATCCAAGACCTCATCCTCGTCGCACAACACCTTGGTGAATCAACTGCTTCCGCTGCGCCTTCCGTTATCACAATAAATAACGGAGAACTAACGCCAGCGATAGTCCAAGCATGGATAACACAAGCACAAATTGAAGACGATGGCTCCATTGCCTTCCAACAAGGCATCGCCACTCTTGAACGACTGCTAACACTGTTCATCCCAGAAGAAACCGCTTTACTCCACAACTATCCAAACCCGTTCAATCCAGAGACATGGATACCGTATCAACTCGCCGAACTAGCAGAAGTTACCTTGACCATTCATTCTGTAAATGGAACTCTGGTCCGGACGTTGGCATTAGGCTATCAATCTGCTGGCATCTACCAAACCCGCACCCGTGCCGCATATTGGGACGGAAAAAATCAGGTCGGCGAACCCGTCGCAAGTGGTATCTATTTTTATACACTCACAGCAGGCGATTTCAACGCCACCCGAAAAATGTTAATAAGGAAATAGTATCAAATGACTATGCCATTACACTCCCCATGACTATTTAGTTTTATAGTTTGGAAACTTATTTTCAATATCCATCCTGCCATCTATATGCTGAAAACCGTTGTAGCATAGACTGTTAGTCTGTACGTGTATGGGGCACAAACTAAAAGTTTTGCGGCGTACTCGCC
Source organism: uncultured Poribacteria bacterium (assembly GCA_951828385.1). Taxonomy (GTDB): domain Bacteria; phylum Poribacteria; class WGA-4E; order WGA-4E; family WGA-3G; genus WGA-3G. The sequence goes on from OX639973.1 coordinate 1,935,598, forward strand.
CAGATGCGGCGTGCATCACGCTACAAAAGAGAAAACTAAACACCCCTGTTGCACTCCCGAAGACTTCTTGCCTTTCATGAGAACTTGTGTTATCATATAAGATATGAAGACGAATTCCCAAGGAGAGTCGCGCCTAACTTACATTGACGCAACGATTCCGAGCTATCTGGTTTCTAGACCGAGTCGTTCTCCCGAGACTGCAGAACGACAAAAAATCACGCGTGAGTTTTGGCAAGATACCCGTTTTGAGTTCATTTTGTCCGACTATGTTATTGATGAAATATCAATCGGGAACAGAGATCAAGCAACAAATAGACTACGAGCTGTTGAAAGTCTCAGCATTTTAATTGTACAAAATGCTGACCGGGTTTTGGCGCAGCGATTAGTTGATCAAGGAGCACTTCCGCAAATTGCATTTACGGATGCTGTTCACATAGCCGTTGCAGCAAGACGTGCTATTTCCTATTTGGTAACGTGGAACTTCGCGCACCTCGCAAATCCGCATACAAGACCCAAAATTGAACAAGTTTGTAGTGATGCGGGTTATTCGCCGCCCCGCATTGATACCCCAGAGGCGATACTGGAGGAAACCTAATGTACGACGAAATTTTGAAAGAATGCCTTGATGCCAAAGCGCGCCTTGTCCACCTCTTCGGCGACTTGGAAACGTATATGGAATTCATGATGAAGAAACAGGAAAAACGTATAAAGCAAGGCGTAAAATACGTGGATTTACCAATCATCAGGGTAAAGAAACCGGAGAAGTCTAAAGCTTAAGTCTGCAAAGTGGCAAACAATGGATCGATCGCCTTCCAACAAGGCATTGCCACTCTTGAATGGCTGCTAACACTGTTCATTCCAGAAGAAACCGCTTTACTCCACAACTATCCAAACCCGTTCAATTCAGAGACATGGATACCGTATCAACTCGCCGAATCCGCAGAAGTTACCTTGACTATTCATGCTGTGAATGGAACTTTGGTCCGAACTTTAGCGTTAGGGCACCAACCCGCTGGAATCTACCAAACCCACACTCGTGCCGCGTATTGGGACGGCAAAAATGACGTAGGCGAATCGGTCGCAAGTGGTGTCTACTTCTATACACTCACAGCAGGCGATTTCAACGCCACCCGAAAAATGTTGATTAGGAAGTAGGCTACTTACACGTTTTGTAAGGGCGTTCATAATGATACTTCACACAAAAAGGAAAAAAGCGGAAAAAGAAACCGACCTTGGAGTGGATAGGGGGCTTAAAAGCCTATCGTGACCGATATACAGCACTGGAACTCCAGAAAAAAGCTTTAGACTGGAGGGATTAGTGTACCTCGTAGATACTAATATTTTTCTCGAAGGTTTGCTGCATCAAGACAAAGCAGATGATGTTCGAGTATTCTTGCAATCTATTGATTTCAACACAATCTTCATGACAGATCTGTCTCTTCATTCCATCGGTATCATTCTGTTCCGATTGGATAATTTTGAACTCTTTATCTCGTTTTTAGAGGATGTGGTCGTTGATGGTATCGGCGTTCTCTCAGTAGAACCAGAGAACCTCAAAATCTTAGACCAAATAATCCAGAAATTCAGCCTTGATTTTGACGATGCTTACCAATATGCTATCGCTGACAAATATGCCCTGCAACTTATTAGTTTTGATAAGGATTTTGATCGAACCGATAGCAAACGATGGTATTGAAATTTTAAACTAAAACTGCTGATGTGACATTGCATCAGCACTACAACTGTAGAAGGAGATATAATTTATGAATGAGAACCAACAGAAACCGAAAGTTAGCCTCGGGCTGCTTTACGGAATTATCATCGCGATTGTCGCTGGGGCAATTATCGGTGGTTATGCACCAGATTTAGCAGTCCACACAACAATACTCGGTGAAGTATTCTTAAACCTCCTAAAGATGATCGTTGTCCCGCTCGTTATCTTGTCTATGATCGTCGGGATAACCAATTTAGGCGACATCCGCAACATCGGTTCCATCGGCGGACGAACCGTCCTGTACTACATGGCAACAACCGCTATCTCCGTTGTTATCGGGATGATTCTCGTGAATATCATCTCGCCGGGGAAAGGACTATCGCAAGGCGAAGAACGTCCCGATCTGAGTTACACACTCTCCGGTGCTGACATGCTCACTGTTGAGTTGAGCGGAGAATTCAATCGGACCTATAACAATAAATATGTCATCACCCTCACCGACCAGAACGTACAGGGTGAAATCGAAGCAATTTCCGGGACAACAGCCACGGTAGAAGCCTGGCACCCCCTATCCAAGGATGCGCGTTACGTCACAACAGAGAGTGGAGAACGGCTATTATTCGTTGACGGTCGTCTTGTGGCAATCGAACCTCAAAACACCGGCATTGGCGTTAACATCAACCTACCGATTGCAGCATCAGTGTCTGGCAAAATGGAAAAGACGATGGCCAGCACTATCAAAGAGGTCTTCCTCGGCAACGAAGATACGGGCAAAGAAGGGATGATTCCTTCAAACGTCTTCAAAGCAATGGTACACACCGACATTCTGCCGTTAATCTTTTTCTCGCTTCTCATCGGTGCCGCTTTGTCCATGCTCGGTGATATTGGCAAACCGGTCATCGCTGTGATTTCAGGACTCAATGAGGCGGTGATGAAACTCGTCCACTGGATAATGTACGTCGCGCCCCTCGGTATCTTCGGCTTAATCGCAGGTAGGATCGGCGAGGCAAAAGGCTTCGCAGGCTTCTGGCCCGAACTCGTCGCCGTGGGTAAGTATAGCGCGACAGTCGTGTTAGGACTCGGCGTACACGGGGCCATCGCTTTACCGATACTCTTACTGATCCTCGGACGCAGAAATCCGCTTAACTACTTCAAAGGCATGGCAACCGCGCTACTTAACGCATTTTCGACAGCAAGTTCAAGTGCAACCTTGCCGCTAACAATGGAAGGCGTTGAGAATCAGAACGGTGTCTCCAGACGCACCTCCAGTTTTGTGCTTCCCTTGGGCGCGACCATTAACATGGATGGCACCGCACTCTATGAAGCGGTCGCTGTTATGTTCATAGCACAGGTCTATGCAATTTCCATGGATCCAGCGCAACAGGTGGTCGTCGTACTAACCGCGACGTTGGCAGCCATCGGTGCTGCAGGTATTCCAGAAGCGGGCCTCGTCACAATGGTTATTGTGCTGAGAGCCGTGGATCTCCCTGTCGAGGGTATAACGCTTATTCTCTCTATCGATTGGCTGCTTGACCGGTTCCGTACCACAGTCAACGTCTGGGGCGACAGCATCGGCGCAGGCGTAATTGAAGCGTATGAATCCAAAGACAGAGATGCAACCGAAGTGCCAGCAACATCGTAATTAGTTTTCAGGACGATTTTTTTTTTCAAAAAATCTTTCGGTTTTCAGTCGTCAGTTAAGAGAGGTCTTGGGACCTTCACGAATACTTGTGAAGCAACAGTAACCCTCTTTAACTGACAACTGACAACTGACAACTGACAACCATAACACAATGAACACACAAAACGGACCGAACCCACAAAAACCGGTACTCAACGGTGCAACAATCCTCGCAATCATCAGCGTCGTACTCGCTGCCGTATGGATCGCTTTCGCTTACTATAAAGGCAACGGTGCCGACAGTAATCAGATGCTACTCCATCCGGTAGTTCCGATATTGCTGATTGTGTTGCTCACCCGTATCTATCGCTGGATCGATATAAGGAGCATCGTTATACTGGAAATAATAATGATAAGCGTCTGGGTTTTTATACGCTTGTTGGGTGTACTGATGCCTTTCATTTTGGGGTTCGGTTTCGCTTACGTCTTCAGGTTCCTCTGGAACGCACTCCCCTTTAAAAAGCAATACCAACGCGGCATCGCAACCAGTCTGATTGTGCTCGTCTGTGGCGGCGTGCTTTTCTATACCGGCAAACAGGTGAGTAGACAAGCCAGCCAGATGGGGACTGGGTTACTGAAGTTTTACCATGAAACTGTTCTGCCGCATGCTATCGGTGAAACCTTTACAGCAGTCACTATCAGTGTTAATCCGCGTGCGGATGAAGACGACGGTGCCGAAAGCAACGAAGAAGCTTCTCCCGGAGAAACATTCTATCTCGGCACCAACCACGGGATCTACGAAATACGACAAGACGCTAAAGGCAAATCGTTCCCTTTCGGTATCACCAACGGCGGGATCCTCGGTAAACCGATACAAGTACTCACAGCGAGTGAAAACATTATCTACGCTGGCACGCAAAGCGGGTTATATTGCTACGATAAGACACCCCCAACTGATGACGAAAAAGACGCAAAACCAACACAGGTATGGCACAAAGTGGAAGACACCCCGTTTGATACGCTTGCCATCCAAGCCATCAACGTTCCACATTGGGATGACACACAGATTTACGTCGGAACACAGAAAGGACTTTACGCAAGTAACGACGCAGGCGAAACATGGAACCCAGTCGCACCTAACATTTACAGCGACAGGTCCGTTGTGAGTATCATCTCTACTACAGATACCACCAATGGTAATCGCGTAACTTACGTCGCCAGTACAAGGCAGATTGATGCCGAAATTCCCTTAGAAGAAAAAGAAATCCAAACTACAGCAGCGGAAATTGATGCGGTACCTTCAGAGCAGCCAGAGCCGACAGACACCACACCTACAGCAAAGGAAACCGAAGCGGAAACCGCTTCACAACAGACGAACGCCTCATCTATAAGCACAACAGTGCATTGGTACCTGGAAGGCTCTTCTCTCGGATGGGAAGAACTCTCTTCAATACCACAAGTGGTTTATGCACTTGCAGGTGGCGATGAAACAACAGGTGACACAAATGGAACCTCACAAGCCTCCGATATCGAATTATATGCGAACACTCCGGAGGGACTCTATGAATTGAATCATCTTCATGACTGGCGAAAAACGGAAAGGGCACCTGTAATTTCTGGGACACCAGTAACCCCACTGTTAGCCTCTGCACCTTCCGGGGTATACGTTGGGAACAGCACTGCTATCTATCATCGCCCTACTCCCACCGCCAGATGGCGAACGTTTACGACATACAGGGAAGGCATCAGCCACGCCTATGAGGACCAACCTGTCGTCGAACAGGTAAAATCGTATTTGACGGAAAGAATACCGACAATTGCGCAAACCGGGGGCGAGGCTGTCAGAGAGATATTTCAGTTCACAAGTTCAATCGCTTTCGGCTTTGGCGGGTTTTTAGCGACAGTATCCCTCGCACTCATCGTGTTTGTGTACGCCAACCAATCGTTCGATAACTATTTCAGGAGTTTCCTCACGCTCGTCCCTGAAACGCATCGCGACGCTGCCAAAGCATATCTGCGTGAAATTGACAAGAATCTACAAGAATTTCTAAGAGGACTTGTCACTGTCATCGCAATTGTCTCAATAATTTCCTCCATTGCTTACAGTGTCATCGGTGTTCCCTTCGCTTTAGTTATCGGTATACTTGCCGGCATCTGTAATGCTATACCAACCTTCGGGCCCTTTATCGGTGGGGCTTTCGCGTTTGTAGCGATGCTCATGGGGTTGGCAGCTGGAGATTTCGGGGAGCTCGATTTCCTCGTTCGCTGCGCATTTGTGTTGGGTGCCATCCTCGGTATTCAGGCAATTGACAATTCGCTCATCTCCCCAAAAATTATGAGCGATGCCATTGATGTAGATCCCTTGCTGATTATGTTCGCCGTTATTGTCGGTGCAGCCGTACTCGGTTTTTGGGGAGTATTGCTTGCAATTCCTACCATTGTTGTGATAAAATCTGTTATTGCCGTTTCCGGTGACAGAACGACGCTTGGAAAGCAGACCTAATTGTGGCTTCCCTAAGGAAATACAAAAAAATGGAAACCAGACACCCTATTGTTGCGATTGTCGGCAGACCCAATGTCGGGAAATCCTCGCTCTTCAACAGAATTACTGCATCAGCACCGATAATGCTGCCTTACACATACGACGATGCCGAAACTGAAACGAGCGACAAACCGCGCAACATAAAAAAAACAAGAATGCCGCGTAAATTCGCTGTCGTCCACGATACACCGGGGGTAACCCGCGATAGAAATTACGCAGACGTGGAATGGGAAGACCGCGCTTTTACCATCGTCGATACCGGTGGCTTAGACATCGATCCGGACGATAGACTTATCGATAACGTCCAAGCACAGGTGGATGCCGCTTTGGATGAAGCGAGTTTGATACTCTTCGTCGTTGACGCTCGAACCGGTATCATGCCACACGATAAGACCGTCGCCGACAAACTCAGAGCAACCGATAAACCGATCTTCCTCGTTGTCAACAAAGTAGATACTGAACGCTTCCGCAATGAAGCCGCCGAGTTTTACGCACTCGGATTCCCAGAACCGATATGGACATCGTGCGTTCAAAACGACGGAATTCGTGAACTCCTTGACAATGTTGTGGACAACCTACCGGAGACCGATGAAACACTACACGATACCTCTGCCACCATAAAGATCGCGATTGTCGGTAGACCCAACGTCGGAAAATCCTCGATTATTAACAACCTATTAGGTGAAGAACGAATGATCGTTGATGATCGACCCGGCACCACGCGCGATGCCGTGAATATCCAAATCGTTCACGACAATATCCCCTTTGAGATCGTTGACACAGCCGGGATGCGACGCAAATCGGCGATCAATGACGAACTCGAATCCGCAACCGTGAAACGTGCCATACACAGTATTCGCCAAAGCGATATTGCGGTACTCGTACTCGATGTAACCCAAGAGGTTGCACAACAGGATAAAACCATCGCCAAGTTTATTGAACGGCAGGGAAAAGCCTCCGTTTTGGTCATGAATAAATGGGATTTGATTGAAAAAGATAACACAACACATCCGGCGTTTATGGATAAGTTCGACGCACAACTCCCGCAACTTGATTATGTGCCACGCGTCTTCGCCTCTGCCGTTACGGGGCAACGCGTTACCCAAATATTAGCCACAGCCTTAGAGGTACATCGTGAGTATTGCACGCATATCCCGACACCGGCACTCAATGAATTGCTGCTCGAATTACGCAACGCCCATCCGCCGCCACGGGTCAAGGGTGTACGACCCGCACTCAAATATATCACACAGGTCGAGACGAAACCACCTACCTTCCTCATCTTCGGACGGAACATAAACCGGGTCGGCCAACCGTATGAGTCCTACCTCGTCAACAATATTCGGAGCGAATTCGGATTCCACGGCACACCGATACGTATCTTTTATCGTAGATCATAGGGAATAGTTTTCATGCCTTGCAGTGAGAGCAGTCGTCAGAATAATAAATAGTTTTCAGTCGTCAGTTAAGAGGTTTGCGAAGCGATAACGCCCTTTGGTAACCGTTATATCCGATTTGGGTAACGAAGATCACAAGAAGATGTCTGTCCATCAAAAACCAGACTGATAACTGACAACTATTCCAAGGAGGAATGCTTTGTCAGGATTTAAAGTTTTTATCACACGTCCTGTTCCCGATGAGATTGTTGAAAAGTTAGCGGAAGAATGCGACATCGACATGTGGCATACGAGTGCGATCTTACCACCTATCGCCGAAAAAATTCCGCCGCTTGATGGGTTAATGACTTATGGACACGAACCTGTCTCTCCAGAGATGATCGCGACTGCACCGAATCTCAAAGCAATCTCCGTCGTCGGGGTCGGTTATGATCACGTCCATGTTGAGGCTTGCAGAGAACGCGGCATCGCAGTTGGACATACACCCGGTGTTCTCAGCGATACCACCGCCGATATGACGATGGCACTCCTGCTCGCCACCGCACGAAACATTGTCCCAGCTTATGAACATGTCCAAGTTGCCAAGCAGTGGAAATACTACGATCCGAATATCCTTTGGGGCACCGATGTACATCACGCAACGTTAGGAATTGTAGGCATGGGTAGAATTGGACACGCTGTTGCCAAGAGAGCGAAAGCGTTTGATATGCGCGTGCTTTACTACAAACGTGAACGTCGACCCGACTGGGAACAAGAACTCGGTGTCCAATACGTAACGTTTGAAGAACTTCTGCAAGCCTCCGATTTCGTGACGCTCCACGTACCATTGACCGAAGAGACAACACATCTTATCGGTAAATCGGAACTCGCGCTGATGAAAAACACCGCCATTTTAGTCAACATCGCGAGGGGACCCGTCGTTGACCACTACGCCTTATACGATGCGCTCAAGCAAGGGCAAATTGCCGGTGCTGCCGTTGACGTAACCGAGCCGGAACCGATCAATACCGATCACCCGCTCCTCAGTTTAGACAATGTCCTCATCGCACCACATCTCGGCAGTGCGACTGTCCAAACACGGATGAAAATGGCAACGATGGCGATGGAGAATTTACTCGCAGGGTTAAAAGGAGAACAATTGCCTTACGGCGTGCTCCAGCCAAACTTTCCACACTAAACTAACTGAAACAAGGAGGAAAGATGCTAGAAAAGCTATTTGAGCTAAAAAACCACAACACTTCGGTGAGACGCGAACTGGTCGCAGGTTTCACGAATTTCATGACGATTTCCTATATTATTTTCGTGCAACCCAATTTCCTCTCAGCCGCTGGCATGAACCCTGGGGCTGTCATGGTGGCGACCTGCGTATCCAGTGCAATCGCAACATTCCTTATGGCGTTTCTTACGAACTATCCCGTCGTATTAGCACCCGGGATGGGGCTTAACGCCTATTTTGCCTTTGAAGTTTGTAGCAACAGCGGTTTAGGTCTATCCTGGCAGGAAGGATTAGGCATCGTTTTCATAGCAGGTATGCTATTCCTTATCCTCTCATTTGTAGGCATACGAGAAGCCGTCATGAACGCGCTCCCGTCCTCGCTCCAAAACGCGATTGCCATTGGAATCGGACTCTTCATTGCTTTTATCGGGCTACAGATGAGTGGGATCGTTACAAAAGATCCCGCCACATTTATAACGCGAGGAGAACTCGACTCTAAACATATTCTCCTCTCGCTCTTCGGCATCGCCGTAATACTCGCACTCATGGCACGCAAAGTACGAGGCGCGATTCTGATTGGTATCCTTGTCACAACAGGGGCTAACCTTATCACCGGATTCGTTAGCTACGGCGGCATCGCCGCACTGCCACCGGATCCAACGCCAACGCTCTTTAAATTACAGTTCCCGAATATCTTCGCCAAACTCGAACTCATTCCGGTCATCTTTGTGTTCTTTGCTATCGACATGTTTGATAGCATCGGCACGCTCACGGCTATCGGCTATAGAGCGGAACTCATGGAAGAGGGGAAACTCGCCAAAGCCCGACGCGCACTTATGGTAGACGCAGCCAGTACCGCTGGCGGCGCATGCCTCGGCACTTCCACCGTGACATGCTACATCGAAAGTGCAACCGGGATCGCTGAAGGCGGACGGACAGGACTGACCGCTGTCTTCACTGGGATTTTCATGTTAGGTTCGCTCCTTTTCATCCCGCTCATCAAGATTATCGGCGGCGGCTATCCCATCAATCCGATTATTGCACCAGCACTTATTGTCGTCGGTGGGTTGATGCTCAGAAACATTAGCCAGATCGATTGGGAAGACATCACAGAATCGATCCCGGCGTTCCTCACGATGATCATGATGCCGCTCTCCTTCAGCATTACAGACGGCATCGGCTTCGGGGTTATCTCCTTAGCGTTCCTCAAATTAGTAACAGGCCGTAGCAAAGAGATCCATCCGATCATATACTACTTCGCACTCTTCTTCATTGCCTGCTACATCGGCGGTCTATAGAAGCATTCGCAATCACCATCCTTCACTGGCGGGGTTTGTAACCCCGCCGATGTCCGGTGGTTATAGTATCACTGTAAATTTCTCTGCGCAATACCTTTGCGCGCATTTTCAACTTCTGTTAAAATAGTAGGCAATAAGCATTCTAAACAGTTTTGTGCAAACCATAACACAATCCTAAATTATTGCACAAATCTTATTCATCAAAGATTCGGCATGAGAGACCCCGAACAAGAACATGAGGAACTTAGGGATATGGCGGATAAAAGTTTATTAGATGTGAAAGGCAAGAGCAGGGCACCAAGTACGTGCGAAAAGTGAACGATTAGGTAGGCGATTAAAAAAAAATAGGTGCAACATGCCAGAAAAAAACATCTCAGGTATCACCAAAATAGCGGTCAAAGGCTTCAAATCCATCGCGGAGGAGTGCGAAATTGACATCCGTCCGTTGACGATTCTTGCTGGTGCTAACAGTTCTGGGAAATCCAGCATCATGCAGCCACTATTGATGCTGAAACAGACATTGGAAGCACCCTACGATCCGGGGGCACTGTTGATTGATGGGCCAAACGTTCAGTTTACTGAAATATCACAATTTTTGTCCACATTATCCAACAAAAAGGGGAAAGACCGCTTTCAAGTTCGGATTGAGACTCATAAGTCTAATGTCTTTAATGCAGTGCGGACAACTTTCAGCAAGGGAAAGAATGGGATTGAAATTGTCGAAATGACTAAAGAAAATTCAGGCCCCGATCAAACACTATCTGCCAAGCCCCTTACATTGTATCCAGAGATGTTGCCTGAAGAAATCAAATCATTGGGTAATCAAGATCCGGCATTCAAGAATTTTGATATAGTAAAGCGTTCGCGTTGTTTTTTGTATTTGGGATCTCAGTATAATAATAGTAGTCTCTATGAGGTTACTTATGGTTTTGGGGCGTATATTTGCAATACTATTCATCTCCCTGGCTTACGTGGTAATCCAAAACGCTTCTATAGACTAAGCAGCACTGGCCCTCAGTATCCCGGCACGTTTGAAAACTACGTTGCGAGCATTATTCATGAGTGGCAGGAGACGAAAAATGAACGTCTTAAAACGATTGCTGATGCGCTTTGGACACTTAGACTAACAAGACATGTCGGCACAAAAAAAATTGGGGATGTCGGTATTGAGGTTCAAGTTGGTCGTCTCCCACGCGGCAGCACTGACGATATGGATATGGTCAGCATCGCCGATGTAGGACTTGGTGTGTCCCAAGTCTTGCCTGTTTTAGTTGCTGTGATTGCTGCCGAACCAGGGCAATTAGTTTATCTTGAACAACCGGAGCTCCATCTCCACTCTCGTGCACAAGTTGTATTGGCACAAGTGCTGGCAGACGCAGCGAAACGCGGTGTGCGCGTCGTTGCTGAAACGCATAGTTCACTGCTGCTTTTGGCAGTTCAAACGCTTGTTGCAGAAGGAGACCTCTCACCAGAATTGGTGAAGTTCCACTGGTTCACACGTCGGGAAGATGGAATAACCGAAGTTAACAGCGTGGATTTAGACGAAGCAGGGGCTTATGGTGATTGGCCCGTAGATTTCGATGATGTAGACCTCACAATACAGAGTCGTTATCTTGATGCTGTAGATAGACTTCACTTTGGCAAAGAGGAGGCATCTTGAGAGCGAGAGATTCAAAACAGTTAGTTATTGATGCTGATGTTGCCCGAGCCTCCGGCAGTGAAACAGCAACCCACCCACGAGCCGAACATTGTCGTGATTTTCTAAATGCAGTTTTGTCGCTAAGTCACCGTATGGTAATGACAGAGCAAATCAACAACGAATGGAAAAACCATCAATCCCGTTTTGCCCGCCGGTGGCGAGTGTCAATGGATGCACGCAAGAAAATAGAACGTATTGATCCACCAGAAAATGCGGAACTTCAAGCCAAGGTTACAACTACAACAAACAACGAAAATGAGATTGAAGCACTGCAAAAAGATTTTCATCTCCTCCAAGCAGCACTCGCAACCGATCAGACCATCATTTCGCTTGACGAAACCGTCCGGCAGCTTTTCAAACAAGCGTCTCAACAGGTTGGCGAAATCCGATACATTATCTGGGTCAATCCAGATAGGACAGCAGAAGAACAACCGACCGCTTGGCTCCAAAACAGCGCACCACCTGAACCCCATCGTCAACTTTCTGCTTAATCTCATATCTTCGGTAATGCTATAAAGAACAAGTTATACCATTTGTGTTAATAAACCCCTCTTTATGTAGAACAAACTGTTAGTTTGTTCCGCACCGCTAAACATTCCATGAAAACCGGTAATGTCCTATCATCATTTAGAAATGGTATTAGCAATCACAGAAAGTCTATAATCCTGTCCATCCTAAAATCTTGTAAATCCTGATTCTGACAATTACCCCCGCCAACCCACATCAATGCTCGTGTAGCCGTGTGTATATTGCTGAAAATGCGGCGGTAAATCCGCTAAGAACTGCCGACCGTCGTCTGGGATCTCCCACGGAATATCAATGTGATGATCCCGCCGCCGAAAACCGATCGCACACGACAACCGGATCTCGTCAATCTGGTTCGGGAATGCACCGTGATACGTCCGATGCGCAAACACAATCATATCCCCCGGATTCGTGAAAAGCGGCACCAACCCCGGCATATCAAAACCGACGTACGCCTTTTCTTCTTCACCCTCCTTATAGAAAGAACGCCTATCTGCCGTCATGTTGAAACCTTCAGGTCCCTCCCAACCTTCCACATGCGAATCCTCAATCACGCATAACCCCCCGTGTTCCGGACGAGAACCGGTCAGATAGAACCATTTGCCGGAGGGCCACAATCCACGGTTCAGCACATCACCCGAATTTTTCGGCGCGTCTGTCGAAAACCCGCACCAATCCGTGTGCCATGCGACAGGCTGAGATCCCGGCATCCGAATGATAGCAGCAGATCGGTGGACGGTCATCTTCTCTGTCCCGATGAGATAGCGGTGAATTTTCATAAAGGGGTCATATCCGAGCAGTTGCCAAGCCCCTGGTCCAGACTCAACCCAAGCGTGTCGGGTCCGGCTTTGCCCATGTTCTAATTCTCTGTTCGGATCTGTGCCATCAAAGACCGCCTGTTTTAGGCTGTCAACCAACTCAGGCGGCAGGACATCTTTGACAATCGCGAAACCGTGTGCCGCCAAGCATTCCGACATCTGAACGAGTTGATCCACCTCAAACTCGTAAGTATAACCAAGTTCAGGTTTCTGAATCTCTAAATATTCTTTCATAAGTGACACCCCAAGCATTTCGTCAGTTCCAATTACCTACTGTAAATGTTGTGTGTTAGCATCTTAGCAAACATTCGTTATCACGTCAATTTCAAATTCTGCGCCGTAGGTTATCCTTGCACTAATTACCAACTTTTGTTAAAATACGGTACTATGTTAGATACTTCAAAACGAACATTTTTTAAGCCCCTCTGATAAGATGAATTTGGAGGTTAATAACTATATTGACTTTTTCAGTATCCAAACCGAGAGAAAAGGGAATATCATTAAATGCCCCGTATTTTCGACAACATTGACCAACCCCTCCTTCCCGCACTCCAACAAACCCTTGAAACCGCTACACATGCCGACTTTTGCGTCGGCTATTTCAATCTTCGCGGTTGGTGCGGACTCGGATCTTACGTTGAAAATTGGGACGGTGGCGAAGGCGACTGCTGCCGTTTGCTCGTCGGCATGCAACGCTTACCGGAGGAAGAACTCCGAGAAGCCAAGCGGCTTGCGAAACAGAGCAGTGGAATCGACAACCAAACAGCACTCCGTCTCAAACGGAAATTAGCAGAGGAATTCCGAGAGCAGCTGACCATAGGCGTGCCAACGCGCCAAGACGAAATAGGATTGCGTCAATTAGCACACCAACTTCGCGAAGAGAAGGTCCAGGTAAAACTCTTTCTCCGTCACACCCTCCACGCAAAACTCTATCTGATTTATCGATCAGACTTGGTCGCACCGACCGTAGGTTACCTCGGCAGTAGTAATCTAACTGTCTCAGGACTTTCACAACAAGGCGAACTCAATGTTGATGTCGTCGATTCAGATGCATGCGAAAAGTTAGAGGACTGGTTTGAAGAACGATGGAACGACAGATGGTGCATCGATATTTCCAAGGAATTGGCTAAAATTATTGAGGAGAGCTGGGCGCGTGAGAAACTCATTCCGCCCTACCACATCTACGTCAAAATCGCGTATCACCTCTCACAAGAAGCACGCGCCGGGTTGACCGAGTTTCGGATCCCACGTGAATTTGAGGACAAACTGTTTGAATTCCAAGCCGCCGCTGTGAAAATCGCAGCCCATCACCTCAACAGGCGTGGCGGCGTGCTCATAGGCGATGTCGTCGGACTCGGTAAAACGCTTATGGGAACGGCACTCGCACGGATACAAGAAGACGATTACGACCTTGAAACGCTGATTATCTGCCCGAAAAACCTCGTCAATATGTGGGAAGATTATCGGGAGGAATATCGCCTTCGCGGGCGGGTACTCTCCATCAGCCAAGTCATCAATACGTTGCCAGACCTTCGTCGCTATCGCCTCGTCATGATTGACGAGAGCCATAACCTCAGAAATCGTGAAGGTAAACGCTACCAAGCCATTCAGGAATATATCCACGAAAACGAAAGCAAGGTTATCCTTCTCTCCGCAACGCCTTACAACAAAACCTATCTCGACCTCTCTAACCAACTCCGCCTTTTTGTAGATGAAACCGAAGACCTCGGTATCCGTCCAGAGCAATACATCAAATCGTTAGGCGGTGTAATCAAGTTTAATAGCAAACATCAGAGCGGTATCCGCACGCTTCAGGCGTTTGAACACAGCGAGTATATTGACGATTGGCGTGAACTGATGCGCCGTTATCTCGTCCGCCGAACGCGTAGCTTCATCATGGACAACTACGCCGAAACAGATCCTGATACAGGGCGCAAATTCCTCTCTTTTGCCGATGGAACACCTTCCTACTTCCCGACACGCGCCCCAAAAACGGTAAAGTTCACAATTGATGAACAAGACCCCGATGATATCTACGCGCAGTTATACGCGCATTCCGTAGTGGACACCATCAGTAATCTTAAACTCGCCCGATACGGACTTGCGAATTATATTGTGGATACACCATTGGAACCGCCAACGGAAATGGAACAGAGACAGTTGCAAGACCTCTCCCGTGGTGGAAAAGGGTTAATGGGATTTTGCCGGACGAATCTTTTCAAACGCCTCGAAAGCAGTGGACAGGCGTTCATCCAGTCTGTTGACCGGCATATTCTACGAAACTATGTTTTCCTGCACGCCATTGAGAACGGTCTATCGCTACCAATAGGGTCGCAAAACGCTGAAATGCTCGATACTCGGTTTGAAGATAGAGATACCGACGATACCACTCTCATCTTAGATGCTTCGGGTGATGACGATGACGCACAGGTTGATGGCATAGATTCACAGACGAACGCATACACAGCCGATGACTATAAACAACGCGCCGCTGCTATCTATCGACGCTACACAACGAAATATAAAAGTCGGTTTAAGTGGCTCCGTCCGAACCTCTTCCACCCGTTGCTTCAGAAAGATCTCACCGAAGATGCCATCGCACTCACCGAGGTTTTACAACAGTACGGCACATGGAATCCCGAAAAAGACGAAAAACTCAACGCACTTGAGACACTCTTAACCGAGACACACCCGAAGAATAAGGTCCTGGTCTTCACGCAATTTGCGGATACAGTGAAATACCTAACAACGGCACTCTCAGAGCGTGGAATGACACACATCGCTGATGCGACCGGCGATTCCGCAGACCCCACCGCTTTAGCACACCGCTTTAGTCCAGTTAGCAACGATAAACGCGATAAAATCAATCGGTCGGACGAGTTACGGGTCCTCATCAGCACAGATGTTCTGAGCGAAGGTCAAAACTTACAAGACTGCGCAATCGTTGTCAACTACGATCTCCCTTGGGCAATCATAAGGTTAGTCCAACGGGCAGGCAGAGTTGACCGGATTGGACAAACAGCAGAAGACATTTTATGCTATTCGTTTCTACCCGCCGAAGGTGTAGAACGCATTATCGACTTACGGGGACGTGTCCGCGCACGCCTCCAGCAAAACGCAGAGGTCATTGGCACCGACGAAGCCTTCTTTGAAGATGACGGTGAGGAAGGCAATGAGAGAATTGTTAATCTCTATAACGAAAAAGCAGGCCTGCTTGACGATGCACAGGATAACGATGTTGACCTCGCCTCTCACGCATACCAAATTTGGAAAAACGCCATTACGCAAGATCCAGATTTAGAAAAAATTGTGCCTGCGCTCCCGTCCGTTGTCTATTCAACACAACCGCACGCGCCAACCGATACTGAACCCGAGGGCGCGCTCGTCTATATCCGAACAGGACACGAAAACGACGCACTCGCATGGATAGATCGAAATGGCAAAAGCGTAACAGAGTCCCAATTCGCAATCCTCCAAGCCGCAGCGTGTGAGCCGGACACGGAAGCACTCCCACCGCTTGAAGCACATCATCGCCTTGTGGAAGCAGCAGCGGCGTTAATCGTTTCTGAGGAACGGTCAGTGGGTGGACAACTCGGACGACCCTCCGGAGCACGATTCCGCACCTACGAACGCCTAAAGGATTACGCCTCAGAAGTTGAGGGAACGCTACGCAACACGCCACAACTTAAACAGGTCATTGAAGCCATCTATCGCTACCCTTTGCGGCAGACAGCCACCGACACCCTCAACCGCCAACTCCGTAGCAGTATTTCCAACGAAAACCTTGCGGCGTTGGTCATTGACTTATGGGAAACAGAGCGACTCTGCATCATTGAGCAGGAGAGACAAACACAAGAACCGCAGATCGTCTGTTCACTTGGACTCCGCACAACATAAACGAACCTACTGTATATCTGAAAAAACGGGTGTGTAAAGTTTTGAAGCGCGATTATAGTGAATCCTAAAAATAAATAGACACATTCGTACCACAAACTTCCAGTTTGTGCCAGTCTGAATGCCTGTTATAGGTATTCAGACTGTTTGAGAGTGCCCAATTAATTATAGGTTTTACTATATTAACCGAGTATTTACACAAATTTTGGTAAGCGGACTTTGAAAGTTCACTTACGCAAGGAGAACGTCTATGCAAATTAATCTCCGTGAAACACGCCAATACCTCAAAGAATCCAATTTTGAAAACCTCTTTATAGAAGAACTCGGTTGGGACAATCATACCCAAACCCTCAATATCACAATAGACGAAACCGCATATTACCTCACCGCAATTGCCGAAAAACGCGGGATGGTCGTCTTCGAGTGCCCAGCAACCGGAACTGACGGACGCATTCCCGATTACGCAACCCGCCGCAAAATCCAAAAGCAGGTCGCCAAATCTGCCCACGAACACTTTATCATCTATACCGACACTGAGAAAACCACAGATGTTTGGCAGTGGGTCAAACGCGAGCAAGGAAAACCCGACGCATGTCGTGAACACCGGTATAACCGTGATGAACAATCCGGTGAATCTCTCATTCAGAAACTGCAAACCATCGCCTTTACTTTTGAAGAAGAAGAGCAGCTTACGCTCTTTGAAGTAACCGGACGCGTCGGTGCAGCCTTTTACGCTGAACGGGTTACCAAGAAGTTTTATGACCGTTTCAAGAAAGAGCACGACGCATTCCTCAAATTCCTCAACGGCATCCCAGACGAAGATATGCAAAAGTGGTACGTCTCCGTGATGCTCAATCGCCTGATGTTCATCTACTTCATCCAAAAGAAAAATTTCCTTGATAACAATGAAAACTATCTGCACACCAAACTAACAGAGAGTCAAGCAAACGCCACCAACCGATACTACAAAGACTTCCTCTGTCCCCTCTTCTTTGAAGGATTCGCCAAACCGGAAGCCGAGCGAAGCAGAGAGATGAAACGTCTGCTTGGCAAAATCCCCTATCTCAACGGCGGCATCTTCCAAAAACACCAACTTGAGACACTTCACGGCGAAAACATTGAGATCCCTGATAAAGCATTTGAGCAGCTTTTCAGTTTCTTTGAGCAATACCAGTGGCACCTCGATGACCGTCCGCTACGGGACGATAACGAGATTAACCCTGACGTGCTTGGTTACATCTTTGAGAAATACATCAACCAAAAGCAGATGGGTGCATACTACACCAAAGAGGACATCACGGAATACATCAGCAAAAACACCATCGTCCCCTTCCTCTTTGATAAGGCGAAAAAAGCGTGTAAAATCGCATTTGAAGGCGAAGCATCCGTTTGGAAACTCTTGCAAGAAGACCCAGACCGATACATCTACGATGCCGTCAAAAAAGGTGTCGATTTGGACTTACCAGAAGAAATCGCTGCCGGTATTGACGACATCTCTAAACGCACCGATTGCTGGAACACACTTGCATCTGAAGAATACGCCTTACCAACAGAAATTTGGCGAGAGACCGTCGCACGGCGTCAACGCTGCAAAACCGTCCAATCGAAACTCGCAAACGGAGAAGTAACTGACATCAACGATCTAATCACCTATAACCTCAATATCCGCCAATTCGCACAAGATGTCATCGAAAATTGTGAGGGCCCCGAACTCCTCCGCGCCTTCTATAAAGCCATCACCGAAGTAACAATCCTCGATCCAACCTGCGGCTCCGGTGCGTTCCTCTTTGCCGCACTCAAGATCCTCGAGCCGCTCTACGAGGCATGCCTCGATCGGATGCAAGTTTTCCTTGGGGAGGTAGGAGACGACTCCGAATCGCGACAGTCTCGCAAATATAATGACTTCCGCAATATCCTTGCGGACATCAAACAGCACCCGAATCGCCGTTACTTCGTTCTCAAATCCATCATCATCAACAACCTCTACGGCGTAGACATCATGGACGAGGCAATTGAGATATGCAAGCTCCGCCTCTTCCTCAAAATGGTGTCGCAACTTGAAGACGCGAGACGGATTGAACCGCTGCCAGATATCGACTTTAACATTCAAGCAGGCAATACTCTTGTTGGCTATGCAACTTACGACGAAGTAGAAGAAGCCATCACTGGTAGACTTGACTTTGACAATACCATCAAGCGTATTAAAGAAAAGGCAGAGGACGTTGAAAAGCGGTTTACCCTATTTCGCCAGCAGCAAACAGAATTGGGCGGGGATGTAACATCTACTGATAAACGGGCATTGCAGAACGAACTCATTGTATTAGAAGATGAACTCAACGGCTACCTCGCTGGAGAGTACAAAGTAGATCCAAACAAGAAAACCGATTACCAGAATTGGTTGACTTCACACAAGCCTTTTCACTGGTTCATTGCGTTTTATGGTATTCTCCAAGACGGTGGATTTGATGTCATTATTGGCAATCCGCCGTATGTGGAATATAGTAAGGTTAAGAAGGATTACGCGATAAAAGGTTATGAGACAGAAGATTGTGGTAACCTCTACGCATTTGCAAGTGAAAGAAGTTTGAGACTTTTGAATAATTATGGAGGTTTTGGCTTCATTGTTCCGATAAGTCTTGTCGGCACTCAGAGAATGGAAACGATGCAGAAAATACTCATCCGATCATCAAAATCGGTTTGGCTAAGTAATTTCGCTGAAAGACCTAGCAAACTCTTCGCTGGGGCTGATGTTCTATTGACGATTTTACTGAGCAGGGCGGGGAAAAAAGACAAGTGTACTCTTGCTACAACTGAATTTATAAAGTGGGCTAGTGATGAAAGAGCTCATCTTTTTCATCGTATTGCTTACCATTTTGCGGTGGAGAAAGTTAAGTCGCATGTTATTCCAAAAATTTGCTCCAATACCGAGACGAGTATTCTGGCAAAATTGTTTTTCCATGTTGGTAATCTACAAACTCATTTATTAAAGCGGTCTTCATCTCCTATTTATTATCGGACAAGTGGTGGACGATACTGGAAAATATTCACAAATTTCCAACCCCGGTTCGTTTTAAACGGCAAGGAATCTGTGTCTAGCAAAGAAAATCATCTATATTTTGAAAAGGCGGGGGGGCGAGACATCGGAATCTCTGTTTTGAGTAGTTCCTTATTTTATTGGTATTATCTACTCACAACAAACTGTCGTGACTTAGCTCCAAGTGTCCTGTACGAGTTTCCGGTAAATTTGACTCAATTATCAACGAGACATGCCAATGAGTTAGAATCGTTGTGTAAGCAGTTAATGGCCGATTACAAAGAAAACAGCCGACTAAAGGAACAAACCTCATCTCGGACGGGCCAGATTATCTATCAGGAATTCTACCCACGTTTAAGCAAATGTGTTATAGACAAAATAGACCGAGTGCTTGCCGAACACTACGGCTTCACAGACGAAGAATTAGACTACATCATCAACTATGACATCAAATATCGTATGGGATTGGGAAACTGATTCAGTTGATTAAGGACATCCGGTGGACAGACCTGAAAATTCAGTTTATAACCGAAGTTCCTTCAGGTTTGTGAATCTCATAGATAAGATCGGATACCGCTGTACTGCCTACGGTTTTTTAGACCACTCCCTAAAGGAAGATTGTGCTACAATACAATCTTACTGAAAGGAGTATCAAATGGCGAAACGAAGAACCTTCACCCCTGAGTTTAAAGCTGAACTTGTTCTTGAAGTCCTCAGCGGTGCGACTTCCCAGGCAGAAGTGTGTCGACGACATAATATCAACGAAAATCAACTCTCACAGTGGAAGCGACAGTTGCTTGAAAATGCGCCCTCCCTGTTTGAGTCGACGGATAAGCAGTCCAGCGAGGTCTCCGAGAAGCGTATCGCTCACCTTGAGCAGCTCGTTGGGAGGATGGCGGTCGCCTTAGACATCGAAAAAAAACTATTGACATGGAACCGGAGTAACCTTATCTGAAAAGCGATGCTTCATTTCAGCATTGCACAAGGAGCATTCCGTGCGAGATATTTGTCAAACCCTCGGTGTCAACCGGAGCAGTTTCTATTATCAACCGAGAGAGGATCCTTCCGAAGAGGGCTTGCGCGCTGAAATAGAGCGGCTTGCGGGACGGTATCCGAGATACGGATATAGGCGTATCACAGAGTTGCTACAGCGTCAGGGATACACCGTTGGGACCCGACGCGTCGCTCGGCTGATGAAAGAGAAGAATCTCTTGGTCCCCATCAAGCGTGCGTGTCAAACAACAAAATCGCTTCAGGCGGATAAACCCTGGACCAACCGGCTCGAAACCCTTGAGGGCTCTCGTCAGGATCAGGTCTGGGTGGCTGATATTACATACGTCCGTCTCAAGGGACGCTTCGTCTATCTCGCGCGCCTCATGGATATCTTCACCCGAATGATAAGAGGGTGGCATCTCAGTCAACACTTGACGCAAACTCTGACATTGACACCGCTCGAAGAGGCGTTGTGCCAAAGCGTCCCTGAGGTTCATCATTCCGATCAAGGCGCGCAGTATCTTTCAAAAGCTTATATTACCACGCTCAAAGCACATGGTGTTGAGATTTCCGTCGCCCACCGCGGACGGCCTTGGGAGAACGGATACGCTGAAAGACTCATCCGCACCCTCAAAGAGGAAGAAGTTTACATCAATGACTATCAAAGCATCACCGAGGCGAGAGATCGTATCGGACATTTTATCACACAGGTGTATCACCAGAAACGCCCGCATTCGGCGTTAGGCTATTTGACACCTATGGAATTTCAACAGCAAACCTTATCTTAACTTTGCGAAATTGTGGTCTAAATAAGCGTATGCACTTCAAAACTTATGAAGATAAAGAAGGGACCCGAAGAATATTACACGCGTCCCCTTCAGCTTTGCTCTTCGCTTTGCATAATGACACAACGCCTTTTTGTGAATCGTGGAAACATTGGAATCGGTTAGATCCTTCGGGTGAAACTCGGGAAAAGAACAGGTTTACTCAAATACTTCGTTCAATGTTTGAAATACCGTTATCAGAAAAACTTTATTTTGATATGCACGTTCCGGCTTATGGTGATCTTTATAGTAAACTCGGAATTCGTGCAGCGGTGCAAAGGGTCCAAGTGAGTTTGGCAACCTTGGATGGAAAATATATTGAGACTATGACAGGTGGCAACATGTCCTTATTTAAAGCAGCGGAAGATTTCCGTGCTGGACAGCTGATTTCGTATGTTGATCCGATGACATCCTGTGATGATGGTATAGCCTACTTTCATCTTGACGAGTTCCAAACAGCCCTTGAACCTTTTGATAAAGCATTTAGTGCGGTGCAAGATCCAATCCTAAAAGCTAAAGTCCTGAACAATAAAGGGTGGGTTTTTCTCAACCTCAAGCAATATCAAAAAGCAATTGAATGCTTTGAAGAAGGGATCGCGTTTGATCCAGAAGGTGAAATTTGCTTATTACGTGAAAATAAACAGGTAGCTGAGGAATACTTGGCTCGGGCAACTGATGCTGACAACCTAACCGAACCCACCCAAATTCGTTTTATTCAAAATCAACCCGTTCCTTTTGAAGAGACACTTTTCTACGAATTTAAAGAGGTCAAGGGCGGAAATCCTGCTAATTCAATTACAAAAATTTCTGATGAATACGCAGTTGCTTTTTTCAATAGTGAAGGCGGGCGTATTTTCTGGGGAATAAGGAACGACGATCGAATCACAGTAGGCGTAACTCTTGATGACCAACAGAGAGATGAGGTCCGTCGTAAAGTATCAGAAAAACTTTGGGGTATACGCCCTCCGATTAGTGATGAAGATTGGGATCTTGAGTTTCATAATGTTTATGATTTACAAGGAAACACTGCAGAAGATTCGTGGGTTGTTGAACTTGTAATCTCACCGCAACAGGAAAAAGAGGTCTTTTACACTAACAGCGGGGAACTCTTTGTCAAGACCCCGGGAGGTAAGCAGAAATTATTAGGACCACAAGTAACAGAGTTTATACGTGGACGTTTGCAAGATGCTACAGAAACAGCGTAAATCATTTGCCGTTATTATCAATTTCTGTTAAAATTGTATGTAAAACGAGTTAGGAGCATTCTATGAAAAAGACACAACCTACAAACACAGCCAACAAAAAACAGAAGCAACGCCTCGCTTTTCCCGTCTATGATGAAGAGGACATCCTTAACTGGGATGCTGCCATAGTCACCCCTCCACCGCGTGAATCTGGTACAATACGGGTCAAGTTAATATACAAGGGACGCAGGAAACCAATGCCAGTTGAGGATCCTTGGGCACATTGGGATCAAAAGGGGAGACAAAAATGAAATTAATGATGATTTTAAGTGCAGCACTTTTGTTATTTGCCGCACCTGTATTCAGTGAACTCATGCCAGCAGATATTGACAAGATTCGCCTAATCGTCAAAGAGGAAGTTGAGCAGGCAGTTACAGCATCTGAGACGCGGATGAGTAAATCCATTGAGGCATCTGAGACGCGGATCAAAGATCAGATCTCTTTAGAGATTTCAAAAGTTGACGGCACAATTGCAGAAATGGACAAACGTTTAAGCTATATTTTTACATTGGTGATTGCTTTGATAGCGTTCATTGCTGTAGTCATCGGCGTACCTCAGATCCTTGTCGCTTTGCAGCGGAAAGACCAACGTGCACAAGACGAGAAAATTGAAGCACAGCAAAAGCAGATTGAGACCCAACAAGAACAGATCGAAGCCTTGCAGCGACAGATGGAAACGCGCCCCCAGGAACGTATTGTTGGCCCCTAATACTTAGACTACATCATCAACTACGACATCAAATATCGTATGGGGTTGGCGAATTGACGTAAGTTTTATATCCCAATTTTTTGACTTTCTACATTATATATGTTATCATACATAAATAGATTATCATGCATAATGTAGCAGCGTATGAAAAACCGAAGTGACATCGCCTATAAGACGAGCGGTATACCAGCCAAATTAACAAACGTTAACCGATGAAATTCGCATTTTATGAGCAACTTGAAAACGAATCCAATCCATCAAATGCCACCAAGCCAATCAAACACTATGCGCGTGGCACTTTGAAAAGAGATAGACAAAAATTAAAATTGCCCAATTGTTCACAAAAATTCCAGAGACATAAAATTCAAAAACGTCATGGTCCAACGGTATGACTGCGTTTTCGCTGTTCACAAAGGACAAAAAAGTATCGTGAACAATTTCGTGAACATTTGTGAACATCTTAGCAAAAAGATCATCGTGTCCAAAATATATTGCGCTCACAAACCCGCGCATTGATTGGGTTCACAACCGCGTATACTGCGAACATGAAAATTGAACAAATCACCAATGTTCATAAATGTTCATGAAAATCCGTGCCATGTTCACGAAATGTTCATAATTTACCTCTTAGAAACCGATTGTCCACGAAACCCAAAAAAAATAACGTATAGTTAATTTTTGGGACTTACGCAGACAGGCGATAAAGGATTCCCTTACAACAAGTGGATGTCTACCATTTGGATATTTATAGTGAATCCTAAAAATAAATAGACACATTCGTAGCACAAACTTCCAGTTTGTGCCAGTCTGAATGCCTGTTATAGGTATTCAGACTGTTTGAGAGTGCCCAATTAATTCTAAACTTTACTATAATTATCAAACTCACTTAGCAGTAAGCTCCGCGCCCGCCCATAAAATTTCATAGCAACCTTCACAGCATCCATCAACAAAAACCGATCAAAACCCAGTCATTGTATGGGTTTACAAATGATTACACAACTTATCACTTTTCGATTTTGCTATGAAAACTGTGAAACGCGCGCCACCTCATTTCTCGAATTTTTGTGCAATACGGTTGCACACATCCCACACTTCTGATAAAATAGTAAGCAAAGGGAGTTTTAAACAATCTATGAAAACCACACAATCAAAGAACGTTACGGCTCTGGCATCAAAATGATGAAGAGACTCTCAAAGGAATGGGGAAACAAAGCACCGCGTTATGAATTCCATCCCCTTGAAACCAAAATCATCTTTGATTCCCCGATTCAAGAGAGCACTTTTATAGAAATCGATGATATTTCAGAACAATTAAACGAGCGTCAAAAGAATGCTTTTTCCTATGTGCAAAAACACGGGCACATTGCGACAAAGGAATATGTTGAGATTAACAGTGTCTCGCGTAGGGTTGCCTATGAGGAACTAAGGGATATGACGAATAAAGGGTTATTGGCCATGATAGGAAAAGGTAGAGGAAGCCGATACGTCCAAAAGTAAGCGATTAGGTAAGCGATTAGGTAAGCGATTAGGTAAACGATTCGCACACCAAATGTGCCCGAAATCAAAGGTATCGCATCGGTATTGCCCATGATACTAAGCGCGAAAGTGAACGATTAGGTAAGCGATTAATTAGGCAATTCGGTGAACGATTTTAAAAAATCAACAGGATCCAGAAGTGACACCGCCAATCCAACGCATCACACAAACAGACCCGAATTATCCGAAAAGGTTAAAGGACACCCTAAAAACAGAAGCACCAGAAACGATCTGGACTTGTGGAAATATTGATTTGTTACCGAGAACAGATACCGCTTTCAACGGAAACCTCTGGGCACTCTTCTGCTCTAAGAAGTGTCCCGGGGAACTGATACTGAAAACGCACGACTTGGCACAAACATTCAAAGAGAGAGGAATCCCAACGATCGGAGGCTATCATTCACCGATTGAACAAGAATGCCTACGCGTCTTACTACGTGGTGTACAACCGATCCTCCTATGTCCGGCACGGAGCATCGAAAAGATGCGGCTGAAATCGGCATGGAAAGACGCATTAACCGATGAACGGCTATTAATTTTATCTCCGTTTGAAAGTCGCTACAACCGACAGACAGCGGCATTGGCAAACCAACGTAACGCTTTCGTTGCAGCACTTGCGGACAAAATCTGTATCGCACACGCGGCTGAAGACAGCAAAACGTTGGAATTCGCACAGATGGTAGTGGCATGGGGTAAACCCATTTTCACCTTTGAAACACCGGCAAACGAAGCACTCTTTCAACTTGGAGCACAACGGATAGAACCGTCCGTATATGCCCAGAAACAAGCAAATTCTACTACCCTAATAGAACAATCCGGAGGAACATAATGGCACAAACCGTTTTTGTAGGAGACCATGAACTGACCTTCCCAGGTCCACACCTCGGCGTACTTCGGGACTGTAACGACGTGCTTGACTCAGCAGAAGGCTTGCACCAACAGATAGCAGAGGATGGGTATCTGCTCGTTCGTGGCTTAATTGATAAGGAAAAACTGATCGCGGGGCGCCGGGCTATCCTGGAATACGCCAATGGAAACGGAAAAGACAACGTTTTCAAACCCGACACCGACATTATGGAGGCAATCGCTGGTGGCGGAAGTCCCGGACGAACGATGGGCACACCCGCTGTTACACACCATCCAGATGTCCAGTCCGTATTGGAAGGCGACGAACTCTTCAAGTTCTTCCGCACTTTCTTTGCTGGCGACACCCGCACGTTTGATTACAAGTGGCTCCGATTCGTCCGTCCCGACGGCTGGTCAGGACCTCACTTCGATTTCGTCTATATGGGTAGAGGTTCTAAGCAGCTGCATACGTGTTGGGTCCCGTTTGGAGATGTGCCTGCAACGATGGGGACATTGACAGTCCTTGTCGGGTCACATAATCTACCGAGTTTCGCACGGATTCGGGACACCTACGGCAAAACAGATGTCGATAAAGATGGCACGCCCGGGCATTTCGGACGCGACCCGATGGAAATCAGCGATAAATACGGCGGTGAGTGGAAGACAGCCGATTTCGAGATGGGGGACATCATCATCTTCACGATGCACACGATGCACACCTCCACCAAGAACCTTTCAGATCGCTGGCGTATCAGTTGTGACATCCGTTTCCAACCCGCAGAGCATCCGATCGATGAGCGGTGGGTCGGCAAAAACCCAATTTCTCACACGGGCAGCCAGAAGATTTCGTTTGAGGAAGCAAAGCAGCAGTGGGGATTGGATTAATCTGCCCCTTTAAGTGGGATATGTATACTTTTTCGCGATTTATATACATATCGGCGTTGATATGTATAATTTGTATACATATCCATCCGGACATGTATACTTTTTCGCGATTTCTATACATATCGGCGTTGATATGTATAATTTGTATACATATCGATTGCTCATTAACCAAACAACGCACGGCGGATCTGACGGACTGCCTGACGAATCCGATCCTCGTTCTCTACGAGCGCGATACGGATATAGCCCTCACCGTTATGCCCAAACCCGGCACCCGGAGAGACACAGACCTCCGCCTCATTCAGGAGTCTCATCGCAAAATCCAGAGAACTCAGATGCCGCCACGTTTCAGGAATAGGCGCCCAAACGAACATTGAAGCCTGCGGTTTCGGTACCTTCCACCCGATCCGGTTTAAACCTTCCACAAGCACATCGCGACGTTTCTGATAGATCGCCGCGTTTTCGATCACCGTGTCTTCTGGCGTGCGCAGCGCCATAATCGCAGCAACCTGAATCGGGGCGAAAATCCCATAATCGTAGTAGCCTTTAATCCGAGCGAGTGCCTCTATAATCTCCCGATTTCCGGCTGCAAACCCGCACCGCCAGCCCGCCATGTTATAAGATTTCGATAAAGAGATAAATTCAATACCGACATCCTTCGCGCCTTTTGCCTGTAAGAAACTCGGTGCCTTGTAGCCATCAAAAACGATGTCCGCATAAGCCAAATCGTGGACGACAACAATCTCCTGTTGCTTCGCGAACGCCACGATCTCCTCAAAAAAGTCAAGATCAACCACAGCACCCGTCGGATTATGCGGGAAACTTAAGATTAACATCTTCGGTCTCGGCCAAATATCGCGTGTGATTTCCGTCAGCGAAGGGATAAAATCGTTCTCTTCAGTGAGCGGTATACTCACAACGCTGCCACCCGCAAGCACAACGCTGTAAGTATGAATCGGGAACGTCGGATTCGGCACCATCGCCAAGTCGCCTTCGTCAATCATGGCTAAAGCGAGATGCCCAAGTCCTTCTTTGGTACCGATAACAGCAATCGCTTCCTCATTCGGATCAATGTCAACACCGAATCGGCGTTCATAATGCCAACTGACCTCTCTGCGGAGATTGTAGATGCCGCGCGAAGCGGAGTAACGGTGGTTCCGCATCTCCTGCGCCGCTTCTGTGAGTTTATCAATGATAGGTTGTGGTGTCGGTTGATTCGGATTACCCATCCCCAAATCGATAATATCTATGCCTTGCTGTCGGCGTTCGTGCGTCAGCTGCTTGAGTTTACCAAACATGTAGGGTGGAAGTCGATTTAAGCGTTTTGAAAATATATTCATTCTTTTAAATATTTGGGTTTTCGCTCATTTTTTCTCTTCGTCAAAAAATGGTTCCCGTTGCGTTTCAACTGATTCTTTTCCATAATTTCGTCGTGAACATATAGAGGTCACGCTCACAATCCTCGTTTTTATCAAATTGAAAACCGTTTTCTGACAAAGGTAAGGAAATGAACAGAGATTATTTATGTTAACGAATTGATTTGCTATATCCTATCCATTACGCGCCAATATGACCGTAATCGGTCACCCCAATTCGATATTATCCGTCTCGGATTTGGATGCACCATTTCCTGACGATGGAGCCCGGCTTCTTGAGCGAGCAGTTTATCTTGGCACATTTTGATGACTTCATCGTAAGCCTCGTCCTCAGCCAGATTTCGTGTTTCACCCGGATCATCGTGCCGATCAAACAGCTGCGCAAGTCCGAACTGTGCAGCATCCGGTCCCGGAGGCAAGAAATCCTCTACTGCCTTCGGTTTATATTCCGTAACGTATTTATACCGTTCAGTGACAATCGCGCGTCCCCAATAATTGCTCTCTATATAGGCGTAATCGCGCCACGGTACATCTCTCCCCTCAGCAAGCGGACGCACGCTGGTTCCCTGTAGCCCTTCAGGCACATCAATACCGGCGTAATCGCAGACAGTAGGGAATACGTCCACACCGGAGACGAAATGGGTATCGTCAAACCGGTCTTTCTCTACAGGAATCTCATCTCCTAAACACGCCATGATGAACGGCACCCGTATGCTCTCTTCGTAAAGCGTGAACTTCTGGAACATCTGGTGACTTCCGCACGCTTCACCGTGGTCAGCACTGAAAATGATGAGCGTCTTATGGTGCAGAGAGGTCTCGCGCAGCAACGCGAGGATTCGACCAATCTCGGCATCAACCTTTTCGATGAACCGGTAATAGTTCCATCTCAGGTAACGCCAATGGAGTTCATCCCACTCCCGTATCCCTTTAAGGATAGCGGCGTGGATAAGTGCGTCATCAACCCTTCGACAGACGCGGTGCAGCACCGTCTCCCGCGCATCGTAGTCGAAGTTTTCAGGAAGCGGTGGTAAAGCATCCTCCGACACAATTCCTTGTTCCACAGGGTTCGGAATACGCTTTTCCTCATGGTTGTGCAGATATTCGCAGACATCATGCGGATCAACATAGCCGATCTGGAGGTAAAAGGGGTCTGCCCCATCGTAGTTCGTCAAGAAATCGGCAACCGCATGCGTAGATGCCGAATCGTAATACGCGGCACCCCCCGCACCGATATTGCGCCGCCCATAATAGAGGGTCTGAAAACTTTCACGGACATTCCGACCCGGCACATGCCACTTGCCACAGTGGAACGCCCTATAACCGCCTACGTTGAGCACTTGCCCAATATCCGAAAGTTCTGGGTGTAGATGCCCACCGTTGAAAGGAACACCCGTTTCGGAGGTATACAACCCTGTCGCCCAACTCGAACGCGCAGCGGCACACACTGGATCCGTACAATACGACTGGCGAAAAGAGATACCATTCCGGTGAAGCGCATCAATATTAGGCGTCCGAAGATACGGGTTTCCGTGCGCCGAGAGCGCATCCCACGAGTGCTGGTCGGTGTTAATAAAGAGAATATTGGGGCGTTTATTCATGGATTCCCCCTATTTTCTCTCTCAGCACCAACGTCTCAAAAAAGGTCGAAGCGATGGCGATGTTTCCGTGGACATCAAGCCACCAATACGATGGCAAAAGCCCAGTGCCATAAACATAATAACCCTCAAGTGGAAAAGGAGTCTGTACCGATGCAAGGAAACCGAGCCTGCTTTTGGGTCTGAGTTGCTCCAAATCTTCAAGTAATGTGAGTTCTATTCCGTCGTTTGAAGTTCGGATTGTCTGCGAAAGTGCAGGAATTACATCGAAAAGTGCCCAATTACATGTCAGCTTAGCAGATGCGTCCACTGTACCAGCAGCAACCTCAGTACCGTTAATGTGAAGCCGCACCTCCGAATCTTCAACAAGGGACCCTTCACACGTCAATTCGGAATATGTATCGTCGCCACTATTTCGGGCATCAACACGCCAACGCTCTGTGAGCGGGCGGTAGTGCTCATCACAGCAACGGAACCGCATCCGTAGATGCTCACCGCTTGTCGTATTCTCATATTGGACGACGTAGCTCCACAGACCGTCCTGCTTGCTGCGTTCAACGATAACTGTCCCGATGCTCAGGGATGCCTCAGCACCACCTCCAGCATAACCGCGCCAATAGTTCGGCAAAATATTGTAGATGTGCGTGATAGCCTCTCCTGCTCGCGTGTCACGCGCATCAATATCCGTGTAACACCCCCTGTTATACTCGCTGAGTGTTCCAATCAATTCTTGTGTAAATTGGGGGTTTTGCGCACCATAATTGTAGTCAAACGACCAGTGATGCTCACTCTTATCATTCATGTGTCTATTCTGGGGGGTTTACCGGATGCGGCGTTGTGTGCGTAACGCGTTGTTTCGGGCAAGCGATAGCCTCGACAACACGCCAATACCCATACACGTGCTGAATCCAAGGAGATTCGGTGTCCTATAGATACATACACCACCCGAACGTTTGCACGGGTGCGAACTGCGGCACCGATGACCTCTTCTTTATCTGTAAGGTATGTGTAAGCCCCCTGTTCCGAGTCAGGCTCTTCGTAGCGTCCCCAGAGTCGGGATTTTGCACAACCGATCGTCGGTTTATCCAAGATCAACCCCAAGTGCGATGCAAGTCCGAAGCGTCTCGGGTGTGCGATGCCCTGCCCATCTACGATGACCAGATCGGGTTCTGTTTGCAACGCCGTAAATGCTGTGAGTAGCGGTGGGATTTCCCGAAAGGACAACAACCCCGGTATATAAGGAAAACGAACAGGGCTCTCTGTAACCACGCTATCTACCACCCGCAGCTCGGGAAAACTCAGGACTACCACGGATGCAAGTGCGATGTCCTTTTTCAACCCGATGTCTACCCCAGCAACGGTGTTGATTGTCCCAAACCGGTCTGTTGGAATCACCTGAGAGCGAAATTCATTTTGGAACTGCCGCGCTTCTTCAGGTGTAACATCCCACGAGTGGAGGTCGCGATATTTCATAGCGGCCGCTGTTCGTTTTCGATGTAAACTTTATTTTCGCTTACAATGTTTCAGACACCAAGACACGGTGGCAACCCGCCACCGGATACTTCCTAACATTATAACACAAAAATCTTCAATTGTCAAGCCGTTTCGACGCAGTCTGTCTACACGTAGAAATGGCTATTTTTCGGTTGTCGTTTCTTTAACTTTAACGGCACCAGGTTTAGTGATATGCCGGATGCCCGCGAAAAAAGCAGAGAGAATTAAGTAACCGCCACCAATACCGATGAGCGCACCTAAACTGCCGATAATTATTTCTACTCCGTTGAACATCGTCTATTCTCCTCAACATAAGATTTATATGATAGCCCTATGTGAGCCTGTTGACGTTTTTTTTCAGGTTTT
Source organism: uncultured Poribacteria bacterium (assembly GCA_951828385.1). Lineage (GTDB taxonomy): Bacteria > Poribacteria > WGA-4E > WGA-4E > WGA-3G > WGA-3G. Next base: position 1,967,224 of record OX639973.1, read on the forward strand.
AACCTGTTACTAAAATTATTGCAATATACGAAACTATCTGTTAATCGGTTACAGCTTTGTTTTTATTTATTAAATTTTTCCGACTAACAACAAATTAGTAGGAATTAACATGAATCACGCTACAGAAGTAGCAAGAATCATGCCAACGTAAAACGCCAAAATGGGGGGATAAATCAGGAAAGTGTGGATTACTTGACACAACTCGACTGGAGATGTGGCGAAAATGTATCAAAATAGAAACACCTTGATGTGATGTTACCGGGTGTGCTTTTTCATGTAGAACTTACGCAATTCCCCGGTAGGTACGGTGTTTTTGCTGGGGTGTTTCCCTCCTAACCGCACCTACTACATCGTAATAAGCATAATTCTCCGATTTTGTGTAAGTCCTGTCATTGTTAGAATCAGTACAAATCAAGCATCGCAAGAATACTCGGTGGCACAAGGTGTTTAATCGCTTCGCCGCGCGCTAACAGTTCGCGAACCTGCGTTGAGGACATATACGCATAAACATCTGGCAACAGAATGCTCGAAATGTATGAGGTATACTGGCGAATCTCTGGTTGTGCCATGAAGGACGCTATCGTTTTAATATCTGCCTCCCCACGATTCGCAACAATGAAGCAAGCCGACACAAACAGCTCCTGCAATTCGGCGTGGAAATCGGTGTAGTACTTTGCATCAAAGATCCTAATGAGGGTATCATACCCGACAATAAAGTGAAACTCGGTATCCGATGGGAATATAGATTTTAAGGCGGCGACCTTATCAATATACCTACCGTGGCTTGATACACCGACAGAAAACGCTTGTCGGCTTTCCGCGTATTTCTTGACTGTCAAGAGCCGTGCAGCAAGCGACAAACCGAACACCGCTTTATCCACATTCGCTTTCGCAAGAAGCAGGAGCAGTTCATCCAACTGATATTTAGCAACTGTATCCTCCACCATCCGCGTATGCGCAACCGTCAACGGGTTGAAGGAGCCTGAAAAAATACCGAGCTTCTTACCGCCCTTAAGTATCCGGGGTGCAGCACGGTGGACAAGTTCTATCTGCGGCGGTGCCGATGGATCCAACCGGTTAAAGAGTTCTGTGTACCGTCCATAGTCCGGGTGGTTCTCGCATTTTTGTATCAATAGATCCAAGAGTGAGTTTGCCATTATTGTCCAACTGTGTTCTTGTCCCAGTCAAAAAATTTGCGTGAAGATAGAATTAATCTATGTCGGCTTCGGCTTTTTTCGCTGCTTCCCAAATTGCGTCTAAACTTTCTAAGTTCTGTGCTTCAAAATTTGTGCCACGGCGTTCTAATTCTGCTTCCATCCATTTAAAACGCTGTATAAATTTTCGGTTCGCCTGACGCAACGTTTCTTCAGCTTGAATCTCCATAAAACGACACAGATTAACAATAGCAAATAACAGGTCCCCGAGTTCCATCGCTGTTGCCTCTGGTTCATCTGCATTGATACTCACCTTAACCTCCTCAAGTTCCTCCTCAACCTTAGCAACAACATCGGTCAGTTCATCCCAATCAAAACCGACCCGTGCTGCACGGTTCTGTATTTTCTGTGCACGGAGCAGCATAGGGAGCGCGTTCGGAATTCCATCAAGTACGGATTCCCGATCCCCATAACCCGCCTCTTGGCGTTTGATCGCCTCCCAGTTTTTCACAACCTCATCCGAATTCTCAACATCAACATCACCAAAAACATGCGGATGCCGCCGGATCAGTTTCGCTGTTAACGTCTCAATGACACCATAGATGTCAAAATCCTTGTGTTCGGCTGCAATCTGTGCCTGGAGCATGATGTTCAAAAGCAGGTCGCCGAGTTCCTCTTCCAACTTCTTTGGATCACCCATATCAATCGCTTCAAGGGTCTCGTAGGTTTCCTCGATGAGCGTAGATTTCAGCGATTCATGCGTCTGCTCGCGATCCCACGGACATCCGTTCTCGCTTCTCAGTGTTGCTATGACATCAACCAGTTCCTTAAACAGATCTTTTGGCATGCCGATCTCCTTTACTTCGTCCCTGTTTGGTTTTTCAAGTTTTTCACGTGTTTCTGGACCTCTGAATAGCGTTTCGCTTCCGGGAAATAGGTCAGGTAAAGTTCATAGAGTTGCAACGCACGCGCATAGTTTTGCTGCGTTTCCGCCGCACGCGCGCGTTTCTCTAATGCATCCGCCTTTGCATTCAACAGTTCGCTGAGCAGTTGTGTCGCACGCCCCGCGAAAATGCTATTGCCATACTTATCCCGAAAAGCCGTTAACGCCTTCGTTACTTCAGCGTACGGTTTCTTATCAAACGCATCTTTGAGGCGTTCAAGTTCTGTTTCGGCTTTCGCAGCAAGACGCATCGCTGATTGTTTTGCCGTACGGCACGACTCCGTGTCAGGTAAAATCTCCGCAATTTGGGTGTAAAGCGTGAACGCCTCCCCGAGTTTGCCAACGTTTTCAGCGGTTTGTGCCTTTTCAAATCCAGACGCAACCTGTTTCATGGGGCCGTAAGCGATAAGCCACTCCCGCATTTTGGTTTTCGTCGACCACTGTGGGGAAAGACTGTGCGTTTCATTTTCCCAACCCTCAAACGTCACATCTGCGCCCCACGCTTTATAAAACCCAGAGGCGCGTTTGGCGCGTGGGTAGTGTGGATCATCCAATTCACCGGCACCGTAGAAGATAGGATGCCCGCGAATCAGTTCCGCTGGTGGTGGCTCCGTATCCACATTGCGTCTACCTGCCCCAAGAATCAGAAAACCCGCTAACCGATCCAGCAACTGTTCACCTAAAACGGTCGTCGAATAGCCGCCTTGGCTATAACCCCCCATGAAGATATAATCCGTCGCAATATTCAAACGCGAGGATACAAGTGCCATCACTTCATTAAAGAACGCCTTTTCAGGGGCTGTTTTGGTAGGCGGAAGGTGTCCCTCGTAATAGTCGTCAGTTGCGTAATTCATGCCGACAATGATAAACCCTTCGCCTTTTGTTATGCGCCTGAACATCTGGGTTGTGGCTGTCCCACGGTAGCCGTGGTAATAAAAAAGGACCGGAAATGGACGCTTGTTGGTGTAATCAACCGGTACGTAAAGCAGAAAAGTTTTCCCCGTCTTTGGTGCTGTGATACGTACCTCCTTCCCGGGCAACAGTTCAGCGGCGGACATCGGTCCATCAGCGACGAGAACACTGCAAAACAGAAGTAAAAGGAGTGTGCTGAAGCAAACGATCTCTCCGATCAGGCACGAATTATTGGAACAGAAGATACGTTTGATAGGGTAAGCGGCATTGAAAAGGCGTGGTTTCATGCGTCTGTGGTTTCCCCCTGAAGTGCCTCTAATTGGAGGATGAGTCGACCGAGTTGCAGTCGTAGCAGTAGCGTGTAGATTTGCATCAGGAGCGTAACTTGTGCTTCTGTCGGCAGATCGCTGGCATAAATCACAGCGAGTAATTTATCTGCGCGATCCCGAACCTGCTCGGCTTTCTCCAAATCATCCGCTTCTGTCTCTGGGGTGCTCTCTTTGATAAACTGCCATAAGCGATCCTGAATTTCGAGCATATAATTCTTTGCCATTGCGGTGCGTGCTTTCTTAGCAGAATCTACCCAGATGGTATTTGCCTTCCAATTCAGCATAAAGGCGATACTGTTGATAACCACATCGCGAAGCGTGTCTTCGCCAGAGAGCAGTTCTTCTAAGTTTATGATGCCCTCCGCTTCTGCTGAGAAGGTCCGAACGCGCGTAAAATCTTTCATATTTGTCAACAATACCTCATTTTCTGCAATGAGCCGCCAAAAATCTGCACTCGTTGAAAGCAAGACCTCCACGCGATTGCAAACAGTGTCAGGAATTTGCGCGCGAACGCAGTAGTAGTGCAGGCTGTGGAGTTGACTCCGAAAGCGTTGCAAGCTCTCAGTCGTCTGGATTTCCGACGAACGGGCAATATGTGGGAGGAGTTCCTCCCGAATCTGATTCAAAAGTGTAGGGACAGTGCGTTCAACGTTCATCTGGTAAACCTTATCAGTGCGAAGTGTGTATTGGCATAAATTCCTTTCCTAATAGCATAGCAGGTTTCCTATAAAAAGTCAATTTGACAATTATTGGAATTCTATGTTAAAATGTGGATAGGAAACACAAGGAGCGGACGGAGGACTGTCATGAGATTATATATCGCTGTTATCATCAGTATCGCCTTCTTCGGGATGCTCGCGAGTTTCGCCGACGAAAAGACTGAACCGGCTCCCCCAAAAGTGGGCGACACAGCACCGGATTGGACACTCCAAGACCCGGAAGAAAAAGAACACAACCTGAAGAAGCTGCGCGGTAAAGTTGTCTTCCTGATTCTGGGCAATCGGAAAATTCGCAAAGAAGACAACAAGTGGGCAGAAGTGTTTCAAAAAGATTACCGAGAGAACAAACAAGTTACCGCCTATATCGTCGCCGATATGCGGAGCGTCCCCGGGTTCATACCGAAACGGTTTATCAGAGGTCAACTCAAGAGAAATCCTCCGCCAGTGAAATTCCTGCTCGATTGGAAGGGAGAGGTGCATAAACAGTATCAGACGGAAAAGGAGAAACCGACACTTTACCTAATCTCGCAGAAAGGTAAGATTGTATTCCATCGAAAAGCGAATTTCAAACCAGAGACTTACGCCGAACTGAAAAAGAAAATTGATAAACTGTTGGCAGCACCTGATGCAAAGTAATCGACCGTGAATTGACACAGCGGTGTCAGCCTGTCTCTTATTGTAGAATTGGTATCAGTGCCACACAATCCTCTGGGATGGGAGAAAGATATGTCTACAAAAACAAAAGCCAAAAGTTATTTATCCAAACCCGTCTTAACGCTTGTTCTCGGCATGCTTCTGGGTGTAGCCGGTATATTAGCGATAACAAGCACACGCAACATATTATTTTTTATTTTAGGATTACCCCTATCTTTTTTTGCTTTCATAGTAGTATTATATGGATTGCTCAGAATAACAGATGGAAAGGAGGAAGCTAGAATGTTAATCGGAAAAACCCTTGAAGACTATTTATCCAGTCCAATCTTTCCCCTTGTTACGGGGCTGCTCCTTGGTGGATTCGGGCTGTTCGCGATGTGGGTAGCAGCAGATGATACACTGTTCCACATTTTAGCGTTATTTCTAACTGTCTGCGGCTTCGCCGCCGCTGCTTATGGATTGATGGGAACATTAGAGGACAAACAGCCTAAAAGACTTACCAAAAGTGAACGACAAGAAGTACTTGCACTTTCTCAGAGCCTGAAGGTACGTTACCCCACCTACACATTGAAAGTTCACAAACTGAAAGAGAAGCACGAAATGCTTCATGAAAAGTTCCCTGAAGTTCGGGCATACGCTGAGGAATTTAAGCACCAACTCAAGGCGTTCGAGTCTGGGTTAACTGAATTAGAGACACAACTCCACGATAATCTCAGGAAGCACGCCCCTGTCATAGACAATGACAACGTGGACGGTCTCGCGAAGAAAATCATCTGGTCGGATAAGCAGCTTGCGTTGACGCAGTTAGGGACCGCCTTAAAAACATTAGCTGAGACAGAGAGTCCGGTAGTGCCAGAGAATTACCGTAGCGTGCTGAGCCAAATTCGTAAAGACTTTAAAAAACTCGATGGCGGCGTAACGCTCTACCACGAATTACTCACAACGTGCACCAGAGAGACCGATACCTTTGACGTTATCCAAGCATTGAAAGAAGAAGTTGAAGGGATCGATGCCTTGATAGCACAGCATGAAGCCGAATTGCAAAGACTGGAGACAAGCACCCTCACGCAATACGAGATGTCGAAAATGGCACTCTCAATGTTTCAAGAACGTTTTGACGAATTCAAAGCGGGTTGCGAGGTTTCGTGAAGGATCAAAAAGGAATATCTATGAAATATCTCGTTACGGGTTGTGCTGGGTTTATCGGGTGGAAAGTAACAGAATTCTTACTGGCGGCAGGACACACGGTTGTTGGCGTTGATAACATAAACACCGCCTACGATACACAAGTCAAGCAATGGAGACTCAAGCAGATCGAAGGCACGCCAAATTTTGAATTTCGCCGTTCTGACATCCGCGACCGAGACGCATTGCGAGATATATTCAACACGCATTATGACGCTGTGATTAACCTTGCAGCACGCGCCGGTGTCCGACAGTCTGTGGAAAACCCGTGGGTATACGTCGATACAAACGTGACCGGAACGCTGAATCTGCTGGAGTTGTGCCGCGAGTTTGAAGTAAACAAATTCGTGTTGGCTTCAACATCAAGCCTCTATGGCGCGAACAACCCACTCCCCTTCAGTGAAGAAGCGAACACAGACCAACCCTTGTCCCCTTATGCTGCCTCAAAAAAAGGTGCCGAATCGCTCTGCCATAGTTATCACCATCTCTACGGCATCGACGTGACAATCTTCCGCTTTTTTACTGTCTATGGACCCGCTGGCAGACCCGATATGAGCGCATTCCGATTTGTTCAGTGGATTAGCGAAGGAAAACCGGTTATTGTCTATGGCGATGGCAAACAGTCCTCACGAGATTACACCTATCTCGAAGACATTGCCCGGGGTGTGATAGCCGGACTGAAACCTCTTAAATACGAAGTAATTAATCTCGGTTCAGACAGTCCCATCGTGCTGATTGACACCATTCGACTGATAGAAGAACTCGTTGGCAAGGAAGCCGAACTCTCACATCAACCGTTCCACCCCGCAGATGTGCGGGCAACGTGGGCAGACATCCGCAAAGCAGAAAAACTTTTAGGGTGGCGACCACAGGTCACTTTTCGAGAGGGGATCACGGCTCTTGTGGAATGGTATCAGGCAAATCGGGAATGGGCAAAAGACATCCAAACAGGCTAAACCGCAGAGACAACCTGTGAACCGTTACGCTGCGTTAAAAGTGCAACCGCCTTTTCCAAGGCATTCGCGTCTACCTTCATTTTCGCTATCTCCACCTCGCGTTGCACATACGTCAGCGTATGTTCCTGACTCATCGGCGCAGCAATATCCTGCACAATCTTATGGAGTTTTTTTACATCGGCTTTCTTGATGCCCGTCTCTGCTTCAACGCGGGTATGTAGGACAGTGGGAGTTTCTGGTTCCTCAACAGGTTTTGCTTGCTTGACACGGGTGGATCTGGTATTCGGTTTCGACTCTGCAGATGACGCTGTCGGTGTCTTCACACGGCGGGCTCGTTTTCGAGAGGTGCCCTGTTTAGAAGACTGGATCTTCCCCGCCTCCAGAGATTTGACACCACATTCCTTACACAACTTCGCCGTGACATCCGCCAAGGTCATCGTCACAATGATTTCACTGATTGACCCACAGAGTTCACATTCAGCAAGGTTTTCGATGCCTGCAAGGATTTCCGCCTGTATTACCAGCATCTTTTCTTTGTCGGTCTTTGTCTGTTTCTCTTTCTGGCAGAGCGCGATCAATTTCTGCGCAGATTTCTCAATTGTGTCTAAATGTCCCATGTGTCCCCCAACTCATAGGCGCGCTTTGTAAACGCACTATAGGTGTCAATTTTAGAAAAAATAACCGCCTCGGTTCCCCGGTCCGGTAGGTTCGGTTTCCTAACCGAACCGGATATTACGCGGAAACCTTGATGACTTCAAAAACCTTTTCAGTCCCGTAGGGGACGGCATGTTTATAGCAGCATGTCTGAGCAAAGAGCTAAGCCCTGTAAGGGGTTTTTGCTTGGGTGTTTCTTCAGCATGTTTATATCATCTATGCTAAAATATCGAAAAGACCCCTAAATGACACCTATGGCGCGCTTTGTAAACGCACCAATTCGCTGTGTATTGTTAATTGCCAAATCTACTGACTATTAACGCTATTCGCAGGCAAGATGTGTAACAGGAAGAGTGCTTAATCCGAGACAATTATTACGGCTTTTGTAAAGCAGCGAACTTTTTATCTCTATAAAGTTTATATTCAAAACTATCCAGCAGTGCTTCGCAACTCGCGGAGATGATATTTTCTGAGACACCGACGGTTCGCCAACTCCGTTCCCCATCGCTCGCTTCAATCAACACCCTGACTTTTGAACCGGTGCCTGCTTTGGTATCCAGGACTCGGACTTTGTAATCTATCAGGCGAACTGTCTGCAAGGCAGGATAGAACTGTTCGAGCGCCTTTCGGAGCGCAGTGTCAAGCGCATTGACGGGACCATCTCCATCAGCAGCAGTGTGTGCGGTGAAACCGTCTGGCGTTGTGACCTTGACTGTCGCTTCAGAACGCATCGCGAAGTCAGTGAACTGCTCAATAATCACGCGAAAACCGACGGGATCAAAGAACGATTCATATCCGTTAAACACCTTATGCGTCAAAAGCTCAAACGATGCTTCAGCGGCTTCGTATTGATAGCCATCCTGCTCGGCTGCTTTGAGACGCTTGAAGAGTTCTAACACCTGCGGTGAATTTTTATCGTAATCGGGATATTCCTTCTCGATTTTTTTCATGATCGTGCCGCGTCCTGCCTGATCAGAGACGAGAATCCGCTGCGTATTGCCAACTGTTTCTGGCACGATATGTTCATAAGTAAGGCGGTTTTTACGAATCGCATCGGTATGTAAACCACCTTTATGTGCAAAAGCGGAACGTCCCACGTAGGGTTGACGCTCATCATGCGGGAGGTTCGCCAACTCACTGATAAGTCGTGATACACTTGTTAACGCTTGCAGCTGCGTATCGCTGAGACACTTTATTCCGAGTTTGAGTTGAATCGTAGGGATAATAGAGGCGAGATTCGCGTTTCCACACCGTTCGCCATAGCCGTTGAATGTGCCTTGTATGTGGGTTGCACCGGCTTGAACAGCCAATACCGAGTTTGCCGCCCCCATCCCCGCATCGTTGTGCGTATGGATGCCAACAGGCAAAGACAGCTCGGAGAGGACGACCTTGACACCTTCCTGGATTTCTAACGGCAATCTACCACCATTGGTATCACAAAGGACAAGGCAGCTCGCACCACCCGCGGCAGCGGCTCGCAATGTTTCTATTGCATACGCAGGGTCATCGGCATAACCATCAAAAAAGTGTTCTGCATCGTAAATTACCTCGCGACCATTTTCCACGAGATAGCGGACGGAGCTCTCAATTAATGCCAAGTTCTCTTCTGCCGTCACACGCAGCACATCGGTCGCATGAAGCCGCCAGCTCTTCCCAAAGATCGTGACAGTTCGTGCGCCAGTATCCAGCAAAGCGGTCAGATTCGGATCCGCATCAACCGTATAAGTAGGGTATCTCGTGCTACCAAACGGTACGATCGTTGCCGTTTCCAGCACCATCCCCTTTGCACGTTTGAAGAATTCTATATCTTTCGGATTAGAACCGGGATAACCGCCCTCAATATAGCGAATGCCTAATTTATCAAGTGCCTCTATAATGATAAGTTTATCTTCAACAGAAAACGCCACGCCTTCTGCTTGGCTGCCATCCCTGAGCGTCGTATCGTAAAAATCAACCATGCTATTTTTCACTGCAAGTTTTGGCTTGCGCTTTTGAATACGGACTCGCAAACTTCGCCCTACAACGCCAAAATTCGGTGTCTCCTTTTAGTCGTTCCCATTTAATTCTGTTACTGAAATTCTATCACGTTTTAGGGCAAAAGTCAAGATATTTGTAGTCCTACGACATGTTTCCCTTTCACAATCCACGTAATTGTGTTATGATTTAATTATCATGAAAAACTATGCTATTTTACCCATTTGTGTTGCGTTACTGTTCTCAGGTTGCGGAATACTCGTGTCAAAACCGAAACCTGTTGAAACCCAGTCATCAACAGCCCCCGCAGACCCAATCGAAAAACTACACACCGATATTGATGCTGTTTTGCAGGAAACACTGTTCACAACAGCAAGCATCGGTATAAAAGTCGTCGCTGTCGAAACAGGCGAAATGGTTTATGAAAAGAACCCTTACAAACTACACCACCCCGCCTCGACAACAAAACTCTTCACGGCAGCAACCGCCTTGGCAAAACTCGGATCAGACTACCAGTTTGAAACAACCGTCTACGTTGACGCAGATGCCGATACGCAAGTGGTAGGAGACATTTATCTCAAAGGCAGAGCCGACCCTGTGCTTCAACCTTTTGATATCATGAAACTGGTCGATACATTGCTTGAAACCGGTTTGCAATCAATACAGGGCGACATTGTCGTTGATACAACATACCTTGACACTGTTCGGGAAGGTCCCGGATGGATGTGGGACGATAGACCGCTTCGGATTAGTGCTTTAAGCATCAGACAAATAGAACCGGAACCCGGTACAAGAAGCAGAGCCCTCGCGTGCGGTTATCTACTGAAAAATGAACTCATAGAAAAAGGTATTGAGGTAACAGGTGATGTCGTCCCTGGAACAGTACCATTAGAGGCACGCACGGTTGCTAAACACCTATCGCCGCCACTCGCCAATATCATCAAATTAATGAACAAACCGAGCGACAACTGGATCGCTGAACTGCTGTTCAAAACCATAGGCGCTGAAGTGATGGGCGAACCCGGAACGTGGCAAAAAGGGAGAGATGCTATCAATGAATTCTTAGAAGAAATCATCGGTGAACCGCCAGCGCATCGGTTCGTTGACGGTTCTGGACTTTCCCGCTATAACCTTCTCAACGCTGAATTACTCACGCAGCTGCTCGTCTATATGTATCACAACTTCGAGCTGATGCCGGAGTATTTGGCATCGCTTCCGATTGCTGGCGTTGACGGCACTTTAGGAAATCGGATGCAAGGGATGTACGCCGAGAAGGTGTTACGTGCGAAAACGGGGACGTTAAGTGGTGTCTCTGCCCTTGCTGGCTACACTGTCACAGCAGATGATGAAGTCTTTGCGTTCGGCATCCTCATCAGCCATTACGTCGGTTCCCCTATCACTGCAAGAGATATCCAAGATCAGATTGGGAACTATCTGACCGGATTCAGTCGCCATCCTGTTAATAGCGTTAACGGCAAACGCTCCCAAGACGAATAAGAATAGTTTGATTGTGCTGGTTTTATCAATACGTAGGACTTACGCATTTCCTCTTAAAGTCCCCCTGATAAGGGGGATTTAGGGGGTTAAATAACTGAAATACTCTCACTGTGAGGCATTTTTGGGTGAAATATATTGCTTTTGGACGCAATTTGCGTAAGTCCTGAATACGGTTTCTTGACATCTATGTTTAAACACGTTATAATATTTGCAGTTTTTAGATTATAAGCTTGCCTTTATGAACTTTTTTCTTTACACTGATATTTTAGCATGGTATACTGAGGTGGTTTTGAAATGCTGGATAAACGAGAAAGTAGGCGTTAACAAAATGCCATACCTATCTCAACATAGCGGAAAATTTACGTTCATACGATGATAACATGCTAAACTGCGATAAAGGAAATCAAAGAAATAAATTATGTCAAAAGCATATCTTGAAGAATTTACCCCTTCACCTGAAATCAAAGATGCTGATGAATTAGACCTGTTTGGACTTGATGATATATTGCCCAAAGAGCAACTTGCGCCACATGCTCCATCGGCAGCAGATATTGATGAATTTAGTCGTGCCTTTGGAGATCAAGAGCAGGCACCTGTTAAATTTAGTTCATCATCGATACAACGGAACTCTGAGACCACAGCATCCGCAGCAGCACTTAGGTTCTATGCAACCGGAGAAGTCAATAGATTTCAACTGCTTATTGCTGCTGTGGACACACTTGCCAACATAACTGAAGATCAACTCTTAACTACGTTGACCGAAAATGATTATCAGGAACTTGTGGCAGCATTAGACAAGTTGATTGATGTTGTTGGTGAAGATGAAAATCATTTCTTCGCTCCGTTAATGCACTTCATCGGTAACCTCATTGCGAAGTATGAGGAGCAATCTACTATAACAAATTGGACTGAATCATCGGATGCAGAAGAAACTAAGACCGAACGGAATGCCAGTTTGCGGTTACCCGCGCGTGGTCTTGAGGCTGCCTACAGTAATGACGAACCCGAGTATACCCCCGACATGCTTACTGAGGTAAATCCTAATTACGCAGGACTTGACGAGAACGGAGAAGTCAGTTTGCGGTTACCCGCGCGTGGTCTTGAGGCTGCCTACAGTAATGACGAACCCGAGTATACCCCCGACATGCTCACCTCGGTAAATCCTGACCATGATGCATCATAGACCTATCCAAGAGCGCGACGTAATTCTTGTTTATTTGCTCGAAAATCCTCAAACATTTCTTACAAGAATCCAAGTTTATCTTAAGGCGAGACGCTTATTGGTTGACCTGCCTTCTGAAGATTTGCAACGCCACCAAATACGAGTGGAAAATGCCCTTGAGGCGAATCCTGATGATATACAGGCACTCCTGGAGTTGGCAGTGCTTCTTGAGGTCCAGGATGATCTTCCTGAGGCAACAAACGTACTTGAGGATGTACTTGAGATACTCTCAGGACATCAAGAGGACCGTTCTGATGTTTACATACCGTTAGGATCCCTATATGAACGCCAAAAACGATACGACGAGGCACGCCATGCTTATGAAGAGGGCGAAAAGTTAGGATTAAAACTTAGACCTGCAATTTGTCTGAAAAAATTACCGCCAACTTATGAGGAATTTCTCGTTTGTGGTTTAAGCACACGCGGGCGGTTGACTGACAACTTTGACGAAAAGATCAGGAATGGAGAAAACGGAGTACGACTCGCCTCTGAAGAATCTGTGATTCGACTCGGTTTTTTAGGTCGAGTACGAAGAGAAGAAGTAGTCGGACGTAGAGGTTCTATCTCGGTTGTCCGTCACAGGCGTTTATTGAAAAAATTGAGTGAGTATTTGGTTAATTCAAAGCATCGCGTGTAGTGTTTCAAACAGTCGTTTTACCGTTCCAAATTTCAATGTGGTAAAATTTCCTCTTTTACTTTACTCACAACTACCACAGGAGAGTTGGACTTTGTGATGCACTGCATGAGGGAAAATGAAGTGAAAATTGCCGTCTGGTTTGGGTCTCCGAGTAGAAATTGATAGTCGTAAATACCGCCATGCTCCGCTTGTTCACACACAATTGTTCTTACTTGAAATCGGTCATCAAGCGGACTTGATCCCAGAAAACGGCATAATGTGAGATACAACATCGAAGGTAACTGTGAACGCAAAAACGCTAATTGAAATCATAGAAAATATCAGCAATCTGCAGGAAGTTGGATCAGTAACCGAAACTGTGCAAAAGGAACTGCAGAACACTCAACTGCCTCTGGTAGAAAGAGCGATAGTTGATGCCTATCAGTTGCAACAGGATGGAAAAATTGCCGATGCTATAGAAAAGTGGCGATCTATCGCAAATATTGCGGAAGGAATGGATAACAAACTTGCTGCTCATGCTTGGTTTTCCATTGGTGGTCTCCTCGCGAATAACAATCCAGAAGATGCACTTCTTGCTTACGATAAGGCAATTAGTCTTAAACCCGATAACGCTATCTTCTATAATGATCGGGGAGCTGCGAAATCGCTTTTAGAACAATACGAGTCCGCTATTTTTGACTATGATGAAGCAATACGTTTGGACCCAGAATATGTGCACGCTTATTACAATAGAGGGTGGGTAAGAAGCAAAATCCATCAGTATGAATCTGCAATCAACGATTATAACGAAGTACTACGTCTGGAACCGAATTATCCAGAAGTTTACAATAACCGAGGAAGAGCAAAAGGTACGCTAGGGCAACATGAGGCTGCAATTGCAGATTTTGATGAAGGTATAAAACTCAAACCTGATGATGCTCAAACCTATTTCATCCGCGGACATGCGAAGAGCATGTTGGATCACTATGAGGATGCGATAGCAGATTTTGATAAAAGCATCCAACTCAACCCAGATTATTCCCGTCCGTACTTTAGGCGAGGATGCGCGAAGATTGAATTAGAACGCTATGAGGATGCGATAGCAGATTTTGATAAAAGTATAAAACTCAAATCCGATGATGCCTATGTCTACTTTAGACGGGGTTCTGCGAAAGCAATGCTGGAATATTATGAAGAGGCAGTAACCGATTTTGATGAAGTCATTAAAATGACTCCAGATGATGCCCATACTTACTTCATGCGTGGTTATGCGAAAGATAAATTAGAACGTTATGAGGCTGCCATCTCAGATTTTGATAAAGGTATTCAACTCAATCCAGATGATGCCTATGCTTACTTTAGACGGGGTTCTGCGAAAGCAATGCTGGAATATTATGAAGAGGCAATAACCGATTTTGATGAAGTCATTAAAATGACTCCAGATGATGCCCATGCTTACTTCATGCGTGGACATGCGAAGGAGAAATTAGAACAGTATGAGGATGCGATCACTGATCTTGATAAAGGTATTCAACTCAAATCGGACGATGCACTCGCCTACTTCAGACGCGGTTCTGCGAAGTTTGAATTAGAACGCTATGAAGCCGCAATCGCCGATTTTAATATGAGTATTCAACTCAAACCAGACAGTGCGCTAGCTTATTTTGATCGAGGAGGTGCGAAGTTTGAATTAGAACGCTATGAGGATGCCATCTCAGATTTTGATAAAAGTATTGAACTCAAACCAGATGATGCCTATGTTTACTTCATGCGTGGTTATGCGAAAGATAAATTAGAACGCCATGAGGATGCCATCTCAGATTTTGATAAAGGTATTGAACTCAAACCAGATGATGCTTATCCCTACGTCATGCGAGGCTATGCCAAATATAGATTAAAACACTATGAAGCTGCGCTTGCTGATTTCGACAAAACCATCCTACTTAAGCCAGATGATGGCGAAGCATATAACAACCGGGCCCATCTAAAAAACAAACTTGGACAATATGAATCTGCAATTGCAGATTGCAATGAATCCATCCGTCTAAATTTTGATGATGCCTGGGCGTATGCCAATAGAGGGTTTGCGAAAATTAAATTAGGTCAAACCGAGTCTGCTCTTACTGACTGTGAGGAAGCGATTCAGAGAAATCCTGATTTGGCGGAAGCCTACCACACACGAGGTGAAGCCTATCGTCTCTTAGGCAAAACGCAGGAAGCAAAAGCAGATTTCCAAAAAGCATTAGTATTAGCCGAGGAAACCGACGACCAAGATCTTAAAACCAAAATTGAGCAATCCCTTCAAGAACTTGATAATACAGAATAAATATGAGCGGCGGCGGGATCCGTCGTACAACCTACCCTAATCAAACCGAGATGTAATCTCTGGCGGCGGTTCTCCCACAGCAGACTTGCCATCCTTCAACAACGGCTCCGCATTGCCCCACAAACGACTCCCATCATGTGAAAGCAGCGGCTCCGCTGAATACTGGGCAAGATACGCACGCCGCAGGTTACGCGTATAGTTCGTACCGCTACAGTGGAAATTCACACTCGTAAACGCCACAATGCTCCCCGCAGGCACAACAGCAGGTACACCCTTCTCCGGTCCGAAATAACCCACCAGATCGTTGCTCTCATCATCTCGGATATGCTTCACCCATGAACGCACACCGATCCGAGAAAACGGCATCACATAGACCGTCCCATTCTCTTCGGACATATCATCAAGCGCACACCAACAGGTCAGATACGGCTTATGATCCGGATAGCCGACGTAGCCCGAATCCTGATGCCAACTGAACTTCATCCCCTCTTCCGCGCCCTTGACGACATACTGTTCCCAGAAGAGATACGCCGTATCACCTAAAGTGGCGCGGCAGACATCTGCCATCAAGTCGCTGAACAGGAATTCGCGAAGTTTCGGCTGTTTCCTGAAGCAGTTTGAGACGAAATACCGTTTACCACGATGGTTAAGACCGAGGACATCCGTGTCCTGCCGCGCCATCTCAGCATCCGCCTGATTGATAAAGGTCCCGCACTCACCGCGAAGCAGTTCCAGCAGCGGTTCCGGGATAACATTTTCTAAAATGAAATAGCCTTCCTCTTGGAATTGCTGTTTCTGTGCATCAGTTATATTCATATTTTTTTTAATTATTCAGTGTTTGCGCTGCTAATTTTAGGTTTGGTTCGTAGTAGTGCGATTTTTGCGGCGTACTTGAAGAAACACCCCAGCAAAAACCCCAGATGCGACGTGCATCGCGGCGTACTCGCCCAAATTTTGCCCACACGCGGCAAAATTTGTCTTTGCTTTACATTTGCGATCTGCCTTATCGCACGTTCCAATATTAACAACGGGCAATGAATGGTTTCCCTACTACGAACAGAATTTACCTCTAATTTTAAACTGGACCAAGCACTACAAAAAAGCTTTTATTTGATAGTGATTCGACGGACGACCTGACCGTTGCTTTCCCAATAGGTATGCTTTCCTGTGATATAGTCAGAATCCGCTGCAGGTTGAATGTTTCCTTTCGTATCAATCGCTCTGGAGACGACAGTGTGTTCACCCTTCGGCGGATTATCCCAATTAAGATGCCAGATTTTCCATGCGAATTCCGCATCCTCTTCCGAGTCAATCGTCGCTTTTTGCCACGCACCGCCATCAATACTCACTTCAACTGTTTTGATAGGCGCGCCCCACGCAGCACCATAGATGCGGTACTTATCGCTGGTGCGCGTCACTTTCGCCGCTAACGACTTCAATTGTGTTCTACCGACCGAAGTCTCCATCCAGACCGATTCACCATCGGGACGTTTTTCCTCACGCATCGTCACATAATCGCGTCCCATAAATCTTCCCATAAACCGAGTATCCCGCACCTCAATACGCTTGAGCCACTTGACACAGGCGATGCCGTACCAACCCGGAGCAATCAAGCGTAGCGGCGCACCGTTGTCGTGTGGTAACGGTTCACCGTTCATCTCGTAGCAGAGGAGGTTGGTGTCTTCCAGCGCGTCTTCAACGGACATGCTCCGTGCGAAGTTCTGACGCATCTTCACATCTCGCCGTTCTTCTTCACCAACATCGTGTCCGAAGAAGATAACCTCAATACCGTTTTCTTGGATACCGGCTTCCTTGAGAATCGGCGCGAGGGGTGTACCAGTCCATTTCGCGTTCCCAATTGCACCAGTGAACGTCGGAAAACCGTGATTACCGGAGCATTCCAGCGTAAAGGTTACCTCCTGCCGAGGGCGCGCTTTAATGTCTTCAATCGTGAGCATCAGCGGATTATCAACCAAGCCGCTCACCTCTAACTTCCACGCCGCGAGATCGACTTCAGGTTTGCCGTAATGTGAAACGTTGAAGAATTCGTTGTTCGGTGTAATGAAGGTATCCAATTCGCTCCAATCCAACAAGACTCGTTCTGAAGGTGGCGGCTGATCTGCGAATGGGATAAGCACTTCACCCTCACGACTTGGAAAGGCGTAGACTGCCCACGGACTGAGTAGCAGTCCGGTAAGCGTTAAACCGCTGCGCCGCAAAAAATCTCTACGCTCCATGGTCCCTCCTCGTTTTTCGATAGTCGCGGTTTAAGCGTTCATCGCCGCAACATAGTTGGCGTTAACCTGCTTCCAATTGACGACCTTACCCCACGCATCAACGTAATCTGCGCGTCGGTTCTGATAGTTCAGATAATAGGCATGTTCCCAGACATCAAGACCAAGGATAGGCGTATGTCCTTTCATCAAAGGGCTATCTTGATTCTTTGTTGAATAGATTTGCAACTTCTTCTTATCATCAACAACAAGCCATGCCCACCCTGACCCAAAATGCGTTTTCGCAGCTTTGGCGAACATCTCACTGCCAGCATCGAACGATCCAAACATGGATTGAATGGCTTCGGCAACTTTGCCTGTCGGTTCTCTGCCGTCCGGAATCATAATGCTCCAGAAAAGGGTATGATTAGCATGTCCACCGCCACTGTTGATGACGGCTTGGCGAATGTCTGCTGGCACTTTATCAATATTCCGAAGTAGATCTTCAATTGACAGGTGTTCCAAGTCATGATGGTTACCAATGGCTGCATTGAGTTTATTGACATAGCCTTGGTGATGTTTTCCGTGATGGATCTCCATCGTGCGTTTATCAATAGAGGGTTCAAGCGCATCGTACGGGTAACGGAGTTTTGGCAGCGTATGGCCATGACTATGTGCCGCCTGCTCGTGATGATCTGCATAAAGGCGCAGCGGACTGTTCGCAAGCAGCAGCCCTGCTACTGCAGCACTTCCCTGAATTAAAAAATTTCTACGGTTCATGATTTCTCCTTGTCCTGCTGTTTTGAATAGGATTGTAGCAGAAGTTACGAGTTCGTGTCAATATAAAATTCAGTTGATTTTGGCAAAGAAATATGCTATGTTGATTATAATTCCATAGGATCAATCTAAAAAAGACAGTCTTGCCCGAGGTCCGGTAGGTGCGGTTTGATGAAGTTTAAGAAAATATTTCGGTAATTCTACGTCTTCTGCAGACCCGGTAGGTTCGGTTTCCTAACCGAACCGGGCTTCACCAAAAAATTACCGAATTAAAAAATTAATCTTCATGGAACCGCACCGGATTTTAGGAGAACCGCCGTACAGCCCTAAATGGGTTTTTAGTCCCGTAGGGACGGTATGTTTATAGCAGCATATATCTCTACTCTTTTTTAGCCCTGTAAGGGCGGCATGTTTATAACCGCTAAACGTCATGAAAACCTAAATTCACACTCATAAGCAATATTAAGAAATAAATTTCAACTTTTGAGGAAGGGTGGAAAACAGGAAGGATGGAAGAACCGCCGTGTCCCCTATCTTCCCCACTTCCAACCTTCCAATCTTCCAATCCATCCGAAGATCAAAAACGTCCATTTAATATTGAAACTTGCTTAAGTATGTTGATATAGAACCAAATATAAAGAAACAAGAAAGGAACAATACCTTATGTCTATAGAACTTTCTCGCCTTGAAGAGGTTGGATTACGTGAAATTTGGCCCGATGAAGCACAGGATTTCACTCCATGGTTAGCACAGGAAGAAAATCTCACTCTCCTCGGTGAAACATTGGGCATGGAACTTGAACTTGAAGCACAAGAGATATATGTCGGAAACTTCCGTGCCGATATCTTGTGCCGGAATATAGAAAATCCAGAACATGAAACGTGGGTGTTAATTGAAAACCAATTGGAAGAAACAAACCATAGGCATCTCGGTCAAATTTTGACATATTCGGCAGGTTTGGATGCTCATACTGTTATCTGGATTGCAAAAAAATTCCGAGAGGAACACCGTGCTGCCCTTGATCACCTAAACGAGATTACAGATGAACGTTTAAAATGCTTTGGTGTTGAGGTTAAGGTCTGGCAGATAGGAGACTCAGCCCGCGCTCCTCAATTTGAGATCGTTTCGAGTCCTAACGACTGGAGACGCGAGATAAGTCAGGAAGCACAGCGCGCTGAAATAGAAAACTTTTCTCCTGCGCGATTACAAAGGAAAAAATTTTGGGCACAATTTCGGGACTATATAAGCCAGAGAGGCAGTCAACTTCAACCTCGGGAGCGGAAGTCAACACGCTACCTAGTTTTTGACATAGGCCGTCAAAGCTTCGCGATGTCAGCATGGAGGAATCAGCGCGACAGACTTTGTTGTATTGAACTCTATATGACAGGAAAAAATGCGTCAGCACACTTCTATCAGCTAAAGGAAGAACGTGAGGAGATTGAAAGTGAATTCGGTGAGTCACTTGTATGGCAGGAAAAATATAAAAATGTAGTGGTGTCGCAGGGTTTTGACAACCTAACAGATGAAAGCGATTGGCCCAATCAGCATAAATGGCTCGCGGATAATCTTGAAAAGTTTGATAAAGTCTTCCGACCTCGCGTAAAAGCACTCAATGCTGATGACTGGGAACCACCCGAAGATGAGGATGACGAATAGATGCAGAGAAACATCCAATGAACAACACAGACACCTTCCACATCCTCGCATTAGATGGCGGCGGCACCCGCGGCATATACACCGCCCAACTCCTCGCCAAAATTGAACAAGCTATTGGAACGCGTATCAAAACCTGTTTCGACCTCATCGTCGGAACGAGTACAGGCGCGATTATCGCCGGCGCCGCCGTTTCCGACATCCCGATGACAGATATCGTTGAACTCTTTGATACCGAGACACCGCACATCTTCAAAAGAAGATGGTATCGCATTCCGTTATTTCTCAGCAAATATCCAAGCGAACAACTTGCCCAGGTGATCGCCAAGCATATTCCAGAAACGCCCCTCGGTGAAATCGCAACGCCGTTGATGATAACAAGTTCAGAGATCACCAAAAGTGAAGTCCAGATTTTTAGATCCAATTATGGAAGTCGCGATGCGGGGATCGCTCCTACAAATAAAGAGGTCTGTTTACGAGACGCTATCCTCGCCTCCTGTGCTGCACCCACATTTTTTGCCCCAAAGTCCGTTGACAACCTTTTGTTAGCAGACGGCTGCTTATGGGCAAACAACCCTTCCGCAATTGCCGCCACAGAGGCACTCTCAGTGTTTGGAAAAGAGGCGCGAAAGATTCGGATGCTATCCATCGGTACAGGACATTCGATAAACATGTATCGGCAAAGACGCGGCTGGGGCTTTATCACCGGATGGGGTGGCGCGAAACTAACCTCCTATGTGATGACATTGCAAGCCCAAGCATCCGCACATACAGCCAAACTGTTGCTAAAGGGCAATTATTTACGCATCAATCCAGAGATCGATCGTTGGGAGATAGATAACCTTACGCAATTAGACACCCTCAAATCCCTCGCCGATCGCGATTTTGAGAAGCACGCCGCAGAAATTAAAGCATTCATTCCGTTCTAATAGTCCCGTAGGTTGGGTTGAACGGATACTCCCAAAACGCTGAAAAGTAACACAAGACTCAACCCACACCAGAGATAGCACACCAAACAGAAAACCGAGAGAAACCCAACGCATTTGCGGTTTCTGGGCATTCGTAAAAAAAATTGACTTTTTATATTGCAAAATGTATAATGCAGGCGAATGTGACAAATTTTTCCGTTTTAAGAAGTGCAAGGTAATTTCTTGTTTTGTTAACGAGAGGCTAAAAACCTCAAACTTCATCCATTAATAATGCTATTTCCAATTTCGTCTTGGAGTAGGATTTAACTGGACCCAATCAGGGAATAAGGAGAAATTTTCATGGAAGCGTTCAAGCGATTTATAGGGATTGTACTTATCGTCATTGCGGCGATAGTCGCCATCCAGACAATACTCGAGCCGATTTACCACACCTCCACCGATGATAGTCCGTACAGTTCCGCTTGGGACATCATCAATCCGCTCTCCGCGATTTCGATAATCTTAGGGTTGATATTCGGTTACATGCGTATGCGCAGTGTCGGTGAGAACTCAAGCGTCCAAGAGTTTATAGCGGCGAACACGTTATTCTACGGGTTCATCTTCACAGGCATACTGTTCTTCTGGAACTGGTTCGGCATCATGGGTGTCGCGTCAGACTTTACCGCTGTTAGCCATGGCACCAGAGGGTTGGTATGGATTCTCTTTGATGCCATACTCCCGCCATTGAATATCGCGATGGGTATTTCTCTGCTACGTGCCAGTTCCAGTGAATAGACAACGGCGTCTATTCACAACTACGAACCTAAGTGCAAAGTGCGCGCTTTTCAAGTGCGCACTTCACTTTTTTATCGACAATTTTCAAAATTCATGATACCCTTTACTTCAAAAGATAACACCCTAATAGGAGAGATTTATGGAAATACGAACAAATCGAGTTAAACAGAAATTAGCAGATGGTGACCTCGCCTATGTCATCTCAGGACTCACCAACGCTGACGATATAGACATCTTCGGTCCAAACGGATTCGATGGCGTATGGTTGGAAGGTGAACACGGTGCTGTCGATGCGTCGCGAATCGGCGATCTGACACGCGCATGCGACCTCTGGGGCATGACCTCCATCACACGCGTCAATCGCAACGACCAAGGACTTATCTACCGCACGCTTGACTGTGGTTCGATGGGGATTTGTGTCCCGCACGTCAACACGAAAGCGGAAGCGCAAAACGTCGTGGATGGCGCGAAATTCGCACCGATTGGACACCGCGGAATGTTCACCAGTCGTCAAGGCTATGGTGTAGACAACTACTTTGACGTGGCAAACGCACAGACACTTGTCATCGTGCTCATCGAAGATATTATCGCTGTGAACAATCTCGACGAGATTCTTACCGTCGATCATATCGACGTGTTTTTCGTCGCACCCTCAGATTTAGCGACCTCTATGGGGCATATCGGGAATCTTACCCACCCAGATGTTCAGAACACAATAGATACAGCACTCGCGCGTATCCAAGCGGCAGGACGGGTTGCTGGCACCTTGACGCTTGATGCCACTGTCGAAAAATATGTCAAAGCAGGTGTCCGGTTTCTAATGACAGGCATTAGTGGCTGGATTACGTCTGGTGCTGCGGCGTTTAAGGAACGTGCGGAAAGTGCGAAACCCTAATACGTTTAAAGCGGCAGCGGAACCGGTTTCCAGCGCGAACTTGACCGCTGCCAAATATGCATTGGTGACTTTTGCCTGCTTATCCAAATTTGATATCCGACAATTTTTGTGGTACAATATGCTTAAACCATATTACCTAAAAATGGGAGGCAGCACAATGCAGAAACAAATGAAAAAAGCATTTTGGTTCATCACGGCTGCAGCCCTATCCTTAGCCCCTGTTTGCTGGGTTGCTGGGCAATTTGATAACCAGTCTCCAGGGCAGAGTGTTTACCCTGGCACCTTCACCAGCCTAAAACGGACTCAGAATCAGTGGACACTTACTGGGGTTAACATTCACCTGCAGTCACTGCCGGAAGGCTTTATTGAAGAAACGACGGAGATTTGGCCTGCTATTAAACTCACCCCGGAAGGCATCTTTGCGGACATGGACATCCACTTAGGCGACTCGAAAGGTTACGCTGCAATCACACATGGACTCAGCAATTTTTTTTCGGATCCAGGTCAACAAATTCTGCTAAAAAATATGGCATGGGGTGAGTTTACGTATGATTTAGGCACTTTTCATGAACCGAGTGTCATGACAGTTGATATTTGGACCTATAGGGAAGGCAAAGAAATAAATGTAATCTATGGAGAGTTCGATGTAGGAAAACTGCCTGCGCGCGTTTATCATGTTACGCTAAGCAAAGACAATCATATTTGGAATCGAACGCTTCAGGACGTTATGATTCCGCTACATGCGCTTCCTGAAGGCTTTGTGATGAAGCCTACACAGGTGTGGCCCGCTATTAAACTCACGCCCGAAGGTATTTATGCACATGCTGACCTTCAGATTACTGGGATATGCACTCGCGAATATGACGGCGCAACGGCGTACCTCACGAAGTTAATTCGTGAGGCACAAAACCAAATTACTCTCAAAAACATGATGTGGATGTGTTGGTGGGTGACAGACAGCGGCTATAATAAAGTTGGTATTGAATGCGAAATTTATATCATCAAAGACGGTAAAGAGATTAACGTCGGTGAACACATGATTGAAGCCGGTTATGCCAGAGCGTGTGACGGATGTTAAGCCAAAAACGTTATCCCTCCAGATGCTTCTCTGCCTTGCCAGACTGAACCTGTCGGATAGGTATGCTTCTCAACGAAGTCCGGGGACATTTCAAGTCCCCAACCCGGTACCGTCGGTGTGACATAGGCACCGTCATGAACTTGGATCGGGTGTAGGAAAACGTCTTCTTGGAGGAAATTGAGGTATTCAACCACTTGCGTATCCGAATGTGCCGCAACGCAAATTTGATCCCATATCGCGTAGTGTTGGATCATATTGCACAAACCAATCCCACCACCGTGTGGACAGACAGGTATATCATATTTCGCTGCCATTAGGATAACCGCCAACACATCATTAACGCCTCCCAACCGCGTCGCGTCAATCTGACAATACTGGATCGCACCACTCGTAATCAACTGCTTGAAAATAACAGGCGATGGCACCTGCTCTCCTGTCGCAACACCGATACCGTGTTTCTCCAAAGCACGCGATATTTTTACAAAGCCGAGCACATCATCGCGCGCTGTCGGTTCTTCAATCCAAGTCGGCTTGAATGCTGCCAACGCTTCCATATACGCTATCGCTTCATCAACACCCCAGATCTGATTTGCGTCTAACATCAAAAGCGCTTCTGGACCGATTGCTTCTCGGATAAAAGCGAGTCGTTTCTTATCAAACTCCAGATCCTGTCCAACCTTCATCTTGAAGGCATCAAGTCCGGCTGCTTTAACTTGGTTCACCGTCTCA
Organism: uncultured Poribacteria bacterium; assembly: GCA_951828385.1. Classification (GTDB taxonomy): domain Bacteria; phylum Poribacteria; class WGA-4E; order WGA-4E; family WGA-3G; genus WGA-3G. The sequence continues at coordinate 1,991,413 of OX639973.1, forward strand.
ATAATCTGTTCATCCGTCAAACCGAGCCATCCTGCGGTAGAATACGCCTTCGGTCCCTGTTGACGGAGTGTCTGTTCACGGACTTCACGGCTGTCCCAATGTGTGCTAAGTATCTCCGCTGCTTCATCAGGTGTCAGCGCATCTCGCAGGTACCGCCAATCAATGGACTGCACAATTTTCTCCGGCGGCAAATCGACCAGCAGTTTCCAGAGCGGTTTATCCACCAGTTTTGCCCAAACATCCCACATTGCATTGACAATGCTCCCGATCGCCATCCGATTCACACCGTCTGCAAGCCAACGTAACTGGTGATGATCAATAAGGAGTCTGTGAAACGCACCTGGATCATCAACGAAAGTGTCCACCTCCATCCCAACCACGAGTTGCGCAAGGTCTTCAACGCCGTAGGCGATCCAATCGTTTCCGGCACCAGCAGTGAAAGCAACTGAAATACCGAGATGCCCAGTATCTGTTTCTATTGTTGTTAGCACTGCGGAATAGTTGGGTTTCTTATGGAACGGATCCGAACCGAGTAGCGTATCCGATGTAGGCACCCGCAAATCGACAACGTTAACCTTTTGAATTTTTGGCGTAGCTGGCAAGCCAAAATTTGCTATAGATTGTCCCGATATTTTCATACTTAACTTGACTCCTTTTTCCCTAAAGTATATAATGAATTGATATGAAAATCTACACTAAATTTGGTGATTCTGGGGAAACCGCTTTGTACGGTGGGACAAGAGTCGGAAAAGACGCGCCCCGAATTGAAGCGATCGGGACTGTTGATGAACTGAACGCTTACATCGGCTATGCGCAAACACTCGTTGAGGATACAGATCTCTCCGAGCTGATGGCGCAAATCCAAAATCACCTCTTCGCGGTCGGAGCAGATTTGGCAACGCCTGCGACACACACAAAAGCCGCTGAATTCCGCATACCGGCGGACTTCACAACAGCCATGGAAACCGCGATAGACACACTTTCAGAGGAACTGCCGCCACTGACGAACTTTATTCTACCGGGTGGATGCGCTGCCGGTGCTATTTTACATATTGCGCGCGTCGTCTGCCGCCGAAGCGAACGCCGTGTCGTTCAACTCGCAAACGAAACGGAAGTTAATCCAGAAATAATCCGGAGTTTGAACAGGCTTTCGGACCTCCTATTCGTTCTTGCCCGGACGGTAAACTGCCGTGCACAGGCTCCAGAACCGATTTGGAAGTCGTAACCAAGTTCTAAAAAAAGAGTTATATCATCTCAAGTGATATGCGAGGATTGAAAATACCTACGCTTCATTCGTTTATTTTTATCAAAGGAGACTAAAAGATGACTTTGAGATTAGCAAATCTATTTATGATAATTTTTATCGCGCTCGTCGCACTCGCGGGTTGCGAAAGAGCACAAGATATGGTTGCAGATACCATGCCGTCAGCGGGTGCCACCATGGATGAGACTATGACTGAGGTGGAAGCGATTCCAGTGACTTTAGTCTGGTTAGTTGATTACCCTGAGGGGGCAAAGGATGTGTATCTTGAATGGATCGCGTCCGTCGCACCCACACTGAAAGCCCCCGCAGAAGTCAATCGGATAAGATCTTACGACAATCTTGAGGAGACGACGCCACATCGGTTTGTTGAGTTCGCATTTGACAGTTTTGTTGATGCGATGACATATATGAATCGTCCAGAGATAGCTGCCGTTTTTGAAGACCTTCCCAACCACGCAACGCAAGTGAGCGCACACACGTTTATTGAGCGTTCTGACTACGCAAAAACTGAGGTTGACGATTGGCCAATTAAAGGTATTATTTTTGTTGACTATCCCCTGGGTGGGAAAGCAGCATATCTCGAATGGGTTGCTTCCGTTTCTTCTGCCTTGGTCGGGCCCCCTCAAGTGAAAGCGGTATCCTCTTACGATAACTATAATGGTGAATCTCCGCATCGGCTTGTTACGTTGGAGTTTGCCAGCCAAGAAGATATCGATATTTATGAGGAACTCGAAGAGATAAATGCGATTGAGGCTGAACTTGACAACCAGGCAGACAGCTGGGTGCTGCATACATTTGAGTTACGATCAGATTACATCAAGGAATAATACTTCGCTGTTTACTTCCTCTCAGAGGCGCGCTTCCAAGCGCGCCTCTTTTTTTTTATTTCATCTTCACTCTATCGCGCCTGCAACCCCAACAAGATCCAGGATATTGACAACACCATCACCGTTAACATCCGCTGCATCTCCTTCTCCGTGTCCAAGGCGAGCAGCAACAAGCGTTAAATCGTCAATATTGACACTCCCATCGCCGTTGACATCTTCAGGCATTTCAGACTGAACTTCCCACAGGAGAATTGTCCCATCTCCACCGCCACTGGCAAGCGTGCGACCATCGGGTGAAAACGCAACGGAATTGACCTCATACTTATGTCCTGTGAAAATCGTGTGATTTTGACCTGTGTGCGCGTCCCACAACCAAACGGTGCCCTCTCCACCGCCACTGGCAAGTGTTAAACCATCTGGCGAAAACACAACGGAAGTTACACCCTCCGTATGTCCGCTAAGGGTTTGTCTGAGCATGTTAGTCTCTGTGTCCCATAACCGAATTGTGTCATCCCAACTCCCACTGGCGAGTGTTTTTCCATCTGACGAAAATGCTAAGGTGGTAATGGGTTCCTCATGTCCATTGATAGTCGCTCTTAAGTGCGCAGCAGAGACATCCCACAACAAAATAGTACCTTCTCTACCTGCACTTGCGAGTGTTTCTCCATCTGGTGAAAAAATCAAGCTATTAAAACTGTCGCGGTGTTCATCAAGGATAACACGATTTTCGAGAATCGTATGATCATGAATCGTGCGTGCATCCCATAACCGGATCGCACCACCGAATCGCCCACTGGCGAACAACTCTCCGTTCGGTGAAAACGCAATAGCACCATACCAATTTTGATACCTCGCGTGAAGCTCTCCGGTATGTGCGCTCCATATCAATACCTCCTCTGAACTCCCACTAACGAGCAGCTGTCCATCCAGCGAGAATGTAAGACCCCAGACCCAAAACGCATCGGCTTCAAACCTTGCTTGGGGTTGTCGTGTATCCATATCCCACAATTGAATTGTGTGTGTCGAACTACCACTCGCGACGGTTCCTCCATCCGGTGAAAATGCCACGACACCAACCGACCCCAAGTGTCCTTGGAGTGTCATTCGATTCCCGCCAGTTTCTGTATTCCATACCCGAAGCATGCCATTCCCGCTTCCACTGATCAACGTCTTTCCATCCGGCGAGAACGCTATTGTATTAATAAACCCTGTATGCCCTGTAAAAGTTGTGAGGGATTCGCCTGTTTGCGCGTTCCAAAATTCAATTAAGTAATCCGGCCAACCACTGCCACTGGCAAACATTCTCCCGTCCGGTGAAAACGCAATAGCATCCACCGATCCAGCAGTTCTGAAGGTCCGTAGGAATTGACCCGTGTTCGTTTCCCACAATTCAATCTTCCGAATGTTCCTGTGTGCCATAGCAAGCACCTTTCCATCCGGTGAAAACACAACATCATCATATCTATTCAGTTTCACATCAAAAGATTTATGTTGCTCCGTCAGCACATCCCACACTCGAATCGTTCCATCCCGGCTTGCACTCACCAATTTGCTCCCATCTCGGACAAACGCAATGGCTTTTACCGAACCTGTATGTCCGCTAAGGACAGTCCGCTGTTGACCGGTTTTCGCATCCCACAACAGGATTTCGTTAGCATTTGCGATAGCAAGCGTTGTTCCGTCCGGCGAGAACGCAAGAGCATTAACATTATTTACATATCCTGTTATTGTAACGCGGAGCTGCCCGGTGGAAACATCCCACAACCGAACCGGATCGTCCCAACTCGCGCTGGCAAGCGTTTTACCATCCGGCGAGAAGGCTATCGTGGAAACCTCCTCCCACGTATGTCCAGTCAGTAAGGCAGTCTCTTTATAGGTATGCGCATCGTAGAGCCAAATTCCGATCGTACTCACCACAGCAAAATGAGCGCCATTCGGGGCATACGTGATGTCAACTATGCTACCTTTACCGAGTCGCGCTACAGCATTATCAGGTAAGTGCCATTGCGAAGAATTCTGCGCGAAACTGTTCGGCAAAGATAGTATAGAAATCAGTAACAGGACGTAAATAAAATTGGTGATCTTCTTCATAGTGGATGCTCCCATTTCAAGCAATAAACATTTGTCATAAATTTTAGCAATTTATATGCCAATATCTAAACCCCATTTCTGCCTCCAAAATAGATAATCTGCACAAAAATGGGCAATCCGATCTTCACACTGCACGATATAGTGCATCCCCACACCACAAATGCATAATATGTTTGACAAAGTCCAACCAATGTGCTAAATTGACTATCAACGACTATTGAGACTATTTCACAGTCAAATTTGAAACCTGTAGATAATAGGAGAACAAACGCATGAGCGATCTACAGTTGCAACAGTACCTTTTTGATGTACAAGGCTACCTCGTCATCGAAAATGTCTTGAATCCAGACGAACTCGCAGCACTGAATCAACGAATTGACGCGCAACAACTGCCCACACCCGGAAAAGTCCAAAGATTTGGGAGCGCACCAGATGGCTCCGGCTTTCTGCAGTGGGGGAAACCGTTTTGTAATCTGCTTGACCATCCTAAGATTATGCCGATACTTCAACTCCGGTTAGGGGATTGCTTTCGTCTCGACCGGATTTACGGGATGTATATGGAGGAAGGCATGCCGAGAGGCGGGCTCCACGCTGACTACGGCGCGACATCACCAACGGCAAAAGCACAACCGGGGGAATATTATTCGTTCCGAGACAACGAAATCCACAACGGGTTCGTCGTTGTGACATGGAATCTCGCGGATACGGGACCCGAACACGGCGGGTTTTGCTGCATTCCGGGCAGCCACAAAAGCAATTATAAACTGCCACAACAGATAGCTGCTGCACCCGAAAATGCGCACTGTGTCGTCATTCCGAACGCACCCGCAGGGTCAGCAATTCTATTTACTGAGGCATTAACCCACGGCACCGCGGCGTGGAACGGAAAACACCAACGCCGGTCCTTACTCTATAAATATTGTGTCTCACACATCGCTTGGACTTCACGGCGTGTCGCACCACCGGAGGATATAGCATTAACGGAGCGTCAAAAAATCCTCTTCCGGGACCCCGCCGACCCATATCGCCATTTCCCATCACTCTTTGACGCAGCATAGTAGAAACAGCGGAGGTCGGGATACCCGAACTTGAGTTTTGAGACAATTGAAACCGCCTATTCAAGCCATCATCTTTGACTTTGACTATACGCTCGCAGACTCTTCAGAGGGGGTCATTGAATGTATCAACTTCGCGCTTGACAGACTCGGTCTCCCACTCGCTGCGGATGCCGAGATTCGGAAGACAATCGGTCTATCACTACCCGATGCACTGCTGATGTTAGTCGGAAAGGAGTATGCTCGGTATACCGACGAATTTACACGACTGTTCGTTGAACGCGCGGATGAAGTAATGACTGACATGACAGAACTCTTTGACAGTGTGCCAGAGACAGTCACAGCGTTGCAGAAATTGGAAATCCGACTCGGTATTGTTACACTGAAGTATCGTTACCGCATCGAATCGGTTCTCAGACGGGAGCAGCTGACGGACGCGTTTGAAGTCATCATCGGTTTTGAAGATGTGTCTGAGCAGAAACCGAACCCAACGGGTTTGCTGGCGGCAATGGAGAGGTTGAATTGTGTCCGCCAAAATTGCTGCTATGTTGGAGATAGTATAACCGATGCCAAAACCGCACAGCGGGCTAATATCGACTTTATCGCTGTGCTGTCGGGTGTTACGCCAAGAGCCGCTTTTGATGATTACGATGTTTATGCGATTCTTGAAAATGTGTCTGGAGTATTGGATTTAGAGTTTTTGACAAATTCCGAAGCAAGGAGTTCCAATGCCAAATAGACAACCTACTATTGGGGAGTACCTTCTAAAAAAATTAGAAAGTTACGGTATTAACCACATCTTCGGCATCCCTGGCGATTATGTAGTCCAGTTCTTTGATCTCATTGAGCAGAGTCCGATTCAACACATCGGCACAACGCGAGAAGAGACAGCAGGGTTCGCTGCAGATGCATACGCGCGCACAAATGGCATGGGAGCCGCATGTGTGACCTATGGTGTCGGTGGTTTATCTATGATTAACGCTGTCACTGCTGCCTACGCTGAAAAATCGCCACTCGTTGTCATTAGCGGCAGTCCTGGCATGAAGGAGCGTACTGAGGGTGCACTTTTGCACCATAAAGGTAAAAATTTTTACACACAGCAGCGTATCTATGACGAGATAACGGTCGCATCAGCACTACTTGACGAACCTTTTACCGCCTTTAATGAGATAGACAGAGTGTTGGATGCAGTTTATGGGCATAAGCGTCCGGGCTACATTGAACTCCCACGCGATATGTTAAATATACAAGGTGCCGTCCACCAACGCCCCTCAACAGGTGAACACCGCAGTGACCCCGAAACGTTGGATGCCGCTTTAGCGAATGCCATTGCGTTCATCAATCAATCCGAAAATCCTGTCATTTTAGCCGGGGCTGAACTGCATAGATTCGGATTTCGAGACAAATTACTTCGGCTTGCAGAAGAAAAACAGATCCCAGTAGTGACAACGCTGTTGGGCAAATCAGTGATGCCGGAAGCGCATCCGCTCTACTTGGGTATCTATGGGGGCGCAATGGGCAGAGCAGAAATCACAATGCTTGTTGAAACTTCCGATTGTATTATTATGCTCGGTGCCTTCATGACCGATGTCAACCTGGGGATTTACACGGCAAACCTCGCGCGAAGCCGTAGTGTCTATGCCATCTCGGATAAAATCGCAGTCGGTTATTCCACTTATGAAGATGTTACTTTCGAGGATTTTATGGACGGTTTATGTTCTCCGCAACTTGACAAACGCCCTGAAACCGACTTGGAATGGGTCCTGGAAGTGGCAGATCCTTTTGTGATGGTCCCTGGCCAAGTGTTAACTGTGCAGCGCTTGTTCCAACAACTCAATCAATTTCTGCGCAATGACCTGATGGTTATCCCGGATGTCGGTGACTGCCTTTGGGGGGCCGCGGATTTACGTCTGCCGGAACACACGGAATTTATTTCTCAAGCATACTATACCTCAATGGGATTTGCAATTCCCGCTGCTATTGGCGCACAACTCGGCAAACCCGATGCCCGACCAATTGCGATCGTCGGAGATGGCGCATTCCAAATGACCGGCACCGAGTTGTCAACAACCATCCGCTACGGACTCAATCCGATCATTTTGATTCTAAACAACAAGGGGTATGGCACCATTCGCCCCCTCGTTGAAGGTCCCTTTAACAATATAGAGAATTGGAACTATACGCTTGTGCCTGAACTCTTCGGCGCAGGAAGGGCATTTTCTGTCCAGACCGAGGGCGAATTTGACGCTGCCATGAAGACCGCGCTTACCGAGACGCAACATTTTGTCATCATTGAGGCAGAAATTGACAAATTAGACATGTCACCTGCCCTTACCCGACTCGCAGAACGAGTGTCTGAGAAAGTTTAAGTTAGGACTTACCCAGCGCATTCATAAGTCCCCCTGATAAGGCGGATTTAGGCGGTTTAAAAGCAAAAACCTACCGCCACGTGCTGAATTTGCGTAAGTCCGTCCTATAAGTCTAAAGGTAAATGTCCGCTTGTGTCTATCTTTTTATCCCTACACAGCGTACTGAAACTGCACCTAACACAGAGCAAAGGAGCTGGATCAATCATGAAAACGATGCTTTTATCAACTATCCTCGCGGTTCTGCTCGTTCTTTCAGCGAATGCAGACTTCCTGCCAGAGGACAACAGCGACGCGTTTGGGTTGGAATATGGAGAATCCATCGCTGGTTTTATTCCGAATGCCCCCAAAATTGACGGAAAACTTGACGACTGGAAATATGCTATCTGGGTCGCGTTTGACTCAGAGGATGAACTTCTTCGCGGAAATGGTGTGTGGGAAGGGAAAGATGACTTGACGATGACTTGGTCAACCATGTATGACGCGAAAACTTTTTATTTTGCAGCAGCGGTACGCGACGATATTTTCGCCCCAGCAGCCAACGCCGGACAACCCTGGGTCGGCGATACCATTTTCTTGTACATTGATTGGGAGCAAGTAGGAGTCGGAACACCGGCGTGCAAGCCCAATTTCGCTTTTATCAACAAAAAAGCCCTCGTCACTGATTTCAGCGCAGTCAAAAATCCGGATCTCCCCAAGTCCGATATAGCAATCATGCCGACACCTGAATTGGGCAAAGGTGGTATGATTTATGAGGTGGCGATGCCGTTTACGTCGCTCACGAAGGTGAAAGTCAAGGAGGGAACCGAAGTCGGGTTTACACCCGGATATGAGGAAGGCACGGATGATCCGGAGAAAAAAGGTGGACTTGTGTTTATGGATTGGCACGGCCTGAATCCAGACGAATCGGCGAATCTTGGCACTTTGACCTTTGGCGAACCCCTTGCTGTTGATCCGATAGGTAAGTTAACACTAACGTGGGGACAGTTGAAGAAATTTTCTCCATAAATTCAGTAGGGGCGTTCCAGTAACAGAGCATAAGTGTCAATTTAGGGTTCCCGTAGGTTGGGTAGACCGGTGTTGAGAAGGCAGACATCGGTGTTCCAAACACACCCAAATCCAATATGCCGCCCTATACACTCAAGAAACATAGTGAAACCCAACTTCATCCGCTCAGAGTTGTCGGAACTTCACAACAAAAGCGTTGGGTTTCACTCGGTATCTCGTTGATGTGGCGTGTATAGAGAAAATTTCGTTTTTTATGGCTTTTTACGGTTTCGATGGCGTCCGTTCTACCCAACCTACAATACTACAAGGCTATAACTGTGAGAAACTCACAATTACATAAGGAGGGGACCAATGGGGGGACCAGGCTTTTCAGAAGTCATATTACTGGCATTGTTAGTCTATCCATTAGGGGCTATGTTGGGGGCAGTCATGATTGGTGTCGGTATTGCCCTGGGTTTCAGATGGGGTGGTAGATGGCTGTTGAAAATCATTTACAGCGATCCTGAATTTAAAAAATGGTTGAAACAAGTTCTCAATGCCTCTGAAAAATCGGATCCATAGCAGCATATCTAAGTAAGGAGTTTACCAATGACTTCAACTTTCGGAGGACTAATAATCCTATTTCTTCTGTATGCATCAGGGGCTATCTTTGTAACAGTCATGTTGGCTGTTGGCATCGCATGGGGCATTCGATGGGGTATCACATGGTCGCTCAAGGAAATTTCCAGAGACCCTGAACTTGAAGACTGGATAAAACAGGTCTTCAACACTGAGAAATAATATAATACCCAACGTCTCTACTGACACTCTAAACCGATCAAATTAAACTATGTCTAAAAAGAATCAAGAGATAGAAGGCATTTTGCCGCTTTTCACGGAATTGCTGGAAAAAGCCGATAGTTTGCTAAACCGGCTGGACCCACACACAGCGAACACACCAAGCGAATATCTCGACAATTACATCGCTTTTCAGTGGCGAGCGCAGAACGGTACCGGATATCTCATGCCTGTTAAACACCCGCATCTTGTTGATAGCACGGATCTCATCGGCATAAACTCGCAATGTACAGCGTTAGACAGGAACACGCGGCAGTTTCTACAAGGGTTGCCCGCGAACCACGTTTTACTATGGGGAGACCGCGGCACCGGGAAATCCTCGCTCGTTAAAGCAATGCTGGAACGCTATGCGCCCAAAGGACTCCGATTGATAGGTATCGGTAAAGGGGGACTTGTCCATCTACAGGAAGTTGCCGAGATGTTGTGGGAACGTCCAGAACATTATATCTTGTTCTGTGATGATCTCGCATTCAACGAAGACGAACCCGAATACCGTGAACTGAAAGCGATGCTGGAAGGCGGAATTTCTGCATGTCCAGACAATGTACTCATCTATGCCACTTCAAACCGTCGGCATTTGATGCCTCGGCAAGTCGGTGAAAACCAATACCCTCAGAACGATGAAGATGAATTGTATCCGCGCGAAGCAACGGAGGAGAAAGTGTCGCTGAGCGACCGTTTCGGTTTACGGCTCGCTTTCTATCGGATTTCGCAAGATACTTATCTACAGATTGTGTCCCACTACGCACAAAAACGGGGACTCTCTGTGCCGACAGAGTCACTACACCGAGCAGCGTTAGAATGGGCAGCATCCTCAAGCGGACGGTCTGGACGTGTCGCCTATCAGTTCGTCGCAGACCTCGCCGGACAATTAGCACTCGAATCAGATACAAAGTAGTAGGCACGCTCCGCGTGCCGTAACAAACAATCCGTACGGTTTTAACCGTGCATCTATGGAGGTTCTTATGAAAACTCGATCAATGCTCTACTTAGCACTCGCGATCTTTCTAAGCGGTGTGCTTCTGATACAAACAACAAATGCTGTACCGAAAAAAGGCACATTACGGGTCAGCGGTGATAATACTTGGACTGCCTTTATCGACGGTGAAGAGGTTGCACAAAGTGGAAACTGGCAAGCACCGACCGTCAGTGAGTTTACATTGAAGAACGGCTTCGCACAGATTGCTGTCTATGTCCACGACGCGGAACCCGGTGCCGCCGGCAGAGGCGGGTTCCTCGCCGATATTATCCTTGATGCTAAGCCCGATTACATCGGCACAGGCGAAGACGGCTGGCGATGCGATACCGGTAAACCTATCGCCGATCGGAATGACGGTTGGGAAAAAGTCGATTTCGACGACAGCAAATGGGAAGACGAACTCGAAATCTACGAAAAATTCGGGGCAGGTATCTGGGGGTGTTGAAGACGATATCTACTTCCGAAAGACTGTCGGAGATCTACCAACCACGCCTGTTGAACCCGGTGGGAAAGTCACCACCACATGGGGTGCCTTAAAGGCAGCACAATAAGCCCAATTCTGTAGGGAACAGTCTTTGTACCGTTCCCTATACTTGCTCAATAACCCTCGCAATCTCCGCAAAGACCATCTCAATATCCGATGCATCAAGACACGAATAGGCAATCCGCAACTCTGTCTCACCAAGTGCTATTGTCCCGATGCCGTGCGCCTCAAGAAGCCGTTGTCGAACGGTTTCAGCGTTCCCAGATTTAAGGTTCAGACACGTGAAATAACCTGCATGACTCGGATATACTTCCCATAATTCCGCATACCGCACATCAGACGCGACCGCCTTCACTTTCAACGCACGTGCCTTGAGCGTTTCATAGTTGTGTCGTTTCTGTTCAGCATACCCCGGTGCCTTCATCGCTTCAAGAATAAGCGTTTGGGAGACCTGTGATGCGCCGGAGGTATCCGCCCGGACCAAACCACTTAACTTCTGTTCGAGCGGTTGCCTTGCCACCTCGCTGAGTCCGAAACTCATAAACGCCACACGTAACCCCCATGCGTATTCCTCTTTTGTAGCACCATCTATCTTCACTGGCACCACATTCGGGTGACACCCAACCAACAACCCGAAAAGCGACTCTTGCATGACGCTCGCATCGTACCACAAACCGGCGTAGGCATCATCAATCATCACCAAGATATGGCATCCCGCCTCTGCCCGGGCAACAATCGCGTCCACAATCTGCTGTGCTTCTACGCGGGTAATCGCATAACCGGTCGGATTGTGAGGGAAATTCAGGAGGATTAGCAACTTTTCAGCAGTCGTATTCGCAAGCACCTCCCGAAATCCGTGTGTGTTAAAGCCGTTTGAAGCGTTGAAGAACGGATAACTCTGGATACGCGCACCGGCTTTCGTTTGGAAGATGAGCCGGTAATTTCCCCAGATGTTATCTGGAAGCACAAGAGTGTCTCCACTCTCCACGAAGAGTTCCGCGAGCAGACTAAACCCGTGTGTCATGCCGCTCGTCACAATTGGAAGACTGAATGTTTTCCCCGCGAGTGTCGGATTCTCTTGTAAAAGATGCGTTTTCCACGCTTCCCGTAACGCTTGTTGACCGAGTACGGGCGCGTAACCGTAGATGCTCTCCAGTGTGAGTGCCGGCACCAGTTCTCGCGCAACCGGCAGGTGCATCATGTCGCTCCTATCCTGTGAAAAATCTAAGGCAATCGCGCGCGTCGCGTTAAACTGGTAGGCTTTTGTGCTCGCCTCCGCTGTTTGGCTCAAGATACCTTTCGGGAGGTAGATGCGGTTCCCTAACTCGGAGAGAAGCGCGAAAACCGCTGGTGAAGCGGAGCGAATCTGTTCGTTTAAATCGGCTGCTAACGGATTTAAGTCTTGCATAATTTCCAAAGCCGCGGAAAATGTAATTTTTGAAGAATTAATGACGTTTAAGTATCTAACAAATTGATAACAGGTGTATGACACACCGCATTTATAGTCGTGCAATGCGTCGCACGTCCAAAACCACAGCATAATTCATCTTCATGGTAGTCATGGTAACGCAATCTATCACACGTTCAACATAATTCATGACCAACCTTGCTGTAATTGTGGACTGCTACCAACTTAATGTCAACAATTTTCCGCCAAGACTCGTTATGCATTATACACAACGAAGCGGCGCGAATATAGTTCAGACAGGTTCAGCAGCGGAAATAAAAAGGAGTTATTTCTGATGAAAACTGAATTTAAAACAGTATACCCATTAAGCGTTGTCCTTGCGATGTGTGGGCTGATGCTTATCTACACGGGCTGTGGCGGTTCTGATGAGGAAGCGGACAGTGCGGATGCTACAGAGGAGTATGCTACGCAAGGAGGCACAACTTTTGGATTGACCCCTCCGAACGGTGCCGCCTATAACGATGTTTTCTTTAAGGATTACGGCACGAATCAATTTATTGATACAACAGATGATCACCTTTCGACATTTGGTATGGATGTCGATACCGCCTCCTATTCCATCACGCGAAACTATCTTCGGGAGGGATACCTTCCGCCCCCAGAAGCCGTTCGAGTCGAGGAATTTGTTAACGCTTTTGATTACAATTATCCACCACCATGGGGTGAAGCATTTGCTGTGCACGTTGAGGGCGCACCATCCCGATTTGGTGAGGGCGGACGACACCAATTGCTGCAAGATCGCAGACGACTCCGATTGCCCCAAGATGACGAACAACTCCAGTTACTCCGAATCGGTATACAAGGGCGCATGGTTCCCGACGAAAACCGAAAGGACGCGATGTTGACTTTCGTCATTGATGTCTCCGGTTCAATGGCTATCGAAAACCGATTGGAATTGGTCAAAGATGCCCTAACGCTTTTGGTTGAAGAACTCCGGCCGAGGGATAAGGTGGCTATTGTCGCTTACAGTAACCAGGCGCGCATCGTCCTTCCCCATACCGGTATTGAGGGACGTGAGGGCATCCTCGCAGCAATCCATTCGCTTGCCCCAGAGCAGGCAACCAATGTTGACGAAGGACTCCGCCTCGGGTACAGCCTCGCCTTGCGCAATCCAAACATTGGCGGCATCAACCGTGTGATTCTCTGTTCCGACGGCGTTGCCAATGTTGACGCAACAGACCCTAACATCATACTCAGAAAAGTTCGCGGGCATGTTGCGGAAGGGATTACCTTAACAACAATCGGGGTCGGCATCGAGAATTTCAACGATGTCCTTCTCGAGCAACTCGCTGATAACGGCAACGGGAATTACGCTTATGTTGATACCCTCAATGAAGCGAAACGTGTCTTTGTTGAAAACTTAACAGGGACCCTACAACTTATCGCTAAGGACGCAAAGGTCCAAGTTGACTTTAATCCGCAAGTCGTCAGTCATTTTCGACTGATCGGCTATGAAAACCGCCGTCTCGACCATGAGGAATTTCGGGATGACAGGGCAGATGGCGGAGAAATCGGCGCAGGCCACAGCGTTACAGCACTTTATGAAATTGAACTCTCTGAAGGTGCGAGAGGATATTTGGCGACTGTCTCTATACGTTACGAGGATCCGGATACCCACCGTCCCTCGGAAATTAACGAGGAAATTTTCACAACACAGTTGAAGAGGACATTCAAAGCGGCATCCCCTGAATTTCAACTCGCAGCGACTGTCGCGGAATTCGCAGAAATTCTGCGCGAGAGTTTTTGGGCAGAAGATGGAAATTTAACAGCCGTATCCCAAAGCCTTAGAGAGATCGCACCGCGTATCCACAATGAACAAGTCGATGAATTCAGACATCTCGTAAGTAGAGCCGCTCGCTTTAAGGCATTAGACTAAACCATAGGGCTTACCCGAATCGGTGAGGTGCCAAACTGCGTCAATCGTATATGGGTAGGCATCCGAATTTTGCGTAAGCCCTAAAAATAATACACACGGCGGCAATAGGAGCGGGCATTCCTCCCAAAGCTAAAGCATTGGGTTTCCTGCCCGAAGATTAGATGAAAGCACTTCTGAAAAGCATGACATTTATCATTATCTTTGTCGTTTTCGTCGGTTTCGGCGTTAGCGTTTATGTGCTTCAAGCACCACCCGTTGAACAGACGAAGGTCCCGAAATTACAGATTCACACGCGGACAGCAGTGCGTGGAAGACCAGTAGTCACTTCAAAACCGCTCGCCTACACGAAAGATGTATATCGCTTTAATTTGGATAGGCAATATATCAGCAACCTGAATAACGATAAATTGGAACGTGAACTGCTGTTTAGCGCGGCATTGACACATCGCGCGAAACTCAAAGGGGCAGCTTTGGACAACGCCTTGAGAACAGAGACCGATTGGCAAAAGATGTTCGCCAATATGACAGACAATATTCGCCTCGGTCCGAGTACCCCCATCCTTGAAGCTTTGCTTAGTGGCGAGGAGTGGCTACTCAAAAATGCCACCGGTGCCGGGTATATAGTTGTTAAAACAGGGAACCAGATTGATATCTATCTTCCTGACCTAAAGGAAGCGTTTAGCACAAATAAAACTGAACTTTCAACAGATCTGGAAGTCTCCACCCGACAGACAAACAAACAGTGGTTCATTAAAGATAAAAAATACGGGCAGACTTATCGGATCACGAACGGTAAGGAAAATCTCATTGTCTACCAACAATCCAAGTACGAAATTCTGACGTTGCTGTTTGAAGTGGATTTAGCAGCGCAAGCTTCCCTCGCCAAAGGCAAATTGTCTCAGGAACTGAGCCAAGGATTCAAAATAGCAAAAATACCGCTCGCGGGACGCGCAGAAGTGTCAACAATCGAAGAGGGGGTCAGCTGGCAGGTAACCGACCTTTCGATGACATATAACATCCGAAGCGAGGACGATCGATTAAAGGTCTACCTCGATCTTGAAAGCAGATGGCTCCGCATTAAGGCTGATGACAACATAATAGGTTGGGTACAAAGTGAGCGAGGCACTATTTTTCAACCACCCCCACCAATACCGAGTTCACGTCAGTTAGCGAAAAAGCGGTTGCTCGCACTCATTGAGACCTTAAAAGAGAAAGTTGGGATTTTAAATGAAGAAAATAAAACCCAAGATACTGCGTCCCGGTAGCCGTATCGCAGCGATCTCGCTCTCTTGGGGCGGTCCCGGCACTGTCCCTTACCGCTACCAGATAGGGAAACAGCAATTTGAAGAAGAATTCGATGTAATGGTTGTTGAGACAGCACACGCCTTGCGCGATGCAGACTGGCTTGCTAAAAATCCTGAAGCACGTGCCGACGATTTGATGCAAGCCTTTGCCGACGAGACAATCGACGGTATCATCTCAACCATCGGGGGTGAAGATTCGATCCGCACGCTGCCCTACATCGACTTGGACCTGATTCGGAAGAACCCCAAAGTCTTTATGGGTTTTTCGGATACGACTATTTCCCACGCTGCCTGCTTTAAAGCCGGGATCGTTTCATTTTACGGTCCCTCGTTTATGGCAGGATTTGCCGAAAACTGCGGGATGTTTCCGTATATGGTGGATTCCGTTCGACGTACCCTCTTTTCCGCCGAACCGATTGGCGTTATTGAACCCAACCAAGCAGAATGGACGGTTGAATACCTGCCGTGGGAGAGCCCTGAAAACCAATCAACTCGTCGAAAACTGAATCCCTGTACTGGCTGGAGATTTCATCAGGAAAAAGGTGTCGTTGAAGGGCAACTTTTTGGGGGGTGTGTTGAAGTTTTGGACTGGCTTCGCGGCACTGACTACTTCCCCGCTGCCAAGGACCTTTACGGTACTGTTCTCTTCTTGGAAACCTCCGAAGAGATGCCACCACCCTCTTTTCTAACACGGTTTGTCAGATGCCTCGCAGCGATGGACATTCTTGAAGGACTCAGTGGTATTCTACTCGGACGACCCGGCGGAGGCGTTAATCCCGATATTTTCTGCGAATACGACGACGCACTTTGTAAAACAGTACGCGAGGAGTATGGCTTAAACGACATGCCCATTGTCACCAACATGGACTTTGGGCATACCGATCCGATGTTTGTCCTTCCGATCGGGACAAAGGTTCGTATTGATTCTGCCAAGCAAGAAATCGCCATTGACGAGGCAGCCGTCACTAAAAACTAACACAGATAGGTCCTTGCGCTGCTATTACCGATTTTCCGAAACCGGATACAGTGTGAGTCTCGCTTTCTTACCCGACCCTTCATCTGCAATGATGAGGGCCCCATCCGCAGCGAAGGTGATACCTTCAGGCTGACGATGCCACTCGGCAGGAAACCGCTTGGCTGCAACGACCTGACCACTTGGCGTAATCTCCGCGATCGCCTTCTGACGCGCAGCAATGACAAAGTAATTTCCGGACACAGGGTGTCGTTCGATACCAGAAGGCTGAAATTCTTTCCCCTCAATATGACGCGTGAATTCAATCACAGGTATGACGATATGTGCATCTTCGATGAGTTGTTTCTCATCAGTTGACCAATGATATATGACCAACTGTTCTTTCAGCTCTTCTCTACGAGGGCTTTTGCACATCAGTAAAAGTACCCGCTGGCTCGCGTCGTACGCTAAACCCTCTATTTCGTAATCCATACCGACACCAGTAGCATAGATATTATAAAGGACGGACTCCCCGTCAGCTCCCCTACTCCCCTCGAATATCCGCCCTGAACTTGTGACCAAATAGACCTGATCCTTAACTGTCGCAATACCTTCAAAATCACCATTGACTGGGGCCTTCATATCCGCCAGTTGGAATGCTTTTATGATTTCCCCTTTCCGATAATCGATCTCGTAAATAACCGCCTTTTCATCATTGTGTGCAAGGAGGTGGTCGTCCAAGGTCATTGCTAACCCAGAAATCTCCTCAAGACGACGTCCCGGCAGCTTCCAATGCGTCGCTGTCTCTACTTTCAGGTCATAGCTGTCGAGAGATATTTTCCTTTGTCCTACCGTCCTCCTGCCCGCCGAAGGGTGGTCAAGTATCGGGTTTGGATTCATATTTAGCAAATTTTCACTCAAACCTGTTGGTGGATTCTCTTTATCGATCTTCTCTTCACCCAAACCTGATGGTGGATTCTCTTTATCAACCTGCTCTTCACTCGAACTTACTGACGGATCCTCTTTATCGACCTTCTCTTCACGCAAATCTACTGATGGATCCTCCGTATAAAATATCGACACTAAAAGGATAAGGAGGCTAAAAACAAGGAATCCTAACAAGAGTTTATTTCCGCGATTCTTCATGTGCGATTGTACCTCCCCCGAGTTCTTGCGCCTTCAGTTTTACGTTGTTGATACACCCTCTTCCGTTTTCTTCAATATCCTGGATAAAGGATGGCAAAGTAACAGATTTTTTTAGCCAGACATCAAACACAACGATAGCAGTCCCATCCGGGTTTTCAACCACATCTGCTACCTGCCACCGTTTGGTACTGGATTTAAGGATTTGCGCAGTTGATTTTCTCGCTACATTGACATTCAGGCTCGTCGTGTGCACTTCGACCTGGGCATTATAAAGGTTTTCGGGGGCAGTATCCCCTTCTTCAGGGGCTGTGCTCCATTCTCTAGAATCATCGATTCTCCAGCCAGAAAGGATTTCCGGTTGCGCGCCAAAATTGCTTTTCCACACACCCAGAGTTACGATGACAAAAACCAACGAGGCAAGGTAAGCCACTACAAAAAGTTGGGTCCCGGCCGCGAGTCCTATCCCGATAGCCATCAGCATATATACGGAATCCATCGGCTCATCGAGTGAGGTGCGAAAACGGACAGCCGCCACAATACCAGCCAAACTGAATGCAAGGGCAATACTATCCTTGACTAAAAAAACAACCAACGATATGGCAATAGGTATAACGATCAAAGTGTGTACGAAGGATTGACTGTATTTCTTACGCGGCCTCGTCCAACGATATAGCCAAGTAATCGGAAGCGTAAGCCAAAAAGCCATTGCCAAAGCGAGCATAACCGGAATGGTGTGTGTCGGATCACCAAACGTGACCGAGATCAAGCCTGCTCTGATATTTCCTTCAAAAATCGTGGCAACCCCCTCTCTGACTTTCTCCAGTGTAACGGGTACATCAGATCCCGTGTCCCCTGGTTGTCCTTCAAAGAAGCGTCCACCCCCTTGGATGCGTTCACGCTCTTGGGCAACATAAATGAGAATTTCGGGGAAGATCTGGAAAATCCCGCCGAGAGCCAAAAGCCATGCAAGATAGTAAACAACAAGACGTATAATTATATTGTTGAGCATGTCATGTATCTTGTCGAGCATACGGTATCTCTCCTATTTGAGTGGCTAAAACATGAAACCCGCGCGCAGATACACGCCTGTCAAGTCATCGCCATTGATGACCGCAACGCTCAAGGTCTGCTTGCGTTTGAGAAAAGAGAGCCAGAATCCGCCGCCGACACCCGTGTGCCATTTGTCGGCAGCGTTCGGATCTTCGGCGAAAAATACCCGGCCAACATCAGCCGCAATCAACACGCCGAACTCTCCCGGCACTATGAAGTTGATGGGGACCAGCACAAGGCGCAGCTCGGCATTTCCATACACCGAGGTGTCTCCAGCAAACCGATTTTTCCGGAAACCCCGTATATGGCTATCGGATAGACCGGTAGCAGCAAAGCCGGGCCCGCCGAGAAAGGCACTTTCGTGGAAAGGATAAGTGCCCCATACTTTCTTGCCACCTACCCTCACTGCCAGGGTCGGCTTCGTCGGAATAGGAGCCGTCAGGTAAGTGTGCACTCTGCCATCTATACTGCCAAAAGGAGACTCCACATCCCAGACACCGGGGTAGACAGCTCCGGCAGCCCTGACCAAAAACCCACGAGTCGGATAGGCTGGATTGTTTCGTGTATCGTACATGATTTCACCCGACGCGCCTACCTGACCAAAGTAACCTGTCCCATACACCGGGTGATCGGGAGAGTAGATGAATTTGCCCGCATTGGCATCTGATGGCGTGCTTGAATACTTGACGATCGGCCCCAGATACACGGACAATGCCGAGCGCAGCGGTTCCGCAGGCCCCCCAGGGACATCTTCCTCATGCGCTTTCTTGCGAAAATAGAGGGACGGTGCGAGAGTGATATGGCTCTGTTCCACCTTATAGTGGGAAGACGGTTTTGGAATCTGAGTGTCGTTGCCGAAGCCGTTAAATCGGATTGTCTGGATGCCAGAATACTTGAAGCGAACTCTTGCGTCGAGATTCGGCAGGACGCGGCGAAAGTCGCCCGTATAGGAGGCAAAAGGCTCGAAACCATTCGTCGCAAGCCCAACGTTGAAAGAATGCCGCGAAGCGAAAGGCGCTTTTCGATAGCCGAAATACATCCGGCTGTGGTGCGCCTTCAAGAACAGACCCAGATCCGGATTTACCGTAAGGCTCGGGTAAGTAAAGGTGTGCTTACCCCAGTCCAGGGCATACCGGGCAAGTAAAATGGGAATCCACCCAGGAGGACGTTTGTAGGAAGTCTCATCAATTTTCGCGCCCTTGCCTTTGACAAACCGATTTTTCCCACGAAAATCATAGAACCGAGTCTTTGAGGCACCCGCCTCGGAGGCGTTTGTAAACGTGTCGTCCCCACCGCCACCATCTATACGAACGGTAATGCGACCCGTTGTGCCTAATATTTCGGCATGGTCATCTCCACCCCGGAGGTATATTCGGACTTCCCGGGATTCTTCAGGCTGGAATGTCCGCTCGAAATAGGGTGCTTCCCTTTCTCCATCAGCACCTTCTATGAGACCGATACGGACGACCAAATCACCACTCGGTGTATGCTCACACGCGACGTACTCGTTCTGATCAGTCGCCTGGATTTCAGGCTCGCGGGTAATCAACGCATAGTACCGGCTGGCAAATTGAGGCAAGGCATCCCGTCTCGATTTGAGTGCCTCAGTAAGAGTCGCTCCAAGGATCTCGTAATACGGCTGTGGAAGCCGCCTTACCGCATCCTCTATAACCGGGTCGGATAGAGCCTCGCAAAACGCTGTTACGACCGAGTCCCATGCAGCCTTATCGAGCTCGATAAGGAACTCGCGATCGAGTTCCCAACCCGTAATCGTCAACCCCAACAGACTTGGATACTTAGCCTCGAATTCCATGAAAACGGGGACCCCTCTCCGCGCGACTGCCATAGCGACCCCGTCAAGGTCGCTAAAAGCGTGATCGCGATCCTCCGGTATTGGCACCCAGATATGCCCGTCGCCATCGGGGAACCGCGCCCATCTCCATTGACCGTCATGACGGTCCTTGTCGCCGATGAGAAAATCCATCAATCGCGCCTTCAGAAACGCGCGGGCATCAACGCGATTGAGAGGCGTTTCTTCCAAATGCTCCCACAACTTCTCCGTTCCGCTGATCTGCCGGGAACCCGCAAAGCCGGGAGTATTATCAACCCCTTCGGATGGGTGTTCCTGTAGCGTTCCTATAAGGCCAGCAAATTCCTCGCGATACTCCTTCAGCCTCGGATCATCCGGAATAACAACAAGCGTATGCTTGGAATGGAGGATAACAGTGGCTTCCATCAGTGGATCGGTCATGAGGGCTCCTGTCGGCAGGAGTGCACTAACCATGTTCTGAAGGAAGTCGTCGGCAATCGTACCTTTGAGGGCTTCCCATATCCGTTTGGTGGGATCCTTGTCCAGGGAACGAACTGTATACCGGCGACCATCTTCCCCTGTGAAATGAAGAGATATAGACTGTCCGAAGCCGCCAGTACGAAGCGGAGTCAGCCCGCCGCCTACACTGTCAAGGTCGAGGACTGCAACTTCGATTGGGGTGGTCCAGAGATCCCGGTAATCGCTGCCGTAAATCCAACGTTTGAACCCACCAGCGCGGAACCTTTCCCCCGGAACTACTACGTGGGTCTTAGCCCCCTGTGGCGGAATAGATCGATGAATCCGATATCCTGGAGGAGGTGAATCCTTCTCAGATGCCGATACTGCCGGAATAGAAACAATAAACACTAACGAAAGTAAAAAGGCGTTCCATTTAGAAAATATCATAAATAATATGCCTCTCAAGGTCTTTTATCAAACTTATGTTCGCAAAAACCGTGCCAACGCTTCCAACCTTCTGATGTGTCGTTGCGTGTTCTACGGGTTCACATACCATACAACCTTGTAAAATCTGGGTTTCTAACATCTTATTAATTCTCAACCCAATGAGAACGCGTTTCGCTAAGCCGTGTAAAACCGCAAAAATTTTTGTGGTGCTTGCAAAAGTTTTTAGCTTCAGAAAAGATTTTATAGTGAATCCTAAAAATAAATAGACACATTCGTACCACAAACTTCCAGTTTGTGCCAGTCTGAATGCCTGTTATAGGTATTCAGACTGTTTGAGAGTGCCCAATTAATTCTAAACTTTACTATAGTAGCGATATCTTGAGTTTCATCAAGGAACGTTCCAAATATTGGTTCACGAAGGCACCGAGAAGACAACCAACACAAAGCATTATAATAGGTCTATTTCAAATATTATTCAAGTTAAAAATAATCAAGTCTATATCTGACTTTATACTATACTTTATGACAAAAGGCAAATTATACAGAACTATTTAGTTTTCGATTTTTCCATTGACTTATTTATCGAAAACCTATATCCTTATCAAAAACCAACACGCTTCTACCCAGCGCATACTATGAAAATCCTTTTCCTATCGCCTACTGTCCCGTTCCCACTCACCGATGGCGGACGCATCCGGGTTTTTAACCTCCTTAAACAGGTTGCAGCGAAAAGCGATGTGACACTGCTCGCTTTGGAGACACAACCGACAGATACGGACGCGGTCCCCCAATTGCAGCAGTTAGGCATTCAGGTTCACCTCGTCCCCAACGCACCGACACTTCCACGCGTATCATTGGGCACACTCGTCACCGCTTTTCTCAAACGGCAACCCATCACTGTCGCTCGCTATGCGCTGCCTACCTATCGCCAAAAATTTCGGGAGCTCGTCGCGACTGAAGATTTCGATCTCGTCCATTATGAGATGTTTCACACGGCACAATTTCGGACGGACACCGACCTCCCCGGTGTGCTTTCACAACAGAACGTCGATTCCGCAATCTGGCGGCGACTCTGCAGTGAAACGACCAATCTGTTCTACAAACTCGCGTATTGGACACAGCAACTCGCATTCCAACGCTATGAACGGGTGCTAAGTCCAAAGTTTGACGCGGTCACGTGTACCTCTGACATTGACGCTGCCGTTTTTCAACAACACTGTGCCGAAGACAGCATAGAGATCATCCCGAACGGTGTAGATGTCACGCATTTCCAACCCGATTTTACCTCTGAAGCCCCTGCGCACCTCATCTATATCGGGAGTATGGACTGGTATCCGAATGAAGATGCTGTTGCTTTTTTCGCTGATGAGGTGTTACCACAGGTTCAGGAGAAAGTCCCCGATGTCCAATTTTCGATTGTCGGTGGCAACCCGTCAGCACGTGTGCAAAGGTTAGCCGAGAGAGAAGGCATTGGTGTCACAGGGCGGGTGCCGGAGATCAAACCCTATTTCGCCGAGGCGACGGTTTTTGTTGTGCCGTTGCGTATCGGGAGCGGCACGCGCCTGAAAATCCTTGAAGCGTTGGCGATGGGCAAATCGATTGTCTCTACGTCAGTCGGTGCGGAGGGGTTAGACCTCAAAGACGGGGAGGAAATCTTCATTGCCGACGAACCGAAACCTTTTGCTGAGGCAGTCACCCGACTGCTCACAGACCCTTCACTCCGCCGTAGGATTGGCAAAAATGGACGCGCCCGCGTCGAACAAGATTACGATTGGCGAAGCATCGGCGAGAAACTCCACAACCTCTACACCAAGATTGGTCGGCGCGCGAATGGACTTCATTAGTTGATTTTTGTTATCATATATGCTAACATTTAAGCAACGCGAACAAACCGCTTGAACCTCAAAAGCGAACTACTTAATAAGGAGCGACAATAATGAAACTCTTTACATTAACTTTGGCAGTCACCCTTCTACTGATGAGTGCCACTTTAGGGATTACTGGTGAAGATCCAGATTTAGTGGCGTACTTCCCATTTGAAGGCAACCCCGAAGACGCATCTGGAAACGACAACCATGGCGAGATTACAGGCAAATCTGATTGGGTTAAAGGCAAATTTGGAGATGCCATCCACTTAGACCCGGGAGCCTTTGTTGGGCTGCAAGTCTCCGATTCTCTCCACGGAGACATTTTCAAATCAGACCCGTTTACAATCTCCACTTGGATTAATCCGAACTTTGAGGGGACCACATGGGAACACATCTGGCGGAGCCTGCCCGGTGCTGCCGGACATAATACCTTCTTTCTCAACAAAGACCAAGGACTCCTCTCTTGGCGCGGACAGGTCGGTGGCTGGACAGTCCTATGCCAGACCGATGGTGGCATCGTTGAAAAGGATAAGTGGATGCATGTAGCCGTCACAGGCGATGGCGATAAATTCAAAATTTATGCCGATGGTGAGAAGGTCGCCGAAACCGACTTCCAAGAGACCCGTGGCGAAAACGTCACTTATCATCTTGGTGGTGAAGGCGGCGAGACTTTTGCGGGGTTATTGGACGATTACGCAGTCTTCACCCGCGATCTGGACGAGGATGAAATCAACCTAATAATGGAGGGCGTTGAGACGTTCTTGCCCGTCGAACCGAAAGGCAAACTCGCAACCTAATGGGCAGACCTCAAACGCTCAGGAGTGACGTTACAACGATAGCGATAACAATTTATTAGACCTTCGCTGGCGGGGTCTCATGAAGTTTAAGAAAATATTTCGGTAATTGACAGGCAATAAATTGCCCTACTACAAACGGTCAGGTTCGTAGTAGGGCGATTCTGCGGTGTACTCACCCAAATGCGAAGTGCATTATCGCACGTTCCGACATTACCGAATTAAAAAATTAATCTTCATCCAACCCCGCCTACCGACAACAGATAACTGATAACTAAACACCATCAACCAAAGGAAACGAACCCTTGCCAAAAGACAAAACCGCAACAGAACCGACCCAAACCACACTCCCCTTTCCATCCACAGACGAAGAACATCTGGATATCTCCACCCTCGAAACTTGGCTATTAGATGCCGCGAATACGATCCGAGGCGCGAGCGATGCCCCAAAATTCAAGGATTTCATTCTACCCCTCATCTTCTACAAACGCCTCTCCGATGTGTTCGACGATGAATTTGCCAAACAGATAGAAGAATTCGGCAGTGAAGAATTAGCACGCGAAATTGTTGAGGCAGACCACGAGGACGCACTCAAATCCGGACGGAACCCGATTGTCCGTTTTTACATTCCACCGGAATATCACTGGAAGGCACTCCGCAACCACGCCGCCGATGGCCACTTGGGAGAGTTTGTCACTGAAGCGATGCGTGAGGTCGCGCGTCTGAACCCACTCCTGCAAGGGGTCCTTGATGTCAAGGATTTCAACGAAAGTCAGAGCGGACAGCGGACACTTGACGAGGAACGGTTGGAAGCACTGATTGGGGTGTTAAGCCGACATCGGCTCGGACTACAAGACACAGAACCTGACATCCTCGGACGTGCCTATGAGTATCTATTACGGAAATTCGCTGAAGGACAGGGACAAAGCGCGGGCGAGTTCTACACACCAAAAGAGGTCGGATGGTTAATGGCAAAACTCATTACCCCGGAACCCTACACCACTATTTATGATCCTGCATGCGGCTCAGGCGGCCTGCTTATCAAGCCACGCCTGCTATTTCAGCAGACGCATCCAGACGACAAAAGCCAAGCACCCCAAATCTATGGACAAGAACTGACCCCCACCACCTACGCTATGGCAAAGATGAACGCTTTCCTGCACGACTTTATCGGTGCAGATATTCAGATCGGGGATACTTTCCGCAATCCGCGTTTCGTTGAGAAGAGTTCATCGCTCCAACGGTTTGACTATGTGGTTGCGAATCCGATGTGGAATCAGAAGGAATATGACGAGGCTTTTTACGAGAACGACAATTGGAGCCGATTTTCGGACGGCACCGCGCCGAGTTCGTCCGCTGATTGGGGATGGGTGCAGCACATCCTCGCCTCTCTAAAGAAAGATGGACGCGCAGCGATTGTGCTGGATACCGGTGCGGTTTCTCGGGGTTCTGGTAGTAAGCAGACCAATCGGGAACGCGATATCCGCGAGAAGTTTGTGGAAAGAGACTTGGTTGAAGGTGTAGTCCTTCTCCCCGAAAACCTGTTTTACAACACAACGGCACCAGGGATCATTTTGTTGCTCAACCGAAACAAACCGACAGAACGCAAAGCACAGATACTGCTTATCAATCTCTCCCAGTATTTTGAGAAGGGGAAACCGAAAAATATCCTGACCGATGAAGGGATTGAAACAGCGACGGAAGTCTATCAGGCGTGGGAATCTCGTGAAAAGTTGAGCAATATTATCACCTTAGAAGATGCCCAAAAAACCGATTACAACCTGAGTCCCTCCCAATTTGTAGACGTAGGCGACAAGGTAGAGCACCGCCCAGTAGATGAGATTCTGGCGGACCTAACAGAAGCACGCATCGCCCGCGAAAAAGCAGATAAGGCGTTGGGTGATGTGTTGGCACGGCTTGGATTGAATGAACAGCATTAAAAAAGCCATGCTGATATGTGCGATTTGGGTGTGTAAAGTTTTTGGCGCGTGAAAAATAAAAGTGCGCCCCTGTAGCATAGACTGTTAGTCTGTGGCACGTATCCATAGGTGTCAATTTTAGAAAAATGACCGCCTCCGCCCCCGGCCCGGTAGGTTCGGTTTTGCGGTGTACACACCCAAATGCGATCTGCATTCCTAACCGAACCGGATACTACGCGGAAACCTTGAAGACTCCAAAAACCTCTTTAGTCCCGTAGGGTTTATTTGCTTGGGTATTTCTTCAGTATCTATGTAGGACCGTGTTTGCCCGAGACTCCTTAGCCCCGTAGGGGCGGCATCTGGCGGCATCTATAGAGACAGTCCTCCGAAATACCATGAAAATCGCTAAATTGACACCTATGATTAGTCTGTGGCACGTATCCGTTGTAGCATAGACTGTCAGTCTGTGGCACGTATTTCCCAATCCGCAAAAATCCGTGATTTGCGGCGTACTCGCCCAAATGCGACCTGCATTCAGACAACAATTGACAAAATATTTACACATCCATGCGGTTTCCTAAATTTTGATTTAACAGCATAAATATGCTATAATGTTGATAAACACTCGGTAGGAGCTGAAAATCCATGACAATACTCGGTTTAGTACTCAAGGCTTACAATATTGTAGGCACTGGATTTTCTATTATTGGTGGTATCAACCACGCCATACAACATTTTTGCAAAACTACAGCAGAAGATCTTTTCAAAGAGTCTTTTGTTAAGGTGGTTAAGCAATACGCATCGGACTTCGCCGATCAAACTGACCCAAAAGCAGTTGAAGTTGATTCTAATTTACTTGATAGAGTTATTACTTCACTAAAAGATGCTGATATAGTCCAACTCACACGATTAAATGAAAGTGAGAAAATCGCGAAAATCACAACGCTTTTTCGGCACTGTATTATCGTCCCCAACCATCAATTGCCCGATATGGATTTTGAACATAGAATTCGCCCCATTATTCAGAGAGTGATTATTGACTTTTATGCACAACTGCCATTCAAACAGGAAGCATTCAATCAAATTGTGCTTGAATTTATTCAAAATAGCACCACTGAGCAAACAAACACACATTCTATGCTATCGGACTTTGTAAGAGAAATTGAACAGGTGCAATTGGAAGTTAGTGAACGCTTAACCCAAGATATCCAAGCCATCAAAGATGACACCGAAAAAATTAAGGATGACAATAAGGAGATTAAGCAAACAACAAGTGCGACTTTAGATGTAGTTCGTGATATTAAATCTCTACTCGGTGTAAATACCTCTCTGTCAATAGAGACCGCAATTGCAAAAGAACATCAAGAACAAATAGACATTGCTCGAAAATTACTTAAGAGTCATAAACCTACGACTGCTTTTGAGTTATTAGAAACTCTGAAGAAACGAACATGGAAAGATGCTTCGGATGATCTAAAGTTTAGCATTCTAACAAATATGGCAGCTGCTCAATTTACTCTCAATAACGAACAAGAAGCCGCAGAGTTGCTTCATGAAGCATTTAACTATGATCCTAAAAACGAAAAAGCACTTTCTAACCGTGCTTTAGCATACCTCTTACAGGGAGAAACGGAAAAAGCTGCTGATTACGCAAAACAGGCATCGAAGATGAACTGTAAAAATACTGATGCCTACGTAATCCTTGTTGGAATTTCTGATGAGGAAGAACCCCTTGATGAAGTAATTGCTAAAGTTCCTGACTATTTGCATGAATCCCCACAAATTGCTTATGCTATCAGCGAGTTAGCAAGGCAACGTGAGAACTATGAAGCAGCGAAAAGATGGGGTGAAATCATGGTGTCACAGGACCAGGAAAATGCTCCTGATTTCAAGGCTGCTTTTGCAACTACCTTGATTAAGCAAGTATTAGAAGATAATCTTGCAGTGGGTACCAGTCAACTTTATCAAGCACAAAAGGAACAACTACAAAGTGCAATAGGATTTCTTACTGAGGCATGGGATTGTGTTTCCAATACAGAATTAAAGGATTATAGAGCAGATTGGATCATTAGCAGAGGAATTGCACATTTTCACCTCAGCGAGTTAACACAAGCAACAGAAGATCTTGATACTGCCTTAGAAATTGAAAAATCAAATCCAACTTTGATAAAAAATCGTGCGTTATTAGCTTTTGAGTGTGGAGATATACCCAAAGCTGTTGAACTCTTGGAAAAAATCCAATCCGCACCGGAAGTGCCTGAAGCACCCATTATACTTGCTAATTTTTTCTTAGCGGATAAACGATTAGATGAAGCAATAACAAAACTTAACGATCTTTTGCAGACAGATTTGTCTCCAGAGCTTCAAGAAAAAGCAAGCCATTTGCTTATTGATGTTTATATTGCTGATAAACGTTTTGATGAAGCATTAGAAATTTCAATAGCGATGCGCGAGTCAACGCCAATGAGTATAGCGAATCTTGTTGATGCTGCTCGTATTTATAGTGCAAATGAAAAACGCGATGAAGCAATTGCTCTACTCAAAGAAGCATACAACTATGTTCAGGATGGCGCAGAATTTCTTGATATTGTAATGTTGGCTGACCAACTCTACATTCATGAGTTATTTAAAGAAGCTGCTACGCTTTACGAAAAACTTGCTGACACGAATTTGAATTCTGAATTAACACAGTGGTTGATCAAAAGTTATTATGGCGCGGGAGAAATCGGGAAAGCACTCGAGATATGTCAGAGACTTCGTGAGAAATATGGACCTCTTGAAAACATCTCCGAGATGGAGGTCGTGATTTATGAAGAAATCGGCGATATGAGTCAAGCCGAAACGGTATGTAAGGACTATTTGAAAAAATTTCCTAATGATATTGATATGCGAATCCGTCTTGGAATGGTTTATTTTCGTTCTAATAAAGAGACAAAGATTGATAAAGTGTTAGATAGTTTTTCCGATTTCAAAAACTTTTCTTTCCTTAAGGATCTTTCTTTAGAGGCATGCGTTCAATTAGTCCAATTACATCAAATGAGATTTCAACCGGAAAAAGCACTGAAGATTATGTATGAAGTGCGAAGAACGTATTTCAATAATCCGGATGCTCACCTAAGATACATGTATATCTTCTTTTCTGTTCAAAAAGATATTTCTGATGTGCTGAAACCAACGCAAGTTGATAAGGACACAGCAGTACAAATCAACATTTCTGACGAAGACTATTGGTATATCATTGAAGAACGTGAAAATGCAGATATCAAACGCGATGAACGTGATGTGAATAACCGTTTTGCTCAACAATTGCTCGGAAAAGAGAAAAATTCCGTGATAAGGATTGGAGAAAAGACTGTAAAAATTGTTGATATCAAGAGTAAATTCTCTTATGCCTATCAAGAGAGTTTTCGTAAATACGAGCCTCTGTTTCCAACGGATGAAGGTGTGGAAACGGTTAAATTGGATGATTCTGAAGAAATTGATGATAAAGAAAGATTTCAACCGATGTTTGATAGGATTGATCGGCATCACGAATACATACTCGAAATTGAAGAACTATACAAAAAAGAAAACATAACAATCGGTTGTTTTACTAATTTAGTGGGTAGTAATAGTTTAGATACATGGGGTTCCCTCATGGGTAACCCTGAATTAGGGATTAGGTGTAATATTCGGGGTATTGAGGAAAGAAGCAGCATCCTTAACCGACTTCATGATTCCAAACCTAAACTTGTTGTAGATATTATTTCCCTAATTACTTTACACAGCTTGGATGCTGCGGATATTGTGGTCAGCGCATTCGGAAAATTATGCATTGCTCAATCAACTATCGATGAATTACAGAGTATTATCAGTGAAAGAGAGGGAATGTGGTCTAAACGCGAGGGCATGATAGTTGGTAAACAAGGAAATCGGTACGTAAAACAAATTATCAACCCTGACGAAATGAAGCAGGGAATAGAATATCTAAAAGACATTATTCACTGGATTAGGCAGAACTGTGACATTGGTCAAGCCACTGCTGGGTCAGAGATGAACCAATTACGCAGGAGAGAACTCAATGACATGCTACAGCAGCATTTCCTTGATACTGTTCTTCTTGCAAGCCAACCAGAACACCTACTTTTCTCGGATGATGGACGGCTCAGACATTATGCGAAAACAAGCCTCAATAGCGATGCAGGGACAAACTTTCAAATTGACGGTGTGTGGACACAAGTTTTATTGGAACACTGTGTTAATCAGAATCTCCTTGATGAAGTTGACTACGATGAGATGACGATAAAATTAGTTTGTTCTCGCTACTATCACACGCAATTTGATGCAGATTTGTTAATGGAAGTAGCTAAACGTTCAAATTGGAAACTCTCTGAGCCTTACAACAGTTTTGTGCTTGCCTTAGGTGAAGAACGAATGAATGGACATTCGGCATTAGACGTGGCAGTTGATTTTCTTTTTAAACTTTGGGAGGAATCAATTTTATTCAGAGAAAAAGAATTCTTGACGTTGGGTTTATTAACTGGACTTACTTATGAACGGTATACTCATGATGTATTAAATCAACTCGCAAGGCAGATTCGGGTAAAATATAGAATATATACACCGAATCAGAATCATATTCTCAGACAAATCCGTAATTTTCAACAGATCTATCCTCTTGAAGATAACTTCATGTTTTTGGCAGAAAATGATATTCGTCTTAAAGGAACACGGGTAGGCATTGAAACTATCCTATATGAATATATTCACAATAGCAAACTACCAGCAGTAATCGCCGATCACTATTATTATTCACTCACAGTGGAACAGGTTTACGCCACGATCTTATATTATCTTCAAAATCAAGAAAAAGTTGGTACATATCTGGAGGATTATCTAAAATACTGCCAAAATGCACGGGAGGAATATGAAAAAGATCCGCCACCCGGTGTTGCTCGTTTGCGTGAACTTATAGCAGAAAAGGAAGCTGTTTCTGATAATTCACACACGAACATCCCAAAAAATGGATCAGCCAGCACAACACAATCTCCATCCGAAAATGAACAGGAATAAAGATGCGGCGGTATCTGATAGACGAAAATATTTCTCCGAAATACCGTACGCAATTGCTCAACCATGAACCCTCACTAACGGTCTTGGCGGTTGGCGATGAAGGTGCTCCTCCGAAAAGTACACCAGACCCGGAAATCTTAGTGTGGTGTGAACAGAACCAATTTAACCTGATAACAAACAATCGAGACAGTATGCCTCAACATCTCTCTGACCATATCGCAGCAGGACACCATGTTCCCGGCATTTTCACGATTAATCGCAAGGTATCAATGGGATTGATCATTGATCAATTGCTGCTCATCGCCGGTGCATCTGACGAAAATGAATATATGGACGAAATTAAATATCTACCACTTTAACAACGAACGCAAGTTAATGATGCCACCTGACTCCGCTCAATCGGCTTCATTCGCGAAAAACTGGCACCGCATAAGTTGAATCAGAGAGGATGCAATGGAGAAAGTAAATTTGCCAGCATCTTGAACAAGGAGAAAACAAACAATGATTGATTGGTCAAAACTCAAGCCGTATCAAAATGATAAATACCGTAGTTTTGAAGAATTGTGTTATCAAATTGCCAAAGGGCTTTATGGGGAAAAGGGACGATTTACTTCTGTAGACGACAGTGGAGGCGGTGACGGCGTTGAATTCTACCTAACCTTCCCAAATGGCGACGAATGGGGTTGGCAAGCCAAGTTTTACCATCCTCAAGAACGCCTCAGTTATAGTAATCGAAAACAATCCATCACTAATTCTCTGAAAAAAGCCTGTAAAATACATCCGCGTCTGAAAAAATGGATTTTGTGTACTCCAACCAATTTTACTACAAAAGAACAAGACTGGTTTAAAAACACACTCCCTCAGGCAATGCCCGAAAATATGAACGTTGAGTTTGAACATTGGGGAGATAGTGACTTCAACAACTGGTTGAGTCAACCGCGTTTTAGTGGAAAGTCACACTATTTCTTTGGTGAACTTGAACTTGATATGGACTGGTTTAAAAGGCAATTTGAAAAGCAGATGGCTGGTGTAGGTGATAAATTCGATTCGTCCTTGCATACCGAAACTGACGCAGATGCTGAAATTCACGCGCTTTTAGCCGATAAAGCATTCGGGCACCAAATCACTGAATGGATTGAAAAACTTGAGGAAGATCTTCCGGTTTTAAAGGAAGCAATTGATGATCTCAAACGTCCTATTCCAAATGAAATTGAGTGGGACGAAGCGGAAAAGTCAAAGGTCATTGGGGCTTCTGAATCACTTCAAGATGCCTTAGTGAATATAATTGACAAGTTTGAACAAGTCAGAAAGATCCTGGATAAACAGGAACTTACTGCAGCACAAGCCATAGACTGGGGAGCCGCGTTCGGTGAACTTCGCAAAGTTTTTGATAACTGTGAAGAAGTTACAATGGAATCTGGCATATCACAGATAAAGTACATTGGTGAACAAGAAAATGAAGAACAAAATGAAGAAGCTTTACGCAAGGCAAGCTCGATTATTCATGGTCCGCGTAATCTTGTTGCTAGATTATTGGATAAATTTTTTCCATCTGTAATCTGGCGATGCGGACTTATCAACAAGTCGGATCTACATATCCTCGGGGATGCTGGAATTGGCAAAACTCATATCGCTTGTAATATCTGTGATGATCGATTGAAAAACGGATTACCCGCCCTATTTGTCCGCGGAAGTCTTTTTACCACCGAGCAACCAATTGAAACGCAGTTACGGAACATTTTTGGGATCCCACCATCCTATGATTGGCACGACTTTTTGCAAGCATTATCGGCGGCTGCTGAAGCGTACCAGACCCATATTCCGTTGATAATTGATGGACTTAATGAATCTGTTCATAATGGCACTTTTTCAAAGGTATGGGAATTGGGACTAACAGGACTCGTTCAGGAGATCGCACAGGCAAAAAACCTTGTGTTAATTACAACATGTCGCGAGAGTTACAAAGAGACGATTTGGAAAGATGCCACTTCAAAAGAGTACATTTGGGAAAAGCTTATTTGGAAAGATAATGATTCGCCAAATTTGGTGTATGCTTCCGGTTTTGACACCGACGAAGTAAAGCAGGAAGCTATTGATAAGTATTTTAACGCGTACAAGATTAAGGCGGATCTCACCTGGGCACCCTTGATGCAATTTGAACATCCTCTGCACCTTAAAATTTTCTGTGAAACTAAAAATCGCGAACGCAAGACTGAGGTACAAGTTTATGTAGGCGAACAAACGCTTTTTGAAGTTTTTGATAAATATTTGGAGCAATGCAACAAAGCAATATGTGATCGTCTGAATCGTCATCCAAAAACAATTATAGTTCAGTCTGCTTTAAACAAGATGGCGGCCCACTTGTGGCAAAATAGAAGTCGCGAGATTCCATTTGAAGAACTGGTCCGCATTGTAGACGGTAAATCCCGTGAACATTTGGATTGGCAGTCATCAAAAACGCGTGCTATAGAAAGCGAAGGGTTGTTAGTTTATCGAGATTGGGTAGATGTCGGTGAAGTCATGCATTTTACCTACGACCTATTCGGTGGTTATCTGATTGCAAAATACTTGGTTGATCAAGCTGCTGACGATGTGCAAGCATTTTTAAATAGTGAAGAGGCGGTTACATTACTGTTTGGTGAAGACTATCAAACCTTACATCCGATGCACGAAGACATCTGCGGGTGTCTGGCTGCACTTGTACCATCTGAAACAGGACATTTTCTGCACGAGCTTCCAGATAATAAAAAGACATTTGGTTTATCAATACGTGCTTTATTTGAAATTTCCCCAAAATATATCAATCAAGATTGTATCAATCTGGTTACTCATCTCTTTGACCAATATCAGAAGAATCGCGATTTCTTTTTCAAGTCAGCAGAAACTACTGTAGGACATCCCAACCATCCGTTCAATGCTTCGTTCTGGTCAGAACGACTTTCGGCACTGTCTATGGCGGAACGGGACCTCAGTTGGACAGAGTATATCCGATATAACCGTTATAGTTTTCGTAATCGTTATAGTTTTGAAGATATGGTGATACGCTTTGAGGAAACTTGCCAGAACCCACAAGACATATCTGCGCTTAGTGCGAAACATCTACATCTTATGGCAGAATACATTATGTGGATTCTTACATCAACAGTCAGACCTTTGCGCGATCAAGCGACACGCGCACTTTATTGGTATGGACGGCGTTTCCCTCAAGAATTCTTTGGGTTGGTAATAAAGTCTTTCACAATTAACGACCCTTATGTTTCCGAGCGGATGTTAGCTGCAACTTATGGCATCGCTATGGCACGGCAAAACGATTTTGAGGATACCAGTTTTGTAACTGAGGTGTTACCTTCGTATGGGAAACAATTGTATGAAGCTATGTTCAAGCCTGAGGCCTCGCATGCAACGACCCACATCTTAGCTCGCGATTACGCGAAACGAACAATTGACATCGCTTTAATACATCATCCTGACTTATTGACAGAGGATGAACGTGAACGCATCACACCACCGTTTACAGATGGTGGAATTCGTGAGTGGGATGAAAGTGAAGATAGGAATAAAGGTGAACGTGAAAAAGGTCCCGCACCATTGCATCTGGATTTTGAGAACTATACACTTGGTCGTTTAGTAAAGGATAGAGGCAACTATGATTATGAACACGATGAATACAAACGTGTGAGAGCAAATATCTTCTGGCGAATATATGATTTGGGGTATTCCCTGGAAAGTTTCGGAAAAATTGATGATCGACTTATCGAAGAAAATTATAGGAAATATGGTCGATCAGCGGATGGACGCAAAACAGATCGATATGGCAAAAAATACTCTTGGATAGCATTTTATGAACTTGCCGGATTTCGACAAGATAAGGGACTTTTATCAGATTATTATGATGACTTGCGTATTTTAGACGCAGATATTGATCCGAGTTTCCCTAATGGGCAACGAGAGTATAATTTCGTCACGGAAGATTTTTTAGGAGATCGAAAAGTATCTGCCGAAGAATGGATTTCCAAGACCGCTCCTCCAGATTTGACACCGTATTTGAAAATTGATAATCTCTGTGAAAAACAAGGGCCTTGGGTGCTTCTAGATGGGTATATAAGCCAGAAAGATGATCAAGCCAATCGTGATATGTTTTCTTTTTTACGCGGATTGATTGTAAAATCAGGAGAAGCAAATAAAATTGCTGAGATTTTGAAAAACCAAGAGGAAATAGATACGGACAGGATCCCATCAGGCCCAACAGATTGTCGGACTTATGCTGGGGAAGTACCGTGGTGTGATACATACCAAGAAAACAGTTGGGAGGAAGTGTCATTAAAAACAGGGACAGTTTTAGTTCCTGAAGCGCAGCCAGTACTTCTACAGAACGGTGAACCCATATCTAACAAAGAGTTACAAGAATTTTTAGACAGTATCAGGGATCTAATTGAATCAGAGGATCCTTTCGCCAAATTGTTAGGGTTCTGGGGTATAGATAGTATCGCGGATCTAATTGAAAGAGAGAATTGGGAAATGATTGAAGCACAATTACACGAGCGAGGCTTTGATCTGAAAATGGAAATGATTGAAGTTGAAAAGCCAGAATATCAAACATTTAAGATGTTAGTTCCAGTAAGAGAGAACTATTGGGAGGAATCCTGTAGTGTAGTGATTCCACACCGAACTGTACCATTACCACCGAGAGAGATCGCAGAATATCTATGTTTATGTGGACAGCCTCAGAGTTTCGATCTTTTTGAAAAAGATGGTAGGCGTGCTTCAATAACCTTTCGATACGGCGAAAAATGGGGAGAGACGCAACATTTCACATATTTAAGGCAAGATTTATTGGAACGCTATTTAGCAAAAATAGATGGAGAACTAATTTGGGTGATATGGGGAGAACAAAATGTAATCCCTCGAGATAAAGATACTCCATATATACTTTTTCATGATGCAAAAGTATACCCCCAACCGTGAATTCGCCTTCAAAGCGGAGACTACAAAGATAGACGATCTATTCTCACTTCAGATTTTTTTAATTAACCACACACCTATTGAACTAAACGCGGAAAGACTACAATGAACGACATAAATTTACCAGAATATTGGGAAGTGATAAAACTATCAAATCCGCAGCTATTCAGTTTTGAGAATGGTATTTGGAAAGGGAAAAAAGAACCTTTTAAGGAGTGTGCTGTTGTAAGAAATACTAATTTCACCAGCGATGGATACCTTGACTTAACAGATGTAGCAGTTTTGCCTATAGAACAGCGGCACTTAACGAAAAAAAGCCTGAAATGGGGTGATATAATTATTGAACGTTCTGGTGGGGGTCCTGAACAACCCGTTGGTCGAGTCGTGTTTTTTGACCTCAATGATGGAACATACTGTTTTAGTAATTTCACAAGTCGCTTGAGAGTAATTGATAAGAACACAATACACCCTATTTTCCTTTTCTTCTACCTTCTATATTTTCACGCTTCAGGGCAAACCAGAAAACTACAAAAAAGGACAACTGGAATAAGAAATCTAATTTTCGGAGATTACAAAGAATCCAGAGTTCCCCTTCCCCCGCTTCCTGAACAACGCGCCATTGCCCACGTCTTACACACAATCCAAGAAGCAAAGTTCACCCGACAACGCGAGATCGCATTAGAGCGAGAACGCAAAGCAGCGTTGATGGATTTTCTCTTTTCACACGGCGCAATGGATGAACCCCGCAAGCAGACAGAGATTGGCGAGATACCTGAGAGTTGGAATATTATACAGTTTGGAGAAGCAGTTATATTTACAAAGAAACCGAGGGACTTACGATATTCAGAATACGATAAAATTCCGTTTGTGCCGATGGAATTGATTCCAATCGCCAAACTATCTTCTGAAGAATTCATCCTCAAAACAAACGATGAACTAAAGAGCGGAACCTATTTTGAGCCTGACGATATTCTCCTTCCTAAAATTACACCATCTTTTGAAAATGGGAAACAGTGTATCATCAAGAAGTTGCCAACGCCATTCGGTATTGCAACAACTGAAGTAATTCCAATTCGGGAGGTGGAAGGTGTTAGTGATATATCCTATCTTTTCTACTACCTATTGCTTCCTAACGTTCGGATTTCGCTTGCAGGAAAAATGCAAGGCACGACCGGACGGCAGCGATTAAGTAAAGACGCGCTGGTTAACTTGCAAATACCTCTCCCGCCACTCCCCGAACAACGCGCCATTGCTGCCGTGTTCCAAGCGATTGATAAAAAAACAGCAGCCCTTGAACAGGAAGCAGCACATCTGGACGAACTCTTCCACGCCATGCTTGATGAACTCATGACAGGGCAACGGTCTGCTGTGCCACTAATTGAGGCCGGATTTTCGAGTTAACAGATAGGGTGACGCGTTCTAATCACCTTGTATACAAGCCCCAGCGGGGCGGAATGTTTATAGAACACGGGTAAACAACTCCTCTTTAGCCCCAGCGGGGCGATATGTGCCGACATTCTGGCAAAATTTTTACACCTAAGATTTGGCTATTTAACATCGCGTGTTGTATCATAATAGGTAACCCAGAAGGGCGTTTATACAAATTCTAATATGTTATACTCACCGAAATATAGAGTATGGAGGATATGATAGTGGCGCGAGCAAAAATGAAACGAAAAGTAGAAACTTTCATTGAAGAAGGTAAAAATGGAGGTATTTATCGTAAAATAGATGCATCCGAATCCACCTTCTCAAAGATTGCCAAAATCACTAAATGGCGTTCAGAAGTGGACTTAGAGATAGTATCAGTGAATACATTTGACGGACCTGCATCTGCTACCGGTCACAAGAAGCAGATGATTTCTGTAACAGGCACAACAGATGATTCAATTGGCAAAGGGGACGAAGTTGTGTTAAGATTGCGTTCACTTGACTACATTACGCAGGATTTTCAAGGTTCTGTTGATTCTATTGATTATCATCCTACAACCAATGGGTCAAAGTTTTTCAGGGCTATTATCTATGTGAATAAGGCTGTCACAACTAAAGCATCCTAATTATGCTAAACTTTGGACAATTTTAAGCGATACACATTTCGCCCCTCTGGGGCTAAGAGGGTGTTGGTTTGCCGCGTTTCTATAAACATTCCGCCCCGCTGGGGCTGCCGTTTGGTATATCCGAGTTTATTTTTTTCTGAGTTGCGTTTGCGTGAGAAACTTTGAGAAAAACCAGAAATAGTAATAATGTCCGATGCGCTTAGGAAACCGCATCTACCGGTCCTGGGTCTTCAAAATATGTGTAAAAAATGCAAAACCGGATAACTTTGTCAGATATCAGGGCCATTTAGTTTTAAGATTTGTCATAAGATGAGGTTAACTGCGAGTTTAGGTTCTGAAGCGAAAAGTCTCAATGTTTCAGCGATTTTTGTATATCCGTTAAAGCGTAAGACCGACATGGCAGTGTTGCGTAAGGCTGCCATAACGTGAGGCATACTTCCCGTTCTTGCTTGTGAAGCATCTTCACAGAATGCTGTGTCTCGGACCCAATGGACTTTGTTCTCTATAGTCCAATGTCCACGCTGGAGTTTGATCAAATCTTTTGCGGAGGCGACTTCGGGTGAGAGACTCGTTATACAATACTGTGTATGACGGCTGACTTCACCTGTTTTGGTATTTTCTCTATGAGTTTTGTAGCGATAAACCTGTGCGATCCCTGGCCAGTTGATGTAATCTGTCAACACTGTGCTTGCTGTAACCGTGCGCGTTATGATACACCCGCGTGCTTTTTGAACATCGGTATGTGTATCAAG
The DNA here is from genome assembly GCA_951828385.1 of uncultured Poribacteria bacterium. GTDB lineage: Bacteria > Poribacteria > WGA-4E > WGA-4E > WGA-3G > WGA-3G. Next base: position 2,030,240 of record OX639973.1, read on the forward strand.
ATGTGCGCCTTCTTCGGTGTGTAGGCTCTCAAAGCGTCGCTTTTCAACTTCGGGTGTGTCTGTCTCGGAGAGGGGTTCAAAGAGTTGACGAATATCCTCATACATCTGTTTGTGATTCTCTTTGACGGGCAGTGCGTAATCTGCCTTATTTTCAAGCACTTCTTCACAAAAGGTTTTCTGTGTCAAAAGCGCATCAGTTGTCACAACTTTGCCAATGACATCAAACGCTTTGAGGAGTTGCGTTGAGATCGGGATCTCATTCGTTTTTCCATCAACGGCACATTCTGCCAGCACAATACCTGTCTCATGAGACACAGCGGCGAGTAAATGTGTGCGGAACCCGGTCTCTGGGTCTTTAGAACCACATAACTCTTTACCATCAATGGCAATACCCTCTAAACCCTTGGTTTTCAAAACTTGAAAGTCTTCAAGTTTTGAAAACACCCATTTCGTTAGGGAGGCTTCGAGACTCACGACATCAAGACGCTTCAAGAGATTATGGATCGTCGCGGCACACGGGGGCTTCGCAGACCTGAAACCTAATGCTTTCGCCAACTCAGGTTGGTTTCGTGCCCAAGTCGCTATGGAAGTATACCCTTTATGATTCGCAAGTAGACCGATGACGATCAAAGCAAGAATAGAGTTCAAAGGGTGACGTTTGCCTTTTTTATGGCGAGGATCCAGCACTTCTGCTAATATATCAAGTAAGTGGCAAGAGGAACTGCTTGTCATGATTCACCTCAAAAAATATGGTCATTTTTTACGGTGAAGTATAGCAGATGCAGCCTGAAAAGTCACGCTGCATCTGTTTACATCAAAATATTAACAGATGTGAAAAATACTGCCGAAAAACCGAAAACTAAATGGCCCTGTGTCAGATATCGCAGCAGGTTGCAATCTTGGCGATAATATGCTAAAATGTTGTCAAGTACTTCATCTTAATAACAGAAGGCTTAATTTCGGAGACACGCATGTCATCTATTGCAGCCGACACCTACATTACCCCCGAGGCATACCTCGCTTCGGAACGCCGGGGAAAATATAAAAGCGAATACATCCACGGAGAAGTCCTTGCAATGTCCGGGGCAAGTCGCGCACATAATATAATCACTGTGGATATAACCACTGAGTTAAATATCCAATTAAGACCACGCGGTTGTGAAATCTACAGCGGCGATATGCGCGTGCAAACCAGTCGGACAGGGTCCTACTTCTACCCAGATGTTGTCGTTGTTTGCGATGAACCTCGTTTTGAGGATAACGTTTTTGACACGCTCCTCAACCCTATCGTTATTGTAGAGGTACTTTCACCGTCAACGGAAGTTTATGACAAAGGCGAGAAATTTGCGCACTATCAAGAACTCACCTCTTTACGAGAATATGTGCTTGTTTCACAGGACAGGATTCGTGTCGAGCATTATCACCTTATGGGGACACAGTGGGTAGGTAAGGAGTTTCACAGGTCTGAAGATGTGCTGCTGCTCGATTCCATTGAATGTAAACTCCCTTTGCGGGATATCTACACCCGCATCACATTCTCTGATTAAAATGTAGAACGGGTTTGTCCGCCCGATTTCGGTGATATTATGTCCGAACGTTCCGCAGTGCAGGCGCCAATGCTCAAATACGCCGCTGAAATCGGTTGGCAATCTATTTCACCATCAGAAGCCATGCCGATGCGCGGAGGTGATACCGCTGCACGTTATTTCACCGAAGCACTGAAAGCACAACTCTTGAAACTCAATAAGGGAGTCATAGACGACTCCAATTACGCGGATGTTCTAAGGCAACTCGGTCTGCTCAACGCAACACTTGAGGGAAATCAGGAGGCATTGTTGTGGATGCGCGGTGAAAAGTCAACTTTCGTTGCCAGTGAAAACCGCAACCGCAATGTCACCCTGATCGACTTTGAAAACCCCAATAACAATTTATTTCACGTCACCGATGAATGGGAACAGCAAAACGCAGCGCATCGCAATCGCGCCGATGTAGTGTTCCTGATTAACGGGATTCCTGTGGCAGTCGTTGAGGCAAAAAATGCTGGCAAACTGGACGGATTAGCACTCGGCGTGGATCAAATTCGCCGCTACCACACCGAGACACCAGAGATGTTCACCACCGCACAACTCTTCGGTGTGACACAACTGCACGACTTTTTTTACGGCGTGACATGGAACACCAGCCGCAAAAACCTGTTCAACTGGAAAATTGACGAACCCACCAACTACGAGCAGAAAGTCAAAACCTTCTTCGACCGCAATCGCTTCCTGAAGGTCCTGCAGCGGACCATTATCTTCCAGAGCAAAGACGATCAACTCACCAAAATCGTCCTGCGTCAACACCAGACGCGCGCTGTGGAGAAAGTCATTGAACGGGTACAGGATCCGAACAAGCGGCGCGGGCTTGTCTGGCATACACAAGGCAGCGGCAAAACCCTCACCATGATCAGCATCGCAGCGCGGCTCCTACGCAGTGGAGAACAAACAGAAAAACCCACCGTGCTAATGGTCGTTGACCGCAATGAACTCGAAAGCCAACTCTTTAGAAACATCACCGGCTACGGTATTACCACGCTTGAGGTCGCGCAAAGCAAGGACGACTTGGAAAGGATTTTAGCATCCGATTATCGCGGCTTGGTCGTGTCAATGATTCATAAATTCGACAAGCGACCCGCGAACCTCAACACCCGTGAGAGCGTAGCAGTGTTGATTGATGAGGCACACCGTACAACCGGCGGCGATTTCGGAAACTATCTGATGGCTGCCCTCCCCAACGCAACCTATATCGGTTTTACCGGCACCCCGATTGACAGCCTCTCTAAAGGCGAAGGAACATTTAAGGTCTTCGGCGTAGACGATGAACAAGGCTATCTCGACAAATACGCAATCTCGGAATCCATTGAGGATGGCACCACTGTACCGTTGAATTACACCCTTGCTGCCTCTGACTTACAGGTTGACCGCGAGACGTTGGAACGGGAATTTCTAAACCTCGCAGTAACCGAAGGAATAAGCGATCTGGAGGAACTCAATGCAATCCTTGACCGTGCCGTTCAGTTGAAGGAGATAATGAAAGCACCTGAAAGGGTAGATGGTATCGCTGAATATGTCGCCAAACATTTCCAAGATACCGTAGAACCGATGGGATTCAAGGCGTTTCTCGTGGCTGTGGACCGCGAGGCGTGCGCGCTTTACAAAGAGGCATTAGATAAGTATCTACCACCAGAGTACTCAGAGGTCATCTATTCTCCCTATCATCAGGACCCTGAGAATCTAAAAGCATATCATCGCTCCTCTGACGAGGAAAAGGATATCCGCAAAAAATTCATCAACAAAGATGAACAGCCCAAAATATTGATTGTAACCCAGAAGTTATTGACCGGTTTTGATGCGCCAATCCTCTACTGCATGTATCTCGATAAACCGATGCGAGATCATGTGCTGTTACAGGCAATCGCACGCGTCAACCGCCCGTATGAGGACGCAGACGGATTAGCAAAACCCGCCGGTTTCGTTTTAGATTTTGTCGGCATCTTTGAGAACCTCGAAAAAGCACTCGCCTTTGATTCTGACGAGGTCGAGAGTGTTATCCAGAACATTGACGTGCTCAAAACAGCTTTCGCCAAGCGGATCCGAGAGGACGCAGCGGCGTATTTACCCTTTGCCACCGGTTGGGACGACAAAGCGAAAGAACGAGCCATTGAACATTTTGACGACAAAGACAGTCGAGAAGCTTTCTTCAAATTCTTCAAAGGATTACAAAATCTCTATGACATTCTTTCACCGGATGCCTTCTTACGCGAATTCATAGCGGATTATCAGGCATTAGCAACCCTCTATGGGTTGATTCGTAATGCACACTCTGACCGCATTTACGTTGATAAGGAGTTAACCGCCAAGACGCGAGAACTTTTACAGGAGCATACAGAGAGTGATTTGTTTGAATTACCGGATGCCGTTTATGAATTGCGAACGGACACCTTGGAGAAAATGGATCAAAGTGGGACATCCGATACAGTCAAGGTGCAGAATTTAAGGAAGGCACTACATCGGACGGTAGCAAGCGAAGGCAAATCAAAGCCGTTTCTAATTTCCATCGGTGACCGGGCAGAAGCGATCGCAGAGGCTTATGAAAATCGTCAGATGGCGACGCAAGACGTATTGGCTGAGTTTAGGAGATTAGCGGAGGAATATGCACATGCTGCAAGAGAAAGCGAACAACTCGGTTTGGATGAGAATACCTTTGCGGTCTACACAGTACTTAAAGACGTTATAGAAAACGTTACTTCAGGACAGGCGCAAGCCGTCAATCAAGTATTTGAGCAATTCCCTGACTATCGATGGGACAACCAGCAAGCCAGCCAGCTGCGGATAATGCTTTATCGCACATTAGAACCGACAGTCGGTATAACAAACATCGTCCAAACAGCAAATAAATTGTTAAGATTGGAACGCTTATGAGCACCAATAAAGCGGATTTGAAAGGGGCAGTTTGGCAGTGGGCAGAGCGTATCGGTGTGAAGGTGCGGGAGATTCATCTGCGTCAGATGCAGCGCAAGTGGGCATCTATCTCAACAAACGGACGCTTGACCCTCAACACTGACCTACTCAACCTACCAGAAACGTTGACGGAATTCGTCATTGTCCATGAACTGGTGCATCTGCTCGTTCCGAACCACGGCAAGTTGTTTAAAGGCTATATGTCTGCGTATCTCCCAGATTGGGAAGAGCGGCAAAATCGTCTAAAATCGCTCTTATAAAAACTATGAAATTTCACACCATTTCCTTAATATCCTATTTTGTTTCTACACATCAATTGCGCAAGCCGAGTTGATTACCTAACTCCTTTAAACGTTTGTTTATCGCTGTTTTATCAATTCGGTTTCCATCCACAAATTCTTGATATTCCGGCAACAAGCCATCTGGAACCATAATACGGGAGTTCGCTTCTCGTAACGCTAATAACCCCATAAAGATTTGCATCTCCCGTGAATAGTCGGGGATGAAGTCGTTGAGTCCTTGGCGGAGCTCACCTTCTGTGAAGGTATCGCGACCATTGCGTCTCGCGATGTTATTCGTACGTTGAACAATCAGAAGCAGATCTCGCCAAGTCAATCCGTCCGTTTCTGCACCACCGACAAGTGACTGAAAATTGATGTTACCGGATGTTTGCCCTTGACAGAGAATTTTCAAAATTTCTACTCTGCCACCACTTGTAGGCGGTAGCATGATCAATTTGGTGTCAAAAATACCGTACCGTCGAAAAATAGGCGGCATTAAGTCGGGGCGCTGCGATGCCCCCACCCATATCACTCTACCGTGCAACGATATATCGTTCATCGCATTCGCGAGAGCACGAGGAAACATTTGCTCATGCTCCTCTGGATTCATTGTAGCATACGGCGATGCCTGCTCGATGTCCTCTATAAAGACGACCGTTGGGGCAATCCCGCGAATAAAATTGAGACCCGCATTCAGGTTCCGTTCATAACTGTTTTGGCTGTCATTAATATTTATTGTGACTTCACCGACCTGATTCGCGTAGCGGAGCCGGACGAAAGTCATGTTCGCCTCACCCGCGAGCACCCTCGCAGCGTATACTTTGCTCGTTCCATGTGGACCGAGGAAGAGCATACCCCGCGGCACACGCCTCAAGTCTTGATTTTTCATACCATCTGCAATATCTCGGATGATACGCATGACATACCAACCATCGTCAGAAGGCCCCCTATAAGTTTCACCGAGTTCAAGAACGCCGCGGCTGAAGGTCTTGATACTCTCACGCCGATAGTTGAGCAACTCTTCACCACCGGCTTTCCGCTGGGCGGATTCTGCCTGTTGCACAACATCGTGAACACCGAATAGGTTTAGCCCAATTGTTTCCCGTGCCAAGGTTTCCTGATCGCGATGATTTCCCAAGGTTTTACGCATCTGTGACGAACCCTCCGAAATATCATGCAGATGTTCAATAAACCTTAGGCGTTCCTCATAGGGCGGAAACGGGATTTCTATCATGGGAATCTCAGGATTCACGGTGAAATTCGGGTGGACATCGGATATATTGTGCGTGACCAGCAGAATAACATGCTTACGCCTTCGGATATCAAGGTCAGATGCCCAAGATTGGATTTGGCTAAACAAGAGTTGGACCTCATCTTTGGCAACCTCGTTCAACGACGGATCGTTCGGTGTGAGCATCTCCAAAGAAGTGATCACCAACCCAATTCTTGTTCTTCCCTGCCGCAAGAGGTGGTTTAATTTTTTTCGGAATTCCGCAGAAAGCGAAGGGTCCATGGCCACGAATGGATCTTCATGTTCTTTATCAAACGCCAAATCGGCGTTAATTCTTCGACGGACAAGCTGTGGATCTACTTCCTGTTCGGCAAGATTAACGTCTTCAACCTCTCTAAAGCGGTTAAGCGTCTGAATCCATGTCGCGACACTCTGAAAATGAAAAACACCTGTTTTATTGTATTGTGGGAAAATCTCAAGGGTTCGCTGTGTGTTTCGCCATTGACCCACTTTTGGGAAATGAATGCCTTCCGATGTATTATATCCGAGAACGAGTTCGCAGCCTAATGTATTGAGCTGCGCCATGAGATAGTCCGTCGTGCGCAAGTAGCCATAAACATCGTCGTAGAGCAAATCATTTACATTAAAATGGATCAGAAATTGGTGAGCAGACCCTGCCTCATAGTGTTTTTTGACTTCATCCCAGAACATTTTGCCTCCGCGGTTTATTGTAAAATTTTTGTAAGCAGACGCACCTGAAGGGTTTGCCCATCTTTAACTAAAGTTTGGATAATCCTTGTTTCGTGAGCATTGTGTTTCAAAGGCGTGTATATTTTTCCGAAAGTTTCGCACGCACAAGGAACCCGTAGAAAGATTCTCACTCCGTAGGAGTGCTATGTCTATAGAAATCCGTGTATCCAAACTCCCGCACTCCGTAGGAGTGCTATGTATCTTGAGTCATGGAGTTTTTGCAAACGCTAAAATCCAATGCGAAGAAAGTGTTCTTCTTGGTTGTCCGCCCTGCTGAAAATTGTCCAAAGCTTAGTATAACACAATATCTTTCAAGAAACTTACTTGCGAAAGATAATTTTGGAGCAAATAACCAAAAACTTCGTGCCACCACAGATGAATCCAAATTCCCATTTGATGTCAGAGCCATTAGGGACAGGTTCAGGCATTGTGAGTGTGTCTAAAGTGCCCCATGTTGGACCAGACTTCCGACCATGATCCTCCAGCGGCGATAACATTTCAAAGGATTTGACATCCTTGAATTCAACTTGAACGCGCTGTTGATGTTCTTTACGATAAGGATCGGTGTTGACAGTGAGAACAATCGTCTTATCAGCGTTTTTAATCCCAGTAGACGCGCCCTCACCATCTAAGGCTTTGTAATTTTCAAACTTAATTTCAATCCCCGCAACGTGATCATCATGAAAATCATTAAAATGCTTTAGGGCTTCATCAACCTCTTTGATAGTAGTAGCTTCAAATCGCTCGTCCATTATATACCTCTCGGTTGTTTTGAAAATATAGTCGTTAATTTCGCAGCAAAAAACAGCCCTAACGGGAAACCCCAGAGGTATAGAAAAATTTAGGTTAGAAAGATACCTTGGGCGTACCTTTTAACCCAATCTATCGCATTTAATTCAAAAAATTGTCCAAGGTTTGGCATGGATGTAAGAAACATAATGAATTACGCGATTACGGATTCATCTCCCAGAGAAGCACAGAACCATCCTCACTACCGCTCACGAGAGTTTTCCCATCCGGACTGAACGCGAGACTTTTAACCCAAGCTGCATGACCCGTCAGTGTTTTCTTGTATTCACCTGTTTGGGCATCCCATAAGTGAATCGTGGCGTCAACGCATCCGCTTGCGATTGTTTTTCCGTCCGGACTGAACGCGATGCTTTCGACCCAATCTGTATGCCCGGTGAGCTGCATCTTGGTTGTCCCTGTATCTATATTCCACAAAAGAATGATACTGCCCCCACCCCCACTCGCGAGTGTTTTACCATCCGGACTAAACGCGATACTTTCGATCCACTCAGTCCGTCCAACAAGCGTCATTTCGTTCTTACCCGTGTCAACATCCCAGAGGCGTATAGTTTCGTCAACACTCCCACTTGCGAGTGTCCTTCCATCCGGACTGAACGCGACACTATTGACTGACTTTGTATGTCCAATGAGCGTTTTTTTATGTTCGCCGGTATGTGCATCCCAGAGGCGGATCGTATTATCCCAACCCCCACTTGCGAGGGTCTTACCATCCGGACTGAATGCTACACTTCCGATAGCATCTATATGTCCGGTGAGTTGCATCTTATGTTCACCGGTCTGTACATCCCATAGACGGATGCCATCGTGTCCACTTGCGAGTGTCCTGCCATCCGGACTGAACACCAGATTGTTCGCTATATCCCCAAACCCACTGAGTGTTTTGATGTGTTGTGCTGTGTCTGCATTCCATAAGTTAATAATGCCAGTGACAGATCCACTTGCGATAATGTCCCCATTCGGATTGAATGCCACACTATAGACAATTTCCGAATGCCCAGTAAATGTATGTTTTTCGTTGCCTGTGTCTGTATCCCAAAAACGGATAGTGCCATCATCAATACTGCTCGCGAGGGTTTTCCCATCCGGACTGAACGCTACGCCGAGGGCATCTAACGTGTGTCCAGTGAATATTAACCTATGGTCGCCGGTATGTATATCCCACAAACGGATAGTGCCATCACCACTACCGCTCACGACGGTTTTCCCATCGGGGCTAAACGCTAAGTTCTCAACATATTCCTCATGTCCCGTGAGTGCCATCTCGAGTTCACCTGTGTCTAAGGCGTGGAGGTAGATGGTGCCATTCTCACTGCCAATAGCGACTGTTTTTCCATCCGGACTAAACGCTGCACCCATAGTGGAACAATCCGGATGCAAAGCAAATGTTTGCTTATGTTTACCAGTACTCGGGTTCCACAGACTAATTTCGTCATCCCAATTCACACTCACCATTGTCCCGCCGTCTGGCGTGAATGATAACATACTGGCACGATCTGAATCTTTCGTGAGTGTCCACTTCTGTTCTCCAGTGATTGCGTCCCATAATCGGGTCGTGCCGTCCCGACTATCACTCGCAAGCGTTTTGCCATCAGGACTGAATACTAAGTTCCAGACATAATCCGTATGCCCGGTAAGTGTTTTTTGCACACCTATGCTTTTATCCAACTGGACAATGGGACCATTCAGGATGATAGTGCCGTCCGCCCTTCCACTCGCAAAGGTGCGTCCATCCGGACTAAAGACAAGGCTGCCGACTCCACTCGTAGGCTCGGTAAGTAGGGCGACTTCTTGATGTGTTGTGACATCGTAAAGCCAAATACCGATGCGGCTCGCAACAACAAGCAATCTACCATCTGGAGAATACTGTATTTCATTTATATTCCCTTTACCGAGGCGTGTTTTAGCACCTTCCGGTAGGTTCCATTGCATAGATTCTTGTGTTAAGTTGTTTTCCACTGTTTCCGCTCCTGTTGATAAACCGTTGTTGCTATTTTTACCGGGTGTCGTCTCGTTGCCAACCCGATTTTGTAAATCCCGTTTTGATTGACTATCAAGAACGATAGGCGCGTCAATAATTTCAATCGTGGGTTCCGATGCTGCATCAACACTATACGGTTGCTGGAAATTATTGGTAATTTGATGGTTCGCGCCCATCAACAAAATAACCAAAATAACAGATGAACCTAAAGCCGCGAACGGTAGCAACGGCTTAGCTCCTGAAGGAGATGTCTGTTTTACTGGGTCAATGTTCCGCATGATGTTTTCGGTGAAATTTGGATGTAAGGGGACGCTACCGAGGCTCTCATGAAGTATGTGTTCTTCGTTCTTGAGCCGTTCTCGAGCGCGTCGCAGCCGACTTTTAACCGTATGCGGAGATACCCCCAAAAACTTGCTAATCTCTTTGCAGTTCATTTCGCCGAGATAGTAAAGCACCATCACCGTGCGTTCACTTTCCGGCAGTTGTGCCATGAGTTTTTGCACGATTTCACGTTGGCACTCAACCGCTGTCTCTTCACGCTGTTCACAGAGGTAGTTTGCGTAAGCGGTTTTTTCGAGCGTTTCTTCGCGGGTCGTTTCGATCGACTGGATGTTTTTGAGTTGCTTCTTTCGGAACCATGATCTACAAAGCCGATCCGCAATCACATAGAGCCACCCCGGAAACTGACTCGGATTCTTCAGCGATGCGAGTTTTTTGTGTGCTTGAAGAAAAGTGTCTTGTGTGATCTCCTCAGCGATATGGAAATCCTTAACTTTCCGCCATGCCAGCGCGTGAACGCCTTTTTGGTATCTTTTCACCAAAGCACTAAAGGCATTCTCGTCACCTGACAATACACGCTGAATCAGTTCAACATCATCTCTTTCCATCAGGAACCTCCCATAACCCAATTTAGACCCATAATTGTTAGTGACGCGATTTTGGGGTGGGTAGGATGCAAGATTGTCATAATTTGAAAAAAAAGTGAACACATTACAAATAAGGAGTCAAATCCCATAGAAGGATGGAGCCGTCATAACTCGCGCTCGCTAAAAGTGTGTTGTCTGGGGAAAATGCAAGTGCATGTACATCTGTTGGATGTCCTCTAAATGTAACAATCTGTTTACCGGTTTTAACCTCCCATAAACAGATGACCATTTTCTCCATACCTTCTCGCCACCATGTCCCGGCTGCAAAATATTTCCCACACATAGAAAATTTAGCAGCCCAAAATATATCTTCTAACCCCTGCGGTAAGGTCAACCGAGAAAGATAGTCGTCCTGTTTCACATCATACAAGTAAGAGTTATCTCCAATAGAAGATAAATACTTTCCATCATGAGAAATGTGGACGACCTCACGAGATTTAGGTTTCAACCATCTGAAGACGAGTCTTCCGGGGATTCGGGTAATAACATTATCATTTAGGGAATTATCAATCTCTTCACCAAGTTCCATGTCCCACGAAATGACATGCGGTTGAGGATGATTTGATTCACTTGCAAGTATTTTTCCATCAAAACTAAATTGCAAATCTCCAATTGTATCACCATCATCTTCATCATCCTCGTTATCTTTTGGCTCAAGTGGATGTTTCAGTTCATAGCGTTGATTCCCGCTGTTTACATCCCACACTTTCAGGTTACCATCTGCATCGGCATAAGCAAAAAGCTCGCCTGTTGGTGATAATGCAGGAAACGCACTCCAGTATTCGCGCCCCGTTCTTTCAATAAGAGGGATACCATTCCCATCTACTTCCCAGAGCTTAACATTATCCGCTTTGATGCTCGCGACATAGAATTTTCCACTGTTGGTTTTATATAAGAACTGATTTTTGCCTGCCGATTCCACTTTAACTGCAGGACGTGAACGTTTACTTGCAATATCCCATAACACAACACCTTCATGATGATGTTTTACGGCTAATGTTTTGCCATCATCTGAAAACAATGCAGTAGGAAACGAAATAGATGTCCGTTCATAAGCAGGAAACGAAATAGGGGAATGTGTAAACTGCCGTCTGCACGGATATTCAAGGGTCCACACGTTGATAAATTCGTGTCTACATTCATAAGCAAGCCGCGAACCGTTTGAAAATACGGCAGTGTTCCCCCAATCATCTGCATCCGAAAATTGGACGGTATTGCCCCAAAATTTATCCGTGTAAAGTTGTTCTCCACTTTCGAGATCACAAACAGAGATTGTGGCGGGACCGGTATCATCATAATCGACTATCGCTGCACGAAGAATGCCCTCTGGTGAATAGGACGGCATAATACGAGACACGTCACCAAAATCGGTATACGATTGCACCTGTCGCCAAGTGCTAACATCCCAAACGTACACAGTGCCATCTTCGCCACCAGAGGCAAGAAACTGTCCACACGGTGAGAAGCAGAGTGTCGATATCCAATAGGTGTGTGCTGTGAGGGATGCGATTTGTTGACCACTTTCCATATCCCACACGACTATTGCCTCCGCATCGTCAGTTGTGTCGGAGGCACTTGTGGACGCTATCAGTCGGGTATCAGGCGAAAAACTGATAGGGCTGTAAAAACCCGCTTCTTCAGTATCTGAAGCGAATTGGGTAACCGGTTCACAGGTTTCCGCATGCCAAACTTCAAAGGTAGCAGACCGGGCATAAGCCGCTGCGAGATATTGATTATTATATGAAAAGGTCAGCTCCGCAATATAATCATCTACTTCCACTTGTGCTAAGCACGCGCCATTCTGGATGTCCAATACCTTTAAAATTTTGTCTGAATTACCGGCTGCAATCCATTTTCCATTAGGTGAAAAGGCAATGTGAAATACCATACCACGTTCTGTCTCCCAGAGCGCGATAGGAGATAGCGTTTCTAAATCATACAACCAGAGTCCCATCGCAGTTCCGATAGCGAGGAACTGTCCATCCGCTGAGAACGTCATATTAGGTTCACAGCCCCGCCCTAATCGCGCAATCGCACCTTCGGGAAGTGCCCAAGTAGTGACATCGTCTCCATTAACGCTAACTGGTGCTTGAATTAGAGATTGTTTGCTTTCCATTAAATATTTCCTTCTTTAACGCAAGTTGTTCCTCAACCGCTAATTCAAGGAGTTTCCAAATCTTCAAATGGTCTTCGCGCGTGCGCGGTTCCCACTTCGGCGTTAACAGATGCGGCAGCGGCAGCAATTCTTGATTTAGAAACGGTCGTAAATCAAAGAACCACTTCGCAGTAAATGACGTATCATCTTCTGTGTCATGAGATCCCATATATCCTGCTTTATCAAGGGACGCATGCAATTGATTCGCCACCGCCGAAAACCGCTTCAATAAGTTCAGGTCTGCCATTGTGTATAAGGTTATGCCTGGATACCCCTCACGGTTTGTCGCAAGTTCTGTCCTATACATGAAAGACAACCGATGCAACATTTGATGCAAACGCTTTGCAGCGTCATCCGAAGTGTTAACTTCGGCAGAGAGTTCATCGCAATCCGGTATCAACGCTCTCATGGAAATAATGAATCGTTTCCATATTCCTAAACGATGCTCTTCTTCCGGATGACAGGGAAAAAAACTAAAGGATACACACATGAGAGCAATGGAACCGCCCGATTGAAACAACTCACCAGCATCTACTTGTCGGTAGCGTTGCCGAATCGTATCGGCACACGAATTATCCTCTGTTTCCAGGGCGCAAGTGTTATCCAAACACATCAGCAGATTGACAAGAAAATTGAATGCACCGCGCGGGTCCCCGACCGGTTTGATATGAATCCAGCCGCCACGCTGATTCCATCGACGCGTTTGCCATTTCTCCTGATCCGGATGCCCGCTACAAGAGGAAGTCGTTTGGATGTCAGGCGATCGGTTAAGCAAATTTACAAGGGTACGTATTTCATAGTCGATAGGCATGACTGTTTGAGGTGGGTCCTTGGCACGGGTATTACTTTTCACGACATCCGCTGCTACCACGTTATTATGTTTTCGGTTTTCCGCAATCGCTACATTAAAGGTAATGCGGTGGACCCATGATAGAAATGGTGATGTGAACGTATACTTATGTAAATTGTTGAATACCCTTTCGACTATCTGGCGTTCAAGGTGTTCAAGGTGTTGGGTATCTACTTCAAATTTTAGCCTCTGTCCGAGAGTGGTGCGTATTCGTGATAATACCCGTTCTTTTAGCTCTTCTATGGCACGGTCGTCACCTTTGACAGCGGCAATTACCAATCTTTCATCTGAAATGTTTGACATAATCATAATCCTCTTGATTGTGTTTTAGACAAGTCAAATCAACGTCCATCCCTTAAGAATCAATGAATGGTTTCAAATCCCAGACCAAAATTGTACCATCAAAACCACTACTTGCCAAATGCGTGCCATCTGGCGAAAATGCGAGTGATTGCACACGCGAGTTATGTCCCCAGAAGGTCCGGATATGCTTACCTGTAGCAGCGTCCCACAAACGGATAGCCATCTTCTCCATACCCTCCTGCCACCAACTTCCCGATGCAAGATACTTTCCACACGGCGAAAATGTGAGGGCATAAGCCCCGCAGTTATGCTCTAACTGCGGTATTGTGCGTAAGGTCGTCAGTTGTTTAGCACACCAAAATCGGATTTTGTTATTCAAACTTCCTACAATCCAGTCACCACACGGTGAAAAAGCGAATCCTATTGGCGTACACGGTTCATCTGTAGGCAGTATGGCAATTTCTTCACCTAATTCAACATCCCACACGCGAGCCGTTTGGTCATCTGATCCACTCACCAAGCGTTTTCCGTCTGGTGAAAACGCCAACGACCAAGTATGATCTGTATGTCCCCTCAGTTGTATCGGCTGCTCCGGTTGCTCAAAATTCCACACATAGATGGTACCTTTCCGACTTCCCACTGCAATCCGGTCACCTGTAGGCGCAAATACCGCATCCAGTGCCCATTGTGATGGTTCCTCAGGGACAGTGAATTCTGCAATGAGGGTGTCAGGTTGTTTGGCATGCCACACTTTACCGTCACTTTCTTCTGGAATACAAGACGCGAGAATTCTGCCATCAGGTAAAACAGTGAAAGAACCAACCCATTCACCGTTGAATAAATTATCCGCCACCTGTTTCTTGGCGACATCCCATAACAATATTCCGTCCCCCTGCGTCTTACTTGCCAAAGTTTGGTTATCCACCCAAATGCCTTTCGGATCGGGCCACGGGAAACGATGTTCGCGCGGTATTGCGTATACAGGTATACTCCCATTCGCCGCAGCGTTGGACCTTTTTTTCGTGAATGGCGGCAATTGTCCTTGGACGTAAGCAGTGGCTAAAGACTTCGGAAAACCGATACCGCCAATACGGTTAGATATCTCAAGGATTTTTTCGCTGTTCTCAGCATTCCACACTTCCGTAGTATGAGTAGAAGTAGAATGACGAAATCGTAAAGCGAATAACTCCCCATCCTTTGAGTAGAACGGATCGTCAAAGTCAGCATAAACCTTTTTCTCTGAACCCGTCGCAATATCCAGCACCCGTAATAACATCCTGTCACTTGACGCAACAAATTGTCCACACGGTGAGAAGGCAATAGCATCTACCCAATCCGTAGGTCCTGTGAAGTGAGCGACGCGTTCTCTTGATGTTATATCCCACACCGAAACGCAACGGTCAACGCGGTCAGCATCACAAACTGTTTCGTCAGGAGAGGCACCCGCCAACAGCCGACTGTCTTCAGAAAAAGCAAGCTTATGCCCTGCGAACTTGATAATTGCTTCACCCGTTTCTGGGTCCCAGACATAAATTTGATCGCCTTCTGTATCAGGATTCAAAGGTTGATCCAAAGTGTCGCCTGAATAAAGTTTGGGATTTCCAGCACAAGCGGCAAGCAATTTGCCATCTGGTGAAAATTGGAGTTGGTAAATATCGTTTGCTTTCCATTCGTGTTTTCCACGATCCATCTGTGCTAAAAGTTCTCCCTTACGAACATCAAACACCTTAACGATTCCCGATCCGTCTGAAGTTGCGATCCATCTGCCGTTTGATGAGCAGGCAAGACCGCCATAAGCATCTTGATTTTCTATCTGTGTGACACACTTTCCACTTTGAACATCCAGCACTTTGATCATGCGGTCCGAATTTGCAATAACAATCCATTTGCCATCATGAGAAAAGTCAAAAGAATTAACCGACCCCCGTTCGGTTTCCCATAATGAAATCGGGGACATTGAAAAGACATCATACCACCAAAGTCCCATGCCAGTGCTCATTGCGAAATATGTGCCATCGGGCGAAAGTTTGATCTCCCACTTGTTCAGCAGTCCTTTTCCGAATCTAACAATCGCGCCTTCCGGTAGTGCCCAGGTGTTCCCGGTGGGATCGTTTGAAACAACATTAAGTTTCGCAGGTCTTCGATCTTGCATTGTGTTTACTCCTTCTTTAGGTTCAACATCAAATTCCTCACGTAGGAGGGCGCGTGTTTCTCTTAACCTTGTCTTAACTGTACCTATCGGTAGCTCTAACGCCTCCGCGATTTCTTTGATATGCCACGATTCTAAATAGTACAATTCCGCTACAGAGCGGACTTTTTCTGGAAGGTGGCGCACAACTTCTTTCACCTCAGCAATTAACTGAGTTTCTTGATACCGTGCCGTAGCATTTTGGTCAATATGTTCAACCAATACTGCGTGCGTGTGTGGAATTTCATCCCGTGATCGATGACCAGAAGTGTAGTACCGCTTACAAGCATTATAAGCAATACGCTGCAGCCATTCACCAAAACTATCCACTTTCTGGAGGCCTTTGATGTTTTGCCACACAGCCATCCAGACATCGTTACGAATTTCTTCGGCATCTCGACGTTGCCGTGAATTTCCAACAATAATAGTCCAAATCCGTGGCGTGTAACGGAATATTAACTCCGTAAATGCCGCCTCATTCCGGTTTCGCACCAGTTGAATGAGTTCTGCATCGGTTAGATCATTGAAGGTGGGTAAATTGTTAGGCATAAGTCGTGCATCAACAGATTTATCAAATTGCTTTTAATTTTAAAGAGGGGATTTTTAGGGAAAAAAGTTTAAAAAAATAATATGGAATGTTCGGAGTTCCCTCATAACCAAGGCAAACTAACGCAAACCCATTTGCCTGTGAGGTTTCAAACCACGTAGGACTCCACAGAAAATTGTGTAAGGCCTGTACGTTTTATAGTGAAGCCGATAAATAAGTGGACATCTTTGTAGCATAGGCTGTTAGCCTGTGCCAGTCTGAATGCCTGTTATAGGTATTCAGACTGTTTGAGAGTGCCCAATTATAGTGAATCCTAACAATAAATAGACACATTCGTACCACAAACTTCCAGTTTGTGCCAGTCTGAATGCCTGTTATAGGTATTCAGACTGTTTGAGAGTGCCCAATTAATTCTAAACTTTACTATAATTGTAGGTTTTACTATAAATAGGTTGACTCAACATCCGTCCCCTAAGAATTGATGAACGGCTTCAAATCCCAGAGCAAGAGGGTTCCGGTAGAACAGGCACCCGCCAGCAGTGTGTTATCAGGCGAAAACGCAAGACACTCAAGACGCTCTGTCAACGCAAACGTGACAATCGGCTCGTTCCCCTTGCGGATATCCCAGACACACACGCGCTCTTCGTCCGTCCATGTATACGGACTACAAGCGAGATATTGCCCACACGCAGATAACGCAAATGCGTTAATAGCTTTCGTCTGCCACCATTTCGGTTTCGGGAGCGATAGCACTTCTTTATCTTCTCGGAAATCCCATAAATCTATCGTCTTATTATCGAATGCAGGAAAATCGCACCATATCCGCAACGGATCCGGAGAAAACGCTAAAAAATCAAAACCGTCATCGCTGGAAAACTGATCCACTGTTTTACGCTCGGCTACATCATAGATCTGGGAAGGTGCACAGACAAGAAATGCGCCATCTCGACTAAAGGTGAGATAGGGTGCATTGTCTGTTTCTTCACCTGTGTATGTGTCGTAAGTCTCTCCAGTGGTAATATCCCAGATATGGATACTGTCAGTTTCATCTCGGCAGGCAAGTAAATTGGCTGCCGGTGAGAATGCTGCAGTGCTGGGTTCATCTTGTAATGGGAAAGTTACTATCGGTACGTCCGATCCGAATTCCCAAAGTCGGATATTCTTTTCATCGGCATCGCCGGAGGTGACAAAGTGTTTCCCTTCAGGGGAGGCATCTACAGACAAATAACGCTCGCCCGACGATCCATCTGTATCCGGTTTCATACCGAGCGGTTTGAAAATACGGGGAGGATCGTCGGGGTGTGTCACATCCCAACTAAAGATGCCACCGTACCCACTGTTTGCAAGGAGCGTCTTACTATCTAATGAAAACTGCAAAGATCCGGGGAAAATGCCGGTCGTATGTTCCAAAGAGATGGGTCGATTTTCACCCGCAACCCAAATATGTACATCGTATTCACTCTCATACGCAAGACGCACACCGTTTGAAAAGTCGGGATGATAGTACCCCGTCTCCTTCGGATGTCTATAAAGTATTTCACTGTTTTCTAAGTCTTGCACTGAAAAAGTATCATCTCTATACGCATACACAGTGGTTAAGAGCCTGCTCTCCGGTGTATAACTGATATAGTGAGAACCGTTGTCGTCCACCGCCTGATAAACCTTGTGGAGGTGCCATGAAGGTGTTTCCGGGGACAGTTGCTCGGGTACCTCCCAGACGTGAGTCGTCCCTTTCCAATCGCATGCAGCCAAAAACTTACCAGACGGCGAGAAAGCGATAGAACTGACATCGTTCAATCCATCCAGAGTAACAAGATGTTGACCCGTCGCCATCTCATACACGACAACGCTGTTTGAAGCTAAGATCCATCTACCATCAATGACTGGGTATCCAGTGGTGTGAAACGGTTCAGGGACTCCATCAGGGGAAGCAAAGGCAAGTAAACGATTATCCCGTGAGAGTGCAAGTGGATTTGTTCCGACGTAAATCGCTTCACGCTCAGGACGGGCAGTAGCGTTACTCTCTTGCAAATTTTCTGGCAGTTGCCAGACTTCAACACTACAATAGAGTTTTTTTTCCGGGTTAGAGTATCTGGTGCTCCCGCCAACAACGAGGCGTTTGCGATCCGATGAAAAGACAATATCGGTAGCGTAACCGCTTTTATCGCGTGCCAACTCCGCTAAGCAATTTCCGCGCTTCACATCCCATATTTTGATGGAAGCCCCCCAACCACCTGTAGCGACCCATTCGCCGCATGCTGAAAAGGCGACAGTGGTTATTGTTTTTCCCGCTTCCCAAAGTGTTAAGAGGGAACGGTTGGGAACATCATACCACCATAAACCGAGATAACTTCCAATGGCGAGAAGCGCACCGTCTGGGGATAGTACCATATCCATTACATTACCTTTTCCCAATCTGGCAATAGCACCATCGGGTAAATACCACGTGCTGCTGTCTGCGTTGTCTCTATCCATCTGAAAGGGTGTATCTTTTTTCATAATTATATGTTCCTTCCATCCTTCCTGTCTTCCATCCTTGCTTTATAGAATACCTATGTTATGCGTAAGTCCTATCCATCTCAAATTGCCTACCGATCAGCAACCAACTTTGTGAGGTCCCACAAGAGCAGTTAAGCACAGCAATCCTGCACTCCAGCGGAGTGCTATGTCTAAAAATTGTCCAAACTATAGTATAAATAGGTTAAATCAACGTCCGTCCCCTAAGAATTGATAAACGGTTTCATATCCCACACCAAGATAGTCCCATCAAAACCACTACTTGCCAAATGCGTGCCATCTGGCGAAAAAGCGAGTGATTGCACGTCTGTGGTATGCCCCCAAAACGTATGGATATTCTCTGCAGTCGCAACGTCCCATATCCGGATTGCCATCTTCTCCATACCCTCTTGCCAC
This sequence comes from uncultured Poribacteria bacterium, assembly GCA_951828385.1. GTDB lineage: Bacteria > Poribacteria > WGA-4E > WGA-4E > WGA-3G > WGA-3G. Next base: position 2,049,671 of record OX639973.1, read on the forward strand.
CAAGTGCCCGATGCAAGATACCTTCCACACGGTGAAAAAGCAAACGCAAACGTCCGCTTGTTATTTTCTAACTGCGGTATTGTGCGTAACGTCGTCAGTTTCTCGGCACACCAAAAACGGATTTCATTGTTCATTCCACCTACAATCAGGTTACCACACGGTGAAAAAGCAAATCCCATCGGTACACGCCGTTCGTCCATAGGCAATGTGGCAATTTCTTCACCTAATTCAACATCCCATATTCGAGCCGTATAGTCTGCGGCTCCACTCACCAATCGTTTTCCGTCTGGCGAAAACGCCAATGACCAAGTATGCTCCGTGTGACCCGTAAGTTTTACTGGATGCTCAGGTTGCTCAAAATTCCACACATAGAGTGTCCCTTTCCGACTTCCTGCTGCAATCCGGTCACCTGTAGGCGCAAACACCGCATGCCGCGCCCATTCTGATGGTCCCTCAGGGGCAGTAAACTCTGCAATGGGATTGTCAGGTTGTTTGGCATCCCACACTTTACTTTCTTCCCAAATACGAGATGCAAGAATTCTACCATTAGGCAAAACAGTGAAAGAACCCACCCATTCATCCTTTGATAAATTACCCTGTATCCGTTTCTTGACGACATCCCATAACAATATTCCTGGACCTTCAGTCTTACTTGCCAAAGTCTGGTTATCCACCCAAATGCCTTTCGGATCGGGCCACGGAAAACGATGTTCACGCAGTATTGCGTATACTGGAACACTATCACTAACCTGTTTACTGGATCTTGTTTTATGCAATTGCTGTCGTTGTCTGAGGGTGTAAGCAATGGCTAAAGACTTAGCAAAATCGATGCCGCCAATACCATTAGACATTTCAAGTATCTTTTCGTGCTTCTCTACGTCCCACACTTCTGCAGTGTTGGTGGAACGACGAAATCGTAAAGCGAATAGTTTCCCGTCCTTTGAGTAGAAAGGATCGGTAAAGTCAGGATAAGCCATTTTCTGTGAACCCGTTGCAATATCCCATACCCGCAGCGTCCCGTCACTTGAAGCAACAAATCGTCCACATGGTGAAAAAGTAACATCAAATACCCAATCCGTATGTCCCATGAAGTGGGCAATACATTCTTTTGATGTTATATCCCACACTGATACACAACGGTCAACGCGTTCGGCATCCTCCACAGTTTCGTCAGAAGCCGCTCCTGCCAACAGACGACTGTCTTGAGAAAAGACAAGCGCATACCCTGCGAACTTGATAATTGCTTCACCCGTTTCTGGGTCCCAGACATAAATTTGATCGCCTTCTGTATCAGGATTTAACAGTTGATCGTAATCGTCGTCTTCATTTGAATAAAGTTTGGGATTCCCAGCTTTAGCGGCAAGGCGTTTACCATCTGGAGAAAATTGGAGTTGGGAAATATCATTTGATTGCCACTTGTGCTCTCCACGATCCATCTGTGCTACGGTTATTCCGCTATGAACGTCTGTTACCTTGACGATTCCATTTGAAGCGGCGGTAGCAACCCATCTGCCGTTTGATGAGCAGGCAAGACCGCCATAAGCATCTTGATTTTCTATCTGTGTGACACACGCTCCACTTTGAACATCCAGCACCTTTATAATACCGTCCGAATTTGCAATAACAATCCATTTGCCATCATGAGAAAAGTCAAAAGAATTAACCGACCCCCGTTCGGTTTCCCATAGTGAAATCGAGGTCATTGAAAAGACATCATACCACCATAACCCCATGCCAGTACCGATTGCGAAATATGTGCCATCGGGAGAAAGTTTGACCTCCCACCGGTTCATGAGTCCTTTCCCAAACCGAACAATTGCGTCTTTCGGTAGTGCCCAAGTATTCCCTGAAGGGTCGTTTGGAACAATATTAAACTGAGCGGGTCTACGGTTTTGCATTATGTTACTCCGTAAGGTTTATTAACTGAGGATAAAAAAGAAAATTGCCTACCGATCCGTGGCCAACTTTGTAAGATCCCACGAGAGGATCGTGCCGTCACGACTGCCACTCGCAAGCCACTCACCATCCGGTGAATACACAAGACTGTCCACCAAATCCGTGTGTCCCGTAAGCGAATGCAGGAGTGTTCCGGTCTGTACGTCCCACAGGTGAATCGTATCATCGTTGCCGCAGGCGAGCGTGCCGCCATCCGGTGAAAACGCCACAGAAGCAACATTCCGCGTATGTCCGTTGAGCGTTTGTAACAGTCCGCCTGTTTGACTGTCCCACAAGCAGATCGTGCCATCCCAACTCCCACTCGCTATTGTGCTGCCATCCGGTGAAAACACTACAGTGTAAACTCTTCCTGTATGACCCATAAGCGTTTTTAAGAGGTCTCCAGTGGGGACATCCCACAAACGGATTGTGCCATCGTGACTGCCACTCGCGAGCGTATCCCCATCCGGTGAGAACGCCACAGAAGCAACATCTTCCGTATGTCCTGCAAGGATTTTCAACACATCACCGATGAGGTACAGTTCACCAACCCGGATCTCCCACAAGCGGACTGTATTATCGTGACTACCGCTCGCGAGCATTTGACCATCGGGTGAAAAGGCAACGGAAGAAATCAGACCTTTATGTCCAGTAAAAGTTCCGAGGAACCGTCCTGTTTCCGCATCCCATAGGCGCACTTTATTAGAATTGCCACTGGCAACTCTGCTGCCATCCGGTGAATACGCTACCGAACGGACGTTTTCCGACTCGAAGTGTTCCGGCTGAACTCTGATGCTTTTCAGGTGTTCCCCGGTTTCCTGATTCCAGAAGTTGATTTTAGAGATGTTCCCACTCACAAGCGTGTTCCCATCCGGAGAATATGCGAGAGAAAAGACGTGGAACGCGTGCCCTGTAACAGTTTTTAAGGATTTACTGGTTGCAATATCCCAAAACTGAATCTTACCATCTTCACTCGCGCTGGCGACTGTCTTGCCATCCGGCGAATACGCCACAGAGATGACCGGCGCATCATGTTCAAGCGTTTTCAGGAGTACCCCAGTCGCAACATCCCAAAAACTGACAAGATCGTCACTACTCGCGCTGGCGACCGTCTTTCCGTCCGGGGCGAACACTACAGCGTTAATTTCGCCGCCACTATCCATATCTACCGCCCTCAAAAGTTCGCCGGTACCGAGATCCCAAAAACGGATGGTGCGATCCGTATCTCTACTAACAAGCATGCTACCATCGGGCGCGTACACGATGTGTTCTACCCAATCCGTATCTTCAATGGAGATGTTAAGAGACTTTGCAGTGCGTGGATCCCAAAACCGAATGCTATCATCCCCCCAGGCTGCGCTGCTCACAAGCACCCCACTATCCGGAGAAAACGCCACCGAATAAACATGCTCCGTATGTCCCTCAAGTTTTGCTATCTGTTCTCCGGTGCGCGGATTCCACAGACAAATCGTATTGTCGTCACTCCCAGTAGCCAGTAGTTCGCCATCGGGAGAGAACGCTACCGCATTGACATCATCCCCATGTCCTACGAAACTTACTTTGTGTTCACCTGTGTTAGCATCCCACAACCAAGCAGTGTTATCATCACTTGCAGTCGCAAACGTTGTGCCATCAGGACTAAACGCTATTGAATTGACAGGACCCGTATGCCCAATGAGCAGCTCGAGCGGTTTTCCTGTCTCCACATCGTAGATCCAAATGCCTATAGTGCTGGCGACGGCGAGTTTCGTACCGTCCGGAAAATACTTTATCTCATTGACCCTACCTTTCCCGATGCGGTTTATAGCACCAGCAGGTAAACCCGGTAGCGCATTCGCCTGCGCAAAAGTTTTTGATAAACAGAGCCCAGAAATCAGCGGTAAAAGTATCAATAATAGGTTCAAAATTTTCACACATTATCTCCTTTGATTATTCCGTTAAATCCCACAAAATCAGAGTGCTATCCTTGCCGCCACTCACAAGCGTCTTTCCGTCTGGTGAAAACGCTACAGAATACACAGGACCTATATGTCCAGTGAACGTCTTCAAACGTTCGCCTGTCTCAGCACTCCAAAAAGAGATTGCACCCAAATTGCCGCTCACAAGCATGTTCCCATCAGGAGAATACACTACAAAATACGCAGCTGCTTCAGCATGGCTATTAATAGTCTGTAAAAGTCCACCCGTTTCGACATCCCATAAACGAATGTCGTCACCTGTGGAGAAGCCTGAACTGACAAGCGTCTTTCCATTTGGGGAATACGACACAGCATTAATGGAACTCATCCCGGTATCAACGGTTTTTAGGAGTTCACCGGTAGCGACATCCCAGAAACGGATTGCGCCATCGTTACCGCCACTCGCGAGCACCTTTCCATTCGGGGAGAAGGCAAGCGTGTAAATGCCAGATGTCTCCCCTTCAAGGGTTTTTAAGAGTCCTCCGGTGTGTGCATCCCACAGACAGATCGAATGATCCCGACTCCAACTTCCGCTTGCGAGTATATGTCCATCCGGACTGAAGACGACCGATGAAACGCCTTCTATATGCCCTTCAAGCGTTATTCTTTCCCGCCATCTGCTAATGTTCCATAGCAAAATCGTATTGTCGCGGGTTCCACAGGCGAGTGTCTGTCCGTCTGGAGCATACGCGATGGAAGCGACTGAGCTTTCAGGGGCAAAAGTTCGCAGAAGTTTTTCGGTCTCAACATCCCAAAAGCGGAGAACATCGTCCAAACTCACCACTGTACGTCCATCCGGCGAGTAGATCACGGAATAAACCACATCCCAGTAGCCAGTGATCGTTTGCAACGGTTGTCCAGTGTCCACATCCCAAAAATGCAACCCAAATTCATGGGAAGCCACGAGTGTCCGTCCATCCGGAGAATACCTGATACTGCTGACCCATGTTCCGGCAATTTTGAAGGTATGTAAAAGTTTAACCGTGTCAGCATCATAGAGGCGGATTGTCCCCTCATCGTTAGCACAGACGAATGTGCTGCCATCCGGGGAGTAGGACACCTTGTACAGTTTTGTACTTCCATTGACCGTTTTCAGAGGCTCGCCAGTCTCCGTATTCCACAATCGGATCGCTCCGTTGTAACCCACAGTGGCAAGCGTTTTACTATCTTTTGAAAAGTCAATAGAAGATATATCTGTTGTATCACCTTTAAGAATATGCAGGAATTCGCCGGTTTGAGCGTCCCAGAGACAGACGTTATTATCTCCACCTTGACTGGCAATCCTTTCCCCGTCCGGCGAATACATCAAGGCATCAACAGAATTCGCGTGTGCTGCGAATGTTAACAGGAGTCCACCTGTCGGAACATCCCAAAGGCGGATGACCTCGTCGGTACCACCACTCGCAAGCCTGCTACTATCCGGACTGAACGCTAATACGCTCACCTCATCCGTGTGACCTGTAAGCGTCGCCTTCGGTTCCCCGGTTACACCATCCCATAAGCGGATAGTTTTGTCACCGCTTGCACTCGCAAGCGTTTCGCCATCAGGACTCAATACTAAACTATTAACATGGTCTGTATGTCCAGAAAGCGTTGCTTTTGTTTCACCGGTGGCAGTATCCCATAATTTAATCATTGGGTCAGACGACATAAAGTCGTGGCTTTCGCTAACAACTGTTTTACCATCAGGGCTGAAAATAACAGTCGTGACAAGACCCGTATCTCCCTTTAGCAGGTCGAGTTCTTCACCGGTACGAGCATCATAGAGCCATACACCTATTGTACTTGCTACAGCAAGCCGTGTACCGTCGGGAGAATATTCAAAATCAAAGGGATAGCCCTTCCCGAATCGCGCAAGCGCCCCTTCAGGCAGGTAGTCTGGGATATAATTTTCGGCAAAACTGACAGATAAACAAGACATGGACATGACGGTTATCAGAACCGTAAAAAGAACAATGTTTTTCATCATCTATTTAACCTGTTCTATCACGCGAGAATTCATAAAAAATTTTCCAAAATTTAGTTCTATGAATAAAAAGCATTTATTCCGTTAAATCCCACAAAATCACAGTGCTATCTCGGCATCCACTCACAAGCGTCTTTCCGTCCGGGGAAAACGCTACAGAATACACAGGATCTGCTATATGCCCAGTAAAGGTTTTCAAGCGTTCGCCGGTAGCAGCGTCCCACACAGAAATCTCACCTAAACCACCGCTGGCAAATGTACGACCGTCTGGGGAATATACGACGGAGTACGCCCCCTTTTCTACGGTGATGTTTTTTACGAGTTTACCGGTATCCACATCCCAGAAACGAATACCGTCATCCCCATTGTTTCCCGTACTCACCAACGTTTTTCCATCCGGCGAGTATACCACAGAATCAATCGTATCCGCCTCAGTCTCAACAGTTTTTAGGAGTTCACCCGTATCTACGTTCCAAAGACGGATTGCTCCATTATCCTCACCACTTGCAAGTGTCTCCCCATTTGGAGAGAAGGCCACAGTATAAATACTGGACAAATCTCCGGTAAGGGTAAGCACTTTTAAGGGCTCTCCTGTGTGCGGATTCCACAAGCGGATTGTCCGGTCCCAGCTCCCACTCGCGAGTATCTGTCCATCCGGACTGAAGGCGACCGATGAGATGCCCTCCGCATGCCCTTCAAGTGTTGTTATCTGTTGCCATCTGCTGACGTTCCATAACAGGATCGTGTTGTCGCGGGTTCCGCACGCAAGCGTCTGTCCATCCGGAGAATACGCGATGGAAGCGATTGAACTTTCAGGCGTGAGGGTTCGTAGGGGTTTTTCAGTCTCAACATCCCAAAAACGGAGGACCCTGCTGGTTAAACTCATCACTGTGCGTCCATCCGGAGAGTAGACCACAGAATTGATGACCTCCGAGTAGCCAGCGATCGTTTGCAACAACTCTCCGGTGTCCACATCCCAAAAATGCAACCCAAATTGATCGGAACCCACAAGTGTCTGACCATCCGGAGAATATCTCATGTCACCCACACCTCCGCTGGGTGTTTTGAAGGTATGTAAAAGTTTGTCGGTGTTAGCATCATAGAGTAGGATTGGGATTTCATTGTCATCACAGACATAAGTCCTCCCATCCGGGGAGTAGTACAGACTATACAGTTTTTTACCCGCATTGACGGTTTTCAGATGCTCTCCAGTGTCAGTATTCCAGAATTGGATTGTTCCATCGTAATTCGCAGTCGCAAGCGTTTCACTATCTTTTGAAAAGTCGATAGAAGCAACATCTTTTGTCCAATCGCTGAGGAGATGCAGAAATTCACCCGTCTGAGCGTTCCAGAGACAAACGTTGCCGTCTCCACCTTGACTGGCAATTTGTTTACCGTCTGGCGAATACATCAAGGCATCGACAGAATTCGCGTGTGCTGCAAACGTTAGCAGGAGTTCACCCGTAGCGACATCCCAAAGGCGGATGACCTCATCGTTGCCCGCACTCGCAAGACGACTGCTATCAGGACTGAACGCTAACACTTTAACCTGACCCCTATGATCTGTGAGCGTCGCTTTTGATTCACCGGTAACACCATCCCATAAACGGACGGTACTGTCATCACTCGCGCTCGCAAGCGTTTTACCATCAGGACTGAAAACGATATTATTAATATCACCCGTGTGTCCTATAAGTACCGCCTTGGGGGCACCCGTGATACCATCCCATAAACGAACAGTCTGGTCGTTCCACTGACATATACTCGCAAGTGTCCTGTCATCAGGACTAAAAATGACACGACTGACATAGTATGTATGCCCTGTGAGTAGGTCGAGTTCTGCACCACCCGCCCGGGTATCGTAGATCCAAATACCGATTGTACTCCCTACAGCGAGTTTTGTTCCATCCGAAGAGTATTGAAAATCAAACGGATAACCTTTCCCAAATCGCGCAATAGCACCCTCAGGAAGGTAGCCTGGGATATAATTTTGAGCAAAACTGGTAGACAGCCACGGTAAGAGCATGAGAATTACCGGAACCGTGAGCAGAAAAATGTTTTTCATGGTGCTATCTCCCAGAGAAGCACTGTGCCACCGCTGCTGCCACTTGTGAGTGTTCGCCCATCCGGAGAATACACAATAGAAGAGATATAGCCTATATGTCCCGTAAAGGTTCGCAGAAGTTCACCGGAATGCACGCTCCAAAAATGGATGTTTTTCCCATCCACTACACTGGCAAGCGTGCTACCATCCGGGGAATACGCTATAGAAGAGAGGCTATCTGACATTGGCGTAATAGTTTTTATAGGTTCACCGGTATTGATGTCCCATATTCGGAGTGTGCCATCAGCACCCGTGCTCGCAAGTGTCAGTCCTGTCGGTGAGAATGCTACGTCTCTAACGCCACCCGCATGCCCCGTAAGGGTTTTGATTGCCTCACCGGTATTGATGTCCCATATTCGGAGTGTGTTATCATCACTCGCGCTCGCAAGCGTCTGCCCCGTCGGTGAAAACACCACATGTTGAACCTTACCCGTATGCCCAACGAAAACATTTCGTAAACCGCCTGTAACGACATCCCACAGACAGATTGTCTTGTCGGAACTGCTACTCGCAAGGATACTCCCGTCTGGACTAAAGTCTACTGATGTAATTCTTCCCTTGTGCCCACTCAGAGCCGTTTTGGCGTGTTCACCAATATTTGCATCCAACAACCACACAGTATTGTAATGTCCGTATGCAAACGTCACATTGTCTGGCGAATAGGCGACACTGGTCCATCTATTTACATCCGAGTTAATCGTTTTTATCAAGGTGCCGGTGTGAGGCTCCCACAACTCTATGCTGCCCAAGCGCGCACAGGCAAGTATACGTCCATGTGAGGCATACATCACGGACCTAACGAACCGCCCGGTGTGTCCAGTAACAATATGCTGAGAAATACCGCTGCCAATATCCCAAAAATGGATTGTACCGTCATCACTTGAACCCGCAAGCGTGTCTCCGCTGGGTGAAAATACCACAGATGTAACCCAATTCGTCCGTTCGTTGACAGTTTTTAAAGCTGCATCAGTTGCCGTATTAGCACCCGGATGCCTTGTCAAGGTCGATTTGCGGTGACCCGTACGGATATCCCACAATTGGACGGTGCCATCGTGCATTCCACAGGCAAGGGTCGTACTGTCCGGAGAATATGCTATAGAATAAACAAATCGTGAATTGAATACGATATCCTCAGGCTCCTGCTCAAAAGCCTTCAGAAATTCGCCAGTTTTCGGATGCCACACGTAGGTCTTTCCATCCGCACCATGCGTCGCAAGCGTTTCGCCATCCGGAGCATACGCCACCGCCGAGATGTATTCTACGTGTCCAGCGAAGATCCGAAGCGGTTCTCCAGTACGCACATCCCAAATCCGAATGAGTTCGTCCCTGCCACCACTGGCGAGGGATTGCCCATCAGGACTGAAGGCTACTGAATAGATACGGTCGGTATGTCCTGTGAGCGTGGCCTTGAGTTCACCACTGTGGATGTCCCACAACCGGATGATTTTGTCATAACCACCGCTGGCAAGCGTACTACCATCGGGACTAAAAACGACTGAACGGACACTCTCCGTATGACCTTTAAGCGTGAGCATGGAGGCACCAGTGCGGACATCCCATAACCGGAGCGTACCGTCGTAACTCCCGCCGACGAGGGAGTGCCCATCAGGACTGAAGGCTATTGAACCAACACCTTCCGTAGGAACTGTGAGCAGCTTGAGTGCTTCACCCCTCCGAGCATCATAGATCCAGATACCGATTGTACTCGCAACAGCGAGCAGCGTGTTATCCGGGGAGTAGGCAAGTTCATAAACTCTGCCTTTTCCGATACGCGCTTTCGCACCTTCCGGCAGATGTTCTTGCACATACGCTTGCCCAAAAGCACCTGAGAAACATATCACGGAAGCAGCAAGAAGTACTAAAACGGAAAACGCTGTTTTCATCAAAGAAGCCTCAGCTTTAGGGAGAAATCGACAAGTTTGTGTTGACAATGTGATCCAGACCAAGATAAGCACGGTCTCACAATAGGTACGTCTCCGTCTGGAACGACAAGTCAGTTCGGTTAATGGGGTATCGGTTTAACTAACGGAAAGTATACCACATACTCTGTATGATAACAAAGTTTTCTGAAAACGCAAACAGAACACCCTACTGATTAAGATTCAAGATCGTTAAATCCCACAAGAGAACCGTACCATCATAACTCCCACTGGCAAGCACCTTGCCATCTGGCGAATACGCAATACATCGAGCCTCCGCCGTATGTCCGATGAAAATGTGCAAATCTTCTCCCGTCCGTGCATCCCGGAGGTAAACCTGACTGTTGCTATTCCCACTGGCGAGCACACGACTGTCGGCGGAATATGCAAGGGAAGTAACATCCGCGGAATGCATTATCGGTGGATACAGCAATTCCTGAGTTTCCACATCCCATACACGGAGTGTATTATCCCTGTTTCCACTCGCGAGCATAGTGCCATCCGGCGAATAGACCACCGCTCTGACCCATTTTGTGTCTTCAGTAAGCGTTTTCAAGTGTTTGCCGCTGCGGAGATCCCACAACTGGAGCGTATCGTCGTAACTCCCACTCGCAAGCGTGCTACCATCCGGCGAAAAAGCAAGCGTGCCAGCATATCTCGTATGTCCAACGAGGGTTTCCAATAAATCTCCAACGCGTAATTGTGTGCCGGTGCGGACTTCCCACAACCGGATAGGACCATTGTGATCACCACTTGCAAGCATGCCACCATCCGACGAAACAGCCAAAGAACTGGCATGGGCTGTGTGACCTGCGAAACTTCCCATAAATCTGCCAGTCTCTACATCCCACAGCCGAACTTGCCTACCGTAAAAGTTTAATCCACCCGTACTGGCGATTGCCTTTCCGTCTGTGAGATATACGACTGAAAAAAAATCCATATTCGGAACAGCAACGGTTTTGAGGCGTTCCCCAGTCCGTGGTGCCCACAACTCAAGCTTATCTTCAACAGCGCAAGCGAGTGTGTTGCTATCGGGTGAATACGCGATAGAAAGCACTCTTGGCGTATGTCCGGTGATGGTTTTTAAGAGTTCCCAAGTGCTACTATTCCAGAACCGGAGAGTCCCGTCATAACCTTCGCTGACCAGGGTGCCACCATCCGGCGAATAGGCGGCAGTGCCAATGCGTCTTTGATATGTAAGCGTTTTCAGGACGGTCCCAGTATTTACGTCCCAAAGGTGGAGGGTACCACCTCGACGGGGGTACCAGTCATGACTTGTGCTCGCGAGCGTCTTCCCATCCGGCGAGAATAGGACAGAATGGATATAACGACGATGTGTTGTTAGGGTTTGCAAACGTTCTCCCGTACGAACATCCCAGAGATAAACTGCACCATCATTTCCACCAGATGCAAGGACGCGCCCATCTGGAGAAAAGGCAATCGTTTCGACCCGGGTATCTTCTAAAACAATAGTTTTCAAAGGTTCACCGGTAGATGCCTCCCATAACCGGATCGTGCCATCTGCAGCACCACTCGCAAGCCGCTCGCCATCCGGAGAGTATGCCACGCAATAAACTGAGTCGCCATGTCCCCAAAGCGTTTTCAGGGGTTCGTTGGTGCGCAGGTCCCAGAGTTGGATCGTGTTGTCATGACTTGCACTAACAAGCGTTTCGCTATTAGGACCAAATGCGACCGAAGAGACAGTACCCGCATGCTGGATGAGGGCAGCTTTCTGTTCACCCGTCTCTGCATCCCATAACAGCACCGTGTTATCGCCACTCCCAGTCGCAAACATTTTTCCATCAGGACTAAAGGCCACCGAATAGACCTCACCTGTATGCCCTGTAAGCAGATCCAGTTCTTCGCCGGTATGGACATCATAAATCCAGATGCCTATGGCGGTCGCTACAGCGAGTTTATTGCCATCCGGAAAGTATTGGACGGCATTTATCCGGCCTTTTCCAAGTCGGATTTTCGCACCCGGTGGTAAACCCCAGTGCATATACGCCTCAGCAAAAGTATTTGCGAGAAAACCCAAAAACAGCACAAAAATTAACAGCAACGCGATACCTAACAGACACGTTCTTCTCATAAGGAGTTGTTTCATATAGCACCTCAATTATTATAACCCAAGTTGCTACTAACAGATTTCGAGCGTTTCAACACAGTTTTTCAAACACTTTCTTCACCCCGTAGGGGTGGCATGTCTATAGAAACGGCTTTAACCATCAACTTGCCTCCGTTATAAGTGTTAAAGCACGAGTTGATGGTTAAGACTAATTAGCCTTTACGGGGTTACCTCCCAAAGCAGCATTGTGCCATCACTACCACCACTCGTAAGTGTTTTTCCATCTGGAGCATACACGATCGAATAGATATAGCCTATATGTCCCGTGAGCGTTCGCAGGCGTTCACCCGAATGCACGTTCCAAAGATGGATAACTTTCCGATCTGTACTCGCAAGCGTGTTGCCATCTGGCGAATACGCTGTAAAAAACGCGCCTGACGCTGGTGTAATCGTTTTTAAAGGGTCACCGGTATTGATGTCCCAAAGTCGAATGGTACCATCACCACCAGTACTTACAAGAATAAGTCCTGTCGGTGAGAATGCAACATGTCTAATACTGTCTGCATGACCAGCGAGAGTGTTGATAACCTCGCCTGTATTGATGTCCCAAAGTCGAATGGTACCATCATCACTCGCGCTGGCAAGGATCAGTCCTGTCGGTGAAAACGCTACGTGTCGAACATTATCTGTATGCCCCTTAAGGGTTTTGCGTAAATCACCGGTGTCAACATTCCACAGACAGATTGTCCTGTCGTAACTGCCACTTGCGAGGATGCTGCCGTCGCGATTAAAATCTAATGACGAAATACCCTCGGTGTGCCCAATCAAAGGGGTTTCATTGGGTACACCCGTGTTCGCATCCAGTAACCACACGTTGCCACCAGCAGTTTCACAGGCGAACGTCACATTATCTGGAGAATAGGCAGTAGAGAAAATTCTTTTTTTCAAATCCACAGTTTTTATGAGCCTACCTATGTGTGGCTCCCACAACCGAATGCCATCCACACGCGAGCAGGCGAGTGTACGACCGTGCGATGCATACATTACATGCCAGATCCGCTCCCTATGGTGTCCGGTGATGGTTCGCAAAGGCGTTCCAGTAGCCCGATTCCAAAAACGGATCGTTTCATCATAACTTGAACTCGCAAGCGTTCCGCCATCCTTCGAGAACACTAACGATGTTATCCTATCCGTATGTCCAGTGAAACTTTTTAAGCGTTCACCGGTAGCAACGTTCCAGAACTCGATAGTGCTACCGTTCTCAACGGACACCGCGCCAGCGAGTATCTGTCCATCAGGACTAAACGTTACCGCTGTAACGTCACTTGCGCGTGCTATCAGCGTTGATTTGAGTGCCCCCGTACGGGTATCCCAGACCCGAATCCTGCCGTCACTATTCCCACTTGCGAGTCTCTCGCTGTCTGGCGAGTATGCTATAGCATAGATACGATCCAGTTCCAATCCAGCATCTTCAAATTCCGGATCAAGAGCCATCAGGAATTCACCGGTTCTCGCATTCCAGACATGAATTTTTCTATCCGCACCATAACTAACAACTGTTTCTCCATCAGGAGCATATACCACGCTATCAACCCGACCCGCGTGCCCCGCGATGGTCCGCAGCAGTTCACCGCTCCGGACATCCCAAAACTTAATGAACTCGTCTCTACCCCCACTCGCGAGTGTTTGTCCATCTGGACTGAAGGCTATTGAATAGATAATATATGTATGTCCTGTGAGCGTTGCCTTGGGTTCGCCGGTATCAACATCCCACAGACGGATTGTTCCGTCGTAACTCCCACTCGCAAGCGTCCTGCCATCGGGACTGAAGGCAACACACCTAACGTAGTCCGTATGTCCCGTGAGCAGTCTGACGGATTCACCTGTTCGCGCATCATAGATCCAGATGCCGATTGTACTCGCCACGGCGAGTTTCGTACTGTCTGGAGTATATGCAATCTCATACACCCCGCCTCTTCCGATACGTGCTTTCGCACCTTCAGGTAACTGTTTTTGTGTATACGCTTGCGCGAATACATTTGAGGGACATAGTACAGAAGCAGCAAGAAAGAGAAAAAAAGAAAGCACTATTTTCATAAAAAAAGTCTCGATTTTAGGGAGAAGTTTGACAAGTTTGCGTCGAAAATGCAATCCAGACCAAGATAAGCACTGACTCACAGTAGGCACGTCTCCGTCCGGACTAACAAGATAAATTTAGTTAATTGGGTATCGGTTTAACTAACGGAAAGTATACCACATTTCCCGCGTGATAACAAGGTTTCCTGAAAAAAATGGAAGCAGAACGCACTACTGATTAAGTGCCAACGCTGTTAGGTCCCACAACAGAACCGTCCCATCTCTACTACCACTGACAAGTGTCTTACCATCTGATGAATACGCAAGACTATCCACTACATCCGTGTGTCCGGCAAGCGTTCTCAAAATCTTCTTCGCGCGCACGTCCCAAAAGCAAATCTTGTCATCATTTCCGTAGGCAATATGGTTACCATCTGGAGAAAATATCACAGCAGCAACATTCCGCAAAGGGGCACCGACGGTTTCCAGCAACTCGCCCGTCTGGCTATTCCATAGGCAGACCGCACCCTCCCAACTCGCACTCACAAGTGTACGACCATCGGGAGAAAACACCACATTTTGGACATCTCCTCTCTGCGGCGCAAGCGTTTTCAAAAGATTTCCGGTTTTCACTTCCCACAATCGGATGGTACTATCCCGACTACCACTGGCAAGAATCTGTCCATCGGGTGAAAATGTGACTGAAGATACATAATCGGTATGCGCAGTAAGTGTATTTATCAGTTCTCCAATAGGAAATAATTCTTCTCTGCGAATTTCCCACAGGCGGATTGTCCTATCAGTGCTCCCACTTGCAAGTATAGAAACGTCTGGTGAGAACGCAACACAAGTAATGTACCCCTTATGCCCTGTAAATGTCCCGAGGAATCTGCCTGTTTGCCCATCCCAGAGTCGGGCCTTCCGAAACCTACAGCCACTCGCAAGTATTTTGCCATCTGAGGAGTACACAACAGAACGTATTGGATGGCGCGGGGAGCCGGTGATAGTTCTCAGGCGTTCACCTGTCTCAATATCCCAGAAATGGATCTTCGTGTCGTGTACACTCGCGACGATGTTGCTTTCTGGGGAACATGCAACGGAAGCTATATGCGGTGTAATGTTTGGGATGGTCTTTTGCAGCTCCGCCGTAGCGACATTCCAGAACTGAATCTTACCGTTGTCCATAGCACTTGCAATGAAATTGCCATCGGCGGAATACGTCACAGAAACAACGGAGTCTTCGTGCTTAATGGATTTAATGAGTTTGCCTGAGGCAACATCCCAGAAACAGACAGCCGCCCCACGTACACCACCTGCGAGAGTCTGTCCATCAGGGGAAAATTCCATTGTATTGGGTCTATTTACCCAATCTTCTGTCTCACATGTTATGAGCGGTGTGCCGGTGTTCACTTCCCAAAGTTTAATCGTTCTCCAATTCAATGCGCTTGCAAGTATGCTATCAACTGCCGAAAGTGCAATAGATTCTACACTGGATTCATCGGTAATGGTATTAAGCAGTTTTCCGGTGCGCGGGTTCCATAAACCAATCCTGTCGTTTCCGGGGCCAGTGCTGCTGCCAAGAAGGGTGCCATCTGGCAAAAACGCCACTGTTGAGACACTGTTCGTGTGTGCCGCAAAGCTGGAAATCTGCATCCCTGTCTGCAGATTCCATAAACGCACCGTGTTATCGTCACTGCCGCTTGCAAGTATTTTACCGTCCGGGCTGAACGCAACCGAATTGACATCATCCGCATGTCCAACGAAACTTGTTTTGTGTTCGCGGGTGTTCGCATCCCATAAGCGGATAGTGTTATCATCACTCCCCGTGGCAAACGTGCCACCGTTAGGACTAAACACAATTGAATTCACTGGGCCCGTATACCCTATGAGTAGGTCAATCGGTTCACCTGTGTGGACATCGTAAACCCATACGCCTATTGTACTGGCAACGGCAAGCTGCGTACCATCAGGAAAATATTTTATTTCCTTCACGCCGCCTTTGCCGATGCGTGCCTTGGCTCCAACAGGTAAACGCCATTGCGGGTTTTCTTGACCGAAGGCGTTCGCAAAACATAAGCCAAACATTAGCAGTAAAGAGCTCAATAGTTTCATTTCGTCAAATCCCATAGAATCACAGTGCTGTCCCGACTGCCACTGGCGAGTGTCCGCCAATCGAGTGAAAAGGCAAGCGTATATACATCATCACTGTGTCCAGTGATCGTTTTTATCAGTTCGGCAGTGTTGACATCCCAGAAGTAGATATCGGTTCCACAACTTGCCAGTATGGTTCCATCTGGAGAATAAACCAAGCTATTTGTCCCCCACTGCGTTTGAATCGTTTTGAGAAGTTCACCTGTGGCAACATCGCAAATCCGAATCTCATTGTGATCGTCGCCAGCAGCGAGTGTCGCACCATCTGGAGAAAACGCTACAGAATATATATAATTCCCGCCCGGAATGATATTTTTAATGAGTTCTCCACTAAAAACATCCCACAGATATATTTTCCTATCCGCCCCAACACTCGCAAGCATCGTACCATCCGGTGAGAATACCACATCGCTCCTACCGCCTTCTTGATCTCTGAAAGTTTTTAGGAGTGCGCCGGTATGGACATCCCACAATCGGATGGTATTGTCCCAACCACCACTCGCAAGGAGATGCCCCTTTGGACTAAATACTACCGTGGATACGGCTTTCGTGTGTCCTTCGAGGATCACCCTTTTTTTCCAGGTGCGAACATGCCACAGCAGCACTGTATTGTCGTGAGTACCACAAGCGAGTGTCACCCCGTCCGGAGAATAGGCGACCGTGGATACTGGACTTTTATGTGAAAGCGTCTTTAGCAGTACGCGTGTGTCTACATCCCAAATGCGTACGATATCGTCTGAACTCACCAGTGTGCGACCGTCCGGAGAATATGTAACCGAATCAACACCCGACCCATAACCGGAGATCGTTTTCAGGAGAGCTCCGCTCTCCATATCCCATAAATGTATTGCTAATCCGGTGGAACTCCCAAATATACGTCCATCAGGAGCATACGCCATAGCATAGACATCTTTTCCGGGTGATTTAAAATCGCGGAAAAGTTCGCCGGTATCGGCATCCCAAACTTGGATGGTTCCATCGTTTCGTTCACTGGCAAACGTGCGACCGTCCGGAGCATACGCCACAGAAAATCCGTTTACTGTTTTTAGGTGTTGCCCCGTATTTGTATCCCATAATCGGATCGTTCCATCCCGACTCCCACTTGCCAATGTGCTGCCATCTGGCGAAAAGGCGAGGTAAACAACACCATCAGAATGTCCTCTAAACATGCTGAGGAATTCGCCGGTGTCGGCATCCCAGAGAGAAACGTTGTTATCCCTACTCCCACAACTTGCCAATATCTTTCCGTTTGGAGAAAATACAACAGTGCTGACTGACTGGATATGTCCTGGCACGGTTCGCAGGAGTGCTCCAGTATCCACGTCCCAAAAACGGATTGTTTCGTCAAATCCACCACTGGCAAGTGTCCGACCATCAGGACTGAACGCTACCGAACGCACACCGGCTGTATGTTCTGTAAGCGTCCTCTTAGGATGTCCGGTGCCAACATCCCATAATACGATGGTGGCATCATAGCTCCCACCGGCAAGCGTTTTTCCATCAGGACTAAAATTAACGGAATGCACTTCGTATTTATCCCCTGTTAGTAGATTGAGTGCCTTCCCCGTAACCGCATCGTGTAGCCAGATACCGATGGTGCTCGCTACCGCAATTTGAGTGCCATCCGGTGAATATACAAAATCGGATATATAACCTTTCCCGAACCGTGCAATAGCACCTTCAGGCAGGTAACGTTCAGTAAAATTTTGGGCAAAACTCACAGCAATTAGCGTAGATGATATGCCGATGATTAGAAGTATCATCAGCGTGCTATTTCTCATTGGCATGTCCTTGTAAGAAAAACAACAACCTTGGGCACCAGGTCCGATAGGTGTGGTTCTCTAACCGAACCTACCAGGGGTATTCGCGTATTTTTAAATTTTACTATAATGCAAAGTTGTTGGCACACAGTATGCTATTATATACACATTCATGGATGCACTTTAGGCGAGGTTTTCGGAAAAGACGAAGACATCACATGTTACCGATTAGGAGGCAACGTCGTTAGATCCCACAACAGAACTATGCCATAAGAACTACTACTCGCAAGCGTCTTCCCATCAGGAGAAAACGCAATATCAGTGACATTAGACACATGCCCAACAAAGGTGTGTATGGCTTTTCCGGTCTCTGAGTCCCAAAGATAAATCGCATCATCGCTGCTGCCACTTGCCAAAATGTTTCCGTCGGGTGAAAACGCGAGAGACGTAACATCACCAAAATGCGGAATGGGTGGAAACCGTAATTCGCCAGTTTCTACATCCCACACCCGGATGGTATCATCTCTTCCACCACTGACAAGACGCGTGCCGTCCAGAGAAAACACAATGTCATTAACATAATCTGAGTGTCCAATAAGCGTTTTCAAGTGTTCGCCGGTGTTAGGATCCCATAACATAATAGTGTTGTCGGAGCTTCCGCTGGCTAACGTGCTACCATCTGGAGAAAACATAAGAGCGTTCACAGACTTTGTATGTCCAGTAAGCGTTTTTAACAGATCGCCAGTAAGCAATTGCTCGCCGGTGCGAACCTCCCATAATCGAATGTTACCTTCTCGGTTATCGGACCCGGTAGCAAGGATGCCTCCATCCGGAGAATAAGCAAGGGAGATAACATTATATCTACCCGCTGCAAAACTTCCCTTGAACCTGCCGGTTTGCACATCCCACAAGCGAATTTTGCTCACTGATGTGAGAGTACGTCCGCTTGCGATTGTTTCTCCATCGGGAGAATAAGCCACAGCATAGAAATAAGTGCGAGAACCCGTGATGGTTTTGAGGCGTTTACCAGTTTGAAGATTCCACAATTCGAGTTTATCCCCGGCACCACATGTAAGTATGTTACCATCAGGGGAATAGGCGATTGAATAGAGCCGAGACGTATGTCCAGTGATCGTTTTTAAAAGCTGCCAATCACTACTATCCCAAAACCGGACCGTGCCATCCCAACTCCCGCTGACAAGTGTTTTCCCATCTGGGGAATAGGCGATTGTGGTAACGAAACTTTGATGATTGAGTGTTTTAAGAAGATCGCCAGTGTTGATATCCCAAAGCCGGATTGTGTCATCATGACTCGCACTCGCAACCGTACGTCCATCGGGCGCGAAAGCAACAGCATTGATATATCTACTATGTCCAGTGAGGGTCTTTAGACGTTCACCTGTGGTAACATCATGAATGTATACCATAGCGTCTTCTCCGGCACAGGCAACAAGTTTTCCATCCGGTGAAAATGCCACAGTTTCTACCCATGCATCTGGCACAAAGATAGTCGTTAGTTGTTCACCGGTAGAGGCATGCCAAAACCTTAATGTCCTATCACTGGCACCCGTTGCAATTATCTCACCACTCGGAGAATATGCCACGCAGCACAAGCTGCCTTCATGTCCCCTGAGCGTTTTCAGAGGTTTACCGGTGTGGACATCCCATAACTGAACCGTATCATCGTAACTACCGCTCGTTAATATATTACCATCGGGACTAAACGCTACTGAAGTAACGGTACCTTCGTGCTTGATGAGCGTTGTTTTGTGTTTCCCAGTATCTGTATCCCACAACATGATTGTCTTATCGCCGCTTCCTGTGGCAAATACTTTGCCATCGGGACTAAAGGCTACGGATGTGACATATTCAGTATGTGCTGATAGTAGATCAATTTCTTCGCCTGTCTGCACATCGTAAACCCATGTGCCAATTGTCGTTGCAACAGCGATTTTGTTGCCATCCGGAAAATACTTGATATCATATATCCTGCCTTTCCCAAATCGCGCTTTAGCACCAGTTGGTAAACCCCAACGAGTATGTTCTTCAGAAAAGGCGTTTGGCGTGAAAATTGAATACACCAGAAAAAATACAAGCAACACCCAGTTGAACAGACTCATTTTCCTCATGAAGACAACTCCTTTTTTACCCCAGGCCCGGTAGGTGCGGTTTCCCAACCGCACCGGGCTTCACCCAAAAATTACCGAATTAAATTGTTAATCTTCATTAACCGCACCAGATCCAAGAAAAAAGAGAAAAAAAAGATAATTTCTTAAAATCGAATGACCCTATGTTTAAAAACGCTACTAACGATTAATGTCCCAAAAAATTATAGTGCGATCATAACTACCGCTAATGAGCGTCTTACCATCTGGCGAAAAAACAATGGCGTAAATGTAATAATCAGTATGTCCGCTAAGTGTTTTCATGAGTTCTCCTGTCTCTATATCCCAAAAGTTGATTGTCTTCTGATGTGAACTTGCTAACCTCCGTCCATCTGGTGAAAAAGCGATAGAATACGTGATTTGCTCGGGCGGGGGCGTGATAGATTTTAAATGTTCACCGGTGCTAACGTCCCAAAGCGCAATTGGACTCTCCCTACCTGAACTCACAAGCACATCTCCAGACGGAGAGAAGGCGATCTTGTCAATCCTACCGCCAAAGGTTTCGATAATTTTTACGGTCTCACGGGTGTTAACATCCCAGAATCGGATCTTGCCATCACTACTTGCGCTCGCAAGGATTTCTCCGGACGGAGAGAACGTCAAATCGCGAACCCTTTGTTCGTGACCGACGAATACATCTTTTAAAGTCCCAGTGTCGACACTCCATAAGTGAATGACTTGGTCATAACCACAACTTGCGAGTGTCCTGCCATCAGGACTGAAAGCAACGCCTGTAATACGATCCGTTAATGTGAATATATTTTCGGATTTTACTAACAGTGATAAAATTCGGCAGGCGTGCATTGGGAAGCTTCCTGCCACTTCCGTCCGATAGCAAATTTTTCTCAAAATTGGACAATGCCTTACTGATTAAGAACTGTCGCTGTTAGATCCCATAACAGAACCGTGCCATCGCGACTGCTGCTTGCAAGCACCTTGCCATCTGGAGAATATGCGAGTCCACTGACCGAAGAGGTATGCCCCGCGAGAGTTCTCAAGAGTTTCCCTGTGTCCGGATCCCACAACCCAACGGTTGCGTTAGCATTTGTACTCGCAAGGGTTTTCCCATCCGGTGAAAACGCTAAGGCGTAAACTCTATGTGTAGCCGATGTGAGGGTCCTTAACAGTTTTCCTGTGTGTGGATCCCACAAAAGAATGGTTCTATCGTTTATCCCACCACCACTGGCAACCGTTGCACCATCTGGTGAAAACGCTACCGAATAGACATGGGCTGTATGTCCGATGAGAGTTTGTGCTAACTGACCTGTTTGTATGTCCCATATTTGCACTGTATGGTCGGAACTGCCAGCGGCGAGCAGATTGCCATCAGGCGAATACGCGATGGAGGTAACTTCGACTCTGGCGACTTTAACTTTAGCAACAGGCCCCACGAGCGTCTTCTGAATCTCTCCCGTTTTCAAATCTGCTAAAAAAATTGTATTGTTTCTACTCGCAATTGCAAGTGTGCCACCGTCGGGTGAATATTTGGCATACGTACGCGGATTACCGGATCGCCAACTATTCAGATGTAAACCCGTCCGCGCGTCCCATAGGTAAACATAACCGCGATTCCCACCGACAACTGTTGCTGCATTCGGAGCAAACGCTACAGAGGTGATCTGATAATGCGGATGATGTGTAACATCGGCTGTAAAGGTTTGCCAGTGTTTTCTTGAGTGTACATCCCAAATGTAAACACCATCACTATCACCAGTTGCGAGTTGAGTGCCATCCGGCGCGTATGTCACAGTCCCAGTAAAGGCTCTATATCCACTAAGCGTCTTCAAGAGTTTACCCGTCCGTACATCCCAGAGGAAGATAGCACCCTTTCCGACACTCACGAGGGTCTCGCCATCCGGCGAATACGCCACAGAAAAGACCTTATAGGGATGTCCGATGAGAGCATTCGTAAGTTGACCTATGTGTGCATCCCACATAAAGATACTACCATCGGCACCGCCACTTGTGAGAGTCTGTCCATCCTTGCTAAATGCGACTGATTGCACGAACCATGTGTGCCCTCTAAAGGTCTGACGCAATTGCCCTGTATGTGCATCCCACATTCGGACCGTCGCATCGTCACTCCCACTCGCGAGCATTTTGCCATCTGCGGAGTAGGCCAGACTATTGATCATATCAATATCTTCTGTAACAGTACGTAGGAGTTCACCACTCTGGACATCCCACAAGAGAAGTTTCTCGTCCATAGCACCGCCACCACTTGCGAGTGTGTTACCGTCTGGACTGAAAGTCACGCAGTGAATATATCCTGTATGACCTATCAAGGTTCTAAGTAATTCACCTGTCTCGACATCCCACAAACGAACCGTGGTATCGTAACTCACGCTTGCCAGCGTCTTACCATCTGGACTAAAAGCGAGAGAAGTAACCCCCTTGGTGTGTCCTGTGAAGGCACGCTTATGTTGCCCGGTGTGGGCATCCCATAAAAAGATCCTACCGTTGCTATCGCCACTGACTAACGTGTTTCCATCGGGACTAATTGCTATGGAAAAGACACGGGACTTATGTTTAGCCAATAGGTCAATTGCTTCACCCGTCCGCGCTTCATGGATCCAGATACCGATAGAACTTGCAACAGCGATCCGACTGCCATCTCGGAAATACTTGACATCGTATATCGAACCTTTTCCAAGCCGTGCTTTAGCACCTTCAGGCAACTTCCATTGTGTTGAATCTTCTGCAGAGACACCTGATATAAATAGTATAGAAACAACAAACAAAAAAGAAATAAAATAGCAGAACACTCTCATAGGTAATCTCCCGTAAATGTGTTTTTTCGGGTAGTCGGCACGCGGAGTAGTCTGTCCAGTCTAAAATTGGGAGTAACCCTGTTCGTAGTAGGGCAATTCTGCGGCGCACTACTACGAACTCATCTATCTACAATTTAAAGATGGATAGACCAAGAATGCACCATAACATACACAATATACACATTCACGGATGCACTTTTAACAAGATTCTCTGAAAGGTGGAATTATTAGAGGAGGGTCTTCTCTATTCTACTGGGACGTATCAAACATGCCCCGGTGCCTGCTTTTCTGCGGATTGGGCAGCTACACCCGCAGCGTTCGCCTCACCGTCTATTAACTCACGACAGACATCGGCAATATGGCGCGCAGCACAACCGTTCTGCACCGGCGTTAATTCGCGGAGCTCTTCCATATCCAACACCGAATAGACCTCTTTACCGAGTGCCAACCCTACATAGATAGTTGAGGAATAACTCGTGATGAGAGCCTCAGCGTTCGCGATCATCTCTTCGGCACTTCCGGAGGTATAGACGAGCGCATCCGGTGCCCATCTCTTGATTTCGGCGGTGCGCCGCTCAAACTTTTCGTTCGGATGGAGTTTGAAGACCAATTGTCGTCCGTTTGCAATTTTCAGCGCATTTTGAATGAACTTTTTCCGGTTTTCATAACGGAACTTTTTACGCAAATCGGACGTACAATCGGACGTACAGACGAGGACGTATCCCTTATGTGGGAAGTCGTTATCGTAGTATTTTTCACAATTGCCGAAATTTGGGATACCGGTTACCCGAATCTTTTCCGGATTAACCCCTTTTCGGATAAACAGGTCTCGATAGCCTTCGCCAGCCACGCAGTAATAGTCGAAGTTATTGCTGATGCCGTTCGCTGAAGTACCAGCAAACCATTTGGGTAGGAATTTGAAAGTCTTGACGAGGTGATAGGAAAATCTTTCGGGATCCGTGATTCCCTCTTGTACAATGATACGCTTTTTGTTTCGGATATTCTTCTGCACAACGAGATCGCTGCAGGTAACAACCAAGTCGTAATCGTGTTGTGTCCCGCCGTAGTCAATGGTGAGATTCTGTGACTCAAGATAACGATAGCACTGAACCTCGTCATTCTGAGACTATAAGGTAATTATGTGCTTTAGGATAAACAATCAAAGGTGGGACTACGTAGATGCGATACGAAATAATTAGGTGTCATCGGTATTTAAATTACACGATGAACCAGATACCTATTCGCGCCGTGACAATACCAAGAATCGCACCCGCGAGAACATCTGTAGGATAGTGGACACCGAGATAGACGCGGGCAATACCAACCGTAGCTGCCCAGAGAAATATTGGGATCCGTAAAATTGGAAAGAAACTTGCCAAGAGGGTCATCATCAGGAAAGCTGAGGCAGTGTGCCCCGATGGGAAACTGAATTGATCCGGTGGACGGACTCGAAATTGGACATCCACAATGCGTTCACACGGGCGGTCACGTTTCATCGACTGTTTAATCAGGTGGTATAACAGTCTTTCAAGCAAAAACGCGGTTACCATTGACAAAAGAAATGGCTTGCTAATAGTAGGACTGAATGTTAGGTATACATAGAGTACTAAAAATGGGTAGAACCATCCGTTAGCACTCCACGAGATCAAACGAAATAAACGGTCAAGGATGATGCGTTCGTTACCCCAACCAAAAATGCGATCAAACAGCAACCTATCCCATCGAGTTAAATTATTTGTGAATTGTCTTAGCATAGTTTATCAGGTAAGCAGGTAGAGGTATAAAACCGACCCACTCTATTTCCTTTTTGCGGCGTACTCGCCCAAATTTGGTTTCCCACACGCGGAGACCAAATTTGGCTTTGCTTTACATTTGCGACCTGCATTCTTCTCTTTGGCTTACGCCGTCCACTAAAAGTAGCGAGCAGCCAGGGGCTTCCTCTACCAGCAACGCAATAGATATTATACCACACGTACAAACGAAGATCAAATCTTTTTTGTTTTATCCATACCGCGAACATCGTAATTTCTCATGAAGCCTTTGGGGCCACATAATCAGCAAGATCTGCGAGTGCGATGACGTTGTAATCGTTTTCGGCAAGGTACGCCATATACGCTTCAAATTGTGCTGGTTCCGTGTGAACCCATGGATGTTCAACATCTGGCACACCGTGGAATGTCAGAACAGCAATATTTCCGTCCTTTGCTTGATCAAGTGCCCAGATGAAATCGTCAAAACTCCAATGCGGACCGGAAGCACCTGTTGTGGGTATCAAAAGTGGATGGTGTTGGGTAGGATTATAAGCAGGTCCGCGCCCGCCTTCGCCGTCGTAAGGAAATTCGGGGGCGACACCGCGCCTCGCAAAATCAAAACCGTATGCAGCAACCACCTCAACAGCCGCTTCACCATGGCTATAACCGGGGTAACAGAACGTTGTCGGTTGTGCAATACCGTGAGCCTCACACCGGGCATCGATATGTTCAAGATCCGAGCGCAGCTCCGCCGCCGGCTGTTGCGTAACATTTCGATGGTGCCGGGTATGGTTGCCGATCTCGAAACCCGCATTGTGTAAGCCACGCACCTCTTCCCACGTCATATAGGCTTCTTTATTCGTCAGGAAATTCAACCCTTCGGTAATGTAGAAAGTCGCTCCGAATCCATAACATTTAAGGAGCGGACCGACAAAAGTCGCCTGCGATTTGCAGCCGTCATCAAAGGTAAGCACGACAAGTTTATCAGGGATTTCCTTGGGTAAAACGTTTTCCATACTTCTTAACATTTTTTGCTTAAAAAGTTCGAGGCTATACTGCATTGCCAGATTATTATAGCCGCAAACCGCTGCTTAAATCAAGGAAAAATTACATCAGCGATCTTTCACCTCTTGTAGGAGCGAGTTGTACTCGCGATCTTTCTATCCAAGCACCCTCTCCTTGTAGGAGCGAGCTGTGCTCGCGATCTTTCTACCCATCTCAACTTTAGCGACCTCTCCTACAGAGGAAGCATATTCACATGGATAAAGTAAATATAGAAAACTATAGTGAATCCTAAAAATAAATAGACACATTCGTACCACAAACTTTTAGTTTGGGTTTCCAGTCTGAATGCCTGTTATAGGTATTCAGACTGTTTGAGAGTGCCCAATTAATTCTAAACTTTACTATAAATGCCCTTGGATTGCCAGAGAAAATACTTGACAAAAATTCTAAAATGATTTAAAATACCCGCAGGAAAATAATGGAGGTGTAATTATGATTGATCGACGCGCATTTCTAAAATCGCTGGCAGGCTTGACAACCGGTATTCTTTTGTCATCAGCATGCGCCGAAGGTGATGAAGAAAATAGCACCAATGACCGCTTGGGTGCTCTCTTACCGACACGACGATTCGGCCGCACAGGCGAAGCTGTGACAATGCTCGGCGTTGGTGGATGGCATATCGGAGATATGACGGAAGCTGAGGCTCAGAAAACAATCGAAACCGCCCTTGAAGGCGGTGTACGCTTCTTTGATACCGCAGAAGGTTATCAGACAGGAGGCAGCGAGAGTCGCTTAGGGAAACTCCTTGTTCCAAAATATCGAGATGATGTCTTCCTTATGACAAAGACGAGAGCACGGGACGTAAATGAAGCATGGGAACACCTTGAAGGATCCCTCTCACGCCTGAATACAGACAGACTCGACCTCTGGCAGGTACATGCCGTACGGAACCCCGCAGACGTGGATGAAAGAATCGAAAACGGTGTTTTGGATGTTATGATTGAGGCTAAGGAAACTGGAAAAACGCGTTATATCGGGTTCACAGGGCATTCGAGTCCCGCTGCCCATCAACGCGTCCTTGAAAAAACTGACATCTTTGATGCTTGTCAATTATCAATGAACCTTACTGACGTTAGTTACGAAAGTTTCATCGAAAAAGTCGTACCAACCCTCGTGGAGCGAAACATCGGTGTGATTGGGATGAAAGCCTTAGCAAACGGCGGATTCTTCGGCGGTTCCCAGCACGGACGGCACGGTCCAAATCCGAAAGTCGTCCCCGATCGCGTTAGCATATCCGAAGCCATCCGGTTCGTCTGGGCACTACCCGTTAGTACACTCATTACCGGGCCCGACAATGCCGAACAGATGCAAGAGAAAATTGACATCGCCCGTGAATTCACGGGTATGGAAGACGACGAACGCCAGAAATTGATAGAGAAGGTTGAAGATATGGCAGGGACAACAGTTGAGTTCTACAAAGCTTAATTTATTAAATAAAAAAAGGCAAGAACGATGTGTTCTTGCCTTTTTGTGTCGATCCGTTATTTCTTGAGGGTTGCCCATGTAGTGGTGAGTTTGTCGCTCGGTGAAACGTCAAAAGCCGCATCCAATCCATCATCCATGATACTCTGAATCTCATCTTCACTCAGCACCACATTAAAAATGGCGACATCGTCAATGATGCCTCTGTATTTACCGGCATAACCGGAGCCGATAAGCAAATTGAGATCGCTCGGACTGGAGTCCCCACATGGGTGAGCACCACATTTCGCCCATTTATCTTGGCCTGTGACCTCACCGTCTTTGTACATCCTATACTCGCGCTTTGAGACATCTCTTACTTCAGCCACGTGAATCCATTCATCATCTACGAAAGTGCCAGGGGCAGGTCGCGCTACCTCCACGTAAGGCTGACAATTTCCGCCACAATCGCCCCAGTAAAAACTCAACCGACCATCTGGTTCTTGTGTCAAACAGCCTTCGCCGCCATAAGATTTGCAAACTATGTTTTGGCGACCACCGCCTACGCTCTCCGGTCTAACCCAACAAACAATTGTCACATCTCCATCGAACTGAAGGGATGTATCATTTCCCATATCCACAAAGTTTGTGCCATCGAACTCAAGTGCCTTGCCAAACTTGCCATCCACCCACTTCGGTTTACTCATGAGTGTACCGTCGTTCCCATTTTCAGAAGAATCCTTTGCAGTATCCCCCTTACCCTCATCAAATTTCCACATTCCCACGATGGTGTCAGGGTCTAACACAGCATCACTCGAAGCCGTGAACACACTCGCAATAAATAGAACGACTATACCTGTCCATACCCATCTGATTTTCATCTGTCTACTCCTCCTTAAATCGTTGTTGTAGCATATTAATTATCCAAAATCATAACAAATTTAGCAAAAATAGTCAAGAAAAAGACAGAATGGAATGCCACAGAAAATGTTTGACAAAAATTCCGAAATCGCTTAAGATAGACAAAGGAAATCACAAATTAAAAATTTCCTGATTATGTTGGGCGAGGCCGCTGTGCCTCGCCCTAATTGTTCAGAAGATGACTGCTATTCCCCAAAATGGCTCGCAACCAGTGTTAAATCTAAGATATTCACCACATTGTCCCCATTAACGTCAGCAGGTGTAACGCCCGTCTGCCCAAAATGGGATGCCCCCAACGTCAGATCCAGAATATTGATCACACCATCTTTGTTAACATCCCACGGCGGTGTTGGCGGTTCAACGATCTCACCGGCTTCGGTTGTTACGGGCAGTGCTATTCCCGCACGACTCGAAAGGATAACTTCCGTTAAGGTGAGCGTTGATGCTTTTATGGCGATCACTTTAAAAGTTATCGTTAAAAGGGTGCCTTCCATCTCGGTTGCCATCGTGCCGGCAGTTGATGCGAAAGATACCTGATTCTCTTTAATCACTGTCGGAATCACAAAGATGTCCCCAGGGAGATAAGTCCCCTGCTCCCATGAGACATATTGCAGTGCCTCCGAATCGAATTGCAGGGCTACCTGATAACCCGCTACGTTTTGAGCGTTAGCAATATTAACAGTAATGCTAAATTGTTCGCCAATACCAGGGGATTCAATCGAGGCAGGTACTATGCTGACAACAATTAACGGCGATTCAATCCTGAGCAGTATCGCAAGCGCGTCGATCTCAATAGGGTTCTGAAGCAACGTATGAACGTCCGGATCATTAATGAACACCTTAACATCCGCGTCTTCCTTCAGAAGTGTGATGAACCTATCCTCAATCTCTGGAACGATTGTTTTCAGTAGGTCTGGATCCTCCGCTACCAGTTCGATGGTAACAGGTTGCAAAAGTGCCTGTGTATCTGGATGCTTGAGTATTGTGAGAACATCAGGCAGCAGCTCCCGAATATCCTCGCGTTGAAAAAGCAGTTGATACCTGTCAAAAATCAGCGGCGCGAGAATCCCAGCTTCTATTTCAAGTAGACTCGCAAGTTCATCGATCGCCTCGGGATCTTGAAGTAACGTTTGAACATCTGGATCACTGAGCATCGTCCGGATGTCAGGATCCTCTTTCAGCAACGTTATAAAATCATCACTAATATCCGGTATAAGTGTCTTGAGTGTGTCCGGATCGTCTAACACCGCGTTTATCGTCGCCGACGTTAAAAACTGTTGATGCTCCGGTTTCTTGAGTTCAATAAGAACTATCGGCAGCACTTCTTGAACATCTTCTCGTTGTAGAAGTTCTTGGTACTTCTGAAATATCTGCTCAGCCAGCGAAAGCTCTTGGGCGAAAAGCTGCATCGCACAGACCAAGCACATGCTGAGCATCAGAAACACATAAAGGCGTTTAAAGAAAATTTGAGACATTACGTTCCGCTGGTGAGGCGGATTCCCCGTCTTGTTGAGAACAAGAAAGGATTTCAACCTCGCCAGCACCTTTTTTCCTCAGTAGCGTTGTAAACTTGTTTGTTCTAAGCCATTACTTCGTCAGATGTCGGATTCAGTTTGAACCCGCCTGCCATGATGTTGTTGTACGGTTCTTCAGGACCGCGACCCACAGGACGCATCTCTGGTGTGTGATACCCAAATCGAACCGCTTTCCGCCACTGATCTGTCCTATTGACTTCCGACCAGTGGATCAGGCAGTAACTGAAGAAAATCACATCACCCGCTTTGGCAGGGATCGGAATGGAGTCGATGAAATCTGGATGGAATTTATCAGTAGGCAGGTGTGGCGCAGTACCTTCACCTGTGATATGTTCCCGAGGGCCCTCTTTATGGCTACCCGGAACAACCCGTAGCGCACCGCTTTCAAACGGAGCATCATCAAGATGAACGAGGCAATCAACGAAGTCGAGTCCATCGTGCGGATAGAACGGATAGTCTTGATGCATCGGGAACGGCGTGCCTTTTTCCGGAGGCTTCGCATGGAGCACCGTATGATGCCACTGGATCGTATCACCGATAAGCGATTGCACAGCACCTGTCAGTCGGTCGTGAAAAATCACTCTACCCCATGTCGCCGAGTAGAAGTGAGGATTGTGCATAAAGACAGCCTTCGTCGTCTGCTGATCCTCTTCTTTGAGGTAGCGCGTACGCCAAGGACCCGGCCAACCGAGCGTCTCCTGTCCCCAGTTATTAATAATCTGAACCATTTCAGATGCCAGTTCTTTCGTCTCCTCTGGTGTGAAAAGTTGGTCAACCTTGAGATAACCGTTCTCATTGTAAAAGTCAACCTGTTCTTGCGTTAGCATGTCGATCTCCTTATTGCTATTGAATGTCTTCGCCTAAGCGCCAGAAAATGTTGGTTATTCTAAATTCTACTCTAAAACCTCATCTTTTGTCAACTTTCTTTGTTGTGAAGTACGGTTTTTGCTTGGGTATTTCTTCAGCATCTGGGTCAAATTAAAAATTAATTTGCTTTTTTTACTTATATATATTATCATAAATAGTGTAGATATAAATTAACATGAATTAGTAGACTCAACACAAAAAAACATAAAATCTCTATATATTTACAGATTTTATGCACTATTGGCTAACTTGTAACGCAGACAAATGCTCACTGAACTGATTATCCGTCGCGAATAAAATGTTACACTTTTTCTTTTTTTTCGGGGCAGCGGAAGAAAAGAAAAAACGTCTCTGAACCCTTACGGATACTCAGTTCTCTGGCGATTGCGCTGTACACTAAAATGTTACACCAGTGTAACATTTTAATAGAACGGTTTTTCCGGATTTTTCCGTATCCGTTTCGGATTGGCACGAAAATTTTAGAAAAGGAGTGAGAAAAATGGCGATTTACACATGGCGCGGAGAAGAGTACTTTGTGACGAAAGATTGGTTGGTAGGCGACTTACACATTCCAATGAATGTCATCGCAGATGCAATCACCCACACGGTTTCCGACGATGATTTTCAGGCACATCAGATCGAGGCATACATTCGCGATGCAATGACACTATTTAAACCCACTGACACGGAGGCACCAGCTGTCCCATCTGCTGAAGATATCTCCCTACAAAATACCGAAGGCGGACGACCACTCGAACTCGTCATTGGTGACGAGATGTATAGTTTCAATGTAGATCCATATGGAACGCTCAGTGATTTGGCAGCTTGGATATCTGAGACCCTGAATCAGGCGAAGGAACGGGTAATCGCCGCACATATTGCACAGTTGGAAGCAGATTTGGAGAATTTGGGGGGCTTACAGAACAATTTAACAATAAAAATAAAAATATGAAAATATTACACTGTACCGACAATTGACAACTGCCTAAAACTAAATCTTGCATTAATTTGCAATCTGTTGTATCATACCCGCATCTTGTATCAAGGAGAACATAGCAATGAGTCTTTTGGGCATTGATGTTGGCACAACAGGGTGCAAAGTCATCGCATTTCGTGAGGATGGCACACTCCTCGCACAGGCGTATGGCGAATATCCATTGATCCATCCGCAAACCGGTTGGTCGGAACTCGACGCGAATGTCGTTTGGGAGAATATCGCGGCTGGTATTCAACAGGTTGCAACGCAAACAAAATCTGATCCCGTTGAAGCAATCAGTGTTGCCTCGCAAGGTGAAGCGGTGACACCCGTATCCGCCACTGGGAAAATTTTAGCCAACGCTATCACAACCTTTGACGCTCGCACAGCAGGCATCTGTGACGAACTAAAGCAACACATAACGCCTCTCGAAGTGATGCAAATCACAGGGATGCCGATCAGCGATATTCATACGCTTCCGAAACTGATCTGGATACAGCGGAATCAACCTCACATCTATCGGCAAGTATCAAAATTCCTCGGCTTTGAGGATTTTGTCTACTTCAAACTCGGTATGCCACCTGTCGTAGATTATTCCCTCGCGGCACGCACGATGGCTTTCGACATTATCGACAAATGCTGGTCAGAGAAAATGCTCGGATTGGCGGATGTTGATGCAACGCTTTTTCCAAAAACCGCACCATCAGGAACCGTCATCGGTGAAGTAGGTTCTAAGGTCACTGATGAACTCGGGCTCCCGCAAGGTGTGGTTTGTGTTACGGGGGGACACGATCAGCCCTGTGGCGCATTAGGCGCAGGGATCATCCGCAGTGGCGAGGTCATGGACGCAACCGGCACCGTTGAATGTATCGCGCCCGCCTTCACCGAACCTGTCATCAACCAGCAGATGATAGACGGGAATTTTGCCTGTTATCCGCACGTCGTTGACGGGTTGTATGTCACACTCGGTTTTGTGTCAAGCGGCGGCGTTGTACTACGCTGGTATAGAGACACCCTCGCACAGGCAGAGGTCGCCCAAGCTGAAGCGGAAGGACGCGATGTCTATGACATCCTGTTGCAGGATATTCCCGATGCACCGGGGACAGCGATGGTACTACCACACTTTACCGGTTCAGGTACCCCCTATCTTGATCTGGAATCGAAAGGCGCAATTGTCGGGTTAACGCTTTCAACAACCAAGGCGGAACTCGTCAAAGCGGTATTGGAAGGCATCAGTTACGAGATTAAACAAAATCTCGCTATGTTGCAGGACGCAGGTGTCGTCATAAACGAGGTACGGGCTATCGGGGGCGGCGCGAAATCTGAGAAGTGGCTCCAACTCAAAGCCGATATGTTTGGCAAAAAGGTCATCGCCCTTGATATATCCGAGGGGGTCTGCCTGGGGACTGCTATTCTTTCTGGCACTGCAATAGGCAAGTACGATTCCATTGAAACAGCCGTTGACCAGTTAGTCACGCCACGCGATGTATACTATCCACGTGAGGAACTCACACAACAGTACGATGAGAAATTGAACGCATACGCACAGATTTATCCCGCACTTCGCGAACTGAATTATCAATTGTAAGACGGAGCATTCTAAAATTGTGAGAGGGAAACCTTGTAAGCCCGATTTACGCCCTTTAAAAACACACTATATCTGAAAGAGAACCGATGAGAACACACGTTGTTGGAATTGACATCGGCGGCACTAAACTTGCCACTGTTGTCGCGGATAGCACCGGACACATCCTTAGCAAAGTGCGGAAACCGACGCTTGCAGAAAAAGGACCAGAATACGCACTCCAATTGCTTTTTGAAATGGTTCGTGAGACCGTTGCATCGGCGGATTTGGTGCAGGAATCAGTTTCGGCGATTGGTGTGAGTTGTGGCGGTCCCTTAGATACAAAGACCGGGGTCGTCTATTCACCACCGAATTTACCCGGGTGGGACGCGTTGCCGCTAAAAGCGCAACTTGAATCCGAATTTCACATACCTGTGACAATTGAGAACGATGCCAATGCAAGCGCACTCGCAGAATACAGGTTTGGCGGTGGACGCGGATACAATGCGCTGCTCTATATGACGATGAGTACCGGAATCGGCGGCGGCATTGTTATTGATGGTCATATCTACCGCGGTGCCAACGATAGTGCTGGAGAGGTCGGACATCAAATCCTTCTACCAGACGGACCGCCTTGTGGATGCGGCAAACGCGGATGTCTTGAAGCACTCTGTTCGGGGCCCGCGATTGCACGCCGCGCACAAGACGCGATACAAAAGCAACTTACAGATAGAAAAGCAGCAGCGACAAGGCTCCTAAATCTTGCTAACAACAGGATCGAAAATGTTAAGTCTGAGCATGTACTCCAAGCGGCGCGGACGGGTGATATTCTGGCTTTGCAACTTGTTGAGGAAACCGCGTATTATATGGGGTGGGGCATCGCGAATTTGGTAAACATTTTGAACCCAGACATCGTTTTATTAGGAACAATTGCAATCGCTGCAGGTGATCTTTTGCTCGATCCGATTCGGAAAACGGTTTCAGAATTCGCAATGCCGCGCACCGCAGAAGCCGTTAAAATCGCACCCGCACAATTGGGCGAAGCTTTAGGCGACCTCGCCGCCATCGCATTAGTCGTCTGAATAGTAGTGCTTCAATGTTGAGTTTATAGGTGATCCTGTTCGTAGTAGGGCAATTCATTGCCCGTTCCTGACGTGCGATAAATCGCACTACTACGAACCTACTATCAAGTTCAAAGTTGAAAGACTAATAGTTCTGTTTTTGTACCCCCTGGTCCGGTAGGCGCGGTTTGCAACCGCACCGGACTTCAAAAAGAACGAGAAACTCTATAATTTCTTAAAACTGAATGACTCTGGTGGAAATATGAAAAAAGTTGTCAATTTCACAAAAAAGTAGTATAATAAGCACGGGTATTCCTTTGCGTTAGGATTCTGGTTACCTCTACCATAGGAATTTTCCTTATATCAAAAACTTTTATTTTACCATTAAACCTACGTTTACGGTAAAATATACAGTTACTTGTATACTAAGACAGGGTCGAGGTTGGGAAACTTCGACAGTGGTGGGTGGACGTTCCCCGTCCGCCACTCACCGAAGTGTCTGTTTATTGTCAGAATTCACCATATTTGAGAAGACTTCTCAAAGAAGGAATGACCATGCGAAAACTCAAAATTGGTATCCTTGACCTTGTTGCTAAAGGACCTACGCGAAATCTGTGGGCACGCACAATGCACGCCAATCTCGCAAGCATCATGCCCCAAACCATCGCTGTCTGGTGTGAAGAAGAAGGACATGATGTCACCTTTGTCTGTTACACCGGGCTTGAAGATCCTATTGAAGAATTTCCTGAAACGCTTGATCTCATTATTATAGGAACATTTTCTCAGGGTGCCCAACTCGCATACGCCTTAAGTAACCTCTTCCGATCCCGAGGCGCAGTTACCGTACTTGGAGGCCCGCATGCCCGATGCTATCCTGAAGATGCCCAAAAGTACTTCGATTATGTGCTCGGTTTCACTGATAAAGAGGTCATTCGAGAACTTTTGCAAGACTGCTCAGCGCACCGACCTACCGGTATCCAACTCTCAGCAGACAGACAACCCATGACGCTGCCCAGTGTGCAAGAGCGTTGGAAATTTATAGAACTCACCCACAGAAAAGCACCATGGTTCAAAACTGTACCGATGCTCGGCAGTATGGGGTGCCCCTACACCTGCAGCTTTTGTATTGATTCAGTTATTCCCTATCAACCTCTCGACTTTGATTTCATTAAATCAGACTTACGTTTCCTATTAGGGAAGTTTAAACGACCCATTGTCGGATGGCACGATCCAAATTTTGGTGTCCGATTCGATGATTACCTCTCTGCAATCGAAGACGCAGTACCGCCAGGGAGCATTGATTTCATCGCCGAAAGCAGCCTCGCGCTCCTCTCGGAACCCCACATGAAACGGCTGCAGCGAAACGGATTTAAAATGCTCCTGCCGGGGGTTGAGTCGTGGCAGGACTTCGGGAACAAATCGAAAACAGGAAGGAATAGCGGAATTGACAAAGTTCGACAGGTCTCGGAACAGGTTAACATGATTCTGAGATACGTCCCCTACGTTCAAACTAACTTCGTATTCGGACTTGATATCGATGAAGGGTCAGAACCGTTTGAACTCACCAAACGCTTCCTGGATATGACTCCTGGTGCCTATCCCGCCTATCTGCTACTCACATCCTATGGACAGGCAGCACCTCTCAACCTGGAGTATCAACGCGACGGCAGGGTTTTACCCTTTCCATTTTATTTTCTTGACAGCAAGCGAGGGATGAACATCACGCCGAAAAACTATGCGTGGGATGAGTTTTACGATAACGTCATTGATCTCATCAAACATAACATTTCATGGGGAAATCTCTATAAAAGTTACAAGGCGATTGATGCCTTCATGCCCCGATGGGTGAACGTTATCCGGGTACTGCCTTGGTTTGAACAACTCAAGTACTACCGTGAAATCCGACGCAGACTTGACGAAGACCCTCAGTTCCGACCCTTCTTTGAAGGGCAGACGACAGAAATTCCACAGTTCTATATCGAGCGGATACGAAAAAGTTTAGGACCCTTATGGGAGTGGCTACCGGAAGGGGCTTTGTATCATGACCCGAACGCCTATTTCAAGGCACACGAGAAAGAGAATTCGCTAACGCAGTTGGAGAGCGCGTCGTAAACACTAACTTTTAACACAAGCGTGCAAGGCACGCCAACTTTCGTGAAAATGGAAAAATGGACAGAATTCAAAACTATATTTCACACCTTCAGGGTGTGTTAGAAAGACTTACACTGCCGGATGTCCGGCGGTCCATAGATGTTATTATGGAGGCATATTACGCCGAAAAACAAATCTTTGTGATTGGCAACGGCGGAAGTGCCTCCACAGCCTCACACCTCGCCTGTGATTTGGGAAAAGGCACCAGCATCCCTGGGAAACCCCGTTTCCGAGTCATCAGTTTGACTGACAACGTCGCAACAATGAGTGCATGGTCGAACGATGTTTCCTATGAAGATGTCTTTGTTGAGCA
Source organism: uncultured Poribacteria bacterium (assembly GCA_951828385.1). Lineage (GTDB taxonomy): Bacteria > Poribacteria > WGA-4E > WGA-4E > WGA-3G > WGA-3G. The sequence goes on from OX639973.1 coordinate 2,086,149, forward strand.
ACTAAAAAATCTTGTGAATCCCGAAGATGTCGTTATCGGTATCAGTGCAAGTGGAAACTCTGAGAATGTGATCCGCGCAATCCGGCACGCCAAAGACATAGGGTGCAAAACAATTGGGTGGAGCGGATTCGGCGGCGGCACCTTAGCAACGATTTGCGATGACAATGTGGTCGTAGACAGCAATCGCTATGGACCCGTTGAGGATGTCCATTTAATTCTCAATCACGTCCTGCACGCATGGATTCAAGAAGAATTGACATCAACCTAAGCCAAAAATACAAATAAACCTTGACGTATGAGACGACCTTAAGATATAATGCAATGAGTTATCAATCATTAAATTATTGCACAAAAAACACTTCTGGACTGAAAAAGGTAGAACCGGCAATCCAAACGACGAGTGAGGGTAATTTCATGAGACGCAAAACACACCTGCTGGCTTACGTACTCCTTTTAATCGGATGTCACTTCTTGAGTAGAAACTTACTCGCGCAGGACCCCGCGCTCGTTTATGTCGTAGATATACGCAACGAGATCGGTAGCGGCCTCGGTACCTACATCAGTGAGGGTATTCAGCAAGCTGAGGAAGCCAGGGCGGATGTAATCGTTTTTGATGTCGATACACCGGGCGGCAGAGTTGACTCTGCCGTCAATATCATTCGCGCAATTCAAGAAACACAGATCCCAACGATCGCTTTTGTCAATCGGCAGGCGATCTCAGCAGGCGCAATGATCTCTATCGCTTGCAATCAGATCGTCATGACTTCAGGCGGCACTATCGGGGACTCCGCACCTGTGAATGTTCAAGGACAGGAAGTTGGTGAAAAAGCGATCTCCTACATCCAAGGAACCATTCGAGCAACCGCTGAACGTGAAAACCGGAACCCCGATATCGCCGAAGCTATGGTTGACAAAGAACTTGTGCTCGTTAAACTCAAAGATGGACAGATCATCAAGCTTCTACCCGAGGAATACGCAACGCGCGAAGAAGAAGGCGAAGAGATGGAGATCCTCTGTGCGCAAGGCAAATTGCTCACATTGTCCACACGGCAGGCGCTTGAATACGAGTTCGCTGATGCACAGGCAGAAACCCTCGCTGAATTATTGGCACAGTACGAGATTGTTGAGGTTGCCGGAACCAAAATGCCTCTCACAGAAGAAGCTATCATGCAACGCCAGCGTGAATACGGCATTTCCCAAGTCAATCGCCTCAAAACGCTCTCCGATGCACGTGTTACTGAAGTGAGAACAACGCTCGCAGATAGGGTCGTTTTCTTTCTCACAAATCCTTTCATCAGTTCCCTTCTGCTTTCTTTAGGGATTCTCGGTATCTTTATAGAGATTCGATCACCCGGTTTCGGTGTCCCCGGCTTCCTTGGGTTGCTCTGTGTAGGGCTCTTCTTTGGTGGACACATGCTGCTGAAAATCGGTGCCGAATGGGCCTTACTGCTCTTCCTTATCGGTGTAGGGTTAATAGTTTTGGAAATTTTTGTGATCCCGGGTTTCGGGGTCGCCGGAATCTTAGGCATTATAATGATGTTGGGGAGTGTCTTCTTTGTTTTTGACAAGGTCCATGAGTTCAGTACAGCTGTGCTGTGGCTCTCGATCTCTGTGATTTTGACTTCTGCATTGGTAATCCTCGCCGCGTTTTTCTTACCTGAAACTCGCCTCTTCCAGAGGTTCGCACTCTCGACTGTCATGGATACTCAGATGGGATACCACTCTTCAAGTGCCGAGGATTTTCAGGCGTATCTTGGACAATCGGGGACCGCCTTAACACCGCTACGGCCCTCAGGGACAGCGCGAATCGGTGATAAAAGGGTAGATGTTGTTACCGTCGGTGATTTCATTTCACAGAATAGTAGTGTCAAAGTTGTTGAGGTTGAAGGTCCTAAAATTTTCGTGGAAGCAGTTGAGGATGATTAATTTCGTTGGGAGTGCTTGATGCGTTTGGAGGGACAACTATGTGGTTTCTAATTTTTCTCATCAGTTTTGGGATCTTATTGGTATTTATCGAACTGTTGATTCTTCCAGGATTTGGTGCGGCAGGCATACCGGGAGCACTACTTGTACTAATAGGCTTCGGGGTCGCATGGTCGCAATTCGGTTGGCAGACCGCGCTAACTTCTACGGGGATAACGCTCGTACTGGTCATTCCGTTGGCAATCATCGGGCTGTCCGTGTTGCGGAGAACGTCTGTCGGTAAAGCCTTTATCTTGAGCACCGCGCAAAACAAAGAGGAAGGGTTCCACGCACCCCCGTCAGAATTGGCGAGTCTGGTTGGGAAATCCGGGAAGGCGCTCACGCCCTTGCGCCCCGCCGGTGCAGCCTTAATCAGCGGACATCGCGTCGATATTGTCACGCAAGGTGAATTTGTCGCACCAGAAACTGATATTGAAGTGATCTTTGTAGAAGGAAGTCGTGTCGTCGTTCGTAGTTTACAATAGAGTGGTTATCAGTTATGCGGAGTCGGTTTGCCTCGCAGTGAGAGTTGGTATCTTGTGATGTCAAAGTTCCTCTGGAGTCTACAATAAAACTGAATACCACAGCAAAGTTACTGAAAACTGACAACTGAAAACTGACAACTATTCGTAGGAGGCAGATAATGGATCTATTTACAGGGGGAATCGCCCTTGTCGCTTTAATTGTTATTATCACGTTCTTTTGGTTCGTTCCTGTTGGACTTTGGATCGCCGCTGTCGCAGCGGGTGTCCCGCTCCGAATTTTTGACTTGATCGGCATGCGCCTCAGACGCGTAAATCCAAATGTTATTGTCAAAGCTTTAATCAGTGTCCACAAGGCAGGATTGAAAGTATCAACTTCCGAATTAGAGGCACATTACCTTGCCAGTGGTAACGTCCTGAATGTTGCCAGCGCTCTCATCGCAGCAGACAAAGCGAGGATTGAACTCAATTTTCAACGCTCCGCCGCTATAGATTTGGCGGGACGCGACGTCTTTGAGGCTGTTCAGGTGAGTGTTAATCCGCGCGTGATTACCACCCCTCGTATCAGTGCCCTCGCTTTGGATGGCGTCGAATTGATTGCCACCGTCCGGATCACTGTGCGTACAAACATCAATCGGCTCGTTGGGGGTGCCGGTGAGGAGACGATCATCGCACGGGTCGGTGAAGGCATTATCAGCGCAATCGGTGCCTCTGAAACCTACGAAGATGTACTTGAAAACCCAGACATCATCTCGAAAACTGTACTCGACCGCGGACTTGATGCCGGAACCGCTTTTGAAATCCTTTCTATCGATATTGCGGATGTCAATGTTGGCAAAAATATCGGGGCAGAACTTCAAGCGGAACAAGCCGAAGCTGATCTCGTTGTCGCACAAGCGAAGGCAGAAGAACGTCGCGCAATGGCGGTTGCTCGGAAACAACAGATGACCGCAAGCGTTCAGGAGATGCGCGCAAAGGTCGTTGAAGCTGAAGCGGAGGTCCCCCGCTCCCTCGCAAACGCATTCCGTGAAGGCAACTTAAACATTACTGAGCAGTAACTTACTGCTATACGCGCGATCCGGCGATCGCGCACTCTCAATGGAGAAGAGGAAATATGACACCAACAATTGTTGCAATTATCGCTGTTTTGATACTCCTGTTCCTAATTATTATCAGTTGGCTCGTGCCAGTTGGGTTGTGGATTACCGCCATTGCAGCAGGCGTTAAAGTCGGAATCTTTGATCTCGTTGCAATGCGCTTACGGCGGGTCCCACCCGCTGGAATTGTGGAACCACAGATTAACGCTACCAAGGCGGGGCTAAGTCTATCTCTTGATGACCTTGAAGCACATTTTCTTGCTGGCGGACGCGTCGCAAGTGTTGTCGCAGCACTTATTGCAGCTGACAAAGCGAGCATTGATCTCGGTTTCGCACAAGCCGCCGCAATCGACCTCGCAGGGAGGGATGTCTTGCAAGCCGTCCAGGTCAGTGTTACGCCGGAGATTATCGATATACCCAGTACAGATGATGCCAATAGTGGCATCACTGCTGTTGCTCGCGACGGCATCCAGTTAATTGTTAAAGCGCGCGTTACGGTCCGAGCGGATATTGACAGACTCGTCGGTGGTGCTACCGAAGATACCATCCGCGCAAGGGTCGGTGAGGGAATTATCACTACGATCGGTTCATCCGGAAGCCACAAGCAAGTTTTAGAAAACCCAGTCCGAATTTCAGAGACAGTCCTCGCTAAAGGTTTAGCCGCTGGAACCGCATTTGAGATTCTCTCTATTGATATAGCTGATATAAATGTCGGCGAAAACGTCGGCGCTAAATTACAGACCGACCAAGCCGAAGCGGAACTCAAGATCGCACGCGCGAAGGCGGAAGAACAACGCGCACGCGCACAAGCCGAAGAGGAAGAGAATAAGGCACTCGTTGAAGAGATGACAATCAAACTCATTGAGGCTGACGCTGAAGTACCGCTCGCGATTGCCGACACCCTTACCTCCGAAAGAATGAGCGTCATGGATTATTATGAACTCCGGAATATTCTCGCGGATACGGAGATGCGTCAGTCCATCGCTACACCCGTTGGTGAAGGACAAGATATAGACACAACGCGTTCTTCGCACTCACTCGGGCTTTCATAGTAGGCATTGCAGCAAAGGAGTAGGCATGCTCCGTCATGCCCTTCACACATAACACCGGCCCCTAAAGGAGAAAACGATGGAAAATATCGTCGAATTGGCCGTGATGGCAGTCATCGTAATTCTGTCGCTCGTCGTGCGCTACTCGCGTCAACGGAAGGCACAACAACAGAATGCTGAAAGAAGAGTGGAGGAAAATACGCTTGCTGAGAGTGACAGTGAAGCAGCACCACCCCCTTTCATGGAAGATTTTCCGTTTGCAACCGAGTTAGAGCAGATGATGACGCAAGAGGACGAAGACGAAACGGAAGCGGTGCCCGCGGCTTCTGAAGAACCGGAACCGCCTACACCACAAGAGCCGGCTCAGCCTGTTGAGAGTCCACAACCGCCGCGAGTACCTGTGGAATCTCCAGCCGGAATCCGATCTGTCCCTGCTACGTCACTGCTGGATTTGTCGCCCCAAACATTTCGTCAAGGGATCATTCTCAAAGAAATCCTTGAGCGTCCCGGATCGCGACGAACGAGGCGGAGGCGGAACAGATAGGTACGTTTACACGTGCTGACGAAACTGCTGCACGCCTATTCTGAAGGACACGCTCCGTTCAGGCACATCTACTTATATGGAAACCCGCCTCTTTTACAAAATTGCCGTTATTACCTCAGTTTTTCTGCTGTTTATCGGCTGTTCGCGCCGCCAAAAAATTACAGAGCAGCAGACACCTTTCCACACTGAGATTCCCTCTTATACTCGGCATCTCAACGGATTCAAAATCTGTCTGGACCCAGGACACGGCGGACAAAAACACATCTCCGATTACAAACGCGGTCCCACAGGCGTTCGTGAGGCGGATGTCAATTTACAGGTCGCCCTTCACTTAAGGAACATGTTGCAAGAAGTTGGCGCGACTGTCGTCATGACGCGTGTTGATGATTCTTACGTGAGTCTGCCGACACGCAGTCAAATTGCCAACGAAAGTGGTGCCCATTTTTTTATCTCACTTCACCATAACGGCATTGACAACCCAGACACGAACTACACTTCTACATGGTATCACGGTGACGCGGACGACTCGCGCCAAAGTCTTGACCTCGCTCGATATGTGCAACAGGGGGTCTCAGACGCACTGCGATTACCTTATTCACCAGCGACAGGCCTCTTTTCGGATAAGTTGGTAGCAGCTTCTGGCTTTGGCGTTTTGCGACTAACGAAATGTCCAGCCGTCTTATGTGAGGCTTCTTTTCTCTCAAACCCGGAGGAAGAGGCGCGGCTGAAAAAGGACGACTATCTCAGAAAAGAGGCTTACGGCTATTTTCTCGGTCTCGCACGCTATGTTGCTGCTGGGTTTCCGAAGGGCATTTTAGTAGAGCCGCAACCGGAAACTGTTATTCAGACCAGAACGCCACGACTTCAAATTCAGGTTATGGATGGACTCCACCAACGCGGCGCGTGGATGCTCAAACGACAGCAGGTTTTCACCGACGCTATCCGAATTAAAGTTGATGGCATAAGCGTACCGTATCACTATAATCGTGATACGGATATGATCACGGTCGCTATTGAAGAACCGCTCGCAAACGGTACCCATTTTGTCGAAACTGAATTAGTGAACTATTATGGAAATCATAGTTTGCCTTCGCAACAGTGGTTCAAAGTCGCACCCGCAGCAGTAGAACTTCGCCTTAACGCTTGGACGGATACACTTCCCGCTGACGCTAAAAGTTACGTCGGTATTTCTGTAACCGCGTTTGACGCTGACGGAACACCCATCGCTGATGGCGAACCGATCTACATGCAAACGTCAAACGGGACATTGGCAGAGACCCTTCAATTATCAAAGCGCGGTTCATCGAACTTCTATCTCTATGCACCTAATACACCCGGAACAGCAACCGTAGAAGCCTCTTACGGTGAGAAACGCGCATCGCTAACGATTCACTTTACAGACACAGACACCGCCATTGTACAGGGACAAATCTCTGACGCAGCCTCCGGAAAACCGCTGCAGGATGTACAATTGCAGGCGGATCCAGGGATAACCGCAACCACAGATACCAACGGACATTTCTTCATCACAACCGATTCTACGTCGAAACCTCCAATCAAAACGACCCTACGCATTTCCAAGGTGGGCTACTATCCCCACAAACGCAACATTGACATTACCCCGAATCTGGCAACGGTTGCGCATACCAAACTGCGTCCTATTGCGGGTGGCGTGTTCGCATCAACCCTCATCATTCTTGATTCACGGGGCGATACGCCTACCACGCAGAAATTGATCGAAACTTTACAAGAGTTACTGGAACTATCTGGCGCGAAAGTCTATAACATTCATACCCTCGGACAGAAATCGACGCTAAAGAAGCGGATAGAGACAATTAACGCTATCGCGGGTAGAGGATTTTATCTGCAAATTAATCACGCACCACAAGCTAAAGATGAACCTCCTATTGTTGCAGCGCACTACCGAGGCAATCAAGGGACGGAAACATTTCTAAAACGGATACTCGAACAGTTCAACAATACACTTTATGAGACCCCGATCATCACAGTTCAAGACCGGACAACTCCTGAAATCCAGCAGACGAACAAAATGGCCATGACCCTTGAAATCCGATCCTTAAATCGGCAAAACGCTTCCGCTGTAGAGGAAGCACATGCCATCTTTTTCGGCGCATGGACTTTCCTAAAAGCAGATGGAGACATTGATGCGGAAGAACGCAAGCGTTTCCTAACGTACTTAGAAGAAAGACAACAGGAGTAGGCACACTTCTTAACTACAAACAGATATACTTTGGAAAAGCGCGTGTTTCTCAAAGGCAGTATAGTTCGTAGGAGCGCAATTTATTGCGCTTGGCGTAAGTTCTGTATCACTGGTTGGAAATAACATGAATATTGTTTCTCGAATTACAAATCTTCAACTCAAACATCCGTTCAAGATTGCACGTCGGGCAACAGATGCCTATCGGCAAGTAATCTCAGTAGAGATTGATGGCGGCATCGGTGAAACGGCACCCGCACGATTTTACAGTGAAACCGTTGAGACGGTCAGTGTTGCATTAGAAACTATTGCCCCAACACTGCCTAACAACCTTGATGCAATCCATGATGTGATGGCGACTGTTGAAACGCTGATCGGCGGCAACTACGCAGCAAAATCCGCTATTGATATGGCACTACACGACCGACTCGGTAAAAAAATCGGCGTTCCCCTCTACCAACTCTGGGGACTCAACCCACAGAAAACGCCTTGCACGTCGTTTACCATCGGGCTTGATGAGCCTGAAGTGATGGCAGAGAAAGTCCGAAACGCTGAAGCGTATCCGATCCTAAAGATCAAACTCGGTACCCCTCGCGATATTGAGATAATCGCGACACTCCGCGGCGTGACAGATAAGCCTATCTACGTCGATGCAAATACAGCCTGGACACCGAAAGAGGCTGTCCGCAAGATTCGCGAACTTGCCGAACATGGCGTTGAACTGATTGAACAGCCGACAAAGCCTAATGATCTGGCTGGACTCAAATTTGTCCGAGACAACTCGGAATTGCCAATCATTGCCGATGAAAGTGTCAAACGTGCAAGTGATATTCCTGCACTTGCTGAATGCGTTGACGGTATCAACATCAAACTCGTCAAGTGTGGCGGGCTGCTTGAAGCACATCGGATAATACACGTCGCTCGCGCACACGGCTTACTCGTTATGATCGGTTGTATGATAGAGAGTTCGCTCGGCATCACCGCCGCTGCGCACTTAACACCGCTCGTAGACTACGCCGATCTCGACGGCAACCTGCTCATCACAAACGACCCGTACACCGGTGTAACCCTTAATAACGGTAAACTAATCCTACCAGAACACCCCGGCATCGGGGTTATGTAAGAAGTGTTCTTTCAGCACTATATACTCAACTGCTAAACAAAATGGAGAAATTCAAAAATGGCAAAACAGAACCGAAACGTCCTCATCACAGGCGGCACCGGTATATTAGGCAGTGCCGTCACCAAAGCATATCTCTCGCAAGGCGACACCGTTGCTGTCACCTACCTATTTGAAGACGAGGTCGAACGTTTCAAAGCGTACAACCCTGAACTCAGCGAAGATGTTACCTTCCTGTTTGCGAATGTTACCGAAGAAGCCGAGGTTCAGAAGACTATAGAGGAATTCATATCCAAATTTGGATCGTTGGATGTCTTGATAAATATTGTCGGCGGCTTTGTCGGAGGGATACCAACGGCGGAACTTGAAGAGGATAGGTGGGACTTCATGATGAACCTCAACCTCAAATCGGTTTTCCTCTGCTGCAAGACGGCCATTCCGCACATGACCGCGCAGGGTTACGGGAAGATCATTAACGTCTCCGCACGCGCCGGTTTAAAAGGCGAAGCGGGTTTGAGTGCCTATTGTGTCTCCAAAGGAGGTGTCCGCACCTTGACCGAGTCGTTAGCCGCTGAAGTGATGGATTCAGGCGTAAATGTCAACGCCATTATGCCGAGCATTATGGACACCCCTGCCAACCGAGAATCCATGCCGGACGAAGAACATGATCGGTGGGTAGCCCCCGCTGATGTCGCCAAAGTGATATGTTTCCTCACTTCCGATGACGCAACCATCATCAACGGCGCTGCCATCCCCGTTTACGGCAGAGCCTAACCCATTGACCTTCTGCACGGGCGGACTTCAATATCCGCCCGTTTCATAACCATTATGATAGGGCGATTTGCTTTCGGTTTGTTCCAAGTTGAATCGCCCTTTCATAAAGTTCGTTGAATGCCTACGATTTTGGATAGACACACAAAATAAAAAAACAGCATTTTAAACCTCCCAAAAAATCCAACGTCTTATTAAATGTATAGGTTTTAAATGTGCCTTTTTCATGCTCTTGGCGCATTACAGGCACAACTACAAATAGACGTGCCTGAACGACTTTATCTCACACTTGACAAACCAACTAAACCCAACGCTTAAACATATAACAAAAGGAGATATTCCATGAACCAATTGGAATTCTACACACTCGCGAGAAGCCTCCTTGTCCCTTCAGAGACTCAGGCATCTCAATCTCAGAAATTGACAGTTGAACGTTATCATGTGAATGTTTCAATCCAGAAGCGATTAGCAACGACAGAAGTAGCGCTCGTTTTCAGCAATCCAAACAAAATTCCAGTGAGCGGTCTTTTCGTTTTTCCGCTTCCTGATCGGGCAGACATCTCAAATACCGAGATTCGCATTAATGGTAATCTCGAGAAATCAGGATTGTTGCGAAGCAGTAAGTTAGTCGAGTTCTACAAGCGCATTCTCCAAGCTCCGGATTTGCAAATGCTACGGACAATCGGTACTTCTGCGTTGCAAGTACAGATTCCACCGATTCCTGATCGGAGTGAATGTCGCCTTCAAATCAGGTATACTGAACTTGTTGAGGAAGTTGACGAGAGTTTGGTATACACGCATCATTTGCGAACCAATCAACCTGTCGGCAGTTTCTTGATGTCAATAGACGTTGAAGGTGAAGACGCAATTGAAACCGTTGAGTGTCCGTTGCACGATGCTACAATTGACCATGAAAACGATACGCGCACACGCATAACCTACCAAGCCACCGATGTCCAGTTGGTCACGGATTTCGTCTGTCGGTATGTGTTTACGGATAACGGTTTAGATGGTGCTGAATTAATCTCTCGTGAGATGCCACTTAACTTCAATGCCAGCGAATCAATGCTGCTTTGTGATGTTGTCCCACCTCCATCAACACCATATAGCCAGATAAGCACGCCAGCCAGAAGGTTAAGCGCACCTATGCCGCTATCAACGGAATTAAGCCCGCCCAACGGTGCCGCTTACCACGATGTCTTCTTCAAAGGACACGGCACGAACCCGTTTATTGATCCGGAAGACGACAACCAATCAACTTTTGGTATGGATGCCGATAGTGCGTCTTATGCCGTGACGCGCCGCTACATACAGGACGGCTTTCTCCCACCACCAGAAGCCGTACGGGTTGAGGAGCTCGTCAACGCTTTCGATTACGACTATACACCCGCAGCAGACGACGCTTTCGCACTGCATCTTGAGGGCGCACCTTCAAAATTTGGGGAAGGCAAGCAACTCCAGATGCTACGTGTTGGAATTCAGGGGCGCGTCATTCCAGACACCGATCGCAAGGATGCTATACTCACCTTTGTGATTGATGTCTCTGGTTCAATGGGGATGGAGAATCGGTTGGGACTCGTGAAAAAGGCGTTGCGGCTTTTGGTCAAACAACTCCGCCCAACCGACAAGATTGGCGTTGTCGTCTACGGCACCGATGCCCGCGTTGTTCTCCCACATACCAGCGTTGTGAATCGGGAACACATCTTGGAAAGAATTGATTCCTTGTGTCCAGAGGGCGTGACAAATGTTGAAGACGGCATCCACAAAGGGTATGAACTCGCTCGTAAGAATATCCAGAGCGATAGTATCAATCGGGTAATCCTCTGTTCAGATGGTGTCGCAAACGAAGGCGTAACATCTCCAAAAGTCCTTCTCAAGCAAATTCGAGATTATGTTGATGACCACGGCATCTTCTTAACGACGGTCGGGTTCGGTATGGGGAATTATAACGATGTCCTCATGGAAGACCTCGCTAAGAAAGGTAATGGGAATTACGCCTATGTTGATACGCTTAGCGAGGCGCGTCGTATCTTCGTCGAGAATCTCACCGGGACCTTGCAGATTATCGCGAAAGACGCAAAAGTTCAGGTCACGTTCAACCCGGATACCGTCAGAAGTTTTCGGCTGCTCGGCTATGAAAATCGCCAGATGAAACATGAGGATTTCCGAAATGACGATGCGGATGCTGGAGAGATCGGATCCGGACACAGCGTTACGGCACTCTATGAAGTCAAACTCAATAAAGGCGTTGACAGCGGCGAACTCGCAAAAGTCGCCATCCGTTATGAAGATCCTGATACGCAGAAAGTAACGGAAGTCAGCGAAAAATTCCTTGTTGAAGACCTTAAAGACGAATTTGAAGGTGCCTCACCGAGACTTCAATTCGCTACCGCCATCGCGCAATTCGCTGAAATCCTACGCGAAAGTGTCTGGGCGAAAAACGGTTGTCTGAAGACCGTCCATCAGACGCTTAAAGGCATCTTACAGCAGCATCCGGAGGTTGTTGCAAGAGGCGAGGCGCAAGCCGAGACGCGAGGCAAGGAATTGCTAACACTCGTACGTAACGCAAACCGAATTAAAGAACAGGAACAAGCAAGCTAGGGCTTTGTCACGTCTAAACTGAAAGGTAGTTCGTACTCTGTACTGTTATTTTTTCAAAACTAGAATCCAATCAGTATTGATACGTTCCCCTCGGGGCACTTTAATAAAATGTTTGATAATCTCTGAACCGAAGTAAGTTTCAACTTCAAATCCAATATTTTCGGCGATCGGCATGAGATACTTCCAACTCTCAAACAAGTGACCCCGAATACGATTATTGCCGACGACAATGGCGTATCTACCCCCTTCTCGCAGCACTTTGTAAACCTCATTCAGATTCTTTCGCATGTCCTCTAAATACTTAAAGGCAATGAACGCACGCCTCGGATCAATTTCAAAAATGTTCGTCATCACCCTATCTGCCTCAGGGACCCCTATTTCGTGCTGAACTTTATAATAGGTAGCTGAAACGCTTTCTGTCCCAACGTTTTGTTTCTTCAAAGCCGTTAGGGAGTCCCGCGCGAAGCCTAACCAATACATCTCCAATTGATGGGTTCTCGGATAGTCAACGGCGTTGACATAAGGCGGTGAGGTTAACGCGAGGTCAAAGTAATTCGACTCATATTTGATGTTCCTTGCGTCCATATCCTCTGGAAAATCGGTAGTTATGCCTATTGGATAATTTCGGGAAAATTCTAACATTTTCGGGACTTTCACATGGAGTGCTTTCACAAATCGGTTCAATGCATCCGACGGACGAACCAATTTGTTTAACTTTTTCCGAATCACCGTACGCGTACAATTGTCATCGGCGTTCGAGACAGCACGGATAATGGACGACAGACAAAGCTTGAAGAAGGCTTTAACAGCAGCGTCCGTGTCAACGGATTGAATCTGCTTTTTTAAGTAGGTTAACTCCAATAGAATTTCTTTGTTGAACCAATTGTCTCTGTAAGGAAAATCCGGTAAATCGGATTTATTAACAAGTGAAGGGCGATAATGCGAAATAGCCTCTAACAACACTTTTTGCACCAACTTAAGTTCCGTTTCGCCCAACGGTGTTACCTTCACTCTTGAAATGAAGCGTGAAAATGGATCAACATCAATGCCGACCGAGTGTCGCCTTGAGAACAGTGCCTCAACATTTGTCGTGCCGCTGCCCGCAAACGGATCAAGGATCCAGTCGTTTTCTTGAGAATACCGTTTGATGAGCCAACGCGGTAACTCTGGAAAAAATTTGGCAGGGTACTTGTGCAAACCGTGCGTTAGGAAACTCTGATCGTAACTGATGAAAAGAAACCTATCTCCATCCTGCGCTGATAGATCAACAGGGATATCGCCATCTACCTGAACAATGTTCTCGCCAAAGTCATTTACAATTTCGGTAATGTTTGCCATACTTTTCTCGTAGGGTGAAATCTTCAGTTTTCGCCTATGAACGTAAACTGAAAAGTGTCTATTTTTAGGAGCCACCATAAATGCCCTAGGCGATGTCTATCTTCACTGACGAAACGGCTTTTCCAGTTGCGTCTGCATAAGCCGCTCTAATATTTGCAGACGCAACGCCGTTTCGATATCCGCAACTTCAGGTCTGCCAGCAAGGTTTTCGGTCTCATTCGGGTCGTTTTCCACATCGAACAAGAGATAGACTTCGCCATTTGCGTTGAGCACCGCTTTCCACTCCCGATTTAGCAACATAATCTCGCCTTGTAGCTCAGAGATCGCAAAATCACGGTGTGTCGATTCAGGTCGCGTTAGCACCGAACACAACGATTTCCCGAATTGGCGATGTGCCAACTCACCACCCGCCGATTCAACAAGTGTTGGACCGATGTCAATCCATTCCACGGGGCTATCACAGATGCTCCCCGCGTATGTGGCATCAGGAGTCCGAACAAGTAAGGGTATCCGGACAGCACCATTGAGGAAGTTACTTTTATAGATGAGACCGTAATCGCCGTTCATTTCACCGTGATCGGAAGTATGTACAATAATCGTATTTTCAAGTTCACCGCGTGACTCTATTATGTCAAGGATCTCTCCGATCTGTGCATCAATGAGCGTAACGTTGCCCGCATAGTTAGCACGCAATCTCCCTATTTCACCCGGTTCAAATGTCGGATTCATCCGCCCCATAAGTCTATCTAAATGCCCTTGAGGACGTTCGCCAGTAGGTGGACGCGGGACCGCTGGCGGCATCTGCTCTGGATCATACATGCTGGCGTAAGGCTCCGGTGTATCCCACGGTTCATGCGGTCCGCCAAAACTCACCCAGCAGCACCAAGGTTCTTCTCGATTGTAGTTCTGAAGGTATTGCTTCGCCTGTTGCCCGACGTACACATCCGCATAGTTTTCAAGACCTAACGTCGATGGACGCACGAGATACGGTTTCGTGCTAAACCGTTCACGATAGTCAGCGCGGTAGCCATCCCACAATCCTTTCGCCTCCCACTCCGCTGTCATGTGCGACAGAACGTTTGAACTCGCCCGCGGTCCACCGATTTCGTTCACATCATCTAATCCGTAGGCGTTCATTAATCCTTCGCGTTCTCGTAGGTCCCCGTTGTGTGGGTGGAGATGTGTCTTACCGAAAAGGCTCGTCCGATAGCCAGTCTCGCGTACCGCTTGCATCCATGTCGACGTTTCAGCAGGCATCTGATGGTTCATGTTGTTCCAGACATGGGTGTTGTGGGGATACAAACCTGTTGCCAAACTGAGCCGTGTCGGGATACAGACCGGTGATGTTGTGACACAATTCGTGAACTGGACACCTTCACTCGCGATGCGATCCAGGTTCGGGGTCTGCACCCAATCGCCGCTGCAACCCATAGCGTCCCAACGCTGTTGGTCTGTCATCAATAAAAGAATATTCGGGGTTCCCATCGCTATCCTCTTTCGATGCCTGCTTCCGTAAAGGCGTTTGATAGTGTCTCGTATGAGAGCGTGGCAGCAGCGAGCGGGTCGTAATCTTCGCGTGCTTGCACCATAAAACTCACTTCAGCAGTGATGAATCCATCGTAACCGTGTTTTTGCATCTCCTTGAGGTAACCGACATAATCGAAAGTACCTTCACCGGGAATCAGGAACTCAAAATCGGGAGCGATACCGCGCTGATCCTTGACATGCGTGTGCGCTGAAACTGCCGCTAATGCTGAGACTGTCTCTTCTGTCGGTATACCGACAATATCAAAATGGCTGATGTCAAAGTTAACCTTGAGATATGGCGAATTGACGATTTCCAGAAGCGCAAGCACTTTCGCCGGTGTGTCAATGATCGCACCGATGTGCGGCTCCATTGCGATCGTAACGCCGCGCGACGCGCCGTAATCGACAAGTTCTCCTATCCGTTCCGCGAGGAATTCTTTGTTTCTGTCCCAATCCTCCGGTTTCCCGCCGGGGGTCGTATTCACTGCAGGCGGTTCATCGCCTTGCGCAAGTTCGACAGCGAGATCAACGCCACCTTTCAGTCGCCACATATTCTTCGCATGTGCATCAGGATCTGTTTCGAGTAAACTCGAATGTGCCGCAATTGCCGGTAGTGCCAAGTTATGCTGTTCCAACAGAGACGCAATGCGTTTCCGTTCCGCAGCGTCAAGCGTGCTGAGTTCAGTCGTAAACCGTGGGATGATGGTCAGTTCAACGCCATCGTATCCGAGGTTCGCTAAATGGGAGATGGCGGTATCAATAGGGACAGTGGGCATCCCCCATGTGCTGTATCCAAGTTTCATATAATTTTCTCCTGAGATTTAGCAGGAAAGCGGGCAAGTGCTATAGCATGAACCTTACAAGATTGTCAAAAAATTGTGCCGATCCAATCGTTTATTAGGAAATCGACACGTTGAATGAGCAGCGCAACACGACCCATGACGGTGTTGCCGAATGCCGAACCGAACCCTATCATCAGAAAAGTGATGCCGACTTTTGATATCCCAGCGATAGGGCCCCGGTGTTCTACTGAGAAAAAGAAATAGGTGAGTGTGCATATAACACCGATAACGATCAAGATCGCGCCAAAAATCTCAAACGAGCTTAGCGTGCCAATCACTGAAAATGGGTTGAGCGTGCCCTGAACTTGTGCAAAAATGTCTGTCTGCAACGCGTTCGGAATCATTATGCCTGAAGTGACACCCATCAAAATCGCGATAGGGTAGCGAATTAACCAGGCATGTCGTGTGGACAAGCGGGTGAAAAATAACAATCCGATACAGATGGGTATCAAAGTCAAAAAGCCCCATCGCGATGCCTCACCCGTTACTGCCTTTTGGATAGGATCCCAGGCGTACGGGATCAGGCCGAAATAGATGGTCAAGATAATAATATATCCAACGGACATGCCGACTAAGAGGTGCTCCGCAAACCGATAGAACGGATTATCGCGGTAAAGAAAACTGTAGATACAGAGCGTCAAAAACGCTGCGATCCAGATGCCCAAAAATTCCATAAAATTTTACTCCTCTCGTCGACGCTGAACGAAGAAAGCGATATTGCCTATCACAACTAAGCCAATAACCAAAAGATGCACAAGAGACGCGGTATTTATGCCCTTTGTTCCAGATCCAAACGCATCTATCAACTTTTCGTATTCTGCTGCACCTCGGAACCCTGGCATCAAACCTATCAGCTGTTTTGTCTGTAGATACGGATACATCTGCGAGACAATCACCCCTGTAACCCCCGCGGCAATCTGCAAATCGAATTTGGTATGTCCATAAGTAATCCAATCTTCTACCGTGCTGCCAGCTGCGAGAACCAAAAGCAGCGAAATTTGGTCGTAGTTCGTGATATTTTGCAGCATCGGAATTTCGGTGATAGGTTTTTCTAAATAATCGCTATCAAATACGCTCGCGATTTCTGCACCCATCCCAAGGATTACAAAGGTATCCCCAGGTCGATAGCCAAGGAGAACGTAGTCTTCGCCGTATACGGCCCCCTTCTCTACGGCGACTCTTTGCATTACCTTATCTGCAAGCGGCACAGCTTGGATCTCCAATGTGATGCCAATGACGTTTACTTCCTTATCAAAACAGTGTTTCATGACTGCTTCAGCCATCGGTTCCGGTTCCACGAAAGAGGAGGGCCCATAATCAAAGGAAATCATAATTGTTGACCCAGGCGGCAAAGCATCTATGTAGTCGTACAGATTCTGTGTCGGCTCAGCAACAGTCAGCGGTATACTAAAAGGGGCTAACATCGGGATGATAACCACCAGCGCAACAAGAGTAAAGACAATCCGGCGATCTATATTCATCAATTTTTCAAACATTTATTAATCTCCTCCCCCAAGGTATGAGCGTTCAATTCCCAGGATGATTCGAATAGATTGTGAGATCGCGCCGAGACTAATTCCGAGAATAATGCCGCGTCTTGCTGAAAGATTCGGATTATCCAAAATCCATTGGCGAGCGTTTGAGGCAGTGTCGCCCCAAATGATATCCCCAATCGGTACATTTCCTAACATCACGATCACTGCCGTGACAAGGAGTAGCGTTGCTTCAAATGTTCTCGCCCGAAAGGCACGGTAGGCTGCGGAGGCAATAAAGAAGGCGAGCAATGAAAACATCGTCGCATCCATAGGGACCTGAACATTATTGAACAACCATTGAAAGGCAGGATGCTGGGGGCCGAAAGGAGACCCGACGATAACCAAAGGAGTCCCAACGACAACCATCAGGATCATGCCAAAGAACACAACAACGCTGTATTGCCAATGTTCTGTACGTCGCTGAATACGGGCCCAATGCGTTTGGATCAGTGTGATCACGGCCAAGGCAAGGACAAAAGGCGAAATAACCCGTCCCCAATTCGCGATTTCTTTATAAGTTGCCTGAGAAGCGGCATGCGGACTAAACTCCGTTAGAATCATTACAATGCCGAACAGAAAACAGAGCACTAAGGGTACTTGTTGTTTCATAATTTTTTTATATGGGCTCGCAAGATGCGCCCTGAATCTCCTAATTCGCTCCCTCTAAAAGTGTTGTGATCCAATTAACCCCTAAACTTTCAAGAATCACACCGAGCACAATCATCCCAAAAATTAGAACCTTGCCCCAGTCTTGCCCTTTAAGACTTCCGAGGAACATCGGATCCTTAGATAGATAAGCCGTCGCAGCATACAGCTCTTCACCAATTAACGTGTAATCACACGCGGCAATAAAGAACGGGAGTTGATGTTCAGAGTCTGTACCTGCAATCTGAATGGCACCGATAGAATTGCCGGTTTCGGCGAGGATGAGCGATTCTGCAGCAAAAGAGCCTTGGAGGAATATCGCAGCCGGTTTCTCACGTACCATCATGCCATCAACCCCAGCCGCGTAAGCAAATTGGCTTCCAGTCAAATAGAAAATGTTCTCCTCGTTGTAGGCATCCGGGCGACCCTCATCAAGGTAAGAAGTTTTCACCATCTCGCGCACAACGTTCAGGACGATCGGGTCATTGCACGGCACACGTAACGGGGTTTCATAGTCTGCTGTCCGACGTGCAACCTGCCCCAGAATTGTCATACTGGCAATAGTCGCAACCCTCCCGATACTCCCTAATCCTAAGACATAAAGAATAGAACGGCCCATCTCTGTCGCTCTACCGATGGCCTCATCTACTGCCTCTAAGCCTGGGATACGCCGAACAAATACCTCTTTGCCACTCCGCGCGTCATAGATGTTCCAAACAATGGCTGCCGAAAAGAGAAGCATAAAAATAAGCAGTCGTATTTTGCCGGTATGAAACCATTCACCCGTCCCTTTAACCGGAGCAGTCTGTTCAGAATCTACTGTCGCCTCTGTTTCGCTAACAGCACGGACGACGTAGGTGTAAGCAGTCCCACCCTCAATCGCGGAATCAACATAAGTTGTTGTTCCGGCAGGCAGTAAATCTCCGATGGTTTCAAGATCGCTATCAGCAATCTGCCGCAGGATTTGATAACCGCTGATACCACTATCTTCAGCTGCTGCATCCCACTTAAGGGTGATACTGGATCCATCGTCGTTGGGAGTATCCACTGCCGTGACGTTTAACGGCGGGGTAAGTCCTTGGCTAAACGCAGTACTAACACTTATGCATAAAACCAAGCAGATGGCCATCCATTGAATTATTTTTATCATAAATATTATATTCCTTGAGAGTGATTATCAGTTTGCTTCACAGTGAGAATACGCTGCGCTTTCAGGACGCAGGTAACAACTTGTGACTGGAACATCTGCTGATACTGACACAACCCTCTTTTACTGAAAACTGAGTACTGTTAACTGACAACTATTAACTGAAAGATTTTCGCAGAAAAATCGTACTGAAAACTAACAACTATTTAAATACATTGCGATATGGCTTCTAAAATGTGTTGATCGTCCACATCGTTTCGGATAACAACTTCTCCAATATGAGTCGGCAAGATAAGACGGAGTTTGCCCGCAAGCGTCTTTTTGTCTAAATACATAGCGTCACATATCGCTGCTGGGGTCAGATCGGACGGGAACGTGAGCGGCAATTTCGCACGGTTTAACAGACTGCGCTGCCGTTGGAAATCGGTTTCAGAGAAAATCCCTAAATTGACCGCCAATTGTGCGGCACAATTCATACCGATAGAGACCGCCTCGCCGTGTCGGTATCTGTTGTAATGCGTCAGTGCCTCAAGCGCGTGACCAAAAGTATGTCCATAATTAAGCACCATCCGCAACCCACTCTCTTTCTCATCTTTCGCGACGATTTCCGCCTTGTTAACGCAAGCACTTGAGATCATCTCAATAACCATCGCGTCTTCCAAATTTAGAATAGCCTCTAAGTTTTCCTCAACCATTTCAAACAGGGGTTCATCACGGATAACACCCATCTTAATAACTTCAATAAGTCCGGATCTAATATCGCGTTGCGGTAAGGTTTTGAGTGTATCTACGTCGATGAGTACCAGTTTCGGTTGGTGAAACGCACCGATGAGGTTCTTACCCTTCGGGTGATTAATCGCAGTCTTGCCACCGACACTCGCATCAACTTGTGCCTGTAATGTTGTTGGAATCTGAACGTAGGAGATACCCCGCATGTACACCGCCGCCGCAAAGCCACCAAGGTCACCGATGACACCACCACCGAGCGCAATAAGCACTGAACCACGGTCGAGTTGATGTGCAACCAAACTATCCTGTATCCGTGAAAACTGCGCCAACGATTTGCTCTCTTCACCGGCACGGATTTCAATCGTGTTTACGTTAAATCCAGCATCGGTAAGGCTTTGGTGAACGATAGGCATATACCGCGCTTTAACAAACGAGTCCGAAACGATAAGCACCTGATTTGAGTTTATATGCGGCGTGAGAAGCTCTCCAACTCGGTTCAGGAGTCCCGTTCCGACAGCAATCGGATAACTGTCCGCTCCGAGTGCCACGCGTAAAGTTTTCGTCATTTTGGATCCCTAATGCTTTTCGTAAATACCCGTTTGATATACGCCATGACTTCTCCGAATGAACGCCCTGTCGTTTCCACCATATAATCGGCTTTTGCATAGTAAGGGTGTCGTTCTTCCAGCATAGAGCTAATCTTCATGAGTGGATCGGGAGTCTGGAGCAACGGTCGGTGTGACTGATGTTGAACCCGTCGATAGATCTCCTCTGCTGTTGCTGTTAGACAGAAAATAATGCCGTTACGCTTTAATGCTACCATATTCTCTTCTTTCAAGACCACACCGCCCCCTGTCGAGATAACGTAATTGTACAGGTTCGACACTTTACGGACCGCTTCGCTTTCCAGTTCTCGAAAAGTAGGTTCTCCATCTTCAGCGAAGATATCACTAATCCGTCGTCCGCTATCGCGTTCGATGACGTCGTCGGTATCCACATAACGCATCCGGAGTTGCGTGGAGAGTCGTCTACCTATGGAGGTTTTCCCAGTTCCCATAAAACCGACAAGCACAATATTGGGGTTTCTTGTCTCCTGACGTTTCACCTGTTTTCTACCTTTATTGACAGTACCCGTTTCTTGCTACAAGTAATTGGTCTCTATTGTAGCATTTTTGAAAAATATTGTAAAGATTTTGCACCAATTTTTCAGAGCCATTTAGTTCTCAGTTTTTTCGTCCAATTTTAGACCCCCAGGACCGGTAGGTGTCAATTTTAGAAAAAACCATAGGTGTCAATTTAGCAATACCCCAGGTCCGGTAGGTTCGGTTTTGCGGTGTACTCACCTGCCTCCTGAGAAGGAGGGTTGCGACCTGCATTCCTAACCGAACCGGTTCGTAGGGGCGAGGTCTCCTCGTCCGTTTTTCCAAGAGTGTTCCATTAATTCTAAGATCCACTATAAATAATCTTATCATCCTCTTCATTTTCAAAACTCCATGCTTTAGCTTGGAGATTCAGAAAATGCTAATTATGTTGACTTTTTCTAATAATTTTGATACAATTTCAGTATCGCATTGGCAGGCATGTTAAGCATTGCCGCAAGGCAATGTGCCTGCCTCCCACTTAACAGGCGATAAAAGTGCGATATGCGATAAATCCATGAGATTAACAAGAGCGAAAAAACTTAAAATAGAACGGCAAGACATCTTTTCTGAGATTAATGCAGCATCAGCTGATGTATGGCATGAGTGTTGTGATTTGATGGACCGGTATCAGTGGCAGCGTGGTTATGGTCATGCTCACATGGACTTCTATATTGGTGAGGATTGTGAAGGATGGATGGACAAGCAGTTAAATAAATCGCAACCTTTACATTCACAGAGTATACAGGCGGTGCGTGCGTCATATTTTAAGTCTTGGCGTTCTTATTCTGTGTTGAAGAAAACGGGTGGTATCAAGAATCCTAAACCGCCTAATAAAAGAAAGCAGTATCGTACGACTCAGTGGAAGAAGTCTGCTATAACTTTCATTGAGAGTGGTTTGTTTGGTAAGCGTGTTATTCTTTCTATGGGTCGTGGCAGGTCACGTTTAGATATAAAATTGCCAAAAAGTTTTGATATGTCTACGAGTCATTTGATTGCCACAATAGAGTTAGTCTATGATTATGGTCAATGGGAATTACATTTCACGTATGTTGAGACTATAGTATCACCTGCAAGCGGTAATGGTATTATGGGTGTGGATATTGGTGAGGTACATCCTATGGTATGTTTTGATGGTCAGGGCGTTCTAATTTTTAATGGACGGTATATCCGATCGCTATATCGACTTAGAAATAAAGTGCTTGCTGAATTCAGTCATACTATAAGTGGTTGTGAACGCCATTCCAAACGTTGGTGGAAACTCACGCGACGTAAGTGGAAGCGTATTAGACGGATTGATAATCAGATACGTGACTGCTTGCACAAACACACGCGTAAGTTTCTGGATCAATGTGAGTTAAAAGGTATTGGTACTATTGTTGTGGGTGATTTGACGGGTATTCGCGATAATATAGACTATGGTAAAAAGGCGAATCAGAAGTTACACCAGTGGCCATTTGCGAAGTTAATAGCTATGATAACCTACAAGGCAAAAGCATTAGGTATCAAAGTCAAATCTATTAACGAAGCATATACCTCACAAACTTGCCCTAAATGTAGTAACAGGAAGAAACCTACCAATCGCGAGTATAAATGCAAATGTGGATTTGCGTATCATCGTGATGGTGTGGGTGCGATAAATATAAGACAAAAGTATCTGGGATGCCTCGGTGCCCCTGTAGTGGCGGACATGGCGCCGCCCTTGGGCTTCAGACTAGAAGCCCCTGTTGCCTTGGCTTAAAACCAAGGAATGTTCCTATAAGGAACAAAAGGAATCTCCAGGCTTTAGCCTGGAGAGGGTTCAAAGAGTCTATAAAAAAATTGACAAAGTAGGGCAATCATGTCAAAATAGTAAATATACTACGAAAGCGCGATTGATTTTCATCTAAACGGAGGATGCTGTTATGCGTGCTTATACGGATATAACCTTACGGAAGAAGTTCCATTTAGTGAGTCTTTTCACGATGATAATTCTTTTTCTCAGTGGGATTGTGCTGGGTAATGCATCAGCACAATCCGCAGAAACCATAATGGATAACGTCTTAGACATAATGGATAACGTCTTAGAAGGCTATGAATATATTGAAGATTACGCCGCTACTGTTCACACTTATGAAGCGGATTCGATGGAAGTTTCAGGAAGTATTTTTGAGGGGCAACCCCCACGTGTTGCCTTCAGCCTCTTTTTCCGCCAACCCGATGAACACGCCGTTGAAGAAATCGGCAATTCCGGTCGCGGGGTATTCCGCGTTGAATTGCTAAGTGCCCTCGGGCACCTCAGACCTCTTGAGATGCAGCCCCAAGGCAGAGCGTTTTTACTCGGAGATGAGTGTCATCTGATAGAATTCACCGATCCTGATAAACCGGAGGATAAGGCGCATCTCTGGGTATCCCCTAAGAATTGGCGAGTACTGCAACTCACCTTCTTTATCAAATCCATTGAATTGGTGAGGACGCAATTCAGATATGACCCTGGAAATCCAGATAGACTGCTTCCGATTGAAACGCGGACTTTCTTTCCGGTATCGAAGCGGATCTTAATCAATCGCATTATGAATTACGAAGTCAACACCGGGCTCCCGCCAGAAATTTTTGACCTCCATAGGTAGACAACCCACAAGTACCGGAGATACTATATGACGCGTTTTAGAAATATCGCTTACATCGTTTTAGGGCTGTTACTTTCGTTAGGTTACCCGCCTATTACTGACTCCCAAGAGGTCGAACCGGTAACCTACCGCGCTGAATTTATCCCGTTTGGTGAAGGATTGAACCTCAAAGAGATGTTTCCAGCAGGAGGGGGAGCTCTCGGTCTTGAGGTTGAGTTTGTTTTCAGTCCCGGCACCGTAACCGCAGAAATTGCCGGAGAAATTCGCTTTTCTGAGGACACCAGAACGCTCGCCATACAAGGCACCGGCGGACAGCTCAAGAGCGATGGCGGGGTGGTGTTGAAGGGAGACATCGTTATAAATTTCACGGTCCCGCTGCCAGAAGCATTTTTTCAAGAAGATGACGACTCTCATATCAATTACAGAGTACCGATCCCCGGCTTAAACATCAATAAAGGCTGGAACGAGTCCGAAGAATTCGACTCCTTGCTTCTCAACAGCAGCCGTCCAGAGAGCGTTAAACTGGACATCCGTATTCCACAACTGGTGACAATACAATTGAGTGCTGTCGAAATCGTGCCCGTTGTCGCCAGCGCAATCTTGTCTGGGGGCACATTAACAACCGCCGTAAAGGTTTTCGTTGACAATCTCAGTGACTATCTGGATGCTGGTATCTCGCTAAACGGTGGAATCGCAAGTGAATTAACCCTGGCTGGCAAAACCATTACCCTAAATGAAGCTACCATAACACACGAAAATCGACTTATCCGGGCTCCCAACTTCGATCCCTCTGGGGAGACATATCAAATTCAGAGCAGCTATGATGAAGAATTCACATATACGCTTGATATCGTTGCCAGCAGCAATGCTTACGCGAAGGTTGTGCTGCTGGGAGGTATTGAGATATGGAGTTATGATGAGCCGTTTGCAGAAAAGCAGATCCCTCTTATTAGTGAGAACACCTTCGATCTAAATTTCGGTGGCGCAGCTACCACAGCAGATATTGACATTGAACCTGAACCCCCAGCTGTGCAGTGGCTCGAAGATGGGGTAATACCGGATCCAGCGTTAGCAGATGGCATACGCAGGGAACTTAACATCTGGCAAAACGATCTAATCACGCGGAATGATATACGAAAACTAACTGAATTGTCGGTATTTAGGGGCGTAAGAAACCTCACAGGCCTTGAACATGCAATCAATCTGACGGAGTTGTATCTTTACGGTAATAACGCGATTTCGGAAGTTTCTTTGTCGGATATGCCAAACCTGGAGATCCTGAATCTTTCCAACAACCCTCTTTCAAAAGTATCTCTGTCGAATATGCCAAGCCTGACGCATCTGGTGGGTTTTTACGGTAACGCGATTTCAGAAGTTTCTTTGTCGGATATGCCAAACTTGGAATCCTTGTCTTTTAGTGAGAGTACTATTTCAAAACTGTCCATGTCAGGACTCACAAACTTGAAACGCCTATCTCTTTACGAGAGCACTGTTTCAAAATTGTCCCTGTCGGATATTCCAAGTCTGACAGAGCTGAATCTTCACGGCAACCTTTCGGAGGTGTCTCTATCGAATCTTCCAAATCTGAAAAGGCTGCATCTTAATAATGATAAGAGTATTTCAGAGGTGTTTCTGTCAGATCTGCCAAGTCTAACATACTTGAATCTTCAAAACAACTTACTTTCGGAGGTGTCTCTGTCAGATCTTCCAAACCTAACGCAATTGTCTCTTGACAACAACTTACTTTCGGAGGTATCTCTATCAAATCTTCCAAACCTAACATACTTGAATCTTCAAAACAACAATATTTCAAAGGTGTCTCTATCGGGTCTTACAAACCTGACGCAATTGCATCTTCGTGATAACGCTATTTCAGATGTGTCGCCTCTATCGGGTCTCGCAAACCTGACGGAACTGCTTCTTTCTCGTAACGCTATTTCGGATGTGTCGCCTCTATCGGGTCTCACAAACCTGACACACCTGTATCTTTCTGGTAACGCTATTTCGGATGTGTCACCTCTATCCGGTCTCCCTAACCTGACGCGGCTGCTTCTTTCTGATAACGCTATTTCGGATGTGTCTCTATCGGGTCTCCCTAACCTGACAGACCTGTATCTTATAAGAAACGCTATTTCGGATGTGTCGCCTCTATCGGGTCTCACAAACCTGACGGAACTGCTTCTTACTGATAACGCTATTTCGGATGTGTCGCCTCTATCGGGTCTCACAAACCTGACAGACCTGTCCCTTTCTAATAACGCTATTTCGGATGTGTCTCTATCGAATCTTCCGCACCTGACGAAACTGCATCTTGCTGGTAATCCTCTTTCGGATGTGTCTCTGTCGAACCTTTCAAGCCTGACGGAATTGAATCTTAGTTTCAACAGTATTTCAGAAGTGTCTATATCAGAGCTTCCAAGCCTGACGGAATTGCATCTTGGTTCCAACAGTATTTCGGAAATATCTCTATCGGATCTCCCTAACCTGGCAGACCTGTATCTTTACGCCAACGCTATTTCAGATGTATCTGGTTTGTCGGATCTCAAAAACCTGGAATTCCTGGATCTTTCTAATAACGCTATTTCGGATGTGTCGCCCCTAATTGAATTCCCAAACCTGACACAATTATATCTTCCGAACAACCCGTTGAATTTCGCCTCGCGCCGCACGTATATTCCCGCCATGCAAGCGAGAAGAGTATTCGTATGGTTTGACGAGCGTGTGTCTCCGATCCTCGTAAAAATCTCCGGTGAAGGTCAGATAGGCGCGCCCAGTTTGACGCTGCCAACCCCGTTTGTCGTTCAGGCATTGGATGTGGAAGACAAACCGATGTCAGGTATCCCTATCAAATTTGCTGTCGCTCAAGGCAGAGGGGAACTCAGTACTACAACGGCGAGAACCGATGCCACCGGTAAAGCACAAACAACCCTGACCCTGGGACCGAATCCGGGCACGAACACAGTCGCCGTAATTGCTGAAGGCTTTGAAAGGGCAGTGAGTTTTACTGCCACCGCTGTTCTTGATCCTGTAACACCCTTGCCAATCGCTGAAGATGTCAATGGCGATGGAGTAGTGAACATCCAGGATTTGGTCTTAGTCTCTTCAAACCTTGGCCAGGTGGGCGAAA
This sequence comes from uncultured Poribacteria bacterium, assembly GCA_951828385.1. Classification (GTDB taxonomy): domain Bacteria; phylum Poribacteria; class WGA-4E; order WGA-4E; family WGA-3G; genus WGA-3G. The sequence goes on from OX639973.1 coordinate 2,112,631, forward strand.
ATGAAGCGGATGTCAATGGAGATGGGGTCGTCAATATTCAGGATCTCGTCCAAGTTTCTGCCGCATTGCAGTAGGGATGCGGTTTTATGGTAACGTTTAACCCAAGTTGCTACTAACAAATTTTGATGTTTTTGCTTGGGTATTTCTGCGTATTTCAACTGAGAGTCTTAGGCATTTTCCTCACCGCAGAGGGGTGGTATGTCTATAGAAACCGAGGTCCACAACTTCTTGCACTCCAGCGGAGTGCTATGTAAGTAAATAGGTGGCAACTTGCGTTAAAGTTTAGTATAATTAGGGTATACCTCACAAATCCATTGCAAACGCACTCGTAGTGCTTCAATGTTGAGTTTATAGGGGATCCTGTTCGTAGTAGGGCAATTCATTGCCCGTTCTTGATGTGCGATAAATCTCACGACTACGAACCTGCCCTCATGTTCAAAGTTGAAAGACTACTCGTAGCACGGGAAAAGGAATATCAGATGGCACGACAACTTAGAATGGTCCGTCCCAATTTGGAAGATTTACCGGCGTTAGAACTTCCAGCAGGCTACGGTATGCGCACCTATCGCAAAGGCGATGAAGAGCACTGGGCACGTATCATCAGTGACTCGTTCGGGGGCAGGGAACGTACTGCACAAGACACGAAGAACGAGATTACCGGCAGAGATGTTTTTATTCCTGACGGTTTCTACTTCGCAATACATCGTGGGGTCCCTGTCGGAACTGCTTGTGCTTGGCGGCAATCTGTAGATGAAAAAGAGGTCGGATATGTACACATGGTAGGCGTTGTTGCTGAACACACCGGACACAAACTCGGAAAATGGGTCTCACTCGCTGTTCTCGCCTACTTTCGGGACAACGGATTCATAAGTGCTATGCTCGACACCGACGATTTTCGCATCCCTGCCATTAAAACCTATCTCAATTTAGGATTTATACCTGTTTACGTCGAAGAAGGACAATCGGAGCGATGGCACGATATTTTTGAAAAGTTGGAGCTGCCGGCCATGACAACACAAATCGTGAATGTTAAAAAAACGCTCCCTGACGAACTCTGGAAGAAGGTCTCGAGTTAGAAATGGTATAAGATGAAATGAGAAACAATTTCATGAGTAACCAACCTGAAACTCGCATTACGAGCAAACTTGTAGATATCCTTGAGCAGATGCACTACGGTTGGACAATCGAAGTGGAATCGAATCCATTTACAGTCGGTAGTAAGAAACTTGATGCTTTTGTAACCCAGCGGGGCCGTGATCCGATTGCCATTGAAGCGAAATATGCAGATACGCACACCGAAGAAAAACTGCAAGAACAAGCAATGAGCAGACTCGTCCGTGAACTCGTACCTGACCGCGCCTACGACAGCGTCACCAATACGCTTAACAACGTCATGGCGATCCGTTACCCCGTTGAATTCAAGACAGTCGCAGGCCGCGACCTCCAGCAAGCACTCCTTGATGCCGAAGACCTCCAGTATAAACTCGTTAGCGGCACTGGGCAATTCCCCACTAACGGCTGGGCGAAAGGTAAAGTGACAGACATCGCCAACGCACTCCATATCGGCGCAACGCCGAATAGCCGACTGGAAGCGGAATCGGATAAGATGGAACTGAGCATCAACAAAGCCGCGAACCTGATTGAAGACGCTATTGCCGAGAGACCCGGGATCGGAAACAGCGTTGAAAGAATCTTGCACCAGACACGCGGTGAACAAACCTCTCGGATGGCGGCTCTCATCATCACTGATGCCTTTGTGTTCCAAAGCTCACTCGCGGGCAGTGCACAAATGGAAAATGTTCGATCGCTCGGCCAGCTGCTCCGTAACATGAATTCCGCTAATGTTATCACGGATTGGAACGCGATTCTCGACGTAAACTACCAACCGATTTTCGAGGATGCCCGCGATCTCGTTGAGGCATTGGATACCGCAGATAACCTCGTCAGACCTATTCTCACACTTCTCTGTGAAGCTGCTAAAGAACTCGTAGATACCGGAGTGGCACAAATGCACGAGCTCACAGGCATGGTATTCCAGAAACTTATCATCGATCGGAAATACCTCAAAGCGAATTACACACTCCCTGAAAGCGCTGCACTCCTCTCGGCACTCGTCCTGCCGGAATTACCGGACGGTAAACTGCCAAAAGTTGCGGATTTCGCTTGTGGAACCGGTGCCCTGCTCAATGGTGTCTACCAGCGCGTCCTCACACTGCACGAACAAGCGGGTGGCAACGGTAAGGATGTCCATAAGCAGATGCTAGAGAAGCGTATCGGGGGGGCGGATGTCATGCCAAACGCGACACACCTGACCTTTGCTGCACTCGCAAGCACGTATCCCGATATTAAACTCGGCGGCACACGTGTGCTGACCGCCCCCTACGGCTTGTTAGACAACGGGTACTACGCTGTCGGATCGTTGGAACTGCTCAGCGACCAGCCTCCGCTCCCTATATTGGACGAAACGAAAGCGAAACAGCTCGGCGGGCAAAAAAGTCAATAACCCCCGACTGAAGTCGGGGGCTTGTGCGAAGCGTATACCAAACGTTCACTCCACAAGTTAAACTATTTTCTACAGTAAAATATCGTAATATCTGTGGTGGTTCACAAAAGTATTTAGGATACTCCCCTCGTCCTATATCAATGCCGATATTACGATCTGGAAGGGGCAATATACAACCCGTAAGGGAGATTACAAACGATGTTTGTTCCGGTGACGAGTCAAACAGGTCAGAAGTTGATGCCTACGCATGCTAACAAGGCGGGCGTGCTGATTAAGAAAGGTTTAGCCACGCCCTATTGGTCTAATGGGATATTCTGTATCCGGCTTAACTATGCTACCGAAGACGCATACACACAAGATATAGTCGTCGGTGTAGACCCCGGTAGCAAGAAAGAAGGCTTTACCGTCAAATCAGAGGCACACACTTACTTGAATGTGCAAGCAGACGCTCACGGGACTGTCGGCAAGAAAGTCGCGAAGCGTAGTGAGTTGCGTAGAAGTCGGCGTTCACGAAAATGTCCGAATCGCAAACAGAAAAAGCACAATCTATCTAATAGAGACCGTATCCCCGCAGGCACGCGTGCGAGATGGGATTGGAAGTTAAGGGTTCTTGATTGGCTTTCTAAACTCTATCCACTCACGCATGTCTGCGTTGAAGATATTAAGGCGCCGACGATACAACGTGCAAAGAAGTGGAATCAATCGTTTAGTCCTTTGGAAGTCGGTAAACAGTGGTTCTATAGCGAAATCCAAAAGCGTTGGGAACTCTACACTTTACAGGGTTGGGAAACCAAAGAGATACGGGATAGGTTAGGTCTCAAGAAGTCTTCAAAGAAACTATCAGAAACCTTTGACGCACACTGTGTAGACAGTTGGTGTCTGGCACATCATAGCGTAGGCGGTTTGGATATACCCGATAACACGACGCTTCTGTGTATCTCACCGATACCGATAAAACGCAGAGAGTTGCATAGGCAACAGGAAGCGAAAGGCGGTAAACGCACACGGGTGGGCGGAACTCTATTAGGGAAAGGATTGGTCAAAAACACACTCATTCGGCATGTCAAATACGGATTAGCCCGACTCGCTGGCGTTAACGCAAAGGGTTTGTTTTCAATATACAGTATGGAAAACAAACGATTAACCACGGGGGCGAAGCGGTCTGATTTCAGAGTGCTAACACGTCTTAACTTTTACTACAAGAGCGGTGTTTCCTCCCCTGAATGAATTCAGGGGTTTCCACACCGAAGATAAGAGATGAAGTTGTTGATTTCCATCAAGCATTCCCGCATAGCGAATGGCATATCGTCATCCAGAATCCACCTTTTACGAAGCCGAATGCGGATGCTAACGCAAGTGATAATAAAGGTCTCTTTAGAGGGCATGATCGACCTGAAGATGACGCGGAGGCGATGCGTTTGGCGGTAGCCAGCAAAGACCGGCGCGTCTCTAAAGGTGCAGGTATGGCGGGCCTCGGTGCTTACTTCGTTGACCTCGCGGATAAGAAACTCAAACGCGGGGGTACCATGGGCTTTATACTCCCCGCAACTATCCTTGCTGGAACCAGTATGCAGAAAGTGCGAGATGTATGGGCAACCGAATACCATAATGTCACCGTCATTACCATCGCCCAAGCCGATGCGGTAAACTGTGCATTCTCCGCAGATACCGGGATGGCAGAATGCATGGTCATTGCAACCAAAGGCATCGGCGATACTACCGGACGGGGTAAATTCGTCTGCCTCAACCACAGACCCGAAAGCCTGCTTGAGGCACTTGAAATTGCGAACCGTATTAACCGTAGCAACAGGATACGGCGAATGGAGGATTCTCCAAATAGTGGCGACACACTGAAGATCGGTGATGATGAGGTAGGCCAAGTCTTGGAATGCCCGCTTAAAGTTGGAGAAGGATGGAGTGTTACGCGTACAAAGGCGATGGAGTTGATTCAAACAGGTCACCATCTAATAAACCGGAATCTGAATCTCGCTGCAGAATTAAAAGCAGTAGATATCCCGATGTGTCGAGTAGGGGAGCTTGCAACCGTCAGTATGTCTCCCTTAGATGTGTACGGTGATGGTGGAAGAGGTGCCTTTGATATGGCAGAAGGGTGTGCTGACACCGATGACTACCCTTGTCTCTGGAAGGTCAATTCCGCCGTACAGCGGACGATGGAGGCACTTCCTAACTATCACGGGGTGCTACGCCCCGGAGGCGAGGCAAAACTGCAACAGCTGCTCGCTCGAAACAGTCGAGCCCACTACAATATCAGTTTGAGATTTAACGCATCTTCGGTAGTTGCTATATTTACAAAGAGACCCTCAATTGGTGTCAGTTCTTTTAGCAATGTCGCTTTTAATAATCCGCGATACGAATACCCCTTCATGCTCTGGAGCAACTCAACGCTCGGGTTAATCTGTCACTGGATGCATGCAAGTAAGCAACAACCCGGTCGTGGAAGGCTCGGTTTAACAACATTAGAAACTCTCCCTACACTTGACGTAACGGCATTAACAGAGGTCCAACTCGTGGAAGCGGAGGCTATCTTTAATACTCTCAAGCATGAGAAACTACTACCATTTAACGAGTGTTACCGTGCGAAACAGAAGAAGCACGATTCAGTACGGGCAGAGCTCGACCGGCGTGTATTAGAATTGCTCGGTATCACCGATACAGCGGTCCATGATGCCATGAAAACGTTGCGGATCAAACTATCACACGAACCGAGTATCCAAGGCACAAAGCAATCGCAATGCAACCTCAAGGCAGAGCTCGCGCTTCTGAAAAGGAAGGGGCTGCCGTTTCCAAGTTGGTATGAGTAGGCGTGGTATAATTCGGAACAATCGTCCTTATGTTTTCGCTGATTCAGATAAACAATGAACATTGCACATGTCTTAAGCAGTCAAGTGCGTCCGTCCTAAAATATACAATGGAAGATCAACTCAGAATGGTCCGGCACGGTTTAGACAAACTGCCGAGGCTCCAATGTCCTGATGGCTATCACATCCGAACCTATCAAAACGGAGACGAAGCGTATTGGGCGCAAATAATGGATAGGGTATTTGTGGATAAAGGGAGAACCGCTCAAGATACGTATGCTAACGTTATCAACCAACCCAACTTTGATCCGGACGGTTTCTGCTTCGTTGTCCACGAGGACATACCAATCGGCACGGCGTGCGGTTGGAATAGGGATATCCGTGGTAAACAGGTAGGCTATATTGATATGCTCGCCGTCCTGCCAGAACACACAGGACATAAACTCGGAAAGTGGCTAACCCTATTTCTCCTGTACTATTTTAGAACTCAGCACGCGACATCCGTAATGTTAGACACTGACGATTTTCGCCTCCCTGCTATCAAGAATTATCTCAACCTTGGTTTTGTACCGGCTTATGTCCGTGAAAACCATGAACTGCATTGGCGGAATATCTTTGAAAAACTGGGTTTTCCTTAAAAATGAAATCACTTCCGGTACTAAGAAACCGTTTTAGTTTGCCCAACAACTTTGTTGTATCTGTAATTCTCGTCGGTGGTTTCGGTTTTCGTGTCGTTGGTCTAAACGTCGGGTTGCCCGATACGCCTGATCCACGTGAGGTGATTATTGCACAAGATGTGCTAAACCTCGTTCACTTCACAGCACCACCCCAAACCTACAACTGGCCCGGAACGGCTTGGTTTTACCTCATTGCTGCGGTAGGCAAATTGCTATCCATCGGTGGCTTACAACTAACCGAAACCCGCGTCATTCTATTGGCGCGCTGCATCAACACCCTCTTGTCCACAGCCACCCTCTGGTTCACCTATTCTATTGGAAAACATGCGGACAACAGACGCATGGGACAAATTGCCGCAGGATTGCTCGCTATCTCGATGTTACACGCCACCAACGAATCACGGTTCGCGCTTGTGGACATTCCCGCGACTTTCTGCGTAACCCTATTTCTCTACCTTGTCACACGTGCTCGTTTTTCTTCAAAGTCGTTTAAAGCGTGGACTGCGATGTGGCTCGGTATCACTCTCGGAATTGGATTTGCCGTCAAATTCACCACCGTCTTCGTCTGTCTTTCTCTCATCATTTTCATCGGGAGTAAGCATTTTTATAGGAGGATTGTAACGGTTATCGGTGTGTCTGCCTTAACGTTTACGCTCCTCTGTCCATACTGGCTCATTGATCTGGTTTCGCCGACGTGGAATCTCTTCTTTGAGGATTTCTGGTATGAAGCTACACACTACCACAAGGGGCACTTCGGCCTCATTTCCACAGGAGAAGCAGGGTGGCTGCAACGGTTTACCTACCTATGGGTGCTTCTGAAATGGGGGATGGGATTACCGCTCGCGATCGTTGCAGTTTTGAGTATCCTGCGAGCGATCGTTTCACTGAAAAGCAGAACCGGTGAGTTCCGTATATTAGAGGTACTTTTGCTGGCTTTTATTATTCCGTATCTATTGTTTATCGGCGCACACAAGGTCAAATTCACGCGTCATCTGTTGATACTCTATCCTGCACTGACGGTGTTTGCTGCTATCGCACTCACACGCGTGCCGAGTGCAATCGGTGATTTCTTCAAGTTCGCGCGTGGCGGTTCGCCGCATATTGTAGAAGACAAATCCAAGAGGTACGATCTATTTGGAAAATGGGGATGTGGAATTGTCGGTGGGATCGTCGTGCTTTATTCGTTCGTGTATACTGCCGCTTTTAGTGCTGTGATGCTCGTACAACCGACCCGTGTCGCAGCATCCGAATGGATATTCGCGCACGTGCCACCGGAGGAATCTATTTCCAGCGCGCCGGTCATTTTATTCGATTGGCTGCTGCCTGAGTTAGATTTGGAAACGGAAGATGAAGACGCAGAATGGGTGCTCATCCTTGTGCCGGCCCTCGAAGTATTCCAGAAATACCAAAAGCAGCCACAACACTATCAAGATGAAGACTGGTATCCGCTCAGTGAAATTGAATTAGAGGAAACCTTGGCGTTTTATGACCGAATCATGCGACACGAAAGTCCGTATCAACTGCATAAGACGTTCCGACGTAAACCACAGTTTTTGGGCATACCAATATCAGATGCCGATGCACCATTTCCGATGCGAGCACTCGCACATCCTGAATTCCATCTCTATCGTCGTTCTGACTGAAAGGTGAGATCGCGCTGTGGTATCACATCAACGGTGGCTTGAAATAATCCTTCTGAATCGGAACGATTTCCGATAAAATTCGGTGAAGCACGTCCGATGCGATGTTGTCAGCATCAATGATCCGAACTATGTCTTGTGGGTAATGGTCAATCAGCGGTTCGGTTTCCCGTTTATATAGATCCCAGCGGTAGCGAACCACGACTTCTTCGGAATCGTCAATGCGGTGTTCCTTCAGAGAACGTCCGCGAATCCGTTTAAACATCACCTCACGGTCCTCGCAAACCATGAAGATGACTTTAAAAATCTTGATATACGGTTTGATCAATGCCGCTTGTGTAATGTTCCGGGGAATGCCATCAAGGATGAGCAAGTCACGTTCTGGCGCGTAAACGCCTTCACGGACCTTTGCCTCCATGTAGTCTTGCCAAATTTTAATCGTAATATCGTCGGGGACTAACTGACCGATGCCCGCATATTGCTGGAAGATTTGTCCGCATTTGGAATTGACATCAAGTTCTCGGAACATATCCCCGCTTGAAACATGGAAGATACCCGGAATTTGTGCCAGCATTTTCCCCTGTGTTCCCTTACCAACACCGGGGGGACCAACAAGCATCACTGCTTGATAACAAAGTCCATCCGCCTCGTGTAGAGGGCTTTTATCCGTTGTCATGTCTGTTTTTGTCCTCTGCCGCCTTTATGACTCTCCGTTGAGTTAACGCGCTGGACCAAAGAGACACCAGCGCGCCTATAATAGACGCTACTTACCGAGCAGGTGTTCAAGAATATAGAAATCCAAACCTTCATAGTCGCGAGCCGCGATAAACGCCTGTTCGACGTGTTTATCAAATGTTCGCACCTTCTCAAGTAGGTTGAGGAACGTCCTTCGGCTGCTCAATAGATGTTTTGTTGAAATATCGCGGGGTTGTGTTCGCATCACTTTCACATCCAATCCGATGAATTCACCGTTTCTACCGTATCCGTTCTCTTCAAGTACCCGGACCTGATTAAATGCCCGGCGCAAATTGACAGATCCAAAGGCCTTATCCTGGTCGAATTTGAGTCCGTTCTGGTCGTTGAGATGTACACTCCAAAGTTTCTTATGGTGCAACGCATATCCCATTTCATCAGAAGGTTCTAACCCAGCGAGAATCGCATGTGCACTTTCAATTAATCCACCAACCCGTTCCGGCGCATCGCTCGCATACGCCAACCCAATGGCGTGTCCAATCGTCGGGATATACGCAATGTCCATCGGTTCGTTCGGTTTCGGTTCAATCAGAATGCGGATTTCCGAATCGTATTCAAGTAACGCGTTAATAGCATCCAGAATCTGGCCAACTGCGGCTGCCGACGATTTCGTTTCCCGGATATACGTGCCTTCACGCGCAAGCCACAACACCAGGTTTTTACACCCAATTTCATTGGCAATATCCACGCACCGTTTTGAACGTTCCAACGCATACGCCCGTTCTTTTGCCGAATTAGACGTATAAGCACCATCAATCGTCTGTGCGGATTCCCACAGACGTGGCGCAACCACTTCCGCTGTTAAACCGTGGGCATCCAGCTGTGTTTTTACCCTTTTTGTCTGTGCTATCAATTCGGCATGCGTCTTTTCATCGATATCGGGGACAATGTCATCGTCATGAAATTGAATGCCAACGAAACCGAGATCACGGTAGAAGCTAACCTTCTCATCAAAACTAAACGATTCCCGAACAGGCGGACCGAAAGGGTCTGCACCTTCATGTATGTTCCAGGGGCCGAAAGAGAAACAATATTCCGTTGCTCCTTCAAATGATTCGCTCATCTATTTCTCCTATGCGCAGCATTTCTCTCCACTTCTCCATTTGGTAATAATAATCTCTTATAAAAACGCTCCAATAACAGTAAAGGGTACGAAAAAACTGCTTGACTTTTCTAATAAGTATAAAGTATTATTTAAAATGTGTCAAGCAATTCTGTAGATATAATCTTCAAACCGATGGTGCAATGCCATGCATCCCGAATTAAAACGAATTTTCCTGAAATGTTACCCATGTGTCGTACAATCCTATCGCCCCTATATCTATTTTATGCATCCATGCTCGCACTGAACCTATTTGTCTTATCCGCAGGTGCTGTGGATACACAAAAGGCATCGGATGAATCTATTCCAACCCAAGAACAGACGCTCATATTAGAGGCAACGTCGGCAGAAGATTTCAGTGCTGAGGATATTTACCGCATAGAACTCAATTTCGACATACCCAGCGACATTGAAATTATTGCCATGGAGAGCGAGGTCATTGGTGTCGTCCTTGAAAAACAGATACAAGCGACAAAAACCGCGCGTGATGTTCTCATTCGGAACTACTTGGAGAACGTCTCCTTAATAGGAACACAGAACAGTGATATACTGCAATTAAAGATAAAATTGCCAGAAGCGGATACGACTGACGGAAAACCTAACCCCTTTCCCAATATCGCGGATCTGCACACAACTCTTCAAAAGCAACTCCAATTGAAGTGTACGATTAAGACCCCTCCAGATGTTTCTGTTAAGATCCAAGCCAAAACAGGAGATATACATCTCAAGCGTATCCGAGGCAAGATAGAAATTGCGACAGAAACAGGAAATGTCCAGTTAGATGAGACATTGGGTAACTACAATGTTACACTCAAAAAAGGACGCATTGATGGGAAAATTTTGCTAACGCAAGGACAGAACACATTGGAGACACAAAACGGTTCAATCGGGTTGACTATACTTGACACTGTGGCTGCACCAATGGATGTAACCGCACAAGGTGGTGCTATCCGCTTAGAATTACCTGAAAATTACGCCGTTGATGTTGAACTTAAGAGCGAAAAGCAGCAGGTCGTTATCAATCTCCCCGCCCAAATTGATGAGGATACATCGCTAACGCTTATTAACGATGGAGGTCCCCTATTCCGTTTAAAAGCTACCGATGCGATTTCGCTGCTATCAAGCTCCTCAAATGACCGGAATACGCCCCCTGATACTGTGTCAGACCCCTTTGAAGGGTCTATCCAACCTGTTCCAGAGGTAACACAACCCCCCGTTGTCGATGGCAATCTATTTGAAGTCGTGTGGCAGAAGGCGGCGTTGCTCTCTCCATTTCAGAACGCAGATGGCACTGGTGAACCACAGAATCCGACTGAAACCTTTCTCATGTGGGACGCTGAAAATCTATATATCGGTGTAAAGGCATACGTCGCTGAATCACAACTCCCGCATATCTCACAGACACAGCAGGATTCCCCTATCTGGGAAGACGAGTGTATTGAAATCCTGATTGATCCCAACCTTCAAACCGACATTTACTACCACTTTGTTATCAACCCCATTGGCGCGTTCTTTGATCAGAGGGTTAACGTCCCCGGTCAACCTGATTTCCGATTCGCACCACATGATGTTCAACGCACTTTGGATCGGAAAACTATGCAGACAGCGTTTAGTGCCGATAGTGAATGGAATTCAAATACAAAGGTCGCTACCCAGATTAACGCCACCTTTTGGAGCATTGAAGTCGCGCTCCCGCGTGAAATGTTGGAAAAACTTTCTAAATCAGACTCCCAAGATAAACCTGCCCTTGAAAATAGGTGGTTTTTTAACATCCATCGTAAAGCATACAGCACTGCCCTCAATACGGAAGACCTCGCACCTACAACCCAGAGAGAATATAGTTATTGGCTACCAACTTATGATAGCGAGCATCCGTGGTGGCCGCATACACCGCATCAGTATGTAGGTATACTTTCTGAACGTTATGCACCGGCAATGGGTGTCTTAGGCTTTGTAAAGGCATCGCCGACTTTCTCCCAAACCTTTACGTCCGAAGGAAAATTTCGGGTTACCGCAATTGAAATTGAAGGGAATACTTCTATTCCGTCTGAGGTTATCCAGCACTATCTACCTATTCAGCCTGGAGATGTTATCACGGGTTCACAACTCTCATGGCTCATCGCGGAATTGCGGGACCATGACTGGTTTCAGGATGTACGTTTAGAGACAAGGCAAGAACCGCCTGCGACTGGAGAGCCAGAGGTCTTCCCAGGTGTCAGTGTGCATATCCGAGTGACAGAAGCTCCTGTGCTCCTCGCACGCAAGGTTAAAATCGACGGAAATAGAAGTTTCCCCTCACAATTCATCGCGGAATGGTTCCAGTTAAAACCTGGCTATTTTGCCGTTGAAATTACAAGACGCAAGCGGCAGCTAATTGCCGATTTCTATTCAAACCGTGGATATGAATTCGCCACCGTTACGCAGCAATTAGTTAACGATACGCTTAAATTTAGCATTGACGAAGGCACATTACACGAAATTCGTTTCATCGGGAACACTCGGATCTCGCGGGCAGAACTGTTGTCGGCACTTAATCTAAAGACTGAAGCCATTGCTGGAAAACCAAGTTCACAAACCCCGGATATCTACCGCCATACCCTTGGACGCTCAAAGATCAACCGCATGGACAAGGAACTCCGGGAAAATAATGAGCACTTTAAAGCCATTCGGGAGTGGCGCGTCCAGCGCGAGGGTTGGAAAAACATCATGATTGTTGAAATTGAGGAACAACCTATAATTAAACCCGGTGGTTTTCCAATTATTCAATTCAATCGTGTTCATGGGTTAATGCTTGGGGCAGGAGGGACACTCGCCACTCAGTTCACAGGGAAAGAGCAGGTTTTCGGTTCAATCAGCCGTGGATTTTCAAGCAAAAGATGGAACTATCACGCCGGTATTGAAAAAGGATTCTTTAAGCGACAACCCCTTAAACTCGGGGCAAGCTTCTATAAACTCACTGATGTCAGCTCCAATATCTATCTACATCAGGGGGATGCCAGCCTGAGTGCCGCCTATTACGGTTCCGCATTTCAGGATTATTATGAACGTTCGGGCTCCCAAGGATGGATTACCTACGCACCCACGGAATGGAGCTATCTTCGGCTGGAACTCACAGGAGAACAACACGGTAACCTCTCCAAATCAACGGATTGGAGTTACTTAAACCGCAACCTAATCAAACGGGGTAATGCTCGGATTGATCGCGGGCGACTCGGAAACCTGACCCTCGTTTTTGCGTTTGATACCCGCGACCACAGATCAACAAGTATACGGTATTTTCACACGTTGTTTGCTGCAAATGAACGCACGCGACGTGGATGGCGCGGGCAGTTTGCTGTCGAGATGACCGGGCAATATTTCGGCGGGGATTACGACTTCAATTTCTACCGATTTGAAATAGCGCGCTATACACCGCTGTTTGGTTCACACCACCTGAACGTTCGGATTGCAGGCGATTTTTCTGACGCACCCTTGCCCAGACAACGGCTCCTTCATCTTGGAGGAGGGGCTACCGTGCGCGGTTATGATTTCAACAGGTTTGCAGGCGATAATCGCCTGCTGCTTAATCTTGAGTATAGATTCATCAATGAGACAATCCATAGAGATCCTGATGTCGTATTTGGATGGACACTCAGTGGCTTCTTAGATACAGGCAGGATCTGGTGGCATGGCGACACACCCTTTTCCGATTTTGAGAATTTCACAACGCAACTTAAAACTTCAATCGGTGTTGGATGTTCCGTTTTCATGGATCCCTTTGGGACACTTTCACCCTGGATCCTCGCTGTTGAAGTCGCAGAACCGCTTGATGCCTCGTTTTCATCATTACGAAACCCAAAAATCCTTTTACGCTTGGATCGTATCTTTTAGGAGGTTTCAGTTTTCAGCCATCGGTCTCATTGCTTTATACGTAAGACATTTTTATTCCTAAAACGCTAACTGATAACTGATAACTGGCAACGCTATGAAAACAACACCACTTCATCACATTCATGAACAGCTTGGCGCGACCTTCGCCGAAAGACACCAAGGTTGGAATATCGCTATCGAGTTCACCGATGCTGCTTCCGAACATCAAGCCGTACGAAAGAGTGTCGGTATTGTTGATGTATCTTATCGAAGCAGGCATCAATTAACTGGCGATGATCGCGCAACATTTCTACACCGCATCATTTCCAACGATGTTGAAGGGCTCTCAATCGGACAAGGCACTTACGCCATGCTCTTAACACATCGTGGCAAAATTATCGCCGATTTAAATATCTATGTCCTTGAAGACGCAATCACTATTGACACTGCACCTGAGACCGCAGAAATTATCTTCAATGAACTGGATAAGTATATCATCGCGGATGACGTTGAACTCTCTGATGTAACCACAGAAATTGGAGCAATCGCTGTCCACGGTCCCAAATCGTCGGAGCTCGTTCAATCTGCGCTAAACATGAGCGATCTCGCGACTTTACCAGAACGGCACAGCTGCATTCGTGAAGTAGATGCTTTTTTTCAACACCGGATTGCCTGTGTAAGCACAAATGCTACTGGCGAAGTCGGTTACACGCTTTATACTGCTGCCGAGGGTTTGGCATCACTTTGGGAAGCATTGATGACGAAAGGCGCACAGTTTAACGTTCAACCTATCGGCTGGAATGCGCTCGAGTCACTCCGGATTGAGGCGGGCATACCCAGATATGGGACAGAATTAACCGATGCTGTTATTCCTCTTGAAGCGGAATTAGAACACGCCATCGATTTTGAGAAGGGATGTTATATCGGGCAAGAGATCGTCGCACGGATGAAGTATCGCGGACACCCGAATCGCCTGCTGCGTGGCATTGAAATTGACGATAGATCAACATCACAAGACGACTGTGAACTACGTCCAGGTGCAAAAGTTTTCAACGCCGGTAAAGAGGTCGGTTGGCTTACGAGTGCCACCTTCGCACCAACACTCGGAAAACAGGTCGCATTAGGTTACGTTCGGATCGCAGTCACAGAAGCTGGCAGTCGCGTTCAGATTGAAACATCAAATGGGCATGTTGATGCTACGGTTGTACTGCTGCCTTTTTCGACCTAACTTGTAAGCCTATAGTTTCTATACTAAAGAAATATCACGATAAAGCTTCTATCAGCGCGCTGTTTAATGTCAATTTTCAGGTTTTGCGCGACAAGCGCGCAGGCAAAACTATGGAGGAATTTTACTATGGAACATTCAAGCTTTTCCAACATTTTACTTGGGTTGGATGGGTCTCCTTATGCACAGGCGGCAATTGAATACGCGTGTCAAATCGCACTCGGGCACAACGCAACAATTACAGGTGTCGCTATCATTGATCAACCCGGTATTCAATTGTCAAGCGGACCCGTGCCAATCGGGGGCGCGCATTATGACGTCCGACTTGAAGATCAGTTGGTCGAGGAAACGCAAGCGCAAGCAAAAACTATACTTGACGATTTTGCACGTATCTGTGAGGCGCGGAAGATAAAAACTGTTTTACACGCAGATACCGGCAGCCCCGTCTCTGAACTTATTGAGGAGTCCAAATTTCACGATTTTATTGTCATCGGGAAGCGGACATCCTTTGAATATAATGCCAATGAAACTTATGCGACACTTGAACGTGTCTTAAAGAATGGACTTATCCCTGTACTGGCTGTGCCGGATTCCGTGCGGGAGATTAAGAAAGTCCTCGTTGCCTATGATAATAGTATCCCTGCTTCTAAAGCTGTGCACATGTTTCTTCTACTCGGTATATGGAGGGCGTGTGAGATAACCCTTCTGACTGTTAACAATGATGCCGCAGCCGCACAGGAATTATTAGGCAATTTGGGCGGCTTCTTTGAGACCTACGGGATTAAACCGACGCTTGCCACACGAAATGGACACCCGGATACTGTCGTCAAATCCTATATCGCGGAAAATGACATTGACATGTTGGTGATGGGGGCTTATGGCAGAAAAAGTGTCCGTGAATTTTTCGTCGGTAGCGTCACACATCATCTGATTCATGAAACCGAAATTCCACTTTTCCTTTACCATTAAACGAAGCATCGTGGATAAATACCACTAACAACTATAAGGGACATTCATTATGATACATAACCATTTTAGAACCCAAACCTTGTTGTTGCTGCTCTTACCCATATTCTTAGGCGGTTGTGGTCTCGCTAAATTGTCTAATATTCAAAAGGAGAGCAATTTAGTTGTCGTCGAAACCACCCTCGCGAAGAATCTCAAGACACTTGAGCGTGTGGCTAAGATCGGGAATACAGGGCTCATCGTCAAGACTGCACGCGCCCATTCATCTTACAGCGGTTTTCTCGAAGATAAGATGGAAGACGCTGAGATTGCCGGAGACATTGAAACAGCAGACGAAATGCGCTCACAAGCAATCGCACACTATGCACGCTCCGAAGAATACGCCTTTAAGGCGTTAGCGAAGTCCGATAAAATTTTCAAACAACCCAGAACTGTCGAGATCGCCGAATTTGAAAAGGCACTCCAGAGACTTAAGGAAAAACAGGTTGAACCGCTCTTTTGGGCGGCTTACGCTATGGGACGCGGCATTAGCCTTCAGAAAGATGATCCAATGCAAGTCATTGACCTCGCTCGCGTCGAGTTGATGATGCGGCGTATCCTTGAATTGGACGAAACCTTCTACTTCGGCGGTGCTCACCTTTTCTATGCCGTCTATTACGGTGACCGATCACCAGCGATCGGCGGTGACCCAGAGAAAGCAAAAGAGCACATTGATTATGTCGATAAACTTAATAACGGCAAGTTCCTGATGAGTAAATTCTATCTTGCACGGTACTACGCCTATCCTAAACAGGATGTTAAACTCTATAAGCAAGCGTTACAGGAAGTTATTAATGCCCCAGAGGATATTTTTCCAGGGGAAGAAGCTGCCACTGCGCTCGCAAAATCGCGCGCCAAACGCTGGCTTGCTCAAGCTGATATGCTTTTTGATCCAGAAATGGAAGAAGGAGAGGTTGAATAATGACACGTAAAAAAACAGAGAAGGTAGGAGGGGTTTTCAACCCCGATTCCCCTTTTAAATTTGCATGCGTATTCCTGCTGATTTTCGGAATGTTATGTTTACCTGTAACGCATCTTGCCGCGGACTCCATTAAGTTCGCAACGCTTGCACCAAAGGGTTCCACATGGATGAACAATTTTGAGGCAATGGGAAAAGAAATTCGCACCAAAACGGATAGCGAACTCCAGCTCCGTATTTATCCAAACGGGGTCCAAGGAGACGAACTTGATGTTATTCGCAAGATGCGAGCCGGATTACTACACGCAGGGGCTATGACCGCCACCGGGCTCGGCGAAATACAGAAAGAGGTACTGATTTTCCAACTGCCCCGGTTGTTCAAAACCTACGAAGAACTTGATTATGTCCGAGACTTTCTCCGCGAAGACCTTGACAAAGCCTTCTTAGATGCAGGATATGTCCTAATCGGTATGGGAGACATCGGTTTCTACTATATCTTTAGCAATGAACCGATCCGTACGATTGCTGACCTTCAGTCCCCGAGCGTCAAGATGTGGGCACGGACAAGCGATAAAATCGGACTCGAATTCTACAAAAATGCCGAGATCGCGACTGTCCCCAGAGAAGTTACACAAGTCTTGGCTTCGCTCTATTCAGGACAGATTAACACCCTGACCGCATCACCGTATGTCACTGTAGCATTACAATGGCATGATAAATTCAAATACATGACGGACCTGCCTATAAGCGTCGGTGTGGGTGCAACGGTGATAACAAAAGAAAAGTTTGATCAGTTTACCCCGGAACAGCAGAAGATTTTACGTGAAATCGGTGACAAGTACCAAAGCACTTTGATTGAGCAAATTCGGAAAGATAATGACAGGGCGATTGAAGCACTCCAAAAGAAGGCAGGCATTCAAGTCGTTAAGTTTGAGGACGATGCCCGCGAAGCATGGGATGTTATAGCCACGGAAACCCATAAAGCACTCGTCGGTCAGATTTACTCACAAACCTTTCTCGACAAGATCAACGCTCTCTTAGAAGATTACCGAAAAAACAAATAGGCAGGACTGACGGAATGTGTCAGTAAATCTTCCTTAATGGCGCGCTCCCAAAGCGCGCCTATCAAATTTGCATCTATACTTCTTTTATTTGGCGTGAAATTCATTTGCCATTTTTCCGGGGGTGTGGTATTATATCCCTTTGAAGATTGAGGAGGGATTCAAAACTCGTGGCATCTATTAACGACATCGCAAACGAATTTATCCGAGAAGAAATTGAAGAATTTCTTGAAGAACCTGATGAGATAGCACTTGCCATTGACACGTTTGCGCAAGCAACCCCTGCTATGCAAGACATCTCTGCTGCACTGATTGATGGCGACCATCACACTGTTGATGAATTGACCGAAGCGGCTCTGGAAGGTGGCACAGAAGCATTGGAGATTATGGATGACGGACTCATCGCCGGGATGGGCATCGTCGGCATCAAGTTTCGGGAGAACTTTATCTTTGTCCCAGAAGTCTTGGCGTGTGCCCGCGCAATGAAAGCAGGTATGGCATATATCGAACCGATCCTCTCGGAATCAGGTATCGAACCGATCGGCACTGTGATAATGGGAACCGTCAAAGGCGATCTGCACGATATCGGCAAAAACCTCTGCATTATGATGTTGCGCGGGGCAGGCTTCGTGGTACACGATTTGGGTGTCGATACCTCTGAAGATGAATTCATTGAGGCAGTTGAGGAATATGGGGCACCGATTTTGGGGATGTCAGCACTCCTAACCACAACGATGCCGAACATGGGAAAGACAATTGATGCCTTTATTGACGAAGACTTGCGGGAAGAGGTAAAGATTATGGTCGGCGGCGCGCCAGTCACACAAACATTCGCAGACGACATGGGGGCTGATGGATACGGTAAAGATGCACTCGCATGTGTCGCCTTAGCCAAACAATTCCTTCTCGAAGAACCTGAAGAATGGTAAACCGAAATCAAAAAACTGAGTTTGTAGGAGCGAGTGTTTTTGCTTGGGTATTTCTTGTCGCTCGCGACTTCTATACCCTTCAGCTCTGACATGATAAAGACCAATACATCTATGGAAATTTAGGGAAATGATAATGCAAGATATTACCCACTCTAAAGCATATTACAATCGTGGTATTGCTTACTACAAAAAACGTGAGTATGATAAAGCTATCGCTGAATTTAGCAAGGTCATAGAACATCATCCCGATCATGCTGAGGCGTATTATAATCGCGGCAACGTGTATCGTGATATAGTTGATTTCGACAAGGCTATCGTGGATTATACCAAGACAATAGCACTTAAACCCGATCACGCCGAGGCGTATTACAAGCGTGGTACAATTTACGTCGAAGGAGATGAATATGATAAAGCTATTGCAGACTTTAGCATGACCACAGAAATTGATCCAACACATGCTGATGGGCATGGCTACCGTGCCGATATTCACCGTAGTATGGGCGAATATGACAAAGCCATCGCAGACTATAGTATGGAGATAAAACTCCGACCCGATTGCCCTGAAGTCTATTATAGCCGTGGCACCACTTACTGTGAAAAAGGTGAGTATGACAAAGCAATCGTAGATTACAGCAAAGCGATAGAACTACATTCAACGTTTACAGAGGTTTACAGAAAGCGCGGCTTGGCTTACTTCCGGGCAGGTAAATTTGAGTCTGCGATTCAAGATTATGACAAAGCAGTGGAACTCGAACCGAGTCTTACCAAAGTCTATGCTACTCGCGGCATAATGTGTTTACATATACAAGAATGGGAAAGTGCGAAATTTGACCTGACTTTTGCCAGAAATTTAAGGGTAAGTATTATCACTGAATTTCGTAAAATCTACGAAAGTGTTGCTGACTTTGAGCAGAAAAACAATGTTCAGTTACCGGAAGACATTGCTGTGATGTTGAATCTATAATAGAAATGAAACCCAAATCTACTACTTCATAGAACATCTGCGGCGAAGAAAGGAGTCTAAATCCATGGGACCGAATGAGATTTTTGAATGGTTCAACCAGACCCCTATTGACAAAACATGGTCGTTCGCCGGTTGTAAACCATCAGACACGGGGAAATGGACGCACAGTTATCACCGGTACCCCGCTAAATTTATTCCACAACTTGTTGAACGCCTAATGGATGATTACCTAAACAGTGGAAGTGCTAGTGTGAACGACCCATTTATGGGATGTGGAACAACCATTGTTAGTGCTATATCACGAGGGTTTCATGCCAGTGGAACAGACATTAATAAAATTGCTTATTTGGTGACTGGAGCGAAAGCAAAGGCGATCTTCCCTGACTATCTGGAAAAGAAAGTTAAGCATTTTCTATCAGAAATTTGTCACCTCCGAGAAAAAGATGGATTATTCGATAATAATCAAATACCAGCTCACATTCCAAAGAGACATTCGGAAAAAATAGACTATTGGTTTACGGAATCAGCACGGGACGAGCTTGGAAAAATTCTAACCGTAATTCGTAAAGAAGATGAATCAGTGATTAGGTTCTTTCTCTTTGTTGCGTTTAGTCATGTCCTTAAAACATGTTCAATTTGGAGCCAAAGTAGCACTAAGCCAACACGGGATTTGAATAAGCGACCCACACTTCCTTATGATGCTATCAAAAGGCACCTTCTAAAAATGTTGAAGGGAAATTCTCAATTTTACGATGTTATACCGTCTCATGTTAAAAACAATCCCGATAGTTATCTAAATATCCGAATAGGTTCTGCAGAAGAGCAGCCTGTTTCAAATGATAGTGTTGATCTAATTGTGAGTTCAAGTCCGTATGTAACAAGTTACGAATAT
Source organism: uncultured Poribacteria bacterium (assembly GCA_951828385.1). Lineage (GTDB taxonomy): Bacteria > Poribacteria > WGA-4E > WGA-4E > WGA-3G > WGA-3G. The sequence continues at coordinate 2,132,969 of OX639973.1, forward strand.
GCAGATCTACATCAACTCTCAACGCTCTGGCTTGATTTAGCAGGGGATCTCAAAGAGTACAGAAAAGAGTTCATTGGGACTTCCTATAAGCATTACGATCACAAGGTCCTAAAGGGACAGATAGCCTCTGAAATTGTTAGTAACATGGTGTCCAAGAGTAAAAAGAAAGCTAAAGAAATTGAAGCCTTCTTTATTGACATGCAGGAGGTATTTGATGAAAGTTATAGAATTCTGAGGCCGGGCGGTAGGTGTTGCTATGTCATTGGGAATACAAAGTTAAAAGGTGTTGATATACTTAACGCAGAAGCATTCGCTGAGTCCTTGCAACACTCGGGTTTTAAACTGGATAAGCTCATAAAGCGTGAAATTCCTCTGAAGATTCTCCCCCAGAAAAGGGATGAAAAGACAGGGCGATTTGCTAGCAAGGATAAGGCTGATTCCGAAGCTTATCCAACCGAATATATTGTTATCGGGTTAAAGGAGTAGTAATCATGAAGTTTGAAGATTTGAAAGATATGTACAGTGCGACGGAATTGATAGAAGGGGAAGAAGCTTATAGGGCGGTTTCCCAACTTTTGCAAGATGCTAAAGAACGTCATAAGCAGGACTTTTTGAGGGACAAACCCGATGGAGACCATGAACAAAGTTGGCGGGCTTTCAAGGGAAAAAATTTTGAAAAGTTGATTCAACATATTATTACTGAGTCAATTGAAGCACTTGGACTTAAGGTAATCAACGGTAATCAATTAGAGCGAACAATACGCCTTCCAATCGACCTGAGACAAGTTAAGAAAAATTTACTTATAGATTTTGGGGAATTTGGATGCCATCTACCAGATGTTGATATTATCGTCTATAACCCTGAAAATCTTAGAGTAATTGCTTTAATCTCAAGTAAAGTCACATTGAGAGAAAGGATCGCGCAGACAGGTTATTGGAAACTCAAACTTTTGGAACAAGAAGATACGGAACATATCAGGGTTTATTTTATAACACCTGACGAGGACGGCACTTTGACGAGTACATATCTTCCAAAGAAAGGGAGAGCCATTGTAGAAATTGACCTTGATGGCACTTATGTACTAACAGAAGCAAATCTTGAGGAGAGTAACAAGGTTAAACTTTTTGAGCACTTTATTGAGGATTTTAAGCAATTGATAGAGAAAAACTAGGACTTTCTGTCTTTTAAATGTAAATCACTTTTTTGAAGAGCGTGTTCTGTATTGCAGTGGTTGTGAAAAATAAGACTCGTTTTTGCATCTTGTTTATCCATTGAAGAAACCTATTTGATAGCATACGTTTCTATCAATAGAAGGGGTAATGATTGTGTGCCAGTATACCTATGAAGATGTAGAAAAACTATATAAAGAGATGGAACGAACAAAGGGCATGGAAGAAGCCCACAAATACATTTCTGAAGTCTTTGAGCAGGCTAAGGAACCCCATAAAGAGGATTTTTTGAGACGAAAACCAAATGGAAACCATGAGCAAAGTTGGCATAAGTTTAAAGGGAGTTGTTTTGAAAAACTGCTCAAATATATTATTACAGGGTCAATTGAAAAACTGGAACTGAATATAGTCAATGGTGATACGTTAGAACGGCGCAAACGACTGCCACAACAATTGGATACCGTTAAGCGAAACTTAGCTATTGATTATGGCGAATTTGGTTTACGTCTACCTGATGCTGACATTGTTGTTTATAATCCTGAAAATTCACAGATCATCGCTATTATTTCAAGTAAAACTTCTTTGGCAGAACGGGTTGCTCAGACCAGTTATTGGAAGTTTAAATTTTTGGAGAGTGAAAACACTGCACATATCAAGGTTTACCTGATTACAGCTGATGCAAAGAAAGACTTGACGAAGGTGGATCCTGCAAAGAAGTCACGAGTCATTGCAGAGGTAGAACTTGATGGTACTTACGTACTAACGACGGAAGAGCTTGAAGAAAGCCACAAAGTCAAACTTTTTGAGCATTTTATTGAGGATTTCAAGAAATTGATTGAAGAGAATTAATGTTCTATCCAACTTCAAATTGAGGGTAGCTGCTTCGGATTGGACGAGGAAACCTCGCCCCTACCGTTAAATCGTTATATTGTCGAATAAAATTCTTAATTTTTATCCAGTTATACCTACTGAAAACCGATAACCGAAAACCAAATACCATGAAGAAAATTGATAAAGCCGAATACGAGAAACGCCTCAATAAAATTACACAGATTTTTGAAGGATTGGTTGTCCACGCCGATGAACAGGCAACGTATCGGTGCCCCTACAAAAATCGATTTGACCACTGCACGGCGAAATTTGGCTGTCGAAACCAACGGAAAATTGATGAAGGAACCGGGCTTCTCTGTGTCGGAGACGATAAATTAGATTATCGCAGCGCATGGGAGACTGACGCACCTGACCAAGCAGCGGAATCACAAGGCACGATCACATGCGACGGAAAGGTCTATCAACTCACTCCTGGAAAAACCGTTTTTGACTACGCGGATGATTTAGCCGTCCAAGTCCCCACCTCTTGCTTCCGAACCGGGCAGTGCCATGAATGCATCGTTGAGATTAAACACGGGATGGACAGCCTCCAACCCCCTAATGAAGCCGAAGCCTTCCTACGGGATAACTACCGCCTCGCTTGCCAAGCCGTCGTTCTTGATGTTGATGAAGACATTGAGTTTACACCACTTCGACGCACACCGAGAATCCTAACACATACCGTTACAAATGACGATGACGCACTGGAACTCAGCCCGCGGGTTACGCATCAAGACGGGACCGTTTACTATAACCAGGAACCTGTTGATCGTTACAGAGGACATCTTTATGGACTCGCCATAGACATCGGGACAACAACAGTGGTCGCAAATCTGATGGATTTAGAGAACGGAGAAACGGTTTCTGTCAGCTCCTTTGAAAACCCGCAACGTTTCGGTGGCAGCGATATCATGAACCGCATCAGTTATGATAGTGAATTTCAGGGTGAACTGCGCCGATCGCTTATCGCTGCACTAAACAGTGAAATCATGGAGATGTGTACCCGACACAACTTCGTTCGACAGGAAATTTATGAAATCGTCGTTGTCGGTAACACAACGATGCGCGATATTTTCTTCAGGCAGGATGTCCAAAGCATCGGGCAAAAACCCTATAAATCCTTGATTGAACATGAATACCGGGAGGGTATCCGCTCAACCACTTCGCTGACGGAAAAGACGCGCCGTTTAGGGATCCGAGCGAATCCGAAAGCAATGGTGTACAGCCTGCCGTTGATTGCCAGCCATGTCGGGGCAGATGTCGCCGCGGATTTAGTCGCACTTGACATCGCCGCGCAGGATGATGTCATTATGTTGGTGGATGTCGGGACCAATACAGAGGTAATTGTCGGAAATGCCAAGCGGATGGTCGCGGCATCGTGTCCTGCCGGTCCCGCATTTGAAGGCGGTGGTATTGAATACGGGATGCCTGCGTATCCCGGTGCGATTGAGTCTGTGAAATGGAATGGCAGCGAATTCAATTATAGGACGATTGATGAAGAGATACCGCAGGGTTTATGCGGTTCTGGGCTGATTTCGCTCCTCGCCGAGTTGCGTCGGAACGATCAGATGAGTCCAAAAGGCGTTTTTGCGGAAAGGAAGCAGCGCATTATACCGCTTTTACCAGAACACGGTATTACCTTCTCACGCGAGGACGCAAGCAATCTTGCGCAAGCAAAGGCAGCAAATTACTGCGGACAGTATATTGTCCTACGACATTTCGGTTGCGCCCCTGAAGACATTACAACGCTCTTCTTAGCGGGAGGCTTCGCCAATTATGTTAACCTACAGGATGCAATTGAAATTGGATTTCTCGCGCCCGTACCAGAAGAAAATGTTGTCAAAATCGGCAATGCTGCAGTAGCCGGGGCAACGGCTGTCCTCCTTTCCGAGAAAAAACGCTCAGTTGTTGAAGCGTTTGTCAACAATATCGAACACATTGAATTGGAAACCACACCCGATTTCTTTGACATATTCGTGGAGGGTTGTCAATTCAAACCGATGATAACTACTAAAAAATAAACGAAAACCCAATAATGAAGACCTTTCAGGAACGATTAAAATCTAATAAACCGATTCTGTACGATGGTGGGTTCGGCTCGCAGCTGTTTGCTCGCGATATAGAACTCGCTAACAGTGCGATCGCCAATGAATTACATCCCGCTGCTGTTGTTGACATTCATTCAGATTATATCAACGCAGGTGCCGAGGCTATCGGGACAAATACGTTTGTAGCATCACCACTTCACTTGGAAATGGCAGGACAAGACGCGTCGGACGCACAACGTCTCATACGCCTTGCTGTCCAACACGCAAAAGCAGCTGTAGAGCGGTGCGAAAAAGAGGTATATATTGCAGGCTCTGTCGGACCCTCCCCCGGTGCAATTGAAGCCGATAGCGGGGATACGACTTTCGGTATCCCGAATGCGGACGCGAGAGCGGCGCATGCATTAGTGATCCATACCCTTGCAGAAGCAGGCGTGGATTTTCTCTGCCTTGAGACGATGTTTTCTGCGAAAGAAGCCGCACTCGCTGTAGATGTCGCACGTGAGACGGGAATCCCTGTTGCAGTGAATTTGACGTACAAATGGACGAAGGAGCGACGGACAAACAATATCATTTATCGGACAGACTGGGGGAACTCCCCTGCCGATCTGCTTGAGATCCTCATGAGCAATGACTTTTCGGGAGATGGTTCCCTATTAGATGCTGTGAGTATCATCGGTGTAAATTGCGGTGCCGAATCCAGACGTGATGAGCATACAGGGATGCCTTATGCGATTGCGGGTATCCAGCAACTCAGCACGGCACTCGCTGAAACGGGAGTCAACGGAAAATGGATGATGGCATATCCAAATGCCGGTATGCCGAAGCTTGATGAAAACCATAACACTGTCTATACACAAACACCAGCAGAGATGGCAAGCCACGTTCCCGCACTCATTGAAGCCGGAGCCTACCTGATAGGTGGCTGTTGCGGGACAACACCAAAACATATCAAAGCCTTCCGTGAAGCAATCGCATCGTATCGTTCGACACGGACGTAATTATGGGAAAAAGCGGAACGATACATGAGTAAAAATTACAGAACTTACGCGCTTTGCTCCGAATGTGAGTGGGAAGGGCATAGAGACGTTGTAGGTGCAAGTAACATTCTCACAGCGTATCAGGGTTGGTTGTTCAACCCTGTAGTCGGGGCGGTGGTATCCCCCGTAGGTAGCCGATATCATCCGAACCTATGTAGACTTAATAAGTGGTCACCGTTTTCGGGACTCAAATCAAGTAAGCCTTCCAAGAGAAGGCAAAGAAGCACACGCCTTTAGGCGTTGTGAGTATCACGGAGGAAAGGAACAGATGGGTAAGGTTATTGGTATTGACTTGGGAACGACATTCTCAGCAGTTGCACATGTTAATGAATATGGCAAACCAGAGATTATTCCTAACGCCGACAACCACCGAATTACATCATCAGTGATTTTGTTTAAAGATGGCTCTGTCACTATAGGTAATGTTGCCAGACAACATGCCAGATCAGGCCCAGAGCAGATTGTTGAATTTGTCAAACGCGAGATGGGTAAGTCAAAAGAAACATTTTTCCGTACATTTGATAGTAAAGACTATTCCGCTGAAGAGCTATCATCTCTCATCTTAACCAAACTCAAACAGGATGCTGAAGCATATCTTGATGCTGAAATTACTGACGCGGTTATTACTGTTCCAGCGTATTTCCACGACGCAGAGCGTCAGGCAACGCGTAATGCTGGTAAAATTTCTGGATTGAACGTTCTGCAGGTGCTTAATGAACCGACTGCAGCTGCACTCGCCTATGGCATTGATCAATTAGGTTATGAACAAACCGTGTTAGTGTTTGACCTTGGAGGTGGAACGTTCGATGTAACCATAATGAAGGTTGCTGGATCCAAAATAGAAATGATTGCAACAAACGGAGACCATAGACTGGGCGGTAAAGATTGGGACGATAAAATCATCATCCATGTCGCCGAGATTTTTGAGACTGAACACGGCGAAAATCCTTTGCAGGATCTTTGTGCTTATCAAAGTCTTCAATTTAACGCAGTCAACGCGAAAATACGGTTATCTCATCAAGAAAGAGCTTCCATCGCTTGCGAATACAATGGTAAAACAACGCTCGTGGAATTGACGCGTGAGAAATTTGAGGAACTCACCGCTGGGCTCCTTGAAAAGTGTCGTGCTTTATGTGAGATAGTTCTCTCTGAAGGTAATATGACGTGGGCAGACATTGACACAGTGTTATTAGTGGGGGGAGCAACGCGAATGCCGATGGTACGGGAGATGATTGCTCATATCAGCGGAAAAAAAGTTAACCCGCAAGAAGTTAATCCTGATGAAGTTGTCGCGCTCGGTGCAGCACTCCACGGAACGCTCCACCAAATCTCCGAAAATCCCTCTTCAACAACAGACCTGCCAGATGTAGTTATTGACCGGTTCTTCGGGCAGGATGGTGTGCCTAAAATAACAGTAACTGATGGTGCCACCCATAATCTCGGACTTGTTGTTCTCAATTCGTTACGCGAGCCTATTATCCACGTAATGATTCCCAAAATGACCGCTATTCCTTGTGAGAAAGAAGACATTTTTAGAACCGTGGAAGACAACCAGCGTTCGGTGTTAGTTGAGATTGTCCAAGGGCTTGAACAGGGTCAACTCACGGATGAAATAGATGTATTTGAGGCTTATAAATTGGGAGAATGTACCCTTGAACTACCGCAAGGGCTGCCGGAGGGGTCTCCTGTACGTATTACCTACTCCTACAATCGGAATCAACTGCTTGAAGTAACAGCAACTGCCCTCAGTAGTGGCGACGCAAGAGGAATTTACGACCTCTTTTCTGTCATTAAAAGACCAACGCTTGATGCTAAAGAAGTTGCGCAAGCTCAAGCAAACCTACAAAGCTTGGCGGTTAAATAAATAGGAACTCTTAATATTAAATCGCATCGTCGTTTGTGATCTCAGCACTTGCTAACCACTATCTGATTCAAGAGGACTGATGTATGTCTAAACGTGATGACTTCATTACCTTTGTTCGTGAGTTTAAAGCTGCTTCACCGACCATTAGCACTGAACAATATAGAGGACTTCTCCGACAAGCAAATAACAAGTACGAACTCTCCGATAATGAGGCTTCTGAAATCCTGAAGGATTTAGGGCTGAATATCGGAGGGGCAAACAACTATTTTGAGGTATTAGGGTTTTCAATGGAAGGATTGCAAAGTCTTAATGAGGATGATATTGTAGATCGTGTAGAGGAAGCTTACAATGTACGTTATACAGCGTCCTTGAATGCCGGCGCGCGCCCCCGACTCGACGGTAGAACAGAAGAACAGTGGCGGGATCTTTTAATTCAAGCACGAGATACCCTTGAGGATTCCCAAAAACGAGAAGCGTATGTTGCCAATCTACAACGAGAGTTGGATAACCTTTTCGTAGAGGATGGCCCGCTTATCTTCAAATTCCCCAACGGTGATGAAGCTTTCAATATCCCACAACTGGCAAAGTTGATGCTGAAGAATTCAAAAGATGCCACCGATGCCCTCTACCGTGGCTACTTAGAGCAGAGTCTCGGTAGGGTTGGCGAAATGCACTTTGCCGATGCCGCGCGAGTTATTGTTAGTGAATTTCCCGAGCGTCGCGAACTCGGACTTAAAGCTATAGTGTCAATCCTACAGCGGAAAATGGAGTTTCAGGAAGGTCAGGTTGCCCGAACACCTGCCCAATTAGCTAACTCAATTGACCTGAATTGGGAAGAGGCAAAAAGCCTTTTGTTCAAGGGGTTCATCGCACTCTGGCTCGAATACAATCAGCAATCGCAATTAGCCAACATTGCTCGAAACATCACCACACTTTACGGAGATGAGCAGGACATTGGTGTGGAAAAATTAGTTCAAAGTCTGAACCCGAGAATTGGTCATCCAAAGCTCCATGTAAGTCATGAGTCAATCAACTTTGGCAACGTCGATACTGAGACTCAAAAGAAGATTCAACTCGAAATAAAAAACATTGGACGCGGGTTTCTCTATGGCAATCTCCAATTAACCAATGATGTACCGGGGATTCAACTGGCCACTACGACCATTCGCGGAGATACTCTTGTTATCGTCAAACTCGACGCAAGTCTCTTGGCATCGAAAAAAATGTATAAGACCGAATTAGTTGTCAACACAAATACTGGTGATCCTACAACTCCGTCATCACAGTATGTCATCAAAGCGGAATTGGAATCGACTATTAATACAAATGTCGGTGGTTTATCTGGTGATATAACAATCCCAATAGCTTGCTATGTTGACTATCCAATCCTAAAATCAATACGTCGGGTTGCAGTGAGCGGTGCCTCAGTAGCGGCTATTACCATTGCTGTGTGTCTAATAATTCTTCTACTGGGAGACGCTGGGGGGTTAGCAACGCACTTGACGGATACCAACTTTGTAACTTTTGATGCTGATTGGACCGAATGGTCAGACAAATGGCTATGGATGGATTGGACAATCTATAAATTTGGACCACAAGGCGCTAGTTATCGTTTTGTAATTGCTCTTGCTGCACTCGTTGTAGGTATCTTTGGCTATTGGTTCTTTTTCTTGAAAAAAAGAGGGCAGCTATGATTTGGCAAGTTTCTATCAAAGAGGGATTCACAACCCTAAATCAGAATCGAAAGTTAATTATCATTGCGCTGATCTCCGTGGTATTTGGCAAGATCATCGATCTAATTGAACAATTTACTGATAAGACATTATACGAACTTATTGCTGTGAGTGTCAGCACAGAGAAATTACAACATGCCCTTGAAAGCGCACAAGCAGGGCGTTTTGACGAAATTTGGCGAGTGCTCAATCACATGGAATACCTCAACCTGGAACAACCGCAATTTCTGATTATTGTAGTGTGTCTCTTGATAGCTGCGTTTTTAATTGCCTTTTATAATGATACTGGCCTGGCCGCACTCATTCGTGACCTACTGATAAACAACAATTATCGCTCGACACAGGTCGTCGCCTATGGTCGGATGTATTTCAAGCCTGCATTTGCCTTCAAGGGTTCGTTTTACCTCATTTCTGGTTTTGTGGTTATTATAATCTCACCGGTCCTCTTTTTCATCCATTATACCTTAGCTTCCTCGATTCTCGCATGGACAGTGATCGCGCTTTGTGTGCTGCCTTTACTTGTCATTTACTCCAGTTTTCTATCACTTGGGATGAAGTTTATCATTATTGAGGGTGAACACCGTGTTCGAGCGATCTATCAACTCACTAAATCACTTATGCTTGATAACAAATGGGAAGTTAGCACATGTTTTTTCATTATGGTGTTAGTAACTGTCGGCTCCACAATCGCAGCTTACTATCTCATGGGCAGCCAACTGCAATTTCTTATCAGCTATTCGTTAAGTATTTTTATCCTTTCTTATGTGACAGTGCTTCTAAAAATCACCAGTTTTGTTTTTTATCTTTTGATTCGAGATAGACAAATTTCATCTATCCGTGACAGGGAGGGTGCCAATCATGAGTGAAGGGATAGGTTGTATTATTGCGGTGGCAGTCATTGGCTTTGCAATTTGGGTTATTGGTCAACTTGTCGCTATAGTCCTTTTCGTGGTTCTTGTTGTTCCTATCTATCTTGCTTTTCTCTTGTATCTTGGATTGAGATTCATCGCGACAAATATATTTGTCGCGATGGATAAACTTTTTTACCTTGGATTCGACGTGCCTGTTGTTATAGTTTGGGTTTTCTGGGGGCTCATGATTGGCGCAGCGATTCAAGGATACCGAGAATTGAGAGGTATTTATGGGCGGAAATGGATAGGAATTTTAATACTCCTTACGCCTGTGCTTTTGTTGACTCTCGTTGGTGTAATCAAAAACGTCGCAGGCTCTGCACCTTCACAGATCATAGCACTTCCTGTTACGGAGCAGAACATCATCGGACCAAAAAGAAAATTAATCAAAAGCACGAAGAAATCCCCTACTGGAATGGACTATACTCGGTCAATATCTACAGACCTATCTCCCCGGACCAACATGATACTAATTCCCGCTGGTGAATTCCAAATGCAATCCCACGGTATTGCTGGAACGTTCTCTGGAGAAATATACGTTGAGGCATTTTATATTCACGCGTACGAGGTGTCGAACGCGCAATATAAGAAATTTATAGATGCTAACCCACAGTGGCGAAAAGACCAAATTCTGGATAAATACCACAATGGAAGTTACTTAGACTATTGGGATGGAAATAATTACCCAACAGGTAAGGACGATTATCCAGTTACGCATGTGAGTTGGTGTGCAGCGATGGCCTACGCGCAGTGGGTGGATAAACGTTTGCCAACAGAAGCTGAATGGGAAAAAGCAGCACGTGGTGGATTAATAGACATGAAGTATCCTTGGGGGAATACGATTGAGGCAAACAAGGCAAATTACAACGGAAACTTTCAGGGTCCCACGCCTATTGGCAATTACGCTGGGAATGGATATGGCTTATGTGACATGTCAGGTAACGTTTGGGAATGGTGCCTTGATGCGAATGAGTATTATGTGACATCACGTGGTAGAATGATTCCAGATGTCAAACCAATTTCAGTAACCGAAACAACATTTCTTGTGCACAATTTCACTGAAGTCGAGAGTACCACGGAGCGCGCGTTACGTGGCGGCAGTTGGGATAACTTCGCTCCTGATGTCCAAGTAGGAAGCCGCCACGCGCTTGAACCAACGTTCGCTCATGGTGGACTTGGCTTCAGATGCGTTAAACCTGTAAATCCTTAAATTCTTTCGCCGCGCTGTGTGAGGAGTTGAGTGTTAATAGAAGCAAGTCAATACAGTGTTGGACTTACTTAATCTGAGAGCATAGTAGAGTAACAAGAAATAAAATCTCAGTTAAGCACCAACCGACCTAAACGAACGGCAAGGAAAAATAAAAGAATGGAAACTGTAACACTTACCTATAAAAGACCGCCGGACCGGGTTAATCACTTCCAGCAGGAGCTGCTTTATCTCGACGACGATGTGATTGTCACATCTCAGCGCGTTAAGCCATCTTCACCGATAATTCAAAACGGCGAGATGGTTTTAGGCGATAACTTCGCCGCCATCTGGTTTGTGTTTACAGGACTGTGGTATGATGTCGGCAAAGTGTACAATCTGAATAATGAATGGACCGGTTATTACTGTGATATTTTGAAACCCGTCAAGCGGAGCGTAGATCGGACAGGAAAACTTGACTGTTTTGAAATCACAGACCTTTTCTTAGACCTCTGGATCAATCCAGACGGCACTTATGAAATTCAGGATGAGGACGAATTTGAGGAAGCTATCCAAAATGGCGCAATTGACGCTGAATTGGAGAGAAAAGCGCGAGAGGTCTTGACAGTATTAATCGCTGAAGTAGAATCTGGGGCTTTAGAACATCAGGTACAAGAAGTAATCAATAGGACGAAGTTCACAGATTTGCGGGATTATGTAGAACGGTTACCTTAGGTGCTAAAGGGGGACGAAAAGATGGCAACATTGGCAATAAACGGGGGCGAACCTATCCGAACTGCTGGTTTCCCGGCATGGCCCACGCAGGATCCTGCCGATATCGAAGCATTTGAAAGTATTTACAAGAGCGGACAATGGGGTGTTGGTGGACCGAAAGTACCAGAATTTGCACAACAATTCGCCGAATTCCAAGGCGCGAACTATGGCGTTTGCGTCAATAGTGGCACCTCGGCACTCTATATCGCTCTGAAAGCCGCTGGCGTTTGTCCCGGCGACGAAGTCATTACCACACCCTATACCTTCCAAGCAACAGTCGTCGCTATTTTGATGACGCACGCCGTACCAGTCTTTGTCGATACGGCTCCCGATAGTTTTCTGTTGGATGTCTCCAAAGTTGAAGCCGCGATCACCGAAAAAACGAAAGTCATTTTGCCGGTCCATATCGCAGGATATCCAGCAGATTTGGACGCGCTTGTTGACCTCGCGAATCGGCATAGCCTTGGGATTGTCGAAGATTGTGCGCAAGCACACGGTGCAGAGTGGCGTGGACGCGGGGTCGGGAGTTGGGGACACTTCGGGTGCTTCAGTTTCCAATCCTCGAAAAACCTTTGCGCGGGCGAGGGGGGCATCGTCCTGATAAATGATCGTGAATGCTATGAACGGGCGTATGCTTTGCATAACTGTGGGCGCACACTGCCCGATGCCGAATTCGGAGACGCTGAACCCTTCGGCGGTAACTTCCGTATGACAGAATGGCAAGCCGGACTTCTCCTTTCCCGTCTAACCCGGCTTGAGGCTGAAACCAATTACCGACATAAGAACATGCGATGGTTAGACGGTTGGCTTGGCGAGGTACCGGGCATTAAAGTCACACCACTGGACCCACGCGCAACACGCGGGGGATGCCACGGCTACAAGGCGATTTTTGATTCCGAAGAGTTTGAAGGGATCTCACGTGAAACCTTCCTCCGTGCGATGCGTGCAGAAGGGATACCTATGGGATATTGGTACAGCACCCCTATGTATCGTGCCAGCTTCCTCGCCTCTAATCTTTTCGGTCAGAATCTCAATTTTGAGGGTGTGCAGTGCCCTGAGACTGAAAAAATATGTCAAACAGGTCTTTCCCTAAGCCAGAACGTCCTCATGGCGAGCGAAGAGGACATAGAAGACATTATTAAGGCAGTTATCAAGATCCGCCGGAACGTCGCCGAATTGAAATCGGAAACTGCCTGATATTTCGGTATTAGCGGTTCGCGCGTCTAATTAATTTTTTTCCACTCTCCTTTTAGGCCGAGATGACTCTATATAATTGATGGTCGTTGGTGATTGGTAAGAGGGTTAAGAATAATCCAAAACCTCTTGTAACCAATCACTATTAACCATAAACCATTAACCACTGCACCATTAACTATTAACTTTTTTACTATCCTTTTCAGTCTTGAAGGACTCTATATAAGCAAATCGACCTAAAAAGGAGACAATCATGTCTAACGAACGTGAAACGCAAAAGGAAATGCATAGACAAAAGGAAGTTCGCAGAATTTTACGGCTATTGGAAACCACAGCACGTATTGTAGAAACTTCTGCGATCGTGGACAATTTTTCAGAAGGTGAGGAGCGGTGCGCCCGGCAATTCAACAACGCCCTTAACCTCCTTACTGAGCTCGATGCCGTTCCCGATGAACTCTTTGAACCCCTCGAAACGGATGCCTCTTTTGGCGACATCTGTTTCGCATGCCATCAGGTCTCGGCATACGTCAAAGAGGGATGCATTGACGATTTTGACTTCGATCACATGAAGAAAACCATTGGTGATGAATTAAAAGAGGTCCCCGAGATGGTGCGCCAAGCAATGCCCTCCTTCCTCAAAGATATGTGGAGCGGACAAACACAAGAAGAGAATGTTGAGACCGTTCAGACCGTTGAGGTCACCTCAGACGAGGATGAGGAAGTGACAGTCGAACAGCGTATTGGCAGGCTTGAGGGGCAAATGGAGACTGTTGTCGAGATACTCCAAGAGATCCGGGCACAACAGCAAAATGACGAATCGTAAGCTGCACCTGTCTGGGAGAGCGTTGAGAGCGTTCCAGACAGGTCGCGCTTTCCTTTTAACGCCACAACAAAAGTTGTGAGGTAATAGGAGGAGTTCAATGGCGAGGTTCATGAAGTTGAAAGTCCTTGCGGTGCTGCTTTTCTATAGCATCACTTGGGTTATTAACGCCAACGCGCAAGTTTCGTCCGACGTTACAGCAACCTCGGATGGCAATATTCTAAAAAAAATTGAGAAAGCATATAATGTCAAAGCTGGCGGAAATCTAACAGTTGTATCGGAATTCGGTGCAATTGACGTTCAAACCGCTGAACAGGACAAAGTTGAGGCTGCTATCATCTTCAGTCCCGCTGGTTCGGATGTGGTTAATATCGCCGGTAATAATAATGTCGTCATCCAGAGTAACAGTAATAGAGGTAATGTTGTTATCATAAACGGGAAGGTTCAAAAAGGGTCAAAATTCAAATTGGATCCGCGGGTAAAAGAGGCTGTTGAGGATTTTGAAGTTACTTTTGAACACAAGGACTCCGATGTTCATATTAACGGGAAGTTTAGACACGGACGAAAACACTGGCAGAAGCAACTGAATCAATTGAAAATCCTGTTTCAGGTGACAGTGCCTCAGCAGTACAACGTTGACCTACACACCTCAAGCGGAGGTATCTTGGTCGCTGACCTTGACGGTAATGTTCGCGCAAAGGATGCCGCTGGAAGGTTGCGTTTTGGTAAAATCAAAGGTACCGTATGGGGACACACGTCAGCGGGAAGTATCAAGCTTACTTCATGTGATAGTACGGTTGATGTGAAAACGTCCTCTGGCAGTATTAAAATCGGTGATGTTGCCGGTGATATTCAAGCACAAACTTCAAGCGGTAGTATCAGACTGGATGGTGTCGGCGGAAATGTAAACGCGAGAACCTCAAGTGGTTCTATCCGGGCATCTTTAACAGGACAACCCCGAGATGCGTGCAATTTACACACATCGGCAGGCAGTATAACTGTTACTTTGATGTCAGATATCGCAATTGACGTGGACGCGCAAACCAGTGCCGGGCGCGTTTCAACAGAATTCGCAGTGGCTTCTGTCATACGAGGAAAAGTGCAGAAAAATAGATTGAAGGGCGGTATAAACGGCGGTGGCCCCTTATTGAAATTGCGCACCTCCGCCGGAAGCATCCGTTTGCAAAAAGCGGCAAACTAAGTCCATTTGAATGTTAAAAGTAACATTTACTCTATAGCAGTGGAGGAATCTATTTTGGAAAGGATTGAAAAAAGATATGATGTCAAGAGTGGCGGGAGTTTAACCGTTTTGTCGGAGTTCGGAGCAATTGAAATCCAAACCGCTGAACAGGAAAAGGTTGAGGTCGTTGTCACGAAAGAATCAAAATCCAAACTGATTAAGGCATCTCAAGAAGTACTTGAGGATTTTGAGTTGGCATTTGAGCACGAGGGTTCCGATGTCCATATTCAAGGCACTTTCAAACGGGGTTCGGAACATTGGCAAAAACAGTTGAATAAACTGAAAATTCATTTTCTGATAACGGTGCCGCAGCAATACAACATTGATTTGAATACCACAAACGGTGGTATTTCGGTAGCCGACCTTACGGGTGATGCACGTGCAAAGACCTCAGGCGGTAGTTTGTGCTTTCAGAACATTACAGGCGCAGTGGTGGGGCATACATCCGGTGGGAGTATTGAGGCAGTCAATGTCAAAGGCGATGTTCAGGTCCGAACTTCGGGCGGCAGCCTCCGTTTGGGGGCAATTCAGGGCTCTGTTTCAGGGAGGACTTCCGGAGGCAGCATCAAGGTCGTGGACTGTAGTGGCGGAACAGAGGTTCGGACTTCTGGAGGTGGTATCTGGTTAGGCGGCATCGGCAGGAATGTGACCGCGAGAACCTCAGGTGGTTCCATCAAAGCCAATATGGCAATACAACCCCAGAGTGAGTGTAGTTTGCGCACATCGGGCGGTGGGATAACCTGCACGCTTATCCCAGATATTGCTGTTGACTTAGAAGCAAAAACCAGCGGTGGACGTGTCTCTACGGATTTTGAGGTGGCATCGACTATTGAAGGAAAGGTCCCCAAAAATAGATTGGAAGGCAGTATAAATGGTGGCGGTCCGTTGCTGAAATTGCGCACCTCTGGTGGAAGTATCCATTTACACAAGGCTACGGATTAAGCACTTTTTCGGAACTGACAACCGACAACTGATAACCATTTTACCAATGCTTGAATGAATACATCCGTTGTCCCAGGAATAGTCCTAAAATCGCCCAAATACTTCCCATCACAAATTCGCCGAGCATTGTCCCGAAAAAGAGGGGCAGTGTTCGGCGATACGCACCGAGCCCACCGTGCCGAATCAGGATCGTCTTTATCAGCCAAGCCAGAAAGACTGGAAACCAGAGCCTACCGAAATTCCAATTGCCCGCGAGCGGATAGGCAAGTGGGTGCAGCTGCCACCAGATAAACCGCAAGCGCATAAAAAGCGTTGTCAGCGTTAGCGAGATACCGAATCCAAAAAAGCCGAGGCGACTCCAGTCTGTATCGTTAGGGAGCGTCAACCAGCGTTGTAAGTCGCTGAACGCCTCTTGCCCGCGCCATGTCCCCAAACTGCCATGTCGATAACCAGCGTGTAGGAACGCGATAAACCCAATCAGGAGTCCGATAACCGTTGCACCCCACATCACCCAAAGGATTTGCCGTGTATTAATACTCCCTTTATCTGCAAGTTTAAATCCCTCTAATTGATTCGGCATCGGTTGTGAACGGTAGTTGCGGGTGAATCCATAGAGAAAGGCGAACCCCGTCAATGTTGGCGCACCAATCTTTCTGGAGCCAAAAATTGAAGTCAGGAAAAGACCAGGACCAGCACGGTAGAAATCCATCGTCGGGGTGCCAAGTTCAGCGCGCATCCGCGTAAACGCTAAAACAAGTATAAAATGGATACCAAAAAATCCGAGTACACCCCACCACGACATCCCCGCCTTCAGGCAAAAACCAAACACAACCGCAATACTAATCAGTAGCCCAACAAACGCCCCACGATACCCGATCGGTTCGTTTGCTGTCCCAAGACTCGTTTTCATACCTAAGATATTACGGATAACCTGCCACAAATGCTTGTGTGTTATCCAGAGCGCAAAGAAACAGAGACCAAAATATGCCCCAAGCGATTGCATATCTATGTGCGGATACCCCGGTGTCTGATTCATACCTGTCATTGCGCCGAAGACAAGCTGCGCCTTCCAAAACAGGTAGAACAACCAACAAGAGAGCGATAGATCCAGCGGCATTAGGAAACCGATGCCAATAGCATACGGATTCAAATGAATCGGTGTTGATCCGATAGCACTCAACGGTTTTTCAGTGAACATCGCTCCGATGTCGTAGCGGATAGGGATGCTCGGTACAAACGGATAGAGGAAACTGATACCGTTGAGCAGATCGAGTCCACAGCCAATTGCGAAGCCTATCCAGAGAAGTCGGTTCCGGTAAAAACTTACACCTTTCGTCATCTCAAAGGGGAGTAAGATAATCGGGTAGCTCAGTTTCTCGTGTTCAATCCACTGTTTGCGGAGAATGACGCTAAGCATCATCATAGAGAAGGCAAGCGCGGAAAAGAACACTAACCATGCCATTACCGGCGTAAGCCACGCGCGGATACGCGCGATTTCAAATAAATTTGACGTGCCTTCGTAATAACCGGTTAAAGCACGCCGATTCATAACAGCAATCCAGTCTGGAATGTATCGAAAAAAGAGAGATTGCCATTCGTTCTCCGGTGTAGCGAACCACGAGGCGTGTCCTAAGACGCACATCGTCGCCTGCAAAAGATCGTGCCCACACACGACGCATGCCAGCGTTACCATGAGGTATACCGTCAGCATTTCTGCCTGTGTGAGTTGCCATTTCGGGAAGTAACGGGTTAGCGGTAGATTGATGATTGTGACGAGGAAGAGTGTAAAAACGGCGTTGAAGATAATCGCCATTGTGGTCGGATATTGTGTCGTCCATACCGTTTCCGTCTGAACCACAAGGTAGATATTGAGCGGGAGCGACAGGAAGCCTATCAGGATAGCCCGCCAGGTGATGCTTTCAACTGAAGTACGTGGGGGTGTGTCCATATTTCTGTCTGTCAACTCTTAACAGTCCCTAATACATTTGGTATATTAGAATGTGGACTCAATTCCCCAAAAGAGCATCTGTTTGACCGGCGGAGAAGACGGGGCATCGAGTGGAAACGCAAATTCAAAACGAAATATCCCGGCATTGCTAATCTTCGCAAACCCACCCCGGAGTCCGAATCCAATGCTCCGCTTCGGGTCCATCAGGTTAAATGTCCGTTTCCCATTCCAGATATAACCGATATCGCTAAAGGCAGTGGCACTTAGGATGAGCCCAAGGTTAACGGAGCGTTTGATAAATGGTTTCGCGATGAAAGTGGCAACCGCTTCAATCCCTTCATCAAGCTTCCTGAAGAGCGTCCCGCCACAAACAGTGCGGCTCTCAAGGCGCAGCACCATCATTTTTTCACCGCTAAATTGTCGGTAGTCGTAACCTCGCAATCCGTTGAAAGCACCGAGGAGTACCTGGCTTTCACCAGACCAGCCAAACTGCAGTCTCGTTTTGAATTCTGCAACAAATGTTTGATGAAAATCTAAAAAACCGTTTTTACGAAATCCCTTGTCAACAGTATAGATGTCGCCTGTATTGAATACGTCTGTGTAGTACCACGAGGTTCGCGCCTGAAATGTGGAATTCTCAATGTGTGTTGTGAAATATGAACTTATATCTATAAGCATTGTGCCTAATATCCGCTTCCCGCGGGTCCATCCTGCTCTACCTATAAGATTGGCGTAACCTTCGGATCTGTCTGAACCGTATAGAGGCGAGGCGTGACCTAATGAGAAAGCGTATTCAGACCCTACTAAAAAAACTTCCTCGCGCCCCATTCTTCTGATAAACTGCGTCTTGTGATAAGTGACACGTTTCCGTCCGACAGTAATACCAACCAGTTGGATGTCGCGATTTGATGGATCCGCCGTGGAAGGAGATTCTTTCTCAATTAATACATACTTTGAACGCCGCGAAGTTGCCCAAAGTCCAACATAGCTTTGACGCTCGCGATCCCCAAAATACCGTCGAATTCTGCCAGACACGCCTTGTAGATTCATCTCAAACCTATCTGTTCGCTCTGACTTATGAGAGAGTGAGTCCATTTCATACCATGAGAATTCGTTGACTGACTCTGATAGCGTAAACCTCGCACTCCAACGACTTTTCAAGGTATATTGCGGGCGTTCTAATATAATCGCCCATGAATCCCCCTCCTGTTTCTGAATGTAAGCGCCATCAAAATTCCAGTGTGAATTGACAACACGGGGCATTCTATACTTCCATGTTAAAAGGCTCTTCGTCTTTTCGCCAATCTCACTAATCCGTTTATAACGGACCTCGGTATCGTGTCCAGAGCCAAATACGTTGGATTCCCGTATCCCCAAAAGGAATGTTCCACCTTGACTGTTCAACACGGGACTGATTGCAGGAAGTGGCGGCGACCAAAGTTCCGTGACATTAACCTGAATCGCTACCGTATTGGAACTCGCATCCCACAACGGAGCAATTTTTGCTGCTCCGATATAACTCTTATCCCGGAGTATTTGCTCACTTTCCTCTTTATCGGCTTCTATGTAAACATCACCAACTTCAAACAAGAGTTCACGGAGAATAACATCTTTCTTGGTTTTCTCATTACCGGATAAGTTGATTTCTCCGATAGTCCCTTCGTCAATTTCAATACCGAGATAAACGCCATCCGCAAACTTCTTTACTGAGAGCTCTTCTGTGTCTACGCGCGCAAAACGATAGCCATTTTCCTTATAAAAATTTATGATTGCTTCAAAATCTAATGCCAGAACGCTTTCATCATAGACACTCCAGACATCCGTCCGCATCAGGGCGCGAATTTGCTGTTCGGAGAATGAATGATTACCCTTGATAACGAGACTTCGCACGGTATTCGATTCATCCCCAAACCCCGTTGTTTTGTCTTGTGAAGCCGTCGCTGTCTCTGATGCAATTTCAACGTGTATGGCGATACTCAGCAGCACTATTAAACACAATGTTCCAAACGAGCATGTGGGGTGACAAAATTCTTGCATTATACTTTACCTGTATTAAAGGTTGTTGGTGCGGTCTTTCTTTCTGCAAAAAACCTTTTCGTTAGTTAGAAAGAGATTTTAAGGCTATCAAAAACCTCTTGTCACCATTAACCATCAACCATTAACCGATTTGAAAGGAAACTTTCGAGGAGCATACAGCAAACAGCCAAGAGAAGCAACTCACCCCATATTTCCCTGCCGTGTCTTTTAACGTTATAAGCCTCATCTGCCACTGTTATCCCTCCAGCCGCCTCATCTGCTGTTGTTTCCGCACCGACGCGTGCAGCCGCCTGTTGAAGTGAAATCTGTGCTAAATCGGCTTCAGCCGCATCAACATTGACCGCGAAAAAGTCTCGCTGAAGTCTGTTTTGTGTGCGCACCTCAACCTCATAGATGCCGGGACGTTCTGTGCCTCGAAATTGCAATGTACCGTCCTCAGCAATCGGGACCACAATGCTATTGTCAGCATCCGTACCAGCATTCTCTGGTGTAGTATCAACAGGGGTTTTTAAGCGAATAGACGCTTTCCCACCAGCACTGTGAGGATAACGCGTTGTATAGGTGTCTCCGATATGTCCGCTCCATGTTAAGAGATTGCGCTGTGCTGTAGCAGTGTAAAGCACACTCTGTTGGAGCATCGGGAGGAAATACGGATTAACGAGTAGGTCGTTTGTAGCAGCTGTAGTGCGAGAGCGTCTGGCATTGGCATTTGATGTGTTAAGCTGTCGTCTGAGCAATCCGCAGTTATAAAGTAATACTGTACTTATCCCTTGATTTCGCTCAATAAGAAACGGCGTATCATCGTCAAAATGTGCTATTACCTCTGATTCAGGGGTAGGACGTAGCATCACACCGCTATAAAATTGTGGGGCGTATTGCGCAGAAAACCCTTCGTTCGGAAAAATATCAAAAATAGGGTGTCCCTCTTGGTACGCACGAACCTGCTGCGGCGGGGTCCATGTGAGTGTGCTAGCAAGTCGCGCAGGCAACCAAGCATCGCTACGTGAGTTGTAACTTTCTGCATCGCTGTGCTTGCTCACAAAGGCTATAACGCTTTTGCCGTGTCGGATGAATTCTTGAAGCTGCGCACCGATCTGTCGGGTAATCTTTGGCACGTCTGCCAGAATGATAACGTCGTAATCTTCAAGTGGAAAGGATTCAAATTCAGTGGGCGTGCATTGCGTCGGTAAAATCATTATACCGTTGGTGTCTATTGTATTTGGGCTTGTCCCTTTAGAAACCGCATCCCCGTTAACGAGGGATGAAACAGGAGCATTATGTGGATTGAGTGCCAATGCAAGGTATTCCGTCTGTTCCCCGACACAAAGGACACGCACTTCACCGATCACATCCAGGGCGAAATAACGCTGGTTGTCGATGTTGAGTCGGTCCGCCGTGAGTGTAAGGTAACCGATATGTGTGCCGGGTGTAGAAAAGTTGTATGTTAAAGTTGTGTTCAGTGATTCGTTAGCTGCTGCAGAAAAGCTCACAGTTTTTTGTTTTTCCGCACCAATAAACAGCGTTAGCATACACTGCGTCAAGGGTGCTACTGAGTGATTCGCAGTTGTTACATTTAATTGGAGCGGTAGATTTACGCCTATTAGTTGGTTGGATGGTCGGACTTCTTCAATATTTGTGTTATGTGCTTCTCCTTCGGCAACCGGAATCAGAGAAACGCGCGCACCAGAGCGATTGTAGGGGCGAGGTAACCTCGCCCTTACGTTCTCCCATCCGTTTCGCGTAAAGTCTGAAATGAGATAGAGTTCTTTGTTCAATTGTGCTGATTCGGCGAGGATTTCGTGCGCAAGTTCAAGGCTCGGTTGGACGTTCGTGGCGCGATAAGAGACCGTCGCAGCATGAATCGCTGCTGTAACGCTTCCAAGGTCAGGTGTGAGCTGCCGGAAAATGGGATTTGGAATATCCGACATTAAAATAAGCGCGGCACTGTCTCCGTGCCGCAGTGTATCCATAATATCAATTGCCAAAGCTTGTGCTTTTTCAAACCTGATGCCGTCAACATCTTGGTGTGCCATACTGTAAGAGTTGTCTAAAACGATGACTATGTCAGTTTTCGCACGCACGGATGCAACCGGCAGTCCAAGCGTCAAGAATGGACGTGCTAAAGCCAGCGCGATAAGCGCGACGATTGCCATCCGCAAAAGCAAAATAAGCAGCTGCCTGAGTTGGAATCGCCTCGCATTTTCACGATGCGCCGCCATCAGAAACATCAAGCTGCTAAAATCAACCGTCACAACACGGCGACGATTCCAAAGATGGATAATCAGTGGGATACCAGCGGCGAGAAGTCCGAAAAGAAAAAATGGGTTGAGAAATGCCATCAGTAGTTATCAGTCGTCAGTCGTCAGTTAAGAAAGTCGTCAGCCGTCAGAAGAATAGTTTTCGGTCATCAGTCATCAGTTTTGGTTTTTGATAGATGTACACCTTCTTTTAAGATGTTATCCTCTCTGAAATGCTAATAGTTTCAAAGGAGATTTGGGTTTATCAGGAACCTCTTTAACTGATAACTGATGACTACTCAACGATAGCAATTTCGAGTTGATTGAGTGTTCGGAAAACGCCTTCGGCGAATTCCATCAGGTTATCCGATTCCACAGTGCTGCCGCCAAGCTGAATATGATTCGCATCGGCGATGGTCTGTCCCAATGTTGGATCCATCTGGACCCATTTGCCGACGTAGACTTCAGGCCAGAAGTGGTAGTAAAAGGCATCCTTCGCAAATGTGATACCGGAACAGATCCGTGCCGGAATGCCAGCCGCACGTGCTAAGGCAATGAAAAGCACAGTGTGTTCCGTGCAATCCCCAGAGAGTGACGCTAATGCAGTTAAGGATGAACCGAAGCCACCACTCATTTTTTTCTCCGTAATGGCTGTATGAACCCATTCGCATAATTTTTCTGCCGCACGCCATGAATTAACTTCCCCGTCTAATATTTCCTCGGCTTTCGCACGAATCGCTGGCGCATCGGTTTGAATATAAGCACTCGCCCCAAGGAATTCACCTGCTACATCTTGAATCGGTAAGGTCGGACAGTCTTCCGCTACAACCGTTGGCACTTGAATCGAAAGCCTACCCGCCTTCTCACTCGTTACGATCAGTTGTTGTTGGGAATTAGACATAATGGCATCAGCGATGTTTCCTGCTGGCAGTTTCACCGCTGCTTTGAAGTTTTTTGCCTTGGGTGTAGGGCGTTTGCCGGACGGAAGGATACGCGTTTTTAAGACCACATCAACTTCTTCAGTGTCGCCAAGCGCGGTTTCCTTATCCGTTTTCGTGGTTACCATAGAAAGTCCCATCATGGGTACTTCTGTTCTATAGTTCACCCCATCCGCGTCGAGCCATACTTTCGCGGTAATCCCATTCATCATATCCAGCGTCTGACGCAAAACATGAACCTGCTTTTCCTCTGACTGGTAGGTTAAAGTATCTTGCCCTTCAACCTCGAGCTCTGTTTTCACGGGCTTCAACAGATCGAAACTGAATATATGAAAATTCCGTTTTTCACCTATTTTAAGCCCCTGTTTGAACAGCGATTCCACACCTACGTGTTCCGAGATTGTATCCGGCGGTACTGGAACTTCTGATTCAGTGGTTTCTCCATTAAGCGTTGTTTTAATGTAAGCAACACCATCTACAATCCGTCCCTCCACCTGTTTCAAGCCGGATTCATTGGAGGTCGAGAGAAAGTGGCGTGGCATTAAATCGGAACCTGTATACTCCACGCGAGTGATTTCTAATGTCACATCCGTCCCAAGTGCCTTAAAATTCATAACCATATCAATTTTGTGTCGATCTACCTCTTCCCCTTGATACTCGGTTTTGTCTGTTGACATACGCATATAACCGATCTTGGTATTCATCAAGGCGAGGTCGTACCAGTGCTCTTGCGGATTTTGTGACATATTCTCAAGGGCATTCTGTTCTTGGAGTTTTTTTTGGAACCTGTCCATGATGGCGGCGATATTCGACTTTTGGGTCATCTTAAGCGGGACGTAATGTTTGCCGCCATCAACAACTGTAACCGGTTTCCCAAGCCGATCGCCGTATCCTTCCTTATAGATACTAATTAGGTAACGACCCGCGGGGAGACCTGTTCGTTCATAATCACCATTTTCGTCGGTTGTTGCTTCATATACTGACCCATTTATATCGACAATTTTTACTTGAACGCCTTCTATTGGATTCTGTTGACTACCGGTGTCAGTAATCTTACCTTCCACGGTTCCACCATTCACATCTTCACCTTGTGCGAAGACGATACTAATGGACATCCCGGCACAAGCCATTAACATTAACACGAAACTTAAACGAACCATCTATTGTATTCTCCTTTGGAATCTTTTTTAGCTGGGGAAAATGTTTGATTGCTTGTTCTACTTATAATATTATATTATACCTAACCGCTGCGCCTATGTCAAATCATTCTCAAAGCGTTGACAGTCCGTAGCAGCTTTGTAAGCACACAGTTCTTCAAACACTACACTCGCGTTGCCATTGCAACTGTATGCGTCCGACGCTGTTTAACCTTCCGATAATTCCCGAAAACAGTCATAAAATTGCGCTTGATAAATTCTCGGAGGCCCGAAATCGTGACGACATAGAGCCGTCCATTCGGTTTGAGGGAGTGTTGGGTGTCCGCCAGAAAAATCTGTAGAAGTTCTTTGCCAACATTGGCGGGGAGATTAGAGACGATGAGATCGAATTGGATGTTAGGAAGGTCGCTGAATCCGTTGCTCAGGAGGACGTGGCAATTCTGAAGTCGATTCTGTTCCACGTTTTTGCGCGCATAGTCAACGGCTACAAAATCCTTGTCCACCATATAGACAGTTGACGTTTCGACGCACTTCGCGAGCGTGATGCCGATAGCACCGTATCCACAACCGAGGTCAAGGCAGGTCTCTCCCTCTTGGATGTCCAAATGTTCAAGCAATAGACGGGTACCGGCATCAATCCCTTTGGGTGAGAAGAGTCCCCACGTTGCCGAAAAAGCGACGGACACGCCGCGCAATTCTGCCCGAAACGCAATCTCTCGTGACGGAACATCTACTGCCATTTTATCAGCACTCCGAGCGTATCACCGGGGGTATTCCAGAGGAGGTCAAATGCGGCTTTCGACTCGGTGTAGTGAAAGCGGTGCGTCGTCATGGCTGACGCGCGAATCTCGCCATTCTGTATTTTTTCCAAAGCGCGTGCAGCAATCTCTGAACGGGGTTCATCCGTCAAAATACCAGCGACGAGGCGTTTACTCATCATTTTCGAGGAATGTAGCGGGAGCGGTGCCTGCTGATAGAGCGCAATGAGTTGAATCGTGCCAAACTGGCGCGTCATATCCTGTGCCTGTTCAAATGATTTGACTCCCGCGTACCCACCGACGCAATCTATGACCAAGTCTGCGCCTTTGCCATCGGTAAGACGACGGACCTCTTCAACCGGATCTATTTCATCAGCATTTATAGAGACATCCGCGCCAAGCTGCGTTGATAATTCACACCGAAGCGGCAGCGCATCCACAGTGATAATCCGATCAGGGGTATACCCACGTAGCACCTGCATCATCAGACTACCCACCAACCCTTGTCCCAAGACAACAACTGTGTCTCCTACTTTCACACCGGATGAGTCTGACCAAGCAACGGCACTCGTTGCAAGCGGGAGAAAAGTGCCCGCTTCAAAGCTGACATCATCGAAAAGCCGTACAATGCGTCCATCAGTTGCATTCGGTTCAGCGACAACATATTGCGCATGTGGTGCGACGACCATCACACGTTCCCCAACCTGATACCCTGTCACCTCCGCACCGACCGCGTCCACAATACCTGTAAGCGAATAACCCATGATTGATGGTGGCACTGCCTCTTCTCGGATGTAGCGTCGAAATAGTTCAGAACCACGGCTAATTAACGTCGTATCCGTCTCCACTCGAATCTGTCGAGCATTTATCTCCGGCATCGGCACCTCTTCGAGTTGGATATTGCCGAAACCTTCGGGTTTGGTTACCTGAAGCATATCTCTTTCTCCTCCGAGCGTAAGGGCGAGGTTACCTCGCCCCTACTGCAAACGTTGAACTAAATCTTCACGCGTAACAGGTTTGTCAAAAGACATCAGATAGATATGGAAAGTATCACTTCTGTCAGAAACAAACACAAGATGCCGTCCATCAGGCGAGAAAGCCGGTTGGATGGATCTGCCGATGTCGTTAGTGATTCGCCGTTCATTTTTGCCATCTGCATCAATGAGGTAAATTTCCCAGTCGCCATCTCTCGCAGAGACATACGCAATCGTTTTTCCATCAGGCGATACAGTCGGGTTGTAACAATCGTAGCGGTTCGGGTTAAAATGTGTTTCGTTTTGTCCATCAATATCTATCGTCCAGAGTTGATTCACCTCATTGCGCGAAGAGACAAACATGATGCGTTTGCCATCAGGAAAAAATGTGGGACTGCCATCGTCGGTTTCGTTGAAGGTGATGCGTTTGTGTTTGATGCTTTCTGGGGTCAGTTGTGCAAGATCAGCTCCCTCCAAATCGAGAAGGTATAATTCCAGATTTCCATCTGCGTTGGATTCATAGACAACCTGATCGCCTGCCGGCGATGTGCGTGGCACGCGCGCACCGAAACTCACCGGTAGCACGGCACGCGTGATTTTGCTGTGGATGTGCGTAAGATTGAACCCGGCGTAAATTGGTGTTGAACCGCTACTTTGAATAACGACTTTAACTTCGCGAGATGCCTTCGGTTCACTGCTATAAAAAAGATAATTCGGAGTCGTAAGGAATGTTGGGGAACTGTCGTTGAAATCCGTTGTAAAGGTTACGCGGCGTCGGATCCGTCCATTCAGATCCATTAAATAAATTTCACCGTTGTCGGTTCTGAAGGATGCAAAGGCGATCTGTGTGCCATCCGGTGAGAAGGTCGGTGAATAGTTATCCGAATCGCCGTCCGTGAGTTGCTTTGTCCGATAACCGTCTCCCACAAGTTCAATGATCTCACGCAGGGTTTCGGGGTCTGAAGTACTCCGTTGAACGAGCTTGAGCACGCGAAAGGCAGAGGTCCTGTCGCCGAACCTCAGATAGGTACGTGCCAGTTCCAGGCGTGCCGCGATCCGTTCTTCGGGGTGCGCTGCATAGAGTTGTGAAGCCTTTCGCAGCTGCTCAACTGCGTCGTTATACCGTCCCAATGCATTGTAGGCTTGCCCCAGTAAAAATCGTGCCTTCGGTTCCTCCGGTGCTGTTTCAATAAAAGCCTCTAATCCGTCAACTGCCGCTTGTGGAGCCCCAGCCTCCAAGTGTTTTTCGCTCTCTTTCAAGAGTGCCTTGTTATCTTGACACCCGATCACCAAAACAACAAGGAGCGTACTACACAGCAGAAACCTGAGAACTTTTAACGAAGTTGCCAAACTTAAATTTACTATCATAAAAACCTATAATGAGCGTTTATGCCTTCTACGTCTACCGCGCCAGCCATCGCCAATCGCATAGAGCCAACATAAAATTCCTTGGATTGAACCGCTGATCTTCAGCTTCCAAGATGGACGGTACATCAACTTTTCTCCATCATCAAACGTCCAGATATGAATAGCATAAGGGGCATGCTTTTGAGCGTCTTCTGTGTCATCTGTTGAAACGTCTTCTTTCGCGGTGGGTTTAAATCGAGTTAAATCACGCCATTCCTTTACTGGCATGGAATTGAGATAGAAAATCCCGAATGCTGAAGCAAATATTAAGAAAATAATAAATCCCTTCAGAAATTCCCCCAAGTATAATTGACCGAGCCCCGGCAGAATAACAGACAGTATCATCGCAAGGTATGAACGCGTAGGAGCAGGCTCACCTTGAGAGTTCCTGAGATTACTGGATTCAGTATAAGCAGTTGCCGGTTCTGCCATGAATTAAGACTCTCCTTGTGCGACAAGATAGACACCGATACAGATAACCAGAGCACCGATGATACGAACCTTCGGGATAGCTTCTTTGAACAGCAGCCAGGAAAACAAAATAGACAGCACATATCCAGAGCTTAACATCGGATACGCAATGCTCAGTTTAACACGCGACAGGATGACCAACCAGACGAGAGTCGTAAAGCCGTATATCGCAATCCCGCTGAGGACATAGGGATTCAGGAATGCCTGTGGCAGTTTTGCCAGCGCGTCTCGGACGTTGTTGATACGACCCACTATATTCATACCGTGTTTGAACAAAATTTGTCCTATCACCGTCAATAGAACGTTGAAAAATAGCAGTATAAAGTCTTTCATGCTTTTATTATATCACCTCTCTGTTCTTTTTACAATTTTTATTTTATTTCTGTGATTGGAATATTGAAATCTCTGGTTGTTAATGGTATACTTAACAGAGTCCTATCTAATTTCTGTTCCGATCTGGGTGGGAAATGCAGAATATTTATTAGGAATATATTCAAAAGTTTCAGAGTATTCAGAGTCAATTGGGAAATTATAGGGCTATGAAAAAACGTTGAGAACCCACACCACGACTGATGTTGTGGGCGTTTAGTGGCATAAGTATTCAGAACTGTACTCTGAAAATTTCAGAGTACTCAGCGAAAAGGAGAAAGAACGGTGGCAAGCAACAAGTATACACTTCAGGACGCGCTGCATGGACAGCTTAGGAAATCGGAAAAGAGCCCCACGGAAGAAAGCGGGAAGCTATTATTCTCGGACTTAAAAGAGTTGCGTGATACGTTGGAAGGTCAAGAACGTGTAGATGCGTTTATAGTGCGTATACAACGTTATGCAACGGAAAGTATGAACTTATCTGTTGACGACGATTTCAAGGACATAGAACAAGATACGTTAGATCAAATTCAACGGACAATCAGAGATATATTGCGGGATTGTGTTTCTCTGTTTATATCCGATGAACATAGGAAATTCGTGGTGCGCTGTCATGCCCAGGGAATATCTACTACTGATGCGGTTTCGGAATTGATCAGGCAAGACAAGATGATGAATCGGTTAGTCTATGATGACGCGCTGGGTCCGAAGTTGCTTCGTGATACACTAATTCATCGGTTGTCCTATTTAAAGCCGGGGACGGCTCGGTGGCCTGAGAAGAAGTACGGTTCGGTATGGCGTGAGGCACGGGATGCGTATAAACAGATGATAAATGATATGCCTCTGACCTCTCCAATGGAACAAGCTGCGATGTTAGTGAAACATGCTAATCGAATTAACTATGCGTTAGAAAACGATAGTTATACCGTGAAAGATTTGCAAATATTGACCAATTCGTTGACTAAAACGATTGAGAGTTTACGGAAAGTATCAGTGGTCGAAGAGCAGGCACCGGCGAATTTGTCTACCCCGCAGCTTGTGGCTGTTTTAGAGCGGTTGACGCTTGCGTTGGATGTGCCTGAACAACTTGCCCTTAGCGGTGA
The DNA here is from genome assembly GCA_951828385.1 of uncultured Poribacteria bacterium. Taxonomy (GTDB): domain Bacteria; phylum Poribacteria; class WGA-4E; order WGA-4E; family WGA-3G; genus WGA-3G. The sequence continues at coordinate 2,162,157 of OX639973.1, forward strand.
CACGGATGCGCTCGTCTCGGTTTTGGAGCAGTTAGCAGTTGCGCTGAAGACTTCTCGGGAACCGAAGGCACTCGGTGATGGGACTGAGGCATCTGTGCAAGAGGCGGAGGTTGTTTCTACGGAAAATGGTGTAAACGGTAGTGGTAGAAAAAATTAACGCAATAAGTAACTGAACGCTCCGATTTCCATGTAAGTTTGTGCCAGATGGTAATGTGGCTCAACGTCATTTGGATTCGCCTGGATAATCTTTTTCAACCCCGCTTCGGCTTGCAGATATTGCCGATTGTTTAGAAACACCAAAGCGCGTTGCTTCTCTTTGTCAAGAGCATTAGCGTCTATCTCCTGAGGCTTCGGATACGATTTTTCTGTCTGAAGGGACGGCAGCGTCGCGGCGGTTTCGGGTTCTGGCAGACTCGGTCCTATGGTTTTTAAGAAAGAGAATGCCGGTGAGTAGTTCGGGTCGATTCGCAGTGCAGCCTTTTTCGCCTCTGCTAACTCGTGGAGTCCAAAGTATGCCAGTGCCTATGTGAAAATTTTGCGTCCATCCGCCCACGTGAGCGTCACTTCAACAGATTGCTTTTGATGTTCACGTTCAAAGATTAATGTTCTATCAGGGATTGGAGAGTCAGTGGTCTGTGCAATTGACTGGAGTTTAAACTCAAAGAGGAGGGTTACAATATTTCCTGTTTGTTCCCAATTCGATCTAAAAAATTTTGCGAGTAATCTGTTCACCTCAAATTCAGCTTTCAGATCGACAGGCGATCCATTAAAGACAACATCAAACGCTGCGTGCCACGTATCGCGATCCAACCCGGTACGGATGAGCGGCGGTTTCACCTCTACAAACACAACTGTCTCCGTGTTTGCCATATCTGTGTCTCTGCCACACCCGATATACAATCCAACAATAACAAACAAAAAACAGAGTCCGCGATTGCGAACTTCATACATCCTGCTGAACACGTTGGATATCCGTCGGATCTCGTCGTTGTCGAAGGGTCTTGTGCTTTTCATCGTAGTATCTTCCTTTCCATACCGAGCAGCACTGCCGAAAGATTGTTGACGGGAGAGAGAAGCCCATAATCGATCTTTGCCACAATTTCTACCACTTCACACGGATTTGTCAAAAACCATTCCGTTCCTTGATTTTGCGGTATATCCTGCTCTCGCACAGTGAGAATTCCGTGTATGGCTTTCTCCAGTGCGACGTGTCTATTGGTTCTAAAGAGAAGTCCGATTATAGGTGTTTTTGGGCATCCACTCGTTTGGCTTTTCACCCGTCGCTCCGGCGCATTGAAAACTCTCCGTCCTTTCTTGTTAACACCGTTGGCGCGACCGATCTTGCATTGCCAAATAGACTGACGTTTGGCTTTGGGTTCTGCGTCCTGTTTATCCTGTGGGAAATAGTAGAGATAGACCCAATGCTTTCCTTCTCCGAAAATCCATTGATTTCGCTTGGCAATGCGCCAGTATCCTTTTTTATGGCGAATGAAACTTGCTTGTGCTTTCTTTGCGCAGTTCATTAATGCCTTCTGCACTATAAAAACGTGTTCCGTGTCAAATGCGTCGTCTTCTAATACTAATCCGCCTTTTTTCAAGTGTAAATCAAGTAAGTGCTTTTTTATTTCTCCTATCTGAGAACCCGTTGTCTTCGTAGCCTCCAGAATCAGTGTTTCTGCAATCTCTACGGAGAAATGCTGATCCTTATATTCATAGCCGTTCATGGTGGTATATCTCCTTGCTGCTTCTGCGAAATAGTGTCTGTACCGCGGTCATCCGAACATGCCATTAAGTGCGAAACCCAATAAGTTGTCATCGCTAAAAAAGCCTTATTTTTTCATGTGAACTGGCTCTATAAACATTTCTTTCGGTCCCATAAGCCACTTTTTCTATGACATCGAATTCTATTGTATCTCCGACTCGAAAATATTGAGTTTCTACTTCACCATCTTCGCCCAGAACTAAACGCTGGAGTTTAAGGAACAGAAGTTTGAATCCATTCCTCAGTTAACTGAAGATGCAATAATGCTTGCTGATAAACAGAAGATGGAAAACGAGTTGCTTCACGAAAATCGTGAGCGGCATCCAGATACTCATTAAGTCGAAATTTAGCAAGCCCCCGAAGGTCGTAATAAACAATGTGTTGCGGAGCAATACGAATTGCTTCATCAAGATCAGAAACTACACCTTCATAATCGTGAATTTCATATTTTAATGTTGCTCTTTGATAGTAGTAGGGGGCATTATTAGGAGAAGATAAAATACTGCTTGTCGTTTCTTCAATTGCATGTTCAAAAAATTTGTGAGCCGTATCTTTGAATCCTAATCTACTATAAGCATATGCTAATTGAATATAGCCAGTAGCTTCTATATTCATTGTTTTCTCCTTTGTCGGTTGGCGCGAAGAAGGTCTCCCCGCGCAGTTAGTTGGTATCGGATGATTTTATCTCAACATCATATTCACCAGCAAGAATATTTTCGATAAGGGTATATCCGTTTGTTAGAGATTTTACAGTGTTACTCAACATAACACGTCTACGAGGTGTTTTTAAGACACCTATGACAACATATTTATTAATGGGGCGCCACTCTACTTTGAATTCGCTAAAAGCATCAAGACTGTAGTAATGTCCGTTCATCTGAAACCAGCGATTTGTCATTATGGAATTCCTTTGTGAGAACGCAGTGAGTTAGATTCTGTACTGCCTACGGTTTTTTAGACCACTCCCTAAAGGAAGATTGTGCTACAATACAATCTCATTTTTCAATGGAAATCTTTGAAAAAAGGCGTGAGCGTATGTGGCAGGTTTCCGCGCATCGGACGATAGACTTACGAGTACAAGCCTGCAATGAGTGCCAATATCACGAATCCCAAAATCAGAATACTCGCCCATAAACGGCCATTTTTATTCTTTACTTCTGCGACTTCAGTTTTTAGATATGCGATTTCATTTTTGAGACGCTGTTCAGATGCTCTCGCTTCTGTTTCTAAAGATGCAATGTGCTGTTTTGAGGCATCTTTCCAGTCATTAAGTGCTTTTTTGAGATGCCACTCAGCTGCTGACTTGTAATCATTTTTGGTGATCCGCCTTTTCGCTTCTTGGTCGATTATTGATTCTTTACGTGCTTCTATGTGTTTTCGAATTGCCAATTTCGTTGCTTCCTCCTCAATACGCTGTTCTTTCCGTGCTTGTATCCGGTTTTGGATATCTTCTTGATTTTGCTTTTCGTTATTCAAGATATTAAAAAATTCCTTACGGCTTATTTCTTGTATGTCGTTGCGTCCATAATTTTCATAATACTTCCAGCTTGTAGGAATCCTGTTATTGGCAAACACCCCTAAACGCGTGTCTGTCGCACATAAATAACTGCGTAATTGATCTACGCCATCACCATTTTTCCCTTGTGCTTTACACTCCACAATGGCTGCAATATGATCGAGGGGATCACTCGAAAGAGCAAAAGACTTATGATATATCACAACATCGGATTTACATCGCTTGCTCCCAATCTGAATTGTATATTGCCTTTTGGTATCAAATCCTTCTTTTTTAAAGTGGCGGACAACGCATTCTTCAATTTCAGTTTCAGGAGTTGACCGTAAGTTGATGTACTGTTGTGCCAAAATATATGCTCCTTTGTTGTTAACAAAGTGCACCGCTTGATTTTACAAGGGATTCCATGATAGAATATCGGTAAGTCAATAGGGGTTGCTGTCCTCCATGACTCAACAGGATACACGCCCCCTGTATCTCGCAGCAACCTGCTATAAGTATAACAACCGCGATGAGAATATCTTCGCGAAGCTGCTACAGGGGTGTTTCCAATGAAAGAAATTAGAGATTCCATGGCAGAAGTATTAAGGCGAAATGGGTTTGACAAAGAAAAATCTAACGCTACTGACTCAGTTCTATCTGAAAAAGAACATATTCAAGAATTGTGTTTGGTGAGCAGGTATCTATCGGAGAACCTCGCTTATTATGCCGACAAGATCATGTTTTCTCTCGCAGGGGATTCTGAGAAAACCAATGTGCCTGACATGCCTTAACAGCGTTCATTAAGTCATCAAAGGTTGACAAAAGTTCTTCTTCTGTCTTGAATTCTATCCCTTTTTTACCAAACTCGCGATGGTGTATTAAAAGAACGTAGGAACTTTCTGCACTCCTGTGAGTCACTTGAGTTTCTATTGTTTGACACATTGCTAAATTTAAGGCTTTTCTCTGATTATGTTCGGTGTATTCAACGAAAAACATGGTTTATTCCTTTTTAGGTTGGAGGGGACCGAAGTCCCTCACAGTTGCGGTTAATTTTTTTCGGTTGACATACTGCTTGATACACTAAACGGTATCGTATAACCGTCGGAAAAGTCGTTCTTGATTGAGATAGAAACCGTCCAACCCCCAAAAAGAGATTGTAGGAATCGCAGCTAACCAAACATACATCGGTTTGGAATCTTTTGTAGCAAATCCTAAAACGGCTGCAACGAAAATCACTGTCCATCCTTTTAAGAAAAATGAACTGTTCGCCAACCGGTTGATGACATTTTGAATCAGTTCTAAATGCTTTAATTTTTTGGGCATTGTGCATCATCACTCGCTCAGCAAGTGCCTCCGTTATGCGGACGCTAAATTTTGCATGAATTCCTATGTGGCACATTTGATGTTAGGATATTATATCAGAACCTAAATGTCAAAGAAAAAATGTGGGATGTGTAAATATTTGTCAGGTGTCTGAATCGCGGATTATCGCAGATTACACGGATTACGCGGATTTTTTCGGGCTTTCAAAGCTTCCTACAAGAGAAGTAGGAGGCGTTTTCAACTCCGATAAATTAGGCATAGGGTCGGCAAGGAACTCATTCTGAGAAAGATCATCAACGTTTAGGTTTCCAATGCCCATCATTGGTTAATTCAACTTCCACTAACTCAAGTTGTTTGTTCTCGAAAAACTCTTTCATATCTTCAAAATGTTTTTCTACAGGCTCTGGGTCAATTATGCAGACCAGTTCACTCCCAAGTGAAGATAAGGATAATCCAGTAAGATTGAAATCCCAGTCGATCTCTTTTTTATCATCACGATGTTTAATCAGATAATATTTGCCTGCATATAGGAAAGGGACAGGTGGGTCTTCGGAATTACCTATAAAACACTTTTGTATCTCTAATACAGGTCCCAGGGCGAAAGAAGCTTGAATTTCATTTTCTAACAATGAAACCTCATTTAAAAAGGATAACATCTTATTGGTTATTCCATACTTTCCAACAAGATAGATACTACTCTCGCCCCCAAAAGTGGGAAACATTGAATCATAGGTGCGTCCAGAGCCGCTTGGTTTGTCAAATGAAACGCATCCCGAGCAGAAAGTTCTGAATATTGATGCTGTTTTTGAATCTATCTGACCTAATAGTTTGATGGCACGGATTGAAAAACTTCCAGGTCTTTTTATTTCCCCTGCAAGTATCCTGGCAAAGCGTTCTTGCATCTCTTCTGAACTTTTCTGGCATGCTTCATTTTCAAAAGTGTTGAGCCAATCATCTTCAAAAGGAAAAGGGTTGTCAGTATCAGAATGGGGGCCAGAAGCCTCTTGTTCTAAAATCTCTCTAGCACGTTGACATGTTTTACAAACATTTAACATCCTACTTTCGTTGATAGACGATAACCTTTGTTCGGATTGTGCCTTAAGCATCGCTAGATATTGAGGTTTAGACAACGATGATGGAAGTAATTTTCCCATGTATCTAATAGCTCTTTCCTTATAGGAGTCCGGAGTTAGAGCTAAGGCAGTGAGTATTTCTGTAATCATTGGTAGCGTTTTATTCCTTTATTATTGCTTTGGATGCAACGAAAATTAGTTTCTTATTGAAGAATTTCCTCATCTTAAAAGTGACTTGACCTTACTCCACAATGACCGTTTCTTCGCCGAGCATGTCAATAATTTTTACGGCGACGCGGGCATCGGGACGCGGGAGTGATACTGTATATTCACCATCAACAAAATCTTCCTTTTTCTTTGGTACGTCGCTCTCAATAATTTTGAAATGTTCGCCTGTATAGTCGGTATCAATCAGGACACAATCAATCTGGGCAAGGAAATCGTCAATTTGCTCGTCAAAAATAGTGCGGTCTATGTCCATGCGTGCTAAAATGGTCGGACTAATGTACTCTGCGATGGTAATTTTGACACTATCTCCCTCTCTCTCGAAATTAACCTCTGCTGATGCAGGCTCAAACGTAGTGATTCCTTCGCTACCGATGTCACGCACAAAGATTTTATTTATTGCGCGCCGTCTGTTTTCCTCCTTGAGTTCCGCTTGAATGCCGCTATTGGTCCCGTAGCAAAATACCGTGATGTTGCGTGACTCATCCGGACGATTCTCAAGTTCATCTTTAATCGTCTGTATATCTAATGGCGTGAGTGGTTTGGTCAAGTCAATGATTTTGACCAGTGTTCCGTCCAGCGTGCCATCAAAAAATGCCTCTTGCCTATCGGTTTGTACGCCATATTTTTTGATGACAATATCCCTTCGCTCCAAATGGGTGCTGGCATCGTAGTTATTGACGCGATAATGTACAACGCCGTGCTGCATATCAGGTAACTTCTGTAGTCTTTTTATTGTCGTCTGGATCGCGCCTTTGTTAATATCTGCAGCGATCCAACGCCTGCCGAGTTTTTCTGCTACCGCAGCAGTGGTGCCGCTACCCACAAAACAGTCAAGGACAATATCGCCCTCATTAGAAGATGCTTTGATAATACGTTCAAGAAGTATTTCCGGTTTTTGAGTCGGATAATCAAGAATCTCTGTGGTCGTACCTTGCAAATTTGGAATATCATCCCATAAATTGTTCGCTAACTTTCCTTCATTTTGTCGTTCATTCCAATAAGCTTTTTCCTGAAGGGTATTTCCCTCTAAATATAACCTATTTTCATTTTCCAACGCTTTTAACTTTTCATATTTCATCCGCCATCCTTTTTCGGGACATTTCCATGTTTTTCCATTATTATCAATATAGTCGTATGTCGTTTCGGGACCAGGGCTAGCGGTTTTTTGTAAAGGATAAAGCCTATATTTTCCTCTACCATCTTCATCATCTTTAGTATACATAGCTTTGGTAGTAGCAGATAAGGGTTTAAAAACCGAGTTAAATGTGTAGTTATCACTTTTAGAAAACCAAAATATTGTATCTGTGTCCCTAGAAAAGTTTCTTGAGATTGTTTTCCCACTTGAACTTCTTTGCCAAATGATTTCATTATGAAAATTATCATTGCTAAACACTTCATCCAGAAGCATACGGAGATGATGGGTTTTACGCCAGTCACAGTGAAGGTATAGGCTCCCTTTGTTATTCAAGAGTTCGCGCATCAAGATAAGTCGTTCATACATGAATTGGAGATAGTTATCATTTGCCCAGATGTCGGTGTATTGCACCTGCTCAGCAACGGTGTGTCCTTCTGCCTCCAATTTCTCTCTTTTACCGCGTAATGCGACTTTCCGTACATAATCTGCCCCACTTGCAAACGGTGGATCAATATAAATTAAGTCTATCTTGCCACGGAACCCTTGCACCAGCAGTGTGGAGAGAATCTCTTTATTGTCACCTTGAAAAAGGAGATTAGGACCGTCTTTAAATTTGTCATAGGTCGGTTCTTTCTCTGGGTTCTCAACGTTATAGCTATCTATCAATTGTGCAGGATAGTTGCTTATTGTGTCAATTGGGCGTTTTCCTACCCAGTGGAGCATCGGTCTACCTTTAACTGGCTTTATTTTCATTGTGTGTTCTTCCTATATTGTAGGTTGGAGTGCCATCGGAAATTTGGGCCACTGTCTAAACCAAGATTGTGGTATAATAGCAATCTCACTGAAAGGAGTCTCCGATGGAGAACCAAACGAAGAAGATTCACCACCGATTATCGGACAGGTGTCCAACCAGAAACGTCCGCACTTGGCATTAGGTAGAGTATTTGACACCTGTTGAATGTGAGCAATAAAACTTGTCTAACTGGACAGATTTTTGGTCTAAAGAAGTGTTGGTACCTCAGTTTTTTTCAACTGTTCGGCCAAGCATCTTAAGTTTAGAGATTTCTGTTGCACGAAACTATCCCAAGATGTGTAACATCGAATAGACGCTTTTTGCGGCTTTGGAGTGTCTTCAGTGTTTTTCAGTCTCTGGATTAAAAGTTCCATTGTTTTTTGTATTTTCCTTGCAGTAGGGTATTCGGGACGGGAAGGAATTGTATTTGCATCAATAAACCCCCGATGGATATTATTTAAGCTTCGTTTTAAATTACTCTTCCAAAATCTTCTTTCACGATTATTTTCCGTCAATCGCCCACATGTAAAGTCGTATGCCCAACGTGCAAAATCTTCTTTTAACTTTGCCAATAAATTATCTGAGATAATAAAAAAGTCAAGATCCGACTTGTTATCAATAAAAGGGGCACCGAGTTTATTAGGGTCAAAAGATTTGCCTAACTGTGCACTTCCTACCAAACCAATTTCTTTTGCTTTAACCTCTAAACGATCTGCAATCCAACAACGAATGGAATCATATATGGCCGGACAAATACAAAAAACAGATGGTATTCCTTCAGATAACCAGAGTCTCGCAATAGCCTCTTGGGCTTCTTTACCACCTTCAAGTGCTACTTGAAGCAACAATGCTGGCTCAGGATAGTGGACAAGCAGCTTTCGGAGTGATGCTTCAATTTCAAAAGGTCTCATTTTGAATCTCCCGATAAGATTTTAGACTTTCACTCATAATATTGGCTAGTGTTATTAAATGGCGGCCTCTACGCTGAATTTTCTCTAAATGTTCAGGCCCACATTTTCGAGGTTCTGGATATTTTAATCGAGCAACGAGCTTAGCAGCCTCAAAAACACTAATCGATTTTGGATTAATTCTCAGTCTTGTGCAAGCCTGCCTAAAATTGTTCATTCCCCAACCATAGTAAGCAATCCATAAGTAAAGAATTGGCAATCGATTTTTCGGGATATATCGCGCTAAACGGACAGCAAAAAAAATCTCAATAAATTTTCGCCTCCACGTTTTTTCATAACGACCTGTGACTGCTCTGACAAACTGCATAGCGATTGTTGAACCGCCTTGTTTTACTCCACAGAAAATAGTTTTCCAAAGTGCTCTACAAAGAGCAAACAGATCAACACCAGGATGTTCATAAAAGCGATGATCTTCGCCGACAATGAGCAGTTTACACATTTGGGGTGTTGGGATGGGAAAATCAGTTTGAGCGATTTCTAACTCCAGTTTTTCGACTGAGTCACATAGTTGCTCCCATTGGACTTTAATCGGTACTTGCATTAGAATCTCCCGTATATATGGTGAATTATAGAATTACGTATTACTGTACTGCCATCGGAAATTTGGGCCACCATCTAAACCAAAATTGTGGTATAATAGCAATCTCTCCGATGGCCGAACGCAGAAGATTCACTTCCGATTATCCTACAGGTGTCCAACCAGAAACGCCCTCACTCGGCGTTAAGCTATTTGAACCCTGTCGGATGTGAGTCACAACACTTGTCTTAACTGGACAGATTTTTTGGTCTAAATAAACGTTGGCACTTCAGTTTCTGAAGTAGAGCGTTGATATCAACTCCCATGTTTTTGACAGCATTCAAATCAGATTTGGCTTTTTCAAATTCTCCAATCTGTAACCATCCCATACCTCGAAAGCTATAATATGTCGCGGCACCATCCGAGTTAAGTTTTACGCAATAAGTAGTTTCGGGCTTGGTTAAATTTGGTTTCACAGTAAATTTTTCACATAATCCGGTGCATACAATTGTATTTGTATGTGATTCATAATCTCCATTAGGAAAGGGGAAGGTTGTCTATGAGTGCCTACTTGATCATTGTTGGAGGATTTTGGTATAATCCCTGTTATTATATTGATTTTCTTTTCTTTTTGAAATTCGTATTTTCCATTAGTAACTATTTTGGAATTTCCTTTAAGGCATTCCTGAAGAGAAAAGTATGGGCATGATAGAATAAATACTCTATCATCTTTAGTAAGGTCTTTACCTTCATAAGAATTCAAAATCTCTTGAAGTTCGTTATGAAAGTATGCAACTTCTGCATTGTATTTCTTTTCTATGAATTCACGAAAATCCCCTTTCAAACAAGGATATATTTTATCAATGCAATGTCCATATCGATTAATTTCAGTCCTTCCAAAAACATTTGAGTGAGATAATTCCCACATGCTTTTTATAGCCAGTTCAAATATCGTGGCAGATAAAAATTGATTAGCAAGCATGTTGTTACCATCTAATTCCACAATTGCTGGATTTATTTTTTCCATTCCACATTCTATATTATGAAAAACACCTTTCATAATAATAAATTTTTGATTCACGTTTCTCTGATATTCAGTGAAGTTTTGTCTATCCAAAATAGACCTCCTATTGAAATTGGTTATTTCTATTTTAACATCTCCACGCTCGGTAGCACTACACTTCGTCCCCTAGGGTGAGTTGGCAATCACTCCAAGTTACCAACTCGTTTTGCTGCTCCATTACAGCAAGACGTTCTCGTAATTCGTCTTTTTGTTCTGCATCCTTGTGTGAATAGGTAATGAATCCTTTTAATGGTTTGCTCACGATTGTTTCTCCATGACCCCATGTTTTGAGTGGCGGGAATCTTTTAGCGTGGAGAGAATATCCAAGGTTTTATCCAATTGCGGTGGGTGCTCGGTATTAAGCAGATAGGTGAGCATCTGCGGACTGAGATTTGTCCATGTAACAAGTTCTTCAATTCCGCCTTGCGCCTCTGCAATATCTTTCATGGCAAGTAATAGTATCTCAATGTTGCCATCTTTATCAAAATTTTGGAGCGCAGTTTCAAAATAGCCTTTTGCAAATTCTGGTTGTGCCAGGTCTTTAAGGAGATAGTCTTTAAAAGGGACTGTGCATTGCTGAAGTTTAATGTCTGTATTCATCATGATTATTTTTTCAGTGGTCATAACACGATATTACCCACAACCCCAATTATTTCGTAAACCCTAAATCTCAAAGTTGACCAAGCAACTTCTCATATTCTGTATGTGGACCGATCCAGAACCAAACGATTACTCCATTGTCAAAAACTCCAACCGCTCGATAGTTGATATTGATACGAACAGCGTAAATTGGTTCAGTGTCGTGTACCTTCTTGAATTGCAGGCTTGGATGGTGTGAATTTTCCGTGAACAGTTTGTAGGCTCCTTTAGCTTGTTGTCGGATATTGCTTGGTAATTTCGCCAGCATCTGACGAAAGCGTTTTGTCGTTCTTGAGTTCATAGTTGGTCTGGATTGAGTTCCTTGGTTTGACCGCTACGATGTTCAATAATTGCTTCAGAAGCCAATTTGGATAATACCTCTTGAGAACTGGCGAATAATTTATCCCATTTTTTTTCTGAGCGGAGTTCAGCAAGTAACCAATCTGCCAGTGCATCTTGTTCCTTCGGTGGGAGTTTTGATGCTTCTGTAAAAGCTTGTTCAAGGCGTGTTGTCATTGGGATACCTCCATACAAAAAGTGGTTAGCGATACCAACACTATGGTAAAGTGCAAGCATCTGATTGCAAGCCTGATTAAGTATAAGGCATTTTTAGCAAATTTTCAACCTTTTTAGAGAGTAAAATCTATGCTACAAGTGATACTTGTCAGTCACAGGAAACCAACAGCCTATGCTACAAGGTCTCACTTTATACCAAACTCACGCTAAATTATTTTCACCATCGTTCTGCAAAGGTTCGTTGGCATAAATCCATTCGCGGATAGTTTGCATTTCGTCTAAGTTCTCTTGGAGAAAAGCGTCCTTTGTATAAATGACTTTATACTCAAAGTGAGCATCGGGTTGCAATTTTGCCAGACGTTTTACTGCCTTCTTTTTCGCCACTACATCCGGGTGGCCGCGTTCGTTTTCAGATTTAATCTCAACGACGTAGAATTCCCCAGTGTTCTTGACGATGACGAAATCGGGAAAATAGCGGTGATAATTGTTATCAGTGCCTTTGTATTCAAAGTGAAAATCGGTTTTCTTGGTATTCGTCAAGCTTCCGGTAAACAGAAATACTTCAACATCTGCAATAGAGTCATTCAACGTTAACAGAATTGTCTTAAAAAATTGTTGTTCGGGTCCGCTATCAAAATCGTAAGGCATATAATGAAAACTCACATCGTGGTTGTCATCTAAGTCTTGTTCACTGAGGAGAAGGTCAGCCTTACTCTTACGCAAGCGCACCTTGTGAACGTAGGAGCCGTCCGTATCATCTTTTTCAAAAAGTAGATTGCCGTCGTCATCGTGGATACGGATAAGCGCGAGGTGTTCTGCAATATGTTCCTCAATCACTTCGTAATTTTGCTGCTGGTCTTCCACCTGTTTACATAGCGAATCGAAGTGTGCATAAGGGATTTGCCCCTCTGGATACAGTTTTTTGAGGTTTTTGAGGGTTTCCATCACAGAGAGGTGATAGTTTGTTGCGAGTCGTCTCGCGAATGTATAGCAATCCGTTGTCCGATTGGTTATCTCAACTTCGTCCTGCGCGCCTAACGCTGTTAGCGGCGAAGCACCGCGTTGCGTAAAGTCGGGAGTCAGAATACTGCGAAAAGCAGGTGGAGTCTCTCTAATGTCTGTAGGGATATGCAACTGAATTGCTTTAGGCGTATTTTTCAGCGGGACAACGCGGCGCACCAATTGCATAATTTGTAATTTAGGCAAATCGGGTTTGCGAATGCGGAGTGCAACCTCTTCCGTTTCCGCGTCTTGTTTACGCAGTTCACCGAGTGTGGTACCGAAGTTTGCCTGTAACTCTTTATCTAAAATCGTACTGTTTTTTGTATCCAAAAAGATTTTTGCCGTCCGTGTGTTGCCTTTCACTTGACGGAGGCATCGGGTTGAGGCTTGCAAGATAAAGTTGCTACTGGTCGTCTGTTCCTTGATAAGGGCGCAAGCGAATAGGCTTGGACAATTCCATCCCTCTGTCCCTTTGCCAATAAGGAGAATGATACGTTTCTGACTGTCAGAGTCGTTCAGTCGGTTGAACTCATCAATCTCGGTTTGACTGGATTTTTGGGTATTAACGAGTATTTGGGTGGTACTTTCTCCGATTTCTGTGAGTGCGTTTTGGATTTGCTGATGGGAGGCATCTAAATGTTCTTGTGTTCTGAAGTAAAAGGCGATTTTCGCTTTCGCACCATCGGGTAATCCTACATCACCGTAGTTATCAAAAAAATCGTTGATAACGCTACTGATTACATCTTCGTCAGGAATAATTCCGATAGGGTACTGAACGATACCGTTGTGAAGACTTTTGAGAATGTTGTCTTTAATTCCTTCACCGAGACTATACCACGCAACAACCTCTCTAAGCATTTGCCGCTTAGCGTAAGGCGTACCGGTAGTATTGATAACAGCAACGAGAGGCGTTTTCTCATGTATGTAGTTAACTGTTTCTCGCACACGCTTGAGTTCTTTGTCTATTGTATTGCCGTAAGTATGGTGTGCTTCGTCTGAAAATATCCCTAAATTAGGCAAACTTGTTATTTTTTGAAGTCGGAGATTTGCCTCTAATTCTGCTTGTTCCTTCTTTTCCTCAAACGCAAATTCTGTCTGATTGCTTCGCTTTTTGACGTTTGCCCGCAGTGCTATTTTCTCGGTGTTTGTGACAATGACGTTGAAAGCACTCCCTGCTTGGACTTGAATTTCTTTTGCGCCGGTTTGTGGATAGGTGATTTTAAGGTTGGCGAGAAAGTCGCGGTGTAGACTGGGCGGTAGAATCTGGTCAAAAGGAACCTCGCTGATTTCACGGAGACTCTCAATAATCGTTGTGCCGGGGGCAAAGACGAGGGCGTTTTTCATAAATTCGTTTTCGGGATAGCGGAGTGCCATCGCGAATTCGGTTGCGATGATAGTGCCGATAAGAACCGTCTTACCCGTTCCCATTGCAAGCGCGAAGATATAACTTGGATATGGAAGCGTCACAGCCTCGTAAACCGGGTCAATTCCCTTCCTTTTAACGAATTCAGGCTCTTCTTTTACTAAGTCAATGAGCTGGTCAATTTTACGAATCAATAATACTTCTTCTGGAGTAATTGGGATGCCGAATGCTTCACAGAAATCGCGTATATCGCCAGTGTCGTAGTAGTGTCTGTAGAGTTTAACAATATGCGGTGTTTTCAACACTAATCGCAAATACCAATAGAGTTCCAGTGACTGGAATTGCGGTTCGCGGAGGTATTTGAGGTGCACACGATCATCTGCTTCGCCTTCAAACTGATAGCGTAGTATTTCTCCGATGAGTGGGTAATCTTGGCACGGGTATCCTTCTTTGCGCCAGTTCAGTGTGTCGTCACGTAGTTTTTCAAAAAGGTGTTGCATGTATTCCCTTAGGTTAAATACAAGTGAGAAATGCTTGCCACAGACTAACAGTCTATGCTACAGGGCTGCATTTTTATTTCTTGCGCGTCAAAAACTTCGCACACGCGGAGTTTACCATATTTGGCAACTGTTGTCAAGAAAAATTAATTCTATAAACATAATGAAGAAATCCGCAGAAATCCGCAGAAACACCCAAGCAAAAACACCAAGCAAAAACACCCCAAGCAAATAAACCTTATAGGACTGAGGAGGCTTTTGAAGTCATCAAGGTTTTCGCGTAGTATCCGGTTCGGTTAGGAAACCGAACCTACCGGACCTGGGGACCGAGACGGGCTTCAAGAGGGTTTGAAGTCATCAAGGTTTTCGCGTAGTATCCGGTTCGGTTGGAATGCAGGTCGCATTTGGGTGAATACACCGCAAAACCGAACCTACCGGGCCTGGGACCAAAACGGTTATTTTTTCTAAAATTGGCACCTATGGAGGATCTCTCGGTCGTAACTTCTACTGACTGCTGAGCACGGAAAACGGATATGCTATAGATTATAGAGATACGTTACTTTAACCACAACAACTCGATTTTCCAACACTAACTCACGATTCAGCCCTGTTCCAATAGGGACATCCGCCCAAGTTTCGTTATAGGCGACAAAAAGATGACTCTTCGGGCTATATTCCCATCCGAATAGAAGGCTTAGCAGATAATTCTCATGAATTTCCGCCGATAGCGGACGTTCCCGACTCGCTTGCGCGAACATCCGCAAAAACGATTCACGCGTGAATAGATAAGTTGCACGCAGAGAACTGACGAAAAATCTGCCATCGATAGCACCTGCCAAATCGAGGCTCTGCGCGTAACTGCTATCTAATTCTATCGAAAAATTACTCTGTGGACGTAAAGTAGACTCGAGCGTGAGGCTCCGCTGCTTCCCCGCCTGTTGCCGTCCGAAGTTAAAATAGTCGGAAAAGTCCATTTCAATACCGATAGCGATCGGGTTCGTGGAGTTCGTATCGATCGAAAACCCGTATCCGTCTGCTATAAATATCTCGGTCAGTTCTACCTCTCGGCTACGATAGTAGTATGCGGTAATATCGTCTAAAAAGGTTTCCCTGAAGTCCATCCCGACGTTAGCACTAACGTTCCACCTGAACAGGTCCTCCTCAAATTCAGATGAGGGGGAAAGGTCTGGATTCCGTTCTTTCCATCCGTTAAAATATTCTGGCGTATAAAGACTTTGTGAAAGACGCGTGGTGATACCGGAGAAAAACTGACGACTGCCCCACTGTGGCGAATAAGAGACGCGCGTATGGACACGCTGCCAACCACGGTTGCGTTCTTTCCGTAGGAACCCGGTCTGGTTAATCTCAAAGTGCGGCGCGACCCGTTCAAATCCGATATTGCTGCTCCAGAGGTAGTTCCGCTGCGCGAAGTCAACCGTGTACGCGAAGTTATCTTGATCCGCGCCTCGGTGGAAACTTCCAGCGTACTGCCCCGTAAGATGATATGTTTTGCCAAGCGCAAGATTCATATCAATGCCGCCGACTCTACTGTGTGCCCAATGATCGCCGCCCGGTTGTTCCTTGTTCACAAATAGAATCCCAACATTTGAGCGTTTGAGAATATCGCGTTTAATTCGGATGGCGGAAAACCACGCCTTCTCCTTTGTAGCATAACCTGTTAGGTTGTGCCCCTCCGAAGCATCCCCAGAAAGTCTGAACTCACCCGTTTGGTTGCCCAAGACGCCAATAGAATAATCGCCTACCTTCCCCGTGACTTTGCCACCCCAAAGGATATTCCCACGACTCCCGATACGACGACTGAACATTAAGTCATAAGGCGTTTCAAAGAAACTGTTGCCTTCAACGAAAAAGGGTCGCTTTTCTGGAAAACGCGTCGGAAACCGAGTTAGATTAATCTCCAATTGGTCCGCCTCAACTTGTGCGAAATCGGGATTGACAGTGACATTTGCTTTCAACGCACTTGTCGGACTGTATTGGACATCCAAACCCGTACCGAGTTGACGCGTAATGTCCGCATCAGCAGCACCGGCGGCACCGCCTAAGGCATACGGCGTGATTTCAAAATTCTTTCCTGTCTCAATCCCCTGAATCCCGACTATATGTCCTAAATCGGACATCCGCGTAACAACACCCGCTTGTGTCAACTGTTTCCACACCGTTACTTCGCTTTTTCGCCGATTTACACGCTCTACGTCAAAACCCCAGATTTGTGTCGGTCTGTCAGTGAATCGGAAGTTGGAAAACGGGATTTTAAACTCGGCACTCCATCCCGATCCATCAATATTGCTTTCAACCCACCAAATCCCTTTCCAGTTGGAGTCGCGTTGCGTGTCCTCATACCGATAATTATCGCTTTGAACTCCGGCTGGGTTTGTGGCAAATTTATAGCCAGTGCGATGATCATGATGTGGGTCGATGAAGAAAGAGATGACATCTGAGGCATAGACATCGCCGCGCCGCGTCATCCGATTCACAATTTTGTCGGGTTCGGCATCATAACATCGGAAGGCGACGTAGAGATTATAGGCATCATAAGCAATTCGGAATTCTGTGTCATCCGTTGCCGGGACACCACGTGCGGGTTCAAGTTGAATGAAATCACTACGCGGTGCTGCCTGCTGCCATACCGCATCATCCAGCACCCCGTCAATCTGTGGCGGTTCACCTTCGATGCGGTAAGCCTCAACGACGTGTTCACCTGTCCCTTCCGGGTGTGCAAAGAGAAACATTGGATATGAAATAGTTAGCAGTAGGATAATTATAAGTCTCAGCATACGTATAATTATAGTAGAGATACACTGTCTTGTCAAATTTTGTCATTTTTCCATTTATGCACCTTTTCTGCTCCAAAATTATCTCTTTAATAGGAAAAGTATGTTCCGTGACATCTTCTTAATCAGATTATGCAGTTTTTTCAGTTTAACTGGGATTTCTTAAAGGCACTCAAAAGCCATTACCTATCAATGTTCTCTCAATATGCGGTTATGAAAATGCTAAAAAATGATCATTGATAGATACCCATTACGTGAAAAATAAACCTTACTTTCAATACAAAATAGAATAAAATCGTCCATTAAATCGGTTTTTTATAAGTATTTCGTATTGATGTTATTAGGTTCAGAGGAATTAGAAAACTTTCACGCCTGTAAAATATGTGTGCGCTTGTTTTCACGAAGTCAATGGCCATAGGGGTAAAAAGTTTCATTAGCACTTATTTTTTACATGAACCGAGCAAGTGTGAGAGATCCCAGTTTAAAAATTCGTCTTTAATAATAGGGGCATGAACTGTATCACATTTTTTAATTTTACAACAATGAGCCTCATACACGCTGATGATTATGTACTTTATAATGTTGGCGATTCACATTCAAATTATTGGTATCCATTCTGGGATGCCGACCTCGGTCAACCCGTCGGCGAGAAATCGAAATTGTATCAAAACCGCGAGGGCGTATTCCTCCGTGAGTTCACCAACGGCTGGATGGTCTACAACCGCAGCGGAAACGAGCAGAAGATCCGTTTACCGGAGCAAGCATCCGGTGTCGCAAGCTGGACTACTGCGGTTAATCACACCCTCTCTGATTTAGACGGTGAGATTTATCTGAAATAGGACTTACGCAGCTTCCTCGCCAGCGGCGTGTAGTAGTAGCGAGCTGTAAGAACATTGCGTAAGTCCTATGAAATACTAAAGTTTGGACAATTTTTTGTACCGTAGGAAACCGTTGGTCTCCTGTAGCTCTTTCGTACCATAGGAAACCGTTGGTCTCCTGTGGCTCTTTGTACCATAGGAAACCGTTGGTCTCACGACTTGTGCTAATTAATGTTGTAAGCATAGATATATCCTTATGCGAGAACGAGGTCTTTGAGTTTCATCAAGGGGCGTCCGAGACATTGATTCACGAAAGCACCTAGCAGACAACTGCCGAACTTATTGCTCATACGCGTCAGCAACCCCCAATGCTTCAACGCACGCACACGAGACACATGAAACTGGTCTGTCAACTGACCGATGGTCGTCTCAATGCGGCGACGTATCCGCACTTGAAGTTTACGAAACTCATCGGGATATTGTCGCTTCTGATTGCGTTTGAGCGTCGGTAATAAGACGCTCCCTTCGGTCTCCATGAGTTCTGTCTGAAGGTCTTCAGAGATATAACCTTTATCGCCAAGAAGAATCGGATACTCGCCCTGCTCCGCAAGATGCCGAAGAACCTCTCGGTCATCTGTATTCGCAGCGGTCATACAGAAGTCAACAGGAACACCGATACCTGTCGTTATCAGGCTGCAGCGAAAACCGAAAAACGTTCCAAGACCTTTCGTTGCACAGTGTCCATAAGTCGCATAAGTTCCGGTGCCATCTGCCCACTTGAAATCAGACTTTGAAGTATTCGCACGCTTGAAATCGCAGACAGGGACTGGAAAAGAATCCACGATAAAGACTTCTGTCTTCGGTAAGTAGGTCGTCAAAGCACGACGGATCACTTCACTCGCGGCACAAAGATTTCTCCGTCGGCGATTGAAACGCGAACGCTCCGGTAAGTTCGGAAAGACGGTTTTCAGTTCTGCCTTGATCCGTTGATACCCTTTGTTCTCGCTGTCTTCACCGATGTATTCAAGCAACCATGCGACTGTGAGGATATCGGCATCTTGGGAGTCGGGGTTGCGTCCCGGACGGCGTGCTTCGGCATTCGGGAAGTGGGTATCATAAAGTGTTTTCATGATCTTCTGGAAGACCCGCGCAACCCGACGGAGGGTGCGCGGTTGATTTTTCAGTTGCAAAGCATAACGTTGTAAAGTAAACTGTAAGTCCATCCTTATGTCTCCTTTTGTTTAGTGACTTATAGGATAACATAAGGATGGAACAAAAACAATGAGCACAACGCCTTAATTATGTGAAAAAATATATTACAATTAGTTATTTAGCACAACCCGTTATACTTTTATGTTTTCATGCTGATAAAAACCTGATAAGCATAATCAGTGCCGTTTTATAAATCACCGTAAACCTGTTACTGGATAGGAGGGATAGATATGAAAAACAATATGGTAAAGGTCTGGCACATTTTGAATATCATTGGCATACTCACTTTTCCATTCATCTTATGCTCATGTGCGATTCCAGCATTAAGTACTATTAAAAAAGTTGACAGGCTTTTTTCAGAGGCTGAGGCGTTGGATCATTCTGGATCTTACAACGCAGCTATTGATAAATATAAAGCCGCCCTCAAAGAATTCAGGAAATCTGGAGTTTTTCAACCTCTTCGTCGACATCTTGATGAGGGTTTCCCAGTCTTTGTCAACGATAGAATTATAAGATGCTGTTCAAAACTCGCTAATAGTTTTTTTTTAGAAGCTGAAAAGTCATATCATCAGGAAAATTATTCAGAGGCGATTAAAAAATATAAAGTTACTATTAAAGAACCTGAAAAGCACGGAGTCCCTTATAGCCGCCTTGAAGACATTAGTCCTGATTTTCCGACATCTATGCTCGTTAACTTTAGGATAGCGAGCTGCTATTCAAAACTCGCTGAACAGTCAGATGATTCTGAAATTCTTTATTCCAATGCAATCACCTATGCCAAAAAAGCTGTCATGTCCAAAACTTATAGCATATATAAGGCAAAATCCTATTACTTATGGGGCAGCCTTCTCCACAAATCAGGGAAACATGATAAGGCAATACAGAGATTCAGGATGTTTGTTGAATATTTTCCAGAAAATCCTTTGGTAGCAGAAGCATTGTATCGTATTGGCATTTTTTACCATAACCAAGAAAACTACCTGCTTTCCCGGAAAGCCTTTGAGCAAATTTTGAATCAATTCCCATCCTCGCGATTTCAAGACGAGGCACAGTATCGAATTGCACAGTCATTTTTTAAAGAGTTGGACTATGAACAAGCCTATGAGAGATTTGTTAAGGTCTACGAATCTGATTTTCAAATTGAATCTCGGTATTATGCCGCTTACTGCCTTTACCAACTTGGTAAGCATAGTGAAGCTCTCATCCAGTACGTTAACTTTACTAGAGCGCATCCCAAAAGTCAATACACTATAGCAGCGCGTATTACTATGGGCAAGATATATTTTAAAAAAAAGGATTACAGAAAAGCACTTTCCAGTTACCAATTAGCCTTACAAAACACTAAAGAACAACCTCTTAAAATTGAAATTCAGCTAGCTATCGCTGAGGCACACTTCGCCTTAGGAAAGATGGACTTCGGAAAAAAGGACTACAAAAAAGCACTCACCAATTATCGGTTTGCTTTACGGAACACCGAAAAACAACCCCTCAAAACCGAAATCCAGTTAGCTATGACCTTTGCCTACCTTAATCACGACGACGCTAAGAATGCCATAGCTACTTGTAAGCGTATACTGTCAGGTACTGAGAGGGATATCGCCACTGTGCTAACCATTGATCCAACTGCTGGAGAAAAATTAACTATAGCGAAGGGAATTCAATTCTACCTTGAAGCTGAAAACACTGCTTTTCTTGCAGGTTATAAAGGGGCAGTTGCTAAATACAAAGCTGCGCTCATTAAGATCCAGAACAGCATTCCAACAACAGTTGGAGCCGAATATCAAGCTGATCTCAATTACATTTTGGGTAACCTTCTCTATAAGATTGAGAGATTCGAGTCAGCGGAACGGCAACTTACTAAGGTAATTGATGACTTTTCGGACAGTAACTTTGTGGATGACGCGTGGTACGCTATCGGAGATATGAACTATAAATTACAAAGTTATACAGAATGCCGGGATGCCTTTAGAAAAATTCTGGAAAATTTCCCAAACTCCGATTTGCAGGATGATGCACAATATTTCGTTGCAAAATCGCTATTGGAGGAGTTGGACTATGAGGGAGCTTATCTTGCGTTTGATGGACTTACCACTAAGAGATTTCAAAAGTATCCAAACTTTCAAGACGATGCAAGGTATTATGCCGCTTATTGTCTAAATTTGCTCGGTAGAGACGATATGGCTACCCGCCGGTATCAAAATTTTCTTGCGCATTATCCAAACAGTTCATACCGGGTTGATGCGTACTTTGATCTCGGCACAATTTATGCAGGACAGCAAAATTATGAAAACGCCCGTAGTAATTACGCTTTGGCGATGCAGCATACAGACGACCAAGCACTCCTCTCTGAAATACAGATGGCTATTGGACATACCCATTACAACCAAGGTGACTACAAAAATGCGATTGTCGCACATACGTCGCTTTTAGAAAAATATCCAGAAAGTGACTTTATCATAGAGGCTAAACTCGGTATCGCTAACAGCCATTTTCGCATGAGAGCATGGCAAGAAGCTGCTAATGCTTACGAACGCGTCATTAATGAACATCCGGAAGCCACAAATTTTACCCCATATTGTGCCTATCAGGTTGGCGAGGCACATTACGGGTTAGCAACCCATCATAGCGAACAAGACAAGACCGAACTGGCAGTGAAAAATTTTCACAAGGCGTTGGAGTGGTATCAGAAAATCATTGATGATTTTCCAGCAGAAGATTCCAATAATCAGAGTGAAATCACTGAACTTCTTATCACAAGTCTCACGCGGATGCACAACGACTCAAATGTTTCCAAAGAACTGCAAAGCCTTGCGCAATCAAAAAAAGGTGATAGTTACTTAGCTACTGAACAGTATGGAAAGGCTCTCGCTGAGTACACCACCTTTGTTCAGATGTTTCCTAATAGTCCCAGAGGTCCCTCTGTCCAAGACAGGATTAAACAGGTCCAGGAGTCCATTATTTCTAAGAACTTGCGACAAGAAAAAGTAAGGACGACTGTAGAAGTTTCGATAGAACAACAGATTGCCCAAAAAGCCTTAACCTCTACCGTGCTCATACTCACAACGGATGCCACTGGAGATCCAATGGCACTGGGGAGTGGTTTCTTTATCAGCAACGACCAGATTGTCAGCAATTGGCATGTTGTTGAAGGAGCAACAACCGCTTATGCATTATCGGTTGATGAGAGAACGAGGTATAAGATTGATGGAATTCTCGCAATGAACCCGAAACAAGACTTAGTTATCCTAAAGATTTCTGGAGAAGGCAGCCCTCTACCATTGGGAGATAGCAACATAGCCCAAATTGGTGAGTCTATTTACGTCACGGGCAATCCCAAAGGATGGACAGGAACCTTCTCTATTGGTGTTATAAGCAGTTTCCAGATGCGTTATGCCGGCAAACGCATCCAGATTACTGCGCCGGTCTCGCCTGGGAGCAGTGGCGGTCCCGTACTAAACGATAAAGGTGAAGTAATTGGTGTTGTCTACGCTGTCCACGGTGGACCCGATGCTCAGAATCTCAATCTTGCTATTCCGGTTAATTATTTGAAGGCACTGCTCAAACGGGTAGGTTCACCTATACCTCTGAGTTCAAGATAACAACATTCGGAACAGATAATTCTACTTGTACGGATTGGCTTTAAACAGGGCACTTACCCAGCCCAAAAGCCTCACCAACTATAAAGAAGTTGAAAATAAAACTGAAGCGTCTAACTTTTTGCAAGTCCAAAACGACTAATTTCGTTTTTATAGTAGATTTCGTAATTACTTATACACTCGTATAGTCGCGCGAACCGTGAAGTTAC
Source organism: uncultured Poribacteria bacterium (assembly GCA_951828385.1). Lineage (GTDB taxonomy): Bacteria > Poribacteria > WGA-4E > WGA-4E > WGA-3G > WGA-3G. Next base: position 2,185,158 of record OX639973.1, read on the forward strand.
GTCCTATACTGCCACAGGAACTAACGGTCTCCTATGCTACAAAGTTGATGCGACAAGTGTAAATTTATTTTCGGATTTTACTATAAACAATTTTTTCAATCCCAAAATGACTAAGTGCGTATTTTATTTGTTTATAGAGAAAATATCCTATACAATCGGTACTGAACGACCAATTCTCGCTGATTCATAGAGGGCATCAAAGATTTTCGCGACGTTCAACACCTCTTCCGCAGGTACCGGAGACGGTAAGCCTTCCCGAACAGCCTTGTGGAACGATTCAAATTCACTCAGCAACCCTGTGAGAAGTTTCGGTGTCTCATTCACCATCTCATCTTTCTTATCACGGTAAATCTGGAGCGGTTCATAAGTTGCACCCGCTAAATCACCCATAAAGAACGTACCACCGATGTTCTCAATGTGTGATGCCCACGCGGTCTCCAAGGTTACCGTCAATCCACCCTCAAAGCGGATTGTGCCCATCGCGAAATCTTCGACTTCAAAGTCTTCAGGATTCCATTTACCCCACGGGTTGATGACATCCTTTTTATGTCCAAACTTTGTTACCGCCATTCCGAATGCCTCAACCGGTTTCGGGCAACCGATCATCCAGAGCAACACATCTAAGATATGCACGCCGATGTCAATCAGTGGGCCTCCGCCTGCGATCGCTTTACTCAAAAACGATGGCGAAGCAGGGACACCGCGTCGTCGCATCGCCATTGCCCGCGCATAATAGATATCCCCGAAAAACCCTTCGTCGTAGAGTTTCCGTAGCGTGCGTGCTTCAGCACGGAACCGAGATTGTAAGCCAATCTGTAGAACTTTACCGCTCGCTTTCTGTGCGTCTACCATCGCTTGTCCGTCAATTGCGTTGGCAGCAATGGGTTTTTCACAGATAACGTGTTTCCCAGCGTTCAAGGCGGCAATCGTCGGTCCAGCGTGGAAATTATTCGGCGTGCAAACGCTGACTGCATCGAGTTCATCCATCTCAGCCAATTTCTCATAATCGCTGAAAACGTGTGGAATGTCGTGCTGTTTCGCGAACGCTTTCGCGCGGGCTTCGTCAATGTCGCACGCGGCGATAATCGAAACACCCTTGACACCTTTATGACCGGGAAGGTGTTTACCGCCAGCAATACCACCACACCCAATAATACCTACCTTAACTTCCTTAACTTTAGCCATTTTTGCTCCTTCTTCACGCATGCTAATTTAAACGGTCACCACTTGCGGTGCCTGTTCTAAGTTCAGATTGTGCGCCGTTGCCCATTCTGTACCAGCCCAGTGGACACCGTTCGGATCGCGTCTACCTTGCGTATCCGTGGCTGCGCCGAGAAACTGCCTACCCAGATCATCCAGATTTTCAACTACCGTTTCATCGGGTTGCAGGCTGTCATTGTAATATCGTAGGTAGTAATCGGGTTTAACCCAGCGATAGTGGTATCCGTAGATGACCACCTTAGAGATGTGCTCTCTGAAATTCAACCCCGCGGCGTGATAGATACGACTTTCAAACAGAAACGCATCGCCTGCCCGAAGCAGCGGTTCATCATACACAGGCGGATCGACTTCATCTTCAGGAATACGCAGCGGTTCACCCAACTTATGGCTTTGCCGGACAAACCATGTCGCCCCTGAGTTCGGGACGCTGAAATCTGTTAAGCAATAGCCTACCTTCAAACCGACACGTGGACACCCTTCGTGCCCGACATCCAAATGCACGCCGACATCTCGATGCCAGTTGCGGTTTTCGGGTTTCTCTGGTGCCTGCGGATGTTTATAGATAAGCGCGGTATTCGTAATATGGATATTTGTACCGAGCAATTGAAGAATCAACGGCACCGCCTTTGATTGTGTTGCAAGATCAGCAAAGGCAGGCTCTTGCACCAAACCGTCCCGCCGATGCGCGTAATAACCGTGGTATTCAAACGATTCCATGAGTCGGTCGCCTGTCTCAGTCAAACGACCAATCATCTCGCTATCAATTGCAGAACGTACGATGAGGTAGCCGTTCGCATCAAACTCTTGACGTTGTGCGTCAGTCAACTGAACAAATTCCATTTTTCTAATTTTCCTTGCGGTTAAGGCGAGTGGATTTGGGGTTTGACGTTCCTTTGCTTATGTCAAACGCATGTTCATAGATGGATTTGCAAGCCGCACTCTAATAGAGGCTTGATAGACACGTGGAAGTATGTTATCATGAATGCAAAATCGTGTCTACAGATTAACAGAACAACAGAACAATGAAAACATACCTCTTCTGCTCTTTTCTATTGATTTTCTTATCCTTAGTGTGTCTCATGTCAGCGGGACAAGGCACACCAACCGAGGCAGCACGCGCATACCAAACAGGCTTGCAAGCACTTGCCCGGAAAGATGACCGCGCTGCGCTCGCTGCGTTCCAGCAAGCAGTAAAACTGGACGCATCGCACGCTAAAGCACATTATCAACTCGGTGTGCTTTACGGCAAACAATCGCAGTGGAAACCGGCGATTCAGGCACTTCAGACGGCTATTAACCTCACGCCTGATTTCGCGGATGCACACGTTCGCCTCGGCGAGGCACATCTGATCGGTATGGCGAACGCGAAAGATGCTGTTGAACCGTTGCAACGCGCGTTACAACTGCAACCCGATTTCTTTAAAGCACGCAGGCTTTTAGGCACCGCCTACCTCCGTCTGAACCGAATCGACGAAGCAATTCATCACCTCAAACAGGCACCGCAGGATAGTGCAGCACGCTACCTCCTCGGTCTCGCCTACTTCCAAGCGGAGGATTTTAGGCAAGCAATACCATATTTTGAAGCGGTTATTAAACGTCAGAACCGGCACGCGAAAGCACATTTCAATTTGGGGAACTGTTACCTGCGCACAGGGAAAATTGCCGAGGGACGCGCTGCACTCCGTACATTTGAGAAGCTCACCCGTGAAGAGGCACAATTAGCGACCTTACAACGTCTGATTCTTGATAACCCTCAACGCCTTCAACCGCGTTATCAACTTGCGGAACTGCACATCAAGCGAACAGAATGGAGACCCGCTATTGTAGAACTCAAAGCGTGCCTTGCTATCGCTCCAGATGATGAGAAAGCATCCGAACTGCTCGGCTATATCTACCTTCAAACAGAGGCATACTCGGAAGCACTTGAGGTATACGGACCGCTCGTTGAATCACATCCAGAGAGTGCAATATACCGAAATAGCCTCGGTATTGCATATATGATGCTCAAAAGAATGCGGCAGGCGATTACGCAATTTGAAACAGCAGTCCGTCTTAACACAACGAACCCGCAACTGTATCGAAACTTAGCAAACGCCTATCGGCAAATCGGTGAAGAGGCGAAAGCAAAACAAGCGTATCAACGCTATCGTACCTTGATAAAATAAACCTCAATTTGCAAGCATCACACAATATTATGAATAACTCACAATCTCGATCTTCAAGAATCAATATTTTTTTCTCCTCGCTGCGGCAAAAGAAACTGCATCAGCAAGAGCACGCCGACGTATGCGTTATCGGTTCTGGAGCAGGTGGTGCAGTCGTCGCAAAAGAACTTGCCGAAGCCGGATTATCTGTCGTTATTTTAGAGGCAGGCGAAAATCACAACCCAAGTACCTTCGGCAGCTACGAACCTGAGATGCTGCGTCGCCTTTTTTGGGATAGTGGCTTACGGCGCACACGGGACAACGCCATTATCATTTCACAAGGCAAAGGTGTTGGCGGTTCAACAGTACATAATCTCTGTTATGCGGTCCGCCCAGCCCAAGCACTATTATACAAGTGGCAGGTCCCAGAGATTTGGCCCCACTTCAATCAAGTGGAGCAGACCCTCGGCGTTACACAGATCCAAGAAACAGATGTGAATCCATTAAACGCCGTTATCCGCCGTGGGTGTGAGGCGATGCGGTGGCGCGGTGGCGTGCAAAGGCACAATCGCGGCGAATGCCCTACATGTGGTGCACAGTGTCTTTTCGGATGTCCTGTTTCCAAAGCAGCACAAAGCGATTCGACAGGAACGGGGAAGCAGAGCATGGCGGTTACCTATATCCCTTTGGCACTTGCGGCGGGTGCGAAACTTTACAGCGACTGCATGGCTGAGAAAATTCATGTGGAAAAAGGGAGCGTCACCGGCGTTTCTGCACGGTTGCCATCCGGCAGATTGGAGGTCCAAAGCAAGATCATCGTCCTTGCCGCGGGGGCCATCAACTCGCCGCAGCTCTGGCTGAAAAGTCGACTCCCAAATCTGAACCGACGCGTCGGAAAAAATCTCCATCTGCATCCCGCTGCTTTCGTCGGTGGAGTCTTTAACGAAATCATTGATGGACATCTCGGCATCCCGCAAAGTTACTATATTGATCAGTTTCTGGATATGAAACGCCTGCCGGACAGCGGCTATTTGCTCATGCCTGCCTTCGGTTCACAGATGATCGTAGCGGCAAGCCTGCCCGGATTCGGTGAAGATCATCGGGAATTGATGGAACGCTATCGTCACATTGCCGCGCTCCTCGTTCTCCTTCATGACAGAACAACTGGACGCGTATCGGTCAATTATGGTGGCACCCCGAACATTGCCTACCGACTGGGCCATTCCGATAGAAAGGTATTAGTGGAAGGGATAATCAACGCCGCTCGCTTACTTTTCGCCGCAGGCGCAACGGAAATTCTGATGCCTTACACCCAACACGTCCCTATCAAAACAGAGGCGGACCTCGATATTATCCGCCAACGCGGCATCGTACCAAACGACATCATGATGGCATCCAGCCATCCGCAAGGCACACTCCGAATGGGGGAGAACCCGAACAGGGCGGTCGTCAAACTTTCCGGAGAATCCTACGCGGCTAAAGGCTTATTTGTCGCCGATGCAAGCCTCTTTCCAACTTCTGTCGGTGTGCCACCGACGTTGACGATCGCTGCGCTCGCTACGCATGTTGCAGGTCAGATAATTGAGAGTGGTATCGTCCAGTAGTAACAACTGTTTATGATTGAATCAATTCCACACCATTCACTCGGCAACTTCCCGACACCCGTGCAGCGTCTCTCAAACCTTGAGCGCACCCTCGGCTTTGAATCGCTCTGGATAAAACGAGATGATCTCAGTGGCCCGCTGGGCGGTGGGAATAAGGTCCGAAAACTGGAGTACATGTTCGCAGCAGCACATCCCGATGGTGGTGAAAGAAAAAGGCTTTTCACAATCGGTCCAACGGGTTCTAATCATGTGCGAGCAACGGCAGTCTACGGCAAAGCCGCTGGATTTCAAGTAGAATGCTTACTTTTTAAACAACCTCCGACCGAGTACTCTGAAACAAACTATCGCGTAATTTATGAACACGCAGCTCAGGTTCATGAAGTCAAACGTATGCACACGATGTTCATCCGTTACGCGTATGAACAAATGAAAACGGTACTTGGGTTTGGTGAGGAACGCTACTTTATTCCCGCAGGCGGTTCGTCGCCGCTCGGCTCTGTCGGCTATGTGAAAGCGGTTTTGGAACTAAAATCACAGATTGAGGAAGGCATCCTTCCAGAACCACGATTCATCTTTGTACCAGTCGGGACATGTGGGACAATGGCAGGCTTAGAAGTCGGGGTCAGACTTGCGGGGTTGCGATCCCATGTTGTTGGTATTCGTGTCGCTGATCTGGTAGTGGCAAACACGTGGGCAATCTCTCGAATGGTGCAGCGCATCTTGCGTCTTATCGGAGCAGTAGATACCGACAATATTAACCCAAGCGACATCGAACTTTGGCACGGTGATTTTGGTGAAGGATACGCAATCCCAACAGAAGCAGACACACGCGCGATCGCGATGATGGCTGAACATGAAGGTATCACGCTTGAAAGCACCTACACTGGAAAAGCACTGGCAGGACTCATCCACTATGTAACGGCGCGGCACTGCAAAGGCGAACCGATCCTCTTTTGGCATACCTACGGTGGAGCACAACAAAACACGGTGTAATCTAATCACAAAGCGAGAGGAAAATATATGGGAAGAGACTTTTGTCAAGCAAGTTTTCGGCGTGCAAGCGGCACCGACTTTCGTCAAGCAAGTTTTCGGCGTGCAAGCGGCGCCGAAAATTCCAAACCGAGTTTCGTTCAGGCTGGCATGTCTATCATCGACTGCGATCTCCACAATCGGCTACCCTCACATCAGATGCTCTATCCGTACCTACCCGATTACTGGTGCGACTATTGCGAAGAATCGGGTTTCCCAGGACCGGATGCAAACGACTATCCTGACGGTGTTCCGACCTCAACACGTCCAGAAATCGCGCATCCAACAGAAGATCGACCCGCATCGGATTTGGCACTGCTACGCAAGCACGCACTTGACTTCTGGGATGTCGAATATGGGATACTTACGTGCGGGTATCGCGTACAGAGCGTCCACAATGAGGACCTCGCAGCAGCACTCGCTTCTGCTGTCAACGATTGGCAAATTGAGCATTGGCTTGATCCTGAACAGCGTTTACGCGCCTCACTGATTGTGCCAAGCCAAAACCCCGAACTCGCAGCACGAGAAATTGAACGTTTAGGTGAGCATCCAGCCTTCGTCCAAGTAATGCTACCCGCCCGATCGCAGGTGCCTTACGGCAACAGACGCTATCACCCAATTTATGCTGCAGCTATCCGTCATCAACTCGTCATCGGTATCCATTACGGCGGTGCACCCGGACTGCCACCGACTTCAGTAGGCTGGCCCTCAACCTATCTGGAGGAATACGTCGGCATGTCGCAGGTATTTCAGGCACAAGTGTTGAGTCTCGTCTCTGAGGGCGTTTTTGACAAGTTCCCTGACTTACGCGTCGCGCTCATAGAAACCGGTGTTACATGGATGCCATCGCTCATGTGGCGGTTTGATAAAGAGTGGCGCGGTTTGCGCAGTCTAACACCGTGGGTCAAACGCCCACCATCAGCGTATGTCCGCGAACATATCCGCTTGACACTCCAACCCATTGACGCACCACCCACTGCAGCAGAACTGCTTCAGATTGTCGGTCAGCTCGACTCCGAGGACATGCTCATGTTTTCAAGCGACTATCCGCACTGGCATTTCGATTCACCTGATGAAGCGTTTCCTGCACAGTTACCCCAGTCATTGGCACGCAAAATCTTATCCGAAAATGCCCGGGAATTCTACCGCTTCTAAAGAAATATGGAAAGATCCCTCATTTCTTTTCTCTTGCAATCAACTTCAAAGGACTGTATAATTAGGAAAAGAATCGGAATTGAGGAGACAATCCTCAACCTGTGATAGACCCCTTGCTAAAGCATAGGGGAAACCTCCGCAAAGTTTATGCGAAAGCATTTGTGGCTTCAAACGACATTGCTTATTTTGAGAATGTCAAAAACAAAGGCTTACTATGCCTAAGCACAAGGGACGCTACCCCGACCCCGCACCGAAGTGCCTTATGAACATTTTGATGTGTCTGAAAGGTTATTAACCTCTTACATTCTCGTGGGATACAACATGACTTGGATTTCCCGAACACATGTTAAGCATATTTTAGATATTTCTTGAGGCGTATGAGGCTTTTACACAGTTGTCTCAAATACCAAGCAATATACCAGTGCATCAACTGTAACCAATGCCGAATACAAAGAAAAGTGTATCACAGTTTTAGGCAAAAGTCAAAGGTTTTTTTGACACAATACAGGAGCGGTTCTGTATCCCCCGTCTAAAGACTAAGGGTTTTAGAACCGAAGATTATGATAAAAGTTTATTATGAAGGTTCGACAACTCATAAAATTAATTCGAGATGATGGCTGGTATTTAGTCCGAACACGCGGAAGCCATAGGCAGTTTAAACATCCAACAAAACTTGGAACTGTGACAGTCTCCGGAAACATGGGCTTGGATGTCCCCAAGGGCAGACTCAACAGTGTGCTGAGGCAAGCTGGTCTCAAGTAATGAGGTGGAAAAACTCATGGAATACGTCGTTATTTTTGAAAAGGGAGAGAACAGTTACGGTGCTTCTGTCCCAGATCTTCCTGGATGCATCGCTGTCGGTGAAACAATGAAGGAAGTCAAGGAATTGATCGCTGAAGCCATAGCGTTTCATATTGAAGGACTACGCGAAGATGGGGATGTTGTGCCACCGCCATCGTCACACCTCCTTGTTCAAAGCGATCCAGATGTGTCATCTGCATTGATCGCGGTGCAGGTTTAGATGCCCCGTAATTCCCGCGCGTAATCAAGACAAGCTTGAATCTGTATTGCTTTGACATCAGGAAATTCAGCGATAATTTCGTCTATTGTGTGATCAGCCGCCAAGTATCCGAGGAGAAGGCTTACAGGGATTCTTGTTCCCTTGATACGCGGTTTACCTCGCAATATCTCCGGTGTGCTAACAATGTGATCTCTCCAATGAATTGGCATGTACATCCCTCCCAGACGTAGAAGACATCTTATTTGAAGAATAGCACATCCAGAGCCAGTTTTCAAGTGAAATTATTCCAACTTCATTTCAAACCTTTGCCAAAACCTTACACATTTTCTAACTGCTTTTTTCTTCATACTCGGATAAAATCTTGTATAATGCGAAATTAAACTCATGCATGAAGGAGACAGCGATGACAACTCACGACGGACTTGAGGTAAAAGTTGATCAACTGTTTGCAGAATGGAACAAACCAAACTCCCCCGGTGCCGCTGTAGCAGTTACGAAAGATAGTAAGCTTATCTATAAACAGGGATACGGGACGGCGAATCTGGAATACGACATCCCGATTACGCCGACGACCATCTTCGACATCGCTTCAGTATCCAAGCAATTTGCAGCGTTTGCCATTGCCTCTTTAGCGCACGAAGGAAAACTTTCATTAGATGGCGATATACGGGTCCACCTACCTGATGTTCCAAACTTCGGTCACACAATCACAATACGGCATCTCTTGCATCATACCAGCGGACTACGGGATTGGGTACAGTCGCTTGTCATCGCCGGTGTTACAATGGAGGATGTCATTTCGTTCAAACATATCTTGAAAATGGTCCGGCATCAGAAAGCACTCAATTACGAGCCCGGGACAGCATATTCATACAGCAATACCGGTTACAACCTGCTCTCCGAAATCGTCGAAAGGGTGACTGGAGACTCCTTCAGAGAATGGACGGATACCAACATCTTCAAACCGCTCGCGATGACGAACACCCACTTTCACGATGACCATCAAATGATCCTGAAGAACCGAGCGTATTCATATCAAGCGGTCGAAAATGGTGGGTTTAAGCATGCTGTCAACAACACAACCGCCCTCGGTTCAAGTTCGCTTTATTCAACCGTGGAAGATTTAGCGAAGTGGATGCTAAATTTTGACGACACACAAATTGGCGAACAGACAGTGATTGACCAGATGCACCAGCGCGGTGTGCTAAACAACGGGGAGCAGATTAGTTACGCTTTGGGACTGAACATCGGTGAATACAGAGGATTGAAAACAGTCGGACACAGCGGATCGTGGCGAGGATTTCGGAGCCATCTCATCCGTTTTCCAGATCAGAAATTTGGTGTTGTCATCTTATGCAACCTGAACACCTTTAACCCACTCCGTTTAGCAGAAAAGGTCGCCGATCTCTATCTCGCCGATGTCCTCGCTCCGGTAGAAGAAGCATCCGAGTCAGAGAAAGCAGCACCTGCTGAGGACATCAAATCTGAACCGCTGACACCAGAACAGTTGGCAGAATTCGAGGGTGACTATTATACCGAAGAACTCGATACAACCTACAGCATTCGCGTACACGGAAACCAACTCACAGCACAACATATACGGCATGATGACATATCACTAACCCACGCCGGTGATCATTTCCACGGGGATTCCTGGTTTTTCCCAGAGATCCGTTTCACACGAGACGACACTGGACGCGTTACAGGTTTCAGGTTGACAGGAGGTCGAGTCAGAAATCTACATTTTGAGAAAAAGACGTGTGAAGAATCGACAGATATGCAGCCTAAGTGACAAGAGATAAACGTCCTGTAGGTCAACCGTTTTCCAAACTGTGGGCCGATTTCCTTCAAAAGTTGACAGTTCAGAAAATTCATGATATACTTAAAACAATGAAGTACGAAACTTGTTTTTGAAAAAGTTTCTACGTAGGTGAAATCGAGTAGGAATCCATGCAGTCAACCCATTATAATGACAATGTTTTTATCAACTGTCCATTTGATTCGGCTTACAAGCCATTGTTTGATGCAATGGTATTTACTGTGCATGATTGCGGTTTTGTTGCACGCTGTGCGCTTGAAGAAGGAGACGCAAGCCAAGTTCGGATTGATAAAATTTATAGCATTATTGAAGACTGCCGTTATGGAATTCATGACATATCCAGAACGGAATTAGATGAGACTTTACTTCTTCCTCGGTTTAACATGCCCTTGGAGTTAGGAATCTTCCTCGGGGCGAAAAGATTCGGCGTAGAAGAACAGGAAAGAAAACAGTGTCTTGTAATGGACAAAGAACAGTATCGGTATCAGAAATTTATTTCGGATATTGCAGGTCAAGACATTTCTGTTCATAACGACTCCTCTGAAGAAGTCGTAAAGGTTGTCCAATATTGGCTTTTCACTGCATCGAAACGCCAGACGATTCCAGGGGGAAGCACTATTTGGCAACGTTACCAAGATTTTTTACACGATTTACCTCAACTGGCTCGAAGGTTGCAGCGAGATGTTGCAGACCTTGAGCACTTCAATGCTTATACTTTTGCTGTTGCGGAATGGCTGAGTCTGCAGCCAAGTGGTTAACCCGAATATGTTTTGAGGAGGTAATTAAAATGGCAAGACAAAGAACCGTCAAGTACCCGCCTAAACGGGGACAATTCTCAAGATCAAAAATTGAAAAAGCAGTCAAGGAAGTTCTTGAGGCTAGAGGGGTCCGTACAGAACCTAAGCGTGATACTTATAAATATCATCTAAAGCAAGGGAATAAAATTATCCGCAGTGGAATTACTAACAATTTAGACCGTCGTGAAAAAGAACACCAGCGCGAACTCGGAAATGATGTTCACATTCAGCAGGTTGGGAAGCGTACAACACGAGAAGGTGCTAAGGAGTGGGAAAAGAAGCAAAGACGCGGTACACTTTAGTGATGAAATGTTTGAGGTTATGAAAGATATTGCGGAGCGCGCTGTATTATATTACTTTTCTAAGTACGGCGAAGATTATTTCACTAATTTTTCTGATTGAATAATCAACTATGGTGAAGTATACAATATATGATCAAGCTGCTCATAGTGAGGCAGGACTCTTAACTGTAAGATGGACACAAAAATGAAGAAAATAGGAACACCTGAAAAAAAACAAAAACCACCAATCATCGACTGCGATGTACATAACACCCTCGCTTCCGAGACGGTGCTATACCCCTATCTTTCGGAACGGTGGCGCAAGCATCATAAGATGGTCGGCACAACCGATCGCGTCGGTGCATACATCCCGCGCGCCCATCCTTTCGGTGCAAGATACGACGCTTGGACACCCTCCGGACACCGTCCCGGCTCCGATCTTGACTTCCTACGCGAGCAACTACTGGATGCATTCAACATCGAATTCGGTATCCTCAATTGCTTGACACCCGTCTGTGAGATGCCGAATCTCGCGTTCGCCGCAGCGTGGGCAAGTGCCGCGAACGATTGGCAAATCGAAGAATGGCTCGAAAAAGAACCGAGATTACGCGCCTCAATGGTTGTCGCATGTGATGACGCAGAGTTCACTACCGCCGAAATTAAGCGACTTGCAGACCATCCGGGGTTCGTGCAAATACTGCTACTCGCTCGGACGATGGAACCCTTGGGACGGCGTAAGTATTGGAAGATGTATGAAGCAGCAGTCGAACGTGACCTCCCAATAGGCATCCACTTCACCGGTGTCGGCGTAGGACCAATCACCGCTGTCGGTAGACCCTCACACTACATCGAAGACCACGCAGGAATGACGCAGGCGTTTCAGACACAGGTCACCAGCCTCGTTTGTGAAGGAGTCTTTGAACAGTTTCCAACGCTCAAAGTTGCCCTAATTGAAGGTGGATTCGCTTGGCTACCACCGTTGATGTGGCGACTCGACCGCGCATGGAAAAAGTTACGCGATGAAGTGCCAGAACTGAAACGGTTGCCGTCTGAGTATATCCGGGAACACTTCTGGATTACCACACAACCGATTGAAGAACCTCCCAAACAAGAATACTTTGATCAACTCCTCGCGCAGCTCAACTTAGATGACAGGTTAATGTTCGCAACCGACTACCCACACTGGGACTTCGACTCACCCGATCAGGCACTCCCGAAAAACCTCGCACCGACACTCAAACGCAAAATCATGGCGGAAAATGCACGTGCCTTCTACAAGTTCTAAGAAAAGAGAGTTAAAGTCAATCAGATTGTGACGACGTGTGGTGCCTGTTCTAACGTCAGATTATGTGCTGCTGCCCACTGTGCTGCCGCACCGCCACCACCACCGAGAAACTGTTTCCCCAAATCATCAACGTTTGCCAGTACTTCTTCATCAGGCTGTTGTCTGTCATTGTAATACATTAAATACCCTTCTGGCTTGAGCCACGCGTAATGGTAGCCGTAAATAACAATCTTGGCTGTCTTATCGGTAAAGTTGAGTCCGGTTGTATGGTAGATACGGCTTTCAAAGAAATACGCGTCTCCTGCTCGGAGCAGCGGTTCGTCGTAGGGTTCAATCGGATCAATCTCACCCTCAGGAATGCCCAAGGGTACCCCCGACTTGTGGCTCTTCGGAATAAACAGCGTCGCACCAGAATTCGGTACATCACAGTCAGTTAAGCAGTAAGCCACCTTCAACCCAACGCGCGGGCAAGCCTTGTGTCCGAGATCCAAATGTACACCAGCATCCCGGTGCCACCCACGCTGCTCGGGGAGTTCGTGTGGCTGCGGATGCTTATAGAGAAGTGCCGTATTGGTAATGTGCAGATTCGTACCAAGAAGTTGAATCACCAAGGGGATCGCTTTCGTTTGTGATACAAGTTCCGCGAAGGCGGGTTCTTGCACCAACCCGTCTCGTCTGTGTCCATAATGTCCACCGTTGAGATCCAACGATGCCATTAAGCGATCTCCTGCCTCGGTTAAACGACCTATCATCTCGTCGCCAAGTACCGAGCGCATAATGAAGTATCCGTTCTCTTCAAATTCCTGCCGTTGTGCTTCTGTCAACTCGACGAATTCCATGGAGTATGCTCCTTTACCTCAAGAAATCAGGGTGATAGAAATGTCTAAATATGGTATCATGAATGAAAATAGAAATCTACTAATACCGAGAAAGTGTCTGAAATTATGCACCCTTTCTTCCACAAAATAGCGTCTTTAACTATTATAGTGGGTTTCCTTTCACAAAGTGACGTGAAAGGGCACACGGTCTTCGATAAAAACGTTAACATCATAAATCAAAACCGAAAATAGATAGTTCCAAACTACGAGGATTAGCAAGAATATGATTCAAGTTTCACATCTCACCAAGAAATACGGACAAAATACGGCAGTTGACGACATTAGTTTTGAGGTACAACAAGGTGAAATCGTCGGTTATCTCGGTCCCAACGGTGCTGGGAAAAGCACAACGCTCAAAATGCTCGTAGGCTTGCTGCAACCGACATCCGGCGAAATCTCTGTGGCGGGATACAATGCCGAAACGGAGCTGCTTGAACTAAAACGGCACATCGGATACGTGCCAGAAGAAGCGCAACTCTACGAACACCTCACCTTGGTAGAACACCTTCAGTTGATCGGCAGGCTCTATCATTTAGAGGAGCACCTCATCGCGCAGAAAATAAAAGAACTCGCCAAGCTGTTTGATATGGCATTTCAGGCAAACCAAAGGATAAGCGGTTTTTCACAGGGAATGCGGCAGAAGTGCATCATTATGTCCGCGCTCATGCACAATCCGGATGTCCTGTTTTTAGACGAACCATTCACCAACCTGGATGTCGGAACGGTAACCCTCATGAAAGCGTTACTCCAACGTTTAGCCGAGCTGGGAAAAACGATCCTCTATTGCACGCACATTCTCGAAGTTGCCGAAACGCTCTGTCCGCGAATCATGATTATCAATGCTGGGAAACTCATCGCCGATGCTCCAGTGGAGGAATTGCGCCAGCAGACAAACCAGACTGCACTCAACGAGATTTTTACGCAGCTGACTGACACAACAGGGATTGATGAGAAAACTGAGGAAGCCATTCGGATTGTGATGGGGGACACCCCGAATGCTTGACACTTCTAACAGCAAGTTTTGCAAGCTACGCCAAAAAATAGTAGCAATGCTCGGTGCTTCTCCAACCCAATATAGATATCTCCTACAAACCGAAAAGCTGGTCGAAAAGCGAGCATTAGAGGGAAAACGCTTTGTCAACCTGTCACTGGGGTTAACCTGTTTATTCTGTTTCGTCATGAGTATCCCCATTGCTTTTATGATGCTCCTTCCTATAAGTGTATTCATGTACGCTGTTATGGGCATTACTATGTCTATGTTCATAGTAGGCATCTGGACGATCCCGTACTTTGATATTCTTCTTAGCCCTATAAACTACCCCGTAGTTGCACACACCCCAATTTCATCACGAACCTATTTTCTCGTAAAGTTAACGAAGATCTTCACCTACACAGTCTTATTGTTGGCCAGTTCAGGTCTATTACCTGCTATTGGCGGCATTTGGCTCCGTGGAGGAGAGGCTGCCGGGTTTCGATTTCTTTTTCCACTCGTGTACCTACCCATCGTCTTTATTTCTGGTTTTTTCATGATTGGCGTGATGACTACGTTCGCAGGGTACTTGACGAAACTTTATACCAAAAAAAGCCTCCGAAATATCGCACAATACGCACAGTTTATATTTCCAATGCTTTTTCCGGTGATGTTGATCCTTCTTCCTCACTTACTACCAGAAGATTTCACATTTGATAAATTAACTTCGACTCTGAAATGGTTTTATGTGCTTCCGAACGGTTGGTTTGCCAGCACAGTATCGGTTGCCCTCGGAGAAACAGATTCGCGCTCTCTTACTTTAGCAGGACTGGCTGTTGCTTCAACGTTTATTTTGGTATTGGTACCACTTCGGAGTATTGCGAGGAGTTATTCGGAATATCTCTCTTACCTATTGGAATCTGGGAGTCGCCAAAAATCCGATTTACAAGTGAAAACGCCGCTACTTGCCAGAATGTTCCCTAACGCCACTATTCGTGCAGGGTTTTGTCTCGGCACTGCGTATCTGTATCGGGATAAGAGGATCCTGCAACAATTTTTCATTTCTGTTGGGAGCATCATTATGATTGCGGTTTTTTCTGCACAAGAGACACTATTTCCGTTGAAGTGGATTCATTATTCCCATGCTATCGGACTAAGTCCAGGCTTCTCTATTATGTTCTGCTTTGTTGGTATGACCTTCGTCGATAGTTTCATCGCACCCGTGAGATATTCAGAACATTGGAAAGCGTCATGGATGTTAACGCTTGCACCACTTTCAGCACCGAATGACCTATGGCGAGGTGTACAAGCAACCACGCTCCTCTACCTCGTTGCTCCGTGTACGATTTTATTGTTTTGTATTGCTACTGTTTTTTGGGGAACTTTAGGTATATTTTATATATTACCGGGGTTAACCATTTTACTCTACTATGTCATCTTTTACCCGAAACCGTCGTCTGGCTTGCCACTTGCAGAAGCGTATGTCCAAAAACGGACAGCTGCAGCGATTTGGCTTCCTTTCATCTGTAACCTGCTTGCTATTGGCATCTTCATAGGTATCCAATTTCTAACTAATCTGCTGAATGTTTGGGTTTATTATGGCTTCTATTGCGGCACGGTTGTAGGTGGTCTTATCGGTTTTATTTATTTCCTGAAAAAAAATAAACGAGTGGAGGAAACCGTAGATGCTTGAAAGAATCGTAGAAATGCTCGGTGCCTCTCCAGTACAGTACAGGTTGCTGCTAAAAACAGAAAAATTGGTAGATAAGCGGGCACTCGAAGGCAGAAACGACCTATCCAATATGTCGCTCGCTTTGACCTGTGTTGTCGGATTCATATTCAGTGTTTTATTCACATTTATGCCGTTCGTTTTATCGATGGACACGTTTACCTTCTCACTTATCGGTATCACGATGTCTATGGCGATGATAAGCCTCTGGATAATTCCATACTTTGATATTCTTCTTGCACCGATAAACTATCCGGTCATCGCACATACCCCCCTGTCATCAAGAACCTATTTTCTCGTGAAGTTGACACAGATCCTCACTTACACGGTTCTGTTATTAGGCAGTTTGAACCTAATGCCTGCTATCGGCGGTATCTGGGTTCATAAAGGCGATTTTTCTCTGTTCCGACTCCTTTTTCCTGTTGTTTACGTGCCAATCGTCTTTATGTCCGGTCTTTTCACAATTGGCGTAATGACAGTTTTCGCGGGATATTTGACGAGATTTTACAGCAAGCGGATCCTCCGAAATATCGCACAATACGCGCAGTTTATAGTGCCGGCACTCTTGCCCGTGACGTGGATACTCCTTTCGCGTCTGATACAATACATTCCAAAAGAGCAATTGGCTTCGGTTCTTAAATGGCTCCACGTGCTTCCGAACGGTTGGTTCGCCGGAACTGTCTCGCTGATGCTCGGAAAAATAGAACTGCGTTTCTTGATTTCAACAGGACTGACTGTCATATCAACCCTGTTTCTGGTCTTCGTTCCGCTTCGGAGTATCGCGCAGCGTTATTCAACATATCTCTCTTATCTCTTGGAATCCGGGAGTCGGCAAAAGGCTAAAATCCGAGTGAAAACGCCGCTGTTTGCGCGAATGTTCCAAAATAGCATTATCCGTGCGGGACTTTGCCTCTGTGCTGTGTACATACGCCGCGATAGGACGCTGTTGAAGCAACTTTTCGCTGCACTCGGAAGCGTTCTTATGCTCATAGTCATGGTTCAACAAGGGTGGATGCATCATTCTTTCGCTATTGGATTCAGCCCTGGTTTTTCCATGATGTTCTACTTCGTCGGTTTCAGTCTCGTTGGCAGTTTCATGTCACCCATAAGATGTTCGGAACATTGGAAAGCGTCGTGGATGTTAACGCTTGCACCAATCCGTGCACCTAAGGACTTGTGGCGAGGTGTGCAGGCAACGGCTTTCGTCTATATGGTTGCGCCGTGTACCCTCCTTATGCTCTGTATGGCGACCGCTTTTTGGGGCGTTTTAGGCATATTTTACGTTTTACCGTTAGTCATCATTTTACTCAATTTCGTCGTTCTCTACCCGCAACCGCAATCTGGGTTGCCACTCGCCATAGAGTTTGTCCAAAGCCAGATGTCAGGCGAAACTCTAATTCCTTTTTTATCAAGTCTCTTTATCACTGGTGTCTTCGTAGGCATCCAATTTCTAACATATCTGCTGAATATATGGGTCTATTACGGCTTCTATTGTATCACCGTTATGGGCGGTCTTATCAGTTTTATTCATTTTCTACAAAAAAATAAACAAGTGGAGGAAATCGTAGATGCTTGACAAAATCGTAGCAATGCTCGGTGCCTCTCCAACACAGTACAGGTATCTCCTGAATACAGAGAAATTGGTCGAAAAGCGAGCTTTGAAAGGGAATCGCTGGGTCAACCTATCGCTTGGTTTGAGCTGTGGAATTTTCTTTATCGTCGGACTTTCGAGCGCGTCTATGCTACTTGTCTCTTTGAACGTGTTCACCTACGCGCTGATCTGCATCACCATGTCTATGGCGCTGATAGGCATCTGGACGATCCCATACTTTGATATTCTGATTGCGCCTACACATTACCCTATTGTAGCGCACGCTCCCGTTTCATCGCGCACCTATTTTCTTGTGAAACTAACGCAGATACTCACTTACACTGTGCTGTTGTTAGCCAGTTTCAATCTGCCACCGGCGATCGCGGGTATCTGGATTCATGTCCGAGAGTCTTCTCAACTCCTATACCTTTTTCCGCTCGTCTATCTGTTTATCGCGTTTATGTCTGGTTTCTTTACGATTGGCGTGATGACAGTCTTCGCAGGATATTTGACGAAACTCTATACCAAGAAGAGTCTCCGAAATATCGCGCAATATGCACAGTTTATATTTCCTGCGCTTTTCCCTATGGTATGGATTCTCCTCCCCCGTTTAGCACCATCATTATCAGATGGCGGAATGGATAAATTAACCGAATTTGCGAAATGGTTCTATGCCCTTCCGAACGGTTGGTTCGCCGGAGCCGTATCGCTTGGCGTAGGAGAAATAGGATCACCCCATATTGTGAGAAATCTGATTTTAACAGGATTGGCTATCGTTTCAACACTTATTTTGGTATTCGTTCCACTTCGGAGTATCGCGAGAAGTTATTCAGAATACCTCTCTTACTTGTTGGAATCTGACAATCAACAGAAATCCGAGTTGCGGGTGAAAATACCGCTATTCGCGAAGCTGTTCCGAAATTCCGTTATCCGTGCTGGATTTTGTCTCGGTTCAGCATATATGTGCCGCGATAAACACATATTGCGACAACTTTTCAGTAATTTAGGTGCCATCATTATACTCGTGATTTTATTTATGCAAGACGAAACGTTTTCTTTCAAGTGGGTTCAAGACGCTTACGCTATCGGCTTAAGTCCAGGTTTCTCGGCGATATCCTGCTTTGTTGGTGTAGGTTTTATCAGTAGTTTCATTTTACCTGTCAGGTATTCAGAACACTGGAGGGCATCGTGGATGTTAACGCTCACACCGATCTCAGCCGCGCATGATTTGTGGCGAGGTGTACAAGCAGTTGCACTTCTTTACATTGTCGCCCCATGTACGCTTCTTATGCTTTGCATTGCGACCGTTATTTGGGGCGTTTTAGGCATTTTTTACGTCTTACCGGCATCAATCATTTTACTTTATTACGTCATCTTTTACCCAAAACCGGTATCTAACTTACCACTCGCCGAAGAATTCGTCCAAAAACGGATGGTCACCGGAGCTTGGATACCAGTTGTATTAAGTCTCTTGGGTATTGGTGCCTTCGTGGGTATCCAATTTTTGATTCATCTACTGAATATGTGGGTTTATTACGGTTTCTATTGTGTTATGATCGTAGCAGGATTTATCGGTTGGCTCCACTTTTTTAGAAAAAAATCGTAAGAAAAAATGGGTTATTGACATTCGCGAACAGTGTGCAGATGCTGACGTTGCTTTTTTCTTTAAACAGTGGGGTGGTAAACGTAAATCGAAAACAGGACGGGAATTGGAGGGCAGAACTTATGACGAGATGCCGGTCTGAACGTTCGTCAAATCCGGCATCTTGGGCGTTAACCTTAAACTTAAATTCTCGGTAAATCGTCAGCGAGCAACGCTTCAGAAACAGATTTTTTCGTCGATTCTTGTTCAGGACGTTCAACATGAAAATAACGGAACCAGTCTTTAAAATCTTCAGCGGGAAAATTTCCGTCATAGCGTTCCTTGAACTTATCATGAAAGTCTTCCATATAGAGGCGCAAATAGCCACTCGTGCGTTCAAGTGCCTTCCAATCAAAGATATTTGAAGGTATCTCAACAACCCCTCCCTCAAGCAGGTTACGCCGCATTTCCAAGTAGTAAGAGTAGCGAGTCCCGACTATAAAATCAACAAGTCTGTCAAAGATTTTTGAGGGGATCTCAGCGAGACGCCCTTTGAAAATCTTATGCCGAACTCCCATCTCCTTTTCCAAATTTCTATTGAGCATAAAGCCGATAATAACATCAAAAATTTTTTCTAACATTCATTCGTCCGTCCTTTATCAGATAGCAAAGTATAGATTAACACCCGACTCGGGCTGCGTTCGCGTCTATTTGCATAGCAGCCAAAGTCAATTATATCATTAATCCACAAACACGTCAATTGAAAAATGCGGTAAACGAGTGTACAGAATTTAGATTGCAATGCAATCCGAATTTTGCTATATTTATACCATGCTTATATTTTATCTGGCAATCGCGGTGGTGACCGTCCTACTCGGCGCAGGAATCGCTTTTGTATCCCAAATACAGCAAAAACATTTTGGAAACATATTCGGGTTAACCGCTGGCGCAGTCCTGGGTGTCGTTTTAGTCATGATGATACACCTGTACACCGAGATAGGGTACGTTACCATCCTCGTAATGTGGGGTGGGTTCCTCCTAATCTCAGTGATAGAACACCTTACAACGCATCGTCGGGATGAGACCGAAAGCAACGCCGAGAAAAAAAAGTTTGGGTGGGGAGTCAACTTAACGGTCTTTGGCTTGTCGATCCACTCGCTCACAGATGGACTCGCTTTGGTTATCGCAGCAAGAGAAGAGGTCTTGGGGGGTGCCCTGGCATTCGGCGTATTGATCCATCGCCTGCCTGTTGGGACGCTTATGACCGTCGCGCTCCTTCGAGACCAGACATTTGTTAAAGTTTTGGCGCGGTTGACACCACTGATAATTGGACCAGTGGTCGGCGCAATATTAGGAGAGCAGCTGCTTCACGGGGCGTTCGCGGAATTAACAGAGTACCTAACAGCATTCGCTGTAGGTACGTTGCTGCATGTCGTGATGGATGGGTTCCGTGGCAAATATACCACTGAGGAGACTGGATTAAGCCGCACCGCGAAAGTGCTGTTTGTCATCGGATTCGCGCTGACCTTCTGCTTTATCTACTTCTTTCAGGGATTTGAAGGTAAACATGTCCATTAAAACGCGGCACCTGATGCCTCTAAACGCGACACGGTATAAGAAGGGGCTCCCTACGCTCATTGCCGTATTTTGTTTTCTGATGTCTGCTCTGCCAGCAAAAAGTAATGAAATTCCGATTGCTGTTTCTGGCGAACCGAGGGCGACACTCCAGATTGGCGCGAATGCCTCGGAGCAGGAACAATTCGCCGCCGAGGAACTTCAAACCTTTATCCAGCAATTCACCGGGGCGAAGCTCGACATTCGCACCAATCGACAACAGACAGAAACCCCGACAGTGATTGTGTTAGGGACCCCTGAATCAAATCCGACGATTGCGGGGCTACAGGCGAACATAGAACTCTCATTGAGCGCAGAACTCGGAGACGAAGGGTATCGTATCAAAACGGTTGAGGTCGGCACTGAGATCGTTATTATTCTGACAGCACACACCGCAAGAGGTGTTATCTACGGCGCGTATGCTTTCATCGAAAAATGTATTACGGCATTAACTGGCTTAACACCCGTGCATCCGGAGGTCGCAGTTACCAGAGCGCAGGCACTACTCGTGCCGTTCATAAATGAGACATCAGCACCGTTTTACCCCGTGCGTGCTGTGTTAGAGATAGAAAACCCGGATTGGCTTGCACGCCACCGTATCAACATGAGTGGCGGCGAAGGGATTTGGACAGGCACTGGGATCGAAGACGGATTCGGGACGGCTTTCAAATATGTGGATACACCGGCATTTGAAGCACTACAGGATGAACCGATAGCACAACGACGCAACCGTATCGCAACGCTACAAGATCGGTTTAATGCACTCAAACGGCGCGGCATCGATGCTTACCTTTTCATGTATGTGACCGGTGAGCCGACAGAAGCACTGATTCGGCAGCGTCCGGACGTTTTAGGACCAGAAGTACTTTATGGCGCATCGCGGAACGAAGTGTCTTACCGACCGTTCTGCTGGTCCAAACCGGAATTCCACACGCTCGCTAAAGAACTGATTCAGACGATTGTACGTACGTATCCAACACTTGCCGGTTTTCATCTCAGGTCATGGGGACATGAGACGCGCGCATGCAATTGTCCAGATTGTGGTGATAGAACAGAACAGGGACAAGCAAAACTCTGGCAAGTCTACTTTACAATTATTGATGCCGCACGAGAGGTGCGCCCGGATTTCAAATTCTACATCTCCGGGTATGACAGCAGTTGGCTTAAGGATGCTGCAGGGGACTATGCACGCCAATTGCCGAAAGGGACTATTTTCTCGCGAAAGTGGGGCGCAGATGGCGAACCGGTCGCAGATGCGG
The DNA here is from genome assembly GCA_951828385.1 of uncultured Poribacteria bacterium. Lineage (GTDB taxonomy): Bacteria > Poribacteria > WGA-4E > WGA-4E > WGA-3G > WGA-3G. Next base: position 2,207,137 of record OX639973.1, read on the forward strand.
GGGTGCCTATCCCACAAATCAGAGCACTTGGTGAAATTGGACATCGCTTCATAGTACTATCCCACGAAGTGGAAGAGGTCATGCCGTTCTGGATGCTGGAGAGCGACCTGTTCGTACAAGGTGTCCGACAACTCGCCAACGATCCCGAAGTCGTCGGTTTAGGTGGGTTTACCGTCCAAGGCGCAACACAGGGATTGGGATACCTTGACAGGCTCGTCAGTGCGCACCTCAATTGGGATATCGAACTTGACTATTTTCAGCTACTCCTTAATGAATTGATAGCCCGATACGGTGCTGAAGCAGCACCACATATTCTGAATGCTTTACGCGTAAATGGATGGAACATGGCGAGTTATTTTTCTGATTACGCTGGTGCCTTAACCGTGGGCGGCACCTACGGGAGCGGTTCTGCTGGACTCGCAACACGATTCTGGACACTGATTGGACCACGGGCTGTAGAGGATACACTCTCTATCCCCGAATTTAAGATCGCTAAGTTTGCATCAAACCGGTTTACCGCACTTTTGGCACCGCAACAGCAATCTGCAAATGAGATAAGGGCGGCAAGCGAGATTGCAGAGCCCTTTGACCTTGAGGCAACTGAGGATTTAAACGACGCGATTCATTTGATGGAGCTATGGGTGCTGTTATTTGAAAGCCGAACGAAATTAATAGAAGCGATAATGCTCGGCTACCAACTCGGAACAGAAGAGGCAATCCGGGCAAAACTTATAAGTGCTACAGAGTTCTCGAAGTCCATACAACCGCACATCAAAGGCGTTAAAGAATTTATTCCACTTTTTGGGTATTCACATCAGACGATTGAAGCAGAGTTACTGATCACTTTAAATGCTGAAGTCGCTTGGTTAACAAATTTCGATTATAAGACGCTTCAGCAGCATGATACGGACTTCTCGCCAGAGGATGCCGCTCTTCAAATTTGGGATATTCATAACTACCCAAATCCTCTGAAGCGAGAAACGACATTTACTTATCGGTTGTCGCTGGATGTAGATGAAGTCTCTATCACAATTTACACAACATCCGGGCGGAGGGTAACAGTCTTGAAAGAGGCTTCAGGCAACGAAGGCTACAATGAGCATCTGTGGGACGGACGAAACGATGATGGCGTGTTGCTTGCCAATGGTGTCTATTTTTACAGAATACGCGCTGTCGTCGGAGAACAAACCGCACAATTACTCGGACGTTTAGCGGTTTTGAGGTGATACGAAAAAGGAGGTCAATAATGCTTCGTGTGTATATTGTGTGCCTGACGCTTTTACTTACAATAATCGGTTGTAAATCACAAACTTTGCAGGAACATCTTTTAGAACCACCACCGCCTCTCGTTAATTTCGCATTGAGTCGAAACGGCGCAACTGCAGATTCCTCACAAGCCGTGCCAAATCATCGCGCCGAGGAGGTCATCGATGGCGATACCACTTCTGAGACCTGGGATGAGGGCAGTGGTTGGGGGAGCAGCTTAGAACATCTCCGCACCTCGGATTTGAACAAGCGGCCTTATGTATCCGTAACTCTTGCGAAACCTGTTGACATTCGCAAAATTGTCATCTGGACGATTGACTCTGAGAAATATCCGGCACCGCAATTCGGATTGAAAGACTACCGGATTGAGTATTGGCACGGCACTGGCTGGGGGCTTATTCCGTCAGGGGACACGAAAGATAAACAGTATACAGCACGGAATAACACGAAAGGCAAGCGGGTTCACGAAATCCGCAAACGTCTCATTGCAAGTAAAATAAGGCTTGTCCCGGTCTCTTCAAACGACACGGTCCGGAATTACCAACACATGGCAGGCAAACGACCTGTGTACGATGTAGAAGGCATCGCACGGGTAATGGAACTTGAAGTATGGGGATATGCCGCACCGGAGGTATACACCCTTCAACAGATTGTGCAGGGCATCCCTCCCGAAGCAGTGGGACATGTTGTACAGACAGAGATACAAGGCAAAAAAAATCAAGCTGAACCGACTATCAAGGAGACCATCCGGAACGTCTTAAATCGATATGAAAATGGATATGACATGGCGGATCTGGCACAGGTTATGTCCTGCTTCTCGGAGGCGTATCTATCAAACGGACGCACATATCAAGACGTTGAATCCAAGGTATCACACTTTTTTGAAATGTATCATCAAATTGACATGACGCTAACTGATGTTAACATCCATCCGAATATCGTTGATGACACCGCAATTGTAACCGGAGGGTACACGTTGCAATATGTCACGAAAGCGGATGGGCAGGTTAAACAGACATCAGGCAAAGTGACGCTGGTCCTCGCTAACGAAGCGAAGACATGGCAAATCATCCGAGCAGAGTAGTTGCAAACCCGATTTACAGAGGAACTGAAATGGTACAAGAACAGTCTAACCTTTGGGCGAAATCATACATAAACGATGGATATTTGATGCTTCCAGATATGATTACATCCGAAGAATGCGACGCTTTGAAAGCGGAGATGCTGAAAATCTTCCGTGGTGATTACCCTTGCGACGCAATTCCACCAATGCCAGAAACGACGAACGAACTGGAAATATTAGATAGAATCATGTGCGTCGGCGAACCGCACGTTTTTAGTCCGTTGGTCCGCCAGTATATCGAACATCCAAAAATCTGTGAAGTGCTTCGAGTGATTGTCGGCGCGCATATCCCGTTTTGGGATGGGGGTGTAAAATGCATGCAGTCAATGATGTTGAGCAAAGTACCCGGACATACCGGCAACCCGTGGCATCAGGATGAACACCCAATTCCGACACGGGATCGATCACTCCTCGGTGTATGGATAACATTGGACGATGCAACAATTGAGAACGGTTGTCTCTGGGTGTTGCCGAATAGCCACCGCTCCGGTATAATCTATGACCGTTTTCCACACGACAAACGCCATGAATTTGATAGTTGTCACGAAGCCGCAGGCTTTGATGATACTGACGAAATTCCGATTGAGATGTCAGCAGGGAGTGTCCTCTTTTTCAACGGCTACCTTTTACACCGATCAAAAAAGAATCGTAGCCATACATATCGGCGCATCTTTGTGAGCCACTACTGTTCAACGGCATCGTGGTTAGGCTGGAAAGGACAGCGGAATTATCGCGGGGTTATCACTGTCACTGGTGAAGATCCGTATCTTGACGAAGGATATATCACCCCAAATGTCTGGGCGCGATGGGAGTAGGGTCAACAACGTGCTGCTTAACCTAAGCGCACCTAATCGAACCGCAAGGAAAATTAAGGGTTCTTGCCTTCTTTGTAGAGAGTTTGTAGTCCGTAATGGAATGGAGGACGGATATACGGGAACGGACTGCTTAACCTAAGCGCACCTAATCGAACCGCAAGGAAAAGTAAAAAGATGAAACTGACAGAACATCAAGTGAATTTTTTCAATACGTTTGGTTACCTCGCGATACCGGGGCTGTTTTCGCCAAGCGAGATAGAATGGATTATAGAAGAATTTGAGATGACAATTCAAGAATTCGGGGGCGGTAAAGACCACGATGGAACACATCGCACAATGTTTGGTGGTCCTATTGAACACCGGTCTCGACTCTGTACCTTGCTGGATGATGAACAGGTCAAGGGGCTCATCGGTGGCGTGATCGGTGAAGACTTCAACTACGCCGGTGGTGATGGAAATTATTACACCGGCGACACCGGTTGGCATCCTGACGGGAGCTGGGGTAGACTCTTCGCCTGTAAAGTGACCTTTTATCTTGATCACCTGACAAAAGACACCGGATGCTTGCGCATTATCCCCGGTAGTCAAAACCCAACACATTTTGTCAGAGCTCAAAAGATTGATCCGAACCAATCAGAAGCACTCTACGGCATTCCACCTCGCGACTTTCCAACCAGTATCGCCTTAGAAACCACGCCGGGTGATGTCGTGATTTTCAATCACGATACTTATCACGCATCTTTTGGCGGTGGCACCCGACGACGGATGTTCACGATGAATTGTACGCAACATTGCACAACCGAACCAGATTTAGAGACGTTGCATCAATATCTGAGTGTCCATTCGGCGGGTGGGTATCAGATTGACACCGGTGCAGGTATGTTTTTCCCAACGATGGTTGATACCGCAGATGAAAACCGGAGAATCCATCTCCAGCAATGCAGCGACATCCATGATGAACTATTCCCACAGTATGCTCGACGCGCTTAGCATATATTGTTCAGAACCTGCACAAAATCCCTCGCTGATGAAGGTTTTAAACCTCCTCAACGGCATCTAATGTGTGAAAGACATGGAAAAAATGCGTGAGTTTTGGGATTTTTGTTGCAATTTTCGCTGTTTTGTGGTATTCTATAGTGCAGATTTTAAACCGTGGTTTAGCGTGATTTCCCCACTTGCGGATTTATACGCAATGAGAAGCACATTTATTGGTACACCTCCATATAACAAGTACTCAGGGTACATCAGGAAGGCTGTTATCTCGGCAGCGTTCATCTACGGGATGAACACGTTTTGCGCCGTCGCCTCCCACTCACCCAAAGTCCGCACCCACTTACCCGCCAGTTCCATCGCGGTAAGCGACGATGCCTTAGCCACTTTCTTTAATCCCTCGGGTCTGGGTACAGGCCGCGGTTTAAACCTATACTATCTCCGAACATACCAGAGCGATTGGGCAGGCGATGATGCTTTTTTCCTTGCTGTCCCCGGGGCAGGCTTCGGCATGGAATTTGTTACTGCCGACGCAGACACAGACTTCACGCGTTACACACTCTCCGGCGGACACCACTTGGGCAAGGCATTTTACTGGGGCACAGGGTACAGTTGGATGAATTCGGACGATAAAGGTTACGATGCATTCCGATCTATCTCCGTCGGCTTGATGTATCGACGCCGTTACTTTTCAATCGGGGCAACCGCACGCGATCTCAACAAGCCTAAATTGCTCGGAGAAAAACTCGGTCGCACTTATGACTTGGGATTAGCACTCCGTCCGGGGACATGGCGGACCACACTCTCGATTGACATGCAGAAAACGCAAGGTGTGGAGGATTTAGCATTTCGATATGCTTTAGAAGTGCGCCCCATCCGTGAACTCATGCTTCGCGGCACCCTAAACAGCGACCTGAGTTTTGATGTCCGTTTCGGTATAAATATTGGGAATTGGGGGGTCGGCACAGGAAACGCCTTTGACAAAAACCGAGACGCACAAACCGGGGTCGGCTATTTCCATTTCTCCAATGCTATTAAAACAAAACCGATACCCCGCCGTCGGATGTTCCTTGACCTGCCGATGCGATCTCTCAAAGAGGTCCTCCCGATAGCAAAATGGGACGACAATGTTGCCGGGATTCTCATCCGTATCAATGGGAGCGATTACGGCATCGCACAACTTCAAGAGATGTCAGACGCTATCTTGGACTTCAGGGAATCCGGGCGTGTTGTACTCTGTTACATCTCTAACTGCTCCACCGGCGATTACATCGTCGCATCTACGTGCGACGGCATCCTGATGCATCCTGCCGCCGAAGTACGGTTGATCGGGTTGCGGACAGAACGTTCTTTTTATAAAGGGGCCTTAGACATGCTCGGTATCAGAGCTGATCTTGAACGGATCGGTAAGTACAAATCAATGACCGAGCCATTCACAAGGCAAGAGATGTCGGACCTACACCGTGAGATACAGAATATTATTCTTGATGATCTCTATAAACAACTCGTAGAGATTATCGCAGATGGCCGCGGGTGGACACACGAAAACGTCAAAAAACGGATTGACGAGGGACCCTACACAGCACGTCAAGCACTCGCTATTGAACTCGTAGACCGACTCGCCTATGAGGATGAACTCAATGATGTTGTAACCGAACTCACGGATACTCGCACCGATTTGGTGACATTAAGTGGCTACGCGAATAGTCGGTTGTACGTGCAAGATTGGCAGGTACCGCAGCCGAAGATCGCCATCGTTGAGGCGAAAGGATTGATGTTAACCGGCGATAGTTTTATTGATCCGCTTTTGGGAACACAAGTGATGGGTGCAGATACAATCGCACGGGTTATCAGACAGCTAAAAGACGACGATGACATCAAGGCAGTTGTCCTGCGAATTGATAGCGGCGGTGGACTTGTTGCTGCAGCCCATACGATATGGCGTGAATTGGTGCGACTGACAGAGGTCAAACCGCTCGTGGTCTCGATGAGCGATGTCGCAGCATCGGGCGGCTATTACATAGCAGCCCCGGCAGATACTATCGTCGCCGAACCCGGAACAATTACCGGGTCTATCGGCGTTGTTAGTGGCAAGTATAGTTTCAAAGGGCTGTATGAAAAACTCGGCATCCATAAAGAAATCCTCAAACGGGGCGAACACGCCGATTTTTATACAGACTATGGAGATTATCCACTGGCAGAGCAAGCGATCGTACAGAAACAGGTTCAGGAGATTTACGACGATTTCATCAAAAAGGTGGCACTTGGGCGCGCGGAGTTGACAGTAGAAGATGTGGACAGGCTCGGACAGGGGCGGATCTGGACGGGTAGGCAAGCAAAGGAAAACGGACTTGTCGACGAGTTAGGCGGTTTAAGCCTGGCACTCGCAATCGCGCGGCAGCACGCAGGCTTGGGAGAAAAATCGTTTGAAATCGTCCAATTCCCTAAAAGAGCATGGCTGTCACAAATATTTGGGAACCTACTATTTCCATTTACGACCCTATCTCACACCAGACTTGGAAACGGTGGTGTAGAGAATGCGGAAGTGGAAACCGAATCTCCGCTATGGTTGATTACCCGTTATGCGGGTTTGAACACCACCGCGAGACTTTTAAACATAATCAAGAAACAGAGGCTTTTTCTCCTGATGCCTTATCACATAAGTGTGAGTAATTAAAATATAGTATACTTACAACTAAACTCTTAAAACTGATGTCCGGAGCAGAGTTAAAATGCTGTTCGCTAAAAACCATTCAACACTGCGCCGAAAAATGGTACAAAACCAAATCGAAGCGCGTGGTATCTACAACCCTCAAGTACTTGCTGTCATGCGAAAGGTGGAACGACATCTCTTTGTAAAACCGCAATACCGCAATGTGGCATATAAGGATGGACCGCTACCGATTGATTGCGACCAAACAATCTCGCAACCGTACATCGTTGCACTGATGACAGACCTGCTCGAGCTCACGCCAACATCAAAAGTGCTTGAGGTCGGCACAGGATGCGGCTATCAAACCGCGGTACTTGCCGAGTTGGCGAAGGAAGTTTATTCTCTTGAGATTATACCAAGGCTTGCCAAAAGTGCGAAAACACGATTGGAGGGACTCAACTATCACAATGTCCATCTCAAAAAAGGAAATGGACACTATGGATGGCAAGAATACGCGCCTTACGACGCTGTGCTTGTCGCCGCTGCACCTAAGGACGTACCGAAACGACTCATTGAGCAGCTCGCAATAGGCGGGAGAATGGTGATTCCGGTCGGCGATTCTGAACAAAATCTGCTTTTAATTCGGAAAGGTTTCCAAAGTCAAAAGAACGCAGCACCTATTATTGAGACAAACGAGGTTACGCCAGTCAGTTTTGTACCAATGACAGGGACGCTCAGATAAGTCTCCCTTCAAAACCCTACAACGCTTGCGACACAGAAGATGTTGATTCGGAAGTGAAACAAACGATATGATTGACTATAAAGGAACGATAAATTGAAACACATACTTCATCTGCTTCTGTCTATCACGATGTTTGCTCCAGCTGTCACCTTCGCTGCATTTAATGACATCGGCGTTGGCGCAAGACCGTTAGGTTTAGGGGGCGCATTCGTCGCACTTGCTGATGATAGCAACGCTGCGAACTACAACGCCGCAGGATTGGGATATATGGAGGCAATCCACCTCGGTGGAACACACGCCCAGCGTTTTAATGGACTCATTACTTATAACGCCATTAGTGGCATTATCCCCTTTGGGAAAATAGGTTCGATTGGGGCAAGTTTCGGGGACTTGGCAGAAGACTCCGACGTTTACCATGAACAGACAGCGCGTATCTCTTACGGAAATGCGCTTTTCAAACAATTTGCAATCGGTGCAAATCTGAAACTCTTCCGCACCTCTTTTAACGAGGCAAACGAATTCGTCGCCGATAACCCATATTTCGCCCAAACAGCCAGTTCAGCCGTTTCTTTTGATCTTGGGGTGATCGCAAAGCCGTTTCAAAGTTTGAGCCTCGGGGCATCCATAGAGAATTTACTGCCTGCTGATACGAGTATCTCTCACGAGGAGACAGACCCGGTACCCCTAAACATCCGCGCGGGCTTAGCATATAGACTTGAATCTATCGCAGAGATGAGCGCGCAAGGCGCAGCGGTCAGCAATTTATTAAAAGGGAGTTTAGGAACTTTCGAGGTCGCATCTCGCAATGGAGAGATTTATGTACGCACAGGCGTAGAAATCTGGTTGAATAAAGCTATCGCTGTCCGTGGGGGGTACGGGTTAAAGAATGGTGGTAATTCTGCGACGACCTTGGGTTTCGGTGGAAGTGCCAGACTGCCAGTCAGCGGTGCCGCCCTCCAAATTGATTACGGGTTTCAACTGCTCAGCGAAGGCTTTCAAGGCAATACAACACACCGGTTCTCCATCAATTTGATACTTTAGAAAAGAGCGTACTTCATGAAAAATATAGTGATTGCTTTAACACTTATTGTAAGTCTATTTATCGCCATGAGCAGTTATGGCGCGGTTACCTCCGTTGGAGAAATAAACGTCGTTGGGCAAACGAAGGGCGTTGTGCCTGCCAGTTCAACGGTACCACTGGTTGTGACGCTTGTAGTAGACAGGTCACTCGCGGAACTGGGTGAAGAAATTAAAACCATTGAAATCACAATGCCACCCGGATTCCTGACGCAATCGTCCTACTTCAAAGGTATCTTGCGAGACCGCAACCCAATTGTAGCCCGAGCCGTCGTCTCCGGCGGAAATGTGCTGCGTGTTGAACTCGCAGATCTCATCGTCGATACGCAGAGCTCAATCTACGAAATTACTTTTGACTGCCAAACACCGAATACTGTCACATTAGAGGCAACCTTCAGAGCGCGCTTGCGCAATCTTGATGACGCGCCTATCGGTGAATTTATACGAGGCCGACCAGCAGATGGGAAACGTAATAACGACGATTTTACATTGCAGGTGATCCCGAATGTACCCCCTAACCTTGTTATAGGTTTCACCGCTGAAGCCGACACAACCGGCGAAAATGATGTGACACTGCACTGGCAGAAATCAACGGACCCGGATGTCAACGGTTATCTTATCTATAGGGGTAAAGAACTCCCTATTAATGTTGAACAACGTTCCTCAACCACCTTTCGGGATGTAAACGTTCCACCGGGAACACATACGTATCAGATAGCTGCTTACAAGACGCTTTTCCTGCAATCGGAACGTTCGCCAATACAGACTGTAAATGTATCACCAGATACAGCTGCACCGGAACCGCCGATGATGATTGACATTACCCATCTAACAGATCGTGTGGAGGTTTTGTGGAAACCGAGCGTCAGTCGGGATGTGATACGGTATCAAGTCTTGTTCAGTCGTTCAGAAACCGATAAACCCGAACCTCTTCACGAGGGGGAAATAGAGGTAATACCAGAAGATGAACTTACAGAATACAAATTCATTGATGAGCGTCAATCGTTTGTTGCCCGCACATTGTCTAATACCCCTGGATGGCCAACAGGCAATTACACTTATGCAATCATCGCAATTGACGAAGTAGGTAACGCATCCGAACCGATCCAGAAAAAACTACGTATCTTTGATAAACCGTATCCAAACCCATTTACCCCGATGTCTTCAAGTGACGATTTCAATAAAGTTGTTTTCCCGGCGAGCGCGCTTGAAGATGGATCAGGTGAATTCACAGTGCTTATCTACGACATTGATGGAATGCTGGTCAAGACCTTGAATCCAGATGGGCCCGATGCAACGAAATTGACCTGGGACGGGCGTGATGAAGCTGGGGAAATTGTAGAAAGTGGTATCTATGTCTACCAACTTCAAGTCGGGGAGAGTTTTACAATAGGCACATTAATCATCGCTAAGTAGCATCATCGATTGAGATTCGCCACGACAGCGGCACGGAGCAGCTAAATTTTTAGACGCGCGCCGCTACTTACGACATAGGGCAGCTTTGCCGCAACTGAAAAAACTATTGACTTAATTCCCAATTTGAGGTTATATTATAATTTTAATTAACGACAAGCCTTTGGCTTGTTAATGCGCATTAAATTTTTTTAACAGCGATTTTGGATCCCTGCAAAATACATCAAAAAGGGCATGCTGTTAACCGAACACCAAAAGGAGATATAATAACAATGAACAGGCTTGAGTCACGCCTCTTCTGGCGGATAACACTACTCGCAATCGTCGGCATCTTGGCAACATCTTTTACTGTTGCAGCAAATTGGGATATCCTTCAAAAACAGGACCCCGAAATTCGGGACTATATGTCGATCTCGTTCACAAGCACAAAAAATGGTTGGGCAGTCGGCGTCTCACCACTCGAATTAGACTATCCCGGTTTTGTCGGATATACGACAGATGGTGGAGCAACATGGAATAAAGCCGAAATTGATGTGGATGCTCAACTCGCCAACCTCTATTTTCTTGATGACAAGCACGGCTGGGCAATCGGTGAAAAAGGCAAGATTGTCGCCACAACTAACGGTAAAGATTGGGAAATACAAACCAGCAAGGTTGACAACCCGCTTAAAGGAATCTACTTCGTCAATAAAGATGTAGGATTCGCTGTCGGGGCCAACGATACCATTCTCTCAACACAAACCGGTGGACGTACGTGGAAGGTCCTTCAAGGTGGACAAATCGGTGCCGTTGGTGATGATGAAGCAACAATGTACAATGCCGTTCAGTTCATTGATGAATCCACAGGCTGGGTTGCTGGTGTACACCTTGTTCCTCAAGTCAGTCAAAATAGCGTGATTCAGAAAACGATGGATGGCGGACAGACTTGGGATGCACAAGAGACTGGCGCTGAAGATGTGCTTGAAGACATCTTTTTCTTAGATGGTAAGCACGGTTGGGCAGTCGGTGAAAACGGTCTTATTCTCCACACAAGCAATGGCGGCGACAGATGGACAGTCCAGATGAGCGGCACTGAAGAAACACTGAGAAGCATCCAATTCGCTGACAAATATATGGGCTGGGCAGTCGGTGGAGACTTAGGCGTCGGTGTGATTGTACATACCAATGACGGTGGTAAAAACTGGGAAGTCCAAGATCCGGGTGATGACATGGTCCAACGGTTCCGGATGAATAGTGTTTTCATTTTAGATAAACGGGTCTGGTTAGCAGGCGGAAACGGCGTAGTCTTGTTAGGAAAATAGGTGAAGCCCCGTTGGCAAGGACCGAACAACTCATATTGAGTCATCAGTCAACTACCCAAGCCTAAAGACTTGGGCTTGTTAAAGCCTAAGTCTCGTGCTTCGTTCTTGTTTCTCGCTTCACAGAGGGTGGTAACCCACCGCTCTCCACGAAGCCCCGCAGCAGGGCTAAAAAATAGTTTCTCGCTGGCGGTTAAGCCGATACAGTGCGAGTATGTCCTTCACCAAGTCTCTGTTTCTTTTCCGTATCGTGCTGTAGCTTTACACGAGTCGCACACGGGGGTAGCGAACAGCAGCATAACTCGCAACCTTACACTACATAGTAGTAGACGTGTAAGAAACTAAAAGGTTTAGGTTAATTTTAAACATTTGGTCTAATTAACGAAAGCGGTTTTTCCTCCCAAAGCTAAAGCATTGGGCTTCCAAACCGTAAAATAGGTGAAATGGCTAATAGACGGAGGTAGAATTTTGGAAACATCCACATTCGCAACGCGAATGAGTCGATTGGGAACAGAGTCCGCTTTTGAGGTGCTTGCTAAAGCGAAGCAGCTTGAGGCACAGGGCAAAGACATCATCCACCTTGAAATAGGACAACCGGATTTCCCAACACCGAGGAATATCATTGAGGCAGCATACCAAGCAATGAAGGACGGTCATACCGGTTACTGTCCATCTGCAGGTGTACCCGAATTTCGAGAAGTCGTCGCGGAACATATAACCGATACGCGCGGGATTACAATACACCCTGATGAGGTTACGGTAACACCCGGCGCGAAGCCGATTATCTTCTTCACAATTCTTGCCTTAATAGACGACGGCGATGAAGTGATCTATCCTGAACCAGGTTTCCCTGTCTATGAGTCCGTTATTGACTTCATCGGCGGAAAAGCGGTGCCACTCCCCCTTCGCGAAGAGGTAGATTTCCGGTTCCGACTCGAAGACCTCGCCGACGCAATCTCCGATCGAACAAAACTGCTAATCCTCAATTCACCTCAGAATCCGACAGGTGGGATACTCACCCTCGAGGACCTTGAAGCGATCGCTGAATTGGCACAGAAACACAATTTTTATCTACTGACAGACGAAGTCTATTCACGCATCCTCTACGAAGGTAAACATCATAGTGTCCTGAGTCTCCCCGGCATGAAGGAACGGACAATTTTGATCGAAGGGCATTCTAAAACTTACGCGATGACAGGGTGGCGACTCGGTTACGGCATTGCACCGCAGGCAATCGCTGATAAAATTACCCAGTTAACTATTAACTCGAACTCGTGTACGGCTACCTTCACACAACTTGCTGGAATAGAGGCACTCACGGGCCCCCAAACTTTTGTCACAGAAATGGTTACGGAATTTCAGAAACGGCGTGATGCAATTGTGGACGGACTCAATGCAATTGACAGAGTCAGTTGTATCAAGCCTCTCGGTTCATTTTATGTGTTTCCAAACGTGACGCAATTGCCCCTTTCATGTGAAGCGCTCGCCGATTACATCATGGAAGCGGCAGATGTAGCACTTTTACCCGGAACCGCCTTTGGTCAGTATGGTGATGGGTATCTCCGGCTTTCGTACGCGAACTCCTTAGAGAACATCCAAGAGGCATTAAGCAGAATGGAAACTGCAATCTCAAAATTGTAACTTTAAATATTGGGTTTTCGCTCCGATTTGTCCCCCCTTCCCAGTAACGGGTGGGGACCCCTGTCCAAATCGGGTTTTCGCTTGGGACCGAGTCATTAGTTTTGAATAAGGTTCAAAGCGACTCGATAGCGAAAACTGTTGAGTAACCAACAATGGAACTTATCCGCAAGGAAATACAAAAATACCAGAAAGCTACCGCACGTATCCCAGCAAGTACGACAAACCTCGGACCCGGGTTCGATGTGCTCGGACTTGCCCTCCAACTCTATAGTGAAGTCACGTTGGAAACCACCGAAACCGACACCCAAGTCGTTGTTAGCGGCGTAGATGCTGATAAAATACCAAGTACGCCAGAACATATCGCGTTTCAAGCGGTAGAACTTGTCTTTGACCGAAGTGGCACTAAACGTCCAAAAGGCTTCAAATTGCAGATAGAGAATGGAATACCTGCGATCCGTGGATTAGGTGGGAGTGGGACAGCCATTCTTGGTGGGTTACTCACGGCGAACGCCCTGTGCAGTTCTCCGTTCTCTGACGTAGAACTCCTCAATTTCGCAACAGAATTAGAAGGGCATCCGGATAACGTTGCCGCTTCATTGTATGGCGGCATCGTCGTCTCAGCACAGGAGAATGCCGAAGTGCATACAATTCGGTTGGAATGTCCACCTGTACTTTCAGTTGTGCTTGCTATCCCGGATTTCCCGCTATCAACGGAACAAGCGCGCGGGGTACTACCAACTTCAGTAGGTTTCGCAGATGCCATATACAATACAAGCCGAAGTACATTGTTAATCGCAAGTATTGCCACAGGGCAATTTGAGATGCTCCGTATCGCTATGAAGGATAGATTGCATCAACCCTACCGGGCCGCCCTGATCCCAGGGTTTGACGATGTCGCAAAAGCTGCTACCACCGCTGGCGCACTCAGTGTCGCTTTGAGCGGCGCGGGACCGACTGTTGCAGCCTATTGTCTGGAGCATACAGAACAAGTGGCGGAGCAGATGCAGTCTGCCTTCAGCAAACATCAGATTGCATCTGATATTAAAATTCTAAAGCCTGATGTTGATGGCGCGAGTCTTCACGTTGAAAACCCCTGAGAGCTAATAATTGAGAATTGATTTAATAACTAAATGCTCAGGTGTTTTAGTCCAGAAATTCTCTCTGGCAATTATAATAGACTTTATAATAACGATAGACCGTTGATCGGCACGCTTCGTAAGCGGGCTTATCAGCAGATGTCTACATATTTTCGTATATCATCATAAACAACACTGAAAAGTAAGAAAAAGATGTCAAATTTTCATACAGAAAACATTGCATCAATACTGAACAAATTCGATTCTAACATGGACCAAGGGTTGAGCGCAGAAGCCCTTGAGAAAGCGGAAGCGCGATACGGCAAAAACGAGTTTGCTTCAGAGAAAAAAATATTTCCGCTTAAGGCGTTTCTGGAACCGCTACTGACATGGCGTATCATCGTTTTGGCACTCGCAACGGTCATCTTGGCCGCCTTTTTTTCCAGCGGCACGAGCAGCGTTACCCTTCACACAGTCGGTATCGTTGCAGCAGTGTTAGTTATCCATATCGCATACGCGGGGGCGATAGTGTATCGCACTTGCAGTCGGAATGCCAATATTGGCAAACTCATGGCGCATCGTATCAAAGTGATTCGACAAGGAAAATTTGAAAAATGTGCACCCGAGGACATTGTACCCGGCGATTTACTCTCGTTGACTGCAGGGGATTACGTGCCTGCGGATGCCAGAATCATTGAATCTGAAGGGATTATGATCGATGAATCGGCACTCTTCGGCACCGAGGGACCCGTACAGAAAATAAGCACGGATATTCCAGAACCTGCCTTACCACCAGAAAAACAGAACAATATCGCATTTGGCGGAACATACGTCGTAGCAGGACATGGATTCGCAATCGTTGTGAAGACTGGAAAACAGATAGAAATATGGAAGCAACATCAAGATGCCCCCCCGGTATCTATAACGAACACTCTCGCTGAAAACGAAACACAGGATTTAAATACCATAATAAAAATAGGAGGCATAGTTGTCGCAGCTATAGCTGTCGCCATCAGTTGGTGGTTTGAATATCAGAATCGAGTTACCGATTGGCAGTCCTTAATCCTTCTCGGCTTGCTATTCGCACTGGCATCTGCACCGGGAAATGTTATTGGATTGCTCCGATTGTCGTTTTCTAAACATGCCGAAAAATTAAGGGAAAAAGGGATCACACTCCGCAATTCAAGCAGCCTTGAAAAATTGAGTCGCATCACCCTCTTTTGTGCAAATGAAAATGGACTGGCGACGACGCGTGCCCTAACAATCTCCAATCTTTTCGTTGATGAACAACTCGTTGATGGTAATACGTGGCGAACATGGTTGGATTCCCTGAAGGAGCTTTCCGCCACAGAACGACAGAAAGTCGTTGCAGCGATACCACAAGGTGGGAAAATTCCGCAAGGTGCCCCGCACTTAGTGTTCACTGCTGGACTTGGCACCTCTGACGGGCGGAATATGCCGACCGCAGCGACTTCCGAAGCTGAATCTAACGAGACAGCACCTTCACCCAAGGCTACTATCCGAAAGAATATGGAAAGACTCGGCTATCAATTCGATAGTGTCAAGGCTAAACTCCCTTTGGTGGATGCATACCCTTCTACACGTAACTATGGGTACCAAATGCAAGTGTTTGAGTCAGCGCCAGAGGACTATCTTAATGTTATTTTTGGAGACGCACGGACAGTACTTGACACCTGTGGTTCCGTACTTGTTAATGGCGAAATTACACCCCTTTCGGACGACAAGTATGAAATGTATCATGAAATCATAGGCTATTTGCTTAGCACCAAATCCCAGGTTTATGGCGTCGCCTTTCATTCCTCTGATGTGATTCTGAAGCCACAAGAAATGGAGGACAATCCTATCTTCTTAGGATTTATGAGCTTCTCTATCAGCAATGATGAGGAAACGAAAACAGTTCTGAAATCCAGTCTTGACACCGGTCTTAAAATTATCCTCATCTCGGAAGGTAAAGAGCAAGAGACTGTTGATTTGGCGAAAGATCTCGGCCTTGTTCACAACCGGAAAGCAGTCGCATCCAGAGAAGAACTTGACGCAGTTCCCCGTGAACAAATCGACACCGAAACAGCAAACTGGTTTGCTTATTCGCAGCCAACTTGGGAACAGCGTCGGAATATCGTCCTGAGTCTAAAGCGTCAAGGACACGCCGTAGGATTTTTGGGCCAAAATAGAACCGATCTACGCGCAATGAATGTCGCCGATATCGCGCTTGCTAATAATGCACACGCATCACATGTCGTTCAAGCCACTGCCGATGGCCTAATCAGCAATAAAGGCTTTCAAGCCGTAAGGGATGCGCTACTTCATGCCCGTGAGGCGTATCACAACGCAGCTGGATTCCTACGTTGGAATCTTTCCTGTACGCTCTCCCTACTTTTCACACTTACTATTGGAACGGTACTGCACTACCTCTATAAAATGCCGATGCCGTTGACGCTAACGCAGATAATTTGGGTGCAATTTCTCACAACTTTACTACCATCATTAGGGATAGGCGCAGAACAGATATTCGCTGATGCCGATAATAGTGACTGGCACCACCGACCGACGCTCTTTTCAAGAGCGCGTTTTCTCTCAAGAACAACAGGCATAGATATTATTTGCCGTGCCCTGACTATTAGTCTGATGGCACTCATCCCGTTCTTCTTTATGTTGTGGCGTTCACCCGCATTGTCGGATACGCTCGGCGTTTCGACACTCATGAGAGAGGTATTATCCGTCGGAAATGCTGGAACTCCAATTTCCCCGGATATCGCGGTCGCGCGAACAGTCGTATGTACGACGCTCATCCTGACGCAATTGGCGACATGCTGGCAAGCTTTGCGCTACCCATGGGAATCACTCTTTCAAAGAATATTCGCAAATTCCCGGCTCATCGTTATCTCCCTCGTCATTATCGCACTTCATCTGACAACACTCTATATCGAACCTGTCGCGCAGTTTTTAGGGATGGCACCACTCAAATGGGAATGGCAATGGACGCTCCTGTTTAGCCTGACGTTGTTCTTATTGCCACTAAATCTGGCGATAAACTCGCGCCCAGACGACGATTAAAACCCGGTATCAACTACACCCAAAATCCGTAGGTCGGAATCCCAGCGATAATCCCTAAGATTGTCCACAGACTCCCGATGGTGAATTCCCCCAAGATTAACCCTAAAAAGAAGGGGGCTACCTTCCGATGCCGCACAACACCGCCATATTGAAGTATCAACCACTTAATTAACCAACTCATGAAAAGACAACTCCACGTAACATGCATGCCCCAACTCGTAGAGATGGCAAATCCCGCAGGATGGAAGGGCCACCATACAAATCGCATCCGAAAGAACATCAGCACTGTCGTCAGGAGGAAGCCGATACCCATAAATCCACTTTCAGCAATGAGTGTCTCTTCAGGCGCTTGCAACCACCCCGCAAGACGACGGTACGGTTCTATCCCGAAAGCACTTAAAGAGGGCCAATAAGCGCGCACTTCCATGCCAAGTCGGTAGCCACGGTCAATTAATGCCCAGAACCCCGCCAATGAACCTAAAACGCTCGCAAGCACTAACGCGAAGACGATACGATGCATCGTCATATTGGTGCGTTCCATGATTTTAAAGCCCTCTAACTGATGCGGCATCGGATGGCTCCGATGCGCCCGATTAATAAACCAAAACATAGAGAACATAATCAGGTTGTCTCTTCCTAATTGACGTGTGCCAACAGTCCGAGTCAGAATTTCATCAGGACCAGAATAGTGCAGATCATGCACAGGCGTACCGAGTTCGGCGCGCATCCGGGTGATGGCGATCGAAATCATGTAATAGATAACAAAAAATGCGAACATCACCCAAAGCTCCGCACCACCATAGTAGCAGAAAAGCACAAGGAATACCATTACAGCAATAAGACCGAGCGTCGCCCCGCGATAGGACATCGCTTCTTGTGTTTCGCGCCCTGAAGCACTGACGACAGTATTCGCCTGTTGGGTACTCAGTCCCGCAACAGTTTTCGCAACGTGCAGTAGATGCCGCCGACTCGCCCAAATTGCCAAAACGCACAGCGCGAGGTAACCCCCCGCGGCTTGCTCATTCATGTATGGGAAGCGAGGGAGCGTGCGTAGACCCAGCGCAGCACCAAGCACACGCATAAATCGCCAATACCAGAAGAAGAACCAGCATGAAAACGAAAGGTCTAAAGGGATAAAGAAACCGAGCCCGATTGCAAACGGATACAGCGAAAACGGGATGCTGCCCATAGCGTTCCAAGGGCTCTCCGTAAAAACTTGAATACTCCGCACACGGGTTCTGAATTCGGGTAAGATTGGATATAGATAGTTGATGCCGTTCCAGAGGGCGAGCCCACCAGCAATGCCAAAACCGAGCCACATCAATTTGTTCTGAAAAAGCCGATTCTGGGGTGTCTCTGTTAACTGGAGCGGGAGTTGAATTATCGGATAACTTAACTTTTCATGCTCAATCCATTGCTTGCGGACAATTATATTGATGCAGAGCATTCCGAAAATCAACACAGTAATAAAAGCAGTCCACCAAAGTACAGGTGTCGCCCATCCGAGCAAGGTCTCAGTTGTATAGAGGGGCAGCTCACCCTCATAATATCCACTTAAAAGGGATGGATCGCTGACAGTGAGCCACTCTGGGAGGAAGGGGACGAACAACTGCTGCCACTCATTTTCCGGGGTAGCAAAGCGGAACGCATGCCCTAACATCGGTACCAAAATTTCAAGCATGTCGTGTCCAGTGATACCCGAAGCAATAGACAGCATCAGGTAAACAACGACCAATTCGCTCTGGACTAACGCCATACTCGGCACAAAACGGCGCAATAATTGATTCACACCGATAACTACGAACAGACTGAAAATTACGTTAAAAAAGAGGGAGATCGTCACGGGGTGGCCCGAATACCGAATCACCTCCATCTCAATGACCCAATAGCAGTTAATCGGTATGAGGATAACAGCAATAAGAATAGATTTGAGTGTAACACCGTGGGCAGGAATGTGTGATGACGCTGACGATGCGGAAGTTTCAACTTCCATATAAACTATGACTCCAATGGGCGCGAACTGATGTCTTTTATTCCGAGACGAGCCGAGAGGCGATGATGTCTTTTAAAATTCCGTCTTATAACACACCAGTGAATAATTTTACACAAATTTATCACACCTGCTATAACATGTCAACCCTTAAAGCCATAATTCGGCGGTAGATTTGAAATTGTCTGTCAACCGAGATCGTTACAGAAAATAGACTTTATTTTTATAACTTTTTCATGTTATAATGGAATTTGGCAAACGTGCTTGTAAGTTGTGCCTTAATCGCAACTGGCGACAACAGATCAGGATGCAAAAAACATGAAACCATTCCGCTACATTAAAAGACAAATTGAGAAATTTTTTTATAGGGCTTACCAGCGGCGTTTGGAATCCCAGGCAAACACATGGAAAATTCCACGTCACATCGGTGTCATCCTTGATGGAAACCGCCGTTACGCGAAAGCCAGTGGGCTTGAAAATGTTATCAAAGGACACCACGAAGGGGCAAACAAATTAGAAGAGGTGCTCCACTGGTGCGATGAACTTGGGGTTGAGATTTTCTCAATATGGATTTTCTCGCTTGATAACTTCAAGCGCGCAGCACATGAAGTCGAAGGTATCCTTGGACTGATTGAAGGAAAAATGCGCGAACTCGTCACAATTGAGGGACTCCACGCCAACCAGATTAAGGTACGCGCAATGGGGGAAATAGAACTGCTACCGCCGAGCCTTCAAGAAGCGATTCGGGAAGCAGAAGAAGCGACACAACATTACGAAAAGTTCATCTTAAATGTCGCTGTTGCTTATGGCGGGCGCGAAGAAATCATTGAGGCTTTTCGGGGACACCTAAAAGCCGAAAGTGATACTGGTAAATCCGTTCGCCAAATCGCAGATGAACTCACTGTGGACAAGATTACACCATACCTATACACCTCGAACCTCCCAGACCCTGAGTTAATCATTCGTACCAGTGGAGAGGTGCGGCTATCCGGGTTTTTACTCTGGCAGAGCGTTTACTCGGAATTCTATTTTTGCGATACCTATTGGCCCTCGTTCCGTAAAATTGATTTCCTCCGTGCCTTGCGTGCCTATAGCCAACGCAAACGCCGATTTGGGAAGTAAAGGAAATATCATGGAAAACATTATGAAGAAGAAAAGAAAAGTACTGTGCAGTCTTACAATCTTATGGTTTTTGCTATGCTGCACCATAATTGCCGGGCAAGCCCAAACCCCTGAACAGATCGCGCAAAATGCTTTGAATTCAACAGTCATCTTAACAACCACTATTGGCAGAAACTCCCAAGGAAGTGGGTTCTTCGTCGGAGATGGCGTGGTCGTAACGAACCATCACGTTATTAAAGGGGCTACAGCAGCTACTGTAAAATTGGTAGGAACGGAACAAGAGTCGGATATTGAAGGGTATATTGCGATTGACGCGGATCGCGATCTTGCTATACTCAAAGTAGCGAACCTTTATGCGCCGCCGCTCCCGCTTGGCGATAGCGATACTATTCGAGTTGCTGAAACTGTTTACGCTGTCGGCAATCCGCGTGGGTTAGAAGGCACAGTCTCAGAAGGCATTATTAGTAACATCCAACCGGATGGTAACTCAGGCATACGCGGCGAAGTCATCCAAATGACAGCACCTATTTCCGAAGGCAGCAGCGGCGGGGCAGTACTTAACAGTAGGGGAGAGGTCATTGGAATCGCTGCCAGCGTCCGAAATGATGGACAAAACCTCAATTTCGCTATCCCGGTAAACGCTCTCAAAGCACTGCTTAACCGCGCGGGCCCTGTCCGACCCCTCGTTGCAGAACCTTCAGACGCTAAGCAAAACACCCTCGCAAACCTTTTAAATCTAATCATTCTGAGTCTCACTGTTTTCGGGGTAATCCATTTTTTGCCGACAGTGAACGCCAACGGTTGGATCACAGCAGCAGGAATTGCAGCCGGATTCGGCGTTATCAAAGTCGTGGGCATCGGAATTATGACAAACCCCGCATTACCGGAAGGGGTTGAAATTTTCCTCACCGCCCCACCTCCGAATGATATTGTCCACGCCTTAAATTGCGCGAATTGCTTCCCTAAACTACTCGTCTATATAATAAAACCACTCGCTTACATCACTACCACCGCTTTTCTACTCGGAATTGCCAATAAGGCAGTTCCGAAATTTGAACTTAACGGTTTTTTCAATACATACCTTGTAGCACTGTTAATTATTGTTATTGAAAGCGTTGTACATTCATTGATTCCTATTCTTTAGACATGCGTGAGAAGGAGCGAATACATGCGATTTGGGATCTGTACCAGTTTAGAAAATGTCAATCGGCTTGCAGAAGTTGGGTATGATTACATCGAATTAGGGGTACGCTCCGCGTTGATACCTGAGTCAGACGAAGCCGAATTTCAGAAAATCCGTGAGCAGGCGGCGAACGCCCCTTTAAAACCGGAGGCTTACGCAGGCTTTATCCCCGGCGATCTACGCGTGGTAGGCGATACTGTGGATTTTCCACGTTTGTCGCGCTATGTCGAGACTGCCTGCCGCAGAGCCAGTGAAATTGGTGGAGAAGTGATCGTCTACGGGAGTAGTGGTTCCCGAAACATAGCGGATGGCTATTCACGCGAACGGGCATTGGCACAGATCGCTGAATTCCTTGATATGGCTGCAGATCACGCCGAAGCACACAACATGATTATCGTAATCGAACCGATTTGCTTGCGAGAAGGGAATATCCTCCGAACCGTTGCAGATGGCGTTGCAATGGCAAAACGGGTGAATCGTCCGGGCATCAAAGCATTAGCAGATCTCTATCATATTTGGCAGGAAGAAGAGCCGATGCAAAATATCATTGACGCTGCTGAATGGCTTGCCCATGTCCACATCGCAGAGCCTGTTAAACGCTCCTACCCCGGAAACGACGATTTTGATTTTACAGATTTCTTTGCTGCACTCCAAAAAGCGGGCTATAACGGTCGCATCTCGTGCGAGTGCAAATTTGACAACTTTGATGAAAATATTGAGGTCGCTTTGAAAACGATGAAGGCGTATATTTGATAAACTTTTGGAGGTGGTGTTTATCCTCACACGTGAACAAGGTCGAGTCATCCGAGCGCGAACAGGGTTTTATGACGTTCAGCACGATGATATTATCCTGCGATGTACACTCCGGGGTACCCTCAAACGGAGACATCGCTCAGAAACTGGACGCAGGATATATGCTGATCCGGTTGCTGTCGGTGACCAAGTTATCTTCACGCAGCTGAATGCCGAGGAAGGAGTGGTAGAGGATATTCTGCCCCGTCAGACGAAGTTCTCACGGCAATACGCAGGAAAGCAAGGCGACATTGAACAGGTTATTGTTGCCAATGCAGATCAGATCGTAGCTGTCGCTGCTACCGGCATGCCGCCTCTTAATTTTCGGACATTGGACAGATTCCTCATCTTGGCTGAAGCCGGTGACATGGACGCAGTGATATGCCTCAATAAAATGGATTTAGTCGACCCAACCCAGCGGGTGGAACTTACGGAGACTTTTACTAACTACGAAAAGTTAGGGTACCAAGTCCTATATACCAGTATCCATACACCTGAAAGTTTAGACGCGCTTCAGGATGTCTTAAGGGACAAATTCAGTGTTATCATCGGTGCATCCGGGGTAGGAAAGTCAAGTCTGCTGAACACGATCCAACCAGATTTGGGGTTGCGAACCGGTGAAGTCGGCATCAAAACGCAAAAGGGACGGCATACAACGACATTGGTTGAACTCTTTCCACTCGAAATTGGCGGTGAAGTTGCGGACACACCCGGTATCCGAGAGGTCGGCTTATGGGGTGTGGACACTGAGTACTTAGAATACTACTTTCCTGAAATGGAACCGCATCTCGGTCAATGCAAATACAGCGACTGCGCCCATGTCGCTGAACCGGATTGCGCTATCCAAGATGCTGTCGAAACCGGTGAGATACATGCAGAGCGTTATCGGAGTTACGTGGTGTTGCGAACAGGCGAACCAACCGAGTACTGATTTCAAAATCGTGGGAAATGTTTACGCGCGTAGTCCAATCGCTCTGGCACCCCGATATCGATCCAACTCGCGTCCGTTTGGAAAGCATATAGGTTGGAAACGGATGGAAAAACGTCGCGTTCCATAGAGAAGATCGCCTGTCCCTTCGGAAACGCGTCGGCGATGCCTTGATCGAACAAATACACTCCCCCGTTGACATATCCAGCACGGCAGGTAGACTGCTTCTCACGAAATGCCTGAATCCTTCCATCACCATCCGACACAATCTCGCCATAAGGGCGGATGTCAGGTGCATGCACACTCAGAAGTACCCCTGCCATGCCTTGATGAAAGCGATCTAACATCTCTCGGAGTGAAAAGTTCGCAAGTAGGATATCGCCGTTCAGCACAAAAAACGGGGACGTATCAATCTGTTTCATCGCGTTTAGAATCGCGCCACCTGTCCCAAGTCGCGTCTCCTCTTTGGCATAACGGATACGGATTCCAGCGTAATTCTCACCCACCCGTTCATAAAGTACATCGTGCAGATGTCCGGACGCGAAAACTGCCTCGGTGACACCGACATCTTTTAGCAACAGGATCTGCCACTCCAACACCGTTTTCCCAGCGATCTCCAGCAAAACCTTCGGAACCGTTTTCGCTGCCTCACCGAGCCGAGTCGCAAGACCACCGCACAGAATAATCGCTTGCATCGTTATTCTATAAACCTTTCGCCCCGCTGGGGTTTGTGGTTTTAATATTTGTCTAACAACTGGTAACTGACAACTGGCAACTGACAACTAATTTTACACCGATCTATGCATTGCTTGACCGCGTGGGTTTTCAAAAGCATCTACCCACAGATCACACCACTCTTGGTGTTCAGCCAGGACAGTTTCAGGGCTTTTTCGGCTGCGTACGATGAAATCAGGATGCGCCGTCCGTCCTGTGTGATGCCCAGTGGTCTGATAGCGCAAATCCAACGACCAGCGGCACCGGTCGGACGTGTTCGGTTCCGAACGATGCGGTGTAAAACGGCTCAATAAAACGAGGTCGCCTCGGTAGCATTCCAGCATGAGGGGTTCGACATCTGGCATCAACTCCGGTTTGATCATTGTCCCACCCTCTTTCTGATGGGTCAGATACCCTTTATCTTCAGTAATACCGGGCAATGCTTGTAGGCATCCCATCTCTATTGTGCTATCACCCAACGGCAGCCAACACGTGACGATCTCGGAGCCTTCTGCTTCTGGCATCATGACACCAGCATCCTGATGCCACGGCACGCCGCCTGCCCAACTCGCGTTCCCATCAACAACCGGGGGCTTCGCACGCAGGTGCTGAATCGGATTGCAGGTAATCTCCGGTCCAACAATCCCTTCAATGACATCTAAAAGGTTATCGTTCTTCAGGAATTCAAAGACAGCTTTACCGCGGTAGTGCATAATATCCAATCCGCTTACCATCTCACCCGACTGTGCAAGTAACTTTCCAAACCGTCTGTCGAAGGGTTCATCTTCAAATAAGTTTTCGATTTTACCCTCCTGTTTTAAGGCGAGGGCGCGTTCCGAAATCCAATCCGAAATCTCGTCAATCACCGGTTGGAGGTCTTCATCGGTCAGCGCATTTTTGGCTATCAGCACGCCTTGTGACCGATAGGTTTCGCACTGTTCTTGCGTGAGTCTCATAAAGAAAATTTCTCCCTTTTCATGAAACTTGCTATAAAAAAATGTGTAGATATGATACCATAATAGGGAAAATTCAACAAGGAGCATTGCAGCTATGAAAGGCAAACGAATTGTGATGCCAGCGAAACGCTCGGCAACGCTGGAAGATTTTGAACTCGATGAAACACTCGCACCTAACCAAATCTTACTGAAAACGCACTATAGCTTGATTAGTCCAGGGACCGAAGGCGCAGGGTATACCGGACTTGAAAGCGGTACGCGATTCCCACACGGCTCCGGTTATACGGCGATCGGTGAAGTGCTTAAAGTCGGTGAAAATGTAACGAAATGTGTCGCAGGCGATCTCGCCTTCTGTTATGGTCCGCACGCCTCTATCACTAAAACAGAGGCGGTGCTTTTGGCGTTCAAACCTCCTTTAGATATAGACGAGAAGTTGGTCCCGTTCGTCCGAATGGCAACGGTTGCGATGACTTCCCTGCGCGTGTCATCTGCTGAATTCGGAGATACCGTTGCTATTATCGGTTTAGGATTGGTCGGCAACTCCGCATCTCAACTTTTCAATTTGGCGGGCATGAAAGTTATCAGTATTGAGCGAGTGCCGCGTCGGCTTGAAATCGCGCAACAGTGTGGTATCCAACACCTGATTAATCCGGACGAAGAGGACGCCTTGGAACGCGTCGTCGCGTTGACAAACGGCGAAAAAGCGGCAGTCACCGTTGAAGCGATTGGAAATCCACGGCTCGTCGAAACGGCGTACCAATTGACCGGCAGAAAAGGTGAGGTTATCTTACTCGGTTCACCGCGTGGCGAATACGTCACCAATGCGACGGAGATTTTGAACTATAGCCATAGTATCGGTTTAGGGGCAATTACACTCAGGAGCGCGCATGAGTGGGTCTACCCGACGATGCACTCCGGTGAATCGAAGCACTCGCTTGAACGCAACTCGCGCTTGGTGTATTCACTCATCTGCGAAGGCAAATTCATGGTAGAAGAATTGCTAACACACGTCATTGATCCCGAAGATGCACAATCCGCCTACGATGGATTGACGGATCGGAAGGACGAATACTTAGGTATAATCATGGATTGGACTTAGCATTTTGAAATGCCTCACGCGAAGTTCCATTCATTTGTTACTGCGCGGCAGGCTACTGGCCCCCTCTCACCGCCTTCGCCGCCTCAAAGTGACGGACCGCCGTGTCGAACTGGTCGCGGCACCCCGTGTTGCAGAACCCAACGACATGGCCATCGTACTCAGTCAGCGAATCCGCCTGTACTGGTTTGCCTGACCAAGGGCAGGTCTCGTTGATGCAGTCGGCGATGTCGAGGTCGGCCATCCTGTTTTGGTCGTCCAAATTTCTGTTCCTCTTTGTGTGCTTTACGTATATCCGCAATTTTAAACCGGCCACCGATCTTGGAATTGGGTGACCATCGCTTCAGGTGCACCGTGCTGTGCCAAGAAATCCACAAACGCTTGGTAGAGTCGGCGCGCCTCCGATGTATCCGATTCAAACCGATTATTCAACTGCTCCGGATCAGAGGGTAAATGGAACAAAGACTTCGGTGCACCGCGATTCTCTAAAAGCAGAGACCAAGTGCCATCAGTGATATTCCCATGCGGGCTGCCACCATCCGGACTCCATCCACCAACCCAAGCACCGTGTGTAACCGCATATTCACGTCCGGTATCGGTATCCCCCATAACAATCGGGAGAAGGCTGTTGCCTTCTACCTGTGCACCGCGTTCTGCACCGAACACATCAATGACAGTGGGAGGAATATCAACAATACTCGCAAGCGCGTCCGTGTGACGTGGCGTGGCATCGGGATGATAAACCATGAGTGGGATATGGATAACCTCTTCATACATGCTCAGATTCTTAGCGAGCAGTCCGTGTTCACCCAATAAAAAGCCGTGATCTGCCATGAAAATCACCATCGTATTTTCCATCAACCCCATATAGTCAATTTTTCGCAAGAGTTGTCCGATCCAATTGTCAACCAGCGAGGCTTCTGCACGGTAGAGCGCATTGAGCCGTTCCGTCTCGCGTTCATTCATCGGATTAGGACCGTAAGGCGGATAAATCGGTTCGGGGCCGTCATAATCGCTCGAATCAAAACGCTTTAGGTACCATTCAGGGGCATCCCACGGTTCATGTGGATCGAAGGTGTCCACCATCAGATAGAAGTTTTCGTGCTGATGGTTCCGTTCCAGCCAATCGCAAGCCGTTTGCATCGTCTGCGCGGCGAAAGTATCTGCCTCTGTCTGCCGAAACGCTATATTTCTCAGGTGGTTGCCGAGTCCACCGGGCAATTTGTTCGGATGTGTTCGTGTGTACTCGCGATACTGCAACGATTTTTTTGATTCATAATCGTAGGGCTGCGTCTCTAAATGATCACCCTCTTGCCCGCGAATCCATTTCCATCCGGTGAACCCACGATTGTAAAAAAAACCGTTGTTGATGTGATGCGGCGTATCCGCAATCATCATACTCACAATTCCAGCGTTCGTTAAGTCATCAGCGATGACGGGAACATCTCGTTTAAGGGGTTCCCATCCACGCCGACAGATGCTGACTTGTCCTGTCACGAGCTCGCCTCGGATCGGAACAGTCGGAAAACCACAGACGTATGCTTTGTCAAAAACGACACACTTCTCCGCGAAGGCGTTTAGGGATGGCGTGTATCCCTTTCCGCCATAGATAGCGAGGTTATCGCGTCGAAATGTGTCTGAAATAATGTGGATTATATTCATATTGAGCTCTCCATGTTGTTTTTAATTACATTATACACCGTCTTCAGTTTCTGGTGAAGTCTTTTCACGGGCAGCCATCTGCACCACAGCCGGTAACACCCCATAAATCCCCCAAAACGGAATCCCAATCGCATCACCGTTCAAAAGATTGTTCACCGTGAAATGCACCATCAATGAAATCTCCGCTGCCATCAATCCGATGACAACAGCACGATAAAAACCGTCGTCTATTGTTTTGAGTGCGCGAAAGCCGTAACGTAAGAAGGCGATATTCAGCCATACCCATACGCCTAATCCAACGATCCCCAATTCCGCCATCACTTGAAGGTATTCGCTATGGGCACCGAGTTGATACTGCGCCGTGTAACTCCCAACGAGTGCTACATCTTCTTCGTAAAGCATCGCAAACGCGCCATAGCCCTTACCCAAGATCGGACTCTCAAGGAACATCACAACTGCCTGTCCCCACCGTAGCAGGCGCGCTCGGTTTGAAGCATAACTGATATCTACCGCGGACGAAACCCGCTCAATAATAATGCTGTAGACACCGGGCAAATTCAGACATACCAGTAAGATGAGACACGCCGCACCGATAAATAGAATCTTTTTATGCGTAACACCTCTTCCGAGTTGCAGGAGCATAAAACCGACCGCGACAATAACCGAGAGCCAGACACCCCGCGAAAAACACATCAGAAGCCCGACGCTGAAACAAACGAACCACGCTGTCCATAACACTCGATCATAAGTGCTGTTGTCAAACAGGAGACGGCTGAGGCAAACCAAAAAGAAGATCGCCGTGAAGGCACCGTAAACGGAGTAATTCGTAAACGGCGCGCGCCGATAGGCACTTGTCCACTGCCACGCGTCAATGTGATAGATGAGGACAATCACTGTCCAGATAACAGCGACAGCAGCGGAAGGAAAGATAGCAATAAACAGGCGTTTCAGGGTCGCTCTGTTTTGGATAACAGTATACACTATTATGCTAAACAGCATGTACACCGTCGCACGAAGCGCGCCTTTGAATGTACCAAAGAGATCAGGCGTATTGATCGCTGAAAGGAAGGTAACGAAGATATAGGTGCAGAGCGGTACTAAGAACGGAAAGGTGTTTTCTGGTTTCTTTTTCTGGAGTACCCGATCAACTATTTTTTGCACGCAATAAACAACGACAAGCATGCCCAATAGCGGTTCTGTCGGTGTTTGAATCTCAAAGCGACCCGGGAGAATGTAACGGAATGAAAATGGGAGGGCAATTAACAACAGGTAGACCGCGAGTTCCATACCGAGGAAAACGAAGGCGCCCGTTACAGCCAGCAAACTGAGGAGCGGGAGCGGGGTGTCCGAGTAACCGCCGACAATGCCACCGACCCCGAGACAAACAACACAAAAAAGAATTCGCTTGCCATGCTTTAAAAACATCCGCGGAATGGTTATCGGTTAAAACTTCATTTTGACACCGAATCCGATTGCAGTGCCATCTAAAATCAGGTCGAGTGGTATGGTGCCCGCCGTTTTTACTGTTTTGAGTATCCGTTTCACCTCAAGGTTAAGCACAAAGTTATGTTCCCACTGAAACAGTTCTGCCCCGATGAGCACATATCCAGTTGTCCCGGAAGAACTGTCATCGAAACTGATACCTTGTTGTTCAATCAAATCCACTGCGCTGCCACTAAAACTCGCCCCCAAAAAACCGATGCCACCGCCCAAATAGATCGGTAGAAACTCGGACAGCAAAACCGGACGGTAGATGAGTTGATATGAAATCGGAATGAGTGTGGCAGAGAGG
The DNA here is from genome assembly GCA_951828385.1 of uncultured Poribacteria bacterium. Taxonomy (GTDB): domain Bacteria; phylum Poribacteria; class WGA-4E; order WGA-4E; family WGA-3G; genus WGA-3G. Next base: position 2,236,541 of record OX639973.1, read on the forward strand.
TTCGCTGAGGTAGGCGGTGGAATATCAAGTTCCATCTGCCAATAGCCAAACTCGAAACGTGAATCCAGTTCCGGTGTATGTTCAAATACAACCGAAACCATAGGCAACAGTGCACTCGGAACGCTTGATACGCCGACACTCTGGAGTATAGTAGTTAAATCACCTAATTCCGGTTTATATGAAAACAGGGAAAGTTGAAATGACGGAGCCTTAAGATGGGCTCCCAAGAAATCTCGGACGGGCGACGGGCGCAAAGGCGGCGTATCAACAGTCTCCGCGCGGGTCAGACAGGGCAGCAAAAGCAGCAGCAACATGAAACATACAAATATTAAGCGCATAAAGGTAACAACCTTATCCGAGGGGTACTGTAGGACAGTAATATGACAACGATGGGCGGGCAAGGGACCCGCCCCTACGTTGGTATGAAACAGTTCGGCTACATCATTGCGCCCGCGGGGAGCAGAATGACTTCGACCCTGCGATTCATAGCTCTGCCAGCGGCAGTGTTTTGCGGGGCGATCGGTTTGGTGTGTGCCATGCCAACTGCCTTTATTCTGGCGGCATCAATTCCTTTGGATTTCAAGTATTTTGCTGCCGAGTTGGCGCGTGACTGTGAGAGGTCCCAGTTGCTTCGATGACTGCCGCGCAGTACCGGCGTGCCGTCAGCATGCCCAACAACCTTGATATTCGCATCCGATGCCATGAGCTGATCGACGATACCGTCAAGGATCTCTTTGTCTTTGCTCGATAGACCGGTCTGTCCACTACCAAAATTGACAGTAGCAACTAACATCGGTTTCTTGGCTGCCTCTTTTGCGTTCATGGCGACCTGTCCCTTCAAAGCCATCACATCAGACTGCAGCTGCTTTATCGCTGCATCTTGTGATTTCTCGGATTGCTCATGCGCCATGATCTGCTTATCCAATTTGGCATCTACGCCTTTCGCAGCGTCCATCGCTTCTTTGCCTTGCATATCAATCGTCTTCGTTAGGTCCGCGCGGAGTTGCGCGTCCCCTTCTTTGGCTTTTTGATCGGCTGCAGCGATCGTATCGGCATCACCCTGTTGGGACGCGGCAATCGCCTCTTCTTTCGCTTTGGAGATTGCTTCCGTCGTATCTGTACTATGCTGATCGACTTTGCCCTCTAACATCGTGAATTTGTTTGACATGTCAGAATTGGCCTGGTCCATCTTTGTGACATGTTCATTCTTCCACATTTCAAACTCTTCTTGGTCCAACTTGGCGCAGCTACTAACAACAAGCGCAACGCCCAGAAGAGCGATAATTGTGAAAGCGGTTCTACTTAGCATGGATTCCTCCTAATTTTTTACAACAATTTTGGGTGTTACTCGCAAACCGACATGAAAGCGTCAGTTTTTAAGTTACGCCAAAACAATAGACTCTATTTCCCTCGGAATTCTTCTCAAATCCCGTTTTGAACGTATGGATGCAAACGGAATAATTACTGTCCCGCACACAAACAACGGTTTTCAATGCCCGAAACTGCATCGCGACCTTGCAAAATATGGAAAACCTGCAAGCAATTTATTCCCACAGGTACTTGTAATATAAATTATATCACTTTTCGCCAAAAAAAGTCAAAAGTTTTTTTCGCAACCGCCAGAACGATCGGATTAGATGTTAAAACACCCTTGATTTTTGATGCGAAATAAGATAGAATTGAGTATCCGTGGTACTCGGAAACCGACACTCATGGAAGGACTTTGCAAGCATCGCCAGACTCAATATTATCACAAACCAAGGACTACTGACAGTATGGGACAGATAAGCATTATCTTAATCGCAGGATTACTCTTTCTTTTCTACTTTGAACCCTCACAAACAAACATAAACATCAGCGATATGCAGGTGGTGCTTTGGACAATTGTCCTAACAGGTTTTCCGGTGCTCATCACGTGTTTCGTGACATCGTACGTGGCCCGAACCTTTCCTGCGGACAAAGAGGAGAACCTACCGAAACTCTATCGTTTGCGACGCTTCATGATCGTTTTTGAGTGTATTAGCTTAGCGGCGTATCTGTGTAATCTATATCTACTGAATTTGCCCATCTTGATCGATAAACACCTCGCCTTCTTCCCGATGAAGAACCTACGTCAAATATTCGCATTGCTGCCGCTTCTGATCGGACTCATCTGTATCCGGCTCGCTTTCTATCAAGTGAATCGGCTTCAACAAGGACACTACCGAGAGGTCGCCACGCTTCAGCTCAAATTTCTGATCTTCCCGCTGCTGCCGATGTTTGTTTATCTCGCCACAATAGATGCTGTGTACTGGCTCCCCAATTCAGCACAGATGTTCATCGTCGAACATCCCTATGTTTTAATAGGGTTGATTCTACCCGTGATTGCATCCGCTTTTATCTTCGCGCCGTTACTCATGCAGTTTCTATGGAAAACGGAACCATTGGCGGTCGGTTCAGCCTTGAAGGAAAAATTAGATGTATTGACGAAACAGAGTGGCATAAAATACCGGGATATTGTGGTGTGGCAGACCGGTTCGCTGTTAATAGCAAATGCTGCAGTCGCGGGGACCTTTCCCTGGAACCGCCGAATTTTCCTGACAGACGCGCTCCTTGAATACTTTACGGATGAAGAAATCGAAACCGTCGTTGCCCACGAACTTGGACATATCCGCTACAGACACATTCCGACGTATATGCTGTTTTCGGTTTTCTATCTATTGAGTTATCTGTTTTTCTTTGTGCTTGTTGAGGAACCGTTGGTAGCATATTTCCAGGAATCGCAAATCTTGCCAACGTTATGTTCCTTAACTTTTCTCATCGTCTATTTCGTGTTCATCTTCCGGTATCTGTCAAGACGTTGTGAACATCAAGCGGACCTATATGCGGCCGCGCTCACGAAGAAACCAGAAGCATTCAAAAATGCCTTGATGAAACTTGCCGTGCTGAATTCGGTGCCAAAATCAATTCGACGGTTCTTTGAAATGTTCAACACACACCCATCTATCCACCGACGCATTGATTTTATCAATCAGTGGATAGAACAAAATTCCGCCATTCAGCGCTATAAAAATTATCTGCTCGAAGTCAAAATCTTAATCGCGTTGCTGCCGATATTTGGCATCCTCGCGCTACTGTTGCTCCGTTAGGTAACAAAACCGATACGCAATCAGATAAAGTTCAGCGATCCACAATCGCCTCAATCGGAAGTCTACTCTTCCGTATCCGCAGTAAAGGATATCTCGTCGGGTTCAGTATCCTCTTCAATCGCAAATTGGAGTCGCTCCACTATCCGGTGTAATGGCAATTCATACTCTTCTTGAAGGCGACGCTTTTCATCAGCGATGTGGAACGCAACGAGCAATGGAACCCTCGTTTCATCAAAGCCCCGCCTGAGATAGGATTCAACTAAACTTTTGACATAGTCAACAAGTTCGGCAATGGCTTCCGAAGTTAGGTCCTCAGTCGGTTTGATAGTATAAGGTGTTCCGAGTATAACGAATCGAATCGGCTTATTAAGATCGTGTTCTTGCTGTTCCATTATGTCGTTATTGACCCCTTTCGTATTTTTTTAGGGTTATCAGTTTTAGTCCCGTATGAAGTTTAATAAAATATTTGGGTAATTCTATGTTACCCCAACCCCGGTAGGTGCGGTGTTTTTGCTGGGGTGTTTCCCTCCTAACCGCACCGGACTTCTACAAGAAATTACCCGATTAAATTCTTAATCTTCATTAGGGACGATATGTTTATAGTGCCTGGTGCATTGTCTCCGTACACGGTGCGATACCCGTCCATTTTTCAAAAGCAATAGCCCCTTGATGCACCAACATACCCATACCACCGAGAGTTTCACAGCCGCGTGCCGCGGCGGCGCGCATGAGAGGTGTCACCGGAGGCGTATATACAATATCGTAAACAATAGTATTCGGTTGAAGCCAATCGGCAGAAATCAATAGCGGATGTGTTGCATCCATGCTGACCGTCGCAGTGTTGATGAGAAGCATGCTCTCACGAACAGCAACAGGCAATTGAGCATCCGAAAGCCCTAATCCTTGCATGGAAATACCCGTTTTTTGCCCCATCTCTTCAGCTAAGGCAACGGCTCTTTCGACAGTGCGGTTGGCGATCGTAATCGAAGCCACACCCGCGAGTGCTAACGCAACGACCACTGCCCTTGCAGCACCGCCTGCCCCTAAGACAACAACATTTTCACCTACCGGCACGGACATGGTTTCGTTTTCCTCTAAGGCTCTCAAAACACCCGGCGCGTCCGTATTGTCGCCGTGTATCCCTTCATCGGTAAAGGTGAGTGTGTTCACTGCCCCAATGAGTTCCGCTTCCCGCGAGATTGATGTAAGATGTGAAATGACTGCTTGTTTATGTGGAAGCGTCACGTTAATACCAACAACATTGATTGCTTTAAACCCAGCGATTGCGGCTGCCAAATCCTTGGGCCGGACGTGAAAAGGAACGTATACATAATCAAGCCCCGCCTTGGCAAAGGCAGCATTGTGCATCTGAGGTGACCGGCTGTGTTCAACAGGATCGCCGATAACACCGACAATGCGGGTATGTCCTGTCAGTAAGTGTCGTGTGGACATTTGCTGTGCTCTACCTTAAGACTGAAAGGATGGCAAAATTTCCACGCCTTCTAATCTTCCACGCTTCCAGTCTTTTCTATTATGAAAGTAGACTTTCAACTCTCTGTTTCGCCACTTCCATTTTAGGATAGCGAATTTCTCGATAGCCACGGACCTCTTCTACACATTCTAACGCGCGGAGATGTCTTTCGTACGCCGCAGCATCGGTTGGAGCGAAGGTATTGATCACACGCGTAATATACCACTCTCGGAATTCCTTTTCCTTCGCGTGCCATTTCGAGAGCCATCGTCTTAGAAATTTCATCCGCTTCATCAGGTTTAATTGCCAGTTATGTGTGTCAATATCCGCTTCAAGGTCAAGTCCCATGACTGTGAAATGCGGACGATTGAGATGGACATATTTAATCCTATCCCCGTTTTGCGTATCAACCTTATATAATTCCTTGTCACGCTCCAATTTCTCTTCACTCGTCAGTAAGTGTGCGACGTAGACTTCGTCCTTAATCAGCATCACTTTATGAAGATATCTGATAGCGGCTTTTGTGGCACGATAGTCGTGCGATTCTGAATCGTGGGCGTGAACCTGCTTTATCTTTTCGACATAACCGCGTGCGTAGTTAAGATTCTCAAACTGGACGAGGTCGTAGACATAGAGTGCCAGGAGACGATGTGTGTTGTCCGAACCGGTGTTTAACGTCTCCACAGCACTTTCGACGAGTGTCGTATATTCTTGTGCCAGACGCTTTCCGCCACGTTTTCTCTCCAGAATCTGTCGTTTTGCAGAGAGCATTTCGGCATAACTTGACTGGCGCGGTACCGCATCCTCAAAGTGTTGGGTGTCAAGCGCGAGCCGCCGTCCGACATTGAATGCTTTCATATTGGTCTCCAAATCGGCGTGCGGCACCATCTGCTTGAGTGCTAATTGAAGCGGTTCCAGTTCAAGAGGTATCAATCGTCGTTGGAAGGCAGTCCCCAGGAGCATCATGTTTGCATACAACTTATTGCCGAACAACTCCTCAGAAACGGTGAACAGATCGATGCCGAAATACGCGTCGGATTTGGTATGGGTCTGAAGGGTCTCTTCAAGCGTGTCCGGATCAAAATCGTCTTTGCCAATGAGGGTGGTTATTGTCTCAGTTTTTGCGGTATTGACCACAGCAGCAGTACGCGCCGGGGATGCAACACGGAAAAGTGACCGCGGTGTGATGCCGCGAACCGCCTCTAAAATGTCGAGTCCTAACAGAAGATCCGCCTTGCCATACGGGATCATCGGCGATGTAGGAACACCGGGTTGCACATAAGCGATGTGTGTATAAACCCCACCGTTGCGAATTGCCAGCCCTTTTCTATCACAGAACGTCACATCGTAGCCTTGGAGATACCCCGCAACGACAAGTACCTTGGAAATAGTCCCAATACCCATGCCACCGACCCCTGCAGCGTACGTATTCCAACTCCGCTCAAATGTTAGCGGTGGCGGCGGTGGTAAAGGCGTGTCACTCAAAAGGTTCTTGTAGACGGAAGCGACTGCCTGCTCTTGGGGGGGACGTTTGCGTGTGACGATAACCTCTTCAAAGGCTGGACACGCGTATTTAATCCGCGCACATGCCCCATCAGAGACGCAATTCGACTGGTCAATGGCAACCTTCTCGCCATAATCGGTATCAACGATTTTTAAACCGGGACACCCGGTAGCCGTGGTGCATTCCCGACAAAATTCGCAGACTTCAGGGGTGATGTTAATATGCTTCTCATGTTTCAGAAAACCATCTGTGGCTATAGTTTGGCGTTGTTCACGACGGAGGCGGCGCTGATAAGTAATCGCGCACTCTTTATCAGCAATGACAATTTTGACCCCCGGTTTAAGAATGGTTTTCTCAAGATATTTTTTATAGTTTACCCGATCTTCCGGATTCGTACGCACGATGTCTATTTCAGAGCTGCCAGCGAGCCCCTGGGCAACCAACTCAATATCCTGTGCAAACGTCGGATTACCGAGAATGTCAAGTTCACCCGCCGGTGTCGGTTGATGCCCTGTCATTGCTGTTGTTTGGTTGTCTAAAATGATGTAGGCGATGTCTTGGTTGTTTTTGATTGAATCTGAAATCGCTGCCATCCCGCCATGGAAAAAGGTCGAATCGCCCATGAAGACGATCTGTTTGTTTTCGATAAACGGGTCAATGCCAGCCCCTGACCCGCCCCCTAATGCCATTGCGGAGAGGTTGTGCATCAAACGCGGAAACGGCTCATATTTGAGCATTGAGTAGCAACCGATATCACCGTGAAAGACGATATCTACCGGGCCTGAATCGTGATGCTTCTTCATATAGTCCGCATCCATAAACTGTTTTGTGATTTCAAGGAAGACGCTTGAAGAATCGCGGTGTGGGCAGCCCGGGCAGAAGGTCGGTGTCCGTTGCGGGATAGCAATCTGTTGTTCGGCGACCGCCTTTTGGAGGGTCTCTTCGCCGGAAAAGTGTCTCAAATCAACGAGGGTGTCGGTCTCTTCCGAGGCAGCGGTGCGGGGTTCTGTGGCGAGGCGGTGTTTGAGAAGGGGGATGAGTTTCTGGATGAGGATAGACGCATCCAATCCTGAGGCTGCGGGAATGCCTGCTAAACCGTCGGGGAATTGTTTGCCCCAAACATTTACGTACCGTTTGATACCACCCGCTTGGTACATTTGCGTAAGAAATGCCTTAATTTCGTTTTCTAAGAGTGGGCGTTTCTCTTCAACGACGTAGATTTCGTCAACTTGTTCAGCAAACTCTCGGACGATATCCGCATCAATCGGATGGGTCATACCGAGTTTGAGAACCGGGATGTCGCCGTATAGATTCAATTCTCCGAGTGCATGGAGCAGGCAGCTATGTGCCAAACCAGCACTAACAAACCCGAGAGGAAACCGCTTTTTACCGGAGGTATCCCGCGCAAACTGAATTTTATTGAGTCCGAGATGCCTTGCCGTTTCAAGAGCGGTAGGCAGCCGTTCCTGCAACGTTTCTGTCTCAATCTGGGCGGTATGCGGGGGTAAAACAACCCGTTTATCAGCATCAATGAGTTGGGTATCAAGATTCACGCGTTTCAGACCAGTGATGTCAGGATAAATGTTAGGCTGAAGTTCAACATTTCCGCCACCACTCGCCTGATTTTCAGTGGTTAAATAACAAACATAGAGGTCCGCTGCAGCCGAAATCTGGAAAGCACAGTTAACCCAATCTTTGAGTTCCTGAAATGTACTCGGTTCAATAAGGGGCGTATAGACATGTCGCGCCAAGAATCGTGAATCAGCCGGTACCTGCGTGCTGTGTGACCAAGTATCATCACCGACGACAACGACAGCCCCCTCAGTCGTCCCCGCAAGGTTACTAATCGCCAGCGCATCGGAGGCGACATGCAACCCGACGCTTTTCATGAACGCTATTGCGCGGACATCCGCCATCTGCGAGCCATTGAGACGCGCGATACTTAACGCTTCATTGTTGGCTATCTGCGCGACAATGCCGTTGGTTTTCAACAATTCTGCGTTACGTTGGATGACATCAAATACTTCGGCAAGTGGGGAGCCGGGATACCCCGTAAGAAGGCTGACACCACTCTCTAAGGCACCTTTGACCAATAACTCGCACCCAGTATAGACATGCGTTCCGCTGGCTTGTATAAACCTGTCGTCCATATTTTTAACTTTCCTTGTGGTTCAGTCAAGCGGGTTAGTTGCTTCAATCGCCTTTTCGTAACCCTGCTTCGCAGTGAGAACCATTTCATTACGGACTATCGTTTTGGTTTTCCATCAGAAACCCGATAAAGACTATTTCTCAGACAGTAACTCTCGTGCATGTGCAAGCCCTATTTCCGTTTCTTTGCCACCGTGCATTCGGGCGATTTCGTTAACCTGTTCTTCCACCGCTAACGGTTTCGCGGTAATCAGAGCCCGTTCATCAACAACCTTTTTTTCGACTCGGAAATGCTTGTCAGCAAAACGGGCGATCTGTGGAAGATGCGTAATACAAATCACCTGTGAGAACGCCGAGAGTTCCTTCAATTTTTTGCCAACAACATCTGCGACCTTGCCGCCAATGCCGCTATCAATCTCATCGAAAAGCAGCGTCGGAATCTCATCGACTTGTACCAACACCGTCTTTAAAGCGAGCATGATCCGGGAGATCTCACCACCTGACGCGATTCTTACTATCGGTCGCGCTTCGGAGCCGACGTTCGGTGCAATCAAGAATTCCACAGCGTCCATCCCATCGGAACGAAATGCATAACGTTCACCCTCTACTTGAAACGGACCGCGTTCGTCTGGAATGTGTTCGACGGATGCCTGAAACTCTGCTTTGTCCATGCCGAGCGTGCGGAGTTCCTTTTCAATCCGTTCTGAAAGATGCTTCGCGACGTGTCGCCGTTTCGTTGAGAGTGCTGTACACAGATGCTGCGCTTCTTGGATCGTTTCCTGAATCTCGCCTTGGAGCGACGCTTGTTTCTCTGAACCAAGTTGTAAGGTCTCCAATTTTTGTTCGGCTTCAGCATGGTATGTGAGTATCTCGGAAATGGTGTTGCCATAACGCCGCTTCAGTTTCGCGATCAGCGCAAGGCGGTCGGCGATCTCGTCCAGCCGCCCTTGATTGAATTCCACGGTGTCTGCATACTGACGGATCTGTAAGGCGATATCTTCCAATTCGTAGAGCGATGATTCCAAACGCTCCCGCAATTCCGAGAGGCTGCCATCCATATCTGATAAGTCTATGAGCGCGTTCGCAACATCTTTCAGACGGTCAAGCGTAGACAAATCCCTTCCCATACCCCCGCCACCAAAACTTCCTGCTCGGTTGCTGCCATCCAGTTGTTCCCATACATAATTTGCTGACTGAGATAATTTCTCCGCATTTTTTAGTACCTGTGCTTCATCTGCCAACTTTTCGTCTTCACCTTCCTCCAAATCCGCCGTGGTCAGTTCGTTAATTTCAAATGCAAGGAGATCTTTTTCGCGTTCTGATGCAGCCAAAGTGTCCGCGAGGGCTGCCGCCTCTTGTTGCAAAACACTGAGTTGCGTGTATAACTTGCTAACCTGTTGCCTCGCCTCACTGCTTCCACCGAAATCGTCCAAAAGTTTGAGATGTGTTTCGGTCCGAAATAGCGATTGATGTTCGTGTTGCCCGTGGATGTCAACAAGCAGTGTTCCGAGTTCTTGCAACTGCTTTAAATTCACCAAACGCCCGTTGATATGGCAGCGGCTCCTACCGTTGGCACTAATTTGCCTTGAAAGAATCACCACATCGGAGGGGTCCAACACATCGTTAAATGCAAAATCGGTGTGCCACATCGGATGCGTATCGTCAGGCGCGACACTCGCTTCTACCTTTGCAAAATCGGTACCTTCGCGTACAACATCGGCGGAGGCTCTCTCACCTAACACCAATCCAATCGACTTGAGGATAACCGATTTACCGGCACCGGTCTCACCTGTAAAAATATTCAATCCGGGTGCCAGTTCCAAGTCAAGTTCATCTATGAGGGCAATGTTGCGGATAGAGAGTGTTTCTATCATTATAGTTTTCGGTTGTCAGTTTTCAGTTAAAGAGGTCTATCTCTTAACTGACACCTATTCCCAACATTAGTTTTTCACGCAAGGCTCTATAGTAACTATGATGTCGCGAACGGATCAGTTGAATTGTCCGTTCTGCTCTCTCCACTCTTATGACTGCACCTGCAGTGAGGCTGTGCGTCTCGCGCTGTCCATCGACAAAAACATCGACGCTCTGATACGCCGCACGCATCTTGACGGTTACCTCAGCATTACCATCAGCGATAAAGGGGCGCACGGTCAAACTATGCGGGGCAATAGGCGTTAGAAGGATCGCCTCTAACTGCGGGGCAACGATCGTACCAGCACAAGAGAGCGAATATCCAGTCGAACCACTCGGCGTTGCGATTATCAATCCATCAGCATTATACGGTATAAAGAGTTCGTCGTCAATATACGCGTCTAATTCAATGAGGCGCGTATAGTGCCGAATAACGACATCGTTGAGCGCGAAAGCCCGGAACGGTTTTTTTAATTTTCCTTGCGGTTCGGTAAAGTGGGTTTCGCCCTTCACGGTCCTGTCCGTATATCCGCCCTCCATTTCATTATGGGCTATGGTTTTATTAGCATCTGCAATTTCTTCTTCCGATTCGGTCAGGTCTACTTGGGGCTGCCCATCCACAACAACTTCTAACATCATACGATGTTCTACCCGATAGTCCCCTGCTAAGGTCGCCTTCAAAGTCGGATAAAGTTGGTCAAGCGATGCATCCGTCAAAAACCCAAGCGTCCCAATATTAATCGCCAAGATAGGTACATTCTCAATCTGTGGTGTATGTGCTGCGCTCAGGAGTGTCCCATCTCCACCCAGAACGAGAAGCATATCTGCTTGTTCAACGACCTCCGTTTTGGAGATACCGGTTTGCGGATACCCTAATTCAACGGCTTGTTCCTCTGGGAGCAGCGGGATAATACCGCGTTCTTTAAGCCACGTAGACACATCTTTGACGATGCCTGCCGCGTTCGCTTTGGTAGTATTAACAAAAAAACCGACTTTTTTTATTTCTTTCATCTATATAGGCTACCCGTAAACAGATCGTCCTTAATGCTCCAAGCGTGTAAATAAAAGGATAACGCCACCGCCGACAAGAAAAGCTCCCACAGTGATGAGCAGGTTCATATCGAGCTGCGGTAATATGTGAGCGGTATCTACGCGTTCCCCATCAACCATTGCGAACTCGCGAAAGGGCCATAATCCGTAAAGTGAACCCACCATCAATCCGATAAGAAAGGCAACTGTGAGGTTGCGGTACCGTTCCAACAAATAATTAAGCAACCGTGTAAATGCCAGAAGTCCGAACAGACATCCGAGCGCAGCGAAAGCGAGTATCAGAACACTGCCTAACGTCGCCTCGGTTAAAGTCCCGTTGATCAACCCTGGAACACCCTCTATCAGGGTATTTATCGCCGTTAGGAGCGGAAAATAGACCCCGAGTGCAAGCATCAGAAAAGAACCGCTGATACCGGGCAGGATCATCGCTGAAATTGCGAGTACCCCGCTTCCAAAAAAGAGTCCAAGTTCCCAATACGTTGGAAACCCATCCGTGTGTCCTGCACTGTCATCCATCACTGCCGCGTTCCCGGTTTTATAGGCAATCCGTTCTAACTGCTTTTCGTCTGTACCAATAGAGAGGCTTAATATCAGCGCAACGGCGATCAATAGGACTAACAATTCCTTCCAGCCGAACGCTTTTAGCATTCGCAACGGGACGAGGATAGATGTTAAGATCAATCCGCTAAAGAAACCGTAAGTCGCGTCATGATGGTTGTTCAACAGATAGACAATCAGTTTCGATGTAAGCAATAGGGCAGCGATCGCGCCGATGCCTAACAGTGCAAGAAAACCGAAGTCAATACGGCGAAGTTCGGTGCCTGCTTCCGTGAAGGCAGATTTTTTGAATCTTAGGACCCCGAGTAATTTTTTAACCGTTGAAAACCCGATGCACCGTAATGCGCCGATGAGTCGTTCATAGATTCCCAAAACGAGCGCAAGGGTCCCACCACTCATACCGGGAATAATATTGGCAATGCCTATCAGAAATCCGTTAGCAAGAAGTCGGAGTGAATTCATATTTTAGGTGTCAATTACCCCATCTGACGGTATACGCGTTGACCCTTGAGTCCCCTATCCGCGTGATACTCATGTCAAGCTGCTATTTATGATAAATAACCGTTTTAGAACTTTACACGACAGCAACGCTATCACGAGCTTAGCAACCAAAGCCTCTGTAGCAACCTTATACTCTGGTATTTAATTATACTACAAATTTAATTTAAAGGAAAGTCAAATTATTTTTCAAAATAGATATAGATTAATTGCGGCGTACTCGTCCAAACGCGATCAGCATTCCTAACCGCCTGGGAACCAAAAAAAAGCGCGAAACCTGATAAATCCTTAAAACTAAATGCGCCTAATTATTGATGAAATTTACCTTGCTTTCTTAACAAAGTTATAGTATAATTAGTAACAGAAAATTCTCTATTTTTTAACAACAAAATTAGGAGGCATGTATGAGACAGACTGTCGCCGTTAAAGGCGCGCGAGAAAACAATCTACAAAACATTGAACTTGAGATTCCACGAGACCAACTCGTTGTTGTTACTGGCATCAGCGGTTCGGGTAAATCTTCATTAGCATTTGATACTGTTTACGCTGAAGGACAGCGTCGATTCCTCGAATCGATGTCCACGTACGCCAAACGCTTTATTACACAACTCAAAAAACCAGATGTTGATTTCATTGACGGCTTGTCCCCTGTGGTCTCTATTGAACAGAAAACAATTACGATGAACCCGCGCTCCACTGTTGGAACGATGACCGATTTGCAGGACTATCTCCGCATGCTCTTCGCAACGATCGGTGTTGCGCATTGCCCCTATTGTGAAGTCGAAATTCCCATCCGCTCACACTATCAGATGTTGGAACGGATGCTCTCCCTGCCAGAAGACACTGAGGTAGAGATTCACGCACCAGTCTTCAAAATCTACGGTGAAGATTACGATTACCTTTTTGACGACATTCGCACGAAAGGATGCAGACACGTCAAAATTGACGGCATTGAACACGACATCAGCGAGGAAATTGAACTCGATCCAGATCAGGAATACGACCTCCAAGTGATTGTTGACAAATTCTATGTTAAAAAGGATATTGATAAACAGGTGCTCGCCTCCCTTGAACACGCGATGCTCGTCGGCGAAGGCTTCATGCGATTTGATGTCCAGCTTCCCGAAGATGCCGAACCGGACGCAATAGAGCGGTTGGAAGGTTTCGGATGTCCGAAACATGGGATAATCATGGCTGAACTCGGACCGCATCACTTTACCTTTAACGAACCGACCGGTGCCTGTGTAACCTGCTCAGGGCTTGGCACTTACTTACAGGTGCATCCGAATTTACTCGTTCCTGACAGGACCCGGAGTATCGTCAAGGGCGCATTCGTCCACCAAGCTTTTAACTACGATCCGGATAGATGGGACGGCAGGACAATGTACAGCCTCGCCGCACACTACGGGTTTGATCTTGACACACCTTTTGACGATTTACCAGAGAATGTTATTGATATCCTCTATCACGGCACACACGGCGAAGAATTCCCGATCCAGCAGCCAGAAGGTGCAAGACCTGTTGAGAAACGCCACCTCGGTAGAAAAATCCGTTTTGATGGCATCATTACCCGTATTGACAGACACTATCGTCGTTACCGGAAACAGGGTGAGGCACACTCCGGTATGGAAGAGTATCTCCGAAAAGTGATGGTAGAACGCACCTGTCCGGATTGTGACGGTGCCAAACTTAAGCGACAACGGCTCCTTGTGACTATTGACGGCCAAACCATCCACGAAGTCGGCGAACTGCATTTCGAGGAATTGCGGGATTTTCTGTTAACTGTCACAGGTATTCCCGAAAAACAGCGAGAAGCAGGCAAGCGCGTCATTAATGAACTTGTGACGCGAATTAACCTCCTCCTCGGCATCGGGCTTGACTATCTCAACCTCAATCGTCGTTCTGCAACGCTCTCCGGCGGTGAATCGCAGCGTATCCGTCTCTCTACACAGATCGGATCCGGGCTGATGGGCATGCTCTATGTCCTTGATGAACCGAGTATCGGTTTGCATCCGAAGGACAATGCTAAGATGATAGAGACCTTACGGAAACTGCGGGACATCGGCAACACTGTTATCGTCGTTGAACACGATGAAAGCACAATTCGCGCCGCAGATCACATCATTGAACTCGGACCGGGACCCGGTGTCCACGGCGGGCAGGTCGTCGTTCAAGGTGAACTTAAAACGATACTTGACTGCACCGAATCTTTGACGGGGCTCTATTTGAGTGGCAAACGAGAGATCCCGATGCCAGACCAACGCCGCGGCTTAAACGGTAAGTTCCTGAGTATTACTGGTGCCAGAGAAAACAACCTCAGAAGCATTGATGTGGATATTCCGGTGGGTGTCTTTATCTGCGTTACCGGTGCTTCCGGTTCTGGCAAGAGTACCCTCGTCAACGAGATTCTCTATAAGAGATTACATTCTATCTATCATGACAGTCGGACGCTCTACGGTACACACGATGAACTTGAAGGGCACGAACACGTCAGCGATGTGATTAGCATCGATCAGTCACCCATCGGGCGTTCCGCGCGTTCTAATCCTGCCACATACATCAAGTTTTACGATAATATCCGCAAACTTTTTGCCAGCACACCACTCTCGCTCTCAAGAGGTTATACCGCCTCACGGTTCAGTTTCAACGTCAAAGGTGGACGCTGTGAAGAATGCCAAGGTGAAGGCACGATTACCACGCAGCTTCACTTTATGCCGGATGTAGAGGTCGTGTGTCCAACCTGTAAAGGTGCACGTTACAATGAAGATACGCTTGACGTTACTTATAACGGCAAGAATATCTCTGAGATCCTTAATATGTCAATTGAGGAAGGCGTTGATTTTTTCGCCGATCAGCGGTTGATTAACCATAAATTGGGTGTCTTAAACCAGCTCGGTATGGGGTATCTTCAGATCGGACACCCTGCCACGATCCTCTCCGGTGGCGAAGCACAGCGGATAAAGTTGGCAAGCGAACTCGGCAAACTCAAGCGCGGTAAGCACAATTTGTATATTTTAGATGAACCCACTACTGGACTTCACCTTGCAGATGTGCAGAAACTCTTGGACAGCCTCAACCGTCTCGTCGATAACGGACATACTGTGCTTGTGATTGAGCATCATCTGGATGTCATCAAAACCGCAGATTACGTCATCGACCTCGGGCCCGAGGGTGGTCATAAAGGCGGGGATGTTTTAGCGTGCGGTACCCCTGAAGAGGTCGCAGCAGTCGAAGCCTCCTTCACTGGGCAATTTTTGAGGGAATATCTCATTTAAGCGAACGCATCACCTGTGCCGGTAGCCTACATCTCTCGTCGTGCACCGACTGCAGGTGATGCCTTGTCACCTGTTCATAAAACCGTGTTCTGCAATTTTCCCCTTGTAAAATTAATTCTAAATCGTATATACTTTAATAGCATGAAATTAAGGCACTGTACCGGATGCTTGTAAACCTGTTACGGCAGCCCGGTGGGTCCCTCTTTAAAATACTACGAGATAAGGGGTAGAACTTGACCGATAAGCTTTTAAATTCCTTAAATGATGTCCAGCGCGAAGCCGTCCAGCATGCCAATGGGCCGCTTCTCATTTTATCAGGCGCAGGCAGCGGCAAAACGCGCGTCATCACACACCGCATCGCTCACCTCATCAAACATCACGGTATCTCCCCTTTCCGTATCCTTGCTGTGACTTTTACGAATAAGGCTGCAAATGAGATGAAAGATCGGCTGGATGCGCTCGTGGAAGGTGGCGTTAGCCGTGATCTCTGGGTGTCAACCTTCCATGCGACCTGTGCGCGTATCCTGCGTCGCGATATTGAGAAATTAGGCGAGCGTGCAGCCTCTGAAGGCGTATCCCCATCCAAAAAGCGTGCTTACACGCGGGATTTTACTATATTTGACACCGGTGAACAAGCCACGCTTGTCAAAGATGTGCTTCGGCAGCTCAACTATAGTGATAAGCAGTATAACCCGCGTGCTATCCTCAGTCTCATTAGTCGTGCCAAAAATGAATCCATTTCGCCCCAAAAGTATCAAGGAATTGCTGACGGCTATTTTGAGAGAATCGTTGCTGAAGTCTATCCACTTTATCAAGATGCACTGCGGCTGAACAACTCCCTTGACTTCGACGATCTGCTACTTTTCACGGTGGATATCCTGAATCAGAACGCCGAGGTGTGCGAATTTTATCAGAACAAATTTGAATATATCCTCGTTGATGAGTATCAGGATACGAATCGCTGTCAGTACGAACTGGTGCGTTTGCTAACTGGCGCGAAACAGAATATCTGTGTCGTTGGGGACGACGACCAATCTATCTACGCCTTTCGCGGCGCGGACATCAGAAATATCCTCGATTTTGAGAAAGATTATCCAAACACCCGTGTCCTCCGGTTAGAGCAGAATTACCGTTCCACGCAAAACATATTGGACGCAGCGTGGAATGTTGTCCAAAACAATAAAGCACGAAAACCGAAAAAACTCTGGACTGAACAAGACGATGGCGAACTGATTACCTGTTACGAGGCGATGGATGAAAGTGACGAAGCGGGTTACGTCGGTACGCAAATCGAAGATTGGCGCGCAGAAGGCGTAGATTACAAAGACTTTGCTATCTTTTATCGAACCAACGCGCAATCCCGTATTTTTGAGGAGGCGTTCCGAGCGGCAAACATCCCCTATCAGATTGTCGGGGGTGTCGGTTTCTACGATCGGATGGAGATCAAGGACCTCCTCGCCTATCTTCGTGTGATGTGTAATCCCAATGATTCTATGAGTGTCCGCCGTATTATTAATGTGCCGAGTCGCGGCATCGGTGCGACAACCCTTGAGCGACTCATTGATTTTGCCGCCGCAGAAGATATTACGCTCTTTGAGGCTGTCCAACGTGTTGAGGAAATTACCAAAATTAACCGTGGCCTCCAGTCAAAGGTGAAACGTTTCGCTAAAATTTTTGATGAATTCGACGCATCGGTGCTACCTACCGATGCACTATATTATGTCTTAAAGGTAACCGGTTATCTCAAAAATTTGGAGGCACAGAATACGATTGAGGCACAGAACCGTGTCGAAAATATTGAGGAACTCATTAACGCCGTTATCGAATATGAGGATAACGAACCAGAGCCAAGTCTTTCGGATTATTTGGAGAACGTGGCACTTATCGCTGATATAGATACGATGGAGACCGACAGCACAGATATGGTGACGTTGATGACCCTACACAGTGCTAAGGGCTTGGAATTCCCATTCGTTTTCATCGTTGGGATGGAAGACGGTTATCTACCGCATAAACGCTCTATTGATGAGGCAACGGAGGCAGCGATAGAAGAAGAACGGCGACTCTGTTACGTCGGCATTACACGAGCGATGGAGCAGCTGTATCTCTTGCACGCCAGATCCCGGAGAACGTTCCGAGAGACAGAATATCGCGTGCAATCTCGGTTTATCGCTGAAATTCCAGAACACCTCATCAGGCATGTTGATCGTTACCGTTCTCCATTTCACGAATCGGCAGGCTTGTATGAAGAGGCACTTGAGGATGCGGATGATTATTATGTTAACCAAATTGTCCATCACCCGCAGTTCGGAAGGGGTAAGATAACGAAAGTCAGAGGTGCAGGGCAGGATGTTTATATTACCGTTCGGTTTAGTCGTGCTGGCATGACGAAGCAATTCGCCGCATCGCTTACCCCCCTGACAATATCTGATTAATAAGGAGACGCACTACGAAAAATGGAAACGATTACGACGGATGGCGTACGCCATGTTGCAAATTTGGCGCGCCTTGAATTTAACGACGAAGAAACAGAACACTTTACCGAGCAACTCGCCCGCATTCTGGAGTATATCGGGAAATTGAATGAACTTGAGACAGATGACGTGCCACCGACATCGCACATCCATCCGCACCAAGTTTTCATCATGGGTGCGCAAGAGGGAGCAGCGCATGTCGCCAAACCAGATATTGTCAAGCCTTCCTATCCGCGCGAAGAAATCCTTGTTAATGCACCTGAAGCTGAAGAGGGATACTTCGGTGTCCCCAGAGTAGTCGATAGGGATTCTTAAGCAAAGCCCAGGCAACGCGCCGAACCGCAAAGAAAGTTAAAAAAAGTTACAAAGAACGATAGTCCGTAATGAAATGGAGGACGGGTTACGTAAAGGCGGTTGAAGTAACCAACCCGCCTGACCGAACCGCAAGGAAAGTTAAAAATGCTTTACGAATTGACGGCACATACCTTGCACGAGAAACTCAAAAATCGGGAAATCACCGCTGTAGCGTTGGTTGAATCTGTCTATGCGCGTATTGCTGAAGTGGAATCGCATGTTAAAGGCTACCTGACGTTGACGAAGGACATCGCCTTGGAGCAGGCGAGTCATGCCGACGCGGGATTTCAAAAGGGAGACGAGATGCCGCCGCTCGCGGGTATCCCGATCGCGATTAAAGATGTGATATGTACCAAAGGTGTACAGACAACCTGCGGTTCTAAAATCCTTGAAAACTTTGTGCCGCCATACAATGCGACTGTTATGACGAAACTCTACGAGCAGGGAGTTGTCATGGTCGGTAAAACGAATATGGACGAGTTCGCGATGGGTTCCTCTACCGAGAACTCGGCATATCAGATTACGCATAACCCATGGAATCTGGACACGATCCCTGGTGGTTCAAGTGGCGGTTCTGCCGCAGTTGTATCTGCGGATACGGCGGTCTGTTCGCTCGGTTCAGATACCGGTGGTTCGATTCGGCAACCCGCAGCACTCTGTGGGGTCGTTGGCATGAAACCGACGTATGGACGTGTCTCCCGCTATGGACTCGTCGCTTTTGCGTCTTCACTTGACCAGATCGGTCCGTTTACCAAAGATGTCACCGATTGCGCCTTGTTGCTCAACGCTATCTGTGGCAGCGACGCGATGGATGCAACTTCTGTCGATGTACCTGTGCCAGATTTTACACAGAGTCTCATCAACGATGTCCAAGGCTTAAAAATCGGTGTGCCGAAAGAGTATTTCACACCGGCGTTGGACACAGAAATTGCGGATAGCGTTCAGAGTGCGACGGCTGTTCTTGAAAATCTCGGGGCGACCGTTGAAGAAATATCGTTGCCACATACGGAGTATGCAATCGCGACGTATTACATCATTGCCCCCGCTGAAGCGAGTGCGAATCTCGCAAGATACGATGGTGTCCGTTATGGATACCGCAACGAAAACCCTGAAGACCTTATCGGTATGTACAAAAAGACGCGAAGCGAAGGGTTTGGTGAAGAGGTGAAACGTCGGATTATGCTCGGCACTTTTGCGCTGAGTGCAGGTTATCAAGATGCTTATTATAAAAAAGCACAAAAAGCACGGACGCTGATCAAATCTGACTTTGATGCCGCATTTGAGAAGGTTGACGTTATCGCAACACCGACCTCGCCTACACCGGCGTTCAAAATAGGCGAGCGGACTGCAGATCCATTGCAGATGTATCTTTCTGATGTGATGACAACGCCTGCAAGTCATGCCGGGCTACCCGGTATCTCTGTGCCGTGCGGCTTCGTCCAAAACGGGCTGCCGGTCGGATTGCAACTCCTCGGCGCGCCTTTCGCAGAAGATAAAGTCCTACGCGTTGCCTATACTTTTGAACAGAATACCGAACACCATCGGCAGAAACCGAAAATTCAGACGAATGGAGCTGTTTGACAATGAATACCGTGATAGCCCCGCTCGGTGGACTCCTGGGTGCAATACTTGGGGGTGTACTTTGGGCAAAATATAGCCAATGGACGGGACACACTGCTGGCTTTATTGCCATCGGTATCGGTGTGTTTACCGGAGCAGGGATGCTCCTGACAAGCACTCGAAGTCTGCCACAAGACACGAAAACTGCGTGGCGTATTGTCGGCATCGGTGCTGCGGTTTTTGCGATACTCGGTATCTTTATCGGGAAATACCTGGATGTTCAGTGGAATGCGGTCGCACAAATCGCGGAGCAACTCCGTCAAGAGAATAATATGTCGTTGGAGCAAGCGATGCCTATCGCAAAGACACTTTTCAAAGGACAGTCTGTTTGGGAATTGATACAGCAACGGATGAGTCGCATTGACCTGCTTTATGGTGCCGTCGCGGCCTTCATCGCTTTTCGCATTCCAAATATTCAACGCTTACGAAACTTTTTTTATTAATTCAGACTTACATAGATTCCATGTCTCTGCAGCTTGATTTCCAATCGCGCACTTCCAAAACGCGATAGGAACATGCCTGCAGGAGGGAGAAAAAATGAAACTGTTAATGATACGATCTGGAAACCTGCATGCCTCAGCCAAAACCTCTTTTCACATTTTGTTATCTATATTTCTGGTTTGCATGGTCCTGCCACTCAGTTGGAGTTCGGAAGAGACAGGAACGGCGGTTGACGATGAATTGTTGGAGGGCATCGCGCTCTTGTCAGATGTCTTGGCTTATGTCCAACAGGAGCATCTGGATACGCCGGATAGTAAAGAGATTATAGAGGGCGCAATCAGGGGGATGCTTCGCGAATTAGATCGATACAGTCAATTTATTCCGGATTATCTTGAATTTCAGACCCAGAACCAAGGTAAGTACGCTGGACTCGGTATGGTCATCGGTATTCGTGAAGACATGTTGACTGTCATTACGCCTTTTAAAGGTTCACCTGCCGCGTTGGCTGGCATTCAGAATGGGGACATTATCACTCACATTGAAGATGAATCGACGATGCCACTTTCACTGAGCGATGCTGTAGATCAGCTGCGTGGTGAACCCGGTACCTATGTTTCTATCACAATCGTGCGCGAGAACGAAAGCCGTCCAATTGAACTTACCATTACCCGTGAGATCATCCGGATTCCGAGTGTCGAATACGATGTTATCGGCGATAACATTGGATACATCGAAATCAATCAATTCCTTCAGACGACAGCAAATGATGTTGATAATGCGCTTGCTGGGTTCAAGGCGAAAAATGTCCGTGGCGTTATCCTTGACCTCCGATCAAATCCGGGCGGTCTACTTTCCTCAGCTGTTGATATCGCAAGCGATTTCCTGACACCCGGTCAACTCGTTGTTTATAGTAAGGGGCTTGAATCCCGTGAGGACTTCCGGGCAAAAGGCATAAAAAGAGAACATTTTCCACTGATTGTACTCGTCGATGACGGGAGCGCAAGTGCCTCTGAGATCGTTGCAGGTGCCATAAAAGATCATGGGCGCGGGCTTGTCATGGGCGATAAGACCTTCGGCAAGGCATCCGTCCAACGGGTCTTTCAGTTGCGGAATTCAAAAGCTGCTGTGAAACTCACCGTTGCGCGTTACTATACACCCAACGGCGTTGATATTGATAAGGTGGGTATCATTCCCGATGTTGAGACAGCAGGGTTTAGTCAGTCTGAATTGGGGATGCTGCGGTCGAAACTCCAAAATCACGAGAAGCTTAAAACCTTTGTAGAAAAAAATGGTGACGATGTGTTAGAGAAACTCACTGCTGCTGAATATGCCGCCAGCGACAACTTACAAGCCGGAAAGCTGCTACGGAGTTACCAACGCTTAAGCGATGCGCTTGCTGAAGAGCAGATTGTTCTCAGGGATCTCGGTATTAAATACGGACTCGCTCAGATTACGGAAACATCTCAGGACGAGTTGATGCATGACCCGCAGATCTTCGCCGCGATAAATCAGTTGAAGGTACTTGAACTCTTTGGAAATAAAAACTAATGCCAAAATTAATGGAGATAAGCTGATGCCTGAAGTCCAAACACCACTATCAAACTATATTGATAGCACGTGGCAAAAATCAGCGACGGATGAACTGCTTGACGTTACGAATCCAGCAACCGGGGAAGTCCTTGCCCAAGTCCCGCTTTCACCCGCTAAAGAAGTGCATCAAGCTGCCACTGCTGCTGCCGAAGCACTCCACGAATGGCGACGCACCCCGCCCGTTCAACGCATTCAATACCTCTTTGCCTTGAAAAATCTTTTGGAAGAAAACATTGACGACATCGCGAGAACGATTACGTTGGAGTGTGGTAAGACGCTTGACGAGGCAAAAGGCGAAATGCGACGCGCTATCGAAAACGTCGAGGTAGCGTGCGGCATCCCGACGCTCATGCAAGGCACGAACTTAGAGGATATCGCCACCGGTATTGATGAATTTATGATTCGTCAACCTGTCGGCGTATGTGCTGCAATCGCGCCTTTTAACTTTCCAGGGATGATTACCTTCTGGTTTTTACCTTATGCAATTGCTTGTGGCAACACCTACATCGTCAAACCCTCCGAAAAAGTACCGCTCACGATGCAAAAGGTGTTCCAACTGCTTGAGCAGACAGGATTGCCTAAAGGTGTGGTCAACCTTGTTAATGGTGGACAGGAGACTGTAGATGCCATCTTAACGCATCCCGATATCCGCGGCATTAGTTTTGTCGGTGCGACTGCAACCGCAAAAGCCATCTATGCGAAAGCCGCCGCGAACGGGAAACGGGTACAGTGCCAAGGCGGTGCGAAAAATCCACTGATTGTGCTTCCAGATGCTGACCCACAGTTTACTGTGAACGCTACAGCGGAGAGCGCGTTCGGGTGTGCCGGTCAACGCTGTCTTGCGGCATCCCTTGCATTCACTGTTGGTGGTGCGCGACACTGGTTCACAGAAGCCATCGCGGATACCGCCACCGATCGGGTTGTCGGAAACGGATTGGCGGAAGGCATCGAAATGGGGCCCGTGATTACTGCCGAAAGCCAGAAGCGAATCGAGGGGTTAATTCAGGCCGGTGCTGATGAAGGCGCGCAGCTGCTTGTTGATGGTCGGTATCCAAGCATCTCCGGTGGTGAAAACGGTAATTTCATCCGTCCGACGATCCTCAACGGTCTTAACCCGGAAGGCGAGATCGCCAAGACCGAAATCTTCGGACCCGTTTTAGGACTTATTCATGTTGAAACAATTGACGATGCAATTGAACTCATCAATAGCGGCAGTTATGGCAATATGGCGTGTCTCTTTACAAGTAGCGGTGCGTCTGCCCGGAAGTTCCGCTATGAAGCAGAGATCGGAAACATCGGCATTAACATCGGTGTCGCTGCCCCGATGGCGTTCTTCCCCTTCAGTGGCTGGAAAGATAGTTTCTTCGGCGACCTCCACGGTCAGAGTTGGGATGCGGTAGATTTCTTCACACAGAAGAAAGTCGTTGTTGAACGCTGGACGTAATTTTCATAGCAGTATTTTTTCCAATTCGGTAGGCGCGCTTTGCAAGCGCGCCGATATTTTTTGGAAATACTCTGTCTTTCCGACTTTGCTGGCGAGGCTTCATCTCGCCTTATAGTGCTTATCGCGTTCATGCTCACCACGGCTGCCTATATGACGGCGAATTCGCGAAACGTTCCATCCTCAATTCCAAATCAATCTCTGTGTTCGGCGGCAGTTGGACGCAGATATACATGCCATTGACCGGAACCGTTTGCACCTTTTCACTGGTGTTGACGCGTGCTGAAGTGAAGTTATGCTCACCCATCGCACCTGCCTGCACAACGACATCCCGCGATTCTGTGGTGTTAAGGTTGACAAGTTGAAGCTCCGTTGTATCCGCTGTCAGCTTGGTAACCAACGCACCGACATCCGGTGGAAGTCCCGGTCGCTGCTGTTGCGCGTCAAAGTGCCGTAGCCGTGTCACGAACAAGCCGCCGTTGTAATGCGGTAGCGGAGCCCCACAGGTCAGTTGAACCAGCCCTTCACACGTAATTGGGTTGCGCCGCTGGAAATAGGCATCTCCATAATTCGCTGGAGCCTCGTCGTCGTTCGCCATAAAGTTGAGACGTGCTTCGACTTGCGATATGTTATGATTGAGGATTGATTCTGGATATTCAGGATAATCGCCGCGCATAAACGCCAGCCATGCCCCGTCGTGCCCACCGCTATCCTTTGTATGATGCCACGCGTTGATGTCAAATTTTGAACCCGTCTTTTTAGCGATGTTCTCTCCGCGTTTTTGATCCGCCTGATCCATTGACATTGCCCATAGATGGGCGACATCCGAAGCGTGCATCGGCATAAATTCAAACCAACCGTCCACTTGCAGAGCCGTGCCGTCCACGTTTGTAATCGGATATTGCAACCAAGCACCGGGGACGTAGTTGACCTTGCCCGGATCACCATACTTCTGCGGGACGTAAAGTTGATCGTCCTTCCCAATCCCTTGTTGAATTAAAACGTCAATCTGTGAGCGCGGAAAATCGAGGAACGCCAAATCGCGCCAGAGCAATGCCGCATTCTGTCCAGCGATACTGACTGCTTGCCCGACGCTATGCCACCCATGCGGCCAACTCCAACCGTAGTAAGAACCATACCATTTGCCGTCTATATGTTCGCCAATTTTTCCAGTAAGTCCGACGTTGTCTGGAACGATACCACCATTTTCGGTTGTCCGTTCTATCCACGCATCGACGTATTCCCGGACCCATTCGCTGTATTTATCTTCACCCGTCAGGAGATAGGCATTGGTCGCAAGGGTTGTCGCAGCGAGGTTGACAACAGTATCCCCGACACCTTGCCGTTCACGGATACGCTGCCCCATACGGGTGCGCACCGCCTCATTTTCCCGCACCGCTTCATGACTCGTGCCGCCCGGTATATCGTAGAACGGCATATTGTAGCCGTCCCAGGGCCAATATGGGTGTCCAGTGAAAGCCCAAAACGCTGGTCCTTTGCTTCCGTTCATGGCGCACTTGATGATTTTGTGCTGACTGTCATAATTTGGGGCATCAGGGTCTTCGTTCATAAAGAACCCCGCAAACCGTTTTGCCCGTTCAATGTGCTTAGCATTTGACGGGTCCGCCATGCAGAGCATGTAAAAGAGGTAGTTCCCTTCGCCTTGATGAAACCAGTCATATCCGGGTTGATAATCTTTGACAACCATTGGGTAACCATGACCGCTACCGTATCGCGCCATATCGTTTGTGATGACATCGAATTCGGTGTCTGCATCGACCAAGAATTGCGCGTCGCCACCGAGCATATAAAAAAGGGGCCAGTTATGAAAACTCTCGTAGGCATCGTCTAATCCGTCGATACTCTGAAAGTCTGGGGTTGTTGGCCAGAGCAGTGTACCATCAGCGCGCGTATATTTCTGTAGGACTTCTGGTCCTGCAGCGTTCATTTTATCAATGAGTTCGCGCTCAAGGACTGCCCACGCCGGTGGTGTCTGGAGTTGTATTTGCGCTTCAATCGTTGGGAACATGATTTTTACCCTCAATATTCGGATTCTGATTGGTAGCAGTATATCACATTTGGGTTTTTGTATATTCGTAAAATCTATACTCTTACGTAAAGATAATCTAAAACCAAATCGTACTATCATAGTTCAGAACCATTCAATTCTCCATTTTTCGCTCGAATCTTCACCACAAGGCCCGGTAGGTGCGGTTTTGGATGCACTTTACTGAGGCACATGGATAAAAACATATCCAAAAACCAGTATTCAGGAGATCCTTTTGTGGATTGTCGCTTGAATTCTCAGCGGGTTTCGTGTATAATTTCAGAAACAGAAATAGTGTAAGTGAACTATTTTAACTCATAAGAAAGGTCAAACTAAATGATCCTTGGAAAAGTTACTGGGACAATCGTCGCGACGCAGAAAGATGAGAAACTTATCGGAAGCAAGTTGATGGTTGTCCAAGATGTGGATCTGAATGGAGAAGTCGACCGGAAATATACAGTCGCTGTGGATGCGGTTGGCGCAGGCATCGGCGAGATTGTCCTCGTCGCAACGGGGAGTTCTGCGCGGCAAACCCAAGTCACATCGAACAAACCGGTTGATGCTGTGATCATGGCGATTGTTGATACCGTAGAAGTCGCCGGAAAAGTCCGGTATCATAAGTAGAAAATGGAACGCGCATTTATACGGGAACAAAGTAATGGAACGTGAACGTGTCCGCGCTGAAGTGCTTCGCCAGCGTGACGGACTCGTACCGGAAGTCCGTGCCGTGTTCAGCCGACAGATTGTAGATTCGGTCATGCGTTGGATACAAAGCGGAAGTTTCGACGCTGTGATGCTCTATCTCAGCATGCGGAGCGAGGTCGAAACGGATGCCCTCCTTGAAAGGCTGCTCCACGCAGGAAAACATATTTGTGCGCCTGTCGTAGATACGGATCAGCACCGACTCATACCGCGGCGTATTCAGGAAGTAGAAACAGCATTGGTACGGCATCGCTACGGTATGTTGGAACCCAATACGGCATGCCCGATTTTTCCGATTTCGCAGCTGCAACTCATCGTCGTCCCTGGTATCGCCTTCGATTGTAAAGGGTATCGCCTCGGATACGGTAAAGGTTTCTACGATCGGTTCCTCGCGAGCTGCCCACATGCCATCCCGATCGGTCTAGCGTATCAGATACAAGTTGTAGAAAATACGTTCCCGCACGTATGGGATATACCGGTTAAACACATTTTTACAGAGACCGGTAGAATAGATATTCATGAATAAAAGTTGGGCGAGGCACAGGGACCACGTTCAACAAGAGAGTGGCTCACTTGGCATTAACAAAAGGTCGGAGTTTTTCCAACGTCTTCGCGCCGATACCTTTGACGTTCTGAAGCGCATCCACGCTGGTAAAGTTGCCGTGCTGTGTCCGATAATCCACAATCCGTTGTGCTGTCGTCTCGCCGATATTAGGGAGGGTTTGGAGCTCCTCAACAGTAGCGGTATTGATATTAAGAAGTTCCGGTTTGTTCGGCATCCTATCCTCTGTTGTTCGATTTTGTGGATGTGCGTCATTCGGTACAGCGATCAGATCCGGTTTTCCGAGAAACATCGCCGGTGCGAACCGCCGCACCCCCCAAAAGCCTGCCCCCGCTAAAATCAGTATCACAAGGAAAGTGACTGCCTTCCAATAATGGCGTTCAACTGCGTTCTCCACGTTATTCATCTCTATTTTCCTCAAGAAATAGCACCACTCTCATGTTCTTCCCAACTCGTCCGCAGTAAGTTTTCAATTCGACGTGGAAGTTGGTCCAATGAAATCGTTTTGCTCATAGGTCCATCCCCTTTTCAAGTAACACTTTTGGTCATTATTATACCATATTTTTTAGAATGTCGGCTACATCTTTTGCTGGGCTATTTAAACGCCCTAATCAAAATACTCGTCCTCATTAAACTTTGTCCACGATTCAAATATAGGGAAGGGTCGCGGAAAATTGTCGTTGTTGATATTCAATCTGAACCTTATTTTTTCGCTATCAAAAAGGTTCTGGATCGAGATTGAGATGCCCGTGGTTTCGATGCAATTGTCGCACTCTGTGGGGAGTATTTGTTGGGAACGGGGTGCTTCAAAATAAATTCTGTATTCCGAACCCGCCTTCTCAATACGATAATCGTCCGATACTATCTCCCACTCGTTAAGCGCATACGGACCTTCAGCATACTGTGCCCATAGGCTGACCCCGTTAAAGAAATCAAGGATAACGCCTTTCTCTTGTCGGCATCTTTAGAAGGGTCGAATTGGCGGAATGAACGATCATCCAATTCCGCTTTTATCCGTTGTTCCTCTTCGCTACTGACGGGTTGCAATGGATTGTCCGCACACGAAGAAAGGATCAAACAGGTGAACGTAAAAATAAAAAGCAGGAAGCGTGTTTTTGTGTTGGTTTTGAAGGCGTTGTGTTGACGCATGTGTATCCCCTCCATTATATTTTTATTGTCCAAATTGTAGCGTTAAGTGAATAGGATTTTCCACAGAAAACGGACAGTGTGCGTTGGAACATTGGATTATACTTGATACGGAAACCTGTCTCTGCTAAAATACGCAGTGAATTCACATTTGAAGAAAATGTTATGCAGGAAATTGTGGTAGATTCAGCGAAGTTACATGATTTCGCTCGGACACTCTGTGAAAAATCGGGACTGCGCTCGGAAGACGCGGAGCAGATGGCGGCACTTCAGGTGCAGACCGATTTGCGGGGTGTCCATTCACACGGCACACGCGCCTTGCCGGGTTACCTCAACCTTGTCCTTGACGGTAAAATGAATCCAAAACCCGAACTCCACATTGCGACAGAGGGACCGAGTTTCGTTGTCGTTGACGGAGACAACGGCATGGGACATCTGGCAAGCACGCTCGCAATGGAGACAGCGATAGAGAAAGCGAAGACGACCGGTATCGCTGCGGCAGGGGTACGCAATGCTGGGCATTTTGGTGCGGCTGCATGCTACTCGATTATGGCGGCATCAAACCAGATGGTCGGATTTTCGACGACGAACACAGGTGGTGCCTCTATTGTAGCACCGGGTGGTGCTGAGGCTGTAGTTGCCAACAACGCGATGAGTTACGCGCTGCCTACAGGTAATGGGCATCCGATCGTATTGGATATGGCGTGCGGCGTTTCCGCATGGGGCAAGATCGGCACCCTCCGAATGTATGGCAAACCGATCCCAGAAGGGTGGCTCATAGACGATACCGGACAACCGACCAACGACCCGGATAAAGGACGGTTCTTAGCACCCGCAGCAGGACCACGCGGTTATGGTTTGGCACTCATCATGGGTGTCCTCGCTGGTCCCCTGAGCGGTGGCTTGATGGCGTGTAATAAATCGGGGGATCCGTCTGAACATTTCTTTTTCGCGCTGAACATTTCGAGTTTCACCGATTATGACGGCTACGTTGAAGAGATGCAGCAAGGAATCGACAAGATTCACACCTCGAAAACGGCAGAAGGCGTGGAACAGGCATACCTTCCCGGTGAAATTGAGTGGAATAACTACGACAATTACCTTGAAAACGGCATTCCGATCCATATAGACCATTTACGAGGTCTCGCTGGCATCGCTGAGAAATTAGATGTACCTATCTGTTGGGAATGGGAAGAGTAGCAAAGAAATAAGGAGTCAATATGGCAGATACTAATAATGAACGTGTAGATGGTGGTGCGCTTCCCGATTGGGATGTTGCGGAACTGCCCGAACCACCGAAATATCAATTTGGAAAAGCGTTCCGAAGCATCTTAGGTCCCGGCATCATTGCATTAGGGGGTTCAATCGGGAGCGGTGAGTGGTTGCTGGGCCCCGCAATTACTGCGCAATACGGCGGGAGTCTCCTATGGATCGCGACAATCGCTATTTTGCTTCAGGTGATCTTGAATACAGAGGCGATCCGCTATACGCTTTACACAGGCGAACCGATGTTGAGCGGCTACATGCGCTGTAAACCGGGCGCGCCATTTTGGGCATCTTTCTATTCGGGCATCAACTTTTTTGGGATTTGGCCCGGTTGGGCGATGACCGCTGCGACGGCACTCGCTGCGGCGTGGATCGGTTATATGCCACAAGATGCTGATAGTGGAACGGTGCGTCTATTCGCATATCTTATTTTTTTCGCGTGTTTAGGGATCGTGCTGTTTGGCGGAAAGATTTACAACGTCCTTGAGAAGGTCCAACTTTTCATGGTCATCTGGATTATCAGTTACCTTGTTGTTATTGATCTATTTTGGGTACCGCCAAGTGTGTGGTGGACAACGATCAAAGGTTTTTTTAGCTTTGGATCACTCCCTACGCCAGGACCAGACGGAGAGGTTAATTGGCTATTGCTTGGTGCTTTTGCGGCTTACGCGGGAAGCGGCGGCTTAGGCAACGTTACCATCAGCAATTACGTGCGCGATAAAGGGTGGGGTATGAGCAGTCTCGTCGGTGCGATCCCATCGATGATCGGTGGACAGAATGTAACGCTTTCACACTTGGGCAAAGTCTTTCGTATTACCCCAGAAAACCTTGCCCGATTCAAGGAGTGGTGGAAATATGTTCGCTTTGAGCAGTACGGTATCTGGCTCATTGGGTGTTTTATCGGCATTGCGCTACCAGCAATGTTAACCTTGGCGTTCGTGCCTGCTGGACAGGAGATAGACCAGTGGTCAGCGGCAGGATTCCAAGCGGACGGACTCGCGAAGGAAGGCGGTAGAGTGTTGTGGTATCTCACACTACTCTGTGGGTTCTGGGTGCTGTTCTCAACACAACTTGGTAGTGTGGACGGCGTTCCGCGAACTTATACCGATATTATATGGACCGGATTGAAGCGTGCGCGAAACCTCGGTGAACACAACGCAAAATGGATCTACTATCCCATCCTCGGTGTCTATATATTGTGGGGTGTTATCGCGATATATTTCACGCAGCCGTTCTTTATGATTCTGGTATCCGCAACGATTGGCGGGTATCTATTGGTGATTACCTCGCTACATACACTTTACGTCAACCGAAAATTCTTACCGAAAGAGATACAACCTCCGATGTGGAAACAGGTTGGGTTGGTGTTGTGTGCAGGATACTATTCGATTTTTGGGACGATTACTGTCTGGCAACAAGTGATTGTGCCTTATGTTTTGCCGATTTTTGGATAGCAAGAAATCGGGGTTACAAACCGCTTCTACAAAGAATGGTAAGCTGCAATAATTGCCTCCACAAGGCTCTCTATTGTGGCTTTCTTTGCAATCACATCAACCTGTATACCCTGTTTGATCGCTGTTTTCTGTGTCTCTGGACCGATGACTGCGATTTGCACATCCGCCAATAAAGTCTCAGGGGTATGCCTGGGGAACATCTCCAAGAAATTGTTGACTGTGGAAGAACTGGTGAATGTGAGGAGGTCAATCCTGCCGTTCAAGAGATCCGTTTCAATTTCATCTCGCCCTTTATCGCTATCGCTTGCCACTTTGAGGGTATCGTAGAGCGGGATATCATCAACGTGCGCGCCTCTTTCGCGCAAACCGTCGGGGAGATCGGACATCGCGATTTTCGCACGTGGTAGAAGGATTTTCCGCGCGCTTACTTCGTCTATTTCAGCAGCAATGGCACTCCCGCGGGAGCGCGCTGGGACAAAGTCAGGCTGAATACCGATAGCGTTAAGTGCCTCAACCGTTTTCGGACCCACTGCACAGATTTTGGTGCCACCGAACGCTCGTACATCGCTCCCATTTTCTCGCAAACGTTTATAGAAAATCTCAACGGCGTTAACACTCGTAAAGATAACCCAATCGTATTTGTCGGGAGAAGGCAGGTCTACACGTTCAATAGGTTGAATCTTTATAGTCGGAAACTGGATGACCTCTGCGCCGTTTGCCTCTAAGAGGTCTGCGAATTCACTTGCTTGTGCGCGGGCGCGTGTGACAAGGATGCGTTTTCCGAAAAGTGGTTTGGTGTCAAACCATCGGAGTTGCTGGCGTAGCCGATTCACTTCTCCGACAACGATAACAGCGGGACTTTCGAGTTGGACTGCCGTTACTTTTGACACAATATCCGCAAGGGTCCCTTGGACGACTTGCTGTTGCGGTGTCGTGCCAACACGTACTAAACTAACAGGCGTTGCGGGCTGCCTACCGTGTGTTATCAATCGTTCCACAATCTCGCGGAGATGCGCGACTCCCATATAAACGACAAGCGTATCTACTGCAGTGGCGAGGTGTTCCCAATTGATGTTTGAATCTGATCGCAGTGCGGCGGAATGTCCTGTCACAAACGCTACCGATGATGCGTAATCTCGGTGCGTGACGGGGATGCCTGCATAAGCGGATGCGGCAATCGCAGAAGTGATACCGGGGACGACCTCAAACGGAATGCCTGCCTCGGTGAGTGCCATCGCCTCTTCGCCGCCACGCCCAAAGATATAGGGATCTCCACCCTTGAGGCGAACGACAACTTTGCCTGCCTTGGCATGCTTAACAAGTAACTGATTAAGTTCGGCTTGGCGTGTGGCGCGCACCCTTGGATCGGGTGCTTTGATTTTTTCGGTGTGCGAAGGACAGTGTTCCAATAACGCATCGTTCAGTAATAGGTCATAGATAACGACATCGGCGCGCTGAAGACACTCCACCCCTTTAAGTGTGATAAGTTTTCTATCACCGGGTCCAGCACCTACGATGTAGACGCTACCTGTGGGTAGTTTGTTTAGAGACGCGTTCATTCCAAGACCCCTTGTGTCGCCAACAATCCAGTTGCCCCCCCCTCCCGGAGTTTTTCGGCAACAACTTCGCCTAAGTGTTGGGCAGCGTTTGGTTCCCCCTTTGCGCTCTTCACAATACGCAAGGCACCTTCTGGATGACAGACGACACCGATAAGGGAAAGTTCGCCATTAACATGTTTGGCGTACGCGCCAATCGGTACTTGACATCCACCGCCGAGGCTTTCCAACACGGTCCTTTCAGCGGTAACTTCTGCCACCGTTTCCTGATGGTTCAGAGGTTGAAGTAGGGTTTCAAGCGCAGTATCGCCTTCGCGTGCTTCAATCGCGAGCGCGCCTTGTCCAACGGCTGGTACCATCCGTTCTACATCAAAGAATTGTGTAATAACTTCCGGCTTGCGGAGACGGTTGATGCCGGCTGCAGCAAGGATAATTCCATCAAGGCCGGTTTCATGAAGTTTGCGCAACCGCGTATCTATATTACCTCGGATATCAACGACTTGTAAATCTGGACGCATATAGAGGATTTGCGCTTTTCGACGCGGACTTGTGGTGCCGATTGTTGCGCCATTCAGCAAGTCCTCTAAGGGTAGTCCTGAGGCAGTGATGAGTACATCTCGCGGATCCTCCCGTGTCGGAATCGCGGCGATGCAAAGCCCTTCGGGAAGTTCTATTGCGAGATCTTTCAAACTATGCACAGCGAGATCAATATCTCCTGCTAAGAGTGCGTTTTCTATCTCTTTGGTAAAGGCACCTTTGCCGAGTCCAACTAATGAGCGGTCCTGAATGGTATCCCCAGTAGTTTTGATGATCTTGAGGTTGACTTCGAGATCAGAAAAGAGGCGTTCCAACTGATCTTTGACGAATTGTGCTTGCCAAAGTGCGAGTTGGCTACCACGGGTGCCGATTACAAGCGAGTTGCGCATCAAAATTCCTTTTTTTAATATCGGGATTCTGCTCGTTTTTTGCCCTGCTTCCCCGTAACGGGTGGCGGATCTTATCAAAACGGAGCTTCCGTGAAGTTATGTTGCTCTTGACGGGATTCACCTTATACATCCGAATGATCATCGTTAACATCCAAGGCGAACAATTCCTGCAAGGCTTGGATGTACTGCCCGTGGTCGGCATCTCCGTCGTTGACGGCACAGCGTAGATTTTGCATGGGATGGTGGAGCAGTTTTTTGACAATCGCTTGCGTCATGGAAGCAACAGCCGCTTCCTGCTGATCCGAAAGTGTTGCTTTATAGAAACACGCTTGCAATTCAGTGTCAGCGATCTCTCGAAACTGCTGATGGAGTGCCTTAATAGTAGGATTGACCTGAAAGATTTGCAATTGGGCGTAGAACCGCTTCGCTTCTTCGGTGACAATCTGCTCTGCTCGGTTCGCTTCTTGCTGTCGATCCTTGAGGTTGGAGGCGACAACGGCTTCAAGGTCGTCAATATTGTAAAGGAAGGCGTGGTCAATCTTACTCACATCGGGGTCTATATCGCGGGGTACAGCGATGTCAATGAGAAACATATACCGGTGCCTGCGTTTCCGCATGATATTAGCGAGGGGCTGTCGTTTGATAAGATAATCGGGTGCATCGGTAGAACTAATAACAATGTCGGCATCAATAAGGAAATCAAGGTCGCTATCATAAGCGATGGGTGTACCGTTAAACTTCTCTGCGACTTTGACAGCACGTTCATAAGTGCGATTTGCAACAATCACGTTAGAGACACCATTTGAAACGAGATGCTTTGCGGTCAGTTCACTCATTTCACCTGCTCCGAGAATTGCAACAGTCTTGCCTTCAAGTGTATTGAAAATCTTTTTGGCGAGTTCAACGGCGGCGTAACTAATAGAAACGGCACCCGTGGCGATAGTCGTCTCGGAGCGGATCCGTTTACCAACACTGAAAGCCTTGGTGAAAAGACGGTTGAGAATTGCCCCCCCCCCACCGGCTTCCCGCGAGGTATCGTAAGCAGTCTTGACCTGTCCTAATATTTGGGATTCACCGACCACCATAGAATCAAGGCTCGTTGTCACTCTGAAAAGGTGTTGGATTGTCTCCAAGTTATGATGGAGATACGTCCATTTTTTGAGGGACCCTACGCCGATTCGGTGGTAGTGTGAGAGGAATTCAACCAACATTTTGGCGGCAGCGTCAGCAGTTCGCACCGAATTCACAACAGCGTAGACTTCTACCCGGTTACAGGTAGAGAGAATGACCGCCTCGTGAATCTGATAAGACTCACGAAGCTGCTGGAGCGATTCAGTAAGTTGTGCTTCGGAAAACGCCAATTTTTCCCTAAATTCAATCGGGGCAACATGATGGCTGGTTCCGATGGAGACGATCTGGTTCATTCCTTATAACCAAAAGATCTAAAAGCTGAAATGTTGTTGATACGTTCCGTAAATTATATCACATATCAGCGATTGTGTCAAATTTGGAAGTCGCGAAGTCGCGATTCCAAACGGCTCTACCCAAGAAAATTAGCGATACGTATGCATGCTATCTAAAAAGAGATCAACGCCAACGTAAGTGCAAAGGACAGCGACGAACCCGAGGATTGCGGCGTAGGCTGCGCGTCGTCCGTGCCAGCCCCATAACTGACGGAGACCGATCTGGACGACATAGATAAACCATGTCATGAGGGTGGAGATTACCTTCGCATCAAGCCACCTCCACGGGACATCTCGGATATACTGGGTCCAGAGACTTCCGACAATGACACCCATTGTGAGCAGAATCACACCGAGAATCGTACAACGATACCCAAGTTCATCAGAAACACCGAGAGAAGGGAGGAGGTTGTCAAAAAGCGTGTCCGTTTTTTGGCGGATTTTCCGCTCGGCTATCAAATACATCAACCCAAATCCAAACGCAGCGATGAACGCCGCATAGCCGAGAAAGATGAGGGAGGTGTGTGCCAAAAGCCAATAGTTTTGCAACGGTTCCGGGAGTGCAGCAGTGTGTGTCGCGAAACTATATGAGATAAGTATAGCAATAAACGCAACCGGCATCACAAAACTACCGAGTGTGCGGAGTTGTGTCAGCCGCACGATGATGAGGTAGATCAGTGTGATTGCCCATGCAAAGAAAGCGGTGGAATCGGTCCAGTGCGTCATCGGAAAATGCCCTTGTGTGAGCCACCATAGCGTAATAAAGAGACTCAGAAAAGCAAAACCGATACTGGTTCCCCAAAAAGCGATTCGCTCAATCGTTGGACGGATGATAACCGCTTCGCTCCGGTTACTGATAGCCAACGAGAGTGTCTGAAAAATGCTTGCCGCTAAGTATATTAAAAGAGTAACAAGAAACAGAAAATTTATCATACGCTGTGCTTTTCGAGAGCCTAAGGACACATAGCAGTCAGATATGCCTCTCCGTTATGTGTGTTCATTCGCTTTCATTTTCGCTATTGGCGAGGTGCGCCCGGAGGCGTTCTAACTCGGCTTCTATTGCCAGTCGTCTTTCGGCTTCTTCTCTGGCGCGACTTTCCGCGGCTTGCCGCTGTTCCGCTTCTTCTCTGGCGCGACTTTCCGCGGCTTGCCGCTGTTCCGCTTCCTCTCTGGCGCGACTTTCCGCGGCTTGCCGCTGTTCCGCTTCCTCTCTGACGCGTCTTTCTGCCGCTTGCCGCTGTTCCGCTTCTCCTGCCAGCAGTTCTTCTGCTGCCACTCGTAGGTGATGTTCCTCCAGGGAAGTTGTAATAGCGGTGCCATCGGGAAGATACGGACGTAAAAGCCGCAGCTCCCACGCCTCATGAAGCTCCCACCGAAAATAAAGGTTTAACGACGCACTGAACAAACCATCATCAGCCTCTTCTTCAATCTCAACGATGTCGCCCAATGCATCCCGCCGCCACCCCCGAAATTCTATAGGGCGATTCATGTTGGGTTGATGAATGAAATACTCCGCAACCCCCATATCCCGCAGATACACTTCAATTTTTTCATGCCGGTCCTCAGACGCTGTTGTATCTGAAAGGAACTCAAAAACTGCTGTA
Source organism: uncultured Poribacteria bacterium (assembly GCA_951828385.1). Lineage (GTDB taxonomy): Bacteria > Poribacteria > WGA-4E > WGA-4E > WGA-3G > WGA-3G. The sequence goes on from OX639973.1 coordinate 2,272,730, forward strand.
GGGACGGCGCCTTCTGCCCAGGTATAAAAACTCCTTCGTAACGGAAGTTTCGCGGCACCAAGGGCGACAAACACATCGGGAGCCACGACCTTTCTGATATCGCCTTCGCGGTAATAGATAAAGTTGTCCATACCGACATGGATATACGGGTGTGCCTGAAAATATCGTAAGAACTGGTCAAATAAACTATGCATCTGCATTCCGTGAAATTCGCCTGCTGGCATGGGTTCATCGTCCTCATAAGGGTAGCCTTCAATGTAAGTGGTCGGTTTTCCACTCGCTTTTGGAAAGACAGGCATGTATTTTCTTTGCTTGAGTTCAAAATCGTTTAGCGTATTCATGATTTTCTTCCTTTGCCTATCGAGACAGGAATGTCACTCATCTACGTGAGATGGTTAAGGCAGTACTCAACCGTTTTGAAAATCTTAAAAAAAGCAGACTATTTTCGCTTTCGGGCAATTTTAACACCCCTTGTCCGCTTTATCAAGCAGTTTGGTGGTAAAGGTATCGGCGCGTTCCAAATTGCCGTGCCGAACCCAGTTGAAAAGACATTCAGCAGAACACTCAGGGTTTGTGAGGCCGAGACAACATGTTGTAGGAGGGATTTGCAACCCCGATCCCGCATCTTCAACGGTGTTGATAAGCGTTTCAAAGAAGTCGGCGCGTTTCTTAGGCGTTGGAAAAGCCTTGAGAATCTCGGAACGACGCGCCCCAAGGAACTCAATAAATGCACCGTAGCCGTTGTTTTCAAACTGGTTGGCGAGTTGCTTATGGAGCCGTTTCGCTTTGTCACTGTCTTTGCCGTTTTGAGTCGATACACTAATTATTAGATTGTCGTCTACCACAAGATCAGGGGTGAAGTGGGTGCCAGCACTCGGTTGATCAAGATATTCTCGAATGAATCCGGTTTCACTTTCACAAGATGCGTCTACCGCTGAAGATTTGTCTGCGATTACAAGGAATGCATCTTCAAGATGATGCGGTTTCACTTCGTCCGGTGCCGGACGGACAACAGACGCACCACATCGGTTTAGCAAGGAGATGCGGCGTTCAATCTTCTGCGTTTTCTGCTTATATAAGACGATACACGTGCGATTTTCCAATAGTAGGTAGACAGGATAGGGTAACGCTTGCCCTCCTTTTTCACTGGCAATCGGCACCGGTACTCCATCTTCATACCCGAGCGTATATAGAGAAGTCGCGTTCAGTATTCTCTCAAAATGTTCACGGATGCGGCGGCTCGTCGCGGGACTTTTACCACTCGTGGAGATGCTGAGCATCAAGTCGCCATCCGTTACAACAGAAGCGGCGGCGAAGGTGCATTGTGGGATAACATCAACGACATTAACTAAACGAATTTTGTTTTTCTCGTGCGCTTCTGTGAAGACAGCAGTGTTAATATCCGTGAAATCGGTGGCAGCACAAACGAGGAAATAGCCGTGCGTGTCACCTATTTTCAGTTGCCGTTTGTGCCAGCGAATTGTGCCGATTTGTGCAAGGTAGGTCAGCAATTCGGTTGCATCAGGACTCACCACGGTAACATCGCCACCACTGACGAGCATAGCGACGACTTTCCGCTCAGCAACGGTTCCGCCCCCTACGACAAGGCATTTCCGATCTTGAAGGTTTACGTGCACAGGATAAAACATTTTATAATAGTTCTCAGTCGTCAGTCGTCAGTTATCAGTTAAGAGGTGGTCTGATTAATCAAAAATATCTTTAACCGACAGTTGATAGTCATTCCTCATGACTCGCGTGAAACGACGTAGTCTGCGAGTTGTTCGAGTGCGAGGCGGGCAGGTGTCTCTGGTAAGTCTGTCAATGCTGCTTTAGCACGGTCGGCATAGTCTTGGGCAACCTTCAAACAGTGAGTCTCGACACCATACCGTTGGAACAGTGCCTCAACAAAGGCGATCGCCTCTGCTTCATTCGTATTCGGATTCAGGACTTTCTCAAGTGTCTGCTTTTCATCATCATTGCAAACGGATCTGGCATAAATGATTGGAAAAGTGAGTTTTCCTTCACGGAGGTCCCCGAATGTATTTTTTCCTAATTTATCAGAATCTTCCGTGAAATCAAGCACATCATCGACAATTTGGAAGGCGGTTCCAATTTGCTGTCCGTAGGTTGTGAGTGCCTCAACCTGCTGTGTGTCTGTTGGGTTTCCGAGGTGTGCGCCGAGGGTGCAGGACGCAGCGATCAACTTACCGGTCTTGAAACTGATGATTTTGAGGTACTCGGCTTCGGAGATGTCAAAATCACCGCTTTTATATGCATGGATAACTTCACCTTCACACATCGCCTGCGTGGTGTCGGCGAGGATCGCCATCGCGGGATCGTCGGCACGACGGGAGACGAGCATAGAGAGGACACGCGCATGGAGATAATCTCCGACGAGGACAGCGACTTTATTGCCCCATTTCGTCTGTAAGGTCTCACGTCCACGCCGGATCGCGGCTTCATCAAGCACATCGTCATGAACAAGTGATGCAACATGGATGAGTTCAACGACAGCGGCAAGCGTGTGTGCATCGTTTCCTTCATATCCGTAGACCTTGGCAGAAAGCACAACGAGGATAGGACGGAGCCGTTTGCCCCCGCCTTCTACAACATGTTGGACTGCCATATCGACGAAACTATACTCGCTGGCGGTGTGTTCCGTGAGTTTCACCTCAATAGCACTGAGATCATCGGCAATTAATTCAACAATTTGATCAAAACTGGACATAATGTAATGGTTGTCAGTTGTCAGTCATCAGTTGTCAGTTCGGTTTTTCTGCGAAAAACCTTTCAGTTATCAGTTAAAGAGGTGTACTGTGGCAGTAACATAATTTGTAATTGCCACAAGAAGTTAACTGAAAACTGACAACTGATGACTGACAACTATTAAAAGAGGTTCCCCAGTACCTCCGTTGCGGCTTGAACGGTTTTATTGATATCGTCTTCAGAATGGACCAAAGAGACGAACCCCGCCTCGAACTGGGAGGGTGCGACATAGACCCCGCGTTGGACGAGTCCCCAGAAGTAGTGTTCAAAGCGTTCGGTATCCGCTGTGCGTGCGCCATCAGCATCCGTAACGGTCTCCGGTGTGAAGTAGAGCATCAGCATCGAACCGACGCGGCTATGCCAAGCATCAATATCGTGTTTTTGGGTTGCTTCAGCGAGTCCGTCCGCAAGGGCTGCCGCACGAGTCTCGAGTTGTTCATAAGTGCCCGGTTCAGCAAGCCTTTTGAGCGTTGTTATACCCGCGGTAACGGCTAACGGATTACCGGACAACGTACCCGCCTGATAGACATCGCCTTCTGGAGCGACACACTGCATGATGTCCCGTTTGCCGCCGTACGCCCCAACCGGTAAACCGCCACCGATAATCTTCCCTAAACAGGTCATATCAGGTGTGACGTTATAGTAAGTTTGGGCACCGCCATAAGCCACCCGAAAGCCGGTGATAACCTCGTCGAAGATGAGTACAATACCGTGTTCTTCGGTAATCTCACGGAGTTGATTGAGGTATCCGTCATGCGGTGGGATGATCCCCATATTGCCCATAATCGGTTCGAGAATGAGACAGGCGATTTCATCTGGATTGGCTGCTACTGCTTCGCGGACAGCATCGGGATTGTTAAAGGGGACGGTGAGCGTATTGCGTGCGAAATCCTCCGGCACGCCGCCGCTATCAGACAGTCCAAACGTTGCGACCCCAGAGCCGGCTTTTGCCAACAGATAGTCCACATGACCGTGATAGCATCCGTCAATTTTGAGGATCTTATCGCGACCGGTATACCCGCGTGCGACGCGGATCGCGCTCATTGTGGCTTCGGTCCCGGAATTGACGAGACGTACCTTTTCGATTGAAGGCACAGCGTTGACAATAATCTCAGCGAGTTCCGTTTCTAATGTCGTTGGCGCGCCAAAACTGGTGCCGTTCAACGCTGCTGCACCGATAGCCTCCGCAATGCTCGGATGCGCATGCCCTAAAACTAAGGGCCCCCATGAAGCAACATAGTCAACATACGCGTTTCCATCGATATCGTATATTTTTGAACCTTCGCCACGTGCGATAAAACGGGGATGCCCGCCGACTTTGCTGAAATTTCGGACAGGACTGTTGACCCCACCGGGGATAAATTGTTGTGATTTTTGCCATGCGGCTAAGGATTTACTGCTCTCCAAAGCGTTCCCTCCAAATTTTTAAATTTTTAGCTACTCGGTTTCTGATGAAGTTATGTCGTTATCAGTTGATAGAGACAAACAACGAAGGGTCAATTGCGATTCCTAATCGTTGAGCCATTCGACGACGGACTTTGCGAAGTACGTTAAAATCATATCCGCGCCGGCGCGCTTGATGCTTGTTAAAAGTTCCAATGCGACCCGCTCTTCGTCAATCCAACCGTTCTGTGCTGCTGCTTTAACCATAGCGTATTCTCCGCTGACGTTATAGGCAGCAACAGGTACCTGAAATTCTGTCTTGACGCGATGGATGACATCCAGATACGAGAGTGCGGGTTTCACCATAAGAATGTCCGCGCCTTCCTGAATATCCAATGCGACTTCCCGTAGTGCTTCCTCTGCATTCGCTGGGTCCATCTGATAGGAGCGGCGGTCCCCAAATTGTGGTGCGGATTCCGCGGCTTCGCGAAAGGGACCGTAAAATGCCGAAGCATATTTGGCGGCGTATGCCATAATGGGTATATTCTCATACCCGTTTTCGTCCAATGCTTCTCGAATTGCGCCGACGCGACCGTCCATCATATCTGAGGGGGCAATGACATCGGCACCAGCACGAGCGTGTGAGAGGCTCTCTTTAACGAGGAGTGCCAGTGTCGGGTCGTTTTGTACCTCGTTATCTTCAATGACACCACAATGCCCATGATCGGTGTATTCACAGAGACAGACATCTGTCATCACAAGCAGGTCCGGCACGGCATCTTTGATTGCTCGGACCGCGAGTTGAATGATACCGTCATCGGCATAAGCCTCAGTGCCGAGTGGGTCTTTCGCTGCGGGTATGCCGAACAAAATTGTGCCGGGGATTCCGAGGGCAGCGAGTTCTTTCGCGGCGGTGACGAGCCTATCAACCGAGAATTGGTAGCAACCGGGCATCGCAGAAATTTCGGTTGCGGTATTATGTCCATGAACGACGAACATCGGATAAATGAGGTCATTGACAGAGAGTGCCGTTTCGCGGACGAGTCGGCGTAGGTTTTCATTTGCACGCATCCGTCTCGGGCGATAGACAGGGAAGGTGCTCATTCATCCTCCGAAGGTGAGCCTTTGATTTCATAGTTCGTTAGTTCGAGGGTACTCTCTCCATCAGGTTCCAATCCGAGCTGCTCCTTTGCTTCGTCAGACTCCGGATGCTCATGACTGAATTTGACAATACCGACGTTAGGTGCCAACCAGATTGTTGTTAGGGTCGTCCCGTTTCGTTCTTCCGGTTCTTGCTGCGGCGCACCAGGCACAGATATATTTACTTCAACCGTTTCGTTCGTCTGGTATTCAATGATCAAGCAGTCTTCAAACGTGCCAGCAGATGTTTCAACGGTTTCTGTGCCGGTAACTGTGCCTGTCTCAATGATGGTGCTATGGGTTTTGATAACCGGTGCACCGCCCGGTATTTCCATAGGTGCCCCTTGGATATCCATAGTCAGGGTGAGCGTAACATTTAACTCCAACGCTGTCCATTCTTCATTGTAGGCAATAGGTGTAGGTAGCAGATAGAAATAATCTGCGGATACCACCTCAATATCGTAATTCAAGTCAAGGGCGACCCCTTCAGGGGCATCCCCGAGCATTTGTTGACGTAGCATTGGCAGTATTTCTTCCATCTCTTGCGCTGTGCGTGCTTTAAGCCCGTTCTCAATTTCAGTGCCGACAAAGAACGCGACCCAGTCGTCCCCGACCTGATAAAAATACGGATGAATGTAATGCTCAAAGTCCGCCCAATCCTCCAAGGCGGGATCATAACTGAAGGCGCGATAGGTTTCGCCATCAATATCTTCAGGTGCTATGGCGTAGCGCGTTAATTCGTTCCCGTCTTGGTCTTCATAAGTCCAGTAGCTGCCAACTGCATCTGGAAAATAGTAGTTTGCCCATTCATTTCCGACGGACATCGCGCTGAAACCGAAAATGAGTAAAAGGACAAAAACAGGCTGCATTTTTTTTAACATAAGAGATTCCTTTTGCGCCTCGCGGTAAACTTTCAAGTTCCCGAAAGCGGTGCTTCAGAAAGCGGAATTAATCACTTTCACTGCTCTCTGATTCAGTGGATTTGATTTCATAGTTCGTTAGTTCAATGGTTTTAACGATGTCGGTACTTTCGGATTCCTGTAGCATTTTAACAATACCGACATTCGGAGCGAGCCAGAGCGTTGTCAACGCCCCCTTATATACATCCTCAAACATAGTTTTCGCTTCTGGTAGATCCGGTTCAGTCCTTATTGAGGCATCCATTTTATACTCAATTATTAGGCAATCTTCAAACGTACCGGCAGCGGTTTCGACCGTCTCTGTACCCGTTACATTCCCAGTTTCAACAAGCGTTAAGAACATTGTGATCATCTGACTTGTTGGTGGAAAACCCTCCACGTTGCTTGTGATGTCAATCTGCAGATCCATTTCCACATTAACGCGCGAAGCCTCCCACTCCTCATTGAACGTCGCAGGCGTTGGCAAAACATAGAAATAGTCTTGTGCCTCTATATCAAGTTCGTATGTTACATTAAGGTCAACAGTCACCCCGGGTGGCAGTTGATTATTCAACTGTTGTTTCATCACTACCATAGCCTCGTTCCAGTGCTTCTCTGTGACCGCCCGTGTCGTATTCTCGATATCATCACCGACAAAGAACGCCACCCAGTCGTCACTGACTTGGTAAAAATAGGGATGAAAATAATACTGGTATTTTGTCCAGTCCTCCAAGACGGGTTCATAACTGAAGGCACTATAGGTTTCGCCATCAATATCTTCGGGTGCTATGGCGTAGCGCGTTAATTCCTCACCGTCTTGGTCTTCATAAGTCCAGTAACTGTCGAGTGCATCTGGAAAATAGTAATTTGCCCACTCATTCCCCATCAATGTCGTGCTAAAACCGAAGATGAGTAAGAGAACGAAAACGGACCGCATTTTTTTTGACATGAAGAGTTCCTTTCGCTATTTTTGCTAACTTTACAGAAAATGTCTACATATTTCGGGATTTCAGCATATAAAGCGGGATTAATCGCTCTCACTGCTTCCGGACGCATCGGACGTGATTTGGTATTTCGTTAATTCAAAAGTCTTAACCGTGGCTGAGGATTGAAACTCAGGAGAAGGTATAGTTTTCAGAAATATATCCTCTGTTTTCTGATGAAACTTCACAATCCCGACATTCGGAGCAAGCCACAACGTCGTAACAGATTCGCCGGGTGGATCATTTGCTGAGTGCTGTTCGACAGGTGACACTTCCATTGTCGTTGCTGTGCGGTATTCAATCTTTAAACAGTCCTCAAAGGTACCCGCCTGCGTTTCAACGGTTTCTGTGCTGAGGATGTTTCCGGTTTCGGCAATGTTAAAGTCAAGTATAATTTTTGGCATCTCATCTGTCGCGGGGAAATCAGCAGGTGCCCCTATGATTTCATACTGCATCGAGACTTTCGCTTTTATCTGCGTTGTATCCCACTTTTCGTTTGGAGTTGTGGCAGTTGGAACCAGAACAAAATGGTCCTCTGCCTTAACCTCCACATCATAATTGATATCAAAGGAGATATTAGGTGCGTCGGGTGGCGGGTTGTCCTCTATAGATTTCTTCGCCATCTCGGTGAAAGCTTCCATCTCTTTGATAAGGCGTGCCTTCATCGCTTTTTCTATCTCGTCGCCGATGAGGCATGTAATACTCTCATCATCAACACTGTACAGGGACGGCAGAAAGTGATAAGCGTAATTTGCCCAATCTTCTATGTCAGGTTCGTAAATGAAAATGTTATACGTTTCGCCAGCAATCTCTTCGCCTTCATCAACAGTGCGTGTCAATTCATTTCCATCTTGGTCTTCATATACCCAATAGCTGCCAAACGTCCCCGGAAAATATGTTTTCGCCGTTTCATTTCCCATCAATGTCGTACTGCAACTGAAGACGAATAGGAAAACGAAAACGGCTCGGATTTTTTTTAACATGCGACACCCCTGTTGCATTTTGTGCTTCCTCAATTAAGTATACAGAATCCGAGCGCAAACGGCAAGGAAAATTCAATTGTCAGCCATCAGCAAAGAATGTCTTACAAAGGCGTAGAAGTGCTTCGCTGGTTTTTTCGCCTGCGATCTTTTGAGCGTTCAACGTTTGTCATACGCAAACGGAAAGGTAACGGGTGCGCCGTTGTTTGACCATGAACGTGCCATCGCGACATCAATTTCTCGGTCTTTACGACCGTTGTATGCACCGTATTCAGGTGCTATATCATCGCGAACGGCGTTGACGAGGCTCATCAGTTCAGAAGCGACCGTAATTTCACCATCGCTGAGCGGATAATTTTGCAACGGGTTTTCCCAAACCACTTCAGGGTCCGTATCGGCGACAAGTGCGGCTAAGGTTTCATAGCCGTCAACGGTATTGGTTCTGCGTGCGATCGTAATCGCGCGCTGTTCATCGGCGGTGTCGTTCAAAATAACAGCATCGTTTCGGAAACACATCCCGCGTTCTGCGTAGAATTTAGAACCGTTAAAGCCGCGTAGCGGAGAACCGTAGGAGAGCCCACTGAAATTGAAGATGCCGACAGCACCATCGGCGAATTCAATCACCGCATGTTGCCAATCTTCGGTATTGCGCGTGGGTTGCCCTTTCCGCCAGACGTGTTCCTGAACGTCATATCCCTTTCGGAATCCGTAAACTTGCACCGGTTCGTTATCAAAACCGAGGTAGCTGCGGATGAGACCGATGCCGTGATAGCCGTGTCCTCGAAAATCATTGTAGGCGACGTTGACTTTGCCGAAGACTCCTGCGAGAATCATCTCGCGTTTGATCCGCTCTGTCGGTACACGATAATAGTTTTCGTTGACCTCCAGTTTTATGCCGTTCTCCTGTGCGGAAGCGATCATCTTGTCCGCCCATCCGAGATCGGTATCAATCGGCGTTTCTGTACAATAACTGACACCGCGTTCGGAGCAGAGTAATCCGGGAATGTGATTGTTGCTCGGTGTAATCACGATTGAACAGATATCAGGTTTTACTTCGTCTAACATCTGCTCGGTGTCTGTGTAAGCAGGAACGTTGTATTTTTCGCCTTGTTCCGTAACGCTCTCTTCACGTGGATCGCAAACAGCGACCAACGCAAGGTCATGCGTCAGTTTTGAGATAAGGGGAAGGTAGGTACCGGCACCACGTCTGCCCGTGCCGATATGTGCGATGCTGAGTCTATCCATGACTTCTCTCCATCTGGGTGCGGCAGGTGGTTACTCTACCCAGAAGTAATGGCTCCGCTCAAAGAGGTCGCCATCAAGGTGGATTTCAACGAACCACTCACCTGTAATGTCCGGGTCTGGTAGATCGACATAAAACCATGTAATTTTATCACCGGTTGTTGATGTAAAGCTCTGTTTATCTGTCCAGAAGGGTGGATCCTCAGGGTCGTCTTCCGGCGAGTACCATGAGACCTCAACGGTATGCTGTTCGGTGATATTTGTCCATAAGATCCATAAAAACACCTGATCGTCGAATTCGGCGAAGAACGTGTTTGTAATCCCGCTGGGTCTGTCCTCTAAAATATTATTCGCCAAGACAGAATCAATGATAGTCGGTTCACCGCGCGCGACATCCGTGAAGCCGCTGCCGCCAGAAGGATCCTCACCACAACCACTCAACGCAATCGCCACGGACAGCAGGACTATCCCTAATGTAGAATATAGATCTGTAAACAATGTTCTCATACGAGTGTGTGCCTGATGCATGCGTTTCCTCCTGATGGCTGTTATGGACATATTGCCTTTACAAGGCTAAAGACCGATGGCGATTTTTTGTTATTCTATCAAGCATCAGGTTTTTTGTCAAAGAAAATCGGGATAAGCGTTGTGATTTGGAGATCAATTCCATCGAAATTTTCTGTTGACGGACACCCTTTTTGATGGTAAACTCAATCAACAATAGAGGAGAATTTTATGAGATTTGATACAATCATTGCAGACGGAAGTATCGTTGATGGGACAGGTAAACGGGAACCGTTTGTTGCAGACCTCGGTATTCAAGACGATCAAATCGCCGCGATTGGTGACCTCTCGGACGCAGAAACGCCGCGTCGGATTTCAGTAGCAGGACAGGTTGTCTGCCCCGGGTTCGTTGATGTGCATGTGCATTCCGAAATCGCTCTGCTCGGTGGACGCGACCAGTTCGCTGCTGTCAGTCAAGGTGTAACGACGCATTTAGCTGCGCCGGATGGCTTTGGATGGGCACCTTTGGCACCAGAGCAGGCGAAAGAATTGTGGCACTACACACAATTCGCTTATGGCGATGCTGAACTACCGCTCAACTGGCAGACCCCTGAAGCGTATCTTGATATGTTCCACGGGCGAATCCCTGCGAACCTCTACCCGCAAGTACCCCACTGCGCTGTCCGCCTCGGTGTGATGGGTTGGGATCCACGTCCGGCAACTAATGATGAACTGAGAGCGATGACGCGCATAACCCATAGGTGGTTAGCGGAAGGTGCTTGTAGTCTCTGCTTAGGGTTGGATTATCAACCCTCCGCGAATGCCGACCTGAACGAACTCGTGTATCTCTCAAGTATCGCTACAAGCTACGACGCAATCTATGCCGCGCATATCCGATACCGTATTCTCGGGAGAAAACAGGCGTGGGAAGAGACGATTGAGATTGCTCAACGCGCTGGGATTCCTGTGCATATCTCACATGAACGGGTAGACGATGAAGTCGCTGATATCCTTGAACGTGTTGAGAAGGAACAGATTGATTTGACCTTTGAATCCTATCTCTATCCCGCTGGCATGACGCATCTCGCAATGATGCTCCCGATGGAATATCAGACGGGTGCTCCTGATGATATGTTAGCACATCTCGAAAACCCCGAAGTCCGAGAAAAATCGATTGCACACCTACGCGGTGAATTACGCGACGGTAGCCAGATTGTGGGTTACAACCGTTCGGGTCGGTTTATCGGTATGACGCTCGCTGAAGCCGCCGAAAGTGAAGGTAAATCTAACGAAGAATTCGCCTTTGACTTTATCTGCGAAGAAGCCGCGATTGAGACCTTTGTGATGCCGTGGGCGACACCGCCTGAAGCAAACGAACGTATCTTGAATCAGACGGCAAGCCACCCGCGTATGATGATCGCGAGCGATGGTGTTTATAACATTCCACATCCACACCCCCGGAGTTATGGATGTTTCGTGCAGTATCTCGGCAAGTTTGTGCGTGAACGTCAACTCGTCTCGCTGAAAGAAGCGATTTACAAGATGAGTGGTTTCCCCGCGGAACGTTTCCGAATTTTCGACCGCGGCAGAATCAGTCGCGGACTCGCCGCGGATATAGTCGTTTTCGATCCAGAGACCGTTTCAGATAGGTCTACATGGTTTGATCCGGTGCAATCGCCCGTCGGTGTAAACTGGGTGTTCGTCAACGGCGTTTCAGTTGTTGAAGATGGGAACGTGACGGGGCAGCTGCCGGGTAGAGTGCTGCGTCGGTCAACATGGGGATGACATTGTGGATACGTACGATTTGACGATTATCGGTGGCGGCAGTGCGGGACTCGTGCTTGCTGTGGCAGGCGCAAAATTAGGAAAAAAAACCGCACTTGTGGAGAAGCATCGCATCGGTGGCGACTGCCTCTGGACGGGGTGCGTGCCTTCTAAAGCACTCCTGAAAGCGGCGAAGGTGGCGAATTACACCAGAAACGCGGCGAAATACGGCATTGATGTGCAAGACACTACGCCTGATTGGCAACGCGTGATGGATTATGTGCGGGGGACGCAACACGCTATAGAAGAAGAACACGACAACCCGGAGCGGTTCCGCGAAATGGGAGTCGATGTCATTTTTGGAGACGGGCATTTTGAATCCTCCGATACCTTCGTCGTGGCAGATACCGAAACCGGAGAGACACGCACGCTCAAAAGCAAAAAATTTGTGATCAGTACGGGTTCTCGTCCGGTAGCCCCCCCGATACCCGGGTTGGAATCTTGTGATTACCTCGACAGTGAAACCGTTTGGGAGTTGGCAGAATTCCCGGAACGGCTGCTCGTTGTCGGTGCGGGTCCGATTGGTATTGAACTCGGACAGGCATTTCACCGTCTCGGTGCCGACGTGACGATTGCCCAACGGAGCGAACGTATCCTCACAAAAGAGGATACCGATGTCTCTGAACAGATGCTGGGTTACCTCCGTGAGGAGGGGATCACGATTCGACTCAATACGAATATCACGCAGGTTGCGCAAAGCCAAGAAGGCGTAAACGTCCAGTTTAATAGTAGTGAGAACGGAACAGTAGAACAGGCGTTTGATAAAATCCTGATTGCGGCGGGACGCGCGCCGAATGTGGAAGGGTTAGGCCTCGACAAAATCGGGGTGCAGGTCGGTAGCCGCGGGATTGAAGTTAACAACAAACTTCAGACGAGCGTCAGGAATATCTATGGCGCAGGTGATGTGATTGGGCACTACCTGTTCACACACGTCGCTGCTTTTCAAGCGCAGCTGCTCCTCCGAAATATCTTCTTTCCGCTTTCTAACACTATCAACTATGCTGTCGTGCCGTGGACAACTTTCTGTGATCCAGAGGTGGCACGCTGTGGTCTGACCGAGGCAGAGGCGCGTGAGAAATACGGCGATGTTGACATCTTTACACTCGATCAAAACGATGTTGACAGAGCTGTTGCGGAAGGCGAGACGCACGGGTTCAGTAAAGTTATTGCGAGCCGATGGACAGGAAAGATATTGGGGGTCCACCTCGTCGGTACGAATGCGGGTGAGGTTGTGCATGAATATGTTCTGGCGATGCAACAGGGGATTCCGTTGCGGAAGTTGAGCGGGATGATCCATGTCTATCCGACGTTTTCGAGCAGTGTGTGGCGTGTGGCGGGCAAATGGTTCTCGGAGAGCACACTGATTCAGACGTTGCGAAAATTGTTTCCATAACACGACAACGCGGACAAAACACCGTGGCGAAGCACACGCGCGCAAAAGATGCTTTACCCTCGAAATCCCTTAATTGAGTGAGTGGCGATTTCCTGAAAAACCACCACTCTACTGGAAACATGACATTGCTTACTTCCGAATTAACATCTTACGCGTCGCAGTAAACTGCCCAGCTTTGAGCGTATAGAAATAGACTCCACTTGCGACTGGCTCTCCGTGAGCATTCTTACCATCCCAATAGGCAGCACGGTCTCTACTCTGATAGACACCTGCAGGCATTTCGCCTAACGGCAAACTCCGAACTAAAGCACCGTTCGCAGTATGAATGAAGACAGCGACTTCCGCTGGTTGCGCCAACTGATAAGGTATCCAAGTCTCTGGATTGAAGGGGTTGGGGTAGTTTGCCAAGAGCACTGTTTTTGGGGGTGTCGGTCGTGCCATCCGTGTCCCAACTGCCAAAAAGCGTTCTAAGATCGCGATCGTCTGTGGATCCGCACCGACATCCTGTGCCTCTTGGATCCACTGCTGGACATCTTCTGCAGTGAAGGAGAAATCGTGTAGATGCTGTGCAAGAATAGGAGCCGCTTGGGAATCTACTGGTGCTTGGGCATCCACTGCCTTAGCAACAACAATGAGGTCTTCAATATTAACGACCCCATCTTTGTTGACATCCGCGCGTGGGTTTGCGCCATCTACGACAGTTTTTCCGTAGTTCTCTCCCACCTCAATAATGTCAAGATATGTGACACTACCGTCCCCTGTTATATCAACCGCTGCGAGTGGCTCCCACAAGCGGATTGTGTCGTCATCACTGCCACTCACAAGAAGTGACCCATCAGAGTTCCAAGCAATTGTATTAACACTAGCGGTATGCCCTTTCAGAGTGGCTTTGTGTGCGCCAGTGGTGGAGTCCCATAAGCGGATGGTATCATCGCTACTGCCACTGGCAAGGATTGCCTCGGTTGGATGGAATGCCAACGTATGGACGTTACCGGTATGCCCTTCCAAGACGTGCAGCGGGGAATCCGTGTCCGTTGGGTCCCAAATACGGATGGTGTCATCGTTGCTTGCACTCGCGAGCAGCGTTCCATCAGGACTCCACGCAACCGATCTAACAGTATGCGTATGTCCGCGAAGTGTAGCAATGTTGGCACCGTTGTCTGGGTTCCACAAACGGACGGTACGGTCTCTACTTGCACTGGCGAGCAGCGTTCCATCAGGACTCCACGCAACCGACTCGACATCATTCCGATGCCCCCGCAGTGTCCGAACGGGTCGACTTTTCCATGCGTCCCATGTTAAATCCCAGATACGGATTGTGTCGTCATTGCTCCCGCTGGCAAGGATGGAGCTCCCCGGTTTAAAGGACAGCGTATTGACAGTGTTTGTATGTCCTGTGAGGTAACCTCTTATGTCTCCGTCATCTGTGTAAGACATCCCAATATAAGGGCGGAAAAAGAGTCCGCCGGCATAAACGACAAAACGCGAGTCATGCGATGAGATCGCAATATCAGAGATTAAGAAGAGATCCACTTCGGTATGCCAAGGTTGTGCACCCGTGTCAAGATCCCAAAAGCGAAGGTCGCTATCGCCTCCCACACTGATAAGTGTGCTATCGTCTTTGAATGCCACTGCAGAGACATGAATTTTATGCCCGCTGAGCGTCCGAGTATGGAAGTACTCTTCGGCAGCGGCAAAAGGTAAAGTAACTGTGAAAATGGACAGTAGCGTTAAAATCAAAAGGCTTATTTTTTTCATCTGAATGCATCCTTTCCCGAAAACACTTTCGGGTGTAGATAATTTATGTTGCCCTAAATTGCTCAAACTTTCAGTCGTTGTTTAATGATACAATTTGAAGGTCAAAAAGGTGCATAATGGGAAAAAAAATTGAATGAGATGAAAATAAGCGGTTTTTGATGGGAGAATTGCTGGGAATATCAATCGTTTTTCTTCTCAAGCGCGGCATAAAACATCCCGCTCCGTTCGGTAACAATATAAAGCCTGTTACGCTTGACAGCAACAGAAATGACGCGGCTTGGTACGTTTGGCGAGATCTGTTCCCATCTGCCCCGAGTATCCAATTGATAGGCACCCGTATCGCCAGCACCATAAACGGTTATATCATCTACGGCAACTCGGGCTATGACGGTGTGTGTACCACCTTTATCGGTGATTGCGCGCCAATTTTCACCGTCTGCCGATGTTAAGACCCCCGCGTCTGTGGCGACATAAACCGTTGAACCCGCAAAAACAATATCGTTGAAATGTTCAAATCGAAGTGGCAGTGTTGCGGTCAGGTCTTTCCATGTGTTCCCGCTATCAAACGATCGGAACAGATGTCCATCCCGTTTGCCAACGTAGACGGTTTCACCTGAAACAGCCAGAACGAAATGATCGGGCCCCTCATGGTTAGTAGGTGCGTCAATGTCTACCAGCCCAGTGTCGAACCATTCAGGTTCGCCGCGTCTCCACCGCAGGAGCCGCCCCTGATATTCCACATAGAACGTATCACCGCTGACTGCAAACGCGCTGTGAGATGCTATGGACTCGCGGGTTGTGTCTATCGATTTATCGG
Source organism: uncultured Poribacteria bacterium (assembly GCA_951828385.1). Lineage (GTDB taxonomy): Bacteria > Poribacteria > WGA-4E > WGA-4E > WGA-3G > WGA-3G. The sequence continues at coordinate 2,288,419 of OX639973.1, forward strand.
CTTTCTCAGGATCGTTAGGGGCAGCGTCGGGTATATTTCTTTCCGACATCTCTTGTGATGCAGTTTTTGGAGGCTCAATAGAAAGATTTTCACCCAAAACAGGGGCTTCTGGCATAAGCACCAGCACACCGCCATTCTTAGAAAGATGGAAGATGCGCTGCTCGGTACCTTCTATGTCTACGGAAAGTGCGGTGCCGATGCAGTAGAGTTTATCGTCAGAAATTGCCAGCTGCGAAGAACGGAGTAGAAGACCGACAGCCAATACCGATCCTAATTCTGGTGTTAATTGATCAGGGCTGAATCGCAGGTCTCTCCATGACATCCCACCGTCGGTGGATTTCGCGATATTTGTACCGGTATAGGCGTAGAGTGCGTTTTTGAATGCGACTAAGTTAGATATCTGGGTTCCGACCATGCCTGTCATAAACGGATGCCACGATTCGCCAGCATCGGTTGAACGGATAAGTCCAAAAGGACTGGCTTTGAACAGGATATTTTCGTTCATGCCAATAGCGGGGAATACACTCAGCATAAACGAATTCATCATTGAAAGCGGATCCAATTTTTTGTATCCGTGGTTTGTCCATGTTTCGCCGCCGTCAGTCGATCGGCATTGGAAGCCGGTGTATCCCAATGCCCAAAGCGTTTTTCCAGCAGTAAGGACCTTAATGCCCGGGGATAGCATCGTCAAGACTGGCTCGCTTGTAGGTGTGATTTCAGTCCACGAATCGCCGAAATCGGTTGACCGGAAAATTTCCCACATAGACTGCCCGGCAGACACCTCTTCGCGTATTTCATCCTCTTTAAAGGCTCCCAAGTCGGGACCTGTCCCGACATAGAGGTTGCTTTCAGAAACCGCTAAGGAGTGGATAGCCTTAGTGGTCGTTAGCGGCAATTTTTCCCACATATCCATTGCCGAATTATGCCCTGGATTGATACGGTAGAGTCCCTGATTCGTTCCGATAAACATTGTGTTTTCAAGAGTAGCCAAAGCAAAGATTTTTCTATCCGTCACTTCACCACCGAGGGGTGTCCACTGCTGTCCCCTATCTTCGGATCGGAAAACACCTTTATCTCTCAGCAGGAGGTATAAGGCTTCATCCGTTACGGCCAATGCGACAGCAATACCTTCGGGGCGGGTGCCAATCGGCTCCCACATCTCGCCGCTATCGGTTGAGATAAGTACTTTATCATCAGAAATAAGATAAAGGGTTCCGTTTTGCTCCGCCATCGGTATCATGGGGGGTGCCTCCGTAGGTGTCTCCAAAGTTGTTGTAGGGCTGAGGAACGTCCATGCTCGTGTGTCTGGCGTTAATCTATAGACACCGAGACGCGAAGCGGCGTAGATATCGCCATTTGAACTTACCAGTAAGCCGCCTACGGGGCCGCTCGCTGGTACGCTCGCGGGTCTCCACTGCTGTGGTGTTGTCAGTGGTTCCTTTTCTATCTGCGCGACAGCAGGGACAACAGGCTCTGAAACTTGCGGCCCGGCACCGCTGCCCCGACCCGTGGTATCAGAACGTCCGGCTTGGTTCCGTAGGTCCGGTTCCGCCTGCGTATCAATAACAATGGGTGTGTCAATAATTTCAACAGTGGTTTCCGATTGGGCATTCAAGTTGTAAGGTCTCTGAAAGCGACTCAGGTATTGGGACCCGACACCGATCATCAGCATTATAAGAATGGTAGCGGTGCCAAAAGCGATCCAGGGTAGCAACGGTTTTCCAACCGAAGGTGGTGCTGGTTTGATGTCGGCAACTTGCTGCATAATACGCTCAATGAAATTGGCAGGCATCTGGACGTTTCCAAGCGTTTCGCTAATCAGGTGCTCTTCGGCTTGTAAACGCTCCCGTGCCCGGCGAAGCCGACTTTTAATGGTGTTCACCGATACCCCTAAGAAATTGCCAATCTCCTTCGCCGTCATTTCACCGAGGTAGTAGAGCGTTACCACCGTCCGTTCACTCTCTGGCAATGTTTCCAGAAGCTCTTTGACGATTTCGTGGCGATGTTCCATCGCTTCCGCCTCCCGTTGCTCCGATACATAACGTCTATAAGAAAATGCCTCTACGTCCGCTACAGATGTGTCATCCAGGGATTGCATCGCGGGTTTGTTGCTTTGATGCCACCTCTTGCAAAGATTACTCGCAATCACATAAAGCCATCCAGCAAACTGGCTGGGATTCCTCAGCCTTGCAAGGTTTTTGTATGCTTGGAGGAAGGCATCTTGGGCAATCTCTTCAGCGATGTGAAAATCGCCAATCTTCCGCCACGCCAGCGCGTGAACGCTTTTTTGGTACTTTTGGACCAAAGCACTAAATGCCGCTTCATCACCCGACAAAATTCTGTGAATCAGTTGAACATCGTTTTCCACCATCAGCATTCTCCATGTCTCACGCATAAACGTGATTGTGTTTACATTCAAATTGTTAATGATACAATTTTAAGGCGGAAAGGGTGCATGATTTGAAAAAAAATTGATACCCATAGGGTTTGGATTATAGTAAATTCCAAAAATAACACACTTTCAACACCGCAAAACCGCACCTACCGGACCTGGGAACTGAGACGGGATTCAAGAGGGTTTTGAAGTCCTCAAGGTTTCCGCGTAGTATCCGGTTCGGTTAGGAATGCAGGTCGCATTTGGGCGTGTACGCCGCGATGCACGTCGCATCTGGGCGTGTACGCCGCAAAAACCGAACCTACCGGGCCTGGGTCTGAAACGGTTAAGGTAGGTCGTACGGGAATGGATATGTTAAAAGTGCGCGCTAAATGTAGGAACAAAAAAGTCCTACTTTTTCAAGTTCAACTTTAAGATTTTGTGTGTCAAGTTCAAAACGCTTCTGACTTGACTTGGCCCCATGTCGTTGTTAAAGAGGTATCGGGACGAATTTCAAGTCCACCTTCAGGATTGCGATTAAGATCAACACCGGTTCCACCAATCACAGCAGCACCATTCATGCCGATGAGGGTCTTCCCATTCCCAGACGTATCTTCAAAGCGATCCGCGCCTTCCTTGTCATTGAAATCCCAGAGTGCTAACGTGTGTGCATCAGCAAAAAAACGAGGCGGTGGATTAAACGGATTGTCGCCCTGTTCGGCGCAGTCATACCGAGCGATATTTGAAAACCTTATCGCATCAATTTCGCCTTGAAAACTACTTACTTGGAATAACAACGCACCGTTAGGTGCCACAAACTTATCCTCACCATATCCGCCTACGACGAAATCTTGAACGCCTTCAGGTCTATTGATATGCAAAGACACCCTGTCCACAAGAGGAAGTCTCCGGCCTTGACTAATTCGATTGTTGGACGCATGACAAAGCATGCCATTCTTGAAAATGATTGCTATATAGTTCCATTGATCTTTCTCGACTGCACTATCAGTTCCTGCAAGTCCGTCAGCTCTGTCTCCTGAAAGATATGCCTGACGATAACTGCAAAGTTGATTTTTTTCGAGTAGACACTGATCTCTTGCCTTTAATCCGATGGAAACTTGCTGAGTGAGAATAAGGTCTTTATCTTTTTGCTTCGGTTCATCTTTCGGATAGAACCATACTTCAACAGTAAACGCGTGGGTGCCTTCCGGGAAAATATGCCCATGTTCCGCAAAAGGGAGTATTGCATAGTCATCTTCACCATCCAACGACAAAACACCACCGGACGGCTCGAAAGAAAGAACAGGTACAACTAAGCTGAACAATAACACCGTACTGAGTAAGCACTTAAAATTAATAAACATCAGAAACTCTCCTTCAACGGTTATTTATAGTAAAGTTTAGAATTAATTGGGCACTCTCAAACAGTCTGAATACCTATAACAGGCATTCAGACTGGCACAAACTAAAAGTTTGTGGTACGAATGTGTCTATTTATTTTAGGATTCACTATAACATATTTTTTCAGTTGTCCCCACGTCACTGCCAGTTTACCTTGGGGTTGAACCGATAAATTGCCGTGGTTCGGCACCTCTTCGCCCACAAAAAGAGAGTGTTCTGAACTAAAGGCAATCCATTGGCTGTCCGGAGACCAAGCCGGTCTTTTGCAGCCCCCTCGGTTCGTCAGCCGCTTCACATTTCCGCCATCTGCGTCTATTCTGTAGATGTCCATCTCCCCGTTGCGTTCGGCGATGAATGCGATCCACTTCCCATTCGGAGACCAAGCGGGCCATATATCTCTACTCTCGTGGAACGTCAACTGACGTTCTACATTTGTTCTCACGTCCCTCACATAAAAATAGAATTGTTACAATGATTAGAAATTTCATTAGTTTCGTCACCTCCGCTCTACACAAACATTCGTATGATATAGTAGATTCTGTAATTACTTATACACTCGTATGGTAGCGCGAACCGTGAAGTTGCGTCCTATACTGCCACAGGGGACCAACGGTTTCCTATGCTACAAAAGTGTAAATTTATTTTCGGATTTTACTATAAATCACATCTAAAACGCATTTGCGACCATCACAAGGTCCAAAATGTTCACAACACCATCAAAGTTCAAATCAAATTTCAAATCGGAATCTGTTGAACTACCAAAAGCGTTCGCAACGATCACAAGGTCCAAAATGTTCACAACACCATCAAAGTTCAAATCTTCACGAGGCGTATTCACCATTTGTTCTAATTCTTCCCAAAACTCAACATTTGAAGAGGTGCGATGCAGTATGGAAATCGCTTGTTGTATTTCCAGATGATGCTCAAAATAATACCGGATTGTCGGAAGCACCGGTACCTGTTTATACGTCTTAATATGTGCATTCAATATTTCCAGTTCTTGTGCTTTATATCTGTCCCCCAAATAGGCAAAAGTACCGCTATAAGCAAGGGACCACTGCGAAAATAAGAAATCCGTAATCGGGTGCGGATCTCCGTAATCCAAATTGTCCGCGGTCCCATAAAAAGCGACATACGGAGCTGTCACCGCGTGAATATATTCGCCAGAAAAAACAATATCTGGCATCGCTTCAATAAGTTCTTCATGTAAAAGCATGTTCCCTTGAATAGGTGTCAATCCATCAATTGTAGCGTGATTTCTGATAAGCCCGTTAGCGTCAAGATGGATGGCATCAATGTTATATGTCTCTTGCACGTTTTTCAATAATTGCACGAAATATTCTCTATAACTTGAAGCTGCAGGATTTATATAGGCGGGGCCTCCCAGTTCTAATTCCCATCCCTGTATGTTTCCATCGCTATCTCGATAGAAATAGGGTTCCCACTCAGCGTAACGCGGGTGGTCTTGAGCAACAAACGGAAAACCTGCATAGACCATTACCCTAAACCCGCGAGCCTTTGCCTCAGATACAAACGCCCCGAAGTGTTCCTGTCTCCAACCGCCGCGACAGTAAATTAACACATTTTGCGGGTTGATCTGTTGTGGTAAAAAATCTAACATTCTAATGTAGTTACGAGTCAGTGAACAGTACATAACAACGAGTTGAATATCTTTAACCCACGCCGGCTTATGAGCGAGACGCGATGCATTTCGCTCCATCATCCCTTGACGATACCTTTCCGCAGGCACCTGCCAATCACCCCTATATGTATTAAATCTCCAAATTGCGGAGGTAATATGTTGACGATTTTCAAAAGGAAGAAAATTGTGCGTGTTAAAAGCAATAGCGAAGAGATTTGGCTTTTTTCTCTCTGGCCACTGACCGAGTGCTTTAAATTGATCTGTTTCATCCTCACTCATCACAAAACATCCGCCCAATGTTCCTTGCACGACGGCAAGAGGGGCTTCCCATAGACCCGGATACGTCCAATACAAATCCATCGTGTGTTGTCCATTCATTATGTTTCCGCTGCGCCCTGGCACAATCGGAGATACCTGATCATAATCTAAATTTCCGATTCCCCATCCGATAGTGGAAATTCCTGTTTGATCAGAAAAACCTTCCTGTCTAATTATTAAATCTCCAGTGAGCACCTCAATAATCACCCACATAATAAGTGTGCTCTGATGCCACCGAGCCGTCAGTTTCGCCGCTAAGGGTGAAATCTTTTCAACTTCCAAGGCATCAGCACCACCTATTTCCCACTCAGGTTCCAAGTAATCTTCGCCGTCTATTTCTGACTCATGGAACCGGGGCCCACGCATCCCTGAAAGTCTTGCATCTGGTCTTCCTGAAAGTGTATACGTTTCTTGAGTGAGTTTGTTATGCACATGTATGACGTTACCATTTTTAAACCGCACCTGATAGCGATCCGTCTCAGCGAAAACTTCACCATCTTCACTGATCGTCAAAGTGTTTGACAACGCAGCGGGTACTAAAACAAACTGCAATATCAGCATATAAACACATTTTGTCCAAACATTTTTCATAAATGCATCTCTTTCTTGTGTTATTTCTCTTTCTCTATTCAAACGCATTCGCTACAATCACCAAGTCCTGTATATTGACAACGCCATCACCATTTATATCCGGTGCCGTTTCCCCAAACGCATTTGCGACGATGACCAAATCCTGGATATTCACGACACCATCACCATTAACATCCGCAGTGGGAGGCGTTTCCGACTTCAAATAGATTTCGCCATCCAAATCTGCCAACGTATGCTGGCGTTGATTCTCTACACCGCTTGCCCAGCCGGAGACCTCCTGCGGAAGTTCTATCTCCTGTTCCTTACCAGAGCGATTATACACCGCCCAACCATTGGTGAATTCCCGGATAAACAACCCCTCTCGGTTCTCATAAAGCTGCGCTTTCGTTTCATTGCCACCCACCGGACGACCGAGGTCGGCGTTCCAGAAATCGTACCAGTAAAACTCATCATAATGGAACGTATAAACCGATGCATTGGAATGCGTGAGTGCCATTGTCGTGAAAAACCTGTTGCGTTGCTTTGCTTCGGGACCGTCGATCGGTTTGAAAGGTGACAACTCACCTTCTAAAAGATTTAATGTTGGTTTCCTCAGCTTCGTTCATTCCACAAAAGCGCATCTTCTATGTCACGGATCCCAGACAAGGTATAGCCCTCAGGTTCACCCGGGTGAAAGTCATAAAGATCACGTCCTGTTTCCATGTAGATACCGTTGACATAGGGTGCCCAACGGCGCTGCAGTTTACGGCGGTTGTTGTTAACGAGTATAAAAAAGTCATCGGGGACAACTTCGCGAATGCGTCGGAGGATTGTGTCCATCGCAATAGATTCTTCTTCTGCGGTATAGATTCCCTGTAGCCTCTTTTTTCCTTCGCCCCAATGGTCAAAAAAGATACCATCATAGAGTCCACACTCGCTAATCGCTTTTGCCTGTTGCACAATTTGTTCTATGACAGCAGGTTTCGTGAAGTCAATAAGATGATCTATTAGTTCTTCCATGGCATGCCTGCGCCAAACTGATGTTAGACGGTTTCCTTCTTTATCGCGTAGCCAACCGTCCCAATCTTCGCCATAAAAATCGGGGTGCCCGCTCTCAAAATACAGCCCTACAAGCAAAATCATATTAGGATTTCGGCGAAGGACTTCGGTGTGTGTTTCTATCATTTTATCCATCTGTCCTGTCCGTAAGGTTGCGTTTATACCCTCAGGAGACAGCCATATTGTTCTCACATCATTTCCGAGTGGGCCAAAAGGGTGCACTCCAAAAATAAAGTCAAACACCGTGAAAATTTCTATAGTGTGTTGATCGTGCTCCGCAAGCGTGTGGGATTTTACCCAATTAGAAGGAAAGTTTCTGTTTTGAATGCGTTCTGCCAAAGGGAGTTTGTACGAAAAATCGTCAAATAAAGATAAACACCATCTCTCAAATGAGTTTTTTATTGCTCCTGCGAAATGCTTGATCTGGGAAAAATCCTCAATAGGGTTGTCTATTATTTCCAAAACTTTGAGTTTGGTTAGACCGGTTATTGCGGATAGGTCTGAAACCTGATTCTCGCGCAATAGCAATACTTCTAAATTTATCAGTCCCGCCAGGGGTGTTAGGTCTGAAATCTGATTCTCGCTCAATTGCAATTCTTTTAAATTTATCAGTCCAGTGAGGGGTGTTAGGTCTGAAATCTGGGTGTCATAAAATTCGAGCGTGTGTAGTTTGACCAGTCCAGCGAGGGGCGTTAGGTCTGAAATGTTACATCGATTGATACTTAGAAACTTCAAATTAACGGCGTGTTGGAGACCTTCAAGGTTCTCAATTTCATCACGTTCGCTTATAAGCGTGTGTAATCGTTGCATGTCCGCGATTGTTAGGCTTTCCACGTCCAACGCTTCTGATACAATTCTCCGTAGGTGTGGATCCGGCATCCAGTCTTGGACATCTTCTGCATGGACGGAAGCATTATAGACAAGTATGCCCACAATCGACGCGAGGAACAACTGAAACCAAAATGATTTACGATATATTTCTTTCATTGTCATAAGATAATCTATAATCTCCTTTTCAAAACGCATTCGCTACAATCACTAAATCCTGTATATTCACAACGCCATCACCATTCAGATCAGGTGCCGCTTCCCCAAACGCATTCGCCACAATAACTAAATCCAGTACATTCACCGTGCCATCACCATTGACATCCGCAGTAGGAGGCGTTTCCGACTTCAAATAGATTTCGCCATCCAAATCTGCCAACGTATGCCGGCGTTGATGCTCCACACCGCTCGACCAGCCAGAGACCGTTTCCGCAAATTCAATCTGTTGTTCGGAGCCGGACCGATTATACACTGCCCAGCCGTTAGTAAACTCCCGGATAAACAACCCCTCGCGATCCTCATAAAACTGCCCTTTAGTTTCATCACCACCCACCGGCCGACCGAGGGGTGCCTCGTAGAAGCGGTACCAGTAATGTTGATGTTGGTGGTCATGGGATGTTCCGATGGCGTGTTCTTCTGAATGTCCTGCATAGAGTTCATAAGCGTGCGTGTGTACGGGACCGTTAATCCCTGTTACATACTGGACGTAACCGTCGGAATGCGTCAAATTCAGCGTTGTGAAAACACGCATCCACTGCCGGTTTTTAGGACTGTCAAGCGGTTCGCTCTCAAGTCCCCATCCCTCAAGGGCATTTATTTGTGGTTCTCGGAAGTTCTTCTCTGACCAGAGTAACGTGTTTTCAATTTCGCGCAGTCCTGCGTATGTGTAACCACTTTTGTAATCCCGTACGGTTTCCATAAATGTTCCATTCACATAGGAAGCCCATCTTGGAATTTTACCTCGATTCGTATTTACCATTATCAGAAAGTTATCACCCACTGCCTTGCGAATTCCCTTGAGAATTCTGTCTCGTGCAGTGTGTTCTTCCTCTAAAGTCTTGGAAGCTTCGAGTCTTGGCTGTTCATTCCAGTGATCGAGAAATATACCGTCATATAACCCGCATTTTGAAACTTCAATTGCCTGTTGGACGAACATATCTTGGATTTCAGGATGTGTATAATCAATGAGATATACACCGTTATTCCCGTCCTCCACCCTCTTACCTGATGTGTCTCGCAACCAGTACTCCCAATCTTCAGGATACTCATTTGGATGTCCATAGTAGTAACGGATGACAGCAAGAAATATCATATTGGGGTTTTGAGAAAGCAGCGCGTTTCTTGTTGACTTTGCGCGTTCTATATCTCCAATTAGTTTCCAACCGTTGGACGTAGATTCCCATTGAGTACCAAAGTAATCCGGGTAAGAAAAATATAGATGGTGGTATGTGAGTAGTTCGCTCCATGTTCCTGGCAAGTTGATAATGTTATGCCATGCTGCAAATACCCGCGGTGTGTTTATGTTCTTCAACCTAACTTCGACAGAATCTCGAGGTAAAGCACATATATTGTGGGATGTGAGATTCAATGCAATCAATTCTGTAACATCTGCGCTGTTTCCATAAGTCTGCACATTTTGAAGTCTTGGGAGTTTCAAAATCGGTGTAAAATCTTCTATCTGATTTTCTTGCAACTTCAATTCTTCCAGGTTTATTAACCCTGCGAGCGGGGCAATATCCGAGATGTGATTCTTAGACAACTTTAAGACCCGTAAGTTCTCAAGCCCCACAAGCGGTGTCAAATCCGACACTTCACTTTTAACAATAGCCAAGAATTCTAAGTTCTCAAGCCCCGCAAGTGGTGCTAAATCTGAGACTTCACTTCTGTCGATAACCAAGACTCTAAGATTCACGGCATACTCAAGTCCTCTTAAACTCCTAATCTCGTGTTCTATTTCTATTAAGATAAGATTATGTAATCCTGTCATGTCTCCAGGATGTATAGGTATCTCATCAGGGATGCCGAGTTCTTCACGGACAGCCTGCCGAAGGTTTGGATCGGGCATCCAATCCTCGGCATCTTCTGCATAGGTAAAAGCATTATAGACAAGTATGCTCACAACAGACGCGAGGAGCAACTGAAACCACAAGGATTTACGATATATTTTTTTCATTGGCATAGGTATAACTAAAGTTTGGACAATCGATTTGTGTATCAAGTAGCGTTTTCAAGGGGCTTGGTATTTTTCTGTGAGTTCTGTACCCAGGCAAACGCGGAAAAAACTATAACAGGTTAGTTACACAAGAGACACAGCCTAACAGGAGACCATGCTACACAAGAGACACAAACTGGAAGTTTATGCTACACAAGAGACACAAACTGGAAGTTTATGCTACACAAGAGACACAAACTGAAAGTTTATGCTACACAAGAGACACAAACTGGAAGTTTATGCTACACAAGACACAACTGGAAGTTTATGCTACACAAGAGACACAAACTGAAAGTTTATGCTACACAAGAGGGTATTCAAGTGGAAACCTGTGTCTATTTTAAAATTGTCCAAACTTTAGTAGGTATAAGATATAATCTCCATTTCAAATTTTGTTCCCTCTATTTACGAGATAAGTTGTCTCCCGCTTCCGCAAGCGGAATCTGAAACATCCCGTTGTGTCTGGTAACAATATAAAGTGTGTCGTTTTTAACAGCGAGTGAGAGGACTTTATCTGGCACGCTTGGAAAAATCTGTTCCGATTGTCTACGGTCCTCTAAACGATAGACACCGGCATCACCAGCCCCATAAATTGTGGTACCATCAACAGCAAATCTGTCTATAACGATACGCTCGCCCGCGGTATCGGTCAGGACACGCCAATATGCGCCGGTTTGTGAAGCTAAAATACCTCTGTCCGTTGCGACGTAAGCCGTTGAATCGACAAAAACGATCTCCTTGAAATGGGTAAAACGTAGGGGCAGGCTGGGGGTAATGTCGCGCCAACTGTCGCCGCCATCAAGCGACTGAAAGAGCCTACCGTCTCGCTTACCGACGTAGACGGTTTCCGCTGAGACCGCCAATTTGAACCCATTTTTCGAGCCGTCATCAGCCCGTTTCCCGGTATCTATTAATCCGGTATTTTTCCATTCAGGATCACTCGGTTTCCAATTAAAGAGTTTCCGCTTGTATTCCACGTAGAAAGTATCACCACTGATTGCAAACGCACCGGCTCTCTCATAGTTTTCACGAAAGGACAAATCCCTCATCAATTTACGGTCCTTTTCAGGATCACCAGAAAAGGACATTCCCTGTGCTACCGCAATCTCCTTTAGCACCGCAGGAGACAGATTTCTCTTACCAAAATCGGGTACGCCTTGAACAGGGATAAACGTATTATCACCAGATAAATGGAAGATACGGAGGTTGTCTCGCCCAGACTCAATAGCATAAAGAACGTCGTCAACAATCACAAATTTTGAATCAGTATCGAAGTCGGTGTTAGGAGATTCTCTTTTTGAGGGTTCAGATGCTTGTTCGGCGTAATCAACTGGAACAGGTGTCCAAGATTCGCCGTCATCAGCAGATTGAACCATATTGCCGTTAGCATGTACATAGAGGCTATTATTGAATACCACCAGATCTCGTGCTCCGGTGCCGACCATGCCGTCCATAAAATGATGCCACGATTCACCCGCGTCGGTTGTGCGATAGAGACCGGAGTTTCCGGTCTTGTAGAAGGTATTTTTATCGAATGCTAAATAGGCATAGGTATTTGAGACAGTGCCAAGATTTGTCCAAGTTATCCCGTCATCTTTTGAACAAAATAGCCTGAGACCGCGTGCTAAAATTGTTTCGCCTCTAACAGCCATTGCCATAGCAGATGCTGCTATAAGGGGATATTTTTTGTCTGTAGGCGTTATCTCGGTCCACGACGTTCCGAGATCGTTTGATTTGAAAATTCTGCCTGCCCGTGACAGATCAAGTCGCATGTGATCCTCAACTTTGCGACCTGTTCCGACATAGAGAGTATCTTCAAAGGCCACCAAGTCGTGTACGGCTCTGGTTGTATCTACCGGTAACTGTTCCCAAACATCGGCGTTGAGGCGGTAGAGGCCTCTGTCTGTGCCAGTGAATACCGTCTCTTTAATCGCAGCGAGTTTGTAAATTTCTCTACCCGTTAATCCCGTGTTCACGGGTGTCCAGTGTTTTCCAGCATCGGTGGATCGGAAAACGCCTCTCTTCCAAAGGGCGAGATACATCGTAACATTCGCGGGTGCGTTGCGTCCATCTGCTGCATCTACCACGATGAGTTCAGCAGGGTGTCCTTCTGGCCGGTGCCCTAATGTATTCCACGTCTCGCCATCATCGGTTGAAGCTAATAGTTCATTGCCAGCGATGATATAGAGGGTGCTTGCATGCTCTGCTATAGGCACTCGCGGCATTTCGTTTGGAATATTGACGTTTACGGGTGTCCAGAGAGTTGCATCTGCTGTTAACCTGTAGATGCCTATTGACGAATTAACGTAGAGTGTTTTGTTAGATGTCTCAAAGATGTCAAACACGAATCCGCCTGGCGGTCCGCCCATCTGTGTCCACGGCGCAGTCGAAAATGTAGCGGAGAAATCCGCCGTTGTTGTGGTTACGACAGCCGCCTCAGCAGTCTGTAAGCCGGTCCCGATGTTTTTGGTGGCGGTCGTCGTGCGTCCGACCTGATTTCGGACAGCTGGTTTGGAAAGCAGATGGAGCATGATAGGTGCGTCAACGATTTCAACCGTCGGTTCAGATTGTGCTTCAAAACTGTATGGCTGCTGGAAGCGCGCGAGATACTGATGATGCGTACCGAGCATCAAAACTATCAAAAGCACAGCCGCGCCAAAAGCCGCCCACGGTAGCAACGGTTTCGCGACCTGCGGCGGTGTCAGTTTCAGATCGGCGACGTGCCGCATGATGTGCTCTGTTAGGTGAGTGGGTAATTGGAAATTCCCAAGCATCTCACGAATTAAGGATTCTTCGTTCCGCGCCTGTAAACGCTTCCGCGCCCGTTGAAGCCGACTCTTGATTGTGTTCGCGGATACGCCTAAGAAGTTGCCAATTTCTTTGGCAGTCATCTCGCCGAGATAGTGGAGCGTTACGACGGTACGTTCACTTTCGGGTAGTTTTTTCAGGAGTTCCTTAACGATTTCGTAGCGGCGTTCCGCGGCTTCCGTTTCTCGTTGCTCTAATACATAATGTTTATAAGAAGATTTTTCTACTTCTGTGCGAGATATTTTTTCCAGTGATAGCATTGGCGGTTTTTTATTTTTGAACCACCGAATGCACATCCGATTCGTAATTACATATAACCACCCTGCAAATTGGTTGGGGTTTTGGAGTGTCGTGAGTTTTTTGTGGACTTGGAGGAAGGTATCTTGTGTAATCTCTTCAGCGATATGAAAATCGCCAACTTTCCGCCACGCGAGTGCGTGGACACCCTTTTGGTATTTTCGGACTAAAGCAGTGAACGCCGCCTCATCACCTGCTAAGGTTCTCTGGATTAATTGAACATCATTTTCTACCATCCGGATTCTCCTTTTTCAGTTGTCCCCAGGTCGTCGATAGCAACGCCGGCTGCGGCGAGACCGGCAACGCATACGCTGGATTAAACCAATCCGCGTTGGCGTTATCACCCCGGCGCGTGAGTTGTTCTGGAACACCGTCGTCCGAAGCGATTTTGAAGAGTTGTCTGAAACCACGAACCCGTTTATCGTAAATGAGTTCATTCCCGTGCGGTGCCCAGGCAGGATTAGACGCGAAGTTGCCGCCTCCATCTGCAATCTTCCGGAGTCCGCTACCATCTTGGTTCACAACATAGACCCCCATAGTGTGTCCTATCTCTTGCCTACCTGTCCAAAAAAAGGCTATCTGCGCGCTATTGGGTGCCCAAGCTGGGTCAAACATCCCAATCTTCCCCGGAAGAATTTTCTCTTCTACATGCGTTTGTAGATTAATAATCTCGACCCTGACGTTCGGTGCTTGGAGATTTCCGTTTTCAGCCCAAACGAACTTGGCTGCCATAAAGGCTATCTCAGAACCGTTAGGAGACCACGCATGCTTTGGCAAAAAGTGGACGCATCATTCCACACATCAGCATCCAGAAGATGATAGAAAAAACCAACTTCAATCTCATACCGATTCCTCCGATTCGTAATTTTAGGACCAATGATTCAAAGCCGTCATTCTGTCGCGCGTGTCGGCATGGCACTATTATCCAATTATTAAAGAGACTATTTTTAAGGGCAAAGGGTGCATAATTTGAAAAAGTGGATAGTCCTTATGAACACTCCCAGTTAATTTTAGAAAAAATCACAACGTATCACTTCGATTGGACAGTATAGGAAACATTATCAAAATAGACATCGACAAAATGTCCACCGCGCTGAAATGAAAGGATGCCGAACCGATCAAAAACGGCACCACCCGCGCGAGCATCGGGTTTGAGATTCAGCGAGACTGTTTCGTCATTGAACGTGACAGTCACCTGTCCGTCTCCATTGTTGGCATCTGGTGCGTAGGCGAGTCGCCACTGATGCGCTGTGCGAGAAGGTTTAATCACGGGTCCGGTCTTCATAATTTCGTGCTGACTTTTAGCGTTGGCATAGACAGGACGGAAGTAATGTCCGATACGACTGGGTCCCTCAACCATGATGCCGACAAAGTTGCTCGGTGGGGCGCCGATATAGGTTTCCGAATTGAACCAACCGATAAGCACGGCACTGTCAGCACTTGCCCGAAGCATTGCGATTTTTCCGGATGCCTCAAGTGTATCCTCCATCGTTAGATGACCGATTCGATCCGCATAATACCCCGCCTGTTCAGGTTTCCTCTCGTCTGCGCGCCAAATCAGCCCACCAATTTCGCCGAGTGTTCCACCGGCGTGGTTCGTTTGGCTCCATCCAAAATTATGGTAGGGTCGGATTTCGCTGTCATCGAATGTGATGCGGTTGCGGTTCTCTTCCCAAGCCGGATCGTCGGTGAAATCGTAGGATTCTCCATCAATGCTCAGGTCATCGAGATAGACGTTCATCCCCTTCCCGGCAACCTGCATGTTCACCATACCGAAGCGATTAAAGGTGGCACCGTCGGCTTTGTGTCCGGGTGCCAGTGGTGCCGTATAGGTTACACCGTCTATGACAAAGGTTATCTTGCCGTTGCTATCGGCACTGTCCGGGTCGTAGGTTAGTGACCACGTATGTACTGTGCTGTCCGCCTGCTCTGGTGGCGTTTTCGTGGTTTGATAGCGTTCACCTTCAAAGGTCGCGCTGCCTCCTGTCAGATAATTCTGCGTCCCGTATTCAAAGAACACCCAATATTTTCCGCCGTTGCCGTCCAATCGGAACACCAGCGAATTGGGGGTTCTCCAACCTCTTGAATCGGTATTGAACCAACCGATCAGCATCCCACTACTGCTATCGGCTTCGGTGACAGCGAATTTGCCAGACGCTGTGAAGGGGTCGTTGAGTGTTTTCGTGGGGATAACTGTGGCGTAAGTCGCTGGTGTCAGTGAACGTGAGATATGTCCGCCGATCTCACCGGGTGTCTCGCCGCCTGCATGATTCGTGCGACTGTAGCCGAAGTCTTGCACAACGGTTCGAGCGTGCTTTTCGGCGGTTCGATTGCCTCTACCTTCCCAGTTTGGATCGGCAGTGAAGTCTTGGAAGCGGTTGGCGGTTGCTTGTGTAGTGAGCATAATGGATAGTAGTATGGTTATTCTCGTATGTTCTCCAATCGGTTTGATGGCATCCGTTCAACCCAACCTACAATGCCATCTTTCCTTAAATTGACACCTATGGGCAGTTTCAAACGGTGTCTACCGGGTCTGGGGATTCTAATGCCGGTAGGTTGTCGATAATATCCACCGTCTTCACGCTGACAGTGATGACTTTGCCGATTAACTTGACGATATACTGCGGGTCATCGGTGCGGTTTGGGTCGTTGACGATGCCGCTCCGTTTGTCCGTTTTGACACGATATTGGTCGATTACCCACTCCAGCGCGGAACGGGTGCCGAGCCGGTAGTCGAAGACTTTTGGCGGTATCCCATCAAGCGTCAAGAATTTATTGTAGACAATCTGTGTTTTGTCTTTCGAGAGTTTCATCTTCTCAACGCGCCAATCGAGCGGCACCTCCGGGGTCTGGATGAACTTGAGTTTATCGTATTCGGGTTGCGATTCGTAGGTGACGTGGAGATCCGCTAACCTCGCGCCTGCCTTTGCAAACCCCCAGAAGTTTTTAGCGAGAGGGATATGCGGTAGATCGCGTTTGAGGTTCGCTTCGTATTTTTCGCGATACTCCGGGTGATGCAAGAGTCCGTAGTTATAGTGGAAGATGTCCCACTTGCTGATGGTGTCGTCCGCGTAATGCGTGCGGAATTGCGTCAATGCCCAATCGGTGATGTTCTCGCGGCGATTTGTGCCGTCTTCGTCGTAGGTGTAGAAGGGAAAGCATTGGGCACTGCAACCTGGACCCACAACATGGAGGTCGGTGAGTTGGTCGCTCATAAGAACCATGAAAGGTTTTTCAGACCCCTTATCCGTCAGGCAAATCACTCGATTTTCCGTCTCTGTCTCTGAAATCGGAAAAATAAAAGGAAATACAAGCACTCTATCATTCATCATTCGATCAAAATAGAGGTTAGATTTCGTAAAGGGACGATAAAGAGATTGCCGGATTTTTGCCTCTGTAAATGCCTCCACCTGACCATTTCGCAGTTTTTGCTTTAAAGTTGAACTCCACTTAATTTTTGTCCCATCAGAAATTACGTAATCATCAAGGTTATCACTCCGATCCGTCCGTTGTCCCCATCGTGCAACTTCCGCATTGTAATTTTCAATCATTCTCCTTATGTTTTCAGTTAGCGTGCTTCGGTTGAAGTTGCAAACCCATGCATCGCGATTGGTTTTCACACCGTTGCTGTAGGTTTTGAAAATAACACCTATTGCTTCATCTTTTTCTCCCTTTGCTTCCTTACTTCCCATTGGAATAAAGGTGTCAAATTCAGTATAGAGTCCTTGGGTAAGCCATGTCTGTCGTGAATCCGGTTGAACAGATTGCCACGGAACGCCGCCTATATGTTGACTTTCACCCAGGAAATCAAATTTCTGTTTTTTATCCCATAAATCATTGGTGCGATAATAGAAAATATAGGGTGATTCTGATGGATTCTCCTTTTTCTTCACAAACAAATTGATGCTCACACCGACACGTATCCCGAACACATTTGCATCTGTGACCTTTAACCCCTTCCGCGCATTGCCTCCTAAATCCAGAACATAGATTGTGTCGCAATCAGCTGCGAGGTGTTTCCGCATGCCATCAAACGCTACGCCACTGAGAAAACTGTTATTTGTTACGAAGGCGACAACACCTTCCTCTCCAATCCTGTCCAATGCCCACCGAATTGCTTTTATGTAGGGGTCATAGAGCGCAGTCCTGAGCGTTGCCTCAGAGTCCTTTACGTAGGTGTCCGCAATTCGCTGGTCCATCGTCTTATATTTCCGGTTTTTGTTGTTATCGTTCTCGTTAACCTGTCCTATATTATAAGGCGGATTGCCGATGACGATGAACATATCGGTCTCTTTCTGTTTCTCAACGCGTGCTGTATTGTCAGCGGTGAAGAGCGACATCTGCTGTCCTTCTGCCATCTCAAACGTATCTACCAAACATATCCCTTCGTAAGGCATATATCGGTGCGTTGTGCTGAAAAACGCATGCTCAATGTTCATGCTGGCGATATAGTAGGGTAGGAGCATCACCTCGTTGCACTGGAGTTCTGGCGGCTCCGCGGTATATTTCCGCTCCAACGAGATCGGATCGAGTGCCTGCATGATGCGGACGATGAAGTTGCCGGTGCCGACGAACGGGTCAATGATATGCACACCGGTATCGGACATTGAACGGTCGAACTCGGTCTGTAAGATGTGTTCAACGCTTTTCACCATGAAATCGACGATCGGTTGCGGTGTGTAGACGATGCCGTGCGTATCTGCGACTTTGACAGAGAAGCCTTGAAAGAACTGCTCGTAGACGGTATTGAGGAACCCCTGTTTTTGTGAGAAGTCCGTGATTGTGCTGGCGGTCTGCTCAATGGCGACGTAAAACGGATTCAAGGGACGGAGAAACTCGGAACGGTTCAATGTCCGTTCGGTGAGCGCATCGACAACGTTCTCGATTTCGCGGGCGATGATATTTCGGCGTGTGAAGTCGCGGTTATCAAAAACTGTCGCGAAGATCCGTTCGGTTAGTAAATGCTGGATGAGCATCTCTTCAACGGCGGCGACAGAGAGGTTCGGGTTAATGGAGGCTTGGCACTGTTCGTGGAAATTGGTGAATACCTTCTGAAAATGCGTATTGTTCTGGCGTTCGGTTTCGATGAGTGCCGCCAATTTCTCGCCGAGTTCCGGCACAATCTCCCTGAATTCAGCGACCGCGGTATGCCACACAGCGATGTTTTCTTCCTGATACGCGAAGAAGGTTTCGAGGACGTGGACAAGGTTTCTCGGATTGGTGATGTCTAAGTCGAGCTGCAGCTGCCCGTGTTGATAGAGGAGTGCATGTGTCGGGGATTGGACAACAATATTTTTTGAGGGGTAGCCTGCGGTGAACTTTTTGTCTGCTTCAACGTGGAGGTCGTCGTGTGTATCTTTTGCTTCCCAATAGCCGTGTGGTAAGCCGAAGCCGTCAACAACTTCACCGTCAGGGATTATCCGTCGTCTCTCCGGTGTGTAATGGCTTTTTTCGCAGAGGAGTGTAAGGTTGGATTGACCGCAGTAGTGTTGGAGGAGGTTTTGGAACGCAGCACGGACGGTGCCCTCGTTTTGCTCGCCGAGTTGTGCGTATTTTTCGAGTTCGGTGTAGTATGTTCTTATCGGTTTGTGTGTGGTTTTGATGTTGAGATTCGGCATGGTTTATAGTAAAGTTTAGAATTAATTGGGCACTCTCAAACAGTCTGAATACCTATAACAGGCATTCAGACTGGCACAAACTGGAAGTTTGTGGTACTAATGTGTCTATTTATTTTTGGGATTCACTATAATAGTTGTCAGTTATCAGTTGTCAGTTGTGCCTTTCCTCCGTTTCCAGTAGGGGTAGGGGGTCTACTTTGTGAACGGCACGCGGCGCGTGCCTACTCCCTTGCATTATATAGGGGTTGGCGGAGGAATGCAAGCGAAATTTTGTTGGAAAACCGAGATGTGCGGCGTTAATTGACGGCGCGTGGGAAAGAGAAAAAAGGGACCGGAAGCGATGTTCCTAAGAGGTTTTAAGGTTTCAGGGCCCCTAACCTAACGCAGGCAATATAGGCTTGCAAACTATGCTCTTTAGGAACTATGCTTCCGGCTTACCCAAGGAGGCTCACTTAAGATGTAAGCAATTTTTATGCCAATCGGAAAGTGTCTATTTTAGGCAACATTCTCGCGCGTATTGCCTATTTTTTCGACACACTCTGATAAAAAAATAGACATTTGTGCCTATGACTATTAACCTTTTACGACTCCGATGGGACGGAGGCGCGCAACACGCCGCGAAAGTCCAGCTTTGTCAACGACACGGACGACCTCATCAACATCCTTGTAAGCCTCGGGGACCTCCTCTTGGAGGGTGCGTCTGCCTTCCGCGCGGACGAAGATGCCTTGTGCTTCCAAATCCTTTTGGATAGAACGTCCCTTCGTTAAGGCGATCGCTTTCCGGCGTGAGAGGACTCTCCCGGCACCGTGGCAGGTGGTGCCCCATGTCTCCGCCATCGCGCCCGGATTGCCGACCAGCACGTAAGAAGCGGTTCCCATATCGCCGGGAATCAGCACGGGTTGCCCGACTTTCTGGTATTTGTCGGGAATCTCTGGATGTCCTGCTGGGAACGCACGGGTCGCGCCTTTGCGGTGGATAAAGAGTTCACGTTCTTTGCCGTCAACGGTGTGTTTCTCGAATTTTCCGATGTTATGTGCGACGTCGTAGACGAGTTCCAAACCGAGCTCGGTTTCTGTGGTATCAAAAAACTGCATGAAGGTCTGGCGGACGAGGTGCATAATACATTGCCGATTGTTCCACGCATAATTGGCACTACACGCCATCGCGGTGATGTAGTCCTGCCCCTCCGGTGAGTTAATCGGTGCGGAGGCGAGCTGCCGGTCAGGGAGTTTGATACCGTATCTTTCGGCGACTTTGACCCAGCTTTTGACGTGTTCATCGCAAATTTGATAACCGAAGCCGCGTGAACCGGTATGAATCATGACGCAGATATTGCCTTCGCTTAAGCCCATCGCATCGGCGGCTTCTCGGTAGAAAATACGATCAACGGCTTGGACTTCAAGGAAATGGTTGCCGGAGCCGAGGGTGCCGAGTTGGTTTTTACCGCGTTCTAATGCGCGTTGGCTCGCAGCGTCGGCGTTGGCGTTTTGGAGGAAACCGGTGGCTTCGGTAAAGTTAAGGTCGTTTGGGTGTCCATATTCCCGATCAATTGACCACTGCGCGCCTTTTTCCAGCATCCGCCGCTCTTCTTGGACAGTGAGCCGAATGTTGCCGCTGGAGCCGACACCGCACGGGACATTCTCGAACAACTTGCCGATGAGTGCTTTCCGTTTTCCGTCAAGCTGCGTGACATCAAGGTTCGTCCGGATGAGGCGGACCCCGCAATTGATGTCATATCCGATGCCACCGGGAGAGACCACGCCGTCTGCTTTCGGATCCGTCGCAGCGACACCGCCGATGACGAAGCCATATCCCCAGTGTAAATCGGGCATTGCGAGCGAGTGTTTGACGATACCGGGGAGGTGTGCGACGTTTGCGACCTGTTGCAACGCCTCGCCGCTATTTGTCTGTTCGAGGAGTTTCTCGTTGGCATAGACGATGCCGTCAACGCGCATGCCTTTCATGTAACTTTTCGGGATACGCCAGCGGTATTCGTCGATTTTCTGGAGTGTTATGTTTTGTTGTGCCATAGTATTGGTACGGTTTTCTGCGAAAACCTTTCGGTTAACAGTTGTCAGTACTCAGTTAAGAAATGCTGTGGTTAATCAGATCTCTCTTTAACTGACAACTGATAACTATTTGAGTATATCAAAGATTTTCTGGACAAACTCGGCTTGGGGCATTGCGCCTACGAATTTTCCGACGACTTCACCATCACGGAAGACAATGTAAGCCGGAATCCCCTGTCCGCCGTACTCTGCAGCGGTTTCACGGTTTTTATCGATATCCAATTGTGCGGTGATAAAGGTTTCACGATGTTCTGATGCAACTGCATCAACGGTCGGTTTCATTGACCGGCAGAAGCCTCACCACTCCGCGCCGAGTTCAAGCACGACGGGTAATTTAGCATCCAACACAACGGCTTCAAAGGTCGCATCGGTGACTGTAATCGGTTTCCCATCGGTTGCAATGGGTTCAGAAGATTCTTCGCGGGCGGGTTCTGTGTTAAACGTTACGGGGTCTATCTCCTGTTCAACATTTTCACCGCAGCCAGCAGTGTAGATTGCGACTAAACCGATGATCAGTAAAACACACGTTTTAAACAATGTTTTCATGAGGTGCCTCCTTAATATTTAGCGGAACATTCTGTTCCACTGTAATTGCTATTATATCACGGTTTGCAGTAGGGTGCAAGGATAGAAGCAGCAGAATGCGGGGCTATTCAATAAACCGCGCCTACCGAACGCAACAGATGTTTATGTATACTTATTTTTCATAAATATAACTGGCAGCGGTTTCGGGATAGAAGATGACAAGGAGTCTGCCGTCCCATGTATACGTGCTGATGTCGGGTGACGTGCTTCCCGTAGGGAACCAATGGATTGTTCCGCTGCTCTCATCAAACGGTTCAATAAATCTATACGTACCGGTGATGAACTGCGTCGGTGCTTGGACCTCCGCTTCAGGATTCGACTGTATTTCCCGTGTATATGTCGTGGGTGTGAGCCGCAGCGTACTCGTCTCTGCCACCGGGTCGCCGTTGACCTGCTTGGAGATCAGTGTATAGGTGCCGCTGAAGAATTGCGCAATTTTATAGGGTTTGGAGAAGACCGTAATAGATGCCATTTTGTGGACATCTTCTTCGCCGCCATCGCGTACGTAGAGATAGACGGTTACGACTTTCGGCGGGACGATCTCCTCCGGTGGCAGTTCGGGGGCGGTCCACTGGACTTGGGGTCCGGCTTCGCCCGCCAAAGTGCCATCGGATACCTCCCACGTATACCTCAACGGATCGTCTTCCGGGTCAAAGACTCTGGCTCTAAACTCGACGGTTTCACCGTATTCAACTTCATTCGGGACAGTGAAAGTGGTTATTTTGGGCGGGTCGTTGGTGAGTTCTTCATATTGTGCACATCCAGTTAGGATAACGGCTTGGAGGCTGAACAGGATGACCAAACCCATCTGGATTGGCTTAAAGATATTCATTGAATATGCTCCTTTGTGAGAATAGTTATCAGTACGATTTTTCTGCGAAAAATCTTTCAGTATTCAGTTGTCAGTTAAGAGGCGTTCTGGTAAATTAAACCTCAATTTAACTAAGCACTCAGTACTGATTCACTTGCGTATGAGCATTTTTCGGGTGGCGTTAAAATCGCCTGCCGTTAATGTGTAGAAATACACGCCGCTTGCGACGAGTTCGCCTACCTCGTTTTTGCCATCCCAATAGGCTGCCCGGCTACGGGATTGATAGACACCTATTGCTTGATGTCCTAACGCTAAACGCCGCACCAAATTGCCATTGATCGCATAGATACGCACCGTTACATCCGATGGCGATGACAACTGATAGGGTATCCACGTCTCCGGATTGAACGGGTTCGGGTAGTTTGGCAAGAGTGTCGTTTCCGTTGGTGTCTCCATGGCAGTGACATGTAGCACTGGTGATGCGAGAACACCCGTGTCAACCGTGCTTCGGAAGTAATCATAGTCAACCGTTAAAGTGCCTGTCCCTGCGGCAACACCCGCATAGATACCCAACTGTAGCGGGGGTGTCAGCGGAAAATTGGCAACGCCAATCTCTATCCAAGAATCCGCTTCGCGAGTCTTATACCACCCTGTATAGGTGTCTCCCTGCTTACGGAGCCGTAAAAACAGTTCCGTCGCCCCGAGTTCAGGTCGCCATGCTGGGTCCGCGACTAAACCTCGTCCTCTGGTTTGATACTGGATTTGCCCTTTCGCACCGGCATCCCGCGACCAAAACTTTATTGTCACCCAGTTATTGTCCGCTGGACTCTTCACGACCAATCCATTGACACCCGAAGCGGTATCCCATCTGGTGAAAAAGTGGGTTTCCACGTCAAATGCGTCGGCATCGGTTGCCTGATAAAGAAAATGTGAGGCATCTGATGCCCAGAGATTCCGATTCGTTTCAGCGTTGATATGGAGGAAACCGTCTCTTGTTTCCCCGAGATCCCAATTCTCGGGTTCATTCTGCCACCGCCAATTCGGGTTTTGCAGCGCGGCACCTTCAAAGGAGTCGCCAAAGGTATCTGTAGCATTTGCGATAGGCGCGCTCTTGACGTGAACCGAGATACGCTGCGTGACAAGCAATTTACCATCGCTCGCCGTCACCGCCACGCTTGCACTGCCTACCCCTCTCGGTCCGATTGTTATCTCAGTTCCAGAGAGGCGCACCCCCACGACTCTTGTGTTATTTGATTCGGCCTTATAACTTAAAACATCACCGTCTGGATCGCTGAAGTAAGGCGATATGTTAAGCGTCGTAGCACTGCCGCCGAGTGTCAAATTTTGGTCAGGAATCGTGCCGACGGCTACCGGAGACCGATTTGATGTAATATCCTCTCCTTTCGATGTAATATCCCCTCCCTTCAGCGAAAATGTCTGTCTTGTAATGTTTCCTGTGCTATCAACAACTTGAAGCGTTACTTCGCTATCAGACGGCACAGCTGCATCGGTCGTGAGAAACGCAACTGTCTGATTTCTGTCGTTCAAGGACTTGCAGCTATGTAGTTTGGTGCCTTGGGCGGGATCGGTGGCAGCTGCTGGAATAATCAACTGCGCCTGATGGAGGCCATCAGTATCGGTCAGTTTAAACTGTAGGCGAAGCCCCCCCGGGGCGGATGCCTGAGACGGGTGCATAGCAATCGTTGTAGTTTCATTAAGTGCGGTTGGATCGTTGTTGAAGAACCGGTGTGCATCCAGCCATTCAGCGGCACAGTGTGATAAGCGTTCTTGTGTGCCGTAAGCCATGAGATACGCATCGTCCCGAAAGTCGTGTTCTAATCCGAAGACGTGTCCGAGTTCATGCGCGGTGATACTCGGGTTAATGCAGACCCCGGAGGCAGGGATAACCGCCGTTCCGCCAAAATCTCGCCGCCAGCGTTCATTATCATAGGACTGCCAACCGCCGCCCCCTATCCCACAGGTGCCTTCATTGTTAATGAATTCGCTACTCACGTCCACCGCGATAAGAAAGACATCCCTTGAGGTATCAAACTGTTCAGCGACCTCTTTCACCACTTTGTCGTAGGTATCACTGTGATAATAGGTATCCGTGAACTTTCCGGTAACATGATGGACTCGTGCGTGCCCGGTAGCATCGGTTTCAAAAGCAAATGTTTTTCTCCCGTAGTTTTGCATCTGTTCTGCGAAGAAATATTGTGACCAGCGTATCAATGTGTCTAACTCTGTATTGATACCTTGTCGCGAGGGACGGTCGCTTGGGCGGAAGTAGATTAATCGTACCCTCTCGCGTTCATACCGCTGTATACCTGTATCCTGTTGGACGCGTTGTGTGTCTATGTCTCCTTGGGGCTGCTCTATGTCTGTATCCTGTTGGGCGTGTTGTGGGACGAAGGCGGTAACATCCCACAAAAACACGATGCCACTTTTACCTATGCTAGCCAGCGTGCGCTCGTCGGGTCCGAACGCAATCTGACGGATCCCACTCTTATGCCCTATAAGGTTTCCCAGTTCTTTGCCTCCTACAATATCCCACAGCCGCATCCTGCCGAAGTGATCCGAAAGTATGAGTGTGTTGTTATCGAAGATAAAGGCAGCATCAGATAAACGGCAGCCAATTAGGAGCGTGGCTTTGGGTTTTCCGGTGTGTGCATCCCATAACTGCACTGTGGTCCCTGAATGGCCACTTGCGAGCGTTCTGCCATCCGGACTGAACGACACACTGAAGACCTGACGATCCCCTACGAGAGTGGCTTTGAGTTGGAAGGTAGCAACATCCCACAACCGCACTGTGCCGTCCCAACTGCCACTTGCGAGCGTCCTGCCATCAGGGCTGAACACAACTCTCCAGACAGGATTCGTATGTCCTATGAGAGTGGCTTTGGGTTGGAGAGTGGCAACATCCCACAGCAACACCTTGTTATCGTTAGTGCCACTTGCGAGCGTCCTGCCATCTGGACTAAACGCTATGTCCCAGACCCATCCGGTATGTTTAAGGGTAGCTTTGTGTTGATCGTTCACCACATCCCATAACCGCACTGTATTGTTGACACTCACACCTGCGAGCGTCCTGCCATCAGGGCTGAACACCATGCTCTCAAGATGCTCCGTATCCTTTATAAGTGTAGTTTTGTACTTTCCAGTGTGTGCATCCCACAGCGACACCCCGTAGTTAAAACTGGTGGCAAGCGTCTGTCTATCTGGACTGAACGCTATGCTATTGAGAATCGTTATCTGGAATAAGATAGTTCTGTACTGCCTACTGTCCACATCCCATAGATGCACACCGCGCGAATTAACACCAGCAAGCGTCTGCCCATCTGGTCTGAACGCAATCCGATCAATTCCGCTTAAAATATTGTATTTAATCCCATCGCTCCAGAGTGCATGTTGATGTTCAAGGGTGGTTTCGTGCTGGATTGTGTCCACATTCCATAGATGCACACCGCGCGAACCGCTACTTGCGAGCGTGTTTCCATCCGGACTGAACGATATACTGTTAACAGTATCTTTATCCTTATGTGTCAGAGTGGCTTTGGGCTGACCACTATCCACATTCCACAGTCGCACCGTT
Source organism: uncultured Poribacteria bacterium (assembly GCA_951828385.1). Taxonomy (GTDB): domain Bacteria; phylum Poribacteria; class WGA-4E; order WGA-4E; family WGA-3G; genus WGA-3G. The sequence goes on from OX639973.1 coordinate 2,314,604, forward strand.
CTGTCCATACAGCCACTTGCGAGCGTGTTTCCATCCGGACTGAACGATATACTGTTAACAGTGTTCTCATGCATCAGAGTGGCTTTGGGCTGGCTACTGTTCACATCCCACAGTCGCACTGTGTCGGCACTTGCACTTGCGAGCGTTCGTCCGTCTGGACTGAACGATACACTCTCTACAGGCTCCGTATGCCCCCAGAGGGAAGTTTTGTACTGACCACTGTCCACATCCCACAACCTCACCTCGGAAAAAACTGAGCTACTTGCGAGCGTTCTGCCATCCGGACTGAACGACACACTCAGAACATTGCTGGTATGTCCTGTGAGGGTGGTTTTGTGCTGTGTATTCACTGCATCCCATAACTGCACCTGATATCCACCAGCAATGGCAAGTATGCGGCCGTTGGGAGAGTACGCGAGATCCCGAACTTCCGGTATTTCCTTCACAAGCAGCGGGTCAAGTCCTTCATCCGTCTCATTTACCGTAAGCAGGTCAAGTTCTTCGCCCGTATCCGCATCGTATAGCCACACCCCGATTGCAGTCGCGACAGCGAACTGTGTGCCATCCGGGGAATACTGAACATCCGTTGGTGTTCCTTTGCCGAGGCGAGCGATAATTCGCTCAGGTAGGTGCCATTGTGGAGAGTCTTCTGCGACACTGTTCGGCACTAAGGTACGCGTTATAAATATGAGGGTCAAAATCGAAAACACGGACATCTTCATCGGAAATCTCCTCCTTTAACATATATCCACGAGAGAATCTATTGCAGTGCCTTCAAGATTTGCTGGATAAAGCGTTCTTTAGGCATAGCACCTGCGAACCTTGCGACCTCTGCCCCGTTTCGGAATACAATATACGCTGGGATCCCCCTAACTTTATATGCCTCTGTCGTCCGCCGGTTTTCGTCGATATCCAATTTTCCAATGATGAAAGTGTTCCGGTGTTCCAACGCGACCGACGCAACAATTGGCTTCATTTGTCTGCAGAAAGGACACCAATCGGCTTCAAATTCAAGCACAACCGGCAATTCAGCATCCAATACCTCGGCATTGAACGTTGCATCGGTAATGACAACGGGTTTCCCATCGGTATTCACCGGATCCGGGTTAACCTCATCTTCGAGTTCTTCAACGGGTTCGGGATCAATGGGTTCCGGTTCGACATCTTCTTCAACGGGTTCGGGATCAATGGGTTCCGGTTCGATATCTTCTTCAATGGGTTCGGGATCAATGGGTTCCGGTTCGATATCTTCTTCAATGGGTTCGGGATCAATCGGTTCCGGCTCCGCATCATCGGTTTCGACAACTTCGGGGTCCGGGCCTGCACGGTTGTAGATATACTGCGTGGAATCTGCGCGAAAAACCAAAGCCAAGAAGCGTCCATCCCAAGTATATGTACCTACAGAAGGCCTGGGGTCTCCCTGCGTGAACCAGTGGATTGTCCCGTTGCTTTGGGCAAACGGCCTGATGAGTTTGTAGGAACCGGTGACAAACTGTTTCAGGGATTGTGCTTCGCCTTCTAAGATCTCCTGGAACTCCTGTGTGAACGTTGTAGGTGTGAGGCGCAGAGTGCCTGTCACTTGAACAGGGTCGCCGTGAACACTTTTGGAAACAAGCCTATAGGTGCCGCTGAGCACCTCGGCGACTCTGTAGGGTTTGGAGTAGACGAGGATCGTTGCTGTTTTGGAGGCATCTTTCTCGCTACCGTCTCGGACATAAACATTAACGGTTACGACTTTCGATGGCACCATTTTTTCGGATGATTCTGGGGCAGTCCACTGAACTTGGGGCCCCGTGTCGTTGGCTAATGTGCCTTCGGAGACATCCCATATATAGGTTAGAGAATCGTCATTCGCATCAAAAGCCCTAATTCGGAGTTGAACGGTTTCGCCGTATTCGACCTCCACTGGAACAGTGAGGTTGGTGATTTCAGGTGGATCATTAGTGAATTCCTCGTACTGATCGCAACCGCTGAAGATAGCGATCTGAAGCACTAACAGGATGACCACACCTATCTGAACTGGCTTAAAAACATTCATAGAATATGCTCCTTTGTTGAAATAGTTATCAGTTGCCAGTTATCAGTTACAAGAGATTTTGGTAATCCGAACGCACCGTTCTGATAACTGAAAGATTTTTTCGGAGAAAAAATCGTACTGATAACTGATAACTATTAAAACTGACAACTGCGTACTCGCTTACTTATAGTTTGTATCAACATTTTTCGGGTTGCTGTAAAGTCGCCTGCTGTGAGTGTGTAGAAATAGACACCACTTGCAACGGGTTCACCGAGTTTGTTTTTGCCGTCCCAATACGCTGCACGATTACGACTTTGATACACGCCGACACCCTTATGTCCTAACGATAAGGTTCGGACTAAACTGCCGTCTACCGCGTGGATGCGTAGCGTCACATCTGCTGGGTTTGCCAACTGATAGGGTATCCATGTCTCTGGGTTGAACGGGTTTGGATAGTTGGCAAGCAGTGCCGTCTCTTTCGGGGTCAATGTCAACAGCAGCTGCTCAAGGAAACGGATACCGCGTTGCGAAGTCGCATCTGTGAGGTTGAATTGCTTAGCATCAGAAAGCCATTGGTGCACGGTCTTTGCGGAGAGGTTGGCTGCAGATGGCGCGCTGGCGGCTGTTTCCCCGAGGGCGGCGGCGGCGGCGACGAGGTCTTGAATATTGACGACACCATCACCGTTGACATCGGCAGGATCTCCTTCTTCAGGAACTTGCTGCCCAAATGCACCCGCAACCCTTACCAAATCTTGGATGTTGACTTGTCCATCGCCGTTGACGTCCGCCGCGAGGCGTGGGGGTTCTGGGGTCTCCGGGGCGGTGTCCCATAGCAGAATTGCGCCATAAGAACCTCCACTTGCTAATGTCAAACCATCCGGACTGAACGATACACTCGCGACCTCGTCCGTATGCCCGGTGAGTTCGGTTTTCAGACTGCCCGTCGCTACGTCCCACAGACGCACCGTTTCGTCCCAACTCCCACTGGCAAGCGTTGAACCATTCGGACTGAACGATACACTCGCGACATCACCCGTATGCCCGGTGAGCAGGGCAAGCTCCTGGAGCGTTTCGGTATTATACAGCCAGATACCGACGCTACTTACTACGGCAAGCAACGCACCATCTGGTGAATACGCTATTTCATTTAGGCGACCTTTACCGAGGCGTGCCTTGGCACCTTCGGGTAAACTGAGTTGCGTGTACGGCTCATATTGCCCAAAACAGGGCAGAATACTGAGGCTTGAAATTATGAGCAGTGTTAAGATCAAAAATAGCCTTGTTTTCATTTTCATAGACGCGTGTCTCCTTTAAATGTTATTACAAACGTGAGTTTGATAAATGTTGGACTTATGTCGCGCGCCTGTTAATTTCTGTCCTATACTGCACAAACTGGGAAGTTTGTGCTACAATTCACGGTTGTGTGATACGAAAATAGAGCTGCGACATATCCGAAATGATTAATCAAACTGGCGTTATTACAAAGACTAGACAAAATCCTCTTCTATTACTATACATCTGTCGCCCCGCTGGCGTTAAATAGGAAACCCCGCCAGCGAAGAGTTTACGTGCGATGAATCGCACGACTACAAACCGGGTTTACCCTTCATTTGAAGGTTGACAGAACACTACTACGGCTCCAGCGATTCTTTAAAGTTGCTATTCAACTCGGTTGCCCACCGAATAATTGCCTCATGTCTATCAACATCGTTTCGCTTCTGATACCAATTGGCGAGCTGCTTACCGGTCTCAATGAGCAGGTCTCTCGATTTTGGTGCGTACGGTTTCACCGCTAACGCCTGTTCGTATTTCTCCATCGCATTTTTCGGCTCTTTTCGGTTCATTAAACAGCGCACGAGCGCACATTGCACGCGAGTCAACTTCTCTGCGGTCGGGTCGGAAGTGTCTGGTGCTGTCCCAGGGTTTGGAGCAGCCTCGCCGGTGCCGGGTGTTGGCGAGGCTGCGGCTCTCGCTTTACTCAGCATTACATCGAGTTGCGATTCAAGCGAGAGCAGATTTTGATATGCGACAGCATTCTTCGGGCGTTTCGCGAGGACGGTCTCAAAAGTTGTCAACGCTTTGAGGTGTTCATCCTGCACGAGATAGAGATAGCCGATCATGTTGTGCATATCTATAGTTTTCTCAGATGCCGGAATCCGTTCAAAAACAGCGAGCGCGGCTGCGTATTTCTTCTGATTCATCAAGGTATTTCCACGGCGGACCTGGATGTTCACGAGTTCTATCTTCGCGTTTTTGTGATTGGGCGAACGCGCTAAAATCCATTCCAATTCAGCACTCGCCTGTTCATATTTGCCGACATGTTGATACGCTTGCGATAGATTCAAACGGAGATTGATGTCATCCGGAAAGAGTGCTGCTGCTTTCTGGAGTTGTTCGAGTGCAGCGGCGTAATCTCTTCGGTTCCGCAAAGTTTTTGCGTATTGCTGATACGCGGCGATGAGGTTCTTTTTCGCTTGTTTGTCGGTGGGTTGTGTCGTGTAAACCTTATGAAACGCCGAGATCGCCGCCGGATAATCACGCCCCTTAAGAAGGTATAATTCACCGATCAGACTGGCGATAGTTGTATCGTCTGGTTGCAGCTTTTGCAATTCGAGGTAGGTCTTGATTGTCTCATCAGTGTGTCCGGCTTGCCGCTGGGCGTTCGCCTTTTGTGAGAGTGCGTCAATCAAGTTTGCTTTGGCGATTTGATAGGTCGGTTGCAATGCCAAAGCGTCGCGATAGGCGCGAATCGCGGCATCCCATTCGCCTCTGTTCCTAAGCACCACACCGTGGTTCGTATAAGTGAGTGCAAGGTTCTTCTGCGTCTCAGCATCGTCTGGGGCGAGCTCGAGTGCTTTTTGGTAGTGTGTAATCGCTTGGGCGAACTCGGAAACGAGTGCATATCCGTCTCCCATGACACGATAGGTGATAGCGTTCTCCGGATCAAGACGGATGGCTTTCTGAAAATATGTGGTGCCTTCGTCAAAAGCGCGGCGTTTCAAAGCGTTGAACGCTTTTTGACGGTAGAGTTGGTTTAGGTTCTGTTTCGCGGTTTTATGGTGCGGTGATCGTTTAAGTGCTTTCTCGAATGCCTCTATCGCCTTGTCCGTATCGCCTTGTCGGTAATAGAGGGTCCCGAGGCGGTTATAGGAATCAGCACTTTCACGGAATGAGCGGGTTCCTTGAGGGCTTTTCACACGCTGTTCAATGAGATGGGTTGCTTGGTTCGACTGTCCTGTTTTTTGATAAGCCTGAATCAGTTTCTCCTTCGCCGGTTCATAGTTTGGATCAACACCGAGACAGTTCTGAAAGTTGGTAATCGCCGATGTCATATCGCCTTTGTCGAAGTAGACAGCACCGAGGAGATAATGCGGACGCGGGAGTCTAGGAGTCATTTGGACCTCTTTTTTTAAGAGATCGATAGCAATGTCGTGCTGCGGCGTATGGAGCGGTGTGTCGTAAAGTTTTAGGAGCGTGTTGATGTCGCGCGGGGTCGGGTGCTGCGCTGTCGCTGTTGCGTGGCAGGCATCATCTGTGTCTGGACTGTGCCCCCAGATTCCGATGGCGTGTCCCAATTCGTGGAGACAGACCGTCCGCATCTCTTCTTCTGAGAGTTCACCGATGGTGCCATCGCCCTCTAACATGAGAACAATTTCTACGGTGAAGTCGATTGTCGTGCTTGAACGTTGAGCAGTGGTGGATGTGCCTTGTGAAAGCCTCGTTAATTTCGCACTGCCGAGTCGTGTGTCCAAGAACGCTAAGCGACCGCTGTAGGTTGGGTTAACGCGGATGTCTGCCTGTTCCGGGGTTTCGGTTTCTTGGAACCGGATTTTGCCACCGGTGGCGGATTCCCATGTGTTCATGGCATAGCGTATCTCGTTTAGATAGGGGAGTGCTTTGAGGGTTGGCGAGATATGCACACGAATCGGCATCTGTGTAAAGCGCGTGATTCTTCCACCGGCAAAGAGTGTAACCTGCTCGAAATAATCTGTCGCTGTCGTATCATCGGCGGTGTTCTGTGCTGCGCCGTGTATTACGAACATAGCGGTTATCCATGCCAGAATAAAAAAGGGATAAAATTTTTTTATTTGCATAAGCAATTTTCAGTATTAAAACTTCAGTTCTGATCTCCATATGGATTGGACGATAGGAAGCGTGAAAGCAAGTAAATAGAAGGTTCATTCCATATTGACTTGTTTTCAAATCTTCCTCAAAACTTGAAACTTATTATTTAATATTGCTTAACGCTGGACCTCGCATTCCTTCTGTCGTAGAATCTGTTAGATCACCTTTGGCTGCCCGCAAACTAACAGTTTACGGTACAAAAACGCCATGATTAATGAACCACCGTCAGTTAATTCCCAATAGGGTCAGATGATCACTACATAGTGACAACTTAGATGATATGATTATAAGTCGAATTTAAATATTATGCCAATTAAAATAAAAATTGTGTATTAATAATTCCTGTCTAACCCAACTGACTATTACGAAAGGCTGGACAGTTTGGGTCGGTTAGTATAAATGGCCCTGAACAGTTTCAGTTTTCAGTACTTAGACCGAATTATGTCCGCCTCTCTGCTGGTGTGATTTGGAACGCACCATGGGCATCAATTTAAGCAACGTCTCGCTTCTTAAAAAAATAGGCGCAGTTTGCAACTGCGCCGGAACTTAGCCATATTCGTATTTTTCGACGAATGTCTCTATAGTGCTGCTAACTCTGGCAATTCTACCCACTTGCGGGTCTGCCACGATTCCATGCCCTTTTCTGCCAACTGCACACCCTTTGCACCAGCGAGGAGCGTCCACGGAAACGGCTCATCAACGACGACATGTCGGAGGAACAACTCCCACTGCGCCCGGAATGCGTTCTCGTAAGTTTCCTGCTCTGGGACCTTGAGCCATCCATCAAAGAATTTGATCGGTTGTTCGATGTCCGGGTTCCAAACAGGACGTGGTGTGCCAGAGAGCGGTTGAATCCAACAATCTCTCAAGCCAACAACAGCGGATCCGTTTAAGCCGTCTACCTGTATCGTTAGTAGGTCGTCACGACGGACCCTGACCGCCCAAGATGAATTAAAATGCGCGATGATCCCGTTCTCCAATTCAAAAGTTGCATAAGCGGCATCTTCAGCGGTGCAGCGATAGGGTTTGTTTTCTTCATCCCACCGTTGTGGGAGGTGTGTGGCAGCGATACAAGAGACACCTTTGACCGCGCCGAACAGGTTGTCAATGACGTATCGCCAGTGGCTAAACATATCAAGGATAATGCCGCCGCCGTCTTCGGTACGGTAGTTCCACGAGGGCCGTTGGGTCGGAATCGCGTCGCCTTGGAAGACCCAATAGCCGAACTCGCCGCGGACAGCGATAATCTGTCCGAAAAAGTCAGCATCTATCAAACGTTTGAGTTTCTGGATACCGGGCAGCCAGAGTTTATCCTGAACGACTCCGTTTTTGAGTCCTGCTTTTGCCGCTTGTTCATAGAGGCGATAGGCATCCGCAGTGGCAGTCGCGGTCGGTTTTTCACAATAGATGTGTTTGCCGGCTGCTATTGCGGCTTCGACTGCATCGACGCGGCGTGAGGTAACCTGTGCGTCGAAATAGACGCTATAATCTTCATCGGCGAGGGCGGTGTCAAGGTCTGTTGTCCATTTTTCAACACCGGTGGTTTCGGAGAGTTTCTCCAGTTTCGCGGGGTTCCGTCCGACGAGATACGGATCGGGCATGATAACTTCACCATCACCGATCGGGATGCCGCCTTCTTCTGCGATTGCCAAGATGGAGCGGATGAGGTGTTGGTTTGTTCCCATCCTGCCGGTGACACCGTTCATGATGATACCGATGCGGTGTGTTTTTGGGGTATGATTGGTCATGAATAGTCCTTATTTGAACAGATGCGAAGGTCTACGAAGACTCCGCGGGTTCAGTGCATTGGGGGGCTGCGCCTTCAGGGAGTGGTGGTGCTTCAACACCGGCTTTTGGGAGCGTGCCGGCGAGTTCTTGTTTCCAATGCGCCACATCGCCTGCGGGTCCATAGCAATAGACCATCTGCATCGGTGTGTCACCGGTGTTCGTCAACTGGTGGAAGACCCATGAGGGGATAAAGACGGTCTGACCCGCTGAGAGGGTTTGCCGCTCTTCACCGAGGCACATTTCGCCTTCACCTTCAACGATGAAGTAGATTTCTTCCTGTTCGTGGTTGTGCCACGGCACTTGCCCACCGTTGGGCTCTAAGGTAACGAACCCCATACAGAATTCGCCTATCTGGATCGGAGACGCGCCACCGACAAGATTTTTGGTGCATCTACGGGCAGGATAAGTACGCCCTTCAATTTCGTTTAAATCTGCGATTAACATGATGTGATGTCCTTTCCAATGCTGACGGCACAGGGACTGTGCCTACTACTTTGCACTACTCAAAAAGATCTGCCACCTGACAAGAAAATCCTTCAACGACATTCTCACCGGTGAGGGTATCATTCCGCGTGAGGAGTGTAATGTCCGTTTCCGAACGATAGACTGTTACCGTTTTGGATCGCGGTTTAAGCACCCATACTAACTGTGTGCCTGCCTCAAGATAGGTAAACGCTTTCTCCTCAACCCGATATAACACATCTGTTGGAGAAACGACTTCAACGGCGAGGTCTGGTGGGATGGGAGATGCTTTACTGAGATTATCAGGTATCCGTGCGTTTGCAAGAAACGCGATATCTGGTATCAATACCTGTTCACCAACTCGGAAGCCTGTATCCGATATGATAACACGCCCCAATTGCTTTTCACGCACATACAAGTGTAGCAGAGAACTTAGGTTCGCACTAATGTAGCCGTGTTCTACTGACGTTGGTGGCATCGGTATTAATTCTCCTTTAGCGTATTCATACCGTTCTAAATCGCTTTCAAGGAATTCCTCCAACGTCATCTTGATAGGTTTAAGAGGGAGCCCTTCTTGCGAGAGTAGGGCATCGGAGTTTGCGTCCGGAGGTAGTGCACCAAATTCTTGTGCGTTCATGTTTTCACCTCACGATGCGTTTAGGAGCGTTGTCGAACGTGTGTGAAGCTTTAAAAATTAATACTGCAGGCGGGATTTCAAACCCCGCCTGCAAAGGGTTTACGTAGGTCCAGACTAATCTTCTGCCTCAATGACAGCCTGCGCTGCGGCGAGACGCGCGATCGGGACGCGGAACGGGGAACACGATACGTAGTCGAACCCTAATCCGTAGCAGAACTTCACGGAACTCGGTTCGCCGCCGTGTTCACCACAGATGCCGACCTTCAGATCGGGCCGTGCCGAGCGACCTTTTTCAGCACCGATTTGTAATAGAGTGCCGACCCCTTCTTGGTCGAGGACCTGGAACGGATCGTATTCAAGCACACCGTTTTTGACATAATCGTCAAGGAATTTCGCGGCATCGTCCCGGCTCATACCGAAGGTTGTCTGCGTGAGATCGTTGGTGCCGTAGGAGAAGAATTCGGCTTCAGCGGCGATTTTGTCAGCCGTGAGTGCTGCGCGAGGCAGCTCAATCATCGTTCCGACAAGGTACTCGACCCGTGTGCGAGTTTCTTTAAAGACGGCTTCGGCGGTATCAACGACGACTTTGCGCTGTAGCGAGAATTCGTTGATATGCCCGACAAGCGGAATCATAATCTCTGGTAGCACGGTAATCCCGCGTTTGGCGACATCAACAGCGGCTTCAAAGATCGCGCGCGCTTGCATCTCGGTTATCTCTGGATAAACGATACCGAGTCTGCATCCACGGTGTCCGAGCATCGGGTTAAATTCGTGCAATTCCTCAACACGCTCACCGAGTTTCCGCGGTTCGACGTTAATTCGCTCTGCGAGTTCGTGGATTTCGGCTTCGTTTTTCGGTAAGAACTCGTGAAGCGGCGGATCCAGCGTACGGATCGTGACAGGATAGCCAGCCATCGCCTCGAAGATTCCGATGAAATCTGAACGTTGATGCGGGAGCAATTTCGCCAATGCCGCTTCGCGTTCTGCGGTTTCATCCGCGAGAATCATCTCACGAACTGCGTCAATCCCAGTGCCAAAGAACATGTGCTCGGTTCGGCAGAGTCCGATCCCTTCCGCCCCAAATTGCCTTGCATTTTTGGCATCTTCGGGTGTATCCGCATTCGTGCGCACATCCAATGAACGTGCTTCGTCTGCCCACTCCATAAGCACCCCGAATTGCCCGCTAAGTTCAGGTTGGATGAGTGCGACCTGTCCATTGAGGACATCGCCTGTGGAGCCGTTGAGCGTGATGAAATCGCCTTCGGCGTAGCGTTTCCCCTCAGCATAAAATTCTAATGCATCTTCATTGATAAAGAGTGCGGAGCAACCAGCGACACAACATTTTCCCATGCCACGCGCGACGACAGCAGCGTGGCTCGTCATACCGCCGCGCGCCGTGAGGATCCCCTCTGCGGCATCCATACCGCCGATGTCTTCTGGCGACGTTTCGGTACGGACGAGGATCACCTTCTCTCCGGCAGCTGCGAGTTCCTCGGCGTGGAGCGCGGTAAAGACGACTTTACCGACAGCGGCACCCGGAGAAGCAGGTAACCCTTGCGCGATCACCTCGACCTGCGCATCCGGGTCAACGCTCGGATGCAATAACTGATCGAGATCGTTTGCTGGCACACGCGTCAAGGCGGTCTGTTTATCAATCAAACCTTCTTCAACCATCTCAACAGCGATGCGGACAGCCGCCTGCCCTGTACGTTTTCCGTTCCGCGTCTGGAGCATGAAGAGCGTGCCGTCTTGAATGGTAAACTCCACATCCTGCATATCGCGATAATGCTTCTCAAGTCTCAAACCGATATCAACCAATTCATTGTATGCATCGGGCAAGATATTTCTCAATTCGATGACCGGAAGTGGCGTGCGGATACCAGCGACCACGTCTTCACCTTGGGCGTTAATGAGGAATTCGCCGTAAAATTGGTTTGCGCCGGTCGAAGGGTTCCGCGTGAAAGCGACGCCTGATCCGGAAGTTCCGCCCATATTTCCGAACACCATTGCTTGGACGTTGACAGCCGTCCGTCCCATTTCTTCGGAAATATCGTTGAGCCGCCGATAGGTAATCGCGCGGGGGTTGCCGGAAGATTCAAAAACGGCATCCCGTGCCATGTCTAATTGTTGACGCGGGTCATCCGGAAAATCGTTGCCTGTCTGCTGTTTGACGGCACTTTTAAATTCCTCAACGAGTACCGCTAAATCACCGGCTTCTAATTCGGTATCTAATTCAACACCTTTCGCCTTTTTCTTTTCTTCGAGTAAATGCTCAAATTCATCGTGATCAACATTGAGCACAACATTCCCGAACATCTGGACGAAGCGTCGGTATGAATCGTAAGCGAAACGTTCGTTTCCAGATCTGGCGATAAGTCCTTTGACGGCGTTATCATTCAAGCCGAGGTTGAGAATGGTGTCCATCATACCGGGCATTGAGACTGCAGCACCGGAACGGACAGACAGTAAGAGTGGATTTTCGGTATCACCGAATTTCACGCCGAGTGCAGCTTCTAATTTCTCTAAATTCTCGTCAATCTGTTCGTCAAGTCTGGCGGGATATTGCTTGTCGTTTTCGTAGTATAATTTACAGACTTCAGTGGAGATAGTGAATCCTGGCGGGACTGGCACGCCGAGATTGCTCATCTCCGCGAGGTTTGCCCCTTTTCCGCCAAGTAGCGTTCGCATCGTGGCGTTGCCATCGCTTTCACCGCCTCCAAAGAAGTAGACGTACTTTGGTTGTGGCATCAAAAGCCTCCTGTTATTGGTTTTTAGTTGTCAGTACGATTTTTCTGCGAAAAATCTTTCAGTACTCAGTTAACACATTGTGGTGGTTGTCTTTCCTGCTACTGCCACAATATACCTCTTTAACTGATAACTAAAAGCGTAGCGTACTGAGTACTGATAACCAGTACTCTGACAACTGTTAAATTGAATAAATCGTGCGACTTGCCTCGTCAAATTCTGGCTTAAATGGATCCGTTGAGAGGTAAAGAATTTGGTAGGGTTCATAAAGTTGGATGTAACTCCAATTGACACCACATAAGATTTTCCCCTCATTGACTTTCTTGATGAATTTACCGCGGAATTTTGCGCGGGTCCGTTCAGGCGGAAAGTGCTCAGCATGCCGAATCTGCTCATTTTTGACGATCCGCTCGACCTCCGATCGGTTCTCAAGGGTATAGTAAAGACTTTCCTCCTGTCGCACATTATGGTATTTCAAATCGAGGTGCTTCACTTGCGGCGCGTCCCACTCAAATCCACGCTTAGAGAGGTAAGTTTGCAGCCATTTCCACTTAATGACCCAATCCAATTCCCGGTCCAACTGCATCGGATCACTTTCCAAGCAGGTGAGCACATACTCCCAACGCGCCATAATCTGGGTCGTTGTTGCATCAGATTCGGCTTGCTCAAGGTAACGCTTTGCACATTCGAGGTATTGCCACTGCAGTTCGACTGCGGAGAGGCGTTTCCCGTTTTGGAGTTCGATGAGGTGCTTGCATGTGACATCGTCCGAAATATCTCGGATGGCTTTGACAGGATTACGGAGCGCGAAGCGTTGCTGAATGAAGTTGTCTTCAATCATACGGAGAATAATCCCGGTGGTGCCTACCTTCAAAAAAGTCGAAAATTCGGACATATTGGAATCACCGACGATGACGTGTAAACGTCTATATTTTTCTCGGTCGGCATGGGGTTCATCGCGCGTGTTAATAATGCCGCGTGCCGTCGTTGTTCCGATAGAAATTTCCTCTCGGATATGCTCTGCCCGTTGTGAGATGGCATAATACCCGCGATGGCTCGGCTTGATTTTTCCAGCACCTGCGAAGACCTGACGCGTGACAAAGAACGGGATGAGTTGTGATGCTAATTGACGGAAATCGACGTGCCGTTCCATGAGATAGTTCTCGTGGCATCCATAAGTATTTCCGGGGGTATCCAAGTTGTTTTTGAAAATGGAGATTTTTCCGTAGAACCCGTCATTTCGCATGCGCCGTTCTGCGGTACTCGCGAGACGTGTGATAATGCGTTCGCCGGCTTTATCATGAGCGACGAGTTCGGCAACATCATCGCATTCTGGCGTTGCATATTCCGGATGGCATCCGATGTCTTGGTAAAACCTCGCGCCGTTTTCAAGGAAGACATCCGGGTACATTCTCCCCGCTACGATTTCTCGGAAGAGGTACATCACAACGTTCTGAACAGTGAGCGTCTTTCTATGCGCCACATCTGGTGTCCAGATGATTCCGAACTCAGTTTCCAGTCCATAAATTCTGCGCTTCATATTTTTAATCCAAAAGTGTCGTAACTTCGTCCGTAGAGAGTCGCCGGAATTTTCGGCGTTCAGCGGTCTGCTCAAGGCACGCGACTTCTATTGTCTGCGGGTTTATTTGATAATCGTCTGCGGCATCCGCTTCAATAGTCCGAAAGGTCTGCGTTACGAGTTGGAGTGCTGCTGACATCTCTAACCCATCTGTGTAACGCTGCTCCAGAATTTCTGTTATCGCTGTGGCACGCCCGCCGATAACGGCATACTTTTCCTCTTCCGAATAGATACCGTCAAAAGCAATATGGTAAATCTGATTGTTTCGTAGCTCCGAGTTCGCAGGCGCGTCCGTTACACCTAATTCACAGACAAGGAGTTCTATCTCCAAGGGTTTGGCATCCCATGCCTGTGCGACTGCGCCCATGTGCTGCGAATAGAGATTGGTTAGCCATTTTGCGGTAACATCTTCACGGTAGTAGCGAAAGCCTTTAACTTCAGATTCACGGATACCGACGACACGGAGTATCTCATATTCAGCAATTCTACCGGCTGCTGCGAGGGCGATCCTGTCATAAATTTCAGAAATTTTAAAGGTAGTTTTGCGCGGATTCTCAGCAACCATCAGGAGTCCGTCTCGGTATTCTAAGACGACGACCTCCTTCGCCTGTGCGATGCCGCGACTGACGAAATCCTCTTTATCCTGACGAATTTGCTCCGGTGAAACATAATAGGGTGTGGACATGTCTGTATTCTGCTATAGACGCGAGATAAGGTCGTTATAGAGCACCTCAACAGCGGTCTCAGGAACTTCGGCGACTCCTTCTTCAGTAACAGTGTAAAGTGTTGGGAAAATTTTCCGGATAAGATCGGGGCCGCCAGTGGCGATATCCTCATCGGCAGCATCCCAGATAGCTTCTGCGACGATTTCTAAGGCACGTTGGCGGTCGATCTCTGGTGTGTAGCGTTTCTTAAGGGTCGTACGGGCATCTTTACCGCCGGAACCGATTGCATAATAGTCATCTTCCTCATAACGCCCGCCGATCGCATCATATTTAAAAATCCTACCGCGTTGCCGCTTCAGATCATAACCGGCAAAGAGTGGTAAGACGATTAATCCCTGCATTGCGAGTCCGAGGTTTGAACGGACCAAGTGTGAAAGGAAGTTTGCCTGTCCTTCGAGGCTGAGGCTCACGCCTTCCGTCTTTTCGTAAAATTCGATTTCAACTTGGAAGAGTTTTGCCATTTCAATACAAGGGCCGGCGGCACCCGCAACAGCAATTGCGGAGTGCCGATCAACTGGATAGACCTTCTGAATTCGCCGCTCGCCGACCTGATAGCCCTCTGTTGCTTGCCGGTCGCCTGCCATAACGACGCCAGCGTTGTAGACGACCGCGAGGACAGTTGTCGCTTCATAGTGCCGGAATGACGCTTCTGTTACTGGGGCATTTGAGGCGCCATCGGACGCAGTGAACGTCGCGAGTAATTCGGGGTGGCGACGTTTAAGGATTTGGAAAAAGCCGGAGGTGCCATAATCGCTGAGGTCGAGCACACCTACTGCCCTCCCCGTTGGATATAGTTTTCGACAAATTCCTGTGAATCTTCTTCCAAAATCTCATCAATTTCGTCAAGCAGCGTGTCTAAATCTTCGACGAACTCCTCATCCATTTCGCCATTTCCAACATCCGGTTGCATATCTTCGGTTTCATCAACATGGCGTTTGAGGTGTTCCTGTTGTTTTTCAGTCGACATTGTTTTCTCCTTTAATAGTTGTCAGTTTTAATAGTTGTCAGTTGTCAGTACGGTTTTTTTTTCAAAAAAACCTGTCAGTTGTCAGAAAGAGAGTTGGGATCCTCCGAAAACCTCTTAACTGATAACTGATAACTGATAACTGACAACCATTCCTCTGACAACTGATAACTATCTTGATGCATTGCCTCGGATTTCCTGAACGAGTTCCTCTGCTGTACAGTTGTTCAGCAGATCGCCAACAATCTTTTGTGTGCCGAAGTGGGGACGGTCCATCATAATTTTGTCAAGTCCCCCCGATTTACCGATAAAAATCATCGAATTCCAACTTGCACTATAAATGTGCTTTGGAAATCTCCGTAAACAGGTGCCGCGAAAATAGGCACGTGTGTCTACAGGTGGATAGTGCATTGCGTGCACAATTTCTTCATGGCTCAGTAAGCGTTTAACATGCCCATTTTTGAGTAACCTGATATAAAGTCCTTTATCCGGGCGAATATCATGGTACTGCAAGTCAAGCATCCGGACATGTGCGTCGTCCCATTGGTATCCGTGCCGTTTTCGGTATGCGTCGATCAACTTCTTTTTCATCACCCAGTCAAGATAACGACTGAGCCGCGCTGGGTCTATTTCTAAGTTATCCAGTACGAATTGCCATTTTTTGAGGACATCTTCAACGACTGGGGTCCGTTCCTCAGGCGTGAGGTGCTGTTGCGCGAGTTTGAGATATGCGCGTTGCACCTCTATCGGGGACCACAGTTGTCCATCTGCAAGTTCTATCTGTTCTTTGCAAGATAGGTCGCGCGAGATACTTTTTATCGCTGCGACGGGGTCCTTCAAGTTGAATTGCTTTTCGACAACACCTTTTTCGATTAACTGGAGCGCGATAGACGTGATACCTGCTTTGAGATAGATGCTGAATTCAGACATGTTCGAGTCGCCGACGATAACGTGTAAACGTCGATAGAGTTTGTCATCAGCATGCGGTTCATCACGCGTGTTAATGAGCGGTCGGTTCACCATAGTGCTAAGCCCGACCTCTTTTTCAAAGAAATCGGCGCGTTGGGAGATTTGATAATCCGACGCTTGCCCGCCATTTTCAGCCCCGACTTTGCCACTCCCCGTGATGATAATCCGCGTAACGAGGAAAGGCATTAACCCATCAACGATGGCATCAAACGGGACTTTACGGGACATGAGATAGTTTTCATGTGCCCCGTAACTATGCCCCTTGTAATCGGTGTTGTTTTTATATATGATAATTTCTTGATTGTCAAGTAGGAGCCGTTCAGCTGCGAGCCTACTGACTTCTAATATTAATTCGCCTGCCTTTTCATATAGCAGGAGATCGCGCGCATTTGCACATTCCGGCGTACAATACTCAGGATGTGCGTGATCAACGTAATAACGCCCGCCGTTGATCAAAATGTCATTAACAGCACTGCTGGTGTCCGCCTCGGAAACCGGTGTTTCTGTCTCTGCGAGAAACCCGCGCGCATCCATTAATGGACTTTCCTGATCGTAATCCCATGTGACAGAAGTAGCGGTACTTGGAACATCGCCTCTACAAGTCTTATAAGCGTTGACCACCAAAGTAGAGGCAGCGACCGGATCTTGCTCACGTGCATTTTTGACTGAGATGCCGTACTCAGTCTCTGTTCCCATTATTATTGGTATTTCCATCTTAATAGTTGCTGGTCATTAGTTATAAGTTTTTAGTTAAGAGGTCTCCGCGGGTTTCGTCCTTCTTAGTAGCCATTGTTTCCCCATTGAAATGGAAAGGTAACAAAGAGGCGTGAGTATCAGAAACCAGACTTATAACTTATAACTATTGTTCTGACGGCTCTGCGTTTAGAGAAATGTTCCGCCTCGGGTGACTCGGGTATCCTGTTTTTTATCGCGTGCGGGTTCATTAATCAATGCACGAATATTGACAATTTTTTCGCCTTTACGCCCTGAAATTTTTGCCCAATCGTCAGGATTCGTCGTGTTCGGCAGATCCTCATTTTCGTGATATTCTTCCCTGATGGCCGCCTTGAGATCCTCAAGACACATCCCTTTGTCTGTTCCATTAGAGCCGATAAAGCGTTTGATCGCTGCTTTTTTCGCGCGTGAAACGATGTTTTCAATCATTGCGCCACTGACGAAGTCTTTGAAAAAGAGAGTTTCACGTTCACCGCGGGCATAAGTCACCTCAATAAACCGATTTTCATCCGTGGTCGCGTACATTTCACGGACGGCTTCATCAATGAAGTGGTCAGCGAGTGCCTGTGTATCACCAGCGAATTGCTGACAACTATTCTTAGCGAACGGCAGCTCCGGTGTCAGATATATTGCGAAAATGTCTTTAGCACCCTTTTGGTTGGGCCGATCGATTTTAATTTTAATATCAAGTCTGCCGGGTCGTAAAACCGCTGGGTCAAGCAGATCTTGCCGATTGCTCGCTCCAATGACAATGACATCGCGTAAGTTTTCAACGCCATCTATTTCGGAGAGAAACTGCGGCACGAGTGTCGATTCCATATCCGATGAGATCCCCATGCCTCTGGAACGGAAGAGTGAATCCATCTCATCGAAAAAGATAATAACAGGAAACCCTTCCTTCGACTTATCACGCGCTTTTTGGAAAACTTCTCGGATCTTACGTTCCGTTTCGCCGACATATTTATTTAGGAGTTCAGGTCCCTTAATGTTGATGAAATAACCGCGAACTTCATCGTTGCCGCTCTCTTTTCGGACGCGTTCGGCGATACTACTTGCCACGGCTCGGGCGATCAAGGTTTTACCACATCCGGGGGGGCCGTACAGGAGGACCCCCTTGGGCGGTGAGAGGTTAAACTCCTCATACTCTTTCGGGTAGAGGTATGGCAGCTCAATCGCATCGCGAATCGCTTCTATCTGTGTATCAAGCCCACCGATATCCGTATAACCGATATCTGGGACTTCCTCAAGCAGCAAATCTTCAACTTCCCGTTTCGGGAGCTTTTCCATCAGCATACTTGTCGTATGGTTGAGGAGTACATTATCACCGGTTTTCAGGGGCTCCTCTTTGAGAGATTCAGCAATTCTAACGACGCGTTCTTCATCGGTGCGGAGGCTCACAATAGCGAGTTCATCTTCAATGCGCTCTTTAATTTTCACAACGTCGCCGTGTCTCTCAGCACTTTTAAGAGCGACAACGTTCATTCCGCTATTGACAATAACCTCTTGTCCGACTGCAAGCGGTTTCCCCTTGAGGGCAGGATCCATATTGACGCGCCATTTTCTGCCGCTGATGTCGATATCGACAGTACCATCTTCGTTCGCGCCGAGGAAGACTCCGTAGTTATTGGGGGGTGCACTGAGTTGAGCGACTTTTTCTTTCAGGATTTGCAGCTTCTCCTTCGCTTCTTGCAAGGTACTCGTCAACCGCTTGTTGCGTCGTTCCGCCGCCATCAACTCACGTTGCGTCTCATAGAGCTGTGTTTCAAGTTCCTTGACATGGACAACTCGCTGCTGCTGCCGCATGCTTTCGAGTTCCGCCTCAAGCATGTCAATTGTCCCTTGAAGTGCACGCATCTGCTGCTGATACCAGACAACATCGAGCGTTTTTTGCTCTTCAAAGGCGTCCTCGGAATTTCCTCTTTTGATAGCCATACGTCAAGTTCTCACTTTCCAAAACGATTTTTCCGACCTCACTCGTGATGGTAAAGTCAGGTTCGCGGATCATCGGATTCGGTCGAGTTTCAGATTCAAACCCAACACTTTTATTAGAGTATAGCACTTTGAAAAAATAGTGTCAAGAAAAACATCAACAAATACTACAATCGCCGCTTGATTTTTCCCCAAGTGGTCGCGAGTTTGTCTGAAGCGGAGACCGCCTGAGGTTTGCCAGCCGTTTCGCCCTCACCGTCTCCCATTTCAATATCATCAATATAATTAGTCAGAGCCTCGGGGTGGTCCCAACCGAAGAAGATCCAGCTGAGTTCGGGATTCACGCCGCCTTTGCCACCCTCACCTCTAAAACCGAAATCATCGGCGACTTGTTCGTCATCGACGTAAAAATCATAAGCTCTCTCCTTAAAGTCGAGCACGATGCGGAAATGATGCCATTCACCAAATTTCCCCTGCGCTACTTGTTGTCCAGTAGTGCCGTCGAGCGCATGGATAGTGGCATCCGCCTGAAAATTAAATACGGCAGCCCCGCCCCACTTGATGGCATCTCCACCGATATAAAACAGCATTAGACCTGCGCCTTTTTCCCGCTGCGTGAATAATGAAACATACTGAATTCCATCATGGGTACCTTCAAAACTTCTGGTGACCATTGTGTTTTCTGTGACCAGAATGCTTTTACCCGTTTCACCGCGTTTCACGTTGCTTCCAATTTGGCAAGTTTTCTGGTTCATTACCGTTTTCCATTCATCTTGTCCGGCAATGTCACCCTCTTTGAAGTTGTCAAAATTCTCACTGTACCACACATCACCAAACGCATTGACACCGAAAAAAAACAAGAGTCCACAACTGAATGCCAAACTTCGCTTTAACATCATCATCACAAGCCTCCTGAAAGTTTTGTTATTATAACCCAAGTTGCTACGGACAAGATTTTGATCTGCAAACATCATTTTTCGAGATAGGTCGGTTATTTGCGGGAATTTCGTAGCATAGACTGTTAGTCTGCATCATAAAGGGAAACCCAATTTAACAGATTTGCGGCGTACCCGCCCAGATGCGACGTGCATCATGCTACCAAGATAGTAACTTGCTACCAAGATAGTAACTTGGGTTATTCTACGAGAATTTCTGACTAAAGTCAAACGTTTTTCTAAATAGGACTTACGCAATTCCTGGGTAGGTGCGGTTCTGTATAGCAAGGCACAAAGACCTTGCTATACCAAATTTTGGTCCTATTCCACGTCCTCAACCGTCTCATCTGCCTCTTCGGGAATCGCGCCGGCACCAGCGTCTAAAGATATACTCATTGCTTCACGGACCTTCGCCTCAACTTCTGCCGCGATGTCAGGGTTATCCGCTAAATATTTCTTGGCATTTGTCCTGCCTTGCCCAATGCGTTCACCGTTGTAGGCAAACCAAGACCCACTTTTCTGGATAAACTCGTTGTCAACGGCAATATCTAAGAGATTTCCCTCTTTAGAGATGCCCTGTCCGAAGGTAACGTCATATTCTCCCTCCTTGAAAGGCGGTGCCACCTTATTTTTTGCCACTTTGAAACGTACACTGCTGCCAAGAATCTCATTACCATCTTTAATCTGAGTGCCGCGGCGGAGTTCTAATCGGACGGAGGCATGGAACTTAAGCGCAAGTCCACCGGGTGTAGTATCCGGGTTGCCGAACATAATCCCGATTTTTTGCCGAATCTGGTTGGTAAAGATAACACACGTCTGAGACTTATTGGTAACACCGGACAACTTTCGGAGTGCCTTGGACATCAGACGCGGTAACAATCCGACGTGCGCGTCACCCATTTCACCCTCAATCTCGGCTTGCGGTGTCAATGCCGCCACAGAATCAATGACTACCAAGTCAATAGCCCCACTCCGGATGAGCGTCTCAACAATCTCTAACGCCTGTTCGCCTGCATCGGGTTGCGCAATCAACAGGTTTTCCATATTGACCCCGATATTCCGAGCATAGGTGGTGTCAAGTGCGTGTTCAACATCAACGAATACAGCCGTGCCACCTAATTTTTGTACTTCGGCGACGATATGAAGTGCCAAAGTCGTCTTACCGGTACCTTCATGGCCGAAAACTTCAATGATTCTACCGCGCGGTACACCCCCTATACCGAGGGCAAGGTCCAGCGAGAGCGCGCCGGTCGGGATCGCTTCGACAGGGACAACCTGACTGTCCGTCAAGCGCATAATAGCCCCTTTACCGAATTCACGCTCCACTTGTGAGATCGCCTGGTCGATAGCTTTCTGTTTTTGTTCATCTAACATGTTCTAAAGTTTCTCCTTTATTTTTTTGCGGGAGCGGTTTCTAACCTCAATTTCGCGTCGAAAAATGGCATACGTTTAAAGGCTTATAAATCGCTCCATTAGGGTGAAGTTGGCTTTGCATGACAGTGATTTCATTAACACGCACCGTTGCCTCATCAATTGTATCATATTTACGTAGAACGCTTTTTAGCGGTTGAAGATTTATCGGACTTCTGAGCCGTCCGAGTGTCAGATGCGGATGAAAGCGATTGTCCGTTGGAAAACCGAGAGGCTTCAGTTCAAGATTCACGGTTTTCGCGAGGTGTGAGACAATCGCTGCGCCGTGTTTGATCCCGACCCATATAACCCGCGGACGCGCCAGTGAGGGAAACGCGCCGATCCCACCGAATTGAATAGAAAATGGAGACTGTGTCGCAGCGATGTTCTGAACTGCTTCGCTCACAGCACCCACCGCTTCAGAATGGACATCACCGAGGAACTTTAAGGTAAGATGAAAGTTACCGGATTTTGTCCATGAAGCTTTGCGAATCGGCGAAAGCACGCCATCACGATGGGACGCTCCAGCGGACTTTCCCAAGGATTGGAGGTGTGTCTGTACAGGCTTCAACAACGCCTGTATCGGTTTTGGTATTTCGATGGCGACAAAACAACGAACACTCGTACCTTTAACTGTGGACATCACGCACCTGCTTCTGGATCGTAACCGGTTGAAAAAATCAGTGCGGATAAAGCTTTGCGGTTATTAACGAAGAACTCCACACCAGACCCGACTGTGAGTACCAAGGGTAGATACATCATAAAATAGATCGGCCCCCGGGTTTTCAATACAAATGTGGCGGTCTGCTCGTTCTGGACCGCAAGCAAAACTAAACCGACAGCAATCACAATGAGTTGTGAGGTCATTTTGTATTTCCCCCACTGGCTTGCGGAGACCACCTGCCCGTACTTCGCGATGAAAACAACCCGCAAAAGTGTAACAAGGACTTCACGCCCCATAATGACAACAACCATCCACATCGGAATAAGTCCACCACCGATGCCGTCAAAGAAGGTTAAACAGATTAAGGCGGCACCGATCAACAATTTATCCGCGAGTGGGTCCATGAATTTCCCGAAGCTGGTGACACCTTGTCTCCGCGCGATTTTTCCATCAATATTGTCTGTTAGCGCAGCGAGCGCAAAAATAAGGAAGGCAGGGACCATCATATCTGCTTGAAAACAGAAAATGAAAGGCGGTATCAGGAATAGCCGTAAAAGCGTCAGGAGATTTGCCAACCGAAAAAGGGTACCGAAATCCATAATGTATAGTGCCGACACATCAGAGAGTCTCACATCATTGGAGAGCGTCTCTAATTTTCGGAAAGATTGATGACCTCGGCATCTTCAGGCACCACAAACTTGAAAAGGTCCGGTGCGAGTTTTTTATCGCGTTTAATTTCCGAGAACTTAACAATCGCGCTTTGACGAGACCCGTCTTCAAGTTCAATTTCGTGGCCAACTTGAACAGGGAGCCACCCATCGGACTGTACCCAGATTTGAAACTTCTCCTTCACAGCCGGATTCGCTAAGCCCTTTTTAGGGGTCAACTCAATGTTGTGTATCCCTTTCGGATTCGCAAATTCGTCAGGGACAAGTGCCATATCATACATCTTTTCAAAATCATCAAGTGATGCCCCGATGCCCGGAAACAACTGACCTTTCGGGTTGTCCAATTTCATCTTATTCACTTGGTTGAGCGTCGGCGTATACGTCCAACCGTACTCCCCATCAAAAACAGTCATTTGGATGACTTTAGAGGCATCTTTTTTTCCTACGTACTCCCTACGGAGTAAATTCGGTTTCCTAAAAACAATCCGCCCGCGAGCGACGCTTTTGGTATTCGCAAACAACGTTGTCTCCTCAAAACTCGCGCTGAAATTATCAGACTTGTCATAAGCTTGTTTGAAATTCTGAAAAATTTCATCAACATTTTGCGAATACGCACTGCTAACAAACATCAAAGAAAGGAGCGGTACTGCTAATAGAAATTTTTGGAATCCCACAGATTTCCGCAACACAGGACGCCAATCGGTTCGTCGGATCATTGCTATCTCCTATTTTTCCAAATCGTGTTTTGGAAACTGATTTTCACCTAATATTATACCTGTTTTATTTTTCGATGTCAACGCTTTTTCACCAAATTCAGTGTCATTTAATTTTCTGTTTTCAATGGCGGATAGACCGGCTGATTCTCCACAACCAGCGCACATACATCATTGAGATGAAGATATGGGAGGCGGACAGATGTTATCAAGCCGGCAAAGTGCAGCTGGCAGCATATCTCAAATTAGAAGGGGCACGAGAAGGGTGCTATGTCGTCTGCAACCACCACCAACGTCCAGAGTCGCGGAAGGTATTAAGCGTTAAAATGTTACTTGTCCCTCACACACCGAAAACCGTAACTGTAGAAAGTGAACCAGGGCAAAACGCCGTCGCGGCTGGCGACACGCACGAAGAAGGCTGAATTGACCCATGTGCCACCGCGCAAGACGCGAGGCCCCAGCCGATTAACTTCTTTAAAGTTATTCATTACCCCGTCCACACTGTTCGCATCCGACAGCGGATTACGCGCAACTCTATCTCGCGGAAATGTAGAATAGAAATCCGCTTCATATATATCCAAACACCATTCCGACACATTACCCGTCATATCATATAACTTGTAGCCATTCGCAGGATATTTACGCACTGGCGTGGTATCCCCAACATTCCGCCCATAGTTCGCATCCCGTGGGGTGATCGTATTCCCATTCGGATATTTTTTACCCGCCAAGCCACCCCGGGCAGCGTATTCCCATTCCGCCTCCGTCGGCAGACGCTTCCCTGACCACTCGGCGTAAGCCATCGCCGCATACCAACTCACGTAGACCACCGGATGGTTGCCTCTCCCACTTGGATAGTCAGTTCCATTCCAATGTTTGAGGTAATTTGCATTCACAAATTCAGCATTAACGCGCCCCTTTTGCCACTGTGGATTTTCAAGTAAGAACGCCTTATATTGTGTGTTGGTAACTTCAGTTTCATCCATATAGAAAGCGTCAACAGACACAGTGCGTACCGGCTGTTCGTCCTTGCGCACACCAGCATCGTTGCTGCCCATCTGAAACTCGCCTGCGGGGATGAGAACCATGCCTTTAGGGGCCGGATCAGAAGCATCGGTGTCATCGGTCAGTACAGGCGCGTCATCCGCCCACGTGAAGTTGGAGACCTCCATACCGCCGAGGAGAACGGTGAAGAAACAGAAGGATGCAAGAATGAAAAAATTGATATGGGTTTTCACAAAAAATCGCCTATAGCACTTTGTACGGCTGGTTGAAGATTGCGTTAATTTAGCATACCTTTCTATTATCAGTCAATCGATTTATCAGGATCGCCGCTTTCAATTCGCTATGCGCGTCCAATCCGTCAGAATAACTTCAGCATCGTTGGGTTCATCTAAAGCGTGCGCGACGAGACGTTCTAAAACTTCGGCGACGGAGGGTTCTCGGAATATCGCCTGAAACCAGTTGCCGAAAGTTTTAATCGCATCCGGGGATTCGGAACACACCCAGAAAACCACCCGACAGAAGTCGAGGCCTTCGTCTACCCACTTCTCAGAAATCCAGACATCTTGCGGGAAACCGTGAATGACTGGTAAAAGATCCGCGATTAAGAGCACTAAATCTTGATTGAGATAGGAAATTTCTGGCAATATATCAAAATGAACAGCATATTTATGGGAATGTGGTGAACGTTGAAGTTCTTCGCTTCGGTTTGGCATAGGAGGTTTTACACGGAGTCCTTCAGTTTCAGATGTGTGGATCGTGGATTGTGCTGATTATTCTGCTAAGGCGAGGTTTTAAACCCCGCCTGCAGTGAGTGATAAGGAGTTCACTTCCGCCGTTTTGTTGCTTTACTTCCGGATTAGCATTTTTCGTGTGGATGTGAACTCGCTTGTGGTGAGGGTGTAAAAATAGACACCACTGGCGACGGGTTCACCGAAGGCATTTTTACCATCCCAATAGGCGGCACGAGTTCGGGTTTGATAGATGCCTGCTGGTTGATGTCCAAGTGCTAACGTGCGAACCAATTCTCCGTTTATAGCATAGATACGTAGCGTGACTTCAGTAGGTTCGGCGAGTTGATACGGTATCCAGGTCTCTGGGTTGAACGGGTTCGGGTAGTTTGCTAACAGTGCTGTTTCTTTTGGCATCAACGCTGCCAGCAGCTGCTCCAAGTTTGCGATTGCGCGCTGGAAGGCAAGGGATCCGTCATTCTGCGTCCGTAAGAGATCCAGCACCTGCTGAAGTGTTTCCGGTGTCAGATGTTCTGGCAACGCAACAAAGGCGGGTGCTGCAGCGCCCGCTGTTTCACCGAAGTGTGTCGCAACGAGGACGAGGTCTTGGATATTAACTGTCCCGTCCCCATTGACATCAAGGCGCGGGTTCTCAGGCGAATGGGCACCGAGTGCTGTCGCCACCAAAACCAGATCGATGATATCCGTTTTACCATCTTCGTTGACATCCGATGCAGGTATCGTCGTGGCGGTCTCGGTTTTTAGGCGGATGCGGAATTCGGGTGAAGTCGTGTGGATTGGTTGGCCGTTGCTATCTCCGGCTTTGAGGTTTCGGAGTCGGACTCGGGTGTTCATCGCTTTTTTGAGCGTGAAGTTGATTGCGAGAAGCGTCCCGTCTCCGTCTACGCCGCCGCTGGTGAGCCGTGCGGCACTTATCCCTGTAATTCTGCCGGTTGTATTGTCGATGGTGCCTCTGCGGAAGTAGGTCTGTCCATTTCCCTGTTTGAGGAAGTTGCCTTCGGTGATACTGTTCGCTTTTAGGACGGCTGGGTCGAAGAGGATATCTGTCTGCCATCCGGCTAAGTCTTCCATATTTGCGGCGTTGAGACGGATAACGAATGCGGAGTCGGTTTGGAATTCCGTTGTGTCTGAGGTGAGAGAGAAGCGGGCACCGGGTGAGAGGACAATGTATTCGGCATCTGAAGTGAACCCGAAAAATCCGCTCCAGCCACCACCTCTCTCGTAAACGGCGACCAGTAGGACGTTTTTTCCTGTTTTTAGGGTGACAGGGGCCCGATCTTGATAATTGGAACTCCCTCGATCTACAGGGTTGTAGTGAACTAATTCGCCGTTGAGCCAGACTTTCACGGCATCGTCGCTGCCGATAAGCATCGTTGTCTGTTGTTCTCTGGGTGATTCCAAGGCAAGAGACCCGTAAGCGACGTGGTTATCTATATCACCTGTCCCCAAGCCAATGGCGTTTGCCATGGCGTTAAGGTTATCACCGCCCGTGGTTGCCAATTCTCCGATTGTCCAGACTTTGCTCCCGACAGGATTGCCTTCGGTTGTGCCGTCCGTAGCGACCTTAAGTTCGGTTACTTCACCGTCACTGGCGCGTGCGAGGAAATCCACGCCGGATCGTGCAGCACTTGCCCCGCCATTATTGCCAGTGGAGACGATCATCCATAACCACGGTCCCGTTATTTTCGGCGTGCTGCTGTCTATAAAAGTTCCTGGATTATCTTGCGCGTGTATCGTTGTTCCGGGTAAACTCTCCAGGGGCGAGAAATCGGATATAGCGTTGTTCCTTAGGTTCACTTCCTTTAGGTTTGTTAATCCTGAGAGCGGAGAGATGTCGGCAATCTGATTGTTATCCAACCGTAGTTCAATCAACTTTTTTAGATTTGAGAGGGACGATATATCTGATATCAAGTTTCCTTCCAGATTAAGTTCTTTGAGCTGCGTCAGTTCTGCAAGTCCGGAGATGTCCGAGATATTTGTACCCGTGATTTCTAAACGTCTGAGTGTTTTTATGCCTGTTAGCGAGGGCAGTGTTGATATGGTAGGATCATTACCGAATTCTATCCATTGGAGTATCCGTAAGTTTGCTAAGGGTGAGAAATCGGTGATACGTGTATTCCGTGCGGCTATGCCTTCGAGGCTAATCAGTCCGGCGAGGGGAGACACATTGGTTACTGGGTTCCCTGAGATACCGATGCCGTTCAACTTCTTGAGGTTTTGGAGGGGGGTTAGGTCGGTTATCTGGTTTTCTTCGAGCCCCATCCATTCTACGTTGAAGTGTCTTGCAAGCGGTGCAATATCGGTTATCTGATTTCCACGGAGTTTGATGTTATTCAACTTCGTAAGGTTTGTGAGTGGGGTTAGGTCGCTGATGGCGTTGTGCCGGAATTCTATGCGTTCGAGGTTGATGGCGTATTCCAGGCCTGTTAGGTCTTGGATGCCGTTTTCATCTGCCTCAATCCGATTTAATCTTTCCATATCTTCTGGGGTAATAGCGGCCCCATTTTCTTTTCCGAGCAGCCGTTCAATCACACTTCTCAAATTCGGGTCAGGTATACGGACGGTTCCGCTCGGTGTGGGTTGAACCGGATGGACAGTGCTCGGTGTAGTCGTAACTGGGGTGTCCGGTGAATTTAGAGCCGTGATGATCTCCGAGAATTGTTGTGTCCACGCGTCCCGTTTCACATTACTACCGCTTGTCAGTCCTGTGAGCCCGAGGTTTTGGAGGCTTGACTTCACACGGATTTGTGAGAGGAAGTTCTCGGTTTGTAAGCCGACGGCTGCTGCTGCGTCGGGTGCCTCTAAAGCGTCTTGGAACGCTTCATGGAAACGGTGAACGGGTTCAATGCCGCCGAACACGCCGCCGGTTTTCTCTAATGCGATTTTGTAGCGTGCGGTATCCTCGGCAAGCAGCGCGTCCATCCGGTCTTGTGTTACATACAGCAGCAAAGCGTAGTTTTTATCAAAGGGTGGGTTCGCCGTCTGCTCAATAGCGGTCCGGACTTGGTCCGTAAACGTTTTCATGCCTTCAGTGTGGCAACCGATACATGACAATCCGTTGTGAACGGCTGGGTCTTTTGCAGCGGGGTCGGAGACGATCTCGGTGGGTGCGACATTTATTCGGGTCCCTGATTTATCTGCGATATAGTACGCTTGTAAACCGTTGGGGAGATTGAAGATAGCTTCGCCGCCATCGCGTTCAAAAGAGAGTGGATGTGTGAAGATATTCTGTGCGTCTGCACTACCAGCAAAGTCGTGGCTTTTCCAATAGGCACCGTAGCGTGCGGTGTGTCGTTCTATGACGCGGTTGTGATTTGAGACACCTGAGTCGTTTGTACCTGCGCGCCATACGCGTCGCCCCGGGTCTCTCTGGAGATTTCGGTCGGCATCCACGCCTAACTCCCGTTCAAGTTCGCGTTCTGTTTCGGGGAGTTGAAGAATATTGTGGTAGAGCGGTGGCAACGAGGCGGTGGCGAGGAACCAATCTACATGTACGAACGGCACCTCACACTCCATTGTCTGTTGGAGATTCGTGAGTTTCGCGTGGTGCCCGGCTTGTGTCTCTGCATCAAAGGCAACAGCGTAGGGGTAGACGTTTTCGATCTGTGTCCATGCGTCTCGGAGGTCCCAGTCGTAGTTACGTAGGTCAATGTAGAAGAGGGTCTCGGCGTCATCAATCGGGTGTGGGTTGTGTATGTCAAATCCCCAGGAGAGGCTGTTGACGAGTTTCGCGAGTGCGATTTTATAGGCGTTGCGTGCTTCGGGACTTTTACCGGCGTTATAGAGATGCGTCATCGTGAAGTAGCGCGCGAAGGGTTGGTCGAAGGGGTTGAGTGTCTGGATGTGTTGTTGTATTGCAGTGAGCATGGCATCTGTCGGTATGAATGTCACGTCGTGTTGTGTTTCCCAATTGGGTGCGCCTGCTGCGATCCAGTCGCTAATAACCTGAAGGGATGCGTCATCGAGTGGGGGTTGTCCGAGTGGCATGCGTTTGGTATTATCGGTTGTGATGAGGCGTGCGTATAGGTTAGAGTTGAGCGGTTGCCCTCGAACGACGGCTCCGGTACTCACCAATCCTGAAGCGGAGTCGATAACGAGGTTCTCCGTGAAGGTGCCGTGGGGGCCATGGCAGTCAAGGCATTTGGTTTGCAAGATGAGATATGCCTGTTGTGCGAGTTCCTGTTGTGCGGATGCTGTGTGTATAAATCCGAGTGCGATGATTGTTAAGAAAATGCGGTAAAAGTATTTGCTCTGTTTCATCGTTATTTGCTCCTTAAATGCTTCATGGCAAAATGTCATTTCCCGTATAAACACAAGTCGTCTTTACCGATTAACCCAACCTACAGAACTGCGGTAGGCACCCCTTCCCTGTAACAGGTGGATGGCTTCGGTTACAAACCCCGACTGCGAAAGGTTTGGTGTCTGTCCTGATAGTATTATTTCGTGATTAGCATTTTTCGGGTGGCGTTAAAATCGCCTGCTGTGAGTGTGTAGAAATAGATGCCGCTTGCGACGGGTTCACCGAGTGCGTTTTTACCATCCCAATAGGCGGCACGGGTTCGGTTTTGATAGATACCTGCGGGTTGATGTCCGAGTGTTAGGGTGCGAACCGCTTCTCCCTTTATCGCATAGATACGCAGCGTAACTTCGGCGGGTTCAGCGAGTTGATACGGTATCCACGTCTCTGGGTTGAACGGGTTTGGATAGTTCGGTAGCAACGCGGTTTCTTCGGGTGCCAATAGTGTTAGCAGTTTCTGAAGGTTGGCTATGCCTTTTTGGAAGGCGTAGGAGCCGTCGTTTTCGGCATGTGCTTGGGTGATCCATGCTTGTAGGAGGGTTGGCGACATTCGGCTTGCAGTAAGGATTTGGTTTAGGAAGGGTGCAGCCGCGGGACCGCTGAGTTCTCCGAGGTGTGAGGCGACAAGGACGAGGTCTTGTATATTGCGTGTTCCGTCGCTGTTTACGTCGGTTCGGAGGTGAGTGCCGCTGGTTTTTCCGATGTCTTGCGCGACGAGGATAAGGTCGAAGATATTGACTTCGCCGTCTTTATTGACATCCCATTTCGGGACAGTGATGACGAATTTTTTGTTGATGGGGTTAACGGTATAGTTTGTCCCGTTTGCGAACCCGAAGAACCCGCTGAATGCGCCGTGTCCCCAGTTATCAACGGCGACGAGGAGGACGTTTACCCCAGTTTTGAGTGTTACGGGGAAAGCGTCTTGAAAATCCCCTGCGCCGCGTTTTATAGGGTTGTAGTGGACCATCTCGCCGTTGAGCCAGACTTTTACGGAGTCGTTGCTGCCGACGAGCATGGTTGTTTCCTGTTTTTGAGGTGAATTGAGGGTAACCGACCCGTAGACGACGTGGTCGTATATATCGGAGCCGAAGCCCCATCCGAGTGCGTCTGTCATTTCGTTGATGTTATCACCACCAGTAGGTGCAAGTGTATGTGCCTCCCATTCACTATCGCCGACGGCTTTCCCTTCGGTTGCCCCGAAGGTGGAGATTTTGATTTCAGTCGCTGCGCCGCCGGTTGCTTTCGCGATGCGGTCGGTATCCTTGTCACTTAGTGTGCCAGGGACGATTACCCAGAGCCAGGGCCCTTCGATTTTGGGACCGGCTTCTGGGAATGTGGTATTCACGAAATTAGAGTGTGTGATGGTTGTGTGTTCCGCGAACCTGTCGAAGACGGTTTCGTCCGGTATGGTATTGCCGGTAAGCCCGATCCAGTTGAGGTTGTCCAAATTCGCGAGGGGTGATGGATCTGTTATGCGATTATCGCTGAGGTCTATCCATGTGAGCCCCTGAATTTCAGCGAGGGGTGAGACATCCGAGATAGCGTTTTCTGACAGGTCTGCCCACGTCAGGTTCGTTAGGTTTTCGAGGTGCGATATATCGGAGATTTGGTTGTTGTGGAAATTGATGCGTCTGAGGTTGGTTAACCCTGCTATTGGTGAAAGGTCTGTTACCTGGCTACTAACGATATAGAGTTCTGTTAAACTTTTTGCTTTTGCTAAGGGTGAGAGGTCTGATATTTCTGATCCGCACACGTTTAGGTGGCGAAATTTGGGGAGTTCTGCGATGCCTTCAAGGTTTATGACAGGTGTTCCCCATCCGTGAAAGTTTCGGAGGCTAATCAACCCGGAGAGGGGGGCAAGGTCGGCGAGTGGATTGTCCGACATCCCTATGACTTCGAGTCTTATGAGTCCGGCGAGAGGGGATAAATCCGATACGAGGTTGTGATGAATGCCTATCTCTCTTAGGTCGGTAAGGGATGCAAGCGGTGATATGTCAAGTATTGCATTGTTGTTTAGGGCAAGCTGTGTTAAGCGTGTGAGGCTTTCAAGGGGTGTAAGGTCGGATATCAAGTTGTCCCGCAGTGCTAAATCTCGGAGGTTTGTTGCGGTTTCGAGTCCGGTCAAATCAGTAATCTCTCTGTTATCGGCAAACAGTTCGGTCAGTGTCAGCATCTCTTCGTGTGTGATGCGTGCGTTTTCGGGTTTACCGAGGGCTTCGTTAATAGCGGCGCGTAGGTTGACATCTGGGATGCTGACAACTTGTGCGGATGCGGTTAGCGGTGCCAAGAAGAGTGCGGTGGAAAGCGCGATTATACTTAAGAAAATGTGTTGTTTATTGGCAATTTGCATTGTGTTGTGTCTCCGTATTATGCGGATTTTTCGTCATAAACTTTGTATCGAGTGTGAAGCCTCTGTTTTTTCAAATTTTAACAAATCTAACGAGAATCGTCAACTAAAAAACAGGATTATTTATCGTTGATTTTTGCGAAAAATTCGGCGTGTTCCCTGTTTCCCTTGCACAACCTAACAGCTTATGCTACAAAGTGGTAACTTAGATTCGTTGAAAGTGGTGCCTAAATATTCTTGTAGGGGTGTTTTTGCTTGGGTGTTTCCACCAGGTCTCCCAACCCGTAAGATGAACGGATAGCAGATCTGCCAGAGAGCGAGGGAACCTCGCCCTACGATGGTGGCATATCCTAACGTTTGGAATAATGAACCACCTTCAACTATAGTAAAACCTATAATTAATTGGGCACTTCCAAACAGTCTGAATGCCTATGACAGGCATTCAGACTGGCACAAACTGGAAGTTTATGCTACAAAGATGTCTACGTAGTGTTTACATTTTTTTGGCAGTAATGAGTACAGCTGCGAAATAGACGAAACCGAGGTAGCGACGGGCGTATTTATCATAACGTGTAGCCACCCGACGATACTGCTTCAACCGATGAAAAAAACGTTCGATAACATTACGAAGTTTATACAAGTCTTTATCATAAGGGCGATCTTCAAGACGGTTCTTCCGGGGACGGATCACCGGAACACTTCCTTGATCAACGATCTCTGCTCTCAAAGCATCCGAGTCATAGGCAGCATCGGCAATGACAGCGTCGCAGGTGTAGCCAGCAATCAACGCAGGCGCTTGTGTCACATCGTGACGCGCACCTGCCGTCAAGATAAAGCGTAATGGCAGAAAGGTATCACTTACAGCCGCATGGAGTTTCGTGGTAAAGCCACCATGACTTCGCCCGAGGGCTTCACCGGCTTGTCCTTCATTTTTTTTTTAGGGGCACCGGCTGCAGAGGAATGCGCCCGAATGACCGTTGAATCCACGAGGAGCGCAGAGATCTCACCGGCATCATGGAAATGTTCATGGAGTTTTTCAAAGACCCCAGCATCACACCATCTGCCGAAACGTCTATAGATAGTATTCCAATAACCATAAACTTTCGGCAGCGCACGCCAAGTGGCTCCCTGTTTTGTTATCCAGACGATTGCCGAGAGAAAACGTCTACAGTCTTCGGGTTTACCGACATAAACGTTTCCTAACGTTTTCAGAAACGGGTGGATGCTCTGCCAAGCAGCATCACTAATCATCATAGGAAAATCTTGAGTGTTATCTATCTTTTGAGTTTTCATAGAAAATAGTCTACCAATCCATGCTCAAAATGTCAATAACTTCTAAATGTAAACACTACCTACTTATTTTTAGGATTCACTATAAATAGCCCTGGAGGTTCACAGGCTTTAAATGGACATAGTGGTCTCATGTACGGTATACTATAATGCACGATGTCCGTATCACTTGAGGACTTCTAAAAGGAGAAAAAAATATACCGTATGGCAAATTCTGAACGGATAACATATCTTAAAAACGAACTGGAGAAACGGATTCTGATTCTTGACGGTGCGATGGGATCGCTGTTGCAGACCTATCGGCTCACAGAAGCAGATTTTCGTGGCGACCCGTTTGCAGATCACCCGTGCGACCTCAAAGGTTATAACGACCTACTCTCTATAACCCAGCCGCACATTGTCCGAGAAATACACGCAAACTATTGTAGTGCTGGCGCGGACATCATCGAAACCAATACCTTTACGAGTACGTCTGTCTCAATGGCGGATTATCAACTCCAAGATATCGCGTATCAGGTGAACTATGCGGCTGCGTGCATTGCTCGTGAAGTTGCAGATAAATGGACATCGCC
Organism: uncultured Poribacteria bacterium; assembly: GCA_951828385.1. GTDB lineage: Bacteria > Poribacteria > WGA-4E > WGA-4E > WGA-3G > WGA-3G. Next base: position 2,347,929 of record OX639973.1, read on the forward strand.
CAATAAACCGCGTTTCGTTGCCGGAAGCATGGGACCGACGAATCGCAGCTGCACTATCTCGCCGAACGTCAACGACCCCGGCTATCGAAATATCACGTTTTCACAACTCGTTTCTGCCTACACAACGCAAGCAGAAGGCTTAATTGACGGTGGTGTTGATCTCCTCCTCGTCGAAACCGTCATGGACACGCTCAATTGTAAAGCCGCGCTCTTTGCGATACAAACGCTTGCGGAGACGCGAGACATTGACATCCCGCTTATCGTCTCCTCTGACAGAAGTGGTGGCGGTGGACGCAACCTTTCAGGGCAAACGGTTGAAGCGTTTTGGAACTCTGTTCGGCATGCCAACCTGCTTGCTGTCGGATTGAATTGCGGGTTTGGTGCACAACAAATCCGTCCCTACCTCGCAGAGATGGCAAAGATGGCGGACATACCCGTTATCTGTTATCCGAACGCTGGACTCCCCAACGAACTCGGCCAGTATACACAAACGCCAGCGGAAATGGGAGATTGGATGCATGAATTCGCGCAAAACGGCTTCGTCAATATCGTCGGTGGATGTTGCGGAAGTCAACCTGAACACATCGAAACGATTGCGAAAGTCGCCGCTGAATACCCGCCACGTCAACCTACGCCACAGGAACGCGCCTGCCGTCTGAGCGGTTTAGAGGCGTTCAACATCACGCAGGATTCTCTCTTTGTTAACGTTGGTGAACGGACAAACGTAACAGGATCCCGCCGATTTGCGACGCTCATTAAAAACGAGGACTACGAAACCGCTTTAGAGGTAGCCCGCGACCAAGTGGAAAATGGTGCACAACTTATCGATATTAATATGGATGCCGGGATGTTAGATGCGAAAACCGCAATCGTTAAGTTCTTGAACCTCATTGCCGCTGAACCCGACATTAGTCGTGTGCCGATCATGCTGGATTCGAGTCGGTGGGAGGTGATAGAAGCAGGATTGGCGTGCGTTCAGGGGAAAGGGATCGTCAACTCAATTAGCTTGAAAGAGGGTGAGGCAGATTTCTTAGCGAAAGCGCGACTGATCCGTCGATACGGTGCCGCCGTTATCGTCATGGCGTTCGATGAAAAAGGACAAGCAGACACCTACGAACGGAAGGTGGAGATCTGCCGTCGGGCGTACCGACTCTTGACAGAAGCGGTCAGGTTTCCACCAGAGGACATTATCTTCGATCCGAACATCTTCGCCGTTGCAACCGGCATTGAGGAACACAACACATACGCGAAGGCATTTATTGAGGCGTGTGAGAAGATTAAAGCCATCTGTCCGGACGCGTTGGTGAGCGGGGGCGTTAGCAATATCTCTTTCGCCTTCCGTGGCAACGATACGGTACGAGAGGCGATGCACGCAGCGTTCCTCTACCACGCCATCAATGCCGGTATGGACATGGGAATCGTCAATGCCGGGCAACTCGCGGTCTATGACGATCTCCCTAAAACGCTTTTGGAAGCAGTGGAGGATGTCCTGTTCAACCGGAGGGAAGATGCCACAGATAGGCTTGTCACGCTCGCTGGCACGCTGCAAGGGAAAGGTAAAAAGAAGCGTGTGAGTCGAAAATGGCGGAAACTGCCGGTTGAAAAACGGCTCAGTCACGCGCTTGTCGAAGGGATTATCGAATACATCAAAGATGATACAGAAGAAGCACGCCTTACATACGAACGTCCAATACGGGTAATTGAAGGCCCCTTGATGGACGGTATGAACCGTGTCGGTGAACTTTTTGGCGACGGCAAAATGTTCCTACCGCAAGTGGTCAAAAGTGCGCGCGTGATGAAAAAGGCGGTCGCGCATCTCATACCCTTTATTGAAAAGGAACAGGCGGAAGGGGCTATCCGATCAAGAGGCAAGATCGTGATGGCGACGGTGAAAGGCGATGTACACGACATCGGTAAGAATATCGTCGGTGTTGTACTGGGGTGCAACAATTACGAAGTTATCGATCTTGGGGTGATGGTGCCAGCCGAAGATATTCTGGAGACGGCACGGCAAGAGAACGCCGATATTATCGGATTAAGTGGACTCATCACGCCATCGTTAGACGAGATGGTACATGTCGCTGAAGAGATGGAACGGGAAGGCTTCCGTATCCCACTCCTCATCGGCGGCGCGACGACTTCCAAGATACATACTGCTGTCCAAATTGAACCTGCCTACAACGGCTCAACGATCCACGTCAAAGATGCATCCCGGAGTGTTGGGGTTGTCAGCGATTTGATGAGCAGTGAAAGACAGGGGGCGCTCACCGAACAGATCCGTGAAGAATATACAGAAATCCGGGAACACCGTGCGAAAAATCGGAAACAGGCGAACTTGCTTGCCTTCGGTGTGGCACAAGAGCGAAAGTTCATGCCGGACTGGCAGCATTACCGACCCTCTAAGCCTTCGACGATGGGCGTTACGGTCTTTGATGACTACGCTTTGGAGAAACTCGTTGACTATATCGACTGGAGTCCGTTCTTTATGACTTGGGGCCTCCGTGGTAAGTATCCAAATATATTGGAGAATCCGGAGGTCGGTGAGGAGGCGCGCAAACTCCTAAAAGATGCCGAAGCACTCCTCCGCATCATCGTTGAAGAAAAAAGGGTTCAGGCACGCGCTGCCGTTGGACTTTTCCCCGCCAACGGTGTCGGTGAAGACACTGAAATCTATGCCGACGCAGCGCGGACGGCACCCATCGCTACACTGCACCACCTACGCCAACAGACGGAACAGCCGTTCACGCGACCGAATCTCAGCCTCGGTGATTTCATTGCACCAAAAACGACATCAGTGCCTGACTATATCGGGGCGTTTGCGGTGACAACGGGCATCGGTGTCTCTGAATTCTGTGCCGAATTTGAGCAGCAGCAGGACGATTATAACAGCATTATGGCGAAGGCGTTGGCAGACCGGCTCGCAGAGGCTTTCGCGGAGAAGATGCATCAGCACGTCCGCACAAAAATTTGGGGGTATGCCGTTGATGAAGCATTGGATAACGATGCCTTAATCGCCGAAAAATACCGCGGGATTCGTCCGGCACCCGGTTATCCGGCATGTCCCGACCATAACCAAAAACGGGTGTTGTTTGATGTGTTGAATGCAACAGAAAACACGGGTATCTCTCTCACTGAGAGTCTGGCGATGTTCCCTGCAGCGTCTGTGAGTGGGTGGTATTATTCGCATCCAGAGGCGCGGTATTTCAGCATCGGTAGGATCGGGGAGGATCAGGTCGCGGATTATGCGGAACGCACCGGCATGGACATCGAAACAGCAAGACGGTGGCTGAAGCCCTTGCTTACGTCATAGGTACCCACTACCTAAAGGTAGGGGCTTGTGCTTCCTCGCGACTGCGGTTTTCTCAGAGAGTCCACCGTCTGACTGTCGCTCCACTTTAGGCGGCCAAGCCCGCCCGTTTGATATTGATAGCAGCGTTGATGTCTCGGTCGTGGTGTGAACCACATCTTGGACATGTCCACTGTCTATCTGAAAGAGTGAGTTCTTGATTATGGTATCCACAATCACTGCAAGGCTTTGTTGTCGCAGTCCATTGACTGATTTGCACAAGTTTTTTACCGTGCTTTGCACACTTCTGTTCCAATATCTGTATGAACTGATAGAAGGCGTGGTCAGAGACTTTACGTCCCCAAAGGCGTTTCATACCGTCAAGATTCAGCGTTTCAAAACAGAGTATATCAAACTCCGTGCAAAGTTGGGTGGCAAGTTTCCACTGCCAATCTTCTCTTTGCCGGGCGACTTTTCTGTGGTGCCTTGCCAAAGCACGAACACAACGCCACCAATTATTAGAACCTTTGACTTTACGACTCAGGGCTTTGCTCAGGGATCGCAACGTTTTCAGGGATTGTTTGAAAAACTGCGGAGATTCTATCTGAGTGCCTTCGTCGCTTGTGAGGAATGTTTTGTTTCCGTAATCAAACCCTGCGCTCTTACCCGTCTTGAGTTTCGGTTCGGAAGCGTCAACATTCTCGCACGAAAAGCATATCCAATAGTCACCGCATCTGTCACGTTTGAGTGTGATCGTCTTGATTAGACCTTTGATCTCACGGTGTTTGTGAAAGGAAAACCATGTATTTATACAGTTGATTTTGATACGATTGTTTTCAAGTTTATAGCCCGCTTGTGTAAACGTCATAGAACTATATTTATGACGCGGTTTGATCTTCGGTCTACCGACTCTGCGTCTTGTTTTACCCGCTTTACGGTCTTCTATATTTTCAAAGAAAGCGTCCTGTGATTTACCATAACGTAACACAACGTCTTGCACAACTTGACTCGGTAAATCCGCCCAATGCGGTTTTGTCCGCTTTTTGAGTTTCGCAATGTGTGCCTTTATCCGATATGCCGATAGGTTTTTTCCAAATATACGGTAATACCTACGAGCCAATAGCATGATATGCACGTGTATCTGCCACATATCGTCAAGCATGTTGCCGATTTTGACTGTGTTTGATTGATTTTGAATCTTGAACTTGTATGACTTTCTCACCGGATACCAAGTATCAAGTCTTTAACCCCTGTGAAGTGGGTAGGAAACCGACACACAACCAAGCAGTTGTGCTTCACATGTCTGCCAACTTGATACTATCATTATACAACATTTCTGTGTGAATTCCAAGGTTATTTTCGGTTTTCACACCCTACGCCGTCTACATCCCCTACCTAAAGGCAGGGGGTTGACGGGGGAGTGCTAAGATTGTCTCTGCCAGAAAAAACAGGACGGTGAAATTCAATTCAGCGTCCTGTTTCTGTGAGTACTTGCGTTAAAGCTGCGATTCAGATTGGGGCAAACGCAGCGGGTTCTGATCTTTACGCCTCAGGTTTATACAAACCGACACAGTTCCCGCTTGGGTCAAGGAACATAGCAAAAGCACCATTACCTCCCGGAATAACTTGAGGAGGTACACAGGTCTTGCCACCGAGACTTTTTGCCTTGTCAAGCGATGCCTGAAGGTCGTCAACCTGAACATAAATTGAGACATAGTTAGAAACAGGCATGTCATCGGTTGTCGGGAGTATGTGTCCACATACCTTGTTTTCGGCTTCCGGTTCCAATCCGTAAACACCACCAAGAATCTGGCCGGCTGCATTCCAATCAAACAGCGAACTATAGAATTCGCTCAATGATTCCGCATCCTTTCCGGCTATTTCAAAATGTACGACGGGATTTCCCATTGGAATTAATTCCTTCCTTTACACAAAATTATTTTATATTAAGTAATTATACATTAATATGCATTAAAAAGCAAATTTATTTTTCCATGGGGAACAGAACGGCTTTAGATAAAAGATAGTTTATGATTATCTCCGCTGCAACCTGTCCTTTCGGATTATCTCCATGATGCGTTTGGTAGACCATCGCCAATCTACCACGAATTCCATCCCGAAGAATAATTGGATCTGCTAATGTCGCTTCAATACTACCCGTATCACTTGCATATATTTTTTCAGCGTACCACTCAGATTTGAGTTGCTCCAAGGGGAAGGGTCTGTTAGATTTAAAATTGACTAAACTTGGTGCTACCGTTTTTCCATCTCCTGTGACCAGCATATTCAGGTTCTCAATTTCCTCAACATTTATATCAACATGTGGGAGATCCATAAGGTTTTGTAGAGGTGCTTTGTTATTTGGTGTGGCATCTGAACTGTAATACCCCAAGTAATCTGCATGATTCAGAATCGTATCACCATCGGTTGTTTCGATCCAGTTTTCTGCTACAGATCCATCAGGCTGGGTATTCCCTGCGGCATAGATTGATGCGGGTAAAACGCCATAAAGGACGCAGACATTCACGGCACCGTTTGCTGTTGTTTCAACCATCCAGTTTTTAAGATATCCCTCATTTTCTGTAATCGCCGCACGGATTCCATTGGATTCCAAAAGTTTTTTTGTCGTTTTTGCTGCAACTGTCGCATTTTCCAATGTTATCCACGAGGCACTACCCGTATAAATCAATACATCCATCGGAGGATCTACCTCGCCTGTATCCGATACACCAGATACAATAGCTGTTGACTTTTTCTGCACTTTCGTGCAACTCGCAAAGGAAACCGTACAACCGATTAGAGCGATAATAACTATCCATCGGTATTTCCGCATTTATAGTTCTCCTTCAAGTGTAACGTGATTTTATAGTAGATTCTGTAATTACTTATACACTCAGCATCGGTGCGGTTGGAATGCAGGTCGCATTTGGGCGAGTACGCCGCGATGCACTTCGCATCTGGGCGTGTACGCCGCAAAAACCGAACCTACCGGGGGTTGAAAGTGTGTATTTATTTTTGGAATTTACTATAATTTCTTTCTTTACACAAAATTGTTTTATATTAAGTAATTATACATTAATATACATTAAAAAGCAAATTTATTTTTCCATTGGGAACAGAACCGCTTTAGATCCAGTTTATCGCTCTGCTTCCGCGTTAATCCTTCGATTTCTTATGTCGTTAATATTCCAACCAAATATGGAACTGTGATAGCACCCACTACCTAAAGGCAGGGGCTTCGGTTTCATAGCGACTGCGGTTTTCTCATGAATGGTTATTGGTTGTTGGTTGTTGGTTATTGGAAAGAGAGGAAACACCCTATCAAAAACACCTCTTTCTTAACCAATTACTATTAACTATTAACCAACCACTAAAAAACCGTCTTATTTTCGCTCCACCCGCGGGCGTTTCCCTGGAGTCTCCTACACTACAGGCATATCGTCAGATAACGGCTATCCCTGCCCGCAAAATGTTTATCGCAGCGTTTATGTCTCTATCGTGGTGTGAACCACATTCAGGACATGTCCACTGCCTATCGTCCAATGTTAGGGTTTCGTTATGAAAACCGCAATCACTACAAGGTTTTGTTGTAGCCGTCCATTGTCCGACTTGTTTGAAATGACGCTTATGTTTTTGACACTTATATGCCAATATCTCAACAAACTGATAGAAGGCGAGGTCAGAGACTTTACGACCCCACAAGCGTTTCATACCGTCAAGGTTTAACGTCTCGATGAAAATCCTATCAAACTTTTTACAAAGTTTAGAGGCAAGTTGCCAATGAAAGTCTTTGCGTTGATTGCTGATTTTCCGATAAAGCCGTGCGAGCTGTCTCACGCAACGCCACCAACCGTTAGAACCTTTTTGCTTACGGCTAAGGTCTTTATTGAGAGACCGAAGTTTGTTCAAGGAGTGCTTCAAAGGTTGTGGGTGTTGGATTTTCTCACCCGTGCTCAGTGTCAAATAAGCGTCTTTCATACCGAAATCTGCCCCAACGCTCTTACCTGTTGTCGGCAGTGGTTTGAAATCTGTGTAGGTTGTTGTTATGCACAACCAATAGTCGCCACAACTATCACGTTTGATTGTGATATATCTGAGAGTCCCATGCCATTGGCGGTGTTTATGAAACGTATATGGCACTTTATCAAGTTGCCACTTCCGTGTCTTTGGATTCCATTTGCGAAACGTCAACGTGATACGATTATTTTTCAGAGACCACCCCGATTCTCCGGGGTAGGTGATAGACTTAAACTTGTGTCTCGGTTTAATTTTCGGTCTACCGCCAAGTTTCTTGAAAAATCTATCGTATGCCCTATCAATGCGTCTCAGTTCCTGTTGGATCGCTTGACTCGGCAATGCCTTCCAATGCGGGTGCGTCGTCCCTTTCAAAACTTTCACGTGGTCGCACATACCCTCAAAGTTGACGGACGGCAACCCGTCTTTATGGCGTTGACGCTGCCACTCATGGAAGTAGACATGCACCTGCCACATATCGTCAAGCAAGTTACCAATTCGTATCGTGTTAGATTGTTTCCCAAGCGGGTATTTATAGGTTTTCATGGACTATCAAGTCTCAAGTCTTTAACCCCTAAACAGTGGGTAGGCAGACACATTGCCTTGCGACAACGCTGTTTATGTCTGCCAACTTGATACTATCATTATACAACATTTTTAGGTGAATGTCAAATCTTTTTTGACACAAACCCTTTGCCCGCCTACATCCCGGGGTCCCCACCCGTTACTGGGAAGGGGCAAGCTAAAGCATGGGGTCTTGGCGGGAAAATTGATAAAAATCGCTTAACTTTTTACCATCCCTGCCCGATATTTCAAAATGTACGACTGGATTTCCCATAATATGTTCTCCCTCTCATCTTTTAGATTGTTATTCAACCAAAAAATAAAACGCAAAAACCGTCTTTGCGTTGCACCATTTCCCTGCAGTTCTGAAATTCAATTTTCCACATTTCTTATATTCGCTTGATATGTAGGCAGTTTTTTGTTATAATTGGATATAAGATTATGCTGTATCCAGTTTGAGTTTAAGAGTATCCCCGGTTCGTAGTAGGGCAATTCATTGCCCGTTTGTGCCGTTTATTACAAATCCACCCTAAAAATTTAAAGAAGATGAGGCATTAAGGAAGTAATACACATGAATTTAACGATTGAATTAACAACTGAACAGGTTATTGATTTGATTCAGCAGATGCCACCCAAGGAAAAGTTAACGGTTCTCAAGGCACTTGCAAAACAGGCTCGTAAGGGACGCCCTGAACGGATGAAATATGCCGAATCGAAGATTCGAGAAGTATGCACCGCACGCGGGTTGGATTGGGACGCGATGACCGAAGACAAACGCTTAGATTTCATCAACGATATTGTCCACGAGAATCGCGAAAGCAGCCAATAATTGTTAGGGAACATGTTTAGTCAAATCCTCCAGGAAATTCAGGAAAAAGTCCGCAACCAAGAATACGTTTTAACACTCCACGCCGAAGATGAGATGGCTCAGGATAACCTCACAAGTTTTGACGTAGAGAATGTCCTCTTCACGGGTAAAATCGTTGGTAGGCAAAGAGATCTACATAGAGGCGAATGGAAATATGTTGTAGAAGGTCAAACACACGGTTCAGAAATTGCTGTTGTCGTAACAAAGTTGACCTTTAGCAGAAAATTGGTTATTATTACTGTTTATGTGAAATAAAATCACAAGGAGTTAAACTAATGAAGTGTGATATTTGCGGAAAAGAGGGTGCGCGCCAACGTTACATCTCCCGAAGTTATGGCAAAGGCGAGTCCCTCCTCGTCATCGAAAATGTGCCTACGATCCATTGTCCAAATTGTGGTGAGGGTTACCTAACTGCACAGACCTTAAAAGCAATCGAACGTATTAAGCGGAATCAGCAAACCGTTGCGTCAAAACGCCCGGTATCAGTCGCAGTTTTCAACTAATTTGGGTAAAGAAAAACATGCAAACATCTCATAAATATTTAGATCCGGTCGCCCTCTCTCGGATTGGCGGTATGGAACTTGTTGCACGCCTTGTCGTTGAAGGGTTTGTCACGGGTTTGCACAAAAGTCCGTATCAAGGGTTCAGCGTCGAATTCGCGGAACACCGGCAGTATATGCCCGGCGATGAAATCCGCTATATTGATTGGAAGGTCTTCGGAAAATCTGACCGGTATTACGTCAAAAAGTTTGAAGAGGAGACGAACCTGCGTGCCTATATTCTGCTCGACACGAGCGCGTCAATGAACTATAAACACGCAGAGGAAGGATTGACGAAGTTTGAATACGGCTGTTACCTCGCGGCAACGCTCACTTACCTCATGCTGAAACAACGCGATTCGGTTGGATTGGCACTCTTTGATACGGATATTACGCAATACATTCCACCAAGGGGTGCAGCAACACATCTTCAAGCGATTATGTCTGCCTTGGAGAACGCGACCCCCGGTCAGGAAACCAAGTTGAGCAGCCTTTTTCACGAACTTGCTAAACGGATTGTACGACGCGGTTTGGTTATCGTGATCTCGGATCTGCTCGATGAACCCTCACAAGTCATCTCAGCGTTGAAACACCTCCGCCACCAAAAACACGAGGTGATCGTCTTTCACCTGCTCGATCCTGCCGAACTTACCTTCCCTTATACCGGCTCTGTCGTTTTTCGGGATATGGAAACCGGAGAGACCCTTTCAACACAAGCCGACACCCTGAAAACGGACTACCTTGAGAAACTGAACGGGTTTATCCAGAGTTATCGTCGTGGGTGCGGCGCAAGTCAGATTGATTATGTGCAGATGGATACTGAGACACCGTTCGACTACGCGCTATCTGAGTATCTGTCCCGCCGAAAGTAGATACCCCAATTTTTTTTGTAGGAGCGACCTCTGGTCGCGATTTCTGACGACTGACCCCTGATAGCCAAACAAGACACCGTTGACCGATTAAACAAAGCGTGCTACAATAACCCCATCAACGATTCAGACAGGTGGAGGAAATACGATGAAAACATATCGGATCGGAATTTTGGGATGTAGAGGCCGCGGGACCGCAGCCGCACGGGCATATCATGCACATCCACGCACAGAGATCGTCGCGCTCTGCGATCTGATTGAAGAACGTCTAAACACCTTGGGTGAAGAAGTCAACGTCACGGCACGGTTCACGGATTTAGATGAGATGATCCAACAGACGCAACCCGACATCGTCGCGATTCCTACCGGCACGGAGTTCCACTACGATCTGTGTATGCGTGTACTGGAACACGGTGTTCACATTGAGGTGGAAAAACCGATGTGCGTAGACCTGGCGCAAGCGGATGCTGTTATCGCCAAAGCGGAAGAGAAGGGCGTACAGGTTGCGGTGCATCATCAAGGAAGAGTTGGCGCATCTATGCAGGCACTTGCACGTGCTTTTAATGCCGGGAAAATCGGTGAATTGCGCTATATGTACGGCAGCGGGAAAGGCTACTACGGCGGTTACGGACTGATGAACATCGGCACACACATGCTCAATAACATGCTGCACTTCGGGAAACGCTGCACAAGCGTCGTAGCGCACCTGACGACGGGTGAAAAGTCTATTACACCTACAGATGTCGTGCCATCACCGAGCGGTATGGGAACGATCGCGGGCGAATACATCACCGCAACATTACAATATGAAGGTCACGTCACCGGCACGCTGCTCCAACACCGGTTTCATAAGATGGATACGGATGCGTATTCTATGGAACTCTACGGGACTGAAGGGCGACTTTTATGGAAGATCGGCGGCGCATGGTGGCTACCCACACCGCACTATCTCCCAGACGGAACGCACGACCGGTGGGAAGCGTTAGATCTCATCTACCCGGAGCATTACGATTCCAAAAGTAGCGCGTCGGAAATGGATTACTGGTTCGTGGAGGACTACGTCAATGCTTTAGATGAAGGTAGACCGCATACATGCAGCGGCACCGAGGGACGGCATATCATTGAGATGATGATGGGGATTTTTGAATCGGCGGCGTACGGGACCCGTGTTGACCTTCCACAACCCGATCGGCGGCATCCGTTGTTAAGATGGCGCGAAGAATCAGGATTAGAACCGCCTGCAGAGATGCCAAGAGCCTATGGAGACTGGCTAACGCTGGAATCTGAACGGATTGGCTAAACCAAACGAAAACTCTGGCGCGCTTACAAAAAAATAAAATCAATTCGGTAATTGACGGGCGATGAATCGCCCTACTACGAACATATTGGCTTGTAGTAGTGCTATTTATAGCACGTTCGGAAGTTACACGATTAAATTACTTTATCAAGGCGCGCTTACAAAAAAATAAAATCAATTCGGTAATTGACGGGCGATGAATCGCCCTACTACGAACATATTGGCTTGTAGTAGTGCTATTTATAGCACGTTCGGAAGTTACACGATTAAATTACTTTATCAAGGCGCGCTTACAAAAAAATAAAATCAATTCGGTAATTGACGGGCGATGAATCGCCCTACTACGAACATATTGGCTTGTAGTAGTGCTATTTATAGCACGTTCGGAAGTTACACGATTAAATTACTTTATCAAGGCGCGCTTACAAAAAAATAAAATCAATTCGGTAATTGACGGGCGATGAATCGCCCTACTACGAACATATTGGCTTGTAGTAGTGCTATTTATAGCACGTTCGGAAGTTACACGATTAAATTACTTTATCAAGGCGCGCCTAGATTAGCTGCGCAATAACAGCGTTCGTCTGCAAGCCTGCCTCACCGGAACACCGGATCGGTTCACCCGTCTTGAGATGATTGATAAAATCTTCTACAAGCCCAGTATGCGTGTGCGGTAACGGGGTCTGGTGCAGTTCAACCAATCCTTCTGACTTCGTTTCAAGCGTCAGGTTCCCCGAATTCAGCGGCAAACACCGCAAACACCCGCCCGTGCCGTAGACCTCAACATCGTCGATCGAGACCCCGATATTCCAATTGATGTTCGCAACGGCATGTACCCCACTCTCAAAACGGAGCGTAAACACGGCGGAATCATCCACTTCTATATCCAAGTGGACGGTCTCCGCATAGCCTTGCACAGATTCGACATCCCCCATCAAATACTGAAGCAGTGAGATGCGGTGGCTACCGAGATCCATCAGCACCCCGCCACCACTGATTTTGGGGTCCACCCGCCAGCTGCTCAGATCGTGTCGATTCGGATTATAGAAACCGGTATGATTCACCTTTGCAAGCACCACCTCACCGATAGCACCTTCACTCATCAACGCCTTCATCTTCACAATATTCGGATAGAAGTTCCGGTAATAGGCGAGCATCAAGGTAACGCCGGCATCTCGGCAGGCATCCACCATCCGTTGACACTCTTCAACCGTCATCGCCATCGGTTTTTCGCAGAGGACGTGCTTACCGGCTTCCGCTGTGCGGATAACGTGTTCACAGTGGAGATATGGCGGCGTTGCGACGTAGATTGCATTGAGTGCGTCATCTGCGAGGAGCGCGCCAACATCGGTATAGACGCGTTTCGCGCCGTGTCGCTCGGCGAAGTCTTCCGCTTTGGCGCGGTCGCGCCGCATCACAGCGATGAGTTCTGAGTCATCAACGCTATAAAGCGGCGGTCCACCTTTATATTCAGCGACATCACCACAACCGAGTATGCCCCATCTGACCGTTGCCATGAAAAATACTCCTCTTCCTGTAGGATTCTCACTGCCAAGCACTCTCGGTCGCGATACGCAAACCAGAAATTTAGATGGACAAACGACTAAGATGAACCGTTAGCATCAACGGCCTCGCTTAAACTTAAAGTTTGCTCAAATGCCTCAAGGCTCGGTGTCTGTAATGCTTCGCGGCGCAACTGTCTGAGATGCTGCACTGCGTCAATGCGCTCAAGCACTGATGCCACTGTTTGCAAGTCGCGTGCGTTGAAACGCACCTCCAAATTTTCAAGGATGCCCTCAATAAGGCTTTCTCGTGTTCCGCGTTCAATGCCTTGTTGTAGGAAATGTTGAATAACCGATGATTCTTGCATGATCGTCTCCATTATAGTCTCACGAATGGTTGGATAATCAAATACTAACCCGCCCAAAATCGCTAAATCTGCCAAATAATCCGCCTTTGCTATATCATCCTGTGGTACGGCATTGGCAGCCTCAACGCATTGCCGGATCCACTCCTTAGGTTCCATATTTTCAGGGTGTTTCATCAACGGCGTAAAAGGTATCAAGCCTTTCATCCCTGCTTCCAGAAACGAGGAACCTTCCAAATCGTACAGCCGGATCACCTTGTATCGGATGCGAATCTCATAGTCTTGCATCTCTTGAATATATTCACCGGGGTCCGTCCTGCCCGCCCGCGGGTGCAGGTAGATAACATGTGAATAAACAGGTAACTGAAAAGACTCAATCCCTCTACCAGCATAACCTGCCATCCTATACGGCATCGGTACCTCTCTGCTGTCGTGCGTTTGCATCTCCAAATGCACAATAACTTCTTTGCCGTGGACGTTCGCGCGTATAAAACTATCAGCACGATTGGATTTAACAGTAGGCTGCTCGGTTTCAAGCACCTCAATCACCTCTGCTCCCGGGATGCCGAGGCTAAACCTTAACCAGTCCCCAGGGTTTTGGTGAATCAGTACTTTTGAAACAGTATCATATTGTCCGCGCGCGTTGGAAGCTGAAAGTTCCTATTTTCTTGCCATATCGGATACACTTATTGCGGATGCAATGTCTGCACTGTTCTCTCCATTCGCGTTAATACGTCGCTGTTGCAGTTTACCATACATCGACCGTGAGTGTCAAATAATTTTGGGTTCCTGCAGAGTTATTTATGTTCGGGCAATTGTGACGTTTGAATGTGACGTGTTTAAACGTCACTGTGACGTGCAGATGTCAAGCGGCCCGTGGGAATGTGACGTTTTTTGCTATTTTTTCCGTGTGAGGTGTTCGCTTGATTCAATTTTAACTTTTAGTTATGAATACACTTTAATTATATAACGTTCTCGTTAAAAAATGTTACACCAGTGTAACATTTGGCGTACAGGGCATATCGGCAGAGAATCCAGTGGATATAAGGGTTCATAGTCGTTTTATTTTCCGATTTTCCGCGGTGAAAAAAATAATTTGGTGTAACATTTTGGATCCTGTGAACAGCATCAGGGTCAAACATGAATCCTATTTCCTGTATAGTATAATTATATCATGTATTTGTGCAGGTGTCAAGTTTTTTACTTTCTTGAATATTGGTGGAAAATCTGTTAGGATATTGGAGAAAGAAAAAACAGGAGGATGGACGATGGCAAACAATGCAACACTTGAGAGAATCTACCCATTTTTTATCGTTAAAAACCTTGCGGAGTCAATAGACTTCTACAATCAAAAACTCGGTTTCGAGACAGATATGCTTATCCCAGAAGATGATCCATTTTTCGCGATCGTGTCTCGCGATAACGTGCGGATACTCCTCAAACATATCACTGAAGATATTCATCCAGTACCGAACCACACACGGCACGAGTGGGCAAGATGGGATGCGTTCATTCTGGTTTCTGATCCTGACGCGTTGTTTGCTGAGTTTCAGTCTCGTGGATTGGCGTTCCACGAACCGCTTGCGGACACCGACGACGGTCTCCGTGCTTTTGAACTCAAGGATCGTGATGGGTATGTTTTGTGTTTTGGGAGATCGCTTTGAGCGGAGAATTATCTGAATCGCGGATTACACGGATTACGCAGATTTACGCGGAAGGAGTTCTCTCGCTCCAGCGGAGCAACATGTCTATAGCCAAAACGTCTAACAAGGCCGGCACTCCAGCGGAGTGTTATGTTTGAGAAATTTCCAAAGTTGGGTATAAACAAAAGGCAGGACTGTTTGCCTGCCAATGATTAGCATTATTTTGACCGGCTGAATCTTTTCACAGCATCATTGAGTGCTTTGATGTATGCTGCCTGTGCTTTCTTTACTTTAGATGTATGACTCCTATTTGAAACACGAACTGCTTCCTGAACCGCATCAATTGCCCTACGAACTGCTTCACTATCAGCTCCACTTTTTCTGACAGTAGAGAATATATAGTCAGTTTTCATACGAGACATCAGTTTGTCCTCCTTGTTAGTAAAGACAATTTAAATTATATATCTGTTCGCAAAAAATTGCAACTTAAATTTTTATTTTATCTGGGTTTCCGATCCCGACGCGCTGTTTGCTGAGTATCAGTCTCGTGGGTTGGAATTCCACGAACCCCTCGCAAATACCGACGACGGTCTCCGCGCCTTTGAACTCAAGGATTATGACGGGTATGTTTTGTGTTTTGGGAGATCGCTTTGAGCGGAGAATTGTCTGAATCGCGGATTACACGGATTACGCAGATTTACGCGGAAGGCGTTCTCTCGTTCCAGCGGAGCAACATGTCTATAGCCAATACGTCTAACAAGACCGGCACTCCAGCGGAGTGCTATGTTTGAGAAATTTCCAAAGTTGGGTATAAATGATGGGAAACCACTTTGATAGGAGATGGAATGAAAATGGGCAATTCTATGCTAATTCTTTGTAGCATTTTGTGAGAGAAATACTGCTAAATCCTCACATTTACCCACATGAAAGTCAACACTGACCTGCTTCAGTATAGCGTCAAGTTTTCCCGCTTTTACGTCTTCCTTTAACTGCTTGTCCCACGCTTGCCAATCTGCTTCAAGAACTTGATAAAGCGTATTTTCAAGGGTTTCTAATAATACGGCTTGTGTATCTGCCTCATACTTCACCTTGGGATGTTCCTGTATCCATCCTATCCATCGCTTGCCATTTTTTTCGATTTTGGCGGTATAGATCTCGCCATCTTCCACATCATGAATTTTAACGGTTTGGATGTGGTCCATGTTTTGCTCCTCCGATAAGGTCTACCTGCACGATATTTGGTAATACAGTATTATGTGATAATTGGGGTGAAAAGTCAAATTTATTCTCAATGTCCAAGCGTACCGTTTGCTGAGTTGCAGTCGCGTGAACTGGCGTTCCACGAACCGATCGCCGACACCGACGACGGTCTCCGCGCTTTTGAACTCAAGGATCATGATGGATATGTGTTGTGTTTTGGGAAACCACTTTGAATAGATAAGCGGTAAAATGGATAATAAAAATTCAAGGTTTAAGGAGCTAAGAGTTTTACACAACGGAATCCAGTAGTGTTACTCGTACGCACTGGTGAATCGCTGGAGCGATAAGCAATTCGCACGTAGTTTGCATTACTGGACCAGGAACCACCACGCAATACACGGCTAGCGTTGAGATTCTTAAAATCACGAACAATACTATAAATACTCCCACCAGCAACGGGATTTCGACGCGCAGAGTTGGCATAAAAGCTGCTGCTATACGCGTCAAGACACCACTCCGATACATTTCCTACCATATCATATAGTCCATAAGGATTCGCTTGGTAATTGCCAATACGGGTGGCACTACCAACATTCTGGTCATAGTTTGCTGTTTGGGAATTAACCAGATTACCCGACAGATAGTTGTTGACCAATCCACCACGCGCTGCCTTCTCCCATTCTGCTTCCGTTGGTAGGCGTTTCCCTTTCCACTGTGCATACGCCATAGCTGCATACCAGCTTACCCAAGTAACAGGGTGATTACCTTTCCCGTACGGATATCTATTTCCAATCCAATGTTTCAAGTAATCACCATCATGGTATGCCTGAAGAATGCGATCTTTTCGCCACTGTGGATTGGCATCAACAAATTTTTTATAATCCTCATTAGTTACCTCATACTTGTCAATGTAAAATGAATTAACATAAACTGTATGCACTGGTTTCTCATCGGAATACGCAGCAGCATCGTTACTTCCTATACGAAAGTTGCCAGCAGGAATCAGAACCATTCCTGCTAATTCCATGGAATTGCGTGTTGGAAGTTGCAATGGACTAACCCTGGAAGTCGATCTTTGAATCTCTGTGTCCTTTTCAGCAAGCTGCCTTTTCAACTTTTTGTTTTCGCTATTAAGTGTCCTTTTTTCGTCTTCCAGCCTCTGAGAACCATCTTTCAGCGTTTGAAAGTTGCTCGAAAGTTGTTGAATTTCAATATCCTTGGCTTTAACTTTATGAAGAGCCGCGTTTTTTTCTTCTATTTGTGCTGCTAATACCGCAGCACAAACGACTAAGACTATACCGAAGAAAAATGTAAGATACTGCCAAATATTAGTCTCAGACTTTGGTGTTGGTGCCACAGGGTCTGGTGTTGTTGGGCCAGGATTTGATATTGGATTAGGAGGTGATGGTTTCGTAAGAGACGGGGACACTGGCTTAGTCGACTTTGAAGGCACAAAATGTAACAGATTTATAGTGTCCAAAAGTTGACGGGCAGGCTGATAGTGTGGATCAATCCTTAAGGCTGCATTTGCCGCCACTGTCGCCCTGATGTTACTGCCCGATTTAAAATAGGCAAGACCCAACGCATGGTGTGCTTCTTTATAGTTAGGCTCGTCTTTTATCAGTTGCTCAAACGTGTTAATGGCATCGGCATACCGTTTACTGTGTAAAAAAACACGCCCGATACCGTAGCGTGCCTTCTCATAGTTGGGGTCAAGTGCTATCGCCTTTCGGAACTCTGCAAGTGCCTCGTTATACCGTTCATCGTTTAGAAGTACCTCCCCCCGATTGCTACAGGTATTGGCATTCGGTTTTGGCAATATCGCTTCCAAGGGTGCTAATTGATCAATAGAAGTTTTAGCACAAAAGTCCTTCAACGTTGCTGCCAACTGTTGAACGTCAGGCGATAACTTTTCAAGTTCTTGGAAAATGTCTGATTGGTCAGGATTTTCAAAATCCTCCTTTGAAAATAGTAAGCCTCTTTCGGTTTTATCTTTAACCCGATTCCAAAGTTCAGGTTTTTCTGCCAAACTCAGAAAGGAAAGGTAAATAACCAATTCCGAGAAATAGTCAACCTTTTCGTTGGCTTGACCACCACTTACCATTCTTGTCGGGTGTTGGTATTCCGGTAGTCCGACAATTTGTTCTGGCTGCCCTTGAAGCGTTGGAACAAACAAACCGTCATAGTCTATCAATTTGAGTTTGACATCAACCCCATTTTGTTTGATCAGGATATTTCCATCTTGCAAATCGCCGTGTGAAACCCCATGTTTATGAAGAATAGCAACCATTTCCTGAAAATCATCTGCTATAACTTTAAAGATGTGAGGACTCTGCAAATTTTGTTCAATAGACTCACGGAGTGATACGCCCTCTACCCATTCCATGCGTGTGATAGGGTGCTTTTTCCCCATCACCATAATGCCTTCAGGTTCATACCTAAAATCAACAAACCAAGGCAGGCTCACCTGTCGCAAATAATCTGATATTTTTTCGTAGCGAATTTGTGCATCGTCAATACCTTTCGTCCAACAACGCAATGCCAAGGTTTTAGACGCTACATCAATAGGGAAAACGATTGAAAATCCTCCTGCGTATGACAGCACGAAGTTGTCTTTCCCCACCTTAACTTTTCCACCTTTGAGGTTTGGATCTTGCAAACTTAAATGAGGATAGTTCCGCACTGCCGTAGTATATTCGGCGGGGCTTGGCCACTGCATCCTTTGCTCCTGTTATTTTACTAACTTTTATTGAGTAAAATCAAGACGAGAATGATAGCTCCGACAACAAATCCAAAAATTCCAGCCAGTATAACCCAAAAGACAAACGCTAAGTCATTAACAGGTGATTCAACATCTTCTGAAGTTTGTACTTCCAAAGAAAGCACCTCCGCGTCTTCCTCGGTTTCAGGTGGCTCAGTTTCTTCAATCGAAATTAACATTAACGTTACATCGTCATTTACCAAACGAATATTTTCGTTATCACGTGCTAAATCGACGAAACTATAAAATTGCTCACTAGTTCTTATCCGTTTGAGATGATTCAGAGCTTCTTCTACTTGATCAGTTTCTTCATGTTGCACAATCCATTTCGCCAAAGCATCCGTTGCTAAGATAAACATATCTCCAGATTGGATTTCACCACCTACAAATTTCGGATTGTAGTGGTTCCTCTCAGGAAAGCTAGCAAAAGCCTCCGGATGATTTGTAAAATCCTCTGATCTTTCTATCAGATGACTCTTAAATCCAGAGTGACTCTTATGAAAGAGGCAGCTATCACCTATAATTACTGCTTGCCATCTTCCTTCAGC
This sequence comes from uncultured Poribacteria bacterium, assembly GCA_951828385.1. Taxonomy (GTDB): domain Bacteria; phylum Poribacteria; class WGA-4E; order WGA-4E; family WGA-3G; genus WGA-3G. The sequence continues at coordinate 2,367,385 of OX639973.1, forward strand.
TTTGTCAATTTCAAGCCCGATGAAAGTAGCAACAGCAGGCTCCCGGGCGTTAAATGAGTTTGTGAGATAAAATTGATTCCGTGCTTTAACTCTTTTTTCAACTCGTTTGTACCATTCCTCTTGAATAGGAACCAACCACTCTTTCCAATTTTCTCCACTTAAAAATAGATCAGATCTCTCACAAAAATGTTTGACAAGGAGTTCCGCCCAGCATTTTGGAAAGAAAGAGCGGGTTGCACCATCTGCAACAGCATAACGGGAGTGCTCTTTGTTTACCTCAAGAGCATCCTGGCAATCATCTAAACTTTCCGCTTTTTTATGTGTAATGAAGGGGTAGATAGTTAGATTCATCATCACTTTAGTCAGCAGGTGCGGGAAGAACTCGAACTCCCGTAAAACCCGTACTACCGAATTGCAAGAGTTGAATCATCAAAACTTCATCGGCATTATACACAAAACATCTCGCCCCTGGCTCCGGTGAAAATCCTGCTTCCTCCGCCGCTTTAAACAATTCTGGAGGTAAGGCACTAGAGATATCAAAGAGATATTCTGCCAATGGCTGACCTGAAAACTGATCTGTGTTATGCGACAAAGGCTTTACTATATTGCCTTTGTTAGTAATATGAATATTAAAAACTAGAGAGGCTCCATCTGTGGTGCGGGAATTCATTATTTTTCTTGCCGCATCTGCTGCTAAATCGGGACGGGTAGCGGCACCATCCGTAATGTTGATGACTATTGGAGGAAAAGCGTCAGGCCTGTCAGAAATCCAATCCTCAATTATCTCTGCAGCACGTTCAAATGCCTTATGCATCGGTGTCTGACTATTTGCCTTAGGTTCTAACCATATTGGCACCTCACTTTCAATCTCAATTACTCCCCCTGCTCCATCGGGTATAAGCTTTTTGACTTTCTTTATATCAATGATGGCTGAGACAATCTCCGATATCATACCATCAACAACACAATTGACGTTCTCGCCATAACCAATCACGGAAATATGACATCGTTCTCTAATTGTGTCTCCGCTTCGGCATGCTAAAACGATGTTTTCAATGACAGAATTGACTGCCTGTGTTGCCCGTTCTGCCTTGGTTCCATCTCCAAAGGATTCCGACATTGACCAAGATTGATCGACCAAGATGATGATACAACCTGGATTAGATGTTCCAATAGGCACATTGCTATATTCAGTTTTTGACGACGTTCCGATAGGAACAATGCTATCTGCCATTTCAGCGTCCTCTTTAAGAATGCCCTTCTCAAAATCAGAAGGGACGATTTGATGAAACCGATTATGCCGAAGATTCTCGAAAAAAATCCATGAATCGCGTTCGATCCTGGGTGCGAACACACCAAAAGATGTGTCGGTTGCACTAAGATAACTTTTCAGTTGAGGAATCCCGTAATTTGCGCCGCCCGGCGATTTGCACTCTGCAATAGCGACGAATTTTCCATCAGCATCACGAAGTACAATATCAGCTGCGCGATTATCCGTCCCCATCTGAATTTCGCATTCTTTGATAATAGAAAATTTCGAGAATTTCGGCTCAGAAAAATATGCAATGACTTCTTCTACCACTTTATCTTCTGGTTTCATAAGCCTCCTGTTCTCCTGAGGTTTTGCTTTTTACCAAGTTGATTATATCACATATATGAATTATGTCAAGTTGTTTTTAAGCAAATTTTAGGGTATTAGTTCCGAAAATATAGGCGTAGTCAGCTGCTATACACATGCCGCCCTTACAGGGCTGAAGAGATAACAGGAACATTTTTCTATACACATGCCGTTCCTACGGAACTGGGGAGAATTATACTTCTGGCATTCAAGACAAGGCGATTTATAGTAAAGTTTAGAATTAATAGAACACTCCGTGCCGGTTCGGTTAGGAAACCGAACCATAGGTGTCAATTTAGTCAAAGTCAATCCGTCCAGACCCGATAATTTTCAAGTCCCGTAGGTTGGGTTGAACGGCGTTGAGAAGTGAGATATTGACATGCCAAGCACACCTGAAAGTCAATATCCTGCCATATCCATTCAAGAACGTAGTGAAACCCAACTTTACACCGTCAGCACCCCGGAAACTTCCAAGCCAAAGCGTTGGGTTTCACTCGGTCTCTGATGGATGTGGTGTATCTGGAGATAGTTGTGTTTTTCTATGATTTTTCAGGGTTTTGGCGGCATCCGTTCTACCCAACCTACGGAAACTTGTTAAGAACATTAGAGTTTTTCGCGCAAGAATTGATATAAATTGAGTTAAACCTAAATAATGCATCAGTGACGCATTATCTTTGGGTGTCCTTATGTAAGCTTTGTCATAAAGTATCATAAATATCCCTTCTATACTTTAAATATCACAATAAATAGCTTTAGCCTTGAATTCTTAACTTTTGTTGAGTCTTGAGATAAGATATTCATGCCCGCGTTCGCCTTTAACTCTGTTACAATGACTACAGAGCAGTTGTAGGTTATCAATATGGTCAGTTCCCCCAACGGATCTCGCGATAATGTGGTCTATCTCAAGGTGTTGGGTTTGGAAATGCTCACCACAGCCGTTGCAATGCCCGCCTTGCTCTCCATATAACTGTGTCTTGTTTTCAGGGGCGTTGTATCTCGGAATTTCGCCTAAATCCGTGCGGTTGGGTACATCGTCGCGAGCGATAATATCCTCAAGCAATCCCTGATCGTCTTTGATACGCTTGATAACTAACTCGGCGGCTTTCGCTGATATATCAATACCTATCCAATTCCGCTGAAGTCTATCCGCTGCTACGAGGGTTGTGGCGCACCCACAGAACGGATCGAAAACAACCTCGCTTTCGTTAGATGAGGCTTCGATGATTCTATTGAGTAGAGCAACGGGCTTTTGGGTTGGGTAGCCTGTGCGTTCACCATCTCCAGAAGCAAGATACGGTATATCTGTCCAAATATTTCCGACAGGTTCACCTGAGTATTCGTCAGCGTAAATCTTGTATCTTGGCTTTCCGGTTCTCGTCCAATAGATTAGGTATGGATTTTTGGCGATTCTTTCATCAAACGTTGATTGATTCCATCTCCACCCAATATTAGAAGTTACAGTTTTGTCTCCTATTTTACGAACTTCTCCTGCACTGGACCTATTTGAATTCTGTTCCAATGCTACATGCTGAAAACGACGACCCGTTTCGGTTTCTACATGCGGAAATTTCTTGTTTAATTTTTCTGTATCTAACTGTGAGGTTACTCTATTAGCCATAACGTGTGTGTTGTCTTTAGCATAGTAAAGAAGATGATCCGATATAGTGTCAACGGCAGATTTTGATAGACTATGTGCCGCATAACGTTTCCATGTTATGTCTGCTAAAAAATTTTCCTTTCCAAACACCGCATCCATAACTAACTTGAGATAGTGGCTCATTGTCGGATCACAATGAAGGTAGATAGACCCTGTATTTTTTAGAACACGCTTCATTTCAAGTAACCGAGCAGCCATGTAAATCAGGTAAGATTTATCACTGTTTGTCATCGCAGCGTGGATGACTCGGTTAAGGACTGGATACTTTGTCTCAATTAGATCAAGCCAAGCAACATCAACATCATTGAGTGTCCACGTATCTTTGAATTCAGCACCGGCAGCCTTAGAGCCAATCGGTGCTGCATAATTCGCATTGCTATTAAAGGGTGGGTCAAGGTAGATTAATTCTACTGATTCACTATTTATCCCACGCATTATAGGCAGATTATCACCCGTGAATATTGTCTTTGGTTTAATATTTGCAGCCATATAAAAGAATCTCAAAAATGTTGTCTTAACGCAAGTTGCCACCTATTTACTTACATAGCAAGCCGAAGAAAATGCGTGACGTTGATGGTACCTTTTTCTATTCTCACTGCGAAACAATTTCACCCCTCTGGGGTGGGGAAAATGCCTAAGACTTTTCGTTGAAACGTTCAAATGTTTTGGTCAGTTGTTTTATCAGATGCCTTTTTTGCCAATTCTGGATAGAGATCTACTAACTTCGGAAAATGTTGATCCTCGTATGTCTTAATAAGCATACCGACCAACGCCATCGCTGCCGATAATGGGTGATTTTCATCCTCGCCGACACCATAGACTAAATCATCCAGTATCGCTGAAAGTTGTTGGTACTCGGTTTCTGTTACCGTGAGGCGGCTAAGGTCTTCATTCCGATTTACAATGCCTGCTAACAGATTTAGTAAACCTATAAGCCACTGTGCGGCACTATCTGGGTCGGGCGCAACATCAACAGATTTCTGAGTGGAAGGTTGCGTAGACATAAGTGACACCTGTTTTTGTAAGTCCTGTGTTGTGTTTAAGAATTCCTTGTTCAAAAAACGTGAATATTGAATGTTTCGACAGAAGTATTCTTGCCGATAACTCTAAATCTCTACCTTCTATCCTGTTAAGTGCCATGCAAATTATATATCGGTTTACAAAAGATTTCAAGGAAAAGATTGCCATAATAAATTTGACTTGTTAAATGGAATATGTTATCATATACAAAGATTAGTACGGTAAAATGGGTGCAGTTTATTCAAACTCACCTAAATAACGCGAAACTCACGTAAAAGTGAGATTCATTTCTATAGGAGATTGAACGGTATGAAAATTATGTATGTATTAGCAGGATTTGTGTTGATGATAGCCTTTTGTGTTATCAGCACGAGCGACATAGCACAGGCGGAGGAAGTCTTGGGAACAGGAACGGATGAACTGTTAGGAGGCGACCTAACCGACCCAGAAGACGATGGTGATCCTGAAGCAGATAAGGATTACGATGCCATTTTCTCAGCCAACGATGAACCGGGATTCGCGGGCGGGGAATTTGCGTTTAACGTCTTCGATAACCGCCTTGGCCCCAGCAATGACAAATGGTGCTGCGGACGTGGAGGCGGCATCCCAGATGAAGGTCTACACGTGACAGCTGAGTTTGAGGAGCAGTACGCATTGACACACTTCACTGTATCTTCAGCGAACGATGTTCCTGCAAGGGACCCCACAGTGTGGGAGATTCAGGGGTCGAACGACGGCGAAGAGTTTGAGACCATCTTTGCTCACGACGGCGATAGTTTTTGGGATCAGCGCCTGCAGGTCGTCCTTTTTGAGGCGGGGGAAGATTACGACAAACAAAAAAAAGGATATCGGTTTTTTCGGCATGTTACTTTTGACACCGCATCGAACCCGGCTGGGGCGTACTTTCAAATTGGCGAAATTGAGTTCTTCGGCGATGATAGTTTTCCCGTAGACCCAAGAACCAAGCTCGCAACCACATGGGGACGCATCAAAAACGCCCGATAAACGCAAATATCGAACATTTCCTAAAGCGGAAACCTGAATCCAGTAATAACTGGGTTTGGGTTTCCGTTTTTCATATCCGCTTGAAACTGTATGGACTCTACTGGGGAGGAGCTTTTCGATTATAAATACATAGACCCCAGTATCGAAAACTGAATAACCCGGTACCATTCGCAGGATCATGGCAACACATCTCTGCTTGCAAACTTACCCGAAACACGGTATAATAGGCGCAAATTTGTGCTTCAGCAGGAACCGGAATGGAAACCAACGGAAACGCGAAACAGAACCTTGTTAAACCGCATATTCTGCTAATCGGGTTGGTACTCGTCGCTTTTAATAGCTACTGGTGCCTGATGGGGACAGAGGTATGGCACTCTACGCAGTTAACGATCGCCTCACTGTTCTTTAATGCGGTTTTCACGCTCCTTGTCTTCGTACTTGCCAATTTATTACTACAGCGATTCCTGCCGCGGCTGGCGATGTCGCAAGCCGACTTACAAACCATCTACGTCATGGTGGTCATGGTAACAACCATCAGTGGACATACCATGATGGGGTACCTCATCCCAGTCCTCGCGCATACATTTCAGTTCGCGACCCCCGAAAATGAGTGGTTATCGCTCTTTGGAAACAGTATCCCGAGTTGGATCGCCGTCAAAAGCCCGCGTATCGTAGACGGGTTCTACAACGGAGATTCTACCCTCTATAATTCTGCCACTTTAAACGCGTGGATACCGCCGGTGCTATCTTGGTCCAGTTTTGTGATCGCGCTCTGGCTGACGTTATTAGCCGTAACGATCTTTCTCCGTAAACAGTGGACCGAAAATGAACGCCTGAATTACCCAATCGTCCAACTCCCATTAGCGTTGACGAGCAACCCGAAACGTTTCTTTACTTCACCATGGATGTGGCTCGGATTCGCGCTTGCGGGTAGTGCAGAACTGCTAAATGGGCTGAGTTTCCTGTTTCCAGAGATCCCTTCCTTACCTATTAGAAACAAATCGCTTGGACAATTCAGTTCAAAGCCGTGGAGTGCGATGGGCCCGATTCGCATCTCCTTCTATCCGTTCAGCATCGGGTTGATGTTCTTCACACCGCTGGATCTCTCGTTTTCGTGCTGGTTTTTCTGGCTACTGACCCGTCTCCAGATGGTCGTGACAGATATGTTCGGCGCACGCAATATCTATAACCTCGAACAGCAGACGGGGGCTTGGATAGCGTTCGGATGCATCCCGTTGTGGATGGGGCGACGGCACTATGGACGTATTATCCGCAAAGTTTTCGGGGTTGCGCAACGCCGTGGCGAACCACCGCCTGACGATTCCGGTGAACCGATGCGTTACCGCACGGCTGCCGGACTGTTCACCGTAGGGTTGATATTCCTTTTCTTCTTCTGCTTTCAAATGGGGATGACGTTCTGGGCGATTGGACTCTTTTTTCTTTTCTACTTTCCGATGATTCTCGGTATCACCCGTATCCGCGCCGAAATTGGGCCGCCCCTGCATCAACTCGTCCTTGTCGACCCCGGACGGACGATGGTACTTGCACTCGGAACACGCCGACTCGGCACCGGCAATTTGATGGGACTGACGTTCCTCTATCCGTTTGTTCGCTGTTTCCGCGCGCACCCGACACCGAGCGAACTGGAGGCATTCCGTCTGGCAGAGCAGAGTCGCATCGGGTACCGGCAACTGCTTATCGGGATGATATTGGCGATTGTGTTCGGTATCCTGATAACGTTCTGGGCATATCTACACGTCCTTTACGATATGGGTGCTGGCAGCAAAGCCCGCGGCTGGATTGTTTATATGGGGTGGGAGACGTTCAACCGTCTGCAAACGTGGCTTGTCAATCCGCGGGAGCCGGGCGTGCCAGAACTCGGCGTTATTGGCAGTAGTTTCCTATTCACGATATTCCTGATGGTCATGAAAATACGGTTTCTGTGGTGGCCGTTACATCCTGCGGGTTACGTTTTAGTCAGCGGTACAGGCATGGGAAGGTTGTGGTTTACAATCTTCTTGGGTTGGTTAGCAAAAGCAATCGTGTTAAAGATTGGCGGTGTGAAACTCTACCGACAAGCCGTGCCGTTCTTTTTGGGGTTGATCTTAGGGGATTACACGCTCGGATGTATCTGGAGCCTCATCGGATTGGTACTACAGATACCGACGTACATTGTCTGGCATTAAAGCAGTCAGCGACCGGGAGTGCTTCGCAGTGAGAACCCTACAGAGAAGAACCCTCAATTGGGAGAACTGAATGCTGAGGCGCAACCTAACAGGGGACGCTACAAAAGAGAAAACTAAATGCCCCTGGTGTGATACACATCATCCCTTGCAAACTTACCCAAAACACTGTATAATAGACGCAAATTTGGGTTGAGGTGCTATTTTAGTGAGCGACGTTCCGAAAACACACCCGCGCTATCTTTCATTGACACTGCGAGACACAATCGTTGAAGGCGTAGAGCAAGGCATAACCTCTATTCATGGGCTCATCGCGCATGGGCGCGGAGAGGCGTTTGATTACCTCATCGGGGAAGCGACACACCCCTTCGCGATTGAGGCGATCCACGCTGCTGCGGTTATGCTTCTATCGGCAGCACACCCTATCATCTCCGTCAACGGGAATGTGGCAGCGTTAGCACCGGAGGGACTCATCGAACTGGGGCAGGTACTGAACGCACCGTTAGAGGTGAACATTTTCCATACGGAAACGGGGCGGGAACAGAAAATTCGAAAACATCTCCTAAAGCACGGCGCGCCAGATGTACTGATGCCAACAACTGAGGCGCAACTCTCCTATATCGATTCCAATCGAAAGTTCGTGCATCCCGATGGCATCTTTAAAGCGGATGTCGTTTTCGTGCCACTGGAGGATGGCGACCGATGTGAGGCACTTCAGAAGATGGGCAAAAATGTCGTGACCGTCGATCTGAACCCGATGTCGCGCACCGCGAAGCAAGCGAGCATCACCATCGTGGACAACGTCGTCCGAGCATTGCCACTGTTATGCGAAAAGATTCGGGAATTGTCAAGTGATACTACAGCACAAGACATTCTGAAAAGATACAGCAACGCAGCGGTTTTACAGAAAGCACTACAGCACATCAGCAGGAGCGTGAATGACTAACGGAAACGCGAAGCCCAACCAAGTTAAAAGACTCGTCAAACCGCATATTCTGTTGATTGGGTTGGTGCTTGTCGCCTTTAATAGTTACTGGTGTCTGATGGGGACAGAGGTGTGGCACTCTACGCAATTGACGATTGCCTCACTGTTTTTCAATGCGGTTTTCACGCTCCTTGTCTTCGTGCTTGCCAACCTATTGCTACAGCGATTCCTGCCACGGCTGGCGATGTCGCAAGCCGATTTGCAAACCATTTATGTCATGGTCGTCATGCTAACGACGATCAGTGGGCACACGATGATGGGGTATCTGATCCCCGTCCTCGCGCATACCTTCCAATTCGCATCGCCAGAAAACGAATGGATCCCACTTTTCGGACATCATATCCCGACGTGGATTGCCGTCAAAAGCCCGCGCGTCTTAGACGGGTTTTACAACGGCGATTCTACACTCTACACCTCTACCACCCTAAACGCGTGGATACCGCCGGTGCTATCTTGGTCCAGTTTTGTGATCGCGCTCTGGCTGACGTTATTGGCGATAACGGTTTTTCTCCGTAAGCAGTGGACGGAAAACGAACGCCTGAACTATCCGATCGTCCAACTCCCGTTGGCACTGACGAGCAACCCGAAACGCTTTTTTACTTCACCGTGGATGTGGCTCGGCTTTGCACTCGCAGGCGGTGCAGAACTGCTGAACGGCTTGAACTATCTGTTTCCCGATATACCTGCGCTGCCGATCAAAGGCAAAACAATCGGGCAATTCAGCTCAAGACCGTGGAGTGCGATGGGACCGATTCATATCTCCTTCTATCCATTTAGTATCGGGTTGATGTTTTTCACACCGCTTGACCTGTCATTTTCGTGCTGGTTCTTCTGGCTTCTCAGTCGCATCCAACTGATTGTAACAGATGCGTTCGGGGCACGGAATATCTATCATCTCGAACAGCAGACGGGGGCTTGGATAGCGTTTGGGTGTATTCCGTTATGGATGGGACGGAAACACTACGGACGTATCATTCGGAAGGTATTCGGCATCGCACAACGCCGCGGCGAAGCCGCGCCTGACGATTCCCGTGAACCGATGCGCTACCGGACTGCAGCAGGGTTGTTTACTGTCGGAATGCTGTTTCTGTTCTTTTTCTGTTATCAGATGGGGATGACGTTCTGGGGAATCGGACTCTTTTTTCTATTCTATTTCCCGTTGGTTATCGGGATCACGCGTATCCGTGCCGAGATTGGACCGCCACTGCATCAACTCATCTTTGTTGACCCCGGACGGACGATGGTGCTTGCACTCGGAACACGCCGACTTGGCGCAGGTAACCTCACGGGGTTAACGTTTCTCTATCCGTTTGTCCGCTGTTTCCGCGCACATCCGACACCGAGTGAGTTAGAGGCGTTTCGGTTGGCAGAACGGAGTCGCATCGGGTACCGACAACTGCTTATTGGGATGATATTGGCGATTGTGTTCGGTATCCTGATAACGTTTTGGGCATATCTACATGTCCTTTACGATATGGGCGCGGGGAGCAAAGCACGTGGCTGGATCGTCTATATGGGATGGGAGACGTTCAACCGCTTACAGACGTGGCTTGTCAGTCCACGGGAAACCGCCGGACCGGAACTTGGTGTTATCGGCAGCAGTTTCCTGTTCACAATCTTCCTGATGATTATGAAGATCCGGTTTCTCTGGTGGCCCCTGCATCCGGGTGGCTATGTGCTCGTAAGCGGAACGGGGATGGGTGGCTTGTGGTTCCCGATATTTTTGAGTTGGCTGGCAAAGGCGATTGTGCTGAAGATTGGCGGTGTGAAACTCTACCGACAAGCCGTGCCGTTCTTTTTAGGATTAATCCTGGGGGATTATACGCTTGGATGCGTTTGGAGTCTCATCGGGTTGGTGCTGCAAATGCCGACTTATATCGTGTGGCACTGATGTAAACGACTTGACATTCAGCTTGGATTTATGCTAAAATTCAGAAAACGAAGGAGTAGGAAAAAATGGAACATACAACCCGCATTGAACTCGAAAATCTAAAGGATTTGCATGCGGTAGAATTAGGCGTTCGCGAATCCGAAGATGTGCGACGACTCACTATTGAAGATGCACTCGTCGATACTGGTGCAACGGGACTCTGTTTACCCAAATCACTCGTTGAACAACTCGGACTCACTCCGCTCCGAACAACAAGGGCACAAACCGCGAACGGCATCGCGGAACGCACCATCTATTCGGAGGTGCAATACACCGTCTTAGAACGAAGTGACTCTATCAAGGTAACAGACCTCCCTGAGGATGCCCCTGTCCTCGTTGGACACATGATCTTGGAGGCTCTTGACCTCTGTGTTGATATAGAAAATGGATTGATTTATAATCCTGCACACGACGGGGAATGGACGATAAAAATCCTCTGATGGGTGAAGATACCATCAGAACTTTTCCGTTTAATGATCAATATGAAAACTACCCACAATATCCTTTTTCAAGACGCACGAGATTTGAAAAAAATTCCATCAGAAAGCGTTGACCTTGTCGTTACCTCCCCGCCGTATCCTATGATTGAGATGTGGGATGAGATGTTTAATCATCAGAATCCAGCGATTCAGGATGCGTTAGCGAACGGTGATGGGAAGCAGGCATACGCGTTGATACACGAGATTCTCGATGCTGTGTGGAATGAAGTGTTCAGGGTTTTAAAGAACGGTAGATTTGCATGCATTAACATAGGTGATGCGACAAGAACGGTAAAAGGTGATTTTTGTCTGTATCCGAACCACGCGAGAATCTTGACTTATCTTTTAAATATCGGGTTTTCAGCATTACCTGATATCCTCTGGCGAAAACAGGCAAACACCCCTAACAAATTTATGGGATCTGGCATGCTGCCTGCGGGGGCTTATGTGACACTGGAACATGAGTATATCTTGATAGTAAGAAAAGGCCCTAAAAGAGAATTTAAAACAGAGGACGAAAAAGAAAATAGACGTGAGAGTGGACTGTTCTGGGAAGAGCGGAATATCTGGTATTCGGATGTTTGGACAGATATTAAGGGAACAGGTCAGAAACTCCCGAAGGCGATGTCGCGATTAAGAAGTGCAGCATTTCCGTTCGATTTGGCATATAGACTGATCAACATGTATTCTGTGAAAGGCGATGTGATACTCGATCCGTTTCTGGGGACGGGGACCACGACTGCGGCTGCGATGACATCGGGACGCAATAGTATCGGTGTTGAGATTGATAAGGGTTTTCAACAAGTTATTTGTCCGATTGTGCACCATATTGTCGATTTTTCAAACGATTATTTGTCCGATAGGTTGCGAAGGCACTTTGCGTTTGTCGAAAATAGTATCCAAAATTCGGGGGCGTTAAAATATACAAACAAGCACTACGGTTGTCCGGTGGTGACGAGCCAAGAACAGTTTATTCTGTTGAACGGCTTAAAAGAGGTTTACACACGCGGAGATAATATCTTTGATGTCATGTATTCAATGAAACCCCAAATTTGGAATTTTGATCAACCTTCAGAAGTAGTGAACGGAAATAAAATGAAGCCGCACACAAAACCTTCTCAACTCAGCATACTGGACACATAGTAACTTCACATTGCCAAATAGGTATCTATGAAAATCAAACTCAAAAACGCTGAAATTCAGGAATATGTAAACGCGCCTGCTTCCGCATTTCCGAAGTACACAACCCAATTGATGAATGTCGCAAATCAGAATTCTCAAGCGACGCGACCGAGGCACATTGGACAATTGAGCGAGCTGATTCAGAAATTTCCGGGACAAACTTTTGAAGAATGGGTTACATGGTATCAGGAACAATATCCCGATGCGATTGATGAGGCGACAGATAGAATAATCTCAATGATAGAAAACTTCAGCGAGGCTGTCGAAAAAATTGACCGCGCTATGGTTAAATCATGGGTAGAGGACCTTGTTCTTGTCAAGACATTCGCCGGACTCAAATTTCAAGAGGCAATCCTGAAAAGGTTGGCGGAAATAAAAGGCTGCGACTACCGTTTAGCGGAACCCCATGAGGAATCCCAAGGTATAGATGGGTTCGTAGGTGAAGAAGCGTATTCTATAAAGCCCAGCACCTATGATGCAATGCCAACTTTAGCGGAATCCATAGAGGTAAAGATGATTTTCTACGAGAAAAAGAAAGATGGTGTGGTATTTGAAATACCGGAAGAGTAGGGAGGCATATCCATTTGTGGATCTTGCCGGTAGAAAATAAGGAGATGCAAGAATGACTCACGTTTGGAGAAAAAAATATAAAAACCGCAATAGAATCTTGGATAAATTCTACACGAAACAGGAAGTGGCCAAAAAGTGTTTAGATGAAGTCAATAAATTACCTTACAGCTATGATTGCGTAATAGAACCGTCTGCCGGAGATGGTGCTTTTTATAAAAATATTAAACATGACACCAAAATAGGAATTGATATTGATCCGCAACATGATGAGATTATCAAAGCGGACTGGTTCAATTACAATATTAACGAAATGTACAAGCGCGTATTGGTTATAGGGAATCCGCCGTTTGGTCAATATCAAAAGTTATCTTCAAAATTTATATCTCATGCCCTCTCATTCAGGAATGTCCAAACAATTGCTTTTATTTTACCAGATGTTTATCGAAAACATACACGGCAAAAAATACTGCCTTATGATTGGAGAATTGTCTCTATCACTGAATTAGGAAGGGATTGTTTTACGCTGGAAGGGAAGGCATATCATGTGCCTGCAAGCTTCTTCGTTTTTGATAAATCAGAAGGAAAAGATTTAAGAGTTAATCCGAATGCCTACACAGAAACGAATGATTTTGAATTCTCCAATAAAGATGATTTCGACATATTTGTATTTGGTGCTTCTCCGAAAAGAATTACGAAAACACCGACACCAAACAATCGAGGTTACTTCCTTAAATCCAAAATTCCAGTGGAAGATCTAATATCTAAAATCAAAGCGGTTGATTGGAGTGGAAATTCTTGTGCAAATGGCGGTGTATATTGGCTAACAAAATTTGAATTTTTGGAACAATATATAAAATGCCATGAACCAGATAGAACCGAAGAAAATCAGGGAAGTTTGTTTGATCTCCTTTAGATTGAACATGTCAAATGCGATGAACCAGAAAGAATTAAATGAAACGATAAGTTTCATATTAGACAATATAGATAGCAGTAGAATCGTGATGAATAGCGTAGCAAGTATTCGGCATCAATTAATTGATTTAACTATTGAAGAACAAGTTATTTCTGAAGAGGATTTTTACAAAATAAGTAGCGTTCTGTCCACACAATCAAGGAGTCCTTTGTGGGAAAACTATTTCATAAAAAAGCATGATTGTGAAAGAGTTAGTAAAAATGAGAATAGAGGGGATCTAAAAAAGAACGGCAGATACTATGAGTATAAAAGTTCTGGTTACAATCAGAATAATTCCGTTAATATTCTTCAAATTAGACCGTGGCAGGATTGCGATTACATTATTCAGTCAATCTCTGATGATGGAGCAACTACGTTTGTTTTAGCACATGCAGAAATGATGTTAGAAATGGATAGACTTAAAGCCTCTCCCGCACATGGAACTCAAGAAGCTTTAGAAGATAATAAAACCATAGAATACATGATGAGAGTAGAAAGAGATTCTGCGGATTGGGATAGATGGATTAGCAACTATTGCAAAGAAGGTGATATTTTCAATCCTGAAACAGAATGAAACCGTCCGTATCGCCTATCCTTCTACAAACCCTTTTTTGTCTCCTGTCCCTTGTACTGCAGCTGATACAACCGATAATAGATGCCACCCTGCTGTAACAACTCGTTGTGCGTGCCGGTTTCTCGGATTTCGCCGCGGTGCATCACAATAATCCTATCTGCATTCTGAATCGTCGAGAGCCGGTGTGCAATGACCACAGATGTGCGATCTTCCATCAGACGTTTCAGCGCACCTTCAATCAGGATTTCAGTTTCGGTGTCAACGCTTGAGGTCGCCTCATCAAGGATAAGGACACTCGGATCGGAGGCTAACGCACGCGCAAAGGCGACCAACTGCTTCTGTCCAACGGATAACCCAGCCCCATCTTCTTTAATCTCTGTACCGTAGACCTCCGGCATCTTCTGCACAAACCTGTCCAAATGTACATCTTCCGATGCGCGTTTCACCTGTTCAGCGGAGATCGATGGGTCTCCTAAAGTGATATTCCGCTCAATGGAATCCGAAAAGAGGAAGATATTCTGTTGCACGATGCTAATCGCGCCGCGTAGATTCTCCAAGTTCATCTCCCGGATATCTACGCCGTCAATCAGGATCTGTCCCTTGTTGATTTCATAGAACCGGCAAAGTAGATTGATGATAGAGGTTTTCCCTGCCCCTGTATGCCCTACGAGTGCGACCTTCTCTCCCGGCTTCACCTTGAACGAGACATCCCGTAAGACGTAATCATCATCGTTATAGGCGAACCAGACGTTTTTGAATTCAATCTCGCCTCTCAGACTATCGGTACTGTTCTTAGGAACGGCAGAAATGATTGTCGGTTGCGTGTCAAGGAGTTGAAAAATCCGTTCCGAGGATGCCATCGCGTTTTGGAAGATGGTATACTTTTCGCTCAGTTCGCGGATGGGCCAGAAGAATTGTTGCGCGTAGCCCATGAACATCACCAGTCCTCCAAAAGTCAGTGAATTTTGTACAATTTGTCCGCCGCCATACCAGATAATCACGGCTGTTGCGAGTGATGCTGCGACCTCTATCAGGGGGTGAAAGATCGAAAAATAGAAGATGCTCTTCAGATTCGCAGCAAGGTATCGCCGGTTGCGCTCGTTGAAGCGGAGGTGGCTCCGTCGTTCTTGTGCGAACAGTTTCATCGTTGTCATACCGACGATGTTTTCTTGTAAAAAGGCGTTGATGCGCGCCAGCTGCTTACGTTGTTCTCGAAACGCGCGACGCGAATAGATCTGATAAACAAGCGTTGCGCCGAAAATAATTGGGATCACTGTGAACGTCACGAGTGCGAGTTTCCAATTATATAGCAGCATCACCACGACAATCCCAAAGATACGGAGCAGATTCGCGAAGATCGTAATCACACCGGAGGAAAAGAGTTCGTTGAGGACTTGAACGTCGCCCATCACGCGGGTCATCAATCTACCGACCGGATTTTTATCAAAAAACTGTACGTCCAAGCGTTGTAAATGCGAAAAAAGTCCCTGACGGAGATCGTGCATTACATGTTGCCCGATCATCTGTGTGCGATACTCTTCAGAGTACCCAAACACGAACAGGCTAATCAATGTGAACACGTAAAGCACCGCGATTGTACTTAATCCTTCTGATATACCGGGGGTAATATGGTCGTCAATAGCAAGCTGCATCAGAAACGGTCCTGCCAATTGCGAGAGTGTATTCCCCACCATGAGAAACCCGATGATGAGCAGCTGGACTTTGTAGGGTTTGAGGTATGAAAGGAGCCGCCGCATTAACACCCGGTCATAGACTTTCCCGAGGTCTTGCTCCTCATCGCTATATTCGTATAGATTGCTTCCCATGCCAAACATTGGTGGATTTCCCCTTTGATAGTACGTCGTCGCTCGGCGTGCTTAATGAAGATTAAAAAATTAATTCGGTAATTTGTTAGAAGTCCGGTGCGGTTAGGAGGGAAACACCCCAGCAAAAACACCGCACCTACCGGGCCTCGGGAAAATTAGGATTACCGATTTAAATAATTAAACTTCATCTAAGCGCGCCCACAGCTGCGTAGGTTACAGTTTCTCAAGTTCCTCTTGCAAGAGTTGTGTTTCGTAGATATTGGCGTAAATTCCGTTCTGTTCGAGGAGTTGTTCGTGTGTGCCTGCCTCAACAATGCTGCCCTCGTCAAGGACGACGATGTGATCGGCACCCTTGACGGTAGAGATACGGTGTGAAATGAGGATTGTCGTGCGATTCTTCATAATTTCAGTGAGCCGACTGAGAATCGTGTCTTCTGTTTGGGTATCCACATTTGCGAATGCGTCGTCAAGGATCAGAATTTTCGGTTTAATAATAATCGCGCGGGCGAGTGCGGTCCGTTGGCGTTGCCCACCTGAAATTGTCATCCCACGTTCACCGAGGAAGGTTTCCAACCCGTCGGGAAACTCCTCAATCTGTTCAAGAAGGTCTGCGGTGTGCGCTGCGTCTCTTATCTGCGCCTCGTCTGGTGTTTCGAGGCCGTAGGCGATATTATTTTGCAAATAGTCAGAGAAAAGGAACGGTTCCTGCTCGACGACCCCGATGCTGGATCGGAGCACATTTAACGGTATATCCTGAATGTCCACGCCATCGACAAAGACGGTGCCACGTTCTGCTTGACGGATGCGTGGAATGAGATTGACAAGTGTAGATTTCCCGGACCCCGTTCCACCGACAATCGCAAGCGTCTTACCACGTTCAATTTTGAGGTTAATGCCCTTAAGCACAGGCGTTCCATCGGGATACGCAAAATTAAGGTCTCTAAATTCGATCTCACCTTCAATATCTTTGATCCCCCATTTCACCTGCTCGCCATCAAAGATTTCCGGTTTTTCATCAAGGATTGCTTGGATGCGTCCCATAGACGCTGCGCCGCGTTCAAAGGTGTTGACGATGAAGCCGAGCGTAATCATCGGACGGATGAGCATCATGAGATAGGCGTGGAACGCGACGAAATCGCCGAGCGTCATTTCGCCATTGATGACTCGGAGTCCACCCATCCAAAGGAGGACGACAATCCCGATCCCTGGCAAACAGCGAAAGATTGGGAAAAAGAAAGTCATCAGTCGGATCTGGTCGTGGTTACGGTCAACAAACTCTCGGTTCAATGCTTGGAAGTGTTTGATTTCGCTTGCTTCCAGTGTGTACGCTTTCACCACGCGGACCCCGGACAAATTCTCCTGCACTTTGGTGTTCAACGTTGAGAACGACTCTTGGATTCGCTCATAACGTGCATGTAACCGTTTTCCAAGAAAGCGAATCAGGAGTGCAAGCACTGGATAGGGCATCAGTGCGACAAGCGTCAAGCCTACATCAATACGAAGCATAATGGTGAGTGCAAGTCCGAAAAACACGATCGCATCCGCCGTATACATCACAGCACTGCTCAACACCATCCTGATGGCGTTTAGATCACTCGTAGCGCGTGTCATCAGGTCACCGGTACGGACGTTATCGTAATACGCAGCGGAGAGTTTTTGAAGATGAAGAAAGAAGTCGGCACGGAGGTGGAACTCCATCTGCCGCGCGACACCTTGGATCGTACGCCGTTGGATGAAGCGTAGGATACCCGCAAAGAGCGCGATCCCAAAGATCAGTAGTGCGAAAAAGAGGATGCGTTCCGGAGAGATCGTAAAGACTTGCCCGACATAAGTCGAATCATAAGCACTTCTCCAAGCGAGTCCTAATTCATCAACGACCATCTTGAGGATTTTGGGGCTAATCAGGAGAAGGACATTCGTCACAACCACAAGAAAGAAACTGAACACGATGGCGTACCGATACCGAATGACATACTTCTTGAGACCGAGTAGACTGCGAATGGTGAGACTCCTTTCCGACAGGCAAGCCGCGCGTGATTATTTTTAATTTTGACGAAAATGTTGAATATGTGTTTAATCAAGTTTTCGGTCATATTAAGAAACCTCTTTCTGTAGGAGCGCGTGTTTTTGCTTGGGTGTTTCCCCCAGGCTCGCGACTGTATTCCAATCTTCATGTAGGAGCGCGTGTTTTTGCTTGGGTGTTTCCCGCGCTCGCGCCCCTGCAAAAACGCGTAAAAGTGCATCCAAGAATGTGTATAGGTGAATTATTGTGCGGTGAAGTCTGTTACACTTCGAGTCTATGAGCGGAACCATTATTCAACCCCAAATTGCAGAAATTACGAAGAGGACAAAGCCTATGCAAAACAGTCAAAAATGGTCGCCTGCTTTAATGCAGCCGGAAAACAGTGATATAACGACTTGGGCACTTCCTGAAGGTGCAATTACGCGTTTGGGACAAGGTATAATAATGGGAAATATCACCCTTTCACCTAACGGAAAGCATTTCGTTGTTCCAAGCTCTATAGGAATTTGGTGGTACGATATATCCACTATGACTCCTGTCGGACTATGGGATACAGACAGAGGATTCATTTCTGCTGTCTCATTTTCTCCAAATGGCAAGTGGCTTGCTACTGGCGATGGAGATGGACTTGTTAAGGTATGGGACTGGGAAAAAGGTGTGTGTCTTTCCCAAATGGAACGAGACGAAACAGAAAAACGTTATCATAGTGTCTCACGATTTGAATTTTCCCCTAACAGTCAACTTCTTGCTGTCTCAAGTACCCGTGACTATATCCTATACATCTATGATCCAGAAACAGGGGAACGGCTCGCAAAATTCCACGACGATCCGAAGAAAACCAGATGGTGGGGCGGTACACCACGTCCTATCGCTTTTTCTTCAGATGGCAGTCTATTGGCATGCACAATGCCGGATGAAAGCATGAGGATGCATGCGGACCGTCGGGGCTATATCCGTCTTCCTAAAGATGCAACCGAATTCATCGCCGTATGGCATTTAGAGACTGGTGAGCAGCTTGCCTGTCTCACAGATACCGAACGTTTGGTACGTAGTCTTTGTTTTTCCCCATGTGGGCGTTTTCTTGCCTTAGGAGGACGAGATGGTGCGGTCCAGGTTTGGTCAGTCGCAAATTGGGAGTTGCTCCACATTTATCAAAATTACGGAACAGAACGAAAGAAGGTCTTCTATTCACCAGAGTGTGTCCTATACGCTGCAGAAATATCTAATGATAGCTTCACCGTATGGAATATACATACCGGTGAAAAGTCCAACACTTATCTTAAAACACATCAAGGGCTCCAAGGTGCTCATTCACCAAAGGAATGTCCATTCGTTTCCGCAACCGACAGTGAATTTAAGGTATGGACGGTTGAGACTTCGCAACCGCTTACGTATCCTCATTTGCATTTTGATTTTTACCTTTATTCGCATATTAAGACACCTAATAATTTTGTCTTTTTGCCAGATAATCAAACCCTCGCTGGCGGATATATGGGAGATGGAGTGTTGTTATGGAATATCGCCAATCCATTACACCCTCCTATACGCTTTAATCCGCCAGAGGATATTCGCGTGGTCTCCGTTTCCCACCTCGGTACACTTCAGGCGATTGGGATGGATAAAAGGATGGCTCAATTGTGGGAAGTTGAAAACCCCGATGTTCCGATAGCCAGCTTCACTCTGCCTGATCCTGAAAATCTTGTCACCGATCAAGAAAAACAGGTGACAGCAGCAGCATTTGCCTCTAAAAGGAACTTTTTGGCATGCGGTGACAATGCAGGGATGTTGTACGTATGGGATGTGCAGCGACATGAGATACTCCATACGATCACAGCACATGATAGCAAGATTCATTCGATAATATTTAGTCCAAATGAAAAACTGCTGGTAAGTGTTAAAGATGCGGGACCTATATCCCGAATGTGGGATGTTGAAAGTGGTGAAACGATCGAAGGGTTTCCTGATAAATATCGTGCAATCGCTTTTTCTGCTTGCAGTACTCTGGTAGCCTGTGGAAATATCCAAGAACTTCTATTATGGGATACCCTCCATCGAGAGGTTACCATGTTATTACCTCTACCGCAAGAGAGTCGGGATCCATTTGCATTGGCATTTTCACCGTGTGGTCGCTATTTGGCTTCTGGTGCGTGGTGGAATCAAGGATTAGGTATTAAGAAGTGTCCAGTGCTGTTGTGGGATATTGAGAGTGGCGAGAACATTGCCGCCTTCCGGGGGCACCCCACCGATGTCCAGAGCCTCGCCTTCTCTCCTGATGGTACGATTTTGGCGAGTGGAGGCTTTGGTGGCACCATCATGCTTTGGGATATGAAACCCTATACAAGTGGTTAGAAACGCAAGATGCGTATGTATAAATTTCCAAACCAAAACCGACTTTTTTCAAACACAATCAAGGAGTGAATATGAAACAAAATCGAAGACCGGCACCCTTTAATGTTGTGCCGAGTGATACCGAAGGAATTACATGGGCATTACCAGAAGGCGCAACCGCCCGATTGGGAAAAGGTAATTTTCGTAGTGTGAAACCGTCCCCAAATGGCACGTATTTCGCCGTTGGAACTGGTATGGGACTCTGGTGGTATGAAATGTCGTCAAAGTCGCCTATCGCGTTGTGGGAAACTGAGCGCGGTATGATCTCCACTGTCGATTTTTCGCAAGATAGCGAATGGATTGCTATCGCCAATTATGATGGCGTTATTAAGGTGGTGGATATTCAGAGTGGTGAGTATCTCGCGCAGATGAAGCGGACAGAAGAACATAATATCTATTGGCACATCCACTTTTCTCCGGATCAAAAGTGGATCGCCACCGCGAATTTTAGCGGCATCGTTGAAGTGTTAGATGTCCATCGCGGTGTGTGCATCGCAGAGATGGATCGAGGTGAGCGTGAAGTTGAATCAGCTGATATTTCCCAACTTGAATTTTCGCCCGATGGACAGTACATCGCTGCTATTGGAGATAACGATAAAGTCTATTCAGTCCGCGATGATCGACTTGTTAACCCTGATACAGAAGGCATGCAAACTCACATCTGGCATCCTGCAACAGGTGTACCAATTGTCAAATTCGCAGGTAGTAGATTTGCGTTCTCGCCAGACAGTCGCCTGTTGGCGGGCGCGACTCCCGATGAATCCGCCAGTGATGACGACCGCGTTGACCGATGGATCTCAGTGTGGGATATAGCGAAGGTGGAGCGCATTGCTCACTTCAAAGCACATAGCGATTGGGTAGATGCTATTACCTTTTCGCCTTGCAGTAATTTCCTCGTATCAAGTAGCAGAGATAAAAACCTACGCGTGTGGGATGTCGCGAAGGGTGTGCAAAAGACGGCTTATAATGACTTTCAAACGTCTCGGATAGCACCATTTTATTCGACCAAAGGTGAGTTGTTCGCGATTGTTGATGGGCAAGACACCATTGAAGTCTGGAATATGGAACGCAATGAAAAAATAGAAATCCCGGAATTACATCCGAGGAGTATTGATGCCGCATGGTTCAGAGAATTCCCGCAGTTGGCTCTCGCCGCGGTTCACACCAACACCACACCAAACAAAAAGACTCAAATTGGCAACATACATACATTCTCAACACTCTGTGAACCCGATTGCTTTCCAGATCCGGTTCTGTTTTTGCCGGATGGAAAGACGCTGGCGATAAGAGGGCATCGGACCGGTATTGTGCTATGGGATGTTGAAAGTAAGCAGGTTCGGGAAACATTATTGAAGGATACACGCCTTACCTCTTTTACTGTTCTGCCTTCTGGAAACATGCTGGCTGCCCATAGTCAAGACAACAACATCAAAGTTTGGGATGCCGAGAAACCTGACGCACCGATTGCAGAATTCACTGAAACCGATTCGGTCCGATTGATATGGAATATAGCGTTCGCACCGACGGGTGATCTACTTGCAGTTGGAAGTAGGGAAGGCGCAATCTATCTATGGGATTTCAAACGTAAGGAGCGGTTGAAACCTCTCACAGGACACACCGAGCACATTTGGTCCGTGTGCTTCTCGCCAGATGGCAAACGCCTGGTGAGCGGTTCAAACGATAGAATCGCCCGGTTGTGGGATGTTGCATCCGGCGAAGAGATTGCAACAGTGCCATTGGGTGAACCTCGGACACTTATGGAGATAGCATTTTCACCGTGTGGTAACTTGATTGCGGGTGGGCTGTATGGCGAACTCCGTTTATGGAATGCCGACACGCTGACAACGCTTTTTGCGATCCCACAGCCGGAGACGCAGAAGCCGTACGCCTTGGCATTCTCGCCGTGTGGTCAGTATCTGGCATCGGGTACCTGGTGGGAGAAAGGCATGGAAAATATGGCAATTCGGTTATGGGATGTGGCAAGTGGTGAAAATATTGCAACGCTCTGGGGACATCCGACAGATATTCAGTCGCTTGCATTTTCACCAGACGGGACACTTCTGGCGACTGGTAGTTTCGAGTGCACAACCCTCCTCTGGGATTTGAAACCCTTTATAGGTTCGTAAGATCTACTAACATGCACTGATTGTTGATGGCTGACTGTGGACTGCCTCTCACAAAAAATATATTGACAGCATTTTCTCCTGCAGTGTATGATATGCAAAACAGACGTTACCACAGGAGGAAACAGATTTGGCAGCAGATATTGGACTTATCGGATTAGCAGTGATGGGCGAAAACCTCGCACTGAACATGGAAAGCAAAGGCTTTGAAGTAGCGGTTTTTAACCGTACCGTCTCACGGGTAGACGCTTTCATGGAACGTGCTGCGAAGGGCAAAAATATCACTGGAGCACATTCTATACCAGAATTCATTGCGAAATTAGATACACCTCGCAAAATTATCTTGATGGTGAAAGCAGGGGAACCCGTTGATGCGTTTATTGAGTTATTAGTTCCACACCTCTCAAAAGGCGACCTCATTATTGACGGCGGGAACTCTAATTTCAACGACACCGTCCGCAGACACGCGGCGTTAGCCGAACAGGATATTCTGTTTATCGGCACGGGTATCTCCGGCGGTGAAGAAGGCGCGCTCAAAGGACCAGCGATGATGCCGGGAGGTTCAGCTAAGGCGTACACACTCGTGGAGCCTATCTTTACGAAGATCGCAGCCCAAGTAGACGGCACACCGTGCTGCTCCTACATTGGACCGGACGGTGCCGGACATTACGTGAAGATGGTGCATAACGGCATTGAATACGGCGATATGCAGCTGATATGCGAAGCCTATTCGTTAATGAAAAGTGTCTTGGGCATGAACGCTAATGAGATGCAAGCAGTCTTCAGCGAATGGAACAGCGGCGAATTGAATTCCTATCTCATCGAAATCACCGCTGACATTTTCACACAGCTCGATAGCAGCGGCACACCTTTTGTGGATGTTGTGCTGGACCAAGCGGGACAAAAAGGCACCGGTAAATGGACGAGCATCTCGGCACTGGATCTCGGCATCTCCGCACCGACAATCGCCGAGGCGGTTTTTGCGCGCTGTATTTCCGCTGTCAAAAGCGAACGGGTCGCAGCAGAACAGGTTATTCAAGGACCCGCAGGAACATTCCAAGGCGACCGAGATGAAGCATTAAAAGCGATTCATGACGCACTCTACGCCGCGAAAATTTGTTCTTATGCGCAAGGTTTCGCGCTAATGCGGGAAGCAAGCGAAGAATTCGGTTGGAATTTGGACCTCGGCAAGATTAGTCTCGGTTGGCGTGGCGGGTGTATCATCCGCGCAAAATTCCTGCACCGGATCGCTGAAGCGTTTGAGCGAAATCCTGAACTCCCCAACCTACTCCTCGATTCCTATTTCCGAGGTGTGATTGAAGCGGCACAACCGAACTGGCGAAACGTCATCGGTACAGCCACGCAACTCGGTGTCCCGATCCCGGCGTTCAGCTCTGCTTTAGCCTATTTCGATAGCTACCGCAGCGGCAGGCTCTCCGCGAATCTCATCCAAGCGATGCGCGACTACTTCGGCGCACACACCTATCATAAACTCGATGCAGACGGGAACACGGTTCTCGGAAAAGACGGCGAGCCGACGGTATTCCATACCGAATGGATGCTCGACGGTCGCCCGGAAGTTATTGTTGAATAGTTGTCAGTTGTTAGTACGGTTTTTCTGCGAAAAACCTTTCAGTTGTCAGTCTGCTTCGCAGTGAGAGTTAAAGAGGTTTGCTGTTGCTTGAACTCTAACCGCAACTGCCCCAAGATGACTCTTAACTGAAAACTCATAACTGATAATTCTTAATAAAGGAGCGTTTATGGCATACGGACCACAACAAGCATTATACGATTTTGAACCGCAGCACGAGTTTTTCGTTGGCATCGACTCAGACGGTTGCGTTTTCAATAGCATGGAGGTCAAACACAACGACTGCTTCAGTGTGAACCTCGTCAAACATTTTGGATTGGCATCCATCTCACGGCAGGTGCATCAGGCATGGGATTTTGTGAATCTCTACTCAAAGACCCGTGGCACGAACCGGTTCAAGGCGATCCTATTGGTGTGCGATTTCTTACGCGAGATGTCGCTCGTGCAGAAGATGGGTGTCGCAGTGCCGGAACTGCCCTATCTACGCGAATGGTCGGAAACGGAAACGAAACTCGGTAACCCCGCACTCCAAACTGCCATTGACAACGCCACCGGTGAGCGGCTCGATGAACTGAGCCAAGTCATGGCGTGGAGTCTCGGCGTGAACGAAAGTGTCGCTGAGATTGTCTATAACCTCCCCCCATTTCCCGGCGTGCGTGAAACATTACAACGGCTGCAAGGTAAAGCGGATGTCATCGTCGTCTCCGCTACGCCGGACGAAGCACTCCAACGCGAATGGGATGAACACGAAATTGACGTTTATGTCGCGCTCATTGCCGGACAGGAGATGGGTACGAAAACGGAACATCTCACGATAACGACGAAAGACAGGTATCCCGAAAACCACGTCTTGATGCTCGGCGATTCACCCGGCGACCTGAAAGCAGCACAAGATGTAGGCGCATTGTTCTTTCCCGTCAACCCGGGTGCCGAGGACGCATCGTGGCAACTCTTCCTTGACGAAGCAATGGGAAAATTCTTCGATGGTCAATACGCCGGTGCTTATGAGGACGCGTTGATTGACAAATTTCAGGAATTGTTGCCGGAAACCCCACCGTGGCAATGAAAATCAAAGCGGCGGATGGAAGCAGGAGGGAAGTTTGGAAGGAACTGATCGCTCTCTGACCCTTCCATTCTTCCACGCTTCTACTTACCTGTTTACATTACGAAAGGAAATTTATGAAAATTTTACTTCAAGGACGTGTTGAAGGCGAGTTGTTAGAGAGACTGGAGAGCATTATCGGTGATGAACACACATACGTTGCCCCAGATTCACGCGAGAAACTTATCGAGGAAGGCAAAGATGCCGATATCTTCTACGGATATTGCAGTGAGGACCTTTTCCCGCACTTTCCGAATATCAAATGGATTCAATCCTCCAGTGCAGGCATGGACCGGCACATGTATCCGGCACTCCGTGAGAGCGATGTTCTTCTGACAAACGCTGCAGGCTTGTACGCCAAGCACGTCGCCGACCAAGCCTTCGCGCTTCTGCTCGGCTTGGCGCGCGGTATCCACGAATCCGTTCGGAATCAGGACAAGCACCAATGGGGTGGCAGCCGTAGCATGCCAATGATAGAGATCGACGGGTTCAAGATCGGCATCGTCGGCATGGGCGGCATCGGAATGGAGATGGCGAAACGCGCAAAAGGTTTTGATATGTACGTCATGGCTGCCGATGCCTACCGTACCGATAAACCCGATAACGTCGATGAACTGATGCCGATGGATCAGTTATCAAATATGATGAGTCAAGTGGATGTCGTGATGATTGCGTGTCCGTTGACTGAAGAGACACGCGGTCTTATCAATAAAGACAACCTTTCCGTGATGCAACCGACAGCGTTCTTTATCAACGTCGCCCGCGGTCCGATTGTCAACGAGCCGGACCTAATTGAGATTCTGCGTGCTGATACAATCGCGGCGGCTGGCTTGGACGTCACGGAGGTCGAGCCGCTCCAAGAAGACAGCCCGTTGTGGGATTTTCACAATGTTATCATATCGCCACATTCTGCGGGCGGTTCACAGCACCGCATGCGCCGTATCACCTCATTTTTCTTGGATAACTTAGAACGGTATCTGAATGGTGAAGAACTGAAGAACGTTGTGAACAAGCAACTCGGTTTTTAGTATATCGCATTTAGTGTCTTTTTTCCCAAACTTACGTGGGTGGATGATATCCATATCCGCCCACACCTTATAAATTTTCACAGAAAGAAGGTCTTATGATTAACAAAAAGGATTTTAGATGACATTGCCAATCAGCTTAATGTTGATATGACCGTTTTTGCTAATCCGCGAGCGTAAAAGCTTATCGTAGGTAGAGCTGGGAAGGTCATAGGTATAGCATCACTTTGGGTGAGCGATAGTTTTTCGGTTGGAGAAGTACCAATGGACGTTTTAGTTAAAAGATTAGACGCGAAATTACGCGAATGGGAACCGGATATTGCGGCGACGGTCAGGGAACGAATTTCGGAAATCATTGATCTCGCAGACCAAGATGCATTGGATATACTGCGATCACGTGCCGTAGAACAGGAAGTTTTGGATCTACTCGATGAACCCGTATCCCAGTGAGATTTGGCTATATGAGAAGGTTTAGTACGCAGGGCCCCGTGAACCCTGAGCAGCATTACGTTGTCCCCCGCACTGCAGAACTCACAGAGTTCATCAAGCGCGTCAAAGAGGGACGTTATATCGTCATCTTCGCACCCCGGCAGACGGGTAAGACGACCTTCTTCTACGCTGCCATGGATATTCTTGCCGACGAGGAGCCAACCTATCTTCCTATTCACTTAGATTTTGAGGCATATAAAAACCTCACGCCTGCCGATTTTTACAGTAATCTCACCGAAGATATTCGCGAGGAAATCGAGAATATTTACCACAAGCGTGGAGAAGTACCCTCCAAGGCACTAAGGGATTTTTTAGAGAATATAAACCTAACCGACAATGTGTCAATGCTCAGAGGTTTCAGGGCATTGGCGAGGGTATTAGCAAATCAGCGGGTTGTGGTCTTTATTGATGAGTTTGATGGCATTCCTGCAGCAGTCGTGAGCGATTTTCTATATGCCCTCCGCCGCATCTACATCTCCAGAACCGTCCCCCGGTGTCCTCACAGCCTCGGCATTATTGGGGTCAAGAGCATCGCGCAACTCAACTACGATCGTTCTGTCTCACCCTTCAATATCCATGACGATTTCGCGTTGCCGAACTTCACGCTTGCACAGGTACAAGAACTCCTTGGGCAATACACTGCCGAGGTCTGGCAGGATTTTGCCCCAAAAGTCATTGAGTCCATTCACAAACAGACAGGCGGACAACCCTTCCTCGTCAACCGATTCGCGCAGATACTCACCGAAGAGATGGACATTCCGAAAACCGAAACACTGAAAATGACGCATTTTTCAGTGGCACACGGACAACTCCTGGAGGAAAATAACACCAACCTAACACATTTGACCACCAATGTCCGTCGAAATCCTCGCTTTGAAAGTCTTTTGATGCGAATTCTGTTGTATGAGGAAGGGGTGCCTTTCAGTCTACGCAACGACCTTATCAATGAACTCGCAACGTACGGAGTCCTTGCAAGAGGCACTGATAGAATGTGTAAAATTGCCAATCCGATTTATCTGCATTGCATTCTACAAGCATTCAAGCCGTTAGTCAACGGATTGGAACGCGACTACTTCCCTGAAGATACCGATGGGTTTCAATACCTCACCGACACCGGACAGATTCAGATGGAACGGCTCTTGGATAACTTCCGAGACTTTATTGCCCGCGCAGGGTTCAGAATCCTACAAGTCCCGGAAACCCCACAAGAGTTCATTGGACAGCACCTGCTCTTTGCGTATCTCGACCAGTTTGTTACCAGCGTGAACGGGGCAATGTATATGGAAGTCCCAACAGGGCGGGGCAGGATGGATCTGATCATTCTTCACAACCAGAGAAAATATGTCGTTGAAACAAAGATATGGCGAAGTGACCGGTCCTATGCCCAAGGGAAACAGCAGCTTGCCGCGTATCTATCAACAGAAGACGTTATGGAGGGCTACTACGTGGTGTTCGATCACCGCGAGGCACCGGAACCGCGAGCAGAGACGGAGACGATAAATGGATTGACGATTCGGAGTTACGTTATTCCTGTGGTGCAAGAACATCCCTCAGTAGGAGCATAATTGGCATGTTTTCACAAAAAGTGGTATAATGTTCTCAGTTTGGAAACCCGATGCTTTTATCGTAAACAGAAAGGGAAAACAATGGCACATCAAGTCACACTCAATATTCCCGATGCCGTGTACCAACACGCTCGCCGAATTGCAAAAATGCAAGGGGTCAAATTAGAAAATGTCCTTGTCGGTGTGTTGCGTGCCTATTGGTCTCCTGCCAATGGTCCTTTGACTGAGACAGAGAAGTTGGCAGCTATTGCCCCAAGCATAGAATCAACAGATTGGTGGGATAGCGAAGGCGATAAGGAATGGGATGCATGGACACCCTAAAATCCGCAGATGTAATTATTGCTGATTTTCCAGGAGTTACAGGTATTAAAAGGCGGCCAGCAGTGGTTATCTCAACTGCGGATTACCATACCACTGTTGGAGACGTGATTCTTGGAGCGGTAACAACAAATCTAATCATTGCAACCACGCCCACAGATCACTTGATTGTTGATTGGACAGAAGCAGGACTACGTAGACCAAGTGCATTTAGGAGTTTCCTTGTAACGCTCCCACAGAGCAAAGTCTTAGCAGTCATTGGGTCCTTATCATCTGCAGATTGGCAAAAGGTCCAGGCATGTATCCGCAAAGCAATAACGGTATGAATGCCTATTGAATCTTTTGCACCCAACCTATGACTCACTTGATTCAATCCGCACGGCGCAGAATTTTAACTCTGGTTGCTTGGATACTGGATCAAATGCCGAGTTAGTTACGTAATTTGCATTGGTTTCGGCGTGGAAAAGATCGCCCCAATGGAACGGTGTGAAGAGCAAGCCACGTCGAATTGTTTCCGTGACACGTGCTTTTGCATAACACCTTCCGCGTCGTCCGACAAGATAGACCCACTCACCGTCTTCAACACCGTTTTCCACAGCATCGTCCGGATGGATCTCCACAAAGGGTTCGGGGTCCTTACGCACGAGCTGCGGCACCTTGCCGGTCCGAGTGCGCGTATGCCATTGGCTCTCAATCCGTCCCGTCGTCAAACCGAGCGGGAACTCCTCGCTTACATTTTCATCGGGTGGCTGATAGACTGGCGTTTTGAATTGTGCCTTCCCGGAATCGGTGAAAAACTTTGTGCGGACGTAGCGGCGCGCAGTGCCGGGATGCCGTGGATGCGGACAGGGCCAGCGCAGCGATGTCTTGGCGAGCCGTTCATTCGTCATCCCCATCTGATCGCACGGCGTGCCTGCTGTTAACATCCGATATTCATCCCATATCTCTTCAGCGGTATAGAAATCGAAATTCCGCTTGAACCCCATCGCCCTCGCGACCTGTGTGAATATCCACCAGTCAGGCTTCGCTTCACCCGGCGGTGTCAGGAACTGATCACTTCGGACAACGAGTCGTTCACTGTTTGTCATTGTGCCTTGCTTTTCACCCCACTGCGCCGCGGGTAGCAGTACATCCGCATATTCCGCGGTCTCTGTTGGATAATAGCAATCCTGAACAATGACCAAGTCCGCCCGCCGCAGTCCTTCTTGTGATACCTTTGTATCAGGCATGCTGACGGCTGGGTTGGTGCAGGCGATCCAGAGTGCGCGCACTTTTCCCTCGGCTGCCGCTTCAAACATCGGCACCGCAGTCAACCCCGGATTCGGGTCAATGCTACCGGGTGGTACACGCCACGCGCCTTCCAAATAAGCACGGTGCCTATCATTGGTGACGACACGATAGCCGGGCAGCTGGTGAGACAGATAACCGACCTCTCTGCCCCCCATCGCATTCGGTTGTCCGGTCAACGAAAACGGACCGGCACCTCTGACACCAACTTCACCCAATTGTAAATGCAGATTGATGAGAGCAACGTTTTTGTCAACGCCGCTTGTGCTCTGATTGGTGCCTTGGCAGTAAAAACTGAGCAACCGACTCGGTTTAGAGAGGTATTCAACGATCTCGTCAATACGTGCCGGGTGAATATCGCAGGCGGTGAGCAGCGCGGCTTCGTCTAAGCTATCCAAATGGTTCTCATACGCGCTGAAGTTCTCTGTGCTCCTGCGGATGAAGCGTCTATTGATCCGTCCCATCGCAAGGAGGCGTTTGGCAATGAGTTGAAGGAAGGCGACATCGCTCCCCGGTGCAAGCGGTACATGGATATCCGAGAAGTCTGCAGTCTTCGTGCGGCGCGGGTCGACGGCGATAATCCGTGTATTGGGTTCAACTGCGCGCCGTTTCCGAATCATCTGGAAAAGCACAGGATGGTTCACCGCCATATTCGCACCGATAATCAGAAAAACATCGGCATGCTGGATATCGTCATAGCAGGTCGGCGGCCCGTCTGATCCGAACGCCTGCATGTAACCGACCACCGCAGACGACATACAGAGCCGACTGTTTGTGTCTACGTTATTCGTGCGGAGGAAGCCTTTGAACAATTTGTTGAAAACGTAGGAAGTCTCTGTATCCAATTGTCCAGAGCCATAAAGCGCAATAGAATCCTTGCCGTGCTCTAACTGGATTTCGTGGAGCCGATTTGCTGTGAAAGCGATAGCCTCATCCCACGACACCTCGCGCGGCGGTTCACCCCGACGATCCCGAATCATAGGATACGCGAGTCTACCGTCA
The DNA here is from genome assembly GCA_951828385.1 of uncultured Poribacteria bacterium. Lineage (GTDB taxonomy): Bacteria > Poribacteria > WGA-4E > WGA-4E > WGA-3G > WGA-3G. Next base: position 2,398,279 of record OX639973.1, read on the forward strand.
TGATTTTGAAAAACCTGTTTCAGATGTGCACCTTTTGGACAGAGCATACCGTAATTTGGAGCGACATCGTCGTCCGCTGAGATTCTCGTAATTTTGTTGTCTTGGACGGTTGCGCGAATCACGCAGCCAACCCCACAATAGGGACATACCGCTTTTCCTGTTGAATTTTCCATTTTTTTATAGTTCTCAGTTTTCAGTAGCAGAGGTGTTTGTGGCAGCCACAGATCCTTCTTGTAACTGAAAACTGATGACTCCTTGTTTAGGACAAAACCCCTTCAGTTTTCAGACGCTGTCTCTCTGCGAGTGCTGCATCAAATGCCTTCTTTTCTGCGGCTTGGACTGCAGGCGAAAATCTCACCAACACCGTGCCAACCGAGGCAACTGCAACCATTATGCCGAGATATAGCAAACCTTGCTGCATCGTGATACTCTCGGAACGGAACAGGAACCCCGCCGCAACGGCACCGGCGTTTCCACCCGCACCGACAATCCCGGCAACCGCTCCTAACGCTTTCCTATTGACAAATGGAACGATTCCAAACGTGGCACCTTCGGACATCTGCACGAAGAGACTGAAGACAATCATCGTTCCAATGGCAAACAGAAGCACCGCCATTTGCGAGAACACTACTAACATGACCCCTTCACCTAACAGCACAACGAAGAGGAACATGACACGCCCGCGGAGCCCCATCTTTTTCGCAAAGAAATCGGAGAAAAATCCACCGAGACTTCGTGCAAAAATGTTCATTAAACCAAACAAGCCCGCGATAAATCCTGCTGTTTTGACATCCAACTGGAACTGATCGTGATAATAGAGTGCAGCGACATTGTTAATGGTCAATTCCACGCCGAAACAGGCGGCATAAATGACGAAAAGTGCCCAGACGCGGTAGTCCTTAATCGCCAGCATGAAGGATTCCATGCCTTTACCTTCCGAAGACTCAAGTTCACCGCGTTCACGGAGTTCTTTATAGTTTCCGTCCGGTGCATCTTGGGTCAAGAAATAATAAGCAAACCCCGTGATAAATAAGGCGACACCCGGAATGATCATTGCCAGCCGCCAACCGAGGAATTCATTCACGCCCAAACTGAGAATAGCCGTAAAGATAAGCGGCATGACCATCTGCGTAACACCGCCGCCGAGGTTACCCCATCCCGCTGTCGTTGCGTTTGCAGTGCCGACACAGTTCGGTGCGAACATCACCGACGTGTGATACTGCGTGATGACGAACCCCGCACCGATCGCACCGATTGCCAACCGAAACAGTAGAAACGTCTCGTAATTCTGGGCAAGTCCGATACCCATGACGGGCAGTGAACCGAGAATGAGGAGCCATGTATACGCCTTTCGAGAGCCGATCTTGTCACAGAGCGGTCCGATTAAGACGCGCACCAACACCGTAATTGCGACAGAGGCGATAATCGTATTACCGACCTGTGCTTTTGTTAACATTAGGTCTTCGCGCACAATTGCCATAAGTGGGGCAATCCCAAACCAACCGAAAAATGCGAGGAAGAACGCGAACCACGTGGTATGGAAGGTACGCATCTGGACTGTTTTTAGACTAAAGAGTTTTATTTGTGTTGCTTTATTTTTTATATCCATGAACGTCTCCAATTTTTTTAAATTATTAAATTTTGATGGGAAGGAAGGAAGACTGGAAGATTGGGTCCCAATCCTTTCTCCCTTCCACTCTTCCAACCAAGCACTTCCATACTTCCACCCTATCTTCGTGAAAGGTAAGGGACGAGTCCTTCAAGCACTTGTGGTAAATCATCGCAAGGCACATTTTCCAATACTTTGGGCGCGACTTTCGGATTCGCACCAGCATCCCCCTTGAGGAACACATCCACCGCTTCGGTAACGACACCATCAATCTTAACCTTCTTACCGAGCAGTCCAATGTCTGCAGCAGCGTGGTTACCACATCCGTTCGGACAGCCAGACCAGTGTATGGTCAACGGTTTGGTATTGCCGAGTTTTGCCTCTAAATGCTGGATTGCCTCCATCGCGCGTTCTTTCGTCTCAATCAACGAAAAGTGGCAGTAGTCGATCCCCGTGCAACTCACCATACCACGCATGACCTCCGAGGGGTCATAGCGGAGTTCCCGTAAAAGCGGTTCGGCGGTTAAGGCACCGATTTTTGTGTCGGGTACATTCGTGATAATCAGATTCTGTCCTTGGGTGAGGCGGATGTCGCCGTTCCCGTATTCATCTGCAAGGCGAGCGACTTCAAAAAGCTGCGGCGTTGTGATGCGCCCGACAGGTACAACAAGTCCGACGTAGTTGAGATGTGGCTCTTTCTGTGAGAAGATACCGGTGTGGTCGGTTTTCTTCTTCCCACGCGCATCTTTACCAGCTGTCAGGAGCGGCTGTTTTCTGTGCCGCCGACTTTCTAATTCTTCCCGGAATTTTTCTACGCCCCAATCAGCAATCAGAAAAGCAAGGCGAGATTTGTTGCGAGCTGTCCGAGGGCCGTGATCTCGAAAAATTAGCGTAATGTCGCCACATAAAACCGAGGCTTCTTCAGGAATAACAAACACATCAAGTGCTTGCGCGGGCGTGTACCCACCAGACCCCATCTTGCCACCGACCGCGACGTTAAAGCCTTTCACCGCCTGCCCATCAATCTCCTTTACCGCCGGGGTCAGCGCGATGTCCTGTGAGGCAGAATGCGTACAGTTATCCAAACACCCTGTGATGCCGACATTAAACTTGCGTGGAATATCGGTAAATTCTTTATTGCCGACAATGAGTTTTGTGAATTCCCTGCCGACGTGCGAAGCATCAAACAGTTCATTGGGAGTCAACCCAGCAACGGGACACCCGATCACGCCGCGAATATTGTCGAAACCTGTTTGGAGTGAACCTAAACCGACCGCCTCGAGTCGATTCCAGATGTGCTGGACATTTTCAATCGCGAAGCCGCGGAGCTGTATCTGCTGACGCGTTGTGAGATCCACAAATCCGGGTCCGTGTGCTTCGGAGATTTCAGCGATGGCGCGAAACTGCTCGGCGTTGCTAAAACCGCTGGACATGCGGAGCCGCATCATAAATGCGCCTGGGGTCTGTTTCCGGTAGAAGACACCCACCCATTTGAGTCGGTCGCGTTCGTCCGATGGAATTGATTCCCAACCATCCCGAATGTAGTTCGGAATGTCGTTGATGACTTCAAGCCCGTTTTTTTCCCGCTTGAGGACTTCGGCAGCGTTTATCTTGGACTTCCGTTTCCTTGCAGCCGCTGTTGGTGCTGAACGTACCTTTCGGCGTTCAAGAATAGTTTTCTTCTTTGATTCATTCACCTTTGAATCTCCTTGGAATGGCTGTTCGTCATCGATCATCAGTTTTCGGTGAATATCCTGTGGCAGTCGCTTTCTGGATTCCCACCACTCATAGCCTCTGACCGATGACTCATAAAAAAAGGCATCTATCAGCGAGTATAAACTCAGCCAGATAGACACCTGTGTCTGGTCCCAAACCACCATTGGTTGGGGTTATCGTTATTATTTCTATCGCCTGTCTGTAGGGGGGAGGTTACCTCGCCTCTACGGATCAGAATCAGCAATTCTTAATGTGCACGCCCTGTTCACCGTTGAACGCGTGCAGTCTCAGTGAAAAACGGATATGCCTACTACAGTTTATTTGTCAATACTTCTGCAACCGACAGAATGTCCTGTGAGACTTCTGCAAGCCGCTTTCGGCGATTCATCGCCATTTTTCGCAAAATTTGATACGCCTGTGCTTCGTTACAGCCGCGCTGTTGGGCAACAAGCTCCTTTGCGCGCTCAATGATTTTACGCTCAGCAAGGTTTATCTTTGTTTTTTCAAGTTCTTCTTGCAATGCCCGGAATTCATAAAATCGGGCGATGGCTGCCGCAATGATCGTTTTAACTCTGGCACCGGTGAGTTTGCCGACTGCATACGCCGATACGCCAGCACGCGTGGCCGCCTGAATCGTTTCCGAGCGTTCATCGCGCGAAAACATAACCATCGGACACGGATATTCCGCATGCAGTGCCGCAACCCAATCGAGGATCGCGTGTCCCGGAAAATCGACACCGATCAGTATGATGTCTGGCTTGATGCGTGAGACTTGGACCGCCAAGCCTTCCTGTAGACGCAAAGGGACAGCGACATTATACCGACTCGCCTCCAAGATTTGGACTAACGAAGTCGCACGCTCTGGATTGTTATCAATGATTAAAACGCTCGGTGTTGGGGTGCCTGCTCCCATCTTCAACCCTTTCCGAAGTTAATTCCGCGTAAATGTGCCGAAACAACGCGGGCGGAATGTTAACCTTACATATCAGCATTAGCAAGAATCTTGCCAAAAGTCCGAATGACTGATTTCCGTAGGGTGCATAAGACCTCTGCAAACGAAAACGCCACGACGGACTCGCGGCGTGTCAATTTTTTGCCTATTTTTTTAGCAGAATTTACGCGCCTTTTCCTATTTTTTGGGCAATACGGAAAAAGAAGATTGGAAGTCGTATTACAATAACAACGCCCTCACGCGTTCACGCGTCGTACAGTATAGATAGCAACCTTGGAAGTTGTTCTATCCAATTTGACAGGACAGGTAGATTTCTGATAGGCGAATCCGTTATCACTGAGCAGCTTGAAAAACCCACTGGCGTTGTTTCGATTCGGTTCGGAAAAGAGGGCAATACCGTTGGAGGCAAGATAGCTATGAAGTAGCGTCACAATCGGTTGCCAATGGTGCTCTTCATAGATGACATCTGCGGCGAGAATATAGGGGAATTTGCGGTTGAAGCAGGGTGTATTCCAATCCATCTGGACGAAATCGGCATGTTGGCTAACACTGTTCTGCTCCGCGTTGTGTTGTACGAAGTGCAGTGCATCCCGTTCTGCATCCGTGAAAATCACCTTCGCGCCCATCTGAGACGCGACAATCCCTGCCAGTCCAAACCCGCAGCCAATCTCAAGTACTTGTGCATCTCTGAACTGTGTGCCGATTTTCTCTACATAAAGCGCGAGACCAATAGAGGATTCCCAGAGGTAGGTCCAATAAGGGAGATAGAGTCTGCCTTCCTCATCCTTTCGACTGAGTTGATCAAGAAACCAGTCGGGTTCCTCTATGATTGTGAGTTGGACCCGGCCGGTTTTCAACTTAACGATGGTACTTGTGAGCGGGTAGTCTCGCAATTGGGTGTCCATTTCCTTATTCAAGAAAATACTTTAGGGCGAGATATAGTGACGATTTTCCGCTCCCATTTTCTCCATAAACAAGTAAGTTCTTTCCTGCATTATGAAGATTGATGTGATAGATTTGCGGAAAAGCTCTAAAGTTTTTGATCTCAATATTGGTTATTTTCACAGTTTCCCCTGAATAACGCGGATAGGTTTTATAACATCCAGATAATAAAGGTGGCGTCGGACAAGATGCATCCTGTCATATAGCAGCTCAAAGATGTCTCGGAAAGCGGACATTTTATCACCCTGAATATCTTCAATTGACGGTAACCCTTCGTCCAATAACGGTTGCAAGAAAACTTTATCGCTCTTATGAAGTTCCACAGGGAGGTACGCCTCATAAATCAGTCCATCAATAACACGCTCAAAATATCCGAGCATTATGCGGTCGCGGGCATACTTCAAATCCTTGCTGTTTATCTCCGGTCGCTGCTGTAGATAGATCAGATAATCAACGATTTTAGCAATAAGTGCTTTGTGGACTGGTGTGATGTCGGGAATCGGAATCTGTTGGATATACCCACTACGCGCCCGAAGCGGATCAATCGTCAATTGGTTCGACACCTGCGAATAGAACCACTCTACCGTGCGAGAATTGAGAAGTCCACAAAGCCACTTTTCCTCAGTTGGAATCAGATAGGAGGTTTTACCGTAATAATAACCGTCAGTATCAACAGCGAAAGTTTGGTGGTTATAGGTGTCTGGACAAACAAGTTTCGGTTGTGCAAAACGCTCCGTATCACCGAGAGATACCGGCAGCTCATACCACTTCTGTTTACCTTTTCGTTTGCTCAGAGTTTCTTGGTATTTTTCCAAGTGCTTTAGAATTGCCGGATAGTCGTTTATTGCTATACCACGGTGGGTAAAAATCAGCCATTGATATGGTGTATCAACATGCCAACGTCTTAGATTCTGCCCGTGCAAAAATGGCTTTAGGATATCAGCGGATGAAGGGTGTGCCGCAATGAGTTCATCTCGCACCGCTTTGTCTACGACGAAAACATCGGTTGGTGTTGTGTTGATACCGAAAGCAGGTTTTGTTTTCACGTATTCACCCAACGGTATTCCCGCATTGCGAAGCTGCTCACGTAAATTCACCACATTCGGCGATTCAAGAGGTTTGCCATCGGCATCTAACACTTTTTGCAGTTTTGGATAGCGATCCCGTCGGCGTTGCGTCAGCAGAAGTGCAATGTCTTTAGGTAATTTAATACGATGTCGCTGTTCATAAGACTCAACATTTTTGTAGGAGTTATGAAACGCTGCAATGATATCAGCTCCTATCCGCTTGGCAGTTGTCAGGTCAGTTTTAGCGTTTTCCCATTCTTGCAGGTGTAACCACACCTCGCCACGGTTGTAATAAGCCGGGGCAAGTTGAGGGTCCAATTCTGTCGCTGTAGTATAGTCTTTGATAGCAAAGTCTAACTCATCTTTCTGGTAATACACATTACCGCGAGAACAATAAGAAGGGGCATCATTAGGATCTAATTTTATTGACATGTCATAGTTTTTAATGGCCGGGTCAAAGTCGCCTTTGAGGAGGTAAGCATTGCCCCTGTTGTAATAAGCTTCGGCAAAATCTGGATTCAGTTCTATCGCCCTAGTAAAGTCATCAATCGCCTCATCAATCTTGTCTTTGATGCCATAAGCGACTCCACGATTACTATAGGCTTGGGCAAACTTGGAGTTGAATCGTATCGCCCTATTATAGTCTGCAAAGGCTTTGGGCAAATTATCCATGTTACGGTAAGCGTTGCCGCGATTATTATACGCTTCGGTGAAATCTGATTTGAGTTCAAGTGCTTTATCAAAATCTTTGATAGCCCGATCCAGTTCGCCCCTTTCCTTGTAGGCGATACCGCGATTGTTATACGCCTCAGCAAGTTTTAGATCTAGTCCTATCGCCTTGTCAAAGTCTTGAATGGCAAGGACATATTCGTCTATATCACTGTAAGCAGTGCCACGATTGTTATAAGCCGCTGCATTATCTGGATTGAGGTCAATAGCATGTGAATAGGCTTCTATTGCCATATTAATTTCCTTTAGCATCAGTAGGAAATTACCCTGTTGAAGAACCCATCCGGCTAGTCGTTTGATCTGAACACTCTCAGATGAAGATTTTGCTTGGGTCTGCATCTCATCAACTGTGTTTCGGATACCATCCACTACATTTTGCCAGCCTTCACTTTCAGGTTGCCATTTGTTAATCGGATTGCCTTTGTCAGGAAGAGCTTGGAAATCACTCAATTGATGATTTAGCCAATCACAGTTCTCAAGGATAATTGGAATCACCCTTATCTCTGCATTTAGTGCTGATGCCAATTCTTTATTACAGTTCTCGGAATCAAGGCTATGGGCGGAGGTGAGATATAGCAGGAGGTCGGAATCAGCAAGGTTATAAAAAATAGCATCACGCCATTTGTCACCTGGCAGAATTTCGTTGTCATGCCAGATGCTTATTATGCCTTCGCGTTTCAGAAGGGCAAGACGTGTTATCAATTCGTCCTTTTCTGCCGTATTTTTATGTGAATAGGTAATAAACACCTTTAACGGTTTATTCACTGGCTTTTCTCCATAATCCCAATTTCTTTGAGGGTGAAATATCGCAATTGTGTTGTTGCCTCCACAATGCAGATGGCTTGAAGGTAATGATAGCACAAAAGGTAAACAGATGTCAACTGAATCTGGAATATCGGTAGGGCGACCAGAAAGTCGTTCCTACATAAGACGGAGGAGTCGGGATTCGGAGATTCCTCCTACAAGAAATCCGAAAAACTTGCACTTTAGAGACATTATGTTTTACAATATAAAGTATAAGATGAAAGCGGAAAGGATGACCAAGAAGATGGCGAAATTTAAAGATAAAATACAAAACGGATTGTACGGCTTGAAGGTGTGGTTTTTGCTTGCGTTGGCTGTTTTGGTCTGCGTGCCAGGGCAAGCCGACGATCATGTTCCTGATGTTGAAACTATCGTCAAAAAGATTGATCAACTCTATCGGAGTGAGTCAAGTCATGCCGAGATGGAGATGCATATTGTCACACCACACTGGGAACGCACCCTCGCAATGACAGTATGGTCACAAGGGATGAGCAAGACTTTTATTCGGATTACGGCACCGAAGAAGGAGCAAGGGGTCGCGACACTACGCATCGGAAACGAGATGTGGAACTATCTGCCGAAGACGAACAAAACGATGAAGATTCCGCCGTCGATGATGATGGGGTCGTGGATGGGCTCCGACTTCACAAATGACGACTTGGTGAGAGAGTCATCAATGCTCGACGATTATACCTATCAGTACGTTACACCCAAAGACGCAGTGCCAGAACACCTCTATATCCAACTCGTACCCAAAGAGGACTCTCCAATCGTTTGGGGCAAAATTGTTGCCGCCGTGCAGTCCGACGATTATATACCGGTGTGGCAGCGGTTCTATGACGAGAAAGGGAACCTGATGCGGGTGATGAATTTCAAAGAGATCAAGACCTTTGGCGACAAAATCACGCCATCTGTGATAGAGATGATTCCACAGAACAAAGAGGGACATAAAACGGTTGTCCGATGGTTGAACGCTACATTCGATTCGGACATTGACGATAAAATATTTACGCGTCGAAATCTCCAGAAAAGGAGATAGGGTTACGGTACGCGGAGCGTGCCTACTACTATTCTGTCAACATTAAAATGAGAGGTAAACTCGGCTCGTAGTAGTGCGATTCTGCGGCGTACTTGCCCAAATGCGATCTGCATTATCGCACGTCCTAAAGCGCAATAAATTGCGCCACTACGAACCATCTATCGGTTTAGATGTGACAGATTACTATGCATACTACTTTATGATACTTAAGATCGCGTTTCGTAATATCTTCCGTCAAAAGCGGCGGACAATTCTAACGGCACTCGCGATGATTGTCGGTTTCGCGCTCTTATCGCTAACCATTGGTTTGTCCGATGGTGCCTACGGGAACATTATCGCGATGTTCACCCGAAACCGTATTGGACATATTCAGGTGCATCGCGATGGGTATCTCGATAAACCCTCGCTCTACAAAACAATCGACAACGCTCCTGCTGTGGGTGAGACGATTCAGCGTATTGTAGGCGTTGAAGCGTGGACCCCGCGTGTCTACGGGGCAGGACTCGGCTCGGTTGGTGAAAAGAGTACGGCTGTACAAATCATCGGGGTTGATGTGGTCCGTGAAACCGCAGCAACCCGTTTTGACCAAAAAGTCGTTGAAGGCAGCACACTCACAGAAACACCCTCACATGAGGCGGTTATTGGGAAAGGTTTAGCGAAAATTGTGTCCGCAACGGTTGACAGTGAAATTGTAATCGTTTCACAGGGTGCTGATGGTTCGATTGCGAATGACGTGTATAAAATCGTCGGTATCGCAGAAAGCGGTGACGACATAACCGACCGCGTAGCGTGTTATCTGCACATTGAAGACGCTCAAGAATTGCTTGTGCTTGAAGGACGCGTCCATGAGATTGTTGTGATTGTCTCAAACATCAACCGGGTCGATAAAATCACGAGCGCAATCGAAACGCAACTCAATGATTCAACGCTTGATGTAGCACCGTGGCAGGTGGTTGCCAAATCCTTTTATCGCGCGATGCGTACCGACCAACAAGGAGACGCAATTTCCCGTTTGGTAATTATGCTGATTGTCGCTATCGGTGTCCTTAATACCGTGTTGATGTCGGTGTTAGAGCGGACGCGTGAGTACGGTGTGCTAAAGGCAGTGGGGACAAAACCGGGGCAAATCTTCTGGCTCGTCGTTTGCGAAGTCGTCATCATAGCGTTGGGGAGCGTCTGTATCGGCGCGCTCCTTGGCGTTTTGGTCAATTATCTGCTATCCATATACGGCATCACGTACCCCGAAGAAATTACCTACGGCGGTATGAAACTCAAGACGTTGTACGCTGTGGTCAACATCCGATGTCTAGTTATCCCCGCTATCACGGTTATGCTATCAGCGGCGACTGTCAGTCTGTTTCCTGCGATAAAAGCCGCCCGTATTATGCCTGCACAGGCGATGCGGACACATTGATATGGTTGTCAGTTGTCAGTTCGGTTTTTCTGCGAAAAACCTTTCAGTTGTCAGTTAACATTCTGTGGCAGTAACAAGGTTTGGACCCGCCACAAGACATCCGTTAACCGAACACTGAAGACCGAAAACCATTCCTCTGATAACTGATAACCGATAACTGATAACTATTCAAACTATGTGGTTGATTTTAGTAAAACTTGCATGGCGAAATATCTTTCGGAATAAACGGCGAACACTCATCGCCGCAACAGCGATCGGCATCGGTCTGGCTGCGCTGATTTTTGTTGATGCGTTAATGATCGGGATGACAGACAATATGGTGCGGACTGCTACTGCCTCCTTCCTCGGCGACGCGCAGATTCATCGGGCAGGGTTTCGAGACGTACAAGAGGTCTCATTGACGATTCAGGCACTTGACGAAGTAACGAACGGGCTCGCTCAGGAAGGGATTGTCGAACATTTCACCGAAAGAGTGCTTGCGCCAGGTATGATTACGTCTCCAGCGAACGTCAGTGCAATTGCCCTTGTCGGGGTTCATCCGCCTACAGAAAAATTTCTGTCCCAAATTGATGATGCGATAACGGAAGGTGTCTATTTTGAAGGCGATAGCAGCCGCGAGATCGTTATCGGTGCGAAACTTGCAGAAATCTTGGAAATTGGACTTGGGGACCGAGTGGTCGTGACAGTAGCGCAAGCCGAAACCGGAGACCTCTCTCAAGAGATGTTCAGGATTTCCGGTATCTATTATTTTGCTGGCGAAGAGATGAACGCCGGCATGGCTTTTGTGCGGATTGAAAAAGCGCGAGAGATGCTCGGTATCGGGAACGCAGCACATGAAATCGCCATTAAATTTACTTCTCTTGCCTACTCACAAGATCCAGCACTGCCGTTTTGGGAGACGTATTCCGAACACGGCAACGAAGCTTTAAGTTGGACAGAACTGATGTCGCAATTAACAGCGATATTAGAAATGACGAAGTACAGCAAATATATTATGGCGGTTATCCTATTTTTTCTGGTTGCCTTTGGGATTATCAACACGCTTTTTATGTCGTTGTACGAGCGGATGTTTGAGTTTGGTGTGCTACGTGCTGTCGGGACGCGTCCTTTTGGTATGGCGCGCGTCATCTTGTTTGAGGCGGGTGCCTTAGCAATGGTGAGCATTGGACTCGGCGCGATACTCGGCTTTGTTTTGACAGCAGTTTTTGCGCATGTTGGCATTGACTATACCGGCATCGAAATGACGGGGGTGACGATACAGGAATTCATCCGCCCCATCATGACGGTTGAACAGTTCATTATTTATCCGGTGTGGCTCTTTATTTTCACGCTCATTGCTGGACTCTATCCTGCACGCCACGCAGCCAAGATTTCTCCAGCAACCGCAATGCGACGGAGTTTCTAAGATGGAACAGACTGAGAAAACGGATGTCATTATCACAGAAGGTGTAACAAGGGTTTATGCAGCGGATGGGGTTCCTGTCAACGCGCTGAATGGGATCGATTTAACCATCCAATCGGGAGAATTTACTGCGCTCGTGGGTCCCTCTGGTTCCGGTAAAACAACTTTTCTCAATATTATTTCTGGCTTGGACGCGCCCACAGACGGAAAAGTGTGGTTGGCTGGCAAAGTGCTTTCAGAGATGAGTGGCAACGAACTCTCTGACTTTCGACGCGATAATATCGGGTTCATTTTTCAGGCTTATAACCTAATTCCGGTGTTGACAGTCGAGGAAAACGTTGAATACATCATGCTCTTAGCAGGTGTCCCTAAGGCGGAACGACACGAACGGGTTATTGCAATGCTCCAAGCTGTCGGGTTAAAAGGGGTCGCTGACCGTACACCGACGCAGCTTTCAGGTGGACAGCAGCAGCGTGTCGCTATTGCGCGTGCGATGGTCTCTGAACCGCAGATTATCCTCGCCGATGAACCGACCGCGAACCTCGACTCGAAAACGGGTGCTGATCTGCTTGAGATGATGCGCCGCCTCAACACGGGAACCGGCATGACGTTCATCTTCTCAACACACGATCCGATGGTGATGGAGGGTGCGACGCGTCTGATTACACTTCGCGATGGACGGGTAGATACTGATGAAACGAAGTAATAGTTGTCAGTTATCAGTTTTAATAGTTTTCAGTTTTCGGTTATCAGTTGCCAGTTAAGAGAGATAAAAATTTCTGATGAGAATATCTGATGAGAATAATCCTGGTACTTGTCATCTATTTAATGACAACACCGCTTGTAGGGACGGCCGATGCTGAGTTTCAAGCCGGTGGTTACTACAAAAACTTTTCTACTGTATTCAACTCACCGCTCCCAGACGCATCTATGGCGGGGATCGTCGTCAACCGGTTACGCCTGAATCTCTCCCACACACCAACCGACACACTTTCGTTTGCTCTCGCCTATGATTTTACGCCGCGCGTTCAAGACCCTTTACTCTTTTCCGAATCTCCGTTTGCTGTCGGTGTCGCTTCATCTCGTTACCGGGTTGTAGATTTTGACGCACGGATCTATCCGAGTACGGATGAAGCAACGGGCAGTGTCGGCGTCTATCACAACCTTGATCGTGCTGCTGTTCAGTTCAGTACCGATTTTGCAGACTTCTCTATCGGTAGGGACGCGATTGCTTGGGGCAGTGCTCGGATCATAAATCCAACCGATATTATTGCGCCATATACTTACGATCAGTTGGACACGGAAGACCGCGTTGGCGTAGATGCAGTTCGTGTCCGTATTCCGGTCGGTGTGATGGGTGAGGTGGATACCGGATACATCTTTGGCAACAACTTCGATTTTGATAAAAGTGCTATCTTTCTCCGAACACAATTGAACGCCGCAGAGACAGATTTTTCAATTTTACTGTTGGAATTTCAGAGGGATCTGCTTATCGGTTTCGATGTGGCTCGCGGCATTGGCGGCGCAGGGTTCTGGTTAGAAACGGCTTATGTCTTTGTTGAACCGTTTGATGATGAACCCGACACATCAGATAATTATCTGCGAACCTCTGTCGGTTTGGACTATAGCTTCGGTGGAGAGACGTACGCCTTTATTGAATATCATTTCAATAGCGCGGGTGCGACGAAACCGGAAAATTATCTTACTAACTTAGAGCAATCGGCGTATACCCGTGGCGGTGTTTATCTGCTGGGTCGGCACTATCTCGCCCCCGGATTTACTCGTCAACTGACACCGTTGGTTAGCTTCAGCGGACAGATGCTGTTTAACCTATCCGACCCGTCAACTTGGGTTGCACCGCAAGTTGCCTATAACATCGCCGAGGATATTCACCTCTCTGTCGGCGGTTTCGTCAGCATCGGCAAGCGACCTAAAAATGGCGAATCCTCCGAATTTCAATCGGAATTTGGCAGTTATCCAAATCTTTTCTTTTCCTCGTTTCGCGTCTATTTCTGAGTTTTGTATCGCATACGACTGAAGAGAAGGAGAAAATTCAACGATGTCAAAAAGTCACTCGGAAAATTTAATCGATTTCACAACCCTATGAGGTATGGAAAATTATCTTTCCCGTAAACACACCGTGTGATATAATGCCTACGGTTAGAATTATCCTACGATGGAGATGAGATATGAACAAAAAACGGATGTTTTTCATAAGTATACTTGGCATTGTGCTTCTGTGTGTCGGAATCTTCTATTGGCATACGCAACGCCAAGCCAACTACGCAAAAACTCGTGAACTTTTTGCACCTATTTATGAATATTCGGGAAGACTCACACCCGAAGAACAAAAACGTTTTTCTGAATTCACCGATTCAATTATGAATGTTGAACCTTCTGTCGCTAAAAAATACATCTTACCCAAGCGAGAGATGCTTCAGTTAGAAGCACACAGCATGACGTTACAACGGAACAATCCTGAACTAATGTTCATGAACAGTCTACCTTTCCCGACGGATACCGATGTCGAGCCATATAAACGGTACTTCAGTATCCTTGCACTGATTGCGAAAACCAAGCTTGCGGATTTACCTACGGATAGTAGGAAGTCGATAATCTCACACCTTGATACACTCGGAAAACGACTGGCGAAAAACAGCGTTGAGGTTTATATTCAAGAAATCAAAGATACCCCTTTTCGTCCGAGGCAAAAACTCCCGACGATGCGCTTCGGCGTTGCGTCTGCACCCGGAGAAATCGCAAGAGGGATATTAGAAGCAGATGGACTGGTATTGCCGGAAGATGCTAAACGCGGAGTTATCCAAATCACTGATCTTTATGGAAACACGTACGAGGTTGATCTGGATGATCCTGCTGATACAGGTATAACAGAGGATACAACCGAATTGTATGCGAAGATTGACCGGATTTTTGAGCAGCTTACCGATGCGGAGTTCCAAAGACTTTCGGATCTCAACAAAGCAGACCGTTCGGCAGAAATCGAAAAGTTGTTCCTATTAGAATAACCCAAGTTGCCATTTGTAAATCCATAGAATTTCCTACTTAAATCAGATTTAAGTTGCGTTAGAAATTGAATTTGAGTATAATTTGCCATGCTATGACATAATAACAAATAAAACATACTTTTATTCATTATGTCCTAATACAACCCAAGTTGCTACGGACAAGACTTTAGACCAGCTGACCTCGTATTTCACTGAAAAATGTCAATTAGCCAAGCATTTTGTAGCGTAAATTTTTAGTTTGCGGCATTTTCAAACACAATCTAACAGGTGATGCTACAAGGTGGCAACTTGCGTTATTTTAACAAAGAGTGATTGCAGTAGCTGACAGTTCAGAGAATCTTCCATCTTATTTTCGAGTATAAGTGTTTGGTAAAATTTTTGGATTTTTGAATTGTGCTGTCTATTAAAATTACCAATCACAACACAAGCCGAGAGGAGTTTTAGTCTATGAGAAAACTATTTGTTTATTCCGTAATTGTTTTTACGATGATTGTTTATACGTCACATGCCGATATGACCTCGGATCTACAAGCCTATCCGAGTAGTGAATATCTCGTCGGTGTGTCAGAAGGACCAGGAGCTGTCGAATCCCTTATGAATCAGGCAGAAGATCAGTTATCCAAGAAGATCTTCGACAAGATTAGATATGTTATTAACGAAAACGAAAACGATTGGCTTGCCTACAATCGTGTCCGTGAACACTACAGCACAGTGATCCAGAGTTCCATAAAATCTAAACTCAAAGGGATTCGGGAATATTATCCCTCCACGGCACCGGATGCCTATGTTATTGTCTACGTTAAGCGTGATATGCTCCAGCAGATTTATACCGACGAAGCTGCGGATTTACGCCAAGAGATTAACGACCTTCTTCATAAAGCACAGGTCATAGAAAACGCTGGCGATTTATCAGATGCAGCCAAGATATATCTGAGCACGTACCGATTGTATGAAGCGTTAAAAGAAGCAGAGCTCATTCAATTGGGCGCAGCGTACATAACACCACCTAAGGCATTTTCTAAATTGTCGGACGCAGCAGGTGGCGTTGCCAAAGCGGATTTGATGATGTCGCATAAAGAAGTCGTTACGAAAGTAGAAAAAATCGCGCCTCAAACGATAATTAATATCAACGATGTTGCGCGTGTCACTGCCTATCAATTCCAGCAGCAAAGCAGCGACTGGGGAACTAAGGTGAAGGCGGAGGAACTTACCTACGACAGTTTCAATGTTGTGAGTCCTTCTTCAACGCCTTTTTTGGAGGCACTTACAAGTGAGTTGAAGTGGCATCGCTCGCTTCCGATGCGAGGGTTCCAACCACTTCGAGAGGTACATAAGGCTGAATCTCAAGACGATCATTTGCAATTCTTCGGTGGATATTGGGCAGACGGCGACAAAATTACACTACGCACCACGCTACGCGATATCGCAACGGGCGAATTTAAGGCGGCGGCTGTTGTACGATTTAGTGAGAGTCAACGCCGAGACAAGGACATCGCGCTAAAACCCGGAAATCTTGAGCAATTCGATCAAGATTGGAAACTTTTTAATCCACTTGAAGAGACACTCAGTCTTGAAGAGGTGCAGCCGGTAGAGGAGGAATCACAAACTACAGAGGTTTCGCCCGCAGAAGTTCCGGCTGAAGAATCCATCGTCAATCCGAAAGTTTTTGTCAACGACGGATTAACTGTTGAAATCGCGACGGATAGGGGTACAGGACCGGTGGTTTATTCCGAAGGCGAAACAATGACAGTCTTCGCACGTGCGGACCAAGAGGTTTATATCCGTTTAATCTATATCCTTGCGGATGGAAAGCGGACACTACTGTTAGACAACCATCATATTAGTTCCGAAATGACTAACCAAAGTTTGGAGATCGGAAAATTTGTGTGTACACCGCCATTTGGCGCGGAGCAGTTGCATGTTTATGCTAAGCGCGAAGCGTTCCCGGATTTGGCACCGGGGCAAACGTATGAGGAGGGTGGGTACGTCTACCTAACGCCAACACGCGGTTTTCAACCGTTCAAACCACAGCCTGAAGGGTCTGCACATATTTCTATTACCACTCTACCAAAGTAGGGCTTACATCTATAAAAGTAAAGTTCCTTATGATATGGGGACGCTTTGCCATATCCCTTGGCACGCTTCAAAGCTCTGAAAGTAGAATGTTTATGGTCTCTACAAGAAAAATATCTTTATTTTTATTTTTTAGTTTCCTTTGTTTTGTGATCGTATCCATCGCCTCTACCGAGTTATTTTCGCAACGCGGTATGAGTGTTACTATCCGCACAGAGAACGGGGAGGAGTTTGCTCTCTATAAGGATTCTTATGCGCTTATTATTGGAAATGGCGCATATCCAGTGAAAAACGGTTGGAATCCGCTTCCGGGTGCAGTAGAAGATGTCAAAGAAGTCGCAGAAGTCCTTGAACACCATGGGTTCAATGTGACGCTGAAAATAGATGTAACGAAGACTGAGTTTAATCAAGTATTTTCGGAGTTTATCTATGAATTTGGTAAAAATAAGGATAATAGACTTCTGTTTTATTATGCAGGGCATGGTTACACGACAAAAGCAGCAACAGGTGAGGACCTTGGCTACCTTGTGATGCTTGATACGCCGAGTCCTGAGAATGCTGCAGCATTTGACCTCTATAGTGTCGATATGGTCAAGTTCGTATCGGATTCTAAGAAGATTCACGCCAAGCATGTTCTTTTTATGTTTGATAGCTGCTTCTCAGGCACAGTGCTAAACCTGAGAAATCGAGTTACTCCCTCCCATATTACGGATCGGATTAAGAATCCTGTGCGCCAGTTCATCACAGCCGGTCGTGCGGATGAACCCGTGCCAGATAGGAGCGAATTTAAGAAAGCATTTTTGAATATCCTTGAAGGGCGCGTTGAAGAACCGACACCAGATGGTTACCTGACAGGTGTTGAGTTGGGAGATTACCTCTATCGAACAGTCCCAAAGTTCTCTCAAGGACAACACCCGCAACATGGAAAGATTCACGATCAGCAATTGAACACTGGTGATTTTGTGTTTGTGCTTTCTCAGAACAATAGTGAGGATAATGGCGTTGAGTTAGATACGATAGCGATGTTAAACATAACCAGTAACCCGAGTGGCGCAATGGTTTATGCTGATGGCATCCTAATCGGGATAACACCGTTAGATAGTTACGAGATTGACACAGGTCCTCGTCTTGAGAAACAGGTAAATATAGGTTTAGAACTTTCAGGCTACAAGAGCCGTGTTAAAAAAATAACGTTAAAAGGTGGTCAACAGTTCCCGTGGAACGTGCCTTTAGAGAAAATGACGAGCAAGCCTGCTGAATCCATAACTGATGTTCAGAGGGATGAAGAAACTGCAACGTATCTCTCGCTGGTGTCTGATAATCCACATATTCTTGTACCGATAAACGATATGAGGGAATGGAGTGGGTGGAATGGTTGGTTCTGGGAAAAAGTGAAAGGTGAACAACCTACTGAACGGCCTTCTATTTTTTCAGGCAATTATGCGGATAGATTTGACCATTGGATGTACTCACATGCCGAAAGCCATATCGTCTATGATATAAGCGGTGGTGAATACTCTCAATTTGATGGGAATTTAATTACACCCAGCTCATGTATAGAAACCATTGAACTCATATTTCTAGTAGTGCTTCAATGTTGAGTTTATAGGTAATCCTGTTCGTAGTAGGGCAATTCATTGCCCGTTGCTGACGTGCGATAAATCGCACTACTACGAACCTACCCTCAGATTCAAAGTTGAAAGACTACTAGTAGTGCTTCAATGTTGAGTTTATAGGTAATCCTGTTCGTAGTAGGGCAATTCATTGCCCGTTGCTGACGTGCGATAAATCGCACTACTACGAACCTACCCTCAGATTCAAAGTTGAAAGACTACTAGTAGTGCTTCAATGTTGAGTTTATAGGTAATCCTGTTCGTAGTAGGGCAATTCATTGCCCGTTGCTGACGTGCGATAAATCGCACTACTACGAACCTACCCTCAGATTCAAAGTTGAAAGACTACTAGTGGATAACAAAGTTGTCTATAACTCAGGTCGGGTTAGGGTTTTTGAACCTATGCGTGTTGCATTCAACATACCTGCTGACGCCAAAACTCTGACGATCCGCGTAACAGATGGCGGCGATGGGGGCAGATGCGATCACTGGATACTTGGAGACGCACGTCTACTGGAAACTCGGCAACCTATCTCCGCTAAACCAAAACCGGATGTCCCACAGACAACCATTGAAAATGACATCACCATAAACCAGGAAGCGCGATCGCCCTCGCCAAATATGCCACAAACGGTTGTTGGAAAGGATGGGGCGGAAATGGTGTTAATTCCGGCAGGCGACTTCCAGATGGGGAGCGGGGCCGGTCGCCTTTACAATGCCGCGACAATTCCTGTCCATACTGTCTATATTGATGCATTTTACATTGACAAATACGAGGTGACCGTTGGGCGATACAACCAATTTGTCCGTGCCACTGGACATCGTCCGTTGCCGGATTGGATGTCTAAATATTCTCCAACAGACCAGCATCCGGTTGTCGGTGTAACTTGGGACGACACAATAGCATACGCGAAATGGGCAGGCAAACGACTTCCAACAGAAGCGGAATGGGAAAAAGCGGCAAGGGGTGGTTTGATAGGAAGAGACCACCCGTGGGGTAATGCTCCGCTGGACGGTACACAGTGCAATTTTGCCGACAAAAGTCTGTGGGAAGTTTGGAACGAAGAACGGAATGATGAAGATAATGATGCGGATAAAAGTATTAATGATGGTTACGCGTACACCGCCCCGATTGGCAGTTACCCACCGAACGGATATGGTTTATACGATATGGCAGGGAATGTGGCAGAATGGTGCTTTGATGCGTATGATGAAAATTTTTACGCCAATTCTCCTCGGCGGAACCCAGTTGCAGATATACTTATACGAGATGGTGAAAATAACATAGTCGCTATTAACAAATTGCGCGTTGTGCGAGGCGGTTCCTGGTACCATTGGCCGGTGGCAGTGTGGATTGCCTGTCGTACCCCGAATTCGCCTACGCTGCGTCACAGAAACGGCGGTTTTCGCTGTGTGAAGTCGGTAACGCCCTGAATCTTTGGACCTTTGTCTGTCGCGTCTGATGCCCAAACAAACTGGAAACTAATGCATTTTTAGGATTGGTAAATCTTTAGCCCTCGTTAGTCGCGAGTTCCTTTCAACTAAAGCCTATAAGCGCAAATTGCATATAGTACCTTATGAAAAAAATACCTTTATTTTTATTTTTTTATATTCTTTGCGGTGTAACCATGCTAATTGTTGCAACCGAGCTGTTCTCGCAACGCGGTATGAGCGTTACTGTTCTCACAAAGAACGGGGAGGAATTTAACCTCTATAAAGATTCATACGCTTTGGTTATTGGAAATGGAGCATACCCCGTAAAGAACGGTTGGAATCCGCTCCCCGGTGCGATAAAGGATGTCAAAGAAGTCGCAGAAGTTCTTGAAAACCAAGGATTTAATGTCACCCTGAAAATAGATGTGACAAAAGCTGAGTTTAACAAAGCGTTTTCGGAGTTCATCCATAAATCGGGGAAAGATAAAGATAACCGACTCCTGTTTTACTACGCGGGTCACGGTTACACGACGAAGGCGGCAACAGGTGAGGATCTCGGCTACCTCGTTATGCTCGATACACCGAGTCCTGAGAACACTGTCGAGTTTGATCTCTATAGTGTGGATATGGTCAAATTTGTGTCGGATTCCAAGAAGATTCATGCCAAACATGTCCTATTTATGTTCGATAGCTGCTTCTCAGGGACAGTGTTGAACCTGAGAAATCGTGTTACGCCCTCCCATATTACGGATCGGATTAAGAATCCTGTGCGCCAGTTCATCACAGCCGGTCGTGCGGATGAACCCGTGCCGGATAGGAGTGAGTTCAAGAAGGCGTTTTTGAACATCCTTGAAGGGCGCGTTGAAGAACCGACACCAGATGGTTACCTGACAGGTGTTGAGTTAGGAGATTACCTCTACCGAACGGTCCCAAAGTTCTCACGAGGACAACACCCACAACATGGGAAAATCCACGACCAGCAGCTCAATACAGGTGATTTTGTGTTTGTGCTTCCTCAAAACGATCAGAGCGGTAGTGAGGATACCGGTATTGAGTTGAACACGATAGCAACGTTGGACATAACCAGCACACCGAGTGGCGCAACGGTCTATGTTGATAGTATCGCAATCGGCATAACCCCCATTAAAGACTATCAAATTGATACCGGTATCCGTCTTGAAAAGCAGGTGAATGTCGGGTTGGAACTTTCAGGCTATAAGAGTCGTGTTAAGAAAATGACACTGAAAGGTGGTCAAGAGTTCCCTTGGGACGTATCTTTAGAAAAAATGGCCACACAACCCCTATTGCCGAAACCAAAGTCCGATATACAGGAAACAATAGTTGAGAAAGATGTTGATGTCAATGAGACGGAACCGGAGGAAATGACAAAAGAACCGGTGTCGCCAAAACAAAAGCCAAGTGTGCCAGAGATAATAGTTGAAGAAGATGTCAGCATCAATAAAAGAGAGCGTCTACCATCTACAGATTTGCCGCAGAGGATTGTAGGCAAAGACGGTGCTGAAATGGTATTGATCCCGGCTGGGGACTTCCAGATGGGAAGCAACCATACTGGCGATTCTAATGAAAAGCCTGTGCATACGGTTTACGTTGATGCATTCTATATGGACATTCACGAAGTGACAGTTGGACAATATTATCAATTTACTGTTGCCACTGGACATCCCGCACCATCATACTCGCTTTCTCCATTTTCTCCGACAGATCGACATCCAATGGTCTATGTGAGTTGGCACGACGCGATGGCATACGCGAAATGGGCGGGTAAACGTCTACCGACAGAAGCAGAGTGGGAGAAAGCCGCACGCGGTGGCTATATTGGTCAGAAATATCCGTGGGGTAATGGTCCACCGGATGGGACCCAGTGTAATTTTGCGGATAAAAGCGGGGCGAACTCAGGCAGGTGGGAAAATTGGGATAAGAGTGCTGATGATGGTTACGTGTACACTGCTCCCGTCGGCAGTTATCCACCGAACGGATATGGTTTGTATGATATGGCAGGTAATGTATGGGAGTGGTGCTTTGATGCCTACGATGCGAATTTCTATGCAAGTTCTCCACCTCGGAATCCGATTGCAGGCATCATTGTAACAAATATGACCGATAATTCAATAACTGTGAATGAATCTCGTGTGTTACGAGGCGGTTCTTGGACTCCTCATCCTCAAAATGTGCGTTCTGCACACCGATGGTCATACGGAGCACATTCAGTGAGCTTCTCTGTTGGTTTCCGTTGTGTGAAACCAGTAACGCCTTGAACTTTTTTACCTTTGTCTGATCCGCCTGATGCTCAAACAATTTGGAAACTGATGCATTTTCAGGATTGGTGAATCTTTAGTCTTCGTAGGTCGCGAGTTCCTTTCAACTAAAGCCTATAAGCACAAACTGCGTATAATATCCAATGAAAAAAATACCTTTACTGATATTTCTCAAAAGTTATTGTAAAGCAATGATTATCAGGGTTCTTTTGGTATTATTGTATGAAAATGCGTTATGAAGTCCGTAAGCGTCTGTCTTTCTCCAGTGAGTTGAAGTTGTATTTGATGAAAAGTGCGTCGTTCTGAGATGCTCATTTGTAGCAACATCAGATAACTCATCACTTTTATACCGAGGCTCACATACGCCCCTTGTCTGCTTTCGAGGCTCATGGCAGAGACGTGGAGGTTCGATTTGAAGTGCCGCCAAAACTGTTCAATACCGTGGTGTTGAGACCAAATCCTGAGAGCCTCAGAGGTGCGTAGGGGTTTTCCAAAGACTAAAAGGGTTCGTATCTTGCCTCTATCTCGGAAAAATAGGACGACACATTCCCCGAAAGTTGGACTTTCTGCTTTGAGGCGACAGGCGGGTTTATCACAGCCCCATTGATCCGCAGCCAGCGCCACGCGTCTTTTATGAACCGAAAGTTTCGCCTTTGTATCAGCGATAGTCATGACGTAGTTATTTTTTCCGTGAATCAATATAGAGGTAAACCCCAACTCCGATAAAGCCTCAACAAGTTTACGGCTCCCATACCATGAATCGAAGGTGATTGGATATTTTCTGATGTCTATGCCGTGGGTATCAAAGAACGCTAAGACTTCTTGGATCATGGTGATAACGAGAGTAGGTTTATCTGTGTTGCCGCGTCCTTGTTTACTGACGAGACGCATATCTAAGGGGATCACGCGATCTCCGCATTTCAGTGTGATGCCTAAGAGGTTCTGACACCAGATAGGCGTATTGTGTTTTTTCGAGTAGTAGTTTGAACAGTAAGATAACGTCTCGCCTTCACGCGGGAGATTGCTATCATCAATACTGACGGTGATACACCGCCGCGATTGTGTTGAAGCACTCTTACTTTCAGTGTCTTTGATGAAATCAACTGCCATCGCACATCCGAGCCGGAGATTCAAACATTTCGAGTGATAAAGGCTCAGGTTTCCAAGACTGCGATAAAGACGTGCTTTGGGAAGTTTCAAAGCATCGGCGACTTGATTCGGATTGTAAAGTCCAAAAAGATGGCAAACACAGAGCAGAAGTAGCGTCTCAACGATTTGCTGCCGCATCCGCTGAAAGTAAGAAGAAAGAAGGTCTTGAAAAAAGATTGTAGATTTGATAAGGTGATCCTGCATGAGATGGCCTCCTAAAGGTTGTAGTTATCTCTTAGGATGCCATCTCATGCGCTAAAAATCAAGAAACTTTTTCAAAACCATCGCATTTTCACTTGGCTACACCTGCGATCTCTTGATTATTATTACCTCCTTGATAGATTTGAGAAATGCCAGCTTTATTTCTATTTTTTTGTATTCTTTGCGGTGTAACCATGCTTATTGCTGCAACCGATTTGTTTTCGCAACGCGGTATGAGTGTTACCGTCCAGACCGAGAGTGGAGAAGAGTTCGGTCTCTATAAAGACTCCCATGCGCTGATTATTGGAAATGGTGCATATCCCGTGGAGAACGGTTGGAATCCGCTTCCGGGTGCAGTGAAAGATGTTAAAGAAGTTGCAGAGATCCTTGAACGCCACGGATTCAAAGTAACCCTGAAAATAGATGTGACAAAGACTGAGTTCAATGAGGCATTTTCAGAATTTATCTACGATTTTGGTAAAGATCCGGACAACCGACTTCTATTTTACTACGCGGGTCACGGTTACACGACGAAGGCGGCAACAGGTGAGGATCTCGGCTACCTCGTCATGCTTGATACGCCAAGTCCTGAGAACGCCGCCAAGTTTGATCTGTATAGTGTGGATATGGTCAAGTTTGTATCCGACTCCAAGAAGATCCACGCCAAGCATGTGCTATTTATGTTTGATAGCTGCTTTTCTGGAACGGTGCTCAATCTTAGGAATCGGGTTACACCATCCCACATTACAGATCGAATCAAAAATCCGGTGCGTCAGTTCATCACAGCAGGTCGTGCCGATGAACCTGTGCCGGATAGGAGTGAGTTCAAGAAGGCGTTTTTGAACATCCTTGAAGGGCGCGTTGAAGAACCGACACCAGATGGTTATTTGACAGGTGTCGAGTTAGGGGATTACCTCTACCGAACGGTGCCGAAGTTCTCACGAGGACAACACCCGCAACATGGAAAAATCCACGACCAGCAGCTAAACACCGGTGATTTTGTGTTCGTACTTTCTCAAAACGATCAGAATGGTAGCGAGGATAACGGTATTGAGTTGAACACGATAGCGACGTTGGACATAACCAGCACACCGGCGGGCGCGAAAGTCTACGTTGACGGCAACTGGATTGGTACGACTCCGTTGCGCAGTTATCAATTTGATACGGGTATTCGTCTTGAAAAACAGGTGAATGTCGGCTTAGAGCTTTCGGGTTACAAAAGTCGTGTTAAGAGAATAACGCTAAAAGGCGGTCAACAGGTCCCGTGGGATGTGCATTTAGAAAAGATAGAAAGAAAGCCGATACAACCGAAGCCGAGCGTGCCAGAAACACCTCCTGAGAAAGGTCCGAGTATCAGTGAAGAAAAACTGTTGATTTCCCGGAATACGCTACAGACAATAGTTGGAAATGACGGTGCTGAGATGGTACTGATTCCAGCCGGCGAATTTGAGATGGGGCACAATGGTACGGCAATAACAAAACCTGTGCACACTGTCTACGTTGATGCATTTTACATCGATAAATACGAGGTCACTGTTAGGCAATACAATCAATTCGTTCGTGCCACTGGACATCCTCCCTTACCGGATTCAGTATCTAAGTATTCTCCAACAGATCAACACCCCGTTGTCCTTGTGACTTGGGATGATGCGATGGCATACGCGAAGTGGACAGGAAAAAGACTTCCGACAGAGGCGGAATGGGAGAAAGCGGCGCGCGGTGGTTTAGCAGGAAAACGGCATGCCTGGGGCGATGCTGCGCTGGATGGAACACAGTGTAACTTTGCAGATAAGAGTTTGAACGAAGTGTGGGAGAAAGAAAGAAAACCAGAAGATAATTGGGCGGATAAAAGTATTGATGATGGTTACACACACGCTGCTCCTGTCGGTAGTTATCCACCGAATGGATATGGTTTATACGATATGGGGGGGAATGTGGCAGAATGGTGCTTTGATGCGTATGATGAAAATTTTTATGCCAATTCTCCGCGTCGCAACCCAATAGCAGATATACTTATAAGAGATGGTGAAAATAATATAGTCGCTATTAATAAATTGCGCGTTTTGCGAGGTGGTTCTTGGTACTATTCGCAAGGGACAGTGTGGATCGCCAGTCGCCTTGGGATTGATCCCAAAAACGCGGCGAGCAGCCAAGGTTTTCGTTGTGCGAAATCGGTAGATCCTTAAATCGTTATTTCTTATTTTCAACCTATGAAACACATTATCATTTTACTTGCCTTAACGCTCCTTGCCTTGAATGCTTATAGTGCCAAAGAGGACTGTCATAACCTTGCCGGAGCGGGACCACAACCGATCCGAAAAGTCGCCAATGAAAACCTTGGCACTATCAACGACTATGAAACTGTTGTCAAAGAGGATACACGCGATGGTGTGACCTATCTATCCTTTATCGGTGGTAGCCAGCCCAAACCGAACGCCTGCGGACTCAATCCGAAAAACGCCAGACTCAACTGGACAGGTTGGGGCGGTCCTATTGATACCGATAACGCCAGTATCGGTCAAGGTGTTGGGTTTCGTAACGAAATCGTTATTGGTGGTATCTATTTTGAGCGCGGACTCGGTACGCATGCGAACGCCAAGATCATCTATAACCTCACTGGCGGCGATTATGTTAAATTTGAAGGGTATATCGGCATGTCAGACGAGACGGATCCAGATGCTTGTGGTAATGCTGGAAGTTCGATTTTTACTTTTAAGGTTGATGATAAGACAGTTTTTGAATCCGGAACCATCCAGGGCGCGGTTAACGGACTGAATGTCCCACCAGTGAGAGTTTCTTTTGATATTCCCCCCAATGCGAAAGAGCTCGAAATCATCATCAATACTACAGAGGACGGAGCCTGTGCTGATCATGCAACGGTTGCTGATGCTAAACTCCTTGATGCTGATGCTGCAGCCACCACTACAACCCCTGAGACACCGATGACCGTCACGACAAGTAAACGGCTGGTGCGTGTCATCTATTTCGTGCCACTTAACCAGGCGCGGCAATGGAATTTTGAGGATACGCTTGATATACAACTGAAAGAGGTGCAGCAGATCTACGCTGAGCAGTTAGAAGAACACGGTTACGGCAGAAAAACTTTTGAAATCGAAACGGACAGCGACGGTAAGGTTGTAGTGCATTTTATCTCTGGTAGACAAAGTGACAAATACTATCACACTGACACAATCCGCAAAGTTACTGATGAAATCAAGGCGCGCTTTAATGTTGAGCGCGATGTTTATCTCGTTGCTATTGAAAGCAGTGCAGAACTGATTGAAGGAAGCTGCGGTGTCGCGTATTTAGATGGTGGCCCCGCGCTTGTCATATCGGCTGGTGATTGTGTCTCTAGTGATTACGGTGTCCCGTTGATTGCGCATGAGCTCGGGCACGCCTTTAACTTAGAACACGATTTCCAGGACGATAGTTATTTTATGTCCTACGGGAGTAGTCGCCGAAAGTTTTCGGCATGCTCCGCAGCTGCGTTGAGCGTCAGCCCGTTCTTGAATCAAGAAGATCCTTATATCGCGACTGGTAATGGACAGTCTACAATGGAATTGGTTTCAGAACCGGTCTATCCGGAAAATGGCAGCAGTCATACGCTCCAGTTCAAAGTGGGTGACGCAGAGGGTATTCACATTGTTCACTTTCTTGTACCGCATCGCACTATAGATCCGATGACCTCCAGCACAGGGGCAACGGTCTACGATTGCAAGAAACTCAACGATGTTAAAAGCGCGACCGTCTCATTTGAATTGCCGGAATACTTTATGACTTTCCGTACCAATAAGGTCCATATCCGCATGTTTGATGTCCAGGGCAGCAGTATCGCGAAGGAGTGGACACTTACTGCTGACAATATAGAACCTATCATTGTTGAGAACCACACGGATGTCAATAGCGATGGTGTGGTCAATCTCGTCGATCTTGTGATTGTCGCGTCGCGGTACGGTGAACGTATCACAGGCGATCCGAACCCGAATCCCGATGTCAATCGCGACGGCATTGTGGACATCAACGACCTTATTCTTATCACAAACGAGATGCCTGTCGGTGTTGCACCTACACAACTCCCAATCGCTACACAACTTTTTCATAACTACCCCAACCCGTTCAACCCTGAGACGTGGATACCGTATATACTCTCGTACTCCGCCGATGTCTCTATTGAGATCCATGCAACCGATGGCAACCTCGTTAGACGCTTGGCAATCGGACAGCAACCGGCAGGCCTCTACGTAAACAAAGCGAATGCCGCCTATTGGGATGGCAGAAACGCCTTTGGTGAACCTATCGCAAGCGGTCTCTATTTCTATACGCTCATTGCTGGTGATTATGCAGCAACCCGCAAAATGATCATCCGAAGATGAAAAGTTCACACATCATCTGTAGACTGGAGGGTTGAGATCACCTCTTTTGGTTTTACCAAATAGTGGATTTGGGCAGATACGTTCTCATATCCTGCAGTCCATTGAAATGTCTACGTATTTTTTATTCCACTATAAAATGCCCCTATGCTAAACTGATACAGTAGTTTGGACAATTCATGTCGCATTTCAGTTGCGTTCTCAAAGGTTGAAAGGGTTTTCTTTGGTGTTTCATCTGCCACAGAACTCGCTGAAAAATAACGGTAACTGCGAATTTGCCACAGGAGACCAACGGTTTCCTATGCTACAAAAGAACCACAGGCTAACGGTCTCCTATGCTACAAAAAACTGTCCAAACTTTAGTAAACTGATACATTATGGGGAATCGACATTTGGCAGGAAACACGGCTGACGGCACCGCCCTCATCAGAACTGATCCGTTGCTGAAACCTTACACTGCCCAACTGCGCGAGCGGTTTGCGCACTATCAACGTTTCAAAGCAGAGATTGAGAAAACGGGTGGTGTATTAGGCAAGATTAGCCAAGGACACCAATATTTCGGTTTCAACCGTGGCGAACACGAAGGCGAAACCGGGGTCTGGTACCGCGAATGGGCACCCGGTGCGGAGCGGCTTGCGCTCATCGGCGATTTTAACGACTGGTCGCGCGATGCGAACCCGATGTCCGTTGATGATTGGGGTGTGTGGCACATCTTTTTGCCTGACAGCGAATATGCTGATCGGTTCACACACGGCAGCCGCGTCAAGGTGCATGTTGTCAGTAGGGACGAGGTGACCTCGCCCCTACGTGGACTTGATCGGATTCCGGCATATATCCAGCGCGTCGTTCAGGAAGGCGATGCTGATTTCGCAGGTCAGTATTGGGCACCACAGCATCCGTATCAGTGGCAGCACCGTGCACCCGATTTTGACATCAACGCTGAAGGATTGCGGATTTACGAAGCGCATGTCGGCATGGCGCAAGAAGCAGAGAAGGTCGGAACATTTGTTGAGTTTACGCAAAACATCTTGCCCCGAATTGTGGATTTAGGCTATAACGCTGTGCAGCTAATGGCGGTGATGGAGCATCCGTATTATGCGAGTTTCGGGTATCACGTGAGCAACTTTTTCGCTGTCTCAAGCCGTTTCGGAACACCGGAGGAGCTCAAGGAGCTCATTGATACGGCGCACAGTATGGGGTTGCTGGTTATCATGGATCTGGTGCATAGCCATGCGGTTAAAAATCTCAACGAAGGGTTGAGCCGTTTTGATGGCACGGAACATCAGTATTTCCACGCCGGGGCGAAAGGTGAACACGTCGCATGGGATTCGCTATGCTTCGATTATAGCAAATACGAGGTACAACGTTTTCTACTGAGCAATATTCGCTACTGGTTAGAAACCTATCGGTTTGACGGATTCAGATTTGATGGTGTCACGAGTATGCTCTATAGCGATCACGGGTTAGAACGAGAGTTCACGGGCTATGCCGATTACTTTGACACCGATGTTGAACTGGACGCTATCGCCTACCTGATGTTGGCGAATGCGGTTGTTCATGCTGTCAACCCGGCTGCTATTTCGATTGCTGAAGACATGAGCGGTATGCCCGGCCTTGCACGTCCTACCGAAGAAGGTGGACTCGGCTTCGATTATCGGCTTGCAATGGGGATCCCAGATTATTGGATTCGGTTGTTGAAGGAGAAACAGGACGAAGCGTGGCAGATCGGCGAGATTTACGGTATGCTACGCGACCGCCGTGCAGGTGAAAAACACATCGCTTACGTCGAAAGCCACGACCAGTCGATCGTCGGCGATAAGACGCTTGCTATGCAACTCATGGACACTGAACTCTACACGAACATGAGTGTTTCCACGACGAGCCATCTGATTTCTCGCGGCGTTGCGCTCCATAAACTCATCCGACTCCTGACGTTTAGTTTAGGTGGCGAGGGGTATCTGAACTTTATAGGAAATGAGTTCGGACACCCTGAATGGGTTGATTTTCCACGCGCAGGAAACAATAACTCCTACAAGTATGCGCGCAGGCAGTGGCACCTCGTTGAAGATGACACCCTCCGTTACAAACATCTCAACACTTTTGACCGCGCGATGCAGCACCTCGATGCAACCTACCATCTGCTTGCTGATGCGGATATTCAACTTTTATGTATTCATGAGGAAGCGAAACAGATCGTTTATGCGCGGGGTGGACTCGTCTTTGCTTTCAACTTTCATCCGACTGAATCTGTTACGGATTGGCGTATCCCTGTGCCTGAGAAGACGGATTACCGACGCGTTCTCAATACCGATGATACGGCATTCGGAGGCTACGGTGCTGTAGAGGGTGTCCATTATCCGTGGCAAGATGTTGCGATAGAGGGGCAGGCGCAATCGATTCAACTCTATGTCCCTGCCCGAAGTGCGCAGGTGTTAGTATCTGGTCATAAATAGTATTTGTTTTGACAATTAGATCTTTATGTGATATAATAGCCATAAGTTATAGACAATGCAAAAACGCATCTACATTGAAACAACAATTCCAAGTTCTTACTATACGTTGCGAACCGATGAAGAATCACTTATTAGACAGAAATTGACTCGGCAATGGTGGGATGAATATGCTAATCTTTTTACCCTGACTTCAAGTACTGCTGTGATTGATGAACTTGTGGAAGGCAGCAGGCAAGTAACATTAGATCGGCTTGCTTTACTTGATAGTGTTGAGATGTTTAATCCTACAGTTGAGAGTGTACAAATCTCGCAGATTTACATTGAAAAATTGATAATGCCGCAAAAACCAGGAGGTGACGCGCTTCACTTAGCGATTGCATCGTTTCATCAAATAGATGTAATTCTTACATGGAATTGTATGCACCTTGCTAATCCTAATAAATTTGATTTTATCGCTCG
This sequence comes from uncultured Poribacteria bacterium, assembly GCA_951828385.1. GTDB lineage: Bacteria > Poribacteria > WGA-4E > WGA-4E > WGA-3G > WGA-3G. Next base: position 2,429,007 of record OX639973.1, read on the forward strand.
GATCAACACGGAATTGGGTTTAACAACTCCAGAATTAAAAACACCGCTTGATTATTTAGGAGGGATTACATAAAATGGTAAAGCGAGAGGATCTATTAAGACCAGAAATGAATGAAGTCGTTAAGGAAGTTCGCGAAATGCGGATGAAAATTTCAGAAAAATGCGGACACGATCTTAATCGTTTATTTGCATACTACCAAAAAGTAGGTGAGGAAATGCGGAAGTCCGGTAAGTATAAGTTCGTCAATCCGGAACCGCCTGCTGAGAAACCCGCGCCCACAGAATCGCCTCGTGGTGAAACTGCAGATTAAGATGTTGTATTACCTTTGCCCGAATACGTGCCGTATGGACGGTGTTTTCCTCCTCGGAAAACTAGGGCCAGCCAACCGTGACCTCTATCGCTACGGTATGTCTATGTTGGGTTGCTGGAGCCAGACACTCCAGCTTTTTTTATACGTGCATTTCGTGATAGGCGCGCTGCTGACACGGTTTGTAGCCGCGTGTCTTGAGCGCGCCAAACCGAAACTTTCTATCACGTCGTATTATTATCCAATGAATACTCACGGTTTCCACCGGGCCCGCCACCGATTGCCCATGTACCACGGAACAACGATTGCCGCTTCGGTGGCATCGTTTCGATGACTTCATGGCTCAGGTTCAACCGATGCCACTGCGCCCAAATGGAGTTATAGCAATTGAAAACCGCGCATCGGGGGTTTGAAGGATTCGTCCAATCATTCGCGGCATGCACAAGGCTTTCAGTGAAAATGACAACAGAACCCGGTGGGCAGCTATAGTCGTCCATCATCTCGCGCATGCTCCCCTCCCAAGGCGATTCGCCGATATTCGGTCGATACTTGTCGGGACCGCCGTAGTTGAAATGCGCTTTATGGGACCCACTGAGGAAAGAAGTAGCACCTTGTCCTGCCTTCACCTCTTCAAGTTCCCAAACGACGCGCGTCAACCCCGCGAAGATCTTTCCACCAGCCACCTGATACCGCATCGCATTTGCCTGTTGTGGTGGACGCACGACGTGTGGTAGCCCGTTATCGCCGCGTTCGGATATGCTCCAACCGGGGGGACGAACCGTCGTGAAAGACCCTTCACATCGGAATCCGTAGCAGTCGTCGCGCACAAAAGGATCCTCGGACAGAATCTCATTCAGAACGCCGACAATTGCTGGATGGTCGAGCAGACTCTGTAGGGCACCTTGATAACTCTGTCTCGCACCTGCATACACTTCCGCTTTCATCTCTTCGATTTCTGAGTCCGATAATATTGATGGCAATAAAATCCAACCGCGGAGATCGAAGAAGAATTTCTGCTCCGGTGTCATCGGAATCGTTGCATCATTTGATGTTTCTTTTGCCATTGAAATCTCCTTCATAGTTATTAACAAGCTCTCTATGAACCACAACTGTTATAAATCGGGGTTACAAACCCCTCCTACAAGAACGCTCACACATAGGTGGCAACTTAATTGCTCTCAGAACTATGTGGTGTTATTATCCAATGAATACTGGCGGTTCCCGCCGGGACCACCACCAATTGCCCATGTTCCACGGAATAAAGATTGGCGTTTCGGCGGCATCTTTTCTATAACCTCATGACTTAGATTCAACCGAAACCATTGCGCCCATATCGAGTTGTAACAATTAAACACAGCACAACGCGGATTGTCAGGGTTCGTCCAGTTGTTGGTAGCATGTACAACGCTTTCAGTGAAAATAAGCAGCGACCCAGGCGGACAACTATAGTCCTCCATCATATCCTTTATCTTATTCTCCCAACGGGATTCACTAATATTCGGACGGTACGGGTCGGGTCCACCATAGTTGAAATGCGCCTTATGAGACCCACTCAAAAAAGTAGTACCTCCCTGTCCAGCTTTCACCTCTTCAAGTTCCCAAATCACACGTGTGAGTCCTGCGAATATCTTTCCACCGGCGACCTGATACCGCACTGCATTTGCTTTTTGTGGAGGCCGTACGACATGCGGCACCGCAGTACCACTATCAGAAGCAGTGCTCCAGCCGGGTTTCCTGACGGTCGTAACCGAATTCTCACATCGAAAGCCGTAGCAATCGTCAAAAATAAAGCGTTCATCAGCAAGGATTTCGTTGAGAATACCGACAAGAGCAGGATGATCCAGTAAATTCTGGAGTGCGCCTTGATAACTATGTCTGGCACCTGCATAGACTTCCGCTTTCATCTCTTCGATTTCCGACGCTGATAATACCGATGGCAATAAAATCCAACCCCGTAAGTCGAAGAAAAACTTCTGTTCAGGGGTCATCAATTTCTCTCCCGGAGACAACGGCATTGGATCATTAGAATCACGGACCTCTTTCATAACAATCAAATCCTTTTATCGGTAAACTGTCCAAATATTACAATGCCTGTTTCAATCCAGGCAAGAAATAATCCTTAACGACAACCTCCCAGCTCATCCGGGAGGCGATGTCGTAGCCTTCTCGCAGCATATCCTCTACGTCACGGGGTTTACGCGGCAAACGTCCTAAGAGTTTCGCAGCGATGTCCCGACTATTTTCCATTTCAATGGCGTTCCGTTCTGCTAAGCCGATATGCAGCACATCGTCTAACGACTTCGGTGGAATCTGTAGCTGCGTATAGTCGGCAACGACAACATTCGGGACTTCGCGGTTGTCGGTGGCACGTTGAATGAAACCGCAACATCCACACACATTGCTAACGACGCAAATTGCGCCGAAACTCAACGGCTCCACTTGGGCGATCCCGAAGGGTTCATAAATAGACTGCCCAAATTCCGCATCACTCCCCTTGCGGATGTCCATAAATTCCATCTCTACCGGCATCCGTTTTCCGCAAGTGGCTTGGCTCCAGCCAAACTGATTGACAAAAATCACTTTGATCGCCTTAGATTGTAGGTTGAAAGCGGAGACACCGTTGTTCAATTCGATTTCTGCGCCGACCAAATCCGGATAACCGATTTTATGATACATGGGCCAGCCGTATGCTTCCTCCATTTCGAGAATACTTTTGTTCGTTCGCCCGGTCGCAATTTCTGTGGAGAGGATGAACAGCACAGCGGTTTTATCGTTAGAAGCGAGCAAGGCATCAAGATGCATGAGTACCTGTAAATCGCGCCACAAGCCTTTGCTTTTAACGAGCCGCGTTACGTGTGTGAAAACGTAATCGGGGCGATAATCTAACAGCGTTTTCGCATATTTTTGGAGCAGTGCCTTTGATGTCAATTTTTCCTGCAGGCTCACCTCAAACGCAGGGATGCCGTTGTAAACAAGGTTAATCGGAAAGTCCTCAAACGGTTTTGCTAAGAATCGGAGTTCGTCTACGACGAGATCGCCAACGGCGAAGATGGTATCACAAAGGTGTGCTTTATCAATCAAGGCGTGCTTGAAGTACCAGAACGGATCGTCGAAAACATCGCGGATGGATTGCCCTTGCGCTTTTGCCTGATCTAAGGCGTTGTAAAAACGGACATCGTGTCCCGGGTGTCCTTCAACAATAGGACGGACCGTTGCTACTTCGTGCGCGTAGAAGACCGTACGCATATTCTGCGCCCCACCTACACCACCGTTGTTTTTCCGTTCAATAAGCACCTTGAGCGCAAGGGGCATGCCCATGAATTCGTGCGAGATGATAAACACAGGGGTCGTTGTCTCTTTACCGATCATTGCCTGCAGCGCAGCATAAGCGGGTTCGGCGAGACGTACATATTCCTCGAATTCCCATTCGCTCTCATAACGACTGGATTCGATTTGGAAGTGTTCATAGAGTTGCCATTTGAATTGTCCAGTCAGTGCTTCGTTGCTGCTGGATACGTTCACCAAGACGACATCCGTGAGGATTGTAACTTTCTGATTTTTGTCCTCAAATTGCCGTTGTCCATAGACGAGTTCTACATGATAGGTCTGTTCAATCTCGCTGAGCGCCTTTGCGTGGGGTGTATCTGTTATCCCACTGCTCGCGTGGTAGAGGAGGGTATCTAATCCCTCTAAATCGGCACCCGAAAAGAGGGGACCGACGAGAAAGGTGCGCTCAATCGCTTCATTGTAGCTGCGGGTTGTCAATAACCCTTCCAAAACTGCACCGATGCCCCCCATTTTTTGGATGGCTTCGTGTGTGACGTGAACAACAATACTCAAATTTTTACCTCGTTTAGCGTTTTTTATATAGGCCTGCAAGTAAAGTCGTAAAAGAATAAAAAATAATAAAGACGGTTCAGTAATCATATATCCGTTGCGAAATTATAACACAATATTGAAATAGATGTCAAATTCGTGTCAGCGTCTATTACCCTTGACAACCTTACCGAAAGTAACTATAATATATCTTGAAACCTTGTGCGACATCTTTTGATTTTGTATAAGAAATTTTCGGCGTAAACTGCGCAAGGCATCGGTTAAAATGTATTCAAAAAACCCCTCAATTTTTATATGCTTTTGGAGGTAGCAATGTTAGAGAATATTGGAAGCGTAGCGGGTGCTATATGGCACTACCTTGAAATTAACAACGAAGCCAGCGTTACAAAATTGACACGCGAACTCGGCGAGACCGAACGCACCGTTCTCATGGCGATCGGTTGGCTTGCCCGTGAAGGCAAATTAGATTTCGAGAAACGGAAACAGGGCACCTACATCACACTCAAAACACAACAACCAGACGCAGCAGCGGCATAGATCTTGGAAGGAGAATGGAATTATAAATGAAGCCACTTCGCCAACTAACAGTGGTGCCTACCTTACCCGCGAATCTTGAACCTCTGCGTGAACTTGCTTTAAACCTGTGGTGGACCTGGGACCGTGAAGCCTTGGATCTGTTTCATCATCTCGATGCGGAATTATGGGAAAAAACCTATCATAACCCTGTCGCGATGCTCGGTCAGATCTCACAAGAACGGTTGGATGCGACTTCAAAAAACAGCGTGTTCCTTGCACGGCTTGAGGTCATCCACAAGAAGTTTAGAGAATACCATAAAACCCCTGCATGGTTTGAGACAAATTACAAAGATGGGACGCTCAGCAACTTAACAATCGCCTACTTTTCAATGGAGTACGGGTTGACAGAATGCATGCCACTCTACTCTGGTGGTTTAGGGGTCTTAGCAGGCGATCATCTAAAATCGACGAGTTACTTAGGACTCCCTTTCGTCGCAGTTGGACTGCTCTATCAACACGGCTACTTCCGCCAGACGCTTACGGCAGATGGCTGGCAGATGGCAGATTACCCAACCAATGACTTTTACAATATGCCGATTCAGCCTGTGAAACTTGCTGATGGGTCCCCACTTTTAGTGGAAGTCGAATATCCAGAAGGTCCAGCGATCGCCAAAGTTTGGTGTGCGCGAGTCGGCCGTGTCCCTCTATATCTGTTGGATACAAATATCCCCGAAAATCAGAACGAGGAATTACGGAGCATCACTGATTATCTATACGGTGGTGATGAACGTCTCCGCATCAAACAGGAGATTTTGCTCGGCATTGGTGGCTACCGTGCCTTAACAGCCCTCGGTATCCAACCGACTGTCTGCCACATGAATGAGGGGCACGCTGCGTTCCTCGCAATTGAGCGTATCCGGCAGATGATGTCGCAGACAGGGGTACGTTTTGAAGAAGCCTGTGAGGCGACAAAAGCAGGCAATATCTTCACGACGCATACGCCTGTTCCGGCTGGTATCGACTGGTTTCCACCCGATTTAGTCAATCACTACTTCAGTGGTTATTACGGCGAACTCGGTATCTCTACGGAAACCTTTCTCGGTCTCGGTAGAGCCAATCCATCGAATACGCACAGTGAATTTAGTCCTGCACTCCTCGCACTCCGGCTCTCCGCGATGTGTAACGGCGTGAGCCAACTGCACGGAGAGGTTGCCCGCGAGATGTGGAAAGACCTCTGGCCCGGTACGCCTGTACATGAAGTGCCTATTAGTGCCATTACAAACGGAATTCACACCCGTTCTTGGGTCTCTGGTGATATGCAGAGTCTTTTTGACAGGTACCTCGGTCCCCGCTGGATTGTGGAACTCACGAATCAAGCGGTCTGGACACAAATCTCACAGATACCAGACCCCGAACTGTGGCGAACGCACGAACGAAGGCGTGAGCGTCTGATTACGTTCGCGCGTCAACGGCAGGAACAGAAGCAGGCACTCGGGGGTAGCATTTCCAAGCGTCCGCAAGAGAGTGACACGATGGCAACGAAAATTCTCAATTCAGCGGCGTTGACCATTGGCTTTGCGCGCCGGTTTGCGACCTATAAACGCGCGACCTTGCTGTTCCACGATGTTGACCGACTTGATAAGATTCTCAATCACCCGGAACGTCCGGTTCAACTCATTTTTGCGGGGAAAGCACACCCGCATGACTATGAGGGGAAGTTGCTTATCCAGCGGATCGCTCGGATCGCTGCAGAACCGCGGTTTTATCACAAAATCGTCTTCATTGAGAACTACGATATTTGTGTCGGACGGTATCTCGTTGAAGGTGTTGATGTATGGCTTAACAACCCGTTACGCCCGAATGAAGCGAGCGGTACGAGCGGTATGAAAGCTGCTGCCAACGGAGTCCTGAATCTCAGCATCGCAGATGGCTGGTGGGCTGAAGCGAATCATTTGGGCGGTGGGTGGACGATTGACACGGGCCCCGTGCCAGAGGATTCCAAATCCACCAACAAAGCGCACGCCAATGCTATTTACGATCTCCTTGAAAACGAGATTGTGCCGCTCTTTTACCAGCGTAGCCCGGTTGATGATGTGCCTCACGAATGGGTTGCCCGGATGAAGACTGCGATGCAGAATCTTGCCCCACTTTTCAATACGAAACGGATGGTGTCGGCGTACGCAGAACAATTATATTTTCCAGCGCATCGGCGTTGGCAAGAACTCAATGCCTCTGAGGCGAAACGCAGTATTGCCTTCGCGCGCTGGAAAACCCACATCCGAGACCACTGGCGGGACCTTCGCGTTGAGGAAAAGCATACCAATGCGAAAACCGCTGCTGCACAAAACGCTGAGCTTGGGGTGGGTGAGTCCACGACGGTGCAAGCCGTCGTCCGAACCGACGTGTTGTTTCCGCACGAACTCGCTGTTCAAATCTACCACGGTGTATTAGATGAAGCAGGCGAAATTCATAATGGGACTGTGAGTCCAATGCTGTATAAGGACGACCTCGGGAGCGGCACCTATCTTTTTGAAGGGATGCTGACCTTGAAACAGACAGGCTTGCACGGCTATACTGTGCGCGCCTTGCCCAACCATGAGGATCTGCAATCGCCGCACGAACTTGGGCTTATAACATGGGCTTAACGGTATACCTCCGGTCTCTTGGGCGGGGGGTTTGCGGGTGTGTAAAGTTTTTGGTAGCGTTTTTTAGAAATGAGTTGAAGTTTGTAAAGAAAAATGGTATCTTCTCCAAAAGCTAGTTCCAAAAGTCTATCCTAAGGAGAAGATACCATGTCTAACATTGTAGCAGAAATCAAGGAAGAAATGGAAGTTATTTTTCAAGAACTCAGTGATATCGAGGCCGTTGGGGTCTCAACAGTAGAAGCGCGTGTGTCTGCGGCTGCTGGTTCTTGGGCGCAAAGGTTATCCGAGGCAGTTCTATCAGAAGCAGCGAGTTCTGAGGCAGCATCGCCTCTGAGTGTTCCGTGTCCATCTTGTCAAGGGCATAGCCATCGGTATCGGTTCAGAGCGCGCAACTTTACGACGGCTTGTGGTGTTGTGCGTGTGTCGAGATGGGCGTATAAATGCCGGTGCGGTCATATTCATGTGCCATGGGAGGCCCGTCAAGACCTGAGGGGTCAGTATACACGGCGCGTATCGGCAACGATGATGCGTTTAGCTGCACAACTGAACTATCGTGCGGCAGCTTCAGAGTTGAAACATCACGGGATTCAGGTCAGCCACACGACGCTGCATCAGAAAGTGCTGGCGTGGTCAGAAGGTGAAGAAGTCTCTACCTATGCAGATGAAGAACCGCTTGATACAGGCTCTCGGTGGTATGTTTCTTGTGATGGTTGCCACACCAACTCGCCGGCGGGTTGGAAAGAAGTCAAAGTCGGGAGCGTTTCTAAAGATTATCCGTATACGCATGCTACATCTGTGCTAAAAGTCCGCCCCGGGAGCCCGAGATATGTCGCCTCTGTGACCCCTGCGGCAGATTTTGGTAAACACCTGTCTGATTTAGCGACACAGACCGGCATTTATCAAGACGAAAAAACGATGGACACCGAAGAAGTCGTCGTCATAGGGGATGGGGCGGCGTGGATATGGAACTTGGCGGATGAACACTTTCCGGGTGCCACCGAAATCGTTGACTATATGCATGCCAAGAGGCATTTATATGATGTTGCTAAGCAAGCCCTCGGAGAAGATGCCCGGGATACCGTCGAAACTTGGGTCAATGCGACCGAGACACCTCTTTACAATGGAGAGACTGCCCAAGTCATCGCACGTATACGAGATTTGGAAACACAAAACCCAACGATAGGAGATGTCCTCGAAAGAGAAGTCGGCTATTTTCAAAAACATTCTGATCGCATGCAATATGAGACGTTCAACGAAAAGGGGTATCAGATCGGCAGTGGGGTCATTGAGTCGGCTTGTAAGCATGTTGTCGCTGAACGCTGTAAACAAGCAGGCATGCGATGGAGCAAACCCGGCATCAATGCGATACTCTTTTGGAGATGTTTGCTAAAGAATGATACTTGGGATACTTATTGGGACACACAAGAAAAGCAGGCTGCCTAAATGTGCTGCCAAAAACTTTACACACCCGGGGTTTGCTTTTGCGTTGCGAAAAACTGTTTTTAAACGTATAATAGGAGTACGCAGCTTGAAACGAAGTGGAAAGCGGATATACGGAAAGGAACGGGAAACCCCTTGAAGAAACACCCAAGCAAAAACACCGACTTGACCGAACCGCAAGGGACAATTAAAAAATGGACAGAAAAGCAGCAATTGCCCGTGAAACAGCGGAGACCCGCATCCGGCTCAGCCTTGACCTCGACGGAACAGGGGCATCCACTATTAACACCGGTGTCGGTTTCTTGGATCACATGTTAGAACTCTTTGCCAAACACGGGTTCTTTGACCTTGAGATTGAGGCGAAGGGCGATTTACATGTAGATGCGCATCATACGACGGAGGATGTCGGTATCTGCCTTGGGCAAGCCCTCCAAAAAGCAGTACTCGACAAAGCAGGAATGCAACGGTTCGGCAGTTTCACTGTTCCGATGTATGAATCGCTCGCCAAAGTCGATTTAGATGTCTGCGGACGGCCTTACCTCCACTTTGAGACACCGCTGAGTTACGGGAAAGTCGGTGATTTTGATATTGAACTTGCCGAAGAATTTTTTCACGGATTTGTGAACCATAGTGGTACAACCTTGCACATCAATGTCCCCTACGGCACGAATCAACACCATATCATTGAAGCCATCTTTAAGGCAGTTGCGAAAGCGTTGCATATTTCCACACGTCTTGATGAAAATATCACCGGTGTTCTGTCCACTAAAGGGAGTTTGTAGAGCGGAATAGTTTTCAGTTTTCAGTTAACCGATAGTTAAATTCGGAGAGTTTTTATGAGTAATGGGAACGTTATTGCAGTTATTCTTGGAGGCGGCCGTGGCGCACGCTTATTTCCATTGACACGGGATCGCGCGAAACCGAGTGTCCCGATTGCTGGTAAATTTCGACTGGTGGACATACCGATTAGCAATTGCCTACATTCAGGATTAGAGAAAATCTATGTCTTAACCCAGTTCAACTCCGTCTCCTTGAATCGACATATTGCCCAGACGTACCGCTTTGATACGTACCGCCGCGGGTTCGTCCAAATCCTCGCAGCGCAACAGACGCTGATGGGCGAAGAGTGGTATCAAGGAACAGCGGATGCCATCAAACACAATGAACCGTATATCCTGAATCCACGGTTCAAAGACGACTATGTCCTGATTCTTGCGGGTGACCACCTCTATCGGATGGATTACCGAAAAATGCTGCAGGTCCACACCGAATCCAACGCGGCTATCACTGTGTCTGTTATTCCTGTTAAGAAAGAAGACACCAGTGGACTCGGTATTCTCCAAGCAGATGCGAACGGACGTATCGTCGATTTCGTTGAAAAACCGCAAACGGAGGAAGAACTCCAGCGGCTCCGCGTTGAATCTGAGGTTTTCACCTCGCGGGGCATTGAACCGCACGGAAGGGAATACATCGCCTCAATGGGGATCTATATCTTCAATCGAGAAGTCTTGCAAGAGGTGCTGCAAGATGATTCAAACGTAGACTTCGGTAAAGATATTATTCCGAAGAGCATTCAGTCGCGTACGGTTTCAGCCTACTTTTTTGACGGCTATTGGGAGGATATTGGTACGATCCGCTCTTTCTATTCGGCAAATATCGCCCTCACTGATACCGCGCCGGCGTTCAATTTCTACGATGAGCAGGCCCCGATCTATACCAACCGGCGGCACCTGCCAAGCACCAAAGTCAATAGCAGTAGTGTTCGTTCTTCAATTCTCGCTGAAGGTTCTATCATTGATGACTCCGAACTTGATAGAACGATTGTTGGTATCCGAAGTATTATCTCCGGTGGCAGTCGCGTTTACCAGTCTGTACTCATGGGGGCAGACTACTATGAATCGGATGCATCGCGAGTGGAGAGCGAACAGTCAGGCCTCCCCAAAGTCGGTATCGGTCGAAATTGCTTGATTCAGAATGCAATCATTGACAAAAATGCGCGTATCGGTGATAATTCAGTACTGGTGAACCGAGATGGCATTGATAATTACGATGGCGAAAACTACTGCATTCGGGACGGCATTGTTATTGTGCCAAAGGATGCGACAATACTTCCCGAAACCGTCGTTTAACCTATAGCCTTGGATTTTAGAATCAAGGTTGTTTAGTAAGGAGAAATTCTGATGCGTAGCGTACTAACATTTTTAGTCCTGAGTATTTTCGCGTTAACATATTTCGTGGCGATGCCTGTCGTGGCGTTAGATACAGACGGTCTCGTCGGTGCATGGCTGTTGGATGAAGGGAAAGGAGAATCCGTTACGGATTCCTCCGATAACGGACTGGATGGAAAAATCGCGAAGGGTAAACCGAAGTGGGTTGATGGCAAATTTGGGGGTGCGATGGAATTCGGTGGACAAGATATGGTGACAGTCGATGATGATAACGCACTTGATTTAGAGGAATTCACAATCGCTGCATGGGTGAATATCCCGAAAGTCTCAGGCGCGTGGCAAATTATCGCCTCTAAAGAGCACCGCGGCCCGACCGGTAGAAACTACGGACTCTTCGGTCATATTAATAGTGGTGTTGTCCACTACTCTTTCACAACAAACGCAGGCTGGAAATCCTTTGATGCCAAAACCGTTGTGACGGATGGGGATTGGCATCACGTCGCAGGCACTTATGACGGTTCCGACTTCAAACTCTATCTTGATGGAGCTGTTGACGCACAAGTCGCACCGGGGACGAAACCGGATAACCACGATAATTTTCTGTTTATTGGTGGGTGTGACATCGGTAACTACTGGATGACTGGCAGTATTGATGAGGTCGTTCTCTATGATAGAGCCCTCAGCGAGAAAGAACTCAACGAACTCATAGAAGATGGGATGTCTGTTGCATTAGACGTACAACCCGGTGGGAAACTGGTGACGACTTGGAGTCGAATTAAGGCTCAATAATCTCTAAGACAGGTATATCTCATACGCGCGTTTACAGAGCGTGTTTCAAGGAAGGCTAACTTTCAACATGTCTGAATTAAGACAGAAACTTCTGGTCCTACATTTACACACACCTGACCTGAATAGTAGCGTTGTCGCCTGGGCGATGTATGATGGTACGGGTGAAAAACGTCACACGACAGGCGACAGCGAGACACCACCCTATAACTCGGTTATGGAAGCGATGCGAGATGGTTGGCGGGTGATTCAGTTTCCACAACAATTCCCTGCCTACCCCGGCATGGAATATCATACCTCATATCTCAGGTTTGAATATATACTTGAGAAATTGGAGGAGATCCAATGATTGACAAAAAGTATTTGCTCACGACAGAACAGATGGCGAACTTCGTCGCGGACGGTTACCTCCGCTTCGATAATTTAATCCCTGATGAATTGAATAAAGCTGCACATGCAGAGATGGAAGCAGGTGTGGGTGTCCGCGGGGGCGGCGGCACGGTTTTAAATGATGTCTGGGACGATGCTTCTGCTGTTGGAAAAGTTTTCGGGATGCCGGAAGTTCAAGGTATCATTCAGAGTTTAGTTGGTGAGGCTCCGCTTTACGATCACCACGCCGTTCACATCGTCCGCCCCCAAAACGATATCGGTCAGATTTGGCATGCCGATGCGATCATCGATCTGCGGATGCACTTTGACATCCAATTCTTCTATTTCTCGCACGATACACCGCGCGAAATGGGTGGGACGATGATTCTGCCGGGGAGCCACTATCGCCGTGTCTGTGAAACGGACATCGCGCGGTACCAGAACTTTCTCAGCCAGTTGCCGATCGCTTGTGAGGCAGGCACGCTTTTTGTGGTGCATCACGGGATGTGGCATTGTGCGCAACCGAATTTAACAGATCAGACGCGCTACATGTTCAAACTCCGCCTCAATCCGACGGTACGTCAATGCCAACTCTGGAACACAGATGATATTGACACTGCACCTATCCACGGCATCTTAGGTCGGAATCACAGATGGTATGGGAACGATGTCCGGCTTGAAATCGTCAACCGGATTAAGCAGTGGCGTTTCCTTATCGGTGACGAATCGTTTGATATTGGCTACTGGATGTCTCGGCTTGAGAACATGCCAGAGAACGCTCAGGAAGCAGCATAGTTATTTCAACAAGAAAGGCGCGGTTTCTAACCGCGCCTTGAAATCAATTGAAATGTACTTCTTGAGGTCATCGCAACGCTATCTATCGCGCCCCCGTCCTCTTCTGTTACCAGATCGTCTCCGGAATTGTTCTATCATTTCTCGCCGCTCTTCGCTTGAGGCACTCTTCATTTTCTCCATCATCTCCTGCCTCATTTTTTCAGCACGCTCTTTCTGCTCTGTCAGCCTGCGTTTTTCGGCGGCCGCCTGATTGCCTCGATTTTGTCCAGCGTTGTTATTACTCGCCTTTTCGGACTCACCCCCGCCACGATTTTCACCCCTATCGCCACCGCGTTCTCGTCTAGCCGTGAGGGGTTGGAACCCTCGGGTTTTGAGTTTTATTGTCTCTCCGGCTTTATCCAAGGTTACCTGTTCGGATTGGATGTCCGTGACTGTGATATCGCCAAGTTTTGTCCCGATGGTGACAAAGTGATAGCGATTAGATCTGTTTTCCAGCAGTGTCGCTTGTGATATTCCCTCGTTTGGATCAACAACTTTAGTACCAACCAAACCATAGGAAGGTTCGTTGTTTGGCGGTGTCCACCCTAACGGTCGAAAAAGATTGTGGTCAATGATGGTTTTGTAAAACGCTGCGTTCTCTCCGAAGTCAACCCTCTCCCCACGGTTTTGGCGACCCCAAGATCTGTTATTACGTTGTGGTTCGGGTTGTTCTTTTGCTTTAGCCATCGCCTGCAATTTAGCAGCATTTGATTCTTTCATCTCTTTCATTTTAGCGGCGTTCATCTCCGGCTTTGTACCGATGAACTCTGATTTTGTTTTCTCCTGCGCGTAGAGCAGTACCCCAAAACTGAGAAGTAGACATACGACACAGCCGACTCCCAGTTTTGCGATGACACTTCCCCTTTTATTCGCAATTTTCATTACTTTCCTCCGGTGTTGTCTATTTCCAAGCGCGTTTTTTAATACTCCAATTCATAGTGTTCGCATTCAGGAAGATCGTATAGACACCTCTTTGCAACTTAAGACAGGTTCTGTTGAGAAAAGGTTCTCTTTAATTTTACTGTGAATTTCGCCAAATGTCAAATCAAATGACTTCAGACCACAACGGGCAATGAATTGCCCGACTACGAACAGGACCACTCTTAATTTCAATATGGACGAAGCACTATGTATATTTAGACGCAAAAGTTGTTTATGCGTTTATTTTTTTCGTAACCAGAGTCGCTCAACCAAGTCTCCGCCTGTCATTGTAAAAAGCGTTGACTTTGAAGAAAAAATAGGGTAAACTTTATAGAAATAGAACTTTCTCATAAAAGGAACACTCGATATGAAGTGCTATAATCCGAATCAAAAATACATCGCATTTGTGTGTAGTTGCGTCCTCATTTTCGTTTTAACGAGTCAGCATGCGGCTGCGGCGCGCCGGTCTCGCGTGCTCTCAATTGGACTCTTCGCCTCTGGCATGAGTCTCCAACTTGGTGCCACGCTTCTCAAATCCTCCGCCCAAGAGCGTTACGATGCCTATCTTAACGCAGCAATCCAAGCGGACATTCAAACACACAAAGACGCTTTCCTTGTCAGGCGGAATGCTGGTAAGATCATGTCGGGTGTCGGTCTCGGATGTGTAGGTCTCGCCGTGCTTTTCTCAATCTATAACCAACTTGACACACCTTCGGAGTCGTCTGAACTTGCGGAAGGCGATGTCTTTTCTGGGTACCGCTCGCAAGCTCTGCGAACACATCTACGCGCTCAGAAAATTGATTTTACAAATTACGAATTTGGAAACACAGGTCTGCTATCTCCGCGTTCCGCGTTCCAATTACTGCCGCACTACGATTTCCAAAACCAACAGGCAAGTTTGAGGCTTCTACACTATTTTTAACGATTAGTTTCCGTCCGATTTTCCCGACGCGAAAATAGAGTTTTGGGTTGGTTTGAAGGACGTTGATTGTAATTGCGTTGTTTTTAAGGAGCAAATATTATGCGTCTATTCTACACCTTATTCAACCGTAAGGTTAGTATACTAAGTTTCCTTATATGCCTTGCTTTAGTTTTTCTATATACCTGCACAAGTAGCGAGGATTTTGCGAATCCGCTTGACCCAGAAAATCTGCGTACCTCCGGTGCCCCGGATGGACTCACGCTCTATGCCGGTGATAAACAGGTTCGGGTCACATGGAACGATATTGGACAGGAGGGTATCAAGGCCTACCGGATCTATAGACGCTCTACAGGTGGAACAGATACGGCGTTTGCGTTGGCCGGCTCCGTTGATGCGCCTGCAAACGAATTTATTGATACCCAAAATCTCGAAAACGACCGGCTTGATACCTCTGGACAGCTCCTTGCCTATGAATATCGCATTACCTATGTTGATGTCAACGGCGTGGAAACACCGGATCCGACGCATCCGCCACTTGAGAGTGATGAACCGCGTCGTATTTGGAAAACAGCGTTAGCTACACCGAGTGTCCCGCCACCGGTACCCGTTGTAACCGTCGGGGATCCGACCGATCTCATCGTTAAACTCTTTTGGGAAGGTTATGAACTTTCTGATGATTTTTCTGTCTTCCGCATCTATGCCGCGCTTGACAATGAAGATGGGAAATCGTTACAGTTTAAAGTGATTGCGGAACCGAAACGAGACCAGTTCTTCTATTTCGACCACGATTTTGAGGTAGATGGCACTCGGAAAGTCTATCGCATCGCTGCGGTAGATATATTCGGCGCGGAGGCATTCGCCACTATCAACGCAGCGACACCCAATGTCCCGCCTGCGCCACCGCAGAACGTTCGTGTCCGTTACTTACCCCGCTCCCTATTTAACACGAAATACGATGCAGTCATTTCATGGAGCCCAAATACCGAACCTGACCTCGCTGGGTACCAACTCTATACCAGAGACGCAGCCGGCAATTTACTCTTGCGTCCCGCGCCCGGAAAAAAGGATCGCACGTGGACAATACCCGGCGAAGACCCGATTCTCGTCGGACAGTCGCTCGAATTTAAGCGATACTACATAACAGCTTTTGACAATACACCCGGCCCCGATGGACAACGCGACGAAAGTGCTATGGTAGAAGCAAAACCCTAAAATTAGTCTCTACGCCTAAAGGAATAAGTCTATGCCCGCTAAAAACAGACAATTCAGTACACAATGCTTTATTTTCATTATTTGTACGCTACTCCTTGGTCCCGCGTTGCCGATCGCAGCGCAGTTACCAGCCGTTCCACATCTCAGCACCATTCAGACCGCAGAACCGGTCGGTAAAGGTGGTTCCAGCACCTCGTTTGGGCTCCTTCAATACTCAAAAGTTGATCTGCTACCCGATCAACGCCAAAAAGTAAATATTGGCGGATTTGAGGAACTGCATCGCGTGTCGCTGCAAATAGAGACCTTCCTCATACCGGTCAGATTCAATTACGGCTTAACCGACGCACTTGATTTGGTGCTGGGCGGCACCTTTTCAACCGGTGGTGTCCGAAAAACCGTTCACGATTTCTATAATGTTGCTGAAGAGTCCGACGTTGATCCAACCACCGATCGCCGCGTTTATGACCAACCGCTATTTGACGGTGTCATCGGACTCAAATATAACATTAAACCCGATCGGAATGATGGCTTTCCGAGCATCTCTATCGGTGGTGACGCACAGTTCGGTTACACCGCCGATGATCGGCTCAATACGGATAACGAATTCCTCGATTATAGCCCTGCCGATGGGTTTCCGTTTTTCGGAATCAATACCTATATGGTCGGTACTCAAAGATTCGGGAGCCTTTTTAAACTCCACGCCGGTGTTGGCGTTTTTCTAACATCAAAGTTACTTAAAACGACAGACTTTTTTGCCCTCAATTGGCAGGTGGGTGGTGAAGTTGCTATCGCGGATAACATGTGGTTGCTGGCGGATTTTTCGCGTGAACTTCCGTATGCGGGTACAAACGTAACGAACTTCATTGGTCTGGCTTTCCGTTATGAAGTCTCGAATACATTGGCATTCCAACTCGGATTTAACAGTCAACCGGGATTCCAGTTTAACTTGACCTTCGGTGGCGAGAAGGCACAAGCACTTGATGGCGAGAATTTGCTGTTTTAGCGAGAAAAATTGCAAGAATTATCAAGGAAAAATAAAAAGATGCGAGCAGTTGTTCAGCGCGTTAAAGCTGCCAGTGTTACAGTAGACGGTGAACCCGTTTCCGAAATTGGGGCAGGCGTGCTTATCTTCCTCGGCGTTGCGCATGACGATACCACAACGGAACTGGAATATATCGCCAATAAAGTCGCTAATCTGCGTATCTTCGAGGACGAAGACGGTAAAATGAATCGTTCACTTCTCGAAACAGGAGGGGCTGCCCTTGTCGTCTCGCAATTCACGCTCTACGGTGATTGCCGCAAAGGACGACGACCAAGCTTTATTAATGCCGCCCGTCCGGAAGTCGCAAACACGCTTTATGAACAGTTCATCACCGTCCTAAAACAGCAGAATATCCCAACGCAGGGTGGCACCTTTCAGGCAATGATGGATGTGCAACTCATTAACGACGGTCCCGTCACCATTTTACTGGATAGCGATAAACAATTTTGAATCGGCATAGGTTTATCAATCAATTCTTCCTTAAAAGCACTCCAGCGGAGTGCCATGTCTATAGGAGAAGATTATGGCTCGGAAGATGCGTCTCGGTTTAGGTCAATTCAGTGAACTCAGTGAAGAACGGTTGAAGTTTATCAAACAACTCGGTGTTGAAGATGTCTTGCTCAACACGGCACAACTTCCCGGCACAGCGCGGTGGGAATTTGAGGACATCTTGCAACTTCGGAAAGAGGTAGAATCGGTTGGACTGCGGTTAGCAGCACTTGAGAACGTGCCTGTCTCGTTTTATGACAAAGCCATGCTCGGCCTGCCCGGTCGCGATGAACAGATTGAGAATATGGCGACGACCATTCGCAATATCGGTAAAGCCGGCGTTGAGATTTTCGGATACCACTGGATGCCGAGTGGGGTCTGGCGAACTTCTCGAACCACACCCGGTAGAGGCGGTGCAGAAGTTACGAGTTTTGATATGGAAGAAGTTAAAGACGCACCCCTATCGCACGGACGTGTTTTCACTGAAGCCGAAATGTGGAAGAATTACGAGTATTACATGAACGCGATCCTACCTGTCGCAGAAGAAGCAGGCGTTAAACTCGCGCTCCACCCGGATGATCCGCCTGTTGAATCTCTTGCAGGCGTACCGCGTCTGTTCCGCAATTTTGAAGGTTTTAAGCGCGGGATGGAGATCGCCGACAGTCCGATACACGGACTTGATTTCTGCGTCGGTTCCTGGTCGGAGATGGGACCGGGTGTCACGGATGCGATCCGCTACTTCGGGGAGCGCGACAAGATTTTCTATGTCCATTTCCGTGATGTGGAAGGACACGTCCCAAAATTTGCTGAATCTTTTGTTGACACCGGCAATTGCGATATGTTTGATGTCATGCGCACGCTGAAAGAGGTCGGCTTTACAGGCTTCATGATTACCGACCATGTGCCTCACATCGTAGATGATACAGGTTGGGGGCATCGGGGCCGCGCGTATGCGATCGGATACATGACAGCGTTCCTCGAAATCTTGACAGCAACGTAGACTTGGATAGGTAAGCATCTGATAGCCATAGATCAGTGCAAGCTCACGACTGTCAATCACCTCATTTGGAAATATCAGTTTGGTGTTGTCACCAAACGTAAGTACGTAACGTCTCACTATCACTGTCTTTTCTTGTGCAAAAACGATAAGAAACGAAAGTTTTACCCGTATCGTCGATTTGATAAGGATGCAAAGACTGAAAGCGGAGGGTCGGCACACTACAAAGACAAAGAGGATGTCTGGGAAATTAAGAGAGAATATTGGCAAGGCGCAATCAAAACGCCGACGAAATTGCCTGCTGAACTCATTGATAAAATCCTTGATTATTCCAGTGAAAAAGGCGATGTCGTTTTGGACCCATTTTTGGGTTCTGGGCAAGTTGCTGTCGTCAGTAAAATGAAGGGACGGCATTACATAGGCTTTGAGATTGTGCCAGCGTACTATGAATTCGCACTTGATCGGCTTAAGTCGGGGAAATACTTAATTAAAACAAATAGACACAACGAG
This sequence comes from uncultured Poribacteria bacterium, assembly GCA_951828385.1. Taxonomy (GTDB): domain Bacteria; phylum Poribacteria; class WGA-4E; order WGA-4E; family WGA-3G; genus WGA-3G. Next base: position 2,448,003 of record OX639973.1, read on the forward strand.
GTGACCTCATGTTTAACAGACCCCAACCATCGGTGAATATCTGCTCAGAAAATTAGAGAACTACGACATTGGACATGACTCGAACTGGAATGCCGTTTAAATTTTATGAAGGTGAACAAAATGATTCAAGTTGTTCCCCTAAGATACGACACTGTTTTTAAGAAAGCGTTCAGCCAACCGGAGATTTTCTGCCAATTTGCTGAAGATGTCTTAGGTATCAAATTCCATACCGATGAGGTACATCGCGGCTACAAATTCCTTGAACCCATTGGACAGGTTGATATTGAATACGATCTGTTTGCTGAGGATCCGGAATCTCGTATTGTGGTTGAGATACAACACGTCAAAGAAGGCCACTTCTACGATCGTTTCCTATATTATCATCTCATCAACCTCGTCGAACAAGTGAAAAACAGCAAGGCGTATCAGTTCGATCAGACGGTTTACACAATTGTTGTCCTCACAAGTCCTTACAGCGAGAACGAAATAGACTTTAGTGTTGCCATCACGGATTTCAATCCCGTCAACGAATTTAACCGCAAAGTCAATGTCTATCCGCATCAACTCGTGTTTGTGGTCCCGCGTATGGTCAACGATAAGACTCCGTCTGGCATCAAAGCATGGTTGGAACTCGTGTTGGATTCCCTGGATGGTGAGATAGACGAGAGCCGCTATCGTTCACCAATTTTCGAGAGGGTGATTGATGCGGTTAAACTCGATAACATCTCGCCGGCGGAGCGCAGAGTCCTCAAAGATGAAGAGTCTTGGGAAGATACCCTCATAGATGTGAGACAGAAGGAAAAGGAAGATATTGCACGCGCACTGATTCGCGAAGGCATAAGCACCGAAGTTATTACACGAACAACGGGCCTCACAGAAGCAGAAATCGAAAAACTGAGGCAATCATAAACGCCGAGGCGTGTTAATAACGGTGCAATACCATGAAATGCTAAAAAACAGATATACACAACGAGGTGACCTCATGTTTAACAGACCCCCAACCATCGGCGAATACTTAATCAGAAAACTCGAAAGTTACGATATTGAACACATCTTCGGTATCCCCGGCGACTATGTGCTGCGGTTCTACGACCTCATAGAGAAAAGTTCAATTCGGCATATCGGTATGACCCGTGAGGACGCAGCAGGATATGCCGCTGATGCTTATGCACGCACAAAAGGCATGGGCGCAGTCTGTGTCACCTATTGTGTCGGTGGATTATCAGTAGTGAATGCTGTTGCGGGTGCTTACGCTGAGAAATCACCTGTCGTCGTCATTAGCGGTGCACCGGGAATCAGAGAACGCGGGAAAGATGCGCTCCTACACCATAAAGTCAGGGATTTCCATACACAACAACATATCTATGACGAGATTACCGTCGCGACTGCACTGCTGGATGAACCGTTTACGGCTTTCAACGAAATCGATCGAGTGCTTGATGCGGTGTATCGCTATAAACGTCCCGGCTACTTAGAACTCCCGCGCGATATGGTGGATGTCCGCGGCACGCTCTACCAACGTCCCTCAACGGGTGGACACCTTAGTGATCCGGACACATTAGGTGCCGCTGTTGCGGATGCCATTGATTTCATTAATCAGAGTAAAAAACCGGTGGTGCTCGCAGGTGTAGAGGTACACAGATTTGGCTATCAAAACAAATTGATCCGCTTTGTAGAAGAGAAACGTATTCCTGTGGTAGCAACGCTCCTCGGAAAATCGGTGATGCCGGAATCACATCCGCTTTACTTGGGTATCTATGAAGGTGCGATGGGGCGGGAAGAAGTTAGACAATTTGTTGAAGATTCGGATTGTGTTATCATCCTCGGTGCTTTCATGACAGACGTGAATCTTGGGATTTACACTGCAAACCTGGACCGGGCGCGCTCGATCTATGCCACGTCGGAAAAAATCACAGTTCGCTATCATTCCTACGAAGAGGTGATGTTTGATGATTTTATTGACGGCATCAATTCGCCGAAACTCCGAAAGCGGCGGAAACCGAATTTGGAATGGGCACACCGAGATGCCAAGCCGTTTGTCGTCGAGTCTGACGCACCTTTAACGGTTCGTCGGTTGTTCCGACACCTCAACGAATTTATCAGCGATGGGATGGTAGTTATTGCGGATGTCGGCGATAGCCTCTTCGGTGCTGTGGAATTGCGAATGTCTCAAAACACCGATTTTATCAGTCCTGCCTACTATACCTCAATGGGGTTTGCGGTACCGGCATCGATTGGTGCACAACTCAGCATGCCAAATACACGTCCGCTTGTTATCGTCGGCGATGGTGCTTTCCAGATGACTGGCACCGAACTCTCAACAACCGTGCGCTACGGGCTTAATCCGATTATCCTGCTTTTGAACAACCACGGATATGGTACGGAACGGCATCTTCTTGAAGGTCCGTTTAACGATATCGGGTGTTGGAACTATAGCAGCATACCCGCACTCTTTACCACAGGTCGCGGCATCCATGTCCGAACGGAAGGTGAGTTTGAAGCCGCCATCAAAACTGCACTCGCTGAGACACAACACTTCACACTGATTGAGGCGGAGCTCGAAAAGTTGGATACGTCGCCTGCACTTGCCCGGTTAGCGGAACGGATGTCCGGCACAGTTTGAAATTAATAGTAGTAGGCACGCGCCATGTGCCGTAACAGAGGCGTAGGCACGCGCCGTGTCCGTGTGCCGTATACACCTCTACAGCGCAGCGATTTTCTCACGTAAGAAGTTCGTACAAAAAGGCACTTGCGCTTCCGACAGTCCGTGCAGCACGACTGCGCCATCATAGCCGTTCTCTTTTAGCAAACCGAGATATTGATCGTAGTCCAGCAACCCCGTCCCCGCGGCGAGGTGTCCCGCCTGACCGTCCGTGTCCAAATCTTTGGCGTGTGCAAGCGCGATGTCGCCGCCGAGTAGCGCGAACGCCTCATCAAGGATTTCACGCATCTTTGGCAGCTCACCTTTGTGGAAGATATTCGCCCCGTCCATACACACCTTCAGGTAAGGGGATTGCATCTCGTCCAGCAAACGACGTGCTTTCTCGGCAGAATCAATCACGTTTGCCACTTCAGGTTCAAGCGCAAGCGTTACGTCGTACTCCTCAGCTACTGCTAACGCCTGTTTCATAGATTCGACGAGGTCGCGCCATGCTTCTGGTGTGTTGTTATCAGGATGCGCGCGCCACATGCTCTGCGGGTCACGAGAGCCGGTGCAGAGCGTAATAACCGATGTGCCGAGTGGCGCGCATTTCTCTGCGACAGCACGCAACATCCGCAGCCCGGCGTGGCGTTTCTCAACATCTGGATCAATCATGTTATAAGTGCCTGAGAGTGCGGAGATCGTAATCTGTCGAGCGTCCATCTCTTCGCGGATCTCGGCAACCGACGGTCCCGATGCCGGCACATGATATTGTAGATGATGGACACCGTGTTCTACAACGGCATCAAGATTCTCGGCGAGTGTTTCTCGGCGAATCGTTCCTTCCATGAGTCCAACGTGCATTATATTCTCCTATAATCCCGCGATTTTTCACCCGAAGTCAACAGAACAATACTATAGGTTTTGTCCATTCGTAAACATACACAAGATTTAAATCAATAGGACTTACGCAGCGTGCTCTTTTGTAGCATAGGCTGTTAGCCTGTGCCCTGAGAACGTCTCGGTCTCTTCAGAGTTTACTCGCTAACGGAGCGTCATATCGTCAAAAATGCGTAAGTCCTAATTAAGTTTCAATCTCGCACTCGAGATTCATTTCATTTCAACCGTTCAATCAACGCTTTCAGTTCATCAGGCGTTCCAGTAAAACTGGGGAAACTTATATCGGGGACGCTCACACCACAGATGACTTTCAGAGCGTCACCGTTTATTTAGGTAGGTTTACCGGAATCGGGTGCCATGCCCCACCTGTTACGGCTGCGAGGTATTTATGCTTAGGTTCATCAATACCCAGCACATTGGCATACACTTTATTTTTTCGACAGAGATTGATTGCATCATCTACAGTAAACCCGTGTAGACTCGTGAACGGTTCATCTGTAACGAGGATAAGGTGTTTGATAGCATTGCTGCGGAACCGCAGCTTCATCACAGTTTCATTGACGGCATCTAATGCGTGTTCATCACCACCCAATTGAATCCCATAGAGTGCGGCTTTGTACTTTGATAAATCCTGCGTCAGCTGGAAGACATGGATACGATTCTGATTCTTTTCATTTATTGAGAAATGCGTCAGACCGAGTTGATAGTCAATCTCCGATGCTTTGTAGGCATCAACCATCTCTCCAAGATGTTCTGCGACGGCGTTGATATTATCGCCCATACTCCCAGAGGCATCTACGACGAAAACGACATCCACGGGGGCTCCGTCACCTTCGCCACTGCTGTCAATAATATCTTCTGTCAGTTCCTTGATGATGCTTGAAAAAGTAGACTGCTCTGCACCGGTTCCAAAGATTCCCTGCCCCTGCCCCGCACCAATCTCAGCGACACCATCGCCGATATCCTGTCCTGCGCCTGTCTCTTTCGTCCATTTCCTGGTCCCCGCACCGGCACCTTTGCGAGGATTTTTGATGCGCGGTCCCTGGCGTCCTATATAACGGTTTTCAACATCAGCAGCCGCCGTTGATTGCCTTACAGACACTACAGAATCCGGTGCCGTCGGTAAATCGGCATCTGTGGATAATGCAATCGGGACATCCACATCTATTTTTGCCGCCGGGGGCTGTTGAATATCAACCGCTGTAGGTGCTCTGGGGAGCATTCTCGCAATCGCCAATGATGCTTCAGGCTTCATGATATCCACCGGCTTTTCTACAGGTAGTTTCTTTTGTATCGGCACCTCTACCTTTTTGATGGGCGTTTGGATCTCTATGACTTTCTGCTTGACGATCTCCTGCGGCGGTAACGCTTCAATCAACTCTACATGGATTTTATCTTCTACTTCCTGCGTTTTAGGTTTGAGAAAAAAGATAGAAAACCCGATCATCATGATGATATGGACGATCGCAGAAATTCGCAACGCATAGGTACGATATTGTTGACGAAACGCTTTTTGAAGCACTCTACTATTCATCATAGAAACGCTCCCTTATCTTTGTGCCTTGATAGATAAATGAACCGCTGCTGTAACCAGCGGTTTTGCTGCTTGTTTGAACACCTGTATTTCCAGCGGAACTTTTCGCGTAAGCACCTTTTTATTGGCACTTATGGGAATACGCAGCGTTTGAAAGCCTTTTTCGGGAATGTTCAGCGTTCGATCAGGGTTCTGATAATTCAATCCACCTATGCTCTTGGGCAGTAAACGGACTTTCAGACCTTTCGCTGTCCCACCCTGATTAGAAATCGTCACCTTCAGACGCACATTCTCTCCTGCATCGATGTAGCCGTTATTGTTCGCCGGATCTTCTAATGTCGTGTCAATTTGTAGCGCAGGCGGTCGCGTCTGTGGCAAAATCCCCGCAAAAACACCAGATTTGTAAGCCCAGAAAACAGACACGATCAGAAGCGCGAACGGCAAGAGGTAACGTATCAGCTGCTTTCGCAGACGCTTCTGTTTCTCTTGGCTCTCGATAAAAGTGATCGCTTTTTTCAAATCCTGGGCAGGTTCGTATTCTGGCCTGATACGCAACACCTTCTCCGCTTGACTTCTGGCATCATTGAAGGCAAGCGTTTCCATGTAGGTCCGTGCCAGGTTGTAATGGGCAACAGCATGGTTCGGTGACGCTTTTATGACCTTCTTGAACGCAGCTTCGGCTTGCAGATATTGTTTGTTCGCCAAAAATACGATACCCCGCTCGAGTTCTTTGTCAATATCCGCCGCAGTCGCGGCATCCACTTTCAGCGGTGCTGCTGCTTTATTCTGGGGCATCGGGACAGGCACCACAGCAGATGTCACAGTCTTTTCTTGTCCAGTCTGCGGTGCGTTGACATCCGGAGGCTCCGTCGGCGCGACAGAGACCTGCGGTGTGGACGTACCCGGAACCATCGCTTGTAGTAAGGAAAGGGTCGGCGGGTGAGTTGCATCAATCTTAAGGGCTTCTAAAGCAGCGTCTTTGGCATCTTGCAACCGATGTTCTCCAAAGTAAGCAAGCGCAAGCGCGTGGTAACCGTCAATAAAAGCAGCGTCCAATTCCACCGACTGCTTAAAATGCGTTATTGCTTCGGTATACCCCTCGGCATTTAGATAGGCGATGCCGAGTGAGTAGTGCCCATCTCTAATCTCGTTCATCTGCAAATAACTCTCTTAATTGTCTTCTCTGATTTTTGGCTCTCACTGCCTCTGCTTTCCCCAAGCAAGCGGACGAATAGGACACCTGCAAGGAAGCAGGTGCTTGCTTTCCTATCCAGCAGATAAGACTATGATACCCCACCAGAAAAATAAAAGCAATGCCTTTTTTTCAAACTGTCGGGGCATCGGCGAGAACACTTTCATTTTACGCACAATGCGAACATTCTACAAAAAACGATTGCCTGAGAACCGTAAGGCTAATATAATACAAATAACTTCCAAACAAAACTTGCCCTTAGGGGGTACCCTTTAAACTGGGGGACCAAATATAGAGGAGATGTAGAAATGAAAGTATATAAAGGGATAAGGCGATTCAAACACATCGTGTTCTGCGTTCCAGTGCTTCTCGCTTTCGGGTGCGGAATCGGGAATTTAGAAAACGCGCTCTCGGAGAAAGGGGATTACCACTTTCGCAAAACGCGGTGGGGATACTCAAAAGCAATGGTGGAACTAAGCGAACAGAAACAAGGGACCCGTTTATTCCACCGAAAAGAAAATACACTTATCTACAATGAACGCATTTCGGATATGCCTGTCAAGCTCGTTTACTGCTTTGAAAAGGACAGACTCCGAGTCGCAGGCTATCTCACAGATAGACCCGTCAAAAATGCTATGGAGATTTTCGAGCATGTTGCTAAAACGTTGGGAGAACCAATAGATATGATCGCTGGGGGCATGGTTTGGGCGGATTACCATACGCTTGTGTATATCAACGGCTATGTATCTCATGTGACGCAAAGCCCGTCGAGGTATCAGCGTTCGCAGGGACTTCTTAAAATTCTCGATAAAACCCCCAAAGAGGAAGCAGGCAAGGTTTTACGATGGGATGGGATCTGGACATACGTCGATCAAAATTTTTTTAGACAGCTCCACGAGGTAGACTACCCTATGGATGAACTCTCAACTTACGAAAAGCGGTTGTTTGCTATCCTGAGAAGACAACAGATGCGAACCTATATCACCCCACAAGGGCGAATCACTCTTCCATAGGTCCATAGGACTGACGCAGGATCATTTAGTTTTAGATGAATTATCGGATTGTCTCAATTTTTGAATTTTCTTTTTCAGTCCCGGTGCGGTTCCAAACCGCCAATGCGTTGGGTTTCTCTCGGTTTTTTGTTTCATATCCGATCTATGGAGAAAGTTAGGTTTGTGTTGCTTTTCAGAGTTTTGGGGTATCCGTTCAACCCAACCTACGGGATGATAAGGTTTTTTCTTAAATTGACACCTATGGTGCGGTTCCAAACCGCGCCTACCGGGCCTGGGGGGTCCAAAATTGGGTGAAAAAACCGAGAACTAAATAGCCCTGAGATCGAAAGGTACTGCACTTGACCTTTTAATCTGTTTATGATAGCATATTTTCATCCAACAACGCGGAGGTTTCGTTTGTGATGAACCCGGAAGTGATTATAAACAAAATATGCAACGCTATTGATCTGATGATCGAAAGCAGTAAGCGATACAAAGGGCTGTTCCCCTCTATTCTACATCCGAAAACGGGTGAGATGCTAACGGAGAAACCGCCTAAGATTCCGGGGCAACGGAATGGTGATCGCGCGCATCTCGGTACGAACTTGATTCACGATGAACCGTTGCTCGCCACGATGAACGCGCTTGCTGAAACTGAATCGAAACCGGAATACATAGCAGCAGTGGATCGCTACTTGGCGCACTTTGCCCAGCATTGTACGCATACGGCATCTGGATTGTTCCCTTGGGGCGAACACTCGTTTTGGCAGCTGATTGAGGAACGGGTCGGGTGTTCGCGGAATCCGGCGGGTGGTGCCGCAATTCACGATCATCTGCGTCAGGTTCCGCTGTGGCTCTGGCAGAAACTGAGGACGTTTAATCCGGCATGCGTGCAGAGTTTCGCTGATGGCTTGGATTATCACTGGACAGAGGGCGACGGACTTGAATATATCCGTCATGCAAATATCGACACAAAAGCACATCTCGTTCGCGGTGCTCGGGCGTGTGATTTTCCACGGCATTCAGGCTTTTATATCTTGGATTTGGCGTTCGCGTATACGCAAGACCAGCGTCCTGAAATCCATCAACAGATCCAGAATTATACCGATTACTGGTGGGAAAAACGGGATGACCGTGGGCTTTTACGTATCGAAAGTCGTTCACCCAAAGAGGCGGAACGGTTTTTTGAGACGAATGCACCGACACAAACGTTCTCATTGGGGATTAGCCTGCTTGAATCTGCAGCATTGATAACATCGCTTCTCCCCGAATTGGCAGACCAGATGCGGCGATACGGTTTGGTCTACATTGACGGATTTCTCGCGGCACCTCATAACCTCGACACGCGTGAATTTATCAGTTTATGCGAGTGTGAGACGGATCGGATTGTTGAACGTATGTCGGCATGGGGCAGTGTCTACGGTGCCGGGACTTCGTGCGGTACCGGGGTGTTATGCCTCGGCGGATGGCGGTTGACACAGAATAAGAGGTTGATGGCGTTGGCACGCGCGATTGGTGAGACCTATCTTGATGAGAAGTTTCCAGTTGACCGTGTTCAGACGGAAGGGTTTAAGATTCCGGCATCGGACACCGGTCTTACGCTTGAGTTGTTTGCAGATCTCTACGACATCACCGGTGAAGCAGTGTGGTTGGAAGGCGGCATTGAACTTGCAGAGACAGTGTTGGAAGTCTATTTCCCGGAAACACTGCCCTACGGTGCATCGGGGATAGATTGGTATGAATCACAGATGGGAGCGGCTTATTTGATTCACGGTTTGGCACGAGTAGCACTATTATCACGGCATCGAACCTGTCCGCTCGCGCCCAATTATACAGCGCGATAGGCGCACTGAAATGGCAAGGAGCACCCTCCTTTTTTATCAGTTAATAAATTTTATCAGCAGAGCGCATTATGCTTCTATGAAATAACATGAAAGGAAAATCATGGCAAGAGTACCGATTGGTTTAGAACTGTTTTCTGTCCGAAATGAGTTAGCGGAGGATACCCGCGGCACGATAAAAGCGGTCGCAGAGATGGGCTACGAAGGTGTTGAATTCGCCGGTCCACCCCAACATCCCGCGCAAGAGTTGAAAGGCTATCTTGACGAGTTCGGCTTGGTCTGCTGTGGTTGGCACACACCGTTCAACCTCGTCCAAGAAGACACCCTCGCCGAAACGATTGAGTTCAACAAGGTTCTGGAGAACCGTTATGTCATCGTCCCCGGTATACCGGGCGAACTGCGTCAGTCGCGTGCGGATTGGCTGAAATTGGCGGATGTCTTCAATGAGATCGCTGATAAACTCGCCGCGCACGATATGGTGACGGGGTATCATAACCACCACGTCGAGTTTACACCGCTTGATGGTGAACAACCGTGGGACACCTTCTTCGGAAATACGAATGAAGGCGTTGTGATGCAGCTGGACATGGGCAATGCGTTGTCTGGGGGTGCGGATCTCGTCGGCATTCTGGAGAGATATCCCGGACGCGCCGGCACAGTCCATCTCAAACCTTACGACGCATTAATAGGTGAGACAGACAGACACGCCGGTTTCCGTCCGATTATCGGTGAGGACAGTGTACCCTGGGATGAGATCTTCCGTATCTGCGAAACGACCGGTGGCACGGAATGGTACATCGTCGAATATGAAAGCGATGCCTACCCGCCAATTGAGTCTGTTGAACGCTGTCTAACTGCACTCAAGGAAATGGGTAAATAGCCGCCAGCCATCGTTGATTTTGTAGCATAATTTGTTAGATTGTGGCTATGAGAGCGCAGACTAACAGTCTACGCTACAAAATTCCTGTGAATAATGAACCCGTTAAACAATTAGGTTCCAACCGGAGTAGACTTATGAAAGCTTATTGTGCAAGCACCCTTCCATTTTCCCCTTTTCCTTTGACGGAATTTGTGAGCGAGTTATCTGAAGGCGGTGTGTCTGCCATTGAACTCGCGCAAACCCATTTTTCGGATGTGGAAGCCGAAGCTATTGAGGCACTTCGAGAAGAGACTGGACTCAATTTCAAATCCATGCTAAGCACGGTACGCGTTGACGCGCCAGATGGGCTTGAAGCGTTAATCTCGATTCTTGACACTGCCCAAAGGCTTTCCGTTCCAATCGTCAGCATCGCGAGTGGTGGCAATGAAACCGCCACCGCTCGCGAGATTGACACGATTATTGAGCATCTCAAGACAGTCACAGCAGAAGCACAGGCTCGGAATCTAACCCTTGTCCTCTATGTGCATGAAGGGAGTCTCGCCTACAACCTTGAACGCACGCAGATGATCCTTAACGCGATCCCTTCCGAAAATCTTGGCTTTTACTACAGTCCATTTCATTTTCATCGCGCTGGAGACGATCCGGTTGTCGCTTTGCGAACGTTGTCAGAACGGCTGGTTAGCGTCTATTTCAACTGTGGTGTCGATTCGCAAACAGGCAGCGAACCGTTCTGGGCACCAGAGATGGATTTTCCTGCCATTTGCCAGGAAATAGACCGTGTCGGTTACACAGAAGAAATCATGCTCATCTATTTAGGATTGAAGGCGGAGACACCACAACCAATTATTGAAGGTGTCTTAAACGCACGTGCGAAGTTAGAGACCTACTTTTAACACTCCCTCGTCAAATCCCCATGCTTTAGCTTGCGGGATGTAGACGGCGAAGACTCTGATAGAAAACATAGTTGACAATCTAATCATAATGTGGTATAATATACTATACACTATAATAGAAAGGTCCGATATTATGCCTCTCAAAATCGCTAATAAGAAACGTAATTACAAAACAAGCAACAAGACAATCTATAGTTGTCAATATCACGTGATTTGGTGTACCAAGTATCGTCGTAAAGTTTTGGATACACAGATACAAGGTCGCCTGAAACAACTCATACGAGAAAAACAGGACGCGTATGAATATCAAATCTGTGAGGTTGAAACTCAACCTGAACATGTCCATTTGCTAATAGAAATACCGCCAATACATTCTATTGATAAAATCGTTGGCAAAATCAAAGCCTATACCGCTAAAGTTTTGCGAGAAGAATATCCGTCATTGAAAAGTCGTTTACCCTCTCTGTGGACACGTTCAAAATTTGTAAGTTCTTGTGGAGGTGTAACGCTCCAAGTCATGAAGGACTATATTGAAGGCCAAAGTGGACAATGAGAAAAGCCAGCAAGTTCAAACTTCAGAATCAATCGAACATCGTCAAAATCGGCAATATGCTTGACGATATGTGGCAGATACACCTGCATATCATGCTTTTACAGCGTAGGTATTATCGCATGTTCGGTAAAAACCTGTCCGCATCTCGGATCAACACACATATTGCGAAACTCAAGAAGCGGACAAAACCCCATTGGGCAGACTTGCCGAGTCAAGTTGTGCAAGACGTTGTTCTGCGATATGGCAAATCACAAGACGCATTTTTCCAAAACATAGAAGACCGCAAAGCAGGTAAGACGAGACGTAAAGTGGGTAGACCGAAGATCAAACCGAGACACAAATACACCTCTATGACGTTCACACAAGCCGGCTACACACTTGAAAACAATCGTATCAAAATCAACTGTATAGATACGTGGTTCTCCTTCCACAAACACCGTGAAATCAACGGAACAATCAAGACGATCACACTCAAACGGGACAGGTGCGGTGACTATTGGCTCTGCTTTTCGTGCGAGAATGTTGACGATTCGGAACCGAAACCCAAGACGGGTAAGAGCGCAGGGTTTGATTACGGAAACAAAACATTCCTGACAAGCGACGAAGGCGATAAGATAGAATCTCCGCAGTTTTTCAAAGAATCCCTGAAAACGTTGCGATCCCTGAGCAAAGCCCTGAGTCGTAAAGTCAAAGGTTCTAACAACTATTATCGTGCGTGTCGTGCTTTGGCAAGGCACCACAGAAAAGTCGCCCGCCAAAGAGCAGATTGGCAATGGAAACTTGCCACCAAACTTTGCACGGAGTTTGATATACTCTGTTTTGAAACACTGAATCTTGACGGTATGAAACGCCTTTGGGGCCGCAAAGTCTCTGACCATGCCTTCTATCAGTTCATAGAGATATTGAAGCAGAAGTGTGCCAAACATGGTAAAAAACTTGAGCAAATCAGTCAATGGACTGCGACAACAAAACCGTGCAGTGATTGTGGATACAAAAATGAAAACCTTTCTCTTTCAGATAGACAGTGGACATGTCCGGAATGTGGTTCACACCACGATAGAGACGTAAACGCTGCGATTAATATCAAACGGGCGGGCTTGGCCGCCTAAAGTGGAGCGATACTAAGACGGGTTTTCTCTTAGAGAAAAGCGCAGTCGCGAGGAAGCACAGGTTTCCCCTACCTTCAGGTAGTGGGTACCTATGACTTAAAGACACTTCATACCTGTGGTCTCTCAAAACTCAACGCCAATGTGCTGTTTGTTTTTTCCAAATTTCTTTAGCGTATTCCTATAATTACTCCCGCTTCTCAAAAACCCTTTCAAAAGTGTTCAAACGTCTTTCACGGACACTCATTGTGTGTTTTCCCTCCGCAATCGGGGTTTATCCTGCGTTCAGAACCGATACTCGCAGAACAACTTCTAAAAACCCTGATTTTTTATTTTTTTTTTTCAAATGATGTGAGTTTTCCGTCCAAAGCTTCGTCTTTAATAATAGAAGGTATGAACCGTATCGCCCTACGTAGTTTTACAAGATGCGGCATCTGATTAAACCTTTCGGCGGATACGGACACGCCCCCACTGTTTATTGGAAGGACACCTTGTGGAAAAAGAAAATGATGTTCAACTGATTCAAAGAATATTATCAGGCGATGAAGCAGCGTTTGATGTCTTGGTCCAAAGGCACCAGAAGAGCGTGCACGCCTTGGCGTGGCGGAAGATCGGCGATTTCCATGATGCTGAGGAGATTACACAGGACACATTCCTTCAGGTATACAAAAAACTCCCGACACTCAAGGACCCTTATAAATTTGCTGGGTGGTTGTATGTCATCACAAATCGGCTTTGTCTTGATCGGATGCGGCAGAAAAACCTTACGATACAATCGTTGGAGGACACACCTGTGGAAGAAGTTGAAAAATCCTCTTATACCCATCACGTATCGGAACAACGGCATACAGAAATCACCGAGCGTCGTCGTGCTATCGTCAAAAAACTTCTCGAAAAACTCCCAGAGAGTGAACGGACAGTCATGATCCTCCATTATCTCGGCGAAATGACGGTGAAAGAAATTAGCAAGTTCCTGGGCATCTCTGCAAACGCAATTCATAACCGGCTGTATCGGGCACGAAAGCGGTTACAAGAGGAAGAATCCCTCCTTGTTGAAGAAGTTCTCGGTGGTGTGCAGATACCGGCGAGTGTCAGCCAAAACATTATGCAGCGGGTCGCTGACATAAAACTCGCGCCGCAAACAACTCCAAAACCCGTTACTCCGTGGATCGCTTTCGGTACCGTTTTCCTTCTGCTTGCATTACTCCTTGGGGCGAGCAATCAATACCTCACCCGTTTTCAGAAACCGTACAGTTTCGAGGCGACATCTGAACCGACCATCGCCATCGTTGACGCCCCCGTCGTTCTTGAGACCGACGCGAAACCCGCACTGCGAAGTCAAGTTGGACAGGATACCGCCTTAAATCAAAGAACTGGTGCAGGCTTACATGGATCTGAAACTGTCTCAACAACGGGGTTACCGAAGCAGCCAGAAAATATTGAGGCATGGATGCCAGATGAAAATCTACGTCGGGCTATCAAATCTGAACTCAAACTTGGCGATATTCCGCTTGAGATAGCACATCTCCGGCAACTTGAGCGGTTACTCAGTATTGGGGACAGCATAGAAAGTATTGTCGGCTTAGAACATGCTGTCAATCTTAAAATTCTACATCTTGCGCCCAACAAAATCTCGGATCTCACACCACTCGCGAACCTACACAACCTTCGGATACTGAAGCTCTATCTCAACAGACTTGTAGACGTTTCACCCCTTGCGGGATTAGTAGGTTTAGAGACTTTGCATCTACAAAATAACGAGATCGTTGACATCTCACCCCTTGCCGGACTCGTCAACCTAAGGGATTTACAACTCGATGGCAATCACATCGAATATTTTTCACCGCTCGCCGGATTAACAAAACTTCAGGTCCTTAGGATTAACGACAACAGAGCGATCGATATTTCATCTATCCGGACATCCAATTTGACAGAATTTCTGTATGATCCGACCTTTAATATCCCAGAGATTCCGAACCGTGACCGGATCATGGCTCGCCAGTATCCATCCGTTTTCGCAGCCTTGCATAACATCGTCAATTTACCGACGCTCTCATGGGACGAAAGATTAGTCTACCACGACCTGTATTTCTCTAACCCTATGTTTGGGCTTCATTGGCGGTGGACTCCTACAAGAATGAAAATCTCTGGAAATTTTCGGACAGCAAAGCAACAGCGAAATACGATGCTTAAAGAGAATCCAAATATGATTTTTCTCGTCGGGATTTATCACTATGGTACACAAGATACATTCGTTCAGCAGGCTGTTGAAGTTGCCAAATGTGGCATCTATGATGGTATCTTTTTAAATTGGTGGCAAGGCGAAAGGGTTGATGCAAAAGTTGCTATACTGCAGAAAATTCGTGAAGTGGTTAGAGATGATTTTCTCATTATCGTCAACGGGCTTCGTTCTAAAGCGCCACACTTAGCCCCCTATGTCAATGGCACATTCATGGAAACGAGACGGGACCATCCACAGAGTTACACGCATACCGAACTTCAAGAGATTGAAAGCACTTTGCTATGGTCAGAGAAAAATCTTCGATCTCCACAGATTAATTCCTTAGAGGGTTGGGGACTCGCTGAAGAACCCTTAGATTCACCGCGTAACCAGCAATGGATGCGGGTCTTTACAACCTTGAGTTTAACGCATTCTGACGGCTATGTTTCATACGTAACGGGGATTTCATCACTCAACCACACACATCATTATCCCATTTGGAAGGGACATTCCGACGAACACGCACAAGGAAAACTACACGATCATACGCATCAGCACTACTGGTATGATTTCTGGGATGCGGATCTCGGCCAGCCAATAGGTGGAAAAGGACAGCGCTACCGCGATCGCGCTGGGTTATTCATTCGGGAGTTTACCAACGGATGGGTAGTCTATAACCGCAGCGGGAAAGCACAGCGGATCCAGTTGCCGATGCAAGTCGCTGGTGTTACGAGTGGTATCACCAGCACATCACATCCTGTCCCTGATTTAGACGGTGAGATCTTCCTAAAGTAGCGACATCGCCTACAGATGCCGATAGCGATGGAACGTCAACATCTTTAACCCCGTTGCCATCGAAAATAGTTTTTATAGTGAAGCCCGAAAATATGTGAACATTCCACGGTAGAGATCCGCACGCCCCACTCGTAGGGGTTGGGTTACCCAACCCCTACGGTGCCCCGCGGATGCACAAATAATTATGGGCTTTACTATAACTCCAGAGAGACAAACGAATTCCTACTACCCATATAGGAGAATACGCCTTGTGAAAATTAATAGATTCATATTTGCAATTATATTCACCGGATTGCTACTGATTGTCACACCCGGAGGCATCACACACGCCCAAGAATGGATGCCGGATGCGATCCTCCGCCATGCCATCTCCGAGAAGTTGGGGATTGAAACACTAACGATTGCGGATATGCAACGCCTCGATCACTTTGTGGCTGATGGTAAATTCAAGGCTGATCTTAGAGAAATTCAGAGTCTTAAAGGGTTGGAACACGCCATCAATCTTAAATTCTTAGCCATCAATTTTACGAAAGTGTCGGATATAACACCGCTTGCGGGACTCGAAAATTTACGCGGCTTAGGGTTGGGTCATAATAGGATTACGGATATAACACCCCTCGCCGGTTTGATACACTTACAAGAGTTGAACTTGCAAGATAACCAGATTTCAGATACTTCGCCGCTTAAAGGGTTGGTGAACCTCAAAGTGTTGGACTTAGCAGGAAATCAGATCGTCGATTTTACACCGATTTATGGGCTTACCGGCATAGAAACATTACGTCTGGGTCTGACAGGATCAGGGATATCTTTAGACTCAGAAGTCTTGCAGAGGCTGAATCCGGTAGACGGGCCAGTTGTTTGTGAAATAGCAAGAGCACCTATACACTCTCGCCTTGAAAACATAACGTACCCATCAGTTTTTCAAGCCTGTGGGGATATAATCAATCTGCCAGAACTTTCGCGGGCGGAGGGGATAGCGTATCACGATCTGTTTTTCTGCCGTGAAACATTCGGGTGGACTTGGATTCCTACGTCAGGCGGAAAACTGAGATTAAGAGGAGACCTTGAGGAGGCCACGAGAGCAACAGATCAAATACGCTCTCAGAATCCAAATATGCTTTTCCTTACAAGCATAGAGTACTATGTTGCGAATCGAGACGAATATCCAGAAGATTGGCCATATTGGTTCAGAAATGGATCCGGAAATAGATTAGAAATTACGGGATGGGATCAATATGTAAAAGACTTCACGCATCCTGCTGTGCAAGAGATGGTTATCCAACAAGCGATTGAAGTTGCAAAATGTGGGGTTTTTGACGGAATTGCCATAGATCATTGGGCGAAGGCACTTGAAGGATATATAACCGTAGAAGAAGCCGATACCGCAAAGGATCGTATCATACAAGGGATTCGTGATGCTGTTGGTGAGGATTTCTTGATACTGGTAACGACGACTAACACGATTGGCACGACTATTCCGAGGCATGCGGAATATATCAATGGACTTTTCATGGAAACTTATGAAGATTATGAGGGCGGTTATACCTACGCAAAACTTTCTGAAATTGAAAGCACGCTGTTGTGGGCTGAAGAAAACCTCCGAGAGCCGCAAATCAACTGTTTGGCAGGCAGGGGCGTTAGGAGCGAACCGCTGGATTCTCCGAGAAATCTACAATGGATGCGTCTGTGGACGACGATGAGTTTGACGCATTCAGATGGCTATGTCATGTTTACTATGGGAGGTGGCCTTGACCATCCCCCCCACGTCTTTGAATTTTTGCCGGGTCATGCGGATGCTCATGCACAGGGCATACGTCACACTCACCAAAACACGAAGTACTGGTACGACTTCTGGGAGGCGGATCTCGGTCAACCGGTTGGTGGCGACGAAACCAAAGCGCAGCTTTATGAGGATCGCGAGGGGTTGTTTATCCGGGAGTTCACTAACGGTTGGGCGGTGTATAATCGGTCTGGTACAGCACAGGAGATAGAACTTCCGCAGGCGGTTTCCGGCTGGTCGAGCGGTGTGGAGAATCAACACCGGCATACGTTGGCGGATTTGGACGGTGAGATTTATTTGAAGGTGCCCGTCGTGATGGCGGATGTCAATGGTGATGGCACGGTGAATGTGTTGGACCTCGTCATCGTCGCTAATGCGTTGGGGGAAGCGGCACCGGATATCAATGGCGATGGCACCGTTGATGTCTTAGATTTAGTGTTGGTCGCGAACGCCTTCAAAGACCCCCAATAAGTATGAGTCATGCGACATCATTTATCGGAAATAGTATAAGATCCACCCTAATTCCATAAAAAAGGTTCTGTTTATACAAAAGATTACGCGATTATTTATCAAAGTTACGTTACACAAACGAATGAGGTAAAGCCCTATGAAAATCAAGCCCTCTTTTTGCTACAGTTTCCACCTTCTTTTTATGTTTTTCTATCTCAGTCTTACGCCTGTGCACGCCCAAGACTGGCTCCCTGATCCAGTGTTACGGAAAACGATTCGGGAATCTCTGGGGCTACCGGCAAACACACCGCTGACAAAAGACCGTATGCAACAACTGATAAGTCTTGATGGAGTTAACAAAGGCATCACGGATCTCCGGGGTTTAGAGTTTGCGACGCACCTAAGAATCCTGCGCTTGGGAGGTAATGAGAATAACATCACAGATATCCGTCCGCTTGCC
Source organism: uncultured Poribacteria bacterium (assembly GCA_951828385.1). Lineage (GTDB taxonomy): Bacteria > Poribacteria > WGA-4E > WGA-4E > WGA-3G > WGA-3G. The sequence goes on from OX639973.1 coordinate 2,466,241, forward strand.
AACTTAACAAGTCTTGTAGGGCTTCATATCTGGCGTGTTCGGCGACACGACACGCATCGGGCACCCCTCGACATCCGTCCGCTTGCCAATCTCGTCAACTTAGAGGTGCTCTCTCTGGAACGACAGGGACTTTCGGATATAAGCGTGCTTGCGAACCTAACAAAGCTTCATAAGTTAGCACTGACGCACAACAACATCGTCGACTTTAGCCCGTTAGCAGGATTGACACATCTGCGGACGTTGTGGATAAAAAACAACTGGGGGACGGATTTGAGTCCACTTGAAGGGTTGAATATTACAGATTTCCGCTATGACGAAGTGTGTGATTTCACACCGGAAGGGGAGTCCGTCACTGCGCGTGTTGAGAACAGAACATTTCCGTCGATAGTCGCGCTGTTTCCGAAAGGGTCAATAGAGGAGATGACCCGGTATGATTTCTATTATGGCACCCATTTCGGGTTGTGGTGGAAGCGAACGGAAACCGAGCCGACACACGGCTTAGCGATTCGATTTTCAGGGGATATTGTGCAAGCCAGAGAGCACCGCCAACAGATGCTCCAACAGAATCCAAATATGTTGTTTTTTCTCGGGGTAGCTTTGCATAACCACAACCCTCCCGTTGCGGCAACGGCTTTTCCAGCAGATTCCGATTTTTGGCTGCGAGATCGTCAAGGGAATATCATCCAGAATGCGAATGATGCGTGGATGTTCAATATTTTGAACCCAGCGTTACAGAATATGCTGATTGAACGAATTGTAGGCTTTGCAAAGTGCGGTATTTTTGATGGTGTCCTGTTAGATGAAATGGGAAACTATGGTATTGGCGGATCAGGTCACGCGTTTTACCCGGCAATAACAGATGTGCCCTTAACGAAGGAAGCGATTATTGAGGCGCACATCCGAATTCTAAGCGAGGTCCGCGCCCGCGTTCCTGAGGACTTTTTGATCGTCGTCAATGCTACGAGACACAAAATTCCACTCGTTGCGGCATACATCAATGGTAATGTGATGGAACCGGGTTCGGATTATTCATACAGAGGACTTGCCGAGATTGAAAGCACTTTACTTTGGTCTGAGGAACATTTCCGAGAACCGCAGCTGAATTGGGCACAAGGGTTTCTTATCACCTCGGAACCCCCGGAGAGTCCTGGGAACCGTCAACGAATGCGGCTCTTTACAACGATGGGACTCACACACTCCGATGGCTACATAAACGTCCACTATCATTCACAGAGTTGGCAGCGGTGGGGAGATGTCGCTGCAAATCACTGGTATGACTTCTATGATGCCGACCTCGGCACGCCGATCGGCGAAACAGCGCAACGCTGCGACGACTGCGAAGGTCTCTTCGTGCGTGAGTTCACCAACGGGTGGGCGGTCTACAACCGGAGCGGCAAAGCACAGACGATCCAATTGCCCGTCAAAGCCACGGGTGTCGCAAGTGGTATCACAAACACCCAACATATCGTCCCCGATTTAGATGGTGAGATATATCTGAAACAGGCACCCAGTGTGAATAGCGTTGGCATTGTCACCGTGCTTGCGGTTGCGACCGGGGCGCCGCAGGAACCCGAATCCGCATGGATGCCGGATGCCGCCTTGCGAGCGGTAGTTCGCGAAGAAATGGGGCTTCCAACACATATCGCTTTGGAAAAATCCCGTATGCCACAGTTAATCCATGTTGACGGAAACAACAAAGGCATCACAGACCTGACGGGTTTGGAGTTTGCGACGAACCTAAGAAACTTGCACGTGGGGGGTCATAAGAATCAGATAACCGACCTTCGCCCGCTTGCGAACTTGACGAGCCTCGCGCATCTCTATATCTGGCGGATACCGCCAAACACGCGTCTTGTCGCACTTGACATCCGTCCGCTCGCCAATCTTATCAACTTAGAGGCACTCTCACTGGCGGGAAACGGGATTACCGATATAACCCTACTGGCGGGCATGAAGAAGCTCGGCAAACTCATCCTTACAGATAACCGGATTGAAGACTTTAGTCCGCTGGCTAAACTGATAAGTTTACGAACGTTGAGGATTCGGAACAACCCCGGCACAGATTTCAGCCCACTTGCCGCTTTACCCCTTATCGATTTTCGCCTTGATGCCGATGTCAACGCCGATGGATTTGTGAATGTGCTCGACCTTGTTACCGTCGTCAACGCATTTGGCGAAACTGACCCCGATCTCAATGGCGATGGCGTTGTCAATATTCAGGATTTGGTCATTGTGGCGAACGCCTTCAGAGACCTCCAATAATCTGAGACAGATAAGTAGATTGTTCAGGCGTTTCCGTACACCGTAGGGGTAATATTGCCTCACAGTAAGAATAGAAACAGCGTATTTAAGCAACTGCACCCGGTATGAAGTTTAAGAAAATATTCGGGTAATTCTATAAAGAACAGTTCTCAATCAAGACGGTTCTATTATCCAGCAAATCCTTGAACCCTGTAAATCCTGATTCAGACAATGGATACCTACATTACCCGATTAAATTCTTAATCTTCATTAGGGGTGCTATTGCTTCGCAGTGAGAATGCATAGGTAGCAACTTATGTTACTTCTATAGGACTTACGCAATTTTGACTGCAGCCCGTTCTGTTAGATGAGAATTTTCGGAAAACACAGCGTTCTGGTGGCACAAACTGGGAAGTTTGTGCTACAAAAGAGCAGCATGCGTAAGTCCTATTCTAATCGAACTCACCTTAAAATTACATAAACACTTACTGACTTGCTTTCACAACAGTGTGTTGCTGCGGTTGCCCCTCAACAATTTTCAACACGCGGATACCGGCAGCAGGTTTGACAGGATGACGGTTCCCATCAAAGCCGGAAATAGCTGTTGCCCCTTGGTAGTCAGTAATAGCAGCAATTGCATCCCGAATCATAACTGGGTCTGTTGATTCCGCCTTTTCAATCGCTATTGCCAACAACCTCATGGCATCGTAACCTAACGGCGCAATACCAATAGACTGATTTTTAAACATTGTTCCATAAGCATCAGTAAAATCCGCAGCAAGTTCATCCGAGATACTACAATAGTAGGAATTTTCGAGAGGGGTGTTATCCTCTAAAACGTCTAACATCAAGGAATCATCCCAACCATCGCTGCCGATAAAGGTGGACTGAATGCCCATCTCCCGTGCCTGCTTCACTATGAGCGGGTTCTCTGGCGGAAAACTTGCGAGAAGCAGCACATCCGGGTTTGCATCTTTGATGATCCCAAGTTGCCCATGAAACATTGTATCGCCTTGTTCATAGATTTGATTGGCAACAATGCGACCGCCAAGTTCCTTGAAATTCGCATCAAACGCGTTAACGAAACCTTTAGAGTAGACATCCCCGTTCTGCCAAATCATCGCTGCAGTTTTCTTTCCGAGGTCGTTCACCACAAAACCTGCCATCACTTTTGCTTGCAAGGCATTTGAATTCGCCACGAGAAAGAGAAAATCTCTCGGATCATTCCCCGTATTCGTCACGTCGGCACCTGTTGCCCCCACAATGACAGGGATATTGATGACGGGTCCAACTTTAACAGCACTACTTGAAAACATCGGCCCTAATATAGCGACAACATTTTCCTTTTGAACTAATTCTGTTGCAGAATCAGCAATGCTTCCTGTTTCTACTTTATAGATAAGCTCTACCTGCCTCCCAAGAACACCGCCTGCCTTGTTGATTTCGGCTAAGGCGAGTTTTGCACCGTCGCCAAAAGTAGCGTAATTTAGCAACGGATGCATCAAACCCACTTTAAGCATAGGCATCGGTTCTTCAGCTATTCCGACATCTTCCGCTCTCTCCTGCGCAGAAAGGTAAGCAACTGAGAGGACGAGTAATATGCATAGTGTTAACCTAAAAATTTTCGGGTTCATAAAATACTCCTATGTTTTTAGACCAACGCACCGAGGATGAATTGTCCAAAGTTTAATAATATGTGAAAATTATACTAAATTTTGTTATTTTAATCAATATTAAGAATTCGACCCTCACAGAAAAATGGCTAAAAAATTCAGATAATTTTCATTTTTTTTCAGATTATGCACGTTTTCAACACCCAAATTACGTCTTTAGAAATCAAGCGATAAAATAATCGTTTTGTTTAACGATTTCGTTCAAGGTTTTGAAGACTTAACATTTGGCGGTAATTAAAGAGGTCAACGGATTAATACACCACTTTGATACCATACTATGTGTTTTGTCTCAGTCGTATACATAACAAAGGTTATTGTAAATATGTCTATGAAAACAAACGCACTTACCACTAAGCTATTCAAACTCCTAATGGGGGTCGGGGTCCTTATATTTTTCGTTACGTGTGTGCTTAGATTTGCTTCCGGACCTGTCGAAGCTGTTAGTGCAGGTTTAGTTGTGGTCGGCATATTGGTCCTCATGATTATGGAGTCCAAGATCGGTATGATTGTCGTAGGATCGCTGACGGCAGGTAGCGCATCATTCCTGATCGGACACATGGTCGGAAGACTTTTAGGATGAAGAAAACACTGATAAAAACCCTCATTATCGTCTCTATACTCGGATTTATTGCTGGATACCTCACAGCTGCCCTGCCCTGCAATCATTGTGAAATTGTGGTTTTGAAGGTAGGAACCCACAAAATATTGGGTGAACATTACTGGTATTGCCCAAAAAACGATCATTAGCGAATAGTATACTTATAGGGTGCTATGTCTGTGAAAACCATAGGTGTCAATTTAGGGATTTTGGACGGTGTTTTAGCATAGACGATATAAACATGCCACCCTTACAGGGTTGAGTATTTCTTTGAAACGTTCTTCTATAAACATTGTGAAGAAATCCGCAGAAATCCGCAGAAACGCCCTATCAAATACCCCTATAAAAACCCCAAGCAAATAAACCTTACAGGACTGAAGAGGGGTTTGAAGGAAACCTCAAGGGTTCCGCGGCGTATCTGGTTCGGTTGGGAAACCGTGAAGAAATCCGCAGAAACACCCAAGCAAATACCCCCAGCAAAAACCCTACCGGACCTGGGAACTGCGACGGTTGTTGTTTCTAAAATTGACACTTATGGTGCGGTTAGGAAACCGAACCTACCGGGGGAACCGAAAGTGTATACTTATTTTTAGATTTACTATAACATATTTCTCTGGCGTTCGTCATCTTATGGAGGAAAGCGATGTCGAAAATCTCAAAGGACCAAACAAAAACCGAGGCACTTCACAATTATCCGCTCGACGTGGAAATATTCCGAAAAGTATTCAACGGATACGTTCAGCGATTCAAGACCATTTTTTTTACTGTAGTCTTCTTGATTTGCGCGCCTTTCGTAGCATACGCGATTGCATGGTATTTAGGCGAGGCAAAAGTTGATACTACAGGTTTCTTCGACCTTTGGCATGCCACTGGGACTCTACTGTTAGATTGGGGATTCCCATATATAAACTACAGACCGATTTCATTAGAAATGATCTCACACGGTTTACTCTCCTTTGGTGTTATATCTATTGGTTTCCATGTTTCTTGCGGTGTGATCTCGGTCGGAGGTTTGGTTTCTTGCGGTGTGATTTCTATAGGCGGTCTGTCCTCTTTTGGCGTTATTGCCCTCGGTGGTAACAACGTTTATGGACTTGTTGCGATCGCTACAGGGAACAAAAAACCTTTTGAAAAAGGCGTATACATGAACGGAAAGGCTTTCGGGGTTATTGCGATCGGACGGCATGCTCGAGGGGTTTATTCGCTATCTTACGGCGAGGAAGGTGAAGGCATTTATCAATTTTCACCGAAACGCCAGGACCCAGAAGCCATCGCACTCTTTACGCGATGGTACAAGAAATTCAAAGGCGCGTTTGTCCCGCCTTCTTAGCCTAACTCAACCTTTCTGTAAAATGCGCCTTATACACGTCGCTTCAAGATGGAGCGTTTTTTCAATTGGTTAGATGAAGTATTTATGAGATACGCTGTAATTATCTCTTTTCAGGTAATCTGTTTTGTGTGTAATTTAGGGAGGTATTTGCCATGTTGCGTAAAAACATTCACTTCCTCTATGGAGTGGGAATAGGCATTCTATTGGTAGCTTTGGTAATTTTTAACCATTATCGAAATTCACAGCCCCAAGAACCTGTGATAATCTACAAAGAAACTTTGCCCGCTAAGCAAGTGTCTAAGACAGCAAAACCGCTTACTTCGCCTGAGGCCACGACGCAACCTGTGTCCAAAATTACTGAAGATCATCGGGACATTGGTTCTCACACCACGGACGCTAAAATGATATGAAGCGTTAGGTTTTGTTACATTTGAAATTGTTTTGACAGTTTAAGGCATTTTGCCTATCATGTTTATCGGACAGCAGTTAAAAAATAGATGGTTTTCATTTTTTTTCAGATTATGCACGTTTTCTGCACCCAAATTACGTCTTTAGATAATCAAAGGGTAAAACAATCGTTTCGTTTTATCAATTTTCATTCAATGTCTGAAACCTAACACTTGGAGGTATCTAAAGATGCTTAACAGAATTCAACACGCCATCGTGGTACTATTTCTACTTGGCAATTTTTCTCTGACTTTCGCTGCACCGCCCGAGGTGACACGCTTTACATTAAGCAACGGCATCCAAGTTGTCAATCTCTACGTTGAAGATTCCACAGATGTATGTATTTTCAGTTATCTGCCCCTTGGACTTGTGGCTGATGGAAAAGCAAAAACACAGTGGAGCCATCTAATTGAGCACTTGACAATCCGGACCACAGGACCGATTGATTTCAGAACAAGTAGTGCTGAAACAATGGCTGATAACATGCGCTTGGAGTTTATTGGTAACACCGACAACTGGACGCAGGGTTTGGAAAAGCAGGCAAAGTGGCTTTCTGGATTACCGTTTTCAGAGAAAAGTTTAGCCGAAGAGTTGCCAAACGCCTTGTCCGAGATTGACACGACTGAAGCGAGATTAGCGACGCACAAATGGGCATCCGCTGCATGGAACCAAGTCTTTCGACATGGTGAAACCGCTGTATCAATGCGTGATGATGTTCGTTCAGCACAACTGAGCGAATTACAAGAATACCGAGATCTACACTTAGTCCAAGCGGATCGAGTGCTTTTGTGTGTCATCGGCGGTGTTAAGGCAGAAACACTGCAGCCAGTAATGGAAGAACAACTCGGAACTATCAACCTAACGGCAAAAACACTTCCGCCAGCAACAGCAACATCGGAGACGGTGAAAGACCGAACTGCCACTTGGGATATCGATGTGACCCACTACATGGAAACTTACGCGATACCACACCCCGAAGATGAAGATTATCCGGCATTGTACATAGCGAACACACTCCTGAACTTAGTACTCATGCAGGATGCCGAACTGAAAGAATTGATAGGTTTTGTTCTCTGTAGCGTTGACCTCGTCACGCCTGAACAGACCTATCTACAGATCAGTGCTTCGCTCAAGCCAGATACAGATGTAGAAAAGGTTAAGCAGCGAATTAGACTGCTGATAAACCGGCTCAAGCAACCCGAGAACAATGCGCAGGTTGCCATGGCTGCCCCGTTACTCTCCATGCAATTTAGTTCACCCCTGGATATAGAGATGGTAAAGCACCAGATACCTGCAGGTACGTCAATGACCATGGCACTTGGTAACATTGGCGTGTGGTGGGGGATGCTTGAATATCAATATGGCGATATTTTACCGCAGCTGGCAAGTGCGTTTGCCAAAGTCTCCGCGGGCGATGTTGCCGATGTTGTCAATCAGTATTTAACCGAAGATGCGCGGATGACGTTAGTTCTTACACCACGTGATACGTTTCTTGATGAATTCGGCGCGGTTAACGAAATTGAGATAAAGCAACCGGAACCGCCGCCTATGGAGTCGATGCCGGAAGCGAGTGAAGCAGACATGACGAAAGCCAAAAGGATACTCGCCGCAGCAGTTGACGCACACGGTGGGCTTGAGAAACTGCAAGCAGTCAAGAACATCGTCATGGAGGGGCATACATCCGCCAATTCACCAACAGGACCGCAAATAGAAGGCACATCATACTACGTCTACCCTGACAAATTTAGACAAGATTTGAAGATGCCGCGAGGCGAAACGACTTACGTCTTTGATGGCACTTCTGGATTCGTGTTGATGCCGATGGGGGTTCAACCAATACCACCACAGATGGCTAATACCTTCAAAGATGCGGTTTTCCGAGAGCCGTTGTGGCTACTGACGAACCTCTCACAAAACGACATCCGGATTCAGTATGCTGGCACAGAAGACGTACAAGGTAAGTCTACGTCTATTCTGCTGCTCCGGCAGCCATCTGGCGAGATGATGAAACTCTTTGTGAGCGAGGATACGCATTATATCGTGAAAATTGCCTATCCTGATTCCTCCCAAGGTATTACTGTTAATCGGGAAACGCTCTTGAATGATTACCGCGATGTTGATGGCGTTAAAGTCGCGTATCATGCTGTGCAGAACGTAGAGGGTCAACTCTTTAGTGAGAGCCGGGTAACACGTATCACGTTGAACGCTGAACTTGAGGAATCGCTATTTCAGGAACCGAAGTGAATCCGAATGATATGAAGTATTAGTAACAATCCAGTCGTTTGTGTTGACGCAATATGGAGAGTTCCGATGGATAAAGACGACGTTCAGTTGATTCAGAGTGTCTTATCTGGCGATGATGAGGCGTTCGGCATCTTGGTTCAAAAATACCAAAAGAGTGTTCACGCCTTGGCGTGGCGAAAGATCGGTGATTTTCACTATGCTGAGGAAATTACGCAAGACACCTTCCTGCAAGCTTATGAGAAACTCCCGACCCTCAAGAATCGCGATCAGTTTGCGGGGTGGCTGTATGTCATTACAAACAATCTATGCACCGATTGGCTCCGAAAGAAGAAACCTGTGATGCAATCGCTGGGGGACGCGTCTGTGAAAGCAATAGATAAGTTAACCTATGAGCGTTATATATTGGAACAGCGTGAGACAGCAGCAACTGAACGTCGTCATGAAATCGTCAAGCAACTTCTGGAAAAATTACCAGAGAGCGAACGCACAGTCGTGACGCTCTACTATCTCGGTGAGATGACAACGAAGGAAATTGGTAAGTTCCTGGGTGTATCGGTGAACACAATTACGAGTCGGCTTCAACGCGCGCGGGAGCGTTTACAAACATCAGATGAACATTTGATTAACGAGACGCTTGGCGGTTGGCAATTGTCTGGTAACCTACTTGAAAACATCATGCGGCAAGTCGCTGACATAAAACCCGTATCACCGCCAACTGGAAAACCGGTGTTACCATGGATGGCTCTCGGTACGGCTACGGTTTTGGTTCTATTGCTGCTCGGTGTGAGTCATCAATATCTTGCCAGATTTCAGCGACCGTATAGTTTCGAGGCACAGTCCGAGCCGACTATTGAAATTATTGAGACAGTTGTCGTTCTTGAAACCGATGCAAAACCGGATATGCGAAATCAAATCGGGCAGGCTGCCGTTCCCGGCAAAAACAGCAGCACCGGATCACAAGTTTCTGAGGAGGTCTTAGTACCTACTGCATCAGAGGATTTCCCTAACCTTCTTACTTCTAATACCGCTCCTAAAGTGACACGCTTTACGCTAAGCAACGGTATCCGGGTTGTCAATCTCCATGTCGAAAATTCCACGGATGTCGGTATCTTCAGTTATTTACCCCTTGGACTCGTCACAGATGGGAAAGCAAAGGCACAGTGGAGCCATCTCGTTAATTACCTGACACTCCAAACCGCAGGTCCCATTGACTACAAAACAAGTAATGCAGAGACAATGGCTGACAATATGCGCTTGGATTTCATGGGTAATACGGATACATGGACGCAGGGTTTAGCGTTACACGCGAAATGGCTTGCCGGTCTACCTTTTTCGGCAGAAAGTCTCGCTGATGCACGCCTGAACGTTTTGTCCCAGATTGACTATATTGAAGCAAACTTGGTAACGCATAAGTTGGCACAAATTGGGTGGAACCAAGTTTGTCGGCATGGTGAAACCGATATAGCGATGCGCAAGGGCATCCAATCGGCGCAACTCAGTGAACTCCAAGAATATCGCGATCAGCATTTAGTCCAAGCAGATCGCGTCCTTCTGTGTGTCATTGGCGGCGTTGATCCCGAAACACTGAAAGAAACGATGGAGACACAACTTGGAACTATCAACTTAACCGAGAAAACGCTTCCGCGATCAACAGTCCCTCCAAAGATAGCGAAAGATCAAAACGCCACTTGGGATATCAATGTAACGCATTATATGGAAACCTATCCGATCCCGAATCCTGAAAACGGAGACTATCCCGCACTCTATATCGCGAGTCTGCTTTGGCGGTTAGCTTGCACGCAGGACGCTCAATTGAAGGAATTGATAGGTTACATTCACTGTGGGGTTGATCTTGTCACACCGGAACAGGTATATTTATATGTTAGTGCTTCGCTCAAGCCGGGTGCAGATATAGAAAAGGTTAAACAGCGGATTGGACAACTGTTGAATCCGTTAAAACAACCGGCGAACAACACGCAGGTCCCTATGATTGCCCAGTCCCTTTCGATGGAACTCAGTGTCCTGCCTGATATGAAAACGTTCATGCAACAGAAACCTAAGAATGTGCCAGAGAACTTGATGTTCCTGCAGCTGGGTGTGAGTTGGGGGACAATAGAATACCAGTATGGTGATAACTTATCGCAGCTTGCAAGTGCATTCGCCGATGTTTCCGCGGCTGATGTTGCCAGCGTCGCCAATCGATACCTCACTGAAGACCATCGGATGACGTTACTTCTTACACCACGGGCATCGGAATGATAGAAAGCGTTGGTAGAAATATAGTTTATGAGTCTTTCAACTTTCCCAATAGATCCGTTATTTCCGCTTGAATCTGTGCTTCAACCGCTGGCAACAACGCTAACCGATACGGACCACTAAGCGCATGGTTCCGCGGTCCCGCTTCATAACCTGCCCGCAGCCCCAATTCGTAAGCCTTCTGGGTCGCAATATAGACTTCGCTACCGTTCGTATATCCAAAGACGAAGGTGTGTGAGAACGAGGAGGTTTCGTCGGCGAAGCGTTGATACTCCGAAAAGAGTTCGTGTGATACAGACAGGAAACAGAGCGCGTCGCCCACTGCGAACGCGCTTATTGGGAAAGGTAAGGCGCGTTTCTCACCGCTTTTAGCGATTTCCAATAGGGCAACATAGCGTTCATCGTTAGGGAATTGTTTTATTAACTGCTCACATTCCGCAACTGATGGCGGGTCTCGAAACGGCAAATTGACAAGTTTAGAACACGCTTTAAGGGGTGCTGCGGGGATTTCTTCGGCAGTCTTTAGGGCTTGGTGCGTCGCAAACGCGAGCGCAAATCCGGCGACATCGCATGCACTAAAACCGCCTCGTAACGGATACCCGTTAATATCCGCTGCGCAGCCTTGCGCGAACAGCAAAACGCTTTCTGGCTTCAGTTCTAAGAAATTGCGTAGGTGTTCAACGGCATAGCCCGGGTAATCGGCACCGATTTCTTCACTCGACCAGTGGACAATCACCGGATGCGCGGCATGTGAGAACAACACGGCGATGATCTCTCCATTCTCGTCGTAAGCCCCCAACACATCCACCCACGGCACAACAGAGCCTTCCGGGTTCGGTGCCATTGTAATATAACCTTCGTCATTCAGCAGACGACGGTTATAGCCGATTTGGACAGGCGCGCGTCCAACCCGCAATGTTGCCGGTTCAAGCGCAGCTACCGCATCTTTCACCAACTCTGCAAGACAGGTCGCTAACCACGCCTCGGATGCCTCAGTTATCCAGCGTCCATCAACACCGGGAGCGTTGTGCGTATGGCTACAGTTAATGACAATATGCTCTGGTGGTATGCCTGTGGCTTGGTGGATTGCATCGAGCAGCACTTTGTTGTATTGAAGCGGAAACTGCCCGTAGTCGGCTGTTACAATAGCGAGTTGTTTTTCGCCATCGGCAAGCACCAACGCGCGTGCATACAACTCCGCATAGACTTCGGGTCTGTCCTTTATGGAGGTAATCACAGTCTCTGCTGCACCTGCCATAAGGGGATTCATAAGATTACTCCTCGTTCTCTGTGTTACGGCACACGGCGCGTGCCTACTACCTTTAAGTCAAATCTGTGAGTTGTGGCATCACTTCATTTTTGAGGAGTGTCATTGAGTTCAACCACTGCTCTTTGGGATCCCATTCGTGTCCCATGGCGAGTAAGACACCAAAACCACCGACTTCGTCATAAAGTTCGCGCAAACGGTTTGCGACGTGATCCGGACTTCCAACGATCCATAAGGTATCTAACAGATGTTCGAGGCTCATGTCTGCGTCTGCTATATCTTGATTCGGTTTGAAGTGCGCCGGGCTAAATAGCTTAAACCAATAGTCCCTAAAATCGCGTCCGAGTGTGCCTTCGAGTGCTTCTTTGCGCGCCTGTTCGGTGGTATCCGCAACGTAAACCTCACGGGCAATGCGCCACGTTGACCGAGATGGCGATAAGCCGGTCTTTTCGGCACCTTCTTCCACCGCGTCCCAGTGTGTTTTAATAATAGGCACATGCGCTAAATTAATACTCATCGGAATCCAGCCGCGCTCACCCGCGAAAATTAGCGTGTCCGACCTTGGGGAAGACCCTGCCAACGCAATTGGCGGATGCGGTTTCTGATAAGGTTTCATGTGGACACTCACAATGTTGGGACGGTACTCAGGGATCTTAAATTCCCAAAAATCGGTCTTGTAATGTCCGGGTTCCGGGTCCGTCCAGATTTTGAGGACGGCATCAATCCCCTCTCGTGTGGATCTACGCCTGTCTTCGCCAGCCATGAACATCTCCGCATCGCTGGGTGTGGAGCTCGAACCGACACCCCAATGGAAACGTCCGTGCGTTTGATGGTCCAGTTGTGCGATACGATGCGCGATAACGGCAGGATTGTGGATCGGCATACACGTAATCCCCGTGCCGAAAATAATGTCCTTTGTCATCGCAGCTGCTTTAGCAATAAAAAGATCGGGAGACGGAATATTCTCCCACGTAAACGTGAAATGCTCACCGACATAAGCTTCTTTGTAGCCGAGTTCATCAAGGACTATCATCTGCTCAAGATCGTCGTCTAATGTCTTCGTCGTGTCGCTACCGGGTGGATGCAAAGGCATTGTGAAAAAACCGAGTTCCATTTTTTTATTTTTCCTTGCGGAGCAGTAACGGCAATTTGGACTTTGACGGTTTTCGCGTTAGAGTCGCCTGCGCCGTTGTTGCAGGCTGCGCGCTTTTGTTTAAGCTTTCAAAACGAATTTTTTAATTTCTCCTCAACAGATATGTTTCGGTATGTTTCTAAACTTGACAAAATCGGTCAGATGTGTTACTGTTTTTACGAAGCTTGGGTATTAGGTAAAAGTTACCACAAACCCGAATATTTTTCAAGCATTTTGTCAAAAGGAGAAAAGTTAGTTATGTCTATGAGGATTTTTATTGTAATTTCAGTTATTCTGCTTACCGCCTTGACTGGATGTGAACGAATAAGTGAGATGGTTCAACCCGATAGTCCCACGACCCCGACCGAAACGACATTAAAAATTGGTGTGATTCAACCATCTCACAGTTATACTACTTTTAGTCAAGGCACTGAAACCGCGCGGGCCCAAATTAATGAAAAGGGTGGTGTACTTGGTATGCAGATAGCGTTTATCAGTCGAGATAACCAACCTGTGATGGGTGAACTCCCAACACCGGAAGCCAGCATTAGTGCCGCAAAAGAACTCATTGAGATGGAAAACGTTTTTGCGCTACTCGGTCCTGTTCGTTCTACTATGGCTGTTGAAGTCGGGCCAATTGCGCAACAAGCGCAACGACTCATGCTTCCTGGCTCCAGTGGTTCAGATGTCCCTGAAGCCGGAGATTATGTCTTTCTCATTACAGTGCCGAACCCATTTCAAGGGAAGGTGATGGCAAATTTTGCAATGAACCCTGACGAACTCGGTGCCACAACGGCTGCGACAATTTATGAGGAAGGCGACCCCTACTCCACTGATCTCGTCCAAGCGTTTGAAGCAGCTTTTCAGGAAATTGGTGGTCAAATCGTTCACAGCGGTGCCTATACTGCAGGCGATAACACCTTCACCACACTGCTCACGGAAATTCACGAGGCAACGCCTGATGTTATCTTCTGTCCCAGTCCTCAGCCAGAAGTGCCATCGTTGATAAAGGAAGCACGGCAAATCGGTATCACAGCGACCTTCCTCGGTGGTAGCGCATGGGACGACCGAGAACGGTTTCTCAGCATCTTAGATGATAATACTATCTTGGATGGCAGTTATTATCCGACTAATTTCTCGGTTGCGACACAAGACGCGGATGTTCAAGAATTTGTAACAGGCTACACAGCACTGTTCGGAAGTCCACCCGATGGCATCGCCGCGTCGGGCTACGATGCAATGCGACTCTTGGCACGCGCAATAGAGACCGCCGGTTCGCTGGATCCGGTTGCCGTTCGCGATGCATTCGCTGCAGTCACTGATTACAAAGGAGCGACAACTATTTCGCATTACGATGCGAACCGACACCCCGTCAAAAGCCTCACAATCCAGACAATTAGTGGCGGGCAAGTTGAACACTACAAAGTTGTGGAACCGTAGCGCACCGAGGATAATAGCGAAAAATGAGACCAACACCCCCTAAGGCTTTCTTAATTGATATGGATGGAACGCTCTATTTTAAAGGCGAACCTTGCCCCTGCGCAATTGAAACTGTCAACTACTTGCGTCGGGAGAAATATCAACTCCGGTTTTTAACGAATACGACTGCCAAAACGCCAAAGATGCTCCACGCGCAGATGCAAACACTCGGCTTTGATATCTACGAAGATGAGATTTTCAATGCGACTTACGCCTGTCTCCAATACCTACGCTCGCAGCCTGGCGCGAGTTGTCACTTCATGGTCGACGACGCCGTCAAAGCATTTTTCAAGGAGATACCCGTAGATGACGAAACTCCGGATTTTGTCGTTGTTGGAGACTACGGCGAGGGTTTTGATTTTAACGCTTTGAATCATGCGTTTCGTCTGTTGATGAACGGTGCTGAATTGATAGCGTTGCAGAAAAATCTCTATTGGTTCTCTTCTGAAGGCATGTTCTTGGATTGTGGTGCATTCGTGACACTTCTGGAGGCAGCCGCAGGCACAACCGCTAAAGTCATGGGCAAGCCGAGTGAAACGTTCTTCAAAATCGCGCTTGAAAGTCTTCAACGCTCTCCAAGTGAAGCGATTGTGGTGGGCGACGACATCACTTCCGACATCGTTGGTGCGGAAAGAATGGAGATGCGGAGTATTCTTGTCAGGACCGGAAAGTTTAAGCCAGCTCAGCTGGAGACCCCTGTAGCGAAACCGACATGGGTGCTTAATAGCATTGCAGAATTACCGAATATGTTCTAAATAATATTTCTTTACACTTTTCCACAGAAACGTCGGAGGCAATACTGATGACGAATCAAATTACGCAACTCGGTGTCGTTGGGTGTGGATGGGCAGGTCGTCAAGCTATCCAAGCTGCCAACGCCACCTCTCGCCTAAACGTCATTGCGATTGCGGAGCGTGATCCTGCTCGTCGCGCGGAAGCAGGAGATGAGAGCGCAGTCCCGCATCGCTACGCCGACTATCACGAACTCCTTGACGATCCGGCTGTTGAAGCTGTTTACCTCGCGACTTCTCCGGATGGTAGATTGCAGCAAGTCTTGGACGCGCTCAGTGCCAATAAGCATGTCTTGGTGCAAAAACCGCACGCCATCCGCGCGCCTGAAATTTTAGAGATGGAGGCGGCGGCGCAGCAATCTGGCAAGACCCTTCAATTCTGCTATTTTATGCGGCATTTCCCCAATAACCGAAAGATTCGGCGCGCCGTTCTAAACGGTGCAATTGGGGACCTATATCACGCCCGCGTCTTCGGGAAATACAACTTCATCCCAGATCTTGATGCTAACACTCGCTGGCTGCATGTCTATGGACAGAAAGGCGGTTCGTTAGGGCAGCACTACTCGCACGAACTCAATCTGACGTGGTGGTGGATGGGGTGTCCGAAACCGGAGTGGGCGTTTGCTGCGAAGCATGTGCTTTACCCGCAATATGACGGACCCGAAGGCGCAGCGGAGGACTACTTCACTGGTCTCCTCGGCTGCGAAGGTGGGAAAACGATCCAGATTGACTGTTCTCGGATGAGCCATTCGGATTCCGCGAGTGTCGTGGAACTTTACGGTACGACTGGCGCAATCACAAACGGCGGGATCGCCCGATTTAAAGATGGCGAGTTCGTCCGAGAATCTATTGATGAACCACTTGAGATCGACCACGGCGAACTCCCTGAAGAGGTGCATGTCTTCTACTATGAACTCAACCACTTCGGCATGGCGATAGCAGGCGAGGTGGCACCGGATGTCTCTGCACCAGATGCCTATACCTTCATGCAAATCTTAGATGCACTTTACGACAGTGCGAAAAGTGACGAAAAAGTCTACATCTCCTCGTAGCAAAGGTAGTAACAAAGACTTTGGATGGAGGATTTTAGAGATTTTTCTCTATTTCCTCCCTCTCGCTTTGTTTAGTAATTCACTGAGATAGTTTGAAGGGATGGCGAAATTCAAATTCTGCCCCGCTGTTATGGTTGACACGGTAACACCTATTACTTCTCCTTTGCTGTTTAATACAGGACCACCACTACTGCCTTTGGAAATCGGTGCTGTAATCTGGATGCGCTTTCTACCAACTCGGAGATCGCGTACACCGCTTACAATACCATTTGAAAATGTTCCTTCCAAAAGTCCTATTGGATTACCTGTTACGTAAACAGACTGACCCACCTGGACTCCATCACTTTTGCCGAGAGGCAGAACTGGCGCGCCAATATCCGGAACCTTGATGAGAGCTAAATCCTGTCGCGAATCCATGGCAAAGATACCTTGTATGCGATACGTTGTATTCATACCGACCAACTTGATATATCCTCTCAGAACCCCTTTAACGACGTGCAGGTTGGTAGCAACCATCCCCGGCTCAACAAAAAAGCCACTCCCGGTAACCAGTGGATGCCCATTGGCATCTTCCATAACAATGAGCACGGTAGCAGCTAGTGCGTTTCGAGCAATTTCCCGGGGTGTTTTCTGTTTTGGTATAGCACCCCGTTCTAGGCTCGGCTGCGGGCGGTGTAATACTATTCCGGGTATATCCCATAGGAGTATAGTGCCATCCTCACTACCACTTGCGATAGTTTTGCCATCAGGCGAATAACACAAGCTATTGACAATATCTGTATGCCCTGTGAAGGTTTTCAGGTGCCGTCCCGTGTTAGCATCCCATAACTGCACCGTTTTGTCCGCACTCCCACTTGTAATAGTTTTGCCATCAAGTGAATAGCACACGCTATTGACAAAGCTCTTATGCCCTATGCGGATTTTCAGCAGGCGTCCCGTGTTAGCATCCCATAAACGCAATGTTTTGTCCCTACCCCCACTTGCAATAGCCTTGCTATCAGGCGAATAGCACACGCCATTGACACCTGCCGTATGCCCTGTGAAGGTTTTCAGGTGTCGTCCCGTATCAACATCCCACAATCTTACTGTGCTATCCGAACTACCACTTGCTAGGGTGCCACCATCAGGTGAATAGCGCACGCTGTTAACAAGGAACGTATGTCCTTTGAGGATTCGCAGCAGATGTCCCGTGTTGGCATCCCATAAACGCAATGTTTTGTCCGCACTCCCACTTGCGATAGTTTTGCCATCAGGCGAATAACATACACTAAAGACAGATCCCGTATGCCCTGTGAGGGTCTTTAGCAAATGTCCTGTGTTAGCATCCCATAAACGCAATGTTTTGTCCGCACTCCCACTTGCGATAGTTTTGCCATCAGGCGAATAGCACACACTAAAGACAGATCCTGTATGCCCTGTGAGAGTCTTCAGGTGCTGCCCCGTGTCAACATCCCATAAACGCAATGTTTTGTCCGCACTTCCACTTGTGATTATCTTCCCAATGGGTGAATAGCACACACTAAAGACAGATCCCGTATGCCCTGTGAGGGTATTCAGGTGCTGCCCCGTGTCAGCATCCCACAACCGCACTGTATTATCCCAACTACCAGTAGCGAGCGTTTTGCCACCCGGTGAATAGCACACGCCATTGACACCGCTCTCATGTCCTATGAAGGTATTCAAGTGCTGCCCCGTGTCAGCATCCCACAACCGCACCGTTTTGTCCTCACTACCACTTGCGAGAGTGCCGCCGTTTGGTGAATAGCACACGCTGAGGACTTGACTCTCATGCCCTGTGAAGGTATTCAAGTGCTGCCCCGTGTCAGCATCCCACAACCGCACTGTGTTATCCCAGCTGCCACTTGCGAGGGTGTTGCTATTTGGCGAATAACACACGCTATAGACCTCCATCGTGTGCCCTGTGAGAATTTTCAAATGTTGTCCGATGATGGCATCCCACAACCGCACCGTTTTGTCCTCACTACCACTTGCGAGAGTGCCGCCATCCGGTGAGTAGCACACACTCAAGACCCTGTCCTTGTGTCCCATGAAAATTTTCAGCAGCTGCCCCGTGTCAGCATCCCACAACCGCACCGTTTTGTCCGCACTACCACTTGCGAGAGTGCCGCCATCCGGTGAGTAGCACACACTATTGACAGCCCCTGCATGCCCTATGAAGGTTTTCAGGTGCTGTCCCGTGTCAGCATCCCACAACCGCACCGTTTTGTCCGCACCACTACTTGCGAGAGTGCTGCCATCCGGTGAATAGCACACACTGAGGACACCCCCCACATGTCCCACCAGCAGCTTCAGTTCTTGCCCTGTACGCACATCATATATCCAGATACCGACGGAACTCGCAACTGCAAGCCGAGTGCCATCCGACGAAAACGTAATTTCACTTATACTGCCTTTGCCGAGACGGGCCTTAGCACCTTCCGGTAAACTCCATTGGCTGTAATTTTGGGCGGGCACGTTTGGTGGAAATAGGACAAAGGTGAAAAATAAGCAACTGAGAAATAGGTACTTCGTTTTCATTAGGTCAATCTCTTGTTGGATAACAGGTTAGGTGCATGTCTATTCGTTGGGAGCAGAAATCAAAAAACTATTAAACTGGAAGAATACCATTGTGTTGAAGGTCGTCATGAATTAACTCATAACACTCATCTACAAAGTTGACTGTGCCTTCATAAGCCTCCTTGCAGAAAGCAATCATTTCAGTATCTGCATGCTTGGAAACAGTACCAGCCGGAAAGAATGAGTTGTTGAAATACAAATCGATATCTGAAGGAAAACCAAGGAGGGACCAAGATGGAAAAAACACTATTTCCGCTATATCACCATGTATTAACTGATGCCTAATTTCGCTTGCGATATTGAACGAAGAACCTGTTGGATTTGGTTTTCCGCTCTGATCTATAGCGTGAAAAGCGCGTAAATTTAGAGTCAACTTTCCATTCGGCATTTTACTATTTAATGCTTTGCGTATGTATCCAGATCTATCGTCCAAGGGTAAGTCATAAAATACACCGATCATCTTTGCCACACAGTCCTCCAAACTAACCAAATTGGAAAAAAAGCCGTTCAAAACAATGAAAACAACCAACGGAAAGGTGTCGGAGTTCGACACATTGATTTGAACTTGGAGATCGCTATCTGAAAAGTCAATAAACGGTTTTTGATCTTCAAACATAGAAGGTTGACCTCCCAAATAGGAAGCATAGTTCATGTTTTCCATTGCAGCCAGATAAAACTTTGCAGCACTAAGTCGTTGTCGGATCGTTGGAATCAACTTCCGAATTTTAATTACAACCTCTTGTGCTGTTAAACCTGATCCAACCGCTTGTGTAGTTAATGCTACGGAATCTTGGATTTTTCCACTGTCAAAAAGGTTGCTAATTTCCTGAAGCAGGCTGTTTTCGTGCGTTAAGTTCACTATCCTTCCTCTTCAAGAAATTCTTCATCTTCTTGTAATTGTTGCTGGATTTCTCGTTCCGTGCTCTCTATGAGGTGATGGGCATACTCTGAAACAACCGAAGACTGTGTTCTCTGGTGCAGTGCCTTGAGATCCGCAATTCGTTTCTCAAGTTGAGGAGAAGGTTCCCCGTGAGTCCTTGAATGCACCCCAGCACAAATCGCTATAGTGATATTATCTTGAACATGTGGGTTACCTTCACTTTTTATGAGAATTGACTCTGCAAGGTGATAAAAGACATCATCTGTAGCAAACCCTCTCATCAGATAAGCCGCTTCTCTCATCAGTTCCAAATCTCCTGAGTCTATCCATTCCTCAAGTAGTTTCTGCATTGAGTCATTAATTTTAATCCCATCACTGTGCAGGTCGTTTCCACCGGCCATAGATGTGAGCAGTGTAGGTGCCTCAAATCTTAAGAGGTGTGAGGACTTCCGAACCCAATTTCTCACACGTTTCAAGGCTGCCAGTGCGTTTTGATCATTCCAATCCACATTCTCAAACAGATAGTGTGGTCGATGCGGAATTGCGTCAAACTTAAACCACTCAGATGGACGATCCGAAATTGACTCGTAGCGTTTAGATTCATTCTCTTTGTAAGCAATGCGCTTCTCAAAAAATTTGATAACCCAGATCGGCTCATGCCTAAAGATAACGCCAAGGGCCTGTTCAGCATCATAATCAAGGCGTTCTAAACGAACGCAATTAAGCATCACTTGCTTGTATTTTTCCAAGTGGTTTTGTGGAGTAAGTTCTTTGCTTGTGAGTGCACGGATGACTTGCCTCGTAACTGTAAGTGATTCATCACTCGATAGTTTAACCAAAATCTCAAGGACAGTGTTCGCATCTACAGCATAGAAATTCGGAAGACTTTCGGTTATATACAACCGTAATTCCGGGTCTGGTGTTTTAGACAATTGATCTAAAATGGACAGGTCTTCTTTTTCTATGCATTGGTCTGTTTTACTTCTCCAAAAATAACTCCCGGCAACGATGCGTTTAGCAAAGATGGTGTTCTGATCCAAGAGACGGTGAGTTGCTTCGTTCCCTTTATCTTTGTTGACATAGCGAATACCACTAAGCAATCCAGAGGCACAGTGCGATTCCTTTGTCTGCCAAGCGACAATGTGATTCAATAAATCAGAACCGTAGGTGGGGTCAAGTTCACCGATAGACAGAAGTAGCGATGTCGCGCTTCCAGGATTCCATCCTTTTTCTGCCCAGATGCCATCTCTAGTACTTCGATACTCTTTATCTTCTTCAGCAATCTCTATACATTTCCGCATTAGTCTTGAGAGTTGTAGGGGTGTGTATTTCTCAATATATTTTCCTAAGAATGCTTGGGTTTGTTCAGGGCTTTCACTCAGGTCCCAATCACGGAATTTCCCGGTAAATTGACGGTAGAAAAGGTATCTCTCATAATTTTTATGTTCGTGGAATTTCGCAAATAATTCCGCTGCCCTTTCTTTCGGAAAACCTTCTAAATACGTGTTTTCTGCGTATCCACGGAGGTACGCATCTATTGCATTGAGAACAGTAAAATTGGACTCTTCTGAGATATGATCGGCTAATATGTTAAAGAGTCTCGCCTGCTCCTCTTGTAGTAGAGTCTGATCATCTTTTGAGATTCCCTGCCGAAATGGGCTTTCCAAAGGATTTATTGCTCGACTGATAGAGCCTACTGCCTCTGCTCTGACTGTACCATGTTGAGACGTTCTTAGGCAATGCTCAATTAAGTCAATCGCCTTCGCTCTGAGGCGGGTTAGTTCAGGTGTATATTTTAGATGGTGCCAACCGAACTTCAAACCACCACCTTCACTGACAGTTTCACTGAAATCCAGCACGAGAAGCGAATCAAGCGCGTTAAGTAGAGCTAAACTTAGTTCCGGTTTATCTTCCGTTTGCCATGTATCAAACACTTCAAGTGCTTTCATTTGAAATGCGCTCGGTTTGCTCGTTTGGAAACTTGTCATCCTTTTCAATAACTCTTGCGGCGAGTCGTGATTAGGAAGTTCCAAACCATCCATCAGAAGAAGTTCTCGGACTATTTCCAGCGTTTTCATAAATCCAGAGAGCGTATGGACTGTTTTCTGTACTTCTTTGGCAATTTTCTTCACCACGTCCTGATGGGTCCGTGTGGATGTCCACGCTGTATAGTGCTCGATAGAGTCTTCTTTAGAATCATCTAAAATAATATTGAAAATATCAATTGCATCATCTGGGCGGAAATAACTGATACCTTCCATCTGTTCCAAAACATCCATCCGAACAAAGTTATCACCTTCCCGTACCCGGGTTTTCAGAGAATTAACGTATTCATCAAGAAGGCTTTTTTCACCAGCGATGTTCTCCACACGAGCAAGATTGATGACCACTTTGACAGGAAAAAGTGGCAAAAATTCTGTCAATAAATGTTCGTGAAAAGAAGAGAGATGTCCTTCGGCGAGAAAACACGCCTTCCGTAAAACGTAATCACTGAGTTGGTGCGGGAAGACTCGCTGTTTCGCCCCGTACTGAAAAAGTAAACCATCGGTTTTCAGATTATCGCGGTACTGCTCTACCTCATAGGACTCCACTTGCAGAATCTCTGCTAATTTATCGCGTATTTGGCTATTTTCCATATCAATCGGGGCAATCCCGCTAAGCCAGTTAAGCAATTTTCGTCGCTGCTCGCTGGATTCTGGGTACTTTTGAAAACTATCGTTTAGATAGGATTCAAAGGCGAGTTCAACCAGTTTATCTTGTGTCAATCCTCCCAAAGCCTCTCCCTTCTCGAACAAATGTATCACCATAACAGCAAGCAGCGGAGTATCTCGTCCGATCTGTGTTAACCCTGACAAAAGAGATCCATCGGATATCTGTGTATACTTACGGATAAATTCCTTCGTTTTCTCCGGATGGAGTTTCAGAATTTCAAGTTCCTTAGCCGCGCCATCTGGTAAAGCAGTTAGGAAATTACTCTCTAAAAATGCTTTGAACGGTTTTCGGGTTATGAGAACTGCTTTGGATTTGCTGTATTCGGGGCTATTCAACAGTATTTTGATGCCCCCAAGATGGTCAATAAAGTCATGTGCATCATCAATAAAAAAGAGATAGTTCCGATTGGACGGAATGTCTGCTAAAGCACTTTCAAAACTGTCTC
This sequence comes from uncultured Poribacteria bacterium, assembly GCA_951828385.1. Lineage (GTDB taxonomy): Bacteria > Poribacteria > WGA-4E > WGA-4E > WGA-3G > WGA-3G. The sequence continues at coordinate 2,489,365 of OX639973.1, forward strand.
CTGCCATCTGAACAAAGAGAGGTTCATAATCTGTGTGCTCTTGTTCAACTATCTTGGCAAACTCAATAGCGAGCTTGGTTTTTCCCATGCCGCCGCTACCATATACCATGAGTAGTCTTTTTTCTCGGTCTTGAACAAAAGTGTGAAATTGGCTAATCTCATCCTCGCGTCCGAAGGTCTCATAGCCGTATCTTAAAAGTCTATTCTGTCCTGCGATTTGATTTCGGAACATATCCTGCCAAGAAAGGAACACAGGTAGATGAGGGTCTCGGAATGAATTTAAGAGGTATGGAAACGCATCAGTCATTGTGATGAGGTTTTCTGCATCCCAACAGGTTAACGAAAAAGTGTACCCTCTTTCTTCTTTCTCCGCCGCAATTTTGTTTGTGTTATCTGAGGTAAGCAAGACGTTGGTCATCAAGACATAATGATCGCATTGCAGCTTGTGAGCTTTTTCTAAATCACGTTTTGCAGCTTCAATAAAACTGTCGCGCGCATATTTTATACCTTTTCCCATATCGCGAAATTTATATTGGAAAACCCAATATCCACTTCTATCCTTCCCATTCCTGTCCGTATAATTTCCATTGTATTGTGCATCAATTCCTTTATCGCGACCTTCAGCACCATAAACTGTCACGAAGGAGGATACTTCCTTTTTCAGGAATAGATTGCAGAATCGATCGAAGTCTTCTTTTGTTTTTATGTAATCCGATAATACTTTTTTCATTGGTATTTCCCCTTGGTGCTGGTAGAAAGTTGAACCGTGGGCTAAATATATCTTCTCAAAGTCAATTGCGTACACCAACAATACTCCATGACAATATGTTAACATATTTTACGATAAAGGTCAATTTGTATTTCTGATACACTTTAAGGATTTAATAACGTTTGACAAAAACATGCCCTTCTGATAATCTAATGGCAAATCAGTGATAGATGCCACTAACAGGAGCTGGTTCTATGTATAAAACTGCGATGTTGGGGTGTGGGGGTCGCGCTCGTGGTCATGCAGATGCGTATCGTTTCGTCAAACGCGGTAAACTCGCCGCGATCTGCGATATGAACGAAGAACGCCTCAACACATTCGGGGATAATTTCGGTATCTCATCACGCTATGCTGACCTTGATGAGATGCTTGAAAAAGAGAGACCTGATGTCCTCCACATTGTCACAAGCCCGGTGGTTCCGAATAGCAGCGAACGTATTCGGTATCCATTGATGAAACAGGCATCCGACCACGGTGTACCCGCTGCGATTATTGAAAAACCAGTCGCGATTGAAGGCGAGGATTGGAAACAGATTGCGGGGTTAGCGGAAGAGACGCAAACGAAATTTGTCGTCAATACACAACTCGACTTCCATCCGAAGAATTTGGAATTAAAAAGAGATGTCGCAGAAGGGCGCATCGGTGAGATTAGATTTATTGATGCCAGTGCGCGTAGTAGAGCCGCCGAGCAGGGCGGACATGTGCTACAGTTGGTGTCCTCCTACATTGATAACGCACGTCCCGTGCGAATTCTTGGACAAGTCGCTGGCAGCGAGGATTTAGATTCTACTGCTGGGCATCCGTCTCCGACGCATACAGTCGGACATGTTTTGTATGAGAACGGTGTCCATGTCTCTGTCGCGTTTGGTACAGAAATGGCACAAATGGCATCCGATGACCCGGGCATCTATGGGCACAAACGTGTTTTTGTCGCTGGGACGAAGGGCTTCGTTCATTGGCGATTCAGCAGTTGGGAACGTTCAACACTGGACGATGGCTATGAGAGCGGTCCACTGAACTATGGAGAGCAAGATGTCGTTGCGCAGGCGAACCTCACTGAAGCCGTTTTTGATTGGTTGGACGATGAAAATAACGTGCATCCGACGCATCTCAAGCAGTCGCTCGCGGAGTTCAACCTCCTCTTAGGACTGTACCATAGTGGCATAACGAACCAGATTATTGACCTTCCATTTGAACCACCTGACGGGTTAATGGACGTACTCCGAGAGAAGTTGTAATTTTATTGTGAGGCGAGGCTCCTGTGCCTTTGCCCGCTTAGGTTCTGGTGTGCCATTGGCGCACTATTGTTAATATTAAAGGAGACAAGTTTCATGTATAAAACTGCGTTCTTAGGGTGCGGGGGTCGCGCCCGTGCGCACGCTGATGCCTACCGCTTCGTCAAACGCGGCAAAATCGGTGCAATCTGCGATATGAATGAAGAACTACTCAACAGTTTCGGAGACGACTTTGGGGTTTCATCACGATATACTGACCTTGATGAGATGCTTGAAAAAGAGAAACCCGATGTTCTTCACATTGTCACCGCACCGGTGTTACGCGGTACCAACCAACGTATCCGTTACTCGCTGATGAAACAGGCATCCGATGCGGGTGTGCCAGCAGCGATTGTCGAAAAACCGATTGCCGTTGAAAGCGAGGACTGGAAACAACTTGCCGGATTAGCCGAAGAGACACAAACGAAGTTTGTTGTTAACACACAACTCAACTTCCACCCGAAAAACTTAGAATTGAAGCGAGATGTCGCGGAAGGCAGAATCGGCGACATCAAGTTTATCGATGCCAGCGCACGGAGCACGCCTGTAGACCAGGCACCCCATGTGCTGCAACTTGTCTCTTCCTACATTGACAACTCGCGTCCGGTGCGGGTGCTCGGACAGGTGTCTGGGGCTCAGGATTTGGACTCCACGCAGCCGTCCCCGATGCATGCCGCGGCTCAGGCTTTATATGCAAACGGTCTTCACGTCTCTCTCGCATTCGGGACAGGCTTAGGACAGAAAGTGCCTAAAGAACCGGATGCCGGGAATCATACCCACAAACGTGTCTTTGTCGTCGGGACGAAAGGGTTTGTGCACTGGCGGTTTAGCAGTTGGGAGCGCGCAACGCCAGATGGGGGTTACGAAAGCGGTCCGCTGGACTACGGAGCGCAGGATGTCGTTGCACAGGGTAACCTCACCGAAGCCGTTTTCGATTGGCTTGACGATGAGAGCAATGTGCATCCGACGCATCTCAAGCAATCCCTTGCGGAGTTCAACCTACTTTTAGGGATCTACTACAGTGGTGTAACAAATGAGATTATAGATCTTCCGTTTGAACCGCCCGATGGGCTGATTGATTTACTCCGAGAGAATCTGTAAAAAGTTAACTTGTATTTTTCCTGTTAACATCTAACCCATTTCGGCTTGATACTGGAAATAGTATTGAAGGAGACATTTTATGTATAAAACAGCGTTCTTAGGATGTGGGGGCCGTGCCCGTGCACACGCAAGCGCCTACCGTTTTGTCAAACGTGGCAAAATCGGCGCAATCTGTGACATGAACGAGGAGTTACTCAATAAATTTGGAGACGACTTCGACGTTTCCTCACGCTACACCGACCTTGATGAGATGCTTGAGAAGGAAAAACCGGATGTCCTTCACATCGTCACGGCACCGGTGCTGCGGGGGACCAACCAACGTATTCGGTATTCACTGATGAAACAGGCATCCGATGCGGGTGTGCCAGCGGCGATTGTCGAAAAACCGATTGCCGTTGAGAGCGAGGATTGGAGACAGATCGCAGGGTTAGCGGAAGAGACGCAAACGAAGTTTGTCGTCAATACGCAACTTAACTTCCACCCCCAAAACTTGGAATTGAAAGCAGATGTCGCGGCAGGCCGTATCGGTGAGATTAAGTTCATTGATGCCAGCGCACGCAGCACGCCGGTGGATCAGGCACCGCATGTGCTGCAGTTAGTATCGTCCTATATTGACAACTCGCGTCCGGTGCGTGTGTTGGGTCAAATCTCGGGGAGAGAACAGTTAGACTCCGCGCAGCCGTCTCCAATGCATGCCGCGGGACAAGCCATATATGAGAACGGTCTCCACGTCTCTCTTGCGTTTGGTACCGGCATGGGAACGCTGGCATCGGACAGTGGGAGTACTGTTGCGCATAAACGTGTCTTTGTCGTCGGGACGAAAGGTTTCGTGCATTGGCGGTTCAGTAGTTGGGAACGCGCGACACCTGAAGGTGGTTATGAGGGCGGTCCGCTAAATTATGGTGAACAAGACATTGCTGCACAAGGCAACCTCACTGAGGCTGTCTTTGACTGGCTCGACGATGAGAATAAAGTGCATCCGACGCATCTCAAACAATCGCTCGCGGAGTTCAATCTGCTTTTAGGGCTTTACTACAGCGGGATAACGAACCAAATCATTGACCTCCCGTTTGAACCGCCCGATGGCTTGATGGATTCGCTTCGAGAGCAGTTATAAACCGACAAATGTAGCGGCAGGCGAGATATTCGCTTGCCGTAAACTACGCTAAAAATTGACACGCCTCCCAAACGCGTGCTATAATTTGGAAAAAGAGGCGACTTTGAAGATCATTTCGGAGGAAACCATGCAACAATCTTCTATCGCCGAATACTTGGCACCAGAAGCACACGAACAAGGGATCCAACAAGGGATCCAACAGGGTGCTCAAGAAACCATCCGTGAGAATATCCTTGAGACACTTGCCTTCCAATTACAAACTGAAGTAGCGAAAACTTTTAAATCTGATTTGGAGTCGATTGATGATTTGCAACGCCTCAAGCAGCTATTTCGCGCCGCAATGCGGGTGGAAACGCCGGAAGATTTCACTCAGGCGTTGAACGAAAGTGCCAACTAAACCGTAAAATATTAAAGGAGACATTTTTGTGTATAAAACCGCAATGTTAGGGTGCGGGGGCCGCGCCCGCGCACATGCAGATGCCTATCGCTTCGTCAAAGGTGGTAAACTCGCAGCAGTCTGCGATATGAATGAAGAACTACTCAACAAATTCGGAGACGACTTCGGTATCTCTTCCCGATACACTGACTTGGACGAGATGCTTGAAAAAGAGAAACCCGATGTCCTCCATATCGTTACCGCACCCGTGCTGCGGGGCAGCAACGAGCGCATCCGTTACCCGTTGATGAAACAGGCATCCGATGCAGGTGTGCCAGCAGCAATTGTGGAAAAACCGATTGCCGTTGAAAGTGAAGACTGGAAGCAGATCGCAGGGTTGGCAGAAGAGACGAAAACGAAGTTCGTCGTCAATACGCAGCTCAACTTCCACCCACAAAATTTGGAATTGAAAGCAGATGTCGCGGCAGGCCGTATCGGCGAGATTAAGTTCATTGATGCCAGCGCACGCAGCACACCGGTTGACCAAGGTCCTCACGTGCTGCAGTTGGTGTCCTCTTATATTGATAACTCGCGTCCGGTACGGGTGCTGGGTCAGATTTCTGGTGCGGAACACTTGGATTCAGCGCAACCGTCGCCCCAATATGCCAGCGCACGCGTGCAGTACGAGAATGGACTTCACGTCTCTGTCGCATTCGGGACAGCCATCGCGCCGACTGCGTCCGATGATCCGGTCGTCTTCTTCCACAAACGCGTTTTTGTCGTAGGCACAACAGGTTTTGTGCATTGGCGATTCAGCAGTTGGGAACGCTCAACCCATGAAGGCGGTTATGAAGGCGGTCCGCTGAGCTATGGTGAACAAGATGTCATTGCGCAAGGCAACCTCACCGAGGCTGTCTTTGATTGGCTCGACGACGAGAGTAAAGTTCATCCGACACATCTCAAACAATCGCTCGCGGAGTTCAACTTACTCTTGGGAATTTACTATAGCGGCATCACCAATGAAGTAATTGATCTGCCCTTTGATCCACCCGATGGATTGATGGATCAATTGAGAGCCAAGTTGTAGTATAGATTTTTGTTCTCCTTTTACCCTATGGTGAGGTTTCGATGCCTCGCCATATACGTGTGTGAATGGAGGTATGCTTGTGTCCCTTTCAAAAATTACGTGTCTAATCTTTCTGCTGTTAGTGGCAGCCTGTCTCGCAGCAGATGCTGAATTGGTTGGTTATTGGTCATTTGATGAAGTAGATGGCGTGGATGACCTCAGCCGGAACGGGAACGACGGTATTATCCGCGGAACTCCGAAGGTCGTAGATGGCAAGTTAGGTGAGGCGTTGGAATTCAACGGCAGCACCGATTATGTCGAAATTCCGGATGCACCTACCCTCTCTGAACTGGAGGCGTTGTCTATCGCAGCATGGATTAAGCCGACAAAACTCGGCGCGTGGGTAGCGGTTGCTGAAAAAGGTATCCATCTCAACTGGAGTTACGGATTTTTCATTGAGCCTGACGGGACACTCTCTTTCGAGGTTTCTACAGGTCCCGGAAACAATCTTGTCTGTTGTGTTGGCGATGTTGCACTTGAAATTGGGGAGTGGTACCACATTTTCGGCTCTTATGACGGCGAGTCTGTGAAGGCTTACGTTAACGGAAAACTTGAGGGTGAGATGGCGGGTAACGATGCCGTTCACATCACCGAAGGACTGCCCTTCACTATCGGGAGTCGCAATGGTCAGAACCATTACGGCGGTGCTGTTGACGAGGTCGCATTCTGGGACAAAGCCATTTCTGTTGAGGATTCGATGGAGCCGCTTCCTGTGAGACCCAAGGGTAAGTTAACAACTCTTTGGGGAGCCATAAAAGCAGAAAAATAAAACGATGGGAACACATTCTGAAAAATTTGCGAAACAGGGTTATCTTGTCGTGAAATCGGCACTACTTGCAGCGGATCTCGCCCCGTTAATTGCTGTTGTCTCTGAAGTCGTTGATAGACGTGCCACCGAACTCTATAACGAAGGGGTCATCTCGGATACCTACAAAGAGATGCCTTTTGAACACCGTTGGCATGCGATCCTAAAGGCGTGTGGCAGGGAGAACGAGGTCTTTGGCTGGCATACGCTTGTCTTTAGCGAGGCACTTTTTGACCTGATAACCCATCCGAAGGTGTTGGATGTATTAGAACTTCTTATCGGAAGTGATATTCAATTCAACGGCGACTTTTGGGTGCGCCCGAAACGCCCGAACGAAAAACTGACGACGCTCCCTTGGCACCAAGACAGTGCGTATATGCCGGACACCGAAAACGATACGCATCTGACTGTGTGGCTCCCATTAGTCGATGTCAAAACAGGGAACGGTGCTTTGCAATTCCTACCCGGTAGCCACAAGGCGGGTTTACAAACGTATCACCGCGTTCCGGGTGAAGCGTTTGCTGTCCCCGTGCTTCCACCAACTGCATCCAATACCGATATTGATACTTTAGAGATGCAAAAAGGCGATCTGCTCGTTTTTAACAATCTGGTTTTTCACCGGTCACTATTCAACCGCAGCGATATGATCCGTTGGTCGGTAGATTTTCGGTTCAGCCCAACGGGTACTTCATTAGACGGGCTTTGGCACGAAGTGATTGCGTGTCCTGCTCGTGAAAGTGGAACTCGGCAGTGTCCAACATCTTGGCAGACGTGGTCCGCTCAGTGGGAAGCCAGTCCACACAAAGGTAGATTTGTTTAGTCTGTATGAATGCACTTATGTTGAAAAAGTGTTGCTTTTTCATATTTTTTCTGTTATTATTTTTTTAAATATAGTACGAAGCAGATGTGTTGTACAGAAGTCGGAGACCGTACAGAGTTTACCGATCCTTCTAACTGCACATAGGAGGTTACTTTGTTGAAAGCGAAACTTATTACGATTACCCTCGGTCTGATACTTATGTTGAGTATGAGTTTAACCGGCACTGCTGAGATCACCGAGGATATAATTGCAGCAGCATGGCTGTTTGATGGCGATGCCGAAGATGTTTCTGGAAACGGGTTTGACGGTGAGGCAAAAGGCGGTAAATTTGTCGCTGGCAAAATCGGTGATGCGATTGAACTCAACGGTACAACCGAATGGGTCGAAATTCCGAAGCGGATCGGTGAATTTGAAGAAATTACCTTCGCACATTGGGTTAAGTCTACTGGACGCGAATCAGCTTGGCGTGTTTTCTTCAACGTCAACGGCTGGAAAGCAGGCGACATCCACTACCAGCTCGCTCCGAACAATAAAGTCGAATTTTCCATTAACGGTAACCCAGGTGGCAACGACTCCTTCGCGAACTATATGGTCGCAGGTGATGAAATGGATAAATGGGTCCACATCGCGACTGCATATAGTGCGAAGGAGAAGAAAATTCGTTTTTACGCTAACGGCGAACTCGATATCGAACATGATTGGGGCGGAAATCCCGGTATCCTCGACCCTGCCCGAATTGGGGACTGGGGACAATCCAGACAGTGGGAAGGGTTGATAGACGAATTTATCATCTTCAACACTGTTCTCAGTGAAGACGACATCCAAGCCGTTATGAATGACGGTTTGGAAACAACGCTTGCTGTAGACGCTAAAGGGAAATTGGCTGTGACGTGGGGAAGTCTAAAAAAAATAAAATAGACGAAACCTCTGATCGCTACGACGCAGACACGCTGCTTGTAGTTAGTAGGCAGGGCATCGTGGGCTCTATAAATGATTTGAGATGTCCATCAAACCTTGGTGGACATCTCCTGCGTGAAAGGCTAATGTGCAGCATGTTGAAATCAGTTCAATAGACTTCTCTAACCAATCGTAGCGTGTAAAGGACACGCAATACATGGATTTAGGACTCAACGGCAAACGCGCAATTATTACCGGCGGCAGCCGAGGCATCGGTAAACAGTGCGCACTTGCGCTCGCACGCGAAGGAGTTCACGTCTGTATCGCTGCCCGAACGCAAGAAACCCTCAATCAAGCCCTCACGGAAATCAATCAAACTGGACCTAAAGGGCACGCCGTTGCCGCAGACTTAACCACACAAGCCAATTGTGAAAGGGTCGTGCAAGCGGCAATTGATCGCTTCGGCGGTGTTGATATCCTCGTCAACAATGTCGGTGCTGCTCGGAATGCCGATATTCTGGAACTTTCGCCGGAACTCATTGAGGATGCCCTCGCATTGAAAACTTACAGTTATCTACGAATGTCCCAGTTGGTTATTCCGTCCATGAAAGAAAATCGGTGGGGCAGGATTATCAATATCGCAGGTTCAGCAGGCACGAGTCCCACCCGCGGGAACATACCGACCGGAGCTGCTAATATCACTATTCTGAATATAACGCGCGCACTCTCCGATGCCGTCGCCGCGGATGGCATCTTGGTAAATACCGTTTGTCCGGGATTGACCAATACCGGTCGAGCCCGGACGCAACAAGGTGCCAGAGCCGAGCGTGAAGGCCGCGATGTTGAAGAATTGTTGCAGGCACTTGGACAAGAACTGCCCGCGGGGCGCATCGCGGAACCGGAGGAGGTTGCCAATGTTGTGACCTTCTTAGCCTCTGAAGCCTGCTCCTATATGTTTGGGACCGCACTTTATATGGATGGCGGTAAGCGACGCGCGACACCGTAAACTGAATGTATTGCCATTCAACCAAAATTTGGAACCAACACAAAGCGGGCTATCAAAGCACGGCGGTAGGGCCGATAGACTTCCCTGAAGCGCGTTCCTGCCAGCGCGCTTTTCTCTTCATGTAGGCGCGTTTTAAAGGCGCGCCTACACCATATTGGTAGGAAATAGAATGGATGTCAAGAACCGGACCATCTTTGAAAACGATAATCTTCATGTACTTCGTGGACTTGACACAGATTCTATTGACTTGATTTATCTGGATCCGCCTTTCAATTCCAATCGGACGTTTGAAGCATCCGTCGGCACCGAAGCTGCAGGCGCAAGCTTCAAAGATTTTTGGACATTGGAGGATCTGGATAATACATCCCACGGTGAACTCGCTGAGAGCGAACCCGAACTCTATCATGCCATCAGTGCGGCTGAGTTCAGTCATGGAAAGTCCATGAAAGCCTATCTTATCATGATGAGCATCCGGATGCTGGAGCTGTTCCGAATCCTCAAACCGACGGGAACACTCTATCTCCATTGCGATGATAACGCCAGCCACTACCTTAAAATCATGATGGATAGCGTCTTTGGAAAGGATAATTTTAGAAATGAGATTATCTGGCAGCGCGCGATAACCACTAAAGGAAACCTCAAAAAGGGGTTAGCCCGAGATGCCGACATCATCTTCCGATATTCAAAAAGTGATACCTATGTCTGGAACGTTGAAGCCGTCACAATTCCGTACGATATGGCGAATCTGGGCGAAAAGACAAAACGCCAATATTATTGTGTTGAACCAGAAACCGGACGCCGTTTTTCGCACACCTCTATAACCGCACAGACCCACGATCCCGATTCTCATCTGACGTATGAGGTGATGGGTGTCATCAGAACGTGGCGTTGGGCGGAAGCGCGTATGCGCAGAGAAATTGCAGCGGGGCGTATCGTGCAAACGCGACCCGGAAATGTACCACGCTATAAACGGTATCTTGATGAACAGAAGGGTAAAAGACTGAACAATATCTGGGTAGATATTCCAAATTTAACCGCCAGAAGTAAAGAACGTATTGGATATCCTACGCAGAAACCGCTTGCCCTGTTAGAGCGCATTATTGGCGCAAGTAGTACCCCCGGCGATATAGTGCTTGATCCGTTCTGTGGGTGCGCGACGACGTGCGTCGCTGCTGAACGGTTACAACGCCAGTGGATCGGTATTGATTTAAGCCCAAAATCTTTTGAATTGGTGAAGTCGCGTCTTGAACAGAGGCGGATTATCAAGCAGATTATCCATCGGACAGATAGTCCTAAACTGGACAAGCAAAATCAAACTTATAAACACACATTGTTTGGGATTCAAGAAGGTAAATGTAATGGCTGTCAAACGTTAGTTCCGTTCCGCAATATGACAATTGATTGTGTTGTGGCGAAATCCAAAGAGGGCACCGATGCCCCTGATAACCTTCAGTTGTTATGCAGTGCTTGCAGCTCAATGAAGGGAAATCGCACGCAGGAACAACTGATTCAAACGTTGAAAGACGAAGGAAGTTCCAATGAAGAAGTATACGAAGTTTAAAATCGCGACCGCTGTGATCACAGCCCTCGCGTTGTTGTTCTGTACGACGAATTTACCTGTTGAGGCAAAGCGCGATAAGGAATACGTTGCGAAACAGATTAGGAACATTAAGATAGACGGAAAACTCGACGAATGGGAACGCGCCGAAATTGTTGCCTTTGATGAGTTGAAAGATGTCGGTGAAGGCATCCCCAAAGCGAATGATTTTACGGGGCAAGGCAGGGTTGCGTGGAGTTCCCAAGATGCGACCCGTATCTATTTTGCTGTTGAAATCACCGATGACGAACTTCAAGATGTCAATCCTCCTGATGCGAGATGGTGGGAGGACGATAGCGTCGAATTTATGTTTGATTTCAAAAATGGCATGGTGCGGGACACCCTCGTTCAGTGGACACTCGGCGCGAATGGCAAGGATTTATCCGCTGCCGCGTCGAAGGAGAACACTGAATGGGTGCTAATCAAGAACGGGAACGATTATATCTATGAAGTCGCCATTGACCCGACGAAGCCGCGCGGCAACCCTCAGTTCGCAAATCCTGGGGAAGGCAAGAACTTCAAAGCGAAAGCTGGATTGACAATCGGGCTCAGTTTCCACATGAACGATTGTGAGAACGGGAAACGTGAACACCAGATTGGGTGGATACCCGGCGGCGCATGGGATGGGCTTGCTTACGGTGATCTCACTTTTGACGATGAGATTTTACCGGTTGAGCCTTCGGGCAAACTCACAGTGGTCTGGGGTTCCCTTAAACAGTAGAGAGGTTATCAGTTGTCAGTCGTCAGTTAAAGAAGTTCGTAAAGTCCAGTAAAGTCTCGTAAAGTGTAGCTAAAGTTGAGAAATCTGTAAAGTTGATAACTTCACAACTTTAGAACACTTTAGCACACTTTGAAACTTTCATAATTTTAGCACACTTTCTAACATTGATAACCGATAACTGATAACTGACAACTATTCAACACATGCGAGAACCGCGGGCCTCCTTTACATCTGGAATCACGATCCGTGCACTCCTGATTGGTACACTCCTTGTTATCGGGAACGCCTATTGGCTTGCCTACGCTGCGGAGATGATTCAACCGCAGTTTCTCCTGAACTTCGTCTCGCTTTTCTTCAATGCTATTTTCACCCTTTTTGTTGTCATCGGACTCAACTTCGCTTGGAAAAAGATAGCACCGCGTAATGCGTTAACGACGCAGGAACTTCTCGTTATCTATATCATGGTCGTCATGGTGTCAACGATCGGCGGTCATTCGATGATGACCTTTCTGATCGGTACACTGGCGCATCCGTTCCGGTTCGCTACGCCCGAAAACGAATGGGCATCTCTCTTCTGGCGTTACATCCCGACGTGGTTTGTGCCTGAGGATTACGCGCTCGATGCCTACTTTAAGGGCGGTTCGACCTTCTATCTCCCGAAACATCTTCGCGGATGGCTGGTGCCAATCTTGGTGTGGACAGGGTTTGTTGCGCTCCTCTGGTTTACGCTGATATGTCTCATCACCATCATCCGTGTCCAGTGGACTGAGCGTGAAAAGTTGGCGTATCCGATCATTCAGTTGCCGCTCCAGATGGCGCGGGGACGGAAAAGTTTTTTCAGAAGCGGCACGATGTGGATAGGCTTTTCGGTTGCTGGGTTTATTGAACTACTGGCAGGATTGAGCCACCTATTCCCGCAGGTCCCCTCTATCCAACTCAACTACTATTCGATCACGCATCTGTTCACAGATAAACCGTGGAATGCTGTCGGATGGATTTCGCTATCTGCCTACCCGTTTATTATTGGGTTGACCTTCTTCGTGCCGTTGGACATCTCAATGTCGGCATGGTTTTTCTATCTGTTTGGCAAAGCGGAACGGGTCGTTCGTATGGGGATGTTAGGCGAAGGTGAACTCTATTTTGCGGAGCGTGCCGGTGGCGCGTGGCTCGCTGTCGGCGCGCTGGCATTGTGGGGGACGCGTAGACATCTCCGGGATGTCATCCAAAATTGTTTGACAGCTAAAAAGGCGTTTGATGATTCAAATGAACCGATGCCTTACCGTTTTGCCATCGCTGGGTTGATCTTCGGAGGTCTCGGGCTCACACTGTTTTCGGTGAAGGCGGGTATGTCCTTAGGCGGTGTGCTCGGCTTTATTGTTATTTTCGTTGTGATGGCACTCGGTGTGACGCGCGTGCGTGCCGAGTTCGGGCCACCGTCGCATGAGATTCTCGCGCTGGATCCAGCGCGACTCATGTCCGTCACCTTCGGGCCCCGGTTCGTCGGGACCGAGAATCTCACAATTATTTCATTCTACTATTGGCTGAATCGGCTTAACGTCTCGCATCCGATGCCGAACCAATTGGAGGGTTTCAAACTCGCTGAACGCGCGGGCATCAACAGCCGAAAACTCGTCTGGGTGATGATGTTCGCTATTGTCATCGGTACGCTCGCCTCGTTTTGGGCGTTCCTCTACCTTCTTTATGAGACAGGAGCACTCGCTGTACACGGCTACATCATCGGTATCGGTGAGGAGGTTTTCGGTAGACGCTTAGAACGGTGGATTAACAACCCTACGGGGCCGAATTGGGATGGCACACAATCTATGGGCATCGGGGCAGGGATGACATGGATTCTCTATTTCCTACGCCATAAATTTATGTGGTGGCCCTTCCATCCAATCGGGTATGTGATGACCGCCGCGGCATGGGGTGGACTCGCAGATTTCTGGTTCTCTGTTTTCCTCGGTTGGCTGGTAAAGTTCATCATCATCGCGGTTTTCGGTTTACGGGCACATCAACGCGCAATCCCGTTCTTTCTCGGTTTGGTCATGGGCGATTATGTGTTCGTGGGGATGTGGGCACTGCTCGGCACGCTATTTAATATCCCGACATACGTCCTGTGGTCTCCCTAAGACGGCTCGTCACCTGCGTTATTATCGTTTTTGGGATCGTATATTTTCAGCAAATCTTCCAGCGTTATACCTTTTCTTTGCGCTTGCAGCAACTCACGATACACTTCTGCTTTACCTTCTGCTTTACCTTCTGCTCTGCCTTGCGCAAGGATTTTGTCCTTGAATAGTTTCGCATATCCTAACATGATAGCCTCCCATATATGTCCTAAAGGATTAAAGAGTTACCCGTTCTTTGAAGAAGAAGGTTCGTCGCCTTCGTTTTTACCATTTTCGGCATCTTGTGCTTTCAGCAACTCTTCCAGCGTTATACCCTCTTTTTGCGCTTGCAGCAACTCACGATACACTTCTGCTCTGCCTTCCGCTTTACCTTCCGCTTTACCTTCTGCTCTACCTTCTGCTTTACCTTCTGCTCTGCCTTGTGCAAGGATTTTGTCTTTGAATAGTTTTGCATATCCTAACATGATAACCTCCCATATATGCGCTAATATGAAGAACCAACCGACTATTAGCGTCATGAGAACCGCAGTTCGTGTTAATACCGTTTCACCTAAATCTTTCCAAGCCCAACTGGTGAAAAATTCAATTAAAACATTGGCAATCACTAAACTGGAAAAAGTCCAGACAAATACATTAAACCACTTACGCGGGATTCTCACCAACGATACATAATCATTTTCGTTTTGATTCATAGGTGAACTCATGTCTAAAATTGACTAACGTTGAAACAATCTTTTTTCAATTATACGTTAAAAGTCGAATAAAATCAAATGAAATTGGACCGTCAAGAGCCTTAACAAAAACGCCTACAATTCAGGCAAACTTTTAACAATCTCCACCGTCTTTAGACTCACATGGATAACACGCGCTATCAAATCCACAATATATTGTGGCTCCTCGGCGCGATTCGGGTCGTTTTTGATACCGCTTCGTCTATCTACCTTGACACGATACTGATCCACGATCCACTCTAACGCAGAACGTGTGCCTAACTTATAGTCATAAACCTCTGCAGGAATGCCATCCAGCGTCAAGAAGTCGTTATATGTCAACTGCGTCTTGTCTTTAGAGAGTTTCATCTTCTCGACATCCCAATTGACCTGCATGCCGGGGGTTTCAATGTTTCGGAGTTTATCGTATTTCGGAACGGATTCATAGTTGACGTGGAGATCTGCTAACGCCGCACCCGCTTTGGAAAAACCCCAAAAATCTTCGGCAAATGGGATATGCGGGAGATCGCGCTTGAGGTTCATTTCGTATTTCTCACGGTAGACGGGATGGTGCAAGAGGGCATAGGTATAGTGGAAGATGTCCCACTTGGTAATAGTGTCATCGCTATAGTGCGTCCCGAATTCGGACAATGCCCAATCGGTGATGTTCTCTTGTCGGTTCGTGCCGTCTTCGTCGTAGGTATAGAAAGGGAAGCATTGGGAATCGCCAGTAAGATGGACATCTGCCAACTGCTGTGTCATCAAGCAATGAAATGACTGCTTACTTCCAGGAGCCTTGACACAAATTACTCTATTTTCTGCCTCTGTCTCAGCACTGGGGAAAATAGATGGAAAAACATAAACACGTTCTATCATCATTCGGTCAAAGTAGAGGTGCAATTTCGTAAACGGGCGATAGATTGCTATCTTCGTCCTTCCTTCCGAAAAATCAATGGTTTTTCCACTTTGCAAGTTTCGCTTTAGCGTTTCACTCCAACTGACTTTCGCCGTATCAGAAACCACAAAACTATCAACGTTAATTTCTCTCTGGTTTTCCTGCCGTTTCCATCTATCCACTTCTGTGTTGTAGGTCTCGCTCATTTGCTGAACATTCGCAGTGAGGGTATTTCGGCTAAAGTTGTAAGTCCACGCATCGCGACTTGTGTTGACCCCGCGACTATAAGTCTTAAAAACTACATCTGTCACAGTCCCCTTTTTCGCCTTCGCCTCTTTTGTGCCCATCGGGATAAAGGTGTCAAATTCGGCGTGGAGACCTTCCGTGAGCCATGTATGCTTAGCGTCAATGTCCACCTGTTTCATCGGAACGTTTGTATAGTCTCCGAAGTCGGTTAAAAGTTTTTGTTTCTCGCGTGCTTTGAGATAATCGTCAACAGCATAGAGCCAAACTTCCGCTATCTCCGAAGTCGTTTCTGCTTTTTTGATGAAGAAACTGATTCCAACGCCAACCCGTATCTGGTCATCAAAAACATTACCACCCTCTTTTCGGCGGCGTTCACCGGAGGTCCGCGCATTCCCTTTGAGGTCAACATGATAAATCTTGCTGAAATCCTGTGCGAGATGTTTCCGCATACCGTCAAACGCGATGCCGTCGAGAAAACCGTTGTTTGTCACGAATGCGACAACGCCTTCTTTACCAATCCGTTTTGATGCCCACAGAATCGCTTTCACATACGGATCCGAGAGGGCATTTTTATTCGTTGCTTTTGAGGCTTGTGAATATGTTTCTCGTAGGAGAGTATCCATCGTCTCATATTTACGATTTTTATTGTTGTCGTTTTCATTAATCTGCCCCATGTTATAGGGTGGATTGCCGATAACGACGAACATATCCGCTGCCTTCTGCTGCTTCACCCGATCTGTGTTTTCACGTGTGAAGAGTTCCCCCTGCTCCGGCTCAAGCATCTCAAATGTGTCCGCAAGCGTAATTCCTTCAAAGGGTAGATACGTCCCCGTCCGTTGAAAGTATTCCTGCTCAATGTTCAAACTCGCAATATAGTAGGGCAGGAGCATCACCTCGTTGCAGTGCAACGCATGACGGTATTTCTCCTCCAACGCTGTGCCTTGGATGTCCTGCATGAGACGGACAATAAAATTCCCCGTGCCAACAAATGGATCGATGATATGCACGCCGGTATCCGATAACGATCGGTCGAACTCGGTCTTCAAGATGTGTTCAACGCTCTTCACCATGAAATCGACGATCGGCTGCGGCGTGTAGACGATGCCGTGTGTATCTGCCACATCCTCAGAGAATCCCTGAAAAAATTTCTCGTAGAATGTATTGAGGAAGTGCTGTTTTTGAGAGAAGTCTTTACAGAGCGTTGCTGCCTGCTCGATCGCAACGTAAAACCGGTCTAACGGTTCAAGAAACACGTCTCGACTCACTTCATGCCGCATGAGTATGTAACTGACGTTTTCAATCTCGCGGGCGATAATGTTTCGGAGCGTAAAATCTGACCGATTGAAAACGGTACGGAAAATCCGTTCAGTGAGGATGTGTTGGATGAGCATCTCTTCGACAGCATCGCGTGAGAGTTCTGGGTTAATAGAGGTGCGGCAGATCTCATAAAAATCGGTGAACGCCGCCTTGAACGTGGGATCCGTTTCGTGGCGTTGATCGATGAGTGCCTTCAAGGCCCTCGCGAGATCGGGTACATACGCTCTGAAGTCGGAGACAGCCGTTTGCCAATTGTCAAGCGCGGGCGGCACGTAAGCGAACAGATATTGAAGTGCAGCAATCAGACGCGCTGGTTCGGTGATGTCCACGTCTAATACTACCTGTCCATTTTGATATAGGATGGCGCGCTGCGGTGTTTGGAAGAGGATATTGTCAAGTGGATAGCCAGCATCGCGTTTGGCTTGAACGGCTTTGACGAGGTCATCGTCAATATCTTTCGCTTCCCAATACGCGAAAGGGAGTCCGTATTCGTCAAGGACTACGCCATCAATGACGATCCGGTTTCCCTTTGGCGTGTGCATCCCATATTGCGGGATAAGCGTAGCGTTGAGTTGTTTTGCACAGGTATCCAATAAGAAAGCGAAGGGATTGCTAACCGCACCTTCGTGTGTAGCGTTGTGCCGGTCATATTGCTGGAGCGTGGCATAGTAGTTTCGGATCACTTTGTGGGTAGGTTTTAGGTTCAACTTTGGCATGAGGATATGATAGCATGTTTGGAATTAGAAGGCAAGGGGGTAAATGAACCCTGGAGAAAAAAGTCGTCAATCGCGCAGTAAAGTGATATAATAAGCATTAAGGCCTCCTTTCGGTTAAAGTTTAGTTTGTCCATTATGCAATAGCGATTCTTTGTATAAAACACACGCCTATTTTTCTCAAACTCACGTTGATAAATGTGAAAAAAGGAGACATCTTCATGAAACGGGGAATTTTTTTTCTGTTAATCCTGTTAATCGTTCTATCCGTAAATTTAACGAATACCTTTGCCCAATACCAACCGCACACACAATTGCGTTTACCAAAAGGTGCCAAAGCCCGATTTGGTAAGGGTTCAATACAAGCAATCGCGTATTCCCCGGACGGGACGCGTCTGGCAGCAGCAACCGACATCGGAATTTGGATTTATGATGCCCAGAGCGGAGAAGAACTAAATCTGTTCGATGGACACACGAGCACAATCTTTTCAGTGGTATATTCACCGGATGGCAGAACAATTGCCAGTGGAGGCTTGGGATGGGAAGCCAACTTACGGAACGCAACTACAGGACAATACAAAACTATTCTGAAAGGGCATAAAGAGAGAGTCTTTTCCGTAGTATATTCTCCAGATGGTAACACTGTCGTGAGTGCAAGTAGGGATAAGACGGTCCGGCTGTGGGATGTTGTCACAGGAAAAAATAAAGCAACCCTCAGAGGACACACGGATTATGTCTATGCCGTTGCGTGTTCACCAGATGGAAAAACTATCGCAAGTGGGAGTAAAGACGAAACCGTCCGATTGTGGGATGCCACTACAGGAAAACACAAAGCCACACTCAAAGGACACACAGATTTTGTCTTCTCCGTTGCGTATTCTCCGGATGGAAAAACTATCGCAAGTGGGAGTGAAGACAAAACCATCCGATTGTGGGATGTTGCCACAAGTCAACAGAAAGCCATGTTTACGGGGCATAGAGGGCGTGTTTCTTCGGTAGCGTATTCTCCCGATGGTAGCACCCTCGCAAGTGCTTGTTACGACAGTCAGGTACGGTTGTGGGATGCAGCCACGGGGCAACACAAAACAACGCTCAAAGGACATACCGGATGGGTTGAGTCTTTAACCTATGCGCCGGACGGAAAAACCCTCGCGACAGGTTCAAACTGGGACGGGACAGTCCGTTTATGGGACGCGACGACCGGAGAACACAAAGCAACATTCGCGGGACATACCAGTGCTTTTTACACTGTGGCGTACTCACCAGACGGCAAGACTCTCGCAACTGGGGATTATAGCCACACAGTGCGATTGTGGGACGCGATGACCGGAGAACACAAAGCAACACTCAGAGGACACACAGATAATGTCACATCTGTAGCATATTCCCCAGATGGAAAAACTATCGCCAGCGGAAGTGGGGATAAAACCGTTCGGTTGTGGAATGCTACCATAGGACATCAGTTGGGAATGCTCAGAGTGCCTACGGGATATATTAGTAGTATATGCTATTCCCCAGATGGTAGGACAATTGCAAGCGCGAGTGGAGATAAAACGGTTAGGATATGGGAGCCTGCGACAAGCACTGTATCCATATTCAATGGGCATACAGATGTCGTCAATTCAGTAGTATATTCACCAGATGGAAAAACTATCGCAAGTGCAAGTCGTGATAAGACGATACGTTTATGGGATGTCAACACCGGATTGGAGATAGGCACACGTATGGGACCTAAGCACAGTTTTCAGTCACTGGTGTATTCCCCGGATGGAAAAACTATCGCAAGCGGAAATGGACTTGAAGGATTGCAGTTATTGGGTGTTGCCACAGGAGTCGCCAGAACTACAACATCAAGATTCGACCAAATAGCTGCTATATCTTCTCTCGTATATTCCCCGGATGGAAAAACTATCGCAAGCGGAAGCGGGGCGGTAATACACTTGTGGGATAGCACGACAGGAGAACATAAAACTATACTTGAGGGGCATACATCAGATGTCACATCTGTTGTATATTCTCCAGATGGAAAAACTATCGCTAGCGTGAGTTACGACGGGACAATTCTACTCTGGTATATTCCTTCCCCTACATCTGTATTGAGGTCGATCATATTGAAGTCAATAGAGGTTATTATCTACTTATGGGCACTTTCGCCATTCCTCCGGTAGTTTTCGTCCCCTAACCTCGCCAACTATAGTGTCTAAATAATTCTAAAATCTACCCTAAATAATACAATTCATAGGAGCTATATCCCAATGTACAACTTAACTGGAAAGGTCGCCTTAGTGACGGGTGCGGGAGGCAAAAACGGCATCGGGCGTGCCATTGCGACGCGATTGGCGAAGGAAGGTGCCGATGTTGCTGTTAATGATATTACCGAGCATCCCTATGCTGCAGATCAGACGGAGTGGCAGGGATTACCTGATGTCGTGCGTGAAATTGAAGCGATGGGACGGCGCGCTATCAGCGTCGTTGCTGATGTTTCGGATGCGAAACAGGTCGGCGAGATGGTTGACAAGACCGTTGCGCATTTCGGGAAAATTGACATTCTCGTCAACAATGCCGGAACGATCGCTGGTAAAGATCGTGTGCCTGTCGTAGATCTGGCTGAAGAAGATTGGGACAGAGTCCAGCGCGTCAATGTGAAAGGCGTATTCCTCTGTTCACAAGCGGTGGCACGTCATCTCATCGCGCAGGGAACCGGGGGCAAAATTATCAATATGTCGTCGGTAACAGGTAAACAGGGATCCGCGCGCTACGCGGCGTACAGTGCCTCGAAATTCGCTGTCATCGGTCTCACGCAGTCGCTTGCACATGAACTTGCACCGTATCAGGTGAATGTGAACGCTATCTGTCCGAGCCTTGTCGATACAGAACGCGTCGGGCATCTCGCATCTGCCTTGATGCCAGAGGATCTTCCTGCTGACGAACAACGCGCAGAATTCGCACGCCGCAACGTGGCAGCAGTGCCGTTAGGACGGCTTGCTGAAGGGACAGATGTAGCGAAAATGGCGGCATTTCTCGCTTCAGACGAAGCCGTATATCTAACAGGACTCTCTGTCACCGTCTCTGGCGGTTCGATGATGTATTAGCGTAGAATCCGCTGGTCGCTCAGGTCCTTCCCACCGACGGTTTTGACGATAGATGCACCCCGCCACTCTTTAATCTCCAGTTCGTGGAAGGCGTTGACGATGTTGTACTGCGTCGGCAGGTCTTCCCAACGCGCTTTGTGGAATTGCACTGTGCCTTCACCACGCCAATGCTCCTTCACAACGCGGTTCGGTGTCCTCGCAGGCGTTAGCACGGCGTAAGTAACGTCGGCAGTCCCCCATTCCCCGGTTCTCGGCATGTATTTATAGTGGAGTGTGCCGGTAAGCGGTTGTTCGGCACTCGGTTGTTTGGGTGGAGAGGACGGCGGTTGTATCGGCACTTGCTCTGTCGCGCGCACGTGCATGTCCATAAACTTAAATCCGAGCCAACTCGCGGTGCAGTGTGTTTCGCCGTTGAAAGTTAACGGTTCTGGCAGTTCGCAATAGATTTTGGAGAAACCTAATTCCTCGCGGCCCGTCAAAATCGGGTCTGTTAGATTTTCCCAGAGAACTGTTAAAAACGATCCTGTCGCTCGGTCGACTTCACCGTTGAAAACGACGGGGAAACTCACCCCAAGGGTATTATAGCCGCGTCCTGCCAACCATTCGATTTCTTTCATATAACCTCCAGACACGGACACCACGGGTTCGCCGTTAAGCGAGAAGCCTGGGGGTAGAAAAGCCTCTAATTGTTCGCTGTTCGTCAGGAAACTGACTGTAATTGATGTCGATTTCGGGTTATCTTTACATTCAAATTTTCTGCCATCGGGTCCGTATCTCGGTCCTGTTCTCGGTCCAAAATGGGTCGGCATTCGGTACATTGCATTCGGATCGAACTCATATCCCATCTCATTCCCTCCATACCTGTAATATATTTCTATTCTATCAATATAGCGTGGAATGTCAAGCCTTAAGTATAGCCTGAGCGGATATGGATTTTGTGCCAGAAATATGATATAATACCTTTCAATACAACTATGTATCTAAAACAGAATAGGGCATTTCATGAAAACACATAAAAACGGGGGCATTGTTCTCCTCATTCTTTTCCTCTGTGGGAACATCGTAAATGTATTTGCGAATGGCACTCACGCCGCATCAGAAAAAGAATCGACTGAGCAGATAGCCTCCGCTCGTCCTGATAACTATGCACCACTCGGCGTTATGGAAGCCTCTGTTCACAGGGCAGGAGAGATAATGTTCTCATACCGTTCCATCGAGATGGCGATGGACGGACTTCAAGACGGGAACGCCATCTCCATCGAAGAAACACTCGACGACTACCTGATGGTACCCGTCAGGATGCGGATGCGGGTGCGCATGTTCGGAGCGACGTTTGCTCCGCACGACAGGATTACGCTCATGGCAATGATGAGTTATCGGAACACCTTCATGCAAGTGCAAGGTGCACACCTCCACAGTCCCGGAGGAGACGGGCCCGTAGGACACCATCACCTAATAGGAAATCCGTCAGGGACGATCGCCGGACTCGGGGATATTAAACTTGCCGCGCTCATGCCACTGCTCAATGCAGCAAACGCCGATTTCCGCCTCAACGTCGGTGTCTCTATACCGACAGGATCTATTGTTTCCCGAAGAGGCGCGTACAGCGGCAGCAGCGGATTAACCGGTCTTCACTACCCGATGCAGGTGGGGTCTGGCTCTTTTGAACTAAGGCCGGGACTCACCTTTGCAGCAACACACGGTGCCTGGTCTTATGGTGCCCAAGCACGCGGTGCAATCCGGCTCAACAAAAACAAGCGAGATTACAGATTAGCACCCACTATCGGTTCCACGCTTTGGAGCGCACGCAGGCTTAACGACTCTCTTAGCATTTCTCTCCGCGGTGCATTTGAAAATTGGGGTAACATTACCACGTTCACCTCGGAAGCAGAGATGGCATCCAACGACAGGTACGCCGCACTCATTGGAACGACACGATCTGAGTATATATCTCCGACGATGGATCCAAATCTTCAAGGAGGGAGGCGCGGAAGTGTGTCCGCAGGTGTGAACTTCACCTTCCCCGACAAACCCGGCGGAATTTTGGCAGGCCAACGGTTCACTTTTGAACTTCAGATGCCGGTCTATCAAAATCTTGACGGACCGCAGATGGCACTCGACTCGACAACCCTTCCCGATTGGCGAAATTTCATGCTACTTCACTATATCAACTGGACAATCGTTGCCGGTTGGCAATATCCTTTTGATCAGCATCCTGACGGACCGCAGATGAAACTCGACTGGACAATCGTTGTGGGTTCGCGCAATTTCATGCTACTTACCGATGTCGAGGTATCCGAATTCGACTGGATAATCGTTGCCGGTTGGCAATACGCTTTTGGGTTATAGTAAATGTTTTTACGGGCGCGCCATAAAACTGAAGGAACAATTTGGCTATCTATGGAAATAAAATACAACACGCATGCAGCATTAATAACGCTCATTATCACGGCATGTCTTGTAAGCAGTTGTGAGCGAATTCCGACACAGGTTATTACCACGGCACCTGTCGAAAAAATCGCAATTGCCGTTATCTCAGAAAAAGATGGAAGCGGTCTGACCGGTAAAGCCACGTTCGCGGAAGTGAATGGAACGGTTCATGTCCGGATTGAAATTCAGAATGCATCCCCAGGTTTGCACGCGACGCACCTCCATGAAGGCACCTGTGCCGACATCGGAGTGCACTGGCATCCTATGGAGGTTCCTACAGGCATGGTTGGTGTCCCCGTCGCCGAGGCGACACCTGAAATACCGCCTATCGGTGTCGGTGAAATCGGTAATATCCCAGTCGGTGAAGATGGGATAGGTGTCTTAGAATTTACAACGCCGCTCTGGTCCC
This sequence comes from uncultured Poribacteria bacterium, assembly GCA_951828385.1. GTDB lineage: Bacteria > Poribacteria > WGA-4E > WGA-4E > WGA-3G > WGA-3G. The sequence continues at coordinate 2,512,915 of OX639973.1, forward strand.
TTGGTGGCGAGCCGAGTACCGACATTCTCGGTAAACTGTTACTGATCCATGAAACAGGCGACACGTTCCAGACCCATCCGCATGCAGGCACAGATGCACATACCCACAATACTGCACAGATGCAAATGGAAACGGAAATGGCGATGGCAGAAGCCGCGCACGTTTGTACGCTGACAGTGCTCGGTCAACAGATCGACTTGGAATTGGAACACCACCTTCCCGGTCAAACGATAAGTCCGCATAGCCATGAGCCGGTGGAGCTGGTGCTTCGCTGCTTCTTTACGCCTGAGCAACTGCTGGACCTGGCATTTTTGCCTGTGATTCAGATGACGGAATCGCCAGCGTACCAAGCGTTTTTGGAAACCGAACCGACCCGTTTGGCTGCCTACCATGAATTCTTTCTGTCTAAGGGTGCGCCCATAGACCCGGATTTTTTCACGAATCAATATCGGCAGACTTTCCTCACTGGAACCCCTGAAGAATTTGAGCAGGAGATGCGGATGCGGTTAACACACCTCTACATTTCATCCGGCATCGATTTTGAGAACCCCGCAGACTTAGTGGGTTACAACCAACTCCTCATCACATTTCTGGATGCGCGGACGACTGCGTGGATGTTGGGCTATTTCCAAGGGGACGATGTGGCGTTTGGTGAGTGGATTGTCTCGGTGCTTAAAGAGGTGCAAGTTAGAACAGGCGGTGGTGCGCGCATCGCTTGTGGTGTGATTGCGTTGATGGAATAACAAAATAATCCAGATTGCTCTCATCAAATCCCTTGAATTAAACGCCACGTTATGGTATCATGCTGGAAACCTTCAACGGAGTGAGTGCATGAAAATCAAAGATATACAGACCGTCCGAATCAACGTACCGGCGCGGGACATCAAACGCACGGCACCGCGCCGTGAACCGTGGAATGCTCATGCCGAAGTCGCAAACCCGATGTCGCGCTACCCAGAATATAAACGCCACCGTTCGAGTTGGATGCCGAAATGGGATCAGGTTTATGTCAAAGTTACTGCCGAAGATGGGACCTGGGGGATAGGCGAAACCTCGTTTGGCACCCCCGTTGCAGCGATCATTGATGAACACTTCGGACCAATGCTGATCGGTGAAAACTGCTTCGCCGTTGAGAAGATTTGGGATATGATGTTCCGTATGTCCAAACCTTATGGTTCACAAGGTTTAACAAGTTGTGCGATCAGCGGTATTGACATCGCTTTGTGGGATCTGAACGGAAAAATTAAAAACCAACCCGTCTATGAGCTGCTGGGGGGCCCCTTGCGTGAGAAAATGTTCGCTTACGCCACGGGCAACGATACCGATTGGCAGTTGGAGCTCGGATTCAAAGCGGTGAAGTTAGCGTGTCCTTATGGACCTGTGGATGGCGAATGGGGTTTGAAAGAGAACGAAAAACTGGTCGAGAAAACCAGAGAGACGGTCGGTGATGATGTTGAAATTATGCTCGATTGCTACATGGCTTTTGACGTTGATTACACCATCCGTTTGGCGCACCGACTCCGTCCGTATCGGCTCAAATGGATAGAAGAGTTTCTCATTCCAGAAGACATTGACGGTCTGGTGAAGGTCAGAGAGGCTGTCGATTGGGTGAGTCTGGCGAGCGGTGAGCATCATTATACGCGCTTCCCATTTCAACAGATTATCGAAAGGCGATGCTTGGACATCTTACAACCGGATACCTTCTGGGTAGGTGGCATCACCGAATGCGTCAAAATCTGCCATCTCGCGGACGCTGCAGGACTCACTGTTATCTTCCACGGTGGTGGACTCCGCCAATCCGGTCTGCATCTGTCCGCTGCGATGCCGAATACGCCTTGGGTAGAATACTACCTCGGTGTCCCACCCGGTGTGCCGTTGGCGGAGACGAAGTTATTTGAAGGTGAATCTCTGCCAACGGAGAGTTATATCGCTCCAAATGACGGCCCTGGACTCGGTTTGCACATTGAAGAGGAGTGGCTGACACCCAGAAGTCCGAGATAATATGCTGCGTTACATCACTTTTTTGTTCTTGTTCTGTTTCTGTATCAACGGCAACGCGTACACGCAAGTGCTTATTGATACTGTCATTGCGGTTGTCAATACGGATGCTATCACGCGCAGCGAACTCGAAAATGAGTTTCGTATTGCTGCGATTATGGGAAAGCCTCTTGTTGAGACACCGACTGCTGTTGAGAAACGCGCTGCCCTTGAGAGAATCATCAACCGTAAATTCGTCTTACAGGAATCAGAGCGGAGAGGTATTGTGATTGCCGAGCGCGATGTGCATATTGAAGGAAAGATCGCAGAGATTCGTGCCGGATATGATGCTGCGGCAGATTTCCAAAACGTTTTACAGCACTACCAGTTAGAAACTGAAGCCTTGAAGATGTGGATCTATGAGCAGCTCATTTACGATGAATTCTTCCGACGTATCTTTTTCAATGCCGTCAACAGTGCCGAAGTCGAAAAGTTAGCCAAATCATACTATAATACGCATAGTACCGAATTTGTTGTGCCACCGACGCTCACTTTCAACTCGCTACTTATCGTTATTCCGGAGGGTATATCAGAAACGGAAAAGCAAAATGTGGTGGACCTGGTACAAGAACTCAATGGGCATTTACAGCAAGGGAAAACATTTGAGGCAGTCCGTAAAGCGTATGAGACGCTGTTGACACTTAAATTTGCGATTTCGACAGTCGAGGCAGACACACCGTTAGGGAGCATTATAACCGAATTGAAAACTTCTGAGCGAAGTCAACCGATCCTTGTTGCGGAAGGATACCGCATTGTCGAACGCGTTCGGATTAATCCCGCATACCAAAAGGAGTATTCAGAGGTCAGTGAAGAGATCACCGAGCGGATCAGACAAGAGGAAGCAGCGCAACGGTTTGAAGCATGGTTGACTGGAGAGAAAGAGGAGAAGACTTGGCATATTTTAGACGATGAACTCACGCGAACAGAAAACAAGGCAAAATAAACAGATGCGAGATTATCAGGGCTTAATGCATCGCGAAAACAGACGATCAGGCAGGCGCACGCCTCAGGTAAAATGGGAGCATTGTGTCATCGGCGTACTTCTATTTATGTTCGCCACATGGGCATCTGGCGATGATATATTGCGACGGAATATCACAGACACTCCTAAAACGTTTCAGAAACAGTTGAAAGATGCCCAACAAGCATTTCAAGCCGAACAGTGGCAGGAGGCACTCCGTTTATACCGATCCCTTGCTGAGGCAGCACCAGATGTGCCGATTGTCCATATCGGCGAAGGAGATGCCGCCGCGAAACTGAAAGACTATCCCACCGCGATTAACGCCTTCCAACGCGCCTTGCAACACCTCTCAACGGAACAACAAGCTGATAGCTCAGTCACTCGCCTACAATTCATTGTACAAGCCAAACTGGGGGCGGCGTATCATCGCAACAAGCAGCTGGAGGCAGCCGATATGTGGCTCCAAAAAGCCGTCAAAGGTGCGGGTGAGGACGCACCGGTGGCGTGGTATGTCGCTTTGGGACAGATCGAAACCGAGCGTGGAAACTTAGAGCAGGCGCGTAGATACTATAGTGTCGCCGTGCAATTGCACCCAGAGACGACTGCCGCATACAACAATCTTGGGCATGTCCTTCTCAAACTCAACCGTATTGACGAAGCCGATGCCGTTTTTAGGGAGGCACTCACCCAAGACGAGACACTTGCCAGCGCAGCGTTCGGACGCGGCGAAGTGGGAATAAGGCGTGGACAATTCGATGTCGCCCGTCGTTTTTACGAACATGCTGTCCAACACGCACCGCATGAGCCGACATTTCACAAATCGCTTGCAGAGGCTCTCCGCGGTATGGGGAATAGTGAAGCAGCCGAAATCGCCGAAGCGCGTTACCGCCGAACACTTGCGGAACGCTATCTCCGTCAAGCACACTGGTTTATTGAAAAAAAGCAGCTACGGCAGGCGTTGGGACCGCTGCAAAAGGCACTTGAAACGGATGATATGTTTATACCGGCACTGAAAGATTATGCCTATCTTCAGATGCAACTCGGCGAATTAGCAGCCGCGAAGCAGACGTATCAGCGTGTCCTAACTGTGGAACCCGCCTCCCGTCAGGCACTTTTACATCTTGGTATGATAGCAGCCAAACTCGGAAACCGACAGAATGCCGCAGCGCACTATCTCACGCTCATCAAACACGATCCAGACTTTATGGATACCTACGTGCAACTCGCCAATCTGCACGAGAGGTCAGGAGACTTGGCAGCTGCCGAGCAAGCACTCACAATGGGAATAGAACACGAACCGACATGGGCACCCGGGTATTTATGGCGTGGAAAGATTTTCCAAAAGCAGGGCGCGTCTGACCTTGCAGAAACCGATTTCCGTCGTGCGATCCAACTCGCGCCGGGTGTGCCGTTCCCGAAAGAAGCATTGGCATCCCTGCTCGCGACGGAAAACAGGAAACTTGCCGAAGCACGGACGCTTGCTGAAACTGTCGTTAAAAAGGATAGCCGCCCGGTACACCATGCCACGCTTGCCTTCGTCTATTACCGTCTCAACCGTATCCCTGACGCACGACGTGAAATTGAAACTGCTTTTACACAGGCTCCTAAGCACCCCTACATTCTAAAAATTCGCTCACAAATCTTAAAAAATGATAAGTAGTGACCGCCTCACATACCATCGTAAGCAATAACAAACGATATGTCATTTCATTTTGCGTAAGTCCTATAATTTATAGTTAGCTATAGCCTTATAATTTTTTATTTGACAAATAAAAAAATTGGCGTATTATAACCAATGACTTACGAATTTCCCCTTACAGTCTCCCTGATAACGGGGATTTAGGGGGTTAAAAATACTGAAATTGCTGCTTTTTGCGTAAGTTCTATTTAATATTATTTTTTCTTGAGTATTAAAACGAAGTATAGTATAATTAAACAAGGTTGTGTATACATAAACCCGAAGGGTTAAATTCTGAAATGAATGAGCTGAGTCGCATTAAGCTCGCAACTCTTCGTCAATTCCTATTTCAAAAACAGAAGAAGGAGCATTCGTAATGCTTAGATTTCAAATAGCCTTGGCTATTATTTTAGTTGGTTGTGTCGCCTTCGTAGCTTGTGAACGCGGACAACAGATGTTAGACCCCGCCGATATGACGGATCCCGGCACTGACAAGCCCATGACCATGGATATGATGGACATGACGATGTACACGTCCAGTGTTACGCTTGACGCACCGACGATGACCGTCGATGAAGCTAAGGCGGCTATGGATCCGCCGGCAACCGGCGCAGCACACGGCACGGGCAGTCGTACTGTCTATTTCAACGAAGCTGGTGCCATGGCGAATATGGCTGGGACAGTACCGTACCCCGCAGGAACGATGATTCTCAAGAAAGTCATGGACCCTACTGAGACATTTATCATGCAAGTCGTAACGATGACTAAAACCGACGACATGATGTATGCAGCGCATAATGGTTGGATATATGGCGCGACCCAGCGTGCTTCGGAAACCGAAGAGTTAATGATGCCACAATCCATTCCTGTAGCTATGGCTCAAGGATGTCACGACTGCCACATGGCAGCGGGCGAAGGCCGCGACAGCGTCTTTGTGTCACTTCCCATGAAAGATGATTCGACTGGTGATGGCACTGGTGATGGCACTGGTGATGGCACGGGCGATGGCACGGGCGATGGCACTGGTGACGGCACGGGCGATGGCACGGGCGATGGCACGGGCGTCGGCACTGGTGATGGCACGGGCGATGGCACTGGTGACGGCACGGGCGATGGCACTGGTGATGGCACGGGCGATGGCACGGGCGATGGCACTGGTGACGGCACGAACGGTGCTAATGGTGCCGGTAACGGTGCTGGTAATGGCAATGGTGCTGGTAATGGCAACGGTGCCCAATAGTTTTATCTTACAACCCCTATAAAGAAGGGGACCGGTAACAACATTCTATAGTTGCCGATCCCCTTCTTCTTTTTTGTATATCTTAATCTTAGGCGATGAACGCACCACTCTGCGCTGCAAGCGAAACCTTTACGGAATCTTCTGATACTGTCACTTGATTTCCATTGAGCAGGTCTTTCACAGGCGTTTGGAATGTCGCGACTGGAACATCAATCGTTTGAGCGCGCTGGCTCGTATTTAAAACAATCAAGACAGGACTGGTTTCGGAAGTACGCAGATAGGCATAAGTTCCGTTTTGAACATCCAAATGAACAACTTTTCGCTTTCCCGAAGTAAGCACCGGTAACTGTTTCCGCAGTGCCCCCAACCGCCGGAAATAGGTCAATAAATCTTTATCCTGTTCATCTCCCCATAGCATCGGTAAACGTGCCTCCTCAAAACGTCCAAGCGGGTCCCGTTGTGAAACGCCGACTTCGGTGCCGTTGTAAATCACAGGCGGTGCGGAGAGTGTGAATAGGACGAGTGCTGCCAATCGTACCTTCGCCTTATCTTCACCTGCCAAGTAGAGGATGCGTGTCATATCGTGGTTATCCAAAAACGCAGGGAGTGAGAAGTCCTTCGGAAAATATGTCTCATGTGCTGCTAAAAATGCTTCAAACTCCAGCAGCGTCGAAGTTTCGAGAACAAAGGTTCGTCGGAGTGCATCCGCCAGCAAAAAATCGAGGCAGCCATCAAAATGCGGCATGTAAGCGGCTATCCCTTCCGAATGACGGACCACCTCCCCGAAAAGAAAGGCATCAGGATTCACTGCTTTACACGCTTGACGAAAGTCTGCCCAGAACGTGTGCGGCGGTCCCGGGGCATAATCGAGTCGGTAACCGTCAACACCGTTTTCTAACCAATACTGTACACACGCCAAAAGATAGTCGCTTGCCGGTTTGTGTTTGAGGTTCAGTTGCGGCATCCCCTTCACACCGAAAAAACTGGTGTATTCATCGGGCCACCGCTGCCATGTATACCATGCGCGATACTCGCTGTTTGCATCACGTTGTGCCGCCTGAAATGTCGGATGCTGATTGGACCAGTGATTCGCGACAAAATCCAAAATAACTCGGATGTCACGCTGATGCGCTTTTTCGATCAGTTCTTTGAGATCCGCGTTCGTGCCGAACCGAGGTTCAACAGTGTAGTAGTCTGTTGCATCGTAGCCGTGATGTGTCGGACTCGCGAAGAGAGGTGAGAGCCAGATCGCATTGCATCCGAGCGATTGAATATAGTCCAACTTCTGAATCGCGCCGCGGAGTGTGCCGCCGAAAAATCCGGAGAGATTCGTCGGTTTTTTCCACGGCACGCCGTCTCCCGGATAGAACCGATCTAAGAAGATATGGTAGATAACGGCATCGTATACCCACATTGGCACATCGTAATCGTCAATCGAGAAAGCGAATTCAGTTGCGTCCAATAATACTCGCGCTTGGTTATCCGCAAAAATCCAGTTGTCTGAGTCCACAACGCGTCCGCCAATTTTGTAGCGTACGATTGCCCCGACTGCTTGTGGTGGGATTTGTCCGTGCCAGTGGCGAACATATCTCCATTCAAGTGTACTCCATACGGGTTCCCCCGGCACGAGTTCAAATGTGGTTTCTTGGCCATTTGCCTTCATCCAGCAGCGCACTGCGTCATAAGCAATACCGCCAGATGTTGTCACGTGGAGCGTGATAGGTTGATTGGGTTGAGGGCGCGGCGGCGATTCAGACTGCGTACCTAATCGGTGCAGATGCTTAATACCGACTAAATTGCTTCGGTATTCAGCGGTCCGATTATCAAAATCTCTTTGGGAGCCAAACATAATGTCCTCTGCCTGTTCATAGTCATGCGATCCTTGTGGGTTCAGGGCAATAAAAAAAGCCGTGTCGCGAGTACACGGCTTTTTTCATTTTTGTTACGAATTGACTTACTTATCGCCCCAAGCAGCCCCGCGCCGAATCCATAAGCGTTGTCCGACACTCAGTTTCGTCCGGTCAAAGATATAATCATCTTGGTTCCCTGCGACTAACCGTTCCCACAGCTCTGGGTTATCGAAAATCTCAGGACGCGCAGCGATGCGCTTGAGTGCAGCCTCACCGTTTTCTTCCTGAATATCCTCTTCTTGGACACGGTATCTGTCAAGTTTCTCCGGACTGGTAATGCTGAAGCTGAAGCTATGTGGACTTACGAGGGTATTGCCCGCCATATCGGCAGCACCGGTGACAGTGACGGTGTACATCCGTCCTGCCCGCATCGGCATATCGGATGTAAATGTCACAGAATCGCCGGTTCCACTCACTGTGCCTGATAATGTTGCGTCCATCGGTTCGCTCAGTGAATCTTCCGTTTTCGTAACTGCTACATTGACTGAGACGCTGCCGCTATCCACCGCTTCACTAAATGAGACCATCACGCTGTTCATCACATTTAGGGAATCTTCGTACTCAGAGATGACTGTGCCATCAGTGGGTTCGTTCATCGTTACGGTTGGTGGCGTTGCATCGGTGTATGTAAATTGCTGTGAAAGCGTGACCGGTACTTCGGGTTTGCCCTTGTTGGTAACGACGACAGAAACGGATTCGCCTGCCATGCCACCGGGGGTCATTGCGGTAATTTGTGATTCACTTGGGACTGTCACGCTTGTGGCGTTTTTCCCGCCGAACGTCACGGTTACACCGTTTTTCATATCAAATTTTTCGCCAGTAATCTGGACAGTTGTCCCGCCGCTCTCGGGGCCTTCTGTGGGGCTCATCCCGCTCGGTACCGGTTCTGGATTACAGCCGCCGCAGCCTAGCATCCACGCGCAGACAATCGTGAGGATAGCCAACACGGCTATGTTTCTGGGTTTTTGCATTAATTCGGTCTCCTTATCGTCAGAAAAAGTCTCATTCCGTACCGCGATTTTGGTGCAGCTTGCTGGTCTGCAAAACTTGCTATGAAGCACGGACGCAGCTCGCTGGTTTCCAAAACTTGTTACTACAAAGTAGAATCTCGTGGATTAGAAGGAAGCCTCTAAATTACACCTTAAATTATTATACACATTAATGGGTACAGTTGTCAACACTTTTTTCTGCAGCTGGTACACAACAAAGATCTTAACCACGCCAACTCGTCCGTTTTAAGGGATCTTGGACTGAAACAGTCAATTCTGGTCCGAAACCATCTATTCCCAATCTCACGGTATCTCCGTCGTCAACTGCCGTGAGTGCTTCATGGTGTGTCCCAGTGGATACAACATCGCCCGGTTCCAACGTTACGACGTTGGTTACCTCTGCGAGTAATTCTGGAATGAAGCGTGCCATAGAGTTCGTGGAAAAGTCGTGTTGTAAGCCGTCATTAATCCAGAGTTGCACGCCAAGTGCGTTTCCGTCAGCCACTTCATCGGCGGTAACGAGTGCCGGTCCCATGGGTGCGAATGTGTGCCAACTTTTTCCTAAGAAGAAACCGCCGGGCAATCCCCGTGCGGATACGTCAATGAATTGTGTGTAACCGAATACGTGGTCCAAGGCGTTTTCTTCGGAGAGATGCTTTGCCGTTTTGCCGATAACGATCGCCAATTCGGGTTCAAAATGGAACACAGTCACATCTGCTTCCGGTAGTTGGACTGTCCCTTTTGTGGCGATGATGCCGGTCGGCGACTTCAGAAATGCGTTGAACTCACCGCGAGACGGACTATCCGGCTCAATGTAATTACCCGCGAGGCACACGAGTTGCCCGGGACGCGGTAAGGGTGCTTTGAGGCTAACACTATCTAAAGCGGTAGTTGTCCCATTTTCAGCAGCCGCCGCTATCGCTGGACGTAGGTTATCAAAGTCCTCAATCACCATTCGTATCAATTCCTGCGGTGTGTGATACGAAATGCCGCTCAGTGCGTCGCTGATGTCAACAACCCCGTCTTCTGTGATTACACCGAGTTGATAGTCGTTAAAGAATGTAAGTTTCATTCAGTTGTTTACTCCTCTGTTAAGACGTTTTGCAAGCGGATGGCTCCGCTCTTCCAACGGCAGTTGTACCTTTTGCCCACTAAAATGGGAAACGTAGGTTGCGCTTACACACTCAAGTGACGTAAGTGCGTTGTGTCCGCCGAGTTCGGGTTGATTTCCGTTAAGAATTGCGTCCCGCATATTTTTTGCACTCCAGATAGTGTGGCGAGACTGCCACGCTTTTCCAGAGATGAGAAACGCTGATGCGTCAAGTGCTATCTGTTCCCATTTAGGCGTGTGTGCTGCAAACGAGACATCGAAGGGACAGTACCACATCTCATCTATACCTGTGTCCGGGTTCGGTTTTATCATCAGTTGCCCTTCCGAACCGAGGAGATGGGGTCCCATCATCCATCCGTGCCTGGGTTCGCGGCAATAAAGTTCCATAATGCCGTAGGCACCGTTCGCACCGCCGATATGCACGAGCATCGTATCGCCTGCGACGATACCGTTATCGCGCCGGTCGGTGCTGCACAACTCACTGCTGTGCATAATGTCCGCCGCTGTCACGTCATGTCCTTGATAGGTAATATGTGCCTGAATCCAAGAGATGCCGTCCAAGAAGAAATCCATCTCGTCAAAATAGTGGACCCCCATTTCCATCAGTTCAAACCCGGCTTCGCGGCCTTTGCCGACTTCTCGGATTGAACGGAGTTCACCGATTTTGCCTGCATCAATCAAGGTTTTCGCGTGCCGAAAGAGCGGTGTAAACCGGAATTGATGGCTGACCGCTAAGTGGACACCTGCTGCATGACACGTTGCGAGCATCTCATCTGCTGTCTCTAAATCGACAGACAACGGCTTTTCAGATAAGACATGAACCCCCGATTTCGCGGCGGCGATCGCTATCGGTGCGTGTAAGGGTGCATGTGTACACACACTCACAAGATCCAGTGCCTCGTGCGCAAACATCTCCTCATAGTCGGTATATCGTTTTGAAACACTGTATTCATCGGCACGGTTATTGAGGGCATCGCGATTGATGTCGCACATTGCGACGAGGTCAATACCTTCAAGATTCGCGTGCGCGGCTGCATGGCTCCGGCTAATCCCGCCACAACCGACAATCCCTACTTTTAACGTCATCAATTGCCCCCAAATTTAGTTTGCGCCTGTTTTATTGATTTCAAGCAATGCCCGCCATTGTGTTTCGTCTACGAGCACACCTTTTTCGAGACTCTCCTGCCGTGTCCGTAGCATACCTTCTCCGGGATACCGGACCTTTTCATTTGCATCTAAAGGCGTGGCGGTATGGAAATCGTTGATGATCGCTGCCACTGTCTCATCCAACACCGCTTGTCCCATCAACCCGGTGACATTGATCGCGATGTACACCTGGGAAACCGCGTATTCTGATCCCTGTTTCCCGATTTCGTGCGTGGCTTGCCCACCTGAAATAACGGATGCCATCGTGTCAAGGACAAGTGCTAATCCGGAGCCTTTCCAATAGCCGATAGGCAGTGCTCTTTTAGAATCAAGGATCTCACCGGGATCAACCGTTAGCTCTCCATTAGTGTCGTAACCACCCGGTAGCGGTAATTCTTTTCCCTGCAGCTGCAGTACTTCTAATTTTCCATTTGAGTACTGGCTCATCGCCATATCCAGCAGGATGTGTCCTTCTGCTCTCGGCACGGCAATCGCCATTGGATTGTTTCCAATTTTCTTTTCCGCGGAACCCCACGGTGGCATGAGTCGGGTCGTGTTCGTCCAGCAGATACCGATATATCCGGCTTCCGCGGCTTGTAGTGCATAAGCACCGCCGCGCATCCAGTGGTTCGTGTTTGAAAGTCCAATGCATCCGATGCCGTGTGTTTCGGCGAGTGCTGTTGCCCGCTGCATACAGAGATATGCGTTGACAAGACCTACCCCCATCTTGCCATCCCATCGTTCTAATGCACCGAAACTCTCGTTTTTTTCTGGGTGCGCGCTGAAGTTAATCTGTTTACTTTCCAATCCAGTGACGAATCCGGGGAAACGGTTAAGTCCGTGTGAATACACACCATCGCGCTGGTTTTCGGCGAAGAGTCGCGCACATAGCATGCCTCGCTCGTCGGCAAAACCGACTGAAGCGAGCACGCGATAAAATTCGTCTCGTAAAGTTTCAAAAGGGACACGTTTCATAGGTTCACTACCACATTTCGACCCATTGTGAGAAGGTTGTCACAGGTTGCGTTTCACTACGGATGACCCACTTGAAATCAGGGTCTCCCCAATAGATTGTGCCGGGATGGTCGCCATCACGAAGATAGCGAATGTCAATCGCCCAACGGACGATCTCACTTGTGGTGTGTGGTAGCGATCGGTGGAATGTGAGGTTGTGGAACACTAAGGCATCCCCTAACGCCATTGGGCATGTCACGATACGGGCATCTTCAATAAGTTCGTCCATCACCTCAAGAAACTTGCCTTCCCGTGCCTCTGTCCGATGGTCAACCACACCTAACCGATGGGAGCCTGCAACCACTTGTAGACAACCGTTGGTTTCATCTACCGGCACCAGCGGTATCCATGCCGTTGGGATGAGCGAAGTTTCACTCACTGTGCCGAAATAGCCGCTGTCTTGGTGCCACGGGACAACAGTCAATTGCTGACCCGGAAGTTTTGGACGCGCATTGAAAACAGGGTGTCCGATGACATCTGTACCTGTGAGTTGCCCGATTGCATCCACGAGTGATGGCGCGTGATGTATCTCGAAAATTTCAGATGTCGCCACTTGGTTCCGCCAAGAACGACCGAAGCGATTAGCGTGCTCACCAGCGACTTGCGCGAATCGCGTTTCAAACGGGAGTTCTGACCCTTCATCTTCGATAATTCCGTCCGCTTTCAACTCGCGAATGATGCCATCTACGACACGGGCGAAACTGTTCCGCACACCGTTGATGGCAGATTCCGGGATAACACCTTTTAGGAGCAGGTATCCATCGTTCTCCCACTGGTGCATCTGTTCAGGCGATAATGGAACTATCTGTTTTTCATTGGTGCTCATCTGTTAATTACTCCGTGCTTGCAAACGTTCGAGTTCCGATCGGAGTCGTGCGACTTCTGCTTCGGCGTTCTCTGCGCGTGCTTCGGCGTTCTCTGCGCGTGCTGATGCCAATTCCGCTTGCGCTAATGCTGACTCGGCAGGTGTCTGAAGCCAAGCATCACGAACTGGATCGTAAATACCTAAACCCATAACATCGGCAGGGAAATCTAAATTCCGGACAGGGGTGTGCAGCCAACGCCCGACATCATCAATATGGAAATCTAAATTCAGGGCAGGCGAGTGCAGCCCACCATTCACATTGGCAGAAATCGGGACATACCGCCCATCAACCAAAGTGAAACCCATCAGCGGTGCCGGCAAATATAACCCCTCTATATCACATAAGAAGTAGTCTCGGATGCCTAACGAAGCATAGAGCTCCATCTTGCGCCCTAAGTCGTTTTGATATGTGTTTTTGCTGGAAAACTCCATCGCGAAATCGGGCACCTTGCCTTCTACCCAGACGAGATAGTTCCGTCGGGGTTTCTTGCCTAAACCGAAAGCGACCAGGACATCGGGTGAAACCGATTTACGCGGGTCACCCTCCACATAATACATCAGTATATCGCCGGAGACATAGACTTCTGGATTTTGTTTGAAATGTTCGTCAAAGACTTGTAAAGTCCGCATGAGGATGCGTCTGTGAAGATCACTCACTGCCATCGGTTCTCCATCTTCTTCAGGATAAAATATTGACGCGTCTGTAGGAGCGGAAGGGATGTGCTCCTCTTTTTCATGGATTGCCATCAGTGTTCTCCTTTTCCATCCGATGCAAAAAAATAGGTGTTAAGCGTTTGAAATGTGGTTCTCTTATAGGAACAATTTCCAAATCTCAATACATCATTGTAGGAATAATAACATATTTGACAAAAAAAGTCAAAAAAGTAGTGCTATAGTTAGTGGCTTAACAGATAACTGACAACTGATAACTAAAAAATTGACATTTCGTCCGAAAAGTGATACCCTACACACCAAAGGAGGAGACCTGATGGCAACTTTAACGCAGACTGAAAACCAGATCAGACCGCTCTATATTGACGGATATACACATCAACTCAGTTACACACCCGGCGAAGAAATTGCATTCCATATCTCAACAAGCGCAGGCAGCTACTCACTTGAGATTGCACGTATCGGTGCGACGCGTGAAGTCGTCTGGAGCCAGGCGGAGCTGCCCGGTGCAGCACAACCCATTCCCGCAGATGCGTCATCGCAGGGATGTGGATGGTCACCCGTTTTTACGCTTGAAGTGCCGGAATCGTGGCAGAGCGGTTATTATGAAGGCACACTCCGCGCAACAGATGGTGGCGGTGATGTTGTCTATCGGAACCATCGTACTGCCGAAAGCACGCTTTTCTTTATTGTCCGTCCTGCGAAACCGGGGGCAAATACGCCTATTTTGCTACAACTCTCCACCAACACCTATAACGCTTACAACAACTGGGGCGGCTTCAGCCTCTACGGGTATCACGGGGCAAGCAAGATACAGGGGAACCGCGTCTCGTTTGACCGCCCTACTCGCGGCATCTTCAGTAATTGGGAGTCGGCGTTTATCGTCTGGGCGGAACAAAACGGGTATACGCTTGATTATGCTGCGAACTCCGATTTGGAATTTCACCCTGAAATGTTGGAACATTACAAACTCGTGTTGAGTGTTGGACATGATGAATACTGGTCTGCCCCGATGCGCGATAATCTTGAAGCGTTTATCGCCAATGGTGGGAACGCCGCCTTCTTCAGCGGGAATTCGGTCTGTTGGCAGGTCCGTTCTGAAGATAACGGCAGAGCTCTCGTCTGCTGGAAACAGACCTACAACCAAGATCCAATCTACAAGACTGATGATCACAGTACCCTCAGCACTCTCTGGAGCCATTATCTGGTAGATCGTCCCGAAAATAAGTTGACGGGTGTAGGTTTTCTGCAGGGTGGATATCATTTGAGTCACGGGCAGTTTATGGACGGTGCCGGCGAATACACAGTCCATCGTCCAGAACATTGGGTCTTTGAAGGGACGAACCTTGCGCGAGATGCCACTTTCGGTGGTGCAAATACGATTGTCGGCTACGAATGCGATGGATGTGAGTGGACCCTTGAAAACGGTTTGCCGGTGCCGACCTATCGCGACGGCACGCCTGAAAGCTTCACGATCCTCGCGACGGCTCCTGTCCGGTGGCATCCTGATGATTGTGAATGGTACGAGCGTTGGGAAAGAGGCAGAACCGGTGCCGCAACGATGGGTATCTATACACAAGGCGGAACGGTCTTCACTGCTGCTACGACCGACTGGTCGCACGGATTAGCGGGTGGCGATGCTGCCGTTGAACGCATCACGCACAATGTGCTACGTCGGCTGGCAGAATAAGCACGCGTGGTTATATTTCTTTCCGTTGAAATGAAACGTGCGCTGTCGCGAATAGCACAACGAAGAAGAGCAACAACAGCATCACGTCTAACATTGCGCCTTTGAATGCATCTCCTAAACGCACCCGATCCTGAAATTTGGGAATGCTTTCAAAGGAGACGGGTTTATCGGACATGCCTTCCCTAACAAATGGAACGTGTGGACTGTCCGGATCCGCGCGGTCGGCAGAAATAAGAAAATCGTTGAATGCATCGGCATAACGTTCGGCGTTTTTCAAGAAATTCAGATGTCTTTGGAACCCGGTTCCAGCAAGGGATTCAACGGCGTACTGCACAATTGCTGTCGGTGAGATACGATTGAACTCTCTGGCAATCTGAATCTGGTTTATTTGTGCGTTTAAGTAGGCTTTCTGCAATCTCGCGCCCTCTCGCGCCTCCTCATTTAGGAACTCAGCCCAGAGCAGTGTTGCGGGTGTCGGTGGACGCTCACGGGTAGGTGCTTCATCTTCTAATCCGCGGGCTACATAGCGTTCTTGGAGTCCACTACGTCTGAAATATACTGGACTCGGCCCCCGACGGATTGATGGCTGGTTCAACCCACTCATAATTGTCCCAAGCATTGATGGCACGAGGATAACCCAAATTACCCATATCAGCAGCAGAATGACAAGGCTTGTTGAGGCGTTGTTAACAAGCACGGATATGAGAAACCCTAAGGCGATAAAGACAGCGATATATAGCAAACCCACAACGAAAATACCACCGATTCTGCTCCATTCTTCGGCATTGAGTTGGAGCGTTCCAGAGAGGTAAAGTAACAGGAGGTTAACCAACACACCGCTCATAAAAACAGCACCGAGACTGATAAGGCAGCTTAAGAATTTACCAGTGAGTACTGTCCGACGCGCAACAGCATTGGATAACGTCAATCGGAGGGTGCCATGTTCCACTTCACCAGAAATCGCGTCAAAAGTAAAGACGATCGCAAGAAAACTGAGGACATTGGAGATGATGAGGATCCAATCAATTTTTAAGAATACCGGGAAAATATCTTTCGCCTTTATGGATGGAAATCCACTATATTTTAATCGCCAGATGCCGGAGACGTTATAGTGTGTTCCCCATCCCGCCCGCTTTCCTGATGCAAATTTCGGCAGATTATTTTCACTGCCGTGTGCACAGAAAGAGAGGGGTGAAGGTTTCTTGTAAAGTTCGCCGGGACCGTCTAAAACGTGTTTGTAGAGATTATTACTATTCTGTTCGAGTCTCGCTGAGTACGCTGAAACCTGCTGTCTATATTCTGCTTGTCGTGTTTTATATTCGTCAATGTGCCCGACGGCGTTGACGAGCATTAAAAAAACAATCAGCAGCATCGCGAGTGCGAAACGGAGGCTATTGACTTGCTCAAACAATTCTCGTTTTACAATATGCCAAAGCATATCAGACCTCCTGCCGACTGAAAACCGCGAAGATAATCATAAGCAGCATCGGATTCAGAATGAAAAGTAGAAGTAGATCGCGGAGGGCGCGGTTACTGGCATCTTCAAGGACACTCGGCGGTTGATAAGAGAATCGTGGGGCATCGTCCCATCGGACGGGTCCTTTATCACTCGCGAACCATTGGCGTGAACTGAACGCCTTTTTATCGTAGAAATAGTCCAATACCGTTTCCCTATACTGTCGCCCTGCTTTAAAAAAGTCTTGCATCCTCGCGAGACCTGTACCTGCCAATGCTTCTGTTGAGAGGTGATATAAACCTGCGGGCGAGAATCGGAGCGCGTTTCGGGCGATACTTGATTTACGAATATAGGTTTCGGAAAAGGTTGTCTCTCGTATTTGCCAGACTTTGTTAGCGGTCCGAATCCGTCCAGCTGTTAGTTCTTGGAAATAGGCTTTAACCGTTGGGACATGGATTTCCGATTCATCTGGAATGAACGTAATATTTTTCTTTAGATGCGTGTAACTCGAACTTCCACCCCCTGATTTGCTGCCCTTTAGTAGTGGCGAGTCCTCAAACGGATCCCCAGGTGCTTCTTCAGTCCGATAGAATTGTTCCAAGATTTGGTCAATTGCTTGATCCGCTTGTTTGACTCTCTCCTCTGTCTGAATGAAGCGGTTGACGAGGAATAGACTCACGTTCGGATAGAGCAGTGTCAACACCACCCAAATAAACATTGAGACGATTAATGATGTTGCCGGGCGGTGAATCATGCTGGAGATAAACAACCCGATGAGATAGAACGTAGAGGTATAGATGACTGTTGTGAGAAAGATACCGCCAATCCGGAGGAAATCGTCGGCACCATAGTGGATGGCATTAGATTGAAGTTGGAGCAGCAGTGCCAACAGAAAACTCATTAGCAGCGGTAGTGTAAGGCATAGCATAGCACCTAAATACTTTGACATTACAACCAAGCCGCGTCCAACGGGATTGACAAGAATTAGACGTAACGTACCGTTCTCGCGGTCGCCAGCGATTGCATCGTACGCAAAAACCAGAGCAAGGAGACTGAAAAGGATTTGGAAAATAGATACCAGATCTATATCGGCGAGCAGGTATCGGAAAGGATTGCTGAAACCTGTATTACGGCTGACATCACCCCATAAAAAGGGGATTTCTCCAATCTTGATTTGGAGGGAGTTCTTCGCGCGCTTGTCAAGTCCTTGATTAAAGAGACTTAATGGGTTAGGTGCTCTGTCAAGGGACGGCATGAAAGATGAATACGTTTTTCCACTAAAGTTTCCTTCTTGGTGTCTCTGGAAATCCTCATTGTAACTCGCGAGTCTCCGCTCATAATTGTCCGTTAAGACGATGCTCCCCGCAAGCACAAGTGACATGGACGCAATCACCGCAACCAAAAAGCGAAACGTCATTAGATTCATTAAGAGTTCATGTCGAATCAGTGTCCAAAGCATTGTGAATCAGTATCTCCAGTGCTACAACCTTTACTTATATACCCATTTGGATGCACTTTTCAAGTGTTTAGCAGCATTATCGGGTTTTACTACAGTGTATTTCAATTGAATTCTGTTGCTAATTGTTATGATGACGTGCTATCCTATTTACATGGAAACGGAAACGCGGACCTCCTCAGCGATGCACGCTCCTGGTGCAATACTCCTGATCTCCTGCTACGAGCTTGGACACCGACCTGCCGGGGTTACGCGCCCACTCCGCGCGCTTGAAACGGCAGGATTCGCACCGGATGCAATTGATATTGCAGTCGAACCGTTGGATGCTGAAAAGGTTGGTCGCGCACAGTTTATTGGTATCTCTGTCCCGATGCATACGGCATTGCGGCTCGGTGTTTATCTCTTGCCCCGCATTCGAGAAATCAATCCGAGTGTCTCTATATGTATGTACGGACTTTATGCGACACTCAACGCCGACTATCTGCTATCACACGGTGTCGATTTTTGTATCGCTAATACAGCATCAACAGTACTCGTTGAGTTGGTGCAATCTCTTACGAAGGGAGAACCGCTTCGGAAACAGGACATTGGCTTTCATACTGTGAAACTGCCACCGTTAGAGGTGTATGCCCAGTTTGAGGATAATGGCGAAACCCGAACCGTCGGGTATACGGAGACAACGCACGGATGCAAACACCTCTGCACGCACTGTCCTATACCGCCGGTTTATAACGGCAAATTTTTTGTTGTCCAACCCGATACCGTACTTGCTGAAATACAGGAGCAGGTGGCGCAAGGTGCAACGCATATTACGTTCGGAGATCCCGATTTCCTCAACGGACCGATGCACGGGCTTCGCATCCTCCGTGAAATGCATGCAGCGTATCCGAACCTGACCTTCGATTTTACGACAAAGATTGAGCATATTCTGAAGCATAGAAAACATTTCCCGGAATTCGCGCAACTCGGATGTCGGTTTATTATCTCCGCTGTGGAATCGTTGAGTGCGACGGTATTAACGATTTTGGAGAAACATCACACACGCGCCGATGTCGAAACTGCAATTGACATCGTTCACAGTGGTGGCATCGCGCTACGCCCGACATGGGTGCCGTTTACACCGTGGACAACCTTAGATAACTATCTTGAAATCTTCCAGTTTGTTGATACGCATCGTCTTGTGTATCACGTGGATCCCGTGCAGTATGCGGTTCGGTTGTTAATTCCGCCGGGTTCATATCTGCTCAACCGCCCTGAGACGAAAGCACTTTCACTTACGCTTGATGAAGCCGCTTTCAGTTATACATGGACACACCCGGACGCACGAATGGATGAACTTTATAAAACGATCAACGCACTTGTTGAAAATGATGCGCGTGCCGGTGTGGATACCTTAGAGACCTTTTATCGGATATGGTCACTCGCTGCGGATATGCAGGGTAGCAGGCACACTCCGTTGGGTTTCCGTAGCAAAGAGGGACATTTACCTGCCCCTCGAATCACCGAAGCGTGGTTCTGCTGAGCGGAACCCACCGAAGGGCAGTTTGCCCCCATATATGTTTAAAATGATCTTCATACTGAACTCCATCTAACCGAACCACAAGGAAAATTAAAATATGTCAGAACAAATTCAACAATTGCTTGATTTAGAAACCGCTCCCATTGCTGTAACTTTTCACGACGCACAACCGGACGGTGTTTCCCGTGTAGAAAAGGTTGAAGCCTCCGGGTGTACCTATTGGCGACGCGCTGCGGAAGGCAAAACTTTTTATACTGAAGCCTCTGACCATTACAACTGTCCGATCGGGTGTTATACGCATAACGTTGAACTACCGGATGCACAGATGAAGGAACTCGAAAGCACCCTCGGACTGATGGGCGAACTCGGCTATATCGCTATGGAGGAGGTCCCCGGCATTCCACGACAGGAAAACGCTTTCAACAATGCAGTCTATTCGCCTTTGGTGGATGCATCTGAAACACCTGATGTCGTTATCATCTCCGGCACGCCGAGGCAGATGATGCTTTTAGCAGAAGCCGCGACCGCTGCTGGCATCGGTACCGAGAACGGGGTTATGGGGCGACCGACGTGCGCGGTTGTTCCCGCTGTCATACAAGGCGGACGGAGCGTGAGCAGTTTGGGATGTATCGGTAACCGCGTCTATACCGCGCTCTCCGATGATGATTTCTACTTCGCTTTCCCCGGTGAACACATTGACGTACTTGTCGAAAAGTTGGAAACGATTGTAAATGCGAATCGTGCGTTAGAGGAATATCACCAACAACGCCAAGCGGATTTTTAAACTTACCTTGCGGGGAAACGACGTGGACTGGGCATCGAATAGTTTCTGCTAAAGAGTTGAAGAAACGCCCAAGCAAAAACCCTTCCACTTCGTTTCAGGCTTAGGTTTCGTTGCTAATTTAATGTGGAGATCTGAATTTCATGCAAAAGGTTGCTGTGATTACGGGTGCAGCGAGCGGCATCGGGAGAGGATTGGCAGAACGGTTCGCAGCGGAGAGTATGAAAGTCGTTCTCGCTGACGTTGAAGTGGAAGCATTAGCCGAACTTGAGACGGACTTAAAATCTAAGGGCGCGGACGTTCTTACTGTCAAGACGGATGTCTCAAATGCTGCCGAGGTCGAAAACCTTGCAGTGCAGACACTGGACACTTTTGGTGCGGTACATATTCTTTGTAATAATGCCGGTGTTGTCTGTAGTCGTCCGATCTGGGAACACACGCTCGCCGATTGGGAGTGGGTTTTAGGTGTCAACCTGTGGGGTGTCATCCACGGCATCCGAGCGTTTGTGCCGCGTATGCTCACACAAGGGGACGCGTGTCATATTGTGAATACGGCTTCTATCTTGGGTTTGGTGGGAGGTAGTGGCGAAGGTATCTATAAAGTGAGCAAACACGGGGTCGTGGTGCTTTCCGAGACGCTCGCTGATGAATTGGCGCAAAAAGAGGCGAATATTCAGGTACATGTGCTGTGTCCCGGTTGGGTGCGCACAGGGATTCTGGAATCCTCCCGAAATCGTCCGGACACATTGCAAAATCCAAAAATGGAAACACCGCCACGTCAGGAAACTATCGGTGGTTCCCGGAATACCCGCGCCGAGATGGAAGCGGGGATGTCGCCTGCCGAGGTTGCGGAGCATGTCTATAACGCGATCCAGACGGGGACCTTCTATATTCACACACATCCTGAACACAAGGCGTGGGTTCGTGAACGTATGAAGCGGATTCTTGAGTAACCCGTTTAGATTGAATACGAAAATGTAGTAACTAGTTAGATTTGGAGTTTGAACGAAGTTTCAGCGTATGAGCGTAAAATTCGAGAGACAATATACTATAATGACAGCGAGGTTAAAATAATCAAATGAGACGTAGATTGGAAGTGGAATTAGACTTTATCACAGATTTATCGCCATTGGAACTCGCGTCAAAAGTTGCCCCACTCGTTCGCGAGGCAATTGACACGGTGAAAGAATCTTTAGGGGCTGAATTAGAGTTTGATATTTTCTGATATTGGATGGGCAAGAAGTTCGTTTTGTGATGGAATCAGTGTGATATGCACTTGGATTTAACTAATTGATAAAAAAAGACATAAGAGTTCCCTTGAGCCATTTTATAGCACGATCAAGGATAGAAATATTATCCCTAAAATTTCCAAGCCCCGTGTTGCACCTGTTACAAATATAGCCTCTTATGTCCCCCGTAGTATGATCATGATCTAAATTCACATCCCTTTTACTCTGAATCGTTATAGTTCTATCACAGACTTTACAATAAAATCCCTCACCTATTTTAGGTCTCGGATGCTTTTGCTCATACTCCCGCCTTATTTTAGTTGGTATTGCTTTCTTGCCTGCCCGGGATTCTTTACATTCACTACGCCAAACACTGGGGCGGTTTCGCTCAAATGCTTCTATAGGCAAAAGCCTTTTACATCCCTTATAAATACGAGGTTTCGCTTCTTGAGCCACATTCAGCCTCCAGCAATTTTAGTTGTTCCGGGGTGTAAGATTTCTCGGGAGGCTGCGATTCCTTTGATCGACAAATTCTTCGTAGTCTTTCTCTGGCAATTTCGCAGTAATTTTCATTAATTTCACTACCCAGATAATTCCTACCATTTAACTCAGCCATGAGTGCTACAGTCCCGCTCCCTAAAAATGGATCATACACCAAATCACTCGCGTTACTCCAAGAAATAATGTGATCTTGTGCCAATTTTTCAGGGAATATAGCAGGATGTTTGTGTGCGATTTCATCCGATGCTGAATGTCCTTTTCCAATCATATACATCCAAACATTCGTGCGCCTTCCGTATTCGGAATAGCCTTCTCGGTTTAATTTTAATAAAGACCCATCTGGTAGGCGTTTGGTGCCAGTGTCCCCCTTGCGTGATTCTTTGTTTTTTCTATCTTTAATCAGATTGATTGTTTTAGGCTGTCCTTTACTAAAAACGAACATATATTCAAATGATTGCCAGTAAGTTTTATTATTCCCAACCGCCCCTCTCGGTGGTTTCAAGTAAATCATTGTATCAAACAGGTTAAATCCGATCTCTTTAAAATAAAGTGCCTGTCGAAACGAAGTGCCTGTCTCATTTCCGTTTATGGTCTGATCACCAATAACCCATACAACCACGCCCCCAACCTTAACAACCCGATACAGTTCAGATGCAATTTGTTCAAAAGATTTTAACGTGTATCCTTCATACTCACGCATTTCGTCATACGGAGGTGAAGTTACAACAAGATCAACAAAATCATCGGTCATAATCTTCATCGTGTCAAGGCAGTTTTCGTTTCTTATATCGTCCAATTTCATACAGCGTTATCTCCTACAATGATATTATGATAAGTATATTACCATAATACCTACAAACAAGTCAACTAAAACTTGACACTTTCATTACTCCCGTTTATTAATAGGACTTACGCAAACACCATTTGGGAAGAAAGCGGACGCTTCGGATGCTGCAAGCGAAACCGTGAAAAGAGAGTTCACCGAGGCACGGGCCCTCGGCGAACAGGTGCTTGCTGCGTAAGTCCTGTATTAAGTCAAATCCAGCACACTCCGTGCAACTTCGCCGTTTGCTAATGCCTCAAATGCGTCGTTGATTCCTTCCAATGGGTACGTGCGTGTGACGAGTTCGTCGAGTTTGAGTTGCCCGGATTTATAGAGCGAAACCAACCGTGGGAAATCCACATGTGGACGCGCAGTCCCGTACATTGAACCGATAACCATTTTCTCTGGCATCAACATCCGTGCATCAAATTCGACAGGTGTATTCTCCGGTGCGTGTCCAACGAAGACCGTCACGCCTCTGCTCCGCGTACAGAGAATCGCTTGCCGGAACGTCTCACCGATTAACCCAATCGCTTCAAATGCGTAGTGGACACCACGTCCGCCGGTAATCTCCCTAATCTGTTCTACAGGATCTACTTCGGAAGCGTTAACGGTATGCGTAGCCCCGAACTGTTTACCGAGTTCAAGTTTATTGTCGAGCACGTCAACGGCGATAACGGGTTCACCACCAGCGAGCGCGGCACCTTGGATACAATTGAGTCCGACCCCGCCGCATCCGAAGACGGCGACTGAACTGCCGGGCGAAACTTGTGCCGTATTGATAGCCGCACCGACACCTGTCATGACACCACATCCGATGAGTGCGGCTTGTGCGAGCGGCATGTCTTTATCAATCGGAACAACTGCGTCTTGTGGAACGAGTGTTTCGGTGCCGAAGGTGCCCAACCCTGCCATCTGATCGATTTCACGTCCACCCGTTTTCGTCGTAGGTCTACCGGATCCATCAGCGGGAAGCGCGCATAAGTTGGGATACCCCTTCTGGCACATCTCGCAAAACCCGCAGTTCCGTTTCCAAGAGAGGATAACGTGATCACCCACTTGCACTTGGGTTACGTCGCTGCCGATTTCTTCTACGATGCCGGCACCTTCATGTCCAAGAATAACAGGCAGCCTGACGAAGGGCCAGTCGCCTTTAACGACATGCCAATCGGAGTGGCAGACACCACTGGCGACCAAGCGCACCCGCACCTGATTCGCACGTGGACGCGGTAAGTCGAACGCTTCAATTTTTAAGTGTGTGTCGGTTTCATATAATACTGCAGCTTTCATGAAACACCTCCGAGGGGCGTTAAAACTTTTGTAGGTTTCATATTCATTATTATATCACTTTCAAAAAGAGAGGCAAGGAAGATTTAGAATTGACATCTGTCTCCAAAAAAAGATATAATAAATTAGATGGACTGATTTGCATGAACACCTAAAACGGATAAGAGGAGAATTGACATGTTTCGCTTTAACTTGCGCCGCAAGCCTATATTCAAAAGTCGACGAGTTTTACTTGTCAGTATCTGCGTACTGATTATGCTTTCATGTGGAAGTGGAGAGATTCAGAATTTTGAAGGCATCGCGATCCATGCGGATCCGCGTGTTGACAGGATTGACTTGAGAATCTATCTGGTTGACAGAAATGGCACACCGTTGATATGGAACCAGAGCATTCTCAGTCCGAGTGTCGGTGTGAGTACCATCTCTGAAGCGGATTTTACGACGAACGCCAAAGTCTACTCTATCCGAAATGGTGAGAAACATCGGAAAGTCTACGATGGACGGTTGGTTGACCTCCGCTGGTCGCAGGAACTCAATAGGCTGGATCGGCTCATGACCGCCGAGATCCCACGGGCTTTCATTGAGGAAGACCCCGAACGTGATACACCGTTAGGTATCATCACGATTGAAGTCCAGACTGAAAAGCAGGGGCCCTTCACGGATACCTTAGAAAAAGCTGAAATCTATAAATTTTAAGACCGCATTCTACATGTAGCGAGGCTAAATTAAGAAAATATGCCTATTCACACACAGGACTATCGACATTGGGAAGGCACACTGAAACCACGTCATTATACACGGTGGTGGATCATCGCCAAGGCAGAACTCAAACTGCTTGCACAACGCAAGATCGTTCGGTTAATTGTCGCGATTCCGCCGCTCATCTACATTTTCGTTCACGCAATACTCATCTATATCATTAACCAGGTCCCAGATGCGACGCTTCCGTTTGACGTTAACGCTGAGTTTTTTCAGAAATTTCTATTCCGGCTTACACCGATTCCATCAGCGATGTTAATTGCCCTGATAGCCATTTTTGGCGGCTCTGGGTTAATTGCTACAGATCTGAAGAACAACGCGCTCTCCCTTTATCTATCTAAACCGCTTTCATGGATAGATTACCTCATCGGGAAATTCGCAGTCATTGGGATCTTACTTGGCTGTCTTACGGTGGTGCCTGGACTTTTGCTATTTCTGGAGCAAGCACTGTTAGCAGATGTGTCGTTTTTGAAAGAGAACTATTGGCTGCCTTTTTCGATGATCGCCTATTCTGCACTACTCATCCTCTCCGGCAGTCTGTTGATGCTACTTTTTTCATCGCTGACTTCAAATCCTCGCTATGCCACAATTGGCTTCTGTGCCGTATGGTTTGGCTCACCTGTCATCCAGCAACTGCTAAAAGGTATTACTCGGAGCAGCAAAACCGCAGTCGTCTCGATTTGGGCAAATTACGACATTCTCGGTTCAGCACTCTTTGATGGTTCACGCAGCCATGCTGTACATTGGGTCTGGTCGCTCCTCACCGTGCTGGCATTGATAGCCCTCTGCCTTTTTGTGCTTCACCGTCGGATTCGTGCGGTTGAAATTGTTAAGTAACCGTTAGCGTAATTTTGCTGTGAACGGAGACCTGACGGAGCACGCCTACTACTATCGCATTGAAATTGTTCAGTAACTCTTAGCGGAGTCTTGCGCCGTTTGCATCCCACATCTCCGCCTCCGAATAGACCTGCGGCGGTGTTATCGGTGCCAGTGCTGGCTGCCAATCTTCTCGGAATTGCTGGACCAATCGCACTGCATTCTGATAGGCGATCCGTTCCTTCGTCTCATCGTCAAGCCGCGCTGTCTCAATCTGATTTTGGACTAACCGAAAATCGTAGTAGGGTAGATCGCTACCGAACATAATCCTATCGCTGCTGAGGTTATTGACGAGGTGCACCAGGTCCCAACTTTCGTCTGCGCCCTCCGGTTTCTGTGCTACATCGAACCAGATATTCTCCTGCTTTCCACACTGTTCAATGGCATCAAGATGTCCGGCTTTGCTCATCGAAACGTGCCCGATGATAAACGTTACTGATGGGAATCGTCTCGCGTACGCGGCGATGTTTTGTGTGGAGCCTGCCTGATGTAATAGACACAATCCGTTGTGCATCGCTACAACTTCAAGGAATGCGTAAAGTTCACCACCAAGTGAATGTCCTGACAGTCCGGGATGGCACATAAATCCAACTAAGCCGTCGTCCTGCATTGCCCTGTCGAGTTCATCTACACCTGCTTGTTCGTGTCGAACTTCAACGTTACCGAGTCCGATCGGAAAACGTTCTGGGTGGAGTTTGCAGGCATTGGCAATTGTCTCATGTTGCGCACGCGTATCCAATACGCCGCGTGCCTGCGGTCCTCCGCCTGTTGGGCACGGAATGGCACCGATAACATTTGCTGAAGCCATCCGCGCGAGACATCGTCCAACGCTCTGTCCTATCGTTGGGGCGCGTGATACCGTCATACCGATATGGCAATGTACATCAAAATAGGGACGCATAGGTTATCCTTTCCAAAAGTTTAAAATTCTGGCACAGGCGTGTAAGTATTAAAACCGTTTGTTCTATCTTTGCCCTGCAACAGATAGATATAGTGTGCGCGTCGCCACTCTGCGCCGGGGTAACGGACATCTGCTGGCATATAGCGCATTGTGTAGCCGCATCGCCGTTTCTCCGAAACGTTCGGACTTGAGTTGTGGATTGTCCACGCATCGTGGAAATGGCATTCGCCGACTTCTAATTCCAAGTTGACTGCTTTGGATGTGTCAAGGTCATCTTCGACAACTTCGCTGCCGAAAAGCATGTTTTTCCGATCAACAGACTCATAGCGACGGTCGCGCAATTTGTGGCTACCAGAGATGACGCGCATACAGCCGTTTTCGACTTTTGATTCATCAACAGCCAACCACATCGTGATAACATGCATCGGATCAAGAGACTCACCCCAGTAGACCCCGTCTTGGTGCCACGGCACCTCCATGCCATCGTTTTCTCGTTTGCTAATAAAATGGCTCGACCAGAGAACAATATCCGGTCCGATAAACCGCTCTATCACCTTCAACACGCGTGGATGTGTCAGGTATTTGAATAGATACGGATGCGCAAAATGCGGCACATCCATCTGCTCTGGACGTCTACCGTCCGGCAAATTTTCGATCATATCGTCCACATAATCCCGAAGTTCGTCCAATTCCGGTTTCGTGAAGATGCGTCCATAAGTAAGATACCCATTTTCTTTGTAAAATTTGACCTGCTCATCAGAGACAGTCGTTTCCAGTTGCCAGTTCATTTTCATTCACCTCCAAGGTTGTTCGCTTTGGATTTTGGCACGAATTCACATCGGATGTCAAGCAATTTTTTCAGTTTATAGTCGCGTGTTCAATTTACTGACAACTGACAACCGATAACTGAATACCTCCGAACGCATCCAGGGCCATTCAGTTTTAAGAAATTATTCGATTGGACATCTTTTTTTCAGGATCCGGTGCGAAATGCTGCGAAATGCTGCGAAATGCTGCGAAATGCTGCGAAAATTTCAGCGAATTGTTTTAAAACATAACGTATATTAAGTGTTAACACCTACAAAAAGGACAACACCAAACACCAAAAACCTACAATTGAATGACTCTGGAACGCATCAGACATTGGTTGACTTTTTTGTTTGGTATGTTAAAATATTGTTTGTCCATTATATGATGTAGAATTTCTACTATCGCATCACTATTTTATGTCAATCTTTTGTATACTATTTCTGAGGTAGATATGAACTTTAGCAAACGGTTTTATGCTTTGGCTTTCTTGATGATGTTGTCTATATCTTTAAGGGTTGTTGCTGAGGAGACCGAAGAAATTGTTCAGTTGGAAGACATCGTGGTTACCGCACGCAAACGCGAGCAGCGGTCTTTTGAAGTACCGCTCTCCGTTTCGACGCTTCGGGGTGAGAAATTCGACACTATACGCTCATCAGGTATGGATGTACGTTTTTTGTCGAACCGCACGCCGAGTTTGCAGATAGAATCGTCGTTTGGACGTATCTTTCCGCGCTTTTATATCCGCGGTCTCGGCAATACGGACTTCGACCTCAACGCTTCACAGCCGGTTTCGCTGCTCTACGACGGCGTTGTGCTTGAAAACGCCTTGCTAAAGGGATTTCCTGCCTTCGACTTGGATCGGGTTGAGGTGTTGCGGGGACCACAAGGGACGCTGTTCGGACGCAATACACCTGCCGGCATTGTGAAGTTTGAATCGGCGCGTCCGACAGAGGCGTTGGAAGGGTATGGACGGTTGAGTTACGGTCAATTCAACAGCAGTAATTTTGAGGGCGCTGTATCCGGACCACTCGTTCCGTCTGTGCTTTCAGCACGGCTTTCGCTGCTGGCACAATACCGAGACGATTGGGTGAACAACACACACACGGGTGAAGATAATACGTTAGGAGGACATCGGGATTTGGCGGGTCGTTTGCAGTTGTTGTGGACACCTATGCCGGCGTTAGAGGCACGACTTAAGTTCCATGCTCGCGATCTTGACGGTACGGCGCGCTTGTTCCGCGCGAATATCTTAGTGCCGGGTGAAGGGGGTTTGGCTCAGGATTTTGCCCGTGACCGCATCGCGCACGATAGCAGCAATGAGCAGATCCTAAGCACGCAAGGTCTGGGAGTTGAGGTGCGCTACGATATTGGGGACTTCCAACTGGTCTCGCTGACTGGGTTTGAACGACTGACTAATTTTTCGCGAGGCGATATTGACGGCGGATACGGGGCTGCGTTTCTTCCGGTGAGTGGTCCCGGCGAGATTCCGTTTCCTTCTGAAACCGCGTCCGGTATTCCGAACCTGCAACAGTTTAGCCAAGAGGTCCGCTTGATGAGTCCGGCGGCGCACCGTCTCACCTACCAGTTCGGTTTATACTATTTCTGGGAGTTTGTGGAGATGGAGGATTTCAACTACGATACGCTGGCGGGTGGTACTTTGGATGGGGCAGCGCGGCAAGAGCAGGCATCTACAGCAGGGGCGGCGTTCGCAGCGTTAACCTTCCAAATGCTTGAGAACTTGGAACTCGGTGCGGGTCTACGATTGTCCCATGATGCGAAAGACTACACAGCATGGCGGGATCAAGCACCTGCTGTTACCGGAGCGGGTCCGTTGAGTCCTATCCATGAGAACCCACAAGATACAGTGTGGAGCGGAGATATGAGCCTCCGCTATCAAGTGGCACCGAGTGTGCAGACGTATCTGCGCGCGGCGCGAGGCTTTCGGGCACCGAGCATTCAGGGACGCTTGCTGTTTGGTGATGCTGTCACTGTCGCGGACACCGAGACGATTCTCTCCTTTGAAGGTGGCACGAAATTACGCTTGTGGGACCAGCGGTTGCATCTGAATATGGCGGCGTTCCAGTACTATATGCAGGACCAGCAGCTCACTGCGGTGGGTGGCGAGACCAATTTCAATCGGTTGGTGAACGCTGATAGCACGATTGGACGCGGCGTTGAAGCGGAGTTGATTTTCATGCCAATCACTGCACTTGAGGTTTCGGCAGGACTTAGTTACAATCAGACGCGGATTGACGATCCGAATTTGGCGATACAGGGGTGTGGTGCGCCGTGTACAATACTGGATCCGCCTGTTGCTGATGGAATTTACTCAATTGATGGCAACAGTCTGCCACAGGCTCCCGGATGGATTGCGGATGTGGCACTGAGCTACGTGCTTTCGCTTCCATCGGGCATCCGTCTTGCTGTTTCCACGGATTGGGCGTATCGCAGTCGAGTCCGGTTCTTTCTCTACGATTCTGTGGAATTCGCCGATGATTGGCTCTTAGTGGGCGGTGTCCGACTTGCTTGTCTATTACCGTACAGCGATATAGAAGTGGCACTTATAGGACGGAACATCCTCAATGATACATCTCCGACGGGTGGCATTGATTTCAACAATCTGACCGGGTACGTCAATGAACCGCGATTTTGGAGTCTGGAATTAGTGCGGCGTTTTTAAGATCCGATGCGGTTGAAGAACCATTGCTACGTGGAAACCAGGGCATAAAATTGAGTGCTATTTACTCAAAACGCATTGGCAACAATCACCAAGTCCTGAATATTCACGACACCATCGCCGTTGAGATCGGGTGCCTCCTCCCCCAACGCATTAGCGACAAGCACTAAATCTTGTATATTCACAACACCATCAGCGTTGACATCCACAGTAGGAGGGGTTTCTAACCCCGATTCTGATTTCAAATAAATCTCACCATCTAAGTCGGAGAGGGTATGCGAGCGTTTATCACCCACCCCGTTGGCAACTCCAGATACCGCTCCCGGGAACTCGATTGTCTGTTCCGTACCACTGCGGTTATACACCGCCCAACCGTTGGTGAACTCTCGGATGAATAACCCTTCGCGGTTCTCATAAAGTTGACCCTTCGTTTCATCACCGCCGATCGGATAACCGAGGGAGTCATCCCAGAACTCCAGCCAGACAGAATGTACGCCCTTATATGTGATATCCACTCCCCAAAGTTGCTTACTGAATACGCCGCCGTTTTTGAATATCAGATAAGCATCGGAATGTGTCAGTGCGAGTGTTGTCAAGGAACGCACGACCTTCCATGTCTCAGATGAATCTGGAGGGATCCCCGGATTACCCCCCCCGGATATAGCATTGATGACGGGTTCTCGAAAAGGTGCTTCTGTTTCTGCCCAGAGGAGTGCGTCTTGGATTTTAGCAATTTCATGATCGTCGTATATAGAATTAGCGCCAGGTCCCGTCTCCAGCCAAACACCATTGATATAGGGTGCCCATCTCGGAATTTTTGAATGCGTACCCGTACCCGCGTTTACGAGAATTAAGAGGTCATCATCTATCTCACGGATACTCTGCAGAATAGCATCTCTCGCTGCATATTCTTCCTCAAGAGTTCTATACCCTTCAAGTCTTCGCCCAAGGTCCCAATGGTCGAGGATTATTCCGTCAAACAATCCGCATTGCGAAATTGCTAATACCTGATCCTTGACCCATTGCTGCGTCTGAGGTAGCGTGAAATCTAATAATAGTGCTGCTCCCTCTCCCGAGTATTCTTTAACAATATTACCCTGTTCATCTCGGAGAAACAAATCATCGGAAATATAATTTAACCACATCCCTTTGTCATCCAAGTCGCCTCGGTAATAGACAACAGGCACTAACATCACTAAATTAGGGTTTAGTGATAACAGTTCGGCACGTCGCTGCTTCGCCTGAAAAATATGATCTATCAATACGGGTTTGGTCCCGTTGGCAGTGCTACGAAGTTCCCAGTAAAGATATAGATCGTCTGGGCAACAGAAATAAAGATCATGGATTGGGATATTTTCAAATTTATTTTCGTGGATCTCTAAAACGTGTCCCCAAGTACATAAAAGAGACGGATAATCACGACTTTGGACACGTTCATAGACTGAAGGGCGTTGAATATCACACACCAAATCATACTCAAGATTTGTAATCTTGGATGTATTAATCATGCTAAGATCAACACTAATGTTACGCTTTGTATTCAGGCTTTCGAGATTTAACCCTGCAAGCGGTGAAAAATCCGTAATTCGATTATTGGCAATATTCAACAAATTGAGATTGACTAACCCTGTGAGCGGTGAAATATCAACAATTTGGTTGTTCGCAAGTTTTAATCCACCTAACCCTGTGAGACCTGCAAGGGGTCGAATGTCAGAAATCTGATTGTGTGACAAATCCAAAAAAGCAAGTGTCGTAAGTTCGGACAAAGGCGATATATTGCTAATTTCATTCTCTTCCAGAATAAGGGCATGACAATGGGTTGCGTGTTCTAAGCCTGTAAGATCGACAATCCCTTTGTTTGGCACATCGAGATGCCCTAAGGATTGAAGGTGTGCCGGTGCTAAGGGCACATGTGCAGGGATGTCAAGTGTTTCCCGGACAGCCTCGCGGAGCATAGGGTCTGGCATCCACTCCTCAGCATGAACACTTATTACAACACATAAACAAAATACTATCAAAAAATATCTCATGTTTATCTTCATACCTTACTCCTTTACGAAACGCAGTCTAAGGATTTCCAAAAGCACCGGAACACTGACAGAAACCTTGAGATAAATCTCGCCATCTAAATCAGGGAGTATGTGCCAGTGTTTATTTTCCAGACTGCTCAACACCACAGATACCTTTTCTGGCAGATAGACGTTCTGCTCCTGTAGACTGCCCAACTGTTGGTGAACTCGCGGATAAATACCGCTTTGAGAGATTCCTGTAGGATTTTTGCATCTCCTACTTATAGTTTGTATCAAATGACCCCATGAGTTATACTAATAGTATGCGTTAACCTAACAAGTAGATGTATTTTTATCACCGATACTCTACTCATGGAGGTCACTATGACACGCCAAAATGATACCGCCTATGGTATCAAACGACTCGAATCCAAGAACGCAAGAGCTGCGATTATTCAGAAGATTTCAGCAGACTTTAATCTTATGCCTATCGTCGCTGAAGCCTACTATAAACAGATTTCAAGTTACTTTGAGCAACACGCCGATGTGCAACTGACATCCGGGCAAATCTGTTATGAAGCCGTCGCCGCCGAGGAACCCGCAGGTAAACACATCGCTTTAGCGAGAAAAGTCTCCTGTCGGTTGACACTCAATGCCATTCAGGAGGACTTTGAAGTCTTAGGCACTTATGGGCTTGCAGGACTCAGACGCCATCGCATCCTCCGATTGACCCAAGAAGCTTATGACCAAGAGGCCTTGTTGAGTCATGAGGATCTGGCGGTGTTATTAACCACCAGTCCCGCCACTGTCAAACGCGACATCCGAGCGTTAAAGCAGGCCGGCTATTTCGTGATGACGCGCGGGGCAAAACACGACATGGGCCCCGGCACGTCCCATAAAACCCAGATCTTGGAGTTGTATTTCAAGGCGTATACCTTCACCGAGATTGAGCAAAAGACGAACCACTCTGAACGCGCTGTCTGGCGGCACTTGAAAGACTTCACACAAGTCGCAACACTGCATCATCAAGGCTTTCCTGACGCACAGATACGGCTCATCACTCACTTCTCCGACCGGCTCATACGCGAGTATCTCGCGCTGTATAAGGAATACCAGAACACGGACCGAATGACCGGGCTCCTTCACCCAGAGCCAGCGGATCCAAAAAAGGGGGAACTTTCATGAGCAAACCTTTGACGCGCACGCAAATCAACGAGAAGAAGTTCAGACGCATCAACGATAAATCGCTACGCCAGCTGCTGATCCATCGCTTTCTCAACGACTATGGGTATGACAAGGGCGAAGTCACGGCTACCGCTATTGTTGATGATATTCTTACGACCGTTGAAGACTATTTCGTGATTACCCTCCCTTTGGAGAAACTCGCCACGGGGGATCAACTCCCTGATGAACGGTTGCTGAGTTATGGACACCTCGTTTGGATGGCTGTACCTATTGAGGAACACCCTGAAAGAGGAAAATCCATCATCAAAACGCGTATGAAACCTATCATCCTGACATACCTCGCCACAGAGGATATTGAATCCTTTCGCAACGGTTTTACCTCACGGAAACCACTGCGGATCAATCGCTTGGTTCGCTGGTGTCATCAAGCTTATGACCAAGGGGCCTTATTGACACAACTCGACTTAGCCGTCTTGCTCAATGTCTGTGATGCTGTCGTCTGTGATTATGTCAATGAGTGGCAAAAGACCACTGGCGAAATCCTGCCCACTCGGGGCAATATCCATGATTTATCGGGTGCTATTACCCACAAGAAAGAGATCATAACCCGCTATCTTCAAGGATATCTCACCCCGAGTATTGCTGCGAAAACCAAGCACTCTAAAGAAGCAGTTGACCGATACATTCGCGACTATGAGATCGTCAAAGTCGTTCGCAAGGCAACCGCTGATATTGACAACATCTCACAGATTACACGACTTTCGAGACGCGTCATTTCTCAATATCTCGACCTGATTCCCAAGCACCAACTCCAAGCCATAGATGCAAACCTCGCCAATTCAGCCGCAAACGATAACGCGACAGAGCAAGGAGAAACCCAATGATACCCTAACCGCCTGTTCCTAACCCATTTGACTTGGCAAAACCGGAGCCGCTTCTGTAAAAATACGCTTGACAGTCGTTTCCCGGTTTTGCTATACTTTAGACGTGTTGATCGCTCAGCACATCATTTTTCAATGAAGATGCCAGCGAATCCAACGCAACCCACTGAGAAACCATCGCTGGGAAGTCAATAAACATCAACCTTCCAGCTATCATAAGGTCATTTGATACTATTTGAGGATTACCATTTTGCGCAGGAAGGACAACTGATCTGCCTGGAGTTGGTAGAAATAGATACCATTCGCAACGCGTTCACCTACTTCGTTCCTGCCGTCCCAATAGGCGGCACGGTTCTTGGTAACATAATAACCCGGATGTTGATGTCCGAGTTCTAAACGCTGGATAATGCTGCCGCGTGTGTCATAGATGGTAATCCGCACATCACTCGGATCTGCTAAATGATACGGAATCCACGTTTCTGGGTTGAATGGGTTCGGATAGTTGGCAAGTAACACTGTTTTTTCTGGGATGAGCGATGCTAAGAGGCGTTGAAGGTTAGCAATACCGCGTTGGAAGGCGATAGAGCCGTCATTTTCAAGTTGTGCCTGTTCTATCCATGCTTGTATCACTGCAGCATCGGGTGCCCCCGAAATCATAGCGGGTGCGGCAGCCATTTCGCCGCCCAAGTGTTGTGCGATAAGGATGAGGTCAAGGATGTTAACAATCCCGTCGCCGTTGACATCGACTTTTGAGTTAGGTGGCCCGGTCTCACCAAGGTATTGCGCAACCAGCACTAAATCCAGAACGTTAACAACGCCATCGCCGTTGACATCTGCAGATGTGCCGCTTTCTTGTTTCAGATACATCTCGCCATCTAAATCGGGGACGGTGTGTCGCGTGGCAGTAATACCACTGGCGACCCCTGTCGTTTCCATCGGCAAAGTGATCGTCTGTTCCGTACCACTCCGATTATACACCGCCCAACCGTTAGTGAACTCGCGGATGAATAAGCCTTCAATCATCTCACCAGCGGTGTTGACGTAGTGCTGACCTTTGGTTTCATCGCCACCGACAGGGCGACCGAGATCCGCATCCCAGAAATCATACCAATAGTGACTTTTTTCTGTTATACCTTCAATATAAAGCACATAGCCATCAGAATGTGTAAGACTCATTGTCGTAAAAACGCGCATCCATCTCTGGTTTGTCGGACTATCAGGATTCTCGGTTGGAATCCCTTGTGCTTCCAAACAATTAATCTGCGGCTCTCTAAAATTTTTTTCTGACCATAGCAACGTGTCTTCTATTTCAGTTAAGTGTTCATGGGTGTAGGAACCAATATTAGGGTCCCATCCGGTTTCCATGAAAGTGCCATTGACATAGGGAGCGGAACGCGGGGCTTTGTACTGAACGGTGTTGACAAGAATCAGAAACTCGTCGCCAACGGCTTCACGGATACGCCTTAGCATTGACAACTTCGCATCTACCTCTATTTTGGCATATTTCGAGTCTATATCCTCTATTCCTGCGCGATTATAAAGTATACTTCTGTCCTCAACCCACCAATCCAAAAAAATGCCGTCGTAAAGTCCGCACTGTGCCACCGCAATCGCTTGCTGAACAAAAAAATCTTGTGCACCCGGCTGTGTAAAGTCGATGAGAAAATCTTCATATCCGGGTTCTTGAATGCGATTCCCTGATGCATCTCTGAGCCAATAGGGCCAATCTTCCGGGTACTGATCAGCAGGTGTTGCTTGGTAGGAGATTACCGGAAGAAAAATCATGTTTGGATTATAGGAAAGGAGCACATCTCGCTCATGTTTTGCGGATGCTAAATCTCCAACGAGTTTTACACCTTCAGGTGCTACGTACCACCCCATATTAAATATCCGACGAGAATAATATAAATCATGGTATGAAAGTTTCTCTTCCCAAGACAACTCGGGGAGATTGATAGCAGACTGCTTCTGATAAACGGATGGATAACTGCGATTTTCAAGCCGTTCAGCAATCGGATCGTCTTCTAAAAGACATACCCAATTCTCTGCGACATCTAATTCCAATATTGGCGAGAAATCGCCTGGATTTCCCGCCACCCTGATAGACTTCAGATTTCTAAGCTGGAGGAGTGGCGTAAAGTCAACAATCTGGTTATACTGTAATTTTAAGTCTTCTAAGTTCACAAGATTTGCGAGTGGCGTAATATCAACAATCTAATTTCGGTAAAGTCTTAGCACCTCTAAGGACACTAAACCCGCAAGTGGTGTAATATCAACAATCTGACTACGGCTTAAATTCAGAAAACGGAGATTAATAGCGTGTTCTAATCCCCGAAGATCTGCTATATCAGATTCAATAACCACCAGTTCACGGAGTTTAGCCATATCCGAAGTGCGCAGCGGTGTTGCATCCGGCAATTGAAGTTTTTCTCGGACAGCCTCTCGGAGCGCAGGATCCGGCATCCAATCTTCTTCATTTTCTGCATAGACGGAAGTATTATAAACAAGTATGCCTATAACGGATAAAAATAGGAACTGAACCCATAACGATTTACATAATTTTTCTTTTATTGTCATAAACGAATCTCCTTTCTTAAAACGCATTGGCAACAATAACTATAGTAGAATTAAGAGGGCACTCTCAAACAATTCTTAGTGCTCTCATCGGCCTTGAAAGTGCCACAGGAAACCAGCGATCTCCTATGCTACAGAAAAAGTGCCACAGGCTAACAACCTATGCTACAGCAAGAGTGCCACAGGAAACTAACGGTCTCCTATGTTACAGAAAGCGTGCCACAGGCTAACAGCCTATGCTACAAGTGCCACAGAAACCAACGGTCTCCTATGCTACAGAAAGCGTGCCACAGGTAACAGCCTATGCTACAGCAAGAGTGCCACAGGAAACTAACGGTCTCCTATGCTACAAGTGCCACAGGAAACCAACGGTCTCCTATGCTACAGAAAGCGTGCCACAAACTAAAAGTTTGTGCTACAAATATGTAGGATTAATTCTGAGTTTCACTATAAATCTAAGATATTAACCGCACCATCGCCGTTGATATCCATAGATGAACCCGTTTCCTATTTCAGATAAATCTCACCGTCTAAATCAGAGAGGGTGTGATTAACACCAATAGTCCGGCTTGCGACACCGGTGGCTTGCATGGGGAGTTGTATATCCTGTTCCTTTCCGCTGCGATTGTAGACCGCCCAGCCATTGGTGAACTCACGCATAAATAATCCCTCAACCGCATGTCCGTTAGGATTATGATAAAGTTGTGCCTTCTTGCCCACAGGGCGACCCAACGGGGCATCATAGAAGTCATACCAATAGTGTTGGTGGTTGTGAAGATGCGATTTACCTTCTATATGCTCCCGCTCATGTCCTGGCCAGATCTCGTATTCATGTTCATGGATGATGCCACTTACCCCTATATTGTAGCAAACGTAGCCATCGGAATGTGTGAGGCTCAGGGTTGTAATGACACGCATCGTTTGCTGGTTACGCGGGGAATCTGCTGGCTCAAGCGATATGCCACGCCCTTCAAGCGCATTTATTTGCGGGTCACGCAAATTCTGCTCCGACCATAGCAACGTGCTTTCAATTTCACGGAGTCCAGCGTGCGTGTAACCTGTATTCTGTGCGTCCGGAATAGCTTCCATGAACATCCCATTAACGTAGGGGGCAGAAAGGGGTGCTGGACGCTGGTGCGTTTCGACGATAATCAGAAAATCGTCACCAATAACCTTACGAATACGGCGCACCAGGGATATTCTTGCCGACCCCTCGGCTTCAACACTTCGATAATAAACACCTTTGTCATTATTAAGCGTAGCCTGACCTTCCTCCCACTGACCCAAGAAGATACCGTCGTAGAGACCACATTTTGCTACAGCAACGGCTTTCTGAACGAGAATATCCTGCACGGCAGGGTGTGTAAAGTCTATCAGGAAGTCTGAAGCATCAGCGTAAACTCGAACGCGATTGCCGTTCTTATCTCTTATCCAATACGGCCAATCTTCAGGATAATCCCCAGGATCGGCATCGGTGTAGTCAAAGCTCACAAGTCTTATAAAGTTAGGATTTTGTGAAAGAAGATACTCTCTTTTCCAATAAGCATCGTCTATCCTACCAAAGAGCCGAAACCCTTCAGGTGTAGGGTGCCATTGCAGGTGAAACCCCAGTCCACCCCAAAACAGATCGTGATATATGAGTTTCTCATCATCGGATAAGTTTGGTAAGTTGAGAATATCGTTGCCCGACCACGCTGCAAAGATCGAAGGGTAACCTCTCTCTTTGATACGAGGGCCTACTGCAATCCTTGATATATAATCGCCGACCCGAAAATTGCCTTTAATTTTTACAACCTCTAAGTGACGCAACCCATCAAGGGGTGAAAAATCCCTAATATCATTATTCTGTATTGACAACTTTTTCAGATTGACTAACCCGGCGAGGGGTGAAATATCTTCTATTTCGTTCCGCCAAATGTGTAAAGTCTCTAAACGCGTGAGTGCTGCGAGCGGGCGGAGGTCTGAAATCTGGTTGCCACCTAAATCAAGAAAACCGAGTTTCGTTAGACCCGACAAAGGAGATATATCCTGAATCTTGTTCTCTATCAGAACAAGTGCCTGCAAATCGGTCGCATGCTCTACACCTGTAAGATCGGCAATCCCTTTGCCTCGCACATCGAGGCCTGTCAAACGTTGTTGAAGATATGCTTGGGTCAAAGGAACATCTGACGGCATATCAAGTTTTTCTCGAACCGCCTGTCGCAGTGCGGGATCCGGCATCCAGTATGTCTCCGAAACGCTGAGTGAATCCTCCGAGGCATTGGGAGTTGAATCCCGCTCGGCAACTTGTAAGCCAGCACCGCGAGTTTCACTGGCGACAGTACGCCCGATCTGATTTCGTACAGCCGGTTTTAGGGTGGTATCAAGTACAATGGGTGCCTCAATAATTTCGACCGTAGGTTCAGATGCTGCCTCGAAACTGTAGGGTCTCTGAAAACGGATGAGGTGTTGATTGCTGACACCGAGCAATAAGGCAACCAAAACCACGGCGGTGCCGACAGCTGCCCATGGGAGCAACGGTTTTGAAGCTGCGGGCGGTGTAAGTCCTATATCGGCGACCCGCCGCATGATGTTTTGTTTTACACTTGCCGGTATCTGCACGCTGCTGAGCACTTCTTGAACGAGGGATGCTTCTTCCGCTTGTAACCGTTTGCGTGCCCGATACAGTCGGTTATGAATTGCGCTTACGGAAACCCCTAAGAACCGGCTAATTTCTTTGACCGTCATTTCGCCGAGATAATGGAGCGTCATGACTGTCCGTTCACTCTCTGGTAGTTTTGATAGCAGTTTTTTGACGATCTCACGGCGGTGTTCGGATATCGCTGTCTCCGACTGCTCCGATACGTGATGGGTATAAGAGGCTTTCTCAATGTCTTCCACAGGTGTGTCCTCCAGCGATTGTGTCGCAAGATTTTTCTTCCGTATCCAATCAATACAGAGCCGGTTTACGATGACATACAACCATCCAGCGAATTTATAGGGGTCTTTAAGTGTCGGTAATTTTTTGTACACCTGAAGGAACGTGTCCTGTGTAATCTCCTCGGCATCGTGAAAATCGCCGACTTTCCGCCACGCAAGGGCGTGAACGCTTTTCTGGTGTTTTTCGACCAAGACACCAAACGCCGCTTCATCACCCGATAATATTTTCTGAATGAGTTGAACATCGCTTTCTTTTTCCATGAGGTGCCCTCCTAAAGAACAGTTAGGTCGTGACCGTATCCACCAATATCGAATCTTGTAAAATGACGCGGTCCGATACGGTTCATACCCTCTATAATTAAAGACGAAACTTTGGGCTGAAAATTCGCATAATTAGAAAAAAATCTGGAATTTGTGGATTAAGACCTACAAGGGATTTGCGTAAGTCCTGTTATTAAT
Source organism: uncultured Poribacteria bacterium (assembly GCA_951828385.1). Classification (GTDB taxonomy): domain Bacteria; phylum Poribacteria; class WGA-4E; order WGA-4E; family WGA-3G; genus WGA-3G. The sequence goes on from OX639973.1 coordinate 2,553,330, forward strand.
GAGACAATTTGTCAGCGAAAAAGGTGCATAATTTTAGTCCCGTAGGTGCGGTTTCCTAACCGAACTTGACAGATTACACTCCTTGTGATAAATTGTTCTCCATGAAAATTGTTGTTGCACCTGATTCATTCAAGGGAAGCGTGAGTGCACTCGAAGCTGCGAATGCGATTGAACAAGGGCTGCGTCGCGTGTTTCCTGATGCTGTTATTGACAAAATCCCGATGGCAGACGGTGGCGAAGGCACTGTGCAGTCGCTCGTTGATGCTACCGGGGGGCACCTCCAAACACAACGCGTGCTTGCACCATTGGGGAACGCGGTGGACGCACAATTCGGTATCCTCTCAGACTCGGAAACCGCTGTCATTGAGATGGCATCCGCTTCCGGTCTGACGCTTGTCGCGCCGCACGAACGGGACCCATGCCGCACCACTACCTACGGCACCGGGCAGCTCATCCACACCGCTCTGGAAGCAGGGTGTAGACGCTTAATCATCGGTATTGGCGGCAGTGCGACGAACGATGGCGGAGCCGGTATGGCGGAGGCACTCGGGGTTCGGTTACTGGATGCAAACGGCGAACAGATACTGCGCGGCGGTGGGGGGCTCGGAGAATTGGCATCAATAGATGTATCGGGTTTACATCCGGCGATTGCTGAAACAGATACCGTTGTCGCTTGTGATGTCAATAACCCGTTGACAGGTGCAGATGGCGCGGCACACGTCTATGGTCCACAGAAGGGTGCCACGCCTGAAATGATTGAGACGTTGGACGCACATCTTGCACATTTTGACAGCGTTTTGACGCGGACACTCGGCAAATCTTTTAACGACATACCGGGAGCAGGCGCTGCCGGTGGACTCGGTGCCGGATTGATGGCGTTCCTCAATGCAGAATTGCGACTCGGTGTTGATATTATGGTTGATGCTGTTAACCTCAGAGAACGGGTGAAAGGGGCTGCTATCGTTTTTACGGGTGAGGGTCAACTGGATTTTCAGACCGTGTTTGGGAAAACGCCTGTCGGTGTTGCGAAGGTCGCGAAGACGCATAATATCTCTGTGATCGCGATTGCGGGGGGTATCGCTGAAGGTGCCGAAGCTGTCTACGATGCTGGGATTGATGCGATGTTAGGCATCGTACAAGCACCGATGGAATTAGCGGAGGCGGTTGCAGACGCGTCGCGGTTGATCGCTGACACGGCGGAGCAGGCTGCACGATTGATTGCTATTGGTCATAGCGGGTTGGAAAGGTAAGAAAGGTTGGAAGAATGGAAGCGTGGAAGAAAAGATAGCGGGTTGGAAAGGTAAGAAAGGTTGGAAGAATGGAAGCGTGGAAAAACGGAAGGATGGATACCCCCAACCTTCCAGCCTTCCAATATTCCATTCTTCTTTTTCAACCTTGCAACCTTCCAGCCTTCCTATCAACATTCGATTCTACAACGGCAATACCGGCGTGTCTTTCATGAAATCGTCTGTCTCGGTTTGCCACATTTTCATATCTGCAGCAAGTGAGCGGATGCGGTCGGTATGTTCAGGCAGATCAGCGAGGTTTGTCGTCTCCCACGGATCCTGCTCCAGATCGAAGAGTTGGATGTAATCCGTGCCTTTACCGGTCTCTTCGGAGACATAATAGCGGATGAGCTTCCAACGACCATCGCTGATAGTGCGGTGAATATCTTTGTACGCAGCGAAGACTGTCTCCCGTACTTGCTCGACACAACCCTCCATCAGGGGGACTAAACTACACCCTTCAGTCGTATCCGGGCACTCGACACTGGTGAGGTCACAGACAGTCGGAAAGACATCGTAGAGGTAGGTGAGGGCATCAACTGTTGTGTCCTCGGGGATTCCGGGTCCGGCAAATATGGAAGGTACACGGATACTGTGGTTATAGAGATTCTGTTTGCCGAGCAGCCCGTGCTGTCCAACACCGAGTCCGTGGTCAGCGGTATAGATGACAATGGTGTTGTCGAGATGTCCATTGGCTTCTAATGTGTTTAGCAAACGTCCCATTTCGGCATCTTGGCTGGTAATCATACCGTAGTAATCAGCAATATGTTGTTGAACGATTTCAGGGGTGCGTGGGAACGGTGCCAGCACTTCATCACGAATCCGCATTTCGCCGTTGTCGAATGGGTGTTCCGGAAGGAAGTTCTCTGGAACAGGGACCTCCTCAGGTTTATACATCGTCGCGTATTCACCTGGCGGTGTCCGAGGATCATGCGGTGAAGTAAAGGAGAGATAAACGAAAAATGGGTCGGTTTGGTCGTAGTTTTCTATAAATTGCACGGCGGAATCAGTAAACAGTTCCGTAGAAAACTTATCGCCAATATACCTATCATCTTTCGGATAAGCACCGGTCGGATCAAAATCGAAAATTGGCACTTTATATTGATTGCCCATGCCACCAAAGAAAATTGTCCCACCGTCATCAAAACTATCTGCAAACGTTTGTTGGTCGTTGTGCCATTTACCAGAAAAAAATGTGTGATAACCTGCTTGACGCATCACCTGGGGCCAGACAGCGTAATCTCGGTTAATCTGGTTTGCACCGCTTCGGAATAGACTTGCACTTGTGAGAACAGCGGCGCGGCTCGGTACGCAGACGGCTCCCGAAAGCGAACCCATGATGTGGGTTTGTCGGAAAGTCGTTCCGCGTGCCATGAGCGCGTCCATGGTTGGTGTTTTGACTGTTGGGTCACCCATACCGCCGATGGCATCCCACCGATGGTCGTCGGCGATCATGAACAAGACATTAGGTTGTGAGGACATATTTAATTATTCCTTGCGGAGTAACGCCGTGCCTTTAAGCTACGACGTGCGTTCCGTAAATCCGCTCTCCAAATGAAATGGAGCGGTGACCAGGAGGCCATAGTTAAAAAATGAAAATTGCGACTATTGAACAATTTTACCCGCGCCGCCGGACGCGCCTCGTCAAAATCACGACGGATACTGGTATCGTCGGGTGGGGCGAAACCACACTTGAAGGTAAGCCCAAAAGCACGTGCGCGGCTGTTGACGAGCTTGCCGACTATTTTATCGGCAAAGACCCGCTGCGGATTGAACACCACTGGCAGCACGTTTATCGTTCGGCGTTCTTCCGAGGCGGGAATATCTTGATGTCTGCACTGTCAGGCATTGATCAGGCGTTATGGGACATCGCTGGTAAATACTACGACGTGCCTGCCTATCAACTCTTAGGCGGTGCTGTGCGTGACCGTATCCGTGTCTATGCCCATTGGGGTATCGGCAGCTTAACGGACGAAGGTAAAACCGCTGCGAAAGAACGTCTCGAATCTTTACAACAACAAGGCGGTTACACAGCGTTCAAAAGCGGTCCCGGTGGCAAGTGGCGTGGACACGAACCTCCAGCAGTGATTGACGAATTTGTAGAACGCGCCTATCTCATGCGCGAATGGGTTGGACCGGATGTTGAACTCGCGTTCGATTTTCACGGTAAGATGACACCTGCACTCGCTATTGAGATTTGTCACGAACTTAAAGGGATGCGTCCGATGTTCGTTGAGGAACCTATTCCGCAAGAGAATGTAGACGCGCTTAAATTGGTCTCCGACCATGTGCCGTTTCCGATTGCGACGGGTGAACGGCTGCTGACCCGTTGGGAGTTTCGCGAGGTTTTTGAAAAACAGGCGGTCGCTTATCTACAACCGGATACCTCCCACGCCGGGGGCATCACTGAACTGAAAAAGATTGCGAATATGGCGGAGGTTTACTATATGCATATCGCCCCACACTGTGCTATCGGTCCTGTTGCTTTCTCTGCCTCCCTTCATGTGGATGCTGTTGTGCCGAATTTCCTCATCCAAGAGCAGATTGATGCCGGGTTAGGGGACGGCTTGTTTATTGAGGATTGGCAAGTCACAGATGGACACATTGAATTACCGACAAAACCTGGACTCGGCTTTGAGATTGATCCGAAAGAGGCGGAACAGACGCTTGATACCTACCCTGAAGAACTCGGCGGTGAGTTCTATTATGATACCGATGGCAGCGTGGCGGATTGGTAGACAGGACATGAAGCATTTTGTTCCTGTCTAATTTCTAGTGCTTTGTCAAGTTTCAGCTTATAGATGATCCAGTTTGTAGTAGGGCAATTCATTGCCCGTTCTTCTCTGTTGACGTGCGATGAATCGCACTACTACAAACCTACCCTCAATTTCAAAGTTGACAAAGTATTAGTTAACTTTGAACTTGTAAATAGGACACGAAATTCAATCAGACTTTGGTGTTTTCTCAACTCTTTCTACAAGCAATGAGACACCAAGTAGACCAGCAACCTTTTCAAGTTCCACTTTTCTTTCATATGTGCCATATCCTTCCGTTCCTCTTACCCAAAACCTCCCTCGCTTGATCCCTTTAGTGGTGAGGGAAAACTGCTCTGTTGATACGATGTTAGGGCGAACACGCATGACTTCTTCCAGCCCTAACTTCTCAAGTACCTCAATATAAGTTTCTTTCCCGTTATGATGATGTATGACATCCCCATTAGGCATAGTAACTCTAAGGTTTGTAGGTCTTGCCAGATTTTTCTTCCCTTCCTTGGGTGCTTCGTCCTCTTGTTCACCGTTCCCATTAGGTACTTTCTGTCTCTGTTCGTCTATAAACTCGTTGAATGCGCGTTTAACAACATCGGTGAAATCCTGTTTCGCTATCTGGGGTTTTATAGCATCATAGAAAAATCTAACAAAACCATTCGTAGGTGTTTCCAGTTGTTCTGTCAGGATTTGCTTTATCTCTCCTCGATGCTTTAATTCTACTGCAACAAAGCGAGCATTATCCAAATCAAATTTGTCTTTGGTAAAGTTTTTAAGAACATTAACTAAAGATGACTGAATGTCGGACATGTCGAATTGAAAAAAAGGGACTTCATCCATCCTGTTCGGTTCTTTCAGATCTGCGTAAAATTTATACTGAATACCATTGGTTAGGACACCAATTCGAGCTTCCTGAACAGCTATAAAGTAACGGAAAAGTTGGGAACAGTGCTTTTTAGCAATATCCTCATTGGAAATATCTACACGCCAATCTTTGCACTCAATAAGTATAACGGCTTTACCATCTTTCAAAATAGCGAGGTCAACCTTTTCACCCTTTTTTATCCCAACATCAGCATTATATTCAGGCTTAACTTCTGTCGGATTGGTATCGTCATATCCCAACAAACGGACAAAGGGTTTGACAAACGCATCTATTGTACCTTGTTCACTATCTACTTCATCTTTGTAATCAGTAATCTGGTTAAATAGGGTATTGAGTTCTTCAATAAGTGCCATAAATACCTCCATTAGAGTAGCCCGTAAAAGAAACGTTATACTGGAACCATCATCCCGTCTTGGAATCTCCGATCAGGCCCTCGCTTTGCCTCCTCAAGAATGTGTGTCGCCAATGCAATACCGCCTCTTTTATCTATTTTGTCCTCTGCATTGCTGGTGTTGTAATTTTTTGCAGGCTCAATGCAATTCTGACATCCGGAACGGCATTCACAATTTTCGGCGATTTCAATTCCTTTCTTTAGTACATCTTGCCAAACGCTGAAAAGTTTTTTAGCAACACCAATACCGCCAGAGTAATTTTCATAATAGAAAGTAGTAGGAGCATCACCAATCTTTGAATAAGTACTTGTGTCAAACCGGTCAGCAGGAATGACGAACATTGCCCCAACACGAATGATGTGCTCCAGGGCACCAATCCCATCAGTAGTACGTTCGCCCGGGGGAACATTTATCCAAAAGGCATGTAGATTATTCTGATAGTATGCATCATTAGTTTGGTGCAGTTCCCTTGGTTCACCTGTGCGCTCATCTACTATTCTGTAGCCGGTAAAATTCATCGTGAGATTCAGAACACCATAGTATACTTCAATTCCACCATAGGCGACTCCATCGAAAATGTCTGTTGGTGTCAGCACTGTGAAAAAACTCGGATCTGTTCTAAGACTGTGCTCAGTATCAGTCAAGACGACGGCATCTGCCTCATGGGCATGTACAGAGTACTTTCGACCAAAGAAAGTGAAAATGGCTCCGATGTAAGCTTCCCGAAACCGCCGCATCTCCGAAATTTGTCCCAATTTCTCGCTCCCTCGCTTCAACTCAAAAGACTGGCCAATACCCCCACGAATGTTCAAGTTCTGATGCGGTCTGAAGCCCTTTGGAACCTTTCCGGCATTCGTTTGAGATATATCATAAAATGCGCTACCGAGAATATGCTCCTCATAAGAAGACAATGCCCCATCCGTTTCATAGGCAAGAGACGGAAGGTGTCTCCGAATGAGTTCCTCGTTAGAGGGATCAATAACTAATTCATCCAGCGGTTTGTTTAAGAACACTTCCAAGTTCCCTACGAAAAAGCGATCTATTGGATCGTTCATGGCATAAAACAGCACAAAAGCCTCTTTGTTCCAACCGCGTCCTGCACGTCCAATCTGTTGCCAAGCGGACATAATATTGGAAGGAAATCCTGCAAGTATGACCCCATCCAACCCACCAATGTCCAATCCCAATTCTAAGGCATTGGTTGTGAATACAATACGAATTTCGCCATCTTTAATCTTTTGTTGTATTTCCCGCCGATCATCACTTTTCATATCAGCGTGGAACGGTGATATCTCATCTGGGTTGAGTCCTTGTTCTTCTGCCTTACGTTTACAATTGATAAGGGCATCTTCAAGGAATCGTTTTGTTGGGCAAAACACAAGAGCTTGCAACCGATTGGCAAGAATGCTTAGTGCAGCTTGCTCAATCCGTAGCCTAAAAATTTCTCTGTATCTAAAATCAGGAATAGCAGGATTGACGAAAATGAAATGACGTTTTGGCCGGAACATATTTCTTGCTGATATTACCTCAACGTCCCGCCCTGTAAGATTTTTAGCGTGCTCCGCAGGATTAGCGCAAGTTGCCGTTGATAAGAATACACGCGGATTTGCCCCGATACGGTTCAAATAGAGAAAAAATCGGCGTAGCAAAAGTGCCATGTTAGAACCGAAAAAACCGCGATATTCATGCATTTCATCAATAATGACATACTGCAAATTACGCAAAAATCCTTCCCATTGTTCCTTATAAGCAAGGAATGACATGTTCAAGTATTCAGGATTGGTCAATAGAATTGGTATTGGATGATTCCGGAGTAGATCTCTATGTACTTTATCGGTGTCCCCATCATAAGGAAATGATTCAATCTGAAGCGGTTCACAAAGTTGTTCAATCTGTTCTCTTTGGTCGAAGGCTAAGGCTTTCATTGGATAGATCATGAGTGCATGAGAGCCGGGATTGCGCACCAAAGCGTCGAGCATCGGTGCCGCGAATGCCAAAGTCTTACCACTGGCGGTGGGAGATTCCAAAACTATATCTGCACCATTTAGCGATTTACTGATTGCTTCTGCTTGATGTTCGTAGGGAGTAGTGATTCCCGCGCTGATAAGGGCATTGCTTATAGATGGGTGCAATTCAGATGGCCATTCTTGTGTATGTTGAGGTCTAATACAATCAACAATTCGGGTTTGTATCTTATCATCGTCGCGCAAGGCATCGAATTCTTTCAGTTGTTTCTTAAACTGTGCGATGTCAATCATTTAATTCCTTCTTTCAGCATAGTCAAGATGCCCCATAAGTGTCAATTTTAGAAAAGAGTTATAGGAAACCGAATATCCCAAGCCGGTAGATGCGGTTCCCTAACCGCATCGGATTCTCCGCGAAAACCTTCAGCTGCAGCGTTTGCTAAATAGTGCTGTTAAACAAGAAACCGACGACCCGGTTGGGATAAGTCCGGTTCTGTTCTGTAGCGGAATTGGAGAATTAGGGCGGTTTATCCGCCTTTTTTTAGTTTTGCTTGAATGCATAAAACGTATATGGGTTTAGATTTAACCATGTGTCTACATCTGTGGCTGGAACGGTCTGTGCAAGCATGTAGAGAATGTTCCCGTAATATATACCGTGTCTAAATCTCCACTGATCGTCTCTGCCATGAACTAAAATATCAGGGTTGAAATGTCCTACAAACACACCGTCCTTTGTCAAGATTTTGTATGGTTTGGAGTAGTCTGTCGGTCCGATACTTTTGCCCTCTTTGTGGACAAAATCAAGAAAATAGTCGTGTGTCTCTGTAGAGAAAAGCAGATAATCGTCATAAGGCTTGTTAGGATCAAAGTCATCTACTTCGCTACACCATTTTGTAGTAGTCCAACTTTGCCCTTCTTCGTCTGTCCATTCCACCCAACAGTCTAATTTATCAGTCCTACCAAAAGAGATTTGCCCTGTGCCTATGTTCCAATAGGTAGTAGTAGACTCTGCAAAACCCATTCTTGTAATCCAAGTGTTTTTGTAGCCCGGCCACCAGCCTATTTCTATGGTCAATATATCGCCTTCTATACTCATATATCTCACAAAGTCTGCTACTGACTGGTCGGGGTGAGTTTTACGCAAAAACTCACCTTCTAAACTAACATTGCCAAAGTGCGGTGCAAAAGGACTTGCCCTACCGCCTAAAATAACCTCTCTTGCCATAGTCTTATCTTCAAGCATATTGCCGCTCATATCAAACACATATACGTGAGTAGCAGAGCTATCGGGTATGTAGATATGCCCTTCGTGGAACACTGCTTTCCATTGTGCTAATATAAAAGACTCATCTGGAGCGTGAGGGTGTGCTTCGTCTAACCCTATTTGTCCTTGTGAACCGTCTTTTAGCCATTCGGGAAAGTTTAGGGTGATATTCTTCTCTCGATAATAACTCCAGTTTGGTATATCGGAGTTTGTTTGTTCGGTTATTACATCGTCAACAACATCTAAAACGCTACCTGTTTCACCGCACCCAAGAAAAAGTAGACAGGGCACGATAAAAATAAAGTATAGACTTGCAAAGACTTTCATTGTAGAATAATTTTACCTTTGTAGGAAACCGAACCTACCGGGCCTGGATGACCGCTAAATTGACACCTATGCAGCATAGTCAAGATGTACCTGTCACCCCTTACAGACTCCGTTCTGGTGGGGTCGATCTTTTATACACCTATTGTCCCGGTAGTGCTTTGTTCATTTTCAGAATGAAGGCAAATCCAGTTCGTAGTAGGGTAATTCATTGCCCGTTCTTCTCTGCTGACGTGCGATGAATCGCACTACTACAAACCTACCCTAAGACTAATGCACTAAATCACCGGTTTGCGGTGTGCAACGTACGGTGGCTCCAGCATCAACTTCTGGTCCTCATCTGACATCAGGTTGCGGAGTTCGTCATCGTATCTACCTTGTCCCCATGAGGCGTGCCCTGGTGAATACTTGAACAGAATTGAGCGGCGTTGGTGTGTCGCCGTCCACGGGAGCGTGCCGTGTGTCAACGCCTCCGTAAAGATAACTACGTCGCCCGCCTTCTGATGCACGGGTGCCATACAAGTTTTGTTGTCTACCACGGGTCGGAATTGTGGTGGGCAGGGATAGTTGCTCTTATGGCTGCCGGGGATGCAACAGAAACCGCCGTGCTCGGGCAGCATATCGGTTAACGCCCACGAGGCAACGGTTAACCCGTTATACATCCGATCATTTCGGAAGACGTAGTACTGTGATGGATCGTAAGGCGTGCCGCCGCCGTGGAGTGTTCCGCCAGGGTTGCCTTCTATCATTAAGATGCCGTAGACGTGATCAAGTCGGAATTTAGGACCGACGATCTCCGCTAAGCACGGCATAATACGCGGATGGTTGAGGAGTTTACGAAACGCGTCGTTCTCCCAACTCAAGAATCCACCGAACCGTTGTGAATGGATGTTATCATCCACAGGATCGGCGTAGTCTTGTGCATCAATTAACGCGTTCAGTTCCGCGAGTGCTTCATCCCCTAAAACACCTTCAATATTCACATATCCCCATAGATCAAACAGGTATTTCTCTTCAGCGTTCATCAAGCCACCTCCGTTTTGGAGAAAGGTACCTTCTACTGATGTGCCGAGCGTGAAGTGGGTTCAAGCCGTGTGACAACGATTTGTTCTCTGTCAATCAGTTCACCGACGCGTGGTGACATCTCGTTTTTCCACCGATCATCTTCATAGACCGCTGCGTAGAGCTGCTCTCGCTGTTCTTCGCTCTCAAACCGTCGGATCCAGACGTAGAGATCGTCCTCTTCTTCGCCAATGAAACTGCCAATCACAACCATTCCTTTAGAGATCTGGAACGGGAGGACCGTTTCTTCCATGTATTTTACCCAATTCTCGCGTTGACCGGGTTTCGTTCTGTACTGCCGTAATTCAAAAAAAGCCATAAAAAATCTCCTTTTTAGGGGGTGTCGATTATCAGCTCGTACGGGTGTTTTTGCCGGGGTGTTTCTTCGAGGTTACCCAACCCCTACGACTGACAACCAATAACTATTTATAATCGATTATAGCCGTAGCCTTCACCTGTGATTTCAAAGAGTGCTGCGGCTGCCAAGAAATGGATGTCTGCGTCCTGATCTTCGAGGAGCATTTCGAGGAGTGCGACTGCGTTTGCGTTTTTCGCGTCGCCGAGTGCTCTGATGACATCGAGGCGGAATCCGCGTGTAATTTGGGCTTCATGCAGTTCGGTTAGTTTTGCGACCAACGCCGTTACCGCTTTGTCGGATCCGATGTCCCCCAATGCCCGAGAGGCATCGCGCCGGATCTCCACGTGATTATCGTCGTTGTTCATGACTTCGATGAGTGCGTCAGTCGTTGAAGGATCCGCCAATTCCCTGAGGCCTTGTGTCGCGGCACGACGAACATCCTTGTTGTCTTCAGTCTCACCTTTCATCATCTGCACGAGGTCTGGTATGAGTTCCGACAGTCCGGCTTCACCCGCTGCGAGAGCAGTCGCTTTTCGGATGTCTACGTCCGGATCGGTGAGTCGCTGTTTGAGATCGGAGATATCCAGGGCTGCACCTGTGGTGCTACAACGCCCTAATGCGACCATCGCGGCATTTCTCACAGGATTGTTTTCCCATTCATCGGCGGCGCGTTCCGCCATTTTCGATGCGACGAACGCCGGTAAATTCAGTTTTTTAGCCGCAACGACGTAAATCTCCCAGCTCCAGTTGCGTTTCCAGTCATTGAGTCCAAGGTTTTTCCTGTTCCCCGCGTCCTCCAATGCGACGATGTATTCTGTATCGTCAATGAGCCGTCTTCCAATGGCTTCAGCGGCACGCGCGCCACCGATGTTGCCAAGTGCGCGTGCGGCTTTTGTGCGGGCAGACGCATTCGCTAAGACGGCTGTGCCAGCGTTCAACGGTATCCGCTTATCCTCAAGGATAGCTATCAATCTCGGGACTGCTGTTGTACTTTCGAGTTTTCCGAGAGCAATCATGGCGTTGTTAGCGATGTTTCCCACGCGAATGTCGAGTGCACGAATCAGTACATCTTCAGCCGTTTTGTCGCCAATATTACCGAGGGCGGCTACTGCAACGGCACGGACATTGTCCGGCTCCAGCGGATTTTCAACGATTTCGCTAAGTTTCGCAACTGCTTTTGAGTCCTTGAGGGCACCCAAAGCGGCGGCGGCTTGCAATCGGATTTCGGCGTTTTCATCGGAGAGTGCTGTCAGAAGTGGTGCAGTAGCGCGTTCATCTTTGAGGGCACCGAGTGAGACGATTGCAGAGGCTCGGATAGATTTCATCTCATCGGTGTTTTCAAGTACAGCGATGAGGGGTTCAACGAGGCGGCGTTCTTTGAAGCCACCGAGCGAATTTGCCGCCCGTTTCCGGACAACATAACTCGGATGTTTGAGTTCCTCAAGCATCGCATCGGCAGCAAGTTTTTTTGCAGTCGCCCCAAGAATGTGGACGAATGCCCAGCGCGTCCATTCATCATCAGCGGATTTAAGAGCATCAAGAACAAATCCTGCTGTTGCGTCGTTCCCATCTTTGATTAATGCCCCGATGACCTCGTTTTGCACGGAGAGAACTTCGTATCCGTCATCAAAACTTCCCAAGCCTTTCTTCAAAATATCGACAAGCCCCTTATCCGATGCCTGAATTTCTCGGAGTGCTACTGCGGCTTGGAATCGAGTGGTTTCGTATTTATCGCTACGGAGTACATCCAATAGGGGATCAATGACGCTCTGCCCTTTTATTTTACCGAGAGCAATAGCAGCTTCTTGTCGGACAACGCCTTGTTTATCTTTTTTCAATGCCGTGATGAGCGCTGTCGTTGCGGCATCACCCTTGACTTCACCGAGTGCCCACGCTGCGCTTTGGCGCACTGTTGCGCGACCATCATCCTCAAGGGCACGCGCGAGGGGTTCTACGACAGTGTCCCCTTTGATGATACCGAGTGTGTGAGCGACTTCACTCCGCACGAGACTGGGTATTGGTTTGAGTTCGCCCCATGTGCGGTAGTTTGCGCGCGGGTAATCGACTGTCCACTCAATCTGAAAGGATTCAACCTGTGCTCGGAGTGCGTCAAGTGTTTTATACTCGCGTTTCATGTGCCGTTGGAAGTCCGAAATTTCGTCGAATTGTGTAGACAGGATCCAAACCAACACTGGCGTAGTTTCGGGTGCTTTGATACGACCAAGTACCTTAACGGCGTTAGCACGTATGACAGGGCTGGTTTCATCACTGAACATAAGAAGGAGCATCGGCTGTGTGGCTTCTTCAGGTTTGAGTTGCCAGAGCGCAGCGATAGCCGCGAGACGCAGGGTCTCCCGCATCTGTTTATCCATCGCGATGACGATCAATTTTTCAACAGCGTCTTCTGTCGTTACCCCGATTTTTCCGAGTGCCTCCGCAGCATTAGTGGCAGTCGTATCGTCGTAGGAGAGTGCCGCCGTCAGTGCGGGAACCGCGCGACGCGCCCGCATATTGCCAAGTCCAACCGCTGCTAATGCTTTAACCTCTTTATGCGGGTCACTATTTAACGCCGCAATCAGCGGTGCGATTGCCCGCCGGTCACCGATTGCGCCGAGCGCGTTTGCGACCTCTATTCGAATCTCATTTGTGCTGTCTTTGAGTGCGTCAAGCATAGGTGGGACAGCAACACCGCGCATTTCAATGAGTGCTGCTAAGGCATTACTTTGTAATTCTTCGTTTGCTAATTCTTTTATTAGGGGTTGCACGGCGGCTTCCGCTTTGAGGAGTCCGAGCGTTTGGATTGCGGCGGCTTGTGTGCCGATTCGGTATTTTTTCATCCACAGATCATCAATGTAAGCACTCGCAATGTATTGATAGTCTGCAGTAAAACCGGTGTCCTCGTCGGGAATCAGATTTCGCGCTTTCGTTGCCAAAACTTCAAGGAGAGGTGCGGTTGCGGAGTTTCCTATACGGTTGAGTGCATCTATGGCTGTACCTTTGACGTAACTGTTCGGGTCAGCAAGCAGCCGGACAAGGTCAGGGACGGCAGTTTCGTCTTGGATGCTGCCGAGGAGTTTTGCGGCGTGCATCCTGACTTGCGCGCTATTATTTTTAAGTGCAAGTTGAAGCCCCGGCACAATATCGGTGCCTCTCGCTGCACCTGAACTTGCCAATTGTTCAAGCGCGACAATTGCTCTGTACGCGACCTCCGGTGTGTTTACCGTTTCTGTCAATGCGTTTTCAAAGGTTTGGATGAGTTCGGGGTTCTCCATCGCCCCCAGAAGGCGTACGGCTTCTTTTTGTATGGCGGGATCCTTGTGGTGCGTTGCCTGCTGTAGCAGTTCAATGACCGCATTTCCGCTTCCGAGTTTTGCCGTGAGTTGCGCAACTGCTGCACGTGCGTTCGGCTGATAGCATTTCTCCGCTCCTAAAAGTGCCTGGACAACAGCAGCATCCGGATGAGCGACGAGTTCTGTGAGCAATTCTGCCCGCTTTTCGACTGCCTCCGCGAACGACACGGCAAAGAACCCAGAAATAGCATTCTGAGTGCGGATGAGCCGTTCCTGTTGATCAAGATCATCGGAGTCTGGGTCTTCCAGCACTGAGATCGCGAGGATGTCAGTGGCGAGTGTCTCAAGGTAAGCATTCGCTTGGACAATCGCTTGGTGCCAGCCCTCTGTCTCGGTGCGTGTCCGGTTCTGTAGGAAGGCCTTCAGGTGCTGCGCTTCCTTGTTTCCGGCATCCGTCCGCTGGACTGCCGTTTGTGCAGCGGTATAATCTCCGCGAACGATGGCGGCTCGCGCGTCAATAATATCCCGATTCTCTTTCTCACCACACCCTATCAGAAGGGCAATAACGGCAATGAATGGGAGATAGATACCGATTTTCAGTATGTTACAAATGTAGTGTTGCTGCATAGTTCTCTCCTGTCGTATCAGCGGGCACGCTTAAACTTTTTTTAAGTGTTTTTAGTCCCCGGCTATCACAAGTTTTGTCAGGTCTGCAATGGCATAAATATTCTGCCCAATCTTATTCAACAACGCCAACCGGTTTGCACGTAGTGCCGGTTCCTCCGCCATGACCAAAACATCATCAAAGAATACGTCAATAGCTGGTTGTAAAGTAGCGAGTTGTGTTAGGAATTTAGCATAATCGCGTTCTTGGATGCTCTGCTTAAAGTTCGGTTCTGCCTCGCTAAAACATGCGTTTAATTGCTTTTCCGCATCGTCTTGCAGTAGCGTCGCGTCCACAGTTTCTGGCGTGTTCGGCGGTAAAATTCTCAGTACCCGATTGAGGGCATTATACACGTCCTCAAAGTTTGGTGTCAAGCGAAATTCGGCAAGCGCGCTGGCGCGTTTGAGAATGTCGATAACGTTGACATCACCGACTGCCAAGACAGCATCCGCAAGGTCAGGCGTGTATTGCTGTGTCTGCGACAAGATGACGCGTAGGCGTTCTTTAATGAAACTGAGAACACTCGTTTTTGTATCTTCTACTAATGGGACCGTGTAGCCCGCAATCGCCTTTTCTACAACAGCATCCAAAGAGAGTGGTAACTGCCCATCTTGGAGGATACGGATTGTGCCGAGTGCGTGTCGTCGTAGAGAGTACGGGTCTTGTGAACCTGTAGGACGTTCTGCTATACCGAAATAGCCGACGATGGTGTCGAGCTTGTCAGCGATGGCGAGCAGCGCGCCGACTTCGGTTTCGGGCAGCGGTGTATCTGCACCGAGCGGTTGGTAGTGCTCAGCGATAGCGGTAGCGACCGGTTCAGGTTCCGCAGAATTGCGTGCGTAATATCTACCGGTGATACCCTGCAAGGTTGGGAATTCGATGACCATTTGGGTCGTTAGATCTGCCTTACAGAGCCAAGCTGCACGTTCTGCATGCACGGCGGTCGTTTCTGTGTAGGAGGGGTTTGTAACCCCGATTTCCTTAGCAATGAACTTAACCAGCGTCTTAAGCCGTTCCGCCTTATCTAAGAGTGAACCGAGTTTGGCGTGAAAGATGACCGCGCCCAGACGTTCAACTTTATCGGCGAGGCTGGTTTTCTGGTCTTCCTTGTAGAAGAACTCAGCATCATTGAGCCTTGCGCGGAGAACGCGTTCGTTTCCGTGCTGAACACCGTCAAAATTTCCGTCCGTTCCATTAGAGATCGTGATGAATTTCGCTGCCAATTCTGATGCGTTCTTCCACATCGGAAAATAGCGTTGATGCTTTTTCATCGCGGTAATCAGCACTTCAGGCGGTAGTTCCAGATGCGATTCACTGAAATTGCCGACGATGGGTTGCGGGTTTTCTACGAGGTAGTTCACTGTATCCAGCAGTTCGTCGTCGAGTTCTGGAAGATTGCCCTCTGCTTCTAAAATGGATGTCACCTGTTTTTTGATCGCCTCGCGTCGCGCATTGGGACAGACAATTACATCCGCAGCACGGAGTACCTCTATGTATGTGTCTAAGTTCGCCGATGCCAAGGTTATCGGGTCGGGGTGCAGGGAACGGTGTCCGTAGGTTACGCGTCCTGTGTGCGCGGCACCGTAGGCGCAGTTAACAACTTGATCGCCTAACAGTGCGACAAGCCATCGGATCGGGCGAGCAAAACGAGCGAACGCACGCGGTTCTTCCGATTTGGTTTCCCAACGCATGGTTTTCGGAAAACGCAGTGCCTCAATCCATTCAGGTAGCAGCACTTGCAATACCTCTCGCGCCGCAACGCCTTTTTCGAGTTTTGAGGCGGCGATGTATTCTCCGCGTTCGGTTTCAACGATACGGAGTGCTGAGAGTTCAACGCCTTGCGTCTTTGCGAAGCCGATCGCTGCTTTTGTCGGTTCACCGTCTTCGTCGTAGGCGATCCGTTTTGGCGGTCCCACGACTTCTGTCTCTTCGCTTTCTTGAAGCGTTTTCACGTCTTTGATGCTGAGCGTGATACGGCGCGGTGTACCGAGTGTTTCAACTTCACCGAACGAGATTCTATGGCTCGTAAGCGACTCGGTTGCGATTTCACGTAGTTGTGCAAGCACAGGCGGGACATAACTCGCAGGGATCTCTTCCGTGCCGATTTCAAACAGGAGATCAGCGGTTTCTTGGTCGGATGGCGAGGTGGTATTGCTTTCCACGGCTATCGGGTCCGCCGCATCCGTCCCCATGTTGAAACGTCCGATAAGTGGATGCTCCATCTCTTCGCGCTGTTTGACATACGCCCGTGCAATCCGTTGTGCAAGCCGCCGCACGCGTTCAATATAACTCACTCGTTCTGTGACGCTAATAACACCGCGCGCATCTAACATGTTGAAGGTGTGTGAACATTTCAAGACATGATCGGTTGCCGGTAGCACTAACCCGGCATCTAAGCAGGCGTGCGTCTCCTTCTCATAAGTGCTAAACAGATCAAAGAGCATCTCTACGTTTGCATGCTCAAAGTTGTAGGTGGAGTATTCCACCTCGCTTTGGCGGTGGACATCGCCGTAGTTGAGATGTTCGTTCCAACGGATCTCAAAAAAATCGTCAACATCTTGCAAGTAGAGAGCGATGCGTTCAAGCCCGTAGGTTATCTCGGCACAAATCGGGTCGAGATCGATGCTTCCCATCTGCTGGAAGTAGGTGAACTGTGTGACTTCTGCGCCGTTCCACCAGACTTCCCAACCGAGTCCGGATGCACCGAGCGTCGGTGATTCCCAGTCGTCTTCAACGAATCGGATGTCGTTTTTACGCGGAGAGATACCGAGACTATAGAGGCTCTCAAGGTAGAGAGGTAGCACGTTCTCAGGTGCGGGTTTGAGGATTACCTGATATTGGTAATACGCGCCGACACGGAAAGGGTTTTCTGCGTATCTGCCATCGGTTGGACGGCGGACGGGTTCTACGTAAGCCACTTGCCACGGTTCTGGACCGAGACATCGGAGGAATGTCGCGGGATTGAATGTGCCTGCGCCGACTTCTATATCGCACGGTTGTTGGATGATGCAGCCCTGGTCTGCCCAAAACTTTTCTAACGCTAAAATTATTTCTTGAAGTGTCATATCTGTTTTTTCTTTCCACGCTCCGTTTTGAATTGATTGATGCGTATTTATTCTAACATAAACAGATTTTTTTAAGCAACAGATTTTGAAGATGCATAATTTGACAATGCCGTACAGATGTATTATACTTAAAATATGCAAATCATTGCGAGAGAAGTCAGGAACTATATCACACCAGAAGGACGTAATCCGTTCCGCCAATGGTTAACACAACTCCGAGATAAAAGAGCACGCGCGAACATTCAGAGGCGAATTGCACGTCTACAAGAAGGAAACTTTGGTGATTGCAAAAGGTTGGGTAGAGACTTATATGAACTAAGAGTAGACTATGGACCAGGATATCGGGTCTATTTTGGTACTTTTACTTCTCGTATTGTTATTTTGCTTTGTGGCGGGCAAAAAGGGACGCAACGACGGGATATCGCCAGAGCTCAAAACTATTGGAACGAAATAAGGAGCAGGGACAATGAACACAGAAATTCTACTTGAGCAGACTACCAGTTTTAGAGATGACCTTTTGAAAGATCTCGCAGATACGGAGTTCGCAATGTATTACTTGGAGACAGCCTTAGCGGACTATAAGGAGGATGGTAACACAGAGTCACTCTGGATGGCACTCCGTGATGTTGTAGAGGCACAAGGCGGAATCGGAAAGCTCGCCCAGCGGACAAAGGCTGATCCTCAACTTCTCAACGATATATTCACTTCTAAACAGAAACCACACTTGGATAATTTACAAAGTATTCTCTCTGGACTGGGATTTCAGATTCGATTGGAATTCGCTAAAAACTAACGGCAACCCTCTAACTATCATCCCACCGTTTTTCAAACTGACGTTCATTTTACGATATTGTCAAATCATTTCAATAACGACCAATCCGGTTCGTCTTCTGGGTCGCCGAGGGGACCGTGGGCGTTACGGACGATGCGGCGTTGCAGGTCATACCAATCGCTATAACTTGTCGCGGGCTGGAGTTTATCGTTGCGGGCATCCATCAGGTTTGTGAGGGTGTTCTCCATCTCATCTGCCAACGGTTTTGCTTCGGGATTATCAATCAAGTTGTTCATCTGCAGCGGATCTGCTTCTATATCGTATAATACCCGTTTGCCGCTGAGCCAGCGTGCATAACTGTGTGTTTTCGTGCGGGCACCGCGCCACTCGTTTCCATCCGCGAGATAGTCGTAAGTTGCGCCGAAGTTCATCGTCAAGATGGCTTCCTGCCCAACGGCATCGGTCTCGCCGCGCCAAGATGCGGAGAGATCGTAGCCTTCGATGGTTCGCGGTGGCTGGATACCACATAACCCACAGAGCGATGGGAATAGGTCTACGGGGGATGTGAGTGTGTCGCAAGTGCGGTTACCATCGAAAACGCCGGGCAAACGCATCATCAGCGGCACTTTGATGGATTCTTCGTAAGGTTCGCGCTTTGCCCAGAAGTTAATGCCTTGTGCGCCGCCCTGCGTGCCGTGATCGGAACCGAAGACGAGCAGTGTGTTTTCGACGCGCCCTGTTTTTTCGAGATATGCCATCAATTCGCCGAGCATATCGTCCACTGTTAGCACCATGGCGAGGTAGTGTCTGTAGATATTCAACGATTGTTCTTTAATTGCGTCTGGGACGTTTTCGGGTAATTGGAGTTCAGCAGGTAGCCGGTCATAGTATTCTTGCGGGGCAAACTCATAAGGCGTGGAGTGTGCTTGGTGCGGGGAGATAAACAGAGAGAACGGGGTATCACCCTCTATGTTATCCATAAACTGGAAGGCATAGCGGTTCAGTGCGTCGGTTTCATAACCCTCCCATCTTTCGTTCCGCCAGTCTTTGTCAAGATTCACAGTGCCGTTGAAATAGTCGGTATGGAAGTTATAGCCGCGCCAGTGTTGGAAACCGAGACGGTCGCGCCCTTCAGGGACATAATCGCGTCCACCGATTTCAGGGAACGACCCCGTATGGAGATGCCATTTGCCGACCCATGCTGTCCGATAACCGTTTCGGTTGAAAACGTCGCCGAGCCCGATTTCATCGTGTCGGGTTTTGACGAAGTTGATGAGATGTCCCGTCGTCTGCGGGTGTCGTCCGGTGAGTAGCATGGAGCGATAAGGGGTGCAGACGGGGGCGGTGGCGATTGCGTTTGAGAAGACGGTGCCTTCTTGCGCGAGCCGGTCAATATGCGGCGTTTCGATCTGCGTGTCGCCGTATACCGGCAACGAACACGCGCGAATCTGATCAGCGAGGAGATAAACGATGTTCGGTTTGTCTGACATATTTTTCGTAGGGTTCGCAAGTTTCCAGAACCTGCTGTTGGAAGTGATGTTCTTCGAGATAGGATTAACGTGGGAGAAGTTCAATCGTTCCTGTTGAGAATGAGATATTAACATCAAAATGCCTCAGAAAATTCAAACCTAACAACCCTTTTATCGGCGAATTTCCAGGTAGGTCGTGACATAAAACATCAATATTCTCAATAGTCTCCCCAATCGCGGTTAACCTCCGAACGTTGATACGCTCCGCGAACGCAGTACCGCTCGCGGTGAGCAGTTGCACCCGTTCCTTTGGGTTTAACAGGTCGTATCCTAAAGCAATAAGCACTTGTGACGAAATGATAGTAATTGTGGCCCCGGTATCTAAAGCTACAGTCACATTTCGGAAGGTATCTGGATCGACACCACCGATTTGAAGGCGAAGGACAATTGACTCACCTGAGGGGTTAAAGGAGACGTTCCCCATTACAATAGGAATCCTCCTATTCCCTCTGGAAGAAGTCTACCTGTATAATGTATGGCTGCACCACCTTTGTAGTGTCTTGAGGCCTCATGAATATCATCCTCAGATTTGCTATGGACAGCAACTACCCCGGATAGCAGCTCAGTATTTTCACTGATTCCACAGTCGATGATAAAGAGCCATTCATCAGGATATTTCTGCTCCATCTCTTCAAGTGTGAGGCGTTCGTTTGTCATTTTTAGGAACTCCTTTTGAGAGGATCTTAATGAGTTGATTCATATCTATTATAGCATAATGACCTCTGTTTTAGCAAAGGTTTTCAGAGCGCATCAGAGATATTCAGGGATCGGTCATTAACGATGAGCAAACGCGGCTTTAGAACTGTAGCCCCAAACTCACCCGGTGTGCTTGTTGTAGCCGTCCGAAATCGGCGTAAGCGTAATCGAGCGCGAGTAATCTTTTGCCGAGCGTCAGATGGATACCCAAACCGAGGGTGAGTCCCTCTTCATCGTCCTGCCAGTCTTCGCCCAAGCGGAATTTGTAACCGCCGCGAATCGCCGCCATCTTCTTAAACCAGTACTCCATACCGATGTTCAACCGTTCACTGTTGTCGTTCGGATGGTTCGCATCGAGCGCGAGGGTGAGCAGATTATCGCCAGTGTCAATGATATCATAGGCGATACCGAGTCGAAAATTGGAGGGCAGCGGGAATTCGATTGTTTCTAACGCCGCTGTCCGTGCGGGGTTCGTTGTATCTGGAAACGGACGGTAGTCTGATGTCCTTGGATCACCGGCTATTTCGGAACCGCTTTCCAGATCGGGACCGCTGAAACGCATCTCCGGCCCGAAGTTTGAGAAACACATCCCGATACGTAGACTCCGCCAACCGGTGTGGTATAGTGTTCCGACATCAATGGCAACACCATTAGCACTCTCTCGATGGATCTGCTGATGGATGTATTTGGCGTTGATACCCAAGGAGAGTTTAACGCCGGATTCTTTTGCATAGAGTTCTCTGGCGAACGCCAAGGAGACCGCGGTGTCATAAGCAGAATACCAGAGACCGGTGCCATCGGGTTTTGCGAGCGTGGTAATTTCCGTGTCAGGGACGTTGAGGAATGTAACACTTGCGCCCAAGGTGCCGACGTTTTTTATCGGGGTGGCGAAGGCGAGATAGTTGTAGCGAACATCGGCAAGCCAGAATATTTGTGTGTCCGAGAAACTGGTTTTTTCGAGCTGGCTGATCCCAGCTGGGTTCCAGTAGATACTGGTTACATCATTGGCAAGCCCGCCAAACGCACCGCCAAGGCTGTCTACCCGTGCACCGGGACCGATTTTTAGAAACTGGGCACCCGCTGTGCCGACATTGGTTGTGGCATGACCGGGAACGCCCCACACTACCAGAAGCGCAAATAAAAAAGTATAAGTTATATATCGCATGTGGTTCTCCTGTTATCGAATAATAGCGAATCTGCCGATTTTGTTACCGACGACTGTGTCACTCTCGTCGCGGGCTTCAACATGATAGATATAGATGCCGCTTGCGAGTGCCTGATTATAACGGTTAAGGAGTTCAAAAGATGCTGTGCCACCCTTGTCGCCTTGTGACGAACGGTCATCCGGACTGTAAAGTTCGGTACTTTCGTGTTCGATTGTCCGAACTAATTCACCGGCTAATGTGTAAATCCGAATGGTACAGTGTGGTGGCAGATGTGTGAAGAAGATCTTGTCCGTTCCTTCCGAAAGTACTGCCCTATTCGTGACGAAATAAGGGTTCGGCACGACGCGAATTTTTCCGAGATCGGCTTTAATGTGTTCAGCGTCGAGTGTTTCTTCTTTTGTTGTCAGAAGGAATTCGTCGCCATCTCGTGGTGCGCTGACACCGCCCATTTCAACAGTGAAGACATCGCCAGCGGATATCTCTTGATTCGGGTCCCTGATATAGACATATCCGCCTCGGATGTAAATTCGGAAATAGCCTTCCGTCTCCTGTGGTTTGTATTCATCGACCCAAACAGCAACTCTCTGATCTACACCTTCCACTTCCAGGATGGCGTATGCCAGGATGGCATACCCATCAGCACGCTCGGCGTTGAATTGAATTTCTTCACCGGTATCTTCGTCTACCACCTTGACGTGTGTATCATCAGTAAACGTGATGGAATATGTATGCGGACGGTAATACGTTGACCACCAGACATTCGGCCATGTGTTCTCACCAAGACCCGGAGATTGGATATCTACTGACCAGTCTGTTACCGAGCCTTCAATCAGTTTAACATCGTTAATCGGATTTTCGGTTGAGGTTCCATAGGACACATCAACCCCTTTTATCTTCAGAACGACTCCGTCAAACATCGGTGAGAGGGCTTCAGCGGCTTCTTCATGCTCCGGGTCATACCAGTCAAAAAATTGTTGCTCAACGACGGTTTCGTTTGTCGTTGTGTTGATAATCTCATAAGCAGGCGGTTGATAACCGGGACCAGTAATATATGCAGCGGCACCCGTCTGTTTCGTGCCCGACCAGACGATTTTATATTGGTGTCCAGTGACTTTATCGGGGGCGAGTACCATCGGTTCAAGGCTAACACTTCCCTGCCCTTGTTGTACTATATCAGTAACCTCAGCTGCCCGATATCCGGCAGGCTGTGCGCGTGGAACGACACTAACCATCGTCTCAATCTGGCTACTCTCCATCGCGATCAGTCCTGTTTTAGGGTTGCCTGTGTCGTAAGAGGTAACAGCATAAATGTATTCAAGTCCGTTGGTGAGTCCTTCGTCGGTGTAGAAGTTCTTGATGCCTGCATCTTCACCGAGTGCCTGTGAAGGCGTGGAAACGACTCGGAAGATGTCGCCAGCAACAGGTGGTCCTGAGGGACCGTCGCTGATTTGCACATAAAGCCCACCAAAATAGATCTGGGCACCAGAGCGATATGTACCATCGGGATGCGGTTCGCCTGTATTCGGGTCTTTGATAACGACATATCCGCCACCGTTTGCTGGAAATTCCGCATTATAAGGCATGACTTCCCAAAGCGTTGTATTAACCACCTCAAAGGTTGTGCTGGAATTGAATTTGATCATGTAAACAGCACTCTTGAAGAAATCAGCAAAGAAAGGTTCATCGCCCCCACTTTCAATCTTAGCGTCCGACTGCTTACCGACGTGCGCCACTGTAAAGAAATTACCGGTCGCGCTCGGTTTGTCGAACTCCATCAGCATTGTCCAATCCTCAACAGGATTGCCGGTAGATTCGTCGTAAGCGACATCGCGTCTGTAGACGCGATACCCTTCAAATATTTTTTCTGGATCGGTTACGTCAACATATTCTTCAATACGCTTACCGACACCGTTGTCAACCCAACGTCCTTCGCTCTCCCAGACGAGGGTTACTCGTCCATCAGCAGGATAAGCCGTTACCAGCGGGGAGGGTGGTGGTGCGGGTGCGACATAGCCATCGTCATACAACTTTTGTGCCCAATCGGCAGATGCTTGCAGACCGGCAAGACCTTCACCGATCGCGACTGCGATAATAACGTTGAACGAATCTCCGGGGGCAAGTGATTCAACGGGTCCATAAGATTGGACGAAGCGTTGGTCGTCATAGTTTGCAGGGAGCGGTTCGACACCAGGCGTACTAATTAACGCGTATATCTCCGCGTCGGTTGATGGATCTGTGGATATGGTAATCCGTTTGTGTGCCGTGAAAGGGATTTTTGCGGCAGTCCCTTCCAGGTTATCCCCTATGTATGCATCCAATACCCTTAAACCTATATACCCCGGCGCGGAGGCGTTGGAGAATCCGTAAGAGAGATAACGGTTCGGATGGTCCACAGGGTTGAGCGCGTCCGGTGTCTGGTCGAGTGCGACGAAGTCATCCGCTGAGTAACTTGCCGTGCCTGTTTCGTTACTGGAGACATCTACATCGTAACGGAACGCCATAAACACGTCTTCAAGTGTGTCGCTGCCAACATTTTTGACGTTGTATTCAAGAATAAAAAAGTCGTAGAGCGGTGCATAACTCCATTGGAACCCGTTGACCTCAAGTTCTAATCCGAGAATCGTGCCTTTATTTGCATCAGGGTTCGTATCAGAGCATTTGAAGAAAATGGATTGACTTGTCGGTGTCCCTTTTGTCGTTGTCCCGGGCTTATCTGAAACGACTTCCGGTACATCATCAGTGGGCCAAATTTCGCTTTGCCTGCCATCTGATTCGGAAACGGCGATCTCACCACCTTTCTTGGCACCGAGCCATATATTTCCTTCAAAGATATAGGAATCGTTTGTTCCGGCGGGCCACCAGCCTGAAGGGTTGGCAGTCGGGTTGCTGGGATACCCGACGACTGCGGTATTAAAAATAGCAGACGATAGATTGCCTACATCGAGTGCTTTCCAATCCACATCGGCACTTGCGGGTAGTATGGCGAGTGCTAAAATTGCGGATAGGAATAGTGTATATCGTAATAATTTCATAATTTTTGTTTTCCTCATAATATATGCTAATTGTGATGACAAGTTCCTACAAAATGGAAATACTGCTGAAAATAATTCTAATGAAGATCGAAAGTTTTCATGAAGCGATTCGTAACGCATAAGGTTGAACTAAAATATCTGCAGGGATTCCGAGCTCTTTGTGCAATTTCCGAATCATGTCCAGAGACAAGCTACGTTGCCGATTCAGGACTTCTGATACACAAGGACGCGAACCGAGATAGGGTTCAAGGTCATGTTCAGATAACCCTTGGTTTTCCATGTAGTGAAGGATTGCTTCAATAGGGTCTGGCGGTGGAATCGGATAATGTTCCTCTTCATAAACTTCTACCAGTGTAACAAGCACATCAAGTTTATCTCCCTCCGGCGACCCGTAGCTCGCCCCCCATAGTTGTTCTATTTCCTTCAGGGCAGCTTCATAGTCTGCTTCAGTTTTGATTGGCTTAATCTCCATAATCATCACCTTAGATTGTGGCAACGTTGATTTTATTATAGGCTTGATGTGTTCCAACAAATCGGATATAATCAATTGCTACTACTAAACGATAAGAATTTCCCTTAATGTTGAATACTACCCTATCATTTTCAATAATACTGGCATTTCGATAAATCGCTTTAACATCAGAGGGTGTTTTCCAATCGGCACGTTTCACATTGGCATACCACGCTCGAAGTGGCTGCTCAGTATCAGGGTATTTCGCCCAAAATTCTCTCAATGCTCTACGCGATATAATCCTCATAATGTGTGTTATACCATAACCCTGATTGGTCTTTATTTAATCATTGGGTTTCTATAATCTCAAAAACTCGATAGCGTTTTGTTTCTCCATTTCCGATGTCTATTTCACCTTCAATGAACAGCGGATAATCATACACTGTGTTCTTGATAGAGAAGAGGTACGGAATCGCACCTGCTTCGCTTGCTGTCTTGGCTTGGCTCTTGAAATCGCGTGGTGTTTTCATGTGCACATTATAAATCTGGTATGTTGATCGGTCAGCGTAGTACATCAGATCAAAATGCGCGCCGACGCGTTCGTCATCAAGAAAAAAGCAAGCGTTCTCTGGCATCTCACGTTGGAGACGGGGACCACTCTGTTCATACAGCGGAATCCTGCTGTTGCGTTCAGTGACGTTGTAGGCAGCATATACATAACGTCCTGCATAGAATAGTGCGATTACCAGTGCCACTGTTCGGAGTCCAAGCCATAGCCATTTTTGCCAATTGTAGCGGCGAACCAGCATATATATGCCCGCGAAAACGGCGAGCAGTACGCCGAATCCAATGAGTTGCTCAACAATCCAGAAGTTCGTCTCAACAAAGGGCGCGATCTTTTTGAGTCCATCGAATTGGTCTCGACCTTTGACCAAACTCCGTCCGCCAGAAATGATTGCAATCACAAGCATTCCGGCAGTCCAAATTGCAGTGTAAACCCAGTCCCGTCGTTGCCATGCGCGGCTGATAACTGCTGCCAGACAGATGAGTAGCGGTGACACAGCGATCATTGTTGCGGATGGCGTTTTTGTTTCTGCGAGTGTGTGCGGAACAATAACACCGATACCCCACGCTAACACAAAAAGTTCGGCTAAGTTCCAGCGTCTGAACATAACGACTAACAGGCACAAAACCGCCGCGAAAAGGGCAGCATAGAACACCGGATAGAACAGCGGCATATAGTCAAACAGCGGTCTATCCCAACTTGCTCCCCAACTTTCGACATCCGTGTTAAGATGATCAAGAACACGTTTATGTTCCCATAAGAATTCCTTGCGATAATAGACCAGACAGTAGGTAACCCACGGGGCCACTGTCGCAATTGCTGCTAAGAATTGTAAACCGATGTCTTTGAGACAGATCTTTTCGTCTATTGTCTCGCTTTGCACGCTGTCATCCGATGCATACCTCTTGTAATAAATCTGTTTTCCGCGCGCGACCCCCCAAACGACGAGCGCGATACCGAAAGTGATGCAAGCGAGGTAACTTTTTGAGAGATACGCGATCCCCATCGCTACACCCGATAAGATATAATTTCTCTGTTTTCCGGTCCGAATTGCACGGAGCAGGAACCAACACGAGACCTGTACCCAGAGCAGCAACGCAATATCAATATGATCCGAATAGCGATAGCCGTGAACGGACGCGAACAGAAACGGGTTGAATCCGACAAGAAACGCACCAATGAGTCCTGTCCGTTTGTCAAAAAGATCCGCAGCGATCCGATACGTCAGCCACGCCGTTACAACAAGGCTAATTACAGACGGCAACCGAAGCGCAAACGTATTGATACCGAAAATCAGATGTGAGATCCAGATCGTCCACATCGCCACAGGCGGTTTATGCAGCCAAATGTGGTTCTCACCCCACCCTTTATAGTCGTAAGGGAGCCACGGTTGATCGTAGAGCGTGAATTTGAGCGGATGTTTCGTCAAATTCCGCGCCACAACAGCGTGAAACCCTTCGTCCCAATAGGTAATTCCGCTGTGTCCGACATTCCGCACCACCAAAGCACCGGAGGCGATGAGAATGCAAATTAGAATAATTTTTATTACGATTGATTTACTTTTTGCTGGCGTGTTTCCAGAAATCATCTGTTAGGTCCTGGGCATCTGAAATTGTAGTGCTTTTTTGCTTCCTTTGGTTCTTTCAATGCGTTTATATCTTCTGAATGATGTTTTGGAAGAAAAACACCGTCCCAATGCTCGCAGCGACTGTAACTATGCCCATTATCAGATAGAAAATACAAGTTGTTAGATTCATAGGCATAGATGCTCCACGGAAATGCTCGTTCATAGCGGTGATTATCTCTGTAAGTTGGGACCGGTGATCGCGTTGCTTGATCTTAATCACCCCGGATCCAACCCAAGACTGAATAGACACTTGAAGATCGGCTTCAATAGATGTAAGTCGTATAGAAGAAAGCGTTTCCTCGTAGGGTAAGTTTAACTTCTGTAAAGATGTGAGGAGCGCGTCCCGAAACGACGTATCTGTAACGCCGAATGCACAATAACCCTTCAACACAAAACACATCATTACAAGGACAACCGTAAATATGACGGGGTTTAACCACTTTATTATAAACGGAATAGACGATGGAAAGGTAAAAGCCGGTAAGATAACCGGTATAAAGATAATAAACATCATTGAGAGCAACCATCTATTTGAAAGTAAAAAAGGTCGTTTCGTTATGATGCCTCGTAACCCGATTACCAAGAAAAAGACTGCCATAATCCCGAATATAAACGGGATCATCACGAAATACATTTGGGCGAAGGATTTAAGATCCATCATCAAACTCCTGTTTTCATCATTAATTATAAATTTAACGTATGGTGTAAAGATGCGTTAACTCTTTCCATTGGCATCGTCCTAAGATAACATTACTGCGTTTGTAGTTTGTCTTTTTCCTCATCATAGTTATCGTAGACGCTCATCTCAGGGCTTTCCCAGTCTTCAGCAAAAGTTGTGAAGCGTGCTCGCATTTCTGCCGCCTGTGCTTCGTCAATACCGCGCTCCCGTAAATCTATAGTGCCTACTGTACCCAGCATAGCCTTTGGTTTAATATGTACATGGGCAGCATCAAAACCCCTTTTCGGACCTCCAGTAGTGCGGAAACAATAGCGGATTCTAAGGAAAAGGCCTCACGGTGGAAGTGGATTTGGGGCACCCCCTCGACTGTGGTAATAGTTCCGTCATCAAAAATGCTATAAAGCCGATCGGCTTCTTTTTCATTCGGATCGGTTGTTAAAATGAGTGTGAATTCATGCGTTTTCATGGTAAATTCTTCTCTTATTGATTATCTTATTATTTCGCGTATTTCCCCCGAATGCCGTTTTTGAGTCGTGTTTCATCATACCTTGGACGCAATTCGTCATTAAGATCAGTCTTATCAGTCGTTTTGAGGCTGCACGAAAACAGTGTTTGACAACTCGTAGGGGAGACTTCTACCACACCAATTTCTCTGACTTTCGTAGAAGTCGGTAAAACAATTTGCCGACAAAGGGTTACTGCTTCAACAATCTGCGCCTCTGACAAACCGAAAGCGAGTGTGCAATGTGGCACCCACTGTCCAACAGTGTAATATTCGCGTTGATCCTCTGCGTGTTTTTTGAAGATTTCATGAAATGCCGCGTGAACACTCAGCAATTCCTCAGTGACCGTTACACCTAAGAAAACAACGCCTTCCGATGTAGAAAAGATGCCTATATTTGGAAAGGACAGCCGAAACGGCGTCACACTCGTCGCAAATGTTGAAAGCTCTTGTGCAAGTAAATCTGTTTCAAGATGGTTGCAAACCCCAAGTGATACATGCGGACGATAACCACCTTTGGGCATAGAATCACTAATCCCTGCTTCATTGATGGCTTTCCATGCACCACGGATGCACTCTTCAACTGTGGGGTCAAAATACAGTTCAACAACAAATGGCATATTAAGTTCAGCACTACAGATCAGATTCGTTGATTTTATTGTAGATATCGGTGCCCATGGCGACTAATTTCTCTCGTATTTCGGGCCAATGTTCTGGGTCTCTTTTTCCCTTCTGGAGGACAGGGAATATAACGTTTGCTTCCTTCGGCGAAATCCGATATTCGTAGTTATAATCTGATTCTGGAAAGAGTTGCATAACCTCGTCTCGACGCTCTATTTTATTTTCTCCGACGAAATTTAGTCGAACAGAGCAATTATGATTCAAGAGATTCAGAGAAATATTTACGCCTCTAACACCCTTTGTTATCCACCCTTCGTTTTGGATAAGTACAGGTTTTCCAGCAAATAGTCCATCCGCCTCACGGATTGGTGCCCAGAATTCGCTATATCCTGCTTCAGCTTTCTTCTCGGTTTGGATATCTACTGCAGGTCCAACGACGTGATGAAAAGACAGTTCGTTGTGTGAATTAACTTGTACTTGAATAAGATACCAGTCAATTTCGCTGTCTTCGTTCCGTAGATTGCAGGTGACAATCATCAATTCTTCAAAATTTTCAGCAACTAAGACAGCCACATTTGCTTCCTTCAAGCGTGCATAAGCCTCAAGTCTACCCCAATGGTCCCAGTCTGCCTTGCCGAACTGATTTTCGACGACAAGTGTACCATCCTCTCCGACAGCAACAATGTCTGCTCTGCGCGTGCCGACATTGGATTCTGTCTCAGAATCCTCAAAACTTCCGACTCTGAGGGCATCAAGATTGTCAGCAAGGTCCGCGGAGAAATCTTCCTCTCGGTTGTAGATAGATGAAAGTGGAATTGTTTTTTGCAGTTGCATTTATATTCGTTATCCCTTCTAAAAATCCAAACTCACGCCCATCATAACCAACCGCGGTGAGCTCCATGATAGCGGGTGTGAATGCTTCTGATTGTTGAGCGGGATGCCGTACCGGTCGTATGTCACTGCATCTAAGATATCGTCAAGGTTTCTTGTGTTGAAAACATTCCGAATGTCTACAAAGAGCGTGTAGGTCAATCCTCCGATCCGGCTCCGTTTGCTAATCAGTGCGTCAACATTGTACGTTGCTGGATAACGCTTGGAGTTGATGTCGGGTTTGATGGGTGCTCGCGGATTGGGTGTATAGGGCAAACCGCTGCCGTAGCTACCAATAAGATTGATAGCAGCATCAAACGGCAATTGAATATCCAGCGTCCCAGAAAATATGTGACGCTGATCCCATGCCAACGGATGGCTTTCGGTTACATCCGGCTGCTGCCGATAATAAGTGAGATAACCCAAATTCCGACTCGAACCTTTACCCTTCGCAACAGAATAGGTATAACTCAGCATCCCAGAAACCCGACTCTGTGAGGTACGCCACTTGCGAATGGTAAGTTCAAAGCCCTGTACTCGCCCGTAGATACCGTGGGTGACACCATTGAACTCATCATTAAGGAAGTAACTGTAATCGTTGGTGATGTCAACATGCACGCTATTGACGAGTTGATCAATATCTTTAGTGAACCCTGTGAGGTCAATCGTCAAATCGTCGGTAAACTGCTGTATGATCCCGACTTCGTAGGCGATAGTCCTCTCTGGATTGAGGTCCGGATTGCCTCTTCTTCGGATCGCACCTCGCATATCGAAACTGAGATTTTCGTAGAGATCATCACCGCGCGGGATCTGATAGTAATGCCCATAGGTGAAGTGCAATTTCGACCGATCGGTAATCGGGTAGGAGATACCGAGGCGTGGCGAGACCATGTGTTTAGTAGAAGCCTTAACAGGATCTTTGATGATCGGGAGTCCAACTTTATAGGTCTCTTTGTCCAGTTTGATTGTGCCGTCGTCGTTAAGTTCCAGCGGATCCAATGGGTCCGCGGGTGAGACGCCATCCGGATTGTACATATCATATCGTAATCCGGCGTTGACGATCATACCTTCATACTCCATCTTGTCTTGGACATACATACTCAAAGATTGCGGTTGAACGTCATAAAACTCCATGTAGAGGTTGGAACTTCCATAGTTTGTCGTCCCGAGGTTATAGAGATCATACGCCAAAAATTCGACACCTGTCTGAATCAAGTGGTTCGCTGTAACTTGGCTTGCAAAATTTCCTCTCAATATTGAAGTCGTCGCCTCGCGAGTCGTCCAGGAATTGTCATCTCCTGCGATGAAATAGGTCGTATCGTTGTACGCCTGTTGGGGCGGATTTCTGATTCTGCCTTCTTCTTCGTTCTGCGTAGGTGTTTTTTCGGGGTCCCAAGCGTTCTCATCAAACGTCTTGTCCAACGGGTCCCACACTTTATCGGGTTGATGACTCGCAACGGCGCGATGGAATTGACCGAGGGTCAGTGTATAGAATGTTCCTGAGTTGATATTATGTGAAAGTTGAGCAGAGAGGTTCCGGGCATCTCTCGTGCTTACCGGAATTGCGCTGGGCCAGAATCGGAGACTGCCGCCATAGGAATTGGATTCCCGCTGGTCGAAAAGCCCGCTTGCGGTGAGTTTGATACTCGGAGTCACTTCAAACTTCATTTTCCCCTGAAAAGTGTATCCCAATCCGTCGCTATTCGGTAAAAAACTCTCATCGCTCCGCAACTGGCTATCAAAAGCGAAGGTCAAGCGATTGCCCCATATCGGTCCACTGAGCGCAAATTCCCCAATGTGGCTCGGGGACAGATCATACGTTTTGGTATTGTTGAATAGCCCGCTATACTGATTCAAGTCCACAACATAGCCATCTAAGAGCGTAACCTGTTTTTTTTCATAGTCGATAACGGTGCCATCGGCATCCTTGTAAGGTTGGGGTGCCATAAGCGTTTCGCCTGTATCAGGATCGACTCTCGGTTCACCTGTTTCCACGTCTATCACAGGTTGAAGTGGGTTTTCTGTCCTGTCGGCGTATACACCAGGGACGATTTCAGTAAATACGATCTGATCATCGCCTTCTCGTTCTGCTAACGCTGCGACAGTAACATCTTCGCCGCGATACGGTGTTTGGTAATCGTAAGGTTTGCCGAGGAAGATACCTCTGAAAGGTTCAATTGCGACCGGTCGGAATCCGTTATCAGGATCCAGCCACGGACCATATAGCGGATCGCCGTGGTGCGTCCCCCACTGTCCGACGCGGTACCTGAACCGACCAGAAAATTTGTGTGTCCCCGCCTTCGTGATGAGGTTAACGATACCGGATTGTGCATCGCCGTATTCGGCGTTAAATCCACCCGTGATAACTTCCATCTGTTCAAGCGATTTCGCACTGATATTCAAACCCAAACTTCCGCCGATCGGGTCACTGATGGGGATCCCGTCAATCAGATATTTGACCTCTGTTGACCTGCCGCCGCGGACATGAAGCGAACCCGTTGAATTGAGTACCGAAACGCCCGGCAGTGTCTGGAGAATGCCATTCACGCTATCGCGAGGCATCGCTGCAATATCTTCTGCCTCAATAATCCGTGTCGTCTGTGTGACATCCTTCTTAATGAGCGGTTTAACAGCTGTCACTGTTATGCCTTCAAGGGTAACGACCTCAGATGCTTTCAGGGCGAAGTTGAGGGTTGTGGTAAGCCCAGCAAGGACTTTCGCGCCCTCTACGGTTTCCGTACCGTAACCCGTCAGTTCAACTTTGACATCATAACCCCCCGGTGGGATGTTCGTCATCACATAGTAGCCGGCATCGTTTGTCGTTGCGACGCTGCTTGTTCCGACGATTGTTACAGTGACATTTGCGAGCGGTTCATTCGTCGCTTCGGTGGTAATCACCCCTGAAATTTTTCCGGTGATAGCGGCAGACACGTCAGAGTTAACTGTCATCGTTATACATATCATGCTTAGCACGAATAGTATTGCTTTTTTGAAGATGTTATTTTTTTTCATAAGTACGTTTCCTCTTTTCCAATGTTTGAATAGTCAAGTGTCTAAGCTCAGACACGGTATCTTAGATGAAGATAAAAAATAAATTAAGTAGTCCGATAGAAAACGGTTGTCAATCAAGAAAATGCTCTAAACTTGTAAAACCAAATATGGTAACATATAACGGCATTTATTACAAAATAGTCACGCAAAAATCTAATCTAAGACGTTTTCAATGAATCTGAGGCTTTTTAAGGTGCGCTCGGTATGATATTCAATAAAACTGCCGAGGCCCCGTTTCAGCTCTTGATGGTTGCGGGTAGAGGCGCGAATTCGGTTGAACCGTTCCCATTCAGATTTCCGAAGCATCTTTAGCAATTCACAACTCCCCGGTGTGATTGTAAAAGCAGCACCATCCCGATTTTTGCAATCGACACAAAGCACACCACCGTAGCGGATGCTGAACGCAATGCCGAATCTATTTGCCGTGGCACCTTGGACGTCTGAACCACAATGTACACAGCGCGAGAGTTCCGGTGCGTAGCCTGCACAGTCCAAGAACTTAATCTCAAACCCTCTGGCGAGCAAGGGGACATCATCGGCATGTGGTAAAAATTGATAGGTGGTTCGGAGTAAATCGAAAATTTCAGGGTTGGCGACACCTTCTGAGGCAATGCTCTCGACAAGTTCAGCGAAGTAGCAGCCGTAGGTGATACGTGTGAAATCTGAGCGAACGACATCAAACCCGTCAATCAAGTTAAAATCAGTGATGTTCTGCAATTCTCGATTTTCGCGGTGCTGAAAGAGGAGCGTGCCGTGGTTGAGGAGTTCTAAACTCCCGCCGAGTTTGCTTTTCGGACTTTTCACGCCGTAAGCGACCGCTTTGACCTTCCCGAAGTCAGGCGTGTAGAAAGTAATGATTTTGTGGAATTCTTTAAGAGGAAAGGTGCGAATGACAATCGCTTGCGTCTTTTGGGCTGCCATGATTTCAGGTGTAAAAGTGTCGTCATCATTGACGGGAAAGGATCGGGGCGAGAGGATTTGAACCTCCGACCTCCTGCTCCCGAAGCAGGCGCGCTAGCCGGGCTGCGCTACGCCCCGTTCTTATGCTTAATTATACCTTCTCTAATGGGCTTTGTCAAATTAATGTCAATTTTCAGGGCGCGCGCCATTCTTTTCCTTGTGTAGGTGGCTGTTGCTATTTGGAACAGATGATTCTAAAATGCGTCGTCATTGTCGTCAGTCCCCGGCATCTCAAGATGAATCCGTTGGACGCGTCGTTCATCTGCCTCAAATATGGTGAATCGGATACCGCGGTAAGTAAATTGGGTGCCCTGTTCAGGCACGCGCCCGAGGTGGTCTACGACGAACCCACCGATTGTATCAATGTTTTCTGCTTCAAGTTCGGTGCCGAGTCTTTCGTTGAATTCAACAAGATTCAGCCGCGCATCAACAGAATAAGTGTTCGCCGCCAACTCGATGTAGTCATCTTGTTCGTCTATTTCGTCTTCATCGTGGATTTCACCGACAATTTCTTCGATGATATTTTCGAGTGTCACCATGCCAGCAGTGCCGCCGTATTCGTCTACAACGATGGCGATGTGCTGTTTGTGCTCGCGAAGTTCCCGGAAAAGTTCTGAAATCTTCTTACTTTCCGGTGTGAAAAAAGGGCCACGATCAACGATTAGTTCTCTTAGGTTGACGGGTTGACCTTTTGCCCAGCAATCCAACATATCTTTAACGTGCAAAATCCCGACAATTCGATCAATCGTTTCCTCATATATCGGAATACGCGTGTGTCTGGACGTAATTGCAGTCTGTAAAACTTCGGTTTCAGGAGTCGCGACCTCAAGGCATACCATGTCGGTTCGGGCAACCATGATTTCCCGGGTGACTTTGTCGGGTAGATCCAAAATCCGAGAGATCATTTCACGCTCGTCCGGTTCTAAGATTTCTTGGCTGTCACCGACGCTGTCAAGTGTTTCTAATACCTCTGGAGATACGAGGGTATCTTGCGCGGATGTGGCTTTGCCGCCGAAGATACGGACAATGAGATTGGCGAGGAAATTCAAGGGGATGAGAACGAGGAACCCACACCAGTAGATGGCGCGGAGCGCACTGAGGGCTCGGATGGTTGCTGCGCCAGTGCTGCCCCGTACATAGTTTTTGGGGAACAGTTCTGTAAAAACGACAAAGCAGGCGACGGCGAGGGCGGCCCCCGCGATCGGGTATGCTTCCCAAAATGTCATAAACACCGTAACACCTGCTACTATCAGAATCGTTTTTGCCGTGATAATCGTTAAGGAGTAACGGCGCGGGTGGCGCAGCAGCGATGTTAACACTTCATAACGTTTGCCGCCTTCCTCGGCGAACTTGAGAATATCGTCCCGCGTTAACCGGGCGAGCAACGCTTCGGCAGTTGAAAACAACGCACTGAGAATTAAGAGTATACCTAAGCTAACGAGTTTGATGACTAAGTCTAGGTCGTCCAAACGTTAAATTACACCTCCTACAAACTGGCACTCAAAAGTTAGCGAACACTTGTGCTACGCTTCGGGTAATAAACCGAAGATGGTATGCTGCTTTTCAAACATAACTGTGGCTTCTGCTTGTGTTTCGTGGTCGTAGCCAAGCAGATGGAGTGCTCCGTGTATTGCAAGTAACGCGACTTCGGTTTCAAGGTTGTCGTAGGTCGTCTCTTGTTTCTCGGTTTCAAGACTGCTGCGAGTTGCACTGAACGGATCGCTTGTCGCCACTTGTCGCGATGCGGTTTCGAGGGATATAACGAGATCGCCGAGGATATTCGGGTTCACATGCGCCTCCTCACCCTCACGCATCGCAAAAGCCAGCACATCTGTCGGTGCATCAACGCCTCGATAATCGCGGTTGAGATGTTTGATGTCAGCATCGTCTGTTAAGAGGACACTGACTTCACACGCCTCAGCATTGTGTGCTTTTAAAGTTGCGAGCACCGCGGTGTGAATCACTTCGACATCAAAGGTGGTATTATTACTTGTATTCGTAACGCGAATCAAAACGGTTATTCTTCCGCGTTGGACGTACTTGGTGGGTTTCCACCGTTCTGTCTCTTGTTGTGTGGTGATGCCTGTTCGTAAGCTTCAACGATACGCTGGACGAGTTCATGCCGCACGACATCAACTCTTGAAAAATAGATGAACTCAATTCCGTTGATACCAGAAAGTACTTCTTGCGCGTCTGCGAGTCCTGAAATTTTGTGTGTCGGGAGATCTGTCTGTGTAATGTCGCCTGTGACCACAGCTTTTGAGTCAAAACCGAGGCGGGTTAGGAACATCTTCATCTGTTCGATGGTGGCGTTTTGGGCTTCATCAAGGACGACAAACGAGTTATTGAGTGTCCTGCCTCGCATAAAAGCGATCGGTGCTACCTCAATAACATTGCGCTCAATGTATTTGTCGAGGGCTTCTGGTGGCATCATATCGTAAAGTGCATCGTATAACGGGCGTAGGTATGGATGCACCTTGTCCGCAATATCACCGGGTAAAAAACCGAGTTTCTCACCGGCTTCAACGGCGGGGCGTGTTAAAATGATACGACTCACCTGTCCACTTTTAAGGGCGGAGACAGCCATCGCCATAGCGAGATAAGTCTTTCCTGTTCCAGCGGGTCCGATACCGAACACAAGGTCGTTGTGTTTAATCGCCTGAACGTACCTTTGCTGACCGGCAGTCTTCGGACGGATGACTCCACGTTTCGAGAAGACTGGGATAGACTCGGCGCCTGTTTCACCCAAGGTGTCTGGTTCATCAACACCCGATGCGCGAATCGCATAGTTGACATCGGTTGCCTGAATGCGTTCGCCTTTCCGGATGCGGTGAAGTAGCGATTCAATAACCGTTGTTACCCGGTTGACCTCTGTGACGTTTTCGCCAATAACAGCGATATTGTCACTTTTCAAAACAACGCGCGCATCGAAATTGTCTTCAATGATTTTTAAGAAGGCATCACTCTGTCCAAAGAGGGCTTGCACTTCAGCGTTGCTCTGTATGGGAACACCCTTTGATTCTTGCTTTTGCAATAGAATTCTAATCCTCCAGTTTTTTATGTGGGAGACTCACAAGTTTCCCGTGTATAGGCTGTTTAACTTAACAAAATTAGAAAAAAAAGTCAAATTTTAGGGTTACGCAGGTGCCAGCACTCTGTTTTTTCAGACACCCTACCAAATCCACTGTGCGTACGTTCTATCGGATCATTCCTATTGTACAATGTCATCAAACAAAAGTCAA
Organism: uncultured Poribacteria bacterium; assembly: GCA_951828385.1. Classification (GTDB taxonomy): domain Bacteria; phylum Poribacteria; class WGA-4E; order WGA-4E; family WGA-3G; genus WGA-3G. Next base: position 2,590,413 of record OX639973.1, read on the forward strand.
GCGTTTTTTATTTCCGTCCATAGAATTTGACTTCGCGAATCGAAGCGCCCTTGAGGGGAATATGCATTTTCCCGTCTCTTTTTTCTTTTTCCCACTTTTGTCGGAGCACTTCAGGGATTTCTGAGAGGACGTTCAGTTCTTTGACGACATCCTCGTTGTGAACGACATTTTCTGGAGCTTCTAACGCGTAAGCTGTCAATCGCAGATAGCGAATTTTTCGTCCGACCTGAAATCTCACTGGCTGTGTGCCTTTAACTGTTTCACCGCGCTTATCTTCGACAGGTGTAAACGCAAGCTGCCCTTTTAACGCTCTTTTTTCGGCGGTATCCAAGGCGAAACGACGGAGCGTTGAGGCGGGATAGACCTCAACATAGGCGACATAAGTTGGCGCGTCCAATTTAATCAACATTTCTGTCTTAGGGTTACCGTCCACTTGACGCTTGTACCGCCGTCCCCTAAAACCTTTTCGGATAACTCCGTCCGTTTCAAAGCTGCCGACTGTTGTTAGGTCACCGTCCACTATCGTAGGATTTTCCTCACAAGAAAGGCGTGAAGCGAAAATTTCTACCGCGGATGGTTCTTGTAACATTGCACACCCGAAAGGGACAAACAGTAACGCTAACAAAACGAAATAATAATACACCTTGAAGTTATCAGCCTTCCATTTTCTGTTCATGATGTTTCCTCCTTCATGCTTAGGTGCTTACGAAACTTTGTCGATTTAAAGTGCCTATCGCCCGTAGAACTTGACTTCTCGAATCGCAGCACCTTTGAGTGGAATCCACATTTTACGTTCTTCGTCGTCGTGTCGGACGTTTTCTGGATCTTCCAGTGCATTTGCCGTCAATCGTAAATGATGAATTTCCCGCTCAACCTTGAATCTTACTGGCAAGGTGCCTTCCACTTTTATGCCGCGTTTATCCTCTACTGCCTCAAACGAGAGTTCTCGATTCGGTGGTTTTACTGCAGCATCTAAAATAAGATTACGGATGGTTGAGGCGGGATAGATTTCAACATAGGCGATATATGTTGGAACATCCAGTTTAATCAGCGTTTCGGTTTTGAGGGTGCCTTCCACTCGACGCTGATACTGCCGAGGCGCGTATGAGACTCTTTTCACAAATTCTTTTTTGATGGATCCTTGTGCTGCAAAGGTGCCAACTGTTTTCAAGTCGCCATCTACCATCTCAGGATTTTGATCGCAGGTGAGACGTGAAGTTGGTATTTCGACTAAGGGTGCCTCTTGCAGCATCGCACACCCCATAACACTGCATATCAGAATCAGTAAAATACTGAATACTCGTATTCTCATTTTCTTCACCTCCCTATCAGATGTAAAAAATCTTCTTACGATTGTTTCTTTCCGTAAATTTTGATCTCACGGATTGAAGCCCTTTCAGAGGAATTGTTTACCGAAAAATCTGACTTCGCGAATCTCGGCACCTATTAGCGGGATCTCAACAGATGAGTTTATATTTCGGGTAGAATTCTGTTTATCCTCAATTCCGTCTGCGCTCATCCGCAGATAAAGGACTTCTCGTCCAATGCGGAAGCGAACGGGTGTCAATCCTTCTATATCCTTGTGCTGCTTGTCGGCCACGCGTTCAAAGGCGACATCAAAGCGTGGTGGATCGTCAGTGGTTGTCATCATTGCGAAATTTGGAATGTGCCGTGATGCCGGATAGACTTCTACATAAGAGACATAGGTCGGTGCGTCGAGTTTGATAATCGCTTCTGTGCGACGGTTGCCTTCAACCTGTGTTATGTAACGCCGTTGTGCGTATGTCTGCCGACGGGTCTCGCCGTCAAAAACTTGATACGCTTTTCGGACGAATCCATTTACTGCGAATGAACTCACTGTCTCCAGATTTCCATCCACGAATTCTGGGTTTGATGCACAGGTAAGGCGCGCCGGTGCAATCTCTTCAACAGACTGGTTCAACTGGTTCAGCACAGCACACCCCGAAACGCCGATGAGCAGAACGGTTAAACTGATTAGGATTCTCATTTTTCCTCCTGTTGTATGCCTGAACGTTTTAGGTTTTGATCACAAAAACCACCGTAAGTGTAAATATCACGTTAGGGTTACGGCACACGGCGTGTGCCTACTACTTTAAGGGGACTTCAACATCGAAACGTTCCGCGGCTTCGACGAGGCGGTTCCAAGTCGGTTCTTCAATGGGTATCCCTTCTCGGAGACGTTTCTCACGGCTCCGTTCCTCAAATTCTCCGGGAACGTAGATTTCATCAACACCGGGCAATCGAGCAGATGATTTCACCCACTCTACAAGATATGCGATCTCCTGTTCATAATCCGCTAAGTCAATGAAATCCTCGATTTTGATTGCGAACATTACGATGCCACTCGCGCCGCGCGTCGGTTGTTCACGGCTACATCCTGCCCAAGAGAGTCCACCAGCGATGGCATCTATCATCACGCCGAGTCCAAACCCCTTGTGCCCGAATTGGAAACCACCGAGCGGCATAACGGCTGTGTCCTGCGGACGTTCTCGAAACGCGTTCGGATCCGTGAGCGGTTTGCCTTCTGCATCTATCATCCACCCTTCCGGTATAGGTCCGCCGCGAGCCGTCTGAACGAGCAGCTTGCCGCCTGCGACCACGCTGAGCGTCATATCGAGGAGGAGCGGTTCACCACCTTGACGTGGCACCGAGATCGCAATCGGATTTGGTGGCAGTCTGCGAGAGGTACCGCCGTGTGGATGCATAAATCGTCCACCGCCGTTGAGCAAAACGATGCCGATCATACCGGCACGCGCCGCAATCGGTGGGTATTCGCCCATCCGTCCTGCGTGTCCACATCGGTGTAAGCCGACTGCCCCGATGGTGCAGCTTTCTGCTTTTTCGACAGCCATCTCCATCGCTTTCCGTGCGGCGACCATACCGAGTGCACCGTTGACATTGATAACGGTCGCAGCACCGCTCTCTCTGACAATCTCCATTTTATCGGCGGCGGGTCCGCCTGCCATGCCACCGATGTAGTTCGGCGCGTTGATGACACCGTGTGAATCGTGACCTGCTAAATTAGAATCAACGACATGGTCGCTGACGATGCGAGCATCTTCTTCTGTACCACCGGCACCGCGATATATATCGTATACAAACTTTCTCAAAACATCATGAGAGACAATTGGCATAAATGTTTCCTTACTGAATTGCGGATTTGTAAGATGAATAAAGACGTTTTACAACGGGATTGGTACCGCTGCCTACCGTTGATTTTCACGAAGTTCGACACGTCTATAAATATCATCCAAGGACAATTCACAATCAATTGAGGTAAGCGACAGCACATCTTCAAGTGATCGGAATTCGGTTGGTTGCCACGCTGCCCGTTGCCGACGGTGAAGTTCAACCCGCACTTCGTCTTGTGATACAAGTACGTATTCACGCAGAGACGTAAGTTGTTGATAATCGTCGAATTTCTCGCCTCGGTCGTACCTTTCAGTTGAAGGCGAAAGCACTTCTACTAAGACGACCGGGTTAAGCAACGTATCAAAAACGTTATCCTCAAAGCGCGGTTCACCACAGACAACAACGACATCCGGATAAAAGTAAGAGGCCTCAGGGTGAGTCCGAACCCGCATATCGTTGGTGTGGACTTCACACGTCCCCTCTTTCAACTGGATATAAAGTTCTCCAGAGATATTCGTCACAATGAGACTATGTGCGCGACTTGCACCGGACATAGCGATTATTTCCCCGCGCAAGTATTCATGTTTAGTATCTGCCTTGCGTTCCCAAGCAAGGTATTCCTCGGGCGTTAGATGGGTTTGCACTGCAGCTGATGACATGATGTACCTCCATTTATGCTTGGCGGAACCCGCTCTCCGTGCGATGCCAATTCTGTCCGTGATTTGGATCGCGGAACTGGATACTTCTGCCGAGCAGCTGCTTGAGTACATCGCTTTCGCCTGCTAATTCCTCGTCAGTCAACTGCCGAGGCATATCCTCTTGCGGATAGATGACCGATCGGTTGTACATACCGAGCAACCCGACGCGCGGTGTGTCCGTTAGGTTCGGGCGCGACTGATGCCAGATTGCGCCGTTTGTGAACATGATAGAGCCTTTCGGTGCGACAGCGACGCTGCTCTCAAGCCCTTCTGCCTCTCCCAATTCGGGACGGCGGAGCGTTTTGTGTGAACCTGCGATACACGCCGTTGCCCCGTTTTCTTCCGTAAAGTCGTCTAACATCCAAACTGTTTGTCCGGTTATTGAACCGGACGGGAAAGGGGATTGCATTGCCCAATACGGGTAGTCGATATGCCAGCCGCCTGTGGGTGCCCCAGGTCCAACGATGTTCGCTGTAAATGTGGAGGCGATGACATCTTCACCGAGCATCCGTTTCCATACGGCTACCACGGTTGGGTGCTGGATGAAATAGCGGAAGATCGGAGATTTCCCAACGATTGCCCAAACGCGTCGGATTTTACCCTCGCCGTAACTGTGGTCAAATCCGTTTGCGATGTCTTCTTCGACTAATTTCCAGATTGCCTCGCGTGCTTCGTCTGCTTCATCGTCGGTAATCACATTTTCGATGATGTGGAAACCGACTTCAGTCAAGTCGTGTTCAACAAGGTCTAATCTTTCTGAATCTAACGCTGATTTGATATGTAGCATATTTCACCTCTGCCTTACACTACCGGATACGCGGTAGATTGCGAACTGCCTCAATAACCCGATCCTCCAGATCGTCTGCGTCACTATCTGGAATCAGATTGTGTTTGTCCATCCAAGCGATGTTCTCTGCGACACTCTCTGTAACCGGAATTTTCGGACTGAATTCAGGTAACGCTGCTGCAAGTTTCTCGTGGCTGAAGATCTGTGTATGCCCGAAGTTGCCCCGCAAACCGCTGAAGCGTTCTGGTGCCATCGCGATAAGCGACTCTTGGGATACATGCACGATCTCTATGTCAACACCGAGTGCGTCTGCCGCGGCACGGTGCCATTCGTCCCACGTCCGTGCCTGCGGGTGGACGATATTGTATATCTCGCCGAAGCAGTCGGATTTACCGAGTATATCTGTAAACGCAAAACCTGCGTCGCGAGATGACAGGAATTGAAAATAATTTAATCCATCGCCCGCGGAGAGGATCGGTTTGCCCTTCCGTAGCCGATCAATCCAACCCCCATCCCCACCGACTTGACGCAAGAGATTCATGCCCGGTCCGTGGGTATAGGACGGTTTGAAGATCGTGACGGGGAACCCGTCGCGTGCGTGTGCCTCTAACAGGAGATTATCCGCGGCGACTTTGCCGAGTCCGTAGCCTGATTCCCCTTGCAACGGTGCCGTCTCTGGGAGGTTGATCCCGGCGAACGGGGGTCCGTAGGTCATCACTGTTGAGCAGTGGACGAAGTGTCCGACGCGTCCTTGACATGCCCGCAGCGCGGAAGTGGCATCGTCGGCGTTGAAACTAATCATATCGATGACGGCATCCCATTCTTCCGCGCCGACTTTCGCTTCAAAGTCGTCGCGTTGTTGTCGGTCGCCGTGGATGACGCGGACATCTGGAGGCGGTGCGTCTCTGTGTTGTCCGCGGTTGAATAGGACGACTTCGTGGTTTCGGTGTTGCAGGGCGGCAACAATTCCACGGCTAATGTTGCCCGTCCCACCGATGACTAAAACTTTCATTGTTCATTCCTTTGTTGACAGGATTTTATTTTGCTATCTAACTTGACTTAAAAATTCTACTATGTTGCCTGTGAAGGCGGTTCTTGCATGACAGGGATGACGTAGCTCCGGATGGCGAAACCCTCAATAATTTCTGTTTCTGTCCGGGGTACTGGAGTCTTCCGATGATCGAACACAACATAATATCCTTCTGCTGCCTCTTCTAACCGTACATAAGCTGCGAGTTGTTTCTTGCCTGCTGTATAGGAACGCTCACCCTCCCAAATCTTAGTTTCAACGATATACTTTCGCGAGTTGTGCAGAATAAGCAGATCCATTCTACCACGTCCTGTTCGCACTTCAAGGTACATTCGCCCCTTCACCAACCGTACAAACTGCTCAAGATAGGCAAAAAGGAGGTATTGTCCAACGAACTCTTTCGGAGTCTCCGGTACCTGTAGAATTCTATATCCGACACGTGCGATAAAACTCTGAAAGTTATCAAGTAAGGGCTGCAGGCGAATCTGACCATCGGAGGTGAGGTAATCTAAGAAATCGGTTTCTGCGTCTTCAGGGAAGTATTCGCGTTCTAACCCATTTATCACGGGTTGAAACGCCCGCATGATACGATACTGATAAATCGGATTGACAATTTCACACATTCCGTCGGCACCTTCCGCGAGGACACCATAGGTAGCGAGTTCCGAAATAAATTCGTTATCCAGATTAAAATCCACACCTCTATCGTGGGAAACAATTCCCATCAGAAGGGTTTCAAAGCGTGGATTCTTTCGGATATTGGTTATGAGATGCTGAATGTTGACGTTCCGTTCCCGCAGCAGCCGTGTGTGTGCTTCTGAAAAGTGCCTCATACCGATGCGCTCTGTTTTTGGAATGTTCAATTCTTCAGTAAGTATCTGTGCGAATCGGTTTACAAGGAACGGCTGACCGGCTGTTTGTTTGTGAAGTGCTTCGATGACTTCTGCGGCGAAAGGCTGCCCGACTGCATCCGTATACTCGGCAAGGAGTTCCCGCACCTGTTCAAGCGTAAAGTTAGGCAAGGCAAACTCGTCCTGAATGTTAAAGGGTGAGATAGAACGGTCATAGTTAAGTTGGGTTATACTCTTAACGCCGACGATGCCGAGGCTGAAAGGGCAGCGTGAATCTACACCGGAGAGGTAGATGCGGCGAAGCGAGTGCAGAAAATCGCTCACGACGGTTTGCGGAATGCCATCAAATTCGTCAATTATCATTACAAGTCGCTGCGGTTTTAGCAGGTTTTCGAGTTCCGTAAAGAAGCGTAGCATTGACAGATGATCGGTTACCTGGGCCCCTTGAAGATATTGATGAAGTGCTTCCGATGGCACGTGTGCCCGTTTTTGGAAAATCTTTCCAATTTGTTCACGAATATCCTGGTAGAGTTCACCGTAAAAAACGGAGGCGTTCAGGTTTTTATAGGCTTCAAAATTCAATTGAATCGGGAAATAAGTTATACCGTCGGCTGCGAGGGCATCTAATGCCCACCGGAAAAAGGTGGTTTTACCAGTCTGCCGAGGTGCAAAGATGACAATGTAGCGGCCTTGTTTAACGCGATCGACGAAATCTGCAAGTTCCGTTGTCCGCTTGACGACATAATTTCGCGAGGCATCTACAGGCCCTCGCGTCTCAAAAGTTTTCATCACATCCGCTCCTTGGCTTTAGTGCTCTTAATTAGTATTACTGCCCGTCTGCACTACGGTCTTTTTACGTTTCCGCCGTGTAAGGGAGATACCACCGAAACCGCTGATGATAGCGATGTAAAACCCAAGATCGTACCACCATCCTGTGTTTTGGGGTTCATAGACACGGATATCTGGATTAAAAATTCCCCATATTAACGAGATTGGCGCGATCCAACCGTGCCAGATACCCCAGAAAAATCCAGCGGGTTTCTCAGTGGTATGTTTACCGTCGCCGGGGACGCACCCCGCGGAAGTAATAAGTGTTATCAATAAAAGTGTGCAGACCAGTTTTTGGGTGTTCATTTTTTTACTCCATATCAACAATCGCACGCGACAAAGCCCAATCTAAGCGTCGTCGATAGTGTCCATCGCTGCGTATGCCTTTGAACGCGGTCAGAAAGACATCGTGGGTTTTCTCGCGGATTGTTGCTAAGCGGTTGTTGAGCATATCTATATCCACGTGCCACGGCACACCGATTTTCGTAATTGAACGGCAATGGACACGGATCGGATAGTCTTTGAGTTCCTCTGGTGGACAAAAACGGATTGAGGCGGAAACGGTGTTGTCTATAGCGATGAGTCCGAGATTTCCCTTCGGATCGTTGAACACAATATTGCGGTTAGCGGACGGTTGCGGGAGGTGTCTGCGGAGCTCACTCATAGTGCCGAGAAACTGATTGTTGCGCCATATCCTTACATCTGATGTCGCGTCCGGTGCAAACAGTGCGAGACCTACCGGGTGTTCTGTGTCCTCAAACATAACTGAAACCCCCCTGCCCCCCTTATCAGGGGGGTAATTTGTCTTGCCTTGCGCTTGCGGGACTAAAGAGATGAAATCGTGTAGTCTTTGCAAAAAGAGACCGCTCCGAATGAACGCCTCTGGGATGATTGCTGCGACCCACTCACAATGCGTTAGGCATTGCTCAAGTGCGTATTTGTAGAGATCGTCGTAGGAAGTCGCTTCTGGGAAAGGTAGACCGCGGCGTGTTGCGGAATTGCGCGCCAACCACGGCGGATTGGTAATGCAAACGTTAAATCCTTTAGGAAAGTCGGCGAGGGTGTCCCGCTGTGCAATCCCTTCTGCTCCGGGTTGAATGTCGAAAAACGCCCAATCCCGGCATTGCAGGTTTGCTGCATCAATCAATTGTGGAATATCTTTAGCACCCGCGAAGGGTTCCAAAGTTATCTGTTGTGCTAAGTTAGACGCTTCTGCCCACGTCTGGAACGGTTCCAACTGGAACGGATTCCCGCGTGTATAATAGCGTCCACTCGCTCGTTTTTCGTCCATTTTTTAGTGTTTTTCTAATAGGCAGGTCTTTTTTTTTGTATCCAAGGGAAATGCTAACACACTGTTTGATTAATATAAGCCTATTCACCCTAAAAGTCAAGTGGAATTCTCGCCGATTCGGACAAACAAAATTGACAATAGTCCACAAATTTGGTATCATACCTGCAATACAAACTTCTGACCGACGCAAAGAAACGAGGACGCTTCGATGCCAATTACGGATGCAATGCCGGAACTCAAGCGAAAGCTGCAGTTTTTTCCGGTCGAAAACGAGAATCCATCGACGTTAACACGTACGCAAATTGAGCACTTCAATGAAAAGGGTTTTATTTCACCGTTGGATGTCTTTTCTGAAGCAGAGATCGCGGAACACCGTGCCTATTTCGATCAACTCATGGAGAAGGCACTCGATGCGGGGATGAATAGCTACTCTATAAACGGATGGCATACCACTTGTACCGGTCTCCACGACCTTGTTACGGAAGAAAGAATCTTGAATTATGTGCAAGATATCCTTGGTGAAACGTTGATCTGTTGGGGAACACACTATTTCTGTAAGATGCCGGGTGATGTGAAACAGGTGAGTTGGCATCAGGATGCCTCCTATTGGCCCCTCTCTCCAAGCAAGACCGTCACCGTGTGGCTCGCGATTGACGATGCTGAGGTTGAAAACGGAGCGATGACTGTTATTCCGAAATCGCATCTGCACGGGCAAATCGCATTTGAACGTAGTGCCGCTGAGGAAAAGAATGTGCTGGGTCAGACAGTGCATGGCGCGACACAATATGGGGACGCACCCCATCCATTTGAAATGAAAGCCGGACAAATGTCGTTGCATTCGGATCTGCTGTTGCACGGCTCTGAACCGAACACATCAGATCGACGGCGTTGTGGGTTGACAATGCGGTTCGTGCCGCCTGAAGTCCACGCAGCAAACGATTGGAACCAACGCGCGATTGTCGCCAGAGGTAGTGATCCGAGTGGACATTGGGTTCACAATCCACGTCCAACGGAAGATAAAATTCCGACACGATAGTAAAGTTTTTGGAGGGGTTAACCCAACATAATGTTTCCACGACGACTTATTTATACCGCCATCGCGATCAGTATTGCTGCCGCTTTTGTGTTATTTGGCTATGAGTTTATCCGTTCCGTGTCCTCTTCACTGTTCATTGAGGCGTATGGTGCCGAGAATCTCATGTTTGGTATGGCGTTGGTTTCGCCGAGTATGATCGTGATGCTGTACTGCTACGGTCGCCTGCTCTCGTGGCGGGGCGCGACGTACGCTTTGGCAATAACCTCGCTTTTTTCGGGTATTCTGATCCTTGCTTGTTACGCTGCACTTGTCCGTGGCATGCATTTCGCAGCAGTAATCATCTATGTGTTCCGCGAAGCGTATATCGTGATTGTCATTGAGCAGTTCTGGTCGTTCGTTAACAGCGTGCTGACGACTGAACAAGCGAAGCGTATTAACGGACCTTTCTGTGCCGTTGCGTCTATGGGTTCATTTGCCGGTGGCATGCTTGTGAAGAGATGGGCGGTGGCGTTAGGATCTAAAACGCTACTACTTTTCGCAGCGGGATCCCTCGTCCCTGCGGCAGTCTTCGGTGTGATTGCTTATAGATTCGGCGGTGAACCGAAACCGAGCGAAGAGGAGGCTGGTGGAAAACTTGGACACCTCGGCGTAAAAACGCTCTTTCGTTCGAGATATCTGCTTTTTATGGCGGTATTGATCTTAAGCACACAGTTGGTGTCCACTGTGCTGTATCTCCGTTTCAATGGATTGGCGGAAACAGAGTTACCCGATACAGATGCACGGACAGCATTTTTCGGTGGCGTGTACGGGTATCTTGGACTTGCCTCCGGTGTTTTGCAATTGGTGGTGGTGCCGTTGGCACTCAGATTTGTTGCCCTCCGTATTATTCACGTCTGCATTCCAATCGTTCACCTTATCAGTAGTCTTGTGCTGACGATTTCTCCATCGCTTCGGAGCGGGACAGCTGCGTATGTGATTTTTAAAGCCTTAGATTACTCAATTTTCCGAGCAGCCAAAGAATTATTTTATATGCCGCTCTCTTACGATTCACGCTATCGTGCGAAACAACTTATTGACTCGTTTGTGTATCGGTCCTCAAAGAGCGGCGGTGCATTCGTGATTGGATTGGTAAAATTGGTTGTAAAGACGATTCCTGGCATCGCGTTCTCCATTACGGCGATGGTGGCGGCGATAGTGTGGACACCGATCGTTTTCAGTTTGACGCGGGCGTATCAGAAGCTGGTAACGACGGAAGATGCGTAGATTTTCGCTGCTGGCGCGCGAACGAAGCGCACCAGCGGTTTGCTTTAAATCTCATAACGGACGAGTTTCCGTGCTGCGTCAGTGATCTGATCCGCGTTCGGAATAACGAAATTCTCCATCACCGGTGCAAAGGGGACAGGCACCGGCATCGCTGCGACCCGCTCAATCGGCGCATCAAGATAATCAAACGCCTCACGCACGACAAGCGCGGCGATCTCCGCGCCGAACCCTGCCCTGCCAACTGCTTCATGCGCGATCAACAACCGATTTGTTTTCCGGACGGAGTCGAGGATGCTGTCTTTGTCAAGTGGCATCAGTGTCCGTGGGTCGATGACTTCAGCAGAGATGCCTTCATCGGCAAGTGCGTCTGCGGCGATGAGCGCGTTCAGAACCATCCGTGATGTCGCAAGGATCGTGATGTCATCACCTTCACGTTTGACATCCGCTACCCCCAATGGAATTGTATATTCTTCCTCAGGAATCTCGCCTTCCTCTGTATAGAGGAGTTTATGCTCAATAAACATAATCGGATTGTCGTCTCGGATGGCTGTTTTGAGTAACCCTTTTGCGTCGTAGGGTGTGGATGGCATCACGACGAGCAGACCGGGGATGTGTACGAACCACGCTTCTAAGCTCTGTGCGTGCTGCGCGGCAGAGGATCGCCCCGCACCGCCCTGCGTCCGAATCACGAGCGGCACATCTAACTGCCCGCCGACCATATAACGGATCTTCGCGACCTGATTAACGATCTGGTCCATGCCAACCGCTGTGAAGTCGATGTACATCAACTCCGCGACCGGACGCATCCCTGTAACTGCTGCACCGAGTGCAGTGCCGATGATAGCGGCTTCCGAAATCGGTGTGTTTCGGATGCGATCTTTCCCGAAGTCTTTGAACAACCCGTCCGTTACTTTGTAAGCACCACCGTACTCGGCGATGTCCTCCCCCATCAGAAAGACCGCGTCATCGCGTTCCATCTCCTCTGCCAACGCTTCCTTGAGCGCGTCGCGATACGTAATCGTCTTCATTCATGCTCCTTTGTCTATTTTGATAGTGTGCTTTGATAAAAGTAAAAAATTATTGCGCAATCCCTAACAATACCCGGTGCGGTTAGAAACCGCACCTACCGGGTCTGGGGTAAATTTTTAAAACGCATTTTCTGCTTTTAGCCACTCAAGCGTCTTTGTAAACGCTGCAACAGTTGCCGTGATGTCTTCATCTGTATGTGATGCTGTTGTCATTCCACCGTTATTGGCGAGATCAATACCGTTCAGCAACAGACCGCAGCGGAGACGCTCCTGCATATCTGGATCGCTATTGCCTTTCAATTTCCGATAATCCCACGTGTATGGATCGAAATCGGAGGCACGGACCTCTTTTTCACCGTGTCCGATGAGGAGTCTAATCCCCGAAAATTCGCCGTAAACCACCCAGTCAAGTCCGTAATCATCAATAACGGCGTTGAGTTCCGTGCGAAGCCGCGCTGCACTCCGATTCGCCTGCTTGTGCGGTTCACCTGTTTTGACGATGTTGAGCATAGCGATACCCGCAGCGGCGGAGAGCGGATTCGCATTGAAAGTACCGGGATGTGGCATTTTCAAGCCGTCGCGTTCCGATTTCATTGAGATGAGTTCGAGAATCTCCGTTTTGCCGACAAGCGCGCCGCCGGGGAGTCCGCCCGCCAAAATCTTCGCGAGTGTCGTCATATCCGGTGTGACGTTGTAATGTGCCTGTGCACCGCCGGGTGCGACTCGGAACCCCGTAATAACTTCATCAAAAATCAGTAGTACACCGTGCGCTTTTGTCAACTCACGCAACTGCTTTAAAAATGTCCCGTTCGTCGGGACGATGCCGAAAGAGGCACCTGTCGGTTCGAGGATAACACAAGCGATGTCTTTGTCCGTTTTTAACAACGTTTCAACAGCATCAATATCGTTAGGTGGAGATAACAGCGTCGTGTCTCGCACCTCTTGCGGGATACCGGGAACGTTCATATCAAAAGGCGGATATGCCCCTAAGATGAGGCTATCGTGCCAACCGTGGAAATGTCCCGTGAATTTTATCACCTTATTTTTTCCGGTATAGGTGCGCGCGAGGCGGATCGCCATCAGTGTCGCTTCCGTACCGGAACTCACGAACCGAACGCGTTCCGCTGACGGTATCAGCTGCGTCACAAGCGAACCCCATTCCAGTTCCAACGGATGACAGGCACCGTAATGTGTACCCCGGTGCATCTGCGTCGTTACCGCTTCCACTACTTCTGGTGGGTTATGTCCGAGGAGCAGCGCACCGTGTCCCGCCCAGTAGTCAATGAATTCTTTGTCATCAAGTCCCCATTTTTTGGATCCGTCGGCACGGGTAATGTAGACCGGAAAGGGGGTCATATATCGACCATCATGCGTTACGCCATCTGGGAAAAGATGATTCGCAGCCTCCGCCATTTCTCTATCTTTTGCAAAGGTTTTTTGATAACGCTCCAAAATGGTATGCATTTTTTTCGCCTCGTTTTTTGAGTATTTATGGATAAGTATAGCATATTTGGATTTTATATGCGAAATGAATTTTTCTACAGAAGGATTCAGTTTTCCTGCTTTTCAATTTTATGCGGGGTATCGCGATCGGGAGGTCGCTCGGACAGCGAGGCACCTCAAGCAAAAGATCAAACTATTGGAGAATTGATGCCTTCATAAATGAAGAAATTTCTGTTGACTCCTCCACATAAATAGTGTATACTTTAGCAATACTGATTATTGGTCATAAGAGGAACACTATTCGCTATAGGTATGGAGAAGTTTGACGTCTACTGATATCCCGATGGCTGAAAAACAAAACTTATATGAAAAACATCTTCAGCGAATTATTGATAGCATAGGGACAGACCTGCTAAAAAAAATGACCCCAGAAGAACGCGTGCGTGGGTTGGCGGTTTCTGAAAGGTTAGCAGGACTTAGCTTAGAGGATTTACGCGCATTGGATCCGGAAGAAAAAGCAGCTCTCCTACAGGTGTTGAATCAGCCAGACAAAACACAGAACTAAACAAGATTTATGTAAGGTAAACATGGAGGAGCGTTCATGAAACAGATAGATGGCGGGATTACCCCTGTTTCGGGGGTCCGAGCAGCGGGTGTTCACGCCGGTATTAAAGCCACAGAAATAAAAGACATAGCACTTATCGTTACCGATACGCCGGCAACTGCTGCCGGGGTCTTCACAAAGAATAGCGTTACTGCCGCGCCTGTCATCGTCTGCCGCGAGCATCTCAGCGACGGTCAAGCACAAGCCGTTATTGTCAATAGCGGAAACGCCAACGCTTGTACAGGTGAGGTCGGCATGGCAAACGCACGACGGATGGCTGCCGCAACAGCAGAACAGCTCGGTATAGATGCTGAGCTCGTGTTGGTATCCTCTACGGGCGTTATCGGACAGCAGTTGCCGATGGACAAAATCGAAAATGGAATTCGATCCGCCGCAAACGCGCTTAGCACCGAAGGTGGTGCCGATGCTGCAGAAGCGATTATGACGACCGATACGTATCCGAAATCTGTCGCTGTTGAGATTGAGATCAGGGGTACACCGGTGAGGATCGGCGGGATTGCCAAGGGGTCTGGCATGATCGCGCCGAATATGGCGACGATGCTCTCCTATCTGACGACAGATGCTAAAATCAACGCTGAAACACTTCAGGCTGCGTTAAATCGCGTCGTAGATGATACCTACAATCTCTTAACAGTTGACACCGACCGCAGTACAAACGACACGGTCCTGATTCTGGCGACTGGACACGCGGACCATACCGAGATTGCTGCGGCAGAGGGAAAAGATTACGAGGCTTTTTGTGAGGGACTTCTGTGCGTCTGCACCGAATTGGTGAAGATGCTTGCCCGCGACGGTGAAGGCGCGACGAAACTCGTTGAGGTGGTCGTCAAACATGCGAACAACCGAGACGATGCAGAGAAAGCGGCACGTGCAGTTGCGGAGTCACCGCTCGTTAAAACGGCTGTCTTCGCCAACGATGCGAATTGGGGACGTATCATGATGGCGATCGGGAAATCAGGGGCGGCATTTGACCCGTATCAGGTGGATGTCTGGCTCGCCGATTATCAACTCGTTAAGGATGGAATGGACGCTGGCTACGATGAAGACAAGGCGACCGCCTTATTCGCGCAAGATCCGGTGCGTATCATGATTGATCTCTGTGCTGGTGACGCAGCCGTTACAATGTGGACATGCGATTACTCGTACGATTATATCCGAATCAACGCTGATTATCGGACATAGTAGTTTATAGGAAGGATACTAAATACAATGCGACACACAGCTGAAATCAAACTCGTAAATCTAAGAGATCTACTTTTAATAGAAGCAGGTGCTATGAACCCCGAAGATGTGAGGCAGTTCACCGTTTCGGACGCGCTCGTTGATACTGGAGCAACACGTCTCTGCTTGCCAACATCACTCATTGAACGACTCGGTCTCACACCTGTCAGTAAAAGGACTGCGCGGACCGCTACTGGCATCGTGGAACGTACCGTCTATTCTGAGGTTGAATATACCCTTTTAGAACGAAGCAGCACCATCCGAGTAACCGATCTACCCGAAGGTTCACCGATACTCATTGGACACATGGTGTTGGAAGAATTAGACCTCTGCGTTGATATGAAAAAGGGACTCATCTACAACCCCGCACACGGGGACGATTGGATCGAAGAACAACTCTGAATGGATTAAACAGTATGAAACTGAACAGCAGATTGGGTATGTCTCAGCGTTGTCAAAAATTTTAGCGAAAATCCAATTTTGACATTTAAATGAAAAATTAATTTGACATTTAAAGGCAAATATATTAAACTATATATGCCTTTGACATCGCGGAATCTTTTCCGTGCGAATTGGCAAAATGATGCGGGAGTAGCTCAGTGGTAGAGCTCCACCTTGCCAAGGTGGAGGTCACGAGTTCAAATCTCGTCTCCCGCTCCATCTTTTGGTGGCGTAGCCAAGTGGTAAGGCCAGGGCCTGCAAAGCTCTTACTCGTCGGTTCGATTCCGACCGCCACCTCCATTCTTTTGCTCTAAAAGGGCGGTTAGCTCAGGTGGCTAGAGCGTTTGCTTGACATGCAAGAGGTCACAGGTTCAAGTCCTGTACCGCCCATCCCCAAAAATTTTTGCGCCAACTAATTTCCGTTGCAAAGTTTCCTCAAAACTGCACCGCTTTGTGCATTTTTTCACCCATTTGCCCCTTTTTGTGCAATTCAAACGTTGATCGGTCAGATTTATCGGTGTATTTAGCGTATTTGGTATTGGCATGGAAATTGCAAATATCTTCACCATGGGCAATAGCTGCAAATGTGCCAGCAGCACAGTGGTGCTTATTTCTGAAACCCTTAAGATTTTGTTTCGTATTTCTGAATGAAATTCAAATGGTGAAACAGTGCGAAGAATTTTTATTAATTCAACTTTTGCTTTTGTGATTGCAACGCTCATTGTTGTTATCCATACGGGTTGCGGTTTGAGCGGTCTTGCGCAAAACCGAAAATCTGTTACCACCACAAAAACACAAGAGAGTGCTTTCATTGTTGTAGACACTACGGATGTGAAAAACCCGACAGTTGCGGGTTCTATTCCGCTGCCGTTCCGTGTCGGTCCAAACAACAATGTCGTCTTTTCGGGGAAGTACGCTTACGTTACGACAGCACAGCACCTGCACATCATCGAACTTTCTGACCCTCAGCATCCATCCTATATGACATCTCTCGTGTTCCCCGTTAAAATTGGCAAAACCCGTGTATCTGGACATCAAGTCTTTGTTGCAAGTCGTCATAAACTTTATCTCGTTGATATTTCAAATCCAACTCGCCCAACACTTGAATCTACCGTGAGTTTAGACCAGAGAAAAAAAGTAAAAGACTTTGATGTCCATGAATCTTACCTATATGTTATGGATACCGATGACCATCTGCACATCTTTGATTTAGCAGGCAAGAACGTTCAATTTGTTGAGGCTCTCACAATGCCTAATTTCTGGTTTTTAGGGCTTATACCCAAGGGACCCACAGTAAAACCGATTAATAGACCCAAGTCTTGGCAAGTACTACTTGCATATCAAAATGGCAACTTCTTGGAGTTATGTGGTGGTAAATATGAAAAGATCCGGTTTTCAAAGGATTATCTGGTATTTGCTAACTATAGAGACTCAAATCCAGATATTACGATTGTCTGGCCAAGAGCACACTACGTGCGTCGTGGCGGTATGCTTGAGCACTACGACGTGACGGGAAACTGTCTCGCGCATCTCTACACGGTCAATCTCGGAAAACGTACAGATGTTTATGCCGCTGACGCAGGAAACGTGCTTTTGGTCGCTCAAGACCAGTGGAGCCATAAGATATCCGCTGAAGATAAAGTGGGTGCTCTTACAGATTTTCAAATTTCAGGGGATCGGCTTTATGCCTTAAACGCAAAGGGTTTCTTCTCTATTATTGACCTTGTTGAAAGTCACACAGATCGGTTTTTATCTGTCACAACCCTCGGAACGTTTCACCCGATCAGCATAGCCGTTGGTGAAAACCATGCTGGTGTGCTATGTGATTTGGAATAACAGTGTCCTTTACATAGTAGACCTTACCATTACTCCCTATCACTCCAATGACACCCACCCAAAATGAACCGGTTTTAATCTCACGGGTTTTTAATTGGCATTCCCCCTTTAAATCGTGTAAAATTATTTCGTAAACGATGGCGAGAAAAAGACGTTAAGTCTATTAAGACCAATTTTGAAACCTATACGAATGAACATATAGAGAGTAAACCTCAATGCGTGACCCCAATCAACCCGAAGACTATGGACAACGCTTACGCCATTCGACCGCGCATATCATGGCGTATGCAGTACAACAACTCTTTCCAGATGGCGAACGTACCGTTAAGCTCGCGATCGGACCCCCGATCGAAAACGAGTTCTATTACGATATGGATGTGCCACGTCCGCTTACACCCGACGATTTCCCTGAGATCGAAAAGCACATGAAGGCGATGATCAAAGCGAATGTGCCTTTTGAACAGGAGACCTGGAGCTACGACGATGCCCGTGAATGGTTCGGTGAACGAGACCAAAAATTCAAGCTCGAATTAATCGACGGGATCTCTGACCGAGAAGTCAGCGCAAGCGATGAAGGTGTCGCTGACGAAGGCGTATCTATCTATCACAACGGCGATTTCACGGACCTTTGCAAGGGGCCGCACGTCGAAAAAACAAGCGAATGCCGGTATTTCAAACTGCTCCGCGTTTCTGGAGCCTATTGGCGCGGTGATAGCAATCGCGAGCAGTTGCAACGCATTTACGGTACCGCATGGGAGACCAAAGCCGACCTTCAGGCATACTTGACACAACGCGAAGAAGCCGCCAAGCGCGATCATCGGAAACTCGGACGCGAGTTGGAACTCTTTCAGATGCATCCGGAATCGCCCGGCAGTGCATTTTGGCTGCCCAAAGGCGCGTTTATCTATAACCTCTTGTCTGAAAAGGTGCGGAAACTCTATCTCAGCGAAGGCTATCAGGAGGTACGGACACCCCTGATCTACGATAGCAGCCTCTGGAAAACATCTGGGCATTGGGAACACTATAAAGACGATATGTTTGTCGTTGAAAGCGAAGATGGCAATTCGGTCAGTGCACTCAAACCGATGAACTGCCCGGCGCACATGCTCATTTATAAAAGCGTGCGCCATAGTTACCGAGACCTGCCCTACCGCCTGCACGACCAAGGCGTGTTGCACCGCAACGAAGCCACAGGCACACTAACGGGTTTATCGCGCGTCCGCCAGATGTGTCAAGATGATGCACACAACTTCGTCACCGAAGACCAGATCGCAGATGAATACGAGCGTATCCTTGGGCTCTTCCAGCGGATTTACGGCACTTTCGATTTACCGTTCCGATGCGATTTGAGCACACGCAACCCGGAGAAGTTTATGGGGGATGTGGAGGTCTGGAATCGCGCAGAAACAATTCTTGAGGATGTACTAAAAAACAATCAGGTTGAGCACACTATTGATCCCGGCGAGGCGGCATTCTACGGGCCTAAACTCGATTTTCAAGTCCGAGATTCGCTCAACCGCGATGTGCAATGCGCCACCGTGCAACTCGATTTCCAGTTGCCCGAACGGTTTGATCTCATCTATGTCGCACCCGACGGGTCTGAAAAGCGGCCTGTGGTGATTCATCGCGCGATTTGTGGGAGTTTTGAGCGGTTCATCGCGATGCTCATTGAGCATTATGCGGGTGCCTTTCCGACATGGCTCTCTCCTGTCCAGTGTGTTGTGATGACGATTAGCCAACGCTTCGTTGACTACGGTAGAGAGGTCGAGCAACTTCTGTCGCAAAAAAGGTGTCGTGTTACGTTGGATAATAGCGATGACAAGATCGGCGCGAAGATTCGTCAAGCCCGCTTGCAACGTGTGCCGTATATGCTAATTATTGGTGGGCGTGAGGCGGAGAGTCGCACTGTCAGTGTCCGGAGTCGCGATGAAGGCGACATCGGCGCGATGGCACTTGATACGTTCGTCGACAAAATTGTTCAGGAAACCGACTTAGATTTCTAAGGAGGGTTGTCGGTTGTCAGTTCGGTTTTTCTGCGAAAAACCTTTCAGTTGTCAGAGGAATAGTTGTCAATTGTCAGTTTGCCTCGCAGTGAGAGTTGTCAGTTACAAGAGACCTCTTAACCGATAACTGATAACCGATAACTGATAACTATTAAAAAAGGAGTACTTCTAATGTATAAGATAATGGCAGCCGAGACTGCTGTCTATAAATACACAATCTACGCTGTACTAATGGGGATTATCGTTTTTAGCGGTTGCAGTGCCTCTAAACAGGTTACCCGCGTTGATGCCGATACCACAATAGACCTGTCTGGACGTTGGAACGATACCGATTCCCGCATGGTAGCAGATGAGATGATTGACGACTGTTTGAACCACCCGTGGATTAACAACCACGGCATGAATACCGGTGGCAAACCCGCCGTTATTGTCGGGGGCATCCGTAATAAGAGCATGGAACATATCCCCGTTGCGACATTTATAACAGATATTGAGCGTGCCTTTATCAACACAGGCAAAGTCCGCCCTGTTTCCAGTTCAGGCGAGCGCAGCGAAATTCGCGAAGAACGCGCCGACCAAGGGGAACACGCTTCACTCGAAACGGTTAAACGGATGGGACAAGAACTCGGTGCCGATTATATGATGACCGGTGAAATCAACACCATCGAAGATCGTGTGGAAGGCAAACAGGTCGTTTTCTATCAGACGGATCTCACGTTGACGAACATTGAAACCAACGAGAAGGTCTGGATCGGTCAGAAAGAAATTAAAAAGTTTATCGGACGAGGCAAGTTTAAACCATAATAGGTCTGTTTGGGTGGATCTCTTGCTTGCCTTGTTGATCCTATTTGTTTGGACGGGTACCCGTGCCCGTCCACCACAATTTTTAAGACGTATGGAGGCAAATGATTAAAACACTTCCTTTTCTGCTTATTATCTCTTTGATGATAGGGTGCGCTGGCTATAAGTTCCAAGAAGTCGTAGAGCCGTTGGAGAAAGGGCAACCAGATAATGCGTACACCTATCTTCAAAAACACGCCCCGAAAAATCCGGATATTCCATACCAATTCGAGCTCGGATTAGTCGCGCATTACGCCAACCATTTTGCGGAAAGTAATGCAGCACTGGATTTAGGGGGAGATATTGCAGAGGACCGCTATACCAAAAGTGTTTCAAAAGAATTAGGTTCACTGGTCACATCCGACAAGTTGCGCCCATACTCCGCTACCCAGTATGAACGACTTGTGAGCCACTACTATCGCGCGCTCAACTACGTCTACTTAAATCAATTGGACGGTGCCTTGGTAGAAAGCCGCCGTGCCACGGCTTTAATCAACTACTTCAAGGGTGAAGATGAGAAGTACGATTTCTTCGGAACCGGGTTTCTGGCATACCTTTCTGGTATGTTTTTTGAAGCCTCAGGCGAATGGAATGATGCGCTTATCTCTTACAAGCAAGCCGCGGAATACTATCAAAACGCCGCGGAGAAAACCGGTGTAGTGATGCCTCCCGACATCGGCAACGCATTGGTACGGTTGACACGCAGACTTGGATTTACCGATGAATTTGAACACTACCAGAACCAGTACGGTAAACCGACCGAACACCGGGAAAACTACGGTGAACTGATTCTCTTTTACGAAAGTGGCTACGTTCCACCTAAGGGTCAGGAAACTTTGATGTTTCCGATCCTTAAAAAAGACGATGTAGAAGATGAAAAATTTGTTCCGACATTGATAGGACGTGAAGGGATGGTCGAAGGGATAGATTTTGAGGATGTCGAATTAGAATATCTCCTACGCGTTGCGATCCCGACAATTGGCTCCCAGCGTCCGCGCTTTGTAGGAATTGAGGTTACAGTTGAAAAACAGAAGCCAGCGAGTGGTGTGCTTGTAGAGGACGTAGAAAACATCGCGATTGAAACCTTCAATGCAGAACGTCCTATCATCCTCTTACGAACGTTAGTGCGTGCTGTAGGGAAATACCTGCTCACCCGACAGGCGAAGAAGCAAAATGAAGCCTTAGGTTTGCTTACGAACCTCGCCGGCGTTTTGACAGAGCAGGCGGATACCCGTTCTTGGCAAATGCTGCCCAATCAGATTTTTATGGTACGGATGCCGCTCCCCGCAGGCACGCATACGCTCAATCTCTCCTTTTTAGACGCGAACGGACAGGTACTTCAACGTGAACCGAATGGTCCAGAAGTTGAGATCCGCCCGAATCGGATAACCTTTTGGAATCACCGAACATACAAATAAACTTCTCCAGATCGCGACATAGGCTAAAAATATGGAACGCATCTATTTAGATTACAACGCTACAACACCGCTCCGTCCCGAAGTCCGGGACGCGATGATGCCGTATCTGACCGAGGCATTCGGCAACGGCTCCAGCATTCACGCCTATGGACGCGAAGCGCGCACCGCGATTGACACCGCACGCGAACAGGTTGCTGAGCTTATCGGTGCCAAAAGTCCGAGTGAAATCGTTTTTACCGGGAGCGGCACCGAGGCAGATAACCACGCTATCAAGGGACTGACCGAGTTGCAAAAAAGCCGAGGTAAAGGTAACCATATCATCACCTCCTCTGTAGAGCATCACGCTGTTTTGCATACCTGTCACTATCTGGAGCAACGCGGTTTCGAGATAACTTATCTTCCGGTCGATAGACACGGACGGATTAACGTTGAACACCTCCGCAATGCAGTCCGCGACACTACAGTGCTCATCTCTATTATGCACGTCAACAACGAGAATGGCACGATCCAACCGCTTGCGAAAATCTGTGAAATCGCACAAGAACATGACCTCCCTATCCACACCGATGCTGTGCAATCGGTCGGCAAATTGGAGATGAACGTTCAAGCACTCGGCGTGAATCTCCTCGCGTTTTCGGGACACAAGATTTACGCGCCCAAAGGCATTGGTGTCCTTTATATCCGCCGTGGTACTCGGTTAGCGAACCTCGTCCACGGTGGTGCCCATGAACGCAATCGCCGCGCTGGATCCGAAAATGTGCCTGCCATTGTCGGACTTGGCGTTGCTTCCGAACTTGCGAAACAGGAGCAGGACACCTATGCGCAGCATCTCGCCGCCTTAACACATCGACTGCGTGAAGGTTTAGATGCAAATATCGATCGGCTGCACTACAACGGACATCCCGATCACTGCGCGCCCGGTACCCTTAACATCTCCTTTGAAAATGTGGAGGGTGAAAGCCTCATCTTACGGTTAGATATGGAGGGTATCTGTGTCTCAACGGGTTCCGCGTGTACCTCTGGCTCTATGGAGCCGTCGCATGTTCTTGCCGCGCTTGGTTTACCGCCACGTTTAGCGCAAGGCACTGTCCGCTTCTCCCTCGGCAGAAACACAACCGAAGCGGAGATCGATGCAGTCATCGCCAAATTGCCTAAAGTTATCCAACAGATGCGGACCTTATATAGGCGG
The DNA here is from genome assembly GCA_951828385.1 of uncultured Poribacteria bacterium. Lineage (GTDB taxonomy): Bacteria > Poribacteria > WGA-4E > WGA-4E > WGA-3G > WGA-3G. Next base: position 2,613,394 of record OX639973.1, read on the forward strand.
TAGATTTCCTGTGCAAAAGGAGAAGAAAATGACTGCCCTGTTTTCAATGCTTGAAAAGTTAAACCACGAAATTGAAGTCATTGTCCACTAAAGACCTGCTGATACCCTACCTACAAAACGCCATATCTCAACTTCTACTGGCAACCTACGAAGAGATTCCGTTCCCGGTACTTATAGCAAAGTTTAGAATTAATTGGGCACTCTCAAACAGTCTGAATACCTATAACAGGCATTCAGACTGGAAACACAAACTAAAAGTTTGTGCTACAAAGGAAACACAAACTGGAAGTTTGTGCTACAAAGACTGACACAAACTGGAAGTTTGTGCTACAAAGATGTCCACTTATTTATGGGCTTCACTATAATGGCAGCATATTTGTAGCAACACCGAAAATAGCCCGTTTTTGTGCAGTTTAAAGCGGCATCTGTCCCTTTTCGTGCAGTTACACTGCGTCTTACCCCCAAATTCAGCATTTTTAGCATTGGCATAAGAATTGCATTGACTACAGACAACTACCATTTTTGGGAGGTAATGACGAATGAGTGCGAAAAGAACCTCAGGTGCCTTGATGACTTCCTTGGTCCTCCATCTTGTGTTAGCGTTTGTTGCGGGTATTTACCTCATCACGCAAACACCACATTTCCAAGAGTTCATAGGTGCCGAAGTAATCCAACCGACAAAACCACCGAAGCCTATAGTACGGAAACCGGTTATCAAACAGCCTATTAAACCGACAGTTCCGACGCGAGATACCATCATCGTCGAACAAGTGCCGGTAAATCCTCGTGTAACAACTGTATTCAGGGACAAGGATATTTTTCAACCAAAGACAGTGCTCGAATTTTCACATCAGACTGTCAAAGTTGAGGCACCGATCAATCCGAATGTGCCGAAAGTTGTCACACCGAATGCACCGGTACCGACAGCCGTAACGCACGTGGAGCCGCCAGTATCAAACGCCCCTGATGCCTTGTCCGTCTCTGCCCCCGTGGCAACTGCGCCCTCCGCTGGCCCCGCGAATATCGGTCGCGGTGTCGCGGGCAGCGCCGTCCAAGTGAAAGTCACTTTTGAACGTTCACCCGGACTCGCAATGGTTCAACATGTCGGTGCAGTCAACAGCAGCATTGACGATGTTAATAGAAAGATCCACCTCGGTGCTGTTGAAGTGCCACCTGCCCCCAGAGGTGAACCGCACGGACACGTTATCGGTAGAGGGAAAGACATTCGCGGTGTCTTTCGTTTCACACGGATCCGGCACAGTCTCTCCGACTGGTGGGCGGATGCGTCTTCGCTTAACGCATTGACACATTGGCTCAACGAACGGACAAAAATCAAAACTGACATGAACGTTGAAGGCGGCGCATTGAAACTCACCGATGCCAATCTTCTCAAGTCGCCACTCGTCTTCATGACGGGACACGATCCGTCACTCGTCCGCTCGCGTAACTTGCTCGGACGGCAATACGGCGGTGGTAAGTTGGATGGTCGGCTCAGTGAAGCGGAAGCTGCGGGGCTGCGTCACTACCTCGTCGAAAAAGGCGGATTCCTCGTCTTTGACGACTGCGGTGTGAATGCCCCCGCACAGGCGATGGTGCGTCTCTTCCTCGCACAGATGCGGTACGTCATGCCTGAGTATCAGGTTGAGCGGATTCCGAATGAACATGAAGTTTACAACAACTTCTATGAAATGGGCGGCCCGCCGGTCGGCTTCGACATCTTCTGGTGGGGGACACGCCCACCGAAACGGAACTACCTTGAAGGTATCTCCATCGGTGACAAGTTGTCTGTTATCGTTGTCCGTCGGGACTATATGTGCGCAATGGAGTCGGTGAGTCTGCCAACGCGCAGTGTACACTATTCACCCGGTGTCTATCGTTTCATGACCAACGTCGTCGTGTATGCGTTGACGCACGGTCAAATTTCTGACTACTCCGGTTATGTGCCTGAAGACGCATTGGCTAAGAAGGAATTCCCCTCGCACGCGCCCCAAGCGGCGCGGGTGGGTGGTTTTAAATAGTGTTTGTATGAGTGTGGTTAAAACCCGCTCACTTTATTCTCGGCTGTCCAGTTATCTACTGCGGACAACTGGATAGCCCTATCTTCAGTAACTATTCCGTTTTGGAGGTGATGACAAATGCATAAGAAGAGGACTGCGAGTGCTCTTATGATTTCCGTGGTACTCCACCTTGTCATAGCCGTTGTTACGGGTATCTATCTGATCACGCAAACGCCAAGATTCCAAGAATTCATAGGTGCTGACGTGATTCGACTCAAAGTGCCGCCGGGACCTAAGGTGCAGAAGCCTATCGTCACACCTGCTATTAAGCCGACTGTTCCAGAGCGAAATAGTGTTGTTGTCGAACAGGTCCCGTTACAACCCCGTGTAACAGCGGCGTTTGTCGAAAAGTTCGTTTTCCAACCGCGAACGGTGCTTGAAATTTCAAAACAGACTATCCAAGTCAGTCCACCGATGGATCCGAATGTGCCGAGAGTTGTAACACCGAACGAACCCGTACCAACAGTTGTAACACATACACATCTCTCAGTATTGGATGCTCTCGATGCTTTGGCATTCTCCGCCCCCGTGGTGACCGCACCTTCCCTTAGATTCGTGGGCACCCATCGGGGTGCCACAGGCACCGCAGTGCGGGTAAAAGTTGACCCAGAACGTTTACCCGGCCTCTCGATGGTCAAAAACGTCGGTGCAGTACGTGAAGCCCTCAGTGATGTCGTTGAGAACATCGTACTCGGTAATGACGAAGTACTGCCACTTCCAAAAGGGGAGCCGGGGGGACGCGTCATCGGTAAAGGAACGGATATTCGCGGTGTGCTCCGCTTTGCACGGGTACGGCACGATCTTTCTGACTGGTGGGCGGATGCCTCTGCGCTCAACGCATTGGCGCAATGGCTCAACGAGCGCACCAAAATCAGAACTGATATGAACGTTGAAGGCGGCGCGGTAAAGCTCAACGATGCCAATCTCTTCAAAACGCCGCTCGCCTTTATGACAGGACATGATCCATCGCTCGTCCGCTCTCGGAAACTCTTTGGATGGCGGTATGGTACCGGTAAAATGGCTGGCAGTCTTACTGAGTCTGAAGCCGCGGGTCTGCGTCGCTATCTCGTCGAAAGAGGCGGATTCCTCGTCTTTGACGACTGCGGCGTAAACGCGCCTGCACAAGCAATGGTTCGCCTCTTCCTCGCGCAGATGCGTTACGTCATGCCTGAGTACCAAGTTGAGCGGATCTCCAACAACCACGAAGTTTATAATAACTTCTATCGAATGGGGGGACCGCCTATCGGTTTTGATATCTTCTGGTGGGGCACACGGCCACCGAAACGGAACTACCTTGAAGGTGTTTCCGTCGGTAATAGGTTGGCGGTTATTGTTAACCGTCGTGACTATATGTGCGCGATGGAGACAGTGAGTATCCCAACACGCAGTTTGCACTATTCACCGGGTGTGTATCGTTTCATGACGAATGTCGTGGTGTACGCCTTGACACACGGTCAGATTTCTGATTATTCTGATTATATCCCTGAACACAGGTTAGCTGACAAAGATCTCCCGACACGCCCACCGCAAGCCGCGCGGGTCAAGGATTTTGAGTAAGATTTATATTATGCTGTGCAGCTAAATCGCGCCCCTTACCGAGGGCTACCAGTCATCATCAAAGGTAACTGGATAGTCCTATTTTAATTTATTTTTTTCGACTCCATCTTAAGAAGATGCTTTCGTTAACACGATTGCGCACTTCACCTATAAGCATATTGGTAAATGCCTCTCTTTTTCCTATTGACAAAAAAGGCAAATCGCATAAAATAAGACACACGGTTTTGGGTATCCATTACACTGCCAACTGAAATTCTATCGTATAAAAGGACAAAAAAATATGGAAAAGACGCATCTACTTCAGGCACCCCATCTCCACGCTATCGCACGAAACATATTTGTCGCCGCAGGGACAGCACGGCACATCGCGGAGGATGTCGCCGAGATCCTTGTCAACGCCCACCTCGCTGGGCATGATTCGCACGGACTCCTGCGCGTTCCGGCGTATTTGCGCGGTATTGATGCCGGACATCTGAAGCCCGCTGCAGAACCCGAAGTCCTCGCAGAGACACCGAATACCTTGCGCATTGATGCACAACGCGGCTTTGGACACTACGTTTCACGTTGGTCAATCCATAGAGCCATTGAGAAGGCGAAATCCGCTGTCTCCTGTAGTGTCAGCATCAGTAACATTGGACATATCGGACGGTTAGGCGAATATGCAGAAGCCGCAGCGAGCGCCGGATGTATAGGACTTATTAGTGTCGGGGTGGGCGGCAAAGGCGCAGGACCGACGGTGCCTTATGGCGGTGCGCAAGGCACTTTCAGTACCAACCCGATCGCTATCGGTGTCCCGACCGGCGATGATAGCCCCTTCATCGTTGACTATGCCACGAGTATGATCGCGGAAGGAAAGATCCAGGTCGCGCGGAGCAAAGGTATAGATTTGCCTGAGGGTTGCATCCTTGACAAAAACGGGATGCCGAGTGTCAAACCTGCCGATTTCTACGATGGCGGTGCGCTCCTTGCATTCGGAAAGCATAAAGGTTACGCGCTCGCTATGTTCACATGCCTGCTCGGTGGATTGGCAGGAACGTTTGACGTTGAGAGCGGCAGAATGAACGGCACCTTCATGCAAGCGATTGATGTCAACGCCTTTACGCCGGTTGAAGCGTACCAGAAAGGCGTGCGTGCCTTCTTAGACGGCATAAAATCAACACCCCCAGCAGAAGGCTTCGATGAGGTATTGGTCCCCGGTGATTTTGAAGCCCGTTTCCGTGCGCAGCGGCTAAAAGACGGGATTGAGATACCCGATACGATTTACAATCAACTCCAAGAGTGCGCAGATACACTCGGCATTTCCATCGGCGAGGACACCGTCGAAGATGATGATAGAGCACACTACGGTCCTATTTAACCCAGAAAATGGTTTATGCTCAGTAGGATTTTGTAGCGTATCCTGTTAGGTTGCGCTACGGATGCACAGGCTAACAGTTTCCTATGCTACAGGGGTTTTTGTAGCGTATCCTGTTAGGTTGCGCCCGCTTAGGAATAGGAATAGGAATAGGATAGGAGCAACCCATCGTGAGAAAGCACACATTTAAAGCCGCAGCCCTCCAGAAATTTACAAACAGCCTCTTTGTCGCGGCAGGCACCCCACAGCACATCGCTGACAATGTTGCCGAGATATTGATAAAAGCCAATCTCGCTGGACACGATTCGCACGGTGTGCTTCGGATCCCCTCCTATCTGGAAGGCATCGAAAATGGGGGTCTCTGTCCTGCTGCCGAGCCGAATGTCCTTCGGGAAACCGACAACACGCTGCATATTGATGGCGAGAACGGTTTCGGACACTATACGGCTTGCTATGCGATCCGGCGCGCAATCGAGAAGGCGAAAAGCGGACGCACCTGCTTCGCGACACTCATCCGGACAGGACATATCGGTAGGCTCGGTGAATACGGTCAGGAAGCTGCTGAAGCCGGATGTATTGGGATTATCACGGTAGGTGGCGGTTCAAAGGGCGGTGGACGGATCCTCCCCTTTGGCGGTGCGCTGGGTGCCCTGGGTACGAACCCTATTGCAATCGGTGTCCCGACAGGTGATGACAGACCCTTTCTGATTGATTTCGCGACGAGTGTGATCGCAAATGGCAAAACCTATGTCGCTGTCAGTGAAGATCAGGATCTGCCCGAAGGCTGCGTCGTTGACAAACACGGAAACCCGACCGTTAAAACTGCTGAATACAACGATGGCGGTAACCTCCTCGCATTCGGCAGACACAAAGGTTACGCGCTTTCCTTGTTTGTAGCACTCATCGGTGGATTGGCGGGGACGTTTAATATTGCGGCTGGACAAATGAGTGGCCTCCATATCCAAGTGATAGATGTTAACGCGTTCACACCGCTTGCGGAATACCAGAAAGGCGTTCGCGCGTTTTTAGATGTGATCAAAGCAACACCGCCTGCCCAAGGATTTGATGAGGTGTTGGTCCCTGGCGATTTTGAAGCCAATTCGCGAGCACACCGCCTCGCAAATGGCATTGATATACCGGATACCATCTACCAGCAGCTTCGCGAGTGTGCCGAAAAGTGGGATGTCCCCATGGCACAAACTCAGTGATTTATGCTGATTTCGGCAGCGCATCCTATGTCGTTCAAATACCTCTTTCTCACGATAACCGTTTTGTTGACGCTTCCGCTCACTGCCTTTGCTCAAGAACACACCTACTTTAGAGATAAGGGTAGCCTTAAAACGGTGGTATATTCCCCAGTCGATTCTTCCGTTGTTGCGAGTGGCGGCGGGAGTCGGGCAGTCAATTTATGGAACTTGGAGAACGATACCGTAACAACGCTCGGACACCACGCCGATACTGTCAATGCTGTTGCCTTTTCTCCGGATGGTCAACGCCTTGCGAGTGGCGGTGATGACTACGTCTTCAAATTATGGGATATTCCACTTAAACAGCATATTGCGACGTTTGAACATATCGTTGATAGAAGCCGATCACAAGTCAAAGCAATTGCCTTTTCTCCGGATGACAAACAATTCGCTACGGCGGGTGTGGATGTGAAGTTATGGGAGGTCCAGACTCGCCAAGAGATAGCCACACTTCAACACGGTGGATGGGTGTTTGCGCTCGCCTTCTCGCCGGATGGACAGTTTCTTGCTACAGGGGACGAGACCGGACAGGTTAACGTCTGGGACGTTCAAAGGCAACAAATCGTTGCCCGATTTGCATGTGATTCTACGGTTGTCTATGCTGTTCAGTTTTCTCCGGATGGTAAAGTACTGGTTGGTGCCGGGTACGACGGAAATGTGGAGCTGTGGGAAGTCGAGAACTGGAAGCCCCTTGGTGCCCTTACCAGTAGTGGAACAGTCTCCACAATCAGTTTTTCGCCGGATAGCAAAATCCTTGCCAGCACGGGGCACGAATCTGTAAACCTCTGGCAGGTTGACAGTGGCGAAAAAATAGCCACGCTCACAGAACACACAGGCTGGGTGAACGCTGTCGCCTTTTCTCCAGACGGGGGCACTCTCATTAGCGGTGGCGATGATGCAACGCTCCGAATCTGGGATGTTACGCCCTATCGTTCCATACCGCAGGAGGGGCTGGTGCGAATTATCTATTTCCTCCCGCGCGACCGTAGCATGCAGCCCGATATTTGGAATAAACTGAACACCCTCATAAGAGATGTCCAACGCTTTTACGCCGACCAGATGGCGTTCAACGGATTCGGTAGAAAGACCTTTACCTTTGAAACGGATAAAAATAAAGAAACGCTCATCTATCGCGTTGATGGTCAGTACACGGACTGGCACTATCATACAGAAACGCGTGACAAGGTCTATACCGAAATTGCATCTCAGTTTGATATGGAGAAGCACGCCTATCTGATTGTCGTAGACATCAGCAGTGAATTTATAAATCAAGAAGATACATGCGGGGTCGGCGGTGGTTATTGGCTTGAAGGTGAAACGGTAACAAGAACACGTGGCGGATATGCAGTTATTCCTGCATCCGGTCAATGTTTTGAAGGTGAGTCGGGTACGGAGGTGACGGCACATGAACTTGGGCACGCTTTCGGTTTAGAACACGACTTCCGCGACGATGCCTATATCATGTCCTACGGTGAGTCCCCGAATCGGTTGTCGAAGTGTGCCGCGGGTTGGCTGGCTGCGAATCGCTTCTTTAACACTGACCAAACTGCCTTTAATGAGCCAACGATGTTACGGATGCTTACGCCATCGGCTTATCCACCGAACGCTGAAAACCTTCGTCTCCAATTTCAGGTGACCGATGTGGATGGTATCCATCAAATCCAGTTACTTATCCCGACCACCGCTGAAGATCCGGCCCCTGGTATCAAGTTGCACAGTTGTCAGGATGGGCATCCACAGAGCGGCATCGTTGAATTTGACACGCCGACATTGACAGCACACGAAATAAACACCATAGGACTCCAAGTGATTGATGTCCATGGAAATATCACACGGCGGGAATATACGCTCACAGCAGATGATACACTGGTTGTCGAAAACATTGAAAACCCGGCGGATGTCAACGGTGATGGTGTCGTCAATATCCAAGATCTCGTTTTGGTGGCTTCCAGTTTCGGGCAGACAGGGCAAAGTCGTGTGGATGTCAATGGTGATGGTGTCGTCAACATCCAAGATCTCGTATTAGTGGCTGCTGCTTTTGGCGATGGGGCTGCCACTGCGCCTGACTTACATCCATCAGATATTGAAAGACTCACTGCCGCAGGTGTGCAAATTCTACTGGCGCAAGCACAACAAATGTCACTTACAGATCCCGCCTATTTGCGCGGTATAGTGGTGTTGGAGCAGCTGCTTGCGCACTTACTGCCGAAAGAGACGGCTCTCTTGTCTAACTATCCGAATCCATTCAACCCAGAGACGTGGATCCCGTATCAACTCGCTGAGCCAGCGGATGTGACGTTGTGCATTTATTCCGTGAATGGTGTATTGGTGCGGACGTTGGCATTGGGACATCAACCTGCGGGCATATATCATAACAGAAACCGTGCAGCGTATTGGGATGGTCGAAACAAACACGGCGAACGCGTGGCGAGCGATGTCTATTTCTACACGTTAATGGCGGGGAATTTCACTGCGACACGCAAGATGTTAATACAGAAGTAGAAGATATCCAACCAAAACACAAACACAAACCGATTCTACAAATAACCTCTTGATTGGCACAATTGGGACTTGTGGGGTAAAAACATGCAGAAAATTTTCTGAATTCTGAAAAAAACGCATTTTTTTCAAATTTAATTTGACAAAACATTTTTTAGCGAGTATAATTAATCATATTGAGCGTTTGGACGCGTCAATTTTATTTTTTCCGCTTAGCGGCGGGGAGAGGAAACAAGAGCGATGAAAAGCAGAAACCGATTTCTGAATACCGTATTCAAAAATAATCGCTTGAACGTGGCGGTAGATGTTTGGGTATCCGTGTTGTGGGATATGCCTGATGTTACTGCATTGCTACGCCTGGCCCCCCCCCACTTTAACAACCGTTAAGTATTATAATTCACAAGATTGCTCCGGTTCCGGAGACCTTACGTTCCCGCGTGTTACCTTTGTCAGCGACAAAGCATTGCATAGCGGGTTTTTTGTGTTGCATCGCAGATGGATCCACCGAGTGAGTTCCGTGGCGTTGCAACTTTTTTCGTTTGACAACAACACTGGAATGTGCTACACTTAGGTATGTCTCCTATTGTTGTTGTCGTAAATACTTTGTAGATGGCAGCCTCTCATATTTTGAGGTGCGCCGAGGGTGCGGACACACCCATCGACGCGGCACTGCCATAATCCGTCTATAGCAGTGCTAACCTAAATTGTAACACATAATGGATGCATTTTGTGAAACTTTTAGGTTAGCACCTTATACAGAATACAGAGGATTGCCTGACACCTTCCTTTTCTTTGATGCGTGACGGCAATACTCTCATCCGTTGAATTCAACCATAGGAGAATTTTCATGAAAACGAGACAAATGAGTCTATTACGCGTCTTGTCTGTGATGGTGTTGTTGCTCTTTGCCGCACCTATGATGGATGGTGTCTTAACACTCTTCCAAAGTCCACATTTTAGCGAAACGACGTTCTTTGAAACCTCTGTTTACGCCCATCCGGAGAATCCTAGTGACGGCGAGAAACATAGGCACTCATTAAGATCATTTTGGGAAAAGTGTAAAGATTGTAGCTCAGATATAACCAAGTATACCGTGTATGCGGTTTGGATCTTCGAAGCGATCTCTGGATCGGGGGGGTCGGGGCAGCAAACCGTCCGGGCGGTAAAGCAAGCAGATGAACGAGTCGTTACAGAAACAAAGGAGTGTGCCGTAGAAGTATGCCCGCCTCCCCCTCCGCCGCCTCCGCCGCCTCCGCCACCTAACGATGGCAACGATGGTGGCAATGATGGTGGCAATGATTCCTAAGTTCTATTGATATTTTCATGCGGTTGCATCTCATACGGATGTGTCTGGGATGCAACCCTATACCCACATCCGTGGAAAGGAGTCCCCTCAATGGACCCAAAAAAAATGCTGATCAGACCCAAAAAGACGGTGGAGGCAGACGAAAAGAAAGCCGCGGCGGAAGTCGCCGAAGCCGCCGAAGAAAAAGAACTGCAAGAGCATTATGAGCATGCCAATAGTTTACTCAGCGCAGCCGAGAAGGACCCCGAAGAGGTAAAAGCAGCTGGCGAAAAAATAGGGGTAGACTTAAGTTTAATGGCGGAGCACGCGACTGCCATGAAAGCGAGATTAAAAGCGTCCGCAGGGAAGCCCCTTTCGGCGGAAGAGGAAACCGAAATCGCGGACGCGGAGAAGGGATCGTTGCTAAAGAAAGTTCTTGACGAAAAAATCCGCAAGGATTTCCAAGAAGAAAGCCCAGAAGAGCGCGCTGAGAGTGTTAAGCTGATGGAAAAGATGCTGCGGCGTTTTCCTCGTGCAATCAGGGAAAAACTCTTAAAGGAATTCAAGATGGTTGTTTCAGATGCACCTTCTGAAGCCGCCGAGTCAAACGATAAGGAAAACGCGTAACCACGCCGTGTTTGGACGGATGAAACACCTCCCTTTCAAACGCATCGGCACGGGTCTGATCCTTTTAGGGCTCTTATGTCTCACCTTCTACATTCGGATTCAAGGTGTAGAACGGATTCCTGACGGACAGTTCACCGAAAACGATGCCTATCTCTTTCACAGGCAAGCAAATATCATCGCGGAACAGGGGGCTTTACCTGCCCGTGATATGGACCGGTGGCTGCCTCTCGGTAGAGATAACCCGCAGCTGCTCTCGCTCTTTTCTTATGCCATCGCCTATACACAAAAACTTTTTCCGTGGTGGTCTTTATATCAGATACAACTGTATCTCCCTGTCCTCTGTTTCACCCTGGCGATAGGTGTGCTGTTTCTATTCCTCACCCGGTGCTACGGCGTGATGTTTGCAGCTATTGTGTCCGTGCTGTTAGCAACGCTCCCCGGGAGTATCAGTCGCAGTGCTGCAGGTTTCGGCGACAGGGATGCATGGTACTATCTGATAGGGGTGCTCGTCGTCACCAGCTACTTATGGAAAGAACAGATGCCACCCGGGCGACGTAGATGGATTGCCACCGCGCTCGCTGGGTTTACCTGTTTCTTAGGTGGCATGAGTTGGGAAGGTTTCGGCGTTTTTGTCCTAATGGTTGCTGCGATAGAACTCTATAAGTTCTGCACCACAGACACTGAGCAACACCTCACAGAATATCTGCTCTATCTGCTGATGTTCGTGCCGTGGCTCTATCTGATAAGTCCTGCCTATCACAGCGGATACGGAAACACTACACACGTCGCCGCCCTGATGCTACTACCACCGCTGACGGTCGCCGCCTTGCGTGGCACAAGATACCTACTGCTCCATTATTACTCACCGCTACGACATCATAGCAGAAAACTGGCATGGGGATTAACCGCTCTCGGTCTTCTAACAGGCGTTGTGTATATACTTGTCTCTGCTGGCACTTTCGCAGAAACCGCCTCTCGTTTTCATGAGAGCCGCCTCCTCAAAGATGTCACTGAACTCGCGGATCCACATTTTAGGTATTGGCAGATCCGATACGGTGCGATCTTCGTCTTAGGCAGCATAGGCTTGATCGTCGCACTCCTACATGTGTGGAAGTGGAACGGGCTACCTCTTGCACTCTCGCTGACGCTCTTCACCGCGACAACCTTCTTCCGTGACCCCCTCAACGAATGGACAGGCGAAAATCTCTGTAATACGTTGTTTATCGCTTCATTCGTTCTCACTGTCCTCACACTCGGCTTCATAACGCTCCGCTCTGTCGGGACACCGAAAAATGTGCTTGTGCCTCTCGCGATGATCGCATGGTTCCTTTTCTGGGTGAGTCTCTCACGGAGTGCGAAACGCAGTGACCTCTTTATCGGGCTGCCACTCGCTTACGGCACTGCATGGCTCCTGTACCTCTCACCGACCCATCTCATACAATGGCTCAAGGATAGAAATATCGTGTATCCGCAGTTTTCCGAAACGCGCGCGAAAACGATCTTCGCTGTCATCGTGTTAATCCCCATCCTCTTTTGGACACCTATTGGGGGACATGCCACCCGCTCCATCTATGCAGCGGCACGTATGAAGAATCCGACACCCGGGAAAGGCAGCGAAGCAAAAGCAATCCATTGGATGAAAGAGACACTCTCCGAAACCGCGGTGGTCGCCGCAAACTGGGGTTCTGGCAACAGAATTAACGTCCTCGGTGGTGTCAAAACCATCACCGACCCTGACCATTATCTCCCGCACTGGGTACACCTCTATTACCGACACATCTTCTGCGCACAATCCGAACGCGAGGCACTGGAGTTCTTGAAAACTCACAACGCAACACATCTGATGCTCAGCGAACACGGCATACTCTCTAATGCAGGGAGCTATTCATTCATTGGCAGCGATGAAAACTCGGACCGAATGTTTAAAATTCATCCACTTGAGAGAACGGAGACGACTATCGGTTCGCCATACCGTCTGTTACCGAAGCGGTATAGCACGACAGATCCCTTTTTCGTTCTTGATATTGTCCGCAAGGATCTTGAAAGATTAACGGTCTCTGCCACCTTTGAAAACGGCACCCATCTCTCGAAAGAGATACATGTCTCCCACCATCACGATACACAAACCTCCCTGGATTTTCAAAACGGCGGTGCTATTCTCTACTTTAAACACAACGACGCTGAGCATAATTTCAGATTTCAGAAAGCCTACAGTGTTCCCGCCCCCGGTTGGAACAGTTTTTCCGTAAAAATCTTCTTTCGGGGAGAACACAGCGATGCCTTTGTCCCTGTTTACCCTGTAACAGGCGACGCGCCTCCCAAAATCAAAATCTGGGAGATCCACTATCCGCCCGACATCCAAACCAATCCGAAATACCTCAAAACAGGGTTCCCCGAAATCGACAAGGATTTACAAATCCACTAAGGTTTCCTTCGTCTCTTTTGGTCTCCGCATGAAACACCGAAAACACATCGCCACCAGTCTCGCCCTTGCACTCATCTTCAGTGTTCTCTACACCGCCACGCGGACGCACCCGGAAAGCACCGCGCGAACCGTCAAAACACAAACGCACCGAAAAGCCCGCACGCCGCCGCGGAATGAAGACACGGACACCTTAAAGCAGTTTCAGAAGACCGATTTCTACCGCACCATCATAGACAATAATTTATTTCGTCCGCTCGGTTGGACACCGCCACGTCCTCAAGACCACTATCGTTTACTGGGTACAATTCTGCCGAAAGATGACAGAACACCCCCGACCGCGATAATTGAAACCACTACAGGACACACAACGCACATTGTTTCCATCAACGATAATCTTGACGCAGACACGAAAGTTATTTCGATAAAGAACAAGTCTGTTACGATTTCTATCAACGGTCATCATCGGACATTGCGTCTCTTATCGGCATTTTGAAACAGCTCAAGTATTTTTTTCTGCAAAATTTGGCGTTTTTTACAAAGCATATCGGCAGACTTGCTTATCTCGGCAGACTTGCTTATCAATGAACCACCCTCAAACAATTACACACTCCCGCACGGAAATTACGTTTGACATTATACTGCCATAATGTTATACTTAATCTTGTAAAATTGATTCTGTTTTGAAAGGTTGTAGGGCTACACGCCCACATTGTAAAGTATGAACCTCGGACTCACGGACAAAGTTGCAGTTGTAGGTGCCTCAAGTAAAGGACTCGGACGCGCAATCGCGCTCGGTTTAGCACACGAAGGCGCAAAAGTCACCATCTGTGCCAGAAATAGCGACGCACTGGAAGCCACAGCGGATGACATTCGGAACCAGACCGGCACGGAAGTGTTAGCAGTGCCGACGGATGTTAGTCAACCAGCACAAGTTGAGAACCTTATTAGCACAGCGATTGATCATTTTGGCGGTATTGATGTTTTAGTCAACAACGCAGGCGGTCCCAGAGCGGGACGTTTTGATGACTTGGAGGCTCAAGATTATCAAGACGCAGTACACTTGAACTTGATGAGTACCATCAACCTCTGCCGTGCTGTCGTTCCCTCGATGCGTGCCCGCGGCGGTGGACGGATTATCAACCTCACCTCTGTTTCTGTTAAACAGCCTGTAGATAACCTGATGTTATCGAATATGGCACGGACGGGTGTCATCGGTTTCGCGAAAACGCTCGCAACGGAGTTGGCACCGGACAAAATCTTGGTTAACAACGTGTGCCCGGGTATTATCTTCACGGATCGCATCCAGCAGCTGGCGACGGTACGTGCCGAAGAGGCGGGCATCACGTTTGATGAGGCACTCGAAAAGATGACGGCGGACATCCCGCTCGGTAGAATCGGGGATCCGGATGAATTCGCGACCTTGGTTGTATTTCTCGCGTCGGAACGCGCAAGTTACATCACTGGAACAACAATTCAAGTAGACGGCGGCATGGTGAAGTCACTTCTCTAATTTGGTTTGCACACGGTCAAGGTGATCTCGTAAAAAGGGGTTTGTCGGTTCGGCATCCACCGTTGGTGCGTGCTAAATCTTTGGACAAAGAACGCAGCAGGCAACAACGGTGCCTGCGGATATACGGAGAGGCACTTGAAACCCGCAACCCACCTCACCGAACTGCAAAGTAAATTAGAAAAATGTTGGTATCTGTAATCATTCCTGCGTTCAACGAAGAGCAAACAATCAGACAGGTCGTTGAGGCTGTGCAGTCAGTGCCGATCGAAAAACAGATTATTGTTGTCAACGACGGCTCTACCGATGGAACCGACAAGATACTTGAGGCGTTAAGAACGGTTTATGAACTAACCGTTGTACATTGCCAAGAGAATAGCGGTAAAGGTTTTGCGATTCGGAGTGGACTTCCATACGTAAAGGGAGAGGCAGTCGTTATTCAGGATGCTGATATGGAGTTGGTCCCAGCAGATCTGTCTGAGCTCTTAAAACCGCTTGAAAAGGAACATGTTCAAGTCGTTTACGGATCGAGGTTTCTCAATGGACGTGGCAATGCGAGTGTTCATAATTTCATAGCAAATCGGCTCCTCGCCACCTATACGAATCTCCTTTACGGGTGTCGAATCACCGATGAGTCTACGGGCTATAAAGCCTTTTCTACAGAATTGATAACGCGACTGAACTTGACATGCGAAGGCTTTGAATTCTGTCCGGAGGTTACAGCCAAAATCTTACGCGCGGGTTATCGCATTTATGAGGTACCAGTTTCCTATTTTCCGCGCACGAAGAAGGAAGGCAAGAAACTTCGGTTCTGGTCGGACGGGTTGTTTGCCGCATGGACGCTTTTAAAATATCGATTTATTTCAAAAACAGAACTTTTCAAAAACACGGCGCAAGATAAATTGCGTTAACAACTAACATTTGGAGGTTGAATTGTTAATCATGTTTAAACAACTAACCTATTCCACGCTTATCCTCTTACTGGTGATTGGTGTCTCCTTTTCTGCGCTTGGACACGGTGAGAATCCCACCCTTTTAGAGGATGTCAACAACGACGGCATAGTGGACATTCGAGACCTGGTGCTTGTCGCTGATGCATTTGGGCAGCCCGTGGATCGCACTGCTGAGCAAAATCCTGACGTGAATCGCGATGGGAGCGTCAATGTGTTGGACCTGGTTCGTGTGAGCAGCAGTCTCGGGCAAACAGTCCCGGATGAAAATTCCGCGTATCATGATATCCAGGAATATATCTTTGATAAGAGTTGTGCGAGCAGTACCTGTCACGCAGCCCCCGCGAACTCTCGCGGTTTGAGTCTGGCGTACGGGCTCTCTTATGATGCTTTAGTGGGTGTTGTGCCACAGAATCCCGCGGCCGCAGATGCTGGTATGAAGCTGGTGGACCCGGGTAACCCAGAGAACAGTTTTCTTTTGACCAAACTCATAGGGCCGGACCTCAATCAAGGCTCTCGAATGCCGTTCGGTGGTGGAATGATCCACCAAGGTAAAATAGATGCGATTCGGACATGGATTGAGGCAGGCGCGCCTGAGACAGGGAAAGTTGCAGGTATTGGCGATCTTGGCGTCTTACGCGACCCGGATGAAGTCTTTGAGCCCCCCGCACGCCCACTGCCCGGGCAGGGCTACCAAATCCATTTACCACCGTTCAAGATTGAGCCCGGCACTGAACGGGAAGTCTTCTACACCACGCAAATCGAAGATGAAAACGGCAATCCGGTAGAGGAAGACATCTTTATTAGTAGAGTAGAGATCTTTTATCCCGCCGGCAGCCATCACTTTATCATATACAGACTCACGGAGGCTGGCCTCGAAAAAGGGCTCATGGAGGAAGGAGCAACCCCTGGGATTGGCGTTAATCCGGACCACGTTTTCCGTGTGCTTGATACAGACAAACCAGACCTACTCGGTCATGTCAGTATTGATAGGCTTTTCGTCGTCGGCACACAAACGGATGATGTCCTATATGAGTTCCCAGAAGGCGTAGGGTTACGGATGCCCGGCGACACGGTTTACGACCTCAATTCCCATTACATCAACCTACTCGGTGATGAGACACTGATCGGCGAAACGTATGTTAACATCTACACGATTCCGGAGGAAGAGGTCCAGTACGAGGCGATTGAAATTTTCGTCAGCAATCGAGATATTAGAGTCCCGCCTGGCTTAACGCGCGTTTCCAAAGGGACGTGGTATATTGGCGGTGAAGATGGTGAACTGGATAAGCGCGAGCACGACCCCGATGCAGTACTGAGTGTCTTCTTTCTGTCGTCTCACATGCATCGGCACGGAGAATTGTTTGAAATTTTTCACGGAACAACAGGCGATTTGCTGCACCGGAGTATCGCTTACGATGATGCCCCGATTACTCTGTTTGATCCGGTTGTGCGCTTAGATGCAAACGATACGATCACGTTCCAGTGTACCCATAACAACTACGATACAAATCAACTCCTCGAATTCGGACTCACGTCTGAGGATGAGATGTGTATTATCTTCGGCTATTATTATATTCCAACTGAAAAGGCAGGCTCTATCATCAGATAGCGTCTCTCTCGTAAACATTGGAAGGCGCGCTTCATAGGCGCGCTTTTCTCTTAATATGGCTACGACTTCAAGAACAAAAGACAACTTCATGGCATCCTTAGCACACCGAATACTGGTATGTGATGGTGCTATCGGAACCGAACTCCGTAAACGGATACCGGCGTACCTGCAGTGCATTGATGCCTGCAATATTTCTACGGAACATGCCGAGAAAGTCACGGCTATCCATCGCGCTTACACCGACGCGGGTGCCGATGTTATTCAGACGAATACCTATCAGGCAAATAGGGAAGCGTTGGCTGTCCACGGTTTAGCTGAACAGGTTAAAGAAATTAACACGATGGGTGTGGTACTGGCACGCGAAGCGGTGCCCGAGACAGGTTACATAGCTGGGTCCCTCGGACAAATCCCGTTCCACAGTTTAGATGCCACAGTTCCGTCTACGAAAAAAATCCGACAACTCTTCAAGGAGCAGATGGACGCGCTTGTTGATGCGGGTGTCGATCTCCTCGTACTCGAAACGTTCGTTTCCGCCAAACAGGCAGAAGTCGCTACAAAACAGGCACTCACTTACGGTGTCCCTGTCATTGTTGAAATTAGCGGCGTTTCAGGTGGAACTGTCGGTGCCGGATTAGACGTGCGTGTCTTTGCGCAGGAACTCGAACAACTCGGGGCACACGCGGTCGGTATCAATTGCAGGGGCCCCCACGATCTCGTTGAAGCGATGGAACTCCTTGCCCCTGTCATCAAAGTACCGATTGTAGTTCAACCGAACGCTGGCAATCCGAGAGTCGAGCAAGGCGAAGTGGCGGTCTCCTACACAGTGGAAGCTGAGGTTTTCAGCGACTACGTCGGAAAACTCGTTGAACTTGGCGCGAACATGATTGGCGGCTGTTGTGGAACGACACCGGCATATACAGCGAAAATCCGGCAGGCGACCGCAGGACGTGCCCCCATAAAACGGGAGTCGCGCATCTTCGTTCTTCCCAAAATCAGGTCAGTAGGGCCGAGGTCACCTCGCCTGTACGATAACCCCGTGCAGCAAGTGTTTGAAACGCGCCAACGCATTATCAGCGTAGAGATGCGCGCCAACACATTTCCACAATTGCGGGCGATGTTGAAGGAAGCAAAGGGGCTCGCCGCAATCGGCGTAGACCTGTTTGATGTGACCGACAATTCCGGGGCGGCGGTGAACATCGGGGCGGTGGGTACAGCGTATCGACTCCAGCAGGCAACACAGATTCCGACGCTCATCCATTGGACAACCCGATCGCGGAACCTCATCAGTATGCAATCGCATCTCTTAGAAGCGGAAGCGTTGGGCATCCGAGGCATCGTCGCCCTATCCGGCGACCATCCGAAAGCCGGTCCCTATGAGACAGCAAGCCTTGTGCCAGATGTCCGTGGCGCGGTTCAATTGATGAAACTCATCGCTCGCTTAAATCAAGGTGAGCTCGCTGACGGCTCATCCATCGGTGAACCGTGTGGATTCTACTACGGTGGGGGTTTCACGATCGCCGAGAATCTCCAACCGCATGTCAAACATCTCGCAAATAAGGTGGCGCAAGGTGCTAATTTTGCCTATACACAGCCGGTCTGGACTTACGAGGACATTGTGCACACTCAGCAGGCGACGGAACATCTCGGTATAAAGCTGCTTTACGGCATATTACCGCTCACAAGTTTCCGCAGTGCTTCCTACCTCCGTGACAATTTGGGGCTTTACATTCCGCAGTTTATCGTTGACAAATTCCGGGACCTCGGAGATACCGCTGGACAGGACCTCGGTATGCGGTTATGCTTGGAATTAGTACGAGACATCCGCAATCAAGACGCATGTGAGATTGATGGCATCTACCTTATCCCGCCTGCGCGTATGAATTGGAAAAACAGGGCACGCGTCATCTCAGAAATCGTTAAAACTTACCGTGAGTAGTTATAAGTTATAAGTTATAAGTCTGGTTTTTGATGTTTGATCATCTCTCTGTAACCGTCGTTACCCAATTGATACACCAACGTTTACCAAGAAATATAAAATCCCAGAAAACCTCTTAACTGACAACTGATAACTGACAACTATTAATAATGCATGAACAAAAAACTTTGATCTCATCAGCACGCGTTACTGGACGTTCGCTTCTTTTAGGCGTTTTATTCATCCCGATCAATGTCTATTGGATGACAATTGTTGAGGTAAAGTACTACTCGCTTGACGGTTCATGCCTACCGCTTTTTATCCAACCCGTTTTCATTATGTTTGTCTGTGTCCTTGCCAATTGTGTGCTGAAACGCTATTCAAGTAGGGGTTGGGTAACCCAACCCCTACAGCAAGGGGAGTTGCTGACTATCTACATTATGGTGGCGATCTCCTGCACTTTTGCGGGGCACGACACGATGCAGAACATGTTCGGCAGCATCGCCCATCCTTTCCGGTTCGCAACCGAGGAGAACGAGTGGCAGGCACTTTTCTTTCGGTATCTACCCTCATGGCTCACGGTCTCCGACGCGCAGAGTTTGCAAGGCTTTTACGAAGGAGAATCGACCTTCTATACCCGGCATAATTTTTCGGTGTGGACAAAGCCGTTGCTGTTCTGGGGACTCTTTTTCCTCATTATGATGTTCATGATGCTCTGCATCAACACACTCGTCCGGAGACGGTGGGCAGAGCAGGAGAAATTAGCGTATCCGATCATCCAACTCCCGCTCCGACTCTCAGAAGACGGCGGGATCCTGCTCCTGAAGAATCGAATGATGTGGATGGGATTCAGTATCGCCGTCGTTATTGGTGTAATTAACGGCGTTCACTACCTCTTCCCACAGTTTCCAGAGATTCCTTATATCAAACGGACAGCCGTGTTTCAGAATATCTTCACTGAACGTCCGTGGAGTGCTATCCGTGGGACGCGGATCTCCGTCTACCCGTTTGCTGTTGGGTTAGCCTTTTTCCTACCGTTGGATCTCTCCTTTTCGTGCTGGTTTTTCTTTGTTGTCCGTTTAGCGGAGTTCGTCATCGCTGCGGCACTCGGCACCCGTTATTTTCCTGCGTTGAATGAGCAGGCGTACGGTGCCTGGATCGCGCTCTTCCTGCTTGCTGTCTGGGTCACACGGCGACATCTCAGTGAAGTGCTGAAAAAGGTGTTTGGGTTCAAATCGCGTCTCGATGATTCCAATGAACCGATGCCGTATCGGGCTGCCTTCTTAGGTATTTTGGGATCAATCATCGCGCTCGGTGTCTTTTCCTCTATGGCAGGAATGACGTTATGGGTTGCAGGCATCTTCTTTGGTGTCTACTTCCTGCTCTCCTTTGCGATCACGCGGGTCCGAGCGGAACTCGGC
This sequence comes from uncultured Poribacteria bacterium, assembly GCA_951828385.1. Classification (GTDB taxonomy): domain Bacteria; phylum Poribacteria; class WGA-4E; order WGA-4E; family WGA-3G; genus WGA-3G. Next base: position 2,633,850 of record OX639973.1, read on the forward strand.
ACGCCCCACGAAATTTACTACGTCAACCCACACGACATGCTGGCGACGGTCGGTGGCACTCGACGGTTTGACACGAGCAGCCTCACGATTATGTCGTTGTTCTACTGGTTCAATCGCGGTTACCGCAATCACCCGATGCCGAACCAGATTGAGGCGTTTAAACTCGCAGAATCAACGGGGATGGGCAACCGGCGTTTATGGGTCGCGATGCTGATCGCGATTGTCATCGGCATTCTGGCGACCTTTTGGGCGAATCTCGACATCACCTTCCGAAACGGCGCGATCGCGAAAGCCGGTGGTTTCAAAGGATGGGTCGGCAGAGAGTCGTTCGGTCGGCTCCAACGGTGGTTACATAATCCAACCGAACCGAATATGGTTGGCATCGGATTTATGGGCATCGGTGCGCTTCTGACGTTTGTGATGATGTATATGCGGATGCATTTCCTGTGGTGGCCCTTTCACCCAGCGGGTTACGCACTCGCAATCAGTTTTGCGATGGACTATTTCTGGTTCGCCTTTTTCGTGGCGTGGTTTCTGAAGTTAATGATTCTACGGCACGGCGGTTTGCGGCTGCACCGCAAAGTCGCACCCCTCTTTTTAGGATTAATCTTAGGCGATTACGTCATCGGCAGCACCTGGGCAATCATAGGTCCCCTATCTGGCTTGCGCACCTACAAGATTTTCATTTAATCAAAGACATGAATCTACCCGTCGGGAAGCTGAAACACGACTTTTTAAAAGAACTTCTGCCCACGTCCAATAGCAGCACAGGTGTGATTGTCGGTCCACAGCTCGGTGAAGATGCTGCTGTCATTGAATTGGGAGACAACTATCTCGTTGCGACGAGCGATCCGATTACCTTTGCGACTGAAGATATTGGATGGTATGTGGTATGCGTCAATAGCAATGATATTGCAGCGATGGGGGCTGTACCGAAATGGTTATTGGTGACCCTGTTGTTACCCGAAGATGCGACAACACCAGCAACGGTTCGCGACATCATGGCGCAAATCATACAAGCATGTGCAGCGTTTGACATCGCATTGTGTGGTGGGCATACCGAAGTTACACCCACTGTAACACAACCCGTTGTTATAGGACAGATGATGGGGGTTACGCATAAAAATGCCTTGTTCACTTCAGCGGATGCTCGTGTAGGAGATGCATTAATTCTTACAAAGGGACTCGGTATTGAAGCGACCGCAATCATCGCGCGCGAGCGTGAAGAACAGTTGCGTGAAAAGTACGATGCCGTATTCTTAGAGCAGGCGAGGAACTATCTCATGGATCCGGGGATTTCTGTGCTAAAGGACGCACAAATTGCCATTGCCACGGGCGGTGTACACGCTATGCACGATGTCACAGAGGGCGGTGTCTCTACTGCTGTGTATGAGTTGGCAACCGCAGCCGAGTTAGGGGTCGTCGTCTATTCGGATAAACTTTTAGGGTCGCCAATATTGTATGGAGACACAACACGGACATTGTGTGATATGTTTGGACTTAATCCGCTCGGTGTCATTTCATCGGGTGCCATGTTGATAGCATCGGAACCTGAAAAAAGCGACGCAATTTGTCAGGCGCTTGGCAAAGCCGGTATCAACGCGGACATCATCGGAAAATTTTTGCCACCTGCACACGGATTGTGGTTGGAAGATGCCACCCGTACACGACAACCGCTACCTGTTTTTGAAACGGACGAAATCGCTAAACTTTTTAGTAGCAGCCCCTAAAAACCGAAAACCAAACGTCCCTGATTACGCTGTGAGATTCGATTGACATCTGCTCGTTTTGCATGTTATCATTACCCTCAAGTAAATCGCATTGTGGAGGAAAAATGATGCAGGAACTGAATCAAGAATGCGCTGAGACGTATTACAATCTCGGATTGGCTCACAGCAAAAAAGGTGAGGTTGAGCTTGCTATTAAAAACTACACCAAAGCGATAGAACTCAAACCCGATTATGCTGATGCCTATTACAGACGCAGCAAGGCTTGGTTACGCCTCGGAGAAACGGAAAAAGCAAAGTCTGACATGGCAGCTGCCAGCAGTATCGGGATAAACAGTACCACAGCCTCAAAGGAAATATTACGAAATTACGATCGCGCATGGAAAACTCTCGGCAACATCTCAGATATTTGACAATTGCGGAAATTCTGGAGGTTGCCGAAGGACATGTCGGCAACTATCAATTGTTGAATGAAAATCAACTACGCTATCTGGTTGAGGCAGTTAGTGGAAAATTCGGTGATACCGAACTGTACCCAACTTTGCCCCAAAAAGCCGCTGTATATGCGCATCACATTATCACAGGGCATATATTTTTCGATGGAAATAAGCGTATCGGTCTACATTGTGCAATCTTGTTTTTAGAATTTAATGGTTGCACCCTATCTCTCAACATTGATGATTCGATTATCGAACTCGGTTTTAAGGTTGCGGATGGCACCATAACGGATATTGCAATGATTGCTGACCACATACAATCATGGATATTGTAACAAACGAATACTAACAAGTCAGTAGCACCGTAACCCCAATCTATCCTTCCAAATACGACCTGTAAGAACGATTTCCCGGTCGAGGCCTCCTTCCGAAACCACCAAAAAACTGAAAACGAAACAACGCTAATCTTCCAAAAATTGACTTGACAAAACCTCTCTAAAATGATAAACTTACTTCAAACAAGGGCATCCACAAACAACACCCTTAGTTCTTAAAGATAAAGAAAGGATAGCAATATGGCATCACAAAACGAACTACAGTCAATGTTAGACGCGCCCATCGCCTTAGCACCGAATACTTACTTGCACTTCTATAACGGCGGGAAACTCCGTGCTGAGTTTATGGGTGAAGACGACCCGAAAGATGACTATTACTCTGAAGAGTGGATCTTTTCGACAAACCGTGCAATTACTCCCGGCAGAGATAATCCACCCGACAAAGGGCTTAGCCGTGTCGAACTCCCAAGCGGTGAGGTTGTGTTACTGAAAGCACTACTGGACGCATTTCCCGAAGAGACACTCGGTGGCGCGCACGTCGCTAAATATGGGACTGAATTAGGCGTGCTCCTTAAGATTTTCGATGTCGGTGAAGGCGCGCATATCCCTATCCATTGGCATCCAAATCCGGATTTCGCACAAGAACATCTCAACTCACCCTTCGGCAAAAATGAGGCATGGATCTTAATCGGCACGCGTCCGGGCGCGAAGGCGTGGATCGGATGGAAAGAAGACATGGACAAAGCAGAGTTCCGCCGGCTGATGGAGGCACAAGATGTACCCACATTGCGAAGCCTCATGCACGTCGTTGAACCGAAGGTCGGAGAAGTCTACTTCTTACGCACACCGATCGTCCATTCACTCGGCACCGGGTTGTGTGTCCTCGAACCGCAGGAACCCACCGATTGGAATATCCTCGCTGAATGGGAAGGGTTTCCGTTTGAAAGAGATGATGGACATCTCGGTCTCGGATGGGACCTTGCGGTAGATGCCGCTGAGTTTGATAAACTCGAATTGGATTACCTCAACAACTACATCCGACGCACCCCAGAACTCGTCCGAGCTGAAGGCGATAACCGTGAAGACCGAATCGTGCCAGAGGAAGCCTCGAAATTCTTCGGATGCTCACGTTTGACAGTAGATTCAACGCTAAGTATGCCAGCAGATAACGGCTTCTATGCACTCGTGACGTTGGGCGGCGAAGGCGTACTGCGCGGCGATTTTGAAGATGTTCCGCTCAAGCGCGGCAAATCTGTTTTCATTCCACGCTGCTTGTCCAGTTACGTCATCGTTAGTACCAGCGATACGCCAATGGAGATCATCTGTTGCTATCCGCCAAGCCTTTAAAGTAGTAGGCATACGCCGTATGCCGTAACAACTTGCTGTGTGACGCAAACGGTAGTACGCAATGTTAGACTTTAAACCGCCTAAACCGAACACAATCGCGATTCAAATTGCTAAAGCCTTCATGCCGCTCATTAGCCGTTTGTATTTGAACGGACTAACATTAATGGTCGATTCTGAGTCCATCACCCGTTTGAAAACGACGGATGGACACCCGACCGTGTTAGCTCCGAACCACGCGGCACACGCGGATCCAGCGGTTATGTTTCTCTTGTCCAAACGACGCTCTCAGTGGTACTATTATATGACCGCTCGAGAGACATACAACAAATGGAAATTCAAGGGCTTATGCGGTCTTTTGTTGCAGTGGTTAGGTGCGTACTCAATTGTACGGGGGACCGCGGACCGAAACGCCTTTCGGACAACCCGTGAAATTTTAACGAGAGGCGATGCACCTATTGTCATCTTCGGAGAGGGAGAGATTTCGCGGCAGAACGATACCGTCATGCGCTTTGAGAGAGGCGTTACGCAACTCTGCTTCTGGGCTTTGGATGATATGCAAAAAGCCGGAATTAGCAAACCGCTCTATATCGTCCCCATCGGGATCAAATATCATTATCCACAAGACATGTGGACCGCTATTGATGCCGCGCTCACGAGATTAGAGCATGCTATCCTCCCGCCTGTTGAAAGAACGCCGATAGAACGCTACGAACGATTGAGACGCATCGGTATCGCAGTCCTTAGAACGCTTGCCGCGGAATATCAATATAAGATAGACGAAACCGTGCCGATCAATGAGCATATCCAAAAGTTGAAAGAGCAGATATTGTCCCATGCGGAACAAATTATGGGCATCCATACCGAAGCCGATGTGCTCACACGGGTACGCGCATTGAAAAATCTGGTTGATGCTGAAATCTACAAAGACGTTGAGCAGATGACCGAGTACGAACAGAAGATACATGAAGAATTGCTCCATAAATTCCAACAATTCTATCCGGATCTGGAGCGGTTAATTAATTTTATAGCGATTTCGGACGGGTACGTCGCCAAAGCCCCTTCACAGGAGCGGTTTCTCGAAGTGATTATCCGTCTGGAAAGAGAAGTGTTTGGTACAGCAAAAATGCGGGGACCGCGGGTCGCATCACTCCGTGTCGGTGACCCTAAAAATCTCCGAGACTGCTACGATACCTATAAAGCACAGAAAAGAGAAACGGTAGAGCAGATAACGCTCGAACTCGAAACAGCGGTTCAGACGCTGGTGACAGACGTATCATAGGTATACACTACTCTACCGAGGTACACTTTGTAGCATAGGAGACCGTTCGTTTCCTGTGCAATTAAAATTTGGAGAAAAACATGGCAAAAAAATTGTCGATTGGAAGTTGGGCTTACGCATTTGGGCCTTACGAAGATAACCCTGTCCCGTTTGATGATGTCGTCAAGCGTCTCAGCGAACTGGAATTTGACGGCGTTGAGATCGGGGCATTCAAACCACATATTGACATTAACGATTACCCGATGAAAAGCGATCGAGATGCCGTTAAAGGCTTAATCTCCTATTACGGCTTGGAAGTCTCTGGCTTAGCCGCTGACTTCTGGTCGCATCCGGGTCCCGGTACAGATGAAGCACAAGAGGACGATAAATACTTCAAACTGTTCAGACAGAATCTCCAACTCGCGTTGGATCTCGGATCGCCTGCGATTCGGGTAGATACCGTCAATGATCCTGAAGAAGGCATTCCGGGGGTTGAGTGGGAAAAAGCGTGGGATCGGATTGTCTCTGTCTGGAGACGTTGTGCGCAAGCCGCTGAAGATCACGGCGTGCTGATGCTCTGGGAATTTGAACCCGGATTCATGTTCAACAAACCGAGTGATATTATCAATATGCCGAAAGCCGTCGATCACCCGAATTTCAAAGTGATGTTCGATACGTGCCACGCACAGATGTGTGCAGTCGTCGGTGCGCGGCAGCGCGGAGAACAGGAAACGCTCGGTGATAACGGGGTCATTGATCTCGCACGGCAGCTCAAAGGGCAAATCGGGCACTTCCACCTCATCGATTCGGACAATACGCTCCATGGCGATGAAACAAGCACACATGCGCCTTTCGGAGACGGTGTGCTGGATTTCGACGCGATTATCCCTGTCATCATGGACGAAACCGGGTACGATGGCGATTGGTTCTCTATTGATCTCTGTTTCTGGCCCAACGCGTGGGATGTCACAGAAGATGCGAAGAAATTCCTAACCCCTTATCTGGAACGGTATTAGTGCCCGACAACCATTAAAAATGCTTAATTTGCGTTCATTAGATGCCTTAATCGAACTCGCTTTTGAAGAGGACATCGGTATCGGCGATATAACCACAGAGGCAACAGTGCCGCCGACACAAAAGGGCATAGGCACTCTGCTTGCCAAAAGTGAGGGGATTGTCGCAGGATTACCGGTCGCCGAGCGCGTGTTTGAGAAGTTAGATACAACACTGACGTTTCGCAGGCTTGTCAAAGAGGGTGAGGCAGTTGTCTCAGATACACCCATCGCAGAGGTACAAGGCAGTGCCAAAACCATTCTAATCGGAGAACGGACAGCACTCAACTTTCTGCAACGGCTTTCTGGGATTGCCACACTCACCGCCCAATTTGTGGAAACTGTTGCTGGCTATGATACTAAAATTGTGGACACCCGGAAAACCGCAGCGGGGTGGCGAGCCGCTCAGAAATACGCCGTGCGCGTCGGTGGTGCACAAAACCACCGATTTGGACTCTATGACGGTGTGCTAATCAAGGACAATCACATTGTTGCCGCAGGCGGTATCGGCACTGCGGTGCAACGGGCACGGCAAACCGTCCCACACACAGCAAAGATTGAGGTTGAAGTTGAAACCGTCGAACAGGTTGACGAAGCCCTCGAAGCCGGCGCAGACATCTTACTCCTGGACAATATGCCGCCGGGTCTCATGCAGCGCGTTGTGCAAGAGGTGAGCAATCGAGCCGTAACGGAAGCCTCTGGTGGGATTACACTTGACACTGTAAAAGCCGTAGCGGCGACCGGTGTAGACTTCATCTCCGTCGGGGCGTTGACGCACTCGGCACTGCCGATGGACATTAGCCTAAACCTGACCCTATAGACATAGCACTCCGCTGGAGTGCTTTATCGGAAGCGAAGGTTCCGTCTTCTATAGACTACAAAGGAACTTAATTCTCAATGCAGGAATTCTTGAGCCGCTCCCTGAACCGAGAAAATGTGGTTCGCGGGACGCTGCTTTTTGTGGTGTTTACATTCGCTGGATTATTCGTCAGTTTTTTGTGGAGCGGTAGTCAAGATATAAAACGAGTTTTTCGCGAGATGCAGACTGAGATGCTTCTCGGTGCTTGCCTATGTATGTTTGTAGATTGGCTGTTCGGCGCACTGCGTTTCCATATTTTCATCCGAAAAGTGACACCAACGATCCGCTTCCGTGACAGCATCCGTGCCAATTTAGCGACCCTCTGCGTCTCCGCTATTACGCCTTTCCAGACGGGTGGGGTCGGGCACCTCTACATCTACGTACGGAGAGGTGTCCCGCTGTCAGGGGCAATCACATCAGGTATCATCTGTTTTCTCTCAACACTCGTCAGCCTCATCCTCGGTGCAGGTGCGGTCCTTTGGTTGGATCCACCTTTTCTACCAAAAGAGGCTGCATGGGTCAGTCTATTTAGTTTTTTGACATTCGGCTTGGTATTCACACTATTTATTTTGTTGCTTTTTAAGCCAGAAATCGTCTTCCGTTTTTTTCATTGGCTTTGTGACACTGCCCAGCGAAGGTTCACACGTCTCGCACCTGTCTTAGAGCGCGCCACATTAAAAGTGGAACAACTGACGGCTGAACACAAAACATTCGCGACCCTGTTTCTTCGCGATCATAAATGGACGTGCGCGCTGAGTGTCCCTTTGACCTGCGGTTTCATCGGCGCACGCATCGTCGGCAGCTACATTGTCGCCCAAGCTCTCAACGGAGACACAACGCTCTGGGAACTCTGTGTTACGGGGTTGGTGTTAAACTTTGTTGTACTGTTCGCACCCAGTCCCGGTGCAAGTGGAGTCGCTGAGGTTGTAACGGTCGGACTGATGGAAAATTTGATCTCTAAAGAATTGATACCGCTTTTCGTCTTACTAACGCGATTCTTTAGTATCTATTGTGCCGTCCTTGTGGGCGGTCTCATCATCGGTGCGCAAGTAGCAAAAGATTTTAGAAAAAATAAAAGGATATAGCCAAAGACGCTATGCTACGAAAAGGAGAATTATGGCAACTACATTGAAAATTGAACCTACGACAACGCAACTCGGTTGGATCGGCACCGGCGTGATGGGACGCTGGATGTGCCAACATCTGATGGACTTAGGCTATGGGATGACGGTCTATAACCGCACAAAAGCGAAAGCGGATCCACTCTTGGTGGCAGGCGCAGCATGGGCAGATTCACCGAGCGATGTCGCAGGAGCTTCCGATATTGTTTTTACGATTGTCGGGTTTCCACCCGATGTCCGTGAAGTCTACCTCGGCGATAACGGTATCTTAAAAGGCACGAAACCCGGCAGCATCGTCGTCGATATGACGACAACGGAACCCTCCCTCGCACAAGAGATTTACACTGCCGCGCAAGCACAAGATGTCTCCTCAGTAGATGCACCTGTCTCAGGTGGCGATGTCGGTGCGAAAGAGGCACGCCTCTCTATCATGGTCGGTGGTGATGAAGATGCCGTGCAAGCCGTGATGTCACTCTTTGAAGCGATGGGAAAGAATATCGTCCACCAAGGCGGTGCGGGTGCCGGACAACACACGAAAATGTGTAATCAGATCACGATTTCTGGCACAATGATCGGGGTCTGTGAGGGACTCATCTACGGTCACAAAGCCGGTCTGGATTTGGAAACGATGTTGTCGTCAATTAGTGGCGGCGCAGCCGCCTGCTGGTCCTTGGATAACCTCGCCCCGCGGGTGCTACAGCGGAACTTTGATCCCGGCTTCTTCGTAGAACATTTCATCAAAGACATGAGCATCGCTTTAGACGAAGCACGCAAGATGAACTTGAGTCTACCCGGACTCGCATTAGTGCATCAACTCTACACGGCAGTCCAAGCACAAGGACACGGTAGGTTAGGCACACAAGCACTGATGTTAGCATTGGAACAGATGTCCGGCGTGGAAATGGACTAAAGTTTCATCAGACCCAGGTCCGGTAGGTGCGGTTTTTGCGGCGTACACGCCCAGATGCGACGTGCATCGCGGCGTACACACCCAAATTTGGTTTCCCACACGCGGAGACCAAATTTGTCTTTGCTTTACATTTGCGATCTGCATTCCTAACCGAACCGGATCCTACCCCAGGCCCGGTAGGTTTGGTTTCCTAACCGAACCGGATCCTACGCGGAGATATTGAAACCCTAAATTAACATCTACGGTGGTAGGATTTAGGCGTGAGTGCCGTATCGCGCCCAGACGCGATACGGCATCCCATCCTACCTATTTTCGCAGAAAAAAGCATTTTCTTTTCGCATCAAAGTGACCGTTTTGCCCACCTTAGACACCTTATATAACAACCGATTCATCATATTCAGAAAACCCTAAGCACAAATCACCGAGTGCTCCTGTTGGAATAAAACCTAACTTTTTAACGGTATGCACCCTTTCGGCAAAAAACTGTGTCTTTTAATTATAAGGGGGTTCTGAGTTTCTACCAGTTTCAGAGAAAGTAAACTCACAGAATATTAGCACCGCATTTCAGCAGAATACGACGCTGCCTTTTGACAAGGTAATTGGGGATTCTACGATAATTGTCAAACTCACGTAATTTTATTAAATTCATTTGCTTTTTCGGTAAAAATACTATATACTATTAGTTAGGTATAGGTTTTATAATTTTATAATTTTATAATTTAAATAATAAAAAATTGACTTATTGTAACTCAAGTTGCTGGTTGTCCGTCTAAGCGAAACCCAACATCTTACTCTCCTCAAACTCACGTTATTTTAAAAACGTGGGATACGCCTCACCCGTAGCGAACGTGTCAGAAACAATCCACTCAATGTCCCAAAAAGGAGAATGATGAGGAACCAAAAGACGGGTAAAAATGCCTACGGAGATCTGGTCTCCCCAGAAACGTCGTTATCAAGAGAGAAATTGCATGGGAATTACGACGATATTATCGGTGAAAGTACCGTGCATCTTGAAGTGCTGAAACGTATTGACATGTTCGCAAAATCTGATAAAATAGTGCTTATTTCTGGTGAGACCGGAACTGGTAAAGAACTGGTCGCGCGTGCTTTGCACGCAGAGAGCCCTTATGCAACGCATCGCATGGTTTCCGTGAACTGTGCGGGGATTGCAGAGAGCCTGATAGAAAGTGAACTCTTTGGACATGAGAAGGGCGCGTTTACCGGTGCCGATCAGCAACATATTGGACTGTTTGAAACCGCATCGAGGAGCACACTGTTCCTTGACGAAATCGGGGAACTTCCCCGGCACCTACAACCGAAGTTGTTGCGGGTTCTTCAGGAAAACAAGATTCGCCGTATGGGTGGGACAGCACAGATTCCAGTGTCAGTGCGCGTCCTAACAGCTACGAATATCGACCTTAAAGAAGCAGTTGCAGCAGGCAAGTTTCGCCGAGATCTCTATGAGCGATTAAAATCCCTTCATATCCAGCTGCCGGCGTTACGGGAGCGGCGGGAAGACATCCCTGCGTTGGCAAAACACTTTTTGACCAAGGAAAACAACACTTCCAATCAAAAGGTAGCCGACATACATATAGAAGTCCTTTCGTTATTTGATGCCTACAGCTGGCCTGGCAATATTCGAGAGTTGGAAGGTGTCATAAGTCGCGCGGTCCTTTTAGCGGAAGAGGGTGAAATCTTACCGGACCACTTACCGTCAGATTTGTGGACACCTCAAGCCGATGCCTTGCCGTTGGCAGATGCAACAGCCGCAGCAAATCCTAACGCCGCAGAACGTCAGCCGCAGCAAATCCTAACGCCGCAGAACGTCTCGTGCTGTCCTTCTCGATCGGTACAACCCTGAAGGAGATAGAGAAATCAGCGATTTTGGCAACTTTGGCACGGGAGGACGGGAATCAATCAAAAACGGCGGACGTTTTAGGAATTAGCCGGGCCACCTTGCACACCAAATTACGCGCCTATAGTGGTGAGGCATAGGACTTACGCAAATGTAGTAGGAACTTTCAGCAGAAGGTTTGCTGATGCAGTGCGTCCGTTCGTCTTTCCCAGGAAACTTGGTATTACGATGCTCAGCATTCGAGCCAGAATCACGCGTTTAGTATATCAATTGTAAAGAAACTTTACAGTTCAGTGTAAAAAATATTTACAATTGTAAAGAAACTTTACAGTGGAAAAATCGTGGGATCCCCTAACAGTCAGGTTTCTCACATTGGCATGATACTTGCTACTATAAACGTGAACTCAACTGTAGCACGTAGGGTCACCAATAGTGCTACCAAAGATGAGTTAAAAGGTAAACCGGTGAAACATCCGAAAGTATGGATGGTCCGGATCGCCAAAGACGAATGTGTCAATTTTCATCGTCAAATGAAAATTGACGCGAACAAAGACACAGATTTGGAGGCTTTTATCAGTTGTGCTGCGTTCGGTGGGGATGTGAGCATCGCCAATGATCAACAATCAATATCAGAAGTCATCCTTGCGACATTCGTCCAATGGCTAATGAAGATCGGCAGTTTTCTTGATGTAGATTTGACAGGAATATACAACACGCTTGACCCCTATCAAATCCGTTCGGGTGCGCTGCAGGTGGCACTAACACCCGCAACGCACAGCACTGCCAAAGAGGTTTTAAGTTAGATTTGACAGTACTAACCTAATTGTAGCATAGAATATATTGATTTTGTGAAATTTTTAGGTTAGCATCTATAATAGAGGAAGATTGCCGTTGCCCTATCAAAAGGGATACATCGCAATCCTCCACAACCGAAACGGGACACGCTAATGTCCAGACAACTTAAAGCAACAATCCTTATTGCTCTGCTACTCGCAGCGGTCGTGATAGCATATCTGTTACCAAATGCACTATCCGCTCTCACGGAAACACCGCACGCGAAAGTATGCCCTTATCATAAGGGTTCAGACGAGTGTCCTTATCAAGTTAACTCAAAAAGGAGATAGAAATGATTAGGTAGTGTTTACATTTAGAAGTTATTGACATTTTGAGCATGGATTGGTAGACTATTTTCTATGAAAACTCAAAAGATAGATAACACTCAAGATTTTCCTATGATGATTAGTGATGCTGCTTGGCAGAGCATCCACCCGTTTCTGAAAACGTTAGGAAACGTTTATGTCGGTAAACCCGAAGACTGTAGACGTTTTCTCTCGGCAATCGTCTGGATAACAAAACAGGGAGCCACTTGGCGTGCGCTGCCGAAAGTTTATGGTTATTGGAATACTATCTATAGACGTTTCGGCAGATGGTGTGATGCTGGGGTCTTTGAAAAACTCCATGAACATTTCCATGATGCCGGTGAGATCTCTGCGCTCCTCGTGGATTCAACGGTCATTCGGGCGCATTCCTCTGCAGCCGGTGCCCCTAAAAAAAAAATGAAGGACAAGCCGGTGAAGCCCTCGGGCGAAGTCATGGTGGCTTTACCACGAAACTCCATGCGGCTGTAAGTGATACCTTTCTGCCATTACGCTTTATCTTGACGGCAGGTGCGCGTCACGATGTGACACAAGCGCCTGCGTTGATTGCTGGCTACACCTGCGACGCTGTCATTGCCGATGCTGCCTATGACTCGGATGCTTTGAGAGCAGAGATCGTTGATCAAGGAAGTGTTCCGGTGATCCGTCCCCGGAAGAACCGTCTTGAAGATCGCCCTTATGATAAAGACTTGTATAAACTTCGTAATGTTATCGAACGTTTTTTTCATCGGTTGAAGCAGTATCGTCGGGTGGCTACACGTTATGATAAATACGCCCGTCGCTACCTCGGTTTCGTCTATTTCGCAGCTGTACTCATTACTGCCAAAAAAATGTAAACACTACGTAGAAATACAGCACTTTTAACGCTTCTGGTTTTCACCTTCACACTCTTCACACCCGTTTTCATGCAGCCGAAAGAGGCTGAGGCTGTTGACGCTTGTGAAGTTTGTAAAATGGTAAGCGAACCAGAGGTCAGTGGTGCCATAACAATGGTTTTTGAGGTCTTAAAAGTGTCAACCGCCTGTTTAGTTTCGTGCCAAGTTATCAAAAACTGGCTGTTTAACAAGTGTACAGCGGAAGGCACTAAAGGTTGTGATGGATCTACACGCACATGTAATACAGATCAGACACCGAAAGGATGTGGAGCAGACCATTGCGTATGTAAAAAGAGTGATCACGAGGGTACCTCTACCTGCACCAATGATCGCTGTAACAACCAAGGCACATATCGTAATTGTGTGGGACACACATGCACAACCGATCTTATTACGGGTAGTTATAGCGGATATTGGTAGCGATACCCAGAAACTCTAATAACATCAATACCTTTCTCTCAACGCTATCGTTGGACTCATAAATGATAGCGTTGAGAGGGACACCCACGGAGAGACCTCTATGAAACACCCGCGAAAAGCGAAACACATCCGACAGAAGCAGCAGGAAAAACGTTTCACCCGGTGGTTTGCAGCAGGTGGCATGGCATTTGTCCTCTTGGCAATCGGCGGACTCCTTTTCTGGCAGAGCAACCAGACACTGCCAGAGCCAATTAAGATTTACAAATCCACACCCTGGACACCATCGCCCACGCGGAAGTCCACGACAGCCGGAACACAGCAACCCGACAGGACTTCACATATCCATCACCCCGATGACGGACACCATCACGAATCCGTCCCACCTGAAAAGCCTACGGACGCATCAAAAATCGGGGAAGTTTTAGACGATGAAACCCCGACAGATATATCAGCACTCACAGATGCAGATATCGCTACGTTGGATCATGAAGCTTTGCATGCGAAAATAGAAAGAATCGGAAAAGAATTCGAGTCCATACTCGCTGAAATAAATGAAAAGTACCCGGAAGTTCAAGAAGTTATGTCTATCTCCCATGAAGAACTTCACAAACGGTACCCAACCCAAGCATCACGGGAGGCACTCAATGAACGGCTCGACCAGATGCGCAGTGAGTTTAAAGACCGAGCCATCCAACTGCTTTCAGAACTCCCGACAGAGACGCAACTGGAGTACATCATACGGATAGACGAACAGATTTCTAAAACCCACGGAGATGAAGCTGCCAACGAGATGACTGCAGAACTCTTGGATAAACTTAAACTCTAAGCCCTTGTCAAATAACGAAAGGCGGATCCCCTAAAATGAACTTTCAGATACAGATTGACCCCATCACAACCCTTGAAAATCAATACAAGGAAATGCTTGAGAAAGGGAGAGACCCCTATCCTACCCTCGCCGATTTTGAAGTCAAAACCCCTTTAGAACTGCTTGAGCATTATCCAATCATACCCGTTCTCTTGACCCTCTGGAAAATGGAACGACAGTCTGATGTTACACCGTTTCTCAAATTTCAAAAACCGATTGCAAACCTGCCAGAAAACGAACAGAAGGACCTACTCCGGTATATCACAGAGATCGCCGTCGATTTTATTCCGCGACACGTCAACGGAAATAACGGCATTCCCCGATCAGGTGCCTTACACAACGGAACAAGTCTTTACCAACAAGCCTTGGTCTCGTCTTTAATAGAACAACTCGGACTCCATTTTACAGAAAGAGATATTGAAGCCTGCCCAAAATGCGGAGATAAAAAATGCACGCCAAAATTCCAACCGATATGTTTAAGGTGCCATCAGGTCATCTCTAACTGTGATAACGGATACATCCATCATTATTCCGGGGAAATCACTTGTAACGTTTGTGGAGAGAATCATGCTGAATGTTTGGAACACGTCCGAAAACCCGGCGAAAAAACATGCGCCGTCTACCCCCGAAAACGCTCCAATCTTCAAGAATTCTGTGACATCGTTTCAGTAGAGACCCGCCGTCTGTTACAACGCCTCAAAAGAGAAACCCGAGAGATACTTAAAGAAATACGTTTCTCATTTCCGACACTCGTAGATTTTCACACTCGTCATCCCGAGGCATTCCTCCAACAGTATCCGATCCTTCCAGCAATCCTCACATACCGAAAAAAAGTAGAGAAAAATCCATGGATGCTGCTTCGACTAGGTTTAGGCACCGATCAAAGTCCTAAAACGTTGGTATCAGCGATGCGAGACATCACCGCAGCGGAATGGGGCGACACCTTAGCAGATACATCAACAACTGCTTTTATCAAAGACTTCAAACTGAAAATTTCCCTTGATGAGATTGATACCTGCCCCAAATGTGAGGAAAAAACATGTGTCGGAGATCAATGTTTTTGTGAGAGTTCACAAGGGGTTGATGGAGAATGGATACAGGGGTGTGGACAAAGGCACTATGGATGTGAGACGATTCACTATACAACACAGACATGCGATAACCCTTTGTGTACACGACCGAAATATCGCCAATGCACAGAACACAAATGTGAAATAGCCGACCACACCGGGCTTGTCCATTACCTCTTTGAACTTGAAAACGCCAACATACTTGCACCGAACGCGCAAACTTTCGTCAAACGTATCAACGTACTCACGCCCGACCAACAGGCAGATTTCGTCAAACAGTTTCACACCACGGTGGCGCAGATGGCTCCGATTGAGAAAACCGCAGCAGCAATCCAAACAACGCTCCGCGATCACGGGCTGAAAATAACTTTTGAAAATCCGGAGATGAAGTGACTCCTTCTTATGAAACGTGCATATCTCATTCGCATCGGTATCGCTGTCCTCTTTCTCAGTATCGGAATGCTCACCGTATGGCTCCGACTCCAAGTCGTTCACGGTATCCCCGAAGCACAGTTTCTCGGTGCTGATTGCTTTCTCTACTACGCACAAGCGGAAACCATCGCCGAACACGGCATGTTGCCCGAACGCGATATCCATCGTTGGCTCCCCCTTGGTAGAGACAACACGCAACTGCTGCCATTCTGGTCTTACGCCCTCGCCTACACCCACAAAGCACTATCGGTGTTTTTACCGAGTCTATCCCTGTATCACTGGACACTCTACGCCCCAACGGTCTGCTTTTGTATCGGCCTTGCTGCGCTCTGTCTCTTTCTCTACCGCGGTTACGGACTGCTTTTCTCAAGCCTCGTTGGTTTCTTTATGGCAACGCTCCCGAGTGCCATCGGACGCAGCACCGCCGGGTTCAGCGACCGGGATGCTTGGTGCTGGATGCTTGGTATCTTTGTTGTCATGCTTCACGTCGCCTCACTACAGACACAGCACACACGGCGACGCCTGACGCTCACGCTAGCAAGCGGTTTCACGATGTTTCTCGGCGGATATTCCTGGGAAGGCTTCGGCGTGTTTGGACTCATCCTCCTCTTCGTAGAACTCTGGCGGTTGCTCACTTCTGAAACAGAAGAAGACCTTCAGTATTACGGCATCTGGGTCTTAACCTTCGTGCCACCGTTATACCTCATCTCTCCCGCTTATCACAACGGCTACGGGTTCGCAAAATACCTCGCAGCATTGGTGCTCATGCCACCACTCGTGCTGTTAGGGATGCGCGCCTTTCGTTACCTGCTGTTGTCGAAAATAGAGAAACTCCGACCACATGCACGCACTCTGTCCTTTTGTCTGATAGGTGTCGGATGTCTCACGGGACTCGGCTACACCCTCACACAGATAGACACCTTCGCCGTCACCACTGTGCCACTGAGCCAAAATGCCCTGATGTCCATCATCGGCGAACTCCAAAATCCAAAGTTAGGGTATTGGAGAACCTTATACGGCAGCACGTTCGTCTTCGGCAGCCTCGGGCTCATACTCACTTTTCTTCGGCTGTCCGCCACCACCGAGGTTTCCGAAAAACACCGCAATTGGAAACGATACCGAGACCGACTTTTGACAACAATCCCGCTCATCCTCTTTCTCCTAACCACCTTTTTCCGGGAACCCCTTGATAAAGTGGCAGGCGAAGCCACCGGGAACCTCCTCTTCTTTACAGCTTTGGGCGGGACACTTGTCTGTTTACTATTCACCGCATGGCGGCGACAGACATCCATCAAAAGTGAGATGATTGACGTTGCGATGACAGCATGGTTCGTTGTCTGGCTTGCACTTACCCGCGACGCGACACGCTACAACTTCTTTTTCTCCCTCTCCACAGCATTCTTCACCGCTACGTTCATTGAATTTTTAGCGAACACCGCCAGCAAGAAACTCCGTGACTCCAAATACATCAGCAATGCTTTCCGAGAAAAGTTCCTTCACACCCCCCTAAAAACAGGGATCGTCACCGGGATACTCGCCCTCATCCTCTTTTGGAGCAGCATCGGCGGGTATGCCAAACACATCATCCCCGCCGGCAGAGAACATCATACTGTCTACCCCACAGAAAACACAGAAGCCGAGGCATACCGCTGGATGAAAAAAGAACTCTCTCGTGATGCCATCGTCGCCGCAAACTTCGACCACGGCACGATGATGAACAACCTTGGCGGGGTCAAAACCATCATCGATCAAGACCACTATCTCCAACACTGGATCCATCTCTACAACCGGCACGTCTTTGGTGCACGTTCCGAACGCGAAGCTTTGGAATTCCTAAAAACCCACAACGCTACACATCTCCTCCTCTCTGAAGAAGACGTTCTTTACGGGGCAGGGTCTTTTTCAAGAATTGGCAGCGATGAAACAGATGACCGAGAACTAAAAAGAACCCGGATGAAACTTTTGCGGACAGAAGACGGGACTCCTTGGCGGCTCTTTGAACCCAAAGAGACACCTTTTGCCTACATAAATACACCGCCCGATACAGAGACCGAGTTCCTGACGGCACGTCTGAAAAATGGGAGCACCGTCAAACTGCCTTACGTTGCCTTCTCGGAGACCCAACACAAACGGCCCGAAGCCCTGCCAGAGACAGCAGAAAACGAATATGGCGGGGTCCTCCTCTTTTTCCATGAACACCACGGTCGATTAAACCTCGAAAGAGGCACCTATCTGCCACCAGCTACGTGGAATAACCTCACCATCAAACTCTTTATGCGTGAAGCACACACCGAGGCGTTCGTCAAAATCTACCCGACAGATGAAGCGACGAAGGCAAAGGTAAAGATTTGGGAGATTCACTACCCTCCCGACATCCAAACGAATGACAAATACCTTGAGACAGGGTATCCAGAAAAGTCTTTCAGGGAGTTGCAACCCAGATAAATATGATAGCAAACGCCATCACTCTCAGTCGCCTACCTTTAGCCTTCGGGATTATTGCCTTGCTCGGCGTACACGCTAACCTTGACATCGTGCTTATTGCATCTATCGCGTTCATCTTTATACTTGATGCTGTTGATGGTATTGTGGCACGTAAATGCAACGAAACATCCGAGGCGAGTGCAATTCTTGACACCCTCACAGACCGAGTGATTGAAAACACCTTTTGGATTTACTTTGCAGTAATAAACCTCATTCCATTGTGGATGCCCATTGCTGTTATGACACGCGGTATTTTTACAGATTGCCTGCAACGATCTTTCAGAAACCCGCCTAAAAACGGATGGACATACACCCTTACACGTTCACGCATCAGCCGTGCCCTTTACGGTGTTGTAAAGATGTTTGCATTCATGCTCCTTGCAAGCGTACCTGTCTTCAACAACCCTCTCTTAGCGCAAGGCAGCCTCATACTTGCTATCGTTGCTGTCGGTTTCTGTCTTCTCGGTGGACTTCCGTTCTTTTTCATCACAAGACGTGTCTATGCCCGTGAACAGGAAAAATGAAAATATAGATGTGTTGCCTTTCGGTCAGCATTTTTCGATGAAGCATTGCCCATATTTGGAAAAAACCTTAAATCCCCTTATCAGGGAAACTAACACATTATAACCCCTTCCGATAGTACAATGGGAGGTGTGTAACCAAAAACTGGCGAAGCTTCAAACCTCGCCAGCAAATGAACACTTATTTTTCGCGTCAACGGCATGTATGCTATAAGAAGCACATCTCTTATTCCGAAGGACCTTCCAGACGCATCGGCATAATGAGGGATATGTAGGTATCATCGCTGACCGGCTTAATTTCGCGAGGATAGGTGATAGCACCCAACGCCTAAAGGCGTGGGCTTCGGTTTCATAGCGACTGCGGTTTTCTCATGAATAGTTATTGGTTGTTGGTTATTGGAAAGAGGTCTCTTTCTTAACCAATCACTATTAACCATTAACCAACCACTAAAAAACCGTCTAACTGTCGCTCCACCAGCGGGCGTTTCCCTGTCGTCTCCTACACTACAGGCATATCGTCAACTGACGGCTATCCCTGCCCGCAAAATGTTTATCGCAGCGTTTATGTCTCTATCGTGGTGTGAACCACATTCGGGACATGTCCACTGCCTATCGTCCAATGTTAGGGTTTCGTTATGAAAACCGCAATCACTACAAGGTTTTGTTGTAGCTGTCCATTGTCCGACTTTTTTAAAATGACGCTTATGTTTTTGACACTTATATGCCAATATCTCAACAAACTGGTAGAAGGCGAGGTCAGAAACCTTACGTCCCCAAAGGCGTTTCATACCGTCAAGGTTCAGGGTTTCAAGGAAAATGCTATCAAACTTCTTACAGAGTTTGCTCGCCAGTTGCCAGTGAAAGTCTTTGCGTTGGTTGCTAATTTTCCGATACAGACGTGCAAGCTGTCTCACGCAACGCCACCACCCATTAGAACCTTTAACTTTACGCGAAAGTGCTTTGTTGAGAGACCGAAGTTTGTTCAAGGATTGCTTCAAAGGTTGGGGGTGTTGTATCTTCTCACCCGTGCTCAGTGTCAAATATGCGTCTTTCATGCCGAAGTCTGCCCCAACGCTTTTACCTGTTGTCGGCAGCGGTTTGAAATCTGTATAAGTCGTTGTGATACAAAGCCAATAATCACCGCAAGCGTCTCGTTTGATTGTGAGAGTGCTGATAGTTCCATGCCATTGACGGTGTTTATGGAACGTATAAGGCACTTTATCAAACTGCCACTTCTGTGTCTTCGGATTCCATTTACGAAAAGTCAACGTGATACGATTGTTTTTCAGAGACCACCCCGATTCTCCGGGGTAGGTGATAGACTTAAACTTATGACGCTTCTTGATTTTCGGTCTACCCCCAAGTTTTTTGAAAAACCTGTCGTATGCTTTATCAATACGTCTCAGTTCCTGCTGGATCGCTTGAGACGGCAACGCTTGCCAATGCGGGTGCGTCGTCCCTTTCAAAACTTTCACGTGGTCACACATACCCTCAAAACCCACATACGGCAGCCCCTCTTTATGACGCTCACGCTGCCACGTATGAAAATAGAAATGCACCTGCCACATATCATCAAGCAGATTGCCAATACGCATCGTATTAGATTGTTTACCAAGCGGATATTTATACGTTTTCATGGATCATCAAGTATCAAGTCTTTAACCCCTATTCAGTGGGTAGGCAGACACGCTACCGGGAGCCCCGCCCGTTACTCGGAAGGGGGCGGTAACGCTGAATATGTCTGCCAACTTGATACCATAAGTATACCACATTTTATACCGTTTGTCAAATCTTTCTTGGGGGAATTAAGGTGTTTGCGGTCTTATATCCCAAAGCTAAAGCATTGGGCTTTACGACTGAATGCCCGTAAAGTATTCCATCCGCCTGTGACCCCTTGCAGTAACTGTAAAGCGTATAACAAATCATCTTTTTCAAAAGTTAATTCCATCCCAAAATCTCCGTATCAAGCATTACCAATTCGATTCAAAACCATTCAGCCAATTTGAACAAAAATCTTGACAAGCGTCTCTATTTCGTATACTATTAGAAGATGGGTTTACAAACCCGCCAGCATCGGAGGGGTTTGTTATTCTCCAAGTTTCAAAGGACGTTTGGGTCTTCAGATAAAGAGACAAATGCTTCTACAAGGACGAGAAATCATGAGAACTTTCGGGACACAGGGACCTGTCAATCCACGCGATAACTACGTCGTTACGCGTGCTCAGGAGACCGCTGATTTCATCGAACGCGTCAAAGATGGAAAATACATCGTCATCTTCGCACCCCGACAAACCGGCAAGACGACTTTCTTTCGCGCTGCGCTCGCCACGCTGACAACTGAAGACCCATCTTATTTTCCCATTCAACTCGATTTCCAGATCCAGCGCAACGCCGCACCTACCGCTTTTTACACGCAGCTTTCCTATATGATTCACAGGCAAATCCAATTCGTTTTCCAAAAACGCGGCGATGTGATGCCTGAAGGACTCACACAATTCTTGGAAAGCACACACCTGACCGACCACTTTTCAATGACGACGTTCTTTGAACAATTGGGTAAACTATTAGCAGCTCATAGGGTTATCCTCTTCATTGACGAGTTTGATGGCATCCCACAGGCGATTGTGAGCGATTTTCTCTACGCACTCCGTTATATCTATCTCTCGGAAGAATTTCACTGTCCACACAGCGTCGGCATCGTCGGCGTTAAGAACATCAGGCAGCTAAACTATGATGATGCTATCTCACCGTTTAATATCCAAGATGAGTTCATCGTGCCAAACTTTACGCTCGAACAGGTGGGTGAACTCTTTGCCCAGTACACAGATGAAGTTGGACAACCTTTCGCGCCTGAAGTCATTCAGATGCTCCACAAACAGACCGCCGGACAACCATTTCTTATCAACCGAGCCGCGCAAATTCTGACAACAGCACTTGATATTCCGAAAACCGAACCGATTACCATAAATCATTTCACAGCAGCGCATCGGCAGCTCCTTGAGGAAGGTAACACCAACATCGATCATCTCCTAACTAATGTTCGTAAGGATCAACGCTTTGAAAAAATTCTCATGAGAATCACTGCTTATGATAGTGGTTTAGTTTTCAACCCAGACGATCCACATATCAATGCACTTGTCACCTATGGTGTCATTAAGAAAGGCAATGATCGAATGTGTGAGATCGTTAATCCTATCTATCAACACCGGATCCTTCAGACGTTCAAACCTACAATTAACGGACTTGAATCGGTATATCTTCCCGAAGATATAGACTTTACGGATTACCTTTCCACTACCGGGCAGTTGGAGATAGCACAGCTCTTAGATAACTTTCAGGATTTCATCGCACGCGCAGGATTCAGGATCCTCCAAGTCCCAGACACGCCTCAAGAATACGTGGGACAGCATCTGCTTTACGCCTATTTGGACACCTTTGCCCGGATTGTAGGTGGCGACATGTTTCTTGAAGTCCAAACGGGCCGCGGTAGGATGGATCTTCTCCTCCTACACAATCAGCGAAAATACATCGTTGAAACAAAGATTTGGGAAGGCGATAGGTCTTATCAAGCAGGCAAGCAGCAACTGGCGGCCTATCTCAAATTGGAAGGCGTAACAGAAGGCTATTACGTTGTATTCGATCACCGACAAAAACCGGAACCTCGCGTAGAAACAGAAACCGTCGCTGGCGTGCATATTCGGAGTTATGTCATTCCTGTTATACAAGCCGTCCCTTCAAACACACTCTAACGCCCCTATTTCAAATTCGGAGAAAAGTTAGTTCAGACGAAAACAGAGACACACGCCATTCAAATCAAAAACTGCCTGATGCACCAGTGTCAGGGCTATACCAAATGGAAAGATTGCCATCTCTCTGACCGATTTTCTTTACAGGCATTTTTCCATCAACCCTTATGAGAGAGGTGAATAAGATGTTACGGGATTTACTTTCCAGTCGAATGATCCAAGCCGGTCTCGTTTTCTTTGTGCTGGTTGTGGGGGGCAGCCTGTTGTATAGTTGGCACGTCCACCGCACGACGGATGCCGAGTTCCCGCGCCCCGATGCCGTTCAGGTGAACGACCGGGAGGCAGCACGGGACACTGGGGGGATTCGCCCGGTGGACTTTGGACAGGCTGCCCCTGAGCTTGACGCTGAGGACACGCCGACTGTGTCCGATGACACGGCGGCCCCCTCAACGAATGAGACGGCCGCCGAGACGATTGACAGCACTGATACGATTCAAACGGATGCTGTTTCAGCGGACGCACTCGATCCTTCAAAGATGTCACGCTTCGGACTCGGGCCCTACCCTGAAATACCAAAGGAGTGGAACGTTATACCCGATTATTGGGAATTCATGGTCGATAGCATAGAAGATGAATTGCTCAGTCGTGTAACCATCAAGATGAAGAAAGAGGGCACACGTTCCAAATACGGTAGTGTTGGTGTTAGTCCTACTGGACAGGTTATAGCTCTCGAAAGAGGCAGTGTCCTTGTTGAATACGAGATTGATGAGAATGGCGAGAAACGTATATGGAGCACACTTGGACATCCCGATGATCTCTCGCAAGGGATCTACACGCGCGAGAGCCAGATTCCTTCAGACCTGAAAATTGTGACAGCTGATGAAATAGCGTTTGACGCCTACGAATACTTAGGGCTTCCTAAGTAAAGAAGTTTATGATGAAAAAATTGACAGCGTTCTTTACGATTGCACTACTCGTTTGTATCGCAACTTTTGTTGCCTTTGCGTCTAACCAAAACCGCGATGTGTCCCATTCCTATTTATAGTAAAGTTTAGAATTAATTGGGCACTCTCAAACAGTCTGAATACCTATAACAGGCATTCAGACTGGCACAAACTGGAAGTTTGTGGTACGAATGTGTCTATTTATTTTTAGGATTCACTATAGTAGTCGCTCAGCCTCCTGATGACGCACTTATCCCCTCCGGGCTTTCAGATAAAGACGGTACAGGTACCAAAAACTGGCGAGGTTTCTTAGCAAAAACACCTCGCCAGGAAATAAAGGCTTATTTTCCGCGTCAACGGCATGTATGCTATAAGAATCACATCTCTTATTCCGAAGGACCTTCCAGACGCATCGGCATAATGAGGGAAATATATGTATCATCGCTGACCGGCTTAATAAGAACAGGGTTCAACTCACCTGTAAACTCAATCGCCAAAGACGCGCTTTCAATGTGCGCCAATGCCTCTACCAACAAGCGAGCATCAAAACCGATCCGCACACTCCCGTTCCCAGACTCTACAGGCACTGTCTCGTGTGCTTCACCTAATTCAGGAGTCCTTGCGGAAACCCGAACCTGTTCCGTGTCAATCTCTAAACAGATCGAATAGTTCTTTGGGTTTGACAACAGTGCCACGCGCCGCGTCGCGCTCAAAATCTGGTCTCTCGAAACGACCGTTCTGCCATCAGTCGATTCAGGAATAATCTTCTCATAGTTCGGATACTCGCCCTCCACGAGCCGCGTCGTCAAGGTAGCATTCCCATCGGTAAAAAGAATTTGGCTCTCAAAAACGGAGACCTCCACTTCACCAGCATCGGCAAAGGTTTTCGCGATCTCTCGAACTGCCTTGAGTGGGACGATGAACCCGCTGGCTTCCCCGGCGTTGAGCGGCTCGCAGTGCGTGAGTGCGAGACGATTCCCATCAGTCGCAACGACTTCGGTCCTGTCCGTCTGAAGATTAAAGTAGAGTCCGTTGAGAAAGTAGCGAACCTCCTCTGTAGACGCAGCAAATTCCGTTTTTTGGATGACATCCACCAACGTCTCTCCGCCGATCGACAACGCTTCGCCTTCAACAGAAGGCAGCTGCGGGAACTCTTCATCGGGCATCCCGATAATCTTGTAAACACCATCGCCGCACGTAATTTCAACGCGGTCGTTTGCCGTCGTTACCAAGTCTATCGGTTTATCCACGGGCAACTCTTTGACAATATCCACCAACTTCTTGGCGGAGACAGTGATCGCCCCACCTTCTTTGACTTCCCCATCAACTTTCATTTTAATTCCGACTTCCAAATCTGTCGCCATACACTCAATCGTGCTATCCTCCGCTCGGATGAGGACATTCGAGAGGATAGGTAAAGTATTCCGCCCCCCTGCGACCCCTTGCAGTATCTGTAAAGCGTATAACAGGTCATCTTTTTTAAAAGTTAATTCCATCCCAAAATCTCCGTATTTAAAATTGCGAATTTAATTCAGAGGCATTCAGCCAATTTGGACAAAAAATCTTGACAAGCGTCTCCATTTAGTATAACATATTTGGTGGACACAGTAAAGAAAAATTTTAGCAATTTCAAAACAAATTCTACGATACCGCGTCCACTTTACAACTCAAGTTTCCTAACAAGATATACACCAGAACCCTTAGTTTTTACAGCCCACAACCGAATCGACAAGGAAACTAACGGGTATCGTTCTTCTCCTTAAAATATGCACACTACGGACTCACGCGCCTCACAGGCAATTGCGAAACGCGCAGTGCTAATCGGCACCATCCTTATCATTGGGAATAGTTACTGGATCGCTTATGTTGAGATGATTTGGCACACCGCGCATCTGACAACCGTCGCGATGTCTGTCAATGTCATGTTCGGCATTTTGGCGATGACGCTGTTGAACATTGGCGTACGGCGTATCTTTCCACGGATCGCCTTGGAGCCGCGCGACCTCCTTGTGGTCTATAGTATGCTCGCTGTCGGGAGCGCGTTTTCAGGACACGACTGTATTCCACGCCTGATGGGACTCATCCCGTATGCCTTCCGCTTCGCGACACCGGAAAACGATTGGGAGGCACTCCTCTTTCACCATCTCCCCGAATGGCTTGTCGTGAAACACCCGAAAACAGTTAACGACTTCTACGAAGGCGAGGTAAACTTCTTCACGGAAGGCTATATGCAGCACTGGATTATACCGATCCTCTCTTGGTCTGCAGTGATCTTCCTGCTGATGCTCATCTTTCTCTGCTTGACCTCGCTCCTTCGCAAGCAGTGGATCGAAAATGAAAAACTCGCGTATCCGATTATCCAGATTCCGTTAGAAATTACCACCAACCGGAACATCTTCAGGAATCGCTTGCTCTGGATCGGTTTCGGGATAGCCATGGGTATCAATCTGCTCAACGGGCTGCAGTACTTCTTTCCTGTTCTTCCGGAGATTCCGGTCCGAAAATACAATCTGAATATCTATTTCACACAGAAACCGTGGAACGCCATAGGCAGTACGCCCCTCCGGTTCCATCCGTATCTGATCGGTTTCGCGTTCATTCTGCCGTTAGATTTAGCGTTTTCGTGCACGTTTTTCTATCTAATGAAGAAGGTACAACTGCTATTCGGGAGTGCCGTCGGTATCGCAACGTTCCCAGGTTACCCATTTCTCGGAGAGCAAGGGGCGGGTGCCTTATTGGCACTCCTTGCGATTGCGTGTTGGCATGCGCGAAAGCACTTCACATCTGTGCTGAGACAAGTTGTTCGCCCAAATCGAGCCGAAGAGCGAACCGAGGCACTCTCATATCGGAGTGCGGTGATAACGCTCGGGGTCTGTCTCCTGCTCCTCGCGGTTTTCTGTATCCGTGGCGGGATGTCGCTGTGGGCATTCGCGATTTACATCGGCATCTACCTAACCATCGTCGTCGGATTAACCCGGATGCGAGCCGAATTGGGCCCCCCGATACACGCTATCGGCTATCTCACGCCACAATATATGATGATCTCGCTACTCGGGACACGGCGTTTGCGCCCGGGCAACCTAACGATGCTCTCGCTCATGAATTGGCTCAGTGGTGCGAGCTACGCCTCTTTCCGAACACACCCGATGCCAGAACAATTAGAGGCGTTCAAACTTGCCGAGCGTACCGGCATCCGAAACCGAACGATGTTCACAGTCTTAGTCATCGCGAGTCTCGTCGGTATCCTATCCAGTCTGATTCTCTACCCTTACGCGATTTATAGCGAGGGCGTGGCTGCAGGTTCGGAACAGATTCATGCCGGCGGTGCCGACACATATAACTTTCTCTCATCGTGGTTAGTGAATCCGAAACCGACGGATTGGCTCGCGACCTCGGTGTTAGGTTTAACGTTTGCAGCGAATTTGGGCATCATGTTCCTGCGCGCGCGTTTTGTGTGGTGTCCGTTGCATCCAGCAGGATACGTTATCGGTGTCGCGCCAGGGACAACAGACGTCATCTGGTTTCCGCTGCTCCTCGCGATGGTCGCAAAATGGCTAATCCTAAAGCACGGCGGTATTAATGCCTATCGGAAAGCAATCCCATTTTTCATCGGTCTGGTGTTAGGTGAGGCGTTGATGGGATGTTTCTGGCCCCTGCTGAGCCTTGTGCTAAGATCGTCAGTGTATAGTTGGATTTAGCATTCTAACCGCTCAGATTACTGCGATTGTATATCAATTTTTTCTTGACATTCAGCAAATTCTATGCTATTATTTTAAACAAATATCTATCCCATTTTTTAAGGCACGTTGAGAGGTAGGTTTATACCTCCTAATTATCCCTTGAAAAAAGACGGGAACCAACTTTAAAGGAAACCGTTTTTCGACAACGGAGAAAAACGAACAACGGGCCCGTAATTAAAAAAATGATAGAAGTTAGAGAACTCACAAAATCCTACGGTCCGACGGTTGCTGTCAATAGGGTCTCTTTTGATGCACACGCTGGCGAAGTCTTAGGTTTTCTCGGTCCCAACGGTGCTGGAAAGACGACGACAATGCGTATCCTCACCTGTTATCTCGCCGCGGATGCGGGCAGTGCTACCGTCGCAGGATACGATGTATTTGAAGAATCCATTGAAGTCCGTAAACGCATCGGGTACCTACCTGAAAGTGCACCGCTTTACACCGATATGGGTGTCCTCGAATATCTAAATTTCATGACGCAGGTGCGGCAACTCCCTAAAAGCGATCGGAAAGAGCGAATCCGATCCGTTATTGACACTTGTGGACTTGCGGATGTTATCCAGAAAGACATCGGTGAACTCTCCAAAGGGTACCGCCAGCGTCTCGGGTTAGCACAAAGCCTCATCCACGATCCGCCTATCCTCATTTTAGATGAACCGACCTCCGGGTTAGATCCGAGCCAGATTATTGAGATTCGGAACCTGATTAGAGACATCGGGCAGGAGAAATTGGTGCTCTTCAGCACGCACATTTTGTCCGAAGTCTCCGCCACTTGTAGTCGGGTCTTGATTATCAACAACGGAAAGATTGTCGCCAACGGCACACCCGAGGAACTCACAAGTCAGGCGAAAGGCGAAGAAATTGTCCATATCGCTATCCGAGGTCCACAAGAGGCAGTTGAAGCGCAACTCAACGAATTAGACTTCGTTTCGCAGTGGACGCACGTCGAAACGACTGACGGTATCGCCGGCTACCAGATCAACGCGACGCAAGAGAGTAATGCAGCGGAGGCACTCTTTCACGTCGTTGTGCAAAACGGATGGAGTCTTACAGAACTCCGTCAAGAATCCGCAGATTTAGAAGACGTTTTCCTTAATTTGACAGACAAAGAACAAACACAGCTCCAAAACCAACAATCCGCAGAACAAGCGGACGATACTAATGATAATGATGCATAGACAAAGATTATGACGAACATAGCAGCTATATTTAAAAAGGAATTCAGAAGTTATTTCAACTCGCCTATCGCGTATATTTTCATCACCTTTTTCCTCGGTCTCTCTTCATGGCTTTTCTTCCGCGGTTTCTTTTTCGGTAACCAAGCTGAAATGCGCGGGTTCTTTGGGCTCATGCCGTGGATATTCCTGTTTTTCATCCCGGCTGTTACGATGAAACTCTGGGCTGAAGAAAAGAAGATCGGTACCATAGAAATCCTGATGACGCTACCGATTCGAGATTATGAGGTTGTCTTAGGGAAGTTCTTCGCAAGTTTCGCGCTCCTTATCGCGACGGTCCTCCTCTCACTCGTTATTCCCTTTTCAGTCATGTACTTCGGCGACCCGGATGGCGGGACTATTTTTGCCGGATATATCGGGCTTCTGCTGATGGGCGCAGCATATCTCGCAATCGGACTTTTCGCTTCAACACTGACCGAAAATCAGATTGTCGCCTTCATATTTGGAATTAGTACCTGCTTCGTGTTACTCATCATCGGTGAAGACTTTGTGCTTTTCAATGCCCCGAACTGGTTGTACCCGATTTTCAGTTATCTTGGGCTTGGTGCACATTACAGTAGCATTCTCCGAGGCGTGCTTGATTCCCGCGACATCATCTACTACCTGTCGGTGATAGGGTTTTTTCTCTATTTAAGCACATTGGCAGTTGAAAGCCGTAAATGGCGTTAGGAAAGGAGGTAAACTATTTTGGCTTATAAACGGATCACACAGGGTGGCAACACCCTCGCCTTTGTCGCAATCATTATCGGAATCCTCGTGCTGATTAATTTTCTATCCACACGTCGTTTCGTTCGGACGGATCTTACCGAGGACAAACGCTATACCATCTCGAAAGCAACCAAAGAGGTGTTGGGGACATTAGATGATATTGTCACAATCACCGCCTACTTTTCCACAGACCCAGCGGAAGTCGCTCAGATACGCCGCGATGTCAGAGATGTCCTTGACGAATACAACGCATTTTCAAATAAACTCCAGATCGATTTTGTGAATCCGGCAAACTTCGACGACGCACAGAAACAGGAACTCCGCTTCAAGGGGATTCCCGAAGTGCAAGTCAATGTCCCGAAAAAAGACAAAATGGAAATAGCAAACGTCTATATGGGTATCTCTATCGGCTACAGCGGCAAAGAGGAAACATTGCAGGTTGTGCAATCAACGGCAAATCTGGAATATGAACTGACCTCTACGATCCTTAAGGTCACTACAAAGGAAACGAAAACGGTCGGGTTTTTGACAGGGCACGGCGAGTTAGATATCAACGCTCAAAACTATCAACAGTTCCGCCAACTTTTGGATAAAAATGGACAAGGCCAATATAATGTCACTTCAGTCAGTCTGCAAGGTGGAAAAGCGGTTGATGAGACTGTGGCAACGTTAGTCGTCGCCGGTGCACAGCAGCCGTTGACGGAACGTGAGAAATACGAACTTGATCAGTTCATCATGCGTGGTGGTAGAGCGATCTTCTTAGTCGATCCGATTCAAATACAACCCGGGACAATGCAGGCGACACCCTTAAGTACAGGGTTGAACGACTTGCTGGAACATTACGGTGCCAAACTCGGTAATAATCTGCTTATTGATAGGAAATTCCACGACAACGCTCGGTTTCAACAAGGTCGTATGACCATCTTCCAACCGTATCCGTATTTCGTCCAAATTAGGAAACCGAATTTCTCGGCAGAACACGCCGTCACAAGCCAGTTGGAGGTATTGACGTTACCCTGGACGAGTTCCTTAGAGGTCACAGCAAAAGAGGGTGTCACCGCAACGCCTTTAGCAAAGACAAGTGAATTCGGACAGACGATTCAAGGTTATTATAACCTTATGCCAAATTTCCCAATCCCGGATACAGAAACACAAGCGTATCCTGTCGCTGTCGCATTGGAAGGCACATTCAAAAGTTTCTACACCAATAAAGAGGTGCCACCGATAGCGACTGACGCCCCTGTGAGTGGAGAGGACAGCGAGACGCCAGCCTCAGTACAAGCGGAAGAGACCCGAACAACTATAACTGAAAGTGCACAGACACAAATTGCTGTGGTAGGCACCGCCCAATTTCTAACACAGATGCGCCCCGATGGCGTTAACTTTTTCTTAAACACTGTAGATTGGCTGACGCTCGGCGATGCTCTCATCGGTATCCGCTCACAAACGATCACAAATCGACCGCTCCGAGAGGCTTCCGAAATTGAGAAAAACCTCATTAAATACCTATGTATCGTGGGCATCCCGCTGCTGGTAGTTATCTTCGGACTCGTTCGGTATTTCTTGAAAAGTCGAGCCAAAAGGATGGTAGAAACCTTTAGCACTCAATCTATGACTATGGATTCTACTATAACGGATTAAAAACAGACAGAGGAGATTCTAATATAGTAGAATCCATAATTACTTTACTCTTCGGTAAGCGCAGCTTCGTGAAGTTTAAGTATTTAAATCGGTAATTCTAATGCGCTCCAGGCCCGGTAGGTGCGGTTTGCAACTGCACCGGACTTCACCGAATTAATTTTTTAATCTTCAACAAATCGCGCCTACGAGGGATGTTCACTTAATCAAAAACCACCGTGAAACGGTGCCCAGAGGCCATAGCTAAAAAGATGAAAACGAAACAACTTCTGACTTTAGGCGGCGTTTTTGTTTTCTTACTACTCGTCGTCCTGATTTTTGAGAACCCTTTTGGAAAAAGCGAGCATGAGAAGAAACTTGAGACAGCGGCCCCGCTGTTTCCAGACTTCGATAAAGAACAGGTTGCGAAAATAGAAATCATCGCGCCCGATGGAACGACAACACTCTCAAAACGAGAGGGCGCATGGATAGTCGCCTCAATGGATAACTATCCCGCGGACAGCGAAGGCGTTGCTGAACTACTGACCAAAGTCGGAGAATTCAAGAATACGCAGCGCGTCTCCAGTAACCCAGAAAAACAGGCTGAGTTTGAAGTAGACAGCACCGGTGTCGAAGCGAAACTGATGGACGTAAACGATAAAGTGTTAGCACATCTGTTCGTTGGAAAAATAACCCCTGGCTTTCTGAGTAGTTACGTGCGCGCAGCGGATGCCAATGATGTCTATGTAGCACAAGGCAATCTCCAATCCGTTTTTAACAAAGGCACGCGCACTTGGAAAGACCGGACCATCTTCGAGTTTAATAAAGGCAATGTCACCGAACTTAACATCTCTTCACCAGAGGAAACGGTCGAACTGCGTCTTGATGCAGATGGGACATGGCAGATGCTCAAGCCTGAAGCCTCAACTGCTAATACAACCGAGGTCGACAACCTGCTTACAACGCTTAGCGGATTGGATACAGACGACTTCGCTGACGCAAAAGACGACCTCGCTGAATACGGTTTAGACACCCCGCAATCCGTTATATCCGCTGCGCTGAATGATGGCACAACGGCAACACTGTATATCGGAAGCGAAGCAGAGGGGAAACTTTACGTCAAACGCGACGACAGCAATACCGTTTTCAGACTCTTCAAATCGAATGTAGATCGGTTAATAAAGAAATCTGATACGCTCAAGGCAGAGGCACCTCCGCCAGAAGTTATAACCGAATAGCGAAATTTTCATAGTTATCAGTTAATACTTTGTGGCGGTTACCTTTCCTGCTACTGCCACAGTATACCTCTTTAACTGAAAACTGAAAGATTTTTTCGTAGAAAAAAATCGTACTGTTAACTGACAACTATTAAAGCGGCACAGCTGCCGCAAGGAAGGGGATTTATTGTGAAGATATTAAAATTTTTATGTTTAAGCCTTTGTTCATTGCTCGTCATAGGCATTACCGGATGTGACCCACAAATTATATCACCGATGGTTCCATCACCGGAGAGCAGGAGTATTCACGTTAACGGAAGCGGTTCGGTTACAGGTGAACCGGATATAGCGACGCTTTACTTGGGTGTGTCTGTTGAGAAAGAGACGGTCGAGGCGGCACGCGAGGCAGCCGCAAGCGCGATGACAGCAGTGATAGACTCCCTGAAAGCCAACGATATCGCTGAAAATGACATCCAAACGGAGAATTTTAGCATCTACCCGCAATATGATTATACGGAAGAGGGGCGTGTTCTGCGTGGTTACAGGGTAAACAATAGCGTCCGCACGAAGGTCCGAGACCTCGAAACGCTTAGCGATATAATTGACGACGCTACCGGAGCCGGTGGAGATATTGTCGTTGTAAATTCCATCCAATTCATGATTGAGGACCCGACACCCTTACAAGCACAAGCGCGTGCCTTAGCAGTGAAGAACGCCGAAGCGAAGGCGCAAACCTTAGCGGAGGCGAGTGGTGTTACGCTCGGAAAACCGATCACAATCATAGAAACATCGCATGCTGCGGGGCCCCCCATCGCCTATGCTGCGGAAGCCGAGTTCGCTGCTGATGATGGTGGTCGCAGCTCGACCCCTATCCAAGCCGGGGAACTCACTGTCACTATAAACATCACCCTCGTTTACGAGTTTGAGTAGGATTTCCTCAACACCCGTAGGGACAGGCTCTACTCTGTCCCTACTTTATCGGATTATAGGCACCTTCCGCCACCCCTGCCCGTCTGTGAATTCCCGAACACTCAAGCACCAAACAACAACCCGTTTGCCTTTCATGTTATCGCGCCGCCGATACAGGTTCAAGCGGGACGGCGTTGCGCCGGAACCCCGAACCGCTACGACATCTACTGGAAATCCGAGTTGATAGGCGAGTTGGTCAGGTAAACCCGCTCCCTGCGCGTGCATATCGGCACCGGCGTGAAAAACAAGGTTATGGCTATCCCCTAATAGAACAACCGGACTCGCTCGCCACGAAGCACCGACACCGTCCTTGATGTGCGTGAGTCGTAATTGCTCCTTTTGCAGATTTTCGTCGCCGAGATCCCGCCAAAGATCACCCGTAATTGAAATCGTGCGAGTTTCGGTCTCTATATCACGTTTAGGTATCTCTGCTGTCCACACAGGCGTACCGATGGCTTCAGCAATCGCTGCCGCCGCCAACACACACCCCTGTCCAGACCAGTGCGTATCTTGTTTGCAGTAGACGGGACCGGCATCGGTGAACCGATTTTTGAGAAAAAGCGGCGTTAAGTCAAGCACATTCACGCCCTGCTCTCGCAAAATGTCGTAGAATTTTAGATGGTATTCATCAGCCCGCGCTGTAGCGTCTCCATGTTCGGAAATCATCTCAGGATAAATCGTGGCTTTTGCCGGTATTGGAACAAAGATTAGTTCAATACCTGCTTTGTCCAATTGCACCTTGAAGTCGAGGATAGCAGGCAGTGGATCGGCGAATTCAGGATTTGATGCCCGACTGACGCGCGCCGCTGCATCTCCCCAAAATTGCCCAACGCTCATCGCGCGCAGTTCCGGAGCAAAGAACAACCACCCCTCTTTCCCAGAAACGACTGTTGTCTGTTGTGCCTCTGCTTCGGCAGCCTTTTCAGCCAACGACTGTATGAAAAGTTCCGTTTCAGCCGCCGTGAAGTTAGAAAACGCCAGCAGTAGCGTAGATAATAACACGTAGATCGTAACTTGTAAGACTCTCTTTATTGAACAACGCCTTCCCAAAATCATTACGGTACCTCCCCCCAATAAACATCCAATAACCACGCATCTTCAGTTTCCAATTCCTTGCGATTGTAGCTGCCGTATTCAGTTTCGACTGCTGTCCATGGACGGAGATGCAACTTAACTTTCTGTCCTACTTTGAAAGTCGCAGCAGCTGTCCACTGATTTTCACGCATGCCCCACAGAAATACAACGAATTCCTCTGGTAAATTAGATGTCCGAAGATTTTCGAGATGTAGTGCGATGATGCATTCGGAATACGGAACGGTTCGCGGCATCGGCGGCTTTGTCCTCGCCTTGATAGTCGCTGTGACAGTTAGGTCCTCACTTTGATCGGTAGATGTCGTTTGTAACTGCTCAGCGGTTTGAATCTGTGGTATTGATAATAGTTTCCAGTCACCAGAGAAGAGTTCCCGCGTTGCGAATTGATAGACAAGCACGCGTTTCCCAGTGAGGCGATCGCGTCCACGGTTGAGTGCTTGCACAAGTGCTTGACGCGTCGCATCGGCACCACCAGCGTTGATGACAATTTTATCGATGGGTCGCGCGAGTGCCGCACTGAGGTGTTCAACAAAACCCGAAGAATCACCCCATCCCATACCAGCGAGTGAATAGATGTTGCTGAAACTGTCCCCCAAAAACAGAATCTCTGAATTTTGCGCCGATTGACGATCTATAGAGGTTTCGACAACGCGGCGTGTGACGCGCTCCTGCGGAAACAACTTTTGACCGGTTGGCAGTTTCAGCATCTTCGCAATATCCCCGATGTTAACAGTATCCTCGGGTGTTTTGACGTAGGTAAACGATGGTTCTGAGGGCAGTCGAACCTTTTCCTCAATAAATGCAGCCAAACGTTCTGCAACGCGTTCCATCGCTTCCGGTTTCCAGTGCGTATCCGTTTTGAGATATTGTGGTTCTCGGCGGGCAGCTGCAAAGAGCAGTGGCGCGGGATCGTATGCAAGCACGCCTTCTGCCGTAAGTGTCTCAACAAACGCTGCATAGTTAGGGTTCTGTATGGGTGCATTAGGATCAGAATAGCGCGCTGAAAACTTCTCAGGGTGAATTGTTGGTTTAACAGGTGTTGGCACAATGATAAGCGTGATGTCGCGTGCTTGCAACTGACGATTGAAGTCGATAATGGCTGTGAGTGCTGTACTTGCTGTTTCTTGGGAGTCAGGAGTAATGAGTGAATCTATGTCGGCACGGTAGAATAACCACCCGTCGCGTCCGAGATAGGCTTGTTCATTGCCGATAAAGAACACCCGCGTTAGAACCGTCTGAACGCTCGGCAACAGCCAATGGGTCAGTACAGATTCTTCCTCCAGCGTATCCTCGTACTGCGCAATCTCTGTGAGGTTAGGTACCGGTAACAAATTAATTGCTCGGAAGATGTGAGGTGGCTCGCCACGCAGGCCATCGGAGATCAACTGGCAGATTGGAACGGACAGAAGCGTCACACTGAAGATGACAAGACCAACAATGCTTACATTTCGTTTGACTTGTGTGGAGCCGAGTTCTTTTTCAGCCGTCTCTCGGCGATGTTCAGCTAAGTTTCGCATAATAGTTTTATAAGGGTTATCAGTTTGCTTCGCAGTGAGAATACGCTGCGCTTTCAGTTATCAGTTATAGTAGATCCTGTAATTACTTATACACTCGTATCGTTATGTGAGTTTGTGAATGTCAACCTCATGGAGGCACAGGCTAACAACCTATGCTACAAGTGTAACATATTTTCGAGTTTTACTATAATACTTTGTGTCGGTTACTTTTTGTTTCACTGCTACAATACACCTCTTAACTGAAAACTGAGTACTGTTAACTGACAACTATTAAAATAACTGATAACTATTAAAAAATAAAATAGATGAACGGATTATATGCCTGCGTTGCCAAAACAGCGAGAGATAACCAGAGCAGCGTTATGCATATCCCTATTTTGAGAGGGGTCAACTGTCGCGTCCAGTCCCACGTCTGTGGAAAACACCAGACGACAACGCACGCTATGCCCATAACCAACAGATAATAAGGTTGATAGAGGATACCAGCAATTAAATCGGTACTGGGTTGAACCTGAACCTTGCTGAACATGCATTGCAGATAGGTGATTGCATGTGGAAGTTCACTGATTCTAAAGAAAACCCACGCGATCAGTACAAGTAGGAACGTCGCTACGACCCGTAAGGGTTTCGGTATTGATCCGTAAAAACTCGCCTTTCCGCGTTTCCTCTCAAGTGCAAGCATGCCGCCGTGGATTCCGCCCCAGATAACAAAATTCCAAGACGCACCGTGCCATAAGCCGCCGAGCAGCATCACAAGTGCCAAGTTGACGTAGGTGCGGGCAGCACCGCGACGGTTTCCACCGAGCGGGATGTAGAGATAATCGCGCAACCAACTCGAAAGTGAGATATGCCATCGCCGCCAGAACTCCGTAATAGATTCAGCACGGTAAGGCGCATCAAAGTTCTTGGGGAAAGTAAATCCGAGCATCAACCCCAAACCGATCGCCATGTCGGAATAACCGCTAAAATCGAAATAGATCTGAAACGCATAAGCGATGACACCATACCATGCCTCAAGTGTACCAACGACACCGACATCAAAGACTGTATCCGCACATTTGCCGCAAGGGTTTGCTATCAAAATCTTCTTCGCCATTCCGAGCGAAAAGAACGCGATACCGCGAGCGAACTTCTGTAACGTGTGCGTGCGCTGTCGTAACTGATCGGCAATCTCTGAAAATCGAACGATCGGACCCGCGACGAGTTGTGGAAACATTGACACATAACAGGCGAAGTCAATAAAATTCCGAATCGCCTTCGCATCACGGCGATAGACATCTATCGTATAACTCATCGACTGGAAGGTATAGAAACTGATACCGAGCGGCAGCGTTACGTGAAGAACACCCTCCCATATCGGCAGCCCAAGTCCTCCCATAATAGCGTTTATGTTCGCGATGCCGAAATTGAAGTATTTGAAAAAACCTAAAAGGGACAGATTTGAGCAGATCGAAACCGTCAACGCCAATTTACGGTTGCGTTGACGTTCACTTCCTGAGAGCACACGACCACACGTATAATCAATCAGTGTTGAAGCAAACATGAGCGGAGCAAACAGAGGGTTTGCCCACCCGTAAAAGATATAACTGAAGATCGTCAACCCGAAGTGTTTTGCCCGGCGCGGAAGCAGATAGTAACTTATTAACGCAATAGGGAGGAAGTAATAGACGAAGATGTGCGAACTGAAAACCATCTTTTTATTTAGGACCCCTTGCCATGGTCAATCCCATTGGGTTGACCATCGGTTCTTGATGAGATCGGGACGTTACCGGATGGAAGTACCCTCTCTAACAGGTGGCTCAGGGATGCTGACCGTCATAGCGTTGCCGAACTTCTTCTAACTCCTGCGTCAACTTCGTTGCTCCCAGTGCATTTAGATGGTCGAGGTCTTTGAACATCTCTGGAAGGAAGTCGTGAGTTCCGCCCTGAAGGAGATCAACAAAGACGAAGTTAGGGAACTGTGCCGCTAACTGCTTCAATTCATCTACTAATTCCCGATACCCTTCTTGGGTTGTCCCGTCGTCGTCCACGACAGGCTGATCGCGCATGATCGGGTGAAGGGGTGACAAATATAGCAACATCTTAACATTCCGCTCGTTCAATGCGGTAATCATAGACGTAAGACGGTTCCATCGCTTTTCAGAAATCTCCCATCTCTGCTTGAATTTCTTTGTTTTCGGATCATTCCATACCTCAGCGTTGAACTTCCAACCCCACGGACGCTCGTTCCAATATTCCGAGACATGCGGGACAGAAGTAATCCCAGCAACCATTTTTTTACCTTCATCGGATCTCTGCCAGAGAGTCTCGGCGTGCTTACGATCAAATGCGAAGCCACGACTTTTTAACAATTCCCGATCCGCTGAATGCTCAAAATACCGGTTCACCGCGCGGGGCGACATCTGATACACGACCCATTCTAAGTTAGGCATTTTCGTGAGGTATTTATCAACGACAATTTCTTGGAACTCCAACGGTCCCCCCGAAATTGCGAGGTTATACGCCACCGGAGTCTTTTGGTTTTCCGTGCCATAAAATATTTCTGCTCGAACCCCTGCTTCACCTCGCGAGTCCCCTAACGACACAAGTTTGAGTTGATCTTTTATCCGCCAGAAAATCGGCATCTTCTCGGAAAAAATACTATCGTAGTCGTACCGTTCCTCAACGGATCGGTTTTCGAGAATCTTTTGCCCGACATCGTGATAGAGTGGAATGTCAGGGTCTAACGTAAGTGTATCGCTGGTGTAGAGGTTTTTCAGTTCGTTGAATTGTTGGTACGGATAAAGGTGGAGTGTGTGTGAACTTCCTACTTTTGCCTGTCCGATTTTCTGCGGTTGGTTATCATAGATTGCCCAATGCGCGACGCGAAGTTTTTTGCCTCTGAATTCGCCCTCAATGCGTTTCCGGACGCTGTACTCGTAAAACACGAGTGCCTCTCGATAGGGTGCGATGTCAGCAAGCGTCGGGATTTTGGATTTCGCAAGGAGTTTTACTTTCAGTCGGATTGGATCGCTCATGTCTACATCTAATAATCTACCATCCGGAGCGATTTCCAAGTCAATTTCTACGCCGTACGCCTCGGCTTCAACGTTGTAATAAGTCGTCTCGGTTTGCAAACGACTTCCTACAATACTCATGCCGAGTTCAGTTCTGCGTTCCACGTCACTAATTTTCAGCGTTCCGACCTGCTGATGGACAGTATCTTGAACGGATATCGGCAGTTCTGAGAAAGCGATCTTCTCTGTAACATCCTTCTCCCTGAATGTGCCATCAGCTGCGATTTCAAGCTCGATGTCAATGCTATCGTCTTTCGCCTCTATATCGTAGACAGTTTCGCCATCTTCTCTTTCGCGATCAACATCCCGAATGGGTACATCCCCGATTTCGCGGAGCGCAATTTTCTGGATAGCCTCAGGCACTTCATCAAACGATATGTCCTTAGCAAATCCGTCAACACTTACAAAAAAACATATTACAATACAAAAGATAAAAAACTCTTTCAAGCACCGGCACTTCTTCAAAATGCAACCTCCTATGATAGATTCGTCTGAAAGATAAGAAATTTTCCGTTAAAATGATGCTGCAGACTAAAAACTTCCACTTGCGAAAATAAATCGGCATATCTCATTTCTTCAAAGGCATATCTCATTTTATTCTGTTGTTGATTCTGTTCGGTTCCATCATGACATGGAACGGCAAAATTCAGCGTATTGTCCCCAATTTGAGGGTACTGATTCGGATTCAAAATATTCGCTTCGGCTTTAACTCCAGTCATAATACGAAAACGCAACTTTACTGATGCCTCATCTATATCTCTTGTCTTACTGAAAGTTTCCTGTTCACTGAAGATGTCCAACAATTTCTGCTTCAGAGCCGGTGACAAAGATTCTTCAAGTTGGTTTAATCGCTCCTCTAAAGCTTGACCAAAAGACTCTGAAATCAAAGTTGAAACAGGAATCGTTTCAAAAAACTTTCCGTGAACCAAGCAGGCTTTCACGTCTGACTGCCTCCTACCACGAACCAGATAGAAAACTTGACGAACAGGTAAAGAAAGTATATTGTTTCCTGCTTCTTGCATCTGTGTTCGGATAGTGTTTGTTTTACCTTCGGTTAACTTCCTAATATCTTTCTCACCTGTCGGAATCGTTGAATTGAAGGAAGCGACCGAATAGCCCCTTTTACTATCCTTGAGTTCGATCAATTCCCCACCGGTAAACTGTTCATCGCCATCATTGAGTCTAATGGCTAAATCGGGAAATTTACCATCACCGACACAGGAAAGAATTTGTTTATCAAACGGAAAATCCTCAAGTTTATTTTCCCAGAGGAATTCCTCTTTTTTCTCGCACAAGTCGGCGAAGAAGTGATAAATAGAGTAAGTCATTTATTCATTTGATTCAAGGAGAGCTAATTGTTCAGCAGTAAATTCATCAGAGGACGAGGATTCTCCGTTTAGCCCACGTTCTCCCCAAATTGCTTCTAAATCTGGAGTACATACGTAATCCTTAAAAAAACGTGAGACATCGTCTGCTTCTCTTCGTTCAGCAAGTCTGTTTTCAATGAGCCTAACATTCTGTGAATCGAGTTCAATCCCGACCGATTTTCGCCCTAATTGCTCTGCTACAACCAATGTAGTTCCTGACCCTGCGAAGGGATCCAAAACAACATCACTCGGATTTGTCGAAGAGAGAATAATCCGAAGAAGGAGTTGGATAGGTGCTTGCTGCTTGTGTAAGCGATTTCCATCCGCATCGCGCAACGCTTCATCGCCTGCGAAATAGCCGGAGGTTAATTCACGGATATCGTCCCAGACATCAGTTACAAACATACCGTTTTCACGCGCGTGCTTGTAGCCTGCTGGCAGCGGCGGGTCAATGCGCAAACGGTGGAAAACGCGCGGTGTTTTGCCTTTCGTCGCAAACGCAATCACCTGATAATGCTTGCCGAAACGCTTCACCCCTGGCACTGCTGAGGTCTTCTTTTTCCAGATAATCAGATTTTGGAAAGTCCACCCCGTATCGCGTAGGCATTCCAGAACGAATTCGGTGTTCTTCTCGCGCTGCATAAAATAAATCGCACCGCCATCGGAAGTCAACGCATACACCTTTGCGCAGATCTCGCGCATCCATTCCCAATACTTCTCTGGCGGCATATTATCATCCCAAGCATTGTAAGCCTTATCCTGATTAAAAGGTGGATCGAGAAAGGAGAGGTCTACGCTTGCCGGAAAGTCGTCGCTATCCAGAGCAGTCGTGCAATTTTCATGGAGGACGTGGTAGTTTTTTTTACAGGAATTGCCCATGGTGTTTACGCGTTCCCAGAATAGCCCTGAGGGCAAGCGCAGTTATACCGTGCCAGCATGCAGATGTGCTGAGTAGATCCCACACATGAATGATGAGATCATGCCCTATTTTTCTTCATTACGGGATAGAGTCAGAGTCTAATGCGGTTGCAATTTCACATTAGACTGTATACTGCTTTAGCGTGTCGTCATCTAAATTCTCTAAAACATCTTTCGGGTCGTGCTGCTCGCCCTGCTCGAGTTCTTGTTCAGAGAATCCGTGGTCTGCAATCACATCTTCGGCAATATAGATAGGCACTTCGCAGCGCAGCGCAAGTGCGATAGCGTCACTCGGACGGCAATCCACCTCAATCGTGTTATCATTCACTTCCAAAGCGATGTGTGCATAGAACGTCCAGCGGTTATTCAGCTGTTCAACCGAGTGTACACACACATTGATGACCTTTGCCGCAAGCGTCCCAATCATATTTTTCAGCAAATCGTGTGTCATCGGGCGCGGGAGTTCTACATTTTCCAAATGCATCTGAATAGCTGCCGCCTCCGATTCACCGATCCAAATTAGCAGTATCCGGTTGAGATCGTCCTCTTTCTCCTTCAGGACTACGATGGGCGCGCCTGTCCCCCGATCAATAGAGAGAAAATGGACTTTAACTTCAGTCTTCGTCTGTTTCTCAGTATCCATTATGTGCGTCCTTTCATACGCTCGGCGTTTAAGGCACCGTCGCTGGGTCACCCCGCCAGTGGCTATTTTCCCCAGGCCCGGTAGGTGCGGTTTGGAACCGCACCGGACTTCGCCAAGAAATTATCGAATAAATTTTTTAATCTTCATGTGAATCATCTGAACTGACTTGAGCATCCACCGCCAATTCGGTATCATGTGAATCATCTGAACTGACTTGAGCATCCACCGCCAATCCGGAAGCATAATCCCGAACAGTTCGGGCAATCTTTTCGGTGTCTAAACCGCTGAATCCAACAATCTCCTTGAGCAAGGGTATGGCTGCCCCAGCGTTGACAATCGAACTGAGGACACGGTTCATACCGCCGCCACCATTGCCGTTGTTTCCGAGGTCAAGTACCCGGATGCTTTCAATGCGTTCCGCGGGTTTCATCAATTCGCCGGTCACCTCAGGGAGCGATGCCACGAGTGCCAATATAGCATCACTCACGAGCACTTTGGAATCCGCCTGATTCTTCGCAGCAATAGATGCCTCTTCACCATCAGCCTTCGCTTTTGCTTCAACGAGCAGTGCCTCTGCAAGAATTCTCTGTGCCTGCGCTTCAAGTTCAGCCGCTGCAAGTGCCGCCTTGGCAGCAGTTTCAACAGCGTATGCTTCTGCATCCGCATTCCGTTCTTTGGCAATCCGTTCCTCATCGGCTTCTTGCTCGGCACGGATCAGTTCGATTTTGCTTTGGCGTTCCGCTTCCTCAATCGCCTCGGCTGTTAAAACTGATGCTTCGGCTCTCGCCTTTTGTGCAGTCACCTCCAAGAGTTCAGTGAGCGCTGCCTCACGTTCCTTTTCTTTGATTGAAACTTGGATTGCGTTTTCGGCTTGCGCCTCTTTTTCCGCACGATCTTTCTCAACCAGAACAATTCTACTGGCGATGCTTGCTTCCTCTACAGCGCGTTGCTGCTCAATCTTGGCAGTTTCGACTGAAAGATTACGCTCGATTTCTGCTTCCTCAACCGTCTGTTCTTGTTGCACACGCGCAATTTCGATTGCCTGCTTTTGCGTAATCTCTGTCTCTTGGACTTGGCGTTCTTGTTCAAGTCGAGCCGTCTCTAATCGCTGCTTCTGAAGAATCTCCGAAGATTTCACCGCCTCTTCCTGTTTAATGCGTGCTTCTTCAACAGCCTGCAGCTGTTCAAGTTTGTGCGCTTCAATCTCGCGTTCCTGCTCCGCTTTATTGGTGGCGATTGCCTTGCGCTGCTCTTCCTGCGCGAAGTCAAGCCGTTTTTCGACTTCTAAGCCCTCAGTTTCCGTTTCCTCCTCACGCTGTTTAATCTCAAGTTCGGCTTTGAGCCGATCCTCTTCACGCTTCACCTTGTTTTCGTGCTCAATCCGAGCCGTTTGCGTCTGCTTGTCTTCAACCTCTTGCTTGATCGTCTGAATCGCAACAACATCAAACCGGTTGTTCTCGTCAAGTGCATCAAGCGGGGTCTGGTCGAGATTCGTGACGGCAACGCTTTCTAATTTAAAGCCGTTTTGCTCAAGATCATCGCGACAGGCTTCCTGAACTTGGTCAGAAAATGCTTGGCGTTTTTCGTGCAGTTCTTGGAGATCCATGGTTGCGGCGACACTGCGGAGTACCCCGACAAGTTTGCCTTCAAGGAGTTTATTAACTGCTTCCGGCGTTAGGGTTTTATCACCGAGACTTGCGACAGCTTTAAGCACATCTTGTTCGTTTGGTTCAATTTTGACATAGAATTGTGCCTCTATATCAACCCGTAAACTGTCCTTTGTGATAAGCGCGCCTTGACCGGTGCGCTCAACAGGTAGCTGGAGCGTATTTAGAGAAATGAGTTGGTGCGTGTTCGTAATTGGGTTGATGAGGGTACCACCGA
Organism: uncultured Poribacteria bacterium; assembly: GCA_951828385.1. Classification (GTDB taxonomy): domain Bacteria; phylum Poribacteria; class WGA-4E; order WGA-4E; family WGA-3G; genus WGA-3G. The sequence goes on from OX639973.1 coordinate 2,677,228, forward strand.
AGACGACGCGCTTTTTTCGTCCGCCGGAGACGACTAACGCCGCATCTGCTGGTGCTTTTTTGTAGAAAGAACGATAGACTAATAGGAAAATTACGACTAAAGCGACAACACTGCCGATAATCGTGATAAACAAATTCGGATTCATATTTTATTTCTCCTGATATGGAACTGAAAACTAAAAACGTTGAATTAACGCTAATCTACCTCACTCTTTCTCACATCAAAGATCCGCTTTGTGCGATCATAGTTTACAAGAATTACAGTATCTCCTTTGACAGGAATGGCTTCATCAGATTTGGCACGGCAACTGACGGTTAATTCCGGACCATCTGGAACTTGGACACGAGCCGTTCCAAAAGTTGTGGTAATTTGTCCGCTAATAACGCGTCCACTTAGACCGAGGAGATGTACATCGCTGACAGCTCTCTCGCTTTCAGGGAATAGTTTTGAAAGCGCAAGAGAGATATAGCGCGTACACGCAAAACAACAGAAAAAAGCGATAAAACACGATATCCAAACCCACTGTGGGTTCTCAGAAACATTGAGCACTGCATTCGCAATGAGTCCAGTCATCCCCCAGGTCCCAAACAGCGACATCAGCACAACCATCAATGGGACTTTTCCAACATTCAGAAACCCAAATACGTCGCCAAAAGAGAAACTCGGCCCTCCCGTATCTACAGCCACATCCGCATCTATATCGGCATCGACATCCACGTCTACATCAGCATCTATATCCACATCGGCATCTATATCCATATCAGCGTCTATATCTACGTCCGCATCTATATCCATATCAGCATCTACATCGGCATCGGCATCCGCATCACCGAAATCCATTGCCCCCATAGCCAGTCGAAAGAGCGCAAATATGAACACAATCGCCAACGGTGCTGTAAACCAGACATTATATGAGACTAAGAGATACGTCAGGAATTCTTTCATGGCATCCTTCTCTACTTTCTGACCTGTTCAGTGATGCACATATAGGCACAGCGGGCTGAACGGAAGTTAATATTATCAATCCAGTGGACATTACGCAGAACGCTAATTTCCAATTTCGCTTGGTTGAGGAGCCGATGCTTCAACTGGCGGACCAATTTCACATCACGAATCTCGGTGAATAACAGGTTACACCGGATATTCGCATAAGAGACACCGAGGCTGCCTATATACCGCTCATCTAAAACCAGCACTCGCCGCGTCGTAATAAAAACGAAATCCGGACGCAGCAAATCTGAGCGCCCGAGGATGCACAAACAGACCTCTTCATCCTCGCCTATCTGCGCTCGCACAGTCTTTTGGATACGAGGTGGCATGTTCGTAAATTCAGCCATTGTATTCCGCGACCAAATCTATCGTCTGCGAAAGCATCCCATCACGATGATAATGATCGGATGACTTTCGCTGGCAAGAATAGTATCAATTGTGGAAATGGAGGTGGCGGGAATCGAACCCGCGTCCGAAGGCAGTTCAATAGAGGCTACTACATGCTTATCACAGGTTCTAAGATTCGCCTATAAGCCTCCCCTGTGCAGGATTCATCATAGGCTATCTCAAAAGTGATTCGCGGCACGCTCCTTGAGAAAGAGCGAGCGGCTAGCCCGTATTATGGCGCTTTAACTTCCCTGACGGGCAGCAGGTCGGTCAAGCGTAGCCGCGTTTAAGCGGCTAGTGCTAATTCTTCATCAGCAATTATAAGTGTTCCGCCTATTTAACGAGGCCTGCGGAGACCTCGGCATGCAACCTATATCTCATTTACCTTCGTCGAAACCTGGACACCCCCACATTGTAAGGGTACGATTACAAACCGCTGTTAGGTATACGTTCGTATCTCATTGGCAGTGGCTTCACGTTCAATCTTATCGCGTTTATCGTAAAGCTGCTTACCCATCGCAACAGCCAATTCCAACTTCACTCTGCCGTTGCTGAAATACGCACGCGTCGGAACGATCGTCATCCCCTTTGAACGAATTGAACGTTCAAGTTTCGTGATCTCTCGACGATTTAGCAGTAGTTTGCGTTTGCGTTTCGGTTCGTGGTTGGCGATATTTCCGTGCTCATACGGACCGATGTGCGCATCAATGAGGAACACTTCACCGTCTGTTACCTGTGCGTAACTATCTGTCAGGTTAAGCCGTCCCGCGCGAATCGCCTTCACTTCAGTGCCTTGCAAAACGACACCCGCTTCATACCGGTCACGTAAGTGATAGTCATACCGTGCTTTGCGGTTAACGGTAATCGTTGGGGCTGCAGAATCTTTGGCGCCTTTCATAGTGATTTTAAGTATACCATAGAATTAATGTAGATGCAAGAAAAAATAGCAGAGAAATCAGAACGTACCCGCCGAAAATTTGAAGTTTTTTCTTAAAACAGGGTTTTAGTTGAAAACTGAAAGTAGATATGATAAACTATACGATAGATACCGCGTTGTTGGAAGTGCCAAACACGGTGCTTCGATTGCGCTTCAAAACTGAGAAAGGGGTCTCTTGATGCCAGAACTTTACGATACACGTGCACCGAACCCGCCTTCACGTGCGATCTTAGTAGGTGTAAAACTACGAAATACGCTGATGCACGAAACAGAAGAATCGCTGCAAGAACTCCGGCAACTCACCGAGACTGCCGGTATTGAAGTTGTCTGTGAGACGATTCAATCGCGTAATATGCCAAATCCGACGTATTTTATCGGTGAAGGAAAGGTTGAAGAACTCAAACCGCTCATTGAAGAACTTAACGCCGACGCAATCATCTTTGACGAAGAACTGTCACCGGCACAGACGCGGAACCTTGAGCAGGCGTTCGATATCGCTGCAATTGACCGAACAGGACTTATCCTTCAGGTGTTCGCGCAACGCGCACTCACCAAAGAAGCACGGTTACAGGTAGCATTGGCACAACTCGAATACGCGCTGCCACGCCTCACTCGGATGTGGACACACCTCTCGCGACTCGCGACAGGCGGTGGCGGTGGTAGACACCTCCGGGGTCCCGGTGAAACACAGCTCGAAATGGACAGACGCTGGGTCCGTAGGAACATTGGGCAGGTCAGAAAAGCACTTCAAGCCGTTGAAAAGCAACGCACTGTCCAACGGAGAAACCGCTCCGAAAAAATCAAAGTCTCTCTCGTCGGGTATACCAATGCCGGGAAATCGACACTTTTCAACCGTTTGACAGGTGAGAGTGTCTTGGTTGAAGATAAACTGTTCGCAACCTTAGATTCAACCACACGGAAAGTAAATTTGCCACAAAAGCAGCAGATTCTCCTCAGCGATACCGTCGGATTCATCAAGAAGCTGCCACACCAGTTAGTTGCAGCATTCAAGGCGACGCTCGAAGAGGTAACGGAAGCCGACCTTCTCCTTCACGTCATTGATGTGAGTCATCCAGAGGCAGAAGCGCAGATCGCCGCCGTAAACGAAGTCCTTGGCGAATTGGATGCTACGGAGATTCCAACGTTTATGGTCTTCAACAAAACTGACCGGCTTAAAACGGAAGACGACCTACACCTACTACAGTGCCAACATCCAGATGCGTTTCCAATCTCCGCGCAACGCGGCGATGGCGTTGAGGCATTAATGGAGACACTCTCAAAGCGGTTTGCTGAACTCGGCACGAACCTCTCCTTCAGTATTCCATACACAGAAGGAAAAACGCTCGATTTACTCTATAAACACGGCACCGTGCTTAACACGGAATACGCGGACGAAGCCATTCACGTCGAGGCACGCCTGCCGAACCGCTACCTCAAATCGGTCTCCGAATTTTTGGTAGCTTCTGAAGGATAGCAGACAAAGATGCGATGGCTCGACCAGACTGACATCGGACACGACTTGCAAATCTGCCCGGATTGTGATAGGGAATACGAGGTACTCGAACAGTTTATGGGCAGTCCGTCGGAAGACCCATCGCACAACTGGATTGATGCCGTGTTCAACGATGCGTATTATGTCGCTATCCGGTGTCCGCAATGCCTCGAAATCCGGCATCTCTGTATACAATCTCTAACCGCTACACAGTTTCACAGCGAAAAGGAAAAGACATGAAGATAGGTGTTACCCAAATTATACTTGGAGGCATGTCGTTAGACGATACGCTCTCCCTCTGCCAAGATGCCGGATACGATGCCGTTGAGCTGACTTTCGGTGAAGGAAAAGATACGGACATCAATATGAGCGACACGGAACTGGGAGGCATCGCAGCGAAGTGTGAGACGGCAGGCATCGAAATTGGCAGTATCACAGCAGGTTACGCCGATCGTGGTAACCTCCTGAGTTTGGACGCGACGCAGCGCGAAAAAGGGGCAGTCTCTCTCGCCCGTGGTTTGGAAGTCGCAGGCGCACTCGGTGTCGGCGGGATTCTATTGCACCCCGGCCAACTCACTGCTGAGGGGACATATCAAGAAGTTTGGGATAACCTCGTCGGTATCCTGAAAGACTTAGCACCTTCCGCAGCAGCACACAAGGTCGCCATCGGGCTCGAAAACGTTTGGAACAAATTCTTGCTCAGCCCTAAAGAGATGCGCGATATTGTAGATGAGATAGATAGCGAGTGGGTCGGCACCTATCTTGATACAGCAAATATGATGGCTTACGGTTACCCGGAACACTGGATCCGTGAACTCGGGCACCGCATCAAACGGGTACATTTCAAAGATTTCGCCCGCGGCGCACACCAGTTCGTTAACCTCTTAGACGGTGATACAGACTGGGAAGCAGTCATGGTGGCGTTCCGAGCCATCGGGTACGACGGTTATGTCATCCATGAAGTCGGTGGCGACAGGGCAGCTCAGATTGACCTTGCAAAACGGATGCGTAAAATCGTTTCAATGTAACCGTAACCCGAAAAGAACTTACGCAATTCCCTGGTAGGTGCGGTTTCCTAACCGCACCTACCCCCTGGGAATAGGCGTAAGTTCGCGGTTTTGCGTAAGTCCTACAGAAAGTAACCCGAAAAAGAGAAGGCGATGGCTTTCAGAGAAACCATCGCCTGATGCCGGAGGTCGGACTCGAACCGACATGGACCTAGGGCCCGCGGGATTTTGAGTCCCGTGCGTCTACCAATTTCACCACTCCGGCTCTGCTCAGCAACATATATTATAGCACACTCTCAGCAAAAAGTCAAATTTTCAATTGGCCATTAACCGTCAGCCATCAGTGCGTTTTTTTCAAAAAAACCTTTCAGTTTTGAGTAGTTATCAGTTTTCAGACCGGTTTTTCTGCGAAAACCTTTCAGTTTTCAGTTAAGAGGTTTTCGTTTAACGAGTCCCTCTTGTAACTAATAACTGACAACTAACAACTAACAACTAAAAAATCATGGCAAACCAACAACAAAATCTTGCACCTGAAAGCATATTCCAACGCTTCTTTACGAGCGCGATAGCATTCCTTAACCAACTCCGTGAAAGGGAGACATGGCAGACCTTGTGGCATTGGGGACTCTGGCGCGTCATACCCAAACGCCGCCGCATTCTTAAACGCATACAAGAACTCCAACCGCTTCACGCAAACGCCCCACCTGAAATGCGGGCACTCAGAGATGAAGTCTTCTCAAAAAGCTGCTTAGAACTGAAACGTCCAGAACAAGAACAGATTCTCTTAGACACTTTGGCACACGCACATCAACCGCTCGGATTTGAACAAATTTTCTTTGCAGCGATCTATCCCGTCTTAATCAAACGCGACATGGTCGTCATCCCAATAACGACTGAAACCGCACACCGGCTTGACGTAGAAATCGGGTATCTCGGACACAATGAAGATTATTTCTTTTGGGTACTTGAGATTGACAGCACAAAACGCCTCACACTCAATACACCGCTCAATCCGAGATTCGAGGTACGGGACGACAAACGTTATACGATCTATTCACTCGGAAGTAGTGGACTGGTGGATACAGACTTTACCGAATACGCTGAACAGTGGCTGCTTGATTCTCCGCGTTTGACGATAGCACTTCCGCTGCTTGCCGCAGCCTATGCCGATCAGTGGATCCTCAATGCACGCCTCTACCTGTTACACATCCTCACAGATCTGAAAAAGCGGAATTATCAGATTACAGCAACGGTAATACCTGATTTTGAACGGGAGCGGTTGTCACTTTTACGCCGTCTCTCCCTGGACCGGCTAAGAAAACGTCAACTTCTGTCCGAACGCCGAAATCGGTAAGGTAAATCCCGGGCTCAATTGAGAAACAGATACCAGAGATTAACGCACGGGCATCCCGCGTCTCTAAGTTATCTAAATTCACGCCGTTGCCGTGGATAACGGTGCCGATGTTGTGTCCCGTACGGTGAATAAAGAATTGTCCGTATCCTTTTTCAGTGATATAACCGCGGACACAATCATCGACCTCATAACCGTGAATAGGTTCATCGACTGCCCATTTTTCTCGGATGAATCGTATGGCTCTATCCCGCGCCTCTTTGACGATATCGAAAATCTCAACGTACCGAGCAGGAACGGTTTCCCCGGCATAAGCCACCCACGTCGTATCCGCAAAAACGGCATCGCGAGCTTTCTGCTTCGCCCATAAATCAATCAGAATGAAATCGCCTACTTGAATCTCTTGGGTATCCGTTGCGGAGGGTGCATAGTGCGGGTCGCTGCTTTTGGCATTCACAGCGACAATCGGTGGGTGATCTGTGACCAAATCCATCGCATCAAATTGCCCGAGAATCTCCTGCTGCACGTCGTATTCTGTAACTGTTTTCCCATCCCGCAGCTGCGAACCGATCCACGCGAAAGCGTAATCTTTGGCTTGCAATACCAAGTGTGCGGATGTCTGATGTCCTGCTGCCTGTGTATCGCTGAGACGTGCCTCTACCCGTTGCGCGAGTTCCGCAGACGTTTGCACTTCAATCCCGAACGAACGAATCCACTCCAGCGTGCCAGCATCTACCCGTGAAATGTAAGGGATTTCGGCATTTGGCGAATACTCCATCGCAACCGTTTTGACACCAGTGAGCAGGGTACGGATCGCCGCGTTCAATTCTTCCCAGCCAGCGTAAAGCGCGACCTGTCCTTGCACACGGGTAAAGTTCGATGTCTCAATCCGATGGACCAACCATCGCGGCTCACCGTGTTTAGGGATAAGGCAGAACCATCGGCGGGTAATATGTGTCTCCGCTAAACCTGCGACGTTCTGTGCAATCGGGTTGATCCCACGAAAATCGTATAGAAGCCATGCATCTAACTCTAACGCTGCCAGCGCATTCTGAATTTCAGTTATTTTCATGTCAGTCAAGTTTTCCTTCTTTTTCTAAGTCAGATCGAATTTCTTGATAGTCCCGGAACTCTGTCGCAGTTTCAACAACTGAATCCATCTCTAAAATGTCCTCTAAGTCCTCAAGACGTTTTATGAGGAGATGATATTCTTTTATTGTAAGGACAGCAGCAGTTTTTTCCCTGTGTCATCAACAATATATTTGGGATTGATATCAAGCATAAAGACGTTCCAATATAATATAGTGAATCCTAAAGATAAATAGACACATTCGTAGCACAAACTTCCAGTTTGTGCCAGTCTGAATGCCTGTTATAGGTATTCAGACTGTTTGAGAGTGCCCAATTAATTCTAAACTTTACTATAATGTCTTTTTTAGGAAAAAGTAAAGCCAACTTAGCGAAAAACCTCATCAAGCCTCCAGACGAGTTTAAGCGCATCCGACCAGCCTATTTTGGCAAAAAGATCTAACAGATTGAGCAGGTCTTCCAAGGCTTCACCGTCGCGCACTTCATGCCGGTAATCAGCAAGCACAATTTCAACGAATTCAACAACATCATGAACCGCAATGGAATCGAGATTATAACCGAACGGTTGACTTGATTTTACGACTCCCGTTGCTAAATGCAGAACCTCTTTTGGGTTGCAACTGAGAAAACTCGTTAGAACTTGCATGAAATAGTGCGCTGTAGGCGCGAACATCAATCCGTATTCTGGATTTTGCGCGAAAGCAACAACCTGTTTCATCAAAGGCTTGACTTCATTGTAGAACTCACAGCAGAATTCAAGCGAAATTTCTTTGGCTTGCTTCCCAGATTGATTTTTTCCGTGTGCAATCTCATAGTAAAGCCGCGTAATAACCGCATCAATCACTGTGTAGATACTGTGTAACTTTTTCACTCCGTCCTCAGTTTCATGTTCCTTGATATCATACAATTCCTTAATTTTATTGGAGATCACATTAATCACTTTCTCCAACCATCCAATAGATCGTTTTGTTCTTTCACGTCCATCAGGGGTTTCAAGGTACTTGGGAACAATGTAATCTTTCATGACCGCGTTCACGGCGCGGGTCAGAATGTTAGCATACCGGATTGGATCTTTGAAAAACCTATCTTTGATTATTTTTAATGCCCACGGATTTTCGCGTTCAAGTGCCAACCACATCAACAGACCCATAAATGGATCCGAAAGGCCTTGTTTCCCTGGGGGTAATGGTGTGTGTTCAAGTAGTTTTGCCATAACACGGGTTGTCTTGGTTTCATTCTCCGCTTCCCCTACGGGAACACGGGTCAATGTAAAGTAGAGGTACTCTTGAACGACACGATTCCGTTCATGGATTGCCCTATTGTCCATGATGTGCCAGAACCTCTCCGGTGCTTTGACATAAACGTTGGCCAATTCCATCGCCGTTACCATCCGGACAGACGGTACAGGATCACTCGCAAGCATTTCAATTGCAGCTAATATTTCTGCATCAGGTTGATGAAACGCGAGCCTGAGTAACCCTTTAGCGGCTTTATGTCGTGGAAATGGGGAATAACCCGAATGATCAAATTGGGCATCGTGTTCAGGGTCTGGCTTAGGCTGTTCATGTTCTGCTCCGTCTAAAAGCACCTGCCGGCAAAAAGTGAAAGAATCACTTTCGAGATTATTAGCAACTCGACCGATAATTGCGACACAATCGGTTAGATTATGCCAAAGTAAATTGATTACCGCCTGGTCGGCTTCTGTATCACTCTTTAGCGCAGTATATACCTTTTGTAACCGCGGTAACATCAACTCAATGGACTCTTGAGTTGGGTCATCATTTCGCCAGTTAGAACTGAATTTATTGAGGTCCTCAGAGAAACGTTGTAACTCTTGATTTTCAGGCAGAGTCGTGTCAACCCCTTGCCTTTGAAGCCACCTTTCCTCAGTAACAGGTTCTGACCAGGTCCTAAAGCGAACCGGTGGTCGATTCTCTGGAATATGGTTTTCACGCTCCATTTCTTCTCGAATTCTTTTTGCTTCATCAGTACATAGTAAATCCACAGGAATTTGTGCAAGGAGCCGATTTCTATCATCTTCAAGAACGCTACGGTGGTTTTTGTCTCTCGCTTCGCTCGGGAGTACCAAAATGCTCTTTTCAATCTGAAGAAGTTTATTCGGTGTAAAATCAGCCGCGGCGGCTTTTAAAAACAGACAAAGTTCATAAAGGGTTTCCGAATGCATCTGTATTGGTTTTGCAATGCAAAGTTCAAACAGACGTGGTGCGAAAACCTTGGGAAATTGCACAGCTGTCTTCAAAAGCCGTTTCCAGAAGAACGCTACACCCCCCAAATCGCGGAAAATGTCAAGGAGTGATTCGAGAAGAGGAAGGCGTTCATCCGATATCGCCAATTCTCCGATGAATTCAAATAGTGTATCTGCCATTTCAATTGGTTCATCGGAGGCATTCCGTGCGTCCCATATATAACTACCGTCTTCCATAAAGTAAGTCGGTTTCCCACGAAAATTGAACGTGCTTATTAAATCTTCAGGTACCACATCCTCCCTGCTATCCTTAATGAGATGCGTGCGGATAATAAAGGCGTTAACAATCTGAATCACTGCTTTCGTTGCATCTAAAGGCACTTTTTGAAGAAAATTGTGGAGATGCTTTACCAACCGATACTGACACATCCCAAAATCCTGGCTCCGATAAGTCGTTATAGATAAAACAAATCCACCCCGTTGTGTCTCTCCCTCGCTATTGAACTCATGTGCAAAAACAGTATGATAGATTGAGACAACAAATTCAGGGTCACAGTCCCAAATTTTATTTACATGCTCAGTCAACCGTGACAGAAAACTTATCGGGAAATTATCTTCATTCGTCAGTTGGAGAACCTGTTTGAGTAGTAGGCGAGATTCTTCAACATCCGTGTGATATGTTTTGGCAACGAGTGGCACCGCCCAATGTCCCCCAAACCGATCATACCAATCACTTTCACTTGTTTTTCTTTCTTCCCATACCCACTTTAACAGCCGCCGTCCAATCCGTCCACAAGCGTCTATGATAGATGTTTCAGTTTTTGGTACTCGCTCAAGAATATCTGAAGTGAGGTTTGCCAAATCCCAAGCAAAGTCACTGTGTAAGTGTTGCGAAACTTGGTCGAAAAAATCAATCCAAAGCACGTCATGCTTAATTTGCAACGTTTGAAGTGACTGTAGAAGTCTCGTTATTGCGTCCTTTGCGATTTTTTCTCCATTTTGTAACCTCTCTAAAAGTGGTGTCAGTTGTTCAATATTACGTGCTTCATTTGCAATAACGGTTGTCGGAATCAAACGCGCGACAAGACGCAAATGTACGGATTGATTGCTTCGGAAAATGTGCCAAAACGCCTTCCAGAAACTTTCGGAATCATAATACCAGAGGCGAGTGAAAAAGTAGGTGAGACTAGGCCGGAGAAAGAGAGGCCGCGATAGATCATCAGTAATAAAACTTTCAAGATGTTGAGGTTCATCATCAATGAGTAGGACGCTAACTGCGTAGTCAAAGAGAATATTATGAGAAAAAGCAATCCGTTGTCCACTCGAAGAAACCTTCATCAAGATTTCGTCACTCAAGAGATCCCTAAGGACTCCTTTTATCCCCTGTCCGCTAACATATAATTGCTTTTTATGAAGGTCGCTTTGTCTAATGCTCAAAGAACACTTTTTAACCATCTGAAGCGCGGTTCCTTCAAGAAAAAATAAGCGGGTATCTCCGTTGTTTTTATCCACTATTCGTCGTTGCCAAAACAAGTCGAGTAACTGGACTTCAGAATGAACCTGGCTAAAATCAGGAACCCTGTCTGAACTCTTTAGAATCCTTTCCAATAGCCAAAGATTGAAGGGGTTTGCGAGGATGTCCTTAAAATCCTGGGAACTATCGTCATAGATAGTTTTCGTACATCCAATCTGGTTAAAGGCTTGTAGAATTTCATCCTCATTGAACGGTGGGATTGTGAAATGGCGGCATAAAATTCCTTCGCTTTGATATTCGGTGTTATCAGCGTTACCAAACAGATCCAAGAGTTGCTGTGATTTTTTGGCATCATAGGTTCGGACTGTAACGATGATATTCCACGACTCGCAGAGCTCAAGAATTGCACGGCGGATGAGGTCCAGAAAACGTTTGCGCGTCTGTTCATTTCGGGCAGCATCGAATGCATCAAAAAGTAATACTGCTTTCTTGCTCGAAACAGGAACGGACTTCAACCTTTCAATCAGATCGCCTTCGTACGACAACTCTTTGCGTAAAGTTTTGTCAGTGCCATCTCCAAGTTGGTCAATAGGGAGTATAAGTTCTGGTATTTCCAGAGATTCTAAACTTTGATAGAGTTCTTTCAGCAAGTAAGTTTTCCCGACCCCTGGACTTCCAATAATGACCCCGTTTCCCCGCATAGCAAAATCTTGTAAATCATTAAGGAGTTTCTCGCGCTTAATCTTCATCACCAATTCTCCTTATCATACGCTGGCCTTCTCGTTTAAGCCAATCCAATATGCTTCTTGACCCACTTGAAACGGATTTCGATTCTTCATCTTCAGGACGATCACCATCGCCTGACAGGTCTTGGGTTTCCTCAGTAGATCTACTCATATTCTCACATTGTTTTACGATGTCGATGAAGACATCCTCTAAACGTTTATGTGATTTTTCAATAACCTCGTAAAATACAGTGTCAATACCATACTTACTTTTGAGTCTATCCGCTTTATCTTTTGAATCCTGGATATCTTCTCTGTCTTCGGCAGAGATACCCATAATTGCAAAGTGAATAGATTTGTTCCAGCCCCACAAGTCTGCACTGACGATTTCTAACATCTTGTTAAAATAGGGGTCCTCCATACTGAAACCGACAAAAACGACTCTACGAGTTGCTAAAACAGCCCACAACAATTTTCGATGGAGCGTCCATCTATCTTCATTTCCTTTGTCCTCACTGGTTTGCTCAACGCGCAACCCATATTTCTTAATGTAGTCGTCAGCACTCAAAATAATACTCTCTTGATACCTATATATTCCATGTAGATGTGCAATTCGCTGCGGTATATGAGGGTCATTATTTCGCGCCAGTAAGAATTCATGGATGAGTCGAGGAGCATCTTGTCCAATTACCAATGGTGATTCATCTATAGGAGGAATCTCTTTACCTGCCAGTTGTGCTTCAATCTTTTTTCCTGACAATGCTGCTTCAAGAACAGTATCATAATTCGTGGTTAAGATACCTCTGAAAGGGAGATCAACAAGCAATCTATGGAATTCATCATAGCCTTGGGCATTAGGTCGAAAAAGTTCATAAAGTAAATCATAATATTTACCTATATCATCCGTTTTCTCAATATGTGATTTGATGACTTCAGCGTATGCTAATTCATCACCTTTTCGAGTTTGATCGAGACCGGTACCACATCTATTGGCTAAATCTTCCAATTCTTCCAGAAGACCGTTCCAAGTCACGTAACCCACACGTGCACTACTTCCTGCTCCCACTATGAGTATAGCTTCTTCCGAAGCAACAAGGTCAATCAGCTCACGCTTTCGCTCTTCGTTTTCGTCTCGTTCTTCAGGTGTGAAAATTTCTTGATTGTTCATGTAAAGCGCAAGAACAATAGCACAAGTAACCAGCGAAAAATCTCCGATAACCTTGCAGACGAAGATACTGCTAAACTTATGAATTGCTATCCTAAAAGTCCTTCAATATTATTGTAAAATGACACTGCAAGAGACCAACGGAAATCCTTTCAAGGGTGCGTCCCTATAATTCACTTTACTAAAATAATAGCATATCTGAGCGAGAGAATCAAGAAAAATCGAGGTGATAGGGTGGCTGTTTAGTTCTGGGTTTTTAAGTGTTTTGGGTCGGCAGATCGCGAGCATAGTGAAATCCCCAAGCAAAAACACTCGCTCCTACAGTGAAAAGCAAGGCATCGCGATCACAGCTCGCTCCTACATAGGATTTATTTTTACCGCAGAACTACACTCACGATAGCACACAGGCTAACAGTTTGCTATGCTACAGAATACCAACACACGAAACCAACAGCATATCCCTACAGGATACAGAACTTTTATCAACACAGGCTGAGGTGTGATTATTTTATGGCGGGCAATTTGTTAATGATATCCACCGTCTCCAAGCTCACTGTAATTACCTTCCCAATCAACTTGACGATATACTGCGGATCGTCGGCACGGTTCGGGTCGTTGATGATACCGCTCCGTTTGTCCGTTTTCACACGATATTGATCAATTACCCACTCCAGGGCGGAACGGGTGCCGAGTCGGTAGTCAAAGATTTTTGGCGGGATGCCATCGAGTGTTAGGAAATTGTTATAGACGATCTGCGTTTTGTCTTTGGAGAGTTTCATCTTCTCAACACGCCAATCGAGCGGCACATCCGGGGTCTGGATGAACTTCAGTTTATCGTATTCAGGTTGGGATTCGTAGGTGACGTGGAGATCCGCGAGGTGCGCGCCTGCTTTTGCAAACCCCCAGAAGTCTTTAGCGAAAGGGATATGGGGCAGGTCGCGTTTGAGGTTCGCCTCGTATTTCTCGCGATATTCAGGATGATGCAGGAGTCCGTAGGTGTAGTGGAAGATGTCCCATTTGGTGATGGTGTCGGCGTTGTAATGGGTACGGAATGCTGTTAATGCCCAATCGGTGATGTTCTCTTGTCGGTTTGTGCCGTCCTCGTCGTAGATGTAGAACGGGAAGCATTGCGTTCCATCTGTTGAAGTTATCGTCAAATTCGGGACTACATTTGTAAAATAGCACCAAAAATCAGTACGCCCACCAATACTTGGAACACAAATCACCCGATTCTCTTTTTCTGCCTCAAAAGTAGGAAAGATAGAAGAAAAGCGCGAAACTTCGTCATTCATAATGGAATCAAAAAATAGATTAGATTTTGTGAAAGGACGATAGAGTGAATCTCTTACCTTGTGTTCAGCATATTCAGCAATTCTGTTTCGTTTCAATTCGCGCTTTAAGTTACGGCTCCACTTGATTTTTTCGTCATCAGATACCACAAAATCGTCAAGGTTAGCATTTCGATCTGTTCTTTGTCCCCATCGAGCAACTTCAGCATTGTAATTTTCAATCATACCGCTCATATTTTCGGCAAGCCTGTTGCGATTGAAGTTGTAAACCCATGCATCACGGTTCGTACTGACACCAAGACTATACGTCTTGAAAATTACACCCGTCGCCGTCCCTTTAGCTGCTTTCATCGCTTTATTCCCCATTGGAATAAAGGTATCAAATTCAGCATGGAGACCTTCGGTGAGCCACGTATTCCGTTTGTCTGGTGTCATTCGCTCCCATTCAACATTTTGGTAATGCTGCTTTGAATTGAGGTAGTCATACTTGTCTTCCTTCCACCAGAATTCATCAACACAAGCGTAGAAAATTTGCGCTTGCGAATTTGTGTTGTCAGCCTTTTTGATGAAAAAATTAATACTCACTCCAACCTGAATGCCAAACACATTGTGCGATGTACCTGAAAGTTTCAGGTTCTTACGAACATTACCACCCAGATCCAAAATGTAGATAGTGTCAAATTCTTCTGCAAGACGTTTTCGCATCCCATCAAACGCTATACCGTCAAGAAAGCCATTATTCGTCACAAAAGCCACAACGCCATCCTCACCAATTCTATCAGATGCCCACCGAATCGCCTTGACATACGGATCTGAAAGTTTATTCCTGAGCGTTGCCTTAGAATCTTTTGCGTATGTGTCCGCAATCCGTTCATCCATCGTCTGATACTTCCGGTTTTTGTTGTTATCGTTCTCGTTAACCTGTCCCATATTGTACGGTGGGTTACCGATGACGACGAACATATCGGTCTCTTTCTGCTTTTCGACACGTGCCGTGTTCGCAGGTGTGAGGAGCTGCATCTGCTGGTCCTCTATCATCTCAAACGTATCCACGAGACAGATACCTTCGTACGGGAGATACCGGTGCGTTGCGGTGTAGAATTCTTGCTCGATGTTCATACTGGCGATATAGTAGGGTAGGAGCATCACCTCGTTGCACTGGAGTTCTGGCGGGTCGGCGGTGTATTTGC
Organism: uncultured Poribacteria bacterium; assembly: GCA_951828385.1. Lineage (GTDB taxonomy): Bacteria > Poribacteria > WGA-4E > WGA-4E > WGA-3G > WGA-3G. The sequence continues at coordinate 2,692,530 of OX639973.1, forward strand.
GTTCCAATGAAATCGGGTCAAGTGCCTGCATAATGCGGACGATGAAGTTACCAGTCCCGACGAACGGGTCGATGATATGTACGCCACTCTCCGAAAGTGAACGATCAAACGCAGTCTGTAGGATATGCTCGACGCTTTTCACCATGAAATCGACGATCGGTTGCGGTGTGTAGACGATACCGTGCGTATCTGCAACTTTAACGGAGAAGCCTTGAAAGAACTGCTCGTAGACAGTGTTGAGAAACCCCTGTTTCTGTGAGAAATCAGTGATAGTCGCGGCGGTTTTCTCGATCGCAGCGTAGAATGGCTCCAAAGGGCGGAGAAATTCGGACCGATTCAGTGTCCGTTCTGTGAGCACGTCAATAACATTCTCAATTTCACGGGCGATAATATTTCGGCGCGTAAAGTCAGGATTATCAAAGACCGTGCGGAAGATACGTTCCGTTAGCAGATGCTGGATGAGCATCTCCTCTATGGCGGCGACGGAGAGGTTCGGGTTAATCGAGGTTTGACACTGTTGATGAAAACGGGTAAACGCTTCCTGAAAATGCGGATTGTTTTGGCGTTCGGTTTCGATTAACGCCGCCAATTTGTCACCGAGTTCCGGTACCGTGTCTTTGAAGTCAGCGACAGCAGTATGCCATGCGGAGATGTTCTCCTCTTGATAGGTGAAGAAGGTCTGGAGCACTTGAATGAGGTTTCTCGGCTCGGTGATGTCAAGGTCGAGTTGGAGTCGTCCGTGTTGATAGAGAAGTGCATGGGTCGGAGACTGGATGACGATATTGTTCGAGGGGTAACCTGCGGCGAATTTCTTGTCCGCTTCAACATGGAGATCGTCCTGTGTATCTTTTGCCTCCCAGTAGCCGTGTGGTAAACCGAAGGTATCAACGACTTCACCGTCGGGTATTATTCGCCTTTTCTCCGGCGTGTAGTGTGTCTTTTCACAGAGGAGGGTGAGGTTGGAGCGGTGGCAGTAATGCTGGAGCAGGTTTTGGAATGCAGTGCGGACGGTACCTTCATTTTCCTCACCGAGTTGGGCATATCTTTCGAGTTCGGTATAGTAGTTTTGGATAGGTTTGTGGGTCGGTTTGATATTGAAATCTGGCATTTACTTTCCCTATGTGTTGTAGGTGAACGAAACAATGTCAAATTATACAGAGATTAGGGCGGAATTGCAAGGGAAATTTTGTCGTATAGCAGAAACATTGACAATTAAAAACCAACGCCGTATAATACCCTCAAATCAACACGAAGGACGCGAAAATGAATTTTGATATTATGAGCCCAAAGTTCCTGAATTTCCTGAGCGGATGGAGTCAATTGGGCGCACTCTTGGCAATAGCGGTTGCGGTCTTAACAATCCTGATACATATCGTCTTTGCGATAGCAGTCTACCGGGATGCAACCCGGTTAGATCGGACACGGAATCTGATTATAGTCGGCCCCGGAATATGGTGTATAGCGACCCTCGTCGGCGGCGTAATTACAGTGGCGATCTATTGGGCAATGCATCACTCGCGCCTAAACCCAGATATTCCGATCGCTTCTACAGAAAATGAAGAGGCTTAGACGAAAATATAGATCAGGCGTATTTTGTCTGACCACAAACCCATGAACGCATCCGACAAGCAAGAATACCGCGAGAGATGTCGGCACCCTGAAATCCAAGCACTTCGCCCGGAAACAGAAGACACCGACGACGTATGGATACCGACACTCGAACAACTCCTACAACTCTTAACAGAGAAACTCCCGTACCCGGACCGGTCCGTTTTCCGCCGCACCGCAGACGGTTGGGAATACCAGACCTATTTTCGTGAATGGGCTGCCGATTACGGCACCTATATTGATACACATCGACAGTTTATCGGACCTGATGCCGAGAGTGTGCTTTTGCAGGTATTGATGGCACTACTCGGCATTGGCGAACGATGGATGGTTTAGCAGAGGAAATTATGACATTTGGAACATTACTGGCAACGATTCAAGACTACAAAGGGGCAGGTGTCCCACACCTTGAACCCCTAACAACACTCCTCAACGACGCGTTCGGCGATTGGCTCACATCACAAGGCGTTAGTCACCTCATGATGTTAGGAGATAACACAGTATGCCTAAATGTGAGAGGTGAGTTAAAACAGACTACATTCGTAAAGGGAATAAGAACATACTCCCGATTTCTTGTGATTTCGCTGGATCAAGTGGATGACAATCCAGAGGCAATAGCAGATGCACTCAAATGCTACACTTCAGAGGGTGATGGTGCTTACGTCTGGGTTATTCCGGATGGCTACATGGCAGCACTCACGCCAGCAGAACAGGAGTGGGAACAGCACGGCGGTGGCTATTTCTCGCACGAATCTATCTGTATCTCCAACACTGCTGATATAGACACCCGTTGTCTCTTAGAGGTACTTTACGAGGATATTACGCTGGAGAACGTCTCCTGTGAGTTTGACGTGCCAGCGCATCGTTCGGTGCATTATCGGCTCGATAAGCTCAAGGATGCAAACGGTGAACCGTTGATTGCCAAAGATGCCCCCGTCAGTTACAAAATCACGAGTCGTGATGCACGGGTCGTCGTCCAAGGGTCGCGTATCCTAACGAGCGGTGAAAATAGTGCGTTTGCCAGTTTCGGAACCGTGATGGCGTGGTCGCCACAATAGGCAATTTTTTCTCTATAGTGCTACTATAGGTGGATGCTTACGAGGATAATATCAAAAATTCTTGCATTTGAAGGTTTGGATAGTGTATACTGAAATCAAAGGAGCATCCAAATGAAAACTAATCACAAATCACTATCTGCTGAAACTTACTTCACGTGGGGTAACGAAAAGAGCAAGTCAGGGGACTATACAGGTGCTATCGCTGACTATAATACAGCCATCCATCTAAAACCAGATTTTGCCCGTGCCTATTACAAGCGAGGAAAAGCGAAAAGCGAACTCGGGAATTTCTCCGCAGCAAAGTCCGATCTCGAAATTGCAGAAAAACTCGTAGCACAAATCGGCGATGCAAGTCTCAAAGTCATCATTGAACAGGAACTTCGATTAAGCCGAATTACTTTTAATCCAAACAAGTGTGGCGGACGTCCTTGTATTCGGGACATGCGGATTCGCGTCACGGATGTCCTGGGATTGCTCGCGAGTGGACTTTCTGTTAAAGAGATTCTTGAAGAAATGCCAGATTTGGAAGCCGAAGATATTCTGGCGTGCCTCCAGTTCGCTGCACATAAGATGGACGCGGGTGAATCCTTAGTAGAAATCCCTGATCTCGCTTACACCGGTCTCCCTTGATTCAGCGCATCTATTTCACTATTAACATTTTCCGCGTAGCAGTGAAATTACCCGCCGTTAGGGAATAAAAATAGACACCACTCGCCACAGGTTCTCCTACCTCGTTCTTGCCATTCCAATACGCCGCACGGGTGCGACTCTGATAGATACCAGCGACTTGATGCCCTAACGCCAACGTCCGAACCAAGACACCATCCGCAGCATAGATACGCACCGTCACATCCGCAGCCTCCGCAAGGTCGTACGGTATCCACGTCTCTGGGTTAAACGGGTTCGGATAGTTCGGCAGCAACGCCGTCTTTTCGGGAAGTAGTACCGCTAAAAGTTGTTGGAGGTTTTCGATGCCTCGCTGGAAAGCAAGCGACCCATCATTTTCAACCCGTGCCTGCACTATCCAAGCTTGAACGATTGCCGGGTCCAATTCCAAAGTCTCTATCCCAGTAACATAGAAAGGGGCAGCTGCATTAGCGGGTTCACCGAGATGTTGTGCGACAACGATCAAGTCTAAGACATTAATAGTCCCATCGCCATTTACGTCAGATTGTGGGTTAGCGGATGCATCTTCGCCCAAATGTTGTGCCACGAGAATCAGATCGAGAACGTTCGTAGTCCCATCGGCATTCACATCCCAAGTAAGGAACGCACCCTCTTCCACAGTGATCACGATTTCAGGAACGTCTGAAGGGATCTCCGCACCGCTACTGGCACCAGCAAAGAAATCGCTAAATGTTACACGCGTTTCTCCGGTCGCCTTCGCCCTAAATGTAACCAGGAGGAGGGTGCCTGTGCCACTTGTACTACTGCCGAACCTTGCTGAACTTAACTTCGTGATCTCACCCACAGTATTATCAATTGTACCTGATAGAAAGAAGGTAGATGCTTCTTCTGCCTTCAAAAAATTGCCTTCGTTCACCTCAACGGCTTCAAGCACATCCGAGTCAAACGCAATATCAGTTTGCCATCCTGCTAAATCCGTAACATCATTTGCACTGAGCTGAAGAACGAAAGTATCACCCATGCGAATGGGGTCTGCATCTGTGGAAAGAGAGAATCTATCATCACCCACAACCGAGGGCGACGGATCTCCGACCGTGATGATAATATCAGGTGCAGGAGACAAAATCGTCTCACCAAGGCTGGAACCGGCTTGAAACTTACGCAGCGACAACCGACTCTCGCCGTTCGCTTTTGCTGTGAAAGAGACCGACAGCAGTGTGCCTTCACCGTTAGCACCACCTTCGGATATCCGGGCAGCACCTATATCGGCAATTCTGCCTGTAGTATTATCAATTGTGCCTTCCAGAAAGTGGCTACGTCCACCCCCCTGCTCCAGAAAATTGCCCTTGCTCACACTGTTTGCTTTTAGCACAGTGGGATCAAAAATAACATCAGATTGCCATCCCGCTAAGTTAGAGATATTTTCCGCTTTGAGTTGAACGGTGAAAGTATCACCAACCTTAACCTGTGTCGCCGCTGTGGAAAAGGAAAATCTGGTCCCAGGCGGTAATACCGTATATTCAGTATCAGGTGAAAATCCAAAATGACCGCACCACCCCCCACCCCAAGCATGAACAGCAACCAATAGGACGTTTTTTCCTTGTTTTAGCGTGACAGGGAAGGATTGCTGATAATCGGTTGCCCAATCCCCATCAAGTTTCTCGTTAACTAATTTGCCATTAAACCAGACTTTGTGATTATTATCGCTTCCGACAAACATTTCTGTTTGTTGTTCCCGAGGGGATTCTAAGGAGACTGAACCATAAACCACGTTGTCACTGTCAGTATTCCTTGACATACCGAGAGCATTCAGCATCTCGTTGATGTTGTTTCCACCCGTGGCGGAAATGCTATGGGAAGTCCAGATACTGTCGCCAACGGGCTTTCCTTCTGTTGTTCCATTAGTAGCAACCCCCAATTCGGTTACATCACCTCCACTTGACTGGGCAAGCAAATCTGTGTTACGGAAACTCTCAAACTGAGCACCTGGCAACAGTAACCACAACCAAGGTCCCGTAATTTTCGGACCTCCTTTTAGGAAAGCACCTGGATTGCCTTGCGCCCTAACAATCGTCTTCTCGGACAACCCATCTAAAGACGAAAAGTCAGATATTGCATTGTTCCGAAGGTCTAACCGTTCCAAGTTGGTTAACCCCGCAAGTGGCGATACATCTGATATTTGGTTATTTTCAAGGTATAACAACTCCAATCGTGTTAACTTCGCCAGCGGTGATACATCTTTGATAACGTTAGCGTCAAGATTCAAATGTTCCAAACTTGTTAGGTTACCCAACGGTGTGACATCCGATATCTGGTTATTGACCAATGATAACCATTCCAACTGTGTTAACTCCGCTAATCCAGAGAGATCTGAGATATTGCAGTTAGTGATTTCCAAACGTTTCAGTGCTTTTAAACCCTTCAGAGAAGGAAGAGCCGATATTGATCTGTCATCGCCAAATTCTATCCAGCTGAGTCTCGTTAATTTTGCCAAGGGTGAGAAGTCAGAGATGGGCGTACCCCAAGCGTCTATCCGTTCTAAACTGATTAAGTTCGCGAGCGGTGAAACATTTGATATGGGATTCCGTGAAATCCCGATCCCGTTTAATTTTACTAATCCGGCAAGCGGTGACAAATCGGTAATCTCATTCTCCTCAAGTCCCAACCAATCCACATTGATTAACCCAGCAAGCGGGGATACGTCGATGATCCTGTTCCCTCGGAGCTTGATGTTATTCAGCCGTGTCAAGTTTCTGAGTGGAGATAAGTCAGATATGGAATTATGACGAAACTCTATCCGTTCCAGATTCGTCGCAGCCTCAAGGCCCCTCAGATCACTTATACCCCTTTCATCAACCTCAATGCGCTCTAACCTTGCCATGTCGCCTGCTGTAATCACCGCACCAGGGGATTTACCGAGCCTCTCCTCAATGGCAGCGCGGAGGTTCGGATCCGGGATAGAAACCAGATCACCAGGGCGATAGTCAACCCCCGGATCGACCGGACGCGGTACGGTGGTGTCCGGGGAATGCAGCGCGGAAACCACATCCGTAAAGTGCTTCGTCCATACATCGCGCTTCACGTTACCGCCTGCATCTTCCAGAACCCCCAAACCCAAATCTCCTAAACTCGGATTCTCACGAATCTTTTCAAGGAACACGCCAGCCTCTAAACCGACAGCCGCAGCGGCGTGGGACGCATCAAGAGGCCCTTGAAACGCTTCGTAGAGCCGATGCACCGGTTCAATACCGCCAAATACACCGCCCGTGGCTTCAAGTGCATCTCTGTAACGCTTTGTATCAGCTGCAATGTAAGCATCCATCTTGGATTGTTCCACATACAGAAGCAACGCTTGTGCTTTCTCCGGACTGTCAGCCTCCCTTGAAACAAACGCACGCACCTGATCTTCAAACGTTTGCATCCCTTCTGTGTGGCAACCGATGCAGGACAGACCGTTGCGGACAGTCGGATCACTCGCAGCCTTGTTGGAGACTATCGCGAGCGGAGCCGCATTTATCCGATTCCCTGATCCATCCGAGATATAATACGCCTGCAAACCGTTCGGGAGATGGAAGACAACCTCGCCACCGTCATGTTTGAAAGACACTGGATGCGTAAAGATATTTTGGGTGCCGATGTTACCGGCGAAATCGTAACTTTTCCAATACGCGCCGTGTGGTGATCTGTGCCGTTCTAAAACCCGATTATTCGCCGATACACGCGAGCCGTTGAAACCCGCACGCCAGACGTTCACACCCGGCGCATTTTGAAGATTTCTTATCACATCTATACCCAATGCTTTTTCAAGTTCATGCTCCGTCTCAGGCAGATCCAAAATCTCGTGATACAGGGGCGGCAGCGATGCCGTCGCCAGAAACCAGTCAACATACACGAACGGCACCTCACAGGCCATTTCCGCACGCAAAGCCACCAACTTCTCGTGCAAACCGGCTTGTGTTTCTGGATTGAACGCAATTTGATACGGGTATGCTTGTTCAATCCGCGTCCATGCTTCATTCCGAAAAACCCAATCGTAGTGCCGCAGGTCAATGTAGAAAATAGTTCTTCCCGGGTCAATCGGTTGGGGTTTAATGATTTCGGAGCCCCAAGAGAGACTGTTCACCAGTTTAGAAAGCGCGAGCCGATATGCCTCTAATGCCTCCGGTGTTTCGCCCGCATTATAGAGATGTGTAAGTGTAAAATAGCGCGCAGAAGGACGATCAAATGCGGGGAGCGTCTCAAGATGTTTCTCGATTGTATCAAGCATCACATCCGTCGTAATGAAGTTGACATCATACTGCACCTGCCAATTCGGTGCCCCTGCTTCAATCCAGTGGCGGATTGTCTCAATCAGCTCAGGTGCCATCGGTGGCTGTCCGAGGGGCATCCGTCTTTCTGGAGCGGTTTCTATTAACCGTCGATAGAACCCAGAACCGTTAGGATCTCCGGGAGCAATCGCGCCAGTTGCAACCAGCCCTTCCGCGGACTGAATAACGAGGGCGTCCCTAAAAGTGCCGTGTTCTCCGTGGCAACCGAGACAGTGTTTTTGAAGGATGACATACGCCTCTTGCGCGAGTTCTTGTTGTGCAGCTGCGGTTCCAAATCCCAGCAGAATGAGGGTTAAGATAATTACAGTATAGCACAAACCGTGCATGTGTGGTCCGAGGTATTTTCCGGTTTTCATTATTTATCTCCTTACTGACAATTATTTCGCTATCAACATCTTACGCGTTGCCGTGAAATCACCGGCAGTCAACGTATAAAAATAGACACCGCTGGCAACAGCTTCACCGAGTTGGTTACGACCATCCCAATACGCCGCACGCGTCCGTTGTTGATAGATACCCACAGACTGGTGTCCTAAGTTTAACGTCCGAACCAAAGTGCCATTTATCGCATAGATGCCGATCTGCACATCGCTTGCTTGTGAGAGTTGATAAGGTATCCATGTCTCAGGATTGAACGGATTCGGGTAGTTCGCAAGCAATGCTGTTTGCTCTGGTGTCAACAACGCTAAAAGTTGCTGGAGATTTTCAATACCGCGCTGGAAAGCAAGCGAACCGTCGTTTTCAACCTGTGCTTGTGCTATCCACGCCTGTACGATTGCTGCGTCTAATCCGATGCTGCGGAGGGCAAGAACAGAAGGTGCAGCAGCAATTCCGCTGAGTTCACCGAGATTTTGCGCGACAAGGATAAGGTCAGAGATATTGACAGTCCCATTGCCATTTACATCCGTGCGTTCATTGGTAGGATTGGCTTTTCCGAAGTTTTGCCCTACCAGAATGAGATCCAAAATGTTTGTTATCCCATCTTTATTCACATCATAAGCTGGCACTTCAATCGTGACTTTTTTATCCGGGTGGTTCACTGTATATTCTGCGTCTTTGGCAAAACCAAAAAACCCGCTAAAAGCTCCATGCCCTCGATTGTCAAGGGCAACTAACAGGGCATTTGTCCCCTGTTTCAGCGTGACAGGGAAGGCATCTTGGAAATCACCAGCTCCCCGTTCCACAGGATTGTAGTGGACCACCTCCCCGTTAAGCCAGACCTTGACGCCATCATCGCTGCCGACGAGCATTGTCGTTTCCTGTTTACGGGGCGAATTCAAGGTGAGAGAACCGTAAACGACGTGGTCGTATACCTCCGAACCACTGCCCCAGCCCAGGGCATCTGTCATCTCGTTCATGTTATCACCACCTACGGCGGAAAGATTGTGGACGACCCACTTGCTGTCTCCGACGGGTTTGTCTTCGGTTGCCCCGAAGGTAGAGACTTTTATTTCTGTAGCCGCCCCCTCGGTCGCTTTTGCCAGCAGGTCCGCGTTAGAAACGCCTGACCCGGGCACGATTGCCCACAACCAGGGTCCCACTATCTTTGGACCGGCTTCCGGGAATGTGGAGTTAACGAAATTCGCGTGTAAGATAGTTGTTTCGGTGGAAAACCGCTCCAACTGAGCCGGTTCAATGCGTGTGTTTTCGGCGAGGCCCATCCATGTTAGATTAGGTAAAACAGCGAGCGCGGATACATCTGTTATCGCGCTGTTTTGGCTCAAATCTAACCACCTTAATTGCCTTGATGCCGCGAGGGCGGATACGTCCGATATTTTATTGTCACGGAAATCCGCCCAGGTCAAGTTGCTTAGCCCTTCAAGCGGCGAAAGATCCGAGATCTCGTTATGTTCAAGACTGAGGTGTGTCAAACCTGTTAATCCCTTCAATGGTGACAGATCCGAGACCTCGTTACCGGGAAGGTAGAGTTCTTTTAAACCCTTCGCGTCGGCTAAGGCGGAGATATCCGATATCTCTCCGCCACACACATTGATTTCTCTGAGTTTGGGCAATTTCGCTATGGCGGATAGGTTCAATACAGGCGTGCCCCAAGAGTGATAATTATGCAAGTTTGTTAATCCTGAAAGAGGCGTGAGGTCTGCCACGGGATTATGGCTCATGCCTATCCATTCCAGTTTCATCAACCCTGCAAGCGGAGACAAATCGGATATGGCGTTGTGATGGAGCGTTATACCTCTCAGGTTGATTAATCCTTCAAGCGGCGAAAGATCAGTTATTAGATTAGTCCCAAGACGTAACTGATCCGCCGCGATTAATCCTTCAAGCGGTGAGAGATCGGTTATTTCATTCTCTTCCAACTCTATGTGACGCAGTTTTATCAATCCTTCAAGCGGCGAGATGTTGGATATTGAATTGTTGTTAAGCCTTAAGTCCTCCAGGTTTACTGAGGCTTCAAGACCCGCCAAGCTTCTGATGTCCATGCTCACTGCCCTAAGCTCCCGCAACCTTGCCATCTCATCGGCTGTAATCCGGGCATTCGGTGCTTTGCCGAGTGCCTCTTCAATCGCAGCACGAAGGTTATCATCGGGGATATTAACGGTCTGTGCTATTGTCGTCAATGGAAATACAAAGAATAGCGTTACGCAGAAGGTGAGTGTGTAAACGTAAATGTGTTGTTTATTAGTTAGTTGCATTTAGTCTTATCTCCTTTTCTACTGCTGGCAAGCCAACAAAAGTCGCTGTTCGCACGCCAAAAAAGTTTGATTAGATAACATGGGTCAGTATCCGTTACCGAACTGTATATTAAAGACACTTTTTTGGGGCAAAAAACGTGCAAAATCCAAAAAAAAATGAAAATCTGCTGCCTCTTTTAAGTCAAGGATACCTTAATATTTGGGTGAATGTCAATATTTTTAATTTTTCAAGTGGAAAATATGGATGGGTAGGTACAATTTTCAATCGCTACGCGCAACTAAGCGAAAGGCACGCAGCCGAAAGGTGTAATGGCGCGGTTAGCATCCTTTCGTATAACAGGGAACCACATCATCGCCACCAAATGCTGACAGCCAACTACGTCTTCTGCTTCGGATTCCAGAAGGCGCAAATCACCGCTGTAATCGGAATCGCGAGAACTAAACCGAGCGTGCCAGCCAGCAACCGCACAATCTCCGCTGAGACAACACCGATGCTCAGCAGCTGCGCCGGTGGCGATTTGAAGAAGGACAGATTCGGCGCTGCAATCGTGACGACAAGCAGCAACTCCACACCGAGATAAGCAAAGACCAGTGTATTCACCATCGTTCCAAGGATGTCCGTGCCGACGTTGAGACCGGAGGCGATGAGCCGCCAGGTCGGCATGTTCGGGTTCGCCTTGCGAATTTCCTCCATACTCGATGCCACCTCAATCGCGCCATCCACAGCGACCCCTAACACACCCATCAACATCCCTGCCAAGAGAATCTGCACGAAATCGAAGGGCGGTGTGCGCGTCGCCTCTATAATGTCCGCCGAGATCGCGTTCTCTAAGCCAGAGAAATGAAGATGTTGCTGCGCAAACAGCACAATCAGCCCCGCAACCAAGATACCCCCCATCGTTCCAAGTACGGCTGAAAACGTCTTCCGACTCGGACCGATCACGAACACCAGCGACACAAACGCCACCACGCCCGAAGTCAGCGTCACGATGAAAACTGCATTCGCACCCTCCGAAATCAACGGCAGCATGAAAAAATAGATAACGGCAGCAGACATAAGCATCGCACACGCTGTCCGGATGCCTTCAATTCGACCGACGAGAATAATCATGAGCAGCATCCCCCCGACCATCCAAATCAGGAAACGGTCTCTACCATAATCTTGGACGATGTTAACGAGGCTGATTTGCTCAGGATCCCCGGCGACACGGCACAGAATAACGTCACCCGGCTCCGCGGGGATGCTCAGCAACGGCATATTGTGGTTCACGATATTCCGTAACACCAAGTGTCTGCCTTTATACATCCCGCTCAACATCTCCACTTCAAGGATATGATGCTCGCTTTTTGATTCATAGACATTAAGGACAATCTTCTCCGCTTGCTCCATTTCACGAATACTATAGGTTTGCTCATACTTCTCATCTGAGAGCAGCCAACGACTGTCTTTCCACGGTTTCACTGAGACGGTGACTTCGTCAGAAAACGGGATGTTCTGATTGTTGAACGCCTCACGTAAAGCGACAGGCACACTACGCTTGTCCAGATCACTTATAGCACTGCTATCAATCTCGAAAAGGAAATTTCCATTCGACTCAAGCAACCGAACGACTCTACCTTTCGCGTACTCCGATTGCTCGGAGATCGTCGCGGAGAATCCGTGTGTGCGGTAGTATATAAAGATTGTACCAATCAGGACGATAACCATAGCGATAGGCACAGCGATACGTGCTTTGCTGCGCGGCGGGTCGGCACGGAACAGCTCCTCTAATTCCTCTTCCGAAGGGAGGTCCTCATGAATCTCGGATTTGTCGACCTTCGCGTATTGCGTCAGGAATCCTGCAACGGATGCAGCAATCGGAACTGTCAGCACCAATCCAATCGTACCAACCACCGCTTGAATAATTGCGACAGCTGTCGCTTCATCGTTAACGAGACGGAGGAACGGGTAGAGGTAACCGACTTCTGGGAATTCAATGCGCGGCAGCAGCATCGTCATCATGTGCGCACCGAGATACGCAAAGATGAGCGTGTCCGCCATCGTCCCCATAATATCGCGTCCGACATTCAGCCCGGCTCGAATCGCTTGTCGGACGGTGATGTTTGGGTTCACCTGTTTGACTTCATGGACACTTGAGGAGATGGACATACTCACATCCATCATTGCACCGACAGCTCCCAAAATGATGCCAGCGGAGAGAATACCGGTGAAGTTCCAACCATGTGAGGCAGGGGTCCGCCACAAGGCAATCCCCAGTTCAAGGAAACCAAACTCTTGTGCCAACCCTGTCAGTGCCATCGCCTGTTGACTAATCACCGACAAAATACCGACAGCAGCCAAGCCACCGAGGGTCCCAAGTACCCCGGAGATGACCTTGAAACTAAACCCTGTAATGAGGACGAAGGTCGTTAATGTGAGGAGTGCAGCAATGAGGAGGGCAACGCCGATGGGGTTGTAACCGCTGATCGTCAATGGAACAAGCAGGTAAACAACAGCAAGCGCAGTGACAAAGAGCGTCAGAATCGCACGGACACCTTTCATCCCAGCGACAAGTATCATCAGAACGCCTAAAGTACCCGCCAGATACAACAAGAACGGCGTGCGGAAGTACTCGCGCATAGAGACCCGCTCAATTTTCGGGTGCATCGGGTCCCGGAGCGGAATATCGAGGAACAGCACATCGCCTTTGTGCAACACCCGGTCCCCGAAGGCGCGGCCTGTCCAGATGTTGTTGACCTTGACGAGCTCGCCGCGAAATTGCCCAGAGAGGATACGGAAGGACAACACTTGGTCGGCTTCGTCGCTTGTGTCTATTCCAATAACGCGTCCCAAACAGACCAATACTTGCAACGCGCCGTCGTGCGTTACCTCTGCGAACCGATAAAGTTGGACGTGTAAAACCGCGACGCTCAACAGGATAAGTAAGATCGCAACGATTTTGATGTTTCTTTCTTTCATATTGTGTTTTAGTTCAGTCCGAAAATGTGATACGTCTATAAACATGGCCCAAAAGGAGCTCACATTCAATTGAAGTGACAGGCACTACATCCTCAAGTTATGGTATCTCAAAACCTCAAAAACTTCTGAATCAAAGCAAAGGTAGTGTTAATCTTCCTTTGCAAATAATATGCCAACCGGTAATAGTTAATAGTTGTTAGTTGATGAGTTGATGGTTATAAGTTACTGTGTTGTGGTGTTCTGCTGTGGACTCCACAAGAGAACTGCCTGCAAGAAGATGTTAACTTATAACTATTAACCATTAACTATATTGCCCGATAACGGGCAGAATTTTAGCAAAAAAGCACAAATTTGTGCAAAACGTTCAGAGATGCTTCCGAATATTCTCCGCGACGCTACGGGGAATCCCTTTCACAGAGAGCAACCCGTCTAAACTCGCCGCTCGGATCGCCTCTATTGAACCGAAATGCTGAAGCAGTGCCTGCTTTCGTTTCGGACCGAGATTCGGAATTTCATCAAGTACAGACACACTCAGCGACTTCTGTCGGAGTTGTCGATGATACGTAATCGCAAACCGATGCGCTTCATCTCGTAACCGTTGGATCATGTGCAAAGTCGGGTTATCTTCGCGCAACACAATCGGTCCTGATTTCCCCGGCACAAAAATCTCCTCAATCCGTTTCGCAAGCGCAATCATCGGAATATCAGGAAGACGGGACGTAGTGAAAGCCTTCATAGCTGCTTGTGCCGCGCCCAGCTGACCTTTTCCACCATCAATGAGCATCAGATCCGGCAGTTTATTAAATTTTTCATCGTCTGCGATGGCACGCCGGAAGCGGCGGGTGATCACCTCTTGCATCATCGCGAAATCGTTCTGCCCCTCAACCGATCGGATCTTGAACCGGCGGTACTCACTTGAAGCAGGCTTCCCACCCTCCAAAACGACCATTGACCCAACAGCAAACCGATCACCGAGATTAGAAATATCGTACGCCTCAATCCGTCTGAGCGGGTGTTTTAGGTCAAGCAGTTCCTGCAGTTCAACGAGTGCAGGTTCCACACCACTACTATAAACCACATTTTGTTCACGTTGCGTCAGCAGAATTTCAGCATTTTTCGATGCCAAAGTCTGTAACTTCCTGAGCCGCCCCGCTCTCGGTACATGGAACCCAACACGACTCCCGCGCTTCTCGCTCAGCCAATTTTCTATTAGTCCCACAGACTCAATCGGTATCGGCAAAACAACCGTTTTTGGCACGAAAACCGCGTTTTGATAATACTGCGAAATGAACGCACTTAACGCCGTCGCGAGCGACTCTGGATCAGCATCGTTGAGGTAGTAGTGCTCACGTTCAAGCAGCTTACCGTCTCGCACCCGCAGCAGCTGCACGCAGGCAATATCAGTCCGCGCCGCAATGCCGATGACATCCTCGTCTGCCGCGGAGACACTATCCATATTCTGTGTTGTAATCGCCTGTTGAACGTCTTTAAGCGTGTCGCGATACTTTGCTGCTGTCTCAAAGTCGAGTGCCTCCGCTGCAGCTTCCATCTGCTCTGTCAATTCTTTAACAACAGCGTCCGTATTCCCGCTCAAGAACTGACAGACCTTCCGAACGATCTCGTCGTAATCTGCGACACTGATCTTATCTGCACAGGGGCCCGGACACCGACCAATATGATAATCCAAACAGACCCGGTACTTATTCTCCGTCTCCGTGAGCGGTAGGGTACAGGTACGGATCGGAAAGAATTTCGTCAACTGTTTAACGACTTGCCGTGTTGAACGGACGTGAACAAAGGGACCGAAATATCGTGTGCCGTCGTTCTCGGCTTTCCGCGTAATATGGATACGCGGAAAGGGTTCATTCGTGGTTACGCGCAGATACGGGTAGCGTTTATCGTCTTTTAGCTTCACGTTGTAGCGGGGCTGATGCGCCTTAATCAGGTTATTTTCCAGAATCAACGCCTCTACTTCCGTCTCTGTGACGATGTAATCAACCTCGGTAACATACCGCATCATCTGCGAGGTGAGTGCATGTGCAGACTTCTCACGACTTTCGATAGCAAGTTTCGGCTTGCCAGCTTCGCCGAAATAGGAGCGCACGCGTGTCCGCAAACGGACCGCTTTCCCGACATAGATGACAGTGCCATCGGAGGCTTTCATGAGATAAACGCCCGGCGCATTTGGCAGAGATTGCCACAATTCTGGGGTCGCCTTTTCCTGTTGCGCTGTGTTCATCTTTATGCTCCTATGTTGGTTTGTAACACATTCCCGCGGTTACATCTACGCCTGAGAAAACTGAACTTTCGCATAAATCGCCTGCAAGGAGAGTTCACACCCGATTGAAGGCAACTGAAAAACATCATCAAGCGAGCGAAACTCCGTCAAATCCCAGTCCTGTTCCTGTCGGAGATAACGTTGAACGCAAACACTATCTTGTGAAATAAGCACATATTCACACAAGGAATCCAGTTTCTGATAGGACGTGAATTTCTCACCACGGTCATAGGCTGCCGTTGACGGGGAAAGCACCTCTATCAACACGGTCGGATTCAAGAGCGTATCAAAATATGTATCGTCAAAACGCGGTTCATCGCAGACCACGATAACATCCGGATAGGTATACAGCCCTGCAGCACTCACCTTCACCCGCATATCGCTCGGATACACTTCACATGATCGTGTTCTCAATTGTATGTAAAATTCACCCGTGACGTTAACGGTGATAAGATTATGTTCACGACTTGCCCCCGGCATTGCATATATCCGACCATCGCGGTATTCACTTTTCCTCAGTGCTTTCCGTTCCCTAACAAGGTACTCTTCAGGTGTTAGGAGGGTGCGTGTCGCAGTAGTTTCTACAGTTTCCATAATTTTCTCCGTGCTCACTCGGTTTTAAGACAAAACTTTCTCATACACTGCCCGATAGATCGGTCTACCCTCTAAGATATACTTGGTTTCAAAGTTCGTGGCGATATCGCGATCGGGTTTGAGAGCTGCGTCAATAGGATCAAGTCCCGACAAATCTGCAAGCCGTTCCTGAATCTCTTGGAAATATGCCGCATAATCTGTCACAATATACAACCTGCCCCCCGCTGCGTTGAGCGTACGCGTCAAGGCTTCCAAAAAATCTTGATTCCGAAAAATCCGCCGTTTTTGCTGCCGCTTTCTGGGCCACGGATCTGGAAAGTAGATATGATACGCCTGCACAGATGCCGCAGCGACATATCGGGTCAAAAAGTAGTTGGCATCCGTCCACGCGAGCCGTACATTAGAAAACGTCCCAGACGCTTTATCGACACCAAAATGCCGCATGTACTTTTCAAACCGCTCCCGTGTTAATTCGACGTACTTCTGTGCCCGCTCTACGCCGATATAGTTAACTTTCGGATGGCGTTTCGACGCTTCAAGCAGGAAACGCCCCTTACCGAACCCAATTTCTATTTCCACCGGATGCGTATTCCCGAAAAGTGCTTCCCAATCAATCGGCGCAGCCACCTCACTGAGCGAAACACTGTGTTCTGTGATAATGTCAATGATCTGGGAGTGAGAAGTCGTATTCTGATAGTAAAGGTCAGTGTAGTTCGGATTTTCGCGCATTTTTCTTTTTAGGTATTAAAAAAAAACAAAAACATAGTTCGTAATGTAATGGAGAACGGATATAAGGAATGAGATGCCAAAGCATCAAACCCATTTGACCGAATCGCAAGGTATATTAAAAAAATTTGTGGAGATGCGTTTTA
The DNA here is from genome assembly GCA_951828385.1 of uncultured Poribacteria bacterium. Taxonomy (GTDB): domain Bacteria; phylum Poribacteria; class WGA-4E; order WGA-4E; family WGA-3G; genus WGA-3G. Next base: position 2,709,508 of record OX639973.1, read on the forward strand.
ACCAAATTGTCCTGCGGTTGATACCCTAACACCTCAACTGCACCGCTTATATCAAGATAGCTCTGCTGATACCCGTCAGAGTTTGCAGAACGTCCATACGTAATTAGATATTTTACCGGTCCATCGTAATCAACAGCCAAGCCGAAAAGTTGAACGCAATCTCGTGGCGTTAGGAGCGTGCTACAGTGGCGAATGCCGCTCGGTTCGTACGTCCCGTTGAAGCTCCCGATACGGATACTAATGAACCGCATAGCGTGTGCATCCACGAGATACCGTCCGGCAATCTCTGCCATCCCCTTCATCGCCCCGTACCAACCGTCTGGACGAAACTGATCACCGGTAGAGAACCGAGGTGGCGAACTCAACCGTTCATTCCAGCCTGAGACGTGATTCGTGCTGGCGTATACAATCTTCTGGATACCGCCCTCTCGTGCCGCTTCAAACAAAGTCATAGACGCACCGATGTCGCTGACTTCACCCGCCACCTTCCCAAGCGAATCTTGGCGGATGTATGCCAGATGGACCAATACATCTTGCTCGCGGCACAATTCCTGCATCGCAGCAGAGTCGCGAATATCAGCGATCACCACGCGCGAATTCGCGTCCGCAATCGGATTGATATCCATCAATGTGAGTGTATAGGTATCCTGTGCTTCCCACGCCTTCCAGAGCGCGGTGCCGACCGTGCCAGCCGCACCTGTAATAAGTACACGTTGTTTCATCTTTTTTTAATTTTCCTTGCGGTTCGGTCAAGTGAGTCTTTTGTTTCAATCGCCTTTACGTATATCCGTCTTCCATTACATTACAGACTACGGTTCTAACGCTATTTTTCATCGGAGACCCGATTTTTTGACCATCAACTCGACTCCAAACATAATATAGAAAGGCACGAATTGATGATCAAATCGGAAAAATCGGAGCAGAAACCCAATATTTAAAAATTTTCAGCCGCCAACGCCGCCATAATATCAGCGTGCACCGCCTTCGGATCCGCCACCGGTTGAACATAGAACCGGTCAATCGCCTGTCCACCTAACCCGGAACACTTACACATCTCGACGTTCAATCCGAGCTGCGCCAAGATACCGCTGAAATAGTGGAGGAACCCCATCTTTTCTTCGCCAACGACGACAATCTCTGAGTAACTCCGTGCCGTCTCAACAGTGACCTCATCAACCTGCCAGGTGTCATTCTGATTCACATAGTGCCTCTCAAAAATCTGGTCGAGTGTAACCTCCTCTGCAAGGAGACTCCGGATGTCAAAATCGAGGTCCCGTTTGAGATCCTCGTCAAGTGGCATCGGCTCTCCGCGATGATGGAGCGGTTGATGGACAAGTCGATAGATTTCAAGCTCAATATTCGTGTCCTGTTTTGTATAGACGCGCGCGTCTCGGACATCTATCCCATTCGCGAAAAAGAGACCGCTGACTCTGTGTAGCTTCCCGATCCGACTCGGACTACAGAGATGTAGTTCGGTAAATCCGGGACGGTCAACAAATTGAACGATCCCCGCACTCGCTGTCGCATCTGTTTCTGTAGACGCGGCTTCTGCTTGTGTTGTCATCTTGATATGCATAGCGATCTCCTCAGGCGAAACACTAATACGGTAGGAGACCGGCATGTGATGAAGGAATTGCTGAAATTCTTCAACGGGGGCAAAGGCACCCCACTGCGTCTCCTCTTGACCAACGAAGCGAGTGCGTGCCACCTCATACAAACTCTTCAAGTTATGCTTAACGACATGGCTGAAGTTCTGTGAACCGTTGGCTTTAGAATCGCAATAGGTGAGCAGATATAGTGCCGTTAAACGCTCTAACGAGTTAACTTTCTTACAGAATTCGGCGATCGTACTTTCATCCCAATGATGATAGCGTGCCAAATCTATCATGGCGAGGTGTTCCCGAATCAAAAAGCAGATATCATCTGTCTGTTGCGAATTAAACCCAAATTCGGGGGCGATGCGTTCCGCTTTCTCCGCACCGGTCATCGGATGCGTCGGATCTGGCTTATCTATATCGTGTAGGAAGAGTGCCATATACAGCGGACTCGGATCCGAAAGCGCGCGAAATGCGGTGTTGAGCTCCTCTAATTCGGAAGTCGGGGACGGTGACACCGGTGCACCCAAACCGCCTGCCCCACCAAAGGGACTACTCGGCTCCGTCTGCCGGATCTCATCCAGATAGCCAATCGCAACGAGCGTATGTTTGCCAACCGTATACGGATCAAGGCTCCGTTCGCTCCGTGTCATCATCGCCCTCTCAAAAAGGGCACCCCCTTCTCCGAGATGCGATAGGATATTGAGTCTATGCAACCGTGTAAGCGTCTTCGCGACATCACCCGGTATATTCATCAACTCCGCCATTCGCTTCTGGAAAACCCCCCAATCAAACGCGTGAACGTAGCGGGAGATGAATGTGGAAAGTGACGCATCGATTTCAAAATCGTATTGCTGGAAGTAGGTGAACAGTGTAAACAGCTCGGCTGCATCCAACTCACCGAAATTATTATCCATGCAATAGAGCATATCTGTCCTGACGGCGAGCACATCCGAAATCGGGATACCGTTCGCCAACATCTTCCGAATTAACAATTCTGCTTTGAAATGCAGATATTTCGCCTTCGCGTAGTATTCCGCCATGAACGCGTAACGCCCTTCGTCGGTTTCATCTGTTAATCCAAGGACGCGAGCGATCTGCGCCTGCAGCATATCCTCTTTTTCAGGATGATAGGTCAGATCGTCATGCGGCGCATCGGCAAATACATGCAGCAGATTGCGCACCTTGAACATGAAATCAAGGGACGGCATGAGCTGCTCATCGTCGTAGCGTTGGTAGATTTCAGGGATGGATATAAAATCCGGAAGCCCACATATCCAGAGTGCGTACTGAAGCGTCCGGAGTCCACCGCGTCCGGTTTTTACATTCGGTTGGTTGAGATAGATGGTATCCTCAGAAGCCTTGAAAGCGTCCGCTTTGGATTTCAGCAGATCCAACACGAGTGATATATCTGATTTTTCGGAGTGCACGGCTTTTCGGAAACGTTCCGTCAACGTAGCGTCCCCCGCAATAAACCGCATATCAATCAACGCAGTCATATCTTGGTAGTTCCACTGCGCTATATCCGCCAGCGGCCGATAGATAAAGCTGAACTCGAACCCGGGAATCACGGAGTGGAGGCTGTCAAAAAAATCGTAGAACCATCGGATCAGTTCAAGCGTGCTCTCATCGTAAATATCCTCTAAATCCACAGAGGAGGTATAAACAACGTCCACATCCGAAAAATAGCAGAGTTCATTTCTGCCGTAACTGCCAACCCCATAGAGTGCGACATCCGGCTTCCATCCTTCAAATTCTGCTTCTAAGTCGGCGGTGTCAATGTCTGGAAGTTCTTTCAGCACGTCAATCTGCTTCTGGTATTCGTCCCGAATCTGGAAGGCGGCAACCTCATAAACCTTCTGAATCGCGACATCCCACACCTGTGTATGTATGCCACAAGCACCAAAACCGCTTTCACCGTTCAAGATACGGGCTTTTAGCTGCTCCCGCTCGGATTGGATGAAAGCAGCAAGTTGTTTCTGAAACGCTTCAAAAGGCACATCTAAGTCAGGCACGTATGTATTGAGTCGTTTTTTGATCTGTGTGTTATCCATTTTCGATCACCCTAATATATTAGCGTAGTCTAATCGTCGCGTAGCTACCTCCAAACGATGAAATGACTAAAGGTTTCATTTAAACGCATTATACATCAAATAGAAAAAAAAAACAACTGTTGTTTCAATCGTGCTGCCTAAGAACGCTACTTTTTCCTTGACAGACTTTGACAATATTGTTAACATGCAAAATCAGGAGTTCTGAAAATGAGCGACACCAAATATCGGGTAGCCATTATCGGGTGTGGTCGGATGGGGCAGCACTATGCTGAGGCATACACCACCTACCCGGACACAGAGATTATCTCAATCGCCGATGCCAACACAGAACGGCGAGTTGTTCTCGGCGCGCGCTTCGGTGTTGATGCACTCTACGCAGACGTAGAGGCTCTATTGCACGGCACCGTGCCAGACATCGCTGTTGTCGTCACGCCGACCCAGTATATGAAAGATGTTGTGATTGCATGCGCCGAAGCGGGTGTCAAAGGGATCTCCACGGAGAAACCCATTGCCGCGCGGCTCCAAGATGCCGATGCCATGGTCGATGCGTGTACCGAACGCGGCGTAGTTTTTGCTGGCGGTAACCTACAACGCGCAATGAACGAGGTCCAAGAAGCCGCATCCCGACTCCATAACGGTGAATTTGGGGATATCAAAGGCGCGAGCGTTCACGGGTTTGGTGGCGAGATTTCTGGGGGTGGTTGCCAACATATCTCGGTCCTAAGGCTTTTCACGAACGCTGAAGTCGAAGAAATCGTCGCGTGGGGAACACCACCTGAAGCGTTAATCGCGGAAACCGATGAAGGCTTAATCATCAATGGGCACTTCCGACTCACGAACGGACTGGAATGTAGCGTTTTCGGCGCACCGACCCCGTGCCGCGGTGTAGATGTCTGGACAGATGAATGCCTCGTCCGCTGGGATTGGAACCCACCAGAGATTTTCAAAGGTTATGACCCACACGGTAATCGCATCCGATTTGATCCGAATTACAGTCCGTACCCGTGGCACGAATTCAGTTATCTGACAGGCTCAATCCGTTCCTTTTTGGCAGCAGTTGATGGCAACGGACACCCGTGGATCACTGGTGCAGATCTCCGCCAGGCACTGGAGGTGGCTATCGCTGCAAAGCTCTCCGCCACCCGAAACAGCGCGCCCGTCAAATTACCACTTGAAGACAGATCCCTAACACTCTACCCACGTCCCTACCGATGGCTTGGAGGCGACGCAACCGGCAGTCCTCAAAGCCTCGAAGAAGCGAAATCGTAGGCACACGGCGTGTGCCGTAACAGGAGTACCACCGATGAACGAAGATCAGAAATATCTATTCGATTTGACCGGATTCCTCATCGTCGAAAACGCTTTGACACCTGAAGAAGTCGCACAATGCAACGCAGCTATTGATCACCACATCGACGGCCTCAGAGAACGCGAGAACTCACTGGCAGGAGGTTCACCGGCACTTGTCGGCACCGCAAACCGGATGGACATGGGAGGGATGCTCTCATGGGAGAAACCGTGGTGTGAACCGTTCCGCAACCTCCTCGTGCATCCGAGTGTTAAACCCTACCTTGAAGAGGTATTAGGTAAAAAATACCGACTCGACCACGGTCCAGGATTAATCGCTATGGAAAAAGGTACCGAAGGCGGCACCTTACACGGCGGCGGGATTGAGCGTCCTAATTTCTCCGAAGCCTATTTCTTCAAATACGGAAGAATATACACAGGCTTGACTGTTATTGAATACATGCTTGCTGATGAAGGTCCCGGTGATGGCGGATTAGCGATCATCCCCGGAAGCCACAAAGCGAACCTTCCGTGTCCAACCAATATGAGGCGGTACGAGGAATATCAGCAGCTGGTGCTTGAAGTCAACGCTAAAGCCGGCGATGCCGTCATCTTCACTGAAACCTTGACACACGGCACACTCCCGTGGAAAGGCGATCATCAACGCCGCGCCCTACTCTACAAGTTCAGCCCCGGATTCCAAGCGTACAGCGCAGGCGCGCACCAAATCACATATCCCGATTATATTGAGGACATGTCCCCAGAACAACGAGAAGTTATGGAGGCACCCCACATCCGACACTAAACCGTATCGGAGAAAACCCATTGCGTTGAAGGAGAAAATCGTGTCAAAATTACGCGTTGCTGTTATCGGCTGCGGCAGCAGAGGCCGCGGTCACATGAAAATCCTCTCACAATTTGACGACACTGACCTCGTCGCTGTCTGCGATCCGGTTGAAGCCGCACGAAACGATGCCGCGGACCGGTTCAACGTCTCGGCACGTTACGAGAGCATTCAGGAACTATTGGATAGTGAAACCTTAGACGCTATCTTTGTGGCGACACCTGCACACCTTAACGGCGAGGCAGCGCTCCCGTGCTTTGAACGCGGGGTCCACACGCTTTTAGAAAAACCACCGGGCATGAGTGTCACAGAAACAGCCGCTTTGCGGAGTGCCGCAGAACAGACGGGCGCGAAAGGAATGGTAGGCTGGAACCGGCGCTTCCATCCGATCATCCTTGAAGCGAAACGCCAAGTTACCGCACGCGGCCCCGTGACACAAATTGTCGGGGAATTCCACAAGAGCATCACCCGATTGGCACAATCCGGCAAATTCCCTGAACACCTGATGGACAACATGTTTCTGGAGACACCGATCCACGCCCTTGATGCGATCCGCGCCATCGCCGAAGCCGATGTCCAAGAAGTACATAGCGTCGTCCAGCGCACAATTTCAGATTACAAGGACGTTCACGCTGCTCTCATCCTGTTTGACAACGGCTGCGTCGCGCAACACATCGCCAATTATACAACAAATGCGCGTCTCGAACGCTACGAAATTCACGGTAGAGACATTTCCGCTTATCTCGAAGGTGTCTCCCACGGCACGGTTTTCTGTGACGGGACGCAACATAAACTGACCGAAGCTGGCACCGGTGGTACCGTTGAACAAGATCGGTATTTCTTGGATTGCGTCAAATCCGATACACCTGTTTCGTTGCCTGCCGCGAATCTTGATGAGGCTGTTAAAACGATGCAACTCGCTGAAGATATTCTAAACGGACTGCGCTAATTATAGTAAAGTCAATAATTACGGAGAACCGCGTTAAATATCTAACCTGTCTGATCGAACCGCAAGGAAAAATTAAAAAATGCCGACACTTGATGAACGCTTTGAAGCCTATAAAACCGATGGCTTTACAATCTTTGAGAAGGTCTTTGACGAACCCCAAATGCAAAGTTGGCGAGAGAAACACGCGGAACTCTCCGCCGCCAACGACGGGCAAACGTGGTTCGGAAATACCCTCGAATTGGCACCCGAACTGATGTGGCCCGCCGTCTCACATCCGACACTCCTTGGGTTTATTGAAAAAGTGATGGGGCCCTTCGTGCAATTAGATAATCTCACGCTCGCCGCGTTTCAACCGATGGAAAAAGAGAAAGCGGAAGGTAAGGTCTCCGGCTGGCACCGCGACCGGTGGGCACACGTACCCTATACCGATGCCTACCACCGCCCGAACGCCATCAACGCCATCTCCTATCTGCAAGACCTCACAGACGCATTCGGGCCGCTGCGTGTCATTGTCGGTTCACATCGGAAACCGATTACGCTGGAAGACTCAGAGCGTGGGATACCACATCCAAACGAAACACTGATCCACATGGGTGCTGGGGATGTCGTCATCACACATAACGGACTCATTCACTCCGGCACACCGAATACTTCTGACAAGTTACGCTATTTCTTCAGCATCTATTATAATCTGACATGGCTGAAACACACCGACCATCACACGGGTCCACACACCCAAAAGTTGTTGGAAACCGCAAGAGCCGCGAATAACCATCAACACATGCGGCTTCTCGGTGTGGATGAGCAACTGCAACCGCGATGCAACTCTGGTTTCCTCCGCTCCGACGAAGAACGCTGGGAAGAATGGGCAACCGCCGATCGCGACGCAATCAAGGAGGGGTAACCGATGGCAAACCCTGTAGTACCATCAACGCTCAACGTTGAACTGGATCACCAATTGCAACAGGAAGTCAACTTCTTTGTTAATTGGGGGTATCTCATCGTTGACAACGCCGCGACACCGGAACAGATTGAATCGTTACGAGAGGCACTCGATGAAAGCTACGAACGCAAAGACAAAAGTCAATTCATCGGTGAGCTGCTCGAAGAGGACGACCGGTTCGCCTTCCTGCTCGACAACCCACCGGTCATGAAACGGATGGAAGCCATATTAGGCACCTGTGTCCAACTCCACAGCGCGACAGCACGCATCACTGAACCCGGAACACCAGACCAACATTGGCACCGCGACGGTCCCTGGCCCGTCGCACCGAACGGAACGCCTTATGGAAGTCTACCAGCACAGATCAACTGTGGCTATTATCTCGATGAAGTGACTGACGACAACGGGCCCACGGTTATCCAACCCGGTAGCCATAGAGCTCCCTTCCGTCCACCGCCAACGCCTGTAGAACTACCGGACGAAAAAAGAGTACTCGTCTCCCCTGGACAAGCGGTTATGTTCGACGGATGGACATGGCATCGGGGTGCCGCTAACAATTCCTCACAACGGCGTCGCGTCTGTCTGATGTGCTACCAAAACGCGTGGATGAAATCCAGAGAACCCTTTGATGGACCGCGCGTCACCAAACTCCGAGAAGAAGGCACACCGCAGCAGCAACTCTTGCTCGGCGCAATCCCAAAGTGGTAAAATTGTAGGGGCGAGGTCTCCTCGTCCGATTCCAAACCAATGGAGAACCCTATATGAATCTTGCTTACATTGTTATTGACACACTTCGCTACGACTACATCAGCGCAAACGGCAACGATTGGATAGAAACACCGAATATTGACCGGTTCGCTTCCAAAGCCTGGGCTTATGACCGCGCCTTCTGCGCCAGTTTCCCAACCATCCCCTACCGAACCGATGTCATCACCGGACAATACGGCGGGCCCTTCCACGCATGGAAACCGCTCCGTCACGAACGCCAAACCTTACCGTGGACACTCGCACAAAACGGCTACGCAACACAACTCATCCACGATACACCGCACCTTGTCAACGGTGGACACAACTTCGACTGGCCCTTCCACGCCTGGACATTCGTCCGCGGCGCAGAGGTTGACCGAGATTGGATTATGGACACCGTTCCGTGGCCCGATAACTGGACACGTCAGCCACTTTTTGATTGCATTGATGACAAAGCCGCTGAATCTGGAATGCTCCGTAGCTACGCGCGCGCAAACAGAAACCGCAAAAAACCAGAGGATTGGAACTGTGCAAAACTTTTCAATACCGCCGCACAATTCCTTAAAGATAACGCCAACAGAGATAACTTCTTCCTCTGGGTAGACTGCTTCGATCCCCACGAACCGTGGGATTCACCGCTTGAGTTCATGAAAAAATACGACAAGCGACCCGGTTACGATGGACGCGTTGACCCGCGCAGCCTCGGCGCACGGGGTAATGCGAAACTCTCAGATGAAGCGAAACAACACATCAAAGCGCAATACGCCGCTAAAACGACATGGATGGACCACTGCTTTGGACAGTTCCTTGATGCGCTTGAATCCACGGGACTTGACAAGAACACCGCTGTCATCTTTACGGCTGACCACGGCACAAATGTCGGTGAAAGAGGCAGGTTTGGTAAAGGACAACCTGTCCGTCAGCAGGAAGCACACGTCCCCCTCTTTATCCGTCTCCCTGAAGGTGATACTGGACGGAGCAACGTCATCGTCCAACCGCAAGACTTCTTCCCGACGATTCTCAATATCTTGGGAGAGGCGCGCCCTGACGGACTTGAAGGACACGACATTTTAACGCCTGCACGCGACGGAGAATCCGGCGAAAGGCAGCTTGCCCTCTCAGGCGGAAGTATTGAGCGTTGGCAGCAAGCATCACAAAACGAAAATGCTGTCCTCTTCACTGCATTCGACCAAGAGTGGAGTTTAGAGGTCGCTGCGAAACCTGAAAATTCTAAGCTCGTAGGGCTTGGTGAGTTAGCATACGTTCAGGACAAGCACCCGGACATCGTTGCGAAACTCCACGCCGCTGCCGTTGATGAGATTGAACGCCGCGGCACAGACCCCGCACTGATGGCATGGCTCCGAAGCGGTGGTGAAGACGCATTCCCCGCCGCAGCCAATTACTGGAACGGCTTCCCCGGACCCGAAGGTTACCGCCCCTACTTCGGTAAACTCTACACCGGCGAGTAAGCCTCCCTTGATCCCCAGGCCGGTAGGTGCGGTTTGCAACCGCACCGGATCCTACGCGAAAACCTTCTCGCCACATCTTTGTGTTTCCAAAAGATACAGACTTGACAAGGACTTTAGGTTTTGATAACATATTAACATTGAACAAGGCGTGCAACCCAGGAAAGATAACCCTTTTAAGGAGTTCTGTGATGAAGAATGCAAAACTGCAAAAGCAAGCGATGATGTTAATCGAGCGACTCCCAAAGAAAAAACTCAAAGCTGCTATAGATTATATGACTTATCTCCATGACAAGGAAGCGTGGGAAGCAACTTATGAATTGGCATGCAATCCTGAAATTGCCAAGGACCTAGAAGAAGCTGAAGCCGATATGAAGGCTGGTCGGCTTAAAAGTTGGGCTGATGTTAAGCGTGACGTTTGAAATACAATTCACCAACAAGGCACAAACACATTATAACAGCCTTGATGCGAATATGACACGCCGAATCAACAGAGCAATCGATCAGTTAGTCCAGAACCCATTCTTTGGACCCAATATCGCCAAACTCAAAGGGTCCAACACGAGACGATATCGCTATCGTGTTGGAAACTATAGGATCATCTATGAAGTAGATACACAACATCAAAAATGCTTTGTCATAAGTATCTCCACGCGTGGAAGATCATATCATCCTTAATCCAACACCATAGGATCCGAGCATAGACCTAACTTCTTAGAGGCATCATGTCAAGAACACGCAGTTACTAACATCTCCCGCTTTCAAAACCTCTCTGAGCTTTCAAACGTGTCTCTGACACAGGAGAAATTACTTATGCCACGCACATACAAAGCCTGTCTCGTCGGATGTGGACGGATGGGCGCGACCATCGACGATGAAGTCGCAGGACGACCCGACAGTTTTATATGGCAACCCTTCTCACACGCCGCTGCAGCCGTCGCATGTGAGCGGACTGACCTCGTTGCTGTTTCCGATGTCTTTGAGGAGAAAGCTGAAGCCATCAGAAAACGCTACGGCGCCGAACGCGCCTATACAGATTATCAAGAGATGATTGAAAAAGAGAAACCCGACATCATCTGTCTCGCCACGCGTCCCGGTCCACACGCCGACATTACTGTTTTTGCTGCCGAGAACAACGTCAAGGGTATCTACTGCGAAAAACCGCTCTGCTGCTCTATGGAAGAGGCAGACATCATGGTAGATGTCGTCCAAAAGCACGGTGTCAAATTCAACTACGGCACGCAGCGTCGCTATATGCCGATCTACCGCAAGGTACGAGAACTCGTCGATGCCGGCGAAATCGGTAATGTGCTCTGCACCATCGCCCAGTACGGTGCCGGTTCTGCGCTCTGGGGCTTAACGCACGCCGCCGATATGCTCCTCTTCCTCGCCGGTGACCCAGAGGTAGACTTCGTTCAAGGCGCGATTATATGCAATGATTCAGATTGGGATGGCAACCGTCTCAATGCCGATCCGGGTATTGCTTGCGGCTACATCCGCTATTCCAACGGGGTTCACGGCTATAATACCGCAGGCACCGGCCCCGAATATGAGGTCTGCGGTACGAGTGGCAAGATCCGTATCCAGAACAACAGCAGAGAAATCCAATTCCGTAAAAAGGACGGCACCTTCTTTGAAGAGGTACCCTTTCCAGAGACATCCCGCGCGACAGGCACCGTGATGGGTATCACAGACATTGCCGAAGCACTCGACGAAGACCGCGAAACCAAGGGACCCGTTCATCTTGCGCGTCGTAGTCAGGAAACGCTCATGGGCATGATTGAATCGCATCGACTCGGTGGCAAGCACATCTCACTTCCGATGGAAAACCGTTCCCTCTACGTCACCAGAGATAACTGGTAATCGGTTCGCTCACTTCGTCCGTTTTCAGTTATCGGTTATCAGAAGAATGGTTATAAGTTATAAGTTATAAGTTAAGAGGGTTCTTGGAACAGTTCCGTTCTCTGTGAAGGGTTCCACAGAAACTTCTTTAACTGTTAACGAAAAGGTTTTTCGCAGAAAAACCGAACTTATAACCTATAACCACTGATAACTGAAAGATTTTTTTCGCAGAGGAATAGTCATCAGTCATCAGTTATCAGTTACAAGAGGGTTGAGAGCGTCCCAAAGTCTCTTAACTGACAACTGACGACTGAAAGATTTTTTGAAAAAAAATCGTACTGAAAACTATTCCTCTGAAAACTGACAACTACTCATCCAAAAATGAACTTAGACACCCAAATCCAGCAATTCCGTGAAACCTTTTACAACGTCAAAGCCGAAGTCCAAAAGCGGATTGTCGGTCAGGACGCGATTATTGAAGGCGTGCTTTTTTGCCTACTCGCCAACGGGCACGCGCTCCTCGAAGGTATTCCGGGCTTAGGCAAGACGCAGTTGATCCACACCCTCAGCGAAGCACTCGATCTCGCTTACAAACGCATCCAGTTCACACCGGACATGATGCCCTCGGACATTACCGGTACAACGCTCCTCGTTGAAGACGAACGCGGTGGAAGGCAACTCGAATTCCAACAGGGACCTATTTTCGCGCAACTGATCCTCGCCGATGAAATCAACCGCGCTACACCCCGCACGCAATCCGCACTCCTTGAGGCGATGCAGGAACGCACTGTCACCGTCGGACGTACCAGCCATAAGTTAGAAGAACCGTTCTGCGTCTTAGCAACACAAAATCCGCTGGAAATGGAAGGCACTTACCCGCTCCCAGAGGCACAACTCGATCGGTTTCTATTCAAACTCCTCATCGACTTCCCAAACGAGGACGAGATCGTCGAAATCCTACGCCGCACCACATCCGGTACTGACATCACCATCGACAAAACTACAGATGCCGAAACACTCAACGCAATGCGCCGACTTGTCCCGCAAGTGCCCATCGCCGAGCATGTGGAACGTTATATCATCCGACTCGTCCGTGCGACACACCCAGATGCTGAAGATGCACCCGATATCGTGAAACAGTATGTCCACCTCGGCGCGGGCATCCGAAGCGTCCAAGCCATAGCTCTCACTGCCAAAATCAACGCCCTCCTCGACGAACGCTACAACGTCGCCTTTTCAGACATCGATGCCGTCCTGCTCCCCGCACTCCGTCACCGCATTCTCCTCAACTTCGAGGGACAAGGCGAAGGCATTGAACCCGCCACTATCGTCACCGAAGTCCAAAACACTATAATTCCCACACCCTAATTCCTATGCCTGTCGTTATTACCAAAAACACCCGAAAATGAAAACCCATAAAAGACGTGTGTTCCTCAAAAGCAGTCCTCTTCCCAGTAACGGGTGGGGACCCCGGTTCGTAGTCGCGCAATTCTGCGGCGTACTCGCCTACCCCTTGATAAAGGGGTTGCGACGTGCATTATCGCGCGTTATGTAAGTCCTATTTTTTTTGTAGCATAACCTGTTAGGTTGTGCCAGTGTGAATGCCTGTCATAGGCATTCACACTGTTTGAGAATGTCCAATTAACTCTAAGATCTACTATAAAACTGAACAGTTCTGTGCAGAATTAATTAACCTCTTGACATCCGTTTGAACCTACACTATAATATGAAATCATCAAAAATCGGAAAAAATGACAATGAAAATTCACTATTTTCAAAAAGAGGCAAAAAGGGTAATATGAACGATTTTACAGCGGGCGTATACCGACAACAACGAGAATATAAGAGTTTTACACCATCCTTCATCAACTGTCCTTTTACTTGGGAGAACCGACAAATAGATCAGTTAATTGAACAAGCCACAAATCTTTTGGGAGCACTCAACGCTTACGCGGAAATCGTACCAGATGTCGATTTTTCGATTCCGATGAGCATTGCAAAAGAAGCAATAGACTCTAATCTGATTGAAGGCACAAAAACTGAGGTTGATGAGGTTGTTCTGCCACAAACAGAGATTCCAGCAATCCGACAGGCTGATTGGCAAGAGGTCCAAAATTATATTGAAGCGATGAATTTCGCGATAGCCGAACTCCCAAGAATCCCACTTTCAATGCGACTTCTTAAGGATGTCCATAAAATATTGATGTCTGGTGTTCGTGGAAAACATAAGGCACCCGGCGAAATCCGCAGAAGTCAAAATTGGATTGGTGGTTCATCGCTCGCTGATGCACTTTTTATTCCCCCTTCACCCGAAGAGCTTCCAGACCTCCTAAGTGATTTAGAAAAATTCTGGCATAACAAATCACTCCAATTGCCCTATCTTATTAAGATCGCTATCACACACTATCAGTTTGAAACCATCCATCCTTTTCTGGACGGAAATGGCAGGTGCGGAAGACTCTTAATTGTTTTGCAACTCATTGACGCACAATTACTGGACAAGCCTGCACTTTATGCATCTACCTTTTTTGAAAAAAATAAAATTTCATACTACAATTCGCTCACTCGCGTCCGCACAGCAAACGACTTGGAACAGTGGATCGTATTTTTCTTAATCGGAATCGTTGAAACCGCACAACACGGACTCAAAACATTCAAAGCAATTATTGCGCTCCGTCAAGAATATGATACCAAAATCCTAATGCTCGGGTCCCGAGCGAAAAATGCACAAAAGTTGCTGCAACACATGTATGCAACCCCTATTATTACCGCGAGATCAGTTGAAAAGGAATTAGACATTAGTTTTTCAAGTGCGAATCGACTGCTAAAATCCTTGACAGCACTCGGTGTACTGAAGGAGACTACAGGACACTCCCGCAACCGCCTTTTCGTATTGGAAAAATACCTAAATCTCTTCAGAAGTTAGCAAATCCCACACAAAAATGAGGAAATTATGACGATGAAGACATCCGAAGCATATTACACGCCCGAAGAATACATCACTTTAGAACGCAAGGCAATCCCTGACGCTGAGATCGTTAGAAGCGAATATATCAACGGTAAAATAATTGGAAGATCCAGTTCTAACCTTTCACACAATCTTATTACAGGCAACATTGTCGCTGGACTTTACACCCGTTTGAAAAGCAGTGGATGCTTCGTTTTCGCTAACGAAATGCGTGTCAGTATTCCCGCAGCAAATTCTTATTTTTATCCTGATATTGGTATCGTTTGTGAAGAACCCCGCTTTGAAGACGATGTTTTTGATATACTCCTCAACCCTATAGTCGTTGTAGAAGTGCTCTCTCCATCAACAGAGGCTTATGATAGAGGCGACAAATTCGCACACTACCGACAACTCCACTCCTTGCAAGAATACATCCTCGTTTCTCAAGACAAGGTGAATATTGATCACTACGTCCGACACGCAACACAGTGGATTCTCACCGATTTTCAAAAACTTGAGCAGCATCTCCCCGTCACCTCAATCCAACGTGAACTCCCTTTACAAGAGATATACGAAAACGTCCCGTTCCCCGAATAGCACGAGTTCTGCGCGAATTATCGCACCTTAAAACTCACGACCTCTGCAAACATCGCCCAAGAATTAGAAACCGTTGTGTAGGACCTATACAAATCTCACAAATCTGTTAAAATGTATTGAAATCTATACAAATCTAACAGAGATGTTTGACTGTTGCCATACTTCCTGCTTCAGCGTCCACTGCCTCACAAGTGAGGTCTTACACGGACTCCACAGGCGTTTAGCGTCTCCTCGCAACTCGTGGCGACGGGTAAAGGTCAAGCAGGACACAGATTGATAGCCGCGTTGAGGTCTCTGTCACATTCAAAGCCACATTCGGAGCAGTGATAGGTGCGTTCAGAGAGCGTCAAATCTGCTTTCTTGTGTCCGCAGTTGCTACAGGTTTTAGAACTCGCAAAGAATTGCGGTGCTTCGTCTATCGGTATACCCCGCCGGTCTGCCTTGTATTTGAGTTTAGAGAGAAAGCCACCAAGTGCTGAATCGGATAATGCTTTTGCGAGTTTACGGTTCTTTAGCATGTTGGTAACCTTGAGCGTCTCAATACCAATAGCAGAGGCTTTGCGAACAATGCGTATTGTGGCTTGGTGGTGAGCGTCTTCACGGATATTCGCGATACGTGCGTGGACAGAAGATAGCATAGACTTTGCTTTATACCAGTTCTGACTACCTTTCTGCCTACGAGAGAGCCGACGGTTGGCACGTGCTAACTTCCGCTCATATCGCTTTAGCGGGCGTGGGTTGTCGTAAGTATCGCCATTAGAACAGGTCGCAAGCGTATTGATACCTACGTCTATGCCTATAGGTTGCTTATCGTCAAATAGAACAGGCTGGTGCTTGTAGTTGTTGCTATCGAGGCGTCTGACGGTGATAGAGGCATACCATTTGTCATTGTGTTTTGACACAACGACCTTGGTGATTTCACCCGTCCAGCGCAGTTCCTCACGCATGCGTATCCACCCTATTTTGGGGAGGTTGATACGTTTCTTATGGACTTCAACAGTTCCGTAGCCATTGTCTGCTTGGTATGAACATTTACCAGATCGGTTCTTATAGACGGGGAACTTGTTTTGTCCTTTTTTCCAGCGTGTAACAGCGTCTCCAAGATTGTGGATAGCATTCTTAGACGCATTCTGTGAGAGGTCTTTACACCAGTCAAACTTATCGTATTTGACAGCGTTAAACTCACGCTTTATGTCAACATGACTTCGCCATTCGTCTTGGTCTAAGCCGACTTTGAAGGACGACAAACCAAAGTTGAAGGCAACACGGGCATAGCCAGCATGTTGAGACATTTGCGTAGATTGCTTCTTATTCGGATTCAGGGCTATCTTCTGTGTGCGGAGTGCCAAAGTTGAGTTCCATTTGTTGTTTTTCTTCGGATACGATCTTCTCTATTTCTTCTGCCATTTTCTTGGACTTATGAGAACGTCGTCCGTAGAGTTTCGCACAAAATACAGTCATGATTTCCAGGACATCTTGTGTGAGTTCTTCCTCAAAAGAAGGTTGCTCACCTTTATTGATAATGACAACCTCTATACCTTTGAGTTCACAGATACGAAAGATTATCTCTCCACCAAATCGTAGAAGCCTGTCTTTGTGTGTGATAACCAGACGCGACATTTGACCCCGCACCAGTAACTCAAGGAGGCGGAGCAGTCCTTTCTTATTGTAGTTCATGCCACTGCCTAAATCTCGTATGATTTCAGTCTGCCACCCATTCTTATTGCAAAACGCTTCAAGGACGGCATGCTGACGTTCTAAATCTTCCTTTTGATCCGAACTCGAGACGCGGGCATAAGCAATCGTCGAATAGGCTAAATCATTGACACCTAATAATTCTTGGAGACTATAGAGGCGAGTGCCTTTTGGTGTTCTTTTCGCAGGTTGGATAACACCACCTTCCTCCCAACGCCGAAGCGTTTGAGGATTAACACCGAGTATTTTAGCAGCTTCACCAATCTTAACAAATCTATCATTCATACTATAATTATACCACATTTCTATAATGTTTGTCAAATAAAAACCTTACAATGTATAGAAAAATTAGATATGTGTAGGTTTGTCTAAATTTGACTATATTTTACGACACTGCAACTTGCCCTCTACGGCTACCAGAAACAGTGCATCTTCCAAGCAGAAGACTCCGAAGAGGCAACGAAACACGTAGCGTTAGCACACCAAATCCTAAAAACCCTCGTCGCCTGCAACGCCATCAACGCAGAGCAAGACATAGTAAACATCACACCCCAAGACCCAAAAGCACTGGAGGACAAAAAATAACTGTCTTGGATCCCAAAAAGGTAGGCACTGTTTGTAACTGCGCCGGATTTTACCTATAGCCCTCGAATACTTCAAAAACCTCTTGAGTCGCGTAGCTACGGCATTTCTGTAGAATTTCGCTGTGGATACAATTTTTTTCTTGACATCACCAGCAAAATTCTGTTATGATTAAAGGGTAATCTAAAATCCTGACTTTCAGATAACGAGATCAGAAAAATATGCAAGAATCCTTACAAAAACTACAAGAGCTGCTCCAACAACTTTTCCGTGCAGATGCTGCCGACCTTGACTTTGGTATCTATCGTATCATCAACTATAGACGCGACCAACTCCAAGCCTTCATTGACGAGGAACTCCCCGCCATCGTCAATGACGCTCTTGATGCAAACGCTGAAGCAGCATCTGCACACGAACGCATCACTGAACTTGAAAACGATGTCCGAGAGTTCAGTCATAACCTTGGAGAAGAGATATTAAATGCAGACGGTAATCTCATCAATGATGCTTACGCGGGTGCCCGCATTGTGGTGCAATACCTTGAAGCAAGAGAACAACTCGGCTCCCCGCAAACCCACGACCAACGCGCAGATGTCGTTTTCAATCACCTCTGGACTTTCTTCTCCCGATACTATGATAACGGCGACTTCATTCCACGCAGACGCTATTCCCAAACCGAACGCTATGCTGTCCCATACAACGGCGAAGAGATCTACCTCCATTGGGCAAACCGCGACCAATACTACGTCAAAAGCGGCGAGCATTTCTCCACCTATAGATTCACATCTCAAGGCATCACTGTTATTTTTGATCTCCGCGATGTAGATGTTGAAAAAGACAACGTCAAAGGTGTAAAACGTTTCTTCATTCCTATGTCTGAAGAAACAACCTATTCACCAGAAACCGACGAAATCCGTATACCCTTTGAATACCGACCACTTACCGATAAAGAAAAGAAAAAATATAGTGGTCAAAAACAACAAGAAAAAATCACTGAAGATGCTGAGCCGGAAATCATGAGATACCTGACCGGTCATTACAATGCCCTATCCGCATTAGAGCACCAAACGGCAGGTGAAACCACTCTGAAAAAACATCTTCGCAGCTATACTCGTCGCAACACAGCAGACTTCTTTATCCACAAGAACCTGAAGCAATTCCTCAACCGTGAACTGGATGTCTTTATCAAAAACGAAGTTATTCCTATATCTGACTTTATTTTAACGAACGTTAATTCAGAATTAAGCGGGGGGGGGCGTAACTGCAGTATTAACCAATAGTAACAATTGGCTGGAAACCGCGACACTCGTTCACTGCGTTGCCACCCAAATCATTGAATTTTTGTCCCACATCGAAGAATTTCAGAAACGTCTCTGGCTGAAAAAGAAATTCGTCCTCTCCACCAACTACTGCCTCACACTTGACCGCGTCGCAGAAGAATTTTACCCCGAAATCACACAGAACATAGATCAACTTGAAGAGTGGAAAGACCTGTTTGCTATACACGAAATAGACAGTACCCTCATTCTTGCCGACTACACGGAACCCCTTTCCGTTGACTTTCTCAAAGAAAACCCAAATCTCGTGCTGGACACCCGTCACTTTGACACTAATTTCAAAGACCGTCTCTTGGAGTGCTTTGACGATTTGGATGACATTACAGATGGTTTGTTAATTCATGGTGAGAACTTTCAAGGGTTAAATCTATTGACAGAGAAATACAAAGAATCTCTAAAAGCCATATACATTGATCCTCCCTATAATACAGGAGCAGATGGATTTCTTTACAGAGATTCATTCCGACATAGCAGTTGGATGTCTTTGATGTACGATAGATTACTGCTAAGCAGAAAAGTTGCACAACAAAATTCCGCAATCGCCATAAGCATCAATGAAGAGGAACTCTTTAACTTAAAGTTGTTACTAGACGCGGCAATAGGTAGTACTAACTACCTCACAACAATTACTGTAAAGGTACGTCATGATGATAGGATACTGAAGGGGTTCAAGGAAATTCACGAAGTCACTGAACAACTTCTTGTTTATCGTAACAGTCCTAATTTTACTCCGGCTAAAAGGATTGTTGATAATACCTCTAATGATGATTATTGTTGGCAGGTGACAGAAATTTCCAAGTCACAAGAGACACTTCTCTTAGGAAACAAAAATGTGGCTGTGTTTGGCCCCGACGATTTTTTAATTACACGTGTAGAACCTTCAGAAAAAAATTTGAAAAAAATTAACATACGTGGAAGTCTCAGAAGAGGAAACTCAGCTGGAGAATTCTTCACAAACTATCTTGAGTCTATGTTTAATGACTACCGCGGTTATTTATTTAAGGTCCCAAACATGGGTAATGATGGCTTGGGCTATCGCTACATTTATATTCCTGGCCCGGATGAAAATAGAAAGAATGCCGATTATTTTCAAGGGGTGCCTCTTGATCGAGCTGATACCAAAGGAAATCCATATCCGAACCATTGGCAGGCAGAGGAGGGTTTCTGGGATATGGAACCTGCCTGGAATCGAGTTGGATATGAAGGGTCTGTCACCTTTCGAAGTGGTAAAAAACCTTTAGAATTCGTCACAAAGTATCTGGTTCTTGCTGGTGTGAAGGACGATGTGTATTCAATCTGTCTTGATTTCTTTGGTGGCAGTGGAACTACGGGACATGCTATCATTAATCTTAACCGTCAAGACAAAGGGAAACGCAAATATATCCTCATTGAAATGGGGCATCATTTTGAGACCGCTCTCAAACCGCGTATTATGAAAGCTGTCTATGCCGAAGACTGGAATGATGACCAGCCAATCTCCCGCGAAAATTCTTTATCACACATGTTCAAATATCAGCATATTGAATCTTATGAAGACACACTTAACAACATTCAATTTAACGAAACCGAACGTGAGAACCTACTTCTTGACGAACACCAATTCAGTTACCTGTTAGGGAGAGAAACCAGCAAGAGTCCGACGTTTTTGAACGTTGATAAACTTCAGAACCCTTTCAGTTACCAACTCAACATCGTCAAAGATATGCAGACACAAACACAGACTGTGGATTTACCTGAAACCTTTAACTATCTTCTCGGTATTTCGGTGGAAACTCGTCAATGTCTTTATGACGACAATAGACGTTACCTCATTTATCGCGGCACAGTCGGACAAAAAACAGTCGTCATTATCTGGCGTGAAACCGAAGGTTGGAGCGAACAAGATTGGAAACGAGATTATAATTTCATCAAGGAGCAAGAACTAACCAAAGATGCAGATAAGGTCTATGTCAATACAGATAGTATAGTTCACGGGACAGAATCCTTGGATCCACTTTTTAAACGATTGATGTTTTCACAATAAATTCCCAAAATAAACCGCTATGTCCAGAAGAAACACCTCACAACGCACACTTGACAATCATCTCACGCTCCATGGATGGCTTAACGACATCTTCGGGTACAAAACCACGCGCGAATTACTTACTGATGTAGCAAGACTTGACGAGGGATTCAACCCAGATGGACACTCGCCAATCTGCACATTTCTGATGTCTCTGCCAGATTTAAAGCATGGAATTGAGACTGCATTACCAATCTACGATGCTAATATAAAACAGCATCTGTCTGCCATAAACAATAAACGCACACAACCAATCGTCCTCCGCTATTTTCAATATCTCGCACTACTTTACACCGAGATTTTTTTAGATTGGAAATTCAGCAGACCGGGCGAATTTCTACGTCAACTCAACGTGTTTGTCCAACGCCGTAATGATGCAAGAGCTCCCAGCGATACCATAGATATAAATTTCACAGATGCTGACATCGAAAAACTCGCTTTCTGGATGGCAACCGGTGCAGGCAAAACTCTCATCATGCACATCAACTACCATCAGTATTTTCATTATTGCAAAGAGAAGTTGGACCACGTCGTCCTCATTACACCTAACGAAGGGTTAAGCGATCAGCATATGCACGAACTCGCAAACTCCAACATTCGGTGTGAACGTTTTAAAGTTGAAGGTAACCGCTTGGCAAGCACTCACAACACAGTACAGGTAATAGAAATCACAAAATTGGTAGAGGAAAAGACAGGCGGCGGTTTGAGCGTTCCAGTTGAAGCATTTGAGGGGAGTAACCTAATTTTTGTGGATGAAGGTCACAAAGGCAGTGGTGGAAAAGTCTGGCGGACTTATCGGGAAGCACTCGCCGAAACTGGATTTACTTTTGAATATAGTGCAACCTTTGGGCAGGCACTCGCTGCGGCTAATAATACTGATCTCGTTGAAGAATATGGAAAGGCCATCGCCTTTGACTATTCATACCGATACTTCTACGAGGATGGATACGGCAAGAACTTCCGTGTCCTTAACGTTCGCCACGATGAAGAGTCCCAAACCGAGATACTCCTCTTAGCCAATCTTCTCAGCTTTTACGAACAGCGATGCTATTTCAAGCAAGAACGCGACGCGGTGCGTGATTACGGATTAGACTCACCCTTATGGGCATTTGTTGGAAGCAAAGTTAATGCTGTCTATACTGAGAACCGCCGCTCCCGTTCTGATGTCCTTAACGTTATTCGTTTTCTGCACCGGTTTCTAAAAAACGAAGAAAATTGGGCAACCGATACCATCGAGAAGATTCTCAACGGCGATTCCGGCTTATCGGATGACGGCACTGATGTTTTCCACAACCGTCTCAACTATCTCAGAAACCTCAGCGAAACGCCAGCGCAAATCTATACTGGTATCCTTGACGAAGTATTTCACACCAACGCAAGCGGCGCATTGCACTTACAAGATATCCGAAACGCACAGGGCGAAATCGCATTGAAAACCACTCACGGAGCAGAAAACTTTGGTCTCATCTATATTGGAGATACCGCTGCCTTCAAAAAACTCGTCAATAGCGACGATGCGGGTATTGAAACGAATTCCGAAGATGTACTGATGGAAAGCCTTTTTAACAACATCAACACTTTCGATAGTCCAATCAATATCTTGATTGGCGCGAAAAAATTCATTGAAGGATGGGACAGTTGGCGCGTCACCGCGATGGGACTACTAAATATCGGTAGGCAGGAAGGCTCTCAAATTATCCAACTGTTCGGTAGAGGGGTTCGCTTACGTGGCAAAAACATGAGCCTCAAACGTAGTGCTGCTCTTGACGGAGAGCATCCGCTTAATCTACCTCTCTTGGAAACCTTAAATATTTTCGCTGTCCGTGCCAACTTCATGGCACAATTCCGAGATTACCTCATGCGCGAAGGGATAGAATTCGATGAACCTATCCAAATGGAGATTCCCATCGTCTCTAACGAAAATTTCCTTGCACGCCGCCTCTTTGTCCCAAATGTTCTTCCATACGACGAAGCTGCCAAGGGACAGTGTGTTCCACTCTCAGTCAATATCAACGCTTACATCACTCACGCCACGCAAATCGTTGAGGTTATCGGGAGCAGTACACAACAAGGTATCCGAGGGAGTAGATCAACGGCATCCTTGGAACGTAAAATTCCAGAAGAAAGTCTGAAATTAGTAGACTGGGAAAAAATCTACCTGCATCTGATTGAATACAAGCAGGAAAAACAGTTTCACAACCTCATCTTTGATACTCAAATCCTCCAAAAAATTATGGAACCAGAGCAAGAACTGTATGGTCTCACAGTTATGGCAGAATCGGAAGTCAAGCCAACATCACTGGAAGAGGTCGCTCGCTTAGAAGAATTAGTGATCACACTGCTGCGCAAGTATATTACCAAATTCTATCGCATTACTCAGCAGCAGTGGAGTAGCAACAGAATGAGACTGAAGACCTTAGACGAAAACGATGCAAACTTCACAAATTGGAGTGTCTATATTCCGCGAGACGAAGCACAAGAACTTGAACCGCAAATCCAACACTTAATAGAGAGTGGTAAAATATACGGACCCAATGTAACAAATCTTCCGAACGCCTACAACGATAGGCACTTATATCAACCACTTCTCGCAATTACCAATGCCAACGATTTGTGGCGAATCACACCACCAGCCTTAGAAGAAAGCGAACAACAATTTGTAAAAGATCTGCGCAACTATATCCGCCTGCAACGCGAAGGATATCTGGCGGAAAAGGAGGTATTTCTCTTACGCAACCAGAGTCGAGGTAAAGGTATTGGCTTTTATCAAAATGAAGGCTTCTATCCGGACTTTATTCTCTGGATAACTGAAGGAGCCAAGCAGCGTATTGTCTTTATTGAACCGCACGGCATGGTGCATGATACCATCAACGAGCACAACGATAAAGTTACCCTTTTCAAGAGATTGCAGGACCTCTCCTATGAACGCTTCCGCGGTGAACACGTTCAAATGGATTCCTTTATCATCTCAAAAACTGATTTTCCAGTTCTCCGCAGCAGAGAACGGATGGATAGACAAGCATTTGCAGAAGAATGGCATATCCTTTTCCGCACTGATAAACTCGATTACCTTGATCCAATCTTCCAGGAACAAGATTTACCACCAGTATAGGTCGAAGTCCGAAAGCAAGATCTTCAACAGCACAAATCTCTTACCTGTATCACCCGATAAATCAGCGATCCAGACAGTCTAATCTCAACATTCTCAATTTCAGTTGACAATTTGCTGAAAATGCTTTACACTTAAAGACATGCAAATTCGCCCCAGAGAGATACTCCACCATATTACGTCAAGCGGAAACGATCCATATCAGCGATGGTACATGCGGATTAAGGCAGGGGTAATCACCATGAATATAGATATTAAACTTCAACAATGCACAATCCCTTTTAAAGACTATCTCCTTAAAGACCTGGCACAACCCGAATTTGCAAAAGGGTATTTGGAGACAGCACTCCAAGATTTCTATGTAGATGGTAATCTCGAAGTAATGTTGCTTGTTATTAAAAATATTGCACAAGCACAAGGCGGTACTGAAAACCTTACAAAGTGGACACGCCTCAGCACGCACGCACTTACTTATCTTCTACAACCTGAGGACTCACTGCAATGGGATAAAGTGTTAGATATTCTCTCCACGTTAAAAGATTCCCGCCACTCAAAACATGAATTCTCAAGAGGTATTATCTAAATTGGCTTCTGAAGCACTCGCCGAACATCGTAGCGGTCAAACCGTTGCAAACTCCTCCGACTTCTCTTGTGGGGGGCTTTGTAAGCCCGAAAAATCCGTGTAATCCGTGTAATCTGTGGAAATCCGTGATTCAGACAATTGGCAAAATATTCACATACCCATACTTTTGCTTTTCCCTTGCCATCACCTCCAAGTTATGCTAAAATACCGATAACATGAACCCACACGATTTAAAGCACCCACATAAAAAACTCCGCGCCCTTCTCGGAACACGCTTCAGCACAGACAGTGCTGTCCGAGACGCACACGCACGCGATGCCTCATACCATCAAGGCGCGCTCCCAGATGCCGTCGTATTCCCGAAAACTAACGCTGAAGTCGCAGAAATCGTTAAAATCTGTGCGAAATACAACATACCGATCGTCCCTTATGGCACCGGCACCGGCGTTGAAGGCGCAGTTGTCGGAACCGAAGGCGCGCTCTGCATTGCACTCAACGAAATGAACCGCATCCTCCGTGTCAGCCAAGACGACAGAGATGCCACCGTCCAAGCAGGCGTGACGCGTCTCCAACTGAACACGCATCTCGCCGACATCGGCACACAACTCCATTTTCCTGTCGATCCGGGGGCAGGTGCCTCACTCGGTGGGATGGTCGCAACCCGTGCATCCGGCACGAGTGCCGTCCGATACGGCACAATGCTCGATAACGTCCTCGGCTTAACCGTCATTACCGCTGACGGTGCTATCATCCATACGGGAAGCAGAGCCAGAAAATCCGCCGCAGGCTACGACCTTACTCGTCTTTTTATCGGCTCAGAAGGCACATTGGGGATCATTACCGAGATCACGCTCAAATTAACACGATTGCCGGATGCCGTCGCCGCAGCGGTTTGTGCCTTTCCAACCGTTGCCGCAGCGGTAGATACTGTTATCAAAATGATGGACACGGGTATCAGTATCGCTCGCATTGAACTGCTGGACGAACTTCAGATGGATGCTGTCAACAAATACGCAGGATTAGATTACGAAGTCGCACCGACGCTCTTCTTTGAATTCCACGGGTCCGAACACACTGTCGCCGAGAGTTCTGAGATTGCCGGTAAGATCGCAGCGGCGCAGGGCAGCGGCGATTTCCGATGGGCAACAGACGAAAACGAACGCAAACGCCTCTGGCAAGCCCGATACGATAGCTACTACGCCGCACTCAACCGCCGTCCGGGTTCCGTCGGTTATGTCACCGATGTATGTGTCCCGATCTCTCGACTCGCTGAGTGTATCGCAAAAACGAAAACACTGCTTGCAACATCAGACCTTGTGCCATCAATCCTTGGACACGTCGGCGACGGAAATTTTCATGTCGTCTTCCCACTTGAACCCAACAATAAGGACGAATTAGTAGAAGCGCAGCAACTCAGCCAACAGATTGTAGACATCGCTTTGGAGATGGACGGCACCTGCACCGGCGAACACGGTGTCGGCATCGGTAAACGGAAGGCGTTAGAAAAGGAACACGGAGCCGGAGTAGACCTGAGGCGCGCCATCAAACACGCCTTGGATCCGCTCAACTTAATGAACCCCGGTAAGGTTTTCTTATAGATACGTTTTTCGATCCTGTAGCAGAAAAAAAATATGCAAAACAACTGGAAGATTCTCATTACCGATTACGTCTGGACATCTATTGAACCCGAAAGACAAGTCCTCGCCGAAGTCGGCGCAGAACTGATCGCCGCAGAAACTGGCGACGCAGCAGAACTTCAAACGCTTGCACCGATGATGGACGGTATCCTCACCTGTTGGAACCCAGTCCGAGAACCGGTTATCGCGGCTGCCAAGCAATGTCAGATTATCGCGCGCTACGGCATCGGACTCGACAACATTGATGTGGAAGCCGCCACCGAGCGAGGTATTATTGTCACCAACGTCCCCGCCTACTGTATCGACGAAGTGTCTGACCACGCCATGGGACTGCTCCTCGCGTGCGCAAGAAAAATTTCACGCTTCGATTGGGCTGTTAGAAACGGCGTATGGAACCAGAACATCGGACCGGAGATGCACAGAATCCGAGGCAAAACACTCGGCATCGTCGGATTCGGACGAATCGGACAAGCGATTATCCCAAAAGCGAAAGCGTTCGGACTGTCAACCAACGTCTGCTCCCCACGCACGGACCCGAACCGAATTCAAGAGGCAGGGGCAGAAAAGGTCACATTTTCAGAACTTCTTGCTACATCCGATTTTATCACAATTCATGCACCGCTAACGGAGGAAACGGAACACCTGTTTAGCGATGCGGAATTCCGTGCGATGAAACCGACAGCGTTTTTAATCAACACGGCGCGCGGCGGCATCGTTGATACCGCTGCACTCACCAGGGCACTTTGTAATGGTGAAATCGCTGGTGCAGGGTTGGATGTCTTGGAAACAGAGCCACCCAACCCAAACGAAGAACTGCTAACACTTAATAATGTTGTCGTTACACCGCACGCCGCATTTGTCTCAGAAGACGCGATCCTTGAACTGGAGGTCAGCACTGCCAGATGTGTGGCACAAGTGCTAACAGGACAACTACCGGAATCCGTTGTTAATCCATCGGTTTTGGAACAACCGAACCTCCGTGCAAAATCACTCAAGAAGGAAAAATTATAACACACTTTTATGAAGATTTAGGACTTACGCATGCTGCTCTTTTGTAGCACAAACTTCATAGTTTGTGCCACCAGAACGCTGTGTTTTCCGAAAATTCTCATCTAACAGAACGGGCTGCAGTCAAAATTGCGTAAGTCCTAAAGATTAAAAGATTAATTCGGTAATTTCTTAGCGATGTCCGGTGCGGTTAGGAATGCAGATCGCATTTGGGGTTTTTGCTTGGGTGTTTCTGCAAGTACACCGCAAAACCGCACCTACTGGACCTGGCGGAAAACCCAGATTACCGATACATATTGGAGAACTTAGATGCAACAACTCCCTGACGCGACAGGACATTTCGGACAATTCGGAGGCAGATACGTCCCTGAAACCCTAATGCCTGCCCTTTTAGAACTTGAAGATGCATACAACGTACTTAAAGATAACGCTGATTTCCAAGAAGAATTCCAGTACTACCTCCGCGAATATGTCGGGCGACCCAACCCGCTCTATTACGCTGAACGTCTGACGGAAACCCTCGGCGGCGCAAAAATATATCTCAAACGGGAAGACCTTAACCACACAGGTGCACATAAAATCAACAGTGCCATCGGACAAATCCTCCTCGCGCGCTGGATGGGAAAAAAACGCATCATCGCCGAGACCGGTGCAGGACAACACGGCGTTGCAACAGCCACTGTCGCCGCAAAATTTGATATGGAATGCGAAGTCTATATGGGTGAGGAAGATATAGAACGGCAGGTACTCAACGTCTTTCGGATGCAGTTGATGGGGACAAAAGTCGTGCCGGTTAACTCCGGGTCGCGTACCCTCAAGGATGCGATCAACGCCTGTTTCCGCGACTGGGTCACAAATGTCCGTACCACCTACCTACTGCTCGGTTCGGTTGTCGGCGCACACCCTTATCCAATGATCGTCCGAGACTTCCAAGCCGTCATTGGTGAAGAAGCGAGAGCGCAGATCTTAGCACAAGAAGGCGCGTTGCCGGATTGTGTCGTCGCCTGTGTCGGCGGTGGGAGCAATTCGCTCGGTATGTTCTACCCGTTCTATGCTGATGAATCTGTCCGAATGATCGGCGTAGAAGCCGCCGGTGAGAGCATTCGGAGTGGACGACACGCCGCGCCTCTCACTGCAGGCAGCGTCGGTGTCTTTCACGGCGCAAAATGTTATCTATTGCAAGAAGACGACGGTCAGATAACCCCCGCACACTCGATCTCTGCGGGGTTAGATTACCCGGGTGTCGGCCCCGAGCATAGTTATTACCGTGAAACGGGTAGAGCCGAATACGTTCCAATCACGGATACCGAAGCAGTGGAAGGATTCCAGTTATTATCAGAGACAGAGGGTATCATCCCCGCATTAGAATCCGCACACGCCATCGCTTATTTACGAGAACTCGCGCCTAAACTCGGTAAAGAGAAAGTCATCGTCGTATGCCTTTCGGGCAGAGGTGATAAAGATGTCTACACGATCGCAAAGGAATTAGGTATCAGTCTCTAATTTCGCATGAATCTATCTGGTGCGGTGTCGTTGTGGTTCTTAACACCACTCTTGACGCATGCCTGATTCAGAGAAAAATTGCCATTTAGATACACTCTATGGTATAATTCTTTTACTCTTTTAATTTATGTCAAGGCGATGGCATCACGATGCCGTAAAAACAATTTGCGTCCGACTGTGATATATGCTATAATTTTCGTTGCTTAGCGTAAAAAATAGCGAGCGAGGTGGCACAATGACCCGCGAAACTGCAAACGCTGGTTCAAGTCTGTCTCTACAACAAAAAGCCCGCAAGTTTATTAACTGGATTTCACACCGAGACGGTCCCGTTCGGAATTGGCGGTATATCCCGTCACATGTGCTATTGCGGAAACTACGGTCGGAGTCCGCTGAGATGCGCGCTTATGCCGCTGAAGGGTTAGGCGGGGTCGGTGATGCACATGCTGTCGCGCCGCTCATTGATGCCTTAACGGACAACAACTCAACCGTTCGCCGCTTCGCCATCTCCTCCCTCGGTAAGATCCGTGATGCCCGTGCCATTGATGTCCTCATCCCCTTCCTACAAGATGAAGACTCCGACATGCGATGTGCCGCTGTTGTTGCCCTCGGAGAATTAGGGCTGAGTGAGGAACGATTTTCAGTCCCACCTCTCCAAGTCATAGAAGCACTGATAAGCACGATAACCGATAGCGATAGAGCCGTCTGCTCCGCTGCGGTTGTCGCCTTAGGCAGAATAGGTAACCCGCAAGCTGTCTCTGCGCTCAATGCACTCTTAGAAACCACCGAAAGCGAATGGATCCGCCGCTACATCAGCGAGGCACTGCATCAGATTGAGGAGCAGAACGCATAAATGAATAAGAAAGTTTTCGATGAATTTTAATTTGAATTAACTATCTGCGTCGTGCTATTATAGATAGAAGATCTCACAGTATAAACGGAAAAAACGAGTGAGGATCCAAAGGTTTCTATTTATTTTTCACATCCTTCAAGTAATCGCAAAATCCACTATAAACGGCAGTTTCACTTAGTTCACACAACATAACACACATCTATTTTCAAAAATTATGGACGAAATCCAAAACTTCAAATCTGGTTACGTTAGTATTATCGGTGCGGCTAACGTTGGAAAATCGACGTTGCTTAATGCCTTCTTGGGTCAAAAATTAGCCATCGTCACGCCGAAACCGCAAACAACTCGTAATCAGATCCGTGGAATCCTCACCACAGACACCCATCAAATCATTTTTGTCGATACCCCCGGGCTGATGACCCCTAAATATCGCTTACAGAGCGAGATGGTCAAGACCGCCTACAGTGCCTTAGGAAATGCCGATGTCGTACTTTTCGTTGTTGATGTCACGCGCCGAAATTCAGATATTGAAGACACAATCCTAAAACGCCTCAAGCGCATAAAAACGACAACAATTCTCGTTCTCAATAAAGTAGATGCCATTGAGAAACGGGCACTGCTCCCTATTTTTGAAGACTACAGCCAAAAATTTGAATTTGCACATATCATCCCGATTTCCGCCTTAACGACCGATGGTATTCCAGTGCTTCTTGAGCAAATTGAAACCTATCTGCCACTGGGACCCCACTATTTTCCAGAGGATCAACTCAGCGACCTCCCTGAACGGTTTTTCATCGCCGAGACCGTCCGAGAGAAAATCATGCTCATGACACAACGCGAGATCCCTTACGCCGCTGCTGTTGTCGTTGAAGAATTTGAAAAACGTCAGACGAACAAGTCAACCGAAATCATCTATATCCGCGCCATCATTTACGCGGAACGGCAGACGCAGAAGCAAATT
Organism: uncultured Poribacteria bacterium; assembly: GCA_951828385.1. Taxonomy (GTDB): domain Bacteria; phylum Poribacteria; class WGA-4E; order WGA-4E; family WGA-3G; genus WGA-3G. Next base: position 2,740,106 of record OX639973.1, read on the forward strand.
ATTATCGGCAAAGGTGGCAAATTAATTAAAAGGGTCGGCGAACTTGCACGCATTGATATCGAAAAATTCTTAGACACACGCGTCTTTTTAGAACTGTATGTAACAGTCAAAGCCGATTGGCGCAGAGATGCCCGTAAACTCAAGGAGCTGGGCGGTTTTATGGATGTGTAATCACACAAATTATGCTAAAACCCAGTATCTACAGCAGCTTCGCAGGCACAACGAACAGGAATCAGACGACTATGACAGAAGAATCAATCCACGTACAAGGTGCGCGAGAACACAACTTAAGAAATATTGATATCCAACTGCCAAAAGATAAACTTATCGTCTTCACCGGCGTTAGCGGTTCCGGTAAATCTTCACTGGCAATTGATACTGTCTATGCAGAGGGACAACGGCGATACATCGAATCCCTATCGGCGTACGCGCGGCAATTTTTAGGGCAACTCGGCAAACCGGATGTAGATGAGATCGTCGGATTATCCCCGTCTATCGCTATCAGTCAGGGGTCAACAGGACATAACCCGCGCTCCACAGTTGCCACCGTGACGGAGATCTACGACTACCTGCGTGTGCTCTATGCGCGTGTCGGACAATTCCACTGTCCCGACTGCGGACGTGAAGTCGGTTCTCAAACCCCTGCGGACATCGTTAACACCTTGCTCGACTACCCAGAACGCACAAGGCTTATCATCTTAGCACCGATTGCGAGAGGTTCTCGCGGCGCGCATGAAAAAGAAATTGAGGACCTACGCAGCGCAGGCTTTGCGAGATTACGCGTTGATGGCGAAATACACGAAATCCGTCCCGGCTTCGCCCTTAGCCGCAATCAACGCCACGATATCGATCTCGTTATCGATCGGATCATCATCAAAGAAGGTATCGAACCACGCCTCACCGAAGCCGTGAACACAGCACTCGCTCGCGGAGAAGGGAGCATACTCGTGCAAGTTGTTCCGACTGAAGGTGAAGCCTCCCCATTTTTGTCGCAAGAAGACGACCTGCTTTTTAGTAGAGACTATACCTGTTCGCACTGTCGGCTTAGTTTTGTGAAACCGGAACCCCGTCACTTTTCCTTCAACAATCCCGACGGTATGTGCGAAAACTGTAGAGGGCTGGGCGTGCAAATGGGAATCTTACCGCAGTTGGTTATCCTTGATGACACCCTTTCTATCATGAAAGGTGCTATAAGCGTATGGGGGCCCCTCAACACACAAAAGCGAGCGACAGAGAAAGCCATCGCCGAAGCCCTCGCGAAACACCTCAAATTTGACATCAAGACCCCTTGGAAGGAACTCACGCCAGAACAGCAGCACGCGATCCTCTACGGCACCGGTGACACTGTCCTCACGATCACTACCCCCGGAAAAAGCACACACAAAAGACGAAAACAACGCAGGCGATATCGCGTCCACTTTCACGGTGTCATCCCCGCTGAAGAACAGAAGTACTACTTTGGAGATGATGACAAAACCGATGAAGACAACTTTCCCGATTACTTCGTCAAAATGCCGTGTAGAGTCTGTGAGGGTACCCGACTTAACTCGTGGACCAGAGCCATAACAATAGGTGGGACACCGATAACCGCTATCCTTGAAAAGTCTATTCAGGAGGCGACGCAATTCTTCACAGCTTTGGAACTTCCAGAACGCGAGGCGTTTATCGCGCAGGAACTCCTAAAGGAGATTCGCGGACGGCTCGGATTTCTTATGGACGTCGGTTTGGGATACCTGACGCTCGCACGTCCCGCCCCGACACTTTCCGGCGGTGAAGCGCAACGCATCCGCCTCGCCAGTCAGGTAGGCGCAGGGCTGCGGGATGTTACTTACGTACTTGATGAACCGAGCATCGGGCTACATCCACGCGATCACGCGGGGCTGCTGACCACACTCCTAAACCTACGCAACCAAGGCAACACCGTTATTGTTGTTGAACACGATGAAGCAACGATGTTGGTCGCCGACTGGATCGTCGATTTCGGGCCCGGCGCGGGCATCAAAGGCGGAAAGATAACCGACATTGGAACACCGGCGCAATTCATCAAAGAGAGCAACTCGCTCACCGCCCAATATCTCCGCGGCGATAAGGTCATTATCCAGCCAGAATCCCGCCGACCGGCAACCGACAGATGGATACAGATCCGCAACGCGCGTCAAAACAATCTTAAAGAGATCAGCCCCAAAATACCGATCGGTACGCTCTGCTGTGTAACCGGTGTAAGTGGTTCCGGAAAGAGTTCTCTAATTCACGATATTCTCTACAACGCGCTCGCCCGCGACCTTATGAAGGCAAAGACTGTACCCGGCGATTATGACGACATTCGCGGTATCATCGAAGAAAAAGACGTGCCTATCTCCGATGTTATTGACAAGATTATCAATATCAACATGGCACCTATCGGACGAACACCGCGGTCCAACGCTGCAACTTATACAAAGGTGTTTGATGGGATTCGCTCGCTCTACGCCAGTTTGCCCGATGCGAAATTACGAGGCTATAAACCCGGACGGTTCAGCTTCAATGTTGCCGCCGGTAGATGTGAAGCATGCAACGGAAACGGCGCAAAAAAAGTCGATATGGGACTCCTCTCCGATGTCTGGGTGGAGTGTGAGGTGTGCAACGGGAAACGGTTTAACGCCGAAACGCTCGCGATTAAATATAAAGGGAAAGATATCTCTGAAGTCCTCGAAATGGATATTGATACCGCGCTCGTCCACTTCGCCGATATTCCAAAGATCGCAAGGGGGTTAAAACTACTCCACGATGTCGGTCTCGATTACATTAAACTCGGACAACCCGCACCGACGCTCTCAGGCGGTGAGGCACAACGCATTAAACTGTCAAGGGAACTTTCTAAACGCGGCACCGGCAAAACTCTCTATATCCTTGATGAACCTACAACAGGGTTACATTTTGACGATGTAAATAAACTCCTGACGATTCTGCATCGACTCGTAGATGATGGCAACACCGTCGTCGTCGTAGAGCATAACCTTGAGGTCATCAATTCCGCGGACTATCTTATCGACTTAGGACCCGAAGGCGGGGTTGGCGGGGGCACTATCGTTGCCGAAGGCACCCCTGAACAGATTGCTGAGATGCCTGAATCTTATACTGGACAAGCCCTCCGCGGTGATTTCGATATCTGGCGCGATGCGAAGCAACGGCTCATCGAACCGGAACTTGCTGACGCATTTGAACAAGCACAAGAAAAACGGACAGCAATCGCTGTGCAAGGTGCTACGGAAAATAATCTCAAAAATGTGGATATTGACATTCCGCATCGAAAAATGACGGCGTTAACAGGTGTCAGTGGTTCTGGGAAGACATCCCTCGCACTTGATACCATTTACGCCGAAGGGCAGCGGCGTTATATCGAAACACTCAGCACTTATGCACGCCAGTTTATAGGACAGATGGAGAAACCTAAAGTCTCAAAAATTGAGGGACTTTCACCCGCCATCGCAATTACGCACGCCAACGCAGGTCAAAACCCACGTTCTACGGTCGCAACAATCACTGAGATACACGATGGGCTCCGCACGCTTTACGCCAGATGGGGGAACCCCTACTGCCCGGACTGCCTTAAGGAGGTCCAGCAGCAAAGTGCGGAGGAAATCACAGAGAAGGTTTTTGAACTACTCGGCGGTCAGAGAGTAGATGTTCTCTCACCCCTCACAAACTTTTTCCTCCTTCCAGAAGCTGGCGAGGCCACGATAAGAGGCAAGCTTATAGACATCAACGCCAGTGAATCCGCTTACGGGCTGAAGGGAAACGAGGAGTATGCGGATGTATTCAGTCGATTACAACGTGCAGGTTTCGCACGCGTCCAAATTGACGGCGATATTCACCGACTTGATGAAGTCCCCAAACTGAGTAAAACGATTGGACATGAAATCTTTATCGTTATCGATCGCGTCGAACTTGTTGATGAAGAAAAAAGCCGGTTTACCGAAGCGGTCGAGTTGGCACTCCTCCAAAGCGGTGGGTTTGTCTTGATTCAAGAGAGCCAATCCAGTACTCGTGCAGCTAAAAAAACCAACCGATCTAAACGGAAAACAACAGCACCACAGCCGGAGACCTCTGTTAAAAAATTCTTCAGCGAACACGCAATGTGTGCTTCTTGTGGAAATAATTTCGGGCAACTGACACCCCGCCATTTCTCCTTTAACAACAAATTGGGGGCGTGCGACCTCTGTGATGGACGCGGGAAGAATACACACTTTCCACACGATCCATGCAACCAATGCCACGGCACCCGATTGAAACCTTTCCCGAGCTGCGTCATGTTCGAGGACACAACTATTTCGGAATTGATGGCATTCTCAATTACTGAAATCATTGAATTCTTCAACGCACGGCTGAAACAGATTGAAGCGGAAGTCGGCAATGATACACAAAACGGTAAGGCGGATCTCCCTGTCGCGAAAGGCGTGTTGACCTCCAGAGCCACGCACCCTGCGCTCCATGTGCATACCTCGCCTGAGTTTGAAGCCGAAGTCCTCCGCCAAATTCGGATACGCCTTCAGTTCTTAGAGGACATCGGTCTCGGCTATCTCGCATTAGACCGTGGGGCACCGACGCTTTCGGGTGGCGAAATGCGCAGAATCCAACTCGCAAGCCAACTTGGCAGCGGTCTCACTGGGGTGACCTACATTCTCGATGAACCGAGCATCGGGTTACACCCGCGCGACCAAGAGCGGCTCATCAATGCACTCAAGGAACTCCGCGATATCGGCAATAGTGTCCTTGTCGTTGAACACGACCGCGATACCATATTAGCCTCTGATCATGTTATCGACTTCGGGCCCAAGGCAGGCAAAGCAGGCGGCGAGATTGTCGCTATCGGTACACCGGACACCTTCACTGACAGCACCACGCCTGTAGCAGCGATTTCTGAATCGCGCCCTATCGATGCATCGTCCACTAAATCATTGACCCAGGCTTACCTCTCCAATGAAGTAGAAATTCCGGTTCCAACAACTCGACGCAAAGGGATAGGCAAGGAATTAGCAATATACGGTGTGAAAACAAACAACCTCAAAGACATTAATGTTAAAATACCACTCGGCACCCTCACCTGCGTAACCGGTGTTTCAGGCTGTGGGAAGAGCTCACTCGTTGAAGGCACGCTAAAGCCGGCGCTTGAGAGTCGTAGTTCTATCAAAACCAGCGATGTCGACGAAGGTATTCTCTCTATTCACAATATCAATGTGAGAGAGCAGAGCCCCATATACAACGATTACGGACGACCAGAATATCGAAGCGTCCGTGGCGTGAGTCATATCAAGCGGCTCATCAACGTAGACCAGAAAGCGATCGGCGAAACCCCGCGTTCCAATCCAGCCACCTATACCGACCTATTCACGAAGATCCGAGAACTCTTCGCTGAACAACACGATGCGAAAATGCGCGGATTTAGCATTGGTAACTTCAGCTTCAACCTCGCCTACGGGCAGTGTCCTGTCTGTGAAGGGCACCGTTTCAACCGTGTTGAGATGCATTTTCTGCCGGATGTGTGGATGCCGTGTGAAGCGTGTAATAGCACCGGCTACAACGACGAAACACTTGAGATCCGTTATCAAGGTAAAAACATCGCCGAAGTCTTAGATATGACAGTAGACGAAGCACTTGAATTTTTCAGTGATAATTCACGTATCTGCCGGACGCTCCAGATGTTAGCAGATGTCGGGTTGGGCTATATCCAACTCGGGCAATCGGCGACGACCCTCTCCGGTGGCGAGGCGCAACGCGTCAAACTTGCGAAAGAATTGGCACGACGGACAACCGGTTCGACGCTCTACATCATGGACGAACCGACGACTGGCCTCCACTTTGACGACATCCAAAAACTCCTCAAGGTTTTGAACAAACTCGTCGATGCAGGCAACACGATCATCGCTGTCGAACACAACATCGACGTTATCAAATCCGCGGACTGGATCATCGACCTGGGACCCGAGGGCAGCAAAAACGGCGGAGAAGTCGTTGCGATGGGCACCCCAGAACAAGTCGCATCGGTCCAAGAATCCCACACTGCACGCTTCTTACATGAAGTGTTGTAGGAGCGATCTCCCAAACCCGACTTCTTCCACTAAAAATTGAATACTCATTTGATATTCTGCATCGTGTATGATAAACTTAAAATATACGATACTGATGGGAGGAAGTTCTGCCTTGAACTTGCCACTCACCTTAACAAAGAAGGTCTCAGAAACTTATCACGGTTTGAATTGGCGGTCATGACGTATATGACTCGCCGTGAGATATATATTCAAAATTTAGGAAGATATGATGACAACTTATATTGTTACTTTTGAAGTGAATGATGATTTCAAAAAGAATCAGATCAAAGAGAAGTTGAAACAATATAGTGGTTATTGTCCAATTCACGACAATTGTTGGGCTGTTATTTCTGATCAAAGTGCAGCTCAGATTCGAGATTTTTTGAGTAAAGATCTTCCGGCATCGGAGCGAATATTCGTTATTCGGTCTGGAATAGAGGCTGCCTGGACAAATCCGTATAGTACTAATAATAGTGAATGGCTAAAGGAGAGATTATAGAATGGTGGATCCTAATTCTCCTTATAAGGACGAAAAGCCTCTTATCAGACGTGGCCGAGTTGATTCTCTCGATATATATGAAGTTAAAGAACACGAATTAGAGCAATTAGAAAAGGGAATAGCAGGTACACTGCAATTTAACTTTGCAATTTTTCTATTTTCTATTGCGTTGACATGTATAGCTGCTTTAGCAACTGCTGATTTTAAATCGGACATTGTGAGATCTACATTTGTTTTCACCACAGTAGTAGGTCTAATTGTTGGTAGTTACCTGATGCTTAACTGGTGGCGAACGCGAACATCACTTAAGGAAGTAGTATCAGTCATCAGAAGTAGAATAAACGGTCAGCTCCCTGATGTCCAAATTCCAGGGGAACCAGAGACGCAACCCAAGGATCCCGAAGATAATGAGGGACCTAACGGATAACATTCTATGCAGAAGGGCTAAATACGCCAAAACAAAACTTCACGGCTCTCCATATAAATCATCTTTGTCTCTCTCTTCACGTATAAATCCCGCAACCTTCTTACGCAATCCTTTCCATATTTCAACTCTCCGAATTTCCGCTTGACAAATTCCGGAATTTGTGGAATTATAGTATTGTATCCATAAAGAATTCCGTATCTATAATGCAAATTCCAGACTACTATCAAATCTTAGAGATCGGGCGCGATGCTACCGCCCGTGAAATAAAGAGTGCCTATCGGAAACTCGCAAAACGCTATCATCCCGATAAAAACCCGGAACAGACCGCTTTTGCAGAACAGATGTTCCGAGAAGTCTGTAACGCCTATAATACGCTGCACGATATGCAGCAGAAATCTGACTATGATCGGACGCTACAGACGATTGAACGGCAGCAAAAAGCAAACGGCGCGTATTTCGACAGACTGAGGAGACTCAATCAGAACTACGCTAAGTTAGAATTGCTGTTGCATGCGCTGCTCCATCAAAATTATGAAACCGGTATTTCTATGTATGAGCAGCTACGGCATCACTTCCAAGAAATCGGGAAGGAGTGGCGCATCGACGATTTTCTGAGTTACGAGGAAAGCCGGGACTGCGAGTTTCTTATCGCTGAAGCCTATCAGAAGCTTGGGTTTTCTAATGGAGACCCCTCTTCCGCCCTTGAACGGCATCGAAAGATTGAAAAAGCGATGCTGATGTACGAGTCCTTACTGTCCGCTGAGGCAAAACGCCCCTGCTTCAAACACTTTACTCAAGAAGTCAAAGAACGCCTTAAATTCATCTATCTCTACCACTTCAGCATTGAAGGTTATGACCAAACGTGCCATATTCCGTTGACGAAGATTCGGGCATTAAAACTCCCAAAACGGGAAACTGCATGGATGTACAAAAAAATCGCCGAATTCTATGTTGAGATTGATCGGTTCCCGGAAGCACGAACTGTGCTGAAGATGGCGTTTGAACTGCAACCGCATCTTACCGGTGCCAAAAAAATCTGTCAAAGATTGAACATGGGAAATCTACAAACTGCACCGTAGAAGGGGAAAATTTGACTGAACTTATAATGTTATTATTACCGTTTGTTATCATAGCGGCAATTTGGATTTACGCATACCGTCAGGGGGTAAGATACTCCTGCCCGAATTGTGGACAGCGGCAAATCGGTTGGTCAACACAATGTCCGAGATGCGGCGTAGTATTCAAGGAGTGGAATAACAGAAATTAAAATTAGTTATCGGCTGCCAATAAGATGGAGGCAGCCTCAGTACCAATAACTAACAACCAATCATGAGGAACACGAATGCGAAAAGAGGTACGCTGGGAACGGATGTTCCCTGACGAATTAGAAGCCGCGTTCAACGCATGTCCCGCTGTCTATTTCACCTATGGACTCTGCGAACCGCATGGCCCGCAAAATACAGTCGGATTAGATGCGCTGAAGGCACACGGCATCGCTTGCCGTGCAGCGCATACACACGGCGGCATTGTCGCACCGCCCGACTATTGGCACATCCATGAACACGGCATGTATGCGAATTGGGCATACCGGAATGTCGGCGAAGCACGGAGTTGGCTTACCGCTATGCCAGCATGGCAACATTTCAAAAATGTGTGTTATCACGTCCGCGCCGCCGATGCGCTCGGATTCCACGCGGCTATCTTTCTCACCGGACACTATGGACCGAATTGGCAAGACCTCAAAACCCTCCTGACGTTAATTCAGCCACACTTCGCTATGCGACTCTACGGACTTCCTGACTTCGAGGCGAATACACCGGGGTTTGACCGTCAGGGCAACGGTGGAGACCACGCCGGTAGAGTTGAAACCTCGCTCCTATGGGCAATAGAGCCAGACTGTGTTGATATGTCGCGGATGCCCGCAGCGGACGCACAAGGACCACACTTCGCTATGGGGTCAAACGCTTCCGACTCCGACCGGCGCATCGGTGAACGGATGGTGAACGACGAAGTCGAATGGCTCGGAAAAAAGATGAACGCGTTGATGGAAGATTACAAAGCACTGAATATTTCTGAACGCCAACCCGTAACCTTTGAGGAAGTTGAACAGGTATGGGCAGAAACCGTATCACCCGCCTTGAAAACTTTTGAAACGATGAAAAATCCGGACGCATCGCCACCGGAAGATTCACAGTGGTTTCGACAGTGCAAACTTCCAGAACTTCCGTAAGAGAGGACATCGTATGGAAACGACAAACACACAACTCGCCGAAGACTACCAGAAAAACGGATTTTTGACAAGCATTCCTATCGCTGATGCCACCGAAGCCACACGCTATCAGCATGCTTACAATGCCTTAGAAGCAGAAGTCGGCAAAGAAAAATGCGAAATCGGTCTCATTGACTGGCATTTTGACTATCAATTTATCTGGGAACTCGCCATACATCCGAAAATTGTGGATGTCATTGAGGCACTGATTGGTCCCGACGTTATGCTGTTAGCAACCCATTTCTTCTGCAAATATGGACCTCGTGAGAAGTTCGTCGCATGGCATCAAGATGTAACGTATTGGGGACTTGAACCGCCAGATGCGGTTACCGCTTGGTACGCCATAGACGATAGCGATACAGGCAACGGCTGCATGCAGGTAATCCCCGGCAGCCATCAGCGTGGCATACAAGAGCACGGAACATCGGAACAGGAAGGCAATTTGTTAAGCATCAATCAGGAGGTACCTGTTACCGAAGCGGAAGCAGAGACCGCTTTTGATTTGGTGCTAAAAGCCGGTGAAATGTCTATCCACCACGGACAGATGATACACGGCAGTCTACCGAATCATTCTACACGTCGGCGATGTGGTTTAACAGTTCGCTACATAGCCCCATCGGTGAGACAGGCAGAGGATAATTCGTTGAAACGTCCATGGAAACCGATCCTGCTGCGCGGCGAAGACCGGTACCAGAATTTTACGACCGTGCCGAAGCCTTTTCCGCCTCATCAGTAGTCGTAGACATCTCCACACCATCGTAAAAAACAGGCGAGGAGTCAAATGAGTGCTCATATCTACGATGTAATCGTCATCGGTGCCGGCGGGATGGGGAGTGCAACCGCATATCATCTCGCTAAATCGGGTGCTAACGTGCTGGTTTTAGAGCAGTTCCAGCGTGGACACACCTTCGGCAGTTCACACGGTCCAACCCGCATCATCCGTTTCTTCTACGATAAAGCCTTCTACACTGAATTGATGAAAACTGCATACGCCGAATGGCGCGACCTCGAATCTGTATCGGGGAAGTCGCTGCTTTTCATCACAGGGAGCGTGTGTCTCGGTGCAAGCGGGAATCCGTACGGACGCACTGCACGGCGGAGCTTAGATGCCGCCGGTGTTGAATCCGAGTGGTGGAGTGCGACGCAATTGGCAGAACGTTTTCCGCAGTTCCGGGTGTCGAACGATATGGACATCCTCTATCAGAAAGACACCGGTTTCCTCTACGCTTCCGAGTGTGTCGCTACGCACTTGCAATTAGCTGAACAGTCCGGTGCAACAGTTCGAGAGGATACTCCCGTAACCGACATTGATTGGCAAGCAGATGTTCCGACTGTCCGCACTGAAGGCGACCTATTTTATGGCAGAAAAGTCGTCGTGACCGCCGGCGCGTGGACAGGGAAACTCCTCGCGGCATTGGATCTTCCGCTCACCGTTACAAAACAGCAGGTGTGCTACTACCAACCGACAGACACTCACCTTTTCCAACCAGATCAGTTCCCTGTTTTCACGGAAGCAACGGAAGATGGCGAATTTCTCTACGGTATCCCGGCATTCGGCTTTGGTGTAAAGATGGCACGTCACGGACGCGGGCAAATCGTTTCCCCTGATACATGCGAACGCACCCCCGACACAGATTACATTGCCCATATAGATGCCTACATACAAGAACGTATCCCAGAACTCGGAAAAACCACACACGCCGAGGTCTGCCTCTACACCGAAACCGCTGACGAAGATTTTATCATTGACGCACATCCACGCTGCCCAGACTTATTAATTGCGGCAGGTTTCTCAGGACACGGCTTCAAGTTTTGCTCCCTTGTTGGGCGCATCATGAGTGAACTTACACTGAATGGCAAAACCGACTTTGACATCCATCCATTTCGGATCGACCGAGAACCAGAAATCTCAAGCGGTATCCCAAGGTTACAATCATGACGAATGGTTGTCGGTTGTTGGTGATTGGTTATTGGAAAGAGATCTCTTTACCAATCACCATTAACTATTAACCATTAACCACTGTGCGCGTAATCCGCGATTCAGATAAAGGAGACAGGACAATGCAAACAACCCTTAAAGCAGGAAGCGCGACCGCGAATATCACACCACCGCTTGGCACACGGATACCGGGCGGCTTCCGACCCAGATACGCTGAAAATGTTGACGATGAACTCTTTGCCAAAGCCGTTGTTATTGACAACGGGGCAACGCGAATCGCAATCGTTACGTGTGACCTCATCGCTATACCAGAGCAGGTCGCAAACGCTGCCAAAACACGCATTGCCGATAGGTGTGGTATCCCTGCAGCGCACGTCATGGTGAACGCGACACATACACATACCGCTGTCGCCATCGCTGATCTGCTTGGCGTTGATGCGGATACGGATTACACCGAGTGGGTGCCGTTGAAAATTGCCGATGCAGTTGAGCTCGCAGTGTGGCGACTCCAGCCAGCACGCGTAGGGTTCGCCAGCGTCAATGAAGCGCGTATCACCTTCAATCGGCGGTGGCACATGAAAGATGGCACTGTCCGTTTTAATCCCGGTGTCAATAATCCAGATCTTGTGAAGCCGACCGGTACAATTGATCCAGAGGTGGCGATGCTGTTCGTTGAAGCCGAAGACGGAACTCCGATCTCCGCGGTGGCTAACTTTTCGCTCCACTACATCGGTACAGACAACAGCAATGCCCTTTCTGCAGACTATTTTGGGCACTTTGACCGACTCATGCGACACTATCTCGGGGATACATGTATCTCACTCCTCTGGAACGCCGCATCTGGACAGATTAACAATACCGACTTCAGTGGACAGACGAAATGGACAGCAAGCGGACATCAACAGGCGGTGAAAATGGCAAATGTTCTCGCGGGACATTTTATCACAGAGATGCAGTTCATGGAGATGCACGACACACTTGACCTCAGCGGAGAGCTTGCTACGCTGACGTTCCAACGCAAACAGATTACCGCTGAAGATCTCAAAGTTGCCGAACAGGTACTGTCCGTGCCACAAGGCACTTACAACGGCTATGAAACCGGTCCGTTTAGCTGGGTCGTCGGGCAGCCAATACCACAGGCATTGGTTGATGTCTACGCGCGTGAATGCCAACGTTTGGCGAAATTACCGGCGCAGATGACTGCACCAATTCAAGTGCTCCGATTGGGTGAGGCGGCGATTGTAGCACTGCCTGGAGAGGTATTCGTTGAAACGGGGATGAATATCAAGTCGAAGTCTGATGCGAGTCCAACATTTCTCGTCAGCTTGGCGAATGGATATATCGGTTATATCTGTACGGATAAGGCGTTGACAGAGGAGGGCGGCTACGAGACATGGGCAGCGAAATCCTCATTACCAGCTGTTGGGACAGTCCCAGCAATGGAAGCACTCGTGGCTTCGTTGTTGGATGAGTGTAAAGCTGTGTGAAGTAGGAGACTATGCCTTAAAAAAATAGAGAGACGGGCATGGGGACCCGCCTCCGGGAAAAAATAGAATAGAAAGTTAAACAGCGGCAGGTCCTCTTTCACCTGTACGGATACGGATGGTTTCATCGATGGGCAGCACGAAGATTTTGCCGTCACCGATTTTGCCGGTGGCGGCAGCTTGTTGCACGGCTTCGACAACTTTGTCAACATTTTCTTCCGCTACAACGATTTCGATTTTTAATTTCGGAACAAATTCGATCGTGTATTCGCTACCGCGGTACAATTCGGTATGCCCACGGCTACGCCCAAATCCACGAACTTCGCTGACTGTCATGCCCCGAACACCAACACTGCTGAGTGCCTCTTTGACCTCCTCCAATTTAAAGGGGCGGATAATACATTCTAGCTTTTTCATCTGATTCTCCTTGCTAAAAGTCAATACGGTTGTATGGCAGCTTTGCCTTTCAATCAGGGCTTACAATCCTTGCCCTCAAGGTTTATATAATAATACAAGTAGGGTGGGCGGATACGGAATCCGCCCTACAGAGCGTTTTCAAAACCTCGTTCACACGATCTAAATATCGTGATAGAGGAAGAATTCATACGGATGCGGCCGCATGTTGATCGCATCGACCTCATTTTCACGTTTGTAATCAATCCAGACATCCAAGACATCTTGGGTGAACACGTCGCCCTTGAGAAGATATTCGTGGTCTTCTTCTAAGGCATCCAAGGAATCGCCGAGAGAGACTGGTGTTGATTCGATGTCGGCGAGCTCTTCCGGCTCGAGGTCGTAAAGGTCTTTATCGAGCGGGTCACCCGGGTGGATGCGGTTCTGTATACCGTCAAGCCCTGCCATGAGCAGTGCGCTGAAGGCGAGATAAGGATTACAGGATGGGTCCGGGGTCCGGAACTCGACCCGTTTCGCTTTCTCACTCTTTGAATAGACAGGAATACGGACGCATGCACTACGGTTGCGTTGCGAATAGGCGATGTTCACAGGTGCTTCATACCCGGGAACCAACCGTTTGTAGGAGTTGGTTGTCGGCGCGATGATGGCACAAAGCGAGCGGGCGTGCGCGAGCAAGCCACCGATGTAGTAGAGGGCGTCCTCACTGAGAAGTGAATATCCCTGCGGGTCGTAAAAAACGTTCTTGCCGTCTTTCCAGAGGCTCTGGTGGACGTGCATCCCGGAACCGTTGTCTTGGAAGAGCGGTTTCGGCATAAAGGTGGCGACCAAGTTGTTCTCACGCGCCATATTTTTGATGATGTACTTATACAGAGCAATCTTATCGCCTGTCTCCGTGAGGGGACCAAAACGAATATCAATCTCACCTTGACCTGCGGTTCCCACTTCGTGGTGGTGAACTTCCACATCAATCCCAGCTTCCATCAGCTTCAGACAGATCTCGGAACGGAGGTCTTGAAGCGTGTCAGAAGGCGGTACCGGGAAGTACCCTTCTTTATAGCGCGGTTTATACCCGAGGTTCGGATTCTCTTCGCGGCCTGAATTCCAACTGCCTTCAACGGAATCCACATGATAGAACCCAGAATTCTGGCTCTGTCCGTAGCGGATATCATTCAGGAGATAGAATTCTGCTTCAGGCCCCCAGAAACTCTCATCAGCAATGCCTGTGGACTGTAGATAGGCTTCTGCCTTCTGTGCGATATGCCGTACATCGCGTGTGTAACTCTCCAACGTGATTGGGTCTTTGATGTTACACGTCATACTGAGTGTCGGCACTTTGCAAACCGGGTCAATCAGAGCCGTTGTTGGATCCGGAAAGAGCAGCATATCGCTCTCGTTAATCGCCTGGAAACCACGGATACTCGAGCCGTCAAAACCGCAACCTTCTTCAAACATATCTTCGCTCAACTCTTCTGCCATAAGGGAAAAGTGTTGCCACATGCCCGGCAGATCCATGAATTTGAGGTCGATAATCTTTATATCATTCTCTTTTGCAAGTGCAACCACCTCACTTGGTGTCATTCACATATCCTCCTAATTTCGGCGTAACTTGAAAGCCGAAACTTGCTATCAAAACTCAAAAATGGTTGTTGGTTATTAGTTGTTGGTTATTGGTAAGAGGTCTCCTATGAACTTGACAGTCGCCCTCTTCACCTCTGAACCATAAACCATTAACCGAGATTACAATCTGATGAAACGGCGCAGAGAAACGCGGCATAAAAGTCCAACGGTCTCCCTAAAATCCCGTTCCAATAACTCAGAAAAATGCCCTTGATTCGTCAATTGAATGCGCAACTCATGCCACTTGACGAGTGTCTTACGCAATAGGTAAGCAAAATTTATGCCAATCAACGTTGATTGAGTAGCGTAGGCATTCATTTGACGAAAATAGGTAAATTTTCGTGTAAAACCACGAATTACAGCGACCTAAGACGGAAAGTTGGCGTGAAACGGTCTACTGCTACGATTTTTTGTCACGCCGCATATCAAAAACTCCGAAACCTTGCCAAATTATTAGGCATAGCATTGCACGTTTTTTGCGCATAGCACCCGGCCGCTATCAAAACCGCGACGGAGTCGTTATTCCTCCGAGAATTCAACATCTTTGGCGAATCGGCTCGTTTCGGGACCGTCCTGCCCCGCATACTTGTTCGCCGGTTTGAGTTGATACGGCACACGTGCGGGTGAAGAAAGCTGCGCAAAAGTAAACGCACAGATCCGCATACCGGGGTATAATTTGACCGGCATGCGCCCCAAATTCCCTAACTCCAAAGTGGGAATCCCGACCCAGCCTGGGTCAAAGAGACCGGCAGTACTATGGACGATAATGCCGAGCCTCCCCAAACTGCTTCTGCCTTCAAGCCGTGCCATCACATCGTCTGCCAACTCAAGTGTTTCCTGCGTTGCCGCCAAGACAAACTCACCCGGTTGCATTGTGAAAGCATCACCATCAGGGACATCAACCCGCCGCATTAAATCGTCGGCATCAATTTCTGCACCCAGATCAATATACGGGTACTTGCTATGCTCAAACACCCGGAAAGTGTTGCTCAATCTGAAATCAATGGAACAACTGCCGAGTTGCGTTTCCAAGTCGGGCATCGGGGAGATTCTGATTTTCCCGTTATCTATATACTTGATAATATCTCTATCTGATAAAAACATTCTTTACACTATTGCCGTCGCTACTGCTCAGGCAAAAAATCCTCTGGGGCGATACCACGATAGGCATAGTCTAAAAGATTCACAGGATGCATCGCCTTCATCTGCAACCCATGTTTCCGAATACCGAGTTGAATTTGGAGCAAGCAGCCCGGGTTCCCCGTTGCGACGATATCAGCATCGGTTTCAGCGATGTGCGCCATCTTACGTTCCAAAATCCCTTGCGAAAGTTCCGGTTGTGTGATGTTATAGATCCCCGCACTTCCACAGCACCATTCGGATTCGGTTAACTCAATCAACTCAAGTCCCGGTATCGATTCAAGTACTTTGCGAGGTTGATCTTTTACGCTTTGTCCGTGAAGGAGATGACACGGTTCATCATAAGTAACACGTTTTTCGATCTTTCCTGTCGGGGGTATCATCTCAATTTCGGCTAAAAATTCGCTGATGTCGCGCATTTTATGACTAAAGTGTTCCGCTTTCGCTGCGTAGGCGGTATCGTTCTCTAAAAGTGCCTCGTACTCTTTAAGCGTCGCACCGCAACCAGCAGAGTTGATGATAATAGCGTCTAAATTCTCCGCTTCAAACGCATCAATATTCTGCTTGGCAAGGACTGAAGCGACATCTCGCACGCCGTTATGAAGGTGTAGCGCGCCACAACAGGTCTGATTTCGTGGTGTAACGACTTCGCAACCGTTCTCTGCTAAGACTCGGATCGTTGCGACATTCGTCTCCGTGAAAACCTGATTCATAATACACCCGGGTATGAATCCGACACGATACCGGGTTTCGCCTTCGGCAGGCGTAATGTCGCGTATTGTATATTTCAGCTGCGGCGGTGGGATCTTCGGCAGTAACGATTCCATTTCTCCGAGTTGTCCCATCAGTTTCAGGATACCCGTTTTTTGGACAAGCCATCGGATACCGAGCCGCTGATAGAGCCACATCAACTCAAAAATTAGGTCCAAGCGTTCTTTATTCGGCAGAAGTTGTTTGAAGACGAGGTTCGTCCAGAATCGATAAGCTGCTGAGCGCGGTGCGTTCTGTTCATAGATGGCACGCGCCTGTTCAAGAAGTTCCCCGAAATGGACACCGGAGGGACAAGCGGTTTCGCATGCGCGGCAATCTAAACACCGGTAGATGTATTCTGACCATTCTTCGCTGAGCGGGGTGGCATCCTCATCTTTGAAGGCACTCCCCATGAGGTAGAGCCTACCCCGTGGTGAATCCGTTTCTAAGCCTAATTCTCGATAGGTTGGACAGGTGGGTAGACAAAGTCCACAGTGCGTACAAGCGTCCCACTTCTTCCAACTGAAGGAGTCTACGCCGATAAGTTGTTGTGTTTGTTGGTTGGACATGTTTTAGTAGGTATAAGTTATAAGTTATAAGTTAAGAGGTATCTGTAACAAGCATCGTGAATTGTTACGGGCAGACTCTTAACTAACCACTTATAACTATTAACTATTCCCGATTTATGATGATTGGCTAACGACCCAAGCAATGAAAACGAAAAATAGTGCAATTAATACGATTACGATTACAGTTAAGTAGACCGGATTTGATCTTCCCACAAAACTTTTGTTAATATTTTCGTCGCGATCTTCCTGAATTTTTCCTGCTAACAATTCCTTTTCAGCTCGTGTGAGTGTCTTTTTTTCAGTGGGAAGTTCCGTTGAAACCGAACGCCTCTTCTGCCGTTGCATTTTTTTCGTGGATTTGTATGTCTTAAGGCTAATACCTTTGAGCTTGTACATTATCCGCTTCCCCTTAAGAAATCGTAACCCCCTCGTTAAGGCTCCCGGAACGGTATCCCTGCAAGTCGAGCGTGACATGCGCATATCCGAGCGTTTTAAAGTGTGCGCTGATGTCGCGCCGCACAGCTTTTGAAAGTATCCGTGAAATTTCCGCTGCTTCAAGTTCAATTCGTGCAAGTTCACCGTGATGACGGACACGGAATTGCCGAATCCCTAAATCGTAGAGAAATTGCTCGGCGGCATCCACCTGCCGTAGCAATTCACGGGTGATGCGCATACCGTAAGGAAAGCGAGAAGAGAGACAGGCAAACGCCGGTTTATCCCATGTCGGGAGTTCCCACGCCTTTGAAATTTCGCGAATCTCTGCTTTCGTCAAGTTCACATCAATCAAAGGGGCTTGGATCCCCATCTGCTTTGCGGCATCCATTCCGGGACGGTGGTCGCCGACATCGTCTGGAATTGCGCCGTAGACAATCGTTCCGACATCGTATTTTTCAGCGATGGGACGCAGTTTATCAAACAACTCCGTCTTACAAAAAAAGCACCGGTTGGTCGGATTGCTCGCGTAACCCTCCAGGTCCAATTCCTGTGTATTGACGGTTTCAAGGCGAATCCCGATCTGTTTGGCGATAGCCTGCGCAGCTTTCATTTCTCGGATCGGATAGGAATCAGAAATGGCAGTCACAGCAAGGGCGTTATCCCCCAATGCGTGTTGAGCTGCCTCGGCGAGAAATGTGCTATCAACACCACCAGAGAAAGCGACGATAACCTTTTTATAAGCACTTAGGCACGTATAAAGGCTGTCAAGTTTTGCCTGTAAAGTCGGTTCAAGTTTCTGTTTTGACATATATTTCTCAATGTGTAACGGCATGACAGAGCATGCCTACTACTTTTAAGACGGTCGTTCAGCTTGTTGTATTCTCAGCAACTCGTCTCTCAGTAATTGCCGTTTTAATCCGCTAATCCGGTCAATAAAAAGTACGCCGTTGAGATGATCGACTTCGTGTAGCAACACACGTGCCAACAAGCCATCGGCTTCAACGCGAACAGATTCGCTCCGGATATCAATTCCCTCAACGACAATTTTCTCTGGACGTTTCACTTCCGCCGTCACATCTGGGATACTGAGACATCCTTCGTCAGCGAACGCTTCACCCTCGGCACTCAGAATTTCTGGGTTGAATAGTACTAAGGGTTCGTAGGCTTCATCGTCATCTTCGCCTATGTCAACAATGATAAGCCGCTTCAAAACACCGACTTGCGTTGCCGCGAGTCCGATACCGTTGCCTGTCGCGTACAGCGTCTCTAACATCTGTACAGCGAGTTGGCGTTCTGCCTCCGTGATCTCTACGACCGGTTCGGCTCTTTTGCGGAGCACCGGGTCACCGTAATAACGTAGCTGCAAGGGTGCTGTTTCACGCAGCACAACATCATCTTCGCTGCTTACATCCGAGGCGGGTGTGTCCTTGGGTTTTCTTTTCCGTTTTGGCATGTATCAGGAACATCTCCCATTTCTGAGAAAAATAACTTTTAATAGGGTAACACTTATTGCAAATTCTGTCAAGCAAAAGTTTGTGTGCCAAAAATATACAGTGGGAGAGTCGGGGTTACAAACCCCTCCTACAAGAGTCATTATCAAGGGGCAGACATTAGGTAAAGATAAAAACCTTCGTCTCTAACGGTTGAACCGGTAAATTTAACTAAAAAGGAGAGTTTGTACTGCTCTATTTGTTTAGCACTTAGTGAACCATTCAAGATAATTAACACGGCTTGAGACTTCTCATTGCTTAGCGTTTTTGCTGCTTCAATGACGCGACGCTTTGAAATTGAATGGGTGCGTGCTTTGTCCCATCTGATAAAGGAGCCGAAACGACTGCTACGCGGATAGTAAATTTGCCGCGGTTCCTGTAGGTACCCGACGACAGTACTTACAGCAGAATCCTTATTCCCAATCATTGGAAGACCTTGCATACCTTGTGACTTGATATATTTGGCTGTCAATTTGCCGTAAGAGAAAATATGGCGATGCTCCATGCGGACAGCTATAACACCACCAACAGCATGACAAATCAGCAGTAGCGTCAAAACCGCTGTCCCTGACACATTCAAACCCCGATTCACCGTAGAATCCGTCTCCGCTTGTTCAGCTTTACTGAAATTTACCGCTGGAGATTCCCGGTAAATCCAACAGCACATCAGAAACGTAAGGAACAGGAAACCGTGATGCCGGATACTGCCATGATATTTCACATAGAAAAATGTCAGGAGTCCAAACGTCGAAATGAAATAGGTAAGCAACGCAGTCGGTCGTTTGAGAAATACCAACACACTGAAAAGCATTAGAAAATAGCAGAGTGGAACTTGAATGGTTTGGAAAAGAGGATAGCTTGTTAGGACGTTTGACCCCCAAAAATGGAGTGTAGCCTTTGGGATTGGAAGATACGCGCGGAAAATCAATTTGACAATATCATTGACACGTTTCGCATCATAGTTAAAGTTCCATGCAACAGCGAAACCAGTATCCGGTGGCGGATTGAGTTGTAAAACCGATGTCATAATACCGATACCGATAAGTGTGAACCCGATCCAGATGGATCTTTTATCTTCTATAGCCGCAATTTCCTCGTTTAGAGGCTTAAGAAACCGACCCCCGAAAACATATTCGCAACAGAGGGCGATACCTATCGCTATGACGACGATCAACGCATGAACACTCGTATGCGCAAGGAGAAATAACACACAACCCACCCAGATAAAACGTTTGTAACGTTCCCTGAAAAGGACACAAAAAACAGTTATCAGCAGAAGTCCAAGCGCGTAGTTTCGGGCGACAATCGCGTATTCATAGAGAACGAAGTAGCCGAAACAGAAGAGCAGTTTCTGAAACCAGTTGAACGGCGCATAGCGAACGAAAAGGTAGACGGTAACACCTGTAATCAGGAGATGGAGCATCTGCATCATGACTGGGGAATGGCTGATGCGACTCAGCGGCATGAGGCAGAGATGCCATAACCCCGGATGCCCCTCATATTTGAGATTCGCGAAGAGATTAAAGAGCGAGGTGCTGTCCCGCGCCAGAAGCCACGCCTGAATTTCATCGCGCCACATCTCATGGTGGCTCGCCGTAAATGCACCAACCACAAGAAAAAGGAACGTTAAACCGAGCGCGTAGTGTTTATCCTTTTTGTCCATCGTTTACATTGCAACCTAATAAACTGTGTCATGGCGGAGGCATTAGATAGAGATGGAAACCCTCATCACCAACAACGGAACCGGTAAATTTGGCTACGGAAGTGAGATAATGCTGTTGACGCAGTTCAGTACCTAAAGCGCGGTTCAAGATAATTAGCACCTCTTTATTTTTCTCGACACTCAGCGTTTTCGCGGCTTCAATAACGAGTGTATCGGGAGCATTGTGCGTGCGCGCCTTGTCCCACCTGACAAAAGAACCGAGTCGACTGCCTCGTGGATAGTAAACCTGTCGCGGTTTCTCCAAATAGCCAACGACAGTGCTAACTGCATAATCAATATCCCCAACCATCGGGAGATCTTGCATACCTTGCGACTTGATATATTCGGCTGTGAGTTTGCCATAAGAGAAAATATGGCGATGCTCCATCCTGACGGCTGTAATACCACCGATCGCATGGCAGATCAGGAGTAACGTTACAAGCACCGTCGCCACCATATTTAGAACCCGATCTATTGCAGAATCCGTATCCTGTTGCTCAGCCTTGCCGAGCTTGATCACTGGAGAGTCTCGGTAAATCCAACAGCACATCAGAAATGCAAGGAACAGGAAACCGTGATGCCGGATACTGCCGTGATATTTGACATAGAAAAATGTCAGGAGTCCAAACGTTGAAATGAGATAGATAAGCAGCGCAGTCGGACGTTTGTGGAATAACAGTAGGCTGAAAAGCATCAGGAAATAGCAGAGCGAAACTTGGATCGATCCGAAAAACGGATAGGTTGTGAGTAGGTTTGAACCCCAAAAACCGAACACGGGTCTCGTGACCGGAAGATATGCACGGGAAATCAGTTTAACAATATCGTTCACACGTTTCGTTTCAAAGTTAAAGTTCCATGCAACAGCAAAACCTGTATCTGGTGGTGGGTTGAGTTGTAAAACCGCTGTAAGAATACCAACACCGATAAGTGCGAAGCCGATCCAGATAGGTCTTTTATCTTCTATAGCCTCAACCTCTTGACTTAGAGATTTAAGAAACCTACCGCCAAAGAAATATTCGCAACAGAGGGCAATGCCTATCGCTATGACGACGATCAACGCATGAACACTCGTATGCGCAAGCAGAAACAGCACACAACCCACCCAGATAAAACGTTTGTAACGTTCCCTGAAAAGCACACAAAAAACAGTTATCAGCAGAAGTCCAAGCGCGTAGTTTCGGGCGACAATCGCGTATTCATAGAGAACGAAGTAGCCGAAACAGAAGAGCAGTTTCTGGAACCAGTTGAACGGCGCGTAGCGAACGAAAAGGTAGACGGTAACACCCGTAATCAGGAGATGGAGCATCTGCATCATGACTGGGGAATGGCTGATGCGACTCAGCGGCATGAGACAGAGATGCCATAACCCCGGATGCCCCTCATATTTGAGATTCGCGAAGAGATTAAAGAGCGAGGTGCTGTCCCGCGCCAGAAGCCACGCCTGAATTTCATCGCGCCACATCTCATGGTGGCTCGCAGTAAACGCACCGACTGCAAGAAAAAGGACCGTCAAACCGAACGCGTAGTGTTTATCCTTTTTGCCCATTGTTTACATTGTGCCCCTTCAATCAATGCTCTCTATCGGGTTACTGGATCGTGAGGCTCGAAATCGGCAGCCATAAACCACCGGTACTCTTTGCTACGAATTTCTGGAAAGGTTCATCACGACCAATAACATCCACTTTGATTCTGGAAGTCTTCATCTTCATCACGACATCCATAGAGGAATATGCCCCGCTGACATACTCATCTGTCACGAAAATAAAGTGGACTTCAGCGGCGCGCCGGAATTTTACCTCATCCGCAGCGCGAATCAGTGCGTCTAAGCCATTTTCGTCGCCTCGGAATTTCAATTGCGACAAGACTTTTTTAACCTGAGAAATAGAACGCGTCTGCGGAATCACCTCAAAGTCCAATCCGAGGAGACCATACCCGGTCCCAGCGCGAAAGGCAACGACACCGATAGTGAAGTCCATCCCAGCACTATCAAAGAGATCCGTCATATTATTGAGATGTTCTCGGACAGCATTAATGTCGTTTTTCATACTGCCACTCCCATCAACAACAAAGACGACATCAACGAGATCGGTGCTACGATTTGCGACAATATGTCTGCCGACTTTGGTCAACGCTAAATCAGGAAGCGTAAGCCCTTCAAGGTCGGCGGAAGATTCATCATCGGTTCCATCTAAGAAACCGCGCCCAACACCGCCGAGCCGCCCATTTCCTGAGATGCGTGAACTTAATCCCCTCCCAGTGCTACCCGTACCTGATCCACCGACCGGTTTAGCCTGTAAACCTTTCTCATAGCTCCCTTCTTCTGAACGGACCGGTGAGGCGAGCTCCGGTGTCTGTAATTCGACTGTCGCATCTGGATACGATACAAGGGCTGCCGATGTCTCAAGCGATGGGGGCTCAACCTCAACAGTTTTCATCTGCTGCATATTCTCCGCAGCTGCCGAGGGTTGAAAGGAGAAACGCGGGAGTCTTCTGTCTATATGCAGCGATTTTCGTGAGCGGACCTTGAAGATCTCAATCTCAGTAACCGGCTTAACGTGCCAGTCATGCCTTTGTCGATACAAGGTCCCAAGCACGAGCAGTAGAAGGATATGAAGCCCAATGGAAATAATGAGAGCATTTGGGATAGTTTTTTTAAAAAGGACTTTCATTTCTATATATTCCCCAACTCGGTAATGCGTTACATGCCGCTTGTCAGTCCGTAGTGAGAATTATTATACCACTATGTCCATGTACATTTCAAGTATAGAAAAAAGTTGACGAAAATGTTAAAATTTGGTATCCTATAGAATAGATAGGGCGTGCCTTGCTACGGGTAGTGAGGATGGCACACTCCTTGTATGGGATTGGGATGAGGTCCTGAAAAACTGGGATCCGTAGGAAAATTAAGCAGTTGAAAAAGTTAGAGAATTCTGATAGACTATTGTAACAGCACGGAAACCATCTTTCAGTGGATAAGGAGGCTGGAGTTGTATTGGAGGCTGAAGATGCTGCTGCGGCGCAAATACTCTTAGAAGAGCAGCAAAAACTCTTTGAAGAATTTCCGTTTTTAAGGGATATGCTTATTGAGCACGGCTTTCAACCCTTGGAGTAAGAGCGATTCAAGAAAGTATAATGTTTTGTTATGATTACCCACGCCCTGCCGTTACTGTTGACATCGTTGTTTTCAGTGGCGATGCCTTGAGTGTGCTATTGATTCAACGTAAGCACCCGCCGTTTGAAGGACACTGGGCACTACCGGGTGGCTTTATTGAGATGGAAGAACCGCTTGAAACATCGGCACTACGCGAGTTAGAAGAAGAAACAGGGGTTACCGATGTAGCACTCACTGAGGTGGGTGTTTTCGGGGCACCGTTTCGTGATCCACGCGGACGGGTGATTACTATCGCCTACACTACGGTCGTTGAAAAGTCCACATTAAACCTTAAAGCAGGCTCTGATGCCTCAGAAGTTGCATGGTTCCCCAATACGGATTTGCCGAAACTCGCGTTTGATCATAGTGAAATCATCCAAAAGTCACTGGAAACATTAAAATGAAGCACTACGGGTTAACACTAAACCTAAAAAACGATCCATCGGTTATAGAAAAATACAAAGCGTATCACCGAGATGCCTGGCCCGAGGTCGTCGCTGCCTTGAAATCTGTCGGTATCACAAAAATGAATATTTATCTGCTCGGGTGCCAGCTGTTTATGGCGATGGAGACAGTTGATACATTTGATATAGACCGTGACTTTCCACGCTATCTTGAAGAAAACCCGAAGTGTAAAGCCTGGGATGAATTGATGCGAACTTTCCAGGAGCCGGTCGCAGAAGCACAACCAGACGAATGGTGGGCACGCATGGAACCCGTTTTTGAACTATAAACTAAAATGAATACATCCGCCCAAACGTCCACAACTTTTCTGTCAATCGGTCACTTCTGTTACGATGTCTCGCCAAATGGGTACATGCTTGGTGGATCCGCTTCATACTCAACATTGACTGCGCGGAACCTTGGACACCACGCCCGCGCGGTTACAGCAGTCGGTGCGAACTTTGATCGACAAAATTCGCTCTTAGAAGGCATAGAAACGGTTTATCATGAATCCCCTGACACAACGATTTTTGATAACCAATACGATGAAAAGGGACATAGACAACAATTTATCTTAGGGATTGCCCAACAACTCAAAGGGAACGATGTCCCTGCAGAATGGCGTAGGAGCAATATCGCGTACTTGTGCCCGATCGCTGATGAAGTTTCAGCGGAAGTCGTTCACTGTTTCAGCGAGGATACATTAATAGGGGCAACACCTCAAGGCTGGCTTCGGCAATGGGATGCCAACGGTAGAGTGGCAGCAAAGCGGTGGGAAACCGCGAAAGAGATTTTGCCTTATATTGATGTGCTAATCCTCAGTGATGAAGACCTCCGAACCTATCCGGACGAATTAGAGAAATACATTGGATTAGCACCTATTGTTGTGCTAACACAGGGCGCGCGAGGCGCGACACTTTTTCAAAACGGCACACAGTTTGCTTCCGATGCATACCCCGTTACAGAGGTGGACCCGACCGGGGCGGGTGATGTTTTCGCCGCCGCTTTTTTAATCGACTATTATCAGAACCGTTCGGTAGCGGCAGCACTTAACTTCGCACACTGTGTCGCATCCTTCGCTGTAGAAGGCACCGGCACCTCTCGTATTCCAAAGTTCGCACAAGTTATGTCAAGATTACGAACATAGTTCGTGAAAATCAGAGCGCGTCGCTCTTAATGAAAAAAGCATTCGCGGGAAAAGAAAATTATGGCTATTAACTACGACTTCACAGCATACTGCATTAAAACATCACCGACAAATTGGATCATCGGGATGAAGGCTGTTCAGGGAGAAGTACCACTGGACATAGTGATCCCTGACGATCAGACACTTCCAGATCCCGACAACCCCGAAATCGTCGGTGTGTTGACAGCGGAGGGATTAGAACGAGAGAGTACCGATGGATTGGAACTCTACCGATACCTTCGACAGTTAAACCCGAAAAAAAGTGATGCATTCGGCTACAACGAGGTCGTGATTCGGAACATACACAGCCGTATCCGCGCCCTGCGGGTTGATGAAGGACTCCGAGTACAAGTTACATACAGTGAGCGGAAAGAACCGTATCGGTCGTTTTCGTACCATATCAAATTAATCGGTACTTTCGCGAACTCAGATGCCGAACCCGCTACGCAGGCTGCAGCTGAAACTGACACGCCACACATCCCAGCCCAAAATACGCAACCCCAAGAACAAATAAGTCCCGATAACCGTTCAGAACAGCAGACTTATAAAACGACCAATACCTTAGAGAAACTCATCACCTTCACCCAAAACCTACAACAAGAATTGAAACAGACGAAAAAAGATCTCGCGGCAGCAGTAGATAAGATTGAACAATTCGAGAACGAGCGGCGCAGCTTCCATGAAATGCAAGACCTTATTCAAGAGGTACTTGATCGGCTCACCCAGTTAGAAACTTTGGATTCGCGAATTCAGTACCTTGAGACGGACCGAGATCAACTCCAAGACTTTCAACAACTCTTGCGGAAATTCCTTGTAGCGTTGAGCCGACAGACCAAGACCGTACTTCAAGAACACGACGATGAGACCGAAATTCAGTAAATAGGCAGACTTGAAAAACGCCGGCAGATGATTGCGGCCGCCACTCGGCGAAAAAGGAGAACATTTTCATGATGAAATTGGGGACCATGTCTCTGAATGTGAGAAATACGACTGCCACTGCTTTCGCGCAAATAGTCTACGACCTCGGTTTTGACGTTATCGAACTGCATTCAAGCGCGTTTGAATCCACCGATGCTGACTACCTACGCAACCTAAAGATGGATCTCATGCGGAAAGGGTTGCCGTTGGGTTACATCGGTGTCAGCAATAACTTCGGCAAACCTGTTGCCGAGCACCCGGAACAAATTGCGCTCATCAAACAATGGATCGACATCGCAGCTTTTATGAGCTGCCCGATCGTACGGGTATTTGCGGCTTATGTTCCTGAAGATTGTGAAGACGAAGAAACTTTGTGGCCACCTATGATTGAAGCCTTTAAGGAAGTTGCTGAGTACGGTTATGAATCGGGAATTCTTGTCGGGCTGCAGAATCACAACCACAACAACGTCACACGCGACGGGGATGCCGTTCTGCGGGCTTTGAACGGAACAGACCACCCCTATTTCACACATATCTTGGATACAGGCCAGTACGCAGGGTCACCCGGTGCAAGTGGACATCGCGGGTCTTCACATCCGGGCTACGACTGTTATGCAAGCATTGAGCAGACTGCACCGCATGCTGTCTATGTCCGAACCAAGTTTTATGAAATCGATAGCGGTGTCGAGGAATGGCTGGATTACCCACGTGTTTTGGACATCCTACGCGGTGTCGGCTATAACGGCTGTCTCTCAATTGTATACGAAGGTCAATCCGATCCGATTGAATCAATGCGAAAGGCGAGAAGTTATCTGGAATCGTTACTGTAGGCGTGGAGGGAGAAAATGAAAACGCGTGCTGCTGTTATGTATAAACATAACGAACCGGTCATCGTTGAGGAACTTGAGTTAGATGAACCGAAGGCAAATGAAGTCCTCGTCCGTACTGCTGCGAGTGGGGTCTGCCACTCAGACCTTTCAGTCGTCACGGGTGCTATCTATTACGATGCCGCTGTCGTACTTGGACATGAAGGTGCGGGGATTATTGAACGGGTTGGCGCGGATGTAACAGATTTTCAGCCCGGTGACCATGTAATCTTGTCTTTCGTCAGCTATTGCGGCGGTTGTCGCATGTGTCAGATGGAAAAAGTCTGTCTGTGTGAAAGTTACGATGTCCCGCGCGGGTTTCAATTGGACGGCACGTATCGTCTACATAACAAATCCGGGGACGCTATCCTCCAGATGGCACGGATTGCAACGATGTCGGAATACATGGTTGTCCCCCAACAAAACCTCGTGAAAATTGACAAGGATTACGCGTTAGAAAAAGCAGCACTCGTCGGATGCGGCGTGACAACCGGTGTTGGTGCAGTGCTCAATACTGCAAAGGTAGAACCCGGCAGCTCGGTAGCAGTTATCGGGACAGGTGGGGTGGGTCTGAACGCTATCCAAGGCGCGGTGCTCGCGCAAGCGGAACAGATTATCGCCGTTGATATAGCGGAGAAGAAACTCGATTTTGCGAAAAGTTTTGGTGCGACGGATGCCGTCAACGCGGCAACGTGCGATCCGGTTGAAGCGGTCCGTGAATTGACTGACGGCCTCGGCGTAGACTACGCTTTTGAGGTGATCGGAAATCCGAAGACGATTGTGCAGGCGTATCGTATGGTGCGGGCGGCTGGCACTGCTGTGATCGTCGGCATGGCACACCACGAGATGGATGTTAGTATTCCGGCACAACACCTTGTCTCAACGGAGCGGCAGCTGATCGGTTCGTTCTACGGTTCGTGCCACCCGCGGGTGGATATGCCAAAACTTTTGAGATTGTACACGGAAGGCAAACTGAAGTTAGACGAACTCATTACACGGCACTATCGGCTTGAACAGATTAACGAGGCGTTCGCGGATATGGAAGCGGGTGAAAACGCGCGCGGGGTCATTGTTTTCAATTAGTCATCAGTTGTCAGTTAAAGAGATTTTTGATAATTCACATCTTCTTTGAAGTTGTTACTATTTCAGAATGGATGACGGTTGTAAATAAGTTGTTCGGCGATCACAACCCAGACCGAAAACTAATAACTGAAAACCGAGAACCAATATATGAAGTCCGTACACACAGCGGTTCGAGAACAGTTTAGTCAGCACGCAGACTACTACGCACAGAGCATCGCGCATGCGAAAGGGGATACGTTAAATGTCATCCTGGACTTTGCGGAGCCGAAAGGTACAGAGCGGACGTTGGATGTCGCGACAGGTACAGGTTTCACAGCGTTCGCGCTGGCACCGAAGGTTGGTTATGTAGTCGCCACGGATCTGACCGCAGAAATGGTGGTGAAAGCAGCTGAGTTGGCGGAAGAGCAGGCAATAGACAACATTACATTTTCCCTTGCCGCTGCGGAGTCTTTGCCGTTTGCGACAGCCTCGTTAGATTTGGTGACGTGTCGGCTTGCTCCGCACCATTTCCAAGATGTCCCGAAGTTTTTAAGCGAGGTCCATCGGGTTCTCCGAACAGACGGACTTTTTTGCCTCGTAGATTCCGTTTCCCCTGAATCAGAAAAGTTAATAGCGTGGCAGAACCGTGTAGAGGCACTTCGGGACGACTCGCACGTTTACGGCCGTCCGCCATCCGAGTGGGATGTGATAATTACGGATGCCGGATTCTCACTCGAACGGACTGCACACGTCCGCAACGCCCAGATGTCGTTTTTGTGGTGGGTGCGTCCGGAGCAAAACTCACCAGAGATCGTGCAAGAAATCCGTGATGCGTTCGCCCAACTCTCACCTGATGAAGCGAAAAGGCATTACACAGTTGAACCCGCGGACGATGATTTCTATTTCTCCTGGCCCATGTACGCCGTTAAAGCAAGACGTGTGTGATAGAAACCTCGCCTTCAATATCCCCAATCTTCGTATGCCAATGGTGCGCGGTTGAGTTCATCCCGATAGGTACGCCATTGCGGTAGAAACTTGTCCATCAGTTCACGAAACCGATCGTTGTGGCCGCGCTCCAGAAGATGCACCATCTCATGGACCAAAACGTACGCCAGACAAGATTTCGGCTTCTTTGCGAGTTCAAGATTCAGCCAGATGCGCTTGGCTCCGATGTTGCAAGACCCCCAGAGCGTTTTCATCCGCTTAATTCGCACCTCATTGACAGACACACCCAACTTTGGTTCCCATTTTTCAAGCAGTGGCGGCACCTCCGCCCGCAGATGTTGGCGATACCAACGCTGCATCACCGCTCCCCGTTTGGCACGATCAGAGCCGGGACGGACACTGAGTACGATCTTTGTATTGTTGGGCAGCCAGACCTTCGGTGGACAGTCTTGCTCGATGACATCAAGTCGGTAGCGTCTACCAGCAAAATAGTGGCTCTCACCGGTTACGAACTCGCGTTCATATTGCCGCTCCTGCTTGGCGAATTCTGCCTGTTTCTGCCGGATCCATGCAAGCCGTGTGATGACTGCCATCCGAATCGCATCTTCATCAAAGTGTAGCGGAGCCGACACCCGCACGCGTCCGTTTGGCGGATGAACGCCTATATAGAAGTGCTTAATGTCCTTACGGACGACCTCTACCGAAATCCCGCTTATATCAATATGATACCTCTCTATTTTAGTATTCACTCTGATTCACCGCCAGTTCAAAAAGTGCGTCAGAGTCAAGGCCTTCGTCGCTAAACTCTTCTGCGATGACGCGTGCAATAGCCTGCCGGACCCGCATCCGCTTGAATCTATTGTCCCGCCAGTCGTCTTGTCTGTTTTCACGGATAGCGGCATCTATTGCGCGTGCTGCTGCTTCTCGACGGTCTTCGGGAAGGTTATCAAGGTTGTTAAAGAACGCTTGCAAGGGACCGGTGTTGATATTGGGAGGGTATTCGGCTTGGCTTTCTGGTTCGGTAATTTGTGAGCTGAGTCCTTCGATTTCGGAGAGATACTCCCGATAATCCATAGCACCGCGTCGGCGTTCACGAATGATTTCATCAAGCAGATGTGAAATTTCCTCGTAATACTTCGGATTAACAGCAGACCTGTCAACGATGAGTCGCCGAAGGTTGTTTGCTATGGTTGCTGCTATCGCTTCTTGATTGGTGCGTATGCCGTCTGGAAGTTGATCGAGTGCTTCGGCACCGTTTTGAACAATCAGTTCCACTAATGGGATATCGCCGAGTGTTGAGAGTATTTCGCTGTCTTCAGCACGGATGTATGTATCAATGAGATGCCGCATATCGGGTTCATAGGCTTTCAGATCAACGTAATCACCACTGGCGAGTTTGATCTCTTGGCTGACGCTATCATAATGGCTGACTTCATCTCTAATTTCCTGTGCCGTCGCTTGTGTATAGCCTGCCTCGGTCATCTCATTTGCGAGGTTGGCGTAAGCCCGGACGAATGCGGCTGTAAATTTATAGAGTTTCTCGCGTTTGGGTTCATTGGCTTTGAGCTGCGCGATATTCCCAGCGTCTTGACCACAAAAGTAACGGATATAAGCGGCGGAATTGTACGGCGGTCGGACGGGTTCACACAACGCCTTAATCGCTTCTCGTGTCTCTTCTAAGCGTTCTCTCCCTTTCTGGAGTCTATCCTTCAAGAGTCCTTGGACATCTTCCGGGTCAAAGTTTTCAAACGCCTCGCTGGTGTAGTCGGTAATTGCCTGCTCCAGTGACCGGAAGAGATCCTTGTAGTCAACGATGTAGCCGAATTCCTTGTCCGCACCGTCGAGACGATTGACCCTGCAGATGGCTTGGAACAGTCCGTGGTCTTGCATGTTCTTGTCGATGTAGAGATAGGTCGCTGGGGGTGCGTCGAAACCGGTGAGAAGTTTGTCAACAACGATAAAGAGTTTTATCTTCTCCGGATTTTCAATGAAAAGTTTTTTAACCTCACGCTCAAACCGATCGGCTTTATGCATCGCAGTATTTTCGGGTTCATTAAAGTGGTCGGCGAGCATTTGTCGATAGACGTAATATTCTGTCTGTCTATCGGTCCGTCCTTCGCCGGTTTCCTCTCTTGCGACGCTATCTGCTGACGGTCTATAGGATGTTATGATGGCGCATTTCCCTTTTAAAGGTGTTTCCTGAAAGAGTTGAAAAAATCGGCAAGCGGAGAAGATACTATCCGCGACGAGCATAGCGTTGCCGCGTCCGCTCTTAAGTCTGTCTCGTTCCGCCATATCGAGGACGATATCGGCGACGATTTTGCCCAAGCGTTCGCGGGAACTGAGGACGTTCTGCATCGTGATCCAGCGTTTTCGGAGCCGCGCTTTCGCTCTCTCAGTTAACCCGCTGGTTTTATCCTCGAACCACTGATCGATTTCCGCCTGAGAAGTGAGATTCTGGTCAACATCGCGTGCCTCATAGCGGAGGTCTAACACGACACTGTCTTCAACGGCTTCGTCGTATTTGTAGGTGTGGATATAGGGACCGAAGGTTTCAATACTGCGTTGTTTGTCGCTTTTCAAGAGCGGTGTACCTGTGAAACCAATCAACGTTGCATTGGGTAGAAGCACCTTCATGGCTTTGTGGAGTTTTCCGGACTGTGTGCGGTGGCATTCGTCAACGAAGACGAAGAATTCACCTTTCGTTTGAAAACCGTCCGGTAGATGTTTTTCAATGTCCTTAACATAATCGTCATAGTCGTCAGTCTCGGCATCTGCTATCTCATCCGACCTGCCGAATTTGTGGACAAGTGAACAGACCAAACGCTCGGCAGAATTCGATAGAACTTGCAGGAGATGCGCGCCGCTCTGTGTCCGCTTAATGTTTTCGTTGACCCCATTAAAAACCTGTTCAATCTGTTCGTCGAGTTCGGTGCGGTCGGTGATGATAAGCACACGTGCGTTCGGGATAGTTTCGAGGATTGATTTTGCGAGCCAGACCATTGTGAGGCTCTTCCCGCTGCCTTGCGTGTGCCAGATGATACCGCCTTCTCTGCGTCTTACATTTTCTTGCGCGGCTTTGACACCGAAGAATTGGTTGTGTCTGCAGATTTTCTTGATACTTCCGTCGAATACGATGAAGTTGTGCAGGATGTCAAGCATTCGGGTTTGGTTACAGAGTTGACTGAGTTCTCGGAGCAACGGATTATCGCCTGCCTCCGAATGGGCATCGGTCTCCTTCCACTGCAGCCAGTGTTTCTCTGGTGTTTTGATTGTGCTGTAGCGGAGTCCTTGAATTTCGCTGCCTGCCATGACGAGTTGCACAGTGGCGAAAAACCGTTCGATGAAATCTTCACGTTGGTTGGTAAGGTTCTGACGGATGCCTTCGGAAACGGAGACGGTGGAGCGTTTGAGTTCCAAGACACCGATGGCGATGCCGTTGATGTAGAGGACAACATCGGGACGTTTCGTGTGCTCACCTTTGAGGGTAACCTCTTCGGCGATACCGAAATCGTTGCTGAACGGATGTTCCCAGTCGATGAGTTTGACGGTGATGCGGTTCTCACCTGTGCTCGGTTGGACATTGACACCGTAGCGCAACAGTTCATAGACCTCTCGGTTTGCATCAATAAGGCTTCTATTGCCACCGAGTGCGGACGCTTTGTCGAGTTCATACAGCACTTTGGTGATAATCTCGTCGTCGTGCTGTCTGCTCTTGAGCCAATCGGTCAGCAAGTCTTTCTCGACGTTGCTATTGTCTTGACGCGCGTGCCAGTTGCCGAGGTCGCTATACCCCAAGGTCTTCTGGAAGAATGTGACGACGCGTTCTTGTGTCCGTATTTCGGTTTCGCCGACGGTGGTATTCATAGTAGTTATCAGTTTTCAGTACGATTTTTCTGCGAAAATCTTTCAGTTGTCAGTTTTTAGTTTCACAATTATAGACATGTAGCAGCTTGTGCTGCAGCACAAGCTGCAGCACAAGCTACAGCACAAGCTACAGCACAAGCTACAGCTTAATCTGATTTTTCTGACTTCAGACTCGCCAAAGCAATCTCCCCTTTTTCTGTCAACCGGTACTGCTGCTGCGGACTCCTTGGTTTCTCTGGTAGCGTATATTGGATTATCTCATCAGTTAGGAGGTCTCGAAAAACCTTTCTAAGCTGACCGGAAACTTCCTTCTGTCCTAATTTCTTGGACAATTCGGATCTTGAGATTGGACCCTCGGCAAGTAAGTTTAGCACTTTTGATTTAAGGTCCCCGGGGGGGGACTCTGGCTGCACCTCAATCTGCTCTGGAGGTTTGGCACGCCAAATCGTTGTCTTGAATCCACCGCTGTCAGTGAATTCCGGTTCGGGTAAGCCGGCATCACTGCAACGGTGGATCATGTCTAATGTCCCTGTCCCCATCTCTTCAATGTATTGGGTGAGGTACAAGGATCGAGCAAGCAATCGGTTGTTGGGTACCGATGGGTGCGCCTGTCGCAGTTGCTCCAGAGTCAAGGCGGGTGGCAATCTGCCAGGATTCAAAACCTCAAGCCGATCCGAGAACAGCATCACTTGGACACTGGCATTACTGGTATAGTCCCGATGTGCTACGGCATTGACGATCGCTTCCCTCACCACCTCTTTTGGAATCTCATAGCTAACAGGTGCTTGCGTACTCTCTGCCCGTGTTCCTACCGACAGTGCAATCTTGCTAAGCACAAAATCGACTGCCTGATCAACGAGTTGAAACGCTGTGCCGTTGTAGCGCTGATAGGATGGAATCGGTTTGGCGACTTCTGTTCCGTGGAAATGGGCACATTTAACGTCCGAGGAAATCAGAAACCGCTGTGGTGCTTTCGCAAATGATAACACCGCCGCGTTCGTTGGTCGTCCACCGTTTAAGAGATTCAGATGTCCCAGCAATACCTCGGTTGAGGTGCCTTCAGTCAACGGGAAGTCTCTTGTATTGCGTGCCGTGCGGATAAACCAACCCATCTGCTCGGTGTCGAGATCGTCCAGTGAGGCTTTTAAACACGGTGCGGCATCAAAAGTCTCAGAACGGATAAAGTCTTCGCTATCAAGGTATTCAACTAACGCTGCGTAGAGTGCTGTTACTAATTCTTCCGAGGTGGTGAATCGTTTTCGGATGAGTCCGGCTTGTGCTTTTTGAATAAGCACCTGCATTTTGGGATGCCGATTGTCATCGCTTGTGCCTTTCACGAAAATCAGGCGATGAACACCGTTGGCGGTTGCCTGATCAAACTCCCGCTCTGTCGGTGATATACCCTCTGCATCCTCCGATCCGTAGTTATCGCCGAATAACCCCACGTAGATATCGGACTGTTCGACTTCGTCCAGATACAGCGAATCCGGTCGGAGATCTGATGCTGGCACGTCTTCAAATAGAAAGACATCAAAGAACCTCTGCATCAACGGGTCGTCCCGCAGATAGTCGCGCAGTGCCTTGCGTTCTTGTGCGAATTCCGTTTGTACGCTGCTGATGAAAATACGGATATGATTCATTGTTCACCTGTTACACTGCTGGTACTTATGCCTTTGTCACCTGTATCGGTTCAGATACATGGCGAGTCAGGTATTCCAGAACCTCCTCTTGCATTTTTTCTATTTCTGCCCTGTACCCACTCGAAACGAGTGAAAATTCTTCAGCGGAGGCTTTAACACGCAATTGCAAAAGTAAGTCCTGAAAATAGGCGATACGTTCTTGACTTGTTTTGAGTTCTATATCGTTTTGAATCATTTAAAATCGATGCTTATGGGGTGAGGAGACCTCGCCCCTACGGTTAACATACTTTAAAATTCAAAGTGGAACAATCACTACTTGGGCACTCGTATTTGTATAGTGAATGTATCGGCGTTTGGCGGTTTGCCTTCTTTCTTCCTAACAGATATCTCAACGTAATGTATCAGAGATTTTATGCTTTTTACTAAATTTTTTAAACGATCTTCACGTTGAATTAAATATCTTGCATCTTCTAATAACGCTATCTGCGTAGCCCCATATCCTTGGTATGAAGAACTTGTATGGGCAACGGTATGATTTCGAGCCTCTTTAAGTTTCTGATAAATATCATTCCGTCTGATGCTTCCCAAATCACTTTCTAACTTTTCTACGTCCTCTTGATGACAGGATTTAAGACGTGTCTGTAGACAAAACAGGGCCATTCAATTTTAAGAAATTATTGGATTGGATGTCTTTTTTCCAGGATCCGGTGCGAAATGCTGCGACAGGCTGCGAAATGCTGCGAATTTTTCTGGAGTTTTTTAAAAAACATAACATATATAAAGTATTTTCATTTCAAGTTTCTCCAAATAAAGTTCCCGGATAGATTGATGTTACTACGGCGCAATCCCTCTTTGGATGTTCTCACCCAGATAATCTACAATTTCTTGCCGGTTTACTTCTAAACTGGGAAACTGCACCTTGCACACATCGTCGAAACGGGAGACCACTTGACGATTCGCAACTTCTCTATCTTGGAAGATTCCCAAAGGACGAAACGGAATGTTCCACTGCATGACCTTTTGCAGTTTAATTGTGGCATCACGGATTCTATCGTTATTGGCAAGGGCATATACAAAAAGCGGTTCAGACATTCCGTTGATACGACAATCTACTGTGTATTTTTTCGCCTCATCGTTTTCTGGATCGTACCAACCGAAGGTCCTATCCGTTTCTGGAACAACTTCATGGAACAGTGCTTCAAAATCTGCCATAAATGTGGATTGTACATGTTCTTTCGACAAGCATAACACTTCACCCATCTTCACAAGTGCTTGGGCAAAAGCGTATAACGCATCACCAAAGCGCGCGTCTTTGACTTCAAGAATTAGTTCTCCAAAACGATCTTCAACTTTAAACGTAGACAGCGCATTTGAAATAATTTTCTCGCGTGTACCGCTAAATAATTTCCTCTCATCAATATCGTAGGTCAGGTGCATATAGGTATGCCCACCGTCTGAGAGTAACCAACGTCCTTGTTCTTTTTTTAGAACAATGGCTATGTGGTCACCGTCGTCAAACCGGAACGGGGTAAACACGCGAAAACGGTCTCTGCCATCAGGTAAAACCCGAATCTGTGCGGAGACTTTATCAATAAAGTCTTGTTCTATAGATTTTATCAAATTCTTCGGTGTCAAAACCCCCATGATTTATCAGGGGGATGTAGACACTGCCTATGTTTGTGCTAAAAACAAACTAAACTTTTTCTGTATTTCAGCGTCTAATATAATGTATTCGGCATAGGTTTCAGTTGATGCACTGGTATATTGCTTGGTATTTGAGACAACTGTGTAAAAGCCTCATACGCCTCAAGAAATATCTAAAATATGCTCGTCACGTGTTCGGGAAATCCAAGTCATGTTGTATCCCACGAGAATGTAAAGAGGTTAATCCCTCTCGTAGCACGTCAAAAAGTTTCATAAGGCACTTCGGTGCGGGGTCGGGGTAGCGTCCCTTGTGCTTAGGCATAGTAAGACTTTCGTTTTTGACATTCTCAAAACAAAAGCAATGTCGCTCGAAGCCACGAATGCTTCCGCTTAGAAAAACTTTGCGGAAGCCCCACGCTTTAGCTAGGGGTCTATCACCGACATTGCTTAGCCCTCCTCAAATAAGGTGTCCTGTAACGCATTAGGGTCTTCAAAATTTGCATCATGCCCTATTTGACGGTTCGGATCTTATATTATCGGTTTTCTGCCTGTTCCTGTATAGTCTCGTTTATAAGCTGCTGCTTCCAAGGTAATACCTCAATATTGTTCTCAATTATTGCCTTCGGGAGGTGTTTAGGTCGAGTGTCACCTTTGTGCATGGCAAGAACGCCTTTTCCCATCCCAAGGCTTTCTCGTATTTCCCAGTCTACCCATTCACTGGTAGCAGTTTTGTCTGATACATACACGACAGTAACCGAACTTTGGCGAATACGTTCGCGGATGTCAGGTTTGATGTGATCCGATTTTTTGCTATTGAACGGTGCTCTCACAGACCGATCGCTAAACGCAATATTGCTATTTTCATTTTTGAGCAGCGTACTGAGACGGTTGATGTCATGGAAATCATCTGCGCAAAAACTAATAAACACGTTGTGTTTCCCACTTCTATCCTCTTTCGGTGTTGAAGTTATCGCCTCTTGCGCGCGCCTCTTTTGAATAACTTTATCTACTGCCTGTTCAATTTGGCGGATTGTGAGCTGCCCACGTTTGGGTGGGAATTTGATAGTTCTTTGTCTTGTCATGAATTCCATAACGGCAGTCCGCGATAATGTTATAATCAAATGGGCTATTGATAAAAACATTGTCAGTATAGTGATCTAATCTCATATAAACTGGCACTCTACTATTATTCAGAGTGGGCCCTATAAAATTACCTGAACGCTGGTACAAAGTTTACCGCATTTTTCAAAGAAAATCAAGTGCACATCTGGCGCGATGGAGACCGTACCGCCGTAAATTTCCCGCACATTCAGCACGTTTTCTACACTCATACGATATTTTCTCATGACATCATCAATGGTCATAGCATTCTCCATTGTTGTAGTCCTAATATTTAATTGTGTCCCAAACTTTAAGTCTACCCGTGAAACCTACATTATCTTTGCCACTATAATGAATATAGATACATTTCAAAATATTACTGATTGACTCCAAAATATCTGCTATATCGTGAATAGTATATCCAGGCTCATGAATGTTGACTTTGCCATCCACCACGTCAAAATCTTTGTGCCCGATAAATTTATCTCTGGTTGTGCGCAGCGGTTTAGTTTTGTCCTTAGCAATTTCTATCAATTCTTCTACCTTCGTTTTTAAATCAGGTTCTAAATCAAGTTCGAGAAATTGAACAACCGATACAGGTTCGTGACGTTTAGATTTATCTGTGAGTCTAACTGTCCTTAAGGTCAAAACTTCGGTCCAAAGTGCCAATAATTCAATAGGCTCTTCTCGCCCTACACCTGGTAAACGAATAATGTCACTTGTGTAAGGGTGACCATATATATCCCATATTCTATAAGCGTCTGAAAGTTCTGCCCATACAGCACAAAAAACGCGTGATAATCCTTCCACATCTTCAAACAGTTTATCAAATTCTTCACGGACCGCTTCGTTTTGCTCAATGTCAATTAAGATTAATTGACCAACTCCGGGGACCTTTTCTGGATCAAAAAGCATATACTAATTACCTTTCGGGTTTGTAGGTATAAATGGGTATAGACAGGTGATGAGAACAATCTTACACACGATTATAAGATCGCTTGTAATTCCTCGGTAGTAAGCACCAGAAACAGCGTCATTGCTCTATCATAATTCCAGTTTTAATATTTGATTTTGTGATCTGGGCTATACCCCAATTGAAAACTTATATGAGCATTTTCCTTTGCATAATAGTTATAGATATGCATCAAGATTTTACCGATTGATTCCAAAATATCCGCTATGTCATGTATGGTATATCCAGGTTCCTGAATGTTAATTTTGCCATCCACTACATCAAAATCTTTGTGCCCGATAAATTTATTTCTTGCTGTGCGCAAGGATTCAGTCTTGTCCTGGGCGATTTCTATCAAATCTTTTACCGCTTTTTTTAAATCGGAATCTAAATCGAGGTTGAGAAATTGGATAACTGACACAGATAGTTTAGATTTGTCTGTGAGCCTGACTGTTCTTAATGTCAGAACTTCTGTCCAGAGAGCTAATAAGTCAATACGCTCTTCCCGTTCCTCACTATTCATAAGGGTGAAGTTACTTGTATAAGGACGACCATAAATGCTCCATATTCTATAAGCGTCTACAAGTTCTGAGTGTATAGCACAATAAACACGTGATAATCCTTCCACGTCTGCAAATATTTCATCGTGTTCCCTAAGGAAGTCTTCACTCGTATTCATGCTAACTAAGATTAATTGACCGATTCCGGGAGTTTTTTCTGGATCAAAAGACGAGTCAAAATGCATATAATAATCCCCTTTCATAAAGCACCGAAATGTCCTTTGGCACAAGTTATTTCTTAATTTATCTATTCTAATTTAGCAAAATCGTAGGTTGGGTAGAGTGAAGCGAAACCCAATGCATCCTGAAACCCTCTAATCCTGATTCAAACAAAAAACGCGACAAACATCAAGTATCCCTAATCCGCGTCATCCGTGTCATCGGCGATAATCCGCGATTCAGACAACCGCACCTTGCCCGTGAGGAGCTGCTGCATCATGCCTTGCTTGATGGCGCGGGTTTTGTCCCGACGCTGCTCTAACGCCGCAATCTCGGCATCCATATCAGAGAGGACAGAGACAATAGCGGTTTGCTCGTTTCTGTCTGGGACTTTGAATTCAGCGGATTCAAT
The DNA here is from genome assembly GCA_951828385.1 of uncultured Poribacteria bacterium. Classification (GTDB taxonomy): domain Bacteria; phylum Poribacteria; class WGA-4E; order WGA-4E; family WGA-3G; genus WGA-3G. The sequence continues at coordinate 2,779,816 of OX639973.1, forward strand.
ATCACTTGGCTTTAGGTTATTGATGCTGGATCCAGCCAAGATTAGGGTAATAAAATTGCGAAATCCATGTGTCTGGAAAAGGTAAAATACGAAACTTGGCTCAGTAATAGTTGGGTCAACACGAAAACACCCCATGAACGCACCAAAAGTATACGTGTGACCATCTCTGACGCGAAATAGCCCTGCTTTCCCAACCAATTCCTTGCTGCCATTCGCCATACATACGAGAATGTCATCAGGTTGCATAACCTGAAACTCAGAGACCTTTCGTGCCTCAACATATTGAACGTCATCTAACGTCACAACAGCATCTTGGATATTGTTTGCGCGAAAGAGTCTTACTGTACTATCCTTGTCGTAACTTGACAGATCCGTCGTTGGATCGTAACTGACACCGCGAAGGCAGTTTCCTAAGTCTCCTAACCGCTTCGTCTCCCATTTCCCGCTGAAGCCGGGCAGGCGCGTTTTACCGGTGAGCAGTTGCTGCATGGTGGCTTGCTTGATGGTTCGCTTTTTGGCGATGAGTGCCTCCAATGCATTGAGCAACCCATCCACATCTGATAATGCCTCGGCGATGGCGTGTTGTTCTTCAAGTGGAGGAAGCGCAACGGTAATAGTTCTAAAGATATCCATTCCTACCAGGTTCTTTATCGCGCCGCCCTGAGTGCTGTCAATGATCCTAATCTGGAATTCATCCCATTCAAACAGGATATAGAAATACCGGTCATAAACGACTTTGTCATCGGTCATGAGCTTCAGCAGTGCTTGATTTATCACTCCTTGTGGCGCATCAGGAGGTATTTGAAAAATCTGACCTATTGTCCCAGAGCAGCTAATTATGAAATCACCAGGCGAGACGCTGAATCTGTGCATTTCAGCGTATTTGGATTGATCAACAAAGTAGGAGCCTATCTCGGAGCTCTTGTAAATGGCGTTCCGCTGCTCATAGACTTTGAACCCGGAAGAAACAAAAATGTCTTTCTTGAGCGTGCCTCCAAATGGCCCTCGAACGATTCCTTGTGGCATGCATATATCAACTAACTGCTTAATATGCCAGTGTTCGGGAATTACGCCAAGGTCCGTTTGTTTGTACTCAGGTGGAATGGCTGGACTGTCAATACCGTGTGGTAACTCTTGTTTTGTGGTAACTGCTTTCATACCCGATCCACTCCCATATTCTTCAGATGCACAGCGACCTTCGCGCTAAATGCTTCCACTTCCTGTACCAGATCTGGCAACGGTTGTGCGTAGCGTTCTTCTAACTCTTGGACGCGCACAGCGAGTGCCTGTGTCAAACGTTGGACTTCACCATCAATCGCTGCGTGGGTACTGGCGAACCATTTATCTTCAACGACGAGTGCCTTGATTTCCGTTTCGGTGAGCGTGGCGTAGTGTGCCAATACCTGTTCATCAAGTGCCAGCTGCGCATCTTTTACGGCTTTTTCCGATTTGGATTTGGCATCAAGCAGGGAGAGACACTGCTCAAGGGCATTTTGTTCGTCGTCGTTGTCCTGTGTCTCGCCGCGCATTATCAAATCGGGTGTGAGTGCTTTGAGGCGTTCCTTGACACTGCTGGCGGTGATATTGCCTTTGTCGTTGACAGCATCGGCGAGCAATCCGTCCTCACCGGTGTGTTCCTCAATGTATGCCTCTAACGCACTCGCAGCGCTCGCTTGCTTTGCCGCTAACATCTCAATAACGTCTTGCTCATCGGCGAAATAGCGCGCAACAATCAACATCGGTGGAATCAGGTCCATCTTGTATTTACGCTTTTTGATGACGAGATCGGGAGTCTCCTTAACCTGTTTGCTTTGGATAACCTCTCGCGGCTTTGTTGCTTCGACCCACCCGTCCGACGCAATAAGATAAACATCGTCCTGCATCACCTCGTCCCAATAGTCCATCAGTTCCTGATAGACATCGTACCGATCAAGGAGTTGTAGAGCGTTGAAACGGGAGAGTAGGTCCTCCGATAACGTCCGAATGATTTCCTTCGGAGGCGTTCCGACATTAATAGCAAGCAGGCGTTGTGCGTGTGCCTCGCGCCATGCCTGAAAGACTGCCGAGACCTGCTGCTGGTAAGCACTGAATTCGGGATGCGTGAGGATTGTCGTTTTTACCTGTTGGGTCTCCACAAGCGGATCGCTGTACCCGGGTCTACCGTTGGCTCTAAATAAAGCGTTGCGGAGTGTCGGAAAGACCGTCCAGTAATTCTTGAGTGCATCAATATGGGTGTCAGGGATGCCACCGTTGAGGTGTGCGCCGAGGTCGTGAAGGTCTTCCGGTTCGCTGGTATCAATATAGCGTGGGATATTGAGGTTATAGGCGTTGGGGGGCTCAGCGATTTCAGAGATCGGCACCATACGCGAGTAGCGCGGTAATTCTGTCTGTTCATTGAAGACGGACACGATTTTATGGATGTCTTGGGCGCGAAGCCGGTTCTTATTGCCGTCCTTGAGGAACCCGTTGCTCGCGTCTATCATGAAAATACCGTTTCGGACGTGTGCGTTCTCTTTATCAATCACGAGGATGCACGCTGGGATACCCGTCCCGTAGAACAGGTTAGCAGGCAGACCGATGATGCCCTTGATATAACCGCGTACGATGAAATTCCTACGGATGTCTGACTCTTTGTTGCCACGGAAAAGGACACCGTGCGGCAGGATAATCGCGCCTTTGCCGCTGCTCTTGAGCGATGCGATGAAGTGAAGCAGGAAGGCGTAATCACCATTTTTGGCAGGTGGGACACCGTATTCAAAACGGTTGTAAGGGTCGTTCTCAGGGGTGAGTCCGTTGGTCCATGCCTTGTCCGAAAAAGGTGGATTGGCAACAGCGAAATCGAAAGTTTTCAAGCGATCATCGTCGGTGAAATCGGGCGCGGCGAGTGTGTTCCCGTGACGTAGGTCAGCCGTGATGTTATCGTGGAGGATCATGTTCATCCGTGCAAGTGCATGGGTGGCATTGTCCTTTTCTTGCCCATAGATCGTCAGTCCGCGCGGTGCCTCGTCAGCAGCCTTGAGCAGTAGCGAACCGGAACCGCAGGTCGGATCATAAATAGTTTGATCCTGTTGCGTATCGGTACCGATGCCGATGACCTTCGCCATGATGCGCGAGACTTCAGCCGGTGTGTAGAACTGTCCCTTACTTTTCCCCGATTCGGTAGCGAAGTGCCGCATGAGGTATTCATAAGCGTCGCCTAAGAGGTCATCTCCTTCGGCTCGGTTCGCGCTGAGATCAAGGTCGTTGAAAATAGCAACAAGTTTAGAGAGCCTGTCCTGCTTCTCTTTACCGCTGCCGAGTTTACTGCTGTCATCAAAATCTGCCTGATCGATGACACCGTTGAGATCGTTTGCTTTCGCGAATGCGCCGATGATGACGTTAATTTTTTCGCCGATGTCTCTGTTCCCGATCAGTGCCGCCATATCCGAGAAGCCTCCGCCTTCTGGAACGGTGATAAGTGCGTAGGGATCATTTTCGGCTTTATCGGAGACGTATTTCATGAACAGCAGCGTCAGGATATAGTCTTTGTATTGTGATGCATCCATCCCGCCGCGGAGTTCGTCGCAGCTTTGCCAGAGCGACGCATAGAGTTGTGATTTCTTTATCATAATCTTCGGTTCTAAAACCCTTAGTCTTTAGACGGGGATACAGAACCGCTCCTGTATTGTGTCAAAAAACCTTTGACTTTAAACTAAAAATGTGATACACTTTTCTTTGTATTCGGCATTGGTTACAGTTGATGCACTGGTATATTGCTTGGTATTTGAGACAACTGTGTAAAAGCCTCATACGCCTCAAGAAATATCTAAAATATGCTTAACATGTGTTCGGGAAATCCAAGTCATGTTGTATCCCACGAGAATGTAAGAGGTTAATAACCTTTCAGACACATCAAAATGTTCATAAGGCACTTCGGTGCGGGGTCGGGGTAGCGTCCCTTGTGCTTAGGCATAGTAAGCCTTTGTTTTTGACATTCTCAAAATAAAGCAATGTCGTTTGAAGCCACAAATGCTTTCGCATAAAGTTTGCGGAAGCCCCTATGCTTTAGCAAGGGGTCTATCACTGCCATAGGTGAATCCTTTCTTGTGATATTGGCAATAGTGTATCACAAATTGCGCGACGCGTCAACGTTAGCGTAAGCCCTATTAGGTTAGAAAGTTTGCGTCAAACGGACCATCGACAGACGCCCGATTTCTGGTGCCCCGATAAACTGCTGGTGTCTACGGTCTAAAACATTTTGTACAGTGACGGATAGCCGCGGCCTGGGACCGATCGGTATTTCATAACCGGCGTTTAAATCAATCGTATAATACGATTCTATATCACCGACGTAAACTCCCGATCTGACAGGGAAACCCGCCACAAAACGTGTCCGAAGTCCTACGCCTAACCCATACTCAGTATTAACGTATTGAACGCTTGCACCGAACTTATTTTTCGGCGCGTTGAGCGCAATATCGCCAAGTCCATCAACGTCTTCAAAAAGGTCTTTACTGACAAACGAATAATTCGCACCAAAACTCAAACTCGGACTCAGGTAATAGGTAAATGTCAGATCGAATCCATTGAGCGAAATATCGCCATAGTTCCGATAGGTCAGCATGATTGCGTTGGGATCTGCTGCCTGCTCAGGAGTAACTGTACCATAAGGTATAAAAGCAGCACCGTTGTTTTCAGTCCCCGCAACGAACAATTTCACCAATTCATCAACAGGTGAACCGTCGCCGTTACCCCCTTGTGCAGGAGCATCGAACGCAAGCAGTGCCTGTTTAAGGCCCGCATTTGCGGGATCAGCTAACGCTACGGTCATCTGTTCACCGAGGGACGCACCTAATGTTGCCGGATCCAAAAACACATTTGGGGTTTCGACAACCAGCGGACCTACAAAATCGTTAATTCTGGAGTGATAGACATCGGCAGAAAACGCCAATTTGTTCATGAGAATCCCTTTGTAACCGATCTCATAGGTCTGTGTAATCGTCGGCTTAAGCGGATTAACGTCGTTTACACCTTCAACGTCAACAAAGTTACCCGCCTGTGGATCAAGCGAGCGTAAAACATTTTTCACACCCGTCACCTGCTTTGGAATAAGGTTATCAAACCCATCGGATAGTGCTGCGATTATAGGTTCTCCAAATCCCCCCGCTGTTAAACCTGCTTTAAAAACGGGGAGTGCGGCACTCATGACAGCACTTCTCCCGACGTTCCACATAACGTTGGTGAAAACGGGATCATCAAGCGGAATGTACATCTCTGCTGGTAAACTTGCCAACGGCGAGAAGGGAGAGCGAAACTCCGGACGACCATCCTCACTTCTTTTGAAGGTAAACCCCGTTTCGGAACGGACACCCTGTGCGCGTATGTCAATATTCGGGCTGAAACCTAACACCGGTCCAAAGTTAGCACCTAACTGAAATGCATCTTTTGCCGACAAAATATCAAGAAATAGGTCTGACGTTCTCGGCGTATTGAAGGCACGGTTATACGTAACTCTCAAGTTATGAGCGTCGTTGGGTTGGAAGGCAAGCGCGACACGCGGTGAAAGGACGTAGTCTTCAAGTTGATTATGGTCATCAATCCTGCCCGCGGCTATTAGCTTTAATTGCGGAAGGATCCTGGTCTCTGACTGCAAATAGGCACCTATCTCGTTAATATTGTCATCGGCTTCATTGATGCCGTTGATCGTTCCCTCTGTATCCGGACGCGTCAGCAACACATCGAGTCCATAAGTAAAGCGCTGCCGTTCGCCAAAACTATAGCCGTGTTGAATCTGCCCGACATACAGATCGGAATTGTCAATAGTTGGATCGCCGCTCCGCACGACATAAGTATCTCCAGCATTGCTCCGATTCCAAAAGGCTTGTGCAAAGAGGTCTTTATAAATAAAGCGTCCTTGGAGGTAACCATAAGTCCAGTTTTGGGCTTGCCCTGCACCAATCCCCGTCAGTTCAATACCGGTGGCTTGTGTGAAACCACTTGCCAGAATCGCTGTCGTATCGTCGCTGGGGCTATAATCAACACGAAATTCGCCACTGGCTCTGTAAGTATCAAATATTAGGCCGCCTGCACCTTCAACATCCTCTTTTGATCGTCCTTCTTCCCAGTCATTTCCGCGAAAATAATTGCCCGAAAATTTATAGCCAATCGTCTCATTGACAACACCTGCGTGTCGGAGTGAGCCGACAAGTATACGCCGTTCACCGCCGCCCAGACTGATGGTGGTGCCTTGAGAAGTGAAGGGTGAGCGGGTGATGATATGCATTACACCGTTGGCACTGTTTGGACCGTAAAGTGCCGCCCCAGGGCCTGAGACGACTTCAATCTGTTCAATGTCCTCGTTTATCGTCGGGATAAAGCTGTAACTGTTCACCCGCAGCGACGGAACACTCGCAATCCGATTGTCAACGAGTGACAAAAGTGAACCCGAAAAAACGTTGTTGAAACCGCGAACGACAACATACGATGCCCCAAGCCCGGCACTGACAACATCCACCGCACGCACCGATTTTAAGTGTTCTGTAACACTCGGTGCGACGCGGTCTCTGATTTCCGAAGCACTCACAAGCGCAACGGATGCCGGTGCCTCAAGCACCTTTTCCTGACGGCGAGATGCCGTAACGGAGACTTGATCGAGTTGGATAACCTCCGAAGATAGGGCAATGTCTATAGACTTTGTTTCGTCGGCAGCAAGCGCGACATCTGCTATAACTTTATCTGCATAACCTGTTGAAGAAGCAGTAATCGTATAGGCACCTGCAGCTAAATCCGTAATCTCAAGTGTGCCGGTTGGACCGCTAACACCTGTAATGGCATCACCGGTTTCGGGCGTGACAGTAATGGAGACACCGTTCAATTTATTACCCGTTTGCGTATCTGCCACAGTGATATTCAAGGTAGCGGCTTCCGCCGATACGACAACAAATCCCATAATAACAAATAAGAATAATGATAAGCCATAAAGTAGACTCAATGATTGCATGATATTATCTCCTTTATTTATAACATATTTTGGTCCGTACCTAATAGATAGACAATATAACAAACTGAAAACCATTCCCTACAAGAAACTCTCAATCTCAGAAGGCGTTGGCAGTGAAGGGATCACGCCGACTTTCTGCGTTGCCAATGCCCCTGCAGCGTTTGCATATCGCATGATAGGATCCAGCTGCTTTTGTTCAAGCGCGGTCAAGTCCATATACTGCCTTAATTGTGCAAGCATGGCAGCGACGAAGGCATCTCCCGCCCCAAGTGTATCTACAACGTCAACCGTAAAACCGTCGACAAAACCGTTAGCAAAACCGTTTGTGTAATAACAGCCGCGCTCCCCTAATGTCACAACGAGCAACTTCACACCGAGTCCAAGGATACGTTCAATGCCTTGTTCAAAGTCCGCATCACCTGTAACAAATTCCCACTCCTCATCTGAAATTTTGACGACATCTGCGTAAGGCATTACCTCCCAGATCCATCGTTTGGCATTAGCAGCATCATCCCAGAGCATCAACCGTAAGTTCGGGTCGTAAGAGAGACGCGCGCCACTCGCTTTTGCGGACCGGATTGCATGGAGTGTCGCTTCTCGGCTCGGTGAATGGCTGAGGCTGACAGAGCCGTAGTGGAACAGTTCAGCCGATTGGATGTAGCCAATGTCAATTTCGTCAGGGGTGAGTTGAATATCGGCACCCGGGTGGCGATAGAAAGTAATGTCTTTCATGCCATCCGAACGCGTAGCGACAAAGGCTAAGGTTGTCCGAGAGGTTTCGCCTGCGATGAGATAGGCGGTGTCAACGCCGTTCTGTTGAAGCACTTCGCGCAGGAAATCGCCGAACGCATCCGCACCGACTTTTCCGATAAACCCGGTATCTACACCGAGTTTGGCTAAACCGACGGCAACATTGGCAGGTGCACCACCGGGTGCTTTAACAAATCCTGGAGCTTCAGCGAGTGTTACATCAGGCGTTGTGGAGACAAAATCAATCAGGAGTTCACCGATACATAAAGCTTTTGGCATAGATTGTAGTTCCTCAATAAGATCAAAATGTAGTGCGCAAGTCTTGTGCTTGTCCTGTCTGTGCGGATCGGTAACCCGCATCGAAAATTTCTATGACATGCCGGGCATGCTCCGCCGTGACAATCGTCGGTTTGTCCTCACGGATCCAGTCTACCAGCTGCATAATATCCTCATAGACGTGCGATTCCTGAATGTTACGATGCGGTCCCACAACGTGCGGTAACTCCCTTTTCGGCGCGTCAATCGGTTCGCCGTTAAGGGTGCTGCCCTCAATCGCTCCCGCTGTTCCGTGAATCGCTAATCCACCTTTGATAGCGTGCCCCGCTGCGGCACCGTAAATAAACCCGAAGAAGGCATCACCAAAGTCCAGCAGAATGAAGGTATTATCGTCCATATCGCAAGGGAGCATCTCGCCTCGGAACTCGCGTTCTTTGACGCGAACACCGGAGAACGCCGTCACGCGCTTCGCGGGACCGAGGATACCTGTCATCGTATGCAGACCGTAGACCGTCATATCATAGAGCGGACCGCCGCCGGGTTTACGGAAATACCATGCCGGATTGATATTCGAGAGCATATCGTCGCCGTGCCTAACCGATTCGTTTTCGTGGTAGCGACCAAAAGAGGAACCAGTGGCTGCCCACGTCAACGTTCCAATTGCCCCCTCATTAATGAGTCTGCGAATTTCTTGATGGATTGGACGCAGCATCTGTCCGGGAGAAGCCACCAATTTTACGCCTTTGCGGGCTGCCGATTCAATCAGGTCGTCTGCTTCATTGACAGTGGTCGTCATCGTCTTGTTGAAATGCGCGTGCAGCCCGTGTTCAATTGCGAGTTTCCCTTGCTCATAATGCAAACCGATAGGCGATGCGATGCTAACAGCGTCTACATGTCCGTCTGCCAAAAGTTCCTCGTAGGTCTGGTATGCGTGCGGGACATTGAATTTTTCAGAGGCGGCTTGTGCCCGACCGGGGACAGGGTCACAGACAGCCGTTACCTGTAATCTATCTTGAACATCGTCTTGTGTGAGATGCGGAAGGATGCCGCGCACTGAGATACTTCCGACACCGATAACACCGATCCTTACTCTGTCATTGGCGGTTTCCATACTATTTCCTCCAACTTTGGCTTCTAACTATCAGTAGAAAAATTTTTGATAAACCAGAGTCCTCTTGCTGACTGCTGATGGCTGACGGCTATCCTATTCCCGCCACGATGTTTCGTGTTGCCATCCGACAGCGTTTTTGAGTTTGTCGCAATTGATAAACGATTGATGCCCCTGAAGCGTTCTCACTTTTGGAAGGAATTCAGGCTTAAAACGCGCAACGAGTTCTTGAGAAGGTTCCAACGCGGATGTATCATCAGCATTGAGAAAATAGACATCGTGCGGCGGCAGCATGTCTGCCTTTTCCATAATCAGGCGGTGCGCGCTGGCAACATCCTCACTGCCTACCCAACACCAGAGCCACGGTGTCCAAGCAGTTGTCGGTTTAGCGTTTTCTGCCATCTGCCTTCGCCGCTCTTCCGGACTGATACCAGCGGGACGTGTAATGTATGTTCGGATGCCGTAGGCGCGGCTATAGCTTGCTAACAGGTCCTCGCCGCAGCGTTTAGAGAAACTGTAGGAATCTTCAGGGTAACACGGGTGTTCTTCATCTATCGGTAGGTAATCTATCGGAATGTGAGTTTTGCTGATCCGAAAGCCGTGTCCCAATGCGCAATTGCTGCCGGACATCACAACCGTGTGGACACCTGCCTCAATCGCGGCTTGCATGAGGTAGTAGGTGCCGAGCATATTCGTTTTGAAGGTTGCGTCAAAGCGGATGCCTCTCTCTTCAGCCGCCGCCCGTAAATCTGGGTGATCGACGGGACCCGGTTGTGCGCCGAGGTGTTGGATAGCATCCACACCTTCAACGGCACGCTGACAGCCTTCAAAGTTGTTGAGATCCCCCTGAATAAAGGGTAAATGCGAGAATTCGTCGGGCGGCGTTCTGCGCGACATCAGTACCAGCGAGTGCTCAGCCTCCAATTCTCGGATGACATACGCGCCGAGTCTACCGCTCGCGCCAGTTATCAATACTTTCATAAAAAAACCTTTCAAAAATTGAGTTGACAGGTATGGTAGCGTCGTTTATGATTATGCATATTATAGCGATGCCTCATATTTTGTCAAGTGAAGCGAATTTGTGGAGGAGAACAGTAATGTACAACGCTGAGACACACTTCAAAAACTTATACGACACCGTTCCGAGACAGTATGAATTTCATGCCACCACGCGGGAAGAGTTGGTGGCATGGCAAGCCAACTTTCGTCCTGAATTGAAGAAAATCCTCGGTTTAGATAACATGGAAGCCGATCTGGTGGACTACGTCCCGAAAGCGGAGCAGTTGGAAGTCTTGGATATGGACAACCACTTTCGGGAAAATTGGTATCTGTGGGTAGAGCCGACGGTGCCGTTGCCGTTCTATCTACTGCGTCCGAAAGAAGTTGAAGGCAAACTTCCGCTGATTCTTGCGCCGCACGGACATAACCATCCGCATCTCTATGCTGGTATCGCCCACTCTGAAACAGAAGAAGAACACATGCTGGAAGGTGAGCGCGACATCGCACGGCAGGCAGTCGTTGAGGAAGGTTATATCGCTATCGCTCCAACGACGCGGGCATTTGGTGAGACGCGCACTGACGCTGACAAACAAGCGAACAATACGCATTCTTGCCGACACCAGCTGGTTCATAGCATCCTTGTCGGGCGTACGCCGATCGGTGAGCGGGTGTGGGACATGTCACGCCTTATCGATTGGGCGATAGGAAACTTACCCGTAGATGCCGAACGCATCGCGATTACCGGTAATTCTGGCGGTGGGACGGTTTCGCTTTTCGCGGCGGCGTGTGAAACCCGGATCGCAGTTGCCGTGCCGAGTTGCTATTTCTGCACATTTGAAGGGAGCATCGGCATGATCCGGCATTGCGAATGTAACTATGTGCCGGGAGTGATGCGACTCGGAGAGATGTATGATGTCGCAGGCTTAATCGCGCCGCGTCCGTTCTGTGCGATTGCCGGACGCGATGACGGCATTTTTCCGATAGACCACGTCAAATTCGCTTACGAACGGTTGAAAACGATCTACACAGTTGCCGGTGTTGGTGATAGATGTGAACTCTTCATCGGTGACGGTGGACATCGCTACTACAAAGCAGGCGCATGGCCCTTTGTGCGACGGTATTTTGAGGCATAGCCAGAAACTACCGTGAGCCTTTTTTTATTGCCCATAACGTTTTCAGAATGATTTTAATATCCAAGGCGAGCGACCAGTTTTCTATATAATACCGGTCATAAGAAATCCGCTCTTCAAGAGAGGTATTGCCACGCAAGCCGTTAACTTGTGCCCAGCCGGTCATACCCGATTTGACGCGCTGCCGAGCGAGATAGTGCGGAATAGATTCACTGAACGTGTCAATCAGACCGGACATCTCTGGTCTCGGTCCAACGAGACTCATATCGCCTTTAAGTACATTGAAAAATTGAGGCAATTCATCTAAACTCCAGCGTCTGAGAAATTTGCCGAGAGCGGTCTGCCGTGGATCGTCGGTTTCCGCCCAGACATGCCCTACTTTTTCCTCGGCATCCGCACGCATAGAGCGAAATTTGTAGATGTTGAACGGCTTTCCGGCTCTGCCGACCCGTTCCTGACGGAAAATCGCTTTGCCGGGCGATGTCAGTCGGATCACAATCGTTATTGCTAACATCAGCGGACTTAACACTATCAAGGCAAACAGGCTGAAAACGATGTCGATCAGACGCTTAACGATACCGCTCACGCCTTGCATCGGTGTCTCCCGCAATTGTAGTACCGGTATACCCTGAAAAAAAGTAATAGTTTCCGTGCCACCTTTGATAAATTCGGAGAGTTCGGGGAAAACATTGATTTGGACGGGTACACCTTCGCAGGCATGGAGAATTTGGAGAATAGTTTCATTCCGCACCGTCGGTGATGAAATAAAGAGCGTGTCAAGCCGATGCTTTCGCACGATTTCAAGTATATTTTGACTTTCTCCAAGAGATGGCACCGCCGACTCATCTTCGGTGACTATACCAACCAGTTCGTATCCGCTATTCGGACTCGCTTTCAAAAGATCAATAAACTGTTCCGCACGGGCATCATAACCGATGAGGGCAACGCGACTGACACCGACACCTTGGGCGTGAATCGCCTGACGGAAACGGTGAAGCACGAGCCTTCCCAAAAACAACCAGACGAGACTGAAACCAGAAGCAAGCAGCATGACCCAGCGTGAGTAAGCATCGTGGTGATAGATGAAAAAAAGGGCAGCTAACGTGGCAATGAGCGCGATACCAGAGGCTTTGCAGAGCGTCCAGAATGCTGAAAGGGTGGCATTGCTTTCCGGTCGATAGAGTTTCAATGCCTTCAGTGTCATCAACCAGATAATCGCCATCAGCGGGATGAGCCGGAAATAGTCGTCGAGGGGAGGGGTGCCACCTTTATGTAACGCGAGTGCCTCAGGGGTCCAACCCGATTCAAACCGAACCCAATACGCGACGACAATTGCGGTGGCAACGAAACAGAGATCAAATAAGACTGTAAGCGCGATTAGCAAATGATCGAGCGTTTTCTTGTTCATTGGCAAATGTAGGGATGGAACTTGCAAACCCGTACTGAGGGCTGCATTCAGGTTGCCTCTCATAGTATTTTTTTCAAGCGGAGCTTGCAATTCTGCCAGTCTGATACTGCACTAACAGTGAACTGACGGATACCTTAAAGTATAGCAGATTTGCCGGACGCTTTCAAATTAAAATCCAGCGCGATTTGAAGGTTGAAAGACGCGAATCGTTACTGATAAATTTCGCACAATGTGTTATGCTATCATTACAGACCTTTGTAGATCAAGTTTCGGAAATCTGAATATTTTACCGAAATGAGAGGGTATATAGAATGGCGAATCAACTGAAAGTGGGAATCGTTGGCGCACACCGCGGCAGTTCTTATGTCGCACCGTTTAGAGCGATCGCAGAAACCGAGATAACAGCGTTTTGTGACCTCAATGAAGAGACACTCCAGAACGTTGCTGAACGGTTTGATGTCCCGCAGCAGTTCACGGATTATGAAGCGATGCTGGATGCAGTGGATATTGTGGTGCTTGCCACACCGGAGAATCTACACGTGCCGCAGTCGATTGAAGCGTTAGAAGCCGGGAAACACGTCATCAGCGAAGTAACTGCTGCCGTCAATTTAGAAGAGTGCTACGACTTGGTTCGGGCGGTTCGGAAGGCATCTGCGAAATATACAATGGCTGAAAATACGTGTTACGCCAAGCCAAATGTGTTAATCCGCAGCATGGTAGAGGCAGGTATGTTCGGAGATGTCTATTTCGGGGAAGGCGAATACCTCCACAACATCAAGTCGCTCCACCACGATGCAGACGGCAACCCAACGTGGCGATATTATTGGCAGGTCGGCATTAATCGGTGCAACTATGCGACGCATAGCCTCGGTCCCGTGCTTCAGTGGTTTGGGGGACGCGTTGCGAGTGTCTGTTGCCTCGGCACCGGCGTTAACACCGATCCTGAGCACGCGATGGAAGATACAGTGATGATGCTGTGTAAAACAGATTGCGGTGGCTTAATCAAGATTCGGATTGATATGCTCTCGAACCGTCCGGCGAATTCCTATTTCAGTTTGCAAGGAACAGAAGGGTGTTATGAGAGCTCGCGTGGACTCGGCGCGGCACCGAAGCTTTGGTTGAGTGAGTTCGGAGTTAGCGAACAGTGGAGACCGCTCTCCCAATTTGAGGACTGCCTACCGGAGCGGTGGAAAAACCCACCTGCTGAAGCAGAAAATGCCGGTGACCTCGGCGAGTATTTCAAAGTACGGGATTTTGTTGATAGTATCCTCACCGATACGACACCACCAATTGATGTCTATACGGCGATGGATTACACGGTACCGGGGTTGGTTTCAGAGCAATCCATTGCGAACGGTGGGACACCGATAGAAGTCCCAGACTTCAGGAAAATTGAATAGCAGAATGGCAATAGAGACGGATTAGATTTTGGAGCAGCGTGCTCTACTCCTCTTCTACAGGGGCAAAGACAAGTCCGCAGCTGCTGCATCGGTATCCACTCTCCGGTTTCGATTCCACAACGGGGAAGAGCATCCCGCAACAGATCGGACACGGTTCGTCAATTTCCATTTCGGCTTGTTCCATTTCACCAGAACGGTTTTCAAATTCAACGATCACGAGTATCCTCCTCTTGCTCAGCAACCGCAACGCGCGTATAGATATCTCGCAAGGATATCTTGCAGCCGATTGAAATGAGTGACATCACATCTTCCGGGGCACAAAATTCTGTGTGGTCCCAGTGTTGATCTTGTCGCCGATAATGTTCAACGCAGAATCTATGCTGTGAGACAAGAATGTAGTCTCGCAACGATGCAAGTTGCTGATAGTGTTCAAATTTTTCTGCTCGGTCGTATGCTGCAGTGGAGGGTGACAGTACCTCTACAATCACAACCGGGTTCAGAAGTGTGTCGAAAACATCATCCTCAAAGCGAGGTTCACCGCAGGCAACAACGACATCTGGATAGAAGTAGGCTATGGGACTCGGCTGCACGCGCATATCGCTGGAATGGACTTCACAATCTGACCCCACTAACTGGTTGTAAAGTCTATTGGATATGTTGCTTGTGATAAGACTATGGGCGCGACTTGCCCCAGACATTGCAAATATCTGACCGTCGAGGTATTCACTTTTGTGGAACGCCTTTCGTTCTTGAGTGATATATTCCTCAGCAGTGAAGAGGGTTTGCGCCGGAAGATATGCCATACCTATTTCCTTGAATAGAGGTAATGTTAACGACATAATACCGCATTTTTAGGAAAAAGTCAATTTTTTCCCTATGCTGTTCAGGACGATTTAATACCTCGGTAGGGTTGAATCAATTTCGATTGCCCACTGGTCAATGCCGCCGATGAGGTTCTTCGCGTCATTAAACCCGTTTTGTTGCAGATAGGCGACAGCATAGAGGCTACGTTGTCCATGATGGCAATAAACCACAATTTCTTGGTCTGATGGGAGACCCTCTACATGCTGTGGCAACGTGTTGAGAGGGATTAGCCGTGCATCTTCCAGATGTACGATGTCGTATTCGCTCTGCTCACGGACATCCAACAATAGGACAGATTCGTTCGCGTCGAGTTTCTGTTTCAATGCTTCTGGTGAGATTTCAGGGAGAGTACGCTGCATTATTTAGTTTCTTCCTCTGTCTGAATAGGTGGTAAAGGCGCGCATTCTGAACACGGACACGTCTCACGCAGGACTTCAAACGGATAGATACCAGTGTCGTGGCCATCACTCCAACTGAACTGGAGCGCGTAGCGTCCGACTAACTGGACATCAAGGGGTTGAATATCGTCCGAGACCTCAATCAGCGTTATATCTCCGTCGCCTTGCGGTGCAAAGAGGGAATGAACATCCCGACCTTTATGCCGGACAATGGCACATTCGGCGCACGGACACATCTGCCGGAGATAGGCGTATGGATACCAACTCACATGTCCATCCTTCCATTCCACCTGAAAGGTGGTGTCATGTTTCTTGAGGAGTTTCGGACTTTTTTTTACCATAAAGAAAATTTTGGAAATTGCCTGATGAACTTTCTAAAAGAGACCGAGTTCATCCTTTGCCTCGTCGCTCATCATTTCCATGCTCCAAGGCGGACTCCAGACGACATTGACGTTAACTTCGTCAATCCCGTCTATTTGCTGCGTGACCTGCTGTGTACCGTTGATAATCTGTCCACCAGCGGGACATCCCATGCTCGTCAAGGTCATCGTAATATCCACAGTCGCCTCATTGATGTCCACGCCGTAGATCAGTCCCATATCAACGATGTTAATGCCAATTTCCGGGTCAATAATTTGTTTGATAGTCTCTAATACAGTTTCTTCAGATATCATTGGGGTTTCCTCCTATCAGGTAGCGAGGTTGTAAACCTCGTCAGCAAATAAACAAGCGGTTTATTCGTCAACGCTAATCAAAATATCATCATCTTCAATTTTGACGGTGTAACATTCAATGGCTTCGACAGCAGGCATACAGAGCGGCTCTCCGGTTTTGACACAAAAACGTGCGCCGTGCCGTGGGCATTCTATCTCGTCGCCGTTGAGAAAACCTTCAGCTAAAGGACCGCCATCATGCGTGCAAACGTCCTCCATTGCATAAAATTCACCATCAATATTGAAGAGTAACACGGGGACGAAATCCACCTCAACCAACTGTTTCGTGCCAGGCGGCACTTCACTAACTTTCGCAACTTTATAGAATTCTGACATTACGTTCCTTCCAAATTTCTTCGTGGGTATAAAACTTTAATTTCCCAGATTGTTTGCGTTTAAGAATCTCCTCCATATCCTCATAAAGGGGAGATTCCTTATCAAGGTAGAAAGTTCCGGGATCTTGTGCCGCAAACGCTGCCAGTTCTTCACGAACTATTTTACGAATAATACTTTCTAATTCCTGAACGCTTAGCGTAACTTTCGTTTCTTGTGTTGCCGTTACATTGTTATCCATTGCACTCATCCCTTTCTGCTTCAAAATTTCCTACTCATCTTCGCCGGGCCAACTCGTGATGCCATAAGCACCCGCCTTGAGGACTTTGAGAGCCAATAACGCACATTTGAGACGAACGGGCCCCAAAGGGATGCCGATCATATCCAAAATGTCATCTTTTGAAAGCTGCTTGACTTCATCAAGACTTTTGCCTTCAATCCTCTCAGTCAGCATAGAGGCAGCCGCCAGACTAATCGTACAACCGTGCCCACAGAAACGCACCTCTTTGATCTTATCGTCTTCAACAAGTAGGTCAATGCGAATCTGATCACCACAAAGCGGATTGTCTTCCTCGTGCGAAATATCAGGGTCCGGCAATGTCCCGTAGTTGCTCGGATTTTCGTAGTGATCAAGCAGTTCTTCCTGATATATGTTCATTATTATTTTCCCCGAGTCATGAGTTTTTGTGTTCTACAGAGTCCCTCATACAATCGGTCTACGTCTTCAACTGTATTATAGAGGTAAAAACTGGCACGGGCGGTGGCAATAACATCCAACCGCTTCATGAGCGGTTGTGCGCAGTGATGTCCTGCCCGGATAGCGACACCGTGCGTATCCAAAATTCCTGCTATATCATGCGGATGGACACCCTCCAAATTAAAGGAAATAACACCCGTCTTTTGATGGGGGGCAGACGGTCCGTAGAGGGTAATGCCTTCGATTTCTTTTAAGCGTTGGTGTGCATATTTTAAGAGTTCTTGTTCATGAACGTGAATTGCTGCTAAATTGGCTTGTGTGATATAGTCCACCGCGTGCCCCAATCCGATTGCTTCAGCGATGCTTGGGGTGCCCGCCTCAAATTTAGCGGGAAGTTCTGCATAACTTGATACGTCACGCTCAACACTCCGAATCATTGAACCACCGCCGAGGAACGGCGGCATCTCTTCAAGCAGCTCTATTTTACCGTATAACACACCGATGCCCGTCGGTCCGCACATCTTATGCCCTGAGAACGCAAGAAAATCACAATCGAGTTGTTGAACATCAACGTGAAAATGGGGTACCGATTGCGCTGCATCAACGACGACTTTCGCGCCAACAGCATGCGCAGCGTCAATGACAGACTGAATCGGATTGATGGTCCCAAGTACATTAGAAACGTGTCCCATAGCGACAAGTTTCGTTTTTTCGGTGAGGCAGTCGCGGAGTTGTGCGAAGTCAAGCAACCCTTCATCGGTAATCTCAAGGAACCGAAGCACTGCACCTGTCCGCTGTGCAAGCAGCTGCCAAGGCACCAGATTGCTATGGTGTTCCATAACCGTCAGGATGATCTCATCACCTTCCCGAATATTCGTGCTTCCCCAACTATAAGCGACGAGATTAATGGATTCCGTTGTATTCCGCGTAAAGATGATTTGGCGCGAACGCGGTGCGTTAATCAGTTGTGCCACCTTCTCGCGGGCGCGTTCATATTGCTCCGTTGCCTCTTCTGAGATCCGATAGATGCCGCGATGGATATTGGAACGATAGGTATCGTAATAGGCATCCATTGCGTCAACAACCGGACGCGGGGTCTGGGTTGACGCTGCATTATCAAGGAAAGCCAGTGGGGGGGCTGTCGCGAAGATCGGAAAATCTTTGCGAATACCTTCCACATCAAGCGGGCGAAAGTGCGCCGTATGCATTATGTTTATCACCTTGTGCGGAGCAAGCACACTCTCTTGAGCGTGCTTGCCATCGGAGATTTGTTCAATACACTATCGACTGGGGAAACCAATATTGACAGCAGATGGTCCGTGGTCCTCACATGCCTGATCCGTTGGAACATCGGTTGCAGCATCGCTGGAGTTGACAATCCCTTCCGAAACCAAATAGTGTTCCACTTCATCACCACTGACATCGGCAAGCATCACGTCGTCAATCTGGACGCATGGTTGATAAGGCTGCCGCGTCTTCTGAACCATTTCACGATAGTTGTCTTCGTTGTTGATGATGTCCCTATCTTCATACGGTAAACCGTATTTGGCGAAGATGGCACGGACACCATTGCTCCATCCACAGACGGGCTTCATGTAAGCGATAATTTTGGGTTGACTCATTGTGAGTTTCTCCTTTTTTATTGGTTATCAGTTGTTGGTTATCGGTTATCAGTTAAAGAGGAATTTGTTAAACGAAAACCTTTTAACTGACAACTACTCAAGTTTGCGCGTAACGGATGTACGCAATTCTTCACGCACAGATTCTAATGGGATACGTTCCATGACAGGTTCAAAAAATCCATCAACAATCAGTTTTTCGGCTTGGGCGTAAGATACACCACGGCTCATGAGGTAAAAAACCTGCTCGGCATCAATTTTTCCAGCGGTTGCGCCGTGTGTACAACGCACCTCATGTGCCTGAATCTCTAATCCGGGCAAAGTATCGGCATGTGCGCGTTCACTGAGCAGGAGATTATCGTTTTTCTGGTACGCATCGGTATGGTTCGCCGACGGATAGACGTAAATGTTTCCACCCCATGCAGACTGTGCCCTGTCTTTAAGGACAGTCCGATACAATAGATCACTAAAGGTATGCGGTGAAACATGCTCCTGTGCAGTGCTAATATCTAAGTGTTGGCGAGCATCCGTAAAAGCGAGTCCTAACATTTTGGCGTTCCCGCCTGCCCCCTCTAAGACAACGGCTTGGTTTATCTTGTTGAGTCTACCACCAAACGTGGCGGTCACCCAGCAAAGTTGCGCGTCTCTGTCAACCATCGCACGATGCGAGGCAAAGTTCCAGACGTGCCGATTCCAACGTTGCACTTGCACGTACGTCACGTTCGCATTCTGGCCAGCGAAAATTTCAACCGCTCCACTATGGAATCCGCTCGCATCTGGCGTGGTAGATAAATTATCTTCCAAAACAACGACCTGACTACCTTCCTCAGCAATGATCAGCGTATGCGATAAGTCAGCTTGCTCGGCTTCGGACATCCTGATATAGACGCGTAGCGGCACTTCAACCGTTACGCCTTTCGGCACATGCAGTAAGTAACCACCTCGCCAAAATGCGCCGTGAAGTGCATCAAACTTATTATGTTGGGCGATATTCCCACTTTTTAACGCCGTCTCCAAGGTCACTGCCCTGTTCATGAAGTAGGTACGGAGGAGTTCCGGCTGCTCCTGCAGTGCTGTGTGGAGATCCGCAAAGTATACACCTTTTTCTTTCAGGATTTCAGAATCGGAAGTATGGTGGCATTGTCCATCAACTTGCACAAGCACACCCGCCGTTTCTGCTTCATCGTAGTCAACGTCTTTAGAAGATACGGCACCGTTAGGAACACTCGGATGATACTTTTCAACAGCGAAACTGCGGAGATATCGCCGGGTACGTCGCCAATAATCTTGAGTACGCATATCAACGGTACGTCGCCACACATCATCTTGAGTCGTATGTGGCATCGGCAAAGATTCGTAAAATTCGTAAGCCTCCAACCGCTTCTCACGCATCCACTGTGGTTCAGCTGCTGCTATTTTTTGAAGAAATTCTTTTGAAAAATCACCTTTTTGCAATTTGTTTTATCCTTTATTGGTTATCAGTACTCAGTTGTCAGTTGCCAGTTAAAAGGTCTTGACGTAACAACTCACTACTTCGTGGCATATTGCAAGTCCGAGCGGATTGATACAATCGTCTCTTAACCAACGACTGACGACTGACAACTGAAAACCATCTTAACCGACTGAACCTTCCATCTGAAGTTGGATGAGGCGGTTCATTTCCACAGCATATTCCATTGGGAGTTCTTTAACGAGAGGTTCAATAAACCCGTTGACAATCATTGTGGAGGCTTCCTCTTCCGAAAGCCCACGGCTCATCAAGTAGAAGAGTTGTTCCTCACCGATTTTGCTGACACGTGCCTCGTGTTCAATGTTCGTATCGTTCTCACCGATCTCAATAACCGGATAGGTGTCCGAACGAGAGTGCTTGTCAAGGATAAGCGCATCACAAACGACGTGCGATTTGCAACCTTTCGCGCCTTTCGCAACATCTACCCACCCGCGATAACTCGATCTGCCGCCATCTTTACTGATACTCTTAGAGGTTATCTGCGAAGTGGTATGCGGTGCGCAATGATAGACTTTCGCGCCTGCGTCTTGGTGCTGCCCTTTGCTCGCAAATGCGATAGAGAGGATGTCGCCACGCGCGCCCGGTTCCATCATATAAACACTCGGATACTTCATCGTCAACTTACTACCGAGGTTACCATCAACCCATTCCATCTGCGCGTCTTCATAGGCAAATGCCCGCTTCGTGACGAGATTATATACATTGTTCGCCCAATTCTGGATAGTGGTATAACGTACCCGCGAACCCTTCATGCAAACAATCTCAACAACTGCGCTGTGCAGGGATTCGCTGCTGAATGTCGGTGCGGTGCACCCTTCAACGTAATGTACCTGCGAACCTTCGTCAGCGATGATGAGTGTACGTTCAAACTGCCCCATATTTTCGCTGTTAATACGGAAATACGCTTGTAAGGGGTACTCAACCTTCACACCCGGCGGCACATAAACGAAACTGCCACCACTCCAGACAGCACTATTGAGTGCCGCGAACTGGTTATCCGCAGACGGGATGATAGTCCCGAAGTACTTTTTGACCAGATCGGGATACTCTTTAATAGCCGTATCGGTATCAAGGAACACAACACCGATTTTGTCCAATTCTTCGACGATGTTGTGGTAAACGACTTCGGAGTCGTACTGTGCACCGACACCCGCGAGGAACTTTCTTTCCGCTTCAGGGATGCCGAGTCGGTCAAAGGTCTTCTTGATATCGTCGGGTACATCGTCCCAACTCCGTTCGCTCCGGTCAGAGGCTTTAACGTAGTAGTAGATGTCGTCAAAATCGAGTTGCGAGAGGTCGCCGCCCCATCTGGTCATCGGCTTCTGCCTGAAAATCTTGTAAGCCTCAAGCCGGTACTGACGCATCCAATCGGGTTCACCTTTGATGTCGCACATCTGGTTGATGACTGACTCGTCTAACCCCTTGCGCGACTTGAACGTCGGTTTAATATCGTCGTGGAACCCGTATTGATAGTCTTTACTAATTCCGAGTTCTTCCATCGCATTCTTTTCAGAAGTTTCCATTTTACTTCCTCCTTCAGTCGTTGTCGGTATTCAGTTATCGGTTTCCAGTAAGAAGGTTATCTTTCTGGTAACTTTAACCATCAACTCACCGCTGTTATAAATGTTAAAGCACGCGTTGATGGCTAAAACCGTGCCCTGACAACTATTCATCAATACCGTGTTTTTCACGAATCGGATCGTAACCCTCTGCTTCTAACACTTGTGTCAATTCCCATCCGCCGGATTCGACGACCCTACCATCAAGCAGGATATGTACGAACTGTGGTCGGATATAGTCCAACAAACGTGGATAGTGGGTAATAATCAGCACGCCCAAATCGGGGCCGATCAACTGACTAACGCTTTCACCGACGATTCGCACCGCATCAATATCGAGTCCGGAATCGGTTTCATCGAGAATAGCGATTTTCGGTTCAAGCATTGCGAGTTGTAGGATCTCAGCGCGCTTCAGTTCACCGCCAGAGAATCCATCGTTGAGATACCGTCTTGCAAAAGAATCATCAACGCCGAGTTGTTGCATTTTCTCGCGAAGTTCACGCCGGAATTCGCGCATTGGGATCAGTCCGTCTTTTTCGGAACCGTTTGCCTCTTTGCCACGGACGGCACTGACAGCGAGTCTTAGGAAATTTGCCAAACTGACACCTGGGATCGCCGTTGGATACTGGAAAGCAAGGAAAAGTCCGAGTTTGGCGCGTTCATTGGGTTCCAATTCCAAGACATCGACACCATCGAAAATTACCTCACCGGAATCAACCTCGTAAAGGGGATGCCCCATCAAACCTTTAGCAAGGGTACTCTTACCAGACCCGTTTGGTCCCATAAGCGCGTGGATTTCACCCTGTTGGACACTTAAATTTAATCCTTTGATAATTGGGTTTCCTTGCACACTGATGTGCAAGTCTTTAATTGTCAACTCATTGGCCATTTTTTAATTTCGGACTCCTTACTTATGCTAAATTTAGAACATTTAGTACTTTGTTATTTGCGAACGCATTTCGTTTCAATTTCCCGCCACATGCGTTGATGTGTCCTGTCCCTCTAACATATCAGTATACTTACGGTTAGGGGCTTAGTGATTATCCACCGATTCTTGACATATTCCGTTCCGGTTTAACGAAGTCGGCTGCATTAATCTTATGTCCCGCCTCTTTCTGTTCAACGGCACCCAGAATTAACTCAGCAATGGCTTCATCTGCTACGCCTTCGCGTAGGGGTGTCAGCAGATCCGTTTCCGTTAGCGAGAAGAGACAGGTCCGAAACTTCCCGTCAGCAGTAATACGGACCCGATTGCAATTTTCGCAAAACGGATCACTCACAGAGGGAATAACACCGACCTCATTCCCGTTATCCGAGAACCGATAACGTTTCGCAGTGTCACTCTTCGCTTCGCCATCCATGGCGACTGGCGTGAGTGGATAGAGCGCGTTGATTTTTTCGATAATCTCTTTCCCCGGAATGTACATGTTGCGTCCCCATACATCATCGGCATCCAGCGGCATAAATTCGATGAATCGGAGTTGATAATTATTTTTCCGTGCGAAGGTCGCCAAATCAACAATCTCGTCGTCGGTAAAACCTCGCATTGCGACAGCGTTGACTTTAATCGGATGAAAGCCGCACTCGTGTGCTGTTTTCAATCCCTTAAGTACACGAGAAAGTACTTTCCGGCGGGTCATCTGCTCGAATTTCTCTTCGTTAAGCGTGTCCAAACTCACATTAATCCGGCGGAGCCCAGCATCGTAGAGTGCCTGCGCTTGGCTAATAAGTCCGATACCGTTCGTTGTCAAACTAATGTCTTTGAGTCCTTCTAACTGCGTTAATTGCTTTATGAGGGCCGGCACGCCGGGACGCACAAGCGGCTCACCACCTGTAATCCGTACTTTGTTCACACCCAATCCGACGAAAATGCGCGCGAGATGTAGAATCTCGTCATAAGTCATGAGTGCCGAATCTGGCACGAAGGTCATGTCTTCCGGCATACAGTAGATGCATCGAAAGTTGCAGACATCCGTAACCGAGATTCTAAGATTTGTATGAATCCGCCCAAAGCGGTCAAGCATTCGTTGTTTCATCTTAATTTACATAAACCCCAAATTTATTAAATAGTATATCACATCAGTATTCTTTTTGCAAGTTTTTTATATAGTAAATACTTTAAAAAAGATTTTGGGTAAAAATCGAAAAATTGTAACCCTACTCCGCAAAAGAGTTTTTATTGACATTCCTGTGGCTATGATGTATAATATATTTATACTTTCTGTAAACTGGAGGCAAAATTGATGAAAGAAAAAGTGTTTGATGTAGGCGGGGTTGAACTCCACGTCGACGAACGCAATTTCGGCGCAGACGGTGGTCCCTCTGTGCGTGTTTACGGCGAAGCGGATGGCGAAAATATTCAACTGCTCCGTTTCGACTGCTTTCGCAAGGACCCACACTATCACTACGATCCCTCCGGGAAGAACGATCAGCGGCATCTCGATAAAGCGAGTGTGCCAGATTCAGTCGCATGGACGATTGAACAATTAGGACAAAACCTCGTGGAGATGATTCACACAGCAGGTTATAGCAGCGTCGCTGACAATGTTGATCAGGCGGCAGTCACAAAAATCCTACCTGAAGTCGAATCTCTTATGCAAGGCAAGACCTAACTTTATAAATAAATTTTGGTGCATAAAGGAGAAAATTAACGTGACGAAATCTATTACTATAAGCGTCATGCTGTTGACGCTGCTTGTAGGCTTGAGTGCCTATGCAGGCACACTCCAGGACTGGGGGAAGTGGAAAGAAGGTGAACTCCTTCTCGAAAACCACAGTTTTGAAGAGGATTTAGCAGGTTGGGATTTAGAGGACGGCGCATGTTGCGACCGCGGCGGATTGTACACGATGGAAATCGACAAGAAAAACCCACAACACGGAAACCAGTCGCTCAAAGTTATCGGGCATAAATCAACCGGTACCGCTTGGCATGCAAAAGTTAAACAGTTAGATACCTCAATGAAGTCGGGTGAAACGTACACTGTGATTTTTTGGGCGCGTTCCGAAAAGCCACGCGAGGTGACGCTGAGTATCCAGATGCAACACGACCCTTGGACTTTCTATCAAGGCGGCGCCATCAACCTATTAGGACCGGAATGGATGGAGTACCATATTACCTTCAATTCAACTGCTGATGTTGAAAGAGACATGTGGGTAGGATTGTCGATTGCCCAATCCGATGAAGATTTCTGGCTTGACAACTTCCGATACTTTGAAGGCGAACCGGAAGACGACCTGAATCGTGAAACACCTTTCCCTGTCGATGCGAAAGAGAAGTTGGCGACGAAATGGGGCGAGGTTAAGACCGAACGGTTCTAATGCATTTGATTTTATGAAGCGCGGTCCTTTGACCGCGCTTTTTTATTTTAAAACTATCACTGTTTCGCTGATGTTACTTCACCGGATCCCAGTCCTGCTGATAACATTTCAGTAACTAAGACATTTAAACTTATGCCTTCTTGCTCGGCTCGCTGCAAAAGCTGCGTATGAATATGCTCAGGGATTTGTTGAATCCAAGGTCTGCTGAATCCGTTAGCAGAACCAGGTTGAGGAATTTCATCACCAAACTCATTCGCTGCTTCTATCCAGCAAAAAACTGCGTCCTTTCCGTTCTCTATCGTTTCTTCAATGGTTTCACCATCAGACATACATCCAGGTAAGTCTGGGAATTCGATTAAATAACCACCACCTTCTTCAGGTGGCAATATGCTCATAAGAAATGGATATTGTGGTAGAGAAGGAAATCTGGTCAAATAGTTATTGCCTTCTTCAGATGGCAATATGCTCATAAGAAATGGATATTTTAGTTCATTCATGATTCATTTCCTCCAAGTGCTCAATTAACTGCACAAGCTGCCGAATGTATACCGGTTTAATCGGACGACGGGCAGGCACACTTAACCTTGCACCCGAATCATGGTGTAGCGTTATATGACTTCCTCCACCTTTAGGTCTGCTTATCCGAAACCCGTATCGCTTCGCAAGTGTCTCAACGTGAGAAATTTGCCAGTCACCGCGTGGATTGTTTTTCATTTTCGCTAGCAATTTATCCTGTGGCATAGTAATAGTATAGCGAGTAATGACACTTTTTTCAAGACGATTTGGGTTCTATGCGAATATGGGACTTGCTTCCAATTCACTACAGTATACCATCAAATCGCCATGAGATTAAATTCACTCGTAGCAAAGTATCTCATAGTAGACGGTACTTTTGTGCAGTAAATCATTTATGAGTCTACAATAAGAAAAAGTTTCAACATTTGATTGGGGTACTTGACTTCTGAACACTGACAGGCTCGCTTTGAGTTTTTCCCACTTGCCATACAATTGCAAACGCCGGGCACCGGATAATGATCGATGATCAGGATTTTGATATACTAAGCACACTTTATGCTGATGGTGTTCCTTCATAATCCGAATAAGTACATCAGATAAATTATTAATGTCTAATGTTGGACTCGCGAAAAAATAACAGAAATTAAATATAATCTGTGTCCCATCACCGTTTTCAATGTATTTGCCCAATAATTTCGTCAAGCCATCGTAACTGTAGCCGTGAATTAACCCAAATTTATCAAAGAAAGGCTCTTTATAGGTGTTGGAGCCATATTTGTTGATTGTCACTGCCTTATTCAGCATCGTGCGTGAACTATCAATCCCTAAATAAGTAATGTCGCTCTGTTCTGCAAAAGCTCGAAAAGCAATACCTGAAGTTAATGGACCACAACCGAAGTCAACGAATACAACTTTATTCTTTTCACTTATCGGTGTGATGCACTTCGTAAAAATGTGATAAGAACCAAAAAGGTGCCTCGGCATGTGATGGACACAATAGATAGATACCTTATCTTTTGGAAAATAATATTCATTAGACGGTTTATCAAATGAGACTTCATCAAAATTGCTCTGCCCTTGTTCGAGGATGCGCGCTATATCTTCCCAGTAGTATATTCTGTTATTTTTAACATCTTCCGAGAGGACCGGCAGATCGTGTTCAAAGGGTTGTATGATTAACTCTTCAAACAGGTTTTTTAGACTTTCACTGGGTTTATAGTAGGTGTCATTCGGGCAGTGTATATAGGACATATTAGTGTATATAGGACATATTTTAGAGTTTGAGGGAGATAGTGAGGGATCGTGATGAGAAATGGATATTTTGGTACATTCATGCGCGTCAAGATAGTTTCTCTGTTTTACGCCGATACAGATACAGGACGCTCCTCTAATTCGCCGCGGTATGCAAGCAGAATCGCGACAGCAATGCATATCCCGACAATACCCACCGGTGAGAAGTTACTGACCGTGTCCACCAACAATCCGAGCAATGGCGCGAGCATAATTGTTGCCAGCGATTTCGATTGTGCCTCAATAGATAAAATCGTCGCACCCATCTCAGGTGTGGATTGTGCATTGAAACGGCTAATCAACCCGGGTCGCCAGAAATTCTGGAGAATTGCTAATCCGACGAAAAGCACGATGATGGCCGGATACCAACTGAACCACAATGCCGGAATCAATAAGGCAAAAAGTGCTAAATCCATCCACCACATAAATCGAGCAGCGCCCTCGTCGCCGCCGCGCCAATTTGAGACTTGATGCGAATTCCGTGAAGCAAAGGACGATAGGAAATAGAGCACAAAATAGACCCCTGCCACAAGTAACGCTGTGCGTTTCGATTCATCTAATGCTAAAAGTAAGGGCAAAGCAATTACTGTACAATTGGTTAGGATTATAGCATGTTTTGGAAAAAAAGCAAGGAAAAGTAGAATGGAAAGCAGCAGTTATAAGTCGGCGGTCAATTCTTCCTGGTATGCGAAGAGTGCGGGGGTGCCGCCTGTGTGGAGGAAGATAACAGTATCATCACGTCCGAATTTACCTTGTTGGATGTGGTCAATGAGGCACGCCATCGCCTTAGCGGTATAAACAGGATCCAGGAAGATCCCCTCGGTTTTGGCAACGAGTTTGAGGGCAGCAATACATTCGGGTGTGAGGTAACCGTAAGCTTGCCCGATATAGTCATCTGTGTTCTGAATATCTGCATCGGTGACCTCGGTAGCTAATTCCAAAAGTTCGGCGGCACCGTTCGCAGCACCGCGTAGCCGATCAAACTTACCTTCCCAAACAATAGGCGCAATGCCAAATGGTTTCATCTTCAGCCCAAGCGTTTTGGTACCGAGGACAAGTCCTGCCTGTGTACCGCCTACGGAAGCGGTATAAATCCAATCCGCATCAATACCCAACTGCTGTTGCTGTTGCGCAATTTCAGCGATACACCACGTAAAGGCAACGGCGGCAAGCGCAGTCGAACGCGGTGCTGCGAGGACATAAGGTTTCAGTCCTTGCGTCTTTAGTTTTTCCGCGAGTTCGTACTTCACCACATCTAATTCGGGTCCGAACGGTACATCAACAATCTCAACATCCGCCCCTGCGATATTATCTAACAGTAGATTCCCTTGGAGGATACTTTTGTGATCCCGGGCGAGGCGAAGATAACACTTGAGTCCGAGTTTACCGCAGGCAGCAGCGGCTTGTCTACAATGATTGGATTGCGAAGCCGCGCCCTGTATAATTGTATCAGCACCTTCTGCGACAGCGTCGCCGATCGTAAAAGTCAGTTGCCGTACTTTGTTACCACCAAATGCCAAACCTGAGCAATCTTCGCGTTTCATAAAGATACGCGGTCCGCCGAGCACTTCGGCAAGTCGCGGGCATTCCTCCAGTGGTGTCGGGAAATGACCGAGGTCTACCTGTGGCATCTGCACGATTTTTTGAACTAAGCGTTCGCTCGTCTCCATCCGTTCTACTCCGCTTCAATGACAACAGCCATCTGACTGACGCGTTTACCATCTTTAGACTGCAATCCAGCCTTGACAACTTCAACGATCGTCCCAACTTCAAATTCACAAGCACGCGCGCCCATGACTTTGTGATACTTCGGTGAAACCTTCGTTTCTCCGACTTCAATCGAGATGACTTCAGAATCAACGATATCCAGGAACCAATTCAGACGTTCCGGCAACTCATTCCCTTGCGTACTCTCTACCACCTCAACGAAGAGAAAATCTCGGATAAATTCAATGAGGAATTTTTTAAAGATAAGCACCTCAATTTTCTCCGCGTGTTTTTTCTCCTGTTCGATCAACTTACCGGCGAAGCGTTGAAGATAAGCATCACATTCATTCTGAATTTTCTCCAAATCGCGTTCGCTCTCGGCGAGAAGGTCCGGAAACAATGTCGGGGACGGTGTAGAGACACCGCGCGTCTGCTTGAGTGTCCGCCTGAGACGTGTATCCACTTCATCAAGCACTTGGACAAGCTGCTCGGTTTCAGGTGTAGCACGTCCGGTCTCCTTCCGCCATGCGATCACTTCGCTCACCATGAGATTCAGAAGCAAAATCGCAATTTCCGCCTCGGAAAGCCTATCTATATCCCAATCAAGGAGATTGAGTCCATATCCCTCGTTGTAATCTCGTTCCAACTTAGCGAGTTGGTCTTGAAATGCGTTCTGAACGGCTTCGCCTTTTTGTTGATAATAAGCCTTGCCACGTCTACCACCGGTAGTCAGCCCCAACGCTCGCGCAAGCTGCCCAAAAACACCCTTCTCTCTCCGTTTTAAAGCTGTACTACCCAGCTGCGCGGCCGCTTGTGCCTTTCGTTGTGCTGCGCGGGCCCTTGGTGGAAGGGACGGCACCGCGATTTTAAACTCCAAATTAGAATTGACAATGGATGACACAGACACGGCATCCGGAGTTACAGGTAGTCTCAATGCCATAGGTCCAGGCGCAGGTTTTCTTTCCGCCGCCTGTTCGTGCTTCGGTAGCATTGATTCCAGGGTGCATTCTCCGAAAGGAGGCGGCACTGCTACTTCTTCCTTTACTTGTTGCGTCGTTTGGACATCAGGTAAAGAATATTCGTCCGCGTCAATGCCTGTTTCTATCGGTTCCGAGGTCTCTGCCATCGGAGCCTCTATTGCCGATGCTTCTACCTGTTGCTTTGTTTCTACCTCAGGAACGGAAGGGTCGCCCCCATTACTCTGGGTTTCTAAAGGCGGCGTAGTCGCCACAATTTTAGTGTCTTCTGGACTCCCTAAGACGGGGTTGTGAACCTTGTCCTGAACTTCTGTTAGCGATTCAGATTCGAGCGGATCCAATTCAGCGAGGGTTTCTGAAGTATCCGCCACTGCTTGTTCAGGTTTGAGTGCCTCCAATTCAGTTAATATTTTTTCAATGCGGGCAGAGACTGGGGCAGCATCATCAATAAAAAAGGTTAAACGATATGCTTCAAGAATCTCTGTCGGGAGGCGGCGCGAGACGGGTGCGTCGGTTAACTGAAACTGCGCCCAATTGGCGAGCCCGCTCATCAAAAGCTTCTGATACATTACACGCACTTGTCTTTCGCTGTTAACCAGATTCCGTACACTCATAATAGTGGCATCACCATCAATACTAAACAGGATTTCAATATCCCGGAAACGCCCTGTTACGCTGTTCCTTGTCATGTTATCCTTCTCCTTGAAAATCTCTCTATATGTATTAACCAACGCGCGAATATAAATTTGGTAAACGCTATTGTACTAATTTTATTCAACGTCTTTTTGTCAATTTGCGTTACAAAGTTTTTGCTATCCAGTCGTCAGCTGAATCAGAACTATAAGACGAATCTGCTGGAACAGCTTTCGATGAAACATCAGATGCTCGGAGCACCGATAAAAAATTCACCTTCGGATGAGCATTTTTCGGGTTGCATGGAAATCGCCAGCGCGAATCGAATAAAAATAGATCCCGCTTGCGACAGGTTCGCCAGCAGCATTACGTCCATCCCAATGTGCGGTGTGCGAACCCGCCTTGCGGTACCCCAGCGGCTTAGCATAGATACGTCTGCCTTGCGCATCATAGATATAGAGCGACACATTCACATTTGCAGCGAGTTGATATGGAATCCATGTCTCTGGATTAAATGGGTTTGGGAAATTTTGACTTAAACGGTTGACCGGAGTAGATTTAACGACATCCGGTACCCAATCAGACGGCAGCGTCTCCTCAACAGCGAGCGAGTAACCGTCCGGATGCACGCGAAAGATGCGGAGTTGATATAGATCCGCGATATAGAGGGCAGTGTCTGTTAATTTTAATTCAGACGGAAACTGGAGTTCACGAAACCGCGAAGTAACTGTCAGCGTGCGCGTATCAATCAACTGAACGCTATCGCTATCCAATAGATAGAGATAGTTCCCGCCGACCTGTGCATCAATGGGAAGCCCATCATTTTCATATACGCCATGCAATCTCGGTTGGCGCGGATCAGAGACATCAAGCACAGTAACACCAACACCGCTATCCAGTAGATACGCGCGTTTTCCGGCAAGTGTAACGCCGGTTGCATTTCCTTGTGTAGCGTAACGCCCAACAGCACGCGGCACTGAAGGCGCTGTAATGTCAAAAATATGCATGCCACCCTCAAGCGCAGCAACATAGGCGTATGAAGGCGAAGCTGCGTCAACGACAACACGGTAAGCACTCCCATCTATATCACGTTTGAAAACGATTCTGCTTTGTTGAGGGACCCGACTATCGACGACAATTAGCGATTCCGCGCAAAGATAGGCATAGCCTTCGTGCAACGCAATATCCGAAACAGGTGCAGCTGTCGGTATATGCGCCAGAATTGTATTCGCCGCGAGATCAACAACGAACATACCTGTCTCGGCGGCAACAAAGCCGTACCCGTCCTGTACACGAACTTTGGTGCAGCTTGTCGCCCCGAATTGCGCGTTAAAAGGACGCGTATCCGCAGGCAATGACAGATTTCGGGTCAAAGTACCGTGATAAGGGGTCGTGAATTCAAGAGTCCGCAATCCACCCACGCCGTTTGCCATATAGACGGTCTGCTCACCCTCCGTTGTTCCCACCACATCAAGCCCATAAACAGTACCCCCAAAAGCGTGGCGGTGTAACCACTTCGGCGATTCAGGTGTGCTGACATCAAGGGTCTGGATACCCCCTTTTCCATCGGCGATATAAGCCAAGGTCTCCGAGATGACGACATCAGTTGCATTGCCGAACGTAGGTTGTGAGGAAATTCGCCGTGGCTGTTGCGGGTTATGTACGTTAATAATATGCAGTCCTGCTTGCTGATCCGTGAGATAGACGGTATCGTTATGAAGTTGAATGCCGGTTGCGAACCCGGGCGTATTTAAGCGGAAACCTGTTTCGGGGTTTTGGATGTCCGTAACATCAACCAAGGTGAGGTTCCCTGAAGCGACATAAGCATACGCGGCATCTGCTGTCTCCGCAATCTCATAAGCGGCGGCGAGAATCGGCACAACACTGCGGAAGTCAAAATTGCCGAATGGACTCGGTTCGAGGATGTACACACCGTGCCTATCATCACTCAAGTAGATGGTATCGTCATGGATAACAACATTGAGTGGCGTGCCGTCAGTGCGGAAGAAACGTCGAGGTCGAGGCGTTTGGACGTTGCGGATATGGTCTTGATTGTAAACGAGCATCCCGCGTTCTCTGTCAAGCACGTATAGATTGCCATCGGCAACCTGGACTTTGCGTGCATCTGTGAATCCGCCAAGCGTCTTTAGAACCTTTGGCGCGGTCGGTACCGCAATATCAATAACGTGTACACCTGCAGCACCATCGGCAACATACGCGGTCCCGTTATCAACGACCACAGATCGCGCCTGTCCCGGTGTAGCGATCTCACCGATACGGACAGGCTGCGTCGGTTCAGCCAGCGAAAATATCTCAAATCCCCAATTGCTCGCTGCATAGAGATACGCAACATCTGTCCCACTCATTACAATATCCGTATAGTCGCTGGCGAGATGGATTTGCGTCATCGGTTCCAACTGCGTTCCCGGTTTGAGATCTATGGGGAACAGACTCGGCTGAGTGCGACTGTCAAGGGCATTTGTTACAACATCTGGCATAGTATCCGATGTCCACTCACGGGGTGCGCCCACTTCAAAATCTTCATGCCTATTTATAGCGATATAACTGAACGTCTGTGGCGCATCTGCTGTCACCATTAGTACAATCTCACCATTTCGCTGAAGATCTTCGCGTCGAATGTGCCCTCTATTTTGGGTGTCAAATGGGATAGGTGCAACAACTGCGCGTCCATTAGGTGGCAGGTAAAGGGTTGTGGCGTAGAGGTTTCCTGAATCCGTACCGGTCAGCGATATATCAAGCGTTTCAGGCAGATTTTCAAAGCGAATATAGTGCGCACTCCACTGGTCAATACCGATATTATGCATCTCGCTCGGATAGCTGAAGACGCGCGGCACCGCAGCCGTCACCTTTCGGTTGCGCAAGCCGGTATAACCGAGCTTTTGGTCTCTCGCTTGTGCGTTCACCCAATTCGCGAGTCCCCAGTTCAGAAAGACTTCGGGGAAGCGTTCACTTCGCCCGCTACCTGCTAAGGCAGCGTCAATTCCGTGTTCACCGAGAGCATCCGTTTGAATGATACCACGGATGAGCTCGGATCCGCCATACTGCTCATAGAGATAGAGCATGAGCATGAAAGCACCACCGTAATAGACATCCCACGTGTTCGCATAAGCGAGCGAGACACCGGGATCCTTGAGATAACCGTCAACAAAAATAGTGTGCACATTGCCGTAAACTGCCCATTCCACGAAAGATGCTGTGCCTTCTTCTAACCACCGCTGATCGGTTGTCCCACCGTTTTGAAACCAATTGACGAGATGTGCGAATTCATGCGCCAGACTGCTATAAAAGGTGTGTCGGGAGCGTTCTTTGAACTGAAAAATGTCCATATAGAGCATCTCACGCCGGTTGCTGTTGGGTGCTGTCGGTAACTGGTCAGTAGATGCGAAATAACCGCCATATTCAAGTCCTGAGCCGTTCATACCGACATCGTGCATCAGCAGCGTTATGTGATTGTCTCTGTCGAGTCCGGGTTTCCATTCTGTGCCCATCCATTTTCGGACGTTCGGGTAGATGCGTGTGTCAAATTCCTTTGCGATTGCGATCGCTTCAACATCGGTGAGCATATCACGCACTGAATTTTCGATATAGACGTAGAGATGTTCGCTTTTGGCGATACAGGTGGCTGTTACTTCTGCTTCAGGAATATGAATAAAAAATCGTTCCGTCTGTCCGATTTGAACGGGTGCAGCAGGTGCAGTGGGAACTGCTTCAGGTGGGTGTTGCACAAGGTGTTCTTGATGCAGAAGTGGTGTCCCGCACAGCCACGAATCCGCGAATACGCAGCTGTTAACAATGAAAAAAATAAGATAGGTTGATACTAAAAGTCGCATGGAGTATGTAATTATTCCTCGGTAGGTATACTAAGCCGGCAAATTTCCCTAACTATCCGTTTCACCACTCTCTATTTTACAACAGTTAGGGCAGAAATTCAACTGAGGTCGGAAATTTCCTTTACAGATCAAAATTCTTCTGCTATACTTTCGGTGTAAAAAACATCAAAAGGAAATGTATCGTATCGGTATTATTGGGTTGGGCAATATTGGCGAGGGGCAAACTGTCATCGGGTATTGCGGTGGCGGCGGAATTCTCTCTTTCGCTATCCAATTTCAATCTCATAATTGAGGTGCTTTTAGGCTACAACCCCGCAATACCCAATCTCATCATTGAGTTTCTTGTTTCCAAATATAATTATATAACATTTCAAGGCAGAAGTCAACGAAATCGGGTTCGCCACCCAGGACTATTTAGTTTTCGGTTTTTTCGTCCAATTTTGGACTCTCAGGCCCGGTAGGTGCGGTTTGATGAAGTTTAAGAAAATAAATCGGTAATAAACGGGCAATAAATGGTTTCCTTACTACAAACAGACGGGCTCGTAGTAGTGCGATTCATCGCACGTTCTGATATTACCGAATTAATAAATTAATCTTCATGGAACTGCACCGGACTTGAAAAAGAAGATCCAAAAATTTAGACAATCCGAGAATTTACTTAAAACTAAATGACCGTGATACTCGGCTAACTTCCTCTTGCCAATTTCCCGCGTCTATGCTATCCTTTTATATCAACCCTCAAAAAAGGAGCAACGCCAATGTATCGTGTCGGTATTATCGGGTTAGGCAGCATCGCCGCCCGTTATTCAACGCCTGATGACGCTTATCCATATTGCCATGCAGGTGGTATCCGTTTTTGTGAGACAACCAAACTGGTCGCAGTCGCAGATATGTCCACGGAACGCCAATCAGAATTCCAGCAGACATGGGGACCCGGCTTCCCAGATAACTCCATCAACTACTACGAAACAGATGTCCAGATGCTTGAGAGTGAAGAATTAGACATCGTCGCCGTCTGTGTCCGCGGACCGCATCATTTTCAGGTGATGCAGAATGTCTTGAGAGCAGACATTAAAGCCATCTTCCTCGAAAAACCTGCCGGATGTTCCCTCGAAGAAGTCGACACGATGACCGCCGGTGCCGACTTGAAAGGGATTCCTATCGTCGTGGACTATACACGCCACTGGGGGCCCCATCTCATCCGACTCCAATCGCTTATCAAAGACGGACTCATCGGCGAGGTACAAACTGTCATCGGCTATTGCGGTGGTGGCGTGCTTTCCTTTACTATTCACACAACGGATATGATCTGCCAATTCGCAGGCTACGACCCGGTCTCCGTGACGGGATTCGTCTCCGGTGGTGGCGATGTGCCAGAACCTTACGAACCTGAACCGGCGGTTGTCGGTGCAACCATCCAATTTGAAAGCGGTGTTATGGGATTCCATGTCGGAAACCACGGGACACGCGGCGGATTCTCCGTCGATGTTCTCGGCAGCGAAGGAACCGTTCAAACAGGATTTTATAGCGGCGCGACTGTCCATAGGGCGGGCAAATTGGTCGATAACGACACGCTTGATCTCCCTGAAAACGCCAGTCCGTTTAAGGTTGCGTACAAACAGATTACAGATTATCTTGATGGCGGTGCGCTTCCACATTGTGCCCGCGACGATTATACCGCTGTCAACGAAATCGGATTCGCCACGATTGAGAGCGGCATCACCGGGCAAACGATACAACTCCCGTGCCAAAACCGGAAACGACTTATTTTTGCAAATGGATAGGTATGCTATGACGACTACTGACTATATTAACGCAATTGAGGAAGAATTACGAACCGGTCACGCGACGGAGCATAGTTATCGTCCTATGCTCCAGCAATTTTTAGTTAGCTGGAGTCAGAACTTCTCGCCCGCAACGGATTACCATATCACCAATGAACCCAAACGTAACGCGAGAAATGCCCCCGACTTCCTCGTTCGGTGTAACGCAGTATCCTTAGGGTGGATTGAGACAAAACCGCCAGGAACAGCCTTAGATGCCGAAGAAGAATCTGAACAACTTCAACGGTATCGCAAAGCATTTCCAAATCTCATCTTAACCGATTATCTGGAATTTCGCCTCTATAGTGAAGGAGAAAAATGTCTCACAGTCCGTATCGCGGATTTGGACAATACCACACAACGTTTAACACATCCGAACACAGATGATACTGAAGTCTCACACTTTTTAACAGCGTTTTTTGGTGCAGAACCGCTCAGGATTGGCAAAGCATCAGACCTTGCGCGAATGCTCAGTGGTAAAGCACAATTACTCAAGACAGCAATCATTGACCTCCTTCAAAATACATCAAACGATGAACTCCAAAATCGGTTGGCTGCATTTCGAGAACATCTCATCGCGGATCTCTCTGAAGATGATTTTGGGGATATGATGGCTCAGACGATCACCTATAGTCTTTTCGCCGCGCGGTGTTATCACACGCACGGGACCTTTAACCGAACCAGAGCGATAGAAATTCTTGACGAGATTCACCCTTTTCTGTCACAACTCTTATGGATATCAATTCAAAGGTTAACGCAGCTGCATTGGATTATTGACCCTATTGCTGAACTACTTGATCTTGCTGATATGGAAAGTATTACCGCCGATTTTGGAACAGAAGGGAGACAAGCGGGTCCAATTATTCACTTTTATGAAGACTTTCTTAGCGACTACGATCCCGATATCCGCAGACAGCGCGGTGTTTACTATACACCGGAACCCGTTGTTTCCTATATCGTCCGAAGCGTCAATACAGTATTAACTGAGAAGTTTAATTTGTCCGATGGACTTGCTCATACTGGCACAGTTGATGTCAACGGAAAGCGTCTGCCAAAGGTTCAAATCCTTGATCCTGCCGCAGGCACTGGAACCTTTCTCCGATCAGTGATTTCACAGATATATGACACCATTATTACCAGTGGAATAGCCGGTGCGTGGCAAGAATACGTGCCGCAGTATCTCCTACCACGGCTTCACGGTTTTGAACGCATGGTGGCACCTTACGCAATGTGCCATTTGACTCTCACTTATCAACTTGATCAACTCGGATACCATTTGAAAGCCGATGAACGGCTTAATGTCTATCTTACGGATACACTTGAGGCAGGAGATCGTCAAGCAGGGCTGCCTATTTTTATAGATGAAATCGCCAAAGAAGCTGAATCCGCTGCCACTATTAAACGCGATCTACCAGTCATGGTGATTGTCAAAAATCCACCCTATTTAGCGGAGTCAGAGCACAAAGGCGAATGGATTACAAAACTTTTACGAGGTCTTGATGGAAACATCCCGACAGAAGACTATTTTGAAGTGGATGGACAACCACTTGATGAGCGCAATTCAAAAGCGTTAAACGACGATTATGTCAAATTCATCCGATTCGCCCAATGGCGTATTGAGCGTACTGGATACGGAGTCCTCGCCTTCATCTCTAACCACGGCTACCTCAATAACCTCACATTTCGCGGCATGCGTCAAAGCCTCATGAAAACCTTTGATGCTATCTACATTCTCGACTTGCACGGGAATAAGAGAACAAATGAACAACCACCGGATGGAGGAACCGATGAAAACGTCTTTAATATTCAGCAGGGAGTCGCTATTGGTATCTTTGTCAAACAGAGACAAGAAAAATTAGATTCTGCACGTATTTATCATGCGGAGTTATGGGGAAATCGTGAGGATAAATACAATTGGCTTGAGGCAAATACCATTGACACAACCTCATGGAATAAGTTAACTCCAACATCTTCCAACTATCTTCTTGTTCCACATAGTGAAAGCGTAAGTGAAGAATATGAACGCTATTGGAAAATTACTGATATTTTTCTATCAAAGGTTAGTGGTATTACTACATCACGGGACGAGATGGTGACAGATTTTGAACCGGAATCGATATTTGAACGGGTAAACCGCTTCCGAGATTCAACAGAATCCAGTGAACAATTACGTGAACAACTACCTATCAACATGAGCAATGAAGAGGATATAAGCAGGGCGCGCGAATTACTTAGGGCAGAACAAGACCTTGAAAAGTACATCCAGCCGATTTTACATTTTCCATTCGATAGACGATTCATTTTTTACCATGATGCGTTAGTCGAGAGAAGAAGAAAAGACGTGATGAGACATCTCCTCGCTGGTCAAAATGTAGCACTATGTGTAGGTAGAGCAGGTCAAGCGGTCGGGAATGATACATGGAATATCGTCTCTGTTTCCAAAACAATGGTGGATTACAATATCTTCCGACGCGGTGGTACCCGCGTTTTTCCTCTTTACTGCTACGTAGAAAGGGAAAGACAAAGGCACCATAACATGTCACAGCAATTTTTGGAAGAATTGTGCAGACATCTCAATTATGAAATTGACCCAACTAATACAATGCGTTTCATTTCTGATGGAAAAGGCGATTTGCAAACAACTATTGGACCGGAGAATATTTTCCATTATATCTATGCAATTTTACACGCGCCAAAGTACCGGGATCGATATAAAGATCAACTCAAAATTGATTTCCCGCATATCCCATTAACAACCAATCTCACATTATTTCAAAAATTGGTATCATTAGGTGAGCAACTGGCAGAGGCACACCTACTTCAGAGTGAAGATGTAAGTTTCCTGCCAGAATTTCCAGAGGGAGGTGACTCAGAAGTTGAGGAAATCCGTTGGTCAGAGGTAGACCAACGCGTTTGGATTAACTCAACCCAGTATTTTACACTTATCTCGCGGGAAGTTTGGGAGTTTCGCGTAGGTGGACACTGTCCAGCAAAAAAGTGGCTTACTGACCGAAAATCGAGAATTTTGACTTTTGATGACATTCAACATTATCGGCGTATCTGCGGTGCGCTTGACAAAACCGTGAAAATTATGGAAGATATTGATAATACCATTGCTGAACATGGGGGTTGGCCCCTTGAAAACAAGGCATAATTATATCAATAAAATAACTATGGCACCATTACGTAAACTTGATCATCTCTCTCGATTCTTTATGAAGTTTTACGGTGGTAAGCACTATAAAACATCTCCGCACACACCGCTGCGTTTGCCGTTGAACGAATGTCGCGTTGCGCTCATCACAACTGCAGGTTTTTTTCTCGATGGGCAGGATCCTTTTGAAAAGGGAGATTGTTCGTACCGCGAAATTCCAAATGTCATTCAGACACAGGCACTCATAAACGGACACAAAAGTGCGGCTTACGATGAACGCGGTCTCGAAACAGATCCGAACCTCGCGTTTCCACTTGACAGATTCAGGGAGTTGGAGACCGAAGGCAAAATCGGATCCCTAAACCGTAGACACTTCAGTTTTATGGGATCCATTACAAAACCGCACGCGCTTATCACACAATCCGCACCTGAGGTCGGACGGATGCTTAAAATGGACGGCGTAGATGTCGCTTTCTTAACGCCTGTCTGACCGATGTGCAATCAGTCTGTAGGATTGATACAACGTGCCGTTGAAGCGGCGGGAATTTCGACAGTTTCAATTACACTCGTTGAAAGTATGACGAAAAAGGTAAAACCGCCGCGCGCCTTAGCGGTGCCGTACGGTTTCGGACATCCACTCGGTGAACCGAGCAACCCAGAACTACAACACGCAATCATTGCTGAGGCACTCACACTCTTGGAAGACAAGACACCACCACCTGTTCTTAAAGTAGTAGGCAGAAAGGAGCTGCTTAGGTTAGGTCAAGTGTTAGCGAAACCAGACAACGTTTGTATCATGTAGATTGGGTTAGAGTTTCAACCATTGACGGACTGCGTCTTCAATCGCAGATAGTTGGTCGGGTTGGAGAGCACCTAATTTCCTCAAGAACTTCGTTTCCGGTACGGTTACTATACTTTGTGCATCAAAAACACCAGTAGTATCCAAATATCTTGTTCGCACAGGTACTTCAAACCTTGAGCCGCGTGTGCTTCTTGTGTGCGTTACAACGGTTACAAGCGCACGATCTTGCACAAGGGCAGGTGTGCTGATGACAAGACAAGGTCTAACTTTAGCTACCATGCCGAGGTCAACCAGCCAAACTTCACCGCGATTTTGTTTCGGCATCTTTTTCCTCTGTTTTATCATGTGCAACGAAAAGTGCATCCGCAATTTCCGTGAGTGCTTCATCAACCAACGGTGGGAAATCCAGCATAACCACCTGTTTTATGATTTCAGAGGCGAGCGCATGTTTTTCTATCTCAGGTAGTTGATTGAATGCTTCCAATATGTTTTGTGACGTTGTATTCATCTGTGACCTCCGTATCAGGAAAAGCATAAAGTTTATGCAAATTATACACGATGTATTGACAAAATTCAATACCTCTTTGGGAATGTCAATATACTATTTTGTCGGAGGGAATCGACACCAAATGCGCGTATGACATTTGCTGGGTTTACAAAACCTCCCACAACGGATATACTTTCATAGGACGAACTACAAACAAGCAGAATGGAGAATTTGATGGACAGAATTAAAGTTGGGATTATCGGATGTGGTGGCATCTTCCGTAACCTCCACTCCCCTTATTACCAAGAACCGACACGCCGTGCTGACATCGTCGCGATTGCAGACATCAACGAAACATCCGCAAACGAACAAGCAGACCGGTTCGGTGCAGACGCATACACAGATTATCGCGCACTCCTTGACAGACAGGATATAGACGCTGTTGATGTGTGTGTCCATCCACGTCCGCATCTCGAAATTACGCGCGCCGCTGCCGATGCCGGCAAACACATCTTGATGGAAAAACCGATGTGTTGCAATGTCGCGGAGGGTGACGAGATGGTCGCCGCCGCTGAAAACGCCGGTGTCCTCTTGATGGTGGCTTATATGATGCGGTTTGATCCGGGATACATGAAACTGAAATCGCTATTAGACGATGGCACACTCGGCACCCTACAGATGGCGTATTCTAATCAGGTCGGTTGGTTTTCGCCGGAACGGCACCCGTGGCTCTTTGTCAAAGCAGAATCCGGGGGGATGTTGGTGGAGCAAGCCATTCACAATCTCGACATCTGGTTGTGGTTATACGGTCCCGCTTCCACTGTCTATGGGTTTACAAGCCATGTTCCGCTCGGCGGTACCT
Source organism: uncultured Poribacteria bacterium (assembly GCA_951828385.1). GTDB lineage: Bacteria > Poribacteria > WGA-4E > WGA-4E > WGA-3G > WGA-3G. The sequence goes on from OX639973.1 coordinate 2,820,979, forward strand.
ATCCGTCTACTGACGAAGCCGTTGAAAACAACGCCGTGCTAACTGTGCATTTCAAAAACGGCGGTGTCGGCATGATGATTAAGAGTTGGGCAGCGGAGATCGGGAACAGTGGCAACGGTCTCGTCACCAGTAAAGGCTCCGCGACGTTGATTCGGCACGGACTCCGTTGGAAAACGCATGATATGGCATCGGCGGAAGAATTCACCGAACCAGCACCGGATGACGACACCTATCGTAACGTGCCAGAGGCACAGCGTGAACAACGCTATTGGGGTATGGCAGCGAAAGGCGCGAGCATCGACCATTGGCTCCAGTGCATCGCCGGTGAAGCGGAACCGACGACGCACGGACGCATCGGCAGAGACGGAATTGAGTTAGCAGAGGCGACATATCGGTCTTCGCAAGTTGGTGCACAGATATCTTTGCCCCTGTAGGGAGAATTGTAAACACAACCCTTTTTCCGCAGATGTTACACTGCCTCGCCTTTACATAGAGGCATAGCGTTTGCCTTTTATACCGTATTGCGCACATCTTTTTCGACTTGCTCAACTACGAGGAGTACCGTTCCATGAAATGTATTTATCCGTTTTTGGGAATTCTCATAATTTGCCTCAGCTGCTCATCTGCACAACACGTAGAAATACCAGATCCGAACTTAGCCGAAGCCGTGCGAGAAGCATTAGGTTTGCGCCAAAAGGCACCTATTCCGAAAGAGAACCTGATGGCACTAAAAACACTATCTGCTTCGCAAAGATATATAATAGATTTATCAGGGCTGGAAAAAGCAACAGGTTTAACAAGTTTACAACTCGACAAGAACGAAATAGAAGATATCACGCCGCTTGCTGACTTGATGCAGCTTACAGATCTGAATCTTAGGTCAAATCCAATTACGGACATTACACCCGTCGCTAAATTGACACAACTCACTAAGTTACAAATCGGTGGCGATTTAATACAGGATATTACACCACTCGCTGTGTTGACTGAACTTACTGAATTATCGATTTCGGGTAAACAAGTTAGTGACATTACACCGATCAAAGGATTGACCCAACTTACAACACTATCGGTTTCGTTTAGTCAAGTTAGTGACATTACACCGATCACAAGACTGACCCAACTTAAATTTTTAATACTCGTTCATAGTCAGATCAGAGACATCACACCACTCACAGCACTGAAACAACTTAACAGATTATGGCTTGTTTCTAATCAGATCAGTGACATCACGCCACTCGCGGAGATGCCACAACTTACAGTCTTATTGATTGCGTTTAATCAAATCAGTGACATCACACCACTCGCTGGGTTGACAGAATTTACTCAATTATCACTTGAGTATAATCAAATCAGCGACATCACGCCACTCGCGGAATTAACGCGGTTAAGATCCCTGGGACTTGGTCATAATCAAATTGAGGACATCACACCACTCACAGAAATGACGCAGCTGACGCGTTTAGGTCTTGAGGATAATCAAATCCGTGATATTAGCGTTGTTGAAAACTTCAAAAACTTACGGAATTTAAATATCAGCCAGAACCTAATTCAGGATATGGCACCGATTAACAGACTCCGTAAACAGATTCCTGTTGAAGTCCAAACGCAAACCCGTCTATCAAGGCAAGATCCGCGATCAGTGGTTGATGCCCCACCGCAAGATGATAGGTAATGCACAAGGAGCTGCTGGGTGATAGCACCCTTCACAGCTCCTATCAGAAGTCGTCATGGAAAACGACATGCCGCTAAACGAAAATTTTAATGGTTGAATAAGTATTGAAACTCTGATAGAATACTACAGAATAAGTTATAAACAGACAAATTATAAACTGGGGCTACCCGCAATTTGAAACTGGATGAACACGACTCTTGAAAGGATGTGGCGAAGATTACAAGAGAAGAATTTTTAAAATACTACGATTCAGCAGCTTACTCAGCCAAGCTACGGGTACCGAGATCGGGCCCCAACTTAGCTGTCATAAATACTGCGCGCATTAATGACGCTATTTCTTATGGGCGGAACGTTTATGCGATTGCCCTGGATCTTTTAGTGGATAGGCGCGCCGCGAATAGGGTGCAGCATGAGGTGTTCTGTCGGACTGTAGAACAGACACACAATTTTTCTGTGGCAGATGTGTGGCGTGGCAACTCGCGTTGGGGAGGCCTTCAAAACCTCACGATAGCTGCCGCAGTTGATATTTTGTGTTTACCTGAAGAAAATAACCCACTCTCGCGCCCATTGATTGGCGGTGCACAATTAATTGGTGAGGTGAACAGTAAATGGTGGGGGATGCTGGCACTGACTTTGCGACTCAGAGGTTTGCTTGAATTTCAGGTAGGGTGTCTGACTGTTCTAAAAAAGCCGCTCCCAGAGATAGCGGAACGCCTTTCTAAGACAGAGCCTGAAATTCAAGCCCTGTACCAGACAACCCTCACGAGAATAAAGAACGCTATTGACCGGTGGGCGCAAACCGAGATTTCGGCAGCAAATGAACACGTCACTGAAGTAGAGGAAATCAAAAGACATTACGATTACGGAGGGGCATTATGAGGATTGGTGTCGTTTACTCTGGAGAACAGGTACAACCGTGGCTCTTTCGGGCCTTGTACCCTGTTCAATTGCGTGTAAACTGCATTGCAAATTCCAGTGCTGTTCCCGAAAACCGCGTCCGTGTTGAAAAGTTTGCATCATTCTTTGATTGTGCTTTCTTTGAGAACCCTGAAGAGATGTTCAATACAACGAAGCCGAAATTAGATGGTGTTATCATTGTTTCAGGCGAGGTGGCAAGCGTGCCGCGTGTCCAACTTATTGAATCTGCCCTTGCTGCGGGTATCAATGTCTTGGCTCCGGCAGCACTTGGCTCTTTAGAAGACGGGCTCCGTCTTGCTGCAGTATCTGAAAAATATAAACGGCTTGTTATGACAGGCACAAGGTTCATATTTGGCAGATGTATTCAAGAAATCTTACGGATTGTCAGTAGTTCCGGGTTCGGAATTATTCAGGACATGCGGTTCTTGCTCGGCATCGGACGCGTGCCGTATTTAAACGACCTATTGAAGTTTGGAGACTCGCATTTTCAGATTGCCTTTGAGATAGCCCGCCGACTCTTTGTAGAATATACAGTGCTGCCTGAAGAAGCGACCGTGATGGCTTCCACAAATGGCGCACCGAACATCGCCTGCACTCTCAGATTTCCGCAGGGGGCACTTTGTACTTTCTGCCAAACCTCTAATCGTCAATGGGGCAACGACTCGTATCATAAAATTGAAATTACCGGCGGTGCCTCTCACATCTGGAGCGACCTGCAGACTTGGAAATGCTTCTCTACGGAGAACACTTTCAGGATGGGCGGCGGAGATGAGGAAATTTCGGCGAATATACAAGGCTCTTCCGGTCAACTTAACGAGTTCCGTTTAGCTATTGAAGGTCATCGCGAACCTTATGCCGGCACGCTCCGGAGTACTTTGCCCGCGCTGTGGTTCCGAGAAAGATTACAAGACTGTATTGAACATGGACAGACGAGTTTAAAGCTGAGTGAGATTCGTGCGAACGTAGATACTGAGATTCAACGGCTGACTTCTCAGTTCGATGCTGATCCAGAGAATAGAGAATACCGACATCAGAAGGCACTGCTCTTAGGTAAACGCGGTGATTTCTCCTTAGCACTTGCCGAGTACCACCAAATCTTGTAAATTCGCCCAGGTACCTAACAGGCGAGAGATTTCTGTAACCAATGTTTGTAACAGTGATTTTCATCAAAAAACAAGGAAAATAAAATGAATGGAAAAACTACGACTCAGACACAGAACGTTACCAGAGATATTATCGGTGAATCCGCACAGATGCAAGAGGTTTTTCGATCTGTAGAGCTCGTCGCTCCGACAGAGGCAACTGTCCTCATCACGGGTGAAACAGGGGTTGGTAAGGAGATTATTGCACAAGCTATTCATGACAGTAGCACCCGTAAAAATGAGCCTTTCAAAGTCATCAACTGTGGGGCGTTTGCCCCAGAACTCATCCAGAGCGAACTCTTTGGACATGAAGAAGGGGCTTTTACGACTGCTATTCGGAAGCATCGCGGGATATTTGAACAGGCAAACGGCGGAACCTTGTTCTTGGATGAAGTCAGCGAGATGTCGCCTGAAGTCCAAGTGAAATTCCTGCGTGTACTGGAGCAGCAAGAATTTTCACCCGTCGGTAGCGAAGAAATCATCGAGGTGGATGTCCGAGTCGTCGCCGCAACAAACAGAAACCTTAAAACAGCGGTTATAAGAAAAAGATTTAGGGAAGACCTCTACTATCGACTCAACCTCTTTCGGATTCAAATTCCACCGCTTCGGAACAGACGTGCGGATATCGCCCCCTTGGCGCATGATTTTGTTGCCCAATTAAGCGAAAATTACGATAAATCCATCACCGGTATAGCGCAGGAAGCGGTTAAGTATCTTCAAAATATTCATTGGTACGGGAATGTGCGAGAGCTCAGAAATGTAATCGAAACCGCGCTTATCTTTGCAGAAGGCGAAGAATTGAAAAAAGAGGATGTCGAAATAGCCGTAGAAAACCTAAATGCGCCGGACGAACACGCAGATACTGACTCGGAAGCGTTTAGAGATTCGTTCGCTGACGAAGTAGATCCTTCACAAGAACAAGAACCTAATGGAGACCCACCCGTAACACCCGAAGATGTCAGGAATAGATTGTTGGAACTCGTCCAGACCGGAACCATGTCCGAGATAACCTCTTATATTAGCCTTATACGATATGAGGCAGAAATTCCACACCACTCCAAACGGGACATTGCCAAACGCCTCCAAATATCTGTGCCGACCTTAGATAAGTATCGGGCATTGGCTGAGGAAAACACCTAAAAAAGTCGATGCCCTTCCCCAAAAACTCACCATCTGCCTTTCCGCTACTCATCAATTCTTAGGACTTACGCATGCTGCTCTTTTGTAGCACAAACTTCCCAGTTTGTGCCACCAGAACGCTGGGTTTTCATCAATTCTTAGGACTTACGCATGCTGTTCTTTTGTAGCACAAACTTCCCAGTTTGTGCTACCAGAACGCTGCGTTTTCCGAAAATTCTCATCTAACAGAACGGGCTGCAGTCAAAATTGCGTAAGTCCTAAATTCTATAGAACCCTCCGAATTCACACATTCGTTGATCAATATGCTTACCTGAGAACTCAATTTCTTCTCAATAGGTACTCACTTTGGCAACCCTAAAATTTTTTGTGCAGCTAAAAAATTTGGCATGCATCACAAAAATTTTTGCGTCTTTACACGGCTTAGCGAAACGGGATCTCATTGCGTTTAGCATCCATACAATGTTAGAAACCCAGATTTTACAAGGGTGTATCGTATCTGAACCTGTAGAAAACGCAATACCCCATCAGAAGATTGCCAGAGTTGGCACAGTTTTTGCACATAACCCTTGCCAGTAGAAAAAGTAGAGAACGTCGCCAAACGAAGGCGCATTGCCGGGAGTGCGCGGGAAAATCGCGGCTCTCCTTCAAAATTTGTTGGATCGCGACGTGGGTTCGCACAAAGATTGGGTTTAAAAAAAATATTGTTGTAATTTATTTTCTTTTTTGCTATATTGCCTCTTGGCATCCGTAAAATCCAATATGGGTGGTTCGGCGAGTGTGCAAGACTCCCGAACCGCGGCACTGCCAACCAGGATTGCCAGTGCATGTTTAATTATATCATATATCTCGTTCGATGTCTCTGATATTTTTAAGCGGCCTCGTAACTTTTACGTGATTTTTTTCGGAAAATCACGTATGATTGCGAATGGACATCGGGGACGGATTACCGGGGTAGTCCCGCTACCTCCCGTCTCCGCCCAACTGGCAATTGAATTGGGTATGCGTCTGAGAAGACAACGTCCAAACACCCCGATTTTTGGTTCACTGATCGTCTTGCATTTGTGCTTTGCGGTCGCGTTCCGCGCGCTGGCTTTGTTGGCAAAGGCCCTGACTTAGTTAGGACTTACGCATACTGCTGTGTGAACTTCATATTTTATTCGGGTTCCGAAAGTTACATACAATTTGTAGAAGCAATCTCTAAATCACGATCCTTTCTCTAATTCTTTTAAGTTTGACGTATTATCCAAATTTGCGTATAATTCTACATATTAGGTTCAGCAATACAAAATTTTGAAATATTAAAAAAATGACTTAAAATGTATTAAAGTTTGGACAATGTTGTAAATTTATACTGCCTTGTCAAAAGGCAGCTGTGTATCGGAACCCAGAAAACGAACCTTAATATTCTGTGAGTTTGTTTTTTGCTTGAACTTCGCAGAAAATGACGCTATCGCCATTTGCGATCGGAGATAAGCTACCCGCAGGTTTCCTTGTGTGACTTTCATCGGACGATACCAAAGTATGTTTATGAAAGGATATCTCTTTTTCTGCTTTCACGCACCTTAATTCTTAAAATTGTCCAAACTATAGTAATATTTAAAGTTGACTTATAATCATATCATCTAAGAGGAATCGGCACAGAAGACCAACGGTTTCCTATGCTACAAGGCACAAACTAAGGGGCTCATATCCTACAGCAAAGTGTCCAAACTATAGTATTTTTTACGACTTACGCATGCTGCTCTTTTGTAGCACAAACTTCATAGTTTGTGCCACCAGAACGCTGTGTTTTCCGAAAATTCTCATCTAACAGAACGGGCTTCAGTCAAAATTGCGTAAGTCCTATTTTTTAGATGTTAGCAGGAACCCTAAAATTGAAATTGCTTGAAAAGGAGTTATCATGAAAACACTGATTGCAAGTCAAAAATGTGTGGTATCCGTCTTGTTGACATTGTTAATATTTATTGCCACGTATAGCACAGGATATGGACAGGCATTGAACGCAGGTGAACCGCGCACGGTACGCCTTTTCTACTTTCTACCCAACGACCGCCCATATCGCCAAGAAGTGGTTGACGCGATGAAAACAGGGATTGTCGAAATCCAGACTTTTTTCGCAGAGCAGATGGAGCGGCATGGACACGGTCGCAAAACGTTCCAGTTTGAAGCCGATGCCCAAGGGACCCCGATCGTGCATCATGTAGATGGGGACCACTCCGACAGCCATTACAGAAACACAAGGCATCCCGGAAACGAGATTAGTCGAGCGTTTGATATATCTTCAATTGTTCAATTAGTCGTTATGGACATTAGTAGAAAAGGTGGACTTGCCACAGGAATTACCAAACGGAGTGGAAGTGCTCTTGTTCATGGCGGTTGGGACTGGAGAATTGCGGCCCATGAACTGGGACACGCCTTCGGTTTGCACCACGATTTCCGTGATGATGCGTATATGATGTCGTATGGAAGTAACCGAAATTCTTTATCTACATGTGCTGCCGAATTTTTGGTGGTAGATCCGTACTTCAATTCTAATATCCCCACTGAAGATGAATCACCACCAACAATCGAACTTATCTCGCCGCGCAATTATATGGAAGAAGCGGAAAGTGTCCCAATCCGACTAAGCATTGAGGATTCAGACGGACTCCATCAGGTGCTTCTATACGTTTACGACGAACATATTCTCAGTCCCGACAAGAATTCTCCTCAAGTGAAGGCATGTCGTGTATTAGCGGGTGAAACGGATGCCATCGTTGAATTCAATTATGATGGTGGACTTCCATCTGATAATCAACGAAATCTTTCTAATACGGGTAAGCATAAGATTGGGTACGCGGCAGTTGATACGAAAGGGAATCTGAGTCCGTTATCATCTTTTTACCTTGCGACAACTTCCCAACAACATCTTACCGCGTTTGAGGCGAATAGGGGTATAGTTAATTCGGTAGCATTTTCACCGGATGGCACAATACTGGGGTCAGCGCACGAAGATGGTTCAATCGTATTGTGGGATATAACAACAGAGGAAGTTATCACTACGATTCAAGGACATGACGAGCACACAATGGCTGTATCGTTTTCACCTAATGGTACGCTGCTCGCTTCTTCAAGTTATGGGAGCAGTACAGTCAAATTATGGAACACCTTGACCTATGAAAATGTCGGCACGCTTGCAGGTTATACTGGCTTTGCTAGTAGTCTTTCAACTTTGAATCTGAGGGTAGGTTCGTAGTAGTGCGATTTATCGCACGTCAGCAACGGGCAATGAATTGCCCTACTACGAACAGGATTACCTATAAACTCAACATTGAAGCACTACTAGAGTGCTTCAATGTTGAGTTTGTGAAAAGAGTTGTTGACTTTTCATGTAATGCTGTGATATATTCTTCAGATAATCCTATTTCCTCTATGAGGGGTGTGTGATGAAAAAACATAAACATGAGGTTGAACTGACATCTGAAGAGCGTCAGACGCTTGAAACGTTAATTCGCAAGGGAGAACACAGTGCGCTGAAACTCATGCGTGCCCACATCTTGCTGAAAGCCGATAGCAATGGCCCCGGCTGGACGGATGCGCAAATCGCCGAGGCGTTTGGGTGCCATGAGCAAACCGCCTACAATGTTCGCAAACGTTTTGCGACGCGCGGGAGACTCTCCGCCTTGGAGCGGAAACCCCAAAGTCGCCCCTCTCACGTGCGAAAACTTGATGGTCAAGGTGAGGCGCGTTTGATAGCCCTGGCTTGTAGCGATCCGCCCGAAGGGTTTGCGCGCTGGACATTACAACTCCTTGCCGATGAACTTGTTGAACTTCAGGTTGTTGAAAATATCTCTATTGAAACGATCCGACAGACCCTAAAAAAAACGCCTTACGTCCGCATCGGTCATCCTACTATGTGATCCCGCCGGATCAAGACGCGGCATTTGTTGCGGCGATGGAAGCGGTTTTAGAGGTTTACCAACGCCCTGAAGACGCGAGATTTCCCGTTGTGGCTATGGACGAACGTCCCGTGCAGTTGCTTGCCGACATCCGGCCCCCGGTGCCGATGAAACCCGGGCGCATCGCACGGATAGATTACGAGTATAAGCGCATCGGGTCGGTTTCTGCTTTCCTGTTTACCGCCCCGTTTCAGGGGTGGCGGCGTGTGTCGGTGCGAGAACGCCGCACTGCCGTAGATTGGGCGGAGGAAGTCAAGCACCTTTTAGATGAAGTCTATCCCGATGCCGAGCGAGTGACATTGGTTTGTGATAATCTCAATACACACAGACTCAGCTCTCTGTATAAAGCGTTTCCTGCCGAGGTGGCACTTGGGTTGTCTTCACGGTTAGAGATCGTCTACACCCCAAAGCATGGGAGTTGGTTGAACATCGCAGAGATTGAGTTGAGTGTCTTCTCAAGACAATGTCTGAACCGGCGGATTCCGGATATAGAGACGCTTCGGTCAGAGGCAGAAGCCTGGCAGACGTATCGGAATCAGACGGCGAACCGGGTTGATTGGCGATTTACGACACAAGACGCACGCATCAAACTAAAAAGACTATACCCTGAAACTCAACATTGAAGCACTACTAGGTCTGTATCGTTTTCGCCTGATGGTACGCTGCTCGCCTCTGGAACAGATAATGGAAGGTATGGGTTAGGTGATAAAACGGTTAGACTATGGGACGTGGCAACACGAACAAATATTGCTACCCTTGAGGGACATACGAAGGATATCCATTCAGTATCGTTTTCACCCGATGGAACAACGCTTGCCTCCGTTTCTGGCAACTACGAACTTAGACTATGGGACGTGGCGACAGGGACAAACACTGCTACGATCGAGGAAGCTGGGAGCAGGTCAATATCATTTTCACCCGATGGAACGATACTCGCTTTGCCCGGAGATTATTTTAACCTCACTAAAATTAAACTATGGGATGTGGCGACAAGAACACATATTGCTACCCTTGATAAACGATGGACGAACACCGGTGAACGGATTCGGGGTGAGGTCTACTCAGTGGTATTTTCACCTGATGGAAGTACCCTCGCTGCCGCGCAGGGAAGTGAAATCCGTCTATGGAATGTGGCGACAAGAACACATACCGCTACTTTCACGGGGCATACGTCCGAGGTCTACTCAGTGGCATTTTCACATGACGGAGCAATTCTCGCTTCTGCGTCATCAGATAATACGGTCAGATTATGGGATGTGTCCGAGTGGTCGGGACCTCCCATGGCCTTTACTACACCGCTCATTCCAGTCAGTGATCGCACCCCGGAGGTGCGCGATGCGATTGTGCGCGCAGTACACTTAAATTCTGCCGCCGATGTCACCGAAGCAGACCTTGCAGGAATTACGGCATTAAGCATTACCCACAAACGAAATTTCACATCACTGAAAGTGGGTGATTTTAGTGGACTATCTTCACTGGAAATGCTCGACATGGAGGTCAACGCTCTGAGGACGTTACCTGCCGGTGTTTTCAACGGGCTAACTTCACTAAGAACACTCAAACTTCGTAGTAACCGCCAACTGACCTCGTTACCTGCGGGTGTTTTCAATGGGTTATCTTCACTCATAACGCTCCATCTGGACTATAACGCTCTGACCTCGTTGCCTGTTGATGTTTTCAACGGGTTATCTTCACTGACGCTCCTCAACCTAGGCGACAACGGTCTGAGCTCGTTGCCCGCGGGTATTTTCAACGGACTATCTTCACTGGAAACGCTCAACCTGGGTAACCACTCCTCTGGTGGCAACGACAACGCCCTGACTTCGTTGCCTGTAGGTGTTTTCAACGGACTATCTTCACTGGAAACGCTCAATCTGCAGTACAACCCTCTGAGTACGCTACCTGTGGGTGTTTTCAACGGACTATCTTCTCTGAAAAACCTCATCCTGTCTCAAAACGCAGTTAATCCCCTTCTGCTCATTGTATCCTTAGAAAAGGTTGCAAATGGTCAGTTCAAAGCAGTGGCACCGGCCGGTGCACCTTTTGATATTGTATTGCCGCTTACCGTTAGAAACGGTAGCATCACCAGTGGCGCAGAGAACATCACGATCCCCACAGGCAGTGTGGAAAGTGAGACCCTCACGGTAACTCGCACACCCGACACAACGGATGCTGTCACCGTCAATATCGTGACATTACCGAACCTGCCATCAGTTCACGGTGTGTCAGTTCACAGTGGGTATGCACTCGTTAAATCTGCTGATTTGCCACTCAACCTTCCGTTGCCAGAAATCCGCACTTTGATAGGAAGCCGCACGTCTCAAGTGCGCGATGCTATCGTCGCAGCAGTACCGGGCGTGGACAATGCTGCCGATGTAACTGAAGCACACCTCGCCGCTATTACGGCACTCAACTTAAGTAACAAAGGCATCACAGCCCTGAAATCCGGTGATTTTGACGGGTTGACCGCGTTGACAAACCTTAACTTGTTCGACAATGATCTAACAAGTCTTCCAGAGGATGTGTTTGATGGACTCTCTTCGCTGACAACGCTTTCCTTGCATAACAACAGATTAACAGCATTACCACCGGACATCTTTGATGGACTCACTGCATTGACAAACCTTGACCTGTCAGGTCTCAATAAACTCTTTTTTGGTGCGTTTACCACATTACCGGTAGATGTCTTTGATGGGTTGACCGCGTTGACAACGCTCAACTTACAGGGCAATGACTTTAGCACACTTCCAGCGGGTGTATTTGATGGACTCACCGCACTGACAGACCTCTGGTTGAATGCCAACAAACTAACGACCTTACCTGCGGGTGTATTTGATGGACTCACCCAATTGGAAAAACTGCGTCTTTCTAGCAACAAATTGAGGACCTTGCCCGGAAAGATATTTGACGAACTCACATCACTGACATTTCTTGACTTACAAAACGGCGAGTTAAGTTCGTTGCCAGCGGATACATTTGATGGACTCACATCATTAAAGACACTTTTTCTCGACAGAAACCGATTAACATCGCTACCGGATGGGATATTTGACGGGCTTACGTCACTGTCATCTGTCGGTTTACGAGGCAACCCAGGTGCCCCATTCCGGATAGGTGTATCACTGGAAAAAGTTGGCACGGATCAATTCAAAGCAGTCGTACCCACGGGTGCACCGTTTGATATTGTGCTACCGCTTACCATGACAAATGGAAGCATCAGTGGTGGTGCAACAACAGTCACAATATCCGCTGGCAGTGTGGAGAGTGAAGTACTTACTGTGACACGCACGTCCGGCACAACTACTGCTGTCACTGTGGATATCGGCACCTTACCGGGGCTACCCTCAAATCATGACGGCTACGCACTACGCAAATCCACCACTCACTTGCCGTTGACAGTCATCGATGCACCACGGAACAGTGCCCCTGTATTCACCGATGGCACAACCACCACCCGCACAATCGCTGAAAACACCGCCGCAAATACAAACATCGGCACGGCTATAACTGCCACAGATGCCGATACCGGCGACACACTCACTTATACCCTCGGCGGCACGGATACCGCCGCCTTTGAGATTGACACAACAACAGGACAATTGAAAACCAAGGCAGCACTCGACTACGAAATCAAAGCCGCTTACACGGTAACTGTTACTGTCTCCGATGGCAGCTTGACTGATACCATCACCGTTACTATTAACATTACGGATGTAAACGAATTGCCCACAAGCGCGGGAGTCTGTAAAGTTGGGGATGTCCTTAAGCCCGGTGAAAGTTGTACCTATCCCGGCACGGATGTGAAGTTTTCTGTCAACGCGAACGGCAGCGGACAGTTCTTGTTCCTTACTGCTGCAAACAACATCAACATTCAGAACACAGAACTTAACAACGTGTCTTATACGCTCGTTGCTAAGAAACTCGCCAGTGGCTCTTGGGAAATAGAGGAGATTGCCGACAGTTCAGCTCCCAAAACAACGAACACCGCCCCAGTGTTCACCGATGGCACCCGCACCACCCGTTCTATTGCAGAGAACACGGCATCGGGACAAAACATCGGCACAGCAATAGCCGCGACAGATGCCGACAACGATACCCTCACCTACACGCTCGGTGGCACCGATGCCACCGCGTTCAGCATCGTCAGCATTTCCGGGCAGCTGCGAACCCGTGCTGCATTAGATTATGAAACCAAGTCATCCTATTCCGTCACGGTCACCGTTTCTGATGAGAACGGCGGCACTGATAGCATCACGATCACAATCAATGTCACGGATGTAACCGAAATTACAAATACCGCTCCTGTGTTCACAGATGGTACAACCGCCACCCGCACTGTTGCTGAAAACACCGCCGCCAGCACAAACATCGGCACGGCTATAACTGCCACGGATACGGATAATGACAGGCTCACTTACACCCTCAGTGGCACCGATGCCGCAGCGTTCACTATCGTCAGCACTACCGGGCAGCTGCGAACCAAAGCCACCCTCGACTATGAAACGAAGGCAGCCTACTCGGTAACAATCACTGTCTCCGATGGCAGCCTGACTGACACAATTAGTGTCACTGTCAATATCACAGATGTAGACGAAGGAGCCGCAGGCACCTCTGGGGATAATACGCCACCACCAACCCCGGATACCCGGATAGCCTTTGAAGCCAACACACCCGCTGAATATACGCGTGTGACACTCAGCGATAACGGTAAGGTTTGGGGCATCCCGACAAAATACACCACCGATTCTGATGTCGGCACAGTCGCATATATGGCACTCGCAACGTTGATGGGATGCGATTTCGCTGACGCAGAGGTCGCAAGGCAAAGTAAAGTGTACATCAAGAGGCACTCCTTGGGAACACTGAGCAACTTTGCGTCGGGGACGGTCTGTGGAAAAACAAGTCGCACCTGGTCAAGTTCTTGGAGCGCAGTCCGGATCACACATCTGCGTTTTTTTGATGAGACAGGTACGCCTAACATCAAGGAGGCGGTCTACAACGCCGATACGGATCAAATAGAGATCCCTGGAGGATGGCAACCACCGGATATAACACAACAGCCTGACCCACCCGAACAACCGCAACAACCCCAGCAACCTGGAAACGGAGGCGGCACCCCGACGCTCACCGCATCAACTATGTCTCCATTGACAGAGGCGACGCTGCATGGAGGGGTCGTGACACTGACACTCAGTGGCAGAATCTATGAATCCTCTGGTTCAAAAATCAGAGGGGCAGTGTCATTCTCTGGCATTCCTGGTGTCACCGTCAAGCCCCCCAAAAGCAGGTGTGGGTGTCAGCTTTTCTTCTTCAATTGTAACTGCTACACATACGACTATGGTATCAGCCGTGTTAGCGATACTGAGGTCACTGTTAAACTGGTATTCGATGGTAATATTGACAACGATAGCACGCTGACATTTACCGTCGGTGCGGGTGCCATCGCTGGATACAACGGACCGGCACTCACCGCACAACTGCCTGTCTCAGCAGTGCAAGAATCGTTAGTTGCATCAACTATGTCTCCATTGACAGAGGCAACATTAGATGGAAGTAGTGTCACACTGACACTCAGTGGCAGAATTTATGCCTTTGGTTCAAAAATGAGAGAGGCAGTGTCATTCTCTGGCATTCCTGGTGTCACCGTCAAGCCCTCCGAAACAAATTGTGTTTGTAGGTTTGCCTTCAATTGTAGGTGCAACATATACTATGGTATCAGCCGTGTTAGCGATACTGAGGTCACTGTTAAACTGGTATTCGATGGTGATATTGACAGCAATGGCACGCTGACATTTACCGTCGGTGCGGATGCCATCGCTGGATACAACGGACCGGCACTCACCGCGCTGGTCTCTGTCTCTGCTGGAGGGGTGCCTGCAGATCCCGAAGTACCTATAAATATGGGTGGAACACCAACGCTAACCGCTTCAACCACGGCACCATTGACAGAAACAACGCTACATGAAAGCGTCGTCACACTCACACTCAGCGGTGGCACCTATAAGCAGCAGAGTTTCAACCTAACAGTGTCCGGTATTAACGGTGTCACTGTTAGCACATTTCCCCTTGGCATTCCATTTCACCTTCGGAGTTTTGACCTTGATCGCCAGAGCGACACAGAAGTCGCCGTTGAACTCACATTCAACGGCGACTTTGATACCGATGCTACACTCACTTTTACTGTCGGCGCAGGTGCCATCGCTGGTGGATACAACGGGCCGGCACTCACAGCAGAACTGCCTGTCACAGCAGTGGAAGAATCGTTAGTTGCATCAACAGAGGCACCTCTGACAGAGGCGACACTTGATGACAGTGTCGTTACTCTCACACTCACCGGGCGCGCTTATGTGCGGTCTTCTTATGATATTGAGCGGGCAATGACAATCGCCGGCATTGACGGCGTAACAATTCCTTGGCACGAGCCTGACAGAAAAAACGACACCGAAATCACTGTGGAACTTGAATTTGATGGCAATATCAACGTTGATAGCACACTCACATTCACCGTCGGCGTAGGTGCCATCTCAAACTACAACGGACCCGCACTCACCGCACAAATAACGGTCACCGCAGACAGAGAAAACGCCCTTTTAGCAAACTTCCCGAACCCGTTCAACCCTGAGACGTGGATACCCTATCACTTGGCAAAACCCACAGAGGTCACCCTCACAATCTACGCTGTGAACGGACAAGCGGTGCGGACATTAGCACTCGGACATCAACCCGCGGGTATCTACCAGACTCGCAGTCGTGCAGCGTATTGGGACGGCAGAAACGCACAAGGTGAACCCGTCGCAAGCGGTGTCTATTTCTACACACTCACCGCAGGCGATTTTTCTGCCACACGAAAGATGTTAATACGAAAATAGCATCTATAGGACTTGCGCATTACGCCTTAAAATCCCCTGATAAGGGATTTAGCGGTTTATAGCAAAATCCAAAAATAAGCGGACACTTGTAGCATAAATTTTTGGTTTGTGCCTCCTTGTAGCATAGGCTGTTAGCCTGTGCCTCCGTGAGAACAAACTTCACACATTCACACAACAATACGAATGTATAAGTCATTACGCGGGCCACTATAATAAGGAGAACTAACGCATGAAAACAACACTATATTTCACACTCACACTACTCACTTTTGTAATGCTCACATTATAGAAGACATCTCACATGCGGGTGTGCGCAAGCAGTTAGCCACCGTACGCATGAGAAGATTGGTGTCCGCAAGCGGAAAGCTCGCGACAAGGTGGGCAGATCTGAAGAGGCAAGAATGAACGAAGGGCGGGCATATAGCACCGGCCTTATAATAAATGTGCCCGTTTACATCGAAATCCCCAATAACCCGCGCGTCAACTGGAAATCCGTATTCCCTTTACCGTGCAGCTTCGGCGTATACTGCCGCGAAGCCACCTCCACGATTAACGCCAACAAGTCGTCAACATCAGCCGTTGATAAATCCAAATCCGCACCGTAGGTGCTTTGCGTTGTGACATCTGTAGAGACCTGAACCAACGGCACCATCACATGCGATTGCAACGGCGCACCAACGATGTGTGCAAGTGCGAGATCCACACCGGTCGCGCCGAGTCCTGTTAACGTCTCCGTCGGTTGATCTGTCGGTGTCTCCATAATGTGGAATCCGGCTTTCTCGACCCGCTGCCCATACGCCAAAGTCGGTGTGTTTGTCAGATGAACCACTGACGACTGACGGCTGACGGAAACCGATAGCCATCCCGCATTTGCTGGCACGACAACTGTTCCGCCTGCAGCAGCGACCCTATGCGTTAATTGTGTCAAGGACTGCGAGACTTCTTTTGTCACTTCACCCGTTGATGTCACGGCAATACAGAGATGTTCTAATCCGGCATCGACAACCGGAACAGACGGTTTATCCGCAAGCGTTTCCGAGAACCAGTCTTGTACCTTTTCAATAACAGCATCAATCCCACCATCCAATTGGACACTCGCCCACCCGTAACGTTCCGGCGATATACCGAGCTTCTGAATCTCATGTCGGACGTGGTCGTTGTGCGTCTTCTCACAACCGTGTTCAAGGAGCAAACCGAGCGCAACTTTCGGATGCGTCAGATGTCCAATCATCGTGCGGGTATAAATCTCCTCAGAACGTCCGCCGGAGACACCACACCCTTCTGTATGCGGCAGCGCGACAAAACGCGATATGCCTTGCTTGCTACCTATCTTTCGTTCATTGCAGCGATGCGCGATCATCTGCGCAATCTGCCCGGAGCAAAGGCTCGTCGGCAAGATGAGTCCGACTTGATCCGTGCGGTATCCTGCTTCTGTTTGGAGTGCGCGGAAAACTCCTCGACCTGGTAGGTGCGGTTTCCTAACCGCACCTCCTTCCCAAGCTTCAATCGGAATCGGTTCCCCAGACTTCAATTCGGATTCCGTTAACAGCGGATCTAAATCTACCGGACCCGTCTGCTTCCAATCGCGCCATAGCGAGACTTGGGAATGCCCGGCTTTCTCACCGACTGAACGTTCACCGGATGCAACATCCACTGTCAAGTCCAGCATCGAGTCGCCGAGTACTTCCATCGGTGTGCCGTCAAGATACGCACCAGCGTTCACGTCCATGTCTTTGGTAAGCATCTCGTAGCGTCCGGTCGTGGTGACAATCTTAATCGTCGGCACGAACGGAAAATTCGTAATGGAACCGTTGCCAGTAACAAAGAAAATCATGTTGGACCCGGATGCCACCTGTCCTGCGATGCTTTCTAAATCGTTGCCGGGGCTGTCCATGAAGTAGTAACCCGGTTTTTCCATGAGTTGGCTGTAATTGATAACGTAGTCGAGGCAGACATCCGGATGCCGTTTCATTGCCGCACCGATCGATTTAATGGCGATGTTGTAAAGTCCACGGAAATTGTTGCCGCCAGACGGATTGCCTTCAGCGGAGTGTCCATGCCATGAAACGCGTTCTTTGAACCGTTCAATGGTATTGAGGAACGTCCGCGCCGTCGGCAGGTCTCGGACATTTTGAAGTATGTATGCCTCAGACCCGATTAACTCATCGGTCTCCGCCAGGTTAGCACACCCACCATAACGGATAACCTCTTTCGCAACGTAAGCAGCAAGCGGATTACCAGACACACCAGAGAATGCATCGGAACCCCCACACTGCAGGGCAATCTTCAGATTTTCCAGAGGTTGTTCGGTGCGCGCTACGCTGTTCACGGTATCCAACCATCCATTAATAATCTCTGCTCCACCTGATAAATCCGTGTCGAAACTTCCCTGTAACCGATAGAAATGGTGAACGACATCATCCAAAGCGTAACCTTCGCGGAACATATACGATTTGAGCATTTCGTTCGTAACCGATTCGGTGCCGTAGTCGACGAGCAGCATCGCACCGATATTCGGATGGACAGTGAAACCGGCGAGCGTTCGGAGCAGCATATCAATGTTATTCGGAGTCCTGCCTTCGCCGCCTTCTGTATGTGTCACGGCAACAACACCGTCTATGTTTGGAAATGTATCGGGGTTACAAACCCCGCCTACCGAACACATCTCGGCAAGCCTTCTCGCGAAACCGGAGGTGCGGGCAGTTGTGCCCATAACGACGATATAGTTTCGCGTGCCAACGCCACGGTTGCCCGGACGCTGATAACCGAGGAAGCAACGCTCGTCCGTATGCATCGCCACCTGCTCCCCAGGGCGGAACTCTGCTTCGTCTAATTGATAGGGTGCCATCTTGTCGCTGAAGTTAGGTGTTCCCGGCAATGCAAAAGATAAGTTTCTGATTGATAAAGAATCAATCATCTTCTGATTGCAGACATAATCGCCGGGGGCAATGGAACGTGTGGCAAAACCGAAGGGTAAACCCCACGACAGCAACGGTGCTGCTTCTGAAATTGACGCAATGGCAAAGCGGTGGCCTTCTAAGATGGTATGCGATAGTTGAAACTGTTCTCCATTATAGCGAATAAGCGTGCCACTCTCCAATGTCTGCGTAGCGATAGCGACGTTATCATCTGGCGATGGCAACCGAGCAACATCGGTAAAATCATAATCCATACAAAGCGTACTCCTTTGTCAATATCGGCATGTGTTAGAAAAGATGTATCTGGAATATCCCAAGAATTAACGACGATAAATGCTCACCTCGATTGCGTCCTGTTTCACCCACGGCAGATCAATGTCAAACCAATGTGTTTCAGATTCATAACGTTCGCGGACGTGTCCGAGGTAATCCGCCATCGAATCGGCGCCGATACCGACGTTATCCGCCACAACAGTTGCGGGATCCGTCAGTCGCGATTCAATCGCCTGAAAACACGGGAAATAGTTGCTGAAGTTGTTATCAAGGAGCAAAAAATCGACAGGGTCTTGAATGCCTTTAAGTACTTCCTGTGCATCACCGATGCGTGAGTCAACGAGGTCCGCCATACCCGCGCGTTCAAAATTTGCGCGTGCTTGTGCCGCTCGGTCAGCGTCTATTTCGACTGTTATCAAACGTCCAGCCCCAGCATCTCTTAACACGCGTAACATCCAGAGCCCAGAATAACCAATAGCCGTGCCACATTCAACAATAAGCAATGGCTTCGCTGCCGCAACGCAGGCAGCAAGAAATTTCGCCTTTTCTTCCCCTAACATCGGGATTCTCTCTGCCTTACACTGTGCCTCAACCTCTTGTAAAACCTCATCAAACATATAAGCCTCCATCAGAACTCGGTTGATCTGTTCCAAACTTGACATCTGTCAATAGATATGCTAAATTTTTATTGTTTCGTATAAGATCTCATTAAAACAATCATACACGAAAATCTCCTTGAAGTCAAGAGGCAGTACAGAGTGCATTATTGCCCGTTCCGACGTGCGATGAATCGCACTACTACGAACCGGGTTTACCTTTCATTTCAATGTTGACAGAGCAGTAGTTAATAGTTATAAGTTAAGAGAAAGACTTTATCTATCAAGTTCCGTCTTAACTAACAACCAATAACCAACAACTATTTTTAATAGACAAAAAAAATTTGCAACCAAATCCCCTGCTTGGTGTGTATCATAGATAAGCACCTCCGGAGGGACCTGATGCCTGAGTTAGACGATGAACTAATGGAACGCTACCAAAAAGGGGATGAAAACGCGTTTACGCTTCTCGTACGCCGCCATCAACAGCCACTTGTTAACTTCATTGCTCGGTTTATCAATGACAAGGACAGTGCTGAGGATCTGGCGCAGGAGACGTTCATCCGCATTTTTAAAGCCGCGAACCGCTACAAATCGGAGGGCGCGCATTTTAAAACGTGGATGTATCACATCGCCTCAAATCTTTGCAAAAATGAATTACGCAATCGCGGACGGCGGGATCGGTACAGAGTCGATAACGTCGTGAACAGCGGAAGCGAGAGTGATAGCGACACAGAACAGATCGACTTAATCGCAAACGCGCCCGCGAACCCCGAGCTCCAACCGGAAATCGCACTAGAACGCAAGGAACTACGAAACGCTATTCAAAAAGCAATCGCAGAATTACCAGAACAGTATAGACTCCCGCTTGTGCTCCGCGATCTACAAGGACTCAGTTACGATGAAATCAGCGAAGTACTCGAACTCCGAAGCGGTACAACGAAATCTCGCATCAACCGCGCCCGGCTTATGCTTAAGGAAAAGTTAAAACCTTTTATCTAATGTTTTAGGAGCGACTTATGAACTGTTTACAGGCTGAGGAACACTTCTCTGCCCACTTTGAAGACACACTCGATTATCAGACACTGCAAGGTTTTGAAGGACACCTCGCAGAATGTGAGGCGTGCCAACACGAATATGTCCGATTCCAGGAGTCTGTGAAGGCGGTACAACAATTGCCGCAGATACAACCCTCGCCGTACTTTATGTCAACGCTACAGCAACGCCTCGCCACAGAAGGACGCGATCCGAGCAGCCTTAAGGCAATTGCCGCAACAGGCTGGAAACAACTCTTAGATGTCCTTCGTCGTCCCAAATGGGCGTTCAGTGGCATCATGGCATTGATTCTTGCCGCCGCGGGCACCTATTTCTATCAAGAGCGTCCACTGTTCGAGCGCGACCTCCGGCCAGCACCAATAGCGACTATCTCTCAAGGCGAACAGATAACAACACCCCCCGATACCTTTGGGGTAGAATCACAGCGTTCCGTGAGAGGTAACCGCGGGTTCCTGCCGAGCGATGCTATCTCAACGCCAACGCAACCGATGCAGCAGCGTTATATGTTAAAGCAGGTCAGTTACACCAACGCCTCCACCAGCGGCGGGCTCTAATAAGGCCCTTGTAGGAGGGGTTTCTAACCCCGATTCATAACTTCAAGGAAAATAAGCATGTACGCCATAAAATCAAAACACCAACAATGGATCATCGGAATGCTCAGTCTGCTTTGCTATGCCGTCACTCCGAGTATCGCGAACGAAAACGTTTTGCAGCAGCTTGAAAAGGAATTCCAGAAGGTGGTCACCGCCGCTCGTCCTGCCGTTGTGAGAATTGTAGCGACGCAGATAATGCCGGCACCGGACACTGACAAACTGATATTTACCCGCCAAAACATCAGCTCCGGCATTGTTATCGACACCGCTGGACACGTCGTGACAACGACATTTGAGATGGAAACACCAAGCAAGATTGAAATCACCTTTAACAACGGAAAGGTTGCTCCAGCCAAACTCGTTGGCATTGATACACTCACGGACATTGCGGTACTCCGAGTCGCGGATACCCAGCTAACAACCATACATCCGCAAAAATCTCAAACCGCGGCATCTGTACAGTCGCGCGCGGCGCGCCAGCCTAAAGCACTCATGACGCAGGAATTTAAAACCACAGTACCTGTGAAGTGGGGGGACTCCTCAAAAATCAATACCGGTTCTTGGGTCGTAACAATCGGAAGTTCTTACGGACATAGCCCAATCGTCTCTTTCGGCATCGTGGGCGGGTGGGACACCTTACCAAATCAATTGTGTGGCGAATTGATTAAAATCAACGCTGCGGTGACACCCGGCAACAACGGTGGAGCCGTCATAAACACCTCCGGCGAAATTGTCGGAATGATCCTTGCTGTGCTGACAGAACCGCCTAATACCACTAACGCAGCCGTTGACGCGCTTCTCCAGAAAATGGTTAACCCCGACATCACACAATTTCTTGTTCAAGAGTTCTCACAGGAAAGTCGTACGCAGGAAATCACCTTTGCCATGCCGATGGAGATGGTTCGCGCCGTTGCCAACGAAATCATAGCACACGGAAAGGTCGCACGCGGTTGGCTCGGCGTTGAAATAGAAATCGTTGACCTTGGGGTCTTCATTACGGGTGTGATTGAAGGCAGCCCCGCCCACAAAAGTAAACTTTTACCGGGAGATATTATCCTCGAATTTAACGAAGAGCCTGTCCGCTCCTATGATGAACTGTTAAGATGTGTCGCGAGTGAGCGACCCGCCACGAAGGTTCAACTCAAAATCCGCAGAAACGGCACCGAGCAACATCGAACGGTAATATTAGGCGAAAAAGAGTAGAACATCTAACGCGCTATTCTCTCAAACTCAGCGAGATATGCCGCCGCAATCTCACGATTCCCCTTAATAATCAACAGATTCTCACTATTATTTTTCTCTGCGTTTTTTGAGAAGTTGTAGGACCCCGTAATCACCGTATCCGCATCAACAACGATCACCTTGTGGTGCATAGTCCCTTTGTTTTTATCCAGAACAACAGACAAACCCGCCGCTTGCATCGCCTTATATTCGGCGTATGGATTATCCGTCTGCCGCGCTTCAAACACACCCCGGACTTCAATACCGGACGCGAATCTGTCCCGCATCGCTGTGCCGAGTGTATCGTGTGTAAACGAAAACGCCATAAAATGAATTGACTTCTCAGCAGACCGGATCTCCTTCAAAAGTGGCGGGATCGTGTCACTTTTCGGTGAGAAATAGGTAAAAATCTGTGTGCCATCATTCAGCGTTACCTTCGGATACGCAACAAACGCGCCAGAGGGTTTTCCAACCTGTGCATCCAGAAACAACTCCCGAAACTCCTGTGTGAAGTTATACGCCATCGGGACCGAATCGATGAGTATGACGTTATTGCTGTTCTTGTACGCCCCGTTATAAGTCGTGTTATAAGAACCTGTCCAGACGTATCGCTCATCAATCACGATAAACTTGTGATGCATCAGACTGCCAGGATCCTTATCGTCCGAAACAGGGATCCCGATGTCCTGCAATCGTCCAATTTCCGAGTCATCCATATTGTCTGTCTCCGTGACAACTCGTACTTGCACCCCACGCTTGTGTGCCGCAATTAAAGCATCGGCGACTGGCGCGGCATCTAAATCATAGAGTGCCGCATCAACTCGCACCGCAGCCGTCCCAATTCTATCAACAAGCCGTTTTTCTAACGAATAAGCACTACCAACCGCATTGACTTCACTAAAATAGACCTCCCACGCGCCCGCAGTCGTCGCGCCGGGTCTGCCCTTGTAATATTTTATACCGAAGCCGATCGCGATAGCAGAAAACAAAATAAGAAGGAAGGGTACGAATAATTTCGGTTTACTGACCTCCGGTGCCGCGTCAGTGCTGGGTGTGCTCACATCGCTATCCATATTTTTTTCTATCTCCGTAATAGCAGCACAAAACGTTAGACTCCCCACCTTTGCCGTGATTCCTCCAACGACTCAATCTTGGCATCCTGCTGCTTCCACGCGTAATGTCCTTTCGGTTTCTCACCAACCCATCTTTCATCAATCGGTTCCGATGCCAGCTGATAGCGCGTATCCGCCGTTATCCGAATTTTATTAGATGTGTTAACCAAAGAAGCGTGCATGAGGAACATATTGAAAATGATAAGATCCCCCGCCGAAAACGTTGTTGTCGCCCAATGTCCGCCAAATTTCTCAACGATTTCGAGTGGATTGTCGCTAAAATGTCCTTCAATCATATCCCGGTCAACATCTGCCTTCCCATAAGTGGCGCGAACCTTCTCAAATCGATTGGAACCGAGACAGAAGACAATAGGTCCCATATCAAGCGACACATCGCCAAAGGGTGTCCAGCAAGAGTAGAGTTCTTGCGTGCCTCTCCCCATAAAGACGATATCGTAATGAATTGGAGAGCCTGACCCGGGGCCTGCCGTGCGAAGCCATTTGAAATCGAACGTCCGTGCATCGCCGCCGAGGAATCGCTTGAAAAAGTCCATCACCGGTGCACCTTCAACGACGGCTTTAAATGCTGGCAGCTGCGCTAACACCTTATTCCCCATTGAACCCGTTGACGTGGGTTCGGGATACGCCGGGTTGAAGATCCCGTCCATTAAGGGTGTATCCGGTGCAAGCATGCCTTTCGCTGCGAGTCTTTCCAGAATCTGTTGACGCGCCGTGAGGACAGCATCCTTGTCATGTAGTCCACGAATCAGGAGGTACCCGTCCGCTGCTATCCGTTCTTTCAGGGCATCGGGATTGTCAAGGATGTCATTACTATCCCGTAAATCCGTGCTGACTTCTACTTCCTGATGTAAAAAAGGTAACTTCATCTCAATTCCTCACTTCTGATGGAGGTGTCTCTTTCAACCACGCCACATTAAATCGATAATGCTGACGACTGCTAATCAGATGGATGATTCCATTCTGCCCTTGGCAAACGCCGAGGTAGCCACCCGGTTCAGCACTGTTCAACCCCATCTTAAAGGGGCGTCCATCCATTGTTTCAATGTCCCTGTCCTCGCCATCATCTGTAATCAGGCGGGTATATTCCCACGTTTCACCGTCGTCGTAGGACAGCGCACCAAAGAGTCCGGTAACGAGCCGTTCATTTCCTGAAGCATCAACAATCGGCATCGGGGTCAGTTCCCTCCGATCACCTGTGAAGGATGCGAGGAAAATCGGTCCCTCTTGGAGCCGTAGCAGCACGCACCGCTGCCCACCCGAAACAGGCGGAAATTGACTCGCACTGTAATGCCACGTCTTGCCACCATCTGAAGAAACGCTTTTCGGCATCCGTTCATCAATCGTATCACCGCGTCCGTATGCCATCAGCCTGCCATCCGTGAGCTCGACCACAGCAGCGTGAATACCAGCGATCCACCCACCCTGTTCGCCATCGGCAAATTCGGGGATCGGTTGTCCAGCACCGGGATCGTACCACGTCTCTCCATCATCATCGCTGAGCCATATCGCGGTGCCGCCGTTGCCACCACTCACAGCATCACAGGCGAGGAGGATAGAACCGTCCTGCCGTCGAAAAACGGAGGCGATCGGCATGTGTCGGAGACGATGTTCTGGGGAAATAAAACGCGGTTTCGACCACGTCGCGCCGTTATCGTCAGAATAACGCATCACTAACGCCAAGGGACCCCACGTTGCAGCAGCTGAAAGTCCATTGAAATGATACATCCGCCCGTTCTCGTTCCGCCACAGAGACGTGGCGTGATTGTTCCGATCCGGGGGTCCCCAAAACGGTTCAGCTGGTTCCCATTCCGTTCCACCAAAGCGCAACCGACTTGCGGCAACCGTCAACTCACGTCCGCGCTCCGTAACGCACGAATACCACGCCGCAAACATATCTCCGTTCGGGCATTCTGTTATCGCCGGAACGTGGTTATGCGCGGAAAAAAGCGGACCGTTTGAACCGTCTGGAATTTTAACGAACGTCAACGGTTCCGCAAAGTAGGATGCCTCCGGCGCGGGTGAACTTGCGGGTTCCTGCTTGACATCACGTCCCCATAACGCTACTTTGGGAACAGGCGTAGGCGATGTCTGCGGTATTTCACCACACACAACCCGAAATCCTATATACCAGTGTTTATCTTCCGGCACTGCCCCCATCCGATTCGCAGAACGTAAGTAACAAAGCAACGTCGAATGACTGCCACCCCGTGTAACGCGATACAGTCCATCTTCCTTACCCACCGGATCCACCTGCTGATGCGGTGCGTAGGGGCCATACCAATCCTGACACCACTCCTCCACGTTCCCGTGCATATCGTATACACCCCACACGTTCGGCGCAGTTTGCCCGACATGCAACGGCACAATCTCTTCCGCACCGCGCCCGCGTCCGCCATCCGGGTACCAACTCTCCCCAACATTTTTATGAAATTCAGGCGGCAAGGTATCACCGGTATGAAAATGCGTCGTTGTACCTGCACGGCACACATATTCCCACTCCGCCTCAGTCGGCAACCGGTAGGGGAGCCCTTCTTTTTCGGAGAGCCATTCGCAAAAGCGTGTCGCATCGTGCCAATCGACAAATACCACTGCTTCATCATCGTCCCGTGAAAAACCGACGTTCTGAAGACTCGGCAGCGCACGATGTGTCGGATCAAACGCCGCATACTGTGCATTGGTAACCTGATAAACACCGATGTAAAACGGTGTGCTGAGCGTCACCTCATGCACCGGATGTTCATCCCAATCGCCATCGCGGAGATACGCCTTGCCTGCCGTCAACTCATCTGACAGCGATGCGTTTTCTGAACCCATCATAAAAGTACCCGGTTCAATTCCAACAAATTGCATACCGAGTGAATTCGTCTGTGTCTGTTCTTCAAAGGCTAATTTCTGCATAATTCCCTTTCCTCTTCGGGCAATGCCTTAGGTTGTACACTTTCATCTTCACATCTACCGCGGTCATTATACCAATTCACACCGAATTTGTCACGAAAAATTTTGGCATGAAACACCTATTGCTTTATCAAGTTTGAGTTTATAAGTGATCCTGTTCGTAGTAGGGCAATTCATTGCCCGTTATTGACGTGCGATAATAGGTGATCCTGTTCGTAGTAGGGCAATTCATTGCCCGTTATTGACGTGCGATAATAGGTGATCCTGTTCGTAGTAGGGCAATTCATTGCCCGTTATTGACGTGCGATAATAGGTGATCCTGTTCGTAGTAGGGCAATTCATTGCCCGTTATTGACGTGCGATAATAGGTGATCCTGCTCGTAGTAGGGCAATTCATTGCCCGTTATTGACGTGCGATAATAGGTGATCCTGTTCGTAGTAGGGCAATTCATTGCCCGTTATTGACGTGCGATAATAAGTGATCCTGTTCGTAGTAGGGCAATTCATTGCCCGTTATTGACGTGCGATAATAGGTGATCCTGTTCGTAGTAGGGCAATTCATTGCCCGTTATTGACGTGCGATAATAGGTGATCCTGTTCGTAGTAGGGCAATTCATTGCCCGTTATTGACGTGCGATAATAGGTGATCCTGTTCGTAGTAGGGCAATTCATTGCCCGTTATTGACGTGCGATAATAGGTGATCCTGTTCGTAGTAGGGCAATTCATTGCCCGTTATTGACGTGCGATAATAGGTGATCCTGTTCGTAGTAGGGCAATTCATTGCCCGTTATTGACGTGCGATAAATCGCACTACTACGAACCTTCCCTCAAAGTCAAACTTGAAACACTAATAGTTGTTATAGGTTGTTGTGTGTGAGAAAGTCAATAGGTTGCTAAACATGTATCGCCTCTGCATCGACAGTCTTCAAGAGATGTCAGGAGTGCTTCAGAAGTCGAGGTATTTTATCACAACACCTCTAACTTTCCTATACCTTTCCTATCAAGACCGTTTCAACACAACCCTTAAAAAGAAAATGGGGTAAATGAACTAATTCTTTTAATTTGACATATTTCCAAATTTCCAGTATAATTCAACATATTAGGTCAATAATATAAAAATTTTGAAAATATAAAAATTTTTGACTTAAAATGTAGTAAAATATAAACTGGCGTTTTGCCGCAGGCATCGCTCATCGGAGATGTCAATGGTGATAGGACTGTGAATCTGAAGCCGTCATCATGAGATGTCAAATGCCTGCCTTCTTTCTCAGAAGTCAGGAGGTAAACGATTTATGTTTCGCGGCACTGCAGTTGCGTCGGTTATTTTCGGGTTCATGCTGTGTTTACTGTTTTTAGGCTGTGAGCGGATACAACAGATCGTCGCGCCGAAGCGATGCGATGAATCGCATCACTACAAACAGATGCACCTTCAAAGGGTGTCCGTTCTCAAAAGTAGCCTGGTTCGTAGTCGCGCAATTCTGCGGTGTACTTGAAGAAATCCGCAGAAATACCCAAGCAATACGCAGAAACGCCCAAGCAAAAACACACCCAGCAAAAACCCCAAATGCGATGTGCATTATTGCGCCTCGCGTAAACCCTGTGGAAATTGGGGTCTGTTTTCTGGAGCATTCTAATTTTTCGCAATGTTTTAAACACAAATAGGACTTACGCATGCTGCTCTTTTGTAGCATAACCTGTTAGGTTGTGCCACCAGAACGTCTCTGTTTTTTACGACGCTCTATCTCACAGAGCGGCATACGGGTCAAAATTGCGTCCGTCCTACTCAAGGGTAAAATTGTCCAAAATTTAGTATTCATTTAAAGGAGAAGCACTTATATCCTATGTATCGTATCCTAAAATCGTATGAGTTCGAAAACTTAAGAAGAATGAAAACCTTCATGGCAATCGTATTCAACCCGATATTTTTCTCATGCTTGTAGCACGATCTGTATAAATTGTTAATCTCCATTTAGATTGTGCTATTGTGCTATTGCATAAATTGTCCGTTCCCGCGACGAGTACCGAACTCACGTTAGGTAAGAACTGGGTATTACGTGCAACGATAGATGAAAACGAATCATATCAAATCTATGTTGTTAGCAGGGTGCCTAATCGCCGCCAGTGTCCTACTCATGTTCCCCGCAGAGACCGCAGCACTGAGTGTAGATAGTGTTTCGTTTGGGAGCCCGCCGGCGAACCAGAATAATACGTATAAAAAGGGCGATACCATTAGTATTGAAGTCGTGTTCTCGGAAGCGGTGACTGTGACAGGTGCCCCGTCTCTGGACTTCTTTATCTACCATACGGATGCGGGCGGACCAGGCGGACCAAGTTTTATCCCCAATAGGGTAGCCACCTATTCCACCGGTAGCGGTACCAACACGCTTACTTTCACCTATACTGTTGGGAACGATGAGGCCACCGGCATGAGACTCAGAAGAAACGATGCACTAAAACTTAATGGCGGTCGCATTCACGCCGGGGACGATGATATTCGTGGACTGGGGGACGGTCACGTCATTGACAATACACCGGTAGATGGCCGACTTCCACAGCCACAGGCTCCAAAATGGCTGTTAACTGCCACAAATCTTGGTGCGTCAGGTGCCCAGCGTACTATTTTCACGGTAGAATTTGACTTTGGTGAGCCGGTGTCTGGCTTTGACGAGGCAGACATCCTGCTTGAAAACACGGCGGCACAAGTCGAAGTCGGCTCCTTAGCGGTCGTCGATGCGACGAATCCCAGAAAGTACACAGCTAAAATCAGAGCACTTGCGATGGGTATAGTGCATATAAGTGTACCCGCAAACCGCGTGACAGATCTAGCAGGTAACGGGAACGCTAGCTCAACTGCAATGACAGATGCAGAGAGAGAGAAATTCAACGCGATGTTTGTCAGAACGCCAACGGTGGGGACAATCACGTTTGACACCAGAGGCCCCTATACGCTGGGGGATACGATTACAGTTTCCGTGCCAATTCTGCACGCAACTCAGTTCAGCGGTTCACCGACGCTGAAGTTAGATGTCGGGGGCGTGGAGAAGACGTTGACAGCACCCAATGTCACCGGGACCCCTCTCGTTTTCAGTTATACGGTAGTGGCGGGGGATGAGGATACCGATGGTGTAGATGTCAAAGCCAACAGTCTCACCGTTGCCGCCAACACTATTAAAGATGAGCTTGACAACCCCTTAGTGGCGACTTTCGCCACTGTTAACGGTGGCTCCGACCAGATGGTGAACGCCGCGGGGCCAACGGTCGGGACGATTAGTTTTACGAGCACCGGTCCGTATAAAGCCGGGGATGCGATTACAGTTTCCGTGCCAATTGTAGGCGCAACGGAGTTCAGCGGTTCACCGACGCTGAAGTTAGATGTCGGGGGAGTGGAGAAGACGTTGACAGCAACGGATGTCATGGCATCGCCCCTGGTTTTCAGTTATACCGTAGCGGAGGGGGATACGGATACCGATGGTGTGTCCGTGAAAGCCAACAGTCTCAACGTTGCCGCCAATACGATTGAAGATGCTGCAGGTAACGACTTAATAACAATTTTCACGGCTGTCGATGGCGGGGCTTCGCACGTGGTGGACACCACTGCGCCAACAGTAGGGACAATTGCATTTACGAGCACGGGACCGTATACTGTGGGGAATACGATTACAATCTCCGTCCCGATAACAGACACCTCGGCTGTCACGTTAGCCACAGGCACCGGCGGTTCACCAACGCTTGTGCTGACAGTCGGCACAACAGATAAAACGTTGATATCGAGCACAAGTGCGGGGACGATAACGGCGTTAGCATTCTCATACACGGTAGCAGCGGGGGATGCGGATGCCGATGGTGTGGTGGTCAAAGCCAACAGTCTGACGTTGCCGAGTGGTACAACTGTCCGAGATGCCGCGGGTAACGATTTGGCGACGACTTTCACGGCTGTTAGCGGTGGCACCACGCAGACGGTGGACACTGGCGCACCGACGGTAGGAACGATCGCATTTACGAGCACGGGACCGTATACTGAGGGCGATACGATCACACTCTCCGTGCCGATAACGGACACCTCGGCTGTCACATTAGCCGGCACTGGGGGCGCACCAACGCTCACACTCGTTGTCGGCACAACAGAAAAAACTTTGACATCCAGCACAAGTGCAGGGACAATAACAGCGTTAGCGTTCTCCTATACCGTGCAAGCCGGCGATACAGATACAGATGGCGTATCTGTCAAAGCCAATAGCTTAACGTTACCAAGTGGCACAACTATCCGCGACGCCCTCAGCAACGACTTGGTGACAACCTTCACGGCTGTTAATGGGGGCACATCACATGCAGTTGACAACACCGCTCCAACCGTCGGGACAATCGCATTTACCACCACAGGACCCTATAAAACCGGAGATACCATTACAATCTCCGTCCCGATAACGGATGCTTCGGCTGTCACATTAGCCACGGGCACCGGCGGGGCACCAACACTCACACTCGTTGTCGACACAACGGAAAAAACCTTGACATCCAGCACAAGTGCCGGCACCATAACGGCATTAGCGTTTTCATACACCGTGGTAGCCGGCGATACGGATACCGATGGCGTATCTGTCAAAGCCAATAGCTTGACTTTACCGAGTGGCACAACCGTCCGAGATGCCGTAGACCTCGACTTGGTAACAACCTTCACGGCTGTTAATGGCGGCGCATCACAGGCGATTGATAACGCCCCACCCACCGTAGGAACGATCACATTTACAAGCACCGGTCCCTATACTACGGAAGATTCGATTACAATTTCCGTGCCGATAACAGACACCTCGGCTGTCACGTTAGCCACAGGCACCGGGGGCGCACCAACGCTCACACTCGTTGTCGGAACAACAGAAAGAACCTTGACGACAACTACGGCTGCCGGCACCATAACGGCGTTAGCGTTCTCATACACCGTAGTAGCAGCGGATACAGATACCGATGGCGTGGTTGTCAAAGCCAACAGCTTGACTTTACCGAGTGGCACGACTATCCGAGACACCACAAACATGGACTTGGTAACGACCTTCACGGCTGTTAATGGGGGCGCATCACAGACAGTTGACAACACCCCACCCACCGTTGGGACAATCGCGTTTACCACCACAGGACCCTATAAAACCGGAGATTCGATTACAATTTCCGTGCCGATAACGGATGCCTCGGCTGTCACGTTAGCCACGGGCACCGGGGGCGCACCAACGCTCGTTCTGACGGTAGGCACCACAGATAAGACGTTGACAGCAAGCACAAGTACAGGGACAATAACGGCATTAGCGTTTTCATACACCGTGGTAGCCGGCGATACAGATACCGATGGTGTGTCTGTAAAAGCCAATAGCTTGACTTTACCGAGTGGCACAACTGTCCGAGATGCCGTAGACCTCGACTTAGTGACGACCTTCACGGCTGTTAATGGCGGTGCATCGCAGGCGATTGATAACGCCGCACCCACCGTAGGAACGATCGCATTTACAAGCACCGGTCCGTATACTGCGGGCGATATGATCACACTCTCCATGCCGATAACTGATGCCTCGGATGTCACATTAGTCACAGGCACCGGGGGCGCACCAGCGCTCACACTCGTTGTTGGGACAACGGAAAGAACTTTGACGACGACTACGACTGCCGGCACGATAACGGCATTAACGTTCTCCTACCTGGTCGTGGCGGCGGATACAGATACAGATGGTGTATCTGTCAAAGCCAATAGCCTCACACTTCCAACCGGCACAACTATCCAAGACACCACAAACATGGACTTGGTAACGACCTTCACGGCTGTTAATGGAGGCACCTCACATGCAGTTGACAACACCCCACCAACCGTCGGGACAATTGCGTTTACCACCACAGGACCGTATACTGCGGGGAATACGATTACAATTTCCGTGCCGATAACGGATGCTTCGGCTGTCACGTTAGCCGGCACTGGGGGTGCACCAACGCTCACACTCGTTGTCGGGACGACAGAAAGAACCTTGACATCCAGCACAACCGCCGGCACCATAACGGCATTAGCGTTCTCTTACACAGTCGTGGCCGGCGATACAGATACAGATGGTGTATCTGTGAAAGCCAATAGTTTGACTTTACCGAGTGGGACGACCGTCCGAGACGCTGTAGATCTCGACTTAGTGACGACCTTCACGGCTGTTAATGGCGGCGCATCACAAACTGTGGGCACCGCAGCCCCGACAGTCGGGGCGATTAGTTTTACGACCACGGGTCCCTATACTGCGGGGGATACGATTACAATTTCCGTGCCGATTGTTGGCGCGACACAGTTCAGCGGTTCACCAACGCTTGTGCTGACAGTCGGCACAACAGAGAAGACCTTGACAGCGACGAATGTCACCGCCTCTCCAATCGTGTTCTCTTACACGGTGGTAGCCGGTGATACAGATACCGATGGCGTGGTTGTCAAAGCCAATAGCCTCACCGTTGCCGCCAATACCATTGAAGATGCTGGCGGCAACGACTTGGTAGCAACTTTCACGGCTGTTAATGGAGGCACATCACAGACAGTTGACAACACCGCACCCACCGTTGGAACAATCGCATTTACAAGCACCGGTCCCTATACTACAGGGGATTCGATTACGATATCGGTTCCGATCACAGATGCCTCGGCCGTCACATTAGCCACGGGGGCTGGTGGGGCACCAACGCTCGTGCTGACAGTAGGGACGACGGAAAGAACTTTGACATCGAGCACAACCGCTGGCACGATAACAGCGTTAGCGTTTTCATACCCGGTCGTGGCGGCGGATATGGATGCGGATGGTGTATCTGTCAAAGCCAATAGCTTGACTTTACCAAGCGGCACGACTGTCCGAGATGCCGTAGACCTCAACTTAGTGACGACCTTCACGGCTGTTAACGGGGGCGCATCACAGGCGATTGACAACACCGGCCCAACCGTTGGGGCAATTAGTTTTACCACCACGGGACCGTATACTGCGGGCGATACGATCACGATCTCCGTCCCGATTGTTGGCGCGACACAGTTCAGCGGTTCACCAACGCTGAAGTTAGATGTCGGGGGAGTGGAGAAGACGTTAACAGCAACGAATATCACCGCCTCCCCGATCGTGTTCTCTTATACCGTAGCAGCCGGCGATACGGATACCGACGGCGTGACAGTCGTTGCGAACAGCTTAACGGTTGCTGCGAACACCATTGAAGATGCCCTCGGCAACGACTTAGTAACGACTTTCACAGCAGTCGCTGGAGGCACATCGCAGACGGTGGACAACACCGCACCCACCGTTGGGACAATCGCATTTACGAGCACCGGTCCCTATACTACAGGGGATTCGATTACAATATCGGTTCCGATAACGGATGCCTCGGATATCACATTGGCCACGGGTGCTGGTGGGGCACCAACGCTCGTGCTGACAGTCGGCACCACAGATAAGACATTGACATCAACCACAACCGCCGGCACGATAACAGCGTTAGCGTTCTCCTATACCGTGCAAGCCGGCGATGAGGATACCGATGGCGTGGCTGTCAAAGCCAATAGTTTGACTTTACCGAGTGGCACGACTGTCCGAGATGCCGTAGACCTCAACTTGGTGACAACCTTCACCGCTGTTAATGGGGGCACATCACATGCAGTTGACACCGCATCCCCGACAGTCGGGGCGATTAGTTTTACGACCACGGGACCGTATACTGCGGGAGATACGATTACAATTTCCGTCCCGATTGTTGGCGCGACGCAGTTCAGCGGTTCACCGACACTTGTGCTGACGGTAGGCACAACAGAGAAGACATTGACAGCAACGAATATCACCGCCTCTCCAATCGTGTTCTCTTACACAGTGGTAGCCAGTGATACAGATACCGATGGCGTGGTTGTCAAAGCCGATAGCCTCACCGTTGCCGCCAATACCATTGAAGATGCTGCCGGAAACGACTTGGTGACGACCTTCACGGCTGTTAATGGAGGCACATCACAGACAGTTGACAACACCGCACCCACCGTAGGAACAATCGCATTTACAAGCACCGGTCCCTATACTACAGGGGATTCGATTACGATATCGGTTCCGATAACGGATGCCTCGGCTATCACATTAGCCACGGGTGCTGCTGGGGCACCAACGCTCACACTCGTTGTCGGGACGACAGAAAAAACTTTGACATCCAGCACAACCGCTGGCACAATAACGGCATTAGCGTTCTCTTACACAGTCGTGGCCGGCGATACCGATACCGATGGTGTATCTGTGAAAGCGAATAGCTTGACTTTACCGAGTGGCACAACCGTCCGAGATGCCGTAGACCTCGACTTAGTGACGAACTTCACGGCTGTTAATGGCGGTGCATCGCAGGCGATTGACAACACCGCACCAACCGTTGGGACAATCGCATTTACCACCACAGGACCGTATACAGAGGGGGATACGATCACGATCTCCGTGCCGATTGTTGGCGCGACACAGTTCAGCGGTTCACCAACACTTGTCCTGACTGTCGGCACAACAGAGAAGACATTGACAGCAACAGATATCACAGCATCGCCTCTGGTTTTCACATATACCGTGGTGGCGGGGGATACAGATACCGATGGCGTGGTTGTTAAAGCCGATAGCCTCACTGTTGCCGCCAATACCATTGAAGATGCCGCAGGAAACGACTTGGTGACAACCTTCACGGCTGTTAATGGAGGCACATCACAGACAGTTGACAACACCGCACCAATCGTTGGGACAATCGCATTTACGAGCACCGGTCCCTATACTGCAGGGAATACAATTGCAATTTCCGTGCCGATAACGGATGCTTCAGATATCACATTAGCCACGGGCACCGGAGGCGCACCAACCCTCACACTCGTTGTCGGAACAACAGAAAAAACCTTGACAACGACTACGACTGCCGGCACCATAACGGCATTAGCGTTTTCATACACGGTCGTGGCGGCGGATATGGATGCGGATGGCGTATCTGTCAAAGCCAATAGTTTGACTTTACCGAGTGGCACAACTGTCCGAGATGCCGTAGACCTCGACTTAGTGACGAGCTTTACGGCTGTTAACGGGGGCACATCACAGGCGATTGACAACACCGGCCCAACCGTAGGGGCAATTAGTTTTACGGGCACGGGACCGTATACTGCGGGCGATACGATCACGATCTCCGTGCCGATTGTTGGCGCGACAGAGTTCAGCGGTTCGCCAACGCTGAAGTTAGATGTCGGTGGCGTGGAGAAGACCTTGACAGCAATGAACATCACCGCCTCCCCGATCGTGTTCACTTATACCGTGGTAGCCGGCGATACCGATACCGACGGCGTGACAGTCGTTGCGAACAGCTTAACGGTTGCTGCGAACACCATTGAAGATGCCCTCGGCAACGACTTAGTAACGACTTTCACAGCAGTCGCTGGCGGCACATCGCAGACGGTGGACAACACCGCACCAACGGTCGGAACGATCACATTTACGAGCACCGGTCCCTATACTACAGGGGATTCGATTACAATATCGGTTCCGATAACGGATGCCTCGGCTATCACATTAGCCACGGGAGCCGGCGGGGCACCAACGCTCGTTCTGACAGTCGGCACAACGGAGAAGACATTGACATCGAGCACAACCGCCGGCACCATAACGGCGTTAGCGTTTTCCTATACCGTGCAAGCCGGCGATACGGATACCGATGGTGTATCTGTCAAAGCCAATAGCTTGACTTTACCGAGTGGCACAACTGTCCGGGATGCCGTAGACCTCGACTTGGTGACAACCTTCACGGCTGTTAATGGAGGCACATCGCATGCAGTTGACAACACCGCACCAACGGTCGGGACAATTGCGTTTACGAGCACCGGTCCCTATACTGCAGGGAATACGATTACAATTTCCGTCCCGATAACAGATGCTTCAGATATCACATTAGCCACGGGTGCTGGTGGGGCACCAACGCTTGTGCTGACAGTCGGCACAACGGAGAAGACATTGACATCCAGCACAAGCGCGGGCACGATAACGGCGTTAGCGTTTTCATACACAGTAGTGACAGGCGATACGGATACCGATGGTGTATCTGTGAAAGCCAACAGCTTGACTTTACCGAGTGACACAACCGTCCGAGATGCCGTAGACCTCGACTTGGTAACGACCTTCACAACTGTTAATGGGGGCACATCACAGGCGATTGACAACGCCGCACCCACCGTAGGAACAATCGCATTTACAAGCACCGGTCCCTATACTGCAGGAGATATGATTACGCTCTCCATGCCGATAACGGATGCTTCAGATATCACATTAGCCACGGGAGCCGGAGGCGCGCCAACGCTCACACTCGTTGTCGGAACAACGGAAAGAACCTTGACAACGACGACAACCGCCGGCACCATAACGGCATTAGCGTTTTCATACACCGTAGTAGCAGCGGATACGGATACCGATGGTGTATCTGTGAAAGCCAATAGCTTGACTTTACCGAGTGGCACGACTATCCGAGATGCCACAGACCAGGACCTGGTGACGACCTTCACCGCTGTTAATGGGGGCACATCACAGACGGTGGACAACACCGCACCAACCGTAGGAACAATCGCGTTTACCTCGACAGGACCGTATACTGTGGGGAATACGATTACAATTTCCGTCCCGATCACAGATGCCTCGGCTGTCACGCTAGCCGGCACTGGAGATGCGCCGACGCTCACACTCGTTGTAGGGACAACGGAAAGAACTTTGACATCCAGCACAAGTGCCGGCACGATAACGGCATTGGCGTTCTCATACACCGTGCAAGCAGGCGATGCCGATGCGGATGGCGTATCTGTAAAAGCCAACAGCCTCACACTTCCAACCGGCACAACTATCCGGGATGCCGTAGACCTCAACTTGGTAACGACCTTCACGGCTGTTGATGGAGGCACATCACAAGTGGTGGACACCGCAGCCCCAGGGGTAGGGGCAATTCGTTTTACGACCACGGGGCCGTATACTGCGGGCGATACGATCACAATTTCCGTCCCGATTGTTGGCGCGACGCAGTTCAGCGGTTCTCCAACACTTGTGCTGACTGTCGGCACAACAGATAAGACATTGACAGCAACGAATATCACCGCCTCCCCGATCGTGTTCTCTTACACGGTGGTAGCCGGTGATACCGATACCGATGGCGTGGTTGTCAAAGCCAATAGCCTCACCGTTGCCGCCAATACGATTGAAGATGCTGGGGGTAACGACTTGGTGACAACTTTCACCGCTGTTAATGGGGGCGCATCACAGACGGTGGACAACACCGCACCCACCGTAGGAACAATTGCGTTTACCACCACAGGTCCCTATAAAACCGGAGATACCATTACAATCTCCGTCCCGATAACGGATGCCTCGGATACCACATTAGCCACGGGGGCTAGTGGTTCCCCGACGCTCACACTTGTTGTCGGGACGACAGAAAGAACCTTGACGACGACCACCGCTGCCGGCACAATAACAACTTTAGCGTTCTCATACACAGTCGTGGCAGCGGATACAGATACAGATGGCGTGGCTGTCAAAGCCAACAGCTTGACGTTACCGAGTGGCACGACTGTCCGAGATGCCGTAGACCTCGACTTGGGGACAACCTTCACCACCGTGGCTGGGGGCGCATCACAGGCGGTGGACAACACTGCACCAACGGTAGGAACAATTGCGTTTACCACCACAGGCCCCTATAAAACCGGAGATACCATTACAATCTCCGTGCCGATAACGGACACCTCGGCTGTTACATTAACCACGGGCACCGGGGGCGCGCCAACGCTTGTCCTGACAGTCGGCACAACAGATAAGACGTTGACATCGAGCACAAGTGCTGGCACCATAACGGCGTTAGCGTTTTCATACACTGTGGTAGCCGGCGATACGGATACGGATGGCGTGGTTGTCAAAGCCAACAGCCTCACACTGCCGAGTGGCACAACTGTCCAAGATGCCGCGGATAACGATTTGGCGACGACTTTCACCGCTGCTAACGGTGGCACCTCACAGAGGGTAGACACCACCGCTCCAACCGTAGGAACAATTGCGTTTACGAGTACCGGTCCCTATACTACAGGGGATTCGATTACAATATCGGTTCCGATAACGGATGCCTCGGCTGTCACATTAGCCGGCGGAGCACCAACGCTCACACTCGTTGTCGGAACGAGAGAAAAAACCTTGACGACAACTACAACCGCCGGCACAATAACGGCATTAGCGTTCTCTTACACAGTCGTGGCCGGCGATACCGATACCGATGGTGTATCTGTAAAAGCGAATAGCTTGACTTTACCGAGTGGCACAACCGTCCGAGATGCCGTAGACCTCGACTTAGTGACGACCTTCACGGCTGTTAATGGCGGCGCATCACAAACTGTGGGCACCGCAGCCCCGACAGTCGGGGCGATTAGTTTTACGACCACGGGTCCCTATACTGCGGGCGATACGATTACAATTTCCGTCCCGATTGTTGGCGCGACGCAGTTCAGCGGTTCACCAACGCTGAAGTTAGATGTCGGTGGCGTGGAGAAGACGTTAACAGCAACAAATATCACCGCTTCTCCAATCGTGTTCTCTTACACAGTGGTAGCCAGTGATACAGATACCGATGGCGTGGTTGTCAAAGCCAATAGCCTCACCGTTGCCGCCAATACGATTGAAGATGCTGGGGGTAACGATTTGGTGACAACTTTCACCGCTGTTAATGGGGGTGCATCACAGACGGTGGACAACACCGCACCAACCGTAGGAACGATCGCATTTACGAGCACGGGGCCGTATACCGTGGGAAATACGATTACGCTCTCCGTCCCGATCACAGATGCCTCGGCTATCACGTTAGCCACGGGGGCTGGTGGGGCACCAACGCTCGTGCTGACTGTCGGCAACACAGATAAGACATTGACATCCAGCACAAGTGCAGGGACAATAACGGCATTAGCGTTTTCATACACGGTGGTAGCCGGTGATACAGATACCGATGGCGTGGTTGTCAAAGAGAATAGCCTGACGTTACCGAGTGGCACGACTATCCGGGATGCCGTAGACCTCGACTTGGTAACGACTTTCACGGCTGTTAATGGAGGCACTTCACAAGTGGTGGACACCGCAGCCCCAGGGGTAGGGGCAATTAGTTTTACGACCACGGGACCGTATACTGCGGGCGATACGATTACAATTTCCGTCCCGATTGTTGGCGCGACGCAGTTCAGCGGTTCACCGACACTTGTGCTGACTGTCGGCACAACAGAGAAGACATTGACAGCAACGAATATCACCGCTTCTCCAATCGTGTTCTCTTACACAGTGGTAGCCAGTGATACAGATACCGATGGCGTGGTTGTCAAAGCCAATAGCCTCACCGTTGCCGCCAATACCATTGAAGATGCTGGTGGCAACGATTTGGTGACAACTTTCACGGCTGTTAATGGGGGCGCATCACAGACGGTGGACACCACCGCACCAACCGTAGGGACAATTGCGTTTACGAGCACCGGTCCCTATACTGCGGGAGATACCATTACAATTTCCGTCCCGATAACGGATGCCTCGGATGTCACGTTAACCACGGGTGCTGCTGGGGCACCAACGCTCGTGCTGACGGTCGGCACCACGGATAAGACACTGACCTCCAGCACAAGCGCGGGGACAATAACGGCGTTAGCGTTCTCTTACACAGTCCTGGCAGGCGATATGGATGCGGATGGCGTATCTGTCAAAGCCAATAGCTTGACTTTACCGAGTGGCACAACCGTCCGAGATGCTGTAGATCTCGACTTAGTGACGACCTTTACGGCTGTTAACGGGGGCGCATCACAGGCGGTGAACACCACCCCACCAGCAGTAGACACCACCGCTCCAACCGTAGGGACAATCGCGTTTACCAGCACGGGTCCGTATACTGCAGGAGATACGATTACAATTTCCGTGCCGATAACGGACACCTCAACTGTCACATTAACCACAGGCACCGGCGGGGCACCAACGCTTGTGCTGACAGTCGGCAACACGGATAAGACACTGACATCCAGCACAACCGCGGGGACAATAACGGCGTTAACGTTCTCATACACAGTCGTGGCAGGCGATACCGATACAGATGGTGTATCTGTCAAAGCCAACAGCCTCACACTGCCGAGTGGCACAACTGTCCAAGATGCCGCGGATAACGATTTGGCGACGACTTTCACCGCTGTTAATGGCGGCACTTCACATGCAGTTGACAACACCCCACCAACCGTAGGGACAATCGCGTTTACGAGTACCGGTCCGTATACTGCGGGAGATACGATTACAATTTCCGTGCCAATAACGGATGCTTCAGATATCACATTAGCCACAGGCACCGGCGGGGCACCAACGCTCACCCTCGTTGTCGGGACAACAGAAAAAACTTTGACAACGAGCACAAGCGCGGGGACAATAACGGCGTTAGCGTTCTCTTACACAGTCCTGGCAGGCGATATGGATGCGGATGGCGTATCTGTCAAAGCCAATAGCTTGACTTTACCGAGTGGCACGACTGTCCGAGATGCTGTAGATCTCGACTTAGTGACGACCTTTACGGCTGTTAACGGGGGCGCATCACAGGCGGTGAACACCACCCCACCAGCAGTAGACACCACCGCTCCAACCGTAGGGACAATCGCGTTTACCAGCACAGGACCCTATAAAGCCGGGGATACAATTACAATTTCCGTGCCGATTGTTGGCGCGACACAGTTCAGCGGTTCACCAACGCTTGTGCTGATAGTCGGCACAACAGAGAAGACATTGACAGCAACGGATGTCACAGCATCGCCCCTGGTTTTCACGTATACCGTGGTGGCGGGGGATACAGATACCGATGGCGTGGTTGTCAAAGCCGATAGCCTCACCGTTGCCGCCAATACCATTGAAGATGCTGCCGGAAACGACTTGGTGACAACTTTCACCGCTGTTAATGGAGGCACATCGCAGGCGGTGGACACCACCGCACCCACCGTAGGGACAATCGCGTTTGCGAGCACAGGTCCCTATACTGCGGCGGATACGATTACAATTTCCGTGCCGATAACGGATGCCTCGGCTATCACATTAGCCACGGGCACCGGCGGGGCACCAACGCTTGTGCTGACTGTCGGCACAACGGAGAAGACATTGACGACGACGACCGCTGCCGGCACGATAACGACCTTAGCGTTCTCCTATACCGTGCAAACCGGCGATGAGGATACAGATGGCGTGGCTGTCAAAGCCAATAGCTTAACGTTACCCAGTGGCACGACTATCCGAGATGCTGCCGGAAATGACCTCGTGACAACGTTCGCCACTGTCCCAGGCGGCCCAGTGAATGCTGTGAAGACCACGGCACCGATGGTAGGAGATATTACCTTTACGAGCACGGGGCCGTATAAAGCGACACCCCCCAATAATACGATCACACTCTCCGTGCCGATAACGGATGCCTCGGCTGTTGCATTAGCCATAGGCACCGGGGGCGCGCCAACGCTCGTGCTCATCGTAGGCACAACGGAAAGAACGTTGACCACCACTACGACTGCTGGTACGATAACCGCATTAGCGTTCTCCTATACCGTGGCAGCCGGCGATACAGATACAGATGGCGTGGCTGTCAAAGCCAACAGCCTCACACTTCCAACCGGCACGACTATCCAAGATACTATCGGAAATGACCTCGTGACAACGTTCGCCACTGTCCCAGGCGGCACGACGCAGACCGTGGACACCACCCCCCCGAGAACGAGCGGAATTGGGTTTACCTCAACCGGTCCCTACACACTAAACTCGTCGATTGACATCACGGTGACATTCAACGAACCCGTTAAGGTCGTCGATGATGGCGATACCACACAGGTACCAACGGTGACGCTGAAGGTCGCCGATGCCAACCGGGAGGCAGCATACCACAGCAATACCACGAATGGCCTCATCTTCCGGTATGTGATAGCAACTACGGATGCCAATGATGCCGATGGCCTGGAAGTCAAGGCAGGAAGTATTGCCCTCAACGGTGATAGCATCCAAGATACTGCCGGCAACCCCGCCACACACCTGCAGTATTCGTCCATCCCACCAGATACCGCCCATCGCGTGGATCTGAACCTGCCCATTGTGAACGAGGTCGCTATCACTTCACACGGCTACTATAAAGCCGGGGACACGATTGTCATTGAAGTCACGCTAAACAAACCGACGACTATCACAGGCACACAACGCATAGGGCTCCTGCTTGGACAGAATGATGCCACGCCCCCTGAAGTGGCAGTGAACGCCGCGAATACATCGGACACGCTCACGACGGACCCACTGGTGTTTCGCTACACGGTGCAAGCCGGCGATACCGACTCCGATGGTGTACAGGTCAAAGCTAACAGTCTCCAACTCCTGACAGGGACGATTGTCGACGAATTCAGCAATCCACTGGCACCCGGCTTTACAGATTTTACTATTCCCCCCAACTCGAATCAAATCGTGGATACCACGGCACCAACACCAGTGATTACCGCACAAGATGGCGACACACTCGTAGGGGCGGATGGTGTGACGGTGACGATCGACTTCGGGGAACCGGTGACTGACTTCGCGCAAGACGACATCGCTGCCACTAATGGTGCAACCCTTCGGAACTTTCGGACCCTCTCAGCCGCGCACTATACGATAGAGGTTCTGCCGAGTGGGAGTGGGGCGATAACTGTCAGCGTAGCCGCAGGGGCAGCAACGGACCTGGCAGGGAACAGCAGCAACGCTGCCACCCCACTTACCATCACCCCAAATTTTGTTGACGTGCCAAAGGGGGCAGATCCCCCATCCGTGGTGGATAATTTAAAACCGCCCCTATGTCCCGTGCCAAGCGGGGCAAATCCGCCATCCGTGGCGGATAATTTAGAACCGCCCCTGTGTGAGGTAGACCCAGACGCTGAATCGGTTACTTCATCGCAGATCGTCTTCAACGAACTTCTAAACGCGGACGACGACAAAAATGATTGGATAGAGCTCAAAAACGTCAGCGACGAAACTATCGCGCTCGCCGAATGGGAAATTAGCATTATTGAGCCGGAGGGCGAAAATGCTGATAAGGATGTGGATCTAGTCGTATTTCCTGAATACACGCTGCCAGCCGGTGGTATCCTGCTAATTGTCAACACCGATCCGAGTGAGACACGGCTCGCAGGTGGTATAAATATCGAAACAGGCGAGGCAAAGAAAGGCGCACGCCACCTTTATCTCGTCGCAGCAGATTTCAAATTGCCAGAGACCCCTTATCTCCTCATCCTGCGACGAGCCCGAGATAAAAATGGACACCCGGAGGCGATTGAGGATGTCACCGGCACTTATTCCCACTTATTTCCGAAACTCCTACCACTATCGGACGCAGGTGTGGCCCTCCAAGACACGCAGCAACCGCGGCCCCCTGCCTTGCTTACACAAGGGATCGTGTGGCGACGGACCGCGATCGGCAAACCCGGTTATCTTGCCGAAGCATGGTGCATAAGTGAATATCAGGCAGGGCTCGGATATGACAGAAAGGCAGATGAAGCATACAGTTTCGGAACACCCGGATACGCCAACGATGCCATTGTACATCAAACACCCGCAGAAGCCTTACAACAACTCGCCGAGACACCAACCTTTAGCGAGATTATGTTTACCACCAAAGGCAGAATCCATTCTTTGCCACAGTGGATAGAAGTCTATAATCCCTCTCACACCGAAACGGTGGATTTAGAGGGATGGCAGCTTGAAGTAGAAGCACGCCATGCAGGAACGCATCGCCATGACATGATAACCTTTCAGCCCTTGGCCATCTTGCCAAATCAAACTGTGCTTTTAGTGACCGCGTTAGGGCAAACGCCAGCGGATTTACTTACGGACGATCAGGTCTACAACCTCTACGACTCCCATCGAAAAGCTTTCGGGCAACACCAGCGGCGGAATAGCGTCTTAAGTGATGAAGGATTCAGCCTGAAATTAACAGACCCGGCTGGCACCGTCATAGACCAGGTAGGCAATTTAGACGGCATGTCCGACACCGATGACGAACCCACCTGGACGCTGCCTCGCGGAGAAACCGACACACGCACACGGACCTCTATCCTCCGCCGCTATCAAGCCGGTGAAGCCCTTGATGGCACAGCCCAAACCAGTTGGCACCGCGCCGCAGAAGTACCCCTAACAGCACACACCTATTACGGATGGCGGACAGACATCGGAACCCCAGGCGTAACGGACCACTTAGAGCAGATTCCAACGCGACAGCTCAGCTTCAGTGAGCTCATGTTTACAACGAAAGGTGGACTCCATTCCTTACCGCAGTGGATAGAAATCTATAATCCATCCTACACCGAAGCGGTGAATTTAGAGGGATGGCATCTTGAAGTGGAGGCGCGCCACGCCGGTGAACATCGCTATGGCGAGATCAACTTTGAGCCGTTGGACATCTTACCAAACCGGACGGTACTTTTGGTGACCGGGCAAGGGCGAAACTCCAAACATTTCCCGGAAAATATGATCTACAACCTCTGCACGTATCACAGGACTTTTTTGAACCAAAACAGACATCCGAACAGTGTGTTGAGCGCAGACGGGTTCTACCTGAAAC
The DNA here is from genome assembly GCA_951828385.1 of uncultured Poribacteria bacterium. GTDB lineage: Bacteria > Poribacteria > WGA-4E > WGA-4E > WGA-3G > WGA-3G. The sequence goes on from OX639973.1 coordinate 2,865,977, forward strand.
TGTCGGACCGGACAGGCATGGTCGTTGATGTCATCGGCAATTTGGATGGCGATAGCCGAACGAAAGATGATCCCACATGGACATGGCCCTCCGGGAAAACAGAAGACGGTGCCCGCAGCGCTCTGGTCCGGTGCTATGAAAATCGCGTGCCCTTGGACGGAACCCAGGCAGCAAATTGGCAGCGCGCAGCGGAAGTAAAATTAAAGGTCAGTACCTATTGGGGATACAAGACAGACATCGGCACGCCCGGATATAAAAGCGGCGGCCCCCTGCCCGTTACCTTGTCGCATTTCCGGGCAGAACGCACTGAAGCAGGGAGCGTTGCGATCAAGTGGGTCACCGAATCGGCTTTGGACAACGCCGGCTTCTATCTCCTGCGAAGCCAAACAAAGCAAGGACCGTTCCGAATCGTCAACCCAACCCTGATCCACGGAGCGGGGACCACAAGCGAACGCCGCACCTATACCTGGACAGATAAGACAACGAAACCGAATGCCGTCTACTATTACCGGTTAGAGGAGGTGTCTCACGCCGGAGATAAGCAGACGTTAGCGACAGTCCGCTTGCGCGGGCATGTCTCGCCAGCAGGTAAGGTGGCAACGCAGTGGGGCACCTTGAAAACGGACATGCAGAATCCTTTCTAAGAGTAGTCCTGAAAATCCTGATTCCAACAGAGCCGCCAAAATATTTACATACCCAAAAATCGAGAAATATTCAGCACTATTTATAGTGAATCCCAAAAATAAAGAGACATATTCGTAGCATAAACTTCATGTAGCGGTGGTGGTGTATCCGCTATAGATTGCCTTTTCCGTTCTTTCTGACAGAATTTTTCCATTTTATCAAAAACATTTCCTTTGACTTTTTTCGGAACTTCTGCTATATTACTTATAACTTGTAGCCGGTTCTTGTCCTTTTTTCCTTAAAGCATATAAATTTAACCTTGGATAGTTACGGGTTACCATCGGTTTTCAAACCGGTAAGCTGCGATATACTAGTAGTCTTTCAACTTTGAACTTGAGGGCAGGTTCGTAGTAGTGCGATTTATCGCACGTCAGCAACGGGCAATGAATTGCCCTACTACGAACAGGATTACCTATAAACTCAACATTGAAGCACTACTAGGCAAGAACCTCACAAAACGATTGCTTAGAGATCACGCAAATATCTATTGTTAGGAGCAAAACTTTGAAACAGTCTGTCATCTTAGGTTTACTTTTCCTCGCTTTAATAAGCATCGCAACGATTTGCAACGCACAAGACCTTGTCCTACACCTCTCCTTTGATGAATTAGCAGGGGACGTTGTAAAAGACCAATCCGAATTTGGTAATGATGCAACCTTTAATAAGGGTAATCCAAAATTAATTGAGGGTGTTTTTGGGCAAGCGATGGAATTTGACGGAAAAACGGCAGGCGAAATTGACGACAGTCCGAGCCTCGATATTGTTGATGGGGTTACCATTGAGTTCTGGGCACTTGTCAAAGGTGGAGAGGCAATCCAGAGCGGTATTGAGAAAGGAGCCGCTTGGGTCTCTGGTTTGTATAATCTCGCGGCACTTTACAACGGCGGGACGATCCTTCAATTCTTTGACCTTCCAGAACCGTGTAACGACGATAATATCGGTCCCACTATTCAAGACGGCGAATGGCACTTTCTCGCCGGGACATGGGACGGTGATGACATTCGACTTTACATTGATGGCGAACTCGAAGCAGAAATGCCGTGTAAGGGTGAACTGAAACCGAACGACGAGTCGCTTTATATCGGTGCACGCGGTGGGAGCCAGCGATTCCTTACCGGTGCCCTCGATGAAATCAAAATGTATAACTACGCTTTAACCAAAGAGGAATTGCTCAAAGATATGGCGGAGCCTGTCACGCTGCACGTTGATGCGCGAGACAAGTTAGCAATCGTCTGGGCACGCCTCAAAACCGACTAACCCCTACAACAATCAAGGAGAGTTGATGAGAACAACTCGTTATCTTTTTGCACAACTGGCAAGTCAAAACTTGCTATACAAAAGTCCAACGTTTCTTCTTTTACTATTAACCCTCACTATTGGCTGCGCGCTGCCCTTCGGTCAAAACCTAACACCTGAAGAGCAGGTCGCTGTCGTTACAACCGATAAAGGCATATTCGTAATTGAACTCTATCCCGATGCCGCCCCCGTGGCAGTGGATAATTTCATCAAATTGATCAACCAGAAATTTTACGACGGCTTAACATTTCACCGCAGAGTTGACGAATTCGTCGTTCAGGGTGGGTGCCCGAACGGCGATGGAACAGGTGGCCCCGGTTGGAATATCGCTGACGAATACACGCATCCGAACCAGCGTCCACACCTTAGAGGTACAGTGGCGATGGCTCGGACACCCGCACCCAACTCATCCGGGAGCCAATTCTACATTTGCTTCAAACCCCAACCCTCTCTTGACGGCAATTACACCACTTTCGGGGGTGTAATTCAAGGCATGGATGTCGTCGATCGCTTACAGATAGGCGATGTCATGACAAAAATCCAATTGGAGGCGAAGTCAAAATATGTTAAGGCAACAGCAGAATAAGCAACATCAGCAGTTCGCATTCGCAGCACTATTGGTCCTGGCGACGCTATTTGCCACCTTTGTGCTGAGTTGCGCACAAGAGGAGAAGAAGGCACCTGCCCCGCGGGCACGCCGCACCGGCACAGGGTCAACAATAACCGCTGCAAAACCACAGATTGATCCCGCAACAGCCGTAGCCGTTATTGAAACGGCAAAAGGCACCATCGAATTTGAATTTCTCGCAACCGAAGCACCAGAGACTTCCAAGAATTTCATCAAAAACGCGCAGGTGATGTATTACAAAGGTGAAAAGTTTAATCGCGCAGAAGAGCTGCTCATCCAAGCAGGTTCAAAACTTGCCGCTGGCGAAACACTTCCCATTGAGAACGGCGCGAAAGAGATGTCCCGCGGCGTTGTCGCTATGGCAAAGGAAGAGGGTGCCAGCGTTTCGTTTGCATCTGAATTCTTTATCTGCCGAGATAGCACAATTCTCGATAGCGATTACACCATCTTCGGAAACGTCATCAGCGGGATGGATGTCGTTGACAACATCGCTGTAGACGACGTAATTACGAACATCACCATCCGAAACAAGGAATAACTATAAGTTATAAGTTATAAGTTACCTTCGGATGTTATCAACGCATCCTTGTACCTGCCATTACTAAATTGAGGGCGTGGTATCCACAAGAAACCGTTGATAAAGCACAAGCCAGACTTATAACTTATAACCAACAACTTATAACGACTAAAATGGAGGCATATATATGGCATTAACCGTTATCCGCACGGCTCGCCCAAGTCCCGTCTGGCAGGAGAGCTACGTGCGCGTGAAAAAAGGACAACGCCTCGTTATTGACGGAGAAGGTGCCTGGTCACCAGATTTGCAGAATCGGACGGGATGGTGCGGTGCTGATGGCATCCCGAAGACCCCAGGCTCCAACGATTACCTACTCCCGGGTACGAATATCGGTGCCCTCATTGCTAAGATCGGAAATACCGTCTTTGCTGTCGGCTCACGCTACGACAATCCAGCACCCGCTGATGGTGTCATCTTTCTCGCCATGAACGAAAGTCCACACAACAATAATCAAGCGGGAAGTTTATTGGCACAAATCATTATCTTTGACGACGAATAACAGGCGCTGTATATACTCAGATGAATCAGGAGTTGATATATGGAAGAAACTATAGACCAGGAAGAAGCACAACAACTTCCGCCTGTCGATTTTATTAGCTATCTCGCGAACCTCGTAGAAACTGGACGGCTCTACTTAGACGGAATCCCTAACCCCGAAACAGAGGAGGTGGTTATAAACCTCCCGCTTGTGAAACATATTATTGATACGATTGAGATGCTTGAGGTGAAGACTCAAGGGAACCTCACCGCACCAGAAGCCAACTTTCTGTCAAATACGCTCTACGAACTCAGAATGGGCTACATCCGTGTTGTCAGTAGCCAAGAAGCAGCCGCACAAGAGGAAACCCAAGAGGAATCCACGGCTGAAGCACCTGAAGTAGAGCCATCAGATAACGAAACCGAAGCAGAGGCACCCGCTGACAAAACCGATGAAGCCTCCTAACGGGTGACCCAGCAAAAACTGGGACACAACAATCGCGCACCGCAAGTCGCAAAACTTTTGCCCACGCTCGATAGACCCGAGTATCAGACTCTTTTTGACATTGCACGACACGATCCGAATCCTGCTGTCAAACGCTGCACTAAAAAGCGGCATTAGATTCAGCAGGATCAAAGGAGTTTCTCAGTAGACACGCTTCAGAAATGTGAAGCACACTGTCATAAAACTGGAGAATGAATTATCAACGCAAGATTCTTTTCGCCCTCGTAATGCTCTTTGGTTTACTCGTGATCGGGACCGTCGGTTACATGGTACTTGAAAAGGATAATCCGCAGCACGGGTGGCAGCTCCTCGATGCAATCTACATGACTGTCATTACCTTGACAACTGCCGGTCATGATGACCTCGAAATGAGCGATAGCGGGCGCATTTTCACGATTCTGCTACTCATCGTCGGGATTGTCGTGTTCACCTATAGTGTCACTATTGCTACTGCATTTCTGATTGAAGGACAACTACAAAGTTTTTTCCGACAACAAAAAATGATCCGAACAGTCCATAAATTATCAGACCACTATATCATTTGCGGGCTCGGCGATACCGGGGTGCATGTCCTCGACGAAATGCTGAAGGCAGAAGTAGATTTTGTCGGCATCGAAGCCGAGGAAGAACGATTAATCCATCTCACCGATACACGAAATTTCCCATATCTCCACGGTGATGCAACCGATGATGAATTACTTATGCGTGCAGGTATCGAGCGCGCACGAGGTCTTGTCACATGCCTCAGCCGTGACCAAGACAACCTATTTATCGTCATCTCCGCGAGGAAACTGAACCCACACCTCCGCATAGCTTCCAAAGCCGTTGAAGACAATTCCGCCGGAAAACTTATCATCGCAGGCGCAGATGAGGTCGTCTTACCGGATCATATTGGTGGGCTCCGCCTCGCATCCGGCATACTCCAACCACATCTCGTCGGGTTTTTGGACAATATCACACAAAATCAAGACGGTGCCCAGTTTACCGAATCCGTTATTCAAAGAGAAGCCCCTTTAGATGGAATTTCACTTAAAGCCGGAAACATTCGAGAACAAACTGGATTGGTTGTCATCGCAATCCGAGATAACGACGGAACGTTCCTCTATAATCCGCCCGGAGATAAGAAAATGATAGCCGGTGATGCTTTATTAGTCATAGCGAATCGGAAACAGTTACAAATATTACACAAACTTACAGGAGATCTAAGTTAGCCGGAGCCATTCAGCTTCCGATTTTGCTGATTGCTGGCTGCCGAAAACTTAAAACTCTGAGTGGAAATGCGTTGACCTGTTAATTTAATTTGTGATATGATAGTGCCGAAGTTTACTACACCTACAATACGAACCGGTAGAACTATTCAAATTAGCGTAAATCGGAAGGAAACACCTGTATGCTCGCAACAGTCCTAAGCAGTGCGTTGCTGGGAATTGATGCCTATATTGTAAAAGTTGAAGTGGATGTCGCTGGCGGACTTCCTTCCTTCAGCACCGTCGGTTTACCCGATAGCGCAATCAAAGAGAGCCGGGATCGGGTTACGGCAGCCATTAAGAACTCGGGTTTCTACTTCCCGCAGACCCGAATCACGGCAAATTTAGCACCGGCGGACATCCGAAAAGCGGGCTCAGCGTTTGATCTTCCCATCGCAATCGGTGTTATGGCGGCTACCAATCAGGTAAATCCCGTAAAACTCGAAAATGCAATGATTTTGGGTGAACTTGCCCTTGATGGAAATATCCGAGGCATACAAGGCGGACTTCCGATAGCCATCGCCGCAAAAGAGAACGGCATCGCAGATCTTATCTTACCCGCTGAAAACGCCAAAGAAGCGGCAATTGTCGATGGTGTCAACGTCTATCCGATTGAGAGCCTATCGGAGGCTGCCGCATTTCTTAATTCAGAGAAGGAAATAGCACCAAAACTACACACACACGACACTGACGCACACACCGCGCATCCAGAAATGCCCATCGACCTACTTGACGTGAAAGGGCAAGAACACGTTAAACGCGCCATTGAAGTCGCTGCTGCAGGGGGACACAACCTCATTATGATCGGACCCCCCGGCTCCGGAAAGACGATGATCGCGAAGCGAATTCCGTCGATTCTCCCGAGACTTTCAATGGACGAATCCCTTGAAACAACCAAAATTCAGAGTATTATCGGTGTTCTGCCAAGCGATACGCCTTTAGTTGTGACGCGTCCGTACCGTTCACCACACCATACCATTTCAGATGCCGGCTTAATCGGTGGTGGAAATGTGCCGCGCCCTGGCGAGGTGAGCCTTGCGCATAACGGTGTGCTCTTTTTAGACGAACTCCCTGAATTCCGACGGAACGTCCTTGAGGTTATGCGACAACCGCTTGAGGACCGGCAGGTGACGATCTCTCGTGCAGCAGCATCGCTCACTTATCCCGCAAATTTCATGCTCGTCGCAGCCATGAACCCTTGTCCCTGTGGGTTTTTCAGCGATCCAAGCCGAGATTGTAAGTGCACGCCGAACCAGATACAGAACTATGTCTCCCGAATTTCGGGGCCGTTATTGGATAGAATCGACATCCAAGTTGAAGTGCCAGCGGTGAAATACGCCGAACTCGCCGCCGAAACAACCGGCGAACCGTCGGCACGTGTCCAAGAACGGGTCGAGGCGGCACGCCAAATTCAACACGCACGTTTCGCAAACACAACAATACACGCCAACGCAAGTATGCAATCAAAACAGATACGAGAATACTGTAAAATTGACGATCAGGCACAAGATTTACTCCGGGTTGCGATTAACCAATTAGGATTGAGTGCGCGCGCCTATGACCGAATTTTGAAGGTCGCACGCACCATCGCAGACCTTGAGCAAAACCCGAATATAGAGGCAGTTCATGTCTCTGAAGCCATACAATATCGGAGCTTAGACCGGAGTTTCTGGAAAGATTAACACGATGGAGAAGTCGAAGCATGCAACCTAATTTTATTATCTTTCTAACAGACGACCAAGGGTACGGCGACCTATCCTGTATGGGCGCGACCGACTTCAAAACGCCACACCTCGATAGAATGGCAGCTGAAGGGGCCCGCTTCACAGATTGGTACTCGAATTCACCCGTCTGTTCGCCTTCACGTGCAGCATTACTGACAGGACGCTACCCGTGCCATGCAGGGGTCCGCTCTATTTTATCAGGACACCGCACCGCGACAGGACTGCCACCTTCCGTTCCGACACTTGCAACCGCACTTAAGGAACACGGCTACTACACCGCAATGTCCGGGAAATGGCATCTCGGACTCGCCGAAGGCTCACGCCCTGAACACCACGGGTTTGACGATTGGTTCGGATTCATGGCAGGCTGTATCGACTTCTTTTCGCACATCTTTTACTGGGGTATGGCGCAACGCGGGATTGACCAGACACACGATCTCTGGGAAAACGGCGAAGAGATTTACCGCAACGGCGAATACTTCACCGAACTCATCACGGAATATGCCATCAAATATATCCGTAAGTCTGTTGAACTCGGAAAGCCGTTTTGCCTCTACGTGCCTTACAACGCACCACATTACCCGATGCACGCGCCAGAAAAATACGTCGAGCGGTTCCCAAATCTACCCTGGGACAGACAGATCATGGCGGCGATGCTCAGCGCGGTTGACGATAGCGTCGGCGAAATTTTCGCGGAGCTCGAGAGACTCGGACTCGCAGAGAACACGTTCTCCTATTTCCAGAGCGACAACGGCCCCTCGCGTGAGACACGAAACTGGTTAGACGGCACCCAGGACCCGTATTACGGCGGCACCGCCGGGAAACTCAAAGGACATAAATTCAGTCTCTACGAAGGCGGCATCCGTTCACCCGGCATTATGAATTGGCCACAGCAGATCCCTGCAGGACAGGTCATCAGCGAAGTCGGCGCAGCTATGGATGTGTTTCCGACGTTCCTTGCGGCGGCAGGCGGTGATCCTTCCGAATACACACTCGATGGACGGGATGTCTTACCCATGGTGGCAAACGGTGAACCCACACCGCATAGCGAACTCTATTGGGAGATGGGTAAACAGACTGCTGTGCGTCGTGACAATTGGAAACTTGTACTTAACGGCCAATTGGTAGAGGGCGCACCTCCAGAAGACGATGTGCATCTCGCGAATCTCGAAACAGATATGGGTGAAACGGAGAACCTGAAAGATTCACACCCGGAAATTACCGCTGAATTAACAGACGCAGCGCAGGCATGGCGCGAGGGCATTGAAACACACTGGGAAACCGAATGGGTTAATCCGAACGGAACAACCGGCTACGTCAAGAAAAAGTAATGTGACGAGATATACTATGATACTTTTTAAATTCGCATTTATTACGGACACACATCTCTATCTAAACGCACCGAGGAACTTCGCGGGCGGGCTACAGCAACAAAAAAACAGCCTCGCGCTCTATGAAAAATTGGTTGAACAACTCAACGCGTTTGATCCAGCATTTGTGATTCACGGTGGGGATATCGTCTGTGGTGGCAAAAGTTTCGATATGTCGGCGGAAGAATACGAGGCGACACTTGCTGCAGCACAACAGCTCGGGCAACGTATCAATGCACCGTGCTATTACATCCCCGGCAACCACGATTTGCATCCGGAAACCGGCACTAAAGATGCCTACTTAGCACACTTCGGTATCAACGGCATGGGATCCGTCTGTTTTGTTCATGAAAATATTCGGTTTATCCTCCTTGATTCACAAGAAGTACCGGAAGATCTGACGCACGGGTATATTAGCACGAACCAGTTGGCGTGGGCAGAACGTGAATTGAAAAGAGCACGAGATTACGATGAAGAGGTCTTCATCTTCTCGCACCAACTCCCGTTTCCAAACGTAGAATTTCAGGGGATCGGTTCAAGGGTGGCTAACTCCGCGGAAGTACTCGAAGTCATTTCACCTTTTGACAAACAGGTTTTGGCATTCTTTTGTGGACATCTACATCTCAACCGCGTTTTCAGGGAACAAGGTATGTTGTGTATCGTCTCCGCTGGTATTATCTGTTATCCGATGATGTGGAAGCAAGTTATCGTCTACCCGGATAGAGTTGAGGTGAATTCCATGACAGTCGATCTGATAGATGCCTTTGCCGAATCGGAAGCCGTCCAACCCGATAACAATCCGTATCTATTAGGGAGAGAGCGGGACCTAAATTTCAGCATCCCACGGAACCCTCAACCGGGTTAGTGGTTATCAAGCGCGGGCTTTTCACACTTTCAGTTATCAGATACCTCTTTAACTGATAACCGATAACTGACAACTAACAACTATTAAAATGATTGAAGTCCAAAATATCACCAAAAACTATGGTCCCTTCCAAGCACTCAAAGACATCTCCTTTCAGGTAGACAAGGGACAAATCGTTGGATTCTTAGGTCCAAACGGTGCGGGGAAAACCACAACGATGCGCATCCTCACCTGCTTCATGCCGGCGAGTAGCGGACGCGTTACTATCGCTGGATATGATGTTTTCAAAGAATCGAGAGAGGTTCGCAAACGCATCGGGTATCTCCCAGAAAACGTGCCACTCTACCCAGAAATGACGGTGACGAAATACCTCAAGTATATGGCAAAAATCCGTAGCGTGCCGCGCGGTAACATCAAAGCGCAGTTGGACAACGCTATAGAGGCGTGTGGACTCACCGAACGCAGGCATCAAATTATAGGTCAATTATCTCGCGGGTTCCGGCAACGCGTAGGTTTAGCACAGGCTCTTATCCATGAACCGGATGTTCTAATCCTCGACGAGCCCACCTCTGGACTGGACCCACGGCAAATTGTTGAAATCCGTGAATTAATCAAGGCACTCGGCAAAGAGCGCACAATCCTATTCAGCACCCACATCCTACCGGAAGCGAGTATGACCTGTGAACGGTTGATTATCATTAGCAGTGGTGAAATTACGGGGGATATCCAGTTAGAAGACGGCCGCGCTGTACCCCAGCAAAACGATGCTTCTGTCAGCGATCCGGAAAGCACATCACGAGCCCCCTTAACGCTCTCTCTTGAGATAGCAGGCGCGCCAGCCGACGACATCTTGGCTGCGCTTACGGACATTCCAAACGTGGTTCAGGTCGAACAGACCGATGACACCACAATGTTCCGTCTTCACTATACACCCACAACCGATATTCGGGCAGAAGTCGCAGAAACCATCGTTGGACGCGGGTGGCGATTGCTTGAAATGCACACAACTGAAATGTCTTTGGAAGAGTTGTTCCTATCTTTAACGGTGTAGGCTATATTTTCGGTGATGACAATTATCTCGGTTATAGTCATCGGAATTACGAGGATTCAAGCGGTAGTTTCAATTGCTCGCGAACTGATCGCCGAACCTTATCACAAATACGCATCGCGTGTGCTGTTTCGTCCGCAGTCGCGAATTTCCCAGGATAACGCGGATCAACGGCGTGTTCCGACAACTTTGAAAAATCTTCCCCCCACGCATCCCAAGCAGGAAGAGTCGGGACAATCAGGTTCAATAACTCTTGTAAATCGTGGGGCCTTGGAAAAGGGATGTTTGCCTCTTGAAGCCACGCCTTTAGATATTTTTCAACACACTGCTGAGCCAGGAAGCAGATAACATCATTTACCGGATTTTGTCCTTGCTCGGATTGCTGTGCGACAGTATAATCGCCTTCAGCTTTCTGCACCCATTCTAACGTCAACGGATTCATAGCGCACTGTTCCTTCTTTACGGGTTTCAAGAAAAAATTAGGAGTTTCATAAAGCACCTCGCCTTTTTCAGTAATCTCTCGGAGAAACCAATCGTTATACCCAAGGCGATACGCCAGGTCTTCAGGCGAATGCACAAGCACATGCAGGCGGAAAGGACGCGCGAGACGCTCCCGAATCTCTATCTCTTGCTGGCGGGTTTCCGATTTCGCCACCGGCATAACGACCAGCAAATCAACATCGGAGTATTCCGTCGGCGTACCATACGCATAAGAACCGAAAAGAACAACCTGTAACGGCGCGAACTCGCGTACGATGTCATCACATGTCGTTTGAATCTCTTGACGGGTAACCATATTCATTCCCTTTTTTGTTTCGGTGTGTTTATAACAGGAGCGCACAGCGATACAGGCAAACGTATAGGTCAATTATGCCACATCTCCCTCACACACGCAAGAAAATTTTAAAATTTAAAAAAGAATTGATTTCTAAATGTATCTATTGTATAATCAACGCCACGCAATCACTTAAACAAGGAGCCGCGATCGCCTTAAAAATAACCGCTATGAAACTCGTTACCTTTCAAACCCAATCAGCAGACGCAACACCAAAACTCGGCGCATGGACGACTGACGACCAAATTGTTGACCTCACGGCAGTCGCCTCAGACATGTACGAATTCTTTGAAAAGAATTGCATCGCTGACGCACAAAAACATATTGACCAGACGGCTAATAGCAGCTTCCCTGTTGCTGACGTGCAACTGCTCGCACCGTTTCCACGTCCAGCAAGCCTTCGGGATTTCGGCGTATTTAAGACCCACATGGATGCTGCCTCACGTATCACAGGTAAAGAAATCTCCCAGGAGTGGTTCAAACTGCCCAACTATTACCGCGGCAGTACCAGTCCGTCCTCTATTGCCGGGCACGAAGCCGTTGTTACATGGCCCAACTACACCGAAAGACTCGACTTTGAACTCGAATGGGGGATCTACATCGGGAAAACCGGAAAAAATATCTCCATAGAAGAAGCCCCCGAGTACATCGCCGGTTATACCATTTACAACGACATCAGCGCACGCGACATCCAGTTCCGCCACATGACGCTGGCACTCGGTCCCGCCAAAGGAAAGGACTTTGACAACAGCAATATCATGGGACCCTGTCTCGTAACGCCAGATGAAATCCGTGATCCGTATAACCTCCGAATGATTGCCAGAATCAACGGCGAAGTCTGGTCAGACGGCAATACATCGGATATGTATTACTCCTTCGCTGAGATGATCTCGTTCGTCTCACAATCAGAAACGCTGCATCCCGGTGAATTTTTAGGGTCCGGCACCGTCGGAAATGGGTGCGGATGGGAACTCGACCGCTGGATTCAACCGGGGGACATCGTTGAACTTGAAATCGAGAATATCGGTGTACTCAGAAACCAAATCGGTGAACCAGAAGTGAACCCCGCAGAATGGACAGAAAAGGGACTTTAGACACAATCAATCAGAAAAAAATGAACGGTAAAAAATGCGACTTAAAGACAAAGTAGCCATTACAACAGGTGCCGCATCCGGCATTGGCAAAGCCACAGCGATCCTGTTTGCCGAACAGGGTGCAAAGGTCGTCGTTGCGGACATTGATGAAAGTGGGGCGAACCAGACCCTTGCCACCATCCGAGACGCAGGCAACGAAGCAACCTACGTCGAAACCGATGTGACAATCTCAGACAACACCGAGCGGATGGTCCAGGAAGCCGTCAGCAGATACGGGAAACTGGATATTCTGGTGAGCAGTGCCGGCATCGCAATGCGACTCCCTGTCGGTGACTTACCAGAAGCAGACTGGCATCGCTGTTTAGATGTCAACCTCACCGGTGTCTATCTCTCTGCCAAAGCAGCGATCCCCGCTATGCAGAAAAACGGCGGCGGCTCCATTATCAACCTATCCTCTATCTATGGAATTGTCGGCGCGGACGTACGGGCAGCGTATGTCGCCTCTAAAGGCGGTGTGACGAACCTCACCCGCGGGATGGCACTCGACTATGCCGAAGATAACATCCGAGTCAACTGTATCTGTCCCGGTTTCGTTGAGACACCGTTAGTTGCTGGTGTCATCAAAACACCAGAGGAGTATCAGGTCCTTGCGGACAAGCACCCGATGCGCCGACTCGCGCAGCCCGAAGAGATCGCCTACGGCGCATTATACCTCGCCTCCGATGAATCCGCCTTCGTCACAGGCATCGCCTTACCGATTGATGGCGGTTACACCGCAGGATAAGTTATAAGTAGATTCTAACTGCCTGTTACACCTTAGATCCTGTCCGCCACACCGTTATTCATACAACAGTCTTCAATTCTTAGATTAAATCTTCCAAAATTATGCACCTTTTCCGCCCGCAAATTGTGTCACTATAGTAAAGCTCATAATTATTGAAACACATCACATCGAAGCGATTCCGATCTGATTCCACCCTGATAAGGGCGGTGTTTTTGCTCGGGTGTTTCTTCTAGGCGGTTATCTTCTTTCAAGTGTTCACTTATTTCGGATTTTACTATAAAACCGTCATTACCAACAGAAATATGTCGCAGATGGAGGGAAAAAAATGAATAGACTTTATGGGATTCTACTGATATGCGCCTTCTCAATCGGGTGCGCAGCATTGATGACAGAGCAGACATATCTTCGCGTTGAAGCACCGGTCACAGAAAAGTTCATCCCCACTGGACTCGTTTACTCTATTCCAGAACCAAAAGAGATTCGGAAGATTCTTATCCTTGGCGAAGGAACGGTTGAAAATATAGATATCTACGCGCGGGACGGTGAGTTCAATTGGAAGGTGGTTAAAAGAATCAAAAACAAAGTCACCTTCCCGATTGAAACGACTATGGTCGCGAACACTGATGCCATTCGGATTCTGCAAAAATCCGTGACAGGCAAAGGGCAGATACATACCGTTGAATTTTACACGGTCACCTCAGAAAACCAGTAATTTTCCTCATATCTTCGTCCCTCTTAACTGGAACCCGAAGATGCGATTTGATAAGGAATCCCTCTCTAACGTAAAATCTTCTATGTCTTATACCAAATTTAGGTATACCCATCAAATTTCTCATTTCAACAATTGCACCAATTTTGCCAGTTTTTAGACAAAAATCCGGTTTTTTTCGCTTTTTCTAAAAATTATGCACGTTTTCCGCACCAAAATTGTATCTTTAACAATTGAAAGGCATGTTTGCGCAATTTGTATGGGAGTCATGTATCTGTTGCAAGAACCGGTGCCTATTTTTAATTCAAAAACCTGCTGAATACGCTCTGATGGAGAACCCTGATGGAAAAAGATGATGTTCAACTGATTCATAGTATTTTGTCAGGCGACAACGAGGCATTCACTGCCTTAGTCGGAAAGTATCAAAAGAGCGTTCACGCGCTTGCGTGGCGCAAAATTGGTGATTTCCACTTCGCCGAAGAAATTACCCAAGATACTTTTCTTCAGGCATATAAGAAACTCGCGACCTTGAGAAACCCCAATCAGTTTGCAGGGTGGCTCTATGTCATTGCGACGAATCTTTGCAACAGGTGGCTCCAAAAGAAGAAACTTTCCACGCAATCACTGGAGGGCACATCCGTGGTAGAGATAGAGAACGCTTCTTACAAACGTTATGTATCAGAGCAACGGGAGACAGAAACCACCGCGCATCGCCATGAAACCGTCAAAAAACTTCTGCAAAGACTACCCGAGAGTGAACGCACAGTCGTAACCCTCCACTATCTCGGTGAAATGACCGCGAAGGAAATCGGCAGATTTTTAGGCGTGTCGGTCAATACAATTAACAGTCGGCTGCGCCGAGCGCGAAAGCGGTTACAAAAGAGAGAAGAACTCCTGATTCAGGAGATGCTCGGTAGCGTCCAATTACCTGTTACCCTCATGGAGAACATCGCCCGACAAGTTGCCAACATAAAACCGACACCCCCAACATCCGTTGGGAAACCCTTGGCACCATGGGCGGCTCTCGGCACAGCCGCTGTCCTAATTATATTCGGACTCGGCATCGGTAATCAATACCTCGCTCACTATCAGAAACCGTATAGTTTCGAGGCAGAATTTGAACCAACGATTGAAATCGTTGATGCACCTATTGTCCTTGATATTGATGCGAAATCGGCACTGCGAAATCAGTTCGGAAGGACCGTTATCCCCAATAAGAACAACCTTACAAACACGTCTGTTGACGCTGAAACCCCAAGCATCCCACAATCCGAGAAACGGTTCTTTGGGTTAACGCTTGCTGAAATTGAAGCGGAAATCCCCGATCTTGAGAAAGAAATCCGAACCAATCTCATCAAGGCTTCGGCACTCTATACCGAACTACTAAACACTGATGGAACAGCAGCGACATCACCCCGGATTGCCACATGGCGCGACGAAACTTGGAAAGAGGTGCAACGACTCTTCCACGATGTCGCTACCACGGGAAAAATTCTGAGATATAGATCCTATTTGAGAGTGACAGGTGTGGAGAAAGATCCGATACTCCCCGGCGGATGGATCTATGCACTGATGGAACCCCTCCCAATGCGGGTTACCCCCAGGAGCACATTCAATGAATCCGCTGAGCAAGACAGTGCTAAGAGTTCCCTCAATGAAAACTAAATATAGGAGCAAATAATGTCTCTTTTAGATATAAAAATGAACCGTTTCCTACTTTCCTGCCTTGTCCTTTTCGCGTGTTTAACAACAGCACTCGCACAGGAAACACCACAAGATGCCGCAAAAACAGACCTTGATTTCAATGCACTTTTAGCAGCGATTAAACAGCATGACGCACTGCTCAAATCCGGTGAAGGCGAAATTGTTTATACACTTGGGGTTCCCCCATTCGTTGACACTGACACCCGTATTGTTACTGGCACCATCGCCTTTAATAAGGAGAAAACACGTTTCGATTCGGAGGAGAGCCTTTTCCATTCACAAGGAAAAACCACTATCCTTACACCCAACGGATCGTGGGAAATTATTCCTCACAAACACAGAAAATCCGACTACTCCTTTAATAACACAGAAGAATCTCGTCGCATCAACCCTTTTCATGATGTGGATCCGAGACGATGGCTCACATTGAGAAGCAAAGATTTGGCAACCTATCTGAGAAGCAAGAACTTCCAGATCGTAGGACGCGAGGGATTCAAAAATAGTCTCTGTTATGTTTTGGAAGCAAAAGACGGAGACAGATCCGAAAAGATTTGGATCGCACCCGAGCGAGGATTCCGATACCTAAAACGTGAGAGCCAATTCCTTACCCCAGTAGATGCTCTGGACAGCGATGTTCCGATGGAGGCACCCACCGTCTTTCGCACGACAATCTCTTATCAGCAACACGGAGAGGTATGGTTCCCTAAAACAGTTTTTCAAGAATACGCTTGGGTCGACTTTAAGATAGAGGATCCTATAATTTCGGGACAGAAACTGGAAATAAAGAATTTCAAAATCAATCACGACATACCACCAGAAACGTTTACCGTTGATATTCCTGACGATGCGATGATTAGGGTAAATCAAGAAAAACAGAAATTGTCCAAAGCAGAATTCCTCAAACGCTACGGACAACAGACTGATAACTGAAAACGACTTGACTTTGCCGGAGTTGTTTCGTAAAATAGCTGCAGCTCCTATCCAGACATAAATCCTACTATCAACACAGAATTTATTTATGTCATCTCTACAACGCTAAGGAGCGTTTATCATGTTCAAGTCAAAACTATTTTGGGGCGGTGTATCACTCTGCAGTGTGGTGATACTCTTTAGTATCCTGATTCACAACGCAAATCAACCGCAAGAAACAATAACGACTTACAAAACCGTTATACCGGAACCACGCGTTAAATCCGAGGCTTCAGAAAAACCGACGGATCAGATAAACAACGAGGTAGACAAAACAGAACTCGCTTCTACATCTATAGATGCCGATGCATCAACAGATGCTGAAGACTTTTCCTCGGAAGCAGCACAATTTTTCGCGACGGAAGCACAAACCGAGGAGAACACTCCGTCCGCCAAAACTGAAACCGAAAGCGTCACTGAACCTGAAGAGGAACGTTTCTTCGGGTTAACACTCGCTGAAATCGAAGCAAAAATTCCTGTGCTTGAGGAGGAAATCCGAACCAATCTCACCAAAGCTGTAGAACTCTATGCCGATTTGACAAGCACCGATGGAATGGGACGGAAGTCCCCTGAGATTGCCGCTTGGCGAGACGAAACGTGGAAAGAAGTAAAGCGACTCTTCCACGATGTCTCTCATACCGGAAAAATTATGAGATATACGTCCTATCTGAAGGTGACAGGCGGAGTTAACCCGCTACTTCCGGGTGGATGGATCTCTGAACTCACGGAACCGCTACCGATGCGAGTCACCTACAACGGAACCTTTCAATAACCTCTTTTAACAGGAGATAGGAGAACAACAATGTTTCTTTTAAACATGAAGGCGATCCGTCTTGTAATTCCCAGTCTCTTTTTCTTTCTGTGCTTCACGACGGTATTCGCACAACAAAAAGACTCTCTACCTGTCCTACCACAGAACGCTGTAGACGCTGAGAACGATCTCAATATGATTCTACTCGGCATGCGGAATTATGACGGAGCCGCTCTATCCGGCGAAGGGGAATGTCTATATGTCTTTAGACAACCCGGAACGCCTGATGCCTATCGCACTTGGAAGGCGCGTCTCACGTTCGACCCATGGCATACACGTATGGACTTTAAAGAAGGCTTTTCCAACAATACGCAAACGCCGAGAGTAACGCTCATTTCATCGCCAAGCGGCACTTTGGAGATAATATTCCATACAACTGGAGAACAGAGTTACCATTTTCGACGTAACTCACAGGTTTCCGAAAACTTGCCATTAAAAAGCCAAACAGAGATCAAATTAGATGCTTCAAGAGACTGGGTGGATCCGAGGCGATGGCTCCACAGTATTGATGGACAGGCCTTACCGACTTATCTGAAAGCACAAAATTTCCGTATCTCAAAATCCGAGTTTTTCAACGGTTTCCCGTGTTATGTCCTCGAAGCAAAACAGCCGGATCAACAAGGAGATAGTTTTGAAAGAATTTGGGTTTCGCCTGAGTTGGGGCTGCGCTATCTGCAATATGAAAGCCGATTTTTAAGTGCAGTAGATTCCGCAGATGGGCAAATCAAGAAAGGCACACCCGCTGTCAGACGCATTAGACTCTCTTACGGACTATATGGTGAGGACGCATGGTTTCTCACAAATGGAATCGCAGAAACGCTCTGGATCGATGCCGATGGCGAGGAACATCTTATCAATCGGGCTATTATAGAAACGCAGAACTTCATAGTGAATCACGAGATTCCACCTGAGGTGTTCACCGTCGACCTCCCTGACAACGCCACAATTCAGGTAGAAGCGGAAAACAAGAAATTGTCCCAAGAAGAATTTCGCCAATGGTACGATGAAATACACTTCAAAGGTATAAGACTCATCAAAGACCGATAACTGATCCAACAAGTGTCAATTTTAAAAATAACAACCGAACTCACTCCCAGGTCCGGTAGGTTCGGTTTTTGCGGCGGACTCGCCCAAATGCGACCTGCATTCCTAACCGAACTCACCCCCAGGGCCGGTAGGTTCGGTTTTGCGGTGTACTCGCCCAAATGCGACCTGCATTCCTAACCGAACTCACCCCAGGTCCGGTAGGTTCGTAGTAGTGCGATTCATCGCACGTTCCAACATTTAGGTTCGTAGTAGTGCGATTCATCGCACGTTCCAACATTACCGAATTAAAAAATTAATCTTCATCAACCGAACCGGATCCTGAAAAAAGGACGAGAAACTCTATAATTTCTTAAAACTAAATGCCGCTGCATAATACATAGCAGTTCATAAAAAAATATGATACAATATAAAAAGGTGTAGACATCCCCTGGTAGGCGCGCTTTGCAAGCGCGCCCATTGAATATGCATTATGAATCTTCCAATTCACTAACAGTCTAAAAATGCGGAAACTCTCTTTAGCTGCCTTTCTTATTCTACTGCTCAACAGCGCGTACCTGTTCAGCTTCGGTGAACCGACGCTCTTTTATATCTTCAACGTCCTACTCCACATTGGACTCGGTATCGTCCTGATACTCCCGTTCTGCGTCTATGCCTATAAGCATTTAGGGCACCGTTTGCAAGCCCATATTCAGAAGCAAAGCACCTCAACGCTCGGACAATTAGGCGTTATCGGGATAACCGTGGGTATCATCACTGGTGTCTATCTGATGATTGTCGGTGCGACAACCCCTTATCGGTGGCTTCTCATCACACACATCGTCAGTGTGAGTGCGGGGTGCCTCCTTTTCTGCATTTACCTACTGAGAAGTGCTGAACTTCTTACGCCACTGTTGCGGAAAATAACAGTAGGCGTATTGGCTATCGTCGTTATTTTCCCCATTGGTGCGAAACTCGCGCAACACTACCTGCCGAATGAAATGTATCTCGTCAAAAATCCCACACTGCCTCCTACAAGCATGTACGAAGAAGGCGGTGGCACAACTGGTCACTTTTTCCCCGCATCCGTCGAAACAGAAACAGGCACCTTAATCCCGACCGATTTCTTTCTCACATCAGAAACCTGTGCTGCAAAAGGGTGCCACCCAGATATCTATCGGCAGTGGAACGAATCCGCCCATCATTTCTCCTCTTTCAACAACCAATGGTATCGTAAATCAATTATCTATATGCAAGAAGTCAACGGCATTGAACCTTCCAAGTGGTGCGGCGGCTGCCACGACCCAGCGATTCTACTCAACGGCGTGATGGACAAACCCATCCGTGAGAATCTTCATACACCCGCCGCACAAGCCGGACTCGCCTGCACGGCGTGCCACTCGATTGAACGCGTCAAGGATACGATGGGAAACAGTGGATACGTGATTAAATATCCGCCACTTCACGACATCGCCGCCAGCGATAACCCGATCATTCGGAATCTGCACAACTACCTCATCCGACTCGACCCGGAACCGCACAAAAAAAGTTTCCTCAAACCGTTCCATCGTCAAAATACCGCCGAATTCTGTTCAACCTGCCACAAGGTACACCTCGATGAACCGGTCAACAATTTCCGTTGGGTGCGCGGCTTCAACGACTACGACCAGTGGCAGAAAAGTGGGATCTCCCACCAAGGCGCGTTGTCTTTCTACTATCCTGAAACGGCGAAGAAGTGTGTCGATTGCCACATGCCGCTCGTCGATTCCACAGATGCCGCAAATATCAACGGCAAGGTTCATAACCACCGTTTCCCCGCCGCGAACACGGCACTCCCATTTGTCAACCAACATCCAGACCAACTCAAAGCCGTGATAGATTTTTTGCAGGATGAAGTCGTAACGTTAGACCTATTCGCAGACGGTGCTCCGATCCCAAGCGATGGCGTTGAAGTCACGCGAAACGAAGACACACGGATCGATGTTGTGGTGCGCACACGCGGTGTCGGACACCGGTTCCCTGCTGGCACGATTGACGCGTTCGACATCTGGTTGGAGGTGAAAGCCACCGATGAAAACGGAAAGATCGTCTTCTGGAACGGTAGAATCGCTGCACCCGATGGAAATGGACCGGTCGATTCGAGCGCGCATTTTTACCGTGCCTATATGCTTGATGCACACGGTAACCTGATTAATAAACGGAACGCTTGGGCACTACGAACAGTCCTCTATTCAAACACGATCCCGCCGGGTGCTGCCGACACTGCACGCTATCGACTCGAAATCCCACCTGATTGCGGAGATATTCTCACCATAGAGGCGAAACTCAACTACCGCAAATTCAACTGGTGGCACACACAATGGGCTTATGCCGGCGTGCGCGACCCAGAAGATACCGACTTCCAAGTAGATAAAGACTACGATAATGGCAAATGGATATGGACGGGTGATACCTCAGATGTCGCCGGAAAGATTAAAGCGATCCCCAATCTACCGATTACAGAGATGGCAGCGGCTACAGCAACCTTAAAAGTAGTAGGCACAGTCCCTGGGTTTCCGTCCACTGAAGTAGCAGAGAACACACGCGAACGGTGGAACGACTACGGCATCGGACTCCTCCTACAAGGCGACCTGAAAGCCGCAGAAACCGCATTTCTGAAGGTAACGGAGATAGAACCGGGATACCTCGACGGGTGGGTCAATGTGGCGAGAGTCAGAATTGAAGAAGGTGATATGCAGGGTGCCGAAGCGATGCTTGAAAAAGCGTTTGAAATCCAGAAGACACTGCCACCAGAAAACCCGCATCGTGCGAAGGTGCACTACTTTTACGCACTCGTTCAAGAGGCACACGGTAATTACGACATAGCGATTGAGCATCTCCAGCGCGCCGCCGCGCAATTCCCACGCGATACCCGTGTCCGCAATAGACTCGGACGTATGCACTTCCTAAAACGCGACTATCAAACTGCGCTCACTGAATTTCAGAAAACGCTCACAGTTGATCCGGAAGATTTGGATGCACATTACAATATGATGCGGTGTTACCGCGCTCTCAAGAATCCTTCGCTCGCTGCGAAATCGCAGAAACTCTATCTACGGTTTAAGGCAGACGAATCCGTCGATGCAATCACCGGCATCCCCCGCCGCGCCGACCCGAACGTCAACCGCGAACGCCAACCGATTCACGAACACACCAACAGTTATGAACCACTATCTAACCCGTAAGCATCAGAGCGTAGATTGAACGGAACTTCTAAAAATCCAATACAAAGTTTTTTGAGGTGAGTGTAAATCCATGGGTTTGGAAAGCGCGGTATTGTATCGAGAAAATTAAACTTCTGAGAGCAGTCGAAAGTATTCTTCTCTGCTCATGTTAACAGTTCGCATATTATTGGTGATGATGGCAACTGGAACTTCATCATGGCGCGGAATAACTACAGCGCGTCTCGCATCCGGGTGGTGATAGATGAGATGCGACCCTTTTTGCCGAATATAACGACACCCGAATTTTTCAAAAATCCTAACTTGGGTTCGCCAGTCTGTTGGCGAAAGTTTTGGCATTAGAGGGCACCAAGAGTTATGGTACGTTGGTTAAAGGCTACTACCTGTTTATCAAGCTGAAGGGTCGGTTGTGAAGTATTCAAATCGTAACCCGCTTCTTCCAAAAACGTCTCGAGCGTACCAAGCCGAGCGGTTTCTTCTAACTGAATCTCAATAACTTCAAGAAGATTTTTCCCTGCTTCTTCAACGCTCTTACCGCAACTGACAACGTCTAACTCTGGGCAGTAAGCGATATACACATTGCCCTCTTTCCAAATTTCTTCCGTTATCACAAGATTTTTCATGGAACCCTCACATTTACAATGTTAAAATTGCTTCAAGTGTTGATACAGTGTGTACACGAGAAGTATAGTTTACCCTATTTTGTCCACTAAGTCAAGAATTTAAAGTATACCTTGAATTTCGTCAGGATGTCGCGCATAACAAAAATATCCACATCTTCATCACTTGGCATCTTCAACTTTGAAAACGACACGCGAACATTTCAACAGAATTTGATCTGTTCTAACTTAAGGGGGTGGCGTTTGTCTTTTTCTCGCGGGGATCCGGCACGTCTGCTCATATATCAAACAACTGGCAAGAACTTAGTTTTGTCATACTTCACCTGAAAAATATAGTAATTTTTTACAGTGAAGTATAGCAGATGCGGTGTGAAAAGTCACGCCGCATTTGCTTCTCTGAAAATATCAACAGAAATACCGAAAATTAAATAGCCCTGTCAGACATCGCGAAAAAATTTGACTTTATTCCCATGTTTGTGTATAATTTTAACAAATATTATGGATCACTGAACGATCACATCGTTTTGAGGTAATACACATGAAGAGGCACGCTGGGAGTTTCCTATTTCAAATTTCAGTTTGCGCGTCGGGTATTTCCCCGGTTGTGTGTATTTCTAATTGTTTAGTCTGCCAAGATAAGATTTACCCCCCCCCCCCCACTTATTTTAAGTTAAGCATTTTGCCATAGATGGTTCTTTCTCGCTATTAACCGGCGGATGGGATGGCTTGGTGCCCGCTCGCGCGCTGCTCTGCCCTGTGCAGCGTGTTGCGGGCATTTTTTGTTGCATTGGGGTATTTCCGAATTTGCGTCTGTTATGATTGTTATGAAAGGAAAACACACTATTGAATAAGCGAATGCTTGTTATACCTTTTTTCGTACTTGTAATGTCTTCTATATCCGTGTCCGCGCAAACAGGATTTTATAGGTCACCGGTAGGGAAGATGGGGATCGGCATGGGGTACCAACACTACAGACCGCCGACGCACACGGAGGCACCTTTCCGTTTTAATGCACAGACGATATTAGGCAATCTTGATTATACATTCAACAGCAATTTAAAAATGTCGTTTCTACCAGGTATCTCTTTTTTTCAAGCCGACACCGAAATTCCCTACGAGATCGCCCCAAGTCCGTCCATCGACATTCGATTTCTAAATGTCAATGACATGAACATGACAGGGTTGCAATTTTTTATACTCGGTGGTTTCCGAACCCAGTATACGAATATTGCCCGGATCTCGGACTTGCCGCTGCACGCCGTAAATATGAATCTCCGGGGCGGTGTGGGTTTGTTACATACGCTTGAAAGCGGTTATACGTGGCGTCTGAAGCCTTTTTTCGGTATGTTCTATACCCAAGCATGGAACAACGTCTCAACAACCGAGAAAATCCACGTGAATACGACCCATAATTTTTTTACCGGCGAAGCAGGGTTAGAGGTTGAGTTGTCGCCGACGATGAGCGCGATGGGGAGTCTTGAATTCTCTTTTCAAAGCGCGGAATTACTGTATCGTTTCGGATTAAACTTTCATCAGGCACCCCGTCTTGACATACTGAATGACCGAACACGACAACCCCGCAGAACTGACACTTCATCATCACCACTTGCCACCAGATTAGCCGGTATTGACTCCGAACCTGAACCTGGAGTCACAGCTCCCGAATACAAATTCAGAGTAGAACCCTTATATCCAGTCATAGCCAAGAATGTGAAAATGGAGGGTGAGGTTGCTTTAGAAGCAACCATTAATGAACAGGGAACCCCGTTAGACATTGTGGCACGCACCAACCTCGGGTTCGGACTTGAAGAAGCAGCAATGGAAGCATTGAAGAAGACAACTTTCTATCCCGCTATGAAGGATGGAAAGATGATCAGCAAACGGGTTACGCTACGCTATAGGTTTACCCTAAAAAACACCAATTAATAGGAGCTTATATGCTATACAACTCTCTATGTGTGTGTCTATTGGTCCTTTGCGTTATTGGATGTTCTATGGACAGTACAGATGACGAATCGATATTCCCCGTACCGCCGACAATAGATGAGGCAGATGATAACCCAAATAACAATGCGTTAGCCGATCTGCCTGACCCCGTTAGTGAACCGGTTAGTGAACATTTGCCTGTACCTGATTTTCACGGTGAGCATATTAGCGGTAAATTGGATAAATCCAAATCCGATTATAGGCACAAAAGTATTAATGGAAAAGGTTTCGGATACTACTACACATTGGCATTAGAAATTGAGGACTCACTTCTTATTCGGATAATTCTTTCTGAACCTGCTCCAGGTATAACCCCGGACCTTGGAAAGGTCATAACCGATGAAGATATTTTGCTTGTTAAGCTGGACCAGTTAAGAGAACCTGGTATATGGGACGGGGTTTTGGTGAAAAATTTAACGACAAACTACTCGTTTGGCAAACGATGAAGTTTTGCCAGTAAAGTTTTGATAGGAGATTATATGCTATACAACTCTCTATGTGTGTGTCTATTGGTACTTTGCGTTATCGGATGTTCTACGGATAGCACAGATGACGAATCGATATTCCCCGTACCGCCAATAATTTCTGAGGAAGAACAAGAAGTAACGCCTCCAGGAATCCCCGTCGAGATAGTACCACCACCAATTCCACAACCTATCGTAAAAGATTTGACTGCACCTAAACTTTTAGAAAGTACTGTAGATTCTGGCAGAGTTGACCCAAATACGGATGTGATAAGTTTACGCTTTAATGAAAATATTATAGAAATTGATATAAAGTTAGTAAATGATTCAGATGTGAGCCTGAGATGGATACCGTCCATCGATATAATTACCGGTCGTAGAATATTTCTTACCAAGATGAATGGAAGAAATTTGGGATCAGATCGCAAATATTATATAAAAGGTTTTGTAGAAGATAAGGACGGAAATAAAACATCCATTGATATAGAATTTAGAGCCGTTGAAGAAAATAGAGATAGAACAGCCCCGTCCATTTTAACCAGTTCTGTAAATCACGGAGAAAGTAACGTAAGTATAAAGATCGATCAGTTTGTCTTTACTTTTAGCGAAGAGATTGATGAAGCCGAATTAAGCCTTGTTAGAGGTAAATGGAATACTGGAACTGATATGAGATGGACCCGATTTATAGATAAAAAGAAAGTCGTTTTAGTAAAAACAACAGGCAAGTCACTCAGCCTTAGAAACAATGAAACTTATAATTTAGTACTAAAAGCAAGAGATGCATCTGGAAATTGGACTCCTGCCGGTAATCGTGTATGGGTTTATGAATTTACAACACAGAGATAGTTAGGGCGTTTTTCCTGCGGATCCGAAAACGCGAGTTACATTTGATCTCAGAGATAAAAACCCTTACAGTCAAACGCTTGAGGGAAAGCCCGTTATTGACTGAATAGAACAAGCCGACGGAACACGCATACTCAATGAAATTGTCATACGGGTTACTTCTGAAAGGATCCAAATGATTGTATATATAGGACTTACGCAAAATCCATTTTTATAGAAGGCGTTTTCAGTTGTTGACGTAGATATTCAGAAAACATCCCATATTTGACTTGATAAAGGGTTTGACCGGTTTCGTATGCTTGACGCATCAGCCGAATCTACACTGAAAAGGTACATGCAATGTGATTCCGAACAATCCGAGGGAGACGACATTGTCATTTCTCAAGTCCCGTTAACTGTTTGGTCTCCCGGTGAAATTGTTCAATCTTCCAACGCTAAGCACACGCTGTTTGTGCGGCAGACATATCCGAGGGAACACGATGAAAACGACATCTTTTTTTCTACTCACATGCTTATTGTTCGCAACACTTCTATGGCTACCAGAGAGTCTTGCGCAAATTAACATCCCCGATGCGAACTTGCGTGCGGTGATTGCTGAAACACTCGACAAGCAACCTAATGTGCCGCTTACGCGAGCAGATATGGCACGTTTACAGGGTCTGAACGCACATAACAGGGACATCGGCGATTTGACAGGTCTCGAATCGGCGACGAACCTTCAAGAAATACGCGCAAACAACAATTTGATAGCCGATTTATCACCCCTTGCAGGATTATCTCGACTCGAGGTCGTTGAGTTTCGGGAGAATGTGATCCGCGATTTATCCCCGCTTTCGGGGTTAATCAATTTGCGTGAATTAATCGTCAACGGTAATCTTATATCAGACGTATCGCCTGTCTCGGATTTACGGCGCTTAGTGATATTAGAGATTTCAGGGAACGCTATATCCGATTTCTCTGCGCTTACGGGTTTACCCAAGCTCCAACAGATTTATTTCAGCAATAATCCCCTCGCGGATTTCTCGGATTTCGCGGCGTTACCGAGTCTGCGAATATTACGCACTTGGGGCACGCCCGTGATAAATCTCGAAGGGGTACGGGCATTTCCGAAACTGCAACAGCTCGACATCTGTGGCGGTGAAATATCGGATCTCACCCCATTAGACGGATTAACAAACTTGACGGAACTGGAACTGGCTGGCAACGAGATCACAGACATCACCGATTTAGCAAGCCTGACGGGGTTAAAACGTCTGAATCTTCGACATAATCAGATCACCGATGTATCGCCGCTTGCCGCTTTAGTGAATCTGCAATCCATAGATCTCCACGATAATGAGATATTGGACTTTTCGCCATTGGATGTTTTCCCTGAGAATGTTTCCATCGTTCGGAGTGAGAACCCGGGTAGCATCACGCTGCGTGCTGCCCCGAAAATCGAGGGACCGTGGTTGTGGGTTATTCTGCCGACAGAGGGTGCATTGGGTTCAGCGGCGGCTGCATCTGGGCATGACTATCTCTCGGAAGTCAGTGACGGTCAGGTCACAGAACAGCAGATTGCGACCGAAGGTGCCAAGACAGCTGCCCGCGTCGGCGATAAGGTCTGGTCTGTCGGTGAACTTTCGCGAAGGGGCCCGAATAATATCAATGACATGGTAAACGCGATCGGCTTAGGCACAGACAACATAGATTTTCATGTGGCTTACGGGTCGATCGTCTTGGATGTCACGACCGCGCAGGAGTCGCGTTTCTTCGTCGGTAGTGGCGATGCTGTGAAGGTTTGGCTGAATGGCAAACAGGTTCATAATAACGCCGTTGATAGAGACGCTGAAGACTACCAAGAGGATTTCCCTGTCACGTTAAAAGCGGGAAGAAACATCCTGCTGGTGGCTGTTTACGAAGGTGAAGGCTGGTGGAGCGGCTTTTTTGGACTCGATAGAAACACGGAATATACAACTGCCTTGCCAAATTATTCTCATCCTGCGGGAACTCGCCGTCCTGCCGATATAGATGGTGATGGCACGGTAGGTATTCTTGATATGATTTTGGTTGCGCGCCGTTTTGGTACGCTTTTAGCCTCGAAACCCGGGGGCGGCCGTGTATATGAGGATATAAACGGCGATGGGGTCGTCAATATACAGGATCTTATCCTTGTCGCACAAGATATAACTGCGCCCGTTGATAACGACCCTGCTGCCCCCATCTCGCCCGAATTGATACAGCACTGGATAGACCTGGCATGGACAGAATACGATGGGTCCCTCGCATTCCAAAAAGGCATCACAACCCTTGAAAATATCTTGATGGCTTTGCAGTCAGAGAAAACAGAATCGAAAACAGCACTGTTCGCAAACTACCCGAATCCGTTTAATCCTGAAACGTGGATACCTTACCAGTTAGCTGTGCCAACCGAAGTTGTCTTAACGATACGGACGACAACAGGCAGCATCGTGCGAACCTTGCCGTTAGGACATCAGTCCGCGGGCGTGTATAAAACGTCGAACCGCGCCGCATACTTCGACGGAAAAAACGATCTCGGTGAACCCGTCACAAGCGGAATTTATTTCTATACGCTCACCGCAGGCGACTTCACTGCCACCCGTAAAATGCTCATTCGCAAGTAGAGACACAAAAGGAGATTACCAATGAAAGACCTCAGAATCCTTTACTTCATTCTCATCGGTGTCATAATTTTCAGCCAGAATCCCGCTGATGCTCAAGAGAACATCGCAGAACAGGCATATAACATCTTTCAACAGAACTGTTTCACCTGCCACGGTCCCTCTGGCTCATATCGCGAAGCCCTACTCATTGACCACGCCTCACTCATAGACTCAGGCGTAGTAATCCCAGGAAACCCGCTTGCCTCTGAGTTCTATAAACGCCTGGTCGAAGGCACACTTGAAAAACCGAAGATGCCCTTGGGACAACCTGCCCTCTCACCGCAGGCACTGCTAACAATAGCAGCTTGGATTTCTCAAGGTGCCCCAGAGTGGCAGACGCAGCGGGATGTCACCTTTATTACGCCCACGGCGATGCTAACGACCATCGAGAGACATCTATCAACCCTACCTGAGTTTGACCGACCTTTCGCGCGCTATTTTACAATCACACACCTCTATAACGCCGGTGATAGCCAAGAAACCTTGAGTGCCTATAAGATCGCACTCTCGAAACTCATCAACTCTCTGTCTTGGGGCTTCCAAGTGATCAATCCCGAACCTATTGACCTCGCTGAGACGATCTTCTACATTGACCTGCGGGACTATGAATGGGATGTCCGAGGCGATGCATGGACACAGATCGAAAATGTGTATCCATATAACATCGAATTTGATGCCGAAACACAAGCCGTCCCACATCGTAAATTGGCGAATCTTCGCCAGCAAATGAACTGCAAAGTGCCGTATGTGTATGCCGATTGGTTTATCGCGACGGCTTCACTGCCACCACTATATCACGACATTTTGGATCTCCCGACAACCGATAGCGCGTTGGAATCTCAACTCGGTGTGGATGTCGCAAGAAATATTCAATCTGCCCCAGGGCGGCGCATCTGGCGTGCGGGATTCAACGATTCGGGGGTCTCGGAGAATAACCGTGTCGTTGAACGCCACACGTCTCGGCACGGCGCGTATTGGAAAAGTTACGACTTCGCTGGGAATATCGGGGCACAGAATGTCTTTACGCATCCCTTGTCTTTCAGGCAGGATGGCGGTGAAATGATCTTCAATCTGCCCAACGGCTTACAGGCGTATATGATCGTCGATGCCTCGGGGAACCGTATTGATGTCGCCCCCACGGACATCGTGGCGAACAACGCGGCAAGCGATCCAGCCGTCCGCAACGGTTTATCGTGTTTCGGGTGTCATACCGAAGGCATGAAGGCCGTTGAAGACGAGGTGCGTTCGGCTATACAAAGTGCCAATAACCCGGCTTTCGATAAAGAGCAGGCATTGCGATTGTATGTCGAGCACGCAGAAATGGAGGGTTACGTCCTACAAGATACCGAGCGTTACAAGGTAGCACTTGAAGCCACAGGAGATACTTTTGGCGGACTCGTTGAACCGGTGCATCGTTTTCATGAAGTCTACCGAAGTCCCCTTGGAGCCCCTGAAGCCGCAGCCGCAGTCGGCTTAGAAACCAATGCCTTTCTTTCAGAGATCGGAGAGAAACCGAATCTACAAAATCTCGGACTCACAGGGCTGCTCAGTGGCGGTAATGTCCAACGTGATACATGGACCGATATATTCCAACCTGTGATTGCCGCGGTGAATGAAGAATATATTCCGCCGATACTGCCATCCGCCCCGACGATTACCGGTATCATTGAAGGCGATACGCAGCTGACGATCAACTATAACGCGCCAATAAACATCGGAAATGGCGGACCGATACAACGTTATGAGTATAGTCTGAACAATGGCATCTGGCTAACGCTACCGAACAACCGAATCATTATAGGGTTAACCAACGGCACGACTTATGGTGTGCGACTGCGTGCTGTGAGTGAATCGGGCTACGGAATACCCTCAGCACCTGTGAACGCTACACCTATATCGACACCGACGCTCGATCCCGACAATAATGACTATAGCTTTACTTTCCCTGTCCCTGATGTGAACCTCGGCGTCGCGATTGCTGAAACACTCGGTAAAGCCTCCGGTGCGTCGATTACTGAGGCAGATATGCAGCGGTTGCGGACGCTTCGTGCCGATGAACGAGGTATCCGCGATTTGACGGGGCTTGAGCATGCGACAAACTTGGAACGTATCGAATTGCGTCGCAATGAGATTTCTGACCTGACACCAATCACAGAATTAACGCGACTGAATAATATCAAATTGCGCGGGAATCGCATCCGCGATGTCTCGCCACTTGCCAACCTCACCAACGTCGATTGGCTCGGTCTTGAGGAAAACGCTATCACCGATCTCTCGCCACTCAACAAGTTAATAAAACTCGATGGGATCGGCATCTCAGGCAACCCTATAACGAATCTGGCACCACTAGCGAGTCTCGTTAGCCTCGAAAGAATAGATGCTTGGCGGACACCGATTACAGACTTTACCCCGTTGGCAGAACTGCCGAGACTGTCATGGATAGAATTTGGCAACGACGGGGCTCTTAAAACGATCCCGACCCTAAAGGGATTAAAAGCACTCCGCCGATTGCAAATCGACGATACCAATATCTCAGACCTCTCCGCGTTAGCAGAATTAACACAACTCGAATGGCTACGTCTGGTGAATAACACGATTTCCGATCTCTCGCCATTGGCAGATCTGAAAAGGTTGAAACACCTGAATCTCGATGCAAATATCATTTCCGATGTCTCGTCGCTCGCTGAGTTAAGTCGCCTCGAAGTCCTCTACCTCGAAAACAATGCCATCTCGGATCCCGCGCCACTCGCAGCATTGAAAAACTTGGATCGACTTGATCTTCGGAATAACGTCATTTCCGATTTTTCGGCGTTAGTAGAATTACCCGATACGACTTTTCTTCGGCTTGAAGGCAATCCGGGGGTGCCGTCTGGGGGTCCGAAAATAACGGGTCCCTGGTTATGGGCGATCGTCCCAGGCACAGCGTTGAATTCCAACACCGACTTCCTCGCACGCGCCACTCGCAACGCAACGACGGAACTGAAAGTCGCGACGCATGGCGCGAAGGAAGGCAAAGCCGTCGGTGAGGGTAAATGGCGGCTCCATAGACTTGATGCCAGCGGTGGGGACAACATCAATCGAATGACAGAGGCACTCGGGTGGGGATCGGGTTCGGAGATCTATGACCATATCGTTTACGGCTCCGTTATCTTAGATGCCCCCAAAGAACAGCCGACGACCATGTTCGTCGGCTCTGATGATGCCTGTAAAGTCTGGCTCAATGGTGAGTTGATTCATTCGGCATTCGTTGCCCGCGGTGCTGACGATTACCAAGATTTTTTTCCTGTCACCTTGAAAGCCGGTCAAAATGTCTTGTTAGTCGCACTTGATAACCGCGGGCATGGCGGGTTTAGCGGTTTCTTTGGGTTCGCGCCCGATGCGAAATACACCGTCTTCCATCCGAGCATGAATTTCGTCTTTCAGACAGATACACCCCAAGAAGAAGTGGCAGTGGGAGACGCGTTGACCCTGCATCTGAATGTCGAAAATGTCAGCGATTTCGGCGGATGGCAAGCCGACCTGACGTTTGATCCGAAGGTGCTAAAAGCCGTGAGCGTCGCTGAGGGCGATTTTCTGAAGCAGGAGGACGGGGACACCTTTTTCCAGAAAGGCAGTATCAAGAATCAACCCGGTAAAATCATAGGGATAAAATCACTACAGTTAGACGGAAAAGCTGCGAAAGGACAAGGCAGACTTCTGTCGGTTACATTCACAGTGATCGCAAATGGGACCTCTCAAGTAACACTTGATAACTTTCTCGCGGGGACGCGTCGGGGCGAGAAAACACGATCCATCCCACCAGAGATTACCATTACTGTTGGCACAACACCCGCAGCTCCGGTAACACAACAACATCTACCGGAGCAGACAGCACTCCTGATGAACTATCCAAATCCGTTCAACCCAGAGACGTGGATACCGTATCAGTTGACAAAAGCCGCAGATGTGACGGTGACGATTTATGATGTTCGCGGTGTCATCGTTCGGCGAGTGGCGGTGGGACATCAACCGGCAGGATTCTATACAGATAGCAGTCGTGCTGCATACTGGGATGGCAGAAATGAGATCGGTGAGTCCGTAGCGAGCGGCGTGTATTTCTATACGCTCACGGCAAGCGATTTTACAGCAACGCGGAAAATGTTGATAAGGAAATAGTATCAAATGAAAATGCTGACGGTATCTCCAGGGAAAATACTTTTACTTCTATTTTTGGGACTCTTTTCTGTTACGATTCAGTTTATTGCTGTTCCCGAAGTGTCCACCCAACGCGGTATTAAAATCAGCGTTCACACGGAAGATGGCACAGAACTTGATCTCTATAACGATTCCTACGCCCTCGTTATTGGAAATGGGGATTACCCCGCCAAAAACGGGTGGAAGCTCTTGCCTGGGGCAGTCAACGATGCCAAAGAAGTGGCGGAGGTCCTCAACCACCAAGGGTTCGATGTGACCTTGAAAATAGATCTGACGAAAGCAGAATTCAACAAGGCGTTTACGGATTTCATCTACACATCTGGTAAAGACACAGATAACCGACTCCTCTTTTACTATGCCGGACACGGATACACAACGAAATCGGCAATCGGTGAGGACCTCGGTTATCTGGTGATGTTAGATACACCGAATCCAGAGAACGCGGGTGAGTTTGATCTCTATAGCATTGATATGGTCAAATTCGTTGCAGATTCAAAGAAGATTCATGCCAGACATGTGTTGTTTATGTTTGACAGCCATTTCTCAGGGACGATCCTCAATCTGCAGAATCAGGTTACACCCTTACATATCACAGAACGGATTAGAAATCCTGTGCGCCAATTCATCACCTCTGGTCGTGCAGATGAACCCGTTTCAGATAGGAGTGCGTTTAAGGAAGGGTTTCTGGATCTGCTTGAAGGACGTGTTGAGGAACCGATGCCAGACGGTTATCTAACTGGCGTTGAGTTAGCAGATTATCTGTACAGGACAGTACCAAAGCTTTCTGCAGGACAACACCCACAACACGGGAAAATCCACGATCAACAACTGAACACTGGGGATTTTGTGTTTGTGCTCCCTCAAGACAGACATCAGGAGAGGAATGCCGTTGAATTGGAGACCCTAGCGACGTTGCGGATAACGAGTGTTCCCGATGGAGCGACAGTCTACATTGATGGTGTTGCTGTTGGCACGACCCCACTCCAGAATTATCAGATTGATACAGGTATCCGTCTTGAAAAATCGGTGAATGTCGGACTGGCACTTTCAGGTTATAAAAGTCGTGTTCAAAAAGTAAGCCTACAGGGTGGGCAACAGTTTGCCTGGGACGCGCATTTGGAGCAGATAGTAGAACAATCAGCCCCTCTAAAATCAGAACCCGATCCCCTGCAACCTGAAATTAGAGATGATGTTCAGATTGAAAGTGACATCATTCCAAATGAGAAAGTGCAATCACTTTCGCCAAATGTGTCTCATACCATTCTCGGTGCAGACACTGCCCCGATGGTACTGATTCCCGCTGGCGACTTTCAGATGGGAAGTGATTACAATACTATAGGGAATGCCGCCACCAGACCGATGCATCCGGTCTATATTGATGCGTTCTATATTGATAAATACGAAGTCACCGTTGGGCAATACAATCAATTTGTTCGTGCCACTAATTATCACCCGTTACCGAGTTGGATATATCAGTATGCTCCGACGGATGCCCATCCTGTTGTAGGGGTCAGTTGGCACGATGCTAAGGCGTATGCGAAATGGGCCGGCAAGCGGCTCCCAACAGAAGCGGAATGGGAGAAAGCAGCAAGGGGCGGTTTGATACAAAAAAATCACTCGTGGGGGGACGCTGCAGTGGATGGCACACAATGTAACTTCGCAGATAAACGCCTGAGAACAATCTGGAACAAGGAAAGAGAACCCGACGATAATTGGGCAGATGAAAATCTTGATGATGGCTATGCATACACAGCACCTGTCGGCAGCTATCCACCCAACGGATACGGCCTACATGACATGGTAGGTAATGTGTGGGAATGGTGTTTTGATGCTTATGATGAAAATTTCTATGCGAATTCTCCCTACCAGAATCCGATTGCTGAGATCCTTATAAAAGATGGAGCAAATAATATAGTTGCTGTTAATAAATTGCGCGTAGTCCGTGGAACTTCCTGGCACGATGGAGTCTCGAGTGTATGGATCGCGAGCCGCGTTGGCCAATCTCCAGAAGGTGAAGTCACCAACATTGGCTTCCGTTGTGTGAAGTCCGTAACGCCTTAAATCATAAAACTTTTATCCAAATGCCGACCTTACCGGACTAAAACCATTCAACTAACCGTCCCTTCTCCTGAAAATCCTAAAATCCTATAAATCCTGATTCTGACAATTACTCTTCACTTTTGCTATAGATACTGTGTTGCTCCCAAGTCATTATATCTTCCGTGGTATGCTCAAGACGTGCTTCGTCTAAGACTTCCGAATCTATACCGATGGACGCTGCCCAAACGTACATCTGTTCGGCGATCTGTTCTTCCAGAAAAGACAAATCACGCGATAATTCTTTCCGCGCCACGGTTTTCCTCCTCGCTTTATCCTCGTAAGTCTTTGATGTTCCCAAGAACGCCAATAATACAAAAAATGATGGATGTCACATTTATTTTCAACACTATTAAATAAAAATATCATAAAAAACTGCAGAATTCAAATCATTTGGAATCTTCAACTTTGAAAACGATATCCTCCCAAATGTCTTTGACAACATTCCGACAATATGCTATAGTCATAGGTACCCACTACCTAAAGGTAGGGGCTTGTGCTTCCTCGCGACTGCGGTTTTCTCAGAGAGTCCACCGTCTGACTGTCGCTCCACTTTAGGCGGCCAAGCCCGCCCGTTTGATATTGATAGCAGCGTTGATGTCTCGGTCGTGGTGTGAACCACATCTTGGACATGTCCACTGTCTATCTGAAAGAGAGAGGTCTTGATTAGGGTATCCACAATCACTGCAAGGTTTTGTTGTTGCTGTCCATTGACTGATTTTCACAAGTTTTTTACCATGTTTGGCACACTTCTGTTCCAATATCTGCAGAAATTGGTAGAAGGCATGGTCAGAAATTTTGCGTCCCCAAAGCCGTTTCATGCCGTCAAGGTTCAGTGTTTCAAAACAGAGTATATCAAACTCCGTGCAAAGTTTGGTGGCAAGTTTCCACTGCCAATCCTCTCTTTGTCGGGCGACTTTTCTGTGGTGCCTCGCCAAAGCACGACACGCACGATAATAGTTGTTAGAACCTTTGACTTTACGACTCAGTGCTTTACTCAGGGATCGCAACGTTTTCAGGGATTGCTTGAAAAACTGCGGAGATTCTATCTCAGTGCCTTCGTCGCTTGTCAGGAATGTTTTATTTCCGTAATCAAACCCTGCGCTCTTACCCGTCTTGAGTTTCGGTTCCGAATCGTCAACATTCTCGCACGAAAAGCATAGCCAATAGTCACCGCACTTATCACGTTTGAGTGTGATTGTCTTGATTAGACCTTTGATTTCACGGTGTTTGTGAAAGGAAAACCATGTATCTATACAGTTGATTTTGATACGATTATCTTCAAGTTTGTAACCCGCTTGTGTGAAGGTCATAGAGTTATACTTATGACGCGGTTTGATTTTCGGTCTACCCACTTTACGGGTCGTCAAACCTGCTTTGCGGTCTTCTATATTTTCAAAGAAAGCGTCCTGTGATTTACCGTAACGTAATACAACGTCTTGCACAACTTGACTCGGCAAGTCCGCCCAATGCGGTTTTGTCCGCTTTTTGAGTTTCGCAATATGTGCTTTTATTCGATATGCGGACAGGTTTTTTCCGAATATACGGTAATACCTACGAGCCAATAACAGGATATGCACGTGTATCTGCCACATATCGTCAAGCATGTTGCCTATTTTGACTGTGTTTGATTGATTTTGAATCTTGAACTTGTATGACTTTCTCACCGGATACCAAGTATCAAGTCTTTAACCCCTGTGAAGTGGGTAGGCAGACACACAACCAAGCAGTTGTGCTTTACATGTCTGCCAACTTAATGCTATAATTATACAACATTTCTGTGTGAATACCAAGGTTATTTTAGGTTTTCACACCCTACGCCGTCTACATCCCCTACCTAAAGGCAGGGGGTTTGACGGGGGAGTGCTAACATAGGAAATCCAGAAACCTAAGACTTGGATAGGAGGACATCTATGCTTAATATCAACCCGCAATATCTTGTCAACCATAAAGGTGAAAAAACCGCCGCCGTCCTGTCGATGCCGGAGTACCGCCTTCTCATGCAGCACCTTGAAGATTTAGAAGACATTTTAGACATGGACACTGCAGCAAAAGGCGAGACCCACTTTCGGGACTACCGTGAGATTCAAGCCGAATTGAAAAAAGAAGGCAAACTTTGAACTCACCGACGCTTTACATTGCTATAACGACACAGTGAAAAAAACGAAATTCAGAGACCTGTTTATGGAGACAGAGATTGAGCACAAATACAGATAAAACCCTCCTCCGGCAATTGCCTGCCATCGAAAAACTCCTGAACACACAGGAGATGCTCGAATTGCAAGCCACCTACGCGCGTCCGCTTGTTATAGAAACACTACGTGCCGTCGTTGCTGACATCCGAAGCGAAATCCTAAGCGGAAATCAGACACAACTCCCAGAACACGCGGAATACGCAGGACGGACACGCCAGAAAATTGCGGCGAAAACAGCACCCCGCATGCGTCCCGTCGTCAATGCAACAGGCACAGTCACACATACCAACTTAGGCAGATCTCTGCTCAGCAACGATGCCTGCAAAGCCATCCAGCAAGCCGCGCAAAACTACGTCAATCTCGAATACGACATCGAAACAGGCAGACGGGGACATCGGGATAGAATCACCGAACCGCTCCTACAGCAGTTAACAGGCTGTGAGGCTTCCACAGTCGTCAATAACAACGCCGCCGCGGTGCTACTCGCGCTTCAGACCGTGGCACGTGGTAAAGAGGTCATCGTCTCACGTGGGGAACTCATCGAAATCGGTGGGGCATTCCGTGTTCCAGATGTCATGGCGGCAAGTGGTGCGATACTCCGAGAAGTCGGGACCACCAACCGAACGCACCTTCGAGATTACGCCGAAGCTATCAACGAGAATACTGGACTATTGCTCAAGGTGCATCCGAGCAACTACAAAATCCTCGGTTTCACTTCAACTCCGACAATGGAAGAAATAACCGAACTCGGGGCACAGCAGGGCATTCCGACAATGGAAGACCTCGGCAGCGGCGCGCTCATTGATATGGAAGCTTATGGGCTTCCGCATGAACCACTTGTCGGCGAACGCATCGCCAGCGGTGTTGATATTGTCACTTTTAGCGGGGATAAACTGCTCGGTGGACCGCAGGCGGGGATCATCGTCGGTAAATCGGAATGGATCGAAAAAATGCGTAAAAACCCGATGATGCGGGCACTCCGAGTCGACAAGCTCATTATCGCCGGGTTGTCAGCAACATTGCAGCGTTATCTCATCGACAGCACCACCGCCGCTGAACAGTTTCCGATGCTCAACCGCTATACCCGCTCAATAGAGACACTCTACACTGTCGCCGAAAAACTCAAAGTGCAACTCCAAGACCGCTTCGCCGAAAAAGTCAACATTCAGATCTCGGAAACCTACGGGCAGATAGGAAGTGGCGCACTCCCTGTCGAGACATTGCCGAGCATCGCACTTGTGCTTGAACCTTCAGAGATATCCGCTGAAACGCTTGCCGCACAGTTCCGAAACGCTACAATCCCTGTCATCGGTAGAATCAAGGACAGACGTTTTTGGCTGGATCTCCGAACAGTTTATGAGAGAGAACAAGCGTGGATCGTCGAAGCCGCCGCGCAAATAGCAAAAACGCTATGAAGATTACCGGAATCCTTCTCATTAGCATCATCAGCGTTATCACGTCCGCCGCCTGCACCCGGAGCGATGAACGTTCACCCGCCACTGAACACACCGCTGAAATCGTTTCTGAGATTGACGGTGCCACAATGATTTTGATTCCGGCAGGGACATTTCAGATGGGGGCCACAACCGGGGATAGCGACGAACAACCCGTGCATACTGTTACCCTCAACGCATTTTACATGGACCAGTATGAAGTAACCAATGCGCGCTACCAAAAATTCGTCGAAAGTACAGGCTACCCGCAGCCACCCTTGTCGCATAACTCGCGGTTCAACGCCCCGGATGCACCTGTCGTCCGAGTGAACTGGCGCGACGCTGCCGCATACGCCGCATGGGCAAACAAACGGTTACCGACTGAAGCCGAATGGGAATACGCTGCACGCGGAAATCTGACTGGAAAATTATATCCCAATGGTGATATAATTACACATACAGATGCCAATTTCGGCAGCACAGGTGAAACAGATCAATGGAAGTGGACGGCACCCGTCGGCAGTTTCCCGCCTAACGGCTATAACTTATACGACATGGCAGGGAACGCATGGGAATGGTGTTTCGACGAATACAACGCCGAATTCTATAGCATAAGTCCACAAAATAACCCGCGCTTCGGTAGAGACATCGCACCTGATAACGAAAATTTCCGGATCCTACGCGGTGGCGGCTGGGGCGGGAGTCCTGAAGACCTTCGCGTCGCTGATCGGTGGTACCATCTCTCATCTGGCAGTACCATCGGATTTCGCTGCGTCAAAGATTTAGAAGAATAGTTGTCAGTTATCGGTTATCAGTGGAGAGACATCAGGAATTCTTGATGTATATCAGAAACCTCTTGTAACCGACAACCAACAACCAACAACCAACAACCATTATGGCAGTTTCAGTTCAATTAACCCACGTTACAAAAGCATTTGACACAACGCTCGCCGTCAACGACGTAAGTCTGAATATTGAGAAAGGTGAATTCTTCTTTCTCCTCGGGCCGTCCGGATGCGGTAAATCGACCTTTCTGCGGATTGTCGCTGGGTTCTACAAACCCGATACCGGCGAATTACGGTTCGACGATACCGTTATGAACAATGTGCCGCCGCATCAACGCAATACCGGGATGGTATTCCAAAACTATGCCCTCTGGCCCCACATGTCCGTCGCCGAAAACATTGAATACGGACTCACACTTCGCAAACTCGGCAAATCAGAACGAGACGAAAAGATCACGCGCGCCTTAGAGATGGTACAGATGGTAGACTATCGCGACCGCGCAGTCAACACACTTTCCGGTGGACAACAGCAGCGCATCGCACTCGCCCGTGCCCTTGTCATTGAACCGAGCGTTCTCCTTCTTGACGAACCAATTAGCAACCTTGATGCCGCTCTCCGACAACAGATGCGCGACGAAATCAAACAGATCCATGACCGAACAAATATTACAATGTTCTACGTCACACACGATCAAGTAGATGCCCTGTCTATGGCGGATCGGATGGCAATCATGCAGGACGGTGTCATTATTCAGGTCGGCACCCCGCGCGAGGTATATCAGTTCCCAAAGAACGCCTTTGTGGCAAGTTTCGTCGGGGAAACCAACTTTATCTCCGGTAAAGTCCAGCACACATCAAACGGAAGTGCTACAATCGAGACCCCCGTCGGAACACTCCACTCCGAAACTGTTTATCGCGACTTAAGCGACGGAACACCCGTGCAGTGCTCAATTCGACCTGAGGCACTCATCGTCAACAACAACCAGAACGATGGTAACCACGCCGAAAACACAATAACGGCAAAGATTACCGCAGTCAACTACTTGGGCAGGATAGAAGAATACCAGTTGGTAGCCGCAGACGTACCGCTCAAAGCCGTGCATTACAATCCCGGTATCGAAACGAAAAAGCCCGGAGACACCGTGCAACTTGTAATAGCAGCAGCGGCAATTATTCCACTACCCGATTAGATATTGTTCTATTATCGCAGGTGCGCTTTGCAAGCGCGCCGGACAAGGAAATAGACAAAATGCGATTGACCCGGAGTCAACAAGAAGCCCTTAATATAGAAAAACACGTCTGCGTAACCGCCGGTGCCGGATCCGGAAAAACCACCGTGTTGGTTGAACGGTACCTCAAAATTTTGCGTGAAGGCAACGCCACGCCGCGGGAAATTGTTGCTATTACCTTCACAAATAAAGCTGCCGCTGAAATGAAGGATCGCGTCATCAAACAGTTGTCCCCTCAACAAGGAGCGCAAGACCTAAAACAGGGCAATTCCTTTCAACGCTTTCGCAACGAGATGAATTCGGCACACATCTCAACTATCCACAGTTTCTGCGCAAGTATCCTGAGGGAATTCCCCTTTCAAGCGGGTGTACCAGCCAACTTCAGCATTATACAAGGCATCGACCAGAAACTCCTACTACAGAAAACCCTTAAGGAAACCCTCAGAGACATCGCGACAAATCCTGACCATCCGCGCCGCGCAGAACTCACCCGCCTACTACAACGCTACGGTGGACAGCAAAAACTGGCGGATTTCTTCTCCGATATGATAAATCAACGTGATGTAATTGAACATCTCATGCAAGAAATTTATAGCAATTCAAACGACAAGGGAATACATGAAGCCCTACAGCAGCGGATTCTCGAACAATTGATGTCAACAATTGACATCCCCGAATTTATCCGATGTCTAAATGCTGTTATGCAAGTCGCGACCGGCAAAAGTGTAAAGGTCGTTAGAGATTTGACCCAAGAATTAGAAACTGTATATTCGGAAAATCCAAATTCCCCTGAAGCACCGGAACTACTCAAACATATTGCTGTCCCAATTACAATCAAAAACGGTAACATTGCAAAATCCGCTTTTATCGGTACAAAAACTGATACAACGGACATTAACACCGAAATCAATTTTTTGGTATCGGCCGCGAAAAAAATTAAAATCCTCCCAGAAACAGGTGACAATGAAACAGACGATGTTGAAACCGATGATGATTTTCTGCTCAGCACGACCTGTGACCTATTTACACTATACACCCGAATCCTCAACGACTATGACACCGCCAAACTCTCCCAAGGCACACTCGATAATGATGACCTGCAGCTGAAAACCCGCAATCTACTACGCAACAACGAGCAAATCCGACAAAAATTGGTCGAGCGTTACCAGTACTTTATGGTAGACGAATATCAAGACACAAACGAATTGCAATATGAATTGGTAATGCTGTTGACAAACAATCTCAACAGCGCAAATCTTTTTATCGTTGGCGACCCAAAACAGAGCATTTATGGGTTCCGCGGTGCTGATGTCCGTGTGTTTGACAGAATAGAGAAAAAAATCACTAATATGGGTGGTGAGAAAATTTCCCTCAGAGAGAATTTTCGGTCCTTACGCGATCCCATCAGATTCGCCAATTACTTTTTCGATCGCTTGATGGGGGACGGGAGCGAAAATGAATTTGAGGTGCAGTATGAACCCCTCACGCAAGCGCGACAGGCGCATGCAAACGGTGAGATCAAAATTCTCCTTGGAACACAGGGAAACGAGGCGGCAGACGAGTACAAACTTATCGCTCAGCATATCAAAAATATGAAAGCAAGCGTAGAAACCGTGTGGGTACGCAGCCAAAATGGAGAGGCGTTGGAGCGTCCAATTCAGTATGACGACATTGCCATCCTCATCCGGAGTAGAAGACACCTCCCTGATATCGAGAACGCTCTACTTGCGGCAGGTATCCCTTATCTCACTACAAGTGGCGTTGGTTTCTATCAACGACAGGAAATTTACGATATCTGGAACTACCTCAATTTCCTTAGCGCACCCTCAAAAAACGACGCACCCCTTGCAGCAGTCCTTCGCGGTCCTGCCTTTGGCATCTCTGATGCCGAACTCTATGAAATTTCACTACAGAAAGACGGAAATTTCTGGGAAAAAACACAGAATTACCAAGCAAAATCCAATAACCTCAAGCGCGCGATACACACTTTAAATAAGCACGATCAGTTTGCGCACCGCATGCCTGTCAACCAACTCATCGTTACCATCGTTAATGAAACCGGATTGATTGGAACACTGAAAACCGGCATATATGGACAACAACGCTTGGCGAACTATCAAAAACTCTTGGAACTCGCAAGAAATTTCGACGGAGATGAAAACACACAAATTCTGCCAGATTTTATCGAATTTCTGGACATATTAATCACCGAAGAGCCTCGCGAGGGACAAGCACCCGTTGAAGCCAGCAGCGGAGCAGTGCAAATTATGACAATTCACACCGCCAAAGGGAAGGAATTCCCAATCGTTATACTCCCCTGCCTTAACCGGAAGGGACGAACAGACACTGAACCTTTCATTGATGAAACATTCGGTATCGGTTTTAGTCCGCTTAAGCCAGATGACGGATATAGGAAAACTGAACCCTCAATCATTGCCCACATGAAAAACCGATCGCGCGAAAAAGAGGTCGCCGAAAAGAAACGGTTGTTTTATGTCGGTACAACACGCGCCGAAGACCGGCTTATTTTATCAGGAACACTCTCAGACAAAGGCGAAGCACAGGAAATGCTTAAGTGGCTCGACACACACCTCGGTATCTGTGGTGGAGAAGACGATTTATCCAGTCTGCCTTTCAAACTCAACGTGTTACGACGACTCGAAAGCAGTACCTCCACGGATGAGACTTTGGATGACAGAACACCCATCAAATTTCCAGAATGCCTACCATCAGCACTCGAACCAACCGGTATTTCCGCAACCTTCTCCGTCACTGAACTCGCCAACTACGCGCGGTGTCCACTGCGATACCAGCTGGAAAATGTGCTACGAATCCCGACGGATGACCAAAGAGAAACAAGTTTGGATGAAACCGAGATGGATAACGCAATTCGCTCTACCTTCGCTCGAATCAGACAGCAATCAAACCCTGAAAACCTTGACACTATCATCGACCAAGCCCTTGAGAATTATGCTGAAGCAACGACCGAATCGACAGCAGCACTTCGTACATACGTTAACAATTTTACCAACTCCGAACTCGGAAAAACAGCACTTTCCGCCGCCAAAACCTACACGAACCAGCAAGTTCACGCAGATATTGACGGACACATCGTTGAGGGTAGATTCGACAGACTCTTTCAAGACAAAGCAGGACACTGGCAAATCGTCATTTACAAAACCGGCGATCTCCAAGATTCAGAGGCATATCATCCAGAAATGGAACTTTATAGCCTGCTGGCACATCGACGCTATCCAGAACAACCGACAGTAACAATCAATATCTTCTTTATTGAACAGGATCATTACATACAGAAACACTTTAGCATAGTAGAATTACAAGAAGCTACACAACAGTGGCAGAAAAAAATCTCGGCACTGCAGCGGGGCAATTATAATAAAAATACGGATCATTGCTGTTCTTGTCCCTACGCAGATCCGAATGGACAATGTATAATCACCGAATCATAAGGAGAAAAGCAATGAAAAAATTAGGACCAATCATCGCAGTTATCACGCTTGCCTGCCTTTCAATCTGCGCATGGCAACCCAGCCTTGCAGGTACATGGCGCGACGATTTTGAAGATAATGATACCCGCGAATGGAAAATCTTTAATATCGACCGGAAGGCCGAAAAATGGTGGATAGACGATGGCGAAGCCGTCGGCGAAATCTTCTTACCCGGCTTCATGAGCCTCTGGCTCACAGGCGAACTCTCATGGAAACACTACTCCGTCTCCTGTCGCGCAAAGTTGGTGGAAGACAAAGATGAACCCCCAACCATCGGACTGACACTCCACGATAGAGGCGAAGAGGATAGCCGCTACCTCTTTTTTATAGATTATATTTTTGGCACCGTCCGAATTGTAAAGGCAGTTCAAGACGATTGGAACATCATCACCTACCTATTTGATGCGGAAATCGATACGTGGTACGACCTGACCGCCACTATTTACGAGGATGGCACACT
The DNA here is from genome assembly GCA_951828385.1 of uncultured Poribacteria bacterium. Lineage (GTDB taxonomy): Bacteria > Poribacteria > WGA-4E > WGA-4E > WGA-3G > WGA-3G. The sequence goes on from OX639973.1 coordinate 2,910,026, forward strand.
CGAATTCAAAATCGACGATGAAGTATTCACCGCTGTTGACGAAGACCTTTTAAAAGGGGGGCAAGCCGGTCTCGTTGTCGCAGACGGACGCGCACACTTTGATGATGTCGCAATCACTGGCGAAAATATCCCTAACGGCGGACCCGGAAAAGCGCGTCCCGTCGAGCCACGAACCAAACTCACAACCACGTGGGGACATCTGAAAAACGATTGACGAAGAGTAGACGAAAATGGAAACCAAACGCACAATAGGCATTGGCATTATCGGGATGGGATGGATGGGCATGACACACGCCCGCGCATATCGCCAGATTGCGGACCGATTCCACAACACTCCGCTCCATCCCAAGCTCATTATCTGTGCAGACGACGTTGGTGAACGTACAACCGAGGCAAAATCACGTTTCGGATTTGAACGCACAACTACCGATTTCCGAGATGTCATTGCAGACGAAAACGTACAGCTCGTCAACATCGCCGCGCCAAACAACATGCACCTTGAGATCGTCAAGGCAGCCACCGCAGCCGGAAAACACATTTTCTGCGAGAAACCCGTCGGACGGAATCCCGCTGAAACGCAGGCAATATACACCGCCGCTCAGCAGGCAGGTGTCCTAACCTGCGTCGGTTATAATTACAGATGGGCACCCGTCGTCCAATACGCCCAACAACTGATTTCAGACGGCAAACTCGGCAAACTCACCCATTATCGTGGCAGATTTTTCGCTGGCTACGCAAGCCATCCGCAAGCCGTCCTTTCGTGGCGGTTTCAGAAAGAGATCGCCGGATTGGGAACACTGGGGGACCTGCTCTCTCATGTGATTGACATGGCACACTTTATCGTTGGCGGCATTGATAGCGTCGTCGCACAACAAGAGACGTTCATCCCAGAACGTCCGGTAGCGACCGCAGGCACCGGCACACACTTTACACTCGGTGCGGATGGCGAAACGGAAGCCGTTACGAACGAAGACTACGTCGGAGCACTCGTCCGGTTTGAAAACGGTGTCAGAGGCACACTGGAAGCGTGTCGGGTTATTAACGGTCCCAAATGCGAGATGGCGTTCGAGGTAAACGGCACAGCCGGAGCCTTACGCTGGAACTTCGAGCAGATGAACGAACTTGAAGTGTACCTACCCGCTGAAGACGGCTTCCCGGACGGATACACACGTATCTTGAGCGGTCCCAGCCACCCGTTCCACAGCGATTTCAACCCCGGTCCCGGTGTCGGATTGGGCTACGACGACCTGAAGACAATCGAGGCGCATCAATTTTTGCAAGCCATCCACACCGGAAAACAGGGCAACCCAAGTTTCCGAGAAGCCGCCGCAGTCGCCGATGTGCAAACTGCCATCCAAACCTCATGGGAGGAGGACCGTTGGATTTCTATCTCACAATAAAACAGGCACTATACTACGCTAAAAAGTTGGTAAGTGTACCAAAATTCGTAAAGTTAGAAAGTCGGTTTAATACCATAGCAATTTTAGCATACTTGATAACTTTCCTGATCTTTTTCGCGCTAAACGCCGCTGCCCAAAACCTACCACAATTTACAGACATCACGCACGCAGCGGGCATCAACTTTATCCATAACTCTGGTGCCTTCGGACAGAAATATCTCCCAGAAACAATGGGGTCAGGCTGCGCCTTTATCGACTACGACACCGACGGATGGCAGGACATCCTCCTCGTCAACGGAAAGGACTGGGAAGGCAATCCGGGATCCCCACCGGTTACTCGGAAGGGGCACCAGAAACGACAAACGATGGCACTCTACCGCAACAACCGAGACGGCACCTTCACCGATGTCACTGAAGCCGCAGGTCTCGCTGTCCCACTCTACGGGATGGGCGCCGCTGTCGCTGATTACGACAACGACGGCGATCCAGACATCTATATCAGCTGCCTTGAAACCGACCGACTTTTCAAAAACAACGGCGATGGTACCTTTGTTGATGCCACGGAAGCCGCTGGTATCCATAACCCCGGTTTCGGTACAAGCTGCGCATGGTTCGATTACAATAACGATGGGCACCTTGACCTCTACGTTGCAAACTACGTTGAATGGAGTATAGAGAACGATCTGTTCTGTACCCTCAACGGTATCAATAAATCCTACTGCACACCCGAATCTTACCAAGGACAGGCGAGCAAACTCTTCAGAAATCGGGGCAATGGTACATTTGCTGATGTCTCCCGCAGTGCACGCATTGAGGACAAAACGAGCAAATCCCTCGGTGTTTGTATCTTCGATTACAACGCCGACGGCTTACCAGACATCTTTGAGGCGAACGATACACAACCCAATAAACTCTACCAAAACAACGGCGACGGCACCTTCATCGAAACCGCACTGCAAGTCGGCGTTTCTCATGACGAAAAAGGGGTCGCGACCGGCGCAATGGGCGTTGATGCCGCCGATTATGATCGCACCGGTAAGGAGAGTCTTATCATCGGCAACTTCTCTAACGAGATGCTCAATCTCTATCACAACGATGGCGGCTTCTTCATGGACGATGCCCCCGCCGCACAGATCGGAAACGCAACGCTATTGACACTTACCTTCGCATGTTTCTTCTTTGACTTCGATCTCGACGGAAACCTCGACATCTTCACCGCCAACGGACACGTGGAAAATGACATCAACGCCATTCAGACTCAGGTCACTTATGCCCAACCGCCGCACCTGTTTCATAATAACTCACACGGCAAATTCAGTGATGCGCTCAACACAGTCGGCATGGACTTGGCAAAACCGATGGTCGGCAGAGGCGCAGCCTACGGCGACATCGACAACGACGGCGATTGGGACCTGCTCGTTACGACCTCCAACGGACCGGCACACCTCTTCCGAAACGACGGTGGGAATCGTAACGCCTGGATCAAAGTCCAACTTGTCGGGCAAACAAGCAACCGCGACGGCATCGGGGCTCAGATTCGCATAACCACTGCATCAGGAACACAAACACGAACGGTTAAGAGCGGTTCCAGTTACTGCTCACAAAGCGAACTCACCGCCATCTTCGGCATAAACGACGATGCCATCATTAAAACAATTGAAGTCCTCTGGCCCAGTGGTGTTGTGAGTAAACGCAAGAATATCAAACCGAATCAACGCATCCGCATTGAGGAGGGTACACCGTAGGTGTATTCCAATAGTTCAAGAATTTACCATTTGATTCCTCAATATTACGGCTTAGATTAACTTTTTGTTTACATTAACGTGAGTTTGAAAACAATTTCGCTTTTTCCGTAAAAGTATTGTATAATATTAGTTGGACATAGGCTTTATCTTAATAATTGCAATAATAATAATAAAAATTGACCAATTACGATCCAAGTTGCGGGTTGTAAGCCTAAGGGAAATCCAACATCCCACTTTTATCAAACTCACGTTTACATTAACTTACTGTTTAAATAACCCATTTTAAATGGAGGATCCAACAGTCAGTGACCCCCAGCTAAAGCATGGGGGCTTGTTCAATACGGCAGCCAGGTTTCCTATCGGTTGAACGAGGGTAACTCATTGTCTACAGTAATATATCGCAGTATCTCGGTATGGCAGCCGAAACAACGGTTATCAAACGATAGTCCAAACTGGTAGTAGGGCTATCTAAGGATGCTCCCAAAGTCTTAACCTCACTTGGATACTGTGATCTGGAAGGGGCAACATATACCTGCGAAAGCAGAGAGCCGAAAGGTCATTACCTGTTTTTTCAAAGACACCGGGTCAGGTCGGATCGGAGATGGTGACAGCACTTCCGAAAAGAAGCAGCCCACTCGGAGAAAATCGCCCACGAGTCTGTGGCGAAAAAACAACTCGCACCCCACTTCGGGGAATCTAAAACTGAAACAAAGGAGCGGTGTTCCTCCCCTGCCTAAAGTGTTTTTGCTTGGGCGTTTCTTCTAGGGGTTTCCACACCGAAGAATTTGATGAAAAATATCTTAACCACCTTTGGTATTAAAACCTCACTTCTCTTGCTGATTGGCATTTCTCTATCTTTCGTCAGCTGCGATAGAGTCCAACAGCACACAAGTGTTATGTCTACGCCAATGGCAAAACAAGCAATCGCCACAATCGGTCCAGCAAGCGACAGTAGCGTGACCGGAATGGCGATTTTCACACAAAATGGCGATCAAATCACGCTCACGATTGAGATCCAAAACGCATCTCCGGGCATCCATGCCGTTCATATCCACGAAAGTGGCGACTGTAGTGCACCTGACGGTACATCGGCAGGTGGGCATTGGAATCCGACGGGTGTCGCACATGGGAAGTGGGGTGAAGGTGAATTCCATCTCGGAGACATCGGCAATATCACCGTTGGCGAGGACGGCACGGGCAGCATCGAATTGACGACGGACCTCTGGGAAATCGGCACCGGTTCTGACGTAGATGTTGTCGGCAGAGGCATCATCGTCCATGCCGGTGCAGACGATTTTACCTCACAACCCTCAGGCGCTGCAGGCGCACGCATCGGCTGCGGCGTAATTGCATTAGCAGAATAGCCGCCGTAATCCTATTTCCACTGGCGAGGTCCCCAACCTCGCCTTCATCGCTTAAGTCGCCCCCATACCGTCGCAAGTTTTCCTTCTGCTTCAACTGCAAATGTGCCATCGGTCCGCGCGCCATTTTTGCCCATTAGATGGTAGGCGTTGCCTGATGTATCCGAGAACTCCCGTTTTCCCATCGGTTCATCAAAATGCCACAACGCAACCGTCTGTCCATCATTCTCGAATCTTTTCCGCGGCGTGAAACCGCGTTTGGCGGTATTGTAACGCGCAACCGTTGAGATGCGGACCTCATCAATATAGCCCGAAAAATGACCCCAAAAATGACCAACGTGAAACTCAATTTTCTCTCCAAATCCGCCGATCATAAAATCCTGTGGATGCCCGACGTGTGAGATATCGGGGGCAAGAATTATTCTTTGACGCTCTAAGAGGCGCACGGAATCGTTAACGATGACTATTGGCTGTCCTTCTCTTGCTTGAAAGGCAATATGATTCCATTGATCCGAGGAAAATTTTATCCAACCGAACGCTATTAGAATGTGCACTGGCTCCAGAACAACATGCGCGCCACTCATTAGTCTTAAATTTCCGTCGTGATCATGGTCCCAGACATGCATCCGTACCTGTTGGCTGAGAATTATTGCGTTTACATTCTTGGCAGGCAGTGTGGTTGGATATATCCACGCTTCAAAGGTGAATTCATCCGTGCCTTTTGGTAAGAGAAGCCCAAAAGTTTCAAAGTCCAAAACCGCATGGTCGTCCACCCCATCAAGGGCTAAATAGTTACCACCAGCAGGTGATGGTGGTGGCATCGCTTCAGCACGCATCGGAATGAAAACGATCAGAAAAAGGCAACCCAAAATTGGCAGCTTTCGTAGATTTTTTATCTTCATAGGTCTCCTTGATTTGACTGTAGTTTGGACAATTCTCCGTAGCATAGGAAACCGCTGGTTTCCTGTTCAAGAGGTTGCAAATCTCGCCCTCAAAAGGGTTTGCGTAAGTACCGAGGTTATCTCTGGCGTTCTGCTTTGAGTTCACCCCAGTGTGTCAAAAGTTTGCCCCGCGCTGTAACCGCACGGAACCCGGTATCAAACGCCTCAACAATTGGCGAAAACCCAAAATCACTTAATAGACCACCTAAGGTATAGATTGTGCCGTTAACGACAACCACCGTTGTCGCCTCTGTTGGAATCGTTGGAGGTTCTATTTCACGCCATTTGTCAACTGTCGGATTATAAACGTCTACAGCGTCAGGGCGTTGAAGCGCATTATTCATACCACTTATTGTATAAATCTCATTATCAACAGCAACGGTTGAGAACCCAAATTTGAACATTGGCATGTCCCGGAGTTGAAGCCACTGGTCGGTTTTCGGATTATATTCTTCAATATGTGTGACATAATCGTCAACAAGGCCGCGGGCGAATCTTGCCTGACCGCCGAGCACATAAATTTTACTGTCTACAACGACAGCATCACCCGCACTTCGTGCTGTCGGCATGTCTGCCCGCTGCTCCCATCTATCGGTCAATGGATCGTAAACCTCAACCAGATCTGTAATAGCCTTCCCACCAAATACCCCGTTTTTAACTTCAATACGTATGCCACCAATGAGGTATATCTTTCCATCAACAACCGCTGTGGCGAAAGGCATACGGAGGGTTAGCATATCCTGTTTCTTGACCCATGTATCGGTTTGTGTGTCATACATCTCAACAGTTGTGTGGTATCTTGTCGCACCCCACCGACCTTTTCGGTCATAACCCCCAAACACGTAGATTTGGTTGGAAAAAACTGCGGTTTGCGGTCCAATCCGCGGGGTCGGTATCTCTGCAGCTGCGTGCCAGCTGTTCGTCCGTGTATCGTAGACATCTACCGTTGAGAGCGCGGGCCCACGTCCGCCTACATGTGTCTTGTGGTCAAAACCACCGATGAGATAAATTTTACCACCCACAGCAGCGGCAGCACCACCAATTCTCCATGTTGGTAGTTGAGTTACCGGTTTCCACCCCCCTGCAAAACTGCTGGAAGCGACAACAAATAGGAGGGTAAAAACCCATTGCAAATACCTATATTTTCCGAGCATAACTTTCTCCTAACGATCCAACTTGACTTGACCCCATGTCGTGGTTATAGAGGTGGTCCTTAGATTGACAACAAGTGGGCCACTGGTAGTGACACCGTTCATGCCGATTAATGTATACCCACTCCCCGATTCATCTTCAAAGTGATCTGCACCTTCCTTATCATTAAAATCCCAGAGTGCCAACGTGTGTTTATCGTTTGAGAAACGGTGTGGCGGCTCAAAAGGTGAGGTCCCCACCTCGGCAGGTAAATCATACCGGGCGATATCGGAAAACCTTATCGCATCAATTTCGCCATGAAAGTAAGGTATATGTTCGACTAATTCTTTTTTTGCAAAACCGCCTACACAGAAATGTTTAAACCATTCAGGGAAATTCAGATCCTCAACTATTACGTTCAGAAAGTCCTGTTTCTGTCCCCGAAGGATTTGATCGTTGTATGCCAAATGTAACGTGCTATCCTTGAAGATGAGTGCCATATAGTTCCATTGATCCTTTTTGATGGGAGCATGACTACCTCTGGGACCGTGCGCTCCTGCGCCTTCAAGATATGCTGTACCGTATGAACACACTTCATCTTTCCCACTGATCGGAACCCGCCTACACTTATTATCGGGCAGCAATCCGAAGCGAACTTGCTGACTGAAAATAATATTATACTTTCCTTGCTCCGGCGCAGCTTCAGCTTTCGGATAGAACCACACCTCAACCGTAAATTCATCGGTATTTCCCGGGAAAATATAACCGTGTTCGGCAAACGGAAGGATCGCATAGTCATCTTCACCATCCAGCATCAAAACGCCACCAGAGGGCGCGAAAGAAAATACTGGCAGAACTAAATTCAGCAAGAACACCACACTGAGTAGCAATTTACAGTTAATATACATCAGAAATCCTCTTTCTTAGGTTAGACATTTTTCTCGCGTAAGTTCTAAAAATTTTTAGTGAAAGTGTAAAATAAAACACATTGAAGGTTCAATGATTGCTGTTTTTAATCGTTTTCCATGTTTGCACAAGTTTTTCCATTGGGTCAACGCTCTGAGAAACTTCGCCTGTGCCGTATACGTCAATCATTGTAAGCGGTCTAAAAGCAGCACTATTGCCCCCAAAGGTATAGATATTCTCGTTTATTACCTCAGCCCTATGTCCCCATCTGCCAATCGGCATGTCTGGTTCCTGTGTCCAACGGTTAGTTTCAGGATCGTAAACTTCAACAGTTGAGAGATACTTGAACTGATCATCGCCCCGAAAACCACCCCCTATTACATAAATTTTTCCGTCGATTACACTTGCCGTGTGAAATGCTTTTGGGGCAGGCATCTCAGTTATTTCTGTCCACCGATTGTTCTTTGGATCAAACACTTCAACACTGGAAAGAAAGGGGCCTGGATGATTTGGAATCTGGGACCATCCCACTCCACCCATCACATAAATCTTTCCATTCACAACACTCACTGACGCGCCCCCACGAGCATGATTCATACTTTTCGCTGCTGTCCACGTATCAGTGGCTGGATCATAGATGTCCACGCTATTTAAGCGCCACTGTTTTCTGTTGGCTGCCACGCCACCAATGATATAGATCTTTCCATCCACGATGCAGGTACTGTTACTACTCCTCGGCACAGGCATATCCGCTTTCTGGGTCCATGTGTCGGTAACTGGATCATACATTTCTATAGTTGGGAGAAGTGTACCACTGTGCCCCCAACCGGCACCAACCTGATATTTCTTGCTTTCTCCTCCACCAATGGCATAGATTTTCCCATCCACGACCAAGGTAGACACGCCAGCCCGCGCTGTCGGCATATCTGTCTTTCTTTCCCATGTATCGGTTTTCGGGTCGTACATTTCTACCGTTGCAATGGATGTGTCACCAAGCTTGTCAACTTCACCCCCTATTGCGAATACTTTTCCGTCCACAACACACGTCCCAAATTGAAATCGGGCTGTTGGCATGTCTGTTCTCGGCATCCACTGTTTGGCAGCATTTTCCGGCGCAACCGATACCGAGGTTACATTAGAAACTTGGGTGACGGCACGGCTGGTTTCATTCGGCCTCACATCCCGTCCGACCCGATTGCGCACAGCCGGTTTCGCTGCTATATCAAGAATAATAGGCGCATCGACGATTTCAATCGTCGGTTCAGAGTGTGCTTCAAAACTATACGGCTTCTGGAAACGGGTGAGATACCGGTTGCTCGCCCCGAGAAGTAAAGCGATCAAAACCGCAACCGTACCTAAAGCCATCCATGGGAGGAACGGTTTAGCAGCCGGAGGCGGAGTGGGTTTCATGTCAGCAACTTGGCGCATGACATTCTCGCCCAAACTCGCCGGTATTCGCACGCCACCGAAAACCTCTTGGATCATCAGTTCCTCGTCCTCTTGCAAACGCTTTCGGCCCCGACGAAGCCTACTTTTAATTGTACCCACGGACACCCCTAAGAATTTCCCAATCTCTTTGGCAGTCATTTCCCCCAGATAATAGAGTGTCACCACTGTGCGTTCGCTCTCTGGAAGTTTGGCGAGCAGCTTTTTGACGAGTTCACGCCGATGCTCGGTGCGTTCTGTTTCTCGCGCTTCTGATACGTGATGCATATAAGAGGATTTTTCGATTTCTTCCACAGGTGTGTCCTCCAGCGATTCCGTTATGAGCCTTCTCTTCCGACTCCAATCAATGCAAAGCCGATCTGCAATGACATACAGCCATCCGGCAAACTGATTGTGATTCTTCAGCGTTGAGAGTTTTTTGTAGGCTTGAAGGAAGGTGTCTTGCGTAATATCTTCAGCAATGTGAAAATCCCCGAGCTTCCGCCATACAAGCGCGTGCACGCTTTTCTGGTATCTTTGGAGCAAGATACCAAATGCCGCATCGTCTCCCGATAAGGTTCTCTGAATCAGTTGAACATCATCTTCTTTTTCCACGAGATCCCCCTGATGAAAAGATGGCATCGCGTTCTATGCACGCAAAGACTGAATCTGATGTGGAGTCTTGTAATACCATCTCTGAAATTTTATATTCCATATTATTTTTTTTATCTTCATCTAACCGCACTGATTCCCAGGCCCGGTAGGTACGGTTTGCAACCGGGGTCCCCACCCGTTACTGGGAAGGGGCACCAGACTTCGCCAATAAATTACCGAATCAATTTTTTATCTTCATCTAACCACACCGGTCCCATTATGTCAAGTGTTTGCAGCCTATGAAAATTTCAAGTTCAAAACGATTCTGACTTGACTTGGCCCCATGTCGTCGCTAAAGAGGTATTGGGTCGAATCTCAAGTCCATCTTCAGGAGCACCCCCAAGATTAACACCCGCTCCACCAAGCGTAATGGCACCATTCATGCCGATGAGTGTCTTCCCATTCCCCGATTCATCCTCAAAGCGATCTGCACCCACCTTGTCATTGAAATCCCAGAGTACCAACGTGTGCGCATCGCTTGAGAAACGGTGTGGCGGCTCAAACGGCGAGATCCCCTCCTCGGCGGGTAAATCATACCGAGCAATATCTGAAAACCTTATCGCATCAATCGCACCATGAAAGTAAGACTTTCCAACATACCCACCCACAAAGAAATTTTTAAACTCGTCACGGACACGCAGCTCCGCAGCCACCACGTTCATAATGTCCCATTTCCCACCGTTAACAATCTGATCGTTGTGCGCCAAATAAAATATGCTGTCCGTGAAAATGACTGCCATATAGTTCCATTGATCCATCTTGATGACAGCATCAATGCCTGTGACACCTCTTGCTGCACCTTCAAGATATGCTGAGCCATAGGAACAAACTTGATCCTTCTTACCGACCCTACCTCTACAATCACTTGCCCTCAATCCGAACGCAACTTGCTGCCTCAGAATGATACCTTTCTCTCCGGGCTCCGGTCGAGATTTCGGATAGAACCACACCTCAGCCGTAAACGCATCGGTATTTCTCGGGAAAATATAGCCGTGTTCGGCAAGCGGAAGTATTGCATAGTCATCCTCACCATCCAGCATCAAAACACCACCCGAAGGCTCAAAACAAAATACAGGCACAACCAAACTCAGCAAGAATACCACACTGAGTAGGAACTTACAGTTAATCATCAGAAATCCTCCCTAACTTCTTATGAATAGATGCGTTACTGAAAAGTAAATTGGTTCGTCGTCGCGCAATTCTGCGGCGTACCCGCCTGCCTCTTGATAAGGGGCGATAAAGGGGGTTGCGACGTGCATTATTGCGCATTGCGTCCGTTTCAATTAAGCAACACGATACGCTTTACACCCTCTATTATTAAAGACGAATTTTGAGTCCGAAAAGATGCATCATAAAAAAAAAATCGAATACCAACGCCACAAACCCATATAACCAGTAGGATAGGAGCCTCTCAAACTCATAAAAAAAAACGCGAACAATCTCGCGCACACCTTTAGAAAAGACACCCACTACCAAACTATTTGAAAACTGTCTTTACATATAGTAAGGACAGACGAAATTCCTGATGCCTGTACACATTTCCATGTAGAGTGTATCAAAATAGTAGACCTAATAAAAAGAGAAAATTGGATATTTGAATAGACAGAGAGCAATATCGCGTTTGACTTAAAACTGACAATCTGCTACACTGCTGAAAAAAATTACGGAGATGGAGCCCCAAACACGTGAATTCGCCCAAACGTCCAAACCAAGATGCACTCTACCAAGCACTCAATATCTACTGCGATACCATGCGACCGTTTATCCTCAGAAACCTGAAAACGGTGCAAAACCTATCACCAGAAGATCATTTTCAAAACGAAGCGGATATAGACTTTCGTGACTTTCCACACCTCTTCAGAAAGTACTGGCACGACGTTTTTAAACATCGCTTTGATCCAGATCGGGATGTGCGTAGTGCTGTGGGCATAATAACTGAAGCGCGGAATAACACCTTTCACACTGAAACAGAAGACCTCGCTTTAGGATATGCTTTAGCTCGGCTTCACGAAATTGCCGACATGCTCGGACAAATTAATGCCCCAGAACAGAAAGGTGAAGTTGAAACCACCCGAGACAGGTTATTAGCCAATGTAACATCTACTGTAGAATCGAAACCGAAACTACCCCGTAGAAAGGCGGCAGACCTCAAATCATGGCGTGATGTTATACGTCCCAATACCGATGTCATTCAAGGCACTTTCCGAAAATCAGAATTCGCCGCGGACCTTCAAGAGGTATTTGAGGGTAGGGCTAAGACACCAGAATACGGCGAAACCGAAATCTTCTTCAATCAGACCTATATCACCCCCGGACTCCGTCAATTGTTAGTGAACACCTTGAAACGCCTCGGCGGTAAAGATGGCGATCCTGTTATCCAACTCAAAACCGGCTTCGGAGGTGGAAAAACCCATAGCCTCATCGCTCTCTATCACCTCGTTACTGGGATTAACATCCTAAGAGCACTTCCAGCAGAAAATAAATATAAGCGACTACGTACTGAAATTGAAGACATCCTAAACGAAGCAGGATGCCATACCGACACACTCCTCAATGCTAACGTTTCTGTTCTTGTTGGCACCTATCTTTCAACGACCGATGCAGATGAAACGCAACAAGGTGACCCGCTCAATACACTTTGGGGTATGATGGCAGATCAACTCGGCGGACAGGATGCTTATAATATTGTCCGGAAAGCCGCACTTGAAGGCACCGCTCCGGGTGGAAACCAGTTGGATGCCCTATTTGAACACGTCGGACCCTCTATTATCCTAATGGATGAACTCGTTGCTTATGTCCGGAACGTACAAGGCGTTACACGAGAAAGCATTTATACCTTTTTTCAAGCGGTTACCGAGTCTGTAAAGAGAACTAAAAATGTTACGCTCGTTACAACGCTGCCAGAGGGACAAATCCAAGCAGGTGGCGAAGGTGGCATGACTGTTCTTGATACCCTTGAATCCATTCTTGAGAGGGTTGATGCTGTTTCTATCCCCTTGGAAGTTGATAACGCATTTGAGGTCGTGCGCAGACGGTTGTTTAGTAATATGAGTGACGACGACAAGACAGAACGCGACTTGACTTGCGAGGCGTTCCGAAGGATGTATCAAAACTCGCGCAGTGAATATCCAAATAACGTTAGCGATCAACACTACCTACAACGAATGAAAGACTGCTACCCGATCCATCCCGAAATATTCGACCGACTCTTTGAGGACTGGGCAGTCATGCCCGGATTTCAACGCACCCGCGGCGTACTACGCATCATGGCGACTTGCATTTCCCGCCTCTACCAAGAACAGGATCCGTCCCTGTTGATAATGCCCGCAAACCTTACGCTTGACGATCCCGCACTCGCCGATGAATTCACAAGACTGCTTGCAAGGTCTGGCGGAAATTGGGACCCCGTCACAAAAGAAGTAGACAGCCACGGTTCCCGGACCGACCAGATTGATCAGAGTTCTCAAAGTTTCATTGAAGTGGGGAGCGCAGCGCGTCGAGTCGCCCGCACCGTTTTCTTCGGTAGTGCAACCGGCCGTGCTGTCAAAGGCATATCTCAGCAGCAGATTCATCTCGGAGTCGTTGAACCCGGACAAGGCGTTGCAGTTTACAATGATGCACTCAGCAGAATGGCTGGCAACCTCCATTTTCTCTATAATCTTGACGATAGATACTACTTCCATACACAAGAAAATTTGAATAAAGTCGCCAGAGATCGCGCAGCGGAATACACGGAAAAAGATATCCACGGTGAGATCGTCTCGCGATTGGAAAGAACAATCGGACGCGATCCGAGCGTGCAAATCTGCCCAACATCTCCAGACCTCGTAAAAGATTCGGAGACCGTCCAGTACGTCATTCTGCCACCACAATCCTCTCTGCCGAGCCGAGAAAAAGAGACCGATGTGGCTCGCGAGGCAGCACGCAAAATTCTCAGATACAGTACAGACGATGAAAGACAGCGTACCTTCAGAAACACCATCCTTTTCGTTGCAGCGCGGAGAGATGATATCCGAGAACTCAGAAACCTTATAAAAAACTACCTCGCGTGGAACTCTATCATGAACGGAGACCTCCTACACGGGGCACTCGCCAACCTTGAAGGTGAAAGGTTAGACCAGACCAAGGAAAATCTCGAATCTGCCGAAGATGCGGTAACAAACGCCTTGTTCAAGGCATACCGATGGGCACTCACACCCTTCCAAACAGACGAGCGGGAGGCCGCATACAACTTCTCTACGGCTGAGACAAGACCCGAAGATGGCAGAATTATGAAGCGTCTCCGAGACAAATTCATTGACGACGACGCAATTGTTACAAAAATAGCTCCTGAAATCTTCGCCGGAAAATTGCAGCAATACGTCTGGAGTAGTGACACCTACCAAGACCACATTGAAATAGAACGTCTCTGGGAACTGATGGCGCAAAACGTCTATATGCCACGACTGAAAGATCGGAACGTTTTGGCAACGTGCATTAAAGACGGAGTCGAAGCAGGCATTTTTGGATACGCCAAGGCGTATCAGGATGGCGACTACCACAACTTCCGTTTTGAAGAACAGATCGGTGGACTCCGAATAGATAAAGGCACCCCCGCTGTCCTCATAACCCCTGAGTTAGCAAAGTTACTCAAGGAGGAAAGAGACAAGCAGCAGAAACCGCCGGACACTCCCCAACCAGCACCAGGCACGGGAAAGAAAACGAACGGTGGGACGACCAGTCCTGGGGTCAAACCTTCACAAGCACAGGGACCTACACATATTGTTGTTACCAAGGCTCTGCAATTAGAACTATCGTTTAGCGACGAGCTTGACATCATCCAAGACGAAATTGCCCGTACCCTGCAAGCCGACGGTGGAAAGGTGAAAGTTGAAATCATCGTCACCGCCGACAAATCAGACAGTTTTTCGGAAAACACCACCCGCGCAGTGAAGCAAAATAGCGAACACCTCAACGCCGAATTCAAGAGCGACTAAAAAATCTGTAGTTTGTGTAGCACGTATCCGTTTGTACCATAGGCTGTTAGCCTGTGGTCTGTAGGATATGCTGTTAGTCGGTGCCATTTCAGGGTCATTCAATTGTAGGTTTTTAGTGTCATATTTTTCACAGGTGTTAATATTTTCGCAAAAGCAGAAGTCGCGTGACTTTTCACGCGACTTCTGCTATACTTCACCGTAAAAAATGACCATATTTTTTGAGGTGAATCATGACAAGAAATCACTCTTGCCACTTACTCATTATGTTAGCAGAAGTGTCAGATCCGCGCAATAAAAAAGGACAACGCCACCCCTTAGCCGCAATGCTCACACTCACCGTCGTCGGACTCCTGTGTCGACAACGCAGCTATACAGCGATTGCCAAATGGGCACGCCTCCACCCGGAGCTGCGACAGGTTTTGGGGTTCACTGCGAAGCAGACCCCCGCAGCATCAACGTTTCATTATCTCTTTCGGCGACTTGACATCACCGGGTAGAGAAAGTCCTCACCGAGTGGACAACACAAACTTTAGCACGTTTGGACATTTCCACGGATGACTTGAAGGGACTTGCGATAGATGGCAAGATCTTAGGCAACAGCCATACCGAAGATGCCCGTAGGACACATCTCCTCACAGCCGTTCTTCATGAGTTAGGCATCCCTATCGCAGCATGTGCGGTCGGTGAAAAAACCAATGAAATCCCTGTCTCCATCGAACTCCTGAAGGCGTTTGATGTCGCAGGGCTCGTCATCACCACGGACGCACTTTTGACCCAACGCAAGTTCTGTCAACAAATCCTTGACCGTCAAGCAGATTACTGCCTCCCCGTCAAAGCGAATCAGAAGCAGTTATTTGAAGATATTCAAGCCCTCTTTGAACCCCTTGATGAAACAGACCCACCCGAAGTCAACCAACGCCGCTTTGAAAATCTTCACGCAGAAGCCGGTGCCCATCTTCAAACCTATACGGATACAGAAGACGCAAAAGGGAGGTTTACCACACGCACCCTCACCGCAAGCACTCTCTTGACGGAACACACCCACTGGCCAGGACTCCAGCAAGTTTATCAATATACCACACAGCAAAAGTGTAAAAGCACCGGGCAGGTCAAACGCCACGTGCAGTATGGTATCACAAGTCTGACACCCGAACGTGCCTCGGCAGCAGACTTGCTGAAACTCCGACGAGAGCATTCGACGATTGAGAATAAACTTCACTGGATCCGAGATACCGTCTTTCAAGAAGATGCATCATGCGTCCGAACCGGCGTTATCCCCCAAGTCATGGCAGCCATGCGAAACACAGCACTCTCTGTTTTACGATTCACTGGACATACAAAAATCACCGACGCACTCCAACTTTTGGCTTCAGAACCTAAACTCGCAGTTAACCTCATAAAATGAGGAATCGTACAATTGAATGACCCTGGGTGCCATTTCAAATCCACTTGACATTTTCCACTGTTTTACGGTATAATACAAATCATGGCACAAGACTACGACAATATAGGGAAAAGTTTATGGACAGACCACGCCGTTGACCTTTCGAGATTCGTACTTGACGAGGCAGACGTTGAAGTCCTTGAAGACCTTGACACTGAGCAACAGACCATTATCGCCCGGCAAACCGACATCACAAAACGCATCCGCGTCAACAATCAAGAGGGGATCCTACACGTCGAATTGCAACTCCGCGATAGCACCGATACACCGATGTGGGCCAGAAACGCGCAATATCAGGGATACCTCGTCGGCAAATACCAGATGCCTGTCTATTCTAACGTCATCTATTTCCATCCGAGAGCCGGAAGGAATGATCCGGGGGGTTACACCTACAAGTGGGACGACTACCAACACACCAATCGCTATAAGGTGATACGGTTGATTGAAATAGAAGGGCAAGCGATTCTGGATAGGCAGGCACCCGGTCTGCTTCCTTTTGCACCGCTGATGCAACCGCCTGCCGGGATGGACATTGAACGTTGGGTGCAAGCATGCGTTGACGTAACGCGGGCTGCCCCCGTCGATCAGAAAACACAAGCGGATTTACTTTACGGAATCTCTGTCTTTGGTGGGATAGTCTATAATGCTGAATTGCTTGACCGACTCATACCGGAGGAACTTATGTTAGAATCTAAAACTTACCAACGCCAAATGGAAAGAGCCGCCAGAGAGACTACCATCGAAAACACTCTGGCTTTGCTTAAAAGGCGGTTCCATACAGAGGAGGTAAGTGCCTTGACACCTGCCCTTCAGAACATTAATGATTTAGAACGCCTTCAACAGTTGCTAGTCGCAGTACCCGAGATGCAAAGCCTTGAAGCCTTCGCCCAAATGCTGCACGAATAGTAGCTAGGATGCCGGTAAGAACAAGTACCGCGCCTATTAACACCCTAACGGTACAGGAGAACATCATGTTTGAAGAAATGGAGATATTGAACAAAAACCTGCAAAAAGGAATGGAGCGATGGCTTGAACAAGACCTCCAACAACGTGGAAGAACGCAAGAAGAGATGCAAGAGATGACACTCAACCGGCCATCAGAGAACGACCGCGGGTTTTTCATGGGCACGATTGATAGCTACTTCAATACTGCTTTTGACGAATTGCTTGAACGCACCTGTAAAGACCTCATTCAAAAGTGGAATCACGAAGGTGGGAAAAGAGACTTTGCTATTGGTGTCATCCTTGAAATGCTCAAAGATCAAGGGCAACTTAAGGACGAACAAGCCCTAAAAACATATCTCCAAAATATTGACGACTGGAAAATCATTAAAAAATTGATGGGACTTGCTGCCTTCATGGAGGATTGGATTTTTGTCTCATACACCGCACTCATTGAACGGGTCCTCAATAGTAAGGAGCATACCAGAGAAGGCGTTATCGGGGATATCCGAGCATTAATCTACCTACAACTGGGTAAGGACATAATAGAAGAGTTAACCCCGGCCATTCAAAGAATAGAGGATTTGCAAGAACTTAAACGGGTATTCATCGCCGCTGCCAGAGCACCCAACCTTGGAACGCTCAGGCAGGCACACCCGGAACTGCAAAACACTAAAAAAGTAGAAAGGTCTTCGCCCGCCCAGCAGCAAAAATAGCAGAAATATGACCAATTACCGAAAAAAACTCATTGAGGTGAATATACCCCTCCAAGCCATTAACGTAGAGTCCGCAAAGGACGCATCGCTCACACATGGACACCCTTCAACACTCCATCGCTACTGGGCACGCCGGCCCCTCGCCGCATGCCGCGCCATTATTTTCGCGAGTATGGTGGACGACCCCTCCGACTGTCAGGACGAATTCCCAACCGAACCCGAACAGAACGCCGAACGCAACCGACTCTACAATATCATTAAACGACTCGTAATTTGGAAAACTTGCAACGACGAAAACCTATTGGCGGAGGCACGCTATGAAATCGCATATTCCGCTGCCCGCAACAACGGTGAGAATCTATCTGTTTTCCGTGAAAAATTCAAAAGCGATCCAAAGGCTGTCCTAAAATACCTTCGCGACCACTGTCCCGCTGTCTATGATCCTTTTTGTGGCGGCGGTTCTATTCCACTTGAAGCACAGCGATTAGGATTACGCGCCCGCGCCTCCGATCTGAATCCGCTGCCCGTCCTACTCAACAAAGCGATGATTGAATTACCGCCGAAATTTCATGACCAGAATCCTGTCAATCCGGATGCTGATCCGTTGGGTATGTTCACTGGCACAGGTAGAAGACGAATGCGTTTGCCGTGGAAAGGCACCGCAGGTCTGGCAGCCGACATCCGCTACTACGGTGCCTGGATGCGTGAGGAAGCACACAAACGCATCGGTCACCTCTATCCGAAAGCACAATTGCCAGACGGCACTTCTGCCACCGTCGTGGCGTGGTTGTGGGCACGCACCGTGCCGTGTATCAATCCCGCCTGTGGCCTCCAAATGCCTTTGGTGAAGACTTTTCAGTTGTCGAAAAAGAAAGGCAATGAGCATTGGATTAAACCGGTTATTGACCAACAAACAAACACAATTTCGTGGGTTGTGCAAACACATAATGAAGGAGTCCCGAAGACCGGTACCGTAAACAAAAATGGCACTTTCTGCATCGCTTGCGGCAGTGCAGCCAAATTGCCCTATGTTCGCGAACAAGCGAAAGCGGGCAAGATGGGAAAAATAATGACAGCAGTGGTCGCAGAGGGAGATCGCAGAAAACTGTTCTTGCCACCAACTGATGAAGATATTCAAGTAGCCCAGTCTATCGAATCCACATGGCAACCAACGAGAGAACTGCCAGATCAAGCTCTGGGGTTCAGAGTCCAGAGTTATGGGATTACACAATGGCATCAACTTTTCAGCGAACGACAGTTAAATGCCCTGAGACTCTTTGGCGATGCTCTAGGTCAAACTCATAGTCAGATGATGCAGGACGGTGCCTCTCCGGACTACGCCTCTGCTATTTGCACTTATCTGTCTCTTGCTACCGGAAGGTTGGCTGAAAGTGGATGTTCCTTCGCTTGGTGGCAAGATACAGATGAAGTAGTTAGGACCATTTTTACCCGTCAAGTAATTAACATGAGTTGGAGTTTCGCCGAAACAAATCCATTCTCTACCACAACACAAAACTGGATGGCCCAAGTAGAGTGGGTTGCAAAGGTGATTGAACACTTGCCTACGTCTGCAAACCCGGGAGAGGCATATCAGGCAGATGCTGTTGCCACATCGCATGCTATCCATGGACCTATTATTGTTACCGACCCGCCTTACTATGACAACATCGGCTACGCTGATTTGTCCGACTTCTTCTACGTTTGGCTGAGACCTGTACTACGAGATACTTATCCAGACCTATTTGGAGGCATGATGACTCCAAAGGACGAAGAAATAACAGCTAGTCCGCGGTTTGAAGATGCTACGCGACACTTTGAAAAATCGCTAAGCAAAGCACTGCTGCGGCTGCGCCAACACTGCTCTGTCAAGTTTCCTGCCTCCATCTTTTACGCTTATAAACAGCAGGAAGAGGAACAGTATGGAAAAACTTCCACCGGATGGGAAACGATGCTTATAGCAATCATCAATGCTGGTTTTCAAGTAGTCAGCACTTGGCCAATGCGAACAGAACAGCCCAAAGCACTCAAGACGAATAAAAATGCACTCGCATCTTCTATTGTCCTTGTCTGCCGACCGCGTTCTGAGGAAACTCCTACTATAACCCGTACCGAATTCCTACAAGAACTGAAACAGGAAATGCCACCCGCACTTGACCGGCTCACGCGCATCGCAAACATCAGACCTGTCGACTTGGCACAAGCCGCTATCGGCCCTGGAATGGAGGTCTACTCCCGCTATAGCAAAGTCATACGAGTCAGCGGTGAGGTTGTGCCGATACGCGAGGTGCTAATGCATATCAACAACGAAATTACTGCGTACCATGAAAAAGAAACAGGCGAATTGGATCCGGAGAGTCAGTTCTGTTTGACATGGTTACAACAGCACGGCTACACAGAGGGTAATTTCGGGGATGCTGAGGGACTTTCAAAAGCGAAGGATATAGACCTCGCTGCTATGCACGACAAACTCCTGCTTTCGGCACGCGGAAAGGTTCGACTCCTGAAACCAGAAGAATACACCGAGCGCGACAACAGCGAGAACATGACGGCATGGGAAGGATGTCTCCGCATGGTGTGGCACCTGTCCGGTGTAGAGAAAAGCGGCGGTATTTCTGGATGTACTACCGTTGCCCGTGCGATGCGCGATTACGAGTCCGCAAAGCGTTTGGCAGGAATATTGTATACCTACTATGAACGTCGCGGCGATGCAGAAAGCGCATCACGCTACAACAACCTCGTAACCCAGTGGCAATATATCTCGCAATCAATGGGTTCCCCAGAACAGATGAAAATGGAAACTGCACTTTAAAAGTAGTAGGCACACGCCGTGTGCCGTAAACCAATGGACGCTATCTTATGCGTGACAGTGTTACCCCCTATGTCTTACAGTATCAACTCAAGCGAAACCTACGTCCTTTCACGCGCGAAGAAATCCAGCAACTACCGACTGGACGGACTGGCGTATATGTGTTGTGGCGAAAAACCGGCACCGAAGGTCGAAACGACTGTCTTTATGTCGGAGAATCCACAACCTGTGTCCGGCGGCGGTTGCTTCAACACTACTCAAACGCACAAAACGACGGACTCCACTCACAACTCCGGATGTTTAGACCGATCATCCAATTTTCAATAGAATTCACAGAGGATGCAGAAGAAACAGTCCTATTGGAAGCCGAGCTCATCCGCGAGTGGAAACCGAAAACCAACCTGAAAATGAACCCCGACAAATCCTAACACATCCCGTCACAAAAAATAGACGAAAAGGTGCGCCGCGCCGCTGCGGATGCCCGTGAAAACCTGCTCAAGATGGGTAGATTTGCTTTAACGGATCTGGACGATTGACGAGGACATACAAGGTATCGAACGCCGAAAATTGCTTAGTTTGTGCCAACTATCTTGCCTCTAAAAAATCGCCCTACTCTGCATGTGATACTCACAATGCCTAAAGGCGTGTGCTTCTTACCTTCTCTTGGAAGGCTTACTTGATTTGAGTCCCGAAAACGGTGACCACTTATCAAGTCTACATAGGTTCGGATTATATCGGATACCTACGGGGGATACCACCGCCCCGACTACAGGGTTAAAAAGGAAACCCTGATACTTCGTCAGAATGTTACTCGCACCCACAACGTCTCTGTGTCCTTGCCACTCACATTCTCCGCAGCGGTAAGTCCTACGACTGGGTTTCTTTCTATGCCCGCAAGACGGACAGGTTTGAGACGTATAGGCTTCGTCCTCTATATCAATGCTGATACCTACGGCTTTCGCTTTATAGGTTATCATATTCTGAATTTTAGAGAACGCCCACTGGTGTAACTTCTGATTGGCTTTTTTACCATAGTTGATAGATTGTCTAATATGCTTTATGTCTCCAATGACAATCGTTTCTATCTTTCGCTCTCGGCAAGTAGAAACAAAACGTGACGTTATTTTATGGCGCATATCACGCAACTGCGCGGCTAACTTCTGTAGATTTTTGTTTTTGACGCGTTTTAGTTTTTTCCAGCGTCTGCTATATCTAACGCAACGCGATAAGGCTTTATTGATACTGGACTTAAATTTGTTTTGATACCTCACAACACTGCGGATTTCGCGTCCATTATAGATGTCGGCATTGATACCGTCAAAAGAAACAATTGGGTGTATTTCGCCCATATCCACTGCAACTGCTGAACCTACTTTTGCTTTCGTTTTTTTCGGAGTTGTGTCATAGGTTGCATGAAACTCGTATTGTTGCGTTGTTCGGTTATAGACAAGCGAGACTTCGGCTGGCACGACCTTATGGAACTTTTTATCAATCTTAATCCAAAGCGGGTCTCGGTCTAATCCCATAGAAAGCCGTAGTTTGCCACGCTTATAGGAAATACCTGTTGCTCGCCACGTGAATGTGTGGAACTTTGGGGTCTTATTTGGCGGTTTCGCATTCGGATTCGTTTTTCGGTTCTTAAAGAAAGAACGTCTCGCACCGCAATAGTCGTCTATGACTGCTTGCACAGAATGAGCTTGGCACGGGTACTGCTTGAACTTCAGATATGCCTTGAGTCCACCATCTGAAAGCCAAAAACCTTTCTGCTCATGCGTTTTGAACGCAAGCGAAACGGTTTTAGAATAGATACGTCCACCAAGCCGATTTAGCCCGTCAAGTTGTTCGGTAGGCTTCGCTGTCGCTAAAATATAGGTTCGGTAGGCTTTCTTGGATTTAGACACGCTTTTGATCCTCAATATATTCTTTGACGACTCTTAGGGATACACAGCCCACAGACGATATGAACTTTGAACGCGTCCAAAGGGAAGGTAAGCGGGATTGAAGGTGTGGGAATTCTTCTCTGAGTATCCGAGAAGTGTAACCTTTGATTAATCCCACAATCCGAGTAATAGGCACTTTTGGATTGTTCTCAAGTATCAGGTGAACGTGGTCTTCCATAATCTCACTGGCACGCACTTTGAAATCCAATTCTGTTTGTTTAGAGCAGATTAAATGGTGCAAACGCTCTTGGATAGACTCGTCTAAAACTTTGCGTCTGTATTTGGTACACCAGATAACGTGATATTGACAACTATAAACCATGTTAGTATCTGAATACCAATCTTTTTTAGGATTCTTGATAAACATTATACTATATCCTTTATGTTAGTTTCTATAATATAGTATAACATATTTTTTAGATAAGGTCAAATATATTTGATAAAAAAAGCAGAAGTTAGCAGGGTTGGACCCGAAGCCTAAAGGCTTGGGATTGTTAGAGAATTCCCTTCAAATCCGTTTGACATTTTCCATCACTTTACGGTATAATACAACCATGGCACAAGACTACGACAATATAGGGAAAAGTCTATGGACAGACCATGCCGCCGACCTTTCGAGATTTGTGCTTGACGAGGAAGACGTTGAAGTCCTTGAAGACCTTGACACCAAACAACAGACCATTATCGCTCGGCAGACCGACATTACAAAGCACGTCCGCGTCAACAATCAAGAGGCGATCCTACACGTCGAATTGCAACTCCGAGATAGTGCCGCTACACCCATGTGGGCACGGAACGCGCAATATCAGGGATACCTCGTCGGCAAATACCAAATGCCTGTCTACTCCAACGTTATCTATTTCCATCCGAGAGCCGGAAGGAATGATCCCGGGGGTTACACCTACAAATTGCTTGACCGACTCATACCGGAGGAACTTATGTTAGAATCTAAAACTTACCAACGCCAAATGGAAAAAGCTGCCAGAGAGACAACCCTCAAGAACACCTTAACGGTGCTCAATAGAAAATTTCCGGCAGAAGCAGTGAACGCCTTAACTCCTGAGATGCAAAACATAGATGATTTGCAGCGATTGGAACAGTTGCTAATCGCAGCAGCTGAAGCGCGAAATCTTGACACCTTCACACAAATGCTGCACGAATCGGAACCCGTGGGAAGACAACAGACAGCGAACTGATGCAAGAATCTAAGAGAGTTTTCGGCTAAATAATGTTTCCACTAAATTTTTCAGGGGCGCGTAGGGGTTGGGTAACCCAACCCCTACGATTGGTCTAAGGACGCAATCACACGGTGGCATCATATCATTACCTAAACGAAAACCCTCAAAAATAGTATAATATCTTATCACATTTTTCAAAGAAGGAAAACGCCATGCCAATCTACGAAAAACGCAATACGCCATCAAAATAATTGGTTGCCCATCCGCAGAATGTTACACTTTTCAACAAATTATTTTTTTTATCGCGGAAAATCTTACTCTAAAAAAGCCTATTACCCCTTACAGCGACTGGGTTTTCTGCCGACGACCTTTGTACACAAAATGTTACACAGGTGTAACATTTTAAACGGGTAAACCCCAGGGCCATTTAGTTTTAAGATTTGTCATAAGATGAGGTTAACTGCGAGTTTAGGTTCTGAAGCGAAAAGTCTCAATGTTTCAGCGATTTTTGTATATCCGTTAAAGCGTAAGACCGACATGGCAGTGTTGCGTAAGGCTGCCATAACGTGAGGCATACTTCCCGTTCTTGCTTGTGAAGCATCTTCACAGAATGCTGTGTCTCGGACCCAATGGACTTTGTTCTCTATAGTCCAATGTCCACGCTGGAGTTTGATCAAATCTTTTGCGGAGGCGACTTCGGGTGAGAGACTCGTTATACAATACTGTGTATGACGGCTGACTTCACCTGTTTTGGTATTTTCTCTATGAGTTTTGTAGCGATAAACCTGTGCGATCCCTGGCCAGTTGATGTAATCTGTCAACACTGTGCTTGCTGTAACCGTGCGCGTTATGATACACCCGCGTGCTTTTTGAACATCGGTATGTGTATCAAGATGTGCGCCTTCTTCGGTGTGTAGGCTCTCAAAGCGTCGCTTTTCAACTTCGGGTGTGTCTGTCTCGGAGAGGGGTTCAAAGAGTTGACGAATATCCTCATACATCTGTTTGTGATTCTCTTTGACGGGCAGTGCGTAATCTGCCTTATTTTCAAGCACTTCTTCACAAAAGGTTTTCTGTGTCAAAAGCGCATCAGTTGTCACAACTTTGCCAATGACATCAAACGCTTTGAGGAGTTGCGTTGAGATCGGGATCTCATTCGTTTTTCCATCAACGGCACATTCTGCCAGCACAATACCTGTCTCATGAGACACAGCGGCGAGTAAATGTGTGCGGAACCCGGTCTCTGGGTCTTTAGAACCACATAACTCTTTACCATCAATGGCAATACCCTCTAAACCCTTGGTTTTCAAAACTTGAAAGTCTTCAAGTTTTGAAAACACCCATTTCGTTAGGGAGGCTTCGAGACTCACGACATCAAGACGCTTCAAGAGATTATGGATCGTCGCGGCACACGGGGGCTTCGCAGACCTGAAACCTAATGCTTTCGCCAACTCAGGTTGGTTTCGTGCCCAAGTCGCTATGGAAGTATACCCTTTATGATTCGCAAGTAGACCGATGACGATCAAAGCAAGAATAGAGTTCAAAGGGTGACGTTTGCCTTTTTTATGGCGAGGATCCAGCACTTCTGCTAATATATCAAGTAAGTGGCAAGAGGAACTGCTTGTCATGATTCACCTCAAAAAATATGGTCATTTTTTACGGTGAAGTATAGCAGATGCAGCCTGAAAAGTCACGCTGCATCTGTTTACATCAAAATATTAACAGATGTGAAAAATACTGCCGAAAAACCGAAAACTAAATGGCCCTGGGGTAAACCCACAAAAAACTTGACTGCAAACCTTAAATAGGTTAATATTATCAAATCGCTATTAGAGTCAGTGTGAGGCTAAAAGGAAACCTTAATTGTTACAAGGATGGCTGAAGCCCATCGGAAACCGGCTTTTGACAGGGGGTCCACCCGTTACTGGGAAGGGGCGGAAAAAGCCGAGCGAAAACCCAATTATTAAAAATATGAAAAATTATCGCGTTGCTATATTAGGGTGTCGGAGCCGCGGCACCTCGGCAGCAAAGGCATACCACGCACACCCACGTACCGAAATCGTGGCACTCTGTGACCTCGTCCAAGAGCGGTTAGAGACCCTCGGCAACATCGTGAACGTCTCAGCACACTTCACCGATATAGACGAGATGATCCGCCAGACGACACCCGATATCGTCGCTATCCCGACAGCAACAGAGGCACACTATCCACTCTGCATGCGTGTCCTCGAACACGGCGTGAATATCGAGGTAGAGAAACCCCTCTGCATTGATCTCGTTGAAGCGGATGAGGTGCTGGCGAAAGCGAAAGAGAAAAATGCTCGCGTCGCCGTACATCATCAACGGCGTACCAGTCCATCAATGCATGCAGTCGCGAAAGCCTTAGACGAAGGAAAAATCGGTGACATTCGCTACATTTATGCCAGTGGAAAAGGCTACTACGCCGGTTACGGGTTAATGAACATCGGAACGCATGTCGTCAACAACATGCTCCGTTTCGGCGGGAAGTGTCGAAGCGTTGTGGCGCAGGTAACATCCGGCGGGCGCGACCTCATACACGACGATGTGCTGCCCTCACCAGCAGGTATGGGCACCGTCGCAGGCGAATACGCCACCGCAACGCTCCAATTCGATGGAAATGTCACCGGCACCCTCATCCAGCATCGATTTCCAAAAGTAGATACCGATGCCTACGTCATGGAACTCTACGGCACTGAAGGCAGACTCTTCTGGTCGGAATTGAAAGGTTCGTGGTGGCTACCAACACCGCATTTCGTCCCTGATGGCACACATGACCAGTGGCAGGCACTCCCATCTATCTACCCTGAGCATTTTGACCCAGATAAAGGCGCGGATGCCGACGATTACTGCTTCGTTGACGAATATGTGAATGCACTGGATGAAAACCGCGAACATGAATCTAACGGCGAAGAAGGTCGCCACGTCATCGAAATTCTAATGGCAATCTTCGAGTCTGCTGTTCACGGCACACGCGTCGAGCTGCCCCAGAAAAACCGCGAGCATCCACTACTGAAGTGGCACGCTGAAGCCGGTTTGGGTGAAATAAGGGATATGCCTCGCGATTACGGCACATGGCTATCGTTAGAAGACGAACGCTTGTACAAGTAGTTACCAGTTATCGGTTATCAGGCACGCTTTTGTGGCAGTCGCTTTTCTGATAACCGCCACAAACCGACTCTTAACTGACAACTGACAGATTTTTTCGCAGAAAAAATCGCTCTGATACCTGACAACTATTCCTCCAAGGAAAAAACCATGCCCAATCCAACGACAAATGCCGACAATCTACCACCGATCCCGCTCACGGAAGAACAACGGTATCGCTTTGATACACGCGGGTGGCTCCTATTCCCAGGCGTACTCAGCGAAACAGAGGTTAAGGAGATGCGCGAGTACTGCTATCAACTCAAGCAGGATCCCGAATCACTTCCCGAACACCACCGTTCTCCCATCGGCGGTCCGCTTGAGGGTCTAACCGACCATCCAGTTGTGCTCGGATTCATGGATGAATTTTTGACTTCGGGCTATGCAAACGAAAACTGCTATGGCTTCCGGTTTGAAGGCACATTCCTAACCATCCGCGCGAACGGACACGACAACTTCCAACCGCACGGTGGGCGCGGGATGCTCAACTTCCCGGGCAACTCACACACATACCATCTACACCACGACAGTGCACATAGCGGTTTGACTCGCGTTGTCTGGGAACTCAATCCAGTCAAGGAAGACGGCGGTGGCACGATGTTCCTCACCGGTAGCCATAAAGGGGCGTTTCCTGCTCCCAAGTCAACAGCAGATCGCAATTCACCGCTGTGGGAGGATTACACCTGTCCTGCCGGTTCTATGTTGGTTTTCACAGAGGCAATCACACATACCGGTGCGAAATGGACAGATGAAGCAGTCGATCGGGTCGCAATTTTTAATTGCTACAATACCGTCGGAAACAAGTGGCATAAGTGGGAACCGCATCCAAAGCACGTTGAAGAGATGCCTTTCAAACGTCAAACCCTGTTCCGTCCTGTTTATTGTCAGGACAACACACCAACATTAGATGCCGTATAGTAACGTCAGTTTGATTAAAACATCTCGGATGTGTTGCAGGTCTTATTTTCTTATCCGAAAACCATAAATTGTAGCACAAACTTTTAGTTTCCTTGTTTTTGTCCAAGCACATCGGGATCCAGTTGGTCAATGAAAGGTTATCAATCCCAGTCCCTATCTGCTTTCAAGAGGGGTCAAAAGGTCTCAAATCATAACATCATACCTTTGAAACCCTTATCATAACTGGGCACCAACTTTTTCAAGGCATCTTTCGTGCTGGGTAAGCGATAAAAATCGTGGTTTTGGTTTCCTTTTAGTCTCAAAGGTGTGTAGAAGTTCTTTGCCACCTTTTGAGGTGTTGTTTTCTCAATGCGTGTGTAGGTTTGTGCGTGATTAGAGACGGTATGGTTTCCTACACTTATTGGACAAAAACAAGGTAGTTTGTGGTGGATGCGGCGCAAACGAACAGTTTAACCTACAACTGAACTCATCAGAAATCGCAAGTTGAGGATAGAATATGAAGATTACTAAAGTCAAATCTTTTGCTTCAGCGGACGGCTATTTCTTTGTGAAGGTCGAAACCGATGCGGGTATCTACGGTGTAGGAGAGGGCGGGTTACGCCGCCGTGCGCTCGCTTTAGCCGAAGTTATTCGCTCATTTGAGCCGTTCCTTATCGGCGCAGATCCGTTTCGGATTGAGCACCTGTGGCAAGTGATGTTCCGTGGCGGCTTCTTCCCCGGCGGTGTCGTCCAATCCGCCGCAGTGAGTGCCGTAGATATTGCACTCTGGGACATCAAAGGGAAAGCATTGAATGTTCCCGTCTACGAACTCTTGGGCGGACGCACCCGAGACAAAGTCGTCTGCTACCCGCATAACGGCGGTGGCTCGCTTGATGCAATCGTCGAGAACTGTCGGCAAACCTACGAAGCGGGTTGGAAGTTCGTCCGATGGAGCGTGGTTGACAACTCTGACACGGGGACGTTTGAACCCAGACGCGCGATCCGAAACTGTATTAAGCAGGTGGAAGCCGTTCGTCACGCATTCGGCGACGATCTTGAAATACTGATTGACGTGCATACCCGCCTCGATCCAGCGGATAGCCTTGATTTCTGTAACAAGGTCGCACAATACAATCCATTTTTCATTGAGGACCCACTTCGGGCAGAAAACCCAGCGAGTCTCAGACGGCTGCGGCAGCAGACCTCCGTGCCACTTGCTGTCGGCGAGCAATTCGATAGTAAATGGACGTTCCGCGAAGTTATTGAGGAAGACCTCATGGATTACTGTCGCGTCGATGTTTGCATCGCCGGTGGCTTAACCGAGGCACGTAAAATCGCAGGATGGTGTGAAACGCATTACATCTATATCGCGCCCCACAATCCGTTGGGACCCGTATCCGCAGCGGCGTGCCTGCATCTCTGTCTATCATCGGCACTCGTCGGTGTACAAGAACTTCCACGCGCCCCGATGTCTTCGTTGACCGATGTGTTCCCGGTGCAGGTGCCGTGGGAATCAGGGTATCTCTTACCGCCTGAACGTCCGGGACTCGGCATCGAGTTCAACGAAGATGCACTTACCGATGTCTCAACGCAAGAATACGGACCGCCTCACGGCTATCAACGCGACGACGGTGCCTATACGAATTGGTAATTTTAGAAGGGACAGAAACGCACAAGTCCCAGAAGAATCACGAATTAACAACCTGCTCGTAATGAAATTATGCCTTAAATGGCATAATTTGTCTTTGCTTTACATTTGGAGAGCAGAACAGGAGGCCATAGATAAAAAATGACAACCGCTGAAATTAAAGCGATGGCAACAGAATATATCATTAATACTTACGGCGACAGAAGCCTTGCATTCGTTAAAGGCGAGGGACCCTATCTCTGGGATGCCGATGGTAAAAAATACCTCGACTTCCTGGGTGGACTCGCTGTCAACGGTTTAGGACATTGTCACCCAAAAGTCGTCGAAGCCATCCGTGAGCAGGCTGGGAACCTGCTGCACACGTCCAACCTCTACTACATCCAACCGCAGGCAGAACTCGCAAAACTCCTTATCGATAACTCCGATATGGATCAGTGCTTCTTCTGCAATAGTGGTGCCGAAGCGAACGAAGCAGCGATTAAACTGGCGCGGAAATACGCCAAAGACAGCGGCAGCACAGATGCTTATGAAATCATCACGATGGACAACTCGTTCCATGGACGCACAATGGCAACCATCACCGCCACCGCACAGACGAAATACCATGTCGGGTTTGAACCCATGCTTGAAGGTTTCAAATACGTGCCATTCGACGACCTAAAAGCAACAGAAGCCGCCATCAGCGAGAAGACTTGTGCTATTTTAGTCGAGCCGATTCAGTCCGAGGGCGGCGTTAATATGCCAAGCGAAGGCTACCTCCACGGATTACGTGAACTCTGTGATAAACATAATCTGCTACTGATCTTTGACGAAGTACAGACAGCGATGGGAAGATTGGGGACATTTTTCGGTTACCAAAGCTACGGCGTTGTACCGAATGTGATTACGATGGCAAAAGCACTCGGTAGCGGTGTACCCATCGGTGCGATGTTAGCGAAACGACACATAGCAGAGAGCTTCGTACCGGGCACCCATGCAGCAACATTCGGT
This sequence comes from uncultured Poribacteria bacterium, assembly GCA_951828385.1. GTDB lineage: Bacteria > Poribacteria > WGA-4E > WGA-4E > WGA-3G > WGA-3G. Next base: position 2,940,288 of record OX639973.1, read on the forward strand.
GGGAACCCGTTAGTCACTGCGGCAGCATCCGCAACCGTCAGAACAATCTTGGAAGAGAACCTCGCCGTGAACGCTGTTAAAATGGGGAACTACCTTGCAGGCGGACTCATGGAACTCAAGGATAAATATCCGGTTAAAGATATCCGTGGGAAAGGCTTACTCCGCGGTTTAGTCATGGAGGTCGATGCCAAACCGCTCGCAGCGCAATGTATCGAGAACGGGCTTGTCACGATATGCACCAATGATTACGTCCTCCGATTCTTACCGCCGCTCAACATTAATGCAAGCCACGTTGAAGAAGCCGTTAACATCGTCGAAAAATCGATGTCGGAAGTGCTTTAAAATGCTATATCTGTCACGCCTATCCACTAATAGGAACGATCACCAGACCGCGATTTTGTGGACAGTATATGGCGTATGCCTCTCACTGTTTGCAGTCATTGTAGGATGTAGTCCCAGTACCTCCACGCTTCAATTGTCACCCGCCACCCAAGCGGAAGTGGACGGCATCCTCAATACACTGCAAGCGAGATACGATCTTACCGGCTCTTTAAAGATTAGTCAGATGGCAGTAACCATTGAGGAGGGCGAACAGCGCGAAGAAATCCGGGAATCATTGTGGTATAAGAAATCGGACAACGGCGGCGAATTGCTCCTGATCCAAGCATTAGGCCCCATCAACGAACCACGTGCAGTCGCAATCGCTAATCAAGACAAGGATCAATTCGTACTTGCGCTTCTAAACGAAGAAAGAACCTACCACGGGCCACTATCCGATGGGGCTTTAAAAGAGATTTTTGGTGTAGACCTGCGCGTGTCAGATGTGCTAAGTGCGATCTTCGCCAACCCGTTCCTTGACGGACGCACTGATAATTTTATATCGGTTGAAAGTTCCGGTGCAAAATTTACCATCACACGTCCGGGGATCAAAGCGGGACATGTAGAAATCGTCACCTTATTTGTCCGCGACGATGAACCGCGAGTGCCGGAGTGGCACATCTACGATGAAAATGAGGTGCTTCAGCAACGCGCCACTTTTTCCGACTATCGCAGCGTGGGCGGCATTCTACGGCCACATAAGGTCGAAATCGAACGTCCGCTCGAACAAACGCGGGTCGCTGTGAAAATCGCTAAAATCGAATTGAACGTTGAGATTAAGGATAGCAAGTTTGACCCCGCACCGTTTCTATCCGAAGACTTTGAAACCATCCCCTTGTCAGAATTAGCGCAGTAGTGGATCTAACCGTGCGAAATTTACGAGTCCGCGCCCACGCGAAAATCAACCTCTATCTAAATGTCGTAGGCAAACGCAAGGACGGCTATCACAACCTCGAAACGATCTTCCATTCCATCGGTTTGCACGACGATATTATCCTCCGCAAACAAGAGACGAAAAACATAACCGTTCACTGCGAACATCCAGGGGTTCCGTGCGATTCACGGAATCTGGCATATCAAGCGGCGCAGCTGCTCAGCAATGCCGTAGGTGGCATCGGTGGTATCGCAATTGACATCCACAAACGGATTCCGGTGGCAGCTGGACTTGCAGGTGGAAGTGCGAACGCTGCGGCTGTCCTTTACGGTGTGAACGAACTTTTTGGACTCGGTTTGACACAAGAAATCCTGATGCACTTCGGGGCGCAGTTAGGCGCAGATGTCCCGTTTTGTCTGCACGGCGGTGCAGCATTAGGGCAAGGCATCGGCGACCAACTCACGCGTCTTCCCGCACTCCCTGATCTACCCCTTCTCCTTTTAAACCCGGGCATTGAAATCTCAACAGCGGCTATTTTTAAAAAGTTAAACTTTCCCTTGACAACGCGTGAAAAAGACAGTATAATTATAAGGACTTACATAGAGAAGGGGGATCTCCTCAGCATCGGAAAAAACCTTTACAATCTTCTTGAGATACCCGTTTTTTCCAAGCACCCCGAAATCGCTGCGCTAAAAACCGAGCTATCTACGCAGTCCGGTTGTTGTGGCGCGTTGATGTCAGGGAGCGGTGCGACGCTGTTCGCCATAATGCATGACCCTGAAGCCGCACGCCAGAGCGAATCACACTTCAGAAACAAGGTCAACTTTTGCGAGACGACGGTAACCAGTCCTGTCGGTGTATACATTGATGGTTAATTAAAGGGCGGTGGCCAAGCGGTAAGGCACAGGTCTTTGGCACCTGCATGCGTAGGTTCGAATCCTACCCGCCCTGTCTCCTTTTTAAAAAACGTACTCAGGAGTCTAAACGCACGAATTTTAACCGCAAGGAAAAGTAAAAAACAAAATGCTACAAGCAAAATTAGAGGTTCAACAACGCGATACTTTCGGGAAGCAGAGCGCACGTGACCTACGCCGTAAAGGTGAGCTCCCCGCTGTGTTGTATGGGCGCGCCCAAGACACCGTGTCAATTCAACTCAACGCGCGAGCCTTCTACCAATTTCTACGAACGTACGGCGAAAACGTCGTCATTAATATGGTAATTGATGAAGCGGAGAGTGAAACCGTTATTATCAAAGAAATTCAACGCCATCCGGTGGAAAAACATACGTTGGTCCATGCAGATTTCATCAGAATTTCTCTCGATGAACCTGTAACATCAATCGTGCCGGTGGTACTGGAAGGCAATCCGCCCGGCGTGCAGGAGGGCGGTGTTCTCGAATTTCCGCTCCGCCACGTGTCACTTCACTGTCTGCCTATGCAAACGCCGACCGATATTACGGTTAACGTCGGTGAATTGGACATCGGGGATTCTATCTATGTCAGTGATTTAAGCATTGATGAGGACATCGAAATCCTGGATGAACTCCAACGGATTATAGCGACGGTCAGCCAGCCGCGCGTCCAACTTGAAGAAGAAACACCAGAACTTGAAGAAGGTGAAGAAGGTGAAGGTGAAGGTGAAGAAGGTGAAGAAGCCGCTGAACAGCCTTCGGAACCCGAGATTATCTCCCGTAGGCGCAGGGACGACGACGAGGACGAATAACACGAAAGCACAAGGAAAGTACGTCAATAGGTACGCTGCCCCTCTTAAAGCTGGCGTGCTTTTCTTAGGCATGCTTATTTTTGCTGCTACGCTTAGCAGTATTGCACAACAACCCGCCGTCCGGTTCATTGACGCAGATGGAAAAACCATTGCGGAAGTGCCTGCACAACGCCGAGAAGCGCAGGTCTACCTGCCCGTTGACGCGGTCAAGCGGGTCATTGATCCCGCGACGACCCATCAATATAACCATCCCCGAAAACGACTCACCCTTAAAATCAAAGGCAGGCAAATTCGCCTGCAAATGGATAAACCGACAGTTAGTATTGAGCCGGGTGGACAGACACTTACACTCTCTACACCGCCTATCATTATCGCCCAGCGCCCCATGCTGCCCATCGCCTTTTTTAAGCAACTCCTGCCAATTCTCAACGATGTTGATGTCATCTACAATTCCAACTTGAATAGGTTACAGATAAGACCGAAAGGCACATGGACAGCCGTAGAGACAGACAACATCCAGAATTGGGCCATTATTGTTGATCCAGGACACGGCGGAGACGACCAAGGCTGCGAAGGCAGCACCGGGATCCTTGAGAAAAATATCGTCCTCGCACTCGCAAAACAACTTCAACGGATCAGTAAACAGCAGGGCATACAGGTTTATCTCACTCGCGAGACAGACACCAAAAGAACACAGTTTGAGCGGATTCAGGTCGCTAAGCAGAATCGAGGCCAACTTTTTCTTAGCTTACACTGTAACGCCTCTTTCTCACCCCATGAAAAAGGCATCAGGATCTACCTCAACAACCCCAAAGGACAAATCCGTTTCCCAAGCACCACCAAGCCCGCACTCACAGGACAACAGTTAAAAGTTCTCACACAAGTCAATTTTTTAAAGCAGAGCCACGACTTTGCACGCGCACTCCAAACGGAACTGAACTTTCTAACAGAAACCCCGGTGCAAATTATCGACCTCCCGCTCATCGCGTTATCTGAAGCCTATATGCCCGCTGTCGTTTTAGAACTCGGCTACCTTTCCAACGTCGAGGACTTAGAAAAACTTTCTAATGCTGAGTACACCGAAAGCGTTTCACAAGCAATGACTCGCGCACTCCAACGATACATATCTTCTGTCAACCAGCAGACTTCCGCAACAGCAATAGAATAATCGAATATCAAATGGTTTACGACAGGAAGAACTATGATAAACAATCAGGCAGCAAAGAATACGTCTCAAAGCACAAAAATGGCGAAACATCTACTGAAGCACCCCATCCCAATCATTCGGGTCGGGCGACTTGAAAATAACAATGCTGGCTTTTCGAGACTCTTAGTCATTTGGGGAATAACCCTTATTGCGGTTCTCTTATGTCTCGGTGTGACACTATTGCTAATCGAAAGGTCGAAGCAGGCGGTGATGCCAGTTGCTCCGCCACTGCTACCGACCGCCGCCAATCCTTCAGATACACCACCGGAACCACAAGAGGTCAACCTATTTCTGCTTGATACGACCACGCTCACACTCGTCCCAATTAAAATCGAACGTAGACTCCACAGAGAACTTAGACCACGCTTGAGCCAGGTGGTTAGCGCACTCATTCAGGAAACACCACCGAACTTTAGAAACACGATCCCCCGTGGAACAGAACTCAATGAAGTCTACATCGACAGCCAACAGACGGCGTACTTGGACTTCTCAAGCCATCTCAGTGATGGACATATTGGCGGCACAACAGCAGAATTTCTGACGGTCACGGCAATTCTCAAAACCGTCTTCGACGCATTCCCTGATGATATTAAACAGGTTCAGATTCTAATCGATGGCGAGGAAGTGAAAACGATCGCCGGACATCTCAACCTCTCGCAACCTTTACGTCTGCCGCAGTAAAACGACAAAGGAGTTATAAGTTAACAGTTAACAGTTAACAGTTAAGAGAAAGCCCCTCAACTTCACAGAAGAATGATATATTCTCAGAAACCTCTTAACTAACAACCAACAACCAACAACTAAAAACTATTTCCAACTTATAACACCAAATAAGACACGAACCGGACTCAGCATGGACAAAAAAGTAAAACTCATCGTCGGACTCGGCAACCCAGGGATGCGCTACGAGCACACAAAACATAACGTCGGTTTTCGCGTAATTGACGCACTCTACGAAGCATTCTGTCAACGAGACGCTCGGTTTCCGCGGCCGACCCACACATCAATTTGCAATTCGCTCGTTATACAGACGATCTGGCACGATACTTCTATCATCCTCGCTAAACCGATGACATATATGAACAACAGCGGTGCCGCTGTCGCCGCGCTCGTCAGGCGATTTGAGATTCCACTGTCTGAACTCTGCATCGTTTACGATGATGTTCACTTAGACATCGGGGTGCTGCGGATACGGCAGAAAGGCAGTGATGGCGGGCAAAAAGGGATGAAATCTATTATCCATCATTTAGGCACTACGGCGTTTCCACGCTTACGCATCGGCATTGGTGAACCGATCGGGGCCTTAGTCGATTATGTCCTCACCGAATTTTCGGAAGATGAAGAAATCGAGATAGCACATACTGTCGATCGCGCCATTGATGCCCTTGAAACCCTCGTCAAAGACGACATCCTAACAGCAATGAATAAATTCAACAGTCGTTGAAATAGTCGTAGGGGGTGGGTGACCCACCCCCTACAAACCAAACAGGAAACTAATGTCAAATCAAAAATCTTCTTTGTTTTCGGCTGAAGGTCTCCGAAAGCCGAAAGCCAAAATACAAACAGCCGTTGATGCCGTTCTAAAAGCGATACAACTCTGCGAACAGGTACAAGCCGAGATGGTGTCAACAGATGCGATTCAAAAGGCAGACCGGAGCCCTGTAACCGTCGCTGACTTCGGGTCGCAGGCACTGATATGTCAAGCGATTGGCGATGCTTTCCCCGATACCACTATCGTCGCGGAGGAAAACGCACAAGCACTCAAAGAAAACACGTCGCTCTTGGAACGCGTCACAGACTATGTGAACCGCTTCTGCGCGGAAGCACGCCATCACGATGATCGGGATCGCGTGACTTCCGCCAAAGATACATCACCTACAGCAGAAACCGTCTGTGAATGGATCAATAGGGGGAGTGGTGAGGTCGGACCCAACTTCTGGACGCTTGACCCGATTGATGGCACGAAAGGCTTTCTTCGCCGTGATCAGTACGCGATTGCGTTAGCGCATATCGTTGATGGTGTCGTTCAACTCGGTATCTTGGGATGCCCGAATCTGCCCTACCGCCTGGACGCTGTAGGAACTGAACGTGGGTGTCTCTTTGTCGCAATTCGCGGCGCAGGCACACACCTTTATACCAAAACGGGTGAACTTTTAGAACAAGTACACATATCAGAGACGGTACATCGTTTTGCAGAGAGTGTCGAATCGACGCATGGTGACAGCGATGCACACGCCAACATTGCGAATGCACTCGGGATTACAGCATCGCCTGTCCAAATGGACAGCCAAGCGAAGTACGGTATCGTTTCGCGGGGCGAAGCGTCCCTTTATATCCGTCTCCCGAATCCGGCATACCCGGATTATCGAGAATGTATCTGGGACCACGCCGCGGGAATGATCGTCGTTGAGGAAGCAGGCGGTACAGTTACAGACGCGAACGGCGCGCCTCTTAATTTTTTGACAGGCAAACGGATGCATGAGAATCGCGGTATCGTCGCAACCAACGGAAAACTCCACCAACACGTTTTGAAGGCATTATCTAATCGATAAGGAGTTAGAAAAAATATGAGAGCTGGGCAAATTGTTGCACCCCGTCAGATCGAAATTATTGATATAGAACCACCGAATCTCGCCGACCATCCAGACGGCACGGTGATGATAAAAACTGTTCACAGTGCTATCTGCGGAACTGATATGCCCTCGTTCGTCCTTGAACACCCAGCAGAAAGCTATCCACTGGGAGCGGGGCTTTCGATTCACGAGGCGATCGGTGTTGTCACCGACAGTAAATCAGATAGATTCAAGCCAGGAGACGAGGTGCTCGCCCTGCCACGCTACGTCGGTGGACTCTCAGAATATTTCCTCTCGGATGAGAGCGTCACGATGCCGTTAACGGATTTCCCACGAAAAGACTGTATCCTGATGTCCCAACCGCTTGGCACTGTGGTTTGGGCGTGTCGGAAGCTGCCGAACCTCCTCAATCTTGATACAGTCGTTATCGGACAGGGACCGATGGGTCTCCTGTTCACACACATGCTGAGCAACCTCGGCGCAAAAACGGTGATTACGACCGATCTGGTTGATTTCCGACTTGCAGTCTCCAAGAAGATGCGTGCGACACACACGATTAACGCCGCTAAAGAAGACCCGGTCGCCGCTGTCAAAGAGATTACAGAGGGCAGAATGGCAGATCTGGTCGTTGAGGTCGTCGGACACCAAACAGAGACGATCAACCAATGCCTCGAACTTCTAAAACGTGAAGGGACGCTCCTCGCCTTCGGGGTACCTGACGACCACATCTACGATTTCCATTTCGCTGATTTCTTCAGGAAGAATCTCCGATTCATCGGTTCCGTCGGACCGGATGCACCGAACGATTTCCCGTTGGCGATGGATATGATTTCGCAAGGACGTTTCGATGTGTCCCCGATTATTACGCATCATCTACCTTTCACAGAAGCACAACTCGGATTTGAAATGGCTCTAAACAAAAAAGACGAAGCAATCAAGATAGTCTTTGATTATGAGTGAAAGTTCTGAAGATTTGATGTTCACGTTGGGTATTCGTAGGGGCGAGGTCCCCTCGCCCGATTTGCGATTAACACGCATAGCGGAGTTAGGGGACCCACTCCTATAGGTGTCAATTTTGGAAGAAATAACCCATCGGACCCCAGACCGGTAGGTTCGGTTTGTAACCGAACCAGATTCTAAGCGAAAACCTTGAATACTTCAGAAACCTCTTTAGTCCCGTAGGGTTTATTTGCTTGGGTGTTTCTTCATCATGTTTATAGAAGAGGTTAAATAAAAGAGTCAAGCCCTGTAAGGGCGGCATGTTATGTTTTCTACTGTTATCAATTTTGTTCGTCAAATTTTATCAGGAATGTGTTAAATACCTTCATCCGACTGATACCAATCGTTCCGAAGGCGAAAACCACAAAAGGAAGAAAAATGAAAGTTGTATTCCAAGGGAACCATACTGCCGATGTATCGGCAATACAGTCGGTGTCTGTAGACCAGAGGTCTGGGCGGATTGAAATATGTGTTAAGCATAAAAAGGAAAAGACCGGTAAACAAAAGGTTTCTTATCTTATTTATCCGGGTAGTAGGTACACACGCCGTCTTCTACCAAAATTGGCTGAAACAATTAAAGAAGAACTTGTATCTTTGTCCAGAGCACCAGATATGCCGATAGAGCAAGTAGTAGAATTAACTGCTTGGCGAAGGGGACATCTACAAGTTAGAATGGACACTGACAGTCGTGCTTCTACTCAAGGGCTTGTCTATCTATGCTGGCATTGGTCCTTAGGTCGAAAGCCTAAAGATGAGGAGTTGGAACTTAGAACTGGACTTAGTGCTGATGAGATTGAAAAGATCGCTAGCCCGGATATCTATAAGCAGTCTATTAAGGATCTAATGCTTGAAAGTTATGACACTCCTGATAAATTCAAGTGGTGGCTTAGGGACTGGGGACAAAATATGCCCGCAAGGCTCAGCAAACACATGCGAATTAGTGAGAACACTGCCGCTGAACTCATCAATTCTGTCGCTGAGCAGTATAATATAGATTTAGGTGACCTGAAAAGCAGTTTGACATCTTTTGAGTCTGAAAGAACTATCGGCTCCGGTAGGAATTCAGTCTACCTTTACTATTATCAGTGGGATCGAGATAGCGCGGAATCCAAGGGTCAAAGTGTTTGGGAATGCAAAATCGGCAAAGCTGAACGTCCACTACAGAAAAGACTTAGAGAGCAAGCTACAGATCCAGAAAATTTCAAGTTAGGTCTCCATATTCAAACCGATAACTCCGTGGAGATAGAGGGACGCATACACGATGAGCTGAAGGAGCGGGAGAAACATCTATGCGAGTCCCTGAGGACAGAATGGTTTCTGACTTCTCCGAGTGAAGTCGAAGAAATTTACAAATTCATTGGAGAAAATTCTCATGAAAGTGCTTTAGATGGGTAAATGGGTGGATAGGGGTATCCACCTTGCCCACTAAAACCCTCGAGCTCAACAAAACCAGTTAGGACTTACGCAGGGAAACCCTCTTTTGTAGCATAGGCTGTTAGCCTGTGCATCCCTGAGACGAATATTCACATAACGATGTCCGAGTGTGTAAGTAATTACGGGATCCCCTATAACCGCCTAAATCCCGTTTATCAGGGGACTTTAAGAAGAAATGCGTCAATCCCAATCAAAGTCTCTTAACTGATAACTGACAACTGACAACTGATAACTGACAACTATTAAAGCGGCAATTCAACCGGACATCCCTCACGGCTGGACTGGTAGATGGCGAGGATAATCTCAACGGCTTTGCGCCCCTCGCGTCCATCAACGAGATGTGAGGCATCGCTTTCAAGTCCATTAATCAGGTTTTCCATCTGTCGCCGATGATTTGCATGGTTAATCGCACGCGGGTCGGATGCACCACCGCCAGTGTCTGTTTTTTGGGCGAATTTCTCTCGAATTTCTGCATCTTCAGGAAGTTCGGGGTCAAATTCCCACGTTACGATGTCCTCTTCGGCTAAGACGACAGTCCCGTGTGTACCGGAGATTTCAGTTTTCTTAAGCATGCCGGGGTAAGCAGCGGTTGTGCCTTCAATGACACCGAGTGCACCGTTTTCAAATCGGAGCGCGGCGACGGCGGCATCTTCAACCTCTATCCGTTCGTGTGCCAATGTATCGGTGAACGCTTGGACGGCTTTGACGGGACCCATAAAATATTGGAGCAGATCAATGGCGTGGATGGACTGGTTCATGAGCGCGCCGCCGCCGTCAAGATCCCACGTGCCGCGCCAGCCGCCGCTATCGTAATACTCTTGGGAACGGTACCATTTGATGTAGGCATCGCCCAAGGTCAACTTGCCGAATCGACCGCTCTCAATCGTGGATTTAACGAGTTGTGTGCTTTCAGTGAAGCGGGAATTGAAGATAGCACAGAGTCGGACACCCGCTGCATCACACGCTTCGATAATCTGATCGCACCGTTGTAAAGTGATTTCCAAGGGTTTTTCGACGATGACATGTTTACCGGCTTCCGCAGCGGCGACAGCGGGTTCCAAATGCACACCGCTCGGCGTACAGACGCAAACGATATCAAGGTCGTCTCGTTCGAGCATCTCCACATAATCGGCGTAACTGTCAACATTGTATTGATCGGTGAGCCGTTTGGCGTTCTCAGCGTTTCGTGAACTGACTGCGACCAATTGCCCGTGTTCTAATTCAGAGATTGCAGCGGAATGGAAATCGGAAATCATTCCGCACCCAATAATACCAAATCCGTAAGTCTTCATATTTCGTGTGTTCCTTTACTGAAAGCGAATATTTACCATAGCGAGTTTACAAAAAATTATGACTTCTAATGAAAATCAAGTTCCTGAGCAGGTGCCTACAGAGGAGCAAGACGCTGAGCAGGCACCTACTAATAAAGCCTTTAGAATCATCTGCATGACGTTTTGCCTTGCAGTGACAGTGCTGTTTATCTGGATCTGGCACCACCAAACCCAATTCAACGACCACTACCGGAAAGCAACTTTCCTGATGCGCAACGGCGACGCACAACAGGCAATCGAAGCGTATCAGAAGGCGATAAAAAATAAGAGACGCACACTTTTCTTCACGCAAGAACCCTCGGCTTACAACAACCTTGGACAAGCCCATCTATATGCCGAGGAATACACTTCTGCTGTTGAGAACTTCAAAAAAGCGATTGAGATGGCACCCGATATCGCCGAAGGCCACGTCAATCTAACAACCACCTATCTTCGGCAGAACTTAGCAGCCGAAGCGCGCGAGGCATGCCTACGCGCCTTGCAAACATTTCCTCAGACTGCCCTACTCCACTACAACCTCGCGTGTGCTTACGCATTAGAGGATAAGTCACAAGAATCGATAAAGTCCCTCACGCAAGCCGTAAACCTCAACCCAGACCTCAAAACCCTTGCGCAGGAAGAGGGCGCGCTTAAAGGAATTGTGTCCCAACTCCCGTGAATTCCAAGCACTTTACAACACATCCGCTAACTTTCTACCACAGCGCGCTGTCTGAATCTCAAATGATTTCCCACCGAAAGGCACTTGTGACTGGCGTTTTTTGAGTTGTCTAACTTCGGCTGTACTAATACTCCTGCAAAACAGGATTGGGCGGCAGATGCTTTTAATACCGCTCGGTGTGTAATCACTAGCAAAAGCAGCACCGCCTTTTAACTGTTCTACCGCTTCTGATGCGTCAACATTACGTCCACCTTTGAGTTCTATTGGTACTACAACAAAGTTTTCTGTATCATCGAAGTAGAAGATAACACACTCACATTGATTTTCCCCTTCTTGCCCACTCGGAAATACTTTGTCCAGATCCACCACAACTCGATCGTTTTCTGAGACACCAGTTAAGTCTGTGCTACATCGACCACGTCTAAACGAGTTTCCGCCAAAAAGATTTTCTTTACCTATCCGATCTCGGATACTTTCAAGAATTTCACTCCTGTTCAACCTCGGTGCCTCCCACTGTCTCCTCAAGTTGGGTTCGGAGGTTCACCGAACGATTGTGGAGTTCTTCAGCTACCTCACCGTACTCTTCTGGTTCTATACCGGCGATGTGCTCAAATGGAATTTCCTTTACCGGTTTGTCTGTACGGAATAACCATGCGCCAACTTCCGCCTTCGTCAACCAAGTCGTCGGTTCCGTCTTATTTTTCCCGAGTTTCATCACTTCACCTTCGCGAACCAAGTTACCAATTTGCTCAAGAAGCCAGTCGCTATGCGTTGTAATAATTACACGTACACCGGCTCGAACCAAGCGGCCGAGGGTTAAAGCAACCTTAGTTTGGGCAGCCGGATGTAGATGTGCTTCGGGTTCTTCAATGATAAGTGTATCGCCCGGTCCAACAATCCCGCGCAGAAATAGAACTAAAGGGGCAAGTTCTGATACCATTGATGAAGATTGACTCATACGCAGAGCCTGCTCTGATTTCTGAGGGCGGTAAAGAAATTCTGGATAGCCTGCGGGTTTCCTAACCTCTACTTCTCCACGTAGCACTTCGTCTTCCAGAACTTTGGCGATGCCACTCATCTCATCTGAAGATACGCGACGCTCATCGTAACTTATAATTTGCTTTAGAAAGTCCGCTATCATTCCCGAAAATGCAGGAATTTCAGAGAACTGTTCCAACCCGACACGGGTAGCGCGGTCTACAAGTGAACTGGCAATCATACTGTGGCTTTGCATGATACCACTCCGGGCAGCAGGCAAGTAATAAGATTCTGCAGGTGCCCCCCACCTAAAAACGCGCACGGGCTCCCGCCGCCAATCTATAGTGTCAAGTGTCTCCCGTAACGCCGCTCTATCGTCGGGACGCAGGACCGTATCTTCATTTACAAATCCATCTGTAGTAACTTCGGTGCCAGAGTTATAGATGCCAAATGACCAGAGGATATGATTTTCCTCGCGAACTTCCAATGAGACCTTCATTGTATCATGCTGACTTTCAGTGAATCTTATTAGTTCCGAAGCGGACTCAAGATCGAAACATCGTCTAAGCTCGTCTTTAAACCTTTCAGAATCCACCAAGTCAGATTGCAACCGGTCCTGTAACCACTGAGGTGAATCAGAAAATTTGAATGGTTGTCCAGTTACATTTAATTTTTCAAGCATCTCTCGTGTTTCTTTTGACAATGCCTGGGTCGAGGATTCGGGGTGTCGCGAGTCGTAGATACGGTTCAATTGGAGAATACGATGAGGCGACCAAGGGACTCGTGAGATTCCATCAAAAGTGCGCTGTAAAGCATAAATGAGTGCAGCAAGATACGTCTTGCCGGTGTTGCTCTCACCGACAAACACAGTCAGCGGACGGAGATCTATTGCCGCCTTCTCTATAGGCCCAAAATTCGCCACTGCGATATGAATATTCGGTGATTGCTGTCCATCTTTGATTTTCTGCATTATCTTCACCCCTACCGACGACGGTTTTAAACCAATTATACGTCTATACCGGCTTATATGCAACGAAAAATGGGCGAGAACGAATCCCGCCCATCTCAGTTAAAACAGGCAGCAGTACTACCTCTTCAAATTACCCCACATTGTCGCCAGTTTACCACGAGCGGAGACATCAAGCGTATCGTTGACGATCTTCAGAAGTTCGGCTTCAGTTAGTGCATAGTTGGCTAACATCAGCTCATCAACCCGACCTTGAAAGAAACGGGGACAACATCCGTTGTTCTCACCGCCAAACCGCAAAGGTTTATCTGCCCTACTTAGACCGGGTCCCTTCTGTGCGATAGCGGTGCCATCAGATTCGCCATTGATATAGAAACCGGCTTCCTTCCCGTCCCACACAATGGCAACGTGGCTCCACTCTTTTGCCTTTATCTTGCCGTCAGAGATATGATAGCCAGGACTACTGGTCTCGTAGAAATAGTAAGCGAGTTTCCCCTCTCCGGGTTCAATTTGTAGATAGTACGTGTTCTTGTAGAAGATGGTGAATTTGTTCGCCTGATCACCCGCTGGAAGTTCGTCAGGATAAACCCACGCCATCATTGTAATCGCTTCATCTATATCAATCTCATCGGAGTGTGCAACCTCTATGAAATCGGCTTTGCCGACCTCACCAGCCATTTGCACAGCTTTACCGAGGATCCCTTCCTCCCATTTGATATTTCCTGTAAATTCACCGACTAAGCCGGCTGTCGCCTCCTCACTCTTTTTCCCGTTGCCCTCGTCGAAATGCCAGACATATAGTTGTTTACCGAGTTGTTTCACGTTGCCTTTTCCGCCTGCAGTGTACCCCGCAAAGCAGAACGATAGACTTAGAAAAACGCATAGCATCATCAGCATCTGGGTTCTCATCGGTGGTTCCTCCTATTAGAATAAGCAGAAGGGCGGGTACAAGCACCCGCCCTTTTGTAGGGGCTGGGTAACCCAGTCCCACTTGACAACGAGCAGGCATTCTGGCACTGCCGCTATATATCGACTTTACATCTTTAACTTACCCCATGTTGTGGCAAGTTTGTCCTTCGGAGACACAGCAAAGAAAACGCCGTTTTCCATATCTTGGTTAATTTCCTCAACAGTGAGGGCGCGGTTGTAGATCGCCACTTCATCAACTAAGCCCACCATACCGGCGAGTCCTGTTTGTGCCTTACCGATACGGAAAACGACTTCAATGCTATTAATCTTACCAGCAGGTGGTTTGAATTCAACATCCAGTTTGCCATCAATGTATTGGCGAATCATATCGCCATCGTAGGTAGAAGAAACGTGGTGCCACTTCTCCAACGCCGGTTTAATGGTCTGTTTATTTCGAGAGCCTTGCCACCCACCGATGTTAATCCACGTCTCAATTTGAGGAGCACCGGTAAACTGCGCGCTCCACTGAAGGCAATAGCCACCAACGTTTGCCGAGCTCCGGCGTCCCATCAAGTTAGAATCCCCTTGGGATTCCTCAGGGAAATACCAGGCTTGAATCGTCAGTTCATCGGTGATGTCAAGTTCAGGAACGGCATCCACCTCCACAAATTTTTCGGTGTCCTCAAGATGAACAGCACCACCGAATTTGCCATCCTTCGACCAGACAGCACCCTCAAGAGTACCTTCAATGTTATTCCCACTCACGTCCTTAACCTTGCCACCATCATCTTGGTCAAAGGTAAAATACAACATGAGCGCATCGTCATCGTTTATTGCCCACGCGCTGACACTGAAACTCAGAGCGATGACGGTAAAAACTGTGATAATCGGTTTCATAACAACGGACTCCTTTTTTGCTAGTTGTCAGTTATCGGTACAGTTTATCACACAACCTTTCAGCAGTCAGTAACAAAAGGTATTTGGAATTCCATCAACCCTCTTAACTGGCAACTGACAACTGATAACTGACAACTATTTAGAAACTGGAAATCTGAATTTCCTTCGCAGTGATAAACTCAAGGAGGGCAGGTACGCCTTCCTGGGTTTTTTGGATACCGCGCTGAATAGCCGGAATAATCTGGTCAGGCGTCTCGACGCGTTCGCCGTAGCCACCGAACGCTTTTGCCATGTCAGCGTAGTGTCCTGAGATGTCTGTACTACGGAATTTTTCGGTAGACACGGGCATGATTGGAATCTCAATCGCCATAGAGAAATTGTTGAAAAGGACAGAAAGAATCGGTATCCGCTCACGCACAGCGGTCTCAAAGTCCATACCCGTGAAGCCGATGGCTGCATCACCCCAAACGTTAACACAAAGATGATCCGGTCTCGCGAGTTTCGCACCCATGGCGAGTCCGAGACCGTAACCCAGCTGCGTCGTTTTGCCCCAACCGATGTAAGTCAGTGGGGCAACAGACTGCCAGAAAGGCGACATTTGGTCGCGTGGACTCCCCGCATCGTGCGTGATAATCGTGTTTTTGACATCAACAGTCCGCAGCAGATCCCAGATAACGCGATACGGAGTCATCGGTACTTCGTCAGAAGTAAGTTTAGCGTTCCATTCTCCAAGCCATTCTGCTTTAACCTCACCTATTTCTCCAGTGACAGCAGCCGTACGCTCCTCGGATGCGCCGTTGGAACGGTCGCGAACGGCTTCTACCAAGCCATCTAAAATTAAACCGGCATCGCCAACGAGGGCACTTTCAACAGGAACGTCCTTGTTGATGTCCGCTGGATCTAATGTCGCATGAATAACCCGTTTTCCCTCAGGAATCCTAACACCGAAAGCGGTTCGTGTGAAACTACACCCGATACCAAAAATCAGGTCGGCTTTTTGGAGATAGTGATGCACCGATTTGGGAATGGCGCGTCCGCCAGAACCGAGCGCCAACGGATGATCTTCTGGAAAAGCACTTTTCCCGCCTAAACTCGTTGTTACGGGTGCTGCGAGGAGTTCTGCTAATTCTTTCAAAGAATCCCACGCTTGGGCATAATGCACGCCTTGTCCCGCATAGATAACAGGGCATTCGGCATCAAGTAAAGCCTCCGCAGCAGCTTCAATCGACGCACTGTCAGGGCCATAGCGCACGGTCGGGACGGGTGTCGGATCAAAAGAATCCGAAATCTCCTCATTAAACAGATCCGACGGGAATTCCACAAGCGCAGGACGGGGTCTACCGTTACGGACTTGCGTAAAGGCGCGCCGCATCGCTTCCGGGACAGCTTCAGGCAATGTAACCTGTTCAGACGATTTTGTTACGTGTCGGTAGTTCAGAGCAGAATTGAAATTCGGTTGGATTTGTGTTAAATTTCGGGAATAACCACCCGGTAAAACCACAATCGGTGCGGAATCACCATACGCTTGCGCAACGCCTCCGAACGCGTTTTCGGAACCAGGACCGCTTTGCATACAGAACACACCGATCTTTTCCCCAGAGGTCATGCGGCTCATCGCATCCGCCATGTGAAGTCCAATACGCTCCTGTCTGACGATAATCGGACGGATGTCTAATTTCGCCGCCGCCTCAATTATATGATTAACGGGATACGCAAATAGGTATTCCACGCCTTCAGCTTTAAGGACTTTCGCTATTGCATCAACAACTTTCATTTTTTAACTTTCCTTTTTAGAGTCGTCAGTTACCAGTTATCAGTTATCAGTTAAAGAGGGATCTTCTTTAATCAAAGGAAACCGTCTTAACTGACGACTGTTAACTGTTAAAGAAAAAAGGTTATGTATTAGGACTCGTCGGCTTCCCAGCCTCCATCACGAGTGGGAAACTATCGCCTTTCAATTTATCGCCATCCTTAACGGTAACAAAAGGCTTCATGACGTGACTGCCACTTTCATCGTAGAGGGTCTCACCGGTCATGTAATGCACCGCGATCGCACGGCGTGGATTCTCACTCATGTTGTCGTGTGAACCGTGCCATGTCAAGCAATGATGATAGTGGACATACCCTTTCGGCACAGGGCAAAACTCCTCTTCTAAGGCGTGATCTTCAAAGTGATCCGGCATTGAATGGATGTCCTTAATGGAATGCAGGAACGGAATCTGATTGCCCCAATGGTAAGAACCCGGAACCATGCGCATACATCCATTACTCTCATCAACATCATCCAGCGCAACCCAAGCACTGACCTGACTCGTCTTCGGTGTGAGAATGGGCCAATAGGGTGAATCCTGATGCCACATGTTGACACCACCAACTTTCGGCGGTTTGTATTGGATCTGGTCGTGCCAGACGCGCAACTCTGTCGCTGACATGAGCTGTCCAATCTCCTCCACAATAATCGGGTTGTAAACGAGCCGGTGGTAGGCAGAACTCGCTTCCCAAATATTCACGACTTGCCAGACCGGACTCTCCTCTCTGCCACCAAGATTGACGATGTGCACCGGCTGCGGGACATCGGTTTTTTCGTAGTCATCAATAACGCGCGCCAATTCCGCACGCAACTCATCAACCTGTTCATCAGTTAGAGCACGGCTTCCGAGAAGAAAACCTTTTTCTCGAAATGTGTCAACCTGTGTTTGGCTGAGCATATTTACCTCCAATAGAAAAGACTTATATATTCGGCTTTGTCGGCTGCCCGGCATCCATCACAAGCGGAAAATGGTGACCGGCCAATTTATCACCACCATTGACGGTAACAAAACGTTTCATGATATGATTCCCGTCCGCATCATAGATCGTTTCGCTTGTCATGTAATGCACCGCAATCGCGCGACGCGGACCTTCACTGGTATTGTCATGCGACCCGTGCCACGTTAAAGCATGATGGTAATGGACATGTCCCTTCGGCACAGGGCAGAACTCCACCGCTAACGCGTTATCTTCAAAGTGATCCGGCATTGTATGGATGTCCGGGAGCTCGCGCAGAAATGGCATCTGGCTCCCCCAGTGATAGGAGCCACGCACCATCCGCATACACCCGTTGCTCTCATCAACATCGTCCAACGCAACCCAGGCACTTACTTGACTCGTCTTCGGCATGAGAATCCCCCACAACGGCGAATCCTGATGCCAGCGATTAACACCACCGACTTTTGGCGGTTTGTATTGGATCTGATCGTGCCAGACCCGCAACTCTGTCGCCGACATGAGCTGCCCTATCTCTTCCACGATGACCGGATTGTGAACCAGTCGGTAGTAGGCGGAACTCGCTTCCCAAATATTAACGATCTGCCAGACCGGACTCTCCTCTTTACCGCCGAGGTTGGCGATACGCACCGGCTGCGGAACCTCAGGTTTCTCGTAATTATCAATGACGCGTGCCAATTCTGACCGCAATTCGTCAACCTGTTCATCGCTTAGCACCCGGTTTCCGAGGAGAAAGCCTTTTTCACGAAATGTGTCAACCTGCGTTTGGTTGAGCATATATATCGCCTCCTATAACATCCATTTTTTTTTAGTACAGTAACCCAAGTTGCTACTAAAGAACTTTGGTGTTTTTGCTTGGGTATTTCTGCGTATTTCAAAAGGGTTTTTCAGACACTTTTCCTACCCCAGAGGGGTGATATGTCTATAGAAACGGGTATATCAACGTCCCGCACTCCAACGGAGTGCTATGTGAGTAAATAGGTAGCAACCTGCGTTAACTTGCGCTACAGTATTGTAGTTCTCTACATTGTCATGTCTATTTTAGGTATTGACAATCCTATTTTTCAGTTCCACCCACTCATCATCGCTAAGTTTAGGGGGCCAAGGGATCCGTTTGCCGATGAGTGCGGAGCGATACGCCGCCATAATCAGATCAAAACCGAGCAGCGCGAACTCTAATCTATTGCGATGCGGTCGGTTTTCGTCATCAAGCCATGTAGCAATCGCTTCCGTAAACGCGCGTTGTCCGAATTTGTCATCTTCGCCGAAGTGGGTTTTCTCAACGAAATGTTGTGCCATACCGTCAAACTGATAGCCCCACGAACCGTTTTCTCGCCACCACATCCTGCCTTTTGTGCCCCAAAAATCGAGGTTGCATCGCGGATTGCTGCCGGGAAAATCAATCGTTCCAAATGCTGTTCGTGCGGATTCAAAAAAGACGCGCGCACCGTTCTCAAACGTATAAATCGCCATCAAGTCTTCAGGACACTGCCGATGCGGAACGTCATAGATCTCGGCACCCTCAACAACACCCCAGACGTGTGTAATCGGGATGTCCTTAAGCGCAAATAACACGACATCCATCAAATGGGTATCCATATCGGTAATATCACCTTCGGTGCAGGCACGGATGAAGTGTATATCTCCAAGACTGTCGTCGCTGAAAAACGCCAGCAGCTTCTCGGCAAACGGTAGATACCGCCGTTGGTGATTAACAATAATTTTAAGTCCTGTTTTCTCGTGTGTGGCGGCGAGTGCCTCTGCTTCGCTGGGTCTAAGTGCAAGCGGTTTTTCTATCACCAATGCTTTGACACCCGCTGCGGCAGCAGGCTCTACCCAAATATGTCGTGGGACTGTCGGCTCTGTTACGGCGTGGACGATATCGGGCTTCTCTGTCTCCAACATCTCAACATAGTCTGTATACCCCGGAATATTGAGTTCTTCCACTGCTGCTTTTAAACGTCCCTCATCAATCTCACAGATGGCAATTACCTTCATATTTTCAATGCCAGCATAGCATCGGGCATGATGGACACCGCGCCTACCCCCGACAATAGCGGTCCGATACATCGCCATAGTGTGCCTCCTCATTGAAGCGTGCAACTCACAGATTCCCGAAACGTGCCATTATATTAGCACGCTCACGAATTTGTGTCAACCGTTTGATTTGGGAGTTATAGTAACAATACCTTCGCGAAAAACAAACGATTCTTCATAAATCAACTAAACTCATAAACACTGCGATGGATCTGGCAATGCGCAGACGCATCCGCGCAGAGGGCTTCAGTTCTCTTGTAGCAGGGAAGAAACACCCGAGCAAAAACACTCCGATTCCCGAATCTCCCTCAATGCCTCTGGCATCAGCAGACTCACCTATACACAGATGCTGCTGATAACACTTACGTTGAGTGGCTGCGACATCAGGCACTCTGACATCCCTTGAAATCTTGACAGGATTTAAAAGACTTCCGCAAAAACCTGAACTTATTTTTACGGAATTAGTCGTTTTGGACTTGAGAAAAGTTGTTAAAAAGTGCCATAAACCCCTGTAAATAAAGGGTTTTCATGGTATAATATCAGTAAGAAAATAGAGGTTGGTAGCCCCTATTTGAACCCAAAAAAGCGGGTTGCTTTTTCATGGTTCACACGTATTTGATTATTGTATCAGAAACTATCAGAGAAATGCAACCCCTAAAATAGAGGAGCATTTTCTGATGGATTTGGTTAAGATCATGGAGACATTCCCGACGCAAGAGGATCGTATAGTGTATCGGGCGCGTCTGAGATGGCAAGGATCACCAGAAGTCCACATTGTGAGAGTACACAAATGAAACGATATAGGGCGTATAGGACGCTGGAATTGCCATAGGTGCCGAACAACGTTCAAGGTGAACATGGTAGACTTTTTTAAGGCACAAAGATCGCACTTCAGATGTAAATCATTGGTTGACAAAATATTTTTTTTTCACGCGATGTAACGTTTTGCCAAAAAAATGTGTCTTTAATAATATTGTGATAACATAGTTGTGTGGACTGTATTGCACAAAGTCCGAAACTCAGTGCTTAATTAGATGTTTCAGTTGTAAATCATTGGTTGACAAAATATTTTTTTTTCACGCGATGTAACGTTTTGCCAAAAAAATGTGTCTTTAATAATATTGTGATAACATAGTTGTGTGGACTGTATTGCACAAAGTCCGAAACTCAGTGCTTAATTTAGATTAGGACTTACGCATTTCCTCTTAAAGTCCCCCTGATAAGTTAAAGTTCCCTGATAACGGGGATTTAGGGCGTTAAATACAATGAAATAACAACTTTTCAGCAAAATATACCTTTTCTCTGGTCAATTTGCGTAAGTCCTTATAGATGTTTCAGTGGATGTCAATGCAGCTAAATCTGTTCATGAGGAGGGAACTCCGTGAAGAGAGAAGACGATGTTCAATTGATTCATGCCATTTTATCAGGCGACGACTCAGCATTCGACATTTTAGTTGAAAAATACCAAAAAAGTGTTCACGCCCTCGCGTGGCGGAAAATCGGTGATTTCCACTATGCAGAAGAAATTACACAAGATACCTTCCTCCGCGCATATCAAAACCTTTCAACGCTCAGAAATCCGAGCCAGTTTCTTGGGTGGTTGTACGTCATTGCGAATCGGCTTTGTCTGAATTGGTTACGCAAACATAAGCCTGCGATTCAAGTGCAATCGTTGGAGGACACACCTATGGAAGAAGTGGCGAAATCTACTTATGCGCGTTACATATTGGAACAGCGCGAGATGGAAGCAACTGAACATCGTTTTGAAATCGTCAAGAAACTTTTGGAAAAATTACCGGAGAGTGAACGTACGGTAATGACGCTCTATTATCTCGGCGAAATGACAACGAAGGAAATTGGCAAATTCTTGGGAGTGTCCGTGGAAACGATAAGGACTCGGCTGCATCGTGCCCGAAAACGGTTACAAGGAGAAGAGGAACTCTTGGTCCAAGAAATTCTTGGTGGCTTCCAGATACCATCGAGTATAAAGCAGAATATCATGCGAGAAGTTGTTGACATGAAACCGATACCTTCTCCGAAAATGGAACCGTTCTTGCCGTGGGTGGCTTTTGGAACTGCTTTGGTTGTAGCAACCCTATTGATTCTCAGTGTCAGCAACCAATACCTTGCACATTTTCAGAAACTTTACAGTATTTACTTTGCGGGCAATGATGAAGACACAAAAAATGAAAAGGGTTTCGTTGCTGATTTTACCATAACACTCGGAACCCATAGGAGTGGTGCTGATCTTTTAGATGCACTGACCGAAGAAAAATGCAGGGTCAGCCTATGGTCCACGCAAGCCCTTGAAAATCCGGATTTTCCGGTGGTGGCAGCGGAAATAACGGTTGATATCGTTATTGTTTCTATGCTGGAGATGGGGTTTGCTGAGGGTGAGCGCGCCACCCTTGATACGATTTATGATCGCGCAAAACAGATGGGACTTGAAACTTGCCCGCTTGAGACTGCCGCGCAGCTGCGTCTGCAATTTCTCAACCAACCAGACTGGACAACCGAGGAGCGGCGGGGGGTTTTTTTCGTGGGGAGTGAACCGTTTGTTCTGACGCGTGAGGGCCTCCCGAAGATTTTCAGTGTCCTGCGAGATGATAGATACCCGCACCTTGAAACCGGTATCGGTCTATGGCTGATTGCAAATGGTACCGTTGATGTCGGAAAAGGGGAACCCCTTGGCAGACTGTTTGATGCATCTGATCTTGGGGGTCGGGACCACGGAGGTCGTTTTGCATTCGTTATTCCCAAATAATAGTATCAAATGACCATAGGATAACTGGAACGCTGATGTTTATTAGCTTCCCAGCGGTCGTTTCTCAGTGGGTTGTTGTCCGCCAGTTATATTGTCAATACGTTATTAAACCCTCCTAAATTTAGAGGCTTGAAGCAGATTGTCGTTTCGCTGAGCGTTTCAGCGAAGTCTGCTCTAACTGAACAGCGTGCAAGAGATTAGCGAGCCAGTCGCTGGCACGCAAATTCAAAAAGGAGAAATAAAGTGAAAATACGTTCAACGTTCCATGTATCAGTTTTTTTGATGGCAGTGCTGATTTTCAGTATGCCTTTCGTTACGCTCGCGCAGCAGAATATAGAATCGGCTGAAGCCACAACGGATGCGGAAAGAGATGCAATGATTGCTAAAGCCACGGCCGACGCGGAAAGAGATTCCCAGGCTGACACGGATACAACTTTTTGGTTCATTATCGGTTGTTTCGGAAGTGTACTTGGATTTCTGTACGCTAATTATAATGTTCCCACAGTCCCCGCTGATCGCCTTATCGGAAAATCACCGGATTATGTTACCACTTACTCATCTGTCTACGTACGAGAATCTAAAGCAATTCGACAAAAACGAGTTGTCACGGGTTGTGTGACAAGTGCAATAACTGGAGTAGTTCTATATGGTTGTTTGATAGCAACAACAACGACAGCAGCAGCAACAACGCCAATCTATTACTAAAAACTCGGAATACGTCCGTTTTTTTCGCCAGTAGATAAGGTGTAGGTTGGGTTGAACGAATCGTCGCCGAACTGCCTCAAGCACAAGAAAGTGCCGGCGGCTTCTTCATAATCTCCTGTCGACATCGAAATACCAAGTGAAGACCAACATTTGCGCGATTTGGCATCCAGTGAAGTTGGGCTTCACCGGTATCTTGAGGGACAATGCGTACGCCTCACGTTTCACGCCGCTTTGGGGTGTCCAAAAGGTATTGGGGTGCCTCCGTTCAACCCAACCTACTGAAAGTTGTCCAAACTTTCAGTTCGCTGAATCCATAAGGGGATATATGATGAAACGTCCAAAACATTCCAATTTCTCGGTCTTTCAGAAGAGAGGTGTGAAGCACTTCTCGCATCTAACGCAGATGCAAAACGCAATTCCTAAAAAGAAGAACATTACTATGAAAACAACTGTAACGTTATGTATACTTCTCACTATATTTTCCCTGAACACGTCCGCTCAAGATGTTGCTTTTTCCACTCTCACAGGACATAACAATGATGTCAGGAGCGTGTCTTTTAGTCCTGATGGCACGCTGCTCGCATCGGGGAGTTTGGATGGGACCATCGGTTTGTGGAACGTAAAGACAGGCAAGCGTCTCCACACCCTCACAGGACATAGGAGTGGTGCCTCCAGTGTATCTTTTAGTCCTGATGGCAGTCTGCTCACATCCGGGAGTGGCAATACAATCGGTTTGTGGGACGTAAAGACAGGCAGCCTTCTCCGCACCCTCACAGGACATAAGGATGATGTCTACAGCGTGTCTTTTAGTCCTGATGGCACGCTGCTCGCATCGGGGAGTGATGACAATACAATCGGTTTGTGGGAGTTACCTGATACCCGTGTTAGGATCACACCTAATCCCGTGATTCCACCGTCTATTGGCGAACAGTTTACTATCAATGTCAATGTCATTACCGAAAAAAATGTTGGCGGGTATCAGGTGAGTTTGTCGTTTGATACAGCAGTCCTTAGTTATGTTTCAAGTGCCAACGGTGACTATCTACCCACCGGCGCGTTTTTTGTGCCGCCGGTTGTAGCGGACAATAAAGTAACGCTGGGCGCAACCGCTTTTGCCGGGGAGAGCAACGGTGACGGCACGCTTGCCACTATAACCTTTGAAGTCGTTGATGTCAAAGAATCTTTCATCCATTTATTTCACACAATCCTTACGGACGGTGATGGTGAGCATTTATCCCACTTGCCTCACGGTGCAATACTTGAACCTTCTTTACTGACCTCTTCTGCGGTTGTCAGTCTTACGCCTTCCGCTGTCCTATCCCCAGCTGTCGGTGAACAACTCACTTTTAACGTTAATATTACCGGCGGTCGAAATGTAGCAGATTTTCAGTTAACTTTCAACTATGACCTATCGGCACTTGAATATATCTCAAGCAGTCGGGCGAACTACCTTGCTGAGAGTGATGGCATGCTGTCGACGGTAACGTTTGAAGTGCTTGATGTCAAACCCTCCACGGTGAGTGTCTCTGGATACCTCATCGCGCCAAACGGACTTCGTTATACGCCTACTTTTGAAAGTGCTAAGGTGATCGTGCCACTTCTCGGAGATGTGAATAGGGATAGGGTTGTGAACATCTTGGATCTGGTGTTGGTCGCTTCAAAGTTCGGTCAGAGTGTCAGTGGTGATCCGGCAGATGTCAATGAGGACGGTATCGTCAATATCGTAGACCTTGTCAAAGTGGCAGGGGCATTAGGGGGTGAGGCAGCTGCGCCATCCGTGTGGAATCTTAACTTGAAAACCGCACCCACAAGGGCAGACGTGCAAAACTGGCTCTCCCAAGCACAGCAGCGCAATCTGACAGATGCCATCTCACAGCGCGGCCTCCGCTTCTTGGAACAACTCTTGGTAGCGTTGACTCCGAAAGCGACCTCTCTGTTGCCGAACTACCCGAACCCCTTCAACCCGGAGACATGGATACCGTATCAATTGGCGGAACCGGCAGATGTAAAAATTGCCATCTATGCTGTGGATGGCAAATTGGTTCGGACATTGGCATTAGGGCATCAGGAGGTAGGTATCTACGAAAGTAAAAGCCACGCGGCGTATTGGGGTGGCAGAAATGCACAGGGTGAACCTGTTGCAAGCGGCGTGTATTTCTATACGCTCACAGCAGGCGATTTCACCGCGACCCGGAAGATGTTGATACGGAAATAGTATCAAATGACCATAGGATAGCTGGAACGCTTGCATAAGTTCTAAGGCGAATTTGAATGAAAACTTTGGTTGTTTTACTGCTTTTTTTATTCTCACTCATCTTGTTTTAGACAGTGGTCCAAATTCTCGATGGCAGTACAGTTTAGCAACGCTATGAAAATAAAAGGAGTCAACACATGAAATTGTTAAAATACGAGGTAATATTACTTACGGTGTTCCTTGCCGGGTGTGCTTACAATGTAAAAATGGATCCCAATATTGCTCCAACTGCTAACATCGCTGATTCAATAAATCTGAGAGTCGGTTTTTTTATACCTGAAGAAACCAAAGGTTTCACAGTGAGCGATAGTGTCAAGTTGAATAAATACACCTTTCAGGTTGGGGAAGCGATTGAATCAATTATAATAAAATCAGCGAATCGTGTATTTTCGCATGTTGAGACATTAGACGCACATCCCACCCAACAAATGATTTCGCAAAGAAAGTTAGACTTGGCAATTATTGCTAAAGTTACCTCCGGAAAGGTATCGCTGAATGTAGACGAAGGCTTTCTCCAGAACAGTGCTGAAGGGAGTACAACATTATCCGTTCAATTAGTTTTCTACGACGATGAAATGCTCCAATTTACCACCGTGATGGCATCTGGCATGGGAATTGGTTCGGAAGGACTGATGCTTAGTACAGGAGAAAAAGAATTCGCTGCATCCGTTGAGTCCGCACTTCGTAATCTTGGAGATGATATGGTCCATCAAATAAATGGAAACTATGATATTCGCAAAAAAGCAGAGGCCCTCAAGTAGTATCAAATGACCATAGGATAGCTGGAACGCTGATGTTTATTGGACTTCCCACTATTAGTTTCCTAAAGTTTGGACGATTCGTATCGCGTGTGTATTGAGTTTTCAAGGCATCCTCTATTTTTTTAGAAGTTTTGCACAGAGTAGTAACTCAGAAACAAAAGGATTTCAAGCAGAGAGAAGCGCAGCCCCAGCGGGGCGGCATTTGTAGAGCCAGTCTTATAAGAGGAGTCACATATTTCTATCGATCTCAATCTATCGCACGAGACACGAGAAATAAGAGGAGAAACTTGTTCATGAAAACGAAGATGTTTTCGATTTTTTTCATCTTTCTTCTGTTTTCAACTGTCTATCTATTGGCAGGTTTCGCTCAAGAATACACACGATTCAGTTTACCTGAGGCGGCTGATTCAGACCTCAAGGAAGGCAGGATTACTGCTATACAATATTCCCGAGACGGTCGGCTGCTGGCAATTGCGAGTTCCATCGGTATTTGGTTATATGATACAGACAGGGGTGAAGAGGTACCTCAACTAACAAGGCATATAGGTGGTGTCAGCAGTGTCTCGCTCAGTCCAGATGGAAAAACACTGGCAGGTGGAAGCGGAAGAGAAATCCGCTTGTGGGATGTAAAAACGGGTGTGCACAAGCAGACGCTCAAAGGACATACGACTTTTGTCTGGAGTATCTCGTTCAGTCCGGATGGGAAAACACTCGCAAGTGGGAGTAGAGACAAAACCATCCGTTTGTGGGATGTAAAGACGGGTATGCACAAGCGAACAATCAGAGGTCATACGGATGAAATTTTGAGTGTCTCGTTCAGTCCGGATGCGGAGACGCTAGCAAGTGGTGGTTGGGATGCCACTATTCGTTTATGGGATGTGCAGACGGGTGCACTCAAGCGAATAATCAAGGGACATACAGCCACTGTCAATAGTGTCTCGTTCAGTCCGGATGGGAAAACACTCGCAAGTACAAGTGGGAAAGAAATTCACTTGTTGGATACGAAGACGGGTGCCTATAAGCGGAAACTCAAGGGACATACAGGCACTGTCAATAGCGTTTCATTTAGTCCGGATGGGGGGACGCTGGCAAGTGCGGGATGGGACAAAACCATCGGCTTATGGGATGCCAAGACAGGCGCGCTTAAACGGACCCTCAAAGGACACACCAGTAATATCAGTAGCGTCTCGTTCAGTCCGGATGGGAAGACGATGGCAAGTACAAGCGGGAGAGAAACCCTTTTGTGGGATCTCTCAACAATCGTGTATAGTGCCAGAGCAAGGATGTTCAGTACCAGAGCTGACCGTGAAGGTTTTATCTGGGGAATTGGTGTCGGCACTGGGATGGCGAGTTATACCCAATCTCTTGTCGAATATTGGGGGGACGCGTACGAAGGCCCCCGATTGGAGGCACGAGGCGCGGAATCGGCTTTTATAACTAATTTCAGAATCGGACACGGCTTGACAGATCAGGTTCTGTTTTACTATACAAGTCGAATCGCATGGATACCCTTGCGCAACCTCTATCGGGATACGGTCATCGCCAATGGTACAGCAGGCTTGGGCGTGACGATCTATCCTTACTACAAATCAAATTTTTATCTTTCAGGTTCTGTCGGGTTATCAACCTTAGCAACTTGGTTTCCTCCGCTTGAATTGGAAAAGGCGCGAGCAACAGGACTCGCAGTTTCAGCAGGAATCGGTTATGAGTTTTTTCCTCACAGTTCTGTTGACCTGACAGTGAGTTTTGGAAATGCATCCAGAACGGAAATTGATGAAAGGAATTACATCGAACTAACAAATGAGGTTATAACTGTTTTACTGACTCTTAACGGGCTTGCTTATTAACCCATTTTGTTGAGGTAAAATCATGAATAAGAAAGAAATATCCGTATTTTTTGTGAGGGCAGTGCCCGTGATAATCCTGTTGGCAACCGGCTTTGCAAGTTTGAATCTTATCAGTTGCGGGGCAGATGAAACAGAAACGGGTGGCGGAACAAAGCAACTGACAACAGAAGAACAAAAAGACCTTGCCCGATTTGTCGAATACGTCTTCTTTCCAACATCTCCTTACGTAGATAAATCGTGGATAGAGACAGGTGTGCCAGAGGCGGAATTGGCAAGCAATCCAATTGACTTTCCTACAGAAACAGCAGCGATCCAACGGATTTATACCGAAGTTTATAATGCGTGGGAGGCAAGGGATTTTGAAACTGTTGCGTCGTACTTTTATCCTTCTACTATCAGATTCGTCTTTCGATGCCGTTCCCCGGACCACCCCGATGATACTGCTGCTCGTAGGTTATTGAGCAAATATTCGCTAAGAAACCCGTATAATGTGTGTAATGGAGGTTTTTTAAAATTGAGTTCGACCCCTGAGTTGACAGAATTTTATATTCGCCGCGAGAATATCCAATATCCCCGGCCTGAAGCAAGCGCGAAAACGGCTGATAACGCCTATATCTACCTGACAAAACGGGGGGATAGATGGTTCATGAATGAACTCGTCTCTGCTGATAATGATAAAAATGATACCCGGCTATACTTTGACGATCCGAAATACAAAGCCCCTGAGTAGCCATGAAATTCGAGACACCAACAGACCGATTGTTCGATTATTTATAACCCGACTTGCCCTCTAACGAGTTATAGAGGACTAAGGAGTAGTGTCTTCCATCTTCGGATGGGGGTTTATGAGCTTGGGGTTTATAGATTTATTGGATATTTTCCCGAGAGATTTGCAGGCCTTCAGTATCGGTGACGATATTGACCGTAACCGACCCGATATGGTATGGACCTTAATCCACGAAGCTATGCATGCCAAAGATGACATTCTCGCCAAAAGTGACTGGCACAACGACAACTCCATTATCTCTATACGCCACCGTCCCAAACGTAGCAGATACATCGGAAGTGGTATCATAGTAAACAACAACCCGATTCGACATCACACCTTCGGGCATAGACCCCCTCGCCGTCTGCGTCACCATCCCAACGATGCGTATCTCAAAACCGCCTTCCTGTGTAGCAGACAACATAAAGGCGATCGTCCAGTTCGCACCTGACCCCGTTATCGCGAACGTCACACCCGTTGCGCCATTCTCGGTGTGGTCGGTTAACTGGATATTCCGCTGCGCTTCCATTCTTTTACTATCCTTAGTCTCTTCCGAAAGAATTCTCAATTCAATGCTTCTATAATTGCTGGAGATTCGTCCCGCTTTTTCAGTTCTATGTTGTTAAATTCGAGTGCTTGTGATACAATACAATGCAGCAAGATAAATCTTTCTCGCAGGAGCGTTATATGAAAATTGATAAAATTGAGTCGTTTTTTATTCGGAACGGCTACGTGATTCGGATTCATACGGACACGGGTATCAGCGGTGTGGGGCAGACTGCTTGCTGGGGCTATCCAGAAGCCGTTGATCAAATCGTGAAGACGTTTGAGAAATATCTCATCGGGCAAAATCCACTACGGATTGAGCATCACTGGCAATACCTTTACCGCATGGGTCCGTTTCGCGGGACGGCACTGAGCGGTGCTATCAGTGCAGTGGACATCGCATTGTGGGACATCAAAGGCAAACATCTCGGTGTCCCGATCTGGGAACTGTTAGGCGGAAACTGTCGCGATAAAATCCGGTTGCATCTGCTCGGCGGCGGCGGCACCCCAGAAACGATGTATGAAGCGGCAAAAGCAGCTGTTGAAGAAGGCTTCACGGCACTCAAGTTCGATCCGGTGGTCGGGAACTTCCAAGATATGGCAGTTGATCGGCTCGTCAAGACTGCGCGCGACCTCGTCGCAGCGGCGCGAGAAGGCGGGGGACCCGATCTTGATCTGATTGTTGAAGTGCATCGGAAACTGACACCGATGAACAGCATCGTATTGGAATCCGCCTTAGCACCGTTTAATCTCTATTTCATTGAAGACCCGATTCAGATAGACACCATCACAACGCAAGCAGAATTAGCGAAACGGATGACAACACCCCTCGCTATCGGTGAACGCAATGTAAGCATCTGGGAATTCCGTGAAATCCTGGAGGCAGGCGGACCGCAATACGTGCGTCCAGATGTCGGTTTGGCAGGTGGGATAACGCACTGTAAAAAAATAGCGGCACTTGCTGAAGCGTATCACAGCGCGGTTGTCACGCATAACTTCCTCGGACCGCTCATTACTGCTGCATCGCTGCATTTAGATACGAGTATCCCGAACTTCATCACACAAGAATATACGAAAGGCGATGAATCCGAAGCCTTCTCTGTCTATAAAGTGGCATATCAGCGGGAGGGTGGATATATTCCGATTCCTGAAGCTCCGGGTTTAGGTATTGAACTTGACGATAGTTTAATCGAGCAGAACCCTTATCAACCGATGAACACCGGCACGACACCACTGCGTGAAGACGGCTCTGTCGCTTACGCGGTGTAACAAAAGGTGGAGGAAATCGAACATGAACGCTGACGAAAAATACCTATTCGATCTCAACGGTTACCTTGTTATCAAGAACGTGCTAACCCCTGAAGAGGTAGTCCTCGCGAACGAAGCCATTGACGAACATAGCGACAACGGACGCGTCCGTCCACGCGATCAGGCACTCGACGGTGGTTCACCAGACCTAAAAGGTGAACAAGGTAGAGGTGAGCTTGGTGGTATGCTCCACTGGGAAGAGCCGTGGTGTAACCCGTTCCGACACATGCTCGCACACCCGACACTTGTCCCCTATTTGAATGTAATATTGGGAAAAGGCTTCCGTATGGATCATCAGATGTTCCTGCTTTCAATGGACAAGGGTGCAGAGGGGCATACGTTCCATGGATCCTCCGGTCCTGGCTTCGATCCGAACCAATACTATATTTTCCGTGACGGACGCATGCACAACGGCTTGACTGTCGTCGCCTTCCAGTTGACGGATGTACCTCCCGGCGTAGGCGGATTGATTGTTATTCCGGGAAGCCATAAGAGCAACTATCCGTGTCCCCAAAAGATGCGACTTTACCAAGAACACCAAGAGCACATCCGGCAGCTTGTCTGCGAGGCAGGCGATGTGATGATTTTCACGGAAGCGGTGACGCACGGCACACTGCCGTGGACTGCTGACCATCCGCGCCGTTCAATTCTGACGCGCTACACGGCGGGCAATATGGCGTATGTCCCTGCATATCCGATACCAGAGTGGGCAAATGAACGTCAGCGCGCTGTCATGGAGCCTCCCTATCACTCTCGATTAAATCGTCCCGTATTGGAGACGTAGGAAGGAAAATCGGACATGTCTACTTCAATGAGCGCAATTCTTGGCTTAATCTTCTTAGGCCTCGCGAATGCCTCTGTTTTCTTAATGTTTAAATTATGGGGCTACCCATTTGACAAAGAGACGCATAAGAGCGAAGCACCACCGGCCTTGATGCTGCTCCATCGGTTGATCGGTTACGCGTATGCGATACTCTATGTCTTTATGATGTGGCACATGGTGCCGCGTCTGTGGAACTATCAAGTCGAACTCCCACCGCGAACTGTTGCACATCTGATGCTTGGTATCACGATCGGTGTGCTGATTCTCGTTAAGGTTGCTATCCTTCGATTCTTCCGACATTTTGAGGAATCAATGCCGTATATCGGCACATGCCTGCTTATCTGTACATACCTATTAATTGGACTGTCGGTGCCGTTCACATTCCGCGAAGCGGCGTTACGCACACAAACGAGTGCATTCAGCGACGAAGGTATTGCTCGCACCCGCAAGTTGCTTGAAAATGCAGGATTGCCAGCGGAAGCACCGCTCGACGAGTTGGCATCAAAGCGGAAACTGCGGGAAGGGCAGCACGTCTTACAACGCAAATGTGTCATCTGCCACGATCTACGGACGATTCTCGTGAAGCCACGCACCCCGCCCGACTGGGTCCGTCTCGTCAATCGGATGGCGATAAAGCCGATGATCGGGGAACCCATTCACCAAGAAGAAGAGTGGACGGTCTCGGCGTATCTCATCGCGATTACACCGGATATCCAAGTTTCGGTACGCGAACAGCGACAAGAACAGATGCGATCGAATGAGGCAAAAGAGGCTGTTCAGATAGCGACTGTTGCTATGCAAGCGGAAGCTGCGACTATCGTAGGGGCGAGGTTACCTCGCCCCTACGATGAAGTAGAGGCGAAAGCACTTTTTGAGGACAGATGCTCACAATGTCATCCCATCACGGATGTAGAAGACTATCCGCCTCGTTCTGAAGAGGAGACAACCGAACTCATAACACGGATGATAGATATCGGGCTTTATCTTGAAGAGGAAGAGATTGAGTTAATAACCCGCTATATTAATGAAAACTATCTGGAAAGTGAATAGGAGGACGGACCAATCAAGAACTGTCCGTCGCCGTTCCTGACAAAACTACTGATAGATTGGCTTCTTATAACCGAATCTTCTTGAAAGCCTCAATCTGTGCCGTAATCGCGCGCTCTGTCGGAAGACGTTCTGCACTGGACGCACCATAGAAGCCGACAACCCCTTCGGTGTTCTCCAAAACATACGTCGCGTCTTCGGGTTCAGCGATCGGACCACCGTGACAGATCACAAGAATCTCTGAGTTGACCCCTTTCGCAGCGTCGTGGATGGCTTGCACCTGTTTGGCAGCATCTTCAAGCGTGAAAGCCGTCTTGGCACCGATAGAGCCTTTTGTGGTGAGTCCCATGTGCGCGACAAGGATATCCGCCCCTGCATCTGCCATCTGTTCCGCTTCAGTTTCGTTGAAGGCATACGGCGTAGTAAGCATCCCCAGTTGATGCGCCGTCCGAATCATCTCCACCTCCGGTCCGTACCCCATATCGGTCTCTTCAAGCAATTGACGGAATGTGCCGTCAATCAGACCCACTGTAGGGAAGTTCTGCACACCGGAGAACCCAATCGCATCGATCTGTTTTAAGAAAACATCCATCAAACGAAACGGATCCGTCCCGCAGACTCCAGCGAGAACGGGTGTATCTGGAACGACGGGGAGCACTTCGCTCGCCATCTCAACGACAATCTGGTTCGCGTCGCCGTAGGGCATCATACCCGCGAGTGACCCTCTACCCGCCATTCTGAATCTACCGGAGTTATAGATGATAATCAGGTCAATACCACCGGCTGCCTCACATTTAGCAGAGATACCTGTGCCAGCACCTGCCCCGATAATGGGTTTGCCTGCGTCAATATTGCTGCGCAATTGCGCTAAAATTTCTTCACGTCTAAACTTCATGAATAGTCGTCCTTTGCCTATGAGCATTGGATGTGATATTACTATAAGCATTATAGCAAAATATTAGATTTTGTGTCATATTTTCCTTCCGTTCAACCCATCGTAAGGACTTTTCAGAGGAAACACTCATGAAGCGGCTTAACGCGCCCCTGTTTTTCCTATTTTCAATGCGCTCCAAGTTGTCACAAGCGCGTCAGCAGGTTCAACAGCGTAGGCTTTATCGTCCCAATCCAGTGAAAGCACAGTGTCCTTCATCGTTATCAAGATAGGCTCAGGTTCACCCCCCACCGCCGGAATAACGAAATTACCACGTGAACGGAAGAGTTCAATGTTTTTGATGCGTCCTGGGTCTATATAAGAACCGTAGGCAATGAACTTTCCATCAGGAGACCAAGCATCAACATTATAGATATAATCCTTTTTAACGTGGACTATTTCCGCATCTGCATCGGGTTGCACCGGTGCAACGGCTATAGCCTTTGTCCACCATTCTCCATCTCGCTCAACAAAGGTACTAAAAGCAATCTGTTTTCCGTTGGGTGAAAAAACCGGCGGAGAATCTGCACGCCCTGTGATGCGAAAAATGTCTTTTGTTGCAACGTCGAATAAAAATAACGCCTCAAGTGTAGAAAAGGCGATGTGCTTCCCATCGGGTGACCATTCTATATCATATATCTCCCATGCGCCAATATCCAAGAGCAGTTCAGGTTCAGATTCAGGTTTGGCAAGTTCATCATTGCGAATAAGCATTAGCCCGGGGCGTTCTACAAAGATGACATCGCCGTTTGTGGAAATATCTGCATCCATGAGCCCCGGAAATCTTCCAAGTGTTAAGTTTTTTGCTTTTCTAAGCGGGTTTTTCCGATCTAAAAGATAAATATCATAGCTGCCTAAAAAGACTCGGATATTATCGCCAATATCAATGGCTTTGTCTGCGACAACAAGCACATATTCTCCGTTTTCCTGCACCTCAATTTTGTCAATATCCCCAAACGTTTGGCGAAAGAGTTTACGAGCGGTCGTACCTTCCACGTTAGAAATCCAAATTTCGCTGCTGTTTATCGGATGAACAAAGATAATTTCGCCCGTCGGCGCGGCATTCAGCGGCGTTAGCACAAAAAACAGACCCATGTATAAAAAACATAGACAACCACAGGCGCGAAATATATTATTCATGATACCCTCCGTTTTCTTTTTCACGTTTTAATTCACCCCAGGTCGTCGTAAACTTCGCTATAGGTGTCAGTGGAAATGAGTCGCGTGTCCATTCCCAAACTCGGACTCCGCCTTCAATATCCTCAAACATACCTCGGAGTCTTCCATCTTCAACCGATACTGCAAAATTTGAATATTCCCCAACAATACCGAACCACCCTACTCCGCCCGGTACACCGAATGTAAACTCAGTGAGTACGTAAGCGATAGACATTCCATCCGGTGTCCACGTGAGGTAGTCAAGGTGCAAATACGTTTCTGTCCGTTCAAATATCTTTACATCTTCTGGAGCATGAACCGGAACAATACCGATTTGGCTATACCTTTTTCCTCCGTTTTCTCCAGGCGTAGCAACAATAAAAGCCAACTTTTTACCATCTGGCGAAAAAACAGGACGATACCCATATTCCAGTATCTGTGATACCTGCTTTGTCGTAATATCCAGCAGAAAAATCCCTTCACTATTGGAAAAAACAACTTCTTGCCCGTTTGGTGACCAATCTACATATCCAGCGGCGCCATCAAATAGTTTTTCTGCCTTCGGGATAGGCTCATGTACTTCATATTTTGGAATGAGATAGATACCGTCAGGAAACTCATTAAAGATCGTGTTTGCAAAGACAACATCCCCGTTAAATGAAATCGCTGCATCGGAAACAAAACTGAACCGTCCCCATGTTAAATCCTTTCGACCTTTGTTCAATTTCTGCGTGTCAAAAAGATATGCATCAAAGCCACGTTCAGTATCGATCCCCTCTCCAACACATAAAATATATCTGTCGCCTTCTTGTATTGAAATCTCTTGGACAAGCACCGGTGGATCAAAAAGTTTACGAGCATTGCGCCCATTGACATTGCTAATCCATATTCCTGGTTGATTTTGGGGATGTGCGGCGAAAATTATTTCTTCTGCTGGAAGAGGACCTACTGTGAAAACAGCACACAGAAAAAAAACAGATAAACAACACATTTTCCAGCAGTTTTCAAAAAAACGCGTCCCAGAAGCTCTTTGAAATTCTACATCTGTAACTTTAGGCATTTTATCTTCCTTTTACCACCTCGCGTGCTGCGATTCCGCAGGTGCGCGGTATTCAACATCAAGATGTGGAGTCTCTAATCTCACATGTTCTTGAAGGCGCGAAGTCAAACAACTCTCCAATGTTCCGCTTACCAGCAAAGTGCGCTCTGCTGGATACGGGGCAACACCTGTTTCAAAAAGTTCCTCAATCTTGGCAATCAAACATGCGGAGTAGGTGACGTTTGGAGTCGGCGTTAAGAAAAACTGCGTTGATACCGGCACCGACTCGTTTTTCAATTTCGCGGCGAAGCAGTAATCTCGGACTGCCCCGTTGAGCATCAGAAGTGTCGCTTGCAATCCGTCGTTATATTCAATGAAATAGGCGGACGGGTTTTCGACGAGCCGATAGATTTCACCGTTCCCGATCATATCTTGCGTTCTACCGTCTTCATCCGTTAAACCGCACGGTGTATCACTTCTCGAAAGTGCCGCTTCCAACAACTCCAGAGACCAGCGACCATCTTCGCCTGCCTTCCAGACCTCTTCACCATCTATTAATTGGACAGCAGCGACCCCTGTCTCACCACCTTTTCGGCGTTCTATCATGCACTGCATCGCCTCCATGGCGTGATAATCCATCGGGTCTGAACCGCCAACACCTACCATCAGTGCCGCTTCTACCTCGCATTCCAACGGCAAATCGACATCCGGTAACCGCCACGTGACGGGCAGCGACGAACCCGAAAGCACCCCAAAACCGAGACGATGTCCATCGTCCACCATCTCTTTCGCTTTCTCAAAACTGTAGGAGAGATGTTTATCGTTGAAAATAGGCACAGCGCGCCCATCCGCCTCAAAAACCTTGACGCATTCCTTGAAAAATTCATGTCGTGGATACAGCACTT
The DNA here is from genome assembly GCA_951828385.1 of uncultured Poribacteria bacterium. Lineage (GTDB taxonomy): Bacteria > Poribacteria > WGA-4E > WGA-4E > WGA-3G > WGA-3G. Next base: position 2,976,872 of record OX639973.1, read on the forward strand.
GACTTTTTTCATTCGTAGGATACTCACCGTGTTCCCCGATGAGTAACACCGCGTCCACAGCGAGTTCATCACCACCGCACCGGAGTGCTTCGGCAATGGTAGGATAGACAGAAAATCCGAACTCTCTGGCACGATCTTCGCTCTGCTCTCCCTCCGGTTTCTGATCAACATAGAGAGAAACAACTTTCATATCGGGGCGGCGCCAGCTGCCCTCTTTTGGATAACCGACAAGAAAACGATCTGCAAAATGTTGCGCATGCGATAGATAACGATAGATGGTTGTAATAACAGCAATTCGTTTCATATTTTTCCTCTCTTATGTAATAGCAGAAGAGCGTGCGCTTCTTACCTTTATAGTAAATTCCAAAAATAAGTGGACATCTTTGTAGCATAAACTTTTAGTTTGGGTTTCCAGTCTGAATGCCTGTTATAGGTATTCAGACTGCTTGAGAGTGCACAATTAACTATAGGTTTTACTATAAAACGTAGTTGAGGGAACGCTAACAATAATGCTTTGATCAGAATTCAGGCGGTTAAGGCATTCGCTTCTGAAGTTAGGGGTAAATTTGCATGCATTAAGTATCCAATTGCCCCGAACACCTTCTTTAAATCGCTTATCGCGAGCACCGTTTCGTTCTGCGTAAACAGGTTCGCCTCTAATTTTCCGAATTCCCAAAGTGCGCCATCCGTGACGATCCCGTAAACAGGTATTGTGTTGTCATTGTTAATTTTCTGTGCAGCGACTAAGCCAGCCAAGCACTGTCCCCATCCTTCAATGAAGTCGCTTCGTTTCGCCTCAACGACAACAATGATCGGGCTCCCCAACACTGTTTTTCCCAAGACTGATTTTGTCGAGATGAGATAATCAGGCGTGCCACTCAGTTGTGCATCACAAGAAATTGATTGGTGGCTCCACAGCGTAAAAAAGTCGGCATATTTTTTGTAGACCTCTCTGAGGATTGGATAGATCACATTTTCACAACGCGCTGCTTCCGATGCAAATACGTTGATGTGCCGTTGACTAAACGTGAACTCCTCCACAAAAGCCTGCGAGGGTTCAACGTCCGCGTACTGAATATAATCGGCCTGGGTATATTTTATTTCATACGTCTCCTGAACCTGCATAATTGATTTGAAATCCGTAAATGCCATCTGATTGTGCTCCTTATGTACGCCAGAAGGTTGACGATTCGGTGGGTTGATAGGCAATATCTAAATGCGGTGTTTCCTGTCTTGCGCTTTCAGCAAAGAGGCTATCAACGCCTGCCGCAACAAGTCCTGTTGTCAACAAAGTCCGTTCAACGGGATAGGTTGCCTCACCTGATAGGAACATTTGCTCAATATTGTTAACTAACGGCGAGAAGAAGTTCGCCAACGTCGTCCGTGCGGGTGGCATCGGGAGATACATCTGTGTGGAAAGAATCTCGTCGCTTGAACCGATGTAAGCAGCGAAATTGAAATCTTGGACTAATCCGTTCATCAGAATCATCGTAGATTTCAACCCGTCATTGTGTTCGTATTGATACGCGATTGGGTCCTTCACAATCTCCTTTAGTTCGTCCAACGTCGGAAACGGATTGTTAAACCCTGGGCGTGAGGGTGTAAGCGTATGACTCCGACAGAGTGCCGCTTCAAAGAGTTCTCGCGACCAGAGTCTGGAGTGATATGCTTCCCAGAATGCGTCGCCGCGGTATGCCTGTAGCCATTTCACGCCGCTTTCGCCGCCCGCGCGCCGTTCCACCATACACTGTAAGGTTTCTAAGGCATGGAAATCGTAACTATCCACACCGCCGTAGCCGACACATACTGCCTCAGAGACCGGAACACCGAGGGGCATATCAATGGAAGGCGTGCGCCACGTGACGGGCAGCGATGAACCCGCCATGAACGCGAAGTCCATAGATTGAGAGATGTCGTACATCTCACGCGCCCACTCCCAGTTCCATGAGAGATGTTTGTCGTTAAAGGTTGGTACACCGCGCCCGCTCTTTTCAAACACCTCAGCAATCTGCATGAAGTGCTCATAGCGCGGATAGAGGCGTTGTCCTTTCTCATTGGACGGATACTCACCATGCTCCCCAATAATCAAGACCCCGTCAACGGCAAGTTCCTCGCCGCCGAGCGTCAATGCTTCGGCAATTGTCGGATATCCCTTCATTGTCGGGAAACGTTCCAGTCTGTCGCGACTGAGGTCGTTGTCTTTAACCTGTTCAACGAAGAGAGAGACGAGATCCATCGGCGGGTGATGATGCCGACTGTTCCACCCATAGCCTTCTAAGAACCGATCAACAATGTGCTGCGTGTGTGAGTATTTATGATAAATCGTCGCAATCGCAGCGATTTTGGGTCGTTTTTGCATGCTTTCTCCTTTAGGCTTCATCGTGGTCTTTTGCAAGTTGTATTTCAGGCTCAAAAACGTCTCTGAATTCGCGTAGATTCTCAATATGCCATGCTCTAATAACTTCTAACGCACTCTCATCGGATTTTATATTTGTGTCTCGGAATGTCGTTCGCTTTAATTACGAATTTCAAAATCTGATGGGTCTACGGATTGGAGAGTACCGTGCTTGTCAAAGATGAAATTGCCTGTTCCAACATGTTTGATACTCAACCGAAAATAGCCTTTTCCATAATGCGTGACGCGAACATCTCCAATTCCTGTGCTCCCCATGCCATCTGCGCCGATGGATCCCTCGTGTCCCTCGGTATCACGTAGGATGTATCTACCCCGTTCTGGCTTGAATTGATAGTTATGCTGCTGTAGATAGTTTTTCACGATTTCAGGATTGTTTTTCCACGAGATTTTCTCGCCTTTTTCTTTTCCTTGTTGGGCAACGATTTTCTGCCAGTCCCATAAGAGGACAGTTCCATCTTGACTGCCGCTTGCAAGCGTTTTACCGTCTGGGGAAAAACTTAATGTGCGAATCGGTTCAGCATGTCCAGCGACAGTTTCTAAGCTGCTCCCGGTTTCCACTTCCGAAATCTGTATTCCATATCCTGCACTTTTTCGTTTTGGAGCGATCAGGAATTTTCCATCCGGTGAAAATCGTAAAACATCATCGATGCCTGTTATATTAGCAGCGACGCTCGATACATTGTCCGAGTGAATTATGTGTTTTTCTGCGATATTTGTTGATGTTATTTCTGATAAAACAATGCCGAACGAGTGTTTTGTCGCGAGGGATGTACCGTCTGGTGAAAACGCCAAGGAATGTGTCCAATCGGTTCCGGTTGTGAAGGGTGTGAGTTCTCGTTGTGCGGCGATGTCCCATACTTGTGTTGGTACAAAATCGCCGTACGTAGCAAGCAGGGAACCGTTGGGTGAGAGGTGTAACTTCCTTTCTGGAAAAGTGCCTCTGGTCTTCAGGCTCAATAATTTTTCCTGTGTGCGTGTGTCCCAAATTTGTATTTCCTGAAAATTGCCATAAGCCATTGCGACTTTTCCATCAGCAGAGAAAGCGACAGCTATGTGACCCATTTTTTCTTCCCATTGAGAAGTAAAAAGTTGCTCTCCGGTGACTATATCCCAAAACTGAATAGGTCTTCTTTTTATGAATTCCGAGCGGATGCGTGTATCATAGGTGTTAAATGCGAGTCTACGCGTTTGTCCGCGATTCGCGAGCAGGCGCCCGTTGGGAGATAATACCAATACTTCTGCTATATCGCTTTGGGCATTAGTGAAGTTAATCAACTCTTGGTGCGTCTGTAGGCTCCATATACCTACCGTGCCGTTAAAGGACGCGCTTGTGAGCGTTGCCCCGTCTTTGGAAAACGCTACAGTTTTAATGGATTGGGTGTGTCCTGCCGTAAGAATCTCGATTTCTTGCCCGTTTTCTTGATTATAGAATCGGATTGTGCCGTCGTAGCTGCTACTTGCCAGCGTTTTTCCATCCGGTGAAAAGGTTAGTGTGGCAATGCCGTGCGTATGTCCGCTAAGCGTGGCGCGTTGCTGTTGTGTATCTATATCCCAAAGTTTTATGACTTTATCTGTATCGCCGGTTGCTAAGGTTTTTCCATCCTCAGAGACTGCGACAGCCGTAATCCATCCGTTATGTCCTTCGATGTCCCCCAATTTTTTTTGTTTCTCGGTATCCCACAACTGTACTATTTTGTCGATACTCCCGGTTGCGAGGATTTTTGCATCCGGTGAGAAGGCTAATGCGGAAATTGTGCGTGCTTTAGGTTTACCACGGAGGTTCTCTATGAATTTTCCGAGGAAACTGGTCTGTTTGCCCAGGGTTGCGTACTTTTCGCCGGAGGCAGCTTCCCATAGGTGGATTGTCCCATTATGGTCTGCACTGGCGAATATATCTCCTTTTTTTGGGAATACGACTGCTGTGCTAAAAGCCGTAAATCTATTCACTATTTCCATGTCTCTGTCGGTGTTTAGATGCCAATGGATAATTCTATCAAATGTATCTATGCCGATGAGTTTATCCTTATGAAATGCTAAGGCTTTGATGGAATTACTAAGATCTGTAAGTGGAATTGTTGTTAGTTGGGTGCTGGTCTCCATCTCCCATAATTTAATAACAGGGTTGTTATACCCGCCGCTTGCGAGTGTCTTTCCATCTGCCGAAAAAGCGAGTGCATTGATGCGTCCGGTATATCCAGTAGATAGAGATGTTTCTGTGCTATCTATGACATTGTATACCCATAAACCGACATCTGTGCCAACAACGAGCCGGGAACCGTCAGGTGAAAACCGCATGATGTTAACGCCACCTTTCCCGAGGCGTGCGATTGTGTTTTCAGGTAAGCTGTCGTGTATGTTATCTGCTGCGGCACTGTTTGAAAGTATTGCGGCAATCAATAGCAACGTTGGGAAAAAAAAGAGCCTAATTTTCATGATGTTTTCCTCGATAAGCTGAGGTTTTTAACGAAATAATGGTGGAAAAAATAAGGCTACGTTTAGGTTCATTAGGATAGCGTATCTGTTTTTGTGTGTCAAGAAAAATCGTTCTAATTCTTTTTTGGAGGGTTTTCGGTAAAGTGATGATATATACCATTCTAAGTTTGAGAACTTAGACTATCAGGACTCGCGTTTTGGAAATCGTGCGACATCATTATTAAAGCGAAAACTCTCCGAAAATCTATATTTATGGGGATAGTATTGTAGAATCAACATTTAACGGTTTTTCAATAAGTACTACCGGTGCCTGACAGCAGTCGCAATTCCCCGGTGCAACCGTACGGATATAACACGTATCGCAGTAATAATAAAGATCGTGGAGAACACCATCGCGAATAGACAAAAAGCGGGTTACCTCTAACAATTGCGTTCTCGGAAAGACACGACCGCTGATGACCAAATCTTTCTCATGCAACCGACCGTCAACAAAGAGTGCCTCTGCTAACGATGTCCGTAAAAGCGTATAGTATTCGCCTTCCTCGGTCTTGACACCGAATAGATGTTCGTGATTACCGAAGAGCTCAACCTTATAATGCGTATGCATCTCCTCCGCTAAACAGACGATTTTGCCGTGGAGTTCCACATTTTTCGGTTCAGGTTTTTCGGTCGGCGGTTTCGCACCGCTCATCAGTAAGACCAGAATAACGAACAGTGGTGATAACCGTTTGAAATTACGCATTGTTGTTCTCCTTTGCCCAGCGATTGGGACCCGGACCGGGTTGATGTTCATCGCGAACCCGCTTAAATTCTTCAGGCGAGGTAACAACATCTCCAGGGTGCAGACGACTCCGTGCGAGAAAACCGGCTTCCGGTTGATAGCCGGTCGGTTTCGCAGCATCCTGATAGCGCGAATCAACGCTCCATCTGACTTGGTTGCTGACATTCGGAATAGAGCGGTGCGGTGTCAGATTGGTAAACAGGAGAACGCTGCCAAACTTGACAGGAACAACTACCGGTTCAACTTCGGGCAATGCATCATCCGGTATTTCAAGATAGAAACTTTCAGAGTGACGATGGCGGAAAACACCGTCCCGATGCGCATGCGGAATAACTTCCATGCAGCCGTTCTCAACGGTAGCATCTATCAGTGGAATCCAGATCGTGAGCTGCAAAACCGAATCGCATTTCGGCTCCATATAACCTGCGTCTTGATGCCACGGAACGAGGGTTCGGTCATGTTCAGGAAGTTTTGGACGGACACGGTATGCAGGATGACACATAATCTCCGGTCCGACGAGCGACTCGGCGATGTCGAGAAGTTTCCGATTGATAAGCAGATCAAAGAGTGCTGGTCCCGTGTGCGCCCCGCTGAATACCTTTTGAAATACGACCGGGGATTGCGCCGTAATTTTCGCCAACCGAGTGTCAAACCCTTCCGTCTTGAATTCGGAATCAATCTCACCTTCAGCATAGAGTTCTGATGCTCCTGTATCAACAATCTCCTCAAACTCAGCAACAAGCGGGTTTAGATCATCAGGAGAAAGCGCGTCTTCAACTAAGAGATAGCCGTTTTCGTTAAAATCGTGGATTTGGGAATCAGTCAATACCTTCATAATGCCCCTTATATTTCGACAAGTTCAATCAGAATGCCATCGGGATCCGGCGCACACACAACACCTCCAGCATCCGGTGCACTTATTGGCTCCGATAGAAATTCGACCCCGTTCTGTTTTAAGTCTTTGACGGTCTGCTGAATATCCTCTACAAAGAAAGTAAGCCAACGGACACCCGCCGAGAACGCATCTGTCGGTGTCGGCGGTGGCGATTCGATATCCATTAACTTGATGAGCGTGTCGCCTGCCTTAAGACGGACCTGCCGAAAACCGGTCGGCGCAAGCCCTACGTCGCGGGCGAGATCATCTGGAATCTCCAGATCCAGCACAATCTCAAAACCCAACTTATTGTGATAGAAGTCCAGCGATGCCGCGAAGTCGCTGCAGGTAATAGCGATGTCAACAGTCGGATGTGATAAATTTAGCATAAGTTTTTAACCTCGGCTGAAGCACGCCATCACGATAATCTGCTGAAGCACCCCATCCCGATGATCGGGATCGGGCGACTTCAGAGGGATCGCGTGACTTCAGACAGTAAGAACAAAGATCGCTTCTCGGAATTGACCGAGCGGACGTGCGTTATAGGTGATGTCTACAGAGACAACAACTCGTCCTGATGCTGTGTAGGGGTTGGGGGATTTAGTCTGCGGATAGACTAAATCCATTCCTTGTATTACATTCCCAACCCCTACTGGAATTGGAATAGAAAAATCGATGTGTCCATCTGTTCTCGGTGGAATCGTTGTCTCTCCGGGAGCGATTTCCATACCCCATGATGCCGGAAGAATCGGTTGCGCAGTTGCTGTGCGCGGCTCGTCCGAATGGTTCGTTATCTCCACGCGCAACTGTGCTGTACCGCCCGGTGCAACCTCCTGCTCATAAGGATAACAACGTACCCAGTGTTCATCCATGCCGTAGTTAGCGTGGTCCCAAGGAAAGAGCGCGGTATAGCATTTTTCACGCTCAGCGAGTGTATCAAGCATGCAGGCAATCTCGGCATCCGTAAAATCAAACGCCGGATCGACATGGCAGTTAAAAATATGTGTCGGCTTGAGTTCCTGAATCAGACGCAGGCATTTTTCATAGCCGACATCCGCACCGAGCAGATTCCGATTGCCGGAACAGTAGTCGTCAATACCCGCCATCGTGAAGGAGTCACCCCCAAAGAACATCCGTACGCCGTGTCCCTCAACGAGCAATCCACCGTGATAATAGGTTTGACCCGGAAAATGGTAAGCCGTCATTGTGAACTCATTCCACTGCCAAGAATCACCATCACGCGTGATGCGATCCACTCGGGTAACAGCAGGGGAAACACATGGGAGTCGAAAGCCGATTGGATTCGTGATAACCTCTGCGACAACCGTATCTGTTATCGTTTCACACGGAAAAGTCTCTTGAAATTCGGGGATAGCGTTAACGTGGTCGTCGTGGTAGTGCGTTACCCAGAATTGCGTGACTTCCGAAACTTCGTTGTCTGCTTGCAACTGTTGAACCTGTTTGATTACATTCGGTGAGCCACAATCCATGACGAACGCTTCATCTGTCTCAGAGATAATCAGCCATGTTGTGCCGAAGTGACGTAAGCATTCGGGGGGCGGTTTGCCCTCTCGGATCGGCATGTGTCCGGGATGTCCTTCAAATTCCTCGAAAAGCTGCGGAAAGTAGTGCCGGAGCGCAGAAATCGCCACATATTTATCGTAGCAGTATGCCAACCTCTCTAAAAGTGTATCAATTGCCTTAGCAGGGTCGTTCATCACAACGCCGTGTGTTGGAACAAGCGCGGTCGGTAATGCCTGACGGACCTTTTCAAGGCTCTCCTTGAGTTCATCTCGCGCACCGAGGAATCCGTGATAGTCGCTGGTCTGCTGTCCCTTTTGCAGACTATAGAGTTCCCATAACTGACCTTCATCGTAGATGAGGTCACCGGTAAAAGCGAAGCGTTTGCCATCAACATCAATGAGATAGGAAACACTGCCATCGGTATGTCCCGGTGTTTCGAGGACTGTCAGCGACGCTGAACCCCACGCAATCTGTGCACCCTCGGTATACGTATCTGTCACGCGGATAGCATTGGCAAGCATGAGATTGTGTGGATGGTAGTTGTAGAGGTGCCATCGGTACTGTGGATCGTTCCAAAAGGTTTCAACCTCGGCAAACCATGCTATCTCTTTCTCTGGTACACCAACACGGACGTTATCAGCTATCGGGAAACCGAGTGTATTATCGCGATGGTGGTGGGTAAAGAGCATCCGCGTAGCGTTTGTGATACCGAGTTCTCCGAGGGTCAGATGGAAAGTAGGACCACTTGGATCAATGAGGAGGGCGCGGTCTCCATCACAGAGGATACCAGTATTGACATGCCCGTGATGGACATATAGATGTTGACTAAGTTGGGAAAATTGGGTGTCCATTGGCAGTCCTTATTGTTAGCACTTGTAGATACTTTCGGTAAACAAATGGGGTAGCGATAACAAACCTCATTAATACATACATCAATTATCTTCTGGAGTGATGTCTGACAGCGGCAAACCGTGAACTTTGGAGCGCATACCGTCCTTTTCAAGGATTGCCATCCGTATTCTGCCGCGGCGGTGAGCAGTTTTTGAATCAGCTGGATGCCATTTCCCTATCTCTTCACCCCAACGAGTGGACATGATGACGTAATCTTCCTCATCCGCCCTTCGGTGTTGGCGATCCCCTTTGGCACCGAATGCCTTGAAAAGTGCTGGTGGTTCATCTAAAATATCCTCTTCTTTCTCTCCCCAGTTGGTGTATGTGACAGGTTCGCCGGTCTCCCAGATCCATTCACCCTCTTTTAGCACATCGGTCAAACCGATCCAATACGGATCCGGTCCAAAAACACCTTCAAGCCATATCTGCTCTGCCTCACTCGTAATCGTAACCAGATGCGCCTCTGCATCAGCAGCTTTCGCTTGGGCATCTCCCCAGTCATCACACGCAATCCATTTGTACGCATGTCCATTCTCCGGATTCACTATCCACACCCCCGGAACATCTGGTAGACCGTATCGCCGCTCTTCGGGGTTTTCAGCTGGTGAATCGGAAAGATCGGTCAGATCGCCATTCAGCGTTAAAACGACTTTTTCATGCGGTTTGTCTGCTTCAACGGTAAAAGGTGCTGACATCGCCGAAAGTCCACGATGGTTAACGGATAGCGCGTAGGTTCCACGACCGGACACAGCGGACACAAAATTCCCATCTGCATCCGTATGTAGGGAAAGACTGTAGGCAGAACCAACCCCCCAATCTGAACTCAAACGACCAATGTTAATTTTAACCGTTGTATCGGCAAGCGGTTCACCGTTTTTGAAAATGAGTCTACCTTGAATTTTCGGTTTCGGTTGGTTTTGGATGACGACTTCTACGGCTTTGATGTCTGAACCGGGTTTGATAGCAAACGTGACTGCGCCAATCGGTGGAAAGAAAGAGAATTCATGCGGGTGAAACGTTACTTTTCCGAACTTAACGGTTTGAATCTCAGGGAGAGGCTTAACATTCTGAGGAACCGGGTGCGGTATCGCTGGATCTTTTTCCATCGGCAGGACCATTAATTGCCCTATCCCTGTAGCGATGCCGGTGAAAGTGAATCGTCCTTCTGAATCAGTTTCTGATTGCAAAAAGGGTGGACGCACCTGAAGTTCCGCTTCATCCGGGGGGGTTCCGCTGGGTTCTCGTGGAAAACGCGCTGGTGTCTGGCGGAGAAAAGGGTATAGCGCCCTATCGTACAGGGTATCTATATCGCCATTTCCAGCAGTTCTGACGTACAGAAGTACGATAGATGCCTCGGCAATCGGTTCGCCTTTTGTGTTAATGACGCGTCCAGATAACGTCGATGGCTGCGCCTCAGCGGCAACTTGATTTGCCACCGCGAGTCCGAACACAATAAGTCCCGTTAGGAATATAAAGGTCTGTTTGGTGATGCAGAAACCGGTCATAATGAATACCTCCTCTGGAAATGTAGATGCTACCCGTGCAGAATTTATTGCGTTGCTTCAGGTGTCCCCTCTTTTTCAAGAATTGCGTACTTAACCATAGGCAAGAACGGACTTTCAGCCGCAATTGCCATCCACCTCTTTGAAAAGAATTCCATCGCAACAGGGAGTTCACCCTCACTAACAGACCTGGGCCCAGGCTCCTGTGAGTCTACCCAATTAGTGTATGTGAGAGGCTCGCTGTTGTTCCACTTCCCTGATGCACCTTTTTCTGGCACACGCAGCCCAATCCAAAAGAACGCTTTCTCTGGATAAACGGCTTCCAACCATTTTTGCTCCGATGCGTCGTTAATCGCAACGAGGGACGCATTTTCGGCTTCCGCTTTGGCTTTCGCGTCTTCCCAACTATCGCATTTAATGCGTTTGTAAGCGTGGTCATTTTCAGGATTCACCACCCACACTGATAGTCGCGCTTTTACCCGTTCACTTCGCCTTAAACGGTGTTCCTCTAAGTCTTTGAGCACCAAAACGAGTTTATCGTACCGCTGCCCTTTTTTAAGACGAAACCATCTGGATTTCGCCGACGCGCCCTCATATTTCACTATCACTGAGTATTCTGAAGTCTCATCTGGATAGTATGACACGAAATAACCCTCGGCATCGGTCTTAACGTTTCTCCCCGAGGATCCGCCACTGCCCCCGCTGGGGAAAATAAAAAAGTCAGTATTCCGCTGTCGCCGCCGAACAGTAAGGCTAATATCTGTATTGGCGAGTGGTGTCCCATCCTTTAAGAGAACCCGTCCCCGAATCCGCATCCGAGGGGGTTTCACGTTGACTATAACGTTCTCAAGATGCGTCCCAGGCTCAATTGTAAAGGTGAGTTTACCGAACCATGTCGGAAAATTCTGAAGAAACGCTGTGGAATAGAAAGTTAAATCCCCAATTTCAAGAGAGATAATTTCAAAATCCGAAGCACTTTCAGGAAACATCACGAACTGTGATGAACCGACATTTATATTATGAAAAGAGAAACGCCCTTCCTTATCTGTTACCACTCGCAACCAAGAGGCGAAGGGTGTGCGCGGCATCATACCTCGCGGTTCCACCATCTCAACCGGTTTAATACCCAACTCAAGTCCTGCAACCGGTTTTCCTTTTGTATCTAAAACGCGACCGGAAAGACTGGATTTATCTGTCTGTGCAATACTGTCCGCAGAGAACAGCAGTGTCAGCACGACAATACTCACGAGGCTCACAACATAGAATTTTCTGAAATGTGAATGCATCATAATTTAATCTCTCTCCTTCTCAAGGATTGCCATGCGTGCGGTTTTCAGATGGGCTGTCTGCCATTTTCCTATCTCCTCGTCCCAACCCGGGTCAGACATAATAACAAGGTCCTTGTGATCTTCTTCAAGAAAGTCTCTCTCATCTTCTTCTCGGAATTGGTCCTCACCTTTGACACCTAAGAACTTCAGAAAAGCAGGCGGCTCACGCAAAAACTGGTGATCTTCATCAGGCTCTTTCCAATTGGTATAAATAACAGGTTCGCCGGTTTCCCACTGCCACTCACCTTCTTTTTCGACATCGGTCAGTCCAATCCAATACGGACCGTATCCGAAAACGGCTTCAAGCCATATCTGCTCTGCCTCACTCGTAATCGTAACCAGATGTGCCTCTTCAACAGCAGCTTGTGCCTGGGCATCCTCTCGGCCTTCACAGTCAATCCATTTGTATCCATGTCCATTCGCTGGATTTATGATCCACACGCCTGGAACGTATGCAATATTTAATGGATAATGCCGACGCTGTCTTTTGGGTTCTTCAGGCGGTGACACGGAAAGATCGAGGGCATTGCCGTTAAGTGTCAACACAACTGTTTCATGCGGTTTGGCCGCTTCAATAATGAAAGGTTCTGATGCCGCGGAAAGCCCGTGATGGTTAACGGACAGTATGTAAATTCCGCGGGTGTATGTCGCGTGGACGAAGTTTCCATCTGCATTTGTCTGAAAAGAACGGTTGAAGCCATACCCGTCTGCCCCGTCCAAATCTAATTGATCAATCTTAATTTTAAGGGATGTATCAGCAAACGGTTCACCGTTTTTGAAAAGGACTTTACCTCGAACAATCAGCTGACGTTCCAGAATGACTTCTACGTCCTTGATGTCCATCCCCGGTTCAATAGCAAAAGTAGCACTCCTGGACGAATCATGAAAGTCGTGCGGGTAGAATGTCACACTCCCGAACTTAATCGCTCGGAGTTTAGTGTTGCTTGGCTGTAACGGACTGCTTTTCCTTATCGGATTACGCAGCACCTTTAATCGCGTTTGCCCTGGAGCGATTTCGGTGAAAGTGAACCGCCCTTCTGAATCAGTTTCCGCTGTTGACATTTGAAGCATTATAGATGCACCAGCAACTGGCGCACCTTCGGCAGTGATAACACGTCCAGATAACGTCGCGTATTCCGCCTCAGCAGCGATATGGAATACGAATGCGAAACTCAGCACAATAAGTACTGTTAGCAATGTAAAGGTGTGTTGTGTGAAACGAAAGCCTGTCATAGCGGATATCCCCTTATAGTGTTCGGATTGACTTCTCTGCTTCTGACGTAGTTAGTAATGTTCTTTTTCGAGAATTGCGTGTTTAACAGCGGACAGTAATCGGCTATCGGTATCAATTGCCATCCATCTCTTTGAGGCAAAAATCAGAGCGATCGGAATTTCTCCTACACCGTCGGTTGTGCTATCAGGTCTGCCCGCGGCTCCCCAATTGACATAAGTGAGCGATTCACCACTGTCCCACTGCCATGATGCCCCTTTTTCTGGGACACGCAGCCCAACCCAAAAGAACGCTTTCTCTGGATAGAGTGCCTCCAGCCATTTTTGCTCCGATGCGTCGTTGATCGCAACAAGATAAGCACCCTCGGCTTCTGCCTTGGCTTTCGCGTCCTCCCAACTGTCGCATGTGATTTTTTTGTAAGCGTGGTCATTTTCGGGGTTTATCATCCATACCGCCTGCCGTGCTTCCTCTCTTTTGCTTCGGTTTTCACGGTGTTCATCCAAGTCATTGAGCCTCAAGACGAATTTATCGTACCGCTCCCCTTTCTCAAGGTGAACCCATCTTGACTCCGCGGCCACCCCTTCAGATCTCACCACCACCGAGTATTCTGTATCTCCCCTTATATTATATGTTACAAAGTAACCTTGGGCATCCGTCCAAGTATGGCTTCTTGAAGCACCACCACTTGCACCAGTCATGCGGCGGAAAGGAAAAAAACCTTCATAACGCCGTTGCCGTCGTCGAATAGTGAGATCAATCTCCGCATTGGCAAGCGGCGTTCTGTCCTTTAAAAGCACCCGTCCTCGGATTCGCATACCAGGCGGTTCTACTTTGACAACTACATCTTCAACGGACGTGCCGGGTTCAATCGCAAAAGTCAACTGACCTAACCAAGGCGGGAAACCAGAACCACTCACCTCATAATAACGGAAAGTCAAATCCCCGATTTGAACGGATACGATCTCAAAACGCGAACCGTGTTCAGGAAACATCACCAATCTTGATGAAACCGGATCAATGTTAGAGATAGAGAAATGTCCATCCGCATCTGTTACCGCTCGTGGCCAAGATGCAAGAGGGGCGAGCGGTCCTTTCTCCTGTCCCATCTTAATTTCGACCGGTTTAACAGCAAGACCAAGCCGACTAACAGGGTTTCCATCGGTATCTACAACCCGACCAGATAGGCTTGACTTACCCTCCTGTGTAATACTATCCACAGAAAACAGAAGTGTGAGCGCGATAATAGCGACGAACATTCCAATATAGGATATGCTGGTGCATGAAAGGCGCATAATTTAACTCCCTTAACCGTCGAAAGATAGTTTATGGGACTTCGGACCTCATACGAACACTGCAGGTGAAACCTGAAAGGTTTCTGCTAAAGTGTGAATATGCGTGACCGTCATATCCCGTTTCCCGTTGAGGATTTCCAAAACAGTGTCAGGTGGACCAAGTTCTGGTATATCTGTTGGCTCAAGCTGATGTTCTTCCATCAACAACCTAAGCACCTCAACACCACTACATTCAGGAATTGGATGATGTTTCTCCTCATAAGCATGTATGACTGTACCCAGTGTATCAAGGAGTTCATAAAGGGGATGCTGTTCGTCGTTACCGACTTCGTCAATCAAAGCGTTTAGGGTCACAATGGCTCTATCGTACGCATTTTCATCATGAATTGAAAATAACGGTTGAACAATACGCCAATGTGTAAGAATATCTTCAGCAATAACGCTCATGTTCTCCATCCTCCTCTGTCATATTCTTCATGCGTTAGCACACGGCGAACGTAAACTTTGCCGCGATTGAAATGGATAGAGGCAATCAGCCTATATTTGTTACCACCGATATTAAACACGGTTAAATCCTCTACAAAATCTACGCTTGAAAACACTGCACGTAATTCGGTAAAATTTCCGAACGAGTTTTTGGTAATGAGCTTAAACCAACGTCTAAGTGGCATTTGGCTGTCAGGGTATCGTTCCCAGAATTCGCGCAGTGCCTTTTTGCTAATAACGTGCATCTCTTTCCTAAGACTACGCCTCAGCGAACTGCGGTCTACCCAGTGCATCCGTTCTGCCTTGGCGTTTATAATGTGGCAGATGTCCGCCTGCGTCGGCTAAGATCCGTTCTTGAGCAAGCGCAATCCGCTCTGCACCTTTGTCAGCGATATTGTGCTGGCAGTCAATATCTGCTTCAAGGTCAAACAGCCGGATACCGTCATTAAAATCGACGCTGGAGAAATACCAGCTCTTCGCGTCTTTATACCAGACAGAGTTGACATAACGACACGTCAGATATTCACGCGACGTAAAACCGTCTTTGCCTTCAACGAGCGGAAGCAAACTCTGCCCTTGAATCTCACCAGCGGGTTCAACTTGACTGGCTGCCATAACAGTCGCAGGCACATCCAGCGTATAGACGAACTCATCGCACGTTGTACCGCCATTGATCCCAGATGGGTGGCTAACCATCATAGGAATGTCCATTGTGCCGGGGTACATGAAGTTCGCAGGTTTGCCCGTGGCTTTGTCTGGATTCTCTGCAAAGTTGGTGCCGTGGTCTGCAAGGAACACGATCAGCGTATTTTCGCGCAGTCCGAGATGATCAATGGTATCTACCAACCTTCCGAACCACGTATCCACGAGGGTTACCAATCCAGCGTAGTTGGCTTTAACACTTGGCAATCGTGCCTCAAGTTCCTCATCTTTGAGCGAGCCGTAGGGCAAGTTGAGACAGATAGGTTCCCGATCCTCTCGGCTTCCGTAGAGGTCGTAGTAGTGGATGGGTGCTTCCCATGTTTCGTGTGGTGTGAACCCGTCCACATAGAGGTAGAACGGTGTATTTTGATGGTTGTGCTCAACGAATTCGATTGCGGAGCGGAACAACCGTGCGGTGGGCCATGTTTCCTCTGGACGCTCCGGTTGAACGTTCACGATATGCGAACGGATACGTCCTGGATTCCCTCGGTATCGAGAAATTAACGCAGGATCAGCGTGCGCGCCGCCACGGTAACGGTCTTCGGCTTGCCCGCGAACAAACTGCCACTGTTGGAACCCTCGCGTGAAGTTCATCCCCGGCACGAAATAGTGTGGGACATCGGCAAAAAAACCGGTGTGATACCCGTTTCGGACGAGCGATTCGGCGATTGCCGGTTCATCGGACGACATCGGTTGCCAACCGGGGGTATAGACGTTGTCCCACGGCACGGGAGTATACGTACTAAACGGATAGGCACGTCTACCGGTATGTAGGGTGCGGCGCGTCGGAATCGTGGGTAAGCATTCCGGGTGCGCGTTCGTAAATCTGACACTCTGTTCGGCAAATCGTGCCAAATTCGGTGTCTGAACCCAATCGTTGCCATAAGGACTGAGATATGCGGTTCGTAGGGTATCTGAAACAACGACGACTATGTTCCAACTCATCTATTTGACCTCCAAGGAACGAGAGAAACACTCTTGTCAAAAGAGAATCCTCACATTAAGATTAAAGGGACCGGGAATATGTGTGTCGGGACGCACAACGCAATACCAAGACTATTGCGTTGTGTTAAGCAGAATAATCGAAAACAAGGACATCCTCAACAAGCGGACGGATATGTTCACCTGCCACCTGACGGTGAAAAGGATGCGGGAGATAGGCATCGCGCGCCGCTTCGTCTGTAAAACGGACGATAAAACCGTACGCGTACCCTTGACTTTTGCCTTCAGGACTGTTGTTCGTGCCAGCAGTTATAGAGTCAATGCCCGGGATCTCGTCAGCCATTCCCAAAAGCGCATCGGACAAGGTCGCCAGTTGTGTGTCGTTAACTTCCGGCTTCAACTTGAGTAGAACGATGTGTTCAACCATTATGACTTCCTTCTTCCATAGAAAAATTTATTTTGGAAAATTCAAGTAAGTGTTGTATAATCTAAGTATTACATAAATAGTGTTTTTTTTCAAGTTTTCTGTGAAGTTTCACAAGCAAACCACAAAGGAGTGTCAAAACCGAATTCCATCACAGGCGGGCTTCTCAGCCCGCCTTTTGCCGACCTACCTCCAGCAGACGAACAGCACTAAACCTAAAATTCTACTATCCGCTTTTGCCATCGCAGGCTCTATAATACAAGCAACTAATGTGATGCCTCACACCATTTTCAATTAGCATGAAGAAAACGAATCCGGCAACCACAAAACCGAAGGAGATTGAAAAATGAAACGCCTATTTTTCACTGCCATTTTGTTGAATGCTGCACTGCTTCTGACCAGTTTCGCACAAGACAACACGAAAGTCGGATTACCTGAGGGTGCCATCGCACGACTCGGAAAAGGTGGTATCAATTTGATGCGGTTTTCACCAGACGGCACCCGTCTCGCAGTGGGAACGGATGTCGGCGTGTGGCTATACGATGTGCCTCATGGCAAAGAGACTGCCCTGTTCACAGAACACCCCGGACAAGTCAATGCACTCGATTTCTCAACAGATCGAAAAATCCTCGCAAGCGGTGGATCTGCCAACCCTGTCATCCAATTATGGGATCTGGATACCGATAGCCAACTTTCAACACTCACATTACCTGAAGAAATACACTCAATATCAACGCTGACATTCGCGAAAAATAACACAATACTTATCAGCCTGGACCAATCTGGTAACATTAACTATTGGGATGTTAAGACCCACAAAAAAGTGTTGGACATAGTTACAGAGCCGTCGTCATACAAGGCAGTGGCAGTCTCAAAAGATGGTAGGGCTTTCGCTACTGGAGATAGAAACGGTATAATTCGATTATGGGATGCAAGTACAGAACACCAGTTTGAAGATTCGGGTGATCATCCGCAAGACCAAGATATTTTGACCTTGGCGTTCTCACCGGATAGAAAAATCCTCGCAAGTGGAAGTAAAGATAAGACAGTGCGGTTGTGGGATACCGAGAAACGCGCCAAAATTGCTACGCTCAAGGGGCATGAAGCGGCGGTTGCTGCATTAGCGTTCTCGCCGGATGGAAAAACCATCGCTACAGGAGATGCCGGTAAAGTTATCAAACTCTGGGATGTGAACACGCAACGCGAACGCGCGACACTGATAGGACATACAAACGGTATTAGCGCGCTAACCTTCACGCCC
The DNA here is from genome assembly GCA_951828385.1 of uncultured Poribacteria bacterium. Classification (GTDB taxonomy): domain Bacteria; phylum Poribacteria; class WGA-4E; order WGA-4E; family WGA-3G; genus WGA-3G. Next base: position 2,994,959 of record OX639973.1, read on the forward strand.
GACGGAAAAACATTGGCAAGCGGCAGCTACGACGGTACCATCCGATTCTGGAATCCTGACACTGCGCAAGAACACCTTACCTTTACCACCGGACACACGGAGTGGATTAAAGCCGTCGCTTTTGCTGAAAATGGAATTACACTCGCAACCGCCGCGTTCACCGGCGTTGTTGAAGTATGGAACCTAAAAACAGCACAGGAATTGACGACCTTCACCAAAGCAAAGAATGATTTGACTGGACCCGTCGTGTTTTCACACGGTGCCACGCGCTTTGTCAGTCGAGGCGGAAGTGGCACAATTGTGTTTGATTCGCTCGGTTCTGGATACCATGCAAGCGGACCCGGTCGCGGTAACATCGAATTGTGGGACATAACCACGGATGAACAGATTCCAGGAGCTTGGCAGGATACTGAAGGCGACGCGAATGTGCTTGCATTTTCACCTGACAACAAGATACTCGCCGCTGGCATTCCGCGCCAAGGTATCCGTGCGTGGGATATAAACACTGGCACTGAACTGCTCAACTTTAATGCAGCAGAACCCTTCGGAAGAAAGTTGGTGTTTTCACCTGACGGAATGCTGCTTGCTACAAATGGGACTCACGTCCAAACACGGGTATGGGATGTTACCACGCAGCGCGATATCACACCCCCCAATATCATGAATGTAAGTGCATTGGCATTCTCACCTGATGGAAAAACCCTTGCTTATGGACATCCAAACGGTATTGTCTTGTCAGATATAACGACAACCGGTATAAAAGAACGCGGCCGAATTTCTAACCATCGAGGATTTGGCAGTGTGTTAACGTTCTCACCCGATGGGAAAATCCTTCTCCACCCTAACTTAATGAGTCTGCAACCTCTCATTCAGTTATGGGATGTGAATACTGGCACCAATCTCGGCGGAATCCTTTCCGGGCATACGGCAAGCATAGAAACGTTGGTGTTTTCACACGATGGGAAAACCCTGGCAAGCAGTAGTTGGGATGGCACGGTACTCCTCTGGGATTGGGATAAAATCTCTGCCAAGATAGCAACCGATAACATGGGTAAAGAATTTCAGAGTAACTTGGAACCTCCCCAAGTCCCAATAGAATATACAGGAAAGGCAGAAGAAGCGGAAGCAGTCATAAACTGGTTGAAGAAGCACAACTATCGTGTTAATAAACATGATAACAGATATACTCTCACGGGTCCTAATAGCAGTTCCTCTACGTCAGGTGGTGGCGTAATCGGTTCGGGCGATGTTCATATCAAAATTGATAAGGCGGGTATTCTCCGCATCCGCGTCCAAGGTGTTGGATCAGCACCCTTTACACTTGACGAGGAGGATAACCTCCAATTCCACAGTCTGCCGGATCCCGACTGATAAGATTTACTCGCCCCAATTGCAGAAAGGAGCAAATATCATGAAAACAAAACACCTATTCTTCATCACTTTTCTATTGGCTGCTGCGATGCTCTCAAACAGTTTCGCGCAAGACAATACAAAGGTCGGGTTACCCGAAGGCGCCATCGCACGTCTCGGAAAAGGCGGTATTAATATCATGCGGTTTTCACCCGACGGCACCCGTCTCGCAGTCGGAACAGATGTCGGGGTGTGGCTATACGACGTACCTCATGGAAAAGCGACTGCACTGTTCACAGGACACACCGGACAAGTCAATGCAATCGCGTTTTCATCAGATGGAAAAACCTTCGCAAGCGGTGGGTTTGTCAACCCCGTCATCCAAGTTTGGGATGTAGAAACAAAAAGCAAACTCTCAACCGTTCCGTTAACACGGGAACCCTATTCATTACCCGCATTGACATTTTATGGCGAGATACTCATCAGTACAAATGGACATCGTGAAATTACCTATTGGCACGCCGACACCGGTCAAAAATTATCGGAGTCACGCTTAGATAACCCAATCAATATGGTTACATTCTCTCAAGATGGCAGCACTCTTGCCATTGGAGACCGAAATGGAGGCATCCAGTTATGGGATACAACAAGTAGTCAACAGGCGGATCTTGAGGGACATGGTGGCGGCAGAGATTCGGAGATTCTGGCATTAGCGTTCTCGCCAGATGGGAAAATCCTCGCAAGCGGGAGTGAGGACAAAACGGTGCGGTTATGGGATACACAAAACCATACCCAACTTGGCACGCTAAGGGGACATACAGGGTGGGTCACCGCCGTCGCGTTCTCCGAAGATGGAAATACCTTTGCGAGTGGAGACGCAAGCAAGACCATCAAACTCTGGGACTTAGACACACAACAAGAACGTGCGACCATCACAGGTCATAAAAATACGATCAACGCTTTAGCCTTCGCACCGATCGGAACCCCGCTTTATGGGATGTGTCTTGCCAGTGGCAGTACCGATGGCACAATCCGGTTCTGGAATCCGCTCAACGGCGAGGAACTCATTACCTTCACAAGCGGACATACGGAATCAGTGAAAGCCGTTGCATTCTCGAAAGATGGAACAACGCTTACAACTGCAGCCTTTAACGGCATTGTGGATGTATGGAGTCTACAGACCGGACGTGAATTAATTACCTTCACCGATGGTCAATGTGATGCTGCCGATATAGTGGCACTTTCACCCGATGCCACCTACTTTATGAGAGAAGAGCAGAGCGGTTTACTCGCATTCAAGCCAGATGGTTTCGGTCACCAGGGCAGTCTCAGCAGTGGCAGCCTTCAATTATGGGAAATCGCTACCGAGGATGAAATTCCCGGACCGTGGCAAGATATTGGCAATAACGCGTCAAAATCCATATTCTCCCCTGCTCACGGTATACTTGCAGTCAGCAGTCACAAAGAAATTCAAGGATGGCACATCAACACTGGTACTGAACTGTTCCGCTTTGATGCACGATGGTCGCCGAGGACGGATCCAGCGTTTTCACCCGACGGAAAATGGCTCGCTACCATAGAACGTTCCGGTAAAGCACAAGTGTGGAATGTAGAAGCACCCAACGCACCTGCCATAATTTCAACCCAAAACGCCGAGGCAATGGTATTCTCACCCGACAGTTCTACCCTTGCAATAGTAAGCCAAGAAGGTATTCACTTGTGGAAATTTCGCATGGAAGCAGCGGATGAACCGACTTTGATTCCTGGACATTTGCAAGGATTTAAAAAAGTATTGGCATTCTCACCCGATGGCACGATTCTCGTGAGATCGAGCATGGAGGGTTGGAACAACCCGATTAAGTTATGGGATGTGGAAACAGGTAAAGATTTGGGAATCCTGTCCGGACATACAGAACCCGTAGAAACGCTTGTGTTTTCGCACGACGGAAAAATCCTCGCCAGTGGTAGTGATGACGGCACGGTACTGCTTTGGGATTGGGATAAAATTATCACCAAATGGGTACCAGATAACAAATAGTGGAGGGACCGAACTGTCGGAGATTGGATTGAAATATTCGCCAGCGTACGTTATAATTTCAGAAGGAGGTAGCACTCATGGCATTGAGCGATTTCAAGACAATTCCTGAAGTTTTAGAGAGATTCAGGATCACGTACACGACAAAAGACTTCGTCCACATTGAGGAAATTCCAGGCACCCCTTCGGAACTGTTTCTGCAGGAATTTGAGTTTTGCATACAGAATATTGATGTTTTCGCATCGGAGGCGGCACGTTGTGAGGCAATTATCTTTCCTATTTTAAAGGAGATATACAAACCGTATGCCGACAACTACGCTCTCTGGATAAAGAAAGCCATCTCTTACGATGAAACCCTCAACGGAACACCTGACTATCTTATCTCAACAAGATCCGAATTGGGCCTCCCCGTTGTTGGAACGCCGTTGATAATCCTCGTTGAAGCAAAGAAAAACGATTTTGAACAAGGCTGGGGACAATGTCTATCCGAATTGGTAGCCGCCCAAAGAATAAATGAGGATACCGATTTTCCCGTCTACGGCATTGTGAGCGATGGGAAATTGTGGGAATTCGGACAACTTATTGGCGAGGCATTCACCCGAAATAGAACAAGCGTGACAATGGATAACTTGCCTGTCCTCTTCGGTGCAATTGATGCTGTCTTCAAAGCGAGCACGGAAGCGCGGTCAGAAATCGGCTAATAGATGATGCACGCGCCACCGGCACAAGCACTTCCCGCCTTCTGTGTCACATCACCCGCAACATTGTCCGCTTCCCCTGCTTCAAACTCAGCGACGAGCGACATCGTCTTATCTGTGGGTTCTGATAGACTGAGTTGGAGCGTGTCACTCGGCGTGAAAGTCAGGGTGCATCCTGAAAACGTGACAGCCACGCAGAAGAGACCGAGCACCATAAAAAGAAAAACGCGTTTGTGTATCACAATTAAACCTCAACTTGCCGGAGATCCGCTTGATCCAGCGTATTCGTGCCTAAATCGAGCTTACTCGCTGTACTAATATGGTTCGCGAGTTTAGAGACAGAATCTAATTCCATCTCCTCGCGTTTCTGGTTGACTGTCTGAAGTACCAACACGTCAAGGATAACCGGGTCAGCACTGATAAAAAGACTCCCGTAGTTCCACGCGCTTTCGGCGTGGTATGTCGGTCCTCTGTCAAACGAGGCGACCAATCCATCAACGATATTGAGAACAAGTTTCTCCTTCAGCACCTTATGCTCCAGAATTTCAGCGATAGCCGGGTTGCAATAGATCGGTTTTCCGTGGAACCGGCGTGTGTTATCAACACTCCCGAACGCAAGATTCTTCAAACATCCGCTCACACCCGCCATCGCATGGTGCTTCAAAACAGGGACATTGATGAGGACATCAACCTGCTGCGTGACGATTCGGGAATACCGAGAACGGGTGCTTTCGTTCTCTCGACGCGCAACACTGTCTTTTTCGCTCTCATAAAACACCTCATCGTCATATCCAATGCCTTCTGTGTCGGAAGCAAAAGTTCGCACATCCGCCTCATCTTGCTTGATTGGATAACCGGCGTTCAAGAGATGCTCCTCAAATCGGTCCCAGATAATAATCTGTTTCCGAAGTACACCCGCACCGTATAACCCCTCAACGATCTTATCGACGATGATAGAATGTGTACTCAGCTCCGGGCCAGCAAGTGGGTTGATTTTTATACCGACAATATCGTCCGGTAGCACAATATCTCGCCACGCTTCTTTCGCGGAGGAACGTCCCGTCAACTTCATCATCGCCTGATCCATCAGTTCACTCACAGCATCTTCATTGAGCTGATCGTTTTCCCAAACCTTTTTACCGATAGCCTCAACAACAGGCGTAAGGGGCACCGCCGCTGTAGTCGCGTCGGGTTGTAATTGTCCGCTACTTAGTTGTGCGAACGCTGGTAGCGTGCTGAGCGCGCCACCGATACCCCCGACACCGGCAGCAAGTTGCGTTAGGAACTGCCGCCGGTTGAGTGTGTCTCGATAGTCCGTTATCTCTTGACTGTCGGCGATAATGTTTGCTATCACCTTGTCGTTAGGTTCCATTAGAATTTACCCAATTCTGTGAGAATTTCCGCCGTTGGTACACGCACCCCCTTGGTATCCAAAGATTTCCAAGCGACTGTTCCATCCTTTTGAACGATATAAGCGGCGGGACGCGCGATCCTATTATTGCCAGGATCAACAACGTTGTAAGCAGTGATCGCCTCTTTGTCCCCATCGGAAAGTACCGGAAATTTGAGCCCGTGATTTTGAACAGTCTGCCTGGTATCACCTTCGTTATCGGAACTGATAGCGATAAGTTCCGCGCCTGCAGCTTGAATCTTCGCATAGTTCTTTTGCAACTCACCGAGTTGCCCTTTGCAGAACGGTCACCAGCCGCCGCGATAGAAAATAAGGACAACGTTTTTATCAGCGGTATAATCAGCGAGTGCGTGCAACTTGTTGTTACTATCTGGTAATTCAAAAACTGGTGCCTGGCTTCCAATACTCAACCCCTGACCCGGATCCAACCTTTCCGGTTCTTGGCGTGGCACGAGTTCGACTGTTAACTCAGATGTCTCAGCCGCGGGTATCGGCTCCACTGAGACTTCTTTATCGTCGTAGCCTGCGTGCGCAATTGTCAACGTAAAGGGTTGCTGCACAGGAAGGTTCTCAAAAGAGAAAGCACCTGTCACCGTCGTCAACGTTTCGTAAACTTTCCCAGTGTTATCCTTGAGTTGAAGATTGACCGCGCCGATGGGTTCACCGGTCGCTTCGCTCGTTAAAACACCCCGCAGATGCGAGACAGGCGTTTCTAACACGGCAAGCGCAATTTTATCAAGCGAAATGCTCTGGTCTGGGATGACGGTAACGTTCAACTCCGTCGTTTGGTATCCCTTGGCTGAAATCTGGACAGTGTAGTCTCCCGGTTCAGCTTCTTTAACATGATATTTTCCAATCCCCCGTTGTGTAGAGGCGAAGAGGTTAGCATCAGTGCTTGTCGACTTTACACCGTGCATTTCAAATTCAATTTGTGCAAGGATTCGCCCGGCTTTCAAAAAACGCATGTAGATGGTTACGTCTTCAATTAATTCAACATCACCATAAAAAGAGCCTGGTGCGGTAGTTTCAACCGCGACGGTATCTCCTGTTCCCTCAATGGGATTTTCTGTCCCGCAGTTCAATCCTGCAAATAACACGAGCGCGAACGCGAACATTTGTATAGCAAGTTTTCGGTTTGCAAGCTGCACCGAAAAAGTCAGTACCTGTTTCATTAGTTTTTCCTCTATCTACCTATTTGGTGCTTGATTCTGCCCCACGTCGTTGTCAGTTTGTTCACAGGGTCAACTGCGGCAGCGGTTTCAACACCGTTGTCCATGATAGCATCCATATCGTCTTCTGTTAAAGCGACATTGAAAAGAGCAACATCGTCAATGATACCTGCAGTATAGCGGTCGAAGTGCCGCCCAATATGAAATACGCCTTCACTGGTGCCGTATCCATCTTTTTCGTTGAAATCAACCTCGGCTTCCATTTTGCCATCTATCCATATCGAAGCCTTACCCGTACTTGCGTCGGCTCTGCCAACGACAAAGTGCCATTTGTCGTCTCCAATTTCGGTGGTGCCGTCTGCTCGAAAACTTGTTGATGCACTGTCGCGCAGATAGAGGGTCACCTTATTATCGCCACCGCCATTCCAGAGCAGGTACCACGGGACCGCCTGTGATGTATCCTCGTAGTTTTTGCCGACGAGCGCGCCGGCGACCTTGCTGCCTTTGTAATTGAGGGTGATTGTGAACGACACACCTGCCTTAAATCCGACGGTGTTTGAGTGTGGAACTTCAACCCAGTTACTTGCACCATCAAACTCAAGTGCTTTACCAAACTTTCCATCAACCCACTTCGCGCCGTGGATTTCACCATCGTTTCCCTGTTTTGATGAGTCTGTAGCGGTACCACCTTTCCCTTCGTTAAAGAGCCATATCCCCATGATATTCGCGGGATCAATCTTAGCAAAACCCGGCAGTGCTATGAATAAAAAGACTGCCACAAAACTTGCAAGCGTTAGTCCTACACTTTTACTAAAGTTTGGACAATATTATAGATTTCATGCTGCCTTGTCAAAAGGCAGTGCGTTATCCTGTGGTGTCTGAGTCTGAATATTCTGCGAGTTTGTTTTTTCTTTGGAACTCGTAGAAAATCGGAGCCACCCAATTTGTGCTTGAAGATAAGCGACACGAAGTCCTTGCGTGAGTTTCTTGGGTTTATACCAATGAATACCGAGTTGTTCACAGACCTCTTGAACACTGAGGTGTTTCTTCGTCATTTCTGGCATAGAAAAGATCAACTTTGTTAGAGATGCTGCGACGAAACTCATTTGGAGAAAACGATTGATGCTTTTGCGAGATTTCACCTGATAGCCGCTGAAGCCGAAGTGTTGCTTGGCATCTCGAAATGCGGTCTCTATCTGCCACCTGTGGCGATAGTATTCAACGATCTTCGGTATCTCAAGCGTCAAATCGGTTGTAAAGACAGAAAAATATTGATACGGCTTTGAAGGTTTAGGTTTTGTTCGTATAACAACGAGGCGCACATCTGCGGGACACATTTTCGTCCGGACGATCTGTGAAGCCACCTGAGAGTCTTTGCCCATTATGGAGACGACTTTATACCGCAAACGTCTGATGTTTAGACGGTCTCCGTATTTCTTGGGACGTCCGGGGCCGGGACGTTTGCGACGTTTAGGCATACGATAGAAGACGGCATTGGACTTCGCACGACACAAGATCTGGTGTTTGAGTGCCAAAAGCGTTTGAAAGACTTTCCGGCGGGCGAACCCTCTATCAAAGATGACGAGTCCCCGAGGGATTCTTGAAAAGATACGTTTCAATACCGCATCGCCTTTGTCTCGGAGTTTCTCCGCCACGATGAGTCTGACCCAAACAGGAAACAGGATCCATTGTCTCGGAGTTTCGCAAAGCAGCCCCAAAGCAGCAAACTCATGTCCGAAGTGAAACTTTGATTGATTCACGCGACCCTTTTGATACTTGAAGTTGCGGAAGAAATGCAGTCCAAATTGTCTCTTGCCTGTTTTTACGGCACTCGTGAGATCATAAACATAAACCCAATGAGGAAACACCTCCTGTATCTTCACAACAAGCCGTGCAGCGACAGCATTAACGTCCCACTCCCCTCGGGAGAGAAACTTCGTAAAAGACCAATACTTCGTCTTCGAGAAACTTGATTGATAAAGACGGGTGAGGGTGCCACCGTGTGTATTGGCAATAAAGCCACAGATCATCGCTTGGAACAGTGCGAAGTTTTGTAGGTTGAATAAAGGACGAAAATACGATAGAATATCTTCTAAGCAGAAAAGGAGGTTCATTTTTACTTTCCTTTCAAAAGTGTGGTTATTTCTGAAAGGATACCTACTTTTCTGCTTTTTGTCATCTTAATTCATAAAATTGTCCAAACTTTAGTACACTTTTAGATAAAAACATCAAACTTCCTCCTTAAATACAAACAAAATCGTTCCCAATTCACCACTTCAGCCATATAACCATCAAATATCACCTATTTTGATAGTATAACACCTGTAATGCGTTCATGTCAAATAGAAACGCAGGATACTTAGTTTTCGTCTTAGTTGCCAACGGCTTTGGTTTTCTTGGAAAAAATACAAGATTGCAGAAAAACGGGTTAGATGATAAAATTGGAATATATACCGTATGGGTCGGGTTAAATACGTTACCGGAAATTGAACAGCATCGGAAAACCGTCGTGATGTCTCTGAAACGGACGGGATAGAGGCGCAATCCATGGTGTACCTATAGGACTTAACTGATGGCTCAAAAGAGAAAACAGACACGGAAAAAAATACGGATAGAGGAATGCTCATTGAAAATGCAGGAGCATTTCCAGCAGCTCGGTATGTCTTCGGTTGAGGCGTATAAGGACTGGTGCCGCGCCCATAATTTTAGTCAGGGTGTGGATAAAAATCCGCGCCAGCGTCAAGACGAACTATATGTCATGACCCGCACGCAAGCCACCAAAATGATGGCGGAAAAGAAGAAAGACAGCAACCTGAGAGAGATTCTGCCGAAGATATACAATCAAGAACTACAGTCCGAAAAACTACAGAATTCAGTTACCAGAGCCATTTCGGAAACTTTTGAGAGCAGCACAGCCCCGAAAGTCCTCTTGAAACTCCTGTTATATCTCGAAGCCAATTCAGACTTGTTAAAGGAGACCGCCTATGTTCGAGGCATCGCGGCACTCGCAAACCATCATGAAAGTTGGATTCGATCCGTTGAGACGTGGAAAGTGAAAAAACATAACCGCGATCGCCAATTCTCCGAACTCGCTCGCCACCTACTCGCGGCTTATGAAGTCCCGCTTTTCATGGATTGTGTCTGGTTTGATGGAAATGTAACGCACCAAAACTGGTTCAAACACATCAGCACCGGTCAAAATATCCGAACCGCACCGGATATCCCTATACTGCTCACCAAAAAGATGGCACACCATTTTCTGAAGGCACCGAGGCATTACACAATTGAGGAAGCACTTCGGTGGGGACAAGTACACGCCCTCGGTGGTGATCGGTATTTGGCGGATGCACTTCGTGGAACACGACTGACCGGAACTCTTAGTAACGACGATTTCTGGCTGAATGTGATTCGCTTTTTTATTGCGAATCCGATGTTGGATGTCAGTCATGTACATCCGATTATTGACTATATTTGGCATCAGAAATACGAGAACCGCCGCGTTTTCGTCGAGAGAGGAGTTGCGAGAGAAATAGGACCGGCACAACCTAACTTCAGCATGCGAGGGAGAACGCCTGAAACGCTGCTCCGCCAAGTTGAGGACTGGCACGGCGAACTCGGTAGAGAATCGAAAGGCAGAGAACTTGAGTGGCACGGTTCAGAGATCGGTGAATTTCATTTTTTAGAAGGGAGTGAGGCAGCACGTAATATGAAATTTTGGTCTATTCGAGAACTGCTCAGCAGCGACGAGCTTATCGACGAAAGTCGGATACTACGGCATTGCGTCTCAACTTATGCGAGATCCTGTCATACCGGACGGTCATCGATTTGGAGCATGGAAATTGAAGATGAAAACGGACGACGCAAAATTCTGACGATTGAGGTCGCACCACGCGAAAAAGTTATCCGTCAGGTGCGAGGCAGGCGGAACCGTTTACCAACACCCAAAGAGAAAGACCTATTAGGCAAGTGGGCAGAACAAGAAGATTTGCAACTCGCTGGATACATATAGCGGTATAGTTTTCAGTTTTTGTACCCTCAGGCCCGGTAGGTTCGGTTTCCTAACCGAACCATAAGTGTCAATTTTAGAGAAAATAACGTCTCGGCCCCAGGTCCGGTAGGTTCGGTTTTGCGGTGTACGCACCCAAATGCGACCTGCATTCCCAACCTAACCGGATTCTACGCGAAAACCTTGAAACCTTCAAAAACACCTACGGGACTCAATTGACCCCTATGGTACGGTTTGGAACCAGGGTTCCCACCTGTTACTGGGAAGGGACACCGGGAAACCTGAAAAAGAAGATTCAAAAATTGAGACAATCCGACAATTTGTTTAAAACTAAATGCCCCTGTTGGTATACCGAAAAAAAGTTGATTTCTTGATACAATTGATGGTAAACTATTTATAGTAGTCGTGGTCGGTGTAAACCACTACTATGCTTGACCAAAAGGAGGCAACACAATGGACAATTTAAAGCAAGAACTTCTGGAGCAAATAGAAAAACTTACGCCTATGCAACAGAAACAGGTTTTGGATTTTGCGTTAGAACTTACGGGTGAGCTGGCAAAACACTATCCAGGGAAAAATCTGCTTCAATTGGCTGGGACGATTTCAAAGGAAGATTTAGAAATAATGAAACAAACGATTGAGGAAGGCTGCGGAATGGCATCGCTATCGCAAGGACAGCATACCAAAAAGCGTTGATTTCTCATACGACCTGTGATAAAATCTTTTCAAGAGATCAGTCGGTACAGAAACACCATCCCTTAATCAAAAAGGAGGCAACACGATGGAAAATACAACGACTATCCAAGAGATTGTCCAGCGATTGGAAAACCTTTCACCCGGAAAACAGAGACAGGTTTTAGATTTTACGTTAGAGGTGTCCGGAGAATCTCCAAAAGGTATACCCCTTCAGGAACTAATCGAATTTGCAGCAGGTCTATTCCCGCCTGAGGACTTGGAAGAAATAAAACAAGCGATTGAGGAAGACTGTGGACAGGTCGATGAATCAGAGTGGTAAATATCTGTTGGACACCAACATTCTTATTGCTATATTGGCTGATGATATGATAATTCACGTCCAAGATGAAACGCAAAATGTTCCTAAAGTATCTTTGCCTTCGCCGGCAGTTGGTGAGCTCTACTACGGTGCGCGAAAATCAGGCAGACCTATAGAAAATCTCACAAAGGTCAATCGGCTTACGCAGCGATTTCCACTCATCTCTTGTGATTTGGAAACGGCGCAGTGGTACGGAATTATCAAGTACCAACTGCAAAGGAAAGGTCGCCCTATACCAAATAACGACATCTGGATCGCAGCAATTGCCAGGCAACACGATTTGATCCTCGTCACACGAGACGCACACTTTGATGAAGTCGAATCTCTACAGACAGAATACTGGTAGATACTACACTAACAACAGATACGGATCTTGAATGTAGTCGGAGATTGTTTGCAAAAACTGCGCGGCAGGCGCGCCGTCTACTACACGGTGATCGAACGTTAGACTCAATGTTAGCATGCTTCGGATAACAATCTCATCTTCATGAACGACTGGTTTCTTTAGAATCCGTCCTACCCCAAGAATCGCACTTTCCGGCGGATTGATGATCGGCGTGAACGCATCAATCCCAAAATTTCCGAGATTCGTAATCGTAAAGGTCCCGCCTTGAAGTTCTCCGGGTGTCAACTGATTACTCCGTGCCCGTTCAGCGAAATCTTTTACTTGCACTGAAATCTCCGATAACCGCGCTTTGTCGGCATCTCGGACGACCGGAACCACCAACCCATCTTCCAATGCAACCGCGACCCCGATATTAATTTCCGGTAATAGGTGTATCCTCTCATCCGTGAGTGTGGCATTGAGTCGTGGATGTTCCCGCAAAGCATTTGCTACGACTTTTATAAGCAGATCGGTGTAGGTAATACTCACCTCTCTCGCTTGTAGTTTATCGTTGAGCATCCCACGTAATTCAACAAACGCCGTCGCATCAACTTCGGTATGGAGCGTGACACTGGCATTCGTCTGAAGGCTCAAAGTCATCCGTTCTGCGATAATTCCACGGATGCCGTCCATAGCGATGACTTCTGCTGCCTGCTGAAGTGCTGGAGTCTCTACAGTCGGGATTTCCGGTGCTGTGCTTGCGGAAACCTGTAACACATCGTCGCGAACGACTCTGCCATCGGGACCAGAACCGGCAATTAAACTGAGATCAACACCGTGCTCCTTCGCCAATCTGCGTGCGAGCGGAGATGCCTTAAGGCGCGCCGTTTCGGTTGGAGCCGGTCCCCTCAAGTCGATATATCGCTGGACATCGCCCTCAAGGATACGTCCACCAGGTCCGGAGGCAGTGACTTCGGTCAAGTCGATAGCGAGTTTTTCGGCGAGCTGATGCGCTGCCGGGGAGGCTTTTGGCGCGATAGCAGTCGCAACTGATGCGGTCGCCTTCGGTTGTGGAGGTTCCACTATTTTTTGTTGCGCAACTTCTGTATCCGCTTCAACACGTTCGACTTCCTCACCGGGTGCCCCGATAACAGCGAGCAGCGCGTTGACGGGGACGTTGGTGCCTTCTTCAGCAAGGATCTGCGCAATAACACCCTCGGTCGGCGATTCCTGTTCATGAACGACCTTATCGGTCTCAATTTCCAGCAAAGGTTGCCCCTCGGTGACGGTATCGCCTTCCTTAACGAGCCATTTCCCGATTTTCCCCTTGGTCATCGTCTGATCCATCTGAAGCATTCTTAATTCTACTGCCATATTTTTAATTTTCCTCTGTGGTCATGACTGTGCCTCAATCAATTCAATCAGGAGCTCCACATTTGCATCCTTTTCCAAAACGAGCGCGAATTTGTGGTATTCCTCGCCTTTGAAAATCGCTTGAACGAAAGGGCTAAATGCAATCAAAAATTGACTGCCCAAAAAGTTCAGAGGTTTGCAGGTCTCCAAGATGATAATTGCCGGCGCGGTCAGACCGCGCCGTACAATCCACGTTGCCGCCTTTTCAAGTAAAGCCTGCTGCTCCGATTCCGGGATATCCTCAAGGACAATTGGTATTTCGCTGTTTGGATTGAGCATAACTAACACCTACTCAACAAGCAACTTTCGCGAGTGCGAACTCGTAAATCTTAGAGATCCAAGTCACTGAGGTAATCAGCAATCTGCTTCGGTTGTCCATCAACGCTCGTCTCCATTGCAGCGATGACAAGCACGAAACTTTTGATATTGTCCTCAATCCGTGTATCAGAAGGTTCACCCCCATCAATCCAATTCAGGAACTCATCAAACAGATGCTGATGTGCGTGATACGGAATTGGCGGTGCTTCATAGACTTCCGCTTCACCACCGACTCGGTGGATCGTCATCTGGTTTCCGCCTGCGATTTCGACGGCACCCTCTTCAAACTCGGCGCGATAGTGTTCAGAGTTCCAACAATTAATGATCCCTGCAGAGGAACTGTTGCCTTCATAAGAGGTGTGGACCCCGTTATCCATACGCATCATATAGAGACCGCTGGAGTAGTGCTGGAAACTCGACCATTCCGGGTTCCAGCCGAATCCGATCAGCGTTTCACAATCCCCGCCGGAGAGAAACCGGAGCATATCTAAATGATGAACGGAGCCTTCAAAGAGGAGTGCGAAATCCATATCGTGCCGCCAATCCCTTCCCCATGAGAGATAGCGTCGGTAATCACAGGCGTATCTACCCACAATGTGCTGGAGCCGTCCCAATCGACCTTCATCACGGATGCGAATTAATTCCTGTTTATTGTTCGCATAGCGATAGTTTTGGATAATAGCACAGGGTAATCCGGTATTTTGCGCGGTGCGTACCATCGCTTTTGCTGCATCTAAAGTATCAGCGATCGGTTTTTCACAAATAACGGGCATCCCGTTTTCCATAGCGGCAATCGCTGCAGGACTGTGAAATTGCGGTGGGACAGCAATCCCACAAAAGTCTGCCTTAACCTCTGCACACGCCTCGTTAAAATCTGTGAATAGTTGTGAGGCACTGAGACCTAACGTCTCGCCTTGTGACGCGAGAACGTCTGTATTCACGTCTGCTAATCCAATGATTTCAATCCGATCGCTGAAATTACTGGTGAAGTTGTGGATCCAGCCACCGGCCATACCACTGCCACCAATCATCAAACATGTTCGTTTTGCCATAATCTTCCTTTTTATCGGTTATCGTAAAATTAAAACCGTTATACTCATAAAATGTACCTATTGAGATGTCAAAGTAGATTTTTGCATTAATTTGCCACGCAAGACATAATCATCCTTACCGTGTCGGACGCGTTCAAGTTCGGCTTCGGTAGCCTCGCGTCGCACTTTTGCAGGCACCCCCATTGCGACGGTCCCCGGTGGGATCTCCTGCCCCTCGCGCACAAGCGTTCCAGCAGCGACAATAGCACCTTCACCGATGACCGAGCCTGTCAAAAGAATCGCGCCCATCCCAATCAGAGCTGCGTTGCCAATCGTACAACTGTGGAGAATCGCACCGTGACCGATCGTAACGTCATCACCGATAAGGCATGGTATCTCTTTGTCCATGTGTATGACCGCACCGTCCTGCACGTTGGTACGACATCCAATTCGGATCGGTTCTAAATCGCCGCGGAGTACACTGTTAAACCAGATGCTCGATTCTTGACCAATTGTCACATCGCCAATAATCATCGCCCCGGGTGCAACGAAGACGGAGGAATGTATATCCGGTGTTATGCCCTCATATTCTATTAACATTTTTCCCCTTTTCTGTGCGTCGGAAGTAGGCGAGGTTAAAAACCTCGATTGCAAGTGTTACAAACGTTACGACTGTGCGACTAACAATCTGCGAAGGTTGCTGATGCCCCACTTATAAGACACCACGAACACGCCTGCCAGGAAGGTTATCAATCCTACAAACAGAAGGATGCTTTCGGCATACCATGCTATTACTGGGGCGATCACAAGTCCCATATCAACAACGAGTGTCACGGCGAAGGTAACAACCCGCAAAAACGGTCTCGGTTGATGGTTCAACTCCGCCATCCATGGGAGTGTTCCAATCGTCGTATTCAATGCACACCCTGCGGGGAGTGTTATAACAGGTGTTAGCAGTACAGGCAACCAAACGTCTCTCGGCATTCGGAGTAGATAACCTGCAACCAAGGACCAGAATTCGGCATAAACCAATGCACAGAGAAATGCTGTTAGGAACTTGCTTGTAAACACCATATCCGGTGTGACAGGCGCAGATTTCAGCATCCACCATGTTTTCGCTTCATCCCGCAACCCGTTACAACTGATACCAAAGGTAATAAGAATGCTATAAAGTACGATCTGTACAGTGAGAATCTCAGCGGCGTTCGCATCTGCGCTGCCCCCACGTGTGAGTAATATGCCGATGTGGACTGCCAAAAAGAGCGTAAGCATTACAACCGCAATCAGCCGTCCACTATGTCTGGCAAAGACCAGAAAATCTTTTAGCATCATCGTTCTGATTTTACCGCGCCCGAGTGCTATGGTAATACCTTTTAGGTCTGATGCTTTAGGATCACCATGACTCCGTATCGGTTTCCGTTTGGAAACCTTCAATTGACGGATATTTTCCCAGCCTCTCTGATAAATCAACTGTGCAACGAAGGTTGCGATGCCCACAGAGGTGAGACATCCGCCAAGTGCCCACAGCCCCCATTTGAATCGGTCCCCTATTGTAGACTCAGTCGTCCAGATCAACATGAACTCGCCAATCCATTCGTGCGGATACCGTTTAGGCACTGCACCGGCGGTTTCCGAGGATGCCCAATCCAGCAAAAACTGTTTCACTGGTATTAGATCAGATGTCGTAAACAGTGTCAATGATAACAGAAACCCTACGGTGACACCGATGACCGTACCGAATACCTTGAGTGTTGCGAGGAGCCACCCGGATGAAAAGAAACGAGCGATCAACATGACGCTGATGGTAACATAACTCGCGAGCATTACGAGAAGACACAAACATGTCGGAAATAGTACCGCGTAAAAAAACCAAGGCAGTTCAAATATCAGACCGAACATCACCCACGGAGGCCCCAAAAAACAGAGTATGCTCGGGAAGCGGGTCGTCGTCAAGTGAACGAACTTATATCCGAAAATTGTCACCGGACGCATCGGCACAGCGTGTAAGAGAGCAGTATCCGGTGTCTCATACAGACTTTTCAGTGAACTCTCCATCAACTCTTTGGCAATGACAATAAGTCCGAACGCCATGAAACCATTAATAACGCCCAACAGCAACGTAGGTTTCGCCTCAATGAGCCGCAAATGGCTGAAAACAGTGTTGCCTAACACCGCCAATGCGACGATGAAGATAAGATAACCGATGCCTTTTAAAACGCCTTTCCGCCATGTCTCTCCACCGCGTTTAAGACCATTGCCCCAGCCTTGCCAATCCGCTTTTAGTAGAATTTTGATATTTCTTAACATTTTTCTAATTATCGCCAAATGCTCATCGTTCCACTACGTTCCACGATGGTTTTGGGTTAATTCTGACGGAAATAGGAACATGTAGATTTTTAAGAGTCTCTGGCCCGGGTTGCCGACAGTCTCCACTGCGAAGTAGGCTGACAGCCACTCTTCAGACATCAGCCGTTAGATCAAGGAAAATATCCTCTAATGTTTCTGTCTGTTGATTGACATCGGTGGGCTGCGTTTGGAGATCACGCTGCTTTTGCTGTAATTCCGAGAGTGTTCCGACAGCGATAAGCTGCCCTTTACTAATAATGCCGACCCGGTCACAAATCCGCTCGGCAATTTCAAGTATATGTGTTGTCATAAAGACGGTACAGCCCTGCTCACAGCGTTCGCGTAAAATTTCCCTGACGGTGCGCGCGCTTCGCGGATCCAGCCCACTGGTAGGTTCATCAAGGAAAAGGATCTTCGGGTGATGCACGAGGAGCGAGATAAGCAGAATTTTCTTCTGCATACCGTAGGAATACCCTTTAATCTGATCATTAGCGGCATCAACGAGTTCAAGTTGGTCAAGTAGAATCCGCATCTCATTTTCGGCTTGTCGCGGTGGCACTTCATATAAATCGGCGATCATACGCACAAACTGCCTACCGGTTAACGCCTCGTAGAGTTGCGGTGTATCTGGCATCAGGCCGAGAATCGCCTTCGCCTGTAGACTCTGCTGCTGAATATCGTACCCGCCAAGTGTTGCGGTACCAGATGTCGGACGGAGTAACCCTGTGAGCATATTGATTGTCGTTGTTTTCCCCGCGCCATTGGGTCCGAGAAACCCAAAAATCTCACCGGCATCCACCTGCAATGTCAGCGCATCAACGGCGCATAACTTGCCGAAATATTTCGTCAACTCCAAGAGGTTAATCATTTTCGACCACTGCCCAAGACATCATCTTTAAGTTCTGCAAGTGCTTGGTCCAGGTTGAAGTTTTCTCCGTCGGTTTCTGTGTCAGCGGTAGCAGAGCGACTCTTGTCTTCCCAAATTTCCGCTTCGGCTTCCGTCGCTTTCAATTTCTGTTCCGCCTGCTCAAAGACTTTAGACACATTAGTGTCCAATTCATTAAACAACAATTGATAAACCTTCTTATAGAATTCGGCTCGCGTTTCTGCTTGTTTCTGACGTTGGCAAAGGGTTTCAGAGCGTTTCACGGTATCCCGGAACTCATGGTAAAATTCGTGGAGCGCAGCCTTAAGGCGAGCAACAACAGTTTCTTGGACATCAATTTGACGTTTATAGTCGTCTGCGCGAAGTAGATGCTGTCGCTCACGCTGCCGTGCTTTGCTGGCGCGGCCATGGTCATCCATCTGCGAAGCGGTATCAACCTCTTTACCCCATATTTCTGCGGTATCAATAGCCTCCTGATAGGCGCGTTTGAGTCTCTGCTCCTCAGCCATCGCTGTAGCGACGAGATCCTTTGCCTCGGCGATCCGATTTTTCATATCAAGGATAGTTTTATCAAGCAGAGATTCGGTGCCATCTACTGCCTCTACAAATTCGGTGATACTCTCTCGAATCTGTTCCGAAATTTCCTTAAGTCCTTTCACAGTGTATGCCTCCCTGCGCCTTTCGCATCCGTTTTTTGTTAAATATCAAGCGAACCATTTACCTGCAACTACAGTTCGGTATCCACATTTATTAGAGACACCTGTTTTGAAAAAGATAGCCAAAAAGCAGTTTTTTAATCTTCCTACACGAAGTGAACACCTAAAATACCTCTATTCTATTGCGTGCGCGCTGAGTGTTTTATAATCAGCGTTAAAGAGTTCAATACCGTAAGCCTCTAACCTATCCATGATACACCTGATTGCGGGAATATTGTTATCAATTAAAATTGAGGATCGCTTGTGTAGTGCAGCGGCCTCACCAAATGTACCACTACCCGCAAAAAAGTCTAAAAGCGTGTCATTCGGTGATGAATGTACCTTAACGATGCGATTAAGAACCCCGAGTGGCTTTTGTGTTGGATACCCGGTTTTTTCACTCCCACTGGTACTGACGATGGTATGCCACCAGACATCGGTTGGTGTTTTGCCTCGCGCTGCCTTTTCTTTCCCAACTAAACCGGGTGCCATATATGGAATCCTATCCATCTCTTCAAAATTGAAGGTATAGTGCTTCGGAGTTTTAGCGTACCACAAGATGTTGTCGTGCTTAGGGGACCACCATGATTTGGCGCGCCCTCCGTAATCGTAAGCCCAGATAATCTCATTCATAAATGATTCTCGTCCGAAGATTTCATCAAGCATCACTTTACAGTAATGCACCTCTCGGTAATCAATATGAAGGAAAAAGCTGCCGTGTGGATGCAGTACGCGATACGCCTCCTCAAAACGGGGACGCAAAAATTGCAAGTAGGCATCCGCACTCTCAAACTTGTCGGTGTAGTGTGTGGTTTTGCCCTTGCGGGTACGGTATGTCTTGCCTTGAAAACCTACGCGGTCGCCTTGGACATCCCGTTTGACTTCAATCTCTGTCCGTTGCTGATGTTTTCCTGTATTAAACGGCGGATCAATATAGATTAGATTGACATTTTCATCAGGAATATATTCCTGAAGAATCGCAAGGTTATCGCCATAATAGAGACGATGGTTAAGCATTTAATTCCCTGTTTTGGCTATGATAGCGCGTGCGCGATGCCCTTTTTTGAAAGTACAAGGGCGGTCTATTCAGGTTTTCGACACCGCTTGCCACCTTTCTTCTATTTTTTATAGCCAAATTATAGCATATTTAAGGACAATTTATCAAGTCGGTATTGGATTTTTTGCCTTCACCAGATTTTCCTTGACTACACACAACTTTTCGTGTAAAATTTTAACTGCAACGTTCTTCGGAGTGGTAGTCTCTATTTTACGCTCGGGCCGCTCCTAATTCGGTGTTCAGCAATCAATTACCTGACGATAGATAGTAAGAAATAACGGAGCTATTATGGCAGTTTTACTCGGATTAGACGTTGGTGATATACGCATTGGGGTTGCCCTCAGTGATGAACTCGGTGTTGCAGCACATCCGCTGTGTACGTTGACTCGGAAAAATCGGAAAGTCGATCTGATCGCTATTTCAGACCTCATTTCCATCCACAAGGTAGAACGTGTTATTATCGGGTTACCTATCTCACTTGATGGTTCGATTGGGCCACAAGCCGAAAAAGTTCAGAAGTTTGCGCAACGTTTGGAGGGTGTCATCAACATCCCGATTGAATTTCAGGATGAACGCTTTACAACCGCTGAGGCTGAAGAGATATTACGAGAACTTAACAAAGACGCAAAAGAACAGAAAGAACTGATTGACGAGGTTGCAGCAGTGATCATTCTCAGAGACTATTTGAATCAGGATCGTGAAGCCAACAGCATCCACTAATAAATGCCGGATTGCCCGTCAGAACGTGAAAATATCACGACTGGAACGCTTTCAATAATTACAATTAAAACGCATGCGGTCAACAGCAAAAAAGCGACTAATTAAAATAAGCATATTGACATTCTGCGGTCTCGGCGCGCTCTGTCTCATCGGTTTATCCATCGGCGTATTCTTAATGTTACCGCCGTCCTCTTCGGAAGAGGTTGTTAATTTCGAGGTGCCAATTGGTAGCAGTTCGCGAGCAATAGCAAAGCGGCTCGTTGAACAAAAGTTAATTCGGAGCGAATATGCCTTTCGTATAACCGTCCGACATAGGGGAACTGACAAACGTTTACGGGCAGGGATTTACGCACTGCGACGGAATATGGCGTTGTGGCACATTGTCAATGAATTTGAAAAAGGACAGGTTACGCTCGTCAGTTTGACGGTTCCAGAGGGTTTAACGACATCCGCCATCGCTCAGCTTTGGGAAACAACAGGTTTCGGTACAGCTGCGGCATTTCAGGCGGCCACCGAATCGCCTTGTCTGTTGAAAGCGTACGGGCTTGAAGGTAAGACGGTAGAGGGATACCTTTTCCCGAATACCTACAAGTTCGCGAAAGGGACAACCGCTGAAAAGGCAGTTGAGATGATGCTTAATGAATTCAAGCAGCGGTGGACTGAAACGTTTGATGAAGAGGCACAAAACTTAGGGCTCACACGGCATGAAATCGTAACGCTTGCCTCCGTGATCGAAAAGGAAGCGCAATCTAAACCGGAACGTCCTCGGATCGCGAGCGTTTTCCATAATCGACTCAAACGAAAGTGGCGGCTTCAGGCAGATCCAACAGTGCTGTACGCTTTAGGAAACCCAAAACGGCTTTTAACGAGAGCAGATTTAAGTGTTGACTCGCCCTATAATACATACAAACACAAGGGGCTACCCCCCGGTCCTATTGCCAATCCGGGTATCGATTCAATCATAGCGGCACTGCGCCCGGAAACAACAGACTATTTTTATTTCGTGGCAATAGGCGAAGGAAAACATCACTTTTCAAAGACGCTTTCAGAACATAACAGGATGATACGAAAAATTCGACGTGCCTCTCGTGAACGGTAGGCATGCTTTACAACAAATCGAAGGGATAGTTGTCTAAGAGCTGTCAGCGATCAACAATCAGAAAGAGAAATCTGATGCGCATTAAAGAGATTTTAGGATAGCCGATAGCCGATAACACATTAAAAATGGAAAAGGCAGATTCACAGCAAACAATTCAAAACGAGATAACAATTACAGGAAAAGGGTTAATGTTAGGGGAACCTGTGACATTGACCTTGAAACCGGCATCCGCGAACTCCGGTATCGTCTTTCGGCGTGTAGATATCGTAGACGCTCCAGAAGTGAAGGTATGTCAGGAAAACTGGGCAGACATTTTACCACGATGTACCAGTTTACGCAGTGGCGATACAACGGTTAGTAGCGTCGAACACATCCTTTCTGCTTTAGCGGGCCTCGGTGTTGACAATGCTATAGTGGAACTCGATGCCCCGGAACCGCCTGGGCTTGATGGAAGTGCGATGCCCTATGTCGAAAATATTCAAGCGGTAGGGCTCGTCTCACAAGACGCGCCCCGGAATTCTATTGAGGTCGCAGAACCCTTTTCACTCGCCTCAGGAGACAGACAACTCGTTTTATTGCCTGCTGATGCGTTAGAGATAACGTTCGTTTACGCCCACCCACAAACGACTCCGCAAATAGCGACATTTAAAATAACCCCAGAATCATACGCCCGTGACATAGCACCCGCACGCAGCTTCTGTTTTGAGAATGAAATCGAAGCACTCCAGGCACTTGGCATCGGAAAAGGTGCAAGTTATGATAACGTCCTTGTTATCAACGCAGCAGGGGAACCCAGCACACCGCCCCGCTTTGACGATGAGTTTGTCCGACATAAAATCTTGGATCTGATGGGTGATCTCTATCTATCTGGACACCTTCCGAAAGCACATGTTATCGCCATGCGGACTGGACATACATTCCATGCCGAATTTGTGAAAGCCCTCGCTGAGGCGGGGCACCTTCAACAACCACCCCTTCAAGAACCGATTGAAGTCATGGAAATCTATGAAGTGTTACCGCATCGGCATCCGATGTGTATGGTGGATAGAGTTATTGAATATGAGAGTAAAAAACGGGCGGTCGGTATTAAGAACGTGACCTACAACGAACCGATTTTTGAGGGACACTTCCCGACACAGCCTGTCATGCCGGGTGTGCTACAGATTGAAGCACTGGCGCAACTCGCCGCATGGCTCGTGCTGCGGGACATCGGTAAAGAGGGTGAACTCGGTTACTTTCGTTCAATAAGTAAGGCGACATTCCGGCGTGCTGTCATTCCTGGAGATCAACTTCGATTGGAGATAGAGGTCGCACAATTGCGGAGCAGGCTTGCACGAATCGAAGGTCGTGTTTATGTAGGAGACGAGCTCGCGACTGAGGCTGAACTATCAATCGTCCTGGCATCTGTCTGAATTGGCTATCAGCAGTCAGCTATCGGCTATCGGTCAAGAGTTCTCCGGTAACAATCTACTCTCACCTGGTGTACGCCATGGAGAGGTTATCCGTTACAAACCGAGTCTTAACCGACGACCAGTAGCCATTAGAGAGGGACATCTATGTTAGAAACTAATATTCACCCGACGGCTATTATTTCTCCAAAAGCGATGCTCGAAGAGGGGGTCAAGGTCGGCCCCTATAGTCTTATCGGTGAAGACGTTCATATCGGGCGTGGCACCGTGATAGGTCCGCATGTGCAGATTGAGAAATGGACAACAATTGGTGAAGAATGCAAGATTTTCTTCGGTGCTACCATCGGGAATGAATCTAAAGACTTGAAGTACGACGGTTGGCGGAGTTATGTAAAAATCGGGAATCGCAATATTTTACGTGAGTACGTTTCTATCTCCAGGTCAACATTTGAAGAAGGGGCAACTATCGTTGGCGACAACAACTTACTGATGAATTGGGTTAATCTTGCACATGACACCATCGTCGGTAATAGAACGATCATGGCAAATTTTGTCTCGCTCGCAGGGCATGTTGTGATTGAAGATGACGTTCGATTGGGGGCGCACGCTGCCCTACACCAATATGTACGTGTCGGCAAGATGGCAATGGCTGGAGGGTTCTCAAAGATTGTACAGGATATTCCACCGTTCATGCTGTCTGCCGGACAACCAGCGCGTGTGCGGAGTCTCAACCGGATCGGTATCCGAACCTCTCGGATTAATCCGTTAGCGCAACTGACATCTGAAACGCTTGCTGAGTTAAAGAAAGCATTCCGCATCTTGTTCCGCTCCGGTTTACCGCTCAAACATGCCGTCGCCAGAGTCAAGGAAGAACTCGAAGCAACTCCAGAAGTTGAATACCTACTTGAATTTATTGAAACCTCTAAACGTGGCATCGGATTTAGCCAACCGAATCGCATCTTGAACGGCTAATTTCTCCATCAACATTTGGCGTTTAAAGATTTGCCACTTTTAAATATGCGGAGCGAAAGCTTTGGAAAAATTAGGAATTATTGCGGGGGCAGGTGAGCTGCCGGTGCTATTGGCTCGCGCCGCTGTCGCTCATGATCGGGAACCGGTTATCATCCAAATTACAAAGTCTGATACGCAACGCTTTGCCGGAATTACACATGAAATTCATACCTATGGTGTCGGACAGATTCAAAAGATTGCCCGAACGCTCCTCAACTCAGGTGTCCAAGAGGTCGTGATTATCGGTAAGGTCGAAAAAAATATCCTGCTGCTTCCATTTCAAATTGATACGACTACCATTAAAATTTTAGTCCAGAACCGACGCGAAAAACCCACCATAATTGTCAACGCAGCCCTCAACTATCTTGAATCCGCCGGACTTACTATCCTCACGCAAGACCGATACCTCCATGATCTTCTTCTACAACCGGGTGTTTTAACAAAACGACTACCGACCACAAGCCAACTGGCAGATATTGAACTCGGTATCACCACCGCACGCCAGATCGCCAATATGGATATTGGGCAAACTGTTGTCGTTAAAAATCAGATCGTCCTTGCTATTGAAGCTATCGAAGGGACAGATGCCACTATTAAAAGAGGTGGAAATTTAGGAAGGAAGGGAGTGGTTGTTGCAAAAGCATCTGCCGAGAATCACGACTTCCGTATCGATGTCCCGACAGTAGGCATGCAAACCTTAGAGGTGCTGCATCAAGTTAACGCGAGTGTGCTGGCAGTAGAAGCGCGGCGAACTTTTGTTATGGATGCCGAAGTACTCATTCAGCAAGCAGATCGATGGAAGATTGCGATCGTTGCCGTTGAGTAATGTTTTCCGCTTGATATTTAAAAAGAAAAGCGGAGGCGATATATTAATAGCCTCCACTCTCCTAAGGACACTGTTAATCAACCTTCCAAACTACGCAGCGTCTATTGCAGTTGTTATCTGCTCTGTCGTCGGAAACTCCCGAGTCTCTAACTTCGAGTAGAGCAGCGTGCCGTTTAATGAGACTTCAAAAGCCCCACCACTGCCTGGAATCAGATCAACGGCCTCAACTTCTGCACCATACTTTTCTTTCAAGGCATCTGCCAAACTGGCTGCCCGTGGTTTGTAGTTTCAAGAGGTGCAATATTCAATTCTCACTTCCATGGGGGTTATCCTCCTGATTCAAATTATGAGTGAATTTGATCCTTTTCCCTAAAATTCTACCATTAATATTGGAAAATTGCAAGTTTTTTCGCGCGCTTTAAATATTCCGTCCAAAAGATTGGCATGAATCTTGCTACTATATTTAGTGTAGATACTCGTTTTTCCCGTAGAAACAGCGTCAAAGCATACGTCACCACTGTGTTATGTATTGATTACCGATGTGAAGTTAGCAAACAGGTGTTTAAATTATGAACAAGGCTATCCAATTTCTGAACAAATCTGTCCTTTTATCCATCTGCCTTCACCTGATAGGTGTAGGGATCGCCTCGCTGTCCATCGTTGGAACACCAGACAAGCATGGCGATGCGATCATCGCGGAGTTTGTCTCGCTCCCGAAGGCTCAAAAAACTTTGCACACACCACGTCGGCTCAAGACCCCAGAACTTACACGACCAGATATGCTGCGCTCACAACCCCCGCGTATCCAAGCACTTACAGAAGTCACTCACATCCAACAAAAGGAACTGCAATTCGTTGTTGATACACTCCCAATTTCCACTGTTCATCAGACGAGTCCGGCAGAAATCGGCACAGAAGATGAGAGGGGTCTTCAGTACCCTTTACCTCCGCATATAACAGGTAGTGTTTCACAACCGACACGTTTTACGCCTAAACGGATGCCGCGTCCACAGTGGACATCCACACCACTTGCTATTGCAAGCACACAAGCGGCGGAACTCCCCGCAATCTCCGCCCTTCTAAACGAACCGACACAAAACGCCAAATTCTTCCGCAAAGTTGATCCGATCTATCCCGAATCTGCCCGTCTCTCCCATAAACAGGGCCTCGTTGTCCTTGAAGCAACAATAGGCGTGGACGGCATAGCGAGAAATATCAAAATCGTCAAAGTTGTTGAAGTTAGCGGTTTAGGGTGTGAAGAAGCGGCTGTTGCGGCACTCAAAGCGTCCCAATTCGTACCAGCGAAACAGGGCAAAGTCGTTGTCAGCCAACGCCTCCGTATTCCTTATCGTTTCCAGTTTAAAAGTTAAGTAATTTCCCATCTAATAATTCCGCTACTTGTGCCTGCCATCAGTGTCAACACAAAAAAGGCTTGCACTATCACGGCATTCCACGTATAATCTTTGCTACTGAACATGTGATAGCACCCACTATCTAAAGGTAGGGGCTTCGGCTTCGTAGACAATAGCAGTTTTCCCGAAAGGTCAACCGTCTTACGCTGTCTCCACCAGTAGGCGATTCCCTACAGGGTGAAAAATCCCCGTAGGCATATCGTGCGAAAAACTTTCACGGCTATCCCCGCCTACCTCTCTCCAAAATGGAGAGAAACGAAAAAGGGGGCAGCAATACAACGTGCAGACTTTCACCTCTGCTCCGATCCAAGCTTTCGCTCAATTACGCGTCAACTGCCCGATACATGTTTTTAGTGGTGTCGCACTTCACACTCACAACCCTTTCCACAGGGTAGGTTAGGACTCCCTCAAGCGAGAGAGGTGGAAACCCTAACCAAGTGCTAATAGTAATTATATTATATTTCTATGTGAAAGTCAAATTTTTTTTGGCTTTCACACCTTTAGCCGTCTACATCCCCAAGCTAAAGCATGGGGCTTTGACGGGGGAGTGGTAAGGAGGGAACAATATGGATGTTCAACTTAATAATAAAGTAGCCGTGATTACTGGTGGCTCTACAGGGATTGGGGCAGCAACAGCCATTGAATATGCTAAAGCGGGCGCGAAGGTCGTCTTCGGTGATATTAATGAGAAAGATGCTGAAAAAACGCTTAGCACGATCATCGAAAATGGAGGGACTGCGAAGTTCCAACGTACGGATGTCACTGTCGAAACTGAAGTAGCGGATTTGATGGAAACGGCTGATACGGCGTTTGGTGGGATTGACACGTTGGTAACTTCGGCAGGTGTCCTGCGCGGACCAAGCGTTCGCATTGATGATTTTGAGGCGGCGACTTTTGACTCGGTTATCGACGTGAACCTGAAAGGCACTTTTTTCGCACTTAAACACGCCGTGCCGATAATGGGGCGAGAGAACGGCGGTGTTATCCTCTGTATTGCCTCAGGAGCAGGGGTCCGCGGCGGGAGTTCCTCGGTGGCTTATGCTTCCAGTAAAGGTGGGGTCAATGGGCTTGTAATGACGGTAGAAAACCAAGTAGGGTCAATGGGTATCCGTATGCATACCATTTGTCCCGGAGGCTTAGCAACACCGCTTAAGTTAGGGCAAATTGCGGAATCAGCGAAGCGTGATGGGCAAGATGCAGATGCGGCTGTTGCAAATGCCCGGAACTCACTTGGTGATCCGGCGGGTGTCGCACGCGTATTAACGTTCCTTGCCTCTGATGCGGGTTCATACACACGCGGACAGATCTTCACAAGGTAATTTTTTAATTACTGGGTTTTTGGTGAGTTTGAATGATCTCAATAGAAATTGGCTGGCTTTAAAAATTTTCATCAATGGACACTAAGATGAAAAGATGTAATCAAAGTTCAGCCACAAACCTTTTGAATAACGATAGAAGAGGACAGGGAAAACAGCGGAAAAGAGTGCCCAAACGCCTAAATTGATAAGGAAAGGGATAGGGGTGAAGGTTTCAAAGAGGAAATAACTCGGAAAAGCGATGAGGACGGTTGTCCCATAGTTGAGGTACATGGCACCTATAAAATAACCGGATTCCCGTTCAAACTTCAAATCACATGTTGCGCAATGGGTAAACATCCTGAAAAAGGTTTGAAATAGCGCGCCTTTACCACATCGTGGACATTTCAATTGAAAACCGTATCGCAATCCTCTACTGAGGTTTTCAAACGTTACTTTCATCCGATTAGTAGGTATTGCTATCCCAAAAAACCTTGAAGGTGCGGAGGAGTATTTTGAAATCGTTCCAAAAAGATAGATGCTCAACATACTCAAGATCAACAGAAATACCGTCTCGGATTGTGCCTTGTCTATGAGGACTGAGCTGCCAGAGCCCGGTCATCCCCGGACGGACAAGGTGACGTTGGTTTTCCCACGGTTCATAATGTTTAGCAAGAAAAGGCATTTCCGGTCGTGGGCCTACGAGGCTCATTTCCCCTTTGAGTACATTGAAAAGCTGCGGTAGCTCGTCTAAACTCGTTTTACGGAGCCATTTGCCGACCGGCGTAATGCGTTCATCGTCCGTCGAATCCGGTTTCTCTGAATAGGACGGCGTATCAACATGGAGGCTCCGAAACTTGTGCATAATAAACAGTTCGTTGTTTAATCCAACCCGCTTGTGCGAGAAAAAAACGGAACCGGACGAGGTGAGCTTAATAAAAATGGCAATCAATCCCATCAGCGGGGCAAAAATAATGATAAGTAAAAATGCAGCGATTGCATCAAACAAATGTTTGCCACGCTTTGCGTAGAAAGAGGAGAGTCGTTCCACTAGAGTCCCTGTTTTTGGTATTTTTGGCGAAGTTTGCGGGCTAAAACTTGTCGTTAAACTTTCATCGCTATGCTGGCTCGTTTCGTCCGCATCTTTTCCTATCTGGTTGATGCTTCTTGATAGGAAGGGCATGGTTAATTCCTCTGATTGCAGTTTAATCTCAGGCGTAGGTTTACACGGCTATATGCCGTTTTGACGAAATTCTCAGGGCATTTATAATTAAAACGTTGTTAGCACTGTTGGAGTTTCTCAAAAACATCAAGATACTGCTGTGCGATATTTTCCCAATTGAACCGATTCCGAATCTGATCTGGGGCGCGCCGCCGGAAATCTTCAACTTGCTCCGGATGTTGTTCCAACATCTGAATTTGCTCCGTGAGCGATGCAACGTTTTTGTCAAAGAGTACGCCGTAACGTCCACCCTCCAAAACTTCATCATTGAAAGGCGTATTCAGGGCAAGAATGCAGTTGGAAAACCCTAACGCTTTCAGAATGGAAGGGTTAATACCGCCAAATTGATGTCCGTGGATATAGGCGAAACAGTGATGGTGAAGTTCTTTAATGTGTTCAGAACTATCAATGTGCCCGAGGAATTTGACGTTTTCGTTGGCAATGTTCTTTAATTTCGCCAAAAATTCGTTTTCGAGTTTATTGCCTTTGTAATCAGCCCCACCTGCTATAGCGAGTTGTTTTTGGCTGTTCGAGGCAACGAACGCCTCCAAAATGAGGTCAGCATTGTTATCCGGAACAAGCCGACTGGCAATGAGGTAATAATTCCGAGGTTCAAGTCCATAAGCTTCAAGAATTTCTGGGTGCTCCGAAGGCTCAATGTTTGCGCCGTAAGCGATATAGGTCGTTTCCGCACCTAATTCCTCAAGATAGAGCCGCTTCATTTCAGAAGCATCGGTAATGACAATTGGAAATGCCGCGGTTGCCATCTTTGCCGCCCACTTGAAGTAAATCGCGCCCAGCCCCTTCCATTTTGGACGGAGCCATTCCATCCCATCAACATTGATAACAGCCGTTTTACCGGCGATGCGGAAGAACCATCCAAAAGGTCCGTTACCCGCATTCCACGCCAGAATAACATCGGACGCCGTAACCGAAGCGTGGACCGCTGCCAGAAAACTGTGGCTGAGGGTACTAAACATCTTATGCTCTATACTCGGCAAGTAAACGAGCTTGATGCCTTTCCATTCCGCCGGCCTCTCTTTGAAAAGTGCCTTCCGACAGTAGACGATGACTTCATGCCCTGCTTCCACCCAGCGCGGGGCGAGTTCCCCCATGATCGTTTCCAATCCACTATAAGTGGCGGGAAGCCCGCGTATGCCTAATACCCGAATTCTCATCCTTTTTTCTTACCTCGTCCTAATACACGTTACAAATCAAAGGGTCCTGTATATATTATACCCATTTTAAGCGCGAAAGTCCAATTTCTTTTGACGACAGGACACCTCAAAACAACGCTATATCACCTTTGATAACAAGAAGGGTATAAATCTTCATTTTTTATTCAAATAGCATTTTCTCAACTTTGATGACTGAAAGGTGCCAAACCTACGTTATTTTTACCAAGGAATTCGGGTAAGAAATTTGGCTTCGATTTCATTGGCGTTTTCGTGTACATCTAAGCGATTCCCTAAGTTCCGCCGCCATACACGGGTCCATTCTGCATAAATTGAATAACGTCCAATAACAACCCAGTTAGCCCCGACCGAGACGCGATGTTCGCTTTGTGTAATTCCAGATAAAGGGATCCATACGTCATCTTTGGGCGCGTCAGGCGGATGTTCTTTATCAATATTCCCTGTTCCGTGCCGCTCCAATTCATACCCGAACACCGTTTCAAGCTTATCTGTCCACCGGCGACGTAATTCCAGCCACAAGTTATCAGCATCGGAACCGATCTGATGTCCAATAGGTGTCGTAAAGTGCTTATAGACATTTACCGGGTTTACATGTGTATAGGCGTATTGGTTGATAAAAGCATATTCGGCTTGGAAATCGGTATCTGGGATGCCAAAAGGATCCGTGAGGTATACACCGCCTAAGATGCCAAACTTGGTATCCCAATGCTTAAAATTAGCGGCGGGATTCCCATCGTCAACCATCAGTTCGCCATAAATTTCAAAATCGTCTATAGGGCGAAGGCGCATATCGACACTCATCAGAACATTGTCCCCACTGCCGGGGACGCGCCCATCTGCCCGTGAAATTGGCTGCTCATTAATCAAGTAAATATTGACCGGATTCAGATAGCCCGGCTCAAAACGGTTGCCATAGACGACGACTTCAGAGAGACCAAAACCGAATCTATTCCAGAAATATCCTTCTACCCTATGCCCCGAAATATACTTATTATTGATGTCCTCGGCCATATCTTCTAATATGCCGGTAAATGCGGTGAAGGTAACAGGATCGTAGGTGGCTCGCAACTTGATCATGTCCATCGCCAACGGGTTTTTAGAGATCAGCAGGCTGTCATGATACCCCGGTCCCCATTGGAGCGTCTCTTGTCCGAGCTGCAACTCAAACCACGACAAGTCGAACTTCATATAACCGTTAATGGCAGTCCGATTTTTGAGGTCGCCTTCTAATTGTCTAATTTTCGCCTCATCAGGAAAAAAATCTTCAAAGATTTCACCGTACACGAACCTATGTGCTATATCGGTGGTAAAGGCGAATGTTTCTCCCACCTGTCCATAAAGGTGCGGATAGATAGTGGTAACGAACATGTTACCTTCAACCGGCTGCGCCTCCGATATATTATCGACAAGGTGCGTGATCGTACGTTGAGAGGCTCTCAGATCGAAGGAGAAACGATAGTCTTCACCTGCCATTGTCATCACGTGCAATCGCCCGTTAGACTGGCTTTCGGTTGTAGCCGTGGCACCGTTTTCCGTAGCAATTTTCGGAAACTCGCGAACTTCACGGTAAAACGTTAACAAGGCGTTTAACCGTGCTTGATCAATAGCACTCAATTCGATTTCGCCGTTTTCCTGTTTCCGATGTACCGCTAATAGGTAGGATACCACCTGTTTTCGAGTCAGTGGTAAGGAACTCCGCCGTATACCGGGTAAAACTCGCTTATTAAGTAAACGATGTACAAAACGATAGGTTTCACGATTAAAATCAGAAAGATCTGGGTTAAGAGGAACGTTAATCAGTGAAGAGGCTTCTGTCAGCGGGGAAGCCAATAGCAATATTGCAAGATAAGTAATTAAAAGGTTCCGTAAAACTATCATATTTCTTTTCTATCCTATTTGAGAATTACCATTTGGCGTGTAGCTCTGAATTGGCCTGCCTGAAACGTATAAAAATAGATACCACTCGCAACAGGCTCACCCACAGCGTTCCGACCCTCCCAATAGGCGGCACGAGACGACGTGCGATAGGTGCCAGCCGTTTGGAAGCCAAATGTATCCGCTTTTAGTTTCTCAACAAAGGCATCTTCAAGATTCTCAACTATTATACCTTAATTCTGCCATTGTGTCATGGAAAATTGAGGCGATTTTCGGGTGAACATCAAACGGTTCTCTGGCGGGCACGGGATGCAAAGTCTGCCGTGCATACCCACTGAATTTACTGTCCATTGACAGCTCGCAAAAGTCGCACAACGCGGCGAGCGTCTTGTCTGGCTCTAATGTTAAATCCTCAAAACGGACGAGATGGATACAATCAGATGATGCTTGCATTAAACGTAGCCCCTCGTGCATGGTGAGTACCCATTCCACGGCGGCTCTATCAAGATGTCGCTCGAAATGTTTGATTTCATCAGCAAGGTCAGTGAAAATTGCATCTGTTGTAACAAGTTGTTCAACTAAAAGCCTCCACTTCCGATCATTCACACCCCACCAGTCGTGTTTTTCGTTATTGATTTCGCCACCGAGCCGCTTTGACCAGTTCGCGATTGAATGGCACGTATCCCATCCATTCCGAACGAGAAAGATAAAACGGGCATCTGGGAATAGGGTCCGCACGAAATTTACCCTGAAAATGAGTTCGGGGTACTTATCAACGAGACGTTTTGAACGAGTCACTGCCAAATAGGCACCAAACATTTGGGCGGCGCGTTGACGCATTTCGCCAGTTGCATCTTCCGCCGTAAGCCGATATTTTGCGTCGGCTCGGCTGTAGTTCCCGATGATGTCTTCATGTGGGTGGATGAGATGCCATATTGCTTTTGGTTCGTTGAGGTAACCGACTTCTCTGTGCATGGAAAGCACGATGCCGAGTATCGTGGTGCCGCTGCGTCCGGTACCTAAGATAAAGATAGGTTTTTCAACAGGCTTGTATTTGCGATTATTCTTAGAAACTGTCTTCAAAATAGAAAAAACAAGCGGGTTTACCCAGCGACCTTTGGTGGTTACGGGGCGACCTTCAAAGAGTACATAGCTAATAAAGCGCGTTAATGCTTTCATTGGGCGCGTTTTGATATAGTTCGGATTAATTTGTGCAATCATACTTTTATATTACTTTGCAGTTCGGTTAGGCAGATTTGAAATTTGACGTGCTTCTCCGTAGATCCGCTCTCCATTTTGCGGCGTACTCGCCCATAAGCGATCTGCTTCATTACGAGCTATGTCTCCGAGGTGCTAATTAGAATCAAAAACGTTGAAACGCATCAATTGCCCGATTTGGACAACGGAAAAATCGGAGCAGAAACCTAATATTTAAAAATTCTTCTTTTTAGGGTTTCACGGATGTTTTTCATCCGGTCAAGATTAAAGAGAAATGCGCCACCTAATTTCACTGGAAACGTTAATAGGTGAAGCATCAAACTTGCGACATTAGGTTGTATTGAAACCGGACTATAGTTATGCTTCTTCATGAGAGCTGCATTTATCTTTTGGTTGAGGTAAATTTCAGCAGAACTGAGTTCACCCCCATTCGTGCCGCTGTGCCAATTGTGTGCTCGATGCGGATTGATACCGAGTTGCTGAGGTTGATCCGCCGCGACGGAAGAGCCGACTTGCGGCACTTGGAGCATCTCATCGGCGTAAGTAATACCTACAAAATCACAGAGAGATTTGACTGTCGTTTCAGGGTTCATGAGAAGTTCCTCAAAGTAGACAGAAATAACTCGGTCATGCTTCGCAAATCCATCTGCTGCGTTAACAGCAGTCCGCCATATATGGCTGATGGTTATCGGATGATAGTTCACCCAATCCCGAAGCATTTCTTTTATCGGTAGATCACTGCCACCGAGGGATCGGCGTTTCCACTTCCTTTTTTGGGATAGCAGTACGTCCCGTGGATCGCGAATCATGTTAATAACCCGCGCGTTCGGGTAAAGTTCAAGGATATCCGCAATGTAAAAGACATTCCGTGGCGTTTGGTCGCAAGGGATAGTTTTATCGTTTTTAGCTGCCTCATAGTAGAGAAAGGCTTCAAAGAGAGATGCCGATGTATCGGGATATGTCCTTAAATGCTCAAAAAATACCTGTGCCTCGCCCAGGAACCGACGCGGATTTCCGTATGTACGATACCCCTCGCGTTGAATGCAGTGTAACTCGGAAGCGAGTTCCTCTGCCATTTTTCGACTCAATTTCGATGAAAACGGTGGCGCGCATAATTGACCCAAAAAATGGAGTTCACCAAAAGTGTAAACACTTGGGTGTTTCCCTAATATACGACCCATCATTGTCGTTCCGCTGCGACTGTTCCCTACAACAAATATCATTTTTTAAAAGTTATCGGTTATCAGTTTGCCTCACAATGAGAGTTATCAGTAACCCGTTTGTAGCAGACAAACGTTTTCACCTACCACAGTCGGTAGGAACCGAGTGCTCCAGTCGCTACAAAGACTGAAGACTGAAGGCTATTTCGCTATTTTGAGGATTCCGAAACTATTTTTAGGAATAGTAAACTCTGTTGCCTTTCCAGCCCATTCTTGGATACGGACTTCGATTTCACCGGATCCCTCCATTTCAGCATTGCCCCCGTTCGTTGCTGTGAGCCTCTCATTGGCAACATAACGATAGGTAACACTGCCTTTATAGTGTTTGCCATCAATGAAAAGTTGTGGCGTGTGTTGCTCACTTGTGCGATTACTGATGAGGATAATAAGATGCTTTGCCGCTTTGTCGCCGATCACTTGTGCCTGAATACCGGACATCTGTTTCCCCACGTACGCCATAGCACCCATGAGAACGGGTTGATTTTGCGTTGAGAGATCAAACTGTGTATCTGCGTGCGCAAATGCTTCGCCGATCAGTTGAAAAGTAGGATAGACAGCACGCCGAATCGTGTTGCCGTAATCCGATTCTGGTTCACCACCATACTTCCAAAAGGTGCCCGGTGTCATAGGCGTTATCGGTGAAAATACGGGGAATCCTTTGCCAGGACCAGCAATCACGTGAAAGTTTGCTTGTGTAACATTAGGCATCGTTAACATTTTAAGAAAAAAGTCGCCCACATACATTGCATGGAGTTGTGTATTTGCAACACGGTTGGCAGGATTAGCGATGTTCCACTCGGTTATCCACATCTCCTTATCTGGGAATAATTTTTCATAGTAATCAAGTGCTTCGGAGACAGCAAAGTGAATCCATCCCATCAGGTACCCTTGCATCTCTTCCATCTCTTTTTTCTGGACGGCTTTGTAGGCGTAGACATGGACGCTGTAAGCATCGTAAAAACTGGTGTCCTCTGCAAGGCCTTTATCCCATTTGCGTTGCTGTGTTTTCACCAACCACCCCTCTTTGTGGAATGCAATCGGTGTAGCACAAACAGATACCTTTATATCCGGGTTAACGGCTTTCATCGCTGCGGCATGTTTCTTGGCTTCCGTGATGTAGGCTTCAACGGTAGGGTATTTGTTAAGATAGTGCGGTAGATAGTACTCGTTGCCGAGTTCCCAATGTTTAACCTCATATCCGTTGGCTTTGGCATAATTGACCCATGCAGCACTTTCCTCTGGGCTGCCCGTCCATAAATTTACAACGACAACAGGCGTTATATTTAGTGTGTTACACAACTGCATAAAATCGTCAAAAAGAATTTTTCCGTCCCGCCGTTTTTGAAGTTTGACGTAATTTCCTTTATTTCGTTGATTCAGTCTCGGATTCAGAGTTGATGCCATCTCCTCTTCAAAAAAGCCGCCGGGCTCCCAGTGATAGAAGTTTCCAACTGCGCCCCCTGGAAATCGCAAGGTCTTTGGAGCAAGTGTCTTCGTTAGTTCAACGAAATCAGCATCAAGGTAACCATAATCACCACTTATCATGTTCGTGTTGAAGCCGTAAAGTGCTTGACGGAGCGGTTGTGCGTTGCGTGTGTTAATTTCTAAAGACAGGGCATCCGGCAACGGTTTTTCCTTTTCACATCCGATGTTCAGAAACAGTATCATCAACACTAACAAGGTTCCACAGAATTTTTGGTAAAACCCGTTAGAAGTGCTATAAGCATTAGCAAATTGGAAACGTGTATCTACAATTAACATAAGCGTCAAAACTTCATAGCGTTATCTTCAAAGGTCTATAGGTTGGAAGCGACCTATCGCTTGCGAACATGAGTCCCGCACAGAGCCAGAAATAGAAGCCGTAGCCTCGAAACTCGAGCGTTCGATTGAAAAAAAGCAAGAATACCGTAACAGCAACCAGACAGAGCATGATGATTGCAATCCGCTGTGTCAGGCGCGACGAAATCACATCTCGCGCCATAGTAAATGATCTACTAATGGACCGTTTGTAAAGTTTGAGAGCGGCGCGAAAGAGTTGATAAAAGATTAAGGCAAAAAAAACGAGTCCTAACACACCATAGAAACAGAGAATTGCTACCCAATACACATCCTTGAACCCGTTCTTACTGAGAACTTTCAGAAGGAATGACCGTTTGCTCATATTAAGCCTTTCAATCGTGGTGTTCTGGTCCGCGCCATACCCCAAGATCGGTTTGTTCACGAGAACCGTTGGAACATTCCCAATTAATGCACCGAGTCGTTGTTTTTGTGCAACACGGACGTAAGAACCGGAGAATACACCTGTCACATTACCGACAAGACCAACCCTCGCCTTGCGTGGATTTATGTATTCAAGGTTGAACGGGTTTACGACTGCCAGTAAAAGGCCGAAGACCAACACAGTCGTGCATGCTAACTGGAGCGTCTTTTTCCATCCGAAATGGAAATAATACCACGCGCCCCCAGCGAGGAGTGCAGAAAAGGTCGCAGCGCGCGAATATGAACGCGCGATAAAGAAAAATAGCACTGCTGCCCCGAGTAGATTCAGATACTCCAATCGTCGGATACGAGATAGATAGACGATGAGCACAAGAATCATAAAGACACCATAAATCACGGTATCGCCTAAAGTCCCGTAGACACTACCAATTTCCCTGCCGAGTTCAAGCAATCTATACTCTTTGGTAAATCCACCGATGCTGAGTGTTGATTCTCGGGGTAGGAAGAAATCGAAAGCGGCGGGTCCGCCCACCCACTGAATAACCCCAGCGGCGAGTTGGAAGATGCCGACACCCAGAATGATGCGCAAAAGCGTTGTAATTCGTCTATCCGATAGCGAGGAGTTTGCAACAAGATAGAAGAGCACGATATACCGCGCAAATGGTCGGATGTTATAAAGACTTCCTATCAACGGGGATCCGTTTACCAATATTGAGAGGAGGACGACAGTATAAAAGCCGATAATTGGTAAATCAATCGCTGTTTTGACGAAGGGGATACCTCTATAGAGTTTATGGATAACGAGTTTTCCAAAGGCAACATAGATGAGAATTTCACCGAAGAACCTTAAATAGGAGTAGACAGCATCACTCACCGGTAAAAACTTCAGTATAAACTCTTCAAAAGCGACGTATCCCGTCAAAAAGTAAATCATATTTTGGTTGTTGGTTAAAGAGACATACTGTAACAATTCATAGGATTTACGCAATTCGCTGGTAGGTGCGGTTTGAATGCGGGTCGCTTATAGGCGAGTCCGCCGCAAAACCGCACCTACCGCGTGCGATCGGACATAATTCCGCTATTTTGCGTAAGTCCTGTTATAACCAATCTGTCAGGTCTCTGTCTAACAATTCAGCTAATTGTTCGTTAAAGGGTTTAAAATATGCTATTTGGCGTTCGCGTGTCTCTGGATTGAGCGGTGGCGGAACCGATTTCGCATCTTTCTGTGGTTTGTCGTTCCAATTTAGAATGGCTTTTCTCAACTTGTAAGCGGTGGCATCTGGTATGAGTTTGCGAATGGCTTTTCTCAACGGGTTGTGAGATGCCAGAAATTGTGTAAACAGAAAGTTGAACCGCTCGGAACGCGGCAGTGCAGCTTGGTTATGTCTTTCGCCGATGATGGGAGTGAAATCGGTCGGAACGCCAATATGATGAAAGAGTTGTTGGCAAACAGCTGTAGCATCTTCTTTCAGATCGTCCGTCAGAAGGCAATGCACACGGTTTGAACCGAATTGGGTTATCAGATTCTTGACATGCGGATAATAGACACCGTTGTACTGATAAGCACACTGTCGCCATTTAAACCAGTCTTCGTTTATGCGTGTCTCTTCAGCAGCAAGAGCCTCTTCATAGGTTTTGATGTTCTCCCACCCTCTCCGCCGAGCCCACCAATAAGCGGAATAAGCACGTGCTACCGGTTCTCGTAGGAGAACGACGAGATGTATGTCAGTATTGTGTTCATAAATCCGCTGCATGACTTCTGGCGAATGCATCACCATCACATTTTTAGCGATAAGTTGTTTCCCCGCAATTTCACTGTCAGTCTGTTCTCCAGCAAAGTACTTGACGAAAGCCCACTCATATCCACGTGTATATTCACGCTCCTGTAAGAAAAACGTCATCTCTGGCTGTGCATGCGTGTGTATATCCGGGTGTTGCGCCAAATAGCGAAGCAATGAAGATGTTCCTGACTTTTGCGCGCCAACAATCATTAATTGGATTTTTCTGACGGTTTCCATGGTGGTGGTTTCCCTATTAATTTCGAGAGAGCCTCAATATCACACTGATAATAATCGACTAAGCGATGTTGTGTTTCTTCTGATATCTGAATCTTTTCGTCCACTTGCGTGTTTAAACGGAGATAGAGCGGTTCAATTGTTCGTCTGATTGTGCGCAACGGGTTATGAATGCTGGGTTTGTCGTGTGTCCATTGTCGCAATCGGAATCGGAAGTCTCTATATTTGCGATGCAGCCCGGAATTACGCATTTTTTCGGTGCGGTTTGTTACTTTAAAAGCATAGTCCCTGTAAAAACCGGCATCTATACCGGCGAAGTCGGATAAATCCATCATGACCTTCGCGGGTTGTGCCGCCAGTCCCTCATAAAAGAGGACATGGATACGCGTTGGGCCGAATCGGTTAAAATAGCGTTCCAAGTAGATAGCATAACACCCCTGGCGGAGTGTTCGCAAGTGCTGTTCTTCATTCTCCGCGTTGCTGTCTAAGACAGTGAAGAGCAATTCAACATAGGCATCAAAACTTAGCGTTTCTGGTAATTTACCAATCTGCTTTGCGAATCGATACCATGAAATTAACCTTGAAACGGGTTCACGCAGACTAAAAACTAACTTGGCATGTGGTAGAAAATCAGTGATTCTCTCACATGCCTTTTCACAATATAGGTAGTCTGGGGTTGACTCCATCCGTAATTGCGTTTCATCACAGTTAGGAAACAGGGAGGTATATTCTTCGACATCACCTTTATATCGATATTTTGAGGGGAGCGGATAATCGCTGCTGAGGAAGAATCGGGTCTCCTTATAGGTAGCAGCGCAAACAGCCGGATGGTCGGTCAGATAAGCAAACAGCGACGTTGTCGCGGCTTTCGTAGTACCACCCACAATAAGATAATTGTAATCCCCAACATTTTTCATAATAATTTTCAGTTATCGGCCATCAGTTTTCAGCTAAAGAGGTGTGTTGTACGGACAACCTCCTAAACAACTTCCTAAAACCAAGAGACCCGTGTCCTTCGGAGGAGGTACGTCAAGTTTCCGACAGCAAGAAGTGCGGTAACTGATACGGACAACGCGACACCGAGGATCCACCATGTTTTAATTAATCCGTACGCAATAAGAAAATTAAGCAGTGCCATTGCTATCATATTTGTGAAAATAGACCGGTACGCCTTTTGTGCGTAAAGTCCGGCATTTAGCACAGGGATGAGACAAGAGAATAGCATACCAGCACTGAGCCAGAAGAGGAGTTGTCCTATTAGTTCCACTACGGCATCATCACGTTCAGCACGTCCGTATATGAACCAACTAATTTTTTCATGAAATATCAACATGAACAAGG
Organism: uncultured Poribacteria bacterium; assembly: GCA_951828385.1. Lineage (GTDB taxonomy): Bacteria > Poribacteria > WGA-4E > WGA-4E > WGA-3G > WGA-3G. The sequence continues at coordinate 3,034,832 of OX639973.1, forward strand.
TCGCCAAGAACCCGATGATTATAGCGGCGCGTGCATTTCGGTTGAGTGTCTGTTCTAATTTTCGTTTATCATTTACTGCGTTGTTGGCTGCCATATCGGGCAAGCCTGTTGTCGCGATACTTGTACCGATGAGTGTCTGTAACGCGGAGAAAATCCGGAAGGCAGCGTCATAGAGTGCAATAATTCCTTCTCCAAGTTTCGAGACGAGATATATTTCAACCAACAAGCGGTTCGTGATTTGTCGGATAGTGAAGCCGAGTGTCGGTAAGGTCACACTATTTTTCAAAGCATGTAGTGTATCGAGAGAGATACCTGTAACCTCATACCGGTGTCCAGTCTGATACGCGCCGATACACAACCAACCGAAATATGCTATGAAGCCGCCTGTGTAAGCGACCGCCACATAGTTTTCAAGGTTTTGTGTATTCCACAGAAGCAAAAATACAAATCCTGCAGCCCCAGCAGGTAAAGCGTTTCGGAGTGCAACCGTTTTAAAACGCTGCCGACTGTTCAGGAACGCCCCGAGTACCGTGCTACCCCATCCGAATATGATCAGTGGTGCACAGAGGCGTAACAGGAACGTCGCTTTTTGGACCTCTATCGTAGGTTTCCTTAGCAATCCGCCTACTATCCATGGCGCAAGAAACTCGATTAGAACGAAAAATCCACTACCAACACAGATGAAAAAAAATAAAAGGCTATTTGTGAAGTGTTGGTAGGCTGTACGGGTCATCTCCTTTTCGCGTGTGACAAAGAGCGGAACAAGACTAAATTTAGCACCTTCTCGCACAATCGTATCGACGACTAATACAATTTTCAATGCGGTTATAATCTCATCAGCAATGCCGCTGAAACCGAATCGCGTTGGGATCAAAATAGAACGAACGAGGAGGCTCAACCCCATCCCAGCGAAGGTAATGATCATTACCCAAAAAGTTTTATGCTGTAGGAGTTTTTTGAGCATAGCCATTGCCGGGTTACGGATGGACAAACCTATTTCCAGCCATCGGGTAGATTTTTGCGAATTTCAATGTCACTAAACTCGGTAGCCGGACGGGGGCCAACCGATTTAGCCCACATTGCCATGCGACGAAGCCCCGCGTCTAATGCAACTTGCGATGTTTTTCCGAAAACCTGCTGAAACCTCTCATGGGAACAATAGGCGTGTTTAACCTCCTCCCTCGCGTGAACATTAATGACAGGCACTTCCCTATCCATAGCTGTCATCACTAAATCTGCCAGCTGGTTCACGGAGACATGTTCATCCGAACCGAGGTTAAAAATTTGACCCGATGCTTCCGATATATCCACAGCACGGGCGATGTGTGGCGCGACATCTGCGATATGTGTGAAGGCGCGCGTCTGCTCCCCATCTCCAAAAATGCGCAGCGGCTTATCCTGCATAATGTTGTTCATGAAGATGCCGATAACGTTTCGATACTTGTCGCTGATATTCTGGAGTTCACCATAGACGTTGTGCGGACGGAAAATCGTATAATCCAAACCGAAGAGCCGTTTAGAAACAGCGAGTTCCTGTTCCACCGCGTATTTAGCAATACCGTAGGAGTCTTCAGGCATCGGTGTAAGTGCTTCGTGCATCGGGAGTTGGTTCTCTCCATAAACAGCGATAGAAGAAGTGAACACAAACCTTTTGACATTGTGGTTTATTGCCGCATTGATGAGGTTTACACTTCCAATCAGGTTGTTCTGATAGTTAAAGCGTTTGATAAAATGACTCAGTCCCTCCGCTGCATAAGCAGCGAGGTGATAGATATAGTCGAATTGATATTCCTCACAGAGCTGATTTATCAGCTTCACATCAAGGATGCTTCCCTCCACAAAGGTTGCGCTCGGATTAAGATTCTCTCGGAAGCCGCCGCTCAGATCGTCAAGTGCAACGACATCTATGTTACCTTGACGAAGAAGTTCGTCAACAACGTGCGCGCCCATAAAGCCCGCGCCGCCTGTGACTAATGCTTTTTTTTTCATATTTTTTAATTGGACACCAAGCGTAAAATAATACCATTGGTAATTTCACAGTTTTTGCTTAAGGTCCGCAAGCCTCCGTTGTCGACTTGCTTGTAGCATTGTATTATGTTCCTCTTTCTTCCACTTTTTGACTCATAAAACCATAGAAAAAAATAAAAAAATTGCTCTACCAATCCTGTTTGTATAGAGTCACCTTGTATTTCTTCAACCTTTTCATAAAAGAGGCAAAAGTCTTTTGCCTTTATAGTTTTCGTTGTAATGCGTGCTAATGCTCTAATTAATTTAAGTTACTTCCGTATGATCATTTTACGGGAAGCCGTGAAATCATCAGCAGTGAACGTATAGAAATAGATACCACTCGCCACAGATTCCCCCAACGCATTCCGGCCATCCCAATAGGCAGCACGGGATTTGCTATGATACACACCTGCAGACAAGTGCCCGAAATTCAACGTCCGAACAAGCTTCCCATCCGTGGAATGGATGAAAATAATAACCTTCGCCGGTTTTGACAATTGATACGGTATCCACGTCTCTGGATTGAATGGATTTGGGTAGTTTGCCAGCAGTGCTGTCTCTTGTGGTAATGCTTCCGCGAGGGTCAAGGTGGCTAAGAGTTGTTCTAAGACGGCAATCCCCTTTTGTGTGTGTGGTTCCCATCTATCAAGTTGCTTGGCGAGTTGTATCCATTGTGCAAGTTTCTCGGCAGAGAGATAAGTTATCCCAATTGATTTTTCTTTAAGTGTGGGTGCGGCTGCAGCAGCGTCAATTCCCGCTGCGACAGCGACCAAGTCTGACACATTAACGATCCCATCGCCGTTGACATCTGGATAGATGTCGGAACCGGCGGAATCCGCGAAATTAGGATTGTGAAAGTTGGATGCAACTAAGGTAAGGTCTATCACGTTTACGACTCCATCACGATTCACGTCTACTGACATGATGACTGAGTCTGTGTGATATTCCTCCAAGTTTCCTATTAACCCGGCGATGGGTGAGAAATTTGTTATCTGATTTTCACTAATATCTAACACGGTGAGATTTATCAGATTTTTGAGCGGGGACACATCCGATATCAGGTTGTCCCGAAGGTCAAGTTCCACCAAGTTTAGCAGGGCACTAAGAGGTGATAAATCTGATACCTTGTTGCCATCAAGATCCAGGACTGTCAGTCTTGTCATATTTGTGAGTGCGGACAGGTCGGATATGTTGTTGTCGTCAAGATCTAAATCTTCTATATTTCTGCAGTTCCTGATAGGTGATATATCTGATATTTGATTATCGTGAAGATCCAGAATTTTCAGGTAGCCCATACGGCTGAGGGCTGATATATCTGATATCCGGTTTTCATCGAGGTCCAGATTTCTCAGTCGTATTGAATTTTGGAGAGGCGATATATCTGATATTTGGTTGGCATCAAGATCCAACACAGTTAAGTGTCCGAAGGAATTGAATGAAGATATATCCGATATCTGGTTTTTGTGCAGTTTCAGGACTCCCAGTCCCGTCAGATTTTCGAGAGAAGATACATCTGATATCTGGTTGTTGTGGGCATCTAAGCGCCACAGCTTTATCAAATCTTTGACAGGTGATATATCTGATATTTGGTTGTCGTCGATATCCAGATTTTTTAGTCTTTTCAAATATTTAAGTGATGATATGTCGGCTATTTGGTTGTCAGAAAGATCCAGCACGGTAAGATTTATCAAATGTTTGACGGGTGATGCATCCACTATTTCATTCTCATCAAGATCCAGATTGTCCAGTTTTGTCAAATTTTTCAGTGGCGACATATCTGGTACCTTGTTGGTTTCAAGATCCAGGTATGTCAGGTTTATCAAACCTTCGAGTGGAGACACGTCCGATATCATGAGATTGTATCCAAGTCGCAGATATGTAAGTTTTGTCAAATTTTTCAGTGGCGACATATCTGATACCCGATTACCTCTAAGATTTAGTGAGGTGAGGTTTGTTAAACCTTGGAGTGCAGATATATCTGATATCTTCCGATAGTTACGTAGAAGGTCATGTCGATAGAGATCGATCAGGGTGAGATTTGTTAAACCTTTAAGGGGTGATATATCCACTATCCGATTGCGGGCGAGATGCAGCTCTGTTAGATTAATAGCAAACTCAATCCCAGTTAGATCGAAAATGCGGGATTCGGATGCCTCAAGGAATTTCAGGTGTGCCATTTCCGCTTGAGTGATATCTGCCCCTACTTCTTTGCCGAGTGTCAACTCAATAGCACTGCGAAGACCGGAGTCCGGTATATTCACAATCTGTGCGGTTGCCATCTGATGTGGTACCCAAAAGAGCACACACCCTGTAAAAATCAGTCTGATAACATGCGCGAGTCCGAGGTTCGGTTTTGAAGGCAATGTGTGCGTTGATGTAATATGTGTGAAAAATTTCAAAAGATGTCTACTCCCTTATTTTTCTGAGTTTGTGTCGCGTGTGCTCACCACGACGTTCGAGAATATAGAAGATGCTCCTACCTTACCTTTGTTTTCAAAAGAATTCGGGTACTTGGACAGACATAGTTTGGTATTACTTCCGAATAATCATCTTTCGGGTAGCCGTGAAATCACCAGCAGTGAGCGTATAGAAATAGACGGCACTCGCGACAGATTCACCGCACTCGTTCCGACCATCCCAATACGCTGCACGGGATTTGTTGTGATAAACACCAGCAGCCAATTGTCCTAACGACAACGTCCGCACTAGGTTTCCATCCGCAGAATGGATGGAAATGTTAACTACTGCGGGTTTTGCCAACTGATAGGGTATCCAAGTCTCAGGATTAAAGGGGTTCGGGTAGTTCGCCAGCAATGCTGTTTCTTTGGGGTGTGCTTCCAAGAAGGTGAGAGTTAACAAGAGTTGTTCAAGGACAGTAATTCCCTTTTGTAGATAGGGTGCTTGTGTATTAAGCCGCTTAGCAAGCCGTATCCAGTGTGTAAGTTTCTTGGCAGAGAGGTTGGCTCTCTCGGCTGAGTTTTCGTTGAGCGTCGGTGCGGCTGCATCGGGGTTTATCTCCGCAGCGACAGCGACCAAATCTGATACATCTACAATTCTATCACCATTAATATCCGGATAGATGTTAAAACTCGCGTAATCCGCAAAGTCTGGATTGCGATAGTTGATGGCAACCAAGACGAGGTCTGTCACATCCACAATTCCATCACGGTTTACATCCTCCGGTTTGATAACGGAAGTTGTTTGGTTGCTGGAATCATATTTTTTCAGATTCGCTATCAATCCGACGAGCGGTGAAAAATCGGATATACGGTTGTCGCTAAGATCTAGGACCGTCAGGTTTATCAACCCTTTGAGAGGCGACACATCTGATATTTTATTGCTGTGGAGATCTAATTTTGTAAGAGTCGTCAAATCTTTGAGAGGGGACAGATCCGATATTTGGTTCTCGTGCAGCATTAGGACCCTCAGATTTGTCAAATCTTTGAGAGGGGACAGATCCGATATCTGATTCTCGTGCAATCTCAGGACCCTCAGGTTTATCAAATCTTTAAGCAAAGATATATCTGCTATGCCATTGCCGTGAAGATTGATGGATGTTAGATTTGTTAAATTTGTAAGAGGGGACAGATCCGATATACGGTTGTCGTTAATATTCAAGAATGTGAGCGTCGTTAAATCTTTAAGTGGAGTCATGTCCGATATATTGTTATCGTCAAGGTGCAGTTCTGTTAAATTCGGCAAATCTTTAAGAGGGGACAGATCCGATATACGGTTGTCGTCAAGATTCAGAAATGTGAGTGTTGTCAGGTCTTTAAGTGGGGATAGGTCCGATATGTTATTGTACCCTATATGTAGAAATGTGAGTGTTGCCAAATCTTTGAGTGGGGACATATCCGATATTGTGTTACCTCTGAGAGACAGGTGTCTCAGATTCGTTAGATTTTTGAGTGGGGATATATCTGATATTTTTTTGTTGCGGTGCAGATCCAATTCTATTAGATTTGTCAAACCTTTCAGGGATACCAGATCCGATATTTCGTTAAGGCCGAGGTGCAGCTTTGTCAAGTTTGTAGCAAACTCAAGACCTATTAGATTGCGAATGCCGGATCCAACTGCCTCAAGCGACTCTAAACTTGCCATCTCTACTTGTGTGATGTCAGCACCTATGTCCTTACCTAGTGTTAACTCAAGAGCAGCGCGGAGGTTGGGATCTGGAATATGGACTACTTGTGCGGTTGCTGTCTGATGTGGTATCAGAAAGAACGCGCATGTAATGAGAGTTGGGATGACGACGCTAGCAATTCTTGAGGTCTGGCTTAAGAACGGTGTATGCATTAATTCAGCACATGTGAACACTTTCAAAAAATTTATACTCCTTCAAATAAGCAATAGCGGGAGATTCTGAAGATTGGAAGGCGGAACAAATGGACCCATTTGCTACCTTCCAATCTTCAGAATTCTATTTGACAAATCCGGTTGGTTACTTCAGGAACTCAGGCTTCACTGAAGCAATTTCAGGTAGTTACTGGGGTTCTAATTTGCCATGTTTTGCGCACCAGGAGTTGCCTGTACAATTTGAAAATCACCGGTACCATCGGGCAAGCGTCCGTAAGCAACATCTGTCTCCTGCTCCCCAAATGTAACGCTATCCAGCACTTGATTGCCATTTGCATCGGTATCGACGAACAGGGCAACTTCCCCCCCTTTAGACAGTTTGAAATCAGCATGCAGCCCTTCTGGATCATCTATGTCTTCATCTAACCAGACAATCAAGTATCCATTTGCTGGAATTTCGGTGTTTTCGGGGAATACCCACTTTGTGGGCTCGTCTTCTTTGTCAGAAAGATACATTCCAGTGAGCAGCACAGCACTATCAGTGCGGTTGTACAACTCAAGCCAGTCGTCATAGTCTCCTTGCGGGTCGGCGATGGTATTGTCGTTATCTGCCATCAACTCGTTTATAACGACGGAGGGTCCTGTCACCATATCAGTGGCATCCGTTGTGTCAGTGGTATCCGTCGTGTCAGTAGCATCCGTTGTGTCAGTGGCATCTGTCGTGTCAGTGGCATCTGTTGTGTCAGTGGCATCTGTCGTGTCTTCACCTGGCATCATCGGTCCTGCCATTTGTTGGGCCCGCTCACAAGACACAAAAGTAATGCAACTCATCAAAATAACAACCAGACATATTTGAAATTTTAACATAGTTAATGTCCTTTATTTTTAAGTTGTATAAGCAATATTAGGAAACAAATTTTAGGTTTCAAGGAAAGGTGGAAAAAGGAAGGAAACCGGAAGAAACACTGTATCCGCTATCTTCCACACTTTCCAACTTCCAAATTTCCAACATGAAGGGTTCAATATAGAACTGTGTCAAGGAATTATATCACATAAAGAATTATACCATATCTGGTCTCAATTTTCAAAAAATTTTATGCTTATCCGCGGTTTTTATTTAAAAGTGTCCCATAAATGGTTTACCGAACTGAAGCAGAGAGGCAGCGTTTAACAAAATCTGATTTAGGAGAGAGTCTTTACAAAAATTGTTGATAGACATTCATAATTCTTCCATAGTGAATATCGGCATTAAACTCGGTTTCCATCTTTTCGCGACCTATACGTCCCATCTCTACAGCCTCGTTTTTATGTTCAGCCATCCACGACAGACGCTCTCGTAGTTCTTCTTCTCCGCCTGACGGTACAAGAAATCCATCAACACCATCCACAATAAGCTCTGGAATCCCACCGATATCGGCACCAATGACCGGTTTCCCGTAAGCATAGGATTCTAAAACAGACATCGGACAGTTCTCATACCATTCGGAGGGTAAGACTGTACAGATACTATTGCGGATCAGCTCACGGAGTTCATCACCCTGTTTAAAGCCGAGGAGGTGAATATGTTCAGATCCATTTTGTTCAACAATGCGTTGGACTTCCGGCATCGCTTCGCCATCGCCGACGATATAGAGCGGTACCTGTTTCAGAGGTGCGGCAGCCTCTATGAGCGTCAAAATCCCTTTACTCTGATGTACCCTACCGAAGTAAAGCACATATTCTCCGACCGAGAAATTCGGCGTGATGGTGGAAACATCAACAAAGTTGTGAACGGTCGAGATTTTATTTTTCGGGATACCGTGGGAGATCATCTTTTTTCGGAGGAAATGAGAGACTGAAATGAAATGGTCAAATTTCTCAACAGCACCCAGCATTTTAGAGACATAAGACTCGGTAACACTCAACGCTGTGCGAGCGAGTGAGCCCCTATTACATCGTTTTGGGAGCGCGCGCCAAAAATGTTCACCGGCACAGGCTTCACAAATCTCATCGTTTGAGAGATGATTATAGACCGGGCACGTCAATTTATACTCATGTAATGTCTGAATGAGCGGGATGCCCGCTGCCTTGAGTCCACCTAAAATTGAGGCAGTCAGTTTTCCGTAGTAGATGTGAAAATGTGCGAGGTCAATGTCTGTATCATTTAGCAACTGTTGAATTGATTTAACAGCATCGCGAGAATATAAAAAGCGGAGCAAGTCGCCTACCCCTGGGTGTTCAAAATCTGCCCCACGTGGAAAATAGCGTTCCCATTCAGACGGTTCGTTTTTAGGACTTGCTGCTGTAAATGGGATGACTTGGTGTCCGTGCTTTTGTAGCAGTTCGGCGAGCGTAAAAAAGTACCGGTCAGAACCGCCGCGAATATAGTGGTTTTGCGAGATGTTCAGAATAGTGTGCATTCTGTTACAGCCAATAATGTCGCTTGGGCTTTCAAATGTGAAAGCGATAACCGCTCAGAAATCGTGGAAAACACATTCAATATGCCAATATCGTAGCATTCCCGGCATAAAATGTCAAGCCGCCAGTTATCTCGAAGGCATTCTATAGTATAAAGAATTCACCCATTTACCCAACCGTTGCGGGATTGTTGTGAGTTGCGCACGGAAAAGGGCGAGTCCAGCATCATCGGCAATCGGAATAGTCTTCAATTGATAGGGTGAAGCCTCCACCGTATTCCAGCCTATATCCGTTGTGCGCGCCGATCGGAACCCTGCTGTTTTCACAATCTCAATTTCGCGTTCAGTATAATCGCCGTTGGGATAACTGAAATGGGAGCACTCAATCCCTAAAAGTTTCTCTAAATCCACCTTGCTCCCAAGAATTTCTTGTCTACATTCGGTTTCGGTACAGTGCGGCAGAATCGGATGGAACTGTGTATGCGGTTGAAAGTCCACATCCGCCACCATCTCTTTCATTTCCACGATATTCAGTGCCTGCCTGTCTGGATAAACCTTTTCAGGTTCAAAATCAGTTGTCCGCTTCAGGTGTGCCAATCGTTTTGCATTCGGCAGTCGTTTCAGTCTTTCTTTTTCTGCCTTGGACTGCCCTTTTATTTTGAACCAGAAATGCCGATATGTATTGATAATCTGCGTACAAACAAAGAGTGTCGAACGAATACGGTACTGCTTGAAAAGGTGCAAAAGTTCGATATTACCGGCGTGGCCGTCGTCGATTGTAATTATAACGCTCTTTGCGGGAATCCGTGAAAAATCCTTCTGGTAGATAGCATCAACCAAGACATCAAGTGAAATAATCGTCCAATGGCGCGAGAGATAGTCGAGATGTTTAGCGAAGACCTCCGGTTTCGCGTCGTGATACATAAGGATGGCGACTCGATTCCGGCAGAGGAATTCGCGAATGAGGATGTGTACGCCTGACAAACAGATGAGGGCTGCCACGATGTTTTTCAGAATTTTCATTTTCCTTGTGGTGCTTGTGAACAACACACAGCGTGGGTTCTCCGACTATTTTAATCCAGTGAGGAGCGTCGGATATGGAAAACCTGCCTCGGCTATTCGGGTCTCCGCAAACGGTTCATAAAGAACTGTGCCTATTTGCTTCGCGATTAACCCCGGATCAGCACCATCTATAATGACATCCGCTATTTCAATAGGATCTGTACTCCCCCACCAATTGTTGGCTACCGCAAGATCAAATTTTACATTCAAGCGGAGTGCAAAGACATTCGCATTCAGGTTGTTGTGTCGGATGGTAGACTGGACATTTTCACAAAAGATACCGGTTTCGTTCTTAGCAATATTATTATTTTCAATTCGCGGAAGTGTTTGCCGCCCGACTGTGCTAATCCCGATGTCGTTGTCAATAATATCGTTGTATCGAATGTGGGCATCACTACCATCTAAAGCGATAGCTGTTTCGTTGAAACGGAGTGTACACTCTGCTACAGTAGGCGATGTCGTCTTGATGTCCAGAGCGATCGTGGCATATTCTATAACTGCCCCTCTGATAAAACTTTCTAAATCGTGTGTATGGTCAAAGAAGATACCGTTCCAATCTCCCGAAGCAGGGCCGATATTGTCAGATGTAAGATGTACAAGTTGGGTTACCCGCGAAGGTGTGCCAATTTTTAGGATACCTTTTACGGTGACGAGCGCGTTTCGCCCAAATTTAACAGTGGTACCCGGTGAAATGTTGAGGGTTATATCTCGCGGAATTTCCAACGTGCCATTTACAATATACGTCTTCTCAGGCTCCCACGTTTCATTCTCGGTCAGTCGATAGTTTTCAAGCACGACTTCGGAGATATTTTCGGGTGTGACAGGATTGGAAGTCTCTTGCGGCGGACATCCGGTACCTACTAAACTCAGTCCCAAAATTAACAAGCAATATATGAATCGAATTTCCATTTTCGTATGTATTATTTCAGCAAAATCCCTATTTTGTAAGGTTTGTTGCAATCTTCAAAGATTTTCATCAAAAAACTTTAAAGTCTTGGATCGACTGCTTCACTTTCGAGTGACAGAATTCCGAAGACGCATTCATGAACATGGGACAACGGTTCACGATGAACGAAACGCTCCAGTGCCTCAACACCCAACGCAAACTCTCGAAGTGCCAGCGAACGTTTGTGAGAGAGCCCACGGGCGCGGAGGCGTTCTAAGTTGCGCGGCAATGTATATTCGGGGCCATAGATGATCCGTAGGTATTCACGACCTCGACACTTCACAGCGGGTTGGACCAAGCCTCGCTGGTCTCCCTGAACGATAAAATCGAGAGGCTTGATGACCATGCCTTCACCACCCTGCGCGGTGAGCTCCCCCCACCGATGGATCGCCTCAGCTTGACTGGTGTCATCCGTTACATCAACCGTTCCATAGGCAGTTGCGAACAACAGGTTACCCTCAGAATTTTGACAGAGTTTGGTAAGCGTTTCCATGTGCCACAGATGGTCTTTGTCGAAGTATACCGCGCCTTCCGTTGCGAGTAAGTGGAAGGGGGCTAACTTCAGGTCTGCAATAGAGTGGACACGCCAACAGTACTGCTGATAAGCCTTGACATATTCGGTCACTGCTTCTACGCGTTGACGATAATCTTCCAATATAGGATTTACGTCAATGCCGTGTTCGGCAGCGGTTTCCAAGGCAGCAACCGCTTCTCCCAAAGCGACACGCGCCGATGCCCCTACGGGCGCATATTGTTGCCGTAACAATTCCTGTGCCTTAACTGACCACGGCATGAGTTCACAGTCGAGACAGATCCAATCTGTATCAAATGTCTCCCAGTAATTCGCTGTGTCCATTGCCGCTTTTACCTGTCCCAACAGTTCGGCTTCAATCGTCGTATCCTCAAAGAAGCGTCTGCCGGTCCGTGTGTAACAGATGCCAAGTGTATCCTCTGCGACACCAAATCGCTTTTTTGCGGTTTCAGGATCTCGGCAAACAATAAGGACAGCACGCGACCCCATGTGTTTTTCTTCCCAGACGACATCGGATACACCTTGTTTGCGATAATAAGTGAACGCTTCCGTCGGATGTTCAAGTAAACCGGGACTGTTCGTTGTTTCAGTCGGAGACATTGTCGGTGGAAGATATATAAGCCACTTCGGATTTACAGCAAAACGACTCATCACTTCCAATGCGTTTATTGTATTCTCTTCACGGATTGTCACATTGTGATGTAACCGCGTGCTGATAACACGTTTTCCGAGTACATCATCAATGTTTAGAATATCGTCATACGCGTGTATTTTGGCAGCAGATCGTTCGTCCGTTTCATCAAGAAACGGTTTGATCGGTTGATAATACGTCTGGTGTGCGGGAACAGATACGAGTTCTTTTTCAGGGTATCGTAGTGCCGTGAGTTTGCCGCCGAAAACACATCCGGTATCAATGTTGATTGTGCGGTTTATCCATTGCGCTTCGGCGACTGGCGTGTGCCCATAAACAACCATTGCAGTACCGCGATACTCGTCAGTCCAATTGAGTCGAATCGGTAAGCCGAATTCATCGATTTCTCCTGTGGTTTCGCCATAGAGTGCGAATTCACGAACGCGCCCGGATGCCCTGCCCTGTAATTCCGCCTTCATGCCAGCATGCGCAACAACCAGATTTCCATTATCAAGGACGTAGTGACTCACCAAACTATCCAAGAATTCCGAGACTTGCGTCTTGAACTCGGTTGATTCTTCCTCCAATTGCGCGAGCGATTCCGCTAACCCGTGTGTCGGATTCACTTTTCTGCCGCGAAGCGCACGCACCAGTTTTACATCGTGATTCCCCGGCACACAGATCGCTGCGTCAGCCTTTTGCATCTGCATGACCAAGCGTAACACTTCGGCGACCTTTGGACCCCGATCAACAAAATCCCCGACGAAGACAGCTTTCCTGCCTTGTGGCGGTTCAACAACAGTTTCACCGTCGGGTTGCGTTGAGATGCCATAACCGAGCTCTTTGAGCAATTCAACAAGTTCATCGAAACAGCCGTGAATATCACCGATGATGTCAAACGGTCCGTGTTCGTCCGTGCGGTTCGTCCATAAGGGTTGGCGTTCCATACGGGCAGCATCAACGGCTTCGGGTGTAGACATTACATAGAGGAAGTTCCGAAAACCTTCGCGTTTAAGAGTGCGCAGCGAACGGCGGAGTTGTTGGTTCTGCTGGCGGACGACATGTGGTTTAAAATTGCGGTCAGGACGTGCCTCGTTTCTTTCCTGACAGAGTTTCGGGGGCATGTTAAACACAATAGCAACGGTTAAGTAGTGGTGTTCGCGCGCCAGTGCAATCAAAGGCTTCCGTGCTTCAACTTGGACGTTCGTTGCATCAATGACCGTCAATTTTCCGGCAGCGAGTCGTTTTGCAGCAATGAAATGTAGCACCTCAAACGCATCGTTCGTTGCTGCCTGATTAGTCTCATCGTCTGAAACAAGCCCTCTGCAGAAATCCGATGAAAGAATCTCAGTCGGCTTAAAATGCTTATGTGCAAAGGTAGACTTGCCTGAACCGGAGGGTCCAATGAGGAGGATAAGTGAAGGTTCAGGAATCCTAATAAACATTCTCAGCACCCTCACTCTTTATTTTTACCACCATAAACACCTGTTTTCTCATGTTATCTCTTCCGCAGAATCTTCGCGGGTAAAGACCGCCATCTGTGTCGGGAAGCCAACATCTTCAGCCTCCGGTCCGATCGGGTGAAACACAACGGCGTAACCGAAGCGTTTGGCGACACCTGATGCCCAAGACTGAAATTCGTCTCGCGTCCACTCGAAACGGTGATCTTTGTGCCGAAAGTTCCCCGCCTGTAGATTCTCAAATTTGACGTTGTATTCTATGTTTGGTGTCGTCAGCACAACTGTCCGTGGAGAGGCAAACTCAAAAAGGACTCGCTCAAAAGCCGCGAGTCGTGACACATCTAAGTGTTCAATGACTTCTACCACAGCGGCGGCATCGTATCCAGTCAAGCGTTTATCGCGATATCCGAGCGATCCTTGAAACAAGCGGATCCGTTCTTTCTGCTTCTCCGGTAACCGGTCATAATGAAGCCGTTCTTGTGCGATCTTCAGGGCGCGATGTGAAACATCCATTCCGACGATCTCTTCAAACTGCTTTTCAGCTAACAATTTACGCAGCAGCTTCCCTTCACCACACCCCAAATCAAGAACCCGTTTCGCGCCAGACTGCTTGAGGGCCTCAGTCACCGTTGCTAAACGGATCTCGTTGAGTCCGATCCGTTCTTCAACCGCTGCCTCTTCTTGTGCTTGTGTTGCTTCGCCAGTCTCTTGAACATCTTCCTCGCGCAATTGGGCGAGTGCTTCACGCGTCAGGTGGCGTTGATGTTTCAGGTAGCGACGGGCAATAGATTCTTGTTCTGGATGCTCAGCGAGCCACTCGTTACCATGCTTTAAGAGTTTTTCGATCTCCGCCTCGCCGACCCAGTAGTGCTTTTCATCGTCAAGCACAGGCATCAAAACGTAGAGATGCGTGAGGAGTTCGCTCAAGCGACACGTATTTTCGAGTGTTACTGTAAAATAACGACTCTGCCCCCAATCCGGGAATTGTCGGTCTAATGCGTGTTGACCTGCCGTTACTGTATAACCCAGTGGATCGAAAAGTCGACGTAATAATTTCTCTCCACCGCGACAGGGTAAGATGGACACCTGTGCCTTTAAAGGGATAGCAGTCTCTACGAGTTGTGGACGATCTTTGCATTTGCCGGACAACGCACTGCCAAACACCCGCGCGATTGCGACACTCAAGAACGACGAAGCGACGTACGGACGATCGCTAACGTATTGCGCCAGCGCGAAATTTTCTGCGAATTGCCCGTGAGGACGGCGGACAAGTCCAACTGGATCGACATCCAGCAGCAGTGCTGCAGTACATTTTTCGGGACGTGCCTCCGGGTAGAAGACGTGTGCTTGCCCAAAAGTAAGTTCAAAAGATTGCATCCGCGCAGGGTGTTTATGTAACAGATAACCGAGGTCCGTTGCAGGAGAATATGTGGTTGATATTGTCAATAGCATAGCAATTTGTCAAGAAAATGGCTATCAGCCGTCAGCCATCAGTGGTCAGTAGGATTTTCTTGTCTCGCGATTGGTAGTCCTGTAGGTTGGGTTGAACGGCGTTAAGAAAGCGTATGTTGGTATGCCAATACCGTCAAATCCAACTTGGTATCATATACATCCAAAAACATAGTGAAACCCAACTTGAGCCCCTCAGGTGCCCGGAAACCGCAAAGGCGTTGGGTTTCTCTCGGTTTTCTGTTTGGCATGCCATCTATAGTACGGGTTGAGTGTTGTGTTAGTTTTCAGCGTTTTGGGGATATCCGTTCAACCTAAGGGAAATCCGCAGAAATCCGCAGAAACACCCAAGCAAAAACACCTATCAAATACCCCAAGCAAAAACACCTACGAGACAATACGTTTTTTTTAAATTGACACCTATGGTAACGTTTTAAACGTCACATGTGACATGCATAAGTCAAGTGACACGCGGAATGTGACGTAATTTTCGTTTTTTTTTTTCGGACTAAGGCTTATCCTCTCTATTTGATTTTTGCTGGGTGTTTTATCCTGTGTTTTAAAAGATACCAAAAACGGATTTTTTGTGCCGAAAAGATACCAGGGCAAATGTGATATTAGCGTTACTGCGGATTTTATGCAAGATATTTTCAAACTTATTCTTAGTATAGTATAATTATACTATATTTCCGCGCGGTTGTCAAGTTTTTTAGGGGCATAGCGTAGCAAAATTTGTTTTAATCTCCCGAAAGCAGTATAATAGAATCAACTTCTCTTGTTGAAGACCTTGCACCATAAAAGTGCGATTGGCGTTACGCTCGGAGGACAACCTGAAATGGCAGATCTTGATTCACTTTCATACACACCAGCATATCCGGGTCCGAATGATGATGTGCTTGAGGCACAAGCACGCGTTTGCACAGGACCGCATCAGACACGTCCGTTGGGTGTGAACCCCTCGGATTTCCCGCAACCGGCACCGATTCTTGAAATAGTTTTAAAATCCATAACGGGTGAACTCCCAACATCGGATGCGGCGTCGGCAGCACAGATGGGTGCGTTCTTTGCGGCGATGACGCTCCGCGCCTACTTCCCAGAGGCGACACAGTGGAGTCCGGCAGAAGCAGCAGCGTTTCGTAAATACCACTCGGCACTGACGGAACAACTGCCACCGGAAATTCAATACCTCATGAACCCTGAACAGGGTTATGTTCCCGCGAACGCGACGGAGGCAGTTGTCGTGAACGCGTTGGAGAAGATTTTACGAGCAAAACATTTAAGTTACACCGAAACGCGTGAGATGTGCGAAGCGATCCTTAGCGACGCTGTTAACCCTGCGCTCAAAGGTGCCGCCCTTATCGGGCAACGGATGAACCGTGAAACATATCAAGAGGTCCAGGGGTATCTTGACGCGTTTTTTGCACCGGAAGCGGTTCAGCCAATCGATGTAGCGGCGTTAACACATTTCGGGCAGCCTTACGATGGGGCGACGCGCTATTTTCGTCCAACACTGTTTGTAGCAGCGGTGCGCGCCGCACTCGGCGAGGCATCGCTCCTTCATAGTGTGGATGCAATGCCACCGAAAAATGGTGTGACAGAGGAGACAATCTTAAAAGCACTCGGGGCTAACACACACCTATCGCTTCCACAGACAGCATCACTGATTACAGACGCATCGGTGGGGTTTGGGTATATCAGTCAGCGCGAGTATTGCCGTGCCGCATACGATTTGCGCGAATTGCGGGTGCATATCAAGAAACGTCCGCCTTGGGCAGCGACGGAAAAAGCACAGCAGTTCTTTTCAGCACGGGAGTCGAATTATATGGTACTGGGTTACTACCATATCGGTTATGAAAAACCGCTACTACAATTGGCGTGGGAACGCGGTTGTGATGCAGCGGTTGCTATCAAAGGTGAGGAAGGCACAAGCCACTACGCGCTGCGTCTCGGAAAACCTTCTACACCCGCTCCCGCGAGAAATGAAAATGCCAGGATGGCGGTCAACTATTCGCAAGGCTTTCAGCGTGTGGATGGTGCGCGCGAAGACTTCGCGATGGATATAGACCCAGCGGTTTATGGACTTGACTATGCGCGGAGCCCACGCCCAGAAGTTGTGAGTGCAAAAGCGTTTGCGGAATTAGGCGTGGCGGCTCTATCGGGAGAAAAAGGACATATCTACGATAGGATCCTACTGAACACAGCGATGGTAGATTATCTGTTAGGGATTTGTCCTGAACCTGCGGAGGCACTCGCTCGAACACGGTCAGTGATAGATAGTGGGCGAGCGTTGGAACATTTGCGAGCATATCTCAGAGAGAGCCATCGGGTATAGCATTTTGTCTGCATCAACAGCACGCCTGATAAATAGTTTGAGCGTATTGTTAGATGACAATTTCGTATGGAAACCCCTAAATTCCCCTTATCAGGGGGACTTTAAGACAGAATGCGTAAATCCGAATAAAATGTTTAAAACGAAACAGAGGTTACATTATAATGCAACTCGGATTTGTGAGCGCGATTTTGCCGGAACAGTCGTTGACAGAAGTTGTCCAATTTGCTGCGGATACCGGCTTTGATTGCGTCGAATTGATGTGCTGGCCCAAAGGGAAAGCGGAACGGCGTTACGCCGGTGTTACGCACGTTGATGTAGCGGAACTTTCCGAAGCGGAAGCAGATAAAATCCTACAATGCGTCGCGGACGCGGGGATAACGATTAGCGGCTTAGGCTACTATCCAAACCCACTCACACCTGATGAAACCGAAGCGGCTGTCTATAGCGAACATCTCAAAAAACTGATTCTGGCAGCAAAACGTCTGTCGGTAGACATCGTGAATACGTTTATCGGCAGAGATCAGACACACACGATAGATGAGAATTGGCACCGCTTTAAGCAGGTCTGGGTGCCGCTCATTCAATTTGCTGCCGACCACGGCATCCGTATCGGGATTGAGAATTGCCCAATGTTTTTCACTGAGGACGAATGGCCCGCCGGTCAAAACCTTGCTTACTGCCCCGCCGTTTGGGAACGGATGTTTGCCGAGATCCCCGCCCCGAATTTCGGACTCAATTTCGACCCATCTCATTTTATATGGCTCCAGATGGACTACCTGAAGCCGCTCGTTACTTTTGCCGATCGAATCTTTCACGTGCATGCGAAGGATGTCCGGTTAGACAGGGCAAAACTGGATGAAGTCGGTATCCTCGCAACCCCCTTGTCTTATCATACGCCGAAACTGCCCGGACTTGGCGATGTCGATTGGGGCAGTTTCTTCTCTGTCTTGAGCGATACGGGTTACAACGGTGCGGTTTGTGTTGAGGTGGAGGATCGGGCTTATGAGGAGACGTTAGAGACACGGCAGCGTGCTTTAAGCCAAAGTCATATCTTCCTGAGACAGTTCATGGGTTGAGACAGGAGTAGTTAATAGTTAATGGTTAATAGTTAAAAGTTAAAGAAGGTTTGGGGACATCAAGTACGATGGAGTCCCTTCCAACGGTCTCTTAACTGATAACTGATAACTGATAACCGATAACTGATAACTGATAACGATGGATAGCCACGATTGGTTGGACACAGAATGCGCGGCACTCGAACAAGCAGGCTTACGCCGTCACCTCCGTACGGTCATGAGTGCGCCCACAGGCACAATCCATCTTGATGGACGCGATGTCGTGCTGCTCGGTTCAAACAATTATCTGGGGTTAAGCACACACCCGCAAGTGATCGCCGCTGCTGTTGAGGCGACGCAAGTTTTCGGCACAGGCGCAAGCGGCTCGCGTCTCATCTCCGGGAACAATGAACGCTACACAACGTTAGAAACCAACCTCGCCACAACGAAACACACCGAAGCCGCGCTTGTTTTTAGTTCAGGGTATGCTGCCAATACAAGTATCATTCCGCTCCTTGTAGGCGAAGGGGATCTCATCTTAAGCGACACCCTCAATCACGCCAGCATCATTGACGGATGTCGTCTCAGTCGCGCCACAACCCAGGTTTATCAACACTGCGATGTCGAACACCTTAAGACCTTACTTTCCGAATCCGCGGCGTTTCGGCGGAGGCTTATCGTGACAGATGGCGTTTTCAGTATGGACGGCGATATCGCGCCACTACCGGATATTTACGAAGTAGCAACACGCTACGATGCGATGTTACTCGTAGATGATGCACACGGGTTTGGTGTGTTAGGGAGAGACGGAAGGGGCACCGTCTCACATTTCGGGTTGGATGGCGAAAGTATCATTCAGATGGGTACGCTTAGCAAAGCTATCGGCGCACTCGGCGGGTATATTGCGGGAAGGCACGCCTTGGTTGAATTGCTCATCAACAAGGCACGCGGTTTTATCTTTACGACAGGGCTGCCACCTGCGACTTTAGCAGCGGCGAATGCTGCGCTGGATGTGATGCGTTCTTCACCGGATTTACGGCAACGTCTATTCTCACACGCGAAACGTCTCAAAACGGCGTTGACTCATTTAGGGTATACGCTATTGCCGAGTGAAACACAGATCCTTCCGGTCGTATTGGGGAATCCGCAACGGGCAACACGTATAGCGGATGCATTGCTCGCCGAGGGGGTATTCGCACCAGCGATCCGTCCACCAGCTGTGCCGCCGGATACGAGCCGTTTAAGGCTGACCGTCATGGCAACCCACACCGAAGCAGAAATACAGCAGGCGATTGATGCATTTGCAACGGTTTCCCAAGATTCCGTTAGCAGTTCATATTCCTAAGAATCCAGCAATCCCACAAATCCTGATGATTTAGATGGATGAGCTGTCAACTACGCCTCTGACAACTGAAAACCGATGACTGATAACCATTTCCCCTTTACCCTTGAATTTTTTCTCTCGCCGTGCTAAACTGAGGCAAATCTTAAGAAAAAGCGACGGATCAGAGATGCCTACGAAAGCACACGTAATCGATTTTGGAAAACAGAACCCTATTGACCGCGGCACCGGCGTGAAAACCGTCCCGTTAGCCGGTAAATGGCTCGACTCCACTTCACTCACCAACGGTGTGACGACGTTTGAACCGGGTGCAGCGATCGCACGCCACTACCACAACTGTGATGAATCTGTCACGATTCTTGAAGGCGAAGCCTCCTGTGAGGTTGATGGCGAAGTCTTTACCATGAAAGCATACGATACGACCTTCGTCCCCGCTGGCATCCCCCATCGGTTCTGGAATGATAGCGACGCGCAGATGAAAATTTTGTGGACGTATGCCTCTGTCACTGTGACCCGAACGTTTACGGAGACCGGTGAAACAGTCGGGCACTTGTCAGCTGCGGATCAGGCTGTCGTTACCTAACAGCGACTCAGGAGACCGAAAATGTCCGTACAAGCCTATATCAAGGACAATCAAGCCGCGCTTTGCGCGTTGCTGCAGGAACTCGTCAGGATTCCTACTGTCAATCCGCCCGGCGAAAATTATGCCGAGATTGTCGGGCTACTTGCGGCAAAATGCAAGGCCTTGGGGATGCGGACACAGATTGCCGAGGTCCCGAAACGGCGTGCTGAGCAGATTATCGTAAACGCAGATAACTATCCACGGCTAAACCTCATCGCGCGTTGGGATGTCGGCGCAGAAAAGACAGTGCATTTCAACGCACACTACGATGTGGTCCCCGTTGCAGGAGACTGGCGTTTCGGTGATCCGTTCAGCGGTGAGATTGATGGCGAGTGGCTTTACGGACGCGGTGCTGACGATATGAAGGATGCCATCGCTGCACTCCTATTTGCAATCGAAGCCGTTCAAGAGACCGATACCGAACCGAAGTTCAACGTTGAATGCTCATTTACCTGCGATGAAGAGACCGGCGGGCAGTTGGGCGCGGGATATGTCGTCGAAGAAGGTTTGGTGAATGCCGACTATGTTGTTAATTGCGAGGGCGGTGCGGAGATGAACATCGGCAACGGACACAACGGCGTACTCTGGTTGGAAATTGAGGTCAAGGGCAAAGCCGCGCACGGTGCACAGCCGGATAAGGGCATAAACGCCTTTGAGAAGACTGCTGAACTTGTTACGGCACTCCAACGCGTTAAACGACATCTAAGATCGCCGGAACGCGCATTTAAACTCCCGGATGGCAGTGATCGTTATCCGACGTTGAACATCGGTGGGACGTTTCGTGGCACCGATGGCGACAAAGTCAACACTGTCCCGGCAAGCCTCACGTTCTCGATTGACCGACGGATTACGCCAAACGAAGAACTTGAATTTGCTGAATTGGAATTGCGAGAAGCGATTTCTGGGGCGTGTCAATACTATCCTGATTTGGAAGCAGAGGCACGCGCCCTCTTGCGCATTGAACCCTGCTTGACGGATACCGCTTCGCCAATAGCACAAGCGTTCGCCGAGGCGGTGCGGATTGTCCGCTTCAATCAACCCCGATTTAAAGGCACTACAGGGTTTACGGACTTGCACTATTTCGTCAATTCAGGCTTGCCGGGCATCGGGTATGGACCGCGCGGTGAGGGCGGGCATGCCATCAACGAGCGTGTGCATATCCCCGATCTCGTGCGGACTTCCACTATCTACGCAACCTTCATGACCCGCGCAGAACTTTAAAATACACTAAAACACACCGTAGTGCAAGGGCTCCCTGCCTCAGCGCACACACACAGAACTTCAAAATACACTGTAGCGCAAGGACCCCGTGCCTCAGCGCATTCGATAAAAAAGATACAATGCAAAACCGAAGACCAGCACCATTCAATGTCGTACCCGAGGACACCACAGGAACCACGTGGGCATTACCCGAAGGCGCAATAGTTCGATTGGGAAAAGGCGTACTCAACTCGGGCCCAGATTTGGATAGTGTAGCACTCTCGCCAGATAGCACATATTTTGCCGCTGGAACTGGAATGGGATTGTGGTTCTATGATGTTTCAACAATGTTGCCGATCGCTTTGTGGGAAACGGAAAGAGGGTTAACTTCTGCTGTGGATATTTCGCCGGATGGTAAGTTTGTTGCTATTGCCAATTGGGATGGCATCGTTAAAGTCCTGGATGTTCATAGCGGTGAATGTATAGTTCAGATGAAGCGATCCGAAAAATCATATACACACGCGAGTTTTATTGTCTTTTCACCGGATGGTAAACGGATTGCCACTGCAACTGACAGAGGCGTTATTGAGGTGTTGGATATCCAGCGTAGTGAGTGCTTTGCGCAACCTGAGCCAGATTCGAGAGGCGAGAACCGAAATGTTACTTCCCAACTTGCATTTTCACCCAATAGCAAAATCATCGCCGCGACCTGCAACACGCCAGCGAGATCAGGATTGGGTTGGGTCAGCGTCGCCACAAAAGATCCACAAACCTACCTATGGCACCCTGAGACCGGCGAGCGGATAGCCAAATTTGCTGGTGGCGGGTTCGCATTTTCGCCGGATAGCCGCCTGTTGGCGTGCACGAGTCCAGCAGACACTAATAATGATACCACCAGTGTTCACCGTTTTGTTTCAGTGTGGGATATAGAAACAAAGGAACGTATTGCTTGTTTCAGAGAACACGAAAATCAGGTGAATTTTGTTGTCTTCTCACCGTGCGGAAAGTGGATCGCTTCAAGCGATAGCGGCGGAACCCTACGCCTGTGGGACTTCACAACCAACACACAGCAGATGAAATATACCGACTACGGCATTGCTTCAAGGCATTGGTTGTGGAAAATTGTACGCTGGTTGCAGAAGAGGGTCGATTCAAAGAATCTTGGCTCGGTTTCGTCTCGGATAGAACCCATGCATTCACAAGAAGGCACGCTGCTTGCAGCTGTGCTTCCTGCGCCTATTAACACGAGCCCTCACACATATCCTATTGAAGTCTGGGATATTGAACGCCGTGAAAAATTACTGACAATTGAACGCAAACCCCGCAGCATCGGTGCTGCATGGTTTTCAAAATGTCCTAAATTAGGAGTCGCGTATGCACTCTCCAATAAACGCCAAGTGACTGACGAAACGCACACATTTTCAACGCTCCGTGAACCGACGTGTTATCCAGATCCAGTAGCGTTTTCACCCGATGGGCAGGTGCTTGCGAGCACTGATGGTGATGAGAAAGGTGTTGTGTTATGGGATGTTGCGCGCGGGCAGGCGCGGGAAACGTTAATGAAAGATACGCGTATCAATTCTTTCATTTTTTCCGCAAGTGGCAATTTGCTTGCAGCCGGCATCAGTGGAAATACACTTAGGGTATGGGATTTTGAGAAACAGCACAAACCTGTTGCTGAGTTCTCCGCACCTGGATTAGCGTCCCCAGTGGTTTTCGCACCGCCATGTGACCGGATAGCGACAGTGCATAGCGAGTCTAATAAGGAACGTATTGACCGTACACTCTATATCTGGAATCTTCAATCTCGCGAAAAGTTGGAAGTAGATACAGGACATAAGGAATACATCCACGCTATGGCGTTTTCACCAGATGGAACGCGGTTGGCGATTGCTTGTTCAGAGGGGATCGCTCAATTGTGGGATGCCGAGACTGGTAGAGAAATTGCCACAATGGAGGATCATCGTCGTGAAATTCGCGGGATAACGTTTTCTCCATGTGGAAACTTTATTGCCGGAGGATGGGCGGATGAAATCCGATTGTGGCGTGCTGACGGATTTGACCCTTTACACACGATGCCGCAACCTGAAGGCAGCCAGAAACCCTATGCGCTTACCTTTTCACCGTGTAGCAAATATTTGGCATCAGGAACTTGGTGGTGGTGGCAGGAAGGATTAGAGAAGATGGCCATCCGTTTATGGGAGGTTGAAACCGGTGAAAATATCCATACCTTCTGGGGACATACGTCAGACATACAATCACTCGCCTTTTCCCCGGACAGCATGCTTATCACAAGTGGAAGTCATGATGGGACAATCCTATTGTGGGATGTCAAATCCTTTATCAGTTCTTAAAACACGGAACACTGACTCATTCAGGGAACAAAATACAATGCAAAACCGAAGACCAGCACCATTCAATGTCGTACCAGAAGACACTATGGGAACAACATGGGCATTGCCGGAAGGCGCAATCGCCCGATTTGGAAAAGGGGACGTAGATGAAGGTGATGTTAAAGTGTCTCCAGATGGCACATATTTTGCCGTTGGAACCCTCATGGGACTTTGGTGGTATGACATCCCGTCGATGTCCCCGATTTCATTGTGGGAAACGAAAAGGGGAATGGTTAATTCCATCGATTTTTCGCATGATGGCAAATGGATTATCATTCGTACAGCGGATGCCCTCATTAAAGTACTGGATGTTCAAAGTGGAGAGTGTCTCACACAGATGGAAGGTTTAGATGCTTTTGGTGGGCTTGCCTGCTCATCGAACGGCAAGTGGATTGCTACCGCAGCGATGCAGGGGGTTGTGAAGGTATTAGATATTCGTAACGGCGAATGTGTTGCACAGATGGATCGAGGCGCGCACGAATTCCAATCGAATGATATTCATCAACTCGATTTTTCGCCCGATGGCAAACTCCTTGCCGCTACAGCAGCCAATCCCGAACTTTCACGCGACGGACAGGTTCTGAACCCTGACACGGAAGACACACAAACTTACGTGTGGCATCCGGAGACGGGTGAGACAATCGTCAAGTTCGCGGGTAGAAATTTTGCCTTTTCCCCGGACAGCCATCTGTTGGCGGGCGCAGCTGCTGACGAAGCCTCTGGTAATACCGATCGCGTTGACAGCTGTGTCTCGGTATGGAATTTAACGACCGGTAAGCGGATCTGGCACTTCTCAGCGCATACGGATTGGGTGGAGGATATAACCTTTTCGCCGTGTGGCGAATTTCTTGTGTCGAGTAGTAGAGATAAAAGCCTACGCGTGTGGAACCTTGCAGAGGGTATACAAAAGCAGGTTTATACCGACTCTGAAACAGATTGGGGGCTTCCATTCTACTCACCAGAGGGGCAGTTGTTGACTGCTGTGTTCCGCAATGAGAACGCGACTTGGGCTATTGACATCTGCAGTGCAGAACCGCGTAAAAAGTTACAAACAATTGAACTCTTGAAAGGAAGCGTTGGTGCGATGTGGTTTTTCAGATGTCCACAGTTGACTATCGCCTACGCGCTGTCCAACAAAAGGACGGATGGCAAAAAACAAACATTCCCAGCACTTCGTGAACCTCATTTCCCGTGGCCCTATCCGAAAGTCGCTTGGTTGGATAACCAAACGCTCGTAAGCACCCGCAATCATCCGGGTATCGAATTGTGGGATGTTGCTCAGAAGTGTCCACGCGAAACATTGTTGAAGGATGAGAATATTTATACCTACACTGTTCTGCCTTGTAGAAGGATACTGGGTACCCGCCTCCACAATGAGACCAAGGTATGGGATGCCAGCAATCCGGACGAACCTGTCGCTGAGTTCACAGCACCTAAGGAACCTTCAGAGTGGGTGCGTCATGAGGTGTTCGCGCCTACTGGCGATCAGCTTGCAGCGGGGAGTAGGGAAGGCACGGTTTATGTATGGAACTTCCAGAACCCAGAGGAGCCAACACGCCTCACGGGGCATACGGATTACGTTACATCACTGGCGTTTTCGTCGGATGGCAAGCGGTTAGCCAGCGGAGCGCGCGACGACACCACTCGTCTGTGGGATGTTGCGTCAGGTGAACAAATTGCGACGCTACCCATGGATGAACCTCGCACGACTATGGGAATAGCATTCTCACCCTGTGGCAAGATAATCGCGGGAGGAATGGACAATGAAATCCGATTCTGGTGTGCTGAGCAACTGACGACGTTACGCACGATACCGCAACCTGAGAACAGCCGACGGACGTATGCGCTCGCTTTTTCGCCGTGTGGCAAATATCTCGTATCGGGGACTTGGTGGCAAAGGGGAATGGAAAAGATGGCAATCCGTTTATGGAAGGTTGCTACTGCAGAGAATATCCATACCTTCTGGGGACATACAACGGACGTGCAGTCACTCGATTTTTCGCCGGACGGTACGCTCCTGGCGAGTGGTGCGGATGATGGCACAATCTTGCTATGGGATGTGAAGCCCTTCATCGATTCTTAAAATGTAAGACACTGAATCCCAAATCTGTTAAGGAGTGGATACCATGCAAAGCTGCAGACCAGCACCCCTGAATGTAGTATCAGAGGACCCCGAAGGAACAACGTGGGCACTACCGGAAAATGCGATCGTCCGGTTAGGGAAAGGATTTCAATCTTATCAAAACGATAGCGATATAGCACTTTCTCCCGATGGCGCGTATTTTGTTGTTGGAACGTGTGTAGGGCTCTGGTGGTATGATGTATCATCCATGTCTCTCATCGCGTTGTGGGAAACAGAGCGAGGGATGATCTCCGCAGTCGATTTTTCGCCGGATGGTCAGTGGATTGCCACCGCGAATTGGGATGGCGTTATTAAGATGCTGGATATCCAAAGCGGTGAGTGTGTCGCTCAGATGAAGCCGTCAGAGGAACATAATATCCATAAACACATTGCCTTTTCTCCTGACAGTAAATGGATTGCCACCGCGAGGATTGCTCCTGCGAATCAGGTGGGTACTATTGAGATATTGGATGTTCAAAACGGTGTGGGCATCGCGCAGCTGGAACGGGAATCGCGTGATGGACAATCAAACTATATGCCCCAACTCGGATTTTCGCCCGATGGGCGGTATGTCGCTGCTACAGTAGGAAAGCAAACCTACATCTGGGATCCGAGGACGGGTGTGCCAATCACCAATTTTACAGGCATAAAATTTGCCTTTTCCCCGGACAGCCGCCTGCTGGCGTGTGAGAATCCTTATACAATCCCTCATACAACTCCCCCTCGCGGGGCCAGCCACATCTCAGTGTGGGATATAGCGACAGGCGAGCGCATCGCTCACTTCACGGAGCATAGCAATACACTGAGGACTATCACATTTTCACCCTGCGGTCAGTTCCTTGCCTCAAGTGATGGAAACAGTAAACTACACGTATGGGATCTCACAGAGGGCGTACTGAAGGAAATTTATGCAGATTACGAGTGGTCTCGGGTAGAACCTTTTTATTTTCCAGAAGGGACGCTACTTGCCACCGTGTTTACCCAGAACACGATTGAGGTGTGGAACATAGAACAGCGTCAAAAACTGTGGATCTATGAACGGCAACCTGAAAGTATTGGTGATCAATGGTTTTCAGAATGCCCGGAGCTCCCTATTGCGCATTTCCGGTCTGATGAACCGAAGCCGATTGATGAAAAACACACCTTCCCAACGCTTCATGAGCCTCTGTGTTATCTATATCCGGCAGCATTTTCTCCTAATGGAGAGACTCTTGCCAGCGGGAGGGCGCTAAAAGGTCTTGTGCTATGGGATATTGGACGTAAGCAGGCGCGTGATATATTAATCCATGATAAACTTTTGCTGTTTTCGATGTTTTGGATTTTTTACCTTGTGGAGATATATTAACTGTCAGCAGAAATCGCGATGCCTTCAAAGTGTGGCGCATTAGTGAAACAGAAGAGGTTTCAATTGCTGAGTTCACGTCTCCCGTAGAGTTAAGACGACATGTTTTTGCGTTCTCAGGCTATCAAGTCGCCTGTGGCGGTAAAGGTGGCATACTTTATCTATGGGACCTTGAGCACAACCCAAAACCGAAATCGCTTACCGGACATACAGAGCACATCTGGTCGGTGGCGTTTTCACCGGATGGCAAACGGCTTGTAAGTGGGTCAAGCGATAAAACCACTCGGCTCTGGAATGTTGAAATAGGCGAAGAAATAACCACGCTGCCTTTGGATACGCCTCGTACGACTATGGCACTTGCCTTTTCGCGATGTGGTACCATGATTGCTGGTGGGATGTTCGGCGAACTTCGGTTGTGGTGTGCCGAAACGCTGACAACGCTTTTTGTAATACCACAGCCACAGACAGAGGATCCGTACGCACTCGCTTTTTCGCCGTGTGGTAAGTATCTCGCTTCTGGCACATGGTGGCAGAAGGGAATGGAGAAGATGGCCATCCGTTTATGGGACGTTGCCACGGGTGAGAATATTCATACCTTCTGGGGGCATACAACGGACGCGCAATCACTCGACTTCTCTCCAGATGGCACGCTACTGGCGAGTGGAAGTTTTGATGGGACAATCCTGCTATGGGATGTGAAATCCTTCATAAACGTTTAAAATTTCATTAGACGCGATTTTCTTGTTATTCTATCGCTCCAAGGATGGGCGTAACTGCCCATTTTGGTTTGATTTCCTGCCTTGGATATGTTATTATTTCCATATTATATTCGCGGCAATAGAAATTTTTTAAAGGGAACTGCTTGTTATGATTATCAATCGGCTTATTGTCAAAAACTGGCGGAATTTTCAGCATATTGATGTTCCGCTTAGGGAGCGGCAATTTATTGTCGGTCCGAATGCTTCAGGTAAATCCAATCTGTTAGACATCTTTCGCTTTCTCCGCGATATCGCCAAAGCCGAAGGTGGTGGACTCCAAAAAGCAATCAGTGACCGAGGCGGTGTTTCCAACATTCGGTGCCTGTCCGCGGGACAAGACCCAGAGGTTGCCATCGAAATTCACATCGCCGACACGCCAGATGCTCCCGTCACATGGCGATATGGTATCGGATTCCGACAAGAACCGCGTGAACATTGTCAAACGCATCTCACATACGAACGCGTCTGGAGAGAGGATGAACTCCTTCTTGATAGACCCGATGCAGACGATAACGAGGACCCAGATCGCCTTACCCAGACCGCGCTTGAACAGAATGCTGCTAATGCGAAATTCCGGGAGATTGGACGATTCCTTCGTAACGTTACCTATCTCCATCTCGTGCCACAACTTATCCGTTTTAGGGACGCAATCCAAGGCAAAGTTATTGAAGACGATCCGTTCGGTCAGGGATTTCTCGAACACGTCGCGAGTGTACATCCAAGTACTCGCCGGGCTCGTCTCAAAAGGATTGAACGTGCCTTGAAAATTGTGGTGCCGCAGTTTGAGGAATTGGCGTTTATTCGCGATAAACGCACGGGACATCCGCATTTACAAGCGCGTTATTCCCACTGGCAGTTCAACGAAGAGTGGCAGCGCGAAGACCAATTTTCGGATGGGACGCTTCGGTTGATTGGGCTTCTGTGGGCACTCTTTGAGAATGACTCGCTTATTTTGTTGGAGGAACCTGAACTCTCCTTAAATATAGGCATTGTCTCTAAACTTGCACCGCTGTTTGCCCGTATACCGAGAATCCACCAGTGTCAAGTGTTTGTCAGCACACATAGCAGTACTCTTCTAACAGAACCCTGCATTGACGGCATAGAAGTGCTTTTGCTCACACCTGCAAAGGCGGGAACATCGGTTAAAGTCTCGTCTGATATTAAGGACATTCGCATACTTTTAGAGAATGGGTTCACAGTAGGTGAGGTTGTCCTTTCACGAACCAGACCTAAAGATACTGCCGGAGTCAGTCTGATACAATGAGATTAAAGCACGTAATTCTGGCAGTTGAGGATGAACTCGGTGAGGCGGTTTCAGCGCAAATTCTTAAGAGGTTTGACATCGAAATTTGGGACACAGTCTTCGGTGAAGGTTATACTTACCTTCAACGAAAAGCAATAGAGTTCAACCGTTCTGCTAATGGCGCAGCTATTTTTATGTTGACCGATTTAGATTCACCCCAAAATTGTCCACCACGACTCATCCAATCTTGGATTAAAGGGGCTCTAAATCCTCAGTTTTTCTTCCGCGTCGCAGTTATGGAGGTCGAATCTTGGGTAATGGCGGATCGAGATGGTACAGCGAATTTTCTATCAATACCTGTTAATCACATCTCGCGAAACACTGATGAGATTCCGAACCCAAAAGAATTTCTGGTTTCACTTGCCCGTCGGAGCCAAAAGAGAACGGTGCGTGAGGCATTGATTCCAGCGCAGGGCGCGATGCTTCCTGTGGGCAATGAATACAACGCATTTTTGAGTGAATTCGTCCAAGAGCACTGGGATTTAGAACGCGCTGCTACCGCATCTCCGAGTCTAAAACGAACATTAGACAGACTCGCACAAGGCAAAAATGTGAGTACTGACCAGTGAACAAAAAATTCCAACGCCACATTGAAGATTTTATCTGCTCACAGTGTGGTGCTGCTGTCAAGGGAGATGGCTATACCAATCACTGTCCAGAATGTCTCTGGAGCCGACACGTTGATGTCAACCCCGGCGACCGATCCGCATTCTGTCAAGGCATGATGGAACCGATAGCGTTTACCGTAAAGCACGGCAAATATATCCTTACGCACCGCTGCACGGCGTGCGGCATAGAGAAAAAGAACAAAACCTCAAAGAATGACAACTTTGAGGCGATCCTTCGTCTACAAGGAGAAATAAATGCCTAAGAACAAAATTCTGGCGATCGTATCTACCTCTGTTCTCGTTATTGCCACCGTTGTTTTGGGAGTCCTGCTCTATTCAACTTCAAAGGGACTCAAACAGACGCAGGCAGAATTAGAGACGACCCAAACTACATTGCAAAAAACTGAAACTGCTAAAGCTGATCTCGAAAAGAAATTAGCCGAAACCGAAAGCACACTATCTGAAACGCAAGTTACCTTAGCAGAGACACGCTCAGAACTCAATCAGACGAAAGAGATATTGCAAAACGCAAGCGAAGCTGCCCGAAAGATCGCCGCTGAACGGAACACGCTCCAGCAGGACAAAAGCGCGCTCGAAAGTGAAAAAGAGAGTCTCCGCGCAAAACTCACCGAGATTGAATCCGAATTACAACGGATCCGGGAGCAATCACAACGTTCAATTACGGCTATCCAAGAAAGGTTTAAAGATACAGTCGGTGCTGTGTTAGATGACGCAGGACGGTTGAAACTTGATGTTAAGGGGAAAATCTTGTTTGAAACCGGCAGCGCGATTCTAAGCACAGAAGGGAAAGCACTTTTGGATGCAATCTCGGAAGAGGTTTTACTCAACGCAGACTATTCAGCTTACGCCATTCGGGTTGAGGGACACACGGATAACACACCTATCGGCGGCGACGCACTGCGGAACTGGAACCTCTCCACCGAACGCGCAATCGCGGCGGTGAAATACTTGCAGGAACATGCGAATGTGACTGCGGAACGTCTGGCAGCCACTGGCTACGCATTCTACCAACCCATAGATACCGCCGAAACGCCGGAGGCGAAAGCCAAAAATCGGAGGATCGAAATTATACTCGTGCCACCGAAAGATTTTTTGTCCGAACTCCTAACATCGCTCCAAAATGTGATGCAATCTATTGGAACGGCGGAGTCTCAGTAGCCTTATCCGCTGCTTTTTTCTCAGAAATCGCGCGTTTGCTTTTACCGCAGTTCTGTCGCACGCGTGATTAACCGTTGCGTTTCGTCAATCTGTTTGAGTATCTGCTGATTTGTCCACGAAACGGAAACAAGATAACGCAATTCATCTGGATCGTTCAAGGTTTCAGCACCGAGTGCAACCTGAAGTCCGCTCAATGCAGCGTATCGCATACCGACGTTCACACCGGCACCATCAAATTCCAAACTTGTCGTAATGTTTCCCCTCGCAAAAGCCGGTCGGAATTCTTTACGCAACCCAACAAACAGACCGATAGGACCTTCCGAAAACGCAAACCGCTGCGTGCCGATACCGATGTGACCAGAAAATTGGTGAATCCGCGGCAGGTTAAAAGTTTTACTAATAGCAAGAAACGCTGAGGAACTTTCATCTGCTTCCGCTTCTGAATCCCACAAAACAATATCCCTACCAAGTTTCTCTATACCTACCGCTATACTGGGGATCGCGCCAGTCTCCGGTTCTTTTAAGAGTTGGAACTTTAAATTTGCAGTCCGGTCAGCAGAGGGTTGCTCACCATATTCGTTCCACAGGTGTGTCAACCCGACTTCAACTCGATCAAACAGTCCAAAGTTGAGACGAACCGCAACGGCATCACCCAGGTTTGTTGTAGAACGGTCCATCACCCGTTGTTGAAAACCGAGATAAGTGCCTGCTTCAAATATTCCGTGTTGCAATACCTGACCTGTTGGAATATCTACCAATCCGCTGCCTGTAAACACTTCACCGCGGACAGGCTTAGAAACCGTGATCGATGCAAAAACAATCAAGAAAAGGAAAATCGTGTGTCGAAGCATTGATGCTACTCCATATACCGGATACCGGAAGCCGTGCCGATGATAACTTTGTCAGCGCGATTGACAAAAATCCCGTTCTCTACCACACCCGGAATATTATTTAGCTGCATCTCTACCGCTTGTGGTGCAGGGATACCGTCAAAGTGGCAGTCAAGGATATAGTTGCCGTTGTCGGTGATGAGTGGGGATCCGTCTCCGTCTTGTGAGGTATTCTGTCGCAGTGTTGATTTTCCACAAATCCGATTGACTTCGGTCTGTGTGGCTTCCCATCCGAACCGCACGATTTCCACAGGGAGCGAGAAGGTCGTACCGAGAACACGTGATACCTTGCTTTCATCGACGACAATCAATATCTCTTTAGATGCATTAGCGATGATTTTTTCTCTAACCAGCGCGGCACCGCCACCTTTAATCAGATTAAGATGTGCGTCCACTTCATCAGCACCGTCAATTGTTAAGTCAATAGTAGGATGTGTGGCGAGTGTTGTCAACGGTATCTTTTCTGCGAACGCGATTTTCTCAGTTCCCTCGGAGGTAGGGATGCCGACAATATCAAGTCCTTCCCTTACCATCGCTCCGAGTTTCAAGAGCGCGTAATAGACGGTGGAACCTGTCCCCAATCCTACGACCATACCGGACCGGACATCTTCTGTCGCTTTTTCTGCAGCTATTTTTTTCTGGCTTTCAGTATTCATGATACATACAAGTTTACCAGAAGATTCTCTTGAAATCAAGTTTATATCGTTGTCGATTATCGGTTATCAGTTAAAACGGGTTATTCGGTTAACAAATTCACCTCTTAACTAATAACTGATAACTAACAACTATTCCTCCAACAAAACACTTGATTCTTTTTACCGGTTGTGCTACAATACCCGTTATGAGGAATAATATTCGCCATAGCAGCTTGGTGGTTGGACAATTGGTTGCTGAACCCGCAACTCGGAGGGAAGGTTACCTCAAAGTTGGTACAATGCCTGACGGAACCGCTGTCCGACTGCCTGCTGTACTCATCAACGGGAGGCACCCCGGCAAAACACTTTATATCCAAGCGATTAGCGACGGAGATGAACTCAACGGTATCGCCGTTATTCACAAAATTCTCCGAACAGTCATGCCAGAGCAGTTGCACGGTAGGATCATTGCCGTGCCGATTGTTAACTTCCACGCGTTTCATGCCAAACAGGCATTCAGTCCTGTAGATAACAGGAAAATGAACCGCTGTTTCCCGGGCAGGCGCGATGGCACGTCAAGTGAACGGATCGCCCATCGTCTTTTCCATCATGCTGTACAACAAGCCGACTACTGCCTCGATCTGCACCAAGGCGGTGTACAGCCGATGATTGATGAAGTCCGTGTCCGCGTTGATCAAAAACATACACTCCACAAGGCATGTCTTGAACTCGCCCGCGTCTTCGGTATCGGACACATTCTCGATCAGAAGGGCCCGAAGGGACAACTCGCCCAAGCAGCACCGGAGGTCGGCATTCCAACGATCGATCCTGAATTGGGTGGAACGCACGGATGGGATGCCGCAAGCATCGAAAAAGGCGTGCGCGGCGTGCGCAATGTACTACAATACTATCAATTTATCTCAGGAACCCCAGAGATTCCTGAGCAGCAAATCGTTGTCAAAAAATTCGTGCCACTCGTCAGTAATGAAGGCGGTTTTGTCTATTATAGAGCGGAATTGTCCGAGCACCTTACAGCGTCTCAGCCAATCGCTGATATTTGCGATGTCTTTGGCAATGTCCGGGAATCCATAGCTTCACCCGTTGAGGGTGTTTTCTGGGCGAAACCTATCTATCCGATGGTTGCGAGTGGCGGCACGGTTGGTAAAATCGGCACGCCTATTGGGTATCTCTAACATTCACAAGGAGGACACGGCTTGCACAAACAGAATCGTAAAGCCTTTATTAAAAAAATGGGACGAGGCGGCGTTGCTATCTTCGCCAGTGCACCGCCCGCGCAGTGGAACCACGACACCGAATATCTTTATCGTCCGGATCCGAATTTTTATTACCTTACAGGGTTTGAAGAACCGGAGTCAATTTGTGTTATCGCACCCGAACATCCGAAGCACCAATACATTCTGTTTGTGCGTCCGAAAGACAAACAGGCAGAAATTTGGAACGGTAAGCGCGTCGGCGTTAAGGACGCACGTAAACACTATGGCGCAGATAAAGTCTATCCGATAGAAAAGTTCAGTGAAAAAATCGGGAAATACCTACAAGACGCGAAAAGGCTTTACTATACCCTCGGTTCTAATGAGATTATTGACACCGAAATTCTGAGTCTCTTCACACAGTCTGTCAGGTCACGCATTCGGTCTGGGAAAGGGTTTGATACGCTTGTTGACCCGAGCCCCATTCTTAGCGAGCTGCGGTTAATTAAAAATGAGACGGAACTGCAGCGCATCCGGCAAGCAACGGAGATTACCGTAGCCGGTCATGTCGCAGCGATGAAGGCGGTTCGCCCTGGACTCTATGAATACCAGTTGGAATCGCTTGTTGAATCGACGTTCCGTATGAACGGTGCTGGCGGTGCAGCATACCCAACAATCGTGGCGAGTGGTGGCAACGCGACGACGCTTCATTATACAACAAATGACTGCGAAATTGAGGACGGAAATCTCGTGCTCCTTGACGCAGGCGCGGAATACGGTCGGTACTCCGGCGACGTAACCCGCACCTTCCCGGCAAGCGGCACCTTCACTGAGGCACAGCGAGAAGTCTATCAGCTTGTCCTTGACGCGCATAAGACTATTATCGACGGTATCCGTCCAGGTGTTTCTATTGACGAACCGCACCAAAAGTCGATTGAACTGTTGACAGAGGGGATGCTGAGTCTCGGTCTCCTAAAGAAGAAGAAAAAAATAGAGAAATTGATAGAGGACGGCGCGTACCGGCAGTTTTACATGTACCGGATCGGACACATGCTCGGTTTAGATGTACACGATGTCAATTGTGTCCGAGAAGCAAATGGCGATTACAAGACCTTCCAACCGGGAATGGTAATCACCATTGAACCGGGACTCTATGTCGCTGAAGGTACCAAAGGCGTTCCCCCGCAGTACTTAGGCATCGGTGTCCGCATAGAGGACGACATCCTTGTCACAGAATCCGGCAACGAAAACCTAACCAGCGGTGTCCCGAAAGAGATTGATGAAGTCGAAGCACTTGTCCGTGGGGCAAAGTAGTAGGCACACTCCGTGTGCCGTTCATCGAACAAACTCTCAGTGAACCCTCAATTTTGAAGGAGCTTTATCATGATTGAAAACTTGAAAACAACAGTAGTAGAGATGAAAGACGTAATCCGCCAAAAATACAAAGCCGAGATTAAGGGGATCTTCGGTTCGTATGTTCGGAGCGATTTCCACGCAGACAGCGATCTGGATCTCTTAGTAGATTTCGATGACAGTGCTGATCTGATGGATCATGTCAATCTCCAACGATTTTTAGAAGATAGACTCGAATGCAAGATTGATGTGGTATCACGACATTCATGCCGAGAAAAAAAGAACTTCATGCCGCTGTTTTCAATAACGTGATTAGCTTATAAGGAATGTTTGAATTTTCCTGTAGAAGCACTCTCCCGGTCGCGACTTTAGCATTTTAGAATATCACAAACATTGAAGCAGAAACAGAACGCTTGACAAAACCGTGAAATATAGTAGACTATACGCCGCTATTGCTTTTCTAATCTAAAGCACAAGGCATCTTCAGACTATAGAAATGGACTCCCATAGTGCAGCAAACAGACACAATTCACATTGGTGATCTTCAGCCCGGTATATCGTTATTCGACAAGCATCAACGGCAGGAAAGGGTAATCCATCGGATTGAGCCACACGCTACGTTTGTCCAACTCTTTTTTGAGAATGACGATGCCTCATTTACCTGTTCCATTCAAGAACTGCAGTCCCGTTTTGAACTTGTGTCCGATGCTTTTCGAGCAGATGCCAATTTGGTAAGATTGATTGCTGAGGCACATCGACTTCAACACGCCTATCTGTTTAACCCGATTTTTGCAACGGAAACATCACTCATTGATCCGCTGCCACATCAATTTATTGCAGTTTATGAACATCTACTGAAACATTACCCTCTGCGATTTCTGTTGGCTGATGATGCCGGCGCCGGAAAAACAATTATGACAGGTCTCTATATCCAAGAATTGTTACTTCGGCGGCAAATAGAGCGTATATTGATTGTTCCGCCAGCAGGACTGATTGGCAACTGGGAACGCGAATTACGCGTCTGTTTTCGACTCCAATTCCGAATTCTGTCCAGTGCTGACGCGGCAAACACCAACCCATTTGCTGATCCAGAAAATCGCTTAGCCATTATCAGCCTTGATACATTAAGACAAGAACGGATGCAGAACTATCTCTTTGAAGCACAACCTTATGATCTGATCGTTTTTGACGAAGCACATAAACTCTCCGCACGATTTGAAGGAGATGGGACTGTATACAAATCGAAACGGTATGAGCTTGCCGAACAGATTGCCGCGCAAGAAAAAAATCTGTTACTACTCACGGCAACACCACACATGGGCAAAGATGATGCCTACTATTTCCTCTGGCGACTGCTTTTACCTGAGTGCCTCGCCGCACAAAAGGCATTTGAGCGTTTGCCTGACAAAGAGAAGTCCAAACATCTGCTCCGGCGTATGAAAGAGGAGATGGTTACCTTTGATGGAAAACCCATCTATCCGCCGCGGCGAAGTCAGACCATCGCCTATCCACTCAAGCAAGGAGCGGTAAGCGAGCAATCA
This sequence comes from uncultured Poribacteria bacterium, assembly GCA_951828385.1. Classification (GTDB taxonomy): domain Bacteria; phylum Poribacteria; class WGA-4E; order WGA-4E; family WGA-3G; genus WGA-3G. Next base: position 3,071,497 of record OX639973.1, read on the forward strand.
CTCTATGATGCCGTCACAGCGTATTGTGAGAAGTATTTCGATCTTGCTGGTCAATACAACCGAAGCGCAGCAAAGATGGCGATGATGGTATTACAAAGACGGCTTGCCAGCTCAACTTTCGCGCTGCTGCAAAGCCTTATCAGACGAGCGGAAAAACTCCAAACAACCCTTCGCCACTTCCAAGATGGCAGATTGTCAGTAGAGCAATTAGAAAACGAACAAGCAAAACTTAAAGACATTGACCTCAGAGAAGAAAAGACCGGTGATGAGGAAGAGATTATTGATGGAAAGGAAGAGGCAGAACACGTTGATGAGGACCTTGAGCATGCAACTGCTGCGCGTTCGATTGTTGAGCTTGAAGCTGAAGTTGATCACGTTAAAAACTTGGTTGAGTTGGCAAGGAAAGTTTGCAACCTGAAATCCGAAAGCAAGTTTGAAAAACTCTGGGAGGCATTAACGGAGTATCCAGACACAAAAGTTCTGATTTTCACTGAGCATCGCGATACGATGATTTTTATCATTGAACGTTTAGAGGCGTTGGGTTTTACCGGAAAAGTTGCCCAAATCCATGGCGGCATGAGATATAGTGCGCGCGAAGAACAGGTCGAATTTTTTCGCGACCCGAACGGCGCGCAATATCTCGTCGCAACCGATGCAGCAGGGGAAGGCATCAACCTCCAATTCTGTTGGCTCATGGTCAACTACGATATTCCGTGGAATCCTGCTCGACTTGAGCAGCGGATGGGACGGATTCACCGGTACAAGCAGACACACACGGTAGTTTTGCTAAATCTCGTTGCCGAAGACACGCGTGAAGGCCGCGTGCTGAAAGTGCTGCTGGAAAAGATGCAAAACATGCGTGAAGAATTGGATGACGATAAGGTATTTGATGTTATCGGGCAACAATTCAGTCAAATCTCTTTGAAGGAACTTATCACAAGAGCCATCACAGAAGATCAAACTGATGCCTCAATCCAGTCTATCAATACACAATTCACGTTGGAAAATATACAAAAGCAATTTGAAGGGCAGCAGAGATCGGTTGTCAGTAGCGAGGTCAAACGATTACTCAGCAATGTTCAGGAACAACGAGAATCCGCTGAAACCCTTCGCATGCTACCCGCTTATGTCCGAAGTTTCTTTGAAGACGCAGCACCATTGCTCGGCTATCGGATTAACGGTGATATTGAGGCAATTTTTAAGTTATCCCGATGTCCTGCCTCTGTGCAAAATGCGATTGATGAGTATCCGCCAAATCTCCGAAATCGGTTAACGTTTTCACGCGAACTTGCATTGCCCACTGGATCAGAGAAACCAGAAGCAATTTTTCTGCACCCCGGCGAACCGATTTTTGACGTAACCCGCTCCCGATTTTTGGAAAAATTCAACGTTGAAGGCGAGCGTGGAGCAGTCTATTTTGATCCGCAAGCAGATGAACCGTATCTGTTCTATTTGGCGAGAATACCTGTGATACGGCAAACGGATGACAAACCTCATGTCCTTCATGAAATGCTTGTCGGAATCAAACGTTTTGCAGATGGACGATGGGAAGAAACACCGGCGCATCTATTGTTGACCCTAATACCACGGACAGAACAACACAGCATGCCTGCAACTTTGTCCGCTGAATGGATTAACCGCGCTGACGAAACGCAACCTGTTAAAAATTTTGTCTATGAAAACATCGGAAATCCGAAACTTTCTCACATCCGCGATATGCTTCAATCTGAAATGGATGAGAAAAAGGAGCGGATCAAGGTTTCATTCAACGCGAGGAGAGGTGAGCTTCTTAAACAGCGTCTCAGTCTCAAAAAAGATGTCGCCAAAGGTATACCGGCAGCACAAACAAAATTGAATAACTGCGATCAGGAGATTAAAGCACTTCCTAAAAAACGCGCAGAAGCAGAAGCCAATCTCATTAGAGAAATTGAAGGTATCCAATTAGGTTCCGTGAATGTCTATGTTCGCGCCTTTGTCACTACATCCCTAACTGAGGAAATTTCGACAAAAACACTACGAGACACCGAGGCTATCGCAATCAAGACTGCTATAGAATATGAGCGCAAGCGCGGTGCTGAAGTCAAAGATGTCTCTAATCCAAGCCTCAAAAAAGGGTTTGACTTACAATCCAGACACCCAAATGGTGAGGTGCGTTATATTGAAGTCAAAGGCCGTACAGGAATTACAGGTGTTGAATTGACAGCAAACGAATGGCGGCAAGCCATGAATCACCGCGATCGGTACTGGCTCTATGTCGTCTATCATTGTGAGACTGAACCACAGTTACACCGATGCCAAGATCCTTTTGAAACTCTAACCGAAAAGGCCACAGGAAGCATACGGATCAATGCCGGTGACATCATGAAAAACTCGGATGTAGAGGCGTTCAATGCAAACGTCAATCCAACCATAAGAGGGTAGATTAAATGTTTCTCAAATCAATCCATCTAAACAATGTCAAATGTTTTTCTGATATTGCTTTATCTTATGAAGACGAGAATGGCGACATCCGCAAGTGGACCCTCTTGCTGGCTGAAAATGGCATGGGGAAGAGTACACTGCTGAAAGCTATCGCCTTGGTAACTGGCGGCAGTGACGCGATAGCCGACCTGTTAGGGGAACCCTCCGACTGGATCCGGTACAAAACGCAGAGGTGTGAAATTTCAGCCGTTTTGGTTACAACGGAAGGAGAGGAACGCGAGGTTCGCTTACAGATCGCGCCCGAAGATACCCGCGCCGATGTCATCAGGAAAAACGAACAGAGTCTCGCCTGGCTTGATGACGCACTCAACGAAAAAAAGAGAGACTATTTTGTTCTCGGTTTCGGTGCGTCCCGCCATCTCAATGCAGCAAACACTCGAAGAACAAAAACATCGGAATTCACAAACAAAAGAGCACAACGCGTCGCTACCCTATTCAACCCCGATGCGACCACCAAACCGATCGATTCCTGGGCAATGGACCTCGACTACATAGGAAACGGCACTGCACTGGAAACCGTCCGAAAGGTACTCAGCAATCTACTACCGGAGATAAAGTTTCACAGCATTGATAAACAGAATGGGCACTTACTGTTTGAGACTCCAGATGGTATTGTGCCGTTACATTGTCTCAGCGACGGGTATCTCGCAATGGCAGCTTGGATAGGCGACTTGTTGTTCCAAATTTCAGAAGTCTCTGGTGACGCACAGGAAAAACCGCTTACCGCAAAGGGACTCCTCCTCATTGATGAGGTCGACCTGCATCTCCATCCAAAGCGGCAACGCCAACTATTATCGCTTCTTAACAAATGGTTACCGAATTTTCAGTTCGTTGTAACGACGCACTCGCCCATGGCCGCGCAACAGGCAGGTGAAGGTGAACTTCACTATTTGACGCGCGAAAGAGGGAAAATTCACCTCTATCCATTTTCCGGTGCCCCTAACACGCTCCTTTTACACCAACTGGTAATGTCTCCCGCGTTCGGGTTAGATACCGATGAGTCAAAATCGGTTGAGGACATGAAGAACCGATACCGCTCCCTCCGGGACAAAGCGGATCTGTCGTCTAAGGAGCAAGCGGAATTGGATAAACTAACTACCGTCATTACTGAACTGCCCCTTGGCGGTAGAGCAAGTATGATACTTTCTGAAGAACATGAGCAGCTCCTGCGAAAAATTGAGCAAGAATTGCAGGAGGGCACAGCGTGATACGTCTAATACCAAATTACCCTAAATCGTAGGGGCAGGGTTTCCCTGCCCACCCGTGTTCTCGGCAGCGAAAACAATACAAATCTCGTTAATTTGGTATAAGTCCGATTTCGCGCCACTACAGGTCTTCATCAAGGTTAAAAACCCCTCCTAACAGGATTCTTAAAATCGTCCAAAGTTCAGTAATAAATTTGACTTACTACATTAAATATGTTATCATATATAATGTAGTAGCTCCCTGAAAAAACAACAAAGATGAAGCAATGTGGACATCACATAACTCACCGTGATTTTTTGTATTTGTAGCACAAACTTTTAGTTTGTGCCTGATGAAACACAATCTAATGAAGGGATTTTGACATCACATAAATTAACGAACGTTAACCGGAGAAATTCGTATTTCATGAACAACCTCAAAACAAACCATATCTATCAAACGCCGCTAAGTCAATCAAACACTACATTTGTGGCACCTCGGAAAGACACCAACGAAAATTAAAATTACCCAATTGTTCACGAAAATTCCATAAACTTAGAATTCAACAACGCCACAAACCCTTATGATCGCTGACTTTACACCCTTTACATAGAGCGAAAAACAATCGCGAACAATTGCATGAACATTAATGAACATCGTCAGAAAAGAACAATACATACAAAACCAATTTTCCGCCACAAATGCACGTATCTAAAGGGTTCATAATCCACGAAATCACGAACACAAGAATTCAACGCGTCGCGAATGTTCGCGAATGTTCATGAAATTTCGCGCTATGTTCACGAAATGTTCATGATTTACCCCTCAGAAATCTATTACCGTGAATTTTATATTTTTATACCAAACCGTTAATTTGTGCCTCCGTAGCATAGACTGTTATATTGTCTCCGCGTTTGCCCGGGGACAGAACTCACAGAAAAGTACCACATCATACCATTTCTGGATAACCGTTTGTCATGTAGGAAGGAAAACCAAATTGCCACGTAGACTCATTGAAGAAGCCTTCCCATTGAAAAAGGTCTCTAAAGACTCAAAACATGAAAAGAATGTGCGCCACGGGCACATCTCCACGCTCCACATCTGGCCCGCACGCCGTCCGCTTGCGGCCTGCCGTGCTGTGACAATAGCGACTCTGCTCCCCGATCCCGCCGATGCACCCGAAAAAATGAAGGCGGAATACACACGTCTTTCCGGTTCACCACTACCTGAAAAACAGCGTGAATACTTGTGTGACGATCTGATTGCTTCACTAACACGATGGGGTGACGAAAATGGACACGCCGATTGGGATGCAAAAGATAAAAACGGCCGGTGGCTCAATAAACTCCGTATCGCCAGAGAGCTTATTCTGATGGCATACAACGGAGACCCGCCGAAAGTGCTGGATATGTTTGCAGGCGGTGGCGCAATCCCGCTTGAAGCGATGCGACTCGGTTGTAAAGCGATAGCGAACGACTATAATCCAGTAGCGTGGTTTCTTCTCAAATGCACACTTGAATACCCGCAACGTCTTTCAGGAAAAACAACGCCGATTCCTGAACTTAAACTCGCTGAAAAACCCGATGTGAAAAAGGGAGATCTCGCCGATCATGTCCGCTTGTGGGGACAGTGGGTTTTGGAAAATGCCCGCAAGGAACTCACGCAGTACTATCCTATAATTGATGGCAAGCCAACCGTCGCCTATCTCTGGGCAAGAACTATTCCGTGTCAAGACCCACAGTGTAGGGCGACGGTGCCGTTACTCAAGACGTTATGGGTTTGCAAGAAAGCAGAGAAAACCCTTAAAGATACACCAGAAAATCGGAACCGTCCTGACTTTCTCCGACTCAAAGAAACAAAAAACCAGACGAAAGTCGTCATCAACGGAAAGCGCACCCTCAAACTCTACCCGGATTCTGAAACGAAGCAGGTCCGTTTTGAGATTATTACACCGAAAAAAACAACAGATGTTGGTGAACCTACAATGTCCAGGGCAACAGCAACCTGTCCGTTTTGTGAATCGCAGCAGCCGACGGACTACATCAAACGGTGCGGACATGAGGGAAAACTCAAGGCACAGATGACAACCGTCGTTTACCAAGCGGAATACGGCAAAGAGTATCGTCTACCAACACAAGCAGAAATAGACGCGGCAGAGGTATCAGAAAAAGCATTGGAGGCAATTGCCGATGAAATTCCCTATGGAATGCCTGATGAACCGATGCCGGGGCCTCAAAAACTCGGATTTACTATCCCACTCTACGGTTTCAAAAAATGGTCAGATCTGTTCACAAATCGGCAGTTGTTCGCATTGATGACATTTGTAAAGTGGACGCGCGCTGCACAAGGTGAGATGGATAAATTCGGGTATTCAGCAGAATGGATTGAGGCAATTGAGATATATTTGTCAATACTTGTAGATCGAATTACTGATTATAATTCTGCAATCTGTACGTGGCATAACAGCGGGGAAAAGATGCGAGATACTTTTGCTAGATTCGCGTTGCCGATAGTTTGGGATTTTGCTGAACTGAATCCTTTTTCTAAGTTTACGGGAGGGTATTTCGCTCACATTGGTTGGGTTGTGCGTTTTCTCGCAAACGTACTTGCAGCAAAATTGACTTCTGAACCTTGTATCAATCAGCAATCAAGCCTCTGTCAAGTCAGTCAAACGATTGACGCAATCATTACGGATCCGCCATACTATGACGCTATTCCTTACGCAGATCTTTCTGATTTCTTCTACGTGTGGCTCCGACGATCAATTGGAGATCAATTCCCGGATGTTTTCACTGAGGCACTCACACCAAAATTTGATGAGCTCGTCCAACATTCAGACCATTTTGATGGGGATAATAAGGCAGCAAGGGAATTTTATGAATCTGGCATGACTACTACTTTTCAATCTGCCCATAGTTCACTGACAGAAAACGGACGAATAGTCGTTGTCTTCGCTCATAAGGATCCGAACGCTTGGGAAACGTTAACAACAGCGATGATTCAAGCGGGCCTTGTCGTTACTGCGTCATGGCCTATTGATACCGAAATGGGTAATCGTATTCGTGGAATGAACTCAGCCGCTCTTGCAACATCGCTGTGGCTTGTCTGTCGAAAACGTCCCACGAAGGCGAAAGTAGGTCATTACGGCAAAGTCAAGCGCGAAATGCAGCAACGGATTACGGAACGCCTCCGTTATTTCTGGGATGTCGGGATTCGGGGCCCCGACTTCGTTTGGGCAGCCATCGGACCTGCCCTGGAAAGCTACTCCAGTTACAAAGCAGTCAAATGGAATACAGGTGAACTTTTCACGGTGACAGAGTTTCTCACAGAGGTACGGCGGATGGTAACCGATTTCGCATTGGGGCAAATACTGCACGGCGCAAGTACGGAGGCATTGGACGAATGGACTCGCTACTATCTGATGCACAAAGACTACTTCGGCACAGAAAACGCACCCGTGGGCGAGTGTATTCTCTTGGCACAAGGCTATGGCGTGCCACTCGACGATTTACGAGACCGACACATCGGCATATTGAAGAAAGTCAGTTCTGGCAACGCACTCAAACTCCTCGGACATACCGAACGCACTTCAGACCGAATCGGTTATGCTCACACTTCCGGGAGAATTCCCATGATAGACATGATCCACAGGATCATGAGACTGTGGGATGCAGGCGAAAGAGAGCAAATCAACGCCTACTTCCACGAGCATGGACTTCAAGAGAACCCTCTTTTCAAGGCTGTTGTTCAGGCACTCATCGAAACGAGTCCCGAAGGTGCCAGTGAAAGGTCGCTTATGGAAACACTCATCAATTACGAACCGGGTGAACCGGTAAGCGGCGTTTCCAATTCTGGACGGTCAAATCCCGACGAAGTCCAACTCCGACTCCCGCTTGGCGAAAGTTCGTCGTGATAAGTCCATGTAAAAGTGATCATCTTTTCTGGTTGACTTTGACGGACAAATCGTGTTAGACTATGCGATACAACGTATGACAAGACTTATCAACGATTTGCTAAGATCCATTGGGTAAGCGGTAAACGCGCGGAGGGGCATCATGATTGAGGAACTGAAAAAAATAATCGCAGAAAAAAGAGACGAAATACGCAAGCAGTACAAAGCGCAGATTGTAGCTGTTTTTGGTTCTTATGCGCGCGGTGATTTTCACGCAGATAGCGATTTAGACCTTTTGGTGGATATGGATCCCGGTGCCAGTCTATTTGATCTTGTTGGTCTTCAACACTTTTTGGAAGACAGACTCGGATGTAAGGTGGATGTGGGGACGCGAAACTCACTCCGAGAGGAGCTGCGGGAGTCCGTGTTCAGCGAAGCCATATATCTATAAGATGGAAGAGGAACAAGCCCATGGGCAATAACGCATGGCATGAACATTGTATCTTAAGAGATGATGTCCGACAAGGCACACTCGAACTCGCAGAATTCGCAGCAGACCTCTACGCCGTGCGAACCGGAGCCGCGCCCAACGTCTATCGAGTCCCCAATCTCTTTTTTGACCGCACCTATCCGACCTACAACCTCAAAACGCTGGCGCGAGATGTACTCCGACGGTTAGCCGGACAAGGTGGCAACCCCGTTATCACTGTCCAAGTCGCTTATGGTGGCGGAAAAACGCATGCACTCATTGCCCTCTTGCATTTAGCCCAGCGAGGTGCCGAACTCCAAACACACGATACCGTCCGGGAGTTCGTAGCATCCAGCGGCTTAGATACATTGCCCCAGGCAAGAGTCGCTATTCTACCCTTTGATAAGTTTGACGTGAAAAATGGTCTTTCAGTGATCGGACCTGACGGTCAACACCGACAGGTTAAAACACCTTGGGGCGCGTTGGCATATCAACTCGCTGGCAATAAAGGACTCGCAATCGTAGCCGAGCATGAAACCGATTATATCAACCCTGCTGAACATACGCTCGTTGACCTGCTCAAAATGCCACAAAGCGAAGGGCTGTCCACCCTCATCTTGCTTGATGAGGCACTCATGTATACACGGGCTGCTGTCAATGATGATCCCAAACGGTTCGGAATCCTTCAAGATTTCTTCCAGGCACTTACACAAGCGGTCGATAAAATTAGCACTGCTGCAATCGTCGCCAGCCTCATCACTTCCGATATTGTCGGTGAAGATCCAACCGGCGTTCGCGTCTTAAATATGTTGGAAGGCGTGTTTCGACGTCTGGAAGAAAACGTTGAACCCGTCTCACGAGAAGACATTTCGGAATTGCTCCGCCGGCGATTGTTTGAACATATTCCACCAGAGAAAACACGCAGGGCCGTTGTGGACACCCTCCTCGCTGCCAGACAAAAACTGCCACTCCGAGAGGCAGATAAGCATCAAGAAGCGTTCGACGCACTCTTGCGGTCTTATCCATTTCACCCAGATTTCATTGAAGTCTTCTACCAAAAGTGGACGCAACTCGGTAACTTCCAAGGTACCCGCGGTATGTTTCGCACCTTCGCGCTTCTCCTAAGAGATGCCACCGGAAAAGACCCAGCAGCATTCATCGGCCCAAGCGCGCTCCTTACGACCGGTGCTGAACTGTCAGAGGCCGTTCAAGAACTCATTAAAGCCTGTGAGGAAGGCACGCAGTGGACACCGATTCTTACGGGTGAACTCGAAAGAGCCCGAAATGTTCAGAAAAACCTCCCGCTGCTCAAAACCAGAGAAGTTGAAAGTGCCGTGCTATCCACCTTTTTACATTCGCAACCAGCCGGACAGAAAGCAGAATTGGCGCACCTCTATCTGCTGCTTGCACACGCCGACATTGACGCGATGTCGGTTCAACAGGGGCTTTCCGACTGGCGATCGGTCTCCTGGTTCCTCAAAGAAAACGATAGCAGTTGGGCTTTAGGAACAACGCCTAATCTTACCAACATGCACGTCCGCGCTATGGATAGACTCGCTCCAGAAGACATTGATGAAGACTTAGTACGGCGGATAAGAGATGCCAGCCTCGGTCGGAACGCCGATGCGGTTGCCGTTCACACATTACCGCAGTCAACTGCTGATATCAGCGACAATCCCGAACTTCACTTCATCATCGCGGATCCAGAACACGCAGCGGTGCCAGGAGCGGAAATACCGCCCGAACTCAAAACGTTTTTTGAAAGAACCTACCGAAATAACATCATCATCCTTGCTCCCGAAAACTCACTACTCACAGGATTGCGACAACGGATTCGCAAAATCCTTGGTTGGCAGAATATCGAAAGCGGCGACGATATGAACCTTTTGAACGGAACGCAGAAGGCACTCCTCTTACAACGAAAGCAAGAAGATGAGACCGGTATTTTGGAGTCTGTCACAGCGGCTTATAGCGTGCTAATTGCCCTTGACGAAGAAGGCGACATCAAAGCAAGTACGTTGCCACCAGGAACAGACCGGCCTTTTCAACGCGTCAAAACCGCGCTGATCGCCGAAGATAGGTTGTTGACAGACTCACTTGATCCTGAACTGCTCACACCGGACAGTTACCTTGATATTTGGGGAGAGGACGAAACCACTAAACCCGTTCAAGGCTTATACAGGATGTTTGCAAGTCTGCCGCGCCTACCGCGCTTGTTAAATCGACAGGTATTCATAGACACACTTCGGCGCGGTCTAAAAGAAGGTCAGATTGTTTTACGCATCGTCCGTCCAGATGGTTCTCAGAATACCTATTGGCGCGAGGCATCCATCACGGACGAAGATATCTGGAACAAAACGTTAGAAATTGCTTCGATTGAGCACGCGGAACTTCATGACCTTAGTGCTGAATTATTAGTGCCGGGACAACTGCCAGGATTGTGGCAAGGTGATAGTGTTCCAATAACGGTAGACACAATTCGGGAATTTTTTGATGGAGACGAAATACCAAAACTCACGGCTGACGATGTTCTCGTAGAAGCCATCCAGTCTGCTGTTCAAAATGGCTTACTCATGGCACGCCGTAAAGATAAGGCATATCTTAGAGAACCCATCCCTGACGCGGAGATAACCGACGATCTGGAATTGCTTATGCCATTAGAACCTATTAGCGGTTCAGAAATCAGTCACAAAACTCTGCCGGACGCGTGGGAGAACGAAACGTCATCCGTCGGTAAGATAATGCACAGGTTAGCAGTGCTCAAAGGTTCTCCAATCCCGTGGGCATTGGTTGTTGATGCTATCAACGACGCTGAAAATAAAAGACTCTTTGAATTTGTTGAGGGTAGTCCATCGTGGCCCTGTGCTGCTGAAGAAGCCGATAGAGTCGGTTTAAAAGTTTCACAGGCACCTGTGAAAATAGCACCAACAGATCTCATTGGAACTGATGCAATAGCCGCGTGGGAATCTGGAAGCCCCACACTCGCATTGATTAAAGAGGTACTTGAAGCCAAAAGAGGTATTTCCATTCCTGATGATGTGTTCCGTTATGCTGTAGAACAGGCTATTAAAGTTGGAATAATTGCCTCGGATGAGTCTTTAACCAATGGATTTTACAAAATTCGTGTACGGAAACCCGCGTGGATGCGCCATGCTGAATCCCATCTTACCGAAATTGAAATCCAGGATTTGGCTGAAGCGGTCGCTGATTTGGCGGATATTGCACCTGAACTCGACTTTAAGTTTCGCGTCACAATTACCGCCGAGGGCGAACCTCCATCAAATGAAGTGCTGGAAAAGATAAACGAAGTACTCCAGAAGGTCACAGATAAACTGAAGTTTGATTAAGAAAACCTATTAGTCTTGATTAACTGGAAAAAGTCGAAAAACCTGTGTTACAATTCCAATAATGGAGGAAGCAGATGGCGAAGCAAAAAAAATTGGGTATGAACAAATATCAGCGGAAAGCACATCGTCGCGGTGAAGATCGATTGCGTGGCAACGAAGTTGAATACTATCTTGAACTTGCCTACTCTTCCAACGCGGATGATCGCGTCGAGGCGATGGACAATCTCTGTCCCTGTCATGTTCGGAAGAGCATTGACAAAGTTTGGGTGGCACTCTACAAAGGCATGGTCGATCCTGATGTGCGTGTCCGCAAAGCCGCATGGCACACACTCGATGACGGCGGAAACCCCAATGATCCGAGGCTCCAACCGCTCCTCGAAAAAATAGCGAAAGAGGACACCGATCCGAAGTTACGTCAACGCGCACTTGACCTCATCGCCGCGACTCGGAAGGTAGAAGATCAGAAAGAGATGTTGTTGGCACAGAAAACACACACCTTCTCTGGACGCTGCGATTGGTGTGGCACCTCAAACGTCCCCGTCAGTTATGATTACGAGACAGAGTTTGAAACGAGCGGGACGAAACGTTTCGCTTTGGTCTGTGAAACGTGTGAAACCGTATAGACCTCTGGCGGTTAGGTTTTACACGCGATTTGTAAAAAAATAGAATTTGTGAAAGGTGCTATGGCGACCCAAAACCAATTATTTGAAGGATACTCCGATTTCATCGCGACTCGCGGTGTTAGAGAATATCGCGAGACGATTCCAGTGTGGGTAAACGCGGACGATGTTGTGTTGGAAATCGGTTGTGAGTGGGGATCAACGACAACCTTGATCGCACCGCATTGTAAGAAAGTTATCGGCACGGACATCAGTCCCAAATGTATTGAACGTGCAAGGGAAAAACACCCCGAACTCCATTTTGAGGTGCTTGACGGCTTCGATGTCAGAGCAGCGTTAGAACTTGGCGAACCCTTCAGCAAAATTTACATTGATATGTCTGGCATATCAGGCTACAACTCGCTGCTTGACACAATTGCACTACTTACATCCTATGCCACTGTGCTACGTCCGGAGGCGATCATCATTAAGAGTGGCGCGCTAAAACGCTTTGCCGGACACTGTAATCCGTGGCGTTCGCCGAAGCGCCAGTCATAATACGAAAACTTTAGTTCACGATTCTCTCTTCCGCCTTCTAAAACTGGAAACGAAAATAAATTGAAGAAGAATTAATCTTGAAGCAACAAATTATACAACACCCTAATAAAGTGAGTTTTACATGATACCAGATGATGTGTACGTACACCAAACGGTAGAGGGTGATGCCGAGGCATTCAACGAGCTCGTGAATCGGCATCATTCAAAGATTTATGGGCTTGCATATCGGATGCTCGGTAATCCCGATGATGCCGCCGATGCAACCCAAGAAACATTTTTAGAAGCATACAAGTCCGTTAAAACGTTCCAATTTCAGTCGCAGTTCGGCACTTGGCTATACCGCATCGGTATCAACACATGCCAGCAGTATATCCGTAAATCGCAATCAAACGATCGGAAACTGACCGCTTACACCAGAGAGGCGGAAATCCATGGGCCCGCTTCTGAGAACGATTCGCCGGAACGCATGGCGATTCAAACCGAGCAGAATGAGATCGTTCAAGATGCCATCGGTCAGTTGCCGCCAAAGCAACGCGAGGTCGTCACGCTCTATTACATGCAACACCTCAAGTATCGGGAAATTGCGGAGATATTGAAATGTTCAGAAGGCACGGTCGCCTCCCGGTTGAACCAGGCACTGAAAAATCTCAAGCGGAAGCTGAGCAAATATTATCTCCAAGGAGGGGTATCCCAATGAATTGCGAACAGACGCTTAACAATTTGCCTCATTTCGTCGTAGAAAAGAGCCCAGAAACGACGGACAGAGTTTCTGCAGGAACGCCGCAACGTGCTGTATTGGAACATCTTCGGAGCTGCCCAGAATGTCAGATGGCATACGAAGCATTGTGGCATACCGCCAGTGTACTGGAGAGCACAGATGAACCTGTTCCGCCACCGGAATTAGCCGGTAACATTCAGGCGCGCGTACGCGAACTCCATCAACGGAAGCAACTCGCATTTTTTGCGAATCCATTGGCGTGGTGTCTTGATCGGCTGAAGCTGGATTTCTCTCCGCGGGTTGTTAACGCTACTGCATTAATTCTCTTTTTCATGGCCTCCGGTTTTACCGCTAAACTTGCGTTTTTTACAAACCCACCCGAACCAGATTCTGGCTTGATCGCAATGAAAAAGACAATGCTCAACAACATCAGAATCTCCACGTCTCCGTGGGCGGTGCTTAAAGATACTGAAACACACACGGAAGATGGACGGACATCGCAGCAGTCAATAGTGGCTGTCAAAGGTGAGCATAATCACTTCTTTAATTCAACGCTAAATTCATCGAAGATATGGCACGCGGAGACGCCAGATGCTAACGGACACACGGGTGAAACGAGCGTTGCTAATTATTTACAAAACAAGGTGAGCGAAAAACTAACCGTGTTTTGGGATAACATTAAAACAGAATTGTAGGAATGCAAAGCGGGATAAGTTCTCCTAAACTTCCCTCTCCTTTGCTGGCGCGGTTTGAAACCCTGTTGGCGGTGTGTTAATTTCAGATGTTACGATGGCGTATTTCTTAAATACAAATTTGTCGGGCGAGGTCCTTGTGCCTCGCCTGCATTATTTAACTCGCAACCGTTCCTCTGAAAAAAATTGACATATAACCATTTTTCATGTATAATAGCCCAAATCTGGCATGCTGGAAAGCAAGAGAATGGCTTCAACACAAGAAACATCTTATCAAGCACCGCTTCTGGAAATTTCTGGATTAAAGACAGTCTTCCCAACAGACGACGGCATCGTAAACGCCGTAAACGATGTCAGTTTCTCTATTGCACGCGGGCAGACTGTAGGTGTTGTCGGTGAAAGCGGTTGTGGGAAAAGTATCACGGGACTTTCGCTGCTCCAACTCGTGCCATCTCCGGGCAGAATTGAAGCCGGTGAAATTCTATTTTACCGTAATGGCGGTGACGAACCCTTGGATATTACACAGGTACCGCCGAAAAGCGAGTTGATACGCCAGATCCGAGGCAACGAAATAGCCATCATTTTCCAAGAACCGATGACCTCACTGAATCCGGTTTATACCGTTGGAGACCAGATTGCCGAAGCCGTCGCCCTACATGAACAGGTTGATAAAAAAACTGCCCGCGAACGTGCAATTGAGATGCTCGTCCGCGTCGGTATCCCTGCCCCAACACAACGCGTCGATGAGTACCCACACCAACTCTCAGGTGGTATGCGCCAACGCGTCATGATCGCAATGGCACTCTGCTGTTCACCGGCACTGCTCATCGCAGATGAACCGACGACTGCCCTTGATGTCACCATCCAAGCACAGGTACTCGGACTCATGCAAGAACTCCAAGCGGAAATGGGGATGGCGATTATGCTGATTACACACGACCTCGGCGTGATCGCTGACCTCGCCGATGAAGTGGTCGTCATGTACTCAGGACGTGTCGTTGAAAGAGGAAGCGTTGATGACATCTTCTATAATCCGTTGCATCCCTACACACAAGGCTTGCTCAGGTCTATTCCTGTTCTCGGTAGGACAGTACAGAAGACTTTACCCTCTATACCGGGAACGGTACCACACCCACTATCACTGCCAACGGGGTGTTCCTTTCAGCCTCGCTGTCCTGAACGGATGCCAGAATGTGAGCAGATGCCCGAACTTGCGTTAATTAACGAACAAACAGACAATGATAAACACGCTGTGCGATGCTGGCTTCACACTGACCAACAAGGATAAGAGTTCTCTGAACCAACTATAAACCGCACTTGGACCTAAGAGGCTTCAAATTTATCAAAACCCGCTTTTGATAACAGAAAAAGTGGAGCGAAAACTCGATAGTCAAAAAAGATGGCAAAACTGCTTCAGGTAAGCGACCTCCGAAAATACTTCCCTATACAGAAAGGGATCTTTCAACGCACCGTCGGTTATGTAAAAGCGGTGGACGGGATTAGTTTTGATGTGCAACGCGGCGAAACGCTTGGCCTCGTCGGTGAAAGCGGCTGTGGAAAAACGACTGCCGGCCGATGCCTCCTCCGATTAATACCGGCTACAAGTGGCAGTTTCATTTTCGGCGAGGAACAAGTGGATTTGGCGACATTGACGCACCGCGAGATGCAACCTTTTCGTAGGCGGATCCAAATGATCTTCCAAGACCCGCATGCATCGCTCAACCCACGAATGACGGTAGCAGATATCGTCGGGGAACCGATGCGTGTCAATCGCACCGAGAAAGGGACGGCACTTCAGGATCGGATCGTGGAATTACTTGAATCTGTTGGCTTGCGATCACAGGATATGCGCCGGTATCCACACGCCTTTAGCGGCGGTCAACGCCAACGCATCGGCATCGCGCGGGCGTTAGCACTCCAACCGGAACTCATCGTCGCAGATGAGCCAGTCTCGGCGTTAGATGTCTCGGTGCAAGCGCAAATTCTCAACCTGTTGGCAGAACTTCGCGAACAGTTCAATCTCTCTTACATCTTTATCGCACACGATCTCAGCGTTGTCGAACACATCAGTGACCGTGTCGCGGTCATGTATCTCGGCAAAATTGTCGAGATTAGCGATGCAGAAACGCTCTATGAATCACCGAAGCATCCGTATACAGAGGCGTTAATATCCGCTGTGCCGCTCCCGGATCCGAATGCGCAGCGGAAACGTGAGCATATTCGACTTGAAGGCGATGTGCCCGATCCGTCGCAGCCACCGACTGGCTGCTACTTTCATCCGAGATGCCGTTATGCAACCGATCTATGTAAACAGGAAACACCGGAACTCCGAGAGGTTGCACCGAGGGTTCAGGTCGCATGTCACCACAGTGATACGTTGGAGCTACAGGGGGTATAACCATGCCAAATCAGAAAATGTCTCCAGATGAACTCTCGGCATGCAGAAAGCGGTTGGAACAGGTATGGAAAAACCGAATCGTGGACGAAGGATTACTTCATCAGGCGTGGCACACCGCGCACGAGATAGCGGCACTCCTTTACGAACAGTTCGGTGCAACCCAAGTCTTCGTCTTCGGTTCACTCACAGAACCGATGCAGTTCACGAAGGGATCAGATATCGATATCGCTGTGTCAGGACTCTCCAACGATGCCTACGATAAAGCGTACGGAAAGGTTATATACTTCGATGCTCCGTTCAAAATAGACTTTATCAATTTTGATAGGTTGAAAGGGCTTTTCCGAGAACGAGTCAAACACCAAGCGATCCCTATCAAACGAGGTGAGCGACCCCGCAATGGTGTGACAGATGTGTGGCAAACCCTTTATGAACATCTTCAGCAACAAGTTTTCCCCACCGAAGAGGGAGACATTTACGAAATGAACCGAAAAAGACTCACACAACGCATCAACGATGAACTTGATAAAATAGACGGAATACTTGAAAGAATCCAAAGAGGCTTGGATAGTATTGATGTGCTACCTGTTGCGGCAAGGGAATTCATTGAAAATACAATCGCTACGGATCTCGCCGATATCTATAGAGGCATAGAGAATATTTTTCTGCGAATTGCCCGTGAGGTGGATATGCACGTGCCGACGGGGAGTAGATGGCACAAAAATCTCCTTGCACAAATGACGGAACAACGACCAGAACGTCCCCCCGTAATTTCTGAAAATATATCTCTTCAATTGGAAGCTCTTTTGGATTTTCGTCACAAGGTGAACAATATCTACGGCAAAGAATTGAGATATGAAAAGACCATACCGCATGCAAAATCCATCGACGCACTATTTGCAAGCGTGTCTCAAGACCTAAATACGTTCACTGACTCCCTCGAAAAGCGTGAAGAGGATGCTTAAAATGCGAAAATCAACAAAAACATCTCAGATCGCAATGTGGCATCTCATTAAAGGAATGTTCATCTTGCTAATTTTCATCGCGGGATGTTCGGGAAACCCGTTAGAAGATGTTTCCGATTTCCCCCGTGGGGTTGAGGCGAAAGAGGCACCGATGTGGGCAAAACAGGTCGCGGAAGGTAAACTCCCGCCACTCTCAGAACGGCTGCCAGAAAACCCACTTATCGCCAAAACGGATTTTGACGGATATGAGCGTCCGGGGCCCTACGGTGGGACATGGCACAGGTTCCATACACACCCAGATTTAGGTACGTGGAAGATGACAGCAGGATATGCCCCGCTCATCCGCTGGAAATTTGATGCCTCTGGTTTGGAACCCGGTTTAGCAGAGTCGTGGGAGTTTAATGAAGACGGCAGTATGCTGACGTTGCATCTGCGTACAGGTGTCAAATGGTCGGATGGACATCCTTATACTTCCGCCTCCTTCGCTTACTATTATCAACTCTGTCTTGATGAGCGGCACAAATACGGCGCGCCTGTCTGGTGTAAGGTCAACGGCATTCCGATGGAAGTTGAAACCCCCGATGACTATACAATTGTGATGAAATTCGCCGGTCCCAACTGGCTCGTACCGCTTTGGTTAGCGACCGGTTTTTGGTGGTGCAATCAATACAACATCCCAGCGCACTACATGCAGCAGTTCCACCCAGACAGCAACCCAGCGTATACCGATTTCATCCGATTCGAGAAAGAAAATATCCCACATCAAAACCCGGAGCGTCCGACGCTGTGGCCCTGGCGGGTGACAAAATACGAAAAGGGTGGCTTTCGCGTTGAACTTGAACGCAATCCGTATTATTACGTCGTCGATACACTCGGCAGACAACTCCCTTACATCGACAAAATCAAGACAAGTTTGGTCCCCGAACCCCAAGTTCGCGTGCTTAAAATCCTCGCGGGCGAGATTGACTGCCAATATCGCGGAATGGAACTCCGCGATCTGGCACTCTATCTGAAAGGACAGAAGAAAGGTGGCTATCAGGTCCGGCGGTGGAAAAGCACGGCTGGCGCGCAACCGGCTATCCTGATAAACTGGACCGCGCCCGATCCAGAGTTAAGAAAACTCATCCGCGACCAGCGATTCCGTAAAGCACTCGCTTATGGTATTGACCGCGTGAAATGTAATGAAATCGCATGGCGTGGTTTGTTGGAGCCGCAGGCAGCGACGGTTAGCCAAGAAGGATGGCACTTCGCTGATGAAGATGGTCAGACCCTCTTTGAAGAGTGGAAACGCGCAGATGCGGATTTCGATATCGCCGCGGGCAATCGCCTCTTAGATGAAATGGGACTCACCGCGCGTGATAAAGACGGTTATAGACTACGTCCCGATGGTAAGCGCATTGAGATACTCATGGATGTTCCAAGTTCTAATCTCAACAGCCAAGAGAACGACATCGGATTGATTATTCAAGACGGATGGGAGCAGCTCGGTTTGGAAACCTTGCTCTATACGCCGCCCGGTGCCGAATTGAGTCTCCGCCGCACACTCGGTAAATTCACAATCAGTATGCACGGTGAAGCAGAGATGGATCTTTTTACGTATCCGGATTGGGTGTTTCCGACGCTCGCAAAGTACTGGCACCCGAAGGTCGGGAAGTGGTATGAAACCGGTGGTGAAAAGGGGGAACCTCCCACTGGACCGCTCAAGAAACTGCTTGACTTATACGATGCGATTAAACGCGAACCTGACGAGAAACAGCGGCACCAATACGTTCGGGATGCGGTTAGAATTCACATTGACGAGGGACCGTTTCACCTCGGTTCCGCAGCGCGTTCGCCGTCGCTCTTGGTCGTCGCTGACCATTTTCACAACGTGCCAAATGACGGCATTTTAGGGCCGTGGGCGATTGTCACACCAGCGACCCATTACCCTGAACAGTGTTGGATATCTAAGGAATAGTTGTCAGTATTCAGTTGTCAGTTAAGAGGACTCTTGTAACTCTCACTGCGAGGCAAACTGAAAGATTTTTTTCGCAGAAAAAATCGTACTGACAACTGAGTACTAAAAAAAAGGAGACACACCCATAATTACCTATATCATTCGCCGATGTCTCATCGCTGTTCCGACACTTCTGGCGATTTCTATCATCTCTTTCATTATTATCCAACTGCCGCAAGGCGATTATCTTGACCGCGAAATTCAACGGTTAGAGGAGGAGTTCGGCGATAGCAGTTCGCTCGCACAAGTCGAGGAATTGCGCGAACGCTACGGGTTGAACGCACCATTGTGGAAACGTTACCTCATCTGGATAAGCGGCTTTGTTCGCGGTAACTTCGGTGAGTCGTTTGAATATAAACGCGAAGTCGATGAACTGATATGGGACCGCATCGCCTTTACGCTCGTTATCTCTGTCGGATCGCTTATTTTCACTTATGTAGTCGCTATCCCGCTCGGGATTTATTCCGCAACGCATCAATACAAATGGTCTGATCACCTCCTCACCTTCCTCAGCTTCGTCGGGATGTCGATACCGGCGTTTCTCTTGGCACTCTCGTTGATGGTATTTGCGTTTGAAATCTTTGGTGTTCCGCTATTTGGGCTATTCTCGGCTTACTATGAAGGCGCACCGTGGACGTGGGGTAAACTGAGCGACCTGATCACACACCTCTGGATTCCAGTGATTGTGGTCGGTATTAACGGGACCGCGAGTTTAATGCGGATCATGCGCGGTAACCTCCTGGACGTGTTAGGGCAGCCGTTTGTGCAAACCGCGCGGGCAAAAGGGCTTAAAGAGATCGTCGTGGTCAGTAAGCACGCGGTGCGAATTGCGATCAATCCACTCATCAGTATTTTAGGGATGAGTCTGCCCGGCATCCTCTCGGGTTCAGCGATTGTCTCAATTGTATTGGGATTACCGACAGTCGGTCCGATTTTGCTGAACAGTCTGCTGAACGAGGACATCTATCTTGCTGGCACACTGATTATGATGTTGAGTCTCCTTTTAGTTATCGGCAATCTGATCGCAGATATAGCCTTAGCATGGGTAGATCCGAGGATTCGTTATGAATGATTTTTTATTTTTCCTTGCGGTTAAATGAAGTGGGTTTGGTACTTAACGTGCTATTGTGTAATCCGCTCTCCATTTCATTACGAGCTACGTTTTTAGTTCTTTTCTTTTAAAAAAACATGAAACTTACAATCGAGACAACAGAAAATATTGAGGGTGCAGACGATCCTTGGACAGATGGGGGGCAGTTAAGTTATCGCCAATTGATCTGGCGGCGGTTCCGCAAGAATCGGATGGGGGTTATCGCTGGCGCGCTCTTGCTTCTTTTTTACATGCTTGCGATCGGCGCAGACTTTTTCGCACCTTATCACTATAACGAAATCAACATGCGCCTGCGGCACGTACCGCCGCAACGCCTTCATTTCTCAGTCAGTGACGGGTTCTATGTTCACGGTTTGAAATCCGTCCGCAACCCAGAAAGTCTTGAGTTAGAGTTCACGAAAGATATGGAGCAACGGCATCCGGTTGAATTCTTTTTCAAGGATGCCGACGGTAGGCGACACCTGTTCAGTTCCGCGGGTCCCATGTTCCTATTAGGCACTGATCGGATGGGGCGCGATCTGCTCTCACGGATCATGTTCGGTGCACGGGTGTCGATGACACTCGGCTTGGTCGGTGTCCTTTTGAGTATCGTTCTCGGTTCTATCCTCGGCACTGTATCTGGATACTGGGGGGGATGGGTCGATAACCTGATCCAACGGATTATTGAGATTCTATCGGCGTTCCCTGACATCCCGTTGTGGATGGCACTCGGGGCCGCACTCCCACCGGGGTGGTCAAGCATCCAAATATACTTCGGGATTACGATTATTTTGTCGATTATCCGTTGGGGTGGATTGGCACGGCAGGTGCGTGGAAAGGTCTTGGCGTATCGGGAGAGCGATTTCGTGATGGCGGCGCGTGCCGCCGGTGCGGGACACTGGCACATTATCACCAAGCATCTATTGCCTGGATGTTATAGCCATATCATCGTTATCGCGACACTTGCGATCCCCGGCATGATTTTGGGGGAGACCGCGCTCAGTTTTTTAGGGCTGGGGATCCGTCCGCCGATGACGAGTTGGGGCGTACTTTTAGAAGAGGCACAGCGCGTCACCGTTCTACTCCATTATCCGTGGCTCATTTTCCCAGCGGTGCCGGTGCTTATCGTTGTCATCGCTTTTAACTTCTTAGGAGATGCCCTCCGAGATGCCGCAGATCCATATTCAGATTAAAAATGGTTAACAGTTAACAGTTTTCAGTTACAAGAGTCCTCTTAACTGAGAACTGAGTACTGACAACTGAAAGATTTTTTCGCAGAAAAAATCGTACTGACAACTACTTAAAAAGGAAATAACATGCCAACAGATACAAACCTCGGATTTTTCGCAACAGATGTTTCATTCACAGACAAATCCGCAATCGTGACGGGTTCCAGTCGCGGCATCGGACGCGCAATCGCCATTGAATTAGCGCGCCAAGGTGCTGATGTGCTTATCAACTACAACCAAAATCGGGATGCCGCTGAATCCGTGCAGCAAGAGGTAGAAGCACTCGGCAGAAAAGCAGCGATTATCCAAGCAGACATCAGTGACCTTGATTCACACGAGAGACTGCTTAACACCGCGCACGATGCTTTCGGGAAGGTGGACATCCTCATCAACAACGCCGGTATCACCCGTATCGCTGATATACTTGAGGAGACACCCGAACAGTTTGATTTGATTGTCAATACCAATCTCAAGGCGACCCATTTCCTCACGCAGCGCGTCGCAAAGGATATGGTAGCAAACGAGATTCGCGGGTGCATTATCTATACACTCTCAATCTCTGATACAGTGGCATCCGATAACCGCACTGCCTATTGTATCTCGAAAGCAGGGTTGGAGATGAGTATGCGCGCCTACGCCGGACGCTTAGCACCCCACGGCATTAAAGTGAACGGCATCGCTGCCGGTGTAATTAATACAGATCTCTCGCGCGTCCGTATCCCGGATTATGAGGAGGCGGCGGAGAAGGGTTATATCTTTATGGTCCGCGCAGGCGCACCTGAAGATGTCGCACACGCCACGATTTCTGCGATGAAGCTCTACGATACTGGCGTAGTTATTCCCGCTGCAGGTGGCGTGATGACACCGCTATTGAATCTTAGGTCTATGATAGAATTGGACATGAATAAAGAGAAGTAGGATAGGTTATCTTCCTGCAGATGGACTTTGATGTTAAGAGATTGACTGAAAATCGTTTTCGCACTTGAATTTAAGGGATTTCTGTCTTATAATATCAGAGCAGTCAATTTCGCACCCAGCGACAATTTTTCTTAACATTTATAAAGTTGATATTGATAAAATCCGTTTTTTAAGGAGATAATCATGTCAGAAAACATTCAAATATCCATGTTTGAAGTCGTAGGCAGCCCTTTCTGTGTTGCCTCCGATGATGGGGAGAAGGTTCATAAACACCTTGACGCTGCGCTGAGAGCGAATCAAGAGGTCGTTCTCTCATTTCACAATGTCACAGCATTAACAACGCCTTTTCTCACTGCTGCAGTTGGTGAATTGTACGGAACATTCAGTGAAGAAGAAATTCGGTCTCTATTGAAAGTGGAAGATATAGCTCCAGACGACCTCGCTTTGTTGGAATCCGTCGTTCGCGATGTCAAATTATATTTTAAAGACCCCCAAAGATTCAATCAAATATTTCAAGAGGTCTTAGGGGATAACGACGATGAGGGATAAAGCAGGCGAGATCCGTCACTATAACTTCACCGCCCAAGACAAACTGTTTCTGGATACTAATATCTGGTTATATCTGTACGGTCCGCCGAAACCGAGATCTTATTGGCGGTCTATCTACGCAAGCGTCTTTAATCGTATGTTGAGAGTAAAAAGCCGAATTTATATTGATGTGCTTGTTGTTTCAGAATTTATTAATGCTTACGCTAGGTTGAAATGGAGAGATGCCTCGTCCTATCCGAACGCCTTCAAAACTTTTCGCAACAGCCCAGATTTCAAACCAGTGGCTCAAAATATTACCACTCATGTCAAGCAGATTATGAAGCATTGTACACGAGTAGAAAGTGACTTTGTAACGCTGCCAATAGATGATCTGCTCGCTGATTATATCAGCGGCGATTTCGATTTCAACGATCAGGTCATAACTGAAATCTGCAAAAACAATGGATTCACTCTAATAACAAACGATGGCGATTTCAAGACTCAAGAAATATCTATTCTCACTGCGAACGCTAAGCTTCTTTAGTCAAATAAGCGTCCCCCCAAACACATCACATAATCCCAATATCGCGTAGAATCGACTTCTTGATTTTGCAGACCATCGTGTATGCCGGATCAAACACGTTACCCATATCATACTCTACGGCTTGCCCTAATAGGATATGCGCTGCGCTTTTCTCCAAACCGAGCTCACCCAACCACCGCAGGAGTTCCGTCGTTGCGTGTTGCACCGCCTGATCTAACGGTCGTGCATTGCCCGCCGCGAGGATATAGTCGCTATTTTCCGCACGGGGCCAGTTGATGCTTTTTCCCTTGAGTACTTCAACCGTAAACTGCACATCAAAAGAGATTTCGATGCCAGTCCCGACGATCTCGCCATCACCCTGCACAGCGTGTCCATCACCAAGATGAAAAAGCCCACCGCGGACAAAAACAGGGAAGTAGACGGTAACACCCTCCTGAAAGCCGCGATAGTCCATATTGCCGCCGTGTGTAGAGGAGGTCGCTGTCGAAATCGCTTGACCACGCGGTGGTGCGACACCGAAACACCCGACCATCGGTTCGAGCGGGAGCGTGAGTTGCCCTAACTGCGTCTCTGGTGTCATCAGCGTCGCTGTCCACTTCTCCACATCCACGTGCCACTCTGCCCGACCGTTTTCCGGCATCTCAGACGCTACATAGTGCGGATCGAGAACATTGGGGGCAACGACCATAGCCGTCCGCCCGATTGAACGATTCGGGACGATTCGGTCAAAGTAAACTGATAGCATATCACCGGGTTCAGCTGATTCTATGTAAAAAGGACCTGTTTGGGGATTTCCACCGGGCGTAACTTGTGTATCCGTGGCATCGTAGCCAGCGTTATCCACCGTGGTCGTGAAAACGGTGTCGCCGCTCTCAACATGGAGTACTGGGTCGTGTGCGCCAATCGCTGTGTGGTAGACTGTCGGTTTAAAGTGATGTATTGCCATTTGTAAATTCCTCTCTCATTTTCAGGGACTAAGGCAGTTTTGTGAACAATATACCACGTTTAAAAAGCACCGTCAAGACAAGAACATTCGGTTTTAGGTTTCCAAAAAACATTTGACATACCTAAACTGCTGTGTTAAACTCTTAAAAAATTAAAACAATCCAAACGGAAAAGGATATATTATGAAACAAATTTTTAAACGCACAAATAGCGTGATTTTAGCAGTTATTGCGCTTTTTATTTTACTTGTGAACGCCAATGCCGAACACGACTGGACAGATCAGATTGCCGCCTACAAACCGATGGTGGTGAATGTCGAAACCTCTTCAGAGGTTGTTTTTGAAACCGAAGTGAAAGGCACAAATTTTGCCACCGGCTTTGTCGTTGACGCGGAACACGGGATTATCGCCACGAACCGCCATGTCACCGGCAGTAGCCCCTCTTACGTCAAAATTAACTTCCACGACGGTAGTTTTACGGAGGCACGGATTCTCTACTACGATCCGACACACGACTTCGGGTTCTATCAGATTGATCCCGCCGAGGTTGATTTTGAACTGCAAGCCGTTGAACTCGGCGAATGGGATGCACTCGCCCTTGGCGATGAACTCCTACTTATCGGTAACAACGAGAAAGAGGAATATACAATCAAATTCGGAAGGATCACGAACCTCAACGTTAACAAAGGCGACCGGCACTCCAGTTACATTCACACCACATTCGACCGAACAGGCGGCTCAAGCGGAAGTCCGGTGTGGAATACCGCGGGGCAAGTGATCGCTATCCATGCCCGCGGGACGGATACCTCCAGCTTTGAACTCCCGATTGATTATCTCTACGATGCCCTTGAATTGATTCGGAACAAGATGGCGATCCAACGCGGCGAAATCGGCGTAGATCTGGAACTCATCTCTATCGGCGAAGCCATTAAACACTTTAACTTTCCCGCGGAGTTGCGGAAAGAGATTGGACCTTCTAAGGCAGGAACGCCAAAGGTCATCCAAATTGAATCCATTGTACCGAGAACAACGGGTGAAGCTGACCTGCGCGCATCCGATATTATCTATCGCATCAATAACAAACCCATCAAGGACGACCTCTATACCTTCGATGCTGTCCTGAATCAGAATGTTGGGAAAAGCGTCAATTTGGACATCTATCGGAACGGAGAAAACCTGAGTATTGATGTGCCTGTGGAGGATTTGGAGGCGAAGAAGGTGACCCGGTTCGTCAGGTTTGGCGGTGCAATCTTTCACGATATTACGCCGCAATTGCGCCGCATCCTCTTCTTGGAAGCCGACGGTGTCTATCTACCGCATGCCGTTGCGGGGAGCAGTTTTTCGCGTGTCGGTGTGCAAGAACGAAATGGGAATTCTAAGATAGTCATTCTCGATATAAACGGAAAACAGATCCGTAATCTCGATGACTTCATTGAGGCGTGCCAAGCGATTACGGATGGGCAGCATACTTATGTTGTTGTCCGAGATTTCAATCTGTTCGACAGCTCACCAACACCGAAAAGTTTAACGCTCAACCTCAAATTCGGTCCCTTGCAGCAGTTTGAGTGGAATCAAGAGGCGTTGGACTGGAAAGAGGTAGGTGGTGAATAGTTGTCAGTCATCAGTTATCGGTTGTCAGTTAAAAAAATCTTGACTTGGGCGTAGCACATCTTAACTGAAAACTGACTACTGAAAACTGATAACTAATCCAATAAAATCCGATGCGGCGGGTTTCTCAAAAATTCGGGCATAGTCGATATGGATGCCTTTCCACGCAACCCCTATTCCGACTGTGCATGCCCCGTTTGAAAAACCGAGTCGGATAGGAACAATAGGGAACCGATCCCACTCGGCACCGATGTACACCTCTGGTGTTGTCCGGTCAGTAGGGAAGGCAACATCTACCGAGAATTGGTACGCAGTGTAGCGGTAGGCGGTGCCGAGTGTCAGCCATTGGATACCATAACCTTCGAGGTTTTGTGCAAGGCATCCGAATTTGAGGTTTCGGCGCGGTTTGACAAGCAAGCCAATGTCGTAGTTTGTCTGATACCCAAAGAATTGATAGACATCAGAGGGGTGTCTTCTCTTAAATTTGAAACTGAGTCCTGCGGCGGCATAGGGACCGAGTTGGCGCGCGATGCTATAATAGTTGAAATCGGGAACACCACTGTCAACGCCGATAGCGATTTTGTTGCCCCAGAAAAGACTGTAACCGCGGTAGCTATAACCGATCCCTTTCGGGTCAAACCGGTAATCTTCTCGGTTATAAAACTTATTGACACCGAACAGTTTTACACCTTGCCACTGAATGAGTCCGGCAGGATTCCAAAAACCCGCGGTGGCATCGTCAGCGACAGCGGTGAAGGCGTTTCCTATTCCCAACGCACGCGCACCGACGTAGAGCGGACGCGCCGATTCATAAGGTTTTTTGTCAGAGACTGTCTGCGCAAATACCGGTGTTACCAACCATAGGAAACATAGGATAGCGTAGGTAGTTTTCATCGTCGGTAATTTAGCACGAAACGCCCAATATAGCAAGGGTTATCAGTTATCAGAGGGAATAGTTACCAGTTTCCAGTTACGAGTTACCAGTTAAGAGGGCAATCTGGTTCATCTCTTTAACTGGCAACTGGCGACTGGCCACTGACAACTGCTAACCGAAAGATTTTTCGCAGAAAAATCGTACTGATAACTGACAACTAATAAACATGCAAAACACGCCATCTGGCACGCTTTACCTCGTTAGTACACCGATCGGAAATTTAGAGGACATCACCCTGCGCGCGCTCCGTATCCTTAAAGAGGTAGACCTCATCGCTGCTGAGGACACACGTCAAACACGCCGTCTCCTAACGCACTACAACATTCAGACCCCGCTCACAAGCTACTTTGAAGGCAACCAGCAAAT
The DNA here is from genome assembly GCA_951828385.1 of uncultured Poribacteria bacterium. Taxonomy (GTDB): domain Bacteria; phylum Poribacteria; class WGA-4E; order WGA-4E; family WGA-3G; genus WGA-3G. Next base: position 3,098,955 of record OX639973.1, read on the forward strand.
GAAATGCGACAAACTGATTGATCGCATGAAGATAGGTGAGGCGATTGCCCTTGTTTCAGATGCTGGCACGCCTATCATTTCAGACCCAGGGTATCCACTCCTGCGCGGCTGTATCACCTCAGAAATCCCGATTGTCCCGATTCCCGGCGCGTCAGCAGTCATCACAGCAGCATCCGTTTCTGGGTTACCCTTGCATAACTTTACCTTTGAAGGCTTTCTCTCCCCAAAATCCGGAAAAAGAAAGCGTCAATTAAGTGTACTCACGGAAGAAGAAAGGACGTTAATTTTCTTTGAATCTCCGCATCGTCTCTGTCGCTTCCTTGAAGATGTCTTTGAAGTGATCGGTGAACGCGACATTGTCGTTACACGCGAGTTGACCAAAAAATTTGAAGAGATATTCCGTGGGAATGTGAGTGAAGCGTTGGAGAAATTCCGAGAGACCGAACCGCGCGGGGAGTTTACGATCCTTATTGCTGGAAAACGGAGGAAAAATGACAGTTGATGAAATCTCACAGATCGCCGTTATCGGTGCAGGACTGATGGGCCACGGCATCGCGCAGGAGTTTGCATGCGCAGGCTACCATGTACGTATGCACGATGTCACCGACGAAACCCTTGAAACAGCACGCACTCAGATTGAGAGCAACCTCAGTGTGCTTGCTGAAAACAGGGTTATCGCAAAAGAGAATATCGCGCCGACGGTACAACGCATTCAGACTGCCACCGAACTGTCCGCAGTCGCCGAAAACGCCGATTTTGTTGTTGAAGCCGTCACCGAGAATTTGGTACTAAAACAGCAGATATTTGAGGAATTAGATGCAATCTGTCCATCCCATACAATTTTGGCGAGCAATACGACCGCATTGATGCCGAGCCAGATCGGTGTGAAGGCAAAGCGCAAGGATAAGATACTCAACACACATTATTTTAATCCACCCTACTTGATTCCATTGGTCGAACTCATTCGTAGTCCTGACACCTCTGATGAAACCGTTACGGTGACGTTCAATCTCTTGACAGCTATCGGGAAAACGCCCGCGATTATTGAAAAAGAAGCACTCGGTTTCGTCGGACCGAGGTTGCAAGCCGCCCTCATTCGAGAAGCGTTCGCTATTGTAGAGCAAGGCATCGCCAGTGCTGAGACCGTTGACCTTGTCGTCCGGAATAGCTTCGGACGCAGGCTCAGTGTCGCCGGTCCCTTTGAGGTCTTTGAACTCGCAGGATGGGACCTCGTGCTTGCCGCCTTTGAAGCACTTTATAAAGATCTCAACAGTTCGTCTGACATCAATCCGCTGCTCCGACAAATGGTTGAATCCGGTAAACTCGGTGTAAAATCTAAGGAAGGTTTCTACAATTGGACAGACGACAAAATACAAGAACTTCGAGACCGGATGAATCGCGCATTGATACAGCAAGCAAAAGATGTCTAAGGTATTAGATAGACTCCGCTCAGTTGCCATCCGCAACAAGTATCGCATTATAATATTACTATTTGTGATACTAATAGGTTTAATCTTGCTCGGAGTCTACCATAAACGGGTTTGGACATATCTCCTCGAACTCACTGCTGTTTTTCAGAGTATTGAAACTGCACGCGCGTATATCGCGGGTTATGGTGCACTTGCGCCTGTTGTATCAGCGATGCTCATGATCTTCCAGAGTGTGATTGCGCCGCTGCCAGCGTTCCTGATTACCTTTGCAAACGGCACACTTTTTGGTTTCTGGTGGGGTTCGCTCCTGTCTTGGAGCAGTTCAATGGTCGGCGCGGCACTCTGCTTTTATATTGCCCGCTATCTCGGTATCCAACGCGTGACACGGTTCATCAGCCAGCCGGTAGTTGACAAAACGAATGATTTCTTTGAAAAATATGGCACTTATGCTATCCTTATTGCTCGCTTGATGCCGTTTATCTCTTTTGATGTTGTCAGTTATTTTGCGGGAGTGACCCGGATGCGGTTTCTCGGTTTTTGGATTGCCACCGGCATCGGTCAACTGCCCGCGACCTTGGTTTACTCCTACCTTGGGGACAGAATTTCTGCACACATCAAACTGATATTGTGGAGTTTCTGTATTTTAATTTCGTTATCAATTATAATATGGCTCGTGAAAACTCGCACCCGAGGGAGAGAAACTTTGTAAGCCGGATTTATTAAAACAGGCATCCGGGTTAGAAACCCTTCACACAATATGAGGTTATGAAACTATACATCGTCCTTTCCCTCACCTTTACGATGATCTGCGCTTGTCAGTCAACGGACCCACAAAATTTCGCGGACAAACAGCGAAGATACCCTCGCGTCCGGGCAGCGTTTCAAGAAAAAGACGGTCCACTTCGCAGCCTATTCGCAGACCAGGGTATCCCCTATCCGCCACAGAAACTCTTTATCCGAGTTTTCAAACAGGAGAAAATCTTGGAAGTCTGGGCATCTTCAACATCTGATGCCGTCTTCAAACTTGCGAAACGCTACGCTATCTGCCGCACATCAGGAAATTTGGGACCCAAAAGACGCGAAGGCGACTTGCAAATTCCAGAAGGCTTTTATGTTATCGATAGATTTAACCCCAAAAGCAACTTTTACCTATCACTTGGGGTTAATTATCCGAACCAAGCGGATAAGATTTTGGGCGAAAAAGGCGAACTCGGGGGTGATATATTTATACACGGCGGATGTGTCACGATCGGTTGTGTTCCAATCACTGATGAATATATTAAGGAAGTCTATTGGTTGGCAGTACAGGCGAAATCAAACGGACACGCAAAAATCCCTGTGCATATTTTTCCAACAAAATTGGACGATCATACAATGACGCGCTTAAAAAGCACTTTTCCAAATAACGATACGCTGATAAACTTTTGGAAAAATCTGAAAATCGGATATAATTGGTTTGAACAGTCCCAGAAATTGCCGACGATCTCAATAAATCGGGACGGCACATATCAGTTCTCGGATTCTTCAGAGAAATAAGAGGAGATTTAAAATGGTTCGTATAGGTGTAGTTGGAGTCGGTGGCATGGGAAACGGCCATTGCAACGCGCTCCCTAACGTTGAAAATTGTGAATTTGTAGGTGTAGCGGATCTTCGATTGGAAGCGGCGGAAGCCGTTGCTGAACGGCATCAGATTCGCGCCTTCCAAGACTATCAAGAATTATTTGCTGTCGTGGACGCTGTCGTCGTCGCGACACCGCCCATAGCGCATACACAAGTCATCGTTGATGCAGCGGAGGCGGGGGTGCATGCTTTCTGCGAAAAACCGCTCTCCTTGACGCTCGCTGAGGCAGATGCGATGATCGAAGCATCGGATAAGGCAGGAACGCATCTGATGGTCGGGCAGGTGTTACGCTTCTATCCTGTCCATGAACTCGGTAGACAGATGGTGGACAATGGCGACATCGGAGACATCACCTACATCGAAACCGACTATTCGGGTCCATATAACGCCCCACGCGGTAGACCCGAAAGTTGGTACGGCACTGTTGGCGGACTCTTGGAGAACGGTATCCACAAATCCGATCTGATTAACTGGTTCGGTGGCACTGCGCTGACCGTCGCCGCTGAAGTAGGAAGTTTCTCCGGACACGACGATTGGGAGGATTATACGATCTCACTCATCCGTTACGATTCGGGCGCGGTCGGTATTTTAAGGTGGGGCGGTTTCCTCGGCGCGCGCGGGACCAACGATACGATTATCGACGGAACCGAAGGATCACTCCGTCTGAATATGTCAGCCGATCTCGCCTATCTCAAAAAACGCGGCGGCGACTGGGAGGAAATCGTTCCCAATCGTGAGGGACCGCATGGTGTCGTCGGCGAATTGACGCATTTTGTTGACTGCGTCCGAGAAGATAGAACACCGATGATTGACGGTCGAGGTGGAAAACACGCCGTAGAGGTTGTTTTGGCTACCTACCAATCCGCGAAAGAGAAAACTAAGGTCGCACTGCCGATGGAGGAATAGAAGGGTTTGAGTGGAAGGCTGGAAGGGAGGAGGGATGGAACAGAGACTCAACCTTCCAATCTTCCAACCTTCCAACCTTTAAAGCCTATGTTGTTCCTCGTACTCAACATCATCCTGCTCTCAGGCTTTGGGCTTTTCCTCAAGCACGCCAAAAACAACCAACAACGCCTCAACCCTATCGGTTTTGTCAACTACCTCACTGCGTTCTTTATCAGCGTCTGGGTACTCTCTCAGGAACAGGATTTTGAATTCTCAAGGCTGACCTTCGCATTAGGCATTTCAAATGGCGTGACGTATGCTGTTGGGTTTGAACTGTTCACTATCGGTATCCGGCTCAGTGGGATTGTCGTCACGGCTGCACTCGTCAGATTGTCGATCGTGCTACCGATTCTGGTGGCGATGATATTCTGGCAAGAGATTCCAAACCTCTGGCAAACCATAGGACTTCTCTTAACCTTCGTAGCAATTCCACTCCTCAGCCAGCGGGAGAAAGAGCCGACTTATGCGTTCACACCTGACAAGCCGGAAGTGCCTCAAGGTTTAGGGTTCGCTATTGCTATTACGATCCTGTTGGTCACCGGTATCTCACGGCTCACTATGAAAGCCTTCAACGAAATGTGTCCTATTGACGAGAAATCGCTTTATATGAGTCTACTTTTCGGTGTCGCCACAGTCATCTATTTGGGGATATGCTTCTATCAGAAAATATGGCCGAATTGGTGGGAAGTCTTCTACGGCGTGCTGATAGGTGTCTGTAATGTCGGTGGGAGTTGGGCACTGCTCATCGCTTTGGATCAAGTGAGTGCGTTAATCGCTTTTCCGATGTCAAGTTCCGGTGGCGTATTGTTCACGATGTTTGTGGGTATGGTATTTCTCCATGAACGGCTGAGCCGAACCTCTCTCATCGGTGCGCTGCTGGCAGTAATTGCATTGATTTTCGTCAATCTGAAAACGTGATGCAGCTTTTTGAATTTATTCAATTTGATGGATATTTCTTTTTCTGTATAATGTCAACAAATTTGATTCCTATGTTTTGCGTTAATCGCTATCTAACGTAAATTCACTCAAACGGATGACAAGAACACTGGGACGGCGGAACAGATACTGCCCTCTTCTCAAGCAGCGAGTGCTGCGATGATGATGAAGGAAATCCAAATTGTCCGTGCTTAAGTGATGATCCTGAGTGCTGTGAGTGGGGGGAGATGGATTGCGGCAGCAGTACTCGTTCCTGCTCTCGGATATGAAAGCGCGGATAGACTCTTAATCCGTTCAAACTGATTTGGGTGTGGCATGAAATTCTCTGGTGCAATTGCTGCCGGTATACGGCATATCCAGGAAAATAGGCTCCGTGCTGGGTTATCCATTCTCGGGATTTCCATTGGGATTGCCAGTGTGCTGTGCATGATGGCTATCGGCGATGGCGCGAAACAAATCATTGCCGATGACATTGAAAAACTCGGGGGAGCCAACCAAGTGCAACTCTGGATACGCCAATCCGTGAGGAGACGCGGCCGGCGATATCCAACAACGGAGCGATATACTTTGGGCGACGCTTATGCAATTGAGGCAGAATGCCCGGAGGTCACAGGTGTCCTTCCCCGGAATCGAAGATCTCGAATATTTGTCACCAGCCCCCAAGGTGGAGAATTCAGATCCGCCTCGCTAGAGGGTGTAACATCTGACTATGCACAACTTATGCGATATGATTTGCAAGAAGGTAGATTTCTCTCCGAGAACGATATTAACAACGCCACGCAGGTCTGCGTCTTGGGTGCTAACGTTGCGGTAGAATTGTTCGGAAATACCTCCGCAATCGGTCAAGAGGTAAAACTTCGGAACCATTGGCGGCAAGCCCCCGTTCGGATGCGCGTTGTCGGTACCATGGCACCGAAAGGGAGAAATCTCAGTGTTACCTGGGGGAGTTTAGATAACCTGATATGCGTTCCAATAACAACGTATCAACAACGTATTACAGGCATCCGCTATGTTGAAAGGATTAATATATTTTTTCAAAAAGACGCAGAGGCTTACGATGTGGTTAAATCCGCCCGGAAGGTGATTAGGCAAAGGCATAGGGGTATCGATAACTTTACGAGTTACTGGAGGCCCAAACGAACTGTCGAACAACTTGAACACCTTGAAAAGGTGATGAAAATTGCGTTAGGGGGCGTTGCAGGCTTCTCGTTGTTTGTCAGTGGTATCGGCATTATGAATATCTGTCTCGTTTCTGTCGGCGAAAAGACGCGGGAAATAGGGTTGCGGAAATCCGTTGGAGCAAGACGGATTGATATTTTCTGGCAATTTCTGACCGAATCCATCTGTCTCTGCCTCTGCGGTGGGGTATTCGGCATTGCAGGGGGCTGGTTAGCAGCGCACGGCATGGCGAGGATTGCTATACGCATTGTACCGATTGTGCCAGAGTGGCCCGTCGTCCTTTCTTTATATTGGATGCTAACTTCCGTTCTTTTTTCGGTTTTCATGGGCGTTTGTTTCGGAGTCTACCCTGCGATGCGAGCGGCACGGCTTTCACCTATTGATGCGCTCCGCGCCGAGAATTAAGGAGGAATTTCTGAAAAGCTGCTGTTTACCTTTATCCCAAATCAAATTTGACTTTGAACGCGGAATGTGGTATCATTTATCAAAAATCGGGATTCTAAAAAAAATGCGGGAGAGCGTAGAACTTCTCATCCGAAGCGTCCACCTGATAGCAGCGATCATCTGGTTCGGAGGCGTCCTCTTTTCTACCTTCATCGCAATGCCAATCCTGCAGCGAAATTTATCAACGGAAAACCTATTAGCAGTTCACAACCGTTTTCGGACTTGGATACGATTGATGATTCATGTGCTCCTGACAACGGGCGCGATGGTGTTCTTTATCGTTGCATGGAATAACGGATTTTTTGCGCAGCAGAGTGGTAGCGATTTCAAAGTCTATATGTTAACGTTCGTCGCAAAACTTACGGCGTTCGGTGTGATGGCACTTTTTTGGGGGTTATACAGTTCGCTCTATCGACGACACCTTGAAGGTACTCCGCCCGATAGCGATGCACATCTCAACCAGAGTCCTTATATCAATGTGTGGAAATGGTTAACGCTGGTTGCAGGCTTAATCGTTTTCGTACTCGCATTGCTGGTAAAGCACTAATTTTAAAACATCATATCTTTTTCTCTTCTCAATCATCTAAGAAACATGCAAAATACCAAAGTTCAGGCAGTCTCATGGAATATCACCCGATTGTGTAATCTGAAATGTACGCACTGCTACCTCCCAGCAGGATTCGTAGACACAAACGAATTAGGAAACGGAAATTTTCAATTATCTGATATTCAAGATTCTACGGAATACGCACGGGACGCGGAATTAAGCCAATCGCAATGTTTCCGCGTCATTGATGAGATCGCCGAAATCAATCCGCATATCCTCCTCATCCTTACCGGTGGAGAACCGTTATTACGCCCGGATATCTTGGAGATATCGAAATATGCCTCCGATACCGGGTTTCTTGTTGTTATGGGAACAAACGGTGTCCTGCTCAACGACGCAGTTGTTGAGAAGATGCAACAGCATGGTGTCACTGGTGCAGGTGTGAGTCTCGACTCTATCCAACCTACAGACCATGATAAGTTCCGGGGTATGGAGGGCGCGTGGAAAGCGACGATGAACGGTGTTGAGGCACTCAAACGCGCACAAATGGATTTCCTCGTTCAGACCTCCGTGACGCAGTGGAATTACGACGAAATTCCAAGAATCGTAGAGTTCGCCTATCAACTCGGTGCGAAGGTACTAAACCTCTATTTTCTCGTCCGAACCGGCAGAGGCAAGACGGTGATGGACCTTACGCCTACGCAATATGAAAAGATGCTTGAGACAATGTTCGAGTTGCAAGCAGCTTATACGGGGAAGATGCTCATTGCTGCGAAATGCGCCCCGCACTATAAGCGCGTTATCTATGGGCAACAGTCTGATTCCGCCTTCCTTCAAGGGTATCCCAGCGGTACGTGTCCGTGTGGTATCTACTACTGCCGTATCACGCCTGAGGGTGAACTGACCCCCTGTCCCTATCTACCCGTGAGTGTTGGAAACCTCAAAGACGAAAGTTTTGTTAAACTCTGGAACGAATCAAAAACTTTTCAGGATCTACGGAACCGGAATCTACTTGAAGGGAAGTGCGGTGCATGTGAATTCAGAGAGGTGTGTGGCGGTTGTAGAGCGCGCGCTTATGCGACGACTGGCAACTACCTCGCCGAAGATGCATCGTGTGAATATGAGCCGGGGTCCCAGTTAGTTAATGGGAAGAATGAACTGAAAAGCGAGGTTTCAAATCTCACCAGCGACACGTCACCTGTTCAAATTGAGAAAAGAGTCGCTTTTGCAACGGAAACGGATTACGAATTGCAGTGGACGGAAGCCGCAGAAAAAAGGTTAAAACGCGTGCCATCATTTGCGCGCGGTATGGTCGTCAAAAGCGTTGAGAAATACGCACGTGAACACGGCTATCGGGAGGTTACGCCCGAACTGATGCAAGCCGTCAAGAAACGATTTGATGAAACTGGCATCCCATCTTTCCGACCGAAACGCTAATGCAAAGTAGCAGGCACACGCCGTTGTGCCGTAGCAACAAACGTAGAGGTAACTTGTATGCTAACAACGGAACAGATTGCATATTTTCAGGAACATGGATACCTTATCCTTGAAAATTTTATTGATTCGGAGATAATTGACCGATGGCGAGAACAGATCTGGACGCATTTTAATTCCAGTCTGGAAACACAGGAGACATGGCCCAACGACTATGTAGTCCAAAACTTCAGTTTTTCGCCACTGTTCGGACAGCTGCCTGTGATGCAAGAGATAACTCAGCAACTCGGTGGTGGACAATTTAGCGGCGGTGGCGGTTCACCGCTCGTCAAATGGCCCAACCCCGAAGAAAAATGGGCAATGCCCGGCAGCGGACATATTGATGCTTATGGTCCCGGCGGTTGGAGTCCGTTTATGCTCGGCGCGACAACCTATCTCTACGATGTTGAACCCAATGGCGGCGCGTTTGTCTTTTGGCCCGGAAGCCACCAGTCAACACATAAATATTTTCTTCAATATCCTGAGCAGATTGATGGCAGTTTCTACGATATTGAAGATTGGGGATGGCATGTACTTTCGGATTTATCGCCAGACGGACCTCGCGAATTTATAGGTGCTGCGGGTGACGTTGTCCTGTGGCACGCGTTTTTGTGCCATACCGGGTCAGCGAACATAAGAGACATTCCACGTTTTGGGATCTTTGCGCGCTACTCCCATCAAAAGCGGGAAGAGATCAAACACGAAATCCCAGAAGACCTCTGGAAATATTGGGCAATTTAAGGAGAAACACATGAACGAACAAAACAGTGAAAACCAACGACTTACAGATGTAGAAGAACGCTTGACGCGAGTCGAAAATCTACTTGTTAGTATCAACGAGAAGTTGGACCAACGTCCTGGTACCAGTGAAGTAGACACCGAGAAGGCGGAAGCGTTCAAGGAGTGGGTAACCGATTACGTCTCAATGCGGTTACAGCAACTCGTGCCAGAGACATGCGATCACCCCGATGCAGCCGTGCTTCACGACGGTCCCTATCTTGACAACACCACAGTGCCTTGCACCGAGGAAGTCGAACACCGGGTCAAACGGATACCGATCCCGTTTGTCCGCGAGATGGTTGTTCAGCGCGTCGCTGAAAACGCGCGCGAAGCTGGGATCGAACGTGTAGATATTGATTTCTTCGAGAAAGCCGCAACATTTTGACAATGCAAAGCCACAGAGGAGTTCCCTCTGCCTAATTTCGATTGGAAGGAATTCTTAAAGGCACCGCTGTAATAGCTGTCAGTTATCAGTTCGGTTTTTCTCCGAAAAACCTTTCAGTTAACAGTTAAAGAGGTTTCCTGATGAAGTTTAATAAAATATTTGGGTAATTCTATGTTCCTCCAAACCCGGTAGGTGCGGTTTGGAACCGGGGTCCCCACCCGTTACTGGGAAGGGGCACCGGATTTCCGCAAGAAATTACCCGATTAAATTCTTAATTTTCATGTGGAAACCTTCACAGAGAACGGAACCGTTCCAAGAACCCTCTTAACTTATAACTTATAACCAATAACCAATAACCACTCACTATGGACTGGGTTTTTAATACCTTCTCAGAATATCTGGAGAACGACTTCAAAAAACGGGTCGGGAATCCGAACCCGACGGTTGCCGACCTTTGGCAAGCTTTTCAGCTCCTCTTTCCTGCAACCTCAGCACAACTCCTTGTGCAGGAACCAGTGGGTAATACAGTGCGGTTTAAAGCACTTGCGTTCTATCATGCCGACGAAATGGGGCCTTTGATTGAAGCCCCATTGGAATATCTCAGACAGAATTTCGGGGGCGGCAAATTCAAAATCAACTTCTATCACGGTATGCAATTCATAGCGACGATTAATTTCAAGCCAGAGGGTCCCGAAATCTGGCGCGAACTCCCAGAAATGGAAGGAAATCCCGCGATTGACGAAGTTGCGACTTAAAGCAGTAGGCACACGCCGTGTGCCGTAACCGGGAACAATAGACAAAATCATGAGTCAACAACAGGAATTTGAGGGATGTCCCTCGTGTGGAAATACGAATCTCCGACGGTTGGATGGAAATTCATGGTTCTGCTTGGATTGTGACTGGGATAACCTCAGCATTATTCCGAAAGGTAATGACGAACTCCTCACCTCCCTTCGCCACGGAGATGTCCATTCGCGGCGGATCGCCGCACAAGCGTTGATTAATATCGGTGATGCCGATCGCCACCTCGCCACCATGATGGATTCAAACGCGCTACTCGAAGCGTTAGATGACGAAGATGCCGATGTCCGTTACTTCGTCGCTGTCGCTCTTGGCAAACTCGAAGCCAGCCTTAGCCTCGGCAAACTCAAGCAGCTTGCTCGGGATGATGCTTCTGCCCTGGTTCGCGAGGGTGCTAAATCGGCGGTTGAACAGATAGAATCACGCCAGTTGTCTTAGGGGCTAAAGGAAAATTAAAAACATGGAAAAAATTCGACTCGGTTATATCGGCTGTGGATTCATGGCACAGAAGGTCCATATCCCGAATTTTGTGAGCATCCCGAACTGTGAACTCATCGGACTCGCAGAGGTGCGTTCTGAACTTGGGAAAGTCGTTCAAAATCGGTTCGGTATCCCCCAACTTTACAGCGACCACAGTGAACTCGCACAAAATGCCGATATCGAAGCGGTGGCAGTCTCCGCTGATTTCGCCTTACAGGGCGAAATCGCCAAAGACCTCCTTTTGGCGGGGAAGCACGTCTTCATGGAAAAACCGATGGCCGTCTCTACTGAACAGGCTGAGGCTATTGTGGCAGCATCGCAGAAGTCCGGCAAAAAGTTGATGGTCGGCTACATGAAACGCTACGATGCCGGAAACGAGATTGTCAAGGCGAAGGTAACGCAATTCCGAGAGACCGACGAACTCGGACGTTTGACGTATGCCAGAAATCACGGTTTTGGCGGGGATTGGGTCTGCAATCTTGATACCCACATGGATGGAACTAACGAACCAAAACCGAGCGCGCCTGTCAAAACCCCAGAATGGATACCTGATCAGTATAAAGGCTCGTATTTGGGATACCTCCAGCAGTATACACACAACATCAATCTGATGCGCTGGTTCCTTGATGCAGGTGATAAAGTCACCGTCAAAGCCGTCGATTTAGATGCGAACGGATATTCCGGTGTCGTCATCTTTGATATGGACGGTATTCGTGTAACGCTGGAGACTGGGCATGTTTCACACTATCGTTGGGACGAGCATAGCCAAATCTATTTTGAGAATGGCTGGGTTCACACCTGGGCACCGCCGTTGCTCTTGAAGAACACCCCCGCAGAGGTTGAAATCTATCGCGCTGGCGAAGCACAGGAAATCACGCGCCCGATTCCGAGACCGAGTTGGACGTGGGCATATCACAGAGAGGCAGAATACTTTGTCGCGAATGTCCGCAACGATGAACCGTTCCGATCTTCAGCCGAAGATACGCTCACAGATGTCAGACTCTTTGAGGACATCTACCGAATCTTTATCGAACAGCAGGCGTAGTTATCAGTTGTCAGTTATCGGTTGTTAGTAAAAGGTGATTCGCAACCGATAACCGTTATCGTTTAACTGATAACTGTGTACTAACAACTGACAACTAATGAAGCTATTTCCGCATCAGAATCTCCGTGCCGTTGATGTTTATCGCGGGTTCGTAATTTTCTTGTAGGTATGCCGCAACCAATGCGTGTCGCTCCTCAACTCGGATACCATCAACAGCATCAAACCAACCCCCTGTTTTAAAGATCACCAAACGCGTTTCGTCCCGTTCAAGAGCCTCAACAACCTCTTCCTGCATTGAAGGTGTCGATGCGTATGAGACCTGATGAAAACGGGTGACACCGGGTCGGTTCGCGAAAAAATAATAAGCACCCTGACTCGTAAAGTCGAAGATATTTTCATTCGGCTCAGTATTTTCGTGAATATAGGCGACGACTTTTTGGATCTGTTCAACTTGCTCATCCGGGATGTCCACCGCGCCCGCGCGTGCCAATTCCTCTGACACAACGTTTTGTGTGAACGGATTCTGACGCAACCGTTGCCATTTCCCATTGAAACCTGAGATTGGATTGTGTACCTCTCCAACGTACCAGCAGAATATAACCGTTGGAATCAGCACCCATGTTGCCTTCAGTGCGACATGCCATGGGGTTCTACCTCTGAATGACGATAAAATGACACGGAACATGCTGAGAATACCACCCTCCAATGGAAATAGACAGAGCAGCCATAAGAAAGTCGCACCGAACGTCAGGTGTCCGCCGTCTGAACGTCCCAAGGCGGTACGGAAGAAGGCAACGCCACCGAGGAGTAAGAGGAGAAGTTTCATCGTATTGGTGGAGCGCGTGCCGGATAACCCACGATAGGTTAGGTAACCCACGATAATCAGAAAAATACAGATCGGTAGATACCACCGAAATCCTACGCTGAAGATGAAGGCAGACCATCCGTCAGACGACAATAGCGTCAGTGTTTTCGACAGAGACGGAAAAGCGAGTCCCCACGTCGCCAGTTGATACCGACACTGGATATAGGAATTCCAGATCGCATCGTCTAAGGCACCGTGAGATAGGAAATATAACCCCACCGGCAGGAAACCTAACAGCACACCGCAACTATAACTGATAACCGGAAATAGCCGTTCCTTCACACCGTTTTCTTGCACCTGTTCGTTTGCTGCGCCAATACCCTTTTGTAGGAAGGCGTATATGACCAGAAAAAGTCCGATTGCACCTAACGAATATAACCCAATTTCAGTGCTGTACCAGAAGGCTAAACTCGTGAAAATCCCACCGAAGAGGAGTTTCCACGAAAGGACGCTGCGCTTTGACCTACCTTGCGAAAACGTCAGGAAATTAGCAACGAAGGCGAAACTAATTAAACCGAGACTATGCCGTGCCGATACGGAGAAATTTGTCCCAGAAGCGATAAGCATACATAAGAAGGCAGTCAGGAATCTACCCCGAAAAACTTGTAAACCGAGCAGATAGAGCGCGACATAACCGAGCGGATTTAGAACACGCTCCATTGTACGCAAACCGAACAGCGTCGGCTCAAAGATTTGACCACCGACCCACGCCAAGTACGCGTTTTGGAAGAGTCCGTGTTGGACATATACATCCCGAAACGGGATACCACCGTGCAGCATTTCATTCAGCGGTGCAAGCCGTTCACCTTCATGGAATAGGTCTATACCGCCGTGGATATTCCCAGAATAGGTCAGGAGATAGATAAAAACCGGAAGGACGATGTACTCGAGTCCAATACGCCAGAACTTCGGAGACCTATAGCGACCCGTCGCGGTTTCCTCACGCTCTTCGCTGTTGAGGTTTTCAACATCGCTTTTTGAAGTCCATAGTCCCGGAAAGTATTGCCTATTCAGTAGCACCAACTTCAGCAGGACCGACAAAACGAGCGGCAAGGCTAAACCTATCAGCATGTTCTGACCGATAGAGTAGACCTGTAGCCAGCAAAGCCATAACGGTATGGATGCCAACGCATTCGCTTTAAGCACCCGTACGATCAGTTGTCCCGTTCGCTTAGCACACCAGCGTGAATAGACACACCATCCGAGCCAATACAGACATATTGCTACGGGAATACCGAGCAGTGCCAGCAGATAGAAAAAGTATTCTTGTTGTTTCGGGTACGCATTAGCACTGAGCCAGCCGACAACACCGGCGTTTGAGTGGTATTCAAAAGTAATGTATTTTTGGAGCGTTATCCCTAAGGCAATTGCAAGGGAGGCAGCGGAAAAAGTGAGGAGCCCAACGTAGGGCTTGACGGCAGGGACTTTGACAACGCGCATGTCCGGCATAAATTGCTGAAGGTAGACTCGCCAGCGTTGCATGGTTCTTGCCTCAGTCCAAGCACAAACTCACTGTGCTTTTTAACGGCATAATTTGAAGATTGGAGAAAATCAACCGATGGTGTTAAGTTTCCCCAAGCGGTACCTCAACTTCAAGAAAATCTCGCGCCGTTGCGTCCCACACGAAAGCCTTCACAGCGCGTATCTCACTGCCGTAAACGGAGATTACCAGATAAGTGGTCCCCGGATAGGTGGGTTCATCCCACAGCATCGCGTCTGCTTTGTCTTTTTCCGAGAAATATGCTTCGTGGTTCGGGTGCGAATGGTAGAACGCCTTAATCTGCTGTGTTTCAGATGCTTTGGTAACCTTGAACAAGTCATCAGGGTGTATCACGTAAGCCGTACGGGCATCACGCGGATATCTGTCAGGATCCTCCTGATGCAATTGGTTCTGTATATTACGGCATTTCCAGACAAATTCCTGCGTCCCGTCACTCAAAATGGCACCACAGCATTCATCGGGAAACTCCGATTTCGCGTGGTCAAAAATCTGGTTGAGGGTTTCTGGTTTTACAGTCATCAGTTTTTGTTAGTTATCAGTTATCAATCTTAGAAAGCGAAAAAAGTTCCAAAGTGTACTAAAATTGCGAAGTTGATAACTTTACGGACTTTAGAACACTTCACGGACTTTACGGACTTCTTTAACTGACGACTGATAACTGATAACGGACAGCCATTAAGATAAACTTCCACCAGCAATCGCTGGAATAATCGAGATTTCAGCACCATCTGCGACAGCTGTCTCTTTTCCGTCAAGGAAGCGGATGTCTTCATCATTAAGATAAATATTCACAAACCGACGGATATTTCCGCCTTCATCACAGAGACGTTCTTTCATCCCCGGATAGTTCGCTTCAAGATTTTCAATAATGCCTTCAATATTGGCACCTTCTGTTTCAACTTCCGCCATGTTTTGCGTCAAGCGTCTCAGCGGGGTTGGAATACGGACTATTACAGCCATAGAATATATTCTCCTTTTTTTAATAGTTATCGGTTTTTAGTTACCAGTTATCGGTTACAAGAGGTTTTTGATAATCTTAAAGTCTTTTTCTGACAACCGAAAGGTTTTTCGTAGAAAAACCGTCCTGACAACTGATAACTACTAAATCGAATAATGTAATCCACACTCTTTAGCGTTTTCATCTGCGTCAGCGTCTTCTAATGCGGCGGTTGCGTTTTGCCAGCGCCACCGGCCCGCGCGATTCGGTTCTCCGGGTTTGATGGGTGTCGTGCAGATGATACATCCGATGGATTCATAATAGTGACCTTGTGCGTCCGCTTCAAGCAGCGGATTCACAGGAATTTCGTTTTCACGGACAAACTGCCATACGTCATCCGTGCTCCACTGCAGCAGCGGACTCACCTTTAGCACGGGGTGGGTCGCGGATGAGAGGATCTCCGCCTTGCGGTGCTGTTTTCTCGCATCGGACTGGTCGTGACGTATACCGGTTATCCAGACATCTAATGTTTCCAGCAGTCGTTGCATCGGTCGGACTTTCCGGATGCTACAACAGTATTCCTGCTTCGTTTTACTGTCGAAAAACAGGTATTCGCCATGTTGTGCGACCATCTCCTCAACTTCTTGCGGATCAGGTTGAATCTGTTCGATGTGGATACCATAACGCGCCTCCACCTGCTCAAAGAAGGTGTATGTTTCCGGGAAGAGACGCAGCGTGTCGAGTGTACAGACCCTGAACGGCAACTGGTTTTCGGCAGCTATATGAATCATCACCATACCCGAAAGTTGCCCACTCGTGACAATCGCGGCGCGTTCTTTGAACCGTTTGAAGAGAGAGAAAAGAATTTCTTGCGGACTCTCCGTCAACAGAATTTCTTGGCAGAGCGTCTGATCTACTGTATAGTTCAATGTTTTAATCGTGTTCCCTTAGTTAAAAAACTTACGGAAGCGTATCCATGATATCCGATTCGATTTCAAAATAACGACTCAAACTGAAATAGCGTTCGCCGGTGTCCGGGAGAATGGTAACAACCGTTTTATCGGGTCCCTGTGCCTTTGCAACCTGTAATGCGGCATAGACATTCGCACCTGAGGACATCCCAACCAACAATCCCTCGGCTGTTGAAATTGACTTCATCATTTCGTAAGCCTCTTTTTCGGAGACTGTGATGACCTCGTCAATAACATCTACATTGAGCACTTCGGGGACCATCCCTGCGCCGAGTCCATCAATCCGAGTAGGGCCCGGTTGACCGCCGGAAAGCACGGCTGAAACACGCGGTTCCACGGCAACCACTTTCACATTCGGACACGCTGTCTTCAGTACTTCTCCCACACCTGTTAATGTGCCGCCTGTGCCGACCCCTATAACGCAAAAATCGATGTCGGTGCCGATTGCCTTGAGAATTTCCACTGCTGTCGTGCGTCGATGAATTTCGGGGTTTGCGGGGTTCGTGAACTGGTTCGGCATATAGTGGCGTGGGTTTTGCCTAACAATCGCTTCTGCCTCCCAGATAGCACTCGCCATGCCACCGTGTTCCGGCGTAAGCACAATTTTCGCACCGAAAGCGGAGAGGAGTTCATATTTCTCGCGGCTCACGTTTTCTGGCATCGTCAAAGTGACAGGATAGCCTCTCGCTATGCCGACAATAGAAAGCCCCAAACCCGTATTACCAGCGGTAGGTTCGACGATAGTATCCCCTTTTCTGAGGATGCCGCGTTCTTCAGCGTCAACGACCATTGCATAGCTAATCCGGTCCTTGATACTGCCGCCGGGATTGTAAGCCTCCAACTTTGCGAAGATCGTCGCATCGTCCTTACCGGGCAGAGTATTCAAGCGAATCGTCGGCGTATTCCCGATGAGGTCTGTCAGATTTTTAGCGATTTTCATTTCCGTTCTGCTCGTGTGTTTTAGACAATTGCCATTTTAAAGTATACCATAAACACCGCGAAAAGTCAAATTTTCAGGGTGATTCAGTCAGGGTCATTTAGTTTTCCATACTTTCGCTTGTTTTTTGAAACGCCGCTTCTGTAGGAGCAACTCGGCTCGCGTTTTTTTGTAGCATAGGCTGTTAGCCTGTGGCTGTGGTCGTGAAAAAAGAGGCGAAATCCAATAATTTCTTAAAACTAAATAGACATATCACACACTTGGCATGAGAAATTCATGACCTCTCAGCAAATCTCTTTGCTCCAGCGGAGCAACATGTCTATAGAAAAAGACGGGCACTTCTCCCGCACTCCAGCGGAGTGCTATGTAAACAAACCTGCGCTATGAAAAAAATAATCCTTTGACAAAAACTTTACACACCCACATAGATGAGCAGGGGTGTATAAACATTTTGTCAATTGTCGTGTAAATCACGGATTTTCTCGAATTTCGGGGATTGGGAAATACTGGTTCTCCACAGACTAACAGTCTATGCTACAGGACCGCACTTTTATTAATCCGCGCGTCAAAAACTTTACACACCCACCTGAAACTGACTGCTGTCTGTGTACCTTGACCGAAAAAACGGACTGGCGGTGTCTACCAGCCCCCTACCCTTTCCAACTATTGAACAACTGTCCTCAATCCGAGTTTAACTTTTAACCGATGCTTTAAAACAACATCGCGGTAGATGTTCCATCCAAGCGATAAAAGGCTATACCTGCTGGTATTGCACTAACAATTATCGAAACTGTTGCTTTATCCATCCTGTCTTACCTTTTCCAAAAAGCCTTTTACCTCTTCTATTTTATATGGAGGTTTGCGGCGGTGAATAACAGCATGGCAATTCGGGCAAACGGGTCGTAAGTCTGCAATCGGATTTACTTGATAATCTTCTTTAATTTCGCTCAACGGTTTGAGATGATGAACGTGAATCAGACCCGCGGCTACAGGCCCATAGATTTCTGACATATCTTTTTCACATACTGCACAACTTGTACCGTGGTGCTGCAAGCACTTATCACGAGCAGTCCGGTCGCGCTCATAAGTATTTACTGAAATTTGCTTACGCGCGCCCTCGTAGGACCCCTCGGTTTCACTAATTTCCTCCGGCAACAAAATATCCATGCTATCACCGTCTTCTCCGTGCTGATCACTCCCACTGCGAGTCTCCGTGTGAGATGTTTCCCCTTGAGAACTATCTCGCGAACTTGGAGCACTCACACTTGGGCGTGAAGAAGTATGAGGTGTTGATTTATTTTCTACTGAATCAGCATATCTACTGCCTTCGGGTGTTTCACTATCCTTCACAGTCGAGCTACTGTTCTCTTCACTAACATCCGACAAAGACTCAGGTGGTGTTGAGAACGTATCAACTGGAGTCTTATCGTAAGGAGTATTTTCCTCCTGAACAGGTTGTTCTGGAATTTCCTTCTCTTTCTGCTCATGGGCTGTTTTGGCAGCCTGCCACTTCTTAAAGTCCGCGTATTCTTCAGGATTTCGCCTGATTTCTTCAATCATCTCTTTTGGAATGCCAATTTCCTCTGCCAGTGCAGCTGCTTTATCATTTTTCATACCAAGTTGACTTTCGAGTTGATCATCACGTTGAAATGATTCTGGGAGTTCTACGAGGCTAATCTCACTTGGTTTGTACATGTTTCCATCAATATCCGGAAGCCACGCCTTGGTAAATAATAAATTGCCAAAAGAATCAGATCGGACAACCTCACACGAATTTTTACCGTCGTAATTGTCGTAATTCTGCCTCCTTGATTTCTCCACGAACCCTCTAATATAATTAACATAAGGAAGGGCAATACGATTCCATATAAAAGCACTTTTCTCAGGTGTAGGATAGTCGAGTGCATGGCCCAATCCATCAACCTGTATGTCAGGATCAAACCCATTAAGTCCTCTTTGATGATCTCCATACCGGCTTACAACAGTAACATGACCTTGTCTATTCTTTTCTTTTTTTCTCATTCTTACAACATCCACAATTCCCAAATCCTCAAAGAATGCATGGGCAGCACGCGGATACTTATCAAGATCAACAAAAGCACCAGTAGTTGGCCCATTTAAAGAAAAGGAATCAGACGCAAACTTCTCCCACAATCCAGTAAGGTCATCACCATTATCCTGATAAATCTGAAGCCAATGCACTAAGTTGTTCCCTTCAAAATACATGTGCAGATCATCCATTCGAAAATAGAGTCGACTCGGTTTAAGATAAATTGGAAAGTTTGCATTCGGGTTTTCCGCGAGAATAAAATGTGTGTTTTGCAATTCAGTTTTAAGTTTCATTTTTCTGAATGGCTTGTCAATTTTATACGCGCGGACAATTTTCTTGAAATCATTCATGTGCTCTTTGATGGGAACTCTCGGCGGATTCCCTTCGTATTTTGGAAGTATAGTTTCGATTACTTCGTCAACAATATCCCATTGAGGAATTTTCAACTTCTGCAAAAACTCACGAACCTTTTTAGTGACAGTCACAGAGGAATAAGTGCTGGGAGGATTTTTATGCCACAACACCTCTTCGACTCCAAAATAGAGCCGATCCGGTTTGAGATAGATCGGGTTACTTGGACGTGAGTCCTTTGTAAGAATAAACGGCACTGTCATCAACGCTTCCTGCAACTGTTGTTTTTTCTTTTGGGAATCTGTCCTGTACGCCTTCACTATTTTTGTAAAATCTCTATTGTACTCTGTTCTTGAAATGTCAGGTGAACTATTCTGATACTGTGGGAGAATATAGTCAAGAACTTCAGCGACAATATCCCATTCAGAAACGCCAATCTTGTCAAGGAACATACGTGCCTTTTCTTGTTGAGACTTATTCTTACCATACGAATAGACACTTGTAGCAACGAAGTGGAAACCGTTCTCCTGTGTCCCGTCTTTTGGAGGATCAGATTCCATATCATCGTTGAAAAAGCGACATTCACTGCCAATTCTGTAGGTTTTATCGTTACAACGAACAACGCAAAGTTTGGATAATTGGTCTTTGCGTTCTTGAACAACCGAATCTGACCGGGCCGATGATAGAAAATCGCCAAGGAACGCATATAGTTTTTGGTGCTTCGCATTCGATTTTTTCTCCAACCACTTTGTTATATCTTCAAAGGTCCCTAGAGCCTCTACCAAATCTTCAATAGTCCACTCAGAAATATCCAACATGGATAGAAAATTGTCGTCCTGTTGGTTTTTCTGTTGCGGATTCGCAATCCACAACGGCTGAGAACAACATTTACCCAAGAGTGTTGCTAAATCCTCATCGTCGATTAGATCGGATAAATCCCTACGCCCTCGATAGCACCCTGACGCTGGAGCATACCCTCCCTGTTTCATCGGTGTCAGTTTCGTCTGATTAAATTCTTCAATTAATCTCTCACGGATAGGATCACAAAAAAGAGACAACTTGTCTTTGTCATTAGGCAAAGTTGCCAGGAATCTCACATCTAACAATCCTTGGTCGCGGATAGAATGCATTGATTCAGCAACTAAATCTGCAATGTGATCGCGCAATTTGTCGTTAGCCGGACAATCTCGAATACTATCACGCGCAACGGTCGAGGCAAATGGGGCGTGTATGTGAAATCGTAGATTGCAAGGTTCCTTTACTGCTGGAAAATAGATGCAGACCTGACCAGGATTTAGTGGCACGATTTTCCAATTCCCGCTTTTAGTTTTATCCATACCAAAAGCAATCGCAATTTCACAGCATTTAGGTTTATCGTCTTCGTCTTGAACATCAACCTTTTTCGTAAATCGGAGATAGTGTGTGGACTTGGGTGATACACCTTCTGGGTGCTTGACAGAAATTTCAATCCTGTTTCCATCATCAGCATTTTTTTTTCGCTCCAGAGATCCCTTCTTTGAATTGGGTAGATTGTAATTTATCTGCTGGATATTGTTCAAAAACAGTAATGTATTTTCGCTTAACTCTCGGAGATTCTTTTCTATTTCAGCCACTGCTTTTTCGGGTGGTTTTTCGGGGTTGTCAAAAGGAAAGACAAAGCGAGTCCGCCGCGCCCCGAGTGCTCCTGGGACCAGGCCTTCCGTATCGGGTACAACCATGTTGCGAATGCGGAAGTGGAATTCGTCAGATTCAATTTCCGGTGTGTTGGTGTAGGCAAATACAGCCTTGAAGCCGATACCAAATTTACCGATGTTAGTAGGATCATCTACCTTAGTACTCGTACCAATACTTGTTATGGACTTTATGTCATCTATTTTGAACAGTTTATCACCGTTATGTTCAAATTCCAGTCTGTCAGTATTTAGAATAAAGTGAACCTTTGATGCACACGCGTCCTCAGCATTCTGGAGAAGTTCATAGATAAAGTGGGCATTGTCTGGGTACAAATCAGTAAGCAAACGTTTGAAACCTTCAAACCATTCGTTGTCAATAAGTGCTTGGAGCCCATTTTTACGCATTTCAGATAATTGATTAATCGTCATTATCGTCCATCCTTTTCATGAAATATTCTAACTAATTTGTACTGCCATCGGAAATTCGGGCCACTTTCTAAGCCAAAATTGTGATATGATAACAATCACATTTGATATGGAAAGGTATAAAGATACTCTATTGCTTTGTCCTTCTTGAAATGATGGGTTGAAAAATATTTCTTTCACATACCGATTCCGAGACACACCCTCTTTGGTAAGAGCGAGCTGTGCTCGCGATCTTTGTACTTTATACACTCTCATCTACTTCAGAGTCATCCAATTGTCGCGAAACACTCTCGTGGGAGTGAATCAATGTCAAGTGCGCGTGTGATATTCAATAAGTTTTTCGTCTCTGGGTAGGACGTGTAATGATACCTATTTTTGTCACAGATATTATAAATGACTCCACCAGATAGGGTGTTAACTATTCTGACTGAATGAAGTTTTCAATCATATTTTTTAAGCCTCCTGGATCCAATTGTTCAAAAAATTTTGCGTCCTTAATGCCCATAGTATTTAACCATGTCTCCCAATACGCTCGAATAATGTCAAAATCTTGGAAATGTTTCACTCCATCATCTTCGCGTAGTCGTATTTCAAGCATCAAGAATTTGATATTGAAATCACTGAAGTGTCCGACCGGACGTAACCCCTCACTTCCGTCCTTTATTTTATTCACAGCTTCTGGATCATCACGCAATGCTCCAACCCTCATATACGTTCCTTTGGGACGCTTACGTTCAATATCAATATCAAAATTGAGATAGCCATCAGAAAGACAGATTATACGGTTCTGGTGATCTGTTGAAAGGGGAGACCTGGCTTGCGACCTAAACCAATTCCAGATATCTGAACCAGTTTGCGGGTGTTGCTGAATATGATCGTATAGCTCAGAAATAGCATTAATTAATTCATTTTTCTTTTGTTGGAATGCAGGATTTCCACTACGTCTCCTTGGTGCCTCAATTGTCAGTTTATTTATGATTTCATTCGAGGGACCCGGAACTCTAGGTTGTTCTGGAACTACGAAAGCAAGTCTATGTGGAGGAATTATGCCACCTTTTTTAATGTAGGGATCAACAAAATTATAAAACTGCTTAACAATCTCTTCTATAATGCGGATGTCCTTTTCTCTTTGCGTCTCTTGGGAAATACGATCCGATGTGTCGAGTATCACGATGATATTCAGAGGTTTTGGTTGAGGTGATTGCGCTTTTGGAGCATTTGGTGAACACCCGTTTAAAATCCATACGAATACCAGACACAAAACACTAACGATTTTCATTTTTATCATATAAAAACCTCTAAACTGTTTTAAGAGTTGTTTTGAAATTCTCAAGGGTCTGCTTGGCAAGTTCTTGGATCTCAATGATTTGGCTCGAGACTTCCTGCGGTTGAAAATCGGTTCTACATTGTGCGACATACCGACACCATCCCGTCACGAATTCATTAGCCTGTGCTTCCATCTTCTTTATGTCAATAACCCTTTCACGTTGTCCCTTTAAGTGTGTACCAATCTCAGATTCACAACGATCAATCTCCATTTGAAGGCTGTCAACCTGCTCGTTGAGCAATTGAATTTCGTCTTGAATACTTTGGATTTCAGCATCTAAGCCGGCAATTTGACTTTCAATCGGATGCCTATATGTTTTCACAAGTGAATCTGAATAGGCTTGTTTGTCTTTATGGACTCTACTCAAACCCTCTTCTAAATTTTGGATTTCAGTGTTTAAAGCAGATAGTTCAACCAGTTTATCCTTCTTTTCTGCTCTAATCTGTATTTCCATCTGCTTAGATGTATCGGTTTGTGGGCGGGGGTTTTCCCATAATCCTAATATCCAATGTAAACCTAATCCTAACAGGACTGAAGGACCAAAGCCTAAAAAAAGAAAAAGTAAGAATAGCAGTCTAAAACTATCTTGACTCTGCCCGTCTGCGGATGCTGCTTTCTGTGCCTCAACTATGTTATGGGCAATTCTCCATCCAATTGTCGCTTCGATTAATAAAGTTGCTGCCAAAAAAACACCGAAATATATCCATCTTGTCTTTTTTTCATATTCCAGACTGAGATGCGTTACAATTGCAAGGACTATGAAAATAAAGGGAAACATAAGAATCAACCAATTCCGCGGATCATCCTCGCTGAATTGCAATGCTCTATCTAACGCTTTGTAATCAATAAGTGCTGTTAAATCCATTTCATCACTTGATTTAACAGTCTTTTCACCTGCGGATACATAGAAAAGATAGAGATAGCCAAATAGCCCAATAACCGCAGCTGTGGCGAAAATCGCGAAAATCAACTTAGGGAACCCCGTAAATAATTTAGAAAACCCGTGTCGTAATTTAGAGAACCAATGTTCTGAGGATTGATGAATTGCTCCTTTAGTATTTAAAGCATCTAATTCAACCTGGGTTGGTGATTCTAACTCGATTTTGACCTTAGCTTTTTCTGCTTTCTTGGATTCAATCTCTGAAATCTTCTCTTCAATTTTCTCGTTTAGTTCTACAATACGTGAACCTTCCGATGTTTCCAAGACTTCTATTGGGGATTCCACTTTCACTTTCAGCTCGGCTAATTCTACTCCCTTCGTTTCAAATTGTTTAGTTGCCTCACTGATGGCATTTTGCCGCTGAGCCTTCTGTGCCTCAAGTTCCTTTTTATCCTCAACTAAACCCTCTATTTCTGCTTGATAATAATCGTGGTTAAATGCGATTTCAAGATTCTCATCACGGACAATAACATTAAGATGTTCTTGTAGTGCCTCTGTTACTCCTCTGCCTGCAGCCGCGGAAGCAAAACCACTGTCCGCACTATAATAAGGTTTACCGTTCAAAGATGTTCCCCCTCTTTAGGTACTGATTTTTTCCTATTGGAAAGCTTACTGAAACGTGTCAAAAATTGTGATGTCCATTTTCTCCAAAGGCTGTCAGAACTAACGCAATTGGCATGTGATGGCTCACGTTTATGAACTTCTTTAAGTCTTTGTATCACTTCTGATAGCTCCGGAAATGTGAAAAACTCACGATCTTTGTTAAAACGCAATTCATCAAGTTCTTGATGAATCAAGGTTTCAAGTTCCTTTGGATTGTCACAGAATTCCTCGTGAGCGACATCAAAACGCGTTGGCACACCAGTTATAGCCCTACCGTTTCTGTCTCTATAAAGTTCCTCTGCTCGTTCTTTAGCAGTTCTTGTCGTATAGCCGATTTTTACTAAGTTCGGCATACCCTTGTTCGTCAGGATATAAACGCTTCCCATAAAATTCCTTTCATAAATGTAAGCGGATTTAGCGTCTCCGCGCTGTCGGAAGGTTTCCGCGCCGAACATGCTGAGTTTTTCGTATTCCGTTACTTCTGATTCTCGCGCCATTTTGCGAAAGACGATGCACAACCTAACAGGTTATGCGACACCACCTATAACAGCAGCACGATTTCCATTACCGGTTTTCGAGTTGTCGGCGGAGTTGTTCTAATTCACGTTCCAATGCCTGCCGCCGCTCCGTCTCTGCTACAGCCCGGGCTTCCGCTTCTGCGCGAAGGTCCTGTTCTGCTTCCACACGGAGTTCCGCTGCTTCCACACGCTTTTTTGCTGCAGCGTGAAGGTTTCGCGCCTCTATAGCTGTCGTGATTGGGGTACCATCGGGCAAGTATGGACGTAACAACCGGACATGACTATGGTGTTGATTTGTTAGTAGCAACTTGGGGTAATATTGTATCACATTATACTAAATGCAAGTCTGAATTACAACTTTTTTCTCAAATTATCATGCCCATGCGTAAATCCTATTAGTATAGCAGCAATACTGTTGCCAAAAAATAGTTGGATAAATTTGAGTGTTGTCGCGACTCAGGAACGCGTTAAAATTTACCGTTTTTTGTTTTTTTGACTTTTATTTCGTTTTATCGTATAATACCATTAACCAGTTTAAAAAGAAGATAATTTTGGTTCTGAATCCTTAAGGAGACACTCATGGCAAATAACACACTAATGACTCACGAAGACCATTGGAGTCACCCAGTGGCTATGACCCCTGATGGTCAATGGATTTCTTTACGAGAAATGGTAGAAGAAGCACGCCATTGACGAAGTGCAGAAACGAACATCTATAGGACGCGCCTTAATTGACGTTGAGCAGCGCATGATTAGAATGTTAATCAAACGTGCACTTGCCGGAACCCTTTAACTAACAAAAAATAACAAAAGGCAAAACGTGTCTCAAACAAAAAACGACGCGTTGAATTGAACCTGATTTGAAAATTCTCGCTATTGATTCCAGTCACGATAGGATTACACAAGCCTCCTACGACTATCGAAATCGGTATGTTTATCCGTATTTGGAAGCCAGAGGGTTTGAAATTGTACGTTGTCAGGGCAAATTGGCGCGTCGTTTTCACGTTAAACCGAAAGCATATGAAAAGTCAAGGATGGACGTGTGAGATTTTTGACATGGAGCGACCCATATCGTCTTCCCATCTTGAGGCGGACCGCTCATCCTGCGAATCCCGCAAATCCTGATTCAGACCTACCTCATTCCTGATTCTCACACCATTTCGCAAAATCTGCCTCAATCTCCTCCGACCATTTGCGGTCTATCTCGCCGGGAGTGTAGACCCCTTCCCGTAGCCGTTGATGTCCAAACTGGTCTCGGAGGGCGACCTCTTCGCCTTGTTCGACGACCTGCTGTGCGAAGTGCGGTGGAATAAAGATAACGCCGCCACGTCTGCCTAAAACGATGTCGCCGGGTAAAACCGTCGCCTCCGCAATACGGATCGGGATGTTGATACCGGTCAAGGTGACGTTTGCAATCCCTGTCGGATCTACACCGCGCACGAACGTTGCGAAATCAGGTAACTCGTAGATGCCGTCCAAATCTCGGATACCACCATCGATGACCATACCTGTTCCTGTTTTCGCATAGATAGAATTGCCGAGGTTATCGCCAGCGAAAGTACCGTCTTTCACCTTACCAAACAGGTCAACAACGATAACATCGTCGCGAACAAGTGTATCAATTACCCACGAGTTTTGACCGCCGACGCGTTCCTCTTTTTCGCCTTGGGCAGAGATAGCATCGTTGAAATCGGGACGGATCGGCACAAACGCGCATGTTACTGCTCTACCGACGAGAATCCGATCTGGATGAAGGTTCATCCAATCGCCAGCGAATTGGAACTTATAATTGTTGCCGTTGAGAACACCCCACGCCTGTTCAATACTGATCGCCTTCATTCGCCGAATAATATCATCGGGAACGCGCGGTCGTCCATCAGGAAACCGCTCGCCTTCCCACAGATGCGTCATCGCGAGGATACTCTCTTTATCAATGAGTTGCACTTTGCGTTATTCTCCTATACTTACTTCCGACAATAGTGTAGTGGGCAAATGGGACAAGCACCACGAAAAACAACAGGACGCTTATCAAATCCGTCTTTCGTATTCGCTATGTGTTCCAACCCAAAACCAGATGAAATCCCCTGCTTCTTCACGGGCTAAAGCCCTATAACCTCTACTCACTCGGATTGCCCAAAGGTTTCCAACCTTTTTAAAACGGAGAGAAGGATGTCTGGAATTTTGCCGAAGGAGTTGAAATTTCTGAGGGACGCGTCTTTGGACATTGGGTGGAAGTTCGGCGTAGGCATCCCAAAAATCGTCATCAAGAATATGTTCCATACTACAATAATTTCTGTAGTTCGTCTATGCTTCGGTATTTGCCTTCTCGATAATTTTTAATGGCTTTCTCGGCAAGGTGATCCAGCCGTCCGGCTTTCACGTCTTCCTCAAATTGCTCCTCCCAAACTTCTTCTTCGGCGACGAGTGCCTCATGAAGTTTTTTTTCGAGAGTTTTCAGGAGTACGGCTTCTGTAGGTGCCTCGCACTTGACTTTTGGAACGTCTGGTATCCGTCCAAGCCAGTTCGCACCGTTCCTTTGGATGTGAGCGGTATAGGTCTCCTCAAAGACTTTGTCATGAATGTCAACAGTCTTTATTTGTTCCATGAATTTTCTCCGTAATCATAGAAGGATAATTTTCAAACAAGGGCATCCATAATCCGTCAATCCTTGAATCCTGTGAATCCCGGTCCAGACAATGACACACCACATTACCGAACTAAATGCTTAATCTTCATGCAGCGCGCCTATGGTAGACTGAAAACTTACAGTCCCGCGTTTTCCCAGACCTGATCAAGGGATTCCGCGGTGGCTTTTGCCGCGTCTACGGGTTCCATGCTGGCCACTTTTTTGCTGAACGGTTCGGGTGTCACAGGTCCGTCGTAACCGAGCACTGTCAAAATTTGCATCAATTCGGCGAGTGGGATTACGCCGGTCTCCGCAGGAAGGCATCTGATGTTATCAATCTGATCGTCAGGATCAATCCCGGCAGGCGCATCGTTGATGTGGACGTAAACGACATCCGATGCAGAGAGTTTTCGTACATCGTCAACTGTGGAACGGCAGGTGTACCAGTGCCATGTATCAAAGAGGAGTCCGACGTTTCCAGTGCCGACAGCAGCAGCGAGTCCTAACATGGCATCCATTGAATAGGCGAAGAGGTACTTGGAACCTTTGCGGCTCGTTGCAGGCCCAATAAACTCAAGCCCGATGGAGTGTCCGTGATCTTTGAGAATCTCAGCAACAGAACGGAGCCGTTTGACGGAGAAATCCCAATTCTCCTGATACGTCATATCGTTTGAGGCGGGACCGACAACAGTAGTCGTCCGAAAGCAACCGAGTTCCGCAGCGAGTGCCGCACGTTCTGGCAGTTGTGCTAAACCGGCGTAGTAGTCGGCATCGGGCCCGCGCCAATTGACACCGAAACCCCAGCCACCCATAGTAATCCCCGCTTCCGACCAGAGGTCTTTGACGTGCTGGACAGAGTGTTCTTGTGCAAGTTGGTTGGCTTCATCGATGCTCAGATCGAGACCTTCAAAACCAGCGTTTTTGGCGAGGTCTAAACCTTCTTTCATGTTCGCCCGGATGCCGATTGCACCGGTACTTAGGTTCTTAAACATAACTTCTCCTTTTTCCTTTATACGGAAGGATGGAAGATTGGAAGCGAATTCCTTCCATTCCTATTCACCTTTTTCAGTTATCACGGAAGATTAGGGAGTTGGAAGATTGGAGGGGCGGAAGTGAATCCCTTCCATCCTTCCGACCTTCCATCCCAACGCCTTCTATCCTTCCATCATCTTCTTCTCTTCCGTTAATTTTTCACCACGTAAGACTTTCGCAGCGACAGCCCACGGATAGTCGGTGTCTTCAGCATTTGCGTCGCGATACGTCGGAATCCAGACCCAACGCTCTTCGCCAGAACGGTTCGGATGGCTGGAGTGGAGCGTCAAATCGTGGAAAAAGACGGCACCGCCCGCTTCTAACTCCGCAGTAACGGCGAGGTTTTCGTCAACTGCACCGGGACGCAACCGATTGCCGAAACCGTGTCCGTCACTGGCATCGCCATCGTGGACAATCGCGGATTTGTGGGAACCCGGAAATAACTTGAGGCACCCGTTTTCAACAGTCACGTCGTCAAGAGCGACCCAAATCGAGACTTTGTGTGCACCGTGCCAGTAGTGCCAATCTTGGTGCCAAGGACTCGCAAAGGTCATCTCATCACTCTTGAAAACCACCTTATCGCTCAGGAACTCGATATCTGGAGCGAGAATGCCTTCTAAGATGTCCAGTATTCGTGCATTACCGACTGCGGTTTGGAAGACTGGACTCCGCGCGGCTAAACCCACATAAACACCGTGTCCAGCGACTGCCCCGGTCTCCACTTTAACGGTTTCCAAGATGTCGATGCATTCTAATTTAAGCCGTTGAACTTCGTCTCGTGTAAACAGGTTCGGTGCGATAGCAAAACCGGTTTGATCGAAATCGTTGCGCAGGATTGTTATATCAAAGGTCATTTGATGCCTCAATGTGAACTTCGCGTCCCGTCTCAGCACTTCGGAGCAGCCCTTCCATCATCTGCTGGACAACCAGCCCATGACGGAGCGGTGCCTTACAGGTTACGTCATCTAAGATACATTCGATAAAGTGGTCAGCGATAGCGTCCCACGTCGCCGCATGCTTACTCTTCGGCGGCTTCCCATCTATGTCCTGAAATTCACCTTTTTTATCCGTTCGATAGAGGCGTAGCGGTTTCAGCGTCGCCCCCGCCTCTGTGCCGAAGAGCTCGATCTGAAACTCGTCGGGTTGGTGTGATGCCCAGAAACTTTCCACCTGCAACCCGACACCCCCTTCAAAGGTAATAAATCCACCCGCGTAATCATCGGAATCATATTTCTCGTAGATCTCTTTAGGGGCTTTCGTCCCCCTCCAATAGCCAAGTCCTCGAGGTCCGAACTTCGCGCCAGCAGCACCTAACACTGCAATTGGCTTCGGTAATCCAAGAATCCACCATGCCGAGTCAAGCACATGGACACCCATGTCGCGAAATGCGCCGCCGCCTTTCTGGATGAAACCGAGGTTCCATGCGGGGATACCGCTTCTACGCACGCTCCGTGCCCGCGCGTAATAGAGTTCTCCGAAATAATCATCGCGTGCAAGATTGCCGAGGTACTGGCAATCATTGCCAAAGCGCGTAGAGAGCGACATCATATTGACGACACCCGCGGCTTCCGCTGCTGTGACCAACTTTTGTGCCGCTGCCTCAGAATCCGCGAGCGGTTTCGTTACCATCACGTGTTTGCCGTTCCGCACGGCTTCCAACGCGATCGGGACATGCCACTGATTCGGCGTGCCGACAAATACCGCATCAATATCAGAGGCTTTACACATCTCTTTGTAATCCGTGTAGAATTTAACTTTACCGGGCAAGTCCTTGGCGAAGTCTTTCATCCGATCTTCAAGTAAATCGCAGAGTGCGACAACAGTGCCGCGTGGGTTTCTGGCGAGCGCCGCGCCATTAGGTTTACCGATCCCCATACCGACGACACAGATGCGGACCTGTTTTTTTGCTGATGCCATAAAGTCTATCTCCAAATTTTAAATCTATTATTATTTTGGTTTCCCTTGGATATCCAAGGCAGGATTAACTTCATTTCTGACCGGCTTAACCGTCCGAAGGTACGCCCAAATCGCCTTCAAATCTTCATCGTTCATCTGCGCGTAGTGTTTCGTCGGCATCGGCGGAAAAATCTTCCGGTTGCTTTCAACACCTTGATGGCGTCCAGTCCGCATCGCTCCGATGAACATCTCCTCTGTCCATTCGCCTAACCCGGTTTCTTTATCAGGGGTCAGGTTTGAGGCGAAACTGGTTCCAAACGCGCCTGAGAAAGCACTTAGCTGCGGCGCAGTTACCATAAAAATGCCCTGTTGGATTGTACGGAGATTATAGCGTGGGGAAGGCTGCCCAGCAGGATGCCCAGCGAGATACAGGTCCATATTATACTCGGCACCCACGCGCGGCGTATGACAATATCCGCACGCAGCGACTGCCTCCACGAGATATTTGCCGCGCTGGACCATGTCACTCTGGCTCTCAACAGCGCGGATGCTTAGCGCAATAATGGCACCCACAAAAAGCACCATGACACAAAAGATTATAAGATTACGACGCATTCAATTTTTCTCCTTTAGTTTCAAATCTCGGACAAAATTTAGCACATCCTGCAAATAGATGCAATAGAAATTACGTAAAAAGCGCGGTTTAAAACCGCGCCTATATTGCAATTTTTTAAGTGAGATCACAACTATCTTAGAAACGATAGGATAACTTCGCGTAGTAAAGTCCGCCGTTGAAACCGAAAGGTGCCGATCTTCTCGAATACGTGAACACACCGGGGGAGTCAACAATGACATTGCCCGTGCTGTCCTTTAAAGCACCCGCACGCGACTGACCAATCTCGTTCAAGTCAGGCATCTGATCGAACAGGTTGTTCGCACCGATAGTCAGTGAAAGCCCTTCGTTCAACTGATAATTGCTCTGGATGTCGGTGAGCCATTTCCCGCCATACGTCTGACGTGCCGGATCGTCGCCACTTCCCTCTTGGACGGTGTAACTCCCGAAGTAGCGCAGAGCACCACCAATAGTGAGACCGCCAATAATGTAATCCGCACTGATATTCACGCGAGTGTTCGGCTGCCACTCTTCAATCATAGAACGCTCCTGCGACGGGAAAAGCGTATCCTCAAGCCCAACGAGGATTTCCGGTGCATCCACGTCACCGATAACTTCAGTGTCTGCCCACGTCAACGCAACCTTCAAATTGAGGAGGGATTCGTTGTCGAAAGCAAGCAAGTAGCCCGCTGCGACATCAACGCCTTGGGTGCGTGTCTGCGCAACATTTGTGAATACCTGTGCGCTGCTCGCCCCTGCAGCAACTAAGGCAGGGATTTTATCAGCACTGAAGCTGCCACTGAGCACAATACGATCATCGATTTGAATGAGGAAGCCATCAACCGTGAACCACAGCTTTTCAAGCGGTTTCAACACGAAACCACCGGAGACGTTGAATGCGGTCTCTTCTTTGAGTTCAGGGATACCGAGTGCCCCCGCAGCATCGCTATCATTGCGAAAGGTGCCGACTTCAAGTGCTATCAGTTCATCCGTATTTCCGTCCTGATCAATATCGTCAGCATCTACTTTGAATTGCGTGCTAATGTTATTGAAGTAGAGTTGCTGCAGCGACGGTGCCCGAAAACCAGTGCTACCGGCTGCACGGACCGCAACCTGTTTCGTCAGGTCGTAGCGAGCCGTTGCTTTTCCTGTGACGGTCGTCCCGAAGTCACTATACTGTTCACCGCGCACCGCTGCGCCGACGAGGAGTCCGGCACCCGGTTGCCCACTGAGATAAGATTCAAAGTCGGCATACCCTGCGATATTCGTCCGACTTTCGTCCACTTCGTTGTCGGGTCGGAAACCGGGGAAGACTTGGATACCGCTCGCAGCACCGTCTACGCCGAGTCCAGCATCAATCCATGAAAGCGGTTCGCCCGCATGGATGCCATAACCTTCTCTACGGAATTCAATACCGCCCGCAAGGTTGATGAGCGAGGACTGATAATCCAACGGATAAGTGACATCTAAATTGAACGCTGTTTGTGAGAGTTCAAAGCCGCCAGCATCTGCGGAGGTTGGACTGCTCACACCATAAGAGGCATTCAAGGAGTTGGAAATGAGAAAGTCGAATGTGTTCAAACCGTGGTTGATGCTAACATCAACATTCAGGTCAGTCGATTCATGTGTCCATGCCATGCCTAAGGCAAGAGAGGTATCACCGATGTCGGTGTTAATTTCTGGCAAGAATCCATCGGGGTAAATTTCTGTGACGGTTCTGGATGCC
Source organism: uncultured Poribacteria bacterium (assembly GCA_951828385.1). GTDB lineage: Bacteria > Poribacteria > WGA-4E > WGA-4E > WGA-3G > WGA-3G. The sequence continues at coordinate 3,132,013 of OX639973.1, forward strand.
TGATTCGCTCTGCGATAGAAACCTGCACTATTGTTTTGGCGTGAGGAGTATCCACCAAAAGAATAGAGTTCTAAACCTTCAGCAAGCGGGAGTCCGAAGTTATAAAATCCGACTTTCTGTGACGAATCGGCATCCCCGATGCGGAAGTTCTGACGCTCAAAAGTGTATTCGCGCCGGTCGAACCAGACCGGTTTTTCTGTCACAGTACCATCATCATTTTCGGTTTCAAGCATCTCATCTGCCGGTCTGCCTGGATCTACATCCACCCAATCATATTGGCGTTCGCCTGTAAGTCCTGCGCGGTTTGTGCGGTATCTGTCGCGCCATTCGGCGGTCAGATTCAAGAAGCCGGATTCGCCGACTTTCATACCGTAGTTCGCGTTACCATTCCATGTATCGCCATCACCTTCGTAGGTTTGCCCCCAATAGATGTCAGCATTGCCCGCATCTACATCGTCTTTGAGTACGATATTGATAACACCGGCGATAGCATCGGAGCCGTATTGCGCCGCCGCACCATCCCGCAGGACTTCAATCCGCTCAATCGCCGCTGACGGAATCGCATTGAAGTCTGTTCCGGCAGTACCACGACCGACCGACGTATTAACGTGTAGCAAAGCACTTTTGTGGCGACGTTTGCCGTTGACAAGCACAAGCGTTTGGTCAGGACCCAAGCCACGCAGCGTTGCAGGACGTAGCGCATCTGTACCGTCACTAATCGTTGAACTTGAGAAATTGAAGGAAGGGACTAACATCTGAAGCACACGACCGGTCTCGGATTGACCAGTCAGGTTTAGCTGTTCCCTGTTAACGACTTCTATCGGCACGGGTGCCTGCAGTGCCCTTCTGCCTATGCTACGAGTACCCACCACTACAACCGCATCAACGGTTTGGATCGGGGCAAGCACCACTGTCACTTCGGTCTGTCCAGCAGTCGTATTCAGTCGTTTACTCGAAAATCCGATGGCTACTACGGTCAGCGACTGTGCACCTGTCACGTCGCTAAACATCGTCCTTCCAGATGCATCTGTTGTCTGTTCTTGATTTCCAATTTGCACTTTTGCTTCCGGGATAGCGTTCCCACTTTGATCTTGAACGACGACCTTCAAGGTTTCAGCACTCGCAATCATTGGCATTGCTGATGCAAGTCCTAATAAAATCGCGACAACGCACCAGAAATATCGTTTATTACCTGAAATTGACATCATAATTTATTCCTTTTATATTCATAAAAACTTTTATATTCATAAAAAATAGATGAGCAGATTATAATAGTCTGTAACATCTACGGTTGTTTCCGATTAAAATACGCTTTAATTATGCGTTATTTCTTTGGTAAAATGCAAATTAAAGTCGAAAAATAACACAGGGAATGATTTTTTTAACAACAAACTCGGTTTTTGTGCTAAAATAGGTAAAAATTGCCACAATTTATGCGCTGATAGGCAGAATTTTTGTATAGCGTTCAATTTTCGTATCCTTGAGTGCATTAAAAACCCGTCTTTGGCAGGATTTCCACCTGTTACTTGGGGAAAAGACCGAAAAACGGAGTGAACCCAATCGTTAGAAAGCATACACGACTCATGATGAACTATCCATTGACACTCGCGCAGATTTTAGAACACGCACACCGTATACATGGAGATAAGCAGGTCACCACACTGCTGCCCGACGGAACACTGCATCGTTATAACTATATTGCGTTATACGAGCGTGTGAAACGATTGGCAAACGCTATCACCCAATTCGGGATTCAGCGCGGCGATAGAGTTGCAACCTACGCTTCTAATACCTATCAACACTTAGAACTCTACTACGCGATTCCGTGCATCGGTGCCGTGCTACATCCGCTCAATGTCCGTCTCTCGCCTTTGCAATTGGCACAAATTGTGGGCGAAGCAGAAGACAAACTCATCTTTGTTGATAGCGGGTTTACGGCGCAATTTAAGGCGTTTCAGCACAAGATTGCATGTCAACAGGTTATCTACTTTGACCCGACAGCTGCGGATGCCGATGTACCTTATGAGCGGCTACTCTCTGAAGCCACACCTGTAGCTTCATGGGATATCCGAGATGAAAACTGGGCGATGGGACTCTGCTATACCAGCGGCACACAAGGTGAACCGAGAGGCGTTCTCTACACACACCGCTCTATGTTTCTCCACACGCTGGCAGCGAACCAAGCCGATGTCTTCGGATTGACGGAGGCGGATGTCGTCTTGCCACTCGTCCCGATGTTCCATGCAATGGCGTGGGGATTGCCCTACGCAACCATGTTTGCTGGCGCAGATATGGTGCTACCGGGTGCTAAACCGCCATGTATAGCCAACCTTATTGCCGAGACGGGTGTCACTGTCGCTGCAGGCGTACCGACAGTTTGGGCAAAGGCGTATCCCGAATTACGCAAAAGGCGAAAGGATATCGGCGGATTGCGGCGATTGATTGTCGGTGGAGAAGCGATGCCACTGCCCCTCATAGAAGCCTACGAAAAGGAACTCGGCGTTGAGATCTGCCACGCCTGGGGAATGACAGAGATGTCCCCGACTGGGACGTTCTCGAAACTACGCGGCGCGCACCGGAGTTTGTCGGATGCCGAGAAATGGCGAATCAAGGCAAAACAGGGGCGACCTATACCGGGCGTTGAACTCCGTCTCGCAGCGGAAACATCTAACGGTTTCACGGAGCTTCCTTGGGATGGCAAGACCATCGGAGAACTACAGGTGCGAAGCCCTTGGACAGCGAATAACTACTATAAAGTTAAACCGACTCCGGAACATTTCACAACCGACAAATGGTTACGCACCGGAGATATGGCTACGATTGATGCCGATGGCTACATGCAAATTGTTGACCGCGCGAAGGCACTCATCCGAAGCGGTGGAGAGTCTATTTCAAGCATCGCCTTGGAGACTGTACTGCTGAAGCATCCTTATGTACATGAGGCAGCGGTTGTTGGCATACCTGATGAGAAGTGGGGAGAACGGCCGTTCGCTGTCGTTGTACTCACAGAACAAACAACCGAGAATATCTCTGATATCCTCAGACAGCAACTCGCATCTGAATTCCCTAAGTTCTGGATTCCGGACAAGTTTGTTTTTGTTGATGAAATCCCGAAAACGAGCGTTGGAAAATCTGATAAGCGGGCCCTTTTAGCGCAGCTTGCCAGCCAAAACTTACTCGACAAAAGTAGCACTGTTTGCAAAAACCAAATAGTAGAGCCAGCGCATAAAAAGTAGCGGACACGCTGTGTTCCTTAAAGACTTAATCGCAAACAATGCTGTTGAAACCTGTCGGAAACCCGATTTTGACAACGGAAAAATCGGAGCGAAAACCTAATCGTTAAAAAAGGGAGATTCCCATGAAAATGAAAGCCGCCATCTATACAGGCATCGAACAAATCGCTATTCGTGAGGTTGAACGCAACGAACCGCCGCCGGGCTTTGTCCTCGTTGACACCAAACAGACAGGTATTTGTGGCAGCGATCTGCACAGTTATTTCGGGCATTGGGGACAATCACATGAAAACGCAGCAGGGCATGAAACATGTGGCGTTGTCACAGCTCTTGGCGATGACGTAACTGAATTTGATATCGGTGACAAAGTTGCTGTAGAATGTTTCTCCCATTGTGGCACCTGCAAGTATTGTGAAACAGGACAGTATAACCTCTGCTTCAATAGAGCCTGGATTTCTCCGAACATGCACGGCGGGTTCTCAGAATACACAGCGACGCACCATTCAGGGCTCTTCAAATTACCAAAAAGGATGACGTTTGAACAGGGTGCACTCGTTGAACCACTGGCTGTCTCACACCGAGCTGTCGCACGTTCGGGTGCCAACGCCCGAGACACAATCGCTATTATCGGTGGCGGCACCATTGGGCAGTTCTGTTTGGCGGATGCAGTTGCCGCAGGTATTAAGGAGACCTTGATTACCGTTAAATACGAACAGCAAGCAGAATTGGCAAAAGCTCTCGGCGCAGATCACATCGTCAACGTTGGCGATACCGATGTTCAGGAATACGTTAAGGATGTCACAAACGGCATCGGTTTTGACGCAGTCATCGAAACAGTGGGCGGTGCGGAGAACTTTAACACCGCAACCACTATCGTTCGGAAACAAGGCGCTGTTGTTCTCGTCGCTGGGTACTATAAACCACTTGAAGTGAACCTCTCTACTATTGTCTGGTCAGAGGCATCTATTACAGGTTCCAACTGTTACGGTTATAGCGGGATGGAGACAGATTTTGAAGCAGCGATTGAGTTAATAGACTCCGGCAAAGTGGATGCCACAAAATTGGTGACGCACTACTATCCACTTGACGAGATCAGCGAAGCCTTCCGCGTGTCTGCCGATAAAACTTCCGGTGCGATTAAGGTACATGTCTGTCAGGAGTAGCGTTACACAATTGACTGACAAGATTTCAGTTCTATCCGTCAAAATAATAATATGAGGATTTTATACAATGCAAAACGGAAACCATATATTGTGTACTGAAGAAAGGGAGCAGTTTTGGCGGCAGGGCTACCTCGGTCCTTACACGCTCTGTAGTGCCGAAGATATGCTCGACATGCAACCAGAAATCGAAAGAGTGCTTGAAACCGACGCGCCTGACCATAAAAATAGGGTGCATAACCGCCACCTTGATTCTCCGGTAATCCATCATCTTGCCACGCACCCGACGATTATCAAACGGATGGCATCCCTGTACGGACCAGACCTGCTACTCTGGCGGACGAACTTTTTCGTCAAAGAACCGGGAGCAAAGGAGATTCCGTGGCACCAAGACTTCAACTACTGGCCCCTTGAGCCACCCATTATTATCTCCGCATGGATCGCTATCGATTCAGCAACGTTGGAAAATAGCTGCCTCCAGATCGTACCCGGTTCACACCGCAAAGTTATACCGCACGTGAAAGCAACCGCCGACATGGCCTTCAATCAGATGGGTGACCTCGGGTTCGTCGATACAAGTAATGTTGTCAACTTGGAGATGCAACCCGGCGAATTTGTACTCTTTAATGAACGCACGTTGCATCACTCGGAGGCGAATCGCTCTGACAAACGGCGAATCGGTTTGGCGGTTCGCGTCATCCTGCCTATTGTTAAAGTTTTCGATTGGGACGCACCACAACACGAACTCATTGTCATTCATGGTGAAGATCCCGTTCAATTCAATAAGAGAGGTTAATTATTTATAAGGAGTATTATTGATGAATCGTCAAATTACCCTCGCCTCGCGGCCCGCAGGTTACCCGAAAGAATCAGATTTCAATTTGGTGGAAGCCCCCATACCGAAACCGGAAGACGGTCAAGTATTAGTGAAAACTATCTACCTCTCCGTTGATCCGTACATGCGCGGACGGATCAACGCATCAAAATCTTATGCCGCCAACGTCGAAATCGATGAAGTGATGGTGGGCAGTGTTATTGCTCAAGTGATTGAATCAAAGCATCCCAATTTTGAGGTCGGTGACATTGTCAATGCGAATATCGGGTGGCAGGAATACGGGGTTACTGCAGGCGATGGGTTGCGGACAATTGATCCGACAATCGCGCCGATCTCAACAGGCGCAGGGATCCTCGGTATGCCCGGGTTAACAGCATATTTTGGCCTGCTTAAAATTGGACAACTCCAAACGCGCGAGACGGTCTTTGTCTCCGGTGCCGCAGGTGCAGTCGGCTCTGTCGTCGGACAGATTGCGAAAATTAAAGGCTGTCGGGTTGTCGGCTCCGCTGGCACCGATGAGAAGGTCGATTATATCGTCAATGAACTCGGTTTTGATGCGGCTTTTAATTACAAAGAGATTTCGGATTATCACACCGAACTCCAGACGCTTCTGCCTGATGGTATTGATGTCTATTTTGACAACGTCGGCGGCGAGATCACGGATGCTGTCTTCCCCAATTTAAGAATCAAGGGACGTGTTGTTATATGCGGACAAATTTCTCAGTATAATTTAGAAAAGCCGGAGTCAGGTCCGCGGTTCCTCTGGCACATGATTACCAAACGCGCAAGAATCGAAGGGTTCCTCGTCTCTGAGTACGCCGACCAGCACGCGGAGGCACTCGTTGAGATGTCAGAATGGTTGCGGCAAGGCAAACTGAAATATCGGGAGACGATCGAAGAAGGCGGCATCGAAAACGCACCCGCAGCGTTCATCAGCATGCTAAAAGGGGGTAATATCGGGAAACAACTCGTCAAGATTGCTGAGTTAGATTGAAGACTACGGTCAATTCGGACGTGGTTTCTGAACCTTTTGCGGGATAGTCTCCCTATTTTGCCGCGCTAGGTTGGTAATTCATTACCCGTACAACCCTTAAATAAGATGGCTGTGACGTGGGGCGCAATTAAAAATTCAGAGAACTAATCCGATCGAGTTACGCCCGCGCACAACCCAAATTCGCTGCTAATATCCTTTCTCTTTATCAATTACGCTGAGAAGCGGTTTACCAACGAGCAGTCGTTCTAAGTTATCACAGAACAGCCCAACCGACCGATCCAAGCGGATAGGCGACCCCCCAGCGACGTGCGGTGTAACGATGACATTCGGCAGATCCCATAACGGGCTGTCAGCAGGCAGTGGCTCTTCCGGTGTAACATCCAACCCCGCACCACCGATGCTTCCCGAAGTGAGTGCACGCAGCAGTGCAGGCCCGTCTACAATCTTGCCGCGCGTGACGTTGATCAGCAACGCGTGCGATTGCATCTGTTCAAATGCTGCATCGTCAAACATACCGTGCGTCTCCGGGGTTAGTGGCGCGCAGATAGAGACAACATCTGATTCCGAGAGAAGTTCATGGAACCGATCCATCTGCCAAACTTGATGGACAAATGACGGGGCTTCCACCGCTTCCGGATCGACAGCGATAACGCGCATATCAAACCCTTGTGCCCGGCGCGCAACGTCAATCCCCGTTCCGCCGAGTCCAACAATACCAAGCGTGCATTCACTCAATTCCCAAGTCGCGTGACGGATTGACATCCGGTTATCCCACGTCCGCTCGCGTACGGAGCGTCCGATGCCTCGCAATAGTCCGAGGAGTAATGCCCACGTCTGGTCTGCCAAATGCGGTCCAACGAAACCTTTCGCACTCGTCAGGGTAACATCGCTCTTAACAAATTCGGGAAAGAGCAAGCCGTCAACGCCTGCAGAGAGTACTTGCACCCATTTCAACTGCTCTGCTTTTTCAAAAAGCGAACGATTAAACCCACCGAACACAATGTCAGTATCCACAATTTCGCGTAGGGCATCTTCCGAATTCTTCGGTCTCACAAGCGAAAGTTTGTCAGAAACCCTTTCAATCTGGTGCTGCTGTTCTGCCGTAACATCGGTGTTAATCAAAATTTTCAATTTGACATCTCCTCTATATAGTGGTATTCTATATACAAAATAAGCGAAATTTCTGCTAAAAAACACATTTCTCAGAAAAGGAGAATTCTATTGTGACTGATTCATCTTCTATGCGTCCGCGTAATCGCCGGACCCATATTATCTCTATTCCCATTTTGGCAATTAGCATACTGCTTGCTACAATCTTCATCGCGAGTTGTGGCGACGAAGGCGACACTCCTGAAGACACCACCGGTATGACAGATGTCCTACAACCCACAACAACACCTTCTGAAACGCCGCCTCCAGTAGAAGAGCCACAGGCAGATGAGGTCGTTGAAGAACCGGGGGTCTCTTTTCAAGAGGACATTCAACCTATCATCGCTTCGGAATGTGCTATTGCAGGGTGTCACGCCGCACCGGGTGCTGCCGGACTTGACCTCAGCAACTACGACACCTTCAAAAAAGGCGGAAACACTGCTCCCGGATTCATTGCTGGCGACGGCAAGGGTAGCCATGTGGTCAAGCGCATTGATGGTGGCGGCATGCCCTTTGGCAGACCACCGTTGGATGGAGACCAAATCCAACTCTTCATTGACTGGATTGATGAAGGTGCCGAAAATAACTAAAATTTAGCGACAGCATACCATTCTTGTCCTTCTGTGTCAAGCTGAAAAAATTGTCAATCCTTGGCACTCTCCATCTAAAAGACGCATCTGCGATGCGTCTTCTTTTTTAACACGGTAAAGGCGATATGTTTATAGCAGTAAATCGGACGCATTGCATTTTATGCAACCTTTTAGGTTCACGGACGCGTTTTTAATATTATAATATTATAAAGATGGAAGTTATACTGAGTAAAACATGCGGATGTGGCGAAATAGGGGAAGAAGGGAGATAATTTGTGTCCTTTTCTTTCCGCCTTAGATCCCTATTTACTTTACATTCTTAGCCCTTACTCGCTATGAGTTCATGCTATATCTTGACCTTTGTTTGAAAATTGGGTATACTTTTCTCATTGATTGCGGCATAATGTGTTCAAGAGGGTTTCCATCCAGCCCTGCAATAACATGAATTGGTTAGAACCCCCCTTACTATATTTGCTGGAGGTAAATCATTGTGAAAACACTCATGAATGTGCTGATACTCCCTGTGGTTATCGTTGGGTTGTGTGGCATTACAGACGCAGAGAATATCATAACCGATGGACTTGTGAGCTACTGGACCTTTGATCGTGAGGACATTATTGATAACACTGTCAAAGATGTTTGGGGCGAAAACAATGCAACAATTGTAGGAACCCCAACGATTATCAACGGACACCTGAAAGATGCACTCAAATTTGATGGTATCAAGGATTATGTGAACCTAACGACTCTCGGCGATTTTGGTGCTAAACTTGATTTTTTTACCGTTGAAGTGTGGATTAAAACAGATTACAAAGAAACATGGACAACAATCTTCAAAACTATAGGCACTTGCCAGAATCAGGCAACTATGATTTGGGGAATAGATATTAACAGAAAAACAGCTGATCTTGAGGATATTCAGAACGATCCTTTTGGTCCTCAGATTATTTTTGCAGAGGATTTCATTCAACTTTACTTAGCATCTTTTTTCAAGAATAAAGGTGGATGTTCACTTTCCTTTCTTAGAGGTGAATTTCCGATTTCAGATGGCGAATGGCATCACCTCGTCTATACTAATAAGACTGTAGATGAAAACGGTACAGACTGGAGGGAACGCGCGCTTTTTATAGATGGAACACTGAATCGGATTTTAAAGTTTCATCCATTATTGATAGCTCCGAACACTCGGTACAAATATGCGCCATTCTCTGAACCTGTGTATCTCGGCGCAGGAAATAATCAAGGTAGAGCCGAAGGCTTTTTCAACGGACTTATCGATGAAGTCCGCATTTACGATCGACCCCTAACTGAAGCAGAAATCATGCACAATTATCAATCTACTACGGGCCTCACCGTTGACCGGACAGATAAGTTACCAACGGTTTGGGGTGCCCTGAAGAAAAAATAGGTATCCATCCGATTCTATGGCTGCAGATCACACCGCTTCTGAATTTTACATACAAGGTAGATAGACATTGATTGCGGCGCGACGTGTTCAAGAGGGTTCCATCCAGCCCTGCAATAACATGAGTTGGTTAGAACTCTCCTTACTATATTTGCTGGAGGTAAATCATTATGAAAACACTCATGAATGTGCTGATGCTCCTTGTGGTTATCGTTGGGTTGTGTGGTATTGCAGACGCGGAGAATATCGTAACCGATGGACTTGTGAGCTACTGGACCTTTGATCGTGAGGACATTATTGATAACACTGTCAAAGATGTTTGGGGCGAAAACAACGCAACAATTGTAGGAACCCCAAAAATTGTCAACGGACACCTCAAAGAGGCACTTAAATTTGATGGTATCAAGGATTATGTGAACCTAACGACTCTCGGCGATTTTGGTGCTAAACTCGATTTTTCTACCGTTGAAATGTGGATTCAAACGGATTACAAAGAAACATGGACAACAATTTTCAAAACTATAGGCACTTGCAATAATCGGGCAACTATGTTTTGGGGAATAGATATTAACAGAAGGATGGTTGATGCCGAGGAGCGTAAGAACGATCCTTTTGGTCCTCAGATCATTTTTGCAGAGGATTTCATTCAACTTTACTTAGCATCTTTTTTCAAGAATAAAGATGGGTGTTCACTCGTCTTTCTTCGGGGCGAATTTCCGATTTCAGATGGCGAATGGCATCACCTCGTCTATACTAATAAGACTGTAGACGAAAAAGGTGCAGAATCGAGGGAACGCGCGCTTTTTATAGATGGGACACTGAATCGGATTTCAAAGTTTAATCCAACAGTTCCGGACGCTCAGTACAAATATGCGCCATTCTCTGAACCTGTGTATCTTGGCGCAGGAAATAATCGTGGTAGAGCCGAAGGCTTTTTCAACGGACTTATTGATGAAGTCCGCATTTACGATCGAACCCTAACTGAAGCAGAAATCATGCGCAATTATCAATCTACCACGGGGCTCGCTTTGGGTTCGCGGACGCGTTTTTAATATTATGAAGGTGCTATATCTTGACCCCTGTTTGAAAATTGGGTATACTTTATTTGCTGGAGGTAAATCATCATGAAAACACTCATGAATGTGCTGATGCTCTCTGTGGTTATCGTTGGGTTGTGTGGCATTACAGACGCAGAGAATATCGTAACCGATGGACTTGTGAGTTACTGGACCTTTGATCGTGAGGACATCATTGGGAACACTGTCAAAGATGTTTGGGGCGAAAACAACGCAACAATTGTAGGAACCCCAACGATCATCAACGGACACCTCAAAGAGGCACTTAAATTTGATGGTATCAAGGATTATGTGAACCTAACGACTCTCGGCGATTTTGGTGCCAAACTCGATTTTTCTACCGTTGAAGTGTGGATTCAAACGGATTACAAAGAAACGTGGACAACAATCTTCAAAACTATAGACACTTGCCAGAATCGGGCAACTATGATTTGGGGAATAGATATTAACAGAAAGACAGCTGATCTTGAAGATATTCAGAACGATCCTTTTGGTCCTCGGATTATTTTTGCAGAGGATTTCATTCAACTTTACTTAGCATCTTTTTTCAAGAATAAAGGTGGGTGTTCACTTTCCTTTCTTAGAGGTGAATTTCCGATTTCAGATGGCGAATGGCATCACCTCGTCTATACTAATAAGACTGTAGATGAAAACGGTACAGAATGGAAGGAACGCGCGCTTTTTATAGATGGAACACTGAATCGGATTTCAGAGTTCATTCCAATAGGTCCGAAAGCTCAGTACAAATATGTGCCATTCTCTGAACCTGTGTATCTTGGCGCAGGAAATAACCGTGGTAAAGCAGAAGGCTTTTTCAACGGGATTATTGATGAAGTCCGCATTTACGATCGAACCCTAACTGAAGCAGAAATCATGCACAATTATCAATCTACTACGGGCCTCACCGTTGACCGGACAGATAAGTTACCAACGGTTTGGGGTGCCTTAAAGAAAAAATAGGTATCCATCCGATTCTATGGCTGCAGAACTTGTCTCATTCTTACATCGGACACATTGCATTTTATGCAACCTTTTGGTCACGCAGACGCGTTTATAAGTTACAAAAGTGTTATTTTTGGGGGAGATATATGAAAACCAGTGATTTCGCGCTGATCCAGCGCACTTTAGACGGTGATCAGAACGCCTTCACGACGCTCGTGACCAAATACCAGAAATGGGTCCACACGCTTGTCTGGCGGAAGACCGGTGATTTTCACATCGCTGAGGAGATCACACAAGATGTTTTCCTGAAAGTTTACAAAAAGTTATCAACGTTGAAACCCTCGGATCATTTTACGGGGTGGCTCTATGTGATTGCAACGCGACGCTGTATCGCATGGTTCCGAAAGAAACGGATCCCGATGACTTCACTCGACGCAACGCCAGTATCAGAGTTAGAGGAGCTCTGCTATACACAATATGAGACGGAACGCAGTGAACAAATCTCTCTTGAACGCCAACGCGACATTGTCAAGCGTCTCCTCGAAAAATTGCCAGAGAGCGAGCGCACCGTCGTAACGCTGCACTATCTGGCAGAAATGTCTTGCGAAAAGATTAGCGAATTCTTGGGTGTATCCCCGAACACAGTTAAGAGTCGGCTCCATCGGGCTCGGAAGCGATTGGCGAACCAGGAGCATCTCCTCCGCGATGCCTCAAGTGTTTTCCAAGTGCCACCAACGCTAACCGAGAACATCATGCGCGAAATCGCCAATCTTAAACCGACATCGCCTTCCGCGAGCAAACCGTGGCTACCGTGGGGACTCTCTTTCGTATCAACGGTTTTGGTTATCCTGATGATCGGATTCGGCACGCTTGCATTGTCCCGCTTTCAGCAACCCTATAACTTAGATGCCACATCGGAGATGACAATAGAACTCGTTGACACACCGGTTGTCCTTGAATTGGCACGTAAATCCGACGCGCTGACCCAATTCGGGAATACCGATACACCGGGTAAAAACCGTGGATCTGGATTCCAAGCGGAACCTCTGCTCATCGCAGCTGCGCAAGCAGACGAAATCGACCTTTCAACAACAGAACCGCAGTGGATTCAAGCAAAGGGACCGAGCGGCGTTTCAAGTGCCGGGCTCTTTCTAACATCCGATCAAACCCTTTATGCCATTACCAAAACAGACCTCTATCGACTCACAGAAGAAAGGGACGCGTGGATGTTTGTCAGTGCCAGCGGTCCGAATCGGGAATTTGATCCGATCATGGCAGAGCGCGACGACACCCTCTATCTCCTCACACCCAATGAACTCTTGGTCTCCGTTGATAACGGTAAGACGTGGAATAGCCTCGGCGCACGCCCCGAAGGCAATGCAGTTGCGTTGGTTATCACGGATACGGCGATGTACCTCATCCACAAAACAGAGGTATTTCGGTCCGAGGATGTCGGTAAGCAGTGGGAGCCTATCGGAGAGCACTTGCGAGCCTTAGCCTCGCAAGTCTTAGCCGATAACAAACTCGAAGAGGTCCGTCCCAATGTTCCTGCTCTTGGGGACTTCCACGCCATTCAGAACATGGTTTTCCGTATATGGGATGCGCTCGCTATTGACAACACCCTATTTATAGGTACAAGTCAGGGACTTTTCCGACTGACCGATGACTGGGAAAAATTGCCGGTGCCGACATTAGACGGTATCAAATCGTTGGCAGCCATCGAAGATAGACTCTACGTCGGAACAATCCTCCCGCACGGGCTGCCATCACCGGAGCTCGGGCCCGAACCGTCGGCATCTACAACAGTTTTCGCTTCAACCGACCTCGGCGATTCCTGGACCGATATCACGCCGATTAGCCGCGGACATTTTATACGCACTGCTGAGGTCGTTACAGTCGGAGACACACTGATATTGACGGGCTACGGTTTACGCTCTCAAGATGGTGGTGAAACATGGATGACGCTTGGCGGAGACCTAAACACGATTAGCGTGTCTCCTGCTATCGCGTTAGACGAAAACAATCTTTACACCAGTAGCATCGGAATAAGACGTTCCACTGATGGCGGTGTCACGTGGCACCCCTTTATGACCGGAATCGTGAATTCCCGTGTTCCGAATCTGGTTGTATTTAAAAATGTTCTCTACGCACTAACACCTACGAAAATGCTCAAATCCGCAGATGGTGGCGAGTCATGGGAATCCGACGGCTTAATAAATGCTAATACAAAAGCTCGGCATCCTTCTCGACCTTTTTTTCGTGAAAGTTTTAATGCCTTGGCAACGAAATTTGCCACAGCCGACGGTGTTCTTTATATCAGCAATAGTGAACATGATGGTGTCACGCTCTATCGCCTCGCTGATGCTGGCAATGTGTTTCTACCGGTTGAAGATGCCCCAGATTTTGAAGAAGATACCTTATACACGGAATTGGAGAAAAAGCGGAATGCGGCAATAAGAAGCCGTTACCGGGCCGATATTGACAGAGTGATGAATCAGTGGAATGCCCAACAAAAGCGAATCCAAGAAGAACAGGAGACAAATGGAACGTTTACGGTTACTAACGACACCGTCTTCATGGAATACAGACATAAACTTTACAGATGGCAGTTCGACGAAACGGGGTGGCACGACACAGGTTTGGAAGATCACGCAGAAATCTCACCGATCGGCAGAAAAGGGCTCGCCCTCGCCGCTTCTGGAAACACCGTCTATGCCGGGAAACGGGAAGGTGATCTTTTCCTATCCCAAGACAACGGGGACACTTGGCGCGATGTCACCAAGAAACTCGCCTTTCAGTATGGATATTTCAAGGAGATACTGTTTGCAGGATCAACCGTCTACGTCTCAACGGATATGGGTGTCACGAGTTCACATGATGGTGAGACATGGCACGGACTTACCGATATTGATGCCAACAGGCTTATCATGGATCGGATCGCAGTTGATGGTATGAAGGTTTACGGTGTCTGTGATAGTGGTATCTATGAGGTAGATAGCCAAACAAGCACATGGGAACAGATTATCCCAGAACTACCCCATACAGCAATCTCCTTTGCCATTGATGGCAATACGTTTTACATCGGCACAAAGCAAAACGGTGTGCTCCGTTTTCAACGTGACGGTCAATAAATATTCTCTCTGTCTTCCATTTATATTTCCTTGATTTTCCTTTTGCTGGCGAGGTTTATAACCTCGCCTTTGCATCATTAAAACACACAATCTTCCGAAAAATTGCATTTTATGCACCATTTTGATTTCTATATGCGTCACTATATCATGAAGCCACTATTCTTTCTCAGGAGATATGATAATGAAAACAAATGATGTAGAACTCATTCAACGTATTTTAGATGGGGATCAAGGCGCATTTACCGTGCTCGTCAATAAATATCAGAAATCCGTCCACGCCCTGGTCTGGCGAAAGATAGGTGATTTCCATATCGCCGAAGAACTCACACAGGATGTCTTTCTGAAGGTTTACAAAAGGCTATCGACGTTGAAACGTCCTGAACTTTTTCCGGGATGGCTCTACGTCATTGCCACGCGGCACTGTGTGTCATGGCTACGCAAAAAGGAACTACCGACAAAATCTCTGGATGCCATGTCCACAGTCGAACTCGAAGAAGCCTGCTACGCGCAATATGAAACGAACCGTGGTGAGGCAGCAGCCATTGAACACCAGCGCGAATTCGTCAAACGCCTCCTCCAAAAGCTGCCGGAGAGTGAACGCACTGTTGTAACGCTCTATTATCTCGCAGAAATGAAGAGTGAGGAGATTAGTATGTTTTTGGGTGTATCGTCAAACACAGTCAGGAGTCGGCTCCGCCGCGCCCGTGAGCGATTAGAAAAAGAAGAATTTATAGTTCAAGAAGTGCTGGGCAACTTCCAGATACCTACGAATCTAACAGAGAATATCATGCGCGAAATTGCACGCATCAAACCGGTATCTACTTCTGTGAGTAAGCCGTGGCTACCGTGGGGACTCTCACTCGCGTCAACCTTTTTGGTTATCCTGATGGTCGGGATGGGACCTCAGGCATTGTCGCGTTTTCAACAACCCTACAACTTGGACGCGACATCGGAGATGACAGTTGAGTTGGTTGACGCACCCGTTGTGTTTGAATTGAAACGAGAACCGGATATAAAAAATCAGTTCGGAAAGCGTAATACACCGGGGAAAGGCAGTGGTGCAGGTCCGAGAACCGATGCCGGACTGTTGGCAGCAGCACAGGCAGATACCGTAGAGAGACGACAGAGCAAACCGCAGTGGATTCAGAAAAAGGGACCCGTAGGTGGGAACATCAGAAGCTTTTTCGTATCATCTCAAAAGGAGGTCTATGCGATTGGAGACGTTGGACTCTACCGATTAACAGGTGATGACAAGAGCGAATGGACCCTTATTAACGACTCACTTTCGCCTATTTATGCTGCTAAATCAATGGCAGAACGACGGGATACCCTATATCTTGCCGATAAAACGCATGTGTTAAAGTCGACGGATCGCGGCGTGACATGGGAGCCGCTCGGTGAACGGCCACAAGGATATACCGTCGCGCTGCTCATCACAGATCCAATGCAAATGCACCATCCACAGGATGCCCAGTATGAAATGTACCTTATCCTTTCAAATGGTGTATTTCGTTCGACAGATACTGGCAACACATGGCAAGCGTTTAACAACGGTTTGACGGCACCTAAAATACACGATGCTGCCGCTATTGAAAATGCACTTTTTTTGGGAACGCGCAACGGACTCTATCGGCTTAATTCTGGTGTCTGGGAGAAATTGCCTGTCGCACCCCAATTTATTGACGCTTTAACAGTCGCTGGCGATAGAATTTACCTCAGGAGCCGAAGGCATTCGCTGTTTACTTCAGATGACTTCGGAGACTCCTGGACTGATATAACACCGGCGGAGAGTCAATCATGGGAAACGTCTGTATTATCGCCCAACCTTGTAGCGATAGATGACACCGTTTTAGTTTTCCATGCTGGTCGGTCATTACGCTCTACGGATGCTGGCGATACATGGGAGGACCTCGGTTGGAATAACCATACACTTACGTCCAGCAGGTCCCCAGTTGTCGCCTTAAATAAGGATACTTTTCTTATAGCCAACCTAATCAGAATTGGACGCTCCACTCTCGTATCGAAAACAGGCAGTGTCGGACGCTCCACTGATGGAGGCTACACCTGGCATCCATTTTCAATAGGCATAGCAGAAACCCACGTCCTCCAACTTGCACAAGTTAACGATGTACTCTACGCCATAACTGATGATGGTATCACGAAATCTACTGATGGCGGGGAAAGGTGGACGTATATCTTGACCGAGTTATCTCTTCCAAAGCCTCCAAAAAAACCGATCAGTGCACTCGGATTATCAAATATAACAGCGATAGGAGACTCGCTTTACATGAGAGCGAAACACGGTGGAAGCACAAACTGCCTACTCCGCTTATCTCCAAATATGGATACATTGAGGCATATTGAAGGCATGCCAGTTTATGTCAACTGGCGCCACGGCGAAAAGTTGGAGAACATAGCAGACACCAGCGTTGCACTTGAACCCAATGAGATAGATCAGACGGAATCGACTCGCTATCTACTCGGTATCGAAGAAGCCACTACAAGAACAACTGGTGAGTTCGCTATCACTGGTAGCACGTTCTATATTGAATACGAACGCAAACTCTACCGATGCTCACACGGCGATCGTAAATGGTACGACACAGGCATGCAAGACACCCCTGTCTCCGACGGCTTTTACGCGACTACGGGTTTCCAAGTCGCTGCCTCGGGAAAAGTTGTTTACCTTGGCAAAAGTGACGGCAGCCTCTTTCAATCGTTGGATAGTGGTAACACTTGGAAAGACATCACCGCGAATTTTCCGTTGCTACTTGATAGAACAATATCGCGTACCGAGCTGCTGGAGAAATTACCGCACTTCAAAGAGATCCTATTTGTGGGTAGCACAGTGTATGTGTCAACAAGTGATGGAGTCGCCATGTCAAACGATGGCGAAAATTGGCGTGTGCTTACCGATGCAGAACAGACACCGATCACAATGCCTCACTTAGCAATTGATGGCACAACCCTCTATGGTGTTAACCAAACAAGTGCCTATCAATTACAGAAGAACACGGGAACTTGGATTCAAATTGCACCAGAAATACCTGAACGGGTAACTTCTCTCGTTGCTGCGGAAAATATTCTCTATGTCGGCACAGAGCACCGTGGAGTCTTGGGGTTACCACTGCAATGAACTGTAGTGACCAATATTCTTCACTAACCAGATTTTCGGATGCTCCGTTACCCCATTAAATCCTAAATCTTCCGAAAATTGCATTTTATGCACCACTTCAACCTCCAAAGTGCGTTACTATATAATGAAGTCTTATTTTTTATTTTTTCGGAGGGAGACAGATGAAAGAGAGTGATGCTGCATTAATTCAACGGACTTTGGATGGAGACGAGGGGGCGTTTACAACGCTCGTCAAGAAATACCAGAAATGGGTTCATACCCTGGTCTGGCGGAAGATCGGTGATTTTCATACCGCCGAAGAACTCACGCAGGATATTTTCCTCAAGGTTTACAAAAAGTTATCGACGCTGAAACCGCCAGACCGTTTTCCGGGGTGGCTCTATGTCATCACCACGCGGCACTGTATCACATGGCTCCGAAAGAAGCGCGTATCAACGACATCCCTGAATACAATGCCCACAACCGAGCTAGAGGCACTATGTTATGCACGCTATGAGACAGCGCGTGGTGAAGAGGCATCTGCTGAACATCAGCGCGAACTCGTTAAACGCCTCCTCCAAAAACTACCGGAGAGCGAGCGCACCGTTGTAACGCTGTATTATCTCGCAGAAATGACCAGTGAGGAGATTGGTACATTTTTAGGTGTCTCGCCGAACACAATTAGGAGCCGACTCCGCCGTGCTCGTAAGCGATTGAAGGCGCAAGCGCATTTGCTCCACAATGTCTCCAGTGTGTTCCAATTGCCGCCGACCTTAACCCAGGATGTCATGCGTGAAATCGCTCGTATCAAACCCGCATCGCCTTCCGTAAGCAAGCCTTGGCTACCGTGGGGACTCTCATTCGCGTCAACGTTCTTGGTTATCCTGATGATAGGGGCGGGCCCGCGTGCGTTGTCCCGTTTTCAGCAGCCCTACAGTTTGGACGCAACATCGGAAATGACAATTGAATTAGTCGAGGATCCTGTTCTGCTCGCTTTGGAACTAAAACGGGATTTGAGAAACCAGCATGGGATAACTGGTAACATCGGAAGCAGCAGCAGTACAGGCACCAAAACCAACGCGAAACTGCTCGCAGCGGCGCAAGCAGATACGACAGCGCAGTTGGAAACAAAACCAAAATGGATACCTGCAAAGGGACCGGCAGGCGGAACCGTCAGCAACCTCTTTGTAACATCTCAAAAGGATCTCTACGCTATTAGTGGTACCCGGCTTTATCGATTAGACAACAATAGCACTGAATGGATGCTTATGAACGCTGGGCTCTCTATATCCCATTGGCCACTAATAGCAGAACGGAACAATCGACTCTATATTGCCACCCAAAAACATCTGTTCGTCTCAACCGATCGCGGGGCGACGCTGATACTCGTCGGACCCCGGCCAGAGGGACGCGCTGTCGCGTTACTGATTACGGATCCGAGTCAAGTTCGCCGGCCACAGGAGGCCCAGTATGGAATGTACCTCGTTCTCACTAAGGGCGTTTTCCGTTCAACGGATGCTGGTAAGACGTGGCACGCATTTAATGAAGGTTTGACCGCAGCAGAGATACAAGCTGCCGCCGTCATTGACAATGCACTTTTTTTAGGAACGAATCCTCTTTTTTTGGGAACGAACCAGGGACTCTATCGGCTCAATACCGGTGTCTGGGAGAAATTGCCCATCGCACCGCCACAAACTATTGAATCGTTAGCAGTTGCTGACAATAAAATCTATTTCAATACCAGGGCGAGAAACGAACTGTCCAGTTCGCTTTACGTCTCAAACGATTTCGGAGAGTCCTGGACAGACATAACACCACCGCAGCTGCCTCCGTTTTTTGCCAAACTTGCGGCGATAGACGATACGCTCTGGGTAATCGGTGACAGCATCTTAAACTCAACGGATGCTGGCAATACATGGACAGACCTTGGACCCCATGGACGACATGGACAGGCATTCTCTGTCAACGGCTCCGCTGTCGTTTTGGACAAAGACACCCTTTTTCTCGGCAAGCCAGCGGGCCCGGGCGTTGCACGCTCAGACGACCGGGGCAAGAATTGGCGTCCGCTCACAGCGGGCATCGCTGCAACCCGCATCCAAGATCTGGCACAGGTTAACAACGTCCTCTACGCCGTAACCTCTAACGGTATCGCTACATCCACTGACGGCGGAACACAGTGGACATATATCCAGCAAGCACTACCATTTTCACCAACCTCCCTAACCGTGTTCGGAGATTCGCTCTATTTCAGAAGAAACAAGGGCGACAGTGCAAACGGACTGTTCCACCTACAACCCCATACAGATACGCTGCACCCTGTTGAAGGGATGCCCGTTTACGTAGATGCGAACCCCGCCCCCCCCGACACAGCGTTGGAGAGAGTGCCAAATGCCGCAGCTGATCGCCCTCCTATCACAATTAAAATTCAAGAAGGAAAGATACGACGAGCCGGTAAATTCACCATCAGCGGGGATACCTTCTACATTGAATACGAACGGAAACTCTATCGATGGACCCGCGGTGAACACAAATGGCACGATACTGGCATGCAAGATGCCCCCGCATTCGGCAACAACTACTTCAACGGTCTCCAATTCGCCGTCTCAGGGAAAGTTATCTACCTCGGAAAAAGCGACGGTAGCCTCTTTCAGTCATTGGATGGCGGAGACACCTGGCGCGATATTACTGCAACCTTTCCATTTCCACTCGATAGATCAAAATTACCCTTAATCAAATTGTCGGAGGTCCAGGAGATGATGAGAAAATTGCCCCATTTCAAGGATATCGTCTACGTGGGGCGCACGGTGTATATCATAACAAACGACGGGAGTGCCATGTCAAACGATGGAGAGAATTGGCAGCCACTCAGAAATGAAAAATCCGTACCGATCACTCTCTCCGAGTTAGCCGTTAAAGGGACAACCCTCTATGGTGCCTCCAAAACAGGCGCGTATCGCTTAAACAACGAGACAAACACTTGGATACAGATTGCTCCAGAAGTACCCGGAGGCGTGACATCACTCGTGGTAGCGGACGATGTGCTCTATGTCGGCACAAATTACCGTGGCATCCTACGTTTACCCCTACAGGGGCTCGAATAAATAGACATCTTTGTAGCATAACCTTTTAGGTTGTGTCCCTTTGTAGCATAACCTTTTAGGTTGTGTCCCTTTGTAGCATAACCTTTTAGGTTGTGCCTCTTTGTAGCATAACCTTTTAGGTTGTGTCTCTTTGTAGCATAACCTTTTAGGTTGTGCCTCTTTGTAGCATAACCTTTTAGGTTGTGTCTCTTTGTAGCATAACCTTTTAGGTTGTGCCTCTTTGTAGCATAACCTTTTAGGTTGTGTCTCTTTGTAGCATAACCTTTTAGGTTGTGTCTCTTTGTAGCATAACCTTTTAGGTTGTGTCTCTTTGTAGCATAACCTTTTAGGTTGTGTCTCTTTGTAGCATAACCTGTTAGGTTGTGCCAGGTAGTTATAAGTTATAAATTAACTTACTTGTGGCAGTCCAGTTCATTGTAACTGCTCCACAAACCCTCTTAACTGACAATGACAACTCTCACTGCGAGGCAAACTGACAACTAATTATGCATTTTATGCACCATTTTGATTTCTATATGCGTCACTATATCATGAAGCCCCTATTCTTTCTCAGGAGATATGATGAAAACAAACGACGTTGACCTCATTCGACGTGTTTTAGATGGCGATCAAGGCGCATTTACCGCACTCGTCAATAAATATCAGAAATCGGTGCACGCCCTCGTCTGGCGAAAGATAGGCGATTTCCATATCGCCGAAGAACTCACACAGGATGTCTTTCTGAAGGTCTACAAAAGACTCTCCACGTTGAAACGTCCTGAACTTTTTCCGGGATGGCTCTACGTCATTGCCACGCGGCACTGTGTGTCATGGCTGCGCAAAAAGGAACTACCGACAAAATCTCTGGATGCCATGTCCACAGTCGAACTCGAAGAAGCCTGCTACGCACAATATGAAGCGAACTGTGGTGAAGAAGCAGCCATTGAACATCAGCGCGAATTCGTCAAACGCCTCCTCCAAAAGCTGCCGGAGAGCGAACGCACTGTTGTAACCCTGTATTATCTCGCAGAAATGAAGAGTGAAGAGATTAGCATGTTTTTGGGGGTATCGTCAAACACAGTAAGGAGTCGGCTCCGCCGCGCCCGTGAGCGATTAGAAAAGGAAGAATTTATAGTTCAAGAAGTGCTGGGTAACTTCCAGATACCTACGAATCTAACCGAGAATATCATGCGCGAAATTGCACGCATCAAACCGGTATCTACTTCCGTGAGTAAGCCGTGGCTACCGTGGGGACTCTCACTCGCGTCAACCTTTTTGGTTATCCTGATGGTCGGGATGGGACCTCAGGCGTTGTCGCGTTTTCAACAACCCTACAACTTGGACGCAACCTCGGAGATGACAGTTGAGTTGGTTGATGCACCCGTTGTGTTTGAATTGAAACGAGAACTGGATGTCAGAAATCAGTTTGGAAAGCGTAATACGCCAGGGAAAGGCAGCGGTGCGGGTCCGAGAACCGATGCCGGACTGTTGGCAGCAGCACAGGCAGATACCGTAGAGAGACAGGAGACAGAACCGCAATGGATGCCAACAAGGGGACCGGAAGGCGGCGGTGTCAAGAACCTGTTTGCCACATCTCAGAAAGAGGTCTACGCGATTGGAGGCACTCGACTCTACCAGTTAGCAGATGACAATACTGGATGGACACTCATTAACGCCGCACTCCCCTTTACACCTTATAGCACGCCGATGGCAGAAGGGAAAGATACCCTCTATATTGTTACTGAGACTGACCTGCTCGCATCAACGGATCGTGGCCTAACGTTGCATTTCCTCGGTCCACGGCCACGCGGGCGCGCCATCGCCCTGCTTATCCCCAGCAGATTACGCTGGTCGAAGGATGCACAGATCGAAATGTACCTCGTCCTCGCAGACGGTGTGTTTCGTTCAACAGATACTGGCGGCACCTGGCACGCCTTTAACGATGGTTTGACCGCACCAAAGATACATACTGCTGCTGCCGTTGAAAACGCACTCTTTTTGGGGACAAAGCACGGACTCTATCGACGCAATTCAGGGGTATGGGAGAAATTACCCGTCGCACAGTCACAATCTATTGACGCATTAGCAGTCGCTGGCGACACAATTTACATCAGTGCTCCAAGGCAGAAAGATCAGGAATCCGCTGTGCTCTTTGCCTCAAGCGACTTCGGAGCGTCTTGGATTGACATAACCCCCACGAATCTAAAAACAGGAATGTCACCACTCAAAATCGGGTCTGTCAAGCTTATCGCGGCAGGTGAAATGCTCTTAGTGCTCGGTGCGGGTGTGTTAGGTTCACGAGATGCTGGCGATACATGGGAATACCTCGGTTTTCACAGAGACGCGCTTGCAGTCGGCATTTTCTCAGCAGTCGCTTTAGATGAGAATACTTTTTTTATCGCAGGAGCGGATAAACTCGGACGTTCAACCGATGGCGGTCATAGTTGGCATCAGTTCACAGCAGGTATAGCGGAATCTCGCATTCTTGATCTCGCTCAGGTTAACAACGTGCTCTACGCTGTAACCAATAAAGGTGTCGCTAAATCCATTGACGGTGGGAATCAATGGACACAGCTCGACACAAATCTACCGCTCCCGCCAAATAAATCGCTTGGTGCATTGAAATTGTCGAATATGACAGTCATGGGTGATTCGCTTTACGTCAGAGCGAATCAGGGCGGAAGTACAAACTGCCTGCTCCATTTACCCCCGGATGCCGATACACTGCGGCATATTGAAGAAATGCCGGTTTATGTGGATCCGAGCCACGGCAAATGGTTAGAAAGCAACATCCGAACTACAGCTGCTATTGGTCTTAGTAAGGCAAATCAGCCCGATCTGTTTCGCTATCAACTTGGCATTGAGGAAGCCGTTGTCCGAACAACGGGTGAATTCGCTACTAACGAAGACACCTTCTACATTGAATACGAGCGACGCCTCTACCGATGGACCCGTGGTGAACATAAATGGCACGACACCGGTATGCACGACACACCTGTATTCGGGAACTTCTATGCGACTAACGGTTTCCAATTCGCCGTTTCAGGAAAGGTCATCTATCTCGGGAAAAGTGACGGCAGCCTCCTCCGCTCCTTCGACGACGGGGACACTTGGAAAGATATGAGCGTAGATTTTCCCTTCCGCCTTAATAAAGCGGAAGCGCAGGACCAACTTCTAAAGAAATTACCGCACTTCAGAGAGATATTCTTTCTGGATAACACGGTGTACGTTTCAACGAAAGACGGCGTTGCCATGTCAAGCGATGGTGAGAACTGGCACACACTCACCGATTCACAATATACACCGATTGCCATGCGTCAATTAGCAGTCCATGATACAACCCTCTACGGCGTTTCCCAAACAGGGGTTTATCAATTGGACAATAGGACAAGCATCTGGGAGCAGATTACCTCAGAAGTCCTTGGACGCGTAACTTCCATTGTTATTGCGAGGAATGTCCTCTATATAGGCACAGAGCACCATGGCATCTTAAGCTTGCCGCTGTATGAACGCTAATAGATCAATAGCTTCGGTGACGAGATTTCCAATCCTCGTTTCCACCCCACAGTAAATCCTAAAATTTTCCCAAAATTGCATTTTGTGCAACATTCCAGCCTCCATACGCGTCTATAATATCATGAAACCCCTATTTTTTGAGAGGAGACATGATGAACACCCATGACGCTGACCTCATTCAACGTATATTAGATGGTGATGAAGGCGCATTCACCGCGCTTGTGAACAAATATCAAAAATCGGTGCATGCTCTCGTGTGGCGGAAGATTGGTGATTTTCATATCGCCGAGGAAATCACACAAGATGTCTTTCTGAAGGTTTATAAGAGACTCTCAACGCTGAAACGTCGGGATCATTTTCCAGGATGGCTCTATGTCATTGCGACGCGGCACTGCATCGCATGGCTCCGGAAGAAGCAACTCCCGACGAAATCTTTAGATGCGATGTCCACAACCGAACTCGAGGAAATTTGCTATGCGCAATATCAGGCAGACCGCGACGAGGCAGCGGCGATCGAACACCAACGTGAAATCGTCAAACGCCTCCTCCAAAAGCTACCGGAGAGCGAGCACACTGTCGTAACCCTGTATTATCTCGCAGAAATGACAGGTGAGGAAATTAGCGTATTTTTAGGGGTATCGCCGAGCACCGTCAGGAGCCGGCTCCATCGCGCCCGCGAACGATTAGGAAAGGAAGAAGCTGTGATTCAAGAGGTCATAGACAATTTTCAACTCTCCCCACATCTAACCGAGACCATCATGCGCGAAATTGCGCGCATCAAACCCACTTCGCCTTCCGTGAGTAAACCGTGGCTACCGTGGGGACTCTCTTTCGCATCAACATTTTTGGTTATCTTGATGATGGGGTTCGGTACACGGGCATTATCCCGTTTTCAACAACCTTACAGTTTGGATGCGACATCCGAAATGACCGTCGAACTGGTTGACGCACCTGTTGTCCTTGAATTGGCACGCAAATCCGACGCGCTGACCCGATTTGGAAGAGCCGATACACCTCATAGAAATAGTGGATCTGGATTCCAAGCAGAGCCCCTTCTCATCGCAGCTGCACAAGCAGACGAGACCGACCTTCCAGCAGCAAAACCTGAATGGGTTCAAACAAAGGGACCGGGCGGCGTTTCAAGAGCTGGACTCTTTCTCGCATCCGACCGGACCCTCTACGCTATTACAAAAACGGGCCTCCACCGACTGAGAGAAACAGCAGACGCGTGGACACTTGTCAGTGCCAGCGGTCCAAATCAAGAATTTGATCCAGTTATGGCAGAATACGGCGACACCCTCTATCTCCTCACGCTTGATGAACTCTTGGTCTCGGTTGATACCGGTCAGACATGGAATAGCCTCGGCGCACGCCCACAGGGACGTGCGGTTGCTCTAATCATCACAGACCCGGCGATGTATCTTGTCCTCCAAACCGAGGTATTTCGTTCTGAAGATGTCGGGAACCAGTGGCACCCCATAGGAAAGGGGTTGCGAACCGATAATCTACCGGCGGGAAACTTCCGTATATGGGACGTGCTCGCCGTTGACAACACCCTATATGTCGGAACCAGTCAAGGGCTTTTCCGGTTCACCGACGATTGGGAAAAATTGCCGGTGCCGACTTCGCACGGCATCAAATCGTTGGCAGTCGCTGAAGATAGGCTCTACGTCGGAACAATCTGCAGTCCACGACAAGAACCGGGATGGAGCCCATACGCCTCAGTTTTCTATTCAACCGACCTCGACGAGCTTTGGATTGATATTACACCGGATACTGACCAGTATCCATTCAAGTTAGCAGTCGCAGTTGGGGTCGTTTCAGTTGGAAACACACTTATGCTCGTTGGTTCCAGTGGTGTCCTACTCTCTCATAATGGCGGTGAGACATGGATGGACCCAATGCCCGGTCCACATACGTTTAGATCATTTTTCGGAGCGTTTCCTACAGTCGCGTTGGACGAAAACAATTTTTACAAAATCGCTAACCGTGGAATCGTGCGCTCAACGGATGGCGGTGCTACATGGCAACCCTTTGTGGCTGGACTGGTGAATTCCCATGTTCCAAGTCTGGTTACCATCGAAAATGTTCTTTACGCCCTCACACCTACGCAAATGCTCAAATCTACAGATGGCGGTGAGTCCTGGGAAACCATCGGCTTAAATGCTAAAGAAAATACCTCTTTTCAAGGCGCGAAGGCGAAAGTCGCTACAGCCAACGGTGTGCTCTATACAAGTACAAGTGCACTTGAAGGTGTCACGTTCTTTCGCCTCTCTAATATGGAAAACATGTTCCTACCCGTCGAAGGTGTACCAGATTTTGAAGAAGACACCTTATACAAGGAATGGGAGAAAAAACTCATAGAAGTGGGAAAAAACAAGGGGGATGTTAATAAAGTCATGGAACAACGGTCAGCCGTCTTCGACCGCGGCATTAAAGAACGGGAGACAAATGGAACGTTTACGGTTTCTGACGATACCGTCTTCATGGAATACAGACATAAACTTTACAGATGGCGACGCGGCGAAACCGCATGGCACGACACAGGTTTAGAAGACATCAAAGGCATCTCACCTATCCGCGGAAAAGGGTTCACTCTCGCTGTTTCTGGGAACACCGTCTATGCCGGGAAACGAGAGGGAGAGCTTTTCCTGTCCCAAGACGGCGGGGACACTTGGCGCGATGTCACCAAGAAACTCGCCTTTCAGTATGGATATTTCAAGGAGATACTGTTTGCAGGATCAACCGTCTACGTCTCAACCGACATGGGAGCCATGCGTTCAAACGATGGCGAGACATGGCACACACTCACAGATGCGGATAGGAATAGACTTATCATGGACCGGATCGCAGTCAATGGCGCGTCGGCTTACGGCGTGCGTGATAGCGGAGTCTATCAGGTAGATCACCAGACAGGTACATGGGCACAGATCACGCCAGAACTGCCACACACAGCCACCTCTTTTGCTATTGATGGTGATATATTTTACATCGGCACAAAGCAAAGCGGCGTACTCCGTTTTCAGCTTAACCATCAGTAAACATCCGATTTTTCTTGCCCTCCCGAATCGTTTTTGCAGGCGAGGTCCCCAACCTCGCCGCTTTCTATGCTACCCATCTTAATTCACCCACTAATCCTGAAAATCCTGATTCAGACAACGCACATACACACCACCCAACGCATTTTTTACAAAATTATGAAACTTTTTTATTGCCAATCGCGTCACTAAATGTTAATCTGAAATGATAGAACGCTCCGTCTTGAAATCCGCAATCAAAACACCCCTGCTGAAAGGAGTAATCCATGAAGTTCAAGTTTTTCACATGCTTATCGCTTTCAATGGTGTTCCTGTCGTACGGATATGCCGAAGACTACAGCACGTGGAACCTACCCGAAGGTGCCACAATGCGCATCGGCAAAGGTAGCATAGATGCCCTAAGATTTTCGCCGGACGGTAACGAACTCGCTGTAGCAAGTAGCATAGGCATCTGGATGTATAGCGTGGCGACTGGAGACGAACTCGCGCTGCTTACGGGACACACGGCACAGATTCAAAAATTAGCCTTTTCGCCGGACGGAAAGATTCTCGCTAGCACCGGCAATGATAGCACACTCCGATTGTGGGATACCGATACCGGTCAACAATTGATGGTACTTTCGGATGGGCGAAATTTATTTGAATCAATTGCCTTTTCACCTGATGGCACCACGATTGCTAGTGGTCAAACTGACACAATTCAGATATGGGATGTTGACACGGGGGACCCTCTTGCTACACTAACAGGACATACAGATACTGTTAAGGCGTTGGCATTTTCACCCGATGGTAAAACGCTTGCAAGCGCGAGTGAAGACCTGTCAATTCGGTTGTGGGATATTGATTCTGAAGAGCACCTATCTACGCTTACTGGACATCAGAACCCCGTTAAAGTATTGGCATTTTCACCCGATGGGAACACCCTCGCAAGTGCAGGCATGGGCGGTACCGTCCGACTGTGGAATCCAGGGATAGGAAAACAAGTACGTGCCCTTGTTCAATTTGGACTTACTGATACCAATCAGGAATTTCCTGCTGCCACACGGCAGGCAGCGTGGATTGATACACTGGCGTTCTCACCAGACGGATCCATTCTGGCAAGTGGCGATCATCACGGCATCATTCAGTTATGGCGTATTGACGATGGCAGCCGCCTTTCTATGGCAAAGTCAGATACAAGACCAATTCGAGCGTTGGCATTCTCGATGGATAAGCCGATCTTCATGACCGTTGATTGGAAAGGGACGATTTACTCATGGAATGCATCCACCGGAGTTCAGCTTGCCACGCTTACCCTTAAAGGACACGAAAGTTGGGGACGCGCGTTAGGCTTCTCTGCTGATGGGACAACCCTTATGACTGTCGGTTGGGATACAGTTCAGTTTTGGGACACCAATGGCGATAGAGAATTCACCCCGATGGCACTACCCCAATCAGATGTGGTAAAAGCGTACGCATTTTCACCGGATGGCAACATCCTGGCCGGTGCGACAGATGATATGAATACCATAAAATTGTGGGAGCTTCAAACCGGCAGCCAACATGCAGCCCTTGCAGGACACACTTGGTTTGTCGAAACCCTCATTTTTTCGTCGGATGGCAGCCGCCTCGCCAGTGGAGACAGAACAGGCGCGATTTATGTCTGGGATACAGAGACAGGGCATCGCAAGAAAACACTCAAAGGACATCAGATATCGGTGAAAGCGTTGGCATTCTCACCGGATGGCACAACCCTTGCAAGCGCGAGTCACCGAGGTATTCGTTTGTGGGACCTTGACACAGGTGATCCCCACACCACCCTTATAGAATATGAAGATTCAGGGCAAGTCGACACCTTAGCGTTGGCGTTCTCGCCAGACGGTGAAACACTTGTAAGTACCGGAAGAGGGAAGATGCAGTTATGGGATGTTAACAGGCACCGCCTCCTGTCTGAAATACCGGGACATAGAGGGCGGATCAGAGTGCTAACGTATTCGCCAGACGGCACAACGCTTCTCACCGGATGTGGTGACGGAACAATAGAGATGTGGCGCACAGACCCCTATACGCTTAAGTCCACCATCAAACCCCATACCGAAAGAGTTGAAATCCTGAAATTCTCATCAGATGGCAGAACGCTTGCCAGTGGAAGGATGGACGGTACAATTCTCCTATGGCACTGGGCGAGCATCGCTCACAGAAAAACCGGACCCTGAAAAAAGGACGAGAAACTCTATATTCTCTTAAAACTGAATGGCCCTGGAAGAAATAGAGGATTCTGTAGTAGAAAAAAGACACCTTGTGTTATAATGAGGCAATTAAAACCTTTCTCAACCCTTATAACTGTAATGCGAGGTTCCTGTGCCTCACACCCCTCATTATCACCTAAGGAGTCCACCTATGAAAGTCACAAACGTTGAACGTGTACTTGTAGATGTCCCTTTTACCCCGCGTCAACAACTGATTACCACCCAGAGCGTCTCAACCGTTTACAACTGGTCGCTCCTGGAATTGTGTAAGGTTACCACGGATACCGGACACGTTGGTTGGGGCGAGACCGTCGTCCACTACACCTATTCCCGTGTCAGCGACGCGAGTGTGGAACGCGTCATCGGACAAAGTCCTGCCGAATTGATGAACGACGATTCACTCGGCGCTGGTCTACAGATGGCACTCTTTGATGTCGTCGGCAAGATTTTGGAAGTGCCCGTCTACCGACTCCTCAGCAATCAATGTCGAGACGCAGTCCCGATTTCGTGGTGGAGTATCGACGCTTCCCCAGAAAACTGGGCAGCGGAAGCCGCAGACGCTGTGGAAAATGGTTATACCAGTTTCAAAAACAAACCGCGTCCGTGGTGGGATATCGTCGCGCAAGTAGAAACGGTCGCAGAGGTCGTGCCAGCAGACTTCAAATTGGATCTTGATCCAAATGGTTCTTGGCGCGATGCGGAAACCGCTATCCCGATTTTGCAAAAACTCGCGACACACCCAAACGTAGCGATGTTTGAAACCCCTATCCCTCAGAGCGATGTTGACGGAAACAAGCAGATTCGTCAAGAGGTCGGTTGCCAAGTCGCGATGCACTTCGGTTCACCGCCGTATACCACCTGTATACGGGAGGACGTATGTAGTGGATTTGTCATCGGTGGCGGCAAGTCTCAAGTAATGCGTGAAGGGCAACTCAGTGCGGCAGCGGATATGCCATTTTGGCTCCAAATTGTTGGAAACGGTTTGACAACGACCTGGGCAGGACATCTCGGCAGCGTCCTCACGCATGCGACATGGCCCGCAATTACCTGTATTAATCTCTATAGTGAGCATCTGCTCACACAACCCGTGCAAGTGACAGATGGATGTCATAAGATCTCTGACGCGCCTGGGTTAGGTGTCGAAGTTGACGAAGACGCAGTCGAACGCTGCCGCGTGCCTGCTGAGAAGTTAGACGCTGACGGCTACACGATTCATCCGGTGCCGCGCATCATCAAGACGGCTGTCTATCCTGACGGCAGCTGCATCCACATGGCGGGCGACGGGTTGAGTTATTTCAACGCTGGCAATGGCGAGGCACAAGTCGAAGGCGCGCGTCTGGAGTTAACCTTCGACGACGGTTCTGACGAATGGGCAGCCCTCTTTGAGAAAGCACGCGAAACCCCTGTGCATGGACAATGGTAGAAGTTTTACCACACCAAGAAACAGTGGGTACAGTTTCCTTCATTCTCCGTTGGCGGGGTGTTTCCTCTACAACCGCGCTTACTGACAACCGATAACTGAATGGCTCTGTGGAGTTTCATACTTCGCTTGAAACAGAGTTGAAAAATGTGGTATACTTCCTAATGAGGTTAGGTGATGAATCATGATTTACATGATAGTATAGGGGAGCAAGCCAGGGCCAGTCATCAACGCTTGGAAGATGCGAAAGTCCTTTTAAGAGCTTCTCGGTGGCGCGGAGCAATGTACATTGCTGGTTATGCTGTGGAATGTCTTTTGAAAACGAAATTGATGCAAATCTACGATTGTAAAAATTTGCGGGAACTTGAGGATGTCCTTCAGAAACGTTCCGTACTTCCTATAGGCAGCACGATTTTTACGCATCAGTTAGAGACATTATTTAAACTCACACCAAGTTATCAACGTCTACAACAAAACCAGCATGTATTATCTTTGTTCAATGTCGTTAACCGCTGGGCTCCAAAATGGCGTTACGTCTCAAAGCGCGCAACTCGTGATGAAGCTTCCTTTTTCATGAGTGCTGTCGAACAAATTATGCATTGGATAAATAATAATATGTAGCAGAGGAATTACACATGGCATCAAAAAAATTAAAGCAAAAAATTTATGATTCGCTTAAATCTGGATATTTCAGTGAAACAACTGACCTTGTTGATGTCTCCGACGGTTTTGACGATCTTGTCCATGTTGTTATTGTGAGTCGAAAATTTGATGGAAAACTTGCACGCGAAAGACATGATCTGATCTGGTCGGAATTGACAAAGCAACTTTCAAACGAAGAATGGGCACATGTGTCTCTATCTATCGGTGCAAGCCCAGAGGAAATTAAAACCTTATAGCAAATCCTTAGATGTTTTCGCTACGCGGCGCGATGAATAATACTTACTGTAACCCTGACAACAATTAAGGTCTATACCTAACGCTTTTCGCAGAGGTACCTCGACTTGACTTCTCCCCTGCAACAGCGAGCACTCACATGGCGTGTCCTGTGCATCTTTGCTATTACCGCACCGATTAACTGCTACTTCCTCATCCAGATGGAAGTCGTACGCTATACCTTTCCGACATGGGTCGTCCCACTCTCCAATGTGATTTTCATCCTCACCGCAGTGATGCTAATCAACGCCGTCATCCGTCTCCTAAAAAGCAGTTACGCACTCGGGCAAGGCGAACTCCTACTTCTCTACGTGACGCTCAGCTTCGCCACAACGCTCGCTGGATGCGATGTCTTGCAAGCGATCCTCTCCGTGCTTGGACACAGCTTCTGGTTCGCCACGGAAGAAAACGAATGGCGCACCCTATTTTGGCACCACATCCCGCAATGGCTCACGGTTTCAGATAGAGACGCGCTCCGGGGCTATTACCAAGGCGAATCAAGCCTATACCGTCCGCTGCACCTACAAGTCTGGCTACCCGTGGTCGGGGCATGGCTGCTGCTCTTTACAGTGATAGCGTTCATCTTCCTCTGCCTCAACACGATCCTCCGTCGGCAGTGGTCAGAACGTGAACGCCTCACCTTCCCGATTATTCAACTCCCCTTAGCAATGACGAACCCCGCTTCCGCCTTCTTCCGAAATAAACGGATGTGGATCGGCTTCGCCATCGCTGCCGGTATCAGCCTATTCAACGGGTTAAGCCATCTCTATCCCGTCCTTCCGCATATCCCTGTGACGCGGCGTTTCTTCAGATTCCAAGAACCGCCTTTCAGTTATTACGGCACCATCATCACCGCCTTTTACCCATTCGCTATCGGCATTATGTTCCTGATGCCGTTGGATGTGCTCTTTTCGACAACTTTTTTCTATGTCCTCTATCGGAACGAGGTCGCTTTAGCACAAGCGGTCGGGTGGAACGCTATTCCACGCTTCCCTTACCTAAACGAACAGACAATCGGTGCCTTCGTGGGACTCTGTTTTTTCTTCGGTTGGACCGGCAAACGGCATTTCCAGGCAGTTCTGAAAAGCGTACTGCCCGCTCGCGGACGAGAACCGCCAGCACAACAACCCGATGAACCGATGCCGTATCGAGTGGCGGTATGGGGCTTTGTACTCGGTATCCTACTCTTCGCGTTTCTCCTCTACAAAGCAGGCATGGCACCTTGGCTCGCGCTAACCTTCGCAGTGCTATTTTTGATAACGCCTTTGGTAACAACACGCATCCGAGCAGAGTCGGGTATCTTTGTCCACGCCTATCACTGGCAGGCACCACGATACATCCTAAATACGATTTTGGGGACGCATCGTCTCGGTGCACGGAACTTGACTGCACTCTCGGTCTGCTTTTTCAACCGAGATTACCGTCCACAGCAGATGCCACACCAATTAGAGGCGTTTAAAATCGCAGAGGTCGCCAATATTAACCAACGCCGGATGCTCCTGACCATCCTCATCGCCACCATTTTCGGGGTGTTCGTCGCTTTCTGGGTACAACTCCATCTCTACTATCAGTTCGGTGCCGATTCCGGATACTATGGACCGTGGGCACTCGGCTACGGTAGACAATACTTCGGACGGCTGACAAATTGGATATCTTACCCTGTTGGCACAGACTGGCTCGGCGTAATATTCATGGGCATCGGATTCACCGTCATGATGATCCTAACCTATCTACGTGTCAAATTCTTCTGGCTACCGTTACATCCGCTCGGTTACGTCATGGCGAGCAACCAAGAGATGTCGGACCTCTGGATTCCGTTGCTTATTGCATTGACCCTAAAATGGCTCATCCTCCGACACGGTGGCATCCAAAGTTACCGGCGCGTCATTCCATTCTTCTTAGGATTAGTCCTCGGCGATTACCTGATGGGCAGCACCTGGAGCCTCCTAAACGTCCTCCTAAACACAACGATGTACCAGTTTTACCCATAGTCGTGATTACAGATCAAAAATAACCTGAGCAAACCAACTCCCATCCCCCTTTTGAACGACTTGCAATTGGTGATACGTAACACTCTTAATCTCGGTATAAACCGCGTGTTTATCAAAATTTACCGGTTCCCCGTAAACCGTCGCCAACATCTCCGTTTCGCCGCACTGCTGGATTTCTGCGCGTTTAAAGAAGACCTCTTCTGTCTCGTGCCGAAAAATGAGTTCATCAAGCCATCCCACAAATAGCTCCTCCACAGAATCAGCCGTGAGATGAATCTCGACCGATACCGTCTCATCAACCGTCTCCACAACCGCGATCGTCTCAAAGAGCCCTTGCGCCGCATGTGCCAAGAGTTCGGATAAACTCTTGCCGCGAACCACCAACCCCATATCCGCCGTATGTTCAAGATACTCATAAGGTTTCATATCATCTCCGTCATCACGATTTTCCTTTGCATCCCATCATACCCTGAAAATGCCGTCCTGTCAATTTTCAAAATTGCCCAAGCTTGACACTTTTCACTTGCCTGTTTATTTTATTATATGTTATTATATCTATTTATATGTTATTATATCTATGCAGTGCTGCTACTAATCTAACAACCAATAACTGACAACCAATCATGAACAAACTCTACTTCGGCGATAACCTCGAAATCCTACGCGAACTCGACGACGCACGCGTCCACCTGATATGCACCGACCCTCCCTTCAACTCCGGACGCGACTACAACGCCTTCATCGGTGATTCCCTCGCACAGAAGAAAGCGTTTACCGATACATGGACGTGGGACACCGCCGCACAAGATACTCGCGCCGACATCGAACACCGCGCCTACACCAGCGATACCTACAAAGCATTGGACAACTGCCTCAAGGGATATGACTTAGTACTCCAAAACGCCGTCTCCGGTAACAGTGGCGCGATGCGTGCCTATCTCGGTTTCATGGGACCCCGACTCGCCGAGATGCACCGAATCCTCACACCGACTGGCAGCATCTATCTTCACTGCGATCCGACTGCAAGCCACTATCTTAAAGGCGTGCTGGACGCTATTTTTGGCGTAGACAACTTCAGGAACGAGATTATCTGGCAACGCACCAACGCACATAACGACGGCAAACAGTACGGCAGAGTCCACGACACAATCCTATTCTATAGCAAAAGCCGGAAAACAGTATGGAACCCTGTGTATACAGCGCATGATCCAGAGTATATAAGAAAATTTTATCGCCATCAGGACGAAAGGGGCCCCTACCAGATTGCCTCCCTGAATGCCCCCGGGATTAGACACGGTGAATCCGGTCAACCGTGGCGAGATATAAATCCGAGCGAGGTAGGTAGACATTGGAGTACACCGCGCAGAGAAGCATGGCCCGAAGACATCCACCCTCCGGAAAACTATGAATCCCTCTCAGTTCACCAAAGATTAGATATTTTAGACGCGAAAGGGTTGGTTTACTGGCCCCCAAAGGGCAACGTTCCAAGGTTCAAGCGGTATCTGTCTACCTCAAAGGGAAGTAGAGTACACGATCTTATTACAGATATAAGTTCACTCGCAAGTGCTTCCAAAGAACGTCTCGGTTACCCGACACAAAAGCCGCTCGCGCTTTATGAACGCCTGATATCCGCCTCCAGCAACGAAGGCGACATCGTTCTTGATCCGTTCTCCGGTTGTGGCACGACGATTGATGCGGCACATACCCTCAAACGCCAATGGATGGGGATTGACATCACAATCCTCGCACTCGATCCGATGCGACAGCGATTAGCAGACCGACACGGCTTGGAACCCTCAATAGACTATCAAATCGAAGGCTATCCGACGAACATGCAGGAAGTCCGAAAACTCTTGAAGGACGGCGATAAACGCAAATATCACGACTTCTCGAATTGGGCAGTAACACGACTCGGTTTGAACCCGACAAAAGATGTCGGCGATGGCGGACTCGACGGTGTCGGACATGTGACGCTCTGGAATCCACAGCAGATGAAAGAGACAAACGCGCGCATCCTCGCCGAAGTCAAGACCGGCAAACCCACCATCACGCAAGTCCGCGCCTTCTGCCACGTCATGGATCAGCACAATGCAGAAGTCGGCATCTTTATCACGATTGAACCCGTCTCCGCAAAAATGCGTCAGGAAGCGGAAAACATGGGGAGTTTCGAGCACAATCAGAAAAATTACCCACGCCTCCAATTCTGGCAACTCGACGACGCATACTTCGAGAACCCAGACAGCATCAATACCCTCGTCCGCTTACCGGATGCGTGGCGCATCCGTCCCACCCAAAAATCAGAACGTCACTTCGACAACCGACAAATGCAACTCCTCCGCGGATGAAAAAAATTTGCAACGCCTATCTAAATATGTTATACTTAATAAATATGTATTATATTTTTTATCTGTATGTGTGTTTGGATAAACATCTATCCCACATCTTTCTAAAAATCCAAACAGTCCTCTAAACCAAATGTTACACTTTTCGGCTTTTTTTTCAAAAAAGAGGACTAAAGAAAAATGCCCATAAACCCTTACAACCACAGGGTTTAGCACGATAAACCATTTATACCAAATGTTACACTGGTGTAACATTTTCAGGACTTTTAGGATGCATGCCAACACCTATTCCCAATAAAGGTGGGAACTCCGGGAACTTCGCCAATAGACTGTTAGTCTGTGGCAAGTTTCCGCTGTAGGTTAGTCTGTGACACGTATTTCCCAATCCGCGAAATCCGTGATTTGCAGCGTACTCGCCCAAATTTGGCTTCCCACACGCGGAAACCAAATTTTGCTTCGCAGTGAGAATGCTTCACATTTGCAACCTGCATTCAGACAACAAGTGGCAAAATATTTACACCCCTTCAGGTTGTGTTACATTTGATTTTTTTTGAACACTAAAGTCATTTTGGACATCTTATATACTATAGTTTGGACAATCTCCCGTAGAATAGGCTGTTAGCCTGTTCAATCTGCTAAGGAGTCTAAAAATGAAAATACGAAAACATACAAGCCGTGCGTTATTATTATCGCTTTGTGCACATATTGCTTTGATGCTCGTTGTTTCTGTGTTCCTTGCCCATCATCTTGATACGGAGAAGGAGCATATATCTGCGGAGATATTGGAAGCTGCCCCTGAAATGCAGGTCCGGCGGCGGATCTTGCACCGGCACACCCGTCCAAACCGACAGATGGCAAATGCCGAGGCATCAGAGGTCTCCGCTACTCCACTGACTTATGCCTTACGGGCAAGTGTGCCTAAAGCACTGATTCGTGCTGATGCCGTTACCGATATCGTTACGTACACCGATCTGCCGCAAATAGATGCACCCAGTCCAGTTTCCAATATCAGCCTCGGTCATGATATAAGTAGGGGTCTCGGAATTTTCGATACAGGAGCGATGCCGGAACACGGATTCATCGGAGAGGTGTACGTGTTCGGTGGTCCTATCTCCCGAATGCCCAATTTTGATCGCCTGCTTCCTGCCGATACTTTTATTGCGGCAAACTTAAACGTCTCCACACGGGACTACATGATCGGATTCCCGATGCCGGACATGCTATCTGTCACTGAAAATTTCGCAATTCGCTTTCGCGCAGAATTGAAGATTGACACACCTGGGATATACACCTTTGAACTTAGCTCAGACGATGGTTCAAAATTCTATATTAATGGAGAACTCGTAATAGATAACGATGGAATTCATGGGACAGTCAGTAAACAGGGCAGCATAAAACTTGACATAGGGATTCACTCTGTTGAGATTCACTATTTCCAAGGACCCCGATTTCGTATTGCACTACAATGGTTTTATCAGCCACCAAATATCTCCAGAAAAATTGTTGTACCACCCGAGGTTATCTATCTGCCCAGCGAGCCGTAGATACCAATTGTTGGATAACCGACAACCACAACAAAATTTCATAGTACCATCCAAAGAGAATCCCACCAAAACCGCCAAAAAAACAATCGTAACACGGGTTCAGCGCATTCCACAAATTTCATAGTTTCTCGACTTAACTATGAAAACTATGAAATTTTATATTAATCCTTTTTCCAATTTTTAAATCTCGCGACCATACTGACTGCTGACCGCTGATGGTTTCCAGCTGATATTTCTCTGACGACTGATAACTGACAATCGACAACTTTCCAAAGTACAAATCCGTTGACAGAAAACAATTTTTAGGGTATAATTATAGAGATTTAGTCGCAATCGCAATGTCTACCTCGGTTTCAGAATAGCATCTCGCGATGCTATTTATATTTTGTAGATACTGAAATTACGCGCGCACAGCAGATATAAGAGCGAGGATAATTATGTCAGCAGCAAATTTAAAACAGCGGATTCATAATGGAGAACACGTCTACGGGGCTAACGTCTCAATGGCGACATCCCGCGACGCGCTCGTTGCGAGAGTCGAAGAAGGTGGCTACGATTTTGTCGCCGTTGATAGTCAGCACTCTCCGTACAACGAAGACCGGCTCGTTGCTTTCTGCAATATGGCAAATGAACTGGAGATTCCAGTCAATTTTCGGATTAAACATACCCGAAACGCCTATCTCATTGGCAACTACCTCGACCTGGGGCCCTCTGGTATTGAGGTGCCGCAAGTTGAATTAGACCAAACAGTAGACGAAGCAGTCGCTGCTTTCTACTACCCGCAGCAGGGCATCCGGAGTTGGGGCGGTGCCCCTCGCGTGAATTCCGCCGGCAAAGAACGCCTCGAATATGCCGAATGGTGGAACAACAACGGAATCCTCTGGATGCAGATCGAATCCATAGAAGCCGTCACACACGCAAGACACCTCGCCAAGCCCGGTGTCGATTGCCTCTCTTTCGGGCCCGCTGACCTGACATTTAGCATGGAGGCACACCCAAATCACGCCCTTCAGACGGTAGATGCGTGTGTCGAATACGTTGCCAAAGCCTTGGAGGGAACAACAACGGCTGTCTGCTTTAGGAACGGCAACCCGAGCACACGCCAGAAATACGCCGATATGGGCGTTACCGTCTTTTTAGAATAATACGGATACCGCGTATTACTGAAAACCATTAAAAACATGTTAAACTACGGATTGGTAAGCACAGCAATAGTGAGGGAGGACAGAACACAACTACTTGATGGGATGCGACTGTTAGCGGAAATCGCACACAAACACGGTATCCCGATCACATGGGCAATAGACACCAAGTCCGCTCCGGTCATCGCGAAGTCCCTCACAACGTGGCATACTGAGGTTGGAGACGTTCCGTTGCTAATGCTTGATATCAAGCCGATGTGGGATTCAAATTGGGAGGCACAACGCGAAGCGAACCCCGGCAGTAGCACAGAAGCCATGGCATCACACGTCGTCACGATGCGCGAAAAACTGCCAGAATATATAGCTAAGGAGTCGGAAAGAATCAAGCGCGCACTGCCGTGGGCGGAATTGAGTGTCGCAGGAGCAGTCTTTAAGAACGATGTTTTTCTGCGTGCACTTGAACAGACAGGGTTCCAAGGCCTCTGGGGGTATCACTGGAGCCAACAAGATACGGATGATACAGCACCTGACACATCCGAACCCGAAATGGATCGGGGCGGTTTTGGGTGCTTTTATCCGCTTGAGGCTTCAACGTTTAGCGATGCTATTGTAACACGAGAAACCTCTGATGAAAGTCTTGCGCAGCAATTCAAAAACATCGTCGGTATCCCATACCATACTGCTGGACATCTCGGAGAGGATACCGATAATCTCCGTGCCGCGCTTTTAAATGGAACAGCACAGCAGCATTACGATATCTATGTAGAAAATACAGCATGGAATCCGTGGCTCGGTTATGTTGAACATATCAATCCACTTACCGTTGCGCAGCTTGGAGAAGACGGATTGCAACGACTGGATGCCTACTTCGCACACG
This sequence comes from uncultured Poribacteria bacterium, assembly GCA_951828385.1. Classification (GTDB taxonomy): domain Bacteria; phylum Poribacteria; class WGA-4E; order WGA-4E; family WGA-3G; genus WGA-3G. Next base: position 3,171,757 of record OX639973.1, read on the forward strand.
TTGTTAGCGTTGAAGACACAAAACCGATACTGCTTTCTCAAATGGTTGACGATTACATGTCGCATTGTGAGAAAACCGAACCGACGGCTGTTGTAACGAAAAGCACAGAAACACAGGACGCAGCTGCGAATCCGAAATCTACGTTAAGGATGCTCTATTGTGATGCAACATGTGAATTCGCCTTCCTTGAAGGCGGTATGGAACCCGTTAAAATCAAAAATTATACCAGCGAACGGGTGGTGCAGTCTGATGCGAGTAAGCCTGTGCTAACAGGTTTTTCGCCGACTCGGCACCGCACAGAATTACGCATTGCTATTGTGGTAGAATCGATAAAGGCGATGCCTTATGGAATAACTGTATGGGGCAACCACGAGGGTTTACAGTTAACCGAATCTAACGCGGACGATGTTAGATGGATCGGGAAACACGCCCTCTTTATACGCCTGACATTGCAAACTGGCAAGAACGAATTTAACCTTAAGTTGACAATCTGAAAATATGTAAGCATTTTAGGGACTAATGGTGACGATGAAATACTGACCGCTGATGGCTAACAGTTTGCCACGGAAAATCGGCGCGAAAACCTCATCGTTGAATCATCGAAGAGGAATAAAACAATGGAAAAAGTATTGGGGCTCAGATGCCGTGAATGTGATAACAAATATCCGAAAGAACCGCTTCACGTTTGCGAATTCTGTTTTGGCCCCCTCGAAGTAGACTATAACTATGAAGAGATAAAAAAATCTATCTCAAGACGTTCAATAGAAAACGGACCCGAAAACTTATGGCGTTACGCCGATCTTCTCCCAATAGATGGTGAACCGACCGATGGACATAATACCGGGTTCACACCGCTCATCCGAGCGAAAAATCTCGGAGACGCGATCGGGGTCAAGGAACTCTATATTAAAGACGACTCTGTTTGTCACCCGACACTCTCTTTTAAGGACCGTGTTGTCGCGATTGCCCTGAGTAAGGCAAAAGAATTCGATTTTGACACGGTTTCTTGTGCTTCTACTGGCAACCTCGCTAACGCCGTTGCAGCACACGCTGCCATCGCCAAAATGAACTGCTTCATTTTCATTCCTGCCGACCTTGAAGTGGGTAAAATCGTTGCATCCCTCGTTTATGCCCCCACAGTCGTAAGCATTACGGGTACGTATGACGAAGTCAACCGGCTTTGCAGTGAAGTCGGTGGTGTCTATCCTTGGGCATTTGTTAACATAAACATCCGTCCCTTCTACGCCGAAGGCTCGAAAACGCTCTGCTTTGAACTGATCGAACAACTCGGCTGGGAAGCACCCGCACATATCGTCGCACCTGCCGCTGGCGGATCGCTTATCACAAAAATTGGCAAGGCACTCAAAGAATTCCACCTTTTGGGACTAATAGACAAACCGAACACCAAAATCCACGTCGCCCAAGCGGAAGGCTGCGGCCCAATCGTCAACACTTATAAAGAGGGGGGCGATTTTGTGAAGCCGGTTCGGCCGAACACGATCGCTAAATCGCTCGCTATTGGCAATCCTGCAGACGGCATCTATGCCGTCGATACAGTCCGTAACTCCGGGGGTGTCGGCGAACACGCGACTGATATTGAAATCGTAGAAGCCATCAAACTCCTTGCCGCTACAGAGGGAATTTTCACGGAAACCGCGGGTGGCGTTACACTTGCCGCTGCGAAAAAATTGATAGAAAACGGGCACATCCAACCCGATGAACCGACAGTTCTTGCGATCACTGGCAACGGATTCAAAACCATCGAGGCACTTGAGAATAAGACCGATACAACGCACATCATTCCGCCGCAACTCAACGCTTTCCGCAAGTTGATGACGGAAATTAGGTAGGGACCGGTTGAAGATTGCGCGTAAAATAGATGGTAGGCTCCTTGTTTTTCTGATTCAAACGTGCTTGGACTTTAGCACACTGTGGACATTCTATACGGAGGATTGAGAACATGACGCAACAAGAAATCCACGAAGTCGAGCAAGGTATACGTCCGCCAGAAAGTGTCAAAATGACGTTAGAGGAATTTCTGGAGCATGATGTAGAAGGGTATGAATACATAGATGGCAAATTAGTACCCAAATCACCGTCACTCCCTCCAGAGATGTGCGCAATACCCACCACAATGACATTGGAAGAGTTTTTAGCGCATGATGTCGAGGGATATGAATACGTTAACGGAGAATTAGTACCAATGCCACCGCCATCAAGAGAACATGGCGAAATTAGCGTCAATGTCATTCATTATTTGTATGAACATGTCTATCAACAGAAATTAGGGCGTTTGTATACGGCGGAGACGACATTTCAGGTTGGGGAACGGACAGCAAAACCGGATGTGGCGTTTGTTTCAACTGCCCAATTGACTGGTGACAAAACAAAAGGGTTTTCAATACCGCCCGATTTGGCAATTGAGGTCGTTTCTCCGTCAGATGTGCAGTCCCGTATTGCCGAAAAGGCACTTGCCTATTTGGAAGCAGGAACGCGCCTCGTCTGGGTTCTTGAACCTGTTGCCAAAACAGTAACGATATATCGTTCCGAGACAGACATTGAAACACTAACACGCGAGGATACGCTTACTGGTGAGGATGTCGTCCCAGGATTCACTTGCTTAGTCGCGCACCTATTCGAGTAGTTCACACAATCATACCGATCTGAGCAAAACATGGAAACCCTACAAGGCATACTCGAACGCATCGTTTATGAGAGCCATGACACCGGCTATACTGTCGGGCGGCTCTCCGCGCGCGACCACGCCGAACTCGTCACCGTCGTCGGCAACTTGGCTTCCATCAACCCCGGCGAAAGCCTACTCCTACAAGGTGAATGGGTAGACAACCCCAAATACGGCAGACAGTTCCAAATTGAGAAGTATGAAACCATCTTACCGGCAAACGTCGTCGGGTTGAGAAAATACCTCGGTTCAGGGCTCATCAAAGGCATCGGCCCGAAGATGGCGGCACTCATCGTCCGTAAATTCGGTATGGATACTATGGACATCATTGAGCACGAACCGGACAAATTGGCGCGCGTGCCAGGGATCGGGCGGAAACGCGTCGAAATTATCAAAGAAGCGTGGGAAGCACAACGCGAAATTAAAAACGTCATGATCTTCCTACAGTCCCATGATGTCAGCACAACACACGCCGCAAAGATTTATAAAACCTACGGAAACGACGCAATCCCAGTCGTCACAGAAAACCCCTACCAACTCGCCGATGATATTTACGGCATCGGCTTTGTAACCGCGGACACAATCGCGCAGAAACTCGGCATGGATAAAGACACACCCCAACGCGTAGAAGCCGGGATCAAATACGTCCTCAGCCAAAAAGCAGATGAAGGACACGTCTTTCAACACTGTTCTGAACTTGTTCAGGCGTGTCAAACTATGCTTGAGCAAGAGTTGGCAGCGATTGAACAAGGTATTCATGCACTCGTTGAAAAAGAGGAAATCATCAATCCAAGTTTCACTGCCCTATCGAATACTGACGAACAAGACACCATAGGCGAACCCCAGGAGAACTATGAGATTTCCGAGGCAGATCAAACACCTCTTTCAACTGACAACCAACACCTAATAACTAATAACCACTCCGCTATCTATCTCGCACCCTTTTACTACGCTGAACTCGGAGTCGCAAACCAGTTTTCGAGACTCTTAGCGAGTCAAGCGCAAAGTCCCATTCTGTTGCCCCCTAACACCACCCTACTCCTCACGCAATTAGAGAACGAGATGGACCTCCATTTCGCACCACAACAACGCAAGGCGATCCTGACAGCGATGACGACACGCGCCATGATCCTCACAGGCGGACCTGGCACCGGTAAAACCACAACTGTTGTCGGCATGATCCGCCTCTTTGAAGCACAAGGTAAGCATATCACCTTAACAGCACCTACCGGACGCGCCGCAAAACGACTCAGCGAGACAACCGGCGGTGAAGCCAAAACCATCCATCGACTCCTCGAATTCTCGCCGCAAATTAACAGCTTTAAACGCAATCGCCAGAACCCTTTAGATACCGATGTCGTCATCGTTGACGAAACATCTATGGTCGACCTCGTCCTCATGAATCGGTTGATGCAGGCGATCCGTCCGAGCACCACGGTCATCCTTATCGGCGATACCGACCAGTTACCCTCTGTTGGCGCAGGCAATGTCCTCAAGGCACTTATTGATTCGCAAAAGATACCCGTTATTGAATTGACCGAAATATTCCGTCAAGCGCAGGAGAGTATGATCGTCACAAACGCGCATCGCATCAACAAGGGCGATTACCCGGAACTCACTGGCGACGCAGATCGGAACTTTTTCTTCATCGAAGCGGAAGACCCCGAACTAATTACGGATATGATATGTTCGCTCATTGCCGACCGCTTACCGCAGCACTACAATTACCATCCCATAGACGACATCCAGCTCCTCTGTCCAATGCGACGCGGCGTACTCGGCACTGAAAATCTCAACAAACGGCTCCAAGAAGTCTTGAACGCCGGATATACTGCCCCAGCGACACATCCGTTAGAAAAAGCGCGCTTCGGCGCACGCCCCTCTAAACAAACATCGCCTTTCGGAGACCCGTCCGCGACAATAGGCGGCTTCCGCATCGGCGATAAAGTCATGCAGATCCGAAACAACTACGACTATGACGTGTTTAACGGCGATATTGGAAGAGTTGTCGCCATCGAACGCCTTGACAAAAAAGTCCACATCCAGTACCCTGATAAACAGGTCGCTTACGATACGGCAGACCTCGGGGAACTCGTCTTGGCGTACGCCACGACGATCCACAAAGCACAAGGCAGCGAGTATCCTGCCGTTGTTATCCCTTTGCACACACAACACTATCTCATGCTACAACGGAATCTGCTATACACCGGCATCACCCGTGCGAAGGAGCGGGTCGTGATCGTCGGCACCAAAAAGGCACTCGGCATCTGTATCCGCAACAATCAAGTCATGCAACGCAACAGCTACCTCGCCGAACGCCTTCAAGAGGTGGCAAAATCGTAACTCCGAAACGATAGGCAATCGACCTATCGCAATTGTCCAAAGTCTGTTTCTACAGATATGTTCGGAAATCTACAGGTTTAATTCATCGGTTGGAATAAAAATTAACAGATGCTTGCTGAGGAGATCACTCGTCAACCGCTACTTGACCTATGCCTCTGTATATGCTAAAATTTAAAACTTGAAATATAAACTTTCAGATGACATTTACCGTTCGGAGCAACCCAAGATGAGACACTTCGGTACTTATGGCCCCGTCAATAAAATAGACAACTACGTTGTCGCACGGAGTGAGGACCTCGCTGACTTCATAAGGCGAATAAAACTTGGACGCTACATTGTTCTCTTCGCACCCCGACAGACCGGAAAAACCACTTTCTTCCAAAATGCCCTCAATGTGCTTATAGAGGAAGCCCCCAACTTTTTTCCGATACAACTCAATTTTGAAGCATATCAAAACTTAACACAGGACGCATTTTACGTCAACCTTGCTGAAGAACTCATCGAGGCAATTAACCAAGTGCTTCAGAAGCGCGGACATCAGTCTTCTCAACACCTCACGAATCTTTTGGAAAACCCTGGGATCACCGACCATCTCGCCATGAGACGTTTCTTTGTGAAACTGCCGCGCCTTCTTCAATACGGGCACTCCAACTGTCCACAGATCGTTTTGATTATTGATGAATTTGATGGTATACCGCGAGCCGTTGTGAGCGATTTTCTGCATATCCTTCGTCGTATCTATCTTACTGGACGTGAGACGCGCTCCCCGTATAGCCTCGCTATTGTCGGCGTGAAGAATATCACCCAACTTGACTACGATCTCTCCATATCTCCGTTCAATATACAAGACGATTTTACGCTCCCGAATTTTACCCTCGAACAGGTCGACGAACTCCTCGCCCAATATACCGAAGAAGTCGGACAGCAGTTTGCCCCTGAAGTCATCGAAGTACTACATAAACAGACAGGCGGACAGCCATTCCTCATCAACAGATTCGCACAAATTTTCACCGAAGAACTTGACATTCCGAAAACCGAGATGATTCAGATGGCGCACTTTCTATCCGCCTACGAAAAACTTCTCGTTGAACGTAATACCAACATCTCACATCTGATTACAAACATTCGTAGGGACCCGCGCTTTGAGAAAACACTGATGCGGATCGCTTTTCATGACAGCCGCCTAAATTTCACGCTACGTAACGAAGTCATCAGCGAACTTGCCACCTACGGCATCATCGGCCCCGATGAACACGGCATGTGTCAAATCCTCAGTCCTATCTACCTACATTGTATTATTCAAGCATTTAAACCGCTCATAAACGGGTTGGAGGACGAATATCTTCCTGAAGATGGACCCATTGACTTTACGGGATATATTAAACCGACGGGTGAGATTCAGATGAATACGCTCCTTGAAAACTTTAAGGACTTCATCGCACGTGCAGGGTTCAGAATACTCCAAGTCCCTGATACACCGCAAGAATTCGTTGGACAATATCTGCTTTTTGCTTATCTCGACGAGTTCGTCAAAATAGTGCAAGCGACGATGCGATTAGAGGTGCAAACCGGCAGAGGCAGAGCGGACATCGTTATCACACACAACCTACAACACTACATCATCGAAACAAAAATTTGGCGCAGCGAGCAAGCCTATCAGGCAGGGAAACAGCAACTTACAGCGTATCTGAAACTCGAACGAGAGACGCAAGGGTACTATATTGTCTTTGACCACCGCCAGCACGCAAATCCCAAGGTCGAAACAGAGGTTATTGATGGATGCACGATCTACAGTTATGTTATACCGGTATTACAAGACACTCCCTCAATTTCCGCTGTATCTGGGTAGGTAGAGAGGGATCGCTTCAGTAATACTACCAGCGCAGACACTATTTTTTCATCGCCGGGCACAAATTCTCAACGCGCAATGAATTGCGCGACTACAAACAAAAAGTTATAAACCGTTCTCATCTAATCAAAGGAGCAAAACATGAAACGACTCGCCTTATTTCTCAGCGTTTATCTACTATTCTCGACACAAACCGTCGTGCATTCCGAAGTTACATTGCCACGTGTCATCGGCAGCAATATGGTACTACAACGTGACATGCAGGCACCTATCTGGGGGTGGGCATCCCCAAGCGAAGAAGTCACCATAACGCTCAGTGCTGAAGCCGAAGGTGTCGAACCGATTTCAACAACCACAGCGGTTGCCGACGCAGAAGGCAATTGGCAAACTAAACTCCCAGCGATGGCAGCTGGCGGTCCCTATACACTCCGAATCAAGGGCAGTAACACCCTCGAAGTGACAAACGTGCTTTTCGGTGAAGTCTGGGTCTGTTCCGGGCAGTCAAACATGCAATGGTCCGTGAGTGCCTCAAAAGATAGTGAGGCAGAAATCGCCGCAGGAATGTATCCGAAGATTCGACTGTTCTATGTGCCGAGAGTAGCATCAGGGTTACTTCAACAAGATGTCGCCGCAGATTGGCATGAAACTACGCCTGAGACAGTCGCAAATTTCTCGGCTGTTGCCTACTATTTCGGACGGAAACTCTATAAAAATCTTGATGTCCCGATCGGGCTAATCAACACCTCATGGGGCGGCACCCGCATCGAACCGTGGACACCACCCGTCGGTTTCGCCGCTGTGCCTGCACTTGCATCTATACACAAGGAAGTCCAAGACATACAGGCGAACTATCGCGCGCAACTCCCGCAAAAAATGAACGAAATTGAAGCGTGGATCGCCGAAACACGGAAAGCATTGGAAACCGAAGCGCAGCTTACACAGATGCCTAACAATACGCATCCATTAGCGCACCAACAGAGACCAACGGCACTTTACAACGCTATGGTACATCCAATTGTCCCTTATGCCATGCGCGGTGCTTTATGGTATCAAGGCGAATCCAACCTTCGAGAGGGGATGCTCTATCACGAAAAGATGAAGGCTCTCATCAATGGCTGGCGTGAAGTCTGGGGACAAGGCGATTTCCCGTTCTATTTCGTACAACTCGCGCCCTTCAATTACGGCGGACGCAATGCGAACCCACTTTTCCTCCCCCAAATCTGGGAAGCACAAGCAGCGACATTGGCACTCCCGAATACCGGTATGGCGGTGACAACTGACATCGGGAACCTCAGAGACATCCATCCCCGAAACAAACAGGATGTCGGTAGACGACTGGCACTGTGGGCACTTGCGAAGGACTACGGCAGAGATGACGTGACATATTCCGGTCCGCTCTACAAGACAATGGCAGTCGAAGGAAACACAATCCGACTCACTTTCGATCACATCGGTAGCGGTCTAACCTCGCGAGATGAAAAACCGCTCACATGGTTCCAAATCGCCGGTGAAGATAAGCAATTCGTCGAAGCGAACGCGACAATTGATGGCGATACGCTCATCGTCTCCAGCGATGCCGTCGCAAATCCGGTCGCTGTCCGATTCGGGTGGCATCAAAGTGCCGAGCCCAATTTCGCAAATAAAGAAGGTTTACCTGCATCCCCATTCCGCACGGATTCATGGTAACATAGCCATTATAGTAAAACTTATGCATTCCGCAACTATCTAATTGAAGGAACAAAAATATGGAACTAACGCTGCTATTTCTCATTGGCTTTCTACCACTTCTCATCGGAAGTTTCGCGTATTCCGGGGTCACACTGCCGCGTGTCTTCGGCAGCAACATGGTACTGCAGCGCGACATGCAGGCACCCATCTGGGGGTGGGCATCCCCAGGCGAAGAGATTACCCTAACACTCAGTGCTGAAGCCGAAGATGTCGAACCGGTTTCAGCAACAACCACCGCGGTTGCTGACGCAGAAGGCAATTGGCAAACTAAACTCCCAGCGATGGCAGCTGGCGGCCCCTATACACTCCGAATCACAGGTAGTAACACCCTCGAACTGACGAACGTGCTTTTCGGCGAAGTCTGGGTCTGTTCCGGGCAATCAAACATGGAATGGCCCGTAAGTATCTCAAATGATAGCGAGGAAGAGATCGCCGCGGCGATGTATCCAAAGATCCGACTGTTCCATATCCCGCGAGTCCCGTCAGGCTTACCTCAACAAGATGTAGAGGCGGATTGGTCTGAAACCACATCTGAGACGATCCCGAATTTCTCCGCTGTCGCCTACTATTTCGGGCGGAAACTCTATAAGAATCTCGATGTTCCGATCGGGCTAATCAATACCTCGTGGGGCGGCACCCGCATTGAACCGTGGACACCCCCTGCAGGTCTTGACGGTGTACCTGCACTCGCGTCTATAAGCAAGGAAGTCGAAGACATACAGGCGAACTATCGCGCGCAACTCCCAGACAAAATAAACGCCATAGAAGCGTGGTTAGCCGAAACCCGTAAAGCATTAGAAACCGAGGCACCGCTTAAACCGATGCCTGACAATACGCATCCCTTAATGGACGCAGGGAGACCGACGGCACTCTACAACGGTATGGTGCATCCGATCGTTCCTTACGGCATACGCGGCGCACTCTGGTATCAAGGCGAATCAAACCATCAGGACGGTCCGATCTATCACGAGAAGATGAAGGCACTCATCAACGGGTGGCGAGAGGTTTGGGGACAAGGTGATTTCCCCTTCTATTTCGTGCAACTCGCACCTTTCAATTACAGTAATCAAGAGGGAGGCGAGTTTTTCCTGCCGCAAATCTGGGAAGCACAAACCGCAACATTGGCACTCCCAAATACCGGTATGGCGGTGACAACTGACATCGGGAACCCGAGAGATGTTCATCCCCGAAACAAACAGGATGTCGGCAGACGGCTGGCATTGTGGGCACTTGCCAAGGACTACGGCAGAGATGATGTGACATATTCCGGTCCGCTCTACAAATCAATGGCGGTCGAAGGAAACACAATCCGACTCACATTTGATCACGTCGGTAGCGGTCTAACCTCGCGAGAGAAAAAACCGCTCACATGGTTCCAAATCGCCGGTGAAGATAAGCAATTCGTCGAAGCGCAGGCGACAATTGATGGCGATACGCTTGTCGTCTCCAGCGATGCCATCGCAAATCCAGTCGCCGTCCGATTCGGGTGGCATCAGAGCGCGGAACCTAATTTCGTGAATAAGGAAGGGCTACCTGCATCACCGTTCCGTACGGATTCATGGTAAACGTTAAATACGGTTGACAGGATTCGGTACACTGCGGTATACTATTTGAAACTATTGACGATCTGGAACGCCTGAAAGAATTACTCCGCACAGTCCCACGGCTCCAAAGCCTGGAGGCGTTCACACAAAACCTGCAAGAGTCATAAGCAGGTGATGCTCAGCACTACCTCAGTAAAGGCTAAAAACGTGAAAATTACCGCGATTAAAACCTTTATGGCACGCTTCGGCAACCGACCCCGAGGCCTCATCAAAGTCGAGACAGACGAAGGACTCTACGGATGGGGTGAGGCTTACTCCACGGGCCCCGACCTCTCTGTTGAACCAATCGCTGACTATATCTTTGAGATGATTCAAGGCGACGATCCGAGGCGGATTGAGTATATCATGCTCAAACTGCATCAGCAGTTCCGTTTTCCAGCAGGTGGTGCCGGACTCGCCGTCATCTCTGCCGTAGATCACGCCCTCTGGGACATCAGTGGAAAGGCAGCAGGTTTACCGGTCTACATGCTCCTCGGCGGACACGCACGCGACCGCATCCGCGTCTACCGCGGCATCGGTGGCAGAGACGGTATTGAAGCCGCGGATCAAGCACATAAACTCCATGAAGAGTGGGGGTTTACCGCTTTCAAGACCGGCCCTTACCAACTCGATCCGGATGCGAATCGGTGGGGACGCGTCTGCGATGCAGCCGCTACCTATTTTGAGCAGATCCGAGAGAATACACCGCCCGACTGGGAGATCGCCTTCGATCCACACGCCAAAATCTTCGAGCCGATTCGTGCACTCCAGCTCGCCAATGCCCTCACACCCTACGATCCGTATTTCTATGAGGAGCCGCTGCGTCCCGAACATATTCCCGCATGGACGCGCCTCCGTTCACAGATGCAAGTACCACTCGCAACGGGGGAATCCCTCTACACGCGCTTTGAGTTCTTGGACATCATCGCCGGACAGGGTGCAGATATTATTCAACCGGACATCTGTGTCTGTGGCGGATTATTAGAGATGCGCAAAATCGCAGCGATTGCCGAAGCGCACTATGTCAGTATCGCGCCGCATAACCCAATGGGACCGCTCGCAACCGCCGTTAATGTCCATTTTGCCGCGGCAACCCCCAATTTCAAAATCCTTGAGTACCTCCTACCCACCGAGACAGAATGGAATGCCTGGGTAGATGAACCTTATCTGCCGAAAGACGGCTATCTGGAATTGCGCGACCGACCTGGATTAGGTGTAGACGTGAACGAAGCAGTGATCACGGATAACGAATATATCCATTGGCAGCGCACATGTCCTATCCGTCCGGATGGCTCGACAGGTTATATTTAGAGCGGGATTGTCTGAAAAAAAACATTTGACGAAAACTGGCATCGTGTGTACAATTCACATGTGCATAATCGGTGCCCCTTTCAAGGGAATAATCGGTTTTGGAATCCCAATCCTTAGGTTTGGGAGGAAAAACCGCCCTATTGCATTAGACCAAACCTTTGAAAAAAGATTTGATATTTAGTCTAAAAATGTGGTATGATTATAGCATCGTGTTGGAAACCAGCATACGAAGTGTTCCTTCTCAGTAACGTGCGGGTTTCCTCCCACTTCGTGAGGGATAAACGCACGATACCCGATATACCATGAGATTAGCCTTTAAATATCCTGTGTATCCTACAAAAACACAGGCAACAACATTACTAAAATGGTTAGACCACCTTTGTGAACTTCAGAACTCTGGGCGCCATGATCGGATTGTTGCGTTAGAAACTGAGGGTGTTTTTGTATCTCTTGATGCCCAACAGACCCTTCTAACCGCAGCGCGTAAGAAGTATGACGACTTTCGAGAAGTGCCACAAGATATGCAGAACCACGCACTCCGAAGGACCGATAAAGCATTCGCAAACTTTCGGAGACGCTGCGAAAACGGAGCTGCTCAAAAAGGTTACCCGCGGTATAAAAAGCGTGTGCGTTCTCTGACGTGGAGTCTCCGCAAATATCCGAAAGTGGTTCGTCGAAAGACGAAAGATACTGATAAACAGACGATACGTGTTCGCCAAAATCCTATCTGCGAAACAGCATGGAAACATGACCGCTTGAAAGTGCCGGAGTTAGGCGAAGTCAAGATATACATGCACCGCCCGTTGCGAGGCGATCCGAAAGAAGTCACACTCGTGAAAAAAGCGAGTGGCTGGTATGCCCATATCTCTTGCGAACTCCCCACTCCACCGAAAGTTGCGCCTACAGACGCTATCGCAGTAGATATGGGAACAACGCACTATCTGACGACTTCCGAGGGTGAAAAGGAAGACAACCCGCGTTGGTATCGTCAAGCAGAGGGGGTGCTGCGAAAACACGCGAGAGACCTTTCGCGTAAGAAAAAAGGTAGCCACCGAAGAAAGAAACAACAACACAAACTCGCTTTGCACCATGAGCGAACTGTAAACAGACGCAAAGACTTTATTGGTAAACTCGTCTATAAACTCTACCACCACCTGAAAAACAATGTATTAGTGGCAGAGGACTTACGGGTCTCTAATATGGTAAAGAACAAGCACCTCAGCAAGAGTATCAGCGACGCGTCTTGGGCAACCTTCTTTAAATGGTGTGCGGACATGGTTTCCGAAAGAGACGGTTTGCACTTCCATCAAGTAGCCCCTAAAGACACCTCGCAAATCTGCTCAAGTTGCGGTCAGAAATCGCCAAAGAAACTTTCGCTGGCGATCCGAACTTTTAAGTGTCAGTCTTGTGGCACGGTTTTAGACCGAGACCACAATGCTGCGATAAACATACTTTTTAAGGCAGCTGCTGCCTTTCGTGGAGAGCGGTGGGTTACTACCCTCTATGAAACGTGAAACAAGAACGAAGCACGAGACACGGGTTTGCAGGAAGCAACACAACTAACGTTGTTTCCTATCACAAGCCCAAGTCTTTAGGCTTGGGTAGTTGATTAAAGGAGCAGTACATGACACCCAAACAACGATACCTTTTTGATTTAACGGGGTACATCCACCTCAAAAACGTCCTCAGTGATGAAGAATTGAAAGACGCACAGGATGCCGTCGAGCGATGCGTCCAAACGCCGCAGGACGAACTCCCGCCCGGTATTAGTTATGGAGGTGGCGGCTATTCCAACGGATTTTCGTTTGACAAATCGCTTGAAGCACTCACACTTCATCCGAAAACATGGCCAATTGTGAAGGAACTTACCGATAATAAGCCGCGTTTTAACCGAGGCAGCCTCGTTGCCAAGGGACCGGAGCATGATCAAGTTATCGGCAAGCTGCACTGCGCGCGTGAAGATTGTGGATGGCAGACGCGCCGCTATGCCGCCAAGGATGGACAGATTCACTGCAACGACTTCGTCGTCTTCTTCTATTTCGCCGATGTCCATCCGGGCGACGGCGGTTTAGTTGTGCTACCGGGCTCCCACAAAGCAAACTTTGAACGCCCGGAGGGCATCTTCTTCCCGGATCCGGAGGAGCCACCCGACGAACTCCATCCCGCGTTAGTTAATGTGACAGCGCGTGCCGGTGATGCGATTGTCCTGTCTGAACTGCTGACGCACGGGGTACTCATCTGGAAACCGAAGGACCGGTATCGGCGATTTATCATCTTGCGCTACAAAACACAGTTTTTTCAAGACACCAAGGGAGCTCGGGATCCGTTTCCGCCGGAGGTGATGGAACGACTTTCCCCTGAAACCATTGAACTCGCGCAAGCAGCATCTTATACGCATATCAAGGACATTGTCAAAACTGAACATGTCCAGATAACCGAAAAGGAGTGAGAAATGACACCAGAACAACGCTATCTGTTTGACGTTACAGGCTATTTGCATATCAAAGGTGCAGTCACAGGAGATGCGCTAAAAGAAGCACAAGCGGCAGTGGATCGGTATATTCACATGCCACTCGACGAACGTCCCGAAGAATTCACGACGCGTCCCCGCGACTTAGAACCCGGTAAAGGCGGTAGATATGAGCACGGATTCGCTTTTGACCGTTCGCTTGAAGCGATGACGGTGCATCCGGCTATCTGGCCCCTTGTCAAAGAGTTTACCTACGATAAGCCGCGGTTTGTTACTGGCACGCTCACCCTTGAACAGCATAACCCTGACAGGCAACCGAGCGGAACAAATCCAGCAGGTTTGCACTGCGCACGTGAAGGACGACAGTGGTCAACTCGCTATGAAGTACAGAATAGCCAGATCTACTGTAATGATTTCGTGGCGTTCTTCTACTTAACCGACGTGCAGCCCGGCGACGGTGGACTTATTGTTATCCCCGGCTCACATAAAAGCAAATTCGAGAGACCTGAAGACCTCCTCACCCCAGGACCCGACGGCATCGATCCCGAACCCGATGACGTTTTCACCAATCTCACACCTAAGGCGGGGGACTTCCTCGTCATCTCTGAACTCCTGACGCACGGTGTCTTGCGGTGGAAACCGAAGGATCGTGACAGACGTTTCCTGATTCTCCGCTATCGTCCGCAATACGATGGTAAGCAAAGTCTACCGGAGAAAATCGTTGACCATTTAACACCCGAAGTTCAAGAACTCGTGCAAACTGCATCCTATGGACATACAAAAGAGATCATCAAACAAGACGTTGTGAAATTGACAGTTTAGCGGAAACCTTCACAACAGGAACAATCTGCTGATCTCAACAGCGAAACGCAATGGAGGAATCCAATGGGAACACAATACCGTGTCTGTATTGTCGGCTGTGGCAGAATGGGCGGTACAATTGATGAAGAGGTCCGTGCGACACCACACGGGGCGTTACCCTATTCGCACGCCGCCGGATATACTGCTTTCGAGCGGACAGAACTTGTTGCCGCCGCAGATGTCGTCGAAGAAAAAGCACAATACGTCTGTGATAAATGGGATATCCCGAAGTACTACTTAGACTATCGCGAGATGATTGTCGCAGAGAAACCGGATATTGTCAGTATCGCCACACGCCCCGGTAACCATGCTGAAATTACGGAATTCGCTGCGGAAAACGGTGTCCAGGGTATCTATTGCGATAAACCGCTGTGTGCTTCTATGGAAGAGGCAGACGCAATGGTGGAAGTCTGCGAAAAACACAATATCAAATTCAACCTCGGCACGCAGCGTCGTTACACGCCAGGATACATCAAAATGCGTGAGATTCTCGAAAGTGGTGAACTTGGCGAAAGACGTTCTATCATCGCCTACAGCGGCGGTTCCGCACTCTGGGGATACACGCACGCAGCGGACATGCTCCTCTTTCTGGCAAGCGACTCCCCAATAGAATACGTGCAAGGCAACGTTGCTGTCGATGACGCTGACTTTGAGGACAACCGCACGGAATCCGACCCCGGAATCGTGATGGGGTTCATCCGCTTTGAGAACGGTATTAACGGTATTAGCATTCCCGGTACGGCTTATGAATTTGAGGTGAATTGCAGCGAAGGCACAATTCGTGCTCTCAATAATGGGCTCGGTTTTCATCTCCGCAAACGGCAAGGACAGTTCAACGAGATTTTGGAAGCGCAATTCCCCCCTTATGAACGGAAAAGTGGCACTGTCGGCTGTATTGAAGACATTGTTGATGCAATTGACACCGATACCGAGACGCAAGGCAATATTCATCTCGCACACCGAAGCACTGAGATGGTCTTCGCAATCGTTGATTCACAACGGCAGCAAGGCAAACGGGTACCGATGCCGATGGAAAACCGCGGGCTCTACCTCGGAAGGTGGTAACCAATGTTCAGAAAGCGTCAGAAAACAGAGCGCACACGCCGTGGGTTTATAATCTTCGGCGTTATCGCTGTTGTGTTGTTCCTATTGAGCCACGTAGCGACCGTACCGAGTGACGAATCAGAATCAGAAACCGATCCGATGCGTCCAGCCAGTACGCGCTACGAACAGCGGACACCGAGCCGAGACGGGATCGGTAAAATCTACATGGGACGCGAAATCTCTCACGTGATGGGACATCTCGCCGCAGGATGGTTAGAACGTCCAGAGCGTGAACGAGAAGAGATGCCGAATCGTCTCATTGAAATGCTGAAACTCAAAGAGGGAGATGTTGTCGCGGATATTGGGGTCGGTACGGGTTACATCGCTCGGCGGATCTCACCGAAAATCGGCAAAACAGGGATCCTCTACGGCGTTGAAATTCAGCAGGAGATGCTTGACATCCTTGCCGAGAAGATGGCGGAAGAAGGAATTACCAATATCAAAGGAATATTAGGCACGATTACCGACCCGAAATTGCCACCGAACTCAGTCGATTTAGTGATTATGGTAGACGTCTACCACGAATTTTCGCATCCGTATGAGATGATGCAGAATATCTGCCGTGGTCTCAAAATAGGCGGTAGGGTCGCCTTTGTGGAATACCGCTTGGAAGATGACAATGTACCAATCAAACGCTTGCACAAAATGAGTGAATTGCAGGTGATTAAAGAGGCGACACCCCATCCACTTGTATGGGTAGAGACGCTTGAAAATCTACCGTGGCAGCACGTTATCATTTTCGAGAAAATTGGTGGGCAATAGACAGATTACATTCGGCATTTTATTTCGCGGATATCTTCTGAGAAAACTCGCTTGCCGCTTTAAAGACAGAATTAATTGCCCCAAATAGGACAGGCAAATTATCTACGCTAAAACTCGTTCGATTTTGGGTGAAGGTTTCGTTGACGAGGTGCCCAATCTGCCACAACGTGCCGTCACTGACAATACCGTGCACGGGCATATCCGCGTTCGCGTTTATTTTTTGTGCCGCTACCAATTCCGCTAAGCATTGTCCCCAGCCTTGCTCAAAGTCGTTCTTCTTTGCCTCAACGAGTATTATCAACGGCGTGCCTACAATGAGTATGCCCAATTCGGATCTTGTTGAGACAAAGTAATCGGGCGTGCCGCTCAGCGTTTCATCGTAGGCAAGAGGTTCCTTTATCCATAGGGCGTAGTTAGCAGCGTACGCTTTATACACTTCCCGCAAAACAGGGTAGATAACGGCTTCACAACGCGCGCCCTCAGACGCAAAAACAGGAATATACTGTCTGCTAAATTCCAATTCTTGCAGAAATTGTTCCGACGGCAACACGTCTTCCTCAATCTTTATGAAGTCATTTTCGATGTGTCGGATACCAAATCTTTTCTGAACGTCAGGGATCTTCTTAAAATCGCTAAATGCCATGCTGTTCCTCCTTGATGATTGGTAATTGTTAAAATTATATCACACCGCGTATGGCGTATCAATAAAAACTGAATGCCCAATCAAGTAGAAAATATTTGACAAGGACCCAACTGTAATGTAAAATATAGCGACGCTGCTAAACTTTTCGCCTAATGAAACGTCACAATTGCCAATTACGCGTTATAGCACATTGCAGCACGCTTTTTCTTACCTGCAAGCTGCAGACGACAACGCCGAAAAAGGGAGAGAATTTCTGTGAAAATCGCTAAAAGTTCAATTCCACTATTAGCTACATTGGCGTGTTTCTGCCTCGCCGTGTTCGGGGGCCCCTCGGCACCTGCGGACCATCACGAAACACCACAAGCCACCCTAAATTACAACC
The DNA here is from genome assembly GCA_951828385.1 of uncultured Poribacteria bacterium. GTDB lineage: Bacteria > Poribacteria > WGA-4E > WGA-4E > WGA-3G > WGA-3G. The sequence continues at coordinate 3,189,476 of OX639973.1, forward strand.
TTGACATCCGCCCGATTCTTGCGGACAATTGCTTCGCTTGCCACGGACCGGACGCGAAAACTCGACAGGCTGACCTCCGGCTTGATACGAAAGCGGGCGCGTTCTCTGAACCCAGCGGATACCCCGTCATCGTCCCCGGTAAACCTGAAGAGAGCGAACTGCATCTCCGCATCGTATCCGAGGACGACACCTACCGTATGCCGCCAGCCGATTTCAACAAGACGCTGACACCGGAGCAGATCGAAGCCGTCACGCAATGGATTCGTGAAGGGGCAAATTGGGAAGAACACTGGGCGTTCACCACACCCGTCCGTCCAACACCACCAGCAGTCACGAACAAAGACTGGGTGCGAAACCCGATTGACGCGTTCATCCTCTCACGACTCGAAAAAGAGGGATTAACCCCTGCCAGCGAAGCGGATAAACGGACACTCATTCGACGCTTAAGTTTCGATCTTACCGGCTTACCGCCGACGCGCGAAGAGATCCACCAATTCCTTGCAGACGATTCACCCAACGCTTACGAAACACTCATTGATGCCTTTATGGCGAAACCCGAATACGGTGAGCATCTCGGCCGCTTCTGGTTAGATGTCGCACGGTACGGCGATACCCACGGACTCCACTTGGATAACTACCGCGAAATGTGGCCCTACCGGGATTGGGTTATCAACGCATTCAACAAAAATATGCCGTTCGATCAGTTTACGATTGAGCAATTGGCGGGTGACCTCTTACCAGAACCGACGCTCGATCAGCGCGTCGCCACCGGTTTCAATCGCTGCCACGTCACGACGAGTGAAGGCGGTTCGATTAATGCAGAATACTTCGTTCGATACGCTATTGACAGAGCGAACACCACCTCGACTGTTTGGATGGGATTAACCGTCGGGTGCGCGCAATGCCACGATCATAAATACGACCCGATTACACAGAAGGAATTCTATCAACTCTACGCCTATTTCAACAATATCACCGAAAACGCGATGGACGGCAACCGCAAGGATTCGCCCCCTGTTGTGAAGTTGCCGACACCAGAGCAGGAAGCGGAACTCGCCGCTTTTGATGCACAGATCACCGAGTTAGATGCGCAAACCAAAGCCGCTATCCCCGAACTCGATGCGACCCAAATCGCTTGGGAAAATAGGATGCCGCGCTGGACAACGCTGAAACCGACATCACTTCACTCAAAAGGCGGAGCGACACTCGAAGTTTTAGAGGATAATTCCGTATTAGCCAGCGGCACCAATCCCGAACAGGAGACCTACGAGGTCATTGTAGACCTGCCACCCGGTAAATGGAGTGCTGTGCGTTTAGAAGGTATCAAGCATGAATCCTTGCCGAAAGGTGGTATCGGCAGAAGTAGTAACGGTAACGTCGTCTTAACCGATTTTGCGGTCTTTATCGCACCACCTGCAGCAGAGACTGATGAATCCCCTGTAGCGGAAAGTAGCGACAGCGATGCTGACCCTGAGACGCAGCCAGAAGGCGAAACTACTGATGCAGAAGCCGGAAGCACACCTGATACTGATGCCGACACTGAAGCGCAAGCAGAGGATACACCTGATGCCGATACTGAGGCACAAGTAGAAGACACACCCGATGCTGAAGCACAAGCAGAAAGCACACCTACTGCTGATACCGACACTCAGACACAAACTTCCGATAAAGCACTCCAGCGGAGTGCCACGTCTATAGAAGCGGAAAATGAAACTGAAGATACCGAAGCAGCCGATCCGTGGACACCTGTCCAAATTGTACAAGCCTGGTCGGACCACGAACAGGTCATGGGTGAAAACAATCTCGGCGGTGTCATCGCAAACGCGATTGACGATAAACCGGAAACCGGATGGGCACTCGACAGAAGAAACGAGAATCGACAAGCAATCTTTCTTGTCGCCGCACCGTTTGGGACGGAAGGCGGCAGATTGAAAATCCGGCTTAAGCATGAGTTCGATCTGCGTCAGAAGCAATTAGGGCGATTTCGACTTGCGCTCACAGATGCCGCTACCGTTTACCCCATCGGTTCCAAGATCGGATTAGGGAACTGGCACGCTGCGGGTCCGTTTACCGCGGAACACGGTAACCTCGCCTTTTATCAGGTTTATGAACCCGAAACGAAAGGTGTCAATGCAGGCGACACTTTCAAGGTAAACGACAAAACCATCAAATGGGAACAGCAGAGCCACTGGGTTGACGAACAGGTACATAACGACATTGTCGGTGAAAACAGTGCCACCTATCTTTTCCGAAACATCTCCTCCGTTACGCAACAGAAAGCACTGCTGCATATCGGGAGCAACGACGCGCTGAAGGTCTGGATGAACGGCACTGAACTCCTTTCCAAAAACGTCCAGCGAGATGCTGCCGCTGACCAAGAACAGATACAGGTGGAACTCAAACCCGGTAACAACACGTTACTCCTGAAAATTGTCAACTACTCAGGCCCCTCTGGTTTCTACTTCCGTATGGAAAGCGCGCCGCCGATGCTACCCGCTAACATCGTAGATATTGCTGGTACCCCTCGCGGCGAGCGTGAGACCGCGCAGAAGGATCAAATCCGGGATTACTATCGGGCTAACATCACGCTTGACAAGAGCATAAACGAAAATGCACATCGTGCATTCGCGAATTTGAAAGAGGTTTTTGCTGACTTAGCAGAAACCCGACAGAAGCGAAATACACTCGACGGTTCACTAACAACGACGCTTGTGATGCAGGAGCGAACCGAACCGCGAGGTGCCTACGTTTTGGCGCGTGGTGAATACCAGCACCCTGGCGAACAAGTATACCCACAAACGCCGGCAGTGCTGCCAAGTATAGCAGAAAACGCGTCTCCGAACCGTCTCGGCTTTGCCAAGTGGTTGCTTTCACCGGAACACCCGCTCACTGCTCGTGTTGCAATCAACCGTTTCTGGCAAGACCTCTTCGGTGCCGGAATTGTAGTAACCGCGGAGGACTTCGGGACACAAGGCACACCGCCGGTGCATCCGGAACTCCTCGATTGGCTGGCAACCGAATTTATTGCCTCCGGTTGGGATATTCAAGTCATGCTCAAACTCATGCTTACATCAGCAACATATCGGCAAAGTGCAAAGGTCACGCCTGAAAAATTGGAACGTGATGCGGATAACGCGCTGCTCTCGCGTGCACCAAGGTACCGACTTGATGCCGAAACCGTGCGCGATAATGCACTTGCACTCAGTGGTCTGCTGTATACCAAAATCGGTGGTCAGAGCGTCAAACCGCCGCAACCGGATGGGCTTTGGAAAGCTGTCGGGTTTACGGGATCTAATACCGACACGTTTGTTAAAGATACCGGTGCCGATAAGATATATCGCCGGAGTCTCTACACATTCTGGAAGCGCACCGCACCACCACCACAGATGAACATCTTGGATGCGCCGTCACGTGAAGCCTGTACAATCCGCCGTGAACGCACGAACACGCCGATGCAGGCGTTAATGCTGATGAACGATCCACAGTTCTTTGAAGCGGCGCGCACCCTCGCGGAGCGAGTCATTAAGGAGGGTGGGGAGACAACGGAAGCACGCCTCGCCTACCTCTTTGAGACAGCCACTGCCCGACTCCCAAAACCCAAAGAGGAAGCACTGCTACTGGAAACGTTCCAAGCACACCATCAGGAGTTGGCGGCAAACCCAGAAGCAGCCAAAGAACTGATCGCTGTCGGCGAATCAACCCCTAATGAAACTTTAGACGCAGTCGAAGTCGCTACATGGACGATGATTGCAAATCTGATCCTGAATCTGGACGAAGTCCTGAACAAGGGATAATTACACCTAATGGGCGCGACCTGCGGGCTGCGCCCACCATAGGATAACTTCATGAAGACCCTGAAATATTTGTACACATTGCTTGTCCTTCCTATAATTACTGTGCTAAATCGTTCATCTAATGCGTATGTGAAGATCCCGGATGCCAACTTAGCGAGGGTAGTCCGAAAGGCACTTCGCTTAGATTCAAAGGCGCGTATCCCGCTACAGAAGTTTCAAAGATTAACGCATCTGGATGGTAACAACAATCAGATACGCGATTTAACCGGGCTGGAAAAAGCCGTGGGTCTCATTGAATTAGATATCTACGCGAATCAAATTGAGAACCTTACACCGCTTACTGGATTAACGCAGTTAAGAGATTTGAGCCTGTCAAGTAATAATATTACCGACATCACGCCGCTTGCCGGATTAACGCAACTGAAACATTTATCGCTCGGCTACAATAAAATCAGCGACATCACACCCCTCACTGGATTAAAGCAGCTGAAAGACTTAGGACTCGGAAAAAATCAGATCCACGATATTACACCGCTCACGGAATTGACACAAATTACAGAGTTGGGACTCTGGGGGAATCCGCTGAGTGATATCACACCGCTCGCTGGACTCACACTACTGAGATTGTTGAACATCCGGCAAAATCAAATTAGCGACATTACACCGTTATCGGAATTAACGCAAATTACGAACTTATGGCTCTGGGATAATCAGATTCGCGATATTACACCCCTCACGCAATTAACAAAATTGCGGTATTTATGGCTGAGTGAAAATGAAATTAGCGACATTACACCGCTCGCTGGACTCACACATCTTAAAACCTTAGACCTTAGTAAAAACCAAATCACGGACATCGCGCCGCTCATGAGATTGACACAAGTAGACCAGTTAGGGTTAAGCAGAAATCAAATCACGGACATCACACCCCTCGATGGATTAACCGAGATGACAGGTTTAGGTCTCTCGGAAAATCAAATCAACGACATCACACCCCTCACAAAACTGATATATCTAACAGAATTGGGACTGAAAAAAAACCAAATCAGCGATATTACACCGCTATCCGGATTAACACAGTTGAAGGAACTGCGGATCGGTGAAAATCAAATCAGCGATATTACACCCCTCACTGGATTGGCAAAATTAACAGAATTAGAACTCGAAAAAAACCAAATCAGCAATATAAAACCGATCATTGGATTGACGCAACTCACAAATGTAGAGTTCTGGGACAATCAAATCAGTGATATTGAACCACTGGCGAACCTGACGCAAATGAAGAAATTAGGGCTCGGTGAGAATCAGATTAGCAACATAAAACCGCTCGCGGAATTGACACAGACCACAGAATTAGGGCTTTGGGACAATCAAATCAGTGACATTGAACCACTAGCGAACTTGGCACAGCTGCAGTTGTTGAACATCCGGGGCAATCAACTTTATGACATCTCGCCGCTCGCTAATCTCAAACAGATAACACATCTATGGCTGAGTGGAAATCAAATCGACAACATTGCGCGACTCACTGAATTGACGCAGCTAACACACTTAGCATTGGATCAGAATCAAATCAGTAACATCAGTCCGATAGAAAACTTTACAAGTTTAGAGCGTTTAGATATTAAAGAAAACCCCATTCGAGATATAGAATCACTCCGAAGTCTCTTGAAACAACTGCCAAACTTGGAACTTGATATACTATTGCCTATTGAAGATTAAGGTGCGCATGAAAAGGTTTTGCATGATCCTTACTATTCTCATAACTGCTTTCACTTATTCATCCGGCTATGCTGCGACAATACCGGATGTGAACTTGGCTGCTGCCGTGCGCGAGGCACTCGGTTTAGGTCCAACTGACCCTATTCCACAAATGGCGTTAGAAAAATTAGAGCACTTAGATGCAAAAGAAAAAGGGATAAAAGACCTAACAGGACTGGAAAAAGCAAGGGGGTTAACGACCTTAGAACTTCACGGCGACCAAATCAGTGACATAAAACCTATCGCTGATTTGACAAACTTGACAGAATTACGCCTCACGAATAATCAAATCAGTAATATAAAACCGCTCGCCAACTTGACACAACTCACAAAATTATCAATCTATGGCAACCAAATCAGTGACATCACACCACTCACAGGATTGACGAAACTCACAGAGTTATGGTGTAGTAAAAATCAAATCCGCGATATAAAGCCACTCGCGGGATTGACGCAGCTCACAGCACTAAACCTCACGAAGAATCCAATTAGCGACATCACACTGCTTGCGGGATTGACGAAACTGGAAAAGTTATATCTCATAGAAAATCAGATTAGCGACATAAAACCCATCGCAGGACTGACGCAACTGACAACATTATGGCTTGACAAAAATCAAATTAGTGACATCACGCCACTCGTAAAATTGACGCAGCTCACAGAGCTAACCCTTATGGATAATGAAGTTAGCGACATCACACCACTCGCAAAATTGACGCAGTTGCGATGGTTGCGACTCTGGGGCAATCAGATAAATGACATCACACCACTCACTGCGTTAGCACAGTTGAAGTCGTTAAATCTTAGACAGAATCAAATTACGAACATAGCACCGCTCGCGGAATTGACACAACTGACAGAACTATACCTTGGTGCTAATCAAATCACGGACATCACGCCCCTCACTGAATTGACACAGTTGACCAGGTTATCCCTTGACAGTAATGAAATCAGCGACCTCACACCGCTGGCAGGATTGACACAGTTAACATTCTTAGATGTTTACGAGAATAAAATCAGCGATATAAAACCTATCGCAGGACTCGTACAACTTCGTAACTTATTGCTCAAGAGAAACCAAATTACTGACATAAAACCTATTACTGGGTTGACAGAGCTCAGACAGTTATGGCTTTCAGACAATCAAATCACCGATATAAAACCGCTTGAGAACTTGACACAACTCACAGAATTATCGATGTATGGTAATCAAATCACCAATATAAAATCAATCGCTAACCTAACACAGCTAAAGCAGTTATGGCTTTTTGATAACCAAATCAGGGACATTACACCGATTGCTGGATTGACGAAGTTGGAAGATTTATCTCTCTGGAAAAATCAGATCAGCGACATCACATCACTCACAAACTTGACACAACTCACTGAGTTACTGCTTAATAATAATCAAATTAACGACATAAAACCGCTCACTAATTTGACGCAACTCACTGTGTTATGGCTTCAAGACAACCAAATCAGCGACATAGAACCCATCGGTAACTTGACACAGTTGACAAAATTAGAACTGGGTCAGAACCAAATCAGCGATCTCACGCCGCTCGCCAACCTGACACAACTCACTGCATTAGGACTTTGGGACAACCAGATCAGCGACATAAAACCTATCGGTAACTTGACACAGTTGACAAAATTAGGACTGGATCAGAACCCAATCAACGATCTAACGCCGCTTGCCAATTTGACACAACTCACTGAGTTAATGCTTCAAGAAATTCAGACTAACGACATAACACCACTTACGGGGTTGACACAACTGACGAAACTAACCCTTTGGGGCAATCAAATTAGTGACATAACACCTCTAAACGGATTGACACAACTAACAGACCTCAACCTCTGGGGTAATCGGGTTAGGGACATCACACCTCTCGCTAATCTGCCCCAATTGATAAAATTAACCCTCGGGAAGAATCAGATCAGTGACATAAAACCACTTGCCGACTTAACACAACTCACTGAACTACGACTCCAATATAATGAAATCAGAGACATCACACCGCTCGCCAACTTGACACAAATAACGGAATTACGCCTTGTTGAAAATCAAATCAAGGACATCAGCCCTGTTGAAAATCTGACGAATTTAACGCTTTTAAATGTCAAGGGGAATCCCATTCAGGATATGGAACCCCTCGAAAGGCTGCTGAATCAACTTCCAAATTTAGAATCAGATATCCAAGCGGAACTTCCAAACACGTTTGTCCCGGACCCGACAATACAGGACCGCAATTTAGCCAACGTGGTGCGAAAAACACTCGGTTTGAGGCGCAGCGACACCATACCCCCAGAGAAATTGGAAGAATTAGAACGCCTGGATGCTGACAACAAGGGGATAACCGATTTAACAGGACTTGAGAAAGCTACAGGATTAAAAACTTTAGAACTTCGCAGGAATCAAATTACTGATATTACCCCGTTGACTGGATTAACACAGTTGACAAAGCTATACTTCATGAAGAATCAAATCAGCGACATCACGCCACTAACTCATTTGACCCTGTTAACCGAACTATCTCTCGCAGAAAATCAGATCCGTGATATTACGCCTCTCACAAAATTGAAGCAATTGACAAAGTTATGGCTCTGGGACAATCAGATCCGCGACATCGAACCCCTCACTGGATCAGCGCAGCTGACAGAATTATGGATCAGCACAAATCAGATTCGCGATATTATCCCCCTCACAGGATTGACACAGCTAACAAAGTTACGGCTCCAGAGAAATCAAATCAGTGACATCACCCCTCTAACCGAATTGGTTTCGCTAAGAGAGTTAAATATCGGCGGGAATCTAATTAACGATATAAAACCGATTGCTAACTTGACGCAGTTGACAGAGTTTTGGGCTTGGCGGAATCAAATCAGTGATATTACCCCACTCACCGAGTTGACGCAGCTGACAAAGTTAGTGATCTGGGGAAATCAAATTAACGATATTTCATCGCTTGCTAAACTAACAGATTTGACTGAGTTGGGGCTGGGGAGGAATCAAATCCAAGACATTTCACCACTTGCTGGAACCACACAGTTAAGTGTTTTGCACGTTGACCGCAACCGGATCAACAACATCAGTCAAATTGAACAACTTACAAATTTAACGAGTTTAAAAGTTAGTGAGAATCCAATCCAGGATATGGAACCCCTCCGAAAATTACTTGAACAACTGCCAGATATGGAACTGGATATACCAACACCAGCGGAACTGGTGATTCAACCACCCCGTGCAAATAAGTAAAGCATCGTGATACTGCAACCACGGAATAGGTATCGCAAAAGGAGACGAACAATGGACCCAATTAAGGAATATCTGAAACTTGAGACGCGTCGCCAATTTTTTGGTAAATGCGCGTCAGGTCTCGGCGGTGCGGCACTCGCGACATTGCTGCCGAACGCCGTTGTGAATGCACTTGACCTTTCTTTATCTCCCGACAAGCGGGATGGGCAAGCAAAACCGAGATTCGGTGGTCTGCCAGAATTGCCGCACTTCGCACCCAAGGCAAAACGCGCCGTCTACCTCTTTATGTCGGGCGCACCTTCACAACTCGACCTGTACGACTATAAACCGAATATGGGGGAATGGTTTGATACAGACCTCCCAGAATCTGTCCGCATGGGGCAACGTCTCACAACAATGACTTCCGGACAGGATAAGTTTCCGATCGCGCCTTCTATATTTGAGTTCAAGAAATACGACAACGGTGGCGACGGCGTGTGGATTAGCGAATTACTGCCACATACCGGATCTATGGTGAAAGACCTCGCGATTATCAAGACGGTACATACCGAAGCAATCAATCACGATCCGGCGATCACCTTCTTCTGTACCGGCGATGAAAGTCCGGGCAAACCGAGCCTCGGCGCGTGGTTGAGTTATGGTCTTGGCAGCGAAAATAGAAATCTACCCGCTTTCATTGTGATGAACGCGACATGGAGCGGTCCAAAGGGTGCACAGGCACTCTATAATCGTCTCTGGGGTTCCGGTTTCCTCCCATCGGAGCATCAAGGCGTGCTGCTGCGTAGCCAAGGCGATCCGGTGTTATTCCTTTCAAACCCAGAAGGTGTTAACGAGAAAACAAGGAAACAGATGTTAGACACCCTCGTCGAACTCAACCAAGAACTCTACGAGGAGATCGGTGATCCAGAAACGCACGCTCGCATCTCGCAGTATGAGATGGCATTCCGTATGCAGACGAGTGTACCTGAACTTACGGATCTATCAAAGGAGCCAGAGCACGTCTTAGAAATGTATGGACCTGAGGTCAAGACCCCTGGAACATTCGCTAACTGCTGTATTCTCGCACGGCGGATGATGGAGCGCGATGTCCGACTCGTCCAAGTTTTCCATCGCGGGTGGGATCAGCACGGCGACCTTCCCAAAAATATCCGGAACCAGGCACGCGACATCGACCAACCTTCAACCGCACTCGTTCAAGACTTGAAACAGCGTGGCATGCTGGACGAAACTTTAGTTGTGTGGGGCGGTGAATTCGGACGCACCGTTTATTGCCAAGGGAAACTTAGTCCTGATAACTATGGACGCGACCATCATCCGAAATGTTTTACGCGTTGGATGGCGGGTGGTGGCATCAAGGGCGGTGTCGTCCACGGCGAAACTGATGATTTCAGCTACAATATCGTCAAAGACCCCGTCCATGTTCGGGACATAAATGCGACGATTCTCAACCAACTCGGCATCGATCACGAGCGGTTAACCTATAAGTTCCAAGGGCTTGATCATCGGTTAACAGGCGTTGAGGAGAAAGCACGGATTGTCAACGAAATCTTGGCATAGGGTGGTAAACCGCGCAAAGGAGATGCACGATGGACCCAATTAAAGAATATCTGAAACTTGAGACGCGCCGACAATTTTTCGGTAAATGTGCGATGGGTCTCGGTAGTGCAGCCCTCGCTTCATTACTACCGAGTAGCGTTGTAAATGCGCTTGAACAGCAAGCAGGCACGCGGAGTGGCGGCTTGCCTGAACTCCCGCATTTTGCGCCGAAGGCGAAGCGGGCTATCTACCTATTCATGTCGGGCGCACCCTCACAGATGGACCTCTATGACTATAAACCGAAGATGGGAGAATGGTTTGATAAAGAGCTACCAGAAACCGTCCGGATGGGACAACGCCTCACGACGATGACCTCCGGTCAGAATCGGTTTCCGATCGCACCTTCTATCTTCGAGTTCAAGCAGCACGACAACGGCAGCGATGGCGCATGGCTCAGCGAGTTACTACCGCATACCGCTTCGATGGTCAAAGACATCGCGATTATCAAGTCGCTACACACCGAAGCGATTAACCACGATCCCGCGATTACTTATGTTTGTACCGGCAATGAGACCCCCGGCAAACCGAGTCTCGGCGCATGGCTCAGTTACGGGTTGGGGACTGAAAACGAGAACCTCCCCTCCTTTATTGTGATGAATGCCACGTGGACAGGCAGAAAATCAGCACAAGCACTCTATAACCGCCTCTGGGGTGCCGGCTTCCTTCCTTCTGAACATCAAGGGGTGTTACTCCGGAGTCAAGGCGATCCGGTGTTATTCCTCTCAAATCCGAAAGGCATGAGTGAAAAAGGGCGGAAACGGATGTTGGATTCGTTGGTCAAACTCAACGAAGAACTCTATGAAGAAGTCGGGGACCCGGAAACGCACGCCCGTATCTCACAATATGAAATGGCGTTTCGGATGCAGTCCTCTGTCCCCGAACTGACAGACCTGAAGCAGGAACCTGCCAATATTCTTGAAATGTACGGGCCCGATGTTAACACACCGGGTACATTTGCCAACTGCTGTATCCTCGCACGGCGGATGATGGAGCGCGATGTCCGACTCGTCCAAATTTTCCATCGCGGGTGGGACCAACACGGCAACCTACCGAACGACATCCGGAACCAAGCGCGCGACATTGATCAACCCTCAACAGCACTCGTCCAAGACCTGAAACAACGCGGTATGCTTGACGATACGCTCGTCGTCTGGGGCGGTGAATTCGGACGCACTGTTTACTGCCAAGGGGCACTCAAGAAGGATAACTACGGACGCGATCATCACCCGAAGTGCTTCACGATGTGGATGGCGGGTGGTGGCATTAAAGGCGGAATCGTCCACGGTGAAACCGATGACTTCAGCTACAATATCGTCAAAGACCCTGTTTCTGTTCGCGACCTAAACGCTACGATTCTCAACCAACTCGGTGTTGACCATGAACGGTTGACCTTCAAGTTCCAAGGGCTTGATCATCGCTTAACTGGCGTTGAAGAGAAAGCGCAAGTTGTCAGTGAGATCCTTGCATAATGAAAAAATTAAAAGCGGTTGTTGTCGGCGCAGGTTGGTCAGCGGAAGGACACACAAAGGCTTTTCAACATTACGGTGTTGAAGTGTTGGCTATCTGTGCCAGAAAACCAGACATCGTACAGAAAGTCGCCTCCGAGTTAGGCGTGCCAGAGGCTTCAACCGATTGGCGACAGAGTCTGCTGAAACACAAACCGGATATCGTGGCGTTGACAACGCCTGCGATTCTACGGACCGAGGTCATCGAATTGGCGGTGGAACTCGGGTGCCATATCATCAGCGAGAAACCGTTAGCACTCACCGCAGCGGAAGCCGAACATATCTACAATCTTATCAAAGATACAGGGTTGAAACACGGTTTCGCCGCGACACATCTATACGACCCAAGCGTCGCTTACGTACGAGAACTATTGACGCAGCAGCACATCATCGGCGAGTTAACAGCCGTCGATATCGGATACAGCCGTCGGATCGCAAGCAATACCTCTTCAAAGACAGTGAAACCGTGGAATTGGATGAGCTCTTTGGCGCACGGCGGTGGGGCATTGAACAACGGACTTACACATCGGCTCGGTATGTTGGAACGGATGACGGGTCTGAAGGTCGTCTCGGCTGTCGGTGAAGCGAAAACCGCCATCAGGCAAGCACCCGTCGTTCCCGAAATTCGGGATTTCCGAGAATGGCGACGTAGGGAGATCATACACGAAGAAGCATCAAAACTTGAGTGGCGCGTATGTGATGCTGAATGGGATTATTCGGCGTTCTTTAAATTAGCACCTTCAGACACAGTAGAGAATGAAAACACCATCCTTGTAACGATGCGTACGCACCCAGGAGTGCCAACGCATTCGCCGACGGGTGGTTGGTATTTCTATGGGACGCACGGAACGCTTGTTGGCAGCGGTGGACATATCCTATCGCCCATTACAAAACACGTTGCGGAAATGTCTGAGGAATTGCCTGTTCCACAAATTTTAACAGAGGATCTACCGCGTATCGGCGACGACATCCAAAACAAATGGGTCGCGCTCGTCCGGGATTTCCTCTCAGATATTGAGGAGCGTCCACACGTCCCGTATTTAACTTTTCAAGATGGTTGGCGTTACCAGATCGCTATTGACGCAATCCGGGGCAGCAACGGATGGACGCAGATTCCGGATTATAGCGAATCCTAAAAATAAATAGACACATTCGTAGCACAAACTGGAAGTTTGTGCCAGTCTAAATGCCTGTTATAGGTATTCAGACTGTTTGAAAGTGCCTAATTAATTCTAAACTTTACTATAACTAAGAAAGAAGCCATCAGCCGTCGGCTTTCAGAGAAATAGTTATCGGTTAAAGAGGTTTCTGATTCACCCACTTCTTAACTGATAACTGACAACTGAAAGATCTTTCGGAGAAAAATCGTACTGAAAACTGCTCCTCACCTAATATGGAAATTTTATGCCTAAACTGGTTGTCAAAAACTTTATAAATATCCGAGAAGCAGAAATCGACATGGATAAAACCTTAGTCGTTTTCATCGGCGCGACAGCCAGCGGCAAAAGCGTTCTCGCGAAGCTACTCTACTTTTTTCACGAATTAATCCGCGATTTCAGGCAATACATCAAACAAATTAATGCCTATCCGCCGGAACATCTGAAATCCGATTTACCTGATCTGTCAACGGTATTTCGTGCACAAATCTCGTATAAATTTCGGGAGTTTTTTGGAGATGCAAGCGAGTTAGCACTGATCACAGATAATGACGATGCCATAAAACCATTTGAAATTATTTACCACTGGACAACAGACAGCACAATCACGTTAACGTTAGACGCTGAAAAAACGCTTGAAATCCAGCTGCCCACGGTTATGGACGAAGTTGAAACGCTTTGTTACGCCTTACAAGAAAAGTTAAGACAGTTTGAGAAAAAACAACTCAGCAGCGAAACAAAAGACGCGGATTCACCCACAAAAGCAGATGTACCTTCAGCAGATAGCGCGCAGGAATCTAAAACCAGCGAGCGGTTCTTTTTTATCTTAAAGATGGCAATCGGGATAGGCGACATCACTGAGAAGTTAGCCGGTACATACCGCGATAGCCTTTTCATCCCTGCGGATCGGAATATCGCGGTTAACTATCCGGATGCTCTTAAACGGATCTTCTATGGTGGGATAAAAAGCGATCTCCATACGCGTGCTGCGACCCGCCCGCGTGTGAACCTACATCTCATCGCACGCTTTTTGGAAAAGAACGAAGAATTCCTTGACACCTTCAGCACACAAAATTTTCACAATATCTTCGATGAAAAAGCGGAAGCGGAATCAGATAGTATGGATAAACCGATGATCGAATTCCTCCTTAAAAAAATCTCATGTATTTTAAAGAGTGAATACGAAACGATAGGTGAGATCTCCGAATCGCGACTCTTTTCACATCCGACTGGCGAGAATGCCGCTTTCTTAGAAAGAGCATCAACAGGGCAACAAAACATCATACGGATTCTACAAGATATGTTTATGAACGTGCTTTACAATGAAGTCATCTTCCGAGTAATTGAAGAACCGGAAGCACACCTACATCCGACCGCACAAAAACACCTCATGCATATCATCGCCCTGATGCGGAATCATATCGATAGTCAGATTGTTATAACAACCCATAGTCCGTACCTTTTAGCGGTTCTTAAAAATCTATTAACCGCAGGACAACTGTCAGAAAAAGAACCGGAGGCTGTTGCGGAGATAGAAGCACTGACACCAAAGTTATGTTGGTTAAATCCTGATGATGTTGAGGTATACCATCTTAAAGACGGTATCAGTCATGCCATTGTGCAGCCAGAAGCTGAACCTATTCTTGAAAACCCACTTGCCGACCTTCTGGCAGAATTTTAAACCGGCACCAAGCAAGAAAAGAATATTGGGCCAGAAAATAAAAATTAAGGTAAAAGCCACAGATGTACGAGAAGCACAACGAAACAATTAAAGCGCGAGCTTTCCTTGAAGCATTACAAAGCGATGCAACATCTATTACATTCACGAATTGTATTATTGAAGGGGTCGTTGACATCTTTTCTATCGCGTTGGAACGCGACGAAAATGACCGGATTCTTCTCAACAAGAGCCTCTCCTGCACCGGGTGTACGTTTAAAAATATTGTCAATTTCCGGACGGTCGTCTTCCAAAAAGATGTAGACTTCCGGCGTACGCTCTTTGAGGCAGATCTTGATTTAGATGAAACCGTCTTACATGGTTCCTGTGCGTTCCGTGAGGCTATCTTCCAGAGGCGCGCTGACTTTCACAGCGCGATCTTTCACAAGAGTGCCAGCTTTTGGCGGGCGAGATTTAACAACGTTGCCGATTTTCATAGGGTTGAATTCCGTAGAAACGCCGTATTTCATGAGGCTTATTTCTTTAATGAAGTCAATTTTCGGCAGACCCTATTCCAAGGTATACTTGACTGTACAGGAACATGGTTCTCCGAGACAACAACGTTCAACAATGCCACTTTTCTCGGCACTGCTAACTGTACCGGGGCACAGTTTGTCGCTGTCGCTGCCTTTCGTGATGTCCGGTATATCCCTAACACATTGCTCCAGTTCGTTAAAGACAAACTCGGTCGCAGGAGACATCATCCTACCGAATTCTATTTAAATAGTCAACATGTAGACGAGGTGGAGAATCCTTTTTTCAAACGATACGTCGCTGACCAACAGTTCATTCGCGCCTTCAACCAAGCCAATCCCGTGTTGGCGTATTTATGGCGCTGGAGTTCCGATTATGGACGGAGTTTAGCACTCTGGGCATCTTGGTCCATCCTTTTTGTCTTTCTCTTCGCGATTGCGTACAGGTTTCCGTTTCCATCGTGGACATCCTTATGGTTAGCAGATTTCACACCACACTTTCATCAAATCACAGGGGCGTATAGCGGGAAGCCGTTAACTTTCTGGGACTGTTTCTATTTTAGCGTCGTTACTTTCACGACACTCGGCTTCGGTGATGTCGTAGCGGATAATACCGCCGCGCGTTTTCTCGTCACTTTAGAGGTGATTTTTGGGTATGTGATGTTAGGTGGGTTAATCAGTATCTTCGCAAACAAACTCGCGAGTCGGAGTTAACTCAATAAGTAACAAGGATTCTCTTAGATGAAAATTAGAACACTACACATTTTCTGGTGCAGACTTCAGTCAAGATTTGTCAATGTCGAAATTTGTGCAAAAAACATCTTGAACCTTACGTTAATCAGTCTCACCCTCATACTATTTAACACCGGAAACCCGCAGGTCGCGATAGCACGAGATGCCCACGGGGCAGTTTATACGGACTATTTTGATCACATCACGCTTTTTTCTCAAGGCAGAATCACCCGTTTTACGCAGATGCCGATCCGCGTCTACATCTCGCCTATCCTAAAAGAGAGCCCGTATCTACCCGAAATCCGATACGCCATGCAAGAATGGCACACCGCCAGCGAGGGCAACATCCGCTTTGAAGAGACTCAGACACCTCAGAACGCAGACATCCGCGTCAGTTGGGGACACAGCGGCCTCCACACCGACTTTCAGGACATGAGACTCGGTAGTGCAGAACTCACACGCCTCCACGATACAAAACAAACCGTCGCGCACGTAGAGGCTGGGTTACCCAGTTCCTACGCTGCCTCACCGCCGTTTACCGTTGAGGTTATACTTATGTTGGAAGGCGACGGCACTATCGGTGAACTCTCACAGAAGGAGATGCAGACGGTCTGCCTCCACGAGTTTGGACACGCAATCGGATTATGGGGACACAGTCCACACCCCGGCGACATCAGTTATCCGACAGCAACAGCTCAACAGCCATCAACACGCGATATCACCACATTGCGTAAACTCTACAATACACCCCTTAATACACCACAACACGACATCGCTATCCAAGTCTTGAAATCCGAGATCGAAACGAAACCCTACGCAGAAAAACAAAAACGTCTCCGACATCACTACCTGCTCGGAACCGTCTATTTCGATAAAGGCGATACAGCGTCCGCAATCAGGTGTTTTCTGACCTGCAGGCAGTTAGATCCGAAGTTTCAACCCGCGATAGAGAAACTGATTCAAGTCTACCATGAAACCGGAAAAACACATGACGCGATCGCACTCCTTGAAAAACGGATAACGCAGAAACCGTCGCCGGCGGACTACAATACGCTCGGTATCTTCTACTATGAGAAAAAAGAGGCAGAAAAGGCGATACAGGCGTTTGAAAAAGCACTTCACATTGCACCCTATCACAAAGCCGCGCGGCGAAATTTACATCAACTCCTCCGAGCTAAGGGGTTCAGAGCGTTGGCGGTGAAAGACTTTGAGACCGCCAGTACCACGTTCAAAAGGGTACTTCGGATGGACCCGCTCGACGCGCCTACCTATCAACTGATGGGCAACGGGTACGCGCAAGTTGGGCAATTTGAAACAGCCATCAATTATTACCAGAAAGCGATTGATATTAACCCTGTCAATACACTCACGAAGCACCATCTTGCAGAATGCTATAACAACTACGGGGTCACCCTGCGAAATCGTGGCGACTGGGATGCGGCAATTGATGCATATCGTAATGCCTTGTTGCTAATGCCGACGTTTGGTATTGCCCGCACGAATTTAGGCGATGTGTTCACCCGAAAAGCGAACGCGCATACCGAAGCCGGTGAATTAGACGCAGCCGTGAACGCCTATCTCGAATTACAGAAACTCCATCCGAACGAAATGCAGGTACGCAACTTACTTGGAGAGCTATATCTGAAAAAAGGCAACTACGCTGAGGCACTATCGGCCTTCCAACACGTCTACAATATCAACCCAAACGCTGAGCATGCGCTCCATAACCTCATCGCCGCTTATCACCACTATGCGCGAAGTCTTAGCGATACTGAAGAGTACACCACAGCGATCCAACTGCTTCAGAAAGCACTTCGCCTCGCGCCGACCGACCTGAATTTGCGTCTGAGTTTCGCAAACGTCTATCAAGGTGCCGGGAACTACGAACGCGCCGCCGCAGAGGTGTCGCGCGTCTTAGCACAAGAACCGGAGAATCCACAAGCGAAGAAAGAAAAGATTAACCTCCAAATCCGGCGCGGGAATTCGCTCATGGGACAACGGCAATACGCCGCCGCTATCGCTGAATTCGAGGGGATCCCTGAATCCAAGCGAAATATTGAGATTTACAACACCCTGGGGTATCTCTATCTCGTGGAGGGTGAACACCAGAAAGCACTTTCAGGTTTTGAAACCGTTCTCCAGAAAGACCCGATTAATATGCCGGCGTTTAGGAATCTATTGTCGTTAGAATCACAACTGATTCGGCATCGTTTTGATAAAACGAAAATCGATATCCTCACCAAGGTCCGATGTACGCTCGCCCTTACTTTAATCAGACGTAAACAGACGCATGCAGCAATCGAAAAATATCAATCCGCATTGAAGTCTAAATCTGAAGAGATGGAGACACTCCTCATTGAAACAGGTAAACACCTCGCGAACTGGTTTCAGCAATATGGCGATACAGAAAACCGTGAAATGGTTCTCCGTTGGGTTGAAGCGCGGCGTGGTAGATGATTTTCATACTGAGTTGGTTCACGCATACTTTTAATCCAACCGACACGCTACCTTAAAAAGCAAAGGGTCAGGCAAATATGCCCGACCCAGCGTATAGATGCGCGAATGAGACGCGAGGCTGCTAAACGATAATTACTGATTACCCCCGCCACCGCCGCGACGACCGCGTTCACCACCACCACGGAAGCGGTTCATACGTTGCTGCATTTCTGTAAGGCGTTTCTTCGTTAGTTCGTTGAGCTTAGCCGACTGCTCTTCTGTCAAAATTTCTTTGAGGCTCACGTTGAGTCCTTGGAGAATCCCTTGAATTTCCTTTGTCGTGGCTTCACGCATGCCGGGTTGACGTAACACTTCCATCTTCGATGCGATATTGTCCCGAGCTGTTTGATAGTGCGGACGTGTCTTGGCGAGCGTCTCATCTTCAACTTTCACAACAAAAGATAAATCAATCCAAGAATTATCAACAAGGGACACATAGTTCATCCCCATCATTCCAGCCCTGTTGCCGCGTTCACCACCCTGACGATTGCCACGTTGTTGATTCTGGGCGTTCCGGTCCGGACGTTGTGCCAACGTTGCATATTCAAAAATAAAGACTCCGACGATTGCGAGGACTGCGATTGCACCGATTGCAAAAAATTTCTGCTTCATTTTCATTTCTCCTATAAGATTTTGGTTGTGCGAATACCGCCAATGTTATTTCAAAGGCGTTCACATTTTAGTTTCGCATGTTTAGTCAAATCTGTCAACAAAAGGTTCGTTTTTTATTTTTCGCAAACGTGAAACATGAGACTCTATGCCTTTTGTTCCGCTCACAGACTTTGACAACCGCCAATGTATATGCTATAATTGAGAAAAAAGGAGGGTAGAATGGACTGGAAAGACGCACTGCCAGAAATTGTAACACAACCCGGCTCACGGCTCCGGTTTCGGGAGCCGCTTGCAAAACATACCCACTTCGGTATCGGTGGTGAAGCGACAGCTTACATTGAAGTCAGCACGGTATCCGAACTGGCAGCATTGGCGCGCTTTCATAAGCAGTGGGATGTTCCGGTTGCAGTTATCGGTCGCGGGTCTAATCTGCTCGTGAGTGATAGTGGTTTCAAAGGTATCGGTATCAGGTTAGTCGGTGAGTTGGCGAAGCTGGAGGTGGAAGGGAATGTTGTCTCCGTTGGTGCGGGACTCTCACTGCCGAAACTCTCGAAAACGATGTCAAGACACGGCTTGAGCGGTGTGGAATTTGCGCTCGGTATCCCCGGATCCGTTGGCGGTGCGTTAATTATGAACGCCGGGGCATGGGGAAGCAGTTTCGGAGATGTCGTCACAAACGTTACGGTCATGAACGACGCTGGAGATATTATTAACTTAACCCACGATGAAGCACACTTTGAATACCGACACAGCGGTTTAGAGACCTATTTCTGTGTTACAAGCGCGACGCTGGCACTTGAGCCCGGGGATGTTGACACTATCACTGAGCGGATGCAAACGTTCTACAAGCAGAAAGTCGCAACGCAACCCTTCGCCGAAGAGAATGCGGGGTGTATGTTCAAGAATCCACCCAGTGATTCCGCTGGACGGTTGATTGACATTAGCGGACTGAAAGGCTACCGTATCGGCGGCGCAGAGGTGTCCACAGTGCATGGGAACTTCATCCTCAACATTGACAATGCAACAGCAGAAGATGTGCTGAAGTTAGTCGCACATATCCAACAACAGGTCCGTGAAAAAACTGGAATCTCCCTCCAGACGGAGGTCAAACGGTTAGGGTTTGAATAAACCCGTTTACTTTCCTTCGTCAGGTGAATGCACGTCGCATTTGGGCGTGTACGCCGCAAAATAGCGATGAAAACCTTACTTCGTTGGCTATCTATTACATTATACCTTTATGCGTTAGGTGGACACCCTGCTACCGCTCAAAATGCTTATGAACTCGGGGAAGCGGCACTCCAACTCGAAAATTACGAAGAAGCCATCGAACACTTTGCGAGTGCAGAGAAAAGTGGAAAGACGCTTGCTCGTTTAGGGTACGCTTATTCCCAACTGGGTCGCTACGCGGACGCTACTCGCGCTTATCAAGACGTGCTTCGCTCGGATGTAAGCGAAAAGCAGCGCGTGGAAACTGAGATTGCAATGTCACAAGCATTGTTGGGGTTGGGTTACATCGCTTCCCGACAAGGTAAGTTTGATGACGCAATCCGACGCTATACGGAAGTGATTCAGCAAGGCATGGAAGGTGTTGCTGAGGCACATCATAACCTCGGTAGAATTTATGCGGGACGTGGAGAGATTGAGAAGGCAGTCACTGCACAACAGCAAGCCATTGCGGAAGCCCCCAATCTTGCCGAGGCACACTATCATCTCGGTGTGCTTTACAGCCGTCAACAGAACTGGCAAGCAGCGATTGCAGCGTATCAGAAAACTATCGTGTTAGCACCGATGATGCCGAACGCCTACTATCAACTCGCCCGATGCTACCAGCAAACTCGAGATATACCCGAAACTGAAAAAGCGATGCAACGGTTCCGTGCTTTAAAGACGGCGGATACAGAAATCCAGAAACACCTTGAAGCAGTTTTCACTGCGGATACCGATGAAAAAGCCGAGGCATTGCTCAAACTCGCGAATACTTATCTTAAACACGAAAGATATGAAAAGGCTACCGACGCGTTCAAGCGTATTGGCAAATATAGCACATCGGATACCCAAACCGCACAAGTGTTCATTGGACTCGCCAGAATTGCATTGGAACAAAGAGACGCAAAGCAAGCGATCACACACTACGAACGTGCTATTGAACTCGGCTCAGAGACAGCAGAAATGTACCAGAATCTCGGTATGGCCTATATGCAGAACCGAGATGCGGAGAACGCCTTAAAGCAGTTCCACCGTGCGCTTGAGATTGACGCTAATTTGCCAGAAACCTTGACAATGCTCGGCACGCTTTATGCGGCGAAGAATAAGTTTGATGAAGCAGAGACGCACTACAAACAAGCTATTGCGCTCACACCGAAAGTGGCAGTGGCGTACCACGGACTCGCTTATTTGTATGGACAACATAATCGCAATTTGGAAAAAGCGGTTGAATTGGCACGCCACGCGACAGCATTATCCCCCGATTCCGCACCGTATTACAACACTTTATCGTGGTTATGCTATAAGGTCGGGCGGTACGATGCAGCAGAAACAGCGATTTTAAAGGCGATCGAACTCGCGCCTGATAATCCACTTTATCAAGAAGGTTTGGCAGAGATCCGACAGCGCGGGCAATAACGGAATCATAAGTCGCCCTTCAGTTTCCCCCACGTTGTTGCCAACTTGCTTTCGGGGTCCACTGCCAACAGTCCTGTTGCCCTTTCAAGCCCGTCTTCCATGATGGTTTTGATGTCGCCCTGCTCAAGTGGGACATTGAAGAGCGCGACCTCGTCAAGTAAACCTTCGCACTGGTGTCCACCGTTTGATCCGTCCCCAATCCGCATCCGACCTGGATCCGCATCGAGACTCGGCTTCGCATACGCCTGCTTACCAACTTCCTCACCATCGGCATAGATGACCAAACCGGCTTTTTCGCCGACAACACCCGCAAGGTGATGCCATCCGTCACCTGTAACGACGGGACCGCCGATCGGGCCTCCCCATGCACCCGGTGCGCCCTTGGTAAGACTGAATTGGAGCTTTTGGCTGTCTTTATCCACAGCTAACAGATAGTTGCGTGGGTTCTGACCCCGCATCATAATAGACTGCCAACGCGTACCTTGCGACGGTTCCAGATTCGCCCACGCGACAATTGTTAACTCTTCAAGCGTAATGCTCTTATTGGATTCGACTTCTACATAGACAGCATTGCCGTCAAATTCAAGTGCTTGTCCGAATTTTCCATCGCGCCACTTCTTGGGGCCCGCGATGGTACCGTCATTTCCAGTCTTAGAAGTATCCTTAGCAACATCACCCGCGCCCTCCTCAAACAACCACATGCCAACAACGGTGTCGGGGTCAATTTTCGCCAATGTATGCGGACTTACAACAAGCACGAGCATCACTGCAAAACTAAGGAACGTGAGAAACAATTTGCTATTCATCGGATGTCCTCCATTAAGGTTTGTAGGGAAATCGAGGCATAGACCCTCGTCCAATAAATCAACTTAATCTGATATGATACCCTTACCTTCTCGAATTGTCAACCACTGATTGCATTGGACATTTTCAATGACATCCTGAACGCCATTTTGCCAGCGGACAACTATCCTGTCAACCTGATCTGCTGTGCCTAACCCAATCAAGAGCCGATGTGGGTTCTGTGAGAGATAACTCGCCCCGCTTTTTATTTCGCGAAGCAGGTGTACATCACCACTCTGCAGCATCACCTTCGCACCTATGCCGTCGCGATTTGACTTTCCACCGACGAGTTTAACCCCTAACCAGTGATGCGTCCCTGGCGTATCGTTTCGGAGCAGATCCAGTGTATCGGCAATGTTCGTGACAAGGATATCCAGATCGCCATCGTTATCATAGTCTCCGAAAATCGCGCCACGGCTGGATTTCTCGGTTAACAGACCGTCACCAGATATGCTGGAAATATCGGTATACGTTAGGTCGCCTACGTTGCGGAAAAGCTGGTTTTGCTGTTTGTAGACCCCGATTTCTTCCAGTTCTTCGATATTATCGTGGAGGTGTCCATTCGCAAAAAAGATGTCCAGCCAACCGTCATTATCAAAATCGACGAAGCCGGTGCCCCACGCTAAGGGTAGAAGCGTCGGTTCACTCAGGCGGCTTTGCGCCGTGACATCCCAAAAGACCCCGTTTCCGTCGTTCTGATAAAGCGTATTCGTTTCGGCTTGGTAATGCGTGAGGATCACATCGAAATCGCCATCGTTGTCGTAGTCCGCTGTATCAATGCCCATACTACTTTCAACGTCACCGTGTTCGTTGCGTGCGATGCCGTGTAATTCAGCGAGTTCTGCAAAAGTGCCATCGCCGTTGTTGTGGTAGAGAAAGTTAGGCTCTCGGTCATTGGCGATGTAAAGGTCAGGGGAACCGTCGTTATCGACATCCGTCCAGATTGCGCCGAGTCCTCTGCCGAGTGCGGTAAGCCCGGCATCCTGCGTTACATCGGTGAAAGTGCCATCGCCGTTGTTGCGGTAAAGCACGTCCGATGCCGGAGGAAAGTCTTCTGGACGACAATATGCGGGTATCCCGGCTTGCGAACAATCTGGAGCAGCATTTAAGTCAATCAATACATAGTTAACGACGACCAGATCAAGCCAACCGTCGTTATCGTAATCGGCAAAGGCAGCCCCCGTTGAAAAGCACGGTTCACCCAAAATATTGGTGTCGTTTGTTACGTTCGTAAAAGTACCATCGCCATCGTTTCGATAGAGGACATTCTGCCCGAAGTTGGTAAGAAAAATATCGCGGTTCCCATCGTTATCGTAATCGGCGACACAACAACCGATACCATAACCGGTGTCGGCGATGCCAGCGCGTTGTGTCACGTCGCTGAAGGTGCCGTCACCATTATTCCGATAGAGCCGATTTGTGGGTAGTAAGGCATCCGGGTTCAAAACCCCTCCTACAGTGAGCGGTGCCCCGTTGACGAAATAGAGATCTAAGTCGTCATCGTTATCGTAATCAAGGAAAGCAGCACCGCCGCCCATCGTCTCTACGAGATGCTTTTCACCAATTGCCCCATTAAAATGGCGAAATTGGATGCCAGTTTCCTCAGTCACCCGTGTGAACTCAATATCTGCGTATGTGAAACTTGTCAAGAGTGCAAAAGCAGCAGAAGCAATACGTCTCATATTCTACCAATGCTATTATTTCATCTATGGGCGGATAACTGTACCATCCATTCGACGTACGGGTGCCCAGCCACCGTTGAGCGGATGTTCTGGAAACGGGAAGCGTGCCGCGAGTTCTTCGTTTAGATCCATGCCGAGTCCAGGTTCACCATTTGCCCAAAAACAGCCGTCCCGAATTTCGGGGCAACCGGGAAAGACCTCTTGGGTATTCTCACCGAAGACGTGCTGCTCCTGGATCCCGAAGTTATAGCATGCCAGATCCAGCGCAACGTTGGCAGCATGCCCGACAGGAGAAACATCCCCCGGACCGTGCCACGCCGTGCGTACGCCGAAAAATTCACAGAACGCGGCGAGTTTACGCGCAGGACTGATGCCACCGATCTGTGAGATATGTACCCGAATGAAGTCGATGAGCCGGTCTTTGATAAGATGGACGTACTCATTCGGATTGTTGAACAATTCTCCCATTGCAATGGGAATGCTCGTCTGTTGGCGCATCAGTTGGAAATAGTCCACGTCCTCTGGAGCAAAGGGGTCTTCAAGGAAAAAGAGGTTATACGGTTCCAGTCCTTTGGCAAGATTAATGGCTTGTATGGGTGGGATACGTTCATGGACATCGTGGAGAAGTTCGACCTCGTCGCCAAGATTTGTGCGCAGATGATCAAAGAGTTTGATGATTGTATTGACATAAGGGGTCGGTTCAAAGGCAGGCGAACTCCGTTTCCCACCGCCCGCGCCATACGTCGAATACCCCGGTATTGCCACCTGTGCGCGGACATAGCGATAACCCTGCTCCATATAACGGCGAATGCTTGCCTCTACTTCCTCGAAAGTCCCACCGCCTGCATGCGCATAAAGCGTTGCAGCTTCACGGCATTTGCCGCCGAGCAGTTGGTAAACAGGCATGTTGGCACGTTTGCCCATGATGTCCCACAAGGCGATGTCTACACCGCTGAGCGCATTGTTCAGCACGGGCCCATTGCGCCAATAGGAACTGACAAAACTGGTCTGGAAGATGTCCTCTATATTCGTCGGGTCTTTCCCGATAAGGAAGGGTTTCAGATATTCATCAACCGCTGTCGCTACAGCAAGGGGACGTTGTGTAAACGTGGCACAACCGATGCCGTATAAGCCGGGTTCGCTTGTCTCAATCTTAACAACAACAAGCCGAATGCCATCGGGTGCTGTCAAAATCGTTTTTACATCTGTAATCTTCAAGGCGATAATTCTCCTGTTTTCTCAACTTTCTGTCAAGTTTTGCGATACTGGAAGTATATCAAACTGGGCGCGAGGTGTCAAAGGAATTCGAGATCTCCTATTTTTTTCTCAAAATAAGATTCTGATACGCATCAACAACGGCGGCAAAATTCGGTGGTATTACAGTGGTTGCGCTGAATTCTGTTATAACTGCAGGACCCACGATTTGGTTGCCAGGACGCAACGCCTCACGACGGTAGAAATCGGTTGTGAGGGCTTCGCCCTCAAATACAACACGGTTTTGGACGGTAAACGCTTCAGACGGATCTGCATCAACGCGTGGCAACGGTTGAATAGGAGGATTATCGGTTGCTCCAGTGGCTGTCAGTCGGAGGTTTACGACTTCGACCGGTGCGTCGGTGCGTGCATAACCGAACCGCTGATCGTGTGCGGCGTGAAATTTCCGAACAAGTCCGTGTGCCCCTGTTTCGGTAAAATACGGGATATTGAGTTCATAAGACTGTCCTTCGTATCGCATATCAAGTGAACAGTCAATCTTAAGTTGATTAGGTGTGAACCCTTCCGGTTTCATCTCATTTTCCGCACGGGTTAAGAGTTCGTCAAACCCAGTGTTTAATGTGTCAACGAGTGTTCCACTGCCAGTTTCAAACCGCAATAGAACCGTCTGTGAATAGTCTTTGACGACATCTGCAAAGAGCATCCCGTAGGCGGAGAGCAAACCGCCGTTGGGTGGAATCAGGATTGTTTCGATGCCGAGGTTTTCCGCCATAAATGCGGCGTGCAAACCGCCGGCACCTCCGAAAGAGACGAGTGTGAAATCGCGTGTATCAAATCCACGTTCCACAGAGATAACCTTGATCGCACGTTCCATGGCTGCGTTGGCGACTTTGAGAATACCGTCAGCAGCTTGCAGGGCGGGAATACCGAGTTGTGACGCAAATTTTTCAATGTGTACGCGGGGCCTATCAAGGTCAAGTGCCATCGCACCGCCTAAAAACTGGGTCGCGGCGATGCGCCCTAAAAACAGGTTTGCGTCGGTTACAGTGATGTCTTCTCCGTTGTTTCCATAACATATCGGACCCGGATCAGCACCTGCGCTCTCCGGTCCAACGCGCATCGCACCACCCGCGTCCACAGTCGCGATAGAACCGCCACCCGCACCGACGGTATGGATGTCAATCAATGGTACCTTGATCGGAAGTCCACTAATCGTGCTTTCCGTCGTGAGTGAGATGCCGTTATTACACAGACTCACATCCGTTGAGGTGCCACCCATATCAAATGTGATGATCTGATCGTAGCCAGCAGCTTTAGCGATTTGATACGCCCCGAGCACACCCCCCGCGGGGCCAGAGAGAACCGTGCGGATACCAACAGACGTATCTTCGGACGGTAAGTTTTCAGCTTGCAATCTTCCCTGAAATGCCTCTATGGAAACACTGCCGCCGTTGGAGAGCATCAGTCGGAACGACTTTTTAATTTTTCCTTGCGGATAAGTATCGGCTGCTTGTTTCTTAACGCTTTTCGTGTTCGAGTTGAAGAAACGCCCAAGCAAAAACCCCTCCATTTCATTACGGGCTACAGTTTCGTTAAAACTGCCCAGCAAATCAGAAGCTGTCAGTGTAGAGAGGTGCCGTTCTAAGGTAGGACGGATGTACGCATTCGCAACAGTAGTGCTGAACCGTGCGTACTCGCGGTATTCCGGTAGGACTTCGTGCGAACATGAAATCGGTACCCCAAGCCGTGCAAGGTATTCCGCAACAACCTGTTCGTTTTGTGGGTTGACATAGGCGAAAAGGAAACAGATTGCGACTGCATCAAGTTCCAACGCGGCGAGTTCGGAGGCGAGTGTCTCCAAATCGGCGGGTTCAATCTCTGTCTGGATTTCGCCTGTGTATAGCGTCCGTTCCGATATACCGAAACGTCTATCGGCAGGGACAAGCGATGCTGGACGTTCTACGAAAAAATCGTAGAGACTTGGACGTGCCTGTCTACCTATCTCTAAAATGTCTTCAAAACCTTTCGTTGTAACGAGGGCAATGCGTGCACCCCTGCGTTCAAGGAGCGCGTTGGTTGCGACAGTCGATCCGTGAACAATTTCGAGATGTTCAGCATCGGTACCGTGTAATCGCAATATTTCACGGACCCCCTGTATTACAGCGAGTGCTGGATTTTGCGGTGTGGAGAGGACTTTGTGTGTAAATAGGTTGCCCTCAATACGCATCACGATGTCGGTGAAGGTACCGCCCGTATCAACCCCTATATTTTTAACTATGGCAGTTTCTGCTCGATTATCTCTCATTGTCAATGCAAACCTCAAACAACGACATTTTGGGGTGTACCTTCAAGGAACGCGATGATATTATCTACCGCACCTTCGTTTAGCAGCTCGACACCTTCCGGTGTCATATCGGCACAATGCGGTGTCAGAATCACCTGCTCACACGCCAAAAGCCCATGGTTTGCCGGCAGCGGTTCCTGATCATAGACATCAATCGCAGCACCACCGAGATGTCCACTGTTTAATGCCCGGATTAGCGCATCTGTATCAATCACACCACCACGGGCAACATTGATGACGAGCGCGCCCGGTTTCATCAAGCCGAGTTCACGTTCACCGATGAGGTGTTGACTCTCCTCTGTCAGTCTGACATGTAGACTCACGACATCAGCAGTACAGAGAAGTGCGTCCAGAGAAACAAACTGAACGCCGAGTGCCTCTGCCCGCGCCGCAGAAGGGTGATACGTCCACGCAATAACGTTCATCCCGATAGCCCGTCCGAGACGTGCCATCTCTGCTCCGATATGCCCGGTGCCGACAATTCCTAAAGTTTTCCCTTGCAGGTAGATGTTGTCCATACGGGGCCATCCGCCTGCCTTCATCGAGGCTGTGAGGAATGCCGCACGTTTGGCGAGCGCGAACATCAGTCCGAACCCGTGTTCCGCGACAACCGGCGCGGTGCGTCCGGGTTGATTGCAAACAGTAATGCCGCGCTTCTTCGCCTCATCAAGTCCAATCATATCCGTTCCGATGGAACAGAGCGAAATTAACTTGAGTTCGGGGAGTTGACGTAGGATTTCTGCGGGCCACTTGACGAGGCCCCGTGAGTTGATGAGGATGTCTGCATCTTCAGCGCGGCGGATTTTCTCTGCGTCAGTATCGGGTCGGTCGGTGTAGAGTACAACATCGCCGTAGGGTTTCAGGCGTTCGAGATGCGGTGAACCTTGGATTTGCGGTGGTAAATCACCGGGTACAACAATCTTGAGTCTGTTCACAAGCCATTCCTTTTTGTTTATTCTGCACCCCAATCGTGCATTTTTGTGCCGCCGTCATAGACAATGGCGTGTCCTGCTTCCAACAACGCCTCAGCAACATCAGTAGACACACCATTTTTGAAACATATCACATCGGCAACTGTACGACCTGCATATTTATCCAATTCTGGATTCTGAACCACAAATCCGAGGGTGCCATCGTCTTTGCTGTTGTCAATAAGGAGCTGTTTGAGAAAGTCCGTTGCGGCTTCAGCACGTGCTTTTTCCCGTTGAATAGAGGCTTCGGTGCGGTCACCGCGGATTGGACGCTTTTCAGGTGTGTCTATCCCTGCTATTCTGATGTCTGTGATGCTATAAATGCCGTCGGCACGGCGTTCAATACCGGGCCAGAGCGTTAATTGTGCCTCGCTCATGCCCGGCGTTGGCGAATGGAACGGATAAATTAAGATCGCTACATCTCGGATTGTGTCGCCATCGTAGACCGCGTCGATGCTATCAATCGTTCCATAATAAATCGGTGCGCTGCTCTCGGGGAGCAGCACATCAGAGGTCTCACATCCGGCGAGTGATAGGCACAGCAGAAATGGTAAGATTAATTTTCTTAGAAGTGCGGTGCAATATGATTGAGGCATGAGACCTTATAAGAGTGAACGGCACAACGGAGCGTGCCTACTACTTTTAAAAACACTGACGGTATAGCGCGACTATCTCTTCAGCGGTAGCCTGCCGCGGGTTGTTCGCGGGACTTCCGCTTGCGATGGCATCCGCTGCCATCTGTTCAATCACGTCCTCAAATTTATCTCTGTCAATTTTATCAATTTCGCCGAGCCGCGGCATCTGAATATCGGTGACGAGTCGTTCAACGGCAGAAACGGCTGCGTCTGCTTGATGCATCGGCGACAATCCGTCAATCGGTTCACCCATCGCACGTGCAATATCTGCGAAGCGGTCAGGCACGCCGACAACGCTAAATGCCATCACATCGCGTAACAACACCGAATTCGACAATCCGTGATGCACATGGAAATACGCACCGATCGGACGCGACATCCCATGAACCAAAGCGACAGAGGAATTACTGAACGCCATCCCTGCGATAGACGCGCCGATCATCATATCCGTGCGTGCTGGAATGTTTTCACCATCCGCCCACGCCTGCCGTAGCGACCCCGAAATCATCTCAATCGCTTTCAATGCAAGTGCGTCAGTTATCGGTTGCGCTCGCTTGGAGATGTATGCCTCTATTGCATGCGTCAACGCGTCAACACCGACCGCTGCCGTTAGATGTGGCGGTGTTGTAAGGGACAGCAGTGGATCCACAAGCGCGATATGTGCCAATAGACAAGCACTACTGAGCATCATCTTGACATTCCGTTCGGTATCCGTAATGACCGTAACCTTGGAGACTTCGCTGCCGGTACCGCCTGTCGTTGGTATTGCGATAAGCGGTGCGCCCGGATTTGGGATCTTGTCCACGCCCATGTAATCGGCAAAATCGCCATCATTAGTTAGTTTCATGGCGATGCCTTTTCCGCAGTCGATTGCGCTGCCACCGCCGATACTCACAATCACATCACAAATTTCGTCAGCGTATTGCTTGAGTCCATCTCGCACGTTCTGTAAAGTTGGATCGGGTGTGACATCAGAGAAGCAGGTACTACCGATTCCAGCGGCGTGTAAATTTCGGACAACCTTATCGGCGTATCCGATTTTAGCGATACCCGGATCGGTTACGATAAGCGCGTTGGTTGCACCGAGCCGTTTCGCCTGTTCACCTACGTTCTCGGAGGCACCCGCGCCTGTGATTATTGTGGGTGGGAGTGTTAATATCGTAGGCAATTTCAAGTTCCTATGTTGATTTTCTGTTTAACTGAGTGTGAAGTTGGTTAAAGAATTCCAAGACGCTCAAGATCTGCCCCCGTCCACTTTGCTTGTTCCTCAATGATAGCTTTGAGTGTACCAACGGCAAAAGTTTGACCCATGTTATGGAGATGGATGGTTGTTCTCCTTCCATCTCGATGCTTAAAAAGACGAAGGGCCCCTTTGCTTCTTTCTTCATAAAACCCGTCTTTTTTTAAAGCGCGTATCAGCCTTCGTGCTCTGAGTGAACGTAACCGACTGTAACCAATAGCCATATTAGACTGTTATAGCGATTAAAGGCACATCGCTAACCTGAATGCGTGAACAAGGTTCAGAAGCACACTCTCTCTCATGTTGTACTATTGACTCTAAAAGATGTTCTTCACCATGCGCCAAAAGTGATTCAATGAGCAAATCAACAGCGTCTTGCAGATTCTTTAAAGCCTCTTTTTGGGTATATCCCCAACTTGAAGCACCTTGATGCTCCAGTTCGGGAATATACGCTCGCCAAACAGGGTCCTTGATGCGCTCGTCGAGCCACTCGTCCTCTTCTATGACAACCTCAAATGTATACGTTTTCACCTGTTCCTCCTTAGTTATTACCCATCCCGTTCAAAAATTCCTCAATATTTTTACCAATAGTTGGTGAGGGGAGTGTCTCATTGTCGCGATGCAAAATTTCTATCCACTCGTCAACAATCTCGCACAACTGCCGATAAACTTCAATTTCATCAGTGCCATGGCAACACGGACCGATGATTCCCGGGCAGTACCCAATAAAGCATTCATCCTCGTCTGACCACTCAACAATCTTGACGTATTTCGCACTTTCAATCATCTTTGAGATTCTACCCATATCACAAAACCGGCTTTTCTCAAGTCGGCGAGGAGTTGTCGTATTTTTCTCGGCATAGAATACCATAAAAATCGTCGGATGTCCAGTTCTTTGACAAATCTACCATCGAAGTCCCTCAACAGCCATTTATTATTAACGTCGCTATGCTAATGCCGGAAATGGCGGACACCTGTCAGCACCATTGCCATGCCGTAAGCGTCTGCAGTCTCAATTACAGGCGCGTCATTGACGGAACCACCCGGCTGAATAATCGCACTGATGCCAGCTTCACCGGCAATCTCAACACCATCCGGGAATGGGAAGTAGGCATCTGACGCTAACACCGCTCCTTTCGCTTTCTCGCCCGCCTTCCGAATAGCGATAATCGCGGCATCCACTCGGCTCATCTGCCCCGCACCGATACCGACACTCCGCGTGTCGTTCGCCAATAAGATGCAGTTGGATTTGACATGTTTGCACGCCTTCCAAGCGAACAGTAGAGATTTTATCTCCTCGTCTGTAGGCGGACGTTTGGTGGCAACCTGTAGTGCTGCCGCTTCCATGTCGTGGACATCCGGGTCTTGGACGAGTATACCGCCGGTAATATTGCGAATCTGCAAAACAGGTTCGGAGGCTGACAACGCCCCAACTTCAAGAATAGGACGGCGTTTGACACGCGACAACGCACGCAACGCCTTATCGGTATAACTCGGTGCGATGATCGCGTCAACCTTCACACCGGCATTTGCGGCTTCTCGGATCGTATTCGCCACCTGAATCGTCACTTTGCGATTTAACCCGACAATCGAACCAAAGGCGGAGGTGCGATCACACTCCAGAGCATTCGCGAAAGCATCTTTTAGAGTATCGGCAGTAGCGAGTCCGCACGGGTTGTTATGTTTGATGATGGCACAGGCAGGGGTTTCAAAGTCCTTGACAATTTCCAAAGCGGCTTCTAAATCGAGGAGGTTATTGAAGGAGAGCGGTTGTCCACTGAGCTGGTTTGCCCATGCGGCGGAGGGTCCGGGTGTGGTTTCAGTTCTGTAGAAAGCGGCGCGTTGATGTGGGTTCTCGCCATAACGGAGCGTGCGTTCCTTCTTGAAATGGAGGGTTAGGTCATCTGCGAATTCGTCTGTTTCAGAATCCTCCGCCGTATTAACCGCCCTACCAGAATCATCATCGGTAAGATAGGCAGCGATTGCGGTGTCGTAGTGGGCGGTATGCGCAAACGCTGCTTTTGCCAATTCAAATCGGCGTTCTTCCGAGAGGCAACCGTCGTTAGCATCCATGTCGGCGATAATTTGTGGATATTGGCTCGGTGCCGTGAGGGCAGCGACGTGTCGATAATTTTTCGCCGCCGCACGTATCATCGTTGGACCGCCGATGTCGATGTTCTCAATCGCTTCCGGAAGTGTTACGTCTGGTTTGGCCACAGTTGCTTCAAACGGGTATAAATTGCATATCACCATATCAATGGAACCGATGCCGTGTGCCTCCGCTTGTGCGTTGTGTTCGGCATTATCCCGTTCAGCGAGGAGCCCAGCATGGATTTTGGGATGGAGGGTTTTGACTCGACCATCCATCATTTCAGGAAAACCGGTGTAGTCAGAGACATCAAGGAGGTCAATTCCAGCATCTCGGAGGTGTTGGGCAGTGCCACCGGTGGAGAGGATTTCTACGCCCCGTTGTGCAAGCGCAGTTGCTATTTCTAAAAGGTTCGTTTTATCGTAGACGCTGATCAAAGCGCGCGCTATCTTTTTCATACTTCCTCATATTTTTTCACCAAGAGTGGGAATGGTTACACTTAATAGACTTTGCTCCGGTGTCCAACTTGATGAACCGCAACCTCTTTAACACGTTTATCAAAAGAGTAAAGGACGCGGTAGTCGTTCATTTTCAAAGTAAATTTCCCTTTGTGTTTACCCTTCAGTGCCTTATGTCGATGTACGTCGCAGTTCTCACAAAGCCAATTCAATTTACTGCGTATTCCCCGGGCTATTGTAGGATGCAAACGCCCTAAATCTGATTCAGCGCGTGAGTCTAATACTAACGTATACACTGTTAATCTATCCCTAATTTCTTGAACACCTCATCTGCTGGAATTAGTTTCGCCTTTCCGTCTTCGTAATCGGCTATACGTCGATCCAACTCTTTAAGGAATTCAGGACGCATTTCTAGCCCCGCATCAGGGTCATAATGATACTCTTCCAAGGCAAGTTCCAAGAGTTCGTAGGCAACGAAAAATTCTCGAAATGCAACATCTAATTCGGCAAATGGAGCATTCTGCTCCAGCAACGCGAGGAAACTTTCGTGCACCGAGAAAAGCTCTAAACTCACGAGCATGCGCAACAGTTTCCGATATTCGTCTGTTGGCAACTCCGAGATTTTCTTCTCCGGCATCGGATCGCTGTTCATGTAAGCACCGGCGCGTCTGGACATCCGCTCGTCCAAGGTCGTTTTCCGATTGGCGAGGATGTATTCACGTTGCCGTTTTAATTTTTTCGATAGTGATGTGTGCGGCGGCAGTCCCTCCAATGGGTCCTCCTCATACGTTTCAAGAAAGAACGCGAGGCTTTCATAACCACAATAGAATTCACGGAACTCTGTCTCAAGTTTTTGTCTGTTCTTGGCGGAAGAGGGTTCGTTGAGCAATACTATGAGCCGCTCGCGCGCCGCGAAAATCTGATCGTTCACGAGGATATTTAGCACCTCAAGAGCCTCAATAGGGTCCATCTCCATAATGTTTTTCATTTTTTATTCTCCTAAAAAGTCAGACTATATATCGCGGGAATCCGAACCCGTCGTTTGCGACGTGGCTTCGCGCCGGAATCTGCGCACGATTCGGTATAATCAGATCCATTTCTGACGTGTTTTCAATGACGGTCCCGTCTCCGATGCGCACCTCATCCCCGATATAGATTCTCCCTGGATGATCGGATGCGCCACGGATAGTTCCGATGACAACCGATGAACCGATACGGCACCGCTGGGCAATCTCAACGAACCCATAGATTTCAGTGTTCGTGCCTATGGAGGAGTGGTCATCAATCTGGACGGGGCCGAGAAGGCTGGTGTCGGTACCGACTTCAACAAAGTCACCGATGACAGGGTGACGTTGTTTGACTTTGACGCTCAAACCACCAAACGTGCTTGGATAGATAACGCACCCAGAACCGATAATGCCTGTTTGCCCAGTGGTTACCCCGCGATGTGGGTGTTCAAGGAAATTCGCATCACCGATCTGTGTTTCCGGGTGTATATCGGCTTGGTAGTAGCGTCCGGCGAGTTCCGAGATAGCACGCGGCAACAAAGGAACCGGGACTCTCCGGATGTCTGGGCTCTCTTCGGGGGCTTCAGTCCGCGTCAGCGCGTGTGCAACATCGTGGTAAAAGAGTACACGCCAGCCTGGGTATGTACTTCCGACTAACTGGAGTTGATAATCCAAAACGGAGGCGAGATTCAGCGTGCCAAGGAAGTCTTGATACGGTTCAAAGGTCCGCTCTTGAATTGCGGTATCAACTTGGGATCGGAAATCAATGGCGGCAAGCTTTTCACGTGAAATGCCGGTGTGGAGCAGGTAAGCATCCCAGACAGCAGGGTCTTTGAGAGAGGCGAAACGATTCCAGAGCGCCCGGCTTTTGAACCGTGGCAGCTCCCAGAGGAGTGAAAATGCGGTTTCAAGGGCAGTGTCAAGCGGCGTTTCGTCTGCAACAGCGAGAAAAGACTGCGCGACCATCGCATATAACTGATCCGCCACCTCTTCAATCGCCTCCGAGAGCTCGCGTTTTTGGTGATGAAGATGCGGCGCATTATGGGAACCCGGTGCAACACACTCAAGCAAATTACCGAGTACCGTTTCAAGAATATCGCGATTGACGAATCCACGTCCGGAGCGTTGGGACAAACCTTCACGGCTCATACCGTCAATACGTAAAAAACTCAACTCCGACTTACTATAAATCGGACGCAGCCGTTCCAACGTTTGGATCAGCAGCGGCTTTTTTCGCTGTTCATACAAGGCATCAAAAAGTGTCGTCTCAGACATATTTTTTCCTGGTTCCAATCGTGCAGATAAAGTTAGAAGTGATGGGTTAAGAGATATATTGTGGCGGTTACCAATGCTATTGTTGCCACAAGGGATTAACTTATAACCTCTTAACTTATAACTCTAAGTCCGAAAAACTTCCTGCACAGCAGTAACTCCCGCGCCAAATGGAATATCACAACCGATTTCCACTAATCCGCGCTCAAACGCAGAAATGGCAACGATAACGTCGCTTTCATTCATCCAGCCGAGGTGCGCAATTCGGACGATTTTTCCACTTAACTGGCTCTGACCACCAGCATAGGTGATACAGTATTTGTCGAGCATCAGATTGATAAACGCTTTCCCATCAATTTCTTCCGGCAACCGGATTGAGGTTACGGTATTCGCTGGCGATGCTGCGAAGAGGGAAAGCCCTAACGCCTTAACCGCACTTCGGGTCGCGGCTGCTAAGCGGCTGTGCCGCGCAATCGTCCCGCGAATACCCTCTTCACAGATACGATTCAGCGCACATTGAAGGGCCGTCAGCAGTGTCACCGCGGGTGTATAGGGAACAGATCCCTGCAATCCGGTCTCAAACGCCTTACGGAAGTCAAAGTAATATTTCGGGAGGTTAGAACGTTCAACTGCGTCCCACGCCCGCTGATTGAGTGCTACGACCGATAGCCCTGGTGGTGTCATTAATCCTTTTTGAGCACAGGAAACAACGACATCCACACCCCAAGCGTCCATCTGTAAATCGTCGGCGCCGAGTCCGCTGACAGCATCAACAATCAAGAGTGTTGGACGCACTCGGGTCAGCTGTGCTAATGCCTCAATGTCGTGTAGAACACCCGTCGAAGTCTCGCAGAGCGTCGCGTAAATCGCTTTTACATCAGGATGTCGCGTTAAAAGCACTTCCACGACCTGCGGGTCAACAGAATTTCCGTAAGTTACGTCAATCGGTATAATTTCAACGCCAAAGGCGATGCATATCTCGCCCCAGCGTTCTCCGAATTTACCACTCCGGATCACAATCACCTTGTCGCCACGAGATAGTAAATTCGCAACCGCGCCTTCCATACCACCAGTACCGGATGATGTTAAGAAGAGAACATCGTTCTCGGTTTGGAAAACGTGTTTGAGTTTTTCGAGAACGTCTTTAATTAATGCGACAGTATCTTCGCTGCGATGGTAATCAATCGGTTGCGCCATCGCCAATAACGCTTCGGGCGGAATCGGCGTGGGCCCCGGTGTAAAAAGCCATTTCTTTTTCATATTTTTTAGGATTATAAGTTAGTAAGTTAAGAGGTTATAAGTTAAGAGGTTTTTGATTGCAGTACCTAACCCTCTTAACCAACAACTTATAACCAACAACTTATAACTATTAAATTAGGCAGTGCTAACAGCGACAACCGTCTTACCTTCAACGTTAACAATAACCCATTCTTGGTCAAGGAGCTCACACAATTCTATAATTGCGGCACGTTGTGCTGTGCTATCCATGGGTATTTCAATGGTAAGCGTAGCGAATTCTTCTCGCTGCATCGCGCCCTCTTTATCGAATTTCATGGGTGTAATC
The DNA here is from genome assembly GCA_951828385.1 of uncultured Poribacteria bacterium. Classification (GTDB taxonomy): domain Bacteria; phylum Poribacteria; class WGA-4E; order WGA-4E; family WGA-3G; genus WGA-3G. The sequence goes on from OX639973.1 coordinate 3,226,520, forward strand.
TGAATCTTTCTTAATCTTGCATCCATAATTTTTCCTTTCTTGACTTTTAACACGACTTACGCAAAATCGGAATACCCCTTGAGGTATCGCTGGCGAGGTTTGAAACCTCGCCAGCAAATGTAGGGGTTGCGTAAGCCCTATTTAACTATACGTCATCCATGAATGACGCGACATCAATGCATTCCCCATTACGACGGGCGGATTCCCAGCCAGCCAAGACTGGTGCTAAAGAGAACAGACCGTCGTGGTAATCGCTGTGTAAAATGCTCACATCGTCGGTCAATATCGCGCGGATAAAGGTCTTATCCTGTTCTAACCACGGGTCGAATGCCTCCGCTTGATAAAGAATTTCGCCATTGACCTCAATCCTATCATATTGGTAAATTTCAAGGCATCCACCTTCATAGAAGATGGTAAACCAGGGTTCGTTTCTTGGACTGGAACCCGATGAGACGAAACTCAGTGCCATCGTAGCCCCGTTGTCAAAACAGTAATTGAAACTCGATGACAAAGCGGTTGCATAAGCAGAGCGTTCACAATAGAAGGCTTGCGCCCGTGCGACATTCAAGCCCGTCATAAACCGGCTATAATCCGTTGCATGGACCCCCCAATCGAGGGCGCGACCACCGGATTTGTCCATCTCTGCCCACCACGTTTTAGCACCACTATCTGTTGAAGGCGGCAATCCACCGTAACTCTGGAAACGGACATGGACAATCTGTTTGTCCGCCAAAAATCGACGTGCCTCTTGAAAAATTGGACGATACCGTTCACGAAATCCGACAGTACTGATAACACCTGCCTGCTGGATAGCGTTGTCTATACGGCGGGCAACTTGTATCGTGATCGCTTGTGGCTTCTCACTGAAGAGGTGGATGCCTTTTTCAACTGCCGTCACTTCAACATCGGTTCGTACGTATGCTGGCACGATAGAGTATAACACATCGATGGCTTCAGCGTCAAGCATCTTATACGCGCCATCATTTTCGCTATGGTAGACGTGTGGAACCTTGAAGTCGGCTGCGACTTCCTGCGCTGCCTGTAAATTACTATCACACACAGCGACTATATCGACTGCATCTGTCTGTAATAGGTTTGGAATGCGCGTCCGTTTCGCAAAATTGCCGCAGCCGTAGACAGCGACCCGGAGGCGTTGATCTGTTGACACGTTAACTATTCTCCAATTTTTTGTTGCTTCGGTGTCTATCTACTTCCCTAACTGTCCCCCAAACGGGATGCGACCAGCACTAAGTCTTGGATGTTCACCACACCATCACCGTTTACATCCGCAGGACTCAGTCCAGCCTCCCCGAGGTGCGATGCGACCAGCACTAAGTCTTGGATGTTCACCACGCCATCACCGTTCACATCCACTATTATCTCCGGCTCAATAGGCGTGAATTCCCACAAAAGAATCGTGCCATCTTCACTGCCGCTTGCAAGTGTGCCACCATAGCGAGAGAGTGCAAGCGTATTAACACCAGCAGTATGCCCTGTGAGTGTAGCTTGAAGCTGTCCTGTCTGTGTATCCCACAACCGAATTGTATCATCCCAACTTCCACTGGCAAGCGTTTTCCCATCAGGGAAGAACAAAACAGATTTGACACGAGACGTATGTCCCATGAGCGTAACGTAGGATTGTCCTGTCTGTATATTCCACAATCGAACTGTGTTATCCCAACTACCGCTGGCAAGGGTACCACCATCTGAACTAAACGCCACAGCATCAACAAGACGTGTGTGTTCTTCCAAAGATGCCAGGTGTTCTCCTCTCTCTACATCCCATAAGTGAATTGCATTGCCCTGCCCTCCGCTGGCAAGCGTACGACTATCTGGGCTGAATGCGACAGTATAGACATTGGCACCGGCTCTGAGCGTTACTTTGTGTTCACCGGTATCAGCGTCCCATAATCGCGCTGTGCTGTCCCAACTTCCACTGGCAAGTGTGCTACCGTCTGGACTAAACATGATGGATTCCACACCATATTTATGGCTTGTGATAGGCACTTTGGGTTGCCCGGTGTGGACATCCCATAACCGAATTGCGGTATCCCCCCACCCACCCCCACTGGCGAGTGTCGCGCCATCTGGACTAAATGCAACGGAAAAGACACGTCCACCATGTCCCTTAAGTGTATCTTGGAGGTGCCCTGTGTCGGCGGCCCACAAATGAATTGCCTTGCCATCGTCCACACTCGCGAAAATTTGTCCATCGGGCGCGAACGCAATCTCATTAACTGGAAAAGTATGACCGGTGATAGTAGACTTGTGTTGAAAGACAACATAATCCCAAAATTGGATCATCTGGTCATCACCTGCACTCGCAAGGGTTCGTCCATCTGGGCTGAACGCAACAGAGGCCTCCCAACTGGTATGTCCGGCAAGGGTTATTTTCAGCGTTTCAGTGGCAGGATCCCATAACCGAATGGTTTCATCGCTGCCCGCACTCGCGAGTGTTTGCCCATCAGGAGAAAATGCAACAGAAGTGACACCCTGTGTGTGTTCAGTAAGCGTAGTCTTGTGTTCCCCGGTATATGGATCCCACAATCGAATTGTATCATCCGTACTTCCAGTGGCAAGCATCCGTCCATCAGGAGAAAACGCAACGGAAGTGACTCCATATTCGTGCCCGATGAGGGAAGTGGCAACGATACGGAAATTATCTTTTGCCTTCCATAAGCGAATTGTATTGTCTTTGTGCCCACCACCACTAGCAAGCATGAGTCCGTCTGGACTGAACGCAACAGAAGTGACGGATCCCGTATGTCCCATTAAAGTCGTTATATAGTTGCCTGTACTCGCGCCCCACAATCGAATCGTTTTGTCTGAACCACCACTTACAAGTAAGTCGATTTGCGACAAAGGCGAAAACACGAGCGAAGTAATACGACCGCGATTGTGTCCTCTCGGAGACGCTTTCTGTTCGCCGGTACGTGGGTTCCACAACTGGATCGTTCCGTCCGTACTGCCAGCAGCAAGTGTATTTCCATTCGCGGAAAATGCGATGACTGAGATCTGCGCTGTATGCCCGACGAGCAAGCTAATTTCTTGATGAGTGTCCGCATCGTAAAGCCAGACCCCAATAGAACTCGGAACCGCCAGCAGACTACCATCTGGAGAATACTGGATATCTCCGGTTATTGTGCCTTTACCGAGGCGTGCTGTGGCACCCTCGGGTAAATTCCACTGCGTATAATCTTGGGCAGAGACGTTCGCATGAAATAGTATCGAAAGAAAAAACATCGTCAAAATCAGGGCACGTGTCAGTTTCATCGTGGTAACTCCTTGCGCGTAGGCACATTTCGAGGACAGCGAACGTAGAAATCGCTAATGGTAATCTTATTCTCGCCACGGCGGAATATCCCAAGTATTAAACCACTCCCATTTCCAGATGACTTGTTTTTGTGGCATCTCTACTTCGTATTCCACGCCTGCGGTGAAAGGGAGGAGTTGTGTTCTATTACCAATAATGGCACGCATCGATTCAATGAATGCCATTTCATCGGTGACGTTCGGGGGCCAGTGTCCCTCTGGAATAGGATCGGATTTTCGGTCGGTTCGATAGTGCGTCGGTATCATATAGTGAGGTTGAATCCGTTCCAATAATTCGATGAGTCGAGGTGCAAGCCCGCCACCGATGCCGAGTTTCATGTGAATCAGGAAATCCACCTTGCCTCGAAGGTTTGCCAATGCCGGATAGGGTTCGTGTAAATCGCCGGTGTGTAAGATTGAGACGTTTTTTTTTCTCTGTGTTATCAGATAACCGTTTGTCGGTAGATTTGGGGTCTGGTTCTCGCCACTTTCAATCGTTTCGACTTGAATATCACCGAGGTCAAGTGTGTCTGAACCTTGAAAATCGCGTGATATCCCCTGTTTTTCGTTGAGATGTTTCGGGTAGAGAATCTGTACTTTATCTGCGGGAACGTGCTTAGTGATCGGTAGATCGCGTTCAAATGCGGCATCGCCATATTTCTCAGCGATCGGTTGTGCGGGAGTCATGCATCCGGGATTGACGAACAATTTCTTAAAACGTTCGCCGCGACATAACTTTCGCAAGGTTGCGGGATGGCAGTGATCAAAATGTTCGTGGGAGATAAAGATATAGTCGTATATCGGTTCGGCATCCGCTAAGTTCTGATCGAAAAGGTATGGATCGAAGGCAATGTTAACATCGCCGAAACGAGCGTCAAACGCACCACATCCCCACCATCTGAAAAATACATTCTCCATGGCGAAAAGCCTTCCTGCCTCAACGGTTTAGTAGGGTTGATTAATTTTTAATTGCGGAATCATCCCATTTTTCCCTCTGTTTTCGTACCCATGCGACACTGTCACGCATATCCTCCCGATCTGCCCACATCCCAAAGAAAGGCTGGTTGGCAAAATCCTCATTCTCTTCTGCCGCCGTATTTTGAGTGTTGTCAGTTTCAATCGGTTCTATTTGTATACGTACTTCAGTTCCCTCAGGTAACGAGAGAGGCTTAGATAGTACAATGTGTCCATTGTTTACCTTGCCTTTTTCTATTATTAAAGTCATTTTTCGCCTCCATTTTGAGCCTGATCCATTTGATTATCAGTAAGAGGTACCTGTTTTAATCAGATGCCTCTTACTGACGGTTTCCGAATGCTATTATGATATTACTTCATCAGCCACATTTTCCGAACACTCTCGGTATCGCCTGCTCGGAACTGATAGAAATAGATACCACTGGCGACGGTTTCACCATCGTCATTTTTCCCATCCCAATAAAGCACTTTTTCGCCATACGTCTGATGTCCGAGATTGAAGTCACGAATCAATTCACCCGTTTGGGAATAGATAGAAATTTGGACATCGCTGGCTTCAAAGAGTTGGTAGGGAATCCAAGTTTCAGGGTTAAACGGGTTCGGATAGTTTTGAAAGACCTCAGCAGCTTTGACTTTGCCCCATGTTGTGCTGAGTTTTCCAGTCGGTTCAACAGCCGTTACCACATCACCCGCTTCCGTAAAGATATAGACATCCCCGCCAAAACCGAACTGATGCGTTTCGACAATCCCGGAGGGCCATGCCAAGGTGATAGAACCCGATTGATACAATCCAGCAAAACCAAATTCGAGCTCTAAACTATCACTGCCCAAAAAACCCGTACCGCAGATTAACTCTTGCGTCTGAACGTGGTTACCGACTTTCACTGTTACGCGGGTGCCGATGCCGTCGCGGTTGCTTTCTGTGCCGATCAACCTAATTTTGATGCGTCGATTCTTAGTGGTGACGAACCCATGGTTAGATTCGAAATCTATCGGAAAGCCAGGATCAAGATCGTTTTGAAGAAGCGTATTACCGGTATTGCTGACGACATAGAAATCGACATCGCCATCATTATCAAAATCACCAGAGGTTGCGCCGCGTGCGACAGCATCAACAGTGGCATCGAGTGCATTCGCACGGTCAACAAATTGTCCGTTCTGATTATGATAGAGGCGGTTGCGATTCGTTTTCTGTGAGCTATCAACATCGCCGTTAACGACGTAAAGATCGCGCCAACCGTCGTTGTCATAGTCAACGAAACTCGCGTACCAACCTACACCTTCGTTTGCGACCCCAACAGTTTCAGCGACATTCGTGAACGTGCCATCCCCATTATTCCGCCAGAGGAGATCTGCATCGTAGTTGGTGATGAAAAAGTCGAGGTCCGTGTCGTTATCATAGTCGCCGACGCAGAGCCCCATCGCGCCTGTCGGTTTCCCATTGACTTCGGTTACGATGCCAGACTGTTCCGAAACATCTGCAAAGGTGCCGTCGCCTCGGTTGTGATAGAGTTTGTCAGGACCGTGATCATTTGCGACGAAAAGGTCTGCCCAAGTATCGCCATCATAGTCGAAGAAGATTGCGCCCCAAGCGATGCCGTCATCGTCAACGCCAGCGATTCCTGTGACTTCTTCAAAGGTGCCGTCGCCCCGGTTTCGGTAGAGGACGTTGGTTTTTGGGGCAGGATTTGGATTTAACAGGGACGGGGCTCGCCCCCAATTAGCGATATAGATGTCCAACCAGCCATCGTGGTCATAATCGGCGATAACGGGACCGGTGCCGTGTCTTTCATCGGCGACCCCAGCGTGCGTGCTTACGTCTGTGAAGGTGCCATCGCCGTTGTTCTCAAAGAGGAAATTTGGACCGGCACAGGTTACATAAAGGTCGCGATGCCCATCGTTATTATAGTCAAACCAGACGCAGCCGCGTCCGTTCGGTGTGTTTGCAATGCCCGCCTCGGCTGCCACGTCCGTGAACGTCCCATCGCCGTTATTGCGATAGAGTGCGTTCGGTAAACCACCATCGCCGACAACAAAGATGTCAAGCCAGCAGCCATCGTTATCATAATCTACAGCGGCGGTACCGGGACCAAACCAAGCCCCGGATTCCGCATCGACAGGTGTTTCACGTTGATAGACATTTGCGGTGCGACTGACATCCTTGAAGGTGGATGCCGCAAGGACGGAAACACCAAAGAATACAAAAAAAACAATCAGACAATACCGCATAGTTTGCGTCCATCCTTAATATTATTGGGCTTTTAATGCGCCCCAGGTTGTTGTTGCTTTGCCACCGGGTTCAACGGGGAACGGGTTCAGGTTGTCTTTGAAGTATTCGTATTCGACCTCCAAATTCCCTGTGCCTGCAGCGACACCGGCATAAATTCCGAGCCAAAGTGGAGGAGTCAGGGCAAAGTCGCCTTCTCCAATATCTACCCAATCCTTATCTTCTGCTGCTTTATACCAGGCAGTGTAGGTATCCCCCTCTTTTTTGAGTCGGAGGGACATTTCGATGTCGCCCCAATCACCAAATCTCCATTGGATATCAGGCGGTCCCATCCCGGCTTGCTTGGTTTGATACTGGATATGCCCTTTCGCCGCTGCGTCTCTCGACCAGAATTTAATGGTTACCCAATTATCGTCGCTCGGACTTTTCACGACAAGTCCATTAACGCCAGAACTGGTATCCCATTTGGCGAAGAAATGGGTTTCAACATCAAACATATCCGTGTCGGTTTCCTGATACAGGAAGTGAGATGCATCCGTTGCCCAGAGATTTCGGTTGGGTTCACTATCAATATACAGGAAATCCGCGCGGGTTTTGCCGACATCCCATTTCGGGGGTTCGTTCTGCCATTCCCAATTAGGATTCTTCAAATCGCCACCTTCAAACGGGTCGCCAAACGAATCCGCTGCGTCTGCAACGCTTCCAAAAACGAGCATAAATAGACACAAACTGATAGTATACTTCATAATTTTTTCAAGTTTTGATGTCGTCTGTAAACCAAAACCTGTTGATAAAAGTCGGATTTTCATAAATTTATCTAATCTTCGGTGTCTACATCTCAATCCTTTAGGTTTGGAATGTAGACACCGCCTCTGGTTGTGTCAAAAACAACTTTGACATTGTGAGAAAAATCTGGTATAATGACTATAGCTATTGATTGAGACGTGTAAACTTCGGACCACCTGGTCCGTTGGTCTCAATCACCCCTTTACACGGGCAGAATGGCTATGGCTAATCACCATTAAAAACGAACATAAAGTAGCATTCACTATGCAACATCGCCCTTTAGTGGACGGTTTGATTGTATATCGTCTACGATAAAGTTCAGTTCTGAAGTAGGAGATACCTACCAGAAGTAGTTGTAACCTCCTATCTTCAATTTTAAAATAGATTCTCGCGATTGTCAAGGCAAATCAATTGTGTGCAGAGGTTTTCAGTTTTCAGCAATCAGCGATTGACCATCAATCCCGCTTAATTCCGACGACCACGTTCTCAGACGATACGTCCTCCGGTATAACGACAAAAATCTTCCCAACTTCACACCCCTCACCCTGTTTTTCGAGATACTTTGCTATTTCATTTTGGTCAAGGAGGACAGCACCATCCGCAGTAGATTCAGGTAACGGTGTCCGTTCGGAACCGAACTTCCGGATCCATTTGAAGATAGTGCTCGGGGACACCGAGAACATCCGTGCGATATCGCTGATAGTAATCCCCCGGCAGTATAAGAAAACCGCCAAGGCTCTTTGCCAAGCGGGTCTCCCGCGGGTCGTCTGACGGGTAAACTGAAAACCACAGGCGTTACACTTGTAGCGTTGGTTCCCTCTTGCTTTTCCATTTTTGACGGCATCCCTGCGTTTACAACGTGGACAGTTCATTAGAGCGCACCCTCTTTCAAAATTTGATGTGAGAAAGTATACCACAAAAGCGTTAGCCACGCAACACCTTCCGTAAAGAGCCATCAGCCATCAGCGGTTAGCAGTCAGCAAAAGCGCAAGTAGTGAAGGGCGCGCCTACAATAAAGAATCTATGAGCGGAAAATCGAAATTATAGGAGGGTTGAATGGCTCTGCCTCCTTATAGCAGAATAATTTTCACTTGTTATTTTTTTCTGCATGATATATTATATGTTGTAGGTGGAGATGTATCCGCCGAAGACAGGTTTTACAGATTCAAAATGAATGAAAGCCGTAGGTCCGATTAGAACTTTAGTAGGAGCACATTATGCTCGCGGCGCGCCCAGCGCGTAAAGGAGAACAGGATTATGGCAGGGAAACTGAAAGTTGCAGCAGTTGGGTGCGGTGGCATAGGGCGTCTGCATCAACTCGGCTATCTGCAGCATCCGGGGGCGGAATTAGTGGCAGTCTGTGATATAGATGCCGCTAAAGCGCAAGCGCGTGCCGAAGAACTCAATATCGCCAAGTGGTATCCCTCCATCCAGGAGATGCTTGCCCATGAAGAATGCGACTTGGTAGATGTCGTAACTGCTGACCATCTGCACTTTGAACCTGTGATGGAATGTCTGGAAGCCGGCAAACATGTTATCTCCGAGAAACCGCTATCACTTTACATCGATGAAGCAGAACAGATGGTAGCCAAAGCAGAAGAAAAGGGCGTTCATCTCGCTATTGATTACAATCGCCGATTTGCCCCGGGATACGTCCAAGCCCGGAAATGGTTTGACGCGGGAGCAATCGGGCAGACGTATTACTTAGACATGAAATTATCTCAAGGGGGCCCCGCTTCAACGTGGAAGGGAGAATATTACCTGCTCTACGAACTCGAAACGCACGCCATTGATCTGCTGCGGTGGTTTGGCGGCGAAGTCGTTGCAGTTTGCGCGCAAATGGCGAAGCCGCGGAAACAGGAAGCGCGCGAAGGTGAGGACGCGTGTTACACGAGTATGGCGATCTCATTCCGTTACGAAACGGAAGTCGTTGCGACACTCTTAGCAAGTTGGGATAGCGATTTTATCCATCCGATTGAACACCTCGAAATCTGTGGCTCCGATGGCGAGATCGTCGTCGATAATGTCCTAACACGCGCAACCCTCATGAGACGAGATAATCAGGTCGTTGAAGAATATCGGCCCTCCATTTTTAGGGACGAGCAACTCGCTTTTAACGGGACATTCGCCCTACGGATGGCGGCACTCGTTGATGATCTACTCACCGATCAACCGCCCGCGCCGACAGGAAGAGACGGCTTGCAGGCACTACGCATTACTGAAGCGATTGTAGAGTCATGGCAGGAAAAACGGGAAGTTGAAGTCAAAACAGATTAACAATGACATGTAAACCGTTTCTTATGAAAGCCGTTTCTATGTGCAAGGAGGAATGAAATTATGAAACGCCAACTATCTTTTTTAAGAGAAGTTCGTCAGAGATTATTTTCTGGTTCTTCATATTCAACCGCGCTCGCCTGTGTCGCGTTCCTTGTTTTTCTACTTCCATCAATAAACTGCGGTCCACCGCCGCAAAGCCAATACTATGTCCCAGAATCGGCGATCACTGCCGCCGAAAAGACGACAACACCAACGCAATCCACGCAAAAAAGTGGAACAAGCTTACCGGAATCCGCTACCGTCCAATTGGAAAAGATGCCTTATATCCGAAATGCTTTCAAAGAACGTGTACGCGTGAGCAGCAGAGGTGGACTTAATGATTTTCACGCATCGTCACGTGCACAGGTACAGCATAGTGCCGTCATCTCCAACTGTTCGTTTGATGTTTTAAAGGCATTTATTGCGAAGGGATGGGCACCTATTGTGATGATTGAATTCCAAGGACGTACCCCGGAAATCTTGCCATTGACTCACTACAACGAGCAATTAGGCGAAGTACTTTTTGAAAACCCTTCCAACCTTAGCAAGCGTCGCTTGACCTACAAGGATTTTGAGCAGTCTTGGAGTAGGATCTCACGGAATAAATGTATTTTAATCACACCGCGGCGACTCATAGAAATGGACATTCAGAAAGTGTTAGGGAGCTACTTACCAACAGAAGCGTTCCAACAGATTAGCGTCCAAAGCCGTTGATACGACGTTAACCCGATTTAGGACAAGGCATCTATATCTGTTCAGTCCCTATCCCACCAAACAGAATCAGGACTTACGCACAATTGGAAGACATCCTGAAACATCACAGGCGAGGTTTCCGAACCTCGCCTGCAAATGTAGTCGGTTTGCGTAAACCCTAAAAATAAAGGATAAAATTTTGAGAGCACTTCCGTTTACGGCTGTCACGATTAGCGATCAGTTTTGGGCACCTCGGCAGAAAACGAATTCCGAGGCGACGATCCCACACGAACTCATGCAGTGCCGGACAACCGGCAGGATTGATAACTTTGCGAAAGCCGCTGGCTTGATGTCCGGCGATTTTGAAGGGATCTTCTTCAACGATTCGGATGTCCACAAATGGGTTGAAGCGGCAGCGTATACACTCTGGACGCATCCAAATCCAGCGTGGGAAGCAGAACTCGATGAAGTCATCGCAAAGATCGCAGCCAGCCAACAACCCGATGGTTATCTGAACACCTATTTCACATTGGTTGAACCGACGAAACGGTGGCAGAACCTCGGTATGATGCACGAACTATATTGCGCCGGACACCTCTTTGAAGCCGGTGTCGCACACTATCAAGCGACCGGGAAGCAGACCCTGTTAGACGTTGCGTGTCGGTTCGCGGACCTGATAGATAACACCTTCGGACCCGGCAAACGAGACGGGTTGCCCGGTCATCAAGGCATCGAACTCGCACTCGTGAAACTGGCGCGTGTGACAGGCGAAGTCCGCTACATGTCCCTCGCGGAATACTTTGTCACACGACGTGGGCATGCTCCGTCAATCTTTGAGAAAGAATTAGAGAACCCTGACCTTCCCGGGGGACTCGGCGCGTATCAGCACCACTTCACGCGCGATGGAAAATTTGAGGGGCATTACGCACAAGCACATCTCCCGATACAGGAACAGACAGAGTGTGTTGGTCACGCCGTGCGCGCGATGTATCTTTATAGTGGTGCCGCCGAAATCGCTTATGAAACCGGTGACACGGCTATCACAAACGCGCTGGAGGCACTCTGGCAGAACGTCGGGAAACGTTTATATATCACCGGCGGTGTGGGTCCCTCTGGACACAACGAAGGTTTCACGAAAGATTATGAGCTGCCGAATTTCTCTGCTTATGCCGAAACGTGTGCCTCTATCGGACTGATATTTTGGGCACACCGGATGTTCTTGTTGCGTGGCGAGTCTCGTTTTGTTGATGTATTAGAAACGGCTCTCTACAACGGCGCGCTCTCCGGCATCTCGCTTGATGGCACAGGTTTTTTCTATCAGAACCCGTTGGCAAGCCACGGCGATCGGCATCGGCACGAATGGTTTGGATGTGCATGCTGCCCACCGAATATCGCCCGACTTCTCGCCTCTATTGGACAGTACATCTACGCCGAATCGGAAGAAGGTTTATGGGTGAACCTGTACGTCGGCGGCACCGCCGATGCAATTGTCGCACGGAATATCCCAGTGAGACTGACACAAGCGACCGATTACCCGTGGACGGGCGACGTAACGCTAACAATCACGCCACAAGCACCGGCCTCCTTCAGTTTGAACCTACGGATTCCGGGGTGGTGTGAACAGTTTGAAGCACGTGTCAACGGTGAAGTCTACAACGCACAAACGAATTCGGATGGCTATCTGTCCATCACACGAGAATGGCGCGCCGGTGACCGTGTAGCACTTCAAATCGCGATGCCTGTTACACGCGTCCACGCACATCCACTTGTGAGAGAAAACCTCGGACGCTCCGCTTTACGCCGCGGTCCGCTCGTCTACTGCTTTGAAGATGTTGACAATCCTGATGGCGCGTTTCAGACGCTGTCTCTCGCTAACGATAATGCACTGGAAACAGCGTTCAACAGCGATTTATTGGGCGGTGTAACGCTTATCCGTGGCACGGGTAATGTGTTGGATGACGCTGAGTGGGGAGACAATCTATATCACACGGGCCCGACTGCGAAACAGACAGAAGTTACAGCGATTCCGTACTACGCGTGGTGTAATCGTGGCACTGGCAAGATGGCAGTGTGGATCCTATAATCCTTTCTTCATTCCTTGTAAGGGCGGATGTAAAATCCGCCCGTTTCTTTTTTCGGAAACTTGTGCAGACTCTGCCTTTATGAACCAATACTGAGGTGAACGAGTCTATCGGATAAAGTATACCTATTAGTGAACCTGCGAAGTAACTAACGCAGCTCCCATAGAAGAATTGTACCGTCGTGCCCCCCACTGGCAATGGTGTTTCCATCAGGAGAAAAGACTACGTTGTTAACGCCACCCTTATGTCCTGTGAGTGTTGCTATGTGTTCGCCTGTTTGTGGGTCCCACAACTGCACCAGATGGTCCCTACTGCCGGTAACAATTATAGCCCCGTTAGGTGAAAACACGACGCTGATGTACCTCAATCGAGGTGTTGTTTCAATCATAGTTTTTTGCATGCCCGTCCGAACATCCCACAATCGAACTGACTCGTCATCACTTGCACTTGCTAAGATTGTGCCATCGGGCGAGAATGCGATGGAATTGGGACCTTGTGTATGTCCTTCAAGCGTTGCTATAATTTGGCTTGTTTGAACGTCCCACAATCGGATTGTTTTGTCATTACTTGCACTGGCGAGTGTTGCACCGTCTGGAGAGAAGGTGACGCAATTGAGAGCTGCCGTATGTCCCTTGAGTGTGGCTATTTTCGCCCCTGTTTGTGCCTCCCAAAAACAGACTGTTCCATCTCTACCGCCCGTAGCGATTGTACTTTCATCCGGGGAATACGCCATAGATCTAAGGGCATCCGGATGACTTACAAGCGTAGTTTTAGGCGTTCTTGTGCGCGTCTGCAATACACGGTTACTGGCATCCCACAAGCGCACCGTCCCATCCCTACCAGCAGTAGCGATAATATCCGCATCTGAGGTATAGGCAACAGCAGTGATATGACCCGTGTGCCCTTGGAACGTTGCTATGTGGTGTCCTGTATGGGCATCCCATAAATACCCCACGCCGTCCCGACCTCCCATAGCGATAGTTTTTCCATTAGGTGAATATGCTACAGAAGTAATGCTGTCCGTATATCCTTTGATTGTCGTTCTAAGTTTTTCTGTTTGAATGTCCCACAACAACACTGTATCGTCTGAACCTACGGTGGCGCGGGTGTTTCCATCCGGGGAATATGCGATATAAGGAACACCTGTCCTACGCCCTGTGAATGTGGTTTTGTGTTCACCTGTGTGTGCATCCCACAGTTGGACTGTTCCATAGTTTCCCGTAACGATAGTCGTGCCATCCGGAGAAAACGCTATAGATCCGCCAATTCCGGTAGGTCCTTTGAGTGTTGTTAGAAGTTCTCTTGTTTGGACATTCCACAACCTAACTTCCGGTTCCTTTTTCATTAATCCACTGCCGGTTTCCATTAATCCACTGCCGGTGGCGAGCACGTTTCCATCCGGAGAAAACGCGATTGAAGTGATCGTGTCTGTATGTCCCGTGAATGTACCTACCTGCTGTCCTGTGACAGCATCCCACAAACGGACCGTTCGATCCGAACCTCCGCTGGCGATAACGGCACCATCTGGAGAAAATGCAAGGGCGTTGACCACTTCCGTCCCTTCTGTTAACAGGTCAAGTTCTTTTTCTTTACCGGGACGCACATCATAGATCCAAATCCCGATCGCACTTCCAACCGCAAGCCGAGTGCCATCCGGTGAGAAAGCAATATTACCCGTAATTTTTCCTTTCCCAAGACGTGCTTTCGCGCTTTCGGGCAGCTGCCATTGTGTATAGTCGCCCGGATCGGATAAAACTTGATTTGATGCCTGTTTGCTGCCATTACCTTTACCGGGGATATCGGAATTTTCTCCTACTAAATTCCGAACATCCGGTTTTGCGTCAATATTCTGGACTATCGGTGCATCAATAAGTTCCACTGTCATCTCAGATTGCGCGTCTAAACTGTAGGGTTGTTGGAAACGTGCCAAATACTGACCGCCTATCCCAAATAACAACATAATTAAAACAGAGGCGGAGGTAGCCAGCAGCCACGGCATAAAAGGGTTGCTTCCAGACGGCGCAGGAGGTTGAAGATTTGCAACTTCTCTCATTATGTTATCAGTTAAGTTTGCGGAAATTTGGAAATTGCTGAGTGCCTCTCGAATCATCAGTTCCTCCTTCTTTAGGCGTTGTCGAGCACGACTGAGCCGACTTTTGATAGCACTTGTAGATACGCCTAAAAATCGGCTAATTTCTTCACACGTCATCTCACCAAAGTAGTAGAGTGTTATCACTGTTCGGTCACTCTCTTTTAATTTGGAGAGCAACTTTTTAACGACCTCGCGTTGTGTCTTTATTGACACTTTTTCTTGTTCCGCTGCGATATACCTGGAATACGCTGTTCCTTCTATCACATCAATGTCGGTATCTTCCAAAGGTTCAGTTTCAATACGTTTCTTACGGAGCCATGCACAGCATTGGTTAGCTGTAATTACATAGAGCCACCCAGAAAACTGATTCGGATTTTTCAAAGTTGACAGGTTTTGATACGCTTTGAGAAAGGTATCTTGCGTAATCTCTTCAGCGATGTGGAAATCATCAGTTTTTCGCCAAGCAAGCGCGTGCACCTGTTTTCGGTATTTTTTTACTAAACTTGTAAAAGCAGTATCATCACCTGCAAGGATTCTATGTATCAGTTCAACATCGTTATTTTTCATCGGATGCCTCGAGAAAGTAATAGATTGATCGCTGTCGTCTCAATATATAGTGACGCGAGCTCGAGCAAAAAAGTGGCATAATTCAGAAAAATATTTTTTAACGCCCGCCAGTCAAATCCGAATGCTTAGTTCGCCAGCAAAAGTTTGCGTAGATCCTGATATGTTAAGACTGGTGGTTAAATCGGCGAGAAGCGGTTTGCAGAATAAGGAGAACAAAGGAAAGTAGTCGGTAATTTTGTGAGGCAACTAACGTATTATCTTCCACAGAAGAATCGTCCCATCCGCGCTTGCACTTGTTGCTTCTTACTTGCCAAACATGCATGACTACTCCCGTTAACTTACTCATCAGCAGCCTCTTTCACAGTTGGTGTTTTAGAAACCAACCCATCCTTTTCTATAATTGCCTCTCGCGTCATTTGCCAGAAAGGGCTTCCGGGACCAACGGATTGCCATTCACCGTCCCTGAAAGTGAACACGACATAGTCTTTTTCTGTGTCTGGAAGTCTATCAGGAAAAATTGGTCGGACTGCCCAGTTGGTGTAGGTAACAGGTTCCCCACTATCCCACTGCCATTCTCCCTCCTTTTCCACGTCGGTAAGTCCGATCCATGAGGAGTGGACTCTAAAAATGACCTGAAGCCAGTGCTGCTCGGCTTCGTCATTGATGGAGACGAGATGCGCGCCCGCCTCAATCGCCTTCTGTTGCGCATCGTGCCAATCAATACACTGAATTTTTTTGTATGCATGACCGTTCGCGGGATTAATGACCCATACGCTTTTCGCTGGCTTCCTCGCCTGCGGTGGGACAGGCGGCTCGGCTTTAACTTCAGCGGGGATCTCTATAGCTCCAGGGGCTTTAATATTACCGGGAGACGGTTTAGCAGCAACCGGATTACCATCAAGTGTTAGGACAAGTGCCTCCGGGTGTACACCATCTTTAAGTAGGAAGGGGCCCACTCCAGCAGAAAGTTCTTTTTCCACAGAAGGTCCACTATATTTCACAGAAATCGTGTAAAACCCTGGTACATCCATGTACTCTGTAAAATAGCCGTCGTCATCCGTAAAATAGTCCATGCTGTAGCTGCCGCCACTTTGTGGATTGAACTCATCGCTTTGCCGCATGTTGAGCCGTCCGTCGGCGTTGACAAGGGGGGTGCCATCGGCATAAACGATTCGCGCGTGGATCCGCAGCCGCGATTTGACGGTGATTTTGACATTTTCGAGGGTTGTGCCGGGCTCAAGGGCGAATGTGATCCCTTCAAAAAAGCCAGGCTCCTCCGCGTTATTGAAAACGATGACCTTTCCAATCTGGATAGAGAAGATCTTTTTATCCGGCTCAAGGGGACCGCGATGTATCAATTCGGGTGGGACCTGTTCTCCTTCCAGAATTTCCTCGGGATCGAACCCCTCAGCCATACCCTGTGGGATGTCTGGAATCACCTCTAATTGAATGAAACCGGGTTGGATACCGGTGACAGTAAAAGTACCCTCTACATCGGTTCGCACTGTAGACGGGTGTCGTGGCATCCCTGGGAGATCCATGCCTTCAGGCGGTTTTTGACCGTCCGGTTGGAACTCACCCTCCGGTTGTAACTGACCCTCTTGGCGTTGCATAGGTTGAATAGCGAACGTGAACCCGCCAACACCCCTACCTTCTAAATCGACAACTTTGCCTGACATGCCACTCGGTGCTTGTAGATCCTGCTCTATGGGCACCTGCGCTGTTGTAACACCTATTGTGGTGAATAAAAGCGTTAGTGCTGCGAACACTGTGAGTTTTTGTGCGGTGTAGATCCGACGCATCTCTGTACTCCTTATGTGTTGCTGTGCTCAAGGTTTTTCGGTGTCACTGTCTGATTCAGGGGCACCAATAATGAGATTTTCTCTTTCCAAAATCGCGCGTTCCGTTAGGCGTGCGAGGGGACTCCCCTGACGGGTGAGCTGCCATTTCTCTGTCAAACCCACGAGGACTGTATATCCCCGACTCACCTCCTCGGTTTGAGGAGACTTGCTACTCTCGGCAGCTTCCTTTGGCGAATTCCAATTCGTGTAAGTGATCGGTTCGCCGTTGTCCCATTGTTGCTCTGTTTCCTCTGCGTCAACAGTGAGTCCGATCCAAAAGTTTTCTCGTTTTCCAAAGACTTCGAGGATCCACTGTTGTTCTGCTTCATCGTTGATAGCGACGAGGTGAGCCTCTTGGGCGACTGCTCGCGCCTGTGCCTCTTCACGGGTGTCGCAGCGAATCATTTTATACGCGTGTCGGTTGTCGGGATTGATTGCCCACATGCCTTCGCGTTCCCGTTTCCGCGCAGCTTCAAAGCGTGCCCGGTCGTGGACGTGAGGGGCTACTTCTACTTTCTCGGGTTTAGGGGGTTGAGGCTCAGCACTAAGCGTCAAGACAAGTCCATCAAGCCGCTGACCATCTTCAAGTAAAATCTCCTCGGATTCCACAGATCGTCCTTCGTATTTCACGGTAACGGTGTAATAGGCAGCCGCATTCACATATTTCGTAAAGTAACCGTCAGGATCAAGCGTTGTTGGACCACTGCTGCCGCCACCGCCACCTTTCAAGCGTCGTCGGTTGAGGCTGAAATCAACACGTGCATTGCTAAGCGGAGTGCCATCGGCGGAAAGGACGCGCCCACGGATACGCATCCGTAGTCGGACGATTATCTCTATGTCTTTAACATCTGCACCCTGTTCAATAGTGAAAGGAAATCCACCTCTCTGCCAGCGGTGCATCTGTGGATCGAGATGAAAGGTTGCTCCATCAATTTTGATGCTTTGAAATTCGTATTCCGCTTCATGTTCAGGCATTAACATAAGTGTATGGACTGCAGGCGAAGCGATGTCAATGATTGAGAACGCGCCTGTTTCGTCTGTCTCGCTGGGTTGCGTGGGTGGGAACATAGGTTCAGGTCTGTGGTGCCGGTTTGCTGGCATCTCGCCTGCGAATGACGAGAAACCTACGATAACGTTAGGAACCGGTTGCCCCGCTTCATCGATCACCCTTCCTGAAAAACTTGCCGCTACGCTCGGTAGAGCCGTCGAAACCAAAAGCGCAACACTCACAACGCAAACGCCAAGGAATGTCGGGTAAGAACGCTTCATAGTAGATACCTCCTTTTGTTAATAGGGGTAAAAAGGTCGGAGTGAATCTGTATTACACGAATATATTATAGCACTTGTGTGAGCTATTGACAACATTATAGTGAATCCTAAAAATAAATAGACACATTCGTAGCATAAACTTCCAGTTTGTGCCAGTCTGAATGCCTGTTATAGGTATTCAGACTGTTTGAGAGTGCCCAATTAATTCTAAACTTTACTATAATTATTACTATAGCCAGAACCATTCAATTCTCCATTTCTCGACCAAATCTTCACCCCCAGGCCCGGTAGGTGCGGTTTTGCGGTGTACGTACCCAAATGCGACCTGCATTCCTAACCGCACCGGATCCTGAAAAAAGAACGAGAAACTCTATAATTTCTTAAAACTGAATGACTCTGTATCAGCGAACTTTTGAATTGACAAACAAGCCAAGAACGCCTATAATCGTATTAATTCTTATTCAAGCAGCAGGTATATCCAAGTGAGAAACGACCAAACCGACTTCCTCCACATCGGAGAGCAAAAAGGCTACATCGAACTCCTCAACAAAGGAACAACAATTCGCTATATTGCCCCAAACAAAAAATACAGATTCACCAATCCAGAAGAACAGGTCCGCGCAAAATTTTACGTTGAGTTAATCGAGTATTTCCAATACTCCGAAAACCGAATTGATTTAGAGGTAACTGTTCCACGCAGGACCCCTTCCGATCTTGCCGACATTGTTGTTTTCCAAGATGATGACAAGAAAGATCCTTTTATTGTCGTTGAGTGTAAAAAGGACGAAACTTCTGAGGCAGAATTTGAGCAGGCAATTGAACAGGCTTTCGGGAACTGTAACTCTTTGAGCGGACATTACGCCGTTGTCGTTGCAGGAAACACGCGTAGATCCTTTGATGTTAAAAACTATAAACCGGGTGAACGCACAGAAAATATCATCGCCGATCCGCCGGTAGGATACGGCAAAGTCCAAGAATGGCGATATCTAAAAGGTGACCCTCGCTCGGAACTTTCCGTCATTGAAAGAGGCGATCTCATTCGTGTCCTTGAGAAATGCCACCAAACGCTCTGGCAAGGCGGCAAATTCGCACCGACACAGGCATTCGATGAACTCGCCAAGATTCTTTTTATCAAAATCCGGGATGAAAAGAAACTACGACGGGACGGTGAACCTTACGATTTTCAGATTAAGACGCGTGAAACCTCAGAATCCGTTGCAAATCGAATTAACGCACTCTATCAGGACGCAAAAACACAAGAGCCAGAGGTGTTTACAGAGAATATTGAAATTGATGAAAATAGATTGTTTTCTGTCGTTAATCACTTGCAGGGGATTAGCCTCAACCAAACCGATTTGGATGTGAAAGGTGTCGCTTTTGAACGGTTCTTAGGCAATTTTTTTAAAGGCGAAACCGGACAGTTTTTCACACCTCGCGAAGTGGTTGAGTTTATGGTTGATATGGTCACGCCGCACCATGAAGAACTCATCCTCGATCCTGCCTGCGGTTCGGGTGGTTTTCTGTTACATGCGATGGATTACATCCGTAAACAGGCATCCGACTACTACGACGAAGAAAGTCGAGAACATTATCTCCATTGGCACGATTTCGCCGAAAAACGACTTTTCGGAATTGAAGTCAACGACTCCATTGCCCGTGTTGCAAAGATGAATATGATCATTCACGATGATGGGCATAGCAACGTTATCAGCAATGATGCACTTGTCGGCTTTGATACGCTCCGCAACCAACACAGTAGTTTTGAAAAAGAGAAATTTGATGTAATCCTTACGAATCCACCTTTCGGAGCAGACATCAAACAAGCAGAATTGCCTTATCTTGAAAACTATGAACTTGGCAAAGGAAAAACTTCTCGAAAGACTGAAATTCTGTTTCTTGAACGCTGTTTCGACTTCCTCAAATGGAAAACTGGAAAACTCGCGATTATTCTACCGGACGGCATTTTGACCAACTCTTCACTGCAAGATGTCCGCGATTACATTGAACGGCATTTCCAAATCCGCGCCGTTGTCTCACTGCCACAGATTGCTTTCTCACATTACGGTGCCGGTGTTAAAACGTCTATTCTGTTCCTCCGAAAGTTATCGAAACAAGAATATGACCGCTATCAAGCTGCCATCAATCAAATTACGCAAAAGAACGAAGCTGGCTATGTCCCTCAGATTGAGGCACTTGAAGATGAACGGCAGACTACTATCACAAAAGGATCTCCAGCACAAGTCGATGTAATGGAAACTTATAGGCAGCAATTCATGGCTATTTTGGACAGTATTGATGCCTTAAATCAGAAACTCGACAAAACGCCAACGAAAAAAGTTCAAACCCTTAGTGCCTTTTTCTTTCCAGAGATTGAGTCCACACCTACTACAGAATATGAATCATTGGACGCACAAACCGCACGTGCAGAACTCAAGGCACAGACCGCCAAACTGAACGCGCTGGAGAAGGAATATAAAGCGGCATTCAAAGCAGCAGCCGATCCGGAGTGGGAAAACGAAATCAAAGCGGAATACAAAGAACAGATTGACGCTGTTAAAAAGGAATGGGAAGAAAAAAATGTAGAAGACATCCGCGAATGGGTTCGGGAAAATGCCAATCACTCAATCTTCATGGCGATCGCTGAGCGTATCGGATATGACGCAACAGGACGCAAGGACTCCGTTAACGAGCTAAACACTATCTGTGAAGAATATCGCAAGTTCATTGAGAACCCAGATTTTTTCGGGTAAGCCCTGATAGGGAAAATCAAATTTTTCTCACCTATCGGGGCGAAATAGTCAACAAGCGGATTGATGCCTACTATTACCAACCCAAATTTAAGGCTACCGACAAAGCACTGAAAAACGCTCAATTTGATGTTGTCAATTTGGGTGCCTTGATAAGTGACATATCAAGTGGAGCTACGCCAAAGGTTGACGAAAATTACTATACAGATGCGTCCGGTATCCCGTTTTTAAGGGTCCAAAATGTTACGGACGAAGGAATTGATTTGAGCGATGTGAAATTTATCAAGAGAGACGTTCATAACGGCATGCTCAAGCGTTCGCAAGTTAAAAAAGACGATCTGGTGTTTACAATAACTGGTAGAATTGGAAGTGTTGCGGTTGTACCAGATAACTTTGAAGGAAATATAAATCAGCATTCCGTTCGATTTCAACTCAAAACACAAATTACGAACATCGCCATTAACCCGCGTTACGTAGCTGTTTCCCTTAATTTACCTCTCGGTCAATCTTTGGCACTCCGAGAGGTGACGGGTGGAACTCGTCCCGCACTCGATTACAAAGCCTTATATTCCCTCAAAACTATTCTTCCACCTACCAACATCCAAAATCACATCGTCAGCATCATGAGATCTGCGTATGCAGAGAAAAAACAGAAAGAGGAGGAAGCGGACGCATTCTTGGATTCAATTGATGATTATGTGCTTCAGGAATTGCGGATCGAAATGCTAGTAACTGAAGAAAAGAAGCGTTTTGTAGTTTATGCAGGAGAAATTGAAGGACGTTTTGACCCTTTATACATGAGTAATATATCCCATATTAGAAACCTTAAAACGCCATATCCTCTGACCCGACTAAGAAAACTTTTAATTCAGAAACCCCAGTATGGCGCAAACGAAAGGGCAGTTGACGGCAATCCTGAAACTGACGTTCGATACATCCGGATTACTGATATAGACGACTACGGAAACCTACTGGAGGACTGGAAAACTGCAGAAGCAATACATTCCAAATACTTGCTTGAAGAAAATGATGTCCTCTTTGCCAGAAGTGGTTCAGCGGGACGGGCGTTTATTTACAAAAACGAATTGGGTAAAGCCGTTTTTGCAGGATATCTGATTCGATTTAAGTTTGATCCCGCGAAAGTAAATCCTTCATTTGTATTCCATTATACATTGACAACAATTTACAAATTGTGGGTACAATCAATTCAACGAACATCTGTACAGGCAAATATAAATTCAAAAGAATTTCAGTCACTTGAGATTCCGCTGCCACCGCTTGATGTCCAAAATCAGATTGTAGAAGAAGTTAATAGGCGTTTGGCTCACGTGGCAGAGCTTAGGCAAGAAGCGAATACTACCGTGGAGGAGGCAAAAGAGAGAGTTGAGCGGATTTTGTTGGCAGAAGGATAGATTAAATCATTGAGGCATCAAGTTGCTTGCACTGGAAGTGCATGAAACGGAAAACAAAAAGTTCATTTTTTTAAGAATTGCAATGCTGCTTCTACCATCTCATCTGTAGTTTCATTCATCTGTCTTTCCATTTCTTGTCTATAGCGGTTATAAAGCCAAGTAAAAATGAGAGGACCGGTCCGACGATGATTGAAAATACCATCCTGTAACTCACGGCAGGCATCGGTTAACTCCTCAATGTTCGCACCTATCAAGGCTTTTTCCCATAGATTTTCCGCATGTGTTTTAAGTTTACTTAGCAACACCACCGACTTGTTGTGCTCTATAAGTTGTTGTATCCCAAACAGACAAACGGGCATAAATGGAATTACCACTGCTAAAATCCATTTTTCAAAAGTCCAGTCCTTTTTTATCAGTCCAATACCAATAGCAGCGGCGGCCGTAAGTCCCATAACAACAATTATTACCTTGGTGTAATGCTGTCTCAGCTCTGCACTCCACCAACAATTTGTTCGCTGACAAACAATCCGCGCTAAATGAATTGGCAATTTACCTGTCGTTACAGGGTACCAGTCTTTAAGCTCACTATAAGAAGGCTTCTCAGGTTCATACTTCGCAGCATATTTCGCCACAGTTTCCGCCATTTCCAATTGCGAACCAACTGTAAGCTCTCGCCAGTCCAGTTCAAGCACGGCACAATCAAAGGATTCATGAATTCTGGCAGCTTTTTCTTTCAAAGTTTGTCGCCAAGGAGTAAACCATAGTATATTGAGACAAGTTATAATTATACCGTAGAGAGCGGTCCAAACGGCAAACTTAGGAAAAAATGCAACAACCAATGAACAAAGCGGAGGACTTAAAATGCTGAGTCCTATTTGAATTCCTAAAATAACTTTGGCGTACGAGTCGGATTTTCTTCGTGCTGCCAAACGCTTCAGTTGGGTCGGTTCTAATTGAGTTTCTATGATTTTATTCATTAGTAACGGTAACTCGGGAAATTGTAGTTATAAAGTCGGTTCCACCAATCAAACGCTTCTTTTGTTTTGCCTTTATCTTCGGCATCACAAGCGTTTTTCGCACGGGTTAAAGCAGTGGAGAGTTTCGATTTGGCATCCTCAAGTTTTGTATCTGTAGAGCAAGGGCTGATGTAACCGGAAATCCCCATGGGGTCTTGCATATCCCTCAGATCAATGCTATCTAAGTATGACAATACACCCTTTACATCTTCAGCATAAACGATGGATGATTCGTCTTCTGCGTATTTTGTGACTCGCAATTCAAGATAAAAGGAGGAAATCGGGACGTTTCGATAATATTTCCATGCTTTAATGAAGCGAATAAGGGGCTTAACTTTACCTCCCAAATCCCCGTCGCCATCTTTGACATAAGCATTATGAGCGTCAGGGCTAGAACGCATCCATCCATTGGAACAGTCCGGAATATCATAAACTCTATAGTCGTCTTCGGTAGTTTTGATATAATCCGCAGGAGTGACCTCTGTACTTTCTTTAGCGTCTGTGCCAAATGGAACAACTACAGCAGGACAACTCACACGAACATTCGTCGTCGGAAAACGTTTTTTCAATGCATCTCGAACCTCTCCGAGCGTGGTTGTAGAATTTGCCTTAAGATTGCAAGTAGGAATCTCGGCAAAGTAATCCACATCACTATGTCCGGAAATGCTGGTTCCGTTTCCAAAGGAGCCTGTCCTAAAGAAACTGGTTATACTAAAATTGCTCTCGAGGCAGGCCTTTATGGAAGATCGATGATTTTTAGCTGCTGTAGATTCACCGGAAGACGGTGTGAGTGCGCTTAGAAAAGTTGTGAACCCTTGGTTAACGGTTCTGGTAGGCATTGGTCTTCACCTCAAAATAAGTATAATTTCTGTCAGTAGAATAATGATTTACCCTGCAAGGAGGATAAGTAGCATATGTGGACAAAGCCTATTGCACTATGCTATTGAAGGTGCACCACGAATGGGAATTTGTCCTACTTTCAAACTGCTTTGGTTTAGTAATAGTAACTTGGAAATTTACGATTATACAGCATGTTCCACCAATGAAAAGCATTTTTTATGTTTCCACTTTTTCTCGCATGACAAGCCTTTTGAGCTCGGGTTAAAGCAGTAGAAAGTTTAGACTTCCCTTGCTTAAGTTTAGTTTTTGTAGAACAAGCACTAATATAACCGGAAATTCCCATGGGGTCTTGCATCTTTGCTAGTCCTACGGCGTGCAAATGAGAAAAAATACGCCTTATGGCTACATCATGTGTATTATAAACAATACCTGAATTTCTTTCAGCGTATTTTGCTACTCGTAATTCCAAGTAAAAAGAGGAAATTGGGACCTTTTGACAGTACTTCCACGCTTTAATGAAGCGAATGAGTCGTTTCACTTGTCCTTCCAACTTTTGGTCAACCTTTCTGACATAGGCATTATGAGCATGAGGGCTAGAAAATATCCAACCGTTGGAAGAGGCTGGAATCCTATAAATTCTATATTTACCTTTTTTGGTAAGTCTGATATACCTTGCAGGAGTAATTTCAGTACTTTCTTTGGCATTTGTGCCAAATGGGATAATAACAGCAGGACAACTTACGCTAATATCTGTCTTTGGGAAACGTATACTTAAGGCATTTCTCATTCGATTTAATGTATATATAGAATTCTTATTAAGGTTCCGAGCTGGAATTTCAGCAAAATAATCCACATCACTATGTCCGGAAATGCTCGTTCCATTTCCAAAGGAGCCTGTCCTAAAGAAATAGGTCATACCAAAACTGCTTTTTAGACATGCTTCTATGGAAGCCCGATGTATTATTGCTGCAGTAGATTCTCTGGGAGTAGGTGTGAGCCTACTGAGAAAATCTCTAAATCCTCGATCAATAGTTTTAGTTGGCATTGGTATTTACCTTAAAGTCGGTTTCATTACCATCAGCAGAACAATAGGCATCTTATAGAAAACACAAGTGAACCTGTAAAAAATCGTTATATATTATATCACAAAATTCTGATAATTTCTATTTTATTTTGAATACCAATTTTGATATTACGCGGAAATCGGCATTCCAATTCATCCTACACCACCTCGACGATGAATATATCCGCTTTAATAGCCTTGGCATTTACTATCATTTCTTACCCACCAAAACCGGTTGCATGTAGGTTTTCAAGGCATCCGAGCGTTTGAGCCACTTCTGGAGATGGCTGGCGTATTCCTCTGGATTCTCTTTTACTAACGATTGGAAAACGGCACGTTTTTGGGCATCAAATTGGAGGAATACCTTCCACGCATAGTCTGGGTTATCAGAACGTTTTGCTTCAAAATCGGCATTAAACGCTCTAACGGCATCGGCGGTGCCCATCCCCCATTGACCGTCCACTTCAACACCTACGAGTTTCTGGACATCTTTTACCGCCTCGCGCCCGACCAGTGTAACAAAATCAGCGTAAATCAGTTGGAGTGCTGGATGGATGTCCCAGGCATACCATCTGCCGAGCGTGTCATAATAGTAGCGTTTGATGATGGTAATATCGACTTTCGGATCCTTGAGCGGATTGAGTTTTGGGTCACCCGCGAGTTCCCGGACATATCTGGGTAGATGGCGGATGTCGCCCTGTTTGCTGCGCCATATTTCCCACTTTTTCTGCGTGATACCGGCATAATTGTTAGCATCGTTGACACTCTCATCGTGTGCGATGATGAACACGAGCGCGTGATCGTGGTCAATCGGCACGCCGCGGTAACTTGTCAATATAGCGTAAACCGCAAAAACGGAGCAGACAGCGATAATGGGTTTAATCATTTTTGTTTTCCTCATCGTAGAAATGTGGGTAAAAACCGGTTCGGTTAGGAAACCGTGAAGAAACACCCAAGCAAAAACCCTACCGGACCTGGCGGAGGTTACCGATGGAAGCGGCGTTCTAATTCATCGCGTCCCATTTCGACGATGATCGGACGAGAGTGCGGACAATTGAACGGGAGTTTCGCTTGCGATAACTCTTTGATGAGGTTCATCATCTCCTTGGTATCCAACGTATCCCCGGCTTTAACAGCCGATTTGCATGCAAGTGTGATTAAGGCGTTGTCGATGGCTTCAGGGAGTTGTACGTCGGTATGCGGTGCTTCCGGGAGTTTGTCGAGCAAATCAGTGATGGTCTGTGCGGCGACGCGAGTTGGAAGTGGCGACGGAATCGCCCGAATCAGAATCGTATTGCCACCGAATTCCTCCAGATCAAAACCGAGCTTCTCGAAGATGGCACCGTGAATTTTCAAGGCACTGAGTTGCTGCGGTGTGGCTTCAAGCGTGACTGGCAGTAGTAACCCTTGCACAGGAATCCCGTCGGCTTGCATCTGGTTGACGAAGCGTTCATAAAGCACACGCTCGGCAGCGACGTGCTGGTCGATGAAGAAGATTTTATCCTTCGCCTCAGCGACGATATAGGTTTTAAAAAGGTTCGTCTTGAGTTGGACATCCTCAAAGTCGAGTAGACTGAGATTCACGCCGTCAGGTACCTCCTGCTGCGGGGGTTGCACGACGATTTCAGTAGGTGTAGAAGGAGTTTGTACTTCCGAAGTGTCAATAGCTTCAGTTTCCTGCTTACCGGCCTCTACCGCTTGTGTTGGAACAGGCGGTGTTTCCGTTTGCTGCGTCCGTGCTACAGAGGTCGTGGCGCGTTGCCCTCCTGCAGTAGGTATGTGGCGTGGTGTGGAGACCCGTCCTGATAGACTGGTATCGTGGGTTTCAGCGTCTTCCTCGGATTGCGTCGGTTCGGTAGGTGTCTCAATTTTGGGGATATATTTCGCTTTATGGACAGCGTTACGGAGTATCCGGACGATGCCGCTATAAATCGTCCGTTCGTTGCGAAACCGCACCTCGATTTTGGCGGGATGCACATTGACATCAACTGTCTCCGGTTCCAACGTTAGGAAAAGCAGCGCGACCGGCTGCCGTCCCTTGGCTACCATAGCGTCAAGTGCCTCTGTGAGTGCCGCACCGATAATCCGACTGCGAATGGGTCGCTGATTGAGAAAAAAGAGTTGATATTCGCGGTTCGGTTTCGTAAACTCCGGTTTTCCGAGCAATCCGTATACCTTCAGGTCAGGCAGATCCTCTGTGAATTCGATGAGATTTTCGGCGAATTCTTTACCGTAGAGCAGACGGACCCGCTCCAGATGCGAATCGCAGGCACGGACATCAAGCATTGCCCTGCCGTTGTGCGTCAGCGAAAAATGGATGTTCGGATGCGCGAGTGCCGCCCATGTCACCTGATTCGTGACGTGGTTCATCTCGGTGGTATCGGTTTTGAGAAATTTCAGGCGTGCCGGGACATTGTAAAAGAGGTTGTTAATCGACATGTGTGTGCCGGGAGAGCATCCACTCTCTTGTACGGAACGGAAGACCCCACCATCAACGCTAACCTTTGTCCCCTCAAGTGCGTCGGCGGTGCGGGTGAGGAGTTCAAATTGTGAGACCGAGGCGATACTGGCTAACGCTTCGCCGCGGAACCCAAACGTTTGAATACACTCAAGGTCTTCAATGCGGTTCACTTTGCTCGTCGCGTGGCGTTCCAAGGCGAGGAGCGCGTCCTCGCGTTCCATACCGGCACCGTTATCAGAGACATGGATGAGGCGTTTGCCGCCTGCACGGATTTCGACGCGGATAGAGGTGCTGCCTGCGTCTACAGCGTTTTCGATCAATTCTTTGACGACTGAAGCCGGACGTTCAACGACTTCCCCCGCAGCAATCTTATTGGCAACATCTGCAGAAAGTATCTTAATCTTTCCCATTTTTTTAACTATTGGGTTTTCGCTCCGATTTTTCCGTTGTCAAAATCGGGTTCTCGTCTAAATCGGTGTCCATTTGTGGAAATTGCGTTTCCCTACTTCCCGGAACGCCGTCAAATGACGAGATTCTAACCCAACTCCATATTATATTTATAGGACTTACGCATGCTGCTCTTTTGTAGCACAAACTTCCCAGTTTGTGTCACCAGAACGCTGTGTTTTCCGAAAATTCTCATCTAACAGAACGGGCTGGAGTCAAAATTGCGTAAGTCCTAATTTATTCAGCGTTTTGGTATAAGTAACAGTTGCATGAATGCGTCTGCGTGAAGCGCGTTTCGTCTGGATATGTGTCCTTACATGTAGGCATCACTTCTGGACAGCGTGGATGAAAATAACAACCAGCGGGACGATTGATCGGTGAAGGCACATCCCCCTCCAATTGAATCTTTTCAACACCGGTTTGCGGATCCATCTTCGGGACAGCAGAGAGCAGTGCCCGCGTATACGGATGCTTAGGCGAATCGAAAATTTCCTCTGTTGTCCCACGCTCAACAATTCTACCGAGATACATCACCGCTACCTCATCTGCAAAGTACTCAACGACAGAAAGATTGTGCGTGATGAAGAGATAGGTGAGATTGAAATCGGTCTGTAGTGATTTTAGGAGATTCAGTATCTGCGCTTGGACTGATACGTCTAACGCACTCGTCGCCTCGTCACAGACGATGAACTCCGGATCGACAGCAAGACAGCGTGCGATACCAATGCGTTGTCTTTGACCGCCAGAGAATTCGTGCGGGTAGCGCGTCACCATATCCGGCGATAAACCGACGCGCTGCATCAATTCCGCAACCCGATTTTCGCGTGCCTCTGTGGACTCACCGATAGCGTGCGCCTGCATCCCCTCCTGAATAATAGCACCTATGGTCATTCGAGGATTCAGGGAGGCGTAGGGGTCCTGAAAGATAATCTGCATCTGCTTCCGATACGGGTGCATAAGTTCCCGCGTGACAGTTGCGATGTTAACACCGTCATAGACAAGATCACCTTTGACCGGCACGCCTAATCGGAGGATCGCTTTGCCGAAAGAGGTCTTGCCGGACCCGGATTCGCCGACAAGTGCAAGCGTCTTCCCGCGCGGAATATCAAGCGTAACATCATCAACGGCATAGACATAACCGACCGTCCGTTTGAAAAGACCCTTCTGGATAGGATAGTGAACGCAGAGGTTTTTGACCTGAAGTTGCGGTTGTGTGTTTGCCATCTGTGCCGGAGCATCTTCTATTTTATCCGTATCCGTTTCGAGTTCCAGTTTTGTAGCACCAGTTACCGTAGCACTGAACGGCGGTTCAGGGTTGTAGAGATGGCAGGCGACGTTGTGTTCGCTACCGTTAACGCCATGCAACGTCGGCGTAATGGTTTCGCACCCGTCCATGATTTTCGGACAGCGATCCGCGAATCGACAACCGTCATTATAGTCGGTGGCTTTCGGGACTCTACCGGCGATGGTATGTAATTGCGTTCCGCGTTTATCGCGAGCCGGTGTTGATTCCAGAAGCTTGACCGTATACGGGTGCTGCGGTGTCTCGTAGAGTTGCTCCCAAGTGCCTATCTCAGCGATTTTCCCGGCGTACATAACGGCAACACGATCGGCTATGTTCGCAACAACCCCCAAATCGTGTGTTATCAGTAGCACTGCCATTTGCAGCTCTTGCTGGAGGCGTTGGATGAGTTCAAGGATCTGTGCTTGTATGGTGACATCCAGTGCAGTCGTCGGTTCATCGGCAATGAGGAGCCCTGGACGGCAGGAGAGTGCCATCGCAATCATGACGCGTTGTTTCATACCGCCGGACATCTGGTGCGGATATTCATCGTAACGCGCCGCGGGTTCCGGGATACCGACGAGGTCAAGCATTTCGATTGCGGCGTTTCTCGCAGCCGTGCCGTGAAGGTCTTGATGCTGTCGGATCGCCTCCGAAATCTGGTAGCCGATCGTGAAAACGGGATTAAGGCTGGTCATCGGCTCTTGAAATACCATAGCAATATCGTTGCCTTGAATCTTCCGTTTTTCAACTTCCGGTAGGCGTGTGATGTCCTGTCCGTTGTAATAGATGGCACCGCCTGCAATGAACCCGGCAGGCTGCGCCACGAGTTGGATCACGGACAGCGCGGTGACGCTTTTACCACAACCCGACTCACCGACGAGTGCGAAAATCTCGTTCGGCGCAATATCGAATGAGATGCCGTCAACGGCGCGGGCAAGTCCTTCGGGGGTGCGAAAATAGGTTTTGAGGTTTTGTACGCTGAGGAGTGCTTCTTGCATGAGACTACTATATCAGAGAGATTCGTGAAAGTCAAGGGAAATTTGTATCGTTATTTCTCGTTTGAAGAATAACGACGCAACTTACAACAAAATTATATGAATAAAACTGCAGGACCTGTGCTATACTATAGTGAAGCCCATAAATAAGTGGACATCTTCGTAGCACATACTTCCAGTTTGTGACAGTCTGAATGCCTGTTATAGGTATTCAGACTGTTGGAGAGTGCCCAATTAATTCTAAACTTTACTATAATTTATGTGTCCAGCCGAATTCAGTCCACAGGTTTCCGCGATAAAAACCTTACTTAAAAGATGAGGTGCAAATGACAGGTTGACAGAACATGTATAGGCACTTCGCTATTTTGAAGGAGCATCAAAAAATGATAAAAAGATATTTTGTAGGCTTGATTACTTTTGTATGTCTCTCCAGTTTGTTTTTCTTTATCGGCTGTGGTGATTCTGAAGACACGGATTCGATAGTGATACCAGACGAACTTTACGATACCAGCGAACTCACTTACGACATTAGCGATGCAGAGATTCAGGAACTGATGGCGTTAGATATCCCTGCAAACTGGGAAGAGACAGAAGATCGTGAGTTGCGCGCCAGATATTACCACGCGCAGTTGCTCAAAGAATTCGGGAACATTCCAGCCGTTCATATCGTTGCAGCGCGTGAACGAGAAAAAGAATTGACAGGTGTCATCGTATTTACAGTTGATGAAATGGTTAACTTTGAGAAGGCAAAATATGTTCTCTGGCCCACCAAGCACAATCGTGACAAACTTGAAAGGTCGCTGAAGATACAATTGAGGCGTGAGACGGATGATCCAGAGTTATTTGCTAAACTCTACAGAGAAGAGTTGATCGAACAGCATGGGGATAAGCCAGAGGTTGAGGTTGTTGTTAAAGGAGAGACAAAGTTATGGTTTGGCGGCTTTAGGTTTCCCGGCGATGAAGACGAATACATCGCCTTTCTCGAAGCAGAATATGTGCTGTGGCCTGAGGCCTTGAAGCTGCAAAGAATCGAAAAATACCGAAAGGCGAGAGCAGAAGGAACACCGTTCCATCTCATAGACTGGAATAATGACAATTAATTGATTCCGTATAGTTGACCCTGATCGATCTAAAATGTATATGTACTTCACATTTCTGCAAGGAGGACCCAATAATGTTGAAAAGATATTTTGTAGGCCTGATCTCTCTCGTATGTCTCCTTAGTCTGTCTTTCTTTGTCGGCTGTGGGGACCCTGAAGGTACAGAATCGCCAACCATAGTAGATACGGAACCAACCGAACCATTAGAGCCATTAGAGCCAATCGTAATCCCTGAGGAACTTTACGACACCAGCGATCTGACTTACGACATCAGCGATGCAGAGGTTCAGGAACTGATGGCGTTAGAACTGCCTGATCACTGGATCCATGATGCCAAATATTT
This sequence comes from uncultured Poribacteria bacterium, assembly GCA_951828385.1. Lineage (GTDB taxonomy): Bacteria > Poribacteria > WGA-4E > WGA-4E > WGA-3G > WGA-3G. The sequence goes on from OX639973.1 coordinate 3,258,388, forward strand.
CCATGCGCAACTCGTCCAACAATTCGGGAACATTCCAGCCGTTCATATCGTCGCGGAACGTCATCGAAAACGATTGCTGGCACCCGGAGGATTCATCACAACCCTTGATGAGTCGATTAATTACGCTAAAGCACGATATGTGCTCTGGCCGAACGAGTCCACTCTAAAGTCTCTTGAAGGATATTTGAAAGATAAATTAATGCAGGAGACGGATGACCCGGAACTGTTTGCCAAAATCTTCAGAGAAAAGTTAGTCCATCAGTTTGGGTATATTCCGGAGGTCGATATTGTCGTTAAGGGAGAGACAAAAGGAATGTTCGGAGGCTTCAAACTCCCTGATGATGCAGATGAATACCTCGCTTACCACGAAGCACTCCATGCTCTCTTTCCGAATACGTTGCATCTACTTGAAAGTGCCCGAGAAGATGTCCGAAAGGCAAAAGCAGAAGGGTAGCCATGTTGATAGGCGCGCTTGCAAAGCGCGCCTACCCACAGTGCCTACATCTCTTTATATCCAGATAACTTTTTCACTCGGCAGTGTCAGATGAAGAATTCGCTTCAGTATCTTCCTGGGATGGTGCGCTTTTTGCGCAACGGAAGCCGAGCCAACTGTTCGTGTTTGTCGGTTTATCATCCCCACGATTCGCCACACCTGCGGGCCCAGGTGTGTTCCATGAGCCGCCACGCGACACGCGCATCGTTTGAACACTTGTAAAATCTTCCATCAACGCCTCAATATTAGAGACACCGGCAACTGGATTTTTCTTCGGGGAACGCCTATAAAAATTTTTGTTATATTCATCCAAACACAGTTCCCAAACATTTCCGCCCATGTCGTGCAAACCGTACCCGTTTGGTAAATAACTCCCAACATTTCGGGTGCGCTTTCCGTAATACCCGTAGTTCGCTCTGCTGGGGTCTCGAGAATTGCCCCACACATACCGTTTATGCGCCACACCACCGCGTGCCGCCTTCTCCCATTCTGCCTCCGTTGGCAGCCGCTTGCCGACCCACTTCGCATAAGCCATCGCCGCGTACCAACTCACATAGACAACCGGATGATCGGCTCTCCCGTTAGGGTAGTCATTCCCATCCCAGTGTCTGAGATAGTTGCCGTTATGATATTCACTCGGAATGTTGTCTTTGCGCCACTCAGGATTCGCATCAATGAACGCTTTGAATTGCGCGTTCGTCACCTCATACGGGTCGATATAGAATGCGTCGAGGTAGACGGTGTGTCTCGGAGTTGCTTCCGTGATTTCATTGCTGCCCATCTGAAATTCGCCTGCGGGGATGCGCACCATTTCGGTGGTTGCTCTTTCTAATTCCTGCGTCGTTACATCGCCTCTCCCCCTCGATTGCAGTGCTCTCTCAAAATCAACTTTTGCAGCGTCATGTTGCCCGAGTGCCCGCTTCGCTTTTCCGCGGCTGTGATAGGCTTCAGTATAACTCGGACTATGTTCTATAGCCACATCCAAGTCATCTATGGCACTGTTATAGTCACCAAGGGCAGCCTTTGCGACACCACGGGTATGATAGGCGAAGGCTTCATCCGGATTGAGTTGGATAGCTTTTTCGCTGTCAATGATCGCTGCTTGATACTGTTTTCGGGCTTCCGCGGTTTTACCCTGTTTCGTTCTCAATTCTCCGAGGCGGCACTTCGCCCATCCACGCTCGCTGTAATTGGTATCCTCTTCAGGATCTAACTTGATAGCTTGGGTACAGTCCTTTATCGCCGCTTCATACTGTTTTTGGGCTTTGTCAAATTCCGCTTGTTCAGCGTTCAGTTCCCCCAAGAGCGTCTTTGCCCAGCCGCGACCGCTATAATTTCTATCGTCGTCTGAATCTAACGCGATGGCTTTGTTGTAGTCCTCGATCGCCGCTTCATACTGTTTTTGGGCGGCTGTAGGATTCCGTCGCTTGACTTCATATTCACCGTAGTGGCACCGTGTGTGCCCACGCCCATTGTAGTTTGCATCATCTTCAGGGTCTAATCTGATAGCCTCGGTATAGTCCGCTATCGCTACGTGATAGTGTTGCCGCGCTTCAGTGATGCTTCCATACTTTGCCATAGACTCACCATAATGGACCCCCACGTTTCCACGAGTGGCGTAGGCATCCGTAAATTCAGGGTCCACCTCAATGGCTCCATTAAGGTCTGTTAGCGCTGCTTTATAATCCTTCCGATTGTAGTTATCTTCTCCACGTTGGAGGTAGCCATAAGCACGGATACGCTTTTGTTTGTACCACTCCACCAAAGGTTCAACTTGCGCGGGTTGCGAAAGCAGTGCCTTGAGTAGGTTTGACGGAACAGCGTAACTGAAGGAATTGTCTACGGCGGTACTGATGCCGATAACCTCACCTTTGCCGTTTAGCATAGGTCCCCCACTGTTTCCCTGAGAAATATCGGCTGTTGTCTGTAGCCATTTATCTTTATACCGGCTCCTGCGTACCATCCCCTCTGTGAGTTTGTACGCGCCACCACCCGGGTAGCCTATAGCATAGATGGGTTCACCATTTCTGGCATCATCACTGTCCCCGAGAGAGAGCGGCACCCCCTCACCTGCGATTTTTAGGATGACAAGATCGTTTTCCATATCATACGCCGCGACACCCTCAACCATCCAAATAGTTTCATCATCACTCAGTTTCGTGAAAATGGGTCCGGGACGTGCGATAACGTGAAGGTTGGTTACAATCTTATCGGGTTGCACGAAGAAACCGCTGCCCGCGCCTATTTTCATCAAGTTCCCGCCGGTAATACGGACAACAGAGGCTTTGCCTTTTTCGGATGCAAGTTCTGCTGTTAGTATCGGAAGTTTTTCAGAGACATCCTGCCGGGGAACTCGCGCACATGAGAGGAGGAACACCAAAGTTAAAGTAAATAGACTAAGCAAACATTTTTTGTTATATTTCATGAGAGAAGTTCCTATGGTCTGAATATGAGAAATCGTTAGTGAAACGGCACGGAGCACTATGCCTAAACTTCAGGCTGCGATTTCAACATTCGGAGGGCATCCTGAGCCTGCCTACGTTGTCTCTGTGCTAACGGGTTTCCCCGATCTAACTTAAGTGCTTTGGCAGAATGGCCGATGACCTCCCGATAATATCGTTTTGCCTCACCGATATCTCCTTCATCCGCCTTATCTTCGGCGGTGTGAATTTTTTACCTCAGCCAAATTAACATGTGCGATTGCATACTCAGGGTTAATTTCAATCGCTTTACTGAGGTCTTCAAGCAGCCCCTGTTTATCTCCAAGATTACCTCTTGCGGATGCACGATTGTTGTAGGCGAAGATATGTTCCGGATTAATTTGAATCATCTTATCAAAATCCTTAATAGCACTTCGGAACCTCATAACGCGGAGTTTTACGATACCTCGTTTAGAGTAGATTTCAACCAAGTCCGGGTTGAGTTTCAGAGCGGCACTATAGTCCCTTATCGCGCCCCTATTTTTATTTCGTTCTGCCATTTTTTTGTCTGCTCGCGCTTCCAAAGCGTAGGCACGTACGCGTGGGTATTCTTGGAATTCATCTAAGTTCACGGTTTTTCCTCCCAAGTCTTTAGACTTGGGAGGAAAAACCGCCCTCGTGTATTAGGCCAAGGCGTTTTTTTCAAAAAAAACACTTGACATTATAGTAAAAATATGTTTTAATATATGTATCACAGTGGCAGACATTCATAGCATTACCGCCCCTTCCGAGTAACGGGCGGGGCCCCGGTAATGTGTCGGTTTCCTACCCACTATGAAGGGGTTAAAAGTGTGAACTGTGGACTCTTATGAAAAAACGAAAGCGAAAACAAAAACGCACGCGTCGGACGCATAAATATCAGATACGCGAACATCCGCAAAATATGCGGCTCGGCAATATGCTTGACGACTTGGGCGACGTGCATAATCACTTCCTTGCTTTGGAAAAACGGTATTATCGCCGGTATGGTTTGTATGCGGGACGGTATCGCTTGCAACCGCATTTGACGAAGTTGTTGAAACGCACGAAGCACCATTGGGCGTGGATACCCCGCGACACACTTGATGAAGTGATTGTCCGTATCCATATCACTTATGAACGCTTTTTTGACGGTCTCGGGGGATTGCCGAAGTTCAAACGCAAAGACCGTTATCGTTCTGCTAAGTTCCAATCGGGGTATCTTCTTGAAGAAGGGCGTGTCCGAATCTCTTTCAAAGCGTGGGACGCACCCTCGCACTCCTTTAAGTTTCACAAGCGTTGGTTTTCTTTTCACTATCACCGTGATTGGAAAGGAAATGTCTGCTATATCCAAATCCTTCGCGATGCGGTTGGCACCTATTGGCTTTACATCGTTACTGATGCCTCCACCACCGAACCCTATCCTGCTACAGGTGAGAGCGTAGGGGCAGATTTCGGTATGAAAGAGGCGTTTTTGACGTTGAACACGGGTGAGAAGATACAATCGCCACAATTCTTGAAACAGTCGTTGGCTGAACTTCGCAACCTCACCAAAAGCCTTTCCCGTAAAGTGAAAGGTTCTAACAATTGGTGGCGGTGTGTCCGTCAACTCGCACGGTTGTATCGCAAGATTACCCACCAACGCAAAGATTGGCATTGGAAACTTGCCACGGCCCTGTGTAAAAGGTTTGATCTTATAGCGACTGAGACACTGAACCTTGAGGGTATGAAACGCCTCTGGGGTCGCAAAGTCTCCGACCTTTCTTTCGGGCAGTTTGTTGAGATTCTGAAGTTCAAGTGTTTCAAACATAATCGTGATTTCTGTCAAGTTGGGCAATGGACACCGACAACTAAACCGTGTTCCGATTGTGGATACCCTAATAAGAACCTAAGCCTTGATGATAGGCAGTGGACATGTCCTGAATGTGGTTCTCACCACGATAGAGACGTAAACGCTGCGATAAACATTTTGAGGGCTGCTTGTGGTCCCTCTGTGGAGACAGCGTAAGACGGTTGACTCTTTGAGAAAACCGCTATTGTCTACGAAGCACAAGCCCAATCCTTTAGGTTTGGGTGCCTTGACGAGCAATCTCCTTCTATCACTTAAGACAGTAATAAACACGATTCATTTTCCGATATCGGGATCCAATTCCTTTGCCTTCTGGAAGTCTGCTTTGGCTGCTTCACACTGCCCGAGTGCTTCTTTTGCTTTCCAGCGGTCGTGATAATATAGTGCCTTCTTTGAATTGAGTTGAATGGATTCATCAAAATCTTCAATCGCACCATTGTGGTCACCTAAGGCAGCCTTTGCAACACCGCGCGTGTGGTAAGTCGCAGCTCGAACTTTAGCACCTTCTGATTGTAGGCGCAAAGCTTCATCACTATCGGATACCGCCTTTTGATATAGATTTTGTGCTGCTTTTCTGTTACCTGCCTTCGTTTCAACTTTCCCAAAAAGATACTGCGTCCACCCGCGATTATTGTAGGCTATACTGCACTTTGGGTCCCGATGAATAACTTCGGTATAGTCGTCTATCGCCTTTTGATAGTAGCACCGCGCTTCCACCAGAACGCCTTGATCTGCTTTGGATTCACCGATACGACCTTTCGCTAACCCCCGGTTGTAGTAGGCTTTAGGATTGGATGGGCTAAGTTGGATGGTTTTATCATAATCTTCAATGGCTCCTACATGGTCGCCAAGCGCGGATTTCGCAACCGCTCGGTTATTGTAAACTATACCTAAATCCGGGTTGAGATTAAGCACACGGTTATATTTTGCTATCGCAGCTTTATGCTTCCGCTGTGCTTGTTTCCTATCCGCTTGTGTCCGAACAGCATGGGCATATATGTCAGGCAGCTTTTGCCATCTGGTAAAAGATTCTATTTCCTCCGTTTCCTTAAAGAGTGCATTAAGCACATTAGAAGGCACAGCTCCACCAAATCCAAAAGCATCAGAGGCGCCATCATTCATTATCTGGTCCATGGAACATGCAATACCAATAATTTCACCACTACTATTTAGCACAGGGCTCCCACTATATCCTGGAAAAAACTGCGTTGTTATTTCAAACCATCCTCTGCTGTCGCGACCAGATATAGTACCCGCCACACACCGGTACTCGGCATTAGCATAAGCAAGCGTGTAAACTCGGTCACCTACCTTGACCTTCTCACTGTTGCCGAGAGAGAGCTGGGCATCACATTTTTCGGCAACTCTTAAGAGAACCAAGTCATTCTTGGCATCAAATGCGATAACACCTGTAATAGTATATAAGACAGGGTCCTTGCCAACTGATTTTTTATATCCGTACGGAAGATCCTTATGATCTGGAAGGTAAAGTGGAGTTTTTGTTACTTTAATCTGCTTTGCTGCAACAGTTTTTGCCAGGGCGACGACATGAATATTCGTTACAAGCGTGTCACTCGCTATGAAAAACCCGGTTCCTGCTACCCCAACTTTCTGAGCATCTTTAGAGGCATTGTCATGAATACGCGAGAGGAACCGGTGCAAATTTGTATACGTGGCAGTCCGGTTTCTATTAAAAAACTTATAAATGCGCCAGTGTAAGGTCAATATAGTATCGGGAATCGTTTCTATATAGACTAAAGCGTTTCTACTCTCTTCTTCAAGCTGCTGTAGTGTTTCATCTCTATCCTGTTCCATTAGGGTGTTTCCTGTCTATCGTCTATGTTGAGTGTCAAGGGTGTTTTTCAAAATCTGGATCTAATTCCGTTGCTTTTGCAAAGTCTGCTTTCGCCTCTTCGTGCTGATTGAGTGCCTCTTTTGCTTTCCCGCGGTCGTGATAATATAGTGCTTCCTTTGGATTTAGTCGGATGGATTCACTGAAATCTTCAATCGCTGCCTTGTGATCGCCCAAGGCAGCCTTTGCAGCACCACGCGTGTGATAGGTATTAGACCGAAATTTAGCACTCTTCGGTTGTAAATACAGAGCTTCATCAGCGTCGGATATCGCTTCTTGATATAGGTTTTGTGCCGCTGCTGCGTTTCCTTGTTCAGTTTCAAGTTGCCCGAACAGGTATTTCGCCCAGCCACGGGTATTATAGATTTTAGCCCTTTCTGGTTTTAGGTTGATAGCTTCAGCGCAGTCGCTTATCGCCGCTTGATATAATTTTTCGGCTTCTGTTATATCCCCTTGATCTGCTTTAGATTTACCAAGTCCTTGGTTCACATAACCCCGACTGTAGTATCCATTGTAAGATTTCGGTTCAAGGAGGATAGCCTCGTTAGCATCTTCCATCGCATCTTGGTAGTTCTGCAATTCACTCTTAGCCATTCCACGATAGGCGTAAGCTGCCCCCAAAAATGGGATGAGTTTACTGGCAATAATTTTGTCATAGATTGTTATAACCCGAGCATAGTCCTCCGCGTCTGTTTTGATGTTTGCGAGTATAGCGTAGCAAAAACCTTTAATAAGATGCCAAGCGAGCCGAAGCATAACAATCGATCGCTTAGGCCACGTTCCGCACCCATACAACTTATACACAGTAACATTAAGAACATCGCGTCGTTTTTGCCATGCTGACAAAGGTTCAACTTTTGCGCCTTGTGCCTCAGTGAGCAATGCTTTAAGTGCATTTGAGGGTATAGCAATACCGGCATCACCAGATCTGTTTTTGCTTCCGTGATGAACGGCTATTACTTCACCTTTACTGTTCAGCATGGGACCACCACTGTACCCTGGTCCAACAGGTGCTTTAAACCAGATGCGTTTTCCATGATTCAGAAAGCCGACCAGGGTGCCCTCTGCTTTACTGCGCCTTTCTTCCTCTGGATAGCCTGGATAGCCCAGAACATAAATAGGTTCACCAGGTTGTGCCCTGTCACTATCACCAAGTTGGAAGGAAGCACCTTCATCTAAGATTTTTAGAATTGCAAGATCGTTGGCAGTATCAAACGCTATAATACCTTCAACAGTGTAGATAACATCTGCTTCAACGTGCTTTGCAATGACTGTTGTAGCCTCTAAGAGCACATGACAATTCGTTGCGATTTTGTCATCTGCTACAAAGAAAGCGGTCCCGCTGCTTCCGATACTCTCATCTGCATATTCCATTTCCAAGAGAAGCGTGGTGCCCCTGATTTCTTCGGCAAGTTGTTGACTCTTGTCATTTTTCGTATCTGTCACTATACAGATCTCCATGTATATCCTAATATTTTACATAGCATCTATATCCATTACTTATTTTCAAAATCTGGATCTATCTCCTTTGCTTTCGCAAAGTCGGTGTCCGCTTCTTTTTGCTGACCGAGTGCCTGTTTCGCAAGCCCGCGCTGGTGATAAGCATGCGCGAAATCCGGCTTGAGTTTGATAGCGCGATCAAAGTCTTTAATCGCGTCCTCGTGTGCGTCAAAGGCAACCCTTGTGACTGCACGTGTGCAGTATGCATAAGCGTTTCGCCGATCGCGTTTGATCGCTGCCTCACTGTCAACCATCGCCGCTTCATAGAGCTCTCGCGCTGCTTCCATGTTTCCATCAGCGGATTCGTATTCCGCAATGAGATACTTCGCATAACCGCGGTTGTTGTAATTTCTACTGGCGAGGCTGGGGTCCGGGGCGACCTGGATGGCTTTCGTATAGTCAGGAATCGCCGCATGATACAGTCGGATGGCTTCCGCCTCATCTCCCTGTGCCGCTTTATCTAACCCGAGGAGGTACTTCGCTAACGCGCGATTATAGTACGCGCCATACGCATCCGCCTCGCTAAGACCGATACTGAGGGCTTTATCGTAATCTTCAATGCCTTCGGTGTACTGCTTCAGGCCCATTCTCGCCTGTGCACGATTGTAGTAGGCGGGTGCTGCCTCCGGGTTGCGTTCAATAGCAGCGCTACAGTCAACGATGCCGCCTTCAAAGTCTCCTAAAGTCGTTTTCGCAGCAGCGCGATTGGAGTATGCTTCTGTGAAGTCTGGATTGCGTGCCAGGGCGGCTTCCCAGTCAGCCATAGCACTTTCGGGGTGTCCAAGGAGATTCTGTAAAGTTCCGCGATTGTGATAGATTTCCGCCAAATCCGGATTGAGTTGCAGGGCAGCCGTATAGTGTTTTATCGCTGCCTTATATTGTCTCTTTCTTTGCTTGACGTATCCTTGAGAAGCCTCGGCATACGCGCGTATCCGGGGTCGCTGTCGCCATGTTTCAAAAGTTTCCGGGGCTCCCGCTTCCGCAAGCAGTGCCTTGACAGCATTTGAAGGAATCGCGTAAGCAAATTCCCGGGGATCGCCTGCACCGGTCCCAGTAGCGGATGAGCCGCCAGAAACAGCAATGCCGATAGCTTCACCTGCCCTATTTATTATGGGCCCGCCGCTATTCCCCGCGGAGAGCACAGTTTTTAAGCGCAGATGTGCGTCATTAGACCGGATGCCGTGCACGGTTCCTTCCGTGATGGCACCTCTCGCACCTCTCTCTTCTATACCGCCACCCGTGCAACGGACCGCGTAAACCCGTTCACCTTTCTTGAGGGTATCGCTGTCGCCAAGCGGCAGCGGCATCCCTTCAGCCGAAATCTCCAAGACGACCAGGTCAGCCTTGTCATCATAGGCGACTACGCCCCCAATCGGATACGTATCGGGCAAACTGACCGGTTCCGCGAAAACCCATGTAGTACCGACAACGCAGTGGATATTCGTCGCAATCAAGTGGGGTGCAACGAAAAAACCGCTCCCTGCCGCTACCTTAACACCCTTCATCACTTCATCCGTGACGCGTGCTGTCTGTTCTATCTCTGCAAGTACGACAGAGGCCCGCAAGGCACTTGAAGCAATCCGCTGGAGCGACCTATTTTTATTATTTTTAGTTTTCCGTTTCCTCATCCTTTTGTTTCCTAACACTGAAAAAAATCTTTTCTTTTTATTATACCCTAAATTTGAGGTTTTGCAAGGTAAAAAGATTTGACATCTCCGATAGAATATGTTATCATAATTGACAAATCTGGCGAAATTTGCACAACATCACGCGACATTCAAACGAGATATGGACAAAAAATCGCTTACCACACTGACATCGCAATATAGGAAATTTGTGCGCTATAATACCCTATACCAAGAGAGCCTTCGTGCTGTCACGGGTTTGCGCGCCATATTCATTATGATTGCTATTCGTCGGGCTGTGGTGGGCTAATCACGAGCAGATCAGAAGTTCCTATTACAACGCCCATCACTGAAGCAGACGATTTCGGTGAGGGTGTTTTTTATTTAATACCTAAAGACAAATGGACGAAAAGAAGGATGGAAGGGTGGAAGGAAGCCGCTTTCAATCTTCCAGTCTTCCAAACTTCCATACTTCAACCCTACAAGAAAAGTGGAGGATTTTTCTCATGTTTGAAGGGGTATCATCCCAATTCACGTTTGCTGAAAAGGAAAAACAGACCTTGGAATTCTGGCGTGAAAACGAAATCTTCGAGAAGAGCATGGAGATGTACAAAGACGCGCCATCTTTCGTCTTCTTAGAGGGACCGCCGTTTGCAAATGCGCCGCCGGGTGTGCATCACGTCCTTGCGCGCATCATGAAAGATGCTGTCTGCCGCTATAAGACAATGACGGGACATTACGTCCTCCGCAAAGCAGGTTGGGACACCCACGGACTCCCCGTCGAATATCAGGTCGAAAAGCAACTCAATATCACAAATAAGGCTGAATTGGAGGCTTACGGCGTTCAGAACTTTATCGAAAAGTGTAAGGAGAACGTGTTCCAATACGAGCAGGACTGGCGACGGATGACAGAGCGCATCGGATTCTGGGTCAACCTCGACGATGCCTATATCACGTTGTCAAACGATTATATTGAAAGCGTCTGGTGGGTGCTGCGACAAGCGTGGGATAAGGAACTGCTGTATCAGGGGCATAAGGTACAACCGTATTGCTATCGGTGTGGCACCACCTTGGCAAGCCACGAAGTCGCGCTCGGTTACCAAGAGGTCGCCGATCCGTCTATCTTCGTTCGGTTTCCACTGAAGAACAGAGAAAATACGTACCTACTCGTCTGGACGACAACACCGTGGACACTACCCTCTAACGTCGCTGTTGCTGTCGGAGAGGATTACGATTACGTCGCTGTTGAAGAACAGAACGGGCAACACCTCATCCTCGCCAAGGAATGTGTCTCCAGTTTATTCGGAGACGAACCACCGCAGATCGTCGAAACCTATAAGGGCAGGGACCTTCAAGAATGGGAATACGAACCCTTGTTTGATAGCGGACAGCATCCAGAAAAATCTCACTATATCGTCACCGGCGATTTTGTAACGACAACAGAGGGCAGCGGCTTGGTCCACATTGCTCCAGCTTTCGGACAAGACGACTACGACATTGGACAACAACACAATCTCCCGTTGGTACAATTGGTAGGTCCCGATGGCAGATTTGTGCCAGAGGTTAAAGAACCGTGGGCAGGTGAATACGTTAAAGATGCCGACCCACAAATCGTTGAGAACTTAGATGGGCGCGGCTTGTTGTTCAAAGAAGCCAAATATACGCACCAATATCCGTTCTGCTGGCGATGCGATAACCCGCTGCTCTACTATGCACGCGAATCGTGGTTCATCCAAACGACCGCTATCCGAGAACAGATGCACCAGCACAATCAGCAAATTAACTGGTACCCGGAACATATCAAAGATGGGCGGTTCGGGAATTGGCTGGAAAACAACATCGACTGGGGCTTGAGTCGTGAACGGTATTGGGGTACACCCCTGCCAGTCTGGGTGTGTGATGACTGCGGACACCAACACTGTGTCGGTAGTATCGCTGAATTGAAGGAACTCGGTATAGACGTACCTGACGATATTGAACTCCACCGTCCGTACGTAGACGACGTTGCACTCACCTGTGAGGAATGCGACGGCACGATGCACCGCGTGCAAGACGTGATTGACTGCTGGTTCGACTCCGGCTGTGCACACACAGCACAATGGCATTACCCTTTTGAAAACAAGGAACTGTTTGAACAGGCGTATCCAGCAGATTTCATCTCCGAGGCGATCGATCAGACGCGCGGGTGGTTCTATAGCCTTTTGGCAACCGGTACACTCCTCTACGATAAACCCGCCTACAAGAACTGCCTCTGTCTCGAACTTATCCTCGCCGCCGATGGACAAAAAATGAGTAAGAGTCGCGGGAACACGGTAGATCCGTGGACAATTTTAGACGAGCAGGGCGCGGATGCGATGCGGTGGTACATGTTCACGGGATCCGCACCGTGGGCACAACGGATGTTCAAAATTGATGGCGTTGATGAAGCGTTGAAAAAGTTCATGGGAACGCTTCAAAACGTCTACAGTTTTTTCGTGATGTATGCCAACCTCGAACAGGTTGATGTCTTGAAAGATACACCGCCGGTTGCGGCGCGCGCCGTTGTAGACAGGTGGATCTTGTCCCGTCTCCATACCCTTATTGACAATGTGCGCCATGAAATGGAAAACTATCAACTCACGAACGCGCCACGTGCGATTGAGGCGTTTGTTGACGACCTCAGCAACTGGTATGTCCGCCGTTCCCGCGACCGTTTTTGGGGTGCCGAAGCAGGCCCCGACAAACAAGCGGCTTATGCAACACTCTATGAGGTGCTTGTAACCGTTGCGAAACTCTCCGCACCTTTCGTCCCGTTTTTGGCAGATGAACTTTACCGAAATCTGGTATGTTCGCTTGATGCCGAGGCACCGCTGAGTGTTCATCTCGCGGAATATCCGGTAGCAGATACTTCGCTGAAAGATGTACAGTTAGAGACGGATATGGCTTTCATTCGCGAAGTGATCAGCATGGGACACGCAGCGCGCAACCGTTCGGGCATCAAAACACGTCAGCCACTTGCAGAGATTACCATCGGTGGACTCTCCGACGCAGAAAAAGCGACCGTTAATCGTTTGGCGGAACTCGTCTACGATGAACTTAACGTCAAAACCATCGTCTTCACAGAAGAATTAGACGCGTTCGCGCAGGTCACACTCAAACCGAACTTCAGGGTCTTGGGACCTAAATATGGCAAAGGCGTTCAAACGATCGCGAAGGCACTCGCCAGTGCAGATGCCATGCAGACGAAGGCGGAATTGGAAACCGCTGGCAGTTTACAAATCGAAGCCGCAGGAGAGACATACACCCTCGATCCATCAGAAATCGACGTGCAAACGCAGAACCGAGAGGGTTTCTTTGTAGAAGTAGACGCTCGGAAATTCGTCGCACTCTCAACGGAACTGACGCATGAATTGGTACTTGAAGGTTTAGCACGTGAGCTTGTCAACAAAATCCAAAATATGCGGAAAGATGCCGATTTTAACGTCTCTGACCGGATTAAACTCAGCCTTACCGATGCATCACAACTCGTAGACGAAGCGTTTCAAGCGCATCGGGAATATATCCTCAGCGAGACACTAACAACGGCAGTTGTAGACGCGCCTAGCGAAAAGGCTTTTACCCTCGCGCAAAAACTTAACGATGAATCGGCGACTTTGAGCGTTGAACAGGTCTGAATTTTGCAAGTGTCAGTTTAGCATGCTTCTCACAAATACGATTTTGTTAGGTGAGGTCCCTGTGCTTTGCCTAACGCATTTATGAGATAACCTTGCTTTTCTATACCCGAATGTTGTGGAGCGGTTTTAGAATCCCGTGCTCACGCTGCGCAGCAAAAATGCTACTATATGCAAATAGATTGACAAATAGTACTACTATTTGCTAACCGCGTTGACACGTAGTAGCAGCACTATGCAAAAGTAGAACTTTCAAGGTTCATTTGGAAACTAAAATCATCAAAACACAAATGAAATCCAACGCAGTCCTACATCTACAGTGTTGGGATTGTTGGGTTTTGCTATATTTATTTCCCAAAATTGGGTATCGCAAATCGGCATTCTCTATATAAACTGGTGGGACCTTGGTCTTTACCGCTCTACCCAACCTATGTCTACACTCCTCATGGCACAGAGGGGCGGGGTTTTTGAAGCGCCCAGCTTTGCACGCCCATGTGATGTAGATCGCGCTTTCACAAGCAATTACAACGGCATTCACGTTAAGTTTGTGAATCTGGAGACATTGATTGCTGAAATATCTTCCCTCAAGAGATAAAAATCTTGCCTTAAAACCGAATTTTTGCTATAGTACGGTTTAAATTGAATATCCCAAAATGCATCTCATAAATACTGATTTCCGTGGCGAGGTTTCTGTACCTCAGCCTTCATGAAGTAACTTACTAAAATCTTAGTTTAGAATGAAAGGAGATTCCGGTTATGCGAGATTTTTCGTATATTGCCGCGAAAACGATACCGGAAGCCGTTGCTCTGCTCGACGAAAAGGGAGAAAGCGCACGCATCTTAGCGGGCGGCACCGACCTCATCGTTCAGGTTCGAGAGGCGCGCCGAGACGTTGATTGGATGATCGACATTAAATCTATTCCGGAGGTTAACGTCTTAAATTACGATGCCACCACTGGCTTGACACTCGGTGCTGCAGTTGAGTGTTATAAGATCTATGCCGATGATGCCATCTGCGATGCCTATCCGAGTTTGATTGATGCGACGAAAATTATTGGTGGCACAGCGATTCAGGGACGCGCCGGGGTCGGTGGAAACCTGTGTAACGCCTCACCCGCTGCAGATGGTATACCGCCCCTGATTGTGCTAAACGCTTCTTGTGTCATTGTCGGTCCAAACGGGGAACGTGAAGTCCCTGTTGAAGACTTCTGTACAGCCCCCGGGCAGACAGTGATAAAAAAAGGCGAGATGCTCGTCTCTGTGAAAATACCGGCACCTGCAAACAATTCGAGCTCCTACTATCTCCGGTTTATCCCGCGCAATGAGATGGATATCGCTGTCGTTGGTGCTGGTGCTTCTGTGACCCTTGATGCTGAGAAAAAGACGATTGTCGCTGCTCGTATCGCACTCGCTGCCGTCGCCCCGACACCGCTCTTTGCGGAGGAAGCGAGCGCACTCCTTGCGGGTCGAGAGGTCTCTGATGAAGCAATCGACGCAGCTGCAGAAGCCGCACAAGCCATCGCACGCCCGATTAGCGATATGCGTGGCACGGCTGAACAACGCACACATCTCGTCGGGGTGCTGACGCGACGCGCCCTCAACGGTGCTATCCAGAGAGTCCGAGAAGCGACATAATTTTTGTCGATTGATAAGGATAACGACTTTTTCCCTACGAAACGTGAAAGGAACTTATATTATGGCGAGAAGATCGCACGTTCAGACAACTCTTAATGGCGAAACAGTGGAATTCCTCTGCGAACCCCGGCAAAGTCTGCTCGAGGTCCTTAGAGATGAACTTCACCTTACAGGGGCCAAAGAGGGCTGCAACAACGGGAATTGTGGGGCATGCAGTGTCATCCTCGACGGTAGACTGGTTAATTCATGCCTTGTCCTCGGTGTAGAAACTGAAGGCAAATCGGTCGAAACCATCGAAGGCGTTGCTGACCCTGACAAGCTGCATCCGATCCAAGATGCTTTCCTCGAAAACGCCGCGCTCCAATGCGGTATTTGCACACCCGGTTTCATCATGAGCGCGAAAGCACTGCTTGATGAGAACCCAAATCCGACGGAACACGAAGTCCGATACTGGTTGGCTGGAAATCTGTGCCGCTGTACCGGTTATGATAAAATCGTCCGTGCTGTACTCGATGCAGCCGCAGCTAAGTAAAAGGAGCGTCCTTCGCATGACTGAGATCATAGAAATTGCGGTAGTCATTAGCAAATTTTCTATGTCTCACATGGCGAATTGACGAAAATAGGAATGCTTGAAAATAAAGAATACAAAGTTATCGGAACTCGTCCCATCCGCCATGACGGTGTTGACAAAGTCACCGGCAGGGCACTTTACGGGGCAGATTTTCAGGCCGCGGGACTCCTCCACGGCAGGGTGCTTCGGAGTCCGCATGCCCACGCACGAATCATATCTATTGATACGAGTCGTGCCGAAGCACTCTACGGTGTTAAAGGTGTTGTCACTGCGAAAGATCTCCCAGACGCAGGTGACAAAATTGCTGATCTCGGGGAAGGTGCTGTCAATCTTAAACATCTTTGTGACAATATCCTGGCGAGCGACAAGGTACTCTATAAAGGGCACGCTGTTGCTGCAGTTGCTGCAACGAATCCGCACATCGCCGAAGAGGCTTGTACGCTTATTGATGTTGAATATGAGGTACTACCGCCTGTTTTAGAGGTACGGCAAGCGATGGAGTCGGATGCACCGCTCCTCCACGAACATTTAAAGACCACCTCAATGGGTGAAACGGCTGATGAACCGAGCAACGTCGCAAGCCATATCCAGCACAAACTCGGCGATCCTGAGAAAGGGTTCGCTGAAGCGGATATCATTGTTGAACGTGATTTCGTTACAGGCACTGTCCACCAAGGCTATATTGAACCGCATAACGCTACAGCACACTACAACGCCGATGGGCAACTAACGATTTGGTGTAGCACACAAGGCGCGTTTACCGTCCGTGAACAAGTCGCCGAAATTCTCCAATACCCCGTTTCAAAAATTAAAGTCGTTCCGATGGAAATTGGGGGCGGTTTTGGCGGCAAAATCAGCGTCTACATTAAACCTGTTGCAGCACTGCTGGCAAAGAAAACGGGTAAACCGGTCAAAGTACTCATGAACCGCGCAGACGTGTTTGAAGGCACAGGACCGACACCAGCTTCTTTCATTCGCGTTAAGATGGGTGCCACCAAGGAAGGTAAATTAACCGCCGCTCAGGCATATCTCGCCTTTGAAGCAGGTGCCTACCCGGGTTCTCCCGTTGGACCTGGCGCAATGTGTATCTTTGCACCCTACAGCATTGAAAATGTTATCATTGATGGCTACGATGTCGTTGTGAATAAACCGAAAACCGCACCCTACCGCGCCCCCGGGGCACCAAACGCCGCTTTCGGTTCAGAGACAGTTCTTGACGAGATCGCGGAAAAACTGGACATCGATCCACTTGAGATCCGGTTGCTCAACGCTGCAAAAGAGGGCGACCGACGCGCAGACGGACCCATTCACCCGCGCATCGGCTGTATTGAAACGCTCGAAGCCGCGAAAGCGCATCCGCACTATACCGCACCGAATGGGAAGAAACACCACGGTCGGGGCATCGCTTCCGGTTACTGGTTCAATATCGGTTTGGAGTCCAGCGTGACGATTAATGTCAACTCCGATGGCACAATTAACCTCATTGAAGGTTCCACAGACATCGGCGGCACTCGCGCTTCAATCGCTATGCAGGCGGCAGAAGTGCTCGGTATACCCGCTGAATCCGTCAACCCAAGCGTTGTTGATACCAACTCTGTCGGTTACACCGCGGTGACAGGCGGTAGTCGTACAACCTACGCGACCGGCTACGCTGCTTATGAAGCCGCACAAAATGTCAAACAGCAGATGATCGCTCGCGCCGCGAAGCTCTGGGAAGTTGACGAAGCGAACGTGCAGTTTGCGGATGGCGAATTCTCAAGCATCAATGGCAAAGAGGAACAGATCAGTTTCCGAGACCTATGTGCTCGGCTCGGTGAAACCGGCGGTCCGATTGTCGGCAGCGGGACAGTGAATCCCGGTGGTGCCGGTGGTGCTTACGCAACGCACGTAGTAGATGTAACAGTGGACGAGGAGACCGGCAAGGTCGATATCCTCCGCTATACCGCAGTCCAGGATGCGGGAAAAGCCATCCATCCGAGCTACGTTGAAGGCCAAATACAAGGCGGTGCTGTTCAGGGTATCGGATGGGCATTGAATGAGGAATACATCTACAATGCCGAAGGTGAAATGACGAACGCCAGTTTCCTTGATTACCGGATGCCGACCTGCTTAGATTTACCGATGATTGACGCTGTCATCGTTGAAGTCCCGAATCCGGGGCACCCGTATGGTGTGCGTGGGGTCGGCGAAGTGCCGATTGTGCCACCGATGGCTGCCATCGCCAACGCGATCTACGATGCAATCGGCGTTCGGATGACGGAACTCCCGATGTCGCCCGATCGGCTCCTGAAAGCAATGGGCAAAATCTAAGATTGAAAAACGAAAGGCGTGCTTCGCAGGCACGCCTTTTTTAGATTCCGTTCCTACCCAAAAGGATCGAATATGCCAATCGTAGCCATTCCATCCCTCCTACGTAACCTAACCAACGGCAAAGAAAGTATTACTGTCCCCGGTGCCACTATCCGAGAGGTCATCGATAATTTAGAGAGTCGCCACCCGGGTCTGAAAGCGCGGTTGTGTGAGGACGATCGCATTAAGCCTGGTATCGCCGTATATGTCAACGGTCTCCTCACACGAGGCAGTATACTCGAAAGTGTTGACGCAGATGCAGAGATCCATTTCCTTCCCGCCATAGGTGGTGGCACAAAGGAGAAATCATGAGATACAGTATCTTTACACTCTTTCTACTCATACTCACCGCAGTATCTGCACCGCTTTGTGTTGGCGAAGTGCTGTTTGAGGATGACTTCGATAAGAACGCAATTGACAAAGGTAAATGGAACCCTACAGGCACCTGGTCCGCGGATGGCGAGACACTGACAGTTAACGGTGGAGAAGTCGGGAATACGCTAAAGAATGACTTTACCGACTTTGAGTTCTATGTCGACTTCAATATGGTAAACCCGCTATGGGCAGCGAATTGGGTCGTGCGTGCGGAAGATCCAAACAACTGTACGTTGGTTCAAATTGTGGCAGATGGTCGTAATCAATTCTGGTGGTTTACAAGAGTCGGCGGTAATTATATCGTTAATGATGAGGATAAGTTAGACAACAAATCAGGTGTACACGCTGAGCTTGGCAAATGGTATACAATAAAGATAGTTGCTGAAGGTGAGCGTTACGACCTCTACCTCGCTGAGCGTGGCAAGGAACTGAAGTTATCGTGCACATGGAAAGATGATACCAATGACAAGGGTGGTATAGGTTTTAGAGCCGGCGGCGGTGAACATTCCCTGTATGACAATGTGTTGGTTACATCCGTAGGACACAGTTTTGCTGTGAACCCCGAAGACGCTCTACCGGTTACATGGGGAAAACTCAAGGCTGTCCGATAAAGTTAAGAGGAACAATCCTAATGCACGCCGAATTGCCATTTGTAGACTGCACAGCCTTGGTCGAAAGTCGTGATAGACTTCTTGAACACAGTCGCCAGAACGGATATCTCTTCTTTCCCGGACTGCTTCCTGTAGAACCGGTGCTTGAACTACGCCGACAAGTGCTTCGTGTGTCAGAACAGCACGCGCTCCTTGAACCAAACACCGATCTCGATGCCGGTATCCGCAGAGAAGGGGTCTTCATTTGTGAACAGGATGGCTCCGAAACTTTCAGAAATTTTTACATTGATGTCCAGAAACTCCGACTTTTCCACGCGCTTCCGCATCACAAGCACATCGTGCGTGTTCTGGAGGTTTTGTTCGGCACGTCCGTTTTCATTCATCCGCGCCACATCTGTCACGCTATCTTCCCAGGAGAGCATCAGTATACCACGCCTCCGCATCAAGACTTCAGTCCAGTTCGTGGTTCGCAGGAAACATGGACCGTATGGACCCCTTTGGGAGACTGTGATGCCGAGTTAGGGGGTCTGGCGATTGCACGCGGATCAAACCGTCATGGGTTGTTAGAGGACGGCGGTGTTCGTTCATGGCAGCTAATTGATGACAGTACGGAATGGGTCTGGAACTCCTTCAAGTGCGGAGATGTCGTCATGTTTCACAGCCTAACGATCCACCGAGGCCGTGACAACGTGACCGAGAATCGCATACGGCTCGCAACAAGCGCTCGTTACCAGTCGGTGAATGAACCCGTTGATGAAGACGCGCTCAGGGTCCATCTGAACTGTGCGCAATGGGAAGAGGTCTATTCGGAGTGGGAACCGGACGACGCGCTGAAGTATTATTGGAACGCAATTGACATGGACGTTCAGCCGTCTTACCATCGCCGCAGGAGAAAACTTGCAAATCGTTAGGGGCAAAAATGCAAAAAGAAAATCACGGATTATCTGAAACTCTACAACCTATTCCCGACAGGTTGGTTGTCCTCACCTTTGATGATGGTAACAAGTCAGATTATACTTACGTTGCACCGCTGTTGCAGCGTTACGGTTTTGGGGCGACTTTTTTCATCACGGAAGGTCTCAATTTCCTCAATAACAAGGCACACTATGTCACGTGGGAAGAGATCCGTCAATTGCACGAGGCAGGTTTTGAAATAGGTAACCACACCCGTCATCACAAGCATACCAACACACAATCGAAAGAGGAATTGCTGGCAGACTTGATACACATCGATGAACGATGCAAAGAATATGGTATCCCTGTCCCTGAGACCTTTGGCTATCCGGCAGATTGTCGCGGCCCGGAAGCGATAGAAGCGTTGTCAGAAAAAGGGTATCGTTTCGCTCGGCGTGGCATTGGCCCGGAGTTTCCATTTCATCCAGAGGGCGGACGTGGACCGGCTTACGATCCGGATGTCCATCACCCGTTGGTCATTCCGTCAGCAGGTGTCCCCGGTCCGAACTATGGGTTCGAGGATTTGGTATGGGCGGTTGAACAGGCAAAGGACGGAAAGATCGCAGTCCTGACATTTCATGGTGTGCCTGCCGTTGAACATCCATGGGTTGATGTCTCTCCCGAACAGTTTGAGACGTACATGAATTATCTGCGTGACAACGAGTGTACCGTTATCGCGTTGCGCGATCTGGCTAAATACGTTGATGCCTCAGAAACAACCGGGAAAAGTATAACGTATTGGCCGTGAGAGTTGAGGTATCGAAAACGAAAGTTGCACGATTTTACACAAGTGTATGTTATGACAGCTGCGCAAAAGGTGCGCGAAATCGCGTAAAAATTAGGCAGAAACGCCGAAGTGTTCCGAAAAAAGACTTGTGCCTCCAAAAAAGTGCTAAAATTTTGAGAATTGCGTCTTTTTTATCTAAAATTATGCATTTTTTTGACAATTTTATTTGACAAAGCAATTTTAAGCGTGTATAATTAACATTACCTTTCGACAAGGAAGGTGGATTTGTTCTTTGAAAGTTAAATAGTTTATACGTGACGTGCCTAAAATAGCTTGTGAGTGCACTTCAAATTCGTTTGAAGATGTACTTCAATGAAATTGGGAGTACCCTTCAAATTCGTTTGAAGGTGTGCTACAATACTTTTGTGGAGAGTATGATACCGGCTCAGGACGAACGCTGGCGGCGTGGATTAGGCATGCAAGCCGAACGAGAAGTCGAGCTTCGGCTCGATGGAAAGTGGCGAAAGGGTGAGTAACGCGTGGGTAATTTGCCTCTGAGATGGGGATAACAACTCGAAAGGGTTGCTAATACCAAATACGATTCGGTTGACTTCGGTCGGCCGACTGAAAGGTGGCTTCGGCTGCCGCTCGGAGATAAGCCCGCGTCCTATTAGCTTGTTGGTGAGGTAACGGCTCACCAAGGCGACGATGGGTAGCTGGTCTGAGAGGATGGTCAGCCACATTGGGACTGAGACACTGCCCAAACTCCTACGGGAGGCTGCAGTCGAGAATATTTCGCAATGGGGGAAACCCTGACGATGCGACGCCGCGTGGGGGATGAAGGCCTTCGGGTTGTAAACCTCTGTGTTATGGGATGAATTGGTCGTTGCCGATAAAGCAACGTTTTTGACGTTACCATAGTAGAAAGCCCCAGCTAACTACGTGCCAGCAGCTGCGGTAATACGTAGGGGGCAAGCGTTGTCCGGAATCACTGGGCGTAAAGCGCGCGTAGGCGGTGGAGTAAGTCAGACGTGAAAGGGTTCGGCTCAACCGAGCCACTGCGTTTGAAACTACCTCACTTGAGTCTAGAAGAGGAAAGTGGAATGTATGGTGTAGCGGTGGAATGCTTAGATATCATATAGAACACCCGTGGCGAAGGCGGCTTTCTGGTCTAAGACTGACGCTCATGCGCGAAAGTTTGGGGAGCAACCGGGATTAGATACCCCGCTAGTCCTTACTGTAAACGATGGGTACTAAGTGTAGGGGGTGTTGATTCCCTCTGTGCTGTAGCTAACGCATTAAGTACCCCGCCTGGGGAGTACGGCCGCAAGGTTAAAACTCAAGGTAATTGACGGGGGGCCGCACAAGCGGTGGAGCATGTCGCTTAATTCGAAGCAACGCGAAGAACCTTATCCAGGGCTTGACATCGCAGTGACCGCTATAGAAATATAGTTTTCCTTCGGGACACTATGACAGGTGCTGCATGGCTGTCGTCAGCTCGTGTCGTGAGATGTTGGGTTAAGTCCCGCAACGAGCGCAACCCCTGTCTTTAGTTGCCAACAGGTAATGCTGGGGACTCTAAAGAGACCGCTGGTGACGAGCCAGAGGAAGGTGGGGATGACGTCAAGTCCGCATGGCCCTTATGCCCTGGGCTGCACACGTGCTACAATGGTCGGTACAGAGGGACGCCAAACCGTGAGGTGGAGCAAATCCCAAAAAGCCGACCCCACTTCGGATTGCAGTCTGCAACTCGACTGCATGAAGTTGGAATCGCTAGTAATCGCGAATCAGCAGGTCGCGGTGAATACGTTCCCGGCCCTTGTACACACCGCCCGTCACGCCATGAAAATTGGTAGCATTCGAAGCGGGTGACCTAACCCTTCGGGGAAGGAACTCTCTAAAGTGAAACCGATGATCGGGGCGAAGTCGTAACAAGGTAGCCGTAGGGGAACCTGCGGCTGGATCACCTCCTTTCTAAGGAGCATTAACATAACGACTCTCACACAGTCCTTATGTTCAAACGCTCTTTACCTTACAAGACACGCACCAAAACTATTTAACTTTCTTTGAACATCTTCTTTTCCATACAACAACCGTTTGCGCTATTGAATAACCCGATCCCCATTATTTTCCCAATCTCATCTTTCTTAACGTTCTGCTCTTAAAGAGTCTATTTTAAGTCTGATTTGTCTGTCTTCCAATTTCTCTTGTCAGTGTTCGACACACGCATCCAAGTAACGGAGGATAAAATGAGAACGTTAGTATTTGTCGTAACGCTCGCTTTTTTAACGGCGTTCGGCACGGCAAACGCGAAGATTCTTTTTGTTGATGATTTTGAACAAGATGACATCGGTAAAGAACCGTCGAACTGGGAACATCTCAACTTTAATTCGGGCAACTCAAAAATCATTGTCGAAAAAGACCCGACCAACCCGAAAAACAAGGCAGCCAAGACTACCGGTATCGGGCTTTACCTACCGATAACTGATGGTCGGGAGGAATGGCGAGATTATATTTGGGACTTTGACTGGTTGTGGGAAAATGACAGTTTTGTCGGCACGATCTACCGAGTGGAAGGCGGGCTTAAAGGTGCCGAATCTCATTTTCACGGCAGCCGCCGCACCGGCGCAGTCAACATTCAGATTTATACACGCAAAGCAGGGGCTTGGGCACTACTCGGAACCGGACAGTTCCCTAACGAGAACAACGTATGGTATACCCATCGACTCGTTATGAAAGGCGGACAACATCAAATATATCTCAGGAACGGGAAAAAGAATTACCGCCGGCGGATTGGCATCTCAACGAAAAGCCAATTGTAGAAGTTGACAATGACACTTTCAAAACAGGACCCGTCGGCATGATGGGAATTACCGGTGGTGTCAGTTATTTTGATAATATGGTTGTTGTCGAAAGCGTCGCCGATATTGATAAGGTGCGTCCTGTCTCGCCCCGTCTTAAATTAACAACAACCTGGGGCGCAATCAAAACCAGATTCTAACAAATTAATTTGACAAACCCTCTTTTGGAATGTATAATTAATAGTGCTTTTTGACAAAGAAAGCGCGACTGTGTTTTCGCGAACATTTCTCCTTTTCAAGACACACCTCGTGGGCTTATAGCTCAGACGGTTAGAGCGCACGCCTGATAAGCGTGAGGTCCCTGGTTCGATTCCAGGTAAGCCCACCATTTCTTTTTCCCACTGTTTTCAATACATACCTGCCCCTTCATTACCGAACCTATTGCATCACCTTCCGATAACTTCTAATAGTTTTATCGAACTCAGGTAAAATTAAGCAACTCTTTTGTCCATTGCGCGCGGCACTATATAGTGTGAGTATTAGTATTAAACTCAGATTTCTAAATACTAATGAAGAAAACGCGTTAGATCGGATTATAACATACCAATGACACTGATCAAATACTGCTATATCAGTACGTTAAGACCTCCCAGCAAGGTTTGAAACGTCGCTGGTAAAGCGTTTTGTATTTGCTGAAAAAGGAAAGAACTGGTAAACTGGTATAGGGGAAACTTCATAATGCTAACACTCATCCGCCGAGAACTTCTTGACAACCTAATGACCTTCCGATTTGCGGCAGCAGTCTTCATTATGCTACTGCTTGTTGTCGCGAATACTGTTGTGCTTATTAAGGACTATGAGCGGCGATTGGTGGATTACAACACTGCTGTCAAAACGCATCACCAGCAACTGCAGGACAAAAAAACTTATTCGGCAGGGAGATTGCACGTTGATCGCCCCCCCAACCCGTTGAGCATCTTCAATATTGGGATGGATAAACAGCTCGGTAACCAAGTGGAGGTCTATTTCGGGTTTGTACCGACGCTGTGGGATGCGAAAATGCACGGCTCAGATAACCCGATTATGAATATTTTCTCTTCGATCGATATTGCCTTTATCTTTAAGGTGGTTCTGAGTCTACTTGCACTTATATTCGCTTATGATACGCTGGCGGGAGAACGTGAGCAAGGCACGTTACGCTTGGTGCTAACGCATCCCGTCCGTCGCGGGCATATTCTGTTTGCTAAGTATATGAGCGCGATGGTGTGCCTGCTCGTGCCTTTATTCATGAGTGTGTCACTTGCGGTAATTTTACTAACGACATCTACCTCGATCTCTCTGAGCACTGACGATTTTCTCCGGATAGTTGGGTTTATTTTGACGACTATCGTTTATCTATCGGTGTTTTATCTCATCGGGATGCTCATTTCTGCGGTGACGCGCCGAACGGGTACTGCGCTTATGCTTTCTATGTTCGTGTGGGGTTTTTGGGTATTGATTTACCCGAACATGGTGCTTGCCTCGATTCTTCCGCAACGCACGGTAGAAGCGCGTACTGCGTCAACTTTCAGCCAAATTGAACAGTTATGGGAGGAATTCGAGAAAGAACAGGAACAGTACCTTAAGAACGATGCTGTCCCCGGCGAGAATCCGGGGTTTGGTATAGGGTGGGTAGGGTCTTCTATGAATCGCCTCAACAAAGACGCAGCCACACTACAATACTATTACAAAAAAGGGATGGACATCTCAGAACTTGATGAGAGGTCCGAACCGCTGATGCCGCACGTACAAAGTTATTACCAGTTTCTCGTGCCGTTGACGATTGACATGGCAGACCGAACATGGCTCATCCGGAAACCAGCACTTGAGAAAATTTTCGTCCATCCAGCACGCATAGATAGAATATTGTTGAAAGTTTCACCTATCGGGATGTACGATGCAGCGACACAAGCTTGGGTAGGCACCGACCTTCTCGGCATTCGAGATTTTTTTCGGGCAGCGCGCCAGTACCGACGAGTCTTCATCAACTTCTTCTATGATAAAAACGCTTTCGCGGCCCGGCAGTGGATTGCTGCAGACAAGGGTGCAGCCGACTGGCGCACGCTTCCTCAATTTTCTTTTCAGAGAAGTGGTATCGGTATAAATGTGAAGCGAGCGTTCCCGGATCTATGTCTGCTGTTGATTACCAATGTCGTTCTGTTTGTCGTAATATTTCTGATTTTCATCAAAAGTGAAGTGTAAAGGAGTTTCCAGTGGCCAGTTAAGAGAAGAAGGAAATGGTTCATAAAAACCCTCTTCTCTGGAAACTGGAAACTGGAAACTGACTACTTATGTGGCATATCGCAAAACGTGAACTCTATGACAATCTTAATAGCCTCCGATTTGCGCTGGCAACGGTGTTGCTGCTCGGATTGATGCTGACCAACGCTGCGGTGTATCTCCATGAGCACCCAAAGCGGATACAAAAGTATAACGCTTCAATCAACGAGGCTTTGACGGGTGTAACAACCCGTGCAGAGAGTTTATATACGCTCGCACAAGAGGGGCCGGGATTGCTTTACAAAAAACCGTCCACGCTCCGTTTCTGCGCAGAAGGCGGTGAACCTTTTTTGCCAAACGTCGTTGGTGGCACCTTTCTTTGGTCCAGCAGTGGCGGACTCAAGGGGTTCTGGCGATTAAACTACCCATCGACCTCTCCGAATCTGACGGATATTCGTCCGAACGTTACCAAAGTGGATTGGGCGTTTATTATCGGCTATGTCTTGAGTCTGATTGCGATTTTGTTCACTTTCGATGCCGTTTCCGGTGAACGCGAACGCGGGACACTGCGATTGATGCTGGCAAATCCAATTCCACGCCACACTGTGTTGATTGGTAAACTTTTGGGGGCGTTAATAAGTGTTAGTATCCCTTTCGCACTTGCGGTCCTAATGAACCTATTGGTAATTTCTACATCAAGTACTGTGCAACTCGGAGCAGACGCGTGGGGACGTTTAGGCATTATTTTTTTTATCGCTCTTTTATACGCCAGTCTATTTCTTGCGTTAGGGCTGCTGGTTTCTGCCCGTGTTTCGCGGAGCGCGGTGTCTCTTGTAATTCTCTTGTTGATTTGGGTTACCTTCGTCGTCTTTGTACCGAGTACGCTCGCCTCCATTGCAGGCGGGTTTTCATCACCGATGTCAACAGATGAACTTTGGCAACGCCGAGGTGAGCTTTATGCGAAACGTTGGGAACGGTACGACGCTTATTTTGCAGAAAGGGTTGAACGGTCTAAAGAGATACAGTTTAAAGGGGAACACGTCATCGCGGAAGCGGAAGAACAGGAGCGCGTAAACGAGGAACACTTGGCACAACAGATTGCGCAAGTTAAATTTGCGCGCGGGACAACCCGGGTCTCACCGATAGCGATTTCCCAACATCTCTTTGAATCCTTCGCCGGAACAGGTTTCGAGCGTCATTTGCAATTCTTAGAGAATGCGAGAACACATGCCCGACAATTTCGCAAATTCATCGCTGACACCGACAGCGGCGACCCAGAAAGTTCGCATATTATAGGCATTCGCGAAGGGATGTCCGAGAAACCTGTCAATCCTGCGGCGGTGCCAAAATTTGAAGATATGTTGAACCTCAGTCGAGATTTCAATGCAGCACTGATGGATTTACTATTGCTGGTGCTTTTGTTTGTTGTGCTATTATCCGGAGCGTATCTCGCATTTGTGCGCGTTGAGGTGTAAGAAAAATGATGACACTGATCCGTCGAGAACTCCTCGACAACTTAATGACATTTCGATTTGCGGCAGCGACTTTCATCATGTTGTTGCTTGTCGTTGCCAATACCTTTGTGTTAATTATAGATTATGAACGACGTTTGGCAAGTCATAACGATGCCGTCAAAATGCATCAACGTCAACTACAGGAGAAAATTACCTATTCCGCAGGTGAAGTGCGTGTTGACCGTCCACCGAACCCGTTGAGCATTTTCAATGTCGGGTTCGATAAGCGTCTCGGAAACGAGGTAAGGATATCCCACAGAGTGGTTCCGTCGCTGTGGGATGCTGGCATGCACGGGTCGGATAATCCGTTCATGGATATGTTCGCTTCAATGGATATTGTTTTTATTTTTGAGGTTATCCTGAGCCTGTTCGCACTCATTTTCGCGTATAATGCGTTCGCGGGAGAATACGAAAGCGGAACACTGCGTTTAGTCCTGACGCATCCTATTGGACGCGGTAAAATATTGGTTGCGAAATACATGAGCGCAATGCTCTGCCTAATTGTACCACTGTTGATAAGCCTACTCCTCTCGATAATTTTGTTGACGACATCCACCGCTATATCTCTGAACAGTGATGATTTTCTGCGCATCGGTGGGATAATCTTGACATCCGTTGCGTATCTTTCCGTATTTTACCTTATCGGGTTGCTGATTTCAGCGGCGACTCGCCGAACAAGTACGGCATTGATGTTGTCAATGTTTATCTGGGGTTTTTTGGTCTTAGTCTATCCGAACATGATTCTTACTGTGGTCCCACGTCCGGAGTCACCAGATGCCCTCAGAACATCCGCTTTCAACCAAATTGAAAATATCTGGGAGACATTCGACAAAGAGCGCAAACATTACTTAGCTACCGACGATTTCCCCGGAGAAGATTGGGGGTATGAACTAAGAGGGTTGGGTTCGCGCGGTGCCAATCTTATGGGTAATTCCCAAAGACTGCTGTACACCTATAGAAGTGTGATGAACTTTGAAGGATTTGGTGAGAAAGATGAACCGAAGATGCCGCACGCCCAGAAACATTTTGGGTTCCTTGGCGCGCAGACGATTGATGCCGCGGATCGCACATGGCTCATCCGAAAGCCCGCACTCGAAGAAATTTTCATTCAACGCGCCGATATCGAGAGAATCTATTTGAAACTCTCGCCGGTAGGGTTGTATGATGCCGCAACACAAGCGTGGGCGGGAACTGACCTACTCGGAGTCAGAGATTTTTTTCACGCTGCGAGACAATATAGACAGAGCGTTATTAACTATTTCTACGATAATAAGGTGTTTGAATCGAGACAATGGTTCGCTGGAGACAAGGGCGAGGCGGATTGGAGCGGTCTGCCGCAGTTCTCCTTTCAAAGAGATGATATCAACACAAACGCAAAACGAGCGATCCCGGATGTGTGTCTACTGCTCATGATTAACGTCGTTCTGTTTATCGTGATATTTCTGATTTTTATCAAAACTGAAGTGTAAAGGAGTTTCCAGTGGCCAGTAACCAGTGGCCAGTTAAGAGAAGAAGGAAATGGTTCATAAAAACCCTCTTCTCTGGTAACTGGTAACTGGTAACTGGTAACTGACTACTTATGTGGCATATCGCAAAACGTGAGATTTATAATAACCTGAACAGCCTCCGGTTCGCGCTGGCAACGGTCCTGTTGCTTGGATTGATGCTGACCAACGCCGTTGTACACCTTCGAGAACATCCAGAACGGGTGCAGCGATACCGCGAGCGTGTCTCCGGACACCAGAATCACATCGCTGCGCATGCCGAGAGCAGCCTATACGACCTTGCGCAAGAGGGACCTGGCAATCTTTACAAAAAACCGTCTGATCTCCGTTTTTGTGCAGAGGGTGGCGAAGCGTTCATGTCAGATCGGGCACAAGCAGGTTACCACCGTTGGAGTACCGACACACTCAAAAGCTTTTGGATACTCGCATACCCATCTGCCACCCCGAATCGGGATAATGTACGTCCGGACGTTACCAAAGTGGATTGGGGTTTCATCATCGGCTACGTTTTAAGCCTCGTTGCCCTCTTATTTACTTTCGATTCGATTTCCGGTGAACGCGAACGCGGCACACTCCGGCTGACCTTGTCTAACCCAATCCCGCGGCATACGGTGCTAATTGGTAAGTTTTTAGGGGCGTTTATAAGTGTTAACATACCCTTCATCCTCGCCGTGCTGGTGAACCTTCTGGTGATTTCTACGTCAAGCGATGTTCACCTTGATGCGGAGGCATGGGGACGTTTAGGCATCATCTTCTGCGTTGCTGTCCTTTACACCTGCCTTTTTCTGGCATTGGGGATGCTCGTGTCGGCACGGGTGCAACGGAGCGCGGTGAGTCTCGTAACACTTCTACTGGTTTGGGTGGTATTTGTAGTATTTATGCCGAGTACCCTCGCTTCCATTGCAGGTAGGTCTACATCATCAGGGCCCACCTATGACTTCTCGGAACGTTCATGGAAATTGCATGAGGAACTATCAAGTGACTACTACTCCCGTCACTATAAAGAGCCAGAAGGTTCTACCAAGAGAATAGAGATTGATGGTGCGTATGTCACCAAAGATGCTGAACAGCAAGAGCAGTTACACGAAGAACGCTTAAACCGGCGAATTGCTGAGGTACACCGAGCGCGCGCCATCACTCGAATTTCTCCTGTTACAATTGTCCAGAACCTCATCGAATCCTTCGCTGGAACAGGGTTTGAGAGACACCTCCAATTCTTAGAAAATGTCCAAATTTACGCCCGAGAATTCCGAACATTCATTGTTGATACAGATAACGCGGATCCGGAAAGTCTTCACATCTTTGGTGTTAGAACGGGTATGTCGCAGGAACCTGTCAGTCCAGAAGCAGTTCCGAAGTTTGAAGATACGCTTAACCTGAGTAAAGATTTCAATACTGCAGCAATGGAATTGTTACTGCTAACATTATTTGTCTTAGTGCTTCTGTCGGGTGCGTATCTCGCGTTTGTGCGCGTTGAGGTGTAATAGAAATGCTGATGACACTGATCCGTCGAGAACTCCTCGACAACCTAATGACATTCCGATTTGCGGCAGCAGTCTTTATTACATTGCTGCTTGTGGTCGCCAATACTATCGTGCTTCTCAAAGATTATGAGCAGCGACTCACCGCTTACAACAAGGCTGTCAACGAAAGTCACCAAGAATTACGCGAGGAAAAAACCTATTCCGGTTACGCCGGCGCATTAATTATCCATCGCCCTCCGAACCCGTTGAGCATTTTCAATCTCGGATTAGATAAGCAGGTGGGGAACAAAATTGAGGTATACCACGCGTTTATACCAACAATGTGGGATGCGGAGAAGCACGGGGCGGATAACCCGTTTCTCAACCTCTTCACTTCCATTGATATTGTGCTTGTTTTTCAGGGCGTACTCAGTCTGCTCGCGCTGATCTTCGCTTACGACGCGCTCGCCGGTGAACGTGAACGCGGTACGTTACGCCTCGTGCTGACGCACCCAATCCAGCGCGGATACATCCTGTTTGCCAAGTACATCAGCGCGATGCTCTGTCTACTTGTGCCGTTGTTAATAAGTCTTCTCCTGTCCATCATTTTGCTGACGACATCCACTACGATGTCCTTGCGCGCGGATGACTTTCTTCGCATCGGCGGGATTGTTCTGACATCACTTCTTTATGTGTCCTTGTTCTACCTCATCGGCTTATGCATCTCTGCAATGACGCGTCGAACCAGTACTGCACTCATGCTTTGTATGTTCGTCTGGGGAGTCTTAGTGCTTGTGTATCCAAATCTGATTCTTACCGCAGTTGACATCGTCCCGCAACCGAACACGCAAATCTCTGTCTATAATCAAATCAAACAGATGTGGGAAGAATGGGATAGAGAAAATAAGCGGTTTCTCCGCAATGATGCCGTCTTAGGTCCGCTATCGCGTAACGGTGAAGGTTGGGGATTTCGCTTGAAAGGCGTTGAATACTCCTTCGCACCGAGTGAAGACAAACCATCAACATTACTCTATTTTTACCAAACCTCATTCTACGCCGGAAAAATTGGAGCAGAATCTGAACCACAGGTACCACTCGTACAGGATTATTACGGCTTCTACAATAGAGAAACTATCAATACCGTCCAACGAACATGGCTTGTCCGGAAACCGGCACTCGAGGCGATCTACATTCAACCCGCAAATCTCGGTCGAATGTTGTTGAGGTTTTCGCCCGGTGGGTTGTATGATGCGGCAACGGAAGCTTGGGCGGGCACCGACTTAGACGGTATTCAAGACTTTTTCAGCACCGTTCAACGTTACCGGCGCGCAGTCGTTGACTATTTCTATGACAAAAAGATATTTGAATCGCGGCAATGGTTCGCTGCCGACAAAGGCACAGCGGACTGGGATGCGCTCCCGCAGTTTTCCTTTCACAGAAGCGATACCGGTATCAATGCAAAACGAGCACTCCCGGACATGCTGCTGTTGCTTACAATGAATGTTATTCTCTTTACAGTGATAATGCTGATTTTTATCAAAAGCGAAGTGTGAAGGAGTTTCCAGTGTACCAGTGGCCAGTTAAGAGAAGAAGGAAATGGTTCATAAAAACCCTCTTCTCTGGAAACGGGAAACTGGAAACGGGAAACTGACTACTTATACAGATCTGTTTGCTGGGTTAATGGACACAATAATTGAGGTAAGGAAGATGCTAACCTCTTTACTGCGGAGGCTGTTAACTGTTAACTGGTTACTGGTTACTGACTACCTATGTGGCATATTACAAAACGTGAAATCTACGATAATCTCAATAGCCTCCGATTCGCCCTAACAACCGTTTTATTGCTGGCACTGATGGTAACCAATGCCGTTAAGCATCTCCGAGAGCATCCAAAACGGGTACAGAGGTATCAGGACGCTGTTACTGAATCTTCGGATCGCTTAACTGCTCACGCCGATGGCAGTCTCTATAAACTGGCACAATACGGACCAGGAAACTTCTACAAAAAACCGTCTCCCCTCCACTTCTGTGCAAACGGCGGTGAATCCATTTTACCAGATACGATCACAGTGCGCGAACCACCTGTGTTCGCGACCGATGCAGAAAATAACGTGATACTTCAAGGGGTCTGGAGCCTGTCCTATCCAGATGCCAATCTCCAGAATAAGAACGTTGGGCCGAACGTTTCACAAGTGGATTGGGCATTCATCATCGGTTACATCTTGAGTTTGATAGCCCTCTGGTTCACCTTTGATGCCTTCTCCGGTGAGCGCGAGCAAGGCACACTCCGATTGATGTTAGCCAATTCAATTCCGCGACACACTGTCCTTATCGGCAAATTCTTAGGGGCATTGTTCAGTATTAGCATCCCGTTTGCACTTGCTGTGTTGGTGAACCTTTTATTAATTTCTACTGCAAATACCGTTCACCTGACGGCAGAGGCATGGGGACGCTTAGGTATCATTTTCTGTCTCGCGCTTTTGTACACGAGTCTGTTTGTGGCGTTAGGACTGTTAGTCTCGGCGCGCGTGCAACAGAGCGCGGTGAGTCTGATGATACTGCTGTTGACGTGGGTAACCTTTGTCGTTTTCATGCCGAGTACCCTCGCTTCAATTGCAAGCAGCTTCTCACCTGCGACATCCTTCGATGAATTTTGGAAGCAGCGGAACCCAGTTAAAGAGGATTTATGGGATAAATACGACGAGTGGCTCTGGTCAAGTAAATTGGACGACAAGACGTTAAGGGGGAAGAGTGAGTTTTACACCGAAAACGCTGAAAGAGACGAACGCTGGCACGAAGAACGATCAAAGTATCGGAGTTCTCAAGTGTACCGAGCACGCGCTATCACCGGTATCTCACCCGCCACACTTCTGCAGCACCTGATTGAAGGGTTTGCTGGAACCGGATTTGAGCGGCATTTGCAATTTGTGGAAAACACACAACGTTATGCCCGTCAATTGCGGGAATTCGTTGCTGACACCGATAGAGCCGACCCAGAAAGTCTTCATATTTTGGGCGTTCGTGAAGGTACGTCCAAGAAGCCTATCAGCCCAGAATCCGTTCCAAGATTTGAAGATACACTTAATCTGAGTAGGGATTTCAATACTGCAGCAATGGAATTGTTACTGCTAACGTTATTTGTCTTAGTGCTATTGTCTGGAGCGTATCTCGCGTTTGTACGCGTTGAGGTGTGATACAAAATGCTTAAAACATTGATCGGTAGGGAACTGCTTGACAATCTAATGACCTTCCGCTTCGCAGCGGTAGCACTCATCACGCTGTTGCTCGTTGTTGTAAACACAGTAGTGCTTACGCAAGATTATGAACAACGTTTGGAAAGTTACAATGATTCTGTCAAAAGGAATCATCAGGATTTACGCAATTCCAAAACCTATTCTACTGCATATCTGTCAGTTGACCGGGCACCAAATCCGTTGAGTATTTTCAACATCGGATTAGATAAACGTTTGGGAAACTACATCGGTATCTATCACGGATTTATGCCGACACTCTGGGATGCCCAAATGCACGGCACGGACAACCCATTTATAGCGTTCTTCTCTTCAATCGATATTGTCTTTGTCTTTGAAGTCATCTTGAGTTTAATGGGGTTGATATTCGCTTACGACGCGATTGCGGGGGAACGTGAACGCGGCACGTTACGTCTCGTTCTTGCGCAGCCCATCGGACGCGGGCAGATTTTACTTGCGAAATATATCAGTGCGATGGTGTGTCTGTTAGTTCCGTTGATATTGAGTCTGCTTTTCGCCCTACTGTTACTAACGCGTTCGATTCCGTTGTCAACTGCTGATTTTCTCCGCATCGCCGGGATTGTGCTGACATCGTTTGCGTATTTATCCCTGTTCTACCTCATTGGGTTGCTGATTTCCGTAGCAACGCCTAGAACTGGCACGGCACTGATGCTCGCGATGTTTGTATGGGGATTTCTGATACTCGTGTATCCGAATTTGATTCGAGTGACCGTTAACCCAGGCGGCGACATTCAAGCGCGTGTGAAAACTGCTCACAATCAGATTCAACAAATTATAGATGAATATGAAAGGGAACGTCAAAAATTCCTTGAAAACGAGGGAATCGCTGGCGAGATGTCGGAATTCAGCAAGGCGTTGGGGTTTTATCACCAAGCGGATGTGAATCCAGTAACCCTGACGACTTATATTGAAAACATGAGTGTTCTTTCAGAGATCCGTCCGGACTTTGAGAAGTACGTCCCGGTCGCTAAGCGGTATTACAATTTCGTTTTACCGTTGGCTACCCGAACAGTAGAAAAAGCGTGGCGCGTCCGTAAGCAGGCACTTGACGAAATTTATGTTCGACAAGCCAGAATGGATAGGATATTGTTGAAACTCTCACCTATAGGTATCTATGATGATGCGACGCAGGCGTGGGCGGGGACTGACTTATTAGGCCTCAGAGATTTTTTCAATGCAGCGCAACGTTACCGGAAAATTATAATTGACTATCTCTATGCGAAAGACGCGTTTTCGTCGCGAGAGTGGTTTGTCGCTGATAAAGGCGGAGTCGATTGGAGCACACTCCCTCAATTCACTTTTGAAAGAAGTGACGTTAGGACGAATGCAAAACGGGCATTACCAGATATGTTTCTACTGCTGATCTGTAACCTCGTCCTGTTCATGGCAATAGTGCTTATCTTCATCAAAAGCGAAGTGTGAAGGAGTTAACAGTTTCCAGTTAACAGTTTTCAGTTAATACTCCTCAACGCCAGTTTGATTAATCATTTCGGATATGTTGCTGGTTCTATTTCCGCATCATAGGGTATCCGTGAATCGTAGCACACACTGTTAGTTTGTGGGGTATACAGCACAAAATTAACAGTGGACGCTACATAATCCAACTTTATACCAAATTCACGTTACCATAGGAGAAGATATGCAGGATTTTAAGAAGTTGCAAGTTTGGCAAAAATCTCATGATTTAACGTTGAGGATGTATGAGTTGACATCTCGATTTCCTCGCGAAGAGATGTATGGACTGACAAACCAAATTCGTCGTGCGTGTGCATCGATTCCAACAAATATCGCTGAAGGCTGTGGCAGGGGCAGCTCTGCTGACTTTGCGCGTTTCCTTCACATAGCAATGGGTTCAGCGAATGAAACAGAATATCTCATTCTCCTTGCTCGCGACCTAAAGTACCTTGATACAGATCTGTTTGCTGGGTTAATGGACACAATAATTGAGGTGAGGAAGATGCTAACCTCTTTACTGCGGAGGCTAAAAACGACTAACTGATTACTGGAAACTGGAAACTGGAAACTGGAAACTGACTACTTATGTGGCATATTGCAAAGCGTGAACTCTACGACAACCTGAATAGCCTCCGGTTCGCATTGGCAACAGTGCTGCTATTGGCATTGATGTTGACCAATGCAGTCCTGTATTTGCGCGAACACCCAGCGCGGGCACAAGCATATCACAACGCTGCTGCCGATGCTGTAAAGACGTTAAAATCGCGTAGTACCAACTTATATAGCCTCGCGACAGGGGGACCTGGGGATCTTCACAAAAGCCCCTCACCCCTCCGCTTCTGTGCAGAAGGCGATGAGGCGTTCCTACCGACGCGCGCCAGCGGCGCGAACTACGGTCAACGCATCGCTAACATGCCCCCTGTCTGGCGGCTGTTTTACCCACAAGAAACACCAAATCTCCGCAATATTCGTCCCGATTTCACAACGCTGGATTGGGCGTTTATCGTCGGTTATGTGCTGAGTTTTGTCGCGCTCCTGTTCACTTTCGACTCGATTTCCGGCGAACTGGAACGCGGGACATTGCGATTGACTTTGGCAAACCCTATCCCGCGGCACGTTGTGTTAGTCGGGAAGTTTTTAGGGGCATTCATCAGCATTAATATTCCGTTCGCGGTCGCGGTGTTGATGAATCTACTCCTGATTTCCACCGCAGACACCGTACAACTCAATGCCGAGGCGTGGGGACGTTTAGGCATCTTGTACGGTATTATTATCCTCTATACCTGTCTCTTTATCGCTTTGGGACTTCTGATCTCCGCAGCAGTACGAGAGAGTGGTGTAAGTCTTGTCGTACTGTTGTTAATCTGGGTCAGTTTTGTGATATTTATACCGAATACGTTGGCATCTATCGGCAGTCGCACGGCGGTCCCGATCGCGTACATGGAATTTTGGACACAGCGTATGCAACTCGCAGATGAGGCACGCGCAGCATATCGGAATAAATACGGAGACTCCCAGACTACGCCGTCAGTGCATGTACTTGGGGAGTATGTTACCACAGAAGCAGAGGAATATGAACGTTTCAACGAAGCATATCTGAAGCAGCAGATTGCGCAAGGAAAACGGGCGCGTGCGATAACCCGCATCTCACCGACTGCAATTATCCAACGCCTTTTTGAATCTTTTGCTGGGACAGGGTTTGAGCGGCATCTGCAATTTATTGAGAACGTGCAGCGTTATGCCCGTGAATACCGCGAGTTCGTTGTTGATACAGATAGGGCAGATCCAGAGAGTCTCCACGTCGTTGGGATTCAGGAGGGTATGTCGCAGAAACCTGTCAATCCGGACGCTATCCCTAAATTTAAAGACACACTCAGTCTCAATCGCGATTTCAACACGGCGGCGATGGACCTATTGCTATTGGTGCTGTTTCTCGGAGTACTAGCGTCTGGTGCGTATCTCGCCTTTGTCCGGCTTGAGATTTAAATGCGGTAATAGGGAGCTGAATGATGCTGCTTAGAAATCTAAATCGCTTGCTTTTTCTAAATTTTTCGTGTATACTTTGGAATAAGTAAACTTGAAACTTATCCACGAGGGAACAGCAATGAACGACTACACAGGCATTATTACTGTTGAACCGGGTAAACGTAGTGGACAACCGTGCATTCGGGGCATGCGGATCACCGTTTACGATATCTTTGAATATCTTGCATCAGGTATGACAGTGGCGGAAATTCTTGATGATTTTCCCTATTTAACTGAAACAGACATTCGCGCCTGTTTTGCCTACGCCGCCAACTGGGAAAAATCCCAGACGGTTGTTTACACGGATGAAACTTCTATTGGATCAGAACCTCTCGCCGAATCTCGTGAATCTGCTGGCGGATCTGTTTCCTAATTCCATTCCATCCTTCTATTCTTCCATGTCCAATTTCAACTCATAACCTGCCGAATTGGTTCCGCGCCTTCCACACCGACGAGTTTCTGATCTAATCCGCTGTGGAAGTAAGTGAGTCGGTTCGGATCAATTCCGAGTTGATGGAGGATCGTTGCGTGTAGATGTCTAACATGAAACGGATCTGTGGCCGCTGCGCTGCCGAGTTCATCAGTCTCCCCGACACTGATACCGCCTTTGATCCCACCACCTGCCATCCACATCGTGAAGCCGTAGGAATTGTGGTCCCGACCTGTGCCTTTGGCGTATTCTGCCGTC
The DNA here is from genome assembly GCA_951828385.1 of uncultured Poribacteria bacterium. Lineage (GTDB taxonomy): Bacteria > Poribacteria > WGA-4E > WGA-4E > WGA-3G > WGA-3G. Next base: position 3,295,999 of record OX639973.1, read on the forward strand.
GGTTGACGACCAAATTCGCCACCCCAGACAACGAGCGTTTCGTCGAGTAGCCCGCGCTGTTTGAGGTCTTTCAACAACCCGGCAATCGGTTTATCAGTTGCTTTGGCGTGCTTGTTGTGGTTTCTCTCGATGTCGCCGTGCGCGTCCCAATTGTCGTCATTATGTGCGCCGCCGGAATAGAGCTGAATGAACCTAACGCCACGCTCAACCAACCGTCTCGCCAAAAGACATTTCGTGCCATACTCTTCCGTCTCCTTTTCGTCAATCCCATAAAGTGTTTTGATGTGCTCCGGTTCGCTCTCCAAATCTACCGCTTCAGGCGCAGTCGCCTGCATCTTATATGCCAGCTCATAACTCGAAATCCGAGCGGAGAGATCGGTGTTATCGGTGCGTTTGGAGAGATGCGTTGTGTTAAATTGACGGAGATGATCAAGTAACCTGCGCTGTTGGCTTTGGCTCATGTCGTTCGTAGGCTCCAAATTGAGAATCGGTGGGCCCTCTGAACGGAAAACTGTGCCTTGATAGACGGCGGGCATATAGCCGCTACTCCAGTTTTTCGCCCCGCTGATGGGACCGCCTGTCCGGTCAAGCATCACAACGTATCCGGGGAGGTTTTCGTTCTCACTGCCGAGCCCGTAATTCACCCAAGATCCGAGCGACGGATGCCCACTGAGTATACGCCCCGCGTTCATCATCAACATCGCTGAACCGTGCAGTGGTGAGTCTGCAGTCATCGACTTGATAAAAGCGATGTCGTCAACGCAAGTTGCAAGATGTGGAAAAAGTCCTGAGACCCATTGTCCCGATTCGCCGTACTGCTTGAAATCCCACTTCGGACCGACGATGCGTCCCTGTGATCTCTCACCACCACGTCCTTTCGTCTTGACATCAACAGTCTTATCGTTGAGCTTGTACAGCATCGGCTTGTAGTCGAAGGTATCCACATGGCTCGGGCCGCCATACATGAACAAGAAAATCACGCGCTTTGCCTTCGGCGTGAAGTCCGATGGTTTCGGCTCAAGCGGATTAAGATAGGGTGTCACGCCGTCTGCCGCGACGGCTTGTGAATCGAGAAAACCGTCAGTAGAAAGAAGACCTGTTAACGCAAGTGACGCAAAACCGCCCGCGATGTTGCCGATAAATTCGCGACGGGTTTGACCACAGAAATCACCTGTCGATTTTATATCTCGCTTCGTCTTAGAGCGACTGTTCATCATGTCATCTCCTAATGTTAGCATCTCCGTTTCGTAGAAGCCAAAAATATGCCATATCAATCCAAAAAGATAAATTCGTTTAGATTCAACGCCAGTAACGCAAATCGGTCGAGCGCGACCTCTGCACTCACGCCTTCATGCTGCTGAAGTTCTCGCATAAAGGTCAACGCCTGCTGAATCTCTGTTGGTTCCGGTTCACGACACAGCACAAGTCGAAGTCCAAATCGCACACGATCCTCAACCGTCACACCACCCTCCCAGCGCATCCTGTTGGCAAAAGCGACTGCTTGGTCGTTGATAAACTTACCGTTGAGCATCGTCAGCGATTGTGTCGGTACCGTTGTCGAAAAACGGACTGGGCAGCTCGAATCGGTGTCTGCTTGATCGTATTGGTTCAGGATAGGCACAAGCAACGAGCGTTTGACCTTTACATAAATACTGCGTCGATTCGCCTCATCCGGCGGTGATTGTCCCCAAACACTCCTTGGTCTTGAGGATGTTGCTAATACCTCTGCCGGCAGTTCAGGAAAAACACTGGGGCCACCCATTTTGAGGTTCAGTTTTCCAGTAATCCAGAGGACTGTATCCCGAATCTCCTCCGCAGTCAAGCGGCGCATGTCGAATCGCCAGAAAAGATCATTGTTCGCGTCCTGTTGCATGAATTTCGGATCGCTCCGCGCCGACATCTGATATGCGTTTGAGGTCATTATCAGTTTGTGCATCGCCTTTAAACGCCAGTTAGACGCGATAAATTCAGACGCGAGCCAATCAAGAAGTTCGGGGTGTGTCGGTGGTGTACCGAGTTGTCCGAAATCGTTGGTTGAGCGGACAATCCCACGTCCAAAATGGTATTGCCAGATCCGATTGACCATCACGCGTGCTATAAGCGGGTTCTCAGCACTCGCTACCCACGCCGCGAAGACACTCCGTTTCCCAGACGATTTTGTACCCTCTGGAACAGGTGGCACCTCCACAGCAGGCGGGTTCAACACCGCAGGAAATGCCGGTTTAACCTCGCGTCCGACGAGGTGTGGGTTGCCGCGTCGAAGGATGTGCGTGGGGGGTTGCTCGCGCTCTGAAACTGCTAAAGCCTGATGTTCATAAGGCACGCGCCGTCGCCGTTGCTCATTTCGCTGTTTTTTCAATTCTCTCTGTTGAGCCACCAACGCCTTCAGCGATTCGTTCGTTTCAATAAACTCGGCGTGTGTTTTTAGCAATGCATCAAAATTGACCGCAGTGTTTGTTGAAAGGGATTGTTTTTCAAAGTTCGACCCAGACCACGAGACTTCCAGTTGGGGTTTATCTACATCTTTGTTGAAGTATTCAAGACGCATCGGTACATCGCCACGCGTGAGTGCAATTTCTACATCTCGCGCACCAATCAATTCAGCGACTCTGTAACCGTCGAGAATCAATCTACAGGCACCGTGCAGATTGATATGAAACGTATAAGTCGCATCTTCTGGCACCTGTAACGTTCCTTCAAAAACCAAACCGATGTCTTTCTTTCGGCTGGCAGGCGCAAGAGAGAATAGGTTGCTGAACAGTCTACCTTCGGCAGCAGGTTCCAGGAGATTAAAATCAGTAGGAAACTGATCAAAGGTGTCACGATAGAAGCGATATGTCAGGTCGCGCATCGGGGACGTTGGTAGATCCGGGAATATTGCCTCTGAAATATGTTGAGCGAGTTCTATTTTAATGATTTCTTGTATCTCAAAGAGTTTATCTTGTGCTTCTTGTTCTGCGAGCCGTTTTTCAGTGAGCCGTTTATCTCGCACTGCCTGCTGCTCCGGCGTGCCAATGTCGGCAAGGGGACCATGGTTGTTTGGGATAATGTCATGAAAAAATGCGAGGAGGCTGTAGTAATCCCGCGTCGAAATCGGATCGATTTTATGGTCGTGGCATCGAGCACAACCGATTGTCATACCGAGCATCACCTGTCCTGTCGTCGAAACGATGTCGTCAAGATAGTCGTATCGTGCAAGTTTCCGATCGGCAGGTCCAGTGTCCCAAACACCGAGCTTGTGATACCCGGTCGCAATGACAGTTTCTGTTGTTACGGTATCCAGTTCATCGCCTGCCAGCTGTTCCTTGATAAATTGATCATACGGTTTGTCTTGGTTGAAGGCATTAATGACGTAATCGCGGTATCGCCATACGTACGGCTTGTCTGAATCGTTCTCATAGCCGTTGGTCTCGGCGTAACGGACAAGATCGAGCCAATGCCGTCCCCACTTCTCACCATAGCGTGGCGACTTTAGGAGTTTATCAATGCGTTTCTCATAAGCGTCGGGAGCTGTGTTGTTCAAGAACGCTTCCACCGCCTCTGGCGAAGGCGGTAACCCTGTAAGGTCGTAGTATATCCGACGGATGAGCGTCAGTTTGTTGGCGGGTGCGGCGGGGGTTAAACCGTGTGCCTCTAATTTTGCGAGAATAAACGCGTCAATCGGGTTATTGACCCAATCCGATGCGTTCACTGACGGCACCGGCGGTCGTTTTAGCGGACGATATGCCCAATAATCTGATGTTGTTTTAGGAATCGATTGAACGTCGATATCTTGAACGGGATAGGGGAGCCCTAAGTTGATCCATTTCGCCAGAATCTCAAGAGAGGCATCATCTAACCTGCCATCCGGTGGCATCTGTGCCGTCTCTTGACCGTAGCCGACCATGTCAAGCAGGAAGCTATCGGCAGGATTTTCTAACGACACCGCCGGTCCATAATTGCCACCTTTGAGAATAGCATCTCGACTCGTCAATTCGAGTCCACCCTCCACTACATCCCTGCCGCCGTGGCATTGGAAGCAGTTCTTCTGGAGAATAGGCTTCACTTGAGAATCAAAAAATTCTACCTTCTCTGCATCAGTCAGATCATTCGCATAACCGATATTGAGAGAAGTCAGGACGTACAGGAAAACGGTTGCGAGAAAACAGGAACGATGCGGATATCGCATAGTCTTCTCCTTGAACTGTGATACATTGCCATCAATTCTAACGAAGTCGATTGCCTATTTGACGTGAATTCGACTTAAGGGTTTAGTGAGATGTTGGGTTTCACTTGCGTTCAACCCAACCTACGTCCCCATTAGCCTATGACGATGCTTCTGTCTTTTCTGTTTCCTTCGGAACGATAGAAATTCGAGCGAGGAAGGCATTGGTACTCCCCTTCTTACAGGGCCAACTGCCTGTTGCCCCTAATTTAAACTTCTGTCCACAGGCAAACGGGTGCCGGATTTGTCCTGTGTCGCCGGGTGAAATATCCCACGCCGAGGCGAGTGCTTCATCTGGATATCCTTCTGTCGGCAGTTCAGCGTCACCCGCAAACAGGTCAAACGAACCCATCGCCTCCCCTTCGCCTACCTGTATATCAATAATAAGCGTGCCACCTTGTTCAAACGGCGTAGTGTCAATCTCAACAGGTGTATAATCCTGATAACCGGCTCCCGGCCCACGGAAGACGTTCAAAACCGCCATCAACTCTTCACGTAAACTAAGATCCAATTCTGGCATTGATTCTTCGCTTTCGCTGGAGAAATCCATAACCTCACCCTTAGCAGCAGCACCTAACAACATTAGATATCTTTCTACCCGATCACCACGCAATCTGCTATCTGGCAATTTGTTATCTGGTTGATGTATAATCACCTCGGCTTCAGGACTCAGCACCTGAATATCCACTGGGTAGATATAATTGTCTTTGAGCGTTTTAGCGAAGAGACTGACGCGTTCTGTGTCTGAACCCTCTATCAGTTCTGACAAATCGCGGAGGAGCACGCAGGTATTTACAAAATTCTCGTTGAGTGTTTTTATAACTTCCGAATTCGAGAGCGGACCCACTCTCAGGTTTTTACCGTTCGCTCAGCAAGATTCATCGTCTAATGGACCCCAGGTAAGAACTGCATGGATCGGACGCTGCGTCGCCTCGGATGCCGCGACGGCTTCTTCAAGGGATAGCCAGTCAATTTCAGCGAATTTGTAGAGTTTCAACGCCAATCTTTTACGTGCTTCTTCGGATGTGATAGCATCCTTCCACTCAATGTTGTCCGGTGTTTTTGTCGGCGTGGCAAGGAGCTCCATGCGCGGCACGAAAACCATATCAGCATATTCAAAGTCATTGATGTCCACATTACTATTGCGCGGCGGTAGTGAGAGCGAAAAATCACAAATAGTGCCTGTCTTCAGGTTGATGCGTAATCGTCCGGCATATTGTGACGGAATAAAGCGTGCTAAATATACCTGTCTCTCATTACTTCCCGGTTTCCAGTCCGGATTGGGGCGCGTTGCCAAAGTAAACTCCGCATGAATCCGGAACGTAATGTCGGCATAATCTGCTGAGAGCGCGCGTAAGCAGGCAAAGGCACCTTTCTGTCCGTGACGCAATGTGCCTGTAGCACCCGGGTGAAATTGGGAAAGAAACGGAATAACACTATACAGATTCAGTTCCCAAACATCTCCTACCGCCACAGTTGATGATGGAAGAAAGGCATTGAAAGCATCTCCCTTATATTCTCTAATAGGTTCGTGTGGCGACAGATCAAAGAGTTCCGTATTTTCTGGTGAGTTTTTATGCAAGCTATAAGTCGAATCGGCAATCGAGTCCCAATGTGCATGTACTTCTAAGGATGCTGGATTATTCAGGACGTTATTCAGATCTATCACTGGTTTTCCTCCGTTGTGTAACTCAATCATAAGCATTCTTGATGTAACTCAATTATAAGCATTCTTGGATGCACTTTTTGCCACTTTCAAACAACGGATGACCTTAAATTACTAAACTGCAGCTATGGCAGCGGTTCGCCTTCGTTGGCAGTCCGTTCTGCATACAGTTCCTGTAACCGAGTCGTTACGGGACCGATGCCTTCGTCTCCAATCTTTCTGCCGTCAACCTCAAGGACCGGACTCAATTCACCGACAGTTCCTGTTGTAAAGACTTCGGCTGCGGTGTAGACTTCAGTCAATGAGACGTTCCGTTCCGTCAATGGAATACCCGCCTCGTGAGCGATTTGGATGACCATACCCCGCGTAATTCCGGGTAGGCAGCTATCAGCGTGTGGTGTCAACACATGTCCACGCTTTATGAGAAACATATTCGTGGCGTTCGTCTCTGAGACATATCCGTGGATGTCAAGCATAATCGCATCATCCACACCAGCGACGTTTGCTTCAATTTTGGCGAGGATGTTGTTAATCAGGTTGTTGTGGTGGATCTTAGAGTCAACACATTGCGGTGGGTTGCGTCGGATCGCTGAGGTGATTAAACGGACCCCGCTCTTTGAATAGATAGGCGGTTTCCACTCTGCGATCACAATTAAGGTGGTGCCGTACTGATTGACGCGGGCATCCATGCTGGAGGTGACCTTTTTCCCACGACTGAGCGTTAGGCGGATATGAACACCGTCCCGCATACCGTTGGCAGCGAGCGTCTCGAAGATCGCCTTTTTGACCTCATCGCGCGTCGGAATGTTTGCGAACGCCATAGCGTGTGCGGAATCTATGAGCCGGTCAAGATGTGCATCCAGCGCAAAGATTTTTCCGTTATAGACACGCAAACCCTCCCATACGCCATCGCCGCCTTGAACAAGGCTATCGAATACGGAGATCTTCGCGTCTTCGCGGGGTAAGAGTTCACCGTTGACGTGGATTAAAATATTTTCATTTCTTGAATCAGGTAATTTAGGCTGCATTTCTCCTCCATTTTAAGAGTTATCAGTTGTCAGTTCGCTTCGCTTCCAGTTATCAGTTAATTATATTTGAACTTGAGGTGCGGTTCGTAGTAGTGCGATTTTGCGGCGTACTCGACCAAATGCGAAGTGCATTATCGCACGTCAAGAACGGGCAATGAATTGCCCTACTACGAACAGGATCACCTATAAACTCAACATTGAAGAACTAATAGTAACCTCTTTAACTGAAAACTGATAACTGACTACTGATAACCAACACTACCATGTATCTCGGACGCTTACGCCTTCATTCGTTAGATAGGTTTTGATGCTCTCAATCGTGAATTCGCCGTAGTGTGTGATAGACGCAACAATCGCGGCATCGGCGTTGCTTTCGACAAAGACATCGCGCAAGTGCTGCGGGTTACCCGCACCGCCAGAGGCAATCACAGGCACCGGCACCAGATCAGCGATAGCACCCGTCAATGCAAGTTCATATCCGGCTTTCGTGCCGTCTGCATCAATGCTATTGACGACAATCTCACCGGCTCCCAAGTCAACACCGCGTGCCGACCATTCCAGTGCGTCCCAACCGATCGGTTTTCTGCCGCCATCTATGTAAATTTCATAACCGCTTGGAATCTGCTCGCTTTTCGGGACGCGCTTTACCTGCATGCTCAACACGACGCACTGGCTGCCAAACGCACGCGCACCTTCCGCGATGAGTTCGGGGTTCCGCACAGCACCGGAATCTATACTCACCTTCTCTGCACCCGCAAGTAGGGCGCGTCGCATATCCTCAAGCGTCCGCAACCCACCACCGACAGAAAAAGGGATAAAGATTTCGGAGGCAACAGCGGAGACGACATCAATCATTATATCCCGTCGTTCATTGCTTGCCGTGATGTCGTAAAAGACGAGTTCATCGGCACCACCTTCATAATAAAAACGCGCCATCTCAACCGGGTCACCGACATCAACATTGCCCTGAAAAGCGATGCCTTTCGTGACCTTCCCAGCGCGTACATCTAAACATGGAATGATTCGTTTCGTTAGCATTTTTTAATTATGGAACCTCGTTATGATCTTTTTTCGTCAATATCATCGATTTTCGGTTAGGTTTAGCGTCATTCAAGTCTGTAGGGGCGAGGTTCCCTCGCCCTACGGCGAACTGGCTCTAAAATTCAAAGCTGACAGAACAATAATATCACTTTCCAAGTCGCTGTTTGAATATATTTAAAATGTCGTCAAATTCGGAGACCTTTAAAAACTTATACATCCCCGCGAGTGCAATGAGACCCAATCCGATGGGTACGAACACCCCGATAGTGCGGGGGATGATGCCTTCCGTGCCGAGCCAACCGCTTTCGATGACAGCGTTTATCAACCAGCAGAGAAACCCCATCACCACTGAAGCGGTCAAGATTTTAAGCGTCAGTGGAACGACCGCTCGTAACCCTAATCCTCCGACTTTTCGACGGAGCAATAACAATAGGATAGCACAATTTAGTGTTACGGTCAAAACCGTTGAGAATACCACGGCGCGCGGGTCCAAGAAGAATCCGCGAAAGATAAAGAGATAGTTGAGGCAGATGTTGAGTGTAACGGCGCAGATGCTAACGATAACGGGGGCGCGGATGTCTTTGTAGGCGTAAAACCCATCTGTAACGATCTTTAGTGCAGAGAACCCACACAGACCGAACGCATAGATGAATAGGATCCCCGCCGTTCCGATTGTGTCTTCTTCAACGGTTGCTCCCCATTCGTAAAGTAAACGGCAGATCGGCTCTGACAACGCCATGAGCCCAATTGCAGCTGGAATTGTCAGGACAAGCATTAAGCGGAGTGCATAAGAGATCGCTTTACGGAAGTTCTCTGTCTCTCCTGCCGTTGCGAGCCTCGCGAGTTGCGGGAGTGCCACCGTTGAAATCGCTACGCCGAATATCCCGATAGGGAGATGCATAACGCGATACGCCCTCGTAATCCAAGTCAACCATCCGGAATCTGAAGTGATAAAGAAGGTATTCGTCAGTAAGTTTACCTGCACCGCCGCGACCCCTAACACAGCGGGGCCTATGAGATGCAGGACTTGAAGCACTCTCGGATCCCGAAGACTGAGCATCGGATGATATCGAAATCCGACGCGGGACATAGACGGCACTTGAATCAGGAATTGAAGGATACCACCAATAATTACACCGAAAGCCATACCCGTTACAGGGTGAATATCTAACAGTGGACACACATAGTAGCCGCCTATCCCGATAGCGAGAGAACTCACATTAAAGAAGGCGGAAGCACACGCCGGGATACCGAACCGTCCCTTACTATTCAACAATCCCATCGCAATTGCTGCGAACGATACAAATAGTAGATACGGAAACATCAACTGCGTGAGATAGATTGCCAACTCAACTTTACTGTCAAATCCAAAATGCTCGACGGTGTCTAAACTTTCATTAAAATCGTCTCGTGCCAGAACATCGACCACGATAGGTGCGAAAACGATGCCGAGTGCTGTGATACCGATTAAAACGAGAAAAGTCAGATTAAAGATACGATTCGCGAGGTTCCACGCCGCCGTTTCACCATCTTCAGCCTCTGTCGCGAGGAATGTCGTAATAAACGCCTTGCTCAAGATGCCTTCGCCGAACATATCTCGCAGAAAGTTCGGTATTCGGAAGGCGAGGTAAAAAGCGTCCGCGCTGACTCTTGAAGAGAAGTAATAACCGATCACTGTTTCGCGGGCGAGACCTAATATCCGAGATACCATCACGGCGATGCTAACAACCCCCGCAGCACGGGTGACGTTTTGATGCTGTTGCTCCGTGGATTTCGTTTCATTTTCCATTTTTTTACTGGCAATCGGCTATCAGCAAAGAGGATTTTGGGCTATCAGAAACCTCTTGTTACTGACAGCTGATGGCCGACAGTTATCTTAAACTTGATTGACATTTCACGTAAATTCGTGTAAACTTAGAGAAACGATAGAAGATAAGGAGAACGCAAGATGCAGGAAAAACGATATTTTACGCTTGAAGAAGCCAACGCATGTATCCCCGAATTAGTTGATGAGATTTCACTGTTAAGAGCCATAAGAAACCTACTCGCAGGACTACACGCAGAAATTACGCCACTCTTGGAGGTGGTCTCCTCTAACGGTGGTAGTAAGCACACCCCCGCGCTCCTTAAAGCGACTGCCCGCTTTGAGGAAATTTTGGAACGGATTGCGGCGCGCGGCTGTCATCTGAAAGGGCTTGACCCCGGATTGGTCGATTTCCCACACCTCCGTGATGGTAGGGAGGTCTATCTCTGTTGGCGGATCAATGAAAAGGAGATCCGCTACTGGCATGAAATTGACGACGGATTTGAAGGACGACAACGGTTGTAGGGAAACCGGGTTACCCAACCCCTACGTCCTAAAAAAATGGTTGGTTGGTCCGTGTCCGTGCCCAATATCCAAGGCGTGCTGAATAGCACCGGTAATATACGTCTTCGCTGTCCTAATAGCATCCATTAAATCTTGGTTTCCGTGCGCCAGTTGTGTCGCGATCGCTGCCGAGTAGGTGCAACCGGTGCCGTGCGTATTTTCTGTCTCAACGCGTTCGGCTTGAAAAAAAGACCACTCGCCATTGCAGTAAAGCACATCAGTTGCGTCGTCTCCAATAAGGTGTCCACCTTTCACAAGCACAGCGTGACAACCGAGTTCAGCAATCGCTTTCGCAGCACTTTTTGCGTCATCAATATTTCGGATGTCCTGTTGTGCGAGCAATTCTGCCTCGTAGACGTTAGGTGTAATCACTGTCGCAAGCGGAATCAACGCCGTTTTGAGACTATCAATCGCCTCCGCTTTCAAGAGAGGGAATTTGCTTTTAGAGATCATCACCGGGTCCACAACGATGGTAGGTGGTGTATATTCTTTCAACTTCCCTGCGACCGCCTCAACAATCCTTGATGAAGAGAGCATTCCTGTCTTAACACTGGCTACGTCGAAATCCGTAAAGACAGCGTCCAATTGTGCTTCAATCAGCGAAATTGGTAAATCAAACGCGTCTGTCACTGCCACTGTATTCTGTGCCGTGACAGAGGTAATCGCGGACATTGCAAAGCCGCCATTCGCAGAAATCGCCTTGATATCTGCCTGTATACCGGCACCGCCGCCTGAATCTGAGCCTGCGATAGTTAAAATTTGTTTCATTTTCCCGCCTGCTAACATAAAACATCTGCTGAAGCACGCGATCACGATAATCGTGATCGCGTGACTTCAGAGAGATAGCGTCTCGCCTGTTCTCCTGCATTTGCGGGAGACATAACGCCTGACATCACAGCCACCCCGAAAGCACCAGCAGCCACACACTCATCAACCCGATCCGATGTAATCCCACCTAACGCGAAGACCGGCATTTTAACAGCCTCTGCCACCTCCGCGAGGCGCGCTATACCGACCGCTGGACCGTATCCGGGTTTGCTTGCTGTGGGATAGATAGGACTATAGGTTACGAAATCTGCCCCTTCTGTCTCGCGTTTTTGTGCCGCATCAAGACTGTGCACCGAGCAACCCACATAGAGTTTGTTATCTGTTCGTGCTTTTACCATCTCTACCGATTCTGCATTCGCTGGCAGATGAACCCCTGCTGCACCGACTTCGCGCGCAACGTACCTGCTTGTATTGATGAAAAGTTTCGCCTTATAAGTTCGACACAACTCGGCGATCGGTTCCGCCAGCCCGATCAACTCGGTATCGTCTAAATCCTTCTCACGCAATTGGATGGCAGTGACTCCGGCATCTAACAACTCCGAAACGACATCGGCTAACGGGGTGGGTGTGCATCGGTGTCTGTCGGTAATGACGTATAACTTGAAATCGATCATCTATTTTGCCGAGACCCGTCGAAGGCGTGCAGCAAACGCGCCATCAACGCCGTGTTCATGTGGGAATGTCTGGACGAAGCCTTGTGGTGTTATTGCACTTGGTGGAATATCAGGCAAAAAATCTTTAGCATTTTCTATCCGATACATTGGGAAGTCTGTCAAAAACCGCTGGATAACCTTCTCGTTTTCGATGGGTTCTATGCTACAAGTGCTGTAAACGAGGATGCCTCCGGGTTTGATATGTCGTGCTGCGTTTTTTAATAGGTTATATTGCATCTCACTGAGGGTGCGAACCTGCTCAAGCGTTTTATTCCATCGGATGTCAGGGTGCCGCCGTAATGTCCCGAACCCTGAACACGGCGCGTCAATTAGCACGGCATCCGCAGTTTTCATAAAACTGAGGTCAGCTTTCGCCGCGTCCAACACACGAGTATCAACGTTGCGTGCACCGACACGTCGGCAGTTTTTTTGTAACAAGGCGATTTTTTCGGATGATACATCCACTGCGATAATTTTTCCGGCATTGCCCATGAGATGCGCGAGATGCGTTGTTTTACCGCCCGGTGCAGCGCACAAGTCTACGACACATTCCGCATCCTCCGGTGAGAGCAGGCGCGCCACTAACATCGCGCTCTCATCTTGAGCATAGATGTCCTCTCGGTTGAGGATGTCCTTCAATGTCCCTTCATCCGCATCATCAAAAGCGGTGACAGCACGGTTTTCAAGGACCACCCCATCGGGTGCCATTTTGGAGGCGGTTGCCGTGATGCCCATCGCTGCTAACGATTGGCACACTTCTTCACGTTTTGTTAGGAGGGTATTTACGCGGAGCGCAAGCGGTGCGATCTGGTTACTGGCGCGACAGAACGCCAACGTCCACGAAACGCCGCGCGTCTGAAGCCACTGTTTTACCAACCACGTCGGGTAGGACAACGAAAGTGCTATATGTTCTATGGGGTTCGCATCAAGTAATGGATAAGCGAGTGCAGCACCTTCGCGTTGCACGGAGCGGAGGACGGCATTGATAAATCCCGCAGTTCTCCGTCCTCTGTTGCGTCGCAAATGGGTAGTAGCGAGTTGGACGGTTTCAAAAATAGCGGCGTGCGCGGGTATACCATCCAGGTGTAGCAGCTGAAACGCGCCGAGTCGCAGGATATTGCGATGGCGCGCGTCTAACTGAAATCGTGGATTGATAAACTGATCCAGCACCCAATCCAGCTGTTTCTGCCAACGGATAACACCGTAGACAAGTCCATTGATGAAGCGACGTTCGCGCCCTTCAAAAGCGTGCCGTCCGAATGCGCTGTCAACGACAGATGCGATTGACGTGCTGCTGTGTGAGAGGGTCAGTAAACACTCTAAGGCGACTTCGCGCACGTTCATATTTTTTTAACTTTCGCAAGGCGTGCAACAACATGGAACGTTTAAGAACAGCCCTCGCCTCCGAGTCGCCTGCGGCCGTTGTTGCAGGCTTGTTATCCTTTTCGATTTTTAAATAGCAAGCCGAAATTACGCTGCTGCAGCGGTGATAGTATTCAACTTACGGGTGAGCCGAGACTTCTGACGATTTGCCGTCCCTTTTTTAATAACGCCTTTACTTGCAGCTCTATCCAAGAGGCTTGCTACGGTTTTGCACAACTCTTGTGCCTGATCAACGTTGCCTTCCTCAAGTGCGGTTTCTGTCTGTTTAAGCACTGTTCGCAGTGTTACTTTGCGGTGGCGGTTGCGTATCCGCTTCGCTTCGTCCGCCCGTGCGTGTTTCCTTGCAGATGGTCGATTCAAAACTCATACTCCTTTTGTGAACTTATCGCCTCGAAACCGAGGTATTGAATATTTTTCACAATGTGTGTACTTAATGATACCACAAAATATCGGGTTTGTCCATATTTTTTGCATAACGGACGCTGCCGACTTTACTTTACTGCCGGCGGTATCCATCTTTTCGCTTCAGCCGATTTGACTAAATCGCGCAAGGTAAGTACAGCACCAACACACCAAAAACAACAAAAATAAAAGACTTCAAAATTTATTGTGTTGCAACGACATCCCACAAAAAGAAAATACCATCATCACTCATACTTGCAAGCACTTTCCCGTCCGCAGCGAACCCAACAACCTTCACCTGTGCCTGATGCCCCGTGAACCGCTGCTGAGATACGCCCGTCTCCGCATCTAAAATAGTGACAGCACCATCTACACCACCAACCGCAAGCCGCTGCCCATCGGAATTAAACGCTACACTTATGACACCGGCACCATGCGCTATGCGAAACTTCTTTTCCGTGCTTGTCTCTATATCCCACAGATAGATGGTTGCTGTGTTATCTACAGCAGCGATTGTTTTACCATCGGGACGCAACGCCATATCTGTGAGGGCATCCATATCTCCTGAAAAGACTTTCTGTTTCGTCATCGTGTTCGCGTCCCACAATTTGATAGTCTTATCCGCACTCGCACTGACGATTGTTTTGCCATCCGGACTGTATGCCAAACTGACGACACGCCCCTGGTGTGCTGCGAGGGTCACCTGCCCTTTATAGTTTCTTCTCTCTACATCAAACAGCAAGACGGTGCCATCGTCATTTCCAGTTACAATTTTTTTTCCATCCGGACTAAAACCGACACTTGCGGCAGATGAACCAATTCCAAGAAAATGTGCTGCGCGTTCCACTGTATTCCGATCATACAGAAATTTTGCATTCGTCGACGGTAGGATGAATTTTCCGCCCGGGATGAACGCAATATTACCGGCGGCATACGAACTTTCGGTAAAAGTTTTTTCACGTTTGCCCGATGCTACATCCCATAAACAGGTGGGACCAGAGCCGCCCATAAGGATAGTTTTGCTGTCTGCACTCACGTCAAAACCTATGACCTTATCGAAAAACCCTTCAAATGTCTGCTTATTTTTGCCGGAAACCACTTCCCAAATACGGAGGGTGCCATCCTTACTGCCACTCGCAAACGTCCGCATATCCGCACTGAAGGAGATAGCAACAATTTCTTTGCTATGCCCTTCAAGTTTTTTTATGTATTTGCCTGTGTTTGGGTCCACCAAGTGGATTTGTCCGAACTGATCACCACCGGCTAATAGATTCCCATCTGGACTAAAGGCGACGCTCCAAATATCAAACATATCTTCACCAGAAAATCTATGTTTCCGCTTCCCTTTAACAGCGTCCCACACGTGGAAAACCCCGTTATCACGACGGAAATTTCCGTCTTCACCACGGATGAACTCACCCTCACCTCCGCTTGCTAATGTTTTGCCATCCGGACTGAAAGCGAGGCAATTAAGATATCCTTTCTGTCTTCTTAGTGTTTTCTTGCGTACACCTTCAACTAAATCCCACAAATAGATTGTGTTGTCCAATTCGCCGGTTGCCAGTATATTATTATTCCGATCGAAGGTCGTATGGTGAGCCTGAATAAAGTCTATATCATTCATGTGCATATCTTTGACCTGCTTTTCAGCACCTGAATCTACGTGATAAAGAATGGTACTTATGAATGGGCTCCCCCTACCCAATGTCACGAGTGTTTGTCCATCCGCACTGAAGTCGAAATGTTTGATACCGCCCCGGTGGTCAAGTTTATATTTATGTTTTCCTGTGTTGACATCCCAAAGATGGATGTCGAAGCGTTCCTCACTTGCGAGGAGGCCTCCGTCCGGACTGAAAACGATACGTTCAACAAGGTATTCGTGTTTCTTCAGGAAATGAAGGGGTTGGTAGGTCGTTGCATCGTATATCCAAATTCCAAGAGAGGTGGCGACAGCGAGTCGCGTGCCGTCCGGTGAATACTGCATATCGTAGATGCGACCCTTACCGAACCATTCTATCGCGCCTTCGGGTATAGGGGATTGCGCGAAAAGGAGTGGGAGATAGAACGTTGAAAAGAGAATGAGTGTTAAAATGACCAGAATGTCCCTATTTTTTATTGTTGCGTATTTTTTCATTACGGTGCCTCCTGAATGTAATGGGAAGTTAAAATTTTATTTTAAGAAAATTTCAGCCAAAAAGTTCACCCTCAAGTGGACGTAGGTGTTTTTATTTATGTCAAACTCACATTGTGTTAGTTCCTAAACGCATTCGCAACAATCACTAAATCTTGGATATTCACAACACCATCACCATTCAGGTCGGGTTCTGCTTCGCCAAACGCATTTGCCACTGCCACTAAATCAAGAATGTTGACGACACCATCGCCAGTCACATCCGCAGGATTGCTGGCTTTTAGTTGCACTTCATCATATTCAAATTCAACGAGATCCAAGGCGAGTAGGGGCGCAATGTTTTTCACCGGATTATCTGTGATATTGAGTGCTTCTAAAGCGGGTAAGTTCAATATCGGACTAATGTTTGCAACAAGGTTGTTGTTAAACCGTAATTCCTGAAGATTTATCAAATTTTCTATGGTGCTTATATCCTCAATCAAATTATTATCAATCTCTAACTTCTCCAATTCCGTAAGATTTCTGAGTGGGGTAATATCGCTGACTTGATTGTTACCAAAGTTGAGTCGCGTCAGGTTTAGCAGATTCGCAAGCGGACTAACGTCTGTAACAAGGTTATTGTTAAATAGTATCAAATGACCATAGGATAGCTGGAAGGTTGATGTTTATTGACTTCCCAGCGATGGTTTCTCAGTGGGTTGCGTTGGATTCGCTGGCATCTTCATTGAAAAATGATGTGCTGAGCGATCCACACGTCTAAAGTATAGCAAAACCGGGAAACGACTGTCAAGCGTATTTTTACAGAAGCGGCTCCGGTTTTGCCAAGTCAAATGGGTTAGGAACAGGAGGTTAGGGTATCATTGGGTTTCTCCTTGCTCTGTCGCGTTATCGTTTGCGGCTGAATTGGCGAGGTTTGCATCTATGGCTTGGAGTTGGTGCTTGGGAATCAGGTCGAGATATTGAGAAATGACGCGTCTCGAAAGTCGTGTAATCTGTGAGATGTTGTCAATATCAGCGGTTGCCTTGCGAACGACTTTGACGATCTCATAGTCGCGAATGTATCGGTCAACTGCTTCTTTAGAGTGCTTGGTTTTCGCAGCAATACTCGGGGTGAGATGTCCTTGAAGATAGAGGGTTATGATCTCTTTCTTGTGGGTAATAGCCCCCGATAAATCATGGATATTGCCCCGAGTGGGCAGGATTTCGCCAGTGGTCTTTTGCCACTCATTGACATAATCACAGACGACAGCATCACAGACATTGAGCAAGACGGCTAAGTCGAGTTGTGTCAATAAGGCCCCTTGGTCATAAGCTTGATGACACCAGCGAACCAAGCGATTGATCCGCAGTGGTTTCCGTGAGGTAAAACCGTTGCGAAAGGATTCAATATCCTCTGTGGCGAGGTATGTCAGGATGATAGGTTTCATACGCGTTTTGATGATGGATTTTCCTCTTTCAGGGTGTTCCTCAATAGGTACAGCCATCCAAACGAGGTGTCCATAACTCAGCAACCGTTCATCAGGGAGTTGATCCCCCGTGGCGAGTTTCTCCAAAGGGAGGGTAATCACGAAATAGTCCTCAACGGTCGTAAGAATATCATCAACAATAGCGGTAGCCGTGACTTCGCCTTTGTCATAGCCATAGTCATTGAGAAAGCGATGGATCAGCAGCTGGCGTAGCGATTTATCGTTGATGCGTCTGAACTTCTTCTCGTTGATCTGCGTGCGCGTCAAAGGTTTGCTCATGAGAGTTCCCCCTTTTTTGGATCCGCTGGTTCTGGGTGAAGGCGCTCGGTCATTCGGTCCGTGTTCTGGTATTCCTTATACAGCGCGAGATACTCGCGTATGAGTCGGTCGGAGAAGTGAGTGATGAGCCGTATCTGTGCGTCAGGAAAGCCTTGATGATGCAGTGTTGCGACTTGTGTGAAGTCTTTCAAGTACCGCCAGACAGCGCGTTCAGAGTGGTTCGTCTTTTGCTCAATCTCGGTGAAGGTATACGCCTTGAAATACAACTCCAAGATCTGGGTTTTATGGGACGTGCCGGGGCCCATGTCGTGTTTTGCCCCGCGCGTCATCACGAAATAGCCGGCCTGCTTTAACGCTCGGATGTCGCGTTTGACAGTGGCGGGACTGGTGGTTAATAACACCGCCAGATCCTCATGACTCAACAAGGCCTCTTGGTCATAAGCTTCTTGGGTCAATCGGAGGATGCGATGGCGTCTGAGTCCTGCAAGCCCATAAGTGCCTAAGACTTCAAAGTCCTCCTGAATGGCATTGAGTGTCAACCGACAGGAGACTTTTCTCGCTAAAGCGATGTGTTTACCTGCGGGTTCCTCGGCGGCGACGGCTTCATAACAGATTTGCCCGGATGTCAGTTGCACATCGGCGTGTTGCTCAAAGTAACTTGAAATCTGTTTATAGTAGGCTTCAGCAACGATAGGCATAAGATTAAAGTCTGCTGAAATCTTCTGAATAATCGCAGCTCTTGCGTTCTTGGATTCGAGTCGTTTGATACCATAGGCGGTATCATTTTGGCGTGTCATAGTGACCTCCATGAGTAGAGTATCGGTGATAAAAATACATCTACTTGTTAGGTTAACGCATACTATTAGTGTAACTCATGGGGTCATTTGATACAAACTATAAACCGTAGTTCCTGAAGATTTATCAAATTTGCTACTGCACTTATATCCTCAACCAAACTGTTATCAATCTCTAATTTCTTCAATTTCGTGAGATCTCCGAGCGGGGTAATATTACTTATCTGATTACTACCTAAATTGAGCCACGTCAGGTCCAGTAGATTCGCAAGCGGTGAAATATCGACAATCTGATTTTCGTTGAGCGTTATGTTATTTAGATGCACCAAATTCGCTAAGGGCTGTAAGTCTGTGATTTCATTACCACTTGCATCGAGATGTTTTAAGAACACCGCATGTTCTAAGCCTGTCAAATCACTTATCTTGAGCCCGTTAATGCTCAAGTCGCGTAATAATCTGACTTGATCTTTTCTAAGTGGCACACCCTCCGGTAACGCTACTTTTTCTCTGAGTTGTTCTGTTATTGCCATTCGCAGGTTTACATCGGGCATCCATTCCGTAGCATTTTCTGTGTTAGTGGTATCAAGGCCCACAACACCATCCTCTTTAAGGTCAACAATCTCGTCCATCTTCAAGTAGATCTCACCATCTAAATCTGCAAGGGTATGCGCGTGCCCTTTGATCCCACTTGAAAAGCCTGTTGTGCTTCCTATGAATTCAATCTGCTGCTCCTTTCCGGAGCGGTTATAGACCGTCCAGCCGTTGGTGAACTCTCGGACGAATACACCGTCACGGTTGTCGTAAAGTTGCCCTTTTGTTTCAGCACCGCCGACAGGACGACCCAACTCAGCATTCCAGAAATCATACCAAATACGATCTTTGTTACGATCAATGTCTTCTACCCCGAAGAAAAGATAACCGTCCGAGTGCGTGAGAGTCAATGTTGTAAAGACACGCATCCAACGTTGACTCGTTGGACTCTCTGATGTACCGATTGCTATGCCCTGCAAAACGTTTATCTGTGGATAGCGTAGGTTTTCTTCATACCAGAGGAATGCTTCCTCTATATCAATGAGTTCACGATAGGTGTAGCCTGCTTCCTTGAGTTCAGGTCCCGTTTCAATAAAACTGCCGTTAACGTATTCAGTGAAACTTACAGGCTTTTGAATGCCAGCATTCACCAGAATTAGGAAATCTTCTGGCACTCGGAGACGTACTTCATGTAATATGCGTTTGTATGCTGCTCGGATTTCTTCATCAGTCGCGGGGTGTAGTTCGCGTCCGATGAACCCGGCGCCGTCATTGACGAACCCATCAATAGCAATGCCATCATAAAGCCCACTTTTGGCGATACCAACAATATGCTCTATGAGAATGTCTTGGACACGAGGCTTAACTAAGTCTATCTGATATTCCAACCACGGTTGATTTACGTCTTTGGCGACGATCTGTCCAGTAGCGTCCCTGAGCCACACGTCGGAATCTTCAGGGAAACCTCCGGCATGTGACGAGTAGAACCCGATACCAAACAGAAGTAGATAGTTTGGATTAATATCAAGTCGCTGTTGGTAGATCGCCGCTGCGAGGGCACACCTACCAGACAGTCGGTTTGCTAATCCCTCAGTCGGGCGATCTTCCGTGATATGAACCTCAATCTCTGCTGCTTGATAGGGTGTAAAATCATTAATATGAAGATCGTGATAAGTCTCACTGACTTCTCTCGGTAAATTTGTGACATAAAACCCTGATTGGGAGAGAGATGGGTATGTTCGGTTTAAGACCCGTTCCTCAATAGGTGGCGGGAACGGTGGATTTTCGCATACCTCCTCGTAGTGAAAAACGTCGATGTTCAAATGGCGTAAGGGTGCGATATCCTCATTGAAGTTCTCTTTCATGGAGAGTCGCTTTAATCGGGTAAGGTTCGCTAAGGGGCTGAAATCTGTGATGAAGTTGCTTGTCAGTCGTAGGTCTTCTAAAATCGTGAGATTGCTGAGGACGGATATATCCCGAATCTGATTATATTCAAGGTCCAACCAGCGCAATCCTGTTAGATTTTCAAGGGCTATAATATCGGAGATTTGATTTATCGATAAATTGAGGCGATGCAAAGTGGTGAGATTCGCGAGCGGTGAAATATCAAATATCTGATTTTCACGGAGTGATAAGGTATGGAGGCGAACTAAACCCGACAGTGGGGTTAAGTCACTGATTTGATTACTATCGCCATTGAAATCTTGCAAGTTGATTGCGTGTTCTAAGCCGGTTAGATCGCTAATATTGCTGTTCCGCACGTCTAAATGTGAAAGATATTTCAGATGTTCTTCGGTAAGTGGTGTGTGATCGGGGAGTCCAATCTCTGCTCGGAGTGTCTTCCTGATTGCCATCCGCAAATTCGGATCGGGGATCCAAACTTCTGCGAAAAGCGGACTGTTTATGATTGTAACAGCGAAGAAAGCAAAAGACAAAAGACAATTTCTTATTTTCATACGGATTTCCTTCATTTTTCTTTTTTCAAGTATCATTTTCTGTTAGTTACTAAACGCATTCGCAACAATCACCAAATCAAGGATATTGACGACACCATCACTATTCAGATCGGGGCCTGTTTCACCGAAAGCATTAGCAACAATGACCAAATCCAAGATATTCACAATGCCATCGCCATTGAGATCGGCAACGTTGATTTTCAGATACATCTCACCATCGAGATCGGGGATTGTGTGTTCAATGCCGGTGATACCGCTTTCAACACCCGTAGTTTCCATCGGTAACGTAATCGTCTGTACTTGTCCGCTTCGGTTATAGACTGCCCAACCGTTGGTGAACTCGCGGATGAAGATGCCGTCGCGGTTATCGTAAAGCTGCCCTTTTGTTTCAGCACCGCCGATAGGACGACCGAGATCGGCATCCCAGAAATCATACCAGATATGTTCGTTATCTTCCTCACCTCTATTGTAAACCACATAGGCATCCGAATGCGTGAGGGCGAGTGTCGTAAAGACACGCATCCATTTTTGATTGATTGGGCTGTTTGGATGTTCTGTTCCAATTCCATACCCTTCTACAACATTGACTTGCGGGTACCGTAAGTTTGCTTCGTTCCATTGCAGTGCATTTTCCAGAATGGAAAGGTCCTCATAATTATAGTATCTGCCAGGCTCTCTAACAAACTCTACAAGAGATCCGTTTATGAGTTCCGAAAGACTTTCCATTTTTGAGGCACCCGCGTTAACAATAATTATGAAATCGTCTGGCACACGAGCACGAATTTCACTGAAAATGTGGATAACAGCTGCCTCAATTTCTTCAGAAGAGGCTTTAAGGCTATCACGATCATCTATTGATACGATACGACCGGGACCTCCGGCAAAGTTATCAATCATAATACCATCAAAAAGACCACAAGTTGCTATAGCGACCCCTTGTCTTATCAAAATTTCTTGAACTTCAGGGTCAACTATATTAAGATAAGATTGGCTGTCGAGATTGACCCGATTTCCCGCCCGGTCTGTCATCCAATACTTGGATTCATCTGGAAATAACGCGCCGCCGGGTTTCCATGCGAAAAATTCCCACCAATATAAGGAGACGAAATTGGGGTTCCGCGCATGATAATACGCGTGACGCTCCTGTGGGACGTTCTCCTTCAATATTAAATCTGCTCCCAGAGTGCTCTTTTGAAAATGTAAGTCTCCGTAGTGGATAAGTCCAGCAAGAAGGAGATCCGGAAACGGCACCGATTCGGGATCTGCATAACGATTCAATAACGGTATCCCTTCAAACCAAATTGGACTTACGGCTTGAAAAACAGAAGGGAATGTCCGGGTTGAGATTCGTTCCTCAACAGAAATAATAGAGAATTCGACAGACTCACACAGGATATCGTATCTGAATTCTATTAAATTTAAACCGAGGAACGGTGTAATATCTTCTACCAAAATTCCTTCAATATTCAGATACCTTAGGACAGGTAAATTCAGTAATGGACTCAGGTCTCGGATAGGGTTGCCTTGAAGCCTGACTTGCACAAGATTTGTCAGATTTTCCAATGTGGATATATCTACGATCTTATTATCGTTAAGACTGAGCTCTACTAATTCAGTGAGGTTTCTCAGGGGCGTTATATCGCTAATCTGATTGATGCCTAAATGCAATGTTTTCAAGTTAGTTAGTTGTTCAAGGGGTGAAATATCAGAGACACGATTTGCTGTCAAACTGAGTTGTTCAAGTTCAACCAAATCTGATAGCGGAAGTAGATTGCTAACTTGATTTTCGCCAAAATGTAAGTGCAATGTTTTTAAGTTGGTTAGTTGTTCGAGCGGCGATATGTCGGAGATACGATTTTCACTCAGGTAGAGATCTTTCAAGTTTGTCAGGTTCGCAAGTGGCGAAATATCTGATATTTGATTCTTATGAAGAGATAAACTCGTCAAATTCCCCAAACTTGCCAAAGGTTGTAAATCTTCGATGTGGTTATCATCCGCGTAAAACTGTTCTAAAGAGACTGCATGCTCTAAGCCGGTTAGATCCTTGACTTGGTTACCCTCAGGAACACCCAAATACGTTAGCAACCTCAGATGTTCTTTGGTAAGTGGTGTGTGATCGGGGAGTCCAATCTCTGCTCGGAGTGTCTTCCTGATTGCCATCCGCAAATTCGGATCGGGGATCCAAACTTCTGCGAAAAGCGGACTGTTTATGATTGTAACAGTGAAGAAAGCAAAAGCCAAAAGACAATTTCTTATTTTCATACGGATTTCCTTCATTTTTCTTGTTTGAAGTGCCATTTTCTGTTAGTTACTAAACGCATTCGCAACAATCACCAAATCAAGGATATTCACAATCCCATCGCCGTTGAGATCAGAGGTTGTCTTCCCGAGAGCATTAGCGACAATGACTAAATCCAAAACATTGACGACACCATCGCCATTGATGTCGGCGGTTATTCCTGTCTTTAGATACATCTCACCGTCTAAATCGGCAATGACATGCCGAAAACTTGTGGCACCGCTCGCAACGCCAGTGGTTTGTGCAATAAAATTGATTTGCTGTTCTGTGCCACTGCGGTTATATACTGCCCAACCATTAGTGAACTCACGGATAAAAATGCCGTCAATGTCGTTGTAGGTTTGTGCTTTTGTTTCATTGCCGCCAACAGGGCGACCGAGGTCGGCATCCCAGAAGTCATACCAGATGTGGTCGTGGTGAGCCTCCCCAATGTAAAATCCACCTCTATTGTAAAGGACATAGCCATCGGAGTGTGTGAGACTGAGAGTGGTAAAGACGCGCATCCATTTTTGGTTTTCTGGACTATCCGGCGGTTGCATTTCAAGTCCGAAACCTTCGAGACAATTAATCTGTGGATACCGTAAGTTTTCCTCGTTCCATAGCAATAGTTCTTCTATTAGGACAAGGTCATCGTAATTGTAGTGTCTATGGGGTTGTCTGACAACCTCCATAAAACTGCCGTTAATATATTTTGTAAAACTTTCTAATTCCCCAGCTCCGATCCCACCGTTAACGAGTATTAGAAAATCGTCTGGCACCCGTTCACGCACCTCGCTAAAAAGATACACAAGTGCTTCTATAATCTCGGCACCCATTTTCTCGGAGACCCTATTAGGGTCTATACGCCCATAACGGTCATTGGTAAATAAAGTAAACGAGTCAATCATCATACCATCAAAAAGCCCACAGTTCGCATAATCTACTGTTTGGTTAATAATAATATCTTGAACTTCACGATTGAAAATATTAAGATAATATACACCAGGATCTGGATATTCAATCAAACCCCCGTCAATATCCGATCTAAGCCAGAAATCAGGATTGTCTGGATATTGATGTAGTTCACCTACATGAAAACTGACCCATAACAAAAATATATAATTCGGATTCAGCGCAAGTCTACGTTGATGCGTTGCTTTTGCAATTTCCATATCCTCTACACCTATCTGTCTTGATAAGCCAGTGAACGGTTGATCCTCGGTAACATGGTGTCTGATAAATGCACGTTCATAGGGCATAAAGTCGCTAAAATGTAGATCATGAACGATAATATATTCATCTTTTGTATATGATTCAAACCATTCCTCAACGTTCATTTCAAAGGTAGGAGCGGGCAAACCATCAACCAAAAGTGGATTCGCTGCTTGAAAAGTAGATGGGAATGTCCGTGTCAGGATCCGTTCTTCAACGGGTGGCGCAGGAAATTCAACAGTCTGGTCACATATTTGCGCATGATCGTCAGCGTAAAGTAGACAGGTGATAACTAAGAGAACAAGGATATAGAAATTAAGTTTTCTCATGGAAGTCTCCTATTTTTGCGGTTTGTTTCATTTTCTTTCCTTACCCAATCATGAAATAATATGATC
This sequence comes from uncultured Poribacteria bacterium, assembly GCA_951828385.1. GTDB lineage: Bacteria > Poribacteria > WGA-4E > WGA-4E > WGA-3G > WGA-3G. The sequence continues at coordinate 3,320,613 of OX639973.1, forward strand.
CGTATCTTGTCGGAGGTATTCGGTTGTTCCTGATGTGCGAGTTTCGGATGCCAGAACAGGACATCTCCCACATTTCCATAAAAGAAAACAGGTTCTGCTAATCTTTGTTGCTGCGTTTCATCCAAGTCGCGAGTCTCTTTTGGGAACCCAAGTCTATGGCTCCCCGGATAAATCGAAAAACAGCCGCCATCGGGTTGGACATCATCTAAAAGGTGGTGTGTGATCGGGGAGTTCAATCTCTGCTCGGAGTGTCTTCCTGATTGCCATCCGTAAATTCGGATCGGGGAGCCAGTCTTCTGCGAAAAGGGGACTGTTTATAATCGTAACACTGAGCAAAACAAAAGCCAAAAGACAATTTCTTATTTTCATACGGATTTCCTTCATTTCTCTTTTTTGAAGTATCATTTTCTGTTAGTTACTAAACGCATTCGCAACAATCACCAAATCAAGGATATTCACAATCCCATCGCCGTTAAGATCCGGTGTTGTTTTGCCGAAAGCATTAGCAACAATGACCAAATCCAAGATATTGACAATACCATCACTGTTGAGATCAGCGACCTCTCCAATGCGCTTCAAGTAAATTTCGCCATCTAAATCTGGTAGGGGGTGGGCGTATCCTTTGATGCCACTTGAAACGGCTGTTGTGCTCTCCGAGAACTCGATCTGCTGTTCCTCACCAGAACGGTTATAGACCGCCCAACCGTTGGTGAACTCACGAATGAATACACCATTGCGATTATCGTAAAGCTGCCCTTTTGTTTCAGCACCGCCGACAGGATGACCAAGGTCGGCATCCCAGAAATCATACCAGATATGTTCGTGATCAGGTCCGCCGTGAAATCGCTTACCAGTATTGTAAAGCACGTAACCATCAGAGTGTGTTAATCCCATTGTCGTGAACAACCGCATCCAACGTCGGTTGTCGGGACTGTCAGCCGGTTCTGTGCCGATGCCCTCACCTTCCAAACAATTGATCTGCGGAGAGCGTAGATTTAATTCATTCCAGAGGAGTATATCCTCAATTTCAATGAGTTCGCGATAAGTATAACCTTCTGGATGATCTCTACCAAGTTCCATAAAACTCCCGTCAACGTATTCGGCATAGGCTGTCGGTCTCGATCTACCAGCATTAATAAGTATCAGAAAATCTTTCCGAACTCGGTTGCGAGCCTCACGCAATATGCGGGTTGTTGCAGCGATGATTTCTTCATTGGTGTGAGGAAAGACATCTCGTCCAACAAAACCGGTAGCATTCCAAGCAAACCCGTCAATCATAATACCATCATAAAGTCCACACTCAGCAATACTCACAATCCGTTCGATTATTATATCTTGTAGCCCTGGGTTCATAAAGTTTACCATTGGCCCGTTGAGAATCTCGCTGTAGACTATTTGATCGTTGTCATCTTTAAGCCAAAAATCGGAGTTCGGTGGATACCTTGATAACTCGCCACTACCATTAATAATAATGTGTCGAAGGGTAACTATATTCGGATTTAGGGCAAGAAGCCTATCACGTTCATCTTGAGCGGCTTCTAAATTACCGCCAACCCGAGTCGCCAAGCCGCGTGTGCTCTTACTCGGAGTTGTTCGCCAAGCAAGTTCAAAAGTCAGACTGAAAGCGAGATCATGATAATCTATACCGCCATGTTTAGGGAGCCCCGCAATTATGAGGCTATCCCATGCTTTAAAAACAGATGGAAACGAGCGTGTTAGGATACGCTCTTCAACTGGTAAAGACGGTATATTACAAAGCCTATTATACTCAAATACGGTCAGATTCAAATGCTGCAATGGACTGAAATCCGAGACAGGATTATCCACAATATCTAACACTTCCAACTGGCTAAGATCTTTTAAAGGACTGACATCTGTGATCAAATTACTACCAAGGATTAACTTTTTTAGATTTTTCAATCCAGCAAGCGGAGCTACATCCGAGATTTGACAACCTGCCAAATCTAAGTCTTCTAAATGGATAAGGTTTGAGACTGGGCTGAGGTCGCTTATCGGATTGAATGCACAGTTCAAATATACAAGGGAGGTCAAAGGCTCTAATGGCGATAAATCGGAGACTTGATTGCCAAGCAGAACCAATCCACGTAATTTTGTTAAGTTTCGCAGCGGCGTTATATCTTCTATGAGATTAATTCCGAGATTGAGACCGACTTCAAGATTTTGTGCGAATTCCAATCCTTGTATTGAACGAATCCCTCTGTGTTGTGCCTCAAGATGTATCAGTGATTTGATATTCTCTTTTGTCAAGGGCACTTCATCGGGTAACTCAAGCTTTTCTCGAATCGCTATGCGCAGGTTCGCATCCGGCATCCAGTGTGGTTCTTCTGCGCCAGCGTAAAGTAGACATCCAATCGCTAAGAGGATAAGGATACAGCAGTTAAGTTTTTTCATATAAATCTCCGATTTTTGTTATCCACTAAATGCATTGGCAACAATTACCAAGTGGCAGCACCCTTCATTCTACCTCGACTCTATAAGGTTCAATCCAATGAGGGGTGTAAAATCTGTTATCGGATTTCCTTGAACCTGCAATGTCCGCAACGCAACTAACCGCGCAAGGGGGCTGATGTCTTCAATGGCATTACCGCTAATATCCAAAACATGAAGCCTCTTCAACTTAGCAAGCGGACGGATATCCGAAACCTTACTATTTGCCAGCCAAAGTCGCTCCAAGTTGATGAGGTTCGTCAGAGCGTATAGGTCAAGATTTGGCGTGTTTGGTGTTATCCCCGAAATATTCAAGACCTTAAGGTTCATCAAAGTCGTCAGTGCGTATAGGTCTGTTATCGAATTCCGACTCAGGTTAAGTTCTCTGAGGTTCGTCGCAAACTCTAAACCACGAATGTTATTGATACCTTTGTTGGAGATATTTAGCTCCTGCAGTTGTAGCATGTTCTCTTTTGTAAGCGGCACATTCGGTAGGAGTCCAACCTCACCGCGTACTGCAATGCGCAACGCAGCATCCGGCATCCACACTTCGGCAGCATCAGTTTGCTGATTCATCTGTTGGGTAACATCGTATTTGAAGTCCGTGAGATTCAGTTCGGCAATCGGTGTGAAATCTGTTATCGGATTTCCCTGAACCCACAAAGTATGCAGCGCAGTTAACTCCGAAAGCGGAAGGATGTCTTCAATGTCGTTATATCTAATATCCAAGATGTGCAGGTTCGTCAACCCCGACAACGGACGGATATCCGAAATACCGCTGTATTCCAGACAGATGTATTCTAAGCTGGTGAGACGCGCTAATTGACGCAGGTCTATTAGCGAACAGTGACTCGCGTCGAGTTCTCTCAGATTCAATCTGTAGAGTGGGCGCAAATCTGTGATTGGGTTCCCTTCAATGGATAATGTCCGCAGTTTTGTCAATCCCGAAAGCGGCGTTATATCCAAAATGCCATTCCTGTGCAGAATGAGCCTCTCTAAGTTCGTTAAATTCGTCAGCGGATGGAGCTCAAGGTTTGCCATCTGTAGAGAGACATCTCCGATATGTAAAACCTTAAGTTTCGTTAAGTTTGCAAGCGGACGTAAATCTGTGATTGGATTCCGACTCAGGTGGAGCTCTCTGAGATTCGTCGCAAACTCTAAGCCTGTGATATCAAGGATGCCTTTGTCGTGCACATCAAGATAGTCCAACCTTAACATCTTTTCTTTCGTTAATGGGACCTCCGGTAGGAGTCCGAGTTCCCCTCGAATTACGGCGCGCAATACTGGATCTGGCATCCATGCTTCAGAAGGCTGCGTTTGTGATGCGTGATTTGCTACTCCATCGTATTTCAGGTCTGTAAGATGCAATTCAGAGAGTGGGCGCAGGTCTTTTATCGGATTCCCCTTGATCCATAATATTTGCAGATTCGTCAGTCCTGTAAGCGGACTAAAGTCTCTAATATGGTTCTCTGTAAGGATCAGATGCTTTAGGTTTCTCAAGTCTGCGAGCGGAGCCACATTTTGCAAGTCGTTGTCAAAAAGGTCTAATTTTTTCAAGTTTACCAGATTCGCGAGCGGACTGAGATCGTCTACATAATTGTCAGCCAAATTCAGGTAAGTCAGGGCAGTCAAGGCAGCGAGTGGCGATATATCGTTTACTCGGTTATTCCAGAGGCTAAGCCCAGTTAAATGCGTCAGGTTCGCGAGGGGCCTCAGGTCTGCGACTTGGTTACCGCCTACATTGAGATAGGTCAGATCGGTGAGCGTAGCGAGTGGTCTTAAGTTGATGATAGCATTCCCCTCATCGCCTAAACGTAAGTCCACTAAATTTTGGGCAAATTCCAAGCCCTTTAAATCGGTGATACCTTTTCCACCGGCATGTAGACGCTGCAGCTCGAGCAGCATCTCCTGCGTTAAGGGCACGGCTGCCGGAAGCGCGAGTTCCTCCCGAACAGCAGCGCGTAACGCTGGATCGGGCATCCATGAGACGGTATCCTCTGGATGCACCTGTGCACCTGGTGCTGAAACTGTTTCAGAATCTTGTAATCCGGGGCTATTGGTCTTATGGGTCATGATAGCCCGTCCGGCTTGAGAGTGAAGCGCGGGTTTTGCGTCGGTGTCAAGAACAATAGGTGCTTCAATGATTTCGATGGTCGGTTCCGATGCTGCCTCAAAACTATAGGGTCTCTGAAATCGTATGAGGTATTTGTTGCTAAGTCCGAGCATCAGCATCACCAAAATTGCAGCCACGCCGACGGCGAGCCACGGAATAGGGGATTTTGTAGGGGGCGACGCGATCGGTTTCATATCGGCAATTTTCTGGGTGATGGTTTCTGCAAGGTCGGTAGAGAGTTGGAAACTTCCGAGCATTTCTTGTATCAAAAGCGTTTCGTCCTGTTGTAAACGGCGTCGTGCCCGCTGCAGGCGGCTGGTAATCGTGTGCACAGAGACACCGAGAAATCTGCTAATCTCTCGTGTCGTCATTTCACCGAGATAGTAGAGCGTCATGACAGTGCGTTCGCTCTCAGGAAGTTTATCAATCAATTTCTTGACAAGCTTCTGGCGATTTTCAACAGATTCAGCCTCGCGTTGCTCTGATATATAACGCGCGTATGCAGATTTATCAACTGCGTCCATAGCTATCGTCTCCAGCAATTGTAGCCTTGCTTTATTGTTGCGCCGCCAGTTGCTACAGTGCCGACTTGTCATAACATAAAGCCAGCCAGCGAATTGGCGCGGATTCTTAAGCGTTGAAAGTTTGTTATAGACTTGGAGGAAAATGTCTTGCGTAACCTCTTCGGCATAGTGGAAATCACCGATCTTCCGCCATGCCAAAGCATGTACACTTTTCTGATATTTTCGGACTAAAGCAGTGAAAGCTGCATCATCGCCCGACAAAATTCTGTGGATGAGTTGAACATCTTCTTCTATCATTGCTGTGCTCCGTAATGAATGGATTTGGGTCTCTTGCCTATCCGTTACTTTTCAGTTTTTTCAAAACTTACTTAGTCTCGGTCCACTAATCATATCTCTTAAAGACACATTTTATTGCCGAAAACGTGCATAATAAGAAAAAAATGAATAGGGCTTAGGCAGACAGGATATTTGCCTCCGATTGGATGTGTCTGTTTTTCAGTGGCGTGGCAGTTTTTTCAAAATGGATTCCGCGGTGTGAACGTAATGTTGTTTTTTCCCATGTTCGGCGACCCACTGTAGATAGCCTCGCGCCATTGAGACGTTACTCCGATAGTAGTATACCAGCCCGATGTAAAAACTGTATTCCTCGAATCTTCCATAGTGATTCAGCACATGATTATAATTGTTCAATAACGCAATAAGGAACTCGTCATTCTCGGCATAGAACCTTTCGTTATTCAAGACGTAAGTGGTCCCATCCCACTCGTAGAGGCTTACCCATTCAGGACGTGACCCCATATCAATATTGATAGCTATACGGTCAGGAATCTTGATCTCGTAGATGCCATCGTTATCCAAGTCAATATATTCCATAGGATCCTTCCTTCTGGTAGAACTATAGGCACTGCAGACTGCCTTGAATTCACCGTTCTGGAAAGAAATCACAGCTATACCGTAGGCATGTTCCACCCATAAGTCTAAAATGCCATCTCCCGTCAAATCCACGATTTCAAAGGAAACATGTGGAAATTCCCATGGACCACTTCCGTAAAATTTTCGGAAGACGAAGGGTGCGCTCTGAACTTTAATGTTTTTCGCTGGAACATCCCACGGATAAGCCCGCGAAGCAAAAAGCTTGAAAAGGTCTTTTTTCTTGGGCAACTCGTCTGCTGTATTCTCAGCAATCAGAAGAAACGCTTGGTTCCATTGCCCCCATTCGACCGATTCGCCTCTTGGCTGAGTAACCATCAGAACAATAGTCTCTTTTTTGGGGGTATCATCAATATTTGCAATGGCTTTCATCCGGGTAGTGTAAGAGAGTGTTTCCGGTGGTGGCGTCGCCAAAAACCGATGATATTTTTCACCTTCAGGATCACTCGGGAAATCATAGGGATCGTAAAAATGACACTCGACATCGGGAGTTTCTGCAAGTTTTTGTCCGGTCACTGGATAGTTGTTGAAGACTTCCTTGAACTCGCCGTTTTCAAAAGAGATGAGGGCGACACCATAAACGGATTCTACCCAGACATCTAAGGTGCCATCGCCCGTTAAATCCACGAGTCTAAAGGCGGTATCGGTCGGTTGTTTCAAGACAAAGGGTGGCTCATAAAGTTCAATAACTTTTGCGGGGACCTCCAACTGATGCGTCCGCGAATCATAAAGTTTGAATAAATCCTTTTTCTTCGGACCCGAGTATGATTGGGTGTCCGTAATGAGGAGAAACGCTTGGTGCCCATTGCCGGACGGTGCCCGCGGTTTTGTATCAACAACGATTAGCACAATGGTCTCTTTTCCGGGTGTATCATCAATATTTGCGCTGGCTATCATCTGGGTATGGTAATCGAATCCTTCCGGTGGCGGGTTAGGGAAAAAACGGTCATACCTCTCCTCATGAAAACGGGCTCTGGAGTGATACGTGACTGCAGAAGTCGTCGTTTTGGCGGTCTCCGCATTTATGACAAGAGAACTAAGTATCAGCAAAATAGCAAATCCAAGAAGTGTGGTTTGAATGTGTTGCTTCATGCTTTTTGTCTCCGAATAAAAGCGTTGATGATTCTGTGTATTGGTTGGTTTTCATCTTCGCAAGGGTGGTGCTTTTTTCAAGAGAACTGATGCCGCTTGAATATAATCGTTATTCTTCGCATGTTCCAGAATCCACTCTAAATCCGAGGGTGACTTGCTGCCACGATAGTAGTATAGCAACCCTAAATAGAACCTATATGTTTCGCAGTAGCTGATAAATGCCCCTCGTTGAAGTAGCTGATAATTATACTCGCTCAATAACTCAATGAGGAAATCGTTATTCTCGGCATAGAACCTTTCGTTACTCAAGACGTAGGCGTTCCCATCCCATTCATATAGACTCATCCATGGTAGGTGTGGTAATCCCGGAAGATCCTCAATATATATGCTGTATGGAATCTTTATTTCATAGCTGCCGTCATTATCGAGATCAATGTACTCAGGACCAGGCAGCATCCCGGGAACCGTATAGGAGCTGAAGATTTCCTTGAATTCGCCATCCTGAAATGAAATCACAGCCACGGCATATCCAAATTCAACCCAGACGTCTAAAGTGCCATCGCCTGTTAAATCGACGAGTCTAAAGGAAACATCGGGAGGCTTAAGAGCATCTTTTGGCGGTTGCGTGAAGATGAACTGTGGGCTACGAAGTTCAACAGTTTTCGCTGGCACCTCCAACGCATAAGTCCCTGAATCGAAAAGTTTGAAAAGGTCTATTTTCTTTGAAAAACCGGCTGCTACGGTGTCAGTAATCAGGAGATACGCTTGTTCCCAGTTGCCGGGGACTGATGCCTCGTTTGCACCAACAATCATTAGAACAGCAGTCTCTTTTTCAGGTGTATCATCGATATTTGCAATGGCTTTGAGCTCGGTAGAGTAATAAAGTTCTTTCGGTCGAGGAGCGGGTAAAAATCGTTGATATATTCGCCCCATAGGATGATACCCATAATGAAACCGTCGATACCTGACATCAGAAGTTTCGGATATTGGCGGGTCAGCACTCACCGCCGCACTCGACAGCAAGAAGCAGATAGCCAGTCCAAAAAGTATGGTTTGAAAATGTTTTTTCATGTTTTTGTCTCCCGTTGGGTCTGTTAGATGTCAGACGGGTTGGGTCTGTTTTTTAGTGGTGTGTCAATTTTTTCAAGATCGATTCCGCGGCTTCAATGTAATCATCGTTCTTCACATTTCTGACGACCCATTGTAGATATTTTTGCGCCATTACTGCGTTGCCGCGATAGTAGAAGACTAATCCTATGTAGAAACTGTATTCATCCTGTATTGCATAATAATGCCAAAAATTATACTTTTCCAACAACCGAACTAAGAACTCGTCATTGTCAGCATAGAATCTTCGGTTATTCAAGACGTAGGTGGTGCCGTCCCACTCGTAGAAACTCATCCATTTCAGAGCCGCTGCGCCAGGGGCACCCTTGATATGTATGCTATCAGGAATCTTGATTTCGTAGATGCCATCGTTATCTATATCAAGGTATTCTATCGGGCCCTCCCTTCTGGTAGAACTATAGGCACTGCAGACTGCCACAAACTCACCATCTTGGAAAGAAATCACAGCCACACCGTAGGCATGTTCAACCCATACGTCTAAAATGCCATCACCCGTCAGATCAACAAGGTCAAAAGAGACCCCGCCAAAACTCCAAGGAGAACCTCTGTGCGTCCATTCTCGGAAGACGAACGGTGTACGCTGCGCTTCAATAGAAACTCTCGCTGGTACATCCAAATCATGAGTCCCTGTATCAAAAAGTTTAAAAAGGTCTTTTTTCTTCAGGATGTCTACCTCGTTTTCAGCAATGAGGAGAAACGCTTGAACCCATTCGCCGTGGGGCCCGTTCCTTCCGGTCTCAGCAATCATTAGAACAATCCTCTCTTTTTCAGGCGTGTCATCCACATTTGCTGTGGCTATCATCCGAGTATCGTAATAGAGTCCTTCCGGAGCCGGAGCAGACAAAAAACGGTGATACAATCGTCCCTGAGGCTCGATTGGGGCATCGTAATAATGATATTCGATGTCAGAAGTTTCTGCGAGTTTCTTTTTAGTCACGGTGTAGTTGCTGAAGACCTCTTTGAATTCACCGTTCTGAAAAGAAATGAGCGCGACACCATAAGCAGATTCCACCCATACATCTAAAGTGCCATCACCCGTCAAATCAATGAGTCTAAAGGAGACACCGTGCGGTTTCCAAGGCGCATCATTCAGCCGTTCCTTGAAGATAAACGGTGGACTCTGAAGTTCAATGGTTTTCGCTGCTGGAACCTCCAAATCATAAGAATCCGAATCAAAAAGTTTGAATAAATCTTTTTTCTTCGGGCTGTCTATGTCGGGGTCTGTTATGAGGAGAAATGCTTGAAGCCACTCACCGTACGGTGTGTGCCGTTTTGTATCGACAACGATTAGAACAACTTTCTCTTTTTCAGGCGTGTCATTAATATCTGCATCGGCTACCATCCGGGTATGGTAGCGGAGTTCTTCAGGAGCAACAGAAGGTAAAAAACGGTGATACCTTTCAAGGTCTCGGTAATAGTAATGGTAATACTTGACCTCGGAAGTCGTCGTTTTGGCAGTCTCCGCATTCACAGCAAAACAACTGAGTATCAGCAAAATAACACATCCAAGAAGTGTGGTTTGAAGAGGTTGTTTCATGCTTTTGTCTCCCATTTATTCGGATGGCAATTTTTTAAAGATGGATTCCGCGGCTTGAATGTAATGGTCCTGCTTCCCATGTTCAATGATCCATTTTAAATGCCCCGGTGTCTCGCTGCCCCGATAGTAGGATACCAACCCTAAGTAGAAACGGTATGTCTCACAGTTATAAATAACGCGCCCATGCCGAAGCATCTGATAATTATACTCGCTCAATAACTGAATGAGGAACTCGTCATTCTCGGCATAGAATCTCTCGTTATTCAAGATGTACGCGTTTCCATTCCACTCGTAAAGGCTCATCCATGGCAGATGTGGCGCGCTAGGGACACGGTCAATATTTATACTGTATGGAACCTTGATTTCGTAGCTGCCATCGTTATCTAAGTCAACGTACTCGGCTTCAGATAGAAATCCAGGAATGGTGTAGTTGCCGAAGACTTCCTTGAATGCCCCGTTCTGAAACGAAATCACAGCAACACCGTAGGTGGATTCAAACCATACGTCTAAAACTCCATCACCCGTTAAATCAACGAGTTCAAAGGTGGCATGAGATTGAAGCACATCTTTCGGGGGTTGCGTGAAGACGAATGGCGGGTTCTGAAGTTCAATAGTTTCCGCTGTGGGGACCTCCAATGCATAAGTCCCCGTATCAAAAAGTTTGAAAAGTGCCTTTTCTTGGGGTTCCGCTGCCTCGGTATTAGCAATGAGAAGAAACGCTTGGACCCATTCGTCAACATATCTGTACGGTTCTCTCGGCACATCAACAAGTATTAAGACAACGGTCTCTTTTTCAGGTGTATCATCAATATTTGCGGTAGCCGCCATTCGTGTATTGTAATAAAGTCCTTTTGGGGCGGCGGTAGGCAAAAAACGGTGATACTTTTTCTCCTGATATGAGTAATATCGTTGATACTTGACTTCAGGCGTTGTAGTTTCAGGGGACTCCGCATTCACTACAAGAGAACTGAGTATCAGGAAATAGAAAGTCCAAGAAGTGTGGTTTGAAAATGTTTTTTCATGTTTTTTGTCTCCGATTCGGTCTGTTAAATGTCAGGCCTTGTTCCACATTTCACTGCGGTGGCAATTTTTTCAAAATGGATTCCGCAGCATGAATGTAATCTGGCTTCTTAGCATATTTGACCACCGATTGTAGATACCTTCGTGCCATTGCCGTATTGCCGCGATAGTAGAAGACCAGCCCGATGTAGAAACTGTATGGCTCGTACCTTCCATATCGAATCAGCGCATAATTATACTGGCGCAATAACTGAATGAGGAACGCGTCATTCTCGGCATAAATCCTTTCGTTATTCAAGACGTAAGCGGTGCCATCCCATTCGTAGAGGCTCATCCAATGCACATATCGCAACCCAGGAATGTCAATCATAAATATGCTGCGAGGAATTTTGATTTCGTAGATGCCATCGTTATCCAAGTCAACGTACTCAGGAGAGTGCTCCCTGGAATACGCGTACCCGCTACAGATTTCCTTGAACTCACCATTTTGAAAGGAAATCACAGCCACACCGCAGTAGGCATGGTCAATCCATATATCCAAAATGCCGTCCCCTGTCAAATCCACGAGTTTGAAGGAAACCCGCTTGGAACGCCAAGATCCACCTCTCCACAATCCCTCGAAGACGAAGGGTGGGTTACGAACTTCAATGGTTTTCCCCGGAACATCGAAATCATAAACGCCCGCATCAAAAAGTTTAAAAAGGTCTTTTTTCTTCGGGAGCCCGACTCCTTCAACTTCAGCCTCAGCAATGAGGAGAAACGCTTGGCACCATTCGCGCCACTCTTCTCCAGCCTCAGCCACCATCAGAACAATAGTTTCTTTTTCAGGCGTGTCATCAATATTTGCTGTCGCTTTCTTCCGAGTGTCGTAAGATGCACCTTGCGGTGCGGGGAACTGCAAAAAACGGTGATACTTTCGACCTTCAGGGTCAATTGGAACATCATACCATTTATACTCGACATCAGAATCCGTAGGGGTTTGGGTCTCCGCGTTCACTGGAAAAGCACTGAGGATAAGCGAGATAGTAAGTCCTAAAAGGATGCGCTGGATGTGTTTTGACACGATTTTTGTTTTCTTATACATTGTGATAACTCCTCTGGCTAACTGTTTAATGATGGAGGGTTCATCTTAGTTCGATTCCAACCGTTCGGGGACCCCTGTCGCATATGTCTGACGTGTTACTCCCACAGAATCACTGTACCGTCCCGACTTCTACTTGCGATTGTCTTTCCATCTGGGCTGAACGATACACTATAAATGCTGCCCCTATGTCCAGCAAGTTTTGTTTTAAGGGTGCCGGTTGCAACGTCCCACAAAAGCACCGCATAGTCTTGCCAAGCATCCCCGCTTGCGATGGTCTTCCCATCTGGACTGAATGCTACGCTATAGACACTTCCCGCATGACCAACGAGTTTCGTTTTGAGACTGCCTGTTGCGACACCCCACAAAAGCACTGCATGGTCCCCCGCGTCCCGACTCGCACTTGCGATCGTCTTACTATCCGGACTGAATGCTACGCTCCTGACCTCACCCTTATGCTCGGCGAGCTCAGCTTTGAGGGCACCTGTCTCTACGTCCCATAAACGGACCTCACTTTCATAACTCAAATTGGCAAGTGTTGTGCCATCTGGACTGAACGCTATACGCCTAATCCTACTACCGGTATCGAGTATCCGTTTGACCTCACCCGTCGCAACGTCCCATAAAAAAACTTTATAGTCATAGTCGTCGTCATAGTCTTTCGGATTCCAAGTCACACCGGCAAGTGTCTTTCCATCTGGACTGAACGTTACACGCCTGACCTCACCTGTAGGTCTTGTGAGTTTTCTTTTCATCGAACCCGTTGTGACGTCCCAGAAAATAACCTGACTGTTGATATAATTCGCACCGTCAGGTGTCACACCGGCAAGCGTCTTTCCATCCGAACTGAACGATAGACTCCTGACACTGCCTCTATATCCGGTGAGTTTTCTTTTTATTGAACCAGTTGCGATGTCCCACAAATGAACCTTCCTATCCGAACTTGCACTTGCAAGTGTCGTGCTATCTGGACTGAACGCTACACTATTGACAGCATCCATATCAAGTTTCATTTTCACCGAATCCGTTGCAACGTCCCACAAACGAAGCGCACCGCCACCACTTCGACTCGCGATTGTCTTTCCGTCTGGACTGAATACTACACTATTGGCGCTGCCTGTATGCCCTGTGAGTTTCGCTTTCACTGAACCCGTCTCGACATCCGAGAAAAAAACAGCGTGGTCTCCTTCGCCCTGATTTGCACTTACAAGTGTCTTTCCATCCGGACTGAACAATACATGACTGACCATAGCCGTATGCCCTATAAGTTTCGCTTTCACCGAATTCGTCTCAACATCCCAGAAAAATACCGTAGGATCCCTCTCACTGCGACTCGCGCTTACAAGCGTCTTTCCATCTGGACTGAACGCTACACTGTTGACTACAGTTGTATGCCCTGTGAGTTTCGCTTTCACCGACTCTGTCGCAATATCCCAGAAAAGAATTGTCTTGTTTGAACAACTCGCGATTGTCTTTCCATCCGGACTGAACGCTACACTATTGACCCTATGCGTATGACCAGTGAGTGTCAATTTTACCACACCTGTCTCAACATCCCAGAAAAGAATTGTCCTGTTTGAGCAACTCGCGATTGTCTTTCCATCCGGACTGAATGCTAAATTATCGACAGAGAACTCATCTCCTGCAAGTGTCGTTTTGAAGTTGCCCGTCGCAACGTCCCACAAGCACACCGTATCGTCATAACTCCGACCACCACTGGCGAGTGTAGACCCATCCGGACTGAACAAGACGCTACCGATCCCGCTTGTATGTCCTGTGAGTGTTGCTTTAAGTGTGCCTGTCGCAACGTCCCACAGACGAACCGTGCTATCATAACTCCCACTTGCAAGTATCGTGCCATCTGGACTGAACGATATACTCTTGATCCCACTCGTATGTCCGGTGAAGGTCGCTTTCACACCACCCGTCCCAACATCCCACAAACGAACCGTACAGTCCATATCTCCACCGCCACTGGCAAGTGTCTCGCTATCTGGACTGAACGATAAACTGTAGATCCAGTCCATACGTCCAGGGAGAAATGCAAGTTCTTGGGATGTTTTGGTATCATACAACCATATACCGATGTTACTTCCTACGGCAAGCAACGAACCGTCTGGAGAATATATGACCTTTTCTACGCTCCCTTTACCGAGACGCGCTTTGGCACCCTCGGGTAAACTGAGTTGCGTATATGCCACATCCTGCGCGAACCCAAGGCGGATACTGGTGCTTGAAACCATTAGGAACATTAAGGTGAACAAAAACGTTGCTTTTACTTTCATGTGTTGATTCCTCTTTTTCAGACAGAAAGTTTTGGTTAAATAACCGAAACGGAACATATTTTTCCTCCTGCCATTAAAGACACAATTTTGGGGTGGAAAACGTGCATTCTGTAAAAAAAGTGAAATAAATTTGGATTTTTTTATGGGTTGTCCGGCGAGTGTCGGGATAGACCTTTACCCATTTAGGACTCATCCCTCCAATTTAATTATAACATCTGTTGAAACCGATTGCGAAAAAAGCAAAAGACTGGGCAAATATTTTCTATTTGATTTCTCTGTGAAAATGCGGTAGAATGTCCCTCAAAGGAGACTTCTTGATGAAACTGTTATCCCATCTATTGGTTTTTACGATTGGCATCGGACTTTATGCCCCCGCAGCCGTTATTGACACACCTCCGTGGCAACCCACCGGAAAATACATACACCCCGACATTAAGGAGAGTTCCGGCATCGTCGCGAGCCGGCAATTTGAAGGAGTCTACTGGACACTCAATGACTCCGGCAATCCCGCGACACTTTACGCCACAAAACTAAACGGCGAATTGATCCAAGAAATCGCAGTGAAAGGTTCCGGAAACTTCGACTGGGAGGCACTCGGTATTGATGACAAAAATCAGCTCTGGATTGGCGAAATTGGTAATAACAGCAGGCTGCGATTCGATCTGAAAGTGGTTGTCATCAAAGAACCGGATCCATTCACCGAGACGGAGGCGGAAGTCATCGCGAGTTATCCGTATCGGTACCCGAACGAAAATGTGGATGCGGAAGGGCTTTTTATTTTTGAAGGTGTCCCTTATATCGTCTCTAAAGAGAGAGAACGGGCGGTGCTTTACCGGTTTCCGACCCTGCAAACCGATACAAAACAGGTATTAGAAAGGGTTGGTGAGTTTGCTGAGGCGAAGTTCGTGACGGGTGCCGGTGTGTCAGAAGATGGCACGCGGCTTGCTGTTTGTACCTATGACGCGCTCTGGGTCTATCACAGCACAGCGGATGATTTAGCGAAAATGATTCAAGGTACACCGTGGCACTTACCGCATAGTTTCTATGGAGAAGCCGTCTGCTTTGATGGCTACAACCTCGTCCTGACAAACGAGGCACGGGACATCTACATGGTGCCACAATTTTGGTATGAGAAGGAATGGACATTACCGCCAAAGAACACCCAATCCGCAATTGTCCTATTACCTAAAACAACGGCACACGGTGTAGCGGTCCAGGTGGAAAGTTACAGCACCGAAGGCATTGATATAGGTGGTAGTCATGTTGCTTTCACGCCGGAGATTGTTGAGGAAACTGGATCCTTAACCGTCCCGATTGAGGCTCCTTACAGGGACGTTTATGAAATCCGTGCCGTTTTGACACGCGGGCAAGCGTATGCACAAGTTCAATTATCTGTCAATGGCACAGCAGTCGGGACACCCTACGATTGCTATGCTTCTGAGCCGATTGCTGGAACACTATTTTCATTTGGAACTGCCCCTTTGAATGCTGGTGAAAATCAGATAATGCTCAGCATCGTCGGGAAAGCATCTGAAGCCACAGGTTCTAAAATCGGTGTTGATTCCTATCAAGTGTTACACGCCTCCCCTTATGTCAAGCGTTACATGATTTTGGGACCGTTCCCGAAGACAGATATTGACACGATTGATGAACTATTACACCCTGAAGATCAATTGGATTTGGAGAAAACTTACACAGGTGTTGATGGCAAAGCCGTCCACTGGCAGGAAGCGACCACCAGAGCAGATGGG
This sequence comes from uncultured Poribacteria bacterium, assembly GCA_951828385.1. Taxonomy (GTDB): domain Bacteria; phylum Poribacteria; class WGA-4E; order WGA-4E; family WGA-3G; genus WGA-3G. Next base: position 3,336,522 of record OX639973.1, read on the forward strand.
TTTCTCGACTTACGTAGAAACCTTGATCCTAACCCAATGACTGTCGGGTACACGTTGGTGTATATCTACGCGCCGAAAGCGACCGATACTGTAATGTTGATCGGCAGTGATGACGAGATCGCTGTTTGGTTAAACGGCACTGAAATCCACCGGAAAAGTATCAACGCTGGCGCAACGGCGGATGCAGATGCGGTGCCGTGTCAATTGAAAGCGGGATGGAACACGGTTTTGTGCCAAAAAGTTGATCTCGGATGGTCTTGGGGTCTCTATTTGCGGTTCACGGATGCAGATGGCGTTCTCAGATATGCCATCCACCCTGCAGAGTAAAAACCGTTCCAAAATCGGGGTTACAAACCCTCCCACAAGAGAAAAAGTACCTCTAATCCCAAAAACTTTACACGCTCTGTCCTATCACATTTTCCTACCTATAACCCTGCTTGTACCCATTTCTGTCAATTCAACGTTAAATAAACAGGTAAATATACCATCAAAGTTTAAACAGTGCAAATAGACACATCATTAAAGTTGAAAACAGCAGTGGGGTGTATTCAATGCAATTCAATTCTCTTAGACGTAGCAAACAAAACTTGCTGCGAATCATACGAAAGTTCGTTTTAGTTGGGGTAATTCTGACAGTCATATCTGTTAGTGCCGGTGCTTCAAGCATAGCACACCGGGATATTTTTGTCGGCGCGAGTGCACGCGCAGTCGGTATGGGGAGTGCTTTTACCGCAGGACCCTCCGCAAACAACGGTTTCCTCTGGAACCCGTCTTCATTAGGATTTATGGACGGTGCGGAAGTGAACATGAGTGGGATGCCGGTTTCAGGGGGCGCATCGAGTAGTGAGCAGGCATTCTCTGTCGCCGCGAACCCTAATACCCTTGGTATAACAGACAGAAATTTCGGGAACCTCTCCTTCGCGACATGGCTTGACGGCTGGGGCAGCAACGTAACTGAATCTACACAGATTGTGCTTTTCGGATATGGACTTGCGTTCGGACAAAACGCGTCAGCAGGTGCGAACCTACGCTACTATCAAAACAATACACCGATCAGAACGAATTTTCTATGGAGCGTAGATTTAGGGATGCAGTTTGCCTACCCATTGGAAAAATGGGGTGATAGGTTGCGGGTCGGTCTCAACTTCTCGGAATTGAGTAACGGTATTCGGGAGGATGGTGTACTTCTTGAGAGTATACCCTTAGCTGCACGCTTCGGCACAACCTACGAATTAGGTCAGGACACACTTTTTTCCGCCGATTTTGCTGTCCGAGGCGAGAACGACATAAATTGGGGTGAACGCCTCCGATTCCATATCGGTGCGGAACGCTGGCTCATCAATGGACACTTCGGTGTCCGCGTCGGCTATACCACTTTAACCGCTTATGATACATTCTGGAGTGGCGAATTGGCACGCGGTTTAAGTTTCCGAAATTCGACGGGGCAACTCGATTATGCTTATGTGACTGGCAGTGAATTAGAGCAGGAGGTCCACTGGATCTCTGCGACTTTACACTGGGGTCGGCGCGATACCAAACCTGCAGCAACCGTCATATCCCCTGAGGTCGTTAAAACTGAGGAAGCTCCAGCTGCACCGATTCTAATGCCGGCGACCCTCACCCCTGCTGTAACACCTGAAATAACTGCAGTAGAATTACAACTTTCAACGCACACAATTTCACCCAATAACGACGGTGTTGCCGATAACACGACCTTCCGCTTTGGCCTCCAAGAAACTGGCGATTCGCAACGGGTCGCAAGTAGCACCTTGAAATGGCGGTTGAACATCCGTGATGAATATACCGAAAGTATCTGGGAAAAATCTGGGACAGGTGTACCCGCAGAGGGAATCGTCTGGAACGGCATCGCGAATACCGGTAGTTTGGTCCCTGATGGTAACTACGAGGTGCAGCTGCATCTTCTTGACACGCAAGGGAAAACCCACTTAAAAGATAGCAAGAAACTTGCAGTAGACCTTATTCCTACGACATTAGAACTCTTTGGGAGCACACCGACAACGGTCAGCGTGAAAACGTGGGATATGAGTCCGATCGCACATTGGAAACTTGAAATCTTCAATACTGCGAATACACTCGTTGAAGAGTTAGAAGGGGAAGGCTCACCGCCCGCCGAGATCGCTTTAAGCAAGGTGCAAACGCAGCCAGCCGCAACTTACATCTGTAAGCTGCACGTGCAGGACATTGCCGGTAATCAGAGCACACAACAAGCGGAACTACAACTCGGTACAGACCCGCAACCGACAGCAGCACCGACAACGTCAACAACCAGACTGACACTGATGGTCGGTTCTTTTGCGCAATCCAGTAACGCCGAAATGATGGCTGAGAATTTGGGGGGGATGTATCCAGATGAAAAGGTGCAGATATACACGGCTGTTGTTGACGCGAGAACGATGCATCGGGTAACGATTGGCGAGTTTAACGCGCGAGCAGAAGCAGCGGATCTCAAACAACACATCCAAGAAACACAAGGGATTGAACCGATATTGATTACAGTTCAATAGCATGGCTATCGGAAACCGCCAGCAGTCAACTATCCGAATTCCGTTCTTGTCTCAAATCGTTTCTCCTCCTGCTGGCGAGGTTTCTAACCTCGCCTTTCCACAACAACAATAGGCACGGCTTCTTTTGTCTGAATGCAGGTCGCATTTGGGCGAGTACGCCGCAAATCTCGGATTGTCGCGGATTGCGCGGATTAGAAGAGGTCCTTTTCTATCCTAACCATTCTTGAAGTCCAGAGGAGCAGCACCTGCATAGTATCTGATGGGTACTAGACGCGGTAGGTGCGGTTTCCTAACCGAACCGGAACTTAGCCACAAACTTTTCAGACATCAAAGGCCTCTTGAGTTCCGTAGGAACGGTATGTTTATAGAAAAACGTCTCCACCGGCTCTTGAACCCTGTAAGGGTGGCATGTCTATAATAACGCCTACAAAATGCTGGCAGAAATCCCTAAGTTGACACCTATGTGCGGTTAGGAAACCGCACCTACCGGGCCTGGGAGGAATTAGAATTACCGATTTAAACAATTAAACTTCATGAAACCGCACCTACCGGGTTGGAATAGACAATTCTATACCGAATAGAATTCCGAAGCGTTTTCGTAAAAGAGTCTGCTTTTCTCTGTCTCTGACGCATCTTCGACAGCCCATAAGAGCGCGTCTACCCACTCCTGATATGTCGCTGCCAGCGTGCAGACGGGCCAATCACTCCCAAACATCAGTCGCTCATAGCCGAATGCTTCTATTAGATGTCGGATATACGGCTTGAGCTCCTCACGCGTCCAATTCTCGCTTGCGGTCGTTACAATGCCTGATACCTTGCAATGGACGTTTTTAAAGGCAGCGAGTTCGCTTATATGCGTTGCCCACGGTTCAAATTGCCCACCTTTTATATCCGGTCCTCCGCAGTGATTGAGGGCGTGCCGCACATCTGGTGTCGCCTTGACGAGTTCGATTGCTGCGGGCAGCTGCGCATGGTTCGCACAGAGTTCAAATGAGAGATCAAACTTCGTCAGTAATTTCACGCCGTTAATCAGTTCAGGACTCGCGTAGAACTGTGGATCCGGATGATGCCACGCCATCCGGCGCACGCCTACGACGAGACCGAACCCTGCAAGCTGCTCAAGGATAGCCTCGGCATTGGGTTTTTCCAACGGTGCTGCCGCCGCGATTGCACCTATCATACCATCTGTCTCAGCGATCTCTGTTAACCACTCGACCTCTTTGACGACATCTGTTTCAGCGGGATCCCCCTCAACGTGTACCGATTTGACGACGTTAAGGTCGCCAATCGCCGCGCGATAGTCTTGCGCTGTATACCGTTCTGCCAACAAGTCAAAACCATCAAGCCAAGGATATTCCAAGTTTTCAGTATCCCAGAGGTGTTGGTGTGTATCAATTATTTTAAGCATCTGTTCTTCCTTATTTCCTATAGGTTAGACACATCCTGCAGTATAACACGTTATCGGAATAGCGTCAATTTTCAGTTGGGAGAAAAATGATTTGAATTTTACGGCGATATCCCGTATAATTTCTTAACCGAATAAATATTTAACAACAGAAAACAAAAACAGACTTTGGAGGTGTTTATCATGTTTTGGGGTTTCTTTGACCCACTGTATTTTATAATTATAGCACCGGGATTCGCATTGTCTTTATACGCGACGTTTCGCACAAAATCGACATTTTCAAAATATTCAAAAGTCGGATCGCGTAGTGGATTGACCGGGGCAGCAGCTGCGGAGTTGATGCTAAGGAGACAGGGTGTTAGCGGTGTGCGCATTGAACGCTCTGGTGGCTGGCTAAGCGACCACTACGATCCGAGTAAGAAGGCATTACGGTTATCCGAGGATGTCTATTCCAGCCAATCGCTCTCTGCAATAGGTGTTGCCTGCCATGAGGCAGGACACGCAATTCAGGATGCACACGGCTACGGCATGCTCAGTTTGCGTACTGCGCTCGTTCCTGCGACGAACTTCAGTTCGACTTTTGCATTTATTGTGATGATAGCAGGCTTCTTTCTCCAGCTGACAGGCTTGATATTCGTAGGCGTATGCCTATTTTCAGTGGGAGTCGTTTTTTCACTGATAACGCTTCCAGTTGAATGGGATGCCAGCAAACGTGCGAAAGTTGCAATGGACGCAGCGGGGGTGCTTTCGCCAGAAGAAAGTCGGCACGCGAGTAAGGTGCTTAACGCTGCGTTTTTGACGTATCTCGCAGCGGCATTGACAAGCCTTCTCACACTGGCATATTACCTGATACGGTTGGGTGTCTTCGGTGGCGATGAATAAAACTATATAGGTGGCGCGGTCTGGGACCGCGCCCATTGGAGAGATTGGATATCAAACCTTGCTTTCGATATCGACACCGGGCCACTGATCATCTTGCTCAGTAATGTCAACGACGATCCCGTCCGGGTCTTCGACTTTGAAGGCGACTGAAGGCAGTTCGTCCGAATTGGGATCGTAAGGTTTACTACCGTCTAAGCCTTCCCAAGTAATTTCAAAGCCGAGGTCTTCACACCGTTGTGCGGCTTCTCCCAAATTTGGGACACGAACACCGATGTGGAGGTAGTCCAACATTCCACCGACATGTTCGGGACGCTCCGGACCGCGGTGCTGAAATACACGGAAATTGTGATAACCATCGGTAAGGTCGTAGCAGCCGTTCATCGTTGAGAAGACCTGCAATCCGAGCGCATCGCGCCAAAAACGGATGCTTTTCTCCAGATCGGTTGTACGGACACCGATGTGTACAAGTGTTGTTGCCATAAGAGATTTTCCTTTTTGTTACGGCACACGGTGCGTGCCTACTACTTTTGATACGGCATACGGAATATGCCTACTACTTTAGACCCAGAGAGTCGGTTCTCGACTTTCTGCGCGGTGCTCGTAGAGCATTTTGACATCCTCGGGGAAACTATCAAAAGTCTCACCGGGAATCGTGGCAGTATTGACACCGAAGAGTTCTAAATTCAACCACCACGGTGCGTATCTGACAACGACAGCCGTCCGTTTGCCAGCACTCGGGTTCTCTGCGTTGGAATGCCAAATTCGGCTGTCCATGATAAGCACGCTACCGGCACTCCCAATGGCTTGCATTTCACCGTCAAGCGGGTTCCGGTCACCAATACCGTCCTCTTTACCTCTGGGGTTGCGAAGGTCTATATGCGTCTTAGGCACAATCCAAGTGCCGCCGTTCTCGGTTGTAAACTCAGAGAGCATCCAGAGGGTTGTGATGCCGATGACTGCGCTCGGGAACGGTTGTGGGATGTGCCATTTCTGGTTCAAATCATACGGGAAATCGGAGTGGTATGCACGCACCAATTCATAATGCGGGGGACGAATCTTATACTCGGTCTGGGAGATACGGACTTGCGGTCCCAACAGTTGGCGGATGGTAGCGAGGAGTCGCTCGTTTGCGAGATGCGCGGCAAATTTCGGCATGAAACTGATAACATTGCGTTCCCATCTGCCGTGCTCTTTGCTGAATATGTTATAGTCCGCTTCTGAAGTTTCGACTTCTTCACGCACGCCACCAACGACATCGGCGGGAATAACGCCATCCAAGACGCACCAGCCTTCTTCCCGCAACTGCGTAACATAAGGTTCAACTGTTTCTAATGCATTGTCGGTTTCCATTGAAATCTCCTTGCGTGTCAAGAATCGCAATTAATTTCTCGCTCACGGTTATAGCGAACGGCTGTCTTAATGAGCGGGGCAAGGCGCATCACCTTGCCGAGGGAGCCAATGATACCAATTTCGCGTGTGGTTATGGCACCCATGACGTTGAGTTCGCCTGTCCAAAACCTGTGTGCCACATCACCTGTCATAGTGAGTTCAACATCTGGTGATGGATCATTAGATGTACCACGGGTGATGCTATATTCGCCATTTGCCGCTGTTAACGTCATTGTACAATCAGGCAGAGTGTAATTAAACTGGACGCTCAGCGTCAAAGATTTAAGTACCTCTTGTGCTTCTGGAAGTGTTGCGATTTCTGCAAACAGTTCACTAATATAACTATAGAGTTGTTCAGACGTTTCAAATATAGCCATAGTTTGCGGTATAGCATACCGTAATAACATTTATGAAGTCAAGTAACTTTTTAAGAAAATTTTAGGTGACATAAAATGAAAAGATCAAACCCTTTAGAACGTATCTCCGAGGCATTAGGCGGTGATCAGGGCTTAAGGCAGTTACGCAATGTCTTCGGCATCCCGAGTTTCTGCTATAAGTCCCCTATCGGATGGATAGATATCATTGCGGAGGGGAACCATATTTTGCGTGCTTCCTTTAGTGAAGTAGCCCCTTTGTCTGTACCTACCGCCCCACCAACTCTCCGGGTTCTCACCAGAACGATTAAATTGTTGGACATCTATTTTGCTGGAGGAGCGATTAATTTCGTCGAGATACCGATGCAATTAGCATACGCCACAGAGTTCCAGCAGCAAGTCTGGAAGGCTATTCAGCAAATTCCTTATGGAGAAGTACGGTCCTATCAATGGATCGCCGATCGGATTGGGCGGCCGAAATCGGCGCGTTCCATTGGAAACGCAGTCGGGGCAAATCCGGTATCAATCCTCATTCCGTGCCATCGTGTCATTAGGAGTAATGGGGCATTAGGAGGCTACGGCGGTGGATTAGACCGGAAACGTCAATTACTAACACTTGAAGGTCACGATGCCGAAAAATTCAAGTAAGATACTCTCACCACACAAAAACACCAAAAACAGACTTCAGGAGTTTTGAATGACATTTCAGAAAAAGTTAGGGAAAGCTACGCAAGCCATCCACGCGGGTGAAAGACAGCCCTCCGCCACCGAAAAAAGTGGGACCCCCCTCCTACCGCCTATCTATCAGAACAGCACTTTCCGGTTCACAACAGCCGCTGAATGTGCGGAAACGTTCCGAGACGAAGAGAGCGGTTATATCTATACCCGATGGGGTAACCCGACACAAGAGGTATTAGAAAAAAAACTTGCCGTACTTGAAGCAGGCGAAGCGGCACTCGCGACAGCATCAGGGATGGGAGCAGTGAGTATCGCCCTGCTCATGGCTCTATCTGATGGCGGACACGTTGTCGCGATGGAAAATCTTTATTCCGCAACGTTCCAGATACTTAATGAAGATCTCCGACGTTTCGGCATTGAGACGACATTCGTTGATGCCACCGATCCCTCGCAAATTGCGCGTGCCATCAGACCTGACACGAAAGTACTCTACCTTGAAAGTCCAACAAACCCGCTTCTAAAACTGATTGACTTGCGGACATCTGCCGAGATTGCGAAAGCACACGGGGTGACCTCAATCATCGATAATACATTTGCGACACCCTGTGGGCAGCAACCGATTGCTCTCGGTATCGATGTCGTCGTCCACAGCATGACGAAATATTTGAGTGGTACGGGGGCGGTGATTGCCGGTGCGATTGTCGGACAAAAGGAATTTATTACGCACGCTAAAACAGGGGCACTCCGCAACTTTGGAGCAGTTATCAGCCCATTCAATGCGTGGTTAACGCTACACGGGATTACGACGCTGCCCTTGCGATTTGCGCGGCATTGCGAAAATGCGATGTACGTTGCGGCGTTTCTGGAAGCACATCCCGCGGTAGCGTGGGCTCGCTATCCCGGTTTGCCGAGCCATCCGCAACATGAACTCGCTAAACGCCAAATGGACGGGTTTGGAGGTATGATAACACTGGAACTGAAAGGCGGACACGTTGCGGGTGAGCAGCTTGTCGATCACCTCCAACGCTGCGCGCTTGCAGTCAGCTTGGGTGACGTGCGGACCCTCATTTGCCATCCTGCATCAACAACGCATTCACATGTTCCAGCAGAAATCCGGCAACAGATTGGTGTTACAGACGGGTTGGTCAGAATCTCCGTCGGACTGGAAGATGTTGAAGATATTATTGCCGACCTCGAACAGGCATTAGAAGCCTGTGCTTCTTAGGGTTCGAATATAATTCTCATTGATATTATTTGAGTCGTGCGTTGCCTTTCTATGCGGTTCCGGGAATTCTGTGAGTAGTTTCTGATACGCGCCTATTGCTAAATCCGTTTCATTATTGTCTTCATAAATTTTTCCGACTGAATATTGCGCCATCCGTCGCGTGTCGTAATCGTAGGTAGCATTATCCGCCACTTTTTGAAACGCATCAACAGCAGTCGCTATATCTTTATTTACAAGTGCGATTTGTGCAATGTAAACCTGCGCGTTAGCAGCATTTTCATTGTGTGGAAACAGATCAATTCCTTTTTCAAGTTGCGCGATGGCTTCCTCGTACTTCTCAAGCCTTTCATAAGCCCATCCCATGTAGAAGTATGCATCCTGCCCGGCTTTGGTGTCCGGATAGAGGTCGATAACCTTTTGGTAGCCGTCAAGAGCCTCCTGATATTTCCCCTCAGCGAGATAAGCCTGCGGGATACCGAAACTCGCCAAGGGTGCGAGGTCTGGATCACCGGAATCGACGACGTTTGTGAACTCGACGCGCGCGTTTTCGTAATCCTGCATCTTAAGATAGATTTCGCCAGTAACATATAAAATCTGATAGAGCAGCGGGCTATCGCTGAACGGTTCTCGAAGCGTGTCAAACGTCGAGAGCGCAAGATTCAATTCGCCTTTCCCATAGTAGCACATCGCCGTATTAAACTGCGCTTGGTCTGACAGATCACTACCGGGGTATGTCACAATTAATTGATTGAAAAGCGCGAGTGCTCGGTTATAGTAGGCATCAAGGGATTCAAGGGTGCCGGTCTTTTTTAGTTCCCCAGCAATCTTATAGGAGGCGTAAGCAATGGCATACATTGAATCGTCCCCCCACTCACTGTCAGGATAATTGTTAATGAGTCGTCGGAAGAGCGCGAACGCCTCTTCATCGGTGCGTGATCGGATAGCGAGTTGATAGATCGCATCATCCGCCCATAGGCTGTCAGGATAGTTCTCGAAAACTTCACGGTATGCGGCTCGGACTTTGTGCAAACGGCTTTTATCGGGATTATCAATATCCACTGGCGGTGTATCAAGTTGCTTTGCCACTGTCCACGCCTTGTCTGCGTTGTCGTAGTAGTCCTCATAGCTGGTGCTATTCCCCGTGATACGCCCCAGCCAAAACCCACCAGCAAGTGCAAGCAGCACACAGATTTCCGCGATTATGAACTTCTTCATTTTTCTTCTCCTTACCAAGTATTGATTCTAAGCATGTTAACAAGACTATTAAAATATGTCAAGTACAAGTAGCAAGTTTCGTGCCGATCTGAACATACTACACTGATCAGATTCTTTACAAGATACCCATAAACCCTGCACAAAATAGGGCATACATTATCACCCACTGCACGAAATGGGGCAGATTTGCGAGACAAACTGTTCGTGCTGTGTGCCGTCTATCTCTTATTAATTTCCTTGACAACATAAGGACAGTTTGATACAATGTCTAAAAGATAACACTTACCTTACTGTTTATCAGAAAGTCATAAATTCAATAGTGATAAAATTATGAACAATGATAACAGAATTTAATCAAATTGCCTTTTCGATAAAGGGCATATCAAAAAGAGAGGTTTTCTGTGCGTAAATTTTTGTTTCGCGTATCCGCTATAGTTTTAGCGATTTCATTGATGACCCCTCTCCTCGCGAACAGCCAGGAGAGTATTCTGGACAAAGTTAAAAACCGAGGAAAATTAATCTGTGGCGTGCATGGCGGTTTGCCCGGGTTCGGTTTCCTTGGCGAAGATGGTAAATGGAGCGGTTTTGACGCGGATTTCGGACGTGCAATCGCCGCTGCCGTTCTTGGCGATCCGAGCAAGGTTGAATTTGTGCCCTTAAATGCCGCCGAACGTTTTACCGCACTTCAAACCGGTGAAATAGATGTTTTAATCCGCAACACCACATGGACGCTTAGCCGTGATGCCGAGTTGGGTACTGACTTTACACCACCGACATTCTACGATGGGCAAGGATTTATGCTGCCGAAATCCCTTAATATAAAATCTCTTAAGGAGTTAGCAGGAGCAAGCATCGGTGTCACCGCAGGTAGCACAACCGAGTTAAACCTTACTGATACGATGCGGTCTTTAGGGCTTGAATTCAACCCAGTTGTTTATGAGGATATTGACACCCTTTACAGTAGTTATGATGCAGGACGTGTAGATGTCGTCACCAGTGACAAATCTCAACTTGTTGCGCGGCGTAAGGACCTTAAAAACCCAGACGATCATATTATTCTGGATGAAACCATATCAAAAGAACCTTTAGGTCCTCTCACTATTCACGGTGATAATAAGTGGAATGATGCTGTGAGTTGGGTCGTTTATGCCACGTTCTTTGCCGAAGAGCACAATATTACGCAGGAGAATGTCAAGACCTTAAAAACCGATAATCCGGAAATCAAACGTTTTTTAGGTGAATCCGGCGAAATGGGTAAAAAGCTTGGACTTCCTAAAGACTGGGCAAAACAGATTATTATTTCCGTTGGGAACTATGGCGAAATCTTTGAACGTAACCTAACTCCGATTGGCTTACCTCGTGGCATTAATAAACCGTGGACGCAAGGTGGACTGCTTTACTCTATGCCGTTCCGTTAGATCGTACTTTTCAGGAATTCCATTTTGAATGCGCGCTGACTTAGGCGCGCATCTACTATTGTTCTGTCCACCTTTAAATTGTAGATGGATTCGTTCCTTGTAAGAGCGAGATTCACTCGTCCTATACACGAAAGCAAATAACCGCAATTTGTAACCGGACAGAACACTGCCTTTATATAACTATGATGGAAGATAATTCCCCTAAGGTCATATCAGATAAAATCCCATTCTATCGAGACGTTCGGTTTCTGAAAGTATTTTTTCAGATACTTTTCCTTATCGGCATCATTCTGTTAGCAGGATTCCTCTATTCAAATATGTTGAATGGACTCAGAAAACAGAATTTAGCTCTTGACCTATCCTTTTTAGGGAGTGAAGCAGGATTTGGAATATCCGAAGGGATTGCGTACGATCCTTCAGAATCATATCTCAAAGCATTTTGGGTTGGCATTGTCAACACAATAAAGGTAAGTATCATAGGGATAGTATTTGCGACGGTATTAGGTTTCATATTTGGGATTGCTCGGTTATCTAGCAATTGGTTAATCCGAAATATTGCTACTGTGTACGTAGAGACTTTTCGCAATATTCCGTTGCTACTACAGATTTTGTTCTGGGCTGCGCTAACACGGTCGCTCCCTACGGTTCGAAACAGTATTATAATATCCGATAGCATAGTTTTAAACGTACGTGGTATATACTTTCCCTCATTTGAACCGGGTCCTGGATTTTCCGCTTGGTTGTGGTATCTGTTTGTCGGAGTTATCTTAGCGATAATTGTTGTTTTGGTTCTTGCAGCATTCCGGCATTTCGGACAACTTAGTGAACCTCACCATACAGACCGTCCTTCCTTCATCTCTAATATAATCTTTGGCGCGAAGTGGGCTGCCGCTCCTACTTTTTTGATAGTCGCAATTGCGGGACTGTTTCTAACATCAGAAGTCCCATTTGCAGTAAACCGACCTGTGCTTCAAGGGTTTAACTATGTCGGTGGGATGAACCTTACACCCGAGTTCTCCGCACTCTTAATTGGGCTCGCAGTCTATACAAGCGCGTTTATTGCAGAAGTTGTGAGAAGCGGTATACAAGCAGTCGTGAAAGGACAACGGGAAGCAGCCAGAGCAGCTGGATTAAAAGAATCGCAGGTATTGCGACTCATTGTCATACCCCAAGCAATTCCAATTATCGTGCCACCGCTTACTAGTCAATATCTGAACCTCGCAAAAAACTCCAGCCTTGCCACTGCAATCGGTTTTCCGGAACTACTTCACATCGGACATACGATGATGAATCAGACAGGGCAATCCATTCCTATTTTCGGCATGGTTATGCTAAGTTATCTCATCATGAGTCTAACAACCTCCGCTTTCATGAATTGGTATAACCATAGAATTACCCGAATTGGTCGATCAAGGTAGCACTGAAAAGGAAGCAGAAAAGTGGAAAATCTTGCAATTACACAAGAAGTCAAACCACCAAATACATCAAAAAGTCCGCTGAAATGGTTACAGGATAACCTTTTTAACACATGGTATAATACCATTTTGACTTGTTTAGCACTTGTGTTTCTCTTCCTTGTCTTTAGGGGAGTTTTGACTTGGGTGTTTACGCAGGCAAACTGGAAAGTTGTGCCTGCGAACTTGCAAATTTTGATGATCGGACCTTATTCGATAGAACAGGTATGGCGGATCTGGATAGTCCTTGATACTTTGTTGGTCTTATTAGGACTGAGCGCAGCGGTATGGAAAGGTTTGGTTCTTCGCATTTCAACTGTTATTGCAAGTATTGGACTGATTTTTCTCCTCATTCCGTTGGATCTTGTCAAAAAAATTGAAACTGATCCGGCTACACTTGAATTTAACCTCAATATTGTCTATCTCATTTTTTTCAAACGGAGATGGTTATTAGGTGGCTTAGTCCTCTTTGGCATCACCTTCTTTCTCGGACGCGATAGAAACTCATTGCGACGATGGGTCATCGGTGGATGGATACTTTCCTTTCCGTGGACTATGATAGTACTACACGGCTTTGGTGAAAATACCATCTCCACAACAAATTGGGGAGGACTCCTCTTAACGTTGATTCTGGCAGCTGTCGGGATTGCCGCTTGCTTTCCACTCGGTGTGCTTTTAGCACTTGGTCGTCGAAGTCAACTGCCAGCAATTAAATGGGTTTCCACAATATATATTGAGACAATTCGTGGCGTGCCGTTGATAACCATACTGTTCATGGGGAGTATAATACTGCCCATATTTATACCAGGAGATTTTCAACTCGATAAAGTTATACGCGCGATGATTGCGTTAACGCTTTTCTCCGCTGCTTATATGGCAGAGAACGTACGCGGCGGACTCCAAGCAATACCGCAAGGGCAAGTTGAGGCAGCACAAGCCGTTGGACTTACCTATCCAAAAACGATGCTATTTATCGTTCTTCCGCAAGCACTCCGAGCTGTTATTCCAGCAATAGTCGGACAATTCATTTCGCTATTTAAGGACACATCTCTGGTATCTATTGTTGGACTCCTTGATCTATTAGGAATAGCCAAAAGCATACTCGGAAACCCAAAATGGCAAGGTCTTTATGTTGAAGTATATATATTTATTGCTCTCATCTATTTCATTTTTACTTTCGCAATGTCCTTTGTCAGTCGGAAAATTGAAGCAGATTTAGGAGTCGGAAAGCATTAGAAATTTGTTATGATTGAAGGAGGAATGAGAAAATGACTGAAAACGAAAATACCACAAATGATCCCATTATTATATGTGAAGACGTACACAAATGGTTTGACGATTTTCATGTCCTCAAAGGAATTACCACCACTTTCAAAAAAGGTGAAAGGGCGGTAATTTGTGGTCCATCAGGGTCTGGAAAATCCACGTTTATCCGAACCATCAATCGCCTTGAAGAACATCAACGCGGGACAATCATTGTTGATGGAATTGAACTTAGCAATGATCTCCGGAATATCAATCTGATCCGTCAGGAAGTCGGAATGGTTTTCCAACAGTTCAACCTATTTCCTCATCTGACAAATATAAAAAACATTACCTTAGGTCCCATACAAGTCAGGAAAATGCCAAAAAAGGCAGCGGAAGAAGCAGCTTTAGCATTATTGGTTCGAATGGGCATTGAGGATCAAGCGTATAAATATCCCGCAGAAATATCGGGCGGGCAACAGCAGCGCGTCGCAATTGCCAGGGCATTAGCAATGGAGCCGAAGATCATGCTCTTTGATGAACCCACAAGTGCGCTTGACCCCGAAATGATTTCGGAAGTGTTAGATGTGATGCGGGAACTTGCACATTCCGGCATGACGATGCTCGTTGTTACGCATGAGATGGGCTTTGCACGGGAAGTTGCGGATCGAGTTATGTTCTTCGATGAGGGTGTGGTTATAGAGGAAGCAGCACCCGCAGATTTCTTTGATAACCCCCAGCACGAACGCACAAAACTTTTCATCTCACAAACGCTGCAGCATTAGGAATTTATTCCTAAATTGCATATTTCGCCAATGAAAGCAAAATATGATTTTTCAAAGGGTGAACGCGGCAAATTCTATAATCCAAAAGCCGTTTTTAATATCCCTAATCCTGATGGAAAAGATGTAGGACCAAAGATGCGGTTAAATAACAAAATAGCCATTGTCACAGGAGCAGGACGCGGTATCGGTAAAGCAGTGGCTCTTCGATTTGCGGAAGAAGGTGCTAAGGTCGTCGTTGATGATGTAAATGACATCAACGGAGCGTCAACTGTCGCTGCGATCACTGATGCAGGTGGCGAGGCTCTATTTATTAACGCCGATGTCTCCGATGCCAATGAGGCAGAAAGACTTATTTCCAGCACCGTTGATGCTTACGGTAGTGTTGATATTTTGGTCAACAATGCCATTTGTTCGACAGCCGATGTCTTGAACAACAACTGGGAATCGAACTTGGCGGTCGCGCTCCGCGGCACGAGTCACTGTTCCGAAGTGGTTGTTCCGGTGATGCAACAGGTTGGCGGTGGCAGCATTGTTAATATCGCCTCTGTCAACGGACTCATCGGGTTACAAGGTATCCATGCCTACTCTGCTGCAAAAGGTGGTGTTATCGCATTGACACGCTCCATGGCAGTTGCACACGGCAAAGACAATATACGGATCAACTGTATCTGTCCGGGAACCATTCAGACCGAAGTGTGGGAACCAATGATTGAACGTAACCCTCAAATCTTGGACGAAATCACGCCGTGGTATCCATTAGGACGGATCGGACAACCCATTGACATTGCGAACGCAGCACTTTTCCTCGCTTCTGATGAAGCCAGTTTCGCAACGGGTGCAGTTTTTGTCATTGACGGTGGCTTGACTGCAGGCAATCATCAGTTTCCTATCTAAATTGCTGTAATATCCGAATCGCGGATTACACGGATTTCGCGGATTATTGCTATCCTGTGCAGAATATATATCCTATATGAAATTAAATTCACAAGGAGAAACACAATGGTAACACAAGCACAAGTTGATTTTTTTCACGAGAATGGGTATCTCAAATTCGGTAGGGTCTTAGATAGTGCTGGCGTTGAAGCTATGCGTGCGGGTTTAGATGCAATTATTGAACTTGAACTCAACGAAGGCGACGATTCTTCGCCAGAGTTCAAGTACGGACACGACCGGCGTGAAGATAAACTCAATCGCGGTAGCGGGCACCCGCGTGCGATACATCAGTATGTCAATATGTGGAAACGTGAATCCAGTTACGAGGCAGCTATACATAATCCGCTCATTGCGGGGACAGCACGTGCATTACTTGATACATCCGAAGTCCGTCTCTGGCACGATCAGATTATCTCCAAACCACCAAAAGATAACGGACACTTCGGATTTCACCACGATTTTTTCTTTTGGCCCCTGAGTCCGCCAAATATCGTGAGCTGCTGGCTAGCTTTGGATGATGCGACAGTCGATAACGGGTGCATGCATGTTATGCCGAAGAGCCACAAAGATGAACGCTTCTCGGTTGCAGCAAGAGCAGCATTCAATGCTGAATCCGCAAAAGCGAGCGAAGAAGGGCGCGAACCGCCTCCGAACCCGTGGACAGAGAGACGGGAACTGGACATCAGTCACGGCGTTCCGGTGGAGTTGAAAGCAGGCGAATGTATGTTTCATCACTGCCTAAACTGGCATGGTACACCCCCAAATGTTACGGACCGTCAACGTCGCGCGTTCGTAATGATTTTCATGGCGCAAGATGTCTACTATAACAACGCGCAAGCACCGGGTCATATCCTCGTTTCAACAATCAAGGTTGCGGATGGTGAACCTCTTGTCGGTGATGCGTTTCCGGTAGCGTAACTCTGCATGGCATCGGGGTTCCAAACCCTTTCTACAGCAGAGGCACCAAGGTAAGGTGTAATAACATGAAAAATTCAACGTTTATTACAAGAGTCGTTCTGAAAAACTATAAGAGCATTGCTGCGTGTGATGTGCAGCTGCAGCCCTTGACCTTCCTTGTAGGGCGTAACGGTTCGGGCAAAAGCAATTTTCTTGATGCGCTGCGATTCGTTGCTGATGCGTTAAATTTCTCGCTAGACCACGCCTTACGCGACCGTGGAGGTATCAATGATGTCCGCCGTCGATCTCGCGGGCATCCAAACCATTTTAGTATTGGGTTTGAATTCACTTTACCTAATAGTAAAACAGGACACTACGCCTTCCGCATAGGATCCCGTCCACGCGGAGGGTATGAGGTTCAAAATGAAGTGTGTCTATTTCAGAAGCAGTATTTCAATGTTGATAAAGATTCTGTGGTTACGACTAGTGTAAAAGGAGCACCGGCTGCCGTACCGGATCGTCTCTATTTGGTAAATGCTTCTGGTCTGCCTGAATTTCGGCCGGTTTACGATGCTTTTTCCCGAATGGGATTTTACAGCCTTAACCCCGATAGTATCCGTGATCTTCAAGACCCCAATCCTGGGGACGTACTTCTTCGTGATGGAAGTAACCTGACGAGTGTTCTTGCACAGCTTCCACCTCCCGTAAAGAAACACGTTGAGGAGTATCTAGCTGTGGTCGTCCCCGGCGTTCATGCGGTAGATGTGAAGGGGTTCGGGCCCAAAGAAACGTTAGAATTCAGGCAAGATGTTGCAGGGGATAAATACCCATGGCGATTCCTCGCCAATAATATGTCTGATGGGACACTCCGCGTATTGGGAATTCTGATAGCACTGTTTCAAGAAAATCACGACACTCAAAAACGTGTGCCACTCGTTGGAATTGAAGAACCAGAGATCGCCCTGCATCCGGCAGCAGCGGGGGTTTTATTGGATGGACTTCGAGATGCAGCTCACAAAACACAAGTTATCGTTACGAGCCACAGTCCAGACCTGCTTGATAATAAAGACTTGGATGTAGATTCAATTCTTGCAGTTGAAGCACAAAATGGTACAACAGCGATCGCCGGTGTGGATGATGTCGGTAGAACCCTGTTAAGAAAGCGGCTTTGCACAACTGGGGATCTCTTGCGCAATGATCAATTGCAACCTGATCTAATGTCTGTTGCCGCTGCGAAAGCTGCGAAACTTCCTCCATTTGATTTTAAGCATCAAAACTCTGGAGAAACGAAAAACAAGGGTGGAGGTGGATGACGATCCAAATAGGTTGCATTGTTGAAGGGCATGGCGAGGTGGAAGCTGTCCCGCTCCTGATTCGTCGCGTCGCAGCAAACCTTTATCCAGAATCGGCGGTTATCATCCCGCGCCCCATTCGCATTTCCAGAGATAAGTTGCTTCAGGCAGGTGGACTTGAACAATGGGTTGAAATAATATCTGTGCGAATTGGGGCACAAGGGGCAATATTCGTCATCTTGGACAGTGACGATGATTGCCCAGCGGAATTGGGACCTGACCTATTTCATCGAGCATCACAAGTTCACACGGGTTTGCCAATTGCCGTTGTGCTGGCGAAATGTGAGTTTGAGGCATGGTTTCTTGCAGCAGCCGAGTCACTTCGTGGACAAAGAGGCCTGGGCGATGATATTCACCCGCCTAATGATCCAGAGGCGATCCGCGGAGCAAAGGAATGGTTGAGCCATCGAATGGAAGGCAGCAGATCGTATAGTGAGACACACGACCAACCTGCACTTGCAGCACTTTTTGATATAGAACAAGCGCGTCAAGCCGATTCGTTCGACAAATGTTATCGTGACATCGTTCGCCTCCTTGAAGAATTGCAAAAAGCGAGCGACCCAATCAGTAAACAAGCATAAGGCAGAAAATATAGCCTATTACACCAACTTTACTCATGGAATGGAGGCATAATATGGAACAAAAACCAAATGTCATCTTTGTTTTAACGGACGATCAAGGACCGTGGGCTGCGGGCTGCTGCGGTAATGATGAGGTACGGACTCCTTATCTCGATCAGTTGGCTTCAGAAGGCACCCGATTTCCGAATTTTTTCTGCACAAGTCCAGTCTGCTCACCGGCACGCGCGAGTCTGATGACCGGACGTATTCCCTCAGCACACGGCGTACACGACTGGATCCGCGATGGAAACATGCCGCCAGACCCCGCCCGATACCTTGAAGGTTTGACGTGTTATACCGATGTCTTAGCCGACAATAACTACACAGTCGGATTGAGTGGTAAGTGGCACCTTGGCGATAGCTTGACACCACAACACGGGTTCAGTCATTGGTTTGCTCTGCTCACCGGGGGAAGCAAGTACAACGATGCGGATATGATTAGAGATGGACAGGTAGAAATGCAACCCGGTTACCTCACCGACGTAATCACTGATGACGCATTGGATTTCATCTCGGCGAACAAAGAGGGACCGTTCTATCTCAGCGTTAACTATAATGCACCGCATACGCCGTTTACCGGACACCCACAGGATATTGTTGACTCTTATGACGATTGCCCCTTCAAGACGTGTCCACAAGAGGCATTGCATCCGTGGGCTGTGCAAGGTGCAGCGGCGCACATGGGTAACCGCGAATCGCTGAAAGGCTATTTCGCAGCGATAACGGCACTTGATTTAAATGTCGGGCGGATTCTGGATCGGCTTGCGGCGTTAGGCATCCGCGAGAATACGATCGTTGTCTTTAGTAGTGATAACGGGTATTCGTGTGGACATCACGGATTTTGGCATAAAGGCAACGGCACATTCCCGCTGAACATGTATGAAAACTCCGTCAAGGTGCCGTTCATCGTCAGTCATCCGGGTAGCATTCCAGAGGGACGCGTCAGTGAAGCGATGGTAAGCCAATACGATTTCATGCCGACACTTCTTGACTATCTCGGATTACCGGATCCGAATGACGACATGTCGCCCGGCAGAAGTTTTGTCCCTACGCTTTCTGGGGAGACGAACGACGCGAAAGATGAGATCGTCGTCTATGATGAGTACGGTCCCGTCCGTATGATTCGGACACAGGAGTGGAAATATGTCCATCGGTATCCTTATGGGCCCCATGAGTTATACGATCTTGTGAACGACCCCGGTGAACGGAAAAATCTGATAGATGACAAGTCTCAGAATGCCCGTATCGGTGACATGCGTCAACAGATGGGTGCGTGGTTTGAACGCTATGTGGTACCAGAGTTAGATGGTGCGAGATGCTCGGTCACCGGCGGCGGTCAAGCGGCAAAATTAGGAAAAGGAAATTACGGTGAAAATTCCTTCCATCCAAGATACGCGGCACCTCGACGAAATGTGTAGACAACATATCTTCATCTGAATCCGATATGCTGGATTCTATACGGGCATTTAGCGTTGATTTAGTAACATCAAATGGAGGAAGGTATGTTAGATCAGGTGAAAAACCAGAGCCCGACTATTTCGCGCCGGCGTTTTTTGAAGAACGTAGGCACGGGTACTGTTGCTGCAGCAGTTACGCCAGCTGTCTTTATCGGTGCAGAGAAAACAAGAGGACATCAAATGCAAAACCAACCCAATGTCATTTTTATTCTCACGGATGACCAAGGCCCCTGGGCTGCTGGTTGTTGCGGCAATGATGAAGTCCGCACACCTTTTGTTGATCAACTTGCTTTAGAGGGGACACGTTTTCCCAATTTTTTCTGTACGACTCCCGTATGTTCACCGGCACGTGCAAGCCTGATGACTGGACGCATCCCTTCTGCACACGGCGTTCATGATTTTGTCCCTGTCGGAAATATACCGCCAAATCCGATACGTTATCTTGAGGGCCTTACCTGCTATACCGACGTACTCGCTGACAATGGCTACACTGTTGGACTCAGTGGTAAATGGCACCTTGGCGATAGTTTCTCGCCACAACACGGGTTTAGCCACTGGTTCGCTATGCCCAGAGGAGGCAGCAAGTATAATAACGCAGATATGATCCGAAATGGGAGGGTAGAAACGCAACCCGGCTACCTTACTGACGTAATTACCGATGATGCGTTAGACTTCATTTCTGCCAATAGTGAAACCCCGTTCTACCTTAGTGTCCACTATAATGCGCCGCATACCCCGTTTAATGGGCATCCGCAAGACATTGTGGATTCTTATGATGATTGCCCGTTCAAGACGTGTCCGCAGGAAGCATTGCACCCGTGGGCGGGACGAGGAACAGCGTCGCACATGGGCAATCGCGAGTCGTTGAAAGGTTATTTCGCAGCAATAACAGCACTTGATTTAAACGTTGGCAGAATTTTAGAGCGACTTTCTGAATTAAGCATCCGCGAAAATACTCTCATCGTTTTCAGTAGCGATAATGGATATTCGTGTGGACATCACGGATTTTGGCACAAAGGCAACGGTACATTCCCACTGAATATGTATGAGAATTCGGTTAAAGTGCCTTTTATCATGAGCCACCCCGGTAAGATACCAGAGGGACGCGTCAGCGAAGCGATGGTGAGTCAATACGATTTCATGCCGACACTTCTCGATTATCTCGGTCTACCGGATCCGAACGACGATATGTCACCTGGCAAAAGTTTTGTCCCAGCACTTACCAGAAAAACAGACGATGCTCAAGATGAGGTCGTTGTATTTGATGAATACGGTCCTGTCCGTATGATCCGAACACAAGAGTGGAAATATGTTCACCGCTATCCTTACGGACCACATGAGTTGTACGACTTAGCGAAAGACCCAAGCGAACGAAAAAATCTAATAGACGACAAATCGCAGAAAGCATTGATAAGCGATATGCGGAAACAGATGGGTGCGTGGTTTGAACGATACGTAGACCCACGATTAGACGGCACAAAATGTGCGGTTACCGGCAGAGGCCAAAAGGCAAAAATTGGAGATGGGGTGTATGGTGAAGATGCCTTCAACCCAAGGAATACAAGTTATCGACAAAACAGATAGGGTTGTCTGACTCAAATCTATGTAATTGTACCAAGAAAAATCAAGATGGAAATATTTATGACTACGAAACTTGAACATGCATTCACAGAAGCATCTAAACTCTCTTCGGAGGAACAAAATATTCTTGCAGAGTGGTTGCTTGCTGAATTGGCATCGGAAAAACGCTGGTCCAAACTTTTTGCCAATTCACAAGATATTTTGGCTACGTTGGGACAAAAAGCCCTTGATGAGCATCAAAAAGGCAAAACACAAGAATTAGATCCGGAGCAAATTTGAATTCAAAAACAACAAGTCGTTTCCGGGATATGCTTGCAACCTTGCCTCGTCAGATTCGGCAGAGTGCGCGGGAAACTTATACGCTTTTTAATCTAAATCCTAATCATCCGAGCTTACAGTTCAAAAAAGTCCATAATACGCGACCCATTTATTCGGTTCGCATAAATGT
The DNA here is from genome assembly GCA_951828385.1 of uncultured Poribacteria bacterium. Taxonomy (GTDB): domain Bacteria; phylum Poribacteria; class WGA-4E; order WGA-4E; family WGA-3G; genus WGA-3G. The sequence goes on from OX639973.1 coordinate 3,358,405, forward strand.
TGACTATCGAGCTGTAGGTGAAATAGATGGAAACGATATAATTTGGTTTTGGATTGGTCCCCATAGAGAATATGAAAAGCTGCTTAGGCGAATTCGATAACTCATTTTATTCTCCAACTAATTGTCGTAAAAGAATTGGAACTCAAGACTACCAAATTGTCAGGGCAATTTAGTTTTCTACGTTGACATCAGAACAGACTTCGTGTATGCTATGTAACAGCAACTGAAACTACAAAGGACGCAGATTTTCTGTATGTTAGGGAGGAAATCATGACTGCTATTGCTGTGCAAACCCAACTTACACCTGAGGAATACCTCGCTTGGGAACGCAAAGCACCCTTCAAAAATGAATATCTCAGCGGACAGATACTTGCGATGTCCGGGGCAAGCCTCGCGCATAATCTCATCACAGGCAATATATTTAATGGCTTGTACAACCAATTGATGGAACGGGAGTGCATCACCTTTACCGGCGAGATGCGCGTGAAGGCGAGGCCCATAACATCTTACTTCTATCCGGATGTTGCGGTCGTCTGTGATGAACCCCGTTTTGAAGATGATGTGTTTGACACACTCCTTAACCCAACTGTTGTCGTAGAGGTACTTTCCCGCTCAACTGCAGCTTATGACAAGGGAGAGAAATTCGAGTCCTATAAGCAGATCGCGTCCTTGCAAGAATATATCCTTGTTTCACAAGACAGGGTAAACGTTGAACGCCATTTTCGTTTAGGAACGCAGTGGAGAGCGATAGAATTTCAGGAGCTTGCAGACATCCTGTCCTTGGATTCAATTCGCTGCGAACTGCCTTTGGGGCACATCTACAGGCGCGTCAAATTTACGGATACGCCCTGATCCCACCGTAGACTTACTTATGAAGATTAAGAATTTAATCCGGTAATTTACTGGCGAAGTCCGGTGCGGTTCCAAACCGCACCTACCGGGCTTGGAGGAACATAGAATTACCCAAATATTTTATTAAACTTCATTTGTAGGTCCTATTTCTAACTTTAGGCTCCTAAAACTTAACTGAAGTAGCAGACGTTATGCAACTTGCAAGTTGTTTTTTACAGACTCCCGATGGTTATTGTTGAAAGGAACGAAATGGCGAGCGCTTTTGCCCCCGGCAACATCTCGTGTGTTTTCAAGGTTATTCGGCACGCCGATCCGGCGCGTATGCACTCGCTCGGTATGGGTTTCACCGTTAAAGAAGGTGTAGAGGTTATAGTTTCTGAGTATCATGAGACGGAAGTGCTATTTAATGGAGAGCGCATCAATTTTCCGACAGTACGTGCTGTTGTCAACAGACTCATCCAAAACAGTGGTATCACAGGCATAAAGGTAGACATCACCGCTCCATTGCCGCTCGGCTGTGGTTTTGGACTCAGCGGTGCCGCAGCACTCGCAACCGCCTACGCGCTCAATGAACTCTTGACCCTACACAAAGACAGCGAAACACTCGCGATGACAGCGCACATCGCAGAAGTTGAGAATCGGACCGGATTGGGCGATGTCTGTTCACAATATCACGGCGGTTGCCTTGTCAAATTGACAGAAGGGTCACCTTTAACGGCTGACAGACTACCGATTACGGCGCAGCCGATCTATTACCGTTACTTCGGACCTATTCAGACAAGCGAGGTACTTGGAAATAGAGAACAGACAACCCGCATCAATCGTGCAGCGGATGTTGCGTTGCGCAGATTGCAAACGCTTACCAGTGCCAAGCCGAATGCCGACCTCTTTAACGCCTGCTTCGCGGTCTCAAAACAGTTTTCGGTAGAGAGCGGTTTGCTGAGCGATACGCGGGTGATAGATACAATCGCAGGCATTGAGGCAGAAGGCGGCGTTGCGTCAATGATAATGTTAGGGAACGGTGTATTTAGCACACATTCTTTTGAAGACGCAGTGGAAACGAGACTCGTTCACAATCCAGCACGCCTCATCTCGTAAGGGTGATGTTAGACCACTTCTCAGATGGAGTTCCAGTGATGAAAACCGCACTTCTTCTATCATTTTTTACAGTATCTATTGCCTTCGGTGCGGTTGAGATTGAGGATGTGAGGTTCGGGTTCAACGAGGGTTACAAGACAGGTACATGGGCACCTCTGACTATCACTATTGGGGGTCAAGATGCGTTTGCTACATCTATTGGCGTTCCCGGTCAACGGATAGCTGAAACCTATCTGGCAGTAGAAGTTAGGAGTTTTTCTTCAAGCACACCTACCCAACGGTATGCGACACCACTAACTGGATCACGACGGAAAAATTTCTATATCTATTGCCCGAAAAATGCTACGGAACTTGTCATTGAACTCGTACCTGCCCCACAGTCAGGGAACACAGGGTCTCAGGACAAAGTGCGACGCGTGATGCAGGAGAGAGCTTTACCGACACCGCTTGCCCGCAAAGACTTCCTCATATTGGTGTTGGCACCGAGCGGTGATAAACTAAAACGATTTATTGACAAAAAGCAGTTAGAGGTTCATGATGATGCACAGGTACATGTGGCGTACCGTTCAAACCCGACATTATTGCCACGCGACTGGATAGGTTATAGTGCAGTGGATGTTCTCGTTATTCGTGAGATAGTCCTGAGAGGTATCTCTAAGGCCCAACAAACAGCGATGCTTGATTGGGTACAACGTGGCGGCACGCTTATTGTCTCTGGTGGCAGTAACTATAAATATCTGCGCGACAGTTTTATAGAACCGTTCCTTCCAGTCAAATTGAAAAAACCAGAACAAACAGAGAAGATTCCGGCTGTCTTACATGAACAACTCGGTTTTCGGAACTTCGGTAGCAACAGTAACCCGTTTGAACGCATCCCATTTTCTCCAAAATCTGGATGTGAAGTGCTTATCGGGACAGACGCTCAGATCTACGTCGCGAAGCGGAACTTTGGAGACGGTCAGATCCTGTGCCTTGCGTTTGATTACAACGCCACGCCCTTTTCGGAACAACAAGTGGGTGAAACATTCTGGAGCGGATTACTGAGCAGACACGGTAAATCTCCGCGGCATATCACAGACCGGTATGCCCTTGCGCTCCAACATGAGGAGAAGATCTACCAACAATTTTTATCAACTTCTGTCAAAGCCGGATCGACTCAGGTGCCGCTCATTAAACTGCTGGCTATAGTTTTACCAATATATCTGCTGAGTTTTGGTGGTTTCTTATTTTACTTTGGGAGGTCTCTGAAGTTACGCGATCACGATCATCGCGATGGCGTGCTTCAGCAGAAGCGAAAGGCACGCTCCTATTGGATAGGAGGACTTCTCTTTGTTCTACTCTCATTGAGTACAATTGCAGTCGCGAGACATGTGTTGCCGAATAGCGTTACGGCGGATCAACTGTCAATTTTGTCAGTCTATCCTGATCGGAATCGTGCGCACTTGCAAAGCTACGTCTCCGTTAGGGCTACAGCACACGCTGAAACATCCATTGATTTCACAAAAGGGAACTTTATTCGTCATCAGGAAGCTGAGAGCCCTCAAAAGATTGGAACGTTGGTTCAGAATTCAAGTATTCAACTACGAGGCTTGCCCGTGGAGCCGTGGCATCCTACAACCTATGTGCAAGAAACCATTTTAGATGTTCAGGAACTTCCGCGTATCCTTGAAAACGCGTGGCACGTTACAGGTAAAGAGATGACTTACTTAGGCAACGTCACACTTGATAGTAGGGGCGAGGTCACCTCGTCCCTACCTCTGAAGTCACGCGATCGCGATCATCGCGATGGCGTGCTTCAGCCAACAGCAGGCCTCCGGCGGCGAGTAACACCTGCGTTGCCACCTGATGAAGGTCTGCACGGCAGGCGGAAGTGGTTTGCACAAATCCTAAGACAGGAACAAGTGTTACGACATCTGGCGGAAGAGAGAGGTGCACAACCGGCGCCTTATCTGATCGGATGGACTTCTCACAACTTCACGGACACGGTAGTAACAGGAAACATTAACACAAACAGTGAAACTTTAGTGATTTTACCTATCACTGGGCTTTAAAGAACAATGTGATTGCCGGATTAGATGCTCCTTGCGGTGCTTGTTAAACAGAGGTGGACCATGGATGTGCTATCGCTCGGTATTTATGTCGTTGATGTGCTCGGACGGCCGATAGATCAGTTCCCCGAAAAAGGCAAATTAGCACTCTTTGATGAACTCGAAATCCATACCGGAGGTTGTGCGAACAACACAGCTCTTGCGCTCGCGCGTTTGGGTATCTCTGCGGGTGCGATGGGTAAAATCGGCACTGATACTTTTGGCGATCTGATTCTGCAAACACTTACCGACAACGGCGTTGATGTGGCTGGCATGCGACAAGATGCCGACGTTAGTACATCGTTTACATTTGTCGCGATTGCTTCCGATGGCGAACGGACTTTCTATCACTACATCGGTGCGAACGGTGAGCTCTGTGAAGCAGACCTTAATTGGGAACTTATTAAAACCACCAAAATTTTGCATATCGCCGGTGCGCTTGTCATGCCACGTTTTGACGGTGCGCCGATGGCAAACGTTCTCCGAGAAGCGAAAAGGCTGGGGATAACCACCTCGCTCGATACAGCATACGATGCCACCGGAAAATGGATGGAGACGTTAGCACCGTGTTTGCACCATGTAGATATCTTTATGCCAAGCATCGTTGAAGCGCAACAACTCACTGGTATGTCTGAATGCCGTGAAATCGCGCAATTTTTTCGGAATAACTACAATATCCAAACTATCGCCATTAAAATGGGTGAAAACGGCAGTTATATTTCCACACCAGAAACAGAACTCTCTGTGCCTGCATATCCGGTCAATACCGTTGACGCAACGGGTGCGGGTGACGCTTATGTTGCTGGATTTCTCGCTGGAACTATCATGGGTTGGGACCTAGAAGCGACTGCGAAATTGGCATCCGCGACTGGGGCAGCATGCGTCACTGCTATCGGGACTACTGCGGGGATCCAGAATCTTGAAGATACTCTAAAAATTAGCCATCAGAGGAGTGGTTAATGGCTTATGGTTAAGAGAAAGACTTTATCTATCAAGTTTCCCTCTTAACTAATAACTAACAACCAATAACCAACAAAAAATATGAATAACACACCTATTGTTCAAACAGAAAATTTATCCAAATGGTATGGCGAAGTTATGGGGGTGAATGACGTAACGCTCACGATTCACCCCGGCATCATCGGTCTACTGGGGCCAAACGGCGCGGGGAAAACAAGTTTAATCAAACTTATGACCGGGCAACTCAAACCCAACCAAGGCGAGGTAAAAGTGCTGAACCAACCCGTATGGAACAACCCTGAGTTGACTCGGCGGGTAGGCTACTGTCCCGATATAGAATTGGCATACCAATTCATGAGTGGACTTGAGCTTGTCACCTTTTTCGCCACGTTAAGTGGATACGACCAAACAGAAGTAGAATCCCGGACCCTACAGTCATTGGAAACAGTGGACATGCTATCAGCAAAGGATCGACCTATCGGTTCTTATAGCAAGGGTATGCGGCAGCGTATCAAACTCGCGCAGGCATTGGTACATGAACCGGAACTCCTATTTCTTGACGAGCCGCTCACGGGTTTAGACCCGAATGGAAGACGACACGTTCTTGCGCTGCTGAAAGACCTTGCTGACACAGGCATTAGCATCATTGTTTCAAGCCATATCCTCTACGAGATTGAAGCCTTAACAGAGACAATTCTGCTCATTCATCAAGGACGTATCCTTGCTGAAGGCACCATCTCCGATATCCGAGAACTCATTGACGAACACCCCCACAAAGTCTACTTAAGCACCGATGAACCGCGTCGTTTGGCACAAGTCTGTCTGCCTTTTCCAGACATTCTGAGCGTAACCTTTGTTAATGGTGCTGATACCATAGAAGAAGCGTCAGCAAACGAAGCAGGTGATATTATCATCGAAACCGCTAAGCCGGATGCTTTCTATGCCCGACTCCCGGAAATTCTTATTGAAAACGAATTGAACGTCTCCCAACTCTATTCCCCTGATGATAATCTCTCCTCTGTGTTTAAATACTTGGTTGGGTAGCCTATCCCCTCGCGGAAGCGATTTCAAACCGCGCCTACAAAGGATGTTCACATATTTTGGAATTTTAATAAAAATTTTAATCCCGCCCTCTACGAATGCCCCATATTGTCCACTTTGAAATAAGGACTGCCCATTTTTGTGCAGATTAGCCCCTGCAGTCAAGAAACCCGACATAGTTAGCAATTTCGGACATCAGCATACAAATGCCGAGAGTGTTCAAATTATGAACAATACTCGGTATTTTTTATAGGATAGTCGCCCATTGCGTGCGTGGCAGCCAACGCAGAACGATGGCACTGATGTTTGATTACAATTGGCATCATACTTGCTACTAATGTTAACAATGGACTTGCTGTTGTCTAAAGTCACGCGATCGCGATCATCGGGATGACGTGCTTCAGCAGAAAATCGAGTCAGACAGGAGGGTGAACCGATGAAAAGGACGCAATTTCAAAAAGTTTTGGCAAGGCTTGTCCAAATTATTTCATACCGTCCGCGCTTTCTTGCTGAAACTCTAATAAAAAGATTAATTTTACTACTCTTTGTGGTTTCAACCTTTTTGCGACTGAATGCCTTCGCCGAAAATTATGCGCAACGGGATTTACCCGTAGGTGCTAAGGCACGCCTCGGTAAGGGATCTGTAGGCGGTTTAAAGTTCTCCGCTGATGGCAATCGCCTGATGGTCGAGAACGCTGTCGGGATTTGGGTCTACGATGCCCACAGGGGTGTAGCACTGGATTTAATCACAAGAAATTTATCAGACAGTCTCGCTTTGAGTCCGGATGGCAGTACTGTTGCCGGTTGGGGACCAGACGACCAGGTATGCCTGTGGCACGTAGCCGATAGCCAGAACAAATTAACACTTCAAGGTGATACCTCGAAAGTCCGCAGAATGACTTTCAGCCCGGATAGCCGCACGATTGCTGGTGGGACTTCGGACGATAAGGTAATACTATGGGATGTTGCCTCTGGCGCGCGCAAAGCAACGCTCATTGGACACACACACGTAATCACCTCAGTAGCCTTTAGTCCGGATGGTAGCACGCTCGCAAGCGGGAGTTGGGATGAGACGGTGCGTCTATGGGATGTTGCGACTGGTAGGCACAAAACGACCCTCACGGAACATACCGAAGGCATCTCTAACATCGCTTTCAGTCCAGATGGTAATACATTCGCGAGTTCAAGTACCAATGAAGATAAGTTACACTTATGGGATGCAATCACTGGAACCCACAAAGCAGCTCTTGATACGGATGCCAATTGTACCGCTTTCAGTCCTGACAGTCGTACGCTTGCCACTGGAAGTTGGAGGGGCGAATTACACTTATGGGATGTCGCCAGTGGAACCCACAAAGCCGAGTTCCTGGGGCATCCGTCAGATATTGTTTCCATTGCATTCAGTCCAGATGGGAAAACACTTGCAAGTGGCGGCGGCGACAAACTGTATCTATGGGACACTGCCAGTGGTACGCGCAAATTATCGATTACCGGTCATACAGATGGTGTTTATTCAATTGCCTTCAGTCCAGATAGCAAAACGCTTGCAAGCGGGAGTTATGAACAAATCCGTCTATGGGATATCGCCACAAGTACACACGAAGCAACGCTGTTTGTAGGAGACTGGGCAACTAATGCCGGTTTGGATTTCAGTTCAGATGGAAACACACTTGTCAGTGAACACGGTTCGCTAATTCATCTGTGGGACGTTAACAGCCGTACACACAGCGCAACCATCAGAAGATATGGGGAAACAACAAGCGGTTATGTCAGATACAGATCAATTGCTTTCAGTCGTGATGGCAGATTTTTTGCTCGTAGCGCGAGTAACAGTGTGCAGCTATGGTATGCGGGACGGACACATAAAAAGACACTTACTGGTCATACAGATAATGTCACTTCAGTCGCTTTCAGTTACGACAGTCGAACCCTGGCAAGTAGTAGTGTGGACAACACAGTGCGGCTGTGGGATGTTGAGACTGATGCCCACAAAGCAACTTTCACCGGACATACTGAGAGTGTTGTGAGTGTTGCGTTTAGTCCGGATGGGAGTCTCCTTGCGAGTGGTAGCGATGACAACACAATAATTCTATGGAGTGTGGACACCGGGGAACCGAGAACTACCATCGTGGCACATACGAACGGTATCAACGATGTTGTGTTCAGGCCAGATGGCAAAACCCTTGCAAGTTGTGGATATCGGGAGGATACTACCGTGAAACTGTGGGATGTTGAGACGGGTGCGCTTAAAACGACCTTATTTGGACACACGTACGGTATTACTGAAATTGCGTTTAGTCCGGATGGTCAGACCCTTGCGAGCGGTAGTTGGGACGGCACAGTGCTTCTGTGGGATATGAATCCAGACGCAGTTGCTGAGACTGAAACCCCACAACTTGCAGAGGATGCAAATGCTGATGGTGGGGTAGACCTCCAGGATTTGGTTTTTGTTGCCTCACAATTTGGACAGTCTGGTGGAGAAAACGCTGCGGATATTAACGGGGACGGTGTTGTTGACATAGCGGATATCTTGTTGGTCGCTGGTGCCCTTGAGATCGGCAATGGTGCGCCATCTGCGTATTCTCGATCGATAGGATTGCTCACGGTTGGGGAAGTGGAACAGTGGTTAATGAAAGCACTGGAAGTTAATGACAAGGGACCCGTCTTCCAAAGAGGTATTGCCGTGCTTCAAAGACTCTTGGCTGTGCTGACTCCGAAAGAGACGGGACTTCTACCCAACTACCCGAACCCATTCAATCCAGAGACGTGGCTCCCCTATCAGTTAGCAGAGACAGCAGATGTGACACTCCGCGTCTATGCTGCGAGTGGTGAATTGGTACGGACACTGGCATTGGGGTATCAATCCGCGGGTATTTATCAAAGTCGTAGTCAAGCGGCGTATTGGGATGGTAAAAATGAACTCGGTGAACCTGTCGCAAGTGGTATGTATTTCTATACGTTGTCTGCTGGAAGGTTCACAGCAACACGGCGGATGGTCATACGGAAGTAATTAGTTGTCAGTTTTCAGTACGCTACGCTTTCAGTTTTCAGTGGAAGAGGTTTCTTGTGGCAGTTAGCAGAAACGTGCCCGCTACAAAAGATTAACTGACCACTGAAAGGTTGCACAGCAACCGGACTGACGACTGATAACTATAAAAATAGGAGACTGAACCCATGAAAACGATGCGACTTTCGATTTTAATGCTATTTCTTATTTCAATCTTCTTTCCATTAAGCGCGTTTGCTCAGGATTACACACAATGGGGATTACCTGACGGTGCCACAGTGAGACTGGGAAAAGGCGGGTTACGGGGCAATATCGTCTTTTCACCGGACAGTACCTTGCTCGCTGTTTCAACTGCTATTGGGATTTGGATTTACGATGGATATACCGGTAAAGAACTGAAACTGCTTACAACACGGACAGGCGGAATTTCGAGTGTCGCGTTCAGTCCGGATGGAAAAACCCTCGCAAGCAGTAGTTCTGCCGAGTTTTATCTGTGGGATGTTGAAAGCGGTGAACACAAAGCCACTCTGACAGGACACACAGACGACATTACGAGTATAGCGTTCAGCCCCGATGGGAAAACGCTCGCAACTGGTGGAGAATGGAAAGACGGAACAGTGCGTCTCTGGGATATTGAGACTGGGACGCTTAGATCCACTCTCATTGGTCATACAGATGGTATCTTAAGTGTCGCGTTCAGTCCCAATGGAAAAACGATCGCCAGTAGTGGACATTGGAAAGACAAGACAGTACGGCTCTGGGATGTTGCTACTGGTACACTCACATCGACACTCAGCGGACATTTAGACGGTGTTACGAGCATCGCGTTTAGCCCTGATGGTCACACACTCGCGAGTTGTAGTCATTGGTGGGGCGGCACGGTGTGGCTCTGGGATGTCAACAGCGGTGAACTGAAAACAACCCTGACCGGACATGTAGATAGTGTCCATAGTGTAGCATTCAGTCGAGATGGTAGTGTGCTTGCAAGCGGAAGCGAAGATGGCACAGTGTGTTTATGGGACACTGCCACTGCTGCCTACAAGACAACGCTCTCGACACATACCCGAAGTGTATCAAGTGTCGCGTTTAGTCCTGATGGTAGAACCTTCGCCAGTAGTAGTCGAGACGGCACAGTGCGACTGTGGGATGCCACGAATTTTGAGCAAAGAGCGACAATCATGGGTCATACGACGGGCTTTTCAAGTATCGCGTTTAGTCCTGATGGACGAACGCTTGTGAGTGGTAGTTGGGACCGAGCCGTACGCCTATGGGATACGACGACTGGTAATAACAAAACTACACTTACTGGACATATAGGTCCCATTGAATCCGTTGATTTCAGTCCGGATGGTCGAACGGTTGCCAGTGGCGGTGGCATAACTGTCATCAACGGTTGGTTCGTAGATGACTACACGGTAAGGTTATGGGATGCAGCCACAGGCACGCATAAAATGACCCTCATCGGACATAAGGACGGTATTTATGATGTCGCGTTTAGTCCCGATGGCCGCATGCTTGCCAGTTGCGGGGGCAGGTATGACAAGAATGTGTGTTTGTGGGATACCGACACAGGTAGTCACTTGGCGACGCTGGCAGGTCATAAAGATGGTGTCCTCAGTGTCGCGTTCAGCCCGGATGGAAATACACTCGCAAGTGGAAGTTCGGCGGGAATACATCTGTGGGATATTCCGAGTAGACAGCAAAAAACCGTGCTCACTGAGTATAGAGGGACAATTTGGACGCTCGCGTTCAGCCCGGATGGAAATACACTCGCAAGTGGTGGTATGGACCGAGATGTCCATTTATGGGATGTTGAGGCTGGCGAGCACAAGATCGCTCTCATAGGACATACAGACAGAATTACCAGTGTCGCGTTCAACCCGGATGGAAATACACTCGCAAGTAGTGGAGGTTGGAAAGACAGAACAGTGCGTCTATGGGATCCTATTAGCGGGGAACACAAATCGACTCTCGCGGTGTATGCAAGCACGGTTCAGAGTGTCGTTTTCAGTCCAGATGGAAATACACTCGCTACTGCTGGTGCTGGTGGAATAATACTCTTGTGGAGGCTCGGAACTACAGAGGAACCGCCGTTGTTGGAAGCAGATGTGAACGGTGATGGTGTTGAAGATATTCAGGACTTAGTGCTTGTCGCCGCAAACTTCGGACAGACGGGGCCAAACGCTGCAGATGTCAATGATGACGGTGTTGTTGACGCTGCCGATCTTATCAAAGTCGCCGCTGCGTTGGATAATGCGGCAGCTGCGCCATCTGCTGCGATGCTTAACGTAAAAAATGTACAACAGTGGCTTATGCAAGCGCGGCAATTAGATTTGACGGGTGCAACGTTACAGCGAGGTATTCACTTCTTCGAACAACTGCTCGGGACGTTAGCACCAACAAAGACGGTATTATTGCCGAACTACCCGAACCCATTCAATCCAGAGACATGGATCCCCTATCAGTTGGCGAAGGCTGCGCATGTAACATTGCGTATCTATTCTGCCGATGGACAATTGATTCGAACCTTGGCATTAGGACATCAGTCTGCGGGTATTTATCAACGCCGGAATCGTGCGGCGTATTGGGATGGAAACAATGAATTCGGTGAACTTGTTGCCAGTGGTGTCTATTTCTATACGTTGACAGCAGGGGATTTCTCAGCAACGCGAAAGATGCTAATACAGAAGTAAGCCACGCTGTAGGGCAGATTCTTGTATCTGCCCTCTAAATCACATCGTCCGCGAATTGTCCCAACTTTACCAAGGTACCAATATCCGGTTCATCGTCCGTAAGTGCTGCGAAACTGCCATCATAGATCGCGCGTCGGATTCCACGCATTAAACTGGTGTAAAAGTGCAAGTTGTGCAACGTATGCAGTTGTGAACCGAGAATTTCATTCTCAATATGCAGGTGCCGAAGGTACGTCCGTGTGAAGTTTTGACAGGTATAACAAGTGCATTCTGGATCTAACGGACTAAAGTCACGTCTGTATTTCGAGTTGCGGATGCGGATGATACCTGCTGTTGTGAACAGGGATCCGTTACGCGCGTTTCGGGTCGGCATCACACAATCAAACATATCAATCCCACAGCGGACACCGTAGACCAAATCTTCAGGCGTGCCGACCCCCATCAAGTAGCGCGGCTTATCTTCCGGTAAGAGCGGTGCAATGTATGCGAGCGTCTCATACATCAGACCCTTTTCCTCGCCGACGCTTAAGCCGCCGATGGCATATCCCGGAAAATCGATTGAGACTATCCCGTCCACGCTCGCCTGACGTAGGTCGCGTTCCATACCACCCTGTACAATACCAAAGAGGAGCTGATCCGGATTCTGATGTGCCTCTTTACTGCGAGCTGCCCACCGCAACGTCATCTCCATCGAATTTTTAAGATATGCGTACTCGTTCGGTAGAGCGGGGCACTCGTCAAACGCCATAATAATATCCGCACCGAGGGCATTCTGGATTTCGATGGATCGTTCGGGAGAGATAAAGTGTTCGGTGCCGTCTATCGTAGAACGGAACGTCACGCCTTCCTCTGTAATCGTGCGTAGCGGACCAAGGCTGAAGACCTGAAACCCACCACTGTCTGTTAGGATAGGGTGCTGCCATCCCATAAACGCGTGTAAGCCCCCTGTTTCTTGGACAATCTTGTGTCCAGGACGTAGATAGAGGTGATAAGTGTTGGCGAGAATAATTTCTGCGTGAATCTGGTCGGATAGCATCTGCGGGGTGCATGCTTTCACAGTCCCGCGTGTCCCGACAGGCATAAATATGGGTGTATTCACTACACCGTGTGCTGTCTGGAGTTTGCCACCCCGGGCAGCAGTGGCTTTGTCTTGATGGATAAGTGTATAGGGGGAATCTGTCATATATGGCTGTCAGCTGTCAGCCATCAGAAAAGAGGATTGACTTTATCAGAACCTCTCGCTGATAGCCAACAGCTAACTTGCAATGGCTAATGGATAATTTTTGCGTTGAGGATAGGACTATCCTGTACAAACGGTTTGCCGTTGATTGTAGCTGAACCTCGGAATTTGAACTGATAGGTTTTATCTTCCAAGGAACTGATAACCTTGAGCGGTACTTTGACCTCGGTTTCATTCACCGGAATCGTAACAGTTTCCGTGGTGAACCCCTCTGGCACATCGAGTGGTGTCAGTGTGACTTCATCGGTAAAACCACCTTGCCGGACGATTGTTAGCGTGAGTATTGCCTCCTTTGTCGCTGGCGGATCGGTTTCCTCCGCAAGAGAAGACTCGGTATCTGCATTTGGATTTGCTGCAATCGCCACGGTGCCTCCTTGTGAGCCTGTGGTTGCGTCTGCAGTTGCAGCGACCGTTGCGGGGAAGACGATGCTAAAGCGCAAAGGCTCCACTGTTACAATGAAAGGTGCTTCAAGAATCGTCAGCGGAATAGCAGGTGTTGACTGACTTACCGTCTCCGTATCAACCTTCGCCGTGCCAAAAACGGAGATATAGTTGATGCCCGGCACTGGCACGACAGAAAACTGTTCCCTTCGCTCAAAACTTCCTGCTTTTACTGAGAGGACTGCCTCATTTTCACCTTCGGCAATATTAACAGGTGTTGCTGTCACTCGGGGGGGTAAGCCTACAACCGTGAGTGTGATCGGATCTGTGAAATCGTCGCGCCGATTCGCCGTTACGTGCAGGTTGACCGTTTTGTTATGTGTGACACTTGTACTAATCTCGGCGAGCGTCAGTGTAAATTCCGGTGCCTCCATCACTGTCAGCAGCATCGGAGAAGGTGTAGCAGTACGTTCTACTTGACGATTGCCAACCGCACAGACTCCCGCGACAGAAAACGGCATCAGACCGAGTGGAGCGTTCCACGGTGCCGTGACCGTGAGCAGTGCCTTGTTTTGCCCCGTCTCAATGACAGCAGGACTCACTTCAAAAGTTTTCGGTAGAGTAGGGCAGTGTAAGCGGATAGGCCCGCTGAGTCTGTCAACGCGGTTAACGTTAACCTGCATTGTGAAGGTCCCGCCCCGGCTGACGCGCGGGCTATCTAAACCGGATGGACGGTTCTGGCTGTCAAGTACGACTGCACTGAGTGTGAAGCCTGGTTCCAAGGGACGAATGTTTAAACGGTATGAATAAGCATCACCGCCTTGGTTATTCAGATCTCGAATCGCGACAGAATACTTTCCTGCTTCCGTAAAATTCCAGTCAATGCGTGCGTCGGAGCCGCTGGCATCGTCGTTCACCATCAAGACCTGTTCTTTCTTGGGACTCTCGGAAACCTCCATATCTGTTGCGGCTTCCATCTGTTTTTCTGCACCGTAGAGAGTGAGAAGCGCATCAAGCTGCGATGACAATCTCAGTGCCTCCACCTCAAAAACAAGGAGTTGAGGTGCCTTTATCTCAAATGCGAACCGATCAACATCACCGGATTTGTCAATTTTTCCGTTGATTGTTATCGGTGCGGTCACGGCATTTGCTTTTTCAGCCGTATTGTTGGGTTCACTTTCTCCCATTTCTGCCAAATTTCCGATGGAGAAAGGGTGCGGATTACTTGTCAATCCAGAAGCCGTCTTTACCCTCAGCGTCTGTTCGCCGGTCGGCGTTTCAGCATTTATTGAAACCTGTATAGCATTCACTGTTTCAAGATTTGCGCCGGTGACAGCGATCGTATTATCCGTTCCGCGTTGTCCGCCAAGTGGAAAAATTGTCTCAAGATAGGGCAATTCACCGATACTCAGGCGATAGCGAAATCCGTTTCCACCTTTATAGCGGATATCTCGGATATGGAGTGTGTATTTACCCGTTTCAAGGGCGGTATAATTGAGGAGAGAATCTAATCCGTTCCCCTGTCCACTGTTCGCGACCTCGACCCCATTAGCGTCTTGGAGGATGAGATACGAATCCAGAGGCGATCCTATCCGTTGTGCCGTCACTTCACAGATAAGCTTCGCATCTTTTTTCACGTTAAAACTGAAACTGTCTTGATCATCAATTGATGTGATCTCACCATTTACGGTAACAGGCAGCTCCAGCCAATTTGACATTTCAGTGTCTTCGGCTGCTTCATCTTCGTTTATTTCTGGTAGGTTACCGACAACGAAATTTTGTGCGTTGGAAACACCATAAGGCGTAACGATACGCATCTGCTGGATACCTAATGGTGCATTAGGATCAATCGTTAAAGCGGCGACCAGCTGCATGTCGGTAGGCACACGTCCAGAAATTCCATCGCCATTGAAGAGGACAGCGGCTTGCTGCGTTTCCTGCCTAATTTCTGCGGTGATGCCGGTTCCACTGAACCATACCGCCGTTGCCGTGTCAAGATTTTGACCTTTGAGCGTAATTGCTACATTTTGTCCCTGTTGTGCACCTGGCGGGGAGACAGTCGATAGTGATGGCACAACCTGCGCGTGTGCGAAATTAATTATTAGAAAAAAGATCACTATGACGAGAAGAGGCTGTTTCGTTAAGAAATCAGGGAGGAGCGCATTAACCTGTCTTCCGAGTTTCCGAAATAGCGTATTCGGCATTTCTAATTACCTCATGTTTGAAAAGTTATAAAGAACACGTAAGCCCAAGCAACGCGTCGGGTTGGATATACGTAAAGGCACGTTGATATTCAAACCCACTTGACCGAACTGCAAGGAAAATTTAAAGGACAGAAATTTTGACGCTGAAAGCGTTGCGGCTTCCTTTCACACTGTACACACTCCCGGTAGCACACAAGCGAAACAATTTACCCCGGTCAAAAGCGTGTGTAATTTTTCCCGTTTTTTCCGGCAAAATATGCCATTTTATAGCGAGGGCACCGAGTGCTTCCACATACGCCTCGCCGTGTTGGCACTCCCAGACAGAGTTAGGTACGCCTTCCGGTGCTTTTTCTGTCGGCAGGTTTTTGTTGCCATCAAATAGGTAGAAAGTTCCTTCCGCTTTTCCTCTCCCGACACCGATATCCAGCGTAAGCGTGCCGCCATCCTCAAACGCCGTGGTATCAATCTCCAAAACGGTGTAGTCTTGATGCGGGACCATAGAGGTTTGAAAAGTGTCCATTACCTCCTCTGAGGAGCACACAGGGGTCAGGACAATTCTACCCAAACCGGGGCGTTTTCCTTCTAAGGCTTCCGATAAGAATAGATGGTACCCCTCCGTTGCAGAGAGTCCCCTATCACTGCTATCTCCGTGGAGCCGGTTGAAATCTTGACTACCCATCAGTTCAAGCTCAGGCGAGATAACCAGACAATCTACTGGCGAGAATATATTCCACCCGTTTATGATAGCTTGTGCCAACGGGTGTGTTGCGTCAACCGCCTTGAAGTTCCGATGGGCCCTTTTCGCAATGTAGGCGCGCTGTGTTGGCGTGCGCCCTAAAGCAACATTAGACACCCATGTATTGATAAAATGTTCGTTCAAGAATTTGATGTTTTGTTCGTCGGAGAGAGCACCTGCCCTCAGGCTTTTGCCGCTCCCTCAACAGGTTTCATCCACCAAAGGACCGTCTATGGAAATGACGTGAATCGGTTTCTGCTGTGCTTGTGCTAATTCTAATGCCGTCTCCATTGAGACCCAATCGATCTGCTCCGATTTGTAAAACTGGCAGTTTAGCACATGTTCGATTTCTTCCTGCGCAATAGCGGTAGAACTGCTCATTGCACTTTTCAAGTGGGTCGTGATGTCTTGCAGAACATCTTCGGCACCAGCACGGAGTTCCATTTGTGCGCAGAAACCGGTATCCATAATCCAGTTGGAGTCATCCCAACTCTTTTCGTCCTGCCAGCCAACCTCAAAATTCACGGGACCTTCTGGAACGCGCATCTGAAAGAACGAAACTGTCTCTTCTCGACGGTTGACAATGAGATGCCCCGTAAACTGTGAAGGCGTGAACCAGCCATCACCTAACTTGAATTCTGCGTGAATACGAAACACAATGTCTGCGAATTCATCAGTGTAAGCACGTAAACAAGCCCACAACCCGGGATCCCCGTAACCACGCATATCCAAATGTGGGTTCGGGTGAAGTTGCCGCAGTAGTTCAAGGATACCCGCTTCTTCAATCTGCCAAGGATTTCCAACAGATACCGCTTCGTCTGGCAGAAACGCGCGGAAAACGGATGCCGAATACTCCTTTTCTGGGACGGCGATTCGAAGATTCGTCAACTCGTCCCACTCAAACTCCACGTGGTAGTTAGCTAAGGTGTATTCAATCGGGGCGATGAAACCTTTGATGGAAATTTTGGTATCACCATCAATATTAAGCACAATTCTGTTGGAAGTTAGGTCCATATCTGTAAAAGGGTTATCGGAGTCAGAATCACCAGTTTTCAGTTATCAGCTAAAGAAGTGTCTTGGGGCGATAAAGTTTCCTATAATGCCTACAAGGTCTTAACTGACAACTGACAACTATTCTTCTGATAACCGACAACCCTTCCTCTCTCTGAGAACTGTTTAGAATATCCCGGCGATTGGTTCGCCTTTGACCAATTCGCGGGGTTGCTCTAAATGGTTGTAGACGATCGTATGCGGATCAATGCCGAGGGTGTGGTAGACCGTGGCAAGGATGTCGCGTGGATGCACCGGATTCTCAAGTGGCGTTGAACCTGTAGCATCGGACTTCCCGTAAACCTGTCCGCCCTTGACACCTGCGCCTGCGATTAACCCTGTGTAGCAATAGGGCCAGTGGTCGCGTCCATCAGGTGCGTTGCTATTACCGGAGGTGCTAATACCCATCCGTGGCGAGCGTCCGAATTCACCGATTGCCAAGACGAGTGTATCCTCTAACATCCCGCGCTGATCCAAGTCTTCGAGCAGCGAGGAGACGGCACTGTCTAACTTCGGGCAGTGAAGGTTTTTCAATGGACCGAAGTTGGTTGCGTGCGTATCCCAGGCAGTCGTATTCGGATTGCCATTTGCGACAGAGGGCCAGTTCACCTGTACGAAACGGGTGCCTGCTTCCACCAAACGACGAGCGAGGAGTGCACTCTGTCCAAAGGTATGTCTACCGTACTTATCTCGCATCTCATCTGGCTCTTGGGACAGATCGAAAGCGTTACGTGCCCGCTGCGACAAGATGAGGTTGTATGCCTTCTCATAATACTCGTTCAAGGCATAGGAGTCCGCCACCTTATCAATTTCGGGCATACCGGCGTTAATTGTCTCAAGGAGGTTTTTCCGGCGTTTCAAACGCACGGGTGACACTTCTGGACGCAAGCTTAAGTCGTCGAGGTTAATATCTTGATTCGGATCCTGGAAGAGGAAGTACGGATCGTAGGCTCTCCCCAAGAAACCGGCGTTTCCGCCTTTACCGATGATATTACTCTCTTGCATCGGACGCGGAAGTTGTACTGCCGCGAGCATCGGTTCATCGGGTGGACGATAATTTGAGATATGCGATGCGGCATTCGGATGATCAGCAGGCGAAGGCGGATCAAGTTGTCCTGAAGGAGCGACCTTATCCGGCGTTTCGCCAGTAACCATTTGATACATCGCAGCAGTGTGGTTGAAAAGCCCTGCCGGTGTGTAGCTTACCGAACGGATGAGGCAGGCTTTGTCCATCTGCTGTGCCAAACGTGGCATCGTCTCAGATAACTGAATCCCCGGCACGTTGGTCGGGATCGGTTTGAATTCACCCCGAATGTTTGAAGGTGCATCGGGTTTCGGATCCCAGATATCGAGGTGGCTAGGGCCGCCTTGTAAAAAGAGAAGGATGACCGAGTTGGCTTTCCCCCATCCGTTTAGCGGTTTAGCAGGGTCAACTGCCGTATTCGCGTTCGCTTGGAGTGACAATACCTGTGGCAGACTAATGCCGAGCATCGCCGCACCACCGACACGTAGAAATTCACGACGTGAGAACCCGTCACACAAGCGTCCGGGTAATTGTGGTAACGATAACATCTATTGTTTCCTCCGTTTTTGGCAGTCATCAGTTATCGGTTTTCAGTTACCAGTTAAAAAGTCTGCTGGTACACCAAAATCTCTCTTAACCGACAACTGACAACTGACAACTAATAACCATTTAGCGATTGAATAAGAAGGCGGGACTGTTAATCAATGCCCACAACAGGTCTTGCGCACCTTCTTCCTTAGATTCAGCGTTCGCGATATGTTCAACCGCTACTGCATATTCGTTCTTCTCTGGTAACCGAGAAAATGTTGCGAGATATAATTCTTCAACGAGTGCTCGGTCATCTTGATTCGTTTTGATGAGTTGTGCGATACGTCCTTTTGGATCAATGAGTGCTTCTGCCACCGTTGGTCCATTAATGAGGTTCATTGCGTGTGCAAGGCTGACCTCGGTCGTGCGTTCACATTCACACGAGGTTTCGCGTTCGGGTCTGCCAAACAGTTTCAAAAATCCGTCATCTTTGACTTTACTGTCTGGCAATTGCACAGCGCGGAAGTTCTTGGGTACCTCTTGGAACCGGGGTCGGCTTCCTGTGGCAACGCCGATAGCGTCTAACAACTGCTCTGCTGTCAAACGTCTTGCGACCGCGTGTGAGAAGTTAATTGTATCTGACTTGTTCCACTTATTCGTCTTGATACTCTGTTGATAGGTTCGGGAACGCGTGACTGTCTTCATGATATGCTTCATGTCGAATCCACTGTCCACGAAATCTATCGTCAATGCGTCGAGCAGTTCAGGGTTGCTCGGTGGGTTACTCGTGCGGATATCATCCACAGGCTCAATAATCCCGCGTCCCATGAAGTAACTCCAGAGACGATTCACACCGGCGCGTGCGAACATCGGATTATCCTTGGAGGTGAGCCACGTTGCGAGCATGTGCTGCTTATCGTCGGTTTCTGCCACAACTTCCCCGAATGGAACTGACGGTTCAACGACCGCTAAGGTGCGTGGATGTTTCACAGGGGTTGCCGTGTAACTCGCGTAGACGATTTCATCTCCGGGTAGCTGCCCCTGTTTCACATTGACATCCGCGAAGAACGCGCCAAGTTCATAGTACTGGTTTTGCGTCCATTTCTCAAACGGATGGTCGTGGCATTTGTTGCAGGAGAACCGAACCCCTAAGAACAGCTGCGTTGTGTTTTCGACCGCAGCGGTATATTCACGGGATACACGGAAATAACTTGCCGCGGGATTCGCGTAGGTGCTTCCGGTCGCTGTAATCAGGTCTCGTACAAACTGGTCATACGGACGATTCTGAGCGATTGCCTGATGGATCCACTGTTGGAAGAGCCAGACACCGCGTTCACCGAGGAATTTGCGGTTAGACTGCAGCAGGTCTGCCCACTTATGTGTCCAGTGGTCAATAAACTCTGGTGTTTCGACGAGTGTGTCAATGAGTTGTTCGCGTTTGGTTTTAGAGGCGGTGGTATCAGCAAGGAAACTCCGCGCCTGTTCGGGTGTCGGCGGGAGACCTGTCAGATCGAAATAGATGCGCCGTACAAACTCTTCATCTGTGCAAAGCTCAGAAGGCAGGATTTTCATCCGCTTCAGTTTATTGTGCACGTGCGTATCAATATAGTTATACTCAGGCGTTTGAACCCATTTATAACCGCTTCTGTCGCCCATGACGATGATGCCATTCGTGCTGTAGGCACCTTCATATCGGGTGAGGATAGCAGTTTCGCCACGGCGCTCTGCGGTTACCACACCGTCGTCCGTAATTTTTGCGACTTCATTGAGGCTGCTCGTGAATTTCGCCTCACGGGTAACATCTCGCGTTGTGCCATCGGGATAGTGCGCGATCACCAAAAGCTGCTGCTTCATACCGGGCACAGCGAGTTCAGCAGAATCGGGTAAGACTTCTAACCTTTCGACGCGCTGTGTTGTTTTGACATCAGAACTCGCCCCTTCTGCTATCCATTGGCGGATGAGCTCGTAATCCCGTGAACCGGGGACGATCACTTGTCCACCTTTGTGTGGCACTTCGGATGTCGGCTTGAGCAACATCAGACTCTGTTCGGGAAATGCCCGATTAAACCGTCTGCCGGATATGTCCTCAATCAAGAGCTCATAATCAAAATCGGGATCGTAGCCACGGAGTGAGAGTTTGAATCCATTTTTACCTTTTGCTGCACCGTGACATGTACCGTTATTACATCCAGCATGGCTTAGGAGCGGCATGACATCCCGTACGAAACTGACAGGTGGTGCTTCCATGCCCTTGACCTCTACGGGCAATTCGGCACTCACGCCGCTGACAGTAACGACAATTTTCGTTGTGCCAACTGCCATCGGGAAGATATAGCCATCTTCATGCACTTTTACCCCAGCCGTAGCAGGTGTCAGCGTCGCCCACGGCGTTACATCTACATAAGTGCCATCTTTTGTCTTACCTGACACGAGTACGCGTCTGCCATCGCGTGCGTGCTCGAATGTCAGCGACTCCGGATGAACCCTCAACTCCGTTAAAGCGATGCTTGCAAGCCACTGTTCCGCCGTCGGCATTTCGGCACTTGCAGGCCGCGCCATCTCACTATGCGCTGCTAACTGGAACGCGAAGCAGATGGAAAATGCAACAAGGAATGTTGTTACAAAGTTAAACCTGGGTTTCATCAAAAACTCGGCGTAGAAACCTTCCGACTGTAATCGACGGAGGGGACGCCGTCCTCCTTTTTAATGGTTGTCGGTTGTCGGTACGGAAATCTGCTATACAGATTCCGTTTTGGTTGTCGGTTAAGAGGTGGTTAGTTAAGTTAAAACCTCTTTATACCGAGAAATAGTAACTAAGGACCATACATGAATTATTTGTTCGTTGTTCGTTGCATCAATCTATCATCTGGATCGTTTGTATATCAACGGTTTACGAAAGATCCCAGAGCAGGACAGAGTTGTCTTCACTTGCGCTCGCGAGCACACTGCCATCGGGAGAATAGGCAACATTTCTGACACTCCCTGTATGCCCCGTAAGTGTGCTTTTCGGCTTACCTCTCTTGGCATCCCACTGACGCACCGTGCCGTCACTACTGGCACTAGCGAGCGTTGTGCCATCCGGAGAAAAGGCAACACTCCAGACATAACCTCTATGTCCGGTGAGTGTGTTCTCGGTTTCACCTGTTATCACATCCCACAGACGTACTGTGCGGTCAGTACTTGCACTGGCAAGGGTTTCGCCATTCGGAGCATAGACAGCAGCATTGACAATATGCTTATGACCCGCGAGTGCCGCTTTGTGCCGTCCAGTGGCAGCATCCCACAATAGAACGGTGTCATCTCCGCTGCCCGCTGCGATCGTGCTTCCATCAGGAGAATATGTGACAGACCTAATAGAGAACTGCTCCACTGTGAGAGTATTTCTAACTTCCCCTGTGCTTACATCCCACAAATGTACCGTGCCATCAGGACTTCCACTCGCCACCGTGTTCCCATCAGGAGAAAAGGCAACGCTTCTAACAGCGTCAGTATGTCCGGTGAGCGTTGCTGTCGGAGCCCCGCTGGTTGCATCCCACAGCACAACGGTGTTGTCAATACTTCCACTTGCGATTGCCCCGCCATCCGGTGAAAAGGCGACACACCTGACGTATTCTTTGTGCTCCACAAGTAGGTTGAGTCCTGTCGCACTCTCTACATCGTAGACCCAAACGCCGATGTCGCAGGCGACTGCAAGTTGTGTCCCGTCCGGTGAGAAGGCTATATCTCCAGTTAGGTTTCCTTGGTCAAGTCGTGCTTTGACTCCTTCAGGTAGATTCAATTGTATTTCTTCTCCAACTTTTAGATTTTCCAATGTTAAAGATATTTTTTGGCATAACTTGTAAGCCAAAACTTGCTGTTGCTAATGGTTCATAAGTTCATATACGTGTGACGTGCAGATACCTTGTGGTACGTGGAAATGTGACGTAATTTCGTAATTTTTATTGTCAGTTCACGAGAGAACATCTTGCACTATTCCTGATTCTTCAAGTGTCCCCACACTATTGGTAATTTATCACCAGCAGAAACATCTAAGTATTCGGATTCACTCGCTAAATAGTTGATAACGTTTTCTGTAAGTTTCTCTATTTGATCAATACTCTCGTTGTTCTTATGGAAATTCGGGAGCCGCCAGTTCATGTTGAAGATTTTACCATCTCCTGCTTCCCAATAACCGAAGGCTGCAATCCTATCCTTGTAATCAGTCCCGCCCTCCCAAGCATTTGCAAGCGTCGTAAAATTCTTCCAAATCGTGTCGAAATAGTCACCACTTACTGGAAACCCAGTTGAATTGACCCGAATCCAATCATCGACTTTCGGTGTTTTCCCATCAACATTCTCAAGCCCGTCTACCAACCCGAGTTCCATCGTCTCTTTGAGGACGATAATCCCGACATTACTTCCATCGTCTACAACGGGCCCAAATTTTCGGGGTTCCGCGTTTTCTAATCCCAGTGGCGTAGCGTATCGGATAGCAGCACCCGTCAGCAGTACTGCGCCACCGCTTTCAGCGTAATCTAAGAATGCATTCATTTCTGCGTCGGATAATCCGCCCGGATCTTCATCGCCATCATGCCACCAGACAACAGCGAACTGCTTGAAGGTATCGCTCTTCAAGTCCGCTTTCGCGAGTTGTTTTGTTTTGAACGTTTTTTCAGCAAATTCTAATGCGGGTGCGGTAAAGTCGCCTTCTTTGCCGAGATTAATAAACCCGACTTCCACCACAGCATTACCTATACTTATACCAAAACAGAAAAGAAATGTCAAACAAATTACGATTTTCCGTTCCATGCTTGCTCCTTATGTGTCTACGCAAGGTAACGTGTGTTCGCTTACGTATTGATAATAGCACATTTCAAAAATAGGATCGATGGATACATCAAATTTCTCTTTTACTATTCGGACTTCTGTAAATAGTATCATGCAATAAGGTTTTTGTCAAAGTATTCTGAATGCAGGTCGCATTTGGGCGAGTACGCCGCAAATCGCGGATGACACAGATGACACGGATTTTAAGGAACTATCTGTCAAATCAAGGCTAAATCTGTTCCGGCATCCGAAATAAATCGGGCTTACAAGGTTTCCCTCCTACAAGCACATAACACATCCGGCACAAAATTCGGGGCATCCGTCTATAAATGCAAGTTTGGGTTATCCTGACCCCCGCGGAGTCGTTCATTGCCTATTTCGACGAAACTTGGTTCAATTTCAAACCCGATGAAATCTCGCTGATGCCGCTGACATACCACAGGACAAGTCCCCACACCAGCAAAGGGATCAAGGACCAGATCACCAGGTGATGAACTTGCTAATACAATTCGCTCGATTAACTTCTCTGGTTTCTGGATCGTATTGAGTGCCTTCCTGTTCATTAATTCCTTCGACTTATAGGTTAGCTGTTTTATATCACCCCAGACATCTCCGGGATTTTTGCCTTGCGGATTGTATTTGGTCTTTCCAAACTTGCCATTTGTCACGGATGGCACATTTTCACACCGAAGTCGATGCTCTAACTCAACAAGTTGCGAGACTCTAATAGCATCCAAGTTATAACACTGTGGCTTTTTGCCTTTGATGAAATAGCAGATAATGTCGTAGTTATTAGTGTAATTGATGCGTCCCTGTGCAAGTCTGCTCGGTTGATACCACACAATTTTTGAACGGAGGTTCAAGAACTTTCGATAATCTACAAAGTCAATACAATCGGGTTTACCGAACAGATAGAGTGCGCCGCCATCTTTCAGCTTCGGCGTGAACTTTTCGATGAGTGCAAGATTAAATTCCTGAATTGAAGGAATCTCATCCCACGAATTTTCTGTTACACCATACGGTCCATCACATACGATTAGGTCCACCGATGTATCTTCTACATCATTCAATAGCGTAAACGTGTCACCACAATGGAGGATGTTGTGTTCAAGCATACTACAGTAAAATCCTTGCGAAATACAGAATAAAGGCAAAGACATTATTACGTCACCGCAATGAAATTCCGAATCTATAAGTCTGGACGTTCGTCAGACATTTGTTCATAATGCCCTTTCATTTGTTTGGCTTGCTGTGCTAGGAGTTGACGGCGCTCCTCCAAGGAAAGGCACACGAAAGCCGCTTGGGGCGACTGTTCATCTACTTCTCTGTTAATCAAATCAACTAACAAATGATAGGCGATCGGTAACTTGGCTTTTGGGAGTTTTTTCACGAGTTGCTCTATCTGAGTATATGTGACTGTTTTCATTTCTCCCCCTAAATTTTGATAGGTATCCATGAACTATTTGTAAACGTATTACCGCAATGGATAGTGTTGTACGCAACATAATTTTGTTATCTCAACTCCGCCGACAGTTTTAACTTTTGTTGGCGTGGTGTATCGCCTTTCCAGCCGCTATCCCGAGGCCAACGAGAAACACTACACGCGCAGAAATTGGAATCCATTCCATCACAATTCCTCCAAACTCTGAAGGTTCTACATCGGTCCCACCCGCCGCGGTCCTATGTCCATAGCGAACATAGACGCGTCGAAATTCTGTTTCAACAGATCCATTTTGATGTCCTGCTTATCGGGTGCATGCCAGAGATTGTCAAACTCGTCGGGATCCTCGATTAAGTCGTAGAGTTCTCCCTCCTCGTGTCCGTGATAGACTACCAATTTGTAACGTTCATTTCGGTACATTGTTGCGAAAGAATGGTCACGGAGATCAACAGCATCATAATATTCACACCGGACAAAGTCCCGATGATGGCTTGCGTCCGCCTCACCCCGGAGGATAGGCAGTAGCGATCGTCCGTGCATACCTTCGGGTGGTGTTAAGCCTGCTAATTCCAAAAGTGTCGGTGCTTTGTCAACGAGTTCAACGAGAGCGTCGCTTTTAAGACCGTTCACGAACTGCCCTTGCCATGCAAAAATCAACGGCACTCTGACTAAGCCTTCGTAAAATCGGCACCCTTTCTGAATCAATCCGTGGTCGCCGAGCGTTTCGCCGTGGTCACTCGTGAAAATGATGACGGTATTTTCGCGTTGCCCCGTTTCCTGAAGTGTTTCAAGCATTCTACCCAACTGCTCGTCAATGAGTTGGATCATCGCGTAATAAGCGGCTTTGAGCGTCTTAGCATCCGTGGCACCCACTGCATTCGTCTCTTGGCGCGGGGTCTGCCCCTTCCCAGTAACGGGTGGGGACCCCGGCAGGATCGGACTACGGATGTCCAATTCATCAGGTGTTCGGACTTTAGATTGAAAATCGACTGCTTGTAAACGGGTCTGCTGTTCGAGATCGCTATTTCGGAAGATCGGTTCTGGCATCTCCGCTGGATTAAATTGTTCTCGGTGCGTCTGTGGCGGATTGAACGGTGGATGCGGATCGTAGATATTGACGCTCGCGAGCCACGGACCATCGCGTTCTTCACGGATGAATTCGATTGTCTTTTCCGCGCACCATGTCGTCTGATGCAATTCCGCTGGCACGCCTTCTGGATTACGGTTCAATTCGCCTAAAATATAACCTTTTGAGCGTACCCAATCCGCGTAGTCGTGTCCGTGTTCCCAGTCGTCGCGTGGGGCATGGCTGTACTGCCAATAGCGGTATCCATCGTTTGCACGTGGTTCTATTCGGCGGTAAGCACTTGCGAGATGGAGTTTGCCAATCAGACCGCAATCATAGCCGATGTCTGCAAGGGTACGCGTCACAAGCGGATACGCGTCAGGAAAAAAATCGTTTCCGTTGCGATTCGCGTGCGTTGCGTTTGGGTACATACCTGTGAGAAAACTCGCCCGACTCGGTGTACAGATAGGACTTTGGCAGTAGGCATGTGTGAACGCGACACCCTCCGCTACGAGACTATCGATGTTCGGCGTTGACACGTATGGGTTACCCAACGCCGCGATTGTATCGTAACGCTGCTGATCTGTGCAAACCCAGAGAATATTGGGGGCTTTAACAGCCATTCATCAGCCTCTTCATGTGTGCTATTGAGTCGTTGCGCTAAACCCAGACGCTTTAACGACGTTCGCGAGGTCAGTGGCAGTCGCGGTGTTTTTTCGGACTTTAATAACGGCTTGATCCGGTAGCGAAACTTCGACACTGATAACGCTCTGGTGTTGTGTAAGTGCACCCTGCACTTTTGCGACACACGCCCCTCACGTCATGCCTGACACGACCAGTGTGACATCCTCACTTCCGGCAGGTTCGATCGGCACAGACATAAAGGCGTTGAGTAGTTTCCCAGAAGCGTCAAATATCCGAATTTTTCCATCAAAACCGCCTGTAGCGAGTTGTGTCCCGTCAGGATGGAATGAGACCGCGAAGACCCCGACAGCATCGCCTTGCATGCTCGCTAAACGCTTCCCATCGGCTACGTTATAGATACGTGCTTCACCACCGGCACTGCCAGTGGCAAACCGGCTGCCATCTGCTGAGAATGCTACGCCTTCAATTGTACCTGACTGTGCTTCATAGGCTTGAATGAGGTTAAAGTCCGTATTACCCACATCTCTCCGTATTTCGCGGAAGATTTTATAGAGTCGTGGTATGCGGTCTTCGCCAGCACTCAAAACTTGGTCTTCAGTCGGATGTCGTGCGATGGTGTTGATTTCACCGTAACCTTTGTTGCTGGAGTTGATGTCGTCAACAAAAGAACCAGTATCTACCTCAACCAATTTGAGTGCAGTATCGCGTCCACAACTCACAAAATGCGAGCCGTCAACAGAAAAAACAGTGCCGAAAACCCAATCGCTGTGGTTATCAAATTTAATGAGCTCTTTTTCATCTTTAACGGATAGGACACGCACCGTCTGATCTGAGCACCCAAAAGCGACGCGACTGGCATCTGGTGAGAAAGAGAGTCCGTAAATCGTATCATAACTGGCGCGCATCGCTTTGATGAGGGTATTGGTTGCGGTATCCCAAAGTTGGACCTCGCCAAATTGCGCAGGGGATCCGCCTGCCATGCCTAAAATTTTACTATCTGCTGTATACGTCAGCGATTCTATTCGATGTGCTTTGCCGACCAACCGTGCCTTGAGTTCAAAATTCGTTGTGTCGTACAATAAAATTTCACGGAAGCCGGACACCGCGAGTGTGCTGCCATCGGGTGAGTAGGCCAGGGCAGTAACGACAGGAGGCACTACATAAGTAGGATAGTTTCCGTCACCCATATCATCGACTTCGGCGGGTGTATCATCGGGCGCGCCTTCAAGAATCCACCGTCGGAAGAGTTTGACCTCTTCAGGGGAGAGAGGTTCCATGTTTTGTGGCATTGCGGGTTCATCGCCGGAGATAAGTTCAATGATGAGACTGTCATCAGGTTTCCCTGGGACGATTGTTGCATCACCCGCCATCCCGCCTTGTTTGAGATCGGTATAGGTTGTGACAATCAAGCCACCGTTCGGATCGCCTGGGTGATGGCATCCTTGGCAACTTCGCTTGAGAATCGGGACGATCTGTGAGTGGTAACTGACGGGTGCCTCTGCGCCATGATTATCCGCTGTTACAAACGGAACCCACGCTCCAAGGCAGAGTAAATACACCGCTAAATGGATCATAAACCTTGATCGCGATATTTTCATGTTGTTAAAACCCTCAATAAAAAGGTTATCGGGCTTACAAAGCCCTCCTACAATAGCAATCTGCGCCAAAAGTGTCGTCGTTAACATACAATTTTAATAATTATATCACAATTTCATAACGAAATTCAATTAAAAATGAATTCGGGAGGGTTGGCAGAGAGGAAAGGGTTTTGATACCCGCCTTGATAAGGAGAGCGATAAGAGTTGCCATTTGTAAATCCATAGAATTTCCTATTGAAATCAGAATTATGTTGATATTCCACAGATATTTAGGAAATTTGAAAGAAAAATGCGGAAAAACAGCGAATTTTGAAAAAAATCTGCAAAAAAGTGAAATTAGGCCTTAACTTTTGCAGTTTCATCCCTATATTAATATACAGGGGAAGGCAAAATCTTCTCCAAGCGAAATTTAGGTTAACATCTAAAAGGAAACCGTGACAAAAACTTTACACACCCTGAGTTGCGTTAAAAATTGAATTTGAGTATAATCCAAGTGACTACGGACAAGATTTTAAACCCGCAGCCCTTGCGTTTCACTGAAAAATGTTGATTATCCCAGCATTTTGTAGCCTAAACTTTTAGTTCGCAGCATTTTCGGTCACAATCTAACAGATTTGCGGCGTACGCGCCCAGATACAACGTGCATCATTCTACAAACGAGAAATTGATTAGCAGAAATGGTGTGAGTTACCGCGACATGTCAAAAGACATTCATATCCAAACGGATAAAGGGAACAATCATGAAGCTACAGACCGAACTTGAAACGAACCATTCCTTTGGCGAAATCATCGGCAAAAACAAAAAAATGCGGCACCTGTTCACCCAGATTCAAATAGTGGCAGCAGGGAATATTACCGTCCTGATTCAAGGCGAAACCGGGACCGGCAAAGAATTGGTCGCACAATCAATACACGATCACAGCCTGCGAAAAACAGGACCTTTCGTTGCCATTAATTGTGCGGCAATACCAGCTGAATTGATTGAAAGCGAGTTATTTGGCCATGAACGCGGGGCTTTCACCGGGGCAATCGCGCAGCAGATCGGGAAGTTTGAACAAGCCAACACTGGCACATTTTTTCTTGATGAAATTGGGGATATGCCACCAGCTTTGCAAGCGAAATTGCTGCGTGTATTAGAAGAACGGGAGTTTCAGAGACTCGGCGGTACAAAAACCATTGCCATTGACAGCCGCGTACTGACAGCCACACATTGGGATTTAACGGATACCGCCAAAGAGGATGCCTTCCGCGAGGACTTGTACTATCGACTTGCAGCGTTCCAAATCGTGGTTCCACCGCTAAGGGAACGGCGAGAAGATATTCCGATCTTGGCACATCATTTCCTGAAAAGATATGCCGCAGCCGCCGAAAAACCCATTCGCGCTATTTCTACTGATGCCTTACAAGTGTTGATGCAGCACGACTTCCCCGGCAACGTGCGCGAGCTGAAAAACGCCATTGAAAGTGCCGTTTTGTCTGAGACAACAGACCAGCTACAACTACAAAGCCTCCCTTTACATCTGACACAAAAGGGTTCACAAGCCGCTACAAGCAGCCCGACAGATACTACCGTTATTCTGCCGCTTGACGAGGTTGAACAGAATGCCATCGTCCATGCCCTCAAAGTGATGGACAATAATGTCCCCGATGTAGCACGGGCGTTGGGCATCGGTAGATCCACACTTTATCGGAAATTGAAGGAATATAACCTGCTACCGTAAAAATGTTGTCTCAATATGGGATAGTGTCTTATATTGAGACAACACGCCGAAACCCGCGTTATCAAAGGCTTAGTCACCGATACGCGTCCCAAACTTGTTTCATTTTGGGACGCTCCACGAAAAACAACTTTAAGCAACCCGATCACACCACGTACAGCCCGTATCCCGCGTACCACCTTGACGGACAAAGTTATAACAGGGATAAATATCACGGTTTCACCGATTGGCACGGTTCTTGCTTACTTATGCTGTGGAGTGTAAGTTGTGGAGTGTAAGCCAAATCCGTTGATGTTATTAATGAATTTCGTTGTTCACTTTCTCTATCCGTTGAATGCAACCCAAGGAGGCTCGCGATGTTCCGCACGTTCCTTTTGATATTTTTACTTTGTGGACTGACCGTCTTCTCGGTGCTGACGGAAGACCGCACCAGTGCCGAGACGTCCGAGTGTCAACCGCTGCGTATGTGTCGGTTTCCCGAAACACCACCACCGTGTGAGACGATCCCCTGTGCGCCT
Organism: uncultured Poribacteria bacterium; assembly: GCA_951828385.1. Classification (GTDB taxonomy): domain Bacteria; phylum Poribacteria; class WGA-4E; order WGA-4E; family WGA-3G; genus WGA-3G. Next base: position 3,389,098 of record OX639973.1, read on the forward strand.
TCTGTGCAACCACCAGAGTGTGAGATGCCCGCCTGTTCAGCCGTCCTGCATCCGTGGGTTCACCGCCGGTGTGTGCCTTCGTGGCAAAAACAGATGACAGAACCCGTGATGCGAAGTCCAGAAGTGTTTCCGCAACGAGGGACCGACTCAATGCTGTGTCGATGGTGTTCCCTTCGGATGTCCTGCGGGCAATGCGTCGATAGCACCCAAACTGAACACCGATACAGACGTGTGTCGGTGTGCAAATCAAGGAGTCTTTAACATGTTAAAAGACCTTTTCAGCAACCGCCTTTTCATAGGCGCGCTGGCGTTCTTTGTGTTGTGCGTCTGCGGCAGCCTGCTTTACATGCAGCATGTCAAGAAGCAGACAGCAGAGGATCTGGCAGCACATAAAGAACGCATCAAAGAACTCACCTCTGAACAGAAACCGACAACCGAAGCACCTGTTGGCGATACCTCACAGAGTGGGCATTTCCACGCCGATGGCACTTGGCATGCGAAACCACAGTGGCCTATAACTCGCAAACCTGAAAATGTTGATGGTGTTAGAACTGTTGACAACGAAGGCTCGACGAATGGACATGAGGTTTCTGCGGAAGAACTTGCATTCTGGGAAAAACACGGTGTCGCCCCACCCCCACAAGGGTATACTTACGTACAACTGACGGATGGGACAAAGCACCTGCAAAAGAAGAATGTCATGGTTGTATCTGTCAATAGAGGAACTACCCCGGAATTTAATTTGGGATGGTTACCCGACGATGCATATTACTACTATGATGCCTTGATCGGGCTTTCAAGTGGCGAGAATCTCATAGGTGTCGGGCGTTTAACCCCGGCGGAAACAGCGCGCGCCAGAGAAATGTTGGACGCATTTGAAAACGCATGGGCAGTTGCAACCAACATAAGTTTTAACGCGTCGGGGGCGTACGAGGCAGATCACGCCCACAGAGCATATGCTGACGAGGATAAAGCGATTGCCGAGAAAGAGCGGGAACTGAAAGCAGAACTCGGCATTAGCGAAAACAGGCAACGTGACTTTGATGTCGATGTGATGCGCGAAATCTTAACACAGATTCAAAAGGAGTTATCCCAATGAGCAGAAAAGTTTTTAGCACATTTTTTACCCTGATATTGTTGATAGTGATCGCAGTGCCAGGGCTGGACGCGTGGCCAGGTGTAGATGTCGTAGATGAATCCGCAAAGATCAGTGCGTCTGCCTCAACCCTACAGCACGCACCGACAGGAAATATTCTTAAAAAGTATAGACGCGAAGGTGGGCAGTGGGTATATGTCCGGACGATTGATGCAGAGTGGTTCTGTCGCGTCAGAATGCAAGTAAAGTTTACAGGCTATGGAAACGCCAGCATTGGCGCAGAAGGTCAAACTGTAAAGAGGGAGACAGGTAGCACATTTAAGACGTTGTCGCCGGATGCAGGAACGACAAGGATTAGTTCCTATCTCTTCTTTGACCAGTCAGAGCCACTGGAGTTGTTTGCGAGTGCAACGGGAACTGTCAAAACAAAGAATGAGAACAAAGTCGGTGGATATAAAGTCACAGGCAAAGGCTATTATGAAATAGGCCATGGTGGTGATGGTATAGGGCTATCCGTATACAATGTCGCTGGCTCGCTTACGCTGGGCGGTATTGATTCGGAGACGATGTCGATGCCGCTTGATGAGGTTGATCAGCCGCATTTTGACATCGCCATCCAATGCGATCCTGCCGAAGCGTGTTCGGGGAATAGTAGCCCCCCACCGACAGGCAGCGCGCCGCCATCGGATAGCACACCCCCGCCACCCACTCCGTCAGACGATACCCCGAATTGTCAGGATTGCACGTCTCATTGTAGTTCACCGTGTAGTTGTAGCAACTCAGGAACATGTAATGGAACGGTGTCAACACCGCCTCCGCCGTCTTATCATGCGTGTGGTGTGCATGAGACATCTGTGAGTGGGGATCATTCCGTACAAGCGAGTTGTTCATCAACGGACGAACACGGCAATTATTGCACAGGGTCCGGTTTCTATGCGTGTGAGGCACATACGCATGTCTACCCGCCGCCGCCACCCCCGACGGTGAGATGTGGTCGTTCGGCTTGCACCGCGTCTGTGAGTTCCTCGACGGAGCATAAAAGCAGTCCGTGTTCTGCTTCTGCGGGGCATACGTATTACACGTGTAATCCGAATGTGAATGTCTCGAACTGGCTAAACAAACACCGCGTTCGGACGTGTCGGTATAGCGAATGTGGTCGCAGCTGGCAACAGTGTGTGACAGGTACAACCCCGGTCTGCAATAAGCCGTTTCGGCAACAAAACGGTTTGAAGTGTTGGGCGATCGAGTAGTCCTGTGAGGTCAAAGATGTCTGACAGACAACGAAAAACTTTCAACCTCAGCCGGCGACTGCACAGCGTAATGTGCGGTCGCCGTCTCTGCGTCCGTTCTCTTTCTATAGCGGGCGCGTTCGTCTTACTGGTGACCTTGTTCTTTGCTTTCAGGACACCGTCATCGACGGACACTCAAAGCATGAAGGGGATCGCACCGCCACCAGAGCGTCGTGTTCGTCTCACCCCGCAAAGCGTCTTTGATTCCGAAGCGTTCTACCAGACCATCATCTCTAATAACTTGTTCCGTCCGTTAGGGTGGACACCGCCACACCCGACAGAACCCTATCGCCTGATAGGTACGATCCTACCGCGAGATGCGAACATGCCGCCACAGGCAATCCTTGAATCCATCGCAGGAAACAAAACATATATCGTGTCCACTGGTGAGAAACTGGATGCGTCGACCGAAGTCGTCTCGATACAAGGCAAGGCAGTGACGCTTTCGACAAACGGAGAGCAAAGAACACTGCGCCTCAACACTACCGTCTACCTTAATCCGTCGCCTGCCAACCGTTACGCCGCGCGCCGTTCACCCGCCCCGTGAGACCGCCCACTGTGAGATAGGAACCTGTGAGACGGACTCCGTAAAGTTTAAGACAAGTTTTTCTGCTCAAATTCACCAGGTGTCAAATACCCTTTCTTTGTTGCTTGTCGGCAATACTCCGATCCGTTGAATGCAACCAATTGAATACCCCTCCTACAAGGCGTTAGTGTAACTTGAGACGCTTAATGCTAAAAACTTTACACACCCTGTTTTTCGTTGACGCGTTTTGAAAAATAGGGTATACTTCTTTATGTCTCATAGACGTATATTCTCAATGGAACTACAAATAAATATAAGGAGATATTTCAATGAAAATGGATTTAGGACGGAACTTGCAGGTTTTCAGTATCGGAAGTCTTGTGCTCTTATTACTCATCGGTTCTGCTGGAATCACGGAACCTATGGGTATAGCAACGTATGAAATTGACACTGCACATTCAATGATAATTTTCCGCGCAAAACATAATGACGTTAGCTATAATTACGGCAGATTCAACGAATTCAGCGGTAAGATCGTGATGACCTCAACAGATGTGAGCGGTAATATGGTCCCTGGGAGCTTGGTGGAATTTGAGGTCAAAACGGCGAGCGTTGACACCGGCAATGAAAAACGCGACCAACATCTCAGAAGTTCTGACTTCTTCAGTGCAAAACAATTTCCCGTGATTACCTTCAAAAGCACGGAAGTCAAGGCGAAGAAAGGCGCAAAAGATGTGTTGGAAGTCACGGGCGACCTTGAGTTACACGGCGTTAAGAAATCCATCACGGTGGATGTCGAAATCACAGGGCGCGCTAAAGGAAAACAGGGTGAATCGCTTATCGGATTTGAGAGTATTTTCACGATTAAGCGAAGCGAATTCGGTATGACTTACGGTATGGGTCCCGTTAGTGACGATATCCGTCTCACCGTCAGTGTTGAAGCGGTGCACAAATAGGTATATCCTCCAACCAAAGAAACCCGATACTTCACACGCCGTTTCCATAAGCATATAGAGGAATTTTAACGGTGTTAATATTCAAACAACTTGTCCTCGGTTTATTCCTACCGGCTGTTGTTGGCGGCGGAATTTTTATATTTGCAAAATCACTTGCCTTGAAAACAGAAAGCGAACATACCGAAAAAGAGAAAGACTGGTTTTCGGGGTGGCTGGTTGCTGTTGCCCTGAGTGCTGGTTATATGGTTGGATATATCGGTTTAGAAGGTTTGCCTCCATTTCCGCCGCGAGAAGGTGTGCATTGGCTCTGCTATCTCGCACTCACCGGACTTATCGTCGGATGTTTTTGGCATTTTTCGCTTTCGGGACGTTTGGTAACCCAGATAGCCTTGTCGGTTATTATACCGCGGCTGCTCCTGAATTCGGCGTTTAAGTATACGTGGGGACAGTTTGAAGGGACTATCTGGTGGGTGTGCCTCGCCGGTGTGATTTTTATCTTTTGGAATATGGTGCAACAAAGTTTTATCGAGTTGCCATCCGGTAGTTCAGGGCCGTTTGTCTACTTTGGGCTCTCTGGTGGGACAGCCTTGGTGCTCGCGCTTTCTGGGAGTTTGCGATTGGCACAGCACGCGGGTGTTCTGGTAGCAATTTTTGCCACAAGTTGGATTATCACACTTGTTGGACAGCGTTCTGACAACAAATGGCACGTTTTTCCGCCCGGCGTGTCCGCGATTGTGACACTTGTATTCGCTGGTATCTGGATGAACGGTTATTTCTACGAAGAAGTTCCAGCGGCGAGTGCTATTCTGTTAGCAATGGCGTTATTCTTAGCACCCGTTGGTCGGATAGAAAAGGTTCAGCAACTTGGTGCGCGGCGTTCCACTTTGGCCCAGATAGCAGTCATCGCGCTGCCTGTCGTTATTGCAATCGGTATCGCTGTTGCGCGCTCTGGTCTTTTTGGTGAAAGCGATGGCTATTAAAACATGAACATACAACTGGAGAAGTTTGTCTAAATGCTTTGGGGTTGTATTAACTCCAACCATTTATTAAATTTGCCCGATTTCGTGCAATTGGGTATAGCGTATGCCCGATTTTGTGCGGTTTTTCCATATATTTTGCCAAGAACACATTAGAATAACATGGCACGGAACTTGCTGCACAGTTATTATGAGTTTCAACCTAAATAGCAGTATCTCGCGGAGAAGAGACTCGTTTTGCAACCACAAATAGATCCAAACCATCTTCTCGGCTTTCAAAAAGAGAACAACGACCGGAGGGAAAAATGAGTTTGATACGTAATATGAATTTTGGCGCAGTTTGCAAGCCGAAACTCGCTGTGCAAAGACTTATCACAGTAGGTCTACTTGGCATCGTGTTCCTTATTAACGGCTGTGTTAAGATGGAGGCAACACGCAAAGCGGATTGGGAGACACATTTCACGGATCTCCACTTTGTCAACCACAAACAGGGATGGATTGTCGGAGAGGGCGGCCTGATAATTCATACAGCAGATAGTGGAAAGACATGGAAACAACAGGAAGTCGATACAACAAGTCCTGGATTTCGTATGCCTGATGCCTCGTTAGATTTCAAAGCGGTTTATTTTACAAACGCGAACAACGGCTGGGCAGTCGGCGATGAAGGATTAGTTGCAGCAACTGACGATGGCGGCAGACACTGGTCGTTGCAGAAGAGTGGCAGCTCCGCGATGCTCCTTGACGTCTTTTTTGCGAACTCAAAAAAAGGTTGGATTGTTGGTGAAGACTCGGATGTCCTCTATACTAAAAACGGTGGAAAAGAATGGAAACGCTACGAGTATGTTAGCGAATTTATGCTCAACGGGGTCTGGTTCGTTGATGATTCAAGCGGATGGGTTGTTGGTACACACGATAGAATTTTTCATACCAAGACTGGCGGCGAATCGTGGCGGGAACAGAGCAACCGCTTTGAAGGCGAACGCGATCGGATGATCAATGATAATAAACAGGTATTTTTCATCAGCGACAATGAAGGTTGGATCGTTGGCAGTGACGGCTCCATCTTCCATACGACGACTGGCGGCACTAATTGGGAGCGTCAAGACAGTCGTATCCCGCTGATTAATGGACACGTCCGAGATACCATCAATAGCATCCATTTTACAGACGAAAACTATGGGGTCGCCGTGGCGGATGTCGGCTTTATTACGCGTACCGAGGATGGTGGCGACAATTGGCAATTGATGGAGAGCGGCACCGAAAACAATTTGACGGGCATCCAGTTTACCACGCCTACAGAGGCATGGGCAGTTGGTTGGTCCGGTACTATTTTGCATACGACGGATGCGGGTGCAACATGGGAGATGACCAGCGGTACAACAGCGAATGATTTACAGAATGTTCAGTTTACGGATGCCAATCGTGCAATAGCAGTCGGCAGACGTGGCACGATGGCGATGAGCAACGACGGTGGACAGACCTGGAACGAAATTGAGACAAATATTTGGGACGGTATCTGGAACATCTATTTCGCGACTGACAAACACGGCTGGGCAGTCGGTGAACGCGGGCTTATTGTCCATACGAATGACGGCGGCATGAACTGGGAACGTCAGCGCGGACCCACTGCCTTTACACTTCGTTCCGTCCACTTTGTTAGCCCTCAGGTCGGCTGGATTGTAGGCGATATTGGCAGTATCATACATACGATTGATGGGGGTAAAACATGGCTCCCACAAACCGCAACCGGTGATTTCTTCTCGCTCATGCTAAAGGGTGTATTTTTCCTTGATGAAAAGAAAGGGTGGGCTATCGGATGGCCGGGGGTTTGCCTTGCAACAGAAGACGGTGGTTTGACATGGAACCAACAGACGACGGGTACCTTCAATGAACTCTACGCTGTCTATTTCGCAGATGAAAACACTGGATGGATCATTGGACAGTTCGGCGAGATTTTACATACAAAAAACGGCGGGAAAAAATGGAATTTCCAACGCAGCGGGACTCAAGAGAATCTGAATAAACTCTATTTTGCGGATACACAGCACGGTTTAATCGTTGGGGACAACGGCGTGATGCTTACTACCACTAACGGCGGGAAAAAATGGGAAATGCAGGAGAGCGGCACCGACAATGACCTTTACGGTTTAGCACTCTCGCCTGATGGTGTTGTCGCTGTCGGTAAAGGCGGGATTGCGATGCGGTATTCGGTTGAAGAGGCACAACTGCCTGCTAAGTTGCCGCCTGTTGCCGAAGAGCCCGAAATCGTCGCTGCCGAAGAAGAAGCTCCGATTGAACCCGTTGCTTACCATTGGGATATTATCCGTCAGGCGGCTTGGCGCACTGATTTTGCAGATACGCACTTTGTAGATGCCCAAAATGGTTGGGCAGTCGGTTCCGGTGGTGTCATCGCCCATACCACGGACGGTGGAAAAACATGGCTACCGCAACATAGCGGTGTCAGTGAAAATCTGCGCGAAGTGGAATTCGTTGATGCGAACCATGGAAAAGCCCTCGGTTCTGGCACTTTACTCCAGACAGAAAATGGTGGCGAAACGTGGGTGCCGATCCTCCAAGCGACCAAGCAAAACCTCCCTCGTGTGAGTACAATGCACTTCCTGAACGCCGAAGAAGGGTGGCTCGGTGCGTCAATTGGCCAAACCTTGCACACCACTGATGGAGGTAAGACGTGGGAAGTCCAAAAAACCGGAACAACAACCGGAAACATCACTGATCTCCACTTCATCAATAGTCAAGTCGGGTGGGCAGTCACTCCTCAACGTCGAGACGGTGGATTCATCCTCCACACTGTTGATGGTGGTGATTACTGGAAAATTCAGGCGAAGACTAATCAACCCGGTATTGCTGTCCACTTTGCCGATGAAACTCACGGTTGGGTAATCCTCGGTAACGGGAACTCCTTGTTGACTGAAGATGGTGGCGAAACGTGGCAATTGAAAACTACTTCACAAAGCACACGCGGCTTGCGCCGTGTTACCTTCCGTTCGCATACCAAAGCGTGGGGACTCGGTGGCGGCGGTGCTTATGTCACCGAAGACCAAGGGGTGAATTGGAAGGCTATCTCGGTCGCTACAAGAGACGAGATACTCGCCATGCGACAATCTGATCCAGAGATACCCGAAGAACCCGCGCCAGAAACGGAAAAAGATGAATCGGAAGATGAGATTGTTGAGGGACCCACGTTAGCGTATGACGAGACACCGGAGGAAATACAAAATCGGCTTCGAGCAGAGCGACAACGTGCGGGGCGTCTTGCACCTGAAGGGGCACTGCCGCCTAATAATGCAGAGCAGGCAACGCCAGCACCAACACAGCAACAACCCCCTCCACCGCCGGAACCGAGAGGCCGCAGACGCGGCGGTCGCCGAATTGCAAGCGTGTATTTCCTTGACACAGAACACGCATGGGCGGTTGGCAGTGCTGGCAGTATTTATCACTCTGCAGATGGTGGGAAGACATGGGAGCGTCAACTCGGTGAACAAGAACGCAGCGATTTCCGAGAGGTGCTTTTCTACGATGACAAAAATGGTTGGATCGCAGGCGACAGCGGTATGTTATTGGAAACCCAAGACGGTGGAGAAACGTGGCAGAAACTCCGAAGTCAAACGCGTCAACGCTTCATCGGTATACACTTCGCAAGCTTAGAACCGAAATGGGGATGGGCAATGCAACGTGATGGTACTGTGCTGTATACTACGGATGGTAACATTTGGACAGCAGGGGACACACCTGAACGTCCACCGTTCATGGAAGACGATCCGCCCGGTAATTTCTCGCTAAACGATGTTGCTTTCGGTAAATTTTCCGAAGGGTGGGCAGTCGGGCAATTCGGAGACATCATCCATAACAAAGATGGCGGTCCTACGTGGACACCTCAACGGACGACTGCGAACGACAGGCTCCTGAGTGTGGATATGAAATTTGCGCCGCTCGGTTGGGCAGTTGGGCAAAGTGGTGTCACCCAACGGACTATCAATGGTGGCGAATATTGGAAGATGCCTGAAACGAACGTTACCTACGATCTCAACGCTGTTTCATTCATTACAAAACGGAAGGGGTGGGCAGCCGGTGAGTCCGGTATCGTGCTAAGAACGATCGACGGTGGCTTCACATGGGAACCTAAATTAACTGGCATTCCGAAAGATCTCAACGGTGTCGTCGCGCTCTCCGAGCATGAGGTTTATGCGGTTGGCAACGAGGGGACGATTGTCCGCTCAACCGATGGCGGTGAGACGTGGGAACAAGAGCATACCGATATTGATAACAACTTGTATGTTATTACGCGTTCCAAGGACGGTAAAGCCCTCTGGGTCGTTGGACAGTGGGGTGTTGTGCTCCGTCGGAAGTTAGAAACGCAGGAGAAGATGTCAATGCGGTAGATTATGCCGTTTAGATGTGTATAGGCGGGTCATTGGGCCCGCCTATGTCCGTTATGTGACCTATGCGGACGCATTAGAAAAACTTGACGCGGTCGATAAGACATGCTATACTCTATGCAGAATGGACAAATTTAACTTTATAGATCTCTTTGCCGGAATAGGTGGGATCCGCATTCCATTTGAGCAGTTGGGCGGAACGTGCGTGTTTAGTTCCGAATGGGATAAACACGCTCAGGAGACCTACGTTGATTTTTGGCAACCTTAGATTCCGTAATTGGAGAGTTCTTACATATAATGAAATCAAAATCCAGTAAAGCGTTCCTTGTTTCAGTCCTGTTGCATCTCGGTGTTGGGGTGCTCGGACTCTTCTATTGGTTTAGTACGGCTCCGATGCGAGAAACGTCGAGTATTAACGCCTTGTTTGTCAGAGAAGATAAACCGAAAGTTAGACGTGTAACACCTCCGAAACGTGCCCAAATTGTCCAGGAAAAGACCCGCGACGTTAGCCAGCAACGTCTGAAAATCCTCACGAGCAACGCGCCTGTCAGCAGTCGTGGGGTGGTTTCTGCAGCAGAACCCGCACCCTTCCAGCAGTTCGACAACAACGACTTAGTCGAACCCATTGGACCCACCGCAACGTCTGTCGATTTTGACAATGTGCCACGTGTGCAAAAAGTTATTGAACGTCCTTTTGTGAAACAAGAGAAAGTCGAAACACGCTACAAAAGTAGGTTGGTGAAATTCATTGAAGCACAAGAGGGACCCCAGCGGATTGTCTACTGCGTGGATTTGTCAACCAGTATGCAAAACTTACCCCCGCACAAACTCAAAAAGATTATAGACCTCATGCGGGATTCGCTGACTTTCCTTGAGCCACACGATAGTTTTAATATTTTTGCATTTAGTACGGAGTTGATTGTCTACAAGGAAGGCTACGTTCCTGTCACAGAAAAGACAGTCAGTGAATCAGCAGATTATCTTGCCGACATCCAATCCCAAATCCACACAAAAGGTACTGATCACGACATGCTAACGGCATTGACAGAAATTGCTAAGACTGGTCCCACCCTCGTTATCCTCTTCAGCGATGGCATTCCTACCACTATTGAGGGACCAGATCTAACGCTTGTGGGTCAATATGCCACAGGCAATGGACGCATTTTCGCCATGGGGATTGGGATGTCCCCCAATTTCCCCGGCGCAGTGATGTTGAAACGCCTTGCCACGGTTAGTCAGGGAGACTTGTGGCTGGTTGATAGAGGCAGATAAGGGGACACTGCATGCAGCAAGACAGCCTCACGCGTGCTGAAGAAATTTCCAAAGGTTTATATCCGCACCAAATAGAAGGGATCGCTTTTCTGCTCGGTCGCCGTCGCGCGCTCCTTGCAGACGATATGGGACTCGGCAAAACGCGTCAGTCTGTTATCGCGATGGTTGAGGCGGAAGGCGAAGGGCCTTACCTTGTGATCTGTCCCGCCTCTATTAAACGCAACTGGGCACGTGAAATCGAAATCGTTTTCCCGGACGCCGAACCTACCATTGTTGGTCCCGGACCGCTCCCCTCTATAGATTATTGTGGTTGGATTATTGTCAACTATGAAATCCTCGGTAAAAACCTTGACAAACTCCTGGCGTTTGACTGGAAAGGCGTTGTTTTTGACGAAGCACATTACCTAAAAAATTATCAGAGTCAGCGGAGCCGAAACGCATCAAAACTGGTTAAAGAGATTAAGCATGATCCTGTAGTCCACGCGCTAACCGGTACGCCAATGACAAGCCGTCCGCGCGATCTTTTTCCGCTGTTGCAGATTCTGGATCATCCTCTCGGAAAGAGTTTCCTCAGCTTTGCGAAACGTTATTGTGAGGCATATCAAGGCGATTTCGGATTAGTAGCAGATGGTGCGAGCAACCTTGAGGAATTAACTGTGCAACTCCACGGTGTCATGCTGCGCCGCACAAAAGATGAGGTTTTAGACCTGCCACCGAAGGTACGAACGTGGATGGACGTTGAACTGCACCCCTACGCAATCCAGCATTTTAACCGATTGGTCCAAGAATTCATATCAAAGTTTGACACGCCTGAAGCGATTGATGGGACACCAGAATCCGTTGGTTTATCATCAGCACACCGCGATGAATTAGATGATTCAATAGACACGACAGATTTAGGAAGTGGAATGGGTAGGATCACCCAAGTGCGGCGAGCGATTGCTTTTGTTAAATGTCGGCACACCATTAAATTCGTGGAAAATGCGCTGGAACAAGGTGAAAAGGTAATTATCTTCACCTCTTTCCTCAATACGATGCAGCGATTCCAAAAACATTTCAAGGACCGAGCGGTTTATGTTTCCGGTGAAGTCCCTGCTCACGAGAGGCAAGACAGAGTAGATCGCTTTCAAAACGATGACGACATCAAAATTTTCGTAGCCAACATGCACATAGCAGGCGTTGGTATAAATCTCACTGCAGCGCGACAGGTCGTCTTTAATGACTTAGATTGGGTGCCTGCCAATCACTGGCAGGCAGAAGATCGGGCCTATCGCATCGGTCAGACAGGAACCGTTAATGTCACTTATATGATAGCGACAGGAACTGTTGATTCGTTCGTCAAGACAGTCTTAGAGACAAAAGCAGCACTGATGGATTCCATCGTTGAAGGGTCAATATTGATACCGGGAGGAGAGGCGGCTCTCCAGTTAGATGTCCTCAGCGAACTCAAGCGGATGATGAATGCTTTGTCTGTTCAAACCACTAAACTTGAAGCATCTGAACTGCATGATGTGCTTCAGAAAGCAGGAGATGTATACCTTGAAGAAAACGCCTCGCATCTCCGCGAAGCGACGCGTGCGCAGCTGCGTCCATATTCTGAAGAAGCCATCCGTACTTTAGCCCAAGTTCTCGCGGGCCCTGAGCGGCATATCTATCACACCGAGAGTTCATCTCAGCAAGGCAAGTTTTATACGCTGGAGGTTGTCGGTGTAGATATAACGTGCGATTGTCCAGGTTTCACGCACCGTGGCAGTTGCCGACATGTCCGTCCGCTGAAATCTGCTCTTGTTGCGGGGAACCCTTTGCCGAAGGGGTACACGCAAGTTACGCCCGAAAAGTGATAGGATTTATAGTAAAGTATAACACGCCTCGCCTTATTTTTAACCTGTTCACCGGAAGTTTTAAAGTTCATTCCATTTTCGATCTTCCCTCCGTTTTAACGGAACTCCTTTCATCCGAATTTTCTGCTTGACATCTCTCGGAAAACCCTCTAAAATGGAGACAGCCAAATCTAAACAGAGAGGAAAATAGAGATATGCCACAAGACTCAAATCAACCAAACGTCATCGTCTTTTTCACCGACCAGCAGCGATGGGATACATCCGGCTTGCACGGGAATCCACTCGACCTGATGCCTAACTTCGATCGGATGGCACAGGGCGGTACACATGTCCGTCGCTCTTTTACATGCCAGCCCGTTTGCGGTCCCGCACGCTCATGCCTCCAAACCGGATTATACGCAACTCACACAGGATGTTTCCGAAATGGTATTCCGCTATCACCAAACCTCAAGACCCTTGCACACCACTTCGGTGAGTCAGGTTATGCCACCGGATATATCGGTAAGTGGCACCTTTATAGTGGTGGCACTGGACCGGGCCCTGTGCCTGCGGAGCATCGCGGCGGCTACGACTATTGGTTAGCATCCAATACGCTCGAATTCACTTCCGATGCATATCAGACAACGCTTTATGATAATGACAATAAACCCGTTGATCTCCCCGGCTATCGTGTAGACGCGCTCACCGACGCAGTGATACGCTACGTTGATGGGCATAAAAACGAGCCATTCTATCTCTTCACCTCATACATTGAGCCACACCACCAAAACCATTTGGACGACTATCCACCGCCGGACGGGTATCGGGAACGATACACAGGGAAATGGATACCACCAGATCTTGCTGCGCTCGGTGGATCGACGCACCAGCACTTAGGTGGTTACTACGGTATGGTGAAAAGGTTGGATGAAGCCCTCGGCAGACTTTTAGATGCACTCAAGAGCCTCCACCTACTTGATAACACGATTATTCTTTTTACCTCTGATCATGGGTGTCATTTCAAAACCCGTAATGGCGAATATAAACGCTCATGCCATGAAAGTTCTATCCGTGTACCGACGGCTTTCCATGGCGGCGATTTCATCGGTGGTGGACAGATTCAAGAACTCGTCAGCCTCGTTGATCTTCCGCCGACGCTTCTTGATGCTGCAGGTTTGGAAATCCCGGCTGAAATGCAAGGCAGATCTATTATGCCGTTGGTACGCGGGGAAACGGATGACTGGCCAGAAGAGGTTTTCGTCCAAATTAGCGAGGCACAGGTCGGGCGCGCGGTTCGGACGCAACGTTGGAAATACGGCGTAGATGCTCCGAATAAGAGCGGCGGCAGAGATGCCGGATCAGACCGGTATGTGGAACAATACCTTTACGATCTTCAGGCAGATCCATACGAGTTACGGAATCTCGTCGGACTTCAATCGCATGAACCAGTTACAGAGGTCATGCGGGAACGGCTCATTCGGCGGATGTTGGAGGTAGGCGAAGAGGCACCAACGGTCGAACCGGCACCTACACAACGGAGCGGACAGCGCAGTGTAACCGAAGCGGAGGCGCGAAGTTAATGCTCTGAAAAAGAGAAGGGAAGACCGGAAGCGTGGAAGGATGGAAGAGCGCGGATCACTTTTCCGGTTTTCCATCCGAGAGTCTTTCAATTTTGAATGGAGAAAAAATGCAGATTACAGATGTGAAAACGTTGGTCATGGGGACCAGTTGGCGGAACTTAACCTTCGTCAAAGTTGAAACCGATGAAGGTTTGACGGGCATCAGCGAAGTGCGGATGAACAACCGCACGGATGCGCTTGTTGCCTATATTGACGGTGCGAAGAAGCGGCATGTCATCGGTAGCGACCCATTTAACACTGAGGATCTCTACCAACGACTGTTTCGGGATGACTACGGTCGTGCTGGTGAAATCGTTGCGACTGGCATCAGCGTTATTGAAATTGCGTGCTGGGATATTATCGGCAAAGCATTGAACCAACCGGTCTACCGGTTGCTTGGTGGTGCGTGTCGCGATACGATTAAGGCGTACGCCAATGGTTGGTACCGCGTGGAGCGCTCTACGGAAGAATTTCATGCTGCAGCGAAAAGGGTGGTTGAAAAAGGGTATCGGGCACTGAAGTTTGATCCGTTTGGTGCAGGCTATTACGAACTTTCTTATGAGGAGAAGTTGAAGTCTGTCGGACTCGTTGAAGCGGTGCGTGATGCTGTTGGTCCCGATGTTGAGATACTTGTTGAGATGCACGGTAGATTTAGTCCGTATACGGCAATTGAGATTGCCGCCGAATTGGAAAAATTCCAACCGAGTTGGGTTGAGGAACCTGTGCCACCGGATAACATCGCAGCCCTCGCGAAAGCTGCCGATAAGATTAATCTACCTGTGGCTACGGGTGAACGACTCCATAATAAGTATGAGTATCGTGAGTTGATTAACCTACAAGCAGCAGACATATTACAGCCAGATATTACGCAGACGGGTGGCTTTTTGGAAACCAAGAAAATCGCAGCGATGGGGGATATGTGTTATATGACCGTCGCACCGCATAACGTTGGTGGACCTGTTTCCACAGCAACAGCCTTGCACTTCGCCGCTTGCACCACAAACTTCAAGATTCAGGAACATTTCAACGATTTCTCTGAAGCGTGGGTTAAAGAGGCGGCGACGGGATGCCCGGAAGTGATTGACGGTTATTTCAGTCTACCTGATGGACCTGGACTCGGTATGGAACTCAATGAGGATCTTATTGCCGAGCATCCGTATCGGGAAGGTTCATTCAACCTCTGGGAAGACGATTGGCACAAGCGCGAGTATTAGTCTGAACTATGATTTCTGGGATTACAGGATTTATGTGATACTGAACGCGGTAAATCAAGGGAATCTGATAATCACATAAATCCTGGTTCTGAGTGATGAGAAATTTGTGTGGAAAACTTGAACTTTGGAAGCATCGTGTGGTATGCTTTAATAGGGATGTTGAAAATAAAATATCATCATTTAACACTCGGAAAAGATTTCTTGATTTCGCTGGTCCTATTAGGAGAAAGAAGATGAGACATACAACAAAAATTGAACTTACAAATCTGTCGGACCTCAATTTAGCAAAGAGGGGTGTTATCACACCTGAAGAGGTTCGCCGTGTCACTATTGAAGATGCCCTCGTTGATACGGGAGCGACGCGGCTCTGCTTACCGAAACCGATCATTGAGCAACTCGGTCTGACACCCTTCGGCAATGCCAAGGCAAGAACCGCGGCTGGCATCGTAGACCGGATCATTTATTCAGAAGTCCGGTTTACGATATTGGAGCGGGAAGGATCTCTCCCAGTAACAGACCTACCAGCGGATGCACCTGTCCTTGTTGGACACATGGTTTTGGAGCAACTTGACCTCTGTTTAGATATTAGAAAGGGATTAACCTATAATCCAGACCACGATAACGACTGGATTGAAGAGGCATATTAAAAATATTATGAGTTTTCACTATAAGGATGGGTATCTGTATTGCGAAAAAATGCGAGTAAAAGATATTCAGGAACAGGTACCCTACAGTCCATTTTATCTCTACAGCCTTGCGCAGTTAGAAGCGAACTACGCCGCATATCAGAAAGCCCTTGAGGGTATCGATTCGATTATAGGCTATGCGATTAAGGCGAATAATAACCTCACGCTACTCAAACGTCTAAGTGCACTTGGCAGTGGGGCGGTTCTTGTCAGCGGAAACGAGTTGCAGATGTCGCTCGCGGCAGGATTTGATCTGAAGCGGACTATTTTAAACGGAAATGGTAAAACGCTTGCGGAACTCAGTCTTGCAATTGAACACGGCGTACTCATTAACATCGACAGCGAATTCGATTTGGCACACATTCAACAGACAGCGAAAGACCTTGACACACCTGCTAATGTCCTTATCCGCATCAACCCCGATGTGGACCCACAGGTGCATCCGTATGTTTCTACTGGCATGAAAAATTCCAAGTTCGGTATCCGCAATGAGCGGCTTAATTGGTTTTTAGATGAAATCCGCAAAGATGATTTACTTAATTTAGTTGGTGTCCATTGCCATCTGGGTTCAACCATTAAGAAGGTGCGCATCTTCCGAGATGCGACTGAAGTGATGCTTGGTTTCATCCGTGCCATTGAAGCGGAAGGTTTCTCATTGCGCTACCTGAACATCGGTGGCGGTCTGGGAATCGACTATGAACGTACGGGTGAAGAGATTCCAACACCGTCTGATCTCATTGATTCCATCCGTGATCTGTTACCTGAAAACATCACACTCATTATTGAGCCGGGTCGCTCACTCGTCGGCAATACTTCTGTCTTTGTCAATCGCGTTATTGGCGTTAAAACGAATGGGAACAAGCATTTCATCGTCACTGATGGTAGTATGTCAGAACTTATTCGTCCGAGCCTCTACGATACCTACCAACATATCGAGTTTATCGAACCTATAGACGGCAAGCCTGAAATGTATGATGTCGTCGGTCCCGTTTGCGAATCCGCAGATTTCTTGGGAAAAACGCGTTCATTACCGACCCCTCATGAAGGTGCTGGACTTGTCGTTTGCGATGCGGGTGCCTATTGTCACGCCATGAGCTCTAACTATAATCTGAAGATGACCGCGCCGGAATATCTTGTTGATGGTGATAGTTTCACCTGCATTCGTCGTGTTGAAACATTAGACGATTATCTACGTGTTTTTGAGATATAACCCGTTTGGGCAGGTTCCCGTGCCTGCCCTCTATATCTACAAACGCTCCTCCAAAAATGCAATCCCGGTTTCCAGATTGATTTCATGTTCACCTTGAAAATGATCGAGGACTAAGCGATCGCGGTGTCCTGATGCCTCATAGATTTTCTCTACCTGTTTGAATGCTTGTAACGCATCCGCTTCAATAAAACACATATCGTCAGAACCGATCTGCACCATACATGCCCGTGGTGCTATTAATCCTGCTACGTCTGCGATGTCGCCTGCCTTCCGTAGCCCGAACATAAATTGTGAACCACATGTATTCCCACGCCCGCGATCATTCAACGCGTCTATCAATGTGCTGAGATAACAGACGATAACCGCTGCTTTCACTCGCCGATCCAAAGCAGAGATGTATGTCGTCATCGTGCCGCCGAAGGAACAGCCCATGCATCCTAAACGACGACTATCGACTTCAGGTCTCGACTGGAGATAGTCCAAACACCGTTGTCCGTCTGAGATATTAAGTTGCAGGAGTTGGTAGCCGAAGTACCCAAATGCGAGATAGGCGATGTTGCATCCGTCACGACCGGGACGGCGTGCCCATTCATCGCGGTCCTTCCGTTCACCGAAGCATCGCCAATCGGGTGCGATCGTTACAAATCCGCGCTGTGCCAATTCCACGGCGTACTGTTTCTGATAATCCTCTACGATGCCGACTGCGCCGTCTTTACCGACTCCGTGTCCGTGTGCACACAAAACCGCTGGTGCCGGGTTTTCTTCGCTTGCACCTTCCGGGATTAAGACGTACGCTGGCATCGAGGAAAATGGATCCGGATTGAAGATAATCTTTTCCCGTGTGTAGCCATCGTGCTGTGTCCGCTCCAGGGTTTCAACTTCCAAGGGTATTGCTTCTGGCGAAGGCCCCAGGTCTTTACCGAGATTGCGCCGGAATTTCTTTCGCCACGCTTGCCATTCCGTTTTCGTTATGCCATCGAAATGGAGAGGTGGCGTTGCTTTTAGAAGCTGGGCGACCCCTTGCTCCGTTGTCAAAAAACGTTGTGCTGTCATAATTGTGCCTCCGTTCGCGAGGGATGTAATCCCCGTATTCGCGTATCGTTTAGACTTTTACATCATTATCTATACCGCAAAGGAAAGAAAAAGTCAAGTTTTATTGAGAAAAGCCACATCGCGAACATGCGGAAATCCGCAGAAATACGCAGAAATACCCAAGCAAAAACACCCCAAGCAAAACACTCGCTTCTACAACGCTATCAACAACAAAACGCTTTACATTCTCTTGGATTTTCGGTATAATAAGATGAAAACAGAAAATCAGGTGCGGATTTGTCTCCGCCCTAACGGAGAAACATTTATGGAACTTTACGAAGCCGTCAGTCCACTGGATTTCAGATATTATGGCAGTGATCCCGATTTTATGAAGCGATTGCTGCCTTATGTCTCTGAGGCGGGGTACGTTACGTATCAGGCAAAGGTGGAGGCGGCGTTGGTCCGGACTTTAGCAAACTACGAGGTCTGCTCGTCAGCGATTGCCGATGAGGTAGAGCAGGCGGTGGATTTGGTAACAGCAGAAGAGGTCTACGAGGAACAGTCGCGAATTCGGCATAATATCCGTTCGTTGGTTAATGTGATCCGGCGAAAGATTAGCCCGGAAGCACGTCCTTATGTCCATCTGTTCGCCACTTCTGCAGACATCTTGGATACTGCGACTGCCCTGCGGTTCAAAGCACTCACCGAAAACGTGATTGTTCCTGATTTAATCGCATTGGAACAGCAACTGATTGGATTGGCGCGCGAGCATGCCGAGACAGTACAAATCGGTAGGACACACGGGCAGCACGCGGAGCCGACAACGTTTGGCTATTCACTGGCACTCTATATCAGCCGTCTCGGCACCCGGATTGAGAAGATTCACGAGGCGGGACAAAACCTCCGTGGGCAATTCTCAGGTGCGGTTGGTGCGTTTAATGGACTCAGGCTGATTCATGAACATCCAGAACAGATTGAGGCAGATTTCCTGGCATTGCTCGGCTTGAAGCCATCCGATACACATACATCAACACAGTGTGTCGAACCGGAGTTTATCTCGGATCTGGCATATCAGGTCACAGCAGCGTATACGGTGCTTGCGAACTTCGCGGATGATATGCGACATCTCTATCGTACCGAAATCGCCGAGGTCGGTAGAAAATACAACCCACAACTGGTAGGCTCATCAACAATGCCGCATAAAGTGAATCCAGAGGCGTACGAGAACATCAAAAGCTTATGGAAGGCGTTTGTGCCTCGCATGCAGACTGTTTTTATGGATAGCATCTTAGAGCATCAACGCGACCTGACGAACTCGGCATCCAGTCGTTTCTTGACAGAACTGTTTACAGCATTTGATTATGCCATCTATAGGCTTCGACGCGCATTGGAGGAAATGGATGTCAAGGCGGATAACATGCAGCGCAACCTCGCGCTGAGTGCAGAGGACACGATTGCGGAGCCGATCTATCTACTGATGGCGTATTACGGGTTTCCTGATGCGTACGATCACACCCGGAAGTTAATCGGACAGGTACATCAGACAGGAAAAAGCCTGACAACGCTGCTGTGGGAAGATGAAATCTTTCGTCCGTTCCTCGACAAACTAACGGAACCACAGCGTGAGGCACTCCGAGATCCAACGAATTATATTGGTGCCTCGGTAAGGCGGACTCACGCGACGTGTGATGAATGGGAAAAACGGATTTTTAATTTACCTTGCGGTTAAACTTCGTGCGTTTAGACTTTTGTGTGCCTGCCTTAAATCCACACTCCACTTCGCTACGTGCTACGGTCTTGAAACTTTTTAGAGCAGATTTTTAATTTACCTTGCGGTTAAACTTCGTGCGTTTAGACTTTTGTGTGCCTGCCTTAAATCCACACTCCACTTCGCTACGTGCTACGGTCTTTGAAACTTTTAGAGCGGCGTAAAAAATGTTTGATATTACCTATTTAGGGCGGCGATGTTTCCGTTTCATTAAACGCCATCCACGTATATCTACACTTGTTAGTTTATTATTCGTCTTCTGTCTGGGTATTTGGGCAGGACGGGTCATTCAGTTTAGCAAAATAACTGACTATTTCCGCTCCTATACCGATCCCGAGATGAGCGATGTGACGAAATCAGTTGTGGACGGAATTACGCATCGACAGATATTAGATAACGGTGTGCTGACGAACATCCTTGCCATATCACCAGATGCAGCGGATATTCGCCCATATCGTGCGTTGAGTGCGGGTATCGGTATGGAATCGTTGATGTCACTTGCACAACGGCACAAGGCACTCGCTGCTATCAATGGCGGTTTCTTTGAGATGGCAGGTACGTTCCGCGGGGAGTCTGTTGGTGCACTGAAAATTGATGGTGAATGGGTAAGCGAACCGGAACAAGGTAGAGCTGTCATTGGATTTAGGACAGTTGATGGGAAAATTGAGTCATACATCGACAGGATCGCCTTACGGCAGGAACTCGTTTTGTCGAGTGGAGAGACATTGGCAATTGATGGTATGAATCGGCATCGTGGTCGAAATGAATTGATTATTTACCGTCCACAGTTCCACGCCGTAACATTGACAACGCCTAATGGTGTGGAAGTTGTCGTCCGGAATGGTGAAGTAACCGGTATCTACGATAGACAGGGCAGTTCACGCATTCCAGCAGACGGTTATATCCTTTCCGCAAGTGGTAAAAAACATGGAGACTTATTGGCACACATCAAGGCGGGTGATACTGTCCAGATTCGTGAGACGGTCATCCCAGAACGCGTCGGGGATAGCAATTTATGGGCAAGTTTCGTTCATATTATCGGCGGCGGTCCGTTGCTATTGCGAGACGGTGTTGCACCTTCCACGCAAGCATACGAGCGTGAAGGGTTTGATCAAGCGTTTCATAGTTTTTGGCATCCGCGTACGGCAATCGGTAAAAAGGCAGATGGTACGCTCCTCTTTGTAACAATAACAGCAGCAGAGGCGGGTGTTCGACGCGGTGTTATGTTACCCCGGCTTTCGGAACTGTTTTTGGAATGGGGTGCGACGGATGCGCTTAATCTCGATGGTGGCAATTCCTCAATGCTGATAATTCGAGATGAGATCGTAAGTATCAAACAGAAAGATTCTACTAAACCTGAATCTAAAGATAGACTACAATCAACTTCTCGTGACAAACGACCGCAGAAAAAGGCTATAGTCCAGAAGAATACAAAACCGGCGCGTGGCAACCGCAGAATTCGTCCGATGCCACAGCAACAAGGACGCGCAATTGCAGATGCGATCTTGATTTTTTCAAAGCCTTAGGGTATAATATAAGAGATATTTAGAATTTGAAAAAAATTGAGGCGGTGAGACCACGTCTTTAGTAGGTTGAGCACATCTAACTGCGAACAAATAGATCAGAATAGGAGGAGAAAAGCCGTGTTAAACAACAGCAGCACCTGCAAATCCATCGAAAAAAAATCTATATCTGGCGTAGAACCGAAGTCAGATTTACTGTCGCGACGCTCCTTCTTGAAGGGCTCCGTTGGGCTTGCGGCCTCTGCGGTCGCTGCAGGTGGGTTAATCCTGCCAGCCCATGCCCAATACGGATTCCGAGAATATATCCCTTACGACGCGACACGCGATATTCATTACGGCACGCGATACGGAGAGATTGAACACCATTATCCAGAGATGAACCCGACAGGCGAGAAATTCACCTTTGTCCGACTCAAGTATCCGGGTGGTGATTGGTACACAAATATCGTCAACTATTATCGCTGGCCATCGGACCATAAATTCACTGAGGAACTTCTTGAAAATACGACAATTGATGTTGACCTTCGCGAGAACCCGCAATACGTTGACATTGATGATGAAGGGCTATTTGCCTATCCGTTCCTCTACATGACAGGCCATCGCGGAATCCGGCTTTCCACTGAACAGGTGCGTAAACTGCGAGATTATTTTGAGCGTGGTGGTTTCCTCCACGTTGAAGATTGTGACGCACGCCTCAACGGTGGGCGCGGCGGTTTGCGTCCACATATCTATGAGATGCTGCGGAAAGTATTCCCAGAAAAGAAGCTGGAACCTTTAGAGATGAGCCATCCGATTTATCACACGCTCTATGGACACGATGAGTACCTTGGCGGTGATAAACGTATTCCGGGTATCTCCGATCACGATGAAGCAATTATGGACGGTGATCGCGTGATGGTCTACTTCTGCCCGAGTGATCTGAATTGTGCGTGGGAAGGTAGACCGTGCAGCCCTGGTGGTGAGGAGCAGAGAGTCTGGGCATTTGAACAAGGGATGAACGTCGTTGCGTACGCCCTCACAAGGTAAATTTAACAAGTTTATCAGTTGTCGTTCTTAACTGATAGCTGAAAAGGAACGCGAGGAAAATCATGAAAAGAAATTTTAGGTTGGCTTGCAAGCAATTTTCAAAATGTACGCTGTTTTGTCTGATGACGCTGCTCATTTTTCTTGTCTTGCATGCGAACGCGCAAGAACGGTTTTCAGAGGCGGTTGGCCCTGTTACCGTTCAAGAAGTGTCAGCAACCCCACTGGTAGTACCCTATATCACATGGGGTGGCGAAGCAGCACTTTTTCATGCCAACGGTGGGTTGACGACCCGTCCGGGTACGATTATGGCGGAACTCGGTATGAATCTTAAGTTGGTGCCGGGTGACAACTTTCAGCAGCAGGTACGCGACTATCTCTCAGGCAAATCACCCTTCCTACGTGGCACCTTCAGAATGATAGCGCAAGCAAGCGAAGCCGTCGGGAAGGATGCTCGTACAAAACCTGTCGTTTTTGGACAGCTGACCTGGTCGGCAGGTGACCATTTTGTTGGACGTTCTAATATCCGAAAAATTTCTGACCTCCGGGGCAAAAAGATCGCTATCCAAAAGGGTGGGCCGCACGTAGGGATGCTCTATGACATGTTGAAGACCGCTCGGCTTTCAAAATCAAATGTGGAAATTGTTTGGGTGGATGAATTAACAGGTGCGAATGGACCGGCAGAACGGTTCCGAAACGACGCTACTATTGGAGGTTGTTTTGTGATAACGCCCGACATGATTGGATTAACAGGCGGCCCTGAGAACACCGGTACCGGTGCTGAAGGTACGGTCAAAGGCGCGAGCGTTGTCGTTAGCACTGCAACGCTTTCTCGTTCTATTGCAGACGTTTATGCTTGTCGTAAAGATTTCTACGATGCTTACAAACCGTTTGTTGAACGCTTCTTCGCCGGTTATCTGAAGGGTGCCGAAGAGGTCATAGCACTTAAAAAAGCCTACGAAACGAGTGGCTCTGAAAAATATACGCAGCTGCTGACAACGATGCAAAACATCTACGGTAAAGAAGTATTACCGACGCTTGAAGAGGACGCACACGGCTTAATCGCGGATTGCACGTTCGTTGGGCAACCCGGAAATATCGCTTTTTTCAACGATCCGAGTAATACTATTAGCGGCTTTGAAGGCTTCAACAAAGCAGGATTGGATATGGCTGTGAACTGGGGGTTTGTCAGGCAGCGATATGCGCTGATACCTTCCGATTTAAATTTTAACTCGCCAACCTTTAAGAATCTGCTCACGACAACCGTGACGGCTCCGGCACAGTTGAAACAGACCCGCTTCAAAAAAGAGACGGTCCGTGCGGAGATTGAGTCGTTCAACGAAGACGCTGTATTAGACGAAAAGACGCTTATCTCGTTCACCATTCAATTTGATGCGAACCAAGACACATTTAGTGATGCGAAGTACCGAGAAGAATTTGACAGGGTAGTTGAATTGGCTTCAAAATACGGGAATGCTGCTATAGCGATTAAAGGACACAGCGATCCTTCTCGAACCCTGAGCGTATTGGTTAAAACAGGACTTCAAACAGGTATTTTGAAGCGGACGGGTACGCGCGGGAACTACAAGTATTTTATGGAGGGTAAGCCTTTTAGCTTGGAAAACACCGCGAACTTGATTCGTCTGATTCAACAAAAAAAGTTTGACAATGATAGCAACGTCGAGAGTCCCTACCGAGTGATGCGGGCTGCCTTAAAACTCTCCGAGCAGCGTGGACAAGCGGTTAAAGCGTCGATTATCAGCTATGCGCGTCGGAAAAACGCACGTATCGATCCAGACCAGATTGTGCCAGTAGGTGTCGGAATTAAAGAGCCTGTTATTGCCAAGCCGACGAGTCCGTCTGAAGCCGCAGAAAATCGGCGTGTCGAATTCGCACTGATTAAAGTTTCAGCGGAAGCCGTTGCTGTCTCCGATTTTGATTTTTAGCGGGAATAGCCGTCAGCCATCAGAAAGAGGAATGTCCGTTGAGCAACCCGTTTTGCTGACAGTTCGGATGGCTTCTAAAAGTTGACGGTTCCATGACATAGATAGGTACTTTTCATGAAATGTATTATGGCAGCCGGATCCGGCACACGATTGATTCTCCTACTGAGTCTGTTCATTTTTGGTGTTCAGATTTGCAGTGCTGACGATGATATTCATAAAGATAACATTGTTGTGATTCTCGATGCCTCGGGTTCAATGCAGGATAAGTTTAGTGGCGACCGGACGAAATCGAAGATGGAAGCGGCGAAAGCAGCATTACAAGAAGTGCTTTCTAAAGTTCCAGACGATACACAGATCGGATTGCTGGTGTTCAGCGGTGCCAACATCCAGAATGACTGGGTGTACCCATTAGGACCGAAGGACACGCAAAAATTGATAGCAGCCATCCATTTACCGCAACCGAGTGGGAACACGCCCTTAGGGAAATATATCCGAATTGGGGCAAACCGCCTCCTTGACCAACGCGAAAAACAGTACAACTACGGAAACTATCGGTTGTTAGTTGTCACGGATGGTGAGGCTTCGGATGCTGATAAAGTCAAGTACTACACGCCTGAGATTCTCAATCGCCAGATTCGTATTGATGTTATCGGTGTTGATATGAAGACGGATCACATGTTAGCAAAAGTTGTGGATAGCTACCGCAAGGCAGATAATCCGGGAGAGTTAGTGGCAGCGGTGTCGCAGATTCTTGCGGAAACCGGCGATACGGGTACAGATGTTGGTGGCGAAGATGCTTTTGAATATATTGCGCCGCTTTCATCGGAAATCGCTGCGGATTTGATTCAGCGACTCACAACGCCACCGAGTAATACGTCAATCACTGTAAAGCAGGCAGAGGTAACACCGACACGAACGACACCACCGAGAAAGGCTCCGACACCACAGCAAGGTGATACTGACTTTAGATCGGGGCGAGGCACCGTATGGTTTGTTGTTGTTCTGATTGTATTATCCGTTATCGGTTTCCTGATTTTCAGAAATAGGAAGTAGTAACTATGGACGCTGGCAAGAAAAAACGCATCATCATCATGGTAGCGAGCTGGCTCGTTATTATCGGAGTCATTGGGTTAGTCTATAAGTTCGTTGTTGAACCGTGGACTCGAGGCGATCTTGTCAAAGAGACGAGCACACAACGTTACGCCCATAACATAAAGATAGCACATGACTCGTTTCCCGGATATGCGATACTCCGCTCTCCGGCTGTTCAGAATCTCCTGGACCGTCAAGGGATTAAACTTACATTCGTTGACGATAAAGCCGATTACGTAGGACGCATACGCGCGCTGAAAAGTGGTAAGGTTCAGATGGCGGTTTTCACGATCGATGCCTACCTTAAGGCGGGCAGTGTTATCGGTGAGTTTCCGGGTTCAATTGTCCTCGTGATTGATGAATCTAAAGGCGCAGATGCGATTGTTGCGTATAAGCGAGGTGTCCCGCAAATACCGAACTTGAGTAATCCGCGGGCGCGTATCGTGCTGACCCCGGATTCGCCGAGTGAAACGCTTGCCCGAATTATGATCAACAAGATGAGCCTACCGAGTTTGCCTTCCTCGTGGGCAGTTGAGACCAACGGTGCTGAAGATGCCTATAAGAAACTCAAGTCCGCTGATCCAGATGAGCCACACGCTTATGTGATTTGGGAACCTTATGTGACGAAATCCCTTGCGATTGAAGGTGTGCATCTGCTGTTAGATAGTTCAAAACTCAAGGGTTATATCGTTGATGTGTTAGTGGTTCAGCGCGAATTTTTGGATTCACAACGCGAACTCGTCACGCACGTTGTGCAAGCGTATCTTCGAGCAAACTACGACTACAATAACCAACCCGATGGGTTAGCCGCCTTGATTCAATCGGATGCGAAACAGTATGGCGACTCGCTCAACCGAAATGAGACGGATAAGTTAGTCAAGGGAATTGAATGGCGTAACACGGTTGAAAATTATGTGCATTTCGGCGTAATTCCCTCAGCAGAGGCAAAAGGTGCCGAGAGGCTCGAAGCGATGATCGGTAAAATTACACAGGTGCTGGTGCAGACGAATTCAATCTCTACCGATCCAGTGTCAGGCAATTACGAGCAGCTCTTCTTTGAGGGCATCTTGCGGTCACTACACCACGATAAGTTCCATCCGGGTATGCTGAACGCAAGCGGTAATGACGGGTTAGACGGTATATTCGTTGGCTCAACTCCAATGGAACAGGTTCGAGAAGAGGCATCACTGAATCCGCTTTCAGATGCGAATTGGAATTCGCTCGCGCCTGTGGCAGCGATGAAAGTTGAACCGATCCAATTCGGGCGCGGGAATGCTCGGATCCTTCCAGGTAGTAAACGCGCGCTGCAAGAACTGGCTGCAAATCTGAAATCGTTCCCACAGTACTACCTCAGAGTCGTAGGGCACACGCGCCAAGAGGGGGACCCGGCGGCGAATCGGGTTCTTGCCTTACAACGTGCTGAGGCGGCGGCAGCATCTTTGAGAAATTTTGGTATTGCAAACCACCGCATCCGTGCCATAGCGAGCAACCAGACCTCCTCGCGAATGCGGGGTGCAGCCGCACAAAGTGTTACATTCGAGCTTCTCGGAAAACCGTATTGAGGAAGAAATTGATTGATAGGAAATTGTTTCGGAAGAAATTCCTCCTTCACCTTCTTGGCAACTCTTATGTTATCTTCCCTTTTGCCGCGGGATGCTCTATCGCTTTTGCATCTTGGATATTCAATTTAGAACCGAAGATTCTTTATCTATTCGGAAGTGCGATCCTCAGCATTTTGGTGCCTATCGGGACCCTGATTAGTAAGTGGGCAACTGGTACGGACGATATTGCCAAACAGGTTCACAGTGAGATTCTTCAGGAAGTCCAACAGAAACAAGAGGAAGAACTCAACATCCTACACGAACAACTTGAAGCGGATGGCGATGCTCGCACAGAAACGATGCTTGGAGAACTTCGCGCCTTGCACACATCCTTTCAGGAGGAAGCCGGTGGCGATGGTTGGATGGGAACGTTGCCTATTACCGTTAGAGCCGACATTACGAACAAAGTTTCTGAACTCTTTACACAAGCCGTACAGTGTTTGAAGGATACGCTTAAAATGCACCAAAAATCAACAGGGACGCAATTGGGAACCACGGTCAAAAGCGTGCTTCAACAACACCGGGAACAACAGATTAAAGACGTTCAGCAGACGATTGTTCAACTCTCACACCTCTACGCTCGGGTGCTCACACTCAACCCTGAAAGCGATGAGACAGAACTCACACGTCTTCGCACTGAACTCGACGAGAGCCTCAGTTTTGCGAAACAGGTTGATGCAAAGATACGTGAATTAACACCGCTACATGATAATCCTGATGCCCTTGAAACAAAAAATGAAGGGAATTAATTAACAATCCCAATCCTTTAGGATTGGGTCCAACCCAGTAACACGCGTGCTAAAGTAAAAAAAGAGTTGACATTCGGTTAAAAATGTAGTCTAATGATAGTATCTCGTAGGAAACCGACATGACAAGCGTAGTTACAAGGAAACCACGTGTCTGCCTCCTACTTGTCAGGGATAAAATGCGAGATACGAGATATATCCAATGGCGATCAAATCACATAAAATAGCATTAGACACGACAGCCGAGCAGTCTGTATTCTTTTCTAAACAATGCGGTTATTCCCGTTTTGCTTACAACTATGCTTTATCAGATTACCAAGACGCACCCCGACATTGGGAAGTGCTTAATAACCGTTTTAATAAAGCGAAAAAAGGTATAGATTGGACGAAAGAGTTAGATCAACGTGCTGCGTTATTTGGTATAAAACACTTGGGTGATGCTATATCCCGGTATAAAAGCGGACAAAATAGATTTCCAAAGAAAAAGAGACGGAGAAACAAACAATCCTATAGCACTGATCCTGCTACGACATTCA
The DNA here is from genome assembly GCA_951828385.1 of uncultured Poribacteria bacterium. Lineage (GTDB taxonomy): Bacteria > Poribacteria > WGA-4E > WGA-4E > WGA-3G > WGA-3G. The sequence goes on from OX639973.1 coordinate 3,417,427, forward strand.
TAGAAGGCAAACGTATTAGATTACCTAAAATCGGGTGGGTGCGAACATTTCAAAAGTTGCGATTTAAAGGTGAGATTACAAAGGTGACTGTATCAAGAACGGCACACCGTTGGTTCGTCTCTATAACCGTTGACACAGGCACCCCTACTGCTCCACGAGACACACGTGGACTCCCTGTTATCGGTATAGACGTAGGTATCAACTCACTTGCCACACTTGATACAGGTAAACACTATCCGAATCCAAGACCGCTAAAACGATTTGAGAAAAAACTTAAGCGTGAACAACGTTCGTTGAGCAAAAAAGAGTATCTATCAAGTAACTGGTATAAGCAGAAACGCAAGGTGGAACGTATCCACTACAAAATCGCTTGTATCCGAAATGACGCTCACCATAAAGCGACTACAGAGATCGTCAATATGGCAAGCGTGATTGGAATAGAAACGCTCAAGATTACAAACATGCTTAGGAACAAGAACCTTGCCAAAGCGTTATCAGATAGTGCGTTAGGTGGGTTTCTCGCTATGCTCAAATCTAAAGCAGATATACTTGGAATCCCTATCAAAGAAGCCCCACAGTTCTATGCTTCAAGTAAAACGTGTAGCAGTTGTGGACACAAGAAAGAAAAGTTATTGTTATCAGAACGAGAATATAATTGCGGTGCATGTGGTATTTCTATAGATAGAGACCAAAACGCTGCGATAAATCTAAAGCACCTCGCCGTCGGGCTGGCGGAGAGTTAAAACGCTTGTGGAGTTTGTGTAAGACCTCGTTTGGGGGCAGTAAACGTTGAAACAAGAACGGAGGAATCCCACTGCTTTAGCTGTGGGAGGAAGTCAAGAATAATAAGAGGCATTCAGTTATCAGTTGTCGGTAAGGTATTAAAAAGCCAACCGGCGGAAGATTGAAATTAAGGGAAAACTGAACAGTTCCATAAAATAATAAATATCTTAAAAAAAAGTAGAGAAAAGGACGAAATTTATGGCGCGCCACATACGGCATTACGATAACATTCCGAGCAGTTGGGAACCTGTTTTAGAACGTTTAAAGAAATTTGAAGTCCTCACGCAGCAAATCAATAAAGCCAAAAAGGAACAGGGAACTGATTCAAGCGAAACGCTTAAAACGTTCTATACACAACATGACACATTGATGTCGGATACATGTGCACGCTCACAGCATGCACCGACACACTGTGATGAAACGGCTTTAGACACCGCATTTATTGAGGCTGTTTGGCTCGCCCTTGACCACTATCCGGCTTTAGTGCATCATCCAGAGATTGAAAATTTGGATACCGCTGGTTCTAAAATCTTCACGCTCTTTATACCGGATGCTCCAACAACCCCGGATAAACGAAAAGCCTTAAAAACTCAACTCCAACGGACATTCAATTTGAATTCGGAAATAGTGGATAGGCTAACCGAACAATTGTCCATACGGACAAGCCCGCTCCGCCATCGACACCAAATTATGAAGAGTTTAGAGACTCGCTTTAATCTGGTATCCGATAACCCGAAACTGGACGCAGATATCTTACAACTTTTTCAGTGTTTATATCCCGGCGCGCCTTTTGAAACAGGCGAGGTGAAGTTGGTGAAAACTTCCTCCGCGCTCTATTTTTGTCTACCTACTGAACAGCGAGAGGACGCGGAGGATACTAACCCCCTTGGAAATGAACAGAGCGAAGAGTACACGATACCGCAACGCCCGAAAGTCTATTATGAAAAATTTCTGCGAAAAATTTGGGAGGTTGAACCCTTTGCCCATTTCCCCATGTTCGGTACCTTCAACGCAAAAGACTTAGATTTAGACTTCCGTCAGAAAATTTCTGCTGATACTGAACTACCTTTGGAATTGGTCACGTCAACACTGACGCGTATGATTGGCGTTCTTCCTTTAGCAGAACTTGACAAATATCTAATTCACGATACTTGGGGACATCAGTGGCAGGAAAGTCTCCTCAATTTTGAGGAACCTTACACCGAATTGACCTTATTCAAACGTCCACTATCCTTAACGGAAACGGCTTCCGTTATGGGGGAGCAGACTTCGTTCGCGGATACATTCGTCAAAACTGAGGCAGGAACAATAGAACTTGATCCAACCAAGTTACAGCAATTCATTGATGCAGAATTGTACGAACGCGCGATTATCGCCTTTACGCCGATTCTTGCTGAAATGTTGGCGGATGTTGTGGAATACAAGTTTTTAGAACTATATCCCGAACAGGCACATCTACTGCCGAGTTCCTCTCTACTCAAAGCGTTTCCGAGCAAATTGGATTTGACACTTGTAGATCTGCATACTTGCTTTGTACACGCCTCCGAAGTCTTCCAAAACTGGGTCACCTCGAAATCAACACAACAGCAATTACATAAGGAAATTTGCGAGAAACTTGACATTCCAAATGATGTGACAAAACACAAGGAACTCTCGCAAGTCCTCAACACTGCGGTTGAACTCTGTAAAGCACAGCTTCACTCCTTTTATCAACCGGAATGGGCGTGGGAACAAACTGAAGAAGGTCACTTGAAACTGAATGCGTTTAGCTTCGCAGCACTGAACTTCCTCCGAATTCACACTGCCTTTATTCAAACATACAAAGATTTGTCAGAGATTGAGGCACCGTGGGGTTTTAAGGACATCTTGGTATTGGCAATGGGTACTTTTTTTGAAAGAGACCCACAGCAGAATATATGGCAATTGGATAGTTTTTTAACAGAGGCATTTCTCCCGCGCTGGCAAAAATTGGCCGCTGCGGATTCAAGCACTTAAAAGAAGTAATTGAGAATTGCCTCTATAGATATAAGAGCAATTTTTCGCGAAGGCGTTCATAAGCGAGATTCGCGCCAGCGATGTTGCCGGAAGCCGGTCCTATTTGGAGCTGCGCTATAGTGCCGGAACAGAATAGATTCTGGATCGGGTGGAGTTGTAAATCGTCATCAAGGCATGGTAAACCTCGGACGAGTGGGATCTGGTGTTGTGTGATCAATTCCTTTAGAAAACTGTAGCGACGCAGATTGAATTGATACCCTGTCGCCAAGATGACGTGAGAGACTCCCCGAATGACACCTTGCGTTGTTTCAACCTTTAACCCTTTCCTATCCACCGAGACGATGTTACGGATACAAGTTTCAGGATATAGATCAATATTTGGAGCATTTATCAACGCCTCCATAATATCAGGCGTAATGCTGCCTTCCCCCGTGTTCTGCTGAATTATCTCGTAACGCCGCCCCAAATCGGTTTCACTTGCAAACTCGGCGAGTGCCTTGGGACCTAACCACACCGGTGGAAAATCAAACTGTTCTGTCCTCAACTGCTTTCGGGCAATCAGTGCCACACTATGTCCGCGCTCACTGAGGCTTTTGGCGAGTGTTCCTGCTGTTAATCCGCCCCCAACAATAACAATTCTTGTTGGCGCGGTTCTAAATTCTTTCGACACAGTAAATTGGGATGCGTGTATAACCCTATCAGGGGCTTGGCGTTGCCACTGCACAAACTCCGGTGGTATGTAAGCGCAATCGTCAGCACCGATGGCGAGGATAACACAACTGCTCCGAAACCCTTCATTACTCGTTGAAATTAGACGGAATGGAAACGGACCAGCCCCTTTATCCCACCGTAATTTTACCACTTCAAATTGATAATAGACTTGATGTTCGGTTAGCTCAGCAAGCGCATCATTGCAGAAATCCCAAAAGAGTTGGGTGGAAGGTTGCGCATAAGGGGGTGCCAGTTCACTCATTCGGTTATGGTGTTCTGCGTATTCAACGATACCGAGTGCATCGGGGGTAATGTGGTGAACAGCCGGGGAACGGAGAAATGTCATGCCTTGGCGTTTTGTCTTGTCTCGCCATTGCGTGAGAGGTTGCGGATGCCGATCAAGGATTGCGAGGTGTCTCGCAGCTGTCGGCATTTCGCGGAGCAGTCGCAGTGCAATAGACACGCCGTGTATTCCGCCACCGACAATGGTAATGGGGATATTCCGGTGTGCTAAGCAGTCGTCGGTTGTCAGTTGTCGGTTGTCAGTTAAAGAGGAACTCTGTAACAATTCACCACTTCCTGAAGTACTCCAAATTTGGGTAGTTGATTAATGAAAAACCTAATCGGTGTTCGGTCCGGGTAGATGGAAGCTTTTAAGAGCGAAGGTCTCTGAAAATAATTCCTCGGTTGCGCGGTAACGGCTGTATCTATATTGAACGACCCCGATGGAGGGTGCAACCCAATAAATTGCGGGTGGACTAATCAAGAAACTTGACGGCTCCGGACTATCCCCGTAGGCCACCTCCTCGTGGACAACATAAGTCGTGTAACTGCCTGCGGGGACGGTGACCTGCACATCTTTCTCAACAACATAACGCGTGACTTCCACCGGTATACCCGCGGTCTTCTCAAAAACGACCCATTTCTTCCCGACCTTCAATGGAAAATCCCAGAGACGACGCGGTGGAAAATGTTTGTAGTGCTCTATTGTAATCCCAGTAGGTGGGTCAGGGAGGAAAATGTCAAACGCGGATTCCACTAATGCTTGCGGTGTCTTGAAAAAATAGGTCGCAAAAATTGGCAACGGGAATACATCCGCAAATTCGGTGTCAAACCGTAAATAGAAGGCATTTGCGACCAAATGGTCAACAGCCCGATAGTTGAATTGGTCAGGTTCACTGGGACTGATTGGACTCACAGTCATCTGCCGATGTGTCGTTCCACCGACATCGCGTGTGCCTTCGACGCGAAGTGTGAATTCCTCGTCGGTGTCAACGTTGATATAGGTCCACGCGGACCCTGTATCCGTTGGGAAGTCAATAGCGTGTAAACGTCCAATTGTATTAAGAGGCGGCAGTGAGGTTTCGCCGTGCGGGTCAATTAACCCTTCGTCTCCGCAACTACAGAGGAATAGCAAGAGAAATAAATGATAACTTTTCATCATTTCACCACACAGAATTTTCCGGTACTTTGGAAGCCGTTTCCATCGGTTGCTCGGAAGAAGTACAGTCCGGTGCAGACCATTTCGCCGCGTGTGTTTGTGCAATCCCATTCCGAGGCATTGTCAAGTACCTTAATCAAGTTCCCTAAAGCGTCGTAGATTTCAACGGTTAAGCCCTTCGGATAGAAAGTCAGATGTCTTCCTTGTTCTGCATAAAGCGGATTCGGTGCGACTGTTACATTTCGATTCGCACTGTTCGCGACATAGTTGAAGGTTTGTCCTTGCCAGATTCGGGTGCCTGTTACGCCAGCTGGGGTCTGTCCGCGAATCTTATAGAGATAGATGCCTGTCGGTGGAAACCCGTTGGTGCGGAGTGTGCCAATCCATTTCGTTTCGGTTTCCTGCGTTAAAAAGACGGTATAACTATCTTTATTAGGACTTTCGACTGTTAGGTGTGGCGCGCTTTGTAACGGTAGTGTGCTTTGCACTTCAACTTGCCATGCCCCTGTGCCGTGCGGTTGGGTCTGAACAAAGAAGGCAGGGGCATTACTCGGCGTATCAAACCTTGGGGCAATGCCGTTTGGTGCAATGCTTGGTGTGCCCATAATCCCCATCGCGCTAACAGGCACAACAGCATAATAATAATGGGTGTTAGCTGGATCAAAAAATATGCTATTAACAACATCCTGAAAGACAGCCGTGTCTGCAAACCGAGTTTGCGTGATGTCCACACGTCCGACGATCTCTATATCATCTTCAGGGATACCGTTGTCATCTCGGTCAGCAGCGGCGAGGACTTCATCGGAGTTTTGGAAAGGTTGTGGAACATCTGCCTCACTTTGCAGGATATAGCGTTTCCTCACAATTGCCACGTCCCGTATGTCAGTCGAGTTATCGACATCCCACGTCACAATGGGGCCATTACTGCCTTGCGTGACCTGTGCGTTGGAAAGCGTCCCTATCGGTGGCGCGCCTGCTGTATAACTGACATCCCCCCCGAAAGTCCCACCGGGTATGATAACCTGTTCAACATCCGGATGCATATTAATAAGAATAAGAGCAATCTCCTGAATATCTCCGCCGAAATCTTTGAAAGTCATCTGTGCCTCTTGGGAACGTTGATAGGTGAACGCCTCTTTGACTTCAGTGGTCCCGTTCCCTTTTCTGACGATAAACTTGGCAGCCCATCCGCGCAACCCGGTAAACGTGTGCCGGTCCAATTCTCTCTGAATTCTTGTTCGGTCAGTTTGTGTCAGGTTGCTCATATCTATAGGGGCGAGGTCTGCCCCATCAATTTTGATTGCGAATTCTGGCATAATACCTGTAGGTTTGAAGACAATATACCTTGACGAGAAATGTTCAGGCATGGACTCCGACGTGAAATCGGTGTGGATTGGATAACTGGTGTGGACATCGTTTGGATGAATAGCAACCGGTGGGAAACGATGTGCAAACTTGTAACCAGGCATATCGGTTGCCGTATTGGCGCGGTTGTGTGTGAAATAATTCCATACCGTGAAGGTCTTGAACGCCTCAGCGAGAGTGGTACCGTTGTCGGTAAAAACATCGTAGAAGTTCCCCATCTCGCGATAACTCCCATCGGTGGTATTTCCATAAAACTGTCGGACAATGTCATATCCGAATCGTTCCGCCATATACAATGCCCAGATAACGGAACCGTACTCGTGGTCGCCGATGCGGCTTTCAAGTGAGATGTCTGGTATGAGAAACCAGCGGCGGAGTTGATGGGTGTAATAGTTATAGGAATCGGTTTCGTTGGGTTCATCGGGATCGGGGAGTGTATCGCCATCGTCGATGCGTCCGCCATCATAAGTCATGACTTCTATCCAGGTTGCGGATGCTTCCATGAACCATGTCGGCATATAGGCGTTGTAGCCGAACTGGACTCCATGCAGGAATTCGTGTGTACAAGTTGTTTCAAGATAACGGATTCCCTCGGCTTTGCCGACGTAATCGTAGATACGGGAATTGATCATGAAGTAGGGGGCGACAGTCAGCGCGGTAGATAAGACGCGTCCTTCAAACCAATCCGCTGTCGTGATGCCGAGTGCGGGGAAGGTAAAGAGATAGACATCATATTTATGATTGCCGCCGTTCTGCGCTGCCCAGAAGTCGATATAGGGGACCTTGAATCCCATCAGGTCGATTTGGACGTGGTAGGCGCGTTCCATCGCATCTGCACAGAGGTCCACATAATCAGGCACACCGTTGCGTGGGTGAAAATCTTCAAGCGGTGGCGCGTGCGGTCCGACACGCGTGTAATGGAGTCTGAAGTGCGGCGTGTTAAACTTTTCTGGTAATTCTATCTCGCCGAAGAAGCTGCCGGGGAGTCCGGGCCGTAGGAAAATCGGCTTGAGTTCCTGCCGATACATAGCGGGTAAGTTGTGCCAATTCTTGGCAAGTGTGACAAAACTATCGGTTACGCATTCGGTTATTTCGCTTTCGGTGTATCTTGGTTTAAGGTTAGTGAATTTCCGAGCGGTTTGGATTGCGCTCTGGAGTTCAGCATCAGGAGGGAGTCCGTGTGCTATAGATAAACATGTTATAAAAAGCGCGATAGTAAAGATAAATGAAAATTTCATATTTTTTGTTAGTTATCGGTTGCTCAAGCGAAATGGGTAGGTTTTCCATCAAGGCTGACGTGGTTGGTTTCTTTCCAGTACGCCTCTACACCTTCTTCGCCTTTCTTGGTTGCCCATGCGTTTAGTTGTTCTCTTTCACCAACGTAGTCGTAAAGCGGTACAGCCATTCCGCACGAGGTTTGCACGAGGTCAACGGTGAGATCAAAGATTTGTCTTGCACCTGGCAGTGGCGTGAATAGTGGGAAGAGTCGCTGCCATTCGGGATCGTCTTTGTGGATAGTCTTTGCGGTGCCGTAGAGTCGGAGAATCAAGGGATTATCCTCAAATGCGGTAAACATCAGTGTCATGCGCGGATTTTCCTGAACGTGCGCGGCGGTTTCATTTCCGCTTCCGGTCACGTTCAGCCAAGCGACACGGTTTGCATCGAGGACGCGTAAGGAGTCCATGCCTTTCGGGGATAGGTTGATTCTACTATCGGCTGTCGCGGTTGCAACGAAGAAGACCTTTTGGTCTTCAATGAACTGCTGTAGTTTGGGTGAGATTTGCTTGTATAGTTTTGACATGGTATTGATTACCCCTAAAACGACTTGAGTGTTGCCCAGATGGTTGCTAATTTATCTGAGGGTTCAACTGCTTGTGGCTCAGCACCTTTGATGTCGCTTACATATTCGCCTTCGTAGAGGCGGATATGGTCGAGCCAGACATCGACTTTCTCTGCGCCCATGATGATGCCGGCACGCGTACTCACATCATCTGCTGTCATTTTGAACGTGATGAAGAATTCCTTCCATTCTTCAGTCAAACCGATTTCTTTTTTGGCGTATTCATTCCAGGGATCCCCTTGATGGAGAATACGCATTACGACATTCCGGGGTTTCTCACTCTTTGCCCACAAATTGTAGGTATAAGTCGTGCCTTTCTCGAGCGTGAAGGGTTGCTGATAGAATTGGATGTGCCATAGTGCCCCTGCCTTGCTGATTTTGACATAGGCAGCGTTTTTTCCGGCGATGGGTTCAGCTTTTTTGCCTTCGGTTTGGAAGAGTGCGGCAGCATCGGCATGCGTCCAATGGTGCCACCCATCAAGTTTGAGATCGAAATCGCCGTTTTTGAGGATATTATCGGGCGGTTTTGCACCATAAGTGAGCGTGGCAATCCCGCATAACCATATCAATACAAATGGATAAATGTAAGCCGAAACTTCCTTAGTTGTGTTCATCACCTTCACCATCATGCTCGCTGTCTCCTTCTCTGCTATGTTCTCCGCGTTCACTGCCGCCGCCGTGTTCACCTTCCCCAACTTCAGGATGCGCAGTCCATCCATCAAAATCCGTGCTGGTTGCGATGAGTTGCACATCCCTTTTTTCATTGGCGGCAAGGTCAGCTGCGGGTGTTGGTCCAAGCTCCTTTCCGTTGGATAAGTGGACTTCAACCCGGACCTGCTTCAATGTTTCGCTTGTAGTGTTTTCCACAGTCCCGTTGAAGGAGTTGTTCTGTGCGTCGTAAGTCAAGATGAGTCGGGCTCCGTTCCTGACCCGGTCATAAGTTTCGTTGAGTGCCAGTTCGGCCCCGGATTCTTCTCCATCCTCACTTTGGGATAGCGTGTTCTTCTTTGAACAACCGATAATAACGATGCCTATTAACACAACAACAATCGCGCCGAGAATTACATTGGTCTGATTCATGGGGTGCCTACCTTATTTAAAAATTAATTTTTCGTGTTATAAAGCTTTATTTTTTTTACAAGAAAAGACATATCAAAGACAAAGAAATTGTAACGTAAAAAGAGGTGAAGTGTCAAGGAAAAAGGGAGCAATCGGTATATTGCTCCCTTGAAGAGGCGTTCTAACAGAATCCTCGGTTGCATCAATGCTGAAGTGGTTGGCTTAATTACCGCCGCCTTCAGCACCTTCACCACCTTCGCCGCCATGTTCACTGCCACCTTCACCGCCGCCGCCTTCAGCACCTTCACCACCTTCGCCACCGCTCCCAGTGCTGGGCCCGACTTCGGGGTGTGCTACCCACATGTCAAAGGGTTCAGCCACTGCCACCAGTTCAATCGGTATTTTTTCACCGGGGGCAAGGTCTCTTGGCGTTGTTGGACCGAGTTCTGGATCCGTTGGATTGGGTCCCTGGCTGTTGAATAGGTGAATTTCGACGCGAACTTGCTGTAAAATCGCATTCGTCGTATTTTCAACAGTACCTGTAAAGGTATTGGTGGCTGCATCATACTTCATGATGAGACGTGCCCCTTTTCGGGTATGATCATACGTCTCGGCCAGGGTGAGTTGATTTGCCGACTCTTCGTCACTCGCTCCGGCAGCGACTGGATTTTCTCCTGTCTCAGATGTCTCATCGTCCGTTGCACATCCGGTAATACCGGCTATCAATATCAGCGTAAAAGCGATTGCTGTGAGGATTCTCAAATGGCTATTCATGGTATGTTCCCTTCTTTTTTCAACTTACGCACATTCTCCGTATTTGTTAACGAAGTTTGAAACTTTACATCAATTTGGTGTGCGTTCCAATTGTTTGAAAATATACGTTGTATGAGGTAATATCATCTATGTGCTAAAGGATAGTGCTGCAATCTTCACCTGATTGCTTTTACCGCTTCAACGATGACTTATTAGGTTTCGTTTACATGCCCTTTATAAATCATCTTCTGTGTCAGTTCCAAATCGCTTGTTTCTTAGAGGTTGCAGGTCTGTCGGAGCCATTGGAAAAATCGGACGAGGGGCCCGGGCGAATCTAAAACTCAGCGAATGGATTGGAGTTGTACGCAAAACAGGACAGGCTTAGTGCCTGCCCTGAGAGAGGTTTCCCGGCAGCGACCTACTTTCCCGCGGGGTCGCCCCCGAAGTATCATCAGCGCTGAAGGGCTTAACTACCGTGTTCGGGATGGGTACGGGTGGTGCCCCTTCGCTATAGCCACCGGAAAGGTGTATAAGAATATTTGACAATTGTATAGGGGTGAGGGGTCGGTAGAAAGAATAAAGAAGTTATCAAGCCCTCGACTTATTAGTACCAGTTAGCTGAACCGCTCACACGGTGTACACATCTGGCCTATCAACCTTCTTATCTCGAAGGAGTCTTACCAACTTAACGTTGTGGGATATCTTATCTTGAGGGAGGTTTCACGCTTAGATGCTTTCAGCGTTTCTCCTCTCCGTACATAGCTACCCAGCGGTGCCACTGGCGTGACAACTGGTGCACTAGAGGTACGTCCACCCCGGTCTTCTCATACTAGGGGCAGCTTCTCTCAAATATCCTACGCCCGTACCAGATAGGGACCGAACTGTCTTACGACGTTCTAAACCCAGCTCGCGTGCCACTTTAATCGGCGGACAGCCGAACCCTTGGGACCTGCTGCAGCCCCAGGATGTGACGAGCCGACATCGAGGTGCCGAACCGCCCCGTTTATGCGAGCTATCGGGGGCGACTAGCCTGTTATCCCCGGAGTACCTTTTATCCATTGAGTTACGGCCTTTCCACACAGCACCGTAAGATCACTAAGCCCTGCTTTCGCATCTGCTCGACGTGTCCGTCTCGCAGTTAAGCTCCCTTCTGCCTTTGCACTCTACGCGCGGTTTCCAATCGCGCTGAGGGAACCTTAGGATGCCTCCGTTACATTTTGGGAGGCGACCGTCCCAGTCAAACTACCCACCTGACACTGTCCTCGGCACGGATTCACGTGCCGGAGTTAGAATTCCAATGCAACAAGAGTGGTATTTCAAGGTCGACTCCACTGAAGCTAGCGCCCCAGTTTCAAAGTCTCCCACCTATCCTACACATGCAACATTAAAACCCAATATCAGGCTATAGTAAAGGTTCACGGGGTCTTTCCGTCTTGGTACGGGTAACCGGCATCTTCACCGGTATTACAATTTCGCCGAGTCTCTTGCCGAGACAGTGCCCATGTCGTTACGCCATTCGTGCAGGTCAGAACTTACCCGACAAGGAATTTCGCTACCTTAGGACCGTTATAGTTACGGCCGCCGTTTACCAGAGCTTCAGTTCGGAGCTTCCAGTTGCCCTTCACTCCTCACCTTAACTTTTTGGCACCGGGCAGGCGTCAGTCCCTATACATCATCTTACGATTTAGCAGAGACCTGTGTTTTTAGTAAACAGTCGCACGGGCCATTTCACTGCGGCTTCTTTCAGTATCACGTAGAACGCAGCACTTACTCAAAGCACCCCTTCTCCCGAAGTTACGGGGTCATTTTGCCGAGTTCCTTAGCAAGAGTTCTCTCGAGCGCCTTAGGATTCTCTCCTCGCCTACCTGTGTCGGTTTACGGTACGGTCACCATGATTTGTCCACTCGAGGTTCTTTTCTCGGCAGACAGTCGGGACAGTTTGCATCCTTACGGAATCCTGTTCACCTTCGGGAGTGTATTGCACCGGATTTGCCTGGTGCACTCCGTCGGGCTTAACCCAGCACTTCCATCCGCTGGTAGTCCTTAATGTCTGCGTCTCCCCTAGTTTCATCCGTGTCATGGTGGTGCAGGAATATTACGCCTGCTTCCCATCGCCTACGCCTTTCGGCCTCGGCTTAGGTTCCGACTAACCCTGAGAGGATTTACCTTCCTCAGGAATCCTTAGGCTTTCGGCGAACAAGCTTCTCACTCGTTTTATCGCTACTCATGCCGGCATAATCACTTCTAATTCGTCCAGAGCGTCTTACGATTCTCCTTCAGTCCTACTATAGAACGCTCCCCTACCATACCCCTTGCGGGATATCCACAGCTTCGGTAACATACTTAGCCCCGGAAATCTTCGGTGCAAAGTCGCTCAACCAGTGAGTTATTACACACTCTTTAAATGGTTGCCACTTCTACGCCAACATCCTGGCTGTCTCAGCAACAAAACATCCTTTACCACTTAGTATGCATTTAGGGACCTTAGCTGGTGGTCTGGGCTGTTTCCCTTTCGTCAATGGAGCTTATCCCCCACTGACTGACTCCCATGCTTAAGACAATGGCATTTGCAGTTTAACTGGAGTTGCTAACCTGGTAGGGCCGCGAGTCCAATTAGAGCTCTACCGCCACTGCCGAACACATGAGGCTAGCCCTAAAGCTATTTCGGGGAGAACCAGCTATCACCAAGTTTGATTAGCCTTTCACTCCGATCCACGGGTCATCCCCCAAGTTTTCAGCCTTGGTGGGTTCAGGCCTCCACATATTTTTACACATGCTTCACCTTGCCTATGGATAGATCACTTGGTTTCGGGTCTACTCCATGCAACTACACGCCCTATTCAGACTCGCTTTCGCTACGACTCCACATCAAAAATGTTTAATCTTGCTACACAGAGTAAGTCACCGGCTCATTATGCAAAAGGCACGCGGTCATGCATGTCACTTGCGTGACTTAGCACTACCACAGCTTGTAGGCTATACGGTTTCAGGGACTTTTCACTTCCCTAATAGGGGAGCTTTTCACCACTTCCTTCACAGTACTTCGTTCACTATCGGTCGCCAGGGAGTATTTAGCCTTAGGAGGTGGTCCTCCTAGATTCCTACAGGTTTGCCTATCCCGTAGTACTTGGGGTACCCATCAAGAAGTCCGCCACTGCTTTCGCTCACGGGACTTTTACCCGCTCCGGTTGCTCTTTCCAGAGGCATTAAGCTAGCAGCACGTTTACTTCCGGTGTGGCTGAACCCACACCCAATGGACCCCGCAACCCCCGATATACAACGCGTTCAGGCTTGAACATATATCGAGTTTGGGCTGTTCCCTTTTCGCTCGCCGCTACTGGGGGAATCGAGGTTTTCTTTCTTTTCCTCAGGGTACTGAGATGTTTCACTTCTCCTGGTTATCCCTCGTGTAAACACGAGTAGCAGGGATTAACCTGCTCGGTTGCCCGATTCGGGAATCTCCGGATCGTAGCCTATTAAGCGGCTCCCCGAAGCTTATCGCAGCCTGTCACGCCCTTCGTCGTCTCCTGGCACCAAGGCATCCACCGTAAGCCCTTAGTAGCTTGATAAGGTGATATTATTTCTACCGATTTACCCTCTCTATACAATTGTCAAAGAACAACGCCTATTTTTTTGATATAGGCGATGGAGATGAGCGGAGTTGAACCGCTGACCTTCTGGTTGCAAACCAGATGCTCTCCCAACTGAGCTACACCCCCATGTGGCACGCTTTTAAGTATACCACAATCACGATATAAATGTCAAATTTATCTTCAAAAATCGACCAGGGAGGAGTTGCACCTCACTTTCGGTTTTTTACCGATGCTCCTAATTTGAGCGACTGATCCATAAGACGTTATTAAGTATACCACAAACCCGTATGAATGTCAAATTTATTTTCAAGTTTCAAAGGATTTATAGTATATCACCCAAACGACTTCACAACGTAGAGTTTAATGATACCACAAAATCTCGGGAATGTCAAATTTATTTTTTCGCTATCCACACCCCCCTTGATCCCGGCCTTATCAGGGGGCAAAAATGTTACACCAGTGTAACATTCGGCATGGATAGGTTATCAGTGTGAACTTAGTCGTTGTAAGGGTTCAGAGACAATTTTTGCTGTTGCTCTCCGTTGAAAAAAAAAGCGAAAAGTGTAACATTTGGTCAGCATTCAGCAAAACGTATTAATTGCCGCCGAGGGGTTCCTCTTGATTTGTATCTGGACGGCTGCCGAGCCAAAGTTTGATGGCAGGGCTGCTGGCTACGATCCGTTGACCGACGGATGCGTTGACAACAATCGTGTATGGCCGCGTCTGCTGCGCACCGATGAACGGGTTACGCCGTAACTCATTATTACCAGCCCTGATAATATTTGGTACGAGTGTTAAGGTGGCTTCCGTTTGATTCCTTCGGAGTAAGGTATTTTGTCGTCGGAGCCGGACACCAAAGGGCAAACCGACAGCAGTAAGATTCAGATTTTGTCGATTGCCGTTTTGCCGATCAACTTTAACGATAATGTCAATCGGTGAATCTGGGGTTACCACGATCTCCTCTAATCCGGTTGACAACATAATAGGTGCGGTCTCTGTAACGCTGACGACAACGTTTTGCCGCCGTACGGTTTGTTCGTTGTTCTGAATCTGGTAGACTTCAATAGGTGTTGCGGCGCGACGATATTCATTGCCGGCAGCAGTGGTGACGGAGCCGACCACCTGAACAACACGCGGTTCAAGTTCAGCATCGGGTGTGGCGGTAAGCGTAATGTATCCTTGTGTTACGCCAGTACCCGAAAGAATTGCGCTCTCGCTGGCAGCGACACCGGGTGGTAAGTTTTCAACCGAGAGTACTATCGGTTCCGTAAATCCAACACGACGTTGTAGCGTCACATCCAACAAGACAGTCCCACCGCGTCCGATATTGGGATTATCAGGTGTTACGGCGATGGCAAAATCAGGCTTTGTTGGACGGATATCTAAGTGGTAAACATAGCCAGCACCGCCGTTTCCAGCAATGTCCTCAACCCGAACAGCATACTCACCGGGTTGATTGAAGCTGTAATCAATAATAGCGTTGCGTCTGCCGCCAATACCAGCATTATTTGCTAACACCTGCCCGTTCGCATCAAGGAGGGTGAGAGATGGACTTAGCGGCGAACTCAGGCGTTCTGCAGAGACAGTGAGCGAATATCCCCCTATGTCTGCGAAAAATCCCCACGGTCCATAGCCATTCGTAACCTTCACAAGAATCTTGTTTCTGCCTTTAGAAACAGGTAACTGAATGACATCATCGGCACGACGCAGTGGACGGTGAATGTATTTGCTGAAAACAAGCTTGTCGTTGACCCATATCTTGATGGTATCATCAGAACCGAGGGACAAGAGATAGTTCTGATCACGGTCAGATTCGAGGTAGGTCAAGGCGTAGCCAGTGACATCATCTTCAGGCACGTTAGAGAAGACGTTCTCACCCCTGCGATTGGTTTTATACCACCCAATTTTTCGACCCGCTTTGCCGGTGTACTCCTTATCAAGATCAATCTCGGTTTCAGGCGGATAGACGGTATCAAACCCTTTTTCATCAACGTTATCAAACGGGAAAATTACCCACCATGGCCCGAGGCTTGTGCCTTCTGAAATGGTAAACCGGTAATAATCGACCTCACTCGGTTCTGAGATACGTCCACTGATTGCGCCAGGGATTGTGAGGTGTTGTGCGTGTTCGAGCTGGCGTGCGATGAGTTCACCTAAACGCTGTGCTTCCTGAGCGACGAAAGTGATGATACGGTCGCGTTCAGTCGGTGTAATGTCTGCATTCTCTTTATTCGTCATGCGTGTAATGGTGCTTGTCCATTCCTCGGCAGAGAGTGCACGATTGCTCGGTGAACGGAGCTCATGGCAGGCACTACACTTTGTTTCAAAAAGGATTTCGGATTCAGTGAGTTGTGTTGTAGTACCCTGTGTAGCGGGTTCGTTAGAAGTGGATTGGCGCTCAATATCCTCTTCAA
Source organism: uncultured Poribacteria bacterium (assembly GCA_951828385.1). Classification (GTDB taxonomy): domain Bacteria; phylum Poribacteria; class WGA-4E; order WGA-4E; family WGA-3G; genus WGA-3G. The sequence continues at coordinate 3,433,381 of OX639973.1, forward strand.
CACCTTCAGGGTGCGCGTTGATAACGAAGGGAAAGATGCCATACGGCGTACGAATCTGTTTGAGTCCGGGTTGATCATCCGCAGTCAACTTGACCTGCCACTCCGTTTCGGGTAGATTTTCACCGCCAATAACACACTGAATAATATTGGTTTTCGGAGGGGTCGGAGGTCCGTATGAAAGAGAACCTGTTGCCTCTGTTAGGCTTGCACCGTCTGCGGAAGTCACGCGATCCCGATCATCGTGATGGCGTGCTTCCGTCATTTCTCCATTAGGTGCCGTTCCACCTGCAGGAAACAGATAAGTATTGTAAGGGAGAACACCGCCTGTTAATCGGTAAACGGAATCTGGATTGCCACGATGCAATAGATCTCGAATGCGTAAAAGATAGGGACCGTCGTCAGGCAGCGTTATATCAATGAGCGGATCAAGGCTGTAGAACCCGTTACTGCGTGCAAGTTCAACACCCTTCGCGTCAAAAACAGAGATCGTTGGATTGAAGAATTGTTGACTGATGTTGTTAAGGCGGTACGCCTTGACACTAAACACACACCGTTGCCCTTTGGTACCTTCAAATACGTAATAATCTTCGTCGCCACCCGGATTCACAACGCCGTTGATAAGGCTTGGTAGTTCAATAGTAGTAGCGGATTCTGGGGTATTATTCGATTCGGTCTCAACGACATCTGGGGTGTGGTTAACCTCAAAGGGCCATGCGGTGGAGGTGCCGTGCTTGCCGACAATCCGAATTTCGCGAAGCCCGATGGGGGCATCTGGTGCGATAGATAATTCGGCGGTTAATCCAGCACTGGCTCTTGCAGCTGATGAGAGATAGGCGACAATTTGTGTCTGCGCCTCCGCGCTGATCTCTGCGCCCTTCTCCGTAATCATCCTTTGAACAGTGGCTTTCCACTGTGCTGCGGTCATTGATCGGTTACTCGGAGAGCGGAGTTCGTGGCACTGCCCACAATTCGCCTCAAAGACGGGTTTATGGGTATCATCAACTTCACCGCCAGCGGGGTGAAGTTGCGCGGTAATCCCGGATTCTCCTTCAACGATGACTCGGTGTGCACCGTCTAAATCGGAACCCTGGATGGCAACCTCAACAGTTGTTCCGGGTTGTCCTCCGGCTGGAAACAGAGAATTGAGTCGCGGGGCACCTTGTGCGAACGTCGGAAGCGTGATAGAAACAAAGAGCAGTACGAAAAGCGTTCGGATTATGCTTGCAAGGCTATATTGCTTCGTCAAAAGGGATATAGTATTGGTAAGCATCGTGAAAGACCCTCCCAAATTAGTTGTCAGTTATCAGTTAAGAGACCTGTTGTGGAAACTTGTAAATATGTTGTTACTGCCACAAGATGGTAACTGACAACTCTCACTGTGAGACAAACTGATGACTGATACCTATTTAGAACTCGTGGGTTAATGCGCGTCTGCGGAGATTCCAGAGCCGTACTTTGCCATCGCGACCGCCCGCGGCGACGAATTCGCCATTCGGGCTGAACTTTACTGCGTAAACAGCATCGGTCGATTCATCAAAAGTGCTATAACGGTTGCCCGACCGGAGATTCCATATAATCACGGAAGTGTCTGCGCTACCGGACGCAATCATTGCTGTCTGGTTGTTTGCGCGTCTTGGTAGGACGAGTGCAGCATCAACACTATAAACAGCCCCTTGATGCCCGTTGTATTCACGGACGAGATCCCCCGTCATCTCCAGTGCCTCTCGCCCCACTGCGATCTCCTCGTCGTCTCCGGCGGGTGTAACGCGCCATGTCCGGACGGTATTATCGGCAGACCCTGAAACTATCACGCCTTCATTAACTGAATAGGCGAGACTATAAACAGCATCATCGTTTGCGTCAAAGTTCACCATGACGTTGAAAGTATTAGGGTTCCATACTTTTATGGTTTTATCTTCACTACCGGTAACAAAGTAAGTGCCTTGCGGGTGATACAAGGTGCAAAGGACTCTCCCCACGTGTTGGGTAAGCCACTTTGCTTGATTGTAGATTGGTTCTTCGGTATCCTCAAGGAGCGTTACATCAATGACAGCACTATATTCGTCCATACTGGCGGTGAGCAGTGTTGCGTTATTTGGGCTGAGGGCAATAGACTCAATGGTATCACCGTGAACCTCGAAGCTTTTTATGAGTTCTTCAGAGGCGACATCCCAAATTCGTATTTCACCGTTTTGGGCGGGAACACCCCCGCCTGCATAGAGCCGCAATCCCGACGTTTCTTGATCCTTTGCAGCTGCGAACTTGAGACTCCGAACTTCACCAGCATGCGGTTCATAAGTGTGAATAATGCTTTGTGTCTCCAGATCCCAGAGTTCAACCCACTGATATTTCCCGACAGCCAGCATTTTGCCATCGGGACTAAATTCAAGTGACCAGATCGGCGACAACGGCTGATCTGCAAAACCGTACAGTGCAGCCATGCAAGCGAAAATGAAGGTAAAAATGAGATGTGACCAATTCGGGCGCATAAGCCTAAATATTTGGAAGGTTGGAAGATTGGAAGCGAATACCTTCCATTCTTCCGCGCTTCCATACTTCTCCTTTTCGCGTTTACAACACAAAGGATTTTAAGCCAAGACCCCACGGATGGGTCTACCGCCGCGCGAAAGAACAATACGGACCCCATCTGGTGACTCAAGGTGCTGATTATAATCAACACCGAGGGATTGATAGAGTGTCGCTGACAAATCTTCTGGGCGTACCGGCGTTTCAGCAGGTTCCATTCCAAGCGGATCGGAAGCACCGATGACTTGTCCACCTTGGACACCCCCTCCGGCGAGCATGATCGAGAAGACGCGGGAATGATGGTCACGTCCAGCATTTCTGTTGATGACGGGTGTTCTGCCGAACTCACCCATAGCGATGACAAGCGTGGTTTCCAATAATCCACGATCACTCAGATCAGTGATTAAGGTCGCCATTGTCTGATCAAAAGCATTGAGTTTCCCGGGCAGAGATGAGAAAATGTTGTTGTGGTTATCCCATCCACCGTTGCTGACTGTGACGAAGTTAACACCTGCTTCAACGAGCCTCCTTGCGAGGAGACAACTTTGTCCGAAGGTGTCGCGTCGATATGCGTCGCGCGTTTTGCCGGGTTCGGCTTTGAGATCAAACGCAGCGCGGGCATCAGTGGAACTCATCAAGTTATAAGCGGAGGTATAGAAGTTGTCAACCGCTTCCGCAGCTGGGTTGCCTGCCTCGTATTTTTTGAAGGCAGCATCAACGGCTTGGCGTAAAGAGCGTCGGCGTTCAACACGTTCAAAAGAGACACCTTTAGGGGGTTCCAGGTCGCGTACTTTGAAGTTATTGCTCGCGGGATTGCCGCCGGGTGAGAAAGGTGCGAGTGATGCGCCTAAGAACCCACCTCCGCCATAAGCGACAGGTGCTGGGACAGAGATGTAAGGTGGCAAAGCACTCCGCTGTTCTTTGAGTTTAGAAATAACGGCACCATACCCCGGGACAGCAAAACCCGGTAAGGGTTGATAGCCCGTCATCATATAGTGTGTTCCACGCTCATGCGCCGCCTCTGGAGAGGTCATTGAACGGATGATGCAGAGCTTATCGGTCTGTTGTGCAAGTCTGGGGAGATGTTCACTAACTTGGATGCCGTTGACATTGGTCGCTATCGGCTTGAAAAGCCCTCGGATTTCCTCAGGAGCCTCCGGTTTAAGGTCCCACATGTCAAGGTGGCTTGGTCCACCACCTAACCAAACAAGGATAACGGATGTAGCAGTGCCTTTGTAGGGTGCGCTAACGCTTGCTTCTGCGGTTGCAGCTTGTGCTTTGAGTCGGAAAAAGTCTGTGAGACTCAAACCGAACAATCCAAGGGCACCGGCTTTTAGAAAGTCCCGACGGTAAAATCCTTCACAATCCGTGTGTATGCATCTGTTTTCAGCCATGGTTTTCTCCTTATGCTACGGGAATGGTTTTCAGTACGATTTTTTTTACGAAAAAATCTTTCGGTTATCAGTTATCAGTTAAGAGACGGACAACTTTATCAAGTTCCTCTCTTAACCGATAACCAATAATCGACAACCGATGACCGATAACCATTCCTCGTTGCGCGGTAGCTACACATCAATTGCGCAAAGGTCGCTTCCGTAGCCTTTTTATCCAGCGTTGCGCCTTCGCGATATTGGTGTCAAGTGGTTCTTTCATCTCAAAATATTCTGTATGTCCAGCGTAGATCTGATGCCAATCAACGATACAAGGCATCTGATTTTGCGTAAGGGTTCGCATCAGGAAAGACCGAACTTTTGCCCGGGTATCCTGTGGTGCGTTGTCAATAGCATACTCAATCTGTTCATCAGTGACAACGCGCTCCATTTGTCCGTGTGCTTGTAGTGCGTAGTATAGCCCGCTTTCTGTATGAATGTTATGATATTCTAAATCTTGACTTTTGATCCAAGGATCATCCCAATCAAGTTTCTCTTCGGCGATGAAAGTTTCGAGCAACCATTTTTTGGCGGCCCAATCGACACGGGGGATAACACGCTCCCAATCTTTATCAAGATCATCAAGTATAGATTCCCATGCCGAAAGGATCCATTGGCTTTCTTCGTCGTGTTCAGTGATGAAAGTCTGAACGAAGTTGAGATACTCGCGTTGTAAATCGACAGCGGAAATTGTTTTCCCAGATTTAAGTTCAATTCGCCATTTGAAAGTATTATCACGAGAGACATGTCGAATTGCGTATACCGGGTCAGCAAGTTCAAACCCTGGCAGCGGTAGTTTTTCACCGTGCATCTCATAGAACGTCTCAATCGCTGAGAGCAAGAGTGAAGTCGTTCCGACCTTGAGTGCGGTAGCGTACTCCGACATATTAGAATCCCCGACGAGGAGATGGAGTCGTCGGTATTTTGTGTAATCGCTGAGCGGTTCATCTCTTGTATTGATGATAGCACGACTGAACTGAATCCACTCATAAATTTCAGTGACAATATGGTCAGCCCGTTGCGAGATTTGATAATGCTGCGGCTCAGCCAACTCCTGCTGCCCTTCCAATACATCTTGGGTCCCAAATTCAACCATCTCATCGTAGACCCCGACTCTGCCAGCCCCTGCGTAAATTTGTCGGGTAACAAAGAACGGCATGAGTGTTGGGATGACTACCCGGTAAAATGGCACCTCTCGGCTGACTTGGAAGTTTTCATGACACCCAAAAGTGGCTCCCGTGAAATGGTCAATATTATTTTTAAAGAAGGCAGTCGGCAATCCTGTATCCGTAAGGATGTTGTTAATGATGCGTTCAATGGCTTTATCGTAAGCGACAAGATCAAAAAGCGTAGCACACTCCGGGGTCGCATATTCAAGGTGCCCCATATCAATGTAAAGCCGGCCGCCATTGAACAAGAATCCGCCGTTCCCAGGGGGTTCTCCCCAGTCTCGGTAGTGGATATCGCGCAGCCCGAATTCAAGTACATCAAAAACATAGTCACGCACGCGCGCGGCGACACCTTCAGAGGTCCCGCGAATCCGCTCTGTATCTGTCATACATCCAAATTCAGTTTCAATCCCAAAAACGCGCTTGTTCATTTTTTAAGAGTTACCAGTTATCAGTTAGAGGAAGTTAACAGTTTTCAGTACGATTTTTTCTACGAAAAAATCTTTCAGTTTTCAGTTAAGAGACTTTGGAACTATCGAAAATCTCTTGTAACTGATAACTAATAACTGACAACTGATAACTATTCCTCCGATCCCTATTTCAGTGCGGCTTCAATCTCTTGAGAGGTAAGCAGTCGGAATTTATTTGTGCCGTGTTGTGCGGTTTCCAAAACGCCTACTTCAATTTCACCTTCTTCACGTGCGGTATCAATCACCCCATACATCTGCGTAGTATCTATTTGGGTTTCCTCAGATTCCGTTTCTTCCGACCCGCGTGAACTTAATTCTTTACCGATTGCCCAAGTCTCTAACGCCAACCGGAAGGCGGTCGTTAAATCTCTGTCGGTGTCAGTCTTTGCGGCAGTCAGATATTTTTGCATTCCTGTTTCAATGACTTCCGTTCCGCCGATAACTGCAAAAGATGGGTCGGTTCGGACAATGCCATCAAAGTTGATGCCAGTGAATTGGTTTTTTCCTGAAGTGCTGCCGAGTTCAGCGAGCAACATTTTGATGATATAAGCCTCACCGACAATGGACTCAAACGCCTGCTTAAAAGCGGGTGCCAAGGTATAGTTAGTTAACCGGAGTAGATTTATATCTTCAGTGGCATTTTGAAAGCCTTGGACGCTGGCGGTGTCGGTAACAAGCATCCGTAAACGTTCAATATCAGCCGGGTGCCCGATTGCGGACAGTGCGATCCGGTCATGTACCTCAAATATTTTACGTTGCCCTTTACTGACAGTCAAAAGCATCATCCCTGCGTCGTAGGTAACACCTACAACAGGACTGCCTAATCGGAGTTCGTCTTCAATGTAATCTCGTCGGTCCTGAATCGCCTCTATCCAGCGATATGGTTCATCTCGCATTTTTTAAGAGTCGTCGGTTGTCAGTACGATTTTTCTGCGAAAAATCTTTCAGTTGTCGGTAAGATGGTTAATGGTTAATGGTAAGAGGTCTCTTTCCAACAACCAACAACTAACAACTAACAACCATTCCTCCGATAACCGAAACTATTCCTCTGTATTTGGTTGTGCCTCAGCGTACCATGCCGCTAAATCATCATCAGAAACGGTATTAACGCCGATACGTGTTACAGTCTTGACAGTCGGAAAAATCTTCACTTTAGCATTGTATCCGCTCGTTGCGGCATCGTACTCACTGGCGATGTCCAAGAGTCTTAAGATCGTCATCGCTGCTTGCCGTTGGTCCATTTCGTGCAAGGCTGTCTCGCCAAACCGAGACAGATAGCGTAACACACCACGGATCCAGATGGAACCGGAGCCAGTCGTTGCAAAATCAACGTTCTCAAAATGTGCCCCGAGTGCGTCATAGAAGAAAATCTTTCCACCGTTCCCATTATCGGCAGCATTCAAGTCGTATAGTGCAAAGATCGGGATAACGCCACCGATGCCTTGGAGTGCCATCGACAAATTCTCTCGGATGAGTCTTGACAACATCCGAAGTTTACCTTCGAGGCTTAACTCTTGGAGCTGGCTGCGCCGGAAATACTGGAACGAGTGCTCCAATATTCTGGCAATTTCATAAGCGATTGCAGGTGAACCTGAAATAGCAAGTGCAGAATGCCTATCAATTCGCAAAACTTTCTCGGCTCGATCATAGATGACAGAGGTGCCTGCAGTGGCACGCCTGTCTCCTGCGATCATGACTCCATCTCGGTAAAGCACAGCGACAACGGTGGTGCTATGTGCTATTTCAACATCAACTCCGTGTCGTACTACAGTTTCCGGTGGCACCTCTATCTTCGAGGGATAGTTTGCGTGCTTCAAGAGGTTGAGGAAGTCGCCTTTGTGATTTATTGCGTCCTGCAGCGCAAGTTCTTGGTGTCCTGCGCCACTTAGATTCAGGAAATCACCCTTATCGTGCATTATTCCCCCGTTCTTTGGCGGTAACGCCGGGACTGATCTTTGTCAACACGTCGCATGCGCTTGAGCAATTCTTGCGTATCCGGACGGCTGACTTTCTGACGCTTGGGTCCGTCGTTCTCACCATCGCCATCACCGGGTCCGATGGGTTTTGTATCTCTCTGCTTGCGTTCAAGTTGAGCAATAATATTGGCTGCCATTTCAGTTCTCCTTTTTAGTGGTTATCAATTATCAGTTACAAGAGATTTTCGCGGGCATCGCAACCATTAGTTCTACCCTCTTCAACTGATATCTATATAACGAAAAATCTTTTATAAACGCAATTTTTTAATTAATGTTTCAACGGTCGGTGATTCGTCAAGAGCCTCATTATATTGCTGTGCGATGTCTGCTTCGGCGAGTGCGTTGAGGTTAACTTCTCGGGTGCGTCCATTGACAGTGAAGGTAATGCTATCCCATTGGATCGCTTTTATAGATTCACTGAACCGATCAACAGCGCGCCCGCGGAAGTAGGCACGTGTGCCAGCAGGCGGGTTATGAAGTGCTGCTTCAATCTGTTCGTCTGTGACGATACGACGCATCGGGATCCCGTAGTAGAGTCCCTCATCCAGGTCAATGTTATGATATTCTAAATCCAAACTCTGGAGCCATGCGTCGTCCCATGCGACCCCTTCTTCTTCTGCAAAGGTTTCAAGTAACCACTTCTTCGCGACCCAATCGAGCCGATCAATGAGAGACATAGGATCTTTCTCAAGAGCGTTAAGCGTCCCTTCCCACTCCGTAAGAACCCAATCGGTTTCAAACGCCCCACCATCCCCGAGATGTTTCTGTGCGAGTGCGAGGTACTCGCGCTGATGGTCGATTGCAGACATCGATTTTCCGTCATTGGTCATCACCATCCAGCGATACGTCTGGTCATGCGACACGGTCTTGATGGTATCAATCGGATTGGCGAGTGCCAGACTGTCTGGAATCCTACGTTGTTCAATCAAGGCAATAACAAGTGCGGTGGTACCGACTTTGAGTGCTGTCGCGTATTCAGACATATTTGCATCGCCTGCGATCCCGTGGAGTCTCCGGAATTTAGATGCGTCAGCATGCGGTTCGTCGCGCGTATTGACGATAGGGCGGTTGTGCATGGTATCAACACTTGCCTCAACGTGAAAGAAATCAGCACGCTGGGATAATTGATAGTGCCCCGGTGTTGCGAGCCCTGCTTCAGTCTCAATGCCGAGTTTCCCTGCGCCTGCAAAGATTTGCCGTGTGATAAAGAACGGCATAATTCCGTGTTTGAGCGTCTCAAAAGGGACTTCACGCGCCATCAAGTAATTATCGTGGCACCCGTAACTATGCCCATGAAAATCGGTATTATTCTTATACAGTAGCACGCGTTTTCCGAGTTTCTGACTGCGTGTTTCAGCACACCGGTGAAGGATACGTTCTCCGGCTTTATCGTGTGCGACAAGGTCAAACAGGTTGCTGCATTCAGGTGTAGAATACTCCGGGTGCGCGTGGTCGTTATAGAGGCGTGCCCCGTTGACGAGAATGTGATCGCTCTTAATTTCGGCAAAAGAGAGTCGCTCTTTTTTATTGCGCTTGCGATCGCGCGCTTCCTCTTCCTTCTCATCGGGATGATTGGAGAGTGCGTCTGCTCGAAAGCCGCGTTCATCTCGAAACGGGTCTTCACCGCGATAGTCCCACACGGGTCGAAAATCTTCTTGGCGGTAGCTTTTTACCAACTCAATCGACTGCTTGACGGCATCAATGTGCGCTTCATTTTCGAGTGTGATTCCATATTCAGTTTCAATTCCAAAGAGTCTTTCCATTTATTGGTTATTGGTTATAAGTTATAAGTTATAAGTGGTTGGTTAAGAAGGTCACTGTGAACCTTCACAGGAAACCTAAAGCGTTTAAGAAACCTTTTAACCTACAACCTCTTAACTTATAACCTCTTAACTTACCACCCTCTTCCTCCTAAATGACACGCGAGTTAGACGCTTTACGCCGTTCCCGCTTTTCAGTTTTGAAAGGTGTAACTTTGACGACGTTCGCTGGATCGTAATCAAGGAGTTTGAGCCAGTCTTCGGTTGCCTCGGTCGGCGGGAAGATTTCACTTTCGCGGAACTCCGCGGCGAGTGCGTCTAATAGATCTGCCCGCGAGATTCCGCCTTCTTTCTCCGGATCCTGAATTGCGCGTTTGAGTGCGGATTCCTTAGCGCGCTGTACAATTGACTCAATAATAGCACCACTACAGAGATGCCCACGATAAAGAATATCGCGTCTGCCGCTCCTGAGAGAGACTTCAAGAAATTTATTGTCCTCGTCCTCCCGAAACATTTCATCAACCACCTGTGCGATCAGGTCTTCGACTGCCTTCTCAGGCGGAATAACTTCGGGTGGCGTTTCGCCTGCTGTTTCTGTCTCTGCATCAGGGGTTACCTCTGAAGCAATAGGCAGTTCAGGGGTGAAATAGATACGGAATATATCCTTTGCAGCGTCTGCATCTGGACGGGTCACTTTAATTTTCCTATCAATGCGTCCGGGACGCAGAATGGCAGGATCGATGAGATCTGGACGGTTCGTTGCAAGAATAATAACGACATCTTGTAGAGACTCAATCCCATCCATCTCAGCACAAAACATTGGCACCAGCGTATTTGAGATGCTATGAGACCTAAGTGCGCGTCGTGTGCCTAATATAGACTCTGCCTCATCTATAAACACAAAAGCTAACTTGCCATCTTCCTTTTTTTCACGGGCGATTTGAAATATTTCACGGACTTTCCGTTCAGATTCTCCGAGCCACATGTTTAGAATTTCGGGTCCCTTGATGTGAAGGAAACAGCTTTCAACATCTTCTCCGCTCTCTCTTTGGAGCTGCTGCGTCAAGTTATAGGCAGTTGCCTTACCGATGAGTGTCTTTCCACATCCTGGCGGGCCATGGAGCAGGAACCCTTTCGGTGCACTGTATTGGAACCGCGAGAAGAGTTCAGGATGCAGGATAGGGAGTTCAATCGTATCCTTAATACGTTGGATCGTTTCGTCAAGCCCACCGACTTTAGACCATGGAATGTTTGGTACTGCCTCAAGTGCGTAAGCGTCCGTCTCTTTGGTAGCGATATGTTCAAGTGCGACCCGGTAGTTGGAGTCAACTCTGACTTCATCGCCAGGTTTCAGTTTGACATCCGTGAGGTCTGCGGAACGTTCAAGGATAACAGTTTGCGCGTTAGGTTCTTGCCCAATACGGAGTCTCCCATCTGGTATCACATCGGCTATTTTTGCGATGGGTCCGGCATCATTGTATCCGAGTTCACCGACGACGACAAAGGCATCGTTCAATAGTACACTGAACCCCTTTTTCAAGGTTTCGGGATCAAGTTCAGTATCAAGGTTCGCGTAGTATTCAGAACCACCGACGATGACGCGTGCGATGTCATCTTTCGGCAATCCGAGCAAGGTGCCGATCCGATTCGCGGGTGAAGTGAGTTTTTCGATCTGCGCCTCCATTTCCGCGTGGATACGGAGTGCTTCCTGCTGAATAGCGTGAATTCGTTCCCGAAACTCACCTTCATCACTCAGAATCGCGCGACGCAGCTCCAGGAGCCATCGGCGACGGCGGTCCTCCGGCGGTGTCTCAGCAATAAGGTGGTGAATTAGCTGCAACGAATAGCCGGAATTCATCTCCTCTTCTTCAGAGGTGAGTTCTTCTTCAACTTCTTCGTCATCTTCAGTAAACAGGTCGTATCTGTCGGGGTTTGCACCAGCAGCTTTAGGATTTTTCTTATCGTACATGTGAACGTCTCCTCAGGCAGAAGCGGATGACTTTACGATAGAGTTTACCACACTTTCCACAATTGTGCTAATAATTACTTTCCAGCGACACTGCTTTTCGTCTCTGTTCGCTGGTAAATTTTGCCCTAACTGCGGTTTTTCGCGGTAATTTGTAATAGTTTAGCATAAGTTGCAACACAAATGCAAGAAAAAAAACAACTTTATAGAGAGCCGTTCAATTTTAAGAAATTATTGGGTTTTATGTCTTTTTTTAGGATCCGGTGCGAAATGCTGCGAAATGCTGCGAAAATTTCTGCGAATTGTTTTAAAACATAACATATATTAAGTATTAACACCTGCGAAAAGGACAAGACCAAAGACCTATTTAAGAAATCATTGGGTTTTATGTCTTTTTTTAGGATCCGGTGCGAAATGCTGCGACTGAAGAGGTTTTGAAGTCTTCAAGGTTTGCGCGTAAAATCCGGTTGGGTTGATGAAGATAAACGGGCAATATAGTAAAGTTTAGAATTAATTGGGCACTTTCAAACAGTCTGAATACCTATAACAGGCATTCAGACTGGAAACACAAACTGGAAGTTTGTGCTACGAATGTGAATTGACTGGCAAAAACTAAAAGTTTGTGCTACGAATGTGAATTGACTGGCAAAAACTAGAAGTTTGTGCTACGAATGTGAATTGACTGGCAAAAACTAAAAGTTTGTGCTACGAATGTGCACAAACTGGAAGTTTGTGCTACGAATGTGATACGAATGTGCTACGAATGTGTCTATTTATTTTTAGAATTGCCCTACTACGAACGGGGCTGCTTGTAGTAGGGCAATTTTGTGGCTATTTGCGTATTAATAGCTTGCGTGTTGCGGTGAAATCGCCTGCTTTGAGGGTGTAGAAATAGACACCTGTTGCGACCTTCTCACCGAAGGCGTTTCTGCCATCCCAATGGATCGCACGGCTACGATTATGATAGACCCCGGCAGGTTGATGTCCTAACTTCAGTTCCCGCACTACAACGCCCCGTATATCGTATATCGTTAGCGTAACTTCGGCAGGTTTGGCGAGCTGATACGGTATCCATGTCTCAGGGTTGAATGGGTTGGGGAAGTTGGTCAAGAGTGCCGTATTCTCAGGAATTATAGGAGATGTTTCAACCGATGGTGCGGCACCGGCGACATCCGTGATATTGATTGTAACGGTGATCCGATCCAAGCCATCAGAGCTATCAAAGACCTCGACGACAACGGTGTAAGATGTCTGTTCTTCATAATCCAGGTCTTCACTGGTGCGCAGCTGCCCAGTACTGTAGTCAATACTAAACAGTCTTGCATCGCTGCCGCCGAAACGATCGGGTGCGAAAATATAGCTCAAGTTATCAGAGGGATCCGCATCTGTAGCAGAGATAGGTTCGCCGATATCTGTGTAGGATTCCGTGTTTTCTGCAATAGATCGTGTCGTGCTACCTCCCTCCGTGAACTGGGGCGGGTTGTTGGTAATATTTATGTCTATAGATATAGAATTATCGGCGTTCTGTATCGCTGTCTCGAGTCTGCGGAGGGGTACGTAATCTGAAATCGGATTGCCCGACAGAGTGAGGTATGTCAGATTTGTCAAACCTTCAAGCGCAGATACATCGCTGATGGAATTGCCAGACAGATAGATCTCTGTCAGAGAGGTTATACCTTCAAGCGCGGATATATCGCTGACGAAATTCTCATTCAGATAGAGTTTTTCCAGTGCGGTCAAATCTGCAAGTGCGGATATATCGCTGATGGAATTGCCAGTCAGAGTGAGGTATGTCAGTGCGGGCAAACCACTGAAATCACCGGATTTCAGGGATGTGATATCATCATAGGAAAGGGAAAGGTCGGTAATTGCCGTAAGATGTCCCACAGTCACATCGTCAGCATTATCCGCGGTATGCGCCCTTCTCACAATGGCATCCTGTACCTGTTGCGTGCGTTGATTGACAGGCGTTATGCGTGATTCGTCGACATCCGTGACGTTGATTCTAACGGTAATACGATCCGTGCCACCGTTGCCATCGGAGACAGAAACCGTGACGGAATAAGACCTCTTCGTTTGATAGTTTAACGGTGCAAGGGTACGGAGTTGCCCAGTGGGGGAATCAATATTGAACGAGGCGGCATCCGTGCCCTCCACATCCTTGTCCTCCAGAGTATAGGTCAAAGAATCATTTTCGTTCGCATCCGTTGCGGAGACTGGATCACCGATGTCTTTCTCAGATAGGGTGTACTCTGCTACGGAACGTGTTGTGTAGGTGCCTTCGGTGAACAGAGGCGGAATATTAATATCAAGCGTTAGACCTGGATGGCCTTCAATTGCTGCCAAGAGTTTACGGAGGGGTTCATAATTTGAAATCGGATTGCCCCACAGATAGAGGTATCTCAGTGCGGTCAAACGTTCAAGTGCGGATATATTGCTGATGGAATTGCCATCCAGATGGAGCTCTGTCAGTGCGGTCAAACCGCTAAGCACCGATATATTGCTGATGGAATTGTCAGACAGATTGAGGTCTGTCAGTGCGGGCAAACCGCTAAGCACCGATATATTGCTGATGGAATTGTCAGACAGATTGAGGTCTGTCAGTGCGGGCAAACCGCTAAGCACCGATATATTGCTGATGGAATTGCTAAATAGATTGAGCTCTGTCAGTTTCGTCAAACCGCTAAGTGCGGATATATTGCTGATGGAATTGACAGACAGATCGAGGTCTGTCAGTGCGGGCAAACCACTGAAATCACCGGATTTCAGGGATGTGATGCCTTTAGAGCTTAAGTAAAGGTAGTTAATTGCCGCAAGATCTGTGTATGTCACATCGGCAGCATTATCCACGCGAACCGCCCTCATAATGGCATCCTGTACCTCTTGCGTGCGTCGATCGACAGGCGTTATGCCTGCTTCGTTGACATCCGTGACGTAGATTCTAACGGCAATACTATCCGTGCCATCGTAGCCATCGGAAACAGAAACGGTGACCGAATAAGACCTCTTCGTTTGATAGTTTAACGCTGCACTGGTTTGGAGTTGCCCAGTGGCGGGATCAATACTGAACGCGTCCGCATCCGTCCCCTCCAGACTATAGGTCAAATAATCATTGTCCACATCCGTTGCGGAGACTGGATCACCGATGTCTTGAGCAGATGGGGTGTACTCTGCTACGGAACGTCTTGTGTCGGTGCCTTCGGTGAACAGAGGCGGAATATTAATATCAAGCCTTAGACCTGGATGATCTTCAATTGCGTCAATTGCTGCCAAGAGTCTACGGAGGGGTGCGTAATCTGAAATCGGATTGCCCGACAGCTCGAGGTATGTCAGTGTGGTCAAACCTTCAAGCGCGGATACATTACTGATGGAATTGCCAGACAGATAGAGGTGTTTCAGTGCGGGCAAACCTGCAAGCACGGATATATCGCTGATGGAATTCTCAGACAGCTTGAGGTATGTCAGTGTGGTCAACCCTTTAAGCGCGGATATATCGCTGATGGAATTGCCCCACAAATAGAGGCGTGTCAGTGTGGTCAACCCTTTAAGAGCGGATATATCGCTGATGGAATTCTCATCCAGATCGAGGTATGTCAAGCCGGTCAAACCACTGAAATCACCGGATTTCAGGGATGTGATGTCTTTATAGCCTAAGTTAAGTCGGGTAATTTCCGCAAGATCTGCGGGTGTCACATCGTCAGCATTATCCACGTAATACACCTCACGCATAATGGCATCCTGTACCTGTTGCGTGCGTTGATTGACAGCCGTTATGGATCCTTCGTTGACACTCGTGACGTTGATAGTAACGGCAATACTATCCGTGCCACCGTAGCCATCGGAAACAGAAACGGTAACGGAATAAGAGGACTTCGTATCATAGTCTAACGCTGCATAGGTCCGGAGTTGTCCGGATGCGCTAACGATCCTAAACGATGCCGCATCCGCGCCCTCCAGACTATAGGTAAGTGTATCGTCATCCGCATCTGTCGCAGCCACGGGGGTGCCGATGTTTTGTCCAGATGCTGTATTTTCTGCGACCAAACGCGTGGTGCCTCCATCGGTGAAGGAAGGTGCGCGATTTACATCTGTGACGTTGATTGTAACGGTAATACTATCCGTGCCACCGTTGCCATCGGAAACAGAAACGGTGACCGAATAAGACCTCTTCGTTCGATAGTTTAACGCGACACTGGTGCGGAGTTGCCCAGTGTAGGCATCAATACTGAACGCGTCCGCATCCGGGCCCTCCAGAGTATAGGTCAAAAAATAACTGTCCACATCCGTTGCGGAGACTCGATCACCGATGTCTTGACCAGATGGGGTGTACTCTGCTACGGCACGTGTTGTGTCGGTGCCTTCGGTGAATGCAGGCGGAATATTAATATCAAGTGTTAGACCTTCATGATCTTCAATTGCGTCAATTGCTGCCAAGAGTCTACGGAGCGGTTCATAATCTGAAATCGGATTGTTCAGCAGATCGAGCGTTGTCAGTGCGGTCAAACCGGCAAGCGCAGATATATTACTGATGGAATTGCCATTCAGATGGAGGTATCTCAGTGCGGTCAAACCGGCAAGCGCAGATATATCGCTGAGGGAAGTGTTGTGCAACAGATTGAGCCGCTCCAATGCGGTCAAACCGGCAAGCGTGGATATATCGCTGATAGAAGTGCCAGCCAGAGAGAGGTTTGTCAGTGCGGTCAAACCGGCAAGCGCGGATATATCGCTGATGGAATTGCCATCCAGATCGAGCTTTGTTAGTTTTGTCAATCCTGCAAGGGCAGATATATCGCCGATGGAATTGCCAGACAGATTGAGCTCTGTCAGTTTTGTCAATCCTGCAAGGGCGGATATATCGCTGATGGAATTGCCAGACAGATCGAGCTTTGTCAGTTTTGTCAACCCTGCAAGCACAGATATATCGCTAATGGAATTGCCCCACAGATAGAGGTATTTCAGTGCGGGCAACCCTGCAAGCGCGGATATATCGCTGATGGAATTGCCCCACAGATTGAGGTTTGTCAGTGCGGGCAACTCATTAAAATCACCGGATTTCAGTGAGGTGATGCTTTTATCGGAAAGATTAAGGTTGGTAATTGCCGCAAGATGTGCCACAGTCACATAGTCGGCATGATTCACGCCTGGCACCGCTGCGACAATCGCATCTTGGATCTGTTGCGTGCGGTGAATGATGGGTTCATAGACATCAGTGACATCGATCGTGACATCAATGGTGTCTGTGAGTTCACTATCAGAGACAGTGATTGTCACGGTGTAAGAGGTCTTCGTTTCATAGTTTAAGGCTGCACGGGTGCGGAGTTGCCCGTTGGTGCTAACGATGCTAAATGAGGCAGCATCCGTGCCCGTGAGGGTGTAGGTGAGGGTGGTATTGGCATCCACATCTGTCGCAGTGACTGCCGTGCCGATTTTTGCGGAAGCCTTGTTCTCTGCTATGGTGCGCGTCGCGGTGGTGGTTGCGAAACTCGGTGCCTCATTGACGTTTGTCACATTGATGGAGACATCAATGGTGTCTGTGAGTTCACTATCAGAGACAGTAATCCTCACGGTGTAAGATGTCTTTGTCTCAAAGTCGAGTGCGGCGTTTGTTTGGAGCTGCCCGGTAGTGCCGCTGATGCTAAAGGAGTCCTTATCGGTGCCACCGAGGGTATAGGTGAGCGTGTCCCCAGTATCCGAATCCGTGGCAGTGATGGCACTGCCGATGTCTGTGTTAGCGGTAGTGTTCTCCGCGACGGAGCGTGTCGCGGTAGTGCTCGCGAAACTTGGTGCCTCATTGACGTTTGACACATTGATCGTGACGTCGATGCTATCACTTCCGCCATTGCCATCAGAAATTTCGACGGTAACCGAATAGGTGGTCTTCGCTTCATAATCCAACGCTGCACTTGTGCGGAGCTGCCCGTTGGTACTGTTGATGCTAAACGAGGATGCCTCTGTTCCACTAAGTGTATAAGTGAGTGTGTCGTTATCCGCATCTGTGGCGGACACCGCATCACCGATGTTTTGCCCGGATGCGGTGTTCTCTGCTACGGAACGTCTTGTGTCGGTGCCTTCGGTGAACACAGGCGGAATATTAATATCAAGCGTTAGACCTTGATGATCTTCAATTCCGTCAATTGCTGCCAAGAGTCTACGGAGCGGTCCATAATTTGAAATCGGATTGCCATCCAGATAGAGGTATGTCAGTGCGGTCAAACCTGAAAGCGCAGATATATTACTGATGGAATTGCCATTCAGATAGAGCATTGTCAGTGCGGTCAAATCTGCAAGCGTGGATATATCGCTGATGGAATTGCCAGACAGATTGAGCTCCTCCAGTGCGGTCAACCCTGCAAGCGCAGATATATCGCTGATGGAATTGCCAGACAGATTGAGCTCCTCCAGTGCGGTCAACTCTTCAAGCGCAGATATATCGCTGATGGAATTGCCAGACAGATAGAGGTATTTCAGTGCGGTCAACCCTTCAAGCGCAGATATATCGCTGATGGAATTGCCCCACAGATTGAGCTCCTCCAGTGCGGTCAACTCTTCAAGCGCAGATATATCGCTGATGGAATTGCCCCACAGATTGAGCGTTGTCAGTGCGGTCAACTCTTCAAGGGCGGATATATCGCTGATGGAATTGCTCTCCAGATAGAGCTCCTCCAGTGCGGGCAACTCATTAAAATCACCGGATTTCAGTGCGGTGATGCTTTGATCGGAAAGGTTAAGTTGGGTAATTGCCGCAAGATGTGCCACAGTCACATCGTCAGCATTATTGACCCCTGGCACAGCGGCGACAATCGCATCACGCACCTGCTGTGTCCGTTCACTGAGCGGCGGATCAATTTCATTTACATTCGTCACATTAATGGTAACGGTAATAATATCCGTGCCGCCATTGCCATCGGAAACAGAGACGGTGACGGTATATTCATTCTTTGTTTCATAGTCAAGTGCTGCTTTTGTTTTGAGTTGCCCGTTGGTGCTGTTGATACTAAACGATCCGGCATCCGCGCCACTGAGCGTGTAGGTCAATGTGTCATCGTCTGGGTCGGTTGCGGAGACGGCACCCCCAATGTTTTGCCCAGAGCCGGTATTTTCTGCCACAGAACGTGTCGCGGTACTGCCATCTGTGAAGGAAGGGGCGCGGTTTTCGTCTACATTTGTCACATTGATTGTGACATCAATGGTGTCTGTGAGTTCACTATCAGAGACGGTAATCCTCACGGTGTAAGAGGTCTTCTTTTCATAATCTAACGCTGCACTTGTGCGGAGTTGCCCGTTGGTGCTGTTGATACTAAACGATGCCGCATCCGTGCCATCTAAGGTATACGCGAGCGTGGTATTCGCATCCACATCTGTCGCAGTGAACGGATCCCCGATGTTTGTGTTGGCTCCGGTGTTCTCCGCGATAGAACGGCTCGCGGTGGTGGTTGCGAAACTCGGTGCCTCATTAACGTTTGTCACATTGATTGTGACATCAATGGTGTCTGTGAGTTCACTATCAGAGACGGTAATCCTCACGGTGTAAGAGGTCTTTGTTTCATAATCTAACGCTGCGCTGGTGCGGAGCTGCCCGTTGGTGCTGTCAATACTAAACGATCCGGCATCCGCGCCACTGAGCGTGTAGGTCAACGTGTCATCGTCTGGGTCGGTTGCAGAGACAGCACTCCCGATATTTTGCCCAGAGCCGGTATTTTCTGCCACAGAACGTGTCGCGGTACTGCCATCTGTGAAGGAAGGGGCGCGGTTTTCGTCTACATTTGTGACGTTGATGGTGACATCAATGGTGTCTGTGAGTTCACTATCAGAGACGGTAATCCTCACGGTGTAAGAGGTCTTTGTTTCATAATCTAACGCTGCAAGGGTGCGGAGCTGCCCGTTGGTGCTGTTGATACTAAACGATGCCGCATCCGCGCCACTGAGCGTGTAGGTGAGGGTGGTATTGGCATCCACATCGGTCGCAGCGACTGCCGCGCCGATGTTTGTGCCGGAAGCCGTGTTTTCTGCTATGGTGCGCACCGCGCTGCTATCCTCTGTAAAACTGGGGGCCTCATTGACGTTTGTCACATTGATGGTGACATCGATGGTGTCTGTGAGTTCACTATCAGAGACGGCGATTCTCACCGAATAAGAGGTCTTTGTTTCATAATCTAACGCTGTACGGGTGCGGAGTTGTCCGTTGGTGCTGTTGATACTAAACGATCCGGCATCCGTGCCATCTAAGGTATACGCGAGCGTGGTATTCGCATCCACATCTGTCGCAGTGAACGGATCCCCGATGTTTGTGTTGGCTCCGGTGTTCTCCGCGATGGAACGCGTCGCGGTGGTAGTTGCGAAACTTGGTGCTTCGTTGACGTTGGTGACATTAATTGTGACAGGAATGCTATCGCTACCGCCATTGCCATCAGAGACATCGACGGTAACCGAATAAGAGTTCTTCGTTTCAAAGTCAAGTGCAGCCCTTGTTCGTAGCTGCCCGTTGGTGTTGACAATGCTGAAGGCTACCGCGTCGGTGCCACTGAGGGTACAGGTGAGTGTATCACCATCCACATCCGTTGCATCGATAGGCGTGCCGATGTTTTGCCCAGATGGCGTGTTCTCTGCTATAGTGCGCGTCGCGCTGGGGCCCTCGGTAAATACGGGTGGTTTGTTACCAATATCAACATCAATATAAATATCAGAACCGGCTGCCTCAATGGCTGCTTTGAGTCTACGGACCGGTCCGTAATCTGAAATCGGATTGCCCTTCAGATGGAGCCTGGTCAAGTTTGTCAAACCTTCAAGCGGGGATGTATCGCTGATGGAATTGGACTCCAGAAAGAGGTCTGTCAGGCTTGTCAAGTCTTCGAGTGCGGATATATTGCTGATAGAATTGCCAGTCAACCAGAGATCTGTCAGGCTTGTTAAATTTTCAAGAACGGATATATCGCTGATAGCATTGCTAAACAGCCAGAGATTTGTCAGGCTTGTCAAGTCTTCAAGTGCGGATATATCGCTGATAGCGTTGTCATAGAGTTCGAGCCTTGTCAGGCTTGTCAAGTTTTCAAGGGGAGATATATCGCTGATAGCGTTATCATACAGATAGAGGCGCGTCAGGCTTGTCAAGTCTTTAAGAGCGGATATATCGCTGATAGCATTTTCATACAGATAGAGGTTTGTCAGTGCGGTGAGCCCAGAAAAATCGCCGCTTTTCAGTGCCGTAATACTCTTTTTGGAGGCATCAAGTCTGGAAATTGCCGCGAGGTGTGCTGCCGTCACATCGGCTGCAGCATTAACGCCGGGCACTGCAGCCACAATCGCGTCCCGTATCTGTGGTGTGCGTTCACTGAGCGGCGGATTGATTGTCTCTGCCTGTCCCTTGTCCTGTCCATATCCTATGTTATACGGGCCAAAAAGCATTAAGATCATCAGGAGAAAGAATACGACGGAACTTTGTTTTGTAATTAACACTTTCAATATAAACTCCTATTGTTGTTTCAGGTGTGATTGATCTATTGCGGTAGCTTGTGGGGCAACGCTGAAAGCCGCTACGCGATGCCTCGTGCCAGATGAAACGCGTGGGCGCGGGAAATCGCGAAGCGGTTAGCACTGCCAATATGATTTTGTGAAGTAAAACACCCAAAATACTTAATGTAAGTAAAGCGGGGGGGGGGCACTTAGTAATGTGAATTGAAGAAACAGGTAATGCCAAGAAGCACAGCGTACCCATTATCGGACAGGGCACGCTTTGTATCATTCTCTTTAGCATTGCAGTCTGAATAGATCGGTTGGTCACTTTTAATTTCTTTCCTGTTTCTATGAAATATGGATAAGTATGCGGTATTTTCTCGGGGTTGTGTGGGGTGTGCAACCTACGGAAAAATACACACTTCTCTGAAAACTCAACTCGCAAATGATAGGGATTGTCCAAACTTTAGTATGTTATAATATGACATTTTTATTATTAATCAATATAAACAATTAATGTCTATATGTAACTTAATTATACAATATATGAAGAAAAAAAGCAAATTATATCTATAAAAAATCCAGAGCCCTTCAATTTTATGAAATTATTGGATTTCACGTCTCTTTTTAAAGGAGCCGGTGCGGTTGGAATGCAGGTCGCAAATGTAAAGCATTCTCACTGCGAAGCAAAATTGGGTCTCCGCGTGTGGGCAAATTTGGGTGTGTACACCGCGATGCACATCGCATCTGGGCGTGTACGCCGCAAAAACCGAACCATAGGTGTCAATTTAGGGATTTTTTCATTGTATCTTGTAACACCGATATAAACATGCCGCCCCTACGGGGCTTGGGTTTTTGCTCAGACATGCTGCTATAAACATACCGTCCCCTACGGGACTGAAGAGGTTTTGAAGTCTTCAAGGTTTCCGCGTAGGATCCGGTTCGGTTGGGAATGCAGATCGCATTTGGGCGTGTACGCCGCGATGCACGTCGCATCTGGGCGTGTACGCCGCAAAAACCGAACCTACCGGACCTGGGGGCAAAAATGATTAACTTGACTTGCATCGTTGTGTATGTTAATATTCTCGCAAATAACAGGAGGAGAGGTGAGCGATAATGACGCTAATATCTATGTTTGAAGCCGCGGTTCAGCATTACGGCAACAAACCTGCTCTGGCACACAAACCGAAAGGCGGCACCTATTTGGACATCTCTTATACCGAACTCGACGCATCGGTGGATGCCTTCAGTAAAGGACTCAATGCACTTGGGGTGGAAAAGAATGACCGCGTTGCGATTCTCTCCGAGAATCGTCCGGAGTGGGCAATTACGGATTTTGGTAGCCTTAAAGTGGGTGCGGTAACCGTCCCGATGTTTTCAACGCTAACCGCAGCACAGGTTGGTTATATCCTGAAAGATTCCGGTGCAAAAATTATTTGTGTATCCACGGAAAAGCAGTTGGAAAAAGTCAGTGCTATTCGAGATGAGGTACCGACGCTTGAACAGATAATTATCTTCGATACAATTGAAGATGAACCCCCGGAAGGTGTTATCCAATTCGAGACGGTGTGTGAGCTCGCGGGTGGGGAAAGTGATAGTGCTGTGAGTGAAGATGACATTGCAACGATTATCTATACATCAGGCACAACGGGTCACCCAAAAGGGGTTATGCTGACGCATGCGAATTTTATTTTTAATTTACAAGCGTGCAAATCGCTGATTGATGTGAGTGAAACAGACGTATTGCTATCGTTTCTGCCGTTATCGCATGTGTTTGAACGGCTCGGTGGACATTACGTGCCATTGTTCTCAGGTGCAAAGATCGCTTATGCGGAGAGTACATTCACGGTGGCGCAGAACATGAAGGAGGTCGCGCCGACGGTGATGCTGAGTGTGCCGAGGCTCTACGAAACGATGCATGAGAGGATCTTGCGTGCGGTCCAAGAAGGTTCGTCGCTCAAACAGAAAATTTTCCACTGGGGTGTCTCCGTCGGTTCAGCAGTGAGTTCCGCAATTCAACAGGGAAGAAAGCCGTCTGCGATTTTGCAATTACAGCAGAACATCGCGAACAAACTCGTCTTTGCGAAGTTGAAGGAAGCAACAGGTGGAAGGCTACGATTTTTCGTTTCAGGAGGCGCGGCATTGCCGCAATCCATCGCTGAATTTTTCCATGCAGCGGGAATTTTGATTTTGGAAGGCTATGGATTAACGGAGACCTCACCTGTTATCAGTATAAACTATCCGAAAAAGTGGAAGTTCGGAACCGTTGGTCCACACGTACCTGGTATAGAGGTCCAGATTGCCGAAGACGGTGAGATCCTCACCCGCGGTCCACACGTGATGAAGGGTTACTTCAACAACGATGTCGCGACGGCAGAGGTTATTGACGAAGATGGGTGGTTTCACACAGGCGATATCGGTATTATTGACGCAGATGGGTTTGTTAAGATTACCGATCGGAAAAAGAATATCATCGTGCTTTCTAACGGTAAGAATGTTGCGCCACAACCGATCGAGAGTGAATTGGTGCGAAGTCCGTTCATCAGCCAGGTTATGGTGATAGGTAGCGAACGCAAAAATCTTGCGGCGTTGATTGTCCCGAATTTTGACGCGCTTAAGGCGTGGGCATCTGAGAATGATGTTGCCACGGATGACCTGTCAGCGATGCTCCAGACGCGCGAGGTGCAACAGCACATCCAAAGCGAAATTCGGAATCATCTGACGGATTTTGCGGATTTTGAGCAGGTGCGACGGTTTACACTCCTCGAAAAGGAATTTTCGCAGGAAGCTGATGAGATGACCCCGACGCTGAAGTTGAAGCGGAATGTTATTATTGAAAAGTATGGCGATGTGATAGCAGAGATATATCCGGAGGACGCGTAAGGCATGGAAAAGTGGAAGGATGGATGATTAGAGTTCATCAATAGAGACTTCCACGACCTCTTTTTCATCTGCAATAAAATAGCGGTACCCTGGGAACCTTTCAGCGAGTTTCTTATTCTCGCTACCTCTATGTTTAGCGTAGATATGCGGTTTTGCAAAAGGCGCGTTAAATGGATAATGCACCTGATAGGTGCGAGTCCCTTTCACAAAGACCAGTGCTTGGGCGACATCATTTTCGTCTAAGTACTTTTGAATAGTCACATCTTTTCCGTAATTTTGATAAGATTTTGCTGTTGTAGGCATATTAAAAAGAAAAGCAAAGAGAAAAAGACCTATAAGCATTAAACAGAGGGTATTTCGCGCCTGTGCATAAGATAAAGTTTTCCACCGAGCCGTTATGAATTGCGTACTCAAGGATAACCCGCGGCTTGTTAGTAGAATTAACGCAGGTAAACTTTCGTACACAAAGCGTGGTCCGAAATCTAATTTATTGAAAAAATGAAAAAAATGTCCAACGAGCAAATGAAGTGCATACGCTTATTTAGGCCACAATTTAGCAAAGTTAAGACAAGTTTTGTCGTTGAAATTCGATAGGTGTCAAATATCCTAACGCCGAATGTGGACGTTTCTGATTATACACTTGTTCGATAAAATGTCCGATGCGATCTCTCGCCTCGGTGATGCTTTGATAGTCATTGATGTCAACTTCTTCCTCTTTGAGCGTGCGGATGAGTCTTTCAGCATATCCGTTCTCCCAAGGGCATCCGCGACGGGCGACGGAAATCTCAATGCCATGTGCTTCGAGCGTGGTAATATAGACCTTTGAAAGATACTGCACGCCTTGATCGGAATGATGAATCTCCGGGACGCTGTGGTCCAATGCCTCTTTCAGCGGTTTGAGCGTCAGAGATTGGTTCAAGTGCTGACTGAGTTGCCAAGCTCTGATCATCCGGGTGAAAACATCCATGAGCAGGCAGAGATAGATGAAGCGTCCCTTGAGACGGACGTATGTAATATCGGAAACCCAGACCTGATCCTGATGAGAAACGTCAAGGTTTTCGAGCAGGTTGCTCCAAGGTTTATCCGCCTGAAGCGATTTTGTGGTTTGACCGGCACGCTTGACGGAGACTAAGAGATTCTTCTCTTTCATCAACCGGGCGACGCGTCGGGTTCCAACGGTGTATCCCTGACGCTGTAGCAACTGCGTGATACGCCTATACCCGTATCTCGGATACTGTCCAGCAAGTTTCTCTATTTCTGATCGCAGGACGGCTTCGGACGGATCCTCTTGGCGGTGATAATAGAAACTACCCCGGTTGACACCGAGGATGCCAGAAATATCTCGCACGGAATGCTCCTTTTGCAATGCCGAAATGAAGCATCGCTTCTCAGACAACGTTAGTCCAACCATGTCAATAGTTTTTTTTGGATGTCTAACGCCACGGCCATTCTCCCAACGAGATGCTCAAGGTGAGTGATACGCTTCTCCGCATCGCTGGACGGTTTATCAGTAGAATCAAACAGCGAGGGGGCTTTTTCAAGAAACTGCTGCTTCCATTTCGAGAGTTGGTCCTCATTGAGATTATGACGCCGACACACTTCTGCTTGAGAAGTCGCACCGCTAAGAACCTCCAGAACGAGTTCCGTCTTAAACTCGGAGGTGAATTTTCTTCGTTTGGCCATTAGATAACTCCTTTCAGTGAGATTGTATTATAGCACAATCTTGTTTTAGGGAGTGGCCTAAAAAACCGTAGGCAGTACAAAAGCCCCTATCCATCCCACCAATAACCATTCCCAGAATCTCTTTTTTCCATACGCAAGGAAGATACATATAAAGAAAAGGGAAGACATCGGCCACTCAAACAGATAATAGTTCAAGGCATTTAAGTTGCTAAGCATATACTTAAAACCTTGTGCTACTGTGTGGAACGCGTCGCTCGACGAATCCTGGTGAAAACCCGGATAGTGCTTTTTACCGTACAAGGCAATATATCCGAAAAGCAGCGGGTGCCCCGTCGTCGCATAGTTATACGCGAGGAATGCCAAACACGCGACAAGGATAGGCATTGCCCCTATCAAAATATGCCGAAGCAGTAATTCTTTCCGCATGACGATTGCTACGATTCCCATCGGCACACAAATCCATGCTGTTGTGTACGGACGGCACAGCAGTGCAATTCCTATACATGTACCACATACCAATGCTGAAAGGAGCGGACGCTTCTTTTTTACAATCCACACAAAACTGAGAAATGCTAACGTTACGAAAAAGAGAGTAGAGGTATGTGAAGCAAACTCTGAGGACATAAATAAAAAAAAACTGCTTGTGCACGCTAAAACAGCGGAGAGTTTTGCAGTGTCATCTCCATAAAGTTCCTTGGCAAGTAGATAGATACAAACAACTGTCAATGCACCGAGGAGCGGATTGACAAGCCAAGAAATTCTGAAAAGCACGCCTAACGCCAATATTGTGGGATACCCTGGCGGATACATTGTGTACCATTTATCGGAGAGGATGGTATGCGCGACTCCAAAAAATTGGGGTTCGGGCGGAATTGGCGCAGAAAGCATACCGTGTGCAAATAATCGAGCTTGAAACATGTATATACAACTGTCTATAAATCCTGGCACACCATCGAATATATGCCATGAGATGGAACCGCACATCAGAATACAACCAATAAACGTCCAAATTAAAAATAAACGCGGGCGAAGGTTGTGCATCCAAAGGAAAAGACGAGGGAGAAATGTATTCAGACGGGAAAACTGCATTCCGATCAAACCTCGAAAACATAGAACTACGCCAATACTACCAAGAATCAAACTATATGAAAGAAAAAGAAGGTTCTCGTGGTTAAAACGGGCGGCATCAAAGTGTAAATGCAGCGGCAACACAGAAATAAATAGTAAGATACAAAAAATAGCAAAATGAAAAAGCCGCTGCCCAAACATGCTGATAACCGGCACTATCAGAAGAAAAGTGCAAAACAGAAGCACCCCTGCAATTAGATTTGCACCCCAGAGCGGGAAAATAAATGACAGATACGGCGACTCCCGTAAAATCAACAGCACATTGTTATCAAGAACGTCGTCGAGAATAACAAGATGTTTTGGGACCCGATCCCCAAGCCCCAAAAAAAAGACGGCCCCTAAAAGATAAATACTGGTGCGGCACCAGTGAAGGAGGATAGCGCGCATATCACACCTATTCCGCGCCCTTCGCACACCGGAACCCGTACGTAGCGAGCCGATGAAAAGGTTTGTCGTAGTAGAGGTAATCCGATTCAAAGTGTCTTCGCAAGGACATCCATCCACCACCGCGAAGGATTTTCTGTGGCCCCGGTTTGGTACCGGTCGGCTCTGGCTCTAACCGAAAATCCTTACCTTCATACACATTGGCACACCATTGCCATACGTTTCCTACAAGATCAAAGACTCCCGCGGGGCTGACGTTTTTCTCTCGACTTCCCACGGCGTAAGGCGCAAGCCGCGCCCGATAATCAATCGCCTCAAAATCAAAATCATTTCCCCAAGGATAACGTTGTTTGGTGTCGCCTTGGCAGGCGAGTGTCCATTCGGCTGCGGTTGGCAGCCGTGCCCCGCGCCAATTTGCGTAAGCCTCCGCTTCATACCAGCTCACACCGGTCACAGGTAATTTTTTACGATTTAGATATTTCTCATGATACGTTGATGGCACCCAGAACTCGTATTTCTCAAGGAATTTGCGTCCTTCCGCCGACCAGTACTCCTTCTTTTTGTAACCCGCATCTTCAATAAACTGATTGTATTGTTGGTATGTCACAAGATGTTTGTCAAGATAGAATGGGGAGACGGTCACTGCTTCTCCAGTGCCGAAAGGGTCTACGGTCCCGCCTGCTATCCTGACCATCTCAGTTTGCGTCATCTGTTGCCTCTCTTGTTGTGTCTGTTCGTCGCGCTGTGGCCCAGGGAGCTCACATGCGGTGATAATGCTGCACATCAAAAATAGTATCCACGTGGCACGTATCATGGCTTCACCGCCTTCACCGGAATAGCAATCTCTGGCACGTCCGGGTGATCCGTGGCTATCTGAATTGTCCCCTCAACAAACCCCGATGATGGACTGTCTGTCTTCGGCGTGATAGAGAGTCCAACCTCATGTACCGTTTGCGGTTCCATCGCAAGGTCCGCAGCTACTGAAAAATTATCTGCGGATACCTTTTTCAAGGAAAAGGGTAAACTGCTATCTGTCTTGATGTGAATCTTGCGCTGCACGCTTTTTCCTGAGCCATCCAGAATACCCAAGAACAAGTTCTGCGGTAAAACGATAATCCCGCCTAACACGCGCCCTTGAAATTGAATAGACATTACCAATTCCTTTGAATCGGTGCCAGGGAGTGCTTCTTGTGTTTGTGCGGAAAGTGTTAGGGACTCACTATATAAACCCACATCGTTCAATGTTAAAACTGCTTCAAACTCCATACTTTCGCCAGCAGGAACGCTCTTTTGAGGTAGCGTGGCAGTAATGCTCTTGTTACTCACCGTGTGTCCGGTTATCTCAACAGTGTTCTTCAAGTTATTCGTAAGCGTTATCTTTTCGGAGACATTCTTTCCTTTTTCGAGTTGTCCTAACTTAATTTTCTTGGGATAAGTAAGAGGTGGCACAATGACCCCTGAAACTTCCAACCGCACGATGGGCGCTGCAGGATCGTCAGTAAAGACAAACACGTTTTGCTGGAATCCACCGACATCCCGTTCAACAGCAACGCGGATTTCACCTTTACCGCCCGGCAAAATTTTACTCGAAGAGGTATTCGTTGCAACACATCCACAATCCGAATCTATTTTTTCGATGTGCAGGGGTGCCTTGCCTTCATTGAAAAAAGAAAAGGTCGTGACGATCTCTGAACCGACAATGAAAGACTTTGGAAATTGATACTTCCGTTCTGGAAAAACTACCTTCGGCTCAAGATGAGAAGTGCAGCCCTGCAACAACGGAATACTACTGCACAGTGCAAAAAACATTAGAAACATAGAAACATAATACACTTATGAACTCCTTACGCAAGTACGCCTAATGTTCGGTTAAAACCCACAGACTTCGTAATCACGGATTTCTGTTCTACTCTCAATAAATTTGTCTTGGAAGCAGCGTCAACAATCCATTTCAAAATCAGAGTTCCCGAGCGATTACTACAACGTCAAAATCACGAAAAATCACGGTGAAAAACTATAGAAAAGGAAGTCAATAGGTAAAAAGAGAATCGTTTTATTTTTCATTCTCCTTCTGTCTTTCCAGAACTTCCTTTTCGTGAACTTCGGCGAGAATACGCTTGCGCAGGCTCTTTTCATCTTCCTGAACTTCGCCGCGAATACGTTTGCGCATGCCCTTGTCGTCAGTCAGTTCTGACTCATCCCAATCAAAGAAGTTCTCGGGCAGTCCGAGGTTGAAGTCCATCTCTTTTAGTGTTAAAATGGAATGTCGCCGCATAAATCCATCGGCGCGAAATTCCTTCTGATCGCGTACTTTTGGCAAAGTCATACTTAATGTTGGAATCCACTCAAAATCGCGATACTCATTCAACAAAACTAACCAATATCCCTCTGTATCCACATGAGGCGATTCGCTTCGATGGTAGAACTCCTTTCGAAAAACTTCTGGCAAACCATCTTTGATCCGCACATAAACTTTTATTTTCACGTCGTGAGGAGTCCGGTGGGTAATGAGATAATGTGGTTCACTTGTGCCATTTTCCAAAAAACGCACCTTACTCTGTATCTCATTCAGTCGGAAGCCAGGCTGAATCTCTGTTGCCTTAATAACCTCTGCCGGAACATGCTCATTTAACCGTTGCAAGTAACCTATGTGGTTATCATTGCTAAACTGACTCGGGGGAGACCCCATAAGGATTTTAGAACGATTAGAGAAAAAATGGTGTTGACCACCGCCACAAAGAAAGCGGAGATGCTCAAGAGAAGGATAGTTTTCAAACAAAAAATTCTCTTCTAACCGATAGGCATATCGGATCCAAGGTTCCTTTACATTTCCTGGAAGCTTCTGAAATACAAGATTTGACTCTAGAAAGATGATCCTTTCATCCGAATCCCAAAAATCCCTATATTTTTTCTCATCTTCAATACGTTTTAAGAGTCTCTTCCGAAGTGCCTCAGGATTTTGACTCTTTGGCACGTTTTCCCTCATTTGTTCTTCCCACAATGCAATCAACTTCCGTTTCGCTGTCCCGACATCATCAGGATGGGTAGGATACTTTTGATAATATAGAAATTGTATCTCGCCATCCTGAATAAGGGTTTGGGAAAAGTTCAAAAGTTGAATGAGTGTTTTAGCATCCATTTCGCACGCTCCAGTTCTGGCACCGAATAATAAAATCAATGCCCCAAGCAGGAAAACCAGAAATTGCATAAATTATCCCTTTTTTATTTTAAATACTTAGTCTGTCTAAGATTTCTCATAATTCCGAACCTAATAACTATCAACACAAAACCCCAGTTTTTCATCGGCTTCGGTGCGGTTGGAAACCCCGTCTAACGTGGATTTGATAGTTCGGTGCGGTTAGGAATGCAGATCGCATCTGGGCGAGTACGCCGCAAAACCGCACCGAATTGGAGTTCTACCGAGTCCACATTACTATAACCTAAGTTGCCACCCTTTCTGATTCCGAGAATGCCCTTGTGAAAAGGAGGTCTAACCCCGATCTATAACTAAAATATCAGAATTAGCCGAAAATTCAATCAAAAACGGAGTTTACATACCTGAAATTTTGTAAGTAACAACTTGTGTTACTATAATCTCAGTTCATGGCAGTGTTGCTCTTACAAAGCGTAAAACTTTGTTGTGTTAGGTTAGATGTGTCGCGCCTACAGTAAAGACCATCGACGTTTTCATCGATCACGCATGGTGCTGTTCCTATTAGTTCCCACTTCGTCTTTGTGTAACAACGCGATCCGTAACTTTCAGTTACACAACCTTCCGATTCAGAATTCATCTTATATTCCACGCTGCCTGTGCACTTAGTTGGGTCGGAGGTTTTTGGACATGCGCCAACGACATCATGATCATGTGTACCTTTACAAGTCATATTATATACAGGTAACCCCCAATCACTACCCTCCGATGACGAACCATTTCCATTGTTTTCATCGGATAAAATACTTGGAGGCACAACAAAAAACGCCATCAGTGCAAAGAGAACTATGGTGAGATTCAACATTTTTCTGAACATTATTTTCTCCTTCTCATTTGAGAGATAAAAATTTGAAACGTTCTGACGCGTCCCTGAATAGGAGCGTCTTCGTCAACAGTTTCTCAAGTCGTGAAACTTGAGCGTTTTGGCTTGTAACGGTATCAACTACCGTAGCGTGCAGAAAACACATTTCGCCTTTTACATTCACCGAGCGTCGCTTTAGGCGATTTTCGGTGTCAAGATTTTTTGGCAGTGGCTAAGCGAAAACGCTCAGCACCAACCACGTACCAAGCCCGAAAAGCAGAATACCTATCCCGACTTTCACGGCAACGAGGTGCCGCTGTAAAACACCGCCGAGCTGCATGCTTGTCGTGCCCCAATAGACACACCCGAAGACAACCAGCAGCGGCACAATAAACATCACGTTATACAATAGCAAGTAAGCAATCGCATCCGCGCGCATGCCCTCAATACTCGCTACGAATGTCAGTGTCGGTAGGTAGACCTGTCCGGTGCACACCAACTCCAACGCCGAGATAACAAATCCGATGACCAAGGCCCCTGCAATAACGCCGGAGGTGCGCGTGCGTTCTCGGATTACTTTGTGGATCCTTAGTTTCAAGGCACGAGGTAGCTGTAAGAGTATCTCTTTCGTTTTCCCTTGCTTCGCTTTTACTGCATCGTAGAGACTCAATCCTGCTAATGCAAAGGTGACAGCAGCGGCGATCAGATAGACGCATTTGGCAACCCCGGAAAACCGGTTGAGATAGTTCATGAACGACAACGTGCCGAGGCCGACCAAGAGATACGTCACGAATACAGCCAAGGCGAACGCACCGCCAGCAATGAGCATCTCTTTCCGACCGCGTCCGACGAGGTTCATGTAGGAGATGAAGAATACGATGGTGGCAAACGCGCAGGGGTTGATGCCATCCAACAACCCCGCGCCGGCGACTGCCAAGGTGCCGAACCCGTGAAAGCGGTTGACAATCTCAGATTCAGCGGTCTCCAATTGTCTTTCTGCTTCCTTTAATCGTGAGGGGGCACCGGTGTCAAGGTATTTTTCAATAACCCTCTCAAACTGTTGTGTATCCAATTCGCCTATCAATGCGGTATCGCCAATAAAAATAGCAGGTGTTGTCAGCCGTTTCGCTTCGGGCACTTCGTAAAGACTTCCCATCGCTTCCAAAAGCGTCTGGTCTGTTTTGGCATTGTGCTGGTCAACGGCGATGTTCGGATACCGTTCTTTTAATCTTTTGAGTATTTTCACTGCACGGGCACATTTTTGGCATCCATGCTTGTGAAAATAAACGATATGAACGGCGTTGGTAGATACTGCTTCAGGCGTGTCGGTCTGAAACGGTGTCTCTGTGATTGTCAACGTCCGGTATGCGTCTAAGAGCTGCGAAATGTTCGCATCAGGTGTTATCTTTTCAGAAACTGCATGGTGCCGGTTGGTGAATGCCTGCAGCTGCGATGTCTCGTCAAGTTTTACTTCTAAAACGCCGAGGGCGGCACCTTGTGCTGCATTTGTCACAATCGCTGTTTGCTCACCACAGCGGAAACTCTCACACCTTAAAATTGCCTGCTGTTCATTCGCCACAATCAGAATGTCTATCCAGGGGACCGTTTCGGCTAATGTCTGTGCTTCTGCTTGGGTCGCATGAAATACAACAACGACAACATCACTTTTACTGACAATTTCCGCTTCCAGTTCGGCTAAGGTGGTTTGCGGTCGCGTTAAATCGACGGTGGAGAACTCTGGCGTGTGGCTTTCGGATACCAAACTGACAATCGCCACATTCACTGAAGAAACGGGACGTATCAGATATGGTGTTCCTATCGGTGGTGCAGCATTCGTGCAGACAAACCCGACTTCTGGGTGGTTCAGATGAAATGCCGTGAGTGTTTCAAGTGGGATGGCTAATTCGTTAGGTCCCAGGCACATTACATCTACCTTCATTGTGTCCAGTGCGGAGAGTCCAATCTGGTAAATCCACTCGGCGTTCGGGTCCGATGCGTCAATGAGGTTCCCAGTATGCAGGTTCAATACTGACCTATGTTTTGTGCGAAGGTCATCAATAAGTGTGTGTCTGTGTGCTAACCCGCCCACTTGCTCTGTACCACAGCCGTGTAAGCCGAGTTGTCCGCGTTCCTCACCGGAATAGAGGATTATGAGTGCTTCAGCAGGAAGAGCTGCGAAGGTGAACAGTGTGAGAACAAAAAGCAAAGCGTGAATTAACACGCGCGGAGAACGGTAGACTTTCCAGAACGCGCGCCACGGCACCGTATGGCAAACGGGACGCTTGTGAGAGCCGCCCGGTTTGAAGTATGAAACTACATTGAAGACAGGGCGGAAAATACTTAACGATTGTAATGCGGGGGGGGGGACTGATGGTTAAACGTGAAAATGGAATATAAGCATGCAAGGCATTGACGCGTACGCAGCGAAAAATAACCGCCAAGGCACCCAGCACTTCGGTCACAAAATTGCTTATTCGGAATTTTATATTAAGCCATCGATCCATTTGATTACTATCTGTTGTCAGAATCTTGCTGGAAAAGCCAGTACTAGCAAGTCAGATAAGACTTCGCTCTAATATAAATAAATCCTCTTCAAAAAGGCATAACGTCACTAATTATACGCGGTAAAAAAAGGTTTGTCAAATTAAAATTGCAGAAAAAGCACAATTGGGGTCGAATTTTATCTTTTTTTGCGAAAAAAGGGGTTTTTGTCAATTTTTTAGGGGACAGCTACGATTTTTGATGTAATTTCGCGCGATTCTGTGCGAAGATCTGAATGCAGGCGGAATCCAAGATTGACTTTCACATCGGTATCCGATATAATACCGGTATTGACCATTTGAATGCTAACGGAACCCAGGAGCAAAGATGAGATATTTTGAAACCCGCGGCCCCGTATATCCTGAGGACAACTATGTCGTGGCTCGTACGGAAGAGCTTGCTGACTTCATCGATCGCGTAAAAAAAGGGCGATACATCGTCCTTTTCGCGCCGCGTCAAACTGGGAAGACCACCTTCTTCCAACGTGCCCTGGCTACACTTGAACGGGAGACGCACGCCTATTTTCCGATCCAACTGAATTTTGAGACGTATGCAGACAGCGATGCTATCACCTTTTACGGATCTCTCTGCAAAGAAATTTGTAAGCAAATAATGACCGTTTATCAAAAACGCGCCGAGACACCCTCTGATAGCCTCAACCGTTTTTTGGCGAACGCACAGATAACAGAGCCCATTTCGATGCGAGAGTTCTTTGAAGACCTCGGCAGCCTCTTGAAAAACCGTCGGCTTGTTATGATTATTGACGAGTTTGATGCTATTCCTCACACTGCTGTAAGAGGGTTTCTGCATGCGCTTCGCTACATCTATCTCTCCGGGAAGACTCGCTGTCCACACAGCGTTGGCATTGTTGGGGTCAAGAGTATCACGCAACTCAACTACGATCGTTCTATCTCACCTTTCAATATACAAGACGAGTTCAAATTACCGAACTTCACACGTGAACAAGTACGGGAACTCCTGGTACAATATACCGATGAGGTCGGACAACCCTTCGCACCGGAAGCCATTGCAGCACTCCATAAACAGACTGCTGGACATCCCTTTCTCGTCAACCGCTTAGCACAGATACTTACAGAGGAGCTCGACATTCCAAAAACCGAGCCGATTACCAATACCCACTTCGTCAAGGCCCACGCCCAACTCCTTGAGGAAGATAACGTCAACATCGCGCATCTGCTGACGAATATCCGCAGAGATTCTCGCTTTGAAACCCTTTTGATGAAAATCGTTTCTTATGACAGAGGTGTACCGTTTACGCTCCGAAACGACATCATCAATGAACTCACAACCTATGGCATCATTGCAAAAGGCGAAGATGGGCTCTGTGAGATTGTCAACCCGATTTACCAGCATTGTATCCTGCTGGCTTTTAAACCGCTATTGAATGGGCTTGAGAGCGCCTACTTCCCAGAAGATATTGACACAGATTTTATTGATTACCTGACATCTGAGGGTTACCTTGAAATGGGAGGACTCCTTGAGCAGTTCGCTGATTTCATCGCACGTGCGGGCTTCAGAATCTTGCAGGTGCCAGATACGCCTCAAGAATTTGTCGGGCAGTATCTCCTCTTTACCTACTTGGATCAATTCGTCCGAATTGTGCGCGGCGACATGTATCTTGAAGTGCAAAGTGGTCGTGGGCGGATAGATCTTCTCATCATTCACAACGGTCGAAAATACGTCGTTGAAACCAAGATTTGGGAGGGCAACAGCCGTTATCAAGCTGGCAAAAAGCAGCTGTCCGCATACCTTAAGTTGGAAGGTGCCACCGAAGGTTACTATGTCGTGTTTGACCATCGCAGGATTCCTGAACTTCGGGTAGAGACCGAGGTAATAGAAGGGTTGACGATCCACAGCTACGTTATTCCGGTGCTTCAAACACGCCCATCAACAGATGCCCATATTACGGTTCAGTAGCCGTGATCTCGTCATCTTACGTGCCACGCGGTGCCATCACTGTTAATCCATCTTCGATGATCTCAATTGTTGCTGGTGTTTCGCACATCGGTTCGCCATCAGCATATAACAGCATCGGTGTGTCGGTTTCAATCGTTAAAGTGCGGGTTTGGTGTATGGATACGGCAGGGTGTCCGACATGGCCGCCCCAGAAAAGTGTTACCAAGAGTCGGAGAACTGTTAGCGAAGAGACCGGGCGGATGATGCAGACATCGAAAAGCCCATCGTCGATGCGTGCGTTGGGGACGATCTGAAACCCGCCACCGTAGCGACTTGTGATGCCGGTAGCGGCAAGGAGGAGGGGTCCCTCGTGGGTACCAAAGTCGCCTTCAAGACGGACGAAGGGTGGTTCGTAGTAGAACAGCGTCTCCACGGCTGCGTAGGCGTAGGAGGCGGTGCCAGCAAATAGGGGTGTGCCTTTGGCGGCGCGACGGCTGACTTCCGTATCGTAACCGCAGGTCGCAATGGTGGTGAAGTAGTTGTTGGTTGTTGGTTGTTGGTTGTCAGTATTTGGATGGAAGGATGGAACGGTGGAAGGATGGGGACCCACTTTTCCATCCTTTCCCTCTTCCATTCCAGGCTTTTGCTGACCGCTATTCTGATAGCAACGCCCTAAGTCTACACGGATAGGGGTGCCAGATAAGAGGGTTGCAATTGCAGCTTCAGGTTTCAGTGGGATACCAACCGCTGCGGCAAAATCGTTGCCGCGACCACATGGGAGCACACCCAAGGTTACATCTGGAACCATCGCGATGCCGTTGACGACTTCGTGGAGGGTGCCATCACCGCCGCAAGCAATCACGTATCGCGTGCCATCAGTAGCGGCTTCTTGTGCGAAACGCTTCGCATCGCCAGATGCCGAAGTCAATACGAGCTGCCCGTGCTGTCCGGATTCGGTAAGGGCAGCGTAACCTTGCTCAGCAACATTTTTAGCATGTCCCTTGCCGGAGATTGGGTTTGCGATGAGAATAAAATCGTTCATGGGTTATTGGTTGAAAACTACTTAATCACTGCGATTTTCCCTATTTTTTTCTCAGTATTAAATTCAAGGACGTAGATATAGATGCCCGTGGAGACATCTGCGGTGTTATTACTGGTCAGCCACCACTTCTTTTCGTTGTGATCCTGCTCGGTTACATCTAATGTTTCCAGCAATTCGCCTTTTGTAGTAAAGAGTTGGATGCGTGTGCCAATAGGTATCCTGTCGAAAGTAATCACCCCTTTATCAGCGACGTTGGGTCGCACCGGATTCGGATAGACGCGGACTTGTGTCAAATCCGATACGGCTGTTTCGCGAATACTGGTCGGTATTTCAAGGGGGCGCGTAGCACCGCGAATAGCGTTTTCATCAATATCAGCCACGTTGGAAACGGAAATTTCATACTGATCTGTTGCGGTAAGGGGCTGCCCAAAGTGCTCAAGGAGACTCTCTGTATCAAACGCTAAAAGTGCACGTTTCCCCATCCGGTCGCGGATAGCAGACACCGGACTTACACCGTCAATCCGTTTCAGTTTCCGGAGTACATATCGACTCTCGTCGGCAATGCCGAGATTCATGCGTCGGTCATAAGTAACAATCACCCAGACGTTTTCGGACATAGACTTTTTCCCAGAAACTGCTTTAGGTGCGTCAATTTGAAACTCAAGTTGTGTTGGCTGCGTCTCTGCTCCGGGTTGGTGATAGGCAGCACGAATTAATTGGGGTGGCTCCCTCGGTGTGGCAGCAACAGGTTCAGTGCGCGCGGTTTCGGTGCCGTTGGTATCCTTTGTAGTGATAGCATACCAGTAGGTATTATTTGTTGTCACCCGTCTATCCAAGAATCTTGTAACGGTTAGGTTTTCCCTAATTTGCTCAAACGCATCATCCGATGGTGCCTCTTCCTTTTCACCTTCCGCCCGATAAACGGTAAAAGCTTGGAAGGTTGGAAGGTTGGGGGGCTGGACGATGGCTGTTTCCGCAGTTAACGGTGTCTGGCGTGTGTCTACGACTTTCGGTTCCATAGGCATTGCTGTCCACGTAACCTGTACTGCCTTCTCTGTCAACGGTTTTGCCTCAACATTCCAAGGTGTGAGCCTATCAACACCGTCTGGGTCTGTTGCGAAAACGGATTCAAAACGGTAAATTCCGTCCTCAAGGTTAATGTAAAATTCGTTAAACCCATTTTGATTGAGCTCAGCCGTGAAGAGCATCGGCGTTTTCTCTACCCTCTGGTGCCACAATGCCCTCAAGGCAGTGCCATCCCACTGTGTCACGTAGAGGTTCGGATAGGTCGCAATGATCAAGTTATTAGCGCCATCACGATCTAAATCTGCGATAGCGAGACTGTTCGCATTCCGCCGGTGCGGTGCGATTGCGAGCGTTGCCTCTCGTTCCCCTTCCGTCAGTAGTGCGTAGCCGCGCGGTGTATGCGTAAAGACGAAAAACTTCCAGAGCACGGGGCCTGAAGGGTTATCGGGTAGTGAAAGCAAGCCACCGACGACAAACTCTGGGCTGTCATCTCCGGTGAGATCGCCTGAAGCGAGTTGGGTAATATTTTTCAGTGGGAGTTGCGTTTGCCATTCAAGCCGGAAGGTATTGGTGGCAGCGGATTCATAAATGAAAAGATCGCCTTCGCTATCGCCTGCTACCAGCTCCGTGTTTCCATCACCATCAAAATCGTCAATAGCAAAACGTTGTGCGAATACGTTAGAACCGAGGGTTTCATTGACTAACGCTGCTTTTTCGACAAGGGTGTTCGTGGCATTGTCGTACTCAAAAATCAGGAGTCGATCATTGTTGTTATCCGCGCCGAGGATCTCCTTCTGTCCATCTCGATCAAGGTCCGTGATAGTGCCACCCGAAAGAAACGGTGTCTCCCAGATAATTTGATGTGGGTACCCTTGAGGCGTGCTACTTTCAATGAGAAAAGTCCGCTCATCATCCGTCGCGAGTATTTCGAGCAAACCGTCGCCATCCGTATCATCTACCGCCCATGTGATAACCCCTTCGAGATTAGAGAGATTTTCGACACTCTCAACGGTATGCACGAGTTCATATCTACCGCTTGGCAGGCGTTCATAGATTGCGAGGATAGCAGCCTGTAACTCGTCGTTAGCAGCATCTGATGACAACGGGCTTCCGACGATTTCAGGTTGACCATCCGTGTCAAAGTCAGCAGTGACACTTGCGATATGAAGTGGCGGAATATCAAGAGATTTTTCAGTGAACCCACTCGGGGAAATATGTCCACCAACGACATCAATAACATAAAACGCGCCGCCGTTGTCCTCTCTCGTCTTAAGGTTCGTTATATTCTCCGATTCAACGAAAAATTGGTAGGTTCCGGTATCAAAACCTAAGGAGAGGGAATGCTCTACGCCGAGATCTGTTGTGCTAAAAGGTGCAAAGGGCGCGAGGCTCCCCTCGCGTCGGTAATAGAGCGTATTCCGGGTGACATCATCCGTTGCCCAAGTGAAAACAGTAAGGCTCCGGTCACCATAAAGCGTTTCTGTTGCAGTAAGGGAGATAACTTGCGGCGGTGTCCGGTCTACGCTCAAGACGACCTGATCGTGTGTTTGGTGTCCGTCCGTGGCGGTTACCGTTAATCGGACAGTGTAGATTCCCTCTGGCACGGTTGTCGTATTCCAAACAGCCAACGTTTCGCTGATTTTTTGTGTCACTGCGGGTTGCGTGAAAGGGATAAATTCAGTGGGAACTGTAGATTCGCCATAACTCAGCTGCCACGATTGAAACTTATAGCCGCCTGTGTCGCCGATAAAGGTAATTGCATCTGCACCGCCGCTATTGGTTTCAGGTGCGAGGATGCGTGCCTGTAACGCGCCACTTGCAAAGAGTGCGCGTTCAGCGTTAACGGTGCCTGCCCCGACGAATTTTTCGTCTAATTCATCGCTATCCTCTTGATAGACCGGGTCGGCGGTGTTAAT
Organism: uncultured Poribacteria bacterium; assembly: GCA_951828385.1. Lineage (GTDB taxonomy): Bacteria > Poribacteria > WGA-4E > WGA-4E > WGA-3G > WGA-3G. Next base: position 3,472,661 of record OX639973.1, read on the forward strand.
GAGTATGTGTCGCACCTCTTCATGTGTGAGTGCGGGTCGTTTTGCGAGGAGTAGCGCTGCGACACCCGCGACGTGCGGGGATGCCATAGAGGTACCGGTGAGCAGCCGGTAGCGGTTATCAATCTGTGTGCTGAGAATCACGTTGCCGGGGGCACCGATATCTATGGAGGCCCCGAAATTGGATTGATAGAACCGCTGCTGATTCTGCTCGGTAGATGCGACAGCGATGACTTTCCGGTAAGCAGCGGGGAAGATAGCAGCAGCCTTCTGAGAATTGCCGGCAGCAGCGACTAATACAGCACCATGTGCATAAGCGTAATCAATTGCATCCTGAATAACGAAAGAGCGGCGCTCACTGCCCCAACTCATGTTAATGACGCTTGCACCGTTGTCGGCTGCGTAGACGATCGCCGATGCAGAGTCATCATCCTGCATGCGCGAACTTCCACCGAGCGAGAGCCCTGCGCGTATCGCCATGAGCGGACACTCCCATGCGACCCCAGCGATTCCGATCCCGTTATCTGGCATAGCCCCTGCAATGCCAGCGACATGTGTGCCGTGTCCGCTTTCATCAATAGGTTCGTTATCCCCTTCAAGATAATCACCCTCTGCTTGTATATTGGGGGCATCGGTAAAATCCCACCCATAAACATCGTCAATGTAGCCGTTGCCGTCGTCATCAAGCCCGTTTTCTGGGATCTCGCGAGGATTTATCCACGCTTTGGGTGCCAAATCACTGTGTCTATAATCAATACCGGAATCGATAATAGCAATGACGACGCTCCGGTTCCCTTTTTCGATTGCCCAGGCCTGCGGTAATTTCATCAGTGGCAGACTCCACTGCTCAGGATATTTCGGGTCATTCGGGACGACCGCGTCTGCCAGTGTCGGACGGAGATAATTATATTCGACGGCTTCAACGAGCGGGTTCTGTTGGTATGCTGCTTTGAGTGCTTCAAGGGGTGCGTCCGGAGAAAACCGTAACAGGTAGATACGCTTTAGATTCGGATTGAGCGATGGACGCGCGAGATATGGAAAGAGTAGATGCAGCGATTCTACATTGTGTTTTGCGTGCAGAATGGAGATGGGGGCGTTCGCATGCAACTGCTCAAGGTCTGTTGCTGCCTCTGGTGTCAAACGGATTAGCAGTTCGCCGGGAGTGATATGTGAACGGATATCCGTCAAAGGTGGCTCCTCTGCTTTAATCAGCGAGAATTCGGAGCAGATTATAATTAGAAGTAAGATGCCTATCGGCAAAATCTTAGAACATTTCATAATGGCTGTTCAGTTGTTCAAATCAGGATTTACAGGATGATGTGTCTTTTTCGTCAACTACCCAGGCCAAAATTGGGTATTGTAAAAAGCATAAAAATAACGCATATATTGGCGTTAACAAGTTGAGTTATTTTAGCATATTACTGAATAAAAAAATAGCAAAAGCGAAATTAGGACATCTATCGGTTATTAACTGCCCATCTTTAAATTGTAGATAGATTAGTTCATAGTTGTGCAATTTTTGCGGCGTACTTGGTCAAATACGATCTGCATCACCGCACTGCTTCGCAGTGAGTACCGGTCAGAACGGGCAATGAATGGTTTCCCTACTACAAACGGGGCTACTCCCAAGTTTAGAACGGGCAGATTACCAGTTTATAGAAACGCTTAAATAAAAGCAAGAGCCTTGCCATTAGCGAATAGTTGATGACAAGGCTCCTGTTATGTCTATCTAACGGTCAGATTATTCTTCTCCGAAGGGCTGAAGTTGCCCATCTTTCACGATATGCACAACCCGTTCTTCAACCTGATCATACATCGCCTCGCCGTTCTCGTCGAAAGAGAACTTGCCTAAAATAGTGTCGAAATCCATTGTCATCGCCAATGCATCTCGGATAGCTGCTGCGTCTGTCGATTGCGCATTCATAACCGCGTTAGCGAGAATATGAAGGGTCGCATACGCCTGCGCCGCCCACGGTAAAGGTTCAGAACCGTATTCGTCCATATAGGCCTGGACGAAGTCTTGGTTTCTCGGTGCCTCAGACCCAACAGACCATCCAGAAATAGTTATTGCACCCTCGGCAGCATCGCCTGCTGCTTGGATCTCTTTTATAGTCAAATCAGCAACAATAAAGTGAACGGAGTCGGGAATACCGATATCGCGCCCTTGTTTGATAATCTCAACCATCTCTGTTGACAGAGCAGAGATAAAGAGTGCCTCAGGCTGCGGATCCAGGTTCATTATATTGGTTAATTGCGTCATAAAATCGGGATCGTCGGTTTGGAAGGTTTCTTGGGTCAGAATCTTAACATCGTTCGCCTCAAGTTCCTTCACTACTACCTCGTTGTTGCTTGTAGAGTAGGTATCCTCGGCATCATATATCGTTGCCACTTGTGTATAACCGAGTCCCGCCTGCGTTATCTTCATACCAACTGGGGTCAGTATATTTGTGGCGAGACCGGTGCGGAAGACGAAATCTCCAATCTCTCCGCTCAAACCGGCAGCGGCAGAGATCGGGCTAAAAGCGATCACCCCCGCCTCTTGTGCGATCGGAAACGCTTGTTCAAGATGCGTTGAGATACCAATCCCAATGATAGCGGGTACTTCTTGATCCACCAATGTCTGAACGGCTGCTTTTGCGCCCTCTGCGGTACTTAGAGTGTCCTCAGGGACGAAGGTGATACTCGGACCGCCGAGCATATTGATCTCTTCTCTTGCTAACTCAAGGCCCTGTTGCATTGGAATTCCATAGGGTTCGGCATAAGTCCCCGTCCGTGATACAGCAACACCGATAGTAATCTCTTTATCCATCATTGGAGGCGTTTCAGCATCAGGCATTATTGAAGACTTAATTCTTTCGCAGCTGGAAAGCCCGACAGTCATAGCAGTAATTGCTGCCACTACAAACGTGAATGTCATGATTCTTCTTATGTTCATGTTAAATCTCCTTTACTTTACAAATGAAAAATTCTGGCGGGACCCATTATGAAAACGCCACCGCTCTTAACCCTATTCGTTATCAAAAAACGAGTTATTATACCAAGTTACTCTAATACCTAAAACCACCTTGACACCAAGCATTCCAACCAGACGTTTCGGTGTAGATATTTTAGCTTTACCTATTATTTCATAGTTGGAAGTTATTGTCAACGGAAAACGGATAGATCAGGAAATATTTACAATCTAAGTTAACGTAGGTTAGTTTGTTGGGTTTCGCTCTATTTATCTTTTTGAGTGGGTCATCGAACATCGGAAGCACAATTCACACACGCTAAAATACATCCAACACTTTTGCAGTCTTTTCATCAACAATTGCGGTCAGGATATTTCCGCGGCTGTGATTAGAGAAACGGACTACCCATACGAACCCTTGAAAAGAGGGGTAGGCGTGAACCCCGATTTGATCACCTAAAGCGACTTTGACACGCGCATCCGATTTTGCAATGAGAAGTATAGCGTCCCCTTTTTGGCAGGGATAAAGTCTTCGAGTTTCGAGCGAACTTATTATCTCTTTGCCTTTATCTGCCTCTGTGGGCAACACCTTCAGGTTTTGCTGCGTGAGCCTCCGAAGCAGTGCAGCGTGTCGTCGATACGCGCCTTGGTGTTTCTGATAACCTTCGAGTCCGTAGGCAATCGGAATCTTTTCATATTGTGCTGCGCACATCTCTGCAGCATCTGCTTCAAGTTGGAGTGCCTTTACATAATCGCCTTGCTGTTCCGCCATTTCCCGTTGTTTCCTGAAAAATGTCGGATAGATACCGAACTCGTAAAACCGATTCGGGTAGCGCGGCAGCCACATTGCGATAAACTTTGCGATATTTTCACGTTCAGCATTCAGGATCGATTCGGTAGTTTCTGATTTCTGCCAAGCAATTCTGGCACGCTTGCGATGGTGTTCATAGCGATCCTGAATCTCGCGCGTCTCTTTTTTTGAGCGTGCCGTCCACTGCTTGTATCCGCGCCGGATGTAGTAGTCGTGTGCGATCTCGTTCATAGGGACAGAGATGCGTTTAAGGCATTCTGCGGCGGCTTCGTGCCAGAGAGCGAGTTTTCCGAAGTCCGCAGTCCGTGTGTAGCGTTTAATAAAGATGTCAGCAGTCGCTGTGCCTTCGCGGATTGCTATACACGGCTGCGTAATTAGAAGGAATAAGGGAAAAAGCAATGGGGCAATAATTTTCATGGCAGAAACCTGTGAACGGCAGTTTCTATAGACATAATACCCCTACGGGGTGAAGAAAGTGTCGGAAAAACCGTGTTACAATGCTCAAAATCCGTTGGTAGCAACTTGGGTTACTTTAGCATGAAGCGGACGGTTCCAGAGAATGTTTCATCAGGTGCGAGTACGATTACGCCTGCGGGAATGCCTCGCGCCTCAAGGTTGATAGCATCTGTTGGACACGTATAAGGCTCAAAACAGATAGCATCCCTGTCCGGGGGTGTATAGACAACCAATTCTCTGAACTGCGCGTCGGATTCCATTACCATACCGTATCCGGTATCCTTATTCTCAATGAGGCATCGACTGACACCGTCAGTTAATTGAACATCTGTGAAAACGTGATCTAACTTCAGTTGCGAAAACGGTTGTCCATTTTGTAGATCAAGCGTGCCGGTAACATCGTGCTGTTCTCCAGTTGGAACAAGGACTTCATCAAGCTCCCAATATTTGGCGGCGGGGACAGTAATAATTGCCTCAGCTGCATCTGCTTCGGTGCCGAGGTCAACACTAAAATAAGGGTGGATACCGAAACCTACTGGCATATTCTGGTTGCCTGTATTTTTGATGGAAATCCCCATGGTTAATACGGCATCTTTGAGCGTATAGGTAATCTCAATTTTAAAAGGGAACGGATATTGGCGGACGACTTCGGGAAAATCTTGAGAATTAAGCGAGCACACCAAAGTCGCTCCGTTTTCATCAGCGATATGGCTTTCGACCTGATACGGCTGATTTAATAACAGACCGTGGATTGTCGTTGGAGCTTCGGGTGATTTGTCAAATTGATAGGTCTCACCGTCAAACTGCCATGTGCCGTTTCGGATTCGGTTCGGGAACGGGAACAGAATCGGATTGCCATAAGCGGTCGGGCGTTCTTCCAATGTGGCAAGGTCCGGCGGTGCGTCTATTAAGTTCAACCAAGTATCTCCGTCTGCGACCTTGAAAGCGTAGCAGTTATTTCCGAGTGCAGGCACGATCTCAGCGACTGCTTTTCCATCTTGCTGGACGTAGTAAACCTGAAATCCGTCAACCGTCTTTACTGCGACTGAATACGTTGTATGCGCCATCGTCTTTACTCCATCTGCGTTTACGAGTATTGTTGAAAGTAAGAGAAGAATTTTTATTATACCTTGCGGAGAAACGCCGTGAATTTGAACCTTTGACGTGCCTTCCATACATCCGCCCTCCATTTTGCGGCGTACCCGTCCATAAGCGATCTGCTTCATTACGGGCTACGGGTTTGGTTAGAAAGATGGAAGCCTACCATTCTTCCTTTTTTCCACACCACTATCTTCTACTACGCTTTGGCACACCAGTGAATGCCGCGTTGTAATACCTCTCGGAAATTCGGATTAGAAAAAGTGACATCGTCGTGTCCACTTTGGAGGCAGAAGACGCGGGATTGTCCATATTCACGCGCCCACCCCAGTACATCCATGCTGTTTGGATGATCGACTGTCAGCAGGATCGCGCTATCGTCGCCAGCGGATGTCATGGTATAGGTTTCATCTCCCATCTCCCATTCGGTGAGTCCTTTGGTGATCGGATGGTTTGCATCAGCGATTTGTACCTGCAGTGTTTGTCGTGGATGGTATCCGAAATCTCGATCCTGAATTCCGCACATTTCGGAATAGGCATCCCATTCTGGAAACGCGAGGATCGCATGATGGAGAATCACCATGCCCTGTCCGCGTTCTGTTAAACCGAGAATTGCGCTGGCTTGTGACTCCGTCGGATATGGACGGTGAAAGTTGTAAAAGACAACAGTGTCATAGTCCGTTTGATCAGGATCGTCTACAAAGTCATCCAGATCTTCTCGGACGAATTGGAGTCCCTCCATACTTTCAAACACTGCATCAAATTGTTTTTCCTGAAATCCATGTTCGCCGGTAACGACTGCGACTTTCATAATTTTTCCTCTCAAAGTTTCCATTCATTTCGGAAGATTAAAGACAGAAATTTTTAATATCGCGCCCACTGCCATAATTGTCCTAAGGTCGGGCGTTTGCCGTACATCAGAATCCCAACCCGATAGATTTTTCCGCTGATAAGTGTAACGAGCAGGACAGTCGCGCACATCACTAAGATGTTCAGCAGAATTTCCCACAAAGGCGGCATTAGCACATTGATACGCATGAACATAAGTATCGGCGAGAAAAACGGAATGTGTGAGAGCAGTACACTGAGTGTCGAATCGGGGATCCTAAACAAAGGAGTGTCATGTTAATCGGGTCCAGTCCGGAAAAGGGTTCATCAAGGATAATCAACTCGGGTTTGTGGATGACCGTCGTGATGAACTGAATTTTCTGGGCCATTCCTTTAGAAAGTTCATCAATCCGCTTGTTTCCCCATTCCGACAGCTGCATTTTCTCTAACCACCGCTCAATTTCACTGAGTGCTTGCTGCTTGTACAAACCTTTTAATTCAGCGATAAAGAGAATGACATCCCGTACCTTCATTTTGCGGTACAAGCCGCGTTCCTCCGGCAGATACCCAATCTGGTCCAAAAAATCTCGGACCTGCCGATTGTCACTGAACGTTATGCTGCCTATATCTGGCGCAATAATGTCCATTATCATGCGAAGTGTCGTTGTTTTTCCAGCACCGTTGGGACCCAAGAGTCCGTATACACTCCCCTTTTCAATACCGAAGGAGATATCCGACACCGCCGTGAAGTCACCAAAGCTTTTATGAACGTTTTCGAGTTGAAGGAGGTTCATCGTTTTTATACCAAAATTCGCGAAAGCGTACTGACACGTATTGTGTCCGATCTAATCGATAATTGCCTGATAGGTGAGGACACGGAATTGGGCGTGGAATGGGGAATCGCCGATCAATTGGGTCATTAAGATGCCGATTAAGTTTTCAACGGGATCAATCCAAAATGTCGTACTCGCGAGACCGCCCCAACTGTAAGTGCCTTCAGACCCCAAGCTATTGGTATCGGCGACGTTGGTGACAACGGCAAATCCGAGTCCGAAGCCGCATCCGGTTCTCTCAAGGGGGTGCCAATCGTCAGAGATATGATTCATTCTGATGAGTTCAACGGTTTTTCTTCCGAGGAGTCGCACGCCATCGAGTTCACCATCGTTGAGCAACATCTGACAGAATCGGAGATAATCCGCGGCTGTCGATTGTAAACCTGCGCCACCGGAGTGGAAGAAACTCAGAGGTCCGCTCGAAACAGGCGCGTTCTCAATTACCTGAATACCACCGTCTTCTGCGGGTTCATATAACGTCGCATATCTATCAGCCTTATCGTCCGGCACCGAGAAAGCGGTGTCGTTCATACCTAACGGGTTAAGGATACGAGTTTTCAAAAATTCCTCAAAGGGTATACCCGATACGACCTCTACAAGATAACCGAGTACGTCGGTAGACATCCCGTAGTTCCACGCACCACCAGGATGGTGAAGGAGCGGAATATTTCCGAGTTCTTGCGCCATATTTGCGAGGTCTCCGCCGTAGAAATTCGCTGCTCTATACCGCTCATTAATCGGATGCTCCCAGTCCCCACCGTAGATAAGCCCAGAGGTATGTGTCAGCAGATGCTTTATTGTCATCTCTCGCTCGGCATCAACAATAGCCTCGCCACCTTCCGTGTAAACCTGCATATCCTTGAAAGCGGGAATCAATTCAGAGACGGGTGTGCCGAGCTGGAAATGTCCTTCTTCGTAGAGCATCATCACAGCGATGCTGGCAATCGGTTTCGTCATAGAATAGATGCGGAAGATGGTATCAAATCCAACGGGTTTCGCAGTCGCGACATCTTGCGTGCCGAATTTTTCAAAATGGACGAGTCTGCCTTCACGTGCGATCATTGTTAAAGCGCATGGGATTTTACCGTCGTCAACCCAGCGTTGCATGACTGGGCTAATACGCGCTAACCGCGAGGTTGACATGCCGACATCTTCAGGCACCGCCCGCGGTAATCCTTCATATATTGTCATCAAAATCTCCTGTTTTATAGTTTCCAGTTTCCAGTTTCCAGTTTCCAGTTACAAGACCGTTGTGATTAAATCATATCCCTGTTTAACTGGTCACTAGCGACTGATAAAAGAGGTTTTCGATAGTTCCAAAGTCTCTTAACTGAGTACTGAAAGATTTTTTCGTAGAAAAAATCGCACTGACAACTGTTAACTTCCTCACTCAGTGAGTGCCTGATAGGTTAGGGTACGAAATTGGGCGTGGAATGGCGAATCGGCACCGACCAATTGTGTCATGAAAACACCGATTAAGTCTTCCACAGGATCAATCCAAAATGTGGTGCTCGCCATGCCGCCCCAACTGCAAGTGCCTACGGAACCGAGACTGCTGGTATCAGCGACATCGGTGACAACGGAGAACCCAAGCCCGAAACCGGTACCGCTTCTCTTAGGTGCTAACCAATCGGGTGGAACGTGGTTCATCGTGACGAGTTCAGCAGTTTTCCTTCCGAGCAGCCGTACACCATCGAGTTCACCACCGTTGAGCACCATTTGGCAAAAGCGGAGATAATCCGCGGCAGTCGATTGTAGCCCTCCGCCACCAGAGTGGAAAAAACTCAGCGGTCCAGTTGCAGCATGAATCTTCTCAATTGGCTGAAGCTCACTGTCTGCCCCGAATTCATATACCTTTGAATATCGGTCCACATTTTCAACCTTCACTGAAAAACCGGTGTCGTTCATGCCTAAAGGCTCAAAAATACGAGTTTTCAGAAACGTCTCAAACGGCATCCCCGATACGATTTGTACAAGGTAGCCGAGTACATCGGTAGACATCCCGTACTTCCACGCGTCCCCTGGATGGTAAAGGAGCGGAATATCTCCGAGTTTTTGTATCATGTTCGCGAGATCGCCGCCGTAGAGATCCGCGTCTTCATATTGCTGATCGATCGGATGATCATCCCTATCGCTCTCATAGATAAGCCCAGCGGTATGCGTGAGCAAATGTTTAATTGTCACCTCGCGTTCTGCATCCACAATCGCACTGCCATCTTCAGTGTAAACCTTCATGTCTTTGAAAGCGGGAACAAATTCGGAGACAGGTGTCGTGAGTTGAAAGTGCCCTTCTTCGTAGAGCATCATAACCGCGACACTGGTAATCGGCTTCGTCATTGAGTAGAGGCGGAAGATGGTGTCAAATTGTATCGGTTTCGCGGCGGCGATATCCTGCATGCCGAACTTTTCAAAATGGACGAGCTTGCCTTCACGCGCGATCATTGTTAATGCACATGGGATTTTTCCGTTGTCAACATAGCCTTGCATGACCGGTGTCATACGTCCCAACCGCGAGGTTGACATGCCCACATCTTCAGGCACCGCCCGCGGTAATCCTCCATATACTGTCATTAAGTTCTCCTGTAGAATAGTTGTCGGTTTGCCTCGCAGTGAGAGTTATCAGTTAAAGAGGTTTCTTGTGGCAGTAACAGGAAACGTCCCCGACACAAAGTCTTAACTAATAACCAACAACTAACAACCAACAACCAGTACTCCGATAACTGATAACCATTACTCAGTTAATGCCTGATAGGTTAGGACTTTAAATTGTTGTTGAAAAGGGTGAGGGTTATTGAGGAGTTGTGTCATGAGCAAGCCAATCAATTCCTCTTGTGGATCAATCCAGAAGGTGGTAGCGGCGGCACCGCCCCAACTGAAATTCCCAACAGAATCCAGGATATTCGGCGGGTTTTTATGGGTAACAACACTAAAACCGAGTCCAAACCAGTCATCGTGATGCGGGTAGCGCATCAGTTCCACGGTTTTCTTGCCCAATATACGGACACCGTCGAGTTCACCGCCGTTGAGCAACATCTGAGAAAAGCGCATGTAATCCGCAGCGGTTGAGACGAGTCCGCCACCGCCGGATGGGAAAAAACTGACCTCATCGTTAGCGAGTGGTGCATCCTCTCCTACGCGTTTCATCATCGCCTCTCTTCTGTTATGTCGATACAATGCCGCAAACCTATTCACCTTCTCCGGCGGTACTGAAAATGCAGTGTCCATCATACCAAGCGGTTTAAAGAGACGGGTTTGGAGGAATTCTTCAAACGGCATACCCGATACGACCTCCACGAGATAACCAAGCACATCAACGGAGACTCCATAGGTCCACCTTTCATTCGGTTCGTGAACGAGCGGGATATCGCCGAGTTTCTTCACCATGTCCGCCAACGTCGTGCCGCGTTCAAAAATTTTCGCTTCTTTATAGCGTTCATCAACAGGTTTATTGCCCCAACCATAAGTTAACCCTGCGGTATGCATGAGGAGATGCTTGATTGTAATCGGCTTCTTCGCATCTAATATTTCAGTTTGATCCGCGTTGTAGACCTTCATGTTTTTAAATTCGGGAATAAACTTGGAGACCGGTGTACCGAGTTGAAAATGCCCTTCCTCGTAGAGCATCATCACGGCGACACTGGTAATCGGTTTTGACATGGAGTAGATACGGAAGATCGTGTCTGGCTCAACGGGTTTGTTATTTTCAACATCTCGCATGCCGATGGTTTCAAAATGTACAATCTTCCCGCGTCGCGCCACAACTGTTAGGAATCCGGAAACTTGTCCTGAATTGTAGTAACCTTGCAGGAAAGAGCGGATGCGTTCAAGACGCTCGGCAGAAACACCAACCTTCTCCGGTATTGCCGTAGGGAGTCCTTGCGTCAAGGCGGCATTAACATTTTTGAGCGTTGCTGTCTGAATATCTTGTTTGGTGGCCAGGTTAACTGTTCCGCACGCAAGTATAGTGATGCAGAAAAGTAGCAACAATACACACGTTAATTTTTTCAATCTATGCTCCTTATCGTTATTCAGATAGTGCTTGATAGGTTAGTTCCTTAAATTGATCGTGGGAAGAGGCTGGGTCACTGATCTGCGTCATGAGCAAACCGATTAACTCCTTTTCGGGGTCAATCCAGAAGAGGGTACCGGCAGCACCGCCCCAACTGTAACTTCCTGTTGACTCAGGTGTGTCTGACGGCTCCTTATCGGCGGTCGGTTCGTTATCGGTAACAATCGCGAAACCGAGCCCAAACCAATTATCATGATGTGGGGTGCGCATGAGGTCAACCGTTTCTTTCTTTAATATGCGGACACCCTCGAGTTCGCCACCGTTGAGCAACATCTGACAAAACCGCATATAGTCTGGAGCCGTTGAGACGAGTCCGCCACCGCCCCCTGGAAAGAAACGGATCTCATCGTTCTCGAGGCGTGGATCTTTCTTAACACGTTCCAACCTCATTTTTCGGTCTTTATCACCGTCCATCCGCTTTTCTTTTTCTTTAGCACCGTCGGTCTTTTTTTCTTTCTCTTTATCACCTTTCATTCCGCCTTCTTTGTTAAGTTGATACAGTGCGGCAAACCTGTCCAACTTCTCTAAAGGCACTGAAAATGCCGTATCAACCATACCGATCAGTTCAAAGAGACGGGTTTGAAGGAATTTTTCAAACGGCATACCGGAAACCACCTCCACGAGGTAGCCGAGTACATCGGTAGATAACCCATAGGTCCACCTTTCACCCGGTTCGTGAACGAGCGGAATAGTACTCAGTTTTTTCGCCATATCCGCCAAAGTCGTGCCGCGTTTAAAAATGTTCGCCTCCCGATAGCGTTTATCAACCGGTTCACTGCCCCAGCCATAGGTTAACCCTGCGGTATGCATGAGAAGGTGTTTGATCGTTACCTCTTTCTTCGCATCCAAGATTTCCGTCTGGTCTGCGTTGTAGACCTTCATATCCTTAAATTCAGGGATGAAATCGGACACGGGTGTATCGAGCTGAAAATGTCCCTCCTCATAGAGCATCATCACTGCGACACTGGTAATCGGTTTTGACATCGAGTGGATACGAAATATTGTGTCTGCTTCAATGGGCTTTTTGTTTTCAACATCCCGCATGCCGATGGTTTCAAAATGAACGATTTTTCCGCGTCTCGCCACGACCGTGAGGAATCCCGGGACGTGTCCTTTATCAACATAATCTTGCATCACAGGGCGGATACGTTCAAGACGTTCGGTGGAGACACCGACCCCTTCCGGCACCACCATCGGGAGCCCTTGCGCGAAGGCAAGGGTAGTGATGCCAAAAAGCAGTAACAGTGTGCACGTTAATTTTTCCAATCCATTCTCCTTTATTTTACGACCTTGAGGTATCCCCAGCGTGTTGCGAGTTTTCCGCCGGGTTCAACACTGAGGATTTGTGCTAATCCGACATCCATCGCCTCTTGGATTTCCTTTTCGGTGCGTGCGACGTTAGAGATGCGTATCTCATCAATGATCCCTTTTAACCCATTTGCGTTATCAAGGTTCGGCACGCCAATCGTAATGGGGTCGTTGCTCTGAAAGGTCTCAGCATTTGGAGCAGCGGTCTCTAATTTACCATCAACATACACGCGTCCCCTGTTGCCATCATAGGTAAAGGCGAGATGGTGCCATTTGTTGTCGGTAATGTCGCTTGTGCCATCTATACTGAACGCGCATCCGCCGTTTGCACCGATCTGTGCATGTAAAGTGCTTTTATCTACATGAACCCAGATGCCGTAGTTTCGATTGGTACATCCTGCCTGCTGTTTGCAGACTATACCCTGCCATTTACCTGTGCCCTCTTCCACTTTAACCCATGCTTCAATACTGAGTGTTTCCAATTCCAGTTTTTTGGTAGAATCCACGACGAGGTAGCCACCAGCATCACCGGGTAACTCTAATCCAGTTCCGAATTTTGCCTTTACCCACTTCGGGCTTCCTTTGAATTTGCCATCGTGTCCATTCCCAGACGCGTCTTTTGCAGTCCGTCCATTACCTTCTTCAAAAAGCCAGACGGCGACTGTATTTTTATCCACTGCTGCATCCACTTGTACAATGCCAATGAGGCTTGTAACCGTAAGTGCGAGAAAAAAACAAACGACACTATAGAAAGTTTTCGTATCGGTGATATGGCTAACCATCTTTTTTTCCTCCTTTATTTTTCTATATTAACCCAAGTTGCTACTAACAAATTCTGAACGTTCCAACGAGGGGCTTAGGCGTTTTCCCCACCCCAGCGGGGTGATATGTCTATAGAAACCGCGATTCACAACTTCTTGCACTCCAGCGGAGTGCTATGGGCACAAATAGGTGGCAACTTAGGTTATATTATCAGAAAGATTTTTAAAGTCAAGTGTTTTTGAGAGATTTGATATTAGCCGTGATCCCTCATTGGTCCCTCGTTAAAAAAAGAGGTGTGATGGCATTCGGCAGGAAGCCTACTCACCATCACACCTCGGGTTGTGTATTTGGAAACGTTCTTAAATCCATACCCCGGAGCGATATGTCTATAGATAGCATCCAACGCGATTTTTGCACGCCAGCGGAGTGTTATGTCTGAAAAAATGTCTAAACTACTGTAGTTCGTGTTGGAATGCCTGAAAACTATTTGCTAATGAAGCGTTTAGGAGCAACTGCTTCAGATGGTCCAGTTCGACAATCGCTTCAAGTGCGGGTTTTAGGGTGTTAACATCGGTGTTTGGAAACCGTGCGGCGAGAACTGATAGTATGTTTTCAATAGTGGTTTCCCGCGCCCCGCGCTCAATACCCTGGGCAAGTAGGAATTCTGCTGTCGTTTCTGCCATCGTAGAAACCTCCTTATCAGATGTTCGTTCTTCGACCAAACGGACCAATTCCTCTCGTTCATCCACAGGATGACGGTGGAAGATCAGCATCAATAGATAGACTAACGCCTCACGCTTTTGCAACGCTTCGGACGCGTCAAGACTTTCAAGGAACGATACCGCTTCAACTAATGCACGACTTAACGACTCCTTGTCACTATTCTCATTTTGAAGCACACGTAGCAACCAACCCAACAGACTCCCTGTCCCCGTTAACGTCTCTACATCTGCTGATTTTACGCCTAAAAATAGCGTCCCAAATCGCGGAACGAAACGAGACAACTCTGCCGGAATGTCCATCACCGCCTCAAGTGTCAACGGGGTTTCCCAGTGCCGATCTCCAGTATAAAACACTATCGGTAAGATAGGCGGAAATTTACGCTCATTTTTCGGGGTATTTTGATTTTCCCATTCCCGACGATGTCTGTCCCAGATCAGCATCATATAAAACAGCACCCGAAACCCCATCATTTCATCCACCGTGGATTGATGTTCTATCAAGATATGAATGAACAATGCCTCACTTGTGTCTTGGCTCCTAAATGGGACACTAAAGAGGAGATCTGCTTGCTGTTCGCGAAGTGTCTCTGATATAAAAGTACTACTCGCGGGCGCGAGGGCTTCAAAATAGATAAGTTCGGCGAGATCGGGTTCAATCATTTTGACTAACGCCTCAACATTTAGTTTGTTTTGGAACAACCGTCGTATACTTCGGTCAGGAAAATGTTCAATCTATTCCTGTAAAAAGTCGTAAAGTTCTTGGTGTTGAGAAGTTGGGTCTTTTGTTTCTCGCAGTATAAGTGTCACCTCAAGTGTGAAGATTTTAGGGGTATTATATCATGTTCTGTAGAAAATATGCCAACCTTTTTTGTCTATTCTCTACAGTTTCCTACCCGCACCTACCGGGCCTGGGGGTCTAAAATTGGACGAAAAAACCGAAAACTGAATGGCTCTGGTACACGCCCTAAAAAATGTTGACACAAGGTTTCACATCGCATATAATTTCGCATATCCTGTTAGACGCGTTGGACGCGCGAATCGTGATTTGGAACACATAAGGAGGCTTACATGGCAGAACGAATTAAGATGGGATTGGTCGGATGCGGCGGTATGTCCGGTGCACACATGGGCGGTTATCGTCAACTCTGGTCGAAAGGACTTAGGGATTTTGAGATTGTGGCGGCGTGCGACATCGCCGAAGAACGTGCCGAGGAACGCGCGAATCAGGCACACGAATTTCAAGGCGGTACGAAGCCAGCAGTCTATACAGAGCTCGATGCAATGCTGGCGAAACATCCTGATTTAGAATGTGTAGACATCTGTGCACTCCATAGTGCGCACCATTCACTCGCTGTGCCTGCGCTCGATGCTGGAAAGCATGTTATCATCGAAAAGCCGTTCGGTATCACAATGCGGGCATGCCAATTGATGATGGAAGCGGCAGCGCGGAACGACAAAATTATTTCCGTGGCAGAAAATTATCGTCTGGCGCGCATCCAACGCACCCGAAGTTGGGCAATCGCACAAGGACGGATCGGTGAACCGCGTATGTTCTTTTGGATCGAAGTTGGCGAAGGTTTAGGCAAATGGGGATGGCGCAACTTCAAGATGGATGCAGGCGGCGGTTGGGCATTAGATGGTGGTGTGCATTTCACCGATCTGATGCGCTATATTCTCGGTCTGGAAGCCGAGGAAGTTTACGCGATTAACAAGGCTTACGAACCTTACCGCTACGATAATCCGGGTGAGCGTGAAGGGGGTTATGCCGTTGATGTTGAAGACGCGATGATCGCCACCATCAAGTTTGAACAAGGCGTTACCGCGCAGTGGACGTGGGTCGGTTCGGCACCGGGACACGGGTTTGGGCAACACACTGTTTACGGCAGTGAGGGCGCGCTTGATTGGGGTAGAGGTTTAGTGCCACGCGGCGGTGAACCGATTTCCAACGAAGATTTGATGAAAGAATTCACGGAGAGTCTCAGCGATTCGGAACGGGAATACTACTTCCCAAGTGGCATTGAAGACACCGTCGCGATTGAGTTGAAATACTTCGCCGATGCGATTCGGAGCGGTGGCAAACCCGAAGTGGACGCTGTTGAAGGGATGCGATCTGAAGCGATCTGCATGGCGGTCTATGAATCCGGCTGGTTCGGTCGTCCCGTGACGATCGCAGAGATCGAAAACTGTGAACTTGAAGGTTATCAGAAAGAGATTAACGATAAGTTGGGGATTGGCGGTTAGCGGTTAGCAGTCGTTGTAGGGGCGGGTTCTCGCGGTTCGATCACACGGGCGTGGAAACCACGCCCCTACGAACAAACTTGCTAATCGGAAAGTGAAGACCTTGTTGAAGGGCGGGTTCTCGCGGTTCGATCACACGGGCGTGGAAACCACGCCCCTACGAACAAACTTGCTAATCGGAAAGTGAAGACCTTGTTGACAGGGAGCAAATAATGGATCGATTGAATGGGAAGGTTGCGATTGTCACAGGTGCCGGGAAAAAAGGTGAAGTTGACGGGACGGGCTACGCGACCTCCATGCTCTTCGCGAGAGAAGGTGCGAAAGTGCTATTGGCGGACATCTCTCCTGAAAACGCCAATGCCACACTATCAGAAATTGAGGCAGAAGGTGGCGAAGCCTCTGTGTTCATTGGGGATCTATCCACAGAGGCAGCTTGCGCTGGCATGGTAGAGGCTGCTGTTGAACAGTTCGGTAAAGTGAATATCCTTTTCAATAATGTTGGACTCGGCGGTTCTGGGATGGTCACGGAGGTAGACGAAGCGAAATGGGATAGGGTGATGGATGTCAACCTCAAAAGCATGATCATGGCGTGTAAGCATGCGGTGCCTCGGATGGCTGAGGCGGGCGGTGGCTCGATTATTAACGTTTCGTCTATTGACGCGTTGCGTGCAGGTTCTGTCCGAAATGTGCCTTACGCGGCGGCGAAAGGCGGGATGATTTCTACAACAAAGGTGATGGCAGTCCATCACGGACGCGATAACATTCGAGTGAATTGTATCGCGCCTGGGCACCTCTATGCCTCGTTTCCTGCACCGTATCTGAGCGAAGCGGAACGAGAACGCCGCCGTCTCATTGGCCCGCTTGGTACTGAAGGAACCGCATGGGACGTGGCGTGGGCGACTGTTTTTCTCGCCAGTGACGAGTCAAAATGGATTTCTGGTGTTGTTATTCCTATTGATGCAGGCTTACTCGCAGCGACACCGCTTGCCGTTGTGCATCAACTCGGCGAGTAAAACAGCAAGCGACATATATTTGAATTGGTAGATAATAGCGTTATTGCGCGTTCCACAAGTAGTTTATGTTGAATTTCACTGGATCCTCAGCAGCGAGGACCCCTTCCATCTGCACCTTTAGATCCAAAAGTTCTGCGGATTTAGTTTCATAGAAGAACTGAACGCCTACTTCGTTATTGGGGCCAATGAATTGTGCAAAACCCGTTATATCATCGTCTGTTAGCTGCCTTCCATTTATCGTAATTGTTACGCCGCTCTCGCTAAGTGTTGGTGGATTTTGGGGTGCTGCTCCCTCTGGGTAGTATATCCAGATAATCCATCCGTGTCCATCATTGGTATCATCTGGATTATTGCCGTTATTCCCGTTGTTACCATTATTCCCGTTATTGTTCCCATTATTCCCGTTGTTACCACCATTCCCGTTATTGTTCCCATTATTCCCGTTGTTACCACCATTCCCGTTATTATTCCCGTTATTCCCGCTGTTACCACCATTCCCGTTGTTATTACCGTTATTCCCGTTGTTACCACCATCGCCGTTATTATTACCGTTATTGCCACTATTCCCGTTGTTATTACCGTTATTGCCTCCGCCGTTATTGCCACCACCACCGTTATTGCCGTTGTTATTGCCTACCCTCGCTGCGCGCAAAATAGGGTTCCCTTCATGATAGAACAGATAAAGTTGTTTCTCAGGATAGATGTGGATGGCAGGTCCGCCGTTCTGCGTTTCTGGTATAAGCTTTAGACAGGTTGAGTCGATACCGTCCTGAAAGCAGACGACATTTCCATCCGTTGAGATAAGATAGCGGTCTACCTCAGGAGCAGTTAGTACTGAACCTGTATAAGGCATATCGGAACAGCCGGTGATGCTGAAAAGGATAATTAGGATTCCAACGATAAAGCTTAACGCTAAAGGTTGAATTTTTCTCATGACGTTACTCCTGCTTAGATACTACTGTAGTGGGCGTAACTGGAGAATATTTGTGTCATCGTCAGATTCCACGCTATCTGCACTGATGTGGAATGTTGCTGTATTGCCTGGAACTAACGCATCCACTTGAATTGTTATTTCCGGTGCCTCAGTTTCGACGGAAAATTGAACACAGCGACTGCCATCATATTTATCCGTTTGCGTAAAGTTGATTATCTCCAGATCTCTTCGCCTATTTGTTCCAATTGTTGTGCCTTCAACGATCCTGATGTCGAGTCCGCTGGTTTCAGGTGTTTGCCCACGATCTGCTTCGGGGAATGTGTCTGGGTAGTATATCTGGATAATCCAGCCTTCGGGGACATAGCCGGCATTCCCACTATTGAGATTATCAACATTTGACGGTAGTTGCGCTCTGCCAGTCGCCACCAATTCCTGTACAATTTGAGTGGTGTCCATGAGTCTCTTCGCTTCCAAAATAGGATTCCCTTGATAATCAAACACATAGGTGATATTTGTTGGATGAACGTGGACGGTAGGTGTATAGTCTATACCTGTCGCATCGATTTCTGTTGTATCCAACAGAAGTTTTACACAGACTGTGTCAAATCCATCCTGAAAACAGACTGTATCTTGCCCATCGGTAATCGCGTTAATAACCTGGTCTACATTACCGACAGACAGCGTTGGACCGGTATAAGGGACATCGGAGCAGCCGACTATGCTGATAAGCATAATCAGGATACTGCTGATTAAACTCAACGATAAAGATATGTTCCTTTTCATTGTTTCAAAACCTGCTTCCATAAGTGCCTCCAAGGCATTAGTTCATGTTTTACACACTACTAAGTTTTTATAGCGAAGTCCGTAGATAAGTGGATATTTTTGTAGCATAAACTTTTAGTTTGTGCCAGTCTGAATGCCTGTTATAGGTATTCAAACTGTTTGAGAGTGCCCAATTAATTATAGGTTTTACTATAATGCTATTTTCCCGCGATGTTATTCCTCTATTGGAAAATTGCGCCTACATGAATGGCATATTGGAATCGCAGCGCGCATTAGCCGATCTCAGTAGGATCGGTTATCTTCCGGGTTTGTATGCTATCCCTAAGGTGCTCCAATTAGAATGAACCCAAACGCTATAAATAAACGATGGGTACCGATGTTGGGTTTCATCTAATCTTCGGGCAGGAAACCCAATGCTTTAGCGTTGGGAGGAATGCTCGCTCCTTTTTTCTTCATAAAACAGGAAATCTAAGCAGGTCTCCCAATGCCTTCAGGCTTGGGTAACGGAATCAGAGTCGTTCAGTTTTCGGTTGGTCGTTGTTTTTTGTGGAAAGTGTAGCGATTCGGAGAGTGCTTCTATAAGAAGTTAGATGTCTCAGTATTTTTCATAAAAATTTACCCCAATACGTTGAATCTGTTCAACCATATCGGGGTTGTCAATCTGATGAAAAATGGATAAGTCAATTGTATAGGGTAGGAGAAGATCGTCGAGTTGAGTATCAATTCGGGAGAGTATGCTGTGCGTTAAGGCATCCCCACAAAGCGTAAGGTCAATATCAGAACCATTTCGGTAGGTGCCTGTGGCGCGCGACCCGTACAAAATTGCTCTTTCAACTTGGGGGTAATGGCTTAAAACGCCCTGGATCTTTTGAAGGGTGCGATCTGATAAACCGTATTTCATAGCGATTGCTCCTGTTTCAGACGCTCTATTTTTGCCAGCAATGCTTCAAATTCAGAGAAATACGTATTGAGAAGTGCAGAAACGACCTCGTTAGCGAAACTCTCGTTGTAGGTATGCGTCGTTAAATTGCGGTGGCGAATCATCTCCATCCACACTTCTCCATTCTCAATTAATCCGTCTTTAAAAG
Organism: uncultured Poribacteria bacterium; assembly: GCA_951828385.1. Taxonomy (GTDB): domain Bacteria; phylum Poribacteria; class WGA-4E; order WGA-4E; family WGA-3G; genus WGA-3G. The sequence continues at coordinate 3,492,551 of OX639973.1, forward strand.
CAGCTCGGGTCGTATCTCTTGAACCGTACAATTTAAGATCTTGCGTTTGAAGAAAATCTTTTAGCGTATTCCATGCCAATTCATGGGTATATTCAAAACCCTGTATCAATCCTTGTGCTTCCAAGTCTGACAGTTCACGTTGTCGTGCCAAATCCACCCCTTGTTTCAATCGCGAAAATGCTCTCCGAAAACTATCGGCTCTTTGTATCCAACGAGTGTTTTGAGAGTTCATTGTGCAAGTTCCTTCTTATCCACATTTGTTTCATTTGGCCGAAGATAGCGTATTGATGTTAGGAACGCAATCCACGGCTTTAGAATTGGGCGGGGAAGTTGCCGCGGGCGGCATCCATGACTTCGGCTGTAATTTCATCGTGGCCGTTGTCTTTGGCGAAACTTTCAATTCCCATCTTCGCCATCGGACGGACGAAAGCGGGGATCCGCTCTAAGCGTTCGAGTGCCTCCGCTGTCCAAGTGGGACCGGTCGGTTCGGTAGGCGTTGCGTCTTCCTGAAATGCATCCGAGATAACGCCAGTAAAGGGACATTTGCCGCCTTCAGCCGTCTCGCCTGAACTGGTTTCTGACGAAAACATATTAGGCATTGATTCGCCCTTTGCTGTCTCTAATTGTGAGCGGACCAGCTGCATCGGTTGTGCTGCTTCGTTAGTGCCACCGAGTTTAAGGTCTAAGGATTTCAGCATCTGAGTCTCCGACGGATTGAGGTACATGGCGATCTCTGTAAAGCAGTCAGGGCATTCAAAAAGTGCTGTTACGGAGCCTTGTTCAGGGCGGGTCACGTCTTTAAACTTCATCGCTGTGTCGCAGTCTGTACATAAAAATTTCATAATTTTAACTTTCCTTGCGGTTCGGTTAGGGTGGATTTGAAATTTGAAGTCTCTCTCCGTAGATCCGCCCTCCATTTCATTACGGGCTAAGTTTCATTTTTCTAATAGAACTTACGCAATTCCGTTTTTTACTTTTCCTTACGGTTAGGTCAGGCGGGTTTAAAATTTGAAGTCTCCCCGTAGATATGCAGAAATACCTGAGCAAAAACCCCTTCATTTCATTACGGGCTACGTTATGTTTTCTCGCCAAAAAAGTCTTGGATTTTTTTAGCCACTTGCACGAGTGCCTTACTTGCAGGAGTATCCGGGTATTTGTCAATATAAGGGGTTCCGTTGTCGTTGGCATGCGCGAGTCGTGGGTCAAAGGGGATGCTGCCGAGAAGGGTCTGCTGGAATGCTGTATCAGGCGTTTCGTCTGCGGAAAAGAGGGGTTCTTCCTCGCCGCAGTGCTGACATATATAGAAAGCCATATTTTCGACAACACCGATGATCGGGACTTTGAGAATATCTCTCGCCATGGTCACCGATTTTTTGACGATCAACTGCGAGACTTCAGAGGGGATTGTCACAACGACGATGCCACCGAGATTCGGAATAAGTTCTGCTACGTTTGGCAGTCTATCGGTCCCGGGTGGCAGATCCAACAGGAGGTAATCCAAGTTGCCCCACTCGGTATCGGCGATGAACTCTCGGAGCGCGCCGACCTCCATCGTGGCACGCCATGTGAATGCGTCCTTCTGAGAATGCGCATTCCAAAGCACGGGTGCATCGTCCTCAGCCAAGAGCAGATCCATGGAGATCAGTTTAGTGCCGAGTGCGGTTATCGCAGGTTTGACACCTGTAGGCGTGTATTCCAATGTAGCGGTGCGGACACCCATCATCTTCGCAAGCGTTGGTCCATTGATGTCAGCATCAACAACTCCGACCGTGTTGCCTTTTAGCGTGAGTGCGGCGGCAAGATTCGCGGTGAGCGAACTCTTTCCAACACCCCCTTTTCCGCTCATAACGGCTACGGTGTGTTTTACGGAAGTGAGTCGCTGTTGGAGTCGGTTTGCCTGCGCTGTGACTTGCCCGATAATGTTGGAACCGGCATCGCTCGGCAAATCGGTGTAAGTTTTCATTCTTCTGCACCAATGGCATAGAGTGCCTGATAACTCCGGAGATAGAGTGTGCCGTTTGCGATAGCCGGAGACGCAGCGATGGCTTCACCTATAGCGTTGCTGGCGACGATTTCAAATTTACGTCCTGTTTTTACAACATTGACAATGCCGTCACGAGATGTTAGATAGATGTGTCCGTTCGCATAGACAGGCGAGGCGCGATGTCGGTGTCGATGCGTTCGTTCTCGATAGAGTTGTTCACCGGTTTTGGCATCAAGACATATCAGATCGCCCCTCTCTCGACAGAGATAAACCAAACCATTGTGAATAAGCGGGGAGGGAACATCGGGGGTGCCCTGTCGAAGTTTCCAAAGTTGCCATTTGCTATCAGTGATGTCCCCCTGTGCAGCTGGATCGATGCCGACAACGGGTCCGTTTTTCGCGGAAGGGACGACGATGAGTCCCTCTGTTGCAACAGGAGAAGCGACGAACCGGAGGCTGTGGTTATAACTCGATATTGGGTTAAAGCCGCCACATCGCCAGATTTCGTTGCCGTCCTCCAAACTATGTGCGGTGACATAGTCCGCGCCGTGGACAACAAGGTATTCACGTTCAGCGTCACGATAGAGAATTGGAGAGGTATACGCCTGTTCACATTCATCGGTCGCGTCACTATCTCTATTATGTTTCCAAATCTCCGCGCCAGTCATTTTGTCAAGTGCTAAGACAACCCATGCGTTGCTATGGATGAGTTGGAAATAGAGTCGGTCTTTGTCAAGGAGCGGGGTCGTTGACATGACGAAGTAGAGGTTAAATTTGCCGTAACGGTCAGCGAGATTGGTGTGCCAAACCTGATTCCCCTGAAAATCGTAGCAGGCGAGGTCACCGGTTCCGAGGAATGCCCAGACGTGTTCGCCATCTGTTACAGGAGAGGGTGCGGCGGAATTGCCTTCGCCGCCCCGGACGCTTCGGTTGCCGTGCCCTAAAGTCCGTTTCCAGAGTTCTTCACCATCGGTACTAACACACATGAAAACAAGTGCGTCTTGCTCAGCCGAGGTGAGGAAAATTTTATCTTCCCAAACGACAGGTGTAGAGGCGGCTTCGCCGGGGAGCGATAAACGCCACTTGACATTTTCGGTTTGACTCCACTGGATGGGTGCCTCGGTTTCTTTGCTGATACCGTCGTTGTGTGTCCCGCGCCATTGTTGCCAATTGTCGGCGAAACTGTTAGCTGTTAGGATAAATACCGCAAGTAAGAATGTCAACGCATTTTTCAAAGCATGCTTTTGCATAATGAACCTCCACTTTTCAGTCAACTTTGTTACGATTCCGCGCCTCTACCAAGTTTCAACGTTTCTCGTCTGTCCATAAGCCGCGATCAGATCCCTTCCACTGGTAAGGTACTATTTTCGACAAGTCGCCAACACTATACTCCAGAAATTCACACCCTGCTTCTATAACATACCCTTCGTTTGTGAAAACAGGGAACTCTAATTTGGCGAGCGAATCAAAAGGTTCAATTGCCAGCCATACATCCAGCTGACCTTCCACTGTCTTGTAAAAAAAATCTGCAGAATGGCTTTCATGTTTCAGGATCATGACAGTGCCGGACTGTTGAACTTCTCCATTAGATGCGCAAACCTTCACGCCGACGAGAAGATTACTCGCCGGTGGGGGATCTGAATGCACCTTAAACCATAAACCTTTGTGTGAACCCTCTGCAACGCCCTCATTTGGACCGAGTATTTGAAATGTGACCGTTGGAATATCGCTCATTATTTTCCATCCTAAAAAATAGTCGTACCTATACGTCAATACCAAGAATAAGGACTGGAATATCAATGTCAGCAACGCCCCGCTGCTCTAAATCCCACACAACCTGCTCAAAATATGAAACTCCAGTAGACATATCAGCAGCAAAAGATTTCACAGGGACAATCTCAATTCCGGCATCAATGTAGCCTAAGTTACGAAAAATAGTCATTTTGGCACACACGTTGTAGACCATAAATGCATACTTTCCAAACTGTACCTCTATCCCAAGGCGTTCTTTTAGAAAGTCTATTTCTCGGTATGCAGGACGCATTTGTTTCGGTGAATATCCAGGGCGGTAGTAGTCTATCGAATAGTGGCACGTTATACGTTTTTTCTGCCATCCTTTGGATCCAAAACTCTGAGCGAAAGCGCGATTAAGGTTAGCCGGACTATACAACATTTTGCCCGGCATTGTGATTTCCTTACTTTCTTTAATTTTGTGGTGTGCAGCATCAACAGAAACAATAATATCCTCAATCTCTTGTAACAAGTAAGGGTGCGTCCGTCGAATGGAATGCCCATCATTGAATGAATATTCGGCAGCAATAATCATGATCGTTCCGCTTTCACTGCCTATTTCCATTCTAAAGGCAGTTGTGCAATACGTTCTTTCCCGGTTGGTTGGTGAATAGGTTTTCCTAACGGACGGAGCGGCAATTTCCCTTGCGCGAATTTCTGTATCCGCTCACGAGTAATAGCCACATAGTTCGAATCTTGTTCGGCAGCGATAGCTTTTCGGTCATGCTGTAAGGCACCGATGATAGTTGATCCCACACCACAATATGGATCTAAAACAATTCCTTGAGGTTGTGTGAGTGCTAAGACACATCGCTGGACCAATTCGACAGGAAATTGGCACGGGTGTTCGGTTTTCTCTGGATGGTTCGCTTTCACGTTTGGGATATCCCAAACTTCGTCTTCCCAGTCCTGTCTGACTACATCCCAAACATCAGAAGGGTTTTTACCAAGCGGGTTTCCTGAAAGCTGACCTTTTTTTGGGCCTTTGAAATGTCGCTTGCCGGGATATTTTGCAGGAATTCGCACTGGGTCGAGATTGAAAACATATTCATCATCCTTGGTAAACCACAAAATAGTTTCATATCTACCTGAAAACCGCTTTGTGCAGTGCAAGCCGTGATTAAACCGCCAGATAATCCGATTCCGCAATTTTAAGTCAAAGCGTTTGAAAATTTCATAAAAGTAAATATCAAGCGGAAATACCTCACCCTTTTGGACGTAATTTCCGACTTGCCAACAGAGACTGCCAGTCCCAGCGATCACCCGAACCAACGCCGCAATTACAGGCTCCATATCTTTTAGATATGACGCTAAGGAGGTTTTTTTTTCGTATCTTTTGCCTATGTTGTATGGTGGTGATGTGATGACTAAATCCACCGAATTTGATGGAATATCCTTTAGCAGATCGCTACAATCCCCATTAAAGAGAACAACATCCATATTAGCCTGATATGTATCTGAAACTGTAACTCGACGTGGTTCATTGAAGACATCCGTCGTAAAGTTAACTGTTTCAATGTGAGAATTTTGGGATCCCATGTCAACCTCCTAAAGAAGAAAAAGAGAATCGCCAGTTATGGAAGTTGGTGACTCTCTGGAGTCATAACATTATTTTTTAGATGTTTTTTTTTTCGCGGTGCCGGAGGTGGCTCCGTGAATGGTTCGCCTCGCGTCTCGGCTTGCTTTCTACACTGATCCCAATCTTCGATCTCTTTGTAGACCTCATTTTTCGCCTTAGCGATAAGTCGTTCTTCTTTCTTGAGGGTATCTCTGATACGCTGAAACATGATGTCCATTCCTTTGAGCTCTTTTCTTCTCGGACCTTCTGGTAGCAGATATACAAAAGGATACCATATCCCACACAAAAATTCAAGGAAAATTACTCAATATAGACTAACAAGCGATTTAGAGAATATCAATCCTGATCCGGCTGTTGATAATACTGCCCAAGCACTTCATTCGCAAGGCTTCTGCCATCCTCAATGACACGCGCGGCGAAATCGAGTGTAACCTGTTCGATGCTGTTTTCCTGTGCGCGTTGCTCGATTCGGGTTTGTGTGATGTTCCGCATAAAACCAGCAGGCACCAAGTTCAAACGCTCAATCGCTTCCTCAGTCCACTCTACCGGACTTTCAAAACCTTGCACAATTTCAGTGTTCTGGGAGTCGGAAGTCTGTGCTTGCAAGGTTCTGAGTTCAGGTGCATCCTCACGAACCGCTGCCGCTTCCCCCATACTGTCGTTAATAATCTCTGTTGCGAAGGCATTCGTGATAGTGCCAATTTTTTGGGCGCGTGCGGATTTTTCGATCCGTGCTTTGACGTTTCGGCGCATATAGCCGCGCGGCACCCCGCGCAGTGCTTTTTTCGCCTGTTCTGACCATTGGAGTCGCACACCATCAAACGTCTCTTCCTCGGCAGCACCGCCTTCGTCTACGGCAACGTTCTCCAGAGAAGTTTTGTCCACCATCTGAAAACGTTCCGGTGGTGAACTACAGACAGGACACTGGACGGGTTGCTGGTTGTGTGCGGCGTAGCCACACTCGCCACAGATATATGTCTGGACGGCATCTGACTCCAGCACCTTCTGTTCCGCGATCTCTTTTGCGACACGCGTCAGTTTTTCAGAGGCACGTTGTGGCATAATCGCTTCCATTGCCATATCAATAACGCTCTCGGTAATAACAGAATGACCGCGTTCTATGGCAAACCGATGTACGGCTGTCTTCGCGATGCCACGGACTAAGGGTGGGGCTTTCTCCATCCTATCTAACGCCTCCTGCGTCCAGACGAGGATCTCTTCCGCCTTCACATCTATTTGTGGGAAATACCGTTGACTGGATAAGAGCACATTGCAAGGGGCAAGACGTAACAGATTTTCGGCAGTGCTTCCGATGTCCATATCTTGTTCACTGTGGACACCGATTCTACCTAAGACAAGGAGCCACGGGTTTGTTTTTCGGGCGTATTGTAGGATTTTTTCGTAGGCTTTTCCATCAAGCAGGGTAATTTTTAGAGCGTAGTCGTGTTCATCTTTTGCAATGGCGCGTGCAACTTCCAAATGCGACTGATAAATTTTTGCCAATCCGGTATCAATCACCTCTTCGTGGAGTTGCTCTTGCTCTTTAAATCTGAAAGTTCTTGCGGCACGTTCCGTGAGCACATTCACAACGGAATTGAAGACGATATAGTGTAGATAGGGATCGTAGACACCAACGGCTTCAACCTGTTTGTTGAACTTACGTCCGAGTTGTATTGCGGTTTTCAAACCTGAGAAAGATTCAGGGCTGCCATCAATGCCGACGAGGATATTTCCTTCATGCGCTTCAATGGGTTCAAGGTCCCGGACAACAAGCACATCGGTATTAATACGGCGGACGACGCGTTCAGTGACACCGCCGATAAGGCTATCTTTGACTGCCCCCATGCCGAGTGCACCCATAATGACGAGATCGTAATCGCTTTCCTGAATGTCTTCAACGAGTTTTATAAAGTGTTTGCCTTCCGGCATTTTGGGTTCAAACGGGATGTCAAATTCGGTGCACTTCTGTTTCATCACCTCAAGATAGGAATCGGAGATCAGTTGCAGTCCCATTGTAATGAGGGTATCGTGGATGCGGCGTTGTTTTTCAAGCTCGACCTCGTCCTGATACTCTTCGGGAAGGGTGTATTCCATCTGCTTGAAGCGGACATCGTGCATCTTTGCGGCGTAAACGTGTGAACCGACGAGATGTGAGCCGAATCTCTTCGCGAATTCAACCGCCAAAGCGATACTCGCATCGGAGTAGTCCGAATTATCAACTGGCACGTAAATCTTTTTAATCATTTTTTTAACTTTCCTTGCGGATTTTTAATTATACCTTTTCTGTAACGCGCCCCTAAAAAGCCGCCGAGTATATGGGCGATGAGTGTTGCTGGCCATAAGTAAACCATCGCAGTTTGCCATTCCCAGTGGAGGATAAAACGCCGAACAACGATGTTCATCACAATCGGAATATAGAGACATCTGCCCCACGGACGACTGAATCGCTTAAACCGTGCCCGGAAAAATCCGAAGGCGAAGTGAACCACAAAAGCTGCGAGAGAGATTAGAAAATTCACATCTCTCATTTTCTGAGAAGCACTTTGACATCCCGCCGTAAGCGCAGCATCGCGGATTTGCTTTGACTATTGTAGTAGTCATGGATGTTCCCATCTGGTTTGACGAGAACAAACCGTGGACTATGCAGTATTTCGCCGCCTTTGGGGCCCGCATCCAAAAAGAAGCCTTGCTCGGCTAACTGGTAGATATGTGCCTTGTCGCCAGTGAGAAAATGCCAACGCCTATCGTCTGCGCCATAAGCCTTTGCGTAGCGCGTGAGGACCTCTGTCGTATCCCGCTCTGGATCAACAGAGAACGAGACGAAATAGACAGGGTCTGCAACAAATTCGGATTGTAGGCGTGCCATCTCTTGTGTCATCGCTGGACAAATCGTTGGGCAATTGGTGAAGATGAAATCCGCGATCCAAACTTTGCCTGCCATATCGGACAACCCTAATGACTTCCCCTGCTGGTTCGTCAGGCTAAAGTCTGGCACGCTGATAGAGACAGTCTCAGTGAGTACCTCTGGTTTGGTGTCAAATACCGACCATAAGTTGATAGCCGCGATAGCGATAATGATAACACCCAGCATTACCCAGATCAGGGTGCTTTTGTCAAGTTTTCGCCTCGTTTTAGCGGCATTATCGGCTTGTGCTTCCATATTCCAAACCCAGTGGGTAGTTAGTGAGATAACGTATCAACAACTTCTGCCGCCGGTTTCTCTATACCGTCAAGTCGTGTATCTAACGTGAGGTCGGGCATCAGCATGATGACAAGAAAAACGCAGATAATAAAAGGTGTTAGCACGATAGCTGCCAATGTCCTTCTTTCAAACTTCAGATGCATGAAATAGATAGCGACCAAAGCAGCTTTAGAACAAGCTAATCCGATGAGCAGTATAGCCTTTAGCACAACTGCGTATTCCGGTATCGCCACAGCAACCTCAATAATAGTTAGCGCAAGCAGCCACCAGAAAATCCTAAAGTATTTTGGATGCTCTTTGTGTCCGTTTTCTGCCATTTCCATATCCTCCTACAATAGATAGATGAAGGTGAAAACCATAATCCAGATAAGGTCAACGAAGTGCCAATAAAGTCCAACAATTTCCACTTCATGGTTAAACTCGGCGGTATACCTACCGGACCATCCATTTCTTAGTATAACAATGAGATAAATGACTCCACCGGTCACGTGCATTCCGTGAAAACCTGTGATAGCATAGAAAGTCGGACCAAAAAGCGTTGATCCGCCAATCGCTGCACCTGATAATCCGTGCTCAGGAATACCGGTAAGTGTCAACCCATGGTGAATTAGATGATACCATTCATAAGCTTGCAGCCCGAGGAAGATGATACCGCCCAAAATCGTTAACCCCAGAAAGTCGCACATCCTCCCGACATTACCGTCCTGAATGGATTCGAGGGCTTTCACCATAGTGACACTACTGCATATCAGGAGGAATGTCATGAACGCTGTTAGATTAATACCGAGAATTTCGCTCGGTGGGACCCAACCGACTATGCCTGCACCCGCTCGAAGAGCCGCATACGCTGCAAGCAACGCACCAAATGACATAGTATCCCCGACGAGGAAAACCCACATGCCGAGCTTGCCGAGACTATCCGGCGTAAGCGAAGGCTCGTATACGTCTTCAGCGTGATCTAAAGTGGTAGCGTGTTCCACTATATTTAAACTCCTTTATTTATTATCAGTTGTCAGTTATCAGTTGTCAGTCGTCAGTTAAGAATTTCTGATGCGTAGCAGACGCTTCTTTAACCGACTACCGATAACTGATAACCGATAACCGTTCCAATGTAAGAAAATCGTGCCGCCGATGACCCCGAAAACCATAAATGGCATTGCCATCATAAAGAGGACACTAAAATTAAAACCTTTACCGATAGGGTCATCAAGTGTTTTACATGCAGGACATGCCTCAAGATATGTCGGTACGATGAGCATGACGACCATCAAGAGAGAGACCCACAAAAAAAATCTATACATTCTGACGCTCCTTTCAGGATGCCTACGAGAGATATACCAAAACATAGAGAATTGGCCAGAGTGCGACAACAAAAATCCAGTAAATAGTACAAGTATCAACACCGGTATAACGGCTTGCCGAGAACCGTCCTGCCATTGCCATGCCAAAAACTATGAACACCCATATCACAGCACTCAGGACGTGAACAGCGTGGCATCCGATCAACACATAGAAGATACCGCCATACACACCCGACTGGAGTGTAAGCCCGTTGCGGATGAGTTGTACCCATTCGCTGCCTTGTACACCGAGAAAAAGTAGTCCAAGTACCCCGGTGATTAGTAGCCAATTACGGAGCTGCTTCACCCTGTCTTTTTGAATTGCACGCCACGCTTGAAACATTGTGTAACCACTGAGCAGCAGCAGCGCGGTATTAATGCCGGTTACGACACGTGGCAGCTCAATCCCAATATGCGATGGCGGGGGCCATGTAACATTCCCGACCCGAAACACGAGAAATGTCCCGATGAGTCCCGAAAATAACATCGTCTCTGCGCCGAGTAGGACCAATATGCCCAATCGTGCGTTACTTAAGGGTTGGCGATCGCGTATTTCAACGTTATTCTGTGCCATCATTATTCCAATCTCGTAATCAAGATGCTTTTCATTTTCAGTCTTTCGGCGGATCCGAATAACGATTTCCAACGATTGCTCCAATAATCAGTAGCAATCCTCCAATGATACCCCAAAAAATCGAGGCAACAAGATCGCTAACAGGACTTTCTCCTCTTTTCATAATCTGAAAAACAATCCCAACGACTATTCCGACAATCAGTAGCAATCCAATGGTCCCTAAAAGGGGGGCAACAAGATTGCTAACAAGGCTTTCTCCTTTTTTCATAATCTGAAAAACAACCTCAACGACTGCCCCGATAATCAGCAGAAGCCCAATAACACCTAAAGTCGGAGAAATAATGCCGCTCATAATTTTTTCAATGAGCGGAGGTGTTTTGCTACCTGTAACAATCGTTGCTGTCACAACGACAAACAGACCTACAAACAGTAGACCCAAGATAAGTCCGAGGCGGCGATTTCGCTGACTATGCTCTGGTGCGTTCATGGTTTGTAGGCTCCTCATTAGATTTTATCCAATGCCATTGTTATAAACACCACTGGCAAATAAAGCAATGATGCATATAAAAGGTAGCGTGCAGCTTTTATGGTGCGTGTCCGTTCTAAATAGATACCGAACGCCAAGAATGCCACACCGGATACGAATGCTGTAAAGAAATAGATACTACCGGCAACGTTGTACAACGCAGGTAATAAACCGATTCCAAGGAGTGCGACGCAATTAATCACAATTTGACGGCACGTGCTTGCGCCATCTGGATGAATAACTGGCAATAGGCGGAATCCAGCGTTAGCATAATCTTCGCGATAGATATAGGCGATTGCGAGAGAATGCGGCAGCTGCCACAAAAAGAGTATCGCAAATAGCACCCATGCCTCACCTGTCAGCGCGCCTCGCGCTGCGACCCATCCGACGACAGGGGGGAGCGCGCCCGGCACTGCCCCGATAAGCGTACACAGCGAAGTCTTCCGCTTCAGCGGCGTATAGAGAAACAGGTAACTCACGACTATCAGCGAAATAACAAATCCGCTCAGTGGATTGACGATGAACGCCAAGTAAAGCATTCCGCTACCTGTGAGAACCACACCAACGATTAATGCCTCCAACGGGTTCATCCTACCACCGGGGAGCGGTCTTTCCTGCGTCCGTTTCATCTGTGCATCTACATCGCGCTCAAGGTATTGGTTAAGTCCTAACACACCCGCCGCTGTCAATCCTGCCCCGATAAGCGTATGCAAGCAGAGAAGCCAATCTACGGTCTGCTGTGCGCCGAGATAAAAACCGGCAGCGGTCGTAATGAGGATCATCACCACTAATCTCGGTTTGATGAACTCAACATAGTCAGCGGCGCGTCGCGCAAAAACCGTGTGCTTCGCCGGTGGATTTGCCGTTTCTGTGTTGTCTGGTAATGTTACTGTTGTTGAAGGCATTTTTTTAAACCATTAAATCTGGTCACCGTTCCATTAGTTCGTAGTAGGGTAATTTATTGCCCGTTGTATGTACGTTCAGAACGTGCGATGAATCGCCCTACTACAAACGTACTCAGTATGTCTATCTCATTCTGTAGCCAATGCGCCACTTGCAGGTGCATCAATTGTATGTACGTTCAGAACGTGCGATGAATCGCACTACTACAAACGTACTCAGTATGTCTATCTCATTCTGTGACCAGTGTGCCGCTTGCTGCTGTTTCAATAGTTACCGAGGCATCAGTGAACCGGTAAATTTTCAAAGTAAGCACAAAACTGCTTACTAACATGAGTGCACCGACTGCGACATGCGCGGTGGTAATTGTGACCGTGAGTGCTGCTGCGAATGTCTCGCCGAATGCAGTCAGTTTCGCAAAAAACGCCCCGGTGCCGAGCATCAACTGAACAACAAGCAGCCCAAGTAATAACAGTGGCATTGATTGTCCAATTCCGTCTGATTCACTGTCCATTGCTAACATACGTCTTGCCAGCAAAAAGATATGTAGTGCCACCAAGAAAGCAAAGATCAGATGCGCATCAAGTCTGCTGCCGGTATGTCGCAAAATCGCCCCAAAGATGAGCTGCATGTAAATGAGGCATGTTGTAATCAGGCTTAACCGGCGTAGTACGGGCGAGGGGACCTCGCCCCTACGAATCGCGGTTTCAGTTTTATGTTGCCACCAGTCCTGCGAGGCGAACCAAGCGATGCCACAGAGCAGTGCGAAAAACGCTTGTGCGAGACAGGCATGTACTATTGCGAAATTACGATTAATCTGTGTGACTCGAAGTCCACCGAGTACACCCTGTACAATAACAGCAATGAGTGCAGCGAGTCCAAGCCATTTCAGCCATTTTCGGGAATCCTTCGCTAATATCAAGACAAAGAGAGCGATTGTCAAGATTCCGACGAGAGACCCCATGAGTCGATGACTATGTTCATACAAGATGCCGCCTACCATCTCCGATAAGGGATAGAGGAACATATTGTATCCGAAGGTTGTTGGCCAATCAGGGACAGCCAATCCAGAATCTGTGCTTGTGACAATCCCACCAATGACAATCAACAAGAATGTCGCGCCTGCGGTGAGGCGTGCGATTCTATGGAGCCATGGGCTATAATTAGCGCGATTTTCCATGCTGCGTCTTCAGGATTTATGTAGGTACGGTTGAATGAAGCTGAAAAAATTAATTCGGCAATTTTTTGTGAAAGTCCGGTGCGGTTTGAAACCGCACCTACCGGACTGGGGAATTACCCATTTAAATATTCAATCTTTATAAAACCATACCTCCATCAGTTAGTCTCCGCTTGTTGCGGGTGCATGTTCAGGTTGTGCCTGCGGAATCCAATCAGATTCTTCACCGGGTACACTATATTCATAGGGACCGCGGTAGACAGTTGGGATTTGACCGAAGTTGCCGTGTGGCACAGGTGTCGGTGCTTCCCACTCCAGTGTATTGACGTGCCACGGATTCTGTTCGGCGACTTTCCCTTTGTACATACTCCAGAAGTAGTTAAAGACGAGTATTAACTGTGCGAAGCCGAGTGTGAACGCGCTCATGGTGATAAAGATGTTCATGCCTTCAAAAACTTGTAAGTATTCATACTGCTGTGGGTTGGCGATTCTCCGCAGGTGTCCGCCGACACCAAGAATATGCATCGGGAAGAATGTGCAGTTAAACGCGATGAACGTCAACCAAAAGTGAATTTTGGAGAGTGCATCGTTCATATAGCGTCCGTACATCTTTGGGAACCAAAAGATGATGCCACCGAAGATAGCGAACAGACTTCCGCCGAACACAACGTAGTGAATATGTGCTACAATGTAGTAAGTATCATGGATGTAGATATCGACTGGCGTATTTGCCATGTAGATACCGCTAAGTCCACCGATGACAAACATCGAAACGAAGGCGATCCCGTGGAGCATTGGGGTTGTAAATCGGATTGAACCGCGGAACATTGTCCCCAGCCAGTTAAATGTTTTAATGGCTGAAGGCACCGCAATGAGCATCGTTGTTGTCATGAAGAAATTACCCATGCCGGGACGCATACCACTTTGGAACATGTGGTGTCCCCAGACAATCCATCCCAAAAACGCGATGGCGATCATGGCGTAGACCATGGACCGGTATCCGAAGATCGGTTTCCGTGAAAAGACGGGAATCAACTCGGAAGCGATCCCCATGCCGGGTAATATGAGGATATAGACCTCTGGGTGTCCGAAGAACCAGAAGAGATGTTGCCAGAGCAGCGGGTCACCGCCGCCTTCTGCGGTCGCGGAGAAGAATGTTGTTCCTGCCAGTCTATCAAAGATGAGCAGGGCAAGTGCAGAAGATAACACAGGGAATGCAAGTAGCAAGAGGATCGCGACAATGAAGAGCGACCAGATGACTAATGGCATGCGAAAGAAGGTCATCCCCGGTGCGCGCATATTGATAATCGTGGTGATGTAGTTAATAGAACCGACCAGAGAGGAGAAGCCTTGAATGAGTAGACTGATTGCCCAGAGGTTCTGTCCCCACTCTACGCCTGTCCACTGCGGATCAGCAGAGAGTGGCGCGTAGCCCGTCCATCCGGCTGCAGCGTGTCCACCGGGTACAAAAAACCCGATCGCCATCACAATTGCCGCAAGGACAGCGAGCCAAAAAGAGAGCATGTTGAGGATCGGAAACGCCATATCGCGTGTACCAATCATCAACGGAATTAGGAAGTTTCCGAAAGCACCCACCAAAATGGGAACGACGACAAAAAAGACCATAATGGTGGCATGCATCGTAAAGAGCATGTTGTAAAATTCGGGTGTGATAACACCACTCGGCATGCTTACCTCAAGCCATTCCTCTTTATCAGAGTCATAGATACGTTCCCACATCCTATCAGCACCTGTAACGACTTCACCCTCGTCAAGATACTGTTGAGAGGCACCGATGATCGGTAGCGGTTGATCGGGGTAGGCGAGTTGCCATCTAAAGAGCAGGGCAAGTCCGCCACCGACAAAAAACATAATCAGTCCATAGATAAGGAACTGCTTACCGATTGTCTTGTGGTCGAGCGAAAAGATGTATTTACGAATAAAACTTTCTTCGTGATGATGTTCCGTATGTTCGTTATCGTGCATATTTATTATCCTCCTTGAGCCTGTAGGGTCGAGGTAACCTCGCCCCTACGGCCATCTTTCTTGTACCCAGGCATCGTAGTCCGCTTGTGCGTGCACATTAAGGTAGCCGAGCATTCCAGAGTGTCCGAACCCACAGAGTTCGGCACAGGGAATCTCATAGCGTCCTGCCTTTGTCGCCTCAAACCAGACGTTGATAAATCGGTTAGGCAATGCGTCCTGTTTGACCCTTAAGTGTGGGAGAAAAAAGCTGTGGATGACATCCTCAGAGGTTAATCGGATATGCACGACCGCGTTGATCGGGACATGCAATTCGTTTTCCAATTCCAGGTCATCATCTGTCCCGAATTCGTTATCGGGGCCGGGATACGTCATATCCCAGTTAAACTGCTTTCCACTGACCTGGACGACAACATCTGGATTTTCAGGAAATTGTGACTTAATATTGTTCCATTGCGGGTAGCTAAACATAGCGAGGACAAAGACAATCACCGTTGTAGCAGCTGTCCAGACGATTTCCAATGTTGTGCTCCCCTCAATGTAGTCTGCCTTTTTGCCTTCCTGATGTCGATATTTAATTAGAAAAACAATAAGCGTGCCCATCACAAGGATAAACACAACGAGTGTCAGATAATAGATAGCGTGAAAGAGGTTATCAACGCCTTGCCCGAACGTTGATACGTTCTCTGGTAGCCATTGAAGCATCCAGTCCTCCTTAATAGTGCGCTTCGCTCGTTGAAAAGCGACAAGCGCGTAAGAGTTTCGTTTCTAACAAAGCTAATTCGTTTGTGCGGACGCTGTAAGGGTTGCGCCTACGTACGTCAAAACACAAAACAGCCCGGTAATCAGCAGAGAGAGTGTCCAAAGGGGGCCTTCTCCAAATGCGTTTGCGGTGGTATCCAAGTAGAGGCTGTGTCGAAAAGCTGCAAGCCCATACGTTAGTGGATTCAATTTCATTGTCCATGCTAACCAACCGGGTACGCCAGTACTCGGGAAAAACGCGCCGGAAAGGAGCCAAATCGGAATCAACAAGAGATTCATAATTGCATGGAACCCTTGCGTTGAATCCATCCGCCACGCGATAAGTAAACCAAGATTTGTCAAGCCAAACGCTAAAAGTGCCATCACACCGATAGAGAGTAGGATCGATGTTGCGCCGAACCGAATGCCTACTGTTGGTGCAAGTAGCAATAGCAGTAGACCTTGTAAGAGTGCTAAAGTTGTCCCCCCTAATGCTTGCGCCATGACAACCCGCCACCTTGGGACAGGGGCGACGAGTATACTTTGTAAGAAGCCTTCGCGCCGATCATTGACAACAGAAATTGTAGCGAAAATAGATGTAAAAAGCAAGACTAAAACAACGATACCCGGATAAAAGTATGCAATATAACCGGTTCCGTTTGCTGCCCCAGTCGGTTGAAAAGAGGCACTCAAGCCGCTTCCGATGAGAAGCCAAAATACCAAAGGTTGCGCGATAGCACTGAAGAGTCGGCTCCGTTGGCGATAAAATCTGATGATTTCGCGCCACCATATCGTTGCAATCGGTAGCAGATTTTTAATTTTCGCTATCCTTTTTCTCCACGAATGGGTTGCCTGTCAATTTTATGAACACGTCCTCCAGCGTCGGTTTTCCAAATCGAATCGTCTGAATCTCGTCTGGAAACGCGGCAACGACATCTCGAACGAATTCATGCCCGCGTTTACACTCAATGCGCAGTCGGTTATCCGTAAACACGGTTGAAACGCGGAACCTTTCGGCAATAGCCGTCCCAAGCGTTTCATTGTCTGTACTCTCTATGAGGATAACATCGCCCGCCACTTCTGCCTTGAGCGCATCAGGCTTTCCGAGAGCGACTAACTTACCGGCATCCAGAATGCCGACCCGATTGCATGCCTCGGCATCATCTAAAAGATGTGTTGTCAGCAAAACGAGGATATTCTCCGTCTGTGCAATCGTCCCGAGGTAATCACTGAGTTGTCGGCGTGCGGTCACATCCAACCCGCTGGTCGGTTCGTCAAGGAGTAGAACGCGCGGGGAATGGAGCATGGCTTTCGCTATTTCAACCCGTCTTTGTAAACCGCCGGATAAGATTTCAACCCGTTCCTTAGCTCTATCGGAGACCCCAAAACGTTCAAGGAGCTCCGAAATTCGGTGACGCAGGGTTTTACCAGCGAGTCCGTAAAGGTGTCCGTGGTGCCTTAAATTCTCAACGACGGTAAGTTTAGCATCTAACCCTGGGTGTTGAAAAACGACCCCTAAAAGGTTCCGAATCGCTTTCACCTCGGTGGCTAAGTCATGTCCGAGGATGCGAACAGTGCCAGAAGTTACTGGCATGAGTGTAGACAGAATCCTGAAAAGGGTCGTTTTTCCACTTCCGTTCGGTCCGAGGAGTCCAAAAATCTCACCACATGAGACATCAAAACTGACATTATCAAGTGCCTGCCGCTTCTGATAAGCGTGCGAGAGATTTTCTACCTCAATTCGGTTGTCGGAGACCATCGGAAACCGTCGGAAACCCTCAGGCGTTATGGAATGCAAAACTTCTGTGTCTACCACAAGGAAAACCTCTTGCTGACCGCTGATCGCCGATTGCTGATGGCTACTTCAGTTTGAGCGTGAAATCTTGTGTAACAGTGCCGGCAGCTTCTACAGTAACAGCGACGGGTGCCTTGCTGTTTGTGCCACACGCTTCATGCCAATAGCCGAGTTTATATTCACCTGCGGGGACATTTTCAAGCGTGAATTCACCCTTTTCGTTGGTGACAGCAAAATAGGGGTGCGGTACGTAGGAAATCCAAGCGGACATCCATCCGTGAACGTCGCATTTGACTTCGACGGGTCCCTCCGCCTTCTTGACAGCCTTGAGGGGCATCTTCCGACGGGCTTTTGGCTGCGCTTTGTTAACCGGTTTGTTGATCTTACTGAAGATATGCACATTGTGCATAATCTTATCGGAATTCAACATTGTTAGGCGTGCGCCAATAGGAACGATCTGGATATGTGGCGTGAATTTGCAACCCTTCTGGTCGATCTCCACTTTGGCATCTTTGTCAAAATCTTTACCTGCTGAAATGTCGATTAGGTAGACAATTGTATTTTTTAAAGCGTTGCCCTCACCGACGACCAGCGACTCATCAAATTTTTCGTCAGCACCACAAACTTTTTCGTCTTTGGTGATTTCCAGTGCTTTCTTCTCAGGCACATCTCCTTCAAACTTCACAACGCCACTAATTGTGCCACCGTCGTTCACAGCCATAGCTTTATAGTTTTCAGGAAATACCAACATTTCCATGTCGCCCGCATCAGAGTCAGCTGCGAAAACAGTACCGACGTAGCAGCACACGAGAAGTATCGTGAGACTTGCCAACAAATAGGATTTCATTTTTTTCTCCTTTTTAATAGTTATCAGTTATCGGTTGTCAGTTAAAGAGGCTTTCGATTCGGCTCAGGTATCTTTTGAACTGAGTGCTGATAACTGATGATCGTAGATTTTATAGCTAACTACACACCACCAATCGGTGCGCTTCCAAAGCGCGCCCACCAGCAGGTATTTTCATATTTTTAGACTTCTTCTGAATTTCTGCGTTGTACGAACGCCCGTAAACCGAAGAGGAAACCAACAGAGAGCAGTGCGATTAAAGGCGGATAAACGAACCGCTTTGAAGATGGTACAGGTTCAAGCACAAAAGTATACCAACTTGTCATAACCCGTTTTGTGTCAACATCACCGTTCGCGCCGTCCCATGCCGAGAAAGCGATAGGCACGAAGACACCGGGGTCAAGTTGCAAGTCCTTTTTGTCATCAGTCTTTAAGGCGCGTTTCACCCATAATTTGTATTGCCCCTCTGTGTAGGTGCCTTGCGCTTTTAATTCGCCCTGTGCTTCCTGCACTTCTGCATTGCTAATACCTTTGGCGGTCAGCTCGGTCACCTGTTCAGGTGCGGAGGCTTTCCAGTGCCATAGATAGACCGGCAGTCTACCGCCCCATAAAAAATAGGGTTTCGGTGCGGTCGGTCCTTGGGGTACCTTCACGGGAAACTGGACTGCTAAAGCGTCCTCAAGGATTTTTCCAGTCTCTTCATCGGTCTCGTCAGTCGTGTGTGTTCGGTCGTCCCATATAAAGAGGAAAGCGACCTCTGTATCGCTGTAATACGATTTAACATTCACAGCATCAACCGTTGGATTAAACTGCCGTGGCTCAATGACGACTTGCCCAACGAGCGGGAAGTAACTGGCTTCAAGCGTCCCCCATGCGGCATCATCCATTTCAGGCAACTCACCTTGAACGTATTGTGAACGGAGTACGTTGTTGCCGATAGCGGGTTCAGGACGTTTTTCAGGCATAAGCGATTTAACGTAGTTCGCCAAATGCCAACTCTTTTCATAGACAACTTTCATCGCATCATCATAAATCTGTTTTTCTTCTGCCGACAGTTCTGTGCCTTCTGCAAGATTGAGAGCGATGTCAACAGCAGCATCGTATTTCTCGTAAAGTTGCGCGGATTCTTCTTCCTCTGCTTCTGTCATTTCATCTTTGTTATCCAATTCAATCATGCGACTGGATTCTTCAGCTGTCAGTCCGAAGCCTGGAAAGCTATCGCCCTCAAACGCTGGCATGGCTGAACCAGCGAGTCCCCCAACAAATCGTTTGAAGATGTCTTCGGTATCCGAACCCCCTCGGAAATTCCAACCCTGCGTCAGATTTGCGGGCCAGCTCTGGTCTCCCCACTCATCGGTCAGGTCTGGTGCTGAAGTGCCATCCCCTCTTCCGATATTTCCGTGGCATTCCACACAACCGAGTTCGCTATAAAGTGCTTTTCCGGTTTCCACACTCTGTTCAGAGTTAGCGACTTTCCCGGACAGGCTAATCTGCTTTGGTGGTGTTTCAGCCTCCTTAAAGCCGTCGTAGAAAGTTTTGATGTATGCCGTCACTTCCCAGCGGTCATTGGCACTCAAGGCAGTTTCCCATGGCGGCATAGACGAGCCGGGCATCCCTTCGGTGATGATGTCAAACAGGTCCTGATCAGTGGGGAGTTGTCCAGTTTCTGTAGACCGGATTTTATACAAACCGCGTGTGAAATCCCTCGGTTTTGGGAGCAGATTCTCAGCAGCGGAGCCGTCGCCTCTGCCTTCAACACCGTGGCAGTGTGCGCAGGAATTTTCATAAACCTGTTTTCCTTTTTCGGAAGCCTCCGGTGCATTTTGCGCGTATGTAAGGCTAAGCACAACAAGCATTCCAAACAGGATAATTAGGAGAGCAACTGTTCTGATTCTCATTTTTAGTGTGCCTCCCCAAAGGTTCGTGGTTGATAACCGGTGTAATCCGATAGAAACAGGATAACGTCCCAAATTTCGTCTTTTGTCAAGGTGTCTTCCCAGACAGGCATTGCTGAATCCCACGGCCCACCGGCTGCTGGTAATCCCGGCCCGCCCTTTGCTATTCGCCAAAAAAAGAAAGATTCTTGGAAGTTCGGAATAATCCCTGGGTCTTGGAAATTAGCGGGTAGCGGTTGGAGGTATGGTGCGAAATGTCCTTGCCCATCCAAGTGGTCTCCGTGGCAGTAAAAGCAATTCTGATGATAGACCCGTTTACCGTTTTCAACATGCGCTTTGAACGCCTCTGGGTCATCTTTTTCATAGTGCCGGAAGGGGTTCACGACATCTTGCATCGTGCCGATGACCTCATCTTTGTAGGTCAATTCAAGCGGCGGCGATGGGTGTGCGTCACGCGGGCTGCCCGGTGGATTCGCTCGTTGTGCGATAATCAAGTAGGTATAACCGAGTAGAAGGAGCGGGATCAACACCACAAGAACCCGGCGGTGGAGACGGCGTTTGTCATCCACCAGCGTTTCGAGGATAGGGCGGCGAAACTCCCGAAATAGCGAGTCCTCAACGGAGATATGCACCAAGATAGCGATGACTATCAGCCCCATATACATCGCAATCACGCTACCCGGTATCGGTACTGAGATGATGCCGCCAACGACGAACCGCAGGAAGACCCAAGAACCCACCAGAATTATGAGACATATTGTGAAAAGCGACAATTTTTTCATGTTTTATTTTTTTAAATATTAAGTTTCTGCTCCGATTTTTCCGTTTTGATCATCAACTCGTGCCTTTCTATATTATGTTCGGAGTCGAGTTGATGGTCAAAAAATCGGGTTTCTGGTGAAAAACATCAGAAACGTAAGCCTGTAAGGAAATGGAGGGCGACTCTACATAGAATCGCGTGAAATCTTTAATTAACATGACTCAACCGAAAGGAAATATAAAAATCTGTTATTCTGCAGGCATATCTCCAGTCTCCTCTGGTGCTGCCTCTGCTGTTGCACCAGTGAGCGTGCTTAAGAAAGAGAGTAGATTGGTCAAATCTGCGACCGATAAAAGTATCGGGAAGTTTTCAGGCATCGGTGATGTAACACGGAGTCTCTTGCCAAGCGCACGGGCTAAAGTCGCTTCCTCGATATCTAAGGCAACATCAATTACGACCTCGCTACCATCAACGCTTAAGACGATTTCGTCATCTTTAAGCGTACCCGACACGACTTCACCGGCAATTTCATCACCATCAAAAGTGAGGATAGTCATCTGACTTTTGACATCTGTTTTAGAAAACGTTTGATTTTCCTCACCAACCTTAAGCGTCACAGTGCCATCGGTTTCCGAAACGATTTCACCACTTACCGGTGTGTCTGCATCCATAGGCGTTAGTGTTAAAGTCAAATAACCTTTTACTTTCAGATTTGCGAGATCATCAATCGGTTCGTCATCAAGTTCGCTCAATAAGATAGTATGCTCTTCTTCCACACCATCTGCCGTTTTAGTTCGGACGACAATTTTCTCTTCGTCTTGCGAGACGAGTGTTCCTTGGAAAGTTGTTCCTTTGGCACGGACAGTAACGGTACCGTAGCCGCTCACAATTTGCGCACCGGGTACAAGGATTGACTCCTCAAGGTAACGCATGTCGTTAAAGGCAGCAATTTCAGAGAGGTCGGGTGCAGTGACGACTTCAAAGTCTTCATTTGTTGTTTCACCCGCTGCTGGGCTCTCTATTCCTGTCACAGCATGGCATGAGATACATGCGGCATCCACAAACACCTTTTTGCCGAGTTCCGCGTCACCGGTCAACAAGGGCGGAAGTGCTTCAGCAGTGGTCCCCACGTCCGCTCTATCTATAGGTTCATCAAACGGTGTCGGGTCAATTTCGCCGCCTTGACTCTGGAGATAGGCGATAACCGCCTCAATTTCTAATTTTGAGAGACTGATAGGCGGTTTCCATACCTCTGGCATAATTTTGCCGTAGCCGGGCACAAGAAAGTTCGCGGGCTGATACATGGACTCGATCAAATACGCTTTGGCATCCATGCCGGATACACGGGTTGCAGCGTTAGTGCCGATGTCTGTCAAGTCGGGACACCTTCCTGGCGGTGCGGTGGTATCTACAGTATGGCATGCGCTACACTGTCCTTTTCCATTAAACACCAAAGCACCCTGCTCAGCAACTGCGTCTGGATCGCTCCAATCCAGTTCAGTTAAATTTACCGCAGTGGAACTTTCGGGGACAAGTCCAGCAACAAAGGCATAAAACCATATCACGGCAAGCGAGAACGTTAGCAATCTCATAACGCTGGACCACAAGACGATGTTTACAATAACCGCGAGGAGAAACCAGACCGACCAAGGGAGCAGATTCTCCGAGGCGATTGGGAACGCAGATGCGCCAGCAATATAGGCGATGAAACTCACCACCATCAAAATTAGGCTCGCGATTTTTATAAGCGTATTTCTTGACATTTTTTAATTATTCCTTACACATCCAATATTTAATAAGGCAAACAGGGATAAAAGCAATATTACCTTCATTCTCGCATGCTAATCATCGCTCTCCGTAGCGACCTCTGCTTCTACAGGAGTGGTGGCTTGTTTTTTCTTTTCACCCCATAGGCCGAGCCAGAAGATAAACCCGACGAGTGCGAAGAAAATGACCATGATAATCGCTACCATGTTTACTGCCTCGCTGAGAGGCGGTGTAAACGCGTCAGGGGACGTATCTGGCATGACTCCAAAGACATGCCACTGTTCGCGTAACCCTGAGCGAGCGTAGCCCATCAAGCCCATCAAGGAGGTAAATGTAATCGCCAAGAGAATTAACACGTATTGTGACCGGTCTGTCATCTCACCCCACTCGATAGTCCCCGATGTCTGCGCTCTCCTATACATGAAAACATCAAGGACCGTCACTGCGAACATCACAGCGAGCGCGATCACGACCTGCCACGGGGTTAGCACGTTGACACGAAAATCTGTCGGAACCGCAAATCCAACGATACCGATAACCACAATTGCGACCACCGCGAAAAAGAAGATAGACGAGATCGCTATGTTGCCGACTTTTCGCCAACTCGCCGTTGGTGTTTTCCCGGAACGCCGATAGAACAGAAAACTCAAGAAGGTCGTGAGGATAACGATGTTCACAGCTGTATTCTTGGCAGTCATTAATCCGAAAAATCCGAGATGCGGATGGTTCGCGCCGCCCATAGCACTCAGTTCACTGGCAGTTGAGATTTTAGAGAGTGTCCGCGGGGTCATCCAGATGGCGACACAGACAATGATCGCGATAATCATGTACGGACGGTAGCGCGCGTAGATCTCTGCCCCTTGAATCCGTCCCATGCCGGACCAGAGGTAGTAGTTCGCGCCGATGAATAGGACACCGATCATTACCGCCTGAATGATAAATAGCCAAGAGAAGAGGCTGCCCATCATGTTGATGCCCATCGTGTTGTTGAACATGTAGATTTCGCGGCCAAGCCAATACCCTGCAAACGGTAATGGAATGAGTCCACAGAGTGCTAT
This sequence comes from uncultured Poribacteria bacterium, assembly GCA_951828385.1. Taxonomy (GTDB): domain Bacteria; phylum Poribacteria; class WGA-4E; order WGA-4E; family WGA-3G; genus WGA-3G. Next base: position 3,516,467 of record OX639973.1, read on the forward strand.
AAAGTTTCCGGTATACCCCATCCAATCGTAGTGTGCTTTGTCCGCCTTCGTCTTGGCGACGAGGAATCGAAACGCGGCATAAGCCGCTACAATGGAACCCCCGAAGGCAATATTTCCGATCAGACGGTGAATGTTAACTGGCATCCACGTAAAGTTGTTGACGGCATCCCAAACGGTAGCCATGAACTCGCCTGTTGTCTCGTTGTGGAGCGGTATCATGGTATGGTCTGTAACCCCCTCCATAACGGTTTCAGGGGTCAACGCCGGATCTGAGGCTAACTGTTCGTCCATCCAAGATTTCTTTCGCATCTCAGAGATGATACCGTGTTGTGTTGCCGGGCTCGTCTGATAAGTAAGCCATGAATTAGAGACAAACATAATCGCCGTGCCCCACACATTTAATAAAACACCGAGGAAAAGATGCCATCCTTTATGCCGTCCCTGCATCTTATCCCATCCGTAGGAATAGAGGTAGAGGGTAAAGGTTTCGCCGAAAAACAGGATGACGTAAAAAATCATCGTCGGTCCGAATATCCCGCTGAGCTTGCTCATTACTTTCGGATAGCACCAGATAAGAATGAAGACGAGGACCCCACCGAGTAAGGCCGTTGTCGAAAACGCGCCCATACAGAGTTTAATAAACTCCTGTGCCATCCGATCATACCGTTCATCCTTGGTCTTCCAACCGATAAATTCGATGATAACAGCGAACATCGGTACACCGAGGATAAAGGAGCCAAATAAGAGATGGAGCTGCGCGGCAATCCATGCTGCAGTTCGGCTGCCGATTACCGGGAAAGGGCGATATTCCGCATCACTCATGTCCTGTGCGAACGCGGGTGCGATAGCCAACACGGCATAAAAGACGAGCACACAACCCAGTATGAGATAGAGCCTCTTTTTAGATATTTTCATGGCTTTCGGCTGTCAGCCATCGGCTGTCAGCGGGATCCCTTTCAGTTTTCTGAACCTATCAAATCAAACAGACTATCAGCTGTCGCTTTTCGGTTTCCGTCAGCAAAGCAGGTTTCTGGCTGACCGCCGAAGGCTGGCTGCTGCCTGTTATTTTTTGGCTTTTTTCTTAAAATCAGCACTTGTGAAGTTTACGTTAAGATCACCACTCTCAGGGACTTCAACGGTTTTGTTGGCTGTGCCGAGTTCTTCATGCCATGCGACAACGCGCGCTCTACCGGCTGGAACATTTTCGAGTGTATACTTACCGGTGTCTGCTGACTTTTCATAAGCATTTGCACTCAGCCATTCGCCTTTATCGTCTTTCCCACCGGTAACTGTATAAAAGTTGCTCGGAACAGCAACGATGTAACCGGTCATCCACGCGTGAATATCGCAGGTGAACTTAATTTCTTCAGCCTTTTCAATTTTATGCGGGACAACTACCCCGGGCTTCGGAATCAGCGTATTCACTGCTTCATTCTTCTGGGCATGTGAGTGGACGTTGTGCGCCACTGGGTCTCTGGAGGTAAGATCCACCGTAGCACCTACAGGCACAACAAGCACGTGCGGGTAGTAAGCGCAATCTTTCTGATCCATAACCGGATTGTTCTCTGGCAAGGTTACTTTTGCGCCACGGACGCGGGCATAAATCACAACGTTCTTAATGCCCTTGCCTTTTGAGACAACGAGTGCCTCTGACTTTGTGCCTTTTACAGTTTTAATGCAATGATCGTCTTTATTAGCCGTTAGTTCTGGACGCGCCGGTGCGTCGCCTTCATACATTACCGTGCCGGTGATATTACCCGCGAATGCAACGCTCGCCAGCATTCCAAAGACAAGCAGCGCCATTAGAGTTTTCATGATTTTTTCTCCTTTTATCGTTTAAATTTATCAACCTCTTTAGTGGCAAAACTCCATGCTTTAGCTTGGAGATGTAGCCACTTTGTATTTGAAGTTAAGTCGTCTCAGTATTCTGAAACTCTCTTGTTTCTGCATAGGTCTTTGTTTTTTCGTTGACATCTGCGTAAGATTAATTTTGCCGTTTTGATGACCGCTAATCCAACAAAGACCCCACTTAATACTCTTTACCAAAGTCCCTTTAGTGAAACCCAAGCATCTGGTGCCGCCATATCTATGTCTGACACCCCCTTTCTTAGGAACTTCTCTGTGCAAGTTGCGCCTTTGTATAGGTATAGGTGCTATACAAAACACACTGGCGTTGTCTACAATAGTGTCACCCCCTATAGCGTGATATGCCAAGCACCAGGAGTCCACACAATGCGCTTCAAAAGACTCCGACATCTTATCCTTGGATTTATTAAGTCCAAGCCTGTCGCGTATATCCTTTGTTTCGTAGCCTTGAATAGTTAACAAATCCCATTTCTTGCGAATTTCACCATAGAACCACTCCTTACCAACTTCTAATGGGCTAAAAGACTGGTTCCACTTCTTCTGATATTGCTTCGGGCGTGCCTTAATATCTTCCACGCATACATGTGTGATTGGATACAACTTGGACAACCAATCCAATATGCGTATCTTCCAGTGCCACCTGGCACGTGTACCCGCAGGTAGCCTGTTCCTATTAGACAGATTGTGATTCTTTTTCTTTCTATTCGGACACTTACGTGAACGCCTACTGCGACGCAACTCACGCCTCTTGGCAACTTTCTTACCCACCTTGTTATGAGCATCCGCCTGAACATTCAGAAAAGTATGCGATTCAGACTTAACCGTAAAGCCTTCCTTTTTACTTCCAGGATCAACACCCACAACAATATCTTGCGTATACTCTGTGGTTTCGTAGTTTAATCTGATACAGAATATACCATTACTCCAGTAAGGCGTTGCTAATCCTTTCTTGATTAACATACCTGCCTTATTCGGATGCGTAGGCATTAACACTTTACCATCTTTACTCTTGACAGGAACGAAATTCATCGTAACCTCCCTTGCGGGTTATATGTTGCCCCGTCGAGATCGCAATACCAGCATTTACATAGGACTTGAGGAGCATCCTAAATACCTCTGCGTGCCACCACAGAATATTACGATATATTACTCTATTCAGTGTGTTTATAATCATCCAACCTATAGACTCAGCTGCCGTGTTGAACAATCTCCAGACTTTAGTCTGGAGTCACTGAATCTGCAATATATTAACATTACAGCAATTAAGAACGCAAATAAAAAAGCATTCAGTTGTCAGCAGTCAGCGAGAATCGCGGCTACAGCGAAGAAATCTTGAGCGCAAAATCGAAACTACGGGAGAACTGAATGACTCTGCCTCAGATATAGATTAATTTTTTAAAGATTGTTTTTGTGTTACGGACGAAATGTTTCCTTAATATAAGCAAGAATTTCGCGTTGTTCTTCATCACTGAGATAGTAGTAGAACGCCGGCATGTCGTTCTTTCCGGTGTTAATGCTATCCAGCAATTGTTCATCGTCGTGCATTTCCCAGAGACTGTTGTCGGTTAGGTTTGCCGGGTCCAGTTTCTTGAAACGCCCGATGCGTCCATTCCCTTCGCCATGGTTGCCATGGCATCCTCCGCAGTAGCGGGCGTACTTGTATTCAACCTCCGAGGCATACTTCGTACTCGGATCGACCTGCTTACCCAACCAGATTAAACCGTTGAGCCACACAATGATCATGAGGATAACGACAACGAGGTGTCTCATAATAGTTATTAGTTTTAAGAGTTGTCAGTTTGCTTCGCAGTGAGAATACGATTTTTCTGCGAAAAATCTTTCAGTGGTCAGAAAGAGACTTTAGGACTATCAAAAACCTCTTGTAACTGACAACTGATGACTGATAACTGATAACTATTAACGTCCTAACGAGATGAGATAATCTCGAACGAGTTGAATCTGTTTTTCAGCGTCATCGCCAGCATACCCCTCAACCGCCAGGTGTTGTCCACCGACGAGCGGCCAGGCTTGTGGCATCGCCGTTCCGCGCTGGAACGACTGCGGGTCTTTCATCCAATCAACGAGCCAATCCGGTTTGAGACGTCCTTTTGCCAATGAGAGATCGGGCCGTCCTGCCTTGTCACTTCCTTCAGGAATAACTTCACCCTGTGAAGGGTGACAAGAGATACACTGGAGCTCGTCAAAAATCTGCTTACCGACCCGCAATTCAGCACGTGTTGGGGTTGGCACTTCAAGCGTCTCATAAGGGAACGGTTCATCGTCAAGCGCAGAGAAGTATTCAACAAGCGTGGTCGCTTCATCATCAGATAGACCAAATGTCGGCATCCGTACTTTGAGTCCATAGCGGATGTCAGAGGGTTTCTTAAGGAACTCAAACAACCAGTCTGGATAGACTCTCGCGCCTTCAGCCTTCAATGGTGGCGGTGCAAGCTGCGTGGCAATCATATCACTGAGTCCTTCATGTGCGATGATAACGTCGCGATAATCACCGCCCGCGCCCTCAATCTCGTGGCAGCCGCTGCAGTTATATTTTTTGACGAGTCGTCTACCGGCATCAATACGGTTCAATTTCTCGGATCGGTTATGGATGTAACTGAGCGGGTACTTCTCCGGTTGGAAACTCTTCAAAAGCACGGCAAGAGCCCTTGCGTTTTCTTCGTTGTCCTTAATTTGATGAAAGACGGGCATCCGCGAGGCAATCCGTCGGGTTTGATAACGCCGCGGGTCGGTAACTTTGCCGATCGTCCATCCGGTCCAACTGTGTTCAATACCTACTGTATCGCCGAAGTCAAGTTCATCAGCGAGTTTCGCGCCGAATTCGCCGAGGTCAGCACCGACCTTCGATTCATCTTCAAAGCCAGGTATTTCGTGGCAACCGAAACATCCGTAAGTTCTGACGAGTGTTTCGCCCTCTGCTACGTCCACTTCACCGATGGATTCACCCGCTGCGTTGGGAGTTGCTTGCTGTAAACTCATCAAATAGGCGACGACGTTGTCAATTTCGCGGTTACTTAACCGCAAACTCGGCATACTTGTATCGGGATCATAAGCCTTTGGATCGTTAATCCACTGACGGAGGTAATTCGGCGTGACCTTCGCCCCGACGCTGTCCAGTGCTGGTGCAAAATCGGTACCTAAGCCATCAACGGCATGGCACGTGAGACAACCGACAGTTTTAACAGTCTCCTCGCCTGCCTTAATAACGCTTTCAGATGTGGAATAGTTTACGGAGGATTCATCAAGATTCGCATCACTCATCGTTGCGAGATATGCTGCAATAGATTTCACCTCATCAACGATACGGAGGACATAATCGTCCGGATAGGGATATACAGTGCCATCATCTGTTTTAATCTCAATACCGTTAGCGGTTTTCGTGACAACACCTGTGCGCGTTCCACCGTTCTTGAGGTAGACGACTTGACTCATCCCCTCGGCGGGGAAGAAGTTCGGCATCGTCGTCTTTGGCAGATAAGCTTCGGGTTTCTTAATCCAACTTTCGAGCCAAGCTGTGTCTTTCACCTTACTACCGACTTTTGCAAGCGATGGACCGACTTTAGCGATGTTTTCGATTGCACTATACCCTTCCACAGCATGGCAACCGTGGCAACCGAGGTCTTCAAAGAGTGCTAACCCTTTTGTGAGATTCGGGGCATAGTCCACAGGTTCATCCGTTTCAGGATCTACACCGTAATCTAATTTCATGACCCCGTCATGGCACCGGCGGCAGTTAGATTCCATATACCCTTTCGTCTCTTCAGACGTTCTACCGGTATGTTCATCTAACCCGAGTACAGGACTGAGCCAATATTCAGCATGTGTTAGCGCGTGCGCGGCTTTCGCTGTCAGGGCTTGCGCCTGTCCCCCGTGACACGGTGTACACCCAAATCTATCAATCGGGTGCTTTGCGAGGAGGACATCGCGGTGCGGATGTGTCTGAAGGACGGACCGGTAGCCGGTCTCATAAGAAATCTCAACTTCACCGAAGACATCCAGATCACTGAAAGTAAGCGTTCCATTTTCTTTTAATGTATATTCGTCTGCTTCTGCATCAAACCCATCAATTACGAGGCTTTCACTACCGACCTTGACCTCGGCGTGCTTGAGGCGTTGTACGACAGGATCTTGGCCATCACCTTCGATCTCAAACGTCTCTTGTGCGGATCGTTCATAGCCGCTTCTATCGGCAGAAAAGTGGCACGTAGCACACCGATCTGCGGTGTGATTAAAATCTTCAAGATAATATTGCGTAATGGTTCGTGTTTCACGGAAAGGATTTTCCAATAGGCTGCCGAGGAAGGTTCGCTTGATACCCCCGACAGAATTCAATTTTTCCTGCAGGCGCGCAACTTCATCATACTTGGCTTTGTCGGCTTGTAGTGCTTGAAGGGCTGCTTGCGCGGCAGTAATACCATCAGTGATCTCCGCGTCTGTAGCGTTATATTTCAGTGCGATGAGGTAAGTACTAAGTGCCTGTCGTGGGTCGTTATTGGTTTGATAGAATTGCGCCAAGTCCTTGTTAGCATCAGCAAAAGTTGCCTCCGCTGCCAAGACAGCCTCCGTCAGCTCGCCTTCAATACGCGATTCAAGTTCAGCTAATTTCTCTTGCCACTTGTCAACCGTCTCATTACGTCTACCTTTTGCTTCGTGGAGACTATGCTGATACTTATAGTTGATCGCGTCCGATTCACTCTGTCGAAACTTGCGCGCCTGCAATGCTTCCTCAAGTGTAACGTGAGCGTTCCGTACGGCTTTAGTCAACCTACCCAATTCTTTCGCATCGGGTTCTTGAGGCGTGGAAAGTTCTGGCAAAGCCAACTTTGCGTTTTCTAATTCCGCGTGTGTTTTCTCATATTCATACTGATAAAACTGCTGCTGGATTTGCTTCCATGGGCGGCGGGTGATCATCTCACTCCAGAACCCCCATAAGGTTACGAGTCCTAACAGTCCGGACAGAATAAAGAACAAAGCAGAATACGATTTATTTTCAGCAGGAATTTCTTTTTTGTTCCTCACGAACTTTACTCCCTCCATTTTTTAACGATTGGGTTTCCGCTCCGTTTTTTCTCGCCCATACGCTGATCGCTATGGGGCCCCTGTCAAAAACGGGTTTCCTATGCGCTTCAAAACGATGTTCGTGAACATTAAAGCGGTTCAGAGTATTATAATCAGACAACAAGTGCCACCCGGGGATCTTAAAAACAAGACTCATGTTTACTAAACCTGCTCCTTTTACGCTTGCGACTGGCGAAAAAATTAGACGTTGAACCACGGGGATACCCAAATGTATTTTACATTGAAGAATATTCGCAAGATCATCTTGATTGGCAGTGCAAGCATAGTTAAAAACAGAAACGAGACAATGATATATCGAACGAGCCCGAGCTCCTGTAAGAAACGGTTACTCCTACCTTTCCATAAATAGACAATCGGCCCGATTGCGAAATACCCCGCGACGACGGCGAAGCCGAAAAAGTTTGCAGTAGCCTCACTCCGAATCCCGATAAAATACGATAAATTTACGTTCGTCAGCGGCACAACGAGGTGTGGATCCCACGCTTCCCATGGCGCGAAGAAGTTCCAACCGGGGCCTCTGAGGAATGTCCCGACGACCATCAAAACGATCCACAAAATGATAAATCCGAAGCAGAATACGGAGAGTGCGAACGGCCGTTCTTTGATCGTATAATAGCCTTTACCTTTTGGGTTCGTGTCAATGTACGGAATAGCAATCAAGCCTGCGATAATTAGGCCGGGCAGGACCACGCCTGCGATCCAAGGATCAAAGTAAACGAGCATCTCCTGAAGCGCGAGGAAATACCAGGGCGCTTTAGAGGGGTTCGGCGTTTTCGTCGGATCGCTCGGCTCTTCAAGTGGGGCATCAATCATAATAGACCAGACACCGAGCACCAGCATCACGATAATTGCGCAGATAAACTCGTTCCGGCAGAGGTAGGGCCACACATAGACTTTATCGTTGAGTGCAGCATCCGAGGGTACACCTGTCTTGTCAGTCAGGCGTGCTTGCCGGTAAGAGAGCCAGATGAAATAGGGTATCAAAAAAAGGATAGCAACAATAGGGACATTATCCGGCTTCGTTACCAGTGCTATAAAATGCTCCATACGATTCTGCTCCTTTGAAGATAGGATTGCTTGCCGATGCTAACAGAAACTGCGTTCCGCCGCCACAAAAGATTTGTTCCAGCAATTCCGTCTATAGGGGTCCAGAGATGCCTCCATCTTTACGGACACGCCAGAAATGCAAAGCCATCAAGACGCTTGCCAAAAGCGGCACAGCGACACAGTGTAGAATATAGAACCTCAAGAGCGTTGAGGGGCCTACAATCGTACCTGCAAGCAGTGCGAATCGGACATCGTTGGATTGTGTGATGTCTTGTGGTGCGAATGGGCCTTCGTGTCCCAATACAGGTGTTGCGCGTGCCATGTTGGTTCCGACAGTCACCGCCCAAAAAGCCAATTGATCCCAAGGTAACAGGTAGCCAGTGAAACTTAGGAAAAATGTCACCAGTAGTAAGATAACACCCACTGCCCAGTTGAATTCGCGTGGCTTCTTGTAGGAACCGGTCAAGAAAACTCTGAACATGTGCAACATCACCGAAATCACCATCCCGTGTGCTGCCCAGCGGTGCATGTTCCGGAGGAGCATCCCGAACGGAATGTCAAATTCGAGGTATTGAACATCGTGGAAGGCGTATTCAGCGGTCGGACGGTAATAGAACATCAGGAGCACGCCTGTGACAGCTGTGACGAGGAACATGAGGAAGGTAATACCGCCCATGCACCATGTAAAACGGAAGTTGAGTGCATGGCGAGAAACCCGAGGAGGATGGAGATGCAACCAGACGTTTTGGAGAATTTGTAAGGTGTACCTGCGCCCTGTGTCTTCATATCCGTGGCGGAATATAGAGCGCCAAATATCGGAATTCGTAATCTTTTCTTTGAGCCCTTTACGTTCTTCGTTCATATTTTTTATAGCAAGTTCCGACGTGTACGTTGTAGTATGGGCACTCAAGGTGCGCCCAACAACGCCGAAACGCCTTTTCTACCTGACCGGAGCCAGGCACAAATGCTCTCCTTTCTTCAGACCTTCAAAAAGGAGCTTGGGTCGGTCCACTGCCCCTTCTCACCTAAAAACTTCACAGACTTATCGATTTCGATCTGACCATCTTCTGCCAATGTAATTTTAACGCGTTCAAGGGGGCGTGGTGCGGGACCTTCGTAGTTCACACCTTCGCGGTCGAAACCGCTACCGTGGCAAGGACATTTGAATTTGTTTTCAGAGCCGAGCCAGCGCGGTGTACATCCGAGATGCGTGCAAATGGTTAAGAGTGCATAGAATTCGCCATCCTGCTTCCGGACAATCCAAACACCATACGGTTCCTTTTTGAACTTTTCGCTAACGCTGCCCGGTGGATACTCTGCCGGGAACCCTGCTTTAAAAATAGAGGACGGTTCAAACAACACGCGTGGATACAGATACCGAACCAGCCCAGGTCCCAAGGTTAAACCCAGTGCTGCAGTGAAATTTCCCCAACCGAGGAATTTGAAAAATTTACGTCGAGATACCACTTCCACCCCCGATTTAGTAGATAGACGCGCACGCGCCAGTTCTACGAAACTAAAGGCAACTGCCTACATTATAATATGATGCCAAAGAAATTCATCAAAATCTTTTCCACTTGAAAGCCATTCATTTCTGAGCGTTAAATATTATAACATGTTCTTAGAAGTTTGTCAACCATTTTTTTCAATTTTTTCACAGAATTTGGAAAAATTTTAGGCAAACGCTTCATATTTTCTTATTGGCATCTTCAATGCGGTTATATTACGCACTATACACAACAAATCAAATGCAATTAGCACAATTTTGTTCAGTTTTCTGGCAATCTGTGCTACAATCCACCGTAGGAATATCCTTAGTTTTCAAAGATTAACAACCCATAAACAGAGGAGAATCAAGATGGTACGCCTTACAATTAGTTTAATCATCGTAGTTTCCATGTTTGCCCAGTTCAGCGACGCTGAAATCGATCCGAAGTCTATTGTCGGCGCATGGTTGTTTGACGAAACGAACGGAAAAGTGGCTAAAGATTCATCTGACAACGGTAACGATGGCAATCTTGTCGGCGGTGCTAAATGGGTGAAAGGTAAATTCGGCAACGCCATAGAACTCAACGGAAAAGACGCTTGGGTCACTGTCCCAGAGATTGGACCGCTCGAAGACTTTACGCTCATCAAATGGTTCAATTCAACAGGAAGAGTTGGCGCGTGGAGATGTTTTTTCAACCGTGACGGTTGGGCAGCTGGATATGTCCATTATCAATTCCGACCAGATAATAAGATGGAAATGGCTATTCATTCCAACAACCCTGTTCGACATCCGGGTTGGCCTGATTCAGACTTTACAGCAGATAAAAGTATCTTGAATAAATGGTTCCATCTTGCAGTCGCTTACAGCAGCAACGATGAAGAGGTTCGTGTCTACTTCGATGGCGAACTTGATGCTGAGGGTAAATGGGGGCCCTTGCCGGGCGAATTTGGACCTGGACGTATCGGTTCATGGAGTGGCGGCGGCAGAGAGTGGGAAGGTATGTTCGATGAAATGCTACTCTTTGATGTTGCCCTTGAGGAAGATGACATTCAGTCGCTGATGGATAACGGTTTAGAAGCGACATTGGCAGTTGATCCCGTAGGTAAAGTTGCAACAATTTGGGGGGCAATTAAGCAAAACAGATAGGTCCGAATAGTAGACGGTAATCTTTGGCAGGATAGGCGACTGGGGTTAGAGCAAGGTCGAAAACCTCATTCGCAGCTGGGTTGCGTAAGCTTCGTTAAAAAAGGGTGAGCCTGGGAATTTCGGGTGTCTCTTGTAGTTTCCGTACGGCATCGGCGATATCGTCAATGAGGATTTGTCGCATCGCTGTGAAATCCTCACCCTCTTGTCTGAGGATGTAAGCGGGATTGAATGTTGCCATAGCAAACGGGGCATATTGGGTATCTGTAAACCAGATGCCGCGTTCCTCCGTAATGCGGAAACTTCGATGAATAAGCACTTTCGCTGCAGGTGCCCCCATGCAGAGAATCACCGAAGGTTGTATCAAGGTGAGTTCTCCATCAAGCCATTTAGCGCACGCTTTAATCTCCGATGCCTTCGGTGGACGGTTTTTCAACACACCCCCTTTGAGACCTGCGGCTCGACACTTAATGATGTTGGTGAGCCAGATGTCACTGCGCGTCAAATCATTTATCGTCAATACTTCATCAAGCAAATTCCCGGTAGGCCCTGAAAATGGCAGCGTCGTGTGATTATCTGCAGCGGAGGGGCCCTCTGCAACAAGCACTAATTTCGCGGTGGCATCTCCGCTACCGAAAACGACGTTTGTACGGGTTTCTGCTAAGTCACAAGCCGTACAAACGCTTGCACGCGCTTTGAGGGTTTGCATTTGTGTATGAACAGTGCTCATGTCCTGACCCCGACTTTCCTGAAGTTACACGGTGCCTCCGGAAGTTTTTGCGAAGTGAATGCTGGCGTGTACCAACTGCTCCGGTTGCGTCCCAGTAAACTTTAACTGATAAATCGGTTTGTCCCAATTATATTCATAACCGCTGCCGTAAGTCGCCACGCTTATGGGTAGATAACCCTCTGGCACATGAATAAAGCAGGTCCCGTCAGCCTGTCTAAGCGGTTTGCAAACGAGTAGATAACTTTGGCTGTGATGATCCCAACCGGCAGATAGGATCTCGGCACTGCCTTGCGTATAGTGAATATCGGTTGCGAGCAATTGGGGTATGTCCTGCTCTTCACGGAAACAGAGCAGCTTCGCGGAACGGGGCGGAATATTCAACAAGTTTACGCTTTGTGAAACCTTGCCGAGATATTGACGCATCCAGAAATCGTGGACAAGGAATCCGTCAGATTCAGGCACACCCAGTGCATCGAGTTCAAAATAAACATCGTCTTCGTGATCATTCCAATTGAAGACTGCGGCGAGATACCATGTTTCCTGAGGTGTTGAAATAGGTAGGCTCCAAATCTTGGGGAAAGGTTCGTCATAAATATCCACGGGCGTAGCAGCTTCATTTATAAGTGGAAAGATTTTCGCTAAGTATGCTGCCCGCAATGGCGTAAGTGTCGCGATGGGGTCAGCACAAAGAACAGCCCCACCACTGAGTGCAGCGGCTGTCATCTCCGCGATTGCCTCATTGATAGGTCGTGGTTCATCAACAGCAAGTTCGCCAAAAAGATGGTTCCAGAGGACTCTATGCTCTCGTAGATACGCCGCATATCGACTTAAGCGATGCTTCGTGCCCCGTTGATGATGCCACTGATCACTTGCACGGTTCGAGGGCCCATCAGCAGAAAACGGTGGATTGAGGAGTGGTGCGTTGACAGTAACATTACCGATACATAAATCCGAAATAGCATTGTATCCTGCAAGCAAAACGGTCTCTTTTACCGGTGTGCTTTCCAAGCGAACCTCATTAATTGTATCTCTTAGCAGTTCAGCAGCGAGACGATACAGCTGCACTGCTGTTAAACTGTCATCATGCCATCGCAAATTGTGTGAAGCGTTGGTAAGTCCCGTTGTATAAGCGGTGAAGTCTACATTAATGAGTGAATAACCACAATCGCTCACCATGTGTTTAATCTGTTCACGAATACGTGCCTGTACTTCTGGATGCGAAACATCCAAGAGTGCGACCTCTTTGCCGGTGTCTGGCAGATGGATTGTTGCGGGTTTGGAGCTGTTCTGTGCAGTGCGTCTACGTGGGTGTCTCCTTCCGCTGCGAGTTGCAGGCTGTTCCTGTATGCAATAGTCTGGATGGTTCTGTACAAATTCCGAATCAAGTGCGAGACCAAACAGATTAACTTGGAGCCCTGCCTTAAAACCTTTTGCTCGAATCTGGTTGACAGTCTCTGGATTTTGTAATCCTGACGCTGCGTCAAGTTGAATATAACTGATACCGCCCGGGGCGTTGGGTTGAAACAGAGGATGCTCGGCGAGTGCATCTGCTTGCGTTAATATAGCATCGGGATCAAGGGGGCCTGATGTATCGGAAAAAGACCACGCAGCAAACGATGCATCGTGAGCCATCGTAGATTGCACATGTGCGCGTTCGTTTTTTTTCGCCCTGAGAGCCGTATAGTGTTCATAGGCAGCCTGAGCACCACCTGTAAAGTTGATATAAACAGTTTCAGAGAGAATTTCCTCACCAGCGTCGCAGCGCTGCGCACACTGATGATAGAGTGCCCACGAGTTAACGCCTGATACCGATGTTTTTTTCTTTTTAGCACTCGATTGTGAACGTTTTCCACCATTCTGTTGACAACCGACCTGAATCCGGGGCCACCACTTCTCAGTAGTTAAGAAACCGAAGACAAGTGCCTTGCCAGTCTGTGTATCGTGAAGTACACCATCATGGCTCGGATGCATAGCATCGGTCTCGCTGAGAAGGAATCCGTCATAGAGTCTTTTACTGACACCGGGGGAGACGGGCGGCATATTAATAAAAAGGTGGCACTCCGATGGTGTTGTCCCGAGCAAAACGGCACCGCGATTTGCAGAAACACCCAGTACTGTCACGCTGTCGAGTTGCAACGGTTCAGGTTTTAGGTTTTCAACACCAACTTTGAGGTGTATGCCGGGATGGGCGTTATAACAATTGAGGTAGGTATTTATCCGAATGCCCTTACCTGTCGCCTCGTATGAAAAACGGACCTGATGATAATCACCGAAAGCATCGGTTTTGGGAAGCTCGGTCATAAATTCGCGGGTGCCAGTGTCTTCGGTTTTGATAACAGTTCCATCGTCAAGGGTTACCTGTGTACACCCGTTTCGGATAATTGTGTCACCATTTTCATCACTATAATCCCAAGTTCCTTTTGAAAGGTTAAATTTAATCTCAAATTGATTGTGGTTTATCACAGCGAGGTTCCCCTGCCGTGAGACTGCTACATCATCTGGTCTCATCCATTAATTTCCTTTTTCGTCTTGGCACAAGTGTATAGACTGCGCTTGGACAATTTTGCGGGAAACCCTTAACATTCGGCAGATACCACGATTTACATGGAAGAAGCAACTGCCCGACAAGATATGACTGCTGTCTGTTCATCCCCAGTATGCGAAAGTGAAAAGGAGTCCCCAGGGGAGAGGAAAAGGACATCATATCGTTCGAGTGTATGCGTCTCTCCACCATTATGCTTCACTTCAGCACATCCATCCTTTAGCACATAAATTGATTCGCTGTGTATCGGTTCATGCGTAAAGTGTTGCCCCTTGTCAAGACAGATGTAATCTAAGGAGAGATGTACAGAGCCTTTTTGCGGTGAGACGACGCTTCGCCAATCAGCAGCTTTTCCGAACACAGGTCCACACCGCGCCATATTAAGCACCTGAACGTTGCTCCGATGCCCATCTTGTGGCGTTGGGGCTTCATCTGGTGTATCTCGTTCGCCCCGGTAGAGTGCCATATCCGGCGGAGCTTGGAAACTAATCAAGCGTGCTCTGTTCGGCGTGGTATTAACTGTACCGTGGACCTCGCCTGCCGGGACAAAAATAACATCGCCTGCAGCAATCGGTGTATAGACACTCCCTTGTCGGATAGCACCGCCACCTTCTAAGACGACAATAGCGTCTTCTGATGCGTCATGGTAGTGCTGTGTAAATTCTTGACCGGGAGCGTGGAGTCCATGGTTCAGCGTCAACTGTGTCGATCCCATATCTGGATGTACGACACGCCAATTTTTGCCTTTGCCCATTTGAAAAGGGGTTCCGGATTGGAGGTTCAAAATCTTCATTTTTTATGTCTATGCCCAGTGCGTAAAGGGTAGATCACCCTGTAATAATAAATAACATACGGCTTAAAAATCTACGGATTCCTTGTAGTCGGTGCGGTTAGGAAACCGCACCTACCGCGGAGTTGCGTAAGTCCTTTGATAAAACGAAACGACTGTATCCCCATAATTCGCCTGCCGACTCTGTGCCAAACTTCCGACGCTGTCAGGTATCACAAACTGCTTTGCATGTTCAACAAGCAGTACGCCACTGGTATGGAGCAGCGAATTCTCAGCCAGCAATGCTAAACAGGCGGTGTATAGTTCTGAACCGCCCTGTAAACCTACGGCATAAGGTGGATCAAAATAGATAACCTCAAACACAGCGGCCTGTTTCTGGAGATATGTAATCCCTTTCACAGCATCGCGACGGAGCAGATATATTGTATCAGTTGGCTTGCGAGCTGCGCGAGGTTTAGTCGTAAGTCCACATATCCAAAGGTTCTGTTCTATCATCTGGATGCACCGCGGGTCGCGCTCCAAAAAGGTGACATGTTTCGCGCCACGGCTCAACGCTTCGATCCCCATATTCCCTGTACCGGCACAAAGGTCGAGAAAATTCGCGTCAATAATCTGTTCTCGCAGTATACTGAAGACAGATTCTTTAACGCGATCCGCAGTAGGACGGACGACACGATTGCCCTTCGGTGCAACCAAACGTCTCCCTCTGAATGTGCCAGCGATAACTCTCATTTTTTAGTAGTTATCAGTTGTCAGTTAAAGAGAGTTACTGACAACCGAAAGGTTTTTCGCAGAAAAACCGTACTGATAACTGACAACTATTCCTCTGACAACTATATTGCCTTGAACAATTCCTCTATAACCGAACCATCGTTGACGACTCGAATCGGTCGTCCGGAACGAGAATAATTCTCTTCATTCCCATCAACGCCAAGTGCGAAACAGAGCGATGCGAAAAGGTCAGGTACACCGACAGCACCACTCACGACTTCGCTACCGTCTTCATTGGTACCACCGACGATCTGTCCACCACGGGTCCCACCCCCTGCGACGACAGCAGACCAACCGTTGGTATGATGGTCGCGTCCATCATTTTCGTTGATCCTCGGCGTACGTCCAAATTCACCCAGCCAGAGTACGATCGTCTCTTCGAGGAGATCCCGCTCGGATAAGTCTTTCAGGAGCATCGCGAACGCTGGATCCACGCTATCAAGAAGTTCTTTTGTCCGATCAAAGTTGTTTTGGTGTGTATCCCAACCATCCAATGAGACTTCTACAAATTTGACCCCCGCCTCCACAAGTCGGCGCGCCATGAGACACCCTTGACCAAACTTGTTCATACCATACGCTTCGCGGATGGCGATCGGCTCTTCGTCGAGTTGGAAAGCATCTATTTTCGGGGAATTGATGAGTTCATCTGCTTTCTTATAAATCGCTTCATGTGCTTCTGTGCTGCGTCCCGTCCGTTTCGCGATAAAATCTTTCTCAATCGCTCTGAGCATCTTGAGTCGTTCGCGAAAACGGTGTGTGTCCATTTGTGCCGGATAGGAAATGTCTTCGACAGGCTTCATCGGATCTTTAACGACAAACGGATCGTGCGTTGCACCGAGAAAGCCGCCGGAATATGTCGGCGAATTAATGTTAACACAACTCGGCAGATCCAAAAGTGCGTCTTCAAGATAGTAAGAGGTGATTGATCCGAGGGTCGGATGTCTGACGGCTCCACCGGGAGCATATCCTGTATGGAGTAAGTAGCGGGCGCGTTCATGATTCCCTTCACGCGAAACCATGGAACGAATGATAGAGAGATGGTGTGCCTGTTCGGCAACATTCGGGAGGTGTTCGGAGACCTGTATACCTGTAGCACTCGTTGGAATCGCTGCGAAGGGACCCCCGTTTTTGGTCCCGGGTTTCGGATCAAATGTATCTAACTGGCTGGCACCGCCACTCATAAAAAGCACGATACAATGCTTGGCGCGCGGTATTATATCTTCAAGCTGCGCGAAGCTACTGGCACCGAAGTGCTGCATCGCAATCAGTCCCAGAAAACTACTGATACCGCTCTTGAAAAAACCGCGGCGTGAGATCTCTTTGTGCCATAATTCCGGTGTGTCGTATTCCGGAACCCACAATTTTGTGTCCATGTCCATCCTCCTCAATTATTTCATCTATACCATTTTAACATACCTATGTCTTTATAAACAAGGAGAAATTTAAGCGATTTTCAATTTTGATCTTCTAAAGGGATCAGAAAGGCATGGTCGGTAAGAGATGAGATTCCAAACCTCGCCAGTCAAAGAAAGGCAATTACGGATTTTACTATAAGAAAAGAAAGCATCCTACTAAAGTAGGAGCAGGCCTTGGGTCCAACCGCAAAAATTGTAGCCGTGCCCTTCTCGTTAGTTGTGAGACTATCCAGATGTTCTCACCTTAAGTCCTACTGCTTGAGTTTTCCCCAGAGTGTGGTAAGCTTATTTGTGGGTTCAACGGCATGTGCTCCAGATTTAGCTGCGTGGGTCCATTCAAACAGTGGCGCGCCACCAGCATACATTTCCAAAATGCGTTCAGGGGGACCTCCAGCGATAGGCGCTGCGAAATTTTCAGATGTAAGATTAGGACCTGCTAATGTGTAAACGATGTATCGCCCATCAGGTGACCAAGTGAGGTAAATAGGTGAAACACCGCCTTCAATTTCTATGTGCTTCAAGTTGTGTAGGTTCGCAAGCGAGAGAATGCCAAGTTTCGTGGGTTTTGTCCCAGTCAAAAAAGCGAGGTGTTTGCCATCTGGTGAGAAAACGGGACGATATCCGTCTTTGATGATTTGTGAAACCTTTTTCGTTGAAATATTAAAGAGAAAAATGCCCGTGTCAGTGCTGTAGGCAATCTGATTGCGATGAGGTCCCCAGTCTACATAATCTGCATCAACTTGCTTTAATAATCTGGCTTTCGGATTATGTTTCTGTGTCGCCTCATGCTTTCGAATGAGAAAGGGACCACGTTCCTGTACCTTTCCGTTCTTAACCGGAACAAATGGACGGTTTGTGAAGACGACATCCCCGTTTCGTGAGATAGCAGCATCAAGAATCTCACCATACCGCCCCTGCGTTAGGTTTTTCGCTTCTGCATTCGGCCTCTTTTTATCCAGAAGGTAAGCATCAACGTGAAGATGCAATTCATCATCCACGAATCTCTCAGCAACGGCAACAAGGTAACGATCATCTTTTTGTACGGATAATTCCATGATGAGAAGTTTTTGCCTGAAAACACGTCGTGCGCCATGTCCTTCCTGCACGTTGCCGGTCCATAGTTCAAAGAAATCCAATGGGTGTCTAAAGATAATTTCCCCTGCCGGTTTGGCATGCGTTGCGAGTGGCAGAAAGCAGACAAGACACCAATACAAGCACCCCAAGCGAAAACGAGAAAAAAGATGTTTCATGATTACTTCCTATCGTAGTAAAAGTGTGTCAGGACAGATTTTGGATGTGCCCTGACACAAAGATTGTTACTCTAATGGTATTTTTAGCGTTTTAGTTGGATTTTCCATCTCCATAGGGAATTCGCCTAAGTGAATAATCTGCTCGGATGAAAGATGCGGTGGCTTTCCAAAACTATATTGGATTTTTATCTGTGGTTTCTCGATTCGCTGCAGGAAGTTCAATTCCTTATCAAGTTCATCAAGATACACACGAAGCGTTTGCATCTCAGTTTGGACCGCCTTGAGTCGTGTCCCGATGTTTTTTATTTTTAGTCCTGCTGTTTCAGTTTTCCCCAGAGTGTCGTGAGTTTGTTCTCGGGTTCAACGGCATACGTAACAGTCGTACGGGTCCAATCGAATAACCACACACCCTCCTCATACTTATTCAAAATTTCTTCATGGGGTCCTCCGTTGATAGGTGCTGCGAAGTTGTGATATGCCTCGTCCCATTGTATTGTGTAAACGACGTACTGTCCATCAGGAGACCATTTGAGCCTCAAAAAGCCTTGCTCGGCTTCTTGAGTTTCTATAGTTTTCAAGTTTGGTGGACCGATAAACGAAACAATGCTAATTTTATACGCATTTGCCCAACGCCCACGCACAAAAGCGATGTGTCTTCCATCTGGCGAGAAGACAGGGTTAAAACCATCTCCGCTTATTTGTAAAACTTCTTGGGTTAAGATATTGAAGACAAAAACGCCGTCGGAAGTACCATAGACGATCTGTTTTCCGTTCGGTGACCATTCTACAGTATACGCCTCACCTTCCTTTAACAGGTGGATTTTTGGGCGCGCTTTTCTTAATTCATGTTTTGGAATGAGATATATCCCGGTTGTCGGTACCGGTCCTGTTCGTTCATGTGTGAAGACAACATCACCGTTTTGTGAGATATCGAGACCCCAAATAAGACTAAATTGCTGACGTGTAAGGTTTCGCTCTTTTGCAGCCCCCTCTCTATCAAAAAGGTAGACATCGTTACCAAAGGGTCTTTGATCGTGGTTAGCAGTCGTGACAACGAGGTTTCCATTAGGTTGTACGGCGAGTGCTTGCGGCGTATTTTCCAATTTTAAAAGCGGGCGAGTGTTGCGTGGTCTCTCCACATTGGATATCCAGAGTTCGTTGAATTCATTCACTGGGGGTCTAAAAATGATTTCGCCGGTAGGTTTGGCGTGTGCTGCGACGGGAAGGAGGAAAGTCAAACAGAAACAGAGGCATTTGAAAAAGTGTCTCATGATAAATCCTATTGTGCAGGCTGACTGCACTGTTGACACTGATGAAAAGTTTTTTACCTTAAGTCCTGCTGTTTGAGTTTGCCCCACAGGGTGGTAAGTCGGTTCACGGGTTCAACGGCATACCGAGTGCTTGTCCAATCAAAAGATGGCACGCCAAACTCAGATAGACCCTCTAAAATCAATCCAAGTGACTTAAATATTTGAATGGGTCTGGCATCCATCAACGTTCACACAGGCACCTGTTACAAGGCTTGCGCGTTCTGATGCGAGAAAGACAACGACGTTCGCGATCTCTTCCGGTTTCCCGAATCTGCCGAGGGGCATATCGCTTTTCACAAAAGCCTCCATCGCCTCTGGATCCGCCGCTATGCGACGCGCCCAACCGCCACCCGGAAAGAGGATTGAACCGGGAGCAACGCTATTGACGCGGATATTGTCCGGTGCAAGCTCCTTTGCCAACGACTTCGTCATACTAATCTCAGCGGCTTTCGCGGCGTTATAGGTAATGTGTCCACCACCTTCTCTGCCGTAGATAGATGTTATCATCAAGATCACACCGCTTCCTTGTTTTTTCATTTCAGGGATCGCGAGTCGGTTAACGCGCGCTGCAGAAACTAAGTTCAGATCAAGGATTTCGTGCCACTCGGTATCCGAAATCTCTTCCAGAGGGGTCCATCGGCTGCCACCGACATTGTTCACAACAACATCAATTCTACCGTAGGTTTCCACCGTTTCCGCTATAAATGCGTCAACCTGTTCGGTATCCGTAACATCTGTGAGCTTGGCGAATACCTCTGCGCCTTTCGCAGTGAGTTCGTCTGTTACACTTTGGAGTGTATCTTCGGTTCTGCCGCAGATGCTGAGTCGCGCGCCTTCTTCAGCGAATCCGTGTGCGATGGCGCGTCCGATACCTCGGCTCGCCCCTGTTACAACGACAACTTTATCCTTTAGTCCTAAATCCATTAGAATTCCATGTCCTTTTTATATACGAGTTTGAAAGTAACACCTTAATATTTCTATGTTGTTATTATAGCCGACAACGGTTGAAATGTCAACCGGATAGTTTTCATTGGCTATCAGCAGTCGGCAATCGGCTTTCTTTCAGCATTCAAAGGTTTACGTGTATCAATTCAACAACCTCTATAATTCTGGCAACTGAGTACTGATAACTGACAACTTCTGACGATAAAAATACACTTGACAATTTCTAACGACTGTGGTAAAATATATGTGTTGAAGAAAATAAAAGATTCTGTCTGAATTAAAAAACAGGAAAAGGACCCATGGCATACTATATCACTGAAGAGTGTATTGGCTGTATGGCGTGTTTAACGAACTGTCCCGTTGACGCAATTACGGGGGATAGGAACATGCTGCATATCATCGACCCAGACGTATGTATTGATTGCACTGCGTGCGGGATGGTCTGCCCGGTTGAGGCAATCCGAGACCAGTTTGGTGAAGTGTGCAAGTTCATCCGCCGTCCAACACACCGTCCTATTGCCGTTATTTACGAAGAACTCTGCTCTGGATGCGATTTTTGTGTCCACATTTGCCCTTGGGACTGCCTCGAACTCAAGGATCCAGACACCGGCGAACATGCCGAAAGTTTCTTCGGTATCTGTGAACTTGTTAAACCGAAGGAATGTGTCGGTTGCAAGTTATGCGAAGAAGTTTGCATTAAAGACGCTATCCGCGTTGAATCCCCAGTGCTTGTAGAACTCGCAGAAGCAGCAGAGGCAGAAGCAGCGGATTAACGTTGTGAGAACGATGCTTCCAATGGTGAACACACACCTTTATAAACCGAACCTTGTCATTGTCATCTCTGGACCGTCTGGCTCAGGAAAAAGCACCGTCATTAATACGCTCTGCAAAGCAGATAAAACACTGATAGAATCCGTTTCTGCGACGACGCGTTCGCCGCGTCGCGGTGAAGCAGATGGTGTTGATTATCACTTTCTGTCAAAACCGGCATTTGAAAAGTATGTTCAGCAGAACCGTTTTCTTGAATGGGCAGAATATGGTGGCAACTTCTACGGTACCCTCAAATCTGAAATAGTTGCTGCCCGCGAAGCAGAAAAAGACGCTATTTTAGAAATCGAAGTCAAGGGTGCTTTGCAGATCCAATCGCAAGACTTGTCGCCCGCGCGCAGTCTCTTTATCTTCATCATACCCCCATCCTTCGCTACCTTGGAGGAACGGCTCCGTCGCAGAAAAACAGAATCGGAAACGGAACGCAACGAACGCCTTGCTATCGCGAAATCCGAAATTCTTGAGATTGAGCACTTCGATTACTGGATCAGCAATCCAGAAAACGCGCCACAACACGCAGTTCAGCAGATTCAGGCTATTATCGCCGCAGAACGCTCCCGTATTGATGACAAACTGATAGAGACGATTAACCCACTGTTCGGCGTTGATAATGCCGATTAAATTATGGAGAAGACCATGGATACCATAAACGACTTTGGATTCAAACAGAGAAAATATATGCCAGTCTTTCCAAAAGCAAACGGTAAAACGACTGTCTATATTGAAGGTTATCCGTGTGAAGATGACGAACCTATGTCCGCAACCGGTTTTCACGGCGAACAGATTGCAGCAATTTACGAACAGTTCAAGCGATACTTTGCTATCAACGAACTTGTTCATATTGGGATTGACAGTTTTATCTACTATAGCGAAGGCGACATCACAAAATGTGTCGCGCCAGATATTTACGTCGTTTTCGGCGTTGCGAAGTATCCGCTACGGCGTAGCTTCTATACGTGGGCAGAAGGCACCGCCCCGGTTGCTGTCTTTGAGTTTCTCTCTGACGCGACGGCCCGTCAAGATCGGAATGAAAAAGTCGGCGTGTATCTCATTGGAAAAACTACGCGCACAAATGGCTAAATCTCAACGCTGATAAAAAATATGGAATTCAGAGATCGGACGATCATCTTAGGTGTCACAGGCGGCATCGCCATCCACAAATCACTTGACTTGGCAAGTCAACTTGTTAAGAGTGGTGCTTCCGTCCATGTCGCTATGACAGAAAACGCCACGCGCCTTGTCCAACCGTTGCAATTCCAAGTTATCTCACGAAATTCTGTCCTGTTGAACCTATTTGACGCAGGCACAGATTGGAAACCTCCGCATATCGATCTCGCCGACCGTGCCGACTTGCTCGCAATTGTCCCAGCAACCGCAAACATTATCGGTAAACTCGCAAACGGTATCGCTGACGATGCGCTCTCCACTGTCGCCGTTTCTGTTCACTGTCCGATACTCCTTGCGCCTGCAATGAACGGTCACATGTATCAAAACCCGTTCGTCCAACGGAACGTTGACCTTCTGAAAACACACGGTGTTCATTTCATTGAACCCGCGAGCGGTGATCTGGCATGCGGCTATGAAGGCATAGGACGCTTGAATACAGTAGAAACAATCCTCCAAGGCATAAGTGATATCCTTTCCACTGTAACACCAAGAGAAAAAACACAGGACTTGGAAGGGACACGTATTGTTGTCACAGCAGGGGCAACGCGCGAACACATCGACCCTGTGCGCTTTATTACAAACCGTTCCAGCGGTAAAATGGGATATGCCATCGCCGAAGCGGCGACCGAGCGTGGCGCAGAAGTACGCTTGATTAGCGGCACCGCTACTGTTCATCCGCCCGTTGGCATCATGACACAGCACGTCGAAACGACCCTTGATATGTACGATGCCCTTCTGGAAGTATTCAATGAAACGGACATTGTCATTATGGCAGGCGCGCCTGCGGATTATCGTCCAAGCGAATACACACCGCATAAAATCAAAAAGAGTGCCGATACATTGACGCTCCCGCTTGAAAGGAATCCTGACATCGCACAGACACTTGGTGAGCAGAAAACGCATCAAACACTCGTCTGTTTTGCTGCCGAAACAAACGATCTTCTTGAGAACGCGAAAAAGAAACTGATACGCAAAAACTGTGATTTGATTGTGGCGAACGACATTCTCGAAGAAGGCGCGGGCTTCCAATCCGATACGAATATCGTCACGCTGCTGGACCGAGATGGCACTTGCAAACAACTGCCCCGTTCCTCAAAACGGGGTGTGGCGGATGCCATTCTGACAAAGGTTGTTTCTCTACGAAAAGGCACGAAATAGAGTATTCAGAAAATCGGGCTTACAAAGCCCTCCTACAAGATGAACCACCAACAAATCCGTGCCTTTTTCGCGCTAAACCATACCCGTCCCAAAAAGCACTTAGGTCAAAACTTCCTTATTAACCCAGAAACCCTCGAAATCATCCTTGAAGCCGGAGCACTCACAAAAGGTGATACGGTCATAGAAATTGGTGCCGGGTTAGGATGTCTCACAGAGGTCCTGGCGCAGCATGCCGAACGTGTCATTGCTATCGAAGTGGACGAGCTACTATACAACGCCTTAGCAGCCCATTTTGGCGTAACTTGGCGTAGCGACGAGGTGACATTGAAGAAATCCGCAGAAATACCCCAAGCAAAAACACCCTCAAGCAAAAACACCCTACAAAAGTCAACACATCCACGCGTTCAGCTTCTCAACGCCGATGTTCTCAAATTGGAACTCAACTCACTGTTGGTTGACGGTACAGGGACTGTACCTACTACTTTTAAAGTTATCGCGAACCTGCCTTACAGTATCACAACACCCATTTTGTGGAAACTTCTCGCACATCACAAACAAATCCATAGTTGCGTGCTAATGATGCAGAAAGAGGTCGCGGAAAGAATTGTTGCGGGACCAGGCGGGAAGGACTACGGCGCGTTGACAATCGGGGTCGCCTATCACGCCGAAGCGACACTCATTGCCACGCTATCGCCAGAAAATTTCTATCCTGCCCCGAAGGTAGATTCCGCACTTCTAAAACTAAAAATGCGTGAAACGCCAAAGGTTGCGGTAGACAATGAGGAAATCTTCTTTAAAGTTGTGCGTACCGCGTTTCGGATGCGACGGAAGATGCTAAAAAATGCTTTAGTTAAGGGCGGGTTTGCTTCAGGAGAAGCATTGGCAGCTGCATTTGAAGAACTGGGTATAGCGCCACAGCGACGCGCCGAGACATTGGACATCGCCGAATTTGCAGCCCTCGCAAATCTTTTGTCTCAATCCGTATCAGCGAAGACAGGTGTTTGAGACACATAATCTTGAACTCACATTACGGGTCGCGAGCACAGCTCGCTCCTACACGGAGAGGCTATCGTCGCGAGCACAACTCGCTCCTACACGGAGAGGCTATCGTCGCGAGCACAACTCGCTCCTACTGGGAGTGATTACAAGCGGATGTCCAACTCAATCAACTGCCAATATATAATCTTCCAATCCGAGCCTTCACGGCGGAACTCAAATTTACAATGTGCCTTGAGTTCCCTTGGATCACGTTGCTCCCCCTTCTCAGCGTTTACATCAAGTCGAAGTGTTACTGCCATTTTCCGTGCATGCGTTACATCTATCTCTATATCCTCGAATAGGAATTCAAGGAAGACGTACTCCTCAAAGAGTTGCGTCATCGCCGGAACGACATCTTCATAATTTTCAGGAATAATGCCTGATGCAACACCGAAGAGTGTCGCAGCGTCGTCTGCAGCGACGTAGGTCTCCGAAAAGAGTGCCTGGATCGCTTCAATGTTGTCCATATCCAGCGATTCAAGGAGGTCAGAAAAATCATCAAAGAATTCTCGGATCTCCGCTTCTGGATCCTTTAGGGGTGCCAACGCAACATCTACAACCAAGCGTCCCTGATTGAGCCCGAAGAGTTGGTTATACGGTTTGTAATCTGCATCCTCAACAATCAGTGTGTGCGCATCGCCGTAAACGACACCTTGAAAAGAGTAAACACCCTCCACGCCAGTTTCGACTGATGACCCTAACAGTTTTACAGTAGCACCCGGAATAGGATTCCCGGTCCCCGCATCGGTGACAGTGCCAGAGACTGTCCCGTATTCGAGGACGACCGGTTTTTCAGGTTCAGGTTCAATTGGATCTTCAGCATTCTCACACGCAGAAATACATACCACGATTAATAAAAATAAAATAATTTTCTTGGGTATCATATCTATCTACCACTCCTTAAATAATACTGTTCAGCGAAGTTCTCACCTTGCTACCGTACGTTTTCAACGAAACTCCCATCAATCAAAAAACTTCTCAAGTGTTTGTGAGCTCGGCGGTTTCGTGAGTAGAGAAACGATTATTAAGGTGACAGATGAAACGGCGATCAGGATCGTAACAGGCATAATCCCTGTCCCGCCTACAGTATATCCCGGTGTCTGCCAGTTGCGGAGAAAGAAATAGAGCCATAACAGAATAACGCTTATAATCGCGGCAAACACACCACTTTTTGTGCTCCGCCGCCAGAACAACGCTGCGACCACAATCGGAAAAAGCCCCGAAAATCCGGTGAATGACCAGATAGCGAGTCTAAAAATACTCGGTGTCGCGATCAGCGAGATGAGATAGGTAATACAAAGCACACCGCTTACAAATAGCCGTCCCACCCACACCCGCTGTTTCTCGGAAAACGCGCCTTGACGATAATGCCCAATAATATCGTGCGTGAACATGCTGCCAATCGCAAGCGATTGTGAATCAAGCGATGACATAATCGCAGCAAAAACACCAGCACCTAAAAATCCAGCCAAGACACCCGGGGCGTGCATACCTATCATCTGAATCAGCACATTATTTGCTTGCGATCCGTGTAAATCCGGGACATCTACATTTCCCAATATTCCGAGCAGTACGCTCGGAATCCACACAATTGCGATACACAATGGATACAGGATAATTGCATAACGGAACGTACCGACATCTTTTGCGGTTAGGAAATGTGAGAAGATATGCGGAAACATACCGACACAGAGGGGAATACAGAGATACGTTAACAGTTCTAACGGCTTAATATGCTCCGCCTGCATCAGCAACCCCGGATCAACTTTAGAGATTGCGTTTGCAAAACCGCCCATTCGATTCGTGATAACAAAGAAGGTGATACCTCCGAGTGTCATGAAAACGAGTGTCTGGAAGGTATTTACCCAAGCGGTGCCTCGCATACCGCTATAGGTAACATAACAGAGCACAACAGCGCAGATAAGTAAACCGCCGCCCCACTGTGGAATTTTGCCATCTGTAAGGGTCGCCAATGTCCCTCCACCGCCCATCACTCCGATCAGCAGATACGGTATGAGCAGCAACACAAATATAATGAAAAGCAGTAGTCCTATGCCATCGGACTCCCACCGGTCTCGGAAGTACTGCGCCTGCGTCACATAACCAAACCGTTTTCCAATTCGCCATAAGCGGGTCCCGATAAAGAGGAACACACACGGCACAACGATCGCAGAAGAAGAAGCCATCAGCGCAAAGACACCGATGCCTCTGTGGTAGGCTTCACCGGATGCCCCAAGGATTGAGAACGCAGTCATGTTCGTGCCGAAAAGCGTCATCAAGAGAATAAACCAATTGATTGTCCGGCTCGCGACGAAGTAGTCTTCGCCGGTGTTTCGGAAAAGTTTGTGGCTCAAAGCACCGAGAAGCAGCACCATAGCGAGGTAGATAAAAATAACAGCAAGACTCATTTCTCTCCCCAATCGCCTCGTGCTTTGACGAAGGCTGCCATCAGCACCGTTGCTACAAGGCAGAACGCTATATGATAGAGCAACCCTACCGGCAATCCCAAAACAAGCTGCGGCGTTTCCCAGAACCAGAAATCGTTATGGAGTAAGAACAATAACACGAGTAGGCAGTACAACATCCATCTAATTGGGTTCTTCATAGCGCGCCTCCTTTTCTCGCCAATTATAATAGAAAATGGCAATACTGGCGACTATTACTATTCCATGAATCCACACAAACTGCACGCTGGTTGGGAGAAAAAAGAGGATGAGTGCAGCGGCAAACAAGATGCAGCGTGTCCATAGCGACAATTTGTTAAAAATATAACCTGCGATCGCAGCCGCAAAGATAACCGTCCCAACCAATGTGAGTGAGAAATTCCCGAAAACTGCCCATAATTCGGGTGCACCGCCATCGCTATCCAGCCAGAGTAACGCCGGGCGCAACACGAACGCGTAGGGTAACGCGAAACCGACGAGTGCGAACCTGAATGCGGCGAACGCTGTCGCCATTATCCCGGACCCCGCGATCGCAGCTGCAGCATACGCTGCCAATGCAACAGGTGGTGTCACCATCGACATCATCCCGAAATAGAAGATAAAAAAGTGTGCCGCGAGTGGAACAACTCCCAAATCCAGAAGCACGGGCCCCACCAAGATAGCCATCAGTAGATAACAGACCGATGAAGGCAAGCCCATCCCGAGAATGATTGTCGAAATCATCAGAAAGAACAGTGCTAACATCAGATTTGTAGCCGCAAGCGGTAAGAGCGTTGAGGGTAACTTACTACCGATCCCCGTCAATGTCACGACCCCCAGAATGATACCGACGCACGCTGCAGCCGCAATCAACGAAACGCCGCTCTGTGCTGCCCGCTCACAAGGCGATATTAAAAAGTTGACCCCTTGCTTCAAATCCGAAGCACCGACACCGGTTTCAGTGGTAGGATGCAGTCCACGTATTCGGCGTATTAAGTAGCCCAACAGACTTATTGCGATGACTATCAATAGACTCCAGCTCACCGCTCGGAACGCCGTAGCCCCTATTAGCAAAACGCCGATAAGCGTAACAAACGCAGCGAAAAAGATAAACCCTTGCAGCGTCAAGAGTTTTCCACGCTTCTTTTCCTGCTCGTCGTCAACTGCTTCTTCAGAATTGCGAACGTGCCTACCACTTTTCGCCGACTTCGCTTTAGCCAACTCGCGAGCCGAAAAATGCACCATACACAGCATGCCCGTATAGTAAAGGATTGCTGGAAGTAGTGCTGCCCTGATGATCTCCAAATAGGTGACAGCAGGCTCCACGATTTCAAGCATCATATATGCGGCTGCACCCATGATGGGTGGTACTAATGCGCCGCCGGAACTTGCCGCGGCTTCAATGCCACCTGCTATCGTAGGTTGAAACCCAGAGCGTTGCATCAGCGGAATCGTAAATGTGCCAGTCGTCGCTGTATTCGCTACAGCGGAACCGGACAACGATCCCATCATACCGCTGCTCAGGACAGCGACCTTCGCGGGTGCCCCCGCACTCGCACCGAACACGCGCCTCGCCAAATCCAAGACATAACGGGTGGCACCCGTCCGTTCGAGCAATGTACCGAACAGGACAAACAGGAACACATAGGTGAACATCACCCGAAGCGCGATGCCAAATGTGCCTTGACTGTGTAAAAAAGTCTGACTGACAATACGTTGAACGGAATATCCGCGATGTGGAAACAACGCATCCGGCATAAACTGCCCAAAGCCAGCATAGAGCAGAAACGCGAGAGAGAGCAATGGAAGCGTTACACCAATAGAACGACGCGTCGCTTCTAATACTAAGACGAGTCCGACCCCACCGACGATGTAATCCAGGAGCAGTTCTGCACCCGCCCGATCACCGAGCGACTTACCGTCTAACCAGAAGCCTTGAAAAACCGGTTCTGTTTGTATTACAACATAGCCGAAACAGGCAATCACACTGCCTATCAGCACAACATCAAGCCCTTGAAAAACAGGGTTTTCCGCGAAACGTGAATGAATAGGGTATCTCAAAAATACCACTATTAACCCGAACATCGCGAAGAGTGCTAACTCAGATTGCGGCGCCAGCTGCGGATAGTTGACCTCGGCTAAGATAAAAAGGCACAGCAGCACCGAAACGACAAGAAAGATGTTATTTTTTAATTTTTGTATCAATAGGTTGACCGATTCTGCTTTTTTAGTTTGCCGACAAGGCTTGAACTTCCATCTGTTTTCAGGGTGCGAGTTTGCAAGGCAAGTAACGAGATACCCTAAATTTCTTTAAGTTTAGCAAGGAATGCGGAGGAAAGTCAAGGGAAAAGCAGAAGTGCAGGCAAAGTCTCTTGATCACGACTTCTCTTAAAACGGAAAGCGGAGGCACTGAGGGTGAGGGGTCTACGGTGTTCTTCTTGTAAGGAAAAAGAATAGGAGTCCGCGGACGAGGCAGTACGCGTTTATTTTCCCGGTTCCGTTGCGAGATATTTCGGGTTTGGTTGAATCGCCGGGGGATAATGAATTTGCCACACTTTGACTCGTGCCTGCGTGAAGTTAGCCGTGGGGTAGACAGGAACAAACGCGTCGCTTAGTTCACCTTGCAGGAAAACTTCCGGGGGTTGACTTTGTGTTAGCATAAGGTGTGTCGCTTCGTGGGTTTTTAGGAATTCCAACGCGTCTCGTGCATCGGTGGCATCGCGGATATGTGTGTTGTAGAGATGGATCCAGTGCTGGATGTAGTGATCCTGATCAATAACGGTTTTGACCCCACCGAGAACGTTCAGTTGACTGCCGAAACTCCATCTTGCAGCGACAACAGCAGTGTGTGACAGTTCCGTTTTCATCCACGCAAACGCCTTTGCAACCGGGGAATCTCCGGGCTTGGCTTGGCGCATCTCTGTTGCGGCGAAAACTGAGCGTTCCGCGTGTTCCCCAGCGGGTCTCCAATACATGAGGGAAGCAACGAGAACGACAGCAATACCAACTTTTATGACACGCAGCGGCAGCTTTTCCCTGAAGTTTGCACTCAGGAATCGTGTGTTTTTGAGATTTTCAGTTACAGACAACCCGACACGGTGTATCAGTTCAGTGGAAAAGAACGCAATGGGAAGTCCGATAAAAAAGTCGTAGCGTTTCGCATCTCGGGAAAGCGATACCCAGAGAAGAAACCAAACAGCCATCGCAATATAGACAAGTTCTCGTTTTGGTGCTTCGCGTTGCCGCCATGCAATGAAGAGAAGCACAAGTGCCATGCATCCAAGCGATGCGAAAAAGAGGATGCTACCCCCAGACGCGCCTAACAGGGTCTCAAGTCGCGCTTGAAAAAAGGTGGTGAGCATGAACAGAAATATAAACACCGCTAACACCGTGCCGCTGTTTTTCCAGAGACGAATGCTGACACTCATGAATCCAAGACTGCTCAAGAAAAAGAGACTGCCGTATCGGAACACCCAATATCTGTAATCCGGTATGTTGAGTTCTCCCACGGTTTGCATCAGTTGGTTTTGACTTAGAGGAACGGTGCTGATTGCGAAGGTGTCAAATTGCATCAACACGTATCCAAGTGCCAGGGCAAGGCTCGCGAGTGTTAATCCCAGGGAGAGGTTTCTGGCGTGTGGGCGGAATGTATCCGCAAACGGTGATTTTGTGATCAAAACGTGCCGAAGGGCACGAATCCCTAATAGAACGAGTGGTGGCATCAGCACAAAAGCAAAGAGATGCGTTGCGAAGCCCTCTCCACTCCGATAGGCAGGTGATGCAAGGTAGAGCGTCGGTACGAAGGTACATACCCAGAGAAGATATAACCGTAGCCCCTCTTCCTTTTCAGATGTGAGGAATCTCCAGAGTTCAATACACAAGATGACGCTAAGGAAAACGCCGAAGCCTTCCCAACTGATACCACCGAGAAAGACGGTAAAGCCACTGGCGAGCGTCCACAAAAATCGGCTGCGCGGGCGTTGGACGTGTAGGGAAACGAGATAGGTTGTGCCGGCGAGAATGCCGAGCATGAGACACCAACTGTCCCTATCACTGAATCCGGCGGCACTGCGTTCAACAATACCGGGGAGGGTTGCCAAAAGCACGCCAACGATGCTTGAAAAGAGCAATCCAAAGTTCCGATAAAGGAAGAAACAGAGGACACCCAATCCTAACAGAAAACAGACAACAGGTGCGAAGAGTGCTACCTGATAGAGTGAGACGTTGCGAAAGATGAGCGTTATTACCTTGTGCGTGTAAGCAATAGCATAAGAATAGGCATTTAGCGTCTGCCCCAGGTCCCTACCAATGGGGAGCCAGCGGTGCATATCGCGTGCGGGTAGCCAACCGTTCTCAGACACGATCTGTGCTTGCCAATAGTATAGATAAGGATCGTTTCCTGTAAATTGTCCCTCCGGAATATTAGGAACACCGTGAATACGAATCCAGAAAGCGACGAATAAAATAACACACAAAAGTAACCAAGGGCTAAAACGTACTATTTTTTGTAAAGTATTCATCAGGGACTTTATATCTCCATTCTAAGTGCGTCAATAGGCGAAAGCCGTGCTGCCCGTATAGCGGGGTAGACCCCGAAACTCATGCCCATGAAAACCGAAAAGAAAACAGAAGTTAGCATCCAAGGTAAAGAAAGAACAACAGGCCACTCCGGCACAATTGGGACGATCCGAACAGCAAGGCGTGCCATGCCGTGCGCTGCTAACCAACCCCCCCCAATGCCAAAAACTCCGCCGCAGAAACAGAGGCATACCGATTCGGTTAAGAACTGATAGAAGATGTCAATTCGCTTCGCACCAATCGATTTCCGTAATCCTATCTCTCGTGTCTTTTCACCAACGGAGACGAGGCAGATGTTCATGATACCGATGCCGCCCACAAATAACGAGAAACCCGCAATGCTGCCCAGAGAAATCCCAACGACCCTTTGGATGTGCTCCAATTGCCGAATAGAACGGTTGGGTAGCCGATAACCGATAAAGTCATCTTTTCCCCGGTGCCTCTTACGCAGGACATTTTTAACCGAATCAATGACACTGTAAACGTCTGCGCCTTCTTGAAAAAAGACGGTAAACCTTAGAATATCGTGCTCTCCGGAGAGTCGCTGTTGGTGTGTTGTTAACGGCACGCAGACAATATCATCCAGTGAGTAGTAGTTATGGAGGCTTCTTCCCTTTGGTGCCATGATACCGACGACACGACACCGGACCGCGGGGTGTCTCCAACTGAACTTAATTTTCACCTCTTCTCCAATAGCGAATGCTTCCCCAAACAGATCCATAGCAGCTTCTGCACCAAGTATACATACCTGCACACCCGTCTCAATATCATTCTCAGAGAAAAATCGCCCGTGTTGCACCTCCCAATGCATGCCTTGGGCATAGTCGGGTGTCACACCTTCAACATAAGTCCGTGTTTGCCTGCCGCGTTGACTGATGATAGTACTCCTCCGGTATCTATCAGCCGCTGTGGGTAAGACAAAAAGAACAGAGGGACATTCTGCCTCAATTGCAGAAATATCCTCAAACGTGTATCGTTCAGTAGTGCGCCGCACGAGGCGCCCGCGTTTCCAGATAGAAGTGTGCGTATCGAACAGAATTCGGTTACCCCCACCAAACTTTTTCAGGTCGTCCGTAATGATTTTTTTCGCACCATCGCCAATAGCTATCATACAAAGCACACTCGCAATCCCAATAGAAATGCCGAGGATAGATAATCCGGCGCGGAGTCTGTTTTGAGAAAGGTGAACAATACCTGCAGCGATAACATCACGACTTTTCATTTTGTAGATAACGCTTCATATCCCACAAGAGAATGGTGCCATCGAAACTTGCACTTGCCAAAAGTGTGTTATCTCGAGAAAAGGCGAGACATTGAACATCTGTCGGATGTCCAGTGAGTGTGGCGATAATTTCCCATGTGGCAACTTCCCACAACTGGATGGGGGCTCTCTCTCCAGCATACCACCAAGAACCAGAGGCTAAATACCGACCACAAGATGAAAACGTTAGCGCAAACGGCTGCCGACATTCATGTGGCGGAAGTATCGCCATGAGGAGTTGGTAGGTTGTGGCATCCCACAACCGAATCTCGTTGTGCATTCCACCGACAATGATACTCCCACAGGGTGAAAAAACAACTGCTTCCATTGGAATAGGATGATAGGCTGTGTCTCCTCTGATGTGTCTGTTACGCTGCAACCGAAGTTTACGCTGTTTTTGCTCGGCATCCCCGACATAGCGTTCTGCTTCCAAAGTTAGATCAAACGGTGCTAATGGAAGTGTAGCAATCTCTTTGCCAGAATCAACATCCCAGACCCGAGCGGTTCCATCGGTTGAACCACTCACCAGCCGTTTTCCATCTGGATCAAACACCAAGGACCGAATTAAACGGGTATGCCCCAACAAAGTCGTCTGTTTTCCCTGCGTATCCCATACATATATTTTCCCTTCTGTATCCCCACTCGCAAAAGGCTCACCAAGGGGTGCGAAGGCAAAGGTCCGAACGAATTCTTGATGTCCAGCAAAGGTAACGATTGTCTCGTCGGTATCAACATCCCATACAAGGAGTCTGTTTTCAATGCTACCAATAGCGCGGATGCTACCCGTTGGTGAGATATAGACTGAACGAATTGTTGTATTTGGGCGGACAATTGCCCGCTGTCGTCGTTTTTCGGCAACATTCCAACAGATGGCCTCTGGAGAGTCAACGCTCACTAATGTCTGCCCATCGGGTAAAAACTCCACGAAGTGTGGATAGTGAACTTCTCTGGAAATAGAAGCGACAGCGCGAGAATTATCCATATCCCACATTTTGATATCCCGTTCGGTTGCGAAAATCAGAGCCGATTTCAATCTGCCCCCAGACGGTGATTTTTCAGTTAAAAAGCGTAGAACATCAACACCCCCATGAGAATCAAAAGTGTTAAGTTTCTCATCAGTTTTCACATCCCAGACGGTGAGTGTGGATTGATGCACACCAGCAGCAAGAAGGCTTCCTGACCCTGAGTAAGTCGGCATTATCTGTCGATATTCAGGATATGAGAACTCCCTCATCTGGGTACCTGCGGTAACATCCCACTCTCGCAAGGTGCCGCCCGACAAATCACCTGCGGCAAGGTATTTTCCACACGGCGAAAAGTTAAGCGCATATACCCGTGCTGTATGTCCTTTAAGGGAAGCAATCTGTTCACCTGTTTCTACATGCCACACCGAGATGAAATCGGCGGTGCCTTCTATATCCGCCGGAGTTGGACAGGCGAGGAGCTGCCCATCATCGGAAAAGCAGAGAGGACGCGGAACACCCCCTTGCCATCGGACTGTTATGTCGGGGTCGGCTTGGAACTCGGCAATCTGCTCTCCTGTTTCGGCATGCCAAAGATGAACGATACCGATGAGCGGCTCAGAAGTGGCGATGTACTGACTGTCATTGGAAAAGACAACCCGGCTCAGTCTCGATCTAAATCTAACTTTTGAAGATTCAATTCGGGTAATGCTTGTCCCTCGATCAACGTCCCATACCTTAAGGGTCTGGTCACGGTTGCCAATGGCAAGCCATTTGCCATTTGGAGAAAAATTGAGGCGGCAACTCATCCCCCGCTCCGTTTCCCACAAATGGGTGGGAGTCATCGTTGAAAGTTCATACAACCATACTCCGATACAGGTGGCAACAACCAGCGTCTTCCTATCTGGCGAAAGCGCGAGATCTTCCACATATCCTCGTCCAAAACGGATTATAGCCCCCTCTGGGAGTGCCCACGTACGGACTTCCTTATTTATTTCGTCTGCACTCTGAATGTGCACAGTTTGGTTTTCCACCTTAAATCTCCTCTTTTAAAATCTCTCAGGACTTACGCAAAAGAGTTGACATGATTTCTATATAGGACTTACGCAAATTTAGCACACAGTGCGGTATTTTGGTATATTTAACCCCCTAAATCCCCTTATCAGGGAACTTTAAGAGAAAATACGTAAGCCCTAAAGATCTTTATCAGTAGAACCACCACATACGCCATCACATTCGCGACACTCACTTTGGTTTTTCCGTACAACAGCCGTCAGTCCCCCCAGAGCATTTAATAAGATCTTTATCAGTAGGACCACCACATACGCCATAACACTCGCGACACTTGTCAGGGAAATTACACTGATCTGAACAGCCTTTGGGCCTTCCATCACATGCATCGTTCCTTGGACAATCACCACAATCACCGTTACCCTCACAGTTACAACAGCTGCTGGAAGAGAAATCCTCCCCAGCACCACAGCCAGCACCACAGCAGCTGGAGGCTTCGATTTCCACGACAAATCCATCAAACGCGCCTGCGTAAACCACACCACCGACGAAAAGTAAGGCAATCATTAATTTACCTATGATATTCGGGGTTGCGAAAAAATTTCTGACCATTTCTGAAATGCTCCTTTATGTAAAAGAGACGTGAATCAGTATAGCACGTCTCCACGAATTATCTGCAAACAATTAAATCAAAATCAGGTTTTCGCAGCTTCTGTGCCCTTACGGGTGTCTTAGACCACTGCACACAAGCGGCGTAACCCTGTTAACAACATCAATCGAATGTTAACGTCTCCCCTTTCACTTTTGTTAGAACGGAATCCATCCACTGGCTATATGGTGTGTCTCTAAACAGATCGTAACCGCCGAAAACTCGAAAGAATGGAGCAGCAGCGGAATAGAGATACCGTTGAAGCGACCTCACAGTACATGGCACTAAAAGGGCTCGTTGAAACCTATAAAGAGAGATATGTTTGTGGAAGTTGTTTTCCGGTAGGATACCAGAAACAATGAAAGCACTGACGGATAGAGTTAACTTTAGGTCAAGATTTGTGAAGGGGGGGTAAACCAATAGTTAACTTTTGAGAACAGAGACCGAGAAGGCGATGCCATAACACGCGCACCAGCTGCTAAAGCGGTTAACACTTTGTTCAATACATTTCTGAGTGAGGTATTCAGATGGAGTCGTCGGTTCATTGTGCTCTTTATCCGTTTTGGTAAATTCACGTTGGATCGCTATTAACGCGAAACAGAGTAATCAAATTTACCGGTATTATACAAAAAAAGAAAATATTTGTCAAATTAAATTCCGAAAAAACCATAATTTTGGGAAAAGTGTGTGATTCTCTAAATTTTCTCGCTTTTTTTCCGCAGGAAAGCCTTTTTAGAATTTTGGCATGCGGGATTGTAAATAGGGCGGACAAGGTTTCCTGCCACACTTTATGAGATAGCCCGTAATATTGCTTGCCGCTAATCTTTTCGAGAGGCATCAATCTGCACCGCAGCTGCCCCCGTCTTCCGAGAGGAGCCCTTAAACACAGCGTAAAGATACCAAAATGCGGGGACCAACAGTACACCGCCCACACCGAGCACAATCAGTACCGGACGCAGTACAGTATCTGGTGCAGCCGTATTTGAAAAGGTTAAATCCGGCGTGACAAGGGACGGATACTGTGCCAACCCCCAACCCAAAACGATGAGCGTAACCTGTATTGGGACGAGGATACGCGCAAGGCGAAATTGACGGTTCCAAAGCGTCCAGATGGCCCACAATGCCACCGCACCTGTTAAAATTTGAAACGGGAGTGACCAAGGGGCATTACCGAGTCCACGTCGAATTGTAGGAGCACCTTCAGCAGATAAGATAAAACTCAGTCCTGCCATCGCGCCGACACTCACTGCAGCAATGAGAGCACGCCGTCTAAAATCCTCTCGCAACGCGGTGTCATCCGTCTCCAGCGTGAGATATACCGCTGCAAGCAAGGCGCAAAGCGTCAATGTGAAAAGACCTATCGCAAACGGAAACGGCGCAAGCCACGCTGAGATGAAGTCGGTGTCTACCTGTCCGCTTTCTATATCAACATGAATCGTGCCGGAGGCAACCGCGCCCAACGTAATTCCCAACATCACAGGCGTGATGACACTCCCAATAGCGAATACGCGGCTCCAACGGCGGTGTGTCGTATCCGATTGGTCATCGTAGGTACGAAATATAAACGCCGATCCGCGTAGCACAATCCCGATGAGCATTAAGGTTAGCGGAATGTGTAACGCTGTGCTAATCGCCGCGAATGCAACCGGAAACGCCACGAAGAGCAACACGATAATCACAATCAGCCAGACGTGGTTCGCTTCCCAGATAGGTGCGATGGCTTCTGTGATGAGTGACCGTTGTGCTTTTGCGCGGGGACCTGTCGCGAACAGATCCCAGACACCGCCACCAAAATCCGCGCCACCTGTCAGCATATAGATAATCAGGGAGATAAGCATCACGCCTGCAACGCAGAGTTCAAGTGTTAGCATCGGATTTCTCCATTAATTTGCATCATACAAGCGCGGACTCTGGAAAATATGACGGCGTAAGAGGACAACAACAATAATTGAAAGAAAAATGTAAAGGATAGTAAAACTAACAAACGGAACAACGAGATTCGGCATTGGAGTTACCGCATCTGCTGTACGCATGATATTGTAGATAACCCACGGTTGCCGCCCGACCTCTGTGACCGTCCAACCCGCTTCAATGGCAATAAATCCAAGTGGCGTACAGAACGTAACGCACCGAAGATACCAGTGTTGGGTTGGTAGACTTTTGTGTTTCCACGCCAGCCAGCCTCCAATGATACCGACAGTAATCAAGACCATCCCACACGCGACCATAATCTGAAATGCGAAATGCACGATTGCCACCGGTGGACGATCTTCGCGCGGCACTTCCTTGAGCCCCATGATTTCCGCGTCGAAATCAAAATGTGCAAGGAAACTGAGTGCTTTCGGAATCTCAAGTGCATACCGGGTTTCCTCGGCATCTTCATCCGGAATACCGCCGATGCGTAATGGTGCGCCGCGCTCCGTCTCCCATTGTGCTTCCATCGCTGCGAGTTTAATAGGTTGGTACTTTGCGACGCGCTTCGCACTAATATCGCCGGAAATCGGTTGGAGGAGGGCGAACACCGCGCCGACACTCAAAGCAATCGCAAACGCTCGACGATGGAATAGGTTATCGGGGTCACGTCTGAGAAAATAGGCGTGGATACCGGCGACTGCAAACCCGACTGCGAGAAAGGCAGCGATCGTCATGTGAAGTGCCTGGCTGAAAGAGGAAGGGTTCAACATTGCCGCAATCGGGTCAACGTTTGTCACCTTGCCATCGACAATAGAGAACCCAGTCGGTGTGTTCATCCATGCGTTAGCAGTAACAACAAAGATACCGGAAAATGTGCCGCCGAGTACCACCATCATCCCCGCAAACCAGTGTGCATATTTCGGGATACGGTCCCAACCGTAGAGGTAAAGTCCTAAGAAGATTGCCTCAAGGAAAAATGCGAACCCTTCCAACGAAAACGGCATGCCGATGATCGGACCGGCGTAAGCCATGAAATTGGGCCACAACAGACCGAGTTCAAAAGACAAAACAGTCCCTGAGACCGCGCCTACAGCGAACATGATAGCTGTGCCTTTTGCCCACTGTTTCGCCAGCGTCAGGTAGACCTCTTCGCGTGTTTTGAGCCAGAACCCTTCAGCAATCACCATCAGCAGTGGCATCGCTATGCCGACTGCTGCGAAAATGATGTGGAATGCGAGTGACATCGCCATTTGTGCGCGTGCTGCCAATAAATCTGTCATGAGAGTGTCCTCCTTCATGCACGAGCTGCACACCGGCGAGTGGTCCCAAGCACCCACCCTATTTGTTAACTATAGAGACGCATCACGCACCCCACGGTTCAAGCCCGAGAAGTTTCTTGCCTAAAGGCGTCAATTCGGCAGTCTTACCGTGGTGATGCTCTTTCTCTTTCGCTTCTTTTCCAAGTCCTGTTAACCGTTCGCGCCATCCTGTAACCCGGCCTTCGCTTGTCGCTTTGCCGTCATCTGGTGCCGGTGACATCGTAATGTACTGCGCCATCCGTGGACGTTCCGCGGAGTTCGGACTACTGCCATGCGGCAATGCGCTATGCCAGATAACCAGATCACCGGCTTTCCCAGCAACCGGGACCGCCTCCGCTTGATATTCCCGTACAACTTCCCGTGGGTTCGTATCGTCAGGAAGGTTCTCCAACCATGCCTCTAACTTCCGATGGAAACCCGGAATACAGGTAAACGCGCCTTGATTGCCCGGTGTATCCGCCAGATATAGTACACCTTGTACCTTTAAACGTACCGGCATATTGTCTAATGACATATCCCAATGCAGGTAAGGACCGGGAAAGTTCCAATCCGGGCGTTCAGGTGGATTCATGCTCGCACGATCAAAACTGACCCAGAGTTTATCGGTTCCCCAAATCTCTGAGAACGCCTGATGGACGCGAGGGAACTGTCGGTTATTCCACAACGCTTGATGCTGGTAAATTTCGACCATGATACCGCGGCGCGGTGGGTCAGGATACCAACTGTCCGGATTGTCCCCTTCCATTTCAAGAAAATCCCAGACGGCTTGTTCGGCAGCGCGGCAATTCTCAAGGGGTACCGCTTCTGGCACAACAACGTAGCCGTGCTCTTCCCAAAATTCTAAGGCTTCTGCATCAAAAACTGGCATAATTTTCTCCTTATCAATCGGTTCAGTTTCGAGCTGCTCTATGAACAGGAAACATTTCGATTACCTGAAAATCAATGTAGTTTTAAGAATACCACAAAACGTTAAGAAAATTCAAATTTTTAGACCTACACATTAGCATCATCGAGTTTTCAGTCGTCAGCAAACAAGTAGCAGTCCCTTCAGCATACCGGAAATGACCCACCGAACCTTCTCACAGAAGAACAGTCGTAATTGAAGATCTCAAAAATTTTCTTGTAATTGACTTAACCTTGTGGTAAAGTACGGACACTTAAAGCATGAAATTTAACGAACACTGAGATGGAAAGGAAAGTTCCCAATGCTTAAAGCAGGATTTATTGGTGCAGGTGGGCGTAGTCAAGGTGCACATTACCCAAACGTTAATCGCTTGGAAGATGATGTTGAGATGCTCGGTGCGTGTGAATTAGACGAGTCAAAACTCGCACAAGTCGCACAAAAATACGAGTTTCCGCATACCTTCACAGACCACCGGAAGATGTTAGATACCTTAGATTTAGATGTCGTCTATTGTGTAATGAACGAGAAGTGGATTTTGCAACCCGCTTTGGATTGCCTGAATGCTGGTAAGCATCTGTTCATAGAAAAACCGCCCGGTGCCAATAGCGATGAAACGCAACAATTACTTGAGGCAGCGATTGCAAACGATGTCTACTGCATGGTAGGGTTTCAGCGTAGATACGCCGCTGTCACACGCGAAGCTATGCGGCGCGTCGCGGAAAAGGGACCTGTCACATTGGCAGTCGCCACCTTCAACAAACAGATGTTGGGGCAGAACCGAGAATTTACGACAACCCTTTGGAACGATGTCTGCCACGTCATCGATCTACTCCGGTATATGGCAGGTGGCGAACCGGTGGAAGTCACCGCGCATCGCGACACGTTTGGTGCGGAACAACGCAACTTTTACACTGCCTTTGTCCGCTTTGATAACAACGTTACAGGTGTACTTTTTGGGAGTCGCGCATCGGGTGGACGTGTCTTACGTTCCGAATTGCACGGTGTCGGCATCGGTTGCTATATGAAGATTCCTGAAGAAATCGAAATTTACGAGGATAACAACAGAAGCACTATGGGCGGCTGGGAAGTTGATGGGGTTGATCAGCGCGACTCACCGAGTTATGAAGGCGTGCTAACCATGCATCAACATTTCGCCGACAGCGTCCGCAACCGGACAGTTCCACTCACAGACCTCCGTGATGTCATCCACTCCATTCATCTCGTGGATCAGATAGAAGGTCCTTTACCTAATTAATTTGTTCGTGTACCTGGATGAAACATGACGAAGAATTGGAGATCGAATCTATGCTTGATGAACGCCATCTACAACATCAGCTTACTGACGAACAACGTAACAGTCTAAATGAGGACGGGTATTTCACCGTTGAAAACGCACTTCCGTTAGACCTTGTTGAACGCCTTGAAGCACGGGTGGATCGCATCTACCAGAACCATCTCGATGCTGGCTATGATCCACATACTAAAAACCAACTGACTGCGGATAAGAACTTTTTTTACCCAAACTTCCTTGGCAAAGATCAGATTTTCGTAAACATTTTGGATTGGTATAAAACGTTCCCGAAAGTATGGGGCATTATGGGATGGAACATCTACTCCTACCATAGCCACTTCATTATCACACCACCACGCCCTGAAGCGGTTCGGGGCAGACCTGCACCACTGGGTTGGCACCAAGACAGTGGACGCGTTAACATTGAAATCGAAAGCTCACCACGACCGCGTCTCTCCATCAAAGTTGTTTACTGGCTGTCTGACTGTTCCGAAACAGGGCGCGGGAATTTTTATGTCATTCCCGGAAGCCATCTGTGGGACAAATTTGAACGTCCAAAAGATGGGTCGTTGCCGGAGGGTGCGACACCTATCTGTTGTAAACAAGGGGATGCTGTTTTCTTCGACCGTCGCCTATGGCACGCCCGCAGTGAAAATGATTCTGACATCACGCGTAAAGGTCT
Source organism: uncultured Poribacteria bacterium (assembly GCA_951828385.1). GTDB lineage: Bacteria > Poribacteria > WGA-4E > WGA-4E > WGA-3G > WGA-3G. The sequence continues at coordinate 3,558,047 of OX639973.1, forward strand.
CTTTTACGGATACGGTTACCGTTGGTTACGGAGCAAGGACAACATGACAATTCCACACGAGATGTTTGAGCGGAACGATCCAATTCGACAGCAGTTGCTCGGTGGTGGGACTAATGCGAACGGGCATTTCTCGCCCAAGGACGCAGACGTTCCTTTGAAAGTATGGCTTGAAGAGCACGGTGCTATCTCGAACTAAGCACAAGAATCGGGGTTACAAACCCCTCCCACAAGAGTGATTGGTGACAAATTGAATAGCTCCAGACGGAAGACCAATTCACTTGACACGCATCAGAAAATAGCGTATAATTTCATTAACTAACGTATTCATGGAGGCATAACGCGATGTTTCAAACGCGGCTTAACTTAAGCGTGTTGGCTGTTATCCTCACGACAGTCATTTTGATTGCAGCAGCTTCAGGGGAGAAGGCAGTGACAACTCCAGACACATTAAAAGTAGGAATGATCGCCCCCGATTTTACCTTGAAAGATGAAGAAGGCGTTGAGCGGAGTCTCAGCGACTATATCGGGCAGAAGAGTATCGTCCTCGCATTTTATCCAAAAGATTTCACCGGTGGCTGAACGGCTGAACTTTGCTCGCTCCGGGATAGTTTGAGCGAGATAGAAGCAACCGGAAGTGTTCTTTTCGGTGTTAGCGTTGACGATGTTGAATCGCATAAACGGTTTAGAGCAGAACAAAAATTTGGGTTTTCCCTGTTAGCGGACACCGAATTTGAGGTGAGCAAACAGTACAGCGGGATCATCGAGCGTTTCAACGCTTCAAAACGGACAACCTTCATCATCGATAAAGCAGGATACATCCGCGCTATTGACACAGAAGTCAATGTCAAAACGCACGGTGAAGATGTTGTCGCCCTGCTTAAGGCAGTGTTACCGAAGATAGAAGTCGGGCAACCTGCGCCAGATTTCATCGCAACGGACAGTACAGGCAAAAGTTATCAGCTCAGCGAGTTAATCGAGAAAAAGAACGTCGTTCTATCGTTTTACCCGCGCGACTTCGGGCGTGGCTGAACGGCGCAAGTTTGCTCGCTCCGGGATGAGTCGAGTCATTTAGCAAAATACGATGCCCAGATTTTTGGGATCACCCACAATGACGCAGCTTCGCGTCAGAAATTTTCTGAAGAAAATCAGTTGAACTTCCCGCTTTTGGTAGACACTGGCCGTAATCTCGCGCTCCTGTACGGTGCAACGGATGCCTCAGATGGCGCAATCCAACGGTCCGCTATCATCATTGATAAAACCGGGAAGATTGTGGAGATTGACCAAAAGGTGAACGCCAGTACACACGGAACAGATTTAGTTAATTTCTTCAAAACTTTGGAAACGTCAAATTAATAGATGGTGCGTAGCAATTTATCAACAATTCCGGCAGGTATAGCGTGGGGCACGTCTGTCTTGTTTAGCCCATTTTTGGTGCCAATCGCCACGGCTGTCGGTGTTGTTCAAAAGCATGCGGACCCGCAAAACGCCCTCCGGTGGTTAGCGATTGTTGCGCTATTTGTTACTGTACTGCCCGCACTCTCAATAGCACTCATGGTGCGGTTTGCGAAAGTGAGCGATTTTCATCTACAGAACAGAGAGGAACGGCTCTTACCGTTATGCTGCACGCTTGTCAGTATGATTATAGGGACGGTTCTCCTCCACCAGTTGGGTGCGGCACGGGAAATCGTTTGGGCGGGAGTCGCCTACATCACCAATAGTCTCATTTTCTCGGCAATTACCCCGATTTGGAAAATCAGCTTTCACAGTAGCGTTGCCACCGGATGTGTCACTGTCCTCGTCATGCTCGTTAACCCACACTTCGGCTGGCTATTTCTGTTGATTCCATTGATTTCATGGGCGCGGGTTTACCGAAAACGTCACACGCTCCTCCAAACCGTTGTCGGCGCGGTACTGGCTGTTGGGAATACGGTCATTGTTCTGTATATAGTACGACTTGGCAGCCAAAGTTAAAGAACAACAGTCTGATGGATGATACCATTTCTAAAAATAGAGTAGCTTATATGCAAATCAAACATCTATTTTTGCCCCTCACGATTATCTGCACGCTTTTACTGCCAAGTTTCGTCCGCGCGCAACAGGATGATCCGCAAGTGGTGAACGTCCCCGATCCGAATTTAGCAGCAGCGATCAGAAACGCGACTGATGCCGACACAATTACGACGCACACGATGCTGACTCTGACGAGTTTATATGCCAACGGTTACGGGATAGAAGACCTCACCGGCCTTGAACACGCACACAACCTCTACACTTTGGGGCTTAGTGATAACAACATCTCGGATATATCACCACTCGCCGAACTAAAAAACGCACAAGACCTCAGAAGTTTAACTCTTTCTCATAACAACATCTCGGACATATCACCACTCGCCGAACTCACGCAAGTGGGCTATTTGCATCTTGATAATAACAACATCTCGGACATATCGCCTCTCGCTGAACTCAAAAATTTGAGGCAGTTGCTTCTTTACGATAACAACATCTCGGATATATCGCCCCTCGCCGAACTCACGCAAGTGGAGCGATTGTGGCTTGACGATAACAACATCTCGGACATATCACCTCTTGCCGAATTAAAAAACTTGGAGAAGTTGCTTCTTCGCGATAACAATATCTCGGATGTATCCCCTCTCGCCGGACTTACACAGCTGGAACAATTGGGGCTTCATCGTAACAACATCTCGGATATATCCCCTCTCGCTGGACTTACAAAACTGATACTATCGTGGGACATATTACTTTATGCTAAAAACCTTTCAGAACTTTTACCCTTCGCTGGACGTCTGGAACATTTGACTTTTAGCTATAAAAACATCTCGAACATATCACCTCTCGCTGAATTCAAAAACTTGGTTTCGTTGGATCTTCGTAATAACAACATATCGGATGTATCACCCCTCGCCGAACTCACGCAACTTAATTCTTTGGTTCTTCAGGATAACAACATCTCGGATATATCACCCCTTGCCGAACTCACACAACTCAATTCTTTGAATCTTGAGAATAATAATATCTTCGATGTATCACCCCTTGCCGAACTCACACAACTCAATTCTTTGGTTCTTCAGAGTAACAACATCTCGGATGTATCACCATTGGTCGGGTTAATAAATCTGAAACAGCCCGGGTACCTTTACAACGCGTTGTCTCTTAGTAACAATCCACTGAATTATACCTCCATCAACACACATATCCCGGCCATGCAAGCGAAAGGGATCGACGTAGCATTTTGGGAGCGAGTCCCAGAGACACTCCTACAAATATCAGGGGACACCCAACAAGGCGGTGTCAATTCGACATTGCCGCTCCCGTTTGTCGTGGAAGTGTTGGATCAGCGGCGCGGACGGTTTTCAGGGGTACCGGTGACATTTACCATCACTGCGGGGGAAGGCAAACTCAGCGCGACAACCGTTGAAACAGACTTCTACGGTAGAGTATCGGTACATTTGCGGATGGGAGCAACACCCGGTACGACAACTGTCGAGGTAAGTGCACCGAATATCTCGGAACCCCTACTGTTTACAGCAACCACCATCCCGGAAAGCCCACCGGTGATTGTCCGCGATGCGAACCTTCGAGCGAAGATAATGGAAACCCTCGGCACACCCTTCGGTGAGGTGCTAACCCACACGGATATGTTGCAGCTGCGGACATTGGCGGCGGACAATATGAACATCTATGATCTCACAGGGTTGGAATATGCCGCTAATCTGACGAGTCTATCGCTGCAGGACAACATGATAGCAAATGTGCTACCCCTATTTGCATTAACGCAACTGACAACGTTGGACCTCAGGAACAATTGGTTATCGGATGTGTCGCCCTTGACGAACTTAGTCCATTTAAAAAACGGGCAAGGAGTATTACTGCAAGGCAACCGCCTGAATACTGCCGCTATCCATAAATATATTCCATACCTACAGACAGCCGGTGTGAACGTCAGTTTTGATAGTACCGTGACGGAGTCAGAGTATATCGTACGACCCATCTATCTCCGTGGGCCCGGTCTTCGACATGACCCCGAAACGTTTGAAGAGATAAAAAACTTGATGCGGGAGGTACAACAATTTTACGCCGATCAGATGGAAATCTACGGCTTCGGCAGGAAGACCTTCCAGTTTGAGACCGACGCGGACGGGAACGCCTTTGTGTATCACGTTAACGGAAGATTTTTTGGAGAAAACGCGTTACCAACATTCAATAAATTTGATTCATCAAAGAATATTATTCGTCTTCTCTTCGTGGAGGATCTGAATCCCAACACAGTGAGCTATCCATGCGGTCAAGGGCACGGCGATAGCCATAGCGGATATGCAGAAGTGGCCTGCTTTAGTTTCATAACAGTTGCCCATGAACTTGGACACGCTTTTGGCTTACCTCACGATTTCCGCTATCGTCCTTCAAGTCCTGCTGGTTATATAATGTCGTACGGGAGCCAGAGAATGCTCTCCCAATGTGCGGCGGAGTGGTTGGATGTCCACCGCTACTTCAACACTGAGCGCACTGCCGCTGATGGAGACGTTACAATCGAGGTGTTACCGCCTCTCCGACATCCACCGAATGCTATCCGTCTCCGCTTTAATGTAACTGCACCCGCGGGACTTCACCAAGCACGGATTTCTGGAATTGATCAAATTGGAACGTTTAGTGGTCGCAAGGAGCCTGGATTGATTGCTTGTAAACTTTTAAACGGAAATCAGAGCGAAACTGTCGATTTTGTCATCCCCCCTTTATCTCCTGACACGTTCGGTGTAGTCCTGACAGTTGTTGATAAGCATGGAAATACCGGAAGCGCAGGAAGCGGTACAGTCGATGTGCCTTCTCTGCTACCTGAACAACCCGTCTCAATACCGGACCCCAATTTAGCAGCGGCAATCCGAAAAGAGATTGGCGAGGCTATCACGACCCGGACACTGTTTAATCTAATAGAGCTTTCTGCCGGAGAGATAACAGACCTCACCGGTATAGAATACGCAAGCAACCTCAGAGTATTGGGACTTTCTGGTTCAATATCAGATATTTCACCCTTATCAGGTTTGACACAATTACGTCGTTTGTCTCTTGGTGGTAACAACATATCGGATATAACCGCTCTTACCGAACTCAAAAACTTGAGAGGTTTATACCTTGATAATAACAACATATCGGATATAACCTCTCTTGCCGAACTCAAAGAGATCGATTGGTTGTCGCTTCGCAATAACAACATATCGGATATATCCCCTCTTGCCGAACCCACACAGATCCGTTGGTTGTATCTTTCCAACAACAACATTTCGGACGTAGTGCCTCTCGTTAAGCTCGCTTCGGTGATTCCATCTCGGAATTCATTGCATCTTTATCTTGATCAGAATAATATCTCAGATATATCCCCCTTTTTGGCGTTAGATCCCCCGGAAACGAGGCGGCTATGGTTATCTCTGTGGGGCAATCCGTTGAACGATGCCTCCAGAAATAGACACATCCCGGCACTGCAGGCAAAAGGGATTCAATTTACATTTTCACCTTTTATCCAAGCTTATGCACGAAGCGAAATCACGGGACCCTGGCTCTGGATGATCGCACCTACTATACAGTTCGAGGGTGGTGCGCACTCCATAGATGTGGATTCGCTCGCCGCTGCCAGCAACGGAACTGTCACGGAAGCAGATGTCGCAATCCACGGGGCAAACGCAGGTGATAGGCTCGGAAATTTCGTCTGGACACCCGGACGTATTTCTGCTCTCCAAAACAATAATATCAATGACTGTCTCAACAGGATCGGGATGATAGAAGGCGATGTGAACGACCATTCGGCTTACGCCTTGTTTTCGTGGGTCTCTGATACCGATGGAACACGCAGGATGTATGTCGGTTATGATGATGCCATCAAAATCTGGCTCAACGGGGAAATGGTTTACAGAACTGCTGCGAATAGGCACCTATATAATTCTGGTGCGAGCTTTCAAGTGAATTTAAAGCGTGGACAGAATCTGCTGCTTGTAAAGGTAAGTCAATGGGAAGGGGATTGGAGTATGTTCGTCGGTATTGATGGGTTTGAAGACATACAGGCACCCGACATAGCGGCGGATGTCAACGGCGATGGCGTGGTGAACGTTCAAGACCTCGTGCTGGTGTCCGCTAACTTTGGGGAGACGGGTCAGCAGAGTGCGGATGTCAACGGGGATGGTGTCGTCAACATTGCCGACCTCGTCTTGATAGCAGGTGCGTTAGGGAACGCGGCAGCTGCGCCTTCAGCATTCCGTGGGACTGCTACGGCGTTACCGTCGCGCGCCACAATTGAGCAGTGGTTGGTAGATGCATACCGGCTGCCGCGCCTTGACGCGCGTTTGGCGCGTGGGATCGCGTGGCTGGAACATATCTTGGCGGCGTTAGTACCAGAGGAGACAGCCGTGCTGACGAATTATCCGAACCCTTTCAACCCGGAGACGTGGATACCCTACGAGTTGGCAACACCTGCGGAAGTGACGCTGCGTATCTATGCTGTAGAGGGTGCTTTGGTGCGGCGTTTGGTTTTGGGGCATAGAGCAGCAGGCATCTATCGTAGCAAGAGTCGTGCGGCGTATTGGGATGGCAGGAACGCGCAAGGCGAGAAAGTCGCGAGCGGTGTCTATTTCTATACATTCTCAGCAGGCGATTTTGAAGCCACGCGGAAGATGTTAGTAAGGAAATAAGTCATCGTGCCTGTCTGAGAGGTGGCAAATTATCCCAATCGCACTCTAAGCAAAAATCGGCTTCTCTACCGAGTCGGCGTACCCTGCCGCCACACTCAGGGCACTTATTAATGCGAGGCGAGTTTGTATCTTCGGTACTCGGTGGAAACATGAGCAACTGTTCTATCGGTAAAGGCTGCTCTCTTTGGCCAACAAGTTGGAGTTGCAGACTCTCAATTATATCGCGGGTATCAAGTTTAAATGGCGGTGGTGAATTCTCGGCGAGGTTAATAAAATCGCTCCGGTAGACCCGAATGGTGTTTTCTTCTCGCACCTGTCGAATAAAAAGTGTATATTTATCAGGGGCTACCAAATAAGCTGCAGTATCCAAGATATGTCTGCGGGGTTTGATTGTTATCTCGTATCCACCATAGTGGAAAATAGAGGTGTTCGCGTCAGGCTGCATCTGGCAGATTTCAAAGAGTTCATGGGAACGCGAGGTGGAAAGGATCAATGCATATTGTTGGCAAGGATGGTGCGCGAGGCGTTCAAATGGCAGAAAATCTTCAGGTTCAGCACTATTTCGGAGAAACGTGATAAAGGTCGCGTAAGCGTTTTCAGTGGCTTCGTGCAAGATCACCTGGCTTAATCTTCGCGACTCTGGTGTACGCGGCACATCAGCCCGGTTAATCTCCCGGGCGTAAAGCTCAACTTGCACATTAACGTCAATAGACTGACTTTCAGTGCTAATACGCTGCAGGCGTTCTATAGGCTGATCCGCGATTTTCAGGACAAAAGGTAACATAGCAACCCGTTTATACTCCTTAAATGAAGGGTGTAACAAGTGTAGCATAGATGCGGATCTTTGTCCAGTCTAATTATGGAAACCAGAAATTTAATCCAAGAATTTAGGATGCTTTTTGGCTTCGTGACAACTCGGTGTTTACACACCCTCATTACAGAACAAACGAAATTACTGAACGACTGAGCAACTTTTCAAACAAAAAATTTAATTTACATTTTTTGTTGTCTGTTATATTAACGCAATTATTTAGAAAGGAACAGGTTATGTCAGGGCACTCTAAATGGTCAACGATCAAACATAAAAAAGCAGCGAACGACTCCAGACGCGGCAAACTCTTCTCAAAGTTAGTCAAAGAAATTACAGCGGCTGCGCGCATCGGTGGTGGCGAGATAGACACCAATCCACGACTGAGAACCGCCATTGCCGCCGCAAAATCGAGCAATGTCCCCAACGATAACATTGCAAAAGCGATTCTTCGTGGTACCGGTGAACTTGAGGGTGAAACCTACGAAGAAATTCTCTATGAAGGCTACGGGCCCGGTGGTGTCGCCGTGATGATAGAAGTCTTGACCGACAACCGCAATCGGGCTGTCGCAGCGATCCGACATGCCTTTAGCAAACACGAAGGCAGAATTGGGGAACGCGGATGTGTCGCATGGGGATTCAATAAATGTGGATTGATCGTCGTCACGCCTGATAGCATTGATGAAGAAGAATTGTTCATGACCGCGGTTGAAGCCGGTGCTGAAGATGTAACCGCTTCCGAAACAGGTATGGAAATCGTTACACCGTTTGAGATGTTCGATAGCGTCCTAACAACAATTCAGGAAACATCTGCTGAAGTTCAACTCGCTGAAATTAGCATGATTCCACAAAATACAGTGAAACTCGAAGGGAAAGAAGCGGAACGGATGTTACGCCTCATGGATGCCCTTGATGAACTCGATGATGTTCAAAAGGTTTATGCTAATTTCGATATCCCCGACAACCTTTTGGAAGCTGCAGCTTAACTATACACAGAGTAGAAAAATTGATAATCCTTGGTATCGACCCAGGCATTGCGAATACTGGATACGGTGTGGTTGAATCTCACGCCAACCGTCACATCCCGCGGGACTTCGGCAATATTAGAACCAGCCCGAAAACAGCATCGGAAGTACGACTGAAACAAATTTACGATGCCGTAACCGGTTTGATTGCGGAACACGCTATTGAGAGTGTCGTTCTTGAGGATATTTTCTTTAGTAAAAATGTAAGCAGCGCGTTCGCTGTTGGTGAAGTCAAGGGCATCGTGAAACTTGCGGCGGCAAATGCGGATTGTCCGGTTACACTATACACGCCTACACAAGTTAAACAAGCGATTGTCGGTTACGGAAAAGCCACGAAACCGCAAATGCAAAAAATGGTGCAGGTACTGCTGAAACTTAAGGAACCGCCTCGCCCGGATCACGCGGCAGATGCGCTCGCCCTCACGCTTTGCCATGCGCGTTCTTATAAAGTCCTTGAACTTCGTAAAAAATTGACGCAGTAGCATTCGCGTGCCTCTGTCCAAAGGAATAGTCAGATGATCGCTTATATCAAAGGCATTATCGTCCATAAAGAGACAAAACAGGTTATCGTAGATGTCAACGGTATCGGGTATATCCTTGACGTACCACCGAGAGTCGCAACCGGTTTACCCGCTATAGGTGATACCGTTACCCTCTATACGTATTACTACCAAAACCGTGAAAACAAGATTACGCTCTACGGGTTTCCTTCAAGGGACGCAGTCAAAGTTTTTGAATTGGCACTGACTGTGTCTGGTGTGGGACCGGCACTCGCGCAAAACATCGTTGCGCGGTTGTCCCCTTTACAATTCCAACGCGCTATCAACCGGGGCGAAGCTACCACCCTGATGCGGGTGCCACGGTTAAGCAAAGACCTTGCACAAGTTATCATTACCAAATTGAAAAAGAATATCGCTACAATGAAATTTGAAGGCGATGCTGACCCTTCAAAATCCATGGCTCCAAACGCAGAGGTGATCGAAATGCTTGTCAATCTTGGTGCATCAGAACTTGAAGCAGAACAAGCCGTCGAAAAAGCACAAAAAGTCCTCGGCGACTCTGCACAACGGGAGAACTTAATCAAACAGGCACTGCGTTATATCCGAAATTAGTCTTTATTTTCTGAGTCGTCAGTTATCAGTTCGGTTTTTCTGAGAAAAACCTTTCAGTTATCAGTCAGAACCTAATTGGGGGACCAACAGTTCCCAAGAAATGTCTGCAGATAGGAACCTCTTAACTGAAAACTGAAAACCATTCAAGGACAAAACAAATGGATAACGATCAAATATTAGATTTATCTGAAGATGATGATTTCGGATATAGTCTTCGTCCGAAAACGCTGAGCGAATTTATCGGACAGGAGAAAGTTAAAGAGCAGCTCCGCATCCACATTGAAGCCGCTAAACAGCGCAACGAAGCCTTGGAGCATGTCCTACTTGTGAGTCCACCGGGTCTGGGGAAAACCACACTCGCAAGGATCATCTCTAATGAGATTCAGAGCAATTTTAAACAGGCGATCGGTCCTGTTATGGAAAAGTTAGATTTAGCCTCAACGCTGACAAATCTCGAAAAGGGTGATATTCTCTTTATTGACGAAATCCACCGGGTGAAAGGATATGTGCAAGAATCGCTCTATCCAGCGATGGAAGATTATCAACTCGATTTAACGATCGGTCAAGGTCCTGGGTCCGATATTATGCAAGTACCGCTTGATCCATTCACGCTCGTTGGGGCGACAACGCGCGAAGGCTTGTTAGCAGGTCCTTTCCGGGACCGGTTTGGCATCCGTATTCACCTCGATTATTATGCGGCAGAAGACATCCAACAAGCAATCCGTATCAACAGTGAAAAACTGAAAATTAATATTGACGAAGACGCAGAATATGCCTTAGCGCGCCGTTCGCGTGGCACGATGCGAATTGCGAACAAACTACTCGCCAATGTTAGGGATTATGCTGAAGTCAAAGGCGACGGTATACTTTCGCTTGAAATAGCAGAGGAAGCACTTGAATTCTTTGATATAGATGAACGCGGATTAAATAAACAGGATTATGCCTACTTTCAGATACTCATTGAGAACTTCAGCGGACGTGCGGGGAAAAAGGCGCTCGCTGTAGCACTCAGCGAGGATGAGCGCACTATTTCAGAAGTTTACGAACCTTACTATATTAAAGAGGGATTTTTGGCACTGACACCGGGTGGGCGCGTCGCAACGGATGCAGCTTACACGTATTTCAACTATCCTATTAGTTCGCAACCATCGTTCTTCGATTCGACGTGATTTTTGGCGAGGTGCAATCTCAACGTAATTATGAAACTCACAGATTTCGATTACCATCTGCCGCCTGAGCGGATCGCGCAAAGCCCTCTTCAACAGCGTGATGCATCGCGACTTTTGGTAATCGACCGTGGTAGCGGTGCCTTTCATCATACGCAATTTTCGCAGATCCGGGAATACTTACCGAGCAAGACTGTGTTAGTTCTGAACGACACGAAGGTAATCCCAGCACGGTTAATCGGTCATAAGATTGGAACCGGAGGCAAGATAGAACTGCTCCTCATCCGAGAAAAAGAACCGGATACTTGGGAAGTGCTCGCGAAGCCGCGGCGGAGCCTCCGCATCGGTACACGAGTAGCGTTCGGTAACAGTAAACTGATAGCAGAGGTGCTCGCGAAACCAGATGATGGACACTGTATCGTTCGCTTTGACTATGACCCTAACGACGCGTTTTTGAGCATCCTCACAGATGTCGGCATGATGCCTTTACCGCCTTATATTCGTCGTCCACCGAGTGCCGAAGATAAGGTGCGCTATCAGTCAGTCTACGCGGCGAGTGAAGGTGCTATCGCTGCCCCGACAGCTGGGCTGCATTTTACACAAGAATTGTTGGCGGAATTGAAAAGTAACGGGATAGAGATAGCGACGTTAACACTGCATGTCGGACCTGGGACGTTCCAACCGGTGAAAGTCGAAAATATTCAGACGCATAAGATGCACGCCGAATATATTCACCTCACTGAAGCAGAAGCGAAACGGATTCGCACGGCACGGGATGCAGGGGCGAAAATTGTTGCCATTGGGACTACAGTGGTACGCTCGCTTGAAACGGCTGGGGCAACCGGAACTGTCTGTCCTTATAGCGGCTATAGCGAACTTTTTATCTATCCCGGACACCAATTTAATGTGGTAGATGCATTGGTTACGAACTTCCATCTACCTAAATCAACCTTACTCATGCTTGTGAGTGCCTTCGCTGGATGCGATTTGATTCGGAAGGCGTATCAAGAGGCACTCCAACACAACTACCGTTTTTACAGTTATGGCGATGCCATGCTAATTCTTTGATCTTTTAACAGCAAGTCTTGACTTGCAGAAGGAGATATTCCATGGGAATGGAAGCAATCGCAAGTCCACTTTTTTTATTTGTGGCAATGGGTGCAATTTTTTATTTTTTGCTATTCCGACCTGAACAAGCGAAACGCAAAAAACACCAGAATATGCTGGAAAATCTGTCTAAAGGCGACGACATCGTAACCAACGGCGGACTTCACGGCAAGATCCTTGGACTCAGTAATGATAAAAACACGATTCTTATTGTCGTCGGAGAATTGAATAATCAAGAGGTAAAGGTTCAAATTTCTCGGAGTGCTGTCGCTTTCCTCAAAAAGGGCGGCGAACTCATTGAAGGTGAGTAGTCCCGTGGATTCACTGTGGTGATATAGGACAGCCAATTTTTCAGAAATTTGGCTGTACCCATAACTGGTAGCCAACGCCTTCAGATGTTAGCAACACAACGTTATCTTGCTCTGGAACAGCGAACACATCGTTGTGATACAACTGCACGCGTGCCGTCCCCGTGGTGACATCGAAAACAGCAACACCCTCCGTATTTTGGAAGCGATGGAGGCAGATCGCTTCCGATGCGTCAGGTATTGTTGGGGCACCTCTGACGCTTGCTGCCAAATCATCTGAAAAGACATTCTCCCAAATTCTAAGGTGCGTCTCATCTTCGTCTACTGCCTCACCCGCCTCCAGAATAATCGCTGCGGATTCCGAGTGAGACGGCACTTTGCATACCGCAATTTCGACGCCGGTTTCATTTGTGAGGACTTCATAAGTTGTGCGATGTGGGATATATGCGATACATGCCTCTCCTTGGAAAACATCTGGACGCTCACCTAAAATCCCGTACGCTTTATTGCCGTTATGTCCCACTAATAAAGTACAGTCTCCACCTAATGCGATCAGTGCGACTTCAGTATCGTCAGAATGATCAAAGAAGGTTGTCTCAGGTGTGAGACTCAGAATTCCGAAATGGAGTTTCGTGATGCCCATCTCGCCGGGCTTCACGATTTCGGTGTATCCGTTGGCAGGTGTATAATTTTTAGATGCTGACATTGGATGGAAAATTCGATAGGTGTTCAACCAAGCTTGCTAATGGAAGTCCAACGACATTAAAATAGCATCCTTCAATGCGGCGAACGAAAGCGGCACCGCGTCCTTGAATTCCATAAGCACCCGCTTTGTCTGATGCCTCTCCGCTTTCAATATAGGCGGTTATCTCAGCAGCATGTAACTGCCGAAAGTAGACGTGGGTCGTTTCTGCCCAGACCCGGTACTGTCCTGTTACTGCGTCAATTAATGCCACGCCTGTCACGACTTCGTGGCAGGTGCCGCTCAGGCGCGACAACATCACCAATGCGTCCGCATCATCAGCGGGTTTACCCAGAAGTTCCCCATCTAAAGATACTAACGTATCGGCTCCGATAATCAGACCGTGATCGTAATATTGTGTAACAGATGTAGCCTTTAGCAAGGCAAGTTCTTGTGTTACCTCACTCACAGGCTTGTTTGTGTGGACGTTGGGCGGTGGTTCAACAATATCACTCGGATGTATTTTAAATGTTAACCCAATCTGTGATAGCAACGCTGAGCGTCGAGGCGATGCAGAGGCTAAAACAAGGTGCGGAACTTCTACAATACATTCTCGCGTTTGCATGCTATTTTAGACAATACCATTTTGTATCTTGTCCCTCGTGGATTTGCAACAGATTCGCCTGAACCAATTCTTGAAGACCGTTTTCAATATCTGCCTTAGAAAATCCGATCTTTTGAAGAAGCGGGTCGCGACGTGGCATGCGAAACCACTCGGGGTTGTCGGAAGAACGATATCTTTTTTTAAAGACCTCCAAAGCATTGTACAAACGCAGCGTCCTTGGAGGCAATCCAACAAGTGGGTTAATCTCAGCAAAGGATTGGAGCGATTCGTTCGGCATTGCTTCAGTCCATAGATAAGCAGAGTTATTCATACTATGCATAACGTATGGATCAGGGGGTTGGTTACAAAAAATAATAAACGCGTTTGTGGTATTGTCTTTGTATATGAATACCGCAGCACCTCGTGATGTCCGCATCCGACTGCTTTTGACAATTTTTTGAAGTTGTGGTAAACTCTACCAAATTTCATACAGGACGGTGTGCTATTGCCTTCCTCAAACGAAAACCGCCTATCTGTGCGTTCCCTCCTGCTCGGTATCTGCTTCGTTATCCTGATATGTTGCATCGTCTCCTATGCAGAATTAGTAATTACCTACATCCAAATCGGATTTTTACAGCTGCCGCCAGCAGTGATCGGATTGTTCTTTTTCCTTGTATTAGGGAATCGGCTACTTGCCAGACTCAACGATCGGTTTGCCCTGTCACCCCGCGAGTTGATGTGTATCTACTGCATGATGCTCGTTGCCTCAATGATTTCATCGCGCGGTGTTATGGAAAAACTCATCCCTGCGCTCATCGCTGTCAACTATTTTACCAACGAAACCAACAGTTGGGACACCCTCTTCTTCCCACATATCAAGCCGTGGTTGATCCCATTTTCACCTGAACAAAAGGGACAAGCACCTATTGCCATCAGCTTCTATGAAGGCACACAAACAGGCGATGTTATTCCGTGGCGCGCATGGTTAGAACCCCTGTGCGCTTGGGGTGTACTTGTCTTTTTAGTATTCACCGCCTTTCTCTGTTTAGCAGCAATTTTGCGTAAACAGTGGATTGAAAATGAGAAACTCTCGTTTCCATTAGTCTCCCTCCCGCTTGAGTTCGTCCACGAGGGACAAAGTTTCTTTCGGAATCGGCTGATGTGGTTGGGATTCGCACTGCCTGCCTTCATCTTTACGTTAAACGGACTTCATGAAATCTGGCCCCAAATTCCGAACATCTCGCTGAGGTATCTGCTCAACCAATATTTCACCGAACAACCGTTTAATGCTATCGCTTACACACCTATTTTTCTCTCTTTTGCGGCGATAGGGTTCTTCTACTTGTTGCCAACGCAACTCCTTTTCAGTCTATGGTTCTTTTTTTTACTCACGCGGCTCCAAGACGTTGTCGCGGCAATGTTCGGTTTACGGATTAGTAGCATGCCGCTCTACCCAACCCGTCTCTATATCGGCTACCAAGTTGCGGGGGCTTATGTCGTGCTGGTTATTTCGTTTATCTATATGGGACTACCACATTTCCGACGTGTACTTCGTCACGCCTTCACAGCGAACAAAACAGATGATACTGAGGAACTCCTATCTCACCGGACAGCCGTTTGGGGACTTATCGTCAGTTTGATCCTTGCGATAGGTTGGTGCTACGCGGCAGGACTGAATTTAGGGTTTGCGGCGTTTGAGATACTGGTCTATATCTGTATTGTCGCGGTTGTAATGGCGCGCAGTACAGCGGAAGGTGGCTTGCTAATGACAGAAACATCGTTTCGCCCCTTAGATTTGTACCAACTCGTTGCGAGCAAAGCTTCATTAGGCGCGCAGAGTCTCACCGTGCTGTCGTTCCTTGATGCGATTTTCACTCGCGATCAGCGCGGATTAATCCTAACAGGTTTCCTTGACGGCTTAAAAATTAGGGATCGGGTCGGAATGTCTTACCGGTCATTAGTAGGGGTGTTCGTATTAGGCTGTACATTGGCGTTCATAACCGCAGCAGCCATCCACCTATGGCTTCCCTATACTCACGGTGCAAACTATATGTATAGCTACACGTATCGCGGGAATCCACTTTGGGCATTTCAAGACAATGTCGCAGCGATAGAAGGGTTAGGCACGAACCTCCGCACAACTGGAGGTCTCTTCTTCGGGATAGGCATATTTGTAACGACCGGTTTGGTCATCTTGAGAATGTTATATTGGTGGTGGCCCCTGCACCCCCTTGGATATGCGTTATCGGCTTCGTGGACCCTGATTGTTTTCTGGTTTCCTGTGCTAATTGCGTGGGGCATTAAAACCCCGCTTCTCCGTTACAGCGGAATCCGGCAGTATCAGCGATTCCGTCCCTTCTTTTTAGGCATGGTCTTCGGAGAATTCAGCATGGCGGTTGTGTGGTCGCTCGTCAGTTGGGCAGCAAATGTCCCAGCACCGTTCTTTCCGTGGCCCTGAGCGTCAGACTTCTCAAGTTCACGCAGCACTCCGATTGCGGGCTATGACCTCCCATGTGCCCCGACAATACCCATCGCTATCCACAACATAGTAAAACGGATGCAACGCGACACACGGACAGATATGTGTCGGACAGACGTAAATTTCTTGCCCCATGCGCATCGGTGTACTGTCAGGAACGTTGATCGCCCAATGCTCCTCGTGTTGCTTGTCTACCTCAGCGTTCTCAACATTCAAAATGATCCCGCGCACGCCATCAGGATCCGCGGCGATGGCTTTATGCCCCAAATCAAGCGTAATCCGATGCCGTGTAGGGATACTAATCACACGACTCAGGAGCAGTGCTGCAGGCGTAAAACCGAGGTCAGGAAAGTGGGTTGAATAGCCATAGTCGTGGAAAACGAAAGTCCCTGGTGACGCTTCTACACCCGGTGTCTCGGCATACATTGGAAATGTCGGTGTACCGCCCATTACAACCAACGGCACGTCAAGACCTTTGGCTGCAAGTTTATCTTGCATCTCTGCTACCTGTGCAAGGCTTTTGTCGCAGGATGCCTTCCGCTCGGCGACATCTTCATCGTGGATATGTCCATCGTACACGTGTAACCCCCACGGCTGCAACCCTTCTGCCGCTCCAATCTGCGCGTAGACATCCACAGCAGCATCACCGACAGGTATCCCCGTGCGGTGCATCCCTACGTCCACATCTAACATGACTTTGACCGTTAAGCCAAACTTCGCCACTTCCGCCGAGAGTGCTGACACTGCTTCTGTATGATCAACGATGACTTTGAAATCTGCATCGGGATATTGTCGCTGTAGCGATACAAAACGGTTGACATTCGGGCCTACCATCTGATAGGCGATTAGAATATCCTGAATACCGTTCTGTGCCAACATTTCCGCTTCGCGCAGCGTAGCGCATTTGTGCTTTAAGATACCGGCATCCCGCTCCATCGCGATAATCTCTGCGGTTTTATGTGTCTTCGCATGTGGTCTCAGCTTCGAGACATCCCCATTCACAGTAGCAATCGCATGTTCAATGTTCTGCTGAACCTGCGCGAGATAAACGACAAGGGACGGACTTGGTATTGTTTCAACGTTCTGAATACGGTATCTCTTATCCATAACTGTACCTCTTTGTATGAATTCCGAAATTGTGAAATATCTCATAGGTTACCAACGGTGTTCCATGCAGGATCGTAGTCTCGTAGTGTTTCATCTATAACTGTGGTGTTGCTTATTCGGAGGTCGCTGGCAGTTTTCATATCCGATTTCGCTTTTTCCTCTTCTCCGAGGTATAACCACGCCTTGCTGCGATGGTAATAAGCATTGGCATAATCGGGTTTGAGTTCTATCGCTTTGGTGTAGTCTTTGATCGCTTGCTCATAATCGCCTTTCATGTGGTAAACAGTGCCGCGGTTATAATAAGCAATGACAATCTCTGGATTCAGCTCTATCGTTTTGGTAAAGTCAGCAATTGCCTGGTCGTACTTGCCTTTATCGCGGTAGGCAATGCCGTGATTGTTATATGTCTCGGCAGCATCCGGATTCAATTCTATCGCTGTTTTATAGTCTTCAATCGCCCTATCAATCTCGCCTTTGCTATGGTAAGTTGTCCCGCGGTTATTATAGAATTTGGCTTCATGAGAATTGAGATCTATCGCCGTGTTAAAGTCATTAATAGCTCTATCAAACATCCCACTACTGTGGTAAGCCACTCCGCGATTGTAATAAGCAAGGGTATTGTTCGGTCTGTAGGCAATCAGCGCGCTAAAGTCATCGATCGCCTGATGGTATTCCGCAAGGCTATAATAAGCCAAGCCTCGATACTTATATGCTTTGGCGAGTTTCAACTTCAATTCTCTCATTGGGCTATAACCATCAATAACATCATCGGCCGCGTCTTGTTCATAGATTTCGGCAAGTTCGAGATGCAGTTCTATCGCTTTGGTATAGTCTTCAATGGCACTGTTCACGTTGCCCTTTTCATTATAAACCGTCGCACGACAGAAATAGACTTCCGAGTGCTTTGGATCCAGTTCTATGGATGTGCTATAGTCTTGGATAGCAGTATCAAGATTACCCCTCTTGTGATGTGTCGTCCCGCGATTGTAGTAGGCAGAGGAGAATTCTGGATCCAACGCTATCGCCTTATTATGATCAACGAGTGCTTTGTCAAGTTCGCCGGTCATCGCATAAGCACACCCGCGATGGGTATAAGCGGCGGCATGCTCCGGATTCAGCTCTATGGCCTTACTAAAACTCTCAATCGCTTTGTCGTATTGCTCGCCCATGATCTGAAAAACGCCAAGGTTGCTATAGCCGACAGTAGAGGATAACGGGTCTATGTTCGGTTGTGGCATTACTTTTCCTCCATACGAATGGATAGATACGCGCTCACTTCCAGATTCATCCGATCAATTTCGGCAAGAAATCCACCCGCGGAAAGGCGATAATTTTGCGGATTAGTTTCAACCTCTCGGAGTTTTTCAATCTGTTTTTGAAAACGCTCAATGCGTTCTAATGTTGCTTCAAGTTCTTGATTATTCTGAATCATTAGCAGCTTTTCACTCTCCCGCTCCAGCGGAGTGATATGGTAATAAAGGCACACGGCGTGTGCCTGCTACTCTTTAGGTTAAGGTCGCAGTACGTAAGATAATCCGATCTTCGGTCCAATTATCGCGATACCATGTACACGCCTCAAAGGTGTCGCTAAGGGCATCCATGCGTTGCTGCAACGTCGTTCGGAATTGTTCGCGGAGTTCGGTGGATTCAGGTGCATCAATCAGATTCCGGGTTTGGAACGGGTCAGCGATATTATCGAAAAGCTTCTCACTCCGATCTGGACGGTGGACAGCGTAGGTATGCTGTTTTGTGCGCAACGCTCGCCACTCATAACCGTCTTCCCATTTCGCGGTACACCCCATCCCTTGCATGAACGCTGCCTCCGGTTCATCAGCGGGTTGGTTAAACGCGGCGTTGCTTAAATCAGTGCCTTCAACGTCTTCTGGAATCGGTAGATCCAGCATGGATAGCAGCGTCGGCATGATGTCGGGTGTATTTAGGCATGCGTCCGAGACGTGCCCTGCTGGCATCTGCCCTTGCCATCGGACGAGAAATGGCACACGCACCGCCTCCTCATAAAAGATGTTTTTCGCGCGGCGACCCTGCGCGCCAAACATTTCACCGTGATCAGACGTAAAAACAAAGATTGTATCATCGCGTAATCCAAGGTCATCAATGGCACGGAGCAGCCGCCCTATATTCCGATCCAGGTTGGTAGTCATTGCGTAGTAGACGCGCATCCATTCAGGTATCTGAGATCTCTGTTTGGGGGACATAATCGCCCACGTATCACCGTAAGGGTCATTCTCATCGCGATAGTTGGGTGGCAGCGGGAATTCAACGTCTCGGAACATCTCATAATCAGCGATTGAAACGTTATCCTGTGTCCACGGATCGTGCGGTGTCCCGATTGAGAGGAAAAGCGCGAACGGGTCGTCCGTCGTTGATGCCCGTTGCAGGTAATCAATTGCCAAATCGGTCTGTCCATCCGGTTCATAACCGGGCAGGACAATTTTTTCAGGCGAATCTTTGTGATAATACGCGTCAAAATAGAGGTGATGAAAATTGTATGCCGACCACTCTCCATCAAAACCGAGCCGATGTTGCCCCGGCGGGATATAGGAATTCTGGGAGTCGTTGTGCCTTCCCAATTGATTTGCCCACAGGTGCCATTTCCCGATGTAACTTGTCTGGTACCCGTTGCGATGCAAAACATGTCCGAAGCAGTCATGGTTGGGGTTCATCCTGAGTTCATTAATCGCCATGCCTGTGCTACTGGCGTATTTGCCGGTGAAAAGTGAGGCGCGATACGGCGCGCACATCGGGCTGCCAGAGACAGCGTTGCAGAAATCCACACCCTCTGTCGCAAGTCGATCAATGTGAGGTGTGCGCGCGCGGGTATCTCCAGCATAACCACATGACTGGTAACGGAGTTGATCCGCGAAAACATAGACAAGATTCGGTCGCTTTTTGCTTGAATGAGACATCAAAATATCCCCTCCGATTTGTGATGTCTACAGCATAGCATACTCCGGTAGATCCTTCAAGGTAAAAGTTGAAAATGTTGCTTTTTGCCTAAAAATATAGTATAATTTCAGTTGCGCATAGACATTAATTAGTTTTAATTTTTCCTATAATAAAATAGATCATATTATAACTTACAGCTCTTTGGGCAATACCTATCGCTTGCGAGTTGCGTGTTTTCCCCTGGTTGCACACCTCACAGAACTCTAAGAAAAATACAGCACGCCAGATAATGAAGGAGTATCTTCTGATGCAGAATAAGGAACCTTTCGTTCCGAATGTTATAGGGCTAAAAGCCCAGATTACAAAAATAGTTTTCTCAATTTTACTGTTAGGTATCCTCACGCCTGCCTTCTCTCAAAACGGAGAGACCCCTTCGTCTAAAATGACACTTCAACTGCTCCATGCAGCGGACATGGAAGGCGGTATTGAGGCACTCGAAAACGCGCCTCGCTTCTCATCGGTGCTGAATGCCCTCAAAGCCGAAGTAGAAAATACAGTGATCATCGGTGCCGGTGATAGTTATATCCCTGGTCCGTTTTTTGCAGCTGCGAATAACCAGAGCCTTCGTGAAGTCTTAGGACGCGAGGGTTCAGGTCGCGCCGATATTCTGATGCTCAACGCCATGGGCTTCATGGCAGGCGCACTCGGCAACCACGAGTTTGACGCAGGCACCGGTACACTTGCGAGTTTGATTGCGACAGATAGAGACTACGTCGGCACAGCATTCCCATTCTTGAGCGCGAACTTAGATTTTAGCCTTGATAGCAATCTCGCTTCCCTTGTTGTTGATCCAGGGCAAGAAGCGAGTACAATTCCGAACAGTATCACGAAGAGTGTAGTTATCACCACACCTTCCGGCGAAAAAGTCGGTGTTGTCGGTATGACAACACCATAGCTCGGCAGTCTTTCTGTCCCTGGGAACGTCGGCATTGCACCAACAGATCCGAACGATACGGCGGCATTGGCAGCTATCGTTCAAGAATCCGTTGACGCACTGACAGCAACCGGCATTAATAAAATTATTCTTACCGGACACCTTCAACAGATTAGCCTTGATGAAGCAATCGCAGCACACATCAAAGATGTTGATATTATCATCGCTGGCGGTTCAAACACGCTTCTCGCCGATGAAACAGATCGCCTCCACCCCGGCGACACTGCAGACCGTCCCTATCCGATCATGACGCAATCCGCAACAAATGAACCGATTGCGATTGTCGGTACGGACGGGAATTACCGATACGTCGGACGGTTGGTCGCCGATTTTGACGCAGCAGGTGTTTTAATTCCCGAATCAATTGATGCTGCAGTCAGTGGTGCCTTTGTCACCGATGAACAAGGCGTTGTAGATACTGGTAACGCGAAACCCGCAGCACGTGTGGTTGAAATTACGGAAGCGGTTCGGAATATCGTGACTGAAAAGGATAGCAATATTTTTGGACAAACGAGTGTCTATCTGAACGGGAACCGTGGTTCTATCCGCACAGAGGAAACCAACATCGGTAACTTAATCGCTGAGGCAAACCTTGCTGCAGGAAAACGGGTTGATCCAAGCGTCGTTGTGTCTTTGAAAAATGGTGGAGGCATTCGTGCATCCATTGGCGTGGCTGCCTATGGCGAATTGCTTCCTCCACCCGCGAACGGTTTAGTTGGTAAAACTGGAGGTCAGATTTCACAGATTGACATCGAAAATACGCTTCGATTCAACAACGGATTGACACTTTTGACCTTAAGCGCAGCGGAACTGCTTGAAGTCATCGAACACACGGTTGCTGCCTCCGGTGAAAGGTCAACCCCCGGACGTTTCCCGCAAATCGCAGGCATGGCGTTCAGCTTTGATGCTTCACTACCAGAGGGTTCAAGGGTTCAGTCGCTTGTCATCACCGACACGGATGGAAATCCGATGGACACAATTGCCCAGAACGGTGAACTGGTGGGAGATGCGGATCGCACGTTCCGAATGGTCACGATCACTTTCCTTGTCGACGGCGGCGATGACTATCCGTATGTTAATTTCCCGAATACGCATCGCGTTGACCTTACTAAAGCGATGACAGAGGCGCAGTCTGGTGGACAAGCAACCTTCGCTGATCCCGGTACAGAGCAAGACGCGCTTGCTGAATATCTTGCGGCGAACTTCGCCGAAACACCGTTTGGCATGGCGGATGTTGGACCCGAAAACGACGAACGCATTCAGAACCTCACATTCCGTGCCGACGGTCTGGTTGTGCCGGTGGCAGACGAGAATGCGTTTGATATAACACTCACTACAGGCTTGAACATGATCAGCCTACCATTGATGCCGGATAAACCCTACACAGCACGTTCATTCATGGAAAAAACTGGCGCGACAACTGTTATTGAATTCGATGCCGCTACGCAACGATTCATCGGATTCACGGCAAATTCTACCGGTAACGGATTCCCGATTGAAGGTGGAACGGGATACATCGTCAACGTCACTGAAGCGAAGAGTGCCAATTTCACCGGCAGCGCATGGCAAAACACTACCTCACCAGCTGCAGCGGCTCCGATACAGCCATCAACTCCGAAGACGTGGGCATTTGTTTTACGTGCGCAGCTTGAAGGCATCATCGGCGTGACGCTCACTGTCTACAACGGACATATCAGAGTTGCCGAAGCGGTTGCCGCTAACGGTTTTCACGCCGCTTGGGCAGATATGAACCGTCAGGCAGTTGTCTCGGTTGGGGATACGCTGACGATTGAAGTGCATGACACAACCGATAACCTCATCCGCACACTCCAACACGACATCAGTGTTGCAGACGTTCACCGAGCGTTCACCGAACTTCGACTCACACCGGCGGATCTTATCCCGCAACGGACTGTTCTGCTTGCCAATTATCCGAACCCGTTCAATCCAGAAACGTGGTTGCCCTATCAGTTGGCAAACGACGCGGAAGCTGCAATTCGTATCTATTCATCAGCGGGACAACTCGTCCGACATTTGGACCTCGGATTCCAACAGGCGGGGTATTACACCGAGAAGTCACGTGCTGCTTACTGGGATGGACGTAATGATTTGGGTGAACGACTCGCTTCAGGCGTTTACTTCTACCAGTTGAGCACACCTGATTCATCAGCAACACGTAAGATGGTCATCAAAAAATAGTAGTGCTTCAATGTTGAGTTTATAGGTGATCCTGTTCGTAGTAGGGCAATTCATTGCCCGTTCTTCTCACTGCAAAGCAGTGCGATAATGTACTTCGCATTTGGGTGAGTACACCGCGATGCACGTCGCATCTGGGCGAGTACGCCGCAAAAATCGCACTACTACGAACCACCCCTCAAGTTCAAAGTTGAAAGACTAATAGTATCAAACTTACAACAAAAACCGAAAGAATTGCATCCCGTCCGTTGTCTGCTGCTACTTATCAGGAGGCTTTCGCCATTGTCCCTCAGTGACCTGATCTATCAGAATACGGGCTTTCTGACTCGCCCGAACCTGCTTCTCAATTTCAACAGGATCCCAGTTTGCTAATAGTTGCGCCTCAAGTTCTTGGCAAATAGCATGATATGCCTTGTCATTGGCAAGATTTTGAAATTCACTGGGGTCGTTAACAATATCGTAAAGTTCCGGTGGGTCGCCGAGGCTATAGTTGTATTTATATCGTCCCTTCCGCAGCATTGCCATCGGTCGCTCAACGCCGTGTGCAAGGTATTCGGAAAAAGCGAAATCTTTCCAGTCGCTTGCAGTGCCTTGTATCAGAGGGAGTAGACTGTCTCCATCAAACTGCTGGACAGACTGCACACCGGCAAGGTCAACAAACGTCGCTGTCAGATCTACGAGCGAAACCACTTCATCAATGCGCTTGCCTGCGGATAGTCGGTCAGGGAACATAATCTGTAGCGGAACACGCGCAGATGCCTCATAGAAATTCGACTTCCGCCACATGCCATGCTCACCATTCATTTCGCCGTGGTCACTGGTATAGATAACGACGGTATTCTCCAACTGTCCGGTCTCCTCAAGCGTCTTAAGTAAGTTGCCAATTTTTTCGTCGAGATAGGTAATCAATCCATAATAGCCTGCTCTCCCACGACGGACGAGTGCTTCTGGAAAATCAACACAACCGAACATGCGTCGCATCCGTTGGTAGACGGGATGCTGACTTTCAAGGTGTCCCTCTGGAATGTCGGGGAGATCAATTTCATCAAGTGGATAGAGGTCCCAAAACCGTTGTGGCACGATCAGCGGGAAATGTGGTGCGATAAACGAGACATTAAGTGCCCACGGTTGTTCCTTCCGAGTGGGATCTCGGAGATACTTCAAAGCTTCCGTCTCTGCAAGGTCATCAACCTCGATTTCCTCAGTTGTTCCCGGGCGTGCCTGTGCAAGTCCTTGCCATGGACGGGGTGCTGGGGGTGTACCGTTATCCCAATCTGAAAGTCCGTGTTGTCGTTCTGCGTGCAGATCGCGAGCGAGTTGCGCGCGAAATCCGTGGAGTTGGTCCATCCCACCGAAATGCTGTTTTCCAGAAAGCACGACATCGTAGCCTACTGCGCGTAGATTGTGTGCCCATGTGATCGCATCGGGGCGCAGGGGCGCGGCGTTGTCCCATGCACCGATTTTATGGATATACCGCCCTGTCATAAACGACATCCGAGACGGCATACAGAGCGGTGAATTGCAGTAAGCGTTCGTGAAGGTGACACCGTCTTCAGCGAGTCGGTCCATGTGCGGCGTTTGGACAAGAGGATGTCCATAGGGACCGCTGTACATCGGTGCGTGTTCATCGGACATGATAATGAGGAGATTGGGATTTTGTTTTGAGGACATATATCTACTATCCACAAGTCTTACGGTTCTCTTCAAATCCTTGTATCATTCATAACTTACGCCAAAAGTCCTTTTCGATGAAGGTTCCAACATCTAAGGTTGTTGTTAACACACCCCCATCCCATGTATAGGTTGGTTTGGAAATTATGTCTGATGTCTCATTGTCTATTAACATAACTCCTTCATCTGGACGGATCTCAAATGTTCCTGTGACAGATACAGGAACTCCCAATACTTCCAGTTTCTGAGTTATTTTTTGATCTGATGATATTGTCATAGATCCGACAACATCGGGAGGTTCAAGCGTCAACTTGGGTTGACCGACATACGTGATTTCTGCCTTGTATAAATTATATGTTCCGGTCAATTCTCTGTAGATCCTATCCACATCATCTTCATCTTCGCCGCAACCTGTCATGAAGCTGTTCAGCATCATAGTCATAACAAGTATGAGAATGAAATTGATTTTTTTCATTAAAAAGTATTTCCCTTTATGTTGTATTTTCAGGCGAACCGTTAGTTGGACCTGGGACTATCTAACGTCCTTAAAATTAACCTGTTTTAATGCTTAGTTTGCGAACAGACTGGGTGATATTTCGCTTGGAGATTGGAGTAAATTAATTGGCATAGGTGGAGTTTGGGATTGCTCTGGCTGTTGCAGAGGCATTGCTGTGAAGTTTTCAAATGGATACTGTTTCATTTGGGTTTGAAGTTCAGATAACTCCATTTTCATAGGTGACGTACGGATTTGTTCATCCTGTTGTTTCAACATTGCAGCAATATCTCTTCGCAATTTAATATTAGTTTTCTTCTCAAAACCCTCCACGCCTTGATAGTCTTTACCAAAAACGGTAGAAATATCTATGCCTTTGTCCGCTGCATCTGTTAAGCTTACTTTGGCTTTCTCCCATCTTTTTTCGCGCAACCAAGCCATGGCGCGATTGTAATAGGCTGGTGCATAATCGGCATCTAATTTTAGTACTTTGGTATAGTCTTCGCGTGCTCGACTAAACTCGTTATTGCTGAAGTAAACCAGACCGCGATTGTGATAAAACGCTGGATCATTTGGATTCAATTCTATCGCCTTACTATAATTTTCAATAGCCGCATCAAACTCGCCATCGTTACTGTAAACGTTGCCAAGGTTGTTATAAGCTACAGCATTATCTCGTTCCAATTCTATCGCCTTATTTAAGTCATTAATTGCTAAATTCACTTCACCCATATCACCATAAGTAACACCGCGATTGACATAGGCTCTAACATGTTCAGGATTGATCTCTATCGCCTTCGTATAGTCTTTGATTGCCAAATCAAGTTTTCCCATGTCATTGTAACCAATAGCGCGATTGAAATAGATATCCGCATGATTGAGACCAAGTTCTATCGTCTTCGTACAGTCATCTATGGCTTTTCCAACTTTTCCAACAACACCGTAAGCTGCCCCTCGACTGGCATAGGTCCTTGCATCATTGGGATTAAGCTGTATGGAGATCGTATAATCTGTAATGGCTGAGTCAAAGTCGTTCTTGAGCAAGTAAACATTACCGCGATTATGATATGGGGCCGCAAACTTTGGATCAGTTTGTATCGCTATCGTATAGTCTGTGATAGCATTGTTAAACTCATCTTTGTTACTATAAGCGATACCGCGATTGACATAGGCTGGAACATGGTCAGGTTGGAACCGAAGAACTACGGTATAGTCCCTAATGGCATTATCAAAGTCTCTTTTTCCAATATAAGCGATACCACGATTAAAATAGCACTCACTATGATGTGGGTTTAGTTCTATCACTTTCGTATAATCCATTATGGCTTTGTCAAAATCGCCTCTACTACTATAAGCGTTACCGCGTTCATAATACGCATTGAGGTAATTGGGTTGCAATTTTATCGCTTTAGTATAGTTTTCAACAGCCGAGTCAATCTTTCCTTTGTTATTCAAAGCCATACCGAGAATGAGATAGGCATCCGCCGCATTCGGATTACGTTCTATTGCACTTTCACAGTCTGCAATAGCAGCGTCAAAGTCGTTTTTTAGGCTGTAAACAGTCGCACGAGTGATATAAGGATCGGCTGCATTAGGCCTGAGTTTCATTACTTTTTGGCAGTCTGAGATAGCGGCATCAAAGTCCCCCTTAAGCAAGTGAATGTGGCCGCGCATAACATAGACTGGCGGGTAATTCGGTTTCAATTCTATCGCCCTGCTATAGTCTGCAATAGCTTTATCCCCTTCACCTTTGCTGCTGTGAGCACTGCCACGAATAGCATAAACCTCAGCAAAATCCGGCTTGAGTCGTATTGCCTTACTATATTCCATAATAGCAAAGTCAAATTCGCCTTTGTCCCTATAAGCGTTGCCTCGAATGAGATAGACCTCAGCAGCATCGGGGTTAATCTGTATGGCTCTATCACAATCTTCAATGGCACGATCAAACTCTTCCTTGCTAACATAAGCATGAGCGCGATGGTAATACGCTTCGGCATAGTCCGGTTCGTATTGAATCGCCTTCGTGAAGTCTTCAATTGCTTTGTCAATGTCACCTTTAGCACCATGTGCCATACCGCGACCGTGATAAGCTCTGGCAGGTTGACGGGTCCAGAAAATCGCTTCGGTATAATCCTTAATCGCGAGATCAAACTTGCCCATCTTATGGTAAACTTCGCCACGATAGATATAAGACATGGCAAAACCAGGCCTCAGATCAATGGCTTCGCTAAAATGTTTGACTGCTTCTTCATAGTGTATCATTTTTGCTTTGTTAGCCATGTTCTGAATCTCCTCGTTGCTTTTGGGCTAAGCCTGTGTAAATTGTCCGATAGATTTCCGAATTAAGCCTTTGATGTCTAATGAATCCATGAACGTCATTGTAGATGGTTTCGACAGATATACCGTGTGATCTTTTAAGATGCACCTGCATTGGTTTTTTGAGAGCTGCTGGAACATTGATAACATCATCCTCATTAGGTTGAATAAAACCATTTGGAGGTCGCACAAATACACTTTTCTGCGCGATGACACGATTTACTGGCTCGTAAGGGTTTTTGATATAAGTATCTATTAATTCTTTTTTCTCCACGATAAGTCTACCATCCTGGTCAAGAGAATCAAGAGGGCCGTCACACGCCATGAAGAGAGCAACAAGATAGTCTTCCGTAAAATCAATGAGATTGGTTTTACCTCCGTAGTGTTGAATTTCGGCGAGGCGTTCAAGTTCACTAACCGTCTTTCGTGTAAAAAGTTTAGCCATCTCCAATATTTCTGCTTGGATCACTTCTATGTCAAATTGCTCTGCTTCAACATCAGATTCGTTGTCTTCTAAGAAAACGCGGTAGAGATTTGAAGAAACTTTCCCATAATAAGGATCTTCCTGATAGTGTTCAGGCTCACCGCGGTAGAGATATTCCCCAGTGTCCGCTTTTTCTTCTATTTTTCGGAGTATTTCATCAACCGTACTTGGCTCGTTTTGGTTTTCTGTGTCCATTCACTTTCCTTTAGAATTGCGATGCTGTCTAAAAGGATAACATGTTTTGTGAAGGATGTCAACCGAATTTAATTCGCTCCAAAATCGGGTCACAAACCCCTCCTACAGCATTTGTCTTGAATTATTCTCTGTAAAGTGCTATGCTGATTTTATTAACAAATACAATACAAAGGAAAACAATATGCCTGAAACCAGACCTAATATCCTACTTATCACCAGCGATCAGCAGCATTGGAACACATTGGGGTGCCTCAACCCCGAAATCCAGACCCCTCACTTGGATACATTGGCACAGCAAGGGACACTTTTCAATAGAGCCTATTGCCCGAATCCTACATGCACGCCGACACGCGCATCTATTATCACTGGGAAATACCCAAGTCAACACGGTGCCTGGTCCCTCGGCACGAAACTCTCTGAAGACGAACATACCGTCGGTGAAGACTTCATGGACGCAGATTATCGCACTGCCCTTGTCGGAAAAGCACATTTTCAACCGCTCCACGGCACGGAGGAATTCCCATCTCTCGAATCCTATCCGATTCTCCAAGACTTGGATTTCTGGCGGAGTTTTGACGAACCGTTCTACGGGTTTGAACACGTTGAATTGGCACGCAACCACGCCGACGAAGCACACGTTGGACAGCATTACGCCATCTGGATGGAAGAGAACGGTTGCACCAATTGGCGCGACTATTTCGCCCCACCAACAGGAAACGCCCGCGGGCAATATCGAAAGTGGCCCATCCCAGAAGAATACCACTACGATACATGGATTGCGGAACGTACCAACGCACTCATGGAGGCATACCAACAGAATGGCGAGAACTTCTTCCTCTGGGCAAGTTTCTTCGATCCGCACCCGAAATATCTTGTGCCAGAACCGTGGGATACGATGTATGATCCCGCAGAATTGACGGTGCCTTCTGTGACGGAAGGGGAACATGACAACAATCCGCTGCATTTTCAGCTAACGCAACAGCAAAAGCCCGATTTCTCTGCTTGGCGTGAAAGTGGAAAGGGGGTCCATGGATTCAGATCGCACTTACGAGATAGAGACGAACTCGCCAAAGATATTGCCGTCTATTACGGGATGGTGAGTCTGATGGACAAGTATATTGGGAAAATCATGGCGAAGCTGGATGAACTCGGACTTGCAGATAACACGTTGGTTGTGTTTACTTCCGATCACGGACATTTTTACGGACAACACGGCTTGATCGCAAAAGGCGCGTTCCATTACGAAGATGTTATCCGAGTGCCTTTCATCGTGAGGTATCCCGGTGTTGTACCTGCGGGGCAGCAGTCGGAGGCGTTGCAGACGTTGGTAGATTTAGCACCCTCGTTCCTCAGTGCCACCGGTATTGATATTCCGCGTCCGATGACGGGTATAGATCAGATGCCGGTTTGGTCGGGACAAGCAGAACAGGCACGCGATCACATCATCGTCGAAAACCGCCACGAACCGAAAACGGTTCACGTTAAAACCTACGTTGATGATCGTTATAAACTGACCGCCTACTATAACCAAGAGTATGGTGAACTGTTTGATCTGAAAGAAGATCCTGGGGAAGTCAACAACCTGTGGAATTCCGCTGAGCATGCGAAACTGAAAGCAGATTTGGTTATGAAGTTATTATTCGCAGAGATGGGGAAGGAACCGTTGTGGATGCCGCGGACTTCGGGAGCATAAAAGGCAAATCAATACCGCCGTTTCCAGTGCCAACTGTCGCTCCCGGAAATAAGAGGGCGGATGTCTTCTGGTAGTGTTTCAATGAACTCGGGACTGACTTCGTTGCCGGGCCATTCCCGCACCATTGGGGGTGTATAACCGGAGATAAGGATCACACGCTCTTTGTCGCTGCGGATGGCAGTCGTGCTGTGAATCAACGCTTCGGCAAAAAGCAGCACGGAACCGGCGGACGCTTCGACTTGGTAGATGAGTTTGTCATCAGAAAGCGCAGCTTCAATCATTTCACTATGATTCCACGTTAAACGATGGCTTCCGGGTATAACGCATGTCCCGCCATCGTCGGGACCGACATCCGTGAGGTAAGCAAGCGTCTTTACAAAGATGCAGTGGAACTTGTTCTGTTCTATATAGGTGCCCCATCCGTGTTGGGTTCCGCGGTGAAACCCCGTTGGATTATAGCGGCGTTTGTGGAGTTCGTCCAATTCTGTCTCTGGGTTACGCCTATTGATGATCGCTTCGGTCTCCTCAAGACGCACTGAACCACCGACGACTTCCTCAACAAGCGGCACGAGTTTTGGATGCGCTGCATATTCCAATAATGCTGGATCATATTCAACAAGGTTACCGAAAAGCACATGGTGTTCTCCGCCCGGACGTGCATAGACACGCTTAGCATCTCGATCTTCGTCGGCTTTTATTCTGTAGAGTGCATCTTTCATACGTTGAATTTCATCGCCGTTTAGGACGTTCTCTAATAACACATAACCGTAGATGTCGAAGTGTAACCGTTGTGCTGGCGTTAGGCAAACCTTTTCACCGTTTTTCATTTCTCTCCTCCACATTTATAAGATCGCTCTACAACCCACGCTTAACTTGTCCCCAGAAGGTGGTGAGTTTTTCGCCTGGGTCAACGGCAAGGTCGAGTGCATCTGATCCTTCATAGACCAGCAAATCATCAACGTAACCCGGGACAATTATCCCCCACGTATAGAAAGCGACCCACTTGGCAACGGGACCGAGGGCAGCGTTCCGAAAGGCGAGACCTTTCTCAGGCTTGGCACCCAACGCATCGTCCCTGTCATCGCCTACGGAAAAATCAAATTCGCTTTTGCCAACATCGGCAACAATATAGACGTATTTCCACGTATCGGTTTCAAAATCGCCAATAAGTTGCCACGCCGCGCCATCGTAAAGCCGGACAACACCGGCATCCCAATTGATGTAGGTGCAACCATTATTTTCGCCAAAACCATCAGCGGTGGCGACTTTGAGATTGAAAGACCTACCGCCGCCTTCAATATACACCCAGAATTCGACCGAAATAATAGGATTTTCGGTTTCTATGGGGACACCGAGTCCGTCTCCGTCTCCACCGCCCAAGATAGCAAGTGCTTTTTTATCGGTTTTGACGGTGTCGCCAGAAACTTCAAAGTCACCGCCAATTACCTCCCAATCTTTGGGTGGATTACCGGTGGGAAACTCCTCAAACCCTGTTTGTACGAACACTTTTTGTGCATCTGTACTTCCCACTAAAACAAAGGTTAAAGCAACAGCAAGCGTTAAGAGAACATATTGGCAAAAAGTCATCTGTATATTTTCCGTCATCTCTATTTCTCCATTTAGATTTTCAAGGCATCCAGATATTCCACTCGCCTTTTTTCTCCCATTTGCGACATGCGACGCACAAACACAGGTATCTAATTGCGAAACGCGGCGCAGTCCCGACATTCATTGTCCCAGAATGCGGTAAAAGGTGATGAAAAAATAGTACATCCCCCTGTTTAGCGACGACTTCCATGGGTTCGCCTAAATCCATTTCAGGAAAGAGTGCCCGTACATCGCGGACATGATTGGAGAATTCTGGATTTTTCTTACGGAATTTACGAATGCGCTGCGGTCCTTCGGGCCATATCACAGTCGTTCCGCCGTGTGAATTTGCATCGGTGAGATAGGTTAAACTGGTCGCTCGAAAAGTCCCGGGGTCCAACCGAAAATCTCGGAAATCGCCATCTAAGTGCGGCGACGGGGTTTTCCACTTGCCTGAAGTGGGGAATTGGTTGAGCGCCCAGATACCATCAGGACGTTGATCTTCACAATGTGGAATTTCCGGGTATCGGGATGCAAGTTGTTTGAGGGCAGCGCGGTAATCAGGGGTGCAACATGCCAATACGTCCGGATGGGTAACGCCGAAAAGTTCTATGCGATTCCCGTTAGCCATCTGCTCCATATAAAATCCAGCAAGCCCTGGACGCTTGAAATGTCCCCATGAATCTGGATTATCTGACACCATCCCCATCATATTCCACATCGCTGCCTCTGCTTTTGTGACAGTCTCTTGTGGAATCAAATCGGAAAGGAGTAGATAGCCCTCTTCCTCAAATTGGGTTAATTGTTGCTTTGAGAGCATTGCATATTCCTTACTGTATCAATCCCCAATCGTGAGTTGGCTAACATCAATAGACGGTTCAGGATACTTCATGTCGAGTTTTTTGAGCGTCTCCACGATACATTCTGTGATAACAAGGTTCCGATACCACTTCTTATTTGCGGGGATTATATACCAAGGTGCCCAATCGGTACTACATTTTTGGAGCATCACTTCGTATGCCTGCATATAATGCTCCCAATAACCGCGTTCCCGAATATCGGATGCCTCGACTTTCCAATGCTTCGTCGGATCATTAATCCGAGATTCAAGACGCTCTTTCTGTTCATCCTTCGAGATGTGAAGGTAAAACTTTAGGACAACCGTTCCATTTTCAACGAGCATCTTTTCAAAATCGTTGATCTGCTGATACCGTTGCGACCAGACCTGTCCCGGCACCAGATTATGCACCCGCACAACGAGGACATCTTCGTAATGCGAACGGTTAAAGATACCGATTTTTCCTTTTGATGGAACGGCTTTGTGTGCGCGCCATAAGAAATCACGAGAGAGTTCATCCGCGGTCGGGACTTTGAAATTGAAAACATCGCAGCCTTGGACGTTGATACCCGCCATGACCTTCCGGATCGTCCCATCTTTGCCACATGTATCCATGCCTTGCAGAATGATAAGAAGTGCGTGTTGGCTTTCCGCGTAAAGCAGCCCCTGAAGTTCCAGTAGCTCCTTATGTAACTTTTTCAGTCTGCGCTTCGTCTGACCTTTTTTTTCGTAAGTCCCGGTATACTCGGGTGCGTAATCGTCTAAGTTGATAAGCTCACCCGGCGTGACAATATTTTTACTCTTAAACTCCATAGTAGGTTTTCCAATCATTTTTAGATTAACAATAATACCCAATCCAATGCTGGCTCTGAAGTCATGCGATCACGATCATCGTGATGGCGTGCTTCAGCAGAGGTTTGAAACCTCGCCAGCAAAAGTGTATCCTCGAACTACTGTGACAAAGACTCGTAGTAGTCATCAACGAGCCGTCGGTACTCAGGCGGGACCTCCTCTTTCGCGACTTGGAAGAGTCGTTTCTTCTCCTGAAGGGTGTTGAGTCGATCTTCAAGTGCGGCTTCCAATTTCGTCAAGTCCCGAATAACGAATTCATAGTTAGGGAACGGATTTGAGCGATTCCCAGGGCGATAGTCCATAGTATTAAGCAGATCGAGCCAGAGTTCGTCAATTTCACGCCCGGATTCGCGACCACCGGCGCGTGCCTCTTGGTTCTCACCCTCACCTTCAGCCTGTCCCGGCTGCTGCCCTTCCTGTCCGGGTTGTTGTCCGGGCTGTTGACCGGGTTGTTGGCCTTCCTGCCCATCTTGCATGGCTTGTTGCGCCTGTTGCATCCGCTCCTGAATCTGTTGCTGTTGTTCAGCGAGTTGTTGCTGACGGCGTTGTTGTTCCTCTGTCTGCTCTTGCCCCTCCATAGCTTGAAGTTCGCGTTGGATGTCGTCCATCTGTTCTCGCGATTGTTGAAGCTGCTGAAGTGCAGCTTCGAGCTGCTCTTCTTCGGTGTTTGCCATGTTGGCTTGCGCCTGTTGCAGATCCCCCTGTACCTGCCTGAGGGTCTCCACGACTTCTTGTTGGTTCAGTTCAGCGGCGCGGAAACTACGCCATTGCAGGGCGCGTTGTGCGGTTGACATATCCCCGGCAGTCTGCTCTTCAGTGAGCCGTCTGGTAGCGTCAGTTACATTTCGGGCTGCCTCTGGATTCTCCTCACGGAGCTGCTCAGGCAAATTCTCCAATGTACTCTCAAGTGCTTTGAGGTCCTGTTGAAGTTCTCGCTGTTCGTTAGCAAGTTCAGATGCCTTTCGGAAATCTTCGGGGCGCATCTCTGACTGCTGAGAGCGGCTCCTGAGTTCTTGTGTCTCCTGTTGGACACCCGATTGTTCATCTATCAACTGCTGGACCTGTTCTGCAGCATTGGCGAGCGCAGCATCGGTGAACTCCGATGCGACTTTTTCCAACTGTTCAATGGCTTCCTCAAGCCTTTCCTCTGCTTTTTGGCCTTTGGCGGCACTGAGTTGCGGTTCTTGTTGTTCCATGCCTTGTGAAGCTTGATCCATCTGTTCGCCAGCCTGTTGCATCGCTTGACCGGCTTGATCCAAGCGTTGGCCTTGGGAGCCTTGAGCATTCTGCTGCATGGTACTGAGCTGCTGTGCCATCTGCTGTGCCTGCTGTGACAGCTGCTCCTGTTGCTGACTGTTCTGTTGCATTTCGCTCGGAGATGGTTGGTTTTCACGCCCTAACTGCTGGCTCTGTTGACTGAGCTGCTGTTGCTCTGCCAACATTTGACGTGCCTGATCTAACATCTCCTGCGTCTCCTCCTGCATCTCCATATCAAGCTCGTTCTGCTGTTCCTCAAGTTCACTTTGCAGCTCCTCCATTTCGAGTTCAAGATTCTCAGCAAGTTGGGGGTTACTGTTCCGCATCTGCATCAGTATGGTCGGAAGTTCAAGACTCACTTTTATCAAGAGTTCAAGTGCCTCTTGTTCCGCGGGTATCGCTGCAACAGGTTGGATAGCGTTCAGGCTATCGGTCGCTTCACGCATTTTTTGTATTGCATCCTCCAAGTTCATCAGAATCTCGGGTGTGATTGGCGATTCGCCTTGCATTGCCATGCTAAACTCATCTGCAAGCTGCTGTGTCTTATCCTTCAATTTATCTTGCTTGTCCCCCGTTTTCTTAACAGCACTCCGATATTCCTCCGTAACTGATGACGGTTTAGCACTAATGTGTTTCGCTGTCTCCCGAATAATCTGCTTCTGGGAGGCGAGTATCTCTAAAAGCGGATTCGGCATCGGTTGCGATTGTTCTGCCTCCGCCTCGTGGAAATCTTCATTAAACGGGCGAATTTCAAGAAAATAAATATCGCTACTCGCTTCGCCGGGACCAGTGAGCGTGTTATTATCAACAGCGTGTGCGTAGTAGGAAATAATATCCCCCGGTTCAACATCAAATTCCTCAAGGTAGAATGTATAACTACCCTCTGCCACGCGGCGTTGAACCGTATCAACAGCATCAGGCGTGGCGGTTTCCAAGGTTAACTCCTGCAGTTCGTCAGACCCGATGCGATACATAAGTTTTAGTGCTGCGATGCCATAATCGTCTGTGGCTTCAGCAATGATTTCCACCTCACCCAACTTCGTCGTTTTGATATCGCGTCCAGGTTCCTTTATCACAACCTCCGGTACAGCGTCTGGAATGGCTTTTATAGTGTATTCGATGGGTATCTCGTTATTGAAACCATCAATGCCCAGAAGCTCAACGGTATACGTCCCGTCCGCAATAACATCTACAGTTGTTGTAAGGATGTTCCCATCGGAGATAACCATCTGGGTTGAAGCAGACTCCTGAGTTTCGTCCTTTTCAGGCTTAACATTCATCTTCAGAGAAAATGTTGCAGTTTGAATGGCTTTATTGGTCGTGAGTTTTATTTCCGCCTGTGTGCCAACGACCGCTTGAATGTCGCCTGTCCCAGTTTGCACGACAGGTTTAAGACCTGTGTAGTCTGGATAAGTGTAAGCCACGGAAATTTCCGTCACCTTCGGCATCTCAAAGACTTCAACAGTATAGCGTTCCGAAGTCGTCTCGTTCGCTACGACGTAGTATTCGATATCCGCGTCAATGTTAAAAATTTCATAAGCAAACCCACGTTTATCGTCTGGGTTTTGTAACATATTAATCTGTTGCTGGGTTGTTTCCGTTTCGGAGGGGGTGGCTTCTCGGTTCTCTACATTCTCATAAGTCAAAACAACCTTCTCAGCAGATTTTCCGGTGACAGTGACGTGAATAGGTAGACTCTTGCCACGAAGGATACGTACATTTCCCGGTTCGACAGTTAGCTTCGTTGTCAAAACCGGTTCAGTCTTCTCCCAAGGGATCAACACACGGAAAAGACTGGTTTGGAGTTCTGTTGGAAATAGGAGTGCAAGTACACAGCAGCCCACAACAACCAAAGCCGCGATGCCGACATGCTTACGGGTACGACTGTGATCGACCGTTGCTTTAAAATCAATACTTTTCACCCGCTGCGTCGTATCTTCAATCAGGCGTTGGAGCATGTGCGCTTCAATGGGATCTGTTGCCTCGCGATTGCCGAATTCAATAGCACTCACCAATCTATCTTCAAGGTCAGGGTGGTTTTGCTCAACGTTGAGTGCGATATCCCGGAGCGTGAGTGCTGCTCGGAGGGGTTGAACGAGATACTTATAAAGCAGGTAACCCGTCACACCGACACCGCCTGTTAACAAAGCAATTCGCACAAAACTTGGCAGGGGCATTAACCAATCAATGATAGCCTCACCGACAAAGACAGCAATTATGCCCGTCAGGACGATAGCGAATCCTGCCCAAAAAATACTACGTTTCCAAACGCGCCTGGCATCTAAAATTTTTGTTTGTAACTCTGCGTAACCTTCTCTTGTATTCATCATTTTCCTCCACCTACATTACCCATGATTCATAAGATTTTATTAACCCTCTTCACCTACGTGTGCCTAAGAAGCAGATGCTCAGGTGGCAAATACGACCTCAAGCAGAATACTGAGTGCCCATAGAATCACTGCCGCGACACGGGCTTTGTTTTTTTCTATATCGGCAAGCATTGTGATCGCTATTGCCATCACCGCGATTAACCACACACTGAGTGGATTGATGTGACTGAGAAACACCAGCAGATTAACGTTTGTTCCCGAATCAAATAACATGTGCAGCCCCGGAATCATTTTGAAATCCGCAGTACCTTTGACATCCGCTACGTCTGTAAAAATAAGCAAGAGCGCGGTGTTGACGAGTTGTATGAGGCAACTGATCAGCGAGATGTGGATAACAGCAGCGTAGATATGGCGAAATCTTAACGTCTCATTTTTCAAAAGAAACCGCGCCCCTAATTTGAGAAGGGCACTACTAACGATGAACCCCAGAATCGCAAAAACTGGTCCAAGAAAGATGGTAAGTGCTCCCATAACCTGAGCCATGGTCTGAATTTGCTCGGAAGGTGCGTCACTTTGTTCCATTTGTCCGGACATCAATTGTTGCGTGTAGGGTGCTACAGCCCATAACAGTAGAACGGAAAACAGATAAAAGATAATAAACGCTATTCCTGACCTCGGCTGCGATTTGAGCCGTGAAAATGCGGCACTCGGTTCAGCGATGAGGTCTGCGATGTTTTGTAAACTTTCTTTCATCTGTTTTCTCCTAAAAGATTAGACAAAATAGAGATGAAACTGTTCTTAAAGATTTATCAGGTTGAGGTAAACACTGCACGTTAATCATAGGACTCAGCCATGTTTTTCTGCGCTTACGGTCCACTTTTCTCAGCCTCAAGTTGTGTCTTCTGCCAACCGTAATCGACAGATCCGTCATAGAATTTGTCCGGATGCTCAACTGCCCAAATTTGCTTATGGATAATCCAGTTTTTCGGATCTAATGCCAACGCCTTCCGCCATTCCGCCATCGCTTCCTTCTTTTTACCGCCTTCCAATAAAACGAGCCCGAGTTGAAAACGCGCAGCTGCTTCAGCATTCGTCTTTGCAGGTGGCTTGTTTGATGGTTTCAT
This sequence comes from uncultured Poribacteria bacterium, assembly GCA_951828385.1. Taxonomy (GTDB): domain Bacteria; phylum Poribacteria; class WGA-4E; order WGA-4E; family WGA-3G; genus WGA-3G. The sequence goes on from OX639973.1 coordinate 3,596,077, forward strand.
ATTGTGAAGCAGCTCCGTATTGTAGTCGGGATCCGACAACCATTTTTCGAGCATTGCGAGGTGCTTTTGATTTTTGACATTAACGTTGAAAGGTGCTTTCACCAGTCGTCCAGCCTCGTCAATCATGACACCGTAAGGAATCGCTTTGAGGTTATAACGGGTGCCAAAACTATTCTGTGAATCAACAAGTGTGACAAAATCGGCATTCGCAGCATCATGCCAAGGACGTACGACGGATGCGCCTTGGGCATCAAGGGCGATTGAGATAAAGTTTAACGCTTCGTTATGTTTGGCGTAAAATTCCTGCCAACCTGGCAGCTGTCCACGACACCCTCACCACGAACCCCAAACATAGAGAAACGTCTTCTTCCCACGAAACTCTTTTAAATGTCTTGGGTTACCCTCTAAATCAGGGAGTGTGAATTCTGGAGCGAGATATGCCGGTTGGATAATCTCCAGCATGTTCGTCGATGCTTCGTAAATTTCAAAGCCGAAGGTTTTCGCGAGGGGTGCCGGTTGCACATAAGTTACACCATCAATGTCCACAGCATCGTCCTTGCCATCTTGGAATTGGAGTGGTACACAGAGTTCTGATGCCACACCGCCGCAAAGTACCACCATCCCGGCACCTTCCGGGTATTCTACCTTCAATTCGAGTTGTTTGGCGAACGGCTCCAAAGGCACCCACCATGCCCCGTCTTTGAAAATAGCGGGCTTGGTAAATTCAATACGCTGTGCGTCTACTGAAACCTGAAAATCCCTTTTTTTCATATTATCCTCTTCAGTAAATCCGATTTGCATGCCTATTACAGAAAATAATATCGCCAACATCAAGCATCTTACGGTAGAGTGAAGTTTACGCGTAACAATCATTTTGTTTTTCGCTCCCTATGCTGTGCATCGTAAATTAGGAATCTAATTATTTCTTCAGCGGTTTTCGGCGTAAGTCCTGAACCCGGCTTCCGCATCATTTTATAGACATACTTTCGCCACTCTTCCGGCATGAAGGTAGAGTTAATGGGACGCGCAACAGTGTGGCATCGACTACACTTATTGGTAAAGAGTTCGTAAGCTTCCTGCATCTTCGCAGGGTAGGCAGTAACATCAATAAAGTTAGGTCCCTTATCCGCTGGATAGGTTTTTGGGACTGCGCGCGGGGCGCGCAAGGCATAGATCATTCCAATGCCTACAAGGATGATCACACCTAAGACAGTCCCCCAGACAATTATCCTTTGCATATTCACATGAAATTTACGCGATCGATTCCCTTTTAGTGATTGTCGCTATTGCGCGATAATGTCCTTCACCTTCTGTACAATAGCATTCGCACTAATGCCGTGATGTTCTAAGAGTTCTTCCGGTTTTCCAGAACGTGGCATCCCTGTGACGGCGAGTTTGTGGACGTAAACATCTGCTGTTGCGACAGCATCCAACACAGCATCCCCTAAACCGCCTTCGGGGTAATGGTCTTCAACGGTAATTAAAGTGTTGTTTGTCTCGGCGGCTGCCGCTTTTAGTCCCGCTGCATCAATCGGTTTGATGGAATATAGGTCAATGACACGAATAGCAATACCTTCTGCTTGAAGTGTTTCGTATGCCTTCAACGCCTCATGAACGGTAACACCTGCGGCAACAACAGTTACCCTATCTTCATTGCTGTGTTGAACAACCTTAGACCCACCGATAGGGAAACTTTCACCGGCATCATAGAGAATAGGCGTTTTGGGGCGCGAGGTTCGGAGGTAAACAATACCTTCATGTGCGGCAGCCTCAGCGACAAGCCGTTCAGCACTGGCGGCATCGCTTGGATAGAGCACGACCGCCTCTGGAATTGCCCGGAACATCGCTATATCCTCTAAACCCATCTGTGAGGGCCCGTCTTCTCCGATTGAAACACCGCAGTGTGAACCGGCATATTTAATATTCGCTTGTGAAATCGCAGACATCCGAATCTGATCGTAGGCACGCGATAAAAACGCAGCAAAGGTGGAGACAAACGGAATTTTCCCTCGCTTCGCCAGCCCTATGCCTGCGCCTACTAAATTCTGTTCTGCGATAAACATCTCAAAATAGCGGTTCGGATAGCGTTCCATAAACTGTTCGGCGTATGTCGAGTTTTTAGTATCTCCATCTAAAGCGACAACATCGGGGTTCACACCTCCGAGTTTTGCGAGCCCTATACCGTATCCGCCGCGCGTCGCGACATCTTCGCCGGAAGGATAGTCGGGCGGTTCACACTCAGTTGCGACAGCACGATCAGCACGCTCACCGACAGACTGAGGTGCCTCAATTTGAACAGGGGCATCCAAATTTAGTGGACCGAGTTCGGCTAATGCTTTGTCAAGTTCCTCACCTTTGGCAACAGCCTTCCCGTGCCAGTTGTCTGCGTTTTCAAGGAATGAAACGCCTTTCCCTTTAAACGTCTTGGCGACTATCATCGTCGGTTTATCGGTCGAAGCTTTGGCTCGTGCGAGCGCTGGCAAGATTTCATCAAAATTATGGCCATCAATCCCGATAGTTTGCCATCCAAACGCCTCAAAACGCTTACAATAGGTATCAACATCAAAAGCGTACATAGTACGCTGACTCTGTCCAAGTGCGTTGACATCCACAATTCCGATGAGATTATTAAGTTGGTAGTGGGATGCCAAAGCGGCGGCTTCCCAGACCCCACCTTCAGCAGTTTCGCCATCGCCGAGAAGAACGTAGACACGGTAATCGGATTTGTCTAAGTATTTGCCGTTGAGTGCCATACCGAGTCCGAGCGATAAACCTTGTCCAAGTGATCCAGTTGCGACCTCTGTCCATTCAAACCGAGGTGTCGGATGCCCTTCCAAGATGCTGTCGATTTGTCGGAGTGTCCGGAGTTTCTCGGTCGGGATGATCCCCGCTTCGGCATACGCAGCGTAGAGTAGTGGTGCGGCATGTCCCTTGGATAAGATGAACCTATCGTTGTTAGGGTTTTGGGCATCGCTACAGTCATAGCGCATCGCGTGAAAAAAGAGAGCGGAGACAATATCCGCGGCCGAAAGACATGTAGTTGGATGTCCAGACCCCGCCTCCGAAGTGGAGATTATGGAATGAATACGTAAGTTCGTTGCCTTTTGTTTTAGCAAGTTTTTTAAGGTTTCCACAAATTCGCCAATCCTTTTCTAAATAGTTGTTAGTTGTTGGTTGTTGGAGGAATGGTTGTTGGTGATTAGTTGTTGGAAAGAGGGTTCTGATGCATCTAAAACCTCTTTACCAACCCCTATAAACCATTAACTATTAACTAAAAACCGCTTCATCCAAAACCTCTTTACCAACCACTATTAACTGTTAACTATAATAGGTTTGTGCTAAGCAATAGAGAATTGCATCGGTACGTCAAAACGTCCGACGTTTAAGAGTTTTTCGTGTTCAATTGATCCGCTCTGCGCTGTGCGGCTAATGAGAGATAATGTCCTTGGCAAGTTTTGACCAGATCTTCAAAAGTCCCAATAGCTTGGGAAAGGTCTTGTAACTTGACGTACGCTTCCGCTTGCCAGTACTTCGATTTTGCAACAATTTCGTTGGCATCGGTGAGACCGTCCTCGGTGCTTTGAACTTCGTATTCAATAGCCTCGTTAAATTTTTCGATTGCCCGTTGATAATCATTTTCTTCATAGTAGGCTGTCCTCGCGTCCCTATAGGCAGCGTTACTCTGTTCCTTGGGGCGAAAAAGCTCAACTTCCGGTGCCGTCGGAGCCAGTTCAAGTGGAGGCAGTTCTACTTCTAAATCATCTTCGTTTTCATCAGGCAGTGCTTCTACCGGCTCTATAAGTTGTTGTTCGTAAGTATTAGCATCAGCGTCATTATCTTCCTCAGTATCATCATCTGCTTCGGTATCGACCTCTTCTGCTTCGGTACCGTCATCATCTACTTCCGTACCATCATCTGCTTCGGTATCGACCTCGTCTTCTTCATCTATCTCATCCTCATCGATTGTCCCCGCTGCTTGACGAAAAGCCTGAGAGAGTGCTGTATCAGGACCGTCGTCATCATCTTCCTCCAAGAATGGATCCTGGGGTTCCTCCTCAAGATCATCCGTTTCGTCAAGATCATCCGTTTCGTCAAAGTCATCTACTTCGTCATAACTAAACGTCATTTGTGCCTCCGTTTCTGTTTTTTTGTATCGCAATGCGCTTGAGAGTTCGCCTATCCATTCGCTTTCACTATCCGATATGTGCTGTAGAACGAAGGTTTCGCTTGCACTTCACCCTGCGTGTGGGCGGGTATAGGTCCCGCCCTTTACGCTAATTTTGAAGGTCAGTAACAGCACTATTTGCGAATAGGTTTACAAACGCCGCGTGAATATTTAAAGATTCCTAATACTTGACTTTCACATTTGCCCAAGTGGTGGTCATTTTGTCAGCTGGATCAACCGCCAAGACTGCAAATTCGAGACCATCCTTATATATTTTCTGAATGTCGGCTTCTTCCAAAGCGACACTGAAAATAGCGACCTCATCAACGGTAGCATCGGCGAAGCGTCCGGCACAACAGGTGTCATTGCCGATATAGACTGGACCGTTATCGGGATCAAGCTGATTCTTAGTCAGCTTCATATCACTTTCCACCTCACCATCAATATAGATGTACCACTCACCGGTATCGCTATCATAAGTGGTTGTGTACATGTGCCATTCGGTAATATCATTAGGACCGATTTCACCGTCGCGCCAACCACCGGGGTTATTCCAACACCCACCGTTACAAACGGGCCAGGAAACGTTCTTCGTTCCTTGATTGGGATGGATAATATAGGCGTTGCGTTTTTCAACCATCCACCCGTGCTGGTTCCAAGTATCGGTATGGCTTTTCACCCAGATTGAGACAGTTATAGCGTCTCTTGGGTTCTCATGATCTGGAATGACAACATGCGCGCCAGAACCATCCAATTCAAGTGCCTTTCCAAACTTACCATTAACCCATTTTGGACCGTCCACCAATTCACCCTCTAAGCCATTTTCGGAGGCATCGGTTGCAACTTTTCCGTTGCCTTCATCAAAGAGCCACATTCCGACAAGGGTATCCGGATCAATTTCGGCTGTGGCGGTAGGGGTAAACAGAACGCTTAGAGAAAAAAGACTGAAACATATAAGAGTTATACTCGAAATCCAGAACTTTCGAGAAAAAAGAGATCTGAAATTCATTTTTACCTCCTGTTGGGTATTACAATCCAAGCACTTTACCTACATATCTAAGCGATTCACCCAAGTACAGCGACCACATAAAGGCATAAAACGCTTAAAATACCAATATATCTATCCTATCAGATTCAATGGTACATGTCAAGTGAAAAATGAAATTTTTAGGTGTCAGTAATCAGCAGTCAGTACAAGTTGCTCCTACAAGAAAGCGCTCGTGAGTGAAAGATCGAAATTACAGAAGACCTGTATGACGCTGCTATCTTCTAAAAAAGCGTTGACATCATAGGAAATTTCGTCTACAATATTTTCATACATTTCAACATAAAGTGGGAAAATATGAAGGAAATAGCATTTATATTTTTATTTTTCAGTCTTGGCGTGCTGTCCTTGTTTGGACAGTCTGTAGCGTCGGGAAATCAACAGAGTGATGACCAGCATGCACAATCCAACTTCAGACACGAAAAATTCGCAAACGGTACTCTTCTTGCGCAGGGCTTAACAGCGCAAGAAGCAGATCCGCAGACGAGAACCGAATCGAGGCATCCAACGCAAGAAGATAGCACCGAACACACAGGCGCAGAACCGACTTCAGAAGAGGCTCCTAACACGCCAAGTCAGCAAACTGAAGTTCGCAGTGAAACCGCTGCAGAGAGAGGGGGCCAGTGGAAAAAAACGCGGCGGATATTCAAAGTTATCAACGACTATAAATTAGCAGCGGATGAGGTATTAACAAGCCTCGTTATGATTGCCGGCAACGCGAGGTTAGAAGGGCGCGTCACCGGAAATGTGTTGGTACTCGGTGGAAACGTTGAACTCGCACCGAGCGCACAAGTGAACGGAACACTTCATCTCATCGGCGGAGCGGTTACCGGAAACATAGAGAAAGTAGAGAACCTTCAGGTAAGCAATCACTGGCAGATGATCCCCGCGGCTGTGGAACTCGTGATGCATCCGCGGACCCTCTGGGAAATCCGCAAAGAGATGGACCTCCGATTGATGCTCGTTAAGTTCGTCCTTTTTCTCCTTATGTATCTGTTGGTGGTGACAATATTTCCAAGACCGATCAATGCAGTTAGTGAAATGTTAACATATCGACCGGTCCAGAGTATACTATTTAGTGCTGTGATGTTAGCTGTAATACCGCTGATTTTTGTGCTGCTGACGCTGTCAATTATTGGTGTTCCGTTCATGTTGTTGGGGTTATCCGTGTTACTGCCGTTAGCAATCTGTGGTAAAGCAGCGATTTTCCTTACACTCGGCGGCACGCTCTTTTCAGGTCGATTGAAACCGCTTGCAGTAATTTTCGGTTATATCCTCTACTTTATGGCGACAGCACTCCCCTATATTGATTGGGTGACGTTTCTCGTTGTCAACACCATTGGTATTGGGATCTGCTTACTGAGCGGCATCAGCATGATGAGACCACAAGACCGGCGGAGAAATACATCCGTGCTCCCCGGTAATGAGTGGAGTCCGCGGTCAGAAAGGATGTAATTCGCATGCAATTAGCATCCCCCTTTTTTCTAATTTTGCTTATCATAGTCCCGCTGTTGTTTATTGCTTCCCGATGGCTGCACAAACGGACACTCATCCCGGTCATGCGTTTTTCTGACTTCAACCACGGCTTTGCCACCAGCGTTCAGAAGATGAGACAGACTTTCTCAGTTAAAGCACTGCCGATGTTGAAGGTTTTGAGATTCATTGTCCTCGCGCTTCTCATCGTTACCCTTGCTCGACCACAACTCTCTCAAAGCCGTGAGCATAAATTAGCGAAGGGAATTGATATCCTCTTAGTACTCGATATTTCGGAGAGCATGCGGGCTGAGGATTTTGAGGGCGCAAATCGCATCCAAACCGCCAAATTGGTTATCAACGATTTTTTGGCACATCGCGAAAACGATCGTATCGGTTTAGTTGTTTTTGCTGGCGAAAGTTTCACGCTCTGTCCCCTCACATTAGATTACCCCGTACTGGTAGAACTGCTCAGCGATGTAAAACTTGGACAACTGGAGGACGGCACTGCCATCGGTGATGCACTTGCGACTGCCACACATCGGTTACGCGTCTCACAATCGAAAGCGAAGATCGTTATCCTCCTGACTGATGGTGAAAACAACGCCGGAAGCATTACGCCTGAAACAGCAGCATCCCTTGCAAAGTCCTTCGGTATTAAGGTTTACACCATCGGTATGGGAAAAGAAGGAGGTGCGCGTATCCCGTATGCAGATACGACATTCGGTAAGCGGTACCGAGAGGTTTTAACCTATCTCGACGAGAATACCCTAAAACTGATTGCCCGTACAACAGGTGGAAGTTATTTCCGTGCGACAGACGGGCAATCGCTGAAACGGATCTATACAGAAATCGACAGGTTTGAAAAGACGAAATTTGAGGTAGCCAACGCTATCGTTCGCAAAGAATTAGTAGGATATTTCTTGATACCCACAATGTTACTGTTGGGGATTGAAATTCTATTGAGCAATACAGTCCTACGGAAAATCCCGTAACGGATAGGAGAAAAATGGAAAATATTATTGCATGTAACTTAGGAAGTTATCGACAGTTTGGTGCCGATGCATATACGCACTTGGCAGAAATCGGTTTGATAAACGTGGAAATCGGTGTACCTTCAACTGAATCTGTTAATGAAGTCCAATCCAAATTGAAAGCACATGGACTTACTGCTACAAGCCTTTTAGGGCGTTGTGATGTTCAGTCTGAAACGGTTGTCTCAGACTTCCAACAAACATTGGAGATTGCCGATAAGATGAGTGTGAAGGTCATCTTTGTCAGCGTCCATGCTGGTGATACGGACAGGAACGCTGTATACGACCGGCTCCGTACTATTGGCGAGAATGCCGCACCCGCGGGGATTAAGGTGTGTCTGGAAACACATCCGGATTTGATACACAACGGCGACATCGCACTTGAGACGATGAAAGCCGTGAACCATCCGAATATCTGTGTCAATTTCGACACAGGTAACGTCTACTATTATAACCACAATGTGACCGCCGTTTCGGAAGTCCAGAAGGTTGTCCCACACGTCGGCGCGGTTCATCTTAAGGATACAAACGGCGGCTATCGGATGTGGCATTTCCCGGCACTCGGTGAAGGCGTGGTTGATTTCAAAGCGGTCTTCCAGACGCTGAACGATGCTGGCTTCTACGGTCCGTTCACCATGGAATTAGAGGGTATCGAAGGCGAAGACCTTGATGAAGCAGGTGTCCAAGCACGCGTGGCAGATTCACTACAGCACCTGAAAAACATTGGAGTGATCTAATGGATACGAATCTTTGTGTCATCCGACTGAATGAAGGGGAACGCATCGGCGAAGTGCTTGGAGAAGTCCTGGATACGCCAGATATGACGACGATTGGTGCCTTCGCCGTTTCCAAAGAAAACCCGACTGAGCTTCACTATCACGATTTCGATGAGTATTGGTATTTTACCGAAGGCACGACAACCGTGACATTGCGCACGGCGGACGGACAGTCTGAATCCTATCGTATCGGTCCCGGAGATTTGGTCGTCACACCGAAAGGTGTTGAGCATGGACATATCCCCGACGATGTTGTTAAAGGGGTGCAATGGGTGAGCGTGATACCCTCTGATGCCCGCCGTGGGCATTTGCACCGAGAATTCGCAGCAGATCCTAAGGAGAAAAGCGAGTAATTCTATAGCACACGCTTAAGGAAGGCAAGATTATGTCAACACAAGCAAATCCGCTGCCTCGGCGGCGATTGGGACGCACAGAATTAGAAGTTACATGCCTCGGCATGGGCGGTGCGGGTCTTGGCAGAGGCGATGTTACCGATGATGAAGCCATCGAGGCGGTACACCGATCCATTGATTTGGGAATCAATTATCTGGACACTGCACCCCTCTACGGTGAGAGCGAAAGACGCGTAGGACTTGCACTCTCTGATGGAAATTGGCGGGAGAAGATTTATCTCGCCACGAAAACAGGCACACACCCTGAATGGCGCGGTGATTTTAGTGCCGCAGGCACGCGCCGCAGCGTCGAAAATAGTCTGCGATTGTTGGGTACGGACTATCTCGATGTCTGCTTAGTGCATGATCCAGAGAGTATGGATCCTGTTGTGGCGAAAGATGGTGCGTTGGATGAACTGCAACGGATGCGAGAGGAAGGACTGATTAAGTTTATCGGGCTCGGGGTCCGACAGCACGAATTCCATAAAATCGCCATAGAAACCGGTGTCGTTGATGTGATTCTAACGTACTTGGATTATACGCTCCTGAGTCAAACTGCAAACGAATGGTTGTTACCCCTTGCTGTTGAAAATGACATCGGCATTATTAATGGGAGCCCCATTGCGATGGGCCTGCTCTCTGGTGTTGAGCCGGATGTATCAGCCAAAAGTGATCATATAAGCAATTCTGAAGGCGAAAAGGCGTATCAACTCTGGCAGTGGACAAACGATAATAATTTGAATTTACTGAATCTTGCGATTCAATTCTGTTTCCGTCAACCTCGGATTGCGATGAGCCTGACGGGTTCTAAGAATGCAGAAGAAGTAGAGCAGAACTTCGCTGCCGCGACGACACCTGTACCTGATGATGTGTGGGAGCAATTACAAGAATCCTTGTAAGCAAATTTATTAAATTTTTTAAGTTTAAAACCATAAGGTTTGGACAGGGCCCCGTACCTATTCAAACCTGAATGTACGCAGGGCACGGGAACCGTACAAAACGGAGGGCAAACAAACGCAAATTGCGTAGATCCTGTAAAATGATTTATGAACCGCTCTCAGCTAACGATATCTATGGGAGATTAAGTAGTCAAATCCAGCCGCGTTGAATCTTAGCATATCTGCCTCCTTTTACTCCCCTTGGAGCCGCTTAATATTCGCTTTTATCGATGCCAGTTCTTGACCTGCACTATCAAGAAAAGTGAGACTCTCGTCCGCTGTGATACGTCTCGCCCGCAAGGCAGCATTGTTTTCTTCTAAACGGCGATTGAGATCGTCAAGTTTAGACTGGTACCGCTTCAATTCGGCATGTACCCGCTGATGTTCCTCTGGGCTGAGATCATCGTGCGGATGGTAAGGAACTTGTTTTGTTGGCACTTCGGAGTGTCCACCCTGCAAGGTATCCCTAACAGACACTTTCGCCGTCGGTTTCGCGTTCGGTTTCTCGGTCAAGACTTTGACGCGTTTCTGCATCTCCGCAAACTCATGCGCCGACTGCCGTTCAATGTGCTGCAGGTAAAGTATGCCACAAACAACAATCAGCACACAAATCACTAACGTGCCTATAAAAAGGCGGTTGCTGAAAAGGACTTTCAACTTATGCTTTCTCCTTTCGGTTCTGACATCCCTATTGATAAGAACAAAGGGAAATCTCAGTTTGATATGACATGTTTACTCACTAAACACATTATAGCAAAAAACACAAATTTTGTAAAGCAAAAAAAGAGGATTTTCGGTTATGTGATGATATGGTAGCATCCTTATGATGAAAATTGAGGGCACCAGCGATTTGTGGTTTAAAAATTTGGCGAAAACATTATTAAATCGAAATCTCTCACAGATCCTTGGACAAAGGTAACAACTTGGGTTATAGAGTAACACATACGCTCCCGCTGTCAATGCGAAATGGCAGCCGTGACAAGGGTGACTTTCATAAACGATAGAAAGTGGTGGCGAGTTTCAGAACAATGGTTTGAGGGTGAGGGTTCTTTGCTGCCCTTTTGTTGAAAGCGTTACCTGCTTGGCCTTTATCTCTATCACGGTCGTCTCCGCGTCTATTTTCTCACCGGTGGTCACGATATAGGTTCTCTGTCCTGCGGTCGTTTGGAGAATGGCTTTCGGCGGCGTGTTGGCATCTCTGGATAGAAGTGTCCCCAATAAGCGATAGGGTTCTTTTGGGCGGGGTGGTGTCCACTCCAACGGATGGAATAGGTTATTGTCTATGATAATGCGGTAGTAGGATTGCGAATCAAAAACCACAGGCGGGAGGGCTACAACACGCACGGACGAATACGGAACAACCTTGAGGGACACAATCTCATCTGATGGTTTCGGTGTTCGGATTGCCAAGACAATCACCAGTAAGACGAACACGCCTGCAATCAAAAGACCACAGGCGCGTCGGTTGAAAGAGATAAGCGTTTTCATCTGTGTGCAAAACTATCGGAGTTGTCTCATGACGCTGTCGGCGATGTCAGGACTCCAGGATGTTTAGAATATACGTTATTCTCTATGATAGTGATTGTCTGCACAGACACCTCTCGGATTATCGCACCAGCGGAAGGAAATACCGCAAGTCGCAAATGACTGGGAAGAAGTCAAGGGAATTCGGTTGCAGTATCGTACGCGGTGATCGATTTCAGCTGAGGAAAGTGGATCGTATGGCACTTGACACCCTGAACACACAATTGTGTGAGTGTGGCTACTCGCTTGACACTTCAGAAGTGTATCGCTGCACATTCCAGCAGGACACGTCGTGGTAGTGGTATGCTGCCGCTTTACGGCTGAAGAGTCGCACTCATAGTATGTGTGGTTGGCGGAGCAAAGCAGAGGACCGTGCCCCGGTGGACTTTCGGTGTCAAAGTAAGTACTGCATCCCTGACAACGGTGTTGATTGGATCGTAATGCTGCGCGTTTCTCGTCAAGAATAACCTTCTTGGCATCACGATTGCTCTTTAGCTGGGGAATTCCTATCTCAATATTGTCTATCTCTGTTTGTATATCACTCAGTGCCTCGGACAGAGTGATGCTATCATAGAGATCCTTGACCGTCTTCCCCGATGAGTTAACCCAGTCAGAGGGGTTTATGCTGAGTGCATCCTGTGCGTTCTCGCCCAAATCTTCGAGATTGGAATTCCATTCGGATGAGAGAACATCTTTTTTGTTCTTTAAATCGCCGACTTGCCGCTCCGCGGTTTCCCAGTAACCGTAGGCTTGGGTATATTCTCCGAGTGCTATAGAGTAGGCGGTTTTCGCATTCTCAAGGTCTGTGTGGGCTTCAACGATATGAATCGTCCCAACGCAAAGAGTCATGAGTAGTACAAAAAACGTGCTGAATCTTAACATATTTACCTCCATTACTCCCCTTGGAGCCGCTTAATATTCGCTTTTATCGATGCCAGTTCTTGACCTACACTATCAAGAAAAGTGAGACTCTCGTCCGCTGTGATACGTCTCGCCCGCAAGGCAGCATTGTTTTCTTCTAAACGGCGATTGAGATCGTCAAGTTTAGACTGGTACCGCTTCAATTCGGCATGTACCCGCTGATGTTCCTCTGGGCTGAGATCATCGTGCGGATGGTAAGGAACTTGTTTTGTTGGCACTTCGGCAGGCTTTGCTTCCCATACCGCTGCCTCTGTAGCCACCGGGGGTATGAGTTCCGATTCGCTTTCGGTTGGGAGAATCTCAGGCATTTCTATCTCATGCGGTTCAGCATGGAATGTGCCGTCAGCGTGGAAGTGTCCACCCTGCAAGGTATCCGTAACAGGCGGTGTTTCCGCTGTCGATTGTGCTTCTCGTCTCTCGTTCCATTGCTTGAGGCGTTCCTGCGTCTTCGCAAATTCACGCGCACTCTGCTGCTTGACGTGCTGCAGGTAAAGCAGGTTCCCACCAACGCACAACACAAAGAACGCCAATGCGCTTATAAATAAGCGGTTGCTGAAAAGACCCTTCAACATGTTCAAAATCTCCTTTCTTATTGTGAGCCGCGCGCGTCTATCTCGTGTCTGGACAGATTATCGGTTGACACGGCGGGGGTTGTGTATCGGGTTGACAGATTCCGAGGGTTCGGCGACAGGGTGTCCGTACAGCCGCTTTGATGTGCTGCGTCACGGCAAGTGTCGCCACAAGTAGAAAGAGAGCCATAGGCATCCATCGTTGGAAGTGATCTTGCATCATTCGGCACTCCTTTCGTATCATATAAACACCAATAAACAGATTGAATTGCGGGTTCACTTCCGCTTTTTGGGCGTAAGCGACACACCGAGACACTCGCGGATGTCCTTTCGTATCTTGTTCCGGCGAGACTTTACGGTGTTTGGCGGGATCTTTAGCACAGATGCTGACTCAGCCTCTGTCAATCCCCGCGCCCACAATTCAAATACCTTTACGTAAATGGAACCCATCTCCTCAACAATCTCTCGGATTTCATGGATGCGTTCCTGCACGTGATACTGTTTGAAACGTTGCTGCCCTTCCTGGTCAGCGGTAGCAGCATAGTGCGTTTCAGCCGATTCCTTGATAAGGCTCTGTTTTTTTACATTCACAAGGAACGCTTTGCACTTGCTACGCGCGACCTGCTTCAGCCACTGTTCTGCGGAGTCTATGTCACCTGCTTGCCGACGGACGCGCCGTACAATCGCGAGGACAGTTTCTTGATAGATATCCGCTTCTTCCTCAGCATTGCCGATTTCATAATGGATGATGGTTTTTAGCAGTCGCTCATATTTCTCTATGAGGGCAACAAGTGCGTCATTATCTCCATTCTGAATACGTGCCAGTAATATTTTATCTGAGAGATCTGTGGAGTACTCTGTTTCCATTCATAACAACAAGACCTTGAAAAACACAAAAAAGGTCACGGTGATGCAAAAAACACCCCTTTTTTGCAAAAATTGTGCGATTTTTTATCCTGCTGCATGAAAAATTCACATGCACTCGGCGTTAGGAATTTTTCCTACAAGTGTTGGAGTGAACTTGTATGGGTAGATCTGGCCTTATAGGAAAAGATATGTATCAATAGGACTCAATGTAAATTCAATCGGACAGAAATTTAAAACTATCACTAACTGCTCTTTAAAGACCTAATTTTTGAGGCGAAATCGTGCAAAAAAAGAAAAAACGGGAACTAAAGGACAGGCTGAGATCAGGGTCATTCAATTGTACGATTCCTCATTTTATGAGGTTAACTGCGAGTTTAGGTTCTGAAGCCAAAAGTTGGAGTGCGTCGGTGATTTTTGTATGTCCTGTGAATCGTAAAACAGAGAGTGCTGTGTTTCGCATGGCTGCCATGACTTGCGGGATAACGCCGGTTCGGACGCATGATGCATCTTCTTGAAAGACGGTATCTCGGATCCAGTGAAGTTTATTCTCAATCGTCCAATGCTCTCGTCGGAGTTTCAGCAAGTCTGCTGCCGAGGCACGTTCGGGTGTCAGACTTGTGATACCATACTGCACGTGGCATTTGACGCGCCCGGTTCTTTTACACTTTTGTTGTGTGGTATATTGATAAACTTGCTGGAGCCCTGGCCAGTGGGTGTGTTCGGTCAAGAGAGTGCTTGCGGTGAGGGTGCGTGTGGTCATCCTACCTTTTGCGTCTTCTGTGTCTGTATACGTTTGAAGATGTGCGTCGTTTTCTGCGTGAAGGTTTTCAAAGCGGCGTTGATTGACTTCAGGGGTGTCTGTTTCATCAAGGGGTTCAAAGAGAGTTTGAATATCTTCAAACAACTGCTTCTGATTCGCTTTGACGGGGAGGCAGTAATCTGCTTGACGGTCAAGGATTTCTTGACAGAACTTGCGTTGGGTCAAAAGTGCGTCCGTAGTGATGACGAGACTTGCGACATCAAACGCCTTCAGGAGTTCGATGGAAACAGGGATTTCATTGGTCTTTTCACCGACCGCACATGCTGCGATAGGGATGCCTAACTCATGAAGAACGGCTGTGAGGAGATGTGTCCTACGGGCATCTTCGGTATGGCTGTTGCCTAAGGTCTTGCCATCTATCGCAAGTCCCTTCAAGTCATCCGTGGAAATGTCTAAACGTGCTAAAGTCTGTGTTGTCCACTTGGTGAGGACTTTCTCTACCGCGGTGATGTCAAGTCGCCGAAAGAGATAATGAAAAGTTGATGCTGCGGGGGTTTGCTTCGCCGTGAATCCCAAGGTTTCCTGTCGCAGGTTTCGGTGGAGGCGGGCCCATTTGGCAATCGCTGTATAGCTGCGTTGTCCACACAGGAGTCCGACGACGGTGAGTGCGAGCATTGCGGCTAAGGGATGGCGTTGTCCTTTTTTATTGCGCGGATCTGACACTTCTGCTAACATAGTAAGTAAGTGGCAAGAGTGATTTCTTGTCATGATTCACCTCAAAAAATATGGTCATTTTTTACGGTGAAGTATAGCAGAAGTCGCGTGAGAAGTCACGCGACTTCTGCTTTTGCGAAAATATTAACACCTGTGAAAAATATGAAACTAAAAACCTACAATTGAATGACCCTGAGGCTGAGATACTACAATGTTGACGTTGCCGATGTTTTGTGTTATATTTGTTAGCAAAAGGAAAGAATAAAAAAGGGTTCGATCTCTGTTCAGATCAAAACCCTATAGTGCGGAGGTTAGCTAACTTTAATGAAATTCAAGGGTAAGTTTGCATTGGTAACCGGTGGTAGCCGTGGCATTGGAAAGGCGACTGCGCTCAAACTCGCAAGTGAAGGAGCGACTGTTGCCGTTCATTATTCACGCGCAATTGATAAAGCGGCAGCGGTCTGTGAACAAATTCGCAGCTTGGGACAGGAAGCGGTACCTGTGCAAGCCGATATCGCCGACAGAGATGCCGTGAATAGAATGGTCGCAACGGTAACAGAAGAACTCGGCACAATCGAGCTGCTGGTGAATAATGCTGGGGATGTCGGAGACATGACGTTTGAAGAACTGACACCCGAACACTGGGATCGGATCGTCGCGGTTAACCTGACGGGTCCCTTCAACGTGTTATGGGCAGTCAAACAGGGAATGATTGCGCAGCAGTTTGGACGTATTGTCAATGTATCGTCAATCGCTGCATTGGCAGTCCGACCGAATCAGCTGCCTTATGCGGCGGCGAAAGCTGGGGTGATCTCGCTGACGAAATCGTGTTGTGGACCGCTTGCGGCACACAACATCCGCATCAATTCGGTTGCGCCGGGTGCAATCGCGACGGACATGCTCGGTGAAGTCTCAACAGAAATGGTTGAGCAGCTGCGCTCAACGACACCGCTCGGTAGGCTCGGTGAACCGGAAGAGATGGCAGATGTGATCGCGTTCCTCTTGAGCGAGGCATCGAGTTATATGACGGGGTCGACCGTTATTGCGAGTGGCGGACGTATCCTCATACCATAGACGCGTAAAGTGCGGAAGAAGAGGTGGAAAATACGGAAGGCTGGAAGGGTGGAAGACCTACAGTCATCCTTTCGACCTTATTTATCTAACCAATTCAAGAAATGTGTCCCCTATTTCTAAATCAAACGCAATGAAAGTCTGTTTACCTTCACAGAGAAATGTATTGCTCTGAAAATCGCGTCGGGAACGCACTTCGCGGAGGTCCCACCCGTTGACCTGAACATGGCGTATCGGTACGTCAATAACGAGCGTAAAATTTGCTGTTGGAAACTGAGTGGAAAGATTAATCTGTTGTTGTTCTTCCATCACTGTAATGTCAGTGAGTTCACGTGCCATCCAATAGTGACCGATTTCTGAGGTTTTCATCCAAATCGTTTTCGTGCCATCCGGATCATAATTGTCGAGTCTCGCCTTAACCGTCTTCAATATGTCAAACCCACACTTTTCACCGTTGAAATAGAACCCGGGCCAATGTCCGACAAGGACACACGGAAGTTCTTTTTCGAGAATAGGTGGTAAGCGACCGCCTTGTAAATCCTGCGTGATAAAGCGGTCAGCATCGCCCAAGTCGTAGCCTGTCCATCCACCGAACCAGTCGCCAGCACATGCGACAATACTGGCAATTGCGATTCCGTTCTCCTTTTCAGCATACCAGATAGGTACATCAGGCAGTTCATCGTGTTTGAGCCAGAGGAAATAGAAGGGACGCGGGTTGTTATTGACCTCTTGAGAGGCAGTTAGCACGGCTTTCGCATACGCCGCTTCTTGCCGTTTGCCGAAGGCACCCGGACTGGTCACACCTTCACACGGAATACCGACGTTATCGAGCATTTCCATCGCTGTGATGATATAGTCTGTGAGCCTATCATCAACAGGCGGATTCACCCACTCTACCTGTTCCCACGCTTCAGTGAGCGTGAATGTGTTCAGATCAACGACAGCAGTGTGGGTGAGCATCTCCGGTGTCAAATCGAAACTGGGCCAAATAAGTTCTCGGTAAACTCGCAACCATGCCTGATATTCCAGGGTCGAACTTTTCTCTACAACTTGGGTAGGAAACCCTTCATCGACGCGTCCGATTCCAGCGGGGAAGGGAATAAGGCTGAATTTACCTTTCACGCCGTTTTCCCAACACCATTCTGCCCACTCCGCTGCGAAATCTGCGGGGATTGTTGGGGGTATTTTTTTCAGTTGCGCGGCGTTACCTTCCCAGCGATCAGGCGGAACACCCGGCTGGTGGCGTGCTTTCCATGCGTGTCGTTGCTGTATCCAATAGTAAGTGAGGTTGATGACTGGACAAGAATCATCAACGATCAGGGAGAGCGGAGTTCTTAACAACGGATTGCAAACAGTGATGTTCATAGTGATATGTCCCTATAAGGATGGCATGATAGGATCTTTAAAAGCACCTGCTAAAGCTCTTGAAGACAACTTCTGATGTAAGGCACATCATCCACCCACAAACTATCAACGCCACCAGATTTCTGCGGCGAGACCGCCCAAGCGACATCCTTTGCTGTCTGAATAAACCCAGCTTCTACAACAATTCCGTTTGTCCGAAGTTGCTCGACCTGTCGCGTAACAGCGCGCGTGAAAGTGTTATAGAGTTGAAAGTGGTTAATCCCGCTCCACCCTAAGATGATACGATTTACATCAATCGCTGTGGCAGCCTTAAGGAAATTCGCCATCGGGTTGATGAGAATCGCGCTCGTCTGTAATCGGGGTTCTAAACGTTTGGCATCAACAAGGAGCTGCTTCCGAAGGTAAAAAGTGAGAATACTGGTGAGGTGGACGACTTCAAAGCGGCGTACCCGCTCTACGATGATAGGGAGTACTTCCGGTACATCTGTTTTCGGCTCAATAAAGCACGGCATCTGATGCTCCCGTGTAAATCGGAGGGCATCATCAAGGTGTGCAACCCGTTCATCAGAGGCTTCCACCGTAAGTTGTTGGACTTCCTGCCAGGTGAGTTCACTGAGCGGTATTGTACACCCAGTGGCTTTCCGAATATTGTCCCGGTTGAAATCGACGTGGATCAACACAGGTTGCTTGTCTTGGGTAAGACAGACATCAAACTCATATCCATCGGCACCGTCTGCCAATGCCTGCTTAAAGGAAGCAAGCGTATTTTCCGGGGCGCGCCCCATACCGCCACGATGTGCTAAGAGTTGAATCTGCATAGTTATTACTCAACCATTTTCTACCGGATGTTCTCCGAAGCTTAGCAACGCTCTGCGCAGGTTTATACGCTGAGGAAGATTCATATTCAAAGCTTCAATTGTTGCTCTACCTATTTGTGTGCGTCCAATAATAGATAGAAGGTCATCGCTCCACCGAAAATGGCGATGCCATTGCTTGAGGCGAGGGTTGAACAGTGAGACTCTGCGTCCTGTTTGCGGATCGTGTGCATGCGTTTTCGCGTGTTTATGATTGTTGCACCGCGGGCAGGCCCACGCCAAATTATCCAGCATACTTTCGCCCCCAGTACTTTGAGGGATGATATGATCACAGTGAAAGGAAGAGGTGGCGAAACTATCAGGGGCTCGGCAATATTCGCAAAATCCGTTGGCACGCTCTTGAACACGGCGACGTAAGGCTGGAGAAATACGTTCAGAAGGCACTGTTTTCTACTTTTCTCCTCATTGTGGTCTCTCAGATCACCCTTTTTGCACAGATTCGTCAGAGAATTCCGGTTCATCAAAATGAGATACGAATAGTCCCAATTCTCCCATAATTTCTTTTACAGGTTTCCCCCAACGTTGCACTAAGATCGCTAAGGCTTCAAGACGTTTGACATTCATAATTTCTGATTTCTTGATCAGTTCTTCATACGCCTGCTGCTCATCATCGCTTAAAGTTTCATCTTCACGCTTGCGCCGTAACTGCCAATAACGCCGATATGCTTTTTCAGGCAATTGCGAATTTTTCCTTATAAACGCTACCACTTCTGCATCTGTGGCATCGGGATCGACAGCTTCGCCTATCGCTGCTTCCCGCTGTTGCTGCCATTCCGTTAACTGTCGCGTAAACTCATCCAACTCGACAGGTGATAACTGCTTCACACGCTGTAGCAAATGTTCAATCTTTAGCTGTGTTGGAGTTTCAATGCTTGCCATCATTACACCTCCTATAAGTACTATACGTGGCATAGATGCCGCTGCAATTCAATTCTTTTTATGCCACATCTGCTCAAAGTTATCCTGCGGGGCAAAACCTAAGATACGTTTTGTTTTGACATTTGAGAACTGCTGATGCGGTAGATCTGCGAAGATGTTAAAAATCTCACAGCGGGAGGGGAGTTCTGCCAGATCAATCTCCAAACCGAGTCGGAATGCTTCACCCGCGTCCCGCCAACTGACAGAAAACGGATTGAGATCACTACCTTCTGCAATGTCCTCGTGTTCCCGGAAACTCAGGAACAGATAGCAAAGCACATAGATGTCGTAATGCTCGGTGAAGACCTTACAGATTTCCTGTCCTAACCCTTTCGTCAACGGATAGAGTCCGGTGCTTGTGTGCGGTGGAACATCCGGGTTAATCTCGTAGTCGTAGGTCGTATAGTCATCACCTTGAATGGTGAAATGCGGTCCGGTGTTGATGACACGGCGGATTCCGTGTTCGACAGCGGCGCGCATTGTGTTATAACACCCACGTGTACTAACATCAAAAGCCAACTGTCTGTCGTGCCGGAGCACAGAGCAGTTGAGAATCGCGTCCATTCCTTCAGCGGCACGCATCACCTGATCCAACGCACCGACATCAATATGCATCGATTCATGCTTCGTTTCAATATCGTTGATGTCTGTGACGCGCAAAGTATAGTAAGGTTCCAACGCCTTGACGACATGCGGTCCAAGATAACCGTTACCGCCCAAAATGAGCACTTTCATGGTTATGCCTCCTTTACCTGTGACGGCACGAATTGTGGTTCAAACTTCAGATGCCCTTTGGCTTTTCCGATCAAAAAGCGGGAACCGGGAAACTCCGACTGGACATGAAAGATTCGCCACGGCGATGAAGACTCAAGCGCGCCTTGGAAAGCAGCAACTGCATCGTTCATCTCAAGCCACATTGAATCATACTCGGCGGTTGCCGCGGCATCAGCAGTGATGAGATTACCGAGACGAAGACATGTCACGTTGATCTTACCTTCGCGACCGAATTCTCTACAAGTGAACTCACCGAGATGCTTTGAAAGCACAAAACTATCGACTGAGGGTCGCGGTCGCCAACTCTCTGTGACTGTCCAATCTTCACCGTGTTGCTCGAAGAGACGAAGTGTGCTTGCATAAATGGCATGCTTCACGCCTTCCGCCGCCGCTGCCATCAGCAGGTTATAAGTGCAGCGCGTCTGGTAGTCGATGGCGTAATTGTCAGGTTGATCGGCTTCAGCGAGGCGGTCGGGCGGAACTTCGGCAATGTGAATAATAGCATCCATGCCGCGAACGAGCTCGTTGGTTGACTCATCGTGCCCAAGTTCGCTTTGCACGAAAGTTCCCTCAACATCCTCAACGGGATATAACTCTGTTAAGCGGAGCGTATGTTCTTCCGCTAATGCGCCTGCTACATTACGCGCCAGTTCGGAACCAGCAGAGGTAATCAAGATATTCATATTTTTATTTTTTTAATTATTAAGTTTCTGCTCCGATTTTTCCGATTTGACAATCAACTCGTGCTTTTTTATTCGCCTTCGGAGTCGAGTTGATCATCAAAAAATCGGGCTTCCGACAAGAGTAAACAATATCGGAGGAATTAAAGGTTTAAGGACCTATGGGGGCAGAACAAAAAACGATCTATGAACTGCTGCTACAAAGCATCCTGAATCTTTGCCGCAATATTGCCGATTTCTTCCATATCCCCTTCACTCGGTCGCCACGGTAATCGAAGTGGATCGCCTTCCCATCGCGGGATGAGGTGGAGATGGAAATGAAAAACGGTCTGAAATCCTGCGGCTTCATTCGACTGAAAGAGGTTAAGCCCATCAGGGTTTAATGCTGCCCGAATCGCGTTTGCGAGCGGAATCGCGGCTTGCATAATTTTGCTGCCGATCTCCGTGGGCATATCAAAGATATTTCTATAGTGTTGCTTCGGTATAACGAGGGTATGCCCTGGGTTTGCCGGCGCAATATCCATAAACGCAAAGACATGTTCATCTTCATATACTTTGGCTGCCGGAATCTCACCAGCAATAATCTTACAAAAGATACAATCCATTACGTTGTTTCCTTACACTAAATCTTGGTAGCTATTTTAGCAAATTTGGCACAGAAAATCAACTGGAAACTTACGGTGAAAAAAAACAGAAATGTGGTATACTAATTTATGCCAAGACCACTTCATTAAAAAACGTCGAAAACAAAAGCAAGGAGCATTAAAGTGAGATGTACTTTTATTCCTTTACACATAGTACTGATCGGTATTCTTGTTGGTTCCTTTTTCTTTTCAGGCTGCGCTAGCAAAAATACCAAAACTGTGGAATCCGAAACGCGTTCAGTAGATGGACAAACTGTCCAATTGTCTAAAATGTCTAAAGATCAAAACGCGAAGGCAAAGAAACCGAAAGAAGATTTCATCATCGGGTTCAATCCGTTCAAGGACGACCCAGATAATCCCAGTCCACACAACCCACTTGTGAAAAAGTTTGGGGACATTCCGCAAGTTCGGACCTATATACGGCTACAGCGGAAGTATTTAAGTGGGAAACCGCTCACAATTGATGAAGCGATTGACCTCCATACTGCAGAACTACACCTGTATCAATGGCAAAAGACGAAAGCGTGGCTAAAATATCTAAAAGAACGTAGAAAGGTGTTAGAAACAAGTGGAAGGTTAGATGAATTTAAATGGAAGTATACCGGGTCAACAACCACCGATTATACCCGGAAGGGCTACACGCTCAAAACACATACCCATCCGGATGGCAGCAAAACCATACACGATTCCCGTGTGGAAGGCGTGATAGAGGTCCCACCACAAGCAAAATCGCCGTATACAGATGATAAGAGTAATGAAAAACCCTGATGGATTTTAAAATTTGGGAGTGCAGTGGGTACGCGCGAACGGACAGAGATTTTTGGGGATTTACGGGGTTTGCCGAAGCATTCCCCGTTTGTTCAGATTTTTCTGTTATTTCCGTTTCGGGAGGGCATTGATAGCATACCATAGCAGCATTGCAAGGGTGCGGTGTTCATGATTTCTCGACCGCGAGCGTCTATAGTGATTACTACCGTGCCGACATCCCATGGTATTATAGAGTGTGGTTTTTTTGACACTTACCAACTTTAAGGCTTTCAAAGCCGCTAATTTTGGCATTTCTCAATCCTCCAAATGTTCCAATTTGCACAATTAACGTAAAAAGATACACATCGGGTACAAAAATAGGAGTGGGAAAATCTCACTTGTCCACCCATCGCTATAAAACTACGAACAACCTCTAAATATTGAGTTCAGACGCATAACAGCGGAAAAGGTTTAGACAATATCACACCATTATAGATTTTACCAGAGTCCCTTCGCCTAACGATACGCCTTAAAATTTTCTAATACCACGCCGCCTTATTGACGACGTTTCGCAACGGCTCACCCTCAACGAACCGACGCGCGTTTTCCAAGAAAAGTTCAAATCGCCGTGCTTCGATATTCTCCGCATCTTTGACAGCGATGTGTGGTGTTATTAATACATTCGGCAACTGCCACAACAGGCTTTCGGCAGGCAACGGTTCAACTTCAAACACGTCCAAGCCACACCCTGCAATAATACCCTGTTCAAGTGCTGAAACGAGGTCAGCAAGTTTTGTCGTCTTGCCGCGTCCGATATTGATGAAGTAAGCGGTGTTTTTCATCACGGAAAATCGCTCTTTGTGCCACATTCCTTCGGTTTCCGGTGTGTGTGGTGTCGTGGTTATGACAAAGTCGGCAAGTGGAAGGAGTGTGTCCAGTTCTGCAGGCGCGTGCCTCTCCACAAAAGGCACCTCATACTCCCAGCGCGCGTCAACACCGATTACTTTCATCCCGAATTCGTTACAGAGGCGTGCAGTCTCATGCCCGATCCCGCCAACACCGACAATCAGTGCTGTCGCTTGTGCGAGGTCAACGTATCCACTTTTGCGGGCATCTTTACCCCAGACTCCTTCACGTTGTGCGCCCATATAATAGGGCAACCCACGCGCAAGTGCAAGCACGAACATCATGATATGCTGTGCGATATGGTCGTTGTAGATACCACGTGGGTTACAGACGACAACCGGATGTTCAATCAGTGCGGGATAATAATAGCCGGGGAAGGGACCCGCAGCAGGGTTCTGCAGCCATCGGAGGTTTTTCGCCAACGGCAGTTGTTCAGGTGACACCCAACCATAAACAGCATCTGTATCCGGAAGGTGTTCCGCGACTGCTTCATCTATCTCTGGCAAGACAACGGTATATGCGGGTAATTCGTTGTGAAGACGTTCAGCCCATTCGTGTGATTCCGCGTTCTGCGGCGGCATGATTATAAGTTTTGGCACGGGTAGTCTGTTCCTCTCTGTAGTTTTAATATGCTTATTTTAGCACAAGGCTGTCAGAAAATCAAGATTTGCATAAAAAACTTGATTTCCTGCTGGGTTTCAGTATAATAGAAGCATTAACAATCAATCAAAACTCTAATTTGACGCTTTGAGAAGCATTATGTCCTTGCCTCTTAAAATCAACTTTGACAAAGGCACCCTCATCCTACAGAACGTCCCAGAGGTACTCGAATCACAGTTGCCAGACCTCCGTTGGGATGAGCGCACCCTCACCTTCCGTGCTCCCGCCTACCGCTATCGACACATCGTCTCGCAGCTGCGCGCACACAATGTCTCTTATCAGGATACAGCACGACAATTCACAATAGAATCCTTTACACACCAAAAAGTGATTTCGCCCTATCCGTATCAGACCGAGGCGATTGATGCATGGCACGCCAACGGTAAACGCGGGGTTGTAAGCCTCCCTACGGGTGCCGGTAAAACCTTCATCGCAATCTTACTCATTGCCGAAACGCAACGCCCCACACTCGTACACGTGCCGACAATCGATCTTATGCACCAGTGGCACACGGTGTTGACGGAACACTTCAAACAAGAGATCGGACTTTATGGTGGCGGTCAGCACGAATTGCGAGATATTACGGTGACGACCTA
Organism: uncultured Poribacteria bacterium; assembly: GCA_951828385.1. GTDB lineage: Bacteria > Poribacteria > WGA-4E > WGA-4E > WGA-3G > WGA-3G. The sequence continues at coordinate 3,620,491 of OX639973.1, forward strand.
TCAATCCGCTGTCATGCACGCGCCGCATTACGGAAACCGATTCGGCTTCGTCATCTTTGACGAGTGCCACCATCTGCCGGGGGAACAGTATCAATATGCTGCGATCAGTAGCATCGCCCCTTTTCGGTTGGGGTTGACAGCCACACCTGAACGCGTTGATGGGAAAGAGAGCCGACTCTATGCGCTTGTCGGCGAGTGCTGTTATGAGGCGAAGGTACAGGAACTCTCTGGGAAAACACTCTCCGAGTATCGCGTTGTGACCATCGCGGTTGAGATGGAAGATACAGAACGGATCCGCTACGAGGAAGCGCGCAGCACTTACTTAAATTTCCTCAAACAAGCAAGAATCAATATGGGTACCCCGCGCGGATGGCATACATTCCTCTGGAAAGCCTCACAAACGGAGGAAGGCCGTGCTGCCTTCAAAGCATATCTCACCCAAAAACAGATCAGTTTTGCCTCCACTACAAAACAGGAATGGGTGTGGAAATTGCTACAGAGACACCGCGGCGATCGGATTCTCATCTTTACACAAGATAACGATACAGCGTATCAAATTGGCACGCGCTTCTTCCTCCCTGTGCTAACACATCAGACGAAACTCAAGGAGCGACACGCGTTTTTGAATGGGTTTCGCGACGGCACGTATTCTATCCTCGTCACCTCAAAAGTACTCAATGAAGGGGTAGATGTGCCGGAGGCGAATGTCGCTATCATCGTCTCAGGAAGCGGGAGCGTCCGGGAACATGTGCAACGGCTCGGACGCATCCTCCGCAAACGCGAAGGTAAACAAGCAGTACTTTACGAACTCATCTCTAAGCAAACGGGTGAACATTTCGTCAACAAGCGACGGAGACAACATCACGCCTACCAGACACCTCAAAAATTCGTATAGTCTAAAATCGCGTAACTCGTGATGAAGCAGATCGCTTATGGGGTTTTTGCTGGGGGTGTTTTTGCTGGGGTATTTCTGCGTATTGATAGGGTATTTCTGCGGATTTCTGCGTATTGCTTGGGGTTTTTGATAGGGTGTTTCTGCGTATTTCTGCGGATTTCTTCGCGTACGCCGCAAAATGGAGAACGGATTCGAGAAAACAATGCTAAAGTCCAAAGCTACGTCATTTAACCGCAAGGTATAATTAAAAATGCTCACCAAAGACTTACTCCAGTACAAAATCCAGAACGGGCAAATCCACCCACAGTTTGTAAATCCGACCAATAACCAATTGTTGGCAATTGCTGAGCAATTGATCGCTATTTTTGAGGCATCCCTAAATGAGTCGCGCGCAACGCTTTTGGAGTCAAGTAAGCACATCATTGACAGCACACCGGGTCCACCGATAGTCAAACGTGGACTCGAAAAACTCCTGTTAGACAGGACCGAGTTTGATACCGCGCCTAACGAAGAATTGATTGCGTTCCGGCACAACCTCTTTACAGAGACGAGCCATCTGCTTTCACAGGAACAATTTGCGGATTACGCAGACTATCAGCATAAGGTATTACAGATAACAGCAGATAAATCTCCTATGGAACAGACGGAATTGAGTGCCAAACTCTACGCGGATTTACCAAGCAGTCAACCGGTCTTGACCTTCAATACGCTTTCCGCCGAACGCCTACTTCACCGCTACAATGCCGCGCAAGTACAAGGGTTACTTCTACATTGCAACACGCTGACACTAAAACTCGCCGATTCCATGACAGCCGAACTGCGTCAATTGTTCAAATACCTCAGATTCAACCAACTCCTCTCCACAATTCGGAAAGAAGGCGAACTCTATGAGATTACGGTCGACGGACCGCTCAACCTCTTTTACAAAACGAAGCGATACGGCATGAATTTGGCGAACTTTTTTGTCGCTGTGTTGCATCAACCGAAATGGGAACTCGCAGCGGAGATTCAGTTTCGGAACAAGCGGAGCTCTCGGTTATCGCTTGATGAATCGTGCGGTATCAAACCGATTTCACAACAGTTCCTCGCCTATATCCCTGAAGACATCCAACTTTTTCAGAAAATGCTTGAGAATAAAACCGACGATTGGCAGATCCGTCCGGGCAGCCAATTTCTCCCTCTATCAGGCGACTTCTATTGCTTCCCAGACTATCAACTCGTCCACAAAAGCGGTGTGGAGACCGCCATTGAGTTGTTCCATCCGTGGCATCAAGGACACCTCATTGCGAGACTCAACACCCTCGTCGAACAGAAAGATGTGTCCCTTATTCTTGGTGTCTCAAAGGAGTTAGAAAAGAATTCGCTGATTGCGGAGGCACTTGAGACATCCGAATATTTCTCACAGTTCGGTTTCACATTTCGAGATGTTCCGACGATGCGCACCTTGCTCCCAATTTTGAACTCGCTCGTGTAGTGCAAGGCAAAAATGTGAAATTCTATAATTTCTTGTGGTATTCTTAACGCTCCCCCGTCAAATCCCCATGCTTTAGCTTGCGGGATGTAGACGGCGAAGACCCTGATAGAAAATATAGTTGACAATCTAATCATAATGTGGTATAATATACTATACACTCTAATAGAAAGGTAAGATATTATGCCTCTCAAAATCGCTAATAAGAAACGTAATTACAAAACAAGCAACAAAACAATCTATAGTTGTCAATATCACGTGATTTGGTGTACCAAGTATCGTCGTAAGGTTTTAGACACACAGATACAAGGGCGTCTAAAACAACTCATACGAGAAAAACAAAACGAATATGACTATCAAATCAGAGAAGTTGAAACTCAACCTGAACATGTCCATTTACTGATAGAAATACCGCCGACACATTCTGTTGATAAAATCGTTGGCAAAATCAAAGCCTATACCGCTAAAGTTTTGCGAGAAGAATACCCGTCCCTGAAAAGTCGTTTGCCGTCTTTGTGGACACGTTCAAAATTTGTAAGCTCCTGTGGTGGCGTAACTCTTGAAATCATAAAAGATTATATTGAAGGTCAAAGCGGACAATGAGAAAAGCACAGAAGTTCAAACTTCAGAATCAATCTAACATCATCAAGATTGGCAATATGCTTGACGATATGTGGCAGATACACCTGCATATCATGCTTTTACAGCGTAGGTATTATCGCATGTTCGGTAAAAACCTGTCCGCATCTCGGATCAACACACATATTGCGAAACTCAAGAAGCGCACAAAACCACATTGGGCAGACTTGCCGAGTCAAGTTGTGCAAGACGTTGTTCTGCGATATGGCAAATCACAAGACGCATTTTTCCAAAACATAGAAGACCGCAAAGCAGGTTTGACGACCCGTAAAGTGGGTAGACCGAAAATCAAACCGCGTCACAAATACACCTCTATGACGTTCACACAAGCGGGCTACACACTTGAAAACAATCGTATCAAAATCAACTGTATAGATACATGGTTCTCCTTCCACAAACACCGTGAAATCAACGGGACAATCAAGACGATCACACTCAAACGGGACAGGTGCGGTGATTATTGGCTATGCTTTTCGTGCGAGAATGTTGACGATTCCGAACCGAAACCCAAGACGGGTAAGAGCGCAGGGTTTGATTACGGAAACAAAACATTCGCTGTCCTGAGCGTCGCCTTTAGCCCAGATGGAAAGGCACTCGCGAGCGGCGGTGGTTGGGAGGACTGTACCCTCGTTCTGTGGGATGTGGATACTGGACGCTTGAAAAAAGCATTCTCAGAGAATGTCCGTCAAGTTTATAGCGTATGCTTCAGCCCAGATGGAAAAACAGTCACAAGTGGTAAAGGTTATGGGCACGGTCTGCTCTATCTGTGGAACACAGACACAGGAGAAAATAAAAAGATCGTTACTGGACATGAAAATTCTATCCGGAGCGTCGCTTTCAGCCCAGATGGACAAACACTCGCAAGTGGAACAGGGAACGCAGACGGCACAATCCATCTGTGGGATACAAGCACTGGAAAACTGACACAAACAATGAAATCGCATCCAGATAATGTCAGTATCCTATGCTTTAGTCCTGATGGACAAATACTTGCAAGTGGGAGTAGCGATCACACGATTCGGCTATGGAATATAACCACAAGCGGGGAGAAAAAGACGTTTACAGGGCATACGTCCTCTATTAGGAGCGTCCATTTCAGTCCTGATGGACAAACGCTCGCCAGCGGAAGTTGGGACGGTACAGTGCTATTGTGGGACCTCACTACAATCAAAGTAGAAAGGAGCGCGACACAATGAAGACCAGACGCTTTTCCATTCTTCTGACCTTATTTCTTCTTTCAATGCTATTCCTAACAAACACCTTCGCAGAAGACTATACTCAACGCAATCTACCCGAAGGAGCGAAGGCACGCCTCGGCAAAGGTGTGATAACTGATGTGCAGCTGTCTACCGATGGTACGCTCTTGGCTGTTGCGAGTTCTATTGGTGTCTGGCTTTATGATGTTCGCATGGGATCCGAAACTGCTCTGATTACAGGACACACAGAGTCCGCGATGCATGTCGCATTTTCACCAGATGGCAAAATCCTTGCAAGTAGTGGCAGCGACAAAATTATTCGCCTCTGGCGTACAGAGACCGGTGAATCTCTGTTGCCGCTCAATTCACCGACCAATTCAATTCATCTAAAATTCTTAGCCGACACGAAAATACTCATAGGGAAAGACAGGAAAGGGACGGTTAGATTTTGGGACATTACCACTGGAAAACAGTTAAAGATTTTCAGTCCGAGACTACCCAAAATCAGACTCGGAAAAGATAGGATTTGGTCGTTTGCAACGGATGCGTTTATTGACCACACCGGTAGCGTTATTTTTGCAGTTGGCAACAAGGATGGCACAATTAGTATACAAGATGGACGCACCGGTCACGAGATACGGAAACTTACAGCACAAACAGATCACGAATCGTTCTTTCCAATTCAATCTGAGCGAACATATTCTTACAAAGACGAAATTCCAGTTGGACGTATGAGGTGGGTAAACAGTTTATATTTCTCACCAGATGGTAAAACCCTCGTGAGCGGCATAGATTACCGAATCGCTCGCTGGAATGGATGGAGCGGTCGTGGCGGTCCGATTGAACTCTGGGATATTGACACAGGCGAACAATTGGCAGTATTTCCGTACGGTATAGGTCCCACGTTTTCAGGTGACGGTAAAACCGTTGCTATAAAGGTTATAGGCGGAAAAAGTGATTGCGCGATATGGGACATCGCCACACGCCGTAAAATCGCTGAGTTTCCACTGACGCTAAACATTCGGTTTTCTGGTGATGGTAAAACCCTCGCTATTATAGAGAATGACGGCTATAAGACATGGGATATCACCACGCGTAGTGAGATCGACTCACACAATCCAGTTGTGGAATGGTTTGAAGTTTCTCCAGAACGCTTTATGTTATCTCAGGACGGTACGCTCCTTGTTACCGCAGACGAATACGGAACCGTTGCTGTGAGAGAAACGAAAAACGCCAAGCAGCTGCGCCTCGTCACGACAGGTTACACGAAACCTTTCACAGCGTTAGCGTTCTCACACGACGGAAAAACGATCGCAAGCGGCGATAATACCAGCACCATCAACCTCTGGGATACACACACTGGGACCAAACAGAACACAATGAAAGCGGGTTCTTGGAGGATTGAGGGATTAGCCTTTGCCACAGATAACGTAACCTTAACTGCTGTTAACAACCAAGAAAACATCGGACAGTGGAACATCACTACAAGCAAACAAGTCGCTGCTCACACCCTCCCGAATACAGATATCTCCGTGAGCTCAGCATCGTTCGGCGATGGCACAGGTTTTCACTCAAAGGGACTCGTATTTACACCGAATAGCGAGAAGTTGGCTGTTAAAAATACGGAAAAGAGTCAGATTAATACATTTGATACAACTATTGATATCTGGGATATAACTACTGACAGATCGCCGCGCCACCTTACAGAGGTAGTAGTTCATTGGGGACCTATAGCACTTACGGCTGATGGTAGTATATTGGCAAGCGGCAGTGATGCCCCGGATGCTACTGATCTCTGGAATATACACACCGGCAAACGGGTTGCCACGCTTAAAACTCCCGGAAATTGGATAAATGGCTTGTTAGTCCGTCTTCGGCTTCGTCATAGCAATATTTATGCCTTGGCATTCACACACGATGGAAAAACCTTGGCAGTTGGAACCCGAGACAAGCACATCCAATTGTGGAATGTGCCCACCCGTCAGCATATCGGAAGTCTTGAAGGGCACAAACATGTCGTCTGTGAGTTGACATTTTCGCCTGATGGGAAAACACTCGCAAGTGGAGATACAGGCGGTAAAATTCACTTATGGGAACTCCCGACACGCCGACATCTTACGACCTTCGATGGTCATAAAGGTTACGTTCGCACACTGGCATTCGCACCTGATGTAAAAACCCTATCAAGCATAGGCGGTGAAGAAGGAACCATTCTCCTTTGGAACGTGCCAATCAAATAACAAATGTAATACCAAATCTGAAAAATAAATGCACATTTCAAGATTTTGAGACTCATGGAAGGTTTGCACATGTAAGAGCGCAATGAATTGCGCGACTACGAACCAGTTTTTCGTTAATGAGAATCGGTTATTCAGAAATGGTATAATCACCTTAACAGGGAAAATTGTGAAAGTACAACAGATGGACCATCTCAACGATGGAATTTCCAAAATCAGCGCGGCACCCCACGCGGTAGGACTTTCGGCGGATCGGCTTGCACGCATCTCTGCTACCACGCAGGCGTTTATTGATGACGGACAACTCGCTGGCGCGGTGACGGTTGTGGCAAAAGGAAAAGAAACGATCCGCATTCGGCTTAATTACACCGGGATTCGCCCAGAAGATCCGAAAGTGTACGCCATTTATGTCGAAAAAGCACAGACCTCTTGATTTCAAACCTATCTTCTGCTAAAATGTAACGGAACGATGGAGGAGAAAATTATGACAACTTTATATAAATGGAATGCCCTACTGTTAATCATAGGGTTAATGCTCTATCTCACCGGGTGTGCGCCGAAAGTGATACCATATTCCCAAAGCACGGAAGCACCTGAACCCAACGAAGTCGCTATCGCGCACTACAATTGGGGTATGGCATCTGCTAAGAACGGCAATTTCGACCAAGCGATCATGGAACTCCACTTAGCTATCCAGAACGAACCGGGGTGGGTAATGCCGCTTTTTACATTAGGTGTTGTCTATGGCAATCAGGGTGAACTCGACAAAGCCATCCAAGTGTGGGAGCGCGCCACGCAGTTAGATGCCGATTTCGCGAAGGCACATTATAACCTCGCCGTTGCCTATCTACACAAGGAAGAAAAAACACGATCCATTACATCCCTGCGGAAAGCAATTCAGATAGACAAAGAGGCCATTTCCTCTGCGAAAGCGGACCCCGCATTTGATAGCATCCGTAATACCTCAGAATTCCAAAATATTTTAACGAATTAGGTTTGCACCGCTTTTTTCTGACGAAGTTACGCGTTTCTTCGGTTAATCACGAAAATCAAAATGGCACGCTACACGACCCTTTCATCAATAGAACTCGCGCGCATTGTCGCGCAATACCCCATCGGCACATCACTAAAACTTGAGGAGATCTCCGGTGGATTTGGGAACAGTAACTTTAAACTGACAACTACAAAGGGTGAGTTTCTGCTGAAAATTTGTGACGAGAAAGACTCAGCAGAACTCAACACGCAAATCTCGCTTTTGGAGCATCTCCATCAGCACGCATACCCGACAGTATACCCGGTTCTAACGAAGGAGGCGCAGCCTCTGATTCATGAAACGTTTGGCAGCGTGATGCTCTATCCCTTTCTACAGGGCACACAACCGCAACCGTCACCGAATATACTGGCACAACTCGGTGAGGCGTTGGCAAAACTGCACCGCATTCCACCAATTACGGGTCTCCCTCGTTTTGCGATGGGAATATCACAAATGCGTCCTTTTTTTCAAGAGGTGCAAGACACACAATTTGCGACACACCCGTTCATTGCATTCCTAAAGTCGGAATTGGAATCACTGGAACCGCACATCAATGCCCCACTCCCAATCGGACTCCTTCACGGAGACCTTTTTTTAGATAATACGCTCTTCAAGGGTGAAGAAATGGTGGCAATTCTCGATTTTGAGGAAGGCTGTTATGATACACTTCTCATTGATGTCGGCATGACAATCATCGGGTGTTGTTATACATCAGCGCACCAACTGAATTTAAAAGCGGCGAGGCGATTTCTGGATGCCTATAATATAGTGCGTCCGCTGACAGAAAGCGAGTGGAAACATTTGGATCGCTTTGTTCACTACGCCGCAATCTCAATCGCGTTTTGGCGATTTAGACAATTTAACATTCGCCGTCCAGACGCACACCGGGCAAACACTTATCAGGAAATGATTACCCGTAGTGTTCAATTTAAGATAGCCTAAAAACGTGTAGCCCGTAATGAAATTATGCCTTAAATGGCATAATTTGTCTTTGCTTTACATTTGGAGGGGTGTTTTTGCTTGGGTATTTCTGCGTATTGCTTGGGTGTTTCTTCAGGTATAAGGAACACACGTCAAAGTCTAAACGTCTGAAGTGCCTCCGCAAGGTAAAATAAAAAAATGTCTTTAATACGATTAGAAAACGTTACTAAACTCTACGATCCAGACCTGATTTTGGACGATATTTCGGTCTCAATTGCGCACGGGGACAGAATTGGGTTAATTGGCCGTAACGGAACAGGAAAAACAACGTTAATTAAAATTATTAACGGTATGCTTGCCAATTTTAAAGGCAAAGTCGTGTCGGCGAAGGGGCTGCGTATTGGGTATCTTAGCCAAGAACCGGACCTCGCGCGCGACTGTACGTTAAGACAGGAAATGCTCAAGGTTTTTGAAAAAAGACGTACGCTTGAAGACAAGATGCTCCTTTTAGCGGAGGAGATGGAGACACAGGATGCACCACATCTCTTAGAAGCGTATGCCCGGATTCAGGAACAGCATGAACGGCTCGGCGGTTACGACTATGAACATCAGGTTAACCGAATCCTCGGTGGCTTAGGTTTCCCTGAACAGGACTTCAATCTCCCGATTCGCGTGCTGAGCGGCGGTCAGAAGAGCCGAGCAACACTCGCAAAATTACTCCTCGAAGCACCGGACCTGCTGCTTTTTGACGAACCGACGAACCACCTTGATATTAAAGGGATTGAGTGGCTCGAAAATTACCTTAATATCGAATACAACGGCGCAGTCCTTGTCGTCTCCCACGACCGTTATTTTTTAGACAAGGTTGTTCGCAAAGTATGGGAACTCGAAGCACATAAGATAACAATTTATCGCGGGAACTACACCAAGTACGTCGAAACCAAAAACGTTGAGAAGTTAGTTGGCGAACGCGCATTCAAGAAACAGCAGGCGTTTATTGAACATGAAGAGGAATTTATTCGCCTCAATATAGCAGGACAGCGGACACGAGAAGCACAAGGTAGACGGAAAAAATTAGCGAGATTGGAAAGAGTCGAAAAACCTAAGCCCGATGCGCGAACCCTTAAGCTCAACTTTACACCTGAAACCCGCGGTGGAAACGACATCCTGCGATGCAAAAATGTCGGCAAAGCTTTCGGTGAAAAGGCAATCTTCAAGGCTCTGAATTTTGAGGTGTACCGTCGTGATGTTGTCGGAATCATCGGGGCAAATGGTACGGGAAAAACGACATTTCTCCGTATGATTTTGGGGGAAGAATCCGCTACAGAAGGCGAGATGTGGATAGGGCCTACACTGAAGTTTGGATACTATACACAAGAACTGGAGGGACTCAACCCCGATAATGAGATCATCGACGAAATCTGGGAACTGCGTCCACAACAGACACAAGGCGAAATACGGAGTTTTTTAGGTAAGTTTCTATTCTCCGGTGATGACGTTTTCAAACGGATCGGGAACCTGAGTGGCGGTGAGCAGAGCCGTGTACTTCTCGCTAAGTTGCTATTAGCGAACGCAAACGTGCTGTTACTTGATGAACCGACGAACCATCTTGACATACCGGCGCGTGAGGCATTAGAAGCAGCACTGGCGGAATATCCGGCAACGTTATTTATTATTTCTCACGATCGGTACCTCTTGAACAACCTTGCGACAAAATTACTAATTTTTGATGGGACCCCTGGCGGGACCGCAACCCTTTTTGAAGGCAACTATGCCGAGTACATAGCACAGCAACAAGAACATCAAGAAAATCAGCAACCGAACGAAAACATTCAAGAACCACAATCTCCACAAACGTCTCCGCGGAAAAGCAAGTCAAAGTCGAAGCGAAAGCGGAAGATAAAAGCCCAACGCCTCGTCGGCAGCAATTAATAAAAAACCGCCAATTTTGTGAAAAATGTGCATAATTTTACCGAAATACACAGTTTTGGCTAAAAAATCCGCCAAGATTGAATATTTTTCGCATTTTAATTTGACATTCGGACAAAATAGGCGTATAATTATTATATCGTATGCGACATAAAATATATCTGATATAGGATATATTATTTTTATCGTTAGTCTTTTTTGACTTGCCCGTTTCAATATAGGCTTAATAGTTAGCACTCATATCTACTATTAATCTACAACTTTACAATCAATACCCAAAATGTCTAAAGATCCGGAATTCCATAATGAGATTGATGTCGTAATGCGTGTGATGCGTCATGCGCAAGCGGCTGTCAGATCCAGGTTTGTTCAAGAAGTCGTCCCGAATCGCCTGACGATTGTCCAGTTTAACGCCCTACAACACCTTCATTGGTATGGTCGTGATACGGGTATGTCGGTGAGTGAACTCGGTGAGCACTTGGGTCTCGCCCATAACACAACATCTGGCTTAGTGAGTCGTCTGGAACGACATGGTTGGGTAGTCCGTCGTAAATGTGATAAAGACCGGAGACGCGCTCGGATTCAACTGACACCGCAGTCTGAAAAACTTTTCCGCAAGGGTGTAGAACACGCGGCAGATTTTTGGCACAGCACTTTTGGGCAGCTATCCACACAAGAACGTGAAAGCCTGATTGAAAGCCTGAAACGGTTGAAACAGGTGATGGCGAAGCCGGTGTGGCCAAGTTATGCACAGTTACACCCCCGCGATGCGGATCATCTCCAAAAGCGGTTTGAAACCGACTTGGACGAACTCGCACAGGCAAAACTGAAACTTGTCGGGATGCGTTTGATTCTCGCACAAATCGCAGAAAAGCAGAATGAACATGAACTCGCAGCGTACTTGAACCAAGCCGCCTCTGAGGAAATCCGTCATACGAACCAACTGTTGAGTCTACTCGGCCGTGGTGAAAATATGGAGGTGCTGCTCTCAGCACTCGCCCATGAAGACAATGTAGTCTACGAAGAACTGGTTGCCTTGCTTGAGACCGCGCCACATGCTGAAGAAGACGAAGAATCAACACTTTTACAACAGATGGTTCAAGATAGTCAAAGATATAAACGTTGGTTTTGTAGTGTTTATAAACAAACGAATCCCTGACTACTATTTTGTCAATGGCCACCAGAGTTTCTGGTTTTTGGTCTCCAAAAGAGCCAGAAACCGATTTTCCGGCTGATGACGCTTAAGAGGAGAACATGCAGTCTCAAAGCCCCGAAAGCCTTCCTCCAGAGTGTTATAATGATACTGAACTAATTGAGCGATTTCAACAAGGCGATACCGCCGCGTTTGATACGCTCTTTACCCGCTACCAGAAACGCACCTACCGCTTGGTGCAACGCTTTATTTCAAACCGAGAAGATGCCTTGGACCTCACGCAAGACGCATTCATACGCGCCTACCAAGGCTTAGGTGATTTTAAGAGCCAGTGCCAGTTTTACAGCTGGCTTTATCGAATCACAGTCAATCTCTGTATTGATTTCTTAAGGAAAAAAGCGAGATCAGAAGTGCTGCTGTATGATTCCGATGAATCGGGAGAATTGCCGATGGCAAACATCCCCGATCCGCGTTCAGAGTCGCCAGCAAAAGCGGTTGAGAATAAAGAGTTGAGAACCTACATTCGGAAAGCAGTCCGCCGACTCCCACCAAAGCAACGGCAAATCTTCATTTTGCGACACTGGGATGGACTCTCGCTTAAAGATATTGCGGCGACCGTGGGTAGATCCGATGGCACAGTCAAGGCACACCTGCTTCACGCGCATCGTAACCTCCGCAAACATCTACGTCCGTACCTACAAGAAGAAGATTCCTAAAAGTTTCTGTATGCGCGCTGGATAAGCGCGCATACTCCCGCCGTGTAGGTAGGCATGAAAATCCCGCGCCCAGATAAAAGAACAAGGCTGTGGACTATGCGTCCGTGGTTTCCTCTGCGGCAAAGAGCGCTTCAACGAAATCCGTGCCTGCGAAATCCCTTAAATCGTCAAGTTTCTCACCGATCCCAATGAGTTTGACGGGCGCGCCAATCTCCGCATTCACGGCAATCACGATCCCGCCTTTTGCTGTCCCGTCGAGTTTCGTAACAGCGACACCGGTAATCGGCACAGCGTCGTTGAAAATCTTCGCCTGCATCAAACCGTTCTGACCCACTGTCCCATCCACGACAAGTAGCACCTCATGCGGCGCGCCGTCATGTGCCCGTCCCATCACACGTCCAATCTTCGCAAGCTCATCCATTAGCGGTTTTTTGGTATGCAGCCGCCCGGCGGTATCCACAATTAGCACATCTGCCTCGCGATGCTTCGCTGCGTGAATTGCATCAAAAACGACAGCGGCAGGTTCAGCATTCTCGCCACCCCGAATGAGTTCAGCACCTGCACGCTCACACCAGATCGCGAGTTGATCTTCTGCCGCTGCGCGAAACGTATCGCCTGCAGCGACAAGCACGCGTTGCCCGTCCGTGATAAAACGACTCGCAAGTTTACCAATAGTCGTCGTTTTTCCCGCGCCATTTACACCAAGCACTAAAATAGTATACGGTTTTTCATCTTTAACATGCAGCGGCATATCCTCGCCAAGCAGCTTCAGAACTTCCGATTTTATAACCGATTCCAACTCCGAAGAATCGCTCAATCCTTCCGCCTTTACCCTCTCTCTCACGTTATCCATTAATGTTAATGTCGTATCAACACCTACATCTGCTTGGATCAAAATTTCTTCAATTTCCTCCATCAGATCCTCGTCAATCCTTCTCCCCATCCGCAGGAGTCCTGATAATTGCGACATCAGCTGGGTGCGCGTTTTCGCCAAACCGGACTTGAGTCGATTAAACCAGTTCTCCTGCTTACCTCCAGCATCGGATTCTTCGCGGCTTTTATCACTACCTTTAAATAAATTTCTGAGCATTATCTCCCCTTTTTTGTATTGAGTTGTATTAGTGGTCTTCAGTAGCAACAGCGTCTGAATTTTCTACACCCATATAATACTGTAACAGCAGGCAGAAAGGCAAACGAAAATTAGTTGTCAGTAAACCCAAATTCCCATCAGGTTGTTTTTTGATGTAAAAGAATAGAAATCGTAAAAATTACCTTGATATGTTCGCTATTTTGCCTTATACTAAATTGCGGTAAAGAACGATTTGTTCTTGTATTACATTCGGATTACTAAAAATATATCCTTGTAGAAATTGGCTTGGCAAACCTCGCCAAAGAAATCACCTACTAAAAATTGAGGGATTCATAATGAAAATGCAAACACGAAATCTGCTATCCAGCCTAACATTTATACTGATAGCCAGTTTAATTTTCACCGCCTGTGCCGAAAAACAGTTGGAAGAACTCATTGAGCAGCAGGACGAAGAAAAAACTGAGACTGCCGAAGAACCTATCCAACCTGAAGAACCGGTAGCAGCCCTTCCCGGTTTACCTGACGATGTAGCCGGCTATACACAGTGGCTCAAATTAAACGCTGACCCCATACCACCCGCCCCTGGGGGCGATCCACACAACGGCACAAAAAACGTTTATGTTAACAAAACACGGGAAGACATCGCCCCAAATGGCGAACAGCAGTTCCCATACCCAGATGGCAGTATCGTTGTAAAGGAAGCAAACCGTCCCGGTAAGGATTATGTCGGACTTATCGCGATTATGCGTAAGAAAGCAGGCGTAGACCCTGATCACAACGATTGGGAATTTATCGAGTACGTCCGAAACGCGGCAGATGCTGAGTTCCGTGTCATCGCCAAAGACGGTACGTGTTGGGGATGCCACGCCCGAGTTGAAGACATCGATTATGTTTTTACAGAACTTGATTAGTACGCATGCTGGCGGGGTTCTTAGGGGAAACACCCAAGCAAAAACACCTCGCCAGCAGCATCTCCGGTTATACGACAAAAACAAGGAGAATCCTTTGAACACACATTATAATAACTGTGTGCGGTGCTTTAGCCACACCCCGTCACGATTAAAACACTTGGATAGGTCCGGTGTTGCGCTATCGTTCCTACGGTTCGCATTCATAGCGTGTATCGCGCTCAGTCTTTTTTTGCCCACTGATACAGAGGCGCGGCCTGAGTTCGCAACCGAACTTGAAAAAGAGTGTAGTTTTTGCCATCTCGATCCAGCAGGCGGTGGTCCCCGAAATCGCATCGGTGAAATTTTTGAAGAGAACTATTTTGAATTTCCCGAAGATTTCGACATGGAAGCCGTGACGGAAGAAGCGAAGGAGGTAGTCAAACAACTCACAACATCGCTTGACTTCCAGACTGCATTCATCAAAACAACACATGTTGACGAAGAGCAAAATGCTATAGCCAGCTGTAATTCATGCCACTCCTCAATTGACAGATTTCTGCTGATGCAAGCAGAAGTAACATTCAATGCGCAAGCCTCAGAACACATCAGACTTACGCTTTCTAATAATGCAGGCACAACGATGAATGCGTTCGCAACGGTAGATGCTATCCCAAAACACCTCTATGTCAAAGTTGGGCAATTCCGTCTCCCGTTCGCTATCAAACAGAAAGATCACAACATACTTGTCCGGGAAGGTTACGGCCTCGGTTCTAACAAACGGGATGTCGGGGTTGAACTTGGTGGCAGTACGGGTAAAGTTTTTTACACTGCGGCCTTTTTTAACGCCAATAACGCTGCAGCAAAAGGCGGTCTCGGCACAGTTGGTGCGCAACTCGGACCGGTTCGAGCCGGTATTTCTGGTATACTCGAAAACCCCGGCGAAGACTGGGAACGCCTTATCGGTGCCTTTCTCACTGCATCCTACGCCGGTCTGAGTGTAGAAGGAGAATTCAATTTTGGAAACAGTGGAGAAGTCGCCTCTTTCGCATCGGATGACATCAACTCAAAGGGATACTATGTCGGTGCAAAATATCGCGTCCTGCCCCAGCTCACTGTTGCAGGCAAATACGGATTGTTCGATCCAGATAGAACAGTTAAGGGGGACGCAAGCCAGCGGGTGACACTCAGTGCCCAATACAATTTCATGGAAAACGGGGCAATCTCGCTGTTTTACTGGGCAAACCTCCCTAATGCTGACCGCGGCAAAGATGATACCATCCAAGACAAAGGCACATTACGTCAACTCCAAGGCACAGACCAAATTATTTTGATGTCACGGTTCTGGTTCTGAAGATTGTTCACTATAGAACACAATTTGATTTGCGACTGCATCAAAATACTTACCTTTAGGGACGGATACAGATATCCGTCCCTATGTGTTTATATTTACACATAACGCCACCTAAAGACACTTTTCTAATCTTTTTCTAACAAGTTTGAACCCCGCCTAAACCTGACTATCCTTTCTTAAACGCTTCGTACAAAGCTCCCAAAACTTTGGCATGAAAATTGCTTAAGCTATCCAGTATCTTTTTGCTACTATATTCGTTAAAAAGGTTCTAAGTTATAAGTAAAGAGGTTTCATTTCACTCTTAACTTATAACCAACACCTCTAAAATAAAGGAGGCACTTCTCATGGTGTTTTCCAAACTTTCCAAAAATCTTTCGGTGGAACCTGAGAACCGAAATTTGTTATTAAAAAGCTTAATCGGGGTCATAGGATTGATGACGCTACTCCTCGGTGCCTGCCTTTTCTATATTGTGCGGGGAAATGTGGGTGCCAAGACGCGGTACAGTGTTAACACCTTCGCCCCCCAAGGAGAAGTCCCGCAGTGGACTGATTTTTCGATTACTTTTTCGGAGGGAATCGTTGATAAATCGCGCGTCGGGACAGAAGTCCCCGTGGAAGCCCTTCGGTTCACACCCGCCGTTCAAGGCACTGCGCGCTGGGTAGCACCCGATAGAATAGGTTTCTTTTTAGACGCACCTTTAGCACCCGCCGCACAATACACTGTCAAACTCACATCCGAAATCAATCCATCTGAAGTATTCCAACTTACCGGGCAAAAAGAGTTTGAATTCGCCACAGAACCCTTCGCAGTCCAGCAGACACGCATGGAATTTAACACTGACGAGTCACGTGAACACGCAATAGGTGTCGGCACAATCACATTTAATTATCCAGTAACGACCGCCGATTTAAAGGCGCATCTCTCTATTGAATTAGATGATGGCACAGAAATTCCGTATCAGATTCAAACCAACACCGTGACAGCGCGGACAATAACATTCGAGACGAAACGGATAAAACGCAGCGACGTAAACCAAGAAATAAAAGTCAAAATTGAAAAGGGATTTAAATGTACAGGAGGGGAAATCGGTCTGGAAAAAGCAAATGTTACACCGGTAATACTGCGCGGTAGAGGCACCCTCGGTGTAACATATTCAGACGTTCGGGAAAGTGACGGGACCCCTTATATTTCAGTCAGTTTTAACGCGCCAATACTCAGCGATACGGTTGAACCTTATCTTGAAGTTACACCCGCAGTCGACTATCAAGTGACATCCAATTATCGGAACATTAGAATCCACGGTAATTTTAAGCGGCGTACCACTTACACACTGAAGATTCGGCGCGGTTTGACAGCACGAGACGATGCGGTTTTAAAAGGGGACTATCTGACGCGGTTCAAAATTCCAGACATTCGACCGCAGCTGCGGTTCCTTGGCGACGGCTTCTTTCTCGCGAGAAAAGGACACCTAAACCTTGGACTCACAACGATTAACGTTAAACGTGTAAAACTCAATATTGAGAAAGTTTTTGCGAACAATCTCATCTATGTATCAAGATTAGACAGATGGAGCCGATGGAGTCGGAATTTAGGCAAACCTGTTCATTCGGAAGTGCTTGATATACCACCTCAATTGAACGAAGAGGTAACGACACCCATCTCCTTAGAGGACTATCTCGCGGATGAACATGTCGGTATCTTCAAGGTTGTGGCGCAAAACGCTGATAAGCAGTGGGACAGCGCGCATCAATGGGTGCTCATCACAGATTTGGGGATCAGTGCGAAACGCGCCGGAGATAATTTATACGTTTGGGTGAAATCCATTGCTACTGGCGCACCGGTGCCAGCAGCGCGGGTCCAACTCATCAGTAACAACAACCAGACGCTGCTCAACGGTACAACGAACTGGGCAGGATTTGTGGAGTTCACCGAGGTCGCAGAGAAGACAGAAGACTTCATACCGTTTATGATTACCGTTGCGAAACGTGACGATCTCGCCTTTATTCAATTAGACAGGCATGAAATTGCAACAGCAGACTTTGACATCGCAGGCCCTGCCTATTTGCAAAAAGGCTATGAAGCATTTCTTTATACAAGCAGGGGCGTTTATCGCCCCGGTGAAACTGTTCAACTCGCTGGCGTTGTCCGAGGACCGAAGCAAGCGACACCTGAACCGCTCCCCACCCGCATCAAAATCCTCTCACCGGATGGCAGAATCATGCGAGAATTAAGGCAGCAGACTAACAAAAGTGGCGCCTATGAGGTGAAAATTCCGATTCCTGACTACGCGCTAACAGGCAACTATATCGCTAAGATGCAAATCGCTGATCGAGTCGTTGGCAGCACGCAATTTCAGGTCGAGGAATTCATGCCAGACCGGATGAAAGTTGCCATAACCGTTGATAAATCCTCTTATAAACTCGGAGACGAACTCAGCATTGAAGTCAACGCTATGAATCTGTTCGGACCCCCAGCCGTCGGACGGAAAACTCAGGCTTCATGCCAACTGCAAGCAGTTCCGTTTGTCGTTTCTGATGACGCTTTACCCCCAGGGACAGATGTCGAAAAGTGGCGTTCCTTCGTTTTCGGAAACACCAGACAATTTGAAAGTCAACGGATTGAATTAGGAGAAGCCAAAACCGATGCAGACGGTAAAGCACGTTACCAATTCACTGTTCCCGCAACATTGAAAGCCCCCTCTTTACTCAACGGTATTCTAACAGCAACTGTCAGTGAGGTCGGCGGCAGAGCTGTCACTGCTTCACACCGAGTTGTTATCCATCCGTACTCGCACTACGTCGGGGTTCGGCGGGCAACTACTGGAGAGGTCAAAATCAACCAACCGCTTCGCTTCGATTACGTAGCTGTTGACGATACAATGGCAGTTACACCCGGTAGAGCCTTAAAACTAAGCCTCCACAAAGTCCATTGGAACACGATCCTTCGGCAAAACGCGGCAGGACGTTACGCGTACGTTTCTGAACCGCAGATGACAGAGGTGAAAACATACACACTCACTTCGGCGGAAACAGCACAAACAGCGACATTCACCCCTACAAGCCATGGTGAATACCGTGTTCGCCTCGAGGACATCGAATCAACGGCAACAGCGGAAATAGGATTCTACGCGAGTGGTTGGAGAAACACCCCGGTCTCTATGGAACATCCCACCCGATTGGATTTGGTGCTTGACAAGCCTGCCTATCGTCCGGGACAGACAGCAAAACTGAATATCAAGGCACCCTTCCCGGGTACACTCCTGCTCACGGTCGAACGAGAACGGGTACTCAGTCACCGAACGATAATAATGAAAGAAAATACAGCAACCGTGTCAATTCCGGTACGGTACGGTTATAAACCGAACGTGTACCTCTCAGCAACACTGACGCGAACTATCCCGATGGATACGGTATCACAACCAGACAACAAGTCGCTTCTCCCCGCACGCGCGTTTGGTGTGATTCCCTTGAAAATAGATGCAACGCGGAGACGACTCTCAATTGAAATGTCGCTCAAGCCTGATGGCGATCAGCAAGAACGAATACCGCTTACCGATAACCGCGGGAAACCGATAACCGATGGTTTTCAATCTGAGGCAGTTGTGCGTCCAAACAGCGAGATAAACATCGCGTTCGAGGTCCATGGCAGACGCTCCTGGCAGAAATATGATGTTTGTATCGCAGCTGTTGACGAGGGGATCCTCGCGTTAACCGACTTCCAAACACCCAACCCCCACGACTTTTTCTATCAACAACGCGGGTTAAAGACACGCGCTTTTGATCTGTATAGCGGGATTCTACCGGAAATCGCGGATGTCACCGACAACTCAAGCACAGGTGGTGATGGGGCAGCTGCACGTGGATTAGGAAGAAAGCGGTTGAATACGAGCAGTATCAGGCGTGTAAAACCGGTTTCACTTTGGTCAGGATTCGTGCAAACCGATGGAAATGGGCGCGGTACAGTCCAATTCAAGATTCCACAGTTCAATGGGGAATTAAGATTGATGGCAGTCGCTTTCGCCGGAGCAGATTACGGTGCCACGGAAGCGTACTTGACCGTCCGAGAACCTATTGTCTTAACACCGACTTTCCCCCGATTCCTTGCAGGCGGCGATAAGATCCGAGTGCCAGTTACCCTTTTCAACGGCACAGGTGAGCCTGGCGAATTCACCGTCAAATTGCGAGGATCGGGAGACGTGCAACTATTGTCAGCGAGCACCCGTAATACCTCTGAAAAGATGCCTGAGAATACACCGGAAAAACCAGCGCAATCACCAACAATGGAGCCTCCGCTACACGAACTCAGTGTGGAGACAACAGTTGAAGCCGGTACAGAAGCACAAGTCTTTTTCGATATTCGTGCTCAGGATGCGCTCGGAGAAGTCAATTTTAATCTATCTGCAGAAGGTAATACTGAGATGACGCAAATGGATGTGAAGCTGCCGCTGCGTTCTGTCGCGCCACCCGTCACAAAAACAGGACATGGGGTGGTACGCGCGGGCGAACCGGTCGATTTTATTCTCCCCGCGAACTTAATAGCAGATTCATCCGAGTTTAGTTTGACATTATCACCGTTTCCCAATATTGCGTTTTCGGATAGCCTCCGTTATCTTGTCCGCTATCCACACGGATGTCTGGAACAGACAACAAGTAAAGTTTTCCCGCTGCTCTATTTCAGTGATCTGGCGCGAAGCGTCGAACCGATGCTCGCAGCAGAAGACTCGGTGGATTATTATATTACGTCCGGTATCACAAAACTTGAAAGTATGCTGATGTCGAACAATCAGTTTTCGTACTGGCCCGGTGGCACTTATGTGAATCCGTGGGGCAGTATCTACGCGTCTCACTTTCTCGTTGAAGCTCGAAAAGCCGGCTATGAGGTAGCAGACCGTGTTTACGACGCGATGCTCGAAGGTTTAAAAACACAGGCAAAATTTTCACCTGACACGGAAGACAAAAATGACGCTAAAAAAGTAAGGACAAACATCGCACTCGCAACCTATGCGTCTTATGTCTTGGCTGCTGCTGGACAACCCGATCGTGGCACGATGCACTATCTGAAAAACAGGGGGGCGAGTGGTCTCAGTGATTACAGTCACTTCCAACTTGCCGGGGCATTTGCCCTCAGCGGCGAACTGGAAACTGCCCTTTCAATGCTACCGGTATCAGTCTCGCTGAGTTTTAATGGTAAAGGCAATCCTGGGTGGGAAACAGGTGGCACATTTAATTCGCCGATCCGAGCGCAAGCGATTATGTTGGATGTGCTTACAGAAGTTAACGAAAACCATCCATCCATTCCGATGCTCGTTAAGAATTTGAGTGAGGCAGCCGCCGATGGAAACCGATGGCGGACAACACAAGATAATGCCTTCGCATTCCTCGCACTTGGTAAGATTATGAAGAAACAAGCAGATAGGAATTACAACGGCACTCTCAAACTCAATGGTGAACACTTCGCTGATTTTGATGCGACTGAGACGCGCTACACCGATGCCGCATGGGATGGGGCGCGCATACAACTCAACATCAAAGGCGAAGGGAGTTGCTACTATTACTGGAGTGCGTTCGGCATCCAACGCGATTCGTTTATCGAAGAATATGAACGTGAATTACAGGTCCGCCGTCGGTATTTTAACAAAGATGGTGAGGAGCTCACCGGCACGTTTGTACACGGCGACTTAATCGTCTCAGAGATAACAGTCAAAGCACTAACAGCCAACCTGGAAAATGTCGTCGTCGTCGATATGTTACCAACAGGTTTTGAGATTGAGAACCCACGTTTGGAATCCCGAGCAGGCATTCCATGGCTGAAAGCACAAGGTTTCAAACCTGACTATATCGACATTCGCGACGATCGACTCATCTTCTTCGGCACGTTCCCGCGCCAACGTGAACGTAAATTCTATTACGCGCTAAGGGCGGTGACACAAGGTGAATTTACTTTACCACCTATCGCTGCGGAAGCGATGTACGATCCAACAAAATCTGCTGTAACGGGTAGTATGAATATCAAAGTGGTTCCAGAGTGATGAAAAAAATCAGAATGGAAAATTCTTCGACTTGGAGATTGGAAGATTGGAAGATTGGAAGATTATGGGACAATCCATCCTTCCCTCTTTCCAACCTTCCATTCAAAAAACTATTTTGGCTGCTATCCCCACTCTTTGTTATTCTTATTTTTATGATAGCGAGCTGGTGTTTCCCGCTGCCCAAAACACGCCTCCATCCGCCACCCTCTCGGATTGTGTTAGATCGAAACGGGGAATGGCTTCGCGCGTTCTTAGCTGAGGATGGTATGTGGCGATTTAGCCATCAGCAGTCAGCCGTCAGCAGAGAGAATGGAAGGCTGGAAGAAAAGATGAATGGTGAGGTTCCAATCTTCCAATCTTCCAATCTTCCAACCAAACGCCGAAAACCGAAAGCCGATGGCTATTTTGGTGTCTCCCCACTATTACACGAAGCAATGCTAACAACAGAGGACAGATGGTTTTACTACCACTGCGGGATCAATCCGGTGTCTATGGTAACTGCCCTCTACGATAATGTGAAAGCCGGAGAAGTCGTGCGCGGTGGTTCAACCATCACTATGCAGCTTGCGCGACTCATGGAACCGAAGGCACGAAATGTTCCAAATAAACTGATTGAAATGTTTCGAGCCATCCAACTTGAACTGGCATATTCTAAATCTGAGATCCTAAACCTCTACTTTAATATGCTTCCCTACGGCGGGAATATCGTTGGAACAAGCGCAGCATCCCGGTTTTATTTCAACAAACCGCAGTACGCAATAAGTCTTAGTGAGGCGGCGCTCCTTGCTGCTATTCCGAACGCACCCGAACGTTTGCGTCCAGACAGATTTCCAGAAAATGCTCGGCAGGCGCGAGCAAAAGTACTGAACCGCCTCCACGCACGCGGACATATTTCCGAACAGCAGTGGCAAGAAGCATTGCGAGAACCCATACCGACAAAACGTCACCCACTCCCATTCAAAGCACCACATCTCTCACGTATGTTGGCTAACGGAAACCGATGGAACACAGAAACCACAGCAGATAGCAGGATATACACGACAATAGACGCGAAGGTCCAAGAAACAGCCGTGCGCATCCTTCGCGAATATCTGAATGCGTCCGCTGTTAGCATTGCGGATTCCCGCCGCTTGCAATCCCATACTGCAAGCACAGGGGCCATTGTGGTTATGGACACGCAAAGTCGCCACGTCTTGGCAATGGTAGGTTCCCACGATTTTTTCGATCAAAGGGCATTGGGGCAAATAAACGGCACACTCGCATCGCGTTCCCCAGGTTCCACACTTAAACCTTTCGTCTACGCCCTTGGCATCGAACAAGGCTTGATTACGCCAGAAACATTGCTCTTTGATGTCCCTGTTACATACAGTGGATATGAACCGGTGAATTATGATGGCACGTATAACGGCTATATTACCGCTCGTCAGGCACTTGCTCGCTCCCTCAATGTCCCTGCCGTGAACCTCCATGCGCGTCTGAAAAACAAGTCACTGCACGCTTTTCTTAAACAAGCAGGTATCTCCACACTCGCACCTGCCAAAAAGTACGGACTCTCTATGGTCCTCGGTGGCTGCGAAGTCAATCTGCTTGAGTTGACAACACTTTACGCAGGGCTGGCAAATATGGGAGAATTCGCGCCTTACCAAATCGTCATCAGTGGTCAGCAGCAGTCAGAAAACCTTCTTGCTGACAGTCGAGGGAAACTGAGGGAAACTGAAGGCTATTCACAACGTCTATTCCGAAAAGAGACGAGTTTCATTATAACAGAGATGCTAACAACCTCACAATTGCCGGTCAACACTGTCAAAAACCCAGAAGCCTTTGAGGTGACCATGAATCTACCGAAAATTGCTTGGAAAACCGGCACTTCTTATGGACATCGGGATGCGTGGTGTATCGGGTATTCACCGCAATTAACAATCGGTGTGTGGCTCGGCAATTTTGATGGAAAAGGTGCGCCGATGCTAAGCGGGACAGACGCAGCAACTCCTGTTCTATTCGCACTCTTCAATGCCCTCACACGACAAGACACGCATCGTTGGTTTACGGGACCTGAACAACTGAAGATGCGAGAAGTTTGTGCGCTCACAGGTGCTCCCCCGTCCCTACACTGTCCTACGCGTAAAAACGATGTATATATCCCCGGCATCTCGCCTGTTAAAGCCTGTGCGATTCACAAACGCATCTATATTGATGAAATCACCGGTTACAGTCTCTGCTCTCACTGTCGGAATCTTCCGAGGACAGAAAAAAATTATGCTCAGCATGACACAAACGTACAGACGAAAATATTTGAAGAGTGGCCCGCCGAGGCGGCGACATGGTTGGCAAAAAATGGGTTCGCTGTGCCAGTGCTTCCGAAGCACAACCCATTGTGTACAGGCACAATTGCCGGGACTGCCCCGGTCATCCTATCTCCCACAGAAGACACCGTGTACTACATACGCGATGGGGTCCCATTAGAACAGCAAAAGATACAATTGTCAGCCTCGACTTCCAACCGGACACAGCAGTTATTTTGGTTTTTGGATGGTGAACTGATTTTCAAAGGAAACGCGGGGCAGCCGCATTGGCTCACCCCTGTAAAAGGGGAACACGTACTCACCTGTGTAGATGCGGAGGGGCGTTCAGCAAGCCGCCCACTCCACATTTCAATTTTTTAATGGCTGCCGGTTTTTGGTTATAAGTTGTTGGAGGAATGGTTGTTGGTTGTTGAAAAGAAAAATCTTAACCAACCACCAATCACTATTAACCATTAACCACCTATAACCTACCACCTGACTTGAGTTTGCCCCAAGTCGTCGTCAACTTTCCATCTGCCTCCACTGCAAGGGCTCTGTCCATACTGGCTTTGACTTCCTCCGCAGTGAATGCAACGCTCCAAATCTTAAATTCATCAATAGCACCTTTGAAGAAATTGCTGTTGCCCTGACTCGCTGCGATACACATACCTTGGGTTCCGAAATCCATGCGGGCATCGCCACCGGACTGAGCTTCATCATCAAGCTCGCCGTTAAGATACAGCCAAGCAGTTTTTTTGTTCTGCGTTCCAACGAAATAGTACCATTCCGGCTCAAAACCGATATACTTGCTGCGTACCTCCAACTCCGCGCCTTGCGTTGCGAAGTAATATCCAAACAAAACACCACCACGGTTGAACGTAATATGGGGCCGCCCACCACCGGTGAGTCGATATAGCAGATCAATGCGGGCGCCGCCCTCAATTTTCTCTGCTGGTTTGAACCAAAACTCAATCGTCATCTCTTCCGGTTGATCAATGTCGAGCGGATCAAAAGATACAAACCCATTGTCAAACTCAAGTGCCTGACCGACGACCCCTTCAACCCATTTCCCGTTTTTGATGTCGCCTGTGAAACCGTTCGGAGATGTATCACCAGCCTTGTCGCCTTTCCCTTCATCAAACGGCAAGTACATCAGTAAATCTTTCTCTGGATCCGCTGCATGCCCAAGCATACAACTCATCAAGAACACTGCAGCTGCAAAAAAATAAACGAATTGTTTCATTTCTATTATACGTGGGAGAACCACCCGAAACATACGCCTATGTATGTTGTCAGGTGTGCCACCCACTTTTCCTCCAATTTTGCGATGATAGGAAACCCAATCTAACAGTAGATTGCAATTCCCCTTAACTTTATGTGCGAGGACGTTCTGTTTTGGTCAGAACCTACAAACTGTACCAAAAGTACCATTATTTTACACAAAAATGTGTCATCTGTCAAACCTTCTTCTTATCCTCCGCGGATAGCCGCGATGGTCAAACACCCCCAACCGACAATAAACGCCAAGCCACCGATCGGCGTAATCGCACCGAGCCATCGAATGCCTGTAAGACTCAGCACGTAAAGGCTCCCCGAAAAGATTAAGATGCCAGCGAAAAAACACCATCCAGACGCAGCCGTGAGTTGGTCTTGCCATTGTGAGACTGCCCACGCCGCAGCAATCAATCCGAGACTGTGATACATCTGATACCGCACTGCTACTTCAAACGTCTCAAGCATCTCAGGTGAGAGTTTTGACTTCAGGGCATGTGCCCCAAACGCTCCAAAAGCAACCCCAAGCAGGCTCAAACCCGATCCGAGCGCAAAGAAAAGATTTTGCATGGATTCCTCCTTTTTAACACTCCCCCGTCAAATCCCCATGCTTTAGCTTGCGGGATGTAGACGGCGAAGACCCTGATAGAAAATATAGTTGACAATCTAATCATAATGTGGTATAATATACTATACACTATAATAGAAAGGTAAGATATTATGCCACTCAAAATCGCTAACAAAAAGCGTGATTACCGAACAACGCAGAAAACAATCTATAGTTGTCAATATCACGTGATTTGGTGTACCAAGTATCGTCGTAAGGTTTTAGACACACAGATACAAGGGCGTCTAAAACAACTCATACGAGAAAAACAAAACGAATATGACTATCAAATCAGAGAAGTTGAAACTCAACCTGAACATGTCCATTTACTGATAGAAATACCGCCCACACATTCTGTTGATAAAATCGTTGGCAAAATCAAAGCCTATACCGCTAAAGTTTTGCGAGAAGAATACCCGTCCCTGAAAAGTCGTTTACCCTCTCTGTGGACACGTTCAAAATTTGTAAGTTCTTGTGGCGGTGTAACGCTCCAAGTCATGAAGGACTATATTGAAGGTCAAAGCGGACAATGAGAAAAGCCTACAAGTTCAAACTTCAGAACCAGTCTAACATAGTGAAGATTGGTAATATGATTGACGATATGTGGCAGATACACCTCCATATTATGCTGCTTGACCGTAGATATTACCGTATATTTGGTAAGAACCTATCAATATCTTGCCTAAATGCACACGTTGCTAAACTCAAGAAGACGACAAAACCGCATTGGAAAGATTTGCCGAGTCAAGTTGTGCAAGACGTTGTTCTGCGATATGGCAAATCGCAAGACGCATTTTTTCAGAACATAGAAGACCGCAAAGCAGGTTTGACGACCCGTAAAGTGGGTAGACCGAAAATCAAACCGCGTCACAAATACACCTCTATGACGTTCACACAAGCGGGCTACACACTTGAAAAAAATCGTATCAAAATCAACTGTATAGATACGTGGTTCTCCTTCCACAAACACCGTGAAATCAACGGGACAATCAAGACGATCACACTCAAACGTGACAGGTGCGGTGACTATTGGATATGCTTTTCGTGCGAGAATGTTGATGATTCGGAACCGAAACCCAAGACGGGTAAGAGCGCAGGGTTTGATTACGGAAACAAAACATTCCTCACAAGCGACGCAGGCAACAAGATAGAATCTCCGCAGTTTTTCAAACAATCCCTGAAAACGTTGCGATCCCTGAGCAAAGCGCTGAGTCGTAAAGTCAAAGGTTCTAATAATTGGTGGCGTTGTGTTCGTGCTTTGGCAAGGCACCACAGAAAAGTCGCCCGCCAAAGAGAAGATTGGCAGTGGAAACTTGCTGACGAACTTTGCACGGAGTTTGATACGCTCTGTTTTGAAACCCTGAACCTTGACGGTATGAAACGGCTTTGGGGACGCAAAGTCTCTGACCACGCCTTCTATCAGTTCATACAGATATTGGAACAGAAGTGTGCAAAGCACGGTAAAAAACTGAAAAAAATCAGTCAATGGACAGCAACGACAAAGCCTTGCAGTGATTGTGGATACCCTAATCAAGACCTCTCTCTTTCAGATAGACAGTGGACATGTCCCGAATGTGGTTCACACCACGACAGAGACATCAACGCTGCTATCAATATCAAACGGGCGGGCTTGGCCGCCTAAAGTGGAGCGATAATAAGACGGGTTTTCTCTAAGAGAAAAGCGCAGTCGCGAGGAAGCACAGGTTTCCCCTACCTTCAGGTAGTGGGTACCTATGACTTAGCAGTCAGCCATCGGTGATCAGTAGTCAGGAAGAGGTATCTGATGCAGATAACCTCCAAAACCAATACACTGATAGCCTATATGCTGCGCGCTTACAGTTCTAACTCCGGTTTAAAACCACCCTCATTATAACTTAAATCAAACATCTCATGTCAGATGTTTTTGCAGAAGGAATAGTATTTAGGCAATAGAGTCATTAGTTTTCTCTTGACCTATTTTAAAAACGTGGTATACTCCCCAATCGTAGCGAACGCGACGGAACCCCTCCATTCAATGTCCCCAAAAGGAAAATGATGCAGAACCAAAAGACAGGAAAAAATACCTACGGAGATCTGGTCTCCCCAGAAACGTCGTTATCAAGAGAGAAGTTGCATGGAAACTACAAGAGCATTCTCGGCGAGAGTGCGGGGCATCTTGAAGTGCTACAACAGGTTGATATGTTTGCTAAATCTTCTCAAACAGTGCTCATTTCCGGCGAGACGGGGACAGGCAAAGAGCTGATCGCTGCTGCCTTGCATGCAGAGAGCCTCCGGGGCGGGCACACCATGGTCGTCGTCAGCTGTGCGGAGATTGCGGAGAACCTGACAGAAAGTGAACTCTTTGGACACGAGAGGGGCGCGTTTACCGGTGCCGATCAGCAACATATTGGGCTATTTGAAACCGCATCGAGGAGCACCCTGTTCCTTGACGAAATCGGGGAACTTCCGATGCGCCTACAACCGAAGTTGTTGCGGGTACTTCAGGAAAACAAGATTCGCCGTATGGGCGGGACAGCACAGATTCCAGTGTCAGTCCGCGTGCTGGCAGCTACGAATATCGACCTTAAAGAAGCAGTTGCAGCAGGCAAGTTTCGCCGAGATCTCTATGAGCGATTAAAATCCCTTCATATCCAGCTGCCGGCACTACGGGAGCGGCGGGAAGATATTCCAGCGTTGGCAAAACACTTTTTGATAAAGGAAAACAACTCTTCAAGTCGAAAAGTAGCGGACATAAATTCGGAAGTCCTCTTGTTATTTGATGCCTATAGCTGGCCTGGGAATATTCGAGAGTTGGAAGGCATCATCGGTCGTGCCGTACTCCTAGCGGAAGGGAGTGAAATCCTACCGCCCTACTTACCGTCAGATGTGCGGACACCTCAAGCCCACGCATTACCGTCGGCCGATGCAACAGCCGCAGCAAATCCTAACGCCGCAGAATATTTCGTGCTGCCCTTCCCGATAGGGACAACTTTGAAAGAGATAGAGAAGTCAGCCATCTTGGCAACTTTGGCGCGAGAGAATGGGAATCAATCAAAAACGGCGAAGTCTCTGGGGATAGATCGGCGTACCTTGCACAACAAACTACGCGACTACAACATGTAAGAAACTTGGTATTGCACGACACTGCCGACGCGGGGTTGTAATAGACTTGAGATCCGCACTCGGCAGCGCGGATAGCAGTGTTCTTCTTGGCATGCCATTGGGTATATTTTACCCAGTTCTGTGGAAAAATGTTCCCACCTGTGAAAAATATTCCCAGTTGAAAAACGGCGAGATCTTGTCACAGTGTGGTTTCTCACATTGGCATGATACTTGCTACTATGTTAGGTGAGTGCCTTACAGAGATAGATGGTTTTCAGGTGTTGTCTGAAAGGTATCCATCAATCCCTGTAATGAATACTCACAAGGAGGTTTTGTATGTTCCGTGGCTTACTGTCAAGCAGATTGATCCAAGTTGGACTCGTTTTCTTTGTTGTGGTTGTCAGTGGGAGCCTGCTGTATAGTTGGCAAACCCGCCGCGCCACTATTGCTGAGTTCACACGGGCAGATGTAGTTCCGCACGAGACGCGTTCCGAACAAGACACCGTTGATACAAGCACGGTGAACTTTGAGCAAACGGGAACACCACTTGAAACGGATGACTCACAGATGGCTGACGACACGGATGTGTCACCGATAGATGAGACTTCCGAAATGCTCGATATGGCGGATGCTTTTTTACCTGATGATTTCGTATCAGAGGAAGCCCCCGCCGAAGATGCGCCTGTTTCGCCTTATGGATTCGGACCGTATCCTGAAGTGCCTGCGGATTTCTTCGGCATCCCTATTTGGCAAAAAGGGCTTTCGGACATTCCCGTTGACGTTGGTAAAAATGTAGAACTCACTGATAGAGTTCTCATTAAATTATGGCAACAAGGGGATAAGAACATCATTGGCGGCTTTCTTCAGAATGGAAAAGTTTACCCGAATTATCCAGAGACTGTCTATGTTAGAGAACGCATAGAAGAATCTGATGATGGATTGGTAACAACAAACCTTAGCCACATTACAGGTCCGCCCGGTACCAATATTTATCATGAAGACATCTGGCGAGGTAACACACCACCGCATGTCACTGTCATCCCGATGGATGACAGTCAGGGGTTCTACCCCTATTCATTTCTTAATTTAGGAGAATTTTCACAATGAAAATGTTTTGTTTTTTGTCTTTAGTGCTTTTTGCACTTGCTATATCCGTCGTTCCCACCAAATCCTCTGATAGCATGACTGACGTTACCGCTTATGCTTATAGCAGCGAGTGGACAGAGTATATATTTGATCCGAGGTGGCCAGGTGACTTATGGTACACGATAACATATCAGGAAGCTGTTGGGGGTGTTTATGCATCTCATTTTATACATGGTTCATACTATGCCAACGCAAATGTGTCAGGCACACCGCTTAGTATACCACGCACCTTTTATGGGGCTGGGGTAGATACCGCCGCGAAGGTTAAAGTCAAGCATCTCTATAAGACAAGTTCCGAATGCGGCGGAACTGGTAGTGCAAAGGCATCTATCACTGGTGCCAGTTCAGGTGGGACAGACAGTGATGATGATAGTTGTTTTGATTACTTCTAACACTACGCTCGGTAGAATTTAAGTGACAAAGCGGGTAGTGTGGAACCGCCCGCTTTAAACAAAAGAAAATGAAAGATGTCAAAACTCTCCATGACCGAAGTCGTCGCCGTGATATCTGTCTCCGAATCCACGCTCCACCGAGACCTAAAAAGTGGTAAGGTATCATCGCTACACACGCAACGCAACTCCTAACCTTGTGAGTACACGGACAGACTTATGTGGTCGTGTTACGCTCGGCTTGTCGGACCGAAACGCCCCGAAAGTTAACTCTGACAAGGTTTTGCTTGACTGGCGACTTCAAATCAGTTATCCTTCCGAACGTTTTTCCTTTTATACTGGCACGGGTTTCTCTTGCCTGCGGTATCGGTGCTATATTGCTCTTTTCGCTGTTGGTGCCACAGACGCGACAGCAACCCCCATCATAAAATATAATAAAATCACCTTCTCGTTTGAAACCGCAAAATATTCGCTACTCCGCAGGAATCTCTTGATCCTTGCAGACATCTGAGTTCTACCGGACTGACAATAACTTCTTCCGCCTTCCTGGGCTGCCCGCCTGCGCCCAAAGAACGGTATCGCTTGTCCAAAAGAAAAGGAAGACTATACTCCGAGGCACTTCCAACGCCTTCGCATAGTGAAAACCGCCATTATCAATCACAATAACATTTGATCCTTCCGAAAACTTCTCCAAAAAATGATTTCAGATTTGAAAACTGATAATTCAGAAATCCCTTGCACAGCATCCATGTCCCGAAAACAAAGGCAACGCGCGAAGCGATAAGATTTCGAGAAATATTTTCTTGACATTTTTGTTATACCGTGTTAAGATGTAATTTTAACGGCATAGCTCGCTCTATTCCGTAGTGGTTTAACAGTAAAAGGAGAATATTTTGGACGTATGAAACAATACAGAACCGATGAGATCCGGAACATTGCAATTATTGCGCATTCAGGAGCAGGCAAAACATCACTTGTTGAAGCGATGCTTTATAACGGTGGTGCAATTGAGCGTATGGGGGCTGTCGATAGTGGAACTTCTGCAGCTGACTATGCCGCTGACGAGATAGAACGCAAAACCACTCTCAATTGTTCAGTCTGTATCGCAGAATGGGAAGGACACAAACTAAATCTGATTGATACCCCCGGCGCAGAGGATTTTTACGGGGACCTCTATAGCGTACTCCGAATTGTCGACGCGGTTATCGTTGTCGTCGATGCGACAACCGGTGTCGAAGGGGGTACCGAAAAGGTATGGGAGGTCGCGGATACATATCAACTCCCGCGTCTCATCTTTATCAATAAGATGGACAAAGAAAACGCCAGTTTTGAAAACGCGATCGCCAGCATTGAAGATATTTTAGAGACCCGAGCTGTCCCTATCCAATTTCCGATTGGGAAAGAAGATAATTTCGCGGGTGTCGTTGATGTCATACAGATGGCAGCGTATCTACAACCCGATGGCAACAAGCGCGCCGCGAAAGCAGAAATTCCTGGAGAATTGGAATCTCAGGCTGAAGAGACCCGCGAAGCACTCGTTGAAGTCGCAGCAGAAAGCGATGACGCACTGATCGAGAAGTTTTTTGAAGGCGAACTCACTGACGAAGAAATTCAGAACGGCTTACAACTCGGCATTTCTGAGAACCAGTTTGCTCCCGTCCTCTGCGGTGCGGCATTGAACAATACCGGCGTGCAACAATTGATGGATATACTCGTGAACGGATGCCCGTCTCCCGCAGATGTTGGTGCAGTAAAAAGTGCTGAGAACGAAGAGGAAACCCGCGAACCCTCATCAGATGCCCCAATGTCCGCAGTTATTTTCAAAACCATTGCCGACCCGTTTGCCGGACAACTGAGTTTCTTCCGCGTTTACTCGGGTGCCCTACAAGCCGATACCCAAGTTAGCAATTCGACGCGAGGGCAGATTGAACGCCTCGGCAAAACAACATTCATGAACGGTAAGGAAGCAATTAGTACACCACAGGTAGAAGCAGGAGACATCGGCGCGCTTACCAAACTTGCTGCGACACATACCGGCGATACGCTCTGTGACAGAGATGCTCCGATTCAACTTGCGGGTATTGACTTCCCGAACTCGGTGCTCTCTTACGCGATCCGCCCGACGCGTGAAGGTGACGACGAAAAGTTGATGACAGCGCTCACGCGCATGTCCGAAGAGGATCCGGTATTTAGGATTGAACGGAACGAAGTTACCAAACAACTTCTCGTATCGGGGCTCGGGGACCAGCACATCACTGTCAATCGCGAGCGGATGGCAGATAAATTCGGCGTAGAGACGGCTGTCGAGCCGCCGAAGGTGCCATACCGTGAGACGATTCGCCGACGCGTCCAATCCGTTCAAGGTAGACACAAGAAACAATCCGGCGGCAGAGGGCAGTTCGGGGATGTCACAATTAATATGGCACCTCTGGCACGGGGTGAAGGGTTCGAGTTTGTTAACAATATCGTCGGTGGTGCGATCCCGCGCAACTATATTCCGGCTGTCGAAAAGGGCATCCGTGAGAGAATGGGCAGAGGCTTACTTGCGGGTTTCCCGCTCGTCGATATTCAAATCGATCTCTTTGACGGCAAATACCACCCTGTCGATTCTTCAGATATGGCGTTCCAGATCGCCGGTTCCATGGCGTTTGCCACCGCCGTTGAACAAGCCGATCCGGGATTGCTTGAACCGATTATGAACGTTACAATCACGGTACCGGAACAGTTTATGGGTAACATTATTGGGGACCTGAACGGACGGCGTGGACAAGTGATGGGTGTCGAACAAATGGGGAAAAAGCAGGCAATTCAGGCAAACGTCCCGCTTGCAGAGATGCTCCGGTATTCGATTGATCTCAAGTCAATGACGAGTGCCCGCGGCACCTTCACGATGGAATTCTCGCACTACGAAATCGCACCCGACGATGTTGCGCAGAAGGTCATCGCTGCCTCAAAAACGGAAGACGAAGAGTAGATTATATTAAAACCCATTGCTGGCGAGGTTTCAAACCTCGCCAGCTTTTTGAATAAGGTCAAATGTTTTCTAAAACGGGGATGTTTCGCTTTCAAGATCAAGACATTCACCAGGTATTGGAAGCATGTCCTCAGAAATTTGATTTGATTGCGTAAAATCTATCTGGTGTGAAGCATGTTTGTCGTAAGGAATCCTTACTTGAATTGCATAAGGATTTTCAGAATAGGCGAATGCATCGTGGAGGTCAATTTTGCCAGATCGGACAAGATTGAGCCGTTTAGTAGAGACTGCAACACAGAGCCAAGTTACGTATTTATCGTTTTCATCGGCAGCTACAACAAGGTAAAGATGACCTGCAGCGTTTTTACAAGAATAAAGAACAGGTTGATCATAGTATTCGTATACTTCTACAATCTCAAGTTCGCCTAACTCTGGAATATTGAGTATATTAACCATCTTATATGTCTTTTCAGAATTGCTCTCTGCTGATTTACTCGTTTATAACCTTAAAAACAAGCCAAGGTTCTGAGCCAATGGGTATCCACCAAGTATGGTGAGATTTCTCTTTTCCCGCTGTTCGTTGAATCAGACCAAGCGTTGGATTGAGTTCGCCTTCAGCAGTTTTTCTATCTTTAAGTTGCCTGATTCTTTTCTTGAGCCGTTCAATATCTTACGGGTCCGTGTAGACAGAGACCCCACTGTTTTTGATAGTCGGTTCTGGAAATCTGCCCGGGAATTCTTCCCAAGTAGATAAGAAATCTTTTGCTTGTGGTGGATTATGTCGGACAAGTCTATAAACTGTCCCTGAAGCCGGTTCAGCTTCCTTAGGTGGACAATTTTCTGGATAATAGTCTGGCCACTGCAACTCGGTAGTCCTTTCATTTTGCACGCTATTGATTATCGAGTGTAAACTCCTGCATTTTTAAGGAAACGGGCAGATGACGACATCCACCCGTCGTTAAAATCCCCTAACTATCCAAATGGAAGATCGCCATCTTCAATTCGGTCATCTCTTCTATGGCGTACTTCGGTCCCTCTTTGCCCATACCGCTCTCTTTGACACCGCCGTACGGCATCAGATCCGCACGCCACTGTGTGCCCCAGTTCACCATCAGATTACCAGATTCGACCTCACGGACAAACTTCATTGCCCAATCAACGTTCTGTGTAAAAATAGCGGCACTCAACCCGTAATTCGTATCGTTGGCGAGGGCAATTGCCTCGTCAATGTCATTGACACGCGTCACACCAACAGCCGGTCCGAACACCTCGTCACAAGAGATTTTCATCTCTGGCTTGACATTGGCAAGGATAGCGGGTGTCACAAACTGATCCTGCTTCTCGCCACCGGTGAGGAGTTCCGCACCGTCCGAAACAGCTTCCTGAATCCATTCGGCGACACGGGTGGCATCACCTTCACGAATCATCGGTCCCATCCGTGTGCCCTCTGCAAGTGGGTCGCCGGTCCCGATTTGAGCGACCTCTGCTTGGAACGCATCTAAGAAATCGCCATAGATTTTCTCGTGTGCGATGACGCGCTGCGTTGAGATACAGACCTGTCCTGCATTAGAATAACCAGACGCTGCCGCCGCACGTGCGACCTTCTCTGGGTCGGCATCAGGCATAACGATGAGCGGTGAATTTGAGCCGAGTTCCATCGTGACGCGTTTCAATCCTGCGACTTTACAAATATGTTCGCCGACATCACGGCTGCCGGTAAAGGTAATCTTTCGGACACGCCGGTCTGCACAGAGCGTGTCACCGATTTCGCCACCGGGGCCTGTTACACACTGAATCGCTTCAGGCGGCGTACCTGCCTCCAAAAAGAGTTCGACGAGTTTCAGTGCCGAGAGCGGTGTGTCCGTCGCGGGCTTGATGATAATTGCGTTGCCACCAGCGATCGCGGGACCTGCTTTGTGACAGACAAGGTGCAGTGGAAAGTTGAACGGACTAATACCAACAACAATCCCGCACGGTACACGCACTGTAAAACCGAGTTTGTTCTTGACACCGGGCGCGCCTTCAAGTGGAATCGTCTCACCGGTTAACCGTTTCGCTTCCTCTGCAGAGAGTGCGATAATTTCAGAGGCGCGTGTAGCTTCAACCGTTGCCTCAGCTAAGATTTTTCCTTCCTCGCGGGTGATCACTTCGGCAAGTTCGCCTGCGCGTTCGACCATCAAATCCGCCACCTTCCGCAGAATTTCATAGCGTTCATAGCCGGTCAGTCCTGCCATGATCTTTGCGCCGCGTTCTGCGGTCTGAATAGCGGTTTCAACGTCGCTCGCATCCCCTCTCGGAACGGTATCAACAACTGAACCGTCAAAAGGACTCAGTACGTCAATCTTGTCGGATTTGTCAATCCATTCTCCACCTACGTGCATTTGCATAATACATTTTTCTCCATTTCTGATTACTTTACCTTGTTGTTTTTAACAGTGCCCAAGTTGTCGTCGCTTTTCCAGCGGCATCAACAGCAGCATAAACGGCTAAGCCGTTATCCATAACACCGTTGAGTTCGTCTTCAGAGAGTGCTTCAGTGAAGAACCCGACTTCGTCAAAAAGTCCCGTTGCTGCGACGTTGCCAGGCCGCGCGCCAATCCAGATCGGCGATTTACTTGTATCCAGCGTCCCACCGCTCGGTTCCTCACCATCCAATTTTCCATCAACGAACATCTGAACGTTCTTGCCGTCATAGATTTTAGCGATGTGATGCCACTTACCATCAGCAATGATCGTTTTACCGTCAATACGCCCGACGTTTCCCTTGACGTGCCACATAAACACCGGATAGTCGTCAGTGTGAATCCATATATCAAGATGGCGCACATCTTCTGGTTCGGGCCAGACATCTCCGTTCCGCCAGACAACATATTGCCACGAAGCGTTTTCCAACTTCACCCATGCGACAAACGAGTAAGGATCAGAATTGAAAACGTCGTCGTGATCGACACGGACATAGCTATCACCTTTACCTGCGAATTTCAATGCGCCGCCGAACTTGCCGTCTTTTACCCAATCAAGGCTCCCCTTGATTTCACCGTCGTGTCCGCCGACGATATCTTTGACGACCTTTCCACCGTTATCCTCAAAGAGCCAAGCACTCGCTAAACCGAGTTTCGCAGCGTGTGCATTAAAACCGAACGCCATCATGAGGATTACTAAACTCAAAATGACTATGAAAGTCTGCGTTTGACAAACAGAAATTACTTTTTTCATATTATTCTCCTTAGACGCGGCAATTGTCAAGTGCGTCTTCATTCAACTCAACCCCTAATCCGGGTTTATCTGGAACAGTCGCGTATCCATCAACAAGCGGGATCGTTGATGGCGTGACGAGATCAAAAGCACGCAAGGCATTAAGCGTCATTGATGGCATCGTAGCATTCGGCATCACCGCGGCAAGATGCATGACATAGGCGGTTGTGATACCGAGCCCGACAATCTGTATCCAGACGGGGAGATGTGCAGCGTTTGAGATAGTCGCTTCGCGTTTGGCATTTGCAGCGCGTGAGTCCGGATAGGCAATAATAAACGAGTCGTTCATCTTTGCTCGCACCGCTTCAATCGGATCCGGGTTCCCGAAGTGAATTGTTATCGGCATATCCGTGTGGCGTTTAATCTCCTGATAACCTTCAATATCCGCTTGTGGGATCGGCGTTTCAAACGATTCTATATTGTAATCTTGAAGGTGGCGCGCAACCTCAAGGGTGCGTTCCGGAGTTTCAAACGAGTCATTTGCATCAACGCGAAGCTGGTAATCATCCGGTACAACAGAGGCGATCGCCTCAACCTGTTCAAGGACTTCAAACCATGGACGTGCTTTGATCTTGTGGAGCCGATAGCCGAGCGCGTAAGCGTGTTTCGCTTCTGCCGCCCACTCTTCTGGTGTCATGTCAATAGACCAATAACCGAAAGACGTTTTATCGTGAACCTTTTCCCCTAAAAGTTGATGCACTGGAACACCGAGGGCTTTGCCCATGATATCGTAAAAAGCTTGCTGAAGCGGTGTCGGTGCCCAACCGTTCATAAACTCAAAAGGATTCCTACCGATATAACGTTGAACGACTTCATCCGACTGATGCGATCCATCGCCAATCCCGACAAGTCCGACATCAGTATGGACTTTGTAGACGTAGTCAATCTGGTAAAGATTACGGCGCGTCATCAGTTCGTAGATGCCTTCATGATACG
The DNA here is from genome assembly GCA_951828385.1 of uncultured Poribacteria bacterium. Lineage (GTDB taxonomy): Bacteria > Poribacteria > WGA-4E > WGA-4E > WGA-3G > WGA-3G. The sequence goes on from OX639973.1 coordinate 3,657,983, forward strand.
GCACTCTCACTTTGATGACATCGATATGCGTAATTTTCATAAGTACCCCCGCGGAAGAGTTATCAGTTATCAGTTGTCAGTTAAAGAAGGAGATATGATTCAGTCAATTTTCTTTCTTAACTGACGACCGAAAGATTAAAAAAAATCGTACTGAAAACTGATAATTAATTACCACTCTCCAGAGTTATTCATCGCGTCGGATCCAACTGACGACATCCTCAGCCTCACCTGTGCCGCCTTCAACACCATCACTCCCGAACGAGATGAGATCATATCCGTACCGGTCATGTATGCCGGGACGGATATAGATATAAGGGTTGCCCCACGGATCTTCTGTAATTGGAATCTGGATGTAAGGTACCAGCCAGTTTATAGGGATCGGCGGTGCCTCAGGTTTCTCCCAAAGTGCCTTCAAGCCTTGTTCGGTTGACGGATAATCGCCGTTATCTTTGGCGTATCTATCAAGAGCGATTCCGAGCGTTTCGATGTCCGCGTCGGCTTGTGCTTGTAGTGCACGTCCTGCTTGTCCGAGCAACCGGGGTGCGAAAAGCACAGCGGCAATAATCCCAAGGACGACAACGACAACTAAAATTTGTATTGATGTTAATCCTGCTTGTCTATAATCAATTGGTTTCACACATTTTCCTCCACAATCCACGTATGCACACCTAAAAGATGAAGTCAAAAACTCTTGTAGCTGCCGATAACTGAAGATCAACAACCAACAATTGTTTTTTTAGTTTATCACATTTCCGAAGTTGTGTCAATATTAAAAATCGCTTGACATGCCTCACCACGCGCCCTATAATAATCTACTACAAATCACAGGGAAAGAATATAAAACAAGTGGAGGAATCTGGGATGGCGAAAACGGTATGCATTGTTGGGACAATGGACACGAAAGGCATAGAATTCGCATTCATCAAAACGCAGATAGAATCAACTGGAGTCTCAACGTGCGTAATCAATACAGGAATATTAGGAGACTCGCAATTAACACCGGACATTTCTGCGGATGAAGTCGCACAAGCAGGCGGTTCATCGTTACAGGCGTTGCGGGACGAAGGCGACCGAGGCAATAGCGTCACCATCATGGCGGAAGGTGCCGCTGCACTTGTTGCTGAAAAACAGGCTGCAGGCGAGATTGACGGGATCATCTCACTCGGTGGCTCCGCAGGGACGACTATCGGCACGACAGCGATGCAGGCAGTCCCAGTGGGTGTTCCGAAAATTATGGTATCCACATTAGCATCGGGTGATACCAGTCCTTATGTACAATCAAAAGATATTTGTATGATGTACTCCGTCGTAGACATCGCTGGCATTAACCGTTTGTCCCGACAGATTCTCGCCAACGCCGCCGGTGCAATCGTCGGGATGGTGAACGCGGAAGCCCCTGCAGCTGCAGGCGACAAGCCGTTAATCGCAGCGACGATGTTCGGTGTAACGACCCCGTGCGTCACAAAGGCGAGAGAAATCCTTGAAGCCGCTGGCTATGAAGTGCTTGTGTTTCACGCAACTGGCACCGGTGGGCAAGCGATGGAGGACCTCGTCAAAGGTGGTTTCCTTGCTGGCGTGTTAGATGCAACGACGACTGAACTCGCTGATGAATTGGTAGGCGGAATTCTAAGTGCTGGTCCTGACCGGTTGGAAGCCGCAGGTCAATCCGGACTGCCACAAGTTGTCGCGCCCGGCGCATTGGATATGGTGAATTTCGGTCCACCGGACACTGTGCCAGAGAAATTTAGCGACAGGCTGTTCTATCAGCACAATCCAACAGTAACATTGATGCGAACAACCGCCGAAGAGACCGCTGAACTCGGACGTATCATGGCACGCAAACTCAGCCAAGCACAGGGACCCACCACGGTTATCATTCCGACACAAGGTATATCGGCAATTGATAAGACAGGGCAACCCTTTGATTCGCCCGAAGCAAGAGCTGCATGGATCGACAATTTGAAAGCACACATCGGCGACAATGTTGCAATTATCGAGATGGACGCTCACATTAACGACGACGAATTCGCGACAACACTTGCAGAAACGCTATTGGAGAGTATAAAGTAAAGAGGCAACAGATGACGAAAACCTATAAAACACTTACAGAATCAGATGTTAACCATTTTATTCAGAAGGGACATATCATTCTAAAGGAGTGCTTTCCACGCGAATTAGCAGAAGAGTGGCGAGCGTTCGCCTTTAAACGGCTCGGTTATGATCCTGATGACCCAGGGACGTGGGAGCAACCGCGTATCCATCTGCCTTCAATGAATCGCGTGCCAATTCAGGAAATCGCGCCGAGGGCATGGGATGCCATCTGTGATCTACTCGGCGGTGAAGACAGGATTATCAGTCCTGGGGGAAACAATTCAAAGCCCGGTTGGGGCGACGGCTTTATTATCAACTTTGCGTTAGGCGCGGACACACCTTGGCAACCGCCTTCTCCAGAGGTGAGCGGTTGGCATAAGGATGGCGATTTCTTCCGGCACTTCCTCGACAGCCCAGAACAGGGATTGCTCACGATCGTCGTCTGGTCGGATATCTACCCACAGAGTGGCGGGACGTTTGTAGCGTGCGATTCTGTCCAGCACGTTGCACAGTGGTTATATGAACACCCAGAAGGGTTGTTACCGAGCAGCGGTTTCGGAAAACTCATTGGCAAATGCAAAGACTTTGTAGAAATTACCGGAAAAGCCGGAGATGTTGTATTGCTGCATCCTTTCATTTTGCATGCTGCCTCACAAAATCCTTCCGGCCGCGCTCGTTTTATTACGAATCCACCTGTCGGCCTCGCGGAGCCGATGAATTTCAATCGTGAGAACCCGGACGATTTCTCGCCGGTCGAATTAGCGGTATTAGACGGATTGGGGAAAGACCGTTTGGACTTTAAGCCGACAGCACCTCGGGAACATTTAGTGCCAGAGCGCGTCCAGCGTCAAAAGAAGATGCTGGAGGAACAAAAGAAAAGGCTTACGTCGGGATAGGTCTTTCACAAAAAAGGCGATTGCGCGTCAACCGGAGTGTTGGTAGACCTTGGCAATCGCCTTTATGCGTGTTTTGGCGTTGTTCCCAAAATGTTATACCCCTCCCGAAACTGTCCGTTCAATCAATCCAAACTGTTGACATGCTTGTTTGAGTTTGATTTCGATTTGGTTTACGAGCTGGGTGACGCGCCCTGGACTGAGATGTAATGCCTCAGCAACGTCACAGTTCCGCATGTCCTGACGAATGAAGACGAAAACTTGTTGTTCACGCGGTGTCAATTCGTTTAGGAGTTGTGGAAGCGCGCGTTCAAAGTTGGCGACGGAGATGTCCCAGATGAGGGCATCGACGAAGGATTCGGTTGTAGGATCGAGGACGTTTGGCATGAACGCCATATCGGTGTCGGCTTCGGTATAGGTTGAAGTCTTTAAAAAGAATGAAAAATTGTTATAAACTATTGACTACTTTTCGACTTTTATCTCCGCCCACTGCTTAACCTGTTTTCCTTCAAGAGAGATGGAGAGCGCACCAGACACCCAGTGCGGGTCAAACTCTTTATGAGGTGTGTCTGTGATTTGTGTAATCTTCCCGCTGGGATTATGATACCTATAGATATCATAATTTCGGACGTTTGTGAGATTTTTCAGTCCGTTTTCCTCAGCGGCGAAAAGGATCTCGGTGCCATTGTTCCCCCAGTGTGCGGAGTGGATACGCCAATCTTTTGGGATATTGAGTTGCTTCGGGTTTCTGCCGTGCTTGTCAACGATAATCAGGTGATTGGCGAGTCTCACAACGCGTGCAGGTTCAAACCTGAGATGCGCTTCATAATACATGACATGTTGTCCGTTGGGTGCCCAACAAGGGGTGTATTTTGATATGACGACATCGCCATCAAGATGGGGTTGTGGTCCTTTGAGGAAAGGACGGGTTTGCTTGCCGTTTACATCTGTGATGTAGATGTGTCGTCCACCACCTGTGATGATCTGCTCGTGGAGGATATGTTGTCCATCGGGTGACCAGTTTGGAATGGATGAATAGGCTTCACCTGGCTCATTTTTTGTGAGTTGTCTGATCGTCCGACTGGCGATCTCCATGATATGGATCTCTCTGTTTCCACTTCTGCTGCTCGAAAAGGCGATGTGTCGTCCGTCAGGTGACCAGGTGGCACTTCCATCGTTTTTCGGGTGAAAGGTGAGGCGGCGTTCATTGCTGCCATCTACGTCCATGATGAAGATATAAAGTTGTTGTACACCTCCCCCCATATCTCGCCTAAAAAGGATGTGTTTGCCATCTGGTGACCAGCGCGGGCTTACGTCCCAAAGCGCTGAATTTGTGAGTTGTCGGACGCGACTGCCATCATCGTTCATGACGTAAATATCACCTTGTGCGTTGTTGCCATCAAAGCGAAAAACGATAGCTGCTTGTGTGATACCTGCGGTTGACAGTATTGAGATCAATAAAAAAAATGTGCTAATCATCCAGCGTGTCTGCATTAACATCATGATTTAACTCCTAAGGTATCCGACAGGGACACACGGTGCCCCTGTCGGGTGAATGAATGGACGCGTCGCTAAAAAATCTCAAACTCCGAGCTTTCGTCTGCTTGAACGTTCAGGCTACCGCCCAGTCTGGAAGCCCTGATAGCGGTGTATGCCTCAATGATATACTCACCTTTGGGCTGTCCGGCACGCACAGCTTACGCCCTGTGAGCCACTTTGGGTTTTATACCCAGGATTTGCTTCAACAGTGCTCTGTTCGTCAGTGGTGCTTCTGTCAACATTCCTTGTATCAGTGATTTTACCATTTCGGTCTCTGGCACGAATCTCTTGAACAACGTGCTGGAACTCGTAATCGTAGGAGATATCGTCACCAGTATAGTTGAAGATTTCAAGCGAGTGGCAGCTTGAAGTCTTTTGGTTATCAGGGTTGTAACTTAGAGAGTTAACTTCAACATTTCCCCAGAGACCTGACAAATTCCCGGTACCGCCATCACCATTTGATGCCCCAAGACAATTCTAGGAAACAATCGTAAAAACACTGACTGTCAATAAACTGGCGATGATCGTTAGTAGTTTCAATGCGGTTCTCATTTTACTTTCTCCTTTTTCCGGCTCCGTTAAGGGGAGCAGGATGTTATGAACGGATAAAAATCAAATTCATCAAGTCTCTCCGTTGAGACTTACTTAATCTGTTATTATATGTATATACCTGAAAAGGAAAAAGTTTAGGGTACTTATGCATTTTTTTGTAATTTTTTTTACACGGTGCGCTTAAAGAGCAAGTTTTTTGTCGGGATTCAGCATCATAAGAGAAAAAATGAGAATGGTTTATGACAATACGCAAATTGTATGCCATTCACGATTCCGCAGAAAATTGGCAAATTTCGACGCGTTCCTGATGTAATTTGTGCCGCATTGTTCATTTATTGAACATTTTGTGGTAACTTTTACAACGACCAAGACACCAAAAAACGGGAAAAATAAAAAAGCGGTTGCTCATCAGCTATATTACTGAGTCGAGCAATCGCCCCTGCTTATGGAGTGCAATACGACGATTAGCGATTGGTAAGGGAATTTTGTGACGGCTCGGCGTGTGCTACGTCCAACACACTGGCAATCGATAATTCACTGGTTCCGAAAACTGACGAGGTTACAAACCTTGCCAGCAAATTAGATAGTAAGTCGCCCGGGTGTAGTTAGGAATGCAGATCGCAAATGTAAGCATTCTCACTACGAAGCAAAATTTGGGTTCCGCGTGTGGGAAACCAAATTTGGGTGAGTACACCGCGATGCACATCGCATCTGGGGTGTTTTTGCTTGGGTATTTCTGCGTATTGCTGGGGGTGTTTTTGCTTGCGGTTTTTGATAGGGTATTTCTGCGTATTGCTTGGGTATTTCTGCGGATTTCTTCAAGTACGCCGCAAAAACCGCGCCTACCGGATTGGGGTGCGGCGACTTTATTCAAACTGGGTCCGGCTTTGATTGCACGCTTTGCCTTTGCCCCGAATTACATCGGGCTGCTGCCATGTATCAACGGTACGACAGATAGCATCGCTTTTACCGAGACGTTGTTGCAGCTCGGCTTTCGTAAACCAGTCGTAGCCGTTATTTGCAAGGGCATCAAGGTTGAGGTTTTCATCCGAGAACCCGTAAACTCGGCTGATACCATCTTCCCCCTCAATATCTTCAATGTAGGACATCCAAGGCACTTCCAAATCGAGTTGTGTTTTGGCGAGCTCTTGCATCGAACCGATTCGTGCGCCAACATCCCAACCGACGAGTTTCTCCTCTTCCCAACCTTCACCACCTGGCAACTCCCAACGTGCTGTTTCAGGATCGCGGTGCAGCAAGAATTTCGATTCTTGTGTTGATGTCCCCTCAATGAGCAGGCGCGTCGTCGTAATCGGTTTGTCAAAACAGACGGGTATAAGACGTTTGGCATCGTCGCTTAAGGCATTCCAAGCGGCGGGGTTGTAAGGGTAATATCCCACTGCGGGCGGTGCGTTCACCGCGCAGTATTTATTGAAAATACCGCATCGGTCTTCAGTCGTGGTTCCCGCAGGTGCTTTGTGCCAGACATGCTCGTTCACCACAAGTAAGTCGCCTGCCTTGAGTTCGGGATCGATGAAGGGTGCCAACTGTTCGGCATCGGGACGGGTGAGGTCCAAGATATGTGCATCTGGGTCGATTATGTGTGTTAGTTTATGGGACTTAGGCGACACGAGGAAGGGACCATAATCCGCGTCGAAATCGGTCAGTGGAATAATCGCAAACACCCAATTCATTGATGAACCGACAGGTCGCCAGCGTTTATAGTCACAATGCGCACCGGCACCCTTATCGCCGGGTGTCCGTAGATACGCGACATAAGCAGTGAGATACGCGGGTTGACCGAGTACAGATTCCACAGCACCAATAACCGTCGGGTGTTCAGCAATAGCAGTCAATCCGGGTTCAGCGAGCCGGTTGCCGCTGACTGTATATTTCGCCGGTTGCGGATACTTAAGGGTTGATGGATACGCATCGCGTATCACTTCTTGTTGGACAACGCGCCGAAGTTCATCTGCTTCCTTAACGGATAAAGCATTGCGCACGATTAGATAGCCGTTCTCATGGTAGTCGGCGATCTGCTGTTTGGTGAGAGACGGTGTTATCATTGTAGTCATAACGGGAGCTCCTTCTCATTGAAGTTTCTACTACAGGTTAGCAGTTCAGTTTGACGAGCGATACGTTACTTTACCTTAATGACAACAAGCGTTATATCGTCCGCCTGTGGTTCTCCATCCGCCCATGCTACGCTCGCTTTAAAGAGATGGTCGATAATCGCTTTCGGCGGCTGATCCGCGACCTCTTCAAACAGTTCTTTCGTCTTTGGATAGTCTAACATTTCGTTTTCAGGGTTCAACATCTCCGGTAACCCATCACTCATAAGCAAAACAGTATCACCGATCTGGAGATCAAAGGGTGCTTCTTGTCGCTCAGCTCCAATAAATCCACCCAACGGCATCCCTTCAAGGAGTATCTCCTCAACAAGGTTTTCCTCAGCTCGATAGATGAGTGCCGGTGGCATGCCTGCGGCTGCAAGCGTCAGTTTGTTGCCGTTGAGTGTAGCGAGCGTCATCGCCATGTAAAGTCGTTTGAGATTCATGCCTTTAATGCCCTGCGAGATCCGTTCAAGCGTCTCCAAGTTCCCTGTCCCGGATGGTGAAGTTTTGAAAAGACTTTTAACAGCAGAAACGACAAGTCCGGCATTCATGCCGTGTCCTGTAGCATCTCCAACTGCAATCGTGAGCTGATTGTCCTCCGTAAGATTATAGTCATAATAGTCGCCACCGACCTCTGTCGCAGGGCGCATCTCAAAGGCGACATCAAGGTTCGGAAGTTGCGGTGCGGCTTGCGGCAGCATCGACATCTGGAGTTCACGCGCTTCTTCCAACTCCTCTGTTTTTCGGATGTTCTCAACTTCCAAAAGCTGACGCTCAAGCGCCTCCGTTTCGAGTTTTCGGTGAGTCCGTGAGAAATCGCGAGCAAGATAAACCGACATTGAGAAAAGCGGGGCAAGGGTGATAGCGAGTGCACTAAATTGCCAGTTTATATTTTCAAATCTTGTATATGAGATGAAAAAAGCGAACATGATAGGAAGGATAATAGGCATGAGCGAACCAAGCCCGAAGATCCACGCGCCATCCTTCTTCTTGAAAATAGCGACAATGATCACCCGTGCCATTTCTAAAAAGGTGAGATTCGCAAACAGAAAGCAGCAGACAATGGCTAACCCGAGATTGAACGACGACGCAAAGGGACTAACGCCGGGGACCTCAACAGTTGAGTGCAATTCACCTTTACCGAAGAGCGGAAAGCCTGCCCTGAGGCTAAACAGTCCAAAGCAGAGGATCAGAACCCATCCAGCAAGAAAGAACCAAAGCTGTTTAGGCAGCTTCGGATAAAAGAGCGTGTAGAGAAATAGCATGCCCGACAAAAACATCAGCACATAAACACACACAAGCAGGCGCATGAGATACAAAGTCTGGGTCACACCTGTTGCTACAAGGAAAAATTGGAAGATCAGAAAAACAAAAGCCCCTATACTTCCTGTTGAAAGCGCGAAATAAAGATTTTCCCGTGCACGTGGATAAAAGAAAAATAGCAACAGATGCTGCAGCATCATGAAAATCGGAATCGCTGTGCATACCATCTGAAAAGTAGTACCGCTGCGAACGGTGTTGACACGGCTTTTAATGCCCGAATTCAAGGGACCGATCCCAAACGCGAATCCCAGCACGGGTGTCAACTGATGGGAAGAAAAGTTGGAATACCGAACTGCGATGACATGATCGGTCTTGCCGGAGAACGAAATCACCTGTGGATCTCGTTCCCAGTAGGGCTCCTCCTCTTCTTTCCGCGTTCCTACTTTGCCGAATTTATAAATCAATTCACCATCAAGATAGATTTCAGATGCCCCGGCGTGATACATCACTTGAAGTGCCAACGGCGTATGCCAGAGCCGTTCATCAGGGACGGAGAGGTGAAGCCTGAACCAACCAATGCCCTCCCAACCACTCCACGGTATTTCATTTAGAGACAACTCTGTACCCGTAGATACCCACCAAGTATCGTCAAAAGTGGGATTTGCCCATTCAGGGTTATCACCCGGACGATACTTCCAAGTTCCAAGCATAGCTCCATGTTCATTTATATCATCTAACGTCAGGACGCGTATGCCAGTAACCGGCACAGGTTCACTCTCTTGCGCGGATGCTTGGCAGATGAATCCGAACCCCGTTAAAATGAGATAGGATATTAGAATTAATCTATGTTTCATTTTAAAAAACCATAAGTTCTTAAGATCGGGTGTTTTATAACGGATGCGACTTCCGTCCAAGCTTCTTGGCTATGCTCACGCGAAAGGTCTGGCGTGAATCCGAAATCGAGATAGACTTTGACAGCTGCAATGCGTCCGGTTGACGTGCCGAGAAAACAACGTTCGTGGGACTGCTTCAGACGCGCCATCGCGATAGACATCATCGGCTTGGAAAGTCCACGTCCTTGATAGTCGGGGTGAACCGCCACCCAATGGATCTGTCCCCAAGTTTTGCCATCCATATCGGGTTGCCACCACGCCGTGATTGTGCCGATCTCCTCGCCAGTGTCCGTGGTAAGGAAAAAACTCCGATCCTCCATCGCTAAAAAATCTTGTTTGAATTCACGGACAAATAGCTCGTCGTCAATATCGATGTAGGGTTCCGCCGCTTTCTGAATCCGCGTCCAGATATGCCCCTCATCCGGACGGTAATTGCGGATGGCAAACCCTTCCGGGATAGGGAATTGTGGGATATTTTCCATATTTTCACGGATCATCCTGACACTGTAGTTTTTCATGAGTGGATGTGGGTTCGCGGAAGATTATATTTTAAAACCTATTTCTCGTGTCAGTTAATATAACAAACTTTGTATAGGCGTGGCAAGGATATTTTGATGGCTTTCAGTTTTCAGTTGTCAGTTGTTAGTAGACGAGGTTGGAAGTCTCGCCAGCGAAGGGCTGGATAGTTGGAACAGAATTGAGTTGCTTCTTTATGAGACCGTGTGATATTATTATGTACCATGGAAAAACCAACAGCCCGCATTCCAATTTACACGATTGGCTATGGAAGTCGATCGATAGCAGAACTCATTGAAGTGCTACACCAGCATAAGATCGCCTACCTTATTGATGTCCGCTCGGCACCCTATTCGCGTTATAAACCGGAATTTTCTAAAACTTCACTCGCGAATGAACTGGAACGGCACAGTATTCGCTACGTATTCATGGGAGATTCACTTGGTGGCAGACCCCATGACGAAACGTGTTACGTTAATGGGAAAGTTGACTACGAAAAAGTCAAAGCCACGGAATTCTACCAGCGCGGAATTGAACGCCTGCATACCGCTTTCACGCAGCAACAAAACGTTGTTCTAATGTGTAGTGAGGGAAAACCAGAGGAATGCCACCGCTGCAAATTAATTGGTGCGACGCTCACAACCCAGAATATTCCGGTCATTCATATCGACGAAAACGGCAAGCAAATGACACAGGAGCAAATTATTGATCGCCTGACAGGAGGGCAATTGTCGATGTTTGGCGAGGATACATTTCACTCTCGGAAAAAATACCCCTAACTTGATCCATTATGAAGAAAATCAAAATTGTCACCATCGGTGTATACGGCTTTGACGAAACCGGCTTTTTCGACGCTTTACGCCAAGCAGGAGTTGATACATTCTGCGATATTCGTAACCGACGCGGTGTACGTGGCGCGACCTACGCATTCGCCAATAGCAAGCGATTGCAAGCGCGTCTTGCAGAACTTGGTATCCGATACATCTATCGTAAAGACCTTGGACCGACGAAAGCCGTTCGAGAAAAACAGGCAGCCGCGGATAAAGCCATGAAAACAGCTAAACGCAAACGCACTGAACTTGGGGAAGCGTTCATTGAAGCCTACCATACTGAATGCCTCGCCGGGTTTGAACCGAAAAGCCTATTAGATGAATTGAAATCGGATGCGAGAGTTGTAGCACTTTTTTGTGTAGAAACGGCACCAGAGGCGTGCCACCGTTCCTTGGTAGCGGATAAACTGGCGAAAACATTCAATTTGGAGGTTGAAGACATTTTACCGTGAGAGTCTTAATTGTTGCGAAAACCCGAATGGGCGCGGGCGCATGCATTGGCGCGATTACAGAGACAGGCGAAAGCGTGCGGCTCGTTCCGTATAACGCTGACCCACATGACGGCGCGAACAATGAATATAACGTTGGCGATATTTGGGAAATAACTGCCGAACCCATCCCAGAAACTGCACTTATTCCACCGCACAACGAAAACATTATCGTTCGTGAAAAGCACCGTCTCCACGTAACAAAAGATACAAAAAGTTTAGTAAGTGCTATTGAACTTTTGATGCCGCCGAAAACAGGACATCCGCGTGAACTCTATGAAGGTTTATTGAAAAGTACAAGTAGTGGTTCGCTCTACATCGCTGTGCAGGGTGATATCCCCTCTTACAGCACTATGTTTTGGAGGCCAGATCAACCGCTTACCCGTGATACAGAAGGAAGGCGAATACGATACCGCTACCCCACCGAAAATGGCGGATGCACGCTCACCTTTGTCGGTTTTCAAGAACCGCTTGAGACAATTCCAGCAGGCACGCTCCTGCGTGTGTCCCTGGCACATCGGTGGAGACCAAAAGATCAGCCCGACGCTGAAGAACGACACTATGTACAGATATCTGGCTGGTTTTCTGAAGAAATAGAACAAGCGCAATCAGAACGTCCGAGAGATCAAGAACAGCCCTCACTGCCAATTCCGACGCAAACCCCGTTAGATATTCTCACAAACGTTTTCGGACATGAACAGTTTCGTCCATTTCAAGAAACCATCATCAACCACATCCTAAAAGGGCAGGATGCGTTGATTGTTCTACCCACAGGTGGTGGAAAATCACTCTGTTATCAATTGCCTGCCCTCATGTTTGAGGGCGTAACCGTTGTTGTTTCACCCCTAATTTCACTCATGCAGGATCAGGTGATGCAACTACAAAATCGTGGTATCCGTGCCGCGTTTCTCAACCATACTGTTGGAAATAAAGAATACGTCGCTACGATGCAACAGGTCAGACAGGGTGAAATCAAGCTGCTTTACCTTGCGCCTGAAACGCTCGTTCGCCCCGAAATACTTGTTATGCTTGATGATTCGGATGTCGCCTGTCTTGCGATTGATGAAGCACACTGCATTTCAGAATGGGGACACGACTTTCGGCAGGAATATCGACAGCTGGTTTCTATTCGCGAGCGATTCCAAAACGCTGTTTGCGTCGCCCTAACAGCTACTGCGACCCCACGGGTCCAAAATGACATCAAAAAATTACTCAAATTTGACGAGGGAAACGAGTTTATAGGCAGCTTTGATCGAGACAATCTATTCATCGCTGTTGAACCGAAAGTTGAATCGCTGGAACAGACACTCGCGTTTCTTAATAGGCACCGCGGTGAAGCTGGCATTATCTATTGTCAAACCAAGAAGCAGGTTGAATCGCTCTGTCGTAATTTAATCGCCAGACGCATCTCCGTACATCCTTATCACGCAGATCTCGATAACGCAACGCGGCAGCAAAATCAAGAAGCATTTATTAAAGGCGACATCCAAGTGATCATCGCCACAATTGCGTTCGGTATGGGAATCGATAAGGCGGACGTGCGTTTTGTTCTACATGCCGGTTTGCCAAAGGAGCCTGAATCTTATTATCAGGAGATCGGACGTAGTGGTCGCGACGGACTCCCAGCAGAGTGTCTCTTGCTATTCAGTTATGGTGATGTTGACACCATCAATCATTTCATTGATCAAGGTGCAGAATCCGAAAAACACGGACGACAAGAACGATCACAAACACTCGTTTCATGGGCAACGTCAATAGCGTGTCGTCGAAAAGTATTGTTAGCTTATTTTGGGGAAGAATACGATCAGGAAAATTGTGGGATGTGTGACAACTGCCGTAAATCAGAAATAGAGCGAGTTGACCTGACGGTACCCGCACAAAAATTTCTCTCGTGTGTCGTCCGAACAGAAGAACTATTCGGGGAAGCGTATATCATTGATATATTACGGGAGTCAAAGCGGAAAAAGATTCTTGACAACAGACACAATGAACTCTCCACGTATGGCATCGGTATGGAATACAGCAAGACGCAGTGGAGATATTTGGCTCATCAATTCCTCCAACAAGAATTATTAGCACGAGATACTCAACACGGCAGCCTCCGTGTGACTCAGAGCGGATGGAGAGTCCTGAATGGAGGTGATCAGTTTTGGGGGTTTTCGGTAGAATCGGTACACCACCTCACATCTGAAGTGCTGACTGAATACGATCTTGAACTCTTCAAATTACTTCAGACTGAACGAGACAGCATCGCTGACGCGGAAGGTGTACACCCTAATGCGGTTTTTCACGATAAAGCACTGCGAGCGATGGCGACCTATTTTCCGACATCCGAGGAACCGTTCAGAGTAATGCCAAGTGTGGGACCCGCAAAAACCGAAAAATACGGTGATGTCTTTTTGCCAATCATCCGTGACTATCGCAAGGAACATGGAACGAAGCCGGTAGCGCGCTCGACTGAAGCATTGAATACTGATCCAGCAACCTCCGCAGAACCGAACGCACACGCTCTGGAACTTTTCGATCAACTTCGCGATAAACGCAAAACTGTGGCAGATAAAGAAGAGGTAAGGGCATTCCGTATTTTTTCTGACAAGATCTTAAAAGAAATGGTCACCCATTTCCCCCGAACACGAGAAGCTTTTAGACAAATTCATGGCATTGGTCCCGCGAAAACCGAAAAATACGCCGATGATTTCTTACCGATCATCTGTGCCTACTGCGAAGAACATGGTATTGACTGAAGACTTTTACTGCATCCCAGAAGCACTTTGCACCTTTGAAGGCAGCTCTTGCATTACAGGAATGACGTAACTCCGAATCGTCAAACCGTCTATCGTTTCCGTTTCTACGCGTGGCTCCGGCTTTTCTCGATGGTGAAAAACAATGTAGTACCCTCCCGTCACGCCTTCAGCCCTGAGATACGCAACAAGCTGCTTTTTACCGGCTTGATAGCGACTGTCGCCTCTCCAAATTTTTGTTTCGATGATGTACTTCTGCTGGTTATGGGTGATAATGATATCCATGCTACCGCGTCCGGTTTGTACTTCAATGTGCATGAAACCACCGATGAGTTTCACAAACTGGTCAAGATATGCAAGCAAAAGATGCCTGCCAACTGATTCTTGTGGTGTATCAGGGACTTGCAGAATTTTGAACCCTGCGCGGGCAATAAAATCTCGGAAATTATCAAGCAATGCCTCCATATCAATCTGACCGGTGGGTATGAGGTAATCCCAAAAACTTTCACGAGACTCCTCATGTAAGTACTCATCTTCCAAACCGTTCACGACTGGCTTGAATGCTTGTAAGATGCAATACAGATAAATAGGATTAACTATCTCACACATCCCGTCAGCACCTCTGGCAATAACACCATACATGGCAAGTTCACTGATAATTTCACTACGTAGGTTGAAATTGACCCCTTCATCTCGTGCCATAATTCGCATAAGAACACTTTCAAATCGGCGGTCTCTTCGGATATTAGTAAGCAGGTGTGTGAGATTGACGTTATCTTTCTCAAGGAGTTGGGAGTGTGCTTTTGAAAAGTGTGGCATAGTAATCGGTTCACTTTTCGGAATATCCAACTCTTCGGTAAGAATCTGTGCGAATCGGTTGACAAGCACAGGTTGCCCGGCAGTCTGTTTATGGATAGCTGCTATAACCTCTGGGACAAAAGCTTGTCCAACTTCGTCCGTATATTGCCCAAGCAGCTCGTGTACTTGTTCGTGGGTAAAGTTGGGCAAATGGAACTCGTCTTGGATATTGAAGGGGGAAATAGATCGGTCATAGTTGAGTTGCGCAATACTTTTGACACCGATGATGCCAACGCTGTGAGGACATCGCGGCTTGCCAGAAATATAGATATGACGGAGCGTATGCAGAAAATCACTCAGTGCAACCTGCGGGATACCATCAAATTCATCAATGACGAAGACAACCTGCTGCCCATCATATTCAGCGTCCAGAAAACGTGCAAACTGTTTAAAAAATCTCATCATCGAAAGATGATCGGTTAAGGTTGTCCCTCCCAAAAATTCGCGTAAAGCCTCAGAGGGGACACATCCACGTCGTTGGAAAACGGCTTCTATATCTTCGCGCATCTGTTCATAGAGATGACCATAGAAAGTAACTAAGTCAAGGTTTTTATAAACATCAAAGTTTAGTTGAATCGGAAAATAGCCTATAGTCTGCCCAACTGACGCTGAATCCGCTACCAATGCTGTTAAGGCATCTTGAAAGAAAGTCGTTTTGCCCGTTTGGCGGGGTGCGAAGAGCACAACATAGCGTCCCTCGTCAACGCGTTTGATGTAATCGGCGATCTCATCAGAACGTGAAACAACGTAGTGCTCTTGCGCATTGACGGGACCTTGTGTCCAAAAACGTCTCATTTCCGCCTCCTCTCCGCGAAGTGTATCAACAAAATATTGTATTATATCCGGCTGACAAAATCAACAGGGAATTCAGTTTCAGTATCCAATAACCAACAACTGTAACCTGCTTATATATCCCCAATTTTCTCTAACAGGTGCGCGACAATATCCGGTGTCGAGTTTCGATCCACCCACTCAATACGGGTATCCTTACGAAACCACGTTAACTGCCGTTTCGCGAAGCGACGGGTGTTCCGTTTCAACTGTTCAACCGCTTCCAGATACGTACATTCTCCATCCAAATACACGATCAATTCTTTGTAACCAAAACTTCGGAGCGCGACGCTATCACGCGCATAACCCGCTGCTAACAGAGATTCCACTTCGGCAATCAATCCGTTCGCAAGCATTACGTCCACGCGTCGTTCAATACGACGGTAGAGCAGAGCACGTGGCATTGTCAAACAGAAGGCGGTAAACGGATATCGCTGGTTCTCTTGATGCCATTGCTGCTGGTGTTCGGACATAGGAGTTCCTGTCAATTCATAGACCTCCAAGGCACGGATAACCCGGACGAGATTGTTCGGGTGAATCCGTTCCGCAGACGCAGGATCACAGGCACGGAGCTGCTCGTGGAGGACATCGACCCCGTGTTGTGCTGCTTCCTGCTCAAGTCTCTCTCGAAGTGCAGTATCAGCATCGGGTCCCTCAAACAAACCATCAACAACTGCTCGAAAGTAGAGACCGGCACCGCCAACAAGCAGCACCTGTTTGCCTCTACTTTGGATGTCGGCGATCGCTGTGTCCGCAAGGGATTGATAGTCTGCAACGGAGAAGGGTTGGGAAACGTCCACACAGTCTATCAGATGATGCGGTGTCGTCTGCCGTTCTTCAGGAGTCGGTTTGGCAGTGCCGATGTTCATCTGTTTATAGATTTGTCGGGAATCGACAGAGACAATTTCGGCATTGAGATGCTGTGCTAATTGAATGGCTATCTCTGTTTTACCGACTGCTGTGGGACCGAAGAGGCAGAGAAGTCTTGAGGTCATTTATTGAATGTTATCGTTTTAATCCTGACATCCGGATTCAGCCAATCCGGGAAACCACCTTGTAAAGAGTGCCACCGCTTTGGGGTCCTGTCGATGCGGGGCAAACAGGTATTTGCCTCTGCTTCTCTCTGAATAAGAGAGTGCATAGATACCAAAGGCATTGTAACCAACAGCAACAACGCCAAATGCATTTCCACCAATAGCTATAACGCCGACCGCATTTCCACCAATAGCAACAATTCCACAGGCGTTCATGCCGAAAGCAAACACACCAATTACATTTATACCAACGACGATAATGCCGAAGAGAAGTATGCCCATAGCGAATACGCCATAACTGATCGTTCTACCATCAATCATCGCGCCTGTGTCCATAAACAGAGAGACGAGCCACTGTGAGAACCCCCAATTGGGTATGATAATACAGACAGTAATGATAGTTACGAGAGAGATTAAAATTGCGTAAATGATGCTCCATCTTACCAGATATGGTTTGAACACTTTTTTGAAGTTTTCGGGTGTAAATGTAGTTTGCATTTTGGGAATCCGTATACGGGGTTACTGTTCCATAGTCGTATCGCGAGGGTCCACAATCCAACCACCGCCGAGGACATATTCACCATCGTAAAAGACTGTGGCTTGTCCGGGCGTAATTGCGCGGCGCGGTTCGTCAAATTTCACAACTGCTTCCGTGTCGCTGATCGGAGTGATGGTCGCGGGACCGCCATCGTCGCGGGAGCGGATTTTGACGTGCGCACGGATCGGTTCCGTCATTTTCTCAATGGCGATGAGGTTGATGCGCTCAACGTGCATCGTATCCTCAAGAAGGGCATCCGATTCGCCAACAACAACGGTCTTCTCTGCTGCATTGAGCTGCGTCACATAGAGCGGTTTGCCGACAGCAATGCCTAATCCGCGCCGCTGTCCAACGGTATAAAACGGCACACCGTCATGTTTACCGAGGATATTGCCTTCACCATCCACAATATCACCGCCCTCAATTTTCTCAGGGACTCTATCTTGGAGGAAACGTCTATAGTTGGTATCAGCGACGAAGCAGAGTTCTTGGCTCTCAATCTTTTCGGCGGTGCGCAATTTGTATTTTCGTGCAAGGTCTCGAACTTCAACTTTCGTGTGTTCACCAAGAGGCATTATTGCACATCGCAATTGTTCCTGTGTCAGCGCGGCGAGAAAGTAGGATTGATCTTTACTAACATCAAGTGCTTTGCGTAAGAGATAGCGTCCCGTTTCTGGATCTTGCTCAACGCGAGCATAATGTCCAGTCGCAATGGCATCGCACTCTAATGTTTTAGCAAGGTCAAGCAGTCTACCAAACTTGAGTTCTCGGTTACATACCATACAAGGGCTCGGTGTTTTCCCAACGAGGTATTCTTCCACAAAGTAGTCGATAATCTGTTCGCGGAAAGCATCTTCATAATTCACGCCGTAGAAAGGGATGCCGAGTTGCGTAGCGACGCGGCGTGCATCCTCAATGCCTTCAAGTGAACAGCAATTCGGACGCTCCGGGTCTACTTCAATCGTATCAGGCGCGCCGAGGCGCATGGTGATGCCGGTGACATCATAGCCTGCGTCAATCATCATAGCAGCAGTGACAGAACTATCCACGCCACCGCTCATTGCGACGAGAATTTTTTTCATTGCCTTCACCCGGTCAAGTTAGAAACTTGGCAAAGTAGGAAACTTCGCCAACGAATATAAGAAACCCAAACTTTGGCGCGCTTAGTGTGTTTGGCACTAAAGCAGTGGTTGAAAGTCATCTTTTTTAGCGATCGCCCTTTAATTTACTCCATGTCGTCGTGAGCTTGTCCGTTGCCTCCACAGCAGCCGCTCCGGCACCACGCGTCAAGAATACCCAGTACATGGGAGCCAAGTTTGCAGGTGGATCGTTGTTCCCACTCAGAGATATATCCCCTGCAGGAAACGCCTTGTTCCAAAGGACAAAAATATCCGTATCCTCTTCATTGGTTTGGACGAAATAATCAGGCTGCTCTGTCCATCCTTCACCATCTGAGGCCCATTTTGGGGGATTCCCCCATCTTTTGTCAGTCGCTAACCAAACGACTACAGGCACTTTAACGCTAAATGTGATAAAATCAACACCCTTAGAGCCTTCATCGTCCATTGCTGTCATGATAAACGTTGCGCCTTCAAACTCTTTTGACATATCCTTGACGAAATAATCCCTGTCAATAAGATAAACGCTGCCTACCTCAAGCCCCTCCTCGCCCACAACGTAATCGCCGACAACACTCCTCGATTCGAGATCAATGACCTCTATATCCTCAACGATTATATCCTGTGCCAGAACATTAGGAAGATAAAAAGATGCCAAGATAAAACAAGGCAAAATTAAAAACGCAAATCTTTTGATATACACGATATATCTCTCCTTTTTCTTTTTATACCATGTCTAAAAGTTTATACTGCATTAACCGCACCTTTTACCCAAACCTCGGTAGGTGCGGTTTCCTAACCGGGGTCCCCACCCGTTACTGGGAAGGGGCACCGGGCATAACTAAAAACAGTAGATTCTTTTAAGAGGAATCATCAATTGGAATTGGTATTATATACCGCTCGCTGCAAGCAGTGACAGAGCCGTCTACGCCTCTGCTCATCGCACCGAGATTTTTTTTGGGGAGCTACCCGACTTAGCAAACACAATCTACAAAATAGGGCCATCAATTGCACTTATAGTAGAGCCCGTAATTATTTGCACACATAGGGGAACCGTAGGGGTTGGGTTACCCAACCCCTACGAGCGACAAGTGTAAACTTATTTTCGGATTTTACTATAATATTATACCACATAAAAGCGGAGTCTTCAGGGAAAAATCGTCCCCGTACATAGCTGCCACTTCTATGAAACTGAAATAGTCCTATGGTCAACTACCCAAGCCTAAAGAGTTGGGCTTGTCATCGCGTCAAACAACAAAAGTTGTGTTGCGTTCTGCAAGCCTTTGTCTCCTGCTTCGTTCTTGTTTCTCGCTTCATAGAGGGTAGTAACCCACCGCTCTCCACGAAGGGCAGCTGCTGCCCTAAGAAGTATATTTATCGCAGCGTTGTGGTCTCGGTCTAAAACCGTGCCACAAAACTGACAGCTAAAAGTTCGGATCGCCAGCGAAAGTTTCTTTGCCGACTTCTGACCACAGCAAGAACATGTTTGCGAGGTATGCTTGGGGTCAACTTGATGGAAGTGCAGACCGTCTCTTTCGGCTATATCCGCACACCACGTAAAGAAGGTTGCCCAAGACGCATCGCTGATACTCTTGCTGAGGTGTTGGTTCTTTACCATGTTCGAGGTATTTAGATTTTCGGCGACTAACACATTATTTTTCTCATGATGGTAGAGTTTGTAAACTATTTTACCGATAAAGTCTTTGCGTCTGTTGACTGTTCGCTCGTGGTGTAAAGCAAGTTTGTGCTGTTGTTTCTTTCTACGGTGGCTACCTTTTTTCTTACGAGACAGGTCTTTAGAGTGTTTCCGGGTCAGACCTTCTGCTTGGCGATACCAGCGCGGGTTGTCCTCTTTTTCACCATCAGAAGTTGTGAGATAGTGCGTTGTGCCGACATCAACAGCAATCGCATCAGTCGGTTCAACTTTCGGTGTATCGGGCAGTTCACAGGAGATATGAGCATACCAGCCACTCGCTTTTTTTACCAGCGACACTTCTTTCGGATCGCCTTGTAACGGGCGGTGCATGTATATCTTGACTTCACCTAAACCCGGCACTTTGAGTCGGTCGTGTTTCCAGGCTGTTTCACGGATAGGAGTCTGGCGAACTTTTATGACCTTTCTGTCTGTGTCTTTCGTCTTTCGCTGAACAACTTTCGGGTATTTGCGAAGTTTCCACGACATAGACCTAATCCGTTTACGGTGTCTTGGATACCCCTTTTTCGCAGCACCTTCTTCGCACCGTTTATAGAAACCGTCATAAGCTTTGTCCGTGCGTTCCAAAATACACACTTGCATATCTTGGGGCACTTCACGGAAGTCGGCATATTTTTTACGCGCAACCGTCAACTTCTGTTGTTGGGCGTAGCAAGACACTTTTTCACCTGCCGTCTCCCACGCAACCTTGCGGTCATGGCGTGCGGAATTCTGAAGTTCACAAAGGTTGTCTAACCACTTTAATAATGTCGTTTCCTGTGTTTGCGTAGGATACACAGGGTATCTAAAGGTTAAATTCATGGTATATCAGGTATCAGGCATTTATCCCCTACAACGTCGGAGGCAAGCACGTAGCCGAGAGACTACGCGTTGTAGGCTGGTTTCCAACCTGATACTATAATTATACTAACTCTTTCGTAACTGTCAAGTTTTTTCTTGACACAAGGGATTAGCGGGCTTTCCTCCCACAGCTAAAGCAGTGGGAAACCTCACGCCCGAATGCCCATGAAAGCATAGATAACCGATGAAAGACAGGGGTAAGGGATCCGGTGCCGTTACAAACCCACACCTACTGAGGAGAGTGGATAAAGACTTAGGAGATCTGCCAATCCTCTTTTCCAGCGTAGCGGGCATCGTAAACGTCTTGATTGAGTTCCAAACCAAGTCCAGGCGTATCCGGCACTGTGAACATGCCATCGGTGAAACCGTAGCCGGAAGTATCAATGACATCGCTGGTGAGGGTTGCGACTTCGCCGTAGAGGAAATGCGGGATCGTCTTTGCGAATTGGAGGCTGAGAAAGAAACCGAGCAGCGAACCCCAGTTATGTGGTGCACATTGGACACCGTGCGCAGCTGCCATATCCGCAAGCCGTCGCCAACCGGTAACACCTAAACCTTTCATATCGTGCTGGATAACATCAATTACACCCGCTTCAAAGAAGGGGTCGTAGAATTCAAGCGGTTCGCGGGTGCGGGTCTCGCCATCAGCAATCAATGTTTTTAGCCCTTTTTCTTGGATAAAGGCTTTCAGGTTGCGATACAATTCAACATCTTCTTCAAACATCTCCTCTATCCAAAAGACATCGCAAGTGCTGGTTTCATTGAGAAAGGTAATAACTTCGTCATAAGTATATGCGTTATTTGCATCAACGAGGATATTGAAACCTTCCCCCGCTGTGCTACGTGCGAGTTGGACGAGTTCAATATCGCGTTGTAAACCCGCTGAACGTTCCATGAGATGATTACCGCGTCCAATTTTCATCTTACATGCAGTAAACCCATTAGCGAGGCTGCTCTTGACATCGTCTTCAATCCGTTTGAGACCTTCTGCCTTCGTCTCATAGAGGAGGTCGTTGAAGTAGATAGTGCTATCGTAAGCAGGCAATCCATTTGAAGAAACATCGCTGCCAATGAGTTGATAGGCAGGTTTACCGAGGATTTTGCCAACAGTATCCCATAGCGCATTTTCAAGCCCACGAAATTCTTCAACAACGCCATCTTCAGGATTTAATAGGTCAAATGGGTTTCGATTGAGTACAGCTTCGGCATCTCCAGCGGACGTTGTCTGCCAACTGCCAGCCCCCCATCCGAGCGTCCCATCGTTGGTATAGATGCGAACAATGCGTTCACGCCATTTCCCATTCGGATCCGGCTGTTTTATCTCTTTCGCGCCAGAGTTGCAACCGATTGCGGGTTGGTCAATCTCGACTGTAACCTGCTCAATTTTGGTAATCTTGATGTCAGTGGGATAATTCTGCATAACCGTTTCACCCTCCACCGTTCAGTCAGGGAATTTTAGTATTTGACTGGACACAATCACTGACCAGCGTTAGACACTTCAGCACTCACCAATTTTACGCCTCAGTTACCTACTCAAGTACAAGGAGCAGCTGATTGAGTTCGTCTTTCACCATATCGTTGGTTTCCTTCTCCTCGTAGAAAAGATAAATCTTATGAGGTAGATTGTCGTACTGATCGGCTTCTTTAACCTGCTGAATCAGAGCGGGTTTCTTAAGAAGTTGCACGATGCGGAGCCTATCTTCGTGGTTGATGACTTTGGGGTCTGCCAATAATTCGATCAAACGGGCAGCTAATCCGTCAGCGAGGCTATTTTCGACATAGTGGTTCAAAGTATCCATAGCGGCTTGCTTCGTCTCGGGCTCCGAGCCATTGGTCAGAATTGCGACGAGATTATCAACAGCACTTGCATCAGGATACATCCGCAGTGCTATAGCAATGTCCCTACGTACGGCATCATCAGAATCTTCAAGTGCAGTAATCATCTTAGTTGTAGGGTGTTCTTTGAGGAACATCATAGATTTCGCGGCAGCGCGTCGGACAACCACGTTACTATCAGTCAAACCCTCGACGATTTTTCCTTCAGAGCCTTCGTCACCGAGCAGATAGAGTGCGGTGTTAATTTCCATCTTCAACCCTTCATCAGTGGTTGAATTTTGGAGTGTTTTTAATTTCGCACTGGCAGACGCGTCCCCGATATCTCCTACGATACGGACCAGCTGAATCTTCACGGCAGATGGTGTGTTGCTATCGCCGGCTGCCTCCAAGATGTCGTTAAGGCCTGGGCTGCCGATTTCTTGCAAGATATGAATGAAGTCGCCGTGGACATGGCGATACCGGTTTTTAACAAGGTCCTCCAAAACGAAAGGTACGGCTGGTGCGCCTTTATCAACAAGGATTTGCATGGCATCCTTCTGTATCCTGTGCCGTTCATCGAGGATTTGCAGGATTTTCTTCATCTCAAATTCACCCAATTCGCCAATGCGTCGGTCACGCTCAGTTTGGTACCTGGCATCCACTTTGTGGACCTTCGCAGCACCCGATGAAAGTGCGTTACTGTATGCAATGACCAAGAGGGCACGAGGTTCAACCTTATTTTGCTCCTCCTGTTCCGCGCGTTCAAGGTGCCCAACGGCTTCGAGCGTGAGCCCTGCGTTTAGCAATTTACTCCTGCCGACTTCAAGTTGGGTGATGACCTGTTCCTGACAACCGATGCTCACAATCCCTATAAGCAGTAATATCATCAAAGTTTTCTTCATGTTCCGTTTTTCTTTTCCTCCTGGAATCTCAATTAGACTCACCCGTCCGTGATGCGTATCGCGTCCATACGTCAAGAAGATCATGAAAGGCGCGTATCATTTAAATGCACAACCTGTAAGCAGATAAAAAGAACCAACCTAACACTATTTCGTTTGGCTCGGTTCCATCAAATTATAGGACGCAGCTTATAGGTTCTCCGTATCGCGTCTATTTTTCCACATCTACCGAATAGTGGTTACAGATCGGGATAAGTACTGATGTGAAAAACATTTTAAAATAAATACACTTTTATGTCAACAATTTAAGGCGCAACTCGCAAAGCGGTTCAATTTTCCTATCGGCGTACTATTTATCCTGCCGTCAAAGCCAATTTCTCAATACCGAATTGTGATTTCTCTATAACATGCACAGAAAATGGAAGCTGAACATCTCTCTCTGGAAAATATCATCATACCACAAGACGAATTTTAGATTTTAGATCACTGAACTTCATTCAGGAGTTGTGCAAGTGGAACTTTGACGAGGTCCTCTTGCTCCTTCTTGTCGTGGTACTCATGAAGTTTGGAGCCAAGATCTTCGATCGTTTTTAATGCTTTAATCTGTTTTTTAAATGGCTCTCTCCGCAGCAACTGCACAAGATAATAACGGTTGTCTGGATCGCTAACCGTTCCGCCAATGAGTAGCATAGTAGCGTCTTTTGCCAAGCCTCTGGCGAGTTTGTTCTGTCCATAAACGTCAAGGGTCTCAATCGCTGCCTGCTTCGGGTCTTTGCTCAATTCACCCGTGAGGATATTCATCAGTTCGTCAACAGCAGTCGCATCTTTGTGGACCGCGAGTGCCTCTACAAGCGATGTGACAACTTCTGAATCCTCGTCTTTGAGTCCCGCGATGAGCGTTTTTGGCGAGATCCCTTCGATATTTACCATTGCTTTCGCGGCGGCACGACGCACCGCGTCCTCACTATGACTGATACCAGCGATGATCTCTTTCTTATACGATGCCTCTCCAAGCTGATAGAGTGTTGTGTTAATCTGCATCGCGAGTCCGGGGTCTATAGCCGCTTCGGTTTGAACGGATTTCAATGCATCTACGGCTTTCGCGTCGCCGATTTCAGCCAATACTTGAACCAATTTACCTTTGAGAGCGGGTGACGTAGTTCCATCCGTAAGTCTCGCTAAAATGAGATCCAATTCATCAGGTCCCATATCAACCAACATCTGTGTAAAATCGGCGTGAAGCAACGGATACCTTCCCTTAGCAAGACTGTCGAGAATTAAGACTGCTGCCTCATGTCCCTTATCCACGAGTGCTTGTAAACCTGCTTTTCGTACTTGTCCTGCTGAAGGTTGACTGAGTACTTGTAGGATGTGTTTCATCTCAGCCTCTGTAAGTGCTTCAATCCGCTGACTCCGTTGGTTTTTGAACTTGGCTTCAGCACCGCCCCTATTGGCATCTCCAGTGGAAAGTCCATAAGAATAAGCGACAAGAAGCAGTGCGCGAGGTTCGAGTTTATTGACCTCCTCCTCTTCTGCTTTTTCAAGATGTCCCACGGCTTCCAAAGCGTTTCCGCTGTGAATTAATTTGCCCTTACCTACAGATAAGTTGCTCGGTCCCTTCTGTTTCGTTTCACATCCAAAACTCGCGAGCAACAGGACAACGAGTGGAATGATTACAACCTTTTTCATTGTGATCTATTTCCTCCTGACTTTATTAGTACAGATCCCCTGAATATGAGTGTGTGCTTTGTCATACACATTGTAACTGCGCGCTATGGTATATCGTGGCTTCAAAAATATTCCACTATAACAATACCACAAAATTGTAAAAAAGTCAAGTGTAGATTTTGATTCTGCAGAGACTTCAGTTATCAGTTGCTAATTAATTGAAGGGGTTGACACGCGTGTTGGTTTTGATTATACTAAAGCTTGAAAAGACTTCAATACCTCGCGCCTATAGGAAGGAAATTTCTCATGATTTTTTTTCGCTCTCTTTGCGTCAATTCTGTATCACTATTTCGCCAACGAAAAGCAGACTTTCAGGTAATCAGAACGCCAAAGCTATGCGGTATACTCGGTGTGTTGATCGTCTGCACGGCTTTGCTACAAGGACCAACGTCCGCGCAGCTTATGGCACCAGAAGAAATGCTCGGATTTCAGGTGGGTTCGGATTATCAAGTAGCCGGTTGGAAAACGGTTTCCGATTATATGCGGCATGTCGCAGCAAACTCAGATCGAGTTTTCGTAGAAGCACTCGGAAAAACAACCGAAGATAATGACCTCCTGATGCTGCTGATTTCTGCACCGGAGAACTTGGAGAATCTGGCACGTTATCAGCAAATCCAGAGCGAGTTAGCCCTCCCCACCAAACGTAGCGAAGAACTGGATTCCCTCGTGCAAGAAGGTAAAGCCGTCGTGCTGATTAATTGCAATCTTCATTCCACAGAGATCGCCTCCTCACAGATGTCAATGGAGCTGGCACATCAATTCGCGACAGCCGAAACACCGCAAATCAAAGAGATTCTCGAAAATGTGATAATCCTGCTCATCCCTTCCGCAAACCCGGACGGGTTAAACATCGTAGTGGATTGGTACAACCGCACCGTCGGTACCCCTCACGAGGGGTCAGAAATCCCGTGGTTGTATCATAAATATACAGGACACGATAACAATCGCGACTGGTTTATGTTGACACAGATAGAGACGCAGCTGCTAACGCGAGTGCTTTATGAGGAATGGTTCCCAGAGGTCGTTTACGATGTACATGAGATGAGTTACCGAGGGCCTCGGTTTGTGATTCCGCCATATTTTGAGCCGGTCAATCCGAATATCCCTCCGCTTTTACAGCGGACACTTTCGCTCATTGGCGCGCAACTCGCCTTCGACTTGACAAGCGACGGGTTTACAGGCGTGCTTTCAAGTGCCGTCTACGACACATGGTGGCACGGTGGATTTCGGACGGTACCGTATCGTCATAACATGGTCGGTATCTTGACGGAAGCGGCGCGCGTGGAAATCGCAACGCCAATTTTCCAACCGCATCACACCTTAAAAGGCTATCGGCGCGGGCTTGATCAATACGCACTTCGCACTAATTTCCCTGAACCGTGGCCCGGAGGGTGGTGGCGATTACGTAATATCGTAGATTATGAGAAGGCAGCGGCACTCTCAATTCTTGATTTTGTCGCTAAGCATCGGGTAACACTGAAAACGAACTTTTACAAGATGGGGCTTGATGCGATAGCAAAAGGAAAAAACGAACCGCCTCGCGCGTTTCTTATACCGACTGAACAACGCGACATCCACACAACGCTCAAGATGCTGGACATTCTGAAACGCGGCGGCGTACAGGTTCATCAGGCGAACGCGCCTTTTACCGCTGATGGTGTAGAATACCCTACAAACACTTACGTTGTTTTAATGTCTCAACCGTTTCGGGCACATGCGAAGGACCTGCTTGAGGTACAACGCTACCCAGAACGCCGTCCATCCCCCGAATCACCGCCCGAACGTCCCTACGACATCGCAGGTTGGACACTGCCGTTACAGATGGGGGTGCGGACGATCGCGGTTGTGCAGCCGTTTGAGGCGGATTTAAGGCAGCTGCCGATGCTGCCAGCGGTGCAAAGTTCACTGGATGGTGCCACTGAACCGACGAGCTACCTGTTCGAGAACCGAACAAACGTTGAAGCGATCCTCCTCAATCGTCTGTTTAACGCGGGACTGACGGATAACAGTCCGCAATATAATCTTTACTGGGCGCGACGGGATGTAGAACTCGCCGGTAAAACATTACCTCGCGGGACTATCCTGATAAAGACGATGGAACCGCCACTACAGCAGCTCAGAGAGATAGCAGCACTCGCTTCGGAATACGGTATCCACATCCACACCGATGCCTCTCTTGATGAAGATACAATCAGCCGGACCTTCACAAGACTGCAAGCACCGCGCCTCGGTCTCTATAAACCGTGGACAGCAAACATGGACGAAGGGTGGACGCGCTGGGTCTTGGACACACACGATTTCAATTATAACAGCCTCACGAATGCCGAAATCCGAGCGGGGGATTTAGCAACGCGGTACGATGCTATCATTTTGCCGGATTTGGGGGCTTCCGGTATCCTCAACGGACATGCGGCAGGAAAATTACCACCAGAATATACCGGTGGCATCGGTACTGAAGGGTTAGCGAATTTGCGAACGTTCGTGGAGGACGGCGGGACGCTTATCTGTTTGAATCGTGCAACGGAACTGCCTTTGAAATACTTTGGACTTGGTGAAAATGGTATCGTCAATGTCGTAGAAAAAAATAATCAACCCAATCAAGACGCGTTTTTCTGTCCCGGCTCATTGCTGCGCGTTCGGATAGACACAAGGCACCCGATCGGACATGGATTAGACCCGGAGATGGCAATCTTTTTTAAGTCAGGACCCGTTTTTGATGGTGAGCGCGGCGGTGTGAAGGTTATAGCGACATACCCGGAGTTTAATCCTTTGATGAGTGGTTGGCTTGAGGGTGAAAAACGGATTCGGCAGAAAGCAGCACTCTTGGAAGCACAACTTGGGGATGGCCGCGTGATTCTTTTCGGATTTAAACCGCAGCACCGAGGTCAGTCTTATGGAACCTTTAAGCTGCTCTTCAATGCGATTTATTATAGTGCAGAAGATAGGTAGGTCTGTGCCTCGGTAAACTCTGATACTTGAGCGGTTTCAGTGAATTTTTCGCTTGCCAAAGCAATATCAAATGGACTAAAATTGTTTGATACAGAAACCGATGATAAAATAAGGAAGACAAAATGGCAGAAACACAACAGAACCAACCAAAACCCAAATTGCCATCAGCGCAACACACACTCTTAACAGCCGAAGACCTATGGAAACAACCTGATGATGGGTATCGGTATGAATTGGTGAAAGGGGTCATACGTAGAATGCCACCCGCTGGATTTGAACACGGGATCCGATCGGCTAAAATTGGAGGCCGTCTTAACGAACATGTTGAAAAACATAAATTAGGCTATGTGTGTGGTGCCGAAACAGGATTTAAGATTGCCCAAAATCCAGATACTGTGCGTGCACCAGATGCTGCGTTTGTTCGCCAAGCCACAATTGATGAACGCGGTATTTCAAAGGGCTATTGGGAAAGCGCACCCGATCTTGCGGTTGAAGTTATCTCTCCAGGCGATACCTACACTGAAGTCGCAGAAAAGGTAGATGAATGGTTAAATGCGGGGTGTGCGATGGTCTGGGTTGTGAATCCGCGTCGAGAAACTGTAGAAGTGTACCGGTCTCCTGAAGACATCACCATTCTGCATGGAGACGACATCCTTGATGGCAGCGACGTTATTGATGGGTTTCAGTGCAGGATTGGTGATCTATTCATCTAAGCAGCATTAATCACACGATGGCGAAGGTTGTTACTTTCTGAATCTCGGTTCTGCAGTCGCTGCAACAGGAAATGTTGTATCAAGACATACAATTGAAAGGTAGGTATCTTATGTTCACGACCACGGACAAGACACTCGTCAGCTGGTTCTGCTTTGATGAGGAAACCCCAAAGCACTGCAGCGTGATTACCGTACAGGCGGCCGAGAAGTATGACGCACTTGCTTTTGGACAGGACGCTCCGGGTAAGTGGTCCACCACCAGCGATGATAACACTCGCACGCAAACCGCCGAACAACTCGTGCAGAATCCGGCCCAGGAAATTGTCCCCGGACAGTTCATGATGATGGCAGCCGTTTACAAGGACAACTCCGTCACCATTTACCGCGATGCGGAAGTGTACGCCAACTATACCATCAAAGAACCGTTTGACTTTCTGAACAGCCCCTATCTACAACTCATCATTGGCTCAGTCAATCTAAATCCGAACTACGCCACATCATTCAAGGGAAAAGTCAAGGATGTGCGGATTTATGCACAGGCTTTGACGCAAGATCAGATTAAAGAGTTGAGACCGAACACACCTTCGGCAATTCAACCCTTTAGCTGGTATGATTTCTCGAAAGATGGTTGGTGGGAAGATCGTGCTGGAAAATTTCCTGAGTTTAGAAACATGGCGGCGATAAAACAGAACGATGAAGACCCGTATATTGTTTTCGATCGAGACGACAGACACATGTTTACCTTGGACAACGCAGCTGTCCGTATCGCTCGTGATTTTCGGCAACGGCTGATGCACGATCCGAGTCGCCCGACATATCACTTGGTTAATTCCGAAGGTGATAACGAAAGGAACTATTCGACCGACCCCAATTTCATGATCTACTGGAAAGGTCAATATCATTTCGGTTACATGTGCAAAGGCGATGAGCACGCTTTTGGGCACTTCACGAGTACCGACCTTGTTCATTGGCGACGGCGTGGGGACTGTGCTTTGGGTAGCGGTGGTTGTGGTACGGGTGGCACGATTATCACTAAAGATGGCAAGAAAGTTATCTTTGTCGGCATATTTGGTGGTCGTCCGACCTACGTCGAGGCTTCGGATGAGCATCTGGAGGACTGGTCTAAACCGATTGAGATTGAGGTGCCGCAAGAGGCACGGGATGCCGATTATTGGGTATTCTGGGATCCGACAGCCTGGGTTGAGGGAGATTACTATTACATATTTTCCGGTGATCACCCCATGGAGGATACCCGACCGGGGTTGGGGATTTGGTATAAAAGGTCGACACTGATGCGCTCCAAAGACTTTAAGAAGTGGGAATTTCTCGGTGAATTTATGACGAAAGAGCTGCCCGGACTTGAACAACACGATCATTCCTGCACCGATTTCTTCAAACTCGGCAACAAGCACATGATGCTACTTATCAGCCATAGCTGGGGGGCGCGGTATTATCTCGGTGAATGGAAGGATAACAAGTTCACACCGGAGTTTCATACCAAGATGAGTTGGAGCAACAATTACCGCGGCATACCTATCTATTGGGCACCGAAAACCTTCCTTACACCAGACGGACGCAGAGTCGTCATTACCAATATACAGGTTAACCTCGGCAACACACTATGGAGCTGCGCATTCTCATTGCCGTGGGAGTTGAGTCTGCCTGATGATGGAGTTGTGCGTATTAAACCGGTTCGTGAACTTGAGTGTCTGCGCTACAACGAAACAGTTGAGAACAACATTACGGTCAAAAACGGCGAGGACTATAGGTTGAAGGAAATCTCAGGTGATACGGTTGAATTGAATGTCACAATCAAGCCTACCGAAGCGAAAGACTATGGTGTAAAAGTGTTCTGTGACAAAGACAACCAGAATGGGATGGAGATCTTCTATTCAGCCGACGAGAAGACGATTTCGGTGGGTGATGGCAACGAAGAGCCCAAACCTTATGGGAGTTCCCAACCTTATGGCGTTGCACCGTTCGAGTTGAAAGTCGGAGAAGATTTGAATTTACGGATATTCATCGACAGGGCACTCGTGGAAGTCTTCATCAATGAACGTCAGGCAGTCGTACAAAGTCAACTGCATAAGCCGGAAGATGTTGGCATATGCCTTTACAGCATCGGTGGAGACCTCAAGGCAGACGTAACGGGTTGGAAGATGGCGGCGGCGAACCAATGGTAAGAAAGATGCGGGGTATCCACCGAACTTAACTGAAGGTAGCACACCAGTATGCTGGCGTTGTTCCTTCGGCACACCTATATCCGTGTCTACGACTTCTGTACCTCTCCAAAAAACTTGCGAGAACGCTCTAAAACACCCTACAGAGACATTCCCTGAGTACTATTAACACTCCCTCCCAGCAATGGGCATTTTATCCTCCACATTCACAAAACAAATCCTAAAAAATCAGGCTTCTTCGTTTTTTCCCGCCATGATGCAAGCTTTCCGCCCAAAATTTCGTCTTTAATAATAAAGGGTGTGAACTGTAAGCGAACCATCTGTGTTAATTTAGGAAAACACGGTATTTGATTAAGTCTTTTGGCAAACGCGATCCAATCTGTTAGGAGGAAGTTTCGTGGAAAGAGAAAACGATGTTAAGCTGATTCACAAAATTTTATCGGGCGACGACGCTGCGTTTGGCATCTTGGTCGAAAAGTACCAAAAGAGTGTTCACGCCCTTGTATGGCGGAAGATCGGCGATTATCACTATGCTGAAGACATTATGCAAGATGCCTTCCTTCAAGCATACAAAAAACTTTCGACACTTAAAGATCCGAATCAATTTGCCGGGTGGCTCTATGTCATCGCCAATCGGCTTTGTATCGATTGGATGCGGAAGCAGAAGTGGATGCAAGAGCGAAAGTTTGTGATGCAATCCTTGGAGGCTACACGTCCGGAAGAAATTGAGCGGTCTTCTTACACACATCATGTATCGGAACAATCGAGAACAGAGAGTACCGAGCATTCTCATGCACTTGTGAAAAAACTATTGGAAAAGCTGCCGGAGAGCGAACGCACCGTCGTGATGCTCTATTATCTCGACGAAATGACCACGAAAGAGATCGGCAAATTCTTGGGGGTGTCGGTAAACACAATTGCGAGTCGACTCCACCGAGCGCGAAAGCGTCTACAGGTAGATCAAGAACTCTTGGTTCAAGAAGTCCTTGATTCAGAAAATCTGAAGGAGAACATTATGAGTCAGTTGGAAAGCATTCGCGGCAAGTTTGATTCATTCATAGCACAGGCAAAATCCGACCCAACATCAGGCGAGGATATTCTTAAGGAAGCACACACCCAAGTTGAAGATGCGCTTAAGGGTGAAATCACACCCGACTTGGTACATCTCGCGGATGAGATATATGAGTATATAGGCAAAGTCGGAATGGAAAAAAGCGTCTCTCTGCACCGCAGGTATCTCAACGTCGCTTCAGACACTAAGGAGCGTTTCTGGTCGCACCGGCAATTAAGTGGGAACCTTGCCAGGCTTCGGCGGAACACGGAAGCCGTTGAGGAACAGGTTCGACTTTATCGTTGGACGTGCGAGCATTTGTCAGATGCAGATGTGTTGGAGACTGTTAATAGTTTAAGTCATATTGGATGTTGGGAAGCAGAAGGGCGTGTTGATGAGTGGCTTCAACTTTATGAGGAAGCCTCTGAACGCTTAGAGAACCCTGAATTGAGCCGCTACGCACGTTGCGATTTCCTGCAAATCGGATCAGAAATCTTACGCGCCTATGGTCGGTTAGATGAGACGCTTCTTGGCATGGAAAAGTTGGAACGTGCTAACGGTGAACCCGATTGGGAGCATTATTTCCGGTTCTGGTTGGCTGTGAGAACGAATCGACTTCTGGTGTATAGTAAACAGGAAGATTGGGATCATTTCGATCAGGCGCTTACGGAAGCACGCGCGTTTATCGAAGAAGAGATAGAAAAACGGAACGCCGGACAGTCTGTGAATCTCAGCAACCTTACATGGGCTGCTCACGATGTTGGATGTTGCCTGTTGTGGTCCAAGAAGTATAGCGAAGCGAGACATTTCCTACAAATCGCTGCTGATTTGAGCCGCTACGACGCTTGTACCCACTTCTTTCTCGCAGTCAGTATTTGGGCTTCTGAGAAGGACAGAGAAAAGACTTTACATCATTTAAAGGCGACTCAGGACTATGTGCTAAACCCGAATCGGGATATGTACTACTCGAATTTCCTTGAGACCCCTGAATTTTCGGATGTAAAAGATGATAAAGAGTTCCTAAAGGCTCTCGGACAGAAGTTAGAAAGCAATGAAACTTCGTGATGCGATCATCGCGGGTGTAAAGCCGCTGTTGTTCGTCAGCGGTATCGGTATCATGAATATCTGTCTCGTCTCTGTCGGTGAAAAGACGCGAGAAATAGGTTTACGGAAATCGGTGGGTGCGAAACGGATCAACATCTTCTATCAGTTCTTGACAGAATCGATCTGCCTCTGTTTGTGTGGTGGGGTGCTCGGCATCGTAGGTGGTTGGGCGGCAGCACACGGGATGGCATGGCTCGCGGTCCGGATTGTGTTGGTTGTAGATGCATGGCCCGTCGTATTATC
This sequence comes from uncultured Poribacteria bacterium, assembly GCA_951828385.1. Lineage (GTDB taxonomy): Bacteria > Poribacteria > WGA-4E > WGA-4E > WGA-3G > WGA-3G. The sequence continues at coordinate 3,691,518 of OX639973.1, forward strand.
CTTACAGTGGATATTGATTTCTGTTATTTTTTCGATTGTCATGGGCGTGGGGTTCGGTGTCTATCCAGCAATTCGGGCAGCGCAACTTTCACCTATTGATGCACTCCGGACAGAGAATTAAGACTAACAAGCGTATAAAAATTATAGGCTCACTATAATATGAAACAACAGAATGAACCTGATATCCAACTTGAACAGTGGAATCCTCCCGTAAAAGAATGGGGTCCAGTATACAAAGCGATTTTCCGCGCCTTCGGCATGATATGGAAAGCAGGAAAAGTTGAGACATGCGTCCTTTTTTTCTTAATGCTCATCCAAGGTTTGTTACCGGTCTTCATCCTTTACTTAAGCAAAGATGCTATTAATATGGTCATCGCTATCGCTGATACGAACGATCAGAGTTTCGGGGACGCGGCTCCACTTTTGATTGCATTAGCACTCGCCACAGTCGTCATGCAAATAATGGAGCCGATTTTCCTTCTGGTGAAAAGCGTCCTTGGCGATAAGATGCGTCGGTATGTGGCACTCCTCGTCATGGAAACCGCCAATCAACATCCGGGCATTGCACACTTTGAAGATCCAAAACTGCATGACCAACTCCAACGGGTTCGGCGTGTTGAAGGAAGTAGTGCCGACTTAGTTATCTACGCTTTTCAGGCAGGAAGTGACTTTTGGGCACTGATTTCCGTAGCCATCTTTCTGTCCTTGTTTCATCCACTGGCACCGCCCCTTCTAATGTTTTGCGCGTTACCCTACGCCTTAGCACACTATAAATACGCAAACCTCTTTGGAATCGCGCTTCAATTTCAAGCACCCGAAGCCCGAAAACTCGATTATTTCAGAAATCAGTTTCTCTCTCACGATACCGCCAAAGATGTGCGTATTTTTGGGCTACACGATTTCTTTTTCGGAAAGTATCGGCGCATCTTTACTCGGATTCTCAGCGTACTCTGGTCGGTCCGAAAGCATGAGTTCCGTACGCTTTCACTCTATGCCTTATTCGGCGGTGCTGCTGTGTGTGCCGTTTATGTCACCCTCTTTCAACAGACGATCCGCGGCGAGTTAAGTGTTGGTGAACTCACTGCCTACGCGGGTGCTGTCCTTGTCATCTGGACGAGCATGAGCACCTCCCTCTTCAACTTTGCCTTTATGCACCGCACTGGGGGCTTTTTAACCCATCTTTATGACTTTCTGAAAAGAAAGCCGGTCATTAAAATGGTCCCCAAAGAATTCGCCAAACCGGCACCCTATCCCTTTCAAAAAGGCATCGCCTTTAGAAACGTCTCCTTCACTTACCCTAACACAGACCGAAAAATTTTGGACAGGATATCCTTGAACATTTATCCTGGGGAAACCGTCGCCATTGTTGGAAAAAATGGTGCAGGCAAAACAACCTTAGTGAAATTAATCACACGAATGTATGATCCGAGTGACGGAGACATTCATCTCGATAATGTTCCTATCCATCACTATGATCTGGACGATCTACGCTCGCAAATGAGCGTCGTTGATCAAGGATTTCTCAAATACCAACTCAGTGCACAGGAAAATATCGGACTCGGCAATATTGACCGGCTTTCTGAATTAGACCACATCAAAGCAGCGGCTGAAAAAGCAGGTGCCGATTTTATTAACCAACTTCCAAACGGATATGAAACCGTCCTCTCGCGTCAGTTTGAAGACGGTACAGAACTCTCAGGTGGACAATGGCAAAAAATCGCGCTCGCTCGCGCCCTCACCCGGGATGCACAACTCCTCATCTTAGATGAACCCACCGCAGCCCTTGATGTCCGTAGTGAGCACGATATCTATGCCCGATTTCAGGAATTAACAAAAGAGAAAACAACCGTCCTGATTTCTCATCGCATGTCAACCGTTCGTATGGCAGAACGAATCCTTGTCCTTGATGACGGAAAAGTGATTGAAGAAGGGACTCATGAGAAATTGATGAAGGACAACGGGTTATATGCCCGACTCTACACCCTCCAAGCGGAACATTACAATGTTTAAAAAACTACTTTCTTGGAAAACACTGGTCGTCGATACTGTGAAAATGAGTCTGAAGGTACTTGCGTTCGCCTGGCAGACTTCAGCCAAACGCACCTCTCTACTTTTGCTGTTTCTTGTTATTTCCAGCAGTCTTCCGGCGACTTCTGCGTTGCTGCTCAATCACCTCGTCAACGATGTCGTAGCGATCGTAAAGACCGGAACCCCACTGGAGATGACAACTATCCTTCTCGGCATTGGCTGTATCCTCTGTAACATCCTCCCCTTCATTATGAATCCAGCATCAGATGTCATTCGCTCTACGCTTTCAGACCTGCTCATTGCCGACATAGACGAGCAGGTCATGAAAAAGGCATCGCAACTCACCGGACTGGCATACTTTGATGAAAGCGAATTTTACGATCAACTCCGATTCCTCAGAGAAAACTCGACCCTCCCTGAGGGCACACTCTGGCTGCTGTCATCCACGATTAGCAATGGTATCACGCTCATCTCCCTCTTAAGTTTGACGATAACCATCAGCCCCTTCATCCCAATAGCGATGGTTCTTGTTGCTTTACCCCACCTCTTCGCAGAATATCGCCATCACCAATACGCCTTCGACACCCGTTGGGAGCAGCTGCCAGAATCCCGCCAATTGGGATACTTCCACGGACTCCTTTTTAATATTGCGTCCGTAAAAGAGATAAAACTCTTCAACCTGGGTGTCTACTTTACCAACCGGTATCGCGAACTTTTCGACACACTTTTCAAACGGTTCCTGTCTGTGAGAATTTCACACACTAAAATCACCTTGCTTTTTACACTCTTACACGGCATCGGACTCACGTTCCTCTACATCTACGTCGTTCTGATTGCGTTTCAAGGAAAGATTACCGTCGGGCAGGTAGCAATGTATTTTTCCATTGTAAATGGCTTACAAGCGACGTTCTGGCAGCTAACCGTGAAAATTGGGGATCTAACCGGTTCCACAATAGAGTTTCATACATTATCGTCCTTCTTTGAGTTGGCACCTACTGTGAAAACCGCCGAGTCACCCCAGGAATTTTCTCAGATTAACCGAGCGATTGAATTCAGGAATGTCTCTTTCCGGTATCCGGGCCGCGAGAACACTGTGTTCAACAACGTTTCCTTCTCAGCAAACGCCGGAGAGACGCTTGCCATCGTTGGCGAAAATGGTGCTGGCAAAACGACGCTTATAAAACTCCTCTGCCGTTTTTATGACCCAACAGAGGGACAGATATTCATTGACGATCTCCCCTTACATCAGTATCGCCTTGAGAGTTTACGCCAGAAAATTGCCCCGGTCTTTCAGGATTTTTCACACTTTTTCCTGACCGCGGGGGAAAATATCGGTATCGGGAATGTAGAGCAGGTCAACAACGAAGCAGCGGTAATTCAAGCAGCAGCGCAAGGTCAAGCAGATATCGTCGTCTCACAACTGTCCGACGGCTACGAGACCTTACTCGGGCGGCACTTTGACGGCGGCACCGATTTATCAGGTGGGGAGTGGCAGAAAATCGCCATCTCGCGTGCCTTTATGAGAGACGCAAAAATCTTAATCCTGGATGAGCCGACAGCTGCCCTTGATGCGGAATCCGAATACGCCCTCTTTCAACGCTTCAAAATGCTCACGCGGGGTGTGACAACGTTGCTAATCTCCCACCGCTTCTCGACAGTCCGCATGGCAGACAGGATTCTTGTCATTGATGAAGGGAAAATTCTTGAGGAAGGCACCCATGAACAACTGATGAACAAAGGCGGTAGATATGCAACACTCTATCGAATGCAGTCAGAAAAATATCAGTAAAAAATCTACAGATGGAGGCCCCTAATTGACAATGAAACCACAGAAAACTTATGCAATAGCAACGTTCCTCACAGTAGCGTTTATGCTAATAACAAGTTTAAAAACCACAGCCTCAGAAAATACACAAACCGTTCAGAAAGAACTCACCGCAGTCAAAACCGAACAACCGCCTACTATTGATGGTATCCTCAACGATGTATGTTGGCAAGACGCACCGAGGACCGTCGGTTTCACCGATCAACGCACCGAAAAACCAGCAAAGAATCAATCTATCGGCAGGATCATCTACACCGACCAAGCCATCTACATCGGGCTATATCTCTACGATGATATGCCTAACAAAATCGTCGCCCGTCAAACCAAAGATCAGACGCGAATCACCGGAGAAGATTGGGTCTCCTTCAGTCTTGATCCGTTTCACACACACCAATTTTCTGATAGAAATTTCTTTATTGTCAACCCACTTGGAACGAAATATGCGCATCTCGCTACTGGACGCGCCGAAAAAAGCGAATGGATCGGACTCTGGAAAACTGGGGCGCAAGTTGTAGAAGACGGTTGGGTTGTAGAGATGGAAATCCCGTGGCAGATGCTTGATTATCCTGACACAACAGAACCGATTCGGATGGGTATCAACCTTGACAGATTTCAACAGCGGACCGGAGAACGTTCATGGTGGTGCGATCTTGGCGTTCAAGAATTCCGAGAAAACGATGGACACTGGATTGACGTACTACCACCACCGCGAAAACGTGAACTTAAGTTGTTACCCTATCTGATTGGCGGCATCAGTGAAACGGAAAGTTCTGTAGGAGCGACCTCCGAATCGCGAAGGAAATATACTGCCCGCGCAGGAGCAGACCTACGCTATGAAGTAACACCACAACTGCGCTTCATCGGCACTGCTAACCCTGATTTTGATAACCTCGAACAAGCCGTTGAAGGCATCGATTTTTCTTACGGCGAACGCTACGTAGAGGACCGGCGACCTTTCTTTTCCGAAGGTGGGAACGTCTATAATCTCGGCAACCTTTTTCATTCGCGGCGGATCATGGATATGGACGGGGGGCTTAAACTCTTTGGGAAAATTGGGAAAAATACCTCCGTCGGCACCTTAGGCACCTATCATCGCAACAATCAGAACTTCATTCTACGCGCCTCACAATCGCTAACAGCGACATCCAACATTAGCACTGCGTTTCTTTCGCATCATCACCGTGACAGTGAAGCAAACAACGTAGTCCATCTTTCGGGAGATGTACGACATGGTAAGTTTTCAGCCGCATCAACGCTTACGCAAAGTTGGGCGGGCAAATCAGATGGAAGAACAGGAGATGTTAATTTAAGCTACGATGGACCGCTTTTTCAATCGTTATTTGCTATGTTTTTTTCGGATCCAGATTTTGTTAATAATCTCGGTTATCATCCGTTCACCGGCAACCGAGGTGGTGCTTTACAAGGAATTATTAAAAATGAATGGCGCGAGGGATTCATCCGTAGTCTTTTCGTTGGGGCGAATGTAATAGCTTCAAACACTTACGAAGGTGAGGTATTTCAGCAAGACTTCTCTGTCTTTTCAGATTTCTTGACACATAGTGACTACGGACTTTCTGTTGGCTGGTATGGTGGACGATTCCAAGAATTCACTGATAGTGTCTTTAACATCAGATTAAAAGCACGTGCGTCTGATCGGTTCAATAATGTCAGTGTTGGCTATAACTGGGGTGAACAAGCGGGTCAGCCGATTCATCGTATCAGTGGGAACCTGAATTTGCGTGCTTACGGTTTCACTGCCGGATTAACCTCTCAAATCCAGTGGCATTTTGAGAGACGCTATCAACAGATTCTCATCTTCGCTTACGATTTTAGTCCAGCTTTAAGCCTCGGCAGTCGTTTAATCTGGCAAATAGAAGGTGTTAATATCTACTTCGCACTGCGCCGTTCAGGGTATGCTGGCACTGATTTTTTTATCATCCTCGGCGACCCGAATGCCTCAGAATTTAAACGGCGTTTGGTAGCGAAGGTCCTGCGAGCATTTTAAAATGTTCCTTCAAAGCGTTCACGTTGTTCTCGAACTTGGTATAGCCCACAGATTCCGTCGGGGCGATTCTGTTGGGCTATTCCTTAATGTTGGCGTATCCGCTGCAAATACGTTTGGAATCAGGGCAAGAATACCAGCACAGACGAGAAACAAATATCTGTAGAGGAGTACTGGGCTTGGGGGATCGATGCTAACGAGAGAGGAAAATGAATTTACAAGTTTCTTTGTTATGAGAGATTGCTTTTGCATAAAGATTTATTTTTATTTCTTTCACACTAACGCGGTAAGCGTCCTGTTTCGTTGCCTTGTTTGTCCCATGTCGTAACTTCACCATTTTTACCATTTATTTTGACGCGGCTGTCCCCCACCCTGTTGTATAATTGCAACAGACCGCCACCAAAATCAAATTCATCGTCAACGACATCATAGCTGCGAACCCCAAAGAGTTTTGTACCCGCGTCGTTACACAGTAAAAGATGACCGCCACCATGTGAGGCACTCCAAATCCAGATGGTCCTTTCACCTGCTTCGTTGAACATTGACAGCGTGCTGCCATCACCACTGCTGCTAACCCAGAAGACCTGTTCCCCCTCTTTGTTATACAGAACTATTCCTGCACCACCTGTACGGAAGGCTTCCAGACGGGCGACGGTTACATCATCGGGACTGACGACTCTGAGTTTCCTACAGACGATTTCATTAACCACCTGTTTTTCGGTGTCTTGTGCGGATGCGGTTTGTAGGTTGGTACCTCCTGCCCCAAGTGTAGCAAGGAAATAGCCTGCTAATGTAAACACACAACCGAGTCCCATATATGCTAATTTCTGTTTGAAATACATATTTATCCCCTTCTTGTAGTTGTAGGAGGGCTTTGTTAGCCCGATTTCAAGCATTTGTAATGCGCGAATTTTCATCTCCCGCACGCTTTCAAGGCTGTCGCTGAATAGAGTTATTCATAATTTCAAATCTGTGCTATTAGCATTGACAATATCATCTTTTACCTTGAACAGCCTTAGAAAGTTCACTAATCCTATTTAAAACGAAGTACCAAGCAATATTAAATATAGATTTCACATTTTTCTAAGTTGAGTTGGTGGGTTCATGAATTCCCATCAGAGACCGGAATCTCGGAAAAGGTAATCTGTCAAGCCAACCGATGACAGCTTCACAAAGTTCGGTGAAACTCTCGAAGAAATAACTCCTGTTAATTTGATCGCGCATCAGATGCCACAAGCGTTCGATCAGGTTCAGATGCGGAGAATAAGTCGGCATCGGCACCAAACGCAATCGGTCTTTGTGGTCGGTCAGGAAATCGTCTAACTTTGCTGTCGTATGACTTGAAGCATTGTCGCGGACGATAAACAGCAACTCATCAGGAAACATGTCCATGAGATTTTGCCAATGTGTTTTCATCTGAAGATGTGTTTTGTTAGCATAGATCTCATACAAGCCATCTCCTGAGGGATATTCTAAGGAACCCATAAGATATTTCCGCTGGTTTTTACCCGGGGTGTTGACTTTATACTCACTGCCTTGCTCTCGATAGACGCGTCCAGTCTTCGGGCACCAGGATACATTGGCTTCATCAAAGAAAAATAGGCGAGCCTCCTTTTGACTTTCTTCGGGTGGAGGTAGTCCTAAACGCTGAAGTTGGGTATCTGGGACAAGCAACTGAGTCGCCTCACTCGTCAATTGTCCCGTTTTCGCAAACACGACAACTCCGTGAGTTGCTCTCGTTTGGCTTGATATTCGGGATCCGGGCTGCCCACACGGAGTTTGCTTCGACCCGTTCGATAACCGGTCCGCCGTAAAGCGAAATAGATCGCAGGCGGTGAGACGGAAATCTCGTGATATGCCTTCAGATAAGCACTAATGAGGTCAAGCGTCCATTGCCGAGAATCCGTCTGGAGTTTTTCGTATTGATTCGGGGTTTGCTCAAGGAGCCGGTCCCAGTCGGATTTGCTAAAGTGCGTGATTTTACCACGACGTCCCGGTGGGCTCTTAGGCATCAATGCCTCTAAACCCGAGGTATTGTACTTATGAATATAGCTGCGAACGCTATCATCGGAAAGAGTAAACATCTTTGCGAGTTTCTGCACCGACATCCGCTCGGTGGCAGAGAGTTTGATGATCAGTAAGCGTCGATACCATTGCGGTTTCGTCGCTTCAGAAAGGGCAGCATCAAGCTTCTGAAGTGCCGGCGCATCGCTAATTTCTGCGTATATCATCGCGGGAGACGCTCCTGGCGAAGTAGATTTACACAGAGTATAACTTAAATCTATCTAAATTGGTAATTTATTATTTAATATTGCTTAATTGTTACAATATATAATATCAACAAACTAAATGGGATTGTAATAATAAAAGACACGATACCTATCAAAACTGCGGTTCTGATAACATCCGATTCTATTTTATATTTCTTAAGGCTTTGTTCAATGGTATTAAGGTCATTGGAATATTCCGTTGTCTCAACTTTGACCCTAGCCATGGCAATTTCTCTGTTGTAGTTTGACAAATAACCAGTCGAACGGGAGTAGCTCTGTCTATAACGATTTTTTCCAATGTTATCAATGTCATTCCATGTGAGAGAACCTTCCCTTAGTGTATTGAACAAATCTGCTACATGTTTTTCTACCCGTATAATTTCTTCTTCAGTATTTGCTGTATCAATTTGGTCTGAATAATACATACCTGCAATTATCGTTGATAACAAAATACCTATGACGCTTGATATTATACACCGTGCCTTAGTATAAAATTTTGCCATAACAGAACCTGTTTACCTACAAAGACTTATATGTTATCAGGTATTATATCCCTAATCATATCCTTGTACAGGTCTAAGATATTTTCTTGACAATAAGCAGTTACCAGTCTATAAACACTCTCATACGGCAAATCAGGAAAATTTAACTTTAAGTTTTCCGATAAAGCAATAGTGAGGACAATATCTTGAAATTTGTCTTTTTCGTTCAACTCATTAGCGAAATTCAGAAGATATTCCGCAATACACTTGGATCCAATATGTTCCCTTACAACTTCATAGTATAATTCTTCGTTTTTCAAGTTTGGGATATTATTACGAATTTTATAAAAACACCGTAATTGATTTTCAGCAATGGCTTTAACTTCATTGATAGATAAAATACGAGGTGGAAATTGATTCTTCATCTTGAACTCCTTTCTAAAAAGTGCGCGAGTTTTACGTCTCCGCGCGGGAATACATATTCAGCGTTTTCATTCAATATGCAGATATTGGTTTTCTTTTACTAAAAACACAACTTGATTTGCAAAATCTTCACGACCCATCAAGTCAGAAATTTTAACGGCTATTTGGTTAGCACGTTTTTCATGATCAATACTGTTGACAAATTCCAAAATATCTTTGCGAACTTCTTCTGCTGCAATATCAAGTGCTTTGTTAGCACCAAACGCTTGGACCATTTCTAACAATTCGGAATCCGATTTGTCCCCAAGCTCAGTATCACACTCATCCATAAAGCGCGCTGCTACCCGCCACGCAAGTGGTGAGAAAGCTGCCTCTATTTTCTCCTTACGGATTCTCTCTTTTCTTTCTCTCCAGAGTCTTTCCGCCATCATAATCCCAGACATTACAAATCCTCCCGTTTCTATGAAAAGTGTTGATAATAGTAGAAAGAGCGGAATTAAAGCACTTACGTTGAGCAAAGTGGATTGTAACGATTTCTTTTCGTCTATCCATAGCCAATACGGGACAATCATTACTGCCACAATCCATATTGCTACAGGCATCCACTTCTTTATGATTTCCCTCGCGTTCCTACTATCTTCTTTAGTCATTTACTTAGGTGTTCATTTCTAACGGTTACAACTCAGTGGTGCATCCCACCAGCGTTTTCACTCAGTATGTGTAGCGTCCAGAGCACATGCTTACAATCTCACAGGCAACAAGTTGCTTGTGATGAAGCCCCTGAGAGGTATTTTAACATTCCTAACATACTCTGTCAAGAGAACCTAACATATTTTGTCAAGCAAAAAAGAAAAACCCACCTACTGCTATGTCACATCTAAACTGATAGAGGGTTCGTAGTGGCGCAATGAATTGCGCTTTAGGACGTGCGATGAATCGCACTACTACGAACCGGGTTTACCTTTCATTTGAATGTTGACAGACTACTACATTCCTCCACTGAAGTGAGGATTTTGGGTGGGAAGGTTTGATAAGCGTTCTCGTCAACGTTATTCCTGATTAAAACTATCACCCGAATTGCTATTGGCTTCCTGCCTGTAAGCGTCTAACTTTCGGTGTAAGGTTCGCACGCCGATGTCGAGAATCTTTGCCGCCTCTGTTTTATTACCATCGGCTTCCGCGAGCGTCTTTTGGATCGCTGCCCGTTCAATTTCCGCCATCGTCATACCGACTCTACCGATAACCGCTTCCGCATCAAGCACAGGTAGATAACCGTCCGGCTGTTCTACTGGTGCAGCAATCGGTAAAACGCCTTCTTGCGCTCGATGCTCAAGCGTTTTGGCGATCGTTGAAAGGATTTCCAACGCTTTTTTCAGGACATCTGCAGCGTCATCTGTGTCACTAATTTGCATCCAACTGGTATCCTCATCTGGGATTAGGAACGGTACTTCATTATTGGCTGTGGCGGCTGGCTCCAGTAGACGGATCGCTGAGAGAATAAGTCCGAGAATCGTCTTGTAAATGGCTATATTTCCCGTTGCGATTGCACCAGCAGGGATATCAACAACCTGCAAAGCTCCACTTGATTCACCAAGCAGGTCTGTCTCGGTGGTGGTTGCGTCAACGATCTGTGTCGGTGCAAGCTGCATGCCAGCGGTTTCCACAGGCACTAAGGAAACCTGTTGAGATTCAGGGTCCACCGGGAAATCTTTCAGTTGCAGTTCTTCGGTGGTGGCTGAGATAATAGCCGTTTCTATTGCATTTCTGAGTTCACGCACGTTGCCATACCAATCAGCATTCTGGAGATAATTGAGTGCATCCGATGTTATACCGGTAATGGGTTTACCGTGTTCTGCGCTTAATTCTGGGATGAACGCGGAGACGAAAAGTGGGATGTCCTCACGACGGTCGCGGAGTGGTGGGATCTGGATGCGAAAGAGATTGAGGCGATAGTAGAGATCCTGTCTAAACTTTTTCTGCCGGACCGATGTCGCAAGATTGACATTTGTGGCAGCGATAATTCGGACATTGACTTTAATATTTCTTTCGCCGCCGAGTCGGGTAAATTCTTGTGTCTCTAAGACACGCAAAAATTTTACTTGCACCTCAGGCGACATTTCCGCGACCTCATCAAGAAACAGCGTTCCCCCATCCGCCTGTTCAAACACACCGCGTCTTTGATTCGTTGCACCCGTGAAGGCACCTTTTTCATGCCCAAAGAGTTCACTTTGCAGGAGGTCTTGGTAAAATGCACCGCAGTTGACTGCTTTGAAGGGTCTATTTTTACGGGGGCTACCTTCGTGAATAGCCTGCGCGATGACATCTTTGCCGACACCTGTTTCACCTGTAATGAGGACAGTCGCATGCGTCGGCGCGACCTGTCCGACTTGACGCAAAACAACCTGCATCGGTGCAGATTCACCGATAATACGTCGTGAATTATCGCTGATAACAGGTGTTGGGAAATTCATTTCTTCACCACACAGAAAGTACTATTTTTGTCCAGATTCGGGTCTACGTGCGATTTCGATTAGTTTTTGAGGGTCTTGTTTGACTTGCTCAAAGACTTGGAAACCGTCACGACATGCAGCTTCGCACAATCTCCTCAACACAACCCCTTTTAAAGCCCAATTTGTGGTGCGAAGGCTTTTCTGCAAATCGCTACCAGTTTCGACAACATGGAGGTTCGGTAAGTTCTCATTAACGACGTACTTGTGACTTTTCGCCAGCAAGAAAATTAGCGTTGTCGCCCGTTCCACCTCAAAAACGCGCTGCAATGATTGAATATCATCTGGTCTCAATAGCGAAAAGACGAGATCGTAACCGTCAATCAAATCTGCGGTCCGTTCAGGAACACCGCTCTCATCGTATTCTAAAACCTCAAGTTCGTGAAGTGGGGCGGTATCAAAAGGGACGATAATGTCTTTCTCGTTAACCGGACTCTTTTTCCCATCAACACGGCAAAAATACCACGGGAAATAGAGATCAAGGGTCGTCTCACCATATTGGTCATGTTCCCGAATCTGTTTTAACCCTGCCCGTAATTGCGTATTCATGGGACCCGAAAACATTTCTCCAGCGGGTGCGCTGTAGTCCCTGTCTTCACTATACCAACCCTCCGCATTGTAACCACAAAGTTCCTTTATTCGCGCCTGAAGACGTTCAGGTGGTGTACAATCCTCACCTCGGAGAGGATTATCGGGTTTCTGCTTTTGCCCAGTCGTGTAAGGCGTTAAAATCAATATTTTCATATAAATGGCTGATGGCTATGACGCGGGTTGCTGTCCCCGATTCCAGAGATACAAGATTGGACTTGCGATGAAGACCGAGGAGTACGTGCCTATCAGTACGCCAACAATAAGTGCTAAGGCGAAGGTGTTAATTTCCTCACCGGAACTGGTGAGGACAAAGATAACCAAAACAACAAAAAGCGTTGTCAAAGATGTGATGACAGTCCGACTCAGCGATTGGTTGATACTTCGGTTAATGACCGTAATATAGTCTGTTCCGCGTAAGGATTGCGAGTTTTCTCGAATCCGGTCAAACACGACAATTGTATCGTTGAGCGAATATCCGACAATTGTGAGGAACGCCGCTACAGTCGGCAAGTTAATCTCTTTTGATAAAATAGCGAAGATGCCCAAGGTAATCAGTACATCGTGAACGAGCGCAGCAATCGCACCGATGGCAAAACGGAACTCAAACCGCCAAGAGATATAACCCAACAAAATGATGATAGACCAGAGCACAGACCAGAGCGCAGCCCATTTGAGGTCGCGCCCGACGCTTGGTAAGACTTCAGAGACGTTGACACCCCCAACGAGTGCTTGCCAACCCTCACCACCTTCAAGAAGCACATCTGTGAGGATTCTACCGACACTCGCTTGGATTTGGACAGTGGCATTTTCACTCAAGTCAATTCCGATTGGGTTCGCGAAGGTTAGGTTAATTGCGTCGCCTTCGGCACTGTCCGTCCGTGCGATAATCTCATTGCGCTGTTGCGAAGTGCCGTCAATAAGTTGGACGGTATCGCCTTCTGCTAATAGATGTGCTTTTTCAGCGGTCTTACTCACCTGAAGACTGGTAGCGGTTGCATCCCCCGGATCCGCCATAATTGGGATATTAATGAGTTGTTGCTGAAATTCGGGACGATGCCCCAGAGAGATCGAGGCTTGGTTCTTTCCCTCGTCAATCTGAATCTTTGCGCGGTCATAGCCCAATTCGTTTAATTTCGTTTCCAATTCGGCTTCGGTTACCACCCGATTGAATTCAGCCCGGATTTTAACACCCCCGCGAAAGTCAATCCCGAAGTTCGGTCCCTGATGGATTCCGAGGAAAACCAAGCCGATACCAATGATCACGGCTGAAAAAATAAAGCCGGTGCGGTGTTTGCTGATAAAATCAAAATTTGTATTTCTAAGTAGTTCCAATTTTCTTGCCTCGCTGTGAGAGTTACGCTTTTGCTTTTGTTAAATGCTAAGTTTCTGCACGTCTCGGTTCCCGATTGTTAATCCATAAATCTCGCGTGTAACAACGATGGCTGTGAACATACTCGCGAGGATACCGATACCGAGCGTTATCGCGAACCCTTTAATCGGACCTGTCCCAAAATGATAGAGGACAAGTGCGGTAAAGAATGTGGTAAGGTTGGCATCTAAAATTGTTATAAATGCGCGCTGATAGCCGCTTGTGATAGCCGCCCAAACGGCTTTGCCGGTCCGTAATTCCTCGCGAATACGCTCAAAGATGAGGACATTCGCATCGACAGCCATTCCGATTGTGAGGACAAGTCCAGCAATACCGGGAAGCGTCAATGCCGCACCAAAACCTGCCAAAGCACCGAGAAGAATCAGCATATTAAAAACGAGCGCGACAATAGCGATTAACCCGGAGAGACGATAATAGATTATCATGAAAACTAAAACAAATCCTAAGCCAAAGAGTACAGCGCGTATACCGTTATCAATAGATTCTTGCCCGAGGGTGGGCCCGACGGTACGTTCTTCTGCGATTTGGACTCCGACAGGAAACGCGCCTGCCTTCAAGATATTGGAAAGGTAGCTTGCCTCTTCATAAGTGAAACTGCCTTGAATAACAGCGTTTCCGATGATCTGGTCTTGGATGACGGGGGCAGATTGAACTTTCCCATCAAGGAGAATCGCCAGATGTTCGCCGATATGGTCGCCTGTGACTTGCGCGAACTTACGCCTGCCGGCACCGTCGAAACTCAACGAGACGACAATGTCAAAAGTGGTTCTGCCTGTGGTCGGAAACGCATCGGTAATCCGATCTCCGGTTAGAAGGACAGGACTTTCCAAAACATACCAGCTGCCGGTCTCGCGATGCTCGCGAATCTCACTATCCTCTGGGATATTATCCGGTGGCGGCGTATCGGCAGTGCCGCTCCAGAAATTTCCGCCAGCAGGCGATTTCCGGACGAGTTTAAATTCAAGTCTACCCATCTCTCTAACGATTTGTAGCGGTTTTGAAGAGTCTTCGGCACCCGGAAGCTCGACGATGATCCGTGGGTGATTTGCCTCGCGTCGGATAGAGGGTTCAGAAACGCCAAAAGCATCCACGCGATTTCGTAAGACGATAAGGACCTGTTCAATCGCCTGATCACTATATTTTTCAATTCCGCTTTGGCTGAGTCTCAACTGATATATGGATTGTGTTTCTGTTTCGTTATTGACCTGTGCATCGTCAAAGAATTCGATTTCGTTAAGAAGCCGTTGCGCTTTTTCTAAGTATTGTGCTTTTTGATCCGCATCGGATCGGAGTCGAGACGGGATACCGATAAATACATCGAGCGCGTCTTGTCCCTCTACCTGTTTAACTTCACGGCACAAAACTTCGTCTGCGCGGAGCTGCTCAGGGATAGAGTGGGCATGTTGGCGGAAAAGTTCAGTTTTGGAGGTTTCTAAATCTACTTCAAGTACAAGATGGACACCGCCTTTGAGATCTAAGCCTAACTTCAATCGGGTATCGGGTATGATCCGTCTGACAAATCCTGGAAGGCTCCCGTATAGGTGCAAATTGTTGAGTGTCGCGCGTGGGGCCTGACGCGCTTTCTCTGAAATGAGCCGAACATAAAATTCGCGTGCTTCAGTGGTATCGAATTCATAATCGGAGGTCTCCTCAAGTTCTTGTTTCCGTAAATGAACTCGGAAGACATCCTTTAATTCACTGGTTGCATCCTGGAAACTAATTCCTTCGGGGTATTCAACCTCTGCGAGGCTCACCTTAAAATTTTTATCTTCAGTGACTTCAAAAGACGGAAGCTTTTCCTGCATCCAAAGCGGTAAATTCCCGTATAGCGGATTGTAGAAGCTATCCGGGGTCGGGATAAGGTATAACACAGCGAACAGTAGTACCCCGACGATTAAAACTATTTTCCAGATATTGAATCTGTACATCCAAGTTACTGTTCTTAAAAACCTATGTTTTTCTCAAGAAATCCATAGAATCCTTAAAGGGTCCTTAATCCCCTGTTACGACACCCGTCAGTGTCTTCGCCTGCCTACACCCAACGCAACCTGCTACGTGGCAGAAGATATAAGCGACTTGCTTGCACCAAGGTTCGCGGTGCAAGGACGAACCGTCAAAGCACGAGCGACATTTTTGATAAATATACTACATAAAAACAGATTTGTCAGGTTTTATCCATATTTATCAAGTTTTAGAACTATTTAGGAACTACTCCTAAGACATTTTTTAATAGTCGTCAGTACAATTTTTTTCTCCGAAAAATCTTTCATTCCAGACGCGCCTGGGAGGAATCGAACCCCCGACACGAGGCTTAGGAAGCCACTGCTCTGTCCCCTGAGCTACAGGCGCAAGCGTCCTTAGTATTTAATAAGGGAAAAAATATCGTAGTTCGGAATTTTTTCCCTGCCGTTAAGCTCTAACAATTCAATTAAGACCGCAATACCAACGATGTGTCCTTCCAGTTTTTCAATAAGTTCAACTGACGCAGCAAGTGTCCCACCGGTCGCTAAAAGATCATCACACAAGAGGACTCTACTGTCTTTGGGAAACGCATCTTGATGCATTTCGATCACATCATGACCGTATTCAAGATGGTATGTAACCTCGTGCGCCTCATAAGGCAACTTACCCTTTTTCCGGATAGGGACAAAAGCAGCACCGATCCGATAAGCGAGCACCGTTGAGAAAATGAAACCGCGTGCTTCGGGGCCCGCGACGACATCAATGGCTTCATATTTATAATGGCGCGCGAACTCATCAATTACCCGATGAAAGGCTGTTGGATTTCCTAAAAGTGGTGTGATATCTTTAAATAAAATCCCCGGTTTCGGAAAATCTGGCACTTCTCGAACAAATCGCGAAAAATCTTGCATTATATCCTTTTATCCTCCTGTACCCGCCTGATGTGGGTGTATCATAATCTTCATTCCTTTTCGGGATTCCATTGCCTCAAACGCCTTGTCAATCTCAACGAGCGGAAAGTGGTGTGTAATGAGCGGTTTCACACGCACTAAACCTTTTTCAAGGAGACGGACTGCCAATTCATGGTGACGTGGCACACACCCGTGTGAACCTGTAACGAAACACTCTTTATAGTGGATAATATTTGAGAGAACACTCATAGGACGCATCGTCTTTGGCAACCCGCCAAACAGGTTGACATACCCGCGGTGTGCCACCATTTCAATCGCCTGTTCGTGTGCCTCAACCGAACCGCACGTTGTAACGACGATATCAGGTCCCTCGCCACCTGTTTCTTCCTTACATCTCTCAATGACATCTTCCTCTTCAGAAGCTATATAGGCATCTGCCTCGTAGAACTTTGCAATCTCCATTCGGAGCTTGCTCCGTTGTACACCAATGACTTGCGTAGCACCCATAATCCGCGCGAGGTCAATCATCATACATCCGATCGGTCCAAGACCGATAATAACGACGGTTTTACCGAGAGACATATTGACGAGCTCAAGCCCGTTAATGGCACAAGCGAGCGGTTCCGCGAGGGCAGCCTCATCAAAACTGAGCGTCGCATCGAATGGGGTCACCGGTCCTTCTTCCAAAACGAGGCGCGGAAGTTTCATATATTGCGCAAAAGCACCGGGGATTTGGTAACCGATGGCGTAGTTAATGTGACAGTTGTTTCCGAGACCATCTCGGCACCAACGGCACTGTCCACACGGAACATCAGCACCGATTGACACGCGATCCCCTTCTTTAACGCGCGTCACGTTTTTGCCAGTCTTAACGATGACACCAGAATTTTCATGTCCAATAATGGTGGGGGGTTTAACTCTTGGGTTACCGTGATGGAGTATGCGGACATCAGAACCACATATACTAACAGCCTCAATCCGCATCAAAGCGGCATCGTCATCGATTTCAGGTTCGGGTACTTCTTTCACACTTAAGTTGTCAAGACTTTCAAGTATAGCCGCTTTCATATTTTTAACTTTCCTTGCGGTTAAGGCAAATGGGTTTGGACTTTGAAGTTCTTCGGCGTATATCTGAAGAAATGCCCAAGCAAAAACCCTTCGATTTCATTACAGGCTACGGGTTTTGGTTATAGAGGAATAGAGTTGCGGTTTTTTAATTTTTCCTTATGGATGAATTAAGACTTTTGCGTAAAATTCACTTTTGTCTCGCATCCTATGTAACATGTCAGCACTGTCAACTAACGGAACTTTGTGCGTTATTAGGGGCATGAGTGTTAACATGCCAGAAGCCATTGCTTGAAGAACAGTCCGCCAGTCATCATCGTTCCCCGCCGCGCTGTAATCGGAATTCCAAGTTCCGAAGACAGACACCTCACGCCGCATTAACTGCGATATAAGCACTGCAGGAAGCGTTACATCTGCAGCAGGGTTACCGAGTAAAACGACACTACCGCCACGTCCAACACACTCAAGGGAGTTGCGATAGGTAGCAGGCACACCGGCAGCCTCAATACAAACGTGTGCACCCTTTCCATCCGTATGTGCGTTCACAACTTCAACCGGCTCTTCAGTCGTGGTGTTAAACACTTTATCAAAGCCGAGTTGTTTCGCGAGTTCAAGTTTCTCCGCAACAATATCAAAAAGCAACACTGTTGTCGCGCCCATGATTCTTGCCCACTGCGCCGTCATTAATCCGATGGGGCCTGCCCCGAAGATAGCGACTGCCTTTCCAGCAAGCGATGTATGCACACGGCGAACTGCGTGAAGTGCGACTGCAGCAGGTTCTGTCATCGCTGCCTCTTCTAAAGTCACACCCGGTGGAACAGCGATCAAATTCTCTTTCGGGGCAACGATATACTCAGCAAATGCACCGTCGCTGCGTGAACCGAGATAATCATAGTCATGACATTGAACATATTTTCCGTGTTCACACGCTGCACAGGTACCACACCAAAGCAGGGGGAACACAACGACAGGATCACCCGGAGCAAAATCGTCAACACCGGGACCGCATGCGTCAACGATACCAGCGAATTCGTGTCCACAAACCGTTGGGAAACTATAAGTCCCTTTGACGAAAATTCTCGGAATATCAGAGCCGCAGACACCACAGAACCCAATGCGGACGCGGAAATTACCTTCAGCGAGAGGCGGTACCGGAATCTGCTCTAACCGTAAATCTCCAACGCCATGAAGTACCAGTGCTTCCATATTTTAATAGTTGTCAGTTATCAGTCGTCAGTTATCAGTTAAAGAGAGGTTTTGATGCGTCAACGTCCTCTTTTAAACATCATCCGACAACTGGTAACTATCGTTTTTTCTCTTTGAGAGTCCGAGGGCAATAGCCTGTTGCATTTGTTGGACGTTCTCAGCGCGTGAACCGGATTTTTGGAAAACGCTACTCGTGCCACCGACCAAAATATCAGCACCTGCGGATACCATTTTAGGAATATTTTCAAAACTCACATTGCCATCAACTTCAATCGGTAAATCAACAGCGCGCGCATCCAAAAAAGTGCGACATTCCGCGATTTTTCGGAGCGTCGCCGGGACTACTTTCTGCCCCGCAAAACCCGGATTTACCGTCATAATCAGCACAAAATCGAGTCGGTCAAGGACATAATCCAATGCGGAGAGCGGTGTTGCTGGATTCAGTGCTGTGCCAGCTTTGATGCCGTACGCTTGAATGAGAGATAACGTCCTATCCAGATGCGTTGCCGATTCAACATGAACGGCTATCTGTTGAACGCCAATCTCCGCGACTGCATCCACAAAGAAATCGTTATTTTCCACCATGAGGTGAATGTCAAAAGCGCAGTCTGTTTTCGGGCGTAATTTTTCAATGAGGGCAAGTCCTATCGGCATATTCGGGACGAAATGTGCGTCCATTAAGTCGAAATGGAGCATATTAATCCCCGCAGCCTCTAATTCCCGAACATCGGTTTCCAAGTTGCATAAATCCGCGCACATCACCGATGGCGCAATGTGGATGTGTGGCTCTGAAGATGCCGTATTTGGCGTAGACAAAATAGTACTTCCGTAATGTCAAGATTCCCGTGCTTATTCTAAAATTAAACCTTTAATAGTATAGCATAAAATCATGAATTTGTCAAATTTTGGCATGCGCAAGTCAGGCACGCGACAACACCTCACGAAGTTGCGAATCGAGGTCTGTGGGAGGATCAAAAGGGATGTCAATCGATTTGTGAGAGATCGCACTTTCATAGATGCCCAAAATCGCATTGAACTGGTGTAGTGCAAGTTTAAGATTCGTTTCGACAGGACAAGTATCGTCTTCAATCCAGTCAAACATCGCTTCCGTCAGACGTGCTTGTGCGAGGTCGTTGTTTTCACGCCATTCATCAGGAGTCGTTTGATGGTTTTCTATTTTTTCTTTCGAAAAGATTTTCCATCCACCGAATTCTTCAAAGCGTATATGACCGCTTGCGCCATAAGCAGCAACACGACAGTGTTTGTAGATGGCATCGTCGTCCATGATGCGTGGAGCGGTAAAACCGGTGTTCCAGAAGCCGTAAACACCGTTTTCAAAAAGCACCTGGCATGATGACGCATCCGGGGCTGGATAGGTGCTGTCAAGTGACGCAATACCGCTGACAGTGCCGAAGACTCGGACAATCGGAGAATCGTTATTCAGAGACATCGCCCAATCAATGATATGTGTCCCTTGGGCAGAGAGGTTCATACCACACGAGAAATCTAAAAACTGAATTTTTCCTAATTTACCACTTTGCACTACCTCCCGACAACTGATAAGCCCGGGGTGCCAGCGGTACTGTTTTCCAACGCCAAATTTTGTAGCCGTTCGCGCTTCCAATTCGCACAGCAAACGCCAATCTTCAACACCACAGGCGATCGGCTTTTCAACGAGGCACGCCGGCACACCCAGTTCTGATACCATTGGCATGAGTTCACGCCACTGATCCGGCATGGTAATAAGATGAACAAGATCGGGTTTCTCTGTTCGGAGCATCTCCTCAGCATTTGCATAGCCGGTAACCCCGAAAGTCTCAGCAAATTTTTCGCGGCGGGCGGTATCTGACCGGTTCGCACACGCGACTAACTCGCCCCGCGATATGAGTTGATAAGCATTTGCGTGACCGTAGGCTCTACTGCCACAGCCGATGATCGCACTCCGATATTTTGACATTTTTTTAATTATGGGCTCCTGGGCTGCCTTCCACATCTAAAGTATACACCATTTTACTTTAAGGTGCAGGAGAGGTCAAGAGAAAAAATATGTGCAACTTTGGGGCAAATCTGTTAAAATAAAACAGAGCAACGAATAAACAATACTGCAAGGAGGTCAACGGATATGATAAGGCTAACTGTTTTAATGCTCCTATTGAGCATTTTTGCTTATTTTGGAATTGTCAGTGCCAGTGCTGACGCGGTAGGAGTCTGGCTGTTTGATGAAGGTGCCGGCAAAATCGTTAAAGATGTATCAGGTAACGGACATCATGGCGAAATCGTTGGCGAGGTCGCATGGGCTGATGGAAAATTTGAGAACGCTCTCGAATTTGACGGGGGTCATGTCCTCGTGCCGCATGCGGATGTCATGAACCTCAGACAGTGGACAATGACCGCATGGATAAAAGTCCCTAAGATCGTCGATCCATATCAAATTATTCTTGGTAAAGAGGCGTGGCCGGATCGAAACTATACAATGTGGATTCGTCCTGGCGTGATGACTTTCGGGTTCACGCTCCCCGGCGGCGCGCAAGACCTACAAGTGGGCAGTAAAGAGGTCACGGATAATCAATGGCACTTTGTCGCCGGTGTGTATGACGAGAAGAACCTGATCCCTTATGTTGACGGTGAACAATTTAATCCACGGGGTGCTGCTGGTAAACCTGCTACGAACAATGCACCATTCATAATAGGGGCACAGGGACCCGATGGGAAAAATGGACCGTTGAGGGGCATCATTGACGAGGTTGCCGTCTACAATACGGCATTAGATGAAGATGAGATCGCTGAAGTCATGGAAGGGCTCTCAAAGCAATTTCAAGCGGTGGAAGCAGCAGAGAAGTTAGCGGTAACATGGGGACATCTTAAAGAGAGCGGCAAGTAATACAGTGGCGTTTCAAAATTTATGTAAACATAAAGTCCCAATTTCTCGTTTCTTGTCAAGATTCCGAATCGCGGTTGATACACCGCGCCGACAAAATGCGAGTTAATTGGGACATTTTTAGTAGATTGGACAATTCATATCACATTTCGGTTGCGTTCTCAAGGTTAAGGGATTCTTTGGGCGCGTTCACACGCCACAGAAGTTGCCGAAAAATAACGGAACTCGGCACAGGAAACCAACAACACATCCTACAAACGAGAATACACGTGCAGAAAAATCCATTATCGAAACTTGCAGTTCACCACTTTTTAAGATGCTCGGGGCTGCTTTCTAAAATTGCGATCCTCCTTATCATCGTCCTTTCCTCAACGCCTACTGTTGTCGTCAGTCGTATCGCTGAAGAAAACGACGCACCGCAAACAGAAACCACAACACCCAGTGATCGCGGTACGGTTTCTGATACCGACACACCTGAAACACCTTCGGAAGATGGAAACGATAGAGAGTTCGGGTTGTTCAACCGTAATCCTTTTGATACCGATCGCGCGCCGAAACGCTTTATCTGGCAAGATGAAAAGGAACACCCTGAAAAAGACGAAGAAAGTAGGCACATCCAACCCTATCTGGACAGTCTCCGCAGATGGCAAAATCCACCCGAATTGACAGATCTGAGTCAGCTTTATGATTGGAAACCGAAGCCGAAGCGTGACGAAAAAGGTATCGCGCTTCCGATGGATTCCAATCTTCGGATCACTGGTTTACAATCCGTGACCGTAGAGGCGAACAAGACGCACTATTTCGGTGAAGGTGATCTGAACCGATACGGTGGATACGGTTACGGCGGCGGCTACGGCAGTTATTCATCAGGACTTGACTTGGGACTCACTTCATCTTACGGTTACGAAGATTTCGGCTACGGGAGTGGCTTTGGTGGCGGCGGCTACGGTAGCGGCTATGGCGGGGGC
This sequence comes from uncultured Poribacteria bacterium, assembly GCA_951828385.1. GTDB lineage: Bacteria > Poribacteria > WGA-4E > WGA-4E > WGA-3G > WGA-3G. Next base: position 3,714,026 of record OX639973.1, read on the forward strand.
GGATACAGCAGCTACGGAAGTGGTTACGGGAGCGGGTATGGCAGCGGTTTCGGCGGATACGGGAGTCGAGGTGTCCCGCGTGCGACAGGCTTCAACCTCCGTCAGGTACAACAGTTTGGGCTACACGGTCGCGTTGGACAACGCACACATATCGCCGTGGATTATAGTGCCGGTGGGAGCGGCTTTGGCGGTGGCGGCTTTGGTGGGGGATACGGTGGCGGCTATGGTGGTGGTGGATACGGTCTTGGCGGTACAAAGGAACAGAAAATTAAAATATGGTATGAAGGTAAACCGGAAGACATTATAAAAACGATCTCGTTTGGCGACATCACACTCAATTTGCCGAACACCCGTTTTTTGAACATCAACCGAAATCTGTTCGGACTTGAGGGCGTTTTTGAATGGAAAAATACGCGCCTGACCGCTTTCGGTTCTCGCAGCAAAGGGATACGTGAGGTACGTACTTTCCGGGGACAATCCCGGCGTGCCGGCAGTGGATACGGCTACGGACCGCCGGGGATCCAAATTCCGGATGCCAACTACGTCAGAAATCGGTACTACTACATTCATAAAGGTGAAGACGATTTACAACACCCAGATTACCTACCCATCAAACCAGGGAGTGAACAAATCTTCATTGATGATGGCGTTGTAGGCAACAATCAGGGTGGTAAACGGACGAGCCAAGGTTACTTTAACCCGCAATTCGCTGGACAGGACTACAACATCGACTACGAGACTGGCGAAATAGAATTTCTCTCTCCGATTTCTGCAAACTATACTATCGTTGTTGCATACGAATACAGCGGTAGCGGTGGCGGCTCCGTTGGTAATAAAGAGGTCTTTGTTGATGAAAATGGCGACGGCACGATTGATGAAGAAGGCGAAGAAATCGGTTACATCGTGCTGAAGGAAAAAGGGTACCGTGGCACCGAGGCGACGCATGTTTACCAACTCGGCAGCCGAAATATCAACCCACGCGACTTCCAACTCACTATCCTTCGCCAAGGAGAAAGTGGAACCTTCCAGACGAATGAAGGCACAGTCCCTTACATCGAAATCTTCGGTTTGGACCAGAACGGCGACGGCAATGTTGATGCACAGTTCATAGACTACGACAGGGGTATACTGCGTTTCCCGCGGACAAACCCTTTTCAAATCATAGACCCGAGCCACCCCTATTACGCCTACCGTGACGCGATAAACAACAATACCATCTACCTCGAAGGTGTCCGGACAGATGCCAAAATCTACACAATCATAGCCGACTATACATACCAATCAGAAACGTATAACGTAGGGTTGTTTGTGATCCCAAACAGCGAGACTGTCCGGTTGAACGGGCAACGCTTGACGCGTGATACGGACTATATGATGCTCTATGAAGTCGGTACCCTCCGATTCTTCAGGCAATTGGATGAATTTGATGAAATCATTGTCGAATTTGAAAAGACACCTTTTGGAGGTTCCTCGCAACAAGCCGTAGCAGGGGTCTGGTTAGAGTACACGCATAAACCGAAACCGAAATCGGAGAAAAAACAGAGCCTTGAAGATAGATTCGATCGCCTCGGTGGTATCCAATCAACGGATTCGAGTCTGCTCGGTGATGGAACAAGGGATGCGTTTGGTGAGTCATTGTCGGGACGGAGAAGCGGTCTTGGTGGTTTAGGAAGGAGCAGTTTTGGTGGCGGTTTCGGTAGTGGTTTCGGTGGTGGGTTTGGTGGTGGTTACGGTAGTTACGGCAGCTTGGGCGGCAGGTCTCGGAGAGGTGCAAGTTATTACGGTGGCTACGGCGGTGGGATGAATTATTTCAACCCACTCTTCCAAAAAGGGTTTATGCTTTCAACAGGCTATATCCTGAATACTGGGCAAAAACCGGCAGAAATACCAGATGTGAACGGTGTCCCAAACCGTTTGCAAGCGTTCAACATAAACACGAGCTTCGGAAGAGCATTTAATATTGCAGGCATTTTCAATCTGTTGCCGTTTATTAACATAAGAAACCTCCAACTTTCGCTCGACTTCAGTGGAGAAGCGGCTTATTCACACAATAACCCGAATAGCATCGGTGTCGCACTTATTGATAGCATGGAAGGCGCAAAGGAATCGACCACGGTCCCAACGTTAAAATATAACTGGAAGCAGAGTAGCGTTCCGTATATATCGGAGGATGCGCCGGTATCTATCGGTGATATTTACAATGTTTTACCGACCAGTGAGAACAGAGCGATTTTTAAAGTGGCTCTTAAAGACAAAAACGAGTCGGAAGCCGTCGGAAACTATATGCGGAATCGCGATGTACCCGCATCTTCAATTCAACCGCTCTCGCTTTCTACCGAAGAACGCCTCATCATGGAACTCGGCTATGAATTCACAGATGTCGTGGCGGAATGGGGCGGCTTCTCAAATGGTATTTCAGCTTCCGGCGTTGACTATTCCGAACGCAGCTTCGTTGAAATCTGGATGCGCGTTCAAGGCGACGACCAAGTAACCCTACACCTGAATCTTGGGGAAGTGAACGAAGACACGGATGCGGACCAACGATTGGACAGCGAAGACCTTCCTAATACACTAACGGACACAAATGGTGATGGTAGTATTGATGCTTTGGATTTGGATCTGGAGAATCTATCAGATGTAGACCGTTACCGCGGGAACGGTGCCCTCGATACCGGGGAAGACGTAGGATGGGATTACGATGGTTTCCTCGAAAAAACATCTGTCGGTAGTAACAATCAAATTTTGGACAGCGAGGACTTGAACGGCGACGGCGTGCTGGATAGTGTAGATGCCTATTTTGAAATTTCAATCCCACTGAATGAGATCCCGAATGAATGGATAAAAAGCAAAAATGCTAACGGTTGGATGTTCCTCAGTATCCCGCTCTCTAAATTCACACCCGCCGGTTCCCGTGTGCCGAGCCTCGTTTTTGTCCAACACTTCCGATTCTGGTTGAGCAAAAACGCGCCCGGTAGCGCGAAAGGCACGCTGCAGTGGGCATCCATCGAAATTGTTGGAAATAAATGGCAACAAGGGATTATAACGCGCGCAACGGTGCAGCCAACTCCGGAAGCTGGGCTTACGGGTGAAACACTTTCAACAAGCACAATCGTAGAAGACACAATCGAAAAATTTATCGTCGGTACAAAGGATAACTTCAGCTATGATGCGTATCAGAGCGCGTATCTTGATATTGAAGATAATGAACTCTTTAAAAAACTGCATCCCTTCACAGCCACCTCACTCGGTTTCCAAACACAACAGCAACGTGAACAGACCCTTAGCCTCGAATATTACCTGTTTCCCGGTTCTTACGGTGTTACCTCCAAGCAGCTGAAAGGCTTAACGCAAAGCGATGGTCAAGATTTCAGCAAACATGACACATTGCGCTTTTGGATCTATGGTGACAAAAGCGATACAACTTTCGTTCTGCAACTCGCACCAACCGTCCGCACCGGCTATCGCAGCTCATTTTATACCTCAGATCCATTTGTTAACCAGACGGAAGAAGAAAATATTAACATTTTCGAGAATCTGACAGATTATTATGAATACACGGTGCCAGTTGACTTTGAAGGGTGGAAGCTAATCGAAATTGATCTCCGCGACCTGCGCAGAAATGCCTACCCCGATGTAGCTGCCAGCAATCAACTCGTAGAAGGGGTTTCTAACCCCGATTCCCTAAATGATACACAACCCCCTGACACCGACAGCAATATGCCAGATGGGCATCCCGATGGCTTCACGATCAGAGGCAGAAACAGCGCACGGCTCTCTATCAAAAATATTGGCGGCATTCTGCTCGGTATCCGCAACGACACAGACCGTGAAATCAGCGGGGATATCTGGGTAAACGAGATTCACCTTGGTGACCCGCTGGTACGTTCCGGTTGGGCGCGGCGCGGTAATATGTCAATGTCACTCGGCAACATCGTGAAATTGCGGGGCGGTTACGCAAGTCAAGACAAAGACTTTGAAAGCGGTGCGGGTCAAATTGGCAGACAACGCCTCTCTTCACGCGGGTATAGCACCACAAACAACGACTATAACATCGATGCAGATGTCACCATTTTCCCGTGGCTGCCGATCCAATACGGTATCCGACAACAAGACACCGAAACCGAGAGTGTGCGTGGCAGTTACAGCAGCTTCCAGAGCGGAAAAAGTGAAATCCGTAGCCGAGATTTATCTGTCCGATTCAACCGAAATCCGTATCCAAATCTCGGCTTCGCATACAACTATCAAGACTTTTGGAACGAACGTCAAGGCACGCAAATTAGCCACCTCTATACTGGCAGCTTTCGGTATGAACTCGGATCTAAACTCGGTGTTAACGTGCAGTATCGCCACGAAGATGTGCTTGCTAAACCGGAAACGGCAACGGATACCTCTTCAACCTCAACATCCTACTACGGCTACGGCAGAAACAGGGACGAAAAAACCGATAGCGGCACAGTAGCGTTCAACATCAGCCCAACAAGCATCTTCAGTTTGAATCCAAGTTATGATGTCCGTCGGACGCTTGAGAGACGTGAAGATCAGAACTATAGAACGCCCTTTACCAGTGACGCAACAACGGAACCAGGAGATAGTGCATCGGGGTTGGAAACCCCTCCTACACAAGATTTCTCAATCGCTGAACGGGAACATCGGCTTTCCCTGACACCGCGATTGAATCGAGATCTGCTCGGCATGCGTCCAACCGTGACAAGCCGGATGAGTTTTCGTGAGAATTGGTTCAGAGAACAAAAAAATGCATCCCTTAACGGTAATGTTAGCCTTGGCATGAACCTCCGCGTCCAAAAGTGGTTCGGCTGGTTTTTGAATCCTGAAAAAACAGATAAGGGGACGGAAGGCAGGAAGGAAGGCGGGATGGAAGAAGGGGCTTCCAATCTTCCAGTCTCCCAATCTTCCAATCTTCCATCGGCGACTGGTAACCAACAACCGAAAACTGACGATTCCTCCACAGAAACAATTGAGCAGCTGCGAGAAAATGGTATTGACGAGGCGCAGATCCAAGAGTTAGAAGAAGACCGTGGTGATTGGATTGAACGCGATAAAGGTGAGATAGGAAATAGTGTAGGCGCGAGTCCGACTCGCGATATCTCACAAGTAGCTCAAGATGGCATCTTGCATAGAATTCTCAAAAGTTTCACGATTAGCACGAATGCCAACTTTACGGCTAACGAATCGTATCGGCAGCTTGCATCTGGGCTATCCGCCTTAGAAATCTGGTCGCTTGCGGATGACGCAACGGAACGGACAAGCTCCCGGCGCAGTAATCGTTACACGGCCCGCGGTTCGGTAGACCCGTGGCACTGGGCATCCTTGGGCACAACTTTCAGCACGTCCGAAAGTTTTCGGAAAAGTTCAAGTAGCACGTACACGTCGCACGCGGATTCGTACGAAGCCGACCTAAAACTGAAGGCAAAAGAAACCACCAGTTTTCAACTTCGCTATAGCTTCACGAAGCGAGACACTGCTGGCAATAACACTACGACCGGTGATAGCACAGCACACACGCCATCACTGAGTTGGCTACACACCTGGGGTAAAGAGACACGGACAGCATTGGGGATACGCACAACATTCCGAGACCAACAACGGAGCGGCATAGAGGGTAATGCTGTAATCGTTACCCCGAATTTCAGTATCGACTATCGTTATCACACAGAAAACGGCATACGGATTCCGTTTATCAACAAAAGAATCCCACTTAAGCACGACTTGGATTTGACAAATACGCTCTCTTGGTCGATTCGTAGAGAAAATTTCGGCCTAAACCGCGAGGAACGCTCCGAACGTTACGAGACGACGCTGCGCGTTGGCTACAAAATCAGCACCCATATCACAGCAAACTTCCACCTCGGTCTCAGCTACCACCACGACAGAGTCGAAGAAGGCAGAGACTTCCTTTCCGTCGCAAGCGCACTCACCATCCGCGGCGAAATTCAGTAAGCGCGTAGAATGACCAATTGAAAAATAACTGTCAGTTTCCATCAGCAGGTTGTTGGTTAAGAGCGGTTCGGGGATCGTGAGTTTTGACATGTTGCCTTTCCTTTCCTATGACAGGTTTTGACCTGTGGGAACGATGTCAATGGCGATCGGGTTGCATCTTTATCGCAGGGGTGCTGAAAAGGAAGGGGAGCCCGCGGAGCAGACAGAAGCCGACGGCAAGGATGGCAAGTCTCAGACTAGCTGCTTCCAAGTGAGGATTGTTGAAAACTGGCGCGCTGGCAAGGCTTGTAAAAGCGAGCATTTTGGTGATGCCGCTGATGGCACGACTGATGCGCGAACGCGTCAGCGCGTGCGTCCATCCGTTTGTAGGGTATCCGTGCGTGCGTTGCAAGGCATCGGTGGTAAACCCGCGTGCCATGACAACGATTGGCATCCAGACGGGGAGCTGCCCTGTCGTGGTGAAGTATACCCAAAAGGTGTTTTCAATAATTCTGTCAGCGAGGGTGTCCAGGACTTCACCGAGTTTAGAGGTCTCGCTGCGTTTGCGGGCGATGTAGCCATCAACGGCATCGAGTGCAAAGATGACGGCGATGATGAAAATCAGGGCGATGGATAGGGCGCGCTGATGTCCAAAGAGGGCAATAACGGCAAAGGTTAAGACTGTGCGAGCGATTGTGATCGTGTTTGCGAGCATGTTTATTGCAGTTGTAAATCCTCGTCTATTTCAGGGAAACCGGTTTTCAGGTATTTTAGATCCGGTTGGATGTCGGGGGTGTAGTGTATTTCCCAAACTTTGACAGGCGTTCCGCCAGTTTTTTGAGTCTCGTAAACAGACTTAAACGCGTCACTTGGGATGCCTCGTAGAAACAGTCGGATAGCAAAGTTATCCCATGCAACGGGCGGTACATAATAGCCTCTTTGGAACTTATGAGACTCATCAAAATAAAGAATGATGCCACCCGTTTTTGAACCGTCTTGATTATTGGAGGCTGTGCGCATTTTATTCTCAAAAACGGTGTAAGGGATATATGTGGCTGTCCCGTTTTGGTGGACGGCTATGGTGAAGTGGAGTGTGTTGTTCTCCGGATGCACATTGACCTGGATGTTCTTGAAAAAGGGCGTTGCTTTTGCCGGAAATAGGAAGATGTTTCCCTTTTCGCGTATTGGGTCTCGGAGTTCAATGATTTCAAAAGGTTGCTCCCGTTCCGATTGACTTCCAATAACAGAATAGCTAAGTGCATATCCAACGATATCAACCTCAGTGAGCATTAAGTGGGTTGCCTCATGGGTCTTTAGGAATTGGAGAACTTCTTTCTCTGACTGTCCACAGAAGAGATATCGGTAATAGAGATGGATCCAATGCTGTATGAAATGGTCTTGATCTATAATCGTTCTGCCCCCGCCAAGGACGTTGAGTTGGCTACCGTGTATCCAATCCGTTGCTACGACAGCTGTGTTGGGGAGTTCTGCTTTCATCCATTGAAACGTTTCAGCAATGGTGCTGTGTCTGGGTTTGCTTCTGTGCATACGTGTCGCATGCCGGATATCCTGGGCGTATCCGAATGGAGAAGGGAGCCATACGAGAAGGGCAAGCATTGCGATCGCTGTGCTTGTTTTCAGGACCGGCTGCGGTATCTGTCCGCTGGGTTTTTCGCGCAGTTTCACGTTACAGAGTTTTGCGCTACAGAATTGTATGAGTTCCGCGGTAAAGAAAGCGATGACAGGGCTGGTAAAGCAGGTATATCGTATTGCATCTCGTGATAGGGATGTCCAAATCAGAAACCATGAGATGGCGGCAACAAAAGCGAGTTCGTTTTTCGGATGGAAGTTAAGCCGCCAAGCTATAAGCATTAACGTCATCGCAGTGGCAGCGATTGCAATAAAAAACAGAATATTGTTATTCTGGGCACCCCACAGTTGGTCTAAGTATTCGCGAAAAAAGGTGGTTAAGGTAAAAAGCGTGAGAGGAATGACAAGCAGGGCACCCTGATTTTTCCACTGGTGCATGGCTGAAATCATGAGCCCTATGATGCCCAATACAAAGATATATCCGTAGCGTATCATCCAATAGTGTGAATCTGTGTCTTTGAGTTCGCCAATGGTCCGCATCAGGGCATTTTGACTCAACGGCGCGGTCGTATCCGCAAAGGTATCAAGTTGTATCCAAACATATCCGATTGCCAGCACAACGGTTGCCAACGTCAATCCGAGTGCCAGGGTCCGGGCATGCGGTTGGAGTTTTTCCACTTTTGCGAGGAGAAGTTGTCGGAGTGCGCGGATACCTAAAAGCACGACCGGTGGCACAAGCACAAAAGCGAAAAGGTGTTCCGCAAAAACGTACCCGTTCCTATAGGCACGGGAGGCGAGATAGAGTGTTGGAACAAAGCAGCACACCCACAGTAGATAGAAACCTAAATTGTTTTCGGTTTCAGAAGAGAGAAACCGCCAGAGTTCTACAATGAGAATGACGCTGAGAAACACCCCAAAGCCTTCCCAAGAGAGGCCTCCGAGAAAGACAATAAAGCCGCTGGTGAGTGTCCAGATTGCTGCGCATTTGCGTGGCTGTTCACTCTGTAAAGAGGCAAGATAGGTTGTAACCGCGAGGAGACCGAGCATCAAACACCAAGCGTCTCTGTCGCTAAACCCAGCAGTGCTTCTGTTGATAGCACCCGGGAGGGTTGCCAAAAGCACACCGACGAGACTTGCGGAGAGCAGCCCGAAGGCGTGAGCAAGAAAGAGACAGAGCGCGCCGAGTCCGATGCAAAAACAGACAGGCGGCATGTAGAGGACAACATGGTAAAGCGTGACACTTGGAAAGACAAGTGCCACAGATTTGTGGGTGTATGCAAGGGCATAACTGTAGAGGTTGAGAAGTTGTCCGTTATCTCTACCGAGAGGCAGCCACCGGTGCATATCGCGGGCGGGTAATGTGCCGTGTTCCGCAATTGTTTGTGCCTGCCAGTAATAGAAATAGGCATCTGTTCCGGTGAACTGTCCTTCTGGTATCGTGCCTACACTCTGGATGCGAATCCAGAAGGCAACACATAGAATCGCACAGAGGAGAACCAATTTGAGTAGCGTTGAGTGGTTGAACATTGTCGCGAGAGATCACTCCTCATCTTCGGTGGGAACGGAATTTTCATCACGAGCATCGGCAGCAGCTCCCTCTGACTTCGATGTTTCTTTTGGTGGGATGACGGCTTTCCCGCCGGGGAGGCGCCAATCATTTATAATTCGAGTCCCATCTGGCAGCGTTCTGACGTTGTAGTAGCCACTGACCCCCCGGTGATAATAATGTGAAGTGCTGCCAGTGTACCTCAATACAGGTGTATCCGCGGGAAACCCCAAGGCTTCATTTCGTTTTTTGGTGTCTTTCAGGGTTTTCAATATCACCTCTGTCGGTGCATAAGGATAAAGGTAGAGGTCTGCGGAATAATATGCTATTGCCTCATCAACAGTGAGCGGGGTACCGCTACGATGCTTTTGATAATATCTTATGTAGGTGCGGACTTCTGGAATATCCCCATACTTCTTGATGAGGGGGTTGTGCGGACTCGGATTGTCTGGGTCATCCGTGAGAGGGTTAAAAAGGACAAAAGGTTCTTTCGCGCTTTGGGCAGGCGTGTTGATGCTTCTCGCGCCGCACCCGGATAGCACGGTGATGAGCACAAAAAATCCGAGTAAAGTGTTCAAAGTTTTCATCGTTCACCTCACAATATGAGTGCTTCTTGGATACTGAGTTTCTCTTCTCTCCAAGTAAATCTCAAGCGTTTTCTTCGTTTCCGGATGAGGCCAGAGATGATACTGGGCTTTCGTATAAGCGATGCGTTCATCCCAGTTGATCGGTTCCTTCTTGTACATTTTTCGTTTTATCTCCATAAATGTATGAACTTCCGGGATGTCGCCAAACCGTTGAATTAACCCTTTCAGTAGCATATCTGCAAGTTCATCTGAATCCATATCCTCGGGTTTTAAGAGTTTTCGTGCAAACGGGCTTCGGGTGAATTTATGCTCGTGTGCGCCCTCGGTTTGCCACGTCTCGCCCGTTTGTTCCCCAGCTTCGGTTTGCCACTCCGCATTAACAGACTGGGCATCATTTTCAGCCGTAGGTTCTGTGGAAACCGAGTTTTCTATGATAATCGTTTCGGATTCAAACGCGCCAGTATTTGAGTCCGTTGTCGGTGCGGGGTGCTCATGAGGATGTGGATGCGAATGCGGATGTGCGTCAACAGTTTGTTGTTCTACACTTGGCGATTTGGGCAAGCTGTCGGTAAATCTCTTATTCTCCCATTCCGTGTAGACAAAAATGCCACAAGCCAAGGCAACAGCAAGGATAGCCCCTATCATCAATTTTTTCATCTGACTTCTCCTTTGAAGAATGTGTTTATGTTTTTGCCAAAAAAACATAAACACATTGGGTGATACACTGTGTCGTTCACTCAGTCAGATTGTATAGGTTGCTATTTTTGTCCAACTCAGAACATAGAATAGAACAAACAGGATGCCACACTTCTAATATTAGCAAATCTGACTGAGATTCTTAGCAAGTGAATCACTTACTCATCTGGGGGTGATGGGTGGTGTGCATTGGCCGCCTCGGCAGCCCGTTTCTCGCTTGTGCACCAACCACAATCTGGGTAGGTTTCGTTGTCACTGGGACTCGTATCATGCGTATTCGATTCTTGCGCGTGCCCAATGTGCTTCCAGTCCTCGGTGTAGTGGTCACTCGGGTAAATGTGCTTCGCCCTGGTTTTTGTGAAACTATTACAAAAAAGTAACACAGGAAGACCACCTGACATATATGATTCATGACAATCTATATTTGTATGCGTGTAATCAATCCTTAGGTAGTGAGCATCTGTTTTTGTTGCAAGTGAAAATAGCCCGATGAACCCTATAGTAAGGATGCAGGCAATTGCAATGATTTGAGACAAAGACTTTTTCATTCGATTTTCTCCTTTATTTTCGAATTGCCCTGATACGGATAGGATGGTATTTCGCGTTCCGTGGCAATCCACTGTATTCTGTATAAGGTGCTAACCTAAAAGTTGCCAAAACATGGATGTTTTGTGCTACAATTAGTCATAGCCCGATTATGGCAGTGCAGCGTCGCTTGGTGGTGACGCACCGGCGGCGCATCTCTAAAATTTTTGGAGGCTGCCATTCACAAACACATTTATGACAACAATAGGAGACGTGCATAAGAATAGCACGTTCCAGCGTTATTGTCAAACGAAAAAAGTTGCATTGCGAGAGACCAGGTTTGTTGGAACAGTCCGCGATGCAACACCAAAAGCCCGCGACGCAATGCTTCGTGTAAGACGAAGGCATCGAGCAGGCACGAAAGGTCTTTACAGCAGTTAAAGTGGAAACTGTATGGACCTTGTGAAGTAAAACACTTAACGTAGGGGGGGGGTAAATTTAGCGATGTTAACCGAAAAAACAAGTGGGGCCAGTAGACAGCGCACGCGCAGGTGGCGCACATCTGACATTAACATTTTTGGCACTATGGTGTTGATAGGTCGGTTCATCCTCTACAATTTCCCGCTGTGAAATGTGAATCATAAAAAGCATAGCGACACTATTTTCAGTTTTGTCATCTTGCTTAGGAATAATTGTATCACATATCACAAAAGATGTCAAATTTTTTTAATAACCTCGCCCTTGCGAAAGAAACAGTTGGAAAGAAAAGCGATTTATGATATATTGGTTTTCAGTAATCAGTCGTCGCTGGAATGGAAGAATGGAAGGGAGGAAGGGTGGGGTACTCAATCTTCCATTCTTCCACTCTTCCAACCAAGCATGAAAGGAAAAACATGAAAGGGAACAACACAGACACACCGCGCCCAGAATACCCGCGTCCAGATTTTCAACGCGGGACATCAGAAGGTATCGACTGGATCTGCCTCAATGGCACATGGGAATTCGCATTTGATCCGGACAATATCGGCGAAGAAAACCAATGGTATTCATCAGCATCTACTGATGATTCTCCATGGACATTACAAATACAGGTCCCCTATCCTTGGGAGAGCCTTGCAGCATGGGGGAACGAAGAACAAGCAGACAACGCAAACTACCTGAGTAAAGATGCTTATCTCAATCCCGAAGAGGTTACCTGTGGCGGTTTAGACCGCGAAGGCAATTACCGCGGCGAACCCCGACATACAATCGGCTGGTATCGCAAAGTCGTCTCAATCCCTGAAAATTGGGGGGACAAACGCGTTATTTTGAATTTTGGCGCTGTTGATTGGGAAGCAACCGTCTGGGTAAATGGCAATCAAATCGGCACACACGAAAACGGATACCTACCCTTTGAATTTGACATCACAGATGCTCTTACCCCAGGAGAATCTACGGTCATCGTTGTTCGCGCTTATGATGCACAAGATCACGGTGAACAACTTGCAGGTAAACAGATCGGTTGGTATGTACGTACCAGCGGTATCTGGCAAACCGTTTATCTCGAACCGAGAAGTGAGACACACATTGCACAGTGTCACATAACGCCTGATATTGATAACGCCACGGCTACCTTTGCTGTTAATGTGGGAGGGGTTTGTAACCCCGATACGTTGACCTTACGCTGGCATTGCGATGAACTCAGCGGCTCCGAGCAGATTTCCAGTCATGAGACCCAATTTATCGTTAATATTCCGCCTGAGCAGCTGCGTTTGTGGGATGTAGATACCCCGAACCTCTACGATGTCACCCTTGAATTAGTAGCAGAAGGAACGGTTGTTGACAGGATTTTCACCTACTTTGGAATGCGGAAAGTTTCCATTGCCAAAGCCCCAGGTGGCGACTATCAGTATATCTACCTTAACAACCGCCCCGTCTATCTCCTCGGTGCGCTCAATCAGTCGTTTACTCCTGAAGGTGTGTATACGTTCCTAACAGACGAAGCGATCCGCAGGGATGTCGAACGCGCAAAGGAATTTGGCTTCAACTTTCTGCGTCTCCACATCAAAGTCGATGAACCGCGTCTCTACTACTGGGCTGACAAGTTAGGGTTGCTCTTCATGTGCGACATTCCGAATTTTGGCACCTACACGGAGAAAGCGCAGGCACGGTTTGAACAGACACTCCGTGGAAACATCGCGCGTGATTACAATCACCCGTCGATTATCTCTTGGTGCAACTTCAACGAAACTTGGGGACTCGGCGGTAACGAGTTCAAGGAGATGACAGATCGACAGGAATGGGTGCGCGAGATGTATCACCTCGCCAAATCGTTAGATACGACCCGCCTGATTGAGGATAACTCACCGTGTCTGTACGACCATGTGGAAACGGACATCAATTCATGGCATTTCTATATTAATGACTATGACCGCGCGAAGAAACACATCGCGAACGTTGTGGCAGAGACCTATCCGGGCTCAGCGTTCAACTATGCTGGCGGCAACGTCCAGAGCGATGCGCCACTGATTAATAGCGAGTATGGCGGTATTTCCGCAGGCGCAGGAGATAAAGATATCTCATGGTGTTTTAAATACCTGACGAATGAACTCCGGCTCCATCCAAAAATCTGTGGTTACATCTACACTGAGTTACAGGACATTGAGTGGGAACACAACGGCTTCATGAACTATGATAGATCGGTAAAGGAGTTTGGATACGACTATCTGGACATCAACACGCTTGACTTTATCGCCATCGACTATCCGCCTGGAACAACAGTTGCACCGGGTGATGAGATAAAAGCGGATATTTACGCGAGCCATTTCTCACACAAAACCATCACCGGTACAACGCTCCACTGGCAACTGGATACGATGTCAGCAACCGGACACGTTACGCGTGGGAACGTCTCAGGAAACGTTGAGATACCGTTTCCGCAGTATCAAGTGCAACATGTGCATCAACTCGAACTGCGTATCCCGGATGTTCACCCTGCGGTCGGCACGCTTCATGTCTGGGTAACAGATCACTCAGGAACCGTCGTTGCTCGTAACTTCATCAATTTCGAGCACTTCGTAGCGTCCACCGCGTCAGTTGAATCGAACGGTTCAGATAGTCGGGGCTGGGTAACCCAGCTCCTACATGCGCCTGGAAACGTATCTGAATCCTCTTGGGACGAACCGACAACAAGCGAACAACTTTTCTCTGCAATCGGGAGTGGCTATGTCGAATATGAGGTTTCGTTGCCAGATAGTAGGGGCTGGGTTACCCAGCCCCTACAAGATGTTGCAGAGATAGCACTTATCTTTGAAGCATCCAGTTGCTATGGAGGTGCACGTCAAACGGAGCCAGAGAAATATCCATCTGATGTGACAATCTCAGTTAACGGCGTTGAAATTGATACCATCCGTATTCCAGATTGTCCTGCGGATGCCCGCGGTGTGCTCTCGTATATTCACGGCGAACCCGGCATCTACGGCTATCTTCACAATGTCAAGGTAGACCCATCACTTATTCTAAATGGTAAGGCAGATACATTAACAGTCCGTTATGAAGTGAAAGCGGATGCTGAGGCAAAAGGCGGGTTCACACTCTACGGCGCACGTATGGGAAGATACCCGACTGGACCGCATCTGCTTATTCAGCAGTTATAAGTTAAGAGGTTAACAGTTATAAGTTAAGAGGGTTCTTGTAACTGTGAAGGGTTTCCAGCAAACCTCTTAGAACTTACAACATACAACTTATAACCATTCTTCTGACAACTCTCACTGTGAGGTAAACTATTATGGCAAGTCCCGAATTTGTATTTACACGTCATCCCAATTTGGAGGTTTCGTGGCCCTATGTGCACGAACAGATGGTCCGCCGGTTAGAAGAACTCGGCGTAACCCTTGTGCTCAACACCAACAACCGCGACCCTATCCACGAACAGGTCGATTTAAGCGAGACTATCGGCATATCCCATTTCGGTGGAAACCTGACGGAAGCATGCATCGCAGCAGCCCCGAAACTCAAAGTGTTCGGAGCAATGACAGATAATTCCGGGCACGGTATCCCATATCAAGCACTTCAAGCGCGAGGTATCCCTGTCATTGAATCAACGCGAGCCTGGTCGCAATCTGTGGCTGAGTGTGCCTTCGGTCTCGCACTGTCATCGCTGCGCCGGACAGCACAGTGGCATCTACGGATGGCACAGGGTGAAAAACTCTGGGATTGGGAGAACCCGATGTGGGGTTCGCTAAACGCCCGTGAAAGTGGCGCGCCCCTCGATAAACTTCCCGCAGCACATCAGTTCTGTGATGATCCAGATTTTGTCAACGGTGACCTTGGCACTAAAAACATTGGTGTTATCGGTCTCGGACAGATTGGCGGAAAAATAGCGAAATGGTGTCGGGTTTTTGGAGCAACGGTCGTCGGTTTCGATCCGTATGTCTCAGAAGAACTCCTTCAAGAATGGGATGTGCAACGTGTTGATATGGACACACTTGCCGATACATCTGATATCGTGTTCGTAGCAGTCCCGCCGACACCTTCAGCGAAACACCTATTAAACCGCGAACGGATCTACCATCTCCGCAAGGGAAGTTTGGTTGTCATAATTACGCGCGCCTTCGCTGTTGATATGGATGCACTACGGGAACGGATCGTAAAGGATGAACTTGCAGGGGCATTTGATGTCTACGACATTGAACCAGTACCCATTGATGATGAATTGCGGAATCGGGATAACGTTGTCCACACCCCCCATATCG
The DNA here is from genome assembly GCA_951828385.1 of uncultured Poribacteria bacterium. Lineage (GTDB taxonomy): Bacteria > Poribacteria > WGA-4E > WGA-4E > WGA-3G > WGA-3G. The sequence goes on from OX639973.1 coordinate 3,729,640, forward strand.
CGGGTAGAACGATAGATGCCAACCTACGGGTGGCGGATATGACTGTGGATGACTTTGTGCGGGTACTGAAGGGCGAAAAACCCCTTGGTGCCTTGACCCCAAAAGCAGTTGAGGTCCGAACCTCACCGAACCCAAGCCAGTGAATAGTTATCAGTTATCAGTACGATTTTTTCTGAGAAAAAATCTTACTGATTACTGAAAACCAATAAAAAATGTCATCCAAAACACAATATAAAAACCTTATCCGTCCAGACATCGCAGACATGGCACCTTACACGCCTATTGTGCCGTTTGACGTGTTGAGTCAACGTCTCGGTATCCCTGCTGAGGACATCATTAAACTTGATGCGAATGAGAACCCATACGGTCCCTCACCGCGTGTATATGAAGCATTGGCGGATGAAACCTATTATCACATATATCCAGACCCCGACAGTTCATCGTTACGTCAGGCATTGAGCCAATACACAGGTGTTGAGGCAACCCATATCGTTGCTGGTCACGGCGCAGATGAATTGATTGATCTCATAATTAGGTTATTCATCGCCCCTGGCGATACTGTCATTAACTGCCCTCCAACGTTCGGGATGTACCGTTTTGACACGGAACTTAACGGCGGAAGCATAATTGACATTGAGCGAAAAGAGGACTTTTCTTTAGACACTGAGACGGTGGTAGATCTCGCCGCCAACGACAGAAATATCAAACTCGCCTTTATTACAAGTCCAAACAACCCTGATGGTGGTATACTCAACGATGCATGCCTTCAACAGCTGCTTCAGCTGCCGTTAATTGTCGTATTGGATGAAGCATATATTGAATTCGCTGGTGGGAGCCGTGCGAATTGGGTCTTGGAACACGAGAACTTGATTGTGCTTCGGACCTTCAGCAAGTGGGCAGGATTGGCAGGATTGAGGGTAGGATACGGTATCTTTCCACACTGGATACTCTCACATCTTTTGAAGATTAAGCAGCCCTACAACGTCAACGTTGCTGGCGCAGCAGCCGCATTGGCTTCGTTGTCGGATGTGTCTCAATTGCAAGAGAATGTGCGGAAGATTGTCGCGGAGCGTGGAAGGCTTTATGCGGCGTTGCAGGCGTTTGACTTTTTGGAACCGTATCTAAGCAAGGCGAATTTCATTCTGTCGCGAGTGATTGGAAGAGATGCAGCGGAACTGAAAGCGACATTAGCTGAACGAGGGATTCTCATCCGATATTTTGATACACCCGGTCTACGTAATCACGTTCGAATCAGTGTTGGCACACCCTCGCAAACATCTGTCCTCTTAGAAGTCCTATCTACGCTATAGAAAAGGTTCCAACACTTTATCTACTGAGTGGGTATCGGGAAACCACTTAACAATTTTTTGCAACACCTCATCAAGAAGCACATCAGGACAAGAAGCACCAGCAGTCAGAACGATATCGGTAGGTGTTTTCTGTCCTGTTTCGGTTGTCTGAAAAAGCCAATCTTCTGTCGTCTGGACCTGTTTTGTCTCTAATTCGAGATGCCGAATGCGTTTTGGACTGAGGAGCTCATCTGCATCTCGAATAAAATAAGTGGGAAGGTGTTGTTGACAGAGTTCCACAAGATGGCTCGTATTAGAAGAATTATAGCCACCGACAACAACAGCGATATCACCGCCGTCGGCAATAAGCGCAAGTGTTGCATCCTGATTTTCCTTAGTCGCATAACAGAGGGTATCTCTCGTATCAGCAAAGTGTGAAGACATATCGGTTTCACTGTATGTTGCTCTGATAGTATCCTGTAATAAATTGGCAATTGCCTCCGTTTCTGTTGCGAGCATCGTTGTCTGGTTGACAACGCCGATGCGCTCCAGATGGACAGTAGGATCGAAACCGGGAGAGAATCGGTCTGCGAACTTTTTGAAGAAGAATGCTGAGTCTGCCTCGCCGGAGATAACCTTTGCCAAATCCCGTGCTTCTCCAAGATCCCGAACAACAACAACCGGAGCACTCGCTTGCGCGTGCGAAAATGTCGCCCGAGTTTCTTCATGGTAACGCTTTCCGTGGATAACAACGGTGTAATCCTGCTTACCAATCTCCTCACTCCGTCTCCAAACTTTTTCGACGAACGGACACGTCGTATTATAGGCAGTAAGCGTAACACCACGTGCCTTGAGAGCTTGCTCCACCTCAAGGGTGGTACCGAAAGCAGGTACGATAACAACATCGTCTGGCATCAGAATGTCAAGAGGGAGGAGTGGTATGCCGGCGGTATCCATTAGGAACTGGACACCGCGCTGTCTCAGGTTTTCATTGACGTGTGGGTTATGAATAATTTCAGACAATAAAAAAATACGCTTGTCTGGGTTTTCTGCAAGCGCCTGATAGGCAATTTCAATAGCGTTTTCGACCCCATAACAAAAGCCGAAGTGACGCGCTATTTTGAATCGGACAGGTCCAAAGTCCAATAATGTTGGCGCAAGGTCTCGCTTCCGCACATCAGTGTCACGGCGCGCTTGTTTAACCACAGAGATAATAGGGCTGTGATAGAAGTAAGGCAATTTGAAGGTTCGAGGCATGCGCGCTCCCGTCTGTAGCAAAAGGAGTGGTGGCAGTTCCTATATATCAGTTGTTCAAATTTCTTAGGCACTCAGGACTTTTCGTCCTTTGGCACGACGGCGAGCAATAGTTTTTCTTCCGTGTCGTGTAGACATCCGTTTTCGGAAACCGAGTTTATTTTTCCGTTTCCGCCGATGGGGTTGATATGTGCGCTTCATGAGTATCTCCTTTTTCTTTGGAGGCGTTATCTTTTCCCAGTGAGATCATTACAAATTAAGCACTTCAGTTCACCAGAGTGGTATTGTGCTTTGGTTAAAAATGATACGCTATTTTTCGGCATTTGTCAAATTTTTTGACATCGGAACTTTTGCTGGTCATTGAAAAAATAACTTGATAAAATTTCGGCTTTAGTCCAAAATATTTTCGGTGGATTTGTAATAAATTTTAAAATTATCAAAGATATTTGATAAAAATGTTGACATTTCTATGAGAAAATGATACGATTTTATTTGTCATTACCTCTCGATTAATTAACCGGCATAGCTGCATTTTTATTTTATCTTTATTAAGTATCTAAGAAATCATGATGGCTCAGCTTTAAAACTGATATTAAGGCTGAAAACTCTTGTGCCATTTAGTCTAGGACACACGCTCATGCGGCACACCCCCAACGAAATCTGGTCAGAAATACTGGACAACCTCAACGACACAGCACAGCAGGATGTTTATCTTCACCAAGCAGTCCCGCTTTCACTCACAGCAGATGCCTTGAAGATAGCTGTACCTTCCGCGTACACACGCGCGCGAATTGAAGAGCGTTTCCGAACTGACATCCAGCGAGTATTAGCAACACTGATCGGCGCGCAATGTGTATTTACTCTCACGATAGATGAATCTGTGGCTCGCGGCAGCGAGGCCCCTAACGCAATTGAAAGCGAAGAGATTTCTGGTCAAATGGTTAATCAAAACGAAGTATCTGTTAGCGAACCCTCCTCCTCCGTACCGCAAAACCAGACAGGGCTGAACGCAAGATACCGGTTTGATACGTTTGTTGTTGATACCCCCAACCGGATCTGTCACGCAACCGCCTTAGCCGTTTCGGAAAATCCTGGGCGCGACTACAATCCCCTCTTTATTTATGGCGGTGTGGGATTGGGGAAAACTCACCTCTTGCATGCAATCGGCAATAGGCTCTCAGCAAACCAACCTCACAAAAAAGTTCTGTACGTTACATCAGAAACTTTCATGAATGAATACGTCGAATCTATCGTCAACCGTGGATCAGCGCAAGGATTCCGCACAAAATATCGAACAGCAGACATGCTTTTGATTGATGACATACAGTTCTTAGAACGCAAGGAGGGGACACAAGAGGAATTCTTTAACACTTTTAACGACCTCCACATGAACTCAAACCAGATAGTCATGACCAGTGATCGGACACCAAACAACCTTGAAAACCTTGAAGTACGCCTCCGATCCCGATTTCAATCCGGAATGGTAGCCGAGATCGGTATGCCACAGTACGAAATGCGGATCGCTATCCTCCGGCAAAAGTGTCAGGACCAAGGATTTGAGAATCTCCCTGATGATGTACTCAGTTACATTGCTGAAGTCATCGAAACGAATATCCGAGAACTGGAAGGTACGCTTGTGCGGTTGGTTACGCAAGCCACAATACTCAAGGAAAATTTGAGTTTGGATTTCGCCCGACAGGTGCTAAGCGATGTGGGTGCCCCGTCACCAATGCGAGATCGTAAGACTGCCACATCAAAAGGAATACAAATGGTCGTCGCTGACTACTTTGGGATTGAGGTGGCAGACCTCATCTCTATGAAACGAACCAAAGAGTTAGTGCAACCGCGTCAAATTGCCATGTATATGTGCAGAGAATTGACACAAATGTCATATTCAAACATTGCCCAAGCATTTAATAGGGAAAATCATACGACTGTTATTCACGCTTGCAAACAGATAGAAAATACAATCGGAAAGAGTGATGAGGAACGGCAAACAATTGTGTTCTTACTTGATCAATTCCGATAGCCAAATTCAGCGTTTTATCTCGCGTTTTTAAGGCATTTTTTAAACGATATGTCGTACCCTAAACCTGTTGATAACCTGTTGATAACTATGTTAAAATACTGTTGATAACTTGTGCATAACTTGTGCATAACTCACCTACTATAAGATTTTGTTGATAACTTGTGCATAACTCGCTGATTTATGCACAAGTTATCAACAGGGTACTTGTCAGTGATAGCAAGCCTTCAGGTGAGTTATCAACTTATCAACAGCCCCTACTACTACTACTAAAGTACTATATAAATTTATATAGTAATTAGTAGTACAATTAGAAGCTGTTGATAACTGTCAAAAATCATCAGATTTTGCAACCGATTGAACTAAAATATTTACAGCCAAGATAAGATGTTATTAAACCATATCGTCCTACGAAATTTTCGTAATTATATCAATTGCGAAGTGGACTTCTCTAAGCCCGTTAATTTAATCGTCGGCGGGAACGCACAAGGAAAAACCAGTTTGCTTGAAGCAATCTATTTTCTTTGCACCGCGGAATCTCATCGTGCGACTCATGATGCCGAATTGATTCGGCATCATGAGTCAGGATTCTACCTAAAAGGGACATTGAGGAACGGCAGTGATGACGTAACATCTCTTGAAGCGATGAAGAAGGCACGCGGACAGTTTAGATTGAAGAAAAATGGTATTCTCCAGACAAAACGTTCCGAATGGATTGGTCAATTTAACGCCGTGTTTTTTTCACCAGAGTCACTCACGTTAGTGAAAGGCGGCCCTTCAGAAAGGCGACGGTTCTTAGATCTCCTTATCTCACAGATTGACAGCGAATACTTAAAAAATTTGCAAAAGTACAATCTGGTTCTCAAACAACGAAATGAGTTGCTAAAGCAGATTCGTGCAACGTTCGCAAACGCAAAGCAACTGGATGCTTGGGACCAATTGCTGCTTGTACATGGTACCGCAGTTATCATAAGGCGGTTGGAAATTTTTTACCAATTGAAAGACCACGCGATCCAAAACTACCAAAAACTCACTGGTGGTTTAGAAAATCTCGCACTGACGTATCGTTCGGCATCGGTGTCAAACGATACGTCAATTGACAATATGGCAGGCAGTATTTCAGAAATCACCGGTCTCAACTCGTTAGCGGAGTCTTCAGACGCACCCCACAAGGCTACCCGTGAAGATGAAGACAAGATAGCCAAACATTTTGGCATATCATTAAATGCTTCCCGCGAGGCAGATTTACAGAGAGGTACAACCTTAGTCGGCCCGCACCGAGACGATTTCCTCATTGAATTGGAGAGTGAACCCAACGCGTCTATCATTCACCATCATAGTGAAAGCGATCCACCAGCCCCAGGACCCGCAACCGGAACATTTCGAGAGGTAGCACGATCTTATGGTTCACAAGGGCAACAACGGACTATCGCCTTAGCACTCAAGTTAGCAGAATTAGAATTGATTCGACACCTAACAGGCAGAGACCCGATAGTTTTATTGGATGATGTTACTTCAGAGTTAGATGACAAGCGGGTAGGTCATTTATTAGAGGTGCTCCAAAATTTAAGTGCCCAAACTTTCATCACAGCTACACATGCTGAACCGCTCGTACATCATCTCAATCAACCGAACGTTTTGACGGTAGAGAATGCACAGATTAGTTACGTTACCGAAACTAATGAGTCTTCTTAACACACCATTATTGATGTGATTCCTAAGTCACACCAACGAGTATATAAAATGCACAAGACCGAAAACCTACGCGACCTCCTCACTGAACTCGCTCGCTCCCGCGACTTTGAGCCCAAGATGCTTGAGCAGAAAGTCTTTGTCCTCTGGCGCGAACTTCTCGGAACACCCCTGGGAACCAGAACAGTCCCAGTATCGCTGTCGGATGGTGTTTTGAAAATCTACACGGAATATCCGCCGTTCATAAGAGAATTATTACTCCTTAAACAGAGGATTATAGCAGACCTGAATGCAGAATTAGGACAACCTGTTCTTACAGATCTCCGGATAGAGTTACGCCAAGCGCATAAAGCAACATCTCATCACACCAAACGTCCCTCCACCCACCCAAAAATCTCAAAGCCAACGGCATCAACGCCTCGCCTAAATAATGTTCGTACACCAACCCCCAAAGAATCAGAACAAATTGAGCAAGCAATAGCTGATGTGGCGGATACTGATTTAAAAATTTCTTTGCGGCAATTATTCATGACACAAAGCAAAGAAAAGTCTTGACAAAGTTGTTAAAATAAGGTATCCTATTTTAACGCTCCGCCGTCAAATCCCCATGCTTTAGCTTGCGGGATGTAGACGGCGAAGACCCTGATAGAAAATATAGTTGACAATCTAATCATAATGTGGTATAATATACTATACACTATAATAGAAAGGTAAGATATTATGCCTCTCAAAATCGCTAACAAAAAGCGTGATTACCGAACAACGCAGAAAACAATCTATAGTTGTCAATATCACGTGATTTGGTGTACCAAGTATCGTCGTAAGGTTTTAGACACACAGATACAAGGGCGTCTAAAACAACTCATACGAGAAAAACAAAACGAATATGACTATCAAATCAGAGAAGTTGAAACTCAACCTGAACATGTCCATTTACTGATAGAAATACCGCCGACACATTCTGTTGATAAAATCGTTGGCAAAATCAAAGCCTATACCGCTAAAGTTTTGCGAGAAGAATACCCGTCCCTGAAAAGTCGTTTGCCGTCTTTGTGGACACGTTCAAAATTTGTAAGCTCCTGTGGTGGCGTAACTCTTGAAATCATAAAAGATTATATTGAAGGTCAAAGCGGACAATGAGAAAAGCACAGAAGTTCAAACTTCAGAATCAATCTAACATCATCAAGATTGGCAATATGCTTGACGATATGTGGCAGATACACCTGCATATCATGCTTTTGCAGCGTAGGTATTATCGCATGTTCGGTAAAAACCCGTCCGCATCTCGGATAAACAAACATATTGCGAAACTCAAAAAGCGGACAAAACCGCATTGGGCAAACTTGCCGAGTCAAGTTGTGCAAGACGTTGTGTTACGTTATGGCAAATCACAGGACGCTTTTTTTCAGAACATAGAAGACCGCAAAGCAGGTTTGACGACCCGTAAAGTGGGTAGACCGAAAATCAAACCGCGTCATAAATATAGTTCTATGACGTTCACACAAGCGGGCTACACACTTGAAAACAATCGTATCAAAATCAACTGTATAGATACATGGTTCTCCTTCCACAAACACCGTGAAATCAAAGGGACAATCAAGACGATCACACTCAAACGGGACAGGTGCGGTGATTATTGGCTATGCTTTTCGTGCGAGAATGTTGACGATTCCGAACCGAAACCCAAGACGGGTAAGAGCGCAGGGTTTGATTACGGAAACAAAACATTCCTTACAAGCGACGAAGGCACTCAGATAGAATCCCCGCAGTTTTTCAAACAATCCCTGAAAACGTTGCGATCCCTGAGCAAAGCCCTGAGTCGTAAAGTCAAAGGTTCTAACAACTATTATCGTGCGTGTCGTGCTTTGGCAAGGCACCACAGAAAAGTCACCCGACAAAGAGAAGATTGGCAATGGAAACTTGCCACCCAACTTTGCACGGAGTTTGATACGCTCTGTTTTGAAACACTGAACCTTGACGGTATGAAACGCCTCTGGGGACGCAAAGTTTCTGACCATGCCTTCTACCAATTTCTGCAGATATTGGAACAGAAGTGTGCGAAACATGGGAAAAAACTTGTGAAAATCAGTCAATGGACAGCAACAACAAAACCGTGCAGTGATTGTGGATACCCTAATCAAGATATCTCTCTTTCTGATAGACAGTGGACATGTCCCGAATGTGGCTCACACCACGATAGAGACGTAAACGCTGCTATCAATATCAAACGGGCGGGCTTGGCCGCCTAAAGTGGAGCGATAATAAGACGGGTTTTCTCTCAGAGAAAACCGCAGTCGCGAGGAAGCACAGGTTTCCCCTACCTCCAGGTAGTGGGTACCTATGACAAGAGATAGCACCCTGTATTATATGCAGGGATCAATTCAAAGCGAGGTATCACAATTGTCAAAAGATGAACGAACATATACGGCGAGTGACATACAAATCCTTGAGGGTCTTGAAGCTGTTAGAAAACGCCCGAGCATGTATATCGGCAGCACCGGTCCCGCTGGATTGCATCACCTTGTCACGGAGTTGGTTGACAACTGCATAGATGAGATCGGTGCAGGCTACGGCACGCAAATCAACGTCCAACTCCACACTGATGGTAGTGTTACCGTCGCCGACGATGGTCGTGGTATTCCTGTTGACATGCATGCGACAGCGGGTGTCTCAGCACTTGAGGTAGTGATGACAACGTTGCACGCTGGCGGCAAATTCGACGGTCGTGATCAGGTCGGGTACCAAACCGCCGGTGGCTTACACGGTGTCGGTGCTTCCTGTGTCAACGCGCTTTCTGAGTGGCTCCATGTGCAAGTCCAGCAGAAGGGCGAAATCTACGAACAACGCTACGCGCGTGGTATCCCGCAAACATCTGTAGACAAAATTGGCAACAGCAACAAAACCGGTACTCGGACGACATTCATGCCCGATGCTGAAATATTTGATACCCTCGATTTCTCACACGACACGCTTCGCGACCGGCTCAGAGAACTCGCTTTCCTGAATAAAGGCGTACGTATTCAGTTCCATGATGAACGCGATGAAGATAATTCTGAACCGATCACTTTCCAGTACGATGGCGGCATTGCTTCCTTTGTTACCTATTACAATCAAAATAAAGAGGTCCTCCATCCGGAACCTATCTATGTAGAAGGTGTCCAGTCAGATGTTGTAGTAGAAATCGCCTTCCAGTTTAATACCGCTTACTCGGAGAATATAAGCTCTTATGCGAACAACATTCGGACCGCCGAAGGCGGTTTTCACGAAAGCGGTTTCAAAAGTGCGCTTACCCGCGCTTTTAAAAATTACGCCAATGCCAATGATCTCCTGAAGAACGTCAAAGTAGACCTTACTGGTGAAGACATCCGCGAAGGAATAACCGCTATTATCAGCGTCAAAGTTCCGGATCCGCAATTTGAGGGGCAGACGAAATCTAAACTCGGAAATACGGAGGTTGAAGGCATCGTCCAAACATTTGTCGGTTCCCGACTCAAAACACTTTTAGAAGAAACTCCGAGTGTCTCCAAACGTATTATCCAAAAAGCCATTGATGCCGCGCGAGCGCGCGAGGCTGCACGTAGTGCACGCGAGGTGATCCGCCGTAAAAGCGTCCTTGACTCCGCTTCAATGCCCGGAAAACTTGCCGACTGTTCCGAACGTGACCCTACCCGGACCGAGATTTTCCTCGTAGAGGGTGATTCCGCCGGTGGTACAGCTAAACAGGGGCGCGACCGGCGAAATCAAGCCGTTCTACCTCTGAAAGGTAAAGGTATCAATGTAGACAAGTCAAGACTTGACAAAATACTTAAAAACGCACAAGTTATTGACATTGTAACCGCATTGGGAACAGGTATCGGTGCTGAGGAATTCAGCCTCGAAAAACTCCGATATGCCAAAGTTATTATTATGGCAGATGCTGATGTTGATGGCGCGCATATACGAACACTACTATTAACTTTTTTCTTCCGCCAGATGCCAGACCTCATCGCTACTGGCCATCTCTACATAGCTCAACCGCCACTTTATCAAGTCAAAAAGGGCAGAAATTCACAATATTTGCAAGATGATGAGCAGATGGAAGACTACCTCCTTACGCTTGCCCTTGACACGGTACAGATAACAAATGCCCGCCGAGGTGCCCCTTACACGGCATCCGAGTATAAGACAATCTCTAACACCGTACGCAAGGTTCAAATGCTCCTTGATCAAATCAAGCGAAGTGGTATAACACCAACACAGTTTTCCAACATTGAGCAATCTGCCCCCCACGAGGAGAACGAGGCGAGTAGCACCGACACATCTGATAACATAGACAAACTACTACTTGCTCTCCTTGAGATTCCACCCACTCATAGGGGCAATCCTACAGAAGCAATGCAAGAGACTGCCGAACAACCACCATCCACCACCAGTACACAGATCGTGCTTTTTGACAACCCACCACAAGGGGCAGAACCTGAAAGTATAGTTGATCCGAGACCACGGACCTGGCATCGCGAACTGCGACAAGAACTTGAGAAGCTCGCTGAGTTTCACATCCAAGACACAGACTTCTTGCCTCCGGAAAAGACAGACGAACCAAGCAGCTCAGAAAATCAAAAGTTGTTTAGTATCCAGTCTGAAAATGGTGATATTCATCACACAGAAGATGTGGTATCGCTTGTGCAGCATCTCCTTGAAATGGAACACCGAGGACTGACTATTACGCGCTACAAAGGTTTAGCCGAAATGAACGCTGAGCAGTTGCGCGACACGACTATGCGACAAGATGAACGTATCTTGCTTAGGGTAACGCTTGAAGATGCTGTTGAAGCCGACCACACCTTTACCCTTCTCATGGGGGATACTGTCGAACCTCGTCGCGAATTCATAGAACGCTACGGCACTCAGGTGAATCTTGATCTGTACGGTGCCTAAAGGAGGACATAACTTAAAAGTGGTAGGTTATAAGTTAAGAGGTTATAAGAAAGCGCACTAGCGATAAAATTCACTTCTTAACTTACCACTTATAACTTAGAACTTATAACTTAAAAAATATATGGAAAACATCCAAGAACGCAACATAGAAAATGAACTGAAAACGTCGTACCTTACCTACGCGATGAGTGTCAATACCAATCGCGCGATACCTGATGTACGTGACGGTCTCAAACCCAGCACACGTCGGATTATCTATGCTATGGGAGAGATAAATCTCACCGCGAACCGGCCCTACGACAAATGTGCCGCTGTCGTTGGGGAGGTGATGAAGAACTTTCATCCACATGGCGACGGCCCGATTTACGGCACTCTTGTCGGTATGGCGCAACCGTTTAATATGCGCTACCTGCTCATAGATGGGCAAGGGAACTTCGGTAGTATCGACGATGATCCGCCTGGCGCGATGCGCTACACGGAATGTCGGCTTACCGCGATTGCCGAGGAGATGCTCACTGATATTGAAAAACAGGTTGTTGATTTTCAACCGAATTACAAGGAATCCCTCGAAGAACCGACAGTCCTTCCGGGTCTTCTCCCGAACTTGCTTGTCAATGGCACGACAGGTATCGGTGTTGGTTACCTCACCCGTATACCACCACATAATCTAAGTGAAGTCATTGATGCACTGCTCTGCAAACTCTCTGATCCCGATGCTACTTCAGAAGTGCTTATGGAACACATCCTCGGTCCCGATTTCCCAACTGCGGGAATGATCGTAGGGACGCAGGGCATCAAGGATATGTACGCCACTGGGCGGGGAAGTATGACTGTCCGTGCCAAAGCCGTCATAGAGAGAATTGCTACAGCGGGTAAATCGGAAACTGAGCAGGAACAGATCATCATAACTGAAATTCCTTATCAGGTAAAGAAAAATCAGTTACTTGAGCGGATGTATCAATTGGTTGTCAACAAAACCATCACTGGCATTAGGGATATACGCGATGAGTCAGACAAAGATATCCGCATTGTCATAGAACTCAAGCGTGGTGAAATCGCTCAGGTTATTTTAAATCAGTTGTATAAGCATACACAGATGCAAACGAACTTCAGTGCGAGCCTTCTGTGTCTTGTAGATGGGCTCCCGAAAGTTCTAACGCTTGAGGAGATTCTGCGCCACTATCTTGAGCATCGACGCGATGTGGTTCGCCGACGGACACAATTTGAACTGGACCGTGCCGAGCGAAGAAATCACATTCTTGAAGGGTATCTCTTAGCACTGCAAAACCTTGAGGCAATTATAGAACTTGTCCAAACTGCTGAATCCCCGCAAGCCGCGGAGCAAGAACTTCGGGATGCATACCAACTCAGCGAGCAGCAAGCGAGAGAAATTCTCACGATGACGCTCCGCCAGTTGACAGGTCTTGAGCGCCAGCGTATCCACGATGAATACACGGAAATATTAGATCGTATTGCCGAGTTTCGCGCGATCCTTGCCAGTGAAACGTTGATAACAGATATAATCCGAACAGAGCTCGGAACTCTCAGGGAAACGTACGGCGATGAGCGACGAACCGAAATTACGAGCGAAATCAAAGAATTTGAAGTGGAAGACCTTATCGCTGATGAAGAGATGGTCGTCACGCTATCGCATGCCGGTTACATCAAACGGTTACCTATGGATACCTATCGTAAACAGCATCGCGGTGGCGTTGGGATTAAGGGAGCTACAACAAAGGATGGCGACTTTTTGGAGCATATCTTTGTTGCTACTGCGCACCAAAACATTTTGTTTTTCACAGATTTGGGCAAATGTTATACGTTAAAAGTCCACCAAATTCCTGAAGCGCGTCGCCAATCCGCCGGACGTGCAGTTGTTAATCTACTCAAGTTGGCGCAAAACGAGAACATTACCGCTTATGTTACCGTATATCTGAAAGCAGGCAGCCAAGGAGCTGAGGGCACTGATGCCGGCGAGGTTACAGCGAATAAATTTGTCTTTATGGCGACACAACAAGGCATTGTCAAAAAGACAGAACTCGCCAGTTTTGAGAACACGTTGTCGAATGGGATTATCGCTGTTAAACTTGATGATGGTGACAAACTCATTGGCGCGCAAGTAACAGAAGGCACTTCCGATGTCATCCTTGTTACTCACAAAGGTACTGCCATTCGGTTTAATGAGAAAGATGTCAGATCCCTTGGGCGCAATACGCGCGGGGTCCGTGGCATAGAACTCGGTGCTGAGGACTTTGTAGCACAAATGGTTATTGTTAACGGCGAGGGGACTGAAGCGGAAGAAACCGAACAAAAGACTGCTAAGGAAGATGACACCTTGTTGATTGTCACGGAAAACGGGTATGGCAAGCGTACGGCTGTCTCTGCTTATCGCTCCCAAAAACGCGGTGGGAAAGGTATCATCGCCATCGGAAAGTCAACACGGAACGGTGCAGTTGTCGCTGCAAAACGCGTCGCAGATATTGATGAACTCGTTCTCATTAGTTCAAATGGGTATGTTACCCGAACAGCTGTCGGCGACATTCGGCGTATCGGACGCAATACCCAAGGGGTGCGCATCATGGCACTTCAAGCCGACGAGACACTTGTTGATGCCGCTAAAATTGAACTTTCATCTTCTCTGCTTGAAGATGCGTAGGATTTATAGTGGATTGTCACACACGGAGGAAAGAGGAAAATGAAATATCTTGGTATGCTCACGATTTTTGTCTTTGTTATGGCGAGTTTTGTCTTAGGACGCGGTTTGCACGCCCAAACAGATGTACTCGCTGATGAGACACCCGAGTTAGTACCGGTCACCGATGCTAATACGGCGTTAAACGCCGACATGGCACGCGCAGCGGATATCTATGCGAAACTGATGTGGGCTGCCTATTGCAGAACCGGTGAACGCAACATTCGCAAAAGCAAAGCCGCCTACGATGCGTTAATTGAGGAATTGGAGCTGGACGGTGAATCCATTGAAGGAAACCAAGTTTTATCTGCCCGCGGTCTCAGTTTCATCTATGCAGAGCGGGCTGCGCTTCGATTTTCAAGATTACAAAATATTAACGGTGCTGAAAATGATATCAGGAAAGCCATTGAACTTAACCCTAAAAGTGTAGATGCGAAATGGATCCTTGCCCAAATACTAAAGGAACGGTTCCTTTCTTCAATAGATCAAAACGGACGTGGAAACCGGAAGACAAAGGCATTAGAAGAGGAGATGCTTTTAGTCGGGCAGCAGATTATTGAATTAGATCCTGACCACGGTGAAGCACATGACTATCTTGGTGGCATCGCTCGCTATCTCGGCAAGATTGATCTGGCAATTACGTCTTACAAAGCACTTACCCGCATTCTCCCCTTTAAAGCCGAATACCATTGGCAGCTCGGAAATCTCTATGAAAGTCAAAATCGTCTTGCGGAAGCTTTACAGTCCTATGAAAGGGTCATAACCATCCATCCGGAACAAATAAGTGTGTGGAATCGCTTGGGGCAACTTTACCTTCAAACCGGGAACAATACGGCAGCAGTACGCTCTTTTCTCACCGTTTTGGAATCAATTGAAAGCGGTACTGTACCCCCTCCATCTCGGAACAGCAGTTGGACAGAAGTTGAGGCACACAGTGGTATCAGTCTTGCCTATCAGGCACAAGACAATTTTGAAAAAGCTGAACATCATATCACAAGCGCAATTGCCTTATTAGAAAAACGTGCGCTTTCAATACGGAGTGGGAATCGTACCAGCCGCGCGAGAAGTAGGGAACGCATTGAATTGTCTGTCCGTATCAGAGATGCCCGTTACACACTTGCACAGATTTATCTTAGATTCAACGATGCCCAAAAAGCAGTAGGCACCTTTGAAAAGATTTTAGCTGTTGATGACAAGTATGTTCCCGCACTCACAGGTATTGGAATAGCTTACCAAATGCTGGACGATGTGACGCAGGCAGAAAACTATTTGCGTAAGGCGATAGGACTGACCTCTCAGGAGGAACTACCGGATGCCTACAATGCATTAGGTTATCTCTATGCAGAGCAGGGCACTAAATTAGATGAAGCCGCAGCACTTGTGCGTCGCGCACTCAAGAGCGCACCAACATCCGGCGCGTATCTTGATAGTTTGGGACTTATTTATTTTAAGCAGGGAAAATTGGATGCCGCCATAGAAAATTTGGAGCAGGCAAATCACTACCTACCCGATACACCTGAGATCCTCTTGCATCTCGCTGATGCATACCTTGAAAAAGGCTTCAAAGAGAAGGCGTTGCAGACTTTGGAGCACGCCGTGCAGATTGAACCGGACAACGTTGAACTTCGTCAGAAACTTGACACCATCAAATCCAGCAGATAGTTTATGGAAACCATCAGCCGTCAGAGTGGTTATAGGTGGTCTCAAGCAATGAAAAACATAACGGTGCTTTTCATCCTTATGCTGCTGCTTTTAGGGTCGCCGGGTCAAAGTTCGGCATTCCGCTGTGGAACACCACAATTGGCAGACACAAACATGCCTTTTCGTCCGTTCTCAGCAACGGACGCGGATCCTGGGGCAAATACGATGCCACCGCATTTGCCGAGCAACCTAACTGCACCTGCGCTGCCAGCTGCACCCGCACTGCCAATCGGTACAGAACGGACCTTCTTTGTTCCTGACTTTAGGAGTCTGCAACAATATACCGTCTCTGCGGCTCTACGGGGTATCGGCAATTTCTGTTATATTTTTGTTGAGGAGGCCGAGTGGAACACACGAGTTACTCCGGAAACAGTGGCATCAATAGTGCGTGCTTTTGATGTCGCTACACCAGCGAATCCCCAGCAAGGAATTTATCCTACGTTAACGGGGTTCTTCGGAGTACCGCCGGATATTGATGAAAACGGTAGGATTATTTTACTGCTACTTAATATTCGAGATGCGAATCATGCTAATCAGTACACGGCAGGCTTTTTCAATCCGGTAGACCAAAGTCGTGGTGTACTTAGGGCCCCTGGGTTTCGTGGGTTCCCAATTCGTAGTAACGAAGCGGATATATTGTATATTGACACACAACCGCTCAACCCAAATAGTGAAGTCGCGCATAACGTCATTGCACACGAGTTCCTACATCTCATCCATTGGCGGCACGATCCACACGAAGCAACTTGGGTGGATGAGGGGTGCGCGGGATATGCATCATTTCTCTGTGGCTATTCTGTGCTGGAGCATGTAGATGCATTTGAAAAAACGCCTTCTGTTTCGCTGATAGCGTGGCCTGAAACGGATGCAGACGCGCTACCCCACTATGGTGCCGCTTTCCTATGGATGCTCTACCTCCATGAACAGCACGGGGGTACAGAAACACTGACTGAAATTGTCCGGAATCGTGGTACATCGCTCACAGGTGTTGCAGATGCGCTCGCCTTGAGGGGGATTACACAGAAAGTCTCTGATATCTTTATTCAATGGAAGCTGGCAAACTATCTATCTGATTATCATGCTGTTAGACTTTCTCTTTCACCGCGTCGCTGGCACACTTCCTATCCAAGTGGCGCGCAGGAAGGAAAACTCAGTAACTTTTCAGCAGATTATATCGGATTTGAGGATGCTGGCGGGTTAACGCTCGGTTTTTCAAGTAATTCCGGGGGAACCGGCAGTACTGCTCATGCAATTGAATTTCATAACACTGGTGACATCCATGTGCGGGAGATAAAGTTGTCCGCTGGCAACTCTGGTTCTGTTGTGTTACCGAATAGTGTTACAGAGGCACTCTTGGTACCGAGTTTACAAACAGAAACGATCAAGACGGGTAGAGACTGGGTTACCCAGCCCCTACATTATCAATATAGTGCAGCACGGGGTGCACATATCACTTTTATCACGGCTGCCCTTCCGAATCCTGTGCATCCGAGGTACTGGGACATCCTCGCGCAACCGAGTGAATCTCTCGTTGGGTCAACTCCGACTGTAACGTTGATGCTCTTTGATAGCAAAGTTGAACGACCCTATAGGGAAGCACAGGCAATGTCTCGAATCATACAGGATGTGCAGGGCATCCATCTATATCGACTCTCGTTTCTTCTTGAACCGGAGATAGCACCGGAATCTGTTATATATCAGATTTCGCTTGATTCTCGAATTGTTGACACAGGATCGTTAACCGAGTAACATATAGAAGTTATAAGTTAAGAGGTGAACAGGTATAAGAAAGAGGCGTTCGGATTTTCCCAATCCTTCTTAACCTACCGCTTATAACTATTTTTCGGTTTTTATTCCTAAAAAAGTCGGTGGTCACGCGATATGGCGTGCCACCGCAGAAAATTCGTTTTCTTCTCTTCTTCAAAAAAGGGGTAAAAGATGCAAGCTACACTCTATGCAGGAACTATTGGACAAAGTGTCTGGCACAGTACCGACAACGGAGACACATGGCGCAGAGTTAGTAACGGGCTCTTCCCAGAGGCCGATGTTCGCGCGATAGCTGTCAATCCGAGTGACTCAGACACCCTCTATGCAGGTACCGAGAACGGTATCTTCCGAACAAACAATGCTGCTGAATCGTGGCATCACCTTCCAAGCCCCATGGATGGACGGGAAGTGTGGTCAATAGCAATTGATCCGAGGACACCCGACACACTTTATGCCGGAACGTGTCCTTCTGCACTTTTCAAATCTACCGATGGTGGCGATAATTGGAAGCAACTTAACGCGGACTTGGCGCAAGAATGTGAAGGTATCCCGATTATCCCGCGCGTCACGACCTTTGTGATTGATCCCGAGGATCCCCAAACACTCTATGCCGGGATTGAAATTGATGGGATGCGTCTCAGCACTGATGGTGGTGAGACATGGACAGAGCGCAGTGAAGGACTCAGTAGTTTGGACATTCACGGGCTTTGTGTAGTCCCCGGCTCACCGAAAACTATCATCGCTGCAACGAACAACGATGTTTGTATCACGACGGATATGGGTGAACAGTGGACACCGTTAAATGTCAAAGCACATTATCCATGGCCCTACTGCCGCGCAGCGTTTTTCCTCAATGGCGATGCAGGCAGAGTGTTTATCGGTGCAGGGAATGGTCCCCCGGGCGACCAAGGCGGTATCTTTTCAACTCGCAATGCAGGAGAAACATGGAATCGCGCAGATATCGGCAGAACTGCGAACAGCACAATCTGGACATTTGCCCATAATCCGAAAATTAACGACCTGCTAATCGCTTGTAGTGTGAGCGGGCAGCTCTATCGCAGCACAGATACTGGCGATTCATGGACTAAACTCTCACACGAATTTGGGGAAGTTCGAGCATTGGCTGTCGGATAAGGCTTGACTTATTTCTGCAATTTGTGGTATGCTGTTCGTAATTCAGCTTCTTAGTTTTCTTGATATATCTATGGAAACGCCATAAAAAGTAGGTATATCTTCGGGCGAAGCGTCGTGTGAGACGGTATCGCTAAAACCATGATACGGTCTACAAAACCACACGACCCGCACCCCCCGCAACGTCGAAGCGGTATAGAAAATTGCGACAATTGGCAAAAGAGAAAATAGGCGTTAGCATTTCGGTGCTAACTTTGAGGGTTACTCCACGTAGTGTGTTTCTTTTGCTACGTGCAGATTCGCTTATATCTTCTGCTAAACGTAGGCAGATTTTGATTGGATATAGGTAGGCGTAGTGTATGACGATACACGTAACAGGGACCTAAGGAATCCCGTAAAAACTTGTATTTACATAGATTTATATAGGTTTTTACTAACAGGCACATTTCAGTGATACGTTTTTTGACAATTCTGTTTATACCGCTTCTCTGTGTGGCAATGGTAGGTTGTTTTCCGCCGCCTGACCTTACCACCCCGCCACCGATAAGTGAAGCGAAGCGCATTGTAATCACCCCACTCTACGCTGAGGCAGGCGCGGCAGAAGAGGTAAGCAAGTTAGGTGGAAGAATTAGCGTAAATCTTGCAACCCGCCTCGAGATCATATTCAAGAATGCAGAGTGGGTTTATGACCGTTCAAGCAAACTTAAACCTATTGACGACAAACTCACAGAATTGGGGTTAACGTTGGCGCAGGTTTATGAAGACCCGGCTTTGGCAGCGAAACTCGGACAGGCACTTGAGGCGGATATGGTTATCGTCGGGATGGTTGAAAAGCCGAGTCTCACTCGGCGGGACGATAACCAACATCTCATGAAACAAGGGAGACAAGGCGGAATTTCCGGTACATCCACTTACATTCGTACCCGTCTGACCGCGATTGGTCGTACCCGCGTTAAAGTCATTGATACAGATTCCAGTGAGATTATTTTTAATAGCCGCATCCGGTCATACCTCAAGTACTGGTACGCCTATCAGACCCAGATGAGCGAACAGCAAATCTATAAGACTGATGAGGAGAGACTTGCCGATTTGGGGAAATATCTCCCGCTCAGGATCGCTTATAGCCTCCATCCAACTGGATTAAAATTGGAACCCGAAGAGCAGATTCTGCTTAAACCGGATATCGAACTAAAAGGGACCGGCGGTATCGTCGAATTTAATTAGGGTGTATCGGCGCGGTCTGTAACCAAATGAATTATGTCAAACAATAGGCGCGGCTACTCCCGCGCCTATTTTATGACGGTGAGAAATTCACGAAATAATTTTCGAGTTGATGCGTGTATGCTTCACCGTACTTCAGAAGATCCTGGGAGACATCGTACAGTTCGGAGGGCGTGAGCTCTTGATAAGGGTTGATGATGTTTTCATAGTAACTGAGGGCTTTCACGAAAAAATCCAGCGTCTTTTTATCAATCGCGTTGTTTTGGTGGAGTGTAAGAAAACTGTGATGTTTTTGTTGAGGTGGCGTTTGTCCCTTAAATTCAATGATAACATTGTTGATATCCACGGCGCGTTGGATAATCATGAGGAAGCAGCTTTTAACATAGGAATGTGTAATTCTGTCCCCGTCAATATACGCTTCTTGACTCGCTGGCAGCCCGTTCTGTAGCTGCTCAAAGCATTCGTTTATAGATTCCAACTTCGCTTTCACAGGATTGAATCGACGAGATGCTGATTTCTTCGGCGTACTTGTGTTTTTTTTTGCCATTTTGTTTTCCTCTTTTCAGTTAAATTTTGTTCTTTTGTATGCTATCCTATGCATTTAGACGTTAATACACCTAAAAAGTTGTAATCTGTTTCTTTTTTCTTCAAAACTGTTGCTTCTGCAAAAATTATTCTGGATTCACTCCTGCATTCTCTAACACTAAATTAAACAACTTCTCTTAAACTTGGTATAACATTTTAAATATGTTAGAATTGAGAGCGTATGAATAAACACTCAAAAACAAAAGTGGGGTAAATGGTGAAAGCGATTATCAGAACAGGCGATGGGGGCCCCGAAGTGCTACAATTAGGCGAAGTCCCGGCGCCCCAACCGACTGAAACACAGCTTGTGGTGGATGTTCATGCCACCGCTTTAAATCGTGCCGACATGATTCAGCGGCGCGGTGGGTATCCACCACCGCCGGGGGAATCCGAGATACTCGGCTTAGAAATTGCTGGCACCGTTTCAGCGATGGGCAGTGCTGTAGAGGGCGTAACCCAAGGCGATCGCGTTTTTGGACTTGTCGGTGGTGGCGGTTACGCGAAGCAGGCTGTCATTGATTACCGTATGGCAATGCCGATACCTGACGAGTGGCGTTTTGAGCAAGCTGCCGCGGTGCCTGAGGTGTTTTTTACAGCAAACGAAAACATCTTCACTTTGGGCGAATTATCGGCTGGCGAAACAATTCTAATTCATGCTGGTGGAAGTGGTGTCGGCAGTGCGGGTGTTCAAATATCTCACCATGCGGGTGCTAATGTTTTTGTCACTGCGGGAACATCGGAAAAGATTGAAAAATGCAAGGCACTCGGAGCCGTAGAGGGCATCAACTACAAAACAACCGATTTTGTTACTGAAATTACACGTTTGACGGATGGACAAGGTGTTGATGTCGTCTTAGATTTTATTGGAGCTCCCTATCTTGAGCGGAACCTTTCTATACTCAAAACAAAAGGGAGACTCTTACAAGTCGGGTTAATCGGCGGCGCGACGACAGAAATTAATCTCGGTACAGTGATGCGCAATCGTCTCAAGATCATCGGTTCGGTCATGCGACCACAATCTATTGCGGAAAAAATCGCTATCACACAACGTTTTGTTGAGCGATGGTTACCAGAATTAAAACGGGGTACACTTCAACCTGTTATTGATACTGTTTTTCCGTTAGCAGAAGCGCGACAAGCGCATGAATATATGGAAGCAAATCGCAATTTCGGTAAAATCCTTCTGAAAGTCAGATAGGAAAAAAATGAAGAAACTACCTCTGACAAAACACATATAGTTAATACACAAGATTTTCGCTGTCAAAGTTACGACGTCTGACAACCCCTAAAAAATGCAATTATTCTCAAAAAACACCAAAGAGAAGAACAAACCGGTGCGCACCAGATTGTGGCTTAGTAGGAACTGGGTAACCCAGTCTCTACGTTGCCTCCCTGTTCTCTTCCTTTTTTTATCGTCTTTCAGCGTATCTGCGCGTGTCACGCAATCTACATCAGCGGAAGGCATCACGCTTCAGTTCACCTTACCTGAACTCACTATCTCTGAAGCAGTCCGAGACAATGTCCGTTATCACGAGGCACATTACGCCGACTGTCACTTCACCACTGAACCCGGTAATCCGAAAATTCCTGTCACGCGCCTGATGCTCGGTATACCCGCGACGGCTACAATTGAGGCGGTTGATGTTTCGGCTGCGCCCGCCGAGACCCGCTCTGGTGTGCGTCTTGTGCCTGTCTCAATTTTCGATGTACAGGAATCCAACTCGCAGCACTCAGCATCGCAACGTTGGGTGGAGCGTGGGAGTGCATATCAGTCAAATACCGGAAACCGTTCATATCCGGGACTCCCGCTTGCGCGTGTTGTCAGAGAGGGTTATATTCGCAGTCAACGTGTCATCGCATTGGCGTTATATCCTGTCCAGTATTTCCCAAAAACTCGACAGTTGCGCCTGTATTCCCGTTTCACAGTGAACATCCGTTTTTCCTATAGTCATCAGTCATCAGTTAACAGTTTTCAGTTAAGAGGTAGTTTGTCTGAATCAGAGTCCTCTTTAACTAATAACCAACAACCGACAACTAACAACTCTTTGGAATCAGAGGCTTTTGAACGCGCCTTCTCGCATCAACTCTTAAATGCGCAGCAAGCCGCTCAGTTTCGGGCACCGCGCCCACCCGTGCCAGCGGCACCGACACTTGTTTCTAACGGCGGCGATGGAAATCCACGCTACAAGTTGTTCGTCAGAGAGACTGGTATCTATGCCGTAACAGCAGAATCCCTCGCGCGCGATTCGGGGGTGGAACTCACCGGCATAAACCCAGCAAGGTTTCGCGTAACGCAAGGAAACACAGATATTCCTATCTACATCACCGGTGCAGAAGACAGACGGTTCGATCCGGGAGATGCTATCTTTTTTCTTGGACATAAGCCGAAAAATCCGTATAGCCGTTGGAATATCTATTGGCTAACACTTGACGACAGTCGCATCCGTACGCGGGTCCCCCAGCCGGATGCCAGTCCAACGGACCCAACGGCGACGCAAGTTCCCACTTTTCGCTCTAAGGTGAGTTTTGAAGAGGATTACCTAACAAATAACCTTGAATTTGTCTACAGCGACGATCAACACAAATGGTTTGCGGAAAATGATTTCTGGTACTGGGACGGTATCAAGAATGGGGGCGATGCCGCCGAAATGCGTCTTGAATTTCCGTTGTATGATGTCGCAAAAAGTTTCGATCCGTCACATATCTCCGTTGACTTGCAGGGCGGTACACCGGTTCCACATCAGATTTTAGTCTCCGTCAACGGTGTCCGCATTGAAGTCGCCGCGTGGGACCAACAAGATACACTCACTGTTGAAAGGTTCTTACGGACTTGGGATATACTCAAGGATAACACGAGAGGCGAGATGAACGTCTTATCTCTCGCACGCATTGATGATAATGTTGACGAAGATACCACTCGCTATCCATATCATGTCTATCTGAATCGTTTTTCTGTCGAGTACACCCGTCTCTTCCGCACCGTTGCAGATGAACTGTGGTTCAGATCGCCTACCGAAGATGATACCTCACGCACGCGGCCGCCAGGCGGACGTAAACTCCAATACAAAATTGAGGCCTTTCGAGATCCTGGTATTCATATATTTGAAACAGATGGCACATACCTCACTGCTCGAATGCGGGGTGTTACAATAGAACCAGATATAACACGTACAGAGACATATAACGCACTTTTTCAAGTGCTTGATACCCGCAGTACACAGTTTATCGCAGTCTCTGATAGCGCATTGCGGCAGCCGGAACGCATTGAAATCGTCGAATCCACAGATTTAGCGACTGCGCCACACGGTGCAGATTATGTGGTTATAACACATCGCAAATACCTTGCTGCAGCAGAGCGGTTAGCCGGATGGCGTGGAACATCTGGCGGCGGCGGATACCGAACCAAAGTCGTAACAACTGACGATATCTACAACACTTACAGTGATGGTGGTGTCAGCCCAAAAGCGATCAAAGATTTTTTGACGCACGCGTATCAAGCTTGGACACCCCCCGCACCCACTTACGTTGTCCTCTTTGGCGACGGCACCTACGATTTTCGCGGTGTTGATACCAAAATTCACGCTGAACCCCCAGAACTTGATGGTTACATTCCGACACACTACATCCGAACCGATTCCTTCGGACGAACCGCGTCAGATCATTGGTATGTTACCGTCTCCGGACACGATGAATTCACCGACATGTATATTGGCAGACTCAGCGTTGAAACCGTTAACCAAGCTGAGGCGGTTGTTGATAAAATTTTGGCTTACGAGCAGGCACCACCCAATGGGGACTGGCGACGGAAGATTATTTCTGTCGCTGACGATGATGTCAGCAACTCTGGAGATTTTATCTTCAGGAAAAGTCTTGATGAGATAGCGAAGGACCATACCCGCTTAGGTTACGAAACAGTCGAAATTTTCCTTGAAGATATTACCGACACGGTTGAGGCAAAACCTGATGAGTTTCCAGGGCTCCACCCGCAACGCGTCGCTAAGGATATGGTCATTGAATCACTTGGAGAGGGGGCTGTGCTCGCACAGTATGCCGGACACGGCGGGAACACTGTCTGGGCGCACGAAATCATTTTTGACAATGTATCTGTTGATCAGGTGGAGGAAACTGACAAGATTCCTTTCATGTTAGTCCTGAGTTGTTACAACGGTTATTTTGATAAACCGGGTGAACCGAGCATGGCAGAAAAGTTGTTGCGCAAAGAAAGAGGCGGAATCATCGGTATGTTGAGTGCGACACGCCTCACTTACGCCAGCGGCAACGATGCACTGAATCGTATCATCTTTGATATGATCTTTAAACGGAATGTGCGACAACTCGGCCCATTAAGTTTTGACTCAAAGGTTGAACTTTTGATGACGGAAGGCACCGGACAGATTGATGTGATGATGGAATACACCCTGTTTGGGGATCCAGCCCTACAGATCGCTATCGCGAATGGCGAGATTCAGCCTGCTATTGAAACAAAAACTGTTGCCCCAGGAGATACACTCCGAATCGCACCCGGATACATTCAGACTGCCACTTACGATGCACTGCGCCGAACGAAACGGTTTGTTAAGGACACCAGCTTTAACGGAACCCTTACTGTCAAAGCACTATTTCCAGGTAAGACGGCTGTTTCCCAAGGTGTCGCGGGTCCCGTTGAATACTACACCGGTGATGTGCCTTTGACAGAAACGGTTGCTGTGAGCAGCGGTGCTTATCCGGCTGTGACTTTCACCGTTCCAAAAAACATTGCCAGTGGAGACGCGCATGTTGAGTACTATGCACAAAGCAACACAACTGTCGCAGTCGGTGGCGACGGTTTTACGGTCAATGTCCCCAAGATTCTTGATATCCGCCCCGAATTAGTCGGCGACGACAAGTTTCGTATCTCTGTTCAGGTTTCTGATGAAAAAGAAGAATCACTCTTAGTGCTCTTGGAGTGGCGCAATTTACAGGCGCGCCAGTGGGAAACAGTGGCGCTTATTCCGGGAGACCCGCTTGCTACTGAGGGGACGAACAAGGATGGTTGGTGGACAACGCCTGAACCACTAAATGCTCCAACAGACGGTTCCGCCGTCCGATACGAGATTAAAGTCACGGATTCAGATGGCAATATGACGAAAAGCGATAGACTTGAGTATTATCCCTACGCCTATCCGAATCTCTCCGTTGTACAGGTAGACAGAGAGGATGTTATTGGGTACAGCTACAATTCCGATAAAAAGCAGTGGTATCTATCGGCGGACGTGCAGGTAGAAGGACCAAAAGTACAGGTCCCTATAGAGGTGGTTTTTTTTAGCGGTAATCCGGATGTTGACGAAGATATGCTTGTTGATAGCGATGCCAAACC
Organism: uncultured Poribacteria bacterium; assembly: GCA_951828385.1. Lineage (GTDB taxonomy): Bacteria > Poribacteria > WGA-4E > WGA-4E > WGA-3G > WGA-3G. The sequence continues at coordinate 3,755,271 of OX639973.1, forward strand.
GATCGGAACTGCTCGAATTAGACCTGAAGACTGGATACAGCGCACACCGTTAGCCGTAGGGGAAACCGGGTTACCCAGCCCCTCCGAAGGGGCATCTACATGGAAAGATGTCTATGAACCCGACCCACTGAATACTTTGCCGATCGCAACTGCAACTTTAAATTTGACAGATCCGTTGCCGCTCGGCACACACGACATATTTGTTTATGTTGATGCGACGAACACTGAAGCGGATCAGCCCGGTGAAGTCCTTGAAAACGAGGAAGAGGATAATATCGCTTACCGACGGATGTCTGTGAATATGGGTGTGATCGGCACTGCTGCACGTCAAATTATCAGTTTGGACAGGAATTGTGTTGTCACTGCACCGCCCGGCGTATTTCAGGACGCGGAAACCGTGCTTTCAATTCGTTCTTTGGATAAACAGAGGTTCGCTACGATAGGAACAAGTTCATCTGATACATCTATCAGTCCTATTACCGATGTGTCTAAACGTGCGCCACTGCCAGGGAAGGTCGCGTATGGTTACGAATTGGAAACCCTCAGCAGTCAGAAGCCAGAAGTCGATGGTTTCCAACAACCGACAGACCTTCTTCTTGCTTCCCCTGTGGCAATTGACTTAAACTTTGATTTCGGGATTCTGAGTGCCCAGCTCGCCGAAGAATTGTTAGGAAGTTCGGAAGAAGTAACCGATGAATTGGCGGTCGCATCCACGATTGATACCGCAGTTATCGCTCGCGCACGTGAGATGGGTGTCTATCTGTTTAGCGCAACGCTCGGAAACTGGATAAAACTCCCCTCTCAGCAGCTGACCGATGCTACAGGCGCGTTACAGAAACGCATACATGTGACAAACGTGAGTGAGGAAAACGTTGGCATCTCTCGGCTCAACGATGTCCGGGTCCAACCCGAAGGCACACGGACTGGCAGGTACGTCCTCTTTTTTACAGGCCCCCAAACCTATCGACTCTTGCTCGCACCTTCCGGCGATGACTCACGGGACCTTGGGGCGTTGGAAGTTATTTCGCCAGCAGAGCAGTTGATCAGTTTCAATTTAGATTATCCGAACTGGCGGCACGGTCTCGCCTTTGACATGCAACAAGACTTTGAACAACCTTTGAGGTTTGGCGATATCTGGGCATTCAATATTATTTCCTTCAATCAACCCTTGGAAGACGCAACGAACGCCAATGATCCCTCGCAACAAGAATTACGCTGGTCCCCATCTGGATTCAGAGATACCAATCAAGGCAGCGGTGCTATGAATTACATTGAACTTTCACCGGATACGGCGATACCTGAAGACCGGTGGATTGTCTTTTTCCTGACAGATACCGAGTTCCAAGTTGAAGGTGAAAGAACGGGGGTCTTGCACTCCCGATCCGATAATATGCCCCTCCGAGGAACCGTCGGACAGCCGTTTTTCTACGAACCTTACGGTTTACGTTTTCAACTTACACAAGGGGAAACTCCTTTCGTCCCTGGGGATAGGTTTCGTTTTGAAACCCGACCGATCGGTATCATTCGGGCAACAACCGACAGGCTGGGACCCATCACGCTCATATACAGCGACGATACTGTGCCACCAGATATCCAACTCACTATTGGTAACCAGCAGCACTTCGTGCCGGGAGATGCAACAGACCCCGAACCACTTATCGGCGCGACGCTAACCGACGTAAGTGGGATTGATTACCTGACACGACCCTTGCTGTTAGAGTTGGGGAGAGTCTCCGGAGAGTATGAACGTATCGCACCAGAGGCGTATCAATTGGCGTATCATCCCGGTTCTAACCAACTCGTTTTGACATATCCGTCGCCGGAACTTGAACCCCGGGAGTACGAACTCCGCTTGACGGCGAGCGATGTACATGGGAATACTGACACAAAACGCACTACATTTCGAGTTCACGACGACTTGCAGCTGCTATCGTTTTTGAACTATCCAAACCCATTTCCGCGTAAAACCACGATCACGTGTGAACTAACGGCACCTGCTGACTCGCTTGATGTGAAAATCTATACGTTGAGCGGAAGGTTGATTCGGGAACTCTCTATCCCAGCGACACCGGGATTCGTGATGGCGGAATGGGATGGTAGGGATGCCGATGGGGTCGAAGTCGCAAATGGTGTTTACTACGCCAAACTCAAAATCCAACGTGAAGGTGAAAAAGACATTACCGAGATACTCAAAATGATGAAATTGCGTTAATGGTTGTCAGTTGTCGGTTATCAGTTTTCAGTTAATCTCTTGTGGCAGAAAAATATGTTATTTCTATCACAACAAACCTCTTAACTGACAACTGAGTACTGGAAACTGAAAACTAAAAACTGAAAGCCGAGAGTCGAATGCTGAAGGTTTCTATAAAGAAATATATCACACACTTCATTGTGTCTATAATTGCGTTGTCTGTTGGGATCCAATCTCTGGATGCGAAATATACCGCGGACTTCTTAACGCTTGGTGTCGGTGCTCGCGCCCTTGCTATGGGGGGGGCAGGGACTGCGCTGAGTGACAACGCCTACGCGGCTTATTGGAATCCTGCGGGATTGGGATACCTCACCCGATACGAAGTCAGTTTCATGCATTCCACGCTCAATGGGCAGGATGCTTACGACTTTGTGAGTTATGTCCATCCGCTCAAAAAGCGGGGGGCGATCGGTATCAGTTGGCTACGCGTCGGCGTTGACGATATTCCTATCACCAGTCTACCGATAGTCACGCGTCCTGTCGGACCTACGAACCGTCCGAAAGTGGTCGGGACTTTCAATAGTACGGATAACGCGTTCCTCCTCGCGTCTGGTTGGACACTCCCTTCTTTCCACGGTATTGATCTCCGTCTCGGTAGCACCCTCAAGCTTCTCTACATGAGCGGATATAGGACGACAAACGCCATCGGTGGTGGTGCAGACATCGGTTTCGCTGCGATGACAAACCCAGAAAAATCCCATCGCCTGACGCTCGGCCTGCAAGCCAGTGATGTTTTTCGGACAAAGATTTATTGGAACACACCGCCACCGTCAGCAGACCTGACATCGCACACCGAGACGATACCGCCGCATCTTAAAATCGGCATCGCAACGACACACACACTCGCCGTTTTCCGTAGCACCCTTATCTTGGCTTTGGATACCTATATCAGAGACGGCGTTGAGTTGCATGGCGGTGCCGAATGGACGCTTTTTGATCTGCTTTCGATGCGTATCGGCTTTGATGAACGTAAGGGGATTGAACGAATCCGACGTTTGACGGCTGGCGTTGGGTTGAACCTTCGATTCGTCACGGGTGCGGGTGCGGGATTAGACTACGCGTTTGCGAACCACCCGGCATTAGGCGGCAGCCATCGCATGTCTCTCAGGATTAGGTTTTAAATGGTTTTAAAGATCCCGCATGAGATAGCGTCTATTTTGACAGATTTGTTTACTATTTTTCGCTTACAGAAGCATTTTTGATCGCTGCCTCCCAATCCCACACAAGGATAGTACCGTCTTGTCCTGTGCTAACAAGCGTTTTCCGATCGGGTGAAAATGCTAAGGTTTCTACGGATTGCGTATGTCCATTGAGCGTGGTGATTTTTTCACCTGTTGCCAGATCCCATAACTCGATTCCGCCGTTTATACGTCCCGCAACGAGAACAGTATCATCGGGTGAAAACACTAACGACCTGGTTTCACCATAAGGGACCCCTTTAAGGCGAGGCTGCTGGCTGCTACCCAACAAACGGATTTTTTGTCCGCTTCCGACAGCGAGCGATGCCCCAGTTGAGGAGAACGCCAACGCTCTAATCGGATTCTGATATGTCAGCGTAAAATTATTATGTACCTGCTTATCATCCAAATTTTGTCCTGCAAGCAGGGGAGCTAGCGCAGTGCCAGTTTCTGCATCCCACATCTGAACCTTGCCGCCCGCGGTGCCACTGACAAGTTTTTTCCCATCCGGTGAGAACACCAAAACCGTGACTTCTTCCAGCAGCCGAGTCATCATGAGCCGATCGATCATCGCGTCATCATTTAGCAATTCGCCATGGTTTTCATGGTTTTGTTCCAAGAGTGAGATAGTAAGCACATCCCCTGTTTCCGTTCGCCATACATGGATTTTACCCGAACCGTGAAAGGCGACCCTTTTTCCATCGGGCGAAAAAGTCATATACCCTTCGTCATTAATTCCGCCAACTGTTTTTGTTAAGGTTGCTAATTCACGTCCGGTACGGACATCTGTCAGACGAACCAGACGATCCGGCTCTCGTGTGGTGACAATCTTACCGTAACCTATATTAAGGAATGTGGCGGATTTTGCCCCAAGGGTAGCGAGTTTCGTTCCATCGGGTGAAAACGCTGAAGTCAACAAGAAATCCCGAGGACCTACCATTTGTCCCCCGGTTTTTTGTGATGTCTTCAGGTCCCACAAGGTAATTACCCCGTTAAACGCAACGCTTGCCAGCGTGGTATCGTTCTCAAAAAAGGAAACGGCTTTAACCCACTCCGTATGTTCTGTGAGATGGATCGGTAGCAACGTTCTGGTGGTTGTGTTCCAGAACCGGATTGTACCATCCATACTTCCACTTGTGAGGGTACGTCCGTCTGGTGAAAACGCTAATGCCGCGATACCCCTTCTATGCTTAGTGAACGTTGCGAGGTGTGCCCCGGTCGCAGTATCCCATAGCTGGACGGTCTTATCGGAGCTCCCACTTGCGAGCATTTTTCCGTCCGGTGAGAATGCTAACACATTTGTCGGTCCTGTGTGTTTTTGGAGGATAGCTAATTCGCCGTTGGTGAAAGTATCCCATAATCGCACCGTTTTATCCTTACTTCCACTGGCGAGTTTTGTGCCATCCGGTGAAAACGCTAAAGCTAATATAGAGTTGGGGGTGCCGTCTATAAACTGCCACCGAATCTCTCCTGCTGGCGGAATCTCCTCATCTGCTGCGGGTGATAACCGTTCTTGAATTCCGCTGGTATGGGCGCTGAGGGTTGCTAATTTTCCCCCGGTCCTTGTGTTTCCCAGATCGATCTTTCCGTCCTGCCTGCCAACGGCAAATGTATCCGCTGTAAGCGCGTAAGATAGAGACGAACCTGTTCTCCGCGTTGCCATTTCCTTGATCTTTTTCACATTCCGCTCACCTGTTTCAACATCTAACCTGGCAATAGTGTCTTTCCAGTTATTCAAACTGACAACTGTTTTGCTGTCTTCAGAGAAGTGCACTGCTGCGGCAGGCGGAAGCCTCTCGATGTGTGAGATTTTCTGGCCGGTGGTTGTCTCCCACAACTGAAGTCCGGGGCCGCTGCCACTCGCAATGAATCGCCCATTTGGTGAAAACGCGATGGATTGACATATACCGGGAAACATGTCAATCTCTCTTCCAGTCTCTACATCGTAAAGCCAGATACCGATATTATTTCCGACTGCAAGTTGCGTGCCGTCCGGCGAAAATTGCAGGTCATTAATTCCACCCTTTCCGAGTCGTGCTTTCGCTGCCTTCGGGAGTTGCCATTTTGTGTAATCATCAATAAGTTCATCGGCGTGTGCTTCTGCGACGAATGTTTGGGTATCCTTAGGGGGTTGTTCAGATTTGCTGCTTTTGCTTGGTGTGTTAGTGCTTCCTATCTGCGTCCGTACATCGGGTTTTGATGGGGCATTCAGCACGACGGGTGCCTCAATAAGTTCAACAGTCATCTCCGATGCGGCATCGAGGCTATAGGGTTGTTGGAAACGTATTGCGTATTGCTGATTTCCGAATCCAAGCATTAGTAACACCACAGCAACTGTGGAGGCAGCGATTGCCCAGGGTGCGAAAGGCTTACCACCGGACGGTGCGGCGGGTTTAATACGGGCGACCTCTTGCATAATATTCTCTGTGAGGTTCGGCGTGATTTTGAAGTTATCTAAAGCCTCTCTAATCATCGGTTCGTCCTTTTTCATGCGCTGCTGTGCGCGACGGAGGCGGCTCTTAATAGTGTTTGCGGATACGCCTAAAAACGTGCCGATCTCTGTGCAGGACATTTCGCCAAAATAGTGGAGCGTGATGACAGTCCGTTCACTCTCTTGTAGTCTGGCGAGCAACTTTTTGACGACATCGCGCTGTGCTTCTGCGGTTGTGCGCTCATTTTCCGCAGCGACGTATCCAGAATACGTGCCTGTTTGGGTATGCTCGTTGTCTGTTTTCTCAATTTCCTCGAGTGGCTGCGTCCACAACCGCTTTTTCCGGAGCCAAGAGCTACAGCGATTTGCGGCGATGACATAAAGCCAACTATCAAAACGCTGCGGTTCCTTGAGTGTTGGGAGTTTCTTGTATGCTTTGAGGAACGTATCTTGTGTAATCTCTTCAGCAATATGGAAATCCCCGATTTTCCGCCACGCCAACGCGTGCACCTGTTTCTGATATTTTCTCACGAGCACAGAGAAGGCATTATCGTCGCCTTCAAGGACACGTTGAATAAGTTGAACATCGTCATTCTTCATGTGTCGCCTCCAAAGTCAAGAAGATATTTCGTTTCATTTTTCCACCACAGGCGCACCCTTGATGGCTTCCTCCCAATCCCAGAGGAGAATCGTGCCATCTTGTCCTGTGCTGACGAGTGTTTTTCCATCGGGTGAAAATACTAACGTCCCTACTATTGTGGTATGCCCATTGAGTGTGTTGATTTTTTCCCCTGTTGTCATATCCCATAACTCAATTCCGCCGTTTCTAAGTCCGGCAAGGAGGACGGTGTCATCAGGAGAAAACGCTAACGATTGGGTACCGCGTGGTGCATCTTTAAGGGGCGGCTGCTTGCTGCTCCCCAACAAACTGATTTTTTGTTGACTTCCGACAGCGAGCAATGTCCCATTTGAGGAGAACGCTAACGCTGTAATCGAATCTTTAAGGAGCATGGTGTCGGAAGAATTGTCGGGTGGATCTTGTCCTGCAAGAAAGGGAGCCAGCTCAGTCCCTGTTTCTGCATCCCACATTTGAACTTTCCCGCCCATGGTTCCACTGACAAGTTTTTTCCCATCCGGTGAGAACATCAAAACCGGGACTTCGTCTAGTATTCGAGTCATTATGTGCTGATGGACCGTCGCGTCACTTAGAAAATGGTCTATCGCGTCACTTAGAGATTCAACGAGTGGGATAGTAAGAATATCCCCCCTTTCTGTATGCCATACATGAATTTCGCCAAAACCGTGGAAGGCTACCGTTTTTCCGTCGGGTGAAAAAGTCATACCTCCTTCGTACTTCATTCCACCAGCACCAACTGACTTTGTTAAGGTCGCTAATTCACGTCCTGTACGCACATCCGTCAAACGGACCAGACGATCCGGCTCCCACGTGGGGGCCATCTTACTGGGACCTATGTTGAGGAATGTGACGGATTTTGCACCCGTGCTAACGAGTTTTGTGCCATCCGGTGAAAATGCTGAAGCCAATAATAAATCCCAAGGTTCTATCGTTTGGATCCCGGTTTTTTGTGATGTCTTCAGGTCCCACAAGGTAATTACCCCGTTAAATGCGACGCTTGCGAGTGTGGAACTATCTTTAAAGAAGGACACCGCTTTCACCCACTCCGTATGTTCTATAATATTGAGGGGTAGCAAATCTCCGGTTTCTGTATTCCAGAACCGAATTGTGCCGTCCATACTTCCACTTGCGAGGGTACGTCCATCTGGTGAAAATGTGAGTGCTACAATACTGTTGGTATGCCCAGCGAATGTTGCGAGGTGTGCCCCAGTCGCGGTATCCCATAGCTGGATGGTCTTATCGGTGCTCCCGCTTGTGAGCATTTTTCCATCCGACGAGAATGCTAACACGTTTGTCCACCCTGTGTGTTTTCGGAGGATAACTAATTCGTTGTTGGTGGCGGTATCCCATAATCGCACCGTTTTATCTTTACCTCCACTGGCGAGTCGCGTGCCATCCGGTGAAAATGCTAAAGTTAACACATGATGGGGGGTGCCGTCTACAAACCGCACCCGATTCTCCCCTGGTGGTGGAATCTCCTCATCTGCTGCAAATGGTAACTGTTTCTGAATTCCGGCTGTATGTCCGCTAAGGGTTGATAATTTTTTGCCGGTCATTGTGTCCCACAACTGAATCTTTCCATTCTGGCCGCCAACGGCAAATTTATCATCTGTGAGTGCGTAGGGTTCCGGGCTATATCTGCGCGGCATCTTTTCAAAAGACCGATCGTCAATATTTTTCACATTTCTCTGTTTGGTCTCAACGTCTAACTGGCTGATTAATTCCCCCCAGTTCCCTAAACCGATTAGCGTTTTGCCATCTTCAGAGAAATGTAGTGCTGAGGCAGACGGAGGGGCATCGATAAGTGCCACTTTCTGACCAGTCGCTATTTCCCATAACTGAAGTCCGAGGGGGCCGCCGCCACTTGCGATGAGTCGTCCGTCAGGCGAAAAAGCGATGGATTGACACACACCCCCGAACATATTAATCTCTTTTCCTGTTTTTGCATCGTAAAGCCATACACCGATGTTACTTCCGACAGCGATTTGTGTGCCATCTGGTGAGAATTGAAGCGCGTTGATGCCGCCTTTTCCGAGCCTCGCTTTCGCTTCCTTCGGGAGATGCCATTTTGTATAATCATCGACAAGTTCATCAGCATGTGCTTCTGTGACGAATGCTTGGGCATCCTTAGGGGGTTGTTCAGATTTGCTGCTTTTGCTCGGTGTGTGAGTGCTTCCTATCTGCGTCCGTATATCTGGTTTTGATGCGCTATTCAGCACGACGGGTGCCTCAATAAGTTCAACAGTCATCTCCGATGCGGCATCGAGGCTATAGGGTTGTTGGAAACGTATTGCGTATTGCTGATTTCCGAATCCAAGCATTAGTAACACCACTGCAACTGTAGAGGCAGTGATTGTCCACGGTGCGAAAGGCTTGCCACCGGACGGTGCGGCGGGTTTAATGCGAGCGACTTCTTGCATAATATTCTCTGTGAGGTTCGGCGTGATTTTGAAGTTATCTAAAGCCTCTCTGATCATCGGTTCGTCCTTTTTCATGCGCTGCTGTGCGCGACGGAGGCGGCTCTTAATAGTGTTTGCGGATACGCCTAAAAATGTGCCGATCTCTGTGCAGGACATTTCACCAAAATAGTGGAGCGTGATGACAGTACGTTCACTCTCTTGTAGTCTGGCGAGCAACTTTTTGACGACATCGCGCTGTGCTTCTGCGGTTGTGCGCTCGTTTTCCGCAACGACGTATCCAGAATATGTGCTTGTTTGGATATGCTCGTTGTCTGTCTCCTCAAATTTCTCGAGTGGTTGCGTCCACAACCGCTTTTTCCGGAGCCAAGAGCTACAGCGATTTGCGGCGATGACATAAAGCCAACTGTCGAAACGCTGCGGTTCCTTGAGTGTTGGGAGTTTCTTGTATGCTTTGAGGAACGTATCTTGTGTAATCTCCTCAGCAATATGGAAATCCCCGATTTTCCGCCATGCCAACGCGTGCACCTGTTTCTGATATTTTCTCACGAGCACAGAGAAGGCGTTATCGTCGCCTTCAAGGACGCGTTGAATAAGTTGAACATCGTCATTTTTCATGTGTCGCCTCCAAAAAAGGGTAGTTTCATCATTCTGTTTTCAAATCTGGTGACGCTACTTAGGGATAAAACGGGTGCATAATTCTGCAAAAATAGGTATGTTTGGGTGGAAAGTTGATGTTTTCTGGTGAAAAATATAGGACTGAGGCAATACTGCTGATATTTGGTTAGGACTTTTGCATAACAAGGTCGCTATAGGAGACAGCAACTGGATCAGCAGTGCCTAAATGAAGTGTCCTTTTAACATGCTGATGTTCATTTGCTGCTTCGGCTTCCGTTTGCCCTTGAAACACCGTTTCCAATTCAATGAACTGCCCTAAATCGGCAACTGTATCGAGATGGATACGGGTGTTTTTGAACATCCAGACCTCTCGCTGTTTTTGGACAATCGTTTCAACTCCCAAAGCAACGGTTAGCAATGTTTTGAGGGTTGATGGGTCGCTAACCTTACTGAGTTGGTACTGACTATAGCGGGATTCGCTGTGATTTGGACGCTCATAGTAGATGAGCCACGCTTCATCTGTCTCATCAATCTCACGCAACTTAAGACGCGGTTTGCAAGTTTCCAATATCGCAGCGTCTTTTACCTGCGTCACATAAAAATAGGTATCCGTTTGATGCACAGTTTCACGGTGTGTCGCTTTTAGATCAGCCAACCTCGGATAGAGGCTTTCAAGCGACGGGTAACGCGCTTTGAATTCTAAGTTTTTTGCCATATTTTTAAATATTAGGTTCTTGCTCCGTTTTTTCCTTCGTCAAAAACGGGTTTCCGATCAAGCGGATAGCGATAATTACTTTCCAGCGTCTTCGAGTTACATGCGCGTAGCAGGCGGCGGAATACCAAAATTTGCTATTATAAAGGGGTGTTGGTTGTTGGAAAGAGACCTCTTAACCATTAACCATTAACCATTAACCATTAACCGTGTCTTATTCGATTTCCGCAAAATCTTCATCGGATTGGAAATCATCAACACAGGATCGGTTACAACGCTCGCCGTTTGTTAACAACCAGCAGGCGCGATGCTTTAATTTAAGAGCACTTGTTATACAGGTACGTAACTGCTCTGGATCAAAGCCGCGTCCTAACAGGTAACTGTAGCTGCCGGCTCTCATGACCCGTCGCCCTTCGTCGTTATTGCGGACAATCGAGACGATTTTGACATGGGGCTGATACCGCCTGACATATTCAAAGAGCCGACCTCTTGAACGGCGAGTGTAGTCGGCAATTACCATCTGATATTTGCCCAACTTCAATAAACCGACGGCTTCCGAGCTTCGTTCTGGAATGTCGCATCCGTAGCCTTCGGACCGGACGAGATTTCTTACTTTGTCATGTACATCGCCGTCGCGTGAAACGAGCATTATCCCGCCTTCCAATTCAGAGATACCGAAGTCTTCTTGAATGTCAAGAGGAATGCGTGCTTCTCTTGCTCGCCAGTCCAGGATTCGGCGTGCCCGCCGCATGCGTTCGTTGACCTGATCAAGTCTCTCGTCTAAATCTGGGAGTGGTTTAAAAAACTTTTTCATTTCTGTTTTCCTTGCAAACTTTAGGGTGCTAAAAGGTGCTGACTGGAGAATGTTACTCTATTCTACCTTATATGTGTAACAGATATCAACCGATTTTTGTTGCTAAAAACCACTAAATTCTATAAAATGCTCCTAAAACCGCTCTCCGCAACCAAAACCGTGGAATAGTTGTCAGTATTCAGTTCGGTTTTTTTTCAAAAAAAAAAACCTTTCAGTTTTCAGAAAGAGATGGATGGGTTTACCTCACAGTGAGAGTTAACGCTTTGTGGCAGGTGCTTTTGTTGTAACTGCCACAGCATATCTCTGACTAAAAACCGAAAACCGATAACTGATGACTGTAAAAAAGGATAAAACGATGTCTACACCACAACTGCCACTCCCAGAACATTTCGATGTTAATCAAGTAGACAAGGTTTGGCGAATCCCGTATCAAGAACGCCAGCAAGAAGCACTCACGTGGGCAGCACAACACTCGATACCTCCAGCATCCGAAGACGATTTTCGTACCTGCTTACTTCTTGTCGATGTCCAAAATACATTCTGTATTCCGGGGTATGAACTGTTTGTTGGGGGTAGGTCGGGAAATGGTGCAGTAGCGGATAATATTCGGCTGTGTCAGTTCATCTATCGGAACCTGCCACAGATTACCAAAATCGCTTGCACACTGGATACACACACGGCACTGCAAATATTTCATGAAGTCTTCTGGATTAACGATACTGGTGAGCATCCGTTACCTTTACAGACCCTAATTACACCGGAAGATATAGAGACAGGCAGATGGCGCGTCAATCCTGCTGTTGTTGGCAGTCTAAATCTACCGAGCCAAGTTCCAGCGTCCAATCCATACGCATGGCTCCAGGCGTACGGCGAACACTACGTCAAAAGGCTTACCGAAGATGGCAAATATCCGCTCGCAATATGGCCCTACCATGCGATGCTCGGCGGAATTGGACACGCCGTTGTTTCTGCTGTTGATGAAGCCTGCTTTTTCCATACGATCGCCCGTAAGACCCAGACCCATTACGAAATTAAAGGACAGAATCCGTTGACTGAAAACTATTCTGTTTTACGTCCGGAAGTCCTGAACGACACAGATGGGGAACCGATTGCTGAAAAAAACAGTACCTTTCTCCAAATGCTTCTCGGATACGACCGAGTGATTATCGCGGGACAAGCGAAAAGCCACTGTGTCGCGTGGACTGTCAGCGATCTGCTTGCAGAAATTCAGCAGACCGATAGCGAATTGGCGAAGAAAATCTATCTGGTCGATGATCTGACTTCACCCGTTGTCGTACCGGGGATCGTAGACTATACAGAGCCAGCAGACGCTGCTTTTAACAAGGCTGCGGACGCACGGATGAATATAGTGCAGTCAACAGAACCGATGGCGCAGTGGGGGTAGGCAAAAATCGTGAAGTCTGTCAACCAATTTTAGAATCGAATAAAAGAGGAGGTATCATGTCAACTCAGAAAACACTCACTTTTCACGCTACCAGTGGCGATTTAGCGATCTCGACGATTCAGGAGTGGCATATCACTGTCTCCGATGATGCTACCGATTCCGAGCAATACGCCGCAGAAGAGTTCCAAAACTGGTTCAACCAAGCAACGGGGTTGACGTTATCGCTCGTTACCACGCGGAATGATGCCAACGCTGACAGCCGACAGATCGCTATTGCCGCATTACCCGCATTAGGTGATGAGGATATCCAGATCACTGTTGAAAGTGGACAGGTTCAGATACACGGGGGGCTACCGCGCGGTGTCCTCTACGCTGTCCACCAGTTTCTTGAAGAACTCGTCGGTATCCGATTTTTAACCGCTGAGCATACGCATATTCCAGATGCATCTGCGCTAAAAATCCCGTGCGGACGTTACACCTACTCGCCTCCTTTCTCGTTCCGTTGGAGTTATTACCGAGAGAATTCAGAGAACCCAGCGTTCGCGGCGAAACGGAAAGTCAACACCGTCACAGACGCAGAAAATCTCGGTGGGAAGACCCAACAGCAGTTAATCAACCATTCATTCCACGCGTTGGTACCTTATAGCACTTATGGCGAGAGCCATCCGGAGTATTATGCACTCGTGGACGGAAAACGGGATACGAATACCCACGGCGGCGGACCCCAGCTATGCGTGACGAATCCCGAAGTTATTGAAATTGCTGCGGCATCCGCAATTCAGCAACTCACAGAGCGCCCAGAAGCCACCAATATCAGTGTGAGTCAAGCCGATACAGCCGCATACTGTCGATGCGAAGCCTGTGAGACCCTCAACGCAGCAGAAGGCACACCGATGGGGTCGCAGTTAACATTCGTCAATGCTGTCGCGGAACGCATTGAGAAACCACACCCGCACGTCAAAGTCGGGACACTGGCGTATTGGTATACCCGCAAACCGCCTAAAACGGTAAAACCTCGGCACAATGTACAGATTCAACTCTGTAGTATTGAATGTTGTACCCTGCATGCCATTGACAATTCAGATTGCGAACAGAATCAAGCCTTTTGCCAAGATACCAACGAATGGGGAAAAATCTGTGACGACATCTGGATTTGGAACTATAACACCAATTTCCGTTCTTATGATTTACCCTTCCCAAATCTGCGGAGTATTGAGCCGAATGTGCGTTATTTCCTGCACAATAACGCCAAGGGTGTTTTCATGCAGGCAAACGGCAACGGGTTAACAGGCGAATTTTCGGACCTGCGAAATTACCTGATCTCCCATCTTATCTGGAATCCGTATCTTGATGCTGAAACACTCTTAAACGAATTTGTGAATCTCCATTACGAGGCGGCAGCACCCCCGATTTTGGAATATATCGCCTTCCTCCACGATAACGCTGATACAAAGGGGCTCCACCCGCGGTGTTTCCCGACGCCAGAGGATATAGGCTTAGATGCCGAGAGTTCGCAGACCATTTTCGACTATTTCCAGCAGGCATTAGCACTCGCCGATAAACCTGAGATCCGGGCGCGGGTCGAAAAAGCCTCTATCCCTGCTTACAAAGCGATGCTCGTCGCTGGCGGTGAAATGCAACCCGAAAAGCGACGCACACTAATTGACGAATATATCGCGCGCTGCGAACATTATAACATGTCACATGCCGCAGAAACACAAGCCGCAGAAGCCTATTTTGAGGAACTCCGCAGCCAATAACATTGTGGAGTAGGTATCAAAAGATGGTTTGTGGTGTACAAGTTTCGCTGAACTGCCACGAGTCTTAACTGGTAACTGGCAACTGACAACTAACAACTAATCAAATGTTTGATTTCCGAACGCCACTCTTCTTAATCCTACTCATCGCTATTCCTTTGCTAATCTTTGTGCAACGCCGGACGCACCTCGGTACGACGAAGTGGCGAAAAAGCGTAACTATCTTGCTGAGAGGTACCGCGCTCCTATGCGCAATCCTCGCCTTAGCCAGTCTCCACCGGACGCACAAAGAACAGCGACTTGCAGTCGTTTTTCTAATGGACACTTCCGAAAGCGTTCCGCCTGCCCAGCGTGAGGCAGCAGTCAGACAGATCGATGCCGCTGTCGCAAAATTGAGACCTACCGATCAGTTCGGCATCATCGGTTTTGCCAGTGAAACCTCTGTCCTGACAGAAATTCGACAGAAAGCAGATCAACCCTTGGAAGGCATGTCTACGGTGCTGCTGGAAGCACTCGCGGAACAGACGATTCAACGAGATGGTACCGATATTCTCACTGCACTTAAGCACGCAATCGCATGGCTGCCAAATGGTTATCATCGGCGGATCGTGTTGTTAAGCGATGGGGGTCATAACGCGGGTGGGACACGCTTGGAAGACTATCTGCCTTTACTCTCGGCGAGTGATGTCGAAATATCAACACTACCACTTGACACGCTTAAAGACGCAGTTCGGGTGGTGCAGCTGCAGGCACCTACCGAAGTCCGCAAAGGACAGCGTTTTGAGATGAACGCAGTGATTGAAACCGATGGCAGCATTCCAAAGTTAGATGCTATGGTCTATCACAAAGGTGCGCGCATTGATGAATTTGAATGGACATTACAGCGTGGAATACACTCTATCGCTATAACTGTACCCCCTGTTTCGGAAGAAGGAAACCATAGATATGAACTGCAGCTGGATGTAACCGATGAAATCCTTGAGAACAATCAAGGATATGCGGTTGTAAAAGTTCACGGAAACCAACCGCGTATGCTATATGTAGACGAAGATCAGACACAGGAAACTATGCACCTGAAAACCGTCCTTGAGGAGAACGGCTTTGACGTGGAAGATATAACACCCGCGGAGATGCCGACGGATCTCATTGAACTCCAACGCAGCGATGTTCTAATTCTGAGTAACGTCTCTGCAGAAGTGCTCTCATCCGAGCAGCTGCAAAGCATCGAAAATTATGTCCGGGACCTCGGGCACGGATTAGTCGTTATCGGCGGTGAACATGCATACGGGCCTGGTGGTTATACCGATACGGCGTTAGAGCGCGTACTTCCCGTAAAGATGACACCACGTGAGCAGGAGGACACGGTGGCGATTCTTTTTGTGTTGGACACGTCGGGGAGCATGGCTAATTATGTTGACGGACAACGGCGTAAAATAGATCTCGCTATTGCTGGGATCGGTGCCGGTATTGACAATCTTAAAGAGGAGGATGTCGCCGGGGTCATCAGTTTCAGCGCAAGCAAGGTCAATGATCGCTTTTCGGAGCTCACATCCGATCGTCCTGTGTTACTTCAAGCCGTTGCAAGACTTAAGCCGACAGGTGGGACAACGCTGATGATGGAGGCGGTTGACAAAGCATACAAAAGACTTGAAGCAGACGATGCGAAACGGAAGCACATCGTTCTTTTATCGGACGGCAAATCTGATGATACAGAATCCGATTTTCTAAAGTTAGCGGAACGAATTGCCGAAGCACGTATCAGCATCACAGCGATTGCGATCGGCGATGCAAATGCGGAACTTCTCACGCAGCTTGCAGAGACCAGCGGCGGACATTTTGTCCCCGTTCAAAATCTACAAGAACTGCCGAGGGTACTGACGGAAGCTGTCCGAGAAACGCAGCGTTACATCGTTCAAGAACCTTTTCAACCTGTTATTACTGCTCCGAGTGAACCTATTGTTGATGGCATCGGTATCCCACCAACACTTTATGGTTACATTGCCACGACGGAGAAGGATACCGCGCGGGTTTTTATCCGTTCGCATAAAGATGAACCGGTTCTTTCAGGGTGGAATATCGGGTTAGGGAAAGCGGTCGCGTGGACATCGGACGTTAAATCAGCATGGGCAGAAGAATGGATTCCGTGGCAGAATTTCGGGAAATTTTGGGGGCAGGTTGTCAATTGGGTGCTGCCTGCGGCGGACGCAGGTGCCGACTTTGATCTCACTGTATCGCTCCGCCACGGTGCCGCAGAAGTTAGCATTGATACACAAACGCCTTCACAAGCTGCTTACGAGGTCCGCGTTGCTGGTCCGAATGGAAGCAGCGAACCGATTGAAATGCAACAGCGGACGTTGAGGCGTTACAACGGCGCATTTCAGGTAGGTAACAGCGGCGCTTACATCGTTACTGCGGAGCGTGAGGGTGATGGGCGCAAACGCACTGAGGTTCTGTCGCTCCCCTATCCGGTGGAATACGCCAAATTTGAGGTCAATACCGACCTGCTAAAAACGCTGGCATCGGAGACTGCTGGCATCTACGAACCCACACCGTCCCAGATAGCAGCACCGGCAGGCACACCCATTGAGCGGCAAGTCCCGCTTGCCCAAACACTATTGGTTATTGCCGCCACTCTCTTTGTGTTAGAAATGATCCTCCGACGCTACAGCATAGCAAATAGGCATATCGCCGAGTTTATTGGTAGGTTGCGCGGAAAATCTGTGGACACCCAAGTCGTCCCGGCACTGGTGGAGCGTGTATCTTCACCCAAAGGTGCTACAGCAGATACGGTCTCTCCACGATCAACAGAAGCGTCAATGACCCGATTATTAGCCGCTAAGCGACGGGCGCGTTAATGGTGTAGGTTTCTTCTGGAGAATTGAACGTTTGGATAGAACTGAATCACACTTGGAATCGGTTTTCAAGACGTGGTATTTGCTTAATGCTCTCTTTTGCCAATTGATAATATTCGGGCAAAATCTCGATGCCGGCGGAATTTCTTAACAACATTTGCGCAACCTGACACGTCGTACCAGCACCTGCAAACGGATCAAGCACCCAATCATCTTCTTTTGTAAACAACTTGATAAACCACTCAGGGAGTGCTTTCGGAAAAACGGCACTATGCTTTCGATTTCCCGTTTCGGTTGATAAGTGCAAAACATTTGTCGGATACGCCATCTTTCGGTCTACCCAATTTGAAACGTTCTTACCAAACCCGCTGCCAACTTTCGAGGTATCCCGACTCTGATCTATCTTGCTGAGATTTTTCAACCTTTTCTCCGCCCAATCTCCCATCGGCACCATAACCTCCTCTTGATACATATTGAATTTTCTGGTTTTATTAAACTGCAAACATCTCTCCCAAGCATCTCTGAAACGGTTCGGCCACTTGCCCGGATAGCAATTTTTCTTATGCCAGACGAACTCTTCTGTCCACAACCACCCCTGCCTTTTCATAGCAAGTATCAACTCAATGACATAAGTATGCCGTTCCCCGTCAACGGCTTTCTCTTTGATGTTTAGAATAAATGTACCAGATGGTTTGAGGACCCTTAAAAACTCCTCAGCACGAGGCATGAACCAATCGACATATTCATCAGGACTCGTTCCGCCATACGTTTTGGATCGGCGGTCCGCATACGGGGGAGAAGTCATGATTAGGTCGAATGAATCGTCATCAAAATTGGTCAGGACCTCTAAGCAATCCCCAAGATAAAGGTCTGTTTTTATGCCTGTCATCCAATGATCTGCCTTTAATTGTCGTTCGTTAGATAACGAAACCCAACGCCTCAAACGCTGTTGGTGTGAGAAGGTGTTGGGTTTCACTTGTATTTGGAAGGTTTTAAGCAGCGGAAACTTGATTGTTAGGTTTCTGCCATAGTGTCTCAGATCGCTGCCGAATCTGGTGCCAAGGCCCGGTGATCGCCAGTGTAATCCCAGGACTTTGGATATTCACAAAGAGCGTCGTGCCATCGGGTGAGAACGTCGCGCCTGCGAGTTCGGATAGATTACCGGCGTTCCGCGCGAACCGGTAGAGGTTTCCTTCGGGAGTTACGCCGATAAGGAACTCTTCGTTGGGACCGTCTTCGCAGATAATCAGATCGCCCCACGGTGTGAGCGTCAGGTTATCTGCGTTTTCCATGAGATTACTGTCGTTCGGTTCAATGAAGAGTTCAATAGTCCCCGGTTCTTGTGCTTCGCGGCTTGTGCCTTCGTAAGCACTCGGGATATATCTCCAGATTTGTCCTTTGTATGCGATACCGCCATTCGTGCAGGCAATATAGAACTCTCCGTTCCCTTGGTTGTCGCCGTACCATATCCCTTCACCGCGTGCGAACTTCGCTGCATCTTTACCTTCAGCCCCCTGTTTGCGGAGATCATCCAAGGGCGATTCCACGTTCTCAATATCTACCCATTCAACCGCAAGTGTTTCTCCGACGGGTATCGGGTTATACGTCCACCAGAAGTACTTTTGGTTTCGACTTCGCCAGTTTTGGGTATCGGCACTCTTGAGGTCCCGGATTTTCAGTGCTTGCAGCTTACCCCCTGCAGCGAGTTCGCCCGGCTTCTCAGGAATAAACCGGTAAATTAAACTATCACCCCTGTCTTCCGTTTGATAGACGATGCCAGTTCTCGGGTCAACAGCGACAGCCTCATGATTGAAACGCCCCATCGCTTTCAACGGGATAGGTTCGGCTAATCCTATTTCCGCAGAAGCAGGCACCTCAAAATTATACCCGTGATCTGCTTCATAGGTATTTTCTTTTTCAGATTTCTGCATAGTCTCTTCACAGGTTATCCACGTATTCCAAGGGGTCAGTCCACCGGCACAATTTCGGATCGTCCCTGTCAGACTTAGGAAGTGTTTCTCCAGCGTCTTCGTGCGCGTATCATAAACGAGTGTCGTCGTCCCACCGAGGCACGGTAGTTCGCCTGATCCAGCGTCATAAAATTTGTCAATAGCCGCGCTTTCAATTTTTTCGTTGTTCCATCCAAAGGGTCCGACGGTTTTGGCGGTAGCGACTAATTCGTGATTTCGGACGAGGATAGTTTTGCCGTTGGGCCCCGGGAAAGCCGCCATACCGTCGTGTCCGCCTGGCACCCAAAGCCCATCGTCCATCTGTTCGCCTGTTCTCGAAAAAGCGTGGGCGGTAAATCCTTCAGGGAGGTCCAGGAGACGGTTCGCGCTCGGCACGAATTGGAATGGCGGTTCAGGTCTAAAGCCCGGCACTTTTTGAATCAGGGTACGGCTACACCCTAAAAATCCGAGGCTGACTGCTGCAGCTGTAGTCGCGAGCGCGCCGGTACGTAGAAACTGCCGTCGAGATAATTTATTCTTCATAGAGTTCCTCGTTGAGCAGACGTTAAAGAGGTCATTGGAATTTTTATGTTGCAGACGGAATACTTTTTTTCACATGTAAAGTATAGCGTTAATATTTTACAATATTTTTAAGATTTTTTCAAAAGTTTATTGCAAACTGACAACAGGTAATCTTGACAATTGGTCAGGTTTGTGTTAGAATTCATACATGTAAGTTAATAGACAGGGATGCAAAAGGAGAAGAACGAGAAATGGAGAACCATCCGTACGCCCCGGCGGAAATAGAACCCTATTGGCAAGCCGAGTGGCAAAAAAAAGAAGCATTTAAAGTTCCAAACGATATTGAAATACTGAAAACCAAGCCGAAATTCTATGTACTTGGCATGTTCCCCTATACTTCAGGGGCTGGACTTCACATGGGGCATGCAAAAAACTACGTGCCGACCGATGTACTCGCTAATTTTCGGCGGATGCAGGGGTATCATGTGATGCACCCCATGGGATGGGATGCTTTCGGACTGCCCACGGAACGGTACGCGGTACGCGAAAATGAACATCCAGCACACGTTACAAAACGGAACACAGAGACCTTTCAGCAGCAGATCCAACGCATCGGTCTCTCTTACGACTGGTCCCGCAAAATTGACACCTCCCTACCCGAATATTACAGATGGACGCAATGGATTTTCCTCCGACTCTATGAAAACGGGTTAGCATATCTCGCCGATGTACCCGTCAATTGGTGTCCAGCGTTAGGCACTGTCCTCTCAAATGAAGAGGTGAAAGACGGTAAATACGTTGAAACCGAAGACCCCGTTGAACGCCGCCTCATGCACCAGTGGATGCTCAAAATTACCGCTTATGCCGAACGGCTGTTGGAAGACTTGGATTTATTGGATTGGCCCGAGGGTCTCAAAGAGATGCAACGCCACTGGATCGGTAAATCGGAAGGTGCGGACATCACCTTCAAGATCAGAGATAGTAAGGAAGTGTTCACCGTTTTTACGACGCGACCGGATACGCTCTTCGGCGCGACCTATTGCGTGTTGGCACCTGAACATCCGCTTGTCTCCGAGATAACGCACCCTGATGCCGCTGCTGCGGTTAACGCTTACGTCAAGGCAGCCGTCAACAAATCTGATCTTCAACGTACGGATCTCGCTACAGAGAAGACAGGCGTTTTCACAGGTGCTTATGCTATTCACCCGTGCAACGATGCCCCTATCCCAATTTGGGTTGCGGATTATGTGCTCATGACTTACGGTACGGGTGCAATTATGGCAGTGCCCGGACACGATGAACGCGATCACGAATTCGCGTCAACCTTCGGTATCCCTATCGTCGAAGTTATCAAAGGCGGTGAAAAGCCGATTGAAGAGGCACCTTTTGAAGGGGACGGTGTTTGCGTCAATTCCGGTTTCCTCAACGGCTTGCAGGTTGCTGAAGCAAAAGAAAAGATGATTGCATGGCTTGAAAGTGAAGGAAAAGGGGCGCGTCAGGTGCAATACCGTTTGCGCGACTGGCTCTTCTCGCGGCAACGGTATTGGGGAGAACCCTTCCCGCTGGCACACCTTGAGGATGGCACGATTGTTCAACTACCGGACGAGGTTCTGCCCGTAGAACTGCCACCCATTGATGCCTATAAGCCGACAGAAGACGGCAAACCGCCACTCGCCCGCGCCGATGCAGAATGGTTGAAGGTAACACTCCCCGATGGCAGTGTTGCCACACGGGAAACGAACATTATGCCACAGTGGGCAGGTTCCTGCTGGTATTACCTCCGCTTCCTTGATGCCCACAATACTGAGGCACCTTTTGACACCGCGCTTGAACGCTACTGGATGCCGGTAGACCTCTACATGGGCGGTGCCGAGCATGCTGTCTTGCACCTGCTCTATGCCCGTTTCTGGCATAAAGTACTTTACGATGCTAAGTTGGTCTCCACGCAAGAACCCTTCCAAGGCTTGCTCAACCAAGGCACGATTCTCGCTGAATCTTACCAAGACGCTGCGGGTAAATACTACTATCCGCACGAAGTTGAGCAGAACGATGGAAAAGCCGTTGCGAAAACCTCTCGCGTGCCGCTTCAAACGCAGATGGAGAAGATGTCTAAATCGCGCTTTAACGTCATCAATCCGAATGACGTTATTGACAATTACGGCGCGGACGCACTCCGCCTCTATCTGTTGTTTATCGGACCCGTTACAGCCAGCACGCCGTGGCAAGATGCCGGTGTAGAGGGAGTCTATCGGTTCCTTCAACGCGTCTGGCGACTTGTTATTGATGAAGATAGCGGTGAACTCAGCGAGAAGTTGACCGACGCTGCTGGTACAACGGACCCCGAACTCTGGCGCGAACTCCACAAAACTGTCAAGCAGGTAACGGAGGACACCGAATCCATTGACAAAATGAACACCGCGATTAGCCAGATGATGATCTTTGTTAACACTGCAACACAGGCGAAATCGCTATCAAAGGAGACTTTGAAAATCTTCCTGCATCTGCTCTCGCCTTATGCGCCGCACATTGCGCAGGAGTTGTGGCATCGTCTCGGCGAAACTGGGTTCATCGCGCAGGCGCAGTGGCCCACACACGACGCATCCGTACTCACAAGTGCCACCGTAACTATCATTGCACAAGTCAATGGGAAACTCCGCAATCGGCTCCAACTCCCTGCTGAGGCAACTGATAAAGAGATTGAGGAAGCCGCACTTGCAGATGAACGGGTTCAGCGATTTATTGAGGGAAAACCGATTCGGAAGGTCATCGTCGTGCCGAACCGCCTTATCAATATCGTTGTTTAACAGTTATCAGTCGTCAGTACGAGGAAACCTTAGAACTATCCAAAACCTCTTGTAACTGATAACTGTTAACTGATAACTGAGTACTATTAAAAAGGTGAACGTATGCGTATCGGACGAGTCATGAGTGTGTTCATGTTAGTTGCCATAATGGGTGGAATTGTGTCTGCAGACGATAGTGCGGGCAAATTAGTCTTTGCCATCCGTGAGCCGCTCCTGAATGAAGACGGTTTCCGAGCGGCAACACGGTCGCTGGAGAAAGGTCGAGATACAGAAAAATGGTGGGAATTCTATCAGTATGACATCTGTACGATGAACCCGGATGGCACGGATTTCCACCGACTCACGAATGATGCGGTTTCGCGCAACCCACGATGGTCACCAGATAGGGAATGGATCGCTTACATATCTGGCGTGGAGCGTGCGAAATCGCTCTATGTGATGCGAGCAGATGGGTCGGAGAAGAAACAACTGGTCAAGAGAGAATATGGCATCCACGATTTCTGGTGGTCTCCGTCAAGTGAAGCGGTTCTGGTTGTGGTCGAACTTGATCGTTCGAAAGACCCGTTGGAAAATTGGGAGGTCCCGGTTGACGGAAAAATCAAGCGTTGGCGGACCGAGCGGTGGGCAAAGGGATGGCTACATTGGGATGCTAAAGGCGAAAGAGTTAAAGAACCGAATAGAAGAGTACTTGAAGTGTTGCCAAAGGGAACAAGCTGGCCCGAGTGGTCGCCAGACCGCAAATGGATTGCGTTTAAGACAGAAGGTCTCCTTGCAATCGCAGAACCGGATGTTGTCAGTATGAGCCGGAAATGGTTTCTGCAGCACGACGAGCCGCCGTGTCAAAACATTGAAGAATGGTCCCCAGATGGCAAACAGCTTCTGTTTTATACGTCAGGCGAAATCTGCGTTGCCACTGTGGAGCAGGGACGATTTAAGCACTATCTGAATCTGAGTCTTTACCCAGGACGCGAGGCAACATGGAGTCCAGACGGCAGCCAGGTCGCGTTTATCGGTAAAGATTCCGATGGACGACGCACCAGCGAAATCTTCATCTTAGATGTTGAAACCGGCAAAATGGAGCAGATTACCTCAACAACTTACGATTACTTTGATCTACATTGGCGATAAAGCAAACTATAGTAAATCCTAAAAATAAATAGACACATTCGTAGCACAAACTTCCAGTTTGTGCCAGTCTGAATGCCTATTAGTCTTTCACATTCGTAGCACAAACTTCCAGTTTGTGTTTCCAGTCTGAATGCCTGTTATAGGTATTCAGACTGTTTGAGAGTGCCCAATTAATTCTAAACTTTACTATAAACCTAAATGGCAGTCAGGAGCCGACTGAATAATTATTCTATGACAGATTCCACACTTTTAAATAATGAAAAGATAAATAATGAAAAGAGCGTGAACGGCAGCGTTTCAATGATTCCATTGGGAGGCTTAGGCGAATTCGGGATGAACATGATGGTCTACGAAACCGAGAATGACCTTATCGTCATTGATACCGGTTTCATGTTACCGAATTCAGATATGCCCGGTGTCGATCTCATATTCCCGGACATCCACTATCTAATTGAACGACAAGAAAAGATTCGTGGAATCCTACTAACGCATGGACATGAGGATCATATCGGTGCCTTAGCCTACGTCCTGCGGCAGTTGGATGTACCCGTTTACGGGACACAGCTGACGCTCGCGATTGCAAGCGGACGGCTACGTGAATACGGTGTACTCGGTAAGGCGCAACTCAAGACGACTGCCCCCGGCGATACCGTTGAATTGGGCGATTTTACCGCTGAATTCATCCATGTCACGCACAGCATTCCGGATAGTGTCGCCATCGCGCTCCGTACACCGATTGGTGTGATCGTCCATACAGGCGATTTCAAGTTTGACATGACCCCTATTGATGGAAAGTTGAGTGACGTTCAGACGCTCGCACGCTTAGGTTCCGAAGGCGTACTGATGCTCGCCTCCGATAGCACAAACGCAGAGCGACCCGGGCAGACCCCCTCTGAACGGAGTATCTATGATACGATAGACCACATCTTTCAGAGGACCGAGCAGAAACTATTTCTCTGCACCTTCTCCTCAAGTCTGCACCGTATCCAACAATTCATTGATCTCGCAAATGTACACCGGCGACTTGTTGCTGTCAGCGGACGTTCTCTTATTAACAATGTGCGCACCGCTTCCGAACTCGGTTACCTTCACCTGAATCCGGACCACCTGATTGATGCCCGCGACGCGGCTATGTTCCAACCGCACGAGGTTGTGATTTTAAGTACCGGCAGTCAAGGTGAACCCCGCTCCGCCTTAGCATTGATGGCACTCGATAATCATCCGTTTTTAAAGGTAGAACCCGGCGATACCGTCGTCATCTCTGCGCGAATCATCCCAGGTAACGAAAAGGCTATCGGGAATGTGAGGAACCATCTGCTTAGACGCGGCGCGAAGATATACCACGAACGCAATGCCGATGTCCACGTTTCAGGACACGGGTCAAGCGAAGATTTAAAGTTGATGCTCAATCTCTTGCAACCCAAATTTTTTCTGCCGGTGCACGGTGAATACCAAAACCTTGTACGGCACGCGGAACTCGCTGAATCCGTCGGCATCCCGAGGGACAACATCAAAGTCGCCGAAGATGGAGAACTCATTCACCTGACACCTGAGACATGCGAGGTTTTCGGACGAGAAGGGCGTTCTGGACGCGTGCTTGTTGATGGGAAACCGGAAATTGAACTTGAGGATATTGTCCTACGTGACCGTATCCAACTCTCTGAAGAGGGCATCCTGGTCCCTATTATTGTTCTGCACAGTGATACCCCTACTGGTACAAACGAGGAGGGCAACGCGGAAAATCTGCCTACCGATGGAGATGCCGATAACACTAAAACAGCACTAAACGCCGGACAGATAGAAATTATCTCGCGTGGATTTGTCTACATGGATAAATCGGAGGAACTCATAGAAAAAGCGAAAGAGATTACCCGAAGCGTCATCGAAAACCTGAGCGACGAACAGAAACACGAAACCGAGATCGTTCAAGATGAAATCCGAGGCGCGCTCCGACGGTTTTTCTCCAAACAGATGCAACGCACCCCACTCATCTTCCCCGTCGTCATGCGGGTTTAGGATGCAGCTTGAGGGTCTATAATACAATGTATTGTGTGGCATCAATTTATGAGTTTATAACCGATTGGAAACACCAAATTGCAATGAAAACCACGCCGTGTGAGCAATATTAAATAATAATCTTCCGATTTTTTCAGCAGACGGTGACACCGAACTCGTAGGGGCGGGGTTTTCCCGCCCGCTATCAATGGACAATGTGCATGTTTAATATTGAAATTTGCTTGTGCGCTAAAATTCAAATACCCCAAAATTAGAAATAGCCTCTTGTAATTACGTCATTCTCAGGATTTTCGTCAATAACACTATTAACATGATCTAAAAATCTTAAAAACACCTCCGCCGAAAATGGATTGGTTTCTAAGTATTGAGCAAATTTCTCTCTATTTTTCATTCTCCCTGGGACAGTGCTGAATTCCTGACGAACATCAGAAGAAAGCCGCTTTGCCTTACGTAGTACAAGAATCTCATCAATAGCTGTAGTGTGAGTACTTATAGGCGACATATCAAGCCATTCACACAGCAAATAATACTTTGCTCCTGGAACAACAAGTTTAACGTCTAAAGCAGTCGCGGCAGCCTCCTGAAACATTGTTTTATCAAGGTTCGTCTTGCACTCCGCCGCGATATAAGCAATATTAGTTTCTTTTGTTATACTGCTTTGAAAGTCTTTATGGTGTGACGATTGAATAAATAACCTCCTACTTATGGCGAAATCATGGTCTTTGGTCCTAACCCGCATACCGCCACCAATTCTATCTGTCGTAATACTCGACTCAAATCTAATTCCCGAGAAGCAGGTCATTGGACCGAAGCCCAAATCATAGTCTTGAAGTATACCAGACAAAGCTGAAGTTAATAATATTGGCAGGAACTCTTCAATAATAGTATTATCAAGTTTAAGTTGACCCTTCTGGCGATAAAGGAAGTTATTCTTGCTGTCAAATATGACATTTAACTCAATGTGTTGTTTGTACGCGTTTAGCATCTCAACCATATCGGTTGCAATTTTTCGATGCCCGCCTGTAACCGATTTTAATTTCTCTAACCATTCTTTATAGAGTTTGAGCGTTTCTAAGATATTGGGGCGATCCGATTCAGGGAGTTTTTCATTTTTAAGTAATGCGTTTAATTTATCACCGTGAGGCGTAGGTAGAATAGGCATATTTAGCCACCTCTCACATTCTTAGCATCAAACAATGGTGATGCATGAACATCGCTAATGTTCTTTAGGGCTAATCTGATGTCGTTTTTTGATTGTTCAGGTGCTGTTGAATAGGACTCTTCCAATGTTTCTTGAGCGATGCTTCGGGCGATCTCTAAATATACTTTGTGTGGAGGATATTGACTCGGTGGCGAAAAGTGGAGAATATCTTCAAAGATACTTTGCCCAAAACTATTACGAAATACTCTTTGTTGTTTCAGAATTAAGTTAAACCCTAAAGTTCTATGGCAAACTTCAGTCACGATTTCACCGTTAAAGAAACGTGTTCCTTTTACCTTTGATTCTCTGCCGACTACAAAAATTAGTCTCGCCCCTGAACAACAGACTCTTGCTAACTCGCCAAGTGTTTGAGCTATATCAAGACAGAACTGTACAACGGTCAGAAATCGATTGCTCCTATGCTTTCTGTTAGCTCCAAACTCCGATCTTGATACCTTTAACAAGTTCCAATTCAGAGCTTCCATTGATGCCCGATACTGCTGATGGTAATTAAAAACATTAATATATGGCGGAGACGTAATGACGAGATCAATTGAGGAATCGGACAAAGGGGCTTCACGGGCATCTGAAAGAAAGACTGCAATAGGTTGGCATGAAAACGGCAGTTCAACCACAAGTTTCCTGAGATTCGTCCAAACCTTAAAAACCTTTTTTATTGATATATCCGTCCGGTAAAAATCGAGTAAAGTAATCAAAGTTTCCAACAATCCTCGTTGGAAACGGTCATCCACCTTTGACAGTAAGCCTATAAGTTTCAGTTTAACTGCCTCAAAATTTGTTTCACCTTGATCTTCCTCAATATTCTGCAATAGTGGCAAACTGGATAAAAATTCAGTATGAAGAAGATTTGAGACTGCTTGTAAATGTAAGTGACGTGAATCAGCAGGAATGTTTATAAGGTGGTAAGTCTGTGCCAGCATAGCAGCTGCTGGATTAATCTCGGTGCCACTGGCTTTAAGTCCAGCCATACCCGATTCCAAAAGAACAGTTCCACTCCCAAGAAACGGGTCAAATACACTGGTATCACGATTAGAATATTTATCCAAGAGTACTTGAACTAACTGAGGTGAAAATTGTCCTTTCCAACGTAAAGGGTTACTACGGTACTTATTAGCAATATTGAGATCCGCTTGAAGTATTTCTTCTGTGTCAAAAGGCGTATCTGCATAAATTCCATTCAAAACCGGCATTATA
Organism: uncultured Poribacteria bacterium; assembly: GCA_951828385.1. Taxonomy (GTDB): domain Bacteria; phylum Poribacteria; class WGA-4E; order WGA-4E; family WGA-3G; genus WGA-3G. The sequence continues at coordinate 3,783,178 of OX639973.1, forward strand.
ACACCCACAAAATCTGGTCTTTTTCTCTTGTGTGCATAGTTGAAGTAAAACTTTTTGCTTTTATTAGTATTCGTCCTATCCGATACACATTAGCCAGCATGTCAGACATTGCGGTTTTTCCTGATAAGTATGGAAGAAGGTCCCGCAGTACTAGCGTTATCGGAAAAGCGCAAGTCTCTGTAGAATATACTACTGCCAACAACGAACACCAACACACTTAAATTATATCACATTTGATAAAAAAAGTACCACTTATTCTTCTTTTTCGACGTTGGTAAATATTCGCCAGCGTGCATAATGCGTGTAAACCGGAAAAATCTGAAAACTGCTTGATACCTGATACAAATTTGTGGTAAACTTTACTGAGCGAAAATACGAACGTGCAAAACATATAACCAAGAAAGGAATATATCGAATGAAATCATTTATGTTGATCGTGGCAATTGCCACCTTGATAGTAGCTTTCTCCGCCTGTGAGCGGATATCTCAAATTACGCAACCCACCACACCGCAGGTCGACGATAAAAGCGACGCAATTTCTATCGGTGTCGTTTTACCGTTGACAGGGCACTTGGCTGCCGCAGGCGAACTCATGAAACAAGGCTTCGACCTCGCCCTCGATGAAATTAATAACGGACAACCCGGTAGTCCGCAATTCAAGTTTATTATTGAAGACGATGCCAGTACACCGGAGGGTGCGATTGCTGCTTTCAATAAACTGATTCATGAAGACGGCGTGTCTGTTATTCTCGGGCCCGCGTCCTCAACCGCGACAGAGGCAGCTTTCCCCATTGCCGGTGAAAATCGGATTGTCGCAATTAGCCCGACAGCCGGGAAACGTGGGCTTGGCGCGATCAGTGACTTTGTCTTCCGTATCCCGCTCGCCACAGACGTTGTGGTTGCTAAAGGCATCCCGGTAACACACGCGAAACTCGGCTATCAACGCGTGGCTACGATGTATGACGAAACCGATGACTTCTCCACAGACCGAGACAAGGCATTGCAGGAAACATTTACTGTAAAGGGTGTTAAGGTACTCACCACTGAAATCTTCCAGAGTGGGAATACCGATTTCTCCGCGCAATTAACCCGAATACAAGCGTTGAATCCGGAGGCAATCTTTGTTTCGGCGTTGCCACCCGAAAAACCGTTGATACTCGTTCAAGCAGACGCACTCGGCATATCCGTTCCGTTTATTGTGAGCTCATTAACCAATGTTGAGGTAGCAGCCGCAGGTGCCGCCGCTGAGGGCGCAATCACTTTTATTGAGTGGCTCCCGACAGACGACACACCCGGAAATCAAGCCTTCGTTCAGAACTACAGCGCGACTTACGGGATGAAGCCAAACGTCTTTGCTGCCGCGTCCTATGTCACTGTCTATATTTTAGCGGAGGCAATTCAGAACGCGCAATCAACCGATTCAGTCTCGATTCGAGACGCGCTATCGAATATTATGGACTTTGACACAGTCTTTGGTAAGTTCTCTTTTAATGCCGACGGGGACGCTGTTTATGCGCCGGGGGTACTGGTCGTCAAAGACGGGACATTGCAACCTTTTGAGTAAGCTTTGATCCAGACCCCGGTAGGTTCGGTTTGATTATGTTCTCCCCAGGTCCGGTAGGTGCGGTTTGGAACCGCACCGGACTTTGAGCAGCAACTTTCCCAGGTCCGGTAGGTGCCGTGATAGCACCCACTACCTAAAGGTAGGGGAAACCTCGGCTTCGTAGACAATAGCAGTTTTCCTGAAAAGGTCAACCGTCTTACGCTGTCTCCACCAGCAGGCGATTCCCCGAAGGGTGAAAAATCCCCGCGGGCATATCGTGCGAAAAACTTTCACGGCTATCCCCGCCTGCCTCTCTCCAAAATGGAGAGAAAAATTGAAAAAGGGGGCAGCAATACAACGTGCAGACTTTCACCTCTGCCCCGATCCAAGCTTTCGCTCAATTACGCGTCAACTGCCCGATACATATTTTGAGTGGTGTCGCACTTAAAGACCCTTTTCACGAGGTCGGTTAGGACTCTCTCAAAGATAGAGAGAGGTGAAAATCCTAACCAAGTGCTGATATTAATTATACAACATTTTTAGGTGAATGTCAAATCTTTTTTTGGCTTTAACACCTTTGGTTTCCGCTTACATCCCCAAGCTGAAGCATGGGGCTTTAGCGGGGGAGTGATAAAAAGTAGTATAAAAATCAAATAATTTTTATACTATGCCATGCCAAATGTGGTATAATTAAATTGTTCAGTTTTGGGTGGTACTGCAAAGCATGCCGGAAACCCCGCATGTCTGCCACCTTCCCACCTTTGCAGGGGGATAAATCAAACTGGCATTGGAAACACCCCATGAAAACGATTTTGCTTTTCTCGATACTATTGTGTGTCATCGTGATGCCGGCAATTGGGGCACTCGAGGATGCTGACCTTGACAAGATCCGCTTGATTGTCAAAGATGAGATCGCTGAGTCCGAAAAAAGATTTGATACAAAGATCCAAGCGTCGGAAGATAGTATGAAAGAACACATGACGCAACAGGTAGACTCCCTGAAAACGCCTGTCGCATGGCTTATAGGTATCCTTGTGGCTTTGATAGCACTCATAGGTATCCCTTTAGTCGTTTTGACAATCATGATGGGCTGGCGAAGCGTTAAAGACAGTTCACAAGAAAAAATCAATCAAGAACTTCGAGAAGAAATCGAAACGCTGAAGCAACAACGGGTGGTAAACCCCTAACCAACGTCAGACGGTGACAATTTTTTATGAAAAGCAAATTGATGAAAAAAAAGACAATGTACGAAAAAATATGGGAGACGCATCTGGTGCGCGCTTCCGCAAACGAGGTGCCGATCCTCTATATCGACACGCACCTCGTTCATGAAGTCACATCCCCACAAGCATTCGAGGGACTCAGACTCAACAACCGAAAAGTCCGCCGTCCGGATCTGACGTTCGCGACGATGGATCACAACGTACCGACAACCGATAGATCGCTACCGATTACGGATCTGATTGCAGCGAAACAGATGGAAACGCTCGCAGAAAACTGCGCTGAGTTCGACATCCCGCTTTATGACATCGACAGCCCTGAACAGGGCATCGTCCACGTCATCGGACCGGAACTTGGCATCACGTTGCCCGGCAAAACGATTGTCTGCGGCGATAGCCATACCTCGACGCACGGTGCACTCGGCGCACTCGCCTTCGGGATCGGCACCAGCGAGATTGAGCATGTCCTCGCCACCCAATGCCTCTTGCAACAGAAATCAGAAACCTTTGAGATTCGCATTGATGGCAAGCTCCCGTACGGCGTTACCGCGAAAGATATTATCCTCTCTATTATTGGACATATCGGTATTGACGGCGGCAACGGTGCCGTGGTTGAGTATACCGGTTCCGCGATCCGCGCACTAAGTATCGAGGAACGGATGACCGTCTGCAATATGTCGATTGAGGCGGGTGCCCGTGCCGGTATGATCGCACCTGACGATGCCACCTACGAATATATCGCTGGCAAACGTTTCGCACCGAAAGGCGAAGAATTTGATGCAGCCGTCGAAAATTGGAAACACCTCCCAACTGACGAAGGGGCAACCTACGATCGGACGTTACAACTCGACGCAGCAGACATCGCACCGCAGGTAACATGGGGCACAAACCCCGGTATGGTGACGGATGTGACAGGACGCGTGCCAGACCCAGCAGACATGGCGACAACCGACGAAAAGACTGCTACCGAACACGCTTTGGCATATATGGACCTCCAACCCGGCACCCCGATAACAGATATTCCGGTGGACAGAGTTTTTATTGGGAGTTGTACGAACTCCCGTATCAGCGATTTACGCGCTGCTGCGGAAGTCGCAAAAGGCAGGAAAGTCGCAGAGAACATCAGCGCGATGGTCGTTCCCGGTTCGCAGGCGGTCAAACGCCAAGCGGAGGCGGAAGGGCTTGACGAGGTTTTTCGTGAAGCGGGTTTTGAATGGCGTGAAGCCGGTTGTAGCATGTGCCTCGGCATGAACCCGGACACCCTGAGTCCGGGACAACGCTGCGCCAGCACATCGAACCGGAATTTTGAAGGCAGACAGGGCAAAGGCGGGCGCACACATCTTGTTAGTCCGCAGATGGCTGCCGCGACTGCTGTAACGGGTCGTTTTGTTGATATCCGAAAGTTTTAGTAGGAAGCGTGGAAGGCTGGAAGATACTGGAATGGAAGCGTGGAAGGTTGGAAGATTGGATTCTCATCCTTCCTCTCTTCCTCTTTTCCAACCAAGTTCTTCCATCTCGAAGATATAGTAAAGTTTAGAATTAATTGGGCACTCTCAAACAGTCTGAATACCTATAACAGGCATTCAGACTGGCACAAACTGGAAGTTTGTGCTACGAAGATGTCCACTTATTTATGGGCTTCACTATAAAAAGGAAACAGAAAATATGGAAGCATTTAAAGAACACGTTGGATTTGTTGTCCCACTCGACCGGATTAATGTTGATACCGACCAGATTATCCCGAAGCAATTTTTGAAACGGATTGAACGCACCGGCTTCGGTGAATTTCTCTTTAACGACTGGCGTTACCTTGAAAACGGCGACCCAAACCCAGAATTCGTGTTGAACCTACCGCGCTACGCGAACGCAAGTATCCTCATTGCTGGCGCGAATTTCGGGTGTGGCAGCTCCCGTGAGCACGCACCGTGGGCATTGCAGCAGTACGGCTTCAAGGCGATTCTCGCACCCTCATTTGCGGACATCTTCCGTAACAACTGCTATAAGAACGGCATCCTCCCGATTGCCCTGCCTGCAGACGTTATTACCTCGCTCGGCGAAGAGGCGCACGACACTGAGGGATACCAGTTGATGGTAGACTTGGAGGCGCAATCAGTGATATGTCCGGACGGCACGGCGCACACTTTTGAGATCGGAGATTTTGAGAAGTATTGCTTGCTCAACGGACTCGATGAAATCGGTTGGACTTTGCAATATGAAGCGGATATTGCTGCGTTTGAGAACCGATAGGCAGTTCCGTCGAAATCCGTTTCGGACAGAATTAAAATGGAGGTAGAAAATGACGCATCCAACAAAGATCAGGGCAACCTATAAAAACGGAGTGATTGAACCGCTGGATAGGATCAGTCTCCCCGAAGGGCAAGCACTTGAGGTTGAAATCAAAGCTTTTCCCTCCATCCGATCTGAACTCTCTCGTGATCAAAAGAGAGCATTGATTCAGAAGATTTGCGGCTCAATGAAAGGTACATGGGGAAATACTGTTGAAGAAATTGATGCGTATATCCAATCAGAAAGGAACTCATGGGATCGGGAATTTTAGGTTTTCGTTCAGCAGATTCTCAAGCAGCATCAGTTTTGTTGGATACTTCCGTTTTTATATATTACCTTGAAGAAGTTGAACCATACTATCTCTTAGCAGAGGAAATATTCAACGATATTGTAGCACAAACTTCATAGTTTGTGGCGTATATGACGTCCATTAACAGTGGACGCTACATAAGTCCAACATTTATCAAACTCACGTTACTAATGATTCGGCCGGGTTTTCCTCCGTAAGGAAGATCCGGTTTGTCTATCTAATGTCCCCGTGGTATAAGGAGCGAAAATGCCTTAGCCCAATACATTGACGTTCCTGTTTTCTCCTGTGAAGAACGGATTAGAAAACCAGCACGTCGCATCTACGAGATCGCGTGTGAACGACTGAAGGTCCAACCACAGGAGTGTTTTTACGTTGGGGATGGAAGCGGTGAAGAATTGACGGGTGCATCAGCGGTTGGAATGCTTCGGAGGTGCTTGACTTCTTCTTCCGCTTTCTGCCGTGTGATGGCTTCTTGTTCCGCCCGTGCCTCTGCGGTTTCTGCGCGTGCCTCTGCGGTTTCTGCGCGTGCTTCTGCGGTTTCTGCGCGTGCTTCTGCGGTTTCTGCGCGTGCGGCTTGCTGCTCCGCAGAGGTTTGGAGCCACTGCTGACGCACCGGGTCGTAAACCGCCAAACGTCTATCGCGTATATGGAAATCTAAACTGAGTACATCTGAATGAATGCCGCCAGCTACATCCGGTCGGATCGGTACATACGCTTTGTCTACCAACCGAAAGCCTATCAGCGGTGAAGGCAGATAAAGTGCCTCGGCATCATAAAGGAGATAATTAGGTATGCCGAGCGCAGCGTAGATGTCCATCTTGTCTGTGAGATCGTTTTGATAGGTGGTTTTGCTTGAGAACTCCATGACGAAGTCTGGCACCTTCCCCTCTTCCCAAACCTTGTAGGTGTGGCGCGGCTTCCGCCCGATCCCGAAAGAGACGAGCACATCCGGTGCGATGACTGCGCGCGGGTTACCCTCCGTGTAATATGTCAGAATATCACCGGAAACATAGACATCCGGCCGCCCCGCAAAATGGGCTTTCAACGTCTGCAAAAGCCAGATGAGGATTTCCAGGTGGAAGTCGCTAGCCGCCATAGGTTCACCGTCCCTGTCCGGGTAGAGGTCTGCTGTGTCTGTAGGCGCGTAAGGGATGTTGAACCGTTTTGTGTCGGTATCCATTGATCTCCTCCTTTACCGATATGATCCAGGATCGGATCTGTTGACCTGACCTGTCGTTTGGAATAAATCCGGTTCAGTTATTGTATCAAGTGTTACGGAGGGTTACCCGAGGGGTTATGCGGTTTTGATTTTATCTGATATTCCGAGTTCGTCTGCGATAGTAGTGACGTTGTTGTCTATCTGTGCTTGTCCTTCTTTTAGGATAGACACGTCAGATTTTAGGGTAGATACGTCAGATTTTAGGGTAGATACGTCTTTTTTGAGGTTGCTTATACCTTTTTGCATAGCATCCATCCTGTTATTAACTTTTTCGAGTTCCTCATGGACGTAGTTCTCGGTTTTTTGTCTTTCAGATGTGATATGGTCAAGGATTGTTTGCATATCGCCTTTTGTCATAGGTGTGTCGTTCATCATAGTGTCCTCCTTATTTACAGTTATATTCTAATTATACCACATATCATTATCAATTGCCAAGCAATTTCGGGGGTGTCAGGGCTATTCTATAGAACACGGTTTTTCGGACTTTCTTCACCCCGTAGGGGTGTTATGTCTATAGAAAATCGGATATTCAAGAGGCTGCACCCTGTAGGGGTGCTATGTAAATAAGAAGTTGTCTCCTGATGCTGCTAAATCATTGTTCAGGTGGGATATCAGCAACTGAATCAAAAGCGTACTTCACATCATACGCAACCCCAAACAGCTTCAAGAACGCAAGATATTCCTCACGAAATGTCTGTCGTGAATGATGTCTCTCCTGATTTTCAATATAGGCGGCGACCTCGGGTATCTGAGAATGGGAATAACTGAACGCACCAAATCCCTCTTGCCACGCAAATTGTCCTACAGTCCAGCGTTTCTGATTGATAAAGCGCGTCGAATTGACTTTAATATCTTTCACCAAACCAGACAGGGCAGCATCTGGAGTCATACCAACTAAGATATGGATGTGATCGGGCATCGAATTGATTTGAATCAATTTCTGTTTCTTATTACTAACGATGCCAGTGATATATTTATGAAGTTCTGCTTTGTGGCGTTCGGGAATAAGTGCCTGTCTTCCTTTTACGGAAAACACGATATGTATGTAAAGTTGCGTATAGGTATTCGCCATAAGTTGTTGTTCCTCCAAACTTTTCTATGTCTAACGTTTGTTTTCATGTGTTTATAGACATTGCACCCCTACGGGGTGCGTTTTTTGAGATATAACGTTTTCTATAGACATTGCATCCCTACGGGATTGCAAGAGGGTATCCGATAGGTATTCGCCATAAGTTGTTGTTCCTCCAAACTTTTCTATGTCTAACGTTTGTTTTCATGTGTTTATAGACATTGCACCCCTACGGGGTGCGTTTTTTGAGATATAACGTTTTCTATAGACATTGCATCCCTACGGGATTGCAAGAGGGTATCCGATAGGTATTCGCCATAAGTTGTTGTTGTTCCTCCAAACTTTTCTATGTCTAACGTTTGTTTTCATGTGTTTAAAGACATTGCACCCCTACGGGGTGCGTTTTTTGAGATATAACGTTTTCTAACGATTTTTTTCGGGCATCCCATTTTAATCCATTTGTTTGTCGAGGTAATCTAAAACCATTTTGCTCAGACCGTTCTGCCTCTCTAAAATTCTACTTACAGCAGTTTCTATCCTCTGTTCGTCAGTCGCAAAAGGATACAGATCGTCTTTCTTGATCTGCTCTCTAATAGTATCAGACACAAGAATCATCAGCAACTGACCCTGTCTGTTTACACGATCCTCAAGATTATCAAATCTTTCCTCAAGATTATCAAACCTTTCCTCAAGATTATCAAACCTTTCCTCAAGATTATCAAACCTTTCATTGATTTTCTCAAACTGCCCATTGATTTTCTCAAACTGCCCATTGATTTTCTCAAACTGCTCTCTGGTTTCCTTATCCATAGACTTCTCCTTTGTTAGTGTGGTTTGCTGTTAAGTATAACGCAAGTTTTTGTTTTAGTCAAATAAAGTTTCCGATGGCAGTACATCTCGGTACTGGCGGTTTCCGACAACCCTTAAGATGTGAAAAGCGGTGGACAGGGAATCCACCGCTTTTGCGTTTAGGTTAGTTCGGTTATAGACTTCTCCCTGAATAACCGAGTTGTTGCTAAGCGAAAGCACGCCATCACGATAAGCGTGATCGCGTGCCTTTCGTATTATTGCAACGCTTTTAGTTCACCCCATGTCACTGTCAACTTACCAGCCGCAGAGATATGTCCTCTCAGACGGGTCTGTGCTAAGGTCGCAACTTGACCGTCAAGGGAAACATCCTGAATCTGATAATAGTAGACGACATTGGGCTTCGCAGATGTATCTTTCCACTCGTAATTGGTTTTCTCACTTGTGGTGCCTTGACCTGCGATCAATTTCGTATTAACTTGTGTGAACTCACCAGCTCGGGTATCACTCCGCAGGATATTGAAGCCAGCGTTGTTCAACTCGGACTGCGTGATCCAACGGATAACGATGTCGCCACTCTCGAGACGTTGCGGACGGAACTTGGAGAGTTCCACGGGCAGGACACGACCACCGGTAATACCCGGTGAACCGACATCATCCCGATCACCATACCACGTCTGGCGAACATCCCGGAAGTCCGTTTCATGTGCAGCGATCCAGCCGGCTGCCTCGACACCCATATCTTCGATTTCAGCGTCTGAATACCGCTTCTTATCTTTATCGCGATATTTACGGAGTATGGAACTACGTCCATCTTCCATCATTTCGCCGCTGACTGCGGACAACTCCCATTCAATCGTAGCCGCAACACGACGGTTCGGAGATTTGACGAGGTTACCCACGCCATCAGAGAAGTTCCCCTTGCCATCAATCAGCTCGATATAGAAACCTTGCTCGCTGAGGATCGGATCCGTCGGGTGTCCGCCTTTGTCGGGTTGCCGTGTCAATTCACCGCGTTGGTCATCCCAAGCGGAGAAGACGCGAGTTGCCGGGAAAATCACACGGGTATCGAAGAACGCACTACCGGAACTTCTCGCACGTGTTGAAGTGACCAGCACCGTTTGCTGTGGCAAAATCGTCTGGACATCGCTGTTCTTGAAATTAAGCGTCCCAGACAAGGTCTCTATGGGAATCTCACCATCATCAAAGTTCTCAATGACCAGTCGCCATCCCGCTTCAGAATGAAGGTTAACCGACTGCGTAGCAGAACTGTTATAGATCTCGATCCACTGCGGATACTCACCATCACCTTGAGCGTACATAATCTCGCTGATGGTTAAGACACCGGTCGCCGTGATATCGGCAACCAAGTTCTTCCGAGTGTCCTCGTAGCCGGGCGTACCGCCGTGTGCAGCGATGCGCTGTGCATGGCGCTTATAACCGACACCGGTATAACCGGCATTCCCGAGAGCCATATGCTCATCTTTTTTGTCGCCATGTGCGGTCTGATCTGGATCTAAATGATGTTGACGGCGATGGACAGTCTCCACTTCCAGTTTATTCCGTGCGTCTGGAGCACCAAAGACCTTCAACGGCCAGAGTTGCGTATGGATCGATGCATCTGCGAGTTTATCACCCCACCCGACAACGTCTATAACGTGTGCATCACCTGCATCCGTCTTATCGTGCGCGTTACGCAGGAGCAATATGAAGTTACCGTCGTCTGGGAGTCCGCCTTCACGGAAATTCGCGACCTTATAGCTCACCAGAAGCGCCTTCGGATCCTGGTTTTGCCCCAGACCGAGTGCCTGATCGTTGCCACCATTGCGGTCATGTCCAACTGCGATCGGATGCGCATCGTTATCCCTCGGACTCGTGTCGAGGAGGAGTAACAACTCACCCGCTTCAAGCTGGATATCATCGTTGTCAGGGAACTGATAGAACTCATGAGAGTTATCGTTACCTTGCGCCGTCACGAGAGTAATCTCGTATTTTCTGAGGTTCACTTTAGCATCAGAGACGTTCTTCAGTTCGATCCATTCCAACGTTTGGTCTCTACGGTTCGAAACCTCGTTGATAACAATCGTGTTGCTCGGAACATTCGTCCGCAGAATCGGTGTGCTAGCACTTGGCTTGTTATCACGACCCGGCGTACCAAAGTAATCGTAGTTCTGGTTTTCTGCCGCTAAGGTCTGCCACAAGCCTGCCCGTGCTGTCAGATAAGAGAAGGTAGAAACAGTCCACCGATTCGCATGGATACCGTTCCAGTTACCCTCTGCGTAACCCTTAGCTGTGTTTGGCGCGAGACCCGCATTGTCGTGCTTGCCACGCTGCATAGAAACGAAATCTATTCCAAACTCAGAGTTACCGCTCTGACCTTTCGGATCCCACACATTATTGATATTATAGTTGCTCACCCGATCAAGTTCATCGTCTTCGGTCGTGAGCGCTTCATTCGTTGGACGTGAGAACAGCGTGACCTTCACCGCAGTACTATTGCGGTTATGGAGTTCAATCCACTGCTCACGGGTTTGATCGTAATTCGTACGTGAGCGTCGCCCTGTGTTCGGATCGACTGCTCCACCATGTTGGATACCTTCATCGGAACCCCACATGATTTCACTGAGACCCACTGAGCCCACGGCAATATCAGCCAGCGTATCGCCAGGATCATGCCCCATAGGACCATCGGCTTCCTTGATAACGATTGCACCGCCGCCAATCGCGGGGGCGGATCGACCGAAGAAGACCGTTAGATCCGGCATGCAGTCCCAATGTTGAATGAGAACTTCAGGTGCTCTAATCGGGATACTACCGAGTACGTACGGGTCTAAGAGGTGCGTAGTATCTTCATGGGCAGGGTGAATCACGAGGACATAACTGTTACCGGGGATCTCGATCACGGGACCCACAGTAAAGGGCTCGGATGTCGCAGCATTACTACCAACAGCATTCGCCGCAACGCTAACATCTACAGTTGTAACACCAATCGCATTATTACCGTCAGGAACGATATCGATTGTGCCATCGGACGGATCATTATCTGTGGTGCTGACCACCCAACCGTCACTGATGGTAATATCGCCAATAACAAGCGTCTCATCCGTACCGGTGATAGCGAAAGTTATCGTGCTACCCATATCACAATTAAGTGGATCCGGGGCCGCAGTAATCGCTACCGTCGGGGCATCTACTTCTGGTGGCATATAGGTTAAGGGTATATCATCTTGTGTCAGATTACCTGCCAGATCCGCCAAACCTGCTTCCAGAGTCATATATGTGTGTTCGCTGGTCGCATGATCTGGGGCATCAACAGTGACCTCGTATGTGTGATCCTCACCGTCTACTGCTACTGCATTGCCTCTCTGGGTTACGTCACTACCTCGATGACCATCTATATCAATTCCGCCATTACGTCGGTCTGTTTCAACGTCTTCATTAAACACAAGTGTGACTAACAACTGATCAGTAACCTCATCATCATCATCAAGGATAGGTTCAATAGTAACAGCTTCCTCATCCAACACCGGTGGCGTGACATCATAGGTCGCCGTAATAGGAGTCGTTGTGACATCAGCCATATTATTTGCTAGATCTCTGATATCGCCAGTCAGCGTGACGGTTACAGACATATTCTCGTCAGGCGTGACTGTTAGCGTGTAGTCATAGACCTCGTTACCATCGGTATCCGTACGCTTAACGGGATCACTAAGGTTCCTCATCGTCGAGTCATCACCAGTAATAGTAAGATCATTGAGCTCAAGAGCGTCAGCTCCATCTGCAAGCATCTCACTGACCGTAATGGTGAAACTCACAGTGCCAGCAGTCTCATCAACATCAGGGTCCCCGATGGTCACCGTCGGTGGCATGGTATCAATCATTGCCGTGGCTGGGTCACTTGCGGGACTCTCAAGGTCATCAGAATTTGTTGCGGTAACGGTGAACGTAAATTCAACATTTTCCGGTAACGCAGGGTCACTCGACCCCGGAATCGTGAGTGTAGTGTCAGTGGTCTCTTTCGTTACCGGGTCTGCCGCAGTACTGTCGGCCATCATGTAATTTTTCGTTACCGTGTATCCGGTGATAGTCGCGGGTGTTGCCGTAGTTCCGCCAGTCTCAGTGGGGGCATCCCAATTCAACGTGATGGTACCGCGCTCATGATTAGATGTAGCCGTTAGATTCATTGGCGCGCCTGGAGCCGTCGGTAATGCGCCCAACGCATTAACCAGCGTGAACGGGTAGACCGCCGATGCTGTACTTCCCGAACCAGTGATGTTCACAAAAGTAGCAGTAGAGGATGTCTCAAGACTGTAGACAGCATTCACATTCACCTGAACTCTGAAGAGGAGCGCAGCATCACCCGTTGTGCCAGTTGGAAAAACAGCAGGGGCAGTAGCAGGAACATGATCAGAGAGCGTCACTACTACCTCAAACTGATTGTCTGTGTCCTCTACCCGAGTGGAATCCCCAATAAGAATTCGAGCATCAGCATTAGGCGAACCGTCTTCGTTCGTGATTCTAATCGTGAATTCACCAGTCTCAGCACCAGCAGCAGCATCTGCAACAGCAGTAGTATCACCGCCCAAATGACCCTCGGCTGTGTCTAAGGCCACAGTTGTGAGAGTAGCCTCACTTACGACAGGTTGATCAAATGTAATGACCAAGGTAAACGTAGCAGCAGCACTAGTGACAACTGCCATATTGTCTCTTACAGTAAGGGGATCCGGCTTCAGGACAATCGAATCCACCATAGGATGTGAATTGTGTGCGGGAACCCCCTCATCCACAGCAGTAGTGGTAGTATTATCTACTATGGCATCTTGAGATCCATCTGAATTACTATGATCATGTGTGCCTGGGTCACTATCATCAGCCTGCAATGGATTTTGTCCAGGATCATCATGCGCCATCACGGAGGTTGTCCCGAAGACGAGCCCAAAGGTGAGTAAAACAATTAAACTTGCTAAGGAAAATGTCAATCGATTTGACATAGGTTATTTTCCTCCAAAATGTAAATAGAAAAATTTGTTAAGTCTCATTTTCAGTTACCAGTGTCCAGTTATCAGTTTCCAGTTAAGAGTCTCTCTTTTCTGGTCACTGGTGACTGGGTACTGTTAACTTCTATAAAACTTCCATTCAAACGATCGAATGGATTCAGGGAAATAAACCCATTCTTACAAAATAAACTAACCTGTTTTGCGGGTGTGCGGTCCCCGCCTTTTATATCAAAATTACGAAGGTGTTGCATTTTCGAGGCTTAAGGCACGTTGTTTGTATGCATCAATTGGTTCTGCCTCGAATTAAACCTCAAACATACATTAAGACGTTTTATTTTATCGTAGGTTACAATAATTTTGCCTTAATATACTAATATTATACATAAAAAGTATAATTAAGTCAAATTTATTTTGATTTTTTTTGAAACAAATTGATTTTATTCCAATTTTTATCAATAAAAAACCTATTTTCCCGGTGCCAACACCCAAAAATGTCAAGACTGGGCACCGAATCCGAGACGCTAAGTCGGTCTATTAAGACAATTTATCACAATTAATTGGCAACTATATTGATTTTTGCCTCAATACATTAATATTATACAAAACAAATAGTATTAAGTCAAATTTATTTTTATTTATTTTGAAATAAATTGATTATATCATAATTTTTTATCAGTAAAAACCCGTTTTTAGCGGTGCCTATATCCGATTTCTCCAGGCCTGGTAGGCCACAAAACCGCACCTACCGGGCCTGGTGGTGAGGATTTGATCGGAAAATGGAGAATTGAATGGCCCTGCTTCAATTCTGAAAAAAATCTTGACATTTTCCCATAAAGGTAGGTATAATACTTTTATGCCGTACTTTGATGAAATCTTCAAGCACGTCGTCGGGGCTTTCCCGCATCCGTTGGCAGCATTAGCACTGAAGACACCAGACGTGAAACGCCTGGGTTGAGAAGTGTATAGAGACGACCCAAGCAGCGGATGTGGATAGACAGACGCGGGGAACGCTTTTATTTGCGCTCTCACTTTTCGGGAGTTTAGCGCATCCGCCTGAACTTTTTCAGGATCCTACATTGGAGGCAATCATGCAAGAATCCCCTTTTTATGAACTCATTATCCAACGCGGCATAGAGCAAGGCATAGAGCAAGGCATAGAACAAGGCATAGAGCAAGGCGCGCGCCAGATGAGCATTGACAATACATTGGCAATCCTCAAAGCACGTTTCCCGGAAGTTGATGTCAACGCCCTCAAACCCAGACTTGAAGCCATCGTGGACCTCGAGCAACTCAAGCAAGTCAGTCTTAATGCCTCATTCGCAACCTCGTTCCAAGACTTCGAAGAGTCCCTATAAGCAAGTTTCAATATTATAGTGAAGCCCATAAATAAGTGGACATCTTTGTAGCATGATGCACATCGCATCTGGGGTTTTTGCTGGGGTATTTCTGCGGATTTCTTCAAGTATGCCGCAAAACTTTTAGTTTGTGCTCTTGTGTAGCATAAACTTCCAGTTTGTGCCAGTCTGAATGCCTGTTATAGGTATTCAGACTGTATGAGAGTGCCCAATTAACTATAAATTTTACTATATAAACGTGAGTTTGATAAATGTTGGACTTATGTAGCGTCCACTGTTAATTTATGTCATATACGCCACAAACTGGGAAGTTTGTGCTACAATTGACGTCTCTGTGATGCGAAAATAGAACCGCAACACAACCGAAATGATTAATCAAACTGGCGTTATATAACCCAAGTTGCTGCGGTAGAAATAATCATGATACTTTACAATATCGTCAAAGAACAGATAGCCGCGCGTCAAAAGAAGCGCATTGAGCGAGCGCGTGCGGAAGGTCGCAGTGAAGGTCGCAGTGAAGGTCGCAGTGAAGGTCTCGCGGAAGGATTCCAAGAAGCGAATACAGAATGGATCGAATGGTTCAAACGTAAAGACGCAGCAGAAGCCGCAGGTGAACCCTTCAACGAACCCTCGCCAGCAGAAAAATCTCAAAAAGAGAACCGAAGTTAGCCATCAGCGATCGGTTTGATAGTTTGCATCTGTAATCATGGGAAACAAGGTAGGTCTTTAACCCGAAACACGCGCAGGTTGCACTCCATTTCAAGGGTCCCTAGGCCTTGAAACATCATGCAGGCGCGTGTTCCCGGGTGTTTTTGTTTTTTTGGAGGAGAATAACATCTTCCTCACGCCTTAATTATACGATAAAAGTCAAAATTAAGTCAAATTTTTTTATTTTTTTGAAATTATTCGAAGGTTTATCAGGTTTTATGGGGCAAGGCTGGCAAATTTTTCGCTTCGCGTTACATATGTATATTCGCGTTACATATATATAAAGGAAAGGAACCACAAAACAATGCAGAGTCACGAAGTCGATTACGAAATTTTTGGGAACGATATGCAGGTCGTTGAGATTGAACTTGACCTGGGGGAGACGATTGTCGCCGAAGCCGGTGCTATGAACTGGATGGAAGATGACATTGTCTATGAAACAAAGATGGGCGATGGATCGAGCGATGATGGCGGCTTGATGGGCAAACTGCTCAGTGCTGGCAAGCGCGCCATCAGCGGTGAATCGCTATTTCTAACGCACTTTACGAACACCGGGAGCCACAAAAGACGGGTCGCTTTCGCTGCGCCGTACCCGGGTCATATTATTCCGATTGATCTGACACACATCGGTGGTGAACTGCTTTGTCAGAAGGACGCGTTCCTCTGTGCTGCCTTGGGTACTGAACTCGACATTGCCTTTTCACGCAGATTAGGTGCCGGTTTTTTTGGCGGTGAAGGGTTTATTCTCCAACGCCTCCGCGGCGACGGTATGGCGTTTGTACATGCCGGCGGTTCAGTCATCAAAAAGGAGCTCGTCAATGAGACGCTGCGTGTAGACACAGGTTGTCTCGTCGCGCTTTCATCGGGTATTGACTACAACATTGAAATGGTCAAAGGTTTAAAGTCAATGTTCTTCGGTGGTGAAGGACTATTCCTTGCAACCTTGAGCGGTAGAGGCACCGTTTACCTCCAGAGCCTACCGTTTTCAAAGTTAGCTGACCGTATCATCGAACAAGTGCCAACTTCCGGTAACTAATACCGATCCCGGGTGGAGTTTTCATGAAAATTCAATCTATTAAAGCCTATCAAGTCGATCTCCCGCTCCACGAAGGCAGCTACAACTGGTCCGGCGGCAAATCCGTATCCGTCTTTGATAGCACCATCGTCGCCGTTGAAACCGATGAAGGGATTACCGGCTACGGTGAAGTTTGCCCGCTCGGACCCTTCTACCTCCCCGCTTATGCAAAAGGAACGCGCACCGGTATCGCCGAGCTGGCACCACACCTCATCGGTGAAGACCCAACGCAACTGCTACCGCTCAACCAACGTATGGACACCGCACTCAAGGGACATCCTTACGTGAAATCAGGCATTGACATGGCGTGCTGGGATATTCTCGGCAAAGTCGCCAACCAATCCGTCTGCACACTCCTCGGTGGCAGGTATGGCGACGATTTCATGCTCTACCGTGCGATCTCCCAACAATCGCCGGACGAGATGGCGGCGAAAGTCGCAACCTATCGCGCGGAAGGCTACCGCAAATTCCAATTGAAAGTCGGGAGCGACCCAAACACCGATATTCAACGTATCCACGCCGTCGCCGAACGGATGCAACCGGGAGACATCCTCATCGCCGATGCGAATACCGGTTGGTTAATGCATCAGGCAGTCCGTGTTGTTCGAGGCGTACGGGATGTGGATGTCTACATTGAGCAACCGTGCCTCTCATACCAAGAATGCCTCGCGATCCGTCAGCGCACAGACCACCCCTTTATTCTTGACGAGACCATCGACAGCATCCATGCGTTATTACGCGGTCATGCGGACCTTGCGATGGATGTCGTCAATATAAAGATAAGCAAATTCGGTGGGTTAACCAAAGCGAAACTCGCCAGAGACCTCTGTGTTGAACTCGGTGTTGCGATGACGATCGAAGACAGTTGGGGGGGTGATATTACAACCGCCGCGATTGCGCATCTCGCCCACAGTACACCCACAGAATTCCTTTTCACCGCAACAGATTTTAACAGTTATGTTACCGTTAGCACAGCAGAAGGCGCACCGCAACGCACCCATGGCAGAATGGCAGCTTCAATCCAACCGGGGTTAGGAATTATCCCAAAGATGGATGTGTTAGGTGAAGTCGTCGTAGTCAGTCAAGTCTAAAATTGGGAGTAACCCGGCTCGTAGTAGGGCAATTCATTGCCCGTCTCTGAAGGGCCGAATATGGATGTGTTAGGTGAATCTGTCGTAGTCATTTAAGTCTAAAATTGGGAGTAACCCGGCTCGTAGTAGGGCAATTCATTGCCCGTCTCTGAAGGGCCGAATATGGATGTGTTAGGTGAATCTGTCGTAGTCATTTAAGTCTAAAATTGGGAGTAACCCGGCTCGTAGTAGGGCAATTCATTGCCCGTCTCTGAAGGGCCGAATATGGATGTGTTAGGTGAATCTGTCGTAGTCATTTAAGTCTAAAATTGGGAGTAACCCGGCTCGTAGTAGGGCAATTCATTGCCCGTCTCTGAAGGGCCGAATATGGATGTGTTAGGTGAATCTGTCGTAGTCATTTAAGTCTAAAATTGGGAGTAACCCGGCTCGTAGTAGGGCAATTCATTGCCCGTCTCTGAAGGGCCGAATATGGATGTGTTAGGTGAATCTGTCGTAGTCATTTAAGTCTAAAATTGGGAGTAACCCGGCTCGTAGTAGGGCAATTCATTGCCCGTCTCTGAAGGGCCGAATATGGATGTGTTAGGTGAATCTGTCGTAGTCATTTAAGTCTAAAATTGGGAGTAACCCGGCTCGTAGTAGGGCAATTCATTGCCCGTCTCTGAACGACGGACGTGCGATGAATCGCACTACTACGAACCAGGTGGAATAGTCCTATGTCCATCAGAATCCTCTCAGCCGCCGATGTCCGAGCCGCCCTACCGATGCCTAAAGCGATTGACGCGATGCGGCACGCCTACAGCCAACTTTCCGCAGGCAAGGCAACCGCGCCGCCACGGCAACATCTCGCTACCGACAAAGGCGTTACACTCATCATGCCCGCCTATCTCCCCGAACGCAGCGAATTCGGCATCAAAATCGTCTCGGTTTATGACGATAACCCGAACCTTGATTTACCGCGCATCACCGCAACCGTCTTAGTCCTGGATCCCGTCACAGGCACCCCAAAAGCATTTATGGACGGCGCCAGCCTGACAGCCATCCGAACCGGTGCCGGCGGCGGCGTAGCAGCAGATCTGCTCGCTCGGCAGGACGCGAAAACGGTCGGGTTATTTGGCGCAGGTGTTCAGGCAAGGGCACAGCTACAGGCAGTGATGGCGGTTCGCGGCATCACAAGCGTTAACCTCATCAGCCGCACACAAGCCTCAGCCGCACAACTCGCCACTGAAATTTCAGAATGGGTGGATGCTCCCGAAGTCAACCTCGTCCCTACGCCACAAGCGGTAGTGCAGGGCGCGGATATTGTTATTTGTGCCACGACATCAGCAACCCCACTTTTTGACGGAAACGCCCTCCGACCGGGTACACATATCACAGCCGTCGGCACATTTGTCCCTGAGAAACGGGAAGTCGATACCCAAACAATCAGACGCGCACACCGGATTGTCGTCGATTCACGGGAAGACTGCTTAGCGGAGGCGGGCGACCTGATAATTCCCAACGCGCAAATTGACGCTGAAATCGGCGAAATCCTTAACGGTGACAAACCGGGACGGCAGTCGGACGATGAAATCACGCTCTTCAAATCGGTAGGTGTAGCAGTGCAGGATGCAGTCGCAGGCGCAGCGGTGCTCGCAGAAGCGGAAGCCAAAGGATTAGGCACCGAGTGCGTTTTTTATTGACAATCATTTTGTTTTATAGTATAATAAATGTAAAAATAACACACTGATAGGAGAGTATCATGACTGCTGCAATGAATAATAAGCGTTTAACGGTCAAAGAAATGTTTGAGAAATATCCAGACCAATGGTTATTCATCATTAAACCTGAAATTTGTAAGAATACCTCTCAACTTTTATCTGGTATAGTCCAAGTTCATAGTTCGTCACGCAACATTGTTCATAAAGCATCAAAAAAATTTGTTGGTGGCGCAGCTATAAAGTTTACAGGTGATTATTCAATGCCAGAAGATAAACAGACTTTAATTTCGTATAGACTTAAAAATACTCATTAATTCACACATAAACCCTTATTGCACTTTTTTTGTCGCAATAAGGGTTTGCTTTTAGAAAGGCTGAAAGTTTGATTTCTAATAATCTAATACCTATTAAATTTAAAGATAAACAGATTGTAATTGACTGTGTAATATATGGTATTAACAATACGAATTTTAGAAGTATAAGTTTAGTGTTAGATACTGGGGCAACAATTAGTGGGATTAGTGAAAATATTGCAGTTGAATTAGGTTATGATCCATCACAACTTGATCATTTTGAAGAATTTGCAACCGCTGGGGGAACACAGGAATTACCTATGATTACAGTCAGCCAGATTGATATTGCTGGATCAAAATATAAAGATTTTACACTTTTATGTAATAGGTACTTCGATGATAATTATATAGATGGAAATTAAAAACATGAGAATCTTCTTTATTGAGGCACTGCCTTTTGGGTGTCCTGTGTGGTCGGTGAGATAGCGGGTTCTTTTTTTCTTAAGGCAATGATTGAGATGATGATCGCAGCTGCCGCACAGATGACAACAAGCCAATCTTTTAGGACTGAAAAACCGATGTTACGTCCCCGTAATTCCGCAATATTCGTTTCGACGTTTCGCAGCCGAGTGTCTAAGCCGTCGATTTTTGTGTGGGTTATAGTGGTCTCTGTTTTGACTTCCTCTTTAATACGCTTTTCTGCATCATTGACAATCAAGCGTATCTCGTTGAGGTCCGCCTCCGTTAACTCACCAAGTGCCGGCATAGCCATAACAGAGAATAGTATCAAGAAAAGCAAAATCGTTTTCATGAGGTGTTCCAGTTCCAGTTTGTTTTATCCCCCTACGAAGGTGGGAGGGTGGCAGACATACCAAATGGTACGCTTCGTAGTGCCACCCAAACTGGTTTAAAGAGTATATCAGAAAGGCGAACATTAAGCAAGTCAAATTTATCTTCCGGTCAGTCTATGAAGCCAACTGTGTTCCTTTTCAGGGTTTCAAACCCCTCTTGAATCCCGGCGCAGTTCCCAGGCCCGGTAGGTTCGGTTAGTCCGGAATAATCCGTCGCACCTGTGCGTTCAGTCCACCAACAACAATACTGCCATCCCTTGGGTGAACCGCAAGCGCGTAAGCCCAACCCTTCAGTACCTGAATCTCACCGGTAACTTCTACTGACTCCGGATCAACAAAACGGATCGCACCATCGGCACAAGTGGCGACAATCCTCGCACCGTTGTTCAGCCATGCCACATCCAGCGGTGCTGCCTTAAGGCGTGCGAACTTAACCATCCGTCCGATGCTCGGCTGCCAGAACCGAACGGTTCGGTCATCGCCTGCGGAGACAACCATCGGAAGTCCCGACGTATCAGGACGCAATGCCAAGTCGTGTACAGGTAACGTGTGATTATTCATATTGCGAATCAATGTTCCCGATGTCAAATCCCAAACGCGGACACTCTGATCTACGCCAGTACTCACGAGTGTCTCTTTATCATCGAGAAAACAGAGAGATGACACACCGCGCGAATGACCTTTCAGGCGTTGAACTGCGGTTCCGGTACGTAAGTCCCAAAGAATAATGTCACGGTCTAAACTTGCCGATACGAGCGACAACGCATCCCGCCAAGCGATAGCCGTGACAGAATCGCGATGCTCCCTCAAAATACGGAGCGATTTCCCTTCTGGCCACGAAAAAATCTCTATAATGCCTTCGGTTGCTGGGTTCCCACCGCCAACCGCCAACCGATCGCCATCAGGCGAAAACGCAAGATCGTGTATATTGCGGGCTGACACCGCAATTGTCCGCTGTGGGTTGAGTGCAGGAAAATCGTAAACCTGCACGCCGGCTTGTGAACATGCAGCAACATATTTCCCATCGTGAGAAAACGCGAGAGAAGTAATCGGTGGCATGACAGTCGGTTGGTGCGGATGGGTGTCGGTCATCAATGGCTTCGACTCGGATTGAGTGCCTGTCCATTCCCCATAATCTGCGTCCTGTTCAATCCACTTTCGGATACGGTCGATTTCCTCCGTCGATAAAGGCGCGCCTTCATCTGGCGGTGGCATGATGCCGGTATCGCCTTCGGGTAAGGTAATACGTTGGTAGAGCAGGGAATCCTCAGGTTCGCCAGCGACAATAACCGCTCCGTGCAGGCTCATCTCAATCCCTTTCACGCTATCCAGTTGAACCCCACCCTTCGGTTTTGTAGTGTTCCCAGAAGTGCTATGGCAACTGAAACAACGATTTTGGAGGATTGGCAGGATTTGTGTCTCAAAATTGATTTCAGTCTCAGATTCTGCCGAAATAGCAAGTGACGCAGACATTAGGACGAATATGAAACTAAAGATAGATATTGCTAAGTTTGAATGTTGTGTATACTTCATCATTTATAGTAAAGTTTAGAATTAATTGGGCACTTTCAAACAGTCTGAATACCTATAACAGGCATTCAGACTGGCACAAACTGGAAGTTTATGCTACAAAGATGCACAAACTGGAAGTTTATGCTACAAAGATGCACAAACTGGAAGTTTATGCTACAAAGATGCACAAACTGGAAGTTTATGCTACAAAGATGCACAAACTGGAAGTTTATGCTACAAAGATGCACAAACTGGAAGTTTATGCTACAAAGATGCACAAACTGGAAGTTTATGCTACAAAGATGCACAAACTGGAAGTTTATGCTACAAAGATGCACAAACTGGAAGTTTATGCTACAAAGATGCACAAACTGGAAGTTTATGCTACAAAGATGCACAAACTGGAAGTTTATGCTACAAAGATGCACAAACTGGAAGTATGTGGTACGAATGTGTCTATTTATTTTTAGGATTCACTATAATCTCCAATGCGTCCTGAAATTACGAGCACTGTCAGTAGTTCTCAACAGACTCTTATAGTGGATCCCCTAATTCTTTTTACATCTTCCGAACTCCGAAACCGCTACGGCACAGGCTAACAGCCTATGCTACATGTGTAAACTTATTTTCGGATTTTACTATAACTGAGGCTTAAAAACTATTCTGCTCGGATTGTTCGCCGCAAGGTTTTCATCTGTTCAAGTGTCGCAGGCGAGACCTTTCCATCCTGAGTGATCCCTATATTCATTGTAATTACGAGTTTTTGGGCAATACACATCTGCACGTAATCGACAATCTGCTGCGTCGTAAATAAAGGCGGGGCAATATCGGTATCTGGATATCCGTGCTGCCAGGGATCGTCAAGAAAGATTAAACCGTGCGGTTGTAGACCACTTGCGCTGCCATCTTCAGCAAAGAAACTTGCTGGTGGCATTACGAGAGCACCGCCAAACTCGCCAGCGTAGTACTCTTGAAATTCGGTTGTTTTGGGGAGAATCCAACTGTTCCAAGCGACGATGCGATCAGGGTTACCGGCTTTGGTCGCATCATACAATTCTTCAAAGGGTTGGAGCGGATACCGATCATCGAACCAGTACCCCACAACCTTTTTACCGTATCGGTGCCCGATTTCAGTAAGGATATCACGCTCGATTTTGAAGAACCGAGATTTATCCTTACGCAAAAATCCAGCGGCTTTCACCCACTCGGAATCTCCAACACCGTGATGGAAGTAAAGAATGAGCGGAATGCCGCGTTCATTCAATTTATCCGCCATCTCTCCAATCAAATCGCGTTTACACGTGCGTTCCGACATAACCGCTTCAACCGATTTTAAAGGCGCTGGGAAATGCATAATTCCGTGGACAGCGGTGAAAATGACGTAGCCTGCTCCGGTTTCACTCACCATATCCGCGAAGGCGTTGACATCAAAAGCCTCCACTGCCTCCGGGTAAGGTTTTTGGGGACCGCGCAACGGCTGCGTCGTTGTTGACCAGTGGAACATTACGCCGTACTTTGCTGCAATGAACCAATCGGTACTTGCACGCATCTGTTGCGCCTTCTCCCTTGAGGCAATCATTGTCTTTGCCGCTGCGGACGAAATCAACTCAAGAGAATGGATTTTCACGTTCGCCTTAGATTTTGCTTCTCCGATGAGACGGAGTGTAATTGTGCTTTCACCTATCGGCAGGTGCAATGTTCCGTGAAACGGTATCCTTTCAAAGTTCTGCGCAGCTCCTGCCCATCCGGTCGTCCGGCGGATTGTCGTAGTGATTCTGTTTTGTCCTGCAACAATCTCGAACTTCGAGCCTATTGCATCGGCATCCGCAGTATAGGTGACCGCAAGCTCGTAATCAGAAGACATTGGGAGTTTCACCTGCCATGAAAGTGAAGCGGATGATTTGTTCCAACCTTCAATCCAGTCCTGTGCTTGCAAGTGCGCAAGATCACCATCTACCTTGGCACTGTCCCCGAAAAGAGAAATAACTCTTGACGGATCTGCCTCAATCAATTGTGGCTTCTTAAGGGTAGCAGGATCCCCTTCAATATCAAGAACGATGATGTCATCAACGCCATTTTGATAATCTTCCGGAACTACAATCAAAAGCCCCCATGGATGCTGGCGCACGATTCCCCACGATGCACCATCTGCTTCCGGGTTTTCGAGGAGCCAAGCGTTCTTCACCACCCGATCAATGATTGCTGGAAGTATGATATTGTTTTTTCCACCCCAAGAAAGGACATGAACATAGATTTTATTATTCTTGTAGGTAGTTACATATTGGTCGGTAGGATTAAAGGGACCACTGCGAGTACCAACGATTGATTCTCCATTTTCATCAATCCATTTCTTAATCACTTCACCTGCCAAGGTCGCTTCGGAAACTTCCTGACTATCCGACAATGGGTTTATATTGACCCCGGAATGGCTGCCTGCTGCGCGCACCATATCCACAATCAATGCCTTGTTGTTTACCTCGGTGGCACCTTGGTTATGCATAATTTTCTCCTGTGCGGTGGCAATGGAGACCACACAGTTGAGCAAAAGCAAAATCGCAAAAAAGGGGCGTAGCATGAAACTCTCCTATAAAACGATGGATACGATCCGAAGTTTACTGTCTAATGGTTCGTCACAAATTCATTACAAGTTAACAAACTCCACACCATATCTTCAAGAACTGCGCGTTGCGAATCGGCAGACGCACCGACATCAATGTGTTGTTCCCAAAATTGCTGCTCAGTCTCCGTCGGATGCCGACTCAGCGCGGCAAGGTAGAACGCCTTGAGGATCTCCATCGGCGATTTCCCATCCGACACCAGTTTATCAAGCCGACTCCCAGGCACACCGATCCGTGCATTGAGAAGGTCGCCATTGAACAGATGCAGTTTACGCTGAAGTCCATCTGTCACTTCAGTAGCACTCTCACATGAGGTCTCACGTCCACAGCGTCCCAAAATATCAAGTGCCTCGGATTCGGTGTTCGGATTGAATAGAGAGACAGCACGAGTGCCTTCGGGTTCATTGCCGTAGGCATCAGGTACACCGAGGACATCTGAAATGGCATCCGCTAACACCTCGGGTTCAAGCGGCTTTTGTAGCGCGTGCGAATAGAAACGATCATCCGTCGCGTTTTGAGGCAGCGTATTTGCACTGCGGGCGTAAGATTCACTCAGCGCAATGCGTCTCAGGGCATGCCGTAGGTCATAACCGTTTGCGACAAAATCATCTGCCAACTCCGTGAGCAATTCGGGGTGTGTCGCTGGATTGGTGGCTCGGAAATCGTCCACAGGTTCGACTAACCCGCGTCCCATCATCGCCTTCCACAATCTGTTGACGATGGCTTCAGCGAAATAGGGATTATCCTGACCTGTTAGCCACGCCACCAAGTCGGCGCGACCGTCAGCAACATCGGCAGGCAAAAACCGATTGCCGGGGATCCGTGGTACCGCTTTCTCGCGGGTTGCAGGGTGGATAACCTCCCCAGACGGTTTTACCTTAACGATCTGATCGCTCTCTATTTTCGCAAAGATTGCCGCTAACCCGTGGTAATCGTCCTGTGTCCACTTGTCGAGTGGGTGGTTATGGCAATTCGCGCATCGCAATCGAGCCCCCATAAAAAGTTCACTCATAAACTCTGCCTGTTCACGCGGACCCTCCACGGTACGGTAAAAATTCGCCGGACCCACCTCGTGTGAATCGCCTGTTGCCAAAATAACCGAGCGCGCCATCTGGTCATATCCGACACCTTCACGAATCTGTTCCGAAAGCCATTGATGATAGACAAACGCGCCTTGTGTGTTTCTTTCTTCTGCGCCAATCCGTAGCAGCTTCGCCAACTGTAATGTCCAATACGCGTTAAATGCGTCTGATTGAAGCAACGTACCCACTAATGTTTCCCGTTTATTTGTATTAGGGTCTGTGAGGAACGCGGTTACAGCGTCTGGTGTGGGAATACGTCCGGTGAGGTCAAGCGTCACCCTACGCAGGAAGATCCCATCATCGGCAGCCGAGGAGACCGGTAACCGCAGCGTTGAGAGCAATTTGAGAATCTCCGTATCAATACTTGTACCTGCCGATTCTGGAACTATGGGCATTTCACCTTTGTCATACGTATTCTGTAGAGGAGCCTCATTCAAAGGCGCGATGAACTCGATCGGGACGACTTCTGTGAGATAGCGAGCCAGAATGATATGCCGACCGCGGCGATGTAATTTGGCTACGGCAGTAGATACATCAATTTCAACCGCTGAGTTGTCCTCTGGCGTAAAAACAGTCCAGCGTGTTACATCTTCCGTTGTGGCATCAGAAAAATATGCCTTTGCCTGTAATTGAATGGGGTTCTCAAGATTCGTTATCACCTGTTTTTGTGGGGATATTTCAACACGTTCCAAACGCCGCAGCGTTTCATAGGATGCACCTTGTTGGATCCAGTTGCGGAGTAATCGCGCACCTTCCGAATTATCGTTCAGCACCTGACCACCGCCATGGCTGGTTTGCGCTGTCGGTTTTAGAATAACAAGGCTCTCTTCTGGGTGCATCAGGTTAATACGTCTGCCCGCGAGTTGTCGAACAATCGCCTTATAGTCCGCTTTTGGGTTACCGCCAAAGAGCGACAGCTTGAACTCACCTCTACCCGCGGCTGAACCATGACATGCCCCAGCGTTGCACCCAAACTTAGTAAAAATCGGTATCAAGTCATTTTCAAAGTCAACACGGTCAGACGCTTTTGATGCATCAAAATTAGGCTGCTCGTTGTTTGCAAAGGATATATTTTGGTGGACGTGACCGCACAAAAATAAGATGACGGATACTGTTAATGTTATGAGAGTGAACTGGGTTGTTTTCATTTGTTTTGTCCTTGTTAAATCTATATTTTAACCCAAGTTGCTACTTTTGGGGGTTTTATAGTAAAATCCTTAATTATAGTGAATCCTAAAAATAAATAGACACATTCGTACCACAAACTTCCAGTTTGTACCAGTCTGAATGCCTGTTATAGGTATTCAGACTGTTTGAGAGTGCCCAATTAATTCTAAACTTTACTATAACTTTATATTAGCGAGGTTAGGAACGCTCGCCAGCGAGCGAGAAACGCTATAACAAAGTGAGTTTGATAAATGTTAGACTTATGTAGCGTTCACTGTTAATGGACGTCATATACGCCACAAACTATGAAGTTTGTGCTACAATTGATGTCTCTGTGATGCGAAAATAGAACAGCAACACAACCGAAATGATTAATCAAACTGGCGTTATAACACGATTTTTTCAAAACGTTCCTCACCGCGTAGGGGTAGTATGTGTATAAAAAGGCTATAACACGATTTTTTCAAACGTTCCTCACCCCGTAGGGGTGGTATGTCTATAGAAACTCAATTTGCGTAAGTCCTATTTATTATCAAACTCACGTTACAGTTAACGATACATCTATAGAAGCGGGGTTACAAACCCTGAAGAAACACCGCAGCAAAAACCCTGCAACGGGGGTTGTGTAAGTCGTATATATTTTATTTCCTTCACTTTCCAATACAATAAAGATGCGTAAGCGAACGCAGAATCAGCGCATTGCCCGCAACCGCACCAGATGCGATGAATTCTCCGTCAAACGCGTTGCGTGCAAGCAATTTAAATTCCCGTCCCGCAGAAATAACGGACACTCTCCCCTCCATGCTAAAAAAGTAGATGTTTCCACCCACATATAAGGGTGATGCCCAATGATTCCCACCGACACGTCCTTTCCATATAGCATCTCCACTCTTTGCATCTACACAAGAAACGACACCGCCTTCGTTAACCATAAACATCAGGTCATCCACAATAAGCGGCGACGGTATTTCAGGAGCACCCTTGCGATTCTTCCACACGATATGCGTATCCGTAACATCACCGCTGCCAGAGGGATCAACGGCTAACAGTAACTTTTCTACGCCAGTTGTAAAATAGACAAGATTGTGTGCGAAAATCGGTCTACACGCAACGTTCCATCCCCACCCTTCATGCCGAACACGCCAGAGTTCATCGCCTGTTTTCGGGTCGTAGGAAATCGTGACTTCCGCTGCCGGACTCACCAACTGCTTCTTTCCTTGGAACGTAATGATTGTAGGGGTCGCGTAAGATTTCCTGTTATCGTTCGGCTTCTCTTTTTTCGTTTCTTCTACATCCTTAACACCCTTTGCTTTGAGCACATCCTCAAAATTGGAGTCAACCTTCCGATGCTGCAACCACAAAGTGTCGCCGGTGTTTTTATTCAGCGCAGCAATGAACTGTACATCAACGCCATCGAAAGTGAGAAATAGGGTCTCCTCATCAATGATCGGCGAAGACGCAGGACGCACTCGGTGATCGCAATTGAGGTCTCGGCGTTCCCAAAGTTTCTCGCCGGTTTTCGTGTCCAGACAGGCGGTGCCATAAGTGCCGTAGTGAACATAGATGCGTCCATCCTCTATAACAGGCGTAGGCGAGGCATGGCTGTTGAGGTCCCCGTGTTCGAGTTGCGGTTCCGCGACATCGAATACTTTTATATCGTGTAGGATGTCGCCGCTCTCTAAATCTACACAGATCGCAAAAAGTTCGCTACCATCTTCACGGGCGGTTGTCACCCAAATCTGGTTATCCCAAACGACAGGTGATGAATATCCCTTGTCGTGGATAGGTACTTTCCAACGGACGTTTTCGGTTTCGCTAAATTGCGTAGGGAGATCAGTCGCAATTGCTTTGCCATCTCCGTTTGGACCCCGGAACTGATGCCAGTTGTTCTCTGCATACGTGTCGGATAGGACGAAAACAGATAAAAAAATGAAGATTAGAATTGCAATGCATACGTTTTTCATGATTCACCCTGTATAGTAGCTCCCTATCAAGAGCGTCCTATTTTGCTGATTTAAGTTTACCCCAAGTGGTCGTGGCTTTCCCCGCAGCATCGACCGCAAAAACACCTTCAATGCCACTGCCGAGTGATTTAACTTCAGCCCCGGAAAGTGGCACATTAAAGATGACAATCTCATCAATGATGCCACCGAAATGACACCGTCCCTTACCGGCATTACAACCCTCATCTGCACCGATGTAAACCGCTTCAGGGGAATCCCAAGGTTGTCCGACTGCGTCTGCGCTGTTCTGGAGTTCACCATTAACGTAGATATGGATTTTCGCTCCATCCCATACACCGACGAGGTGAACCCACTCTTTTTCGGGAAGCGGGTCTCCGAGGGCTTCAAATCTTTCAGGCGCGCTCTTGAGACGATAATGAAACGAAGCTTGATTAATTCTCCCCCCGACATTTTCATGCGCACCGGTTCCAAGTAGATACTGCGACCAACTTGAACAGCCCTGCCCTTTCCATATAACGCATTTTCCGTTCGGCGGTACCGTCGGATATATCCATGCATGGATCGAGAAACCTTTGGAGTCCTTAAAATTCAAAGCTGCCAAACTATCGGCATCCCCTTTCGTCCCGATACGTACGTGGTTTTGGGCGTCAACGCCGCTGAACTCTATACCACCCCCGAACTTGGCTTTTGCCCATTTGACATCGCCGACAAATACACCATCGCTACCGTTGCCAGAAAGATCCGTAACGGTTTCACCTTTGCCTTCTTCAAATGTCCACATCCCTTGAATCGTATTTTTATCAATCTTTGCATCACTTGTCAATAGCATCGCGAAACTTAGCACGATAATAAGGTTGATAGTGAGCATGTCATTCAGATACCGTTTTGCCAAAAACATGGTTCCTCCTCTAAAAACTACTTTCAAGCAATTAATTCTGAAACGACCTTGGCACCATCAGGGGCAACGCGAACAGGTCTTCCATCACTGGTATGCAACTCAAAACTGGGGTTAATACCGAGTAGCGTATAGATTGTGGCTGACAGATCCGAAGGTGTCACCGGACGCTCTTTCGGAAACTCACCGAGCGCATCGCTACTGCCGACGATTTGCCCGCCTTGTACGCCGCCACCAGCCAACATCACACTGAACACGTTGGGCCAATGATCGCGTCCACCTTGCGAGTTAATCTTCGGTGTGCGTCCAAACTCACCCATAACCACCACGAGCGTTTCATCCAACATACGCCGATCGGTAAGGTCTTGAATCAGCGCGCTCAGTGCCCGATCGAGAGATGGAAGATGTGCATTCCTATCGGTAGGGTAACGTTCTTTGAGTGTGAAGATATCTTGATGCGTATCCCACCCGGTATGGTTGACAGTCACAAATGGCACACCCCGCTCAACAAGCCGCCGTGCCAGTAAACAACTCTGTCCGATTCCGTTTACACCGCCTGGACCATATCGCTGACGTACCTCTTGCGGCTCCTCAGAAAGCGTGAACGCCGCTTTGGCTTCGGGCGATGTTATCAGATTGTAGGCACGTTCTAACTCCGGATCGGATACCGTCGTTGCGTCAGCGTCTTTGGCACGACTGAATGTGTTGAGTGCATCGACGAACTGCCTACGCCGGGAAACGCGTTGTAAATCAATCCCCTCATAGAAGTCGAGGTCGCGCACCTTAAACTCACTTCTCTCAGGATCACCCCCAACAGAAAATGGACGCGTGGCACTCGGTAAATATCCGTTCCCTGATACTTGACCTGTGAAGTTCGGCACTGCGATGTTTGGCGGTAAAGCCGTGAGTGTATCTCCTGAAGCATTCTTACTACTTTGAGATCTGATGTATGTAACTGTTGCCCCAAAAGTCGGATACTCCAACGCAGGCGTAGGTTTGTATCCTGTCATCAAGTATTGGGTGCCGAGGCTATGCTCACCCAACGGCGAGGTCATCGAGCGAATGATGGCGATCTTATCCATGATCCCCGCTGTTTGTTCCAAGCATTCACTGATGCGTACGCCTGTCACATTTGTAGGAATGGTTTTCAGCGGTCCGCGGACCTCTTGCGGAGCGTCCGGTTTCGGGTCAAAGGTCTCCAGATGACTGGGACCCCCATCAAGCCATATCAGGATACAGGATTTTGCTGTTGCTGTCAATGGATTCGTGCCGGCAAAAGCGCGTTGGAGATGGAAAAAGTCGCCTAATCCGAGTCCAAGTGCTGCCAATCCACCGACACGCAAGAAATCGCGGCGGCTTATTCCGTCACATCGTTGGGTCGCTTCCATTTTATTCTCCTCCATTCCAGTGCAAGGGTTCGTTTTTCAGATAAGGCACAGAAACCTGCCCTCAAAGGTTAACCTAAATTTTAATCTTCCGCGCTACGACTTTCCATACGCTTATTTTCAGCCGGACCAATTGCGAATTCAATTTTATCAATACCTGCCTCTTTTGCTGTATCCATTACTTTGACGATTTGTTCATGAAGTACATCTCGTCCTGCTTGGATAATAAGCGTAGCTTTTTGTTCCTCAGGCAAATTGAGAAGGCGGACAGGCAATTCGTCAAACTGGACAACTTTTCCGTTTAGGAGCATTTCGCCAGTT
Source organism: uncultured Poribacteria bacterium (assembly GCA_951828385.1). GTDB lineage: Bacteria > Poribacteria > WGA-4E > WGA-4E > WGA-3G > WGA-3G. The sequence continues at coordinate 3,814,643 of OX639973.1, forward strand.
TTTTCACCCGCAGCAGGATTCTTGATTTCAATTACAGGATTTTGTGGGTTCAACCATTTTTCCAGCGTGGCAGGTTTTACGCCAATCGCCTCTCCGACAGCCCCAAGCACATGCGGATCGGGACGGAGCATCGGTTGCGTGAAAGCGAAGTTGTGTAGCACTTTTCCATCTTTGGCGATGATAACCGTCTGCGCCACATTACGATTCAACCCGTAGCTGCCTGGACCTTCACGACCCTCCTGAGAGATACCGAGTAAGACCCCACTTGGAATGTGTGGGACTAACCTACTCACTTGATTCTCCACGGTATCGGGTGTATCTCCTAAAAACACAGCGCTTATATGCAGTGCCTGTTTAGATTTCTCAGCGATTTGCGCAAGTAAACGAGAAACACCAAGCAACCCACGCAATCCAAGACCGGTTTCGTCTTGTAGGAAGAGAACGAGTAGCTGTCCATCTGCTTTGGCGATGACATCGAATGTTTTGTCTTTAGTTTCACCGTTGATGCCCTTAGCCTTCAATGGCGGAAGCTTTTCGTCGGGTTGTGGCCCAGAAAAAATTGCTGTCCCTTGCGTTTTCTTGAACTCAGCAGGATTCTTAACTTCAACGTTCTCTCTGCGGTATCGGTTTTGATTCTCCCGATTCGCTAAGGCGCGGCGAGCTGCCATGCCTTCTTCTTCATTCAATTTGCCGTCACCATCTTTGTCGAACCGTTTGACAAGTTCTTCGCGAGATAGCGTGCGTTCACGATCGCGAGCACCTTCACGTTCCATTTGTTCTCCGCCTCGCTCCATACGTGTCCCTTCGGCAGGCTCTTTGTTCAACCATTTCTCTACTGTTGCGGACATTGGATTTGTATTTTCATCGCCGGTTAACCATGCTCCCTCTTCGTTCAACCATTTCTCCAGTGTAGCAGGTTCCACTTCAATCGCTTGTGCGATGGCACCGAGGAGGTGTGGATCCGCATAGAGCAAAGGTTGTGTGAAAGCAAAGTTGTGGAGCACCTTTCCATCTTTAGCGATAAGAACGGTCTGTGCGACATTCCGGTTCAGTCCATAACTCCCTGGTCCTTCACGCCCATCCGGAGATATCCCTTTTAATACCGCCTTTGGAATCTCTTCTTTTAACATGTTACGCGCCCATTCCGGTAAAGTATCAAGATTATCTGCAAGGAACACAACACCTATCTTGAACCCTTGATGAGACGTTTCGGCACCCGTGGTTGCCTTGCTACGCCTTTTTTCAAACGCATCAATTTTGAGGAGCAACTTAGACACGTTAACAAATCCTTTTATACCAACTGCATTGGTATCCTGCAAGAATAACACGAGCGGTTTTCCATCTGCTTTAGTGGTAATATCAAACGTTGTTCCGTCAATTCTACCACCAATACCAGTCACCGTCAACGCTGGCAGTTTTTCCCCAGGTTGCGGTCCAGAGAATATCTTGTTTTCTTCGGACTGCCCAAAAAGCGTTGGGTCCTTTACTTCGATATGGGACTCATCTTTATACTGTTTCTCGACCATCTTTCCATCTTTCGCTTTCTCCATCCGTTGCTTTTTCGCAGTCTTATCAACCCCTTTTTCTGATTTCTGAGGTGAGTTTTGAGGGGTTTGGGCGAAGAGCGAGACTTGGAAAGTTTTCAGCGGCACCAGTTGTGCCATTGCCAATAAGGGCAGGCAAGTGAGAAGCAAGGTTACCGCTATCAGTCGCAAACGCGGCTTCAGTGAACAGTTGAGCAATGAAAGTAGGATTTGCTTAGTCATCGGTTTTTTCCCCTTCAGGCTGATAGTTGTTAATCAACACTTGTAAGCGGTTGTGTTCAGCTGCGCTGGTGTGTCGCACTTCGAGAAGTGTGTTCACCAGCTTCTCGGCTGAGTTGTCAAAAAGGCGTTCCAGTAAATCGTTGAGCATCGTATGTGTAATCTCCGCTTCTTTGACCAAAGGCTGATAAACGAACGTCCTACCATCCACTTGATGCGACAAAAAACCTTTCTTTTCAAGGCTTTTCATCGTCGTGGCGACGGTGGTATAAGCAAGTTTCCGATCAATGTTATCAAGGACATCATTGACCGTAGCATGCGTTAGTTTCCATACCACTTTCATCACCTCAAGTTCTAAATGGTGTAATCTATTGGTTTTCATCTGTGTCTATCCTTATCTAATGGTTTTCAATTGGTTTCTACGATTGATAAGACAATACTTCGCCACGAATGTTCGCAATTATGCATACTAAATACTATTTGTAAATACGTAGTAATAGTATTATACACCCTAAAGAAGGGTTTGTCAAGTTAAATTGGAAAAAAAAGCATAATTTACGAAATTTTGGAAAAAATTCAGCAAGCAGCTTATTGATTTTGATTTAGACATTTATTTGACTTTTGGTAATTTTTGTGGTTTAATGTCTCAAGCAAAACCCTGAGATCCGTGCCTTGTAGGAGACATTATAGTGAAGCCCATAAATAAGTGAACATCTTTGTAGCATAAACTGTTAGTTTGTGCCAGTCTGAATACCTGTTATAGGTATTCAGACTGTTTGGAAGTGCCCAATTAATTATAGGTTTTACTCCTTTTTTGTTGACAAATTACGAGAAAACTGCTATACTATTGGTATCACGTTGGCAGACAGATCGAGCATAGTCGCTTGGCTAAGTGTCTGCCTCCCACTTGATAGGGGATAAAAGCGTGAAACGTGAGAATCAGCAGATACTTTTGAAAGACAACCGCGAAAGCGAACAGAACAGATATTCATTATTCACAGTCCGTGACGCTGAGAATGCGATGACAGCGTTCACGATCTTTGCAATTGCGATCATCTTTGTAATTTTCTTTCATGCACTTATTATTGAGCATAAACTCCTTATTACGCTTAATAGCATTGTGAGTTCACTATCTGCTGTCGTAGGCAATGTTTCAAATGTTCTGTCTGCGTCAACATTACTAACCATCTTGCTCGAAGGAGCTGATATTATGTTTTTTCGTCGTACTCGCGAGGAACGTGCTAAACTGAAAGAAGAACGGCGCGAATTAGAAGAGCTGAAAAAAGAGATACAAAACCTTCAAAACGTCCCTCAAGAAAGGGAGGCAACACCAAAACCTGATAATGTTAAGGCAAAGAATCAACCGCCGAAACAGTCATCGAAACCTGGAAACGTAAAGCCTGATAAGTAGCAATTTTTCTTGACAAAAAGTGCCTAAAGCGGAGGAGACGACTCCACTCGGATACGTTCAAAACTCTCGCACAACGGCATGCTTCGGTATTTTTATTAGAATTTCCCAAAAACCCGCACAAAAATTTCCATGTAATTCTGATCGTTAACGTCCCCAATCGCACGCTGATCTATATATCTGGCACCGATATGTAGAAACATCTGCTTCCGATATGCCGTAAAACTTTTCTCCATCTCCGCTAATAACGCCTGACGGACAAAGTCGTTATCGTCGTCAAGCATATCATTGAACAGGAGAATTTGCCCACCCCCCGTGAGTTTGATGGTTTTCGTGAACTGATAGACCACCTTGAGGATAAGTGCGGGAGCCATATCCCGCACATGCGTACGTTCAATGAGGCGCAGGCGTAGCCCGCGGGAAATCTCATCACCGTCAATTTCACCCGTCAGCGGCAGGTACTCGATCCGGTCCTCTGCCATTCGGAAACCGTTGCGGATGGTATACTTGAACATCGGACTGATTTCTAACGATTTTGACGGACGCAGCCGGTACAGCGTCTTGAAAATACCGACTTCGTAATGTTCATTGTCTCTGTCAAAATCGATGTCATACTGAATTTTGGCACGAGCCGTCGTGACCATCCGATCAATGCCGAGATATTCATACGTAATTTTGGCGGTGTTAATAAGGTCGTTCTGCATCAACAGAGGATCCCTGCGCCGTTTTTCGACTTCGACACCACCATCCACATAAAAGAATTGCAGATCTCCCTCTCTCTCCATTTCCTGGATTTCCGGCTGTGATCGATAGAGGCGTTCGTCTTGTCTACCCAAAAATCCGGCATAATACCACGTTTCATCAGGAATTCGGTCTTTCACCAGTTTGAGTTCATTCTCGAAAATGAGCGAAGAAGCCCGGGCAAGTTCTTTCTGGTAAACAATATTGGCGAACGCTTTCGTTGAGGACGGCGTATTTCTGAGCTTGATGTTTTTTTCGATTTGCATCCCAAAATCTAAATCTATGACACGCGTCTGACGACTTATCTTCCGATTCATGAACAACCGTATTCCTTGCAGCCCGACATCGAATTCGTAATTTGGGTCTATGTCATTCTCCTCTTCATCCCGAATCCCGTTGTTGTTCCGATCCGTTTCATCAAGAAAATCCTCGTCAACATCAAACAACAGAATATCATCCTCATAGTCAAAGATGCCGTTGTTGTTTTTATCCAAGTCGCCGGGAATAATCAGGGAAGGTGGATCCAGAAATGTGTTATCTGAATAACGATCTTGGTCATCGTTGTCCCCGACAGAACGGGAGGCATCAAAACGCGGACCGACGCGAAACGCTTCCGCCTGAAGAATCGTATCGCCAATGGTTTGGAAGGCTTTAAAAACTGTAGTCGTTGCATCGAACCGGGAACCTAAGTTCTTTTGCAACGCGTTTTTCGGCGTGACAGCGACTTCGGCTTTTATACCGTAGTTGGTGAAATTAGTTTCCAAGTCCACTGCCCATACCGGTACTTCTCGGAAGTACCAAGAGAGTCCTAACTGTGAGTTACCGAACTTTGTGACCTCACGCAAACCGATGCCAGAACCTTCTGTCTGCTCCTCTTGACCGTTCAAGCGGTTCAGCAGACCCGGCACCATGAGAATCGTCCAATCGGTGCGGTTGGAGCGGACCTCCCAACGGACACCGCTCAAGTCAATCTGATCGAAGGTGAATTTTGTGAAGGTCGTCGGAACCTCGCCGAGACTTAGGATGTTTTTCACACTGCCAGAAGTCTCCTCAATCACCATGACGCTGTGGAAACCGCGCCGAAAAAGGCGGTCGAAATCGAAATTGTCTTGCCTGACCCGTTCCTCCTCTGTATCGGCGAGGAAGTTGCGTCGGTTTGTAAAATCGTATTCGACACGTCCGGATAAGAACAACTTGCCAAATAGACTGTACACGTCCTCTGCTTCAGCGTAGAACACAAGAGAACAGTTCAATAGTAAGAGGAGAAAGCCTGGAATCAAGCACTTTCGGGCACCTGTTTTTATGTCCATATCTAATTAGTTGTCAGTTTGCCTCGCAGTGAGAGTTGTCAGTTATAGTGAATCCTAAAAATAAATAGACACATTCGTACCACAAACTTCCAGTTTGTGCCAGTCTGAATGCCTGTTATAGGGATTCAGACTGTTTGAGAGTGCCCAATTAATTCTAAACTTTACTATAAAAGAGACGTTTCTTAAATCATGACCTCTTAACTGATTAACTGAAAACCGATAATCGAAAACTGATAACCATCTTTATCTTAAAATATCCTCCGGTCCGTAGGATTCTGTGAAGGCTGTCCAGGTGCCTGTGCGTTTATCGAAACGGCTCAATCCACGATATGTGCCGAGCCAAACGTAGTCACGACCGATAACCATCGAAAGGATACCGTTATGTGCCAAACCGTCATCTCGGGTGTAAGTTGTCCAGGTGTCTGTCAACTGATCAAACCGACTGACACCCGCATTATAGGTACCGATCCAGACCTCTGTGCCATCAACCCCGATAGTGGTAACCTTGTTGCTGGCGAGTCCATTTTCTGCGGTATAGGCGGCCCAAACATCTGTCTTTTCATTATAGAGCGTCACCCCACGATCACTGCCGAACCAGACGTTACCGCGATCAATCGCGATACAACTGACTTCATCGCTGGCGAGTCCATCTGCTGTTGTGATCGTCTTCCAGATGTCTCTACCGATGTCGTATTTGCTCACACCTCGACGCGTCCCGACCCAGACGTGTTTCTTGCTTGCCGTGATACACCAAATTTCATCGGTAACCAATGATTCCGCGAACTCTTTAGATACGGCGGAAGGTTGGATCTCGGTGCCAGATGTGTAAGTAATCCATGCGTTGAGGTCATCCGCTGTGCGCGGGTACTTCCCAATCCCGGAATTGGTGCCAACCCAGATGCTATCACCGTCGCTGCTGACAGAGGTCACGTTATTCGCGGGCAACCCGTGCTCCGTTTTGTACTGATCCCATTGCAGTGCTATCTTATCAAAGCGGTTCACACCATCGCGTGTCCCGATCCAGACGTATTGTTCATCGACGACAATAGAACTCACAACGTTATCGGAGAGTGAGCCTTTCTTTTTACGTCCATGCTGGTGCCAATGGCCGCCGTGAGTTTCTATATTTTCAGAGCCACCCTCCTGTCGATAATTTTTCCAGGTCCCGAAAACCTGGTCATAGCGCGACATCCCTTCGTCGGTACCGACCCAAACGAAGCGTTCATCCGCATCCATTGTCCGGACAGTACGCCCAACAAGGGTTGGGAGTGCCGTCAAAGGCGTCCAAGATTCCTTCCGCTTGTCATAACGCGAAAGCCCGCGCAAGGTCCCCACCCATACATAGTCTTCATCAACTGCCAGCCCATACTCACCGACATGATTATGGAGCAGTCCCTTGATATCTTTAAACGTTGTCCAGGTACCGGAGGCGAAATGAAAGCGTCGAAGCCCTTCGTTGGGCGCAGCTAACCAGAGATAGTCGTCATCGGCTGCGAGTTCAAGTGTCCCGCGTCCGGATTTGATTGTGGTCCACTCCTTTGTACGCCGGTCGTATCGGGTGACACCTGAGTCATCCCACGGTCTGTAGAGTATCCAAACATCCTTCTCAGTTGCGATAATGCGTCTAATCGTCTTCGCGGCAAGCACATCATTCGTTGAAAACGTCGTCCACTTTTTTGTTTTCTTATCGTATCGGGACAGTGGACGGTTGCTGCCTCTGTCCCATTCCGAACGCGCAACCCAGATGAAATCATCATCTATCGTAATCCATTCCGCACCTCTACCCGCCAGTCCATCCCTCGGCCCGAAATTCTTCCATTCACCGCTAATCTCATTGTAACGCGTGAGCCCGCGCCCAGATGCAAACCAGACGTTTGGCCCATCAACGCCAAGTGACCGTATACGCTCAATTTCGCGGTGCCCCTCTTCCTCAACCACATCCCATGTGCCAGTCGCTTTGCTATAATGGTTTAGCTCCAAACCTATCATCGGAATCACCCAAACGCTCTGCTCACTGACAGCAATCTTATCCACATCGTCTGTAGAGAGCCCGTTTTCTTTTGTAAAGTGTTGCCACGTATCCGCCATTTTATCGTAACGGAGAATACCGTAGTCGGTAGTGAACCAGACGGCATCGGTATCGACATAAATCCAACGGATAAACGTCATGGATCTTTTCTGTGTGGATTGCAGAATATCTAAGCGTGTGAAACGCCGCCACGTTGCTGTCGGACGGTGAAACCGCACAATACCCCCATTCGGCGAAGCCTTCCAATTATTGAACCAGATGTAATCGCCATCAAATTTAATGTCTGAAACTCTGGTTTCAAGGAACGGCTCCCGCACCGGACGGGATTGATGTATGTTTATAGTACCTTCCGGTTCGGTGAGGGGCGGTGGTGTTACATTACGGGCTACGTTTTGGGTTTTTTTAGCGTTATGATATTCAACAAGCCCGATGTCTGTCGCCAGCCAAAGCGTTTCATCTGCCCCACATAAAATATCGCGAATGTTATATGGCACGTTTGAGAGAGAACTCCACTTTTCTGTGTCGATCGCATAACTTCCTAACCCTTGTGGCGTGCCGATCCAGAGGATACCATCTTGAAAAGCGAGTGCCGTAACATTGGGAGAAGGCAATTGTTCATGCTTTTCAATATTACTGGGGGACAGTGGAACCCAACGCTGCCGGGGGCTGTCATATCTCGCAAGCCCTTTATGCGTTCCTGCCCAAAGCGTCTCTTCTTTCCCTTTTTCACCCGTGGACAATAGGATATTCACATACGGATTGGGAAGTCCATTAGCAGCACGGTGCATCTTTTTATCGGCAATCGAATACCGCCAAACCCCGTCAACGCCACCAAACCAGACACTTTCGTCATGAACACATACAGATAATATAAGCGGATTTTTGGGCGCATCCGGCACGGCAAGCTGCTTCCATTCTTGAGATGTTGGGTCATACATAGCAGGTCCCGAGCTGGTACCGAGCCAGATAACACGGGTGGGCTGCGTCGCATCGGTATCAATTGCTGTCACAAAGGCTTCGCCTTTATAGTTTTCAGTTGTCAATTTTCGGTTTTCAGTTAAAGAAGTATCTGATTCAACAGCACCATCTTTTAACTGACCACTGATAACTGATGACTGACCCCTATTCCGTGGTGTATGAAATGTCCACTCAGTGCCTACATACTTTCGGGTGCCAAGGCCTCGATCGCTCCCAATCCAAACAGAATAGTTTTCAGTTTCCAGTTTTCGGTTATCAGTTAAAGAGGACTCTGATTTAGCATCTTTTAACTGGCCACTGATAACTGGTGACTGACCACTCATAAATATTGACGTGACGTATGGAGACGGGAGTCCATCTTCTTTCGCGATGATTTCCCAACTGCCTGTTTGCGGAGCGTAAACAGAAATGCCCGCGACGGTTGCCATCCAGAGGTTCCCATCGGTATCACGTGTTATCGCGCGAACATCGTTGTCGGCAAGAAAATCAGCCTGCTTGTAAATTGTCCATTCACCTGTCACCTTATCAAAGCGACTCACACCATCCTCTTTGGTCGCAAACCAGACATCATTGCCTTGTGTGGTAATCCAACTCACATGATTGCTTGACAAGCCATCGGCTTTGGTGTAATGCACCCACGTATTGACCGGTTTGATGAACCGATGTACACCCGCATTGGCAGTCCCAAACCAGACTTGGAAACCATCTGCACGGATGGAGGTAATCATGTTGCTTTTAAGTAGATCGGTTTTCGTATATGCCTTGATGAAGGTCTGATCCACCTTATTGTATTGACTGACACCCTCCTTTTGCGTGCCAAACCAAACGCTATCGTCGTCCACTGCAATCGTAGCGATCTCGCTGTCTATCAAGCCATCTGATTTCGTATAGTTATTCCATGAATCCGTATCTCGATGGTAGCGACTCACGCCGCCCTTACTAAATCTCGGATCTTCATCCCATCCATGCGGATCCGGGTTTATTTCCCTATCGGTGCCGACCCAGACGTACTCTGGCTCGACTGCAATCGTTGTAATTATTTTGCTAACCAAGCCGTCTTTTCGGGTACGTACCGCCCAGCTATCAATCGTCTTGTCATAACGGTTTAACCCGTCGGATGTTCCGAACCAGACGTAGTTCCCATCTATCGCGATAGAGGAGACCTGGTCGCTCGCCAAGCCATCAATCGTTCGGAAGGTGGCAAAGGTATCTGTTTCCATGTCATAGCGACTCACGCCTTCATCGGTCGCAAACCACACCCACTGCCCATCAATCGCAACGGCATTTACCATATCGTTCGCCAAGCCATCTTCCATGGTATAGTGGAGCCACCTATCCTGCTGACGTTTCCAACGAGAAACCCCCCGCGCTGTCGCAATCCATACGTTCTCTGAATCGGCAGTAATACAGTTAACTTCGTTGCTGACGAGCGTCCTTTTCACAGGCCAGGTCTTCTCAGGACGTGAATCTGGATCGGAATCCTTAAGTGGAACGTTGGACTGCGGATCGGTTGTTAAGGGACCACACCCTATAAGCACAAGGAGAGGCAACAACAACAAGGCACTCACAACCGAGGCAATATACGCACATTTGCTTGGCGAACTTTCAATCCGAAGGGTGTTTTTATCTGATGGCTGTGTCATTCTATAGCCTTCCTTTTCGCCTAATTTTGCGTTTGGTAATATCAGAACTATATCCACGACTTGGCAACTATTAGTTCTTCAATGTTGAGTTTATAGGTGATCCTGTTCGTAGTAGGGCAATTCATTGCCCGTTGCTGACGTGCGATAAATCGCACTACTACGAACCTGCCTCAAAGTCAAAGTTGAAAGACTACTATTATGCCATAAAAAGACTTCATAAGCAAGAAAAGCATATCGGAAAGTTTCAAAGTCCGTAAAGTGTTTTACAGTCTGTAAAGTTGTAAAAGCGTTCTTTCACTGCAATAACTTTAGGCACTTCGGAACTTTAGATGCACTTACGAACTTTCTTTTATGTGACGTATATTGTCAGTGCATCCCTTAAAAAAAGTTATACAAACCCAAATTGCTACCTATAGAAAAAGATGTCAAAAAGTGTTTGACAAAAATTTTCCGATGCCCTACAGTGGACACAAAGAGACATAACGATTAATCTGAAAACTACAAAGATGGAGGAACTTCTATGCCTTATGGAGGCAACGACTGGCTCGCTTTAACCGAAGAACCGACACTGGAACCGGAGATTCCAATCTGTGACCCGCATCACCATTTTTGGGATTTCCGAACCGAGCGTGTTCCTTATCAACGGTATCTGCTCCACGAGCTCATAGCGGATATTGACAGCGGACATAACGTGCGTTCTACCGTGTTTGTTGAGGCACGAGCAATGTATCGCGCTGATGGACCGGAGGAGATGCGTCCTGTAGGTGAAGTCGAGTTTGTGCAAGGGTTAGCTGCTGCGAGTGCAAGCGGTTTATATGGCACGAGTCGTGCTGCCGCTGCGATTGTCGGACACGCGAACCTGAACTTGGGTGAACGCGTTGAGCCTGTGCTTGAAGCCTTGCAAGCAGCGAGCCCGAATCGGTTTCGGGGTATCCGTCATTCTGTCACTTCGGATCCACACCCGGAGATAGGCGGGACCTCTGCATACAAAACAGCCGGACAACTGGCGCGCGAGGATTTCCGCGCAGGTGCGCGGGTACTGGCGCGTATGGGGATGTCTTTCGAGGGGTGGATGTATTTCCCACAACTCCCCGAACTCGCTGATTTCGCAAAAGCAGTGCCCGACTTGACGATTGTTCTTAATCATATCGGCGGTTTGCTGCGGGTCGGTCCCTACGGTGGTAGAGATGACGAAGTGTTGGCGACTTGGCGGAGCGGCATCGCTGCTGTGGCAGAATGCCCGAACGTTAACATCAAACTCGGCGGTATCGGGATGCCGCGTACCGGGTTTGATTGGCACGAGCGGGAAAAACCGATCGGTTCTGAGGAGTTAGCGGAATCTATAGCACCGTTTATGAATTATTGCATTGAGCAGTTCGGTCCGGAGCGGTGTATGTTTGAAAGCAACTTTCCTGTTGATAAGGTTTCGTTTTCCTACCATGTGATGTATAACGCCTTCAAACGGTTGTCAACAGGCTACTCAGACGACGAACGCGCTGCGTTGTTTCATGATACCGCCGTTCGTGTTTATCGGATAGATATTTGAGGAAGCGCGAAAGTATCTAATCCTGTACATCCGTGATTTGGAACTAATAGACCCCACTACGATGTCCAACTTCATGCACAAAAACCTCTTCGGTACTTGCATTGAAGGAATACAGTACTCGATAATCTTTGGCAACTGTTAGGCTGAATTTGCCTCTGTGTATACCTTTCAGTGCTTTTTTCGGGTGTTCATCCCAATTTGCACATAACTTTTCCATCTTTTCGAGGACTCTTGCCCGGATTGTGGGATGCAAACGCCGCATATCCGATCTTGCCCGGTCTCTTAACACTAACGTGTACATTTCAATTTCACCCCGAACTCTTTAGCAACCTCCTCAAGCGTAAACGTTTTTGCTGTTCCCGCTTCAATTTCTGCTATGCTTTGATCAATCCTCTCAATAACTTCGGGTCGCAACTCCAATCCTTCGTCCGGATCGTAGTGATAATCTTCAAAGGCAACTTCCAAAAGTTCATAAGCGACGTAAAGTTCCCGAAATGCCAGATCCAATTCCTGATCTGACGGGTTCTGATTAAGCAACGCGGCGAACCTCTCACGCACTGGAAAGATCTCTTGGGCGACGAGGAAACGGAGCAGGTTTCGGTATTCGTCCGGTGGCAGTTCGACGATTTTTTTCTCTGGCATCGGATCGCTGTATAGATAAAGTCCCATCCGTCTGAAGTTACGCTCTTTGAGCGTTGTTTTCCGGTTGGCGAGGACATATTCCCGTTGCCGTTTGAGTTTCTTGACGAGCGGTGTATCTGGTGTGAGCCCTTCCAGAGGGTCCTCCTCGTAACTTTCCAACCAAAAGGCAAAATCCACATAATCGCCGTGGAAATGGAAAAACTCCGCTTCCAATGCCTCTTGTGGACTATCGTTAGCAAGTAATGCAGCAAGCCGTTCACGAGATTTAAATAACTCCTCATTAACAAGGGTGTGGAGTAACTCGCGGAATTCGGTCCGGTTCATCTCTGTAATGTTTGGCATGATGTCCTCCGTATGTGTTATTTTTCAATACCTTAGTGTACCACAAAATCGGTTTATAGTAAAGTTTAGAATTAATTGGGCACTCTCAAACAGTCTGAATACCTATAACAGGCATTCAGACTGGCACAAACTAAAAGTGTGTGCTACAAAGATGTTTATTTATTTTTAGGATTCACTATAAAACTAAATGGCCCTGAGGGACACGATGTTTTATCTTGACATCCTCAGAATGTTGTATTATTATAAGTCAAAAGAGGATCCTGACTTGTATACCCTATTCTGCTATAGCCCCATGGAGTCTTGAGGCGCGCGTGCAAACCGACCTTCAACCTTTGAGAATTTATCTTGATACTTGTTGTTTGAGTCGTTCTTTTGATGACCAAACGCAAACCCGGATTCTTTGGGAGACTCAAGCGATCCGCCGGATCCTCGCTCAGGTTCGGATAGGACACTGGCACTGGATTTCCAGCGATGTTTTAGTCAGAGAAGTAGCGCAGATCCCTAATCTGGAGCAACGTTTTGAAGTCAATCGTTTATTAACTTATACGCATCAAACTGTTACTACTGAAACGGATGAAATATCAAGAGCGAAACAGCTAGAAACCTTAGGGTTTAAAGTCTTCGACGCTTTGCATCTTGCTTGTGCTGAAAGCGCGGCTGTGGATATCTTCCTAACGACAGATGATGGGATACTCAGAATTGCAAAACGTGAGAACGCCGAACTTCGCCTCCAGATCGAAAACCCTGATAGATGGTTGCACAAGGAACTATAAAATGAACACACTTGAAATGACAGACAATGAACTTTATGAATTGGGAATTAAAATCCTTACCGATAAACTCGGTGCCTCTCAGGTGCCACGGTTTATTCGACAGATCCGGCCCGGTAAAGGTGATTACTCCGTTGATCGACATAAGTTGTTGGCGAATCAACCCGATATTGACACCATCGTAAAACAGATTCAAGAGAGGCATCCGACGAGAGAAGCAGCAGAGCGGGCACGCGTCAAAAGGTTCGCTGCCCCTCAAGGCGAAATCCGAGAAATGACCGATATTGAGATTTATGAAATCGGGAATCAAGTCCTTGTTGATAAACTCGGGCCTGACGGATTGATGGGATTTATCATGCAGTGCCAAGAGCTGAACGGGGGCCCTCGTCATGACCGAATTCAGAGTGCCAAGGCCGCTAAACGCGCTATTAAGTTTTACACGGCAAGTTTGAGGCTCAATCCGAAAATAGTCGAAGACTACATTAAACGCGGCACCGCCTACAGTTATATCGGTAAGCACACCAAAGCCACCGGAGATTATACTGCGGCACTAAAATTGAAACCCAATTATGCCAACGCCTATTATAAGCGCGGTGTAGTGTGGTTGCACCTAAAAGAATGGGAGCGCGCCGAAGCAGACCTAATGACGGCTAAGAACAAAGGGGCTGATATCGTCGGTTTATTCCATAACGACTATAAAAACATTGAAGACTTTGAGACCAAAAATGAGGTGATGGTGCCCGAAGACATCGCAGCACTGTTGCACGGAGAAACAGTATAGGATTTAACCCAGTTTTACATGAATCAATACTGATGAGAATTAACACAGACTATTTCTGGTTCCGACTCTTTAAAACGCGAGGTATAGGTCCTAAACTTCTGGCTTCTATTGCCAAAATGTTGGAAGCAGAAAACCTAAACCCAGAAACGTTGCCACTCGACCACAACGATCTCTCGGCACAATTTCCAGAATTGGCGAAAATCCTTAAGGGAAAAATCCGCGAAGAAGATAGAGAAAAGGTATCTGCAGCGTACAAACAACTTAAAGATCAGGAAATTGATATTATTTATCCGGGTCACCCAGATTTTCCGCCACATCTCCTTGAAATTGCACCGATCCTATTTGTTAAAGGAAATCAAAAACGTCTCATGTCAGATAGTGTCACAATTGTTGGGGCGCGGGATGTATCGGATAAAGGGGTTCGCATCACGAGAAACCTATCTGGCGAACTTGTAGGTAAGGGGATAAATATCGTCTCTGGCTATGCTGAAGGTGTTGATTTAGAGGCGCATTTAGGCGCGTTAGAAGCAGGGGGAACAACGACAATCGTTCTATCTGACGGCATCAAGCAGCTGCGTCAAAAAAGTGCCTTTAAGCAATTCAATTGGGACCGAGATGTGCTTGTGGTTTCACAATTTGACCCAGATACCGAGTGGAGTGCCTGGGATGCATTGGAGCGAAATCAACTTGTGTGTGCCCTCTCTAAAGCAGTTGTCGTTATTGAATCCGGACCTGAGCGGGATATGCAAGGTAAAATGAGTGGTACCTTTATTACTGCGAAAGCGGCACTTGACCTAAATCTACCCGTTTTTGTTGTTAACCCAAGTTGCCTTGACAATGCCCCAAAGGGCAATGCTGACTTGATTGCATTAGGTGGGCATAGCCTCGACCCAGTCAATGGCACAGCGGAAATTGCAAAATATCTCTGAAATACCGAGATATTCTAATCTACCACCGAAGCCTGTCACTGGCGAGGTTGAAAACCCCGCCAGCAATAGGACGGCGTTCTAACTTTCACTCGCCTTGAACCAGTTTGAACTTATGCGCGGCTTCCTCTACACCGACGAATCGACTGTAGATCGCCACACGGCTCAATTTGCCTTCCCAATTCCGGCCGCCACTCGCCTCATCACCGAAAAGCAATGGATAAATCTCCCAATTGCTGAAATCCCCTTGGATTCCGTTGCTAACGTAGACAAGTTCGCCATCAACGTAGCAGTAGACGTTTCCGTCAAAATAACTGACGATGACGTGCATCGGTTTCCCCGGCTCAATCTTACCGAAAGAAAACTCACCGCCCATGGCATTCGTTCCAGTCCGAGGCGTGCGGATTCTTACGGCAAAACGGTTTCCATCCTGCCCGAAGGTGAAATTGCGATGCGTAATGTCGTTTGAGAATGAGATAATCCGAGCAGGACCACTCTGATCCAGATTATCCGTCGTAACGAGACATTCAAGCGTTAATTGATGGCTCGCCTGACACGCTGCAAGAAGCGTGTCATTGACACCCTCGGTGAGAAACGCTCCACCTGTCAGGTCCATCTGCTCATCTTCACCGATTGTTACATCACCGCGGGATTCAATTTCCCCGCTGTCCTCAAGTGTGCCGTGCCAGAGAAATACGAGTCCATCGCGTGAGCCGGGGAATTCTGTGTGTGTCCCGATGTCAGCCGGTGCTTCGGGGGATACATGGATTGCGAGGGATGTCGTTGCCGTGTCACCCTCCGCGTCCATCACCGTGAGCGTTGCAACGTATTGACCAAGACTTTCGTAAACGTGCGTCGGATTCGATTCAGTGGACGTTGTGCCGTCTCCGAAAGTCCAGTGGTGTGCCAGATCCCCTGCTGCTGCGAAATTCACTGTGAGCGGTGCGCTGCCTTGCAACACATCGGCGGACGCTTTCGCTTCCGGACGGAGTTTCTCACCGGGTGCGTATGGCGTAAAGCGATAGGCAAAACCACCGTGCGGTGCAGCGAACGTATACTCACCGGGTTGTGCCGTGCCGACTGGGACGACTTTCATGTTCCACGTATCCACACGATCAACTTTATAGGGTTGCTCTCCCTTCAAATCCAATGTTATCGTCTGCGGTGCGGTTGTATAAGTCAGGTAGTATTCGCCATGTTTCGCGAGGATATACTGCCCCTTGTCATCGCCGATTGGGTTAAGCGTATCAAATGCTGGTGCGTCAGCCATGAAGTCCTTGAGGAACGCAATCCGCGGCGGACTCTCACCGCGCAGGATACCGCCTTTTGCCCACCAGAGGAGGTCTTCGGGGTGTTTGTATGTCTCTCCGTGTCCGACGTAGCATCCAGAGACAGTGCCTGCCCAGAAGTTATGTACCATCTCTTCCGCGGTAATATTTCCCCACCCCTGCGGAATATCGCCTTCATAACGGCACTCGTCGTAGATAACAGGCTTTCCGTATTGCGTGCGATAGCGGATGCCTTGTGCCATATTAGAGGTTTGGATGCTGGTATGCGTCACCCATGGCTTGTTGTGGTCGTACCAACGTCTGCAATTGTGGATGCCACGTAAACGCTGATATGGGTCATGATCGCGGATAATCTGAAAAAACCGATCCCAATCGGATTCTTCTTTCGCGGGCATAATGTCAAATTCATTTGCGAGCGACCACCAGACATTACGGAACGCCGCTAACCGCGCGACAGCATAACGGATATAGCGATCATCGGTTTCAGCGTCCATATTCTCAAAATCCCATCGGTCATAAGTATGAAATAGGATAATGTCCGCTTCGATACCGAGATCTAAGAGGTCTTGAACGCGCTGCTCGAAATGCTGCCAGAATTCAGGGTTGAATGTTGTGAAGTCCCAATCCTTTAGCGGTTTCCCTTCATACGGGTAGTGTACGGGTTCATTTTTGTTGTAGACGTAATCTTTTGGAAAAATGCACATCCGCATCTTGTTAAAGGGGGCTTCAGTGAGAGTTTCGAGCGTCTGTGCCTCCATCGTCTCGCCTTGATGTGCCCACGCATAACAGGTCGTCCCAAATTGGTGATACGGGGTTCCATCGGCATATTGCAAGTAGTAATCTTTATAGACACGTACAGGTCCGTGGTTGTCCTCGGACGGTTCAACACACGTAAACTGCCCGGTCTTGCCGTCGAGTTCGGCGCGGTTACTTTTCGTCGTGTACGTCCATTCGCCGATTGCATCGGGCATAAATCGGATTTTGTAAATCCCGTCCCCGTCGTAAAACCCGTGCGGCTCAAAAGTCCGATTCTCTTGTTTAAATTCTGCTGTCAATTCGACCTCAGTGAACGGATTGCCTATGTCTGGTCCATTCAAGGCCAATTCAAATATTCCCCACTGTTCAATCATATTCACCTCTAAATTTTTTTGTGCAGTCACGGTAGCTGCCATACTTACAAAAAAAGCAATTGTAAGTTTTATTATCATCTTCTCGGCGGTTTAACCATCAAATTCTCAATAATTTCGGTAAACTCACTATCGGACAACCTTGCACCCAGATAAGAGCGAAAACCGGGTTGCATCTTCCACTCAAAACCATTCAGTAGTCTCCCGCTGCCTTCTGTAACCTCAGTGAAATAGTCGTCCAGACCCCGCACTCCATATAAAACAGCAACTTGATCCCAACTGGCACGTCCCTTGTACTGCCCGTTGAACCACTGATAATACGCTTCTCGTACCGGATTTTCAGCTGGTGATTCTGCAAGTTTCGTACCCGTGCGGACAGATCCACCATGCTGACTGATAACAAGCCGTGTGGGCCAATTGCGGATTACCTCTTCCGTCTGATCAACCAAGTCGTGACGAACCGTGTTGAAATTGTCGTTGACAAGCCCCGCCATCACCACGAGTTCAGTAACTTTTTGGTCAATCAGCTTAGGATCGGTTTTCAAGAGATCATAGAGATTGTTAAGAAACCCGACACTGATAATCGTTACTGAATTATCCGGTTGTTCGCCTAACACTTCCAAATAGAGTTCAAGGGAGCTGGATAATTCAATAGAAGGCGGATTGTGCGGGAAGTTAGCGAGACTATCCAGATATTTTGATGTATCAGGGTTGGCGAGATCACCTTTGTAGACACCAATAGGTATTTCACCACGATTGTACCACGTGTTTATCGCGCGAATGGCGTTGGCACCGTTTGGATGCACTTCGTTGAAGCTAATCGCGAGGATTTCTGCTTCTCCACTGTCTGCAAGCGTATGCAGCACAGCCAATGCCCCCACGTCATCTACGTCGAAACACATATCTGTCTCAAATATTATCTTTTTCGGAAGCACTTTCTCGGTATCTTGTGCTACGGAATTGGTTGGTATAATTATCATAGTAAAGAGCGTCAATATTGTCGCAAAATACGAAACTCTCAAGTTTCGCTTGAAATAAAAAATAGAATACTGCATTTACGCCTATCAATGTCTCCAATCCGTTTGTAAGGTGAGAATTACTCTACGGCTAAGTATACTTAAAAAATTGGGGAATGTCAAGGACTTCTGTGCCACCAGATTCTTGAACAAAACTGTTCATAAATTGGACAGTAAAAATAATACGGTTGTCTAATATTCAGTGAAAACCCGCTTTCAGAGGTATTTTGCGCCTGAATTGCCTTTGGCATGGAAATTGCTCAGTATATTATAGTGAAGCCCATAAATAAGTGGACATCTTTGTAGCATAAACTGTTAGTTTGTGCCAGTCTGAATGCCTGTTATAGGTATTCAGACTGTTGGAGAGTGCCCAATTAACTATAGATTTTACTATAAAACGCTCAGTAAAACCTGGGAAAGCCTACCTCCTTGGGGAAATACGGAGCGATGCAAAGGCTTTCCCAGATCTCAATTGCTGCATCGCTCCATCTATCTATCTGTCTGTACTGTGTGCAAAGGAGAAAGAATCATGAAGAGATGGAAAAGTCTACTTTTTATTCTCGCATGTCTATCACAGATTAGCTGCGCGGCACTCTTAACGGAACAAGAGTATGTCTTGATTGATCGTCCGGTGAGTGAAAAGGCAACTTTCAACGGCGAAATTTATTCACTTCCAGAAAGCGCGAGCATTCGGAAGGTTGTGCTGCTCGGCTCTGGAAAAATCCGAAACATTGAAATTCACGTACGTGACAAGCGAAATCAATGGGAACCGGTCAAGAAAGTACCCGGCGGCATCGAATTCCCGTTTGAAATCTCACTTATCGCCGAGACAGACGCTATCAAAATTATAAAACACGCAATGACTGGAGCCGGGCGCATTGAGACGGTTCAATTTTACACGGTTGCTGATAAAGGAAATTAAGTTTTCTGAGCTCCTTTATCTCCCACACCACAGTACCTTTTCAGGTACCTTCCTGAGTCAAACGGATTATTTCTGAATCACACATTGGAGAATAGAAAAATGAAAGGTAAACTTATCTATACCCCGTTGCGGACAACAGTGATATTCGTGTATTTCCTACTTGCGATGGGATTTTATGCACAAGCATCTGATCCTACACATATCGTCTTCACTTCTCCGAGAGAGGGGAACGCTGAAATTTACATCATGGATATAAACGGGAAGAATCTTCGGAACCTTACAAACCATCCAGCACATGATTCTCAACCAGCGTTTTCACCCGACGGACGTTGGATGGCTTTTGTTTCTAATCAGAGTGGCACTAACAGAATTTATCTGATGAATAGGAATAACAACGTAATCCGTCCATTAACGAACCATCTGAGATCAACAGGAGATTTTGATCCCAATTGGTCGCCGGATGGACAGTGGATTGCCTTTACGTTCAGAAAAGGGGAGGGGCCAGCGTCTCAATATAACATTTACAAAATCAATGTCAACAGCGGAGACCTGCAGCAACTTACAGACACCAAATACAATAGGGATCCTGCATGGTCGCCGGATGGAGACCGAATTATGTTCTTTTCTGATGGAAAAGAGAGACATGATCTCTATGTGATGAAGGCGAATGGGAAAGGTTTAAGACGCGTTATAGTAAGGAATCCCGGGGGATACAGTCCTGCGTGGTCGCCGGATGGAAAACAGATTGCCTATGAGCGTTTGGGGCTTGAGGGACGAGGCATTTATATCATGACTGCAGAGGGGCAACACGACCAGAGAGTGACACCGAAAAATACATGGGGTGAGAATCCTGCGTGGTCGCCGGATGGACACTGGATCGCCTATGAGTTAGAACTTGTAAGTCCGTGGGGTAACCCAAATCGAGATTCAAATATCTATCTTGTCAGTCCTGACGGTGCCGAAACTCGTCAATTAACACAGCATCCGGCAAGGGATCGTTATCCTGCGTGGGTGCCAGAGAATTTTCTCTCTGTGTCGCCGACCGCCGAGAAGCAAACGACCCTCTGGGGTAGGCTGAAGCAGTCTGGTAGCGATTAAATTAAAGCAGGCATCACCTTTTTCGCACAATTTTTCGCACAATATAAGGAGATTAAAAATGATACACCGACACATCCTCATCTCTCTCTTTTTACTAATATTAATCCCACTGAGTGCTAAAGCACTACCACCCCCTTCACCAGCAGGCGGCGGTATGTTGAAACTGGATGAAAACCACGATTTCGTTGCGACGGTTGAGGCGTGGTTTCCCAATAAACAGTTCAAGGGATTGACCGCAGAAGCATGGATATATTTTCAAGAACCACCGCAACCCCTCAGTTTTTGGTCAATTATTGGGCAAGAAGGGCGATTCAATCTGGTTATTCATGGTAATGGTGGCACGTTAGGTGCATGGGGATACGACGAAGATGCGAACGGAGGTCCAATAGTTGCCGGCGGTACACCACTGCCCAAAGAAGAATGGGTGCACGTCACAGCAATTTATGATGCATCAGCGGGGAAAGGATTTAACGGAAAGGGCGGCAATTGGTGCTGCCCAGGTGGTCATCTCATCAAATCAGACAAGCCATTTCGTATCGGCGGTATCATCTTCCAAGATCCGGAACAAGTGCGGTTTGGTGGGGAAAATGTGAAACTTCGGGGTTATATTGATGAAGTCCGAATTTCCAATATCGTGCGATATGTCGGACCGGAGTGGGAGGTACCTAAAGGAAGATTCGAGGTCGATAAACATACCATTTCGCTGTGGCATTTCGATGAAGAAACCGGTTTTAACCGTTTCAAAGATGCGTCCGGAAATGGACATCATCTCTGGAGGAGCGGTGTTATTGGCAGTTTGGCTGTTGAAGCAGAAAGAAAACTCACAACCACATGGGGACAACTTAAGCGATGAAACAAAAACTTACCTATATTGTGTCGGGAACAATTATACTATTAGGATGCTTTCTGCTTACGGTAAACCTTTGGGCACAAGCATCTGACGTTACGCACATTGCCTTCGTTTCTCGGCGAACAGGGAATAGTGACATCTACATTATGGATATAAAAGAAAAAAATATCCAAAACTTCACAAACCACCCAGCATGGGACTTTTCTCCAACCTTCTCGCCCAATGGCCGATGGATGGCTTATGTGTCCGACCGAGATATTTATCTGATGAATTTAGCAGCAAAAGAGCGTCACCGGTTAACAGAAGGTCGGAGCCCTGACTGGTCCCCAGACGGTGAATCTATTGTCTTTGTCTCCAGTCGATCAGGTCAGTCTAATATCTACAAAATGAATGTCAACGGCGAAGCGGTTCAACAACTGACAAACGAGGGAAGTAATGACAGTCCATCGTGGTCGCCGGACGGTGAATCAATTATTTTCAGTTCCAATCGGGATCACGGAATATTTTTGTCGGTCTACGTGATGACTGCCGATGGAAGAAGGCAAAGGAGGCTGGCAGACGGGAGCAGTCCGGCGTGGTCTCTCGATGGCAAACAGATTGCCTATATTTTAGATATTGCGGGAAGTGGCGTTTATGTTATGAACGCAGAAGGCAAAAACAGTCGGCGGTTGACACCGGAAAATACATGGAGCGAGAGTCCGGCGTGGTCACCGGACGGTCAATGGATTGCCTATGGAACAGAACTTGAAAACCCATGGGGAAACCAGAATCGAGATTCAAATATTCATCTCATCAGTCCGATTGGTGGCAAATCACGGCAATTAACAGACCATCCTGCGCTGGATACTTTTCCGGTGTGGGTGCCTTCTGGTTTTCTCTCCGTTTCTCCAACTGTGAACACACAAACGACTTTGTGGGGCAAACTGAAGCAGTGAAAATAAGTATCACGTTTTTCATATTAGAAAGTTTGACTCCGATTGATCTTGATTACGAAAGCTGCACCTCTTCGGGCATTTTTTAAACTGTTTCGCCCCTTTTTGTGCAATTTTGCGGCGTACTCGCCCAAATGCGACGTGCATTAACAGCCATCATACCAAGATTATGGACATATTTGGCATTGGCATGAAAATTGCTAACATATTAAACAACGCTGAGTAAACCATGGGAGAGCCTTTCTCCTTGGAGAAACACGGAGCGATGCGATCGGCTTTCCCATATCTCACTTGCCGCATCGCTCCATCTATCAATCCGAAACACTATATGCAACGCCAGTTTGATTAATCATTTCGGTTGTGTTGCGGTTCTATTTTCGCATCACAGAGACATCAATTGTAGCACAAACTTCATAGTTTGTGGCGTATATGATGTCCATTAACAGTGAACGCTACATAAGTCCAACATTTATCAAACTCACGTTATATGCAAGGAAAAAAATCATGAAAAGATGGAAAGGTCTACTCCTCATACTCGCTTGTTTATCATATATCGGCTGTGCCACGCTTTTGACAGATCGGGAGTATATCTTGATCAATCGTCCAGTAGACGGGAAGGTAACTTTCCACGGCGAAATTTACTGGCTTCCAGAAAGTGCGGATATTCGGAAAATTGTGCTGCTCGGCTCTGGACAATTACAAAACATCGAAGTCCATGTTCGCGATGAGAGCAGACAATGGGAACTCGTTAAGAAAGTACCCGGCGGTCGGCTTCCGTTTGAAATTCCACTCACTGCGGAGACAGATGCCGTCAAAATTGTGAAGCTTTCAAGAACAGCTAAGAGTCGCATTGAGACAATTCAGTTTTACACGGCTGCGGATAAAGAGGATTAACAATATGCAAGGACTTGGAGGCTTTCATGAAAACGCTTAGTTCTCTTTTAGGTCTAAACTTACGGATTTCCTATATCGCACTGATCGGTATTTTCTGTTTCCCTTGCCTTGTCTTTGGCGTTGAACCTATCGGAAATGAGACAGTTTGATGGAGGCATAAACTTGAACATCTTCAGTTAATTCGTCCGTCCGGAGGAATACAACCGATGAACACGTTAAAACGAGCGATTAACTTCATACTTGTAGCAACTTGCGTCCTGAGTATGTCTGTGTTCTATGGGTGCGGCGCGGACAGCCTCGGACCCTACCAACCGCTCTTGCCCGCCATTGACAGCGAAGCGAAGTTCTCAAACAGATTTCAATTGGAAGAAGAACCCCAATTCTTCTATGATCTTTATGGTAAAGAAATCGTGGAAGGCAGCGAACTCACTAAATACACAGATCAGAAAGAATTTGACCAGAACGGTAAATTAGCTGTTGGGTGGGGCGGTCAACTCGATAGCCTTCGCTTCACGGCGCAACTGGACCGGACAATCATAGCTGAGGAATCTTTTCTCGGTAGACATACTGAGTTTATTATTGGCGATCACCTACGCCTCAAACCGGCTTCCCTGTTTCCAAACCGATATATTCTATACAAAAGTGAGTTTGATGGCCTTCGGTGGGACATCTCTTTCGCGCAGGAGCACCATCTTTTTAGCCTTATCCACTCACGGATTTCTAATCCAATTCAACTATCAGATAATCCACCGGGGCAAATGCTCGGACAGGATCTTGGCCGCCGAAACGGGTTGAACGCAACGTCAGGTGTCAGGAACATTGAAAACGCACGGCTCGTCGGTTTTCGAGGACAAGGACTTTTAGGCGGACTTTTCCGCGTCGGGTTTACTTATGTCAATTTGTATAAAGAACACCCGGAACGCCTTATTAACTCACTCATGGGGACCGTTGCCAATACACCGCCTGAAAGCATATCCGTTGTTTTTCGTGATGACTCGCCTGAGGACAATCATACGCTGGCATTCACAGATTTTCGTGCTTATGATCCGGACGGACATAGCGATAATATCCAAGCCGGTGTCGGTGCAGCTGTCAAAAGCATGAAGATTACAATTGTTACACAAGCATTTGAAAAATTACCCTTTGCAGCTACAGCGAAAGGCGTTGAACCCGCCCTTCTCCCTGAAATGACGCACCAATTCGATGTTTTCGCTGACGAGCTTGTTCCGGTTGATCATGCCGGAGGGCCTTCCGAGATACGCGATTCTGTTGACGGGAAGTGGAGAATTGTCAGCGGCTTCAATAAAATGAAATACGATCTTATCCTGACGGATGAGAAGATTAACATTGACCCGCGAACCGTCAAATCCGTTGTCTTTGAAATGGTTGTTGCAGGCGATTATAATATAGCGGTTATCGGCTTTAGTGAAGCAAACAGAGCAGCGTCAGACCCGGAACTACAAGAGTGGATTAAAACCACAGATGGTCGCATTCAGATGCCGTATCGCGACATAATTGAGGCTCCGGGGAATTACGGTCAATCTCCCGATTACATCAAAAACAGGAAAAAACTTGCTGACAATCCGACGCAATGGAAAGGTGAAGGGAGACCTCGGAAAATTCAGTACCGCTATGGTGCCGCACGTGCCGCGACGCTCTACGGTCTTGACCTTGAAGGGACTGTCGGCAACGTTTTCATCAGGGCACACTACTCTATTAATGGTAAATACAAACAGTACCCCACTATCCCGAAAGATAAAGTAGGATTTAGTCGCACCAAAACGACTGTTCAAGGGCCAGATGGTGAGGAAGAAACAGGTGTTTCTATTGATTTCAACAGCAGACTCCCAGTCGATGCAAATGGTATCCCGACATATTCGGAAACTGAGGGCGAACGTTTTGAAGCTTTTTTAGGCGGGGACGGCACAGATGAAGATGACACCGGGAAACTTGGTAGAGAAACAGCATGGTTCGTCCAACTTAAGTCTCGCTTTAGCAAACTTCACTTAGAAGCGGTCTTGTATCATATTGACCCAGGCTACACAACCAACTACCTGAATTGGGGTGCAAATCCGGACCGAGACCAAGTTTACACGCTTGAACGCGGCAGACAAAATGTACCTTTGGAAGATAGAATTGCAGAGGAACTCACGCCATGGGACGAAACCAATTATGCACTGATTGAAGATGATGATGATGACGATGACCAGCCCGATGACGCTGATTTTGATGGCGTAATTCCACGTGCTGATGACCGAGATCAGAACGGGATATTAGATTTTCAAGAAAATTTTCTTATTTTTGACGCGGACCCGCCTGTGTTTACCAACATTATTGATCTAAATAATAACGGTATTGTTGATCCGATTGAGGATGATTTTGAACCAGAATACGAATACGGTATAGACCGTCAGGGGTATCACCTCAAAGCGAAATACGACCTACTCGCTAACCTCACTGTTCAAGTGGGTTGGTTAAACGAAAGCGAAATTTCAAGCCGACGGAAAAATAACGCTAAATACATACACGTTATTTATAAACGCGACATCCCCGATTTTGGCAGCTTTCACTTCCAAAATCGATTTGTCCGAGCGCAGGATGATATTCCAGATTACACCATTGCCCTACCTGTCGGAGAATTGGAGCCAATCCACATTAATGACGAACTTGATTTTTATAACGCACGGGCGAATACAACAACCCTCCAATGCCTCTATACCGCAGTGCCAAACTTGACACTTGAAGCTAAACTTCTGGTTCTCATGCAAAAACAGTTTGAACAAGATAAAGAAAAGGCACTTTTTACGGATATTGAATACGACCCGATATCAGAGAACTTTGAAACTGATGAACGCGTTGATTTTATGGTGCCAATTGAGCAGGTTCGGGTTTCCGGAGAGAGACATGACTATCCGTTCTATCCTGATCACGGCATCAACGCGCTTGACCCGACGGACACCGGTTTAATCTATAACGCTGCGAATTGGAAAAAACGCCGTTACCCCGAACGGAACATCCGTAATCAACTCACTATTCTGAAGGCGAAATACGAGATTCCACTCGGTGAACTCCCTTATATCAACAAAATTATTGAGGGTTTAACGCTAACGCCGATGGTTAAGTACGTCTGGGACCGCGCTTTTGACCGAACTGCTGAGGAAATTCCAAAAACACTCAACCCGGACCTGTTCCTTCCAACCGACGATCAACCGGTTGAATATTTGCGATTCAACCGTCGAAGTCGAGAGGATATTCTCGGTGTTCGTCTTGATTATCAGTTTACGCAAAGATTAAGTATCATTGGCGGATTCCAATACCGGAAATTTTCCAACCGGGATAAAAACTTCGGGAACTACCTATGGACCTTCCCAGCTGACGTTGCTATTCCAAACCTATATCGCCCTGACCTGCGAACTCGTATTTTTGAAATCCAAGCCATCAGCAGAGGCTCCTGGCTCGGCTTCTATATCGTTATCCTTTCAGGTCACCGGAGAACCACGAACCTGTTTCAACGGACGACGAGTAATACAACGTTTGTTCGAGCGATGATGGGTTTCTAATGTTTTGGGAAAAGCGTTCCCAACAGGCGTGTTACCGAACTGTTAACTGTCGGCGCAATGTGTAATTGATCCTGTAGATGTGCTCTGTAGGGTGTGGTGACCCCCAAAATGAAACGGGTAATCGTATCATCATCTGTAGAGAGGCAGATGCCAGTCCCTTCTGAAACCTCCTCCGATACGCGAATTTCGCCAGCTCTGATGCTAAGACTTGCCTGATGTTCCGTCCCTTTGATGCCGATTGTGCCTTCCCACCCTTTGTAAGTGTCGCTCTCGTTCAGTCGTTTCAAAAGTAGTGGGGAAAGTTCGCGAAGTAGCATCGGCAGATTGACGATCTTGAACATCCATACCCACCCCCATCCTGCATCCTCCGACGTGTACCCAAAGTTGTGGAACAGCTTTCTGACGTGATCCTTATCTCCTTCTGCTTCCGGCTCGTAACGAATCCGTTTATATTCACGCTTCACCAGTGCGTTATGCAACGTGCAGAGCAGTGCGGCACCGACCTCCGCAAGCAAACCTTCCGGATGTGTGGAACCTTCGGAAGGCACGGGTTTGAGACAGAATTCGGTGATGTGGACACTCTTTACCTTCTCATAGCATTGCGCTTGCACATACCCGAGCAGTTCTCCATCTTTCTCTGCGAGATAAATCAACCGAGTTTCCGAGGTTCTGCGCCTTTCGGCGCGTCTCGGTCTGCGTTCCACCCGGTCGGCATAAAATGCGTTGAGTACGCTTGCCATCGCGACCTCATCCCCAAGCGTGTAAGAACGGACGACTACACCCTCAACCACTTTTGTCTGTTCGTGCCGCAACGCTTTGGTGAATTCTCGCGTCAATAGCCCGTCAACGAACCCAAAACTCCTGTACATGCCGTGGGCGTTGTTCTCCGGGTCGGTATGAAGAGAGATACAAGCGCGCTGGCGGACCAGTTCATGCGACATTGACGCACCGAATGCCCACCGCGCGAATCCCTTCCGGCGATATTTTGACGAGGTATGTACCCAACTCACGTAAGTCCCCGGAACATGCGTGTTGTGAGGAAAATGGTGTGTATGGAGAATTACATTGCAAATGGCAACACGATCACCCGCAATGCTCGGATAGTGATATAAACCCCCATTGCGTTTGACATCCATCGTTAGGACAGGCGCGCCATTTTTGTCCGTGAGCTCTTTGTATGAGAACGCTTCGGCGGCTGGGTGCCCAATTTTTTCAAGTAAGTACCCAGTTTCGAGTTGGTATCTGTGATCCTGGTCGGGCGCGATCTCCACGAGCCGATCTACGACTTCGCTGCTTCCACCGTTACGAACCAACATCAGTACTGCCATTGCCACAAGTCCGTCGTCACCCGTTTCAACTGTTAGTCCCTTAAGCACTTTCACCGCTCGGTCATCGCAGCTATTGATTAGTTTTGCCGATGCAATCAGTCGTTCGTATCTGTCCGCCGCGTGTAGGGGCGAGGTCACCTCGTCCTTACACGCCGAAATCCGATGCTCAGTGTCGTCAGTGATTTCGAGAAGGCTATCGATTGCATCGCTTCTGTCGCTTGTGTCCGCGGTTGTGTCCCGAATCATTGCGTTGAGGTATCCACGGACCTCTGCCGCAAATTCGTCGCTGTTATTCGGAAACCGCAATGGAAGCCGATGGACAGTCGTGCCGATCTCTTCAAACCACGGAAACAGGTCCTCACCGACCGCGCGACTGAGGTGATAGATCCGTCTATCCACCGGTGAGAAGGTTGTGTGCGGCATATTCTTTTCCGTATCGCTATCCTTTTCAGAGAATACCTCAGTAAGCCGGACAAACAGATCCTCACCATATTTCTCAAGGAGCGTCTTCAGTATCCAGATCGACTTGCGAGAGCGTTGCTCGTAAACCCTCGCGATGTCAATCGGTTCTTCAGTTTCGGCGTTTTCACGAAATTGCCGCTCAGCCTCGGCGACCATCTCTGCTGCTTCTTTCTCAAATCCGAGTAATTTCATTGCCCAAATACCAAAGAAGAACTGGAACCCATCAAAAAGAACACCCTTCGCCCTCCCAAACGGCGTTTTCTCGGCGATCAATCCACTCGCCTCAACACCGAGCAAATAGGCGAGTCTTGAGGGACTGACACACGCCCCGATTGTCATGACCGAATCCTCCCAACCGGAGCCATATTTATGAACACACGACGGAATCAGATCAATTTTCCATTCAATTTTCTCACCTTCAGGAAATTTCGAGAGCATCTCCTCCGTCAGTTTTTTAGCAAACGCCATACAGGTGTCCACACGGTCCTCGACGAACTGCGTATAGAAAATCTTGATCTTTCCGTCCTCTCTGATCTGTTCTTCGATCGGAATTTCATCGGGGATTATCTCTGTATCTGTTGTCAGAGAGGGTTTTTGCTGGGGTGTTTCTTCGCGGTTGGTTCCCAACCAATCGATGAATCGTCCAGATACACGGTGATTCTCCCATTGAAAGAGTTGTGTGTTGATTAATAGGACGCGTCCTGATCCAAAATCGAGACATGCCCCAACAGGTTCTCCTGTCTCGTTATGCTCAAGGAAAACGCTACCCTCCGCCGGAGCATCAAGGATACCGCAATACGTGAGCCCCAGATCATCGATTCCCAAACCATCGGTAATTTCGTGGTGAGTGAGGCAGAGGTCTTTCTTTGTATAACCCCGCAAAGGATTCGCGTCGGTATCCATTTCGCCTTGCCCTTCAGGTAACGGAAGAAATTGCGCACCGAAAAGAGAGGCAACCTGATTAATCCCCAATTCCGAAATCGGCTCACGGACATCTCGCTCGAACCGGCTTGTGCTGGCGGCTAAAAGCAGTCCACCGCCACTTTCTACAAACTCGCGGATCAGTTGGAGTTCTGCATCGGTGTATTTTAGCGATGTGTTGCTGCAAATCGTCAGTACATCGTAATTTTTTTGTAGGGGAGAGGTTACCTCGCCCTGACTGAGATAATCCCGGTTGTTCGTAGTTTGATAGATGCTGTCCGGCTCAATTTGTATCAATCCGTTTGACCAGCCGCTATCGCGTGAAGTATCCACTAAAATCCGAATACGCTCTTTTGTCATTTGTCTTATTCCTTATTTATCAGATTGGTCCTTGGGTTTGCTCATTAGCTTCACCTTAAGTTTGGGTTTTTGATTGGTTTAAATTTTGCTTCGGTACCATGATAATCAATTCCTTCTTCTATTCAACCATATTTACAGAACTTTCTTCAATTTTTTGTTGCAATCAGATAG
The DNA here is from genome assembly GCA_951828385.1 of uncultured Poribacteria bacterium. Taxonomy (GTDB): domain Bacteria; phylum Poribacteria; class WGA-4E; order WGA-4E; family WGA-3G; genus WGA-3G. The sequence goes on from OX639973.1 coordinate 3,844,452, forward strand.
ATTGTTTGTTATAATGCTTTATAATGATTAATCATTGTAAAACATTAACAGGAGATTCCACTATGAACACCAAACCCGATTATCTTACAATTAAGGATGCCGCCGAATTATTAGGTGTAACCCCAACAACCCTTCGCAATTGGGATAAATCCAAAAAACTTGTTGCTCATCGTAACCCTGTAAATGGCTACCGATTATACGATGTTGAAGATGTGACAAAAATCTTGCGCGATAGAGGTGAAAACGATCAGGCATATAACTTGGACGTTGTTTCTGATCAAACTGATGCCCAAATCTTTTTATTTCCAGATTTATTTTCTCAATCAGAGTCAAAACAGGACACTCGGACACTCAGGTTGTTAGTCCGACAAATGAGCAAAGCTTTTCGTGATTCAATGGGGGGTGGTTTGCTTGAACGTTTTGAAGAAATATCAAAGGTACTATACTGCAAACTCTATGACGAACGGCAATGCAGAACCAACGATAACTACACGAAGCAGTTCTATTTTTCATCTGAGGCACCTTTAAATGAAACCTACCAAAGAATAGCGACACTTTATGAAAAGGCCATAAGTCTTTTACCCTATATCTTCACAAATTCTCAGCGTAAACTAAGTAATGACCAAAAAGCAATCGTCCGAATCGTTGAGCTTCTGCAGCCGGTCAGTTTGAGTAATATCCCTGCAGATATAAAAGGGACAGTATATGAAGAGTTAGTTCGGAATACATTTGAGAAGTCAGATAACCAACAGTTTTTTACACCACGTCAAGTCGCAGAATTTATGGTGCGTTTCACCAATCCTCAATTGGATCAAACTTTATGTGATCCTGCTTGTGGTAGTGGTGGCTTTCTAATAGAAGCCTCAAAGCACATTGGACGTGTTTTATTCTCACAAGGAGAGGGAGAATTTTCGGCAAACCGAATTGCTCAGTATCTATCAAATCACATTATCGGTTTAGAGATTGACAGACGAATGGCGTGGGTTGCACAAATGAATCTCATTATGCACGGTGACGGAGATGGTAACATTTATCACTTAGATGGCAACGGTTCACTCGGTTTTTCAGACAATCTGAATCGTCTTGTCAAGTCAAATGAGTTAGATATTATTTTGACAAATCCACCATTCGGCAGTGATCTCTCAGATAAAACGGATCTCTCCAAATATCAATTGGGCGAAGGAAAAACCTCTCGACGTAGAGGAATTCTCTTTATCGAACAGTGCATACGTTGGTTGAAGCCGGGCGGGCGTTTAGGAATTATTATTGAAGACAGTGTATTAAACGGAGCATCAAATGAAGATGTACGACGATTTGTTTTACAACATTGTGTTGTAGAAGCAGTGATTAGCTTGCCCAATGTTACGTTCATGCCGTATTCAAGTTCAAAAACATCAATACTTTTCTTACAGAAAAAAAACAATAATCAAGAAACACAACCCCATATTTTTATGGCAAACGTGGAACAAATAGGACGAAAACAAAACGGCGATCCGCTCTATACTGGACAACGAGGCAAAGACGGTTCCCGTGAACTTTTGAGTGAATTACCAGATGTTGTCAACGCTTGGCAAACTTACACTATAAGTGGTGTTCAATCAATAACACACTTATCACCCAAAATATTTGTATGTCCCCCTGAAAGATTTACAGACGGTATTGGGGAACGACTTGACGTTCAATTTCACCATCCTTCTCGGGCAACCGCCGAAAGGACATTAAACCGTTCAATCTATCCAACTCCTAAACTCGCAGAACTGATTGTTGTACGTAATGGAATGGTAATACCGTCAACACAGGATCCTGATGAGATTTGGCAATATATAGGATTAGCAAACATTGTTGCGGCAACGGGCGAATATAGTGTATCCAATGTTCTTGGCCGCCAACTTAAGAGTGGGGTTCGTCGTTTTCATCCGCGAGACATTCTTTTTTCAAAACTACGCCCCGAACTTCGTAAATGTGTTTTAGTTCGGGACGACGAAGATGATGGCTATGCCTCATCGGAGTGTCTTGTTTTTCGCACATTAGAAGACGCTTTCGATGACCCTCTCCTAAAAGATATAGCGTCGAAGAAAAAATCACTACAGCAATATCAAGTCAATAGAGAGTATCTGTCATTCATACTTCGTAGTGATATTGTATTCGGGCAACTGGTCTATCAAATTACAGGCAGTGGACGCCCAAGAGTTAACCAATCTGCGATACTTGGATTAAGAATTCCATTGCCTCCGTTACCCGTACAACTCGAAATTGTTGCCGCGTACAAAATGGCTTGGAAACATCACCTCGAGTGTCGAACCCGGAGCGAAACCGCATTACGAGAGGGAAAGGAAGCCTTAGAAGCAGCGTATCACCACGCAAACGATAGACTTTGTCCCCTGCCGTAGGAAATTATGTAGAATCCTTGAAAATTTCGTGACTAATTTTCATCGTCTTTATTACCTAAACGATTTCTAGGCGAATGTTCATCAATTTTTTTAAGGAAATCCTCGAAAAGGCGTACTGTATCACTTAGGTTTTCAGCCTTTCGTCTTGTACTATGAACAATACGCCAAAGTTTTCCATAGTTACCCGGATCAGGCACAAATTCCTTTTTTCTCTCGCTGTAGACAAGGACTTTCTCGCCTTCAATCTTTCCTTTTGTTATTTTTAGTCGTACATCGCGCTCTTTAGCTATTTCACCCGCTGGCAGAATTACACCAGCAAAAATGTAAGGAAATTCGCCAATAATTCTTCCATCTTTTCCTAAGTCTGTCCATTTCCAACCAATTAACAGAAGCATATCTTTGTCAGGATCAATTGATATTGTTGGCGTACTGAAACGTGCTGCTTGCTCATCTGATTCGGCATCAACAGCTTTCATCTCGATTCTAAGTAGTGAAGTTAATGTGTCATCGCGGAAGTAGAAGTCAGGATATTCATGTGCGGTAGCGAAAGTTAATAAATACTTACCATCATACCTCTCTTTGATGATAGCATTCATCTCGGTACTGAGAGCGTACTCAAGCATTGTCCCAATCCGAGTTCGATAGCTAGACAATTGGCGTTTATCCGTTGGCAGAGGTTCTACCTGACGGGTGCGCTTGGATAAGCGTTGAGGGCTAAAATTCGCGTTAACTCTCTGGATAGCTTTAGCCAGTAATTCATTGAAATACTTTGAAATTTCCTCAATATCCGATTTACTTTGTGAAAGTAGTTCTGGCAGCGTGGGCATAAGCAGCCTTTTGATTTCTGATATAGGATATGTGTATTGTTATGGTACTATGTGTGGTATTTGAAAGCAAGCAAAATTATCTGGGGGCAGTTTCAGGCTCACTTACTTTTTTTCTTGCACTCCGACCTTGAAGTTGCTATGATAAGTATAAACCAGCACACTCTTCTTGGCAACTTCGGAGACATGCATGAACAACTATCGTATTGCAATTATCGGGTTAGGCGGCATGGGTGGAGCTCATGCCCAAGCGGTAGCGTTAGAGACGAACTGTGAACTCATCGCTGGCGCAGAAATCAACCCTGAACGCGCGAAAGCATGGAGCGAACGCTTCGGTGTCAAAGCCATCTATGACGACTACGAAAAGATGCTTGATGAACAAAAACCTGATATTGTCATCGTCCCAACGCAGGCACCGATGCACTATCCCCCAACAATTGCAGCAGCACGGCGTGGTATCCACGTCTTCTGTGAGAAGCCGACTGCCCTCAACCTGATTGAAGCCGATGAAATGGTTGAAACCTGCGACCAACACCACGTCAAGTTTGCCATTAATCATATCAAACGCGCCAGTCCTTACAACCGTCACGTTCTGTCGCTGATCGAAAAAGGCGAAATTGGGGACATCGTATTGCTGCAGGCAACCGACAAAGGTGGACGCAAGGTGGGTAATTCGCTGATGGAGATGGGGACGCATCTCTACGATTGGTTACGGCTCTTCGGCGGTGATGTCGAATGGACACACGCACATCTCGTTCAGATGGATGGGCGGCAATCAACCGTTGATGACATCAAACATACCCAAGAGGTTCACCCACATGATCGCGATGCTGGACTTGTGCTTGGAGAACGCGGACACGCTTCTTTCCGATTCAAGAACGGCATCCACGCCGATGTACAGTTCCTCGCGCAACCACAGACCAACGATAACGCCTACGGTATTGATATTATCGGTACCGAAGGCAGGATCGCTATCCGAGAGAGCGTCGGCACAACGATGTTCATCCACAAAGGACAACATAAGACACCCGCAGAAGCGTGGGAACCTGTGCATCTATCCTCCGAAGACCTCGACGAGCAAGGGAACCCACGAGATAAAGCATCAATACGGCTGCTATTGCAACGCCTCATGCTACGCGACCTGATTGAAGCCATTGAGGAAGATCGTGATCCCTTTGCGAGTGGTAGGGACGGCCGGGATTGCCTTGAGATGATTCATACGACATGGGAATCGCATCGCCAAGAGGCACGCGTCTATATGCCACTCACACCACGCGAACACCCGCTTGAACGGTGGAAAAGAGAAGAAAGTAATTGAAAACAGCGAACTGATACCGCGCCAGCAAGGAGCGATTTATGCAACGTTTGGATATTCTTCACCCGTCGATTGACGACTATTTACTCGATATTATTCCTGAGCGCGATGAAGTACTCACAGAGATGGAGACACACGCACGCGCAAACCGATTTCCAATCGTCGGACCACTCGTTGGACGCGTCCTGCACCAATTGGTGTTGCTAACCAATCCGACACGAATTTTTGAGATGGGGTCGGGCTTTGGCTACTCGGCGTACTGGATGGCAAAGGCATTGCAAAAACCGGAAGCCTCTATCATCTGTACCGACGGTTCGCAAGAGAACGCAGATCGCGCAGCGGGGTATCTCGCACGCGGCGGTATCGCGGAGCGCATCGATTATCGTGTCGGCAATGCCCTCGAAATCATCGACGAAACCGAAGGCGAGTTCGACATCATCTACAACGACATCGACAAAGACGGATATCCCGAAGCGTTTCGGAAGGCGATTCCACGGCTCAGGAGCGGTGGGTTGTTCATTACAGATAACATGATCTGGGGTGGACGCGTCGTTACACAGGAACCCGGTAGTCCTCCAGAAGGACTTGATGAGCGGGAGCAATGGTTCCATGCCGCGACAATCGGTGTTAGGGAGCTGACGCAGCTTCTTTACAGTTCACCCGATGTATTCACGACGATTATTCCGCTTCGCGATGGCGTTTCGGTTGCGGTGAAACGCTGAAGTAGCGATGTAAACGCGGTTAAGACGCGCCTACTTCGGTTTTGTCGGTTTCAAATGTTGCTCAAGGAATGCTTTGGTCAATTCTGGAACTTTTGGATCTTTGAACCAGCCGTGACCACCGCCTTCCACCTTATAAAACGTCACCGGTGCTCCGACTGCCTCCAACGCATCTTTCAACAACACACTCTGTTGATACGGAACAAGTTTGTCTTGATCGCCGTGGATAATCAGAAAAGGTGGATCGTCTTTGGACACGTAAGTGATTGGGTTCGCTTTCGCGACGCGATCCTTATGTTCTTGAATGGGGCCCCCTACCAATTGGGACTCTGGAGAATCAGGTGCATTATGCACCAGTCCGTCCGGAAGGCGTTGCGCGTCCATCTGAAGGAAGTCTGTAGGACCGAAGTAATCAACGACGGCTTGCACCTTGCTGGATACCTCTAAATTCTCTCCTACCTCGAATGCCTCTACATCGCCCGCCGTGCCGAGCATAGCAACAAGGTGTCCACCAGCGGATGAACCCCACGCCGCGAAACGATTGGGATCAAGGCGATAAGTCTCTGCATTCGCGCGCAGCCACCGGACAGCGGCTTTTACATCCTCGATTTGTGCGGGGAAGATGGCGTGCTGACTTAAACGGTAGTTGATACTTGCACCCGCATAACCGGCTTTAAGATATGCCATCGGGTTGTAATGCGCCTTGCTGCCACCACGCCAAGCACCCCCATGCACCCAGATAATGAGCGGTAGGTTTTCGCCTTCGTCGGGTACATAGAGATCAAGCTTCTGGCGTTCGTGTCCGTCGGTGACGTAAGCAAGATCCCGATGGACTTTTATACCTTCGAGGGCTTTTAAAGTTGCTGCGGGGTCCCGACGTTGCGCCAGAACCAGAGCAGCGACAAGAAAAAACAGGAGCAAGACGAGCGGAGTTCCGATTTCCATCATTGGTTTCCGCATTGACTTTCTCCTCCGTTATGGCGGGGTTTCATTTGCCTTCTGTTCAACAGGTTCAGACGGGTTTGTGTCCTCGGCAATCATCACCTCAAGTTCAGCTTTCAAGCCTTGAATCTGAGAAATCTTTTCCGCCATTTTATCAAACATCTGCTGTTTGAATTTGATGCCTTCATCAATGAGGAATGCTGTCGCTTCAGAACGACTGTTAAATTGCCCGGATGCCACAAGTTCGTCAATCCGACTGAGATTTTCCTCATCGACTCTGACCATAACCACATTATCTCTTCGCCTCGGTCCTCTTGGGTGCCGCGGTCCACGTCTCCCACGTTGCCTTCTGCCTTGTTGTTTTGGATTCAATTCTGGCATTGTAAAATCTCCTTTTTGCTAAAATACAAGTTAATCTAATTACATGTAATTATTATACAATATTACGTAATAGGTTGTCAAATTAAGTTTTCATTTATGGATTATCAGTTCTTTGTCCGCTGCGGAAAACCGTGTGCAGAATGTCTAATATGGACAGAAAATGCTGAAAAGATACAACGAAATATCTCTGGTGCTACCTTTCAATCCGAACTTTTAACAAAGTATTTATACATCCTTTGCAATTTCATGGTTTCGCTGTTAGAAGATTGACATCGGTTGAAATTTGGGGCTTGTTGCAGTTCGGTATTTTCTACTAAAACCTACTAAAACCTACTAAAACCTACTAAAACCTACTAAAACCTATAAGCATCTCATAAAATACAAAGTTATATAGTTTTTTTCTTGACAAACCTTTTATTTTTCTGCTATAATATGGGAAATGGAAGGTAAAATCATGCCTTCTCACCGCACGCCCGGCGGTCAACGTATGTATGATTTAGCAGAACTCTTAGGTGTAAATGATTTGACCTATCCTACGATTGGTTATGCCCGCGTCTCGAGTTCGGATCAAAAGGAAGATTTAGAACGTCAGCATGCTGTCCTTGAGGCATTTTGTAATAAGAAGGGTTGGCAGACTGAAATCATAAGAGACCTCGGCAGTGGAAACCTGAATTACCATAAGAAAGGCTTACTCCGCCTCCTTGAGTTACTGGTGCGGGGTCAAATGTCGCGTCTGGTTATCACACATAAGGACAGACTCCTTCGCTTTGGTGCAGAGATCGTTTTTCGTATCTGTGAACTCAAAGGTATAGAGGTTGTCATTATCAACAAAGGTGAGCAGCCTTCTTTAGAGGAAGAACTCACACAAGATGTCCTGGAAATCATGACTGTATTTTGTGCGAAACTCTACGGACGACGTTCTCATAAGTCAAAGAAAATGGCAGAAGAAATAGAGAAGATCGTCTCCGAAGAAAAACAGCAATTGGAACTACATTTTGGCACTCCGCACACAGAAAATAGCACTGAATCCGAATAACAAGCAATCCACGCTTATGTCTCAGCACGCGGGTTATGCCCGTGTTGCCTTCAACTTTGGTTTGTCGTCCTTCAAAGTCGGCTTAGACCAAGACGAATGGCGAAGTCATGTTGACATAAAGCGTGAGTTTAACGCTGTCAAATACGATAAGTTTGACTGGTGTAAAGACCTGTCGCAAAATGCGTCTAAGAATGCTATCCACAATCTTGGAGACGCTGTAACCCGTTGGAAAAAAGGACAAAACAAGTTCCCCGTCTATAAGAACCGATCTGGTAAATGCTCTTACCAAGCAGACAATGGCTACGGAACTGTTGAAGTCCATAAGAAACGTATCAACCTTCCCAAAATAGGGTGGATACGCATGCGTGAGGAACTGCGCTGGACAGGTGAAATCACCAAGGTCGTTGTGTCAAAGCACAATGACAAATGGTATGCTTCTATCACCGTCAGACGCCTCGATAGCAACAACTACAAGCATCAGCCTGACTTGTTCACTGACAAACACCCTATCGGCATAGACGTAGGTATCAATACACTGGCGACATGCTCTAATGGCGATACCTATGATAACCCACGCCCCCTAAAGCGATATGAACGCAAGTTAGCACGTGCGAACCGTCGGCTCTCTTGCAGGCAGAAAGGCAGTCAGAATTGGTATAAGGCAAAGCATATACTTACTTCTGTCCATGCGCGTATCGGTAATATCCGAGAAGACGCTCACCACCAAGCAACGATACAGATTGTCCGCAAAGCCTCTGCTATCGGTATAGAGACACTGAATATCAGCGGACTACTCAAGAACCGAAAGATCGCTAAAGCCTTATCGGATTCAGCACTTGGTGGCTTTCTGTCTAAACTGAAGTATAAAGCCGATAGGCGTGGCATCCCTATAGACGAAGCGGATAGGTTCTTTGCCAGCAGTAAAACCTGTAGCAACTGCGGACACAAGAAAGCAGATTTGCTGCTTTCTCAACGCACCTATCACTGCTCCGAATGTGGCTTTGACTGCGATAGAGACCTAAACGCGGCTATCAATCTATGTCCCGCTTGACCTTCAAACCGTCGCCACGAGTTGCGAGGAGACGATAAACGCCTGTGGAGTTTCTCTAAGACCTCACTTGAGAGGCACGAAACGCTGAAGCAGGAAGTATGGCAGAAATCAAAGAACAGTGTAGAGGTTTATAGGTTTTTATAGATGCTATCACATTCTTGAGGTTTTGTTAAGTCCTATACAACGGTATAATAGGTTGTGTAAATTAAACCAGCCGGAGCAAATTATTGAAATAAGGAGAGACCCAACCAGATGGCTACAATGAAGTGTGGTAGGTGCGGTTCTGAGAAGATTATGCCTAACTTACGGATCCGCGATCGCTACGAGGCAGGAATGGGGCAAGACTTGGAAGTTGAAATACAGGGTAACCCTGATGCCTTGATTTTCAAACAGGCTCATAGAGAGGCATTAAAAGCGACTGTCTGTGGTGAGTGTGGCAATGTGGGGCTCTCCGTTGAAAATCCACAACGGCTATGGAAAATCTACACCGAAAAAAAGAATACTTAGCATGGACTTCTATGCTGGAATTGATGTTTCAGCACAGTTAAAAACCGCATATACTAATAAATCTTTACACATCCAGGGAGGACCGATGGAATCAACCGAGTCGGACTTCAAACGTTTTATTTTTATTTTAATTGATGGAGTACCTCATGAAATCTTTAAAGCATTGATTGAAAACGGTGATCTACCGAATATTAAGAAATATGTGGTAGATCAGGGCAGTCTGAACAAAGCGGTCTCCGTCTTTCCCTCAACCACAGGGCCTGCCTTTATTCCGTTTTTCATGGGGGTGTATCCGGGGACAGCCAACCTCCCTGGTATTCGGTGGTTATCCAAATCAAACTTTCAGAATCCACATCGGTTCAAACGTCCCGGTATCTGTAGTTACATGGGAATTGACGGGTTGAGTTTTGAAGCCGACGTGCCTTCTAATTTCAAGACCCTGTTTAACTTTTTCTCATCCGTCAGCAACATCTATAACCCAGTTATATGTGGGTGTCCACCCTCCAAAGATCTGACAGGCTCGATTAAACCCTTCATCTATACTTATGCCCACTTTTCGCATCGATGGCGATTTGTCAATCAAATTGCAGTCCGTCATCTACACAAAGCCGCTGAAGCAGGCGACCAGTTTATCATGTGTCTCTTTCCGGCTGTTGATACTTTTTCACACCTTACAGCGATACAATCTCCGCAGGTGCTCCGGACCTACCGAGAAATAGACACCGCAATTGGGCATCTCGTCCACATTTTACAAAAGGCAAACACCCTTCAAGAGACATTGATTCTAATTACCAGCGACCACGGCATGACTGACACGCACACGCATATTGATATTCCACAGCATTTAGACGATGGAGGGTGGCGGTGTTTGCATTATCCAAAGATTTGGCGACAAGGTGCCGTATCCGCCAGCATGGTCTCAGGAAACGGGATGACGCACCTCTATTTTAAAAATAGTTCGGCTGAAAAGGGATGGGGCGAACGAACACCTTTTGAGAAACTCTATCAAATGGGTGTTATTGGTGCCCTGATTGAATTGGAAGGAGTGGGACTCGTCGCAGGGCAGAGCGAAACTGGAGACATCATCGTCCAAAGCCGCGGCGGACAAGGAAGAATCTCCTGTCACTCACAGGACACAGATCTCGAAAAGCCACAAAGTGTAGCAACGACTTTTAAATGCGCGGACGCGCTGCGCTTTTCATACCAATTCACTGGGACAGATCCGCTTGGATACGGGGTTCACTACAAAAATCTATCCTCGCGGAAAGCACTCCGTGAGACTTATGAGAGTCCGTATCCAGATGGCATCGTCCAATTGTGGCAGGTTTTCAAGAGTGAGCGAACCGGCGACCTTGTACTAAGTGCGGAGAGCGGTTATGATCTACGCGCCCGTTATGAAGTGCCTGAACACCACACGACCCACGGTGGATTAATTGCCGAACACATGCACATTCCACTTGTGACGAATTATCCAATTGCAGAACAGTACATCCGATCTGTTGATGTCTTTCCGACGGTGCTAAACCTATGCGGGCACAACATATCGGAACAATACATTGACGGACGGGTTGTCAGGTAAGTCGAGAACGATTACTGAAATATTGATTAAATCTTCATGAAACCCCGCCTTCCCAAATTATGCACCTCTTTTTCCATAACTCGCGTCTTTAATTGTGATAGCACCCACTACCTAAAGGTAGGGGCTTCGGTTTCATAGCGACTGCGGTTTTCTCAGAAAGTCCACCGTCTAACTGTCGCTCCACCAGCGGGAAATTCCCTGAAACTCTGAAGCGAGTATCAGGCATATCGTGCAGAATCGTTCACGGCTATCCCTGCCCGCAAAATATTTATTGCAGCGTTGATGTCCCTATCGTGGTGTGAACCACATTCAGGACACGTCCACTGCCTATCAGAGAGAGAAAGATTTTCGTTGTGATACCCACAATCGCTACAAGGTTTCGTTGTGGCAGTCCATTGACTGACTTGTTTGAAATGACGCTTATGTTTTTGACACTTATACTTCAATATCTCAACAAACTGGTAGAAGGCAAGATCGGAGACTTTCCGTCCCCACAAGCGTTTCATGCCGTCAAGGTTCAACGTTTCAAGGACTATGGTATCAAAGCGTTTACAGAGTTTACTCGCCAGTTGCCAATGAAAGTCTTTGCGCTGGTTACTAATTTTCCGATAGAGGCGTGCGATTGCTCGGACACACCGCCACCAACCGTTAGAACCTTTCTTTTTTCGAGAAAGTGATTTGTTGAGAGACTGAAGTTTGTTCAAAGATTGTTTCAAGGGTTGTGGGTGTTGTATTTTCTCACCCGTGCTAAGTGTCAAGTAAGCGTCTTTCATACCGAAGTCTGCCCCAACTCTCTGACCTGTTGCTGACAGTTCTTTGGTATCTGTGTGGTCTGTCACTATACAAATCCAATAACCACCGCAGTTATCACGTTTGAGTGTGATACGTGCGATAGTCCCGTAAAACTCACGGTGTTTATGAAATGTGAAGGGAATGCGTTTGAAAGACCAAATCTGTTTCTTATCATTCCACTCACGAAAAGTTATTGTAATACGATTATATTCTAACGCATAACCCGCTTGTGTAAAGGTAATGGATTTAAACTTATGTCTTGGCTTTCGTTTAGGCTTACCGCCTAACTTCTTGAAAAAACGCACATAGGCTTCGTCAATACGTTTAAGTTCTTCTTGGATCGCTTGACTGGGCAAAGACTTCCAATGTGGGTGTGTCGTTTTCTTCAGTTCTTTCACGTGAGCAGACATAGTATGATAGTTCGCATAAGGTAAACCGTCTTTGTATCTCTGGTCTTGCCACCTATGGAAGTAATCATGCACCTGCCACATATCGTCAAGCAAGTTTCCAATGCGGATTGTGTTCGATTGATCGTATAGCGAATATTTATAGGCTTTCATGGTTTATCAAGTATCAAGCATTTATCCCCGTTTTAGTGGGAGGCAAGCATATTACCAAGCGGTAATACTAAAACTGCTTGCCAACTTGATACTTTAATTATACCACATTTTTAGGTCAATGTCAAATGTTTTTGATACAACAAACCCATACGCCGTCTACATCCCCAAGCTAAAGCATGGGGTCTTGACGGGGGAGTGATAAGTAACCCAAGTTGCTACCAACGAATTTTGAGCATTGTAACACGGTTTTTCCGACACTTTCTTCACCCCGTAGGGGTGTTATGTCTATAGAAACCCAAGTTGCTACCAACGAATTTTGAGCATTGTAACACGGTTTTTCCGACACTTTCTTCACCCCGTAGGGGTGTTATGTCTATAGAAACAAAAATACACGCTGGAGTCTTTTGTGAAAAACGAAGATGTTGTGTTAATCCAACGTATTCTTGCAGGCGATGAGAATGCTTTTGAAAGTTTGATCAGAAAGTACCAGAAGCAGGTTCACGCGCAGGCATTACGAAGCATCAATGATTTTCAGATCGCTGAAGATATTGTACAGGAAACCTTTCTGCAAGTCTATCAGCGGTTGGAAACCTTGGAAGACCCGAAACTCTTTCCAAAGTGGCTTTATGTGATTGTCAATCGACGCTGCATCGCATGGCTCCGCAAAAACAGGCTACAAACCCAGCCATTGGAAGAAACCGACATCTCAGAGATAGAGACAGAGGCGTATTCCCGATACATCGCCGCAGAACACGCTAAAACGACTGCTGAGGCACAGCGCGATCTCGTCCAAAAACTCTTGGCGAAGTTGAAGGAGAGCGATCGTGAAGTTATCACACTCCACTACTTTGAAGAGATGTCGTCTTCAGAAATAGGCGAATTTTTAGGCGTATCTGAAAATACGATTAAGAGTCGGCTCCGGCGTGCGCGACAACGGTTAAAGAAGTATGAATTCATGATTCAAGAGACGTTAGACATTACAATCGAAGGAGAGCATCGCTCCCAAAAACAGTTGAAAGGAGAAATTAGCATGACAGACGAAGTGAGAGATAACACCGAAGTTGAAGCGAATGCGGAAGAAACGCAACGCCAGATTGCTAATCTGCAACAGCAAATTAAGGTTATCGCTGCTGAATCGGACGCTTTTCTTGCGTCACGAAGAAATGAAGCACTGGAAACATTACGCCGTGTTCCCTATGATGCTGAAAGACCGATTTCATGGGGTTATGTGGGTGGGTATCGCACCTCTCCGGGAAAGATGTCGGGACGCGTCGCATTTTGGTCGGATAACATTGATAACTTTCTATCTAAAGCACCGGATGCCGACATCGTGAAACTTGCGAGTCTCTTCACAAATCCTACTATAATCGCTGTTTTAAGACAGTTGGTAGAAGGAAAGAGATCGGTCTCGGATTTGGCAAATGGGTGTGGTCTCCCAGAAAGTGAGATAGAGAAAGCCGTAGAAACGTTAATGGACGCGACATTAGTGGAACGCACGGAAGATGATCTCATTGAACCTAAAAATGATGCTGTCTCTTTTTTCCTGAACTTTGTGAGCATGACAACCGTCCATCTCGGGCACATCAAGCCTGATAATTAAATTCAGTTTTCGCTGGCGGGGGTTTAGAAGAACCGGAACTCGGTTTTTTCTAACCTTCGCCACTGGAACGCCATATTTCAGGCAACCTTTCAGTAAATATTTCCTTTCAAACCTAAAATATTTCCTTTCAAACCTACTTTTTTCAAAATTATGCACCCTTTTTTCTTAGTTCGCGTCATTATATAGTGACGTGAACGGATAGCATGTCGTTTCGTGTTTTGTAAGTGTATTTATCCGAAAAATATGTAATCGTATAGGGTTCCTTAATGAAAAGAGTCTTTCTGGAGATGTCCGATGAGAAGTGACGATGTTCAGTTGATCCAGCGCATCCTTGCAGGCGATGAGACCGCCTTCGCGACTTTGGTTGAGAAGTATCAACAGCAGGTTCACGCGCTTGCGTTTCGGAAAGTAGGGAATTTTCAGACCGCCGAGGATATCACACAGGAGACCTTCCTGCAAGTCCATCAGAAACTCGCAACGCTAAACGATCCAGCGAAGTTTTCAGGATGGCTCTATGCGATTGTGAATCACCTCTGTATCGCATGGTACAGAAAAAACCGGTTACAAACCGAGTCGCTACAAGAGATCCATATCTCAGAAATAGAAAAGGATGCCTATTCTCGGTATATCGCGACGGAGCACGCAAAAACAACTGCTGCAGCGCAACAAGATTTGGTCAAAAGGCTACTTACCAAGTTGAAAAAGAGCGACCGTGAGGTTATCAGGCTCCACTATTTTGAAGAGATGACCTCTTCAGAAATAGGTGAGTTCTTAGGCGTATCTGAGAATACAATTAAGAGCCGCCTCCACCGTGCCAGACAGCGACTAAAAAATTACGAATCCATGATTCAAGAGGTATTGGATATTACGATTGAAGATAAACATCGTTCCCAACCCCTGTCGGAAGGAGAAACCATTATGACAAATGAAGTGAGAAACGGATCCAACGTGGATGCAAGGTTGGAAGAAATGCAGCGTCAGGTCACCGATCTACAGGCACAAATTAAGGACATCGCAGCGAATTCGGGGGCTTCTACTGGAGAACGTCCCACCACCTCAAGTGATACCCTTTTCCGCATTGCGGCTGACTCCGATGCTTCCACTGGCTCAGACAAAAAACAGGCACTTGAGGCATTACTCCAACTCCCTCATCATGTGAAAGACCCGATCACGTGGTGCTACGCAGGTGCCTATCACGCCGCCTCTGGCCACAGATCAAGCCGAGGCTCAGTCTGGACGACCAACGTTGATAGTTTCCTATCTAACGCACCAGATGCTGAAATCGTGAAGCTTGCGAAGTATTTCACGAACCCCACTATAGTTGCTGTTTTAAGACTGTTAGTGGGGGGCAAGAAATCGGTCACGGATTTGGCAAACGGGTGTAGCATCTCCGAAAGTGAGATGGAGGAAACTGTGGCATTGTTAATAGACGGAGCGTTAGTAAAACGCACCGAAGACGATCTTATTGAACCTAAAAACGATGCGGTTTTTTATTTTCTAAATTTCGTCGGTATGGTAACCGTCTATCTGAATCCCGAAGACTACCACCCTCAAGATTAATTATAGTGAATCCTAAAAATAAATACACATCTTTGTAGCATAACCTGTTAGGTTGTGCCAGTCTGAATGCCTGTTATAGGCATTCAGACTGTTTGAGTGTGCCCAATTAATTCTAAACTTTACTATAGATTGTAGGAATCGTTTGATGTTTTTGGTGCTATTGAGGCGCGAGATTCTCGCCCATTTGATCACATTTCGTTTCGCTATTACGGTGATTACCTGCTTGCTGCTCGTTGCCACAACCATGTTCATCAGAATTAATGATTATGAACAACGGTTAGCGAGCTACAATGCCGCCAGAGATGCGCACCGTGATGAACTTTTATCCACCCGAACCTACTCCTTTTTAATGCCGAAAATCGATCGACCGCCGAATCCGCTGAGTATTTTTAACGCCGGTATGGACAGCCGGATCGGTAATACGCTGCGGATTTATTATACACATGTCCCCGTCTTGTGGGATGCGCATTCCCACAGTTCTGGCAATCTTTTCATCGATCATTTCTACCGAATTGACCTCGTCTTTGTTTTTCAATTTGTGCTTTCACTATTGGCACTGCTGTTCGCCTACGATGCGATTGCTGGTGAACGTGAAAGCGGCACAATGCGCCTGACAATGAGCCACCCGGTACGACGCGGGAGTATCTTGGCGGCGAAGTACGTTGGTGCAATGACATGTCTAATCCTGCCGCTCATCATCAGTTTTATCATCGCTTTGATTTGGATCGTATCAACGGGTTCAATCGTCTTTAGTGAAGCGGATTTTCTGCGAATCGCAGGCATCCTGCTAACTTCGATGATCTATCTTTCTGCTATCTACCTGATAGGATTTTTTATTTCCGCTTCGGTGCACCGCACCGCCACTGCACTCATGCTCTCTCTATTTGTCTGGGTGGTCCTGGTGTTAGTTTATCCTTCTGTTAGTGTGTCGATGGTTGATCAACTGATAAAGCCCGAAAGGGGTCTGATAGATTCGAGTTACGATGCGATGTGGCAAATACGACTGGCAGCGAATAAAGAGGCGATGGAATATCTTCAGAGCGATGCGATTGAAGGCGAAAGCGAGCACTTTAACGTAGATGGCTCTCGCGGTGGATTAAATGTCGGTCTCAGTAACCAAAGAACACTGATGCGTATAGATTTCAGAGCGTACGATTGGCAATCCATCAGCCCGGAATCCGAAAAATACGTGCCGCACGTCATCCGCTACCATCAATTCTTAGCACCCTTACACATTGACGCAGCGGAGAAAATGGGATTGATACGCCTGCCTGCCTTAGATCAAATCCGGTTTCGGAGAGCCAGAATTGCGCAGAACCTACTTCGATTCTCCCCCGCAGCGATGTATAATCTCGCAACACAGGCGTGGTTGGGAACAGACCTTGATGGTGTTGTGGACTTTTTTGAGGCGGCACGCCACTACCGACGCACGCTGATTAATTACTTTTATGATGAAGATGCCTTTTCAAGTCGACAGTGGTTTGCGAGCGACAAAGGTGCCATCAACTTAGACGATCTGCCGGGATTTGCCTATCAACGTACCAGTCTCTGGGTAAGTGTTTCACGGGCACTCCCCGATCTGCAGTTGTTAATACTACTCAATGTTGCGTTGTTCTTGGCGACCTTCGCTATTTTCGTCAGGCAGGAGATTTAGGGTTCAAACCTCACGGCAGCGTCCTGTCTCTGTCAGTCCGTTAGGAGAAAAATGATTTTCCACATCGTCATACGGGAACTTTATGATCATCTAAGTAGCCTCCGTTTTGCACTCACAACACTATTAATCCTAATACTGATGATTGTCAATGCCGTTGTGTATCTCGGAGAATACAAGCAGCGAATGGGCATATATCGAGGGCGGACGATTGCATCACAAAACCGACTGCAATCTCGGTGTGATATGCTGTATCATCTGGTGCTAAGGGGCCCTGGACACCTCTACAAAAAACCGAGTCCTCTATCTTTCTGTGCAGAGGGCGGAGAAAAACTTCTGCTCGACGAAGTACGTGGCAACACTGACGGGCGGATGCGTCGCTGGTGGAACGGAGACGCTTCCTACGAATTCACAGAAATATGGGGGTTAACCTATCCACCCAATGTTGATATATTGTTCATTTCAGAGCAAGTGCCAAGCGAGAAAAGTATCATGCCGAACTACATCAAAATCGATTGGGGGTTCGTGACGGCTGTTCTATTAAGTTTTATGGGCATTCTGTTTACGTTTGATTCCATCTCCGGTGAACAAGAACGTGGCACACTGCGGTTGATGCTATCAAATAGTATTTCACGGAGTGCCGTGATTTGTGGTAAATTTCTCGGGGCTTTCTTTACGATTGCAATGCCTTTTTTACTTGGAGCGATTGTCAGTATCTCCATCATATACTTTTCGGAAACCGTTCTGTTCAACGGCAGCCACTGGGTCCGGTTGGGGTTGATCATCTGTGTCGCGTTGATTTATACCTCAATTTTTATTTTCTTGGGAATCCTTGTTTCCAGTCGCGTCAGAGAATCCTCAACGAGCTTGGCGATCCTATTATTGATTTGGACAGTTTGGGTGGTGCTACTGCCAAACGCCCTCGGCTCCCTTGGTAACCGTTTGCACACCCGTCCTTCCGCCAGAGAATTTATGGCGCAGGCACGGGACTCACGCGAAGATTTACAGGAACGCTACTTTGCCCGTATCAAAGAACCACCCAAACGAGAAACGCCGGCGACACTCGCAACAGCATTAGGTGCGGAATATATTAATAAAGATGCAGAATTACGGGATCGCTTGCATACAGGCTACCTTTCTGCCGAACTTCGTCAGATTCAAACGGCTCGGTCGCTTACCCGTATTTCGCCAGCAGCTATTGTCCAATACGCTTTTGAAGGGCTGGCAGGCACCGGCTTGCCGCGCCATTTAGACTTCATCGCTCAAACACGCCAATACGCGAAACAGTTTCGGCAATTCCTCATTGATACTGACCGTGCAGATCCTGAGAGTCCGCATGCAGTCGGTATCCCAGAAGGCACCTCCCAAAAACCGGTGAACTTTGATGCTGTCCCGAAATTTGAAGATCGACACCATTTTAGTGCGGATTTTAATGCCGCAATTATGGATCTACTTCTGTTGATTCTATTTTTGCTGGTGTTCTTCGTTGGCACCTTCCTCTCTTTCCTACGCACAGAAATTGGGTGACTCATCGCACGCGATTATACCCTTGACAGGCGATAAATTTCCCTACGCCAAACCTCCATCTGTTGTTAGTAAGTGGGTAAGCCAGTGAGTAAGTGGTTCTGATTTGACCTTTTTCACTAAATATGCTATGATTTTATTGACAGCGGTGCCGCACGGGTGGAAGTGCCGCCTGTGCCTTTGAGGCGCGCCTATATGGTTTAGCTTTTCCAATCATAATCTTATTGGCGGTTTCCTTTATTAGTCGTCACAGTAATTTTGCCCAGAGAACAGATGCCAAAACTTTTTTCATGGTATTACGGAAGCATCTCAGAGTGACAATTCTGATCAACTTTACATGGAAACTGACCGTTTGATGCACCTTATCAACGGACTGGATAAAACAATGAACGCCGAAGCGGTGATTGCGGCAATTATTAACGATGTCCGTGATTTTTCCGGCGACGCGCAACAGAACGATGATATGACGATTGTGGTTATCAAAGCGTTGTAAGCATTTAGAGCGAAGTCAAACTGCGAGAGATATTCGATTTTCAGCAGTCAGCAAAATGGCAACTGGAATGCTAAACAACTGGACTGTGGGTTTTATAACCATTAGAGTCCCGTTTTATTTATTCATCAAACAGAGAAAGGAAGGGACATTACTATGGAAGGTTTCGCTATGGGTTTAAGTTTAGGAATTGCTATAGGTATCGGCGGAGGTTTCAGCCCAGGGCTCGTGACAGGGATCGCAAGCGGACGCAATAAACTTCAGAAGCAGTTAGACAAAGCAATAGGTGACAAAGAAATCTCTATTCACGATAAAAATGGTGAACCGTTGACGATCGAAGCACTTTTCGAGTTCCTCGACAAAAACTATAAGAAGGTTTGACATCAAAGGAAAAGTAATGCCAATATTAACACAAGCACACCATGACCACTTCGATGAATACGGCTACATGGTTATCGAAGATGCTGTCCCGATTGAACTTTGCGAGGCAGTCGTTGACGCGATTTTTGATTACTTGGAGATGGATCCTTCAAATCCGAATGACTGGTACCGCGCCCCGCATAAACCCGGTGCAGGCATGGTGGAAATGTATTTTCATCAAGCGATGTGGAACGTTTATCAACACCCACCGATCTATCAAATCTATACCGAGGTCTATGGCACAGAAAAGATTTGGGTTCACATTGATAGGGTCAACATGAAACCGCCGAAACATCCCGACTATCCTGAGTGGGACCATAAGGGTATGTATCATTGGGATGCGGATACCTCAAATCTGCCGGTTCGATTTAGCACACAAGGTGTTTTGTTTCTCAGAGACACCGCCGACAATCAGGGGTCTTTTGTCTGTTGGCCCGGCGCGCATAAGTCTCTGATTGCTGAAGAAAACCCGTGGGGGCCAGAACTTACGCCGGAAATATATAGGGAAAAATTTATACAGGTACCGGCAAAAGCGGGTTCGTTGCTTATATGGCATGTGGCACTTCCGCACGGGAATGGTCGCAACACGTCCGATAAGCCGCGCTTAGCACAATACATGAACTATTATCGTGCGCCGAATCCTATGAATGAAGAACGGCGGCAAGAACGCATTACACTGTGGCAGGAGCGCAGAGCATTAGGCCGCGGCCCCTATCCTGGTGACCCAAGAGGTTGGGAAGCGAAAAACTACGGATCACCAGCACTCACACCTTTGGGACGGAAATTATTGGGGCTTGATTTGTGGGATTAATCAGGGGAACGCAAATCCCTATAAAAAATTTGACAAAGAAAAAAACACGTGATATAATATTAACACTGTAAAGTTAAATCACTATGTAAACCGAAAGTGAAGCAATGGGCATTAAAGAACGGAGAGCCAGGGAAAAAGAACACTTACGGCAGCAAATCCTTTCTGCAGCGCGGGAGTTGTTTGTCAATGAAGGTTATGAGAACGTTTCCATGCGGAAGATTGCCAATAAGATCGAATACTCACCGACGACGATCTATCTTCATTTCAAAGACAAGGCAGATCTGTTAGATTCCGTTTGTAAGGAGACACTCCTGAACCTGCTAAACACGCTTGAGCAGCTAAAAAGAGATACCACCGACCCCGTCGAGACGCTGAGGAAAAGTGGAAAAGCATACGTCGAGTTTGGCTTAGAATACCCGCAGGATTACAAACTTACGTTTGTTATCCGTCCACAGTTCCAGAAAGGTTTAGGATTGGACGAAGGATCGGTTGGCGAAAAGGTGTTTGATTATTTGCGTGAAATGGTCTCTGAATGCATTCAAGAGAAAATATTCAGACAAGTGGATGTTGAGACCACCGGTCAGGTAATGTGGGCAGCAGTTCACGGTGTTACATTGCTTTTGATTGATTTCCCCGATTTCCCTTGGACAGAGAAAGATAAATTAATTGACACGGTAATTCACACGACCATTGAGGGTTTAAAAGCATAGATTCAAAACTATTTGGCGAAAGCCGAATATATTTTTTCGCCTATAACTTAACACTGTTAATTTATTTATCTATGTTAATATAAGGAGCATCAAATGAAAAAGCGAAATCCATTTCACAAACGCTTTTTTTCTGTAGCCAGACGAAACCTGTTTTTCATACTATTTTTTGGCGTATGCCTGTCGAGTTGTTCGGGGCGATCTAACGAAGGGGTTGCTCCGACAATGATGCCTGCGTCTACGGAATTCACTTTCAAGCAATACAAAGTCGAAACCGGCATTGCGAAACACCAAACCGTTTTGACCGGTTTTCTTCTTGGTGGTGATTGTGCCGAGCTTGCTGTGGTAAACATTGACGCAAATGGTAACCGGCACTTGCGCATCTACGCGTTCAGTGAGGACACTTGGGTATCCAAGCTTGACACACCCTTGCGTCCTGAAGTGCTGTTCGTAGATGTCGTAAGTATCGGTGGGCGCGATCGCTTAATCACGTACGAACCGGGTCGCCTGAATTGGTTTGATCCGGACTCAGCGAAAGACCGTGCGCTGGTTGAAGTCACTACGAACTACAACGCGACGGGTGAAAGTGGGGTTCCATATCTTGACATCAGTCGGGACGTAAACGCTGACGGTCTTGACGACTTGGTAGTACCAGACATCGATGGTTTCTGGATCGCCACGCAATTGCCTGATGGATCGTTCACCGACCCGATAAAACTGGGCCCGCCCGACCCGTTTCTCGACAAAATTGCTTTGGACGATAGTCGCAGTTACCGCGAGGTCGGGATAACTCCCTTAACTGTCCATTGGTATCTGAGTCGTCTCCACCAGATGGACTACGACCAAGATGGACGCAGCGATCTCGTATTCTGGAACGCGGACCATTTCGATGTTTATCGTCAAGATACGCATGGGATGTTTTCCACAGCGGCAGAGACTTTCACTGTTGACATCCCATTCGACACCGACAGTGCCTACTCGATTGCTTTTGACTTCAGCGGCGAGAATATGTTCTCGCTCATCTTCGGCTTCAGAAAGAACACCAAGCGGAGGGTGCTGCATACGTTCCAAGACCTGAACGGCGACGGCGTTTCCGACCTGGTGATCCATTCATTAGAGGGACGGAGCCTTGGGAAACAACGCAGCCTGTACGCGGTGCATTTCGGCACGTCAACACCCAACGGAATCGTGTTTGCACGGGATGTCAGCATGACAATCCGACCGCGCGGGACTGCTGGCGGATTGCAGCCGTGGGGCTACTCGTCTCAATGGTTGGAAGATCTCGATGGCGATGGTAATATTGACATTCTGTTCAAAGATGTCCAGACTGGGCTTGTTGGGATGAGCCGCGCCATGATCGGCAAGTCGATTGCGATAGATCTCGAATTCTATCGCATGGAAAACGACAGGCACCCCGACAAACCCACGACGATGCGTAAAATCAGGCCGGACTTAGATATCTTTGAGAAAGATAGGGTCTTCTTTCCAGTGGTACTGCTTGGCGATGTGAGCGGTGACGGACGCTCAGACCTGTTGGTTGGAAAGAACTGGGAAGAGCTGCACGTCTTTCTCGGCGTTCCCGGACCGGAACTGTTAGCGCGGAAACCTCAAAAGGTGGTAGTCGCTATGCCTAACGACGAGCGAAACGCTCGACTGGTGGACCTCAACGGGGATAACAAGCGAGACCTCCTCATACATTATCCGTCCTCCACTGATCCGCATCGGGTGACACTGTTGATCGCCCAATATAGTGAAGCCCATAAATAAGTGGACATCTTTGTAGCACAAACTTCCAGTTTGTGCTCATACATTATCCGTCCTCCACTGATCCGCATCGGGTGACACTATTGATCGCCCAATATAGTGAAGCCCATAAATAAGTGGACATCTTTGTAGCACAAACTTCCAGTTTGTGCCAGTCTGAATGCCTGTTATAGGTATTCAGACTGTTTGAGAGTGCCCAATTAATTCTAAACTTTACTATAGAAGTCATATTGAGTAAAACATAGAAATGTAGTAAAATAGTGGAATAAAAGGCGATACTTTACATCCCTTTATTTTCACTTTTGATACCTATTTCCTTTATGAAAGGTGCTCTTATGGCAAATACGTCTGAAAAGTCTCCGAGATACAATGGTATTCCGAAGCAAGTTTCGCGTAAGGATTTTAATCGTTATATCTTGCCACATCTGAAGAAACGCATCAAAGGTCCAAAGCCGAAACTTTCTTTCTACAAGATATTCAACTATATTCTCTATGTTTTGCATACCGGTATTCAATGGGATCAACTCCGCACACGACGGAATGAACTCCATTGGTCGAATGTCTATAAATGGCATAATCGCTGGTCAAAAGATGGTTCCTATGAGAACCTTTTTCAGGCCTCCATCATCCACTTACTTGATACCGACAAACTTGACACGACACGCCTTCACGGAGATGGTTCAAACACCGTTGTGAAAAAGGGGGTGACGGTATCGGATACTCCGGACACAAACATCAGAAAGGCGAAAAAGAGGTGACGATCACCGATAACCATGGGTTCATCATAGGTCCGATAACGATGAAACCCGTCAACGCACATGATACAACGATTTTGCCGGAAGCCTTCAGCGATATAATCGCTTTTAGTCAACGGATGGGTATGGATCTTTCGGGTTCTGCTCTCACGCTTGATTCTGCCTTTGATTCTAAGGCGAATCATCAGTTGATTAGAGAACACGGATTGAAACCCGTGATTTATCCGAACCGTCGGAATGCTAAAGAACCCATCGTCATCGCTCGTAAGTTTCGCTGGTTTGACAAAGAGATATACAAAGAACGCTATAAGGTCGAGCGAACTTTCGGGTGGCAAGACACTTATCGAAAACTCGCTCTGAGCTACGATAAACTTAAAGAGACGCGTTTAGGGTTTCGTCATTTGGCATATTCTATGATTAACTTTCGTATAACTTTCAACGATTCATGACGCGTACTCGCTATGAGTTCATAAACAAAATAGATGGTTTATTTTTCTAAAACCGGGTTCCCCGAACGGGGACCCATTGACTCAAGGAGAAAAACAGTGAAACGCTTGACTTTTTACCTCACCTGCATCCTTTTAGGAATAACCTTAAATTTCTCAGTTCAGGCACAAGGGACTGACCTCACCAAAAATTTCGGTATCGGACTCCAGGGCGCAACGCCTACTTTTGGTGGAATTAGTTTTCGCTATACCGGATTCGCACCTGTTTACCTTCAAACCGTTGGACGTTTTATCCTCAGTGACCAAGATAGCGACCACATGTTAGGTGCTGGTATCTCGTATGCCATCTTCGAGCATCAAAGCAGATGGAACCTATCCCGACTCTATTTTACCTTAGAAGGTGCTTGGCGGTACGAAAGAAGGATGGACTCCATTACCCCGGAATCCGAAATTACCACGCAGCACGAAAAAACGAGAGACTACACTACCACGATATTAGGCGGTGGCATCGCCTTTGGCGGCGAACTTGTGTTTTCACTTGGCGGGATTCCGCTCGGTTTGAACGTGGAAGTCGGTCAAGGATTTGGCAGGGAAAAAACCGACTCTGAATCTAAAGGTCTCGCTGGCGTGTACGTAGGAATGGGCATACATGCCTATTTTTAATGGCTATCGGAAATGCTCGGTTTTCGTAGGGGCGAGGTTACCTCGCCCCTACACCTACGATGCCATGAGCCGTTTTGCTTTCTTTTCCGCGCGATCATCAGCAGTCTATACTATTCAATCTGACCTCTGCGCCTGCTGCGCCGAGACTTGTGTCTCCCATTCTTCCCACGTCGGTTTGTGCCCTTCAGTAAGGACAACAAGTGGTACCCTACCGCCCGCCAGGGCTTTGTCTTTTACGAACTCGGCGGCTGCACGCTGCTCAACAGTCAAATCAGCGCGGTCAGGTGTAGGAAAATAGCGGAAGTCAATACTCCAGCGGGATTTCCGAGTCGTGTTCACTTTGCTCGTATGGACGCAGAGATTCGACATGAACAAGGCACCACCGGGGTTAAGTGGAATAGGCACAGGCGTACCCCGAGATTCGACATCTTCCTCCATTCGGATATTTGAATCCGCGCCTCGCGCGCCGTCTAATAAACCCCAACGGTGACTGCCCGGAATAACCCAGCAACATCCATTCTCTACCGTCGCTTCAACAAGCGGCACCCATACCGTGACCATGTGGAGACCTTCCGTGTGCTTCTCCTTCTTTCCGATGGTTGACTGGTCGAGATATTGGCTGTCTTGGTGCCACGGGAACGAGGTAATCACGCTTCGGGGGAGTTTCGTCCGTAACGCAGGTGTGCCGATATTCGAGACTTCAGCACCTAAGAGCGGGTGGAGCACATCAAGAACACCGGGGAGGTTATAAAGATCATAAAATTCGCGTCCGAACATACCAAAAGACCAGTTGCGCGGCAGGATATCCAACTCTTCGCAGATCGCGGCATAGCGTCTTTCAAAAGATTCGCTTTCATAGCGCGATGATAGTTTGCCTTCACTATACAACTCACGGCTATACGCATCAACCTTTGCTTTGATGAAGTCACGGATGGGATCTAAATCTCGGTTATCAATAATGTTTCTGAGCACTACATAACCATCGTGCTCATAAGCGTCCTTGATTTCTTGATTCGTCATTGGCTAATCTCCTTCCGTCGTTGTTGCACAATCTCAATATACATGTTATCATGCATGCTTAGCAGATGCAATATCTATTGAATTTCTCAACCGATAGACAAAGGAGAACAGTCGTGAAATAGTTCATAAATATGAGTTGTAAGTGTTGGCAATATAGCGGAAGCGAATTGGAAATTTCTGATCAAAAATTCAGATTTTTTTCAATTATGACAATTATGCAACATATCCCCTGTAAAATTGCGTCACTAATAATTGTAAGCCTAAATTGGTTGACTAACGCAAACAGACGATAAAGGATTTTCTGATGAAAACAGATGACATTGAACTGATTCACAGCATATTGTCAGGCAACGAGCATGCTTTCAGTATTTTAGTTAAAAAATACCAAAAAAGCGTCCACGCCTTGGCATGGCGGAAAGTTGGAGATTTCCATATCGCCGAAGAAATCACCCAAGACACTTTCCTGCAAGCGCACAAAAAACTCGCTTCGTTGAAGAATCCGAGTCAGTTTGCCGGGTGGCTTTACGTGATCACAGACCGGCTTTGCAGATCATGGTTCCGAAAGCGGGAACTGCGGACGCAATCACTGGAAACTATTAGTGAAGAAACACTTGAAGAAACCGCTTACTCGAACTATGACCGCGAACAACGTGAAGATGCAGCCGTTGAACATCGCCGTCGAATCGTGCAAGGGCTCATGGCAAAACTGCCGGAAAGTGAACGGACGGTGATGGTACTTTACTACCTTGGAGAAATGACTTGTGAAGAAATTAGCAAGTTTCTGGGGGTATCCTCGAACACGGTTAGAAGTCGACTCCAACGTGGGCGAAAACGATTAAAGAACGAAGAACCGATAATTCAAGAGACCCTGGGTAGCGTCCCATTAAGTCCAAATCTCATCGAAAACATTATGCGAAACATTGAGGCAATCCAACAGACATCGCCTTCAGGCGGTAAACCGTTTCTACCGTTAGCGGCTCTGGGTTCATCGGCTATTTTGATTATTTTATTGATGGGCGCGAGCAATCAATTCATTGCGCGTTCTCAGCCGCCCTATAGTTTCGATGCGCAATCAGAAAGCACTATTGAAATCGTTGACACACCCGTTATCCGTAATATCATATCGAAACCCGATGTGCAAAACCGAGTTGGAAGTGATACTAACCCCGGTAGAAACAGCAGCAAAGGTCTAACAACAGGAACTGAGTCTATGAAAAATAATACAGCACAAGCATCCATGCAATGGAATCTACCAGAAGACGCTAAAGCCCGTCTTGGTAAAGGTAAGATCAGTGAAATACAGTATTCTTCCGATGGGGCACTTCTCGTTGTTGCGACGGGTATCGGTATTTGGATCTACGACACAACAACATATCAAGAGATCGCACTTCTTACAGCACATACGAGTGCAGTCAAGCACCTTGCCTTCAGTCCGGATGGAAATATCCTTGCGAGTAGTGGCGAGGATGGCACCATTCTACTGTGGCATAGAAGCACAGGTGCCCAAAAAGTGCTTACCAGTGCCAGCGGTTCGAGATGGGCCTCAAACTTGGCTTTCAGTCCCGATGGAAAGATACTTGCCCGTGGAAGTGGCGATACTATCCGATTTTGGGACACTATCACTGGAGAACAGAAAGGCGCGCTCACAGGACTCCCAAATATCAATAATTTATCATTTAGTCCGGATGGAAAAACAATTGTGAGTGTAAGTTGGGGGGATGGCGAAATCTGTATATCGGATATAATTACCGGTAAACCTCAGAAAACATTCACTGTGCAGATGACAGATAATGTATTTAGCGTAGCCTTCAGTCCGGACAGTAAAATAGTCGCTATTGGCAATAGCGATGGTATCATCTACCTCTCAGATTTAAATACAGGTAAACTTATGCGAACACTCACTGGCCATTCGGAGGACGTTCAAAGGGTAGTGTTTAGTCTGGATGGCAAAGTGCTTGCAAGTTCATCATATTTAGACGAAACAGTCCGTCTCTGGGATGTCCACACCGGCGAACACAGACGAACACTTACTGAACACACGGGCGATATTGAGGGTTTAGCCTTCAGTCCGGATGGTAAAACCCTCGCAAGTAGCGGAAGTGGTGATGGCACCATCCGTTTTTGGGATGTCCGCACAGGCGATCAAAAACACGCAGTTACTGGACATGCGGATTGGGTCCGTAGTATAGCGTTCAATCCCGATGGAAAATTTGTCACAAGTGGGCATGGCGATGGTGCTATTCGATTCTGGGATGCGGAAACCGGACTACACTTGAAAACATTCAAAAAAGGGTACGCGGCGTCAGGTTTGGTATTCAGTGAAGATGGGAAAACGCTTGCTTATGCAGAGGGTTTAGACATCCGTCTCCAGGATGCAAGTACTGGCGAAGAAAAAATGCGACTGACCGGGCATGAGTGGGGTATGCATAGTATGGTGCTCAGTCCCGATGGAGATATACTCGCGAGTGGCAGCGAGGACACGACCATCCGCCTGTGGGATATGCACACGGGTGAACATAAAAGAACACTCAAAGGACATGAGCGCAGAGTCTATAGCGTGGCGTTTAGTCCGGATGGTAAAACGCTCGCAAGCGGCAGCGATGACAATACGATCCGATTATGGCGTGTTGACACTGGTGAGACCGAGAAAATACTTACCGGACATGCCGGTGAGTTTGAAGGTGTCGATAACGGTCCATCCAGTGTCGAAGGTGTCAAGAGTGTGGCGTTTAGTCCGGATGGTAAAACGCTCGCAAGTGGCGGTGGTGATAACGTTATTCATCTATGGGATGTAGAGACAGGTAAAAGGAAGATGACACTCAGCGGACACACGCATTGGGTGTTCAGCTTGGCGTTCAGTCCGGATGGTAAAGTGCTTGCAAGTGGCAGCGTAGACAGTGACATCCGCCTATGGGATCCGCACACAGGTCAGCATAAGAAAACACTGACGGGTCATGGTGATTGGGTCAGGAGTATTGCGTTCAGTTCGGATGGCAAAACCCTCGTTAGCGGCAGTGATGATGGCTCCGTGCTTCTTTGGAAAATCGACCCTTAAATATCGCTGAACTATCATTATCGTTTAATCTTGAGAGCGCCCCACAAGGTTGAGGATTTTCTTTTGGGAGAAACGGCTAAGGGTTTTGGTGACCAATCTGGTGTCCGAGCCCAGTGTAAGTCCACAGCAATGGCAACACCCGCATTACCGTCAGCGTTCATCACGTATATGCCGTAAAGACCGTCACGCTTTGATGAATAGGCGATCCGTTTCCCATCCGGCGACCACGTCGGATGCGTATCTTCGGATTTACTGTTCGTTAGATTCTCTTCCGCTTTACCATCCACGTTAATGATATAGATGTCCCAGATTTTGTCGCGCCAAGATGCAAATGCGATCTGTGTGCCGTTAGGAGACCACGCCGGATCTGTGTCCCAAAATCGTGAGGTAGTAACTCGTCTTATGT
This sequence comes from uncultured Poribacteria bacterium, assembly GCA_951828385.1. Taxonomy (GTDB): domain Bacteria; phylum Poribacteria; class WGA-4E; order WGA-4E; family WGA-3G; genus WGA-3G. Next base: position 3,873,420 of record OX639973.1, read on the forward strand.
TCGTACCATCAGCGTTCATCACAAAGAGGTCCGATCCAAAAACACGGGTTGATTCAAAAGCAATCTGCTTTCCGTCTGGCGACCACGCCGGATAGATATCTGCCCCTGGATGATCGGTGAGTCGTGTTAGGTTTGTGCCGTCGGCGTTTATCACATAAACTTCTGGATTCCCATGCCGAAATGATGAAAAAGCAATTCGTTTTCCATCTGGAGACCACGCGGGACCACCGTGATCAACAGGGTGTTGAGTTAGGTTAATCGGTTGCTTTCCGTCTGCAGACATTACATAGATTTCAAAGAAAAATCCATCTCGATCTGATACAAAAGCGATCTGTTTTCCATCCGGTGACCAGACCGGTTCCGCATCGTAGAACTCGTCTTGGGTCAACTGTTTAACATTTTTACCGTCAGGATCCATCACATAAATATCTTGTTTTTCAGGAGTACCAGACGTAAAAGCGATTTGCGCTTCAGCACCAAGGATCAGACCGATCAATACAGCAGCCCCCAATAGCAGAAAAACAACAAAATTTTTTCGGAGTTTGTTTGATGCTTTCAATTGGATTCTCATTTTTTTCTCCATTGGAAAATTTTCACATAAACGTTTAACAGTGAGGTTTTGGTCTTGTTTTTCTGTTTGATGATTCTCCACAGGACTATTGACTTTTTCCTATTGCTTTATTCTTTTACCACCCATGTGGTGTTCATCTATTCTTCTTCAAGCGAGAGATGAAAGACCCCGAGTTGGAAAGTAGCAATGTACAATCTGTCGTTCTTGGCTACAAGCGAAACAACTGTATCCGTTGCGTGTGGGTCAAACTCCCATGGCACACTGTTCTTGGCGACAAGCGGAACAACTTTTTTGGGAGCACTTGGAGAGATTTTATGCCATTTGCCACGCTTATCTAAACGATAGACCCCAGTATCGCCAATACCATAAACCGTGGTGCCATCCACAGCGAATTTGTCAATGACGACATGTGCTCCCATTTTATCAGTTATGACGCGCCAATGTGTGCCGACTTGTGAAGCTAAAACCCCTCTGTCCGTTGCAACGTAAACGGTTGAACCGACAAAGATTATTTCCTTAAAACTGCTATAGCGGAGTGGAAGGTTTGACGTAACGTCTCTCCAACTCTCTCCACCATCAAAAGACTGAAACAACCCGCCATTCCGCTTGCCTACGTAGATAGTTTCTGCGGAAACTGCTAACTTGAACCCTTTATTCAATCCGGTATGAGACCGTTTACCGATATCTACTAGTCCAGTATTCATCCATTCAGGGGCGCCGGGCTTCCATTTGAAAAGCCGCCCCAAGAATTCTATGTAGAACGTTTCATTGCTGACTGCAAACCCGCCGATGCCACCATATACGTCAAGCAGGTATAATGAAGCGGGTACGTTTTTAATGACCGGACGACCTGCAGCCAAACTCGCTTGTTTCAGTTCTTCAAAATGTGCTTCTGTCCAAAACTCCGTGACCAGTGCTTCACCATCAAAATCAGGTATGTTTTCAACTGGAATGAGTGCTTTGCCATCTGCAGACAAACGCAAAACACGCAGGTTGGCACCTTCATCCATAATTACATAGAGTACATTATCAACAATTTTTAACTTTGAAAATGCAAAGAAACCGCTGTAAAGGCTTTCGTACACGCTTTCCCACGACACACCTCCATCGGTCGATTGGAAGATACCTTCACTGGTATGTGCATAGAGCCTATTGTTGAAAAGCACCAAATCCAGTGTTATCGTTCCTGCCATCCCATTCGTAAATGAGTGCCATGAGGTCCCCGCATCAGTTGTACGGTGAACACCGAATATCCCTGCTCTGTAAAACGTCCGTTCGTCTACTGCTACAAATGGCTGCTTGTTCAGCGTAAATGAACTCAGATCTGATTCAAAATTTGTCCACGTCTGTTCACCATCTGTGTAGGAGGGGTTTGTAACCCCGATTCCGCCCACACTTTGCGTTAAGAACGTTTCATCAACAGCCAAAAGCTTTATACCGGTTGGTGTCCGTACTAACGCAGATTTATCTTTAGGCGTTATATCCGTCCATGATGTTCCCAAATCGGTTGACTGGTAAATCCTGTTTAAACTCGCGTTGTCATCGCTTGTTATTTCTTCAGCAGTCTTTGTCGTTGTGAACAGATCAGGACCTGCACTAACATAGAGATTCTTCTCAAAGACTTCTAAAGCGTAAATCGCTTTGGCAGTGCCCACACGGAGTTGGTCCCAGGCACCTGCATTGAGTCGGTAGAGACCTCGGTTTGTGCCAGCAAATACCATGTTTCCAACCGCAGCCATTGTATAAATTCTTTTGTCTGTTAATCCATCGTTGATAGGTACCCACTGTTTACCGGCATCCGTAGATCGGAAAACGCCCTTATCAAGAAGGGCGAGATACATTATAATAGGTGCTTGTGAACCCTGCGCTTGTGCCCCATTCGTGATAACCAATCCAGTAGGATGTCCTCTCGGTAAGAAATCACCAAGTTCATTCCACGTCTCACCCCTATCCGTCGAAGTGAATATTTTATGAGAAGCGAAGTAGAGAGTGCCTCTATGCTCCGTAATCGGTAAGAATTCTTCAGTCGGTAAACTTGTGTTGATGAGGGACCACGCATTTCTATCATTTGCCAATCTGTAGAGACCTGTTGCAGTAATAGCGTAGAGTTCGCCCTCAGATGTAGAGAAAAGCTTAATACTGGCACCGCCTTGGAGTCCATTCACCTGTGTCCACTGCGAGCCAGAAAACCTATTGGAATCGCCCCATGTATTGGAGGCTAAAACCTTCTCTGACACCTGTGAACCGGTCCTGTCGTTTCTACCCGGTGTAATAGCACGTCCAAGCCTATTCTGGATATCCGGTTTCGACGTAGTATCAAGTACTAAAGGTGCATCAACAATTTCAATCGTGGGTTCAGATTGCGCCTCGAAACTATATGGTTTCTGGAAACGAGCAATGTACTGACTGCTCACACCGAGCAGCAATATAACCAATACCGTAGCTGCACCAAAAGCTGCCCATGGGAGCGAGGGTTTTCCGGTTGACGGCGATGCCGGATTTATGTCAGTGACTCGCCGAACAATGTTCTCGGTTAGGTTGGTAGGTAACTGTACGCTACCGAGTACCTCGTGAACCAAAAGTTCCTCTTCTGTCCGTAAACGTTTCCGCGCCCGCTGCAGCCGACTCGTAATTGTATTCACCGACACCCCTAAGAACCTACCTATTTCCTTCGTATCCATTTCACCGAGATAGTAGAGCGTTACGACGGTGCGTTCACTCTCCGGCAGTTTTTCGAGCAGTTTTTTAACGATTGTACTGCGATGCTCGGTTGCTTCTGTTTCGCGTTCCGCTGATATATGATGGGCATAAGAAGATTCTTCTATCTCTTCCATGGGTGTGTCCTCGAGCGATTGCATCGTAGGTTTGCGCCTTTCGAGCCAATTAAGGCAAAGCCGATTGGCAATGACATACAACCATCCCGCAAACTGATTAGGATTTTTCAGTGTCACAAGTTTCTTGTATGCTTGGAGGAAGGTGTCCTGCGTAATTTCTTCAGCAACGTGGAAATCACCGACCTTCCGCCACGCGAGTGCGTGAACACTCTTTTGGTATTTTCGGACCAAGATGGTAAATGCCTTGTCGTCGCCATCCAAAATTCCGTGAATCAGTTGAACATCGTTGTCAATCATCAGAATGCTCCAGAAAAGAAACGATAGTAAAGTTTAGAATTAATTGGGCACTCTCCAACAGTCTGAATCCCTATAACAGGCATTCAGACTGGCACAAACTGGAAGTTTGTGGTACGAAGATGTCCGCTTATTTATGGGCTTCACTATAAGTTCGCTTTAAAACACAGTTTGGTATTAACGGCTTTTCACTCGAATCTCTTGGAATGTTCCTATAGGTAGATATCTTGATAGAACTTTCCGAACGGTTGCTTCTGAGAGTTGCTGTGGCGTAATTAAAACACATTTATTCCGTGAACTCGTCCAGTCTCTCTCAAAATTCTTGTAACTTACACGACGCTCACCGAAATTGGCAAGGTGCTGAAGATACACTTCCGCAGATCGGTCATCGTAACGAGACATCGGCAAAATTTCCGGTCTCCGTCCTTGCAATTGAACCATTACAATAGGTGCCCAACCTTTCGCGACAAATGCCTTTAGGACATCAAACGAACAGTTGGAGACAATAGCGACATGCTGTGCTTTCCCGCGCGTCGTCAAGTAGAAATCGTCAAGTCCACCTCTACTAATGTCCGGAGTCTCTTTAAAAACATTTCTGACGTAAGGCAACTCGCGTAAATTAACAGCAGCAGCTTTTGGCAAACTACTGTCGGTGTGCCTTGAATCTGTTGGCATCGCCTTCGCAGCAGTAGTAGCTGCCGTTTCAGGGACGTAGTACTGTGTTTTGGACGGTGAACCGCAATTAATTGTCAAAATCACGAAAACCAGTAATACAATACAGACAGGCACAGTTGAATATGAAAAGCCCGCAATCAAGGTCCCGCGAACATTTTTTGAAGAAAACTTATTACGTTGCATAATTTTATCCCCCTTTTAAAGTTAATGACACAATTTTTGGAGGATAACGTGCATAATTCTGTAAAAAAACGAAAATCAGCCCGGTAATGCGCCTTGGTAGTTTACACCGGTAAATATCCCGATCACCATCCATAACCCGACGATGCCGAACTCGCCTATGATTAATCCCATAAAGAGGGGGCGGAATTGCCGATAGTATCCGATGCCGCCTGATTTTAGTGCGAGATACTTCAAAAACCAACCGACACACATACAAGACCAGAGGAAATAGGATGAATAGACGGCACCCATGACGTACCCAATCGGGTGGAGTTGCCACCACATGAATTGACGCTGCATAATCAGTAGAAAGCCAGTGATGCCGGCACCCAAGAGCATGCTGTATGCCTCGTCTAATTTCATGTCTTTCGGATACTGAATCAGTGAAACGATATGATTAAAGTACCTTGGCGATCCGATAAAGGGACCCCTTTGGAGATTTAAGCCCCCTTTTTCATAAATCAAGGGCAATGATGCAGCGTAGGAAACACCGATAGCGACAACAATAGCGAGTGCCATCGCACCGAGTATGCTTCTCCGGTTTACTCGCACTGGGTCCGCCGCTTTTAATCCGTGCAAAACGCTCGGCATCAAGATACCGCCCCAGTCGCGCATCATCACACGCTGAAACCCTAAGAGGGACAGACTGCTTGCGTCTATGATCCTTGAACCGGCAATAATCTCAAAGTACTCCACCGGGTACATCGGTGCTTGGATCAGTAGCATTCCGCCATTGACCACCATCCACGTCAACGCAGTAGAAGCAATCAAGAAAAGTAGGATAATGCTACAAGCAACCCAAAGCGACATCCCAGCGTAGGCACAGAGACCCGCAAGCAGTAAGAAACTAAAGATGGTTCCCAAAACTGCCCATCTATACGGCAATGCTTCATCTGAATCATCGATTGTTGTAGCGGTAGCCGATTCCAGGAATGTTCGCTTCAGGAGGTCTTTGATATGTGAACGACTGTTAAGCAGGAAGGCGAGGACCATGACGACATAGGCAGCCATCGTCTGTCCTCTCGCTGATATCCACGGACTGATAGGGATAGCAAAAGCGTTGATGATGATGTACTGGAGTTTGAAGAATAAGAAGAAAAACCAGCAGCTAAACGATACCTCCATCGCGAGAAAATAGGTTATACCGATAACTGAAAAATAGAGAAAGAATCGGAATTGGGGCCACCACCCCATCACAATCCAGGGGCGTTCCGTGAATGGGGTGTACAGGTCGTACCGATTCGGAAGGCGCGGCAGCGACGGCACATATTCATGCAGTCCGTTAAGCAGATGAAATGCGGCGGCGATCCCAAATCCGACCCATACAAGTGGATTCCTGAAAAAGCCATCCAGAGAACGATGCGCTGAGGCCTGCTGAACCATCTCTACGGGTATAGTAACAAGCGGAAATATGAACCGCTCGCGTTCAATCCACTGTTTCCGAATCACAATTGATACACAGATGATTAGACAGTAGAGGAGGAGGATAAAAACCGTCCAGACGATGAGTGGTTTTACCCAGAGTAGCCAAGGCACAAGCGATTCACCCTCATAGAAATCGGTAACAGCGTGCGTATCCCACACAATTAGCCATTCGGAAAAATGTGGGTGAAGCGTTTCTGCCCATTCGTTTTCAGGTGTTGCGAAATAGACGGGTGCCGCCAAATAAGGGAGTAAGTACCCTATCATCCCCTTTGATGGAATCGCTGAACTCACACCCATCATTACCCATACGACCATCAACTCCGCCGGACTGAGCACCGCCCGAGGTGCGACTTTTTTTAGAATGGGATTGATAACTAAGGTGAGAAAAATCAGCGTAAAGACTGCCCCTAAAGGAAAGTGATTTCCAGAAATATCTGTCCCTTGGAGATAGTAGTCGTTATACGGCGTGATGGCTGTTTGGACGATGACGAGTACCAAACCGGTCAAAACTGCTCGTACGGTCATCTATTTCCCCCTTCTTATACCAACGCCAGTTTGATTAATCACTTTGGATGTGTTGCGGTTCTATTTTCGCATCACAGAGACATCAATTGTAGCACAAACTTCCCAGTTTGTGGCTTCTTATACCAACGCCAGTTTGATTAATCACTTTGGATGTGTTGCGGTTCTATTTTCGCATCACAGAGACATCAATTGTAGCACAAACTTCATAGTTTGTGGCTTCTTATACCAACGCCAGTTTGATTAATCACTTTGGATGTGTTGCGGTTCTATTTTCACATCACAGAGACATCAATTGTAGCACAAACTTCGCAGTTTGTGGCTTCTTGTACCAACGCCAGTTTGATTAATCACTTTGGATGTGTTGCGGTTCTATTTTCGCATCACAGAGACATCAATTGTAGCACAGACTTCCTTCCCAGTTTGTGGCTTCTTATACCAACGCCAGTTTGATTAATCACTTTGGATGTGTTGCGGTTCTATTTTCACATCACAGAGACATCAATTGTAGCACAAACTTCCCAGTTTGTGGCGTATATGACGTCCATTAACAGTGGACGCTACATAAGTCCAACATTTATCAAACTCACGTTATACCAAATCTAAAAAATATAGGACTTACGCAATTTTGACTGCAGCCCGTTCTGTTAGATGAGAATTTTCGGAAAACACAGCGTTCTGGTGGCACAAACTATGAAGTTTGTGGTACAAAAGAGCAGCATGCATAAGTCCTAAAATAAATTCGCATTTCAGAGATTTTGAAACTCATAAGAGATTCCTGAAAGCAAGAGGCGCAATAATGCACGTCGCATTTGGGGTTTTTGCTGGGGTGTTTCTTCAAGTACGCCGCAGAATTGCGCTACTACGAACCAGTTTTTCGTTAATGCGAAACGATTATTCAGAAATGGTATTATGGACAAAGTCTTAATGCGAAGCGACACGAGGTATCATCTGAGGGTGTGCATAGACAGCGGCATCGAAGCTCTTTTGCATCAATTCCCACTTGACAGCTTGGTAATCCGCATGTTCGGAAAGGTCGTTGTGTTCCCAGGGGTCATTATCGAGGTCATACAATTCACAAATCCCTTTTTGATGGTACACGACGAGTTTCCAGCGTCTGTCTCGGTACATGGTGGCGTGGGTCTGGTCAGGCATTGAGATTGCATCGAAAAATTCACAACGCACCGCCTCGCGATGTTCATTGGCAGGTGTATCGCCGCGTAGAAGTGGCGCGAGGGATTTGCCCTGCACATAGTAAGGGATGTCTACACCGAGCGCATCATACAACGTCGGGACAATATCGAGCAGTTCAACAAGTGCATCACTTTGGACATCCTGCAAGAATTGGTTTTGCCATGAAATTATGAGCGGCACCCGCACGGATCCTTCGTAAAAACGACACCCTTTGTATACTAAGCCGTGGTCCCCAAGTGCTTCCCCGTGATCGGATGTGAAGATAATGATAGTATCGTCCCGAAGGCCTTGGGCATCAAGGTAATCAAGTGTGCGTCCAAATTCGTGGTCAAGTTGTTCAATCATCGCATAGTAAGACGCTTGCATCCGTTTGTCGTCCCATTCAGCGGGTGGTTTCGCCTTAGATTGGAAATCAATGCCAGCATCTGTCAATTTTGACTGAAAGGCAATATCGCTCTCCTGAAAGTAAGGTCCGGGCAGCGTTTCTGGGTCATATCGCCGGTAATACTCCCAAGGCGCATCAAACGGCGGGTGTGGGTCAAACGGATTGATGCTCAGCATCCACGGCTGATTTTCTCGCCGATTCTTCTCAATAAATTCAACTGTTTTTTTGGTGCACCAGTAGGTCTGGTGGAGTTCTGGTGGAATGTTATCGCGATCGGATGTCGGGGCGTGCACGCGTCCGGCTCTATTCGGATACTTTTGGGAGATAGCCTTTCCAGCGATCAACGCTGCCGGATCAACACCTTGCGCGCGTTGCCAATCTGCGTATTCGTGCCCCAACGCATTCGGCTTTCCGTGGTCATGGCTATATTGGAAGTAGCGGTAGCCGTCATTGACCCGGTTTTCTTGTGCTTCATAAGCACTTGCGAGATGGAGTTTACCAATCAATCCGCAGTCGTAGCCGTCTTGGGTGAGTGCGTGCGTAATCAATCGGTCTTCGTAGTGTTCAGGGAAAACCTTGTTGCCGTTGCCGGTAACACTCACAGCTGACGGATACATACCCGTCATGAAACTGGCACGGGAAGGCGTACAGATCGGAGATTGACAATAGGCGTGAGTGAATGTGACCGACTGCTTTACAAATGCGTCGAGTCTTGGTGTGTGGATATGCGGATTTCCTAACGCGCCGATGGTATCGAAGCGTTGTTGGTCTGTACAGTACCAGAGAATATTTGGACGTTTTTCCATTTTTACTCCTTTTCGCGGATTTTGTAGGGTTATTATACCATTTCTGAATAAATGCTTCTCATTATCGAAAACCGGTTCGTAGTAGCGCAATTTATTGCGCTCTTACGTATCGAAAAAGTTGATTCCAGCTTGTAGTGCCTGACTTAGTATCGAAAACGAATCTTCTTCCGACGCATGTCTGCCGAAATTGACGGTGCCGAGACAGAGACGGCTGACCCGTAGTCCAGTCCGACCGAGATAGGTATATTCCATAACGACTTCTCCTATAATTGTATTGGTGTTGGTAACCTTGAAATCTGACAGTTAAGAACTTCTATAACCATTCTATCAAATCTCGGCTTTTTGATTAACAAAAATCTGGTGATTATAGTAAAACCTATAATTAATTGGGCACTCTCAAACAGTCTGAATACCTATAACAGGCATTCAGACTGGCACAAACTGGAAGTGTGTGCTACAAAGAGGCTGGCACAAACTAAAAGTGTGTGCTACAAAGAGGCTGGCACAAACTAAAAGTGTGTGCTACAAAGAGGCTGGCACAAACTAAAAGTGTGTGCTACAAAGAGACTGGCACAAACTAAAAGTGTGTGCTACAAAGATGTTTATTTATTTTTAGGATTCACTATAGTTGTCAGTTGTCAAGATTTTCTGCTTGTCACGCTGACGAAGATGTGATATATTTGTTTTAAATTCACGGAGCATCTAAGCGCAAAGAGGTGAATCCATGCGCATTGCAGTCGGCTGTATTGGACACGAAACTAATACATTTTCTCCAGTCGTGACGACTCTTGATAACTTCAAAAACGGGAGTTACCACCGCGGGGACGAGGTTATCACCGCCTTCCGAGGGACCCGAACAATTACCGGCGGTTTCCTTGATGTCGCGGAACAACTCAATTTACAACCTATCCCCCTGCTGTGGGCGTTTGCGACACCCTCTGGCACGGTAGAACATGCTGCTTATCAGACGCTTAAGGCAGAGTTTCTCACGCTGTTGCAGAACGCTGGAGAGCTTGATGGCGTGCTTCTCGACTTACACGGCGCAATGGTGACAGATGAACTTGAAGACGCAGAAGGCGACTTAATCCAGGCAGTGCGTGAAACAGTGGGTGCAACGTGGATCGTCACGACGCTCGACCTACACGCGAATATCACCGCTAAAATGGCAGACGCTTCCGATGTGATCATCGGATTTGATACTTATCCGCACGTAGATTGCTATGAACGTGGGTTTGAAGCCGGGCAACTGCTCTTTGGTATAAATGAAGGAAAAATCCAGCCGACGATGGCATACCGCCAACTCCCTTTACTGACCGCGCCCCCCGCACAATGTACAATGAAACCGCCAATGATAGAGGCAGTCAGGACACTTCATGCGCTTGAAACCGAGCGCGGCGTTGTGACAGCTACCCTCTCTATGGGATTCCCGTTCGCTGATATAACGGATGCAGGCGTTTCAATACTCGTTACCACCAACGGCGATATGGCACTCGCGCAGGTTTATGCTGATCAGTTTGCGTCCGATATCTGGGAGATGCGTACACAGTTCACCTTTGACTTACACACCATCGAATCCGCAATTGAGATCGCTAATCAGACAGATGGCAAGCCAATTGTGCTCGCCGATGGCGCGGATAACCCCGGTGGTGGTGGCCCCTGTGATGGTACAACGATTCTGCAGAAATTCATAGAGGCAGACGTTCAAGATGCCGTGATCGCGGTGATAGCGGATCCCGAATCGGTCGCTCAGGCAGTCGCAGCAGGTGTCGGGAACAGCGTTCAATTGAATGTCGGTGGAAAAACGGACACACAACACGGTGCACCCGTCGCACTCACAGGGTACGTTAAAGTGCTTTCTGACGGCAGATTTGTTCTCAAGGGTCCGATGGGACGTGGCACCACTGGGAACATGGGTAGGACAGCTGTCATTCAAGTCGGCGGCGTTGAGGTTATCTTGACGGAGAGGCGGATTCAACCTTACGATGCTGAGGTGCTTCGGAGTGTTGGGATTGAACCGCAGACGCGCAAACTCATCGCCCTCAAATCTGCTGTGCATTTCCGAGCGGATTATACACCCATCGCACATCAAATCTTAGACGTGGATACCCCCGGTGTTCATAGCCCAAATCTCTTCAACTACGATTACCAGAAACTAAGGCATCCGATCTACCCGTTCGACCCGACCATCACTTACGAAAAAACCGGTTCTCGTTAGTTTTCTATGAAGAACGGAACGCTGTGTATAGCAAAAATGAGACTGTGGTTTTACCGCTCAACCTCGGGAAATCCACAGAAATACCCCAGCCAAACACCTACATCCATATTTGTATTTTACTCTCCAACCCACATTTATAGTGAATCGTAAAAATAAAGAGACATTTCCGCCCCCCGGTAGGTGCGATTTCCTAATTGTCCAAACTTTAGTAAATTTACTTGCTTTTCTTTTGATTTACTTACTTTTCTTTTGATTTACTTGCTTTTCTTTTAAAAGTACCATATAATTAGTCAGATTTGGTCTTTATTAAGAATAAAATTGACTGATTATAACCCAAGTTGCTGGGTGTCCGTCTATCGGATATCCTTTATATATAGCGTTTTTATCTACACAACACTCTTTCCAGACTTTACGGGATGCAGATGCGACACCTTAATAGATACCTCCAATTGCCATATCTTATAGGAACGGTCTTATCGGACGTTTCCGAGTCGCCTTTCGCTGCGGTAAATCCGCAGGCCTTTAGAGGTTGCTTGGCCGCCCTCAAAGCGCGTACCTACACTACTACTAATAATAATACTACTACTAATACTATTACTCCCCCCCCCCCCCCCCCCGCTTTACAAACAATAAGTAAAGTTTATCCATTTATAGTAAAGTTGAGAATTAATTGGGCACTCTCAAACAGTCTGAATACCTATAACAGGCATTCAGACTGGAACACAAACTGGAAGTTTGTGGTACGAATGTGTCTATTTATTTTTAGGATTCACTATACTTCAGAACTGATATGTCCACAGGAAATTCTTCCGGGGTGGGCTGCATGCCGCGCACCCCTCGCGCCGCCTTCAAGGCGCCACTATTTCTATGCCGCCGGCGTTTCTTTCTGCGTTCCGCACACTATCGAAAAGGCGTTCCGCGGGCATATTCCTCTGCTATCGGAAGTATCTCTGGACACGTATTTTTATGAAATTCAAACTTATGCCAAAGGTTTTGGACTTAGCAGAACCGAGGCGTTCACGACCACTTTTTGCTAACTATGAACATCTTGAAAGATATTATTCAACGCTGTCACCAACGGCGTGAAAAGTCGCTCCAGCAACGGAAAACGGTGATAACCCCGGCACTCTATAAGGCGGTTCCGTATCATTTTACAGTCTACTGCGCGCATAGATACCCCGTGAAACTCTATGAACTTGAGCAGGCAGATGTCTCATTTATGCCGATAGGTCACGCCCCGGCGTATGAAAGCGGCCCAACAGATTCTGGCGGTGAACGGTTCTTGACACGCCAAGGCATAGATGATTGGGATGTTAGACAATGGCACGACTCATACGGAATTCAGGTGTACACAGGTATCCCATCCGCAAGGGATACTGCCCGTTGGCACGATCTCAATTTTACATACGAAGCGGTGTGTGCTGCACCAGATGCTGTTTCAGTCTGTATTGAGACTTTGGTTAACATCGTCGCAAACCCACTACTGACAATTACAAAGTCTGGTGGACTGCGCTTCTCATGCCGAGTTCGAGATTACCTCCACCCGAATACTGAGGCAGCAAGGCAGTACATCTATAAGCGGACACCAACGCCAGAAAACGCATATCAACGAGAGGTATACCTTGAAATCTTTGGGGACAAGGGATTCAATCGTTGGGATGGACGTTACGAGATTCTGCTCGGTAATCTGTTAGATCCACCTATAATTTCCAAAGAGGTGCTCTTTACACCTATTGACGCGCTCCGCGATACGCTTCACCAACCGGTGATGCTTGGTGAAAAGGGGCTGCAATCTGTTGTCTTAGATCATCCTGAAGTGGCACCAGCATCCTCGGGGTCACATAATTTAGACCTTGCGAAACAGGCACTTATAAAACGCGATTTCTCGTATATCAAGCCAGAGTCTGACACGCTGCTTGCTGTGCGGGACGGAAAACTCAGCCCATTGGCGATAAAACGTCCACCCATAGTGCTGCAAAAGTCAGGAGAAGCGCGAAAGGATTATGAAACACTTGAAAATAACGCCGTTCAGATACAACGCGTTTTTGATGGGAGTGCACGCGTTCTTGCACTTATTGCTGAGAAAGGTGGCGGGAAAAGTTACGGTGTAGAGACTTATGTCCTCAACAGCGGTGCGATAAACCTAAGGGCGGAAGTGCCTCAAATCTTCTTGAATCCAAGATATAGCGAAACGGTGGAAGAGCTCCTTGGACAGGATGATGAAACAGAACGGCTCTGTATTTTGGACAACGTGCAAAACTACGAACTGTTTTCTGAATGCAGGTTATCAATGGATATATTGGAGGCGTGGAGCGTCAGTTGGCAAGGACATGCCTTGGGGCATTTTGCTAAAGCCTTACTAAACGCCGTAGAAAACACAGGGGACCCAGATGAGAGTGCTGTCAGACGGATTCGTACAACGCTGCACGCCTTTGAAAGGCAGGCAGACGACCTGATTCAACAGATGTACCAAGCGAACGTGACCGGCACGGTGTCGGCGCGTGCGTCCATTTCGGATCCACATTGGACGTTTTGGCATCGGTTGCAGCATTTTTTTGCGTATTATAAGCGGGATGCCGATGCACCGATGATCTGGTATCAGAACGCCCTAGAGTTTTGGGTACCGCCCCTGCTGCATCGGCGCGTCAAACGGCTGCTGTTAATGTCATCAAGCCTCACCGAACGAGATGTCCGCCAAGCGTTTCCGAATACAGAAATTGAAGTGACTCGCCTCAAACCGACAGCCTGGGTCGCGGGGAACAAGGTTTTTCAGATACGTACGGATCCTTACCTGTCCGAAACGCTTTTAGAATACTATCACAATTGGAATATTCTCGGCGTGTCTAAAACAGGGCAGCGCATTTTCTCGGGTATCCGGGCAGAAATTGAACGCGACCCAAGTGTTAAGCATGCGATCGTCACTTATATGCCGATTGTCAAACAGTTGAAAGATATTTTGGAAATAGAGAATGTCTGTCTTGTATCGCATTTCAAAGACCGGAGCAAGTTTGCATCCGCTTTTGAAGAAGCACAGGTTGTTTGGATCGTCGGTACACCGAATTGGGCACCGGGTATCATTTGGCGGCGGTCACAGATTCTGTATGGCGCCGACGAAAGGCCGCTCTCGTATGAGACAGATACGGAGTCTTATCGGTATAAAGATGAACGCGTTCAGCGTGTTTATGAACAGCATACTGTTGGGAAGCTTTCAGAAATTGTAGGGCTTACTGGACTGAATCGTTCATCAGGTAAGACGGTTGTGTTGGTTACAAGCGTTCCATTGCCGGACATTACCGACAGACCTGAAGTGCTGCTCTTTGACTGGGAAGATTTTGAGGTTGCTGGTGGATTAAACAAACTCCCTGAGACGATAGCAATACGCGAGCGTTTTGAAATTGAACGTGCTCACATCACCGCGGACACCCGTAGAACTGAAGTGGAACGTATTTTGGGGTGGTGTTCCGCAAGACAGGCAAACCGAGTATTGCATAAATTAAGGGGTGGGAACATTCCACGTGTGCTTTTCCGAAAACAGATTTTCGCTCTGCTGGCGAATGGCGAGAGAAAGGCATCAGAACTGGTTGAAGCCATTGAAGGTCATCCGACATCAATAAGAAACGAACTCACGCGTCTCTTGAATGCTGGTGAAATTGTGAAAGTACGATGGGGTGTATATTCGCTGCCGCCACCAACTGAATGATACTCACAACGCCTAAAGTATTGTAGGTTGGGTTGAGCGGAACCGAGCAAAGCGATGAAACACACCAAGTGCATTTCGGTCCCCTACTCCCTTGTAGCAATCAACGAGATAGCGAAACCCAACCTCCCAAAGGGTATCGTTATTATAGGTTTCCGTTGGGTTTCACTACGGGACACTTCAATTTTATTTTCAAGCTCACTGATTGCACATTACCCCCATCTATGATATAGTAAAACCTATAATTAATTGGGCACTCTCAAACAGTCTGAATACCTATAACAGGTATTCAGACTGGCACAAACTGGAAGTTTGTGGTACGCATGTGTCTATTTAATCCATTTTGATTAATGATTTCGGATATGTTGCGGCTCTATTTTCGTATCACACAGCGGTGAGTTGTAGCACAAACTTCCCAGTTTGTGCAGTATAGAACAGAAATTAACAGGCGCGCGACATAAGTCCAACATTTATCAAACTCACGTTATTTATTTTTCGGATTCACTATAAAATATCAATAACTTGAGACGCGTATGTGCGTGGAAACCGTCAAGGTGTTGGGTTTCTCTCAGTTTTCTGTTTGACATGCCTTTACGATGCGGTCTGAGTCTTGTGTTCCTTTTCAGCGTTTTGTGAATATCCGTTCAACCTCCCTCGTAGCAATCAACGAGATAGCGAAACCCAACCTCCCAAAGGGTGTCGTTATTATAGGTTTCCGTTGGGTTTCACTCGGTTTGGCGCGTAGATGGTCAGATTTTTTTCAGTTTTTAGTAACCCAGAAACAGGTATGAGCGTTATCTTTCAAGAAGGAACCTTGAAATGGAACGCGTCCCCGCGTGTTCTGGGATTTTTTTCTTGACAAATTATGCGAAACATGCTTTAATTCGTTCTAAATATCATATTAGGTCAAAAAAAGTAGTTTTTAATTTGACAAATATGAGGAATTAGGTTATAATTAAAGTATAAAGTCGTTTTGAATATCATATTAAGTCAGAAAAAACGATTTTTAATTTGACAAGTATGAGGAATTAGGTTATAATTAAACGATAATGCCGTTCTAAATATCATGTTAGGTCAAAAAAAGTAGTTTTTAATTTGACAAGTATGAGGAATTAGGTTATAATTAAACGATAACGCCGTTCTAAATATCATATTAAGTCAGAAAAACGATTTTTAATTTGACAAATGTAAGGAATGGTATTATAATATTGACCAGACTAATGTTGATCCATTTTGGATGCATTAGAATTTCGTGGAAAGGTTTCACGCGAAATTTTAAAACAGGGGGGAATTTCGCATGCCGAGACGAGTCAGTACGAAGCAACTTTTAATGGCCTGCCAGATGTCATTTGAAGGAAAAAGCAATCGCGAAATCGCTGACACGCTCGGTTTCACCGAGACGACTGTCTCGAATTGGCGTAAGTTGGAAGTCTGGCAAGAATTCGAGGCGGAACTGATTAAGGCGTACAAGGAACAAGTGTTAAACTTCGAAAGCGCAACCCCCTCGTAATTTCGGTGTTTTAATTTTCGGTGTTTATAACTCAAAAACGCGGGCATCCTGACGTAAGAGCCCCGCATACAAAAAGGTTAGTTTATTTGTTTTTTAGAATGGGTTTACTTCCCTGAATCCATTCGACTGTTGAATGGAAGTCACGCTGAAAGGCGTGAACTTAACAAATTTTTTTTTCTATTTACATTTTGGAGGAAAATAACCTATGTCAAATCGATTGACATTTTCCTTAGCAAGTTTAAGTTTAATTTTCGCATTGGTCTTTAGTGCGATGCCTGTGATGGCACACGATGGGCATGATGCAGATCCTGGTCATCCCACAGTGGATATTGTGGAGGGAGCATATACTACAGCGAACGCGAAAGCTCGTGGCAATTTTAGAATAAAAATTGTTGCCAAAGTTGGCGCGTCAACGGATTCAGCCCTTTTTGATTCCGATGATGATCTTGATGTTGATGATGTGGCTGTCAAGACTTATACTGCTGATGGTACACCTGGAACCCTTCCGACTTCCGAAATTACGGTGACTGCAGAGATTGGCAACGTTGCTGGTAAGCATGAGTTGGAAATCTCTCTAGACCTTAGCGATACTGCTTATCAGAGTGTTAGAAGCATCCAAGTGGTCGTTGCAGCAAATGGTGTTAATGGCAACCGTGTGGGAGCTGAGGGTGGTAACGAAGCGACAACTAAGACTTTTGATAGCTTACCATCGGTGGTGCCTAACATGGCAGCGATGGCGGTTGCGCAAAAGAAGGATGCTAACGATATGGCGATACCGGGTAGGTATACGCTAACCGTTACGTTTACAAATGCGGATGGTACTCCGGCTACAGCTAACCCCAATCCCCAACCTGCGCTAAGCGATATCATGATTGAGATGAAGGATAGCGCAACGCCAGTTGATAGTAATGGTGATGCGATAACGGATCTTGCTCAGCTATTAACTGATGATGCCACTGCCGACGATGGGATTTACGCTCAGGATTACCAGTTGACGTTTGGTACTAGGATGGTAACCTTTACGCTTGTTGATGGTTATGCCGCTAATAGTCCCAGCGCGGTGATAGATCTGGATGCGGTAGTACCAGATCCGGTCTACCAAAATCCGCCAGATATTACGCTTACTGTGGTTGGGCACAACGAAGCTGATAAGTCGTTTCAGATCAGTGTTTCCACGACTCCTACTGCTGATACTGATGGTGAAGCAGGGGCAGATATAGATGGTGCTGATATCAGAGCGAACTTGATGATCGAGGACGGTAGCACACCTGCAGGTGATGTGGGTGTTAATCTCCTTGATGGTGATGCTGCAAATGAAAGAATTGGTCCCAATAGTTATCGAGCATTCTTAGAGTATGGTCCGTTCGATACCTTGCCGTTGACTATAAGTATAGACCCCAATGCTCTCTCAGATAATGCGGATGCAGCTGATGTAGATCCTGTGACGGCTATGGTCGGCGATGGTGGGCCCCCGGTTGTTACACCCGGTGCACCCGATGCCCCGACGCTCGATATGGCGACAGCCGGAGATATGGAAGTTACCTTAACGTGGACAGCCGCGACCACAGGTGATGCTGCTACATCGTTTGAGTATCGTCTGGACGGTGAAATTGAAAGTCCAATCATTGACAGTGATGCTACGACAACCAGGCACACGGTAACAGGTCTGACCAATGGAACGCCATACGACTTTGAAGTGCGTGGCGTTAATGCGGCTGGTGGTGGCGCGTGGAGTAATTCATTGCCCGCAACGCCGATGGCACCAATGGTAACAGACACTATGAATCCGACGGTGGAGATTACGGTGCTGAGCGTTGATGGGAACGGGAAGCATACCCTGGACGCTGATGGTAATGTGAGATTTGATCTCCTTTTCTCTGAAGAGTTGGCAAAAGGAAACAGTGTTAGTCGTCTTCAGGCGGCGGACTTTTTTGTTACGCGTAACGGCCAGATCATGATACTACCTGGGACGGCACTGAGTGCTGCCATGCCGACTACGATGGCTGCTACCACGGCTCCTTCTGGTAATCAAGAGAGATATATCTTAACGATCGCCGCGGGTACTGATCCGCAGGAAATACAGATTCAACTTTTTGGACTTGAAGTGCTTGGCGGGCAAGTGGCGGATCCGAGTGGTAATCCACTCGTTCAAACGGATGCGATTAGCAAGTTTGATACGATCCCGCCGGATGTGCGCATTACGGTTGTTGGTGCCAGTGCCGTGAGTGGGACACCTTTCACGTTCTCGGGTGAGCCAAAGTCCAAATTAACGTTCCGATTTGCTTTTACTGAAGAGTTGTCTCCAGCATTTACAACAACTGATATACATAGATCGGTTGGTGGTGATAACTTCAGATTGCTGGCAGATTCTGATCCTCGACCGGTGCCGGGTGTGCCTAATGCCTACACGGTGGTCGTGACGGCTATCGACATGAATCAGTCGACAACGGTTCTGATCAAAAGATTGGAAATAGCGGATGCTGCTAAGAATCAACTTCAAAACGATAGGTATGCAACTTATGCGCCTGCAACAACTGCACCGGTCGCAACTATTACAGCACCTGATATCTTCAATTGTGGTATAGACGGTAATCCGGTAACAGTCACTATCACTGACAATGAAGCTATCGGTTCAGGTGAAGGTATAGCCGCGGGCGAGATTACAGTGAGTACGGGTTGGCAGATCCGAACAGGTTCTTTCAGTGCTCCCCCTGCTGGTGCTAATACTAAGACCGTAAGGGCTACGTTTAACGTCATTCGTAAGGATGTTGAGAACGGAGCTGACCGGAGTTGGCTCGGTATTCAAGAGGTGACCATTACAGTCGCAGCAGATGCTGTTAAGGATGACACGAATCGGGGGAACGCAGCAAAGTCCGATACCAATACTGCTGGTCCCGTGATCACGGTTCCTGCTGGTCAGTATGTCGTCGTTATCAGAGATAATGCGTGGCGGACCTCACACCTCAACTTCGTCAGAACCCTTTACCTCGGTGACTATAACGTTAGAGCCGAGAATGTCCAGGTTCAGACTTGGGACTGCATGCCAGATTTGGGGTTGATCTTTGATGTGACCGTGGATGCCTCTCCAGGTATTGGCGGTGGTGGCCTCATGGTCTTGCAATCTCGGGATCATAAAGATACAGCGAATCCGACTATTGCCAAAGGTACTGTCGGTATCAGCGAAATCATGTGGTCTGAAGATAGAGGTTTACCGTTCGGTGCTACATCTAATCTCCAGCATGCACGAGAGCAGTGGATTGAACTTCACAATACCAATACTTTCGACGTTAAAGTTACGTTGTTTGAGCTGATAAGAACGGAAGCGTATCGTACCAACGACGCAAGCCGTGCGGGCTTAATCGATGTAATGGGTAACTACGATATTGGCGGTCGTTGGGATGTTCAGGTTAAAAACGATGATGGCAGTCCGAAATATGGTACGGACGGCAATAGTGAATTCGGTCATGATTTCGTCAGTATGAAGCGCGTGGCACCTGCTGCAGATAAAAACTACGCACATGGTGAGAAACAGGGTCGTAATGCAGGACATTGGTCCGCATCGACTTCTGTATACTACACCAAGAGAGCGGGTTTGGCAGGTACAGGTCAGATTCCACTTGACGATCTGAACTATGACTTCGTGGGTTCACCAGGTCGTGCCAATACTTTCTCTGCTCCAGGTCCGATTACACGAACGAATCTTCCGAAGAACCTTATTTTCACCGAGGTCGCGAACCGTAGAGACCAAACGTTGGAATGGATTGAGCTGAAGAACAACTCTGACGCTGAAATCAATCTGAAGAAATATCAGATTTCTTACGTGACGGCGAAAGGTACCGATACACTGCTCTACAACTTCCCGGACAACGATAATATCAAGCTCGCAGCGGGTGAGTTGTTACTCCTCTTGGACACGGATCCGAGAGATAACGATGCGCATCCGATCGCAGTTGCATTCAACCGCGATGGCGGCAACGATCAGGGGCTCGGTATTGGTGCTGACGCGATAAAGTATAAGGTTGCGAATTTCGCCGAAGGCGGACTACCGAACGACGGTAAATTCGTGTTGATCCTGCGTAACAGAAACGATAGGCTCAAATCGCATGAAGGCGTTTTAGACGCTATCGGGTATTCTGATAATCTCAAGGATGATTCTCTGCATACGACTCTCTGGCCGTTGAAAGTCTTTGGTGGTCTAGATGCCAGAAACACGATAGCAGTAGAGACTGTCCATCGCCGTCAACATGTGATAGACCCGGATAAGAACACACATGGCGACGACAAAGATGAGCATCAGGCACTACGCGATGTCGGTTATACGGGCATCGGTTATAAGCGCCATGCACAGCGGATTGCAGCGAACGGTGGTACCCCTGGCTACGAGGACACTCGGAAGAACGAGGTTCCCCAAGTCACGGCTACCGGAACTTTAACCATCAGCGAGATTATGTACGATCAAGGTGATGGTGAGTATCCGCAGTGGATCGAGATCTATAACAGTTCTCCGACCGATCCGGTTAATCTTCATGCTGGTGATCATGGCTGGAGACTGATCATCGAGAACTTTGATGATGGCGAGATTCCAGTAAAACGCTTGTCTGGGACGCTTAACTTTAGAAGCAGCGATGTCCAGACGATTTTGCCACAGCAAACCGTGATGATCGCTTCAACACGTGCGAGAAACTCCGGTAGTGCGTTCTTCGATACACGTGTCATCTTCCCAGCAACGCGCGTCTTCTCCGTTTGGGATGATGCACGCGGTGAATTGGATATGACACGCTCCACGGATCCGATCCTCAGCGATAAAGGTTTCTATATCGAGCTGATTGACGGTAAAGGTAACTTCGCTGATGGCGTAGGTAACCTCGTCAAATCTCCGAACCGTCGTGTCGCGGCTAATAAGGCATGGGAATTGTCCGATGTCACCGGCGAAATGATGGACGATATGGGACGTAGTTCCATACTCCGTAAATATCGCGACCTTAAGACGAAGACGCGATATTCTGACGCTGAAATCGAAGCGATGGGTGTCGAGGCCGCTGGCTGGCTCGCTGCACATGAAACGGACTTCCGTGATGTTCGCGAGACGTGGTATGGTCATGGGGATGACATCGGTTCCCCCGGTATCACCGGTGGACGTGTCCTGCCTGTGAGCTTGTCGAAGTTCCGTCCGGAACGGCTCGAGAGTGGTGCCATCGTTATCCGTTGGGTCACCGAATCTGAAACGAACAACGCTGGATTCAATATCCTGCGGAGTGAAACCAAAGACGGTGAATTCAAGCAGATTAACACGAAATTGATCGCAGGTCACGGTACGACGAGTGAGCGTAATACTTACACGCATACCGATACATCTGCGAAGCCCAATGTTGTTTACTACTACCAGATTCAGGATGTCTCTCTTGATGGTAAAGTCCAAACCCTACGGATGAGCCGTCTGAAAGGACATATCTCACCTGCTGGTAAAGCAACAACGACATGGGGTGAACTAAAAGCGTTGCAATAATACGAAAGGCACGCGATCGCGATTCTCGTGATGGCGTGCTTTCGCTTAGCAACAACTCGGTTATTCAGGGAGAAGTCTATAACCGAACTAACCTAACGCAAAGCGGTGGATTCCCTGTCCACCGCTTTTGCCTTTTAATAGTTAACAGTTAACAGTTAACAGTTGTCAGTACGATTTTTTCTGCGAAAAAATCTTTTGGTTGTTAGTTATAGTAGAGTCAATAATTACTTATACATTGCGAAAGATAGACGATGCAAATCCATAGAGAAAAACATAACATTTATGCTGCTTATAGCAGCTTATATTGAAGGAGTTAACTGTGCTTAGAAAGCTTAGAAAATCCCACATTCTGTTTTTAATTTGCGTTTTTGGGTTCGCCCTTTGTTTGACAAACGGGTTCGCTGATGAGGGACTGCCCCCCATTCTTGAGTTCCCAACCGCTGATGGCGCGGGATATATACAAGGCAACGCTGAATTTCAAAGGGGCCCCGATAGAATCATCGGTACCAATGATTTTGAAAAGATGCGGGACCTCCCGCGCGATAGTCAAGACTACCAACTTGGCACCAAAATCGGCTGGTTTTTTATAGCGTCTCGGAACAATCCGGACCGAGGCTGGATCTGTACCGGCTTTTTGGTGGGTCCCGATCTGTTTATGACGAACCACCACTGTATTCATGACGATGACGGTCTCCTCCCGATTGCGGGTGCCAAAATTTTCATGGATTATTATCAGGATCGCGATGTGGATCCGACGTTCGGCGGTGTCACAGCGAGCGTGACAGAGATTTTACGGATGGATGAACCTAAGGACTACGCGCTCCTGAGACTCGATACGCCGATCGGGGATACTTATGGATGGCTCGAACTGGATACGGAGGCTGGCTTCAATTCGAGTCAGAGCGTGAAACTGATTTCGCATCCCGATGGCAGGTCGAAAGAGATTGTCCGGCGCAACACTGAAATCGTGGATATTCCTGCGGGACATCCCTTGGCGGATGCTCCGTCCGCGCTGGCGTATCTTGCAGACTCTGAGGGTGGCTCCTCCGGTTCACCGGTTTTCCTGCGTGAGGGAACGACCGTTATTGGAATCCATCATTCCGCTTGGACCCGCGGTGGCGTGCCAACCTTTAATGCCGGCACTTTGATGTCGTACATTGTGCCTGAAATCCAACAGTGGTTGCCGAGCGGGCCGCCTACGCCGCCTGGACCACCAATTGACCCACCACAGCCACCACCTACGGTGACAGGCATCCACATGTACTGGACAGATACGGGGGCAGGGCAGATTCAGCGCGCAAACCTCGACGGCTCTGATGTTGCAGACCTCGTCCAGGGATTGACAACCCCAACGGATATTGCTGTGGATGTAACAGGTGAAAAAATATATTGGACAGATGCGGGGTTAGGGCAGATTCAGCGCGCAAACCTTGACGGGTCTAATGTTGAATACCTTATCACAGGACTGAGCAGCCCAACCGGTATCGCCTTGGATGTTGCAGGCAATAACGTCTATTGGACAGATACGCTCACGGGTGCAATCCAGCGTGCGAACCTCGACGGCTCTAATGTTGAAGACCTCATCTTCGGATTGATATCGCCAACCGGTATCGCCTTGGATGCTGTAGGCAATAATGTCTATTGGACAGATACGGGGTTAGGGCAGATTCAGCGCGCAAACCTTGACGGTTCAGACCGCCAAGACCTCATCACAGGACTGAGCAGCCCAACCGGTATCGCCTTGGATGTCACAGGGAATAAAATCTATTGGACAGATACGGGGGCGGGCGTGATCCAGTGTGCTGACTTGGACGGTTTCAACCAGCAAGACCTCATCTTCGGATTGATATCGCCAACCGGTATCGCCTTGAATGTGCAAGAGAATCAGATGCATTGGACAGATACGGGGGCGGGTGCAATTCAGCGTGCGAACCTCGACGGTTCAAGCCGCGTAGACCTCATCACAGGATTGTTGTCGCCAGCCGGTATTACCCTCAGTATACCAGAGATGGGCGGAACCCTGGTCTTTAATCCGAGCAGCATCCCGGATCAGACGTTCACTGTCGGTCAGGCAGTGAGTCTCCAATTGCCCGCGCCCACGGGTGGCACTCGGCCATACAGCTATACCCTCACCCCGGGACTCCCGGCAGGTCTATACTTTGATCCCGTCGGCGATGCTTATGGGTTTATCGGTGGCACACCTACCATAGCCGCGTCGCCACGCCTCTACACTTACACCGCTACAGATGCAAGGGGTGCGTCTGCTGCTTTGACATTCACGATTACGGTAACAAGTACCACGCGTGTGGATGTCAATGGCGATGGCGTGGTGGATGTCGCGGACCTTGTGATTGTCGCGATGGCTTACGGGACGCGAGTGCCAGCGGGTACCGATCTTCCCGCGGATGTCAATTTGGATCTCGTTGTTAACCTGTTAGATCTCACGCTTGTTGCACAGGCGATTGATGCTGCTGGTGGTGGTGCGAATGCGCCTTCTCTCGGCGATATAGTAGCGGTCGCCGAGGCATCGAACGCCTTATCGGGTGGAAACCTCGCATACCGCAATGTTGCCAATGCGCTTGCCGATGCGAAACTCGAAAAAGGGATACCCGAAACCGTGCTGCAAGCACTGCAGCGCCTACTCATAGAAATGGAAATGGCAGAGATACCCGAATCAACAGCACTGTTGCCGAACTATCCGAACCCGTTCAATCCTGAAACGTGGATACCGTATCACTTGGCAACCGATGCGGACGTAACATTGACAATCTACGATCTGCGTGGCGGCGTTGTACAGCAGTTGAGTTTGGGACATCAGGCGGCTGGCGTTTACGAGAGCCGTGGGCGTGCAGCGTATTGGGATGGTAAAAATCAACTCGGTGAACACGTCGCGAGTGGCCTCTATTTCTATACGCTCACCGCGGGCGAATTCACCGCAACCCGAAAGATGCTGATAGCGAAGTAAGTAGCGGTCAGCGGTCAGCAAGAATGGTTGTCAGCAATCAGTAATCAGTAATCAGCAAAGAGGGGTTTAGATAAATCTAACATCTCTTTGCTGACAACTGAAAGGTTTTTTCGCAGAAAAAACCGCCCTGACCGCTGATGGCTAATCTGCTGATAGCCAACCAAAAGGTATTCAAACATGTCTACAAAAAACTTTTTTATCTGTTCATTGACCCTTTTCATTATATTTTTTGGAATAGGATGTGACCGTATGGAAACGCAAGTCATAGGAAAAGGTGATGCTGCAGGTGCAGATGACGTCCGAAACATCGGCACCGTTGTCTTCGGATTTACAGCGACTGAGTGGGGCACGGACGCATACACCATCAACGCTGCGACGCTGCAGGACGATACGTTGCGCGTCAATGTATCTTACAGCGGCGGTTGTGAAACGCACGCGTTCACCTTGGTTGCCGAGGAGCGGTTCTTAGAATCACTTCCAGTGCAGCTGCGGGTGTCGCTCGCCCATAACGCGAATTCGGATACATGCGAAGCGTTAATCACCGAGGACTATCACTTCGATCTCACGCCTCTCAAAGAAGCCTATCAAATAGGCTACCGGAAGGATACAGGCACTATCATTTTACGTCTGAAAGGGGCACCTCCCGGCGAACTTGCGTATGAATTTTAATCCGTCGCAAAAACCTTTACAATAGAAGATGCCCCGGAAATCAATAGGTTATGCTACAGACCCGCGGACGGCACCTTCTCGGAGGGTCATATTGAAAATGCCTTGTGGATACCCGACGACAGGATCCCAGCGGAGCAGATAGAGCGTTGCTGTTTCCGTTGTCAAATCCGTTTGCACCTATTCCGCAGGTAAAGTTGCAGCTTTCGCGCAACAACTCGGTTATTCAGGGAGAAGTCTATAACCGAACTAACCTAAACGCAATGGCGGTGGATTCCCTGTCCACCGCTTTTGCCTTTTAATAGTTAACAGTTAACAGTTGTCAGTACGATTTTTTCTGCGAAAAAATCTTTTGGTTGTCAGTTAAGAACTGTCTCAGACCCAGGCCCGGTAGGTTCGGTTAGGAAACCGCGAAGAAATCCGCGAAACCCTCTTCTCTGGAAACTGATAACTGGTAACTGGTAACTATCTGAATGGACGCGCCTCTTACGGATTGTCCCCGTACGCGGGTTTTTTTGCTGGACGGATGTTCCATTTTTCAAAGGCCGCTTTGAAGGACTTCGCCTTCTCTCCAAAGTACAGATATTCGATGCTGCTCACGGGGACTGATACCTCTCCGTAGACTGATGAATGTCCTATCATTCTATCCTCTTGAACTTCAAGCGGCGCGAAAATCAGCATTGAACCGTCGGTCAATGTGACGCGAACCTCAGTTTGCGTGGCTGCGGACTGATGGAAACCATCACCGCTGACATCAACGACCCGTGCTACCCTATCTATCGGGACGGAAACCTTTCGCAATCTTGAATCAAACTGAATTGTTTGCCCCTGAAAGTCTAAGAATTTTCCACGTTTCATATCGCCTGTCTTCGCGACTAATATATGATTCGGTGGGTTATCTCGGTTGAAGCGCGGGACGGTTAAGGCGCGTTCCAATTTTGAAGACGACTTATCCTTTTTGGGAGCGGGCTGCGTGGCAATGAGTCCAATCCATGTATCGTCTTCCATTTCCATCCATTCTCGTCCGGGATTCCGTTCTTTTACTTCTCTTATCCGTACCAGTTGTCCTTCGTTCATTTTCTTCGCGTCGTCGGCATTTATTCGAAATACTATCGCTTTTCCATCTTTGTCCTGCCCAAGCCGCTGCATTTCAAGCTCTATAATCCCATCTTTGTTCTGCCCAAGCCGCTGCATGTCAATTTCTATAATTCCATCCTCCCAATCCGCTGAAGCAGTTGCAGGGTGTGTTCTATAAATGCTCGGCGCGTGTGTTCTATCGGAGAACTCAAGTGCTTTCATATTTGCCGAATCCAAGTGCTGAGTACTGATAAACGGCGATTGAAAACTGATGGTCTTTCCATCATAATCTGTGATCTGACACGAAAAGGTCTCTCCAGTCTGTAGATGTATTGCATGGGGGAACTGTGCAGTGTCAAAGTGTTGGAATGCTTTCAATGTAGGTTCTAAAAACCGTCTGATGTGAGCTGCCCGGTTGCTCGCTAACCGCGCGGGTTTCAATGCCCCGAGAGGTTCCCATTGTATGGACAATATACCTCGGTTTTCAGTAAATAAAACGCGTCCGCGTAGATTTCCCGTGGCATGAAACAACATGTCCGTATTTTGAACCGTCCCGTCGGTTTTGCGGTTTGTATTAAAATGAAGTCGTGATGCACCCGCGAGCGAACAAGTTACTGGATCGTCAGCGAAAGCCGTCTGGAGGATCACACGCTCTGCGTTCACTTGTGTAACCTTGCCGTGCAAAACGACCTCATCAGGATATTTTATGTAGGCGGAACCGGGCAACTCAGTCTCTACGTCCAACGCTGCTGATGAGACCCCCGGTTGAACGACGCGATCAATCTGTTGCAAATCAATGTCGCGTTGCGTTCCATCTGTATCACGAATGTAACTTCGGTTTTTTTCAACAAATAGTTTACCGGGAACGATCTCTCCACTCATCAGGTAGACCCGGGGTTTGGGATCATCGAGGTGCTGGTTTGTAATCTCGGTGGGTTGCCGATAGACTCTTAACCTCCGGACAGTTAGATTCTGGACAGTTAGATTTTGTCCGCGTAGATCTTGTCCGCGGTTATAAATGTAAATTCCAGATGCCTCGACAGTCGGTTTGACACCCTCTAATTTCAACAGCACATTGCCGTTCAAATCAAGCACCTTCAGGACACCCGTGTTTTCGCTATCCGTATTTTCATGATAGGTGATTCGCAGTCGGAAGTTCCGGCGATCGGGCTGAATCGTCAACACAGTCTTAAACAGTGTGCCTTGGACGACGACGAGTTCGTTGACCCAGGTTTCCAAGCGGACTGTTTTGGACAGGTTTTTGCCGAGCGCGAAAACAAAACTTGGAGGTCGTGCGGTAGATGCCAACTCCAGCTCAATCTCAAAACGCTTGGGCCACTTGAACGCGTAGAAAATATTTGTTTTAGTGGTATTCGTCTGTGGACGACCGCCGCGATCTGCATGCCAACTCGGTTGAACGTCTTCGGATAGTAGAAGCGCGCCATCGTCTTTATTTTGATCGGGTAGTTTCCAAGCGGATAGTTGGGAACCGTCAAAGAGTAGATTGGTATGCTCTCGACTCTCAAGCGTATAAATCATCTCCCGACTCACCCGAAACTCGCCGTGCCGCTTGCTGGAAAAGAGGAAGGTGTTATCGTCTGAACCGATGATATCTGCTATCCAGATATCGCCTGATACAGTGCTGACGCGAAAGGTCTC
The DNA here is from genome assembly GCA_951828385.1 of uncultured Poribacteria bacterium. Taxonomy (GTDB): domain Bacteria; phylum Poribacteria; class WGA-4E; order WGA-4E; family WGA-3G; genus WGA-3G. The sequence continues at coordinate 3,901,643 of OX639973.1, forward strand.
CGTTGCGGGGTTAGATGTTTTCGGGAAAACAACGGAATCCAAGACATTGATATCAAGCACCAGATCGTCCAAAAAGTATGGTGATGCCCAACGGATTGTTCCTGGGCTGCTTTCCTGTAGCTGACCCGGAAGGCTGCTGCCATTTTTCCAGCGTAACAACGTATCTGTTTCCTCAGCCTGTACCGTTGGCAACCCTAACACCATTGCAGCTAAGACCGCGATTAGTATCTTTTTTAACGCCAGTTTGATAATAAATGACCTACGTTCAATAATAGGTCCTTTCTCCGAAGGTCCACCTTGCGACTTGCGACCCTGTAGCACAAACTTCCCAGTTTGTGTGCTATGGTCGCAAACTGGGAAGTTTGCGCTACAATATACTTTTATCAAACTCACGTTTTTTACCACTCCCCCGCTAAAGCCCCATGCTTCAGCTTGGGGATGTAAGCGGCATATAGGTTTGTTATTAAAAAAACACTTGACAAAATTCGCAAAATGTGTTTTAATAGATATATCACAGTGGCAGACATTTCCAGCACAATCGCTTGATTGTGTGTCTGCCTACCCACTGGAAAGGGGTTAACTCTGTGATACTGTGAAAGTCTATGAAAACGTATAAGTACCCACTTGGGAAACAATCTAATACGATCCGCATTGGCAATCTGCTTGACGATATGTGGCAGGTGCATTTCTATTTTCATACGTGGCAGCGTGAGCGTCATAAAGAGGGGCTGCCGTATGTCAACTTTGAGGGCATGTGTGACCACGTAAAAGTTTTGAAAGAGACGACGAACCCACATTGGAATGCCTTGCCGAGTCAAGCGATCCAACAAGAACTGAGACGGATTCATAAGGCTTATGACAGATTTTTCAAGAAACTTGGTGGCAGACCGAAAATTAAACCGAGACACAAGTTTAAGTCTATCACTTACCCTGGTGAAGCGGGGTGGTATCTGAAAAACAATCGTATCACGTTGACTTTTCGTAAATGGAATCCGAAGACACAGAAGTGGCAGTTTGATAAAGTGCCTTATACGTTCCATAAACACCGTCAATGGCATGGAACTATCAGCACTCTCACAATCAAACGAGACGCTTGCGGTGATTATTGGCTTTGTATCACAACGACTTATACAGATTTCAAACCGCTGCCGACAACAGGTAAAAGCGTTGGGGCAGACTTCGGCATGAAAGACGCATACTTGACACTTAGCACGGGTGAAAAGATACAACACCCACAACCTTTGAAAGCGAACTTGAACAAACTTCGGTCTCTCAACAAAGAACTTAGCCGTAAGCAAAAAGGTTCTAACGGTTGGTGGCGTTGCGTGAGACAGCTCGCACGGCTTTATCGGAAAATCAGCAACCAACGCAAAGACTTTCATTGGCAACTTGCCTCTAAACTTTGTCCGAAGTTTGATAGGATTTTCCTTGAGACGTTGAACCTTGACGGCATGAAACGCCTCTGGGGTCGTAAAGTCTCTGACCTCGCCTTCTACCAGTTTGTTGAGATATTGGCATATAAGTGTCAAAAACATAAGCGTCATTTTAAAAAAGTCGGACAATGGACAGCTACAACAAAACCTTGTAGTAATTGCGGTTTTCATAACGAAACCCTAACATTGGACGATAGGCAGTGGACATGTCCGGCATGTGGTTCACACCACGATAGAGACATCAACGCTGCGATAAACATTTTGCGGGCAGGGATGGTTTCCGTTATCTAACGATATGCCTGTAGTGTAGGAGACTGCAGGGAAACGCCCGCGGGTGGAGCGAAAATAAGACGGTCTACTCTATGAGAAAACCGCAGTCGCTATGAAACCGAAGTTTCCCCTACCTTTAGGTAGTGGGTGCTATCACGTTTCGCCGCATTGTCCTGCTCCTAAGAATTGTCACCGGTTATTGATGCTTTGATTCTGGCTTGGTGAAGGCTTGTCTTCGTATTCTGGTTCCTTCGCTGAACGGACGACCCATTCTTCATAGACAGATTTGAAGGATTTTGCCTTTTCACCAAAATGGAGATATTGGATGCTATCTACAGGCACCGATATTTTGTCGTAGATTGATGAGCGTCCGAATAATTTACCGTCTTTGACTTCAAGCGGTTCAAAAATTAAAATCGGGCTGTCAGCCAACGTGATGCGAATCTCAGGGGAATAGTTGTGAGTCAAAGTTTTCGGTTTTCGGTTTTCAGTAGAAGAAGGATCTGATGAACCGACACCCTCTTTTAACTGACTGCTGTCATCGCTGACATCAATGACCCGTGCCACACGGTCTATCGGAAGGGAGAACTTCCGCAATTTTGAATCGAATTGAATTGTTTGCCCGTTGATGCCTAAGAGTTTCCCTCGCTTCAAATCACCGTTATTTGCGACAAGAATATGGTTCGGTGGATCGTCACGGTTGAAACGCGGCGTGATTAACGCCCGTTCCAATTTTGGATCAAGTTTCCGACTTCTCGTTTCAAGCGGATCAAAGATGAGTTCAACGCCACGCTTAAGAGCGGCGGCATCGTTTACAGCAAAGTCGCCTTCGACCTTAACCCACTTCGGCTGCTCCTCTTTTTTATCCGAAAGGATGATGATTTCGACGTTACCATCTTTAGCTCTACGCGTTACGGCATTCAAAATTCGACCATCTTCCAATATAACGCGATGTTTACCTTTCCCACCTGTGATCGTAATAGGGTTTCGGTTTTCTGTTCTCGTCCGTGTTTTTTTGCCAGAAAATTCAATACCTTTCACATGTCCCGAATCTATGTGCTGAGTACTGATAAACGGCGATTGAAAACCGATGCTCGTTTCATCGTAGGACAAAATTTGACAGGGAATGACTTCTCCGTTCTTTAGGTGTAACAAATGGGGAAACTGCGCTGTATCAAAAGGCTCCTGCTTTGATACACGTTGCAACGCCCTCTCTACACGCGTGCCTCGGGCGTTCGCCAACCGCACGGACTCGGATGTTCCCACCGGCTTCCATCGAAGACTGGCAACATCTTTACTACCAAAGAAAATGTGACCTCGGAGGCTCCCCGACTCATAAAACAGTTTGTCGTAGTCTTCAACAGGTGTTTGCGTTTTGGTCGGTGCCCCGAACTTAAGCAGTGAAGCCGCTGCAAGTGAAGATGTTATTGGCTCGCCCGTGAATGTGGTCTGTAGTTGAATGCTATCGGAGTTCAATTGTGTAATCTGCCCACGCAGAACAGTTCCGTCAATATATGTCACGGTCGTAGGTTGATCGGTTGTTTTCAACGTGATACCGGGTTGAACGACGCGATCAATCTGCTGCAAATCGATATCGCGTTGCGTTCCATCTGTATCAAGGACGTAGCTTCGATTTTTCTCAACAAATAGTTTACCGGGAACGATCTCTCCACTCATCATGTAGACGCGGGGTTTGGCAGCATCGGTTTGCCGGTTTGTAATCTGGGTGGGTTGCCGATAGACTCTTAACCTTCGGACAGTTAGATCCTGTCCGCGGTTATAGATGTAGATTCCAGATGCCTCGACAGTCGGTTTGACACCCTCTAATTTCAACAGTACATTGCCATTCAAATCAAGCACCTTCAGGACACCCGTGTTTTCACCCTCTGTATTTTCATGATAGGTGATCCGCAAGCGGAAGTTCCGGCGATCGGGCTGAATTGTTAACACAGGCTCAAACAGTGTGCCTTGGACGACGACGAGTTCGTTGACCCAGGTTTCCAAGCGGACTGTCTCGTATAGGTTTTTGCCGAGCGCGAAAACAAAGCTGGGGGGCCGCGCGTTAGATGCCAATTCCAGATCAATCTCAAAACGTTTGGGCCAGTCGAAAGCGTGGAAGATATTTGCCTTGGCGATCTTGGTCTGTGGACGCCCGCCGCGATCCGAATGCCAACTCGGTTGAACCTCTTGTTCTTCTGAGAACAGAACGACTCTGTTGCCGCCGTTGCCATTCTCTTGTTCAGAGAATTTCCAAGCGGATAGTTGGGAACCGTCAAAGAGTAGATTGGAATGTTCTCGGCTCTCAAGTGTATAAATCATCTCCCGATTCACTCGAAACTCGCCGTGCCGCTTGCTGGAAAAGAGGAGCGTCTTGTCATCTGAGCTGATGATCTCCGCCATCCAGATATCGCCGGATACCGTACCAACGCGAAAAGCCTCTGTTACTGGCACCGCTTGTTTCGGAAAAACGATTGAATCCAATACATTGACATCGACAATCAGATTATCGGAAAAGTGTGGTGATAACCAGTGGATTTTTCCCGATTTACTTTTTAATAGTTGACCTGGAAGCGTATCACCGTTTTTCCAATGCAGGACGGTTTCTGTTTCTTCGGCGTGTGTCAAAGGAAGCCACAATATCGTGAGTGCTACGATTGCGACAAGTATCTTTTTTTGATTCCACTGCATTGCTTTTCTCCTTTTTTCGGTAGTTGTCAGGTGTCAGTACGGTTTTTTTTTTCAAAAAAACCTTTCAGTTGTCAGTTATAATGAAGCCCATGAATAAGTGGACATCTTTGTAGCACAAACTTCCAGTTTGTGCCAGTCTGAATGCCTGTTATAGGTATTCAGACTGTTTGAGAGTACCCAATTAATTCTAAACTTTACTATAAGAGGTTTTGGTTTAACGAGCCCCTCTTGTAACTTGTAACTTATAACCATTCTTCTGAAAACTACTCTAACGTGAGTTTGATAAATGTTGGACTTATGTAGCGTTCACTGTTAATGGACATCATATACGCCACAAACTATGAAGTTTGTGCTACAATTGATGTCTCTGTGATGCGAAAATAGAACCGCAACACAACCGAAATGATTAATCAAACTGGCGTTACTCTATCTTTCATAAATAGGCAGTAAGCGGTAATTTAATGCCAAAGTGAGAACAGCCATTCCGGTTGCGTAGGCATTGCCGTAACTACTCGTGAAGCTGCCGTCTTCTCGCTGCATCCCTTGGAGTTTCTCTATGATCCGTTGATTCCAAGCTTGCCATGCCTTAAGATCGCTTTGGAAGAGTGCCTGTGCCATGTAGTAGAGATTGTAGAAGGCGTATCCGCTGCGTATATTTTGATCCATTCTGCGCTTAATGAACTCGGAGGTGGATTTGTATTCTGGGGTATCCTTCCTTTTTCCGATTGCGTAAACGAGTGTTGCGATCGCTGTCCGAGTGACACCGTCGCCGTGGCTGCTCATCGGTTGGTAAGAGACACCGCCGCCTCGCATCGTGCAGGTCTGAAAAAAGGTTAATGCCTTATCAACGGCTTCGTTAGGGACCTCAATGCCGGCGTTTCGCGCGCCGAGTATGCCCATCAACACAGTGCCAGCCACGGTTGTGTCGGCATCTTGGGATGCTGGCGAGTACCGCCAAGCCCCCCAAGGATTTTTCTCTTGTGCAGTCAACGCACACCGTACTGCGAGTTCCAGAGCCTCGCCGATGGTGCGTCGCCGATTGGCAGGGGTCTCGCTCCCTTTCCAGAGGAGTTCTTCATTTACGGCACCATACGCCTCAGATAGTGCTAACATTGCAAAACCGTGGTGGTACATTGACCCGTGACCGTAACCTGTCATGTACCCGGTTTTGGGATTCTGATTTATGATCATATTGCGCAGTGCCTTACGGATATGCGTGGCATAGGGCCCGTAATCCGGGTCCTCGCCACTCGCCATAAATGCCATGACACAAATTCCAGTGATTCCTGCGCCGTTCTGTCCGCTTGGCCAGCTGCCGTCCTCGAGTTGCGTGTTAGCGAGATACCGCAAACTCCGGTCGTTGATGCTTCTAACCGCTGGCGGGACACCTGTGCCGTAGCGGATCGTGGGGTCCTGTGCATAGGTTTCCAATATGAGGAGAAGTAACCAGTAACCAGTAACCAGTAACCAGAAAAGAGGACTCTTCACTGGAAACTGGAAACTGGAAACTGGAGACTGGTGGAGAAGTGTCTGTTTTTTATGCATCTGTTCTGATTCTCCTTACGATCATTTTTTCACCACGAGGGCACCGAATATATGTCTAAATTCACGCTGCTGCCAAGGACTCAGCATCTCAGATCTACGTGTTGGGGAAGTTGAATAAACATTTCCATTACAGCGTCCTTGCTTGATGAAGGGAGTGTCAATTGTGCAACTACGGTTTCTAAGTGGCTCCGCCGCTACGCGACGCGAGAGGTTTTTAAAGTTTTCAATGTTTCTGTGTAAAATCCGGTTCGGTTTAAGGCGTTGTATCGTAGCACATACTTCCAGTTTGTGCTACGCGACGCGAGAGGTTTTTAAAGTTTTCAATGTTTCTGTGTAAAATCCGGTTCGGTTTAAGGCGTTGTATCGTAGCACATACTTCCAGTTTGTGCTACGCGACGCGAGAGGTTTTTAAAGTTTTCAATGTTTCTGTGTAAAATCTGGTTCGGTTTAAGGCGTTGTATCGTAGCACATACTTCCAGTTTGTGCTACGAAGATTTCAAATATTTAGAACTTACGCAATTTTGACTACAGCCCGTTCTGTTAGATGAGAATTTTCGGAAAACACAGCGTTCTGGTGACACAAACTCGGAAGTTTGTGCTACGAAGAAAACACAGTGTTCTGGTGACACAAACTCGGAAGTTTGTGCTACGAAGAAAACACAGCGTTCTGGTGACACAAACTCGGAAGTTTGTGCTACGAAGAAAACACAGCGTTCTGGTGACACAAACTCGGAAGTTTGTGCTACGAAGCGTTCTACGAAGCGTTCTGGTGACACAAACTCGGAAGTTTGTGCTACGAAGATTTCTGGTATTGCTACAAGTCGCATGTTTTGGATAGGTAGTTCCACTTCCATTCTTTCCATTCTTTGATTAAACCTATTTTTACCGGATTATTGAGGATATACCTAATAATCCGATGCAGTTCATCTGGATTACGGATACAATGGTTGTAACTTTCGTGTTGCCAGAATGCACCACTACGTCCTAATATTTGATTTGCTTTTTGTGCTGTATAACTTTTGAGTGAATGCATGATGGAAGATAACGAATGGTAACGCATATTGTGAGTCTGTTTATCGTCTGTTACAGAAGGTTGGATTTCCAGTGGTGTAAATACGACATGGACATGGTTTGCCATGATGCAGTATGAAATTAAAGAATATACTTTCCCATTTAGGTGGTGAAGACTCTCAGCTACCAATTTAGCTATCTGTTCGTTTTTGAGCCATACGGGTCCGTTATTTGCTTGATCTAATGTTTCTTCAAATTTTCGGAACCACTCACGTTTCTTTTCTGGGATATCTTGCTTCTGTTTGGAGGTTATCTGTGCTGCTGCTTCAAGTTTTCTCTTTTCTGTGATGTACTGTTGTGAGATGTGTTTCGGTATTGATCCTGTCAGGTTAAATGTTATGAAGAAGGTTGCCCCTGGGGGTTGTATATGTGGTAAGTTACGACGATAGTATGGTTTGTAGTTATATTGATTCATTTTTAGTTTTTTCCGTTTTATATCTATATTTTTTGTGGTGGCCACTTCCGAATTGGCGCATCCATTACCTGTGTAGCGTCCATTTCCATTTGGCGAAAAACAGAATTCTACAGCAGACACAATCTGGAAGATTGTGGTACAAGGTTCAAACTGGACGCTACAGCAGACACAATCTGGAAGATTGTGGTACAAGGTTCAAACTGGACGCTACAGCAGACACAATCTGGAAGATTGTGGTACAAGGTTCAAACTGGACGCTAGCGAGAGAGTCCTCCTTTAGTTCTCTTGGATTGTAGCCAAGCCGGTTTGCCATTCCTGTCCTTTTTTACCAGCGTAGAGCATAGCATAGGTGTCACCGACTTCAAAAATTTGACCTGTCAACACACCGTCGCAATCAAATGCATCAGGGTCGTCTGAGGGTGTGAATATTGGGTTGTCCGGGTTCGGCTCAAAGGTCTGAAAATCGCGTGTCCGCACATGTCCGATCCGCCAGACTTCACCATCGAATCCGCCGTAGAGGATATGGAAGTACTGCGGCCCTTTGAACAATTCGGTTTCGCGAACGGCTTTACTATCCCATGTCTGCCCGCTCCCTGTGAAAACCGGATTCGCAGGATTCTTCGTGACAGATGCTGGGTCGCTCGTCGGTGCGGTGGCGTGACACATTGTGAGTCCCTCCCCGAAAGAGCGTGTCGCCTTCCCAGTATAAACGATGTGAATTGTGTCGCCTTCTATTGCTACCGAAGGGTGCGTTGCGCCGTGCCGTTCGTGTTCGGTATCTGCTGGAATGACAGGTGTCCGCTGAACACGCCGCCACTCGCCCAAGTCCCCATCGCTCACAAGCAGACCTGTCTGTTCGGGTGTCGTTTCCCCCTTACCCCGATAGTACATGTAAAATTTGCTGTCAGCCGGATTCAGGAACGGAAAAGGATACTCAACGGCTGCATTATCGAAACCGTTCGCTGAGGGTTCAAGAATCGGGTTCCGCGCGTCCTGCGTGATGTCGGTAAGATTAGAAATTGGAGCCGTTGCGTGCATTATCAACCAGCGAACGCCAGTATCCCGTTTACACCAGATGTAGTGTACCGTCCCATCAACGATGATCGCATGCGTTGCCGCTGCCCAGAGCGGTGGCGGCAGGGCGATGATCGGATTGCCTGTCTCTATCCTCTTGAAACTGGCGAATAGCGCAAATGGGATCGTATCTTTGTTTGTATCTATCATCATCAATTCCGCCATTATAGTAAAACCTATAGTTAATTGGCACTCTCAAACAGTCTGAATACCTATGACAGGCATTCAGACTGGCACAAACTGGAAGTTTATGCTACAAAGATGTACAAACTAAAAGTTTATGCTACAAAGATGTACAAACTAAAAGTTTATGCTACAAAGATGTACAAACTAAAAGTTTATGCTACAAAGATGCCCACTTATTTATGGACTTCACTATAACTGGAAACTGGCTACTGGTAACTGGAAACTTCTACTGTATACCTACTGCCTTCCCTCTAAAACGTTAAAATAAGCGTCCAATCCCTAGCCGGTTACCAGTTACGAGTTACCAGAGAAGACGCAAGCAAGAATAGTTTTCAGTTTCCAGTTTCCAGTTAATACGAGGATACGTTCTATTTTTATCCCTCTTAACTGGCGACTGGTCACTGGTGACTGGTAACTTCAAAACCTCTTATCTTAACTGGAAACTGGCTACTGGTAACTGGAAACTTCTACTGTATATTTACTACCTTCCCTCTAAAACGTTGAAATAAGCATCTAATCCCTGACGAAATTCCTCTGGCAAGACGCGTCCTGCTTTGCCTGTCGCTTGTCTGGGTGAACGATTCTCAAGAAAGGCTGTGCCGGTGTCATCCCCAATCCCCATGAGCATCAGAGCGGAAGCCGTTGCCGGTGGTGCTGTCATTACCATTGGCGTATTTGGAATTCGGCATGTTTGGAGCAGGATTTCGATGACTTCCGTTATCGCTGCAATCGCCTTGGGACCTGTATCGGGTTCCGCGAGGATGTCTTCAACCTCATCCATAACGTCTGCGGCTGCTGTCACCTTCGCGAGTTGCTGTTGGATGAGATTTTCTTCAGCGTTAGGCAGGAGGCTGATTTGGGCTGCGACTTCGCGGGTATCCTCGGTGAGCGTAATCTGTGTATCGTACAAATCGATACTGCGCTCTGTGTATGCGTCGAGGGTAATCGCTTCTTTCGCCTGCTCAAGTTCGCGCGTCTCCTCCCGCAATTGGATCTCGCGGTCAATGATACGCAATACTTCCAAGACGATTTCCGGCGGTAGGTTCGGCAATTCCATCATGCCACCTCCTGGCGGTGGGGCATCAGGGAGTGGATCTACGAGTTGTTCTGCCCATCGATCCAGGGTATCCGCCCAAAATTCCGCCTCAATGGTAGATTGTCCGACGAAATTCTTGTGAATCGTTTTTGCGATGTCTTGTATCTGATTTGGAACAAGTGCGTCCTGCATCTCTGAAAGCACACGCAAGTAGTTCGGCGAGGGGCGGCGATCGGAATAAGCCACCATGTCTTGTATGATAGTGGATACAGCTTCAGACGCATTGGTTTCTCGTTCCGCCAAACGTTCCCGATCAGATTGGTTATTTAAGGCGGCGGTGCGGTCAAGACCGAAACTATCAAGATTGTTCAGGTCTACCGCGATGTCGATCTGCTTTCGCGAGGCGGCTTTCAATCGCTTCACAAACGTGCTGTTTTCAAAGCTGACGAGCAACTTGCTCATCTCGTCTGCTAATTTAGCAAAAGCATCCAGCAATTCCTGCTGCTCTTCAACGGCTTCAAGGACGTGATCCGCTGCTTGAGGTGCCGGTGTCTCTTCGTCTTCTGACTTTTCATTGTCCCTTCCGCTGCCTTTGAGCATAGTTGTAGGAATACGGAGGCCCCCGACGATCTGCGGTGCCTGTCCTTCCGCTGCGTCTTCAGTCTTGTTGAATCCTGACTCAACGTCAGAGACGGTGGGTGTTGGATTGGCGGGGGTAAAACTGGGTTTACCACCCTGTGGCTGTTTGCTGCGGTTTACGCTGACCCCTTTACCGGGTTTGTTCGGATCTTCTGGAATTTCATCCAAACTTTCAGGCGGCACAATACTGTCAGGTCCGTACTTCTCCACCTTTGCCGAGTCGTTCGGTTCGCCTTCCGTAGACCTACCTTGTCCCTGTGCTGCTTGCCCCCCCTGCGCTTCGCTATCGGTAGGTTCACCAGTGGAAGCGGGTTCAGCAGGTGCCCCCGGTGCCTCAGCAGCACGCGAAAGCAAATCTGCGACAGAAGGCATTCTTTGTCCAGCGATTTCATCTAACTGCTCAATTATATCTCCCCACGCCTCCAGTTGTTCTGCATCAAATTCTTCATTCTTTGCTGCTTCTTGAACTAACTCTGTGCCGGTTTCGACCAGGCTGTCAAGTCTTGCTGCGTTGGCACGTTCTGCGGCAGCTTGTTCTTGGATTCTCTTGCGCTGCGCGGGATCGTCAAGTGTCTCTGGTGACAGGTCACGTAGTTCGCGGTTGATTTGATGGAGCTGTAACTCTTTGTCGTGGACATCCTTTGCGGCACCCGTCCAGAGTTGCATCTGTCCGACTAACCACTTGAAGTGTTCTGATGGCGTAAGCACATGGAGGACGAGGTGCGACGAATAGATGCGATCACGGTTCGGTAGATAGTCCTCTGCATAGGCACGCAGCCGGAGGCTCTGCGGTTTCACACGCTCACGTTTCGGCGAAAATGTGGCAGCGACGGTCACGGTGTCCGCTGTCGGTGTCCCTGCGGATACTATCTTCTCACCGCTGGTGGGTTCGGGGTTGTGAATCGGATTGCGGATACCTTCCCATTCTAAACCGATCCGTTTGACACCGAAATCGTCCGCTGCCTGAATTTCAAAAGCAAGCACTTCATTAGAAATAACGACTTGATTGTTCTTTAATTTGTTTAAAGCGACCGTTGGGGCTTCATCATTGAGTGCCTCAAACCGTAGCACTTGTGGTTCACGTGCGGCGAGTCCGAAGCGATCCCGCCATGTCAGGTGCATTTCTGTCGTCGTCTCTACCGCTATCGGTTCGGTCATCACGCGCGCACCCTCCACTTTTTGGGGACGGTTGTTCAAAGTTGCTTCTGACAGTTCACGTGTAGTTATGGCTTCTAAAGTGGCAGTACTGCCCTTGACTAAGTTCACGATTCCGCCGCGCACATCATCGATGCGTGGTTCTTGGTGTTGTAGATAGTCGGGCAATTGGACTTTAGCCGTGAGATCTTTGAGTGCAGGGCGCAATTTGGGTTCGACTGGAATAGAACGGCGTGCGTCTCCAACTCGGAGTGCGACGCTTCCCTCCTTGGTTTGCGGCGGTACCTGAAATTTGTAGGATGCCCCGTCGCGTTCGGCAACGATGGGTGTCTGATCAGCGTATTGTGCCTCACCCGACTCAGGTTTCCAAGGAGAATCCTCTTTAAGACGGGTTTCAACATCGAAAGGTTCCGCATAAGCGACGACGCGAGGATCGGCGTTCCCTTCCAACTGGGCGAAAGTATACCGCTCCACGTCCCGCCATGGGGTCAACCATCGAGCGAGTGTATTCCGACTCGTTGCAGGAATCACAAGGATCCCGATGATAACCAGTATTATAGGGACACCTGCCGCATAAGCCCAACGGCGATGTCGAGGATTCGGAACGGCATCTGCCAGATTGTGTTTGGCTACTTCTTCATCAACTTGACGCATGGCAGCTGCAACCAAGGCAGGACTGGACGACTGGTCTGACCTATTGGCAGCGAGTTCCACGATGCCGAGTACGTGATCGCCGAAACGTGGAAACTTATGCTGCAACAGCCGGGCGATGCCTTCCAAGCTCCGATGTCGCCACACCCAATTATAGTACTTTAGCGGCAAAAAGAACACCATCCCTACCATTCCAGTGAGTAGGATAAGTACCCGCAAAAGCATAGGTGTATCAAACAAACGGTCTAAGCCAAACACGACAAGATACGAAATCATGATGCCGAAGATCGCCGCCAGTGTTCCTTCGGCGAGCTTGATTATCCATACCCTTTTCCTATACTGTTCCAATGCGTCCTGCATACGCGGCGGTAAGCCAACCGTATTTTTTTCTGATCTTGTTTTTTCTTGTGTCTGGTTCATCAGAAATCTCCTTTTTTAGTTTCCAGTGAGTCAGTTACCAGTTACCAGTTACCAGTTACCAGTTACCAGTAAAGACGCAAGCAAGAATAGTTTAGAGTTGCCAGTACCCAGTTTCCACTTAATACGAGGATACGCTCTATTTTTCTGAGGATCCCTCTTAACTGGCGACTGGCCACTGGTGACTGTTGACTTCAAAGCCTCTTTTCTTCTCTGGCTACTGGTGACTGGTCACTGTTAACTCCTTTTTCCAGTTAAAGAGGTTCTGCCTTTCCAAAAGGATGTTGATGAAGCGTAGGTTTCCCTCTTAACTGGCCACTGGTGACTGGTTACTGGTTACTGATACACTGGTTACTTTTATATCCACCCGTCATCGATCATTAATGTCAATGGGGATTCCATCTCTTCAAGGGGTAGATGAATCCGTTGTCGTTTCCGAGACGATTCATAAATTGCCATAAGGAGTTCTAAGGAGGCGTATCCTTGAAAGCCACTTGAACAGTGTTCTCGATTCTCATTGATGGCTTCAATCAGGTCTTGTACAGGGCTAATTTCCGAAGGTAATTCCGTTGTCATCCACGCGCCTCCGGAGTGTTGGTTACGGATACGGAGTGCCGGTCCACCTGGCGCCGATAGTTCAATCTCACCTTCTGTCCCATAGCAGTAGATATGATGATAACCGGGTGCCGTGTCGCTACCGGATTCGATGATCCCTCGTACATTGTCTTCAAATTTGAAGTACCCGATCGCGAAATTTTCGGAGTGCAAATCATATTTGGTCGGCGTGCCGATCCGTTCGATTTGACCGATCACCCAGCTCACCGGACGGTCCCCGTAAATAAATCGCATCAGATCAACGGTATGTGTGGCATTGTCCTTCAGGTCGCCCCCGCCACAGATGGCGTGAATTCGGAAGATTTCACCGATTTGACCTTCGGCAATCATCTGTTTTGCGACGACATAGGGCGCGTTAAACCGCAGCTGATGGTCAATCGCTAATTTCACATTGTGCTGTGAACACGTCTCAAGCATCTCCCGCGCCTGTCCGAGATTTTCCGCCATCGGTTTTTCAGAAAGAATCCCTTTCACACCACGCTTTGCGACTTCAATCACGACCGGGGCGTGCATTTTCGGACGCGTACAGACCGAAACAATATCAATATCTTCGGTCTCGAGCATCTCAATGTAATCGGTATACTGCTTTTCGACCTCGTATTGTTCGCCGTAGGCTTTCACGCGCGCTGGGTCAATGTCGGAAATTGCAGTGAGTGTTGCTCTCGGTTCCTTCAAATACCATCCAGTGTGCATGTGAGAGATACCACCGCAACCGACTACTGCTACTTTATAGTTCTTGCTCATGAGAATAGATTCCTTCTGCTTCAGAATTGGTCGTTGGTTATCGGCTTGGCTTCCTGATTCACTTCCTGATGGTATATAATACCATGTTTTATGGAACGTGTCTATTTGATTTTAGGTAGACGCTATTACACTGCGCCGTTCATTTTTCTTGCAACCCAAAACGCTCCGAGTAGAAAAACTAAGATACCTGCCCAGATTGGGTGCGCCCATAGCCGCGTGCGATGCACCGTCGGTGCTGGCTCTGGCAAGGCGGCGAGGTGCTCGAGTAGACTCGGCACTTCAGAAACCGGTACCAACTTGCCTTCGGTAATCTTAGCGATTTCGTCTAATACATCAAAACGAGCCAAACGTCCTTGTTGTTCCCGATTTAAGCCTTGCACTGATAGATCCGTCTGAACAGAGGCACCGGTTTCGCTACTACTCGCAACGAGGCGATAGTTACCGGGTTCTTTCGGCACAAACGAACCCACGAACAAGCCTGCTAAATCTTCCGTACCGGGTTGGAGTCGGATTGTCTGCGTTTTGCCCGATGGCGAAATCGCCTGTACCACAACCGAACCGCTATCTAAGGGGCCGCCCACGTTGTCAATAGCGTTGGCATTTAACGTCAACACGTCATCGACGGTGGGTCGGTCGGGTGAGTAGAACAGCCGTATTGCTTCACTTTGTGCCATCTGTCGTCGGTATGCCATCCACCGTGCGACTTGACTCCAGAAGCGATAGTGGTACTTATCCTCAACACCGTGCCGCCACCGCCAAGCACTGTCTGTCCCCATAAAAAGGACTTTACCGGCACCAAACGTCTTGGTCACGATTAATGGCACGCGCCCGGAGGCAGTCGCGACCTGATCGTGGACTGCGAGCGTCTCGGTGCCAGCCTTGGCGCGCTTGACTCCGGTGTGCCAGAAAAACCCCGGTAACTTGCGCCACACTTCGCCGTTGTCTTGGTCGGTATCTCCGAGACGGGTTAGCAAACTGCGCTGCCCTGATGCAGTGAGTGCGAAATATCCTTGTATATTCGAGCCGACACCTTGCGGTGTTGCTGGGTCCAAGACCACAGGATAGAGGTCAGCAAGCGGACCGCCAATCAACGTATCGTGAGACCCTGAGCGTCCCGGCATAAAAACGATACCTGAAGCTTGGGCACTGACTAACTTCCGTAATTCCCGTACGTGTTCGACTGTTAATTGGTCATCTTTCACACCGACATCGCCAAGAAACACTACGTCATAACGGCTCAGTTCCCTCGCGTCAGGAAAACGTTTAATATAAGTGCGACCACCACCGACATTTGGCAGCTCTGGATGAAAGAGGAGACATGTTACTTCAACGCCAGGATCCCGTTCTAAAGCGTTCCGTAGGTATCGATACTCCCACCGCGGATACGATTCGATAACAAGGACTTTCAATTGTTCCTCGCGTATTGATATCGGTGCGGAGATCTCATTATTTTCGGGGATCAATTCCTCGGCATCCGGTGCGACACGCAGGTTTAACGTATAGTTCTCTGTTGCTGGGGGTGTCCAGACAATATTATCTTGTGCTTGACTCATAGCAGGAACGCTGACAACTTTGGTAACCGTCGCCTCATTATTGACCCTGAGTGTAACACTCACGTCCCGGTCCTGCCCCAAAGTGCTACGGACAACAAATGGAATGCGCAGCTGCTTATTTGTCACCCCAAAAGTCGGCGCGTCCATCCTGACCAACTCGATATCCGGTAGTGGTACCTTACTACCGACCCCTACTGCGAAGACGGGAATCCCTTTCATCCGAAACCGTGTGGCTGCCTCCACCGGGGAGTTGCCGACATTCCAATCGCCATCCGATAGCAGCACCACACCGCGAAGATTGGTCTGATTGTCCAGAACGTGTGACAGTCCAGCATTCAAATCTGTTGCTTCTTCTGCTGGGTCCAACTGTGAAGAGAACGGTTCAAACACCACATTGAGATCGCTCGCCTCTGTGGGTTTCCAGACTTCCTCAGACATCAGCGGTTGAATTGTTTCAGCGCGGCTCTTGCGTTCGCCGGAGAGATCTTGGCCCTCAAAGACATCCCGTGTCTCCATACTTTTCGATTGGTCCCAGAGCACCGCGAGCGTTGAACGTCGATCTGGCGGTTGTATCTTCAACCATTCGGGTTGATTCAGCGTGGTGACCACTAAACAGACCAGTACAAACCGCAGCAATTCAAGCCACCCTGTTTGCATGCGATACCCGCTGCGGTGCCATGCTAACCAGCATAGGACACCGGTCACAGCCACGATAAACAGTCCTAAGACCATGATGGAGCTGCTTGAGAGAAATTCGAGGTTTCCCTGTTGTTCTTGCATCTTACGCCTCCCGTTACTGGTTGTCAGTTGTCGGTTATCAGTTAAGAAGCTGCCATCTATAGTAAAACCTATAATTAATTGGGCACTCTCAAACAGTCTGAATGCCTATGACAGGCATTCAGACTGGCACAAACTAAAAGTTTATGCTACGAATATGTCTATTTATTTTTAGGATTCACTATAATAACACATTCTTTAACTTTAACCACCAACTCTACTCCGTTATAAATGTTAAAGCACGAGTTGATGGTTAAAACTGAAAGGTTTGCGCAGCAAACCGTACTGATAACTACTTTCTACTCTGTGCTGCCATCTGCGACTGCGAGGTCGATGAGCGGGCTGCTCTCAATTTTTCGGCTTGGTAAACTTAGGGCTGCCTCTAAAATGAGTGCTAACGCCATTGCGATGAGAAAGATACGCCAGAGTTCACTTGCTAAGGCGGATGTGTCTCCGACATCAACATCAATTCTTCGGTACGACAGTCCATCAAACAACGCATCTACCGTCTCAACAGACGATGTCTTGGCATTGTCCTCAGCGTGGCTGCGGTTCACGGCTACCCAATATTCTCCTTCACGATAGACCCCGGCATGCAATTCGCGCTGTGAAAGGGTCGCTGTATTGTGGGGGCTGGGTAACCCAGCCCCTACTACCGATTCCCACTGCTCTCGGTCTGCAAGCACACCAACGCCAGCATCGCGTTGCGCTGCGGCGGCCAATGTGAGACACCCTTCGGTCAATGCCCGCTGTAGCATGATATAAAACACGATACCGTCCCGCTCGAGAGAAGAGTATTGTGCTGTGGGCAGCGTACTACAGAAATAAATTGCGCCGTGATCCGTAGGCACACGGGTTAATAAGGGGGTCTCATCGTCAAACCTTGCCAACGGTGTTCCAGTACTCTCAAGGGTTCGGTAACGATAGGTGCGGAGTCCGTTCAAAGGCAGGGCATCCCCGCTCTCCACATATGCCAGCAGATCGGCATCGCCACGCCACCATGCGACTTTGGCGACCTCCTTACTGTCAGCGGACTGCCAGTCGCCCCAGTGTGAGTCGAACAGTTGTTCACCGGCGTTCTGTGCCGGTGGAAAGAACATAACCGCACGCCCGCTGTTGACGAAATGTTCAATCTGTTCCGCTACCAACCCACTCGGTAGTGCCCCTTGCCAGATCAAAAGTCCCGTGCTTTCCCAGTCAATCTCTGCGACTCGGTTTACAGGCATCATATCTGCATGGTGTTGGAGTCGAGGATCCAATGGAATAGCGAGTGCCCGGCGGAACGCTTCGCCGATCCTTTTATCATCACTGACGACGACTGTCTTTCGCACCGGTGGTTCTGAAAAGACGAAGAAAAACCGATTGTCCAAAGGGTTCGCATCCCCCGGTAAGCTTACGGATCCCCAACCTGAACTGAGTTTGGTATCAATAGGGATACGGTGTCCTTGTAAAGAGGCACCGAGTGTGTCCAGCTCCACTTCAACGACAGACTGGATGTTGTTGACTTCAAACTCAATTGGTACGCGCCGCGTGCCGCTGCTATTCCCGTTGGTCCGCACCATTACATCAAGAATAAGTTCCGCATCATTGCCACGTTTCCACCGTTGCACGTTTTCTACCCTTACGGACAGGTTGTTTGAAGGCGGATCTGTGTATGCCAATAAGAAATGATGCACACCCTCTAACTGTGCAAACGCTTGGCGCATCGCGTTCCAACGACCGCTGTGAACATCCCAATCGTTCTCGTTCAAGTCCGAACAGATCCATATTTCGGCGCGTCCCGATTCATTTGCTTTGAGGTACGTTAGTGCCGTTTCAAGCATACTTGGGATATTTGCGCTGGTGGCACTTGCGCCGGTCATAGGTAGGTTCAATAGTGCCTTCGGTGAATCCACTTCCTGCATCTGGCCGCTGGCACTATCAATCAGAAGTAGGTGTGTTCCGTAATCACCTTGTTCCAGCAATTGTGCGAGTCTCTTCAGTGCCGTGGATCTTTTTGACTCACCTGCCTGTAGGTCTTGCATCTCCATACTGGCGGAGCGATCGAGAAGAATCAGCGTGGCATCCGGCTTACTCAATCCGACGCTTCCTAACCATCCGCCGGAGAGGGGTCGGCTGATGGCGAAAATCAAAGCCCCGATAGCGAGTACGCGCATGAGTAGGATAAGAAGATGCCGAAGGCGTGCCATGCCTCTGCTCATACGCTTCGCACGCATTAAGAACATCATCGCCGCCCAAGGAATTGTACGGTGCCGTTGCTGATTGATTAAATGGATGATGATCGGCAACGCCATCAAGGGGAGCGCGATGAGTGCTAAGGGTTGCAGAAAACTCATATTTTCTATTAGTTTTCAGTTATCGGTTTTCAGTTATCAGTTAAAGAGTTCCACGCTAATGCGTTCTTCTCTTTCTGAAAACTGAAAGATTTTTTCGTAGAAAAAATCGTACTGACGACTGATAACTACTCCTCACTTATGTCTTTTGGGTGTCCGTCCCAACAAAAATCGTGCCAATACATCGCCATAGTTTTCGTGGATCCGGATACGATGATAGTCAACCTCAGTGTCGCGAATGACCTCGTCCATACTCTCAAGGTATATTTCCATCGCGCGTCGGTACTGCGCGCCGATGACAGTCGGATCTGCGAGTATGGGTTCTCCGCCTTCCATGTCAACAAATCGCATGGGACGATCGAATTCAAAATCGAGTTCGTTCTGCGCCATGAGATGAAACACAGCGACATCATGCTTACGGAACCGGAGGTGTTCAAAACAATTCCGCACCGTTTCGGGTTCAATAAACAGATCTGAAATAACGACGATCAATGCTCTCTGTGGGATACGTTCGGCGGTTTCGTGGAGAACGTCAGCCAAGCCGGTTTCACCGGATGCCTCCATTGTTCCTAATTCATCAAGAACGACACTCAGATGGGTTGCGCTGCGCTTTGGCGGGATTTCTTTGTGGAATGCTTGACCAGCACAGTAGAGTCCAACGGCATCACCTTGTAGGGCGGCTATATAGGCTAAGGTGCCTGCCACGCGACGTGCGTAGTCGAGTTTACTCAAACCGGATTCCGCGTCGGTTCCTGCGGGGTTTCCGTTGTATGTGAAATCCATTGAACCGCTGGTATCAACGACTAAACACATCCGTAGATTCGTATCGGCTTCAAATTCCTTGATGTAGTAGCGATCATTACGCGCATAAGCGCGCCAATCGAGTCGGCGTGTGTCATCCCCTGGGACGTACTTACGGTACTCGGCAAATTCAAGACTGGAACCGCGAATCGGGCTCCGATGTTTACCGGATACACTTCCGACCATAGGCAGTCGAGCGTGCAATTGAAGCGTAGAAAGACGTTCCAGGACCTTCTGATTAAGGTAGTCCCGTTTGAGTTGCAACATAGTTTACCCCTGTTCTGACAACTCTTCAACGAGACGGTTGACGAGGTCTTGGCTGGTGATGTTTTCGGATTCCGCCGCGAAGGATGTAATGACGCGATGCGCCAGTACAGGATTCGCCACTGCGACGACATCCTCAAGTCGCGCCATGTAACTGCCGCTAAGTGCTGCGCGTGCCTTTGCCCCTAAGATCAAGTATTGAACTGCGCGTGGACCGGCACCCCAAGCAACAAGCGGTTTTAGCCAATCAGGGGATGCGTCACCTTTTGGACGGGTACTACGGACTAAATCAACAGCGAATTCGTAGATATGCTCTGCGACCGGCACGCGTCGCACGAGGTCTTGAAAGGCAAGCACGCGTTCACCTGTCAGGACGTGTTCAAGTGTTGGAAGTGCCAGCCCGGTCGTGGTACGGGCAATCTCTATCTCCTCAGTGCGTTCAGGATAGTCTACTTCAATCCTGAACATGAAACGATCGAGTTGCGCCTCCGGCAACGGATACGTCCCCTCCTGCTCTATGGGGTTCTGTGTTGCCAACACGAAAAACGGCGGTGTCAGTTGGTATGTTCTGCCGATGACTGTGATTTTGTATTCCTGCATCGCCTCGAGCATCGCGGCTTGCGTTTTTGAGGGTGCCCGGTTAATTTCGTCGGCGAGAATAAGATTGGCGAACAGCGGTCCCTTTACGAACTCGAACTCCCGCCTACCGCCTGGTACCTCCTGAAGGATGTCGGTTCCGGTGATGTCCATCGGCATTAGGTCGGGTGTGAACTGGATTCGGCTGAACTGCAACGCCATCGTCTCAGCGAACCTGCTCACTAACAGCGTCTTCGCCAAGCCCGGAACGCCCATCAAGAGTGCGTGTCCTTGAGAAAACAGACAGATCGCTAAGTGTTCGATAACTTGCTCTTGACCGACGATGATCTTGGCAAGTGTTTGTTTTAATTGGTGGTAGACGTTACGCAGCTCGTCAATTGCAGCAACATCGTCGGCATGCATTGTGTCAGTGTTTGGTGTCGTTGTCATTCGGTTCCTTTCGTGTTGTTGTTATGAAGTTGTGATGTAAAAGAAAGACAAATTTTTCCCTTTGCGAAAGTCACGCGATCACGATCATCGTGATGGCGTGCTTTCACCAATACCACGGTAGCAAATTCGGTGCCAGTCTGAACACTCCCGTATTCGTCGGATGCTTTGTCAAGTACCCCCGACTAAAGTCGGGGGCTTGTAGGGGCTAACCCCAACAAGCCAGTTGTAGCAACTGATTTCTCGTTTCATAGAGGATGGTATTCCATACCTCTCCACGAAGGACGCAAGCCGCCCTGTTTAGAATATTAATAGCCGCGTTGTGGTCGCGGTCAAGTTTCAAGCCACAAGATTTACAATGGAACACACGTTGAGACAACTTCAGTTTAGTTTTAGACTTTTGGCAACACTCCGAACAGGTTTGGCTCGTGTGATGTGGAGGCACTTGATGGAAATGTTTACCATCGCGTTTTGCCACCCAGTCGCACCAGTCAAAGAACATACCCCACGATGCGTCAGAGATGGACTTGGCGAGGTAGCGGTTCTTAACCATGTTGCTCGGTTTCAGTTTCTCGGCAACAACGGCATCAAAGCCGTTATGGTGAAAGAGTTTGTAAGCCGTTTTTGCGATAAAATCAAGCCGTTGACAGGCAACAATATCCGCCTGCTTTGCCAACGCGTCTTTCGCTTTATACCAGCGTTTGCTTCGGTATTGCTTACGCGAGAGGTCGCGGTGAAGTTTCACAAGCTTGTGTTCCGCTTGTCGATAGAAACGTGGGTTCGGGACCTTCTCCCCAGTAGAAGTCGTCAGAAAATCGTGTGTGCCAACATCCACACCACAAGCGGACTTCGGAATACAAGGCATCGTATCCGGCACTTCGCAAACGATAAAGCAATACCACCCTCGCGCCGTCTTTTTCAGCGTGACCTCTTTCGGGTCTCCAATGAGCGGACGGTGCTGGCGGATTTTGACTTCACCTAACTTCGGTACTTTCAGCATGTTATGCCGTTTACCTGTTTCACGGATAGGATTCTGACGGACTCTTTCGTTCTTTACTTTATATTTTCGCAGTTCCCACGTCAACGAGCGGACAGAGGACTTGTAGCGGGGATAGCCTTTTTTCTCCGCTCCCTCTTTACAACGGCGTTGAAAATGCTCGTGTGCAGCGTTGACGCGTTTGATTGTGGATACCTGCATATCCTGCGGGTGTTTAGAGTAGTGAGTATTAGATTCACGGAGTTTCTTCAGATGGTTGATCTGGTCATACATCGACACAGAAACACTCCCATACGCCCACATCTGCGAACGCATTTGGAGCATGTAGTTCTGCAACTGTTTCTGGTGACGCAACTCCGAAAACAACCACTGTTCTTCTGTTTTCGTAGGATATACACGATATTTAAATGCTTGTTTCATGATCTATCACGTATCACGTCTTTAACCCCTTGTAAGTGGGTAGGCAGACACATAACCGGGGTCCCCACCCGTTACTGGGAAGGGGGCGGCTACGCTTACAATGTCTGCCAACGTGATACACATATTAAATCACAATTTGATTGAAATGTCAAGTGTTTTTTCAAAAAAAAACGCTTTGGGCTAATACACGAGGGCGGATTTTCCTCCCCCGACTAAAGTCGGGGGGTTTCCAATCCGTAAACTTTGATGAAATTTTCAGAAATAACCGCACAAAATGGGGCAAAATTTATGCCGCATAGCACAAAAGCGGGCAAAATTCGCTCACCGGTAGCATATAGGTGGACTAAAAATTTCAATTTATAGTGGACTAAAAGTTTCAATTATTAATGACGCAATTTGTATGCGAAAAAGGTGCATAATTTTACATTTTTATTTCTGAGATGCCGCTCCGTTTTCGGTTTTAACCCTCAATTCGTGCCTTTGTTCCAAAATATTAGAACCTCCGAGGCGATGCGATATGCTTATCCATCCATTTCAACCGAGTCTGTAGCCATCTTTTCATGGCTTCGACCTCCTGTTGATATGCAGGTAAACAGCGTGTCGGGTTACCAAAGCCCCGGCGACCGAGTACGGACCATCTCTGGAAGTTTCGTTTTTGTGCTTCGGACAGATACTCAGCGGTTTGATCAATCGCGTTAAGGAGTTTAGAAGTAGCGAGTACATCTTTCCGAAGTGCCTCCCATCTCTTGACGAGTTTTTGACTGAAGTTTTTGTCTTGTAGGAGTCGATCCCACCAAAAAGGGACAGGGTTTGTATAAATCAGCCATCCATCCGTTTTCCAACCGTCATTGAAACCTGCATTGCCCATTGATAGGTTGAAATCCCAGATGGGCCCCATTGTCAGTTTGCTGTCTCTGTCTTTGTACATGTATGTGCTGTTCCGAAATCCATCTATGTTTCTAAAAAGTTCATTGATGATGAAATGGTCGATAAACGCATCTATATCAATGTACTTGGCATATCCGTGTTTTGGGTCCTTAAAATCGTTGCCAGCTAACGCTGCTTCAAATTCACTCATATAGTTCTGAATCCACGCCTTTTGGGTGTCGGACATCTCATGCCCTTTCGGATATACATGAAGCAATCGTGTGCCGTACCGAGTGGAGAAATAGATTTCATACCAGTCCATTTTGTCAATTTTCAGGATATAACCGCCGGTGGTGTTCGCGGGTTTCAGCGATTTAATATCAACACGGTCTTTTCCGCGTTTTATCTTTTCTATGAGTAGATAGACTCCGACGTAATGTTTGTCTCCGACTGTTGCATCGCCATTATCGTTGAGAAACATTTCAACAAACTTTGTTCTGCTTGCGTATCTGCCGATGCGATTGCTGAACTCATACGCCAAATAATTCCGCATCAGGGTTTTATCCGAGTAGGGTCCATTTAAAACCCAGTCTGATTCCGCTGGCAGTTGCAATAACGATGCGTCTTTGTCGTTGCCTTGATCGTCCTGAATTTCAACCCCGTACTGATTCTTTGGGAACCCAAGCGAAGTTTTCCCTCTCAACTCTATACCGATTTTTCCCTTGAAATCGATATGCTGACTATTTAGAGTGTTTCTGCCACCGGATTTATCATAAATAATTTTCATTGCTGCAGGAATTTTAGGTTCATCACGAATCCAGTTTCCAGATGTATCGATAATAACGATCGGTAGATTTGATGTAAATGCCTTGGTGCGGTTCAGTTTCTGATCTGTATCGGTGCGCTTCGAGTTCGATGTTTTTGAGGGTTGATTAGGTTGTTCGGTAGTATCAGTGGTGCAGCCTGTTGCTATGGCTAAAATGATACTACCGAGAAACATCAGTATAATTTTCTTCTTGAGGTACATTGTCTATGACCTGTTAAGGCACTGAGAATTTTGCTTGCGATATTCCATCCCAGTAGCGCATTATGTTTTTATTGTGTGCGTGCTATAGGTGAAATATAGCGTATTTGAACATTTTCAAAATTGGCATTGCCTGAGTTACTCTCGGTTTCTGTATTGCTTGCAACCACACTTCCACCGTTGACGAGGAAGCAATTTTGAACAGTGATGTTATCGGACGAAGAGGCTCCGTCATCAAATTTTATTGCGGTCCCACCCCCTACAGCTCTTCCGGACACGCGTTGCACTGCGTCAATGCGACAGTCGCTAACCGTCACGTTACGGCATTCAGAGAGGTTGAGACCATCCTGATCTGTTCGGATGTTGATGTTGTCTACCAACACTCCATCGCAATCCATCACAAAGACGGCAGCGTTGCCCCCGCTATGGACGTTCAAGTTTCGGATTTCTATATTCTTGCAGTGTCGTAGCGTAATACCGTTGTTGCCTTTTCCGTCGAGGGTACCGGGACCGTATATGTTCACATTTTCTAAGTTTTCTGCGACAAGCAACGCGGCATCTGCGTCAGGCAAAGCTTTGAATGTAGCACCGGCATCAAGTGCGAGGGTAACATCGCTTTTCAGATAGATAGAGCTGGTCGCATAAACGCCAGATGGCACGAAAACGGTGCCACCGCCAGCGGCGTTACAGGCAGCGATGGCTTGGTTGATAGCGTCCGCGTCGTTCGATTTGCCATCGGCAACAGCACCGAAATGCCGCACGTTATATGTGCCGACTTTCGCGAGTGCCTCAGCCGTCAATCCTGTGAGCGTGTCCAGACGTGTCCTTCCAGTATGTGCCTCAAAGTTCGTCACCCATTTCTTAAGGGTCATGCTGCGTACGGATACGGCATAGTCTATCAAAGTTTTTAGGGTGTATTCGTATCTGTGCGGATCTATTTTCCCCTCAAGTGTTTGCCAGAGTTTTGCTGCCCGTGCAGCCATTTCAACCCCTTCTTCCATGTTAGCGTAGATGTCCTGTATGAGGGTTCTGCCGATAGAGAGTCGCTGATCGTGTTCTGTGAAGTGGAAGGCAGCGAGATGTGCTTCCCCGCGTAGCGGATCTCCATATATCTCACGCAGTCCTGGGGCGTACTGTGCCAGCACACGTTCTTGCAACGCGGGCGTTATAGTGCCTACACCTTCTTTATTGACAACATACGGGGTCTTGACTTGTGCCATACCGGGATCGCTGGAATCAAGCCATATCCCGCGATATCCGCGATAGTTATAGGTCTTGCGTGTGACTTCTTCGAGCATCATTAAGATAGTTTTGGTTGTCTCAAGTACCTCTGGATCATCACCAAATGTCTGTCGAATCCATTCCGTGTAAATTTCATCTACTGTCAGGTCTGGATTCCAAGTGAGTCGTCCCAATCCGTAATAGTTCACTGCGTTCAATGGAGATTTCGTCCATGCGGGTGAAGGTGAGATCATAGACACCCCCATGATACAATCGACACTGAATTTGTTCAGGCTTCCCGGACCATTGCGATAGGTATCCTGCTCAAACCACCATTTCCACTTTTTGACCCAAGAGACGGGCCAACTCTTGTCGATAACGAGTTCACTGCCATATAAGTTTTTCTG
This sequence comes from uncultured Poribacteria bacterium, assembly GCA_951828385.1. Classification (GTDB taxonomy): domain Bacteria; phylum Poribacteria; class WGA-4E; order WGA-4E; family WGA-3G; genus WGA-3G. The sequence continues at coordinate 3,927,269 of OX639973.1, forward strand.
AATCGCGCCATCGAGTGAAGGAATGGGTGCAGCGAGGTCCCAGTCCAGGGGGCTGCCTTTGGGGACTATAATAACGTTGTCTCGGAAGTTGCCATCTTCGTGTGCAAATAGATCGTAAGGGATTAGATTTCGGTAGGGTTCTGGCGTGTATCGGAGATTACCGTAGACGAATGCGCGCACAAGCACCTTTCCACCGGACGGTTTCAGTGTGTCCGCAATGCGGTTCACCATCGGCGGACGTGGATCACCGTTCTGTTTCTCTGAACCGAGTTTCATCATGTATCCACCGAAGTCAGGCACGCGGGTATAGAGGGTATCGGCGGTTTTTGGGTCGAGTGCAAGGAGATAATTCGGACTCCAATAGAGTTTAATCCCATAATCTCGGCAGATGTCGGCGAGTTTTTCGACTTCATCGAGATGTTCTAAGAAATTGTTTCGGTAGTGCCAGTTAATCTCACTCGGACAGAGCGCGTTCCAACCGCACGATGCCAACATACGTACCCAATCGCGGATTAACTTGGTATCGCCGGTGCGTAACTCTTCCCAACTGAAGATTGAAGCGTCTCTGCCGCCCCCGCGCCATCTATCGCCGAAAAGCCCGCGGAAATACGACCAGTGTGCGACCATACGGATAGGCACCTTCGGGTTTTCCAAGATGTCAAATGTAAGCGGATCTTGTCCGAGTTGAATACGACGAATAAGATCAAATGCACCAAAGATAACGCCTGCCGGAATTTTTCCCGCTACGGTAATTGCTACGTCTGTGCCTTCTTTCAACGTCTTGATGACGAATCCGTCTCGTTCGATCCGATCCAGTCCGAGTTCATCGGCAAAATTGTGGATCCATTTTGAGGTTTCAACCGTGCCGAGGATAATCCTCGTTGCCCCAGAAACCGGATGCGTTTCCGAAACAGAAGGCTTGAAACTGAACATTGATTCTATTGCTTGTGCCAATTCAGTGCCTGCTGTCTGTACGGTTGAATTTTCGCCTTCAGCAACGATGTTTTTAAACAAATCCTGATTTGGTCGTTCAGTCGTGGGTGGATTGAACTGTAGCCACGCCTTATAGAGCGTCCTGTCCACTTCTCGGTACTTGTAAATGTTCTGCTTTTTTTCGGTAGGATTCGTATCTTGCCTTCCGGCATAGATGGCTTTGGTTTCGTTGTAAATCTGGCTGATTTCAGCGTCGGTCAGCGGCTTGTTGTAGATACGGAGATCGTCGAGATAGCCAGTAAAGTCTTCACTGGTCCGAATCTCAGTTAAACCTTCTCGGCGCAGCGGTTCCATGTTCACTGTAGATAAATCAATTGTTGCGATCTGCTCACCATCACGCCATCCGACGATCTGTTTCGCTTTGTCATCATAGGCGACTGCGAACAGATGCCATTCGGAATCGCCGACGGAGGCTTTCACATGTGGATAGAACGCCCATTCACGCATGTCGTACTTGGGCCAGTCATAGTCGAGAATCCCTTCCCAATATTGAAAATCCTTCTCACCTTGGAAACGCACCTGAAAACAGCCACGATAGGTGTTAAGTTCGACAGCATCGTTGTTATACCTGAGAATATTGGACCTATCCGATATCGTATTTAGCCAAAAACAGATTGTACCCCGCGACATCGCAAGCGGAGAGTTCTCAGGCACCGGAATCCGCATCGGTTCTGCCTTAGACATCGTTTCGATACAAGCCTGTCCTTCACCGAGTGAATAAATCTTTGTGCCACCAAGCACGGCGTGGTTACCGTTACCAGAGAGGTCAGTGCCTGTTCCATCGTCAAAATCCCAACGGCCAACCAGCCCTTCAGGTTCACTCGCCATCACACTACTGAGTTCATTTACCAATACCAGTGCAACGACGACAAAAACAGTAATGAATACTTGATATTCCATGCATGTCCTCCAATGTATTCAAGGGTACTTGAAGACGTATAATACTGTCCTCTTTTCACTGCGTCACCCACAGTATCCAGTCTCGGATTAAATCCAGCACTTTCGGTGAGAGCGTCTCCTCTATGGCACCGTATTCGTTCATCAGCCCTGTGCGGGCGCGTTGAAACAAGTGGTTGTGTTCCGGCAAGCGATGTACGGTAACATCCTGATTCCCACCTTTTTCAAGAGCCGCAGCGATAGCCGTGAGGTTTTGCTCGGCATCAACTTGGACATCGAGTTCACCGTTGAGTGCAAGGACAGGCACTCGGATTTTCTCAAGGGCAGGCCGCGGATCGAAAGTAAGGAAATAGCGCATCCACGGGGTCAGTGACTGTTCCGCGAGTGCCTGTACCTGTGCCTCGTTCTGTTGCGCTGGAGGAACACCATTAATTTCAAGCTGCTTACTGACAATTTCTTTAACCGCTTGTTGTCGCTCGTCTTCCGCCATATCTTCTGCAGTTAAGATCGTAAACAACTGATCAAGGAGTGTCAGTAAATTCTGTTTACGCTCACCCGCGATTCCGGCTGCATCGAAAATCCGTTCGTTCTGTTTCCGCAGTAACTCGGCACCGGGCACACCGGGACCTGCCATCAGCACCACGAAGCCGAGATCGTTGCTGCGACTGGCGACGATGGCTGCGATGAGACCGCCTTCGCTGTGACCGATCAATCCGATATGACCCATTCTGTCATCCTGCTTGAGGAACGCTACGCCTGCTTCTACGTCTGTTGCAAAGTCCGCCGTCGTTGGCGGTTTCGGATGCGGCGTTGACTGACCGATACCGGGATCATCCACACGGAGGACAGCAATACCCGCACGACTCAGATGGTCGGCGAGCACCCAAAACGGTTTGTGTCCGACCAACGTCTCGTCTCGATCCTGCAGACCGCTACCGGAGATAAGCAACACTGCTGGAAAGGGACCGTCACCCTGTGGTAACGTCAAAGTACCCGCGAGGTTGACAGCACCGTTCTGAAAGGCTACCTCTTCACTCTGATAAGGGAACGGTGGTTTCGGTTCTTGGGGTCTTGCGGGCCCCTTGACCTGCTCGCGGGAGAGTTGGAATCCGAATGTGGCACCCGCTTGGCTGAATGTGCCGCTGATGGCACCGTCTTGTAGTTGACCATCAAAGGTTGGATTTCCCGGCACGCCGCGAATAGAGAACTTGACGTTCACACCTTCATCGTTTTCCTCGACGTGGATATCAGACAGTGGCAAGCCTTTCGCGCCTTGGGTCGGAATGTCAATAGTCCCACTCCAGTCACTGTCGTTGATGGCGAGATCTACCTTCACGGTAATAGGTTGACCGGGAATGTCAATCTGTCCCTCCCAATGCCCGACGACACGGTCTGCCGCATAGGAAACCGAAAGGCTTGCTATTATTGCCATGACAACGAGAATTGTCTTAAGTAAATCGAAATTTATCTGCGATGCGAAACGCTGATGAAAGTTGCTTTGCACTTAGTCTGATCCTTATGGGCTGGTTTTTATATTCCCCCATGTCGTGGTTAATTTACCAGCCGGGTAAACCGCCAAGGCGGATTTGAGTCCTCTTGTCATGAGGATATTAATATCATCTTCAGTCAGTGCGAGGTTAAAAAACGCGATCTCGTCAAAGGCACCGGAATAATATTGTCCCCATTGATGCAAAAAAGTTGCGCCAATCCCGATATCCGTAAAAATATAGGTATCGGCAACGGTGACTTCTTCTTTGCCATTGTAATAGCCTGTCGCGTTTCCTTCGTCATCCAAGACAAACGCGTAGTGTCCCCATTTATTCTCATCAAATTTTGGGATGACGGGTTTCCACGCCTTGCCCCAAATGTCAACTGCGCCACTTTGGAACCGAATTGCGAAAGCCGGATTTGTGGGTCCACTGAGATTCGATATTAACCGATCATCATCGGCGACATCACTCGGTTTCGCCCACAAGACCAATGTAACCGCCCCAGATAAACCTAAATTTCCGACAAGGACATGTCCTTTGCTCTCATTCCCATCAAATTCGAGTGCGGCTCCGAACTTACCGTTCTTTATCCATTTCGGACTATCCACAAGTTCGCCATCGTTACCATTTTCAGAGGCATCCGCGGCAGTGTTGCCTTTGCCCTCATCAAAGAGCCATATCCCGGCAGCGGTTTTTAGATCCAATTCGGCAGTGCTGGTGTTGGTAAGCACCAAGCTCAGGACAATTAAACTGATGCACGCAAGCATTAAATTCGGTATTACAATCTTCATCTGTCATGCTCCTTTTATTATGCGAGAGGGTTGTGAATTGAGAATTCGTGGCGGCATATAGCGTTAAATGTGTAATATGTGGATAGACAATCGGCTCGTTCTTATCACTCATTCACTATTCTATCACAGATTCACCCTTTTTCCAATTTAGACGATTTTGGGAATTGGAGTGTTTTTTTCAACTCGCCGGTGTCAACATCCCATAATCGGATCGTCCGGTCGTTACTCCAACTTACGATTATCTGTCCATCAGGACTGAACGCTGTGCCGTTGACAGCAGCGGTATGTCCTTCAAGCGTTTTCTTATGTGTCCCTGTAATCGCGTCCCACAGGCAGACGGTATTGTCTCTACTTGCGGTGGCAAGCATGCGTCCATCAGGACTGAACGCTATACTATTAATACTTTTTTGCGGTCCCTTGAGGGTTTTCTTGTGTTTTCCGGTTGCAACATCCCACAGACGAATGGTTTTGTCTCTACTCCCACTCACAAGAGTCTTTCCATCAGGACTGAATGCCACACTTTCAACCTTCTTTGTATGGCCCCTAAGTTTTTTCTTTTCTTCTCCTGTGATAAAGTCCAACAGACGGATGTAATTTTTCTTTTCTTCTCCTGTGATAAAGTCCAACAGACGGATGTAATCATTCTTGTTATCTATATTCACAAGGATACCGCCATCACCGTTAATCGACACGTTGGCATAATCTTCATATTCTCTGGATGTTTTCCTGTGTGTGCTTGTAGCAACGTCCCACAGATTAACCTCATAGCTGCCCCAACTTGCGAGTGTATCGCCATCGCGGCTGAATAGGACACGAAGATATCTCCCGTGTTCTGCTATGAAGGTTGTCTTATGTTCACCGGTACTCACGTCCCAGAGGCGGATAAGTCCATCTTCACCGCCACTCGCGAGTATCTGTCCATTCGGACTGAATGACACGTTATGGGCATCCGTCATATCCGTCGCGAGCGTTGCGTGCACTTTATCGCTGTTCACATCATAGATCGAAATACCGGTAGAACTGGCAATCGCTAAACGGGTACCGTCTGGGAAATACTGCACATCATTGATCCCGCTGGTATTAACATCCCTCGGAATCATACTCACGACAAAAGCAATCCAAGCAATGCCGAACGCGACACAGATCGCGATCCCTATAATGAATAGTACTTTTCTCATACGCCTCGAAAGGATACTCGTCACAACAACCGAAACGATGCCGACCACAAGACCGATAACGATAAACATTCCTTTTTCCATCAGAGATTTCTCCCTTTAACCCAGAAATATCTGTATCACTTTGTATTATCTGTTGTGTTAAGTATAGCTGTCAACTCCCACAGCAGTACTGTCCCATCTTCGCTCGCGCTTGCGAGTGTTTGTCTATCTGGACTGAATGAAACGCTGGTGATGCCCAGTGTATGTCCTGTGAGTGTTTTCTTCTCTCGGTCTTTGATGACATCCCATAGACGAATCTCTTTCCATAAACGGATACTCACGCGTGAGCTTCCGCTTTGAGTTGCGAGAATTTCGCCATTGAGACCGAACAACACGCTCCAAAAAGTCCCTTTATACGCTGTGAGTGTCTTCTTGTGCTCACCAGTGTTTGCGTCCCATAGACGGAGGGTGCCGTCTGGACCTGTGCTGGCGAGGATTTCGCCATCCGGACTGAACGAAAGGCTTCTCACCTCCGCTGCATGCCCTGTGAGTGTTTTCTTGTGTTCACCGGTGTTTGCATCCCACAGGCGGATGTTCCCGTTCAGCCCGCCACTTGCGAGTATTGCGCCATCCAGACTGAATGAGAGACTCGTGATACTTTCTGTATGCCCTGTGAGTACTTTTCTTTCGTTTCCAGTAGCAATATCCCATAGGCGGATTGTCTTGTCCCCGCCTCCACTTGCGAGTGTCTTCCCGTCAGGACTAAACGACACACTTTCAACGAATTCTGTGTGCCCTGTGAGTACTTTCTCTTGTTTTCCTGTATCCGTATTCCATAGGTAAATGGCAGGGTCTCCACTTTTACTCGCGATGGTCCGCGCCGTGTAGTCTGAAAAACCTGAGAGATCGGTTTTTTTGCCACTCACAGCGGCGAGCATGCGTCTGTCCGGACTAAACGACATGCTCTCGAAATAACCTATGTTCTCCACGTGTTTGCCTGTTAAGTCCATTTTATGCTGCCCGGTGTTTGCATCCCACAAGCGGATGGTTTCGTCCCTACTCATCGTAGCGAGTGTTTTCCCATCAGGACTAAACGAGGTGCCAACTATCCAGATGCCATGTCCTGTGAGCGTTTTTTTTAGTTTTCCAGTCTCTGCGTCCCATAGACGAATTGTATGGTGTGAACTGGCACCCGTGAGCGTTTTTCCATCCGGGCTGAACAACACGTGATTAACGTGATCTGCATGCTCCAGTATTTTCTTCAGTTTTCCAGTGTTAACATTCCAGAGACGGATAGTTTTGTCTTCACTTCCTGTTGCGAGGATTCGTCCACCAGGACTGAAGGAGACGCTATAGACAGTCTCCGTATGTCCTATAAACGTTTTCTGAAGTGTTCCTGTCTCTACATCCCACAAGCGAACGGTATGATCTCTACTGCCACTTGCGAGCGTTTTTCCATCCGGGCTGAAGGACAAAGTATAAACGTTTTTCGCATGACCTATGAGCGTTTTCTTTAGTTTTCCAGTCTTTGTATCCCATAGCGGGATTGGTCCATCCAAATGTGCACCTGCAAGTGTTCGCCCGTCAGGACTGAACAGTATGCAGGGTCTATAATTAAGACGTTTAAAAACGATTGTTTTTTTTCGATCACCTGTTTTTGCATCCGACAGATGGATTCCTTTGTAATCTTTACTTACGAGAAGCGAGCCATCTGGACTCAGCAAAACGGAACTACCGATACGTTCATACGTTTTCTTGTGTTCCCTTGCGGTAACATCCCAGAATATGACATCGTCCAAATACCCACTCACGAGGGTTGTACTATCCGGACTGAACGATATATTACGAACACCGTACTTACCTTTCCTGCCTTTCCTGAGCAATGTGAGTTCTTGAAGGGTCTCCGCGTCGTAGAGCCAGATACCGACAGAACCGGCAACTGCTAATATAGTGCCATCTGGAGAATATTGTATATCATTGATCTCGCCTTTGCCTATGCGCGCTTTGGCACCTTCGGGTAAACCCCATTGCGTGTAATCTTCGGCGAAGCTGCTGGGTAGGTATAGCGTTGAAAAGATAAGCAGCACCAAAAGAATGGGGGATGAAGTGGGTTTCATACGCTCAGATTCCTCTTGCATAATTGGATACTTTGATGGAATGTCTGTCAGGGATTTCTGTGCTCTTTTTAAGTATACCACAAAACCATCAACGATGCAGGCGAAAAATAGTGGCATCAAAGGAAAGAGAAGGGAATAAATGGCTACGCCTGAGTTTCCGCTTCTACCTCATTATCATGCATAATTTCCTGCAGCCCTGTCGCAATGCGAAAGGCAACGATACAAATGCCGATTGAGAGTGCGAACAGCCACCGATGACCGATATACCGTGCAAGAAACCCGCCTAACGTCGGTGCGAAACCCACAGGCACGAGTAACGTGTTCATAAAGCCGATGTAAGTCGGACGGTTTCGTGGCGGTGCGATATTTAGCATGTATGCCATAAAACCGACCATCATGCCGTTCCCTAAAATGCCACCGACGATGAAAATGAGAAAGAAGGCGGGCATCTGTAATGAAATCGGTAATATGCCTGAAGAAAAAGCGAGTATAGACGGGATGCCCATCATACCTGCCGTGATAATCAGTACCCATCGCACCCCATACTTTTCACCGACATATCCCCACATTGTATTTGACACCACGCCGCTGAGCGCGGAACTGACGATGCAAAAGCCGATCGTTGCATCTGAAAATCCGAGCGTGTCCAACGCGTACGGAATATAGAAGGGGGATGCCATTCCAGAGAAGTGTGCAAAAACACGGAAGAGGATGAACCGTCGGTAATTTGCGTCTGTTCGGAGGAAGTGCGGTCCCTGTTTTAGATGTTGTAAGATGGGTTGCCGTGTCGCGTGAACCGGATGGATCGGTTCGCGTACGCCTAAGAAACTGACAAATGAGAGGAACGCTGCTGCTACCGAGCAGAGAAAAAGAAAGGCGTAGTTATAGGGAAAACCGAGATCCGTCTCTATATTACAAATAGAGCCGATAAAGTACATGGTGAACGTTTTGAAAGCTTGCGTGATACCCCCGAGTATGCCCGTAAATTCAGATGCGTCTCCGAGTACTGCACGCACAAGGAATCCGACCCAGATAGCGAAAAAACCGCCGTATATTTGTCGGAGACTGAAGAAACGGGCGCGTCGCTGCGGCTCTATGGATTTAGAGACGATGTCCATGTAAGGGAGCGTTGAAACCCCCATGGCGGAGGAAGATAAGAAGTAGAGTCCGAGAAAGCAGCCGGCAAGCAACATCGGATTTTGCTCACCGATTGTGATGGTGCAGAAAAAGATACCGAGCCATGCCAAGACACGGACGCTCATACCGAGCGCGTAGAACGGCATTTTGCGGGGGCGGTGTTCCAGTAGGTTGGACATCAACAGTTGCGGCCACATCCACCCTGTCATCATCATTGAGCCGGTTAAACCCACGAGAAGATCCGAACCACTCAACTTATGGATAAAAGCAGGGAGCACCGTCGATGAATCCGCGAACGCGAGGTTAATACGCATGAAGGTGCCTTGGAGCAGCGCAAATCGGAAGTTGCGCCGTTGGTCACCTGCTTCTTTAGGCATTCTTTTGTTTGTCCCATCCAAATTTTGTGTATTATAATCGCAGCAATCAGAAATTCTACCCTTTATCTTTTGACATAATTTTCGCAATTAGGTTGAATTGAAATTTCCATCGTTTGTCGGAACTGGCATAAAATTTTGTTTACAGTGTGCTGAGGTTGTGCTAAATTGCGTACAAATTTTTATTTTTTTAATGGCTGTCAGCAAGAATAGCTGTCGGTTGTCGTAGGGGTTGGGTTTCCCGACCCGTGTGGACGAGGCAACCTCGCCCCTACGAGGGAAACCGATGGCTATTGCCGCTGAGAGCTAAAAAAGGAAACAGATATGGAACCTCTTCGGATAGGATTTCTCGGTGCTGGCGGTTTCGCGCGGCACACTATTTATCCCGCATTACATCTCGCCCCAGTCGCATTGCAAGCCGTTTGCGATGCCGATGAAAATCGTGCAAAGGCTGCTGCTGGCAAATTCGGTACAGGTAGATATTACACCGACCGGCACGAAATGTTTGAAAAAGAAGACTTGGAAGCAGTGATTATCTCCATGGGACCTGACCCCAGACAACCGCTTGTGCTTGAAACGCTTGCGGCGGGGTATCATGTATTCACACCCAAACCGCCGGCACCCTCTCTTGAGGAAACGCTTACTTTGGCAGAAACCGCGAAAAAACATGGTAAGACACTCATGGTGAACTTCCAGCGGCGGTTCAGTCTCGGTGTGCGAGAGGCACGGCGGATCATGCAGACCGAATCCTTCGGGCAACTCACCCAGCTTTTTTGCTCGTTCTGTAGTGGGAAATACCCAACGGTCAAAAGTTATCTGCTTGATTTTGCGATCCACCATTTCGATTTAGCGAGACACATCGCTGGTGCGGATGTCAAGGAACTCAGCGTTTTCCACAATGAAGTTGATGGGCAAGGCGCATTCGCTGTCGGCGTAGAATATACAAACGGCGCGGTGGGTAGTCTGCAGCTGAGCAGCCAACGCTTGTGGCAGCGCAACTATGACTACATCGAAATTACCGGTCAGCACGAATATATTGTTTTAGATGGGTTGTGGGGTATGCAACACTTCACCGAATCCGGGAACAGCTTCACCTCAAACTTTTCTGATCAGCGAAATGGTGAATTGACCGGTGACGGTATCAGCCTCACCGAGTTTGCCAATGCTATTCGTGAGGGTCGGGAACCGGTATCGAGTATCCAAGACTGCGTTGGCACGATGCGGTTCTACGATGCTGTGCTTCAACGGAAAAAAGGCGTTATCTCTTTAGTGGATTAGCGGACTCACGTGCTTTTAAAAACATCTGCTTCTTGTAGGCGCGATTTGATGAAGTTTCTGATCTCGTAGGGGTTGGGTTTCCCAACCCTTACACCAAACTTGCTCTCCCGGCTCCATGTGCCTCAATGGTGTAAAGTTTCCGAAGAAAACATTTTTTTGATTTTTCTTGAAAAAAATTGACAAAAATTGGCTCCGCGTGTATAATTAAGTGAAAATGGTGTATTTTTCTAAGGATTTTGTAATTTTTAGGAAAAAATTTGACATTGTTCGCGATCTGTGATATAATTGTTTGTAAATAGAGTGGCGAAACCGAAAAACGATGCCACCGCTATTTTCACACTTACCTTTCACATAGGGAACTTGCGGATGAAGAACCGATATATTGGGATAACAACGCTACATAATGCTTGTCTTAGGTACAGTTTATCTGAGTGGACCTTATGTCCGTCGGCATTGCTTGTGCCCTCGGTTCACATAACGAAGTTTACCCCCCCCCCCCCACTTTACTTATATTAAGTATTTTGCTTCATTTACTTTACAAAGTAGATGTAATCGTTTTAACGGTTGCATTATCTTCGCGTCCACACGCTGCCTCCGTCTTGCACGGATCATCGCGTCGCGGGTTTTTGTTGTTGCACTGCCCGGTATCACAGTGGGGAGGTTTCTACCGGGCGATGCGACTTTTTACTTTGACTATAGTAGGGGAATGGTGTATCTTAATTACGTTCTCTTCTTATTGTCATAAATCGGAGGCGTTATGATAATTTCACAGAAATCTAAACGACTCAAAGAATGGCTACCGGTTGTGTTTCTGATCGTTGTTGGGGTTGTGGTGTGTCTGTTCACAGGAACACCCGCTGTCCCCGTAGAGCCACCGATCGAGAAAATATGCCCGTATCAGACCGAGACACAAACCTGTCCGTATCAACAGGACAGATAACAGATGTTATAATCCATAAGAGATTATGACGCTAACACGTTTTGTCAGGTGTCTCTTGTTATCGTTTTGTTGCATCGGGAGTTCTTTCGATGCATTTGCGCCTTGTCTCCTTGCAATAGGCGTTGTGACAAGGTAAAGTGTTTTATGTTTTTGAGTTAAAACTTTGTATAACTTTTTGTATTTTACGACCCGTATATGGGAAAGGAAAGAATAATGAGTAAAATGTTGAAAACCCACCGGAACACCATCGGAAACTTAATGATCGCCTTGCTGTTTGTAGGTGGCTGTATTTTCTTACTGACAGGGAGTTGGGATGCCTCGGAGACCGAAGCTGCGACAGGATGCTGTGGTGGTGGCGGCGAGGCAACTTTAGTCGCTGAAACGACAGGTGGCTGTTGTGGAGGTGAAAATCCACCTATTGAAACTGTCACGGGTGACGAAGTGGATGCCTGGCTTGTACAGAAAGGTAGGGGAAACTCTACCAGCAACTATACTTGTAATAGCGATGCCTGTAAGGGGTTTGGTGATACCGGAAAACAATACGCAAACTGTCCCGCACGTGGAAGCGGGGCTACAGGGAACTGTACAGGTTGTTCTAAGGTATCAACATATTGTGACAGCGGATGTAATCATTCCCACGAGAAGTGTAGACGAAAAGGGTGTCTTCATGCTCCGCAGAGGGGAGGCTGTTCCAAGGCCGATGGGGCTGGACCGCCTTGTGTCTCCATATGTAAGGGTAATTAATTAATATTGTTGGGTTTCGCTACGCTCTACCCAACCGACATCTAAATTTGGATATTATTATCGAACTCACGTTATACCTACTTCTATGCTGTGTATTCACGTAGTATGTTGCAGGTAAATTTAATCAAAAGGACAAGTTGCTCATAATGTTTTCTATGAATAAAAATGATTTCACTGTTTGGGAGCTACCACAGGGTGCGATTGCCCGTTTTGGACGGGGGCACTTAAATGATTTAGCAGTTTCCGCAGATGGAATGTATTTAGCAGCTGGTAGTTGTGCAGGCGTGTGGTGGTATGATCTCACCACACGCCTGCCTGTTTCGTTGTTTGAAACAGAGAGAGGCATGGTCGACCGCATTGCTCTCTGTTCAGGGCAACCCTGGCTGGCATTGAAAAACACGGACAAAAATGGGGATGAGGTTATTAAGATATGGGATACACAAAGACAAAAATGTATCGCTGTCATGGAATATCCTGTGAGGTTGCGAGAGGATCCGCCTCAAAATGGTGTAGGCAGTCTCTGTTTTTCTCCATCAGGGCAATGGCTTGCTGCAAGTCGTGATAGTAGCGTTATCGTTGACATCTATGAGTCGTTAACCGGTAGAGTACATGCATCGCTGGAATTACCTTCTGGAGACATCGAGTTATGTAGCATAGATGACTGGCCTGGCAATGGATTCTTTTGGAACTTTAGCGGTGCTTTGGCGTTTTCACCGGACAATCGCCTCTTTGCGTCGTCACATTTTGCTGATTTTATCAGCGTATGGGATATAACGATCGGTGAACGTATCATCCGCTTCACGGGACATCGCGAAGGTGTCCACTCACTCAATTTTTCACCTTGTGGTCAGTTTCTTGCTGGTGGTGGTGTGAAGGGAACTGTTCAAGTCTGGGAGACTTCCACTTGGCAGCTGCAGCGAACGTATCCATCAACCGGTGACGATTGGATGGATATTTCCTATGCACCCGATGGCACTCTTCGGGGAGCAGGTATCTCTCAGGATCAAAGCAGCATTACGCTGTGGGATATAGCACAGCAAAAGACGTTGTATACTTTTCAGGAAAAAAATTATTATGAGGCGGAAATTTATCCTATCCACTTTTCCAACGGCCGACATCTCGCCTTACAAAGCGATTTTGAAGTCCAAGTCAAGACAGTGGGACGGACAGAGCCCCTCGCGATCCTACCGTGGGAACGTGGCGATCTGCATTCGCTGGTATTCTCACCTGATGGACAAACACTCTGTGCGGGGTACCGGCAATTTGGCGGTGTCGTGCTCTGGAATGTTGCAACCCATCGTCCGCAACGTGTCGTTACAGAGCCGCGTTGTCATACCATTGCCGTTTATTCGGATACAGCAACTGGAAAATTTTATGCCACTGGGTATCCGCCCGGAGAATCTCTGTATTATGGCAACACCTTGAATCTGTGGGAAATTGGACAAAATGAACCGATAGCCGAACTCACAGTCCCTGGAGAACCGCCCGATCGACGAGATGGGATGGCATACGCACCCGCCACGCAACTACTTGCGTGTGGGAACGGAACGGAAAAGGATAGTGAGAGCTCAGATGAAAATGACCATGAAAACGGTGCTGTGTATATATGGGATGTCGCACGCGGACAGATGCGACACATCTTCAGAGGTAAACATACAAATCGAATCAACTACATGAGATTTAGTCCGGATGGCACACGCCTGCTCAGCAAATGTACTGACTGGACAAATCGGGTGTGGGACGTGATGTGTGGTGAAGAGATTGGTGAGTTTCCAAAAGTTTTTGTGATGCCTCACGGCTATTTTGATGCTGCGTATATTAAATCACTTGGAGAGGACTTAAGAGCACTAACTCATTTTGTTCCTCTCGTTTTTTCTCCTTGTGGAAATCTAATTGCGGGAGTTTCCGGGGCTAGTATACTTGTGTGGGATATTGAGCAGTGTGAAGCACGTATTATAATGCACACACCCCTCACAGTACCAGATGGAGAGTATCCTTTGGTGGATCCGATAGTACTTTCACCTTGCGGTCGGTATATAGCTTTCGGTGAAAATTGGCAATCGGGCTTAGAGAAAGTTCCTGTTCAGTTATGGGACATTAGCACCGGTGAAAACGTTGCTACTTTTCTGGGACATCCGACAGATATTCAATGTCTTGCGTTTTCACCAGATAGCACTATCTTGGCAAGTGGCAGTTATGATGACACTATCCTGTTATGGGATTTGAAACCTTATCTACAAAATGAATCCGCGTGAGGTGATCGCTGCAGGTATTGCACATCTTTCGATTGAATTTCAGATGCCACTCTATCAAAACCCCACTGGTACACAACTGAAAACGACATGGAGACTCATCCTCGGTTGGCAGTACGCTTTCCATTTGTAGGGACATAATGAAGTATTTAGAAAAATTAATACCGCTTTGGAAACCCCTACGCGGTTTCCTTCCGTGGGTACTCTTGAGCACTATTTTTCTCGTTGCCTTCTGGATTCGGATTCAAGGTGTTCAGAATATTCCTGAGGGTCAATTTACCGGAAACGATCCGTATATCCACTATTGGCAAGCACAAATCGTGTCTGAACAGGGCATCCTACACCGGCGCGGGATATGCACCGCTGGCGCCCGCTGGGTAGAGACTATGAACAAAGTATGATTGCGCATGCTTACGGGGTCGCTTACACGCACAAAGTAATAACAGTTCTCTTTTGTAATGTATCTCTCTATCAGGTTTCACTGCTTTCACCTGCTATCTGTTTTGTGTTAGGATTAGGTGTGCTTTGCTTCTTCCTTTATCGGACCTTTGGATTACTTTTTCAAGCGTTGGTGGTATATTTTGCGCGGGTTTTACCACGAAACTCCATGCAGCAGTGAGCAGTGACTTCCTGCCGTTGCTGCCTACGACTCAGATGCGTTTCGTTCGGAAATAGTTGCCCAAGGTGCTGAGGCTGTCATCCGCCCTCGCAAGAACCGTGTTGAAGAGCGTCCTTATGACAAAGTGTTGTATAAACTTCGCAATGTGATAGAACGTTTTTTCCATCGGTTGAAACAGTATCGCCGGGTAGCAACGCGTTATGATAAATACACTGTGCGATACCTTGGATTCGTCTATCTCGCAGCTATACTTATTACTGCTAAAAAGTGTAAAACCACCTAACAAATGATAATCATTCATAAGGAGAAATGATTGAAACCATCCATAATGCTCTTAACTATCTTTCTACCGATTTTCGTTTTTAACTTCGTTCACGCGGATGCCCCAAGTTCTCGCCCCGACAGCCACGCGCCTATCGGTGTCATGGGTGAACATGGACATAAAACTCGTGAAGTGATGCTATCCTACAGATTCATGGCAATGGATATGCAGGGACTACAATCCGGTACTACAGCACTTGAGGCTGCTGACGTGCTCAAAGACTTTATGACGGTGCCGACGCAGATGGACATGAAAATGCATAGTCTCGGTGCTATGTTCGCACCACACGGCAAAATCACGCTCATGGTAATGGCAAACTATCAGCAACGCCACATGGAGATGGAAGGTTCACACGACCACGCAACAGGGCATCACGCGCATCCCGTGGGCACGCACGAAATGACAAGTTCAGGACTTGGCGATGTCAAATTAGAGTCTCTCCTCACATTGTGGAAAACAGACCACCTCAATTTCATTGGAAACATCGGTATGTCATTGCCGACGGGTTCTATTGAACAGACCGGGATGGATAGAAACATCTTACCCTATCCGATGCAACTTGGGAGTGGTTCCGTTGAAGGACGATCAGGCATAACGTTTTTCGGGTATTATGGAAACTGGTCTTATGGCAGTCAATTACGCGGAACGTTTCCGCTGCATACCAATAGCAATAAATACCAACACGGGAATTCTGTTAACGCTACTGCATGGGGCGCGCGAAAACTCAGCGATTGGCTCAGTTTCGGAGGGCGGCTTCTGTTATCACATAGCGGACAGATCACCGGTAGCCATCCCGATTTAAATACAAACATGAGTCCGAGCCACCGACCTGATTTTCGTGGCGGCACTCGGCTTGACGTTGCTATTTCAAGCAACCTGATGGGGCCAGCAGGAAAACCGTTGGCAGGACAGCGGATTGCAGTTGAGTTCACTCTGCCTATTTATCAGAATCTTACAGGAACACAACTCAAAAATAGATGGAGGCTCACCCTCGGTTGGCAATATGCCTTCCGTTTGTAATACACTATGAAGTTCTATCAAAAAATTCTTCTCTGTGCGATTCTGCTACTTGCCTGCTGGATCCGCGTCCAAGGTGTCGGAAGATTACCTGACAATCAGTTTACGTCTAATGATGCCTATCTCTACGCCCTACAAGCACAAGAGATCGCTGAGCAAAATGTTCTTCCAGCACGCGATATGCGCCGTTGGTTGCCGGAAGGTAGAGAAAATGGACAACGTTTGTATCTCTATGCTTATGGTATTGCTTATATCCATAAGTCAATCGGGTGGATCTTTCCAAAACTGACACTGTACCATATTCAAATTTATCTTCCTATTATCTGTTTCATTGTCGGGCTCGGTGTGCTTTGTCTATTTCTTGCTCGTGTCTTTGGATTCTACTTCGCAGCTACTGTTATCCTATTACTTGCAACTTTACCGGGGAGCATTGAGCGTAGTGCAGCGGGTTTCGGCGACAGAGACGCGTGGTGCTGGATGTTCGGTATTCTTGCAGTGATCAGTTACCTTTGGAAAGAGCGTATGGAGCTGGGATGGCAGAGATGGATAACAACCGCGCTCTGCGGTGTCATTGTCTTTCTTGGTGGAATGAGTTGGGAGGGATTTGGATTCTTCCTCATCATTATAATTGCCTTAGAACTTTGGAAATTTTGCACCACAGACACAGAAGATCGTCTCATAGAGTATGTCCTCTGGACACTTATGTTTGTTCCCTGGCTCTATTTTATAAGCCCCGCTTACCGAAGCGGATACAGCTCTAATACCCATCTTGCTGCGATTATGCTCTTTCCACCGTTGGTAGTCCTTATATTGCGTGGCACAAGATATCTGCTACTGACCTACGTAGAACACTTACGCCGCTATGCACGAAAGCTGGCATGGGGGTTAACATTGCTTGGCATTACAGCAGGGATCGCTTATATCGTTACACAAGCTAGCACTTTTGAAGAAACAGCATATCCGTTTCATGAGAACCAATTCATAAAGACCATCGGGGAATTAGCCGACCCAGATTTCGGATATTGGTGGAGCCGACACGGTACAATTTTTGTTTTCGGCAGTGTCGGGTTAATAGCAGCGAGTCTCCATTCATGGAAATTGAAAGGCATTCCGATGGCGGTCTCGCTGTCCCTGTTTGCTGCAACAACGTTCTTTCGGGATCATCTCAACGGATGGGTTGGAGAAGGCATCTGTAATATCCTTTTCTTTGTTTCGTTAGTTCTAACCGTCTTATCTTTTGGCATTGCAAGCTTCCGAAAAGAAAAATCAAAAAATGAACTTGTTGTACTCGCGACGCTTGGATGGTTTTTCTTATGGGTAGGACTATCACGAGGTGCTGTACGCAGTGATTTCCTTGTTGGTATGCCGCTCGCCTATGGTACCGCCTGGCTTCTCTGGCTTTTTCCCGCGCACCTCATACAAAAACTCAAAGACACGGGGATTATTTACCAACAGATCCGAGAGAAACACGTAACAACAACGCTTGCTACTATCGTTTTAATACTTGTACTCTTCTGGACACCCCTCGGTGGACATGCCCACAGGTCCATTTACGCCGCCGCGCGCATGCGCGCTCCAGTTCCAGGGCAAAACAGTCGCGCAGAAGCTTATAAATGGATGAAGGATACGCTGCCACAAGAATCTATTGTAGCCGCACATTGGAATTTTGGCATACAACTGAATGTCCTCGGCAATGTAGGCACAATCATTGATCCCGACCAGTTCATCAAACGGATATATCTTTTTTACCGACATGTTCTCTGTGCACAAGATGGGCAAGAGGTGCTCTCCTTTTTAAAAACATATCAAGTTACGCATCTGATGTTGACAGAGCAGGATGTTATAACAAGATCCAGAACGTATTCATCTATAGGCAGTGATGAAAACGGTGACAAGCAGTTCAGCCTCTATAGACTGACGCGAACAGAAACACCTATCGGAACACCGTACCGAATGCAATCACGTGACGAAGAATGTCTGTTATCTTTTATTGATATTGCCCGCGCTTCACCTGAAACATTAACCATCACGGCACAATTTAAAAACGAGAACAACACAGAAACTGAGGATAAAACTGACCCTGACGTAAAGGTTCAAAGGACCGTTAGCAATCCCATTTCTCAAATTTCAGTGGATATTGAAAACGGAGGAGTCGTTTTATACTTTGACTCCGAAACCAAACTGCAAAGGGCTTATTACATTCCACCTATCGGTTGGAATAGTCTCGCCATCAAGTTATTCTTGCGAGGTGAACACAGTGAAGCTTTTGTTCCTGTGTATCCAACAAACGAAAATGCTGATATAGACGTTAAAGTTTGGGAAATTCACTATCCTCCCAATATAGAGACGAATGAGAAATATCGTACAACAAAGTGGGAAGAGACCAAAACGAATAACGCAGATAAAAAATAGAACAGGACTTACGCAATTTTGACTGCAGCCTGTTCTGTTAGATGAGATTTCTCGGAAAACATAGCGTTCTGGTGGCACAAACTGGGAAGTTTGTGCTACAAAAGAGCAGCATGCGTAAGTCCTATAGAATATGCTCGGTATCCCAACAGAAAAAAGACCGATTAGGATGGACTCCAAAAGTCCATAGCGTGATTGATATGACAATAGTCAGTATCATCCTTCCCACCAAAAATGTGGAAAATAATATTGGCGACTTACTTCGCAGCGTCTATCGTCAAGATTTTTCGGGTGAGATCGAAACTATCATTTTAGATTCCTCTGACGACAAAACGCCCGAAATCGCAAAAGGCTTTCCTGTCAAGTTTATCCATGTTGAAGAAGATGATTATAATTATGGGGGTACGCGAAACTACGGCGCGTCTCTGTCAAAAGGCGATTACCTGATCTTCTTGTCGGCGGACGTTGTTATAAAAGACACCCAGTGGCTCACAAAGCTGTTAATGCCATTTAAAGATTCTGTGGTAGCCGGTGTATTTGGTAGGCAGCATCCGAAAAAAGACGCGAGTCCCATGGAAGAATTCTTTATCCAATACTTTTATCCAAGAAAAAATAATATACGAGAAATGGATGATCAAGGCAAGGTTCAACTGACAAATCTTATGCTTTTCTCCAATACAAATTCTGCAATACGAAAGGATATTTGGGAAAAAATGAAAATACCAGAGATGTTGATGTGTGAAGATCATGAATGGGCAAAAAGGGTGTTGTTCGCCGGTTATAAAATTGCCTATGCAAGTGAGTCTGTGGTGTATCATTCCCATAATTATTCTTTAAAACAGGTATTCCATCGGTTCTTTGATACGGGTGCGACGTTACCTTATGTATATCGGCATGAAAAGGTAGAATATCCGAAAGGGAAGTTCGTTTCTGAAGGCTTGAAATATCTCAAAGCTGAATGTCAATACATAGTGAGTCACGGCAAGATGAAACATCTTCCTTACGCAATGTTTTATGAGTTTATGAGGTTCCTGGGCTATTTTTTAGGTAGTAATCACAAGTACATGCCGCTTTGGTTAAAAGTCAGGTTCTGCAATAAGAAGAATCATTGGAAAAAGTACAATGATATTATTGTAGATTGAGGGTGGCTCTTGATGGACACCTCCTGCTTCAGGTTTCACGTTCGCTTTTCCAATCGTAAAGGAAAATGACAGTGTACCAGCAGCGTCGAAACAATCACGTCCTGCGCGACAAAGTCTGGGACAGATGTGTTCTCACGGCTACAAACGAGTCGCAAGCGAGTGTCTACCGGCTTCAACTCCAACGTCTCAAAAGAGCTGGGGTCCTCCATCCAGAGACAGAATATTCGGTTATTCCTGATCCGGGTGGCATGCGAATTGGCAGTGGGGGTGCAACGCTCCACGTCCTTGGACAGTTAGAAAGCGGCCATCAAGAGACGATTGGATGGACATCCCGACTCCTCATACTCCACTCCGGTGGCGACAGTCGGCGGATTCCGCATCAAAGTCTTCTCGGAAAAATTTTCGCCCCGCTCCCGCCACCAATGCACTCCATCTTTGAGGTGATGTATCACTTTCTTACGGCTATAGGGGCTCATATTGATGCGGGGGTGGTGGTTGCCTGTGGAGACACGTGGATGCAGCTAAACACCTCACCCGCCGAGGCAATTACACTTCCGGAAGGTGTTGACGTGACAGGGATTGCCTATTGGGGAGATGCTGAATTAGGGAGTCGACACGGTGTTTATGATGTCGCTCCAAACACGCATGAAGTCCGACGCTGTCTACAAAAGTATCCCGCCGAAAAATTACGTGCGGCAGGCGTTTGCGATACCGAGGGGAGGGTGGCGATTGACACTGGTGTTTTATTCTTTCGGCCTGCTGCTGTGGCGAAGTTGCAATCGTTAGCCCGCCGGTTTGCAGAGGACATTTCCATTGATTTGTACGGTGACATGCTCCCTGCGATGGCAACCGAAACGGATTTTCGGCAATGGACGAGCAAACACCCGACCCTTCGCATCCCATTGTGGGAAACGTTGTCTCCGCTTCGGTTTGGTGTCTGGAGCCCGCCCTCACTTGCGTTTCTCCACGCCGGCACAACGCAAGAGTACCTTGAACTGATTCAACATCCGCTTAAGGCACACACATCAATTTTGTGCCAGATTCCCTTGGACAAGGGCTGGGTGAACCTGACTTACGGTGTGACAGATGTGCCAACGGCTTATGAAGACGATGCCACGCTCTTCGGTGTGCCGATTCTCCAATGGCTCCGTCAGCACACATTAACGCCCGATGTCCTTTGGGCAAGTGACGTTTCCCAACGTTGCCTCTGGCATGCGCGTCTCTACCCCATCTATCACACCGACGATCCGAATGTTACGTTCAGCACTTCAATAGGAGATTCAATTGTGCGTCCCGACTGGTTTCAGAAGCCCGGGGCAGCATGGCAGAATAGTGAGCGGCTCTCTATGGGCGAACTCATGTCACGTGCCGATAGGGTGAAAGTTTTCGTTCAACAGCAACAAGCAGAAGCCGCGAAAGTGTCGGCATCCATCGTGGAGACGGTCCGGACAGAAGCGGATACGGATGTCCGTCCCTTGTTTCAGACGTTCTTGACCCCTTACGGATATGAGCGCGCAATGTTGATCTTTGATGAGGCCATTGGACGCATTGATAACCCGTTGCACCGGGCGCGATTACACAAGATTACCGCCGACCTCTGCCTTCCATTTGTAGAAACACCGCCGCTGACTGAGCAAATACCCGCCCTGCCTTCCAGTAGGGGTTGGGTAACCCAACCCCTACATAAGCAAACGCGTGATGCCCACTATACGCAGGCATTTGCTGCTGTCCGTGAAGCCGTGTCGAAGAGCATTGTCACGCCTAACAGTCCAATGCAGCCCAATCTACAATCCGTAACTGGTTCGTTCCCTGCTGTGAACGTCCGTTTGCCGGTTCGAGTCGATCTCGCGGGTGGGTGGACTGATACGCCGCCAATTAGCTTGGAGAAAGGCGGAGCGGTGTTGAATGTTGCCTTGTTATTGAAGGGGTGCTATCCGATCTCTGTTACCGCCCGCCGGATCCCTGAACCGATTATCCGGCTAAAGTCTATAGATCAAAAAAAGGAAGCGGAGATTCACGATGTTGAATCGCTCAAGACCCCCATTCATCTGAATGATCCATTAGCGTTACACCGCACAGTCTTGACAGCATCAGGTCAGGTTGAAGTGACAGATAACGCCTTCCGCATAGTAGGTTCCGTCCGTGAATTCCGTGGTATAGAACTGATAAGTCATTGCGATGTCCCGATGGGTTCGGGACTGGGAACCAGCAGCATTCTCTCTGGAGGTTTGGTGATGGCACTTTGGCAGTTAATGGGGCGGCAATGGACAGCTGAAGAGTTGTTCAATCAGGTACTTGCCGTTGAGCAGCTGCTCACTTCCTGTGGTGGCTGGCAAGACCAGGTCGGTGGCATTGTGCCGGGGTGGAAACTGACGACAACGCAGCCGGGGATGCCTCAGCGGTTCACCATAGATCGGATTTTTCTAATGCCTGAGACTTCACAGGCATTATCGGAGCGGTTTCTATTGGTTTATACAGGACAGCAACGAGTGGCGAAGAATATTCTGGAACAGGTCGTCGCCGATTGGCTATCCCGCCGGAGAGACTTGGTTTCCACGTTGACGCAACTGCGCGCTGAGGCCTATTTGATGCGCGATGCGTTGGTCGTTGGAGATATTGAGCAGTTTGGTTTCCTTCTGACGCGCTATTGGGAAGGAAAAAAGGTTATCAATCCTCACACAACGAATCCAATGATTGATGCCTTGTTGGAATCGGTTACCGATTTATGCACCGGTTACGGAATTACCGGGGCTGGTGGAGGTGGGTTTTTGGTGTTGCTGGCAAAGGATGCCGGAGCGAGGGCGGCAATTGAGAGACGATTGGCACAGACACCGGCGATCCTCTATCCGTCACAGGTGGCAACTTGAGCAGGATTTATATTCAATGCTACTATTGCTGCACATCTACCTTCTATTTTCTGGAGATACCCTCCAAAACCGCAAGACACGTCTCGCCGTTCACCAACCGATGATAATACTGCCCGACCCGTTCCATAAAGTCCTGATTCTGATTCAGACTGACCGGTGATGTTGCCCCAGCGGGTGACCACAGTGCTGCATTTGAGAAAATAGCCTTAATCCGGTCTTCCACGTCTATTTCACTTGCGCCAAATGCCCCTCTCAGAATATCCTGTATCGTTCGGTCAGGGTCTCGGATTTCATACGCTGTACCGGTATCGGTGATACCCGTGTAGTCATCAAGAGACGAGATTGCGTGTGGCGTTAGGAATCGGAGTACCGTCGCGAAGGAATAGGCGAAATCGGATTTGAAGAGTTCTGTGCTGGCATCATAGTTCGGTGAGCGGACGATATCAGCGGCACGTTCACGGAGTTTCACGGTTTCAATGATGTTAATCCGGGCGTTGTCGTCTTTGACTTTACGGATGCGGTCAACGAATTCCAACGTATACGCTCGCGCACTTTTACCGGCGATGGGGATGTCTGCCGCCACGATCTCAGCATATCCATGCATTAGACGCTCCAGATGTGGCGCAAATGTCGGGTGTGACGCTGCTTCGTTGACATATTCGATGTCGGAGAGTGTGCCTTTGTGTGTAATCCCCGGTACATGCACGGAATTCACCAAAAGGAGTTTCCAATCGTGATAGGGTTCAATGCTCTCTTGACTGACAATAACGCCATAATCGTCAAGTTCGCCGAACGGCACACGCAACATGTCGTCTAAATCTTCCAAAATGAGCGGTGTTGCGGGTAGTGTCTCCGCGTAAGTTATTAATTCATCTTGACCTCTGATCTGTGCGCGTGCGGATGCCTGAATCTCATCAGGGACGGCATAGACCTGTGGCACGAGTCGGTCGCCCATTTCGTTAAGAAAGCCGACACTTGTCTCCAACCACGCCGCGTAATCATCACTGCGCTTTGGATATGCGTTGCAGAGAATATCGCGGATGACATCGCCGTTATTTCGCAGGTTATCGGTATTGATAACGCAAAGGGTCGTATCTGTACCGTGCTGGCAAAAGTAGCGGTAGAGGGTTTCATCCAAGACATCCATCGCCAATTCACCCTTGGCGATCCCCGCTTCGGTTACACCGATAAGGATAAGGTCAAGAGGGTTTTCTGTCTGTGCGTAGAACTGCTCACGACCGGCTTCTGTGGCGAGTGTTGTCGCACCAACGACGCTTGAAACTTGTCGGATACCGTGGATGCCGCTTAGATCAAACGTGACAACATGGTATGTTCCGTTTTGTTGGTTGAAGGCATCGGCTTTCTCAGTACCACGCGGCTGTCCGACGAAGATGCCGCCGTTATAGAGATTCCGTTCGTTGAGGATATGGACAAATTCATGGGTTAGGGCGCGTTGTAAGCCGCCCGCACCGATGGCAAGAATCTTAGTTGGTAGCATGTATGTTTTCTCCTTTTTTAGGAGTCGCCAGTTACCAGTTACCAGTTAAGAAACCTCTTTAACTGGCCACTGGTTACTGGTTACTGGAAACTTCTTTATAGAGGGCTAAATAGGCATCAGCGATGTGTTTCCAGTCGTAGGGTTTAACACGCTCAACGCTTGCTTTGCCCATTTTAATGCGATCTTCGCCCGCGTTAATGAGTTTGATGAGCGCGTGCGCGAGTCCATCAACATCGCTCGTATCAAAGAGCGCGCCGTTAACACCATCTACGACAAGTTCATCAATGCCTTGGACGCGACTGACAACGATTGGAAGTCCTGTCCCCATTGCCTCTAAAACGACGAGTGGCATCCCCTCGGCGAGTGAGGGTAAAATGAAGAGGTCCGCCTCTTGGTATTTTTGTGGTAATTCCGAATACGGTACTGAACCCGCAAAACGGATGTGTGACGTTACACCGAGATTTTCGGCTAACTTCAGAAGTTCTCCGTGATACGGGCCATCACCGACGATCTCTATTTCAAAGTTATGTGAAACCTTTTCAAGGACTTGCGGTAGGGCGCGGATTAGAAATTGGAACCCTTTGCGTGGGATGAGTCTCCCGATTGTGAGGACTCGGACTTTTTCTGGATGGGCGTTGCGTTGGACGGGTGTAAAAGTTTCCAAATCCACAGCATCGGGAATCACATCCATTTGGACATTTGAATCCGTCTCTCGCGCGAGTTCGCGCAAGCCTTCACTACAAGCAACGACCGCTGATGCGTTCCGCCAAATCGCTCGGATGGCGGGTTTTAGGAGCAGGTATAACCACCGATAATATGGCGGATCAGGGGTGCGGCTCGGTACGTCACGTCCTCCGAGAAATACGACATACGGCACGTCGCGGCGTTTTTGTAGAAGATATGCGCCACCCCCTGCGGGAATCCCGAAAAAGACTTGGACGATATCCGGTTGAAACTGCTTGATGAACCGTAATCCGTAGAGACTTGAACTTACCGCGTAAGTTAGCATCTCGTGTACGGCACATACATCCGGATTTTTACGCAGTGCACGTACGCGATGCACGTGAAAGCCTTCCACCTTCTCGTCTTTAGGGCAATCGCGAAATTGCGAAGTAATCAGATGCACATCGTGTCCTGCTGCCGCGAAGTGTTTGCCTAAGAAATAACTGACCCAACCGCCACCGCCACCGATCGGTGGAAATTCGTGATTGAACATTAATATTTTTAATTTTCCTTGCGGTTCGATAAGGTGCATTGGAGGTTTGATACCCCTTTCCGTAGATCTGAAGAAACACCCAAGCAAAAACCCTTCCACTTCGTTTCAGGCTATACACTTTTTAATTTTCTTGTGCGAACGCCGTTGCAAATTCGATAATAAGGGCTGCGATGTTGATTCCTGTCGCCGATTCCAATTCTTCAAACCCGGGCGATGGGTTGACTTCCAAAATGACGGGTCCGTTGTTTGTCTCCAATAGATCAACCCCGGCTATTTCTAATTCGAGTGCTGCTGTCGCTTCTATAGCGAGATGGTCGTATGCCTCCGGTAGCGTGACGGTTTCCCCTGACGCGCCTTTGTGAATATTCGCACGGAATTCGCCCGGGGGCGCGCTTCTTTTCATCGCCGCAATTGCTTCGCCGCCCACGACGAGGATGCGGATGTCAACCCCACCTGCTTCCGTAATGAAAGGCTGGATCACATAATCATGATGGAAATCACACAACGCATCTACGGTTGAAGTGAGCGAGGTCGGCGTGTCTAACAACATAATACCTCTACCGTGCGTGCCGTAAAACGGTTTTAAAATAAACGGATAATCTCCCATTTCGGCTACGGTGTCTTCTAAAAATGCGGCGGAACCGACAGTGAGACTTGGTGGGATGGGTAAACCGTGCTGTGCGAGGATACGTAGGGAATGGAATTTGTGGCGTGCTGCCGCGATCGGTCTGGCGCGGTTGATAACAGGCGTGCCGATCCACTCAAAGTGTGCGACGACCTCTTCGCCGTATTGTGC
Source organism: uncultured Poribacteria bacterium (assembly GCA_951828385.1). GTDB lineage: Bacteria > Poribacteria > WGA-4E > WGA-4E > WGA-3G > WGA-3G. The sequence goes on from OX639973.1 coordinate 3,953,325, forward strand.
TGTCGTGCGACTGAGGCGTGGCATGATCACATCAAAATCATCTACAGGCTTTCCGTGATATGTGATGCGATCAGATGTGCCACCGACATGGAGGTAAAAACCGAAGGGGTCTAAGATTTCTGCGGTGTGTCCTGCATTGATGGCAGTTTCGCTGAGCCTAAGTGTGGCGTGGTTTTGAGGTCCCCGGGAGAGGATACCGATTTTCATATTTTTAATTATGGGGTTTTCGCTCGGTTTTTTCCGCCCCTTCCCAGTAACGGGTGGGGACCCCTGTCAAAAACTGGTTTTCGCTTAGATCAGCACACATCTGGTGCCTTTAGAACGCTTCCCGCTATAACCGAATTTTTCAAGTTCCATGTGCCATTCAGCTTTACGCCAGCGACACAGGCACAGAATCTGGCATCAAGGTACTGTGCTATCTCGGTGACGGTGAAGGCCCGCCGACAAGCAGCTCCAACGGCTCTGTTGATTCTCTCAAACGTTTCAGTGCCGCCTCTCCTCGACAGCGACGTTCGTCTTGAAGTTCTGATACACGCGTCCTGAAAAGCAACATTGTCTCAGCAACCCCCGGTTCGGTAACAGCCCCAGCGAGCACGCCACGAACAATCAATTGGGCATTTTTGAGTGCGGGATTTTGTTGGACAGAAAATGTTGCGCATTCGTTGAGCAGGGCGCGGTATTCGTTGAGGAGGTCTGGTCCTACAAGGGCATTACTTTCTGTGACCAACGCCTCGGCATCCAAGACGAAACCGAAAGTGTTATCCTTTCCGTCCTCGTCAAAGATACTATAGCGGTCATTGACAAACATAAAAATATATATGTGATCGCCTGCTAAAAAATCCTCGATGCAAAACCTTTTACCGTACCAATCTTTCGTCGGAACAATAGTGCCTTTCTCAATACACTCATTATAATGAGATTCGTCAGTTGTGTAATACGCGTCAACCATGGGATAAAACCTTTCTATAACTATAGTAGGGAGTGTGGATTTTCGACTCGGACGTAAAGTTGAGATTGCAGGCGTTTTGCCTTTCTAACAAAAACAGTTAGTTTTTATCCTTTTTATACGTTGTAGTCAGAAAGTCTGCTAACTCCTCAAAGGTGTCGAAAATTCGATCGCACAGGTTTTCAAAGAAGATACTCCGCGTGCCGGTGTAGACTGCGTACACCGGCTTGTTATGGCGGGTTGCGTAGTTCATTTCGCTGAGAACACCCGGGGATAATTTATCCGTTGGGTAAATAACAACCACAAAATCGCTCTGGTGGACAAACTGATAATCTCGCGAAATTGTCCGCGTTTTAATCTGTTCAATCACGCCATCATCCATCTCGCCCATAGTCGCAGCAGGCACACTCCCATCTCCGCCAGCGGTCACCAGTGCCATATCTTTAATCGTGAGCGGATCAAAAACAATAAATGAGCGGCTCAGTTTTTCGCCGATCTCACGGATTTTCTTGATTTCGTCCGGGGTATCTCTTAGAAGTGTAATTGGGTAGCTGAGATAAAATTTCGGTTTCGGTGAAAAGAGGAGTTCATAAAAATTCTCAAGATCGTGTTGCCGTGCGACAGTGTAGTGTGGTTTTTCTGTGAAATGTGCGATTTGTCGCGTCAGAAACTCCTCCTCGTCTAACCAGACATTGAGTATTGTATTATCCATACCCGACCACTGCGCGCTCTCTTTCATCCGCCCGGATATATCGGTGATATTATCAACGACGTTAATCAGGAGATCAGGCAGGAGGATTTCGATGTCTTTGAAAGAGAACCCTTCGACCAGACTCCCACGCCATCGAAAGCAGGCGTGCAGTCCGATGATGGCGTGTTCATAGGATTCGGTGCGGCGCGCGATTTCATAAAAAGCGGTGCGTCGTGCTAGTGAAAGGACTGCTGGATCCGAATCAAGCACCTTGTCTGTGAAATGGACACGGGATTCTGCGGCGGCGCGGTGCATAACATCGCCGACGTTGAAGAAGCCGATGTTCAGTTTCTGTTTCATGCAGAGTATCTTAAAATTTGCCATCAACTCTTTGCGCCCAGAGCAACTGATGCCGGTACAAATGATCTTCATGTTTTTAACTTTCCTTGCGGTTGGGTGCGGCTAACGATTCCAGTTTCGCGAGTGCTTCTTGCTCTGCCTTCTGCCACGGACGGTGTGCCGGTTTATCCAGTTTTTGTGGGGGCGCGCCGAAGACAAGGATATACGCTCTACGTGCTGCCGCGGTACTATTTGGGGCGGAATAGTGTAAGGTCCGGCAGTGGTGAAACGTTGCACCGCCTGCGGGTATCGGGCAAGCGACCGCCTCTGATACATCAACGTCATCTGTTACTAACCCATGTACGAGCGGATCGTTATCAATATGCCGATGCCAACGCACCTCTCCCTTGTGGGATTGCGGGATAAATTGGAGACACCCGCTCTCAAGCGTCGCTTTATCGAGTGGCAGCCAGACGCTTAGGCTGTGTGGTAGGACTTCGGGGTTCCAATACGCTTCGTCCTGATGCCACGGCGTTTCATTGCCGTAGTGTGCGGGTTTCAAAATCATGTGTCCGCCGCCACTGACCTTTTCAGTTTCTACACTGAGCAGCTGTGCGGCGAGCCGCTGCGCGTTCTGGAAATAGACCGTCTCGCGGAGTTCAGGGAACTGTGCCTCTGGTCCCAATACCTGCGGCAACGTTTCCTGTCCATTGTGCGCACGCGGACCGGCGAGATCAAAATAACGTCCTTGCGCTTCTCCGGTTCGCTCCGTGAAGAGCTCATCGTAAATGCCCTTGAGCCATTCAACCTCATCATCTGTTGTGATACGCGGGATGCTCAGGTATCCGTTCTCTTGAAAAAAAGCGACCTGTTCGTCAGTCAGGTCTACGTGAAACTCGTTCTTAGATTTCATAAGATCACCGAATTAAAATATCATAAGGTAAGATTGTTACGATTTGTGTGCCATCTTCAAAACCAAACAGGCTCAACCACGTGATAATATACTGCGAGTGTTTACCTAACATGGACAACACAGGATGCCTTGATGTCAGTTGTAACGGCACCTGAATTGAACCCTCTGTCCCTTCGATCATCTGCTCTATAAGTTGTTCAAAAAGGGGTCGCTGCTTCGGCAAAACAATAAGGTTAACTTTATCGTCTTCGGCGAACCCTGCCTGTTCCTTGGCAATAGATAGCGCGTCATCAAGTCCGCCGAGCTCATCAACAAGTCCAAGTTCCTGCGCTTGTTTGCCGGTCCAGACCCGTCCTTGTGCGATCTCGTCAATTTCATCAAAGGTTTTGCTTCTGCCTGCTGCTGCCTTGTTGACAAAATCTTCATAGACGGTTTTCATCATCTTTTCGACGCGTTCCCGCTCTGTCGGTGTAAAACCTCCGTAATCTGAATAAAGGGTAGCGTTCTGACCGTGTGTGATGATCTCCTTCGTCAAACCGGCTTTATTGTAAAGTCCTTTGAGGTTCAGTTTACCGCCGAATACACCGATTGAACCTGTGAGTGTGCTCGGATGCGCGACGATTGTTCCCGCTGCCATTGCTATGTAGTAGCCACCGGACGCAGCAACATTTCCCATGGAAACGACAACCGGTTTCTCGCGTTGTGTGAGCATCACCTCTCGCCATATTAAGTCAGAAGCGAGTGCAGAGCCACCCGGACTGTCTATACGTAGCACGACTGCTCGGACGGCATCGTCCGTGCGTGCTTTCTCAAACGCCTTTTTTAATCCCTTTGGTGTAATTGCCAACATTGGGATGAAAGGTGAATCAATATCGGGTAAAATGGGTCCGCTGGCATAGATCAGTGCAATCTGATTTTCTCCAGCAGCGCGTGCACGCTGTGGTGGGTTCAACATGCTGAATAGCTGCATAAGTCCAGCGAAACTGTTCATATCCGGGACTGTCCGCTTACGTTCAAAACTCGGCTTGACGACCTGTACCTCTTCGTCTTTAGATGCAGTTTTTAGCGTCGTCACCAATTCGTCGTAGTATTGCAAAGCGTCAACTAATTTTTCCTGCTTCGCCTCTTCAGCTGTGAAAGGACCGCGGTTTATCAAATCCGATGCCGTTTCCGTGGAGATACCGTCTCGACTCTCAGCGATGTGGTTCAGCAATTGGGCGTACAGATCATCAAGCAGTGCAGTCATCGACTCACGGAACTCGTCTGACATGCCGTCGCGCATATAGGGTTCAACACCGGATTTGTATTTCCCCATCGCCAACATATCTGCTTCAATATCCAATTTGTCCAGAAGCCCTTTGTAGAAGATGACTTCGGCGCGCAAACCTGTTAGGTTGAGGCTTCCTGTGGGCATTAAAACGACACGATCCATTGTCGCAGCGAGGAGATATTCGGCATTACCACCGCTTTCGAGATAGGCTATTGTCTCCTTTCCTGTATCGCGGAATTCATGCAGTTCAGTACGGATTTCTTGGAGTGTTGCCCACCCTAAGCTGACACCTTCTATTTTGAAGATAATACCAGCGAGATCATCATCTGTTTTGAGTGCGTCTAATTTTTTAAAAAGTCCCTGGAGCGTCTTTGTTGAGGAGGTGCCAAAAGTGCTGACTGTTTTGGTATCGGCGTAGGTGCCACCGAGTGTGAATTCAGCGTATTTCTTGACAGGAGGCGGTGTTTCTTCCGCTGCGTGTTCCTCAGCGAATATCGGTGAAACGAGGACAAGCAACGCCAGCAGAAACGTGCATGTTTGTAGTAATTTCATGAGTCTGTCCTTTTTTTTCGTATCTGATTTAGCATTGCTATTTTATCACAAGACAGGGATTGTGTCAAGTGGCAAATTCTTTCGGGGTAGTGCCATTCAATTCTAAGAAATTATTGGATTGGACGTCTTTCTAGCGAAATGCTGCGAAATGCTGCGAATATTTCTGTGTTTTAATGAAATACTCAACATAAATATATTATATTTTGTTAATTATATCAGAAAAGAAAAGGGAATGTACACTGTTTTTTATGGGACGGGCTGTTTGGAGGGGACGGGCTGTTTGGAGGAAGATATTTATTTGTTATTTTGAAGTTAACTTTTGGTTCTTATGACAGGTTTTGAAAAAAGAAAACGATGGAAATGACATAGCAGTTGCAGGGCACTTTCAGCCACGAGGTAGCATGGCGTGTGCAGCGTTTCTACCTGCTATACACGTATCAAATCCCTATTTCCGCTATTGTTTTCGGTCTGGCCAGAGATGGTTCACCGCATGCGTCATCTGTCGGCAAAAATCAGTCTTCCTCTCCGTTGACAGCTGGTTTTTTATCATCCCTATCTTTATCGAGATTCAACTCGCGGCGTTTTTCTGGCGGAATGACGGTGGGGTTGTTTTTCAGACGGGGATCACTGATGATTTTCGTGCCATCTGGCAGAATCCTTGTAACGCGGTCGCCACGCACGAGATCATGTTGCGTAATACCGGTATACCGGAAAGTAATCGCATCGTCAGGCAACCCTGATGCTTTATTTAGCTTTCTCGATTCTTTCATCTGATTTAGGATTTTCCGTGAGGTTCGGTTTCTATTCTCCGATGTGTTGTGCGACGAGTGTTAAATCCAAAATGTTAACGATGCCGTCGCCGTTGAGGTCTGGCGTTTTCTGTCCGAAACGTGAGGCGACGAGTGTCAAATCCAAGATATTCACGAGACCATCTTCATTGATATCCCACGGAATTTGTGCCAAGGGAGATGTAAATTCCCAGAAAAGAATGGTGCCATCCCTACTCCCACTCGCCAGCATCTCACTATTAGGTGAAAACGCCAGCTTTGTGACATCCATCGTGTGCCCTTTAAGGGTTCCGATAGGCGAGGGCTGGACATTATTTGTCCGGAAAGCCGTTGCATCCCACAAGAGAATGGTCCCATCCGCACCACCGCTTGCGAACGTCTCGCCATCGGGTGAGAATGCCAAAGCGTCTACTTCACCTGTATGTCCTCTGAGGGTCGAAAGTCGCTGTGCAGTGTCTGTATCCCATAATTGGATCGGTCCGTACACTCCACTACTTGCCAAGGTTCTGCTATCTGGAGAAAACGCCAAAGCGTAGACATCATCTCTCCGTCCGCGAGCCGATTCCTGTTTACCAAGGGTCGCCCGGTGTTGTCCTGTATGAACATCCCACAAGAGAACGGCACTATCGCCACCGCCACTTGCGAGGGTTTTACCATCCGGCGAAAACACTAGCTCAAAAATCCAGTGTATATGTCCTTCAAGTGTCGTAAGGTGTTGCCCGGTTGTTAGGTCCCACAGAAGAATCGCATCGTTGCTATCCGTGTGTGCGAGGGTTTTACCATCTGGAGAGAACATTATGGTTGTGCTGAAGGGATCTTGCGACGTGAAGAGTGTTTGGGTTTCACCAGTTGACCGCCAGAAATGAACCGTGTCGTTATTACTTTTACTAATAAAAATTATACCATCCTGTAAGAATGCCGCTGCCCGAATCCAACTGCTATGTTCCGTGAAGAGGGTTTCCTGTTCCTGTACTGCTTCTGTACGCCATAAACGAAGGACACCGTCTCCGTCCCCACTGACAAGTGCTTTGCCATCCGTGGAAAACGCAACGGCAAAGATACTACTTGCGTGTGGATGAAGGGTAATCTTCGGTTGGATATCAACAGTACTTGGCATCAGCAGAAGGTCAGTATCCCACAATCGAGTTGTGTTGTCGTCGCCGATACTTGCAAGTGTCCGACCATCCGTGGAAAACGCGACGGATCGGACGTAGAACGTATGTGCTGCGATAATTGCTTGCGGTTGTCCAGTGCCTGTATGCCACAACCGAATTGTGCCGTCCGTACTGCCACTGGCAAGACGTGTACCCTCCGTGGAAAACGCGACGGCAGAAATAGTACTTGTATGTCCTGTAAAGTTATCGCGTCGTTGATTCGTTCGCAGGTCCCACAACTGAACTGCATTGGTCTGGCTTCCAATGGCAAGGGTGCTGCCATCTGGGGAAAACGCCAATGCGTTGACCGAGGCTGTCGTGAGGAGCACACGATGTTCGCCAGTAGAAATATCCCACAATCGGACTGAACCATCCCGACTACCGCTGGCAAGTGTGTTGCCGTCTTGCGAGAACGCAACGGCTCTAACGCCCTCGGTGTGTCCGGTAAATGTCATTCGATATTGCGCATCAGCCACATCCCATAACTGAACGATGTTTTCATAATCCGCACCAGTGGCAAGCATACTGCCATCTGGGGAAAACGCCAGTGTAACAATTTCGCGCTTGTGCTGTTTGCGTGTGGCACGTAATTGTTGAGTTGTGGTATCCCATAAGAGAAGCGACCCATCTGCTCCTCCACCGGCAAGTATTGTACCATCAGGTGAATACGCGCACGACAAGATGCTACGCGTGTGATCCGTGAGGAGATCAATCGCTTGGTATGTCTGGGCATCATAGAGCCAAATCCCGATGGTCCCCGCCACAGCAATTTGCGTTCCATCCGGTGAAAACTGGACATCAACAGGGGTACCTCGACCAAGACGTGTGCTGGCACTTTCGGGTAAATGCCACTGTGTCGTATCTTGAGCAAAATTCGGACGTACAAACAAAACAGAAGTGAGCAATAGCAGAAGCATAGAAAAGAGAAGTCGCTTTTTTGGCATTTTATTTTGCTCCTTTGCTGAGTTGACTCGCCACAAGCGTTAAATCAAGAACGTTGACGACCCCATCACCGTTGACATCCGGCGAATTCTGACCGAAACCGGCGGCAACGAGTGTTAAGTCTTCAATATTGACGACCCCATCACCGTTGACATCCGATGCCGTTTGTGAGTCTGGTTTCAACGACCCATCGCTTTCAGAGGGGCTCAGTTTCCACAGAAGAATCGTACCATCCCAACTTCCAGTCGCAAGTGTCCGCCCATCTGGCGTGAACGCTAAGTTGGCTATCCCGTTTGTATGTCCTTCAAGAGCGACCTGATAGGTACCAGTAGCAACATCCCACAGGATAACTGTATTGTCATTCCCACCACTCGCAAGCGTTCTACTGTCTGGTGAAAATGCAAGAGAATAGACCTCCCCCGTATGGCCGCCCCAGAGAGAGAAGATATGGTTTCCAGTATTTGGATCCCATAACTGAATTCCGTAATAGCCCGAACTGGCAAGCGTTTTGCCATCTGGAGAGAACGTTAGAAAAGATGGAATCCAATTTCCGGGTGCCAGCTCCCCAAGCGTGGTTTTTAATGCTCGAGTTGCTCGAGTTTCGGGATTCCATAACCGTACGACACTATCTGAACCAGTACTCGCGAGGGTGCTGCCATCTGGCGAGAAAGCAAGAGATTGGACTGATCCTACATCTGTCTCAAAGACTGCCTGCTGTTGCCCTGTAGCGGTATCCCACAACTGAATATTGTCTCTTCCACCACTCGCGAGGATTTTACCATCTGGAGAAAAAGCAATCACGCCGAACCCGTTCGCAGGTTCTGTGAAAATCGCCCGCGGTTGTGGTTCAACAATGAATGGTGATTGTTGGGTATACGTATTCCACAATCGGAGTATTTTGTCACTACCAACGCTGGCAAGTATTTCACCATTCGGTGAGAACGCCAACGTATCAATCCACTTTGTATGCCCTTTTAGGAGAGATTCCTGTTGTTGGGTCTCTGTATCCCAGAACATAATCAATGCATCCGAATTCGCAGTCGCAAGAATACGACCATTCGGAGAGAGTGCCATAGTGGTAAGGTCGCCCGTGTACCCATTTAGTGTGGTTTTCTGCAAGTGTTCAGTATTTGCGTTCCAAAAGCCAAGTGTTCTATCAAGACTTGCACTGATAACGGTTGTTCCATCTGGTGAAAACACAACATCTGTGACTTCTTGTGTATGTGCATTTAGCATTTTAAGATGCTGTCCGGTGTTCGCGTCCCACAAGCGGACATCGCCACGCCGACTGCCACTGACAACGGTTTTACCATCCGGTGAAAACGCAACCGCTGTCAACCAATCGGGAATTCCCATAAAAGTTGACAGTTGACTCCAAGTATTTACGTCCCACAAGCGAATTGTCCGATCCCAACTTGCACTGACAAGTGTTTTGCCATCAGGAGAAAATGCGAGAGCCTCAATCTCAGATGTATGTCCTTCAAGCGTCGCGAGGTGTTCACCGGTGTTGGTGTCCCATAATTGAACCCAATAATTACTCCCTGTAAGTGGTAGTTCCTGACCTCCATTGGCAAGAATTCTGCCATCAGAAGAAAATGCGAGAGCCTTAGCTCGCCCTGTCTGTGCTTTTAGGTGCGCTTTGAGTTGCCCAGTTTCTACATCCCATAGACGAACGGATCCGTAGCTGCTACTGGCAAGCGTTTTGCCATCAGGTGAAAACATCACAGACCAGATGCCGTGTGTATGCTGTGTGAGAGAGATTTTATGCTGTCCGGTTTCTACATCCCATAAGCGGATTGTCGTATCATTACTCCCACTGGCAAGGGTCTTACCGTCAGGTGAAAACGCCACACTTAAAACTGAATTAGTATGTCCTGTGAATAGGGCAATATCTTTGCCGGTACGCACATTATGTAACCAAATACCGATAGAACCGGCAACAGCGACAAGATTTCGATCAGGTGACAACCGAATTTCGTTTACACGTCCTTTTCCGATACGCGCCTTGGCCCCTCTGGGTAAACTCACCTTCGTATAATCTTGAGCATAAACGTTTGGTAAAAACAGGAAAGCAATTAAAAGGGACACCAAAGTGAAAAATTGCTTTTGCATAGTGCAACGAAGATGATCGCCCGTGGAAAGGACATCCACAAGGAAACGTAGTCGCTTAATTTTCATAACTTAATCTCCTATTTTCCAACGTGCTGTGCGATGCGTACCATATCCAATATGTTGACGATGCCGTCGCCGTTGAGGTCTGGTGTTTTTTGTCCGAGGCGTGAGGCGACAAATGTTAAATCTAAAACGTTTACAACCCCGTCCGCGTTTACATCCGGCGATTTGGGTGCAGCTGTTAGAGGCCACAACTGGATTGTTCCGTCAAGGTCTACGCTTGCGAGTGTGTTGTAACTATCTGGTAGGACTGCTAAAGCGAGGACTGGATGGGTATCGCCTTTAAAAGTTCTGTGTAATTGTCCTGTTTGTGGATGCCACAGCCGGATTGTGCTATCCCACCCTGCGCTTACGAGTGTGTTTCGATAGATATTGTTCGATGCCGCTGCTCCATTAACGGACGGGGAGCCCGGTGAGAATGCTAAGGCGAAAACCGGATCGGTATGCCCTTCAACAGTTGTTAGAAGGTGTCCTGTGTGTATATCCCATAGATGGATGGTGCTCTCCGCGTCTAAACTCCAATATCCGCCGCTTGCCAACGTTCGATTATCATGTGAGAAGGTGAGTGCTGTGATTGAATCTGTATGTGCGGGGAGGTTGTGTCGGCGTTGACCGGTTTCTATATCCCATAACAGGATAGTGCCGTAAAAACTTGTAGTGGCAAGTGTTTTGCTATCCGGTGAGAATGCCAATGTCGTGACCATATCCCGGTGTCCCTCAAGGACTGATGCCTGGGTAGGTTGTCCTGTTGTTAAGTCCCAGAGACGGATTTCTCTGAAACTTCCGGTAGCGAGGGTATTACCATCGGGTGAGAATGCCAATGCTACAACGGGGTAGGTATGCCATAAATGTGTGCTGTGTTCACCGGTGCGTGTGTCCCAGAGGTGGAGTGTAGCATCTCCGCTCGCGCTCGCGATTGTCCGGCTATCTGGTGAGACAGCCAACGCTACGGTATTATCCAGCGGTGCAGAAAACAGTGCCAGTTCTTTCCCTGTATAGGTATCGGACAACTTAATACCGTTTGCGGTCCCAATAGCGAGTTGTGTGCCGTCATGGGAGAAGGCTATGGCATTTATCGCTGTTGTGTCAGAGGGGGCAGCATTGCCCTCTGGCACGCGCCATTGCGTCACATTTTGAGCAGAGCCGCTCGGTAGCAATGTGAAACAAAGGAATAGAAAGGGAAAGATTAGGGATTGTCTCACGTTTCGTTTCCCACCGCTTGCCCAGTGGACAAGCGGGTTGATAAAATTTAGCGTTCTCTGTACCCATTGCGCCGGACGAACATTAGGGAAACATCACTGCGACAATCTACTTAGAGGATGTACCTACTCAAATCTTGGTCTTTGACGATTTCAGCGAGTTCTGATTGGACATAGTTGGCATCAATGGTGATCTCTTTTTTATCGAGGTCCGGTGCCTCGAAAAAGAGATTTTCAAAAAGTTTCTCCATGATAGTGTGCAATCGGCGTGCGCCGATGTCTTCAACCGCTTCATTGACCTGGAAAGCAAGTGCTGCGATTTTATCAATCGCGTCATCGGTGATAGTCGCCTCTATCCCTTCAGTTTTGAGGAGTGCTGTGTACTGTTTCACTAAGGCGTTTTTCGGTTCTGTCAGAATAGATTTGAAGTCATCCTTATTCAGGCTTTTCAGTTCCACTCGAATCGGAAATCTACCTTGTAGTTCTGGAATGAGATCAGAGGGGCTTGAGACATGAAATGCTCCGGCGGCGATAAACAGAATGTGGTGTGTGCGTACCGCTCCGTATTTTGATGTCACCGTGCTCCCTTCAATGATAGGCAGGATATCGCGTTGTACACCTTCTCGCGAGATATCGGGTCCGTGCCGAGATTCTCTGCCTGCGATCTTGTCAATTTCGTCCAAAAAGACGATGCCCGAATTTTCGACGCGCTGAATGGCTTCGCTGATCACAGCATCCATATCGATGAGTTTTTCAGATTCTTCTTGCATCAAGATAGTGCGTGCCTCGGAGACGGGGACCCGTCGTTTCTTCGTCTGGTTGGGGAGGATGTTGCTAAACATATCCTTGAAGTTGATATCCATCTCCTCAATGCCGCCGGGCGAGAAAATTTCAACGAAAGGCATACTCTGATGCTTGACATTGATTTCAACGGGTTTATCCTCAAGTCTACCTTCGCGTAGCCATTCTCTAAATTTTTCGCGGGTTTTGAGATGGCGTTCCCGCTCTTTCTCTCGGTCTTCTTCTGCGTCGGTTTCTGCGTCGGGTCCGAGGTCAAAAGGCAGCTGGAGGACCATGTCTTCTTCCGCTTCCACCGGTTCGTCAAGCATATCCTTTTCTAAGCGGGGACGCTCCTGCAAAGAGCGTGGAATGGGAAAGATACAATCGAGGAGGCGTTCTTCAGTGAATTCTCGTGCTTTTTCCTCAACGACTTGGGTCTGTTCGGCTTTGACGCGGCTAATAGCTGTCTCAGTGAGATCGCGAATCATGGATTCAACATCGCGGCCGACATAGCCAATTTCGGTGTATTTTGACGCTTCTACTTTGATGAAGGGTGCGTCAACAAGACGTGCGAGCCTGCGTGCGATTTCAGTTTTGCCGACACCTGTTGAACCGATCATGATGATGTTCTTAGGTGATACTTCGTCTTGTATCTCTTCACCTAACATCTGTCGCCGCGCGCGATTGCGGAGGGCAATAGCGACACAACGTTTTGCCTCAAACTGCCCAATGATGTACTTATCCAATTCCTGAACAATCTGCCGCGGCGTGAGTGCCTCCGCTAAAGAGTTCTTTTCACGCGTTGCATTTGATTTCTCCAAGGTTAAACCTCCCGAAAATTATTAACCCTATCAGTTGTCTCATAACCGCTTTGTGGGGATAAGGCCCAGCAGCTTCACTCCAATTAGGTATATGAGATACGTTAGGCGATACGACTCCGATAGCATCGCGCTATATTTCTATTATGTCAGTTTCGATGCGTCCATTGGTATAGATACAAATTTCACTTGTGAGTTGAAGTGCCTCCGAAACAATTTCTTTTGCGGTCAAGTCTGAGTATTTGAGCATCGCTTTTGCGGCAGCGAGAGCAATAGATGAACCGGAACCGATGGCGAGCACATTGTCGTCCGGTGCAATCACATCGCCGTTCCCAGAGATGAGGTAACTATCGTTGGCATCTGCAGCGATCATTAGGGCATCTACTTGCCTAAGTACTCTATCGCTGCGCCATTCGCGTGCGAGTTCGACCGCTGATTTCTGAAGGTTTCCTCGGTACTGCTCCAGTTTCTTCTCCAAATTTTCATAGAGTGTGATTGCATCCGATGCGGAGCCTGCGAAACCGATCAGCACTTTGTCGTTATGAATTTTGCGAATTTTGCGTGCGCCATGTTTAATCGCTGTATCGCCTAAAGTGACTTGCCCATCACCAGCGATAGCGACTTGCGCATCGCGCCGAACGGCTAAAATCGTTGTTGAACGAATTCGCATGCTTTTGATTTTCCTCTCCTACAATTGAAGTTATGTGCGAATCGGCACCCTATTTTTAGATGTAAAACAGCAGAAAACTGAGAAACTGCAGTGCCCCCATAAAGATGCCACACCGTATCCCTGCCACCCCTGCATGTTGCTCTCTGAGAAAACTATTAGCGACTCCAAAGAAGTACGGACACAAGAAAAAAGTGATCAGAAACGCGATCGGTACAAAAACCGGTACGGATGCGATCTGAGGTATCCGATCAACCTGTATTGCATTCCATTCCCACAAATGTAATCCACCAAGTGCGTAAATTACGATACTCGCTACCGCAGCACCAATGCCCGTGACACCCGCTGCTAACATCGCAGTTCCTATCAAACCAACTTTCGGATTCTCAGATCCAGATAAAAAACGGGTTTGGAGAATCACGACGAGCCTCTGATAACAGTAAGCTGCAAGGGTCACGAATACCACCCAGTTCAAGATTATCGCAATAGGTGTCGTTATATTCACCAAAAAATCTGACCGATAGACGATGAGGCGTGCCTTCCGAGAAAATAACCAGTCCATGGGTGCGTACATTAGCACCGTTGCGAGCCCAAAAATAGAACTGCTTGAGAGGCGTGACACATCTTCATCAGTTTGTCGGACACAGTAAACAAATAAAGAGACCGCAATCAACACATTTGGATAGAGGATCCAAATAGTCCCAATGCGGCTTGCTATTAAGAACGTTAGAAGCGTTGTACCTGTTACAGCAAAAACCGATTTGTCCGTTTTGGTTCCCATACATCTCACAGTTAATCTTGTTTATCCTTAACTTCTCCCTCAAATCTCAAATTTAATCACGAGTTGGTCACCTGTTAATTTCGCGCCTGTTGTTTTTTTATTGGAAAGGGTTCGTGGTAGGGCAACGTGTTGCTTAAAGCCTCCGACGGTGACAATCAATTCATCGCCGTGTTTTGTTAATCCAATTTCTTCTTTACTTAGAAAAGGCAGACGCATAGACAATTGATAGGCATTTGCCGTTTTTTGGAATTGATACGGTTTTTCTTCAGAAAACTGATCTGCTGGGTCGATCTCGGAATAGAGCGCGTCAGCTAACCGGTGCAGCCCTTCTTCTCCGACAATTTCTTCTGCGAAGAGATTCACCTTCCAGATAGGCACATCCGAGAAATAGTCCATTGCCTCTTTAATGTAATGCTGCTGCGCCTGTTTCCAAGCTTCAAAGTACGCGACGTCAACGCCGTCGGGAAAGATGCGATTGATAATTACAGCGTCAATACAGAGGCCATAAAGGCAAAAGTACATAAACGCCCGCTGTGTCTCCTTGATAACAATTTTTTCTGGGTTCGTCACTAAGCGCACGGTTGTGATCTTAGGATCTGTCAAAACATTGTCAATCCCATCCAATTTATCGAAAAGGTCTTGGATATTTTGGAAATAGTTGTCCCGTGGAATCGGCACCGAACTCACCTTCTCAATTACGGGACCGGCAACCTTCGCCAGACCGCGCTCCAACTTGAAGATATGATTCATGTACCATTCCAATGTCGTCGGGATACTAACGAACCGGAGCGACTCCCCGGTGGGCGCGCAGTCGAGGATAATTACATCGTAACTCTTTTCGCGGACATATTGGTTGATATAGAGCAGTGCACAAATCTCCTCCATCCCCGGAAATACGGCTATTTCTTCTGCAACAAGACTGTCAAGTCCAGAGCGATTTAGTAATGAGCGGATGTAGTTGTAAACGTCGTCCCAATATTCGATAATTGCTTCTTGAACGTTAATTTCTTGTATCCAGAGATTTTTGTTGATTTGGATCTGTTTTTCGTTTCGCTGGTGGACGAGTTTTTCGTGGTTATCAAAAGCGTCGCGGAGTGAATGTGCGACATCAAGCGAGATTACGATTGTTTTATAGCCGAGCTGAGAGAGTTTGATGCCCGTGGCAGCGGCGATAGTGGTTTTGCCGACCCCACCTTTACCCGTGTAAAGGATAATACGCATTATTGAATTCCTATATGTCGGAGTTTGTAGTAGACTTTTTATAGTATAGCATAAAAGAAACTAATATGCAAAGAAGTGTCAAATATACGAAAAAATAAACCCTTGCATTAAAAGTTGAGAATAAGGTATAATAACATTTGGGCAACATTGTGGGGTGCTCTTATCTGCTTAAGAGCTGAGAAAACACCCATTGAACCTGATCTGGGTCATGCCAGCGTAGGGAAATAGCAAGAGTAGTTGTCAGTTATCAGTACTCAGTGATCAGTTAAAAATCCTTTGGTGGCGGTTGCAAGTTGTGTCGCTGTCACAAGCACTTTTTAGTTGATAATGATAACCAATAACTATCAAAGCCGCTTCCTTTTGGCATATACCCCAAACGGAAGACGGTTTTTTTGCGTTAAGGGGTGGATACATAATGTTCAGCAAATTCGCGGTGCCAGTGGCGATCCTATTCGCGGTATTAGGGATATGGGAAGGAGCCGTGCATCTTTTCGAGATACCGCGCTACATTCTGCCGGCACCCTCGAAAATTGTGGTGACACTATTTGTGGAACACTCACAGTTACTGAGACATACGCTTGTAACCTTGGAAGAGATGCTCCTTGGATTTGCCCTCGCGGTTGGCATCGGCATTCCATTAGCGGTGCTGATGTTCGAGTTTCCTGTGCTGGAGAAAGCCTTCTATCCGTATGTTATCGGTTCACAAACGGTGCCGGTGTTTGCTATTGCGCCACTGTTGGTACTGTGGTTCGGCTTCGGGATTGCCTCAAAAGTCGTTATGGCGGCACTGATTGTATTCTTCGCGATCGTGCTGAACACCTTAGACGGCTTGAAATCCACCGATCCGGACACGGTAAATCTATTTCGGATTTTGCGGGCGACTCGGTGGCAGATACTTTGGAAGGTACGCATTCCATCAGCACTCCCGTTTATCTTCTCCGGTGCGAAGATCGGTATATCCATTTCTACGATTGGTGCGGTCATCGGTGAATGGGTGGGTGCGAAGGCTGGACTCGGCTTTCTTATGTTGTATGCCAACGGGCGACTCGAGATTTCACTTGTGTTTGCCGCTATTTTCTGTTTAACACTTTTAGGTTTAGGTCTTTTTGGATTGATGACGCTGTTGGAGCGTTACGCAATGCCGTGGCGACATCAGCACAACACATTAGATACTCGGTAGGCGTGCCTCACGCATATCGGACTATTAGAAAGGAAATTCTCATGAAAACAGCAATTTGCTTAATGTTTCTCATCAGTTGTGGTATACTTTTAACTGGACATATTGACAGCAACGCGGACAGCCATCAGAAGGTGTCTGAAATGGAAAAGGTTACGTTGCTTCTCGATTGGGCACCCAACATAGACCACGCGCCGCTTTATGTTGCGCAAGAGCATAAGATTTTCGCCAAACACGGGTTGGAAGTCGAATTACTTTGGGGCGGTGACCCGGATGCACCTCTCAAATTGGTGGCGGCGGGGAAATATCCATTTGCCGTGAGTTATCAACAGAGCGTGACAATTGCGCGAGCCGGTGAAGAAGTTTTACCGGTCAAATCCATCGGCTTACTCGTTGAGCATCCGCTTAACACGATTAGTTTTCTGAAGAAGACCGGCATAAAAACGCCCGCAGATTTCAAAGGAAAAAAAATCGGATACACAGTCGCACCATTGGATGTCCTTCTGTTTAACGCCATCGCGGCGAATGCTGGATTATCCGAAGATGACTACGAACTGATAAACGTAGGCGCGAATATTGTGGCACCTATGCTCAGCGGTCAAATTGATGCAGTGATCGGTCCCTTTCGGAATTACGAAATTAATTTGTTGAAACTTGAAGGCGCAGAAGCCGGTTATTTCGCCCTTGAGAAATACGGTATTCCGGATTATTATGAATTAGTAATTATTACTAACGACGCTTACTTGGAAAACCATCAGGAAAGGGCTAAAAAACTGATGTTGGCGATTCAGGAAGCGATTAAATTTACGAAGGAAAAACCCGACGATGCGCTTCAACTGTTTTTTCAGGCGAACCCTGATGCCAGTAAAGCATTAGAAGAATTGGCATTTCGGGATACGCTTGATGTATTCGCGACAACACAGGTGCAATCCGTGGAAAAATGGGATGCGTTTGCAAAATTCGCATACGAAAAAGGGTTAATCCCCAAAACAGTTGCAGCCAAAGATTGTTTCGTCAACATCTTAGAAGAATAACTGTTTTCCGTTGAATTAATGATGCACAAGAAGATTATTATCATCGGCGGCGGCGTGATTGGACTGGGTATAGGGTGGCAGCTTGCGAAAGCGGGTGCCGCCGTTACTATCTATGAGCGTGCGGAGGTCGGGCGTGCCGCTTCATGGGCAGCCGCCGGTATGCTCGCGCCGCTCGCTGAAGCACATAGCGAAGAACCGGAACTGCTCAAACTCGGCTGCGAAAGTTTAGACCGCTATCCGCAATGGACTGCCGAATTAGAGGCGGACGCGGAGATGTCTATCGGCTATCGGGTGGAAGGCACGCTCATTGTCGGATTAGAGCCTGACGATACGCATCAACTTCGCCATATTTATGAGGCACAACAGCACTTACGGCTTGATGTGAATTGGCTGAATGGACGAGAGGCGCGTGACATTGAATCTGCGCTCTCGCCGCGCGTGACCGCAGCGATTCATTGTGCAAGCGACTATCAAGTTGACAACCGACGCATGGTAACAGCGCTGCAACGTGCTTACCGAGCGTCTGGTGGGGTGTTGCACGAAAGGAGTGCTATTGAGAGGGTCGTCATAAAAGATGGAATTGCAACCGGTGTTCAGGTGCAGGGTGATTTCCAAGAAGCCGACATTGTTATCCTCTCGGCGGGCTGTTGGTCGGCACAAGTTGAAGGGATTCCAGAGACGATCCTTCCACCGGTGCGTCCTGTGAAAGGGCAGATGTTGGCACTGCAGATGGAAGAAGGTATTGCTATCAATTCAGTTATCCGCACCGTCAGAGCGCGGTATCCGGTGCCGGTATATCTGGTGCCGAGAGCGGATGGCCGGCTCATCGTCGGCGCGACGAGCGAGGAGATGGGATTTGACACGCGTTTAACCGCTGGTGGTGTGTTTGAACTTCTTCGCGGGGCATGGGAAGCGGTGCCGGGTGTTTATGAGCTGCCTATTTTGGAGACGTGGACAGGCTTACGTCCGGGTAGCAGAGACAATGCGCCTATACTCGGCAAAACGCCTATTGAGAATCTGATATACGCGACAGGGCATTATCGCAACGGTATTCTGCTCACACCTGTTACGGCTTATGAGATAGCCAAACTAATTTTGACCGGTGAGACTTCAGAGACAATCGCTCCGTTCCAGTTAGACCGGTTTTTAAGGTAGTAGGCACACGCCGTGTGCCGTAACCAACTTGAAAAAAAATGAAGATACGCGTGAATGGCGAAGAAACAGAGGTTCGCCTCAATTTAAATGTTTATGATTTGCTGGTTGCTTTAGAACTGGATCCAGTACGGTCGGGTATCGCTGTTGCCGTGGATCGGGAGGTAATCCCGAAAACGGAGTGGCAGGCGATGGAATTGCGTGAAAATAGCGATGTAGAGATAATACGCGCTGTCCAAGGTGGTTAGTGTATTTGTAAGGTTCACTGGTAGGGGAATTGACTCCGAAAAGCACTTGATAGACCGGTTTGTTACTTGTTATACTAATTGGAAAAGCACGAGGATAGACTTGTAGGCACAATACTGTGCAAAGTTAAGAGGTTCGCTGGATTCAACAAAAACGGAGCGAAAATTCAATCGTTAAAAATATGCCAGAATTCAAACTCGCAGATCAAACATATACATCACGGTTACTCATCGGAACGGCGGGGTACCCGAATTTTCATATAATGACAGAGGCTATTGCTGCGAGCGGTGCCGAGATTGCCACGGTGTCAATGCGGCGTGTGAAATGGACGGATAATACATCTGGCGAAAATCTGTTCGCACTCTTACGTGAACGGGGTATGACGATCCTCCCCAATACTGCTGGCTGTTTCACAGCGAAGGACGCGATCCTAACTGCGAACCTTGCGCGCGAAGCACTTGAGACAGTGCTTATCAAACTCGAAGTGATTGGGGATGAACAGACGCTATTCCCGGATGTGGAGCAGCTGCTCCGCGCGGCGGAGACACTTGTCAAAGACGGTTTCACTGTGCTCCCGTATTGTAACGATGATCCGATTACCTGTAAGAAATTGGAAGATATTGGGTGTGCGGCTGTGATGCCGTTAGGCGCGCCGATTGGATCAGGGATGGGGATTCGGAATCCGTATAATATTCAGATTATCCGAGATCTTGTGCGGGTACCGCTCATTGTGGATGCGGGGGTCGGGACAGCATCGGATGCGGCGATAGCGATGGAGTTGGGGTGTGATGGTGTTCTGCTCAACACGGCAGTGGCAAAGGCGCATCGTCCGGTGCTGATGGCGGAGGCGATGAAAAAAGCGGTCGAAGCAGGGAGAGCCGCGTTTTTAGCAGGACGGATTCCTCGGAAACTCTACGCGACAGCTTCAAGTCCACAAACGGGAATGATTGAATAGCGGCAAGTTTACTTTTGCTAAAAGAGATTAGAGTCACTGCGTGAAAACACTTCTTCACAACTGGAAAATTTACCTTGATACGTGTTGTTTGAATCGTCCCTTTAATGATCAGACACAGGCTCGGATTCGTCAGGAAACTGGAGCTATCCAGACTCTTCTCAAGTACTGTTTCACAGAACGATGGCTCTGGATTACGAGTGATGTCTTGATTTTTGAAGTCAACAACACCCCAAATCAAATCCAACGCGATTACATGAAAACTCAGTTGGATTGTGCGTATCAAAACGTCTCGGTAGGTGCAATTGAAAATACGAGAGGCCAAGAACTTGAAGCCTTGGGATTTAAATGGTTTGATGCCTTGCATCTTGCCTGTGCAGAGAGCAGCAAGGTTGATGTCTTCCTCACAACAGACGATAGATTGATCAGGAGAGCTAACCGCATCAGGGCACTACTTCAAGTTCGCGTCGAAAACCCTTATATCTGGTTACAGGAGGAGATTAGAGATGAACGTATTAGGGATGACTAATATTGAGTTTTTTGAACTTGGTATTGCAACGCTTTTGGAGAAACTCGGTCCAGCTGGAGTGTCTCGGTTCCTCAGGCAGTGTGAACCAGGGACGGGCGATTATACGGTTGAGCGGCATGAATGGCTCGATAAAATTGATAGGGAAACGGGCATCAAAGAAATCAAAAAGATTCAAAACGCGCGCGCGGCCGGTCAGTTGGATCGAAAATTCGCATCCCTCGCGAAGGAGGTTCTTGCTGGAGAGAGAAAACTGCTGCCAAAAAAGGTTCAAAAGCTGACAGATACGGAACTTTATGAACTTGCAGTGGAAATCCTGGCAGAGAAACTTACCCCCGGTGGACTGATTGGCTTCTTTTTGCAGTGTAACCCGGTAACAGGTGACTGCTCTGTCAATCGGCATATATGGCTGGATAAACTTGAGAAGGGAAGGGTTCTTCAGGATATCCTCGCGAGCGGGGAAAAACGCAACGATTAAAGGACAAATAGGATTAGTGTCACAAACTTATTCAACTTTGCCCAGCAAAATCTATAAAAAATAATGAAAAAAAACTTCTTCTCTTTAGGATTATGCCTCCTCACCTTTATACATCTCGGAGTGAGTTCCCTCTGCGCGCAACTTCAGACTGAACTTGGACAGAGCCTCTTGGAAAAGGAACCCGAAACGTCAGAAGCGGACTCTGCAAAGTTGACAGTCAGTGCCCATCTCTCGAATACGTTCAACAATCATATTGAGCTCGGTTTGAGTGTGGATCCGTACACGAGCAGCCTCGCTGGAGAAGAAGACCCGCAACTTTCAGGTTTGATTAACCGCTTCGGTGTGAACTTAGGTGGAGATTTACCGATCACCGATAAACTTCGCGTCCAATTACAATATACGCCCCAAGTTGAAAACTACACCGGTGCCGAAGGCAAACTCAACGAATTTGATGCGTTCAGTAACGTGCTTTCAACAGAACTGAGTTTTAAGCCTGTTACAAGTTTACCACCGCTCGTTGCTTCGTATCAGTTACAACGTTTCGTCCGTACCTTGGATGTCTATAACAACATAGAACAACACCTCGGTCTGCGCTTCGGACGGGTGCTGGAATATAATTTCCGCTTACACCGGTTTGACGATGAAGACTCACGTAGAGAGGACTTCCTACTTGTTGGGTCTAACAACCATAAAGTGACGACGCGTCTGCAGTTTGGGATCCTTAGACAGATGCTCGGTAAACTGGAATACGGGATAGAACACGGCAGCTACCAAACCAATTTGAACAACCTGATCTTAGGTATAACAGGGCTTGAGGACAATGAACGCCGAAAGGATTGGCGACATATCGGCTCCGCGAAACTGATACAGGTAGCAACGGAACGGCTCATGTTTCAGGAGGAGGTTAACCTATTCCTGAACCGCTCCAATGTCGATTTCTTTAATTTCGTCAGCACTGAAGTCGCAGCAAGTGCTTTTTACAGACTTGAGACCGGACGGTGGCTTCGGTTTCGTCTCTCCAGACTGTGGGTGGCGTTTGAAGGCAGACAGATTCTGAACGCGTCGGGAATTATCTCGGAAGATGCTCCGGAGCGTCAGGATACACAGATAGGCGCGAATGTCCAGTTGAACTGGCAATTCAACCCATATCTAACGCTGAACGCCGATTATCAGATTACCCAAAACCGAACGAACGAAGAAGATCCATTTCTCGATTTCCTCAATTACACGCATACGATCGCAACCGTCACGCTCCGCGGCGCGTATTGAAGTAGCGTTTGAGTTCCGTTCTCAACGCGCTGTTCGCTGTCCTTTATAGAGTCTTAACTTCCCTTCCGATGCAATCAACGTATAACACGCCGCAATCGCCTCGGCGACAATCGGTTCGTCTGGCGTGTCCCATAGCAGTAGATAATCCACATTGTCAGCATAATCGCAGAGGTCAATCCTTTCAGGTTCCCAGTGGACGACCTGCACCCACTCCTTCTCCGCTAATGGCGTTTCAAAATCGGTGTTGAAACGGATTGGAAAATAATCGAATTGTATCTCATAGTTGCCGAGATTGATACAACCGTTGTCAAGACAGTAGTAATTGGCGGCATTGACAAAGATACCTACACGTTCGGAGCTGCCTCTCGGATCAAAGTGAAGCGGGAGGATGACACTGTTTTTCTCAACCCGTTGGACAAAAGCGTTAAACGCTCGAATTTCGGCATTGAGATTTTTGAACAGGACACCGACATAAACGAGGTTGATGAGGGCGAGCAGCGTGGCGACGGCTGTAAATGCGCGTTTCCATTGGCGGTTGTCGAATCCACGAAACCATGCGAATATAGCGAGGGTGGCTAAAATGGCGAGTCTGTCGTTGACCCAACCGCCGGGCCCGATAGAGTTGGGTAGGATAAAATAGAGTCCAAGAAGCACTCCAGTGAGACAGAGAAACGCTTTTTGTCCAGTATGTTCTGCTGTGGTGCCTCTTCTATTTTGCCAGATTGTTGCAACAACGAGAAAAAGTAGAAAAGCAGAGACACCCCCAGAAATCCAACTTGGCGGATCGGTATAGGAGACGAGTACGTGCATACCCATCAGGTTAGCGAACAACTCTCCGACCCGTCCAAATCCAAATTCAGGCGGTTCTCCCGCCAATAAATCAGAGGTAGGGAGGTAGACGAGAAGCAACATGGCTGCGGGTAAGAGGTAGCATCCGGTCATCAGAATTCGCTTGAAGTCTCGCCTGAAATGGAGAAGTGCCAACAAGGCGATAGAAAACAAGATGAATGCGTAAGAGATAAGATGTGCGAAATAGGTGATGATGATGAGTAGGTTGAGTAGGATGATACGGTTCCTGTTCATCTCATCTTTATGTTTCCACCAATAGCCGAGGGCGAGGAAGAAAAGTGGCACGCTGAGAGCAAAGTTGTAGAAACCCATCAAGAAAAGGTAATTGTAAACAAAGGTGAAACTCAGTATGACGAGTGCCTGTCGTCCGCGTTGTACGGCGTTGAGAAAATAATAGATTGCGAGTGGGAAGAGGATGACATAGAGACTCAGAAAGATTTTCTCGGCGATGAGAGCTGGAAAGACAAACATCAACACTGCCAACGAAAAGTGGGAAAGCCAGTTGGGAAAAGGGTACCAGTTAATTTCGTAATAGTCGCTAAACTGATATTCAGGATTGTTGTATTCTGTTAATATTTGTGAGTTATAGACGTGACTCACGCCATCTTGTGTCGGAAAATAGGCGAACAACCATATCGGTAACAGATAAACAACGATTAACACACCGATCAAAAGTGCCCCTTTTGTGTAGAAACGGGAGAAGAATTCCATCGTCTTTCCTTTCAACTTTTCGGTTTACATTAAGGTCTCCAAATCATGCTGTAACAGATTCGGTCTTGAAATTTTTAGGGCTTCAGATATAATGTTATCATGTTTTGGCGTTTTATGGATAGCATTTTTATTTGATGAAAACATACCGGTCGCGTCGGGCTCTGGTGAAAGCGACCTTTTAGGAGGATTTCACCTCATTTTCGAGGTACTACCTCCTACACAAGTTATGGGAGAATAGTTCTATGACCATAGAACAAGTTAAACGTTTAGTTGAAGAAAACGGCATTGAATTTTTCCTCTGCTCCTTTGTAGAGATGAGCGGTGCCCCGAAGGCGAAGGTTATTCCCTCTACGCACCTTGAAGATATGGCAGAAGAGGGAGCAGGGTTCGGAGGCTTTGCCGCTGGTGAGATCGGACAATATCCACACGATCCAGAAATGGCGAGCATTCCCGATTTTAATTCGTTGACAATTGTGCCGTGGCGGAAAAACATAGCATGGGTGGCGGGGGATATGTATGTTGAAGGTGAAGCGTGGCACTACTGCCCGAGAACGATTCTGCGGCGGCAATTAGATGCAGCGAAGGAGAGAGGTTATGTCTTCAATGTTGGCATCGAGGCAGAGTTCATGCTGTTAAAAAAGGACGAGTCAGGTGCCTATGCGCCATGGGACAAACTTGATACTTTGGATAAACCGTGCTACGATCTAAGGGCACTGCACCGTAATCTTGATACGATGACAACTCTGATTAAATATATGCAGGGATTGGAATGGGAACCTTACGCAAATGATCACGAAGATGGAACGTGTCAGTTTGAGGCAAACTGGACCTATTCGGACGCGCTCACAACAGCCGATCGGCACACGTTTTTCAAGTGGATGGTCAAAACACTTGCCGAAGAACGCGGGTTGCTGGCAACGTTTATGCCCAAACCGTTCACGCATCTGACGGGTAACGGTGCACACTTCCACATGAGTCTCTGGGGTGAAGGGAATCAGACCAATCTGTTTCTTGATGAGAACGATAAAAACGGTTTGTCTCAACTCGCTTACTGGTTCACAGGCGGTATCCTCAAACATGCGGATGCGGTCACAGCGGTCACAAATCCGCTTGTGAATAGTTACAAACGTTTAGTTCGTAGACCCCCGCGTTCGGGTTCATCGTGGGCACCTGTTTATGTTACCTACGGTGCCAACAATCGGACGCAGATGATTCGGATTCCTGCCCCCGGACGCGTTGAAAACCGCTTAGGCGATGGGGCGGCAAACCCTTATCTTGCATCAACAGTGCTCCTCGCAGCGGGGCTGGACGGCATCGAAAACCAGATCGACCCCGGCGTGCAAAACGAGGACAACCTTTATGAAGTGTCGGAAGCGGAATTACAACGACGCGGAATTAATTCTCTACCGGCGACGCTTGACGCAGCTGCAGGCGCGCTTGCACAAGACGAAGTGATCAAGAAGGCGCTCGGGACAACATACGCTGACTATTATATTCAGGTGAAACGCAAGGAGTGGCGCGACTATCACTTGAGTGTCAGCCAGTGGGAAACTGATAACTACTTGGAGGTTTATTGATGTTGAAGATCGCGAGCGCGGGGAAATCCGCAGAAATACCCAAGCAAACACCCCAAGCAAAAACACTCGCTCCTACGGAAAGCAAATAACACTGGCAAAAAGGAAATAATTTTGATGAAAGTTTTATTTAGACTGGTAGGTTTAGCACTTATATGTTTTTTAACTGTTTACATCGTCGGTTGTGGGCAAGGTGAAGAAGATGAGGAGGTGAGTCCGACAGAATTGGTGGGTGCAGACCCAAGCCCTGATGATAGCACACCCATCGCTGAACCTCTACCGGAGCCTGCACCAGAACCCATTATTCCGGATGGAATGGTTCTGATTATAGAGGGTGAGTTTCAGATGGGCAGCAACGATGGTAATGCCGATAACGATGAACAACCGGTGCATACTGTTCATCTTGACGCGTTTTATATAGACGCGAACGAGGTAACCAACGGCGAATTTAAGGATTTTGTTCTTGCGAATCCAGCGTGGCAAAAAGACGGCATAGGTGAAAAATTCCACGATGGCAATTACTTGCAGGACTGGAATGGAAATAATTTCCCTCTCGGAGAGCGGGAGCATCCGGTCCGTTATGTGAGTTGGTATGCAGCGATGGCTTATGCGGTCTGGGTGGACAAGCGTTTACCGACGGAAGCAGAATGGGAGAAAGCGGCGCGGGGCGGTTTAGAGAAAAAACAGTATCCGTGGGGCAATGGTATTAACTTCAATAGGGCAAACTACGGTAAAAATCTTGGTGAGACAACGCCTGTCGGTGAATATCCTGTGAACGACTACGGTGTACATGACATGGCGGGGAACGTGTGGGAATGGTGCCTTGATGGGTATGAGGTCGATTTCTATGCGAATTCTCCACGCCGAAACCCGATTGCAGGTGCGAATACCATTGAAGACATCGTGAACGATTTTGAGAACATTGTAGATTTTCGCGTCATTCGCGGTGGTGGCTGGAATAGTGAACCTGAGTGGTTGCGTGCGTCAAACCGCCACGGGACAAGTCCGGCGTATGCGGGTATTGGTGCGCTAGGATTCCGTTGTGCGAAAAGTGTATCACCTTAGCACACACCTATGGTAGATTTTAGAATTAATTAAACACTACAATGGAAGATTCAACCCCCCTAACCCTCTTATCAGGGAGAATTAATTGACGCAAAAATGAAAATTTGCTACGATATGGTTTAAGTAGATAAGGAGAGTCATTCTTTTTTGCTCTTCACGTAATGTTTAGACTATTTTGACTTTAAAGGAGACAACATGAAAATTTTTTCAATAATCACATTTTGTTTACTTGTATGTGTAGCATTTTCCCACGCCGACCTAATGGACGGACTTGTTCTATACATGCCGCTTGACGAAGGTTCCGGTAGTGCAACGCAAGACTTCTCCGCAAACGGTTTTGAAGGTGAAGTGATGGGTAATGCAAAATGGGTTGACGGACAGTTCGGGAAAGCACTCCAATTTGCGGCTGCCGCAGATCACGTCGTTGTTGAAGACGATACCGCTTTTCATATTGAGGGTGCGATCACACAAGCCGCATGGGTACAACTGGACAGGCTGCCGAGCGCACACGCGATTATTTGCGGTACCCGGCAGAGTGGTGCGACTCGACATATCGGTTTCGGTTTCGGGATGAATCCAGCAAACGGCATTAAAATCTGGACGAACGGTGCGGCCGGCGGATTCAAGGATATCAACGATAACGAAACAGAGTTGGAGATAGGTAAGTGGTATTATCTTGCCTACACCCATACGGACGATAATAATGGCTTAGTGGTGATTTACTTAGATGGTGCGGAAACGCACTCCGAAGAATCGGGCAATCCGGTTGCGCCTGCCCAAAATACGAGTGCGGTGACTATTGGTACTTGGGGCGGTGAGGCGTGGACAGGGAGTGTTGACGAAGTTCGGCTTTGGAACCGTGCGCTCTCCGCAGACGAGATCAAAGCGAGCATGAACCAAGATGCTGCGTCATTCCTAACACCGGTGGAACCAGAAGGTAAACTCGCCACATCTTGGGCGAATATTAAGATGATTCGATGACTCGTAAACGAGTATCAAAATCCCGAAAGTCTGGGGTAAAAGTCCCAGACTTTCAACTTAAATGTAGAAAGGAGATTAGTATGAACAGGTTATTATTGTGGTTAGGATTCTGTGCTGTTCTGGCACTTTCAGCGAATGTTGAGGCGATTCGGAACGATCCGGACCTCATAATCTATTACTCCTTTGATAAAGATGAGAAGGAAGTTACAGACGACAGTGGCAACGGGTTTGATGGCGAGATTTTAGGTGCAGAGTGGAGCAAGGAAGGCAAAATCGGTGGAGCGATGGAATTTGACGGTGGGAGTGCCATCAAAAGCCCACAAGATATTCCTGGATTTACTGAGGTTGAGTTAACAGAGATGACTGTAGAACATTGGGTAATGCTCAGCGCAAGTACTGGCGGCACGCAACAAGTTTGGGAAGCATTGAACACCGCGGGTGCGTGGCCTGCCGAAACTTTCATTGAGGGCGCAGCGGAGATGGTGTTCTATATCTACGATACAAAAAATACAGAGCACCGCACAGCGATTCCAGAACTACCACTTAAAAAATGGGTCCATATTGCAGGCACGTATGATGGCAAAGTCCAGAAATCCTATTTTAATGGCAAAGTTGTAGCAGAGGAAGCATGGAGCGGAAAATTTACGATCTTCAATGCACCGACGGGTGCTATCGTTCTTGGCAAGGATAATGAAGCAGACATTCAACACCTAAACGGGTTCATTGATGAGTTCGCCTTCTATACGCGCGCCTTGACGGAGGCTGAAATTAAGGCTGACATGGATAAAGGTGTTCTATTTGCCGTTGACCCAGCGGATAAACTGAGTACCACATGGGCTAATATCAAAGCTGAGTACTAATAGTTGAAGGATATTAGGAACCGATTTTAGAGCACGTTCCTTAAACATACCGCTTTGGAAAAA
Source organism: uncultured Poribacteria bacterium (assembly GCA_951828385.1). Taxonomy (GTDB): domain Bacteria; phylum Poribacteria; class WGA-4E; order WGA-4E; family WGA-3G; genus WGA-3G. Next base: position 3,981,495 of record OX639973.1, read on the forward strand.
ACGATGAAAGGTCCTCAATCATCGCCAAGTCTGCATGATGCCCTGATACAAACAGAAGCCCAATTAGAATCATATCTATCCGAGCCGACAACCGAAGTCATATCGGATATCGCTGCGTTGGAGGGGGATATCCTTATCCTCGGTGTTGGTGGGAAGATGGGGCCGACACTCGCCACACAGGCGAAACGCGCGATTGATGCCGCGGGTATATCCAAAAAGGTGATCGGTGTTTCCCGGTTCTCAACACCTGGTGTGCGTGAAGCCTTGCACGAAATCGGTATTGAGACAATCGTTGCAGATCTCCTCTCGGAAGACTGCTTGCAAAACCTACCTGATACCGAAAATGTGATTTTGATGGCGGGTCGGAAGTTCGGTGCTACCGATAATGAGAATCTGACGTGGGCGATGAACGGTTATATGCCCGGACGCGTAGCAGAGAAGTTTCACGCTTCTCGGTTGGTTGTGTTTTCAACGGGGAATGTCTATCCACTGACACCGGTTTCCCACGGTGGCGCGACTGAAAGTTCACCCGTTGCACCGATTGGTGAATATGCACAATCGTGTTTGAGTCGTGAACGGATATGTTCCTATTTTTCATTACAATTGGGTACGCCGATGGCGATCCTGCGACTCAACTACGCGATAGACCTCCGTTATGGGATACTGTTGGACATCGCTGAGAAAGTTTATGCCGAAGAAGTAATTTCCCTTCAGATGGGCAATGTGAATGTGATATGGCAAGGTGATGCGAACGCGGTCGTACTGCGCGCTTTCGCACATTGTCAAAGTCCACCACTGGTTCTGAATGTGACGGGACCGGAAACGGTTTCTATCCGATACCTTGCGTCGTGTTTCGGCAGGCTTTTCAACAAGCTGCCGCGCTTTGAGGATGAAGAAGTATCAACGGCACTGCTGAGCAACGCTGCTCAATGTCATCAACTGTTTGGATACCCGCGTGTCTCTTTAGGACAAATGATTGAATGGGTTGCAGAATGGGTTCAGATAGATGGCACAACGCTTCGTAAACCGACGCATTTTGAAGTGCGCGACGGAAGATTTTGATAACTTTAAAAAATATAGACAAAAAATGCGAATTCTGTTAGTATGTCAGAGTAGTTTTTATCTGATGTTTTCCATTGTCGTCGGTAGTGCTTTGTGTCAACCACATCCACCAGTAACGATTGCATTTGCGTCGGATGTGAGCGGCGACTGGGAAATCTATCTGACAGATACGACTGGCAAACGACCTGTAAATCTCACGCGCAACCCTGCAGCGGATTATTATCCGACGTGGTCACCTGACGGTACTCAGATCGCTTTTTTTTCACGTCGAGACGGGAATCATGAGATTTATATGATGCGAGCGGATGGTACTCGTCAGGAGCGTCTAACACATCATCCAGCAACGGATAAAGCACCGGCTTGGTCCCCTGATGGTACGCGCCTCGCCTTTACATCAAATCGAGGTGGGCATTTCGACATCTATCTGCTTCATCTCAATAATGACGAGGTGGAGCCTCTCACCGAAAACCCATTTGAAGATGAGGTGCCGGCTTGGTCGCCTGATGGAAATACGCTTGTTTTCCATTCAAAGCGGGAACTCAACTGGGATATATACGTCGTTGATGTCAATAGCGGTGTCGAACAACGGTTGACGGATCAACCTCTGATGGACACGTATCCGGCTTGGTCGCCCGATGGCAGTCGGATTGTATATGCTTCAATGCATGCCGAGGCAGCACTTGCTGACTTTGACTTGTACATCATGGATGCAGTCGATGGTGGGAACAAAAAGGCTCTCACCGATACACCTACAGATGAAGCGGTTCCTGCGTGGGCGCCTGATGGCAGTACTATTGCTTTTCAATTTGAGAAAGAGGGTAGATGGGTTATCCACGTCATGCGTGCCGATGGCAGCGAACGGCATGAATTGATTAACAACGGTGCTTGGGCGGCGCAACCGAAATGGTCTAACGGTAGTTCAGGCGCACTTATAGTAGTGCCATTAGCATTACAGATTCAGCAGTGGGGCAAAATTCGCGCCCCGTAGAATGGTAGTTAGCAAATATGCCCAAGGTATTCTAATGGGGCAAAAACTTTACTAACAAAAAGGAGATACTTCTATGCGTTTTAAGACATTCGTATTCGGTACACTTTTCATCTTCGGTTTATTACTCACAGTCAGTATGAGTTACAGTTATGAACGGGCAGTCGAAGCAGAAGCGGCGGATACAATCGAAGCTCCGATGGTAGTCGCGGACGATGATGCGGCTTCTGGAGGTCAATTTGTGTGGGTGGAAGGGGAACCGCTTACAGGTGGTGGTGGTGAAGGTTGGGTAGAATTCAAACTCCATATTTCAGAACCCGGTACCTACGCGCTGTGGGGGAAAGTCATCGCCTGGGATGGCAATAGCGATTCATTCTGGGTAACTTGGCAACCTGCTGATCCTGATGAAAACGCGCAAGAAACCCAAAACACCGAGTTTCGCTGGGGTGTCGCACAAAGCAACGAGTGGAGCTGGGACAGGATTAACCATTGGTTAGACGGTGGCACGTTTGAACGGGAATGGGAAATAGCAGAGGCTGGAGAAACCACGCTCCGCATCGCAGTCCGCGAAGATGCCTGTATGTTGGATGTTATCTACATCACTGACAACCTCTCCGAGGACGAAGCGGAGGTCAACCCTCGCGATCCTATCCCGGAAGATTCGCTAACGCCTGTTGAACCGCAAGATAAACTTGCCACAACATGGGGTAGGCTGAAAGCGGACAGATAGTTAATTAACTTAATCTAACAGCGGGTGGTTCAGCGAAACCGCCCGCGTGTTTCAGAAGACAGAAAGGAGGTATATGGTGAAATACGGAATACTTTTGACACTGATTATACTAACGGTATTCTTATGTGGTATTGTGGGACTTCATGCTGAGGTTGAGATTGCCCTTGAAGCTGAGTTGGCAGACGAGATTGTAGCACCGATGATAATTGCGGATGATAGATTGGCATCTGATGGTAAATTCATCTGGGATGACGGGGAACCCCTAACGGGTGGTGGTGGTAAAGGTTACGCCGAATTTATCATCAATATTCCCGAACCGGGTGACTACGCGCTGTGGGGACATGTCATCGCCTGGGACGGTAACAGCGATTCGTTTTGGGTGACTTGGCAACCCGCCGATCCTGACGAAGATGCACAAGCAACCCAGAATACAGAATTTCGTTGGGGTGTTGGAGCGGGTGCCGCTTGGCATTGGGACCGCATCAATCATTGGTTAGACGGTGGTACATTTGACCGGGAATGGGATTTCAAGGAAGCCGGTGAGACGGTCCTACGTATCGGAGTCCGCGAGGATGCCACCATGTTAGACGCAATTTTTGTGACGACTAACGTGAAAGCCACAGCAGCGGGTCAAGCAAATGTCCGTCTTCCAACCGATGAAGATCGGAAGATACAAATTGAGGGACTCGCTGTGGATGCCAAGGGCAAAGCTGCAACCACGTGGGGTTCCCTGAAACGGGCGTATCAATAAGAAATGGTGGCATGAACTTACTTTCGGATGTTCTGAGGCGATCAGGTATTTGGTTTCCAAATCCTTGATGTTGCGATTGCAGGCTGACGCAAGGCATAGTTTTAACAAACCGGTTATTGCGTAGCATATAACACTGCTTTCCATAATAGTTGATACGCCATAAGTCAAATCCACGTTCAAACTGGACAACGCGATCAGGCGGGCCGAGGCGAAATTCCAATTGCTCCGTTGCCCGCCTATCGCGTTTAACAAGTACGTGTGTCGCATAAGCGAGACCCGAAAGAATTCCAGCCAAGGCAATTTTCCCTCTCAGTTTAACCGAAATACTTTCTGCAGTCGGTGTCCAGCCACAAATTAGGGATAAAATAAGTGCCGCAGCGCAAATTTTTCTTTTTATACAAGAAATTTGACATAGATTTCGCATTTGTGTGCCATTTCCATACATTAAGACTTGACAAAAGAAATATCTTAAGTGTATCCTAATAGGAATCAATAAAAAAGTTTCGCTAATTGCGTCTGTAGTTTGTCGTCTCTGTCTTTCTAATACCAATTCTAATTGACGATTCCTCATTAAAAGGGTCCGCTGTTTTTAGTTATACCCGGTGCGGTTAGGAGGGAAACACCCCAGCAAAAACACCGCACCTACCGGGCCTGGGTAGATGGTATAAGTTAGGCAAGCCTCACAAATTTTTCATGAGTTTGTAGAGAAGCAGACCTTTTTATTAGCGATCGACCTGGAGCGTGATTAGCATGCATTCTAAGGGAGAAACTTCCCACGCAACAGATGCACCAAACTGTACAACGGATCTCAGTGTTGAAGACGTTAAGCAGGAGTTGTACAAGCGGCATCACCCGAGCTTAACGTTTCTTGACATAGAGGCTCACGCGAAGACTGTCCATAGGATACGGACATTGAAGCAGAAACATAACATTGTGATGCTTGGTCATAACTATATGGAGCCGCTCGTCTTTGGGTTATCTGAAAAAGAGGAGCAGGGTGATTCACTCGGCTTGAGCATGTACGCCGCGAACACAGAAGCTCCGTATCTAATTTTTAACGGTGTACCGTTTATGGCGGAGACAGCCAAAATTTTGAATCCAAGCAAAACGGTGTTAGTTGCTGATAAAACAGCGGGGTGCTCGCTCGCCGATAACTTCGGTGCTGAAGATGTTAGGGAACTGAAATCCCTCTATCCGGGTGCGCCGGTAATGATCTATATTAATAGTTATGCGGACGCGAAAGCCGAATCGGATATTTGTTGTACGTCAGCAAATGCGGCACATATTGCCAAATCTATGCCGGGGGATACACTGATTTTTGTTCCGGATATCTTCTTCGCCCAGAATTTGGAGGAAGAACTGAAAGACGAGAAAAATGTGGTCTATCCGGGCAAAGACAACACGGCACGCGGTGCAGTTTGCGAAGTCCACGAAAAATTCACACTTGACGATCTTCTGGGCATCCGTGAATCCTTTGAAATCCCGAAAGGACATTCCGACCGTAAGTTGTATGCGCATTGGGAATGCCGTCCGGAAGTTTTAAAGGAGGCTGATTTTTACGGCAGTACCAGCCAGATTATGAAGGATATAGCGGAACGTGTTGCAGCGAACCAATTGGAACGTGCCTTTGTTGCTTCGGAATGTGAGTTAACTTCTAACCTTGCGCAGGAATTTCCAGAAGTTCAATTCTGGACGGCGTGTTCGGTTCGATGTTCACACATGGCACAAGTGAATTTGGGCAAAATAGCGAACATCTTAGAGGCGATTGATCGGGATGAGAACCTTGATGAATATGAGATTACGCTGAATCCTGAGACTATAGACAAAGCCCGCACGCCAATTGAACGAATGCTTGAAGCGAGTGTGTAGTGGTTATCAGTTATCAGTACGATTTTTCTGCGAAAAATCTTTCAGTTGTCAGAAAGAGAGTTGGGATTATCCTAAAACCTCTTAACTGACAACTGATAACTGAGTACTGACAACTATTCCTTTGACAACTCTTAGAAGCGTGTGATGAAAGAGACGCGATGTGCGTTGCCGAGGTAAGCATCTGGTACGAAAGCGTAATCGAACTGGAAGTCGATATTTGCTAACATGTCTTCACCGCTGCGTCGTACGCCGATACCGAGTGATAATCCATCGCTTGGGTTCTCGTTGAAACCGATTCGATAGCCGATGCGTGCTGCGACACTCTCGTAAAACCACCGCTCTACGCCGACATGGAAGCTCGGATTTGCATCAAGAAGCGGGAGGTGTGCGTCTGCGACGAATGCCCATAGTTCTTGTGTGGGCATCGGTTTATCTGTCTCTGCTTCTACAGCGGGTTGTTTCCATGTTCTGTAAGCGAGTCCTGCCCGAAGTGCCATAGGCAAGTTTTCCCCACCGTCTAAGATGCCCGCATTTTGGACAGCAACCCCAATACCGAGACGATTGTCAAGCAAGCGCGCGACTAATCCGACATCCGCTGCGACACCGAAGGCGTTTTGAATATCCAACTGCTCTGAAATTATCTTCGCTGTACCCCCGACGGATATTGCCTCACCGAGTGGATAAGCAAGAGATAAACCTGTAGCAAACCCACCCACCGTTACGGTACTATCCGGGTCTTCTGTTGGTCCCTGTCGGCGTTCAATTTCTGTGAAACTTCCGAGGAAACTTGCGCCCCAGACGAGCCGTTCTATGCGTTGTGCGTACCCGATGGTTTGGTTGTTAATGTCAGCGAACGAGAAGTGTTGCATTGCGGTTAGTTCCCGGTCGTGAACGGCGGTTAACCCTGCCGGATTCCAAAAGATGGTATTGATGTCGTTAGCAAGTCCAGCGAAGGCCCCGCCTAATCCGGCGGGTCGGCTGCCGCCTTCAATTTTCAAGAAAGCGGCACCCGTTGTCCCTGCGCCATCGTGGATATCGACTGCGTGTGTACTTGGGGCAGGTGCGATTATTATGAGAAGTGCCATTACGATTAGAACGGCTCCCCTTTTGAGCATCATAAGTTCTCCTTATCCTAACTTTCTAAATCTCTACTTAAAATCGTAGATTTCTGATATCGGCATAGTTCAGACAACACGGTGTGCTTAGTCAACAACAAGTACCTTACCCACAGTGTTCGCGCGATTTCCTGCTGCATTAACGGCTTCTAAACGGAAGATGTAGAGTCCTCTGGCGACAGGCGTGCCTGCTTGGTTCTCCAAATTCCATTTAACCAATTGATCATTACGCTGTCCCGAAACAACGTCGGGATAGGTTTGTGATAGCACCATGTCGCCGCTCCAATCATAGATGCTCAAAGTAAGTTCGATCGTCTCCCCGAGTGGTACATTGACATCAAAGGAGAAGAAAGCGACGTCTCGTTGTGAAAGGCGGAGCGGATTTGGCCACCCAAATGTCGAACCGCGGAAGGTGAGAGACACAGACATCGTATACTTTCCGATGTCATAAACGGCATAATTTCCGGCATTATCGGTGACACGGACATCTAAGTCGTATTCACCGGAACGCGTCGGCAAGAAGTCAAGTGACCAACGGCTCCACAGTTCTTCTTGTGCATTACTGTCATCAACAGCAGGGACCGGGTCAATCGGTTGATCGTCGGGACCTGTGCCTACGATTTCGACGAGCCAGACACCAGAAGCTGGCACTGGGATTTCGCTGTCACCAATTCGCTGTGTACCTGCGGGGTCAGAGGCTGTGCCTTCTAACGGTAGTGGTTCATCAGTGAGCTCGGTTTCGCCGCCATCACTGGTTAAAGCAGCGGTAGGTTCATCTGTTTCGTAGAGAAATTCCGTTGTAATGGAATCGGTTGGCGCGAATCCGAGGAGTTCGGAGTCGTTTCCAACGCTCATCACTGTAACCTGATAACTTCCTTGAAGTGATAACCCATCGGATTTGAAGAGGATAGTGTCCACTCCGTTTTGCTGCGTGTTACCAGAAACTTCCGATCCATCCGGACGTCTCACAATAATTTTTGACTGTGCGAGGTTGACTCCCAAACCTGTATCAAAGATATTTGCTTGTATCACCACACCGCCCGTTGTAGAGATTGCGGTCGGATAATCGTTTGCATTGATGTCAATAAGCAGCGGTGCATCGTTGATAAGCAATGTACCGGTATCAATCATTGGCGGGCTGGTATCGTAGATAAAGACCTTTTCATAAGGTGCATCGTCGTTCCCTGCTCGGTCTTTGGGGGTAAGGGTAATTCGGTACTCACCATCAGCAGAACCGTTGTCTGCAAGTGGGATCGCGAGGCGGAAAGTGAGGTTCCCTTGTTCATCGTCGTCAACTCGTCCTGAAATTTCGGCTGCATTTGGCGATAATCGTTCAAAAATTAGCCACTCTTCGTCGAGATTTTCCCAATCAATACCGGATGTATCATCGGTGAGGTTGACGCGAATCTCTATCAGCGAATTATTAACGCCGGGTTGTGAAACGACAAGATTAATCACATCATCGCTCTCAATTTCCGGTGCCTGCGTGTCGTAGGTGAAGGTTAATCGTTGCACTTCACCACTGCGCCCGGAAGCACTAATTGGCGTAAACTCAATTGTGTAGGTGCCATCATCGGAACCGTCAGTTGCGAGGGGTCGCACCAGATTATAGATTAATCTGCCAGATGCGCGTTGTTGCTGTCCTGCAACTACTTGATTTTCTGGATTTAAGAGACGAAGCGTTGATAGATGATTTTCATCATCTGTTTCGAGTTCTACTTCTATCTGCTCAATTTCTTCATTCGTAAACGCCTCGTCCGGTGATGCAGTGACCGGTTCTGTTGAAACGATTGCAGGCAAACGTCTTGACAACTGGAAACTCCGCTCAAAGAGGGTTGCGTTCCCGTTCCCCGCCCGGTCAACCGCACGAACTTGGATGATGTATCGTCCATCCTCAACGAGCTGATTTGTGCTAAGCGTTAGTGCTGTTGTGCCGTTACTGACAAGTTCACCTGATATTTGCTGTCCACTCGGGTTAACCAATGTCACCGTAGTCATTGTCCAGTCGATCCCGCTGCCCCCCTCATCATTGAGTGTCACCTGTATCTGTGTGATATCCTCGGTGAGAAATGACCCATCAGCAGGGACTGTGCTAACAAGCGTTGGTGCTTGGGTATCATAGACAATCTGGTGTTCAACGGAGAAGGCGTTCTCGGCTTTATCTGTCAATTCAACAGCAACGGTATACTCGCCATCCATACTACCATCAAGTGGTAGGGGTTGGTCAAGCGTGAGAAAGAGTTGGCTATTAGTATCGTTAGTCAGCTGCGCAGGGACTAAATTGCCACTTGCATCGCGTAGGGTGACTTTCTGATCTAATAGCTCAAGTTCTGCGGGCCCGACATCTGCGACAGTGAAGTGGAACTGCGTTAGACTTTGACTGATATAGGAGACCGGTTGCGTTAGATCAATTGGTCCAGCCTGTGTTATCTCTGGTTCTTGCGTATCATAAATGAATTCACGATAAGCGGTGCTGCCCTGACGACCGGCTTTATCAACAGGGAAAACATATACGCGGTATCGTCCATCCGTCGTGCCATCTGTCGTGAGTGTTCTGGGTTGCCAAAGAAGTAGATTTTCGCCATTGGAACCTATTGTACCGGGGACGGTTGTTCCGTCAAGGGTCGTCACCGTAATATCCGACCCGTCACTCCGAAAGGATAACCCCGTCTCTGTTGGGTCAAGAAGTTCTGCTCCGATGATCATGTTGCTTGCGTTGACATAAGTAATGTCGCCGCTGGTCCCTGTCTCGGTATCGCCTATAATAACAGAACTGACACTCGGCAACGGTATATCCAGAATGAAGGTGTAATTAAAAGCACCTGTTGCAACATTGCCCACTATATCTTGTGGCGTGACAGAGAGGATATAGGTGCCAATTTGGTTTAATTCCGGGAAGCTAACGGTCATCTGAGATGTACCATCATCTTCCAATGTCAGCGGAATTTCTACCGTCGTAAGTTCACCCGATGCATCAGTGGCATCAGTATTCAGGAGCGTAATCACGGTATTTGCAAAATGCACTCTCGTTGCTTCTTCAAATTGAAGTGTAATACTACTGACAGGCTCCACAATCTCGGTAACCTCTTGTGGTAAAAGTTTGACCGGTGCCTCAGTATTTACGGTGACTGAGGAGAGTTGCGGCACTTGAGAATCATAAATCAAGAGATGTTCTAAATCCAAGGTATTCCCAGCTCTGTCAATGATGGATAGTTTTACTGTATATGCGCCATCGACACTTCCATCCCGAGCAAACGGGGCCGGCAGCGTCAAATAAAGCTGGTTTGTCAACTCGTCATAAGTCAACGTTGCGGGGACGGCACTTCCAGAACTATCTATCAATTCAATCGTTTGCGCTTCCAAAAGCAGATCTGCTGGTCCGACATCTTCAATAGTAAATGAGAATTGGTTCAAGCCTCCAGGGATATAAGATACAGGTTGACTCAGCACTATGGGAGAGGATGCGGTGATACGCGGGCTTTCTGTATCATAAATGAACTCCCGATAAACGACATTGCCTTGTCGCCCTGCTTTATCAATGGGTGTGATCGCCACGGTGTATCGACCATCGGCACTACCATCCGTTGGGAGTGATATAGGTTGCCATATCAACTGGTTCGTGCCATTTGCGCGGGTCTGACTTGGAATAACTGATCCCGTAGGATTTGTCACAACGATGCTTGAACCGCCTTCACCCAAATCAAGCCCGGTGCCAGTGGCATCGACCAAAGTGGCAACAATCGTAGAATCACTGCCGTTGAGGAACACGACATCCCCGGTCTGTCCGCCGAATTCAACAGTGCTTACGCTTGGTAAAACGAGTACAAGTCGAAATACGTATTGTAGAGCCCCTTGGGTAACATTGCCTGCTATGTCTTGTGGTGTGACAGAGAGCGTGTACAATCCAGTTTGTGTAAGTTCAACAAAACGTGCGGTAAGTTGCGTAAGTCCATCCACCGAAATATTGAGCGAAATCGCTTGATTATCCGGGCCAACTAAGTCAACCACGGTATTTGTAAAATCAACCCGGGTTGCTTCTTCAAATTGAAGCGTCATGCTACTGATAGATTCCGAAATCTCGATGATTTCTTGCGGCACAAGTTCCATTGATGGCTCAGTGTTTATCGAGATCGAGGTTAATTGAGGGACTTGAGAATCATAAACGAAGGTTTGCTCTGAATCTAAAATATTTCCTGCTTTGTCAACAAGAGATACCTTTATTGTGTATGTGCCATCTACACTACCATCTTGCGCAAGCGGTGCATTAAGGGTGAGATACAAATGACTGTTTATCTCATCAACCGTAAATGTGACATTGACGGTTGCGCCTTGGGCATCAAGGAGTTCTATCGTCTGCTCGGCTAACTCTAAACCGGCAGGTCCTACATCTTCAACGGTAAACTGAAGTTGTGTGAGAGAGCCGATATAGGTAGCGGGTTGATTTAATGACACCGGTGTAGAAGCCGTGATGCGTGGTTCTTGTGTATCGAAAACGAACTGGCGATAGGCAGCATCGCCTTGTCTCCCAAGTTTGTCTTTCGGTATAACGGTGACGGTGTATCGACCATCAGCACTGCCATCAGTAGGGAGAACTGTGGGGGTCCACGTCAACTGATCTATCCCATTGGAGGTAGTGAGACCGGGTGCGGGCAGCCCTGATTCAGTAGTGACGGTGATCGTTGAACCGTCATCATCGAAGTCCAAGCCAGCACCACTCAAATCTGCGAAAGTAGCGACTATGTTCGTGGCAGTGCCGTTAGCGTAAACGATGGTGCCGAGTTTACCACTAATGCGTACCGAGCTAACTGTAGGCAAAGGTATATCGATCCGTAGCCGATAGACAAATGGAGCAGTGCTTTGGTTACCAGCGAGGTCTTGCGGTGAAATAGAAAGCACATACTCACCGAGCTGCGTCTGGGTTTGGAAATCAAGTGTTAAGCTACTTTGTCCATTATCAGTCCGGTTAACGACAATGTTTTCACCCGCCGGATTGGTAAGTGCAATGCCTGTATTGATAAAGTCAATACCGCTCACAGTACCTTCTTGTGTATTCTCAAAAGTTAGGATGATCTGTGAAAAACCTTCGGCAACGGTTGTAGTAGTATCCGTGGAAAGTTCTGGTTGGGATTCGGTTGTAACCTGTACGCTCTCAATTAGCGGAAATTGTGTATCTAAAAGCAGTTGGAATTGTTGTGTTAAGCGTCGTCCAGTAAAATCAACAAACGTTGCAGTTACGGTATATTCGCCATCGGCACTACCGTCACGAGGCAGCGGTGCTTCTATGTTCCAAGTTAACAGGTTATTTACTTCATCGTGTTCAAGTTCAGTCGATGTGATAAGACTGCCTTGAGCGTTTCTGACAGTCAGTGTTGAGGCATTGAGATCAATACCGGCCCCGATGTATCCACTGAGTTCGGCGACAACCGTCGTCAAATTATTGACAGTTGTGGTTTCGGGCATTGTCAATCGAATCTCAGGTTGGCTTTGACTGACGAGATAGAATTCGCGTCGAACGGTAACACCGACGTTACCGGCTAAGTCAGTCGGAGTGATTTCAATTGTGTAGGTGCCATCATCAGAACCGTCTAAGGCAATCGGTTGCGTGAGCGTCAGCGTAGCTGTATTTGTGCGATCGCGGGTAACATTGACAGGCACATCAACTTGATTTCCATCTACACTGCGAGTCAGCCGGAAAGTACTCTGAATGAAATCAATACCGCTGGTTTTTTCATCAAGTGCCACCTCAATTTGTGATAGATTCGAGACGGTTTCATTGGCCGTTGGCGTGGTAGAAACGAGCGTTGGCAGCTGCGTATCATAGATAAGATAATAATTGTAAGTCTTCGTATTACCAAGCGTATCCGTAGCCTGAACGTTGAGGGCATAACGTCCATCTTGGCTGCCATCTCGAATTGTCAGCGGTGTTTCTAAAATGTAAGTTAGCTGGTTGCGTTCCTTTGCCAGAAGCTCACGTCCGGAATATGGGTTGAGCTGCCCGTTAGCCCCTATTGTACCAAATGAAATACGGGTAGACTCTTGTAAATTGACCCCAACCCCCTGTGCATCATCAAAGGTTGCGACAATCTGTGAAAGTGGCTGTGCGTGGTAAATTGTATCTTGATGTAGTGTAAAGGGGGATTCCTCGTCAAAACCTAAGGTAACAAGCGGTGCACGATTATCATAAATAAATGGGATCGACAAAGTTTCTGTCTGGTTTCCAGCTTTATCGGCTGCGACAACCTCAATCGTATATACACCATCCATGAGTCCATCGTTCGGCAAGAGGGATGATAGGAAGACCCAACGGATCTTATCCGTATCTGGCTGTGTTTGCCTTCCCAATACAGTGCCATCGGGGCCAATGAGACGAATTCTGGAGTCGAAGGGGCTGAGACCATCTTGAAGATTATCACTGAGCGTTGCCTGAACAAAATCTACCTCGCTACTAACCCCAGCTCCAGGTATCAACTTGCCGTTTGAGGTCTCAACTTCTGTCAAATTAGGTGCGACGTTATCAAAGGTGTAATCTAATGTTCTTTCAGCGACGTTTCCGGCTCTATCAGCGACAGCAATTGAGGCGGTATATTTTCCATTTTCGGATGCCGTGTCCAAGCGATTGCCAAAGACAAACGTTAATGATGTTTGGTCGTAGCTGATATCCCCTTTTATAGCGACACCCTGTTGTGTCTTCACGGTAATACTGGTTTCCGCGGCAGTCAGATCGATGGGTGCACCGCCTGCGGCATCTACTGTCGCCTGAACTAATTGGATGGGGGCATTAATAAAAATGCCATCGACGAGCGTTAGATTTTCATTAGCAACAACGCGGGATATTATAGGTACTTGTGTATCAATCGTAATAGGATTTGTTTCAACCGAGTGGGTACTACCGCCTGCCTCGACTTGAAACTTTAGTATGTACTGCCCATCTGGAAAGACCTTGAAATTCTGATCTCCTCCATCCCATTGGAAGGTATGTCCGCCTTCGCTTTTCGCGAGCGGAACAGGTTGTCCAAATGGTGTTTTGGTATCACCTGTTTTCAAGAAAAATTGCAATTCACTTTGGTCAACAACTTCGCTTATACTATAATAGACAGTGACAGTATCAAGAATACCATCTTGGTTGGGCGAAAATTCAGTGAGCTCGGCAGTCAGCGTCACAGTAGGGACTGCCCAAACATTGGCAGACACCATTAAGATTGTGAGACAGACGAAAATCTGACTTATGATAGCAAACTTCAGTCGGTTTCGATTTTTGTGTACCGGCTTGTAAGTAACCCCGTACATATTTTTAATTTTTGGCACTCGTTTCTCCCTGCTTTTCGCGAGTCCGAAAGGCGGCTCAGGTTCGGTGCTTCGCGTTGATTCACAAATTTTCCGGGTAGGTTCGGCACCATATCCCGGTGTCGGCACCTCCATGTTTCAACACATCAAACGACATCTGGCAAGTGCGTTTTGCCGGCTGGATAAGCCTCTGGCGTTGAGGTTGAAGGGAGCGTGTCGAGAACTTCGCCGTATTTATTTACTACTTCCGATTTTTTACTTTATGATCTTAGGGAACAGACGTGTGAGAATCCCCTTTAATCTTGATTAGACGCAAAAAATTCAATTAGGTTGATAAAAATTACAGAAAAGCGCACAGCATGTGATAGTGCTATAGGGCGCGGTGGTAAACCGCGCCTGCAGCTTGTAGAAATAAGATTTAACCGATGTCTCCGTTGGCAACCATCGTCAACAAAGCGGAATCATCAACTGTGAGCGGTAAATTAATCTTCGCACGCCGTCGGCTCGACTCATACGTTGCGAAAATGAGTTCTGCGCCTTGAAGTGCCTTGCGGCCGCTGAGTTCCGGCTCACGTCCAGTCTTAACACTATCAATGAGATCAAGGACAGAGAGAACTGTGTCATCGCCTTTCGGCGTGATGTCGCTTAAATCAGGAGTTTCCCATTCGTTAGCACCTGTACGCAACAGGCGGACCGGTGCACCACCACCGACATCAATAATACCTTCAGTGCCGACAAGACGATTTGCGAATCCTTGTAAAGAGACACCCCCGGTCGTCAACAAACCCTCTACCCCGTTCTTCCAGCGGAACCACGATAGGCCACTCGTCTCAACCTGCGTCCCGAAGACAAGTCTCTCTTCTGCTACATCTATTTGACCGATTACCCAGTCAACAGGTTCGTCATTATTATAGAAAAGGAACATATCAAACCAATGTGTCCCCCAGTCGAGTAAATTTGGACACGACCCTTCAAGACGGCGAAGCTCACCAATCGCGCCTTCGTTTGCCAATTGTTTCGCCTTGATAAATTGCGCCCCGAAACGCCGTTGGTGACAGAATGTTATCACCACGTCGTTATCCACACACGCCTGATAGAGTGCCTTGGCATCGCCCCATGTCGGTGCCATCGGTTTTTCAGAATGGATAGCTTTGATGCCGCTGTTCGCAGCAGCGATGACCATATCCCTGTGGAGCGCAATCCACGTGCAGACGCTGACAAAATCGAGCGATTCTTTAGCCAACATCTCCTCATAATTTTCGTAGGTGTTGGATACCTCAAACTGTTCAGCGAAAGCGTTTCGTGCGTTTTCAACAGGGTCTGAACACGCGACAATTTCAACATCTGGCGATGTCTGATACCCGCGGGCATGGGAGCGTCCACGTCCGCCACACCCAATAATACCTGCTTTAAAAGTTGCCATTATAAATTTCCTTTCGGCGCGATTCGGAGGTCGTGCCTGCAATTGTTTAATTCATAGGGTTTACGCAAACTGAGCAAATATCGGACATTTGGACACAAAAAAAGCGATATTCCCGATATTTTTAACCCCTTAAATCCCCCTTATCAAGGGGACTTTAAGAAGCAGTGCGTAAATCCTAATTCAATTGGCTCAAAAGTGTGTCATCTAAGTCGATGCCATTAGCGAGATGTGTTTCCCGTTGACGATAAGCGCGCTCGCCGGGGATAAGAATTTCTGTAATTCCTGTTTCTCGTCGGTTTTCTTTGACGCGTGCAATAAGGGTGTCAACCTCGGTTTTGAACTGCTCCAATGGAACGAAACTTATTGGGTCAATCGCAATAATGAGTAAACCGTAGTTTGCCCCTGGTGGTGGAATGGTCGCGGCGTTGACCAATGCGCCAGTAAGGATTTGTGTTATGAGTGCGAGTCCGAATCCTTTATGTCCACCGAATGGACGGACACTGCCTTTCAACGCTGCGCCTGCATCGGTTGTCGGTTCACCCTCTGAACTAAACGCGATGCCTTCAGGAATGGGGATCTCCTCTCGCATAGCAACGAGAAGATCTCCGTTGGTAATCGCAGCGGTAGACATATCAAACAAAATTGGGACTGTATTAGATGGGATTCCGACAGCGATTGGATTTGTTCCTAAAATGGCTTCCGTGCCGCCTTCAGGGGTAATTCGGGGCAGACAATCCGCAAAAATCAATCCGATAATATCTGTTTTCCGTGCCATATCCACATAGTATCCTGCCATGCCACAATGTGATGTGTTATAAACGCCAATGATACCTGCGCCGTTCTGCTTTGCGCGTTCAATGGCAATCTCCATTGCCCGATACGCGACCAAGTAACCGGGCTGATTTCCGCCATCAATCCGGACGCACAGTCCCTCCTCTTTATCAACCCGAATGTCAGTCCGATCACCCTGTTCATAGCGATTTTTAATACCGGATAATCGGATAAAACCGTGTGTTTTTCGTCCGCGAAGTTCGGCTTCTAATAAGATATCAGTAATTATTGTGACATCGGTTTGGGACATCCCACATTTTTCCAAAAAAGTCTCCGCGAGGTCCCGCGCATCGGCAACGGAAATATGCACGTTGTTGCTCCATTTCCATGAATTACACGCTAACTATTGACTTCTGTTTTTGACGCTGCTATACTTTAGCGCAACTTTGGTTGACTGTCAAGATGTATTTGGCAAGTCACTTTTTTACGTGTTACTGTAGGCGCGGTTTTTTTAACCTCGCAGAAATACCCAAGGAGTAGTTCCTAAACAGTTCTTTTTCTGTGTTTTTCTTGACTTTTCTGTGTTAAACGGTAAACGATAGGCGTTTCTGTGGGGTTCGATTCCGCACTACTGTATTGCGTAGTGTTGTGCAATAACCAAGCACAAGAGACAAAAACCACGTCTTTGCTACGCAAAAGGTTCATACGCGAGTGAGACGAACCTTGACATTGTGAGGACACTCGGAAATGATAAGGCGTCAGTCTTTTGGGACTGACTTTGAGGGTTACTCCACGTAGTGCGTTTCCTTTGCTACGTGCGGATCGCCTGCTATCTTCTATGACGTGCATAGACGACACTGGATGCGGGCAGGTTAGACACGACGGTGTCTACAAAGGGACTTAAGGAATCCCGTAGAGAACTGTGTTTTTCAGATGGACATAGATTAACATAGTTTTTTACTAACAGGGACTACAGATGGCGAATCAAAAACACGACCTGGTTGAATATCCTATTCAAGACAACGTTCGGTTAGAGGCATACTGGCGCGATGATGCAGGCGGACGCGGTCCGGCGGCATCATTGTATGTCTACGACGATGAGATTATGCGTTTTGACTGCTTCGGTGGCGATAATGGACATTGCCACTTCAACCTGCGACAGACGCGAGGCAGAAGGTGGATGTATCCAGAAGGTTCGTTCCAAGATCATATCCAGCAGAGCCAGTTTGATCTCCGTACAAATCTAAATTTTTGCCTTCAAACCCATCAAGACGAGCGGGTTCAGGAGGTACAGATAGAACAGGAAAGTTTAAAACAGGCAGCCCACCAGATGGAAGCACACCTGTTAGTGCTTGCTGAAAAACTGCAGGGCAATGCTGGATGAAAGTCGTGACCGCGGCGGAAATGCGCCAGATTGATCAGGATACTATTGAAGGCATAGGCATTCCCGGCATCGTTCTTATGGAGACGGCTGGGAGTGCCATTGTCCGCGCGATTGAACAGCATTATCCGACGTGTCACCGGGTCGGTATTTTTGTTGGCAAAGGCAATAACGGTGGTGATGGGTTAGTTATCGCGCGTCAACTTGCCCACGCGGGGCGCGACGTGCATCTGTTTCTCGTTTCCCCAGCAGATAGCTTCACTGGTGAAGCAGCGATTAATCTTCAGATTGCGAAACGTTTAGGGTTACAAATTGAGGAAATCCTGACGGACACGGGGTTTTACGGCACAGGGACTGTGCCTACTACCTTAGCGAGTTGTGAACTCCTTGTAGATGCTATTTTCGGTACGGGGCTGCGCGATACAGTCCGCGGTTCAATCGCTACTGTCATCAAAACTCTTAATAATTTGTCGATACCTACCCTCTCTGTTGATTTACCTTCTGGTCTGGATGCAAACACGGGGCATCCGTTAGGTGTTTGTGTGCGAGCTGATAGAACGATAACAATAGGTTTGCCTAAAAGAGGATTATTGGTACATCCGGGTGCTGAATTCGCGGGAAAGTTGGAAGTCGTTGACATCGGTTTTCCAGAACAGGTTATAGATGCACAAGGTATCAAAGTCAACTGGACAACAACGACACAAGCCTCACGATGGGTGCCGTCGCGCCCGCCTGCATCTCACAAAGGAACTTATGGGCGCGTTCTCGTTGTAGCTGGCTCGACAGGTATGACAGGCGCGGCTGCGCTTGCGAGTGAAGCTGCTTTGCGCGCTGGCGCGGGATTGGTAACCCTTGCAACTCCGAAACACCTCAATCCAATCTTAGAAGGTCTTTTGCCTGAAGTGATGACGCTCCCACTGCCGGAAACGGATGCCGGCAGCCTATCTGTATCCGCCACCTCAGCCATCCTTGAATTCGCGGAAAAGACGAAATCTGTGCTCGCGATAGGTCCCGGGCTTTCCCAACACCCCGATACAGTGCGGCTCGTTCATCAACTGGTACGCGAGAATCGGGAACAGGCACTTAACTTAAGGATGGTTGTTGACGCTGATGGGTTGAATGCCCTCTCGCAAGCCCCTGAAGTTATCTCATTATTAGATAAAGAGGCGATTCTCACACCGCATCCGGGTGAGATGTCTCGATTAACAGGCAGTTCAGTCCCCAGTTTAGAAGCAGATAGGATTAGGACAGCACAACAGTTTGCAAGTGAACACGATCTAACGCTTGTGTTTAAAGGTGCACCCACCGTCACAGGGTTGGCAAATGGAGATGTGTGGATCAACTCCACGGGTAATTCCGGTATGGCGACAGGCGGTATGGGGGATGTCCTGACTGGCATTATCGCGGGACTGATGGCACAAGGTGTATCAAGCGAACGGGCAGCTGCGCTTGGGGTTTATATACACGGATTAGCCGGAGACATGACCGCAGAGGTATTCGGGATGCATGGACTCATCGCAAGCGATGTCCTAAAGGCGGTACCGCGGGCAATATCTTCACTGATAGCGTAGACAGTAGTAAAACGCGCTGTATTCAAAACGTAAGGAGTGATTATGGAACTCGGATTGAATGGAAAAGTTGCTGTTATCACTGGTGGCAGCGAGGGGATTGGCAAAGGTATTGCCCTCTGTCTGTGTGAAGAGGGCGCGAAAGTTGCGATCTGTGGGAGGCGTGAAAAGGTTTTGGCAGATGCCGCTGAAGAGATCCGCACACAAAGCGGTGGTGAAGTGCTTGCAATCCCCGCAGATGTAACGAAACCGGAGACGTTAGAGAATTTTATTGGACAGACCGCGAGCCACTTTGGGAAAATTGATATTTTAATCAATAACGCTGGTCGTTCAGCGGGTGGTGATTTTGAAACTATGAGCGACGCAGCCTGGTACGATGACCTGGACCTTAAGCTAATGGGTGCTGTCCGCTGTGCGCGATTGGTGGTCCCACACATGAAAAGCAATGGTAGCGGGCGGATTATCAACATCACGCATCCGGGTGGCAAACAGCCGAGTGCCGGTTCCTGTCCGACCTCCGTCAGTCGAGCCGCAGGTATTGCCTTGACGAAGGCACTTTCCAAAGAACTTTTGCCTTACAAAATATTGGTTAACACGGTCTGCCTTACCTCGATTAAGAGTGCACAAGGAGAACGCGCCTGGAAAGCAGCGGGTTCACCCGGAACGCTTGATGGATACTGGGAAGCGCGCGGTGCTGAGCATCCGCTTGGACGTTTAGGTGAACCGAGTGAAGTGGGTAATCTTGTCGCCTTTCTTGTTTCAGACTGTGCCTCGTTTATTACGGGAACCGCTATTAATATCGATGGTGGGCTCTCAGCAGTGGTATAATAAAAAAAATGGAAACTTATAAAATCTATCCTGTCGCAGCGGCAGATGCATCCACAACGTTCCAAGTGGAATTGGATCCGCTGGCAATTGCTGCTGCGGAAGCACTCGAAAATAGTAGTGCCCAAGGTGCTGAAAGGGAAGAAATCCTACAGAAACACCTCGGTGCCGATTATGAGAAAGGTTACCGCGGCACTGCCTGGGGTTTGCACGGCATCTCTGAAGGTCTGACCCCTGCACGACTGGCAGTCTTACTGGAGGCACACGGTGAATATCTGGATCCTTGTGCCGAACGCGAAACGTTTGATCATAGCCTGATGGTTAATGTCGAAGAGGAATTAGCGTCGCAGTTAGAAGATATTCCCGAATCTGTTTTAGAGGCAATTGTCGAGGCATACAAGACTGAATTGTTAGGCACATAGGGAAACTCTTTATCGCCTGTCTGTGTAAGTCTTCAAAAATTAACTATATGTTAATTTTTTCGGGTTCCGTGGACAATGGGTTTCTCAGGCGTAAATTATGAACATTTCGTGAACATGGCACGGATTTTCATGAACATTCATGAACATTGGTGGTTTGTTCAATTTTCGTATTGGCAGTATACGCGGTTGCGAACCCATTCAAGGCGTGGGTTTTTGAGCGTAATAGGTTCTGTGAACGATGTTTTTTTCCAAGATGTTCACAAATGTTCATGAAATTGTTCACGATTCTTTTTTGTCCTTTGTAAGCAGTATGAACGCAGTCAGGGCATTGGACCATGACGTTTTTGAATTCTGTCTCTCTGGAATTTTCGTGAACAATTGGGCAATTTTAATTTTTGTCTATCTCTTTTCAAAGTGCCACAAGTGTAGTGTTTGATTAGCTTGGTGGCACTTGATGGCTTTGGTTTGTTTTCAAGTTGTTCATGAAATGCGAATTTTATCGGTTAACGTTTGTTAATTTAGTAGATCTTATTCAAGAGAATTCTCAAGCTCCGTCAGCATTTTTGGAACTTGTAGCATCATTTTATATTGCCTCTGAAGTGAATTCTGATGAGAATACTGTCGTTGCTTCATAGAAAGAAACTTTATGTTTTCTTACATTGTTTCTAAGTTTGTTCTCGTCCCACTCAAATTTGTTATCATGGAATTCCACGTGCTCATCTCGTTCCCGCAAGGAAGTTACGTTATGCGATCTCCAGTAATCTATTTGGTGATGTGAAATTCGTAGGATAACATATTTCTTAAAACTTGTCAAAAAATTACTTTAAACCGATTAAATTGATTTTTACAACGGTGGCAACATGCGTTACCAGTAACTACAATCATTAATGCTTGTGAACTCTAAGATGTCTATCTACCAGAAGCGGAAATTGCCACGATTTAACTCGTGGCGAGTAGAGCGTAAAATGGTGATAAGTGGTTAAAATTCAAGCATCCCATCAATCGCCTCCGTAACCGCGAGCGTCTCCGCAACAGCTACCAAAATTGCACGATACTGCCGCACGTCTTCATGGCGCAACGTCTCGCCGCGCCGATCCTTTAGCCACTTCTCACAGACTTGATATGCGCCGATTTCATACTCCCATACCTCAAGTGGGACATCTGTGAAATACTGGTTAGGATTGATCCAAACGCGTCCATCCAGATAGCGCGCTTTTTCGACAACGCCGTCGCCTTCACCCTCGAACCGATGACGTGTTGGGATCTGCACGTCTTTCGATAGATGCCAATCTATCAGACGCTGCCCCGACGTTGCGAGTGTGCGGAACTGGTTAATATCCTGTGGCAACGGGATACGCGGAAAGTCATATTTCAGGAATTCATAATAGCGTTTGCGATACTTAGGACTATATAAAATCGCATAGATATAGGCGAGGATCGCCTCCGGTGAAACATCTTCGGGTAGGTTAAACGGTGCGGTTTGTGGTAATTTTAACGCCCCGGCGAGTGAGGTAAGGAAGGCTGGTTTGAAGTTGAGTGAACGCTCCGTTGGGAGTTCTAATTCCGATGGATTTGGATACAAGTAGAGTGGGAAGATGTGCCCTGATTCACTGCCTTTATTTGAAACGTAACACTTTTCAGTAATTTTGTCAGTTACCAAAGCGTGTCGCCATGTAAAACTTGTGACAATGCGACAGACACAAAGAGCAAGATTTTCAACACCGTGTAAATGACGCATAATCAACGGAGATGGACTGCTAAAAAAACCTTCTGATTTTCCTGTGTAGTAGGTGTATCTCATATCAAAAGGACGATAGGACGCTGAACAGATATGCTTTTCAGCATCTGCATGATTTCGCAAATCATCTTGTGCACTGTTAACTTTCCACTTTACACTATCTTTACGTAAATTGTATTTCTGCCTTGCTTCCTCTTCCGAGAGCGATATGAAATCTGTGATCGTATTGCGAACCCCTTCTTTAGTGTAGTGGAGTATCAATTTATCTCGTCCGGTGACGAATCCAACCGCGCGAGTTTGAAAGATATCAGTAATTCCCCAATCCTTCTTGTACTTGTCCTCCACTCTTTGTTCAGTAATTTGCGGGACAAAAAGATAACGAGGTGATTTTGACGAAAGTTTTGACCACAAAGTGGTTTGGACATCGGTTTTCAAGAGTGTGTTGTACTTTTCTTCTCGAAGTCCCCACATATCGGCATAATAAACCTGTGCTGATGCAGAATTATTACGTTGCTTGACACACAACAAAATAGAGACTCCTTGTTGAATGTCGAATATATTTTCATCTTTTCTACAGTCAGATGGGATCTCTTCTCGTCTACTATTTCCGTGCAAGTTGAGAAGGTAGATAGTATTGAAACTGTTTATCAAATTCTGGCGCATCCCGCGAAAAACAGGACCGTCAAGGAAGCTATTGTTGACAATATAGCCAATAATACCTTCCCTATTTTTATTGATACGCCATTGTGCCCACCGAATGAACTTAATGTAGTCTGACTGAAGAGATAATTTTTGATCTCTACCTTCAATTAAGTTTCCATCTACTTGTTTGTAGTCCTCAATTAATCTTCCAATAAAAGTTAACTCCGTATTGCTATCGCGACTTGGGTTGGCAGAGCTGCGCGGATAAGGCGGATTACCGAGGATAACAAGCAACGGTTCGTCTCGTTTCACTGACAATGCTGCGTTCGCTTCATCAGAGATAAACTCCGCAAACGGTAACGATTCCTGCATTTCTTGTGGTTGTTCCAAGGTATTTGTGAGATAGATGCGGAGACGTTCATCCGCACGCCAGCCTTGTGCCTGCAGGAACAGACTTAACTTGAGATGCGCGATGGTATACGGCGCGACGAGCAGTTCAAACCCAAAAATCCGTTTGACCAGCTGGGCGTTGATATATTGTGTCCATTCACCCGTGCCGTAGGTCTCGGTGATATATTCGCGGATGTAGTCCAACACTGTCAGGAGAAAGCCGCCCGTGCCTGTTGCGGGGTCAAGGATAAGCGTGTTGTCATCGGCGAGGCCGTCGGGTCTGTTTAATTCTGTTTTGAGGAGGCTATCCACGGATCGGACGATGTAGGAGATGACCTGTGGCGGTGTGTAGTAGACCCCTCGATCAACGCGCCGCTGTGGATCGTATTCAGCGAGGAAGGTTTCGTAGAAGTGGATAATTGGATCTTCAAGGTGCGTTCTGGCAGCAAATGCCGTGCGGAGCATCTCTGTCGGGACGTTTCGGAGAAGCACTGCGATGTCGTCCAGAATATAGGTGACGTTCGTTTCCAGTGTCGGAGAGGCGACGTGATAAAAGAGTTGGACGAGGAACGGATTTGATCTTGGGAGTGCCTCGACGGCGGTGTGTCGTGAGAAGTGCGTCGCGTTCGGGAGTGTGCATCGCGCAGCGAACAACCCGTAAGCGAGGGTTTGGGCATACATATCGGCAAAATCGTCGGGCGTGAGCGTAGAGAGGAGTAGTTCCTTGAAGGCCGTGAACATTCGGTAGGTGTCACTGTTTTCATCGGTGAGTGTTGTGGAAATCTGTGTCTGGAGTTCGCGCGTCCGTCTGGCGAGGTATCTCGCAAGTACTTCTGGTGAGGTGATCTGGACGTGTCCGGCGTTCAGAAACCGCTCCAGTAGCGTCTCTAAGTTTTCAGGCTCGTTTGTGAGGTTTGCTGTCGTGCGCAGCTGCCCGTCCGCGTACAACCGGAATTCAACGAAGTTGGTGAGAATGAAGTTATCGAGGTTTTCGATAAAACGTGCATTCTGCGTTTCGGCATGCCCAGTGAGTGCGTCCAAATCTCTGCCGTACGCTTCTGCTTCAATATAACCGACAGGCAGCAACCCATCCATTGCAATAAAGTCGGGTCTCCCAATCCGATCCAGTTGTCTCGGTTCTTGTGTGAGCGTGACGGTGTTTCTGCCGAAGTCAACAAACAGGTCTTCAAGGAAGGTTTGGAGATGTGGGTATAGTGAGAGCTCTGGGGTCGCCTCACCGGTGATTTGTGTGCGGTGTATGTTTTGTAGATAACGGTCATAGTGTGTTTGGAAGTTCATATATGTTTTACAATCAATTTTGTCAAGTTTATAGGGTTTTCAAATTTTTGATTCTATCAAACATGTTCACCATGTAATTTCGTATTTACGATATATATGATAACATATTTTGTGCAAAAAATCAAGGTTATTTATCAATACTTTTGATCATGAAAAAACAACAATCTTTCAACCGTTTGCAACTTTTTTGGACAGATAGTGTGTAACACAGCAATACAAGCCAGAAAAGCGATACCTGCTGTAAAACCGTAGTGCTTCGCTGCATTCGCTTGAATCTTGAAAAAGGAGATTTTGAATATGGTAAAAATGATCCTACGCTTGAAAATATTTCACCTATCCAGCAGAACCCTAACGCTATTGTTCGCAACTTTATTGATAACCATAGGCACACAACTTGCCTCACACGCCGACACAAGTCAATTGCTTCTGTCTGAAGATGGCTCTCAAGGATCCGGGCAGTTTAGCAGTGAAACTCCAAGACACACGCGCCGTGGTATCCACCCCCATAGTTACCCAACTTTCTGCCGAGACCCAGCGACTGTTGGACGAATGTCAAGTACCCCGCGCTAAAGCATCGGGGCTTGTTAAGAGGTTAACCCCAACAAGCCAGTTGTAGCAACTGATTTCTCGTTTCACAGAGGATGGTATCCCATACCTCTCCACGAAGGGCGCAAGCCGCCCTGTGTAAGATATTTAGAGCCGCGTTGTGGTCGCGGTCGAGTTTCAACCCACAGAACTGACAATGGAACACACGCTCGGACAACTTCAGTTTAATAGCAGATTTCTGACAGCACTCCGAACAGGTTTGACTCGTCTGATGCGGTGGCACTTGATGGAAATGTTTACCATCGCGCTTGGCAACCCAATGACACCAGTCAAAGAACATACCCCAAGACGCGTCAGAAATAGACTTGGCGAGGTGGCGGTTCTTAACCATGTTGCTGGGTTTGAGTTTCTCAGCAACAACGGCATCAAACCCTCTATGGTGAAAGAGTTTGTAAGTCGTTTTTGCGAGAAAGTCAAGCCGTTGACACGCCACAATATCCGCTTGCTTCGCCAATGCGTCCTTTGCCTTATACCACCGTTTGCTCTGATACGTCTTTCGAGACAGGTCGCGGTGAAGTTTCACAAGTTTACGTTCGGCTTGTCGATAAAAGCGGGGGTTAGGTATCTTCTCGCCATCGGAAGTCGTCAGAAAATCGTGTGTCCCAACATCAACACCACAAGCAGACTTTGGAACACATTTCAGTGTATCAGGCACTTCGCAAACGATAAAGACATACCAGCCGCGTGCCGTCTTTTTCAACGTGACCTCTTTCGGGTCTCCGACGATAGGACGGTGTTGGCGGATTTTGACTTCACCGAGTTTCGGCACTTTCAATCTATTGTGCCGAGTGCCTGTTTCACGGATAGGATTCTGACGGACACGTTCACCCGTCTTGAGTTTGTGCTTACGCAAAGACCAAGACAGCGAACAAACAGAGGACTTGTAGCGCGGGTATCCTTTTTTCTCTGTGCCTTCTCTGCAACGTCGTTGAAAATGCTCATGGGCAGCGTTGACGCGTTTGATCGTAGACACCTGCATATCCTGCGGGTGATCCGAATAGTGCGAAGTCGCAGCGCGGAGGTCTTTGAGATGGTTGATCTGGTCATACATTGACACAGAGATGTGACCATAGTCCCACATCTGATTTCGCATTTGGAGCATGTAGTTCTGCAACTGCTTCTGGTGACGCAACTCCGAAAAAAGCCAATGTTCTTGTGTTTTCGTAGGCTTCGCACGGAACTTGAATGTCATTTTCATGGTATTTCACGTATCACGCCTTTAACCCCTTTGTAGTGGGTAGGCAGACACATTACCGGGGTCCCCACCCGTTACTGGGAAGGGGGCGGTAATGCTACAAATGTCTGCCAACGTGATACATCTATTAAACCACATTTTGCTAAAAATGTCAAGTGTTTTTTCAAAAAAAAACGCTATGGACTCATTCAAGAGGGCGGATTTTCCTCCCCCAGCTAAAGCAAGGGGGTTTCCAATCCGTGAACTTAGATGATGGTATAAGTAGTCCCTCCCCGAATCTTCAGAAAACACTTCCAGAAGTTTTTTCGCAAAAGGTTAAACAGTCCATCGAATCCGAAAAGTAGGAGGATATTAACGCATGTTGCTTACACTGATTCAGAAAGAGATGATGCACCATATTTTGAGTGTCCGTTTTGTCGCGCTCCTTGTGATGTGCGTTTTGCTCATTCCGCTGACGCTTTTGATCAACTACCGAAATTATCAACAAGACCTCGTCGATTACCAAGAAGCCGTTAAACTGGCGAACATCGAAGAAACCACAGTGAACCCGAAGATGTCATTGGAACCGGAGATTGAAGTTTCCAAACTCTTTCTCAAACCGACACCTTTGAGCGTTTTTGCAAAGGGGTTAGGAGACTCACTCCCGAGCTACCTTGGGATGACACGCAATGGGATTACACAGGGACCCCCCTCTACGTTTTCCTCCCCGCTCTCCCAACTGTTAGGACACCTTGACTTTCTTTTTGTGGTAGGCACTGTTTTCAGTCTGCTTGCACTGTTGTTCACATTTGATGCGGTTGCTGGGGAGCGAGAAGCAGGCACGATTCGGATTACGCTATCAAACGCTGTGCCGCGCGATCTTTTCTTGTGGAGTAAGTTGATTGGTGGGTACCTCGTGTTCGTTGTTCCCTTTCTGGTTTCGTTTCTATTCGGGTTACTTCTGCTTGTCTGGCAAGGTTTTCCTCTTGGGGAGTCAGACGTTTTTCCACGAGTTCTTGGTCTGACAGCGATTTCGTTACTTTACATCGGCGTGTTTTTTGCGATAGGAACGGTCATTTCCACCTACTTAGATAGTGCTAAGACAGCACTCATCGTCGTCTTTACCGTTTGGGTGTTCGCTGTGCTGATTACGCCACGCGTCGGTTTTCTTGCAGCGAAAGTTATCGCACCAGCACGAACTTCGCAGAGCGTCTATATGCAAAAGAAAACCATGCGAGACGATTTTGACGCAGCACTCCAAGCGGAAAAAATGAAAATTATCATGGAGACACCCGCGGAGGAGATGTCCGCGGCTGGCCACGTTGCCAGAGTCATAGCCGGAGATGTCCTAAACGAAGTTGATGAACGTATGAAGCCTTTGGAAGAAGAATATCGACAGAAATTCCAAGAGCAGACGGATAAACTGGATCGAGATTACAAACGTGAAACAGCACGACAAGAACAGGTGGGTGAGACGCTTTCCCGAATCACGCCAACATCTTCTCTCATCTATCTCGCTACGAATTTGACACAGACAGGAAAGCGGAAAATGAACAATTACTATCAAGCCGGTGAGCGTTACTATGATATGCTTGATGAGGATTTATTCAGTAAAATTGTAGATCATGCAAGCATGAGAATGTACAACCCAGAGACCGATATTGTCAAAATTACACAGCCGCCCGCTTTGGCGACAATAGCCTTAGGAGAAACGTTCCGTCAATCGGCGGTGGACGTACTCCTGCTCTTTTTCTTTGCGGTAACGTTGACAACCGTAGCGTTTCTGAAATTCTTTAGATTGGATATTTGATGTGCATATTAGCCGATTCTGAAATTATGCACCCTTTTCACCTACAAATTGGATCATTTATAATTGAAGCCTTCAGTTTAAGGCGGAATATGTTTAGCCCATGCAGCACTAACAAAGGAGACATAACGAAAATGAGAAGTAAAAACGTTGTTAAAATGCTCACATTTTTGACAGTTTTGGGTATTATGGCTCTTTTTGGGAGCCAAGTGAACTTACAAGCTAATACCTTCATAGAATCAATAGAAGGCAGGTCAACACCAGGTACCATGCCTGAAAAATATCCTGAAGAATATGATGGACCGCAAACCGTAAAAGGGTTGATGAACGCCTTTGATGCGGCGTACAACCAAAAATTTTCAAAAGCGAAGGTGATAGCGCTCTGGAACGGCGTTGCTTATAGTAGTGAGCTTGCAATTCGGGGTGAAATAGACGCGAGACATTCACGCGTAGAGTGGCTCCAGATGCTTTTGCAGAGAGGTATCACTATAGAGAACTTCGACGATTATAGAATCTATGTATCGAAACGACATACTTTGGCATTTTTGGAGGACAATCCAGATTTACGGGAAGTCGGGTTTCGTGGCATGCCTTTAACGGATGATCCGGAAGCTTATAAAGTCGCCTATATTGATAAGCTGGTAGCCAAACGGATTGAGGACCACACGAAACAAATTGCGCGTGCCAAAAAACGAATTGAGAGTGCCAAGGAACGGATTGCGCGCGCCAAGAAACAGTCCACTCCCAAACAAGTTGAACACGCCAGAAAACAGATTGCGCAGGCGACAAAACAACTCAGACGTGCCCAAGAGGCTTTAGAACGTTTCCAGAACCCTCAGAAACCGAAGTGGAATAGAATAAAGAAGTCCACCTATCCCGCTTTATAGGGTCCTTTTGGGATACTCTGTTTCTGTTTATACTATGAGGACTTACACACTGTGCACTCCTGTTAATGCGTTTCTCAACCGCGCCGGCAAAAGGAGAGCATTCATGTGAGTCCTGAAGAGCAGGTTTTATTTCCCTCAGAAGGAGAATGGTAAATGTTAGTGACCCTCATTCAGAAAGAGATGATGCATCATATTCTCAGCGTCCGGTTTGTCGCGCTTCTTTTGATGTGTCTCCTGCTCATTCCGCTCACCCTCTCTATTAATTATCGACACTACCAACAAAACCTCGTTGACTATCAAGAAGCCGTTAAGCTCGCAAACATCGAAGAAACCACGATAAATCCACAGATGGAATTGAAACCGGAGTTGGAAGTTTCTAAGCTTTTCCTGAAACCGTCACCTTTAAGCGTATTCGCAAACGGATTAGGGGATGCACTCCCGAGCTACCTTGGAATGACCCGCAACGGAATCGTCCAGGGAGCACCCTCTTTGGTCTCAGATTCCCTTTCCTACCTTTTGGGGCATCTCGATTTTTTATTTCTGGTAGGCACAGTTTTTAGTCTGCTTGCGCTCCTATTTACTTTCGATGCAGTTGCCGGGGAGCGAGAAGCGGGTACCCTTCGGATCACTTTAGCAAATTCTCTTCCGCGCGATACTTTCTTGTGGAGTAAGTTAATAGGCGGGTATCTTGTGTTCGTTGTTCCATTTTTAGTATCATTCCTATTCGGTTTACTTATGCTTGTTTGGCAAGGGTTTCCGCTCGGTGAACCTGAGATTTTTCCACGCGTGCTCAGTCTAACCCTCGTCTCGCTCCTTTATATCGGCGTATTTTTTGCAATAGGGACCGTAATTTCTACCTACTTAGATAACTCCAAGACAGCCCTCATCATCGCCTTTACGGTTTGGGTGTTCGCTGTGCTAATTATGCCACGCGTCGGATTTATCGCGGCGAAATTCATCGCACCGACGCAAACATCGCAGAGCGTCTATCTCGAAAAGACAGTACTCCGCGAGAATTTCAACGTAGAACTTGAAGCAAGAAAAAAGGAGATACACCAAGAATTCTGGAAAGATCGTCCGCAATCTTCTTTTGAAGAACAAATAGCGGGGGGTCTTGAGATGGATAAACAGGTGCAACCGCTTGAGGAAGAATTCCGACAGAAATTCAAGGAGAGTGCTGACGAAATAGACCGGCGTTATAAGCGGGACAAAGCGAGGCAAGAAGGTGTAGGTGAAACACTTTCCCGAATCACGCCGACATCCTCGCTCATCTATATCGCGACAAACTTAACACAGACCGGAAAAATAAAAAGAAACAACTACTTTCAAGCAGGCGACCGCTATTACGATGCACTTGATACAGATTTGTTCAGCAAAGTTTTAGATTACATCTCTATGCGGACCATGAGACCAGAGGATACTGTCAAAATCACACAACCGCCTTCCTTGGAGACTATAACCTTAGGAGATACATTCGGTCAATCGGTAGTGGATGTGCTGCTGCTCTGTTTCTTTGCAGTGCTCCTGACAACCGTGGCGTTTCTGAAATTCTTCAGATCGGATATTTGATGTAGTGCGTCATCCTCAATTTTATTGTCTGTCTACGACTAATAGCGAGGTTCAAACATGTTACGGACACTGATAAACCAAGAACTTCTATCCCTTATGATGAGCGCGCGCTTCCTCGCCGCGGTTGTTATTACGCTTCTACTTGTTGTCGCCAATACCGTTGTGCTGATCGATGAGCACGAAAACCGAGTGGCGAGCTACAGTCAACAAGAGAAAGTTCATCGTGAGAAAGCGGTAGCAGCGGAAACCTATTCAAGGTTGGAACTTTTTATTGAACGCCCACCGAACCCGCTAAGTCTCTTCAGTGCAGGGTTAGACAAGCGACTGGGAACTACCGTTGAAATTTATCACGGCGACGTGCCGATGCTTTCAAGTATCTCCGCACGAAACTTGGAGAATCCGTATCTAAATCTGTTTTCACAGATTGATCTGGTATCCATCTTTCAAGTTGTCCTAAGCCTACTCGCCTTACTCTTTGCTTACGATGCGATTGCTGGCGATTGGGAAAGCGGTACCTTGCGTCTGGTTATCTCACATCCGGTGCGGCGCGGGTCAATTCTGTTTGGGAAATATATCGCTGCCATGATATGTTTGCTGCTGCCTGTGCTAATGAGTCTGCTGATGGTGCTGATTTTGTGCTCCGTCGCCGGTTCGATCCAGTTCAGCACGGCGGATCTGCTCCGGATTGGGGGGATAGTCTGGACGACGATTGTCTACTTATCGCTTTTTTACCTCATTGGACTCTTGATTTCCACAACAACGCGCCGCACGGCTACATCCCTGATGCTTTGTATGTTCTTATGGGTCGGTTTGGTACTCGTTTATCCGAACTGGAGTCGGTTTTCCATTAATCCGGTGGGCGGTATGCGCGCCGAAAGACAGTCTGCGAGTCAACAGATTGACCAGATTTGGGAAGAAGCGGACCGGGAAGAGCAGCGATTCTTAGCAAACAGTCCGCTTGAGGGGGAGCCGCCCAGGTTTAATATAGGCTATTCAGGGTCAAGTTCGCGTAGCGGCAGAAGACATGGGTTTAACATGACAAAAGTGAACGAGGAGTCAGAGCCGATCCTCCCGCATTTCCAAAATTATCAGGCATTCATCGGTGCGACGCACATCCGCCTTGCAGAAA
The DNA here is from genome assembly GCA_951828385.1 of uncultured Poribacteria bacterium. Taxonomy (GTDB): domain Bacteria; phylum Poribacteria; class WGA-4E; order WGA-4E; family WGA-3G; genus WGA-3G. The sequence continues at coordinate 4,012,922 of OX639973.1, forward strand.
AGGCTGCGTTGATACGCGAACAACGCTTGGCGCGGACCGACATCCGGCAAGCGACGTGGGATAAACGGTTGATGAAATTCAGTCCTGCGAGTCTCTATACCTTTGCCACCTCCGCTTGGGCAGGCACGGATTTGAAGGGCATGTTAGATTTTAGTCGTGCTACCCAAGGATACCGCCGGATGCTGATTGATTATTTGCACGATAAAGATGCATTTGCGAGTCGACACTGGTTTGCTTCTGACCAAGGTCCCGTGGATTGGTGGGATTTGCCTCAGTTTCGCTTTGAGCGGGCAGATGTCTGGGAAAACGCACAACGTGCCCTGGCAGATGTGTCACTCCTTTTCCTCATGAATCTGATCCTGTTTATCGTAACGTTTCTGATTTTTGTCAAAGTTGAGGTGTAATGGTTATTAGGTATCGGTTGTCAGTTGTTGGTTAAGAGGTCTCCATGCTCTGGAGTACGCTAATACCCTTTCTAATTGAATACACTTCAATGGAAAACCTATAGCGTAGGAGACCGTTGGTTTCCTGTACCATTGCTTGTAGCATAGGAAACCGTTGGTTTCCTGTGCCACCGTGGAGTCAGTTCTTCAAAAGTTGACAATGCAATATTTACTTTCAGAAATGGTATAAGTTAGGAACAATTGTTACAAATAGGCTCTTAACTGAAACTGATAACTGACGACTGACAACTATTAAAAAATGGAGAAAACATGATGATCGGACATATAGTTAAAAGAGAATTTTTTGACCATCTTAACAGTCTCCGCTTTGCCTTGACCGTCCTTATCCTGGCGGTGCTCATGGTAACTAACGCCGTGGTGCATCTTCAGAGCCATCCGGACAAGGTCCGAAGGTATTCTGAGGGAGTTACCGCTGACCAAAACAAATTGCAGTCCGAGACGGATCTCTATGAGTTGTTAAAAAAGGGACCCGGTAAACTTTACAAACGCCCTTCCGCGCTGAGTTTCATTGCAGGCGGGGGTGATGCTTTTCTGCCGGGTTCGGGAACGAAAAATTGGGGATCGTGGAGTAGAAGTACGGGGTCCGGTGGAGGCAGACAGGTAAAAGTAAGGAGCATCTGGTCAATAGATTATCCGACTGCCAACCCGAATGCGCGGGATCTTCGTCCGAAAGCAACAAAGATAGACTGGGTATTTATCATCACTTATCTGCTATCTTTCATCCCGCTTTTGTTTACATTTGATGCCCTCTCCGGCGAAAGAGAAAAGGGAACGCTTCGGTTGTGTCTTGCGAACCCGATTTCTCGCCCCGCGTTGTTAGTTGGAAAGTTCTTAGGTACCCTGATAACCGTTCTCATCCCGTTCTATTTCGCGGTCCTGTTGAATCTGGCGGTGATTTCTTTAGATAGCTGGACGCAGCTCGGGGCGGCAGATTGGGGACGTTTAGGAATGATTCTGCTGGTCGCTTCAGGCTATACGAGCATCTTCATCGCAGTCGGGTTGATGGTTTCTGCCAGCACGCGCGATAGCCGAGTGAGTCTCGTTGTGCTATTAATTATCTGGGTGGGACTCGTCGTGTTTATGCCTTCCACCCTCGGCACGCTTGCCACAAAATGGATGTCCCCTGTCCAGACCGCTCACCAACAGAAAATTGCAAGAAGTAGCGCGCTTGATCAGATCAATGATAATTTTAACGAGCAAATTGCAAACAAACGACAGTTACCGACAAGTGGACTTCTCAATCGGCTTCGGGAACTTGCGAAAACCTCCCCGGAAGCCGCGGAAAAATTAGCGAAAGAGAACCAGGCAGAACTCAGATTGGCGATGGCGCAATTGGAACCCCAAGACGCAGATACGGCGGAATTGCACATCAGGGCTGAGCTCGTCAACAAAGATGTTGAGATTCGGGAACGCCTGAACCGCGAGCATTTAACGGCACAACTCGCGCAGGTCGAGCGCGCAAGGATGGTGACCCGGTTCTCGCCGGCAGCGATTGTCCAATACGCCCTTGAATCGATGACAGGTACCGGGTTGAATCGCCATTTGCAATTCCTTGATGGCGTGCATCTTCATATCAGACAATTCCGAGACTTCATCACTGAAGCCGATAGTGCTGATCCGGAGAGCCTTCATATCATCGGAATCCCGGAGGGAATGTCTAAAAAGCCGGTTTCACCGCAGGCACTTCCACGCTTTGAGGATAAAATCACTTTTAGTGATACATTCAATGCGGCGATAGTGGATATGCTGTTACTCGTTTTATTGTTTGGTGTATTTCTTTCAGGTGCCTTCCTCGTTTTCATCCGCTCAGAGGTGTAATGGTAATTAATGGATCTTGGGAATTGTAGTCATCTGAAAAAGATTAGAAAAATAATGCAACCTTTTCACCTTCAAAACGCGTCACTATAACATAAGCCAAAATATGGTTTAGTGACTAAACTTGAAAAATAGAATGAAGGGATACAACATCTCTTAGGTTACACTCAGTAGAGGAAAAGAATTGGCGTGAGTCTCGCTTGAAAACGCCTTAGATTTCTGGTATGATTAAAAGTAAAGGAAAAATCAACTATAGGAGAACCCGATGTTAGAAACCCGTGACCTCACGAAAGTCTATAACGAAAGTGTTTTAGCCGTCAACGAATTGAACATGAAGGTAGAAGACGGTGAAATCTATGTTGTCCTCGGCGCGAACGGTGCCGGTAAAAGTACGACGATCTCTATGCTCCTTAACTTCATCGAACCGACGAGCGGTACTGCGTTGATCGGGGACATTGAGATTCCGAAGTTCCCGCTGGAGGCAAAGAAGCATCTCGCTTATGTCTCCGAGAACGTCGAACTCTATCGCAACTTTACGGCGCGTCAAAATCTCTCCTTTTTCGCGAAATTGGGCGGACGTAAGAAAGTATCGAATGCGGAACTTGACGCAACGCTTGGACGTGTCGGTCTGCCAGAGGAAGCCTTTACACGACGCGTCAAGACCTTCTCCAAAGGAATGCGGCAACGTTTAGGCATTGCGATTGCGATTATGAAGAACGCGCAAGCCGTCCTGCTTGATGAACCGACTTCGGGACTTGATCCCAAGGGTGGTGCCGATTTTCTGAATCTACTCCGTGAGTTAAAAGAGGAAGGCAAAGCCATCTTCATGTCCACGCACGACATTTTTCGTGCCAAGGAGATTGCCGACAGAATTGGCATTCTGGTGCAAGGTAACCTTGAGCGAGAATTGACGCGTGAAGAGATTCAAGGAGAGGATCTCGAAGCATTGTATCTCCATTACGTTGCCGGATACGAACCTGAAGAAGACGCAGCCGAGTAGTGTCCACACCATTCCATACCAACCAATTAACCAACTTTCGGTTTGGATTAATCGAAAACCCGATTTTTTGACCAACAATTCGAGTCCAAACATAATAGAGAAAGGTACGAGTTGATGGTCAATACAAAAAATCGGCACGAAAGTCCATTAAAAATGCGAATTAATATCTTTACATTGGTTTTCATTCTCGCAATAGGGATGCTGTTGCCAAGTGCGCTGTTTGAGATTGCATTGGCGGAAGAGTCGGAAGAACCCGCATCGCCTAATGGAGAGCGTACGAAAACCAGAGATGAACAGGACCGTCATATCAAGATAGAAATCGAGCGTGAACTGATGAAATCGGCAGAAAGGCTGATGACAAAAAAGAAGATTGAGCTCGAAGAACTCCAGGCGATGATGGCGGAGGAAAACAACATCGTTACCGTCGCCGAAGTGCATACTGCAGAGGAAGACTATGAAACGGCTGTCTCTCAATATGAACAGGCAAAACTAAAGCTGCAACAGGTCGAGCTTGAATCACTACAAGATGAATGGCACATCAGCGTTGAAGAGACAAGCCTATATGAATCTCCCGATGGCAGGGAGATGTTCTCGATTACCCTGCGGAATAGCTCATCTCCTGTCAAACTCGTCGAAAGTTCCAAAGTGGTAGGGCAAGATATTATCATCAGTGCACAGATTGATGACATCTTTGTCACAATTACGGAACAAGACGGTTATGGCTCAGGCGGTGCGATTATCACCGAACCTTACGAACGACGGATTGAGACGCTTAAAGAGGATGAATCCGTCACTTTGAAATTTGAACTGATAAAAGAAAACATACGAGATGTCGTCGTAGAGTTAAAGTATTCGGGGCGTGAGGAAAAGAAAAACATCCACCTCAAACAGGAGGATCCGTATATCTCTGTCGTGTCCGCGAGGCGTTATAAAGAGGGCGACCGCCGCCGGCTGGAAGTCGTTCTCACCTACGGCGCGTTAACTGACGAAACAGAGGAAATAGGCACCACTACAGCACAAGAAATCAACAACGTCTACGTCTCTATCAAAGACGACACCACTGCCATCATCGGTTTCCCTTATGAGCATCGTATTCCGACGCTGAAAGATGGCGAAGAGAAAACGCTTGATTTTGAACTGCGGCGGAATGTGGACAGTGTCACTGTTAGTCTCAAATACCTTGAGCAGGAGATTCCGTATAAAATCCACCTTGAGGAGGACACGCGCCACATCTCTATCCTGAGTGCGAAGAAGTTTCGGGTCGCCAGCAATACAGGTGGGCAGATGATGGTAACGCTTCAGTTAAAGAACACATCTACAACTGAAGCGATGTCAATCAATGCGAGTCCTGAGGAGATCGCTGCAGCGAATGAGATTCGCTCGATTTATGTTTCCTTACTTGATGTCACCGATGACACGAACATTGTCAAACCGTATGAAGAGAAGATCCCAGTTCTTGGCTACAATGAAACCGTGGAATTGACATTCCAACTCCAGAAAGATGTGGAAAGCCTGAAGGTATGGTTGAACTACCCGGAACTTGATTTACCAGAAACACGACTGATCTATCTGCAAAAAGAATCTGCGCTGGATGTCGTCAATGTCAGTTCGCTACGTTTTTCGCAGGAAGGCAACTTGGGGAGCAGCATCACTTATGATTTGACGCTTGACCGGTTGGCGGAAACCGAAAATACATTCCAGTTGCGTGTCATTAACCTACTCAACCGCCTCAACTTTGAATTCCAGGATCCGGAGACGAAATCTCGGCAGTCCCAGGTGAAATTTACGCAGGAACAGTCGAAGCGAAATTTGTCCTTAATTGTCTACCTGCCGGAGGAATTGGATGCCTCCTATCTCGATAGCACGCTTGAGTTCTATGTTGCTGTGCTTGACGAGGTTGAAGCGGAAGAACTTGGTGGTGTTAATAATCGGTTAGACTTTTCTGCTGAACAGATTGCGAGTATACAAGGCGGTGTCGAGCGGTTTGAACTCATTCCAAAGGGTGTACCGGAGATTGAAGTGTTCGTGCAGAATGCGTTCCAGACCATCAAGATAGGCGAGCAGGTTAACATGACAGCGACACTCAAGAATATCGGTACCCGCGATCTCGTTGATATCCGTATGATCGTTGACGTTAACACGGATTGGAAATACACCGTTGTCCCTGAAGTCATCGGTTCACTCGGACGAAATGAGGAAACAGAGATACAACTGACGTTGATGCCCCCTGAAGACATCGGCGTGGGGGAATATCAAGCGAAGTTAAACGCCGAGGTCACCGTCGATAACCGTAAGTTTGAGGCGCGCGACCGTTCGATCACGGTGCAAGTTGAGTCAAAGACGCAAATGTCGGTGACAACGCTGCTCTTTGGTGCGTTGATACTTCTCATGATTGCGATTGTTGTGGTCACAATCCGTATTAGCCGACGCTGATTTTTTATTGGTGCCAACGTCCTCTTTCACTGGCGGGGTTATAAACCCCGCCACATCTTTGATGTATCTTGACTTGCAAGTTTGGTATAAAATCAATGTGTCGCTCTTCATTTCAGGAGACTTCAGCGAAATTTTCGAAGTGATAACAACTACAAAAAATATAATACGAGTTAGGTATGATTAAAAAAATTGAAATGAACAAAAGGTTGACGGTACTTGCAATCTGTCTATTTTTTTTCACCGCGGGTGTCGTCTCAGCCCAAAGGCTGATTTCGCTTCAGCCGGCACGCGCAATAGAACTCGCGCTACAGAACAACGAAGCGGTGAGAAAAGCGGAGAAGGTATTAGAGCGCGCTAAGGCGAACCTCCGTGTATCCAAAGCGGTGTACCTACCACAGGTGGGACTCACCGGCGAATATCAACGTCAAAGAGATGGTGATATTGACGAGCGAGACTATCTCACCCGCGCGCAGATGAGCGTTCTTTTGGCACAATTCGGGGAGATCCCTCAAGGACTCGATGCAGCGCAGGAAGAAGTACGCAAGGCGGAAATTGAATACGAGCGCGCCAAAAAAGGTACCGTCCACGCCGTCCGGAATCTCTGGCACAATATCATCCTGACACAGGAGGAAATTGAACAACGCCGTGCGATTGAGGTTGAACTGAAGGAGAAATTAAAAGGCACGCGAGACAAGCATGAAAAAAAACGAATCCGCTACCTGAGTCGCCTCAATACGGAACTCGAACTCTCGGAACAACAGCTTGCGCTGAACGAACTCCAGCGACGACTGGATGTGGATACCGCCGAACTCATCAGGCTCACGGGACTTGACCCACTCGCACAAGTCGCCCTTTCACAAACCCTTCCTGATGATGAGTTAACGCTTGATACCGCTGTTGAACTTGCATTCGTCAACAGCCTTGACTTACGCGACTTACGCGGTGATATTGTCCGACAAGAACGTCTCGCCGCCGAGACAATCTGGAACCGATTTCCGGAACTCTCTGCTGAAGCGCGCTATAAGGATTTACACGTGCTATTGGAACAACACCAACAGAACAGGACCTGGGACGCGAAAGCACTCTACGATCCAGTGATATTTGACCGGGAACGAGATGTGTCGAGCGTTTTTGAGACGAATCCTCGTACACAAGACGCATGGGAAGTCCGCTTCAACCTCAATATCCCGCTATACGATGGGAACAAGACTGCGAACCTTCGCTCTGTAGAACTCGCGGAACTGGAACGACTCCAGCTGGAATATACTGAAAAAACGAAACTGATTCGGGTCGCTGTGAGACGGGACTACCGCGCCGTAGCGAATGCGAAAGAACGGATGGAGATCGAGGAGAAGCGATTAAGTATCCGTGAAGAACAACTTCGGACAATAGAGCGGGTGCTTGATGCAGTGAGATTTGATATACCCGGTTATCAAGGTCTGACCTTTAACGACGCGTTCCAATCACAAGCGCAATTTACAGAGGCACAACGCGTCTTTTATCAAGCCCGCCGAGATTACGCACAAGCAAAGGAAAAACTCCGAGAAACTATGCAATGGATCGAATAATATATTATGCAAGGAGAAAAAAATATGAGCAGTGCTTTGACAACACACACTGAACTCAGCCATTTCGATGAGCAAGAACTGGTCACGCTCGTTCAGAATGGCAATACAGAGGCGTTCAATCCGCTCGTACGGAAATATCAGCAAAAAATCTACAATCTGATTTATCAACGGGTTGGGGACCGTGAAACAGCGAAAGACCTTTGTCAAGAAGTATTTCTAAAGGCATGGCAATCACTGCCGAGCTTCAAAAAGCAATCGGCATTCTATACGTGGCTTTATCAAATTGCTGTCAATTGCAGTATTGATTTTATGCGTAAACGAGATAAGCAAATCCTTTTTGTGTGTGAGGAATTGCCACAAAACGGAGACGATGTTCTTCCGATGCTCCAGCAGCAGCTGTCGCCTTGTCAAATCCTTGAGAAGGAGGAACTCGGGCATATTATCCGCAAAGCCGTACATCAACTCCCGTCTGGACAACGCCGTGCGTTTCGTTTACGCTACTTTCACGAACTCCCGATAAAAAAGATTGCTTCACGCTTGGACAAGTCGGAGGGCACTATTAAAACGTCCCTGCACCATGCCCGTCAAAGGCTCCGAAATATCTTGGGACCTTACCTGCAAAACGCGTAGTACAGGGAAACTTGAATCCGACTGTATCGTTGGAGATCGATAGTTGGTGTAGGTGCTTCCGCACCTAATCTACAGCGTTTATTCGCTGCCGGAACCTGTGGGTTTGATTTCGTAGTGTGTTAGTTCAAGACTCTTTTCCACTTTTGAATCAGCGGACACACGGATAAACTTCACAATCCCGACGTTAGGTGCCAACCAGAGCGTTGTTGATTCTATACCAGATGTCCCTGAAGCAGTCGGTTTTGTCACCTCCTCTTTTTCCGTTGCTGCATACCAATACTCAATTTTCAAGCAGTCTTCAAACGTCCCCGCGGGGGTCTCTACAGTTTCTTTGGCTGCCACCTTCCCTTTTCCTCACTTGACTTCATACCTCTTTAATTCAAGGTTTAATTCAGGGGGTCTGACCGGAGGTGGAGCCTCAAAGCCAGGAGGCATAGGGAAAACTTTCAGAAAAATATCCTCAGATTTTTGATGAAACTTGACAATCCCGATGTTGGGTGCCACCCACAGCGTTGTAAAGGATTCGCCGGGCGTTTCTGATCCGAATCCCAATTCCGGTGAGGATACTTCTATCGCTGTTTCTGTTCGGTATTCGATCTTCAAACAGTCTTCAAAAATGCCCGCGGGTGTCTCAACGTTTTCTGTGCCCACGACAGTTCCTGTTTCGACAATAGTGAATTCGATGGCGGCTTCTGGAGGATCTTGCGGTGGAAAAGGTGTCATCGTAATTTTGGCTTTTATCTGTGTTGTCTTCCACTTTTCGTTGAACGTGACAGGTATTGGCAGCACATAAAACGGGTCTTGTGCCTCTGTCTCAACCTTATAGAGCATGGTAAACGGTGCCCCTATTTTCTCCAATATTTTCAGAAAAGCCTCCATCTCTTCAGTAAGACGTGCTTTGAGGGATTTCTCTACCTCATCCCCGACCCAGAACGTGACCTTCTCCGCACCGATCCGGTAGAAATTTGGATGAATGTGATGGGCATAATTTGCCGAATCCTCCAACACGGGTTCATAACTGAAGGCGTGATACATCTCCCCGGCAATCTCTTTGCCCTCAACGACACGCCGCGTTAATTCGTTTCCATCTGGGTCTTCGTAAACCCAGTAACTTCCGAGTGTCTCTGGAAAGTATTGGATAGTTTCCACTGCATCGCCCATCAGTACTGCGCTGAGCCCAAAGACGAGTAAAAGTGTGAAAAAGGTGCGAAATCTTTTCAACATTATGGTTATTTCTCCTTTTGTTTGGTGACGAGCCGTTAATGCTCATCAGTGATTGTGGGTGTTCACACCTCCGAACGTATAAAGACAAGGAATGCCCCTGAAACAAATACGCCGAGTAGTAAAACGAGTAACAGCAGGTCCAAAGTTGCGGTGTTGAATGTATCGCTAAAGGCGATCTTATCCTCAAATTTCGGGATCGCCTCACTCGCAACCGGTTTTTGAGACATGCCTTTGGGGACCCCGATGAAGTGAGGACTCTGGATGTCTGCTCTATCGGTTTCGACGATGAATTGTCGAAATTGTTTTGTGTGCTGATGCACATGTTCCAAGTATTGCAAGTGCCGATTAAAACCGGTGCCTGCCATTGATTCGAGGGCGTATTGGACAATCGCTGCCGGTGAAAGCCGGGTTACTGCCCTTGCGCGCTGCACCTGCGCGATTTGTGCATCCAAACGCTCGCGATTAAGGCGTTCTCGAATTTCTACATCGCCCTTAATGAGTTCTGCTTTGAGTGCCAATTCTTCGTCGCCTTCTGTCTCCCAGGTCCCTCTTAACTTTTCTGCTGCGGCCATGGCAGCTTCAGGTGACGTTTCATAAAGTTTCTGAAGTTCACTTAGACTTGGAAGATTCGGGCTCTTTTTTTCTTTAACGGCACTCATTCGGGCACCATAGTCGTCATTAATCTGCTTAAGGGCTGCTTTTCTTGCATCACGAAATTGATCCATTGTTTGGACGGGTGGCATCCACTTGGTGGAGAGTGTGCCGAGGGTGGATGGCATAAAAATCACACCGGCTACCCAAATCAATAAGAGTACAACGAGACTCACCCGCGGCTCTCGCGTGCCAGCAGAAACCATCAGACCTAATCCGACGAAGATACCTGCGTAGCAGGCAGCAATCAGCAGGATCAACCCTAAACGTCCCCAGTCGGCTACACTCAATTGTGTCCAACTATCGACGGAGATCACTGCCAAATTCAGCAGCACCGCAAAAACGAAAGGAATGAGGACGGTTATTAAGGTCCCCAAGAATTTACCGATTAACAGGACGGGTCGTGAAATCGGATTCGCGAGACACAATCGCAACGTCCCTTGTTCTCGCTCGCCGGAGAGTGCATCAAACGTGAAGAGGAGCGGAATGAAGGAGAGCAGGTAAGTGATAATAAATACCCAATCTATTTTTGTTGCATAGGGAGTAAGGTCTGTCGCGTCCGGGTTCACGGTGCCGTAATTCAACCACCAGTTGCTTTTGACCTCACCTCCCTGACCACTTATAGACCAAGACTCCCCGTTTGATATATTTTTGGGTAAATAGGCATCCCCGCCGTCTGCAATGAACGCAAGCGAAGAGGGACGTTTGTAAAGGTCACCGGGACCCTTTCGCGCCAGAGCATACAACTCCGATCGGGATTTCAACTCGTTAGCGGATTTGGTAATCTTCTCGGAATAGTTACGGACCCTTTTGGGGTGCGCCCGAAGATGCACCACAGCGTTGGTAACCATTAAGGCGGAAAGTATCACAACCGTTAGAATAAAACGCAGGCTATTGATGTGGTCAAAGAGTTCTCGTTTGATAATATGCCAAATCATTGAGATTCTCCTTTAAACTTCAATTTTGATGAAAAACAGAAATGTCACCGTGAACAGTGCCAGATTGATAAGTAGCAGCAAAAGCAATCCGGGCAGGGCTCGCGTTGCGTTTTCCCAAACATCTGTCCGATCAAAATGGAACTGGGGCAAATCCCACCAGTCTACTGCACCTCTGTCAGAGGCGAACCATTTTCGACTGCCGAATGCATCTTTATCATGGAAATAGTCAACGATGGTACGCCGGTAACCTTGAACAGCTTGAACAAAATCAAACATGCCCTCCAGATCGGTACCTGCCCAAGCAGCGGCTGTAAACGTGTAGAGGCTTGCAGGACTGAGTTTCATGAGCCGTTCATGCCTTATGGATTCCCAGAGAGCGGTGCTATCCAAAGTCTGTTTTCGGACTAAAGCGATCTGTTCCGCAGAACGGATGTACAAGGCACCCATAGTGGCATGATACTGTTGAACGTGGGGCACTAACGGTTCTGAGCGTTTTCCCAACAGGCTCATATTCACTCCATGCCGTTTGCTGAAGTGCCTCCCCGACGAGAAACTATTACTTGACGGAACATCCAGATTAAATTTTTGAGGTTCACCTTCAAGCGGACTATTCGCTAAAAACACGCGTTCTTCTCGGTCAACCTCTTCCCAAATCTGCTCAATCTGCTGATCTGCTGATGAATGTATTGCGCGCGTATCACCCACCGGGGTGATGGTAAATCGGCTCCAATTTGGATAGACGAGTACCAAAGCTACCCACAAAAACATACAGAGCATTAACGATGTAGCCGTGCGGCGCGTTGTTGCGGAAATCAGCAGTCCTATCAAGTAAAATACAGACAAGTAGATGCTCGTCGTCAAAACTATTCCGCCGATCCGAAGAAAATCTTCTCCATCCAGTTGAATGGAGCTCGTGGAGGATAATAGAATCAGGACCATCAATAGACTCATCAAAACAGGAATCAGCAGACAGACCATTGCCCCGATATATTTCGCAAATAGGATGCTACCGCGTCGCACTGGATGGGAGATCACCAAACGTAAGGTGCCACTTTCCCAATCTCCTGCAATTGCGTCATAAGCGAAAAGCAGTGCCATCAGGCTCAAAACGACTTGAAAAATGAGGACGAGATCGATCTTTGAAAAGAGGTTAAGAAACGTGTTATCGAGACTTCGCGCCGAGCCATCCGAAATTATTGGGACGGAGCCGTAATAAATTTCAAAGGTGGTTCCAAGCCGCTTATCCAATCCTGCACTAAAGAGACTTAGCGGATTCGGCGGGCGTTCAACGGACAGTTTGAGCATTGAGTAGGTTTTCGCTTCTTGCACTTTCTGACGGTGGGCGTTTTCTTGCTGGCTATATTTCATCAACCGACGCTCGTAATCTTCGAGAAGCACAACAGCATTCGCGACAACGAGCAGGAGCGTAATGATAACAGCGGCAAAAAACCGCGCACTCATCAGATGTGTTAGAAATTCTTGGCGGATAAGTGTTCGCAACATAATACCTCCCTAAAAATTTGGCGTTTGTCTATTAGAGACACTTGAGAATAAAAAGATAGGGACTTACACTCCATTGCCTAACATTCCCGACCAGATGGTGCGTTGCAATGCTGTGCGATCCGCGCTTTTTGAGATACTGACATCAATGGGACCTGGCTCTATGGGCGGTTTTTCAGACGGATCACCGGCTAATGTGATAGGTAGGTTGACATTTTCACCACCTCGCTCAACGGTTAGCTCAACCCTATCACCCGGTTTCCAATCTTTGGCGACCTTCCTGATGTCATCAAAAAATTTCACCGGTGTGCCGTTGATGCCTATCAAGTTGTCGTCATCCTGGTACTGTGGGGATTGGTGGATGAACATGCCGCCGCCTGTTGAACCGCCGAGTAACTTGATTTGAAGCATCTGAAAAAGAATATAACCAAGGCTCGGAAGTTTTTCGCCAAATGCTATCTTGACATCAATACCCGCATTCGTGAAATATTCCGCCAGCGGTAAGCGTTCCGTTCCTGAAACATACTTTTTGAAGAACGGTTCAAAATCTTCATCTGTGGTTTGGCTGACAATTCTGATGACATCATTCATTGTGTATTCATTTCCGGTGAGACCAAATTCACGATACATCTGCTTCATCACATCGTCCAAACTGCCTCTGTTGTTCGTGAGTTTACGAATCTGCAAGTCTAATGCAGCAGCAATTAGGCTCCCACCCTCATAGACGAGCCCTCTGTTCGGCATCTTGTTTTCGCCTGCCTCGCGGATAGAGAGTTCACCCTGTTTAGACAGATACAATTCGCACTTGCGTTCAAGGTCCTTGAGAAAATCCTCTTCAGAAATTACGCCAAGACGAACGCAGCTAATTTTTGAAGCGTACTCGGTGAACCCTTCGCTAAACCAGTATTCCTGTTCACTAAAATTGATAGCTTTTCCATTCCAAATATGGCAAATTTCATGTGCCACGAGCGGTGTCCATGATCGTCTGTTGTCTGCATCTAATGTTCCGTCCATCAGAACGCTGATGCTGCGACCAGATACGCCGCCCCCGCTGTATGTATCACAAGGATTCGCCACAAACAACATACGATCCGTTGGTGTACCACCGAAAATTCCTGAGTATGTATGCAGAAGTGATTTAACAGTTCTTTGGACTTCATCCATAGATGCTTTGAAGTGTCCACCCAAAGCGAGCAGAACCTCTGCCCCTTCAGATTCTGCCATTTTCTCGGCATGTGTCCCCAGCACAAGATAGGCATACATCAAGTCGTTATGGTCTGCTATAGCAAAACGGTGCCTTTCGTTTCCAATACGATTCCAAGGGGTTGAGACGTGCCAGTCATCTGGAACATCAACACACAGTTCAATATCCGCCACTTTACCGACGATAAACAGCGCATATCCGGGACAGAAAATACAGTCTTCTTGAACGTACGGTGCTTCATCCCTACCGAAAGCCCACTCCCGTTCATCATGATTCAGCAACACTTTGTAATGTAACGTCACAGGTAAATCATTCTCGACTTCAACCATCCATTGCGTTTTTCCAATCTCTGTGACCGGTATTTTTTCGCCATCAGTATCGGTGGCTGTTAGATCACGGAGATATCTACTATATCCATCGTAAAAATCTTCAGTACCAAAGTGACTCATAGATAATAACAACGGCTTTCGGTCCGTTTGTAGGGGCGAGGTAACCTCGCCCTTACTGTCTGTCTTCGGCGTTAGCACACACGCAACATTTGCTACGCGCCGTTCATTGGCCTCTATTTTAATCTCATATCTCGCCGATGCAAGTTCCATCGGTGTATCAAGATTCTCAGGTTCACTGAAATTTCGGATAACGCGCCACTCTTCAATGGCAGCCTCATCCCGATAATCGTTTTGCCATTTATAGGTCCATACATTGCCAATTTGCAAAGGAAGGTATTTTTGGTCTTCAACAGGAATCTTGTATTCGAGCAATTCGGCTTCTGTAACGACCCCGTTGGAATGTTCATATCGCAATTTCACAAGACCGACACCCTCGGCAAACCATAGATAACGGGTGCCATTCAAAAGCGCATTTCGCAGCTCAGCCTTCGTATCCTTTACATCGGCATCTGTGAAGACAGTTTTATGCTTTAGGCAGTCCGAGAACGTGCCTGCTGAGACTTCTACAGGTTCGTAACCCTCCAAACTACTTTTCGTCTGCATACGCCAGTGCCCTTTTTCTTTCCAAGTTTTCCCTATATCCAGCGGAAATTTGAAGAGATCGATTTCATAGTGGCTCATGTAGGATAGCAACATATACCTCGGTGATGGATCACTGCTACCGTGCCCTGCTGTACCGAAGTCGGTAGATGTCAGAGCCGTATCGGTTCTCTTAAGGGTGAAATTCCCTTCTGCCAAATGATTCCCGCTTTCTGTAGCAGCACTCGCACTTAGAACAATGTTGCGTTCGGATTTAACCGTTTTTTTCATTAACTTTCTCCTTTATCGCCCACAATACTCGACCAGATCGAGCGTTGTAAGTCTGTGCTATCCATGTTTTTTGTGATAGTAACATCAAGGGGTCCTGGTTCCAGTGGTGGTTTTTTCGACGCGTCACCTGCTAATGTAATAGGCAGGATGATTTCTTCACCTTCTCGCGCCAGGGTTAACTCTACTACATCACCGGATTTCCAATCTTTGGCAGCTTTCCTGATGCCGTCAAATGTTTTCACCGGTGTGCCGTTGATGCCTATCAACTCGTCGTCATCCTGATACTGTGATGAATGATGGATGAACATACCTTGTCCTGTTGGACCGCCAAGCGATTTAATTTGAAGCATCTCAAAAAGAATATAATTAAGACTCGGAAGTCTCTCGCCAAGCTCTACTTTGGCATTCATACCTGCCGCTTTAAGATATTGTTCTAACGGCAGTTGCTCTGTCCCTGTCACATATTTACTGAAGAAGGGTTTAAAATCTTCGCCGGCAATTTGATTGACAATCCTGATGACATCGTTGATCGTATAGGTAACGTCGGTAAGACCGAATTCTTGGTACATCTGCTTCATCACATCGTCTAAGTTGCTTCGGTTTTCTGTAAGATCGCGAATCTGCAAGTCCAAAGCTGCAGCGACTAAACTTCCGCCGTCATAGACGAGTTCGCGGTTCGCGGATTTGTCTTCCCCCGCCTCTCGAATAGAAAGTTCACCCTGTCGAGATAGATACGATTCCCATGTGCGTTCAAAATTTCTGAGAAAATCGCTTTCAGAAGTAAGTCCAAGACGGACAGAAACAATATCTGAATAATATCCTGTGAACCCCGCTCTAAACCAATATTCCTGTTCACTAAAATTGATAGCCTGACTCCCAAACCAGAGGGAGGAAACCATATATGACACAAGCGGTAACCAAAAACGTCTGCTCGCTTTATCTAACTCGCCGCCGACGTGCACGCTGATGCTGCGTCCGGATGCGCCACCACCGGGATGTCCTTTTTCGCCATACGGGTTGGCAACAAAAAGTATCTTACCTGTTGGAATAGCATCAAATACATCTGAATACCCGTGCAGGAGTGACTCGATGGTAGGTTGGACCTCATCAATAGACGCTTTAAAACGTCCACCGGTTGCAATCACGACCTCTGCATCTCCGAATTTTGCCAGACGTTTACTGTATTCACCCAGCACAAGATATGCGAAC
Organism: uncultured Poribacteria bacterium; assembly: GCA_951828385.1. GTDB lineage: Bacteria > Poribacteria > WGA-4E > WGA-4E > WGA-3G > WGA-3G. The sequence goes on from OX639973.1 coordinate 4,028,817, forward strand.
ATCAGGTCGTCTTGATCCTCACATACGAACTGATGTTCATCCGACGCTATCTGCTCCCAAGGTGTTGAGACGTGCCAGCTGTCCGGCACATCGACTTTTAGTTGAATATCTTTGACTTCACTGACGATAAACAGCGCGTATCCCGGCAAGAAAATGCAATCCTCTTGGACGTAGGGTGCCTCATTCCGACCAAAGGGCCACTCCCGTTCATCATGATTTATCAACACTTTGTATTGCAGGGTTAAAGGTGATGCGCTTTCTACCTCAACAACCCACTGTGTTTTACCAATCTCCTCTATCAGTAATGTTTCACCGTTTACATCGGTAACCGTCAAATCTTGAAGATACCGGGAATATCCATCGTACAACCATTCTGTTCCAAAACGGGTCATGGACAAGAGCAACGGCTTTCGGTCCCCTTTAGGACTACTATCTGTTTTTGGTGTTAGCACACACTTGACATGCGCGACCCGCGGTTCATCGTCACTTATTCTCACCTCATATCTCGCCGATGCAAGTGCCAAGGGGTTATCAAGATTTTTGGGGTGAGTGAAATTCCGGGTGACGTGCCACGCTTCAACAATCGCCTCATCGTTATAATCGTTGTACCATCTGTATGTCCACTGCGTGCCTATTTGGGAAGGGAAATATTCTTCATTCGCGAGTGGAATCTCATATTCAAGCAATTCCGCTTCCGTGATGATACCATTAGAATGCTCATAGCGCATCTTTACGAGCCCAACGCCCTCGGCAAACCACAGATAACGCGTGCCGTTTAGGTATGCGTTTCCCTGCCCAGTGTCGGGTTCTTCTACGTCAGCGTCTGTGAACGCAGTTATATGCTTCAGGCACGATGGAAAAGTCCCAGCTGAGACCTCGATTGTCTCATGTCCTTCCAAAGTTATCATTGCTTTTGATTTGTGAGGACCCTCCGGCTCCCACCGACTCCCAATAACCAAAGGAAATTTAAAGAGGTCTATCCCATTAGGGTGGTTAATATAGTGCAGTAACATATACATTGGCAGCGGGTAGTCGCCATGGAGTCCCATCGTGTGAGAACCGGTAGACGTAAAAACCTTATCCGTTTGTGTGAGTTCAAAACCGCCTTCTGCTAAATGCTCTCCTGCTTCTGTTGCTGCAGTCGCTTGAATGCTAATGTATCGCGGTTCGCTTTTTAATAAATTCGGACTCAAGGTTTCTCGCAGCATCGACTCCTCCTGCTCCAGTCGCTTCCGCGCACGATATAACCGGCTTTTTACTGTGTTCAAAGATACATCTAAACGCTCACTCACCTCTTCACAGGTTAAGCCGTTGAAATAGTGCAGGACCATCACAGAACGTTCCGTTTCTGGCAGCTTTCGGAGGAGGCGTTCTACAACTTGTCGGAGTTCACCTGTTGATGTTTGTGCCTGTTCTTCCTCAAGATATTGCGTATAGGACACCTTCTCTAACTCGGCTTTAGGCATTGCGTCCAGTGACTGCATCGTGATTGGCTTTCGCCGCAACCACTCAATGCACTGACGCTTTGCTATCACATACAGCCATCCCAAAAAACGATTGGGATCCCTCAAGGTAGGCAGCGATTTAAGAGTTTGAATGAAGGTGTCTTGTGTGATTTCTTGTGCCGCGTGGAAATCACCAATCTCACGCCATGCAAGCGAATGAACCCACTTCCGGTGCCTTTCCACCAGAGCAGTGAACGCAGCTTCATCACCTGCCAAGATGCGCTGAATCAGATCAACATCTTCGTTTTTCATGCGATCCTCCAAAGTTGTTTGATAGCAAGTTTCGGAAACCTGCAAGCTTCGCCGAAATTGCCTTGTGACGTTATGTCGTATTTTAACGGAGGAAAGGTTGCATAAAATGCATTTTTATGCAAAATTTTGCGGTGTACACACCCAAATGCGATCTGCATTTTTTGTTTTTAGGAAAAAATGGAGGTATGTATAGAGGGGATGGTGCGCTTACACAGCGCGCTTACAATTGCTTAACGACTCTAATAAAAACTTAACGTTCAATAATTTTTATTCCCTTTTCTGTGATTGCCCACCCTGACTGAACATAATGATGCGCATGCCCATCGTGCCGTAGATAGTCAAGGATGCCATGGACCAAAGCGTGAGTGTTAGCGGATACGCGTCGCGGTGGTATTAGGTTGAGCCTTTCGCGAATCTGTCCGGCTGTGAGTACGCGTCCCTGTGGATATAGTGATCCACTATATGGATCTGTTCCTTTATATAACACCAGTAGCACTGACCGCTTGAGAATCTCTAAGCCGTAAGACGCAAATGCGTTGCGTGTGTTCTCATTCATTTTTTCCCTTCCTATTTGATTGAAGAAACCGCCCTCACGAGCTGCCGGATCCTCCCTAAACCTGCGATGCAGACCAAAAAGGCGAACCAACCCACCAACAGGCTCCAGGGCCGTTGTAACGCCAATCCCCGCACAGTGTATAGGAAGTAGGCGGCATAGCCAAGCACCCCAGAAAAGAGTAGCAACATCAGTGCCTGGAGGGAGTGGCGAACCACAATGAGGGATTTCGGTAGCTCTATCCCTTCTTCGTGTCGGGTTTTGCCCACCACGAGTCCGATTGTGAGTGCTGTCAACCATCCCAAGATTAAGCCCCGCGGTCGGTCTTTCAGTTCGTAGGCGGCTTCTCTGGTGGCGATGAAGTGGACAGTCGTGAAAAAGAGAAAGAGCGCGATGAGGAATACCACACCCAAGATCACCGTCTCTCGAACCGCCCGTCTGCGTGCGGAGTTGTTGTTAGTATCTGTTGTTATCTGCTTCACGGCTGTTCACCTCTCGTATTGGGTATGATTATTCGTAATGCGCGGTTTGCGTGCATGAGAATGCCGATTTTATTTGTTATCTTCTGGCGCATCTGCTTCTCTCTGATCGTCTTCGACCCGGGCTTGGGTGAGAACGGATGCTAATAACCCCGACGGGATGGCGATTAATCCGACCCCGACGAGCGTGACGAACGCCGTGAAAAACTTCCCACCCGGTGTTATCGGAAAGGCATCTCCGTAGCCGACGGTGGTGAGTGTGACAACTGCCCACCACATGGAATCGAGGATAGAGCCGAACTTTTCAGGTTGCACGTCTCTCTCAAAGTAATGAATCCCACACGCCGAGAGATACACAAGCATCAATGATAAGATCAGCAGGGCGAAGAGTTCGCGGTGGATCTGACGCAGTGCGGCACCGAGTTGATCGACCGCCAAGATAAACCGCGTCGCCTTAAAGAGTCTGAACACCCGCAAGAACCGCAGGATCCGAAGCACGCGGAACCCTGGCACAACTAACAGGGAGGGTAGAATCGCGATCAGATCAACGATGCCATAGAAACTGAAAATGAAATCCTGTTTCCTCGGTTCAATATAGACGCGCAGAAGATATTCTATGGAAAACAGAGCCAGAAACATCACCTCTAAGACGATAAAATAGGTTCTGTATGGGTCTACCTCCAAGTGTCGTCTATCGGATTCAAACAGATAAACGATCGCAGAAAAAAGGATCAGAAATTGGATTATCCCAGTAAAGACCCGTCCTTCGACAAGGGCGCGTAATTTTTCTTTTTTATCCATGAACGGTGCTTCCTAAAGCGAACGCATTCGCTACACAAATAGGTTGTTTTCGTAACCGGGCACACCCCGCGAAAGCGGCTTGCCATCTTAGTGTTTCCACTTCAGAAATCCAATCTCACTAAGACTAATGCCCATCGTCAATCTACCGCCTTGCGCCGTGCGGCGTGGGTATCTTACATGTTATACGTTGCTTCGGTTAGAACGTTGCCTCGGTTAAAGGCAATCGTATACACTCTATTTTGGATCCATTGGCTTCTGTGAGAATGAGTTCATCTTGCGGATATGTCCGATGTGTCCAATGATAGTCACCTGTAAATATGTCATTTTGGCGTAAGTTCTCAGCGTATTGTTTCTCAAAAGACGATTTATCTGTGCCGAGAAGTATCTCACTGGCATTTCTCAAATCTATCAAGGAGGTAATAATAATCAAGAGATCGCAGGTGTAGCCAAGTGAAAATGCGATGGTTTTGAAAAAGTTTCTTGATTTTTAGCGCATGAGATGGCATCCTAAGAGATAACTACAACCTTTAGGAGGCCATCTCATGCAGGATCACCTTATCAAATCTACAATCTTTTTTCAAGACCTTCTTTCTTCTTACTTTCAGCGGATGCGGCAGCAAATCGTTGAGACGCTACTTCTGCTCTGTGTTTGCCATCTTTTTGGACTTTACAATCCGAATCAAGTCGCCGATGCTTTGAAACTTCCCAAAGCACGTCTTTATCGCAGTCTTGGAAACCTGAGCCTTTATCACTCGAAATGTTTGAATCTCCGGCTCGGATGTGCGATGGCAGTTGATTTCATCAAAGACACTGAAAGTAAGAGTGCTTCAACACAATCGCGGCGGTGTATCACCGTCAGTATTGATGATAGCAATCTCCCGCGTGAAGGCGAGACGTTATCTTACTGTTCAAACTACTACTCGAAAAAACACAATACGCCTATCTGGTGTCAGAACCTCTTAGGCATCACACTGAAATGCGGAGATCGCGTGATCCCCTTAGATATGCGTCTCGTCAGTAAACAAGGACGCGGCAACACAGATAAACCTACTCTCGTTATCACCATGATCCAAGAAGTCTTAGCGTTCTTTGATACCCACGGCATAGACATCAGAAAATATCCAATCACCTTCGATTCATGGTATGGGAGCCGTAAACTTGTTGAGGCTTTATCGGAGTTGGGGTTTACCTCTATATTGATTCACGGAAAAAATAACTACGTCATGACTATCGCTGATACAAAGGCGAAACTTTCGGTTCATAAAAGACGCGTGGCGCTGGCTGCGGATCAATGGGGCTGTGATAAACCCGCCTGTCGCCTCAAAGCAGAAAGTCCAACTTTCGGGGAATGTGTCGTCCTATTTTTCCGAGATAGAGGCAAGATACGAACCCTTTTAGTCTTTGGAAAACCCCTACGCACCTCTGAGGCTCTCAGGATTTGGTCTCAACACCACGGTATTGAACAGTTTTGGCGGCACTTCAAATCGAACCTCCACGTCTCTGCCATGAGCCTCGAAAGCAGACAAGGGGCGTATGTGAGCCTCGGTATAAAAGTGATGAGTTATCTGATGTTGCTACAAATGAGCATCTCAGAACGACGCACTTTTCATCAAATACAACTTCAACTCACTGGAGAAAGACAGACGCTTACGGACTTCATAACGCATTTTCATACAATAATACCAAAAGAACCCTGATAATCATTGCTTTACAATAACTTTTGAGAAATATCAGTCTCAGTATTCTCTGCCGGTGTTACGTCAACATGTGCTGTTATTTCTTCAACAACGATCGACAATATGTCGTCTTTCTGTGTATAGGCACCTATGACGTTTACCCATATTTCTACCCGAAGTTCTGGCGTATCGGGAAATGTGGTGATAATATGTATAGCAGATTTCGACACACCACCCGGATGAAATGTCCAAGTAATCTCTACATCGTTTTTTAGATTCTGGTCCGTATCGGTATTGAACATCTCAGTAGGCGTTTGACCATCTATGGTGCCGACCCACCAATCCCCCACATACATCTGGTTTTGTGGTAAAAGGATTTCATCTGTTTGAACCCTGGAACATCCAAGTGCCAGCACGAATAACATTATCCCGATAAAAGCAGCAGTCTTTTTCATTATTTTTTCCCTCCTTTTCGTTATTCAGGTTCTATTTCGCGGGATTGCAGTGTTTCGAGCGCGCGTTGGATTTCAGGCGTAAACACCGCTTTGAATTTCAGGAGATTCTTAATATGCCATGCTTTGATGGCTTCTAACTCACTGGCATCGGATTCAATGTCGCCATCCCGCGCAAACCCAATTACACTGGTATCTATGTCGTCGCGCCGGTACCAGTATAAGGTTACGTCGAAGTTCGGATTGATTTGGTGTTCCCTTTCTTTGAGGACATCAAAGAAAATTTTATTTTTATCGTAATTACCAAAATGAATATGAAGTGCCGTTGCCGTATACGCTCCCGAAAATTTCGCATAATACTTAATGCCCGTAAATCCTGACGCAAAGCCGTAGTAACAAACACCTTGGACTTTACGGGCCTTGGTAAAGTTATGCTGTTCCCGCAATTCATCAATGAGGGCCTTAAAATACCTCTTATACTTCTCGCTTCTAAGCATCGAAATCCTCCTTTTAGACTTTTCACAATTTTATACCGCTAGGGTGTCGGGGATCGCACGGGGGCGGAATCGGCGAACCGGAACACCACGGCGAGGTATCCGATACAACAGCCGCCGCTGCCAATCGCGGCGAGCGTCATTTGCCGCCTCCACCGAAGCCCTTTTTGCCTGTAGTGGAAATGCCAACAGCACGCAGGCGAGTGCCAAAACCGATCGGATTCTCATGTTACATTCAAACTGGCGGTTCGCCATACCTGTTCGCCCCTTTTGCGCCTCTCAAAATACCGCAGACAATTAATGTGTAAACTGACCAATAATGGGCAAAATACACACAAAATAGCACCAGCCTGACCGATTTGTGTCATGCAGTCTTTTGATGGTGATCGGTATAAGTGGATAACAGACCATATCAGCAAATGCAACCCGAAAGAAAGCCATTGGAAATTCTGGCATAAGATATATAAGGATTCCTTGATCGACCCATCTAAAAAATGAAATAACAAAAAGCATGATCACGTAAGAAATCCAAAACGTTTTTCTGTTAATGCGTCCCTTGTAACTCCATATAACCCAACGGACTTTTTGAAAACTGAAATTAAACACGAGTACAGCAAACAGAACAAAGAACACCACAACCGCTATTATGAGCAACATCCCAAAAAAGTCAAGCCCTGACATGATTGATTTATCCCCCGAACTTAATAAAACCGAATTTCAAATTATTCACGTCGCGCCGCCCTAAGGAACTGCCGGATCTTCGCCAGTCCAGCGATGAACACCAAGATACCGAACCAGCAGACCGGTAAACTCCAGGGACGTTGCAGTGCCAACCCCCGCACTATGTAGAGGAAGTAGGCGGTTATAGCAAAGCACCCCTGAAAAGAGCAGCAACAGCATCGCTTGGAGCGGTCCGCGAATAATCATCAGCGATTTCGGTAGCACTGCGTCGGCATCCTGTCGGGTTCTGCCCAAAATCAGCCCGATTGCAATCGCTGTCAACCATCCCAAGATTAAGCCCCGCGGTCGGTCTTTGAGTTCGTAGGCGGCTTCTCTGGTGGCGATAAAGTGGACGGTCGTGAAAAACAGAAAGAGCGCGATGAGGAATACCATGCCCAAGATCACCGTCTCCCGAACTGCCCGTCGTCGTGCGAAATTGTCATTGGCATCCCTCACTGAGATTCACCTCTATGTTTGTTTTTTTATCCATCGGTTTGTGTCGGCATGGGTGTATCTGTACCGTCGGAGCGGTTAGAAAATCGTTCGAGAATCACATAAAGCACGGGGATAATGGTTAGCGTGCAGGCGGTTTGCACGATGATGGCACCGATTTCAACGCCAGCAAGGGTTGCCCGCATAATCGCGGTCCCGCGGTCTCCGAGTGTCTGCGGGAACATGCTAATCACAATTGTCAAATTTGTCATGATGATCGTCCGTAATTTTAGGGGACCTGCCTTCAGCAAAGCCTCTTTGATCGGCATCCCCTCTTCCCGGAAAATGCGTGTCTGATCCAGTAGCAAGATTGCGTCATTGACGACAATCCCAATCAACATGATGAGTGCCAAAAGAGAAAAGATATTAATCGTGAGTCCGAAGATCCACATAGACAACACCGCCCCGACGAATCCCAAGGGGAGCGTGAGCATAATCGTAAGGGGGTGACGGTAAGAGCCTAAGAGGGCGGCAAGTAGCATGTACGTCAGAATGATGGCTTGAACCAACGCCACCCCTATCGCTTGAAAGGACTCGGCTTGCTCCTCAGCATCACCACCCATACGAATCCCATACCCCGGTGGCAGCGGAATCTGCGCCATCTGCTGCTGAATGCGACGCGTGATTTCTCCAGGCGAGCCGTGAAGGATGTTTGCCTCGACGAGAAACAGCCGCTGCTTATTTTTGCGGGCGATTTGCGTTTCACCTGACCGTTGAATAATGGATCCCAATGCCGACAGTGGGACTAACCCCTTTTGGGTTCGGATTAGGACGCGGTCCACATGTTCGGCGATGCTTACATCTGTCTTTGCCAATTGAACCCGAATGTCATAAGCTTCGTCTCCTTCTTGATACGTGGAGGCGACTGCGCCTGTAAGACTGTAGTTCAAGACTTGTCCTACCTCTGCCACAGTGATGCCGTAATCTTTGAGTCGATTCCGATCAGGAAAAAAGGTGAGTTCGGGTTTCCCTGTTCGGACGGTAGTTTTCGTCTCGACTAATTCGGGCATATTATCTACGATACCCTTGACTTGGTTGGTGATTTCAGTGAGTTTCTGTGTTTCACTGCCTAAGAGCTCAATTTTGACATCCGCGCTACTCGGAAGTCCTCCGGTGCCGGGAAGCATCTGTTGCCGAATGACACCCGGGAATTTACCATCCAAGACCGATCGGAGTTGTTTATTCACCTCAAGGATGTGCTTTTTATGACTCTTGGGCAAAATGACCAATAACTCGGCATACTCAACACCCTCGTTCGCCCTGCCGCTTCTGCCAATTTTCGTCAAGACATCTTTGACTTCAGGCGAGTCTTTCAGGACAGCTTCCATCTCCAACGTCATCTCATCTGTCTCAGCTAAAGTCGTTCCAGGCGGCAGTTCGACATTGATAATGATGAAATCGCCATTGGATTTGGGCATAAATTCGCTGCCCAACGTGCCTGCTAAAAGCACCGAACCCACGATGAGCAGCATCGCGATCAACACGTTTACCCAAAGGTATTGCAGTGACCAGCCAAGTATCCGTGCATAGCCGTTTTCAAGCCGTTGCATACCGCGGTTCCAAAGCCGGAAGAAAGCGTTTGGGACGTGATCCGCCGCTTTCGGTTTCAGGAGGTAAGCAGCTAACATCGGGGTCATTGTAAACGAGACCCAGAGAGAAAAGATCGTTGCGAAAACCACCGTTAACCCGAACTCGATGAAAAATGCGCCGACAGTACCCGTCATAAAAGCGATCGGAACGAAAACGAAAATGTTTGTCATCGTAGAGCCGATCACAGCGATGGTAACCTCTTTCGTGCCTTCGACGGCTGCAATCTTCGCAGGCTCACCCGCGTCCAAACGGCGCGTCACGTTTTCCAAAATGACGATGGCGTTGACAACGAGCGTCCCGATTGAGAGTCCAAGACCGAGCATTGACATGATGTTGAGTGTAAATCCGAAAGCACTCATCAGCATAAACGCTGAAAGAATACACGTCGGCATCACAACCGCAACGATAATTGTCATGCGTAAATTGTGGAGAAAAAGGTAGAGGATAATTGAGGTTAATATGATCCCGATAATGATGTTTGTCTGCACATCGTTGACGGAATCCAAGATGTTGACGGACTCATCTTTTATCACTTCAATTTGGACATCGGCAGGCAGCTGCGCTTCAAGTTCCTTGATCGTGTCGCGCACGTCATCCACCAATTTAATGGGTTGTGCGTCGCTAAGTTTGACAATACTCAGTGAAATCCCCTCTTTGCCAGCATAGCGGGCAGTCATCCGTTTTTCCGCTAACGCATCATCAACGGAAGCGAGTTCCCCGAGCTTGATTGCCTCGCCTGACTGGAGAAAAATGTCCAAATGCCAGAGCTCGCTGAGGCTTGTGAGTTCGCCCTGCATGCGAACCGTAAATTCATCCTTTGATTGGGTGATGCGTCCAGCAGGCATCGACATATTCCCAACGTCTACTGCCCGGACGACATCTGTAATCGAAAGCCCATACGCTTTCAATCGCTCTTTGGAGAGGTTGACCTGGATCTCGCGTTTTTCACCGCCGAGAATGTCAACGCTTGCGATACCTTGCACCTGCGATAAGGCATCCTTGATGTCCTCGTCTGCTAACCGATAGAGTTCCCGCAAAGGTTGGTCCCCTGTGAGCATTAACTCCATGATAGGAGAAGCCCCAAGGTCGAATTTCTCGACAATTGGCGGAGCCACGCCATCCGGCAATCTCGCGAGCATCGCATCAACTTTATCTTTGACATCAATGTGGGCAAAATTGACATCGGTGCCAGATACAAACCGAATGGTAACAATTGAGACGCTATCGAGTGAGGAAGCCTCAAGACTTTTGATACCACTAATTGTCGCGACGGCATCCTCCACCTCTTTGGTAATTTGACTTTCGACCTCTTGCGGAGCCGCGCCCCGCCAGAGCGTCCGGACAGTTACCACCGGAATATCAACTTTCGGGAACAGATCCATCGTCAACGTTGAAAACGAGACAATTCCGAGGAATATAAATACGAGATTGAGCATCACCGCTAAGACGGGACGTTCCACACAGATTTTTGCTAAGTTCATGTCCCAAAATTTCCTTTTTATTTGATGACCACAATTTCCGTCCCATCCACCAACTGCCGATGCCCGCTGACAATCACGGGTGTTGCATCGGTGAGACCTTCAAGGATTGAGATGTGTTCGCCCCAAGCCAGCCCGACTTTCACAGTCTGTTGACGTGCGCTGCCATCTGTGGCAACGAAAACGTGCCCTATTTTATCTTGGATGTCTAAAACGGCTTCGCGAGGAAGAAGTAGCGAGTCTTCGGGAGTTGGCAGGTCTATGTTGACTTCCACAAACATGCCCGGCTTGAGTCGATACGTCGGATTTGGAACCTCTGCCTTGACCGTTACGGTGCGGTCTTCAGGTTTGACAATTGGGCTGATAAAATTGATTTTCCCGCTAATGTGCTGTTGCCCTGCGGAAATACGGACTGTGGTGCCATCTGCCACGTTGCTGAGGTCATCTTCAGAGACAGTAAAAACCGCTTTGACCACATCCATTTTGATGATCGTAAGTATTGGACTGCTCCCTGGACTACCCGCCGCAGCGGCATAATCACCGAGATCTACGCTTCTATTGACGACGATACCGTTTATAGGCGCGGTTATTGTTGCATCGGCGAGTCGTTTTTTGGCAAGGTTGACCTGTTCACTGGCTTGATTGACTTGTGCTTCGGCGGCGGCGATGTCATGTTCCCAGGCACGGATTTTCACGAGTTCTCGTGCTGAGAGTAGATTCGCTTCTGCCTGCTTGACTTGAGATTCTGCTAATGCGATCTGCGTCTTCCAATCTTCGGTCTCCATTGTAACGCGGGCGAGTGTGAGTGATGCCTGTGCCTGCTGAAGTTGCGCCTGTGTTGCGGTAATATCTTCTTTCCGTGCCCCTTCTTCAACTAAACTCAATTGTTCAACCGAACTCGCGTGTTGCGCTTTAGCACCATCAAGTTGTGCTTTAGCGTTGTCGAAATTCTGGTCGCTGATTGCTTCTTGTTCGTGGAGCGCCTGCACTCGCTGAAAGTTTGCCTGTGCGTTTTCTAACGTCGCTTTCGCCGCGGAAACTGCTGCTTTTGCCTGTTGAACCTCCTGATTTCTCGCACCTTTCAACGCTTTTTTCAGATTCGCTTCCGCAATACGGACACCGGCTTTCGCCTGTTCAAACTGAGATGTCACTTGTGTTTCTGCCAACGCCTGTGCTTGTCCTAACTGCGCTTTTGCGGCATCAAGTGCTGCTTGGGCAGCTTCGGCTTGCGCTTCAATTTTGATCTGGGCAGTTGCTTTGACTGTCAAAAGCTGGGCTTCCGCGGCTTTTAATCCTGCTTCTGCCTGCTTCAATGCAAGACGCAGTTCGCGTGCGTCGGTTTGGGCGAGAATATCGTCTTTGTTCACCTGATCCCCTTCATTGACCTTCAACACGACGAGTTTACCGGGGGCATTGGCGTAAATTTCTACCATCGCATCGGCTTCTAAGTTTCCGGTATAAGCGGTTTTCTGTTCAATCTTGCCCTGTTGGGGTGTGGCAACTTTGACGGGTTTTGGCTTGGAAGCTTCTTGGGCATAAGCCAATCCACTTAGCACCACACACAAGAGTAAGATAAAGTGTTGAAATCTGGTTATTCGCATCGGTTTCCTCCTCACATCGGTTATTCAAGTCTCGTGCCAATCGCACGTTCCAAGCGCGCAACGGCGGTGATATAGTCATGAATGGCTTGCAGGTGGTTCACTTGCGCTTGTGTATGAGACAACTCAACGTCTGTCAATTCAACGCCGATGATGAGTCCGGCTTCATGCTGGACGTTTGCAATCCGCAAGCCTTCCGCCGCTTGCTCGATGATGCCCTCTTGTGCCTCAATGAGTTTCTGTGCCGCCTCCAAATCAAAAACAGCAGATTTCACCTCAAGTTTGATGCCATCAAGAAGTTGGTCTTTATTCGTCCGAACCTGATCCAGACGTAGACGTGCCTGATTCACCTGTGCGCGTGTCGCGAACCCATCAAAAATTGGAATTTGAATTGAGACCCCGACACTCCAAGAGGTATCCAACGATTGACGCTCGCTGTCATTGAAGATATAGTTACCGAATGTCGAAAGCATCGGCTTATTCCCGGCTTTGGCAACCTTCACCTGCTTTTCACCGATCTGCTCTTGGATTTTGAGCTGCTGGATTTCCGGACGGTGCGCAAGTGCTGTTGTAATGGCTTTTTCAAGGTCAACCTGCTTGTGTTCAGGGCGCAGCTCGCCGTTGATTGAGATGCTTTGGTCTAGCGGAATTCCAAGCGTGAGTTTGAGGTGCTCTGTGGCGAGTTTCTGCTGGTTGCGCGCTTGAATGCGTTGTGAGCGCGTATTGACGACTTGGACATTCGCTCGGATGACTTCCAACCGGGTCGTGATGCCTGTGGCTTTCTGTGTTTCTGCCAGTGCGTAGCGTTTTTCGACTTGCGCCAGTGCTTGTTCGACGACCTCAACAAAAGCCTCCGCCAGCAGCAGACCGTGGAAGGCTTGACGAACCTTTAGCTCAATATCAAGGCGCACCGCCTCCAAGGCTTTTTCAGCGGCTTGCTCTCCTAAAACCGCTTGGCGGTAAAGGTTGCCGAGTTGTCCCCACGTAAATAGTGGATACCGTACCTGTGCCTGTCCCCGTAAATTGTGTGCCGCGCCGAATTGGAGTTCGATCGGTTCTGAGGTGGTTCCATTCACGGTTTCACCTGCTGAACCGTCTTGGGCGGGTGGCCCGCCGAGATTCATCGGAAAATCCCCACTTAACACAGTCGTCGGCAGGTCACCATTAAATGTGTAACCTGTATCTAACGTCAGTTGCGGGAGCAATGCAGCGCGGGCTTCTTTGACTTTCTCGGCGGCAAGTTCCACGTCTTTTTCGGCAACTTGGAACTCACGATTGTTGCGCAAGGCGTAATTGATGCCCTCAGCGAGCGTAAAGGTTTGGACAGGTGCTTGCGCTGATGCGGTGTTCCAACCCGAGGCACCGATAAGCATAAAGCCAAATGTTTGGAGTAACAGCACAACAAAACATCCGAGATATTTTCTAAACATGGGTACCTCCTATCAATGAAAGTAGACTTTAAGTCTGTCCCGTAGAATGTATAATTTCTGCATCTCAGTCTCTTTATGGACGGCGTAGGCGGTGCTGAGACACCTTTAGTGAAAAATATCGGAAATTAGCGGAGTTTCTGTGTGACACGCTTCAGTAATAATCAAAGAAATTTCAGCGGAATAGTTGACAGCTTTCTCGTTAATGACGATGGAGACCACATCAGCATACCAGATGACCCGTTCTCCCGGTAAGTGAGAGACAAACTGATCCCTTTCCGTTCTTGAAGGGAAATAAACAAGAAAGAAATCTGTTGTTGGGAGCGGCTCATTGACTTTTAGTGGGCAATGCGTGTCGATAAGTGCTTGTTGTGCTTTAAGGAAATTGCGCACAACTTCACTGTCGTATGCCGACGCAGCCGTATCAAACTTATGTCCAGATATATCACCTTCGCTGCCAACAAAACGAACATTGTCTGATTCCAGGACATCCGCACCAATCGGTATAATTGGAGTCGAGTCGGGACGCAATGTATCCGAAGTTTTTGCGCATCCCGTTAACATCAGCATCAAAACTGCCAGGGGTGTCAGTGCTCTTTTCTTTATCCAAGATGCTGCAACCGACCTAAAAAGAGAACTCACAAGTAGCGATGTTAAAAATCTGTAAAAAATTTTCATTTGTTAAAATGGTGCGTGGGTTTTACGTCTCCGCACAAGACGTTCTAAAAGGTGAAACCTAAAGTTTCTGTTGGAAGTATTTCTTTACACGCTCTCTTGTGCGAGCCCTATAAGTTGTAGCGTTACGTCCCGAAATATCGGGCGACTTGCACTAAATCTAAAATGTCGATTTTGTTATCACCTGTCACATCTGCGGCACGGTTTGTCTCTATAACCCGTTTCCCAACCTGTTGTGCCACATAGACTAAATCTAATATGTTGACAACATCATCGCCATTGACATCCCCTGCTTTGTGGATAGTCAACGCAGGATTGGCGTAAACTCTTTTTACCGTTTTATCTTTTGGGTCAGAGAGGTTCATATCTGTCAAAGCGACAACTGATCGTTTCGGATCAACGACTTCAAAGATAAGGGTAACAAGTGCACCATCGCCACTGGAGGCTTTCGGAAAACCTTGTGTGTCAAGCGGGGCAGAAGCCAGGATTGAAACTGCCTGGTACTGTGCGCCCGGCGCAACAACAAACGGGGCAGACGAAAGGGCGGTGTCTGGTATCTCAAAAAAGTAGTCATCAATGGACAACACTTCGTCAGGATCCAGTAAAGGTGTCATAATGGATTTGCCAACTTGCGTTTCATCACCACTATCAAGTTTGAGAACATATCCATCCTTTTTATCATACACAGGTCTTATCCACACACCGTTTTCCATGAGGTATCTCCCTTGTCGTGCGTCAATATATTTGAGTGCGGTTCGGTCAAAAACAAGGAGTGTGGCATACGACGCGATGTTTTTACCGCCTGTTACATAGACAGCGATATTCAGGGTTTGCCGGGTATCGGGTGAGGTGATAGCAGATGGGACGAGTGTGATCGTCGTCGCCCCTGCTGTTGTTGCAACAAGTGCGAATCCGACAATAATTGTGAAAAACCGTGTAAACGTTTTATTTTTCATTTGTTCTTCTTTTTTGTTTTAGTTGACTGACATTCACCGGTTTCTTACCTCTTTACCTGTGCGCGCTTGAGAAATATCTGCGGATCCGCTAACCATTCGGCGTATCCGATGTTTCCGCCATTGGTGAGGTAGTTAATCCACGCATCGAGAGACGCTCGCAACGCCATATCTTCCACTGCAAGGGTAAAACCGCCGTATTCAACCTGCTCATCAAGCGCGGTGACAACAAATGCCCCATGAGCCGCCGCGGCAGCATCACGGTTGCCAATCTCACCTCTCGCGATTGCGTCGATCCGTCTTTCGCGCAGGTTATCAAGCAACACCTCTTCATCTGATAGGGCGATGGCAACACGGGGCACTAATGGATCAAATCCTTGATGTGGCATATTGACAGGATAGTTTACTTGAGGCATGTTATCTGCGGGCGGGTATAGTGTGAACCTGTTTTCCACATTCGATGTTGACGCTGCCGCAGTAATCTTGTAATCCGCAGTCCCATCGGCAACAAGTGTGCCTTGCGGTGTGTCAATGCGTGTCCCTTCGGCTATAACACCATTTGCGTCAACAATCCCAGTGATTTGAAGTAAGCGTGCCTCACCGGTTGTTCCCCGTAGCACACCGACCTTGACATCACGGGTCAGAGACGCATACTCAGAAAGTCGTTCTGCATCTTCGGCACGGACCAAGAGCGATTGCCGGAATTTGATATGTCCCGATGTAAAGGCAACCCGCTGAGTCCTTGTTGCGTCCTGCGTCCGAGAATCAAGGATCGTGATGCCGCCTCCAATTAGATCGTATTCCGGCTCGGCAGCCTTCAGCCAGATGCCCGGCCATTCAGCGATACCGCTTCGAGCAAAAGAGAGGTCTGTCCCCTCCATCGCTTCAAGTGCCGTCAAGAGGTCCGCCTCATAACCGAGATGCGTGTTGAATCCTTCGGAAGCCGGATCCGGGTCCGCACTGTAACTGACAGGCGCGAAATAGGCATAGAACCCGACATTCAGCACACGCTTCGCATCGCCAGCGGCTTCACGCATTTCGGTGGGTTCCGGCGCAATCACCTGCTGAATCCGCTGACACCCTGAAAATAGCGCCGTCAATATGAAAAGTAAAAGCAACGCACTCTGAAATTTTAGAAAACTCATAGGTACCTCTTTCTATATCTGATTTTATTGGTAATTTTTTTTCATACAAAGCCGGCTAACATCAAGATGGGTTTCGGCTGCGCCCCAACGGTTGCTGTCCAATGGACCGCTTGATTCAGCGTGCGGGATGCCTCATTCAAAGATACTGAGTTCTTCGTCTGTTTGATGTCCTTTATCGTTATTGTGTTTTTGGTAGCACCCAGGGGTCGGTCCCCGAATGCAATCAGTAAAACACTATCGTATTCATTTCGCTTCGCTTAAGGCTCTGGCGTTGTGATCTGTGCAACAACGCCCGCGTGGTCGGATGCCCAGAGTCCAGAGGCGGATCGGTCTGAAGGTTTGTCCCCGACGGTATGTGTCAAAACATCGGCAGGGAACTCGAGATTTCGGAGAAAGATTATATCAACCCGTCTGCCGAGGTCGCTGACTTCATTTTTCAGGTCATCGTCCTGACAACAGGTCTTGCCGGTTCCCTCGGAATCCGCCTGCCAAAGATCAACGTACCCTGCCGATTGTAGCAGTTGATAGGACCTACCATCGGGAGCTGCGGAGTTAAAATCTCCCAACAAGAGGATCGGTAACCGTTCCTCGCGAAGGCGATCGGCGAGTTCTTGCGCTTGTGCAACTCGAATATTTGAATCGAACGCCTCAAGGTGTGTGTTCACAATGCGGTAGGTGATCCCTGAAACAGTGGCATCTACTGCAGCATAGCCGCGTAACACCTCAATGGATGCCTCAAGATCTCCGTCAACAATGCGATACGTGACACCCAAAGTTGTCGCACCTTCCACAGCCATGTTGCCCGGCAATTTAAGGGCAGGCATTTCGAGTGAAAACGTATTGGTGTAGTTCACGCCCATAGGACGCGAGACCTCGACATCGCCGCGCGCCAGAATCACATCGTAATCGGTTAAACGGATATCATCGAGTCCTGCATCAGTGAACATTGGCAACTCTATATCCGTATTTTCAACGCTTGCGGCGATGCGATAGTTTAAGCCTTCCGCTTTGAGCGCGTCCATCACTATCTGGAGGTAGTCCATGACGACCGATGCCGCAGGAATCGTGCCACCTGTAATTGCGTCCCCTGGGCTTTGACGGCGGATCAGCGAAATCTCTTGTAGCCCGATGAGATGTGGGTGATAGGTCTTTATGGATTTAGCAATCGCCATCGCGCGTCCGGGGAAGTCTGATGCCATGACATTGTTGTAAACCGTGGCAACCTCTACGGGCACATCTAAGAGATTCTCAACAGACATCAGTTCATCGGCCGCACTGCCAATATTGACATTGTAAGTCATGACAGTCAGCGGTTGTATCTCTGGCACCCCGGTCTCCGAGAACATAGGGGTGTTTATTTTTTGACATCCCCAAAGAATCAACAGCATCAAAAAATATACAATGAAGGGTTTCATCGTCGCCCCTTTCTGTAAAAGTAGGTTCTTTCATGGACTTTACACCCATCTTGAAAACCCCATGTTTCGTCGAAAAATAAGATAATTCCGCTAATAGAACAGATAATTGAACGACACAAACGCCGAGACTTTATCGAGATAGACATCATCGGCGTACTCACGGACGTAATAATCGACCGCCCGCGGCAGCACCAGCACGCGATAGCCGATCGTCAGATCCAAGAGAAAGTGTTCCCGAAACTCATAACCGAAACCGCCACCGATGTCCCAACGGTTCAATCGCATCCGTTCCCGGAAGGTTTCTGTCCGTAAGAGTTCGACTGCCACATCGCGACTGCCATAGCCGAAATAGCCCGTAAAATAGAGACCGATTTGATTCCGAGAAAACTTCTGCACCCCGAAAACAGGTTCAAATTTTGATAGCGGTGATGAAAAATAGAAAGCGAGATCATCTAATACCGCGTACCCTATCTTCCATTGCATCTGTGTAGAGAAGCCGCCGAGGGCATCAAGTGCCTCTGTTTCAAACTCATAGACCCTCCGACCCTCAGCATAAGACAATATATAACTCGTCGTCCCGTATCCAATGCCACTTCCGACGATGAAGCCTTTTCTGTCGCCATCCGTTAGGTCCTGAAATGGATTGCCAAGACTTTCGGGGACACCGAGAAAACTGAATATAGATACGTAAAGTAAAATCAACGCTGTTTTCGCTGTTTTCATTATTTTTTTCCTGTTGGGGTTAAATTCAAATCTGAAGACACGTTTCTATTTAGTCGAAAATTGAGATGACCCCTGATACGGTGGCGGTCCCGACGAGACACCCGATGAAACTCCACCGGAACTGAAGTTTTTTCGTTTCGACCTTATAGGCATCAAAGTAGAAAGCGACATACTCTGGGGACTTACCGATCACGCGTCCAGTCGGCAGAAACGGTTGATGCCACTGTGATAGTATAATACTGACCCCCGGAAAAAAGAAACCCGCCGAAAACCACATCGTCTTGTTCAGATGCGCCGCAGCGTCGGTTTTCGCATCACGGATGGCTTCCGCCATTATCGTCGGGAGTTGTGTTGCGGTATCTTTGAGCGACTCAACCTCAACAAGTTGGTACTGTTTCGTCTCAATGACATCGTACTGCTTCGGTTTCCCGTCCTCCATGACATGGATCCGGTCATTTGCGACACCGAGCCGCAACACCGGCAGACAAAGCATCACAAGAGCCACGAAAATCACCAATGCGTAAAATGAATTCTTTATTCTCACAAATCTCCTCCATTTTCAACAACCGGCTACTGCCGTTTCTGGTAGATATATCCCGTCGCTGTCGCCTCGTGAAAAACGACGAATAACTCACCATCCGACGTATACGTGCTGACAAGCGGTTCCGGGTTATCATTGGTATACCAATAGATCGTGCCTTTCGCGGCATCAAACGGCTCAATCAACTGATACGCCCCGAACTCAAAGGCATTATTGCTCTGAAACTCGCGGGTAAAGGTCGTCGTCGTCAGCCGCATCGCCCCAAACTCTTCGACGGATGTACCGGCAATCTCAGTGCGGATGAGTTCATAGCTTCCAGAGAGAGCTTTCGCGACCCGGTAGGATTTTGAATACACTGTGATCGTTTCGGATTTCACGGCGGATTCTTCACCTTCATCGCGCACGGTGACATGCACCCGAACCGGCTGATCGGGGGCGACATCGGCTTTCGGCAACGCCGGTGCCGTCCAAAGGACTTCGGGACTATCGTCGCCACTCAACTCACCATCAGAGACGACCCATGTGAACGTTAAGGGCTCGTTCTCAGGATCCAAAACACCGACGCGGAGTTCCACAGTTTCACCGTAGCGCACCTCTTTCGGGACCGTGAACGACGTAATCTCTGGTGCGTCGTTTTGCCATTCTTTATACGCTTCACAGCCTGTAAAGAGCAACACCCCGCAGACGATGCTCAAAACTGCACCGAGTCGCTGCATCCATAACACAACGCTTTTTATTTTCACAAAATACCTCCTTTTCAGTTTTCTGGTGTCGCCAGTTCAATGGTTAGACTTTCTTCACAGATTCAGCCATCTGGATTTGATGACGCAGTTCCCACTTATCCCTGTCACTTATCTTATGCCATTTCTAATTAACGATTTCTCATTAAAAGGGTCCGCTGTTTTTAGTTATGCCCGGTGCGGTTAGGAAACCGCACCTACCGGGCCTGGGTAGACGGTGCGGTTAATGCGATATAAACTTTTAGAAATGTTATTATTACAACTGAGCATTGAAAAAAGATAAATCACGAGTTTTGAAATGAGTTGTCGTTTCTGACATGATATAATTCTCTTCTTGATTAGATGGACGGAGTCCACCGCGTTCGGGCCCCGCCCATAACGGTATAAGATGGATGGGGTAATGCTCGCCTGCTAAGCCCCATCCATAAGACTGAGACGCTGTTATAGGTTAGAGTTATGCTCATGCACATCCGAAGTACCTTCACCCCTATTAACCGCATCCAACAGACTCTCAAGTGCTTGGCATGCTTCACGAGAGACCGTTCCAATTCCCTTAAAGCAGGGTGTTTTCGGAGAGTCGCACACCCTGCGAAAGCGAGTTCATAATCGCACGGGGATAAGGCTACCTTATTCTGCGGTCTTTAGGTTGCCCCAAATGACAGGCAGTTTCTTGGCTGCCTCAACGGCGCGTCCGATTTCAAAATGCTGGCGCACTTCGTCTTCGGTGAGCGGTCGGTTGTAGATACGGACTTCATCAATGATGCCGTTGAAAAACCTTTCTGCCTTGCCGCGATTGTTCCCCGCACCAAGATAGACCGCTTCAATGAACCGGATAAAATCGTCGGGGTCCCATCGGCGACTCCGACTCAGCGATTGCCGTTGACCGTCTATAAAGATGGCTCTTTCCCACCACTTCTGTCCGTTTTCATCTACATAAGATGCCCCGTTTACATAAACAACGTGATGCCATTCGCCATCTGAAATCGGGACCTTCGCGCCAACCGTTAAATTCGTGCACAGAAACCGCCCCCATCTATTGGTCAGATAAAAGCGAAGGATGTCGGGATCGAAAATAATGTCATCACCGCCTTCTATTCCGACTTCAACGAAATTCCCGGGGTCCAGTCCGAATATGTCAAAAATGGCGGGTTTCGCCCATCCATTGAGATCGATGCCCCACCCCATACCACACTCCGGACGCTGCCCCTCGATTTTGATAACCTCTGCCGCGCGCGCGATAAAATCAACATCTCGAACTTTGAAGAGCGTTGTCCAGCGTCTTTCTTTGAAACTCGTTTTGACCCAGGCTTCAAAGGTAGACGTGCCGAGTTGACTCCCAAAATCACCGAGGGTTGTCAGGTTCACATAATCATCAATGCCATCAAATTCCAGCGCACCGTTCACTCGCCCCTGAACTTTCCGTGCGCCGACGCGTGTGCCATCATTTTTGCCCCAGACATCTAAAACGCTGTCGCCATCAATGTCCTGCCGGTCAAACGTCCAATAACTGACGAGTCCATCTGTTACGACTGCCTGCGGATATCCGTTGTGGGAAAACAGAGTCATTGTAACTGCGAATGTAAGGAAGAAGATGCGTTTTTTCATTCCTGAGAAATGCCTCCATTGCGCGAGAGCCTCCGCTTGCCATCCATGCGTTTTCAAACGTTGAAACACCTCGCTGGCACCCTCTTGGCGTGTCGATTTGTTGTTATTTTCCATTACAGAAGAAAACATTCTGAGAAACATAGATAACTCCTTGTGATACTTGTCGTTTATCGGGCGTCGGACACCCTCACCGACAGAAACTTCGATTTTGATGCGCATGTGATCCGCTCGGTGTCAATGATGCGGTTGTTGTCTTTTGTTTGCATTCGGTATTGCGACCCAAATCCCGCCAGTCTGCTGAGCGACCTGCTGTTGGAAGGTGTCGGCGGTGCCAATAACACAGACAACAACGGGGATTTCCTTCAATAAGGCGATCGTGCCAGCGATAGGATATTTTGGGTCCCCGGGTTCATCGGTGAACACGATGAAATAGGTTTTCGCATTTTCTCGGATGTTGATACGTCTGGCCCCTTCAACGACGGCGTGAAGGAGGTTCTCATCATCGGCAGGCGGTAACGCTAAGATGGCGTGTATCTGCTGTTGTGTTTGTGGCAGTTTGAAAACATTGACCATATTGACATTGCCTTTTGCGCGAAACCGAACAACACCCACCCTATAGTCAATGAGCGCAATATCCCAATCGCGTAGCCAAAAATCTATCTGTTGCTTGAGATATGGCATTTTATCAGCCATACTTTTACTCCCATCAATAAACAAGATTATATCCACTGGCATACTCGCAGCATCCTTTAGGATTACTTTGCTGATTGCCTTAGTGGTATAGGGATTACTTATAGGTGTAGGTGGTTTTTGTGCAATAGTGTCTTCTGGAATAGCGTGCCATTTCCCCCCTGTCTCCCTTGCGAGGCGTTTATGATCTTGATTGTTAACACCGAGCACATTCAAAAAAATTTCATTTTCACGACAACATTTGATGACCTGATCTGCTGTTAGCCCTTGTTGGGTTTCGAGTTTGTGTTCATCCGATACAAGGATAAGATGTTTGACGGTATTTTTTCGGAACCGCATTTTTCTCACAGTTTGATCAATTGCATCTAATATGTTTTCATCGTTGTGCGCCTTAATCGCGTAGAGTGGCTGTTTTATATAGTCTACATTTGCTGTCAACGGGTGCACCTCAATATCGTTTTCCCCTGTGGGGAATGTTGTGAATAGGGTGAGCCCAAGTGCATAGTCACTTTCCGATGCTTCGTAAACATCAATCATTTGTCCGAGATGTTGTGGAACAGCCTTTACATTGTCGCCCATACTGCCACTAATATCTACGACAAAAACAACATCAATCGGTGCGCCACCACTGCTTTGGATAATATCTTCAGCAAGATTCTTGAGAGTCCCGCCAAAGAGCGAGCTGCCGCCCCCTATGCTGTCGCCTATTTTTCCGACACCGGCTCCCGTGCCTGTGCCTGTGCTTTTTATGTTCAGCCCTTTTCCTGTTCCGGTGCCTTTACCGGGTGATTTGACACCGGCTCCCTCGCGTCTGCCATAACTTTTTGTGGAAGTTGTGCCTATATCCGAAGCAATAGGAGAGAGCACGGATTCTGGGGATGCGGTCAACTTCACGTCTGTAGACAGCGCGGGGGCACCCCAAACTGGTGGCACATCGGCATCAGCTATTTTATTGACAGCCTCGCTTTGCATATTCACTTCCGCTGGAGCAGCAGCTGGCATCTTGGCGATCACTAATGGATGTTTCGGTTGTATGATGGTTACCTCCTTCTGTAAAGTTATTTGTTTCTTGGGTATCGGTGTTTCTTGTTTCGGTATCGGTGTTTCTTCGGGCATAGGTATTACTTCCTTCTTGGCGACAGGTTGTTTCGGCAGCTCGTAAATATCAACTTGTATCTCATCTTCAAGTTCTCGCACCTCTAATTTTAAAGAAAGAAAGAAAAATAACACGATGATTGCAATGACATGCAGAAGCGCAGCTATCTGAAAACCGCGCTTCTGATATTCGTAAGAATAAGCTTTTTTAAGTAAGCGTCTATCCATTGCAGTCCCTTATTTGCCTTTGATTTGGAGTTGGAAATCGCGCGTTGCCAAGATTTCGGAAGCCGCGAAGACCTGAACCTTTATAGCGACGGTTCGCGTGCGGATCTGTTTATCGGCAGTGATCGGAATCCGACGGGTTTCAAACCCATTTTTACGGACGCTAAACGTCGCATCGGGGACCTGATACCGCAACCCACCGATCGACTTCGGCAGCAGCCAGAGGCGGAGGTTTTTCGCCGTGCTACCCGCGTTTGTAAGAATCAGTTTCAGCCGCACAGTTTCGCCTGCATCAATGAAGCCGTTATTGTTCATTGGGTCCTCTAACGTCACTTCAACGGACACCTGCGGCGGTCTCTTTTCGGGCAAGAAACCGCTAAAAACACCGAACCTAAAAGCGATCACGCCCGCAATTGCCAGCACCGCCACAGGTATGAGTATCTTTCGGAGTTTCTTGTTGCGCTGCTGGTTTTCCGCTCTCTGTTTCAACAACGTAATGGCGTTTTGAAGTTCAAGCGCAGGGCGGTAGGTCGGACGCATCCGTAAGGCGATGTCTATTTCCCGTTGCGCATCACCAAACGCCTCGATCTCCATGTAGTTTTGTGCGAGATGGTAATGGGGCGCAACGGCATTCGGATTCGCTTTTATCAGCTTTTTCAACGCCGCTTCGGCTTGCGGATATTGCTTATTGTTGAGAAACACCAACGCCCGTTGCAGTGCTTTGTCAAGCGCGTCGGTGTCTATCTCCTGAGTTTCCTGAGACGGCACTTCAACGGCAACCGAAGCCACAGTCGCGGCGGGTTCATCCGACGGTTCCGGCAGTGTATTGGCGGGTTCGGGGTCCGGCAGACTCGGGTCTATGGTTTTTAAGAATGACAGCACAGGGGCGTAGGTCGGGTCAATTCGCAGTGCCGCTTGCGCCGCCTTTTTCGCTTCGGCTAAATCGTGGAGCCCAAAATATGAGAGTGCCTGCGCATGATGTGCCGCGAGATACGTCGCATCCAAGGCAATCGCCTTTTCAAAGCCATCGACAGCCTCACGATACCGTTCCGCGTTGTAGTCCGTCATCCCCTTGTGATAGTAGGTCTCTTTGAGGGTATCACACAGCGAGACAACCGCCGTCGCGTTCGGTGCTAACCGACGCGCCGTCAAGACAGCGGCTGCGGCGTTCTCTGTGTCGTTTTGCCCAAGATAGGCACGGCATAAACCGCAGTGGGCATCGATGAAATCGGCATCAAGGCGCAGCGCCATCTGAAAATGCGTGATCGCTTCGGCGTATTGCTTATCCTTGAGATAGGCGTTGCCGAGCCTGTAGTGTCCATCTGTGATGGCGGTCGTTGTCTCGGTCATGATCTGCCTTTTATCCTTATTCATTTACGTTGTAATGCCTCGAATTCGGCGACGTATTCCGTCAATTTCTGGCGATACGTCTTGACAATCAAGCGTTCTTTTTTTCGTGCCTGTTTCGCCTGTTTCACCAATCGTTTGAGTCCTTGAACGTATGCCTTCCTTTCTTTCGGGGGACGTTGCGGATTCGCCCGAACAGCCAACATTTCCGCACGATAGGCTTTGATTTTACGATCGAATTCCGCTGCGTTAGCAGCGTGCGCCGCCGCTTTGACGTTCGCGGTATCCACTTTTTCGATGAGCACCTCTGTTGCGGCGCGTCTGTTTTCTTTTCTGACGTGATGGCTCTCTCGTGAAGTGCAACTGCTCGCGACAACGGCAATCAGCGCGAGACTCAGCAGAATATCGACACCGTTTATATTCATAAATCTACCTCGCTGCGAGTGCGTCTGCTAAAATATTTTCGCAGGGTGGGAGAAAAGGGCGGTTTATCCGCCCTTTTTCTATTTAGCACCTCTAAAATTGCTGGGATCTTGGCAATATTCTATGAACCTTTGCATATCCTCTGAAATATCCGCAGAGATTGTTTCTATATCGTCATAAGTTCCTTTGTAAGTCAAACGTGGAGAAAAGGCATACATTACATTTACCTCGATACTATTTTTTCCATGTTCATACCCTACAAGATGTATAACATAGTTATTGAGATTGTCAGTTCTCGGTTTTTCCAGAATGGTTATATCCTTTTTCATCAAGTCGAGAAATAAACTGCCTTTTACTATCAGAGAGACGGTCTTATCACTACCAGTTTTACCACCAATCAGCACCACAACATCAAACTTTTCCGTTTTATCCAAGCCTGTAACGGTATCTTTTTCGGATTGAATAGGCGAGGGCGAAGGTTTTGGCTTGTCCGTGCCTACTTCACCCGCCTTGAGCAGCACCTCTAAGACAGCCTCCTCAAGATAAACAAAACCTATCCGTGTGAGAAGTTGAACGTTCATTGTGCCCCTTCCTTAATCTTCCCATGCTAAATGTAAATCAGCATGAAAATCAGATGCTTGGATAGTACGTTTACGCCCAGAATTCACATCATCCCTTATATTTTGAGCGTTTGATGCAGTGTGTATATAAAGCGTGCTACCGTCCGTGAATTCTATCTCCAAGACATCACTTTCGTGACAATCTTCGTCGTGTTCACGTTCCGCACACGATACCCTTTTTATCGTTTTCCCGACCATCCGTTCAGACGTTGTTCTTAGAAACTCCAACCGACGTGGATCGGCATCGGTGGCAATCTTAGGTTTTAACATAATATTTCTTTCCTTTTTGTTCAATTTGAACCTCCATCCACTTGAATCAGTCATGATGTCAAGGCAGTCGCCATAGTAGAGGGTGTTGGGTTGGAATTGGATGTTCATATTATTATCACTGCACAATCAAGAGATATACAAGTAGCACGAATAAAAGAAAGGGAAGTATTGTCTGAAAAGTCGCTGCATAATTATGCCAAAGGTGCTTCCAGTATTTAAAAGCACCAAATGGTTTTGGAACTTCCCGTATTTTTGCTTCCGTGTCCATAAATTCATACTCGCTCTCCATTGTTCGGCATAGAGGATTACCCAATTTTTTCAGACTGTCCTCACAAATGTGCATGGCTTTATCCATGTAGAAACTTCTTATGTGTACATCGTTCCCATTTGCAACGGACAACCTAATTGTCCATGAGATGTACGAAGCATGAATAACAGATAATCCAATAATAATAAATACAATCCCTACGCCTCTTAGATTTTCGTTTTTAGAAAATGCCGAAATTAATCCAATCTCCCCGAGCGTTAGAATTTCGTGTTTATAAATTACCAAGATAAGCAGCGTCGTATAAGAAATAAAAACCTTAAACTCATACTGCCTTCTATTCTCAAGTCTCTGTACAGCAAATTCAGCAATTTGGAGTGTCCGTTCAAAATCGTCTTTATTTGGATTCGGCATAATTACGACCCTTCCTATTAGGCGGATGGAGAAGGGCACCTACGCGAACCCTGCGCATCCCCCGGCACCACCGTCCCGCTTTCAATCAGCGACGCACGGTCTATGAGCAACGTCTCTCTAAACGTGCCTTGCGCACCGTGGCAGGTCATACAGTGCCCCTGGAAAACCTGATATGCCTGTTCCGCGATACGCGCTTGGGCATCCGCTGAACTGTATCCGAGAACAATAAGCACGCAGACAATACCGAGAATATATGTCATGTGTTTCATGAGAGTCTCCTTTATTTGTTTCTGGCGGACATGAGAGCGACGATAAGAATGCCGAAAGGTCCAAGCAATAAACCAGCGAAAAGCCCAGCCCCCCTCCCTATACCTGATTATAGCAGAACAGAATCCGCACATGAGCCAAAAAAAACACTATTAAAATGCCTTCCATACGATCTCTCCCCGATTGTTTTTCACTCTACTAATTCGGGTATATGGATCAGTTTTTTATCTTCAGAAGCGATAAACTTGG
This sequence comes from uncultured Poribacteria bacterium, assembly GCA_951828385.1. GTDB lineage: Bacteria > Poribacteria > WGA-4E > WGA-4E > WGA-3G > WGA-3G. Next base: position 4,055,996 of record OX639973.1, read on the forward strand.
CATTCGCTTGCCATTTACCATGTCCCCATTCCACGTTCTTTTCGAGTTGGTATATCAGACACGTGAAGCGATACTTGCTATGCGGATGGATCTGGACTTCCTCGCCATCGTTATCGTTTACTTTCACAACAGGTTCACTTTTGAGGATGCAAGCCTTTTCGACAACCGGTTCGACAAACACCTGCCCACACCCAAAAGAAAAGGGCAACACGACCAGAAGGCTGAGAGATGTCAAAAGGTGTTTCATCGGTGTCTCCTTTACTTTTTTATCAACTTGGATGAATCTTCTTGTGTCTGGTTTTCGTACTTCGTGTCTCTGAACAAGCGGCAAGCGTATTGATACCCACTATCGGTTGTTTCCGGTAATTGATAAAGAGAAAGACAGACACCCCGACGCGGCACCAAAGTTTTAGGTATGTCCAAAATTTTTGCCGAAATGACACAGTGTGATGTACTCCTACATCTGACGGAGGCTTTTCTCGGAGGAATGGAATATATCGTCTAATTCCATAACCCATTCTACGAGATTCAGGAATGGAATGATGCCGCCAAAGTGAAACAGATATACGATGACCCCTAACGCTGCGAAAATACAGCAAACGAAACGCCAAGAAACAAGCGTTTTATACACATTCGGATTTCTCACAATGGACTCCTTTGGTGAAACTTAAGTTCACCTGTCAAGAATTGTTTGGGTTGACTTTTTTCCGAAAGCCTGTAACATATTATAGATCGTCCCTTCCGTCCCGTTTTGAACCGGCGAATTCATCAGGACGCTCCGAGAAGGGATGGTCCGCGGTGCTATCGGCAGCTAAAACTGATTCGCGACTTGCACGAGGTCCAAAACATTCACAACACCATCTGCGTTGATGTCCGCATCGCTATCCGATTCCCCTAAGACACCTGCCACCCGTACCAGATCAAGGATGTTCACCACACCGTCGGCGTTGAGATCAAACTTTGATTTATCAAGGATTTCAAAACGGAGAATCTCTGTGAAATCCACCCGCAGTGTATTGTGTGCCATATCACCCAGCGTCATATCAGAAAGTCCCCAGGTCCCCGGTGGACTGCCAACGGGTAGGATAACAGTCTTATTGTAGGTTCGATAAACCGTCGGATCCCCGGTGAAGTACATGTTGTTGTTGCGCTGGTTGTGGTCATCTCCATAATGACTGAAACCGTGCGTCACGCCTTGTGGATCGCGTAGACGGATACTCGAAGAACTATAGCCAGCGATATTGTCTTTTACCCGGAAAGATATATCCACGCGCGTCTCGCCATTGGGAGCTTCAGGGGCCGTCGGCGCCGCTTTGATGGTAATCGTGTTCAGATCCAACGCCGGCGGTGTCGCATCTCCGAACCGCGTCTGAACCTGAATTGTCGCCGGTGTTTCATCCACCCATACGGGCGTTTCGCCAACAACATGAAAATTCTGTTCTGTAAAGTAAATGCCAGTAGAATTCCCCGCGACATCCGACATCCGAAGCAACACAACCGTGTAAGTGCCGCTCTGTCGATAATCCGGGACAATGATCGCAGCGCCAACTTCACCTTCCCGATTCAATACCTTTTCACGATCGGGCACGTAATCACTTCTGAATTCCGAACTACTCCCGACAATAGAATAGGTTTCAGGATGCTCGTCGTTCAGACGAATCGTAACACCTCTAAGAGCATTATCTTCAACGACCTGCCAACGCGCAATAATGATCTGATACCGCTCACCTCTGTCCGTTTTCGATTCTGCCAAAGACAACCGCATCGAGTTCGGTACATACTGCGGCGGCTCGCAATCGGCAAGCGGATTATCCATATAAAGTTTCCATCCGAAATTTGTTTGCGACGTGTAACGCTCGTTTTTGTTCGCGTCCCCGATCTGTATCGTATCCGGTGCCCAGTACCCGCCCGCAGCATACCGCGATAGCGTCACTGGATGACTCCGTAAGGTGTGGCTTGCTGCAACCCGCTGACCGCTGACATCTACAGAATAGAAATGAATATCTTCAGACGTTCCTTTCTCAGAATAAATTCGGGTATACCCCCGCGTCGCGGTATCCAAATCGCTCTCGCCATGCAGCCGGAGTTCGATCGTTATCTGCTTATCGGCTTCAGGTTCACCGCTGACCTGTATCTCTATCCCGATAATCCGTCCCGGATAGACATAATCGGGCCAGAGGTTATAGACCTCAAACGTCAAATCCTCACGGATCTGCGAGATGTACCGCGTGCCGTGCATGACGCGATTCTCGATGAATTCGTATTTCGCGGGCGACCGCGACCGCAACTTGTTAGGGTTCGTGATGTAGAAGCTGATACTCTCTGCCATGTCCTCATTCGGATTCTTACCGTGTGCATACGCCGAGACAAATTCAACCTGTTTCGTCGTTGACCAGCCATCTGTATCGTCGGGGTTCTCATACCACCCGCCAACTTCAATCCAGTCCTGTTTCAGCTGTGCGTCAAACAGGTGTTCCCAAAGGAAATGTGCCTTCTCGTGGAGCATCAGCCGATGCATAAAAGAGATGTCCGTCCCTTGGAACGCCGATGCCATGAACTCGATATACCCAGCATTCACCCAAGCGACAGCAGGTGCGCTATGCACGGGATGTCGCAGCCCGTCTAACCGCCGAACAAGGTACTTCAGTCCCGGTGTCGTGAGCATGCCCGACGGATATTCCTCAAGCATTGAGAGAATTGCGATGAGCTCTTCATTTTTGAATTCAGAAAAACTTCGAGCGTCTTCACGGGTTGTCTGGCGCGTGAGTTCGGTAAAGTCCGGGACACGGACACTGACAGCATAACGTTGCTCAAGGATCCGATCAATGGCGCGCCGATCAGTGCCGTCAGAGGTGACAAAACGCACCACCGCGCGATGCAGCCGTTTCGAGAAATACCGACCCCGCACGCCGTTTATCTCAGCGAGCAACGGACTGGCATGCACAAACGCAGCTTCGGAAACCCTGACGATCTGTTCCTCACCGTGGTACTCGATGTCAATGTCGTCTTGGAGATGACGCTTCGACAACCGCCACACAGAGGCAGGCAGATGAGACTCGCCTGTGTATATGTCGTTTTGGCTTTGTGGAATCGATTCAAAGGTGTGGAGTAATCGGTAGGCATACGCCCGGCTCCATTCGGGCCCCAAATGCACAGAATACTTCCGCATCAGAGCCAGCGACGCGCTATGCGAAGGCACATCCACGACTTCATCAAGGATAACCACTTCGACAGGTTCAACAACGGTCGCACGCTCGACACCCTCTGGCGTTTCGTCTATCTCCCAACGAAAGTCAAAGGCCCACCCCTGAAACACAACTGCAAAAAATAGGGGCATTGCGAGAATATATTTCAAAATGAAGACTCCTTATCAAAACACCCACAGACGTTGAGACAGATCGCCAAGAGAATAAAAAACTTAACCATTATTGACTGACAAACCTTTCCATTTCCAATGGTAAATAATGCCTTGAGAATTGACCCAAAACATTCGCACACCGTCGTCGTTAAGATGCTTAGGAGGTTTTACCTTTCTGCGCTCTGTGTAGGTACCACCACCGTATGTTCTTCTATATATTCCCTTTTTTTCTACAGACCCTGGTTTAAGCATGATGTCAATAGATCGAGAATATTAGCCCACTGCCTCATACGGAACTCTGATAGACCCGTTTATTTTCTTCAATAAAGGACTTGAGCATTTCAGACGTTCCGGGATACGAGATTAAGCACTTGTGGAGAAATTTGACACCACAGGTTACCTGTATCGTCTCACCTGTTATGAATCGGATATGGGCAATAGAATCTCCGGACCTGGTGACCTTCCAAACCCGATTCAGGTCGATGGTCTTGCCACCGAGTTTCATTTTCATCCGATGTTGCTCCTTTCTGTGGCTGGATTGAAGATAAAGGGCGGATTATACCGCCCTTTATTTATTGAAAAAAATATGTCACATCAGTTTTTCAATCCGAGGTCGGAAGACTTCAACGAACTTTTCAAACTTCGTCGCTAACCATTGATGTTGATCAGACCAGTCTGTTTCATCGCTAACATCACACGCTTTTAAGCCTACATATCCTTGCGTTTCCGTCGTAATCCCCTCATACCAATACAGTTTTTCACCGAGTTCATTTTCAATCGCGACCTGTTCTGCTTTCAATGAATGAAAGTGGCTTTGTGCAGATCCTTTCATGACAAAGGCAGCCGCGATCGCTGGCGGTCTCACGCGTTGAGAGGCTCTCAGAAAACATCCAGTGATTCCCGTAAGTTGGAAGTCTCTATAGTGAGACGTATAGATGTTTGGTATTTTTATTGCGTCAGAGAGAGGATCCAATTCGGGAAAAAGTGCAGCCCAATACCTCTGACTCTGTTCTTGTCTCGGAGATAAAAACATCGTCTTCTCCTTTCATAAACGGATAATAAAAAACGGAATAAGAATGTGAAGGCATTTCACCGCAAATCGTATCTTTTACCGTCTCTGATAATATAGTATTTCCGTTGATCTCTCTTTTCAGCGTCCTCAGCATACTCCCGAAACACCTGACCTTGATAGGGACCGCTGAGATAAACGATAAAATAGACGCATTCTCCCGATGTACTGTCGCAGTGCGAATAGCCGTACGAAGCACCGTCTCGATGATCGTAGTACGCAGCTTTCTTAATCATGCACCCCAAACGCGGTGCCTGCTGTATTCGCGGTGCCGGCGGAGACCCGAAAATTCTACCACACCCGGTAAACCCGACGACGAGTAGTAGTAACGCAACGATACGCTGTTTCATCGCACATTTCTCCAATGCATCAGCGGTTATCGCGAGACATCCGCTCGCGGACCTCGGCAAAATTATGGCGCAAAGGCTCAAGATTCTTTTGGTCAAAATCAGCAATGATGCGTTTACAGACGTTGTCTAAATCTTCGACGCGGTGAAATGCGGCGAGGGATAAACGTGGCTGCGTATAATGACCTTTATACCTCTCGGCGACGCGATGACTTGCCTCCGAAAAGGCACTCACTCCTGAGAACGAACGATAATCGCAAAAGGCGATGGCGATGTCTCCAGAGTATTCAGCCCCCATGACTCCTAAAATCACATACGCATCTTCCTCACGCACAAGGTCTACATCCGGCAAGGCACGCAGTTCTCGCTTCAGATAACTTTCAACAGTTGTTTTTAAATGGCTATCGCCTTGAAAATCTTTAAACTCGACATGAATATACACCTTTAATCTTATATCAGCGACATCACCGACAGTTACAAATACAAACAGTGAGAGTAGAATCAAAAGCGACGAAAGTTTTTTCATTTCACATTTCTCCTTTCTTTGATTCTAACGATCGGTATCCCGTCAATCCGTTGATGCCTATTGCGATTCACGCAACTCTTTACGCAGCCCGATATAGACACAGACCGTCATGCCTCATCACACAATCGCGAACTCCAGGAATTAGTCGAAAATCGAGAAGATCCCTGATACGGTGGCGGTCCCGACGAGACACCCGATGAAACTCCATCGGAACTGAAGTTTTTTCGTTTCCACCTTATAGGCATCATAGTAAAATGCGACATACTCCGGCGACTTACCGAGCAAGCGTCCGGTCGGCAGAAACGGTTGATACCACTGCGAAATGAGGGTGCCGCCGATCGGGAAGAAGAACCCCGCAGAAAACCACAACGTCTTGTTCAGATGCGCCGATGCGTCTGCTTTGGCATCACGGATGGCTTCCGCCATTATCGTCGGGAGTTGTGTTGCGGTCTCTTTGAGCGACTCGACCTCAACAAGTTGGTACTGTTGCGTCTCAATGACATCGTACTGCTTCGGTTTCCCGTCCTCCATGACATGGATTCGGTCGTTTGCGATGCCGAGCCGCAACACCGGCAGACAAAGCATCACAAGAGCCACGAAAATCACCAATGCGTAAAATGAATTCTTTATTCTCACAAATCTCCTCCATTTTCAACAACCGGCTACTGCCGTTTCTGGTAGATATATCCCGTCGCTGTCGCCTCGTGAAAAACGACGAATAACTCACCATCCGACGTATACGTGCTGACAAGCGGTTCCGGGTTATCATTGGTATACCAATAGATCGTGCCTTTCGCGGCATCAAACGGCTCAATCAACTGATACGCCCCGAACTCAAAGGCATTATTGCTCTGAAACTCGCGGGTAAAGGTCGTCGTCGTCAGCCGCATCGCCCCAAACTCTTCGACGGATGTACCGGCAATCTCAGTGCGGATGAGTTCATAGCTTCCAGAGAGAGCTTTCGCGACCCGGTAGGATTTTGAATACACTGTGATCGTTTCGGATTTCACGGCGGATTCTTCACCTTCATCGCGCACGGTGACATGCACCCGAACCGGCTGATCGGGGGCGACATCGGCTTTCGGCAACGCCGGTGCCGTCCAGAGGACTTCGGGACTATCGTTGCCACTCAACTCACCATCAGAGACGACCCATGTGAACGTTAAGGGCTCGTTCTCAGGATCCAAAACACCGACGCGGAGTTCCACAGTTTCACCGTAGCGCACCTCTTTCGGGACCGTGAACGACGTAATCTCCGGTGCATCGTTGCGCCATTCTTTATACGCCTCACAGCCAATAAAAAGCACCCCCCCGCAGACGATGCTCAAAACCGCACCGAGTCGCTGCATCCATAACACAACGCTTTTTATTTTCACAAAATACCTCCTTTTCAGTTTTCTAGTGTCGCCAGTTCAATGGTTAGACTTTCTTCACAGATTCAGCCATCTGGATTTGATGACGCAGTTCCCACTTATCCCTGTCACTTATCTTATGCCATCACCACTATTAACCGCATCCAACAGACTCTCAAGTGCTTGGCATGCTTCACGAGAGACCGTTCCAATTCCCTTAAAGCAGGGTGTTTTCGGAGAGTCGCACACCCTGCGAAAGCGAGTTCATAAGGAAAATAGTTCCCGACGGACCACTTGAGTTCAGTGTGCGGGAAGTTTCATTCAAAGAGACGCAGTTCTCCGTCGGTGACGCGCAATACAATCGGAGCGTACATCGCCTCACCGTTGGCATCGAAAGAGAAGTTGCCTAAAATCGTCGGGAATCCTGTGTCGCTGCCAAAGCATCCCGAATCGCTGCTGCATCCGTCGATCCGGCAGTGGCAATCGCATTGGCGAGGATATAGAGTGTTGCGTATGACTGCGCCGCCCAGGGTTCAGGTGCAATCCCGTATTTCGACTTATAATTGGCAACAAAGTCTCGGTTACCGGGTGTCTCTGAGAGTTCCGACCACGACAGAAAAGTGATCACACCCTCGGCAGCTTCACCGGCTTTCTGCATTTCGTCTGCACTCAACTCAGGAACGATCACGGTGTCCGGGTTTCCGGCGATCACATCAGGAACGATCAGGGTGTCCGGGGTTTCGCCGATCACATGATCAGGGTTAAAAGGGTAAATTGTGGTTTCAGTGAGAACCCCAACGACCTCAGGACCGAGCGCGGAGATAAAGAGCACATCAGGGGCCTGCGCCCGAATCGCTTCCATTTGCGCAGAGAAATCGGTGTCCCCGGTTTCAAAGGTTTCGGTTACCAGAATCTCAACACCGCTCGCCATCAGTGCCTTCTCGATCTCAGTGTTGCTACTCGTCGAGAAGGAATCCGCGGCATCATAGATCAGCGCAGCGGTTTCATAACCGGGTTTCGCACGCGTCGCAGTGATACCACTCGGAATGTATACGTCCAATGGCAGTGGCGCACGGAAAACAAAGTCGCCGATCTGACTTAATCCCGCCGCAGAAGAGAGCGACGAAAACGCGATAACACCCTTCGCCTGCGCAATCGGTGCCGCTTCAATAAAGTGCGTCGAAATCCCAAGCCCTACGATCGCAGGCACCCCTGATCCACCAATTCCGTCACGGCTTGCGTCGAACCGGCTAATGTGCTTTCATCGTCTATCGTAACAAAGGACAGCGGCACATCTAACAGGCTGGCGGCGTTTATTTCTTCAAGTGCCAACGCAAAACCACGCTGCATCGGCAGTCCATACAGGTCCGCCCATATTCCCGTCTCGGAGACAACAACCCCGATCGGTAGTGAAATCTCTTGCTCCGACATCTCAGCATCCAGCAACATCTGTTCCAAGGGTTCCTGCGTTCTTTCACAGGATACCAAGACAACGGAGGTGAGGAAAATAACAATCAAAGCAACTCGATATTTCAACATTAACTGATTCATAATTCTTCCTTTATAATAGAGGTTAGCGCGGAGAGAAGTCCCTCCGCAGTTAGGTTGTTCATCCCAGTCGGCATATTTCTGAAGCATTCGGACAAGGTTCAGTCCTTCTATATTCAACGAATCTGTAGCGTCAGGGACATCGGAAACGTCAAGCCTCGCAAATCCGCGCATCAGCGGGAGAATGTATTTAAAAACCGATCGGACGGTATCAACTTGCAATAAAACATCCTCCTCTAAATCTTTGGACATATCATTTCCTTCTCGCAGTGAATCTCAGACGCGGATCTTCGGTGGTATTGATCATCAACTGCTGGGCATCGGCAATGGCACTATCAAGCTCTTGACTCAAAGCGACATGATCATCTTCATAGACTGGACGCGACAGACGACGACGAATTTCCATAATCCGTAACTTAAACTGGAAATTGGCAAAAGTATCTCGTAGACTATCGGCATCCCATTTCTCTAAATCGTAGTTGGCTATGAAGCGTGCTGCCTCGACTTGTAATGCCATGTGGTGTGTCGATAAGTATCTCTCCGAACATAGATCCAATAGCCAACAAGCCATTTCATAATTCATGCATCTTTCCTCTTAAACTGACTGTCCATCTGAGTCTGATACACAACCCAAGTCCAATTACCAGATGATCTGTCTGTTGATAGAATAAATCGTCCAGAAGTATGGAAGTGTGCTGACCGTTCCGGTTTCGCCGCATCAACAGTTTTAATTTTCTCAGATTGCTGCGATCTATTTCCATTATCAATTATCAGCCTAACATAAACTCATATTATATTTTACTACATTTTAAGTCAATTTTTTATTTTTTTATTTTTTTTTATTTTTTTGACCTAATGTGTTGAATTATACTACAAATTTGGATAATATGTCAAATTAAAAGAATTAGAGAAAGGACCCTGATTTAGAGATTGCTTCTACAAATTGTATGTAACTTTCGGAACGAAAATAAAATATGAAGTTCACACAAATATTCTAATGTACCTTCTAACCAAAAAACCTATGTCTTGGTTGATACAAACGGTAGTTTCATATCAAAATCAAGTTTTTCGACGCAAATACCCTCCAAATCTAAAGGATGGAATCCATTCCACAAATATCTTGACAAAAAGGGTAAAATTGGATAAAATTGGGCAATATATTCCTATACAATTGCCGAAAAACTGAATACCAAATGCTTCATCCCAAATAGACTCGAATCAAAACTGCCATGAATGCTTTAAAAGACATCATTCAACGCTGCCACAAACACCACAACGCACAGCTTCGACAGCGCAAGACGGTGATCACGCCTGCGCTTTACAAACGTATCCCTTATCATATTAAGGTCCATTGCGCCCGCAGAACGCCTGTTGTGCTTGATGATTTGGAGCAGGCAGACATCTCGTTTATGCCGATAGGACACGCACCTGAAAACGACCGTGGACCGAGGAATTTTGGCGGAGATCGGTTCCTGAAACGTCAAGGTATAGCGGACTGGGGGTATAGGCGATGGTATGCCTCATGGGGAATTCAGATATATACTGGGATTCCCTCGGAACGCAATGGCGCACGCTGGCACGATCTTTATTTTTCATATCAAGCTGTATGTGCAGCTCCCGATGCCGTTTTGACTTGTATTGAGGCACTCGTTAAGACCACCGTGAATCCACTCTTAACGCTGACAAAATCCGGTGGACTCCGATTCTCTTGTAGAATTCCGTCCTACCTGCATCCGAGCACCGATGCAGAAAAGTTTTACATCTACAAGCATGCCCCAACTGCGGAAGATTCACACTGCCGAGAAGTCTATCTTGAAATCCGTGGAGAGAAGGGACACAGCCGTTGGGATTCGCGCTACGAGATTCTCTGTGGCAATCTGTTAGACCCGCCTGTCATTGCCAAAGAGGTGCTCTTTGTTCCTATTGATGCCCTGCGCACAGCACTGCATGAACCGAATCCGTCTGGCGAAATATGCTCGGAAACCGACTCGAAAATCGCTACTATTATTCCATCATCTCTCGGTTCCACGGATCTTGACCTCGCTAAAGAAGCGTTGTTGAAGCGCGGTTTTTCTTATCTCCGAGAAGATAACGGTTTCCACCACTGGATCCGCCGTAGCGGCGACGATGATGACACATACGTCTCACTTTGGGCGGACCAAGGCGTTGTGTGGTTACGGGAATCTACGCCTCACACCGGGCCACCCACGCGAGCACTACCAATAACAGATATATGGAATGACACCGGTATTACGCCTCCACTATCCGTTGTGGGTTTACCTATAAGCGATAAAATGCTTGCAGTGAAAGAAGGAAAACTGAGTCCATTGGCAGTAAAACGTCCGCCGCCGGTGCTCTATCGGAAATCAGAGACTTCAAAAAAGACTTATCAAACACTTGAAGAGCATGCGACGCAGATACGGAGTGTCTTCGAGAAGCAAGCACGCATTATCGGTATCAGCGCGGAAACGGTTCCAGGAATAACTTCTGAAGTAGAAGCGTACCTTCTCAGAGGGGGCGCCACCTGCTTAAACATAGCAGATCCCCGCTTAGCGGAAGCCGCAGAACAGCAGTATCACGCCCTAAAATTGTCGTCTGTTGCCCGATGGCGAGAGAGACTGTACCGCTGGGAGCAGGTCAAAGACATACCCACTGACGAGCGTATGAAAAACCCGTTTCGATATGGCAATCCATGTGAGGATCCCGAACGGTGTGGTGCCCTTGAGGAAAAGGGTGGAAATCCGAGGGAAAGTATCTGTCCAAAATGCCCGGTCTATACAGAATGCAAAGTCCGTGGATACCTCTCACAACCTCTTATCTTAAGACGCGCTAAGGCACAAATATCACCGGTCCACAGACTGTTCTTCGATCCACGATTCGCAGAAACACTCGAACAAATTCTTGATCCGATGGATGAAACGCAACGCATTTGCATTCTTGACGAGAGGGACGTGGAAATAGGGCACCTGTTTCTTGATTCTTGGCTATCAAAAGAAACACTCGAACAATGGTCTGTGAACTGGCACGGGCGTGCCTTAGGGAATTTCGCCAAATCCCTACTGAGTGTCTTGGAAATCCAAGACGCACCTAATGGAAGTGCTATTGGACGGGTCCGCTCGGTGGTAGAGGCATTTCAACAGCACGAAGAAGAAATTGTTCAACAGATGTACCACATTAATGTGCAAGGTAAAGTGGTACCACAGAAAATAGTTGATAATGAAACCGGAGCGGAATTGGCGCACTTCACGATCGCGTTTGAAAGTGGCACTTCTGCCTATATTCCTTTAGATACTGACGCAGAAGATAGACTCAGAGAGAAGGAAGCACCTCTCTTTTCACTCAACACCTTTATCCCTAATAAGGATATTGAAATTCCGATGCGGATGGCAGAAGCGATTGCGCTGGGTATTTTCGACACCGGGACTGTAGAGAAGATTCAGGCGTTTCCGAGTGTGTGTCAAGATCCAAACTGGACGTTTTGGCATCAACTCAAGCACTTCTTTGCACACTACAAACGAGATGCCGATACACCGATGCGTTGGAACGATAAAACACTGCGGTTCTGGGTGCCTCCCATTCTCCATCCGAGTGTCACACGCCTCTTGCTAATATCGCCAACGCTTTCCGAACGACATCTCCACAGGGTCTTCCCGGGTGAAGAAATTGAAGTCGTTCATACCCAACCAACAGCATGGATCCCGGGAAATCAAGTTTTTCAGATCCGCACAGGTATCCATTCGCTGCGCACAATTTTAAACTACGACAGCAATTGGGACGTTCGGAGCTTGTCTAAAATGGGAGAACGCCTCTTTTTCGGTATCCGCGCAGAAATTGACAGAGACCCCAGCGTTAAGCATGCGGTCATCTCCAATATTCCAATTGTGAATCAGTTGGCAGATCTTGAAAAAAAGGAGAACGTCTGTTTTGTGATGAATTTCAAACAATGCGACAGCGTAGAACCCGATTTTCAAGCGGCAGATGTCGTATGGATTGTCGGTATACCCAACTGGCCCGAATCCACCCTCTGGTTTCAAGCACAGATGTTATTTGGAAACGATGTCGAACCGCTCCGTTATGAGGGAGAACCCGCATCGGCGTATCACAAAGACCAACGGATCCAGAATATGCATCAACAGAATATTGTCGGTTTACTCACACGAATCGTCGGGCAGACAGGATTAAGCCGCTGGAAGGGCAAGAAAGTGATGCTACTCACGAGTTGGAGGCTCCCTAACATTACTGATAGATCTGAAACACTCCTTTTTGACTGGGAAGATTTTCAGATCGCCGGTGGTCTTGACAAACTTCCTGAAGTGATAGCAACACGCCAGCGCTTTGAAACAGAACATGACAACCTAACAGGAAAATCTACCAGACAAGAAGTCGAGCGAGTCTTGGGATGCTCAGCACGGAAAGCCAACCGTGTTTTGAAAGAACTTCGCGGTGGCAACATCCAGCGTATAAGTTTTGAAGAGCAGATCCTCACGCTTTTGGCAAACGGTGAGAAAAAAAAGTCCGAAATCACCGCAGCTCTTGGGAGTAGTCAACAGTCGGTAGGAAATGAACTCAAGCGTCTTGTCGATATTGGTAAAATTGTAAAGGTTCGACGCGGCGTGTACGCACTGAAAAAAGAGTAAGGTTTAACAAATAAATTGGGTAATTGTGGCTATGTGATGTGCGATAATGCACATCGCATTTAGGCGAGTACGCCGCAGAATCACGCGACTACGAACCGATCTGCTTGTTATCACACGTCTTAGCATTACCCAATTAAATTCTTAATCCTCGTTCAAGGGGGCGGGCGAGTACGCCGCAAAACCTCGCCAGCAAAGTAAGAGTGCTTACGTTCCTAATAATCGGCGATAGAGCCATCTGCCAATCGACTGTTGGGCCATGTGAAACGTCTTCCTGCCTCTTGCCCAACTTCGATAACCTTCGCCTCATCCACTTCGACCCCCAAACCGGGGCCTTCGGGGAGCGAAACGTAGCCCTCTTCATCCATCTCCCATGCCTTGTGAGCGACTCCCGCCGGAAGGACATTTTCATAGCCTTCGTGGATAAGGAAAAACGGTACGGCAGCGGATAAGTGAAAACTCGCGGTGAGACCGAGGTAAGACATCGTGCAGTGCGGTGCGATCGGGACGTGATGTGCTTCTGCGAGTGCTGCGACCTTCTTGACCTGCGTAATGCCGCCGCCGTGTCCACAATCGGGCTGCAGGATGTCAATGACTTGCGCTTCAAGGATTTCGCGGACTTCCCATATTGTGCGATCGCGCTCCCCTGTCGCCAACGGCACAGGGACGGATTCTCGGATTTTGCGCATCACCTCAATGTTGCCTGGCACCCATGCTTCCTCAAGGAAAAGTAGGTCATCAGGCTTCAAGTAACTCGCGAATTGTTTGACGATAGGCGGCGGTAAGCAACTATGTGCATCAAACATCACCGCGCCATCAGAACCGACCTTCTCCCGCGCATCATGCACGCGTTTAACCATGTCAGCAATCTCATCAGGCGTGCCAGCAAACGGTTTGGAGCCTCCCGGTCCGGTTTTAATTGCTTTCGGACTCGGATATTTCCAAATCTTATCGCGACAGGGACCTCCAAGTAAGCGATAGACCGGCACTCCCCAGAGTTTCCCTGCAATATCCCACAATGCCATATCAATCGCGGAGATGGTATGGACCATTAATCCCCCACCTCGGATGTTACGATGTGCACGGAACAGGCGTTGCCAGTGATGCTCAATCCGTGTCGGGTTTTCTCCGATGATCATTTCGGACAAGGAACGCGCCAACGCGCAGGTGACAGTTGTCTCCATGTTGTTGATCTCGCCCCAACCTGTAACACCCATATTGGTTTCGATCTTGACGTATGCCTTCACACCCATCGGGTAAGCCTCAAGGTTTGTCACCCGAATTTCAGAACCTTTATCTTCATAATCTGCCATCTTAAAATGCCTCTCTTTTAATAGTTATCAGTTATCGGTTATCGGTTGTTAGTGAAGAGCCTGGATTGTCACAATCTCCTTATCTTGGCGGGCTCCAGCAGTTTAGTATAGTTTGCAACATCCTTGAAGGTTTGTCAAGAGAAACGATTTGACAAAAACAGCGCGAAGTGATAAAATGGTCAGCACGGTTTTAGGAATTTGCTTGAATGCCAAAATAAGGAGACTAACAAGATGGCAGATCAAACATATCGCGTCGGAATCATTGGTTGTGGTGGGATGGGCAGGTCTCATTCCAGAGCATGGGGCAACCAGCCCAAGGCAGAAGTCGTCGCAGCGATGGACATCTTTGAAGAGGCAGCGCAACGCGTCTCGGACGAATACGATGTTCCCGCCATTTATACCGACGTTGATGAAATGTTGGCAAAAGAGGACTTGGATATCGTCAGTATCACAACATGGCAAGGACCGCGAGCGGAAGCCACCGTCGCGGCAGCGAAGGCAGGTGTAAAAGGGATTATCGGTGAGAAGCCGATGGCTGCCTCACTTGGACAAGCTGACGCTATGCTTGAGGCTTGTCAAGAGAACGATGTCAAACTGATCATCGGACACCAAGGTAGATACGCATCCGCAAATATAGAGACGCGTAGACTCGTCGCCGCAGGTGCGATTGGCGAACCAACAACAGTCCACCATACTGCCAAAAGGCACGCTGGACTGTTGAACACAGGCACACACGCGATTGATGGGTGGCGTTTCATTTTGTCTGATCCTGAGACGTTATGGGTTATTGGACAGACTTCTCGGACGACCGATCGATGGGAACGCCGTACGATTTGTGAGGACCTCTGTATGGGGTTAGTCTGCTTTGAAGGTGGTGCACGCGGTATCTATGAAGGCGACTTGCCAGAACCGAATGTCTCAATGCCAAAAATTGCTGGTACAGAAGGGCAGATCCGCAACGGACCTGACGGGACAATTTTACTCCAAAACGGAGGTGCACAGGGATGGCAAACCGTTACACCGCAACCCGAACCCAAGAACCAATTTCAGGAACTGATTGAGTGGATCGAGGGCGACATCTCTGACCATCGCGGCAGTGGTGTGCAAGCCCGTTATACCCTTGAAATCATGCTGGCTATCTACGAATCGTTGCGCATTAAAGATGTCGTCACCATGCCGATGGAGACGAAAGAATTGCCGCTCGAACTCATGGTCAACGACGGTACGCTGCCTGTTCTTGAAGAGGGACGTTACGATCTACGCAAACCGTTTGACGGGCAAACGTGGAAGAAGCCGTAAACCGCCCGTACAACTCGGTGCTGATGAATCGATTTGATTGCTGCAAAGGAGAAAATGGATGGAGAAAAAGGGTAGACGTTCATTTTTAGAAATTGCAACTGCCTTTATCGGGGGAGTACTGAGCCTCGCTGCCGGTATTCCCCTTATCGGCTTCGCGATTTCACCCGCCTTCAAAAAAGGCGAATCGAAATGGGTCGATTTGGGTCTCGCTGACCGACTTAAAAACAGTCGGTTCAAAAAGGTGGACTATACCTTCACAGCAAAGGACGGCTGGGTCAAAGCAACGAAAAAACGCTCTGTCTATGTGACCGACGCTGGCAACGGCGAGTGGCGTGTCTTTTCGCGGATCTGTTCACATCTCGGTTGCCTCGTCCGCTGGGATGCGGAGAAGGAATCCTTTCTTTGTCCGTGCCACGGTGCGATATTCGATAAGACGGGTGCTGTTATTGCTGGTCCACCGCCGGAACCGTTGCAGAAACTTGAAACCAAAGTTGAAGCGGGCATCTTATACGTGAAGGAGTCCTAATGAGTTACGCTGGGATAAAGCAATTTCTGAACGAGCGTCTCCCATTAGAGGCACTGGACACACATCTACGCAAACCGCTGCCGAAACATATCAATCTGCTATTCTCATTCGGTAGTTTGGCGATGTTTCTGCTGCTCCTGCAAGCGGCTACGGGTGCGTTTCTCGCGTTCTACTATTCGCCTTCCCCTGAACACGCGCATAACGCCGTAACCTATATCAGTACAGAGGTTCCGTTCGGTGCGTTCGTGCGCGGTTTGCACCACTGGGGTGCGAGCGCGATGGTCATCATCGTCGTCCTGCATCTGCTTCGTGTTGTGCTCTACAGTTCATACAAAGCCCCGCGTGAACTCACTTGGATCTTCGGCGTTCTCCTTCTCTTGATTGTACTCGGTTTCGGGTTCACAGGTTATCTGCTTCCGTGGGATGAAAAGGCGTATTGGGCAACGGTTGTCGGTGTGGAAATCTCCAGCACAGCACCGGTATTAGGCGATTTTGTCGCCAAGGTGATGCGCGGTGGTTCGGAAATAGGTGCGGTGACGTTGGCAAGGTTTTACGCGCTCCACACCATCTGGCTGCCGTGGTTGGTCTTCGGTTTGGTAGGTGTGCATCTTTTCTTCGTCCGGTACTACGGTTCTTCAGGTACACCGAAGAATACACCAGAAGAGATGAAAGCCGGAAAACCGTTCTATCCGCATCAGGTATTTGAAGATGTTGTCGGGATGCTGATCCTCTTTGTAATACTCGCTGCCGTTGCGATTTTTGTTCCTGTTCCGCTCGAAGATGTTGCTGACCCGACGAATGCGGATTACGATCCGCGTCCGGAGTGGTATTTCCTATTCCTATTCCAACTCTTGAAATACTTCCAAGGTCCCTTTGAAGTTATCGGAACGTTTGTAATTCCGACAGTCGGCATGCTGCTACTACTATTTCTCCCGTTCTTAGACAGAAGCGAGCGCGCTGTCCTTTGGAAACGCCCGATTGCGTTGACAGTTACGAGTGTCAGCGTTGCAGCGATCGTAATTTTGACGATCCTCGGCGGCACTTCAAAGAAGCTTGAAACAACAGAAGCCACTGTACAGGAAACCGCGCAACCCACAGAGCACATCCAAGGAGCCGCAACGCCGGATACGGAAACAGAAATCGTTGAAGAAGGCGAAGAGGTGTTTGACTTCCAACTCACAGAGGAAGAGATTGAAGGCGCGAAAGAAGTGGAAGCATCGCAATAACTCTCTTGATGCGTTTGAAGCTCTACAAACCTTGTAGTCGTTTTATGAAAAACCGAAATCTGGAAGCACAATTCACTCTTTTCCCCACAGATAACGAATTTGAAGATTCAAAAAAGGAGACAACCTCTGACGGGGCAGAGTTGGTTTCATTCCGAGACTTAGTCCCTGAAATTAATGATACTGGCTACCTGACACACGCTATTTTCGCCTATCCAGCGAAATTCATCCCTCAAATCGTCCGCTACGCGATTAACACCTATACCAAAGAAGGGGATTGGATTATAGATCCGTTCGCAGGTTCGGGGACAGTGGGTGTTGAGGCGTATCTGTGTAGACGCAACGCCATCCTCTTCGATCTCAACCTACTCCTGAATCACATTATGCCGCTGAAGGTTTACCGCAGTAAAGAGAGACTGCCTGAAGCAGATTTGCATAAACTTTTGGAAGGTATGCGAGCGCGTAAGCACCGGTTTATACCTGCTTGGTCAAATGTTGCCTACTGGTACGCGCCTGAAATGTTAGATGTGCTATCGCGATACTGGGGTTTCATACACAATGCGGATAATACGGTCTATTCTACCATCGTTAAAGCCGCGTTGTTGAAGGTGAGCAAACGTTTCTCCTATACGGAAGACAGGACCCCGAAGCTTGCCAGATCCAAGCGTAAGTTACAGGCTATAGAGGAATTGCTGAAGGAGAATTGGAGAGAACAGTTAGACGAGATGGTTCACAGTCTTTCTTTGAAAACGCTAAAAAGCCTTAACGATTTTGTGGTGTACACACAGCACATTTTTGAAGATTTGGGGGAAATTGAGTTTCATGGAGGTGTCGATTCGTCCTATGTCGCTGTACCGCGGGTGTGTGACGCGCTTATAACATCGCCGCCGTATCTCCAAGCACAGGAATATATCCGCTCCACGAAAATGGAACTGTTCTGGTTAGGACATACCGAGGAAGAGGTTAAAGAATTATCACGGCTTGAAATTCCGTATCGGAAGGCTGATCGGGTGATTCAGACGGAAACGTTGGATAAAGTTCGGGAGATGCTCACGCGAGACGACCTCCAAAAACGGCTCGATTCCTATTTCTGCCATACAGTCAATGCACTTGAAAATTCGATGCATCAATTGAAACTGAATGCAGCAGCCTGTATCTTTGTCGGTAACCCACGGATTGATGGCATAACTGTCGAAATATGGCGGATATTGGCGGAGTATTTCACGGAACGTGGATTTGTGTTTGAAAAGGTCTATGAGGATAGGATTAAAACGCGGAAGTTATTCGGTGCGCGGAAAAATAAGAATCCGGACGGGATGAAATCGGAATATTTGCTGATCTTGAGAAAAAGTGCTATCTGTCATACATAATTTCAGCAGTGCGAACTTCTTCTTCAAGATGGGGAAGTCCCTTTGCCCGCTCCAGAAATGTTTCCAGATAGCGGCGCATCATGAGCGGATCGCCATTTTTTTTATAGGCATGCGCGAGGCGATAATAAGCCTCTACGTCGCTGTCATCAAGAGATAAACCTTTTTCGTAGGATTGGATCGCGCGGAGGAACTGTTCGGTCTCCTCGTAAGCGAGTCCAATATTAAAATAGATGTCCGCGTCGCCCGCTTCGATTTCAAGTGCCGATTCATAATACTTAATAGCGTCCTCATACATATCACGGTTGAGGTAAGCATCGGCGAGGTTGTAATAGGCATCAACAAAGGTTGGATCCGCCTCAATTGCGCTGCTGTAGGCGGTGACTGCCTCCTCAAATCGGTCTGTCATATTGTAAGCGTAGCCGAGATTGTTGTAGAAGGCGGGGTTTCCCGGCGACAACTCTAATGCCGCTTGGAACATCTCAATCGCGAGCACAAACAGACGGAGATCGGTGTAAACCAAACCGAGATTGTTATAGGCATGTTCGTGTTTGTCATCAAGCGCGATGGCGTTTTGGAAGGATTCTATCGCTTTCTCGGACTCGCCTAATTCACGGTAGATTTTACCGAGCTCAAGGTGCCCTTCCGCATCTGTCGGGTTGAGTGCCTGCCCCATTCTCAGTTTTAGGGCATCCCGTTGCAGCTCACGCTTCTTTTGCTGCTCTGGATCCGGAGGACCACAGCAAGTTAGCAAAAGAAAAATGAATAATATGGAGAGATATTTATGATTATTGATACACATACACATTTTTACGATCCAACGCGACCTGAAGGTGTGCCGTGGCCGAATCCTAACGATGAAGTCCTTTACCGACGGGTTATGCCAGAAGATTTCAAAGCCCTCGCGGTACCTGAAGGCGCGACCGGGACCGTTGTCGTTGAGGCGAGCAAGTGGCTTGAGGATAACCAGTGGATTCTCGACCTCGCCGCAGACGAGCCTTTTATTGTAGGATTTGTTGGACACTTGGAACCGGACGACACGGATTTTGAAGGTAACTTGAACCGGTTCTCTGCAAATCCACTTTTTCGCGGGATACGTCTCGGCGGTGGACATCTACGAGCCATCGGTGAACCTACTTTTATGGCGAATATTGAGAAGTTAGCAGCGAAAGAACTCACCTTGGATTTGCTGATTAATACCGAAATGCTATCAACGCTGCCAGCATTGGTCGAGCATACACCGGAGATGCGGATCGTCATCAACCATATTGCCGGGGTGCGTATATCAGAAGAACCACCGGACGCGGGCTGGGTTTCTGCTATCCGTGAAGTCGCGCGCTATCCGAATATCTATTGCAAAGTATCAGGGTTGGCGGAACACACAGGACAAACCCCCGCACCGACAGACGTTGCCTATTACACGCCAACGATTGATGTCCTGTGGGACGCGTTTGGCGAGGATCGGCTCATCTATGGAAGCAACTGGCCTGTCTCGGAACGTTTCGCACCGTATAAAGTCGTGCAACAGATTGTGGACGACTATTTCAGTGCGAAAGGCGATGCGGTCAAGGCGAAGTACTTCTGGCAAAACGCAAAGACAGCGTACAAACTATCGGTTTAATGGCAATCAGCCATCGAAAACCTTTGAAAGTCTGTAAAGTGTTCTAAAGTTCGTAAAGATGACAACTTTCCAACTTTAGCACACTTTTTACTTCCTAACTTTCCAGACAGAAACCGAAGGCTGACGGTTTTTACGCTACCCAACGTATAAACTCACCAGCCGGTTGCCGTTTCGGTTCTTTAATTTCTTCGGGATAGCCAGTATAAAAGAAGCCGATGATGTACTCTTGCGACGAATCGATGCCTAACAGCTGATATGTCTGTTCTTCCATCGTGATTCTGCCCGTGCTCCACTGCATCCCGACCCCGGCATCCCATGCGGCGAGTTGGACGTTCTGCATCGCACAACAAGCGGCGGCATAATCTTCGCGTTGGCGTTGTTCGTCGCCGTCTTGGACGCAGGACACCGCAATAATCGTCGGCTTAGACATGAATTTCTCATAAGCCAGTTCACCGATTTTGGCGAGATTTTCGGCATCAACGTGGTCGGGTGTATCCTCAATCTTAATTTCGCGGTAGCGGTCTGCAAGGATTAGCTTTGTCTCTTTGCCAATCACAGTAAACCGCCACGGCTCGGTGACATGGTGGTTCGGTGCCCATATTCCGAAACTGAAAACCTGTTCGATGACATCGTTCGGCACGGGTTCTGGTTTGAATTTGAAAATGGTCCGTCGTGTAAGAATCGCGTCTTTAACATCCATTATGTTGCATCCTCCTTATGGGATTTAATTATACTCTAATAAGGTAGTTAATTGCAAGGGGCAGTGTCTGTCCTACTGCAGTGCCATTTTAAGACGATCCACCGCTTCAATGGCATCCTCAATCTCTTTCTTGGGTATATTCGTGATAGTCGTATGGCTGAGCGGATTTAGGATACGGCTTCGATACAGTTCAATATCTCTAATGAGCGGCGGATCTAAAAAGCCTGAATTCTGATTTTCAACCTTTATCGGATCCCAGAAATCCTGACTGTCCAGTTTATCTCTGTTTTGACGGTATCTGACTGGCAGACGTTTGGTCTCACAAAATTCCTCAATGATTACCTCAAAAGCGGTACGCAGGTAAATCGCACAGGCTTTGTAGTCGTTCGCATCAAGATATTCCCTCGCCTTGTCAAGGTATGCCTTATTCTCGGCATAGACTGGAATTTCATATTCATCGGTCTGCTGGAAATAGAATTCAACGGCTTTCCACTTCCCGCTATGGGATGTCCGCTGCTTGACAATCTCGTACCACGCCTTATCGTAAGTTGTCAAAAAGATTTGGTAGTCTGAAAAATACTCGTCCAGAATGTCAAGCACCGGGAGGCGGTTTGACATGTCCAAACCAATTAGGACATCATCCAATGCTAGAATTCTCAAAGTACTGGTAGGTTGAAGCAAGATCGATGAAAAATAGATAGTAATCGCGATTGCTGACAACTTTGCTTCGTTCAGAAAACGGTGATGCTCAGGGATATCTCTGTCAAAGAATTCTACCGTCAAGAGAATCTCCTGATTATCGAGTGTTTTGTCGTCGCTGTTATACGTAATCCCTTGAAAATTTAAGTCAAGTGCAACATTGTATCCAAATTTGCGGAGAATTTCAGAGGCTTGCTTTTGGAGTTCCGCTAATCTGCCTGATAACTCGCGGTTGAAATTCACTACTCGCCCCTCAAGGGCTGCAATTTGAGTCGTAGCACCTCGGCGTGGAAAGGGAGGCTGGATGTCATTCCAATCTTCGGTAAGACTTCGCTCCGTTTGTTCACTGATAGTGTTTGCTAAGAGATTCTTAACCAGCAAACCGAACACATTCACAACCTCATTTTCACGATGCAGATAGTGCGTTTCCAGCAGATCCTTATAATCCAGAAAACCTTTCGCCTTTGAAGCCTCAATGATCAACTCGTCATCTGTCTCTTTAACGCGCTGCGACCACTCGTAAGCGTCCATCTTTGATCCTTGGTGGGCACGAAGACACACTTTGATATGCCCCGGATCTTCAGTAAAAATGTTCCGGTGACTTCCAAAGTCTGAGTCTTTGTTGTCTGTACTGTTCATGTCTACCCCGGATTCGAGGAACAGTTTTAATGCCAAATACAGCGACGATTTTCCACTACCGTTTTCACCATAAACCAGCAGATTCTTTCCTGCCTTGTCCAGGTCGATGTGGTAGGTACCGCAGAAAGCTTTGAAGTTTTTGATATCAATTTCCGTAATTTTCATAGTTTCCCCTGAATGATGCGGACAGATTTTACACTATCCAGAAAGAATAGATTGACTGCAACTGGATGTTTTCTTTCATGCAAGTGCTCAAAGATGTCTCGGAACGCAGACATTTTATCTCCCTGGATCTCTTCAAATTGCGGCAACTGTTCATCCAGTAACGGCTGGAAGAAGTGTTTGCGGCCTTTATACAGTTCATCTGGCAAATATGACTCATAAATCATGCCATCAATTATCCGCTCAAAATATCTAAGCATTATAGCGTCGCGAGCGTGCGCCAGATCATTACTATTTGTTGTGGGCTGCTGCTGGAGATAGATAAGGTACTCCACAAATTGACCGATAAGTGCCTTCTGCGTTGACGTGATGTCGGGAACAGGGATTTGCTGCATATAACCACTACGCGCTCGAAGATAATCAATGGTTAATTGGTTCGACACCTGTGAATAAAACCACTCCACAACGCGGGAATTCAGGAGACCGCATAACCACGTTTCCTCAGTGGGTATCAGGTAGGCTGTATTCCCACAATAAAAACCGGTAGTATCGACCGCAAAAGTTTGGTGTTCATAGAGGTTTGGACAAACAAGTTTCGGTTGGGCAAAACGATCCGGATCGCTGCAGGATGCCTGCAATTCATACCATGCCTGTTTACCTGCCCGCTTGCTCAAGGCATCCTTGTGCTTTTCCAAGTATTTCAAGATTGCTGGATACTCGTTTATCGCGATGCCTCGGTGTGCAAATATCAACCATTTTCCTTGTGGTTCTGCATGCCAACGTCTTAAATCGCGTCCGTGCAAGAACGGCTTCAAAATATCAGCGGATGATGGATGTGCCGCAATGAGATTACTCCGTGTGGCTTTGTCCACAACGAATGCCTCCGTGGGTGCTGTGTTGATGCCAAAAGCAGGTTTTGCCTTAAGGTATTTGCCCAATGGCGTGCCAGTGTTGTGAAGCTGCTCGCGTAAATTCACCACATTCGGTGATTCCAAGGGCTTACCATCGGCATCCAATATTTTTAGCGTCTTGGGGTACCGGTTCCGCCGTCGCTGTGTTAACATGAGTGCAACGTCGTCCCGCACCTTAAAGCCCTTTCGCTTCTCGAACGTCTCAACGTCCTTGTAAGCGTTATGAAACGCAGCAATGATATCCATACCTAATTTTTTAGCAGCCATCAGATCATCTTTCGCCTTATCCCACTCTTTCAGGTGCAACCCAGCCTCTGCACGGTTGTAATAAGCATTGGAAAGTTTTTCATCTAATGCTATCGCCGCACTCGCGTCTTCAATAGTCTTGTCAAACTCGCCTTTTCGCAGATAAGCAACTCCGCGATTGCTATAGGACATGGCATCTTTCGGTGCGTGTTTTATTGACTTGCTATAGTCTTCAATAGCCTTGTCAAGATCGCCTTTGAGGAGGTAAGCATTGCCGCGGTTGCAATAAGCATCAGCAAACGTTGGATTTAATTCTATAGCTTTGTTGAAGTCTTTAATAGCCTTATCAACCTGACCTTTGATACCATAAGCAACCCCCCGGTTGTTATAAGCTCCGGCAAAATCCGGTTTGAGTCGTATCGCCGTGTTATAGTCGTTAAAGGCTCTGGGTAAATCACCTGTGTTACGGTAAACGTTGCCGCGGTTGTTATAAGCTTCGGTAAAACTCGGTTTGAGTTGTATTGCCGTGTTATAGTCGTTGAGGGCTTTCAGCAAATTGTCTATTTCACGATAAGCAACACCCCGATTGTTATAGGCTTCGGCAAGTTCAGGTTGTAACTGTATAGCAAAGTTAAAGTCATTAATTGCCTCAGCAATCTTACCTTTTTTCGAGTAGGCATCGCCGCGATTGTTATAAGCATTAGCATAATCTGGTTTAAGTTCTATCGCTTTGCTAAGATCGTTGATGGCTTGGTCAATCTCGCCTATGGCTGCGTAAGTATTACCCCGATTGTTATAAATAGCGGGTTGTTGCAAGTCAAGTTCCAAGGCTTTGGTATAATGCTCAATAGTTTTCTGATAAACTCTCTGTTTTTCTTCCGGAACTTTTGCTTTATCTCCTTCATCTTTCCAAGAGAGCCCCTCATAAAACTCTTTGTAGGCCATCCAGTAGTCGTTCTGACTGCTAATAAATCCATGGATGTCGTTGTAGATAGTTTTGGGGGATATCTCGCGTTCTGTATGCTCTTGCAGGTACTCTAATATAAGTAATTTGAGATCTTTTGGAATATTGATTATATTTTCATTATCCGGCTCAATGAAACCATCAGGCGGCTGAATAAATACGCTATCCTGGTCAACAGCGCGCTTCACTGAACCTTGTGGATATTTGAGCATCTTTTTTACTGCCTCTGTCTTTTGCAAGATAATAACTCGGCCGGTTTTGTCAGGATGACCGTAGCAAGAAAAAAAGAGAGCTATCTTGTAGTTAGTCGTAAAATCTATCAGGTTTGTTTTACCTCCGTAGTGCTGGAGTGCAGTGAGGATTTCAAACGCGCTATCTTCATTCGTATACGCTTTCGCCGCATCAGCAATTTCAGCTTGGACATCATTTATATTAGTGTACTTTACTTTGACAGCCTGAAGTTCACGGTAGAGATTTGATGAGACTTTCTCATAGCACTGAGATTCACCACGGAAGATATAGGCACCATCTGTGGTCCTCTCCTTGATCTCGTCAATGATTTCATCAACCGTTCTTGGCTTGTTTTTGGATTTAGAGCGGTTTTTCGTGTACATTGCTTCCCTCCAAGGGACAAAACTCCTCCCATAGAAATGGAAAATGGGTTTACTTTGCTATTCCTGATATTCTATATGAAGCATTTGCTGAGGAGCAATCATAAATTTACCATTCCGAACAAGTTTTATGTGAGCGGGTTTAATACAGTCCCCATTTTTATCAAAATAGGTTAGCCCCGTAACGCCACCATAGCCGTTCTTATGTGTATCCAACGATGCCAAATAATCGCGGATGAATTTCCGATTTTCGGCAAGGGAAGCATCATGACTATAGGTTTGTTCAATCGCTTCAGCAATCATACCTATTGCATCGTAAGTTAACGCTGCCCATGTATCAGGGGCAACACCGTACTCTGCATTAAATGTCTGAGCCATTTGCATTGTTTCTTCACCACTGGCACCGAATGTAAAAGGCGTTGTTAGATAGGTTCCTTCTGCTGCTGTCCCCGCAATCGCGAGAAAATCAGGAGAATCCACACCATCTGCTCCGAAAAACTGTGCAGTGATACCGGTATCACGCGCCTGTTTGACAATTAGCCCTGCTTCACGATAAAGGCCAAAAATACAGATCAGATCTGGATCGTTCAATTTGATCCGAGCAAGCTGCGGTCTAAAATCTGTATTATCCCGTGTGTATGCTTCTTCAGCAACAATGTTGAGGTTATTCCGCATAGCGGCTTTGATGAAACCATTCCGCACTTCATGACCATAACTATCTTCATCAAACAAAATAGCAATTGATCGAAACTCTGTCAAGACATTCTGAATATATTTGGCGATGAACTGTCCTTGAAAATTGTCACTGTATATATTCCGAAACATCCAGTCACTTCCTTCAACAACAGTCACATTGGTTGAACTTGGAGACAGTGCCACAAGACCGACACGTTGGTAGATAGGTTTACCAGCCAAAGAGCATGCACTGTTGAAATGCCCAACAACAGCGAGAACGTGTTTATCAGTGGCAAAGCGAGTAGCTACGAGTCTCGCCTGCCTTTCTATACCGACATCATCCCCAAAAGTAAGAGTTAACTTTATACCGTTGATCCCACCGGCTGCATTGATTTCTTTCGCTTTGAATTCAGCACCGTGTTTAATCATCTCCCCGAATGCCGCGGCAATGCCTGTAAAAGGACCTGCCACAGCAATCTTTAGTTCTTTCTCTCGATTTTGTTCTCCTCTTTGGAATTGTTCTGATTTGGAAGTTAACGGTTTAAGATTCACGGAGGAGACCACTGTGTCAAACTGCGATTCCCAAGCATCCCGCTTAACAGTTCCTTTCTCAACACCTAACACCAATAAACCAGCATTCTGCAGTGTGCTATTCTCACGAATCTTTTGGAGGAAATCAGCGGTTTCTAAGCCTACTTCTGCGGCAGCGTGTGTTGCATCCAGCGGTCCTTCAAACTGTTTGACTAACTGCTGTATCGGTTCGCTTCCACCGAAGACTCCGCCAGCAGCTTCAATCGCCTTGCGATAACGCGCAATATCCTGGCGGACGAGGCTCTCTATCTCTGATTTTTCTGCATAGAGACGCAACGCCTGTGCTTTGTCGTAAGATGGGTTTAGATTCTGTTCAATCACCGGACGTACCTGATCTTCAAAGGTTTTCATCCCTTCTGTGTGGCACCCCATGCAGGAGAGTCCGTTACGGACAACTGGATCTCTCGCACCAGCGTTTGAGACGATGTTAATCGGTGCTTCATCAAGTCGTTCACCTGTGGCAGTGGAGAGATAGTACGCCTGTAATCCGTTGGGGAGATTGAAGATTATCTCGCCGCCGTCATGCGTGAAATTGAGCGGATGTGTGAAGATGTTCTGTGTACCGACATTCCCTGCGAAGTCGTAGGATTTCCAATATGCGCCGTATCGGGATTTATGGCGTTCTACAATGCGGTTGTTGACTGATACGCCAGACTCGTTAAAACCTGCACGCCAGACACGGACACCGGGTGCATTCCTTAAGTTTCCTGCGACATCCACCTCAAGCCGTGTTTCTAATTCCTTGTCGGTTTTCGGTAGGTCGAGAATCTCATGATAGAGCGGGGGTAATGAAGCAGTAGCGATGAACCAGTCGGCGCGGACGAACGGCAGCTCACAGTTCGTTTCTTGGCATAACGTTGTATATGTTGAAGACGTTAACTGCACACCGTAAGGGTACGCCTGCTCGATCTTATACCACTTATCGCTTTTGATGTCCCATTCGTAATGCCGTAAGTCAATGTAGAAGATTGTTTGCTCTTGGTCGATGGGTGTCGGCTTGATGACCTCGGCACCCCACGAGAGACTGTTCACCAATTTGGATAAGGCATTCCGATAGGCGCGGAGGTTTTCATCGCTTGCACCGGCGTTGTATAGGTGTGTCAGTGTGAAATAACGTGCAAAGGAACGATCAAAGGCAGTGAGCGATGTCACATGGGTATGGATGGATTTGAGCATCGCCTCGGTTGTGATGAAGCGGCGTTTGGGTTTGGGAATCGCCTCCCAGTCTGGCGCGCCTGCTTCAATCCAACGGCGGATTGTGGCGATTGCTTCGGGATCCAATGGTTCTTGTCCCAATGGCATCTGTGAACCTGGGTCTGTATCGCCGAGCAGCCGCAGGTAGAGTTCGGAGGCATCGGGTTGCCCCGGTATGACGGAGCGATCTTCGATTAAGTCTTTATGCTTCATCGTAAGGACATCGCTATAGGATCCGAATTCGCCGTGGCAATCGAGGCAGTGTTGCTCAAAGATAGCGAACGCTTGTTGCGCCAATGGCTGTTGTGCATAGACAACCTGCTGGCTTACGATTAATATCTGTAGGCAAATGATTGTGTAAATGGTTTTCATATCTGCTCCAAAGATAGTTATTATAGTAAAACCTATAGTTAATTGTGCACTCTCAAACAGTCTGAATACCTATAACAGGCATTCAGACTGGCACAAACTGGAAGTTTATGCTACAAAGATGTCCATTTATTTATCGGCTTCACTATAATTGCCAGAACGGGCAATAATGCACGTCGCATTTGGGCGAGTACGCCGCAGAATTGCCCTACTACGAACGAGTATTTGTTAAAGGATAGGTGCCTACATAATTCTAAGTTTTACTATAAATTTCCAGTTCTTCACACAGCTTAAACACTTTTACGTTTTTCTTTCATAACGGGTGGTTCGTCCCCTTACTGTCCATTAATTAGTACTAAGGCGTTACAGCCTTGACACAACGGAAACCGCGAGCATTGTTCGTGATTTTTGGCGTGAACCTTGTGCGATCGGAAACCCGCACAAACTTGGCGTTACTTACCCAAGAGCCGCCGCGTAACACACGGACGGTTTTAACGTTTGTCCAGTCGGATACGATATTATCCATAGTTCCACCGGCAAGTGGGTTATGGCTTGGAGAAATAGCGTAAAAGTCGGGATTGTATTCATCAAGGCACCATTCCCAGACGTTGCCTGCCATATCGTATAAGCCGCTTCTGTCCGGGGGATACGTTCCGACGGGTGTCGTATCGCCGACAGTTTCACCATAGTTTGCTGTGTTGGCATTCATGGTACGCCAAGCCCCCCGCGCGGCGCTCTCCCATTCTGCTTCTGTCGGCAGGCGTTTCCCGCGCCACTCTGCATAAGCCATTGCTGCGTACCAACTGACATAAACAACGGGGTGGTTGCCTTTGTCGGGTGGGTAATCATTTCCATTCCAATGCTTCAGATAATCTCCGTCGTGGTATTTTTTTGGGATACGATTTTTCTGCCACTGTGGGTTCGCATCAATAAATTCCTTGTATTGTGCATTTGTCGTTTCGTATGTGTCCATATAGAACGCATCCAAGTGGACGTTGTGCTGTGGCTTCTCATCAGTTTCGGCATCTTTGTCCCAATTGTCGCTTCCCATCCTAAAAAATCTGCCTGCCCGAAAGAACGCCATATCCGGTGGGATTGGACTTAGCGGATCTGCCACATCTCGAAGTTTACCTTCTATCATTCTAAGATGTCTCTTGGTTGCTTTATCGCGGTCATATACAACTTTACCGCCCTTAATCTCCCGCCTAATATAAGTAATAGAGACGGTGTTGCTGAACGCATCAGCTAAAGCAACTTCCTCTATCTTCGTGCGATCCCCTAGGCCGACCGC
Source organism: uncultured Poribacteria bacterium (assembly GCA_951828385.1). Classification (GTDB taxonomy): domain Bacteria; phylum Poribacteria; class WGA-4E; order WGA-4E; family WGA-3G; genus WGA-3G. The sequence continues at coordinate 4,085,231 of OX639973.1, forward strand.
GTCAACAGTTCTGAGCGTTTTTTTGTCAACCACGTGGAGACGCCTAAAGATTCCCGAACCCCCGCCCCAGCGGTCTAATGGGACAAAAATGTACCGATTCGTTTCAGCTGCATACTTAGTGAGAATCTTATAAGAACTGTACCTGCTGCTATCATCTTCATACGGTATGCGGAGTTCTATGTAATCAGGGGTGCGGATGACGTTCTCACCTTGAAAAATTACTTCAGTACTTCTAATTCCATCCGACGGATTGTAAGTACATACGCCAGAGGTTATCTCCCCATAAAAGCACAACTACGGCGGCACCCGCAAGAAATGGACCATACGGAATAGGACTCTCCCGGCTCTTTATGCCAGAAACGATGAGTGTTGTCCCAACAATCGCGCCACTCAGAGCGGAGAAGGCGATGACCATTACCAGCTCGGGCCACGCGCCGAGGAACAGTCCATTGAGTGCCATCAGTTTGATGTCCCCACCGCCCATCGCTGTTTTGCGTAAGACTGCACTTCCAATCACCGCAACCAACCACAATGCCATGCCCCCAGCAATAGCACCCATAAGACGTATCAGGAGATACCAAACATCCGCGCGTTGATACGCAATTGCACAAACGATACCGAAACCGAGAATCAATCCTGTCACGATGAGCGTGTTTGGTATAATATAGTGCTGTGCATCAATGACAGAGATCGGTAGTAGCACCGAGACGAAAACGAGCGCGATCAGAAATTCGAGGGTTAACCCGAAGCGGTAGTACATCACAAGGAATAGTCCGGCTGTTGCAAGTTCAACTAAAGGATATAGAATAGAAATTGTCGCTTGGCAATGCCGACACTTTCCGCGTAAAAGTAGGTAACTCAGGACAGGGATATTGTCGTACGGACTTATCGGTGTATTACATTCTGGACAAAAAGAACGGCGCGGCGAATGAATCGATAGATCTTCGCGCGGAATTCGGTAGATACAAACATTGAGAAAACTGCCGATCGCTAAACCGAAGAGGAAGATGAGGACCGGTATCCATATCTCAAACACAGGGGTTACCACCAATACTTCTCGCCGAGGCGCGCGTCTGCATGATAGACTCTGCTGATTTCTGCGACACCGCCGACTCGATATTTTTCCGGGGCGCGTGGGTGATTTTTCGCTATTCCCACCTTATAGCTATCTGGAAGAAGAACATAACGACCGCCCCAAGGTGTTTCGGGAACAGATTTCAGATAATTCCCGCGCCACCCTTCAACACCCGGATCTGTCACCAGTGCGTCCAAATTTGCCGGATAATCCCCGGTGTGCCTATAGTACTTCTTGATAGCAACGGCGACGGTTTCAACATCTATATCTGCTGTCCCCACCTTACGCTGTTCTAACCAGGGTGGAAAAGAGAGCACGCCAATCACAGCAACTATGGCAATGAGGATAAGCAATTGAAGGCGGGTCATCCCGCCGTTTTTGATGATGTTATTTTGTAGCATCGTTAGCCCAAACTATCCCTCGGAATCCGGACGTGAAATACCGTACTTGTTCATTTTTTTGTATAAGTTGCTTCGCTCAACCTCTAACGCCTCCGCTGTGCGCCGGATGTTCCAGTGAAATTCCTCCAAAGCCGCGAGGATACACTGCGCCTCGGCGGTATCCATCATCTGACTTAAGGCGGTTCCCGGTTTGTAGAGTGCTACACTTGGGAGCGACTGTAAAGTTCCAGGATCCAAGGCATCATCTGAAAGTTGAGATGGCGTGGACAATTGAGGTATTAGGGAAAGCGCCTCCGCAACATCCGGTGCCATGACGACATCTCTGTTCACCATGATAAGGAGGCGTTCAACAATGTTTTTTAGTTCCCGGATGTTTCCGGGCCAGTTATAACTTTGAAACACGGCATAAGCCCCTGGATCAATGGCTTTCGGAGTAGACCCCATATTGAGTTGCAGGCGTTCAGCGAAGTACTGGACTAACAACGGAATATCCTCAGCGCGTTCCCGAAGCGGTGGCACCTTAATAGGCACAACGTTCAGGCGATAGAAGAGATCGCGTCGGAATTGTCCGTTCTCAATCTCTTCAGATAGATTTTTGTTAGTTGCAGCGATAATCCGTACATCGACTATCCGAATCTGATTGCCGCCGAGGCGTTCGACTTCACCGGTTTCAATGACGCGGAGCACCTTTGCTTGCGCCTTTAGGCTCATATCTCCGATTTCATCAAGAAAAAGGGTTCCACCGTCTGCGAGTTCAAAGCGTCCCTGCCTTCGGGAGTCGGCACCCGTAAACGCGCCTCGCTCATGTCCGAAGAGTTCGCTCTCAATGAGTTCATCAGGCAATGCAGCACAGTTGAGAGGGATAAAGGTTTTCGCCGCACGACTGCTCTTTTGATGGATAGCGTTAGCGACGAGCTGCTTGCCAGTGCCGTTCTCACCAGAGATCAAGACCCCGAGTCCGCTGCCCGCGACTCGATCAATCTGTGAACGGAGGTGTGAAATAGCGGCACTGTCACCTACCATCTCATCACCGGGCGTAATTTGCGATTTCAGAATCTCATTTTCTTGCGATAGACGTGATATTTCCAAAAACGGCTGGACACTCGATAGAAGTTTATCGATGCCGATTGGCTTCGTGATATACCGTTTCGCGCCGAGTTCCATTGTCTTAACAGCGATTTCGATATCCTGCTGCGCGGACATCATCACGACGTTTAATTCCGGGTAGCGTTCACGGAGTTTCACGAGCGTCTGGATGCCATCCATACCGTTTTCCATACGGATATCCAATAGCACAAGATCCACATCAGTTTTCGTTGCCTGTTTCAATGCTTCCTCACCACTCGCAGCTGTAAGGGCTTGGTATCCGCGCATCTTGAGCCCTTGGGATAACATTTTAAGGATATTTTTTTCGTCGTCTACAATCAGAATAGTTTCCATTATCTTTGTCCTAACGCATTGTGTTTAAAGTTCATTCTTGAGTGTCTACTGACCGTTCTTCTGTTTCCAGTTTAGGTTTTAAACCTGTGAGTGGTGTCAATTCTTCCGGTTCTGGCGTTAATTCTTCGGAACGTTCAGATGGGTCGTCTGAGAAACGGATACGGACCGTTGTGCCTACGCCCTCGGTACTTTGAAAATCAATCTCGGCACCATGTTCGGCAACAATCTGTCTGACAATTGGTATTCCAAGCCCGCGTCCATCTGTTTCTGACTTCGTTGTGAAATAGGGAACAAAAAGATTCGCCATCGTTTCATCGGACATACCATAGCCCGTATCGTGGATTTCCAGTGAAACTGTGCCGTGGATGTCCGCGTTCATCGTCCCCTCATCTCCACTGTTTTCGTTGTTCTGTGGCGAGTTTGGCGTGAAATAAGTTTTGACTTTAAGCGTACCGCCATCAGGCATCGCTTCAATCGCGTTTTTCAGGAGGTTACCGAGTACCTGTGCGATCTGCTTTGGGTCAAGCAGCAGTTGGGGAAGTTGTTCCAACTCAGTTTCGACCTGAATCTTAGAAATATTTTCAAGCCAAAATTCGCCGTTAGCATTCGAGCCTGTCAAGTTCTCGTGTTCTGCGATTATCGGTGTGCCTTCGTTTTCTTGATCGAGAGCTGATGCCTGTCCACCGGTGTATAACGTCAGAATAGATGTGACAATATCATTGAGTTGGCAGGGTTTTTTCTCTGGTTTCGGCATCTGGGCAAATTGATGAAACCCATCTATTAACTTTCCGATGCGATCGACTTCCTCAATGACGGTGTCCGTACACTCCTTAAAAATCTGCTCGAAAACCTCAGGTTTAGATTTCGCTTGTTGTAAATTTTCAACAGATAGTCGGATCGGGAACAGCGGATTTTTGATTTCGTGCGCCACCTGCCGTGCGACATCTCGCCATGTTGCTGCGCGTTCTGCCGCCATACGCTCCTCTAAACTCAGTTTCAGGTCTCGCGCCATCCGGTTGAAACCGTCCGCGAGCTGCCCGATCTCATTGTGTGATTGGATGACAACACGATGATCGAGATTGCCAGCAGCGATGTGGCTAACCCCTTCACGTAGCGTCGCAATAGGACGAGTGATGCGACGGCTGATGATGTAACTGATGAGATAAACCAATACGAGTCCAACGACACCACTTAAAAGCAATGTAAGTGTAAGCCGCCGCTGCCATTTCATTTGCCGCGCGTGCGAATATGCGACGATGAGGTCAATAGGCGGTGTTTCACGTGTCGTCGCGAAAGCTGAGTTAAAAGGTGTTATGCGAGAAGCGGTATAAGTGCTCCCCTCGGTTTCTTCTGATCCGTCTAAAGTGACTTTTTGTCGGAGTTGCGAACCGGAAAGTAATTGAAACCGATTGTCAAGTGGGACGTGTCTGGCGGCATTATTCAGTGGAAGCCAATTCTCGGATTCTTCTTCAGTACTGAAACTCGCCGTGTCAGACGTTTGTGGCTTTCCGACAAGGAAAATTGGATGCTCGTCTGACTGAATATTGGTTGGGGTTGTTTCCAGCCATGTTTGCAAGCGGTAGCCCCCTGTAACGAATCCCCATTCGCCCGATTCCCTGACTTGAACCACAAACTGTAATCCGAGCTCGCTCTGTTGTGGAATATATCTGAGTTGTATGTGTCCGCCCTCGTTGTCAACCCAATTATATGTGCGTAGATTTCTTCGAGTTTTTAGGTTCGGGTATAGCAATTTGCCGTCTGCGGTGCCATATTCAAAGAGGTCAAAATCTGGTGTAGGTATATTAGCAAAGGGAGCCTCTCTTTCTATGGCGAGAAGCAATCTCTCGTCAGCGGCTGTGGCGTGAACATCCTTCTTGACTTCGTTGAGGAACGCTTGGTAATTGTTTGAAATTTGGGCGCGAAGCGTCTCAACATAGTCATCAATTTCCCTTTTAAACGCAAGCCGAATTAGGAAGCTGGTACTCCCAAAGACAACACCAAACATGACGAGGAAAATGAAACCATAAGCGATAAATATCTTATCATGAAACTGGAGAGTAGAGAGTTTATTCCTCATTTTCTTTGGTCATTAGTTGTCAGTTATCAGTTTGCCTCGCAGTGAGAGTTAACACCTGTGACAGTTGCGTAGTCTTTGCATTCCACAACCAACTCTTGTCTGATCCGAAAACCAACTGCCGAGGGTGAGTACAGTGAATGCCGCGGGGCTAACAGCCTTCACAAAAAAGATCGGAAATTCTGTTTATAACCTTCAACACTATCTTGGAGATATGTTAACTCATTTCCACCATTGGTGTCAAGATGTAAATCTTGAAGTTTACCTTTTACGGCGATGGTATCCATTAAGAGGCGCATCAATTGACAAACAGACTGGATATCCCGTTTCAGGAGGGTTAACGTTGCAGTGGGTATACCTTTCTTGCTGAAATCCAAGGCAGTGCCGCGGTAAGAGGCGGTCTGCAGGTGCGTCATGGATAACCCTTCAAAGTCGGTTAACTTTCTGTCCATTTGAGTGTCTCTCGGCAGCACTAAATCGGTGCCAAGTTTCTTCCAATGGATAAATAGGACAACTTTATCTCTCGGACCGGCGATAATGCCGTTGAGAATTGAGTGGTTACTCGTGGGGCCCTTGGCATTTATGACGTTAGGACCAGCCCCGCGTTCTTGAATAGATTCCGTACACAGTTGAACAAACCACTCACCGAGGCAGCTGTTATCGGCATAGTTATAGAAAACAATAGAGCCTTTGCTGTCAACTTCTTCAGCGAGGTGAATCCAGCGAGCGAGTTGATAGGCGACATTATCTTGATGTTCACACGGCAGAAAAAAATCCTCGTGTGTTTGTTTCACACCTTCCAACGCGGCACGGATGCGGGTTTCTGGGGTTTCGTCTTTTCCCGCTGTTATAGCGAGAAAGAGCAGACCGACTGGCGAGAAGGCTGAGAACCGTCCGCCGACACCATCGGGTACAGGAAGGAGTGTGCCGCCGTAAAAAGGGGATTGTTCATGCATTCGGAAGAGCACACTGTCATCGGTTAGTCCAGTCGTCGCGAGTACTTGCTGCTGATAGTTGACATCACCAAGCACTTCACGGATAATCATCAATGTCGCCATTGTCTCAGTTGTCGTGCCAGATTTACTGATGACGTTGAAGAGTGTTTTCTGGAGAAGGTTCCGCGCCTTGAGCATCTCAATTAAGCCGACGAGTTTGCGTGGATCGAAGGTATCACCCGTAAAATAGACCTCTGGAGCACCGCCGCGTTCTTCAGTTGATAGCAAGTTATGGTATGGATGATTGAAAGAATCGTGAAAGACACGCGCACTGAGATCAGAGCCACCTATACCGATGACAACCAGTGCCGAAAAATCTTCACGGGCACGCGTGGCTAACGTCGTGACTTTGGCAATATCTTCGTCTTGGAGATGACTGCGGGTCCACGCACGAAGTCCACGTTCCAAGTCGGCAAGTGGTGCTGATGCCTCTTCCTGAAATCGCGCGTGAATCTTCTGCAAAGCGGCATTAACCTTCTGTTGCGCTGCCTGTGAAAATGAACCTGACCCGCTATCGTCAAACGAAAAATGAAGTTTTCTGTCCAACAAAATCTCCCTTTTATTAGATTCTTCCGTATTTGTCCGATAAGCGGACGATATCTTCTTCATCAAAGTGCCCGAAGGAGATTTCGAGTATCCGATAGTCTTTCGATTCACCGATGAGTTGATGCTTCGCACCCTGCGGAATAAACACAGGTTCCATAGGTTTCGGACGTTGAATGGTACCCTCAAGTTTCAGGCAGGCACCCTCATCAAGCGGAATCCATAATTCACTCCGGTGGTGGTGATACTGATAACTTACCTGCTCGCCTGCCCGAATTTCTAAGATTTTGACAGTGACAGGTTGATTGCGTACATATTGTATGAAGCCGCCCCAAGGTTTCTCAACTGTTGTTATCTCTTGAAGTGCTTGCGGGGATAATTCCATGATTTAGTCTCCGAACTGCGGCACACATTGATTAAAAATGCTTCTAAAAATATAGTAGATAGTGTATCATATAGATTAGCGCGGAGTCAACCCAAAACTGGAATAGCACAGGGCTATTTAGTTTTAGATAAATTGTCGGATTTTCTAAATTTTTGAATCTTCTTTTTTAGGTTTCCCGGTGCGGTTGCATGAAGAGTAAAAAATTAATTCAGCAGTTTCTTGAGGAAGTAAGGAAACGTAATTGTTCAAAAATTCGATTTCAACACTTATTGAGAATAGCATTGCGGAAAAGGTATTTCCTGGGGCGGTTATCTATATCCTCACCGATACGAAGGTGCTTTGTCACGAAGCGTTCGGTTTCCGATCTATAAAGCCGAAACGACTACCGATGCTTCGGACGACACTGTTTGACTTGGCATCGCTGACGAAACCGATTGTCATCGGGACGCTCTGCATGCAGCTTGTTGAGAGCGGCGAGCTCTCGCTCAATGCACCTGCTGAGAAATACTTGCCGGTGTTCAGGCAGAAAGGTGTAACGCTTACCCATCTGTTAACACATACCTCAGGACTTCCGGCATGGATCCCCCTCTACTTGCGAGCTGGTTCGCGTGAGCATGTGACTTCTTATCTCGGTGAGGTGGCATTGGAATCTCAACCCGGAGAGAAGGCGGTGTATAGTTGCTTAGGGTATATTGTGCTGGGTGCGCTGCTTGAAAAGGTAACGAAACAACGGCTCGATACATTGGCACAGGATCGGATATTCGCACCGCTTGGTATGGAGCAGACGCGGTTCAATCCGCCGCAAGCGTGGCATGCGAACTGTGCGGCTACTGAAGATTCTAACAGTTTTGAACGCCGGACGGTAAACTATGAACGCTACGACTGGCGAGAAGGTGTCATTATGGGACAGGTCCACGATGAAAATGCACATTTTCTCGGTGGTGTTTCAGGCAATGCGGGACTCTTCTCTACATCGACGGATCTCGGAAAATTTTGCCGGGCGTTAATGGACAACGGCGGTACGCTATTACGTCCGGAGAGCCTCAGCACGATGCGTCAAGTCGCCTCAGCAGAAGGAGAACGCTGCTGTATCGGGTGGGCGGTGACAGATGATGGATGTCTTTATCATACGGGGTTCACGGGGACTTCAATACGGATATGTTTAAAAAGAAAACTCGCGGCTATTCTGCTGACGAATCGGGTACATCCCGATGCTGATCGACGCGGTATTATTGAATTTCGGAAGATGTTCCATGAAATAGTTTTCGGTTGTCATGCTTCGCAGTGAGAGCAGTCATCAGTTAGTGTGCTGTGACATTCAGATACACTGTGTTAACCACAACAAAGTAACTGGAAACCGTTAACCGATAACTCTAAAAAAACGAAAAGATGGATGTCACGGTGAAATCACAACAAACCGAATTGGGACTGAGCATCTTGCTCAGAGAGAAAAGCGATTGGATTCGAGGGAAATCCATCGGGCTGATTACAAACCATACGGGGGTTGATGCTGCTCTACAGAGCAATTATCGGCTTTTCGCTGAAGTAGCCGCGTGTCAGCTTTCTGCGATTTTTTCGCCAGAGCATGGACTCTGGGGAGCAGTCCAAGACGGTATCGCTATCAGTAGTAGGGGCGAGGTAACCTTGCCCCTACGAGGCGAAAATCCAGTAAACGTGCCGGTTTTTAGCCTCTATGGGCAGTCGATGCGTCCGACAGCGAATCAGCTTGAAGGCATAGACCTGCTTATCTATGACATGCAAGATGTCGGTGCGCGTTATTATACCTACATTTCGACCTTATTACATGCAATGGAAGCCGCCAGCGACTGTGGCGTTGCGTTCATTGTTACTGACCGACCGAATCCAATTACGTGCACTGCTGTAGAGGGCCCGGTGTTAGAAAGCGGCTCTGAATCGTTCGTAGGGATACACACGATACCTGTCCGCTATGGGTTGACAATCGGCGAGTTGGCGACACTATTGCAGGCGGAACGCGTGTCGTCCTGTCAACTAAAAGTGGTATGGATGCGTGGATATAAACGCGGCATGTGGTACGATGACACCGGTTTGCCGTGGGTGCCACCATCGCCGAATATGCCGACACTTACAACAGCAATGCTTTATCCGGGTTTATGCCTGTTTGAAGGAACAAACATGAGCGAAGGGCGCGGAACGACAAAGCCGTTTGAATATATAGGCGCGCCTTGGTGCAACGGCGAAAAATGTGCAGAACTTCTGAATAATTGCCAACTTTCCGGGGTTCGGTTCCGTCCTGTTGTTTTTACACCTGCGCCAGCGACCGAAACCACAAAGCATGCAAAACAGACCTGTGGCGGCGTTGCAGTCCACATCACCGACAGAGCACAATTCCGACCTATAGAGACAGCCCTCCAGATGTTATCCATTTTAACCACCGAGTATAGAGACCATTTTGAATTCTTACCCACCCATTTTGATAGGTTAGTAGGAAACATCTGGCTCCGAGATGCTTTATCAAATGGAACATCAGTGGATACAAGTCAGGCGCGGTGGGAGTCGGAACTTCAGACGTGGCGGGACGACATAACACAGTATCACGCCTACGCTTAAGGAACAATAATGAAAGCGTTTATTGAGTTGCTTAATAAAGATAAAAAATGCGTTATCGGTTTAATGTCCGGTACCTCTATTGACGGTATTGATGCTGCCATCGTTGAAATCACTGGACACGGTTTAGAAACGGCGGTAGACTTGCTCGCTTTTGAGACTTTCCGTTTTCCGACCGGCGTGCCACAACGCATCCTTGCGCTCTGCCACCCCGATATCGGTCGCGTTGATGACATCTGTGAGATGAATTTTTATATCGGACACCTCTTCGCGGAGGCTGTGAAACATATTCTGCAAAAGCGTGGCATGCGCGCCAACGATATTGACCTTATCGGTTCACACGGTCAAACGCTTCATCATTTGCCAAAAGACACAAGCGCGGATTGTAACGATTCTCGCTATCCCTCAACGCTACAAGTTGGCGAGCCTGCAGTCATTGCGCACGAAACTGGGATTCCGACGATAGCGGATTTTCGCGTCGCGGATATGGCAGCAGGCGGGCAAGGCGCGCCGTTGGTGTCATACCCGGACTATCTCTTGTTCCATGAGCGTGTGAAGACAGTCGGACTCTTGAATATCGGTGGGATTGCGAATCTCACGGTGCTGCCTGCAAACGGAACGTTTGATACCGTCTCTGCTGCGGATACGGGTCCCGGCAACATGTGCATTGATGCTGTCATAACGGAAATCACACAAGGTGCAGAACGCTACGATAAAGCAGGCAAACGCGCCGCACAAGGCACGCCATATCAACGGCTTATTGATGAATGGTTAAAACACCCGTTTTTCCACCTGTCACCCCCGAAAACCACCGGACGTGAGATGTTTGGACACACTTATGCGATGGAATGTCTGGTGGCTTGCCGTAAACATAATCTCTCAGACAACGCCTGCATTGCGACGCTGACGGAGCTGACAGTTCAAACGATTGCCGACTACATCGCGAAATTTGTAACTGAACAGAACCTGATAGACACGCTTTATGTAAGTGGAGGCGGTGTCCACAATCAGACACTTATGCGGCGGCTTAGTGAACTGCTCTCAGATACATCGGTTGAACCGGTGGATAACTCTGGTATTTCGGCGGATGCGAAGGAGGCGATTGCGTTCGCGATTCTGGCGAATGAGACCCTGCATGGAAACGCCGGGAATCTGCCTTCAGCGACGGGGGCATCTGTTCGGAAAGTTCTCGGCAAGTTCGTGTGTCCGTGATTTACCACTCCCCCGTCAAAGCCCCTGCCTTTAGGTAGGGGATGTAGACGGCGTATAGTGTGAAAACCCAAAATAACCTTGACATTTACACAGAAATGTAGTATAATATATGTATCACGTTGGCAGACATAAACAGCGTTGCTGCAAGGCAATGTGTCTGCCTACCCACTGTTTAGGGGTTAAAAGCGTGATACGTGATAGTCCATGAAGACGTATAAATACCCATTGGGAAAACAATATAATACAATCCGTATTGGTAACTTGCTTGACGATATGTGGCAAGTGCATGAATACTTCCATAAGTGGCAGCGTCAGCGACATAAAGACGGGCTGCCGTATGTGGGTTTTGAGGGTATGTGTGACCACGTAAAAGTTTTGAAAGATACTACACACCCGCATTGGAAGGCATTGCCGAGTCAAGCGATCCAACAAGAACTCAAACGTATCCATAAAGCGTATGATAGATTTCACAAGAAACTTGGGGGTAGACCGCATATCAAACCGCGACATAAGTTTAAGTCTATCACCTACCCCGGAGAAGCGGGGTGGTCTCTGAAAAACAATCGTATCACATTGACGTTTCGCAAATGGAATCCGAAGACACGCAAGTGGCAGTTTGATAAAGTGCCATATACCTTTCATAAACACCGTCAGTGGCACGGGGCTATTAGCACTCTCACAATCAAACGCGACAACTGTGGTGATTATTGGCTTTGTATTACAACAACCTATACGGATTTTAGACCCCTGCCGACAACAGGTAAAAGCGTTGGGGCAGACTTCGGTATGAAAGACGCTTATTTGACACTGAGCACAGGTGAGAAGATACAACACCCGCAACCTTTGAAATCTAACTTGAACAAACTTCGGTCTCTCAGTAAAGAACTCAGTCGTAAAGTTAAAGGCTCTAACGCTTGGTGGCGGTGTGTTCGGGCAATCGCACGTCTCTATCGTAAGATCGCTAACCAACGCAAAGACTTTCACTATCAACTGGCGAGCAAACTCTGTAAGAAGTTTGATAGAATTTTCACAGAGACATTGAACCTTGACGGCATGAAACGCCTGTGGGGGCGTAAAGTCTCCGACCTTGGTTTCTACGAGTTTGTTCAGATATTGGAACAGAAGTGTCAAAAACATAAGCGTCATTTCAAACAAATTGAACAATGGACTGCCACAACGAAACCTTGTAGTGATTGCGGTTTTCACAACGAAAACCTAACATTGAACGACAGGCAGTGGACGTGTCCTGAATGTGGTTCGCACCACGACAGAGACATCAACGCTGCGATCAACATATTGCGGGCAGGGATAGCCATCACCTGATGATATGCCTGTAGTGTAGGAGACTCCAGGGAAACGCCCGCTGGTGGAGCGACAGTTAGACGGTTTTTTAGTGGTTGGTTAATGGTTAATAGTGATTGGTTAAGAAAGAAACCTCTTTCCAATAACCAACAACCAATAACCAATAACCATTCATGAGAAAACCGCAGTCGCTATGAAACCGAAGCCCCAACCTTTAGGTTGTGGGTGCTATCACTGAACGTCCTGAGTAGCGACCAGCGCGTCGTTTCTACCAAGAAAACATTGGAACCCCTGGGGGATACATCGGCACTATCACATAATTGAAGAAGCCCGAGAAAAGAGTCAGCACGATTAGGAATATCAATCCGAGACTTGCCCAATGCTGATGACGATCATACCTCTTCTGTGGATTTTTTTCTTTCAACCCTATGAACCCGCAGGAAAATCCCCCGCAGAGAACCACTGTTATTACCAACTGCTTGATGAAATTCTCTGGGAGGCTGAGTGCAACAAAAAGCGCACCAATTGCTACGGCAACTGCCCATCTTTCGTGAGTGAGAAAAATATTGATGTGTCTCATCTTCTCTCCGCTTTAGCAACCTTCAAGTGATGTCCGCACGAGGAAATCCTCTAAATCGTTCAACATCCTAACTCTTTTGAAAAATGATAACATATCCAGTAAAAGGTGTCAAAAAATCGATCCATTCTTCTTGACCGCTTTTGGAAATGTATCCACATTTCCTTTGTTGTAAAATCCGTGCTTTTTGTAGCGCGGGGAACTGACACCGCTCAAGCGGTATCCCTTTGAAAAAGAGTTGGCGGTTCGTTGCGCTTGTGATATACTTTCTCCAAGTTCAAAATCTTGTGGCTGTGCCGCTATTCTTGAAAATGTATCTCCGGACCTAATAAGGAATGGAATTATGAAATTTCGTTTTTTGACGAAGAATCGTAAAATACGTTTTTGTCTTTGGATTGTAGGACTATTATCTCTAGGTACCGTGTTAATGTTTGATGAAAAAGAATGGAATTTCCTTTTGGCAACCCCATACATTTTTGCAATGACATGGATAGTCTTATCAGATATATTCCTGAGAAATAAAGATTCTAAATCTGTCCGAGTCTCAACACATGTCTGTGCGTTCATCTTGGCGGTGTTGGTTGTCGTTGTTTCTATGGTCTACGTCTACTTTCCTTTCGCATAATGTAGACTTCAGTTGTTAGTATCCAACATCGTCTCTGAGGCTTTTATTGCTGCGGCGGCTGTAAGTAGCGGCACTCTGGGAATCGGAGGGAACTTATGAGAACGCTGGTGACGATAGCACTTTTGATGTTAGTAGGGTCGAGGTTACCTCGCCCCTACATAACACCGGCGAAATCTGAAAATGCGACTCAAAAAGAGGAATCCACAATGCAAACAACTTCTGCCCAGGATTTGTCTCACATCACTATTGATTTAGCCATCAAGAGAGGTGTCCACAGTGTCGCGTTCAGTCCGGATGGTACAACAATTGCAAGCGACAAGAACAACACCGTCGGACTCTGGGATGCCGTCACAGGACAGGAAATAGAGATGGCGAAAAATTTCTGGGTGGCTTTTCAGGGAAATTTCACTGCCGATATCAACAGCATTGCTTTCAGTCCCGATGGACAGATGATCGCAGGCGGGATCAACGAAAGTGAGGTTATTTGTATTTGGGACGCTACGACCGGCGAGAACCTCAGATCCATGAAGGAAAATGCGCCGAATGCTTTGCATTGGGTCAATACGGTAGCATTCAGCACTAACAGCAAGATACTCGCAAGTGGGAGTGAAGACGGCAATCTGTATCTATGGGACGTGGAGACAGGTAGGAAGTTGAAAACGCTTACCGAAGATGCGAAGAATATCTTCAGTGTTGCCTTCAGTAGCGACGGAAAAACGTTAGCGAGTGGCAATGCAGGCAATACGATCCGTTTGTGGGATATTGCCACCGGCGAGAAATTGAAAACACTCGTTGGGCATACGAATTGGGTCTTCAGCGTTGCTTTCAGTCCGGACGGACAGACGCTTGCAAGCGGAAGTTGGGACAAGACCATCCGACTCTGGGATACAACTACAGGACAGCAACTGAAAGTGCTGACTGGACATACGCTTACTGTGTGGAGTGTCGCCTTTAGTTCGGATGGATTAACCCTCGCAAGTGGAAGTCAGGACAAGACCGTCCGACTCTGGAATATCGCCACCGGTGCGCACATCGCAACCCTCACCGGGCACACAGCACCCGTCAAGAGTGTCGCTTTCAGTTCGGATGGCGTAACGCTTGCAAGTGGGAGTATGGATAGCACAGTCCGTTTATGGGACCTCACATCTCCGTTGCTATTGCGAAAAGACAAAGCGGAATAGTAGACTATTATAAATGAGAAAGGACAGCCTGCACCAGAAGCGGGATCATCAGTTCATGATGTCCGGTGAATGTGTACCCTTTGCCGCCCATCTCCGTTGGGCGTTTGACGACGTTTTCTACGGGGCGGTATTGTTGGTTCATGTCGAAATTAGCAGCGGTGAAGTGCGAGACTGTATGCCCCAAGTTCCGTGCGATGGTCAGTGCCTTCAGGAAAACCTCCGGTAGAATCACAGCCGACCCCAAATTTAGCACAACACCACCGCCTTCTAAGTCCGTCACTAAGGCTGTCAATAACTGAAAGTCGGTGAAGCTTGCCGCGCCGATAGCAGCACCGTTCGCACTCGGATGCTGATGGATAATGTCCGTGCCGATGGCGACATGCACCGTAATCGGAACATCGTCCTGAACACCGGCAGCGAGGAGGCTATATGTGTTGTAGGGCGCGTCCATTTCAATCAGTTGCTTTCCCAATGCTTCACCCATTCCGATGCCTGTATCTGCGGCGCGCTGAATTGCGGTATTCATCAATTGTCCAGTCTCTTCCCACATCCCGAACTTGCCGGTCTGGAGGTAGGCAGAAACATCCTCGGAAGTCTCGCCGATCAGTGCAATCTCGAAGTCGTGGATGCTACTTGCACCGTTGAAAGCAAATCCAGTAATCACACCTTGCTTTACTAATTCAATTAAGAGAGGACTTAACCCACACTTGATAACATGTCCCCCCATCATCACGATGACCGGTTTTTTGTTTTGATATGCAGCAACGATGTCGTCGATGAGTGATAGAAAGTCTGGTGCTTTGAGAATCTTCGGTAGACTTGCTAAAAACGGGCATAGGTTGATTTCTGATTCCGGCAGTGTTGCGAAATCGTGAATGGTGGTTTTGTTGATGCGCTCCCGAAGAGGATACGTCGTTATGGAAGACATATCAACCGGTTTCCGAGATTTCTTCATGTTTTTTGTCCTTAGTGGGTTGTAGATAAAAAATTATGCCGATAATAAACCAGAAAAGCAACACAGTGCGTTGGTGTAGGATGTTATCTGCGAGTCCATAAACAAGTGCGGAGATTAGAAACCCGCTTGCACCGATGAAAGTGCCGCTGCCCCAGAAGTTGCTTGCCTGCTGTCCAGCAAAAATCTGCTGATAGATAATCGCCACTATCCACAGAAACAGCAAAAGCGAAGGAATGCCGTGTTCGACAGCGATGTGCAGATAGATATTATGTGCATGATAGGGGACGTTATATTGTTCAGGCGGCCCATTGGTCTGATATTCATAGCGAAACCTACCCAACCCGATGCCGGTGAGTGGATATTTCTGAGTGAGGTCCAGTGCTGTTTGCCACCACTGCGGACGTTCACCCATGAATCCAACAGGATGCTCAATCATCGTTTGGAAGCGCGTCTTAATATGTTGCGGCACGAGAAATAACGATAGACTCAGGAGTACGATGATTATAATGGATCCGAACAGTATCCGTTTCCGTAATCCATGTCCGAGTTCTTCGGAAGTCACGCGATGGCGTGCTTCCGAAAATTTCCGCAGTGCTATCACAATGAAGTAGGCACCCAGGAAAGCTATGGCAATGAGAGTGCTTACCCAAGCGGCACGTGTAAGGGTTAGCACGAGGTTAGCACTCATCAGGACTACAATAGCACCGAGTGCCAAGATTATCCATATCGGAGGCTTCTGGTTTGTGTGTCTCCGCCAACTTGCCACAAAGTAGCCCATCACATAAGGGAGACTGAGGGCAAGATACGCCCCAAGGTCGTTTGGCATCTTAAAGGTCCCGGTGAGCCGTTGTTCGATCATGTATACCATCAGATGCGTTTCGTTCGGACGAATCACGTACCGTCTCTGCCGCGCGGGATCGTTAATCCGCCATTCATCAGGTTGTTGTGCAGGTGAAATCAAGATATTTTGGGAAAGCGGGACGTTGCATGCTCGCAATTCGGCGCGAAATTCATCCGATATTTGTAAATTTGGACTTTCACCTGCCTTGAGTTCGTTCTTGAATTGTAACCTGACCCGTCCCATAAAGTCAATTGCTAAACGGGTGTCGTTTGCGTAGTACCAGAGTCCGAGTGCCGAAGATATACCTGCTGCGGCGATAAAGGCGATGACGATATGTTTCCAACGGGAGCCCAAGCGGCTATGAATAATGGCGTAAAAAAGCAGAATCGCACGGAGCAGTTTCCAGAAATAACCGAGGCTGCTTGTAGAAGGGTGTGGTGCCAAGAGGCAGGCTATCAGCGCTAACCCTAAAAATAAGGCGATAGGGATGTCGAGCGGTGTCCGTTGCCATGCGAGTTTCCGTTCTGAAATTATTCTGCCTACCCATCCGAATGCCACGAGTGAAAGTCCGATGTTGAGGCATGCTGTTGAGTAGCCAAAAGGTAAGGCGAGGACAAAGATCAGAAATCCAATATAGGTCGCAGTATCAAGGACGGTTTCAGATGTGACGTGTAGCGGAAACGCGTGTTTTAATTTTGACATGAGTGTGAAAAATAAATAGTGCTTGAAAAATATAAGCGGAATATTATAAAATATCTGTTAACTTAGACAATCCATCATTTATAAAGAGGATACCACCATGCGCTTTACATATAGTCTCGTCGCTTCAGTCTTAGTGTTTTGTCTTATCGGTTTGCTATTCACGCCCCCCGCGTCCGCGTTTATTGAGCGGGAATATACGATTCGTGAGGTCCTCAATGCTTGTACGAACATTGTCTTCGGCAAAGTGAAAAGTGTGGATCGGGGTCGTTTGCGAGGTATTGTCACTGTCGAAGAAGATGTCAAAGGTGAAAGTGGTCTCAAAGAAATCAAGATGAATTTCGCCACTGGGCATTACAGACGAGGCACTTCGCCACAAAAGTTGGTGAAGTTGCTTAAACCGGGAATGCCTATCATCGTTTTCTATCGTGAGCATTACGGTATTGATAGTATGTGCTTTGTTGATAATACATGGTTTCAGATGCGTGCGTATCGCGGCAGATATGGTGGCGGTTCCTGGTGGACATTCACACACATCGACCCGATGATGTCACGGACGTTTGATGGTAAGACGAAGGCGTTTCAAAAAATTGTTAACGACATGTTAGCAGGTAAAATGTGGGTTGCTGCGCCGAAAAACGCTGTAAAAGTCTTAGTCCTGACAGGAAATAGTACATATCCGACCTGGAGTCAAACGCCTGTGAGTGCTAACGTTGCGACGTATGAATACCAGGCATTGCGGTCGATAAAAGAGAGTGGCAAACGTGCTATTGCTTATGAACTCACCAAAGAACGGACGCTGCCGCAATTGGAGAAAGCCAATATTCTGTGGATCGGATATGAAGAGATTTCGAGTTATGGACGCTACCTCCTTTCCAGTGAAGCCGAGGAAAAGATTAAGGCATTCGTAGAAAACGGTGGTATTGTTATCGTTGCGGGGCAAGACAGTAGTGCTGAAAAACCGTGCGGTATCGGCTGGCTACAAGGTGGCAAGTTGAAGGGTGTTGAAAGTCCACCGACCCAAGATTTCGTTGTCACCAAAAAAGGGAGTTCCCTTTTCTCGATCCCTAACGCCATCGGGTCAGGTAAAATCTTTGTTGATGATGCTTGGGTAGATTGGGATCGGAAGGATGAGGTTTTTGCGACCACTAAGGAAACCAAGGAATTGGTTGTCGGAACGCGACGGTCTGGTAAGGGTTTATACATTATCACGAGCCTTCGCAACGATGGGCAATATACGACTTCAGTGAACAAGGCATTCATGGAAAATATCATGCATTATGCTGTTAATCAACTGAAGTAGTTATTAGTAGTTATCAGTTATCAGTGTTGAAGTTACCAGTCACCAGTGGACAGTTAAAAGAGGTCTTGGATAGATCTAAAGTCTCTTTCTGGATACTGGAAACTGATAAAGAGGAATAGGATTCCGTCATGCGGAAACACCGAAGCAAAAACACTCTCTTTTCTGATAACTGGTAACTCGTAACTGGTTACTTCTTCTAAAGAAATTTTGCCACAACTAAGGTAATGTCGTCATTGGTGCTTTCGTCCTGTTGATATGCTTGGAGGTCGGACAAAATCTCTGTCTTAATCTCCATCGGAGACAGATGCCGTTTTTCTGAGATGAGTGCTTTGAAACGCTCCAATCCATACATTTCAGCGTCCGGATTGAATGCCTCGGTGATGCCATCTGAATAAAGTACGAGCAAATCATTGGAGTGCCACTCGACTTCAGTGCTGTAATATTGTTTGGATTCATCGAATTTTGGGAAACCGACCGGCATAAACGAGGATTTCAACTCAAGTGGGTCGCAGTTATCTCCACGATAGAGGAGCATCTGTGGGTGACCGGCGTTAGCGAACTCGAACCGGTTGTCGGGATAAATAATAAGATAACAGCAAGTCATGTAGATGAAGGTTTGCGAATCTTCTATGACTCGCGTAATGGCTTTCATGACTTCAGGCACGGAAGCGTCAAATGGGATTTGGGTTTGCAGACAACTTTTGGTCATTGCGGCGACCATTGCTGAATGGTAACCGTGTCCCATAACATCGCCGAGGAAGATGGCGATGCTGTTATCGGCGAGCCGCAAATAGTCATAATAATCGCCACCGACGCTGTTCGCTGGTCGGCAATACCCTGCGGAAGAGACATACCGGTGTGAGATTTCTTGATTGGGGAGCAGAGATTGTTGAACTTCAGCGGCGAGCCGCATGGACTCTTCCTGTGCGATCTCCTTGCGGATGGCACTCATCTGAATCTCAAGGTCGCGTCGAATTTTATCGTTTAAGACGCGGAACATACCGCTGCCGATCCGCGGCTCGCGCCTCATTGCGTTGTAAAAATCGTGCCTCGTAATTCGCAAGAACTGTGTAGATTTCACCGTTTTGACGGTAGCACTTCGCGGTTTGTTATCAATGAGTGCGATTTCACCGAGGCAGTAACCTTTTTCATTAAAGAACAACACCTCAGTTCCTGCTTTGATGATGCTGACTTCACCATTGACGAGCAGGTAGAGTGAATCGCCTTCGTCACCTTCCTCAAATAGTGTAGCATCGGCAGGGTAAGCGACTTCGCTCGCAATCTGACAGATTGATTTTAACTCGGTTTCTGGGAGTTCCGCAAAAAGTTCTGTCTTTTTTAAAAATTGTAATTTTTCTTCTTCTGGTAGCATTATCTATTCAGCCTTTGACTTTTTATAGAAAATGTGTTATTTTTAATAGGATATTTTGACTTGTAAACTGCGTTTTGGATGATTTCCCGAAAGATTAGACGAAATTCACAAATGGAGTTCTGCCGAACGACTTTTATTTTAATATTTTTCAAACTTTATGTCAATAACTGATTATGCCAATAACAACCGATTATGTCAATAACTGATTTTTTTCGAGGGAAAGTTCTGCTCATCACCGGTGGCACTGCATTTTTAGGTCAGCCATTAGTAGCGAAGATATTGATGGCACTACCCGATGTCGAAAAGATTTATCTCCTCATCCGAAGCCGCACCGATGCCTCTGGGAAGCGCGTTTCTGCTCAAGAACGGTTAGAAAATGAACTTCTCGCCTCGGATGTTTTTGCTTCGCTGCGTCGTCTGCACGGGGAGAACTTTAAGGCATGGGCACTACAGAAACTCACTGCTGTTGAAGGGGATCTCACCGATGAACGCCTCGGATTCAGCGATGCCGATTATCGACGGCTCCAGGACGAAGTACAGGTCTTTATTAACGTCGCAGGACTTGTGGATTTCGATCCACCTTTTGACGACTCTTTATGGGGCAACGCCCTCGCTGCGAAGCACGTCGTCAACTTCGCGAAAGGGTGTCAAGATGCAGTGTTCTTACATGTCTCAACTGCGTACGTCTGCGGTGACAAGCCGGGGCACGTGCCTGAAAAATTACCACTTCCGTATGAACACTACGCCGCAGCACATCGAGAAAAGACCGGAATCTCTATCCCAGAGACACTTTCTGAAGAAATTGAAGGGTTGTTATCTCTGAGTGCTGCTATTCATGCCGAAGTTGATTCACCTGAAAATCTGACGCGTTTCCAGCAAGCGGCAGAACAAGAAAAAAAAGGGACTCGCAAAGCGATGGATGTGCAAGTTGAAGAACTGAAAGCGGAGTGGCTTGAGAGTCGCTTGGTTGAAGAAGGGTTGCAGCACGCTCGCTCACGTGGATGGAACGATACCTACACCTACATGAAATTCCTTGCCGAACAGATGGTTATGGAATTGCGCGGTGAGCTTCCTACGGCTATTGTGCGTCCCTCAATTATTGAGAGTAGTTTTGATGAACCTGAACCCGGTTGGCTCGGAAAGTTTCGGATGTCCGAACCTTTGATTGTCGGTTTTGGAAAAGGTCGCCTTCCCGATTTCCCCGCGGATCCCGATATAATTTTGGACATTATTCCCGTTGACTTTGTTGTCAATGCTATGTTGGCAGCTGCGGAAACGACGGCAAAACAAGGTGGTATTGAGGTGTATCATGTGGCAACAGGCACGCAGAACCCCCTCTACTTTCGTGGTATCTTCGAGGCAACCTACGATTACTTCGTCAAATACCCAATGTTGGAGAATGGGCAGCCGGTTGCAGTGCCAATCTGGAAGTATCCGAGTTTAGAGGAATTTCACCGGAAATTGGATAGCCGAATGGGGCTGCTCAACCTCATTATCAAGGTACTTGATAAACTTCCGATTCGTGCTGCGAAGCGAAAACGCCGTCAACTTTCCCTGAAACAGAGCGGTATTAAGGCACTCCTGCATTACATCAGAATCTATGCGCCCTACACGCGGACGAATTTTGAATTTGAGACGCAAAAGATGCAAGGGCTTTACGAGGCACTTTCGCCGACAGAGCAGCAACGGTTCAACTTTGATGTTTCACAAATCCATTGGAAACGGTATTTCCAGGAGATACATATCCCGGGTATCAAGCGGCATGTGTTGAAACTTGAAGATGGCGCGAATGGTTAATGGTTAATGGTTAATAGTTCATGGTTAATGGTTAATAGTTTATGGTTAATGGTGATTGGTTAATAGTTTATGGTAAGAGGTTTCTTTTCTTACCAATAACCAACCACCAACAACCAACAACCATTTCTCCAACAACCAATAACTAACAACCATTCCTCCAACAACCAACAACCATAAAAGATGGATCGGAGGAATAGGTAGGATATGCGCCCTGAACAGATTGCCCCAAAAACGATTGTAGATCTGATTAAGACGCAGGCATCACGAATTCCTGATAGCGTTGCGCTGCAGATGGCAAATGAGGGTGAATGGGAACAGTATACATACTCGGAAACCTACGCGCTGTCCCGCGAAGTTGCGTGGCAGTTGTGGCAAAGCGGTTTGCGCAAGGATGACCGTGTTGTGCTCGTCTCCGAAAATCAACCTGAATGGTGTATCGCTTATCTCGCCTCTGTCCAGATCGGTGCTGCTGTCGTCCCCCTTGACGCGCAAACACCTACCCGCGAAATCTTAGCAATCACCGAGTTCACTGATGCCAAATTGATTTTAGCCTCTGAAAGTGTGTTAGAACAGTCTGGTAAGGCACTGTCAGCGGCGGGACGGGGTCTACACAACATCAACGAAAACTGCGAAATCGTGGGTGCCAAGACCGAGGTCGGCAGGACTTCGAGTGCTGAGATGCCAGCCGATTTCCCCGATGTAGAGGTCACGCCAGATACCGTTGCATCGATTATCTTTACAATGGGTACCACGGTGGAGGCAAAAGGCGCGATGCTTACGCATGGCGGTTTTATCTCTAACGTGCAAGCGGTCGCGAAAGCACTCCCACCCACCGATACCGAACGCATCTTGTCAGCACTCCCACTGTATCATGCCCTGAGTTTTTCGTGTAGTTTGTTGATGGCACTCTACAGCGGCACCACGGCGACTTATGTCAATGCGCTCCGTCCGACAACACTTCTGAAAACGATGCGTGAGGCGAAAACGACGGCTTTTATCGGTGTGCCACGTCTATTTCAAATGCTCCAAGGCACGATTGAAAGACAAGCCGCGCGGACAGACACGCCCGGTAATACCTTGGCAGAAAAGGCGAAGGCTGTTATGGGCGGCGAGATTCGCGTTCTCGTTAGTGGGGGTGCTTCACTCTCCGATGCGATCTACGATGGATTTCAAAAATTCGGTATGACGCTTTACCAAGGCTATGGCATGACGGAGACGGCGCCTGTGCTTAGTGTTAATCCGTATCTAAAGAGCAAGCGTGGGTCGGTCGGACCGGCGGTGGAAGGTGTAGAACTTCGGATTGATAATCCAGACAGTGAGGGTATGGGGGAAATTATCGCTAAGGGACCGAGTACGATGAAAGCGTATTATCAGAACCCTGATGCGACAGAAAAGGCGATCCGCGATGGATGGCTCTACACGGGTGATCTCGGTTATATGGACGCAGAGGGTTACCTCTACCTTACAGGGCATTGCAAAGACATCATTGTTCCTGCTTCTGGAAAGAACGTTTATCCTGTCGAATTGGAAGTACTCTATCGGGAGAGTCCTGCCATCTCTGAAATATGTGTTGTGGGTATCCCTTATGAAGATGGATCGGATACTGCAATTCATGCTGTAATTGTGCCGACGGCACCTGATGAGACGACGCACTCAGCGATTCAGGAACACCTTCAAGCGTGTGCGAAGGCGTTACCGAGTTATCAACAATTTCACAAATTCCATCTGTGGGAGGATGCGTTACCGAAGGCTGCAGATGGGACGATAGATCGGCAAAGTCTAAGGCATAGCTTGGCAGCGCGTATTAAAGAGATCGCGCGTCTGCAGGAAGATTCCGAAGTAGCGGTAGAAAGCGATGCCGCTGATGTACCCAGGACGGATATACCCGAAGAAATTCTTTCTACCCTCGCGAGGTTGGCACGCATGCCGACACACCAGATTCGCCGAGAAAGCCGTTTGGATACTGATTTGGGGCTTGACTCCCTCACGCGGCTTGATCTGTTGTTGGTTCTTGAAAATAGGCTTGGCGAAACAATTCCGGATGCCCTGCTCGCTAACTTGGAGACGGTGGGTGATGTTGTCGAACTAACTGAGACGTTCCATACGGCGACTACGACGGCGACGGATGGACGTGAGAAAAAAGAGATGCCAGCGTTCAGAGAGGAGCCACGATGGTACGCCCGTGCTTTTCGTGCTGCGTTTACCAGCATCTATAAGCACTATTTCTCACTGAAATGCTACGGACTTGAGCATATCCCACAAGGGAAACCGTATATTATTATGCCGAACCACACCAGCCATCTTGATACGCTGACGGTGATTACGGCGCTCGGAACGAAGGCATACCGACTCTGGACACTCGCTGCACGAGATTATTGGTTTGCGACCCGTTTTCGAGGATGGTTCGCTCGGACGTGCCTCAATGTGCTTCCGATAGAACGGGAAGGTAATTTCACCGAGTTCCTACAGGACTTAAGAGCAGCAAACGAGGTTATGGCACGCCATAACGGCTTGCTTATCTATCCTGAAGGCACGCGTTCACTTGATGGCAACCTTCAACCTTTTAAACCGGGGGTGCTGAGTCTGCTGATCTATGGACCTAATGTCCCCGTTATACCGACTTATATTGAAGGTAC
Organism: uncultured Poribacteria bacterium; assembly: GCA_951828385.1. Lineage (GTDB taxonomy): Bacteria > Poribacteria > WGA-4E > WGA-4E > WGA-3G > WGA-3G. The sequence goes on from OX639973.1 coordinate 4,109,230, forward strand.
CTATCACGCTTTGCCGAAAGGTCAAAACTTGCCGAAGAAACATCCGGTACGTATTATTTTTGGTGAACCCCTCACTTTTCCGTTGGAAAATTGGGGAATCCAAGACGGAACACCGATTGATCCAACGAGATACCAGGAATTCTTGGAATTGGCACAAGATCGGGTTGCTGCACTTGGCACGCTGCTAAAACACCAGAAAGGGAACCTATAATGTCGGTTCCAAACACCGAAAAGAGGGTCGCATTTTTTGATGTGGATGGTACGTTATTAAAGTCCACAATTGTGCATTGTTATATCTGGATGCGGTCTTTGCAGATGCCTTTCTTTTTAAAACACTTGTGGTTAATCGGGTTCCTCCCTAAAATTGTATACTACCTAATTTTGGACAGTATAAGTCGGACCCGCTTTAATGCGATCTTTTATCGCAACTATCGCGGTCTGGAAGTTGCCGAGATGAAGGCGTTGTCTACGGAGATGTTCGAGGCTTACATTCGTCCGAAAATCTTCTCCGAGGCGGTGTCGCAAATTCAAGAACATAAGGAACAAGGCACAGCCGTCGTTCTTGTAACCGGATCGCTTGATTTCGTTGTCCAACCGATTGCGGACTACTTCGCTGCTGATGCTGTGTTGGCTCCGCAACTTCGTGAGCAGGAGGGTCAGTTTACCGGTGAACTCACAACCGCGCCACTTATTGGCGAGGCAAAAGCGGAAGCGATGCGGAACTACGCGGAGCAACACGACATTTCACTGGAAGAGAGTTATGCTTACGGCGACAGCCAATCCGATCTTCCGATGTTGGAATGTATTGGAAATCCTATTGTCGTGAATCCAGGGAAGGCACTCCGTGAAAAAGCCCTTAAATCGGGTTGGGAACTGCACGAATGGCTGTAAAATGGTTGTCGGTTATCGGTTATCGGTTATTGGTTAAAGAGCAGGTTGACTTGATTAAAGACTTCTTTAACTGACAACTGCTAAAAAAGGAGAATACACATGAATGTTAGGCGTTATTTTGAATCCCTGTCTGAACCGAACGATACGATGTTCGTTGAAATTGGGGATAGGCACCGGTTTACGCGTCGCGGTGATGATTGGGTGAAATTCCGTGCGGATCTGATTGAACTCTTGGAGCAGACGATTTCTGAGGAGTTGTCCAAAGAATTCGAGGCAGCGACAGCGGATTGGGGCTCGGAGGGTTAGGAGGCGTTTTTAATTGGTTTTGGAGGCATTCTTGAGCTCCGCCAGGAGATCTTCAGTTAGCTCAAGCAGAGAAAGCCCGTAATCCCCCATAAGGTACCAGAACGCTTCGCGGGAGATACCTACCAATTGGGCAGCAAGTCCGGTACTGATCGCGCCGTTTTTATAATATTTCAATGCTAACGCCAAACGCGTTTCCTTTTCCAGTTCGGCAAGCCCTTTTTGTGGAATTAGCAATCCCGCTATGTCTTCGGGTAAATGAACCCCCGTTTTCTGTTCAAACGTTACCGCGGTTCTGTAGTCGTCATAGAACGTCTGCATGATAGCCATACCTCTATCTTTGGCAGCAATCAGGTCGGTTTTCGCTTTCTCCCACTCTCTCACATATAACCACGCTATCCCGCGCTTATAATATACCTCTGCGTAATCGGGATCGAGAGATAGGACTATGTTATAGTCTTCAATCGCTGATTTTACTTTACCTTTACGGAGGTAAGCAACACCCCGATGACTATAGGCAGTAGGGAGATCGGGTGCAAGGGATATGGTTATATTATAGTTTTCGAGTGCGGTGTCAAACGCGTTTCTGCTGTCATAAGCCACACCGAGGTTGAGATATGCCTCGGCGTAATCTGATTTCAAATCGATCGCTGTGCCATAATCTTTGATGGCGGAATCGCTCTCACCTTTTTTGAAGTGTACTCTGCCAAGGTTGAGATACGCCTCAGGGTAATCCGGTTTCAAATCGATCGCTGTGCTATAGTCTTTGATGGCAGCACAGAGTTCCGCTTCACTGTAGTACCCTTCTCCGTAATATATAGAGACTTTAGGGACTCTCGCCTCCAGCCCTACTGCTACTTTATAGCGTGAAAGCACTGCCAAAATCTCGCTGTCCTTCTCGTAAGCTACACCGCGAGCATTATAAAACTGAGGAAACTGTGGTCGGAGTTCTATTGCCTTGTCATAGTCTCTAATTGCACTGTCATAGGAGCCCTCTTTGAGGGCATCAGTGCCTCGATTGGAATATGCCTCGGTCAGCTGTGGAGCCAACTCTATCGCTATACTATAATCCCTGAGGGCTTTATATGCGGTGCCTTTTTTCTTATATGTGTTACGGCGGTTGTTGTATGCCTCGGCAAATTTTGGATTGCACTTAATCGCCCTGCAATAGTCTTCAATTGCTTTTTCATAATCGCCTTTGCTGTCATAAACGCGTCCGCGATTGTAATAAGCCTCGGCAAAATGCGGATCCAGTTTTACGGCTTTGTTGAAGGCTGCGATTGCGCGTGTATGCTCACCGTTTTTACTGTAAACGATGCCTTGGGTGTTATGTTTTGCTGCGTCGTCTTCTCTTTTCACTTCGGCAAAATCGCTGTTGTAATAGGTATCTACAGCACCTTGGATTAGTTCTTGCATGACTGTTTTCCTCTATAGGACAAGTTTCTCAAAAGTAATGATAACATACAATAAGGGCCGATTTCAACGGAATGTAGGAGTGATCTCTGAATCGTGACCGCCTTACTGAAAAAGCAAACACCGTCGGTTTTCATTTACTGGTTTCAGCGACCTATTCTATCAGTTCGCTCGGATGGATTGACAGATATGCTCTCACTTCCAGTTTCATCCGATCGATTTCGGCAAGAAAACCGCCCGCGGAGAGGCGATAATTTTGTGGATTAGTTTCAACCTCTCGGAGTTTTTCGATCTGTTTTTGAAAATGTCTGATGCGCGCGAGCGTTGCTTCAAGTTCTTGATTATTCTGAATCATTATGGATTACTACAGCACGACTTAGGCCTATGCTAATGCAGTTTCAAGTTCCTCCACCGCATCTATAGCATCCTCAAGTTCTTTTCTATAGATGTTCGCAACGGATGCATGAGAGAGTTCATTTAGGGTAAATTTCCGTGCCGATTCGATTCTATTTTTGAGTGCCTGATTTACAACATCCTGCCTATTCTTTTGCCATCGAGTTATTGGTATCCAAAAGTCCAGACTGGTCAAATCCTTCGGATTTTCACGATATCTGACCCGAATGTTCTCTGTCTTACAGTAACTCTTCATTATCACTTCAAAAGCGGTACGAACGTAAACAGCACAAGCTTTGTAGTCATTTGTCTTAAGATATTCCTTTGCTTTATCAATGTACTTTTCCTCCTCGACATAAACTGGTATTTCATATCCATCAACTTTTCCCAAATAGAGTTCGGCAGCTTTCCATTGTTTATCCTTGAATTTCTGAAATTTACGCTGTTTGAAAATCTCATAGAATGCCTTATCGTAAGTCATCAAAAAGATTTGATAATCTGAGAAATACTTGTCAAGGATATCAATCAACGGGAGCCGATTTGACATGTCCAAACCGATTAGAGCGTCATCCAAAACAAGAATCTTTAGGTCACTGGGGGGTTGGAGTTTGAATCCAGCAAAAAAGATTGAAAGGGCAATTGCCGATAGTTTTGCTTCATTCAAAAATTGATGATGCTTTGAACGAATGCTCCCAAGGAAATCTACCTTTAAGAGAATCTGTGGGTACTCATACTTGTCAATATCACTGTTGAATTCCGGTTTCTGATATTCAAAGTCAAGTTCAACAATGGTATTGTCGTATCCAAACTCGCGTAGCATCTTATTGGCATCTGCTTTCAGGCTGGTTAATATATTTTCAATACCTGTGTTGAAATCCACCAATTGTTGTTGTGGAATTTCAACTTCTTGCACTGTTCCTTGCCCAGGAAAAAGCAATTCTGACAGGTCCTGCCATTCCTCCGCGAAACTGCGTGCCGGCACACTAATATCGTTAATAGCGTTTTTCAAGAGCGTCTTAATCAGCAAATCGAACACATCCACTACATCTTTTTCGTAATGGAGATAGTGGGTATGTAGAAGTGCTTTATAGTCCAGAAATCCCTTTGCCTTTGAGGCATCAATTATCGGCTGAACTCTTGTATCGTTTAGGGCAACTTCCGAATCCGACCATTCATAGGTCGTTTTTTGTAAATTTGAATTGGGTGTAAAATGAAGTCTTACGTAGCCATCGTCACCCTCATCTATAGCAGAAAAGTTTTTATGATCTATAAATCTTAGAGAATCATTCTCGCTGGATTCAAGGAATAATTCTAATGCCTTATACAGAGATGTTTTCCCACTTCCGTTTTCGCCATAAAGTAAAAGGTTCTGACCTTTCTGGCTATCCTCGTTAAGATTAATTATATCTGGTCCTCGGAAAGCCTTGAAGTTTTTGATTTCAATTTTAGTAATTTTCACCACTTACCCTCAATGATACGGATAGGTCTTAAACTATCCAAAAAAAATAGATTTACCCGAACCGGGTGTTCTCTGTCGTGCAAATGCTCATAGAGAGAACGGAACACAGACATTTTATCTCCTTGAATCTCATCTATCTCAGGCAACTGTTCTGCTATTAGATGTTTAAAAATATTTCTGCCAGCACTCTGCAGCACATCAGGCATATAAAACTCATAAACTAATCCGTTGATGATCCACTCAAAATATCTAAGCACAGCGTAGTCGCGGGAGTCTGCCAAATCTTTGCTGTTTGTTGTCGGTTGTTGCTGGAGATATATGAGGTAATCAACGAGTTTACGAACTAAATTTTTCTGTGTGGCATCGATATCGGGAACAGGAATCTGCCTTATATAGTCACTGCGTGCCTCAAGTTTACCGCCGTCTAACTGTTTAGATGCTTGCGAATAGAACCACTCCACAGGGAGTGTATTGAGTAAACCGCATAACCACTTTTCGTCGGTCGGAATAACGTAGCAGGTGTATCCACAATAAAAACCTTCAGTCTCAACGGCGAAAGTTTGGGAATCATAAAGATTTGGACACACCAGTTTGGGTTGCGCGAAATGCTCCCCTTCCTCAAGAGATGCCTGGAGTTCATACCATTCCTGTTCATCTCCTCTTTTGTTCAGAAGTTCTTTGTATTTTTCTAAGTATTTCAGGATTGCAGGATAAGCGTTAATTTCTATACCGCGGTAGGTAAAGATTAACCACTGATCCTTTGACTCTGCCTGCCAGCGTCTGATATCCGGTCCCTGCAAAAACGGCTTCAAAATATCAACGGATGAAGGATGTGCAGCGATGAGTTCATCCCGTGTTGCGCTGTCTACCACAAATACTTCAGTCGGTACTGTTTCGATGCCGAAATAGGACGGATCCTTGATATATTCTCCTAATGGAGTACCTGCGTTACGGAAGTTTTGCAGCAGATCCAAAACCTCCGGCGATTCAATGGGTTTTCCGTCGGAGTCTAAGGCTTTCTCCACGATCGGATAGCGATATCTGAAACCTTGTCGAACGAGCGCGACGATGTCTTTTGGTAATTTAACCTGATGTTTCTGCTCAAAGGCAGCAACATTTCTATAATCGTTCCGAAATGCTGCGACGATATCCATTCCTAACTCTTTGGCAGTAATTAAATCTTCTTTTGCTTTCCCCCATTCTTGCAAATGTAGCCACGCTTCTCCGCGATTGTAATAACTACTGACATGATTAGGTTTTAGTGCTATTACTTTGGTATATTCTTTAATAGCCCTATTAAGTTCACCTTTGCTATCATAAGTGAGGCCGCGCGTATAATATGCTTCGGCAAACTCTGGATCCAGCCGGATCGCCTCATTTAAATTAGCGATAGCGTTGTCAAAATCACCTTTAAAACTATAAGCAGCTCCGCGAGCATTATATGATGGGGCATGATTTGGATCCAACCGAATTCCCTCATTCAACATAGCAATAGCGTTGTCAAAATCACCTTTAGAGAAGTAAGCAGAACTAAGAACATTATAAAGTTCGGGTGCCTTTAGTCCAAGTGCTATCGTCTTACTAAAGTCGGCAATGGCGTTACCAAAATTATTTTTGTAGAGGTGAGCAAGTCCACGACCGTGATAGCCTTTCGGATCATTCGGATAAAGTTGAATTGCCTTGTTAGAGTCAGCGAGAGCGTTGTCAAAATCTCCTTTGCCGCGGTAAACAGCACTACGACCGTTGTATGCCTCGGCATATCCGTGATTCAGCTCTATCGCCTTGTTAAAATCGGCCAGAGCGTTATCAAGTTCACCCGTGGATAGATAAGTCAAGCCTCGCCCGCTATAGGCCTCGGCAGTCTCAGGGCTCTGTTGTATTACGTTAGTAAAACGTTTACCGGCTTCCTGATAACGTTTGTTTTTTTCTTCAGCGTTATCCGCGTTCTCTCCATCAGTCTGAGCGTTAATCCCTTTACGAACCTCTTTGTAGATCCCCAAACGACTGGCCTGGCTTCCAATAAAACCGTGGATATCCCCGTAAACCTTTTCAGTGGAGATACCAAATTCCTTTTCAATGTAGTTTAACAAAGGGTGCTTGAGGTCTTTAGGGATAACGATTACGATGTCCGGTTCAACAAAACCATCGGGCGGTCTAACAAATATGCTTTTCTGTGTTTCGACCCGATTTTCTGGATATGCCTTCTGAGGTTCTCTAATCCAATCTTTTATTATTCCATTTTTGTTTTGTAAAATAATCCTACCATCTTTAGAAGGGGAGCCGTTGCAAGCGAAGAAGAGAGCCGTACGGTAATCGGTCGTGAAATCTATTAGATTGGTTTTACCACCGTAGTGTTGAATTTCGGTTAGAATTTCAAATTCGGCTGTTTTCTTGATGTGCCTTTTTGCCTTCTCCAATTCTGCTTTTTGAACGTCTTCTATGTCAAGGTGTAAAGCCTTGGCACTCTCAAGTTCACGCCAAAGGTTTGAGGATACTTTCTCATAGCATTCCGGTTCACCACGGTAAATGTAATCGCCCTCAGCAGAGATTTTCACTATTTTGCCGATTATCTCTAAAATCCGGTTTAGTTCGGTTTGTTGTGTGCTCATTTTTCTCCTCCACAAGGCGGATTTCTTGAGTGAAATGATAACATGCAAGGTGAACAGATGTCAACTGAACTCGGAGGTTTAAACAATTAATAGGACTTACGCATGCTGCTCTTTTGTAGCACAAACTTCCCAGTTTGTGCCACCAGAACGCTGTGTTTTCCGAAAATTCTCATCTAACAGAACGGGCTGCAGTCAAAATTGCGTAAGTCCTACAATTAATTTCAAATCACATACCGCTCCGCTGGAGCGGAAGATTGGGAATGCCGCGCGGACTATAGACATATCGCTCCGCCGGAGCGTAATCCGCGAAATCTGCGTAATCCGTCTAATCCGCGATTCAGACAATTTATTGCATCGCCTCTTCCACAATAGCAATATCTTCTTGTGTTAAATTATACAAGGCATACACGCGTTTATCAATCTCTTGCTCCAAATCAGCGGTATCTGCATCTGGATTGGCGATTTTCGCCTCAAGGATCTGGTTGACAATCTTAATGATTCCAGTCTGTTGCTCATAGGCAACCGCCGGTATGGGAAATTCTTTCACGTAATTGTTAATCCAACGACTTGTCCCCATGCCACTTGTCTCCGCAACAAGGCTCAGATAAAAACGAATTGTACTTGAATTTAAGATGCCGAGAAGAAATTTTGAGTCTATATCCGGTGGTGGCAGTAAGAAATATGCAGAATTTAGGAGATAGACTTCGTCGTTACAAAGGGCAAATCGCCCCAAATCTGACAATTCAATCCATACAATTTTTTTCTTTTTGAAGTCATCATAAAATGAGCAAGCTCTTAGATTTGTCCAATGTTGCCCTTGTGCTCCGCGATTTTTGAACTTATCCCCAAATGAATCCAAATGTTCATATATATCAGGATAATCTTTTTCTACATTAACCCCGTTTTTAGTCAATAAAACATACTGTTTCGGTAAAGTGTAACTGTAGCGAGAAATATCTCTCCCTCTCAAAATGGGTTTTATGATTTCGGTATTGATAGGATTTTTCTCACAAAACTCTCGTTTTTGATCCTCGTCTATAAGAAAAGCTTCATTGCTACCAGTTGCAATACCAAGTCTTATTTTTGTGTTCAGCTCTTCGAGCGTTTTTCCTTGTGACTCCAATTTCTTTTGAAGTTCAACAAGTTTTGGTTCAGCAAGATTCCACGACTTTGAATCAAAGTACACTTGGGGATAGTTAAAGCCGTTGACACTTACAAAATCTTCAAAACTCTCACCTGAAAATGGAGAATTAACAACAATACAAAAGTCATCAGAGGAATTTGTCGGTTTACGAGACACAATTATCGAAACATTAACAATAGCACTCTCGAAAACCTGTGAGTCCTCAATATTTAACATTCTGAGCAGAATGTTTTTACTATGAAGCAGATTTCGGATTGGTGCTCCATATTCCGCCCTCAAGTATGAATTTGAGGTGATGAAACTAAGGATACCCCCTTCGTTTTGTAGGTCTATCGCTTTCTCAATGAAATAGCAATAGATATCCGCAAAAGGTTGGTAAGATTGATAACCGTTCTTGATTTTGGCTTTAAGTTGCTTTGGAATCTTATCATGGCTAATGTAAGGCGGATTGCCAATTACCACATCGAACCCGTTTGTAATACCGAACATCCATTCGGGGTCAAAGAAATCTGCGGTAACGTTCTGGTCGTAAGGATCCCACTCCGCTATCTTTTTAGTCGTCTCACTCGGAAACCCGTCCCGTTTGAGCAGTGTGCTGATCTCGGTGCGGAGTTCCGCGTCACGTTGTCTGTATCGGTCTTTGGTTCTCGGTGTTCGGGCGGTGAAGTGCCGACGGCGTACCTCTTCTAACGCCTGCTCCTTCGTGTCTATCTCCGGGTTGCGGAGCGACATTTGTGCGGGTTTCTCTATATCAAGGAGTGTATTCGCTGCGACAAACTTCGTCTCAAGGTTCGGCAAGGGACGCACGCCGCGGTTCTCGCGCGTCTCGTCAATCCGCTGCTCTACAATCAGTGAGATAAAGAAGCGGAGTTTGGCGATCTGTGTAGCGATGGGTTGGATGTCCACGCCATAGATGCAATTCTCTATGAGATAGAGTTTTCTGCCGTAATCGAGTGCATTGCGTTCAAATGCCTCGTTGATATTTTCAATTTCGCGTTCCAATTCGTCAATCGTGCTTTCTCGGATAACACTGTCGTCAATTTTCTCTGCTTCTGTGATGGTGCTTTGAACTCTGTCGATTTGCCGTTGTCGCCACTGTGCGTTGCGGGGATCGAGTTTGCTGAGCAGGAAGACGAGTTTGTGAAGGATACCCATCGGGAAGGCACCGGAACCGCACGCCGGGTCGAGGATCTTGAGCGTATCAATGGCGGCGATGAGGTGTGCCACTTCGGTATCGGTGAATTGGTGGGGTTCGTCGTTGTAGGCAAGCAGGTGCCGGAGTCTATCTTCTATTGCACTGTTCGTAGGTTGGGTTGAACGAAGAGAAACCCAACGGGAAAGCCCGTTTTGGAGATAAGCAATCAAGGATTCATCTACCATGTAATTGACGACTTCACGCGGGGTATAGAACGAACCGGTCTGTTTACGAGCAGTCGTGCCGGTTTCAGGATTATATGCTGCAAGGAGATTTTCAAAAACTTGACCGAGTAACTCGGGGTCCAAGGCGACTTCTTGCTCTATCGGTGTGTTCTCTGCGATCGTGAACTTGTAGCGGTTGAGGATATGGATTAAGCCGCGCACGGTATACTTGCTATTTTTTGTACCATAGACGGCATTGAGATTGACCGCCTGCGGTTCGGAGAAGAAGAGCGCGTTTGGTACACAAAGCGGGTTGTCGTCTCTATCAGAGAATCCGTCTATACGCAAGATCGTTTTCGCATCGTCCGGTGCGGATTTATCCAGACACTCAAACAGCCCACCGTTGAGGAACGGAATCGATTCAAACAGACGCAGAGCCGCGTCGGGATCCTTGAAATAGCGTTTGTAGCGGTAGAGAGAAGTGATGTTATAGTGCTGTCTGCCCTCGCCGCGGAATTTGCGGGTATTCGGTTTTTCAGGTGTATTCATCTCTTGATTCAACGTGGCGAAAAACAGGTTTTGGAGGATTGCCTTGTAGTAGGTGCTTTCATCCGCATCCACATTTGTGAGCAGCTCCACAATCTCATCTGCGTCAAAAAGGACATTCGACACAAGGTCTTTTTCTTTCAGAAACCAGACGAAGATGAGCCGCGTAATCAGGCGGATGATACACGTGGCGTTGCGGATACTTTCATTGTCACCCGCCTCGGTTGAACCCCCCTGGCCCCCCTTATCAGGGGGGAATGTCACCTGACTCACTGCCCAGAAATACCAATCCGCTATCTCTTTGAAGAAGCGTCTGTTGAGTTCGGAGGTGTCTAATGCCTGCTGCCACGCCCGATGCAATTCAAGAAAATTCGTAAACCCGTACCGCTGATAGAGGGCATCCAGCGATAGGTCTGCTAAGATGTCAAGGTGTGCGCGGTGCGGATTCACAACGTCAATATCTTTGATGAGTGTCACTTTTTCGAGGACATCGCGATCTTGATCGCGTTGGCTGGGTCTGCGGTTGATAATGGCGAAGGTCAGCGCGTGTCCGTGCTGGAAAATCAGCAGCGCCGGCATCGCATAGCATTTATTGATTTCGCGAGCGATACTGGCAAGTGCGGTGCGGGAGTAGGTATCTCCTTTGAGTTTGATAGCAAGAAAGAGATAGGAGTAGTAAATCGTATTGTCAATGCCTTGGTCTTCATGAAAGACAATCGTTTCTTGTGTGTGCTGTGTGATTTCGTCAGCGGTAAGTTGAAAGAGGAAGTCTGCGGTGTCCCATTCGTGTAGCAGTGCCTTCTGTCGGTTCATCCGCTTATGCCTGTCAAAGTCTTCAAGAAATGCCGTGACGGTATTTTCCGTTCGGCTAAGAGTTCGCTGGCTTTGGTAGCCTAACACCTTGAGGAGGTGGGTGGCGTTTTCGTGGGTTTCACCGTCCGTAAAATTGTTAAGCGCGCGTTGGATGTCGGTTCTGATATGTGTTTGATGCATTGTTATTTTCCTTGAGGGTTATATTTGTTTAGTTTATCTGATATTCCACACAGATGCAAGTGTTAATTGACAAATAAACCTTATTCGCGTAAAATAGAACACAATATCTTGTTAAGGAACACTATGCACTATGCCACATCCAATCGCTGATGCCGAAACCTTAGAAACGGAAGGCAAACTCGCCGAAGCTATTCAAGTCTACGATGACATCCTCAACACAACTGACGGCACATCAACACTTGCACTTGTTAATTTTCGACTTGGTGCCATCTATCACGAGTGGCGGGAACTCTTTACGGCACAACGGTTTTTCGCACAAGCACATCAACTTGACCCAAGTAATGCCGACATCCGAGATGCGATTGCTGAACTCAATCGGCATTTTTCAGAAAATCGGGAAGCAGTTGCCGACGAGATGTCCCGCAAAAACAGTGACCAGATTGTGTCCCTTTTCCGCATCGCTACTGGGATCAAACTCCTGACAATGGAGAAACCCGTACAAGCCTATCCCTTACTCAAGAGCCGCACTAAGATTTTTCCGAACGCCGCTATGGCGAAACACCTCCTCACCGATATCCAGATCACCGAAGATGAGCGAAACTCAGCGATCAATTTCCTATTGGAAAGGGATTGGCTTGTGAATACCGGCGCGTCGCTTTATACAATCACAGAAAAGGGGTTATATAACTTTTATATCGAACTGGCGCAGTTGCATGTTGCCAACGCTGCTTGGACGGAAGCGGTGATGTGTTATGGGCAGGCGTATTGGCTGGATCCGGGGCAAGCGTATCCACGCTACCAACTTGTTATTTGTCATGCTGAGATGGAGGCTTGGGATGCGGCAGTTGAGACTATTGCGGAACTTCCTGCTGGGGTGCCGGACGGTGTAGATCCTATCGCGTACCACACCGCCGTGGCGCAGAGTTATCACCATATTTATCAAACCACGCAAGACGATGCTGCCAAACAGAGCGTCGTTGAAGCGTGCGAAACAGTGTTGCGTTTAGACAAGAAGGCGAAAGAGATTTCAAAACTTCTTGCATCGTATCAGCGAAAGAAAGCGTGGTGGCGTAGATGAAGGGTAGAGAAATGCTGTTGACAAAAACGGAGGCATCTGATAAAGTATCACATATTTCGTGCCTTTGTAGGCGCGGTTTGTAACCGCGATACCTTCAAACTATGTCCTAACATTTGTGGAGGAGAAAGATGGCAGCACGTTTAGCAATTGATGGTGGAACGCCCGTTATCGCTGAATCTATACCCGGTGGCATGCACGGGCCGAGTGTGATAGACGCGCGTGAGATTGATGCTGTGACAGAGGTGTTACGCAGCGGTAAGCTTTTTCGGTTCGTTGAGGATTCAAATGTCGCCAGTTTTGAGAAGGAAGCGGCTTCATACCTCGGTGCAAAACACGCGTTGATGGTGAACTCAGGTACATCGGCGATTATCTGCGCGCTCACCGGTCTCGGCATCGGGCCGGGGGATGAGGTGATTTTACCGGGGTATACCTTTATTGCGACCGCTGCCGCGATTGTTGGTGTCGGTGCGATTCCGGTCATCGCGGAAATTGACGACTCGCTCGGTTTAGATGTTGCCGATGTCGAACGGAAAATTACACCGTATACCAAGGCAATCTTGCCGGTACACATGCAAGGCGTGCCGTGTCGGCTTGAGGCGATTGTCGAACTTGCAGAGAAGCACAATCTGCAAGTTGTTGAGGATTGCTGCCAGTGTGTTGGTGGTCAGTATAAAGGCAAATACGCTGGCACGTGGGGCAACGCGGGGGCATGGAGTCTCAACTACTATAAGGTCATCTCTTGTGGGGAGGGTGGCCTCGTCTTTACTGACGACTATGATGTCTATGAACGTGCAGCGTTCGCCGCGGAACCTGGTCTACCGATGTGGATGAGCGATTCTGAATGGCAGAACAAACCCTTCTCGCGACAGTGCTATCGGACGAGTGAAATTTTAGGTGCGATTGCGCGCGTGCAACTTTCCAAGTTAGAGGACATCTTAGGGCACACACGCCGACTCAAAAAGGCGTTCACCGCGGAACTTGCCGAGACACCGAAAGGTTATATCCGACAACATGTAGATGATCCGACCGGTGAGTGCGGTATTAGTGCTGCAATTATTGTACGTGATGTGGAACTCGCCCAAAAATATTCCGATGCGCTCAGGGCGGAGGGACTCAACGCCGGTACTGCTTACAACGACGGTTTCCCTGACCGGCATATTTATACCTATTGGGATTCCATCCTGTTCAAGCATTCACCGGATGCGTCAGGGTATCCGTGGAAGGATCCGCGCTACAAAGGGGATATTGAGTATTCACGGGATATGTGTCCACAGACGTTGTCGATCTTAGGACGGGCATTACGGTTTGGGTTTAACGTGAATATGCAGGAAGAGCATGCGCGATTGATGGCAGCGGCTATCAATAAAGTGGATGCTGCGCTCGGCTCATGAAACTTCTATTCTGGTGAAATCGGAATGACATAAGTGCGCCGACCGATTTCGGTGAAACCCAATTTTTGTGCGACTCTGAGTGAAGCGATGTTATCTTCACCGCAGCTCCAGGCTGGCACTTTGCCTTTCGCCTGAATTTCTTCGGCGACGATCGATGCAGCGGCAGTAGCGAATCCTTTTTCACGCCATATCTCTACGGTAGAGACCCCGATGTCGGCGTGTAGGTCTGTTTCCGCGTAAGTGTGTGCGATAGCGACAATGTTGCCATCTATAACGGCACCAGCGGCGATGCCTTCTGTAACCATCGCCTCGTGTGTTTTGTAACCGTTGCCTTGAACTTCTGTCGGTGCTTGTGCCAGACGTTCGACATCTTCTAAGGTCAGCAGGCGAACTGCCTCATTTGGGTAGCAGTGGACGGGTTCTAAAAGCGCGTGATAGACATCGCCGTAATAACGGATGGTTGTGTTTCTGTCTGCTTCAATAAGGGCACCGAGAGATGTTGCGCATGCGGTGTCAACGTTGATACAACTCCAACCGTCGGTCGCTTTTAACAGTTGCCACAGAGCGTCAGCATCTTTGCCGAAACCGCTCGGTTCGTCGGGACAGAATAGGTCAAAAATAAGTGCAGCGGTGATATCCGGCAGTGTGCCAGCGATATAAGCATCGCACATTCCGTTTTTCAGGCGGGCGGCGGGGATGACCGTCATCGGGGTATCACCGAGAACATCAGATAGAACGCGGCATTCTTGCGGTGTAAGTTTAGTCATTTAATAGTTGTCAGTTATTAGTTGTCAGTTATCAGAAAGAAACGAGCCTCTACATGAAAACTGACAATCACAAACCACGTCTCCGAGATAGAAAACTATAGAAATTGAGAGATAATAAATGAAGATTACGATCTTGGGTTCAGGCACTTCAACAGGTGTTCCTGAGTATAAATGTGAGTGCGAAACCTGCGAAGATGCACGGGATGTTAACTCGAAAAATTATCGGACGCGTTCATCAATCCACATTGAAAAAGACGGGAAAAACCTTCAATTTGACTTGGGTCCGAACTTCATGGATCAGATTGTCAGGAATCGGATTGAAAGGATAGATGCGGTTATCTTCACGCATTCTCACGCTGACCATGTCAGTGGTACAAATGACATTGTGATGCCGTGCCGGAAACAGCAGATGGATATGCCTATCTACGGTCCGGAGCAAACGATTGGTATCTTACAACGCAACTTTGATTATATGTTCACAAAGGAGACGTTCCAAGGTGGCGGTGTCGGGCATCTACTTCCGAATGTCGTCGAACAGGATCAGAAGTTTAAGTTGCTCGGTTTTGATATTACGCCGATTCCGGTTGAACACGGAAACGTTCCGACTTACGGTTATCGGATTGACGACTTCGGGTATGTGCCGGATGTAAAACGGTTGCCCAAAGCATCCCAGGATCTGCTAAATGGGATTGAGGTGCTGGTGATTGATGCCTTAAGTTTCAATCCGAGGCATCCGACGCATCTCTCGGTGGGTGAGGCGTTAGAGATTAGCGATGCGCTGAAACCGAGGGAGACGTATTTCACGCACATTATGCACCGGCTGGATCACCGTTATTTCAAAGAGCAGTGTGAAGAGGTAGACATTGAACTGCCTGATAACGCTTATCTGGCTTACGATGGTCAGATTATCCAACTGTAGCCATCAGCGGGAAAAGCCATCAGCCATCAGTAACAAGAGGATCTGGTGCGCCAAACCCCTCTTAACTGAAAGCCGATGGCTGATAGTCAATAACCGCTTATGATGTAGATTCAGTTATTTTATTTTCCCCAACCGCCGCCTTGTGGCGGTTTTCTTTTTTGCAGAATAACCCGATCGCCTTCGGTGGCACCGCTCTTGATAACGACTTTCGTCTCGTTTTGCATGCCTGTTTCAACGGGCGTTCTCTTGCCTTTAGCACTGCCATCATCCAACATAACGAATTTGCCTTTTGAGATATTGACCTGTGCGCGGACACCGTCGGCTTCCTTTTTACCTTTGACCAAAAGGGATACGGTCAAGGGACCCGGCATAATCCCGCGCTGACTGCTATCCAAGCTGATGGTGACGCTGCCGTTTCCGACACTTTCAACCGTGCCATTGAAGGTTTTCTCGCTGATGGTCTGCATCACAATCGGTTGATTCTGTTTGAACGGGGACGTGTTCCCGACCTGTGCGTTGACCGTCACACTTTTTTCGTTGATGATGGCATCAATGGGTACCATGAGTACATTTTTCTCCTCGTAGGTGATGATGTCAACATCTGTACTCATGCCCGGCTTGAGTTCCACCGGAGATCCAAGCACTTCTATCATCACCTCGAAAGAGATGATATTGTCCTGTTGCTGCCCACTCGGTGAGATCTCATACACTCTGCCCTCGTATGTTTTACTTTGGTAGGCATCAACTTTGATTTCCGCCTTTTGATCATCTTTCAACCGTTCCATGTCAACTTCATTGATAAAAGTTTTGACGACCATTTTGGAAGGATCAACGATGGTCATAAGCGGTGGACTTTGGGAGAATGCTGAACGTCCGGAAGTCACAATCTCACCGACTTCAAGTTCGAGAAGTGTGACGATTCCTGACATGGGTGCCTTGATTGTGGTCCACTCAAGCCGTTCCGATTGGTTCTTCAGCGTACTCTCGCGTCGGAGTCGGTTCGCGTCGGCACTCACTCTGGATTGCTCGGTCAAAGATTTCTCGTTTTCGAGGGTATGGTTCAATTCGTCTAAACGGGTTCGAGAATTTTCGACGCGGAGTCGTGCTTCTTCCTCAGAATTTTTCCGCATCCTTTTCAGATCTTCAAGGTTCTTCTTTTGGTTTTCCAGTGTTAATTCGCGTGATGCTATGGAAGTTTCTCGTACTGTAATTGTTCTTCCCTGTGAAGTGATCGTCTGTTTCTGTGATTCCACGCGTTTTTGGGCATTTTCATATTGCACCTTAGCGTTCACGTGTCCAGCTTGCGCGTCTTCCAACGCTTTTTTGGAAACCAATTCCTTGTCATAAAGCTCGGTATTTCGATCGAGTTCCGATTTCGCGTTATCCATGGCAATCTTGGCTGAATTCAGGGATGTTTCCTGCTCAGACAGTGTGATTTTTGCCTGTTCAAGCGCGATTCGGGCTTGTTCCAAGGCGATGTTATCTTGGTCAAGTGAGTTTTTCGCGGTCAAAATGTCTGTTTCTGCTTGATTGATTTGTGTTATGGTTGAGGCTTGTGTCGTCTCAAAATTCGCCTGAGCGATTTTAAAGTCGGATTCAGCCTGAATCAACTGACTTTCGAGGCGTTCCTTTTTGAGTAAGATGTTCAGATCCGCCTGCTTGAGCTGTGCTTTAGCGGCTCGGACATCCGCTTCCGCCTGCTTTTTTTCTTCCTGATAAAGTTCGGGGTCAAGGTCTATCAGTACCTGTCCCTCTACCACGGGATCGCCATTTTTAACGTAGAGTCTAACGATCTCACCTTCGACGTTGGATTTGACCTCTACGTCAATAAGGGGTTCCAAGTTGCCGGTTGCACTGATTCGCGTTTGGAAATCGCCGCGTTCGACGACTTCAACTTTCTTTGATAGTGCCGGGTCTGGTCCGTTTTTGCTGCGTCCGAGTACAACCCACCCGATTGCGACGACGAGGACCAAAACAACGCCAGCGGTAATAATAATATTTTTCAAGGCTAATCCCTCCTATGTATTGGTTATCAGTTGTCGTGCTTCGCAGTGAGAACGGTTGTCAATAAACGAAACCCTTTTTAACTGATAACCGAAAACGCTTTATCTGACAACTGATACCTGAAAACTATATTTGCAAATAGACTAATCGGATCGGAGTGCATCAACGGGTGTAAGTTTCGCTGCCTTATTGGCAGGATACAACCCGAAGAAAACACCGATAGCGACAGAAACGATCAAGGCAATCAGCATTGTTCCAAATGAGATGACTGAGGGCCAGTTGCTGCCTTCCCAGACGAACTTAGAGATGAGTGCGGCGGTGCCGCGCCCCATGAAGACCCCTAAGATTGCGCCGAGGATACCGCCCGCGAGTGTCAGCACAGATGCCTCAATCAAGAATTGGGCTAAAATATCGCTCCGCGTGGCGCCGAGTGCTTTACGTAACCCGATTTCCCGTGTCCGATCGGTAACGGAGACAAGCATGATATTCATCACGCCGATGCCCGCGACCATGAGTGCGATAGCAGCGATGCCGCCCATCAAGGCTTTCATGACCAAGCCGACCTTATTGGCGGTTGCTAATTCCTCTGTCGCTGTCCAATAGTTATATTCTTCACCTGTGTTGTTGTGCTGTCTTCCTAATACATCTTTGGCATCTGCTATGGCGGTAGGAATGGTATCGACATCAACCGCTTCAACCCGGATGCGTTCAACATCTTGACGGCCCTTGAAGCGTTGTTGGAGTGTGGTTATCGGAATGATAAACCTATCGTCCCAACCGGAAGTGTCCATTGCGTCGCCCTTCTCTTCCATCACCCCGATGACTTTGAGACGTACCTCATAAAGTCCGCTCCTTCCACGCCAGTAAGAGGGGCGCGAGGCTTTAATCTCTTTACCAACGGGGTCTTCCCCCAGGAAGACCTCTTCGGCTATTTTCGAGCCGATGACAGCGACGCTACTTGCAGCTTCTACCTCTTCAGCGGAAAAGAATCTGCCGCTTGAAGTATACCAGTTATGTGACCGGTCATATCCAGCGGTTGAGGCGACAATACGGGATTCCTTTGAGCGTCCTTTGTAGTTCACGTTCCATCCACCCATATCGTCCTCAGCGACGACATCCACAACACCGCGTGCGTGCTTGAGAATCTCAAAAGCGTCTTCGGTTTCCAAATCCTCGGCGCGGTTTCTTTTCCAGCGTCCCCTGCCGCGTACGGCTTCTCCAGCAGCACGACTCAGTGTCCCTGACTGTTTATCCCAATCGTCTTTATAAATTTCAACAATTTTCGTGCCACCTGTCCGCTCGATTTCCCGCAAAACCATGGCACTTGACCCGTCGCCGACAGATACCATACTGACGACGGAACCGACCCCGACGATGATCCCTAAAATTGTTAGGGCGGAACGGAGTGGATTTCGTCGCAAGCTGGAAATGCCTAAAATGATACATTCAATGAGATTCATTTATCGTCTCTCCTATTCGGTACGGAGTGCTTCAATCGGTGAGAGTGCTGACGCTTTTATTGCAGGATATAGTCCGAACGATATACCGATCAGTGCTGAAAAGGATACGGAAATCAATATCCACTGCGTTGAAACGACCGATGGCCATTCGGGAACAATCTGGACGATTTTAACAGCGAGCATCGCCATCCCTTCGCCAGCAAATATGCCTGTTAGCACACCGAGTACACCGCCGACACTACACATAACCACGGCTTCTATTAAGAATTGGACAAGAATATCGAGTCGCTTTGCGCCGAGTGCTTTTCGTAGCCCAATCTCACGTGTCCGTTCGGTAACGGCGACGAGCATCATATTCATAATCCCGATGCCGCCGACGAGGAGCGAGAACCCGGCAATACTCCCGAGTGCGATTTTTATGACTTTACCGATTTTCTCTAATTGTGCCATCCCTTCGCGCATGTCCCTAAGCATAAAGAAATCATCTTGATTCTTATGCCGTTTCCGCATAACGGCTTTCACTTCTTCAATAGCTTGTGGAACCTCTTCAACGGTATTCGCGTGGACTGAAAGCATCATAATTCTATCGTTGCCGGTGAAGCGTTGCTGCGTTGTTGTAAGTGGGAGAAACATCATGTCATCCAAGTTCCACCCGAAACGTAAACTTCGACCTCGGGGTGCCATCGTCCCGACGACGGTAAACCGTTCTGTTAAGCGATTTTCTTCCTTTCGCCCGTACCGGCTATACCTATCGCCGCCTCTGCTAATCTTAATTTCTTGTCCTATCGGTGAGGTGTTACCGAATAAGGTCATAGTAACCTCTGTACCTAACACACAGACTTTTGTTTCGTTTTCAATGTCTTCTTCAGAAATGAACCTACCTTGCAGAATGTCCCAATCCATCGCCTCCGCGAACGTGTAGTTTACACCGTTATAGCCGGTTCGTGCTTCAGATCCACCAGCGGCTTGGACGAGAACGCCTCGCCATTCCGGAATTCGCGGCACGACGACCTCTACAGATGGGCATTCCGCCTCAATTGCCAACACATCTTCATATTCAAAGTATTCGTTACTACGGTTTGGCATCCAACGCCTTCCGACCCGTTTGTGAGAACTGCGGTACATCGTGAACTGATTCACACCGCCTAATTTCTCTGCGTCTTGCAGCACAATCGCCTTAGCACCATCACCAATGGCAATCATCGCGAGGACCGAAGCGACACCGATGATAATCCCAAGCATGGTGAGCAAAGAGCGGAGTTTGTTGCTGCGAATTGCAGAGACTCCAACGGATAACCCTTCAAATATACGCATTTCACGCCTCCCAATGTAAGTACATTTGTATGCTTAACATTTAGACAGAGAAATGGTATACGAGGTTCGCTTTTTTTTGCAACAATTTTCTTTTTAGCGTTAGCGGCGATTCCGAATCCTGACGCTTTTCTTATTAAAGTTGACTGTTTTTTTAGACGCAATCGCGTGAAAATAGTTTAGTGTTTTCGCGTTGTGTCAGACGGTTTTATTCGGTGCGGAGTGCCTCAATTGGGGAGAGCGACGACGCTTTTACCGCAGGATATAACCCGAACACGATACCGATCACAGCCGAAAATGACACGGAGATCAATACCCATTGCATGGAGATAACAGCGGGCCATTCGGGCACAATTTTAGCGATTTTGACAGCGAGCATTGCCATGCCTTCACCAGCAAACATGCCCAACCCAATCCCGATTGCGCCGCCGACACCACATAAAATAACGGCTTCCATTAGGAATTGCATGAGAATATCAATGCTTTTGGCACCGAGTGCTTTTCGGAGCCCGATCTCGCGGGTGCGTTCACTCACGGCGACGAGCATCATGTTCATAATACCGATACCGCCGACGAGGAGCGAAAACCCGGCGATACTTCCAAGGGCGATTTTAATCATTTTACTGATTTTCTCTAACTGTGCCATGCCTGAGCGCATCTCAAAGATTCCGACGAAGTCGTCTTTGTTTTTGTGCCGTTTTCGGATAACGGTTTTTACCTCCTCAATCGCCTTCGGAACCTCCTCGACGGTATGCGCGTAGATGACGATATCCTGAATTCGGTTATCACCTGTGAAACGTTCTTGGACTGTAGAGATGGGTATAAAAACGAGGTTATCGTAACTCCACCCGAACCGCAGACTTCGCCCGCGGGGCATCATCGTTCCGACGACCGTGAACCGTTCCGTGGAGCGTTTGCTGTCTCTGCGTCCCCATTTGTCGTAACGACCACTCCCTTTTGCGATTTTGATCTCCTGTCCCACTGGCGACGCTTCGCCGAATAGTTCAGTAACGACTTCTTCACCGAGTACACAGATTTTCGTTGCATTTTCCACGTCTTCGTCTGTAATAAAACGCCCCTCTTGAACATCCCAATCCATTGCGATCGGATAGGCGGCATCTACGCCGTTATAGCCTGCGCGGGTTTCGCTTCCGTCAGCGGTTTGGATTAAGGAGCCTCTCCATTCCGGGATTCGCGGCGTGACTGCCTTTACCGACGGGCATTCGGCTTCAATCGCGAGTACATCTTCATATTCTAAGTATTCGTTGCTACGGATGCGAATCCAGCGTCCCCCTTCTCGTTTATACGACGTACGGTACATCGTAAACTGGTTAGCACCGCCCAATTTCTGTGCGTCTTTTAGCACGATGATCTTTGCTCCGTCACCGATAGCGATCATTGCGAGTACTGCCGCGACACCGATGATGATACCGAGCATCGTCAGCAGCGAGCGCATCTTGTTCGCTCGGATTGCGGAGAGTCCAATGGATAGCCCTTCAATTAGACGCATATAATGTTTCCAAATCCTTTGAGATTATGCATTTATTGTCATCAGGTTGTTTGGATTAATTAGACGTAATTAAGCGAAATAGGTTTATAGGGGTTAATCTCTGATTCTGAATTATAGTAAAGTTTAGAATTAATTGGGCACTCTCAAACAGTCTGAATACCTATAACAGGCATTCAGACTGGCACAAACTAAAAGTTTGTGCTACGAATGTGTCTATTTATTTTTAGGATTCACTATAATGTGGCTTCTGAAGGATGGAAAATGAAAAAAATTAAGGCGCGCTTTCTGAGCGCGCCTACGAGAATAGATGTTATTTGAATGGTCTGAGTTTAGTCTGTGCGTAGCGCTTCCTTAGGGGGAAGCATAGAGGCTTTTATGGCTGGATACAGTCCAAAAAAGATGCCAATTGCTGCGGAGAATGATACGGAGATGAGTACCCATTGCGTTGAGATGACCGATGGCCATTCGGGCACGATTTTGGCGATTTTGACTGCAAGCATCGCCATCCCTTCGCCGGCAAAGATACCTAATCCAACGCCAATTGCGCCACCAACGCCACACATGATGACCGCTTCTATCAAGAATTGAAGTAGGATATCTAAAGGTTTGGCGCCGAGTGCTTTTCGCAAGCCGATCTCGCGCGTCCGTTCAGTGACGGCGACGAGCATCATATTCATAATACCGATGCCGCCAACGAGGAGCGAGAAGCCGGCGATGCTGCCTAAGGCGATTTTGATCATCTTACTGATTTTTTCTAACTGTGCCATGCCTGACCGCATCGCTCGGATTTTGATGAAGTCGTCTTGGTCGTTGTGTCGTTTTCGGATAACTGTTTGCACCTCTTCAATTGCTTTAGGGATGTCATCAATGGTATTCGCGAAAACCATAATATCCGAGACCCTGTCGCCACCCGTAAGGCGGTCTTGTACAGTTGTTATCGGGATAAAGGCGAGGTTGTCGTAACTCATGCCGAACCGTAAACTTCTGCCTCTCGGTACGAGTGTGCCGACGACTGTGAAACGTTCAGTCAGACGGTCTCGCCGTCTTCTACCCCACTGATCGCGGTATCGGACATCCCGTGCGATTTTAATCTCTTGCCCTAACGGTGATTGATTGCCAAAGAGTTCGACTGCTATTTCGTCTCCGAGGACGCAGATTTTTGTTGCCTTTTCGACATCTTCGTCTGTAATGAAGCGTCCTGCTCTGAGGTTCCAATTCATTGCGTTTTGGTAGTTGGCATCTACACCGTTATAGCCTGCGCGGGTTTCAGTGCCGCCTGGACCCTGAATCAAAACGTGTCTCCAATCTGGGATTCTCGGTGCGACTGTACTCACGGATGGGCATTCTGCCTCAATTGCCTGAGCGTCTTCATATTTCATGTATTCATTGCTACGGATGCGAATCCATCTATTATTTTCCCGTTTATATGATGTATGGTAGAGTGTGATACGTGTCGCACCGCCCAACTTTTCTACGTCATTCATGACGATTTCTTTAGCACCGTCACCGATGGCTATCATTGCCAGGACCGCTGCGATACCGATGATAATTCCTAACATCGTTAATAGCGAACGCATTTTGTGCGCTCGAATCGCAGCGACCCCAATAGATATTCCTTCAATTAAACGCATGTTTTCTCCTAAGTGTTTTAACGGATCTATTGGTGTATTTTTTGATATGTCATTGAGAACACAGGGGTATTTGACTGGATTAACGGAAATAGGTTTAAGCGAGTTTCACATAAAGCGAAAAGGGTTTCTTGTTTTTTTGGAGATATGTTAGGATAGTACCAGTGATTGACCTGAAGGGAAGCTGCTGAAAATGCTGAGAATTTTTTATCAAATTCTTCGGTGTCAAAACCCCTTGCTTTAGCTGGGGGATGTAGACACCGCCCTATTGAATTAGACCAAGGGTCTATATTGAAAAAAGGTTTTACATTCTAACATTTTTGTGGTATAATATATGTATAATCTAACACAAAAAAGGTTTTAGAATGAAATTAGAAACACCTATTTTAACATATCAAACGACACGATCTGCTACATACGCCTGTGAGTACCATATCATCTGGTGTACAAAATACAGAAGAAGTGTCTTGTCTTCTGACATTCAAGAACGATTCAAAGAACTTGTCATAGAATCAGAAGAAAAACACGGATTTACGGTTCGTGCTTTAGAGACAATGACAGACCACATACATTTGTTGATTAGCATTCCTCCAACTCAAGCCGTTGGTGTAATGATTGGCAAACTCAAAGGAATGACGGCTCAAGTTCTTCGTGAGGAGTTTCCGCACCTAAAATCAAGACTGCCGAACTTGTGGACACGTTCCTATTTTGTAGCGTCTACAGGGGGTGTAACACTACAAGTTCTAAAAGAATATGTAGAAAACCAGAAAGGTGTCTAAATGCCAAGTTTCTACCGCACGCAAACCCTGAAAATAGAAGCACAACCGATATTCTCTGAAGCGAATGCTGCGTCTGGTGCTGTTTGGAATGCCTGTTGCGATCAAATGGATATGTACCAGTGGCAGCGTGGCTATCCTCATGCTCACAGAGACTTCTATTTCGGTAAAGACTGCGAAGGCTGGATAGACCGAAAACTTTCTAATCCACTCTTGCATTCCCAAAGTCGGCAAGCGGTTCGGGAGCGTTACTTCAAGTCTTGGTTGTCCTACTCTGCTGTGAAAAAATCGGGTGGCGTTAGAAAGCCGAAACCTCCTAACACACGAAAAAACTATATGACGACCCGTTGGAAAAAGTCTGCCATTCGTTTTGTAGAAGGTAGCCTCTTTGGTAAACGCGTTGAACTTTCTATGGCACAGAGTCAACCGAAAATAGAGATACCTTTGCCCAACAACTTTGATATGTCTAAAGCAGCACATATCGCAACGATTGATTTGTGCTATAACTACGGACACTGGACACTCCATTTTTCGTATTTGTATCACACCGAAACACCTGAAACCGGTAAAGAAGTTGTAGGCGTTGATATAGGCGAAATACACCCGATTGTCTCTCACGATGGTCAAGACACACATATCTACAATGGACGGTATATCCGCTCACTATACCGCTATAGAAACAAAGTGCTTGCCGAATTCAGTCAGACGCTCAGTCGGTGTAAACGCCATTCTAAACGCTGGTGGAGACTCACCCGTCGGAAGTGGAAGCGTATTAGAAAGATTGATAACCAAATCAAAGACGCACTCCACAAACAGACCACTAAGTTCGTCAAATACTGCCAAGCAAAAGGTATTGGCACAATAATACTCGGAGACCTCACAGGTATTCGAAACACCATAGACTACGGAAAAAAGACGAACCAGAAACTCCACCAGTGGGCTTTTGGTAAGATTGCCGAGTTGATAACCTACAAAGCGAAAGCGTTAGGTATCAAAGTCAAAGTCATTGACGAATCCTATACCTCTCAAACTTGCCCTAAATGTGGCAACCGAAAGAAACCGAACAATCGCAACTATACCTGTAAATGTGGTTTCCAATATCACCGCGACGGTGTCGGTGCGATCAATATCAGAGAAAAGTATCTGGGTCACTTCGGTGTCCCCGTAGTGGCGGAAATGGGTTCTCCCCGTATGACACCGCCCTTGGGCTTTCGCTTGGAAGTCCCTGTTGCCTCGTCTTAGACACGAGGAATGTTCCTAAAAGGAACAAAAGAATCACCCTTGCTTTAGCTGGGTGAGTATGTCAAGGGATATAACATCCTATAGATAGCGTATCCGTGTTACCGCAAACGGTCAACGGTTTTCTGATAACGTGTTTCCATCTCAGGCCCCTGCGCTTGTAAGTATTCCTGCTCCGAATGGCGTGCAGCCTCGGTGGAAGGCGGGGGCGGAATGTCAATGTCTGCCGTGCTAATCTGGTCGTTTCCCCATTTATATGCGACAATTTCGCCTTTGCTGATGATGAGATTCATACCGACGTTTGCCTCTACAATCGGCACGCCGTTTTCGCGTGCTCTGGCGAGAACGGTTTGATTTTGTGATTTACCTTTTGAACCGTAGGAAGGGATCAGCAGGAATTGCGCGCCATCTAAAACCAGCGTCCGTGCAATCAATGGATTCCACCGATCATTGCAAATTAAGATGCCGACGCGTCCGAAGGGTGTATCAAACGCACGAATCGTTTCGCCGATACAATTGAAGTTCCACGATGGATGTGTGCCTTCGGCGAATTGTGTTTTATGATAGGTGCCGCATATCTCACCATTGCTGTCAATAAACACAGCAGAATTGTAAACAGAGTTACCACACCGTTCAGCGAAACCGAAACAGAGACAGGTCTTAAGTTGGTGTGCAAGCCGTTGGAATCGGTGAATATAAGTACCATCAATCGGCTCGGCAATGTCAAGCATCGCCTCCGGTGTGGCTTTACCTTCGATGACATCCATGACGACATAGCCTTCCAATACGCCTTCGGTCGCCAAAATTAGTTGTGGTGTATCCTTAGCGGCTTCAACGAAGAAAGCCTCCAATTTATCAGCGTTGGAGGCTTTCTCCCATTTGGCAGGTTTCAACGAAATTGCGGATACTTTGATTGATTGATACATAGGTTCTGAAAAGTCTAAAAGCGGTTACACCTATTTCGGGTAGGCGGTATCAAGGCCGAGAACCACATAAGCAGTTACGAGTCTCGGATCTGCTTCCATCCAGCGGCTTTGCTCATTCACCCAGAATCCATCGGGTTTCTGCAATTCGATCATTTTTTCTGCGAACTCTCGGTACCAATCGTGTGAGATGCCTTTCGTGTCTACAAAGGTTGATTGACCATAAAGTCGCAACGCCTTCGCCATGGTGTGATAGTGATAGTATAAACCTTGTGAACCCATACCATAGTTTTCTTCGAGCGTGAAGTGCTCCTGTATCCACTTGAAAGCGGCTTCGACGCGTTCATCATCTTTATCAACATTTGCGTAGATGAAACTCAACAACCCGGCGTAAGTCATGCTGGCATAAGAGCGCGGACTTCCTGCGGCATCTGTTCCGGCTTTGCTTTCACCGTCAGGCGAATAGATGAACCCGCCGTCGTTACCAGCCCATTTTTGATCGTTGCTCTCGCTCCGATTCTGGGTGCGTTCGAGGTATTTAATTGCCTTGTCCCAAACTTCTTGGTCATCGGAACCGCTCTCTTTGAGTGCTTGGATAGCAATGTTCAGGTTGGACAGGTCTTTCACGTCCTGACGGCTGCCGTAGCCGATCCCACCATAATAAGTGCTTTCCTCATCCGTGACTTGTAAACCCTTCAAGAAGCCTTGCGCTTTTTTAATAACTTCGTCATATTTCGGGTTGCCAGTTGAGGAAAGCGCCATGATGGAAATAGAGGTGTTGTAATTCGGCAGTGCGGGTTGCATCTCAGCATCGTAGATTGCACCGTTTGGCTGTTGCATCGCAACCAACCGCTGCAGCCCCTTCTGGATAAAAGGATGATCCGCCTCTGCGTATTTCTTTTCTGGATGTCGTAAAAAGGCAGTGAGTACCAGAGCCGTTATGCCCGGATGATTGGCGAAGAGTCCGTCCTCAGCTTGTTGTCCCTTTAGCCATTCCAACCCTTTGTCAATGCTTTCGACAACCTGCTTGTTTAATTCTGTATATGTTGACGTGTCTGCTGCGTGATGATCGGCTATACCGTTTTGTAAAACGGAAACCAATACAAGGAGCAATATCAGTATGAATCCATACTGTGTTTTCGTTTTCATGGGTCTCTCCCTTATGACCGGTTGTTTGTGTTATACTGTGTAGCAAATACGATGCCAGTTTGGAATGCCTATTATTGCGCTGATTTGGGAATTCTAAGGCATAATTCCGCCAATAACTGAACACTGCTGTCTATAATTTGAACAAATTTTTAAATATTGGGTTTCCGCTCCGTTTTTTCCGTTGTCAAAAACGGGTTTTAGCCCAAAATAAACGGATAGGACTAAAGCATCACGACTGAGAGGATGCTCTTACGAGATTCGCACGGTTTGTCCCGTTTCTGAAGACTGCATCGCTGCGTCGTAGACCTGCATAACTTTTCGGATTTCCTCAGGTTTGACAACCAACTCCGCGCCTTTGTTCAGTACGTCTGCGATGTTCTGATAGTAGGATTTCCATGTTGTCTGGACGCTTTCGACAACGATCTCACGGTTCTCGCCACCCGCCTCGGTCCAGACTTTTGCATAGTTTTCGGGGTCTTGCTGCGCGGCATCAATGTTCCCGTCGCGCATTGGTCCTTCTTGTGGGTCGAGTCCGTATTTGATTAATCCACCTAAATCCCCGACGATATACCAGCGCGGTTTTTCTGCTTTGGAGAGATTTCCGATCTCAATCTGATACCGGACATCGTTCTCAAACTTGATGATAAGGTTGCCATAGTTGCCGATATCTGTGTCCCATCTTGTGTTGTAGTGAATATCACAGAAGACAGATTCAACGGGTGCCGTTACGAGCTGCAGTGCCTGATCGACGAAGTGTGCGGGCCAGTCGTAAAGGATACCACCACTCTGACTTTTGACCCCACGCCAACCGCCCGGTGCGCCGTAACGCATAATCGCAACCTGATAGAGATAAGGTGTTCCGAGCAGACCGTCGTCAATAATTTTTCTGACGGTGTTATAGTCCCAATCCCATCTGCGGTTATGAAAGACGCTGAGCAGCACATCGTTCCGTTTGCTGGCGGCGATCATTGCGTCTGCTTCTTCGGTATTCATCGCCATAATTTTGTCTGTAACGACGTGTTTACCTGCATCCATCGCTTTGGTGGCGAGTTCGGCGTGTGTATCGTGTGGTGTGGCTAATACGACGAGATCAACAGCATCATCTGCGATGACTTCGTCAATTGTTTGATAGCTTTGCGCGTTTGGGTATGCTTCGCGTGCGGCCTCGCGGCGTTCAGCATTCCGCGTGGCAATAGCGTAAAGGTTCAATCCATCTGCCAAGCCGACGAGGTATGAATGAAAAGCGCGTCCAGCGTATCCGTAACCGATAACGGCAGTATTTACCATGATTAGTTTTCAGTTTTCAGTTTTCAGTTATTCTCTTGTGACAGGAGTTTTATCTGTTACCGCCACAAGGTATCTCCGACTGAAAACCGATGACTGATGACTCCTTTATTTAGAGTAAAGTTTAGAATTAATTGGGCACTCTCAAACAGTCTGAATACCTATAACAGGCATTCAGACTGGCACAAACTGGAAGTTTGTGGTACGAATGTGTCTATTTATTTTTAGGATTCACTATAAAAGTTAATTTGCACAATATGTTCTTAACGCCAGTTTGATTAATCACTTTGGATGTGTTGCAGTTCTATTTTCGCATCACAGAGACATCAATTGTAGCACAAACTTCATAGTTTGTGGCGTATATGACGTCCATTAACAGTGGACGCTACATAAGTCCAACATTTATCAAACTCACGTTTCTTAAATTGTTATGAGGTTTAATGTTGATCGTTCAGGGTCCAATCGTAGTCCAAGTAGTGGAATTTAACGTTCTCCGCTAATAGGAAATCCGCGTCTTCAGGGGACAGGTAATCGGTGAGAAAGTCCGCTACACCGTCGTAGCCCTCCCTAAAATCATCATCGTACCACTTGAAAATTTTCGAGAGGTAGACGCGACGTTTCGCGCGGTCAATCCTAACCTGTTCAGGGTTCTGGACAAAGTTGAACGTCGCAGTCTCAAGGCGTTCCTCAATATCTTCGGCAGAAAACGCACTGTTTTCGATGGGTGGGCAGCTTGTCGAGGCGCACACAAGGACGAAATGAATACGCGGATCCACAAATTCCGTGCGGATAATGCCGTGTTCAATCTGATTGAGTGTGTGAGTTTTACCCGCAACTTGGAACTTAAGCCGATAGAAAAACCCGCCGAACCATTTGACTTTTCGGACACTCGTTGTGGGATAGTGGTCGATAACCCCTTTAATAACAAGCGCGTTGTAGGCGTTGACCCAGAATGCCAACTGTGCGTTATAGGACAATTCCATGGGTTTTGCAACCGCTAACAGATCCAAGTACTTCTCCAGTTTTTCGGGGTTCGCCTTCAGTTTTGTATAATTAACCCGTCCCGCTTTATTGACATGTGCTTGCAGTACCTGATTAAATAGATCATGTGAAAAAGACGCTCCATCTACAGACTGCTGTGTCCGAGAATCCGCTTCGACGCGGAAGTGGTAGAGAAAAAGGATACTCAATACGGATAAGAGCAGGAGACATATAATTAGGATTCGATTCTTCATATTTTTAATTGTGGAGTTTTTGTTGGGTTTTTCTCTCCCCTTCCCAGTAACGGGTGGGGACCCCTGTCGAAAAACCGGCTTTGGTTTAACCGAACGCATTCTTAATTTAAGGAAATCTATTTCCAGCGGATAGTGTCCTCATGCGTACTGTTCTAATATATCTCGGTTAATTTCAATTCCAAGTCCGGGTGCTTGTGGAACGTCAACGTATCCATCAACGGCATTTATCGGTTGCTGTGCCAATGCTGTTCGGAGGCGATTTTCGGTCATATCAAATTCCAAGAGCGAAGGGATCGGATTGAGTGCCTGCGGTGCATCTGGCAGTGTGGCTTGCCAGTGCAATGTGGCTGCGAGGCGGATACTACTGCCCCACATGTGCGGTAGCACGCGCACATAGTTTGCACTCGCCATGGCAGCGATTTTTCGGCATTCGGTGAAGCCGCCTGCGATGCTTATATCCGGTTGTACAATATCCAATCCGCGTTTCTGGAGTAGGTCGCGGAATGCCCACCGTCCTTGTAGCATCTCACCGCCAGCGATTCTCACATTTAGTGCTTGTCGGATTTCCTGATAACCTGCGACATCGTCACTGGTAATCGGTTCCTCATACCAAAAGAGGTCGTCGTCTAAAATCTTTTGTCCAATGTCAATCGCTGTGCCGACATCATAGCCACAGTTTGCATCCACCGCAAAGAGGGTATCGGCACCGATAGCGCGTCGAACTGCAGCGACGTTTTTCACATCGTACGCCTCACCAAAACCGATTTTCATCTTGACGGCAGGAAATCCTGCATCGACGTAGCCTTTCGCTTCATCCATCAACGCTTGGGTTATGTCGGGTTTGTCTTTCTTGAAAAGTCCGCTGGCGTAAGCCGGAATTTTCAATCGGAACGCGCCGCCGAGGAGTTGATAGATCGGCATATCAAGTGCTTTACCCATGATGTCCCACAAGGCGATGTCAATACCGCTTAGTGCACCGATGTTCCCGCGCATCGCCTCCCATATCCGTTCCGTTTCAAAAGGCGCTTGTCCAATCAGGTGTGTTTCAATTGCCGAGGTGGATGGGATACTGATACCTTCACCCCAACCGGTAATCCCGGCATCCGTGCGAATTTCGACGACAACGGCAGTTCGCGTGCTCGTCCAGCCTCGCGAATTAGCGAAGGATTCAAGGAGTGGATAGCGTAAGTTGTAGGTTTTAACGTCGGTGATTTTCATGATTTCGGTGTTTGTGTTCGATTTTAAAGTATGCACCTCGTCGCATCAGGGTTCACGATTTATATCTATTCTATCATAACCGCCACATTTTTTGCAGGAAAAATGGAAGGTGATATGGGTATAAATGGAACCGTTAGCAGTCGGGGTCGGTAAGATCGCGAGCACAGTTTGTTCGTACAGAGGAGTGAGTCCGTATGATCGCGAGCGACAAGAAACACCCAAGCAAAAACACTCGCTCCTACAGAGAAATAGTTGGGTGTTGGGATTGGGAGATTGTTGCTACAGAAGAGGTTGAATGAACGCATCCTTGGATGAGAAAGAAAAAGGCGAGGTTGGAAACCCCGCCAATGGAGAAGGAGATACATCTGGAAAAACGATATTGAAAATTCAGTTACCGACTTTTTTTAATCGTTTGCGCGTTTCCACTTAGATTAACACCCTAAGGAGCTCCGCTTGGGTCGTGATAGCACCCACAACCTAAAGGTTGGGGCTTCGGTTTCATAGCGACTGCGGTTTTCTCATGAATGGTTATTGGTTATTGGTTATTGGTTGTTGGTTATTGGAAAGAGGTTTCTTTCTTAACCAATCACTATTAACCATTAACCAACCCCTAAAAAACCGTCTAACTGTCGCTCCACCAGCGGGCGTTTCCCTGTAGTCTCCCACACTACAGGCATATCATCAGGTGATGGCTATCCCTGCCCGCAAAATGTTTATCGCAGCGTTGATGTCTCTGTCGTGGTGCGAACCACATTCAGGACACGTCCACTGCCTGTCGTTCAATGTTAGGTTTTCGTTGTGAAAACCGCAATCACTACAAGGTTTCGTTGTGGCAGTCCATTGTTCAATTTGTTTGAAATGACGCTTATGTTTTTGACACTTCTGTTCCAATATCTGAACAAACTCGTAGAAACCAAGGTCGGAGACTTTACGCCCCCACAGGCGTTTCATGCCGTCAAGGTTCAATGTCTCTGTGAAAATTCTATCAAACTTCTTACAGAGTTTGCTCGCCAGTTGATAGTGAAAGTCTTTGCGTTGGTTAGCGATCTTACGATAGAGACGTGCGATTGCCCGAACACACCGCCACCAAGCGTTAGAGCCTTTAACTTTACGACTGAGTTCTTTACTGAGAGACCGAAGTTTGTTCAAGTTAGATTTCAAAGGTTGCGGGTGTTGTATCTTCTCACCTGTGCTCAGTGTCAAATAAGCGTCTTTCATACCGAAGTCTGCCCCAACGCTTTTACCTGTTGTCGGCAGGGGTCTAAAATCCGTATAGGTTGTTGTAATACAAAGCCAATAATCACCACAGTTGTCGCGTTTGATTGTGAGAGTGCTAATAGCCCCGTGCCACTGACGGTGTTTATGAAAGGTATATGGCACTTTATCAAACTGCCACTTGCGTGTCTTCGGATTCCATTTGCGAAACGTCAATGTGATACGATTGTTTTTCAGAGACCACCCCGCTTCTCCGGGGTAGGTGATAGACTTAAACTTATGTCGCGGTTTGATATGCGGTCTACCCCCAAGTTTCTTGTGAAATCTATCATACGCTTTATGGATACGTTTGAGTTCTTGTTGGATCGCTTGACTCGGCAATGCCTTCCAATGCGGGTGTGTAGTATCTTTCAAAACTTTTACGTGGTCACACATACCCTCAAAACCCACATACGGCAGCCCGTCTTTATGTCGCTGACGCTGCCACTTATGGAAGTATTCATGCACTTGCCACATATCGTCAAGCAAGTTACCAATACGGATTGTATTATATTGTTTTCCCAATGGGTATTTATACGTCTTCATGGACTATCACGTATCACGCTTTTAACCCCTAAACAGTGGGTAGGCAGACACATTGCCTTGCAGCAACGCTGTTTATGTCTGCCAACATGATACATATATTATACTACATTTCTGTGTAAATGTCAAGGTTATTTTGGGTTTTCACACTATACGCCGTCTACATCCCCTACCTAAAGGCAGGGGCTTTGACGGGGGAGTGGTAAAAAGATATATACAAAAATTCGCCAGTCTATCATTTTTTGTTCCTTTTAGCAATCGGCATGTCCGCTTTCCGCGTCCAATTTCCTTCAGCGGCAAGTTTCGCCACATTGATAACCAAGAGTGTACAGGTCATCAAAATACCTAACGTCCAACGTTCTTTCACGGTTTACCTCCATTTAACGCTTAATAATTCAGTCCATAGGTCAGACTTCCGATATGCCTTATAGATCGGTTTCTGTTCAGACGACTTTGAACCTATGCAAAACTTGGACAGTGACATTGTTTGTGTGGGTCAGGGACTGCAAAATGTCTTTCGGTCCGAGCATGGGACGATTGCAATTGTCTTGAATGTTGTTGTGTATTGTACTTTCTATAATTAAAGACACAATTTTTGAAAGAAAATTGTGCATAATTGGAAAAAAAAATTAAAAACAGAAAAGCCCCAGAGGGGCGATAGGTGTAGGAACACATATATTATCTTAGGCGAGATTGGGAGATCAGGTCAGCGGAAAGTGGAAAAAGGCATAGAGAAATTTATGCGCGGCGACCTGGTTGAAAAAACAGGTTTTACTGTCCTTCTTCAATCAAAATATGAAACACCCCACGCCGTTGTGTAGCAAGGTAACGCTTGTCTTAAGGATTAGTCGGCTTTGAGAGCATCCTCCTGTACTCGTTCCCAAACACCTGAGTTGAGGCGATAGAGTCCCTCGTTTGTCCCGACGAACACCGTGTTTCCAATCGTAGCGACTGTGTAGATGCGTTTGATCGTCAATCCTTCGTTAAAGGGATTCCACTGTGCCCCGGCATTCGTAGATCGAAAAACACCTTTATCTTGTAGGAAAAGATACATTGTAAGACGTGCTTGTGAACCGGTGCCTTGTGCTTTATCCGTGATGATGAGTCCAACAGCATGTCCCTCTGGTCGAGGACAAAAAGCATTCCATGTTTCGCCATCGTCCCTCGAAGCGAAAATGTTGTCAGTAGAAACGACGTAGAGAATTTCAGCGTGTTCTGCCATAGACATTCGGCTTTCGGGAATTGGTATGTTTGTGTTGACAAGCGTCCACGCAGTCGCATCTGTTGTCAATCTGTGGATACCTTTTTGTGTCGCGGCATAGAGTGTGCCGCCAGATGTCGCAAAGATGTCAAAGACGTGACTCCCTGGAGGACCAATCACCTGTGTACGCTGCTGCGTGGAAGGTATGAGGGAATCGCCTTCTGTCTCGGATGTTAGCAGCATCTCAGAATCCTGTAAACCGGCATCATTGTTTTTTCCGGTGGCTTCAGGATGCCCGGGCTGATTTCGCACATCCGGTCTTGAATCCATATCAAGGATGACATCGGTATCAACAATTTCAATAGTGGGTTCAGATGTTGCCTCGAAACTATAAGGTTTCTGAAAACGGACGAGATATCGGTCACTCGCACCTAACAGCAGCAAGACCAAAACGGCAGCCGTGCCAAAAGCTGCCCACGGAAGAAAAGGTTTCGCGACTGGAGCGGGTGTTGGTTTTATGTCAGCAACTTGCTGCATGATATTATCGGTCAGGTTAGGCGATAATTGTACAACGCCAAGTCCTTCCTGGATTAAGAGTTCTTCTTCGTTTTGTAAACGTTCTCGCGCCCGACGAAGCCGACTCTTAATCGTATTCACCGATACACCTAAAAAATCGCCGATCTCTCTCGGAACCATTTCACCGAGATAGTAGAGCGTCACCACCGTGCGTTCACTCTCCGGCAGCTTTTCCAGCAGCTTTTTAACGATTTCATCTCGATGCTCGCTCGCTTCTGTTTCGCGTTGCTCCGATACATAATGGGTATAAGAAAATTCCTCTATGTCTCCTATACTTGTTGTCTCCAATGATTGCATCGCAGGTTTGTGTCTTTGGATCCAATTAAGGCAAAGCCGATTGACAATGACATAAAGCCATCCAGCAAACTGATTGGGATTTTTGAGTGTTGAGAGTTTTTTGTATACTTGGAGAAAAGTGTCTTGTGCAATTTCTTCAGCGTAGTGAAAGTCGCCAACCTTCCGCCAGGCAAGGGCGTGAACACCTTTTTGGTATTTCTGGACTAAAGCGTTGAATGCCCTGTCGTCTCCTAATAAGATTCTGCGAATGAGTTGAACATCGTCTTCTACCATCAGGGTCTCCCTCCATGATACGCCGACTATTTGGGAGCGATTTCGGATTGTTTGAGTCTACTCCAACGAGTTGCTTATGCCTAATGGAAAGTGTCCATCTGTTTTTAGGGTCCACCATAAATGCCTTATTGCTTAATCTCTGCCCATAGAGTTGTTAGTTTTCCGTTTGCTTCAACTGGCATAGCATCACTTTTCCAGAGGGTATAACCGTTTCCAGATTCATCTTTGTAACGACCTGCCCAGGGGGAGTCATTAAAGTGCCAGAGTGCGATCGTGTGTTCATCAACCTTGAATTTGCCTTCTGGTACTTTCCAATTTCGATCTTCGTACCGAAGGATATTAGAAATTCGCACTTGGTCAATATATCCGCGAAGTTTCACATTTTTTCCAACGAAACGCGGAAATTCCTCACCTTGAGGGACAATGCCACCAATACGTAGCGGTTTATCTGATTCACCGAAGGGCCCCTCCTGATGGCGGGGAATCCCACCGTTGCCGTTAATTGCGAAACTTACTTTGGCATCGAAAAACCCAACCACATGTACCCATTCTTGGATAGGGAATGGTTTTGCGTGCGAAATTATCGAAGGTTTATTCGCGTCTTGCTTGCGTACCCATCCACCTAACCCACCACTATTACCATGAATAAGAAGATTGAATCGTCCCTCCTGACCGATGATTGACCAGAAAGTGCCACGTTCAGGGAGTTCTTCAAGGTATATCCACGCTTCGGCGGTCAACAGCTCAAACTGTCCATTAGGAAACCATGCCTGGCCCGTTCCAACAAAATCGTGGGTTTCATCCAACCGCAACATTCTCCCACCCGCTGGGGACAATTTGGGTAATGCTTCGGCACTTAGCGAGGTCAATGTAAACAAAAAAATACCTGCGAGGAGCTGTCGGTACGTCATGTTTGTCTCCTTTAAGGATGCATCCATTGGATTTTACCCTAAAACGTCATGGTGTATCAAATTCTCTGTTACTTCTTAAGACACAATTTTTTGACGGAAAGGGTGCATAATTGGAAAAAAAGTGAAAAAATCTGAATTTCAATCTAATGAAATTGCAAACCCCACCCATTCATCATTGGAAACGAATTTTCTTCTATGTTTAGCCTCAGAGGGACAACAGGTGTATACAAAAGACGCATTAAAAAAAGAAAGCCCCAGAGGGGCGGTAGGTGTATGGGCACATATATTATTTTTCTGCGGCGGACGGATTGTCGAGCGCGTCTGCTTTTTCGAGGATCGCCATCTCCGTCATACGCCAGATAACACTGTCAGGACTCACCGCATACCATTTGCCATTGGAGAGCGTCATGACCACATAGTCTCTTTCATTGGTATCCGAAGCTTCAGAAAAGAACTCGTTGGGTAACCAGTTCGCATAGGTGATAGGGTCCCCGTTATCCCACTGCCACCATTTTTTTGCGCGCTTAGAAAGTGCACCTGTTGTGGGGACGCGGCTGAGTCCGATCCAATAGAATTTGTGTCCAAAAACTGCTTCCAACCACGCCTGTTCTGCTGCATCGTTAATCGCGACGAGATGCGCCTTTTCTTCAGTTGCTTGGACCATCGCGTCGTCGCGAGTTTCGCAGTGAATTCTTTTATAGGCGTGACCATTTTCCGGATTGACAACCCATACGTCATGAGATGCTGCTGGTACTGAAGGTACTTCCCATGCGGGTGAAAGCGGTTCCAACTCGTCAGTTTCGATGTTTTGAGGCGGTCGTTTGGGGGGAATCGGTTCGCTGTCAAACGTCAACGTCAACCCATCGAATCGGTCGCCTGGATCAAGGCGAATCGGCTCTGCTTCCACAGAAAGATTCTGGTATTCCACGGAAAACGTGTAGAACGCAGGATCATCCTTCTCATCTATATAAAAAACAAAATGGCCTTCAGTGTCTGTCCACAAGTTTCCACCGTTGCTGATGAAGCCGCCATGTACAGTACGAGCATGATTGTAGAGGCCGATGCGCGTATTGGCAAGCGGTGTTCCGTCTTTGAAAAGGATACGTCCGCGAACCCGCATTCGGGGTTTCACTGTGACTTCCACATCCTTCATAAGCGCGCCGGGTTTGAGACCGAACGCTATTTCAGTAGAATCGGTGCGCGGGTATAGGGTTAATCCTTGGACGCGAATGAACAAAATTTCAACGTCTGGCTCAAAATCAGCTTGACCCATGCCGAAGTTACTGGAATCGAATGCCTCTATTTCGGCTTCTGTGGTCTCCCCCCAATCTCTGCCGGATGTGAACGCATCTACAATCTTTTCAAAGTCTTCGGGCAGGCGTTTATCTATATCGTACGGAAGGGCACCGATGGACACGGGACCCGAGGGGACATCCGTTATGGAAAATTGACCTTTTCGGTCTGTGCGTGTACGGCGTAACCGTGCGTGCTCATACGGTAAAACGACTGTCCGCATGTATCCAGTGCCATCAACATCAAGAGGCGCAATAAATATCGGTAACTCGACAACTGGGTTTCCATTGACATCGACAACGCGTCCAGTAACGGTCCCCGTATTTTTCTGAGCAATAGCGGACGAAACAAAACCTACGAGTGACGCAACTATCATCATTAGGGATAACAAAGTTTGCCTTTTAGAATCCGAACATTTCATAGTTTTCTCCTCACAAAGCATTGTTGGAAACAGCCCCTATAGAATAACGCGTAACGTTCATTCCCTCACAGGCAGTTCTTCCTTTTCAAGGAGAACGGACTGAATAAAACGCCATTGGACATCTCCGGGACCAATGTCCACCCATTGGTCGGCAAACAAGATGACATAATCTTCATCACCTTTGCCAGTATCCTGTGGTTCATCCCTTGCCCAATTTGTATATGTGACGGGTTCTCCGCTGTGCCATTGCCAATGCCCCTCCTCCTGAACATCGCTAAGCCCAATTAAGGCGCGATGCGCGACGAAAACTTGATCCAACCAGTTTTGTTCCGCCTCATCGTTAATTGAGACAAGATAAGCATTTTCTTTCGCTGCTTGCGCGAAAGCATCTTCCACGCCACTAAAACGGATTTTTTTGTAGGCGTGACCATTCCCTGGATTGATAACCCATACACCTTTCGCTTCAAGCCCGCCACCAAATCGCGCTGGTGCGCCAGCATGGAAATGAGACGGAGCGTTCCGGGGCATATCAGGGGGCAGTGGGACATCGAACGTGAAGACTACCTCGTGTATTAGATCTTCAGGTTTAACTACAATTGGATCCAATTGTGCTTGATGCTCCTGATACGTCACAGACATAATGTAAAATGCGGGGCCACCCATATACCTATGCATATCTTGTACAAAATTCCCCTCAATATCTGTTTCAATGCGCTGTGAACCACCACCATCGTATTCTCCATCTAAACTGAGTTTCCTTATCCTGAACTTGATACGTTGTGCATTGGCGAGTGGACTCCCGTCCATCCTTAGAACTTTCCCTCGGAGTTGTAGAAAACGCTGCACCGTAACCTCAACGTCTTCAATGCGGTCACCCGGCTCCGCTGAAAATACAACGCCACGTCCCCATGATGCTTCAGGTGCATAGAGAAACATGTCGCCGATTTGGACCTTCAAAATCTCCGCCTCCGGACTATTATATGGAAACAACCCTAACAATACCGGACCGGTAATGGCATCAGTAATGACAAAACGTCCCTCTGAATCAGTTTCCGCTTGGAACGCTATCGGATCGCCTTGCTGTCCACGTTCTTCGACCTCAAACTCAATTGGAAACCATGCGCCATGACCGTCTTGGACAGGAACAATAACTACCGTAAGTCCGGCAATTGGCTGTCCTGTTTCATCAATAACGCGACCGGAGAGTGTGGTCAACGCATCGTTTTGCGCCCTGCTCTCAGACGTACTTAAAAGGAAAAGTGCGACAATTCCAATAAAAAACGTGAGGATTCTCTTTCCGAAATACAGACGTGTCATTTTTTTATCCCCTCTGGTTTGAGCTCATTATAC
This sequence comes from uncultured Poribacteria bacterium, assembly GCA_951828385.1. Lineage (GTDB taxonomy): Bacteria > Poribacteria > WGA-4E > WGA-4E > WGA-3G > WGA-3G. The sequence goes on from OX639973.1 coordinate 4,148,351, forward strand.
ACGCCTACAAGGCAAGGTCTCCTTTTTCAGCGGAATGAGAGGGTTTGATGCCCCGGTGCAGTTGTAAACCGCATCTACCCCTCTTCTTCAAGTGGGATATGAAATATCCCGCGTTGTTGCGTAGCAATGTAAAGTCTATTGTTACTGACGACCAGGGAGACAATTTTATCTGGAACACTTTGCGAAATCTGATCCCACTTGCCATGCGCCTCCAAGCGATAGACACCCGCATCATCAGCACCGTAAACGTGGGTATGATTAACAGCAAATCTGTCTATCACGATCCGTGTCCCCGTCCCATCAGTTAGCACGCGCCAGTGTTCGCCGTTCTGTGAGACCAAAACCCCTTCGTCAGTGGCGACGTAAACCGTAGAATTGGCAAACACTATCTCCTTGAAGCGAGTAAATTGAAGAGGGAGGGTGGGTGTAATATTTTTCCAACTCTTTCCACCATCAAGCGACTGAAAGAGTTTACCGTTCCGTTTGCCAACGTAGACGGTATCTGCGGATGCGGCTAATTTGAAGCCCCTATCAAGTAATTTGTTAAGTGGTTCAGTGGTATCAATTAAACCGGTGTCTGTCCATTCTGAGTCCCCGTGTTTCCACTTGAAAAGTCTTCGCTTCCATTCGGCATAGAACGTCTGTCCAGTAACTGCAAACCCACCAATTTCCTCGTATTTAATACCGATAGATGTATTACTTTTCTGATTATTAGGCGAATGATCCGCTGTCCACAACTCAACGAACGAAGATTCTCGTTCAAAAGTGGGTGCCCCCTGGAGTGGAACAAGTATATTGTCCCCCGCAGATAACTGGAAAATGCGCAGATGGTCTTTTATAGGCACTTTTATAGGCATAGTTTCGTCTATGGATAATTGGAAACTGCTCAGGTCATATTTTTCAGAAACAATTCCGTAGAGAACGTCGTTAGTAACCGCTAACTGCGGATCGAAATTAAGGGAAGGAAATATCTTCTGTATAGTTTCAAGCATTTGATTGTTAGAATCAATCCGAACAGTTTCCCATGTCTCTCCACCGTTAACAGATTGTAAGAAACCGTGACCGGTGTTGGCGTAAAGTGTATCATTCATTGCCACCAGATCATGTATTGCCGTTCCCATTATCCCGTTCATAAATGGATGCCATGATTTACCGCCATCAGTTGTGCGGTGGATCCCCAATGGATTGGCTCTGTAAAAAGTATTTTTTTCTGCTGCTACAATTCCCTGTGGTAAAAGTGTTTCACCCGTATTAGCGGGAAACATCATTCCAAGTGATGGACTCATGAACTGGGATTCATTCTTGTGTGTTATCTCAGTCCAGGACGCTCCCAAGTCGGTTGAGTGGAAAATTCTGTTTGACCCTACGTCGCTCTGAAATACTAATTGTTCTATATGGTTTTGCTTTGGCTTAAACTCAAGCCATTCTGGTAGCAAAGAATCATGGCTTACTTCTATATACAGGTTGTTCTCAAAACCTGACATCCAGTAGATGGGTTCGGATGTATTCACTTGCAATTGTTGCCAAACATCTGAATTAAGGCGGTAAAGCCCCCCGTTTGTGGAAGCAAACACTGTGTTTTCGATGGCAGCCATTGCATAAATGCGTTTGCCTGGTAACCCATTCTTTAGGAGATTCCATTGTACGCCAGCATCCGTAGACCGAAAAATACCTTTATCTTGAAGGGCGAGGTACATTACAGGACGAGGGTCTGAGTTACGTCCTTGTATTTCATCCACGACAATGAGTCCAACAGAATGTCCTTTTGGGCGGGAGCAAAGGATATTCCACGTCTCGCCATTATCGGTTGAAGTGAATATATTATCAGTGGAAACTATATAGAGAGCGTTGTCATGTTCAGCCATTGGCGTTCTATACAAGCCGTTTGGGAGATTCGTGTTGATAAGTGTCCACGCGGTTGCGTCCGGCGTTAGTCTATAGATCCCTGTTGGTGCTGCTGCATAGACGGTTTTTTCAGATGTAACGAAAATATCACGGACAGTACCCCCATAGGGGCCATTTGTCGGGTTCCACTGCGAAGCGGAGAACTTAGCGAGATCGTCCCGTGTATTAGATGTTGAAGCGATCTCAGTGCTTTGCAGACCGACACTGCTGCTTTTACCGGGGGTAGCGGCACGTCCAACCTGATTTCGCACAGCCGGTTTGGCATTAATATCAAGGACGATAGGCACGTCAACGATTTCAATCGTGGGTTCAGATTGTGCCTCGAAACTGTAGGGCTGCTGAAACCGAGCGAGATATTGATTGGTCGCACCTAATAGGAGCATAATCAAAACCGTAGCTGCACCAAAAGCCGCCCACGGTAGCATCGGTTTTCCAGCCGGAGACGATGTCGGTTTTATATCCGCAACCTGCCTTGTGATGTTTTCCATTAGACTGGCGGGTAATTGAACACCCCCAAGGACTTCGCTAATCAAGAGTTCGTCTTTCTCTTGCAGACGCTTTCGGGCCCGGTGAAGCCGACTATGCACCGTCTTCACAGACACCCCTAAGAATTTACCAATTTCCTTCGCTGGCATTTCGCCGAGATAGTAGAGCGTCATTACTGTGCGTTCGCTCTCTGGGAGTCTTGTCAGAAGTTTTCGGACGATTTCACTCCGATGTTCGGAGGCTTCTGTCTCGCGCTGCTCTGATACATAATGGGTATAGGAGAATCTTTCTGTGTCTTCCGCGGATGTGCCCTCCAAAGATTGCATCGCTGGTTTTTTCTTGCGCATCCAATTCAGGCAAAGCCGATTCGCAATAACATAGAGCCATCCGGCAAACTGGTTGGGGTTCTTGAGTGTTGGGAGTTTTTTGTAGACTTGGAGGAAGGTGTCTTGCGTAATTTCTTCGGCGTGGTGAAAATCACCGATCTTCCGCCATGCAAGCGCGTGCACGCCCTTTTTGTATTTATGGACTAAGGTACTGAATGCGTCATCGTTGCCTGACAAGATGCTACGAATCAGTTGAACGTCATCTCTTTCCATTAGGATTCTCCATAATTAATGGGTTGAACGGTATTATACCATTTTATCTGTTTTTCCTCAAATATCCATACGGAAGAATTTCAGGAACGCTACGGTTGTTAGCACGATTGCGAAGAAACAGAGCAGCAGTAGATCGAGGGCAGCATGCTGGAGTGTCTCTCCTAAGGTCGGTTCTACGAGCGGTGGAGGCGGCATCGTAGACGGGATTTCCTCCATGTTGTGGTGACCAAAACCGCCCTCTGATATTTTGCTGAATATTTCCGTATCAAGTGTTTCATAGTAGCGAGTTCCTGTTTGAAAGTAGGTGTTTTTTTTCGCCTGACCGGTTTGCGTTGCGTCCGTCGCGAGAAAAATGAAGGAAGCCGTCGGTGTGATTCGGGAGAAGTTCACGCCGATTGTATCTTGGTATTTTCTTTCTCGCTGATAACGTCTATCGAGTTGCGTCGCGAGACTCCGGTATTTTAACCGAGCTTCTTCTTCAAGCGGTGCCATCTTCTCATTCATTTTCTTCATGTGTCCCGGACCCATTGTAAAGACAGCAGTCCCTCCCTGCGTGGGGTTAGATTTCATCATTTCAGACATCACTTCACTCATCATTTTGCCTCTTTCCGCGTCAAGGCCAGCCCGCAATTCTGCTCGCTTCGCTGTTTTTTCCCTGTAGACGCTCTCTGCTGTTGAAGTCGGCGCGACGATTTGTGCCGCAAGAAACCCGACACGCGGTAAGATGAGAACAACGAACACCCAGACGGTAAATGCAACGATAAGTGCTGTTTTAGCACTGTCGAAATAGATTGAGATTACCGCCCCTACCGCAAAAAAGACGGCAATGTAGAGCAGCGAGGCGCAGATAAGGCAGAAGATACGCAGAAAGATGTCCGATTCAGATAGTGGGAAGCCTTGCAAGACGAGCACGAGTAAACCGATGATTACGGAGATTAAGAACGGAAGGATGAAGACGAAGTATCCACCGATGAGTTTGCTCCACAGAAAGATATCGCGGGGCAGCGCATTGGCGAGCGTTATCCGAAGTGTGCCGGCTTCTCTTTCGCCTGCGACGGCATCAAACGTAAACAATAATGCGAGTAGACTAAAGACGGTGCTGACGACAAACACAAAGTCGAGATGCCCCAAAAGAAAGGCGATCGGCGCGGTGGACAGTGACGCTTCGCCCCGCGTTATGCCGTTGCGGGTCATACCGAGATAACTCGGAAGCGCGGATTCTAAACCCGTCGCGAACACACTTAAAGGTGTCGGTTTAAGAATCAGCTTAGAAACTTCAAGATTCGTATCTGTTGCCAGTTTAAATTTGATGCTCATACCCTCCAGTTTCTCACTATTTTCGTCTTTGAGGGCGTTTTCGTCTTCGAGCGTTTCTTGTTCTTGGTAGTCGATTTGGCGTTTGAGATAATGATGGTAATTGATATGCAAGTTGAGCGGGATGAGCAGGACACACATCAGCAGCAGCGCGACAAACCGCGCACTCAGGATGTGATGCATAATTTCTTTCTGAATTAAGGTCATTAACATTAGTGCACCCTCATTCTATAGTTAAAGTATCGTAAAATTTGAAACCGAATGATCGTGTAACGTTGGTAAAGTGGTATAGGTAGAGCGTCGGTTCTTTGTTCAATTATACACCACCGGCAGTGAAAGGTTTCCAAACGGATTTAACAAACAACTACTCTGTTCGCTGAATGACACCGGTTTTGTCTATGATCACGTAGTTGCTGTCCCCGAGACCTTTAATATCAATTATGTCGCCTGAGCGAAGATCTCCTTTATTGAAGATTTCAATCCAGTCTGATGACTGCGTAGCATCCAACTCGTCAATCACGATAAGACTTGAATCCTTTGCCCAAGAATTACCGATCTGTTCCTGTAGAAAATCCGCGAAAGTTTCAGTATCTGCCGTGTCAGGGTTCTCAAGCAGTGCGGTAAGTTCCTCGTCTCCAAGTCCGTCAAGGAACTCCGAGACCTCATCAAGCGATACGTCTTTTCCCGCTGTGTCAGTTATTTCGGGCTCGGTTTCTTGTTGTCTGTCAAGGTCAGATCCCGTTTCAGTTTCAGATATCGTTGGTGTTTCAGGGAGCGCCTGTTTAGTAAGGTTCACTGTTGGTTCAATTTTTTGTGAAGCGGGTGTATAGGGTTCGCCAAGGGATTCCGCGAAACGTTGGACATCCCACTTGGCATAAAAATAAATCCCGACACAAAGCGCGATCATCAAAATGGCTGTGGTACCAAGGAGTTTCCAGTAATTCATAGTTTCCTCTTCTTTGGTTGGTAATTATTTTTATTCGCACCATTATAGCACATAATATTCAAGGATTAAATCTACCCCAAATGTAGTGTATTATGTCCTTCAATCATTAAAGACACAATTTTTCTCGGAATGCTTGCACAATTTTAAAAAAAATGGAAAAAGTTTAGGTTTTAATCTCAAAATTGGTAAAATTGCTTGTAGAGGTGAGAAATGGAGAAAAGCACAAAACATTTGACATTTTTTTGACTTTAGTTGTAAGATATAGACAGTCTTATAGCGGTTTCTCCGAATCCAACGAAACCGAAATGTGAGAATGGTATTCCATCGAAAGTTACTAACGTGAGGTCCCTCCTCACAGTGAACGTATCGGAGGTGAACATGTCACAGAACGATGTTGCGTTAATGGCGCACCTCATGCGCCGCGCAGGGTTTGGCACAACCCGCACCGAACTGGAAGCCTACGTCGAAAAAGGCTATGAGAACGTAGTTGACGACCTCGTCCATCCTGAACGCGGTACCCCCATTGATGAAGATATTTTAGAACGCTATTTCGGTAGTGAAGGCGGTTATGTCGGAACTTGGATCTATCGGATGCTGAACAGTCGATGTCCGCTCCAAGAGAAGATGGCACTCTTCTGGCATCATGTCTTTGCAACGGGGCTGGGCAAGAATCAGCATATCCTCGCGTCCACAGACCAGATTGATATGTTGCGCCGCGTCGGTATGGGGAAAATACGAGACATTCTACTCGAACTCTCCAAAGACCCGGCGATGATCTTCTGGCTCGACAATAACGAAAATCGCAAAGGTGAACCCAACGAGAATTATGGGAGAGAACTCCTTGAACTCTTTTCATTAGGTGTCGGGAACTACACAGAAGATGATATTAAGAGCTGCGCTCGCGCTTTTACGGGCTGGACATTCGGACAACCGATTCCCTTGTATCCACACGGTTATTACGCGCCCCCGTTCCTGTTCGTTGAAGAGGAACATGACGATGGGGAAAAAACTTTCTTGGGGCACACCGGGAATCTCAACGGCGATGACATCATCGACATCATTGCTGAGCAACCCGCGTGTGCCAGATTCATCTCCAGGCACCTCTACAATTTCTTTGTCGCAGATGAACCACAGGTACCGTCGTGGAATGTAACACCGCCACAGGATCCGGATGCTATTGAAACACTTGCAGACGCATTCATGGCGTCCGATGGAGATATATCCCATGTGCTTAGTGTCCTCTTCAATGCCGACTTCTTCAAGGAAGCCCGATTCAAGAAAGTAAAAAGCCCGACGGAACTCGTCACAGGTATCTTGAAGCTGGTAGGGACGTTCCAAGGTCCGCAACCGGGTATCGGACAATATGCGAGTGCCACCCAATTAATGGGGCAGAAACTGCTCGATCCGCCTACTGTAGAAGGATGGCACACCGGCAAAGAGTGGATTGACGGCGGATTGCTTACCGCCCGCGTCAACTTCGCCGTTCGCGAAGTTAGCGATGCGTCGAAACCGGGCATTCAGGATATGATTACACGATTGAAGGATAACGGAAATCCGCTCTCGCCAGAAGCATTTGTGGAGAGTTGCCTTGAATTTGCGGGTCCATTGATAGTGGGAGACACGACGCGTCAGTATTTAACCGAATTTGCGGAGGCGAACGGTGAGATTGATTTTGGAAATGATGCTGCTGCAGCGGAGAACCAAACCCTGCTCGTCAGTATGCTCCAGTTAATCGTGGCATCAAGGGAGTATCAACTCGGTTAGTTTTTTGTAGCCTTGGACTGAACATAGGAGGCATTGACATGCGTACGACGAAGAAAGCTCCAGTCCTCGTCGTTGTCCAGCTGACAGGCGGCAACGACTTTATGAATACCCTTATTCCTTACACGAGCGGGATCTATCACGATTCACGACCGGTGGTGGGCATTAAAGCGGAAGATGTGTTCCCGTTAGACGTAGATGATACACTCGGCTGGAACCCGCACGCCGCACCTCTGAAAGAGATGTTTGATGCCGGTGATGTCGCTGTTGTGCAGGGCATCGGTTACCCAGATTCAAACCGCTCGCATTTCCGGGCGATGGACATCTGGCATACCTGTGAACCCCTTGAAATCGGCGATGAGGGGTGGGTCGGTAGACTCGTCCGAGAACTCGACCCGCAGAGTCAGAACGTCTTAACGGGTGTCAGTTTCGGACAGGGGCTCCCGCGCGCGTGTGCCCTTGCGGGTATCCCTGTTACCTCTGTCGGTGATTTGGACAACTACGGTTTGATGACCAGCATCGGTGATGAAGCACAGCGCACACAAGCACTTGACGTATTCAAGAAGATGTATAGCAGCACGGTCGGCAGCGGAATCGTGATGGACTACCTCAGTCAAACTGGGTTAGATGTCATCAAAGGCGCGGACGAGCTTAAGAAGGCACCGGAGATGTATACCTCTGAAGTGGCGTACCCACAAAGCTCCATCGCCAAAAGCCTACGGGATGTCGCACGCGTCCACCTCGCGGATCTCGGCACGCGCGTTTTTTACACGCAGCACGGTGGATACGACAACCATGCTAACGAGGTACCAGCGCACCCGAAGCTGCTGAAAGATTTGACAGAAGCGATCCAAGCGTTTTTCACAGATTTACGGGCGCAGAACGCCTCCGAAGAAATTATGATGTACGTTTTCACAGAATTCGGTAGGCGCATCCGGGATAACGCCAGCGGTACTGACCACGGCACTGGCGGCGGCGCGTTCATCATCGGTGATCGGGTGAAAGGTGGACTCTACTCGGAATACCCGTCTCTTGATCCGTCCCGATGGGTACATGGCGAGGACCTTGAACACACCATCGACTTCCGCGGCATATACGGAACACTTTTAGAGCAGTGGATGGGCGTTGACCCGACCCACATCGTCGGCGGGAATTTTGAACAGATTCATCCCTTTTCAGTGTAGCTTGCAAACTGAAACTTGCTATTCTAATGACGTAGGAGAACGGAAGGAGACATATCATGGGTAGACCTTACGGCTTACTGCGTGCCGGGTTTCCATACCTCAAGTGCCTGAGCATGCGGCGCACAACGAATTTTCCAATCGACATCGCAATCGGAAAAGAGGGACGTATATATATTATGTGCCGGAGCGACGGGACCGCGATGATTCGGAAATATACCGTTGAGGATGAAGACCTCGGCACAATGGGACGTTATGGACAAGGTGAAGGGCAATTCACATGGCCCGTAACAATTGTCGCCGATAGCGAAGAGAATATTTATGTGTCTGATGAATACCTGCACCGGATCGTCGCCTTTAGTAGTGAGGGAGAGCACATCGGTACATGGGGCGAACACGGCACCGACCCCGGACAACTCAACGGACCCGCTGGGATCGCTTTCGATCCGGATGAGAATCTCTATGTCGTTGACAGCCTAAGTCATCGGGTACAGAAGTTTACAAAAGATGGTGAATTCCTCCACGGATGGGGTGGTTATGGCGACGGCGACGGTGAATTTAACATGCCGTGGGGTGTTGCCGTAGATGAACTTGGTGATGTCTACGTTGTGGATTGGCGAAACGATAGGGTGCAAAAGTTCAATGCCGAGGGAGAATTTCTCTTTGCATTCGGTAAATCCGGCAGCGGCAACGGCGAATTCAACCGTCCTGCCGGGATTGATGTTGATTTCCATGGCGATATCTACGTTGCTGACCGAGGCAACGACCGCATCCAACTCTTCAACGCCGAAGGCAGGTATGTGCAGAAATTCCTCGGCGATGCAACCTTATCAAAAGTGTCGCAGGCTTACATGATGACGAACGCGAGTCCGAATCGGATGCGAGACATGGCGGACTTGGAGCCGCAAAAGTACCTGCGTCAACCGAAATCCGTTGCAGTCAGCGATGATGGGCTGATGTTCGTGCCGGACTTTGGCTCCTACCGGGTACAGGTTTACCAGAATATGGCAGTGCCGTTGACAGAGCAGGAATTTAGCCCACCTCGCAGGTCGGTTACATTGCATCAGGAATAGCCTTTAGGCGAGAGTTGTCGGTTTCCGCCAATCATCAAGGGGCGCGACCGGGAGGTCACTCCTACAGAAAGAAGAGCGAGAATAATAATATTAAATATTGAAAAATTCGCTTGACTTTTTTTCGTGTATGTGGTAAACTAATTATGAAGCTTCTAATGAGACTTGGTGAACGCGGTTGAAAAGGGTTTCCCGTGTTCGCGGAGGATCCGTCGTCTCATGACTTAGGTAAAACCCTGAATTTATGAGGTTCACAAAATGAAAATGAAACAGGATATATACGCCTAGATGATTTTAGGCACCGCGTCTCCTTACAGGAAGGCGCGATACCTGATTGCCCCTACACCTATTGCTGCAGAGTCATTCAGTTTTCTGAGTGATTATCAGGGGTAGGTGCGCACTATTATCGGTAAGAATTGAGGAGTCAAACCTCTCCACAAGAACGGATCGTTCTATTGTTTTTTCGTCAACATTTCGGCGATGTCGTCCCGCAAAGCTTCCCCGTTTATCTTCTCGAATTCTTCAACACTTTCGTAGTCGTTACGGAATGACCTGACGATATTCATACCCATTTCCTTTGCGGTTTCCAGGTCCTGTAATGCGTTGTCTTCGTCGAACTTGTGTAAGTAAGCCTCACCGCGATTGTTATAGGCTAGGGCAGTAAATTCATTCTCCTTTCCAATCACAATATCGTAGTAACTGATGGCTTGGTCGAAACACTCATCAGCCTTATCCGAATCGCCGCGTCGCCTCGCCAAAACCCCTTTTGATGCGTAAGCATTGCCGCGATTGTTATCAACTTTGCTAAGTTCATTATCCTCTTGAATCATAGTATCGTAGTCGCTGATGGCTTGGTTATAGTAGCTCTCGGCGTTTTCGTAGTCGCTGATAGCTTGGTTGAAAAGATCATCAACCTCCGATGCCGTGTTCTCTGCAATTGCCTGTGTCTCGTTCTGTTTCATTATTGCATTCCCTTTTGCTACGCGAGCAATGCCGAGGCAGTTATACAAATAGGCACGTTCTGTGTTCAAAGTTTCTGGTGTCGACTTTATTGCCCTGTCGAAGTCCTTGATGGCTTTGTCGTAATTTTCCGCAGCGTTGTAAGCCAGACCGCGCTCTCTATAATTCTCAGCATTTTCCGTATCTAAATTCATCCCTTCATTTATTTCTATGGCTTCATCAAGGTAGGCAATAGCCTTTTCTGTATCTCCCTTTTGGCGTGCCTTAATCCCTTTTCGCCTATAAGCTTCCGCAGTGGGTTCAATATAGGATTTATCCCCGGCGTTCAGCCAAGCATAGCCATAGAAGTCGGCAAACAGTCTCTCGTCGGTGATACCTGATAGGTCTTCCAACGCTTCCAGGATCTCTACCTTCTTGCTCGCTGCGATCTCACATTCGCCATCTATTTTAATCGCGGCGCGCCCAAACACGAAAACGGATTGCTGGGCAATAATGCGGTTGTTCTGGTGTTGCGGTTGCCATCGATAGCGTGGATATCTCCCCATGTCATCGGTTTCGAAAAAGTAATCAATGTTTTTATTCTCGCTCATGTCGTAGTCAACCTCTTTTAAGGGTTTTAGCCCGTCACTACGTAGAACGACGACTTTGCCATTTTCCTGTTCTTTTCCAGATTCTTTCTGGCAGGCAAACCAGAGCGCAATCAAGGCACTGTAGGTAAAGTCTATGAGGCAGGTAGCTGCACCGAAGTGCTGAAGCTCCGCCAATAAATTCAGATCCGAGAGTTTTTTCCCATCTTTTTGATCGTGTCCGATACTGCGGACTTTTTCCATCAACTCCTCATTGATCTCAAGGAGTTGTTCCGGGCTTATAGGCTTCTCCTCATCCGGTAGGCGGCGCTCAGACGACGTTTCTACTTTCCGGTCTTTTATATAAGACGTTTTTTTCACACCTCGAAATAGATATTCACCTTTGTTGAATTCCCGAGCCCAGTCCACGAATCCGGAGAGACTTCTAAGAGTTTTCACTTTATTTTTACCTTATCCTTTATGAAATATAAGATATATGATACAGACAACCGATCTTTTTGTCAACAGATGTGTCGCCTATGTAGGTGGATTTATAGTAAAGCCCATAATTATTGAAACACATCAAATCGAAACGATTCCGATCTTATTCCGCCCTGATAACAGGGTGTTTTTGCTGGGGTGTTTCTTCTAGGCGGGTTATTTTCTTCCAAGTGTTCACTTATTTTCTGGTGGTATTATCTATGAATTTTAGTTTAGCAATCTTGAGACAACATTTTTTTCTAAGATTTCTCATAATTGCTCTAAACCTAATAATCATAAGCACATATTCAGAGATTGCTGGTAGGTACTGACATCTCAGTCGTTTTGAGAAATATTAGTACTAATTCCGTTTCTTTTTCGAGAGCCAAGCGTGTTTGTGACACGCGCTTGGCTTTTCTGCGTCTGAGAAAGAACACGTCTGAGGTACACAAGAAGCCCCTCCAATCCTGTAAATCTTTGAATCCCATCAATCATAGTTCAGGCAATGAACACCACACATGACCGAATTAAAATCTGAATTTTCGTATAGTTTGCGCTACAATAGTGTTGAAAGTAATCATAGGCTTTACTATAATACTCAAAGCGGAGGTCTAAACGACTGCATGAAATTAAAATTCGTCATTGCTCTGTTTACGTTTACCACTATATCTATACCCCTTGTTGCTCAGACAGGTGATATTCGGGGAACTGTCTATCAGCAAAGTACTGGAAAACCACTCGCGGGTGCTGACGTTCACATTATCAAGACCGACCAGCACCAGAAAACCGAGGAAAACGGTGGTTTTGGCTTTACAGAACTCCCTGAAGGCACTTATGTTTTTATCATAACACACCCCTCGGAAGCGACATCAACAAAAGTCTCCATAGACATCAGCAGTGGCGATATGACCGAAGTTAAGATACACCTCGGTGCAGCCTTTAAACTCGAAACAGTCGTAGTGGAAGGGCAACGCCTCCCACCGACGGTGAGCCGCACGGAAATCCGTGGTAGTGAACTGCTACGGATTCCCGGTACCACCAACGACGTACTCAAAGGATTAACAACGCTCCCAAGCATCGGCATTCCAAATGACTACTTCGGCATCCTCTATATTCGCGGCAGTGGTCCCGGAGACACGCTTTACTATTTTGACAGAACGCCGCTCGGTTATCCGTTTCATTATGGTGGACTTGCTTCCACCCTTAGTACTCACATCCTTGACAATGTCCGTATCTATGCAGGGGGTTACGGTGCCGAATTCGGATTAGATTCACAAACTGTGCTTGACATCTACTCCCAATCCGAAACTGATGAGCAGACGTTAACCGGTAAACTCAACCTTAACGTCCTCTATTCTGAGGGAATGCTTGAAGGTAGAATTGGAAATAAAGGCTACTTTCATGCCGCAGGCAGACGGAGTTATCTGGACCTCATTGCGGAACCGATTATTGAATCGCGGACAGAACAGAAGTATCAGGTTCCCTACTTCTCCGATTACCAGTTCAAACTTGCCTACGAACTCGGTGAAAGACATCACCTTACGCTCAATGCCTTCGGCGCGAATGACCACTTTAATATTGTATCTGTTACAGGCGGAACAACTGATTTTTCTGCCTACTTTAGAAATGGTTTTGAAGCACAAGGCGTTCATTTCCGGTCCGAGTTCACTGAAAACTTGATATCCCATTTCTCTTTTACCCGCGCCTTCACTTTTCTCAATATGGACTTCAGCGGAATTCTCAGCCAATCTTTTTTAATAGAAGACGAAACCGGTACGGAATTAGAACCAGAACTTATATCCGAAAAATCCACGTACGACAACATAAGGGCTAATGTTCCTGTCTATACCCTCCGCGAAGATATATCCTACAAACTGACACCGAAGTTTCAACTTGAATCCGGATTTCTCTTCACATTCAGCTCGGCAAATAGTTTTGAGGACCGGGGTGTACGCTATAAGGGGTTCATCGATTCAGATGTGGATTCCATATTGAATGAAGATGTGGAGTTAGTAACTCACAACAATCGGACTTACCAAGTTGTTCGTCCTCAAGCAACTTATGATGAATTCTGGTACGATTTTCAACGCTCAGAAGGGTATCTACAGGGACGCTATGATCCGCTTCCGTTTCTTTCATTCGCGCTCGGGATACGACTCGACTATTTCAATCTAACGGAGGAACTCTCTGTTCAACCGCGTAGCAGCTTGAGCGTAAAGTTGCCGAATAACGCTACACTCCGCTTTGCTTATGGAACTTATGAACAGAGTCCGTTGGCGTATCAGGTGCTTGCGGAAAATGGAAACAGAGACTTAAAATCGAGTCTGGCGCGGCACTATATCATGGAGTTTGAACACCGACTCTCATCACAAACAGAGTTGAAGTTCGCGACCTACTACAAGAGTCTATTGGACCTGGTAACAACAGATGTAGTTGAATTCACTAATGATTTCGACTTACAAACTACAGTTAGTTACCATAACCAGGGCACAGGATACATCAGTGGTGCAGAGGCATTCCTACGGCACCGCGTCAACGAAAAGTTTTTCGGTTGGCTCTCTTACGCATGGACACATCGAGAGCATCGCACCCATCCTGATGCGCCTTATGAGCCCTATATCTTTGATAATACACACATTATCAGCCTTGTTGGTAACTATAACATCCGTCCAACTTTAGAGATTGGTGCCAAGTGGCAGTATTCGAGCGGGACAACAGGGGCGCATGTGAGCGAAATTCTGCTCATCCAAGATCCGATGACACGTGGCATGCAACCTATCTTTCATGATGTTCAGGGCGAGCGGCAGGTGTCTATGGCATCGTTACCGTCTTATCACCGGTTAGATGTGGGTGTGCGTAAAATATGGCATCGTAAAGGGTGGCAAATAAGCGGATTTCTCGAAATTCTAAATGTATACAACCGCAAAAATATCATCAAGCTTTATAATCCCGCGGGTGACGATGTACAGGAAGCACGGCAATTTCCCATTGTCCCTTATATCGGTTTGACTATTGAATTTTGATATTTGTTTCCCGATAGGTATCAGTTGCACAAGTAATAATTAATCCCGTTTTCACCTTTTGACGAGAGCCAAACGTATGTATACCATACGCTTGGCTTTTTTCATGCCGCTGATAAATTAATGCTTAGGTAAACTAAAAATTTGAAGTTTGCGTTAAATGGTGATGTTAATACACCAAACGGAGGTCAAACTGACTACTATGAAATTACAGTTAATCGTTGGTCTACTTGTGTTCTTGGTATCCTTGCCTGCATACGCGCAGAACGGTGATGTTGAAGGGACGGTCTATCAGCGAAGCACGGAGAAGTCCTTAGCAGGAGCTGATGTCCGCATTACCGAAACAGAACAGACCCAAAAAACCGATAAAAATGGTGTCTTCCGATTTACCGAACTCCCCGAAGGTACCTATACTTTTGTTGTTACACATCCACTTGAAACCACACCTACCTCAATCTCAGTTGCCATCAGCAGCGGGGATACCACCGAAATCAAAATATATTTAGGCGAGGCAGTTAAGTTAGAAACAATCGTTGTGGAGGGGAAACGCCTCCCACCGACGATCAGCCGCACGGAGATTCGCGGCAGTGAACTCCTACGGATTCCGGGGGCTGCCAACGACGCACTCAAAGGGTTGACGACGCTTCCGAGCATCGGCATTCCGAACGATTACTTCGGTATCCTCTATATCCGGGGGAGTGAACCGGGGTCTAACCTCTACTATCTTGACCGGACCCCGCTCGGTTATCCTTTTCACTGGGGCGGTTTACTGTCAACGATCAGTTCAGAAACGATTGAAACAATTGACATCTATGCTGGCGGATACGGTGCGGAATTCGGATTGGATTCGCAGGCGGTGCTTGACATCCACGCACGCGACAGCCTCGACGAACGGTTCGATGGAAAGTTCAACCTGAATATCCTCTATTCTGAAGGGTTGCTTGAAGGTAGGATCGGAGATAGCGGCTATATTTCTGTTTCTGGACGGCGAAGTTACTTAGACCTCATCGCTGGACCGATTGTTGAACAGCAGACAGGACAAGAGCAGCAGCTGCCTTACTTTTCAGATTATCAACTTAAATTTGCGCACCCGCTCGGCGAAAAACATCATCTCATTCTCAACGCCTTCGCTGCAACTGACCATTTTAGGATTGAGGAAGAGGACAGTGAATTCAGTATTGAAGACGAAACGGGAGTTCAGATGGCTGAAGGCGCGCTCGCCACTGTCCTTTTCAAAAACGGTTTTGATGGGCAAGGGGTCCATCTCCGTTCAAACTTCACCGAAGATCTGACCTCACATTTATCGCTGACCCGTTCCTTTAATTTCCTGACCATCGATTTTGAAATCCCTGTCAGTGAGCGGTTTTCGCGGAACTCCGAAGGCGAGTGGGTACTTGAGTCTGCTGACTATGGCCACTACGATGTCCAGATTAACGTGCCGGTTTATACACTTCGCGAGGATGTCTCTTACCGACTAACACCTCAATTTCAATTGGAGCCGGGCTTCCTCTTCTCGTTTAGTCCTGCCAACAGCTTCGAGGATGGCAGGTTTCCAGAGTCCGAGACGGGAACAGTCGTTACGCTTGAAGATGGGACGGAAATAGGAGAGCTTTCTGGACCCGAGTCAACCGGTGTCGAAGAGATACACGACGAGTTCGGACACGATTTTTACCGTGCTGAAGGTTACGTACAAGGCCGCTATGATCCGCTTTCGTTCTTGTCGGTAGCACTCGGCGTTCGTCTCGATTATTTGAATGTGACAGAGGAACTCTCTATTCAACCGCGCGGAAGTGTAAACTTCAAAATGCCGAACGGTTCCAATCTCCGTTTCGCGTATGGGCATTATGAACAGAGCCCGCAACCCGCTCAATTGTTAGCAGAAGACGGCAACCGTGCATTGGAATCAAGTCTCACACGGCACTATATCATGGAGTTAGAGTATCCGATCTTCTCACGCACCGAACTTAAGTTCGCTACCTATTACAAAGGCGCGCGGCAATTGGTAACGCCCGATAAGGTATCTAATTATCTCAATCAAGGGGTTGCGTACGTCGGGGGCGCGGAGGTATTCTTGCGGCATCGGATTCCAGATAGGTTCTTCGGTTGGCTCTCCTACGCCTATACGCACGCTGAGCGGCGTGAGACTCCTGATGCCGCTTATCACCCGCACCTATTTGACAATACACACATCGTCAGTATTGTTGCGAATTATAGTTTCAGTCCGAATTTTGAGATAGGCGCGAAGTGGCAGTATTTAAGCGGCACTTCCGAAGTTCCTGTCAGCTCCGTTTTCCTTGTTCAGGATCCGGTGACGCGCGGTTTGAACCCGCTTTTGGCGAGTGCTGACGAACAATTAACCACAGAGTTGCTACCGTATCACAAATTAGACTTTCGGCTGAGTTATAAATGGAATATGTGGGGTATGCGGGTAGGCGGTTTCATTGATATTCTGAATGTCTACAACCGTAAAAACAAGATAAAATTCGTTTTTGAAGAGGCAACGCTTGATGTACAAGGGGAGGAAATTGAGATTGAACGCGAAGCCTTTGAAGCAGAACAATTGCCTCGGCTCCCCTATTTTGGACTGACGGTTGAATTTTAAATTGCCTTTTGGTATCATACTACTGTGCCCTGAAAGGATGCACGAACCTACAACAAGGAGAAACCTGATGAAAATCCTGATAACCTTTGGTATCTGCGTTCTGACGGTTGCTGGTTGCACAACGGTTGAGTCCCAAAAGATGCGGGCAGAACGCGATCAACTGCTCCAGAATTATGAGGACCTCCGCGAGGAGAACAGTGAACTGAAGGTAAAAAACAGCATCACCGATACAGTTCTTGGGAAGTGGAGATTCCTGAGCCTTGAAATGGCGGAGAGCGCTGTCACCCAAGAGGTTGCGGAAGCCAAAGCAGCGCTTTACGCCCTTGAGCTGAAAAATCTCACACTCGAATTCTTTGAAGAAAAAGATATCTACCATTACCGAGGTAGAAGGGGTGGGACAGAGGTCTTCGGTCAATGGACTGTGATTACGATTCGGTACGGCGATGAACCCTTCCCGTTCATCCGATTTATCAGGCGCACCGGTCCAGAGATGGAAAAGTTGCTTTTCGCAGCGAGTGCGGATGGAAGGGCACTTGGGTTGTCGAGCGCACCAGGGTTTGACACAGCCAGAGATATTAGTATTTCCGTTACGCCTGACAGGTTCTACCTTACAATGCACGGTAAGATGCAATCAGGGCCCGATGGCTGGGTACAGAGTGGTGGCGTGCGTTGTTATTTTGAGAGGATTGAAGAATGAAAATATTAGTTACCTTTGGTTTGATAACACTGGTTTTCGTAGGTTGTACCTCCGTGGAATATCAGCAGATGCAGAACGAGCGGGAACGACTCCGTGCGGCTTACGAGGAGGCGCGGCTAAAAAACGACAGACAGACCCCTAAGGACACGCTTGCGCGCGAAATGTTGGGGACATGGCAATTTCTCGGTATAGAGGTCTTAGAAAGCGATTTGAGTAATGAAATTGTGCGTGCTGCTGTTGCGCTTGATGAATCGAGTCGTAAAAACTTGACGATCCGATTTTTTGAACAGAACGGCATCCGTTTTTACGAGGGTAATAACGGTAGTATTCGGGTTACCGGTAAGTTCTCGATCTACGTTGAACGGATCGCTGAGATTCTATATCCCGAGCTTGGCATGAATCAGCGTTCAGGCATTAAGCCTGGGGAGTTCTTATTCAATCGTCCTGGGGTATTCGGGGGTCTGCCCGGAACGTCCAATGTTTTAATTTCTGTCCAGGGGGATCAACTTCACCTGACGTTAGGCGCGGGTGTATCAGCGACTCCGACTCCTGAGGGGTGGGTACAGAGCGACGGCATCAGATATTCCTTTGAACGGGTGAAATAAAAAATCAGAAAGTAGAGGAGGAAAATTGCGATGAAAACGTTAATACTGTTCAGTATTGTCGTGATGGTTTTTACGAGTTGTGCGATCTTTACGCCGCAAGAGGCGCAGGAAGAGCGACAGCGTTTGCTCGCGATGCGTGACGCTGCACGCGAGCGGCACAACCCGGAAAGAGTTAAACAGGCGGTAAAGGATCTTCTCGTCGGCAAGTGGCAGTATGTCGAGTTAGAGGTTGCAGAGGGGAATGTTTACGCAAATAGGACGAAGCCGATGCCGCAACAGGTGATGGATTCGCTAAATACGGCTATAGTGGGACTTGCTAAAGGTGTTGCCGGTGAACAGACAGCGGCACCTAATGCGGCTGAACAGGCGACACCACCAAATTCAAACGCCACCACGCCAGGAAAAGACAAGCAGCAATCGGAGGGAAACCAACAGAACCCACAAGCAGAAGCAACGCGCCTGCCATCTATTGAGGTTAGAGATGAAAAATCAAATCAACGGATATTGGGGGCGAAAGCGGCACTCGTTGCGTCTACTCGCAAAAATCTTATACTCGAATTTACAGAGGATCGCAGTTCTTACTATTACAGCGGTAGCAATCGCGGCACGAACGTCACCGGGCAGTGTTATGTTACCACGAAGCGATACGGAGATGATCCGATGGCATTTATCCGTTTTAATCAGCGGACAGGACCAGAATTGCTCGAATTCCTTTTCGGTTCCGAAGCCATAAAACAGATAACAGCGAAACAAAAACTGAGACGGGCTGCGATGACACAAAATTTCAATCGAAAAGGTGCTTTAAGGGCGACATCGCGCTCAATATCTTCGATGCCAAGTATTACGGTGACGGATGATACCCTCTCTTTAGTCCTCTACGGGGATATGCAATTAACACCGACAGGGTGGATGCGAACCGGAGGGTTGAGATGTACTTTCAAACGAATTGAGTAAGGATTTCGCTTTGCAAGCAGCTTTGGATGGTATTAAGCCCCGACGGTTGGCTACGCCGTGGGAAAATCCGCTGTTCGTTTCAGCGGATTGAATAGTTTATGTGTGGGACCTGATGGGAGGACTTTTGATGAGAAGTATTCGTATCTTTATTCTCTGTTGTGTTACTTTAATAGTGATGCTCGCTATGGTGCAGGCGTTGGCAGCTGCACCAGCCACTGCCAAAATCGCATTTGCCTCAAGTTTGAATGTGAAAGCGAAAGGTGGTAGTGATATCTACATCATGAATCCTGACGGGACTGGACGCGTCAATTTGACCCGTCATAATGCGAAGGACTCGGAACCGGCTTGGTCGCCTTCAGGAAGGCATATTCTTTTTACGTCGGACCGAGATGGCGGCAATGACATTTACCGCATGAACGCGGATGGAACGAATGTCAGGCGGATTTTCAAGAAATGGGCAAAACGATCAAATCCGGCGTGGGCCCCGGATGGTCGACAGATTGCGTACTTCCGTGAAGACGAGCAGGCTATCTATATCGCCGACATTGACGGTGCAAATGAGAAGCGTCTTGTCAACGGTTGGCATCCGACATGGTCACCCGACGGCACCGAAATTGCCTTTGTTTCGCTTGCGGAGGGGCTTGATATTCGTGTCATTGACTTAAAAACCCGTTTGGAAAGAGTCCTTGTCCCGATGGAACAGTCACTACTTCACGAACCTGTATGGTCGCCAGATGGAACCAAAATCGCTTTCAATCGCAGCAATTTCTTATTGTTTATTCTTAAGGTGCTGTTTAATGCTAAGGGTAATCCGCCTATACAGACCATTGATATTGTTAATAGCGATGGCACCGAGATAGAGGCTATCGTTGTTGATGGATCGCAAGTTTCCGACCCGGCATGGTCGCCACAAAGCGATGCCTTAATCTACAGCCAACTTTCTGGAAAAGAACGGCATCTCTTTACAATCTCTTTAGGGAGTCGTGTTTCGGAACAAATCACACGCGCTGGGAGCAGCTATAGTTCAGATTGGTTTGACCCGACAGCCTTGCCTGTCCAGCCACAATCCCACTTGCTCACAACGGTGTGGGGAAAAATCAAAGCGAATTAGGACCGCACCGTCCGCACCTGTCCACGGAGATCAAGTTGCACCTTCCAATTATTCCAGCGAGGTAGTAGTACTGTACTCAATGTTGGTTGCCGGATGCCGCGCTGCCACCGCAGCGTGACCAATTTTTGGGCGGGATCGTACTCCACGTCGAATTTAGCACCGTTGACAGAAAATTCTTTGGGATACTGCGCCTCAATTTCAGCGATAGTGTCGGGGTTTATCTCTGTAAAGACGAGATCGTCTGGAGAGAGGAGTTGCCAGTCCTCGGCGACCTCTACACCCAAGACATCGAGCCGTGAAACTAACCATGTGTGCGGTGTTAAATCCGCTATTTCCAGTGTCTCCATATCAGAGTTGAGTGCAGAGTGAAGTATCCAAGCGTTAATCGCACGGGTGAGCTGCTCACCGACTTCTGGGAATACCGAACCAGAGAGAGTGAGGGATGCCAATGCCTCTCTCAGCAGCGTGCCACTCAGCGGTTGGCGGCTGCGTCCGATCTCTCGTCCTGCGTATTCAGTTACCACCTCTGCTACAATGTCTTCGCCTTCCAATCTCGGAGTGGTGAGTTGCGTCGTTCCGATGCCAGCGTTCACCAAATCCTCAAAAGTGCAGGGCATAGCCGTGCGTCCCATTAACTGCACGCGCGTGCCTTTCGCAATACCGACGGTCTCCAAAATCAAGGCAGCGTGCCGCTCTTCAGGAAGCAGCGAATCGGAGTCGAGTAGGACCTCTTCCTGTCCATTTCCCCATCCTTTACCTTTCCGCCGCCGTACGTAAGCACAAATGTTCCATTCACGCAAGAGATACGCGATCAAAGCGTTACGGTTGGGTTGTGTCGGTGCTTTATCTTTCATCACAGGTGGTAACTCGAAGAAATCTCTGAGCTGCGTCGCGATTCTGCGGCATTCGGCGAGGGCAGTTTTATGGAGATGATGTCGTTTTTCATTGCCGCATCGCAGCGTTCGGATTGCTGTCGTAGCATCGCATCCATCGCGAAAAAGCTCTTTTTGACGGGCTTCGCGAACCGTGTCCTGCCGTTCAGTTGGCAAGCGGTCGATGCGCTGCCATAAGGCGGCAGGACGTTCCAGCGTCGCAATCAGATCAATCAGATCGCGTCGCAGAGAAGATGGTGCTTTTACTAACAATCGGGCGTGAAGTGGGTTGATAGGTAGCGCACAAATCTTTGCACCCTCCGTTGTGAGTGCGCCATCATCTGAGAGAACACCCCAGCTTTTCAGCGCGGTTTGCGCGCGTTCCACGGCGAAATCTGGGGGCGCGTCGAGAAACGTCAGATCTTGCGGACGATAGCCGGTTGCAGCGACAGTGAGCACGAATTGCGTTAAATCCTCCCGTCGAATCTCTGGCAGCGTTTCCTGCTCAAGTTGACCGTGTGCCTCCCAGAGTCTATAGCAGATACCCGGTCCAAGGCGACCTGCGCGGCCGCGGCGTTGTTCGGCTGAGGCTTGCGAAATCGGGCGTAGCGCAAGCACAATACGTCGGTTTTGATGGATGCGTTGGCGGACTAAACCGGTATCCACCACGGCAGTGATACCAGGAAGCGTGATTGATGTTTCTGCGACGTTGGTCGCAAGAATGACGCGGCGGCGTTGGGATTGCGTGTCAAATGCTTTGTCCTGTGCATCGGGGGGTAGATCACCGTGTAGCGGGATAACTTCGAGATGTCGCCGCTTGTGCAGTGCGTCATGGCATGCGTTAATCTCACCCTTTCCGGGTAGAAATACCAAGATATTCCCCACGGTCTCTTTGACAGCGCGATGAATCCCTTTTTCGACGCGTTCTACTAAGTTATCAGATGTAGGGACCACTACCCCGCCAAGGTGTCGGATTTCAACAGGATAGACGCGCCCTTCCGCGCGTAGCACCTGTCCACCAATAAACCGGGCGAGTTGTTGTGCCGCTATCGTGGCAGACATGATAATAAGCCTCGCGTCGGGTCGTTTCTTTTGGCAGATCGCGAGAAAGAGGTCGGTTTCCACACCGCGTTCGTGGAATTCGTCCAAAATGATAGTGCCATACGGGTCTAACTCCTGTCCGGCAGCATATTTTAAAGCGATGCCGGGCGTAACGAAACGGATACGGGTTAAAGCGTCAGAGCTGACATCTTCAAACCGTACCGTGTAGCCAACCGAATGTCCCAGGGGTTCGCCGAGTTGTTGTGCCACCCATCGTGCAAGTGAACGGCATGCGACGCGACGCGGTTCCACGACGAGTACAGGTGCGTCTGATCGCGCGGCACACCACGGTGGAATTTGTGTTGATTTTCCGCTGCCAGTCGGTGCCACAATCACCACAGGGTTCATTGTGATTGCGTCGTGAAATGTCGCCTTTAATTCTGTGATTGGTAAGTTGATTTCGTTCATGGTAAATATTATAACTGATAGTGGTATTGGTATCAAGTCAGAGGTTGTCAGTTATCAGTTAGTGATCGGTAGAAATGCTACTCGGAGTTGCTCGTACAGAAGCATGGCTAAACATTCTTGACATTTCCAGAAGTTTCTGATATTATAACCATCATATCTAAAGCTCGTATTTTGAAGGTAAATCATGTTCTACCAAAAATTCGTAAAACAGATACATACAAAAAAACAAAAGACGCACTGCCTATTTGCCTTAATAGCGTTTACCGGTTTGTTTTTCTACCAACACTTGGCACATAGTCAGCAATATGTCATCGTTGACAGTGAAAACGGCGATAGATTCACCGGTACGTGGCGCGGTGCCACTGACACTCACTTTGAAATTGAATACCAAGGACAAGTTTTAAGATTCCCATTGACCGGACATACCCTTAGTTTTACATCGGACATAGCGAATGTGCCGGATCGCACGGCTGCGAAGTATTATCGCAATGGGCTGGCACTGCTGGAGTTAGGGCTCCCTGAATTAGCACAACGGCGGTTTGAATATGCTATTGAAGAATTTCCGAGATATCCGGCTGCGCATTATCAACTCGGTTTACTTCACGAAACAAATGGCGATAATGCGAAAGCGTTGGAACGTTTCCGTTCTGTGGCGATCCTTGATGCGGCGAATTTTGATTTGGTCCCACATCTTCAAGAGTTGGGAAACGCAGCCCTCGTCAACGAGGCTTATGCGGAAGCTGTGGATAGTTACCAACTGATTCTAAGATATTATCCGGAACAGGCATTGATACCAGAATTGCGTTACATCACTGGATTTCTGCTTATTGAGGAATTAGAGGATTATGATACAGGACTGCCCCTCCTTGAATCGGCAATCCAACAAAACCCCGATACGCCGTTCCATGAAAAGGCGTTTTTCCTCATTGGAAAACTGAAAGCGAAAACCAATCGATTGGAAGATGCGCTCTATACTTTACAAGGGTTTGTTATGCGTTATCCAGTGAGCGAGTGGGTTTATGAGGCGCGTCTCACCCGTGCTGAGGTCAACTTGAAATTGGGTAGAACGGCGGAAGCGGGGAATGAAGCATCTCAAGTCCACGGTATGAGTGCAGATGAGGCGATAAAGGAACGCGCAAAACAGATTTTGGATCAAACCCGATGGAAGGTCTACACAGTCGCAGATGGTCTCCCTGACAACCGTGTGCAAGTCATTGCTTCCGATGATGATACGCAGTTATGGGTCGGTACGCCGAACGGTGTAATGCTATTTGAGACAGCTTTCAATAACTGGATACCGATTGCAGCCGTGCCGCAGCTGATTAATAGCGCAACGGCACAGGTCCCAGATGTGCAAGCGATTGCGGTGAGCTCAGAAGATGTGTGGATCGGCACGCGTTCTCAAGGCGCGATCCATTACAACAAGTTGACCGGCGAAATCCAGCACCCGATAGCCGATGGATTCCCTGCCTGGGTCAAGGACATCAAGATGGATGACGCTGAGATATGGTTTGCTACGGATGAGGGCGTTGTTCGTAAGATTCGGGGCCCCGTTGACCGATCGTTTGTTTACAACAGACAACAAAGTTTCATTCCGGCAGATGACATTGAGACCTTGTTGTTGATGCCGACAACTGTTTGGGGTGCCTCGGCAAAAGGAGACATCGTAGTGACATTTGACCGTAAAACGGAGGAGTGGGGTTCCCATCGTTTTACGGAAATCCAAGACGCAACGATTGTTGGCTTTGATACTGCAGAAGATCAGATACTTTTGACATGGTATAATGCCACTGAAAAGACTAACGGTTATTTTCGAGCAGATTTGGATGGATTGAACGGGAAATCGACGACGCTTGACACAGGCATAGAGGATGAGAATGACTTGAGAAACATTTATATCAGAGGGATTTTGGACGATTCACCGATAGTCCCGGCAGTCAATGAGATACTGCCTGTAGAAACACCGGATCCGCTAACATCTGAAGATTCTTCGGAAACCGACGCATTAGAAGTGGAAGCCCCACCGCCGCCGCCTACGCCTTTAGTGCTGTGGATCGCAACGAACGAATCTTTTTACACGCATCACACACGTCCTGATGAATGGGAAGATACGACGACCCCGCAAATAGTATCAGGTAAATTAATAATACATGCCCTCATCGTGGCAAACAACAAGGTATGGATAGCGACCCGCAACGGTTTGGCATCTATGGACATCCGGTAAGATCTATTCATGGGCGTGTACGGACTTAAAAATCATGCTACCGACATCCACAAAACTTATTACACGCTGGGCAGCTGCCGAACCTATGCGGGTCGAAGATGAATTGGTTGTTGAAGAACCGCTTGAGATCCGGGTCGGACAACAGAGTTTAATCGTTGTGATGCGGACCCCGGGACACGATTTTGAACTCGCGGCGGGTTTTCTTTATACGGAAAGCCTCATAACTTCCGGCGATGACATCGAAATTATTGCATATTGCGAGGAAGATGTTCAGGAAACGCAAGATGGCAGTTTATCGTCGTTAGAGAACATTGTCAATGTGCAGCTCACGGAAGAATTGGATCTTGATACGCAATCGGGCTGGCAGCGCAACTTTCACGCGAATGCGAGCTGTGGGCTCTGTGGCAAGATGACGATTGAATCTGTTAGACAGCAAGTATCTCCGCTGGATTCGGGGTTTTGTGTGAATCAAGGGGTGCTCTATCAGCTCAATGACCGATTAAGGGAAGCACAATCGGTTTTTGAAAAGACGGGTGGGCTTCACGCCGCTGGATTGTTCAGTGAAACAGGTGAACTGCTGATTGTTAGAGAAGACATCGGCAGACACAACGCTGTTGATAAGGTGATCGGTCAGGCGTTACTGTCTGACTTGGTGCCACTTGAGCGACATATTTTGATGGTCAGCGGTCGCGCCAGTTTTGAGATTGTGCAGAAGGCACTTTTCGCGCGCATTCCAGTTGTCGTCGCTGTTTCCGCGGCATCTACACTCGCTGTTGACCTTGCACAGGAAGGGAATCTCACGCTGGTCGGTTTCATGCGGGGACAGAGTATGGCCGTCTATAGTCGTCCAGCGCGCATTCGCCGCGAGTCCTGAGAAAACAAGAGAAAATGCACATTTTACTATCTTTTTTAAATGGTATGTCTCTATAATAGCAAGTAAAACTTAATAAGGATAGGACTTACGCAAACGTCATTTCGGATGAAAGCGGACGCTTCGGATTCTGTGAGCGAAACCGTGAAAAGAGAGGTCGCCGAGGCACGGGGACCTCGGCGAACAGATGCTTGCTGCGTAAGTTATGAAGGAGTAAATTCTCATGTTAAGCATTTTAAACGGCATCCAAGGGCTCGTTAATTTACTATTTTTTCTGGCGATTGTTGGTACTTTAGGGGTTTCGTGGCTATATGCCAGTAGGTTGAAAAAGCAGTACGGTGCGGACTTTCCGTGGAGCAAAACAGCGATGATCGTTGGAATTGAAGTCCTGCTTTGGATCGGATTTACCATTTTCTGGGGATTCGTTAAAGCGTTTTGGGTGCCAATTGTCGTCATTGCTATTATTGCGATTGTGCTCATCTCGCGAAAAAAGCGAAAATACGTTTGATACAAATGGCTGTGACGGGTCAGTTTTTCAAAGTTGAAACAGATTTTAGTTTGCTGGATGCCTTTTAGGCTGACCCCGGCCCCGGATCGAAATTGAACCTCAGGTAGTGACCCAAAGCACTCATCGGCTCCAAAACCAAGTCGCCACCTAAATTTTCTAAGATTGAAGCCATCTATCGCAAATAGGGGCGAGCGTATAGTAGTAGTGGTTTGTCTATTGATGCCCCGCAGCTGATGAAAGGGAAAACATAATGAGTCGAACAGGGAGAGCCGTGGTCGCGTACGGTCAGGATTTTGAGATTCGTGAGTACCCGGTCCCCGCACCTGCGCCTAATACGATACTGCTCCGTCAAGAGTTAGCTGGTATCTGTGGGACAGACCTGCATAACTGGCAGAATGGTTTCCAAACAGAGGTGCTATTGGGGCATGAAAACGTCGGCATTATTGAGGCACTTGGTGAAGGTGTGAAGACCGATTATGTCGGAAAGCCGATTAAGGAAGGGGACCGGCTTATCTTCGCGCCTGGAACGAATTACGGCGGTTACGGATTCCAGTGGAACCCCGATGAAGCCCCCCATTTTCGCGGTGGATTTGCGGATTATATGTATCTCACGTATCCGAATACCTGTTTTATGAAGACTGAAACTTCTCCTGAGGTTGCAGTACTCACAGAGCCTTTTACTGTGGGTGTTCACGCCGCAATGCGCGGTGAAATAAAACTCGGTGATACCGTTGTTGTGCAAGGTTCAGGTGCTATTGGGCTTGTAACGCTTGCGTGTGCGAAATTGAGCGGTGCTGCGAAAGCGATCATGGTTGGCGGCCCTGCTGGACGGCTGGAACTTGCGAAACGGCTCGGTGCGGACGTAACAATAGATATTGAAGCGGTCACCTCTGTTGAAGAGCGGACGGAACTTGTGAAAGCGGAAACGCCGCGCCAAGAAGGGGCGGACGTTGTTTTTGAATGTGCAGGTTTTCTCCCTGCTACGCCAGAAGGGTTGGGGTACACCCGCCGCAGCGGCACTTTTGTTGAGGTCGGTCACTTTGTGGATATGGGGTCAATTGACTTCAACATTAACCAGTTACTGATGCGCAAAAACCTTCGGGTCGAGGCAATTTGGGGGAGCAGTTACGAACATTTCGTTCGCGGCTTACCGCTTCTGGAACAGAGTGGACTGCCCTTTGCTGATATGATTAGTCACCAGCTGCCACTTTCACAGGTCGAAGACGGTTTTAAAGCACTTGATGGTGGCTACCGTATTAACGGCGAAACAGCGATTAAAATTGCGGTTCGCGCTGAACAATAGACGCATGTTGAAAAATTGAGAAATTGTAGACGCGCTTTTGCGCGTGCTATTGCGTGCTGATACGGCGCGCCTATAGGAGGTATAATTGATGGCAAAAACATATCGCATTGGCTTCGCGTCGCTTGTCCATGATCATGTTTGGGGCGAGCTTCGCCATTGGAAATCACATCCAAACGTTGAAGTCGTCGCGGCGGGTGATGTCAATGCGGAATTACGTACACAATTTAGTAACGAAACGGGTGTTGAAAACGTCTATGATTCTTGGCAAGAGATGATAGAAAACGAAGCATTAGACATTATCCAAGCATCGGCAGAGAACAGTGCGGGTGCCGACATCGTTGAAGCTGCGGCTGCGAAGGGTATCCACGTTGTTTCAGAAAAGCCGATGGCTGCGCGCCTGTCGCAAGCGGAGCGGATGGTTGCTGCTGCTGAAAATGCCGGTACTTTACTCATGGTGAATTGGCCCACGGCGTGGAGTCCCGCGCTCAATACAGCGATGAATCTCATCAAAGACGGCGCAATCGGTGATGTTTTCTATTTTAAGTGGCGTTCTGCGCACAACGGACCGAAAGAAATCGGCTGCTCTCGTTATTTCTACGAATGGCTCTACGATGAGGAGAAAAATGGTGCTGGGGCGTTGATGGATTATTGCTGTTATTGTGCTGATATGTGTGCCTATCTCCTCGGTTCCCCGCAGCAGGTGACGGCGTTCCGCGGCACTTTCGTGAAAGACTATCCGATTCCTGATGATAATGCTGTCATCGTCATGAAATACGGGAACGCTTTTGGAATTACAGAAGCGTCTTGGACACAAAAGGTCGGTTATGTTACACCGAATCCAGTGGTTTATGGCACTGAAGGTGCGTTGATGGTCAGTGGTAACGAAGTGCATTTGCATCCTGCAGGCAGTGATGCCGAGGTGGTAACGCCTGAGCAACTTCCAGAAGGTCGGCGCAACGCTGCAGAATATTTTATCCACTGCTTAGAGACGGGCGCACCCATTGAAGGCTTGTGTAGTCCGAAAGTGAGTCGGGATGCTCAAGAAATCCTTGAAGCGGGATTGGTATCAGCAGATAGTGGGCAGGTCGTTAACTTGCCGATATCATAAAAATTTTGGAGAAACAAGACGCAATGAGCGATAGAATTCCGATTGCATTACAGTTGTATTCCGTCAGAGACGATTGTGCTGGCGACCTATCTTTAACGCTCCAAGCCGTCGCACAGATGGGTTATGAAGGCGTTGAGTTTGCGGGTTACTATGACCGGACTGCCGAAGAATTACGCGGGATGTGCGATGACCTTGGCTTGAAAGTTGCTGGGACGCATACAGGGATAAACACACTTCTCGGTGATGAACTCGCTAAAACGGTCGAGTTCAACCAGATCCTCGGCAACCCGTATCTGATTGTACCCGGATTACCCGGAGAATACCAAGGTTCTCAACAAGCATGGTTCGATACAGCCGAAGTTTTCAACGGCATTGCTGAAAAAATCGCTGACCACGGGATGTTCACCGGTTATCACAACCACACGGGTGAATTTACACCCATGGATGGCGAGATCCCATGGGATATATTCGGCAGTAACACCCGCGACGATGTTGTCATGCAAATTGACATCGGTCATGCCCTTCGCGCCGGTGCCGATCCTGTATCCTTTATTGAACGCTACCCCGGTAGATCCAAAGTGGTGCATCTTAAAGAATATTCCGCCACGAATGACAAAGCAAACGTCGGTGAAGGCGAAATCCCTTGGGACGCTGTGTTCCGTGCCTGCGAAACCGTCGGTGGCACCGAATGGTACATCGTTGAGCAGGAAAGTTACGCCTATCCGCCGATTGAATGTGCTGAACGTTGCATTGAAAATCTACGAAAGATGGGGAAAATTTAGGTTTGCTGGCATCTGAGGCACCGCGTTCCGATACCGTTGAAACAGATCTCCTGCTCTGGTGGGAAGATTTTTATCTTCCCGTTTTCGAGTACGTCCTCCCGAAAATGGGGAATCTGGAAGGGAAAAAGGTCCTTGAACTCGGTACCGGCACTGGAGGTACCGCAACACTACTGGCGAAACGCGGTGCCTCTGTCGTTGGGATTGATCTACTGCCGTTTCGGCTCGCTGAAGCACAGGCGCGCGCCGCGGAGCACAACGTCGGTGCGTCGATTGATTTTGCGCTGATGGATGCGATGGATCTCGCGTTTCCGGACAATACTTTCGATTTCATAATCTCCAAATCTGTGTTGGTGTTTACAGAACATGCGCGGACGGCTCAAGAGTGTTACCGAGTTCTCAAGCCGGGGGGTAAGGCGATTTTCATTGAGAATATGCGCCATCACCCTGTAGTATGGCTCTATCGCAAAGTGTTTCTTAAGTATTCCGGCAAGTTGCGCTATTTTTCAGTCAGCGATATTGAGACAGTCGGTGCTGAATTTGAGAGGTTGGAGCATCGTGAGTTTCATCTCTCCGCGGTGAGCGCGCTGTTCTGGCAGAAATGCCTCCCTGTTCCAGTCCTTTATAGAGGCTCCCTCCGTTTCCTTAAAGCGATTGATACATTTCTTCTTAAATGCTTCCCCTTCCTTAAACGGCTCTGCTGGATCACGGCAATGGTCTGCCACAAAGATTAGTGCTCTGTCTGTCCCGATTATCCGTATTTTAACCAATTGTCAAAAAGTGGCTTGAGTCGAGGCGGAAGACTGCCAAGAAAATTAGGTTCGTTGAGCCATGCTTGACTCTCTACACCTTTATCGTTTGGTGGTGTCCCTTCCGGTGGTGCAACGAGGACGGCGTAGTGTAACGTCTGTCGCTTCGCACCGGTAAGGTTGTAGCCCTTGTGAATTATCCTCGAATTGTAAAAGACAATATCACCTGCTTTCAATTTGACGGCGAGTTGATTAGGCATTTCTGTCATCGGTGTCTCTTGTAGTACCTTGCGTTCAGCGTCTGTGAGTTCGCGCCGATGACTGCCGGGAACGATGTAGAGGGTTTCATCGTCGTAGAGTGCACCGTTGAGCTGCACGTGGTTTCTCAAGCCGTTCAGGAGCTGTTCAAGCGGGATTTCCCCATCTGCTGCGGTATCTCGGTGCCATCTGATGTGGTAGGGTTTCTGCTCGGAGTTGACAAGCAGGGTGCAGAGATGATACCTTAACCGTTTCCCAATGAGTGCTTCGATAACGTCAAGTATCTGTGGATGTGCAAGCGCGTCCACAAGTGCTAGCTCACGAATGCTGGGATGAAAAATGTTATTAACACCCCAGATGTCATCGCGTTCGCCATCTATATAGCGCAGATGATCGGCGTGTAAACCTTCAACACGGCACTTGTAGAGTATCCGATCAATAGCACTTTGGTAGGATTCGATGTCTGTTGTGGACAAAGCATTTTTACGGATGATATATCCGTTTTCAACAAAGGCGTTGATTTCTGGAGGCGTTAGCATTTCAGTTCCCTCGCAATATAGTGGTGATTTTTAAAGGGAGTTGTCCGGGTAGTAACCTTCCATTGTGTGTTCCTCTGATACTGTGTTATTGTTGTGCCTCTGCATGATACACTAACTCATCGCCAATAATTGTCGCAATCAGATTGATTTCGCATTCTGCTGTGTCCCACTCAAAGAGAATCAGGTTCGTTTTCGTTTCTACGTGTGCTTTCGCGTTGAGCAGATGCATGGGTTGTAATGTGGCGAGTGTCATTGCTGCTTTAAGTGAGATGCCCGCAAATCGGACGCTGTTCTCGATGCCGCGTGCCAACTCAATAGCGGAACCGGCGAGATATTCAGTGCCGACTAATCGGACACACCGCTCCTCCGTCAACTCCACCGATTTTCCTGCAAACTGATAGATACCGGGTTTCATGCCTGCCAAAGCCACTGCATCGCTGACGAGGATGCATCGGTCAAGTGTTTTTGCACGCATCATTGACTTGGCGACAGAGGGGGGTAGGTGATGTCCATCAACGATGAGGCTCGCCCAGAGGTTATCGGCACCGAGTTGTTCCCAGATATAGTTAGGGTGCCGTCGGATGCGTGCATGTGCACCGTTGCCGAGATGTGTTGAAAGTTTCGCACCAGCGTCAATTGCGGCTTGAATATCATCTGCTGAGGCATTTGTATGCCCCAATGCGACGACAATTCCATTCGCGACCAGTTTTTCAATAAACGGAATAGCGTTCTTTTTCTCTGGTGCGAGGGTTACGATAGAGATTTGACCTTCGGCGATGTGCTGCCACCGTTGAAATTCGTCCCAATCCGGTTCTCTGATGTGTTCCAATGGGTGCGCGCCGCGCGGTCCGTCTTCAGCAGAGATGTAGGGGCCCTCAAGGTGAATCCCAAGCATAGAGTGAGCAACCCCTGCGTCTGCTTTGCATGCTTCTACGATGGCACGCAGCGAATTGCCAATCGCGTCGAAAGAAGCGGTCACGACCGTTGGACATAAGAAACCCGTGCCGACTCGCCAGAGGGCACGTACCATCGCACAGACATCCTCCGGTGTGACAGTCGCAACGTTGAGATCGAATCCTGCGAAGCCGTTCACCTGAATGTCTATGGGTGCTGGTGCGATCTGTAGGGTGCTATCAGCAGCGGTTACTTCACGCATTGACTGAACTCGGTCATTGACGATGGTAATTTCAACAGATGTATTATTGAAAAGTGTCTGTCCAATGAATTTCATTTTTTTATAGCGGTCAGCCATCAGCAGAGAGCGAAAGGTTAAAGATTTTTGGATAGAAGAATGGAAAGATGAGTGCCACCCTTGCAACCTTCCAACCCAACATTGAAGATTTCCGATGTTTTCTTTATCATACCCGAAAACTGATTTATTGCCAAGACGAAATAGCAAAGAGAAAAAAAGTTGCATTTTTTGCTGGAATTCGGTTAAAGTATGTTAAAGGACATCTGAACCAGTTTATAAAATCATAGTCATACAAGCATCTGCTGGAGAAACCAACGATTGGATGTGGAGGGCACCATGGAATATTTAGCGTACGGAAAAACGGGTTTAGAAATCTCACGGCTCTGTTTCGGTGCAGGACGGATCAAGGACACTTGCGATACCATCGAAGCGGGTAGCAAACTGATTTTGAAGGCACTTGACGAAGGTGTTACCTTCTGGGATACCGCGGAAGGGTACGGGACGCAACCCCATCTCGGGGAGGCTATTCGCCAGATTCGTAGAGAAGAGGTTGTCATTCAGACGAAAACTGCCGTGAAAAATTACGATAGTGCTTCTAATAGTATTGAGAAGGCACTGCGCGAGCTGCAGACTCGGTATGTGGATGTCATGTTGCTGCACGCAATAGCTTCGCCGGAGGACTTGGCCGCGCGAGAGCGTGAGGGTGTGCTTGATGCATTCCGAGAGGCGAAAGCTGCTGGGAAAATCCGAGTCATTGGCTGCTCAACGCATACCTATACCGGGCCTGTGATGGATGCGGTGATAGACCATCCTGAAATTGAGGTTATCCTGACGACTGCGAATAAACAAGGTAGAATGTTAGAGGGGGGTTCGATCGACCGGCATCTCGAATACATCCAACGTGCGTATGATGTCGGAAAAGGCATTAGTATCATGAAGGTTGTTGTAGCCGGTGGTATTCCAGAGGCAGCTATGCCGGAATGGATCGAGTGGGGTTTCAACCTCGAGACGGCACATGCGATCAATCTCGGTATGACGGATTATCCTCATATTACGTTAGATGTTGGGCTCGCACGTGCAAGTGCAAGGCGACGCTTGATACAACGCAAAGCGGCATAACCGATCTCTTGTGGGAAGGGTTTGTAACTCTGACGTTTTCGTCATCTATCTTTTGTGGGAGGGGTTTGTAACCCCGATGTTTTTATAGGATATGAAACAATTACGCGGCAAGCCGCTCAAAGATTTCCTGAAGCAGTCGGAACTGCCAGAGAAGGAACTGATTTTTATCCTACAAGATGTGCAGGATCCAATCAATGTCGGGTCCGCATTTCGAATAGCGGATGCGTGCCGCGTGAAAGAACTGATCCTGACCGGCATCAGTGCGCAACCGCCTCACCCGCTTGTCCGCAAAGTTGCGCGAGGCAAGCATCGACGGGTAAAATGGCGGTATGTAGAGCAGGCGGTAGACGCTATCGTATCACTCAAAGCGGATGGCTACACGGGTTGCGCCTTGGAGGTTACTGCACAGTCAATCCGCTACGATGCGGTAGACTATCCGGATAAGATCTGCCTTGTCGTGGGGCACGAGGACCACGGCGTAACAAAACGGACGCTTGCTGCCTGCGATATGGTGGTTTTCCTTCCGATGTATGGGGCGGGTGCCTCGCTGAACGTTCATGTCTCGTTAGGTATTGCTGCCTATCATATCTTGCACCATTTTTAATAGTTATCAGTTATCGGTCAACCATAAAGAGATGCATATTTAATCAGAGAACGACGATTGACCTGTTGGGTTGATCATAAGAGGTCCATAGTTAAAAAATGCCGAAAACGATGCGCGCGATTATGTGTCGTGAACCGTGGGATTATCGTCTTGAAGAGGTTCCAATGCCGGAGGCGGGTTCCGGTGAAGTCGTTATTAAGGTAGATGCCTGCGGTGTGTGCGCGAGCGATATCAAGTGCTACACGGGCGCGCCGCTTTTCTGGGGCGACGAACACCGCAAGCCGTACGTGGAAGCACCCGTCATCGCTGGTCATGAATTCATAGGTGAAGTCGTAGCACTCGGTCCCGGAGCAGGCGAGAAATACAATCTCGAAATCGGTGACCGTGCCATCGCGGAGCAGATCGTTCCGTGTTGGGAATGCCGATACTGCCGAACAGGAAAATATTGGCTCTGTCAAGTCCACAATATCTACGGGTTCCAACCGGTTGTCAACGGTGGTATGGCGGACTATATGAAGTTTCCAGCGCGTTCGCTTGTCTACAAGGTCCCCTCCGATATTCCAGTAGCGAATGCAGCGGTGATTGAACCACTCGCTTGTTCTATTCATGCTGTACAACGGGGCAACATTGAGTTTGGTGATGTTGTCGTGGTTGCAGGTGCCGGAACACTCGGTCTCGGTATGATTGGCGCGGCGAAGTTGAAAAATCCGGGTGTGCTGATTTCTATTGACTTGATGCCGAACCGGTTAGCGGTTGCCAAGAAGTTGGGCGCGGATATTGGGATTAACCCATCGGAAACGGATGCTGTCCAAGAAGTGTTGGATTTGACGGAAGGCTACGGATGTGATGTTTATATTGAGGCGACGGGGCATCCGAAGGCAGTTGAACAGGGACTACACATGATTCGGAAGGCAGGCACCTTTGTCGAATTCAGTGTGATGCGGGAGCCGGTGACTGTGGATTGGACGATTATTGGCGACACAAAGGAACTGAATATCCACGGCTCACATTTGGGTCCCTATGCGTATCCGTTGGCGATTGATTATATCCACCGCGGTTTAATTGATGTGAGTCATATTGTGACACATCAACTGCCATTGGAGGACTATCTGACAGGGTTTGAGATGGTTCAGAAGGGAACGGATTCGATTAAGGTGCAGCTGGTGCCGTGAATCACAAGAGAGTTCTCTATTTGGTTGGTTTATTGGGTAGCGACCCAATTCAGCAACACCTGTTGTGAATCGGTTTCTGGATTGAAACACAAAAGTCCTTCAGTCTGAGCGGCTCGCAGCAAACGTTGGTCTGACGCGATAAGGACAAGTTCGTTTTTCTCATTGCGGAGGTTGGTTGCAATATCCAATGCCGAACACAATAGAATTGCATCAACACTGTTAATCGAGTGGGTCTCCATCAAACCTATTGATTCCCAGATCAGTACGTTTTCTGCTGGTACCGTTTCAAAATCCGATTCGATATTGATAACTTCAGAGTCCAAGTAACCAACAGCCTGCTCAAAGTGGGGTCTTGTAATTCGACCGTCATTTCTTTTTCTTACACAAATCGAAAAGACTTCCGCTACACCAATCGCTAAGCACATCAAACGATTCAATGGAACGTTCTGAAAAATAAAATCAATTTTGTTACTGCCGACTTCTTCAGTATATCGCTTGATAAGCGCACTGGCATCAAAGTAAAAATAATACACACCTATTTCTCGCGTTCTTCAATAATTGCGCGGCTAAACTCGTTATCCTCCGCACGAATGCCGTGGCGTGCCATACTCTTGCGAAGTTCTTCAAGCGGCATGAGTTCTATATCGGCAATTCCGAGATGTTCACGCATTTTCTGAATGATTTGTGTCTCATACTGCTTATCCATTGTCTTGTGGTTCTTCGGATCCGCAGGCTTCGACGCATCAACGAACTCAGAGAGTTGCAGCGTCATCTCAGCAACCACTTTTTCTAACTGATTTACCCTTTTTGCTAATGTTTCAAGCGTTTCTGCCATAAGAAATATCCCCCTTCGCTTTTAATCTCAATGTCTCAATATGAAATTCAATTGCAGAGGTTACGTCAGCCACAGCATCTTCGTAGATATTCCGTTCCCCGACGACAACACTTTCAGACCGAGAGGATAGGCAACATAACCTTCCTTGTGCCTTTCAACGATAATTTTGAATGATCGCATTTGGAATCTTCCTCACTTTTCTACCGTCTGAGGTAAAAGTTTAGACATTCTGTTGCTGCTTAACCTCTCTTACTTTTTTGTCTAACATCAACTGTTCACTTCAATTGTACTACACCTTAGCCTAAAAAAGCAAATCTTTTCAGGTAGCAAGGTGTATGATAAGATACTTTTGACACACTGTTTCGGATGGAACGTGAGTGTAATTACAGAATTCCACACCTACGCGAAGAAGAGTAAACCCATTTTAGTTTTGACTCTTTTCACTGGCTTTGGTAGAATACCGAGGACGCAAACAGTAAGAATAATCTAAAGCGAAAGATGGTTCCCCAAAATACAAGGAGATAGGCAATTCCTCCAGTCTCTTGCCTAATTTTTCAATGAAAATTACCGAGATTGAAGCAATTCCATTGCGTGTACCTTATGAGGAACGGATTCGTAAGAGATACTATCACTTTGCGATGACCGAGTTGGTCACGGTTTATAAATTTCATACCGATACGGGTCTCATCGGTCTTGGAGAAAACCCCGGACCGCCCTTTGATCAGGACGTGTTGGACACCTATCTCGGCACAAACCCGTTTGATCACGTCATGGGTGAAGGGCGTTTTAATCTTGACATGGCGTGTTACGACCTAATGGGGAAACACCTCGGTTTGCCGGCGTGGAAACTGATGGGGCAGCAGGTTCGGCAGTGGGTTGCGATGGGGTGGTGGATGCCGTGTATGTCCCCTGAAGATACCATCGTTGAGGTTCAGACTGCTGTTAAACGTGGGTATCGGGGTCTCAAGTGCAAGGCACGTGCCTTTTACGATGTCGTTGAGCAATCGAAAGCGATTCA
Source organism: uncultured Poribacteria bacterium (assembly GCA_951828385.1). Lineage (GTDB taxonomy): Bacteria > Poribacteria > WGA-4E > WGA-4E > WGA-3G > WGA-3G. Next base: position 4,185,268 of record OX639973.1, read on the forward strand.
GAGGGTAGCACCTCCGGACTTTCGTGTGGAGTTTGACTTCAACGGCTCGCTCATCAATGTTGAGAAGGCACTGCCTATCCTGCGCGAACTGGAGAAAATTCCGGTTGTCAAGGGTCTTGAGGAACCGATCTTCGCGTATGATGTGGAGGGTTGGCGACGGTTGCATCAGGCGATTCGGATCCCGTTTTATCTGCACGGTGTCGGTGTTATCCGGGAAGGTGCATCGCGTCAACCTTCGGGGCCTTGGATTGGACTTCGAGCAGGTGATTTCGACGGTGCGCTATGTAGCCACGAGACTATCAAAAGCGCGTTGGCATCGGGTTGGGCATTTGCCGCCGCGAACACACCGATTCTGCTACAGTATGTCGGCACCGGTATCACAGCAGCATTTGCGTGTCATCTGGGCGCGGTGATGCCGACTGCGACACTACCCGGTGTTACTGCGAGTCACGCTTATGAAGACGACTTGATTCTTACGCCGCATAAAGTCCAGCGTGGATTTATGCAGGTGCCAGAAGGTGCTGGTTTGGGTGTAGCGTTAGATGAAGATGCTGTGAAACGGTATTCTCAAACACCTGAGCCGAAATGGGAGCGGCATATTTCTGTTATCACTTTACCGGGTGGTATAAAGCACTACTATCGAAATCTGCAACAGGCGGAACGTCTCATGAAAGAAGGTGTGGACGAATCTTATGCGCCGGGTGTACGTCTGGATGAATGGGAAGATGATGGTAGCGAAGCGTTTGACACGCTATTCAAAAGGTTACAGGAGAATGATTGGCCCGTGTGGGACGCATCGGTTTAATGTTGGATTTCACTACGATACCGATAACCTCAACGGACATGAAAAGTCGAAAATCAATTCTTGCTTGTGCGTTTTCGGTGGTTTCCGTTCAACCCAACCTACGTATTATTTGTTCTATGTGTGAGACAAGGAGAAAAACAGGATGATGACCCCTGAACAGCGGTATCTATTTGATGTTACTGGATACCTTCACCTGAAGAATGTCCTGAGTGCGGAAGAACTGAAAGCGGCGCAAGCAGCGGCAAATGAATACATCAATACGCCCACCGAAGAACTCCCACCCGGATTTGACTCCAGCAATAAAAACCTCCCCAACGGCTTTGCCTTCGCGAAACCCTTGGAAGCACTCACACTGCACCGATCGACGTGGCCCATCATCAAAGAGTTGACGCGGGATAAACCGCAACTCTTTCGCGGCACGATGATTGCGGATCGGGCGGGTGTGTCGGAGTCTGCGGAAGGATTGCGCTTGCATTGCGCGCGCGAAGATTTTGGATGGCACTGCAATCGTTATGAGGTTCGGGAGGGTCGCATCTTTTGCGATGATTTTGTCGTTTTTCCGTACCTGTATGATGTACATCCCGGAGATGGTGGGTTGCTTGTTGTTCCCGGTACACACAAAACCGTTTTCGATCGACCGGAACACCTCTTCAACAACGGAAAGATTGAAGATACCGATGACATTCCACCGGGGGTCCTTAATATCACACCAAAAGCAGGGGATGTGGTGATTATCTCTGAACTCCTGACGCACGGCGCGTTGCCTTGGAAACCGAAGGATCGGTATCGTTGCATCCTGACCTTACGCTACAGACCGCAACACCGTGGTGAGAGTCGCGTGCCTGAAGAGGTGAGAGGACGGTTATCGCCGGAAACGTTGGAACTCATCTCCCGTGCCGACCATTACCACACGAAAGAGATTGTTAAGAAGGAAGTCGTCACGTTGACGTAAGCAAGTTAAGAAACCTGTCTTACTGCTGGCGCACCATGCTGCTCACACCATGCAGCGAGTGGACTTTCGCTGCCGCTGGGAATAAATTCTTTCGTTTTTGTGAAGGGTTCACCCACCAAATACTGCTCAAGTGGCGATAGTTTATCTAACAACATCTGTTCCTGCGTCCGATAGTCCATCGGCATCAACCACCGGTATCCGTAGCCAAACATCACGCCTTTACGGGTCTGGTCCGTTAAATTTGCAGCCCCCGCATGAAAGGTACGGTTTTCAAACAGTAGGCAATCCCCAGGTTGTAAACTTGCTTCAAGTGCACCATCGGGATCCGCTTGTCCTTTTGGTATGGGCACCCGTTCCAGTAGGTGGTTGCTACCGGGTGCGACAAGTGTTACGCCGGAATTGGGTTCACTCAGATCAGTGAAATAGTAGGCACATTTTAGCAAGATGCGTGGCACCTTGTTGCCGTGTGTTGTCGTTGCCATGGCGTAGTCGCGATGCCAACCGGGGCTGCGAGTGGTATCGGGTGTGCCCGGTGGATCTGGGTGTTTGTATATCAGGTGTGAAGTCATGAGTTGCAAGTGCGCGCCGAGCAATTGGACGACGACAGGGAGGATGGTTTTCTGCGTGAGTAGCGGAATGAAGGCATCGTCAATGGAGATGCTATTTCGGAAACTGTCGTATAATCCGTTGAAATTTTGTTGACGATTCTCGCGCCGATCGCTTGCTATGAGCCGATCGCTTGCTTCGATGAGTACGCCGATAGCATCTGAGTCCAGCACGTTCCGGACGATGAGATAGCCGTGATCGTCAAAGTGGCGTATCTCGTCGTCAGAGAGTGGGTGCCAGTCGAGGTTGATTGGTGATTCGTTTGTGTGTGCCATTGCTTTTCCTTCTGTGCTTTATATCAGGGTGCCAGATTAATCAACTTACGAAAATAAATCGTAGGACTCCGTGAGATTTTCAGAAAAAGGTCAGGACGATTGTGCAATTCGCCCGGGGAATGAAAAGGTTGTGTTCTTCGCCTGCTCCTGTTAAAGTTAAGGTCTGTGATACTTACAAACCGATATTGATAATCATCAAGAAATTCTTCCAATTCCCAAAATGACTTTCCTATACATCTGCAATAACTTACAAAACAGGATGCTCCTTTTAGTTGTTGAATAACATGTGATGCCAGTTTAGAGTCCATTTCTTGTGTCTCAATACAGATAATCCACTTTTTTCCGCGCTCGTCGTTGGATACGATCACAAAGTCAGCTCGCTTGCGTTCGCCTCTTGATCCATTAAAGATAGTAAGCGGATTCTCAAAATCTTCAGCTCGGATAACAATAGAGTTATGAGGTAACCCTTTTATTTCCACAGTTGTACCAGATTGCGAATCCGTTAATTGAACGGAAGGTCTACCCTGTCTTGATTGTAACATAACTTGAGCATCAGGATTGAGCATTTCCTGTAATATCTGTATATCATTCACGAGACTTACTCTTCTCCCCACACAATGTCATCCTGAATCCTGTTCATGTCATCAATCGTATTGTCAAAGCTGCTGACCCCGATGCCGAACTCGGAATGGACCTTAGCCTTTACGAGTGTGTGCCCCCTTCTTCGTCTCTTTTGTCCTTCTTCTAATGGCAGTAATGCTTTTTCCGCCACATATACTTTGACTTGATCGGCATGAATCAACTCACTGTCACGATAGCCATTTTCCTCGGCTATTCTTTTCAAGTGTGGCTTATCGTGGTTGAGCATGATAAGCGTATTCAATTCCTTAATAATGTAATCGCTGTGGGTGGTTACAAAGACTTTAACGCCTATATTCGCGAGTCGTGCAAAGAGTCTGGCGATGCGGCGTTGGTTTTCTGGATGCAGGCTTAACTCCGGTTCGTCTACCATAAGCAAATCGCCTTTTTCAGCGACGTGACGCAGATAAAAACCGATGTCCAAGAGTGAACGGACAGCACTTGAACTTTGGTCCATCGTCAGTTTTAACTTCGTGCCTTTGGGGCTATAGTAGAGTTGATCGTTTTGTGTAATAGTATATTTACCACCAATAATGTCTGCGAAATCGTCCAAGACTTCAGGGTATTCTTTGGCGATGAAACTTTTACTTTTGGCGATATCTTCAAAACCTCGAGCAAAGTCAACATTGTCTTCTACCGGCGAAGGGTAAGTTTGGTGGACTTTGAATAATAATTCTAGCGGATCAATTTTTTGGCCCGCTCGCCCCATTTCCTCAACCAGTCGGTTCCGAGCAAAATCGAGTTCCCTCCGAAAAATCGCGACACCAGTGCGCTCAGCTGAAGATATAAATGGTTTGGGCAGAGAATCAGAAAAAATAACGTCGGTAATAATGCTCTCAACAACCATTCTTGCAAAGTGGGAGTCAATTTTTCTTTCTTCTTTTTCAATCCCTATAGTAACTGTTAGCACCTCACTGCCCTTGTGCTTTGAATACTCGAAATTTCCTCTTTGAGGAGGTTCAATCCTTTGATTGATTTCTTTGTCACGAATATCGTTTTCACTTGTATGAAGGTGAAATTCGCTAGACTGAAACATACCCTCAGGTGCTGCAAAAATTTGATCCAATCGCTCAACATAGTCTTCGCATGCTTCTGCAAGCATCTGATTTACCTTTCTGACATATTGCGCCAGATCAATCTTAAGGGCACCATCTGTAAGCAAACTACGGGGTTGGCGACGATCAATCGGAATGTTAATTAATTTACGCCAAGACTTTAAGAAACCGTACAGCGCATAGGTGGCATAGGTTTTGCCGGTGTTGTTTTCACCACAAATAAGCGTCAAATCGCCGAGCGAAAATTCTGCCTGCTTCAAAATTCCGATGTTTTTTAAGCGTACTGTCAAACTCATAATGATACCTCTACAATTGTCGTTATGTCATCGTCATCATCGCCCATGGTTTCTCGGACTGCTTGGTTGAATCTCTAAGGATCTTTGAAATACAATTTGGCATTATCAACAACGCGCTTTAACAACGCAAGATCGTTTTGCTCTACATCCTCAACTTTCAACAAGTCTCGGATGTGCTTTTCGTTGAAGGTTCCATATAATTGACCAATAGAGGCGTTTAGGAAAGCCGCTGTCAGTGTTGTGACGTTGCGAAATGAGAGCAAGATATCTCGATCTGCTTTAAGCGCAGCTGCAAGTCGTTGATAAACTTTCTGTCCATCACTGGAAGTGACGCACAAAGGACTCCCCACGACTTCAAATATGGATATTCTAATATATTTTCGCACAGTTATGTCCTTAAAAGATGTTTCCCGCTTCCATTCCGGAAGTAGGTCTGCAAGGATGTATGTTTACCGTTGGGACTATTTTCTACCTGAGGTCATTGTGCCTTCCTCTACGTTAAGTCCCAAAAATATCTTTTTCCAATTCTTGATAAACAGTCATATCTTCACTGAACAAAGGAGCAAGCACATCAGACAGAAATTCTTCTCTATCGTCTCCAACGATCAATCCGTATCCCTTACTAATTTTTTGATATATTTGTCCGCTCTTTGCTTTAGCATCGTTTCCGGTAATGCCTTTTAATTCTTGCAATTGGCACGCATCTAAACCGTTCTCATCAGCGAATTTTTTCAGCACTTCGTCATCAATAAGATAATCTTCTATACGGCGGTGAGTCAAAACACGGATTCCTTCTTGGATGAGTTCATCACGTTTTTCATCAAGCAAACCATTGCGATCTCGTACAACGAAGATTTCTGCTTTTTGTATGACATCCTGAAGTACAGGAATGATTTTATTTAATTCCGATTTGCCTCCGGCTGAAACAAACAAAGCGTCAGGATAACTTTTAGCGAAAATCTTATTGTAGCAACGGGCATCAAAAGCTGCACTATTTGGATCTGATTCGCAAACAATAATTTTCTCTGGTGCCAACAAGCCGGAAAGATCCTCTAAAACGCTCTGATGGAGCTTTTGCCAAAGTTCACGGTCCGGTCTTGTAATCGGTTCTATGTTGACTTCCTTGTCAAAATTGCGATCAGAGAGATCCAAGTAGACTACTTCTCCCGGATTTTCCTCTAAGATTTTTTTTGATGCCCGTAAAATTCCAATGGAGTGTGTGCCAAGCCAAAGTTGTGACTTCTCAGGAATCAAGTCATACAAAATCTTGAGTAATTCGCTTTGGGCACTCAACCCCATATGTGCTTCCGGTTCGTCAATACACATTGCTGCATTCGGGTAATATTCTCTCCTGACGATAAAATCAAGAAGCAAATCAAAAGCTGCTTTCTCGCCTCCTGATAGATTGACGTAATTATACTTTTTAGCCTCTCCTTTTTCAAAATAGAAAGTACCTTTACCCTCGGGATCTTCCAAAGAATGCAATCTCAAGTCAGGAAAGACAGATTGTAAGGAATCACGAACCTGACCTATAACCTGTTCCCTAATCTCCACATTATCGCGAACTTGACTGTCAAAGACTTTTTCCATTATCTGTCCATATATTCTTTGATAATTTCTTTGAACTTCAGCATCGGATGTGGAAAAATTACGCCCTGCGCTGCGTCCATATTCGCTCTCATCAATTTTTTCCACCGTAGAAACACTAAATTTTGAAGTATGCCGATACGCCGAGCGCATATAACAAGCTTCTCCCAAATTTGAAGGAGGATCATCAGCCTCAATAGTTACGCCGAGACTGCTAAAGCGCGGGTTTGAACGAGAAGCTGCAGGCTGTCCGTCTTTCTGATGGTATTCAGGATCGTACCTAACAAAATTGTGATCTTTTCCCCAGGCATTAATGGCCTCAAACAAGGATGATTTTCCGCTTCCACTGGGACCAACTAAAATAACAAGTTTCGCTGTGTCCGGAATATCTTCAATTATTAGGTTAGTAAATCGCTTATAACCTTCCAAACGTATGGATCTGATTCTCACACCAACACCTCTACAATTGTCATTGTATCATTGCCAAAAATATCTACTACTTTGATAGCGAGTTTGCGGGGGCCGGGTTCGCATTCGTGGGCGACGCTGGTTAGTTCTAACGAGCGGTCTTTCTTGGTACGGAAACTTTGCCACTCATTTTCAAAAACATAGTCGCCTGTCCACTGTTCTTCCCACTCGCCTGTTTGTGAATCTTGCATGCGGATAATTTCTTGTTTGCTCTCAAAGTCGAAATCGACTGACCAGTAATCAATCCAGTCTGTCCAGTGTTTGGTTAGCATCTCGCGACTCACAATTCCATCTGCGTCTTTGCTGACCTTTGCGACCTGCCCCTTCTCCACGACGATTCGACTGCTCCTGTTTTTGAGTGTCTGCTCAGCGTGGGAGATGGAATCCTGTGAGTAAAAGACAGAAAAATCGGTTAACTCTACTGCGATGGTTGTGGGTTTGTGTCTCTCTCCTGCTGTGATGTGCGGTTTGACTTCAATAAACGCCATGTCGTGGAACACCACCTGTCCTTGCTCTACTGCGCGTTTGTCGAAAACTTCAGCAGGGATGAATTTGGGTGCGATATTGATGCCTTTGCTTTTTGCTTCATCCAGCACATTGGGAAACAGTCCCATCTCAAACTCAAAACCGAGAACGTCCACGCGCGTGATCTGATGCCTACGACATTCAAGGATAATTTCTTCGACGAACAGACGCGTCACCGGCAGGTTAACGGGACCGACTGCGACAAGTCTTCCTGCTTTTTTACCCTGAAAATTGGTGAAACTGTCTGTTTTCTCGGCAGCGTAAGCGCGCAAGATGAGATCAGTAAACGCTTTTTCCCTCTCTACCGATTGCTTCTGCTGTTCAGCCTGACGTAGGTTCGGATTGACACCGATGTAGTGCTGCCGTTCGTATTTGCCGAGGTTAAGGATTTCAAAGGCGCGGTAGTTTTCGCCATTCGCTTTTAGTTGACGCTGTACGCCTATCATCCGCTTGCGTGTGGTATGGATGGCAAACTTGCCGAGGTCTGTGGCAATCCATTTGCGTCCCAGTTTTTCGGCAACGGCAGCAGTGGTACCGGAACCGCAGAAGAAGTCAGCGACGAGATCGCCTTCGTTTGAAGAAGCTTTAATGATACGCTCAAGAAGAGTTTCCGGTTTTTGGGTGGGGTAACCGAGAATCTCACCTCCAATATTCAACATAGGAATTCGCCAAACACTATTCACAAGTTTATCAACTACTTCAACATACAGAATCTTGCCATCTTGATTTCGCACAACGTCCGCTTTTTTAGTGGTAGAATTAAATTTTCGCATGGGTTGCCGTTTAACTTTACCGTCATCAAACGGCTCACGCTGCTCGTTCCAAACAAAATTATTGCTTTTAATGAAATGAAAAAGCACATCATGCACTTGATGGAATTTTTTTGATTTTGCCTTTAATCCAGAGTTTGGATAGAACCATATAATTTCGTTACGAAAATTCCCAAAAATCTCATCTAACACCGATCTGATATAATTATTAACCCGCCAATCACAATGCACGTAGATGCTCCCGTCGTCTGCAAGTAAATCTCGCATTAGGATCAAACGCTCGTAAATCATGGCTAAAAACGAATCCGCCCCTCTGCCCCAGGTGTCGCGATAGGCGATCTCTTCAAGGATATTGGGATCTTTAGTAAAGACTTCCTCACCAATCTCAATATTCATAGAAAAATCCGCACCTACGTCAAAGGGTGGATCGATATAGATGAGTTTGAGTCCGCCTTGTGCTTCTATCTCGTCGCGCAGGGGCCCGTTCTTGAGGGATGACAAGACCAATTTGTTGTCGCCCCAGATAAGTTTGTTTGTCCAACCCTTGCGTTGACGACCGCGTGTATCAAATAAACCGAGTTGCATATTGTCTTCAGAGGGTTTTTCGGCGCGGGGTTCGTCTACCTGCTCGATTGTCTGAAATGGCAGGACGATGTTACAGACTTCGTTGGTTTTTCCGTTCCAGACGAGTTCTACCTCGCGTTTGTCTTCAAACAGAAGAAAGCGGTATTTGTCGGGCAACGGTTTGTCTGCCTCAATGAAGCGGATGATTTCTTGTTGTTCTTGTTCGGTGAGTCTTGGCATAGGCTGTCTTATCCTTCACTATTTTTTCTTAGGGCTGCCTGCTTTGTTTTGTTTGCTTCAAGGGCTTGCACTGCCGGATCGCTGATCTTGTCTGCTCCGTCTACTTCAAGGACCTGCACAACAGGATCACCTGTTTGAACTGAACTGTTATCCTCATCAAGCATATCAGGAGTGTCGCCTGATTTTTTCAATGACTCATACTTTGTCACCCAATTGGGTGGCATAAGAGCTCGAGCGATCGGTCCATATCCCAGAGCGGGATATAAAGCAACTCCCCCGATATTAATTTGTTTTGATCTGTATGTAGATGCCACAGCCAATCTATCTTGAACATAGGTGATCTTCACTCTGACTCTTGGACGTTCAATAGAACCTAACACTTCATCTGTATCCGGATCTTTTATATCTTGCCCTTGAGCATCCATCACATCAAAATACATACCAACATCTACGCCGTGTGCTGTTCCGATGTTTATTGCTATTTCCCGCTCGTTAAGCACGCGTGCGACTTTTCCGCGAATAGGTTCAGTCATTGTTGTCCCCCAATGTCTGGTCAGGTACAAGTGTCTGTATCAAATTTTGTAACTCTTCAGATGTTATGGTTTCTTCTCGGAGTTTTTGTATCAAATCTTCCAATTCTTCTTTGAGGATGTCACGCCAATTTTCAATTGCATCATCTGCGGTAGCCAACTGTTCGCCAAAGATACCTAAAAGATATGCACGGATAATGTTGTAATTCTCACGTGATTCAAAATTCTGCGATGATTCGGTTACCGCGGCTGCACGAGTAACGCTTTTATATAAAGATACAAGGTAGCGGACAGCATTCCGCGCGTGTGGTTTGAGAATTTCATCTCTTGCCTTTTCAACTGACTGTTTCCCAACCCAATACGAAACACCGCACCCGATTGATAAAAAAATGAATTGCAATAAGACATTTTCCATGCTGCTCAAATCTCGTATTGCTGCAATGATCACGAAAACAACCGTCGATCCAAAGACAATTAAACCGATTAAACCTGGCCAAATCCATTGCGATTTTTTTTGTTTGTCGTAATTATTTTTTTGTTTTTCCAATTTAATGCCTCTTATCAAATATCGATCATGACTAATGACACAAGAAACCTCTAAAGATACGCCACAAAATTGGCAAGTGCATCCTGAAACTGCCTCAATGCCTCGGGCTCAAGTTGGACTTGCCTACCTCGAAACTTATTGAGTCCGGGTTGAAGGCGATATAAGGGGATTCCTGTTGTTATCATCATACATGCACTGTGATAATCAGGTATTTCTATGAACCTCTCGCTCGGTAATGCTCTTGGGGTTGCATAGACTTGACGGTGTTTTTTGTGAAGAACATCCAAAGTTTTCTTGATAGATACACTCACAGCCTCGAAAGCCTTGCTTGCCTTGTCTTCATGGAGCATGATACGGTTACTGACGAAAGTGTGAAGTTTCGGAATTGCGAGTCCCTCTTCTTTCGCCCTTTTGGCAAAGTTGAGTCGGGCGTAAGTTTCCATTTTTGGGTTACCCATACCGTTGCCATAGAGCAGCGCGATGACATTCTCCACAGCCCGACGTGAACCATCATCAGAGGTAAAAGGCACGACAACGTTCTCTGCGGCAGCGAGTGCCAGTTGGGTATAGATAGCAAAACTCGGACTACAGTCAATGATAAAAATCATATCTCTGTTTCCACTCCGCTGACGCAAGGCAACGGTCAAGTCTTTGATCCAACCAAGTACCTGTTTCCACGCGTCTTCTGGAAGATCAAACTGAGATGTCTGGCGAATTGCTCCTGAGAGAATTTCCAGCAGATTATCACCAGACACTAAAAGCAAATTGACCGGAAGTTTTGCATTAAAGTCCCGAGGACGACACACGTAGGAGGACACATCCTTGAGGGGCCGGAAAGGTGAATTTAGGCGTGCTTCAAGGTAACCTGCAACTGTAGCACGGGGTGTTTGCCCTATCAGTTTATGAATCACATCCGGATTAGAGAGCAAAGTTTCAGAGATGTTCGCTTGTGGGCAGAGGTCTATAACATACACATCTGTGTCTGGATAAGTACGGGCATATTCGGTTGCTGCAACAAAGCTTAAGAAACTCTTGCCAACCCCTCCTTTATTGTTCCAGAACGCGTAAGCTGTCATAATGCAACTCCCCTCTCAGAAATGAGAAAAATTGTAAAAGATGTCTAATATTCTAACATCAATTGGTATGGTGTGTCAAGTAGTTTTCGCGTTTTGCGTGTGTAAATATTTTGTCAATTGTCGTCTGAATGCAGGTCGCATTTGGGCGAGTGCGCAGCAAATCACGGATTGGAAAATACCTGCCACAGACTAACAGTCTATGCTACAGGAAGACCATAAGAAACCAACGGTCTCCTATGCTACAGCGGATGCGTGCCACAGACCAACAGTCTATGCTATAAGAAGACCACAGGCTAACAGCCTATGGTACAGCACACAGACTAACAGTCTATGCTACAGGGCCTCATTTTTATTTATCGCTGTCAAAAACTTTGCACACCCGTCGCGATCGGGAGATCGCTCCTACCCCATAAATGCATTTCAGGTCTTGTATTCCGTGAAGCCGTCAAGCAGTTGCTGAAATGTTTGCGGTTTATACACATCAAAACTCTCTTGATCCACATAGACAAAATCATAGGTAACATCTGTTGCGATTCTGTTGACATCTTCACACCATTGGGATAAGCGTTGCATCTTGAGAGGGACATCCAGATCTTCTCTGCCTTTGGTCTCGACGACAATCACACGTCCATCTGTCAACTTGACAAGGAAATCGGGATAGTAGTTGCTGATGTCGCCATCGGCGTTGATATAGTCGAGTTTGAAGGACACCCCGGGATAGTTTTTAGTATAAGAGACCACATCGGGGCAGTTTTCGAGGAATGCAGCAAACTCTAATTCAAAATGGCTATCGCCAGTGATTCTGTTGAATACAGATTTTTGGGGAATCAGGGACTCCTGCTCTTTAACCATAAAGGGACGTGCGTCCTGGGCTCGCGTTGTCTCGCTCAACTCTGCTTCTTCTCTGTCTTGTATCGTGAGGTCGTTGATGGCGTACTTGAAGGTTTCCATGACGGTTTTTGTGGCAGGGAGTTCCGACAGATTTTGTAGGGTATTCGGATCCTCTAACATCACCGTTTCACCGAAAAGTTGGTGTTGGACGAAGTCTTTCACCTTTCCATACAAGACATCGTAGCCGCTGACAAGCCGCAAGTCCTTACGGATCGTTTCGGCAAAATAGCCGACCACGCTGCGGTAATCTGCGACTCCGTTACTATCCATCACCGTGGTGTGTGTGACCTCGCCTGTCGTCATGTCCTTAAACACAATTTCCCGTATTTCCGCTTCGCCAAACGCCTGATAGGTTACAGGAGAAAAATCGAGGTGTGTAACGTCCAAGTCTGTTAGGTTCGTGTACTCGCGGTAGATGCGGCGTGTGAGTATCGGGATTTCAATATCAAGTGCGTCAATATCTTTGTTCACATTGGTTTTATCCACTTCAATGACGATGGGTGCTTTCGGTTTCGTGCCTTCGCCCATGGGTTGGCGTTCCAACTCGACCCCTTCCGATTTAATGGATTCAACAAATTCCATGAACTCTTTAGTGCCGATAACGCTCACTGTCTCCTCCGCTGTACCGGCGTACATCAGACGTAGCCCGCGCCCCAAAGTCTGCTCCGGTAAGATATTGGGTTTAGCCGAATACGCGCGCAGCCCGACAATAGTCGTTACATTCTTGACATCCCATCCTTCTTTGAGCATCAGGACGGAGACGATAGCCTTATATGGACTGTCCAGTGAATCAATGTCATTTGCCTGTTTACGGAGTTTCTCCAATTCTGCTTGCTTCTTGCTGGATTTCGCTTCAGAGATTTCACCACTTTTGTTGGTATGAATCACCAATACGGCATCTTTGAGAGCAGGATGCAGGTTTTCGAGGGACGCTGCCACCTCGTCGCAGTTCTGGGTATTGTCGGTCATTACAAACAAGATGGCTTTCTTCCCTAATTTTTCGTGTTCTGCATAAGCTTTACGCCACTCCACAACACCGAGCTCAAGATAGTCGGCGTATTTTTCAGTGTATTTTACACTCTGCCGTTCAACAAGTTTTGCCCGGCTCTCAGCATCAGGGAGGACAGGGTGTTTGACGACATTTTGTGAAATCGCCTCTACGAGGGGATAATCCGAGACTGTTTGCGCGAAAATTGCACCGTTGCTATGTTTGGGGGTGGCGGTTACGTCTACTTGCAACGCCAACTCACTGCCTTTCTGCAGGAGGCGGTTATGAATATCCTCAATAGACTTGAACCACGCCAGTTTGGGATCGTGGACGTGATGTGCCTCATCGTTAAGGATCATCAGTTCGTCAATGTCGCGGACAATGTCTCCGAGGTCTACTTTAGAATCTGTTGTTGCCCCCGTCGGTTTATTCCCCAAGAAGTAGTCCATACTATTTTCATCATCGGGTGCTGGTGGAGATTGATCACTGGAATAGACGCGGTGGATATTGGTGAGAAAGATATTGCCGGTGGGACGGACGGTACGTACCTCGTCTTGGACATGCAAGGTGAGTTGAAAATCGTTTCGCCAATCGTGACCCTCAAAACCGTTATCGGGTAGCACCGGATCTTCAAAGAAAATGCGTAATCCTTGAAAATCGTGGTAGAGACGGTCAAGCACAATGATATTAGGGGCAATGACGAGGAAGTTCCGCGAGAGTTCAGAATCAGATTCATACAACTTATGAAAGAAACTCCACGCGATGGCGAGGCTCATCACCTTTGTTTTTCCTGTGCCAGTCGCCATCTTTATCACAAATCGTCGCCAATTTTCGTCAAACATATTTGCCGAGACAGCACCGGAACTGTCAAAACGCATCAGATCGAATTCATCCCTTACCTTGACGACATCGTATAGGTAGATAATGGTTTCGATTGCCTCACGTTGCGCGAAGTAATACTGAAACTCGCTCACCGTGTTGTCAGACTGTTCTTGTAGGTGCCGAGTATTGAACCACCAATTGAGGAGTGCTTTGCTTGTTTCGGAAGCACCGCTGTAGTTGTCATCTCGCCACGTCTTGACTTGCTCACGAATCTTTTGCACGAGTGGCGGGAGTAGCATTCCGTAGTCCAAATCGAACAGCAGTGATTGATCTGGAAGCCAACGCACCGAAGGATCAATGATTTCGTGTGGAGATTCAGGGAAGTCGGGGTGTAAAGCCATGATTGCCGGTTCTGCTTCTAATGCTTCATCAAGTTTGAACTTAAGGGTAGGTTCGTAGTCGTGCGATTTTGCGGCGTACTCGCCCAAATGCAAAGTGCATTATCGTAGGTCAGCAACGGGCAATGAATTGCCCTACTACGAACCGGATCACCTATAAACTGAAACTTACCAATATGCATCAGGAAGATTTTGTTTTTCGTGGCTATATTCTATCAAAGGTGGCTTGGAATTACAAGCAAAATGTCGGAGTGGCGAAGTTGAGGAACCTCGCCAATAGAAAAAAGAAAGAACGGTTATTGAAGCAATGTCACAAACGCTTCGACATCTGTTGTGGGGGCTTGACAGGTGTAGTTCTCACAGACATAAGCCGTTGCGGTGTTGTCAACTTGGGTTTTGCCGGTGAGAAGGGGTAACGTCTGTCCATCGGAGGATTCGCTTAAGGCGACGATTTTGTTGGGTTGGTACGTGCCGTGTAATGCTGCTAACATCGCCTCTGTTTTGGCATCGCCTTTTTCACCGACGATGGCGACCTCTTTTGGTGTTGACAGTAGGAAGGCTAACTCACAGAGGAGCTGCCCTGACCCTGTTGGCATCCCTTCCATCTGATGAAAATAAAGCTTCAAGGTTTCCACGGCTTTGTCATGGAATTCGGGGGTGTCGAGGTGTTTGGCGAGTCGTAAGAGGCTATGGATCGCCATGGATGCCCCGGAAGGTGTGGCACCGTCGTAAGCGGATTTGGATTGGACGATCAACGTTTCGTGTGCCTTGCCGGTGAAGAAGAATCCGTCGCCAGCGTCGTCTCCGAATTGCTCAATCATGATTTGTGCGAGACGTTCGGCTTCGGTGAGCCATCGCGGTTCAAAACTGGCTTCATAGAGCGCGATTAACCCGGCGATGAAGTAGGCGTAATCCTCAAGATAGGCGTTAAGGTGGCTTTTGCCCGCACGGTAGGTACGTAGCAGGAGTCCGTTGTCTTGGGATAGCGTCGTCAAGACGAATTCGGCGGACTTTTCGCATGCCTCAAGGTATTCAGGTTTACCCGTGAGTTGGTAACCCATCGCCATGCCGCGAATCATAATGCCGTTCCAACTAGTCAGGATTTTGTCGTCGAGTCCGGGTTTAATCCGCTTCTCTCTCTCTTCAAAGAGTTTCTGTTTCCCGTCTGTGAGGAGAGTCTCCAGCTCTCCGACATCCATTTGCAGCTTTCGAGCAAAGATGTCAGATGGCACTTGGACGTGGAGGATATTTTCACCTTCAAAGTTGCCGTGCGGTGTGATGTCGTAATACTCGCAGAAGATTTCGGCGTTCTCTTCGCCGATGACATCTTCAACATCGTTTGGTTCCCAGACGAAGAATTTACCTTCTACGCCTTCGCTATCTGCGTCTTGTGTGGAATAGAAACCGCCGTTTTCTGCGTCGTACATCTCGCGGAGGACGTAATCAAGCGTTTCGGTGGCGATGTGGCGATAGAACGGTTTTTGGGTGGCTTGGTACGCCTCGAAATAGGCGACGACGAGTTGGGCGTTATCATACAGCATCTTCTCGAAGTGTGGGACGAGCCAGTGTGCATCGGTGGAGTATCGGTGGAAACCGCCGCCGAGTTGGTCGTACATACCGCCGCGTGCCATTTTTTCTAAGGTGAGTTCTACCATCTCTAACGCATTGGTGGTCCCGGTGTGGTGCCAATAGCGGAGGAGGAAAGGCAATCCCATGCTGGGTGGAAATTTGGGAGCGTTGCCGAATCCGCCGTGTTGTGCATCGAATTGCGATCGATATTGTTGGAACGCGTGGGTCATCAGTTCTTCTGTGAGTTCGTGTTCATGTGGATCGACGACATTGCTTATCTGATTGAGCTGCGTCGTGAGTTGATCTGCCTGTTCTAAAACCTGTACCTTCTTTTCGTTGAACGCCTCTGCTACGGCTTCCATCACCTTTGGGAATCCGGGTCTGCCGTATCGGTCAGTGGGCGGATAATAGGTGCCGCCGTAGAAGGGTTTGAGATCCGGTGTGAGGAAAACGGTCATGGGCCACCCGCCTTGACGGGTCATGACTTGGACGGCGTTCATGTAGATTTCGTCTAAATCAGGACGTTCTTCTCGGTCAACTTTGATGTTGATGAAGCGTTCGTTCATGACGGCGGCGATTTCCTCGTTTTCAAAGGATTCGCGCTCCATGACGTGGCACCAGTGGCATGCGGAGTAGCCGATGCTCAGGAGAATAGGCTTCTGCTCTTGTTTGGCGCGCGCTATCGCTTCTTCGCCCCACGGATACCAGTCAACGGGATTGTGTGCGTGCTGGAGTAGATAGGGGCTTGTTTCATGGATAAGGCGGTTGGTGTGTGTCGGAGTGTCGTGCATTTGTGTATGTCTCCAATGTATAGGATGCTATATCAGAAGGCATTCGCGCGCTTAAGACGATGGGCGGGTAGTATGCACGCCCGCCCTTACAAGTGAAGAGATACCGCTACGGGGATTCGAACCCCGGTTTGATGGCTGAGAACCATCCGTCCTAACCCCTAGACGATAGCGGCACATTGATATAATAATAGAGAACTGCCCGGGAAGGACTCGAACCTTCACTACATGGTCCAGAGCCATGCGTCCTACCCATTAGACGACCGGGCATCAACATGCATTTGTAAGTGCGCTACATTTAAGTATACCTTAAGAAATCGCGTTTGTCAATTTATTCAATCATCTACTGGATCGGTAGCACCGAAACCGAGATATTGGAGAAGGTATAGAAGATATTCAGGAATCCGATAAAAATTGTTGGGATAACGAATACACTCAGCAATGCAAAGGTGCCGGTAGAGAAGGAGACGCTATCGGTTTCCTCGTCTGCCTCTTCAAAAAACATCGCTTTCACAATACGCGCGTAGTAGTAGAGCGAAACGACACTGTTTAGTAAACCGACAAGGGCGAGCCAATAATACCCTTGTTCAAGGACGGCGGTGAAGAGGAGCCATTTTCCGAAGAACCCAGCGAACGGCGGAATTCCAGCCAGGGAAACGAGAAAGATCATCATTGCAACAGCAACTACGGGGGCACGTGAGGAGAGTCCGCGGTACCCGTCAACCATTTCACTACCCACCTCATTCGCGATGAGGACAACGACATAAAATGCCCCCAGGTTCATAAAGAGATAGACGACGAGGTAGAAGAGGATTGCACCGATACCTTCGGAGGTGAGGAGGATACCCCCCATCAAGAGGTAACCCCCGTGTGCGATGCTTGAATACGCCAATAGACGTTTGACGTTTTGCTGAGGGAGTGCGGCAAGGTTTCCTACGGTCATCGTCAATGCGGAGATTATTGCCAGCATAAAGGGCCAATCAACTGCTTGCATCAGTTCGGTGCTGCCAAACCCGGTATAGAAGAACCGGATGAATAGGGCAAACCCTGCGGATTTTGAGGCAACGGATAAGAAAGCGGTTATCGGGATAGGTGCGCCTTCATAAACATCGGGGGACCACATGTGAAACGGTACAGATGCTATCTTATAGCCGACACCTGCGAGAACAAAAGTTATCGCAATTAGCACAGCGATCGGTGCTATATCTCCGGCTGCGAGGAGTTCTGTGAGTCGTCCGGCAATTTGCGCCAGATCCCCTGTGCCTGTCATTCCGAATAGGAAGGAGAGCCCGAAAAGCATTGTTCCAGATGCGACTGCGCCGTAGGTGATGTATTTAAAAGCGGCTTCACTTGAGCGCGGGTTATGCGTCAAGAACCCAGCGAGAATATAGGACGTAAGGCTTACTGTCTCCAAGGAGATGAATATCATCAAGAGGTTGGTTGACGATGCCATGAGGAACATGCCGAGGGTGATGGCTAACAAGAGGGCATAGTATTCGCCCTTCAAGCGTGCGTCGAGTTCCTCAGAGCGGAGTGAAAAAAGGATCGTTGCAGCAGTTGCGAGTAGCAGCAAAATCTTGAAGAAGCTGGAAAATGCATCGAGTCGGATCATCCCCAGAAAAAGGGAGATAGGCCCTTCATCGCCGAAAGAGAAGTGTAAAAAAAGAACAGCAGCAAAAGTGCAAATACATCCTACGAGCGAAAGATGTGCAACAGCGGAACTTTCCCTATTTTTCACAACGAGATCAAGGAGAATGACGGCAACGGCAAAAATTACCAACAAGATTTCCGGGGTGAAATAGAGGAGGCTATCAATATTTTTCATACTTTCCTCAAAACCTCCTATATTGCGTGCAGGACATCTATGAGATTGGTAACGGATTCTCTGAACATATCAATGGCGAAGTTGGGCCAGACACCGAGCACGATGGTTAAGATGCCGAGTGGTACAAGTGTCAGAATTTCACGACCGTTGATTTCAGGAAGTGCTTCATATTTGGGGTTGAGTGTCCCTAAGAAGACCCTTTGAAGTGTCCAGAGGAAATATGCGGCACCGACAACAATACCTATTGTGGACAAGATGGTCAAGAACTTGAATCTATCATAGGCACCGAGTAGGGAGAGTGCCTCTCCGACAAATCCGCTTAAGCCGGGCAACCCTAAAGAAGCCATGAACGCGAGCGTCGTGATGCCGGTATAGATGGGCATTCTGGTTCCGAGACCGCCGAAGCCGTTGATCTCACGGTGGTGTGCCCTATCGTAGAGGACACCGACGAGTAGGAAGAGCATCGCACTGATGACACCGTGGTTGAACATCTGGAGGATCGCACCGGTGATCCCCTCTGAATTTCGTGCGGCAAGCCCTAAGATGACGAAACCCATGTGTCCGATACTGGAATACGCGACCAACTTCTTAAAGTCGGTTTGTGCCAATGCACAGAAGGATCCGTAGACGATGTTAATAAACCCAAGCAGGGCGAGGCTATTGCCCCAGAAACCTATCCCATCGGTAAAATGGGCTAAACCTTGTGGGAACATCGCCATGTTCACTCGAACCAATCCGTAAGTCCCCATCTTTAGGAGGATGCCTGCGAGGATAACGCTAATGGCAGTCGGTGCTTCGACGTGTGCATCGGGGAGCCATGTATGGAAGGGGAAGATCGGTACCTTAACGGCAAACCCGATAAAAAAGCCGACGAATACCCACACTTGGAAGTCTGGATCAGCGAGCGCGTGTCCTTGTGTAGCGGCTAAGGTGATGAGCGTAGGAATATCGAATGTTCGAGCACCTTCAGCCACTCCGTTAACAATATTGCTGTTGAGATAGACGGCTATCATTGCAACCAGCATCAGCACACTGCCGAAGAGGGTGTAGAGAAAAAACTTAATGGCAGCATATTCTCGCCGCGGGCCGCCCCAGACACCGATGAGGAAATACATCGGTAACAACGTGAGTTCAAAGAAGACGTAGAACAAGAACAGATCTAACGCAGCGAAAAAACCGAGCATCCCTGTCTCAAGCAACAGGAACAGTGCCATATATGCCTTGATGCCCTTTTCAATGTTGCGCCAGGAGGCGATAACGCAGATCGGACCGAGAAGTGCTGTGAGAAGCAGCAACGTCACACTGAGACCGTCAATGCCGACGTGATATTGGATATTGAAGGCATCAATCCAAGGAACAGGGCCGTGGAAAAACTGCGTTCCTGCAGTTGATCGGTCATAAGATATAAATAAATATACTGCAAGTGCAAGCGGGATAAGCGTAAAAATGAGTGTAACGCGCTTAACCAGTTCCTCCGATTCGCGCGGCAGCAGTAAAACAACAACCATCCCGAGCAACGGGATAAAAATCATTAGGGACAATAACATCTCGTGGGAATCCTCCTTCTCCCATCAAAAGGGCAGCTACAACGCCCGGAAAATTAAGATTAACAATACAATCCCAGCCAGCACGACAAAAAGATACGTTTGGATTGCGCCGGTTTGAATACGGCGGATTCTGCCGCCGACTGCCCATGTAACTTGCGCAACGCGATTGACGATACCGTCAACAACGCGGTTGTCAAAAGCCCCTGTGAACGCAGCAAGCAGATCTCGCGTTACA
Source organism: uncultured Poribacteria bacterium (assembly GCA_951828385.1). Classification (GTDB taxonomy): domain Bacteria; phylum Poribacteria; class WGA-4E; order WGA-4E; family WGA-3G; genus WGA-3G. The sequence goes on from OX639973.1 coordinate 4,205,266, forward strand.
AAGCCAACACCGTTAACGATGCCATCAACGACACTTCCATCAAATTTGGCAAAAAGCCGTGCTTTCCACACCGTGAGCGCGACCAGTACACCGTCGTAAAATTCGTCAAAGTAGTATTTATGCCAGAACAGGTTATAGAGCGGTCGGCAAGTCGTTGCGACGGATTCAGCAGACAAGGTTCGTCTATGGTAGAACAGCCATGAGAGGAATATACCTAAGCCAGCGACAAAGATGGATAGCACCATCGCGATGGCATGTGCAGGACCGTGTCCGTGATGACCGTCGTCTGTGTGTGTGCCATCTGTGCCGTGTCCACCTTCTTCCTCAGCCGCGGCTGCTTCAGACACGCCAAAGAGTGATACTGTGTAACCCTTTCCGCCTATATTGCTGTCAGGGGAAACATAAGCGTGTTGTGGTGCGTGCAGATGGGGTTGGGGTGGCGGTTTAACGTAGGTGTCGTTAAACCAGAGTATATTAACAACAGGCAGACTCAGCGCAGCCAGAATTAGAAGCGGCACGGTCATTGATTTCGGAGACTCGTGTGCCATGTCGTGCATCTCTTGATTGCGCGGTTCACCGAAAAAGGTCATAAAGATCAGACGGAACATATAGAAGGCAGTAATTCCAGCGGCACAGAGTGCCATCCCGAACAGGATATAGTGATGGGCAGAGTTCCATTCCATTGCGCGTCCCAACACACCGCCTAAGATAGCATCTTTGCTCCAGAACCCGGAGAAGATGAACGGCACGCCAGAGATAGACAGTGTAGCGATGAGCATCGTGATGAAAGTAATCGGCATTTTGTGGCGGAGTCCGCCCATGTTTCGCATATCTTGGTCTGGCGGAATCTCAGCGCCGAGAATATGTTCGTCGCTGTGTTCATGATCGTCTGCATGTTCGTGATCGTGTTCATCGTCATGCGCGTGGTGCATGGCGTGGAAGGCGTGAATGACGCTGCCTGAACCGAGAAAGAGCAGTGCCTTGAAAAAGGCGTGCGTTGTCAGGTGAAAAAGTCCAGCGACGTAACTCCCGGCTCCAATCGCCAGCATCATGTATCCCAATTGGCTGATTGTGGAATATGCCAAAACGCGCTTGATGTCGAACCGAACGATAGCGATCGTTGCGGCGACCAAAGCCGTAATGCCCCCGACATAGGCGATGACGAGAGACGATGTTTCTGTCAAGATCGGGAACATCCGAGCCGTGAGGTAGACCCCAGCGGCGACCATCGTAGCCGCGTGAATCAATGCGCTGACAGGTGTGGGACCTTCCATTGCATCTGGGAGCCATGTATGCAGTGGCATCTGGGCGGATTTACCGATAGCACCGCAAAAGATGAGCACACCCGCAATAGAGAGCCAGACCATATCGCCCGTGGTGAGTTGGGAAGCGGCGAGGGCAAAAATGCCGCCTTCTCCGTAGAGCGAGAGTGTCTGAAATTTGGTGAAGAGCATCATCATGCCGATAAACATGCCGACATCACCGACACGCGTCGTCAAAAACGCCTTTTTACACGCATTCGCGGCGGAGTCTTTTTCAAACCAGAAGCCGATGAGCAGATAGGAGCAGAGTCCGACGAGTTCCCAACCGATATAGATGCCGAGGAGGTTGTCCGACACAACCAGAAAGAGCATTGAGAAGGAGAAAAGCGATAAGTAGGCAAAGAACCGTGGATACCGTGGATCACCGTGCATGTAGCCCATAGAGAAAATATGGACGAGGCTACTGACGAGCGTCACAACAATCAGCATGATTACGGTGACACTGTCCAGGTAGAAGCCCATAGAGAACGTAACACCACCGAGTGAAAGCCAATCGACGGTATGTGCTTCTGGACTGGGAACCACCTCTCGTAAGAGCAGGAACGAACAGGCGAGTGCAATGAGCATTGCTGCGGTGGACAAGTAGTCCTGCCGAGGAAAACGCCGATTCGCTAAACCCAGAAGCCCGAAAATCGCAAAAGCGGCAAGAGGGCAAAGCAAGATGATACGTATTAAAGAAACAACCATATTTTTTTATGAGTTATTAGTTATCAGTTGTCAGTTCGGTTTTTCTGCGAAAAACCTTTCAGTTGTCAGTTAAGAGGTTTGCGAAACAATAACGTTTTTTGGTAACCGTTATATCTGATTTGGGTAACGACGGTTACCAGAAAATGTTCCTTCATCAAAAACCAGACTGAAAACTAATAACCGATAACTGCAAACTGTTTCATCCTTTCAAGGTATCCACTTCGTCGGGACGTATGCTACCGAATTCGCGGTAAATCGCAAGGATAATCGCTAAAAAGACAGCGGCTTCTGCTGCAGCGAGCACAATCCCAAAGATTGCGATAATTTGTCCGCTGATGTCCTCCGGCGGTGTCATAAAACGCGAAAACGCGGCGAAGTTCAGATTACACGAATTAAGAATAAGTTCAATGCCCATCAAAATACTGATAGCGTTCGGACGCGTCAAGACAGCAAAAATGCCGAGTGTGAATAGAATTGCGCTGATAACGAGATAATGTTGTAAGGTCATTTTTTAGTCCCTAACCTCCTTTCGGGAAATCAGGGCGGCTCCGATTAACGCGACTAACAGCAACACGGAGACGACCTCAAACGGAAGGAGGAACGGTCCATTCAGAATGAGTTCGCCGATTTTCTCAGTGGTTGGTGGCAGTTCTGTGCCATCATCGGTGAGATTTTTCCACGCAGGCGTATTGGCAATAACAGTCAAGAGGAGCGTAAGGAGTGCCAGCGCGACAACGCCGCCAAGCAGGAGCTGCCCGCGCTCAATATGGATGCGCATCTCCAAGCGTCCACTTGTCATCATGACACCGAATAAGATAAGGACGAGAATACCGCCGACATAGACAATCACTTGCGTTGCGGCGAGAAAATCAGCTTGTAGAAAGACGTAAAGCCCGGCGACACCGAAGAGCGTTACCATCAGCGAAAATGCCGCGTGGACGATGTTTCGCACTGTCACGACAAGGAGTGCCGAGCCGACTGTCATCAGGGCAAAGCCGTAAAAGATAAAGTTTGTAAGTGTAAAATCCATTTTTCTAACTTACCTTGCGGTTAAAGGACGGTGGTTTGACTTATAACAGTCCTTTCTTAAATCCGCCTAATCTGCGGCTTCCACGTCTTCAACACCATCTTTACCGTACATCTCCTGCTTGTCGAAACTGAAGATGAGGTCTGACCGGTCGAATTTGGAGTACTCGATACCTTCGAGTGAATCCTTCATGGTAAGGCACTCTGTCGGACAGACTTCCGTGCAAAGTCCACAATACATGCAGAGGGACATATCGATATCAAACTTGTCGAGGTAAAAGACGACCGGGTTTCGCGTAACAACCCGCGATATCTCGTCGCTCGCAAAGGTCTGGGTTCGGCTATCATCCGCCGATGCTTCAAGGCGATCTATGACTTCCTGTGAACCTTGGCGAGAGGTGATATTCGTGAGAGTTACTGAATCTTCCGATTTTATCTTTTTGTCATCGCCTTCAATGAGACCGATGATTTCTCGTCCGTCTTTGAGATGAACGACGTTCATGCTATCCCAGAGTTGCTCGCCTTTTGGGAGTTTAGTGGCATCAATCATAATACAATCGACGGGACAGATCATTTCGCATTTTTTGCATCCGATACAGTCCTCAGTGCGGTTGTAAAGCTGCCCACGATATCCTTTCGGAATCTCTCGGACGTTTTGCTTCTTTTCGTAGTCGTGTTCGTATGGGTATTGATGTGTGACATTCGGTTCAAAGAACTGCTTGATTGTCACCCGCATACCGACGAGTACGGTATAAACGCCTCTGTAGATGTTTCGTATGTATTTCTCCATTTAGATGTTCCTCCCAACAGGTAACCCTAACTCGGTTGTGGTTCTGGCTTTTGCGCGAGCGTCCGTCCAGCAATCGTATACGCGATAATAAGTCCAATGTAGATAATCGCACAGCTGATAATAATGCTAACAAGCGTATCTTCTGGGAAAATGAGCCCCCAGATGCCGGTGCCTAAGATGTTAAAGAAGGCGATCGGGATAAAGTACTTCCAGCAGAGATTCATGAGTTGATCTACGCGCAGGCGTGGCAACGTCCATCTCAGCCACATCATCAAGAAAACGAGTGCGAGGGTTTTGATAACGAAACCGGGGAGTCCACCGAGGATATCGTAACCCGGTAGAACACCTTCCCAACCGCCGAGGAAGAGCGTTACAGCGATTGCACTGACGGCGAACATATTCGCGTATTCAGCGATAAAGAAGAGTGCGAACCGCATCCCACTATACTCGGTATGAAAACCTGCGACGATTTCAGACTCGGCTTCCGGCAAATCAAACGGGGTTCGGTTTACCTCTGCAATAGAAGATATAAAAAAGATAAAGAATGCGATAAAGGTAAAAGGTGTCCTGAAAATGAGCCAGCTGAAAACACCATTAGATTGGCTTTCTACGATAGCCACCATGCTCAAACTCTCCACGAGCATAACGACTGTCAGGATAGAGAGACCGAGCGGAATTTCATAACTAACGATCTGGGCGGCGGAGCGTAAAGAACCCAACAATGACCATTTGCTGTTTGAGGACCAGCCTGCCATAATCACGCCCATGACAATCACAGAGGAGATCGCCATGATATAGAATATTCCGATATTAAAAGGGCTAACCAAGATGCTTTGACCAAATGGAATGGCGGCGAAAACAGCGAAAGAGCATGCGAAAATAATATAAGGGGCAAGTAGGAAAAGGAGTTTATCGCCTTGTGGCGGGATAAAATCTTCTTTGAAGATGAGTTTGATACCGTCGGCTAAAGTTTGAAGTGTACCCCACGGTCCAACACGCATAGGACCTGTCCGATTCTGAAAACGGGCGGCGACTTTTCGTTCAGCAAGTACCAATACGAGAGGGAGCAGTGGAACAACTGCAACGAAGATGCCTGCACATGCGAACATGACGAGAATCGTGCCTAACTCTACAGGAAAATGTGCAGCGACGGCTTCGGGTAGTCGCGGGATTAAAACGTTCTGTATGAATTCCTCTGCCCAATTGAGTTTATCTTGTAAATCTATGTTGGGAAAGAAATTCTCAGATACATTGAAATCTGGGAAACCTACAAACATCGCCCTAAAATCCGACATCCAATCTCCTTATCCGGCAAGCAAAAATTCGCCAATTTTCAGAATCCAGCCAACAGTCATGATACCCCCTGCTAATAGGAGGGTCCATCGCAAAAATCTGTTCTGCGGCAGCAATGATGGCATGTCTGAAAACATTTGTTGTCCCGGTTCAGACCGGCGAACCACCTCAAATAGACACACAGAACCGATGAGAGCTACGCCAACTGTTTCAGATATAATTTCAGTGTCGGTGAAGAAAGTAAGCAAAAGACAGATCAAAAGCATCGCAGCGATTGCCCATACTAAAATGTTTACTTGCTTTTTCGTTGTAATTCTCATCATTTATTCCTCTATCGATCAACTTCTCCCATCACGATATCAATACTGCCGATAATTGCGATAATATCTGCGACCATCAAGCCTCGACTGAGTTCTTGTAGCGCGCTCAATGCACTGAAGCAGGGTGAGCGTCCTTTGAGGCGTACTGGCTTCGGCGTGCCGTCACTGACAATGTAGAATCCGAGTTCACCGCGTGGAGCTTCACTACGGAAATAGATTTCACCTTTAGGTGGACGGACGGCTTTTAAATCTGCCATCACAGGCCCCCCAGGAAGTCCTTCCGCTAAAATCTGTCGGACAATCCGGACAGACTCTTTCATTTCATCCATACGTATTTTATACCGACTCCAGCAGTCACCGACAACCGCGCCCAACTCTGGCACATCTACAGCGACGGGGACATCAAAGTCAAATCTGTCATAGATAGAGTAGGGTTCATCTCGCCGGAGATCCCAATCCACACCAGAACCGCGGAGGTTAGGACCGGTTGCACCATAGCTGAGTGCCATCTCCGCTGACATGACAGCGACCCGCATCGTGCGTTCTGTGAAGATACTGTTTTTTGTCAAAAGTTCGTTGTATACGTCAATCAACGGTTCAAAATAGTCTAAAAACTGTTCGATTTCGTCCAAGAAGTTCTGTTCGGCAATAGATCCGGGTTCCAGCGGAATGATTTCAGAGACACCACCGATACGGATATAATTATACGTGAGCCGCGCCCCGCAGACTTTCTCAAAAAGGAGGAGCAGGCGTTCTCGGTCGCGGAAGGCGTAAAGGAAAGGGGTGAATGCGCCGAGGTCCATCCCGTAGGTTCCAAAAGAGAGGAGATGGCTTGCGATACGGTTTAATTCACAGATCAGCACGCGCAAGTATTCCGCCCGTTCTGGCACCTCAAATGCCTTGCTTTCATCCGCTGCCATCAATTTCTCGACAGCGAGGCAGAACCCCCAATTTTGGTTCATCGCCGCCACGTAATCCATGCGGTCAGTGAACGGAATGATTTGGGGATAAGAGAGGTTCTCCGAATGTTTTTCAAAACAGCGATGCAGGTAACCGATGTGGGGGATTGCTTCCCGAACGATCTCACCATCCAATCTCAATTCCAAGCGTAACACGCCGTGTGTACTTGGATGCTGAGGTCCCATGTTGACGACCATCTCATCGGCGAAAGGTTTTAGTTCTATAATTTTGCTTTCAGTCTGTTGTGTGCTTTCCATAATGTCGGTTCTGCAACGTTTTTCTAACTTACCTTGCGGTTAAACAACGGGATCCAAGCTTTCACGGTTATCTCTTAAATCCGCTTTCCACTTCGTTCCAAGCTGCGTTTCTTTTTAGATTGGACTTACGCGTTTTCTTCTATTTTTAGACTTTGCCACTATATATATATGATACCATTTTTGCGGTGTAATGTCAAATCTTAGCCTTGTTTTCTCAGAGAAAGATGGTGTCGTATTTCTATAGGAAAAATGTTACACCAGTGTAACATTTCATGTTCAGCATTTGCGTCTACAAATCAGCGTCCCACCTAAGTTTAGAGGTGTTTTGCGTCTGATGTTGCGTTACGAAAAAAAGTCAAAAGTGTAACATTTTTCGTGTCGTGTAGCAACTCCATAGGCGACGAAAATTCGATATCCCAATACCCTAATATGGCACCCGCATACCGCGATAGAATTCAGGCTCCTTATAATCTTTGCGTAGGGGATATCCCTCCCAATCATCGGGGAGTAAGATGCGGCGGAGATCGCTGTGTCCCTCAAAGAGAATTCCGTAAAGGTCATAAGCTTCGCGCTCGTGCCAATCTGCGGTTTTCCAGATATGCGAGACGCTTGGGAGGTGCGGGTCGGTTTTCGGGACTGCCGTTTTTAGAACCACGCTATGCCGGTGTTGCATGGCATAGATGTGGTAGACGACAACGAGTTCCTCATCTTTAGCACTTAAATCTGCGCCACTGAGACACATCAAGGAATCAAACGCCAATGTGTCAGTTTCGGCGAGATATTGGCACACATCGGCGATTGCTGAGGGCGCGACGCTAATGCTCGGGTCGCCAGCGAGTTCAGTATCAAACCCGAGGACAGCTTCTCCGAACTGCGCGGTGAGTGCTTCATAGATTTCTTGGGGTTTCACGTAAATTCTTACTCCATGGTCGCGACTACAAGTCGCTCCTACAATGATCGCGACTACAAATCGCTCCTACCTTTGAATGGGTTGATATTTTAGGCGGTGCTTTCGGGACTGTCGCTTTCTGCGGTTGGAGCGTCTGCTTCAGCCACCGCTTCGATTTCTTCTTGCTCGTACCATTCTGTCTTAGTAAAGAGCCTTTTCAGAAATGGAACATGTTCGCGTTTGGCAACGGTCTGCGTTTTAATCTTTTCTTGTAGTTTGAGTAGCCCTTCAATGAGTGCCTCTGGGCGCGGTGGACATCCGGGTACATAAACGTCAACAGGGATAATCCGATCAACGCCTTTGAGAACGTGGTACCCGTGTTGCCAATAGGGGCCGCCGCTGGTGGCGCAGCTGCCCATAGAGATGACGTATTTCGGTTCCGGCATTTGTTCATAAAGCCGTCTGATACGTGTCGCCATTTTGAGTGTCACCGTGCCGGAGATGACCATAAGGTCGGATTGGCGCGGTGTCGCGCGCGGTACACCTGCCCCGAACCGGTCGAGGTCATAGTTAGAAGCAGCCGTCGCCATAAATTCAATGGCACAACAAGCGAGTCCGAACGTCATAGGCCAGAGTGCTGAAGAGCGTGCCCAGTTGGCGACAGCGTCAACCGAAGTGACAATAACGTTTTTGTCCAGTTTTTCATCAATTATCATAACGTTCCTCCCGCTGGACGGATTGTACTTCCAGCTGTGTGGATCGGATCCATTCCAGATCGCCTTTTGCCCAGACGTAGGCAAGTCCAACCAATAGAATAGTGATGAAGACAAGCATCTCCAAAAACGCGAAGAGGCCGAAGTCCCGGAAAACAACTGCCCACGGGAAAAGGAACACGGTTTCCACGTCAAAGATTAGGAAGATGAGCGCGATGACGTAAAAGCGGGTGTTAAACTTGATCCGCGTATCACCGATCGGGTCTTCGCCGCATTCATAAGGGATATACTTTTCGCCTGAGAACAGTTTGGTATGTAGGAGGCGAGAGATCGTAAGGTTTAGAACGACAAATAGACAGCCAACAATCAAGAAGATTAGCACATTTGCGAAATTAAAAAGCATTCTGGGTTATCCTTAGGAACCGCGGTATCGTGAAAACTTTCGGGCATATACGATTTTGTTCTTAAAATTATATATCATTTTATGCGGATTTGCAAGTAAAAATTTTAGCCATCAGCAGTCGGCTATCAGCCATTAGCCATCAGGAGTCAGTTATCAGTTTCGTAAGCAGGCTGTTTCAGGTTGGAATGTCAATTGGTTGTTTCGACTTTTGCCCAGGCTGTGGTAAGTAGATGTGGTTCGGGGGAAACAGGTAAAACTTTAGGATCAAACCAGTCCCAACCTGTATTTTGCCCGTGACGTGTCGTTGGTCCCAGGCGCGCGATCGGTGTTTCAGTGCGGGAGGCAAAGTCTATTTTAAACAAAAGTTTATGGCCCGCGACTGTCTTTCGATAAAGCAGTTCTTTCCCATCCGGCGACCACGCAAGCGTTCCGAACGCATTTTCGACGATCTCCTCACATTTTTTCCCATCACGGTGAATAATATAGATACCCGGTTCCCTGCCCCGTCTCCACATGGCAAATGCGAGTTTTTTCCCATCAGGTGACCAAGCGGGGTAATGCATATCGCTTCCCTCAATTTTCGGAAGGAGTATCTCTTGCTTGCGCGTTTGTCGGATACTTCGGGTTTGCTTTATTTTTGAACTTAGGGGCAACCACTGAGGCGAAGTCCTCAAACGCTGATGGCGTTTCGTCTTGTGTTTGTTCAGCTGGTGGTTCTGTTTCGGGTTCCACGCGACGGTTTGTCTCTCTGAGCGGACGAATTTGCTTAAGGTGACGGTTTGCCTTTCTAAAGGGACGAATTTGATTAAGTCCAACTGGTGGCTCCGTTTCCGGTTCCACCGTCACAGTAATACTGTTTGATGTAAGCGATGTCTTGCCACGCAGCGATTTGACGGGTAGGTAAATATCTTTCACTGCGTCCTTATGCCGTTCCTGAATAAACTTAATTTGCTCTTGGTAGTAACTGAGGGCATCCTGTTTCGCGGCACCTTGAAGGTTCGGGTCGTTCTGGATGCGCGCCATATCTTGCTTTAATTCTCGGATTTCAGGATGTTCTTCGGTTATAGATGCTTTGTAAACCTCCAGTTCGATTGTAAGCGTTACGGTGTAAGTTCCGGGCTGTAACAGGTAGTATCTTTGAATGTCTTTCAATTTTAGTTCTTGATTCTCGGATGCTTTGAGTTCAAACCCTTGAATACACCGAACCGTTTTGCCGTCACTCTGCACGTATTTTTGCGGGTTTTCTTGCGTAATTGGGTGCTTCGGTTTAACCATCTGTCCGTTCGCGTCGTTCACAGTTATTTGCGTAAATGCGCCCTTCGTTGCGACACTGAAAAATGGGACGAGCAGATCAAATTTCCCGTTCTGAATGTTGAGTTCCAGTGGAATGGCTTCCTTCGTCGCATAATTTGTTTTAGGCGTTGAAAGTTGGAGTTCTGCGAGGGCAGTGGGCGTTTCCATTTCTGCAGCCGATGTGGCTTCATCGGTTTCTGGTTGGGGTGTCGTTGTCTGTAGACTTCCGATGCATCCAATAATTGTGCCGACACTCAGCAAAAGAAAAAGCGTAACAAGTTTTAGTGTAATTTTCTGGTTTCCAATATCGCTAAATATCATTTTATTTCTCCTGATATGTTTAGGTTTGCTATAATGTAATGCCTAACCCTGCTCGGTCAGGTACTTCAATAGATCCGTTAACTATTTGCTCCGGTGGTTCAGTAAGTGAGGCACGCCATTCGACTTCTCCCCATGCGTATTCAAGGATTGCGAAATTCGGCACACTCGCCATGCACTGCACGCTGGCAGCGGTTGCGACAGGCCCGCTCGGATTGTGGGGTGTTACACTAACATTTCGCGCGGCGGCGAGCGTGGCTATTTTCTTGAGTCCCGAAAGTCCGCCGACATGTTTGACATCTGGCAAGATGTAGTCAACATGTGTTTGGGTTAGCAATTTATCAAAGTCCGTGAGGGTCCGTAAACGTTCACCGGTTGCGATCGGGATTCCGATGGAGCGGCTCATATATGCGAAGGCATCCAAATTGTCCAACGATACCGCATCTTCAATCCAGAAGAGGTGTAAGTCCTCCAGTTCTTTTGCGACTTGGATGATGATGCCCGGATTAAAACGGCTGTGGCAATCCACCATCAGGTCGATATCCCCGCCGATGGCTGCGCGAATTGTGCGGATGCGATCAATGCCTAAACAAATAGCAGGTGTTAGACTCCCACGCGAAATATTAGGGACTGAAACATCGTCAAAAGGCGCGCATTTTATGGCGGTAAAACCTTCAGCAGCGGCGCGCTCGGCATTGTTAGCGAACCCGAAAGGGCTGCGATCCACAGTTGCGCGGTTGATATTCGCGTAGAGGCGAATTTTTTCTCGGCATTTGCCACCTAACAGTTGATAGCTGGGTACGTCTAATGCCTTGCCAGCGAGATCGAACATCGCCTGCTCAATTCCGCTGAGTGCGGTATGATAGGTATGGCTTTCAGTGTCTCGGTAGAAACGTTGGCGAAATGCCTCCAGTTGAAACGGATTCCATCCGACGAGTGCGGGTTTGAGGGTATCAATGATATGTCGAGCGCGGTCATCATCTCTACCGTGGGAAGCCTCGCCGACACCGGTGGTGCCGTTATCAGCATGTACCTTGACAAAGAGCCAATTGCCGCGGTGGTTTACCTGAACGATCTCAGTTTCTATGTCTGTGATTTTTAGTGTCTGCATTTGCGTGTGCGATAATGTAGCGTGGCGAGGCGTTTATGCCTCGCCTCAAGAATCTTCGTTAGGATGCAGCTGCCCATTTCACGCCTTGGGTGAGGAATTTTTGCATCCCTGTGCGCTCAAAGGTACCTGGTCCGTGTCCTAAAGTCGTGTAGAAGACGCGTCCAGAACCGTAAGGCTTTACCCATGCCATAGGATGTGCTTTGCCGAACCATTCGGCGGATGCCAAGATATGGATGTGCGGATCGTGTGCAGAGATATAGATTTCATCTTCGACATCAAAATCTTCGATGCCTTGGGTTGTCGGGTGCGCGTTATCTTCGATATGGACGGTAAAGGTTGACCCCGGTGGATGCCAATTGGCTGCCCCGCCGATAAGGTCCATGGCGCGACCGCCGATCCACCACGCGGTGCCGTGAATACCGACTAACCCTTTGCCTTCGCTTACAAACTGGAATAAACCGTCTTCTTCAGTTTGGGTTAAATCGGAGACACGTGCGACAGATCCGTCCGCTTGGAGTTCCGTGCGCGTGAAGCCGGTGCCAAAGACACACGCATCATAGGTCTGTAACTCGGATGATGCTAAGATCCCTTTATCATCGGCTAACGTTGCTGAGATGTCAGCATCTTCGGCAAGAAAATCGTGGATGACGCTGGCACTTGCATTAAAACGGTGGTTTTCACCTGACAGTACAAGGATTTTCGACATGAGAGTCTCCTTAGGAACGGCACTAAAGCCGCCGCTCACGATGCGTAATTGAACGTAAGAATTGCACTTTGTGGCAACAGTTTAATGCAAAATCTAAATTGTGTCAAACCAATTCTGAAGAAAGATTGTTTTGACAATAATGTGTCATCGTGATACAATAGAGTTAATATATTTAAGAGAGAATCGGACGGAAGGTATGAAAAAAAATAATATCACGTTAACCCTTGGTCAAATTGCTACCGGGGGTATCATTGGACTGGCCGGTGGTTGGGTTTGCCTGTTTGTCTTTGAGAATTTTATTTGGCAGGTGCTACTCGGGGATCGAGTCAATCACGGTTTCTGGGTCGGTTTATTTCTGCTCATTTCGCTGGTTATCACGTATGGTGTCGTAATTGTGGGAGCGAGCGTGGGGATGCGGTTTGTGAGTCAGAAGTTTGGTGTTGATATTCCGCTAAGACCGCTTTTCTCAGGTGCGTTTTTGGGGCCACCTGCTGTTGTTGGGTTGCTCGCGCTTCTTAACGTGCCGTGGGAGATATTTGGTAAACCGAACCTGATTCTGGCGTTGCTAATCCCTGTGCTTAAAACCGTCGCGTATCTTGTTTCGTTACCGATGCGCGGGTGGGTCTCTGTCGGTTTGCCTGTTGAAATTTGGTATGTTCTTGCTGTCCCTATCGGTGCGATAGTGGGATATAGGTTAGAGTTGTCCCAATCAGCGCGCGACATTGCGCTGCTGGGTTAGAGTTGTCCTTATTGACGCGCGATATTGGGATTGATATGGGTTAGCGAGCGTGGGAGAGACTGAGGCGAGTGCAGAACACGCGTAAATTTGTGAAAGACTTCCTCAATGACGAGTTGCGAAAATTTAAAAGCACATGCTGGAGGGTTTAACCATCAAAATGCAGTATGATGATAAGCCGAAGGACGAGTGTGGTGTCTTCGGTGTTTTCGGCCATCCAAGAGCCGTAGAGTTGACCTATTTAGGCTTACGTGCCCTTCAGCATCGAGGGCAAGAGAGCAGCGGTATTGTTGCCTCAGATGGCGAGAAATTTACGTATCACCACGGCATGGGTCTCGTTCACTCTGTGTTTAGTGCTGAGACTTTAGAGAAACTGGAAGGACATATCGCTATTGGGCACAACCGCTATTCGACGGCAGGGGGAAGCACGCTTGAGAATGCGCAACCTTTGGTCCGAAATTACAAACAGGGGCCCCTCGCGCTTGGTCACAACGGCAATCTTGTCAATGCCGTGCACATTCGGAATCATTTGGAGAACGCGGGTTCCATCTTCAGCACAAGTTTAGACACAGAAGTTATTTTCCACTTGATAGCACATTCGCGAAAGCAGGCGTTAGAGCATAGAATCATTGACGCACTGCGGAGTGTTACGGGGGCGTACTCGTTTGTCTGTATGGATAAAACCACGCTGATAGGTGCCCGCGATCCGTACGGGTTCCGTCCGCTGTGGCTTGGTAAGTTAGGGGATGCGTATGTATTAGCCTCTGAGACGTGTGCATTTGATGTCGTTGAAGCAGAGCCGATACGCGAGGTAGAACCGGGAGAATTGGTATTTATACGCTCTGCACATCTCGGTTTAGAGTCGTTGCGTTTCCATAAGAGACAGTCAGAGTTATCGCAGTGTATCTTTGAGTATATCTATCTGGCGCGGCCGGATAGCATGATGTTTGGGCAGAGTGTGAACAACCCGCGCCGAGAGTTCGGCAGGCAATTGGCGCGCGAACACCCTGTTAAAGCAGATGTCGTGATCCCGGTGCCTGATTCCGCGACGATTGCTGCGCTCGGTTACGCTGAGGAGTCTGGCATTCCGTTCGATTTAGGGTTGTCGCGGAACCCTTTCGTTGGGCGCTCTTTCATGAACCCGACACAGGATATCCGAGAACTGATGGTAAAAGTGAAGTTGAACCCGATCCGCGATGTGTTGCGCGGCAAACGGGTTGTGCTCGTAGATGATTCGATTATGCGTGGGACAAATAGCAGAAAACTTATTAAAATCGTTCGGCAGGGCGGTGCGACAGCTGTACACCTCCGAATTGCCTCGCCGCCAAATAAATTCCCGTGCTTCTACGGCGTAGACACACCGACCCGTGGTGAATTAATTGCGAGTTCGCACACGATTGAGGAGATACGGAAGTATATCCGCGCTAATAGTCTCGGTTATCTAAGCATTGAAGGGTTGCTAAATTCGGTGAAGGCATCTCAGGATTTTTGCACCACCTGTTTTGACGGGGCGTATCCGATTCCGGTTGTGGAAGAATCTTCAGAACAACTGCCGTTGCTTATGTAGATTTACTGAGTGTTTTAATTGTAGACTTAGTGCCTACGAGGAAAATTTTTATGCTGATTTTTAGGCAGAATAAAAAAAGTGGGAATCAGAAGAGACCGAATCCGATAGGCACACCCCAAGGGCGCAATACGCTTATTTCTCTGCTGATTTGTGCGATTCTCGGAATGGTTTTGAGTTGGGTGCTTCCTGTACTGCTTGAGAAGTTGCAGCCGAATATAAAACCTGAAAAAGCGCAGGAGATCGGTGTTCTCGTTGCTTTAGGTATTAGTGGTGTTGTATTAGTCATTAGTTTGTTAAGACCGAGAAAAAGTGTTTCTCCACTTCGCAGACAATTATTGAAGGAACAAGAGAAATCAGATGGCAGATAAAAAGCAGTTGACGTACGCTAATGCCGGGGTCTCGTTTGAAGCAGAGTCCGAAGCAATATCTCGGCTTAAACCTCTCGTCCAGACGACCTACCGCCCTGAGGTACTCAGCGATGTTGGGAGTTTCGGGGGGCTTTTTGCACTCAAATCGTATCAAGAACCGGTGCTTGTTTCCAGTACGGATAGTGTTGGTACAAAGTTAAAGGTCGCGTTTAAAGTGGGGCGACACGACACCGTTGGCTTTGATATTGTCGCACATTGTGGTAACGATATTGTTGTCCAGGGAGCGGAACCGCTTTTCTTTTTGGATTACATTGGGATGAGTAAGGTAGAACCCGCGGCGATTGAAGGTATTGTGACAGGTCTCGCAGCCGGATGTCGAGAGATTGGTTGTGCATTAATCGGCGGTGAAATCGCAGAACTTTCAGATATTTATACGCTCGGTGAGTACGATTTGGTAGGGACCATTGTCGGCGCGGTTGAGAAAGCGGACGTGATTACTGGTGAAAAGATCGCCCCCGGCGATCAACTCATTGGGTTAGGCTCGGCAGGTTTGCATACCAACGGCTTTTCACTGGTCCGCCGGATTCTATTTGATAGGTGTGGCTACGATGTTGATACCTACATCCCCGATCTTTCAGCTACAGTTGGGGAGGCATTGTTGGTATCCCATAAAAGTTATGTGAAATCTATTCTGGAACTTCGCAAGGTCTGCGAGATTAAAGGGATTGCCCATATCACTGGCGGTGGGTTGCCTGCGAATGTGCCACGCATTTTGCCGGAGGGGTGTGTTGCCGATATTCGGAAACGGACCTGGGAGATTCCGCCTATTTTCCCGTTTTTACAGGCGAAAGGCGATGTTGAAGAGACAGAGATGTACAGGGTCTTCAATATGGGAGTTGGTATGGTAGTCGTACTGGCACCTGATGCTGTTGATGCTGCCTTAGCGTCGCTGAATGCCTCTGGGGAATCTACTTTCCTCATCGGAGAAGTGGTGGCAGGCGAAAAAGGGGGGCAAGGTGTCGGTTCCTAATACAGATGCACAGACAACTCCTCCGCTTTTAGATGCGGCTGCGCTGCAAGCATTGACGGTTTTGCTTGACGAAACACCCCCACAGGTTGTTTTAGCAGCATTCCAAGATGTAGATGATAACGACGCTGCGCTCTTTTTTGTGTTGTGCGCGCAGCTGAAAAGTGAACATAACGGAGATGCTCTCGCCGCGCATGCTGGAAAAATTTTCGCGATGCTCCCTTTTGATAAACAGGTACGCATCGCTGAGAAGGTGACAATAACAGAGATCGTTGATGCCGAACGTGCGGCACAAATCTGGAACGAACAGGTGGCGAAGATTAAGGAAGTGCTCCAAAAAACGACCTTCTTGGGTGAAGGCGCGACGAACCTTGCTAAACTGTTGTCCTATATGGATATAGCAGAGCAGAATCGGTTGTTAGCGCGGTTGGCAGAGAAACAACCGGAGATGGTAGAGAGTGTCTCTGAGAAATTGTTTACCTTTGAAGACTTAAGTAATTTGGAGAATGAAGCGATCAAAACTATTCTGCAGGTATTAGACAAACCGACCTTAGCTCTCGCCTTACACAATGCCCCGACTGAAATACACGATCGATTTTTAGAAAATATGTCAGCATCGCAAGCGGAAGCTGTTGAAGCAGAAATTGCGCAATTGACGTTTGAGCAGACGCAGATCGCCGATACGGCTCGGCAATCCGTTGTTAGTTTGGTGCGTAACTTCGCAGCCAAAGGGTTGCTAAAAGTCGGGTGAACTTCTTCGGTTTCTTACGTTCAGCGTGATGCTGCTGCATTTGACTGAGCATGTCGGAAGTTCTACGACTCATTCACTTTTCCGCCTATAAGCGCAAAAGGATGACAAGCGGTGTGCTTAGTCATCAAGTTCAAACTCATAGGTGATTTGAACCTGTTTGCTGATAGGTGTATCCCCCTTCATTGCTGGACGAAAAGAAGATTTTTTGAACGCCGCGATTGCCGCATCTTCGAGCCCAAATCCGAGGTTTGTCAATGCTACAATGTCTTTTGGAATACCTTTTTCATCGATGGTTGCTTGTAAAATAACGTTGCCTATCTTACCTGCCTTTTTAGCATTCTCTGGATACTTCGGTTCTACTTTAATCTTGAACGCAGGGTCAGTAACACCTGGTTCAGGAGTGAAGTCAACGTTTCCCACGCTCAGTGATTCATCGGGTGCAGGCGTATCAAGTTTATCAAGCAGTGTTGTTGCTTCGCGTTCTATCTGAAAGCCTTGTGTCGTTGTTTCGGGTTCGATCGTTGGTGTCGGTTTTACAAAATTCCGATCGACCTCTATGGGTGTGAGGCCTTCGCTAACGTCAGGTGTTGTGAGATCAAGCCCTGTGTCCGGGCCTTGAGGGATTGTGAACCCATCTTTTGGCAGTTGGGCGGTGTTAGTCCTTACCGGCTGCTTAATAACGACTTTCTGTTGAGTCTGTTGTGCCTCGTTGAATTTCGGTGCTTCGCGGCGTATGAACCGGCGTTTCGCCTTTGACGCTTCTGTGACTATACTGACATTAAAAATCTCACCTTCTGGTTCAATCTGATCGACGATAACGTAAGTCGTAATAAATATAGCGATGAGGATATGAAACCCCATTGCGACTGAAAAGGCAGTGGAACTCTTTTTAATGTGTTTTTGCGTGATAGTGTGTTTCGGCAGGTTTGCCTGTGCGTTGGAAAGGCTGCTCTGCTGGCTCGGGTCTATCGAAACCTTCTTCAATGCGACAAAACGCTTCGGTTTCTTACGTTCAACGCGACGCTGCTGCATTTGACTGAGCATACCGGAAGTTCTGCTACTCATTCGCTTTTCCTCCTATAAACAGAAGAGGGATAGTTTCGGTCTCAAGATGCTGTTATTGTGTATAGCTGACCGAAACCGGCGTTGCAAAGATTCTTTAAAAACTATTCGCCAGTACTTAATTTTAACGTCAAGTACTGCCAAAACGTTTAATATGGCTCACAAAATGTGGTAAAAATTCCCAATTTTAGCGTAAATATCTCTTAATTATAACATATTTTCACTTCTGTGTCAATTTTTTTAGCAGCGAATTACGGATTCCACCAATACGTCATCTTTGCGACCACGGTTGAATCTAACAAGCGGGATTTCGTAGTCCCGTTCGTATCATACGTCTGATTGAAAACGAAATAGAAATCGCTTCCTGGACGATAGATGTAGTTGATAAGGAAGTTAGTAGACACAACATTTGTATCAGCATTCCATTGGGCAAAGAGTTTCGCAAAGAGCCCTGTAGAAAAAGAATAGTCAAGTCTGCCTCTGAAAAGATTGACGTAAACAGGACGGGGCTGCCCATCGGTAAAATATGCTTCTGGTAGGTTCACTACCTGATTAAATTGGTATTGTGCGCTCAGACTTATATGTCCATTCGGTTTAAGAGTGGTTTGTAGGTATGCTCTGCGAACTGTGCCGTTGTAGAAATCCTCAATGCCACCGCCGACGGTGGCACTAATTGGGCGACTATCATTGCCGGAGAGACGGATGTTATATGAGTTAGACTGGTAGGCGCCTATCGGAATTTCGACATTATCTCTAAAATCGAAAACCTCGTCGAGTTGTTCAAAGCTGCGACTGGCACTGAAAAAGATATAATCTCCGGTGTTGAGTTCAAAGAAGTTGGTGTAGGAGAGGTCCCATTCTTCCAATTCGTTGTTGTGATTGAGAATATAATCTATCTCTGGCCCCGTCCAAACCTGCCGAATCCCAAATTTGTGGGGCATCGGGGTCCAACGCAATTCACTACGGAAATGCCGGATGCCTTTACGGCGTACATATCCGACCCCAGGGTTGAAGTCATCATCAATGTCGGTATATGACCCCTCGGCGCGAAAGCGGTTGTTCTGCCATTGGGAGCCGAGATACCAAGCGTTATTCTGTCCAGACATACCGGGTTCAAAAGTTCGTGCCCACATGCCTCGGACGTTCAGACTGTCCTTGGGTCGGTACTCAAAATCGAAACCGCCGGCGCGATTGTAATCCCCGATTTCGTCTTTATTGACAGCAATAATCCCGATACGCGAGCCTGCGGCAATATCCTTTGTAAGCCGCATCACGGAATAGTTTGTGTGCGGAATATCGATGGGGTCATCATCGGTATTGTCATCGTAAAATTCATCGGCGAGTACATTGAGAAAGCCTACACCGTAAGACCCAATTTTACCGGTCGTTTTTCCGCCAAAAATAATCGGAATCGCGTTCCCTTCTGCAAGCCCGATCCGTCGGCTATAGAAAAGGAGCATTGGTGGCGGTCGTCGGAAGCTCGTCCGTGGGATACCAAAATCGAAAAGCCCCGCGCCTTCGAGAAAGAAGGGCCGCTTCTCAGGAAAAAAGAGGCTGAATCGGGTAAGATTTACCTGTTCCTCATCCGCTTCAACTTGTGCGAAATCGGTGTTATAGGTGATGTCAGCGGTGAGATTTGAGGTGATGCCGTATTTAGCATCAAATCCGAGTTTGAATTCGCGTGTCGTTTGGAGTGTGCCACCGTCATCTTGAATTTGGGTAATTCCGGGCAGCATGTACGGGAGGACTTCTAAGTTGCGGGACGGTGCGATCCCTTCCAATCCGACAAGGTTACCGACGTATGCTGTTCGGTATTTTGCCCTACCGCCGTAAGAGGATGGAACGGGCATCCATATCGCCTCTTCTCGCAAGCGCGCGATCCCACGTCCGGCATTGATCCCCCATGTCATCGGGTCGTTTTTTTCAAAGCGGAGTTGACTAAACGGAACGCTAAGTTCAGCGGTCCAGTAGGAATCATTGATTTTCGACTTGCATGCGACAACGGCATCCCAATCTGTGTTCATCGTGTCGCCGCTGTTGGTGATGACTCTGTCCTGTATCGCGCCAAGCGGATTCATCCGAAAGAAAAAACCGCTCCGTTTGTCGTTATATGTATCCAATAGCACGAAAACATTGTCGTTTTCGTGTAGGTCGCGGGAATCTCGGCGCATTTCGTTGGCGATGAGTTTGGACATGTCTGAATCGAAGCAGGTGAAACCGAAGTAAATGTTCTCATCATCATAGAGAATCCGAAGTTCCATGGATTCCGACATGTTTTCGCCGACATGTGGCTCGACCTGCACAAACTGGTCCATGGGTTCCGCGTGCTGCCAATCCGCTTCCGTCAAATCGCCGTCAATCTCAATGCTTTCGTGGGTGCGATATGCCTTAATTTGGTTGTTGTGTGGCTCGGAGTGAACATTAGCAATAACGGCGTGAAACAGCGTAATGATGAACAAGGGGATTGCGATCTTTTGGAATTTGGGAGAAGAAAATAGATACTCGTCCAAAAATGTTGCCTCCTCTGGAAAAAGAAGTTAATTATTATATAGACGAAAAAGGAGGCGAATTGGGATAAATAAATTTCAGTTCGACGGGATTATCAAAACTCCAGTGTCACTGCAAGGAATGGGACTATAGGCAATTGGGCGATCCATACTTCTTTTGTATAGTTGTCACCGTAGCGAACTTGAAGATAATTAGTGCGGTTATAAGCGTTCCAGAGTTCAAGTGTGAATCCACCCTTCCATCTGTCATAGATTAAGAAAGACCAATGAAACCGTAAATTCAAGCGGTGATACGGAGCTGTGCGCGCCGGCTCACCGTGAATTGGTAACCATGTTTTGTTTTTGGTAAAGGGATTGGTATACCGTTCTCGGTCTAATAACGGTGAATATAGCACACCGCTTTTGTATTGCCAATTTGCACCAAATTCCAACGATTCTAATAGATAATTCAGACCGATCGTCACAACATGGGGTGTGTTGTACATATAGAAACGCTCGTCATCCGTTGGAGAATCTTGGCGTTTAGAGATGGTATAGGCATAAGAGAGCCAACCTCGGAAAGCCTCACCGATTTCATGCTCCAATGAAATCTCAACCCCTTTCACATATCCGGTTCGCTGGTTCTGATAACGTCTTTCGGATATGTTGTAAGTAATCATATCGCGGAGGTCTTTGTAATAGCCAGCGATTTCGATTTTCGTCTGCATAGGTAACTGTTGCTTCTTTGTACGTGTGGTTGAATCTATTTCCTGCGGTTTTGAGATTAATTTTTTTTCCACTGCGACGACATAATGTCTTGCCAGACTTGACGTGAGTTCTGGATTCTCTTTTCCAAGGACGACTTGGTAGAGCTGTGGGTTTTGAACGTAGCTGCCGTACATAAAACGGAGGTTTAGCGGCAAAAGATGGAGTTGGTCAGTATTCTCGAAATTGGGGCCAAGCGTCACACCGAGGAGTCCGCGGGGCTGCAGCGAAAAGTCGTCTATGAGATTAAAGTAGTTTGCGCGTATCCCGGCGGTGGCATAAAAATCGGCGTAGCGAGGCGAAGGCAAGTCTTGTGTTGCTTGCAGGTACCCTTCCAGGCGGTGGAGGCTCTTGGATATGTTGGTGAGGATTTTCTCTCCATCTTGCTTAAGCCTGAAGTCATAGTCTGGATCCCCTTCTTCAAACGGCCGCGCACCAACGCTAATGAGTGATGTGGGAATATTTGAAAGTACAAATCCGGATTCCAGCAGTGTTTTCGGATGCTTGACCCAGTACTTGAGGTCGCTTCGCAATGCGTAGATACTTCGTGCTGATCGATAAAAATAGCCATCACCGAACTTAAGTTCCGTGCGAGAGAATGAACGCGTGAGTGACACAATTGACGTGAATACATCCTGTTTCTCGGAATAGAGATGAATCCCTTGTGAATCGAAGGGATTATTTGAGCTCAGGGGACCTCGCAAATCGCTATCAGACACTTCATCCGAAGTAAAGTTCAATTCGCCGAAATCGTATGCTGCGATGGTGTTGACAACCAACCTGTGTGTATTATTTAATTGGTAGACTCCCTTTCCTTGATAACTCCAGAAACTTGGTACCTCGGTCACCCGATCATCCTCAATTTCTAACAATCGTGGTAACAATTCAAAAAGGGGCCCCATGTAACTTCGCCGTCCGAAAGCGTACCAATATCCGCGTTCACCTATATTTCCTTCAAGGAAGGTTTGCGAATACACGAAATTGGAGTTGACTGTTCCACCTAACCGAGTATCCGTCTTCGTGCGGGAGTGGATGTCAATCACTGCCTGTGAGTCCGCACCGAACTCTGCACCGTATCCACCCGGGTACACCTCAATATTTTCAATCACGTCAGCATTGACAGTTGAGACGATTCCATGGAGATGGTACGGGTATCCTAACGGCAGTCGATCAAAATAGTAGAGATTATCCTCAGGTCCGCCGCCTCGGACAGAGAGAACGCCGACAAAATCGTTCAGAACGCCGATGCTCGGGAGATGATTTAGAACCCGCAGTGGATCGCCGCCACTTCCCGTAGCACTCCTGATAAATCTGCCCCCTAAAGTATGTCGTGGCTTTATTTCGATCCGATCTGCTTCAACTGTTATTGGGTCTAACTTAACAACGGGATGTGATGCTTCATCCTTTGCTGGATCTGATTGGTTGGTATCATCGGTTTGTGCGAAGGCACTGAACGGGACTATGCAAATTAAAAGGATCAGTATCTTTTTCAAAACTTGTCTCCTGAAAGGGTTAGCAAGCAGGTGCTTTTACAAGAAAATCGGATTAAAATTCCGCCGTAATTCCGAAATAAGGAAGGATAGGCAGTTGGTTGGTGTCGTCCCGCGTTTTGTAATCATCGCTATAGTCGTAATCGAGCAGATTCTTTCGGTTATAGGTATTCAGGAGTTCCAAGAAGATACCGAGTCTCCATCCACTGAATTGGAAAATTTTACTGACGCGCAGGTCCAATCTGTGGTAAGCCGGTAACCGGTCGGAATTCGTTTCAGCATAAATCGGGATGTAGATAAGTTCTCCGTTCCTTGGATCGAGCTGGATTTTCGCTTCTTCAACCGGTGTATACGGATTACCGGTACGGTATTGCCATTTCGCACCGAATTCCCATGTCGGCGTGAGATTGTAGCTTGCGGCGAGTGTCGCAACGTGCGTCTGATCAAACGAGTAGGGGCGGTATGGTTCACCAGCACGGTCGCGGCGTTTAGATAGGGCGTAGGCATAGGAAACCCAGCCAAAAAATTGATTTCCACGCTGATGTCGGAGAAATATCTCGGCACCTTGTGCATAGCCGACCCCTTGATTGAGATAAGCGGCTTCTTCATCAGTTGTTGCCAAACCTGCGAGATCTTTATAATAGGCCGCCATTTTGATTTCTGTCTCTTGTGAAAGTTTCCGTTTAAGTTCAAGAATATAATGGCTCGCACGACTTGACTTCAAAGCGGGATTACCGATGGTAGGCGAGAGGAGGGCTGGTAGTGGTGTCTGGTTGTAAATTCCATACGCAAATTGGAGTTCGGATTTATTAGGGAGTTCCACAAATAGGCTACCGCGCGGCTGGATAGAAAGTTCGTCGGTACGGTTGAAATAATCGAAACGGAGTCCAAACACGACAGATAGGAAAGGTAACACGGTGTACCTATCCTGCAGATAGCCTTCAATGCGTTGTCCCCGGACGTATTCGTCTAAGGCGACTTTTTCCTCGAATCGGATGTCGTAGTCAACCTCACCTTCATCCGGTATCCGTGTGAAAGTGCCAGTAACCTGGCCGGGTTCAAGCCCGAGGATTAACCCGGATTCTAAACGGTGCTTCGGGTTTAGTTCGTAAGTGAGATCTTCGCGGAGGGTGTAACTCGGGGCATCTATGTTAAGAGAGAGGGCTGGACCCAAGTTGACATCGAATAAGAAATCGGATCGGGTGAGGGATAAAAAAGAGGTGAGCCGTTCCGTGAGGAATGAGCGGAGGTGGATCCCCGCGCCCTCAAAACCGCTTTCAAAACTGGTGTTCCCCCTAAAATCTTCGTCTACATTTTCGCCCTCTAATGTGAGTGCGAATTGGTCGCCGGAGGCGAACAGGTTAAAAAAGAGTTGGTGTTTTTCGTTCAGATCATATCCTGCCTTAATTTGATAATCCCAAAAACGCGGGAAAGAGTCAATTGAGACGGCATTAAATGTAAGGGTTCCGATGAACAGGTCGATGTAGCTTCTGCGTCCTGCGGCGTACCAGAACCCATTTTCGCCAATTTTACCTTGGAAAAATCCTTCTGAGTAAAGGAAATTGAGATTAAATTTTCCACCGAAGTTTGTTGGACTGTCGTTCTTTGAGGAAATATCAATTACAGCCTGGGAGTCCACGCCATATTCGACACCGTAACCGCCCGCGTAGACATCAATGTCGTCGATAATTTCGGAACTCAAGGACGAGACAATTCCACCAAAGTGGTACGGATAGCCGACAGGGACCCTATCAAAGTAGTAGAGATTATCCTCATCAGAGCCGCCGCGGATATAGAGTGCCCCGCTAAAGTCGTTTGCGACACCAATACCCGGAATGGCTGGTAGGGCACGGAGCGCGTCGCCTGCTGTGCCGGGTAAACGCGTAATTTCATCGGCCTGAATGCTTTTTTTCGCGACAGTCTTCGGAACGCGTTTGTCGATGACCTCGACACCTTCGAGAAGAACGGGTTCCGTTGCGACATAGATTTCGGTTTCTTGATTTTCTCCCGCTACAACGATCACTGAGGTTCGTTGGATCAGTTCAGTTTCAGCTGCCCTGGTAATTAAGGTATAAGTGCCTTCAGGAACGGCACTGAACACGAATTTTCCATTTTCATCGGTTTTTTGACGTTCATCAGTTTGAAGAATCTGGACCTCTGCGCCTGCCAATGGTGCTTTCGTGTCGTTGTTATAGACGGTACCTTCAATTGTCCCCGTTTGTGCAAAGGCGACTGCAGGGACGACAAGAAGCATCAGCAGACAAAACAAGTTTTTCATGGAAGTTGCCAACTCCTATTCTGTGTATATTGGGAAATCGTCTGTATTTTATTTATTAAAAGTATACAATTTTCTTTCCGAGATTGCCAAAAAAAGATACTACCTCTTATCTGTTTCAGAGGCAGTATCTTTTTAATCGCGGTATTGTGGTATCGTTAAATCCAGATGTAAAGGTGGGCAACATTGCCCATCGGTTATGCTTGATATTAACGTGCGATCGCTTCAGAACCGAGGTTTTCCTGAATCCACGAGCGGAGTGGAACATCTTTTTCACCCGGTGAGGTGTACCCCATACCCCCTGTGCTTTTCCCCAAAATCTGTTGTCGAATTGGATCAGCGTGTTCCATGACGTGTTCCACTGTCATATTATCGCGCGGTTGGAGCCAGCGGTAACTATAGCCGTAGAAAAGCACCTTGCGCATCATATCAGAGGTGTTACGTCCGGCTGCGTGCCAGAGTCTCCGATCGAAAAAGACAGCCGTTCCAGGTTTCGCGAATATAGGTGTAGCGGTCTCAGGGTCCGCGGTGCTGTCCTCTGGCATTTCTACCTTGTTGAGTAGGTGACTGCCCGGTATTGCGGAGAAATTGCCACGTCCGGGCACAGAGGTATCCGTCAGGAAGTAGGCGACCTTCAGCGATACACGCGGGCGCGGGTTACCTTCCAATTCGATGTTGAGTCGCCCACTGTCTTGATGCCATCCGAGCCGTTTCTGTTTATCACGTTCTTCGGGTGGCAGCGGGGGCAGCACAATCAGGTGCGAATGGTAGAGTTTGATGTTCCATCCTAAAATACCCCACACTTTCGGGAACGTTGTGTGCCAATCGAGCAGCTCAATAAAACTTTCATCTCTACCGACGAAGTCGAGGAGGTTGAAACTTGCGTCGGGTGGGAGTTCGTCTTTGCCGAGATGCGCCGCGCCCACGCGATCAACAGCGGCAACCAACTTCTCGACCATTTCCTGTGGGATGGCATTTTCGACGACCAAAAAGCCGTTTTCTTCAAAATGCTGTTTTTCTGTTTCTGTCAAACAGTGTTCTAAACATAGCGGATTCATCGTTTTCTCCCATAAGAGCGACTAAGTGTCGCAATACTTTAGGTTTGCGAAAAGTTTACATTGAATCTGAATTCTGGTCAACTGGAAAAGTATATGTAATAGGAGCGTTCAGTTGTCAGTTATCGGTTGTCGGTAGAAAAAATGGTAACCATCAGTTGTTAACTATCAGTAGCCAGTGAAGGCGTTAATGAGAAGGCAGAAAATTTTCGGACTCCACCTGTTTTGCGCGCTGGGCGGCGCGCCATCTCCGCCAAAAATTCACGCTCGCACTAAAAAGGAATCCGGCACCGATCATGCCGATGATCGTACCACCCAACGCCAATTCAGGATTTACCACAACGCTATAAACTGCACCTCCGATGAGAACGAAGGCAATCAGGACATCTTTAAGACTGTTATTTTGTGCCCGTTTTTGAAGGAGTTGTAGATTGGCAAGTTTCTTCTGTTTTATATAGTCAATCAATGGCTCTATGGGAACATGTACCGACTCGGCTTGCCGAGGTGGTGCCTCTCGGACACAGCGGAATCCAATATTTCCGGCACTGTAGTCTGGCGGTGCCTGTAGACGATTGGCGCATCGGAAATAGCGTTCTGCTGTGCCATCGCGTACTTCTAACCATGAGCCGCCCCGTAAGGCTTTCTGTTTTTCATCAGTTACCTGTTTAGACGCCGGACGTTTCGGGTCGGGATAAGGTTGATACCAATCGGCAGTCCATTCCCACACATTTCCTGCAGCTTCGCCGACCCCGTAAGGGCTTACTGTGGCGGGACGGGTGCCGACTGGTGTGAGATGTGCTGTCAGAATTTGTGAGGTCTCTGACGGCGTTTCTGTAGAATCTGATGCGTCAGGAACGAAGATATTGCCCCATGGATAGATGCGTCCGTCGGGACCGCGGCACGCTTTTTCCCATTCCGCTTCCGTCGGTAGCCGTTTGCCTGCCCATTGTGCATACGCTTTACTATCGTGCCAACTCACATGGACAACGGGGAGATTCGCATCTTCAGACGCGAAGGCACCGTTTTTCCAGTGTACCGGCGGTGAATGATTCGTCGCCTGTACGAAAGCAGCGTATTCGGCGTTCGTCACGGGATACTGCTCAACGAGAAATGCCTCCAGAAAGCGGACATGCATCGGTGCTTCATCAAGTTTAGCGTGTTCCGAGTTGACTAATGCGGTCCCATAGAAGGGTTCAATATCGGTGCCCATGATAAACGCACCCTGCGGGATAAGAACGGCATTGGTAGGTTTTGGGTCTTGATTCATCCAAAGTTCCAACCTAATGTAGCATATTTTGTCTCAGCCAAGGTTTTAGCCTGCACATGTTCTGTTGATGACAATTCACTTGAATGAAACGCAATTCCGAGGTTAAGTGTTTCAGATATTGCTTGGATGAGCGCGCTTCGGGGGATCGAACGTCCACCCGTATTAATAGCGGTCGATTTTTCACGCAGCATCTCTTGGACCGCAGGATCTTTTGAAACCCGCGCGAGAATAGGGGACGGCGGCATATCCAAGGAGATGTAGCCTTGAAACATTATCCCGTTTCGATTGCGCCTGACAGAGACACCGGCCAACTTCTTGTTATCTGACATCACATCGTGTTCAGCGGGATTCGTCAGGCAGATATTTTGGGCGGATTCGGAAGCGTCGAGGCATTCAGCATAGCACTGTGTGGGGATACCGAGTTGTTGGAACGCCTTGACGAGGGATTGTCCAATGCTGTGATAGGCATCGGAAATATTCATTTCTCCGGCACCTCGTGGGAGAATGAGTGTATAAGTTAATTCCCAGCCATGTACAACGGTGCCGCCGCCGGTCATCCGTTTTACCAGTTCAATACCAGCTGCACAACACGCTTCCACGTTAACTTCTGATGCAATATCTTGGAAGTAGCCGAAACTGAATGCGGGTTGCGTCCAACCGTAAAACCGTAGCGTCGGGTTCGCTTGTGCTTTCTGTGCGGCGAGAATCGTTTCATCAATTGCCATATTCATCGCCGCACTATTTTTTCCCATGTTCAGAAGTCTACCGATGGTTTCCATTAGGATAATGGGACGCGACACACCGCTGTCGTGTGTGCATCGCAGTACCAGAAATACCCATCCCAATAGGTCATTCCGTGTGGTTCAGGATGCGGTTCCGGTATCTCAATTTTGTTCAGATGGCTGCCGTCTTTTGGGTCAAGATGGAAGATTGCACGATGGTTTGTCTCGACACACCAGAGATCATCGCCGACCCATGCGATACCGTGTGGTCGGTCACCGGGAGCAGGGAGCGTGTGGATCACCGTGAAATCGTCTTCTACGTCTACCTGATAGATAGTGGCAGAGGGCGGTACTGCCAACCAGAGTTTGTTATCTCGCCATTCTAAGCCGTGTGCACCGGTCTGTCCTGCACCGGGTGTTTCAAAAGAGGCAAGCGTCTCACCACTATCTGGATCGGTTGATAGGATTTCGCAGCTATAGGTAGACGCGAGCCAGAGCGTATCGCCTGTGTCTGTGATACCGCTGCCTCTGTCGGAACCGGTCGCGAGTGTCTTTTTTATATCGCCGTCGTAAGAGACGAGGTGTACTTCATTGGTCTGCTGATCAAGAATCCAGAGCCCGTCTTTGGTGGCTTGCATTCCGTTGGGTTGTGGGCCTGGGGTGTCAAAAACTTTTTCGATTGTGGGCATGGGATACCTCCGTATGCGATATGTTGTATTGAGGTTTTATTATATGCGGTTTCGGACAAGATGTCAAGGTTTTTTACGTTGATTTTGCGTTGCAGCCCACGAAGGATCGTGGTATAATTCTTTTACAACCTCTTGTCATACAACACGGGTTGTGTAAGGAGATACATAATGGAAGGAATCACATATACTCAGGTGCAGCAGCTAGTCGAAAAACTTCCAGAAACCAAGTTACCGCTTGCGTATCATTTTTTGCTTGCGTTGGCAGAAAGAGAGGTAGACCCCGAGTCGCCTCAAGCAGATTTTATGCGGCTTTCTCCAGAAGAACGCCATCGACTTCTATCCGAACAAGCCGAGCAGATGAAAGCACATTATGAACAGACTGCCGACGAGCGTACTGAATGGCAAGCAGGAGATTTTATTGATGAACGTGGGTCGTAGGGAAATTTGGTTAGCTAATCTGGATCCGGTACTTGGTAGAGAGATCCGAAAAACGCGTCCTGTTGTTGTCGTGAATTCGGATTCAATAGATGCATTACCGATTCGGCTTGTTGCGCCGATAACTGAGTGGAAAGATTATTTTTCGCGGAACATTTGGCATGTGAAGTTAGAACCCAATCTTACAAATGGCCTCACAAAGCTTTCTGTAGTTGATACGCTGCAACTACGGGGTATTGATACACTACGATTTGTTAGAAAGCTGGGCAAGGTGTCACCTGAAGTGATGAGGGCGATTGTTGTGGCAATTGCAGGAGTGATTCAATACTGATTTGTCTTAGCAACACTTAAGTCAGTAATTCGTAATCAATGACTCTCACTTCATAACTTCCGGCGGAGTTTTTGGCAGCACGGTCAACAATATTATAGTCACTGGGATTGTAACCGAGGTGAATGATACTCAAGATCAAGACGGCGATTCTGTCAGCAACACTCCAACCCTTAAAGTCCAGATTCTGAAGATGCGGAATATCAAAAATACTGCAGCGAGTGATATTTTTTGTTGCACCAGCAGGTATCGGATCAGGAACTTTCACAATATCAAAACCGATGTGCCGCTGCAGTTGGTCGGAAAAAAGGACGAGACAGTGAACATTTTTTATTGGCCAACGGTGCTTGTTTTGGAAAGAACAGGTGTGGGATATTCGCCGGAGTGGTTTGAAAAGGGAGTTGGCGAGCGACAGAGAGGACGCGCTTCTGGAAGTTTCCGCTCTGCCGCTCTGCCAAAATCTCCTTTTGAATTCTGGATGACTGAAATCACAATGAGGTATGATATATGAATATAAAATATGAATGGATTTCAGTTTGAATTCTCTATGACTAAAATCATAATGGCGTATTAATTATGATTTAATTTTAGTCATGTTAAAATATTATACACAAATTAATTCGGTTTTGCAAGAAAAAATGCAATTTTTGCATCAAAAAATGTTATTTTGGTAAATTTTTCGCGAAAGATGCGCTTTAAAAGGATAGGTGTTTATTATGTGAGGGCATAAACGCCGCGCCGGATCCTCACAATCTCACCCGTTTCTACAAGATGGGTGAGTTCGTTTTTAATGGCACCCGGATTGCCCTGGATTGCTTCAAGGATTTCAGATGTTGTTTTCTCTCCATCTGAGAGTAGATCGAAAATCTGGGCGTGAAATGGAACACGCTTGATTTTAGTGCCCCGCAATCTCATCAATATACGGTTTGCTTGCGCCTTAGAAACACCGAGCAAATACTCAACGCGTTTTCGGCTCCACGACGCATCCATATTCGCGTATTCTGCCTCGTAATTCTCGCGTATCCGAATCGTTTCTGAAAGTTCATCCAACCCACCAGCGATCTCAAAGTCTTCCCAATCGAACAATTTTGTCTCTGGTGCATCGGTAACAGAGGGTATCCGTAAAGCCGTGTTGAGAATCAGCGTTTTGCCTGATGCCTCATTGAATCCAGCGATACGGATGATCTGTATCAGGGCACCGATAGCATTCTGTTCGTAGAGTTCTTGTATCCGTTGATCTTCAAATTGATAAGGATTCATTGTGAGGTTGTAATTTAACGGTCTCACTTGATTTCCAAACAGGATTTTCGCTTGTTCCCAGATGAATTTCGGGGGCCAATAAGGCGTACCAACGATCCAGACAACATCAGCCGCTTCAAAGATAGATTGTAGAACCTTGATGCGGTCGTAGTAAGCGTCATCCGCTTCGAAAGTGGATCGCAAATCCTCAGGATGTGCTGGGGTGTCTTTGATAAGATCGTGGTAACTAATAATCTTATCGAAAACATTTTTCAACATCAGCCTCGCGCTTGTGCTTGAGATAACGACATGATTGCGATCTGGGTGTTGCTTCATTTCTTGATAGATCCCGTGAAAAAAGCGACTCGCAATTTCAGAAAGGCTAAACGCATCCCAATTAACTTCGTAGTTCGCGATTGCGTAGGCGATATGCGGCGCGCTTCGCAGCTGAAAAGACTTGTTCTCTGAAAGCGATGTCTCCTGCGATTCAACCCACCTGACGGAAACAAGTTCTTCAGGAAACACGTTTTTGAAATAATCTTCCGAGAACGCTGGCGATATGAACACAAGTTCCTGAATCTCTGGATGAATTCTTGGGGGTAACCAGAACCGCAAAATTCCGTCATCGACAAACATCGGAGCATCCGTATCGCGCGTGTAATACGCAAAGAATGTCTTCAACTGATGCCATAATGTCCACTCCGGGTCGCGATATACATTTGGTGCCTTCTCTATGTTTTCTGGGGTTGATATATCCAAAACCCCAAGCTGGATTGCGCTATCAATATCTATTGCAGTCCTGTTGCCATCTTCATTTGTACAATTTACCTGACACATTTGCTGAACAATGCTATCTTCTAACCCTTCAAACGCCTGAACAACAGTACGAATTCGCTTCGCGATATCGCCGTGTTGACTATCTGTAATCCGAATAGCGTTTAGCATTGTTTTTGCGAATTGACCCAACGCTGCACGACTCCAATTAATGAGCCAGCCTTCAAGAATTTCAGTTGACAGATGATGCTGTGAAAAGAGTTTCGTGAGCTGGGATTCAGAATCGTTTATAATACAGATTCGATCAGGAGCAATCAACATATCAACAAACGCAGCATACCGCCGATCCAGAAAGAAGTTCGGAATATCGGATACGATGGCCTGCTTCTCCTTGAGCGTTTTGAATTGAGAAAGATACCCGTGCGCTTGACACGCGTCATAAACTGGACAATTCGGACAGAGACTCCTATTCGGATCACTGCCTTTCTGCTCTAAGGCATCACATCTCTCGGCATCTTCGCAGACGTTTCCCCGCGCGAAAGGATTCTGCATCCGTTCAGCAATAGGTATCCACTTCGCCTGTTCCCAGCGATGGTTTCTCGGTTTCCAACATCCCACTGAAACCCCCTGCCTTTCATAATACTGCTCTGCATCTTCAGTATCGTGTGCGTTATTAGCATTGATCCATATAGGGGCAGTATCAAGAAATGTGGTTTCGATTTCACGTTTCTTTTCAGTGCTCATTGAACCCGTGATAATCCCAAGAATGCGGGCTTCCTGTTCAGCGAGATTCCTTGCCGCCTCCACTGCAGTGTGTTTCACTTTTTCGAGGAGGGGTCTTGGTCGTTTAATGCCAATCGGAGAAAGCTTACCGCGTTGCACTGCAAGGATACTTTCATTCACAACTTGTTCTGTCTCTAACGATTCTATGACATCGAAATCGTCGAGATCCTGTGTATCCACGAGTGCTTCATCAGTCAAGTCTAATTCCGATATTGGAGCAGGTTCATGTAGCAATTCTCGTAAGACATCGAGAAACGCAAAAAGCACGTCTTTAGAAATGATGGGTGGGTTTAATAGGCTGCCCTTAAGAATCTCGTAGCGAGCATCCCAACGGTTGTAGCCTTTATCCGCAAGGATGCGTACATAGACATCTCGATCGCGAGGGTGATCTGAGGGTAGATGCTTATGAACATACTGTCTTGCGTCCGTTGTGTTCGGGTGAAGATAGTCCGGCACTCGGCACGAAAACCTCAAGCCTCCGCCCTTGAGTAAGGTGAGTAGTGGGTTCATAACAGCGTTGACGAGTGCGTCCACACATGCAACAACGGCGTCGGGTGCATCTTGGATCGCTTTGTAGGGGAACTCGATGTCGTGCCAGTTAGCACCGTCGCGGGCAGATGGCATTCCTGTATAGATCTGAATGCCCCACGATGAGAACCATCGTCTCGAGCTCCAGTTGAGTGTGCCTTGTCGTCTTAAGAGGCGCGTGCCACCACGATACGCTGGCCCCTGATCGAAGGGTGCCTGTCCGATCGGCATAAACGAAATATCTGCCTGTTCGATGTCATGCAAAAGCAATGGATGCCGACGCGCGCAATGAACGATATAGTGGTAAGGGTGTTCACCGTGCAACGTGGGTGAGACAATTGTCTCCCGCTGCTGCAGTTTCTTTTGTCGCCGTTCGTGGCATTGTTGGATAATATCTTTCACGGATTCCATTGAGGAAATCTCCATAGGGAATGGACGTTATTGGGTTTTTGCGAACCTGAAAACGACTTGAGAGGGGCGTAAAAAAATAGCACACTTAACACTGTATGTTAAAGGGTGGCGAAGCGCGTCTCGCTCATTTCTTTTTCTCAGGTTCGTTGCTCCAGATAAAGTAGATGCCATCGTACCACTAAAGTCATTATACTACAAACGAGAAAAATTGTCAAATACATCGTGTTGAATGTCTCAATATTGGTTTGCAAGCTGCGAGAAAAAGTGGTATAATTCCGTTATAACTTAGAACACAATACCTTGGAGATTACTTTGAACGTTGATACATTAAAAGGAAAAACGGTGGGTGCTGCTGTTTCGGGTGGCTTGGATAGCTGCACTATTACTAAATGGTTAGTCGATAACGGGGTCAAGGTTGTCTGTTTTACAGCGGACCTCGGTCAACCCGACGAACGGGATGTTTCTGAAATCAAGGAACGGATGTTGGCGTGTGGTGCTGAAGAGGCTGTTATTATAGATGCGAAAGATGCACTTGCGGAAGACGGTATCCGCCTTATCCAATGCCAAGCGATGTATGAGGGTGGCTATTGGAATACGACCGGTATTGCTCGGCACGTCACGGTAAAAGCACTTTTGCCGGAGATGGAGAAACGCGATATTTCCATCTTAACACACGGGGCAACGGGTAGAGGCAACGACCAGGTCCGGTTTCAACTTGCTACCAATATGCTCAATCCACATTTTGAGGTTTATGCCCCGTGGCGAGATCCTGAATTCCTGAAAAAGTTTGGCGGCAGAACAGAGATGATAGACTTCTGCCAAGCACATAACTTACCGATTACCGCGACACACGAGAAGCCCTACTCCACCGATGCGAACCTCCTTGGACTTACGCATGAGGCTGGACGACTTGAATCGCTGAAAACCCCGGCAGGGTTTATCAACCCGGGGATGGGAGTTCATCCCAAAGATGCCCCTGATGACGTAGAACACTTTACGGTTACTTTTGCGCGTGGAACACCTGTTGAAGTCAACGGAAGTCCTGTTACACCGCTTCAGAGTCTGATGGAAGCGAACCGTATCGGTGGACGGAACGGGGTCGGCATCGGTATTCACACCGTTGAGAACCGGTTTGTTGGGATCAAGAGCCGTGGGGTTTATGAATCTCCGGGGATGGAACTGCTTGGGAAGTGTTACGAGTATCTGCTCCAACTGATTTTAGACAGACGTGCGCGTCGCCACTTTGAGAGTGTGGCACCGACAATTGCTGAACAGATTTATCAAGGCTACTGGTTTGATGCTGCGACGCAGGCGTTGCTGTCCTCGATTCAGCCGCTCACCGACTTGGCGAGTGGGACGATTACAGTAGCACTTTATAAAGGGAATGTCGCATTTCACGCCGCTGGTGGCGCACAGCATTCGCTCTACTCCGAGGAGACTGCCTCTATGGAAGCGATCGGAGACTTTGATCACGCGGATTCAGAAGGGTTTTTAGCGGTGCTTGGCGTAGGTGCGCGGGCATCGGCGGTTGCTGGACAGACGCAGGAGTAGCGTTTAAGGCACCTCAAGTTTTGCGAACACTTGTGCGATAATGCTCTCAGCGTCTCGTCCGTCTGCCTCTGCTTCGTAACTGATGATGACGCGGTGCCTTAGCACATCCATGCCGACGGCGTGAATATCCTCCGGCGTAACATAGCCGCGCTGCGAGAGGAATGCCCTTGCCCTTGCAGCGAAAGCGAGAAAGATGGTCGCACGTGGTGATGCACCGTATTCAATGAGTGTACTGAGTTCGTCTAATTGATACGCTTCCGGTGCGCGCGTCGCACAGACCAAATCGACAATATAATTCTCCAACTGTTCTGCCATATAGATGTTTCGGACGACTTCTCGGAACCGGATGATGTCTTCAGGGGAAATCACCGATTGAATCTCGGCGATATCTTCGGTTGTCATCCGCCGAAGGATTTGTAACTCCTCTGAATGTGAGGGGTAATCCACCTTAATCTTTAGCATGAACCTATCCACCTGCGCCTCTGGTAGCGGATAGGTGCCTTCATGCTCAATCGGGTTTTGCGTCGCCAAGACGAGGAACGGATCATCGAGTGGATACGTGGTGCCACCAATCGTTACCTGCCGTTCTTGCATTGCTTCAAGGAGCGCGCTTTGCACTTTTGCGGGTGCGCGGTTTATCTCGTCTGCGAGGATGACGTTGGCGAAAATCGGTCCCTTTTTCGTGTAAAAATCGCCCTTCTGCTGGTCGTAGATGAGCGTGCCGACGAGGTCTGCTGGGAGCAGGTCGGGGGTGAACTGGAGACGGTTGAAAGAAGCATCAATGGTCTGCGCAAGGGCACTGACAGCGGTTGTCTTCGCGAGTCCGGGTACCCCTTCGAGTAGAATGTGACCGTTGCAGAGCAACCCGATAATCAGTCCCTCCAGTAACGCGGTCTGCCCGACGATAACTTTCCCTGTCTCTGTGAGTATCTGCTGAACTAACCCGCTATCCGCTTGGATGCGGGCGTTCATCGCTTCTAAATCGTAGTTTTGCAATTTTTATTTTACCTTGCGGGAGAACAGCGTGAATTTGGGTGCTTGACGGCTATTACGTGAAAAAAGGTTGTGTTTCGCCTTCTTGGAAGGACTGCTCAAGCCACGGATCCTTGGTTTTCTGTCTAAACTCAATGACTTTTCGGCGCATCTCGTTGGCGATGTCTTGTAACGCTGGTACGTCAATAAGGTTCTGCGATTCCGCAGGATCGTTCTGGATATCAAACAGTGCCTCGCGGCTCTGTTGTAGAAACTCGGTGCGCTGCCGTTCACCGAGTTGCTGGACGTTGTCGTCGCGTACGGCTGTCCATGAGATTGAACGGAATAGGTCGCTTGGGAGTGGTGTCTCTAATTGATACGCCAGATTACGGACGTATTTATACCGTCTGCCGCGTAACACGCGATACGGGTAGTAGTTCGTCACCTCATGGAAGCAGTGGGAAAAATAGGTTTCCTCCCATTCACCGTTGCCCGGATGCGCGCTATCATCTTCAAGGATGGAGAGGATAGACCTGCCCGGAAGCGCGTCGGCTCCGTCGGGGTGTGTAACACCACACCAATCCAACATCGTTGGGCAGAAATCTACCCAGTTGACGAGTGCCTGATTATGGAAGCCGCGTTTCTGTTGCATAGGACTGGAAATCAACAGTGGGCAGTGGTGTCCGCTATCAAAGCTGGATGCCTTCGCGCCGGGAAAGGGCATTGCATGATCAGTAGTGACAAAAACGAGGGTTTCGTCTGCGCGTCCAGAAGCGTCAAGCGCCTCTAAAACTGCGCCGACGACGGCATCCCAGCGTGAAACGCTTTCGTAGTAATCTGCGAGATCCTCGCGAACCGCTGGTACATCCGGTAGGAAATTCGGTACAATGATTTCATCCGGCGTATATGGATTGGATTCGATGCCTGGATGTGTTCGGTCGTTTCCGAATCCCTTACCTGCACGATGGGGATAAGAGCTGCCGATATGGAGATAAAAGGGTGTCTCTGCGTTCTCGTTGAGGAATTCTGTAACCCTCGCAGCCATATCCGCGGGGCTTCGTGGATTAACTTTGGGTTCAAAATCGAAGGGATAAACACTCTTCGGTTCGACGTGTTTCTTTCCGAGGCACGCCGTGGCGAATCCGTGTGCTTTCAGGATTTTTGGTACGGATTGCATATATTCATGCGTACGAAACCCGTGTATGCCGTGGCAGTGTCCGTATTGCCCATGTGTGTGGCTGTGTTGTCCAGTGAGTATACATGCACGGCTCACGGCGCACGAAGGACTTGTACAGAATGCGTGGTCAAAGACGACACCGCGTTCGGCAAAGGCATCAATGTTTGGTGTTCGGATAACGTCATTTCCGTAACACTTTGCGATACGGCTCCAATCATCAGCGATGACGAACATTACGTTTTTGTATGAATTGTTCATGATTTTCCTATATTATAAAGGTTTTTCATTTTCGTTCAACACAACCTACACGCTAATAGAAAAGACTTAACTACTCAAAAAGTTGTGAGACCGGACAGGTAAACCCTGGCACGACATCCTCACCGGTGAGTGTGTCTTCAAATGTGAGCAGCGCGATGTCTCTTTCGGAACGATATACTGTAACCGTTTTAGAACGGGGATCCAGGACCCAGACAAGGCGCGTTCCGGCGTTCAGATAGGTAAACGCTTTGTCGGCGACATGCCACTGAACGTCTGTCGGTGAAACCACCTCAATCGCCAAATCGGGCGGTATCGGGAAACCTGTGTTTTCGTCTCCATCCAACCGGGAAGTTGACACGAATGCAACATCTGGCTTCAGGCCCCGTTCGCCCACCTGAAAAGTTGCCTCTACATGTACCTCCCCTAACTGATTCTCACGTACATGCCGGTCCAAATGCCGGATAACGTTAACACTAATCTTACTATGTATTCTTGTTGGTGGCGACATCGGCACTAATTCTCCTTTAACGTATTCATATCCGTCTACATCGTTCTCAAGAAATTCTGCCAACGTCATGGAGACTTCTTCCGGTGCGCGAATACCTTGCGCGACTTCGTGGCGTTCTTGTTGTGTCATGCTTTTAATCCTCTTTTGATGTCTTATAGCGAATTTCTGATATGAATCATTGTAATATTTAATTCAGAAATAATCAGACTTTACACAAGACCGCTCCGTTTTCTTAGGAACCATTCAAATCCGAGTAGTGCGATCACAGCACCAAAAATGAGCGGAATATCCCAGATGTCAACATCCGTAATTTTTGAGGTTGCGCTTTCGACGAGTGGGATCTGGTTCACGAGTTGGGCTGCCTCCTCCATGGCATAGTACTTTCCGCCACTCACTTCCGCGAGTGTTTTGAGAAGCGGGACGTTGAGTTCAGCGTTACTGAATTCGGCGTAGGACGCTTTCACCTCAAAAAGGGTCTGTTGTTCGCCGAGGCTTTCGCTAGCGAGGGTACCGGTAGCGGTGACAGTGTATTCGCCATATTGGTTCGGGATAAAACGTGCCGTGTAGAGTCCATCTTCACCGAGGACCTGCTCAAGTTTTAACTCTTTGCGCTTACCTGCTTCATCGACGACGATGGCTCGGATTTTCGCGTTGTTCGTTGATTGGAATTGTTGATCTGTAGCCGTAACCTCAATCACGACAGGTTCTTTCAATGTATAGGCTGTTTTTGCGATATCAAGTTTAATGTGTTCTTTGGGTGCGGTTGTCAACCATCTGGCGGTCTGTCGCCAGAAGCGTTCATGACTATCATCTTCAGGGGAGTCCTTGAGCATTTGCCATCGCCATGACGTATGTGGCGTAAAAACCATCACGCGTCCGGCGTTATAATTATGAGTTGCGATGAGAATACGATTTCCAAATTCATTTCGGTCGGTTGGATGTTCCGCTAAAACGAGTGCACCTGCTTTGGCACGCTTGACTTTACTATAACCTACGAGCGGTTTGAGATCCGTCCAACGTTTCATATTCTCGATAGGGGTATCCGCCAACGCCATCAAATTTTCGGCCTTTCCTTCTGATGTCAGTTGCAACTTATATCCTTTGCTTCCGGTCGGGGATCGAGACCCTGTGGTTAATCTGGTACGTCGTCTCGGTGTTAGCGGCGTTGGCGGGGATCCGAGTTCTGTTTCTACTGGGAGACATTGTGCAATAGGTGTGTTAATATAGGATCCAGTGAGTTCATGGTTCCCCAAAGAGCTTGAACCGCCTAACATCAGCAATCCACCGCCACGGGTGCGGACGAACTCAAGTGTATTTTCCAGCTGTGTGGCTGTAAATTGAGAGGCATCTACGTTCCCTAAAATAATGGCATCAAAGTCGAAGAGCGTCTCCTTATCATCTGGGTAAAACCCGAAGTCGTGCGATGTTGCGGTGCGGGTGCCGAGATAGTGTCTGCCGTCATCGGAGAAACTTGTTAATATTCGATCAGTGAGTTGGATGTTGGGATCCTTTTTCAGCGTCCGTTTTATGAAGCCAAATTCAGCGCGCGGCTTGCCGTCAACAAACAGGATTTTCACACGTTTGGTCGGGGCAACCTTCAGCAGAAATGTTTTTGTGTTGTTCTGTGGTACCGCTTCTGTTTCTTCCAAAGCTGCATGCACCTCAAATTTTTGGGTGCCGGCTTGGCGGGGGGTAAACTTAAGCAACACGCGTTTTGTTTTTACGTTAGAGATTGTGTCTGTTGGACCGATTTGCGGTATCCAAGAAGAACCTTCATCCATATCAACAGGTTCTGTTTTCAGAATCCGTCCATTGCTTGTTAACTGGAGGTTCACCTTTTTGCCGTTAAATCCTTTTCGTTGGACGGTAGCCCATATTTCGACAGGAAAATCTTCTTCTGCCGTGCGAGGAACATCGAGTTTGACGATTTCGAGGTCCGGATTGCCTTCTTCAGAACCGACACCAACAGTGTGAATAGGCAGTTTCCGTTCCCGGATTTGCATCGCGAATTTCGCGATGTCAGTGCCACTTCTATCTACACCATCAGTTAAAAGGACAGCACCAGAGAGAGGGATGCCTTGTAGGTCATCAAGTGCTTCGTTTAATGCTTGCGGGATGTCTGTGCTTTCACCTTCTGCACTCGTCAATGCTTCATCAGAGATACGTTTGGCGGTAGTGTCAAACGCAAAGAGTCGCACTTTGAATTTGGTATTCAGTTTTTCAAGGAGCCCCTCGTTTTCAGCAAAGAGCAGGTCATTGACGCGACGCAATCGTGGTGCTGAATCGATGGAATCGGTAATCTGCATACTCTTGGAGCGATCAACCATTACCAATAGGTAGGAATCGTCAGGATTTGACTGATAGATCGTTAGGAACGGTTTGAGTAGGCAGAAAGCGAGCAGACAGAGTGCGACTGTCCGGAGGAAAATAAGAAAGCCGCGGAACCCACGTCTGATACGTCCTTGTGTGCTACGATATGCCCATATCGTAGCGACAATCAGTGCGACAAGCAGAACGGCAATGAGAAGCCCTGGTAACGGTACTCCAAACGAGAAATTTCCCTCTCGAAAAACATCAATGGGGTACCTCATTATTGTTTCAAACATTTTTTAATTTATGGCCTCCTGGGCTGCGCGCCACTACGTGCCGCGCAGGTTTCCTGTTAATTCTACACATTTAAAATCGCGCAGGCTTCGCTTTACTCCAGAACGAACACAACACTCTTTTACCGAAGTACTGGCCGCCGATGGCTAATGATTAATCCCTTGATTGCTGTCAACTATTCTCAAGTCTTTGCACAGGGATCTTGATGCACTGACCTGTATGTGCGGATTGGTGTAATGCATCAATGACACGCATGTTTCCGAGTGCGTCCTCTATTGGCAACCGGAGCGGGGCACCGGTATCTATCGCTTGACAGAGATCCAAAATTTCAGCGGCGTAAGGATTTACACCGCTAACGCTAAAGGTTTCACCGTTTACTGTAAAGTGTGCCTCGCCTTCTGAGTTGCCCCAGGCACTCTGAACAAAGAGTGTGCCCTCTGTGCCAGCGACTTCATAAGATTCACGCCATGTCCAACCGAAACTGCAGTCTAATTGCCCGGTAATGCCATCGCCAAAGTCTAAAGTTCCAATCAATGTTTCCCAGACGTTGTTAATCGGCTCAAATGTGCCTGTTGCCCAGACGGACTGCGGTTCTCGCCCGACGAGATAACGGATGATGTTAATACAATAACAGCCTAAATCCATAACAGCACCGCCACCGAGGTCGCCTCTCAATCGCCAGTTCTGACGGTCTGTGAGTCCGGTTGAAAAGGTAGAACGGGCATAGCGGACTTCCCCGATCGCGCCTTCTTCAACTTTTTGTTTCACGGCGAGCGTCAACGGGTGATGCCGATACATGAACGCTTCCATCAATAAGATATTGGTGCGTTCTGTAACTTGAATCATCTGCTCCAACTGCGTAGTGTTAACAGTGATCGGCTTTTCAACAAGGATGCCTTTGACACCACACCGCACTGCCTCCAGTACATTTTTCAGATGGCTTGAGGGCCACGTGGCGACTACCAGAACGTCCGGTTCTTGTTTTTCCAACATCTGTCGGAGATCGTTGTAGGTGTTCTGAACGTTATATTCGGTCGCAAAACGCTTAAGCGATTCAAATTTCTCGTCGCACGCGCCTACAATTTCAATCTCCGGCAAGTTTCGCCACGCGTTGCCGTGTGCGTGAGAGATACCCCCACACCCGACAATTGCGACTCGGTATTTTTTCGCCATGATTTTTACCTTGCATCTGTCAGTAAAATGGATTCGGGGTTACAAACCGCTCCTACAATAGATTATATTCTCAAAACAAAAGCAATGTCGTTTGAAGCCACGAATGCTTCCGCTTAGCACAACTTTGCGGAAGCCCCCGAATTCATTCGGGGGTCTATCACAGCGAAGATATTTCTACCAACCGCTTTTCTTGCGCGGAGAGATTTGCCGCGAGCGATATTTCAAGTGTTTTGACGGCATCGCTGTACGGACTCAAAATCGGAGATGCATCCCCGCTACGGACTGCGTTCACAAAGACTTCATCGATTGTTGGTCCCGGTTCTGTTTTATCGACCCATTCGCCATCTTCCTGGACCGAGACTCTTGATGGATTCCAATTCAAAATTTCATCTTCATACAATAAATCCAGTACATTAGCATTTGACCAGTCGCCTGCATACGCCCAAGTCGCAGTCAACGAACCGACAGCTCCACTTGCAAACTGGAGAGTGACACTATTGGCATCTGGGCAATCGGTCTCTTTAAGAAACCGATTTGCTTGCATGGCGTAGACGGTTTCTACTTCACCACACATATACCGCATCATATCGATGGTATGTGTTGCTTGTTCGACAAGTTGCCCGCCGGATTTGTTCATCTGTCGGAGCCACGCGTTCGGGTCCCCGTGTCCGGTGCTGCACCAATACTTACCGACGGCCATGTTAATTGTTCTGTCCTTCAGGATCTGCCGTGTGATTTGGGTCGAACCGAGGTAACGGAGTTGGTAACCGACGCATGTTATTAATCCCGTTGTCATTAGTTCCTCCTCAATCATAAGGGCGATGTCCATATTGATGGCAACGGGTTTCTCCACAAAAAATGGCAAATCGCGTGCGATAACGTCAAGTTCTGGCTCCCCGTGGGCAAAAACAGGGAGACTCAGATAGACTGCATCCAAGTCATCACGTTCAAGGAGTTCTTGGTGTGCGGTATAGGCATCCGTATTGTGTTTCTCGGCTGCGCTTTGTGCGCGTTCAGCCTGAACGTCACAGACTGCGACAACGCGCGCACCTTCGATTTCGGCTAACCGATTCATGTGCCCATTGGCATTACCACCACATCCTATAAACCCTATTTTAACTTCCTTCATTTGTACCTCGATTTTATAAGAATTACGCGATTTTTCTACCTATTACCTTGCGTAGGCGGGGTTTTAAACCCCGCCTGCATTTCGGGTTATTCGGGTCGCGTAAGTTTTGTTCTATATAGATTTGACAAAATTGTTGCCGCCAAGTCGGTCCCATTTAACTAACGCGCTTTGAAATTCACTTGTAGTGCTTTTTCGATATCCTCGCGCGGGTGGACACCGAACTGTGCCTCAAAATCTCGGTCAAAAGCATCTTCTTCTGCCGGATCGGGTTCAAGTGGAAGTTGGATCGGTTGTCGATGCGTCCGGATGGATCGGTGTGCGGCAATCACCATCTCCTGATCGGCTCTACCCATTTCTCCTGTCCATAGTGGTTGTGTGTCTTCTCGAACGGCGCGTGCGATACCGTCAAGCATCGTTGCCAATGAGATCCCCGTCTCTGAAATATCCGTCCGCCGATAAGGATTTACCCACGCCACAGTGCCGCCTAAAGACTCTGGGAGTTCCACAAAGATACGTTGCAAAGTACCACTGTCACTGTATTCTCTCTGGAATTCATAAGTCTGTGCCCTTCCGCCGTTTAGCAGGTCTTCATCTGTGCAAACATTGACTGTTTCGCCGCCGGTAGCCCCCTGATTTCCGTTGGTGATAATTGTGCCGCGCTCGCCACAGGTCTCAAAACCTACGAGTTTGTTCCGTCCGAGGCATCCATTCTTATTGCCGACCATGGCGATGCCGAGTCCGCCGTTATCGAAATCTATGGCGTAAAACTCAAGGTTTTCGCGATTAAAATCTCGTTTTGCCCGGTCGACGTAGCGGGCAACAGGCATTGTATGTCCGATGCTGCTGACTGCTTTCGGGTTGGCATCCATCCGGTACCGTATCGCGGCAAGTCCGTGATAGCCGGTTGTAGAAAAGAGTCGATGGCACTTATGGACGTTTCCGATGACACCTTCCTTGATGAGTTTGTACACAAACTGTTCCACGGGAATAAACGGAAAATTTTCTGATGTCTGGAGTTTCACCTCATTTTCGGCAGCGTCGGTTATCATCAGGTCCATCAAACCGAGTGTCGGCGCGAGTCCTGTCTCCACGTTATGTGAGATACCACACCGAGAAAGATAGCAGGAAACAACATGATGCAGTGGCATAGGCACAACCACATCGCAAACATCTGGCGAGGTTTCATCAACCATTTTTCGGACATCCGTATAGGCTTTAGTGCCGACTTTTGCTGCACCCGCCTCTGCGGATCCCTGATGTGCATCACACACAGCGACTATATCGAAGGTGTCCTTTAATGTAGCGGCTGTTGATAGATGCCCTGCGCCGCGTCTACCGTGGCCGATCAAAGCGTATTTTAGACGTGACATTCCGACCCTCCAACTCTTATAACACTCACATTGGACAGTGAGCGTGCATTAACTTTTAACAGCAAGTTTTCGGTTTGCAAGCTGCACCGAAAAGTTAATGAACGCACTGGTAACCGGTTGCTTCAAGGCTTGCTCGGATTTTATCTATTTCGGCTGTGGACAATTGGCGGAGCGGTCGTCGCATTGTCATTGATGGGAATCTGCCCATCAACCAACGTGCGCACTTCATTCGCTGATGCGCGTCGCTGCTCGGTTCACCGAAGTTGTAGACGATCCGTGCCAATGAATCCACTTGACTGCGTGCTTTGCGCGCGCCAATAAGATCATCGTTGAGGGCGGCATGGACGACATCTACCATCAGTTCCGGCACAAATCCTGCAAATCCGATGAGTGCGCCGTCACTGCCTTCAAGCAGCGATGCAAGCAGATATTCATCGTGGCAGGTCAAGATCGGGACATCCGGTGCAGCCTCTCTGAGTTGCTCGTAGTCCCATCGCCAGCGTGCCATGTCGCGGGTCCCCATTTTGATGCAGATAACTTGTGGGATTTTCACCATCTCCAGCATCTCTTCAAGGCTATACCCTGCTTTTGTCCATGCGGGGTATTGGTGAACGATGATCGGTATATCCGCGCCTTCGGCGACATCTTGGAAGTAACCGACTGCGGTTTCAGGTGTTCTGCCGAAACGCAGCCAGTGATGTGCGGGCATTAAAAGGATGGCATCCGCGCCGGCTTCCTTCGCTGCGAGTGCGTCGTCAATTGCTGGCAGGCTCCCTTCCGCGCTAACACCGGAGACGACTTTCACCCGATCCCCAACAGCTTCAGCGGTAATCCGCGTAACTTGCTGTCTTTCATGGAGACGGAGAGACATGATTTCGCCGGTGTGTCCGTTACAGACAACGCCTTTTATCCCCGGAACACTTGCGAGTTCCTGCATGTACTGACGCAATCCGGCTTCGTCAATTGATTCATCTTCATGAAAAGGGCAGAGCGTTGCCGGAAATACACCTGCCCATGGATGGTGCTGCCAATTCAGTTTCATATTTTATTTCCTATCGGCTATTGGCTATCAGTTATCAGTAAGGAGAAGTCTAATTTAATCAATAACTTCTTACCGACGACCGATAACTAATAACTGACACCTATTCTCCTGACTGCTTTTTACTCAGAATTCCAAACGATTTTCTGACTTAATTCTATTTTAACTTGATTTTGCATGTAAAATCAAGTATTATTTTAAGTA
Source organism: uncultured Poribacteria bacterium (assembly GCA_951828385.1). Lineage (GTDB taxonomy): Bacteria > Poribacteria > WGA-4E > WGA-4E > WGA-3G > WGA-3G. Next base: position 4,250,097 of record OX639973.1, read on the forward strand.
GAAGAATTCATCTTGTCGGTACAGTGGACTTTATAACAGCGAGATTTGGCTTTCAAGTTGTGCCAAATAGCATCTACTGGTTGTATTCATGGAGGATGTGCAGGTGAAAAAACAGAGCAGACTTAAAATCGTGGCTGCGAGTGCGCTTTTGCTCGGAGGTATGGCGTTTTTGGTAGCCACCATGACGAGAAGCACGAGTATGCGGCATTTCACACCCGCTGCGCTTGTGGCAGATGCCAGCAGCGCAGATGATCAACGGGTTCAAGTTGATGGGCTCATTGCGGAAGGCAGTTCCAAGTGGGACGCGGCGGATTTTAAACTTACCTTTGCTGTACGCGACCGCGAAACCGAAGCAACGGTCAACGTGATTTACGAAGATCGGCTTAAACCGGATAACTTCAAGGATGGCGGTAGTGTTTTCGTTGAAGGTAGATATGACGCAACACAGAACCTCGTTGTCGCGACTAAGCTCATGACGAAGTGTGCCTCGAAATACGAAGGGGCAGAAAGTGCCGTGCCTACAGATGAAACTTCATACACTTCAGAGTAAGGAATACATAGTACTTTAGCCGTATGTTCAACGATACCTTTTTGACGCAGCTTGCAAGTCAAAACTTGTTCTCAAAAGTGAGGAGGCGCAGAAACGAATGACTGCGGAAATCGGACAAGCCGCTATATATCTCTCTGTGCTTTCATGTTTATGGGCAATCGGCTTCCTCGGTTTCGGGCTGTGGATACGAAATGCCCGTGCCATCCAGAGCGGCAGAAACGCCGTTGTTGCCACCTTCATCCTTATCAGTATTGCGACTGGGGCGTTAATTTACGGTTTTGTGGACGATGATTTCTCAATGCGCTATGTATTTGAGGTCTCAAGCGCAGCACAGCCCTTAATTTATAAAATTACAGCACTTTGGGGTGCTATGTCTGGTTCGCTCTTGTTCTGGCTCTGGCTGCTTACAGTCGGCGGCGTTATTGTCGTCTGGCAGAACTACCAGCGTAACAAACAGACGCAAGATACTTTAGCAGACTACTCCCTGATTCCGATCGCTATTGTTCAGCTTTTCTTTACTATCCTTGTCACAGGTTTAATAGACGGCATTTACAATCCACTCGCTCGGTTTCCCGGTGGACAAGTTGCTGCCGATGGTCAAGGAATGAACCCGCTTCTCCAGACACCGCTCATGGCGATCCATCCACCGACATTATATATCGGTTGGATCAGTCTGACGATACCGTTTGCGTTCGCAGTTGGTGCACTTGCATCTGGTAGAATCGGCAGCGGTTGGATACTCCGCTCGCGCAGATGGATGCTGTTTTCATGGATTATACTGACGATCGGTATCACACTTGGTGGCAATTGGGCGTATCAGGAGCTGGGTTGGGGCGGTTATTGGGCATGGGATCCCGTTGAAAACGCCTCTTTTATGCCGTGGCTTCTCGGCACCGCTTATCTACACTCTGTGATGATTCAAGAGAAGCGGAATATGCTCAAACTTTGGAATATCCTCCTAATTACGCTTGCATTCCAATTTACATTATTAGGGACTTTTATTACGCGTAGTGGAATTATCACATCGGTGCATGCTTTCGGCGGAACCGGTATTGGTGGGTATTTCCTGAGTTTCATTTTCGCTTCAACAGCCGGGGTCATCGGACTCATCATCTATCGTTGGAACCGGCTTAAGAGTGCGAATCGTTTAGAATCACTTCTCTCTCGTGAAAGTGTCTTTCTTCTCAATAACTGGCTCCTTGTCGGGTTAACCCTAATTATCCTCTGGGGTACGTTGTGGCCGATTATCTCCGAGGCGATTAACGGCGAAAAATCTACTGTTCCTGAAGCGTTTTTCAATAGAGTTGTTATTATTCCAGGCTTATTACTGCTGTTCTTGACGGGTGCCGGACCAATCATTTCATGGAAGAAAATTACTGCGAACAACTTCCGACGCATGTTTTTGATGCCGCTGGTTATTGGTTTAGTCGGTGGTGCCCTGACATGGAGATTCCTTGCACTCATAGGATATACTTTTCCGCTGTACTCAGTGCTCTGTAGTTTTGCTGCTGTTTTTGTGCTTGCCGCAATTTTTGCTGAATTTTATCGGGGTGCGAAACTTCGTGCGAAACGACAAGAGACCTCCTTCGTCAACGGCTTGAATCTCCTTATCCAGCGTAATAAGCGGCGATACGGCGGTTACATCATCCATATCGGCATTGTTATCCTCTATATAGGCATTATGGGATCGAAAGGCTATTTTCTGCTTGAATCCAAAAGTATGACACTCGGTGACTCAATGGAAGTAGGCAAGTATAAACTGACAATGATAGACTCGTTTGAGAAAGAATACGCGAACTATCTTCGAAGCGGTGTTATTTTCGATGTTGCGAAGAACGGAAAACGAATAGGAACAATGGAACCCGCGATTCACGCCTATTACACGGCGAAGCCAGATGATGAACCTACCAAGGAATCAGCCATCCATCACGTGGGTATGAATGACCTCTATGTTGCCCTTGCCAACGTTCCACGAGATATCAAGACGGGTGGTGTTGTGAACGTTCAGACGTATTACAACCCTCTGATTGGTATTGTCTGGATTGGTGTTGTTGTGATGGTGTTGGGAGGCATCGTTGCGATAGCCGAGAAATCTGAACGCAGTAGAGACTCCTGATAAGCGAGGCGTTAGGCGATGAAAACTCGAAGATTTGAACGCATTAAAACTGAATTTTTAATTCTTAATTTTGTTTCGATTGTTGTGCTTCTCGTCGTATGTAGTTTTATTGTCACCGGGTACGCGCAGACCGAGGAATCTCAGGTTGCAGAACCGGAAGGCGTGACGGATGCCGCGGTTGCGTCCAATTTAGATGAGCTGCTAACTACGGTCTACTGTCATTGCGGGTGTACGAGAGAGACAATTGAAGTGTGTACGTGCGGCACGGCAATGCGTATTGAGAACAATTTTCGCGATCGCCTGCTCGCTGGCGAAACGGTTGAACAAATTCGCACCGATTATCTTGACACCTACGGACCGCAATATTATGCAGTCATGCCTGTAGAAGGTATTAACCTACTCGCCTACGTTATGCCAGTTATCATACTTGCTCTCATTGGAGGGGTCGTCTTTGTTGTGCTCCGAAGGTCAACAAGATCAATGCAGCAGACTGTATCAGAAGACGGGAGCGGAGAAGCGGGGCATCGAGTTTCTGATGAGACTGTCCAGCAGGTTGAAGCTGAATTGGAAAAATATAAGCGGGAAGGTTAGACTCAGCAATTTTTTCGTAACGGAATTGGTTTTCACGCGTGTACTTCAAAAAGGGGCCTTTATGTCTTTTCTTGTGCTTTTGTGGATGGTTATCTTTGGAATCCTGCTACTCGTTTATTTGGGGTTTCCGATTTTCTCAAAAACGGGTGGGCAATATGCTGTAACGTCCGAAGAAGTCATTGAAGAACGGCGACGGACCCTCTTTCAGGAACGTGAAAGTAGCTACGCAGCATTGGCGGATCTCGATGAAGATTATGAAACAGGGAAACTCTCTGAAGCCGATTATCAGGAACTACGCGAAGAGCTTTTACAAGAGACTGCGCGCGTCATCATGCAACTCGAAAATGAGTCTTTGTCGGATGTAGAATCAGAGATTGAACGATTTAAAGAACAACAACGCGGAATATAACATGTACACGAACGAATCTGATATGCGGTTGAGAACCGTACTGACTAAGAGGGGCAAGTCGCAATGTAGCTCTATCATCGTCCGGTGTGTGAGTCGTCTGTTAGCGATTGCCCTAATTTTTTTCACCGCGCTTTCCGCGCTACATGCCCAAACGGCAGAACTCGGCGACATCCAAGGCACAGTTATTGACAGAAAACTCGAAAAACCGATCGCTTCGCATCCTGTAACGCTCACGATTCATAAGACCGACACCGTTGAGACGCAAGAAACAACGACAGATGAAAATGGAAACTATCGCTTTGCGGAATTGCCGCTGGATCCGAGCGTCTACTATACGGTTTCAACTGTCCATGAAGATACCGACTACACGGAGAAGGATCTGGTTCTGTCCACTTGGGTTCCGAATCTCAAGATTGACTTTGATATTGGGGCGTTTACGGATGACACTGCGCAAATCCGAGTCAAAACGTATAGTTTCATTATTGGGCCTCCGCCTGCAGATCACGCGCCGGATGGTGCTGTCACAGTCGCTGAGGCGATTGGGATTGAAAATCTGAGTACGCTCCCTTTTAGAACAACGCACGGTACGCAAAAAGTCGGGGTAAATTTAACACTGCCAAGAGGTGTTGAAGGGCTTCAACCGCATTCGCCAAACCTTACGATGGACCCTAACACCAATCAAATCCTCCTCAAAACGCCATTACCGCCAGGAGAATCGCACTTAGGTTACGAGTACATCTTTCACATTGAAAAAGGTAGGTTGGATTTATCGCGTCGTTTGAATTTTAACACGAACCAATTCTTTGTTTTTGTTCCTGAAGGTATTGGTATAGTGCCGCGTGGCAAGTTTTTCGGTGCCCCGAGACGCGAACAAATCCATAATAATGTATATCTAATATATGAGAGCGATGCGAATCAAACGTTCGCAGCCGGTAAAAAGATTGACTTGGCACTGAATATAAATATGGGTGCGGCTCGCGGTGCTTTACCGGGGCAGACCTCCAATAATTTGGGACAGTTAATTTTTATCGCTGTCGCGGCGGCATTGACGGGTGGATTCTTTGTAGCGGCACTTTTCAAACTCCGCGCAGCCAGAAATACTACAGAATCTGATACGGATGATACATCAACACCTCCAGATGCAGGTTGGCTTCTTAAACTGAACCCTGATGATCGCGAACATGTGCGCGTCGCACGGCTTGAATTTATAACGCATCTTGATGATAAGTACGAGAGGCAAGAAATCTCGGAGCGCGTCTACAAACGATTGCGCCGGGAGCAAACGGAACGCCTCACCACACTCTTAGAACAACAAAAAAGGGGAAATAATGCATAGCAAACACCATATCGCTGATTTGATAGTCATGTTGGGTCATGTAGACGAAAACGTTCGGGACACCGCGAAGGCAGAATTGATTGCCATAGGTAAACCGGCTATTCCGCAGCTCATCGATGTTCTTACCCAAGAGTGCTGGCATATATCTGGGTATGGTGCCGAATTTTACACGCATATCGAAGAATCCGCTATCCCTGTTTATATGGAACAGATGGCAAATAACGCTTCGGAGGTCTTGGCAGAAATCGGAGAGTCCACAGTCCCCGCGCTGACGGCGGAACTCACCAGAGCCGAGCGCGAGTTTTCGGAATGGTTTTATAAGTATTTACGACCCGAACAGACGGACCGTCTTATCACGATGTTGGCGTATGTTAAGAAAGGCGAGTAAATGGACAACGAAAGTATTGTAGCCGACTTAATCTATGATTTGTCAGAGTTGGATGACGATATCCGTGAGGCTGCAAAGAAAGAGTTAGTTGCGATTGGTGAACCTGCGATTCTGCAACTCGTTGAGGCACTCGCTGATAATCTTGGGGATGTGGTTGAACAAGCCACTGATATCTTGGCTGCCATCGGTGAACCGGCAATACCTGCGCTTATTGATGAGATGGCGATAGCTGAGCGGTACCATGCGCTCGCTCTCGGTGATACGCTGAGCCGCATAGGCGAACCCGCGGTACCGGTTTTGGTTGAAGCGTTATCTGATAAACTCAATGAAGAGTTCCGCGAATATGCGATTCGTGCGCTTAACCTGATGGGAAGTACGGCAATTCGTGCGATACCTGCGCTTATTCAGGCTTTGAGCGATCCGTCGGAGGATGTTCGGTCTTATGCTGCCTACACGTTTGCTAAAATGGAGAGCGCAGCAGCGGAAGCGGTGCCTGCGCTTATCAAGGCACTTGCTGATGAAGCCGAAGAGGTCCGAAATCATGCGGCTTTTGCATTAGAAAAAATTGGAACCCCGGAAGCGAAACAGGCACTTGAAGCGTTTAGGTAAGTGTAGTGGAGGAGTTTTTATGGCAGAAGAAAAAAAACACAGTCGAAAACATGCGAATGAACTTGATGGTAAAACATGGCTGCGATATTCGGTCTCGGTATGGAGTGATATTAGAAAAACAAAGGAGGAGATTGAACTAAAACATCCTGCTATGTTCCCCGGTATGCTTGCAAAGCGTCTTATTGCGTGCTTTACACCTCCCGAAGCCTCTTTAATATTAGACCCCTTTGCCGGGGTTGGGTCCACATTACTTGCAGCGAAGGAGTTGGGTAAGGATGCTATCGGTTTAGAGATTTCTCCAGAATTTGTGCAGATCGCTGAAAGGCGCGTAGACCAGATGCTGCCATTTGCAGGGCAAACTGATGTTCAAATCCATACTGCCGACTGTCGAGAACTTTATCGGTATGTTTCTCCAAACAGTGTAGATATGGTAGTGACATCGCCTCCGTATTGGGATATCCTTATGCAAAAACGGACTGCGGATAACAAGGAACAGCGGGGTTATGGAGAAGCTTCAGCAGATTTAGGAAAGATTCAGAATTATGAGAAATTCTTATTAGAACTTCGCAAGGTTTTCGAGCAGGTTTACAATGTGATGAGACCCAACAGTTACTGTTGTGTCATTGTTATGGATTTACGGAAAAAGAACCGTTTTTACCCATACCACATTGATATTTCCGAGTTTATGCAGGAAGTTGGTTTTATTTTCGACGACCTCATTATATGGAATCGAGGGCAAGAGTACAACAATTTGCGTCCCCTGGGATATCCGAGTGTATTCCGAGTCAATAAAGTTCATGAATTTATCTTGATTTTTCAAAAATCCAAGGAGGGGAGTTTGTCTGGTGAGCTTAATTGAAGATATAGACTATATTGATGCGGATGTTGCCTACCTTCTTGGGTTGATCACAGCAAGAGGGAAAATCTCAGAAGATTCTGATGTCCGGCGAATTATCATAGAATTCCCCTATAAGTCTCTTGAAATTGAAGGAATCTCCGAGCGTTTTGATACTGATAACTCGATAAAACTTGGCTTGCAACAAATCCAAGAGCGTATTTTGGATGTAACAGGTGCTGATGTAAGTATCAGGAGTACGGATAGCAGCATTACACTTGTACTACGCTTTTTTAGGAATACGATGATATGGCGAAACATTTTGATGCACACGCAGGAAGCTACTGGATACGAACATTTTCGAGTTCCAGATATATTCTTTTCTTCAAATATCCTGACAGACTGGAAGCGAGAGTATCTTAGAGGTTTCGCAGATGTTGCAGGTAATATCAGGCGGGCTAATCGTTATGTTGACGGTTCTGACCGTGTTCGTTTGGATGTCTTGAACTATCAGACCAATTGGGAAATGCCGGTCCTGCTCTGCACTTTATTAGAGGAGCATTTAAAAATACCCATTCAATTGATTACTTGGGGACATCCAAACATGGGAAGAAACTTTAGAGAACATCAAATCAACATTTTTGCTGTCCCTTTTGGAGAAATCGGTTTTTCATTTCCGCACAAACAAGCATTACTTCAAGAGTTTATAGCGCATAATAAGGAACATTATCCCAAGAAAGTTTATAATCCGTGTCTCGGTAAAAAATTATTGGGCAAACGAAAACGAAAACCAAAGGACAGCGGGGAAAATGATGACAGACTTGACCCGAAGATAAAAGGACAACATTTTAATGCTTACTGGCAAATTTGTAAAAAACTTGGTTGTCCACGTACGCCAAAAATCCTTGAACAAGAAGGGTGGCAGATTAACAAGCGACAGGCATTAGAGGAAGTCCCAGAAGATGAAATATAAATCTGAAAAGGATATGTATCCTGATGTGTGTCAATGGTTAGAGGATTTTCTAAAGGACCGCTTCCGACAGACTGAAGTTGATGTTCACGCCCTGCCGCATACCGCAATTTCCCGTTTTCTCAGTACATACAACCGAGGTAACTTTCCTGGGGAGTGGGTTACATGGAACATAAAAGTTGATGTTGTTGGATTTGTACATCACGCCGATAAACCGACCGATCTGGTTTTTGTAGAGTGTAAAAACACCAAACTTACGCTGGCACACCTTTCCCAACTTCTGGGATATAGCCGTATTGCTCGACCCACATATTCTTTTTTACTTTCCGCAGTAGGTTTTTCCGCATCACTTGTCTCCTTGCTTCAAGAATATCAGCGGCGCGATGTGCTGGAATATCATTGGGAACCCGGAAAATTACCTCGGCAGGTGATTGTAGCGCAATGGGAAATGACTACCCGTAATCTAAATAGACACACTATGATCGGAGGTGCGGGTTTGTAAAATCTGCTATATAGTGCATGCGTTGAGACTTAAAAAACTTGAAAAAATGAACAAAATGTAGTATAATTTAAAAAAGTAGAATGTTCTATGTGTTCATGAATATTAAATAATAAGGTGCAAATATCGCAATGTAACTAACAAACGAATCAATTTGCTTATTTGTCCATCCATCTGATGTCGCTACACTGATTGAACCCAACTGTGGTGTATTTGCGGTATCAAAATGGAATATGAAAAATTATTAGAAGGGAGCCAAGATGGCAAAATACGACTTTGTAATCGCTGTAGGAGGGGCACCCGGGCAGGGAATAGACTCTGTTGGACAGGTTCTGACTCGGATCTGTGCCCGGCACGGTTTGCATGTCTTTACCTATAGCGCCTATCAATCCCTCATCCGCGGCGGTCACACCTTCCTTGCTGCCAGAATTAGTTCTGAACCGGTTGCTAACCACGGCGACAAGCTTGATTTGGTTATTGCCTTAGACCGGAACAGTTTGGAGACACACCTTCCACACGTTGTTCCCGGCGGCACGCTCATTTATAATAGCGATGATGTCAAAGCCGCACCAGAACGCGATGACATACAACTGGCCCCTCTGTCCTATAAAGAGCTGTCTAACGACACCGACAGAAAGAAGATAATGCTAAATGTCTGTATGCTCGGCGCAGCAATGAAAATGGTGGGTGGAGATTTAAAAGTGTTTGAGGACATGCTCACTGTTCAATTCCTCAAACGTAAGGGACAAGAGATAGTAGACGCGAACATCGGTGTAGCACGCGCCGGTTACGAACACGCAGCTGAGAATTTTACCCCATTTGATACGCAATTCCAGAAGCAAGAACCTGCTCTTGCTGTTGTTGATGGGAATTCGGCGATGGCGATGGGTGGTGCAGCGGCCGGTGTCAAATTTTATGCTGCCTATCCGATGAGTCCGTCAACGGGTGTCCTCCACTGGATGGCGGCGAATGCGCGCGATCTCGGTATTTTAGTGCGCCAATGTGAGGACGAAATTAGCGTTGTCAACATGGTTATCGGTGCAGCGCATGCGGGGAGTCGCGCGATGTGTGCCACGTCAGGAGGTGGGTTCGCTTTGATGTCAGAAGCCATTGGTAGTGCGGGGATGATGGAAATTCCGATCGTTGTTATTAACGTTCAGCGTGGGGGTCCTTCAACAGGCTTACCTACAAAAACGGAGCAAGGAGATTTGTGGCAGCTGCTCGGTGCCAGCCAGGGCGATTTCCCGAAAATCATTGTCGCTCCGACGAGCATCATGGACGGGTTCGATACCATCCCTGAAATCTTCAATCTTGTAGACAAGTTTCAATGTCCCGGTATGGTGCTTTCTGATCTTACACTCTCTATGGGTTTCACGACGTTTGATCCGGATACTATCAATTGGCAGCCTGAAATAGATCGAGGCGAATTCATCAGCGGTCCCGTAGAACTGGCCGGTGAATACCTCCGTTATGCGATCACTGACAGTGGCATCTCCCCGCGAGCGATTCCAGGTACGCCTGGGCACATGCACGTTGTTGCGACCGACGATCATGATGAAGATGGCGGTCTGATTAGTGATGAATTCACGAATCCGCACAAACGTCGTGATATTATGGAGAAACGGCAACGCAAGATGGAAGGCATCGTTGAACTTCTCCCGCCTCCGACGCTGGAGGGCCCCGAAGATGCGGAAGTCACCTTGATTGGGTGGGGATCCACGCATAGTGTGATTAGTGAAGCGGCAGAAATGTTGACTGAAGCAGGTATTGCGACCGACCATATCCACTTCAAGTGGCTCTATCCGATAGATGAAGATGCCGTCAACGAAGTGCTTTCAAAATCTGCACACGCCATTATAGTTGAGTGCAACTACACGGGTCAATTCGCTCGGTTCTTACGGGGTGAGACCGGCTTTAAGGCGGACGGTCACATCCGCAAATACGACGGTGAACCGTTTATGCCGCACCATATTGCTGATGGCGCGCGTGAACTTTTGAACAGTAAAACGGATCTTTATGTCCCCTATCAAGAGATTGTTGTCTAACAAAGGAGGATGAATCAGATGGCGAGAAGAGCGAGAAAAGAAAGACCTGTTCAAGGCGCGCCGACAGCGCGAGATTTTAAAGGTGATGTTAATCCGGATTGGTGTGCCGGTTGTGGTGATTTCGGTGTGTTGAGCGCGCTACAAGGTGCTTATGCAAAACTCGGTCGTGGCAACCATGATCACCTGACAGTCAGTGGGATTGGGTGTTCCTCTAACCTCCCTGGCTATATAAGAACTTATGGAATGCACACCCTGCATGGTCGTTCACTTGCTGTGGCGACCGGTGCTAAATTTGCCAATCACGAGTTGAATGTTGTCGTCACTGGTGGTGATGGTGATGGTTACGGCATCGGTGGAAATCATTTTATTCATACGATGCGAAAAAATATTGATCTCCTCTACATTGTCATGAATAACGAGACGTACGGGTTGACAGTCGGCCAAGCCTCACCGACGACTATAGTAGGAGAACAGACGAAAAGCACGCCGTTCGGTAATTTAGAGACACCTCTCAATCCGGTTGCGATGGCAATTGTCGCGGGTGCGACTTATGTCGCCAGAGCATATAGTTCTGACGGACCAAAACTCGCGGAATTGATGTATAACGGGATGCAACACAAAGGATTTGCATTCATTGATGTTATCAGCCCTTGTGTGACCTGGAAGGGAGGGGCGCGGGTAATTTTCGATTACTGGAAGGAGCGGGTCCAATACCTTGAAGATCATGACACAAGTGACAGAGCCGCTGCGCTTGAACAAGCGGTCAAGACGGGTCATGAAACGCAGCTTGGGTTGTTCTACCACGATACGAGCCGGCAATCACTGAATGAAATGGAACCTGTTTTGGAAAACGGACCTATAGCACATCAACCGCTCGGCATCAGCCAAGAACAAGGCGATGCGATTATCGAGAAAATGATGTAAAGATGAACGGAGGCGATGGGTCATTGTGCTTCGTCTATCCGTTTGATTTATGATATTGGCTGTCGGGGCGGGTTGTATCCCGCCCACTGCCTTTTTTTATTGCCGACTACAGGGGCGTTCACACACCATGCGTCTTCGTGCTTCCCAACTCACCAAGGACTTCGGACATCGATCGATTGTCAAAAACGCCACACTTTCGGTGAACCCTGGAGAGGTGGTTACGATTTTCGGTCCCAACGGTGCCGGTAAGACAACATTCATCAAAATTCTCGCGACGCTCCTGAAGCCGACCTCCGGGGAACTTGAGATTGAAGGCACGGATGCTATAGAAGATTACTCAGATGTGCGGGGCATGCTGGGGGTTGTTATCCATGAAATGCTCGCTTACCCGGCGTTCAGTCCATACGAGAATCTCAAATTTTTTGGACAGATGTACGGCGTTAATCAGTTAGAACACCGCTGTAGGGTGCTGCTTACCGAAGTCGGCTTGCAACGTTTTGCCCACGAACCGCTTCATATCTTCTCACGCGGCATGACGCAGCGTTTTATGATTGCCAGAGCGCTGCTGCATCATCCTTCAGTGTTATTATTTGACGAACCTTTCTCTGGATTGGATGCTGCTGCCAAGCAGTTTGTCTTGGACCGCGTTGCACAAGAACAACAAAGCGGCAAAGGTATTGTGATTACGACACATAATACGGAGTTGGGTTATCTCGTGGGTACACGGTTTTTCTTTATGATAAATGGGGAATTGGAGGCGGTTGCGCAGAAAGATGAGATTGCGGCAGAGACGTTACTGCTGATGTATGAGGAGAGATTGACTTTTTAACGATTCGGGCTCGTCCCGCTTTCCTCCGGCGAAATTGGTTGCTGTAAAGGAGTGGACAACTGCCATTCCGATAAAAATTGAGACGAACATGAAGGCATTCCGTCAAATTGGTGCGTTGATTCGCAAGGACCTTGGACTTCAATTCCGCTCAAAGGAGACGCTGGTATTAATCTTTGTTTTCAGCGTGCTGGTTGTCCTCATTTTCGCTTTTGCGTTTGGTCCGATTTTCCCTGAGAAGGGCGAACGTGGCAAATTAGCCGCGAGTGTGCTCTGGGCAGCATTCGTTTTTGCAGGGATTATCACCTTGAACCGCTCATTCACAGCAGAACGTTCACACGGTGCTTTACACGGCATTCGGCTGACCGGTGTCGATGCGAGCAACCTCTATCTTTCTAAAGTTGTTAGCACTGTCATTTTTCTATTCCTATTGGAAATCGTCATTACCCCCATCGCCCTACAATTCTTAGATTTGCTTGATGTGGTGACGGTGGGCATATTACTGAAACTTTTCGGTGTACTGGGTATCGGTACACTTGGATTTTGCGCCGTCGGTGTGCTGTTAGCTGGTATGTCCACAAGTACAAACGGTGGCGAAAGTCTACTCTCCGTCATTCTACTCCCGATTGTTATTCCAATTATTATGGGCGGTGCGAAATGCACCGTTTCGCTTTTGGTAACCGGTGAGTTAGCTAACGGGTTTTGGCTCAATTTGCTTATCGGCTATAGTTTAGTCTTTTTCGCATCCGCGTACCTACTTGCGGGTGCTGTTATTGAAGAATAGCGAGTCAGTTATCAGTTATCAGTTGTCAGTTAAGAGTGGTTTGATTGTGTTAGACGCAGTGAAATTGAGATCCAGAAACCAACTTTTACCTTCATAAGGAGAATGTTTTGTCAGAAATTATCCATGTCCATGCACGCGAGATATTAGACTCGCGTGGTAACCCGACAGTCGAGGTTGACGTTAATTTAGCATCAGGGGCATTCGGACGCGCCGCTGTCCCTTCTGGGGCATCCACAGGTGAACACGAAGCGGTTGAACTGCGCGATAAGGATGCTAACCGTTATGTGGGGAAAGGCGTTCAGAAAGCCGTTGAAAACGTCAACACTGTGATCGCTGCAGCCCTCGTGGGTGAAGATGTCTTTGCTCAGAACGAGATTGACACCGCTATGTGTGAGCTTGACGGTACAGAGAACAAAAGTCGTCTCGGTGCGAACGCGATTTTAGGTGTTTCTTTGGCTGTCGCGAAAGCGGCTGCAGATGAATTGGCACTCCCGCTTTATCGCTACATTGGTGGTGCGAATGCGAAAGAGCTGCCGTTACCGATGATGAATATTCTGAACGGTGGTTCTCACGCCGACAACAACGTTGATATCCAAGAGTTTATGGTGATGCCAGCGGGAGCCGAGAGTTTTGCCGAGGCACTCCGCATGGGGGCTGAAATCTTTCATAGTCTCAAGGCAGTCTTACAGGCACAGAATTGTAACACCGCAGTCGGGGACGAAGGTGGGTTCGCACCGGATTTGGGATCTAATGAGGAAGCCATCGCTGTGATCATAGAAGCCATTGAACGCGCGGGTTATGCTCCCGGTGACGATGTGCTCTTGGCACTGGATGCCGCCTCAAGTGAATTTTACAATCGGGATGCTGGCACTTACGAATTAAAAGCGGAGGCACAGCCAACGAAATCGCCTGAAGAGATGGTTGCCTTTTACACGGGACTCTGTGAGAAATACCCGATCATCTCTATTGAAGACGGCATGGATGAAAATGATTGGGAAGGTTGGAAGCATTTGACCGAGGCGATTGGCGATAAGGTTCAACTTGTCGGCGATGACCTTTTTGTCACCAATACCACCCGCTTGGCGCGAGGGATTGAGGAACAGATCGGCAATTCTATCCTAATCAAAGTCAATCAGATCGGTACCTTGACAGAGACGCTTGATGCTATTGAGCTTGCACGACGTTTCAACTACACGGCGGTTGTTTCACACCGGTCGGGTGAAACGGAGGATACAACTATTTCTGATCTCGTTGTTGCGACGAATTCAGGACAGATAAAGACGGGATCACTCTCCCGGACTGATCGGGTCTGTAAATATAACCAACTCCTTCGCATTGAGGAAGAACTTGGAGATAGCGCCATTTTTGCTGGCGAGAAGGTTTTCTATAATTTGGCAGCACTCCGCTAAGAATTTGCATCCGTATAGGGGCGGCCGCAGTGCTGTCCCAAATTACGCTTTTTAGAGGACACCTTATGCGTGTTTTGCGTCCTATCCTACTCCTGATTGCACTCGGTTTATTGGTGGTCAGCGTCAGGCAATTCATGAACGGTTATAACGACTGGCAAGAAGCACAAATCGCTGAGAACGCCTATCGCTCTGAGATACGAGAATTGGAGGCGAAGCGCGATCAGTTAAAGCAGCGTGTTGAGATGCTGAAGAATGACGAGTTAACAAAGGAACGGCTCGCCAGAAAACGGCTCGGTTATATTCGGGCGGGTGAACTCAAATTCAAGATTATAAAGCCTGACGTTGTTGAGTAATTTGTAATTGCCCTTAAATTTTTCTTGCTTTTTTTATCTACGCTGCTACAATAAAGTAGAATTTTGCATGGCAGGCAACGACACTTGTTGTGTTGATGATACCTACCTATTACTCAACGTTCAAAGTAAGGGAGGAGAACAGAATGTTCGGAAAAAGGAAAGTAGCAATGATTCCAACAATTAGTTCCGGGGTTGCAGGACCGCTCGGCGTGTTGCATCTCCCCCGATTCTGGTCGAAAGTACTAATGGATTCTAAAGGTCAACTGCATGAAGATTATCCGGCATGCGGCGCAGGTTTCGATCAGATGGTATTAGATGGACTCGGACTGGACAAGGATGCCACGCTGGCGTATATCAGCGACAATTCACCCACTTATCCACAATTTGAAGCGTGGGTTTCGGAAAACGGAAGTTTTGACCAAGCGGCGGTCGATGCACTGAACGCTGCAATTTCAGGCTATGATCATGATGACGATACCCGCGGAGGCATCCTCGGTGCAAGCGGCATTGACGACGACGGCTCTATCTTAGATGCTGTTAACCTCAACAACCTTGATGACTGGTATGAATTACACGCCAGTTTGGGTTAGACTTAGTTTCGGTTAGACTTTTAGGAATCTTCATGTAGGCGCGTTTTTTAAGACTGCCTACATGAAGATTTCTATTTTCCTTCCTAACTCCCTGTCTACTCACCCGATTAACAACAGTCCGACGATGAACAATTTCCACAATTGTGCGCTTCTGTCGTTAGCTCAATCGCCCTACCCGTTGCAGAAGATTCAAGTCCTGTGAGTAGGATTTCAGTGACATGCCGCGCCGTATACACATTTGAGAGTGGCGGTTGCGTGCCTTCACGGATATGTTCTGCGAAGTGTGCGTGCATCCCGCTCGGGGCTGCATCTGAACAGTCAATCGCTTTGACATCTACTGGTGCGTGTTCGCGCGTGTAAGATGTGGGTGTCAATTGGCTGAGTGTCGCGCCATCTTTACCGGGCATCGTGAACTTGCCTGCTGTGCCGTGTACGCTCGCTTCACCTGTGCGCGCTGGATCACACCAACTTGTTTCCGCTGTGACAATTCCACCGGATTGCATCTCAAGCACGAGCGTAGCGACATCCTCTAATTCTGTGGGTTTGTCGAAAGTAGAAACGAAGCCGGTCACCCGTTTGAAGGTGCCGAGCATCGCGACGAGACCGGAGACGGCATAAACACCCATATCAAAAAGTGCGCCGACACTTGCCTGTTTCGCGTCGAAAAACCATAGATCGTCGCCGGTTTCACCGAAGATGTCGCGAATCTCTGCGTAATAGATTTCAGGTCCGCCGTGGCTACTTCGCATTCTCGCCCCGGAAACCCGTCCGATTGCCTCTTCGGCAATTAATTGGCGAATTTTGTAAATCGCGGCGTTGAAATGTGGGAGACACATAACTGTTTTACCGCTGGCTTCGGCGGCTGCCACAAATTGATTCGCCTCATCCATCTCACCGCAGAGCGGTTTTTGCATGAGGACATGCTTGCCGGCTTCCAATGCTTTGACACCCCACGAGACGTGCAAAGGGTGCGGGGTACCCACAAGGATCGCATCAAGCGTCCCATCAGCGATGATTGCGTCGTAATCCTGTGTCCAGCGCGGTATGTCGAATTCTTGACATTGGTGTTTGAGACGGTGTTCGCGTCTACCGCCGATGACACTGACTTCAAAATCGGTGCCTTGTGTGAGGTCGGGGAGGTGCATTCGGCAGACAATGCCGCCTGCACCGATAACGCCAAGTTTGAGTTTCATAATAATTTCCTTTGTAGCCAGATGACCTAAATGGGTTTGAGGACAACGTTGCGATAGGCGACAGGTCCGTGATCGCCTTGCAACATTAATGGACCGGCGGTGGCTTCATGTTCTATCATTGCCCCGCGCGTGCAACCGACGACCTCAACACCTTCATGGACGACCTGTCCATTCCAGACGATTTTGACAAAGGTAGCATTCGCAGTCTTATTGCCATCAGCATCAAATTTTGGTGAGCGGAAGGTGATGTCGTACGTCTGCCACTCGCCTGGGGGTTTACTTGCATTGACACGCGGCGGTACGCCATCTACCGGTTGATTGTCTATCCAACGGCAATACACACCGCCACAGGTGCCGTAGTGAAGTTCAGTCTCACCCCAACTGTCCAATATTTGGATTTCGTACCTGCCCATGAGGTAAACGCCGGAGTTAGAGCCTTGTGAAACGAGAAACTCCACGTGGAGTTCACAATCGCCGTATTCTGCTTCGGTATAGATGTCGGCGGTTCGTCCTGTGGGACCGTTGTAAAAAATGCCTTCGCCGGTTGTCGTTGCGAGCAGTTTCGGATTATCTGGATTGAGAGCAACACCGCCAGCCGCATCCCATTCATGCTGTGGTGCACCACCTCGTGCAAGCCAGCCGTCCATGTTTTTGCCATTGAAAAGGTTTATTCCATTTTCGGATTGAGACATCAAGATCCCTCCAATTTTTTCGCAAGTCTTGCAAAATGTTAAGAGAACAGTTTACAGGTTTTCTATGCTAAAAGGTGTTGACATATTTCGGCAGATAAGGTATGATATTTACTATCAAGGGTTGTTTCGTAAGCGATATAGCCCAACGAATTAAAAAAGAAATTGTACAAGGACAATGAAAATTCATGAAACAGGTTTTCTTATTTTTAGGGTTATCCGTACTGATGGGAACGATTGCCCTTTTCGCGCTCTGTGGCTACGATGAGGTCGG
This sequence comes from uncultured Poribacteria bacterium, assembly GCA_951828385.1. GTDB lineage: Bacteria > Poribacteria > WGA-4E > WGA-4E > WGA-3G > WGA-3G. Next base: position 4,267,487 of record OX639973.1, read on the forward strand.
GACACTCCACGCGGCACCTGTAGAGAATGACACATCTACCACAAAAACACCGTTTGCTGAGGGCTGCGATAAGTGTCACGGGAGCGAACCTGCTTACCAAGAATGGCAACACGCTGGACACTCACATGCCCTTGTGAACCTGATTGAGGGTCCGTATGAGGTACAGACATCCTGCCTGAGCTGCCATTCCGCTGGTTACGACATCTTTAGCGAGCGGGGCTATCCGGGGCATCCTTATAACATAGAGACAGCGGTGAATGCTGTTTCTTGTTCTACGTGCCATTCCCACACGAGCAAATTAGAGCACTTATTGGTGCAACCCGCGAAAAAATTGTGTGTCAGCTGCCATAAAATGGACTGCGGTTGTGCGGGTGCCGGGATCGTTCACCAATCCCAGTCGGAGATGTTCCTTGGACGCGAGGGGGCCGGCGTAAAACGGATGCCGTCGCCGCACGTGCGCGTCATGAAAAAGCGGTGTGTACAATGCCACATGGCGAAAGAGGACCCAGAGGCAGTTGCGAAACACGGTGGACATACATTCGTCGCCGAGCTGTCGGTATGCAGTACTGCCGGTTGCCACGATAGTGCGGATAACAGCATGGAGACGAAGTTGCCACAATACCGTGCTGAGATAGAGGCGAAGATGCAAACCGTCAAAACGATGTTGGATGCTGCGCCTGACAAAACTTCACAGGACTACCTTGATGCGAAGTTGAACTACGACATGGTTAAAGGCGATAGCGGGTATGGGCTTCACAATATGCCATACGCGAATGCGCTCCTCGATTATAGTCTTTCACTCAAGAGCAAGCTTGAATAGTGAATGCGGCACATCCGCGGCATACGCGTCTGTCCGTTGTTATGCCTCCGAGTTGAGCGTGGCGCGCAGCGGTACGTCTTGGTCCTTCGGTAGATAGTAGCTGAGCGGATCACTGACGACCCCGATTAATTGTTTCTGGATCGGGTTGCATTTGGCAACGAGTTCGTCAGGCATCGTGATATAATCCATCGGTTTGACCCAACGGTAGGCGTATCCCATAAAAATGGTTTTGCGCGGCATACCGGACCAATTGTGTCCGATACCGTGCCATGTGCGTTGTTCAAAGAGGAACGCATCTCCGGCGTTGACGTTCATAGAAATGGCACCGCGTGCCGAACCGGTATCTGGGTCAGTTGCCGGTCTGCCTGACAACCGATTACTTCCGGGTACAAGGACTGTCGCGCCAGAAGCAGGATCGGATTGGTCGCTGATAGCGTAAGCGATCTTAAGCATGATGCGCGGATGGGGTTCCTGCATTTCCGCATGTGACGTGCCACCGTCGCGGTGCAAGCCGATACGGTTCTTTACCTCGTCAGGCGGTTCTTCTTTAGAGGGCAGCACAATCAGATGAGATGTAATCATCTGAACGTTCCAATTGAGTACGCCGTAGGCGAGCGGCACGGTCTTCTGCCAATCAAGAAGTTGGAGGAACGCCTCGTGGTGCGTGATGCAGTTACGGAGATTCAACTTACCGCCTGCTTCAAGATTCCCCGCTGCTTCTTCTTTGGCGTAAACTTCGTCAACAGCGGCATCAATTTCCGCGACGACATCGGCGGGCAAGGCGTTTTTAATTAACAGGTACCCGTTGTTTTCGACGAATTCCTTGTGCTGTGGTGTAAAGATTGCTGCTTCCTTAAGATCTGTTGTCGTATCCATAGAGTTTATCCTTTAGTCTGCTGAAAATAACCTTGATCTGCTGATCGGGATTCAAATCATACTATGCATTATACAAGACATACCGAAAAAATTTCAAATCAATTTTATTTTATTGTAGGCGCAAAACGGAATATTCAATAGCAAGCAGTGCACCGTTCTTCTCAAAAGTTCGCGACGCTGTCAAAAATCGCCTGTTAAACACATGTACACTGACGGATGAAAGAGAGGAAGCCCCACGCGATTTGAAAAGCGAATTGACTTCAGCACCTTATAGATTCAGAGCACCTCCCGAACAAAATAGTCGAAGCATTAAGTTTGGCGCGTCATGGCGAGCGATTCTACTCGGCACGCTCTTGATCATCCCGAACATGTACTGGATTCTGGACTCTGCCGGGCAAGGGTATCCGACGACTATTTCTCTCTATTTTAACGTCATTTTCTGCGTTTTTGTTATCATGGGGGTTAACCTCGTCTTGGTACGGGTTGCTCCTGGGATCGCGCTGCAACAAGGCGAATTGCTGACGGTTTACGTCATGTTAGCGATCGCTTCTTCGCTGGCAGGGCACGATGTACTTCGCGTCCTGATCCCGATGATTCCGTACGCGTTCTGGTACGCAACGCCAGAAAATGACTGGGCAGACCTGTTTCATCGGTATATCCCGGATTGGATGGCTGTCAAAGAACGGACCTTCTTAACAGAGTATTATCGCGGCGAGACAACCCTTTACGAATGGGAAACTGTCCACGGTTGGCTGACGACAACAGTTGCTTGGGGAGGTTTTCTATGCGTGATGGTATTCCTGATGGTGTGTATCAACAGTCTCGTTCGGAAGCAGTGGACAGAGCACGAGAAACTGAGCTATCCCATCATTCAGTTGCCGCTTGAATTGACAAGCGGTGGTAGAACAAACTTGCTCACAAACAAAATGATGTGGCTTGGGTTCGGGATTGCAGGAGCGATTGACATCCTCAATGGGCTCCACTATCTTTATCCGAATGTGCCGAGTTTGGGCGGGAGACTCTACGATTTACGTCCATTCTTTACACAGAAACCGTGGAGTGCAGTGGGTTGGACACCTGTCGCTGTCTTTCCGTTCGCAGTGGGCATCGCTTTCTTTATTCCGCTGGATCTGTCGTTTTCATGTTGGTTTTTCTATCTCTTTTGGAAGGTAGAGCGCGTCTTCGGAGATGCTTTAGGGGTACGGGGTATGCCGAACTTCCCGTTTACGGATGAGCAATCCTTCGGTGCGTATCTCGGCTTGTTCGTTATCGCGATTGTTGCGACGCGGAAGCACCTTGCACAAGTTGGACGCAAGTTATTTAGAAACGACCCACGCGTTGACGATTCCGACGAACCGATGTCCTATCGGGTGACGGTGTTAGGACTGATCGCAAGTATCATCTTTATCGTCGGGTTCTGTAAAACAGCGGGGATGTCTATCTGGGCGATCCTCGTGTTTTTCGGCATCTATTATGCGATTTCTACAGCGGTAACCCGGATGCGCGCAGAACTCGGTTCGCCGGTCCACGATCTACATTTCATTGGCCCCGATGAGATGATGCCCCGTATCTTTGGCACGCGGTTGCTCGGTCCACACAATTTGACGATAATGGCGTATCTGTTCTTTTTCAACCGTGCCTATCGCGGGCATCCGATGCCGCACATCTTGGAGGGGTTTAAATTAGCAGAACGGACCGGCATTTCTAATAGACGGTTGTTGATAGCGATGTGCATTGCTATTGTTATCGGCACCTTTGCTTCTTTCTGGGCGTTCTATCATATTTCTTACATTGAAGGGGCTCGCGATTGGTTCGCGGGACGACCGTTCAACCGGCTCCAAAGTTGGTTGACTTCGCCGAGGGTACCAGATGTGCCGGCAATTGTCGCGATGTGTATCGGTTTCCTGATTACCGGCTTTTTGATGGTAATGCGGATGCGACTCTTTTGGTGGCCTTTTCACCCTGCTGGGTTTGCGATTTCCAGCAGTTGGTCGATGAATGTCTTTTGGTTCTCGATTTTGGTGAGTTCCGTCATCAAATGGATAATTCTTCGGCACGGGGGTGTGAGTGCACACCGAAAACTTATCCCGTTTTTTCTCGGTCTGATTTTAGGTGAATTTATCGTGGGTAGCGTGTGGAGCCTCATTGGGATTACGACGAACCAACCGATGTACCGGTTTTTATTTTAATAGTTTTCAGTTTTCAGTTATTGGTTATCAGTTCCTTTGTTATGGTATCAAAGTTCTTGTGAGTGCTACAAGAAAATTGAATGCCACAAGATATTAACGGATAGCCAAGTGTTGACTGCTGATAGCCATTCATAGGAGAAAATTGGATGATTCGAGAAGCGATTCAGCAGGTTATGGCGGGGAAAGCCTTAACCGAAGCAGAGATGGTTGAGACGATGAACGAAATCATGGAAGGTGAGACGACAGACGCGCAGATCGCCTGTTTTCTGACGGCTCTACGGCTTAAAGGTGAGACAATAGAGGAGATTACGGGTGCCGCGCGCGTCATGCGGGATAAAGCCACGCCTGTTCCGACGAAGCATCCATTGGTTGTTGACACGTGTAGCACGGGTGGCACAGGTCTGCGCCTTTTCAACATCTCAACCACTTCCGCTTTCGTCGTTGCAGGAGCAGGGGTGCCGGTCGCGAAGCATGGAAACCGAGGTGTAACGCGACAGAGTGGTAGTGCGAATGTCCTGATGGCGTTAGGTGTAAATATTGAGATTAGTCCTGAACACGTTGGACACTGCATTGACGCAGTCGGTATCGGCTTTCTATTTGCCCCGGCGCTGCACAGTGCCATGAAATATGCTATCGGACCGCGGCGAGAGATCGGCATCCGAACAATTTTCAATGCCTTGGGGCCGCTGACGAATCCGGCAGGCGCGCAGGCACAGGTGTTGGGCGTTTATGCGCCGGAACTTACTGAAACTCACGCAAATGTGTTGAACAACCTTGGATGCCAGCACGCCTTTGTTGTACATGGGGATGACGGTTTAGACGAGATCACGACGACAACGACGACGCGTGTCTCGGAGCTGCAGAACGGTGCTGTCAAGACTTACACGCTTGATGCAACGGCGTTCGGAATCCCGAAAGCGGCGTCTGCCGCGCTCTTAGGCGGTAGCCCCGAAGAGAATGCTGAGATTACCGTCAATATCTTAAAAGGTGAAAAGGGACCCAAGCGCGATATTGTTGTGCTGAACGCTGGTGCAGCGATTGTTGCGGGTGGGAAGACGGATAGTCTTGATGCCGGCATTGAACTTGCAAACAGCTCCATTGATTCAGGCGCAGCATTGGCGAAGTTAGAGGGACTGAAGTCGGTATCGAATAATGAAGGGAATTAACAATCCCAATCCTTTAGGATTGGGTCCAACCCAGTAACGCCCGTGCTAAATAAAAAAGGTTTGACATTTGCTATAGAATGTAGTATAATGATAGTATCACGTAGGCAGACATGCTAAGCGTTGTCGCAAGACAATGTGTCTGCCTCCTACTTAGCAGAGGATAAAAGCGTGATACGTGAGCATTCCAATGGCGATCAAATCACATAAAATAGCATTAGACACGACAGCCGAGCAGTCTGTATTCTTTTCTAAACAATGCGGCTATTCCCGTTTTGCTTACAATTATGCTTTGTCGGATTACCAAGATGCCCCCCGACATTGGGAAGTGCTTAATAACCGTTTTAATAAAGCCAAAAAAGGTATAGATTGGACGAAAGAGTTAGATCAACGTGCTGCGTTATTTGGTATAAAACACTTGGGTGATGCTATATCCCGGTATAAAAGCGGACAAAATAGATTTCCAAAGAAAAAGAGACGGAGAAACAAACAATCCTATAGCACTGATCCTGCTACGACATTCATAGAAGGCAAACGTATTAGATTACCTAAAATCGGGTGGGTGCGAACATTTCAAAAGTTGCGATTTAAAGGTGAGATTACAAAGGTGACTGTATCAAGAACGGCACACCGTTGGTTCGTCTCTATAACCGTTGACACAGGCACCCCTACTGCTCCACGAGACACACGTGGACTCCCTGTTATCGGTATAGACGTAGGTATCAACTCACTTGCTACACTTGATACAGGTAAGCAGTATCGGAATCCAAGACCGCTAAAACGGTTTGAGAAAAAACTTAGGCGTGAACAACGTTCGTTGAGTAAGAAAGAGTATCTATCTAACAACTATTATAAGCAGAAACGTAAAGTGGAACGTATCCACTACAAAATCGCTTGTATCCGAAATGACGCTCACCATAAAGCGACTACAGAGATCGTCAATATGGCAAGCGTGATTGGAATAGAAACGCTCAAGATTACAAACATGCTTAGGAACAAGCACCTTGCCAAAGCGTTATCAGATAGTGCTTTAGGCGGTTTTCTCGCTATGCTCAAATCTAAAGCAGATATACTTGGAATCCCTATCAAAGAAGCACCACAGTTCTATGCTTCAAGTAAAACGTGTAGCAGTTGTGGACACAAGAAAGAAAAGTTATTGTTATCAGAACGCCAATATAATTGCGGTGCGTGCGGTATTTCTATAGATAGAGACCGAAACGCTGCAATAAATCTAAAGCACCTCGCCGTCGGGCTGGCGGAGAGTTAAAACGCTTGTGGAGTTTGTGTAAGACCTCGTTTGGGGGCAGTAAACGTTGAAACAAGAACGGAGGAATCCCACTGCTTTAGCTGTGGGAGGAAGTCAACCTATTAGTCTGTCAACATTGAAATGAAAGGTGAACCCAGTTCGTAGTAGTGCGATTCTGCGGCGTACTCGCCCAAATGCGAAGTGCATTATCGCACGTCCTAAAGCGCAATAAATTGCGCCACTACGAACCATCTATCGGTTTAGATGTGACAGACTACTATTAAGGATGAGGGATAACGGATTGATATTAGATACAATCATTGCCCATAAACAGAAGGAACTTGCAGCAGAACAGAAGCAGGTCCCGCTCGCGAAGTTGGAAGCTGAGGTTTCAAATCTCCCACCGACGCGGGATTTTCGGGGTGCCATCGCAGGTCGTGATACCGTCAAACTTATCGCGGAGGTAAAGAAGAAGTCGCCCAGTAAAGGGACTATCCGCGAAGATTTCCATCCGGTGTCAATTGCCGAAACCTATGTGAAAAATGGGGCGGCTGCTATTTCTGTGCTGACAGATAAACATTTTTTTGCAGGTGAACTCGACTATCTGCGCGCAATTCGAGACACTGTTGATGTGCCGCTGTTAAGGAAAGATTTCACGATTGATCCATATCACATCTACCAAGCACGCGTCGCCGGGGCAGATGCTATCCTGTTAATTGTAGCGGCGTTGACTGCATCACAGTTACAGACGTTCATAGAGGTCGCAGCGTCGTTGGCACTGGCGTGTCTGGTGGAGGTGCATACACGTGAAGAATTGGCGATTGCGTTGGATGTAGAAGCGCAGATTATCGGTATCAACAATCGTGATTTGCGTACATTTCACACGGACATTGCGACAACGTTTCAGTTACGTGAAGCGATCCCCGAGGATAGGGTTGTCGTGAGTGAAAGTGGTATCTACTCGCGTGAAGACGTAATGCAGCTGCAGGAAGCCGGTATTCATGCGATGCTTGTCGGTGAATCGTTGATGCGGAGCCCTGACATAGGAGAACAGGTTCGACGTTTAATCTCCTAAGATACAGCCAAGTCTATCGGCGGGGACTATAGGGAAGTGACGGTAATACCGTGGCGTTTCAGGAGGGCAGTGGTTACGCCGTCGCCGGTTGTGAGTGTGCCTGAGAAAGTGCCGTCGTAGATGTCTCCACACCCGCAGGACGGACTCCTTGCTTTGAGAATCACATGCGTTGCCCGATGCGATTGCGCAACCTGTAAGGCGTGATGTGCGCCCTTCACATATGCCGCGGTCACGTCTATCCCATCAACAGTCATGACTTTTGCTCTGCCATTGAGGACATCATCGCCATCACCGCCGACAATTTCTGCGGGTGGGCGCGGTGTTGGCAACCCACCTGCCTCTTCCGGACAGACGGGGATCAGTTCATCGGTCTCTTTCTGTTTTATTGCTGATTCGTTTCGGCTGTCACCGCCGTCGTATCGGCAGCGAACGCCTAAAAGACAGGCACTAATGACTACTTTCATCTCTTATCTTCGGTGTGGAAACCCCTGAATTCATTCAGGGGAGGAAACACCGCTCCTATATTTTTATTGACAAAAAGCGTCAAAAATGCTAAAATACTCTTTGTAACTCGAAGACGTTTGTTCGCTCGAACAACTTCCGAAGTCGGAAGTGTCTGAGGTTCTGCATCGTGGGCTGCTTGAGCCCCTCGGGGGTATGTAGGTAAAGTTACGAGCCATAGCCCGAGAAACACAAACAGCCGAGAATGACGGGGTTTTAACAAGCCCCCGACTTTAGTCGGCGGGTACTTGACAATGTAAAGCTAAGACAAATTGTGCCTTAATGGCACAATTTCCCGTAATCCCTCAAACTCATTCATGATTAAGTTCGTTTCACCGGCTTTCAGCTGCAAATAGGTATCTTCTAACTGGCGGAGTATCGTATGTAGCAGCGAAGCACGGCAGACTTCGGGATTTTGATCTTCGGAACGTGCAGACGCTATTCGCACGGAGGTTGCGATTTCACGCAGTTCAGGCGGAAAACCCTCCATAGCGATATTGACGTTCACGCCGAAACCTAAGACGAAAAAAGGGTGATGCTGCGTGTCATAAGCGAGTTCTGTGAGTACACCTGCCACCTTTTTCTTTTGAATACGGACATCGTTGGGCGGCTTAATCCGTGCATCAAGTCCGTGCGTTGTCTGAAGTGCACGTGCAATCGCAATCGCCCCGATAAGATTGGGAAGGGCGACTTGGTCGCGCAGAAGCCGGTGCCTCAGCACAACTGACACAAGGAGACACTTACCGGATGGTGCTTCCCATTTCCTGCCATATCTTCCACGACCTGCGGTTTGATATTCGGCAATTACGAGCGTTCCCTCCGCTGCACCTGCTTTTCCACGTACAATGGCAATATCATTGGTGGAGGCAACTTGATGGTGATGCTCAATCTGGCATCCGATAAATGTAGTCTGAAGCGTTGTGCCAAAGTCCTTAATATCCATAGGCACTACTGGCGCAGATGTTTTTCTGCCTCAATTTTCCACTGCTCTGGCGGATTGAGTTCGAGGAAGCGTTTCCATTGTGCTTTTGCCTGCTCACGCTTTTCCGTATATTCATACATCAATGCGAGGTTATAGTTCGCAGTCAAGTTGCCCGGTTCGAGTTGTATCACACGTTCAAACTGTTCCGCGGCTGCACCGAGCAAATCCATGCTGAAAAAGTTGTTCGCATAACTCAGCAGCGTCGGAACATGCGTGTCGTCTAAAGCGAGTGCCTTCTCTAAGGTCTCTCTTGCCTTGTTGTAATCCAAGGCATGCGCGTAGTAAAGGTCACCGAGGCGTTGATACGTCTGGGTGGCGATGTCGTCCCCTTTTTCAGCGGGTTGTTGAATAAGGGCGGCTTCGGCTTCGTAGTGTTTGATTGCTTCCTTCCATGCCTGCTCCCATTCTGCGATTTTCCCGAGGTGTAGGTGGATGCCCCTATATTTTGGGGCGTAAGAGCGCATATTTTTAAATGCCTCTTTTGCGAGATTGTGTCTATCAATTTCGAGGTAAATGACACCGATTTTATAGTTCGCTTCACGGTTTTTGGGTTGGAGGAGAGCCACCTGTTTGAAATCCTCTAAAATTTGGCTGTAGCGATAAAGCGTTTTGCCAATCTGTCTATAGCGAAGTGTGAGCATTCCACGGTAGAAGTAGGCATCCACATAGTCTGGATTTAGGGCAATCGTTGTGGTGTATTCCGTAACAGCCATTTCAGCGTGTTTATGATAGTCCTCTCCGAGCGTTTCAGCGTGCCGGTCGAGTAGACGTGCGTAACTGTAGTGCCAATCGAAGTTCTCGGGATTGTAATGATTTGCCAATCCGTAGTATCGAATTGCGTTCTCGCGTTCCTCCCGTTTATTTTCTATCTCGGGTTGCAAGCTGCGCTTTTCAAAGATAACGGCGAGGAGATGGTGGATTTCAGGGTGTTCGGGTTCAATTTCCAATGCGGGTTGATAGACGCGAAGGATGTTATCTTCATCGTTGCGTTGACGATAGATTGCACCGAGACGGAAAAAGGGTTCAACTTCTGTTGTCTTGACCCCTTGCATCGGGGTTTGTAAGCTACGCCCAATGTCGCTTTCAATCAAGGTCGTATCAAGTGTGATTGTTTTCTCGTAATGCAGGATGGCGTTGTCTATCTCGCCGTTTTCTTCAAACAGAATTGCCGCGTGGTAATGGGCTGCGACATCATCAGGACTCAACCGAATAGTTTCGAGGAATGCTGGTAGCGCATCGTTGGGCTGCTTTAGCGAAAGGTAGGACAGTGCCAGAAGATAGTGTGCTTCAGTGGTTTCAGGCGCGATCTCAATAAGTCGCTTTAGCGTATCAACTGCCTGCTGATGCGCCTCGCGTCCCCGGTATATGTGCACCATTTTGAAAAGCACGTCCGGTCGTTGTGGGTCTAATACCAGTGTGCGTTCATAAAAAGTAATCGCGCTGTCTGCATCGCCGGTTGCTTCGTAGCTTTGCCCAAGAAGATAGGTGGCACTCACATCTTCGGGAAATAGCAGAAGATGGATATTTAGAGGCTCAATGGCATCTTGATAGCTTTCTTCATCGAAAGCACGCTGTCCCTGCACGATGAATCTGTCGGCTAACGCTGGATTCAATTCCAATGCGCGTTTAAAGTAACGGACCGCTGTGTCTATATCACCCTGTTGGTGGTGGAGTTCACCGAGTTTAAAATAAGCATCAATGAAATTACCTAAGGGGAGTTCAACTTGCAAATAACTTGTGTCGGCTTCAATTATTTCAATTGTTTTCTCATAGTGTTGGATGGCGTTTTCGGTGTTGCCTGCATCGGTTTCAATCATGCCAGCATAAAAGTAAGAACGTGGATCGTCGGGAAGGACGAACATCGCTTTCTCTATCATTGGCATTGCTTGATCCGGTGTCATTAACCCTGCGAAGTAAGGTTCCAGCGGTTCATAGAAAGTGTCTTTAAGACTCGGCATGACGGATAACGCTTGTTGATAATGGTGTCGTGCTGCCTCGGTATTGCCGCGGGTGTAGAAGATTTCTCCGAGTGCGAAATGCGATTGCGCGTGGGTTGGCTCGGTCTCAATTGTGCGTTGATAGAGTTGAATCGCGCTGTCTGTATTGCCTTTTTCGTTAAAGATAACCGCGAGTTCGTAAAGGTCTTGTGCGGCGTAAGGTTGATGCTGTGCGGCTTTGGCGTATTCTGTTAGCGCGTCATCGAAAAATCCTTGTATAGCGAGGACTTGCCCGAGTTTGATGTAGGCGGGTGCGAACTTTTTCTTTTGATGCGTGATATTTTCAAATGCTTCGCGGGCGCGGTCTGTTTCACCTTGTGCGAGATAGACCAAACCGATGCCGTATTGCGGGTATTCCCATTTCCGATTTAGTTTTCGCGCTGTCTCAAAGGCTTGGAGGGCTGCTATGTAATCCTGCTGTTTCAAGCGGATTTCACCCATACGATAGTAAACCGGGTAGTAGTTCGGGTTTAAACGGACGCAAGCTTCAAATTCCGTAAGTGCCAATTCGCTTTCGTTTTGTTGTTGATAGATACCACCCAAATTGAAACGTGCCCAAAACAGATCTGGCTCAATTGCGAGGGCGCGCTGTAGATAGGTAACCGCTGTGTCAAACGCCTCATCGGTTTTCGTAGCCTCAAGGGCGTGGACGTAGCCTAAACCGTAGTAAAATGCGGCATCCATTGCAGGAGAGGTGGGCTGCTGTCTCTGGGAATTCTCTTTTTCTGTTTCATAAAGCGTTAGGAGTGTGGAGAGTCGTCCCTGTTTCTGCCATTTCAGGATAAGTTCGCGGTGTTTCTCGGCCGGCTTCTTTTTTTCTCGTAGGGCCTTTGCAAAATCTTTCCTGATGTTCGTTTCCCATTTTTCTGCAGCGGTGGAAACTTGTGAAAAAGGTATAGTAATTATTAAGTTTATGATTAGCACGATAAGTATGGAATTCAAAGCTGTCTTTTTCATTTTATTTTCCTTTGGCGGATTGTCCAATATGATTTTTTTATTCTGTTTTTTTACTTTCCGGATTCCAATAAACGTTCAATTTTCGCGCGTGTCGGCATGGACGGTGTAGCACCGATAACAGTGACTGCTGCTGCGCCTGCGGCATTTGCAAACGCAACTGCCGAGTGTAAAGTTTCACTGCTTGCCAAGGCGGTTGCGAGCGCACCACAAAACGCATCCCCCGCGCCTGTGGTATCTACAGGTTTAACAGACAGTGCGGAAATCCTTTCAGATGTCGTTCCTGTCAACATCAACGCCCCTTGTGCGCCGAGGGTTAGCACAACAGCAGCGTTTGTGGTGTCCACCATACGGGTGCGTAACACCTCCGCTGCCCGACTGGCTTCTTCTTGACTGCTAACTTTCATCCCCGACAACAATTCCGTTTCGGATTGGTTCGGGGTGAGAATATTGACGTATTTCAAAAGGCTATCCGGCAGTGGTTGCGCAGGTGCAGGATTTAGGACCACTGTTGTGCCGTGTCTTTTGGCAATTGCTGCTGCGTGTTCGGATGTTGCAATCGGCGTTTCCAATTGGAGGAGAAGCACATCCGCGTCTGCGATACAATCAGCGGCAGCATCTATATCTGCTATCGTGAGTGCCATATTGGCGCGCGGTACAACGATAATGCTATTGTCGCCATCCGGTTCAATAACGATTGTTGCTACGCCTGTGCCGATGTCTGTACGTCTTGTGACAAACCTGCTGTTAATATGTTCATTTTCTGCCGCAGCGAGTAGCATTTCTCCGAAAGGATCCGCACCGACACTTCCGACAAGCGTAACTTCGGCACCTAATCGTGCTGCAGCAGTTGCCTGATTGAATCCTTTCCCACCTGTGAATATATCGAAGGCATCGCCGATGAGCGTTTCGCCTTTATCGGGTCTCCGAGCTGCGTGGCACACCAGATCGATGTTCAGGCTGCCGACAACAGTGACTTTCGGTGTTGCGCGGTTCATTGCCACTTGTTCCTGTCCTTTTAACGATTTTAGACAATTATAGTTGACATGCAATGCTAATGAAAAATCCGAGGGGACGCATCACGATTATTTTTTTATGCCTGTAAGTTGGACATGTACACTGGGGCCTTTGACTGTCAGTAAAATAAACCTCCATTTGATGTAAAAAATCTTGGTGTTAAAAATCCCCTATGGTGGGGTGGGCTTCGTGCTATTACGTTTTTTCCATTCTGTGTAGAACTCGTCCAAACCTAAATTCGGCGGGAGGGGCTTTGTGCGCTGAAGTTCGTCCCGCTCGCGATTGAGTTGTTCTCGCTCCACTTTCAATTCATGCAACTTTCTCGCCAGAACTTCTTTGTTTTCCTGGAGTCTCTGCGCGTCCTGTTCTATCTGCTCCGGGGTCTTGACGGGGCCAAACTCCGCGACCCGCCTAAAAAAACGATCGACCTCCTCGGCGGGTTGCGTTTTCAAAGCCTCTTTCCGCGCAGCCTCGAGTGCTTCGGGGGACATAAGCGCAAAAGTCGCTAAGAGATTTTCGCGTCGTCTCTTTGAATCCGCGAGAACGGCATCTCCATGGGCTAATTCTCTTTTCGCCAGTGCGATGTCCCTTTCTTTGTGGGCCCTTCTCCGCTGGTCCCATTCGTCATACCGCTTCGCACGCGCCCTGGACGCTTCGGTATATTCTTTATGGATTTCCTTGGCGAGATCCAGCGGCAGACCTTTGAGAGGCCCTGTATGCACAATTTCCACCGTGTCGTCGGATGTGGAAACATCGCTGCGATCGTGCGCGTGCACAGTGGGTGTCTGGGTCTCCGTCTCGGAGGAGCCCTTGAGCGACGCAGAGGTGGATCGGGGGGTCCCGTCTCGTTTGGTTTCCCCCGCTTTTAGGCGACGAATTTCGGCGCGTGCATCTGCAAGGGCTTTACTCTGCCTTGCCGCGCGGGCACTATGCCTTGCCTCGTTGGCACTTTCACGTCTCTCATCCCTATATGTATCAAGGAAGACAATCGTCCCAGAAACGCCTACAACCAGTAAAAATAACTGGATCGTAGATACTTCAATATCGCGCTTGGTTAAAAAACGAAGAATATTCATGAGTCTATCTCCTATAGGGTCTCCTATAGGGTAGTTATCCGCTTGTGTCTCGCATCTATCCGCGTCCGGACAGACGGGCTTTTGACACGGCGGGGTTGTTATCCATTAATTGTCGAGAAATACGATTTTTCGACATTCGGATACGGTTTCTATCCAAACATTAGGGTTTGGGTGAACTCGCAACAGTTGCGAAGTTCCTTAGTTGATTGCTAACATTGATTGACAAGGAATCAATCTGTGTCGGCATTGGGTTGAAAAGTTATCTCCTCTTCTTAACCATTGCAGAGACAGGATCCGTGGAATTGTCCTTCGCGGCTTTCTTCCAATCCACTATCACACGTTTCACTGTTTCCTCAATGGTAGAGCGAGAGATGCCGAGTGCTTCTGTAATCTCCGAGAGCGGTTGTCTATCAAAGTAGCGTTCCATAATCCATCTGTCCCTCTCCTCAGAGAGGCAGGCTATCAACGCTGCTAAGTTGCGTGCGATGGGGAAAAACCACTTGCGGATGCGTTCCCATTTTTTCTGAACTGCTTCAGCGGTTGAGTCTATCGTTTTTGCTATCTTTTTGGGCTTTAGCCCATCAAGTAGCAGGTCTACGATTTCTCGGTCCTGATCTTGGAGGAGACGGAGGAGTTATGCCACCAAATCCCGATTTGCCTCGGTGTACTCGGCATCGGTTTCTGTGAGCCTTGTCCCTTCGCTGACAGATGGACCGTCGAACGGGACAACTGCCAAGTGTCGCGTTTGGCGTGATCTTCTTATCGCGTCGATCATCAGATTTCCCGCTACTTTTACCAACCACTCCAACGACTTCTCCGGTTCTTGGATTTCTTGCCGTTTCTTGACGGCTTTAATGAACGTGTCGCTGGCGATTTCATCGAGATCTACGACGGTATCTGGATGATTCCATCGCCTTCTTTTAACTGTGTTGAGGACGGTTTCGTAATACGCGTTGAAGAGTAGTCTACATGCCTCCTCTTCATCGTCAGTTTCTACAAATCGTCGATTTAAACGAACATCGTTCACTTTCCTGACTATGCCCCTCACCTCTTCGGAGATAAAGTTATGATTGGCTTTATGATTGGCTTATATCTAATCACGAAAATTTCGCTTCAATTCCGACACAATACCTATTTTTTCTCAAAAAATGTGTGTATCTATACAAAATTTGATTTTTGGAAGGTGAAGTTTAGACATTATATTGATTTAATCGCGAGGTGTCGGATAAGCCCAAGGTCTGAAGTTTAATCTAAAGTTGTGTAGACCACAGCAAGTTTCCATGACTAAATCGGCGAACCCTTTTTTGGTATTGCGCAACTTCTCCTTGACGATGCGGTACCTTTTGATGCCACCGATGGCGTGTTCAACGCGTATGCGTATTGATGAAATCTCGCGATTCTTTGCTTTTTCTTCATCTGTGAGGTGGCGACCTTTGGGTTTCTTTTTCGGTTGAATGATCTGAACATCGGGGCAGGTAAACCCTTGGAAACCCGAATCTTGATACAGCAGGCTCCCAGGCGGCGGAGAATAGCCTGCTGTGTCAGCGATACGCTTGTCGTGGATGCGACCTTCATACGACGCTGTGAGAAACACGACTTTGCTATCGGTATTGATCATTACATTATTTTTCACGGTGTGTTGTTTCTTTTTCCCACTGTAATATGCTTTTTGTGCTTCTACGTCTTTCGGACGCTGAATCGGACGTTCCGTGCCATCATGAAAAAAAAGGATGTGATGCCTGAGCCTCCACCGAGAGTTCCGCAGATTTATCAAAGGGTGCGGCGGGTGTTTCCCGGGATGGCAACTCGCCAAGGTCTGCCAAAGCACGATTGACGACTGGTAAAAGCCGGTGAATCCACTTGTTCGCAATAGGTTGAGACATCTCGAAGAGCTCAGCGAGGACTTCTTGGGTCATTGCCTGTCGCAGGTAAATGAGAATAAAGAGCAACTTATCTTCAAGACTCGGTAAGCAACTATTTTTGTAGTGGGTATAGCGTCGCTTTTTTCGGTCTTTACCCTCAAGCGTCTTTGTTTCGACGGATGCCAAAAATCGCTTGGAGAAATAAGGAACGAGTGCCGAGAACTCTTCAAGCGTATAACCTGTCAGCGACAGAAAGCGTTTCGGTTTATCCTTCAGAGTTTTATAACGGGTCATCAGTTGGGCTCCACTATGATATTTCTTCTGATTTTATCATAAACCAACTAAAACTTACAAGTAAATCGTTATAAGGTCTTTTGATAGTAGACGTGGTTAGGAATGCACGTCGCAACTGTAAAGCCAAGGCAAATACTGTTCGGTGTCGCGCAATTGACGTGCTTGGTAACGGGCGGGGAGACCCCGCCCCTACGAGATGTATAATGGTATGTGTAGGGGTGTTTTGATTGGGTGTTTCCCGTAGGTTTTCCAACCCAAACTTTTGGCTTGCAAGGGGCATCAAAAGTTGTTATGATACATATAATCGATAATGGGAAGCCTTATGAACTGAAAGAAGAGTGCCGAGGGCGCTGATGAATTCTAAATTAAAATATGTAGTTGGCTTTGTAATTTTTATCGGACTTTGCTTCATCTTCCAGTGGCGTGCAGGACAGGTTAGCGGTGCTGAAACGCTTTTGTGGTACAGCATAATTCCGCCGTTACTTGCTGTCACGTTAGCCATCGTGACGGCTCGATTGTTTCCGAGTCTCTGTATAGCCGTCGGTGTTGGGCTTCTGCTCTCGTGGTATCAGAAAGGTGGGACACCGAGCGGTTTCTTGGCAGAAGCCGTCTGGTTCGTCCGTGCCGTGAGTGTCGGAAATGATGGGATAGATCTCTTCAATGTCTGGGTAGTCCTGTTCGTTTGCCTTATCATGGCGACGATCTCTGTTGTGGTCGCCTCGGGTGGCATTGGCGGTGTGGTTATTTGGCTCTCTCAGTTTGCGAAGGGGCCGCGTTCGGCACAATTTATCACAGGTTTGATGGGGATCGCCATCTTTATTGGCGATTATTCTAATGCGATGCTCGTCGGACCGACAATGCGTCCGCTCACCGATCACCATCGCGTCAGCCGTGAAAAATTAGCGTTCCTTGTGGATTCCACAAGCGCACCGATTGCCGGTCTCGCGTTTGTGAGTACTTGGATCGGTTATGAAGTGGGACTCTTTGAAGATATATCAGGGACACTTGGGCTTGGACGTGACGGGTATTCCATGTTTTTCGATGCGCTGAGTTTTCGGTTTTACTGTGTGTTGACCATCATTTTTGTTATCGTCAATGCGCTCAGTGGCAGAGATTATGGGGCGATGCGCCAAGCCGAGATCCGTGCGCGAGAGACAGGAGATATTGCTGCCCCGGATGCACAGGCACTCGGACACGCCGGATCTTTTACCAGTCTACCCAACGCCGTTGTCCAACCCTTTTCGGCGGTTTTACCGCTTTTAGCACTTTTTGGATTGCTGTTGGGTGGGTTCTGGATAGACGGCAACGGCACAGGGTCTATTCTTTCGCTGACTGCTTGGCGGAACGCGCTTTCGGAGGCGAACAATGTGATGGTGCTTGCGAGTGCGGCAGCAAGTGCGTTTGTTATCTCGATTATCTGTGCGCGTTGGCTCTCAAAGCTACAGTTTTCCGAGATCGCTCCAGTCGTTTGGAACGGTATAAAAGGGAGCCTCACACCTTTAAGCATTCTGTTATTGGCATGGGGACTCAAGGCGAGTTGCGATAGACTCATGACGGGTGATTTTCTGGCTACGATGCTCAGTGATGTTGTATCACCGCTCTGGTTCCCGATCCTTGTTTTTATCTGTGCATCTGTGACCTCTTTTGCAACCGGCACGAGTTGGGGCACAATGGCGATCCTGATTCCGACTGCGATTCCAGTGGCGTTTTCGCTTGATGGCGATAGTTATGGACTTACGACAATCATTTGCCTCGGGGCAGTGCTGGATGGTGCCATCTTTGGCGACCACTGCTCACCGCTTTCGGATACAACGATTTTGAGTTCTATCGCCAGCAGTTGCGATCCGCTGCACCATGTGCGAACACAATTGCCCTATAGCCTCACTGTTGCAAGTATTGCGCTGTTTTGTGGTTATCTGCCTGCCGCGCTCGGTCTTTCCTCAGCGATCGGGATTGCGTGTGGGACCGCCGTAATTGTTTTGCTACTTTTTAGCGTAGCTCGCAAGCCAAAACTTGCTATATAAACGTATGGGGTTGCTGGTTTCCGTAAGTTTCAAGAAAGGAGAATGATATGAAGGTGGCACTTGAAGGACAAGTCGCGGTTGTTACAGGGGGTGCGCAAGGTATCGGTCGAGCGATTGTAGATCAGTTAATTGATAATGGTGCTTCTGTGGCAATTGTTGATATTGATGTGCAGGCAGGTAAGGAAACCGTCAAAGAAATTCAACAAAGCGGTGGGACCGGTCTATTTGTGGAAGGCGATGTGTCAGATGCGGCACAGATGGAGGGTGTTGCGGACCGGATTGCGGGACACTTTGGCAAAATTGAGATTTTGGTGAACAATGCTGGAATTAATACCAAGAGCGATAGGGTGCCGATTCATCAATACACCTTAGAGGATTGGCACCGTATTTTACAGATAGATTTGACCGGTGTTTTCACAATGAGTCGTGCGGTTATCCCATATATCCTTAAAACGCATAGCAGGTCTGGCTCCGAGAATGCGACTGGACGGATTGTTAACATCAGTTCTATTGCGGGGTTGGTGCCGTTACGTTTGCAGAGTGCTTACGTTGCGGCGAAAGCAGGCGTTGCCAATCTGACGCGTTCAATGGCGTTAGAACTCGGACCCGAGGGGATTCTGGTAAATGCTATCGCACCGGGTTCGACGTTGACCCGCGGCACGGAGGCACTCTTCTATGGAGATGACGGGGCATATACAGAAAACGCTGCGAGTCTGTTATCGCACATTCCATTGGGGAGACCGGGAAAGACGACGGAAATTGCGGCAGCGGTGCTTTTTCTCGTTTCGCCGGATGCGAGTTATGTCAACGGTAGCGTGCTTGCGGTAGACGGTGGTTGGACTGCAGGTTATACGCGAGATTGGTAGATGCACCTACACCTCTTAAACTAACAACTTATAACTGATAACTAACAACTATTTCAAGGAGATGAAAATGGCAAAGATTACTACGTTTAAAGGGTATCAAGGCGAACCCCCTATTCCGAAACCGGCGCATCAGGTGCAGGCGAATGTCGTCACGGTTCAGGACGGTGTGCCTGTACGGTACTCCGGTTGTGATGGCATTGGTGTGCGTGTCGTGCATCCGGCGAACCCGAACGCGCCTGCACAAAACTTGGGGCTTGTCATGTTTTTTGTGCCGCCACACGTTGTGCTTGAGCCGGGGAGCCACCACACCGAGGAATGCTACGTCATCCTAAAAGGTAAAGGCGTGATGACGCTTGCTGGTGAAAAGGTGCCAGTTGAAGCGGGGACGTTCATCCATCTCCCGCCGTGGTGTGAGCATGGGATTGAAAACACAGGCGATGAATCGATGGAGGTCTTAATCTGTACCTCTCCGCCGAACCCGTAACGTAAATTGACCCGAAAAACGTTGTGCTGAGGAATCAAATGCCTGATTTGAGGGTACTCGTGCCTTCTCACAGGCATTTTTCATTTTTAATTCAACTTTTTCGCCATATTTTCGTTAAATAAAGTATCTATAAGTGTTTAGAAACCACACTTTTAAACTGTGGGGGGTTGATTTATGCGCGATTCGATGGGCGGTTTTGACAGGGGAAGGTCATCTCGGAGACGGTCGAGTTCTTATAGCAATGGCGGCAGACGCCTCCGGAAGCAGAACCATGAACCACTAACGACAATGGAAGATGTGCCTGAACGCCTAAAGGAACAAGCAGAGGCACTGTTTGAAACAGGCGAAGAAATCAAGATTGCTGTTTCAACAGATCTGCGCTTTGACGGTACCTACGGCAAGGATTGGCTGTTAGTTACCAATAGGCGGCTCATCGCTTTTAATCAGAATGGTGCTATGGGGCACCACATGCGCGAAGTACCTCTTACGTCCGTTGAAGATATCGAAATCATTGAGATGTATGGAAATAACATTCTCAAGGTGAGTACCGCGGACAACGCATTTGAAGTGTCGCGTTACTCAAAGCGGTTAACCCCGAAGTTCAATCTTGCTGTTTCCGAGTTGGAAGAATTAATTCCGCAAAAGGAAAGAGATGCGGATGGAAGACCGCGCGGCAGGCGCGGACGTGGTCCCGGTGGGAAGGATAAAGGTCGCTGTGAAAAGTGTGATCAACCTATTCCAAGTTGGTCGGGTGTGTGTGTCAATTGCGTCCAAAAAGGAAAGCTCATCTTTCGACTCATCAAATACGCTGTTCCGCTTTGGCACGTTGTTGTGCCGGCATTCCTCATAATGATGGTCATCCGTCTCGTCGGGCTCTACCCTGAGATACTCATGATGGATCTGATCGACAGGATTATAAACCCTGCCGGACATGCTATTGCTACAGGATTGCCAATACCGGAAACAGATTGGGGCCACCTTCAAGGTACTGTAAACTTCTTAGGCGAATGGTTTGAAAACATACCCGTCGGTGGGAGTTTCGGCCATCTGATAGCGATTGTGCTCCTGATGGCGGGCATTAACGTATTCACAATGGCAGCTGGGGCTGTACGCGGCTATATGATGGCGTGGGTGGGACAGAATATCACTCGGCGGCTTCAGAATGAAACCTATGAACATCTGAACGCGCTCTCCATTGATTTTTTTCACGAGCGGGATACGGGAAACTTGATGTCAAGGATCACGCACGATGTGTCAAGGCTCCGAGACTTTATCGCGAATGGGTTACAGGATATTGTCGGTGATTCTCTCACGATCATTTATATCTGTGTGATCATGTTTTCTTTCAACTGGCGACTTTCCCTCTGGACGTTGATACCTATTCCGTGTCTTATCTTCTTCACAATCTTTTTTGGCAAAAAGATGAGCAAGGTGTACCACGTTTTATGGAAGCGGTATGCCAACATTAGCACGATTCTCGCAAGCACGATTCCGGGGGTACGCGTTGTTAAGGCGTTTGCTCGCGAACGCTACGAGATAAACCGATTTAGCGATTTGACGTATCAGGTATTTAATGGTGAGTTGAACGCTGCGAAGCTTGGAACGCTTTACCGCCCGATTATGGAGTTTATCGTCTTTACGGGGCGTATCATCCTCTGGTTGGTAGGTGGGTGGCAGATTTTCCAAGGCGAGGTGAGCCTTGGTATTCTATGGATGTTCCAAGGTTATATGATGCGGTTTTTTAGACCTGTGTATACACTCTGCCAGATGAACGAGCGATTCATTCGAGCAGGCACTTCTGCCGAGCGGGTGTTTGAAATTATGGACACACCGCCGAGTGTGGCTGATAAAGAGGACGCGGTGGCTCTTGGGCATATCCGAGGTGCTGTGGAATTTAGAGATGTCCATTTCTCTTATGATGGCGAGAAAAATGCGCTCAACGGTGTCAGTTTTACAGTGGAGCCGGGTGAGATGATAGGGTTGGTTGGGCACAGCGGTGCGGGCAAAAGCACGCTTATCAACCTGATTACCCGCTTTTACGATCCAAACGATGGGACAATCATGATTGACGGTCACGACAGTCGCGACATTCAAGTGAAGGCACTGCGTCAACAGGTCGGTGTCGTGTTGCAGGATCCGTTCCTGTTCCAAGGCACGATCGCCGACAATATCGGTTACTCAAAACCCGGGGCATCTCGGCGAGAGATTATTGCGGCTGCGCGGGCTGCAAATGCACACGATTTTATTATCAAGTTCCCTGATGGTTACGACACATTGGTAGGTGAAAGAGGCGCGAGAGTCTCTGGCGGCGAACGGCAACGTATCTCTGTTGCTCGGGCGATTTTGAAAAATCCGCGCGTGCTTATCTTAGATGAAGCCACCTCCTCTGTTGATACGGAAACGGAATCCAAAATCCAAGAGGCGTTGGAACGGCTCGTTCAAGGCAGAACGGTGTTTGCGATTGCGCACAGGCTGTCAACCCTTAAATATGCTGACCGCCTTGTCGTGCTGAAAGAGGGAGAGGTAGACGAAATCGGGACGCATGAAGAACTTCTTGCCAAAGCGGGAACTTACGCCGGGCTGTGTGAGAAGCAAACCGAACTATCGAGAATTCGCGCATGGTGATTTAACTATTGCAGAAGGAGGCATATTGATGAAGGAAGCGATTAAGGTAACGGATGAATTAGAGTTTCTTGATGCGAGCCGTGTCAGAATTGAGCGAAACGCATTTGAGGAGCTCGTTGTCCAACTTCCGGATGGAACAACGCACGTGAAGGTTGAACCGATCTGTGCTTTTCCTGTAAGCGAGACGAACCGATATATTTCTCTCGTAGATGAAGAATCTAATGAGATCGGCATTATTGAGGATATAGAGCAGCTCCCTCGCGCGTCCGGTGAAGTGCTTGTTGAGGAGTTACAAAAACGCTACTTTATGCCGAAGATTACCAAAATCCACGAGTTGGATGGACAATTCGGGATTACGCAATGGGTCGTTGAAACTTCACAAGGAGACGTAGAGTTCGGTATGCGTACTCGATACGATATTGTCACGCTTGAGAACGGACGCGTCCTGATTAAGGATGCCGATGGTAACAGATATGAAATTGAGAACTACCATAAGTTGGACCCGAAAAGTCTCGCGCTACTTGAGACGCAATTGTAGGGGCACTGTTGATGAGGAGAAAATATGGGAGAAAATGTGAGAATTGAACGTATTGAATGGGCACGCTTAACAGGCGAGCGTCCGCGCAAAGCCGGTTGTAATTCTCGGCTCGGTGAACACGGGCTGCATGTCCGCCCCCCTATCGCTCGTTTAACGACGACGGATGGCGTGAGCGGCTTTGGGTTTTCATCGATTTCACGTGAAAAAGCGGAGGCGATTGTCGGGTTTCAGCTCAGCGATGCGTTTGACGCAGAGAAGGGTGTCACCGAAGAATTCAGAATGTTAGAGTATCCACTCTGGGATTTGGTGGGACAGTTAGCACAGAAACCGGTGTATGCGATGCTTTCCGGCCAGAACGGTGCGTTTCGCGCCCCGTGTTACGACACCTCGCTCTACATTGATGACCTACATCTTGAGGACAACGCTGAAGCCGCGGCACTTATTGCTGCCGAGGCATTAGAAGGAAAGGCACGCGGACATAACGCCTATAAGATCAAAGTCGGACGTGGCGCAATGCACATGCCACTTGATAAAGGCACACAGCGGGATATTGATGTTATTCGTGCCGTGCGCGAGGCTGTTGGATCCGATGCTACGATTTTGATAGATGCAAACAACGGTTATAATCTCAACCTTACCAAGCAGGTATTAGGCGGGGCTGCGGATGCGAAGGTCTATTGGATGGAAGAGGCGTTCCACGAGGATGCCCGCGTTTATAGTCTCTTGAAGGAATGGCTAAATGCCGAAGGTTTGGAAACCCGTATTGCGGATGGCGAGGGTGGGGCATCACCGCACCTTGTGAATTGGGCAAAAGATGGGCTCATTGACATCGTCCAATACGATATTTTTCACCCTGGCTTCTCACGTTGGCTTGAGTTGGGACCCGAATTGGATGCGTCCGGCGTTGGCACGGCACCGCATCATTATGGCGGCTACTACGGCAATTTCGTCACCTGTCACCTTGCAGCGAAGGTGGAGCGATTTGAGTTCACCGAGTGGGATCATGCGACGACTCCGGGTATAGATGATTCCGGTTATTCTGTATCCAACGGTTATGTAAATGTGCCACAAAGTCCTGGTTTCGGATTAAATATAGAGGAAGGCCCTTACCAAAAAGCGCGTGAAGAGAATGGGTTTGAGGTTCGGGCGTAGTAATAATTGATACCGCCCCAGTTGTACGAGTAGCCTAACTTTTCACAATGCTAATTTGCTGTGAGTTCCGCCGGCGGGAGATAAATTGATGCGCTGGAAGGCATTTTTAAAAGCGATGTTTGGTTGGCGCAATCTCGAGATTTTTTCGGAGTTCCCGGTGGAAAGCCTTATATTTTTTATTGCTGCGATAGCAGTGGTGATTCTGATTAAGCAGTGTTAATCCTGGTTGGCTGAATTTTCTCTAAACGTGGAAGATTACAAAAGACTGCAAGGGAAACAAAATTATGGTGTATTTAACAGAAGCAGACAAAACATTCTTTAAAGAAAACGGCTATCTGGTTGTGCGCGGCGCGCTGGAGCAGGAAGCGATCGATGCTGCACTTGATAGGCTCTGGGAGGCACTTGACGAAGATAGGGACGATCCGGAGTCCTGGATTCGTAAAGGTTATCGTACGGTGCCTGTTGGTGGTGAAGACGTTATCGCTGGCACAACATACAATAACCGCGTTTTCGCTATGGCAGAAGAACTGGTCGGTAAAGATAAATTGAATCCGAGTGGTGGTGCGGGGCCGCATATCAATTTTCCGGATCCAGATAGAGAATGGCGCGAACCCGGTGGCGGACATCTTGACGGTTACCACACCCCTACGAACGGTGTGCCGAAAGGTGTTGTCGGTGCGTTCACACTCGGTGCGACGGTTTATCTTGACACGGTTGAAAAACAGGGTGGCGGATTTACCGTTTGGCCCGGGAGCCATCAGATTTGGGCGGAATATTTCAGACACCACGACTTGGATAGCCTCCCTGGTGGCGTTGCTCCATTTGATTTAGGACCGAGTTATGAGTTCACAGGCAACGGCGGCGATGTCTGTTTCTGGCATCATCAGATGAGCCATACTGCGGGTTCAAACTGCGGGCACAACGTCAGAATTGCGCTTATCAGCAGGTACCGACGGAAAGATCTCGACGAGATTAGGTTTGAAACCCCCGATGATATGTGGAAATATTGGGACGGAATTTCGTAGGGGCAACCTCTCTTGTAAACGTACCTCTTGGAAGCGGGCAGGGTTCAAAAACTCGCTGAAGATCGCTTTACTTGTTTGATCGCTTCGATATATGTTATGCTATTATTAGTTGTTTTTTTAAGGAAAACGGCATTATAGTTATTGGTGTTGTTGCCCTTCACAAAGGAATTAGGTTAGGAAAATTTGGGAATGGACCTCTATATGAACCCTTCCGAAATCTCAGAAATAATAGGGGTGGAAGAAGGAATTATCAACCGCACATTGAAACGGCGAGATGTGGAGATTGAACCGTATCTACGGGTCGTCTCTGCTCCGTCTGATGAAGCCGGAAGTGCCACAAAGCCACAAATACAACTACGTGTTGATGGGCTCGCGCCGCTAATCAAAAAACTCACCTATAATATTCCAACAGATGATATTATTGAAAATCTGAGCTGTCAGATTATTGATATTACTTACCTACGCGAAACTTGCGACAAATTGGAAACGGAGAATCAGGCACTTATCGCCGAAAATACGCAGCTGCGAGAAACGATTGAATCTTTTCAAACCGAAAGAGGGGATTGGTCAGCACAAGTTGAGAATTTAACGAGTCAATTAACGCGCGAACAATCTAAAAGTTGGGTAACTCGCCTATTGAAACGGAAAGATTGAGCAAATTTAGAGCGGTGAGACTATAGATTCCTGAAGGGTCGCCATGACGAAAGAAAGACGAAATCAACTGATTGCAATCGGATTTTTGGTCGCTGGTATTGTTTTTCTCTATATAGAGGGTATCTCACGACTACCGGCGATTATCACGCAAAATGCTGTTTTGCTCAAGGGGATCGCGCTGGTGCTGCTGAGTATTGCTGCCATCCTCGGTGGGACTGCCTTCGAGAATAAACAACGCATCGCCCTTATATCCGGTGTGGGTTTGGTCATTGGATTAGGATTTCTCTATTGGTTTCCGATTCCATCAGTGCTACGCGGTTCGGCATTTCATATCCTGTTCGCTTGTGCGATTGCATTCGGTATGACGACAACTGCGAAGCGGATCGCGACTATGGGTGCCGCTCTCTTGGCATGTATCGGTTTTTTTTTCCTTTACCAACCCTTTTTCCCATCACTTGGGAGTACGGCTTTACATCTACTTCTACCCGGTATCATCGTTTTTTCGATTGTCTTTTCGCAGAAAACCTTGTGTGAACGCTTCTCTATTGGTTTAATCGCATTGGGTTTGATTGCACTCTGCCAACCGTTTTTCATGTTGTTTTACCAAACCGGCTTTCAGTTATTGCTTACCGGTTTAACAGGATTTATTGTCGCAGCACACCGTTAGTAGTTGTCAGTTGTCAGAGTTAGAGTCGTCAGTTTTCAGTTCGGTTTTTCTGCGAAAAACCTTTCAGTTTGCCTCGCAGTGAGAGTTAAGAGAAAGACTTGATGAATCAGATCGCCCTCTTAACTGACAACTGATAACTATTCCCTCTGATAACTGAAAACTTCAATGTCAAACATATCTCCTAATTCCAAGAAAAAAAAAGTTGTGATAGTGGGTGCGGGTATCATCGGTGCCACGCTCGGTTATCATCTGTCCCAGCGAAAGGGTCTTACTGTGACGCTTCTGGAGCGGGATGTCCCCGGTGCAGGCGCGTCCGGTCACTCTTTTGCATGGGCAAACGCTTTTGGAAAAGACCCACGTGAGTATCACACGCTCAATCGGCGTGCGTTAGATATGTGGTACCGGTTGGCACATCATCTTGATGCGGATATTGGTATCCACTACGGCGGTGAAATGCGGTGGGAGAACGACCCGCAACGTGCCACGCAGCTGCGGGAACGTATCCAACAGATCCAAGCGTGGGGGTATCCGTGTCGTCTGATCACCTCTGACGAAATGTTAGCACTTGA
This sequence comes from uncultured Poribacteria bacterium, assembly GCA_951828385.1. GTDB lineage: Bacteria > Poribacteria > WGA-4E > WGA-4E > WGA-3G > WGA-3G. Next base: position 4,294,143 of record OX639973.1, read on the forward strand.
ACCACACCTACACCCCGGTACTGTGTTAGCTGCGTCCCTCTCCGAAGCAGATATTCACATCGAAACCGACACATTTATTGATGTTTGTCTCTGTCATGCGCGCGAAGCAGGTGCGGTTGTGCAGGCACAAACCAGCGTCACAGGTTTTGTCATTCGTAACGGCAATATCGCTGCTGTGAAAACGACCCATGGAGAGTTTCCGTGTGATGTCGTTGTCTTGGCGAGCGGTATTCAGACGACCGAATTGGCTTCTCTGGCAGAAGTCAATATTCCGCAACAACGGAGTCCGGGCATTGTTATTAAAACGACACCGTGTGCTGAGGTTTTACACAACGTAGCAATCATTCACGCACCGTCAACAGATGAACGCCATCAACACCTCCATCTCCGGCAATTGGCTGACGGAAGCCTCAGAATCGGGCAGGGAACCCAAGAAGGGATAAACCGTGATGACTCGCAACAGTATGCCGACGCACTGCTTGATCGTGCGAAAGCCTATTTGCCGAGAATAGCGGAGGCGAAGGCGATTCCAACACCTGTTGGGTATCGTCCGATGCCGCTTGATGGGTTTCCGGTACTCGGATTTACTGAATCGGTGCCGAACCTGTATATTACCTTAATGCACAGCGGTGTGACGTTAGCACCTTTGGTGGGTGAAATGGCGACGTTAGAAATCGTAGATGGTGTAGAGGTGGATTGGTTTGCACCCTATCGACCAGAGCGGTTTAGCGTGCGTTCCAGCGGCTAACAGCGCAAAAAAGGCGCGCTTGCCGAGTTTATCGCCCTAAGCATATTCAACTATTTCCCCAACTAAAACATCAAGGTAAAAATGCCTGAAAACCCAGTAAATATAAGGGTTCATGAACTTTTTTATCACCCCAATTTTAAAACGAAACCTATTTAGTCTATTATCCTTGTTTTTTTCTGAAATTTAGTGTATACTTAGAGTTATATCTTGATACTGTTATTAGGTTTATTTTAAGAATATTATTGAAGGAATATAGGAAATTGAAATTATTAGGCTCACATTTAGATAATTGTCCTCCAGAAGATGCTGAACCCGCGTCAGGAATAGTATATTATCTTGTTCGGAATAATCCACCTCAAGAAGGAGATTTTATCCCTGGAATAGAAAAACACCCAAGTGTTTATAAACACAGACCAAAAGATCAGATATGCCAAGCGCATGGATTTTCAGTATTTAAAGACATCGAAGATGCTTTGAAAATTAAAGAAGAATTTAACTCTCTTAAAGACACAGAACCTGCCGTAGGTGAATTAACTCCAGAATGTGGAGTGATTAAGAATACGCCTTCGCGGACTCGCCGTTCACATCACACATGGTGGCCACCTGATGGCATGAAAATATGGTCCTTATTTAAGATAGAAATGCAGTAAGGAAAGTATTATGTCTGATATACTTAACATCCCAGAATTAGGCGAACTTGAGATTGTGGAAATATATGACTACTACAATGTGCCTATCCTTTTCTCATGTCGGAATTCTGTATCTCATCTATACATAGTTATCTTTGCAGATCACTTGCCTGAGTATGAGATGTGGCTCTATGCAGAAGTGTCGCTCATGCGCCTTAATCTCATACGATCTGGTGTAGTTGATCTTCATGATGCTTTTTCTAAGCCAGAAATGGGACGCTTACTTAAAGTGATGATCCCACACAGTAATTCTACGGAATTTAATTCTGAGTATGTTACTCCAGATCAACTTCACAGCGATGTATTTCCGCCTATTAATAAATACCTTAATTTTGGAGATACTCCTCTTGTTGCCCAGGCAAATTTGGTAGAAATAGCAAAATCATAAAGGCTTCTTACATCACTTAGTGAGTCAGGTGCAGATACAACGTTCTCATGGGCATCACCAAAGTCAGATGAACAAAAGACAGTATCTTTATCAAAAAATGAAATACCTAAACTCATAGGAATTCTTCAGACCTTTCAAGAAGAACAAGAAACGCCTGTCACAGTTACTGGAGAATTAATTGGTATATCTCTTGGCAGTAAAAAATTTGAGATAAAGACGGAAAATAAAACTTACAAAGGATTTATTTTAAAAGACGCTGATAGCAGTATAAAAAACGCAGCTGTGAGTCGTAGATATAAAGGACAAATTAAAGAAATATTAAACAAAAGCGAGGCAACAGATGAAATTGTCAAAACAGAATATTTACTACTAAAACTTGAGGAGATAGATTCTCAGTATTCTTCCTAACCAAAGTATTAAGTCTTAAAATTCTCCAAACTCAAAACTACTTATTGCGTTCATATTTTTCCCTATACGCTTTTACCAAGTCTCCTTTCCGAAAGCCGGGGACAGCCGTAGCGCACTCCTGTGCCAGATGTTCGTAATCAATCTCCATCAAACGCGCTAAGACGGTAGGATTTTTCGCTTTCAAAAGTATCCACTGCTTATGCTTTTCACACTGCTTCTCGTCTGTCTCTCTACGCGAATAATCCTGCCACCCTTGACACGGGACAGCGAAATCAAATGGGTTCTGAAAGACTTTCAAAGCGTCAGGTGTGTTATTGTACTGCCATATCTCAAAATCTTTATGTTGAATGGGTAGCGGTTTATATTGACGCATATCGTTGTGCGTGGTTGGTAAACGAGTCCATATCTGAAATTCGGTATTTACTGCGTAAGACTTGCCTGTACTGAGGTGGAAGGCATCCCTTGGGAGCGGCAATTTGCTGATGAAGCGCATATCCCGGTCAAGCCGCTTGTGGGTGGTAAATTTTCGGAAATTGACGGGGACAACAAAGGCGATGATGTCTGCTAAATGGGCTGCATGATTAAAGAAGGCTATTGCTAATTTGCCGCGTTTACCGAAAGGTGGATTCCCGATGACCACAGTATCTTGCGGGGCGGATGGTAAATCGGTGATTTTAAAAAAGTCTTGGCGTTTCACATCCTTACATTTCGGCACGAGATCGATGCCGAATCGTTTTTTCGAGGGTAAGAGTTTGTAAAACGCACCGGTGCCGGCAGCAGGTTCGACAAAAAAGAGGTCGCTGAGATTCCGGTTTAGCGTCGAGAGCGTGTTTGTGAAATGCGCCCAACATGCTTCCGCGACCTCTGATTTAGTGTAAAACTGACCTAATAGATTCTCCAAACCTTCCACCTTTTAGTATCTCGATACTTGTCAAGGCAGCCCGTCTCAATACATTCAGTCAAGGCTTACTCAAAGCGTACCAACTTACCATCTTTGACAATCAAGACCTTCTCGTCGTAAACCGCGTCCCCGTTAGCATCAAAAGAGAATTTGCCGAAAATTGTGTCAAAATCTCTGATACTTGCGAGCGCGTCTCGAATCGCTGCAGCATCGGTTGATTGTGCGTTCGCGATCGCCGCCGCCAGAATATGAAGTGTTGCATACGAACGCGCGGCGTAGTTGGTCGGTTCTGTGCCGAATTTGGTGCTGTAATTTTCCACAAAGGCTTGATTTCCTGGTGTGTCAAGGGCAGTTCCCCACCCTACAAAAGTTATTGCACCCTCAGCAGCTGCACCTGCGGCTTGCACATCTGCTGCAGTCAATGTACGGACGATAAAGGGAGCGGATATACCGAGTTCACGCCCTTGCATGAGGATCCCAGGCTTTTCCGGCGATAAACATGAAACAAAAATAACATCAGGGTTCAAGGTCTGGATTCGGGTTAATTGTTCAGAAAAGTCGGTATCCCCACCTTGGAAGGTTTCAGTCGTTATCACTTCAACGCCTTTCGCGGTAAGGACTTCCTGCACGGACGCGTCTCCATCGGTGGAGAAAAAATCGGTTTCATCATACATTGTCGCGGCGCGTTGATAACCGAGTTTTGTCTGTGTGACTTCAATGCCAGGCGGAATAAGTCTATCTGTCGTCAGCGAGACGCGAAAAACGTAATCTCCGATCGCACTGAGACCGCGGGCAGCGGATGTCGGGCTAATCGCCACAACCTGATTTTCTTGCGCTATCGGAAAAGTCATCTCAGTTTGACCTGAGGTAGCAGGTCCGAGAATAATAGACACGTCTTCTTGGTGAATCAGTTTATTGAAAGCTTCAACGGCTCCGTCTATAGTGCTCTGATCGTCTTCGATAATAAACTTGAGTTTTATTCCACTCGGATGCGCAGCGTTAATCTCGCTGAGTGCCAACTCAAAGCCTTGTGAGTTTAGGATGCCAAACGGGTCAGCGAGTCGTCCTGTTAGTGGTAAAACGACACCGACAGAAATTTCTTTACTGGGTTCTACGATCTGAGGCGCGTCAGATTGGATAATTTGGGAAACCCGATCACAGGCAGAAAGTCCTGCAATCAATACGATAATTACGGATAAAAGTGTGAAAGTTATGTTTTTTTGAATGTTCATAAAACTCCTTTGACGATATACAATGTGTGCCTATTCGTTTGGTTATCAAGAAAATAGCACGTGGTGTGTGCTTTCCATTTTAGTTGTACTTATTATATCATTTTTCCTGTGAAAATCAAGGTAAAAGCAATTTCTCTTGGGATTTTCTGTCCTTGACCAATTTTCTATTGTCGGGTATATTATAGGAAATCGAAGCGTCAGAAGATCACATGGAGTTATATGACAACAGAAGTAAAATCAAGGGTCCGCTGGGGGATTCTCAGCACAGCAAATATTGCCACGAAGGTCGCACAAGCGATCCATCTTGCTCAGAACACTGATTTAATTGCGGTTGCGAGTCGGACAGAAGAACGCGCTGCCACATGGGCAGAAGACCACAATGTTCCCACGGCTTACGGCACTTACGCCGCGCTCCTCGCCGATGATTCGATAGATGCCATCTACATCCCTTTACCCCCTTCACTCCATGCTGAATGGACAATCAAAGCAGCGGAACACGGTAAACACGTCCTTTGTGAAAAACCGCTTGCCGCGAATGCTGACGAAGCTCTCGCTATGGCGGATGCGTGTCGTCAAAACGGTGTGCAACTGATGGACGGTGTTATGTGGGTGCACCATGATCGGACAGCGGCAATGAAAGAGAAAATAACAGACGGCACGCTCGGCAAACTTCGCCGAGTGACAGCGGCGTTCACATTCAATTGGGATACAATCCCTGTTCGGAATATCCGTGCGATGAAGGAATTCGCGGGTGGAAGCCTCGGCGATTTAGGTTATTACTGTGTCCGCGCGATTCTCTGGGCTTATGAGCAGATGCCGACACAGGTATTCGCAACGGCACGCTACAAGGTGGGGGTTGATTTCAACCTTGCGGGTATCCTCTGGTTTGACGATGAACGCATCGCTACTTTGGATTGTGGGTTCGACACGGGACTCCGAAAGTGGTTTGAAGTGGCAGGCACGCGTGCCTCGATTGTCTGCGATGATTTCACTGTTCCAACCTCCGAAGGGACTGCTCGATTTTGGGTTCACGGTTCGGACGGGAACGCGCAAAACACTGTTGGCGGGTGCATCCAAGAAGTTAAGATGATAGAGTGTTTCTCTCGGATTGTGCAATCTGGAAATCTTGAGGCAAAATGGTCCGATGTTGCCGTCAACACAATGCGCGTCTGTGACGCGCTCCTTGAATCAGATCGGCGAAAAGAGGTTGTTAAACTGTAGGAGGCTTGCATGAAGATTACGAACATTGAGACTTTTGTTGTGGACGCGGGGTGGCGGCCTTGGATTTTTGTGAAGGTGGAGACCGATGAAGGTATCACCGGCTACGGTGAATGTAGTGATGGCAGGAACCCTAACGGTGTGGCGGGGACTATCAAAGACCTCACACCGCTACTCATCGGACGCGATCCGCGTGCTTATGAGATGCGGTTTTGGGATATGATTCGCGGTTCTCGGCAAAGCCCTGGCGGCATCGCTGCGAAAGGGATCGCGGGTATTGAGTGTGCGCTGGTGGATATTAAGGCGAAGGCGTTAGGAATCTCCGTTGTGGAACTGTTCGGTGGACCGACACGCGACGATGTGCGCGTCTATTGGTCGCACTGCGGTTCCTCTCGGGCACGCAACTATGAACTCATTGGGGTGCCACCTTTAAGAACGATGGACGACATCACCGCGTTAGGTCGAGAAGTTGTTGAGAAAGGATTCACCGCTCTCAAAACCAACATTGTTATTCCCGGCGACCCAGCTTCCGTCTATTTCCCTGGCTTCAGCAATGGACCCGGTACCACCGACGGAAACGTAACACCTCAACTCCTGCGGCACATTGAAACCTTAATCGGCACCTTTAGAGAGGCAGTTGGTCCCGATGTTGGTATTAATCTTGATCTGAACTTCAATTTCAAACCGGAGGCGTGCATGCGTATCGCCAAGGTGCTTGAACCGTTCGACATGTTATGGTTAGAGATTGATATGTACGACCATGAGGCGCTCCGTCAAATCAAGGATTCCACGACGACGAAGATATGTACCGGCGAAAATCTCTATTACATGCGCGAGTATCTACCCTATTTTGAATGCCGTGCTGCCGATGTTTTCATGATAGATGTGCCGTGGAACGGATTCGCACCCTCAAAGAAGATTGGTGACTTGGCGAATGTGTTCCACCTCAATGTTGCGCCGCATAACTATTATAGCCACCTCGCTACCTATATGAGTGCGAGCCTCTGTGCCGTGTTACCGAATGTGCGGATCATGGAGATTGATATTGATGATGTTCCATGGAAAGACGACTTGACGACGCGCATCCCAGAAATTGTGGACGGCTATATGAAAACCCCGACGCGTCCCGGGTGGGGAACTGAGTTGAATGAAGAGGCAGTCAAAGCGCATCTCTGGGATAACCGGAGAGGCGATTGGTAATAATACTTACGTGAGAGTTACCTGAACATAAACGGGAGAATTAACTTTATGAACAGTGAAAACAATGTTTTGAATGAGAAAAGTACTTCCATCAAGTCCAAGATTGAAGAAGCGGTGCTGATGGCACGTCAACGCCTTCTTGATGTGACGTTGAACAACCGTCTCCTGAACTACCGGCCAAGTAGGCGGAGAACTATTCAGGTAGTTGACGAAATTCCGAAAGAAATTTTTGACATTCTCGTTTTGCAACCAAAGACCATGCAATTTAAACCATCAGAAATTTCCGAGAAAGAAACTCGGTTGCTTTTTGAGGAGGAAGTTCTTAATGAGTACTTGCCTCTTCCGAACTTACCAGACACTGGCCCCTTAAAGCACCATACTGATCGTCTTTTACAGACCAATTTGACAAAAAAAGAACTCCTCAAAAAGTTATCCTATGTTCACCGACAGGCTGAAACAGTCTTTAAAGAGCAGGGCTATTCCATTCTCTATCTTGCCCTTGGTTTTCTTGAATGGACAGAAATCGAACGTGCAAATCAGTTAAACAGGGCACCATTAATACTTATACCAATTGAGCTAATAAAACAGCAAAAAGTTCGCACCCGATTTAGTCTCAGTTGGAGTGGCGCGGAACTATTTCCGAACATATCTCTGGAAGCCAAACTCAGAGAACAAGGTGTTGATCTTCCTACTCTTGAAACATTTGAGGAGAAAACTGCCGTTGATACCTATTTTCAGTCCGTGACCGATGCAATATCCCATCAGGAAAACTGGCGTGTTGTACCAGACATCTATCTTGATTTTTTTAGTTTCACCAAATTTGTAATGTATAGAGATTTGGATCCGACAAGCTGGGCAATAGGTGTTCATCCTTTGCTCGGGGAGATTCTTGGAGAATCTACCCAATCACCTGAAGTCAATGAGTTTAAACCAGAAGAAGTTGACCAAGTGCCGAGTCGCAATTTTTATCATGTGATGGACGCAGATTCTTCGCAGATTGCAGTTATAGAAGAAGTTAAAAAGGGGCGTAATTTGGTAGTTGAAGGCCCACCAGGAACTGGGAAGTCTCAAACTATCGCAAATATTATTGCCGAACTTCTCGCTGCTGGCAAAAAAGTGCTTTTTGTCAGTGAAAAGATGGCTGCGCTTGAAGTCGTAAAAGAGCGACTTGACAGTGTTGGTCTTGGGGATTTCTGCTTAGAGTTACACAGTCACAAATCTAATAAGCGTGAAGTCTTAAAAGAACTTAAACGAACGCTTGCTGCAGGATTGCCCCCAAAAACATGGCAGAATCAGATATTCGATCAAATTGATTTCCGTAAAAAGAGCCTCAACGCCTATGTCAATGTGCTCCATGAACCTATCAGTCAGACACAAAAGTCTCCTTTTACACTTTTCGGAATTCGCGAAATGGCACAATGTCATTTTGAAAAGGTTAAGCGCGACATGCCACGGATTATGTTTGCCAATCCAACCGAAACTACACCGAATTGTTGGGACACAGCAAAGGAATGTCTCAATCAACTCACAACTATACTGCCTTTTGTGACTCCTATATCAAATAATCCTTGGCGTGGTTGCAAACCCGACATTGTAACACCTGCCTACGTGAAAGACACAAAAATATTAATTGATACATGTGTTAATGCCTTGGATGCTTTGGAAAAAGCAATTCATGATCTCTCGGATGTTTGTGCGCTTCACATTCCTACGATGCTGGAAACTTTACCACAAGCCCTGATGGGTGTTGATGTAATTTTGAAGGCGATCCCTGTTGAACGAGAGGTTTTATTAAACGATGCTTGGAATCATCCAAATCGCGAGTCTGACACGTTAATCAAAAAAGTTGCAGACGTGCAGAAAGGCATTACTGAAGCCCATGCTAAGTTTGACAAAGCACAACTCATCGTTACTTTGGAAGCATTACAAGCGTTAGAAGGCACAATCCGTGATACTGAGGAAAATTGCGGCATCCAACCCACTAGCACACCTGAAGATTTCCAATCCATGCTCAACACCGCGGATGTGATGGCAAAGTCAATTCCTGTTGAGCAAGAAGTGTTACGCAATGAAGCATGGAATAGTCCCAATCCTGAGGCTGAAAAACTTATTAAGCAAGTTGAAAGTGTTCGGAAAGTCCAGGCGAATGTGCTAACTATTTTTACTCCAGCAGCCTTAGAACAGGAGATTGACTCACTGCGTGATGAATATAAAAATTTATGTGGGATATTTCTGCCCTTTCGACTCTTCCACAGCAAATACAATTCTATTAGAAAGGAGATTCGCAGCTTTTACAAAGGAAAACCACCTCGTAAAATTGAGGATGAGAAAATTCTCAAAGATCTTGATGAACTGGGACGCTGTATTAAGAAGCGAAAAGAGATACAAGCGTTAGAGCAGATTGGTCGATCTTTATTTGGATCGCATTGGGAAGCAGAAAAGAGCGATCCTGCCCAACTCCGTCAGTTTGCGAAATGGATTGTGTTGTTTCGGAAAGAGCTTCTTGATGGTCCGTTGACTGACAGGGCAGTAGATATTGTGAGTGAAGGAATTGCAAGTAAACGTCTGAAAAACCTCATTGAGCAAGCCAGAATACAACATAAGGATTTTGTAAAACAACGCGAAACTCTTTTCAGCCAACTTGAAATTGACACTAAAACCGTATTCGGTTTAGATACAGAAGATGTATCTTTTGGCGAACTCTCTTCACGACTTGAAATGTGGAAAACAGGACTGCCTTTATTTGATTCATGGATGCAATTCGCCAACAGCGAGATTGGCGATCCACCTCAAAAGCCGGAACAACTTATAGCGGACCTCGCTAAATTGTCACAATGTACTGACCTTCGGAAAGAAATTGAAGGTTTAGAACAAACTGGGCAGGATTTATTTGGTAGATATTGGCACGGTGAAGATAGCAATCTAAAACGACTAAACGAATTTGCAGAATGGATTGTGGATTTTCGCAAACAACTAATTGGAGGTATTTTTACAAAACATGTTATTGATATAGTTAGTACTGGAGTAGATCAGAAACAAATTGAAGATCTCGCCAAGCAGGTTAAAGTTGCAGAAAACCATTTTGTGGAACAACGGGACGTTTTATTTGATCACCTTGGCACTGATGCGAAAGCTTTATTTGGTGTAGAAACTGAAAAAGCCTCTTTCACCGAACTACGTTCGCATCTCGAATTATGGGGACAGCAACTAACTCGCCTTCAAGCGTGGGAGTCATTTGTAAGATTGCGCGACGCTTGTCAACAAACAATTGCACAACCGCTAATTAATAGAATTGAAAGCGATATGCTTGAATCAGAGGACATAGTTTCATGCTTTGAGGGGAATCTTGCTGATGCTCTTCTTGACAAAGCATTTCGCGAACGTCCTGAACTGCGCGATTTTGTCTTTAATCTACATGAAAAAAAAATAACACGTTTCCGAGAACTTGACAACGAGATCATAAATTTGAATCGACTACGTCTCACTACTCAATTGCATCAGAACCGTCCTCGCCTGTTTAGAGGGGCATCCGCTGAGTCAGAAATCGGTATTCTGCAAAATCAATTCAGTCGAGAACGTGGGCACATGCCTATCCGAGAACTGTTAACAAAAACAGGTGGCTTAATCCAAAAAATTAAACCGTGTTTTATGATGGGTCCGCTCTCTATAGCACAATTCTGCGATCCGCAGATGGTTCAATTTGACGTAGTTGTATTTGATGAAGCAAGCCAAATTCGTCTGGAAGACGCGCTTGGCGCGCTTTTGCGTGGCAAGCAAGCCATCGTAATTGGCGACACTCGCCAACTACCGCCCACCCGTTTTTTTGATGGTATCGTTGAAGATGATGAGGAAAAAGATGAAGATGATTTTATGAACCCAATCGTTGGTGTGGTAAGCATTTTAGATCTGTGTAGGCAAAGTGTTCCTATGAAGGAGTTGAAATGGCACTACCGCAGTCGGCACGAGTCTCTCATTGCTGTTTCCAATCAGGAGTTTTATGACAATAACTTGTATGTCTTTCCATCGGCTATTGATAAAGTAGAACATTTGGGACTTAAGTTTGTACACATTCCTGATGCTGTCTATGACCGTGGTAAAAGTTCTACTAATCCGGAAGAGGCACAAGCTGTTGTTAAAGCTGCGTTTGCGCATTACCGAAATTATCCAAATAAAAGTCTTGGCATAGGCACATTTGGCATAAAACAACAACAAGCAATTCTTGACGAATTTGAAGTCCAATTCCAGCAGCAACCAGAAATGGTAGAATTTTTTGTGAGCAACCGAGAGGAATATTTTTTCGTTAAAAATTTGGAAACAATTCAAGGTGACGAACGCGACGTTATTTTCATAAGTGTCGGCTATGGATTCGGCAAGGATGGGAAACTCCATAAAAATTTCGGACCTCTTAACAGCGATGGTGGAGAACGCCGTTTGAATGTTCTCATCACGCGTGCTCGTGAGAAGTGTGTCGTCTTTTCAAATTTCCATGCAAGCGATCTTCAATTAGATATTGATGCGCCTTTTGGAGTGAGGGCACTGAAGACTTTTCTTGATTATGCCGAAACAGGGAATCTACCAATGGATAAACCTAACGATCCACTGGTAGATCCTGAGTCTCCGTTTGAAGAATCTGTGTACGAATTCCTGAGAAGCCAAGGTTATACTGTCAGTAAACAGGTTGGGTGTGCAGGCTATCGGATTGATTTGGCGGTGGTCGATCCAAACGCGCTTGGACGTTATCTTATTGGCATTGAATGTGATGGAGTACCTTACCACAGTTCACCTGTAGCAAGAGATAGGGATAGATTACGGCAGCAGCAACTTGAAAGGTTAGGATGGAAACTCCACCGTATTTGGTCAACAGATTGGTATCGCAATCGTGCTGAAACAAGACAACGACTTTTGGAAGCTGTTGAGCGTGCTAAGGCTGAAAAATTGTCACCGATTCCAATACCAAAACCTATTGATCCGCCAAAACCATCCGAGCCAGCCCTTTCTTCTGAATCCAATTTCAATCCCTCAAATCCTCTTTCTATTGCAGACCATGTTCAGGATTACCAAGTTTGTAAAGACCTAAAAATCCCAATGCAGGGTAAGTTACACCTGCAAACTACATCCCAACTCGCCAAAGCTGTGAGAGAGGTTGTAAAAATCGAGAGCCCTGTCCATACAGATTTAGTTGTCCTCCGAATTCGTCAACTCTGGGGATTAAAACGAGCAGGGGAACGAATTAAAAATGCGATTGAGAAGGGCGTAGCAGCTGCCCAAAGAGACAAACTTATTCATAAGAATGGGGATTTTCTGTGGGCAGCAGACAATACGGAGATAAAGATTCGTTGTTGGACCAAACCCAAAATTGAGTGGATATGTGAAGAGGAAATTGTTGAGGCAATGAAACTTGTTCTAATTTTACAAGGTGCTATCACACCTGAGGCATTAATAAGGGAAGCCGCTAAACTTTTCGGTTACAAATCTGTAGGGGAAATTATTATGCGGAGGATGAAATCGCTCTTGGACAAGTTCGTCAAAGTGGATAAATTTCAGATCTTACCAAACAGTAGGGTGCAACTATTATGATGTCACTGTAGGATGGTAACATCATCCGCACTATGGACGGGGTGAGGGTTCAGATCGTAGTCACCATCCAGTGAAATATCGTCAATAAGGACAACCTTTCTTGACCTCGCGGATTGGTGCATAGCGAAAAACGTCTGGACAATGTGCAAGTTGCTGCGACCATTCGTGATCGGTTTTTCACCCGTTTGCAAGCACTCCAAGAAGTGAGCCATCACGTTTCCAAAGGCATCGGGGAACCACGTTCCCTCTATCGACGGTTTAATTTCACGTGTCTCCGGCTGCGTGAGGTGAACCGTCAGGTCGGCACTGTTTCCGTAGATAGCACCTTTGGTGCCTTGGATGCGGATTTCCTCGTGTGGGTGCTGTAAGTTGCGTCCGGGATTGGCAAGGAACGCCCAGTTACACGAAAGCAAACCCTGTACACCGCTCCGACTTTTGAAAAGCGCGACGGAAACGGTTTCGCCTTCCTCAATTGAGCGGTTATGTCCGTGTGCTTGGCAGTAAACGCTTTCGTATTCGCCGAACCATTTATGGACAAGCCCGATATGGTGTACTTGCATCGCGGGGATCAAGTGGCGTTCAGGGAATTCGGTATAAAATCCGTTGCAGGTTATGGAAACGTGGTAGATTTCGCCGAGGTGTTCAGCGTTGATGTAGGGTTCAATAGCGAGGAAACCGGGAACAAAGCACGAGTTTTGGTTCACCATAAGCTGCACGTTGTATCGCTCACAGATGTTGACCATTTCAACTGCCTGTTGCATTGACATAGCGAAGGGTTTTTGGCAGAGGATATGCTTACCGGCTTCGGCAGCGGCTTTAACGATAGGGGAACGGATCCAGGGTTGCACCGCCATGTCAACCACGTCAACATCGGTATCAGCAATTAGATCAGCGATGCAGGTGTATCTTTTATTGATACCAAAGGTGTTACCCACTTCGTTGAGGCGTGTAACGTCTTTGTCGCAAATCGCAGCAACGCGTAAGTTTTGCCGCTGGTAACCGAGCAGGTGCTGTTGCCCAATACCCAACCCGATTAAGCCGATCCCAAATTCTTGCTTGTCTGCCATTGTATGAGTTGTCCTTTGAAATCAGATGCCCAAACCTTCGTCAATCTCGCGTTGATAGGTATTAATGGATTCATCAAGCATCTGATCCATCTGAACGATTTGCCCCGTTGCACCGGACTCAAGCATTGCGTAGGAGACAGCGACAGAGCGTGTGCCTTGATAGGCGTTGACTTCAACTTCTCGGTTTCCGGCAATAATTTCAGCAAATTCACCGTATTCCATAGCGATATTTTTCGCGTCACCTTGTGTAAATGAGTAGTTCCACAATCGGTCGCCGCCGAACAGGTCTGCTGTGAAAGCATCTAAGTGAAAGTCTGGGACGAGGTCCAAAATCCGCTGGTCGTTAATCGTTTCCTGTCCGTCAATATTGAGGGTAATAATTCCGCCGCCTCGGTCCCCAGGGAGTGTCATAGAACCTTGGGAGCCGTGAATTTTACGGAGCCAGTTGCCTTGTCCCCATGCGCCATGGTCCTCAATATATTGCCCGACAACGCCGTTTTTGAAAGTTAGCGTTGCATAAGCGGCATCCTCTGCAGTCGCCTCAAATTCAGCGGGCATCTCGCGCTGCCATTTCGTATAGACACCAGCAGGATTAGAGCCGGATTCACCGGTCACTGCGGCGGAATTATGTCGGATAGGTTCATGAAGACGGGTTTGCGCATAGACGGTGTCAATTTCGCCGAGGAGATACTCCATCATGTCAGCATAGTGGACACCGACATCCAGCAGTACACCGCTTTGGTCTTTCTGATGTCGCCAGACGGAGATAAGCATGCGGTTGCTGCCCCCGATGGCATGATGGATAAGGAGGCGCGGTGTGCCGATAACTTCCGCCTCAAGCAGTGCTTTGGCAAGTCGGTTGATCGGATCCCGTCGATAGTTCTCTGCGACGCTGAGGATGGCATCAGATGTATCCGCGGCACGCCGAATGAGATTACACGCGCGGACAGTTAACCCCATCGGTTTTTCGACCATAGTATGCCAACCGCGTTCGAGCGTTTCAATAGCAACGGTGTGATGATACGGTGGCGTGGTTGTCACATCCACAGCATCGACACCGACTTCAGCGAGTTCTTCGAGACTTCCAACGACAGTGGGTTTTTCACCAAACCGTTCTTCTGCTTGCGCAGCGAGTGACTCGGCATTGGCAAGGACAGGATCGCATGCACCGACAAGGCTAAACCGTGTCCAGCCTGCCCGATGGAGTTCTGCTAACCCATACATGTGCCGATGTCCCATCCCGCCACAGCCTACGATTGCCAATCTAATTTTGTCCATGTTATCCCCTTTTTTGCAAGCGCGTCCTCTTTTAGTTTAGGAGTGCTTCTAACCGCTTGAGATCAGTTTCCATTTGTGCTACGTTGTCACGGTAGTGTTGGGAACGGCTAAGCACCTTATCGGCATATTTTTTCCCGCTGCTGATAAGGGGACCAGCGACTCTCACCTTACCGGGGCCGATGTTATAAGCGCCGAGTGCCAAGGTTAGATTCCCTCTATATTTCTCTAAAAGCATCTTAAAATAAGTTAAACCGGCGTGCAAGTTTTTGTGTGGATCAAATCGTTCGTCTATGTATGAATCAAGTTTCGGCTTCCGTTTGTCCTGATACTGCGGGACTGTAAGTCCAAGTTCACGGGCAGTTTCGGGCATCATTTGCATCAATCCGCCTGCGCCGTTCTTAGACACGGCGCTCGGATTAAAGTTGGATTCAGCGTAAATAATAGCGAGCATGAGTGCTACATCAATATCGTATTGTTTTGCTATTTGGATGGCTTTGTCCGCGGACTTCGGTTGTTCTCTTTTTTGTGTTTGCGTTGTCGGTTTGGATATGGGGGCTTGCGGTGCACTTAAGGCATCTGCATCAGGCTTGCGTGCACTTAAGGCGACTGCATCAGACTTGCGGGAGATAGGTTGTGTCCTTCCAAAAGACATGCCTATTGAAACGAGATGTCTGTGCTCGAGATTTTCTTGGTTGAGGTAGGTGTAATGCAGCTGCTTTCCCAATTGGTTCAGTGAAAATCCGAGGCTCCATGATTGAGGCGGTGCCTCGTCGCCAAAGGTAAATGTTGATCCGACGCGAGCCGCAATTGTATCGCTTCCGATTTCTAAGCTGGTTCCGAGGCATGTCGGTGCAATATCTAACCGATTGTGCCATCGGATAAGTGGGTGGGGTGTAAACACAGTACCGAGAGCCAGTTGCTGGTCAAAGGTTTGTAAAACTTGTCCATTTTTATGCCGAATAGTAACGCCAGAAATATCGCGTAGCCGTACGCCGAGAGCGAAGTGCGTATTAAGTGTTGTCAACACACCGAGATCATAATTTTGTGCCCAGCGGCTGCCGTAATAAGGGGCGCGACTATACCCTGTGCTGGCGCCGAGTTGCAAAGGACCGAATTTCCTTGCATAAGAGAACAGTGCCTGATTATTGCCGAGTTCAAAACTACCAATCGGGTTTGCGACATGATCTGATAGAAACCGATCGCCGCCATTTAAGTCGAGGAAATTGACACCGAATGTACCGATAGGTTTGATAGGATAAGCGAGGGAAACAGCACCTTGAGACAGGTCGTAAATCAGGTTTCCGCGCTGCAGCGTTGCAAGCCCCGCGGGATTCCAGAGGGGGCTTGTGGCATCGTCTGCACTGCTGATAAATGCGCCACCCAATCCGATGCCCCGCGTACCAACTTCGGGTCTGAGGTTGATCGGATCGGATGAAGTACTTTTTTGACCGAGAAAATACGAAAATAAGAGAAAAGCAGCCGCTATGAGTAGCAGCCCCCATTTACGGTATGGTAATGTACTTAGTTGGTTTTTCACTTCTGCCTTTGTACCTAATTTCAAAATGTAAATGGGGTCCGGTGGATATACCAGTATTTCCGGACAAGCCAATGACTCTGCCTTGGCTTACAGTTTGTCCAACTTTTACTCTGATGCGTGACAAATGTCCATACCAAGTGGTAAAATTGCCTTCGTGTTCTATACCGACGATTTTCCCGTAACCGCCTCTCCGCCCAGCAAAGATGACTCTACCAGCCTTGGAAGCGTAAACACGGGTGCCTGTAGCGGCACGGAAGTCAATTCCAGCGTGGTGTTGGTAGCGTCCCGTTACGGGGTGGGGTCGGTAGCCGTACTTTGATGTAACGACTAAAGGGACCCTGAGCGGTTTTCCGAAACCGGGGGCACGCTCACTAATTCGTATCATTCTGCCGATCTGGAGGCTGCGCGGCGAGGAGATACCGTTAATCCTCTGAAGATCGCGCCATTCAACGTTATGGCGGCGACCGATACTAAAGAGGGTATCTCCGGGTTGAACCTTATACCAGCTATCTTCAAATGTGAGAGCTTCTCTGGGGATACGCAGCGTCCTTCCAGTCCGTATGCGATGTGCTGATTTAATACTGTTCGCTTGGATAATCGATTTGAGGGGTACTTGGTACTTCTGAGCGATTTCCGATAATGTTTCACCTTTCTGAACCAGATGTTGCTGAACACCAGCAGCGAATGCTGTTCCGAAAAGTGTCACTACAGACAAAACAGCGATAAGAATGTAAATTAACCTTCTCTTCATTTGGTACCCTGATAAAACGAAACAGAAGCAACCCTGTCGAAATCTGAACAGTGCGGATATTGCTCGCTTAGACAGAATCTGCGACTACTAACTAATTCCTAACGGTCAGTAAGACATTTTTCGTGTCTGTAAAAATTTGTGTATCGGTTTCAATTCCGGAAGAACCGACTGAAACAACTTCACTAATCACAGTCACAACAAGTTGAATAACTTCAACTTGAACGTTTTCCCCGCCCAGTGTCTGAGGAGCGGTCCAGGTGACTGGGTTTTCGGTGGATGCGGAAAGTTCGCCAAACTGGGTAATATTCAACCAGTTCAACGTAACACTGCTCCCTCTAACCCCTTTCACCGCAGCAGTTAATTCGATTTCTTCACCAGGTTGTACTGTTTTCTTGGTAACGGTGATTTTTACATCAAGATCGGTAACCTGCTCCGGTTCCGCTACGTCCGGGATTTGTTCAACAACATCTGTGGCGGTAATACTTTCTGATGTAGTATCCTCTTCTGAGACAGGATTTTTTAGATTGCTACCGCCGCAGCCTACTAAACTTAATACAAGACCTATTAGGAGAATATAAACACCTATTAGGGACATGTAGAAAAATATGTCAATTCGAGATATTTGCATGGTACCATCCTCTCTTCATATCCGCTGGATTGAAAGGCTATTTTTATCAACAAAGAGGCTTCAAACTCGGACAAGTAACGATTTGTATTTTCTCGCGGTTCTTATTCAATAGGAACGTGTTCCAAAGTCGTCAATATTAAGAACCGAACGAGTTTGCGAATAATGTCCTAATCGTTCAAATCATAGATTTGTTGATAAATAACGGATAGCGAAGAGAGTTGGTTACAAAACCAATACATTCGACAATAAAGCATTCGGCTGGGCGGTTGATCCCAGCCGAAGTTATGGATTATTTTCCTGTGTTTTCTATTTGATCGCGCAAGAACGCAATGATGTCGGCAATATCTTGGTCGCTGAGAATGTCCGGGGCATAAAACGGCATGAGAGAACCGCCGCCTCGAATTTTGGTAGCCCAGC
The DNA here is from genome assembly GCA_951828385.1 of uncultured Poribacteria bacterium. Classification (GTDB taxonomy): domain Bacteria; phylum Poribacteria; class WGA-4E; order WGA-4E; family WGA-3G; genus WGA-3G. The sequence goes on from OX639973.1 coordinate 4,312,182, forward strand.
GCGTCATTGCTGCATCGACATTACGCGGTGCTCTGGAACGAACGAGTTGAGGACCGATACCCGCTTTTTTCGCCGATGGGTGACAAGTAACGCATGCGCGCCCGAAAAGTTGCCAGCCTTTGCTTGCATCACCGCTCATAGCGACGATTTTTTCACCGGCTGCCTTTTTGGCAGCGTCATCGAGCATGGCGATTTCAAATTCAGGCCCTTTATTGTCGCCAGAGATAACTTCAAAATAAGCCATGAGTGCTTCGGCATGTTCTGCCGGAATTGCGGTAGGATTAACTTTATCGCCTGGTACCCTCTGCAAGAAATGCTCATAACAGAAGCCCCCGCCGCCCGCGGCGCGTGCAAAGTCTGCGCCTTTGATCATTCCACCTTTGGCTTCTCCACGGTGTGGGACCCCAACGACGCTATGCCCCGCACGAATGACACCATCTGGGTTTTCGGTTTCATCGAAATCCGCGTGGCAATTTGCACAGGTGAGCCCGGTTGCTTTGGCAGGGTCAATTGTACCTTTAAAGGTTGGATCGTGAAAAAGTTCGCGCCCCAGTTGCGCTTTGTCTGACATTTGCGCTTGTGTAAAAAAGATGAATGCCGTGATCAAAACGCCACATAGGGCAAACGAAACGCATTTACGCATTATAAATCTCCTTTTAATGCTGTATTATCTAAGCATTATACCAAATAATGCTAATTATTGTCAATAAAAAAAATGAAACGGTGTTTTGCACCGAATATTGAGACACTTGATCGTCTGTATCGTTGATTGGAGCGACTTAGGTCTCTTTCAATAGAGCGATGTAGGGCAGATTTCGATACTGCTGTGCGTAATCAAGACCATACCCGACCACAAACGCGTCAGGGATTTCAAAACCGATATAGTCGATAGCGACAGGTACTTGGCGTTGAGAAGGTTTGTCAAGTAGTGTGCAGACCTTAACGGTTTTCGGGTTCAGTGTTCGGAGGTGTTCAGCAAGAAGTTTCAGCGTGTGTCCAGTATCAACAATATCCTCAACGATGAGGACGTGCCGCTGTTCAAGATAATCGCTGCCACCCCGGATCAGTTGGACCCTTGAGGGTTTTGTGGTGTTATGATAACTCGTGAGTTGTACGAATTCAAAGCGGACCTGGACTGCTCGCCCCGAATCTGTAAGCTGCGCGCTAAAGATAGCGCGCGAGAGATCCGCGAAAAATAGCACACTGCCCCTGAGTACGCCGAGGAGGACTAACTCTCGATTTTCATAATCGGTGGAAATCTGCGTTCCAAGTTCACGAATGCGGTTCTGAAGACAGGATTCAGAGATGAGAACGGATTCAGGGAGAGGTTTAGTCGCTGACATAATGTAGGTAGAGATATTGCCGTGTGTCAGATGTGATCTTAAAAGACTCACTGGTAGTGTAACCGATGACCCACAAAATCTCGTCGCCACAAACAAGCAATGGAATGCTATCGCGTTCGGAGCGAGGCACCTTGGCATCTATCAAAAAATCCTTAATCTTTTTCGTTCCCCGCATACCATAAGGCTGAAACCGGTCGCCTTGCTGCCGATTACGCACTATAAGCGGAACTGTTTCTGAAGACGGTTTTGCAAACACCTTCCTTAATGTGTCATAGTCAAATGTTGCTTCAAACTTGCCATCCGGTAATGCAAGTGTCCCAAAGGACGCAACATCACCCAATTCAGCAGTAATTTCTGTATTTAAAATTGCGATAGACGTTTTACCAATAGTAGCTACCGGATAGGCGAAACTTTCGATTTCAACCGGTTTTCTTTCAAAGATGAGCCGCTGATAAGCGCGTCGAAATCGCAAATCGTTCGGAAGTGCCAACACGGTGTTCGGCGTATCCCCTTCAACAAGGTTTAGCATCGCTTCACAATGTGCGAAATAGAGATCGCTCATGTCACCCAACATTTCAAAGACGCTCTGCCGGAGCATCCGTCTTTGTAATGCGATGTGATATTGTCGGAATTTCACCCTATCGAGTACAACGTTCTTGTGAGGACTTTGTATCCGGCACGTCTCAAATGCTTTTCGTGCGACTGTGTCAAGGTATTCCGATTCAGCACCCAACACGTCGGCGGTACGACTTAATCCGGTTTTGATATTCGGATTATAATCACGCGCGAGTTGCGGGATCAATTCATGCCGCACACGGTTCCGAAGGTAATTGACATCTGTATTGGTCGTGTCTTGTCGGGGTGTAATCCCTATTGATGTCAGAAATGCCTCAATCTGTTGCCGTGTTGATCCAACGAGTGGACGGATGAACTTAATGTCTCTGACAGGTGCGATGCCTTTTAATCCAGCGGTCCCACTTCCGCGAATAAGGTTCATCAAAACCGTCTCAGCGATATCGTCCTGATGGTGTCCTAAGGCTACTTTAGTGGCACTCATTTCCGTACAAACAGATTCGTAAAACTGATAGCGCGCCTTTCGACCCGCTGCCTCTACAGACAGTTTCCACTGTTTTGCCAAACGCGGCACTTCGGCATGTTGAATCGTGCAAGGCAACTCCAAATCTGCTGCGTGCTGTTGAACAAATTCTGCATCTACATCAGCCTCCGGACGGAGGCAGTGATTTAAATGCACGACGTGAAGTTCGCAGTTGAGTTGCGAGCGTAAGGCGTGCAGCCCGTACAGAAGTGCAAGCGAATCTGCGCCGCCTGAGACCGCCACAAGCACAGTCTCACCGTTTTCAATCATCTTGTGCTGCGCAATGAAGCGGTGCATCTGTCGCACAAAGTCGGTTGTCATGAGGTGTGCCAATTTTTAACAGCAAGTTCGGGGAACCTGCCAGCTGCGTCAAAAGGAGCAATGCCGGTGCGGAGAGTCGAACTCCGGACAGCACGATTATGAGTCGTGTGCTCTAAACCACTGAGCTACACCGGCACGTGTCTGATTGGGCTTGCGAAGCCTTCCGAGCATTTTCATTTTAAGTATAACACACATCAGAAAAAAAGTCAAATGTTTTTTAACCTGTCAGGAGTATCAGTGCGCCTTCCATTTCAGCAGTCCGGACGTAGGTTTCCATTTATTGGGACTTAGCTCCGTGCTGCCGCGCGATTATCCATCTCTTAGGTAAGGTATCATATCCCACAAATAGATAACTCCATCAAACCCACCGCTCGCAAGCAGGCTGTTATTTGGTGAAAAGGCAAAAGATTCAACATCGCTTTTATGCCCTGACAACTCGACGATAAGTTCCCGAGTTTCTATATCCCAGACCTGAATCCGCTGCTCGGGCCACGTTCCGCCGATGAGGAGTCGGCTGCCGTCGGGTGAAAACGCAAGGGATTCAAAATTCACCGTATCAAGGGTAGCAATGGGGTGCCACGTCTTTGTATCCCACAAGGTAACAGTTTCGCTCATACCTGTCGCGAGGTGCTTTCCATCGGGTGAAAACGCGATCCCTCTGACTACCCCAGAACCTTCAAGTGTAGCGATATTTTTCCCTGTAGCAACTTCCCACACCTTGGCGGTTCTGCCAACAAGGTAATCGCCAACAGAAAAAATGTAAGTTGTGCCATCTGCATGTGTTTGTATTTCCCAGTTTTCACCACCCGCACTGACCAAGAGGGTTCCATCAGGTGAGAACGCGAGGGATACGATGCCCCCTATATGCCCCGATAGGGTGTGAAAGCATTGCTGTGTCTCTACATGCCAAAGTTTGACCGTTTTATCCGCGCCACCTGTCGCTAAGCACATACCATCTGGTGCCATTGCTACGGTATTAACATGCCCGCTATGCGTGAAACTGGCGCGCTTTTCGTCATCCCACAATTCAACGGTATCATATTCTGGATCAGGCGTACAACTCAACCCGAGGCAATCCCCTTCTGGGGAAAATACAAGGGTCCGCGCCCGTCCTCTAACTTCGTCAAGTTCCTTGATTTCTTTGCCAGTGTTGATGTCCCACAATGTAATTGAGTTGGCTCCCATTTTAAGTTCTGCAAGGTGTTTTCCATCGGGTGAAAATCGAACCCGCCGGCCCCAGCCATCCTTATCATGATCTATAGATAGGGGTCTTTTTATTGTACGCCACTTCTCTGCGTGAATAGTATGTGGTATCAGGATGCCATCTGCAACACGCAGGACGCTGACAGTGTCGTCCTCATAGTACGTTGCCATAGATGTCCCATCCGGAGAAAACGCAACAGTCTCAATCGGTTTTTCATGGGTAACACACCAGAGTTGTTCCCCAGTCTCAACGTCCCAGAGTGCCGTGCAATAATCCATACGCTGACCAACGGTCGCAACATACTTTCCATCCGGGGAAAAAGCGATGTCCCCTATTCCACCTCTGTTGAAAGTCTCAACATACTCTGGGTCGAATGTTACAGATTCCTCGTGTTTTTCATGTGTGAAAGTCCAGCGGATTTCCTCTGTGTCAATGTGCCATAGTGTCGCCGTCGCGTCGCTGCTACTGGTCGCTAAAAGCGTGCCATCTGGCGAGAAAGTTGTTGATGACACTGAGTCTTGATGTGTAATGGTAAAACAAGCGGCTCCGGTCTCAATATTCCACAGCGTTGCAGTCGCGTCCCTACTACCGGTAGCGATAAATTTACTATTGGGTGAAAATGTAATTGAATTGATATAACCTTTATGGGTGTAGGTGGCAAGTGCTGTTGCAGTCTTGAGGTCCCATAAGGTTATTTTACCATCCCAATCGCCAGTAACGATTCGGGTACCGTCAGGCGAAAAAACGACCTTTGAAAGGAGCCCGGTATCTTCAACAGCCATTAATGACACGAAATCTTTGGTGTGGGCATCATAGAGCCATACACCAAGGCGCGATGCTATGGCAATCAGATTTTCGTCCGGTGATACAGCGACATCAGAGATACCGCCTTTTTCAAATCGGGCAACCGCTCCAGGCGGTAAACAGACAGTATTCTCTCGCGGGTAATTCGCTGCAAAGGCTTTAAGGGACTGATCGGGGATACTCATCGAGCTGCTCCATAAGGACGAAAGAAATAAGGTATGTGGGATGCGTCGAATTACGTTAAAGAAAGTAATACTTCGCTCGTTCGGCTTCTGGTGTACGATCTGGGCGGGTTCGATACCAGCGGAAGTGTTCATAGTGGGCGGTGTAATGTTCGCCAAGATACAAAAAAGTTCAAGGGGATTTTTAGGAGGAAGGTTAAAAAGGATTGCAGGGGGGGGATTTGAACCCCCGTCCTCCGGGTTATGAGCCCGACGAGCTACCTGGCTGCTCTACCCTGCGGCAAGAATTATTGTCCTACATCATGGTCGAGGAGGGACTTGAACCCTCACACCTTTTTACGGGCGACGGATTTTAAGTCCGTTGTGTCTACCGATTCCACCACTCGACCGCAAATAGTGTTAATAGTATACACCATCGGTAGGTGTTTGTCAACTTTTTTTGATTTTATTTTCTTAAAAGTACTGATGCCACCGTATAAATGACTGTAAAAGATTTTCTTAGCACTTGACTTTTTTTCTTGAATCGCATATCATAGCGTATTATGAAAAACGTTAAACTTGCATCAGGACACGAAATACCAATACTGGGTTTGGGGACTTGGCAGCTCAAAGGCAGGCAGTGCCGGCGCATCGTCAAAGAAGCCATTGATTTGGGGTATACCCATATCGACACGGCGTGGATGTACCAGAACCAACGCGAGATCGGGAAAGCACTTCGCGACATTCACATCGACCGCGAAGCTATTTTTCTTACCACTAAAATTTGGCACACCCATCTCAAGCATGCCGAGGTCCTCGCGCAGTTTGAGGAGTGCCTCAGCGATTTGCAAATGGATTACGTTGATCTGTTATTGATTCACCATCCGAGCGGCTCTGTTCCGGTTGCTGAAACTTTTGATGCATTCCAAAAACTGTACGACGCGGGTCAGGTGAAAAGCATCGGTATCAGTAACTTTAGCATCGCTCAGGTTGAAGAGGCGTGTGAGGTCTCAGAACTTCCGATTTGCACGAATCAGGTAGAGTATCATGTTCGGAGAAACCGCTCCGAATTGCGGGACTATTGCCATACCCGTGACATTGTAATGACAGCGCATCGTCCTCTCGCTGTTGGCAACCTTGCCGGTGACGCGGTGTTGGGCGAGATCGGCGAGAAGCATGGAAAGACTGCAGCACAAGTTGCCTTGAAGTGGTTAGTCCAGCAGGAGATCATCACAATTCCGAAATCGGGTTCGGTGCCACATTTACAAGAGAATCTCGATGTCTTCGCGTGGCAGCTGACCGACGAAGAAATGCAAACACTTGATACTGTAACGTAGGACATCATGATTATAGTAAAATCCGAAAATATGTTTACACTCGTAGCATAGGAAACCGTTAGCTCCTGTGGCTCCGTGAGATGGACATTCACAAGTTTGCATAACCATGTGAGTGTGTAAGTAATTACAGGCTCTACTATAATAACCCAAGTTGCTACTAACAAATTTTGATGTTTTTGCTTGGGTATTTCTGCGTATTTCAACGAAGGGGCTTAGGCATTTTCCTCACCCCATATGAAGATTAAGAATTTAATCGGGTAATTTTTTCCAATGTCCGGTGCGGTTAGGAAACCGCACCTACCGGGTTTGGGGGAACATAGAATTACCCAAATATTTTATTAAACTTCATACGGGGTGCGGTCGCTTGAATATACCGTTTTCTATAGACATACCACCCCTACGGGGTGAAGAAAGTTTTGAAAACTCATTCAAACGTCTTAGGACTTACGCAATTTTGACTGCAGCCCGTTCTGTTAGATGAGAATTTTCGGAAAACACAGCGTTCTGGTGGCACAAACTATGAAGTTTGTGCTATAAAAGAGCAGCATGCTTAAGTCCTACATCTATAACATGTTAGGTAGCAACTTGGGTTATTAATAAGGAAACGATAAAATCGCATGAAATTTGGACTGTTTTATGAACATCAAATTCCGCGTCCGTGGTATGCGGGCGCGGAACATCAACTTTTTCAAGATGCGTTGGCGCAGGTGGAACTCGCTGACGCACTCGGATTTGACTATATCTGGGAGGTAGAACACCATTTCCTTGAAGAGTATTCACACTCTTCTGCGCCGGAAGTATTCCTTGCAGCGTGTAGCCAACGGACGACACAGATTCGGTTAGGACACGGGATTGTGTTGATGCCCCCAGCGTATAACCATCCGGCACGTGTCGCTGAACGCATTTCGACGCTTGATTTAGTATCAAACGGACGTGTAGAATGGGGAACAGGGGAGTCTGCTTCGCATATAGAGCTCGGTGGCTTCAATGTTGACCCGAAACATAAACGCGAGATGTGGGCAGAATGTACACGCGAGACGGCGAAAATGATGACGCAATCGCCTTATGCCGGGTATGAGGGACAGTATTTTTCGATGCCGACGCGCAATGTTGTTCCAAAACCGTTGCAGACACCGCATCCACCGCCGTGGGTGGCTTGTTCCAGCCGCGATAGTCTCCGTTACGCTGCCAGATACGGACTCGGCGCGTTAACCTTCGCGTTTGTCGATGCAAGCGAAGCCAAATTTTGGGTGGAAGAGTATTACGAGATTTTTGAGAAAGAATGCGAACCGCTGACGCAGCGAGTGAACCCGAATATCGCCATGGTGTCAGGATTTTCATGCCATAATAATGAGGAGACGGCTGTCGCTCGTGGGTTGGATGGGTTGCGTTTCTTCCGATTCGCGCTTGCACACTACTATCACAACGGCTCACAGATACCAGGACAGACAGACATTTGGCAGTTATACAAACAGACAACGCAAGAACCCGCTGAGGGTAGAGCGGGGATCGGGACACCAGATCAGGTGCGTGAACACCTTGAGGTGATGGAGGCTGCTGGGGTGGACCAAGTCGTTTTCATTCAGCAGGCTGGCGCGAACCGCCATGAAGATATATGCGAATCGCTGGAACTGTTTGCGGAACGCGTGCTACCGGATTTCAAGGCGCGGGACGCTGCACAGGTTGAGAGAAAAAATAAAAGACTTGCCGAGGCAATTGAGAGTGCTGAAAAACAAAAACCGGCATTGGCTTCTCTCAGTGAAGCACCGGTTGTGGATGCCTATCCGGTCCTCAAACGGAAGTTGGAAGAAAAAACGGAAGAAACCGAAACGACTGAGATGAGTGATGATGGCGAAAAGTTTCTGTTGTCTATAGAAGGTGGAAAACGCAACTAAAGCAACCTATAGCAGCGTGTACTTTTTAGGACAGACACAGCTTCCTATGCTGGCGAGGTTTAAAACCTCGCCAGCGGCAGCGGCGTGTAGGTTCTGTTGAAATAAATCAAAAACCCGATTTGGACAACGGACAAATCGGAGCAGAAACCTAATATTTAAAAATATGAAAAATGTGTTGGTTGTTGACGACGATGAGAAAATCTGTTGGGCATTTGAGCAGTTCTTAGAAAGCGAAGGCTACTCCGCCGGTATTGCGAACAGTGCTGAGGAGGGTTTGCGCCGTATCGCTGCTGACAATCCAGATGTCGTTTTACTTGATGTGAACCTACCCGGTATGAGTGGTTTGGAGGCGTTAGGTGAGATAAAAGCGAATCACCCATGGGTGATTGTGGTTATCATCACGGCTTATGACGATGTAGAAACAACAATAGAGGCGATGCGCTTACAGGCGTTCGATTTTGTGCCGAAACCGATTGATCTGGATATCGTCAAGGGTGTACTGGAGCGCGCGTTCCGAACGCAATCCGTCCGCAGCACCTTGCCTGTGGAGACGATGGACGAGTCGCCCGCGGAAACACAGATTGGTGGACATCGACTGGTTGGAAAAAGCAGCCAGATGCGCGAGATTTACAAACTCATCGGGGTTATGGCGAGTAATACTGTCACAGTTTTGATTGAGGGTGAGACAGGGACAGGCAAAGATCTTGTCGCCCGCGCAATTCACGCCGGGAGTGAACGGAAGGAGCAGCCATTCATTCCGGTTGATTGTGGTGCTCTCCCTGATGAACTTTTAGAGAGTGAACTTTTCGGTTATGAAGCCGGTGCGTTCACAGGTGCTAAGAAGGAAGGGAAACCGGGGCGATTTGAACTCGCTGATGGTGGCACCCTTTTCCTTGATGAAGTCGGCAACATGACCCCGGCACTACAGGTGAAGCTGCTCCGTGCTTTGCAAACGCAAGAGATTGAGCGATTGGGTGGGACGCGCACCCTTAAAGTGGATGTCCGCGTTATCGCCGCCACGAACCAAGAACTTGGCGAAATGGTAAAACGGGGGCAATTCCGTGAGGATCTCTACTACCGCTTCAGACGTATCGCACTCCATCTGCCACCGTTGCGGGACCGTCAAGAGGACATCTCATTGCTCGTTACACACTTTCTGCAACTTATCCAAGAGGAACTCGGCAAGCCGATTCGTGGTATCTCTGAAGAAGGGCTGAAACTGCTACAAGACTATGCCTGGCCCGGCAATGTTCGGGAGTTAGAGAACTGTCTCAGAAGCGCAGCAGCACTCTCCCGCGCCGATGTGATTCTTCCGGACGACCTACCCCCAGAAATTCGCATAGGCAGCGAGATAGCTCCTACCGACGGTTCGCAGTTAGAGGTTTCTCTCAAATCCATTTTGCAAGATACTACGAGAGAAGCAATCGTGCAGGGGAAACAAGGGCTTTATGAAGATGTCGTTGCCGTCCTGGATAAGGTATTAATTGAACTCGTCCTTGATGAATTTTCGGGTAACCATAGCAAGACAGCTGAATTGCTCGGCATGAGTCGCACTACACTTTTGAAGAAAATTAAGCAGAGTAGTCGGACGGATGTTGAATAGACACAGCAGGAGATGAGAGATCATGAGATCATGGATTCGGATTGCGCACCGTGGCGCATCGGGACGCGCGCCGGAAAATACACGCGCGGCATTCAAAAGCGCAATTGAACTCGGTGTTGATGCTGTTGAACTTGATCTACACGGTACCGCTGACGGTGAGATTGTTGTGATACACGATGCTACCTTGGATCGGACGACGGACCTCTATGGACATGTCAACGAAACCACTTTAGAAACGATTCAAAGTGCCGATGCTGGCGGGTGGTTTGCTGCCGAATTTGCGGGTGAATCGGTGCCGACGCTTACAGAGGCGTTAGCATGCATCGGAAAAGCGGCGATTGCTGTTCTGGAGATCAAAGATCCGCTGATAGCCGAAGCGGTTGTCGCGAAAATTCATGAAACCGATACGCTGGATTTCACCGTTGTTATCTCCTTTCATACCGCGGTCTTACAAACTATCCGGGCATTGGAACCTCGCATTGCAACCGGATGGCTCATTGGGAATCACAATGAGCATATATCTCCTGTTCGGCTGTGCCAACAATTAGGGCAGCTCGGTAGCAGTCTGCTAAACGTTAATCACCTGTTGATCACGGCGGAATTCGCTTATGAAATCCGCAGGCGTGGTATAGCATTGTGGTGTTGGACGGTAGATGACGTTGCTCGCATGCGCGAGATGCAGACGTTCGGTGTGCAGGGTATTACATCAAATTACCCGGAACGCTTCGCTATGGTTTAGTTTGCCCCCTTTGACCCCGCCAAAACGCAATCGCGATGTATGCCAGAATCGGATAAGACAACAAGGTTGTTGACCAAGCGACCCCCTCTAATCCCCAATACTGCATAAATAACACATTGAGAATCGGATTGAGGAGCAGCCTGATAAGGGTTGCTGTGACAACGGTTTTATGGGCTTGCCGCGCGAGGTGTGCTCGGATGAGTAGCCTGCTAATTAAACGTGGCAGCGTTCCGAGGAGATAGAGGCCGAGCAGTGAAGCGATATGAAACTGTCCTACCTCAGACAATTCTCCGTGTCCGTACAAAACCGATACGATATTCTCCCGAAGCAGATAAAAACCTGTCAAGAACGGCACCATGAGCACCAACAGTACAACGACTCCTTGCCAGACACTGCGTTGGAGTTGCGTTCCGTTGGGGGTTGAACCGTTTTCTGAGTGCGATTCGGATGAGGCGATCTTTGCCCAGTGCGACAATAGGACAGGCAGTGTTACATTTGTGAGGGTTTCAGGGATCGCACACAAGCGGAGCGCATAATCAAGTTTCGAGATGGAACTTGCGCCTAATGTGCTTGCCATCCCTCTATCGACGACCGGATTTATTCCATCAGCGATCGCTGCACCCATCATGAGTAGGCATTGGTGTAGGAACTGTTTGGTATATGGTGTCTCTTGTAAATTGAGTTTCAGATGCCGCGCTTGCAGGTTCAGGACAGCACAGCATCGTGGAAATAGGACGATCACTTGGAACAGTTCACCGAGGATCAGCGCGAGCGGTATGCTGAACCAAGTTAGGGGTGACTTGAACAGATAGATAGTCCCAATGACAAGGACACCACGGAGTCCTTGCACAATAACGGGCACTCGAAACGCTTGATAGGTATCTAATATCGCTTTGAGCATCGAACGGATTGATGCAATAATCGCGAAGCAGAGGAATCCACACACGATGCCGATTGCAGTAACAGGCGGGAGTCCGGCATTTGGTAAAAAGCGTTGCGAAACTGCCCACGAAATGGCGACAAGGAGACAGCAGAGCCACGGCATTATTGTGATATAGCGGGAAAAGACGGATTGTACGCAGCGTTGTGCTTCCGTTTCGCCTTTTGCACGGGCTTCAGCTAATAGGGGGACGAGAACGGAATAGGCGGAGGCGGCACTGAGTATCTCAATAAGGAATATAGAGATCCCCCAATAGTAGTAGATGAAATCCATTTCTGCCGGATCGCCGAACCAGTTGGCGAGGGCGATGTAAATAAGAAGTGTACCGGCACGTCCGATGAGGCTCAGGGGTGCGACGATGAGGACATTTTTGAGAATAGAGGGTTCTGTTTGGGAGGCGTTATTCGGCATGAAGTGACTGAAAGGCGTGCTTGGCGTAGACAGAGTTGTGGACACCGTTTGCCGAGGTGTCCCAACTCTGTTAGTTTGTCAGCTGTTTAGGGGTGGTTTTTGATAGCACCCCATGTAATTGCGAGTTTGCCCGCTGGTGCGACCGGTAGCCCTTCCTTGGCTTTCTCGTAATCCTCATCTGTAGGTTGGAATGGCTTGCTTGAGATCATAAAGACATCAAATAATGGTTCGAGGCCAGCAGCGGCTTCTCGCGGTTGAATGCGGACGGTGTTGTTCCCCTTTTTTAAATCTGTTGGGGATAGTGAATCTGGTATATCTCTACCGCCACGCCAGGTCCATACGGGGCCCTGTGTGTCAATGACCAAACTGTCACCGGCATCGGCGATATTATCACTATTGAGGACGATAAACCAGGACTGTCCGCCACCCCTGAAATCTGCGACCCGACACCAGATGTATGCCTTTCCTGCCACAGGGCTTTCAAATGTGTAGTCTGCGAACCCACCGGCGGTTTTAGCGATCAGAATATCTTCGGCTAACCACGGTTTCTGTGCCTTATCCGCCAATTTCTTTTCACTCTTGCCGGGCTTGAGCACTTCAGCTTTGTCAAAATCCACCGCCGAAATCCAGATTTGCCAACCCCTTTCAAAGTCCGATTCACGCCATTCCTTCACAGCTGAGACTGGAAGCACGAACAGCGTTGTCAAGAATAGGCTAATTACGGTTATAAAGAACTGAGTTGATAGGTTTGCTCGCCTCACGATTGTACCTCCTTGATATTTGCTCGTAGTAGCACAATTCATCAAGTTCCTCACTCTTGCCACTACAGGCAGAAGATGGACACATTTATTGGATTTACATAGGTGCCGTTATGTGTAGGTGCGTTTTGCAACTGTACTTCTTCTCTAAGTGTGCCACTTGCAAAGCGCACCTCAAGGAAATTGGGTACGTAAACCTCGGTTAACTCGTAATGTGACAGGACTAAAACCGATGCTTGATCGCGCCCCACGTTGTTGCTAACTTATCCACGGGTTCAACAGGCGTTGGGTCGCCGCCTAAGGGTGAAGCGTTTTTGAACATATCATCGTTTGGCTCGAAATCTGTTGAAGAAATCATGATGATATCCATCAAAGTTTCTTTTGTGGCTTCAGCTTCGCGTGGGACGATACGGATGGTGTTTTCGCCTACAACTGCTTGCGTTGGGGACTTTGTCGTGTTATCTCGACCCGTCGCCCACGCCCAATTGCCGGGTGTATCAATAACCAATCCATCTCCCTCGTGGTCTTCGCTGTTGAGAACGACAAACATGGACTGTCCGCCGCCTCGGGTATCTCCGACACGGCAGTAAATAAATGCGTCTCCAGCGACAGGACTCTCGAAATTATATTCGATGAATGCATTACCGACGCTACCGGCGAGCGCGATGACGACATCATCGCCTATTGCGGGACCGCCAATATCTGAACCGTCGCGTTCTGCTTTTGCCTTACCAGCCAAAAAGTCTTGTGCCAAAGAATCGTCTTTGCCGAGTTTGAAGGTATCTGCGCCCTCACGGTTACTCGGTTCTGTACCTGCGTCAATCCAGATCTGCAAGCCACCTTCCAACTCAGACCCTCGGTGCGCTGCTGGCGTTTGAATCGTTAATGCGAACATTAAAAATAGACTTACTGTGAATCCGAAAACTATGGTTGAGAGATGCCACTTTTTCATGGTTTTCCTCCTAAAATTGACAGATTGAAGGTTTGTAATAGGAATGTCATCGGCAGATTGAAGCCGAAGACATTCTGTATTGCCCTACTATTGCGTTCCCAGATTTCTATGATTATATTACATTTTTTCAAAAAAAGTCAAATTTATTTTTCGGAATTGTGTGGATATGTCATTTATTAGGTTATCTCATACCAGAGATGGCGGAAATCGTCAATTTGCTGGTCAAAAGTGGTGTGGTCGATTTCTAATTGGTCATTAATGCAGCATTAAGGGCATCCCAGAATGGATTTTCATAGAGGTAGAGGATCAAACCTGCCATGATGAGGGTTTTACCGCTACCGGTTGCCATGTTGAATAGCAGATGGACGGGTTTTCTTTCCTCGGTAGATCGTTGTTAAAGTAGTGGATAAAACTTGCAAACGCATCTTTTTGGTAATCCCGAAGTTCAAATGTAGGATTCAGGTTTTGCGTGATGCTATCCGGTATTTCGGGTTTGGGGACCCCATAGTTGAAAGCGATTTCAAGTTGTTCATGAAGAAATTGCTCAAGCATCGTAAACCTTAGTTTTCCCAATCAATGTCATCAAGTGTTTTAGCAGTCGCTACTCTATCAAAAAGCGTATTAAGTCGCGAAAGATTCCGTATTGCGGTAATCCTGCTGGCAACGGATTCGGGAACGGAATCAAATCGAAGGCGCAGCAACTTGAGGATATCCTCCCGTTTTGCCCGCGTTTCACCACGTCTTTCACCGCGCTTTTCGCCTTGTTTTTCACCTTGTTCAATTAGGTATTCAGCCATTGTCTGTGCCATTTTTTCTCCCTCCTCTTTGCGGGATGTTTCTTGGATGTGCTGGTGAACCAGTGTTTGCAATTCTTCATGTTCTTCTGTCGGACGGCGATGCAAGATCAACAGATACAGATAAAAAATCGCACGCTTCCACTGCTGTGTTTCCTCTTCATCAAGGGTATCAATATGCGTTACTGCTTCCACCAACGCAGTGCGTATATCTTCCTTGCTCGCATGTTCTTTTTGTAGGACAGTCAGCAACCACCCGAACGGATGATTGGTTTTTGTTAAATCTGATGAAGGTGTTATGGTTGAAAATCCAATGTCCGTCAATTTCGTCAAAGAAGGTTGATTTTATCTCTGGATCGGAGAGCAGTAATCTGATTAGATTATGGTCGAGTTTCCATGCGTGGTCTTTGACAGCGGCGGTGAGAAGTTCGCCTGATTCGTCAATAAAGTCGGGATTGGTCTTGAGAAGTGCGATCAGTTTTTCATTGAAATTTTCTTTTGGCATAGGGCAATGACTTCCATTTGGGATGTACAGGTGCGTCGGTTAATCAGGAAACGTAACGCGTTCGTAGATTTCTTGCAAGGGCAGTTCGCATTCGATGGCGGTGAGTGGCAAAATGTCCTCAAGTGCTTGGAAAGCAGTGAAAATCCAGTCTTTTGCAGTAATGGATACGGTCTCATGTTTTTTGGGGCGGCGGTAGCGTTCAACAAGTGCCTTGTCTTGGGAAACGAGGATATATTCCTGCAAGGACGCGAGGTGTCGGTAGTGCCCGAATTTTTCGCCGCGATCATAAGCCTCAGTTGAAGGAGAGAGGACTTCTACGAGGGTAACGGGGTTAAGGAGTATATCAAAAACATCGTCTTCAAAACGAGGCTCTTCACAAACGACAACGACATCAGGGTAGAAGTAGGAGGAAGTGAGAGGGGAACTCACCCGCATATCGCTCGCGTAGGTTTCACAACCGCTGCCTTTTAGTAGGTTGCGGAGCTCGCCAAAGATATTACCTGTAATCAGATTATGTTCTCGACTCGCGCCAGACATTGCTATCAGCTCACCGTTTAAGTACTCATACCTAACTATCTCTGAGTCTGGAGATGCTTTGCGTTCAAAAGCGATGTATTCTTCGGGTGTCAGGCGCGTTTGTGCTGCGTGGGCTGCCATGATTTTCCTCCGGTAATGGACTGAGTTAGGAGAGCATAGTCTGCTCCTATTCACGGATTTGACCGTTTCCGTAGACGATATATTTATAAGTTGTCAAGCCTTCGAGTCCCATGGGACCGCGGGAATGGAGTTTCTGCGTGCTGATGCCGACTTCGGCACCTAAGCCGAATTCATAGCCGTCCGTGAAGACAGTGCTGGCGTTGACGTAGACGGCTGCGGAATCGACCTCTTTGAGGAAGCGTTGGGCTGTGCTGTAACTCTCGGTAATAATCGCGTCGGAATGGTGCGAACCGTAGGTTTCTATGTGATCAATCGCCGTTTCGATGTCGTCCACTATGCGGATGGAGAGGATGTAGTCAAGGTATTCTGTGCGCCAATCTTCTTCAGTTGCGGGTTTGGCAGCAGGATAAAGCTGCTGTGTCCGTTCGCATCCGCGGACTTCAACATCCGAGTCCTGTAGCGTCTCACAGAAAGCGGGAAGGAATTTCTCGGCAGTATCGGCGTGGACAAGAAGCGTTTCCAATGCGTTGCAGACGGCGACTTTGTACCCAACCTTCGCATTCATACAGATATTGTTTGCCATTGCGAGGTCGGCGGCTTTATCGACATAGATATGGCAGATGCCATCGGCATGTCCGAGTACGGGAACATCGGATTTTTTCATCAAAAATTGGACGAATGCGTTGCTGCCGCGCGGGATAACGAGGTCAATGTAGTCTGGTAGACGGATGAGCTCGTAGACTGCCTGTCGGTCAGTGGTGTCAACAAATTGGATTGCGTCTGGTAGACCTTCTGTGGCGGCAGTATCGCTCAATATACGGGCAAGTGTTGCGTTGGAGTGGATTGCCTCGGAACCGCCTCGGAGGATAACGCCGTTCCCGGATTTGATACAGAGTGCGGAGACTTCAACAGTCACGTCAGGTCGAGATTCATATACCACGGCGACGACTCCGATAGGTACGCGGACGGTGCCGATCTTGAGACCGTTCGGGCGTTCTCCCATACTGATGATAGAACCGATCGGGTCAGGAAGTGCAGCGACTTGTCGGAGGTTGTCCACCATGCGTTCGATTTTTTTATCGTCTAACAGGAGGCGTTCCATGAGAGGTGCAGGGACACCCGTTTTTTCGCCGTTCTCCAGATCAATACGATTTGCTGCCTGAATTTTATCTTTGGAGTCCTGGAGGCTTTCAGCCATTGCTAAGAGCGCATTATTTCGGATGTCGGCGGAACTGCGTGATAAAACCCGCATCGCCGATTTTGCTTTTTTGGCTTGTGATTGGATTAATTCTTGGATGTTTTGGTTCATAGTGTTCCTTTAGTGAACGTGATCAATAATTCATAGAAATTGTCAAGTTTGACGTAACCGACTCAGATAATTGGAAGCTTCAATGAGGAACGGATGGCTTGACGCACCACGTCGCATACACGCATAGCATGTTCTGTGTTCTCAGCAGTCGCTGGATCGCCGGGGTAGCGAGAATCCACTGCATACGCAGTGATTATCTTAAAATCAGGATACCACTGCGCCCAAGCAGGCAGCCTCGGCACAATCAATGTCAGTAATTCCTCAAGATTGTGTGTCCTTGGTACCGGAATGCTCGCCTCTTGAAGCCACGCTTTTAGGTATTTTTCGATGCACTGTTGCGCATGGAAACAGATAGAATTGTGAAATGGACGGGACGATTGTTGCGCCAACTGTGCTAAATTATAATCTTCTTCAGCCTTTTCCACCCACTCCAGCGTTAGCGGGTTCATCAGGACCTTCTCCTTTTTGAAGATGTCGGGTGTGTCTTGTGTGTTTTCTATCCTGCAATGTGTGTCATATCCGTGAAGGAGTTCTCCTTTTTCAGTAATCTCGCGGAGAAACCAATCGTTGTAGGCAACACGATAGGCGATCTCTTCGGGGGAACGGACTAAGAGATCCATGCCGAACTGATACGGAATACGTTGCCGAATCTCTATAGCTTTATTGCGAAACTCTGATTTTGGAATATCCATTACGACGAGCAGGTCCACATCCGAGTCCTCTGTCGGTGTACCGTAGGCATAAGAGCCGAAGAGAATCACTTGTAGGGGTGTGAACTCGCGCACGATATCGTCAACAACGGCTTGAATAGTTTCTCGGCTAACCATGCGTTTCTCCTTGGGTATGAAGTGTAACATATTGCGGACTGAAATGCAACGATTTATTCGCAGAATCAGTCGAGTAGTACCAGATTATCGCGATGTATGATTTCGTCGTAATCGCGGTAGCCGAGGATATTTTCAATGTCTTTGGTGTGTTTGCCAGCGAGTTTGGCGGTGTCTACGGCGTTGTAGTTCACCAGGCCGCGTGCGAACTCCACGCCGTTTTCAGTGAGGCATGAGACGGTATCGCTATAGTCAAAATTACCTTCGACGCGTCGGATACCAGCGGGGAGTAGGCTTTTACCACCTTGCACAAGTGCGTCGCGCGCGCCGTTATCTACAATAAGTCTGCCTTTCGGTGGGCGTGAATAGGCGATCCATCGTTTCCGTCCAGAGATACGGGATTGTGGAAGAAACAGCGTTCCGAGCAATTCGCCCTTCAGGAGTCTTGTTACCACAAGCGGTTCTTGCCCATGTGCCATCACCATCATCTCTCCTGAGTTGGTAACGATTTCCGCGGCTCGCAACTTTGTTACCATCCCGCCAGTCCCACTCGTTGTTCCCGCTGTTCCCGCTGCTTGCCAGATTTCATCTGAAATGGTGGTAACAGTGTGAATCAATTCTGGGTTCGGATTGTGTCTTGGGTCTGCGGTGTAGAATCCTGCCTGATCGGAAAGGATAATGAGGAGTTGTGCTTGGGCGAGGTTTGTCACATAAGCAGAGAGGGTATCGTTATCGCCGACCTTGATTTCGTCAACGGCGACAGTGTCGTTTTCATTGATGATAGGGATCACGCCGAAATGAAGGAGGGCACGCATCGTATCGTTCATGCGGGTGTAGCGTTCTCGGTTTGAGAAATCGTCGCGTGTGAGGAGCATGCTCGCGGCGCGTTGTCCATAGTTTGAGAACCGATCTTTGTAAGCTACCATCAACCGTATCTGCCCGACAGCGGCAGCAGCTTGTAGATGTGGTAACGTATTCGGACGCTGTTTCAGACCGAGTTGAGGCCAGCCGGCAGCGATCGCGCCTGAGGTAACAAGGATGACCTCCACGCCTTCCTGTTTCACAAGTGCCAAATCGTGGACTAATCCATCAAGGGCGGCTTCGTTGAGGTGTGCGCCGTCTGAGATGGTACTGCTGCCGACTTTTACGACGATACGTTGTACATCAGCCAAGCCGGCGCGCTGCTCAGCTGGATTGCATCGCTTTTGGGCTGTAGGTGAACTCGAATTCATCAATCTGGACTGTATCTCCTTCCACCGCGCCTGCACGGGCGAGTGCGTTAATCACCCCCATGTTTTTCAGTTTCCGATACAGGAGGATCAGTGCCTGTTCGTTTTCCATATCGGTCATAAGCACAGCGCGGCGCGGTTCTGCACCCGTGACCAAAAAACCTTCTTCGGTTTCAATGAGTTCAAACCGTGCTGACGGTTCCGGTGGTAGTTCTGGTTCTAACGTAATTGTCGTTTCTGCTTCCTTTCGGGCGCGCGTTTCTAAGTATTGCAAGGAGCGGTATGCTTGCTGCATGAGTGGATTCACGCCGTCACCCGTAATTGCAGAGATTGGGAAGATTTTCCGGTTCCCGAAGTATTCCTGTACGCGTGCCAGGTTCGCCTGCGCTTCAGGCATATCTATCTTATTTACGGCAATAATTTGTGGCAGTTTCGTCAGTAATGCGTTGTAATGGTCCAATTCAAGGTTAAGTTGCTCGTAATCCTCAATCGGGTCGCGTCCATCTGTTGCACTCAAGTCGATGACGTGAATGAGCATTTTGGTACGCTCGATGTGTCGCAGAAATTGGTGTCCTAAACCTGCGCCTTTATGCGCGCCCTCTATCAGTCCCGGGATATCTGCGAGGACGAAATTCTGCTCACGATTGATGCGGACAACGCCGAGATTCGGACGGAGTGTCGTGA
The DNA here is from genome assembly GCA_951828385.1 of uncultured Poribacteria bacterium. Classification (GTDB taxonomy): domain Bacteria; phylum Poribacteria; class WGA-4E; order WGA-4E; family WGA-3G; genus WGA-3G. The sequence continues at coordinate 4,331,748 of OX639973.1, forward strand.
ACGGGTAGGCGGCGATTTTCGGTGTCGCGGCAGAGGTTCGCGCCAATAGTGTTGATTTTCCAGCGTTGGGGTAACCGACTAACCCGATATCAGCGATGAGTTTGACTTCAAGGCGGATCTCGCGTGCTTCTCCGGGTTCGCCTTTCTCTGCGACGCGCGGTGCTTGGAAGGTACTGCTTTTAAAGCGCGCATTGCCTTTGCCACCGATACCGCCGCGGGCAACGACAACGGTTTGATCCGGTTCCGTTAGATCCGCAAGCGTCTCGTCCGTGTCAAAATCTCTGATGATGGTGCCAGCAGGGACCTTAACAACACAATCTACGCCATCAGCACCGTCTCGTTTTTTGCCGGTACCGTGTCCGCCGTTCTCCGCAACTTGGCGCGGGTTATGGTGCAGGTCGATGAGCGTGCTCATTCCCAAAGTTGCAATGAGGATGATATGTCCACCATTGCCGCCGTCTCCGCCATCGGGACCGCCGCGCGGGACAAATTTCTCTCGGCGGAAACTGATGCACCCGTTCCCACCGTTACCTGCTTTCACCTGAATTCTTGCTGTGTCCATGTGCTTATACTTTGCCTGAAATTGTGCAGCGGGTTACAACGCCTCAAATCCCGCTTGCGTTATTGCATCCCTAAGATTGACAGGGTTGACGGACAGTTCATCGAAACGGACAACTGCCTCGCCTTTGCGGAGGTTGACTTTCGCGCTTTGAACGCCCTCAAGTGCTGTCAACGCATCTTTCACTGTTTTGACACAATGTTGACAGGACATACCGCTAATTTTTAGTTTCGTTTTTTGCATGGTATTATTCCTTTCCGCCTTTACTTTTCGTCAAGAAATTGCGTTTGCATGATGGGCAGGTTGATGTATGTGTCTGAATTGCTAATCCACATTCTGGGCAAATGCGTTTTGTCCGAAAGCGTTCGACGAAACGAGAGACAATGATAATTCCGAAAAAAAGAATGATGACGAACGCAACTTCCCAGAAACCGATAGACACACCTTAATCCCCCGCCATTTTTTATACTTCAATATGGAAAATCTGCCAGTTACACCTTCAATGCCCGTAAAGTAGAGAGGTTTACCTCGTGCATGGTTTTCATCTCTGGTGTTTCAATGATGAGCGGTATTTCGGCGAAGCGAGAGTCGTTGAGAATATACACGAATGCGGTTGCGCCGATATTGCCTTCACCAATGTGTTCGTGCCGATCCACGCGGCTTTGATATTCCGATTTTGCGTCGTTGAGATGGAAGGCTTTTAGGCGGTCAAGCCCGATAACATTGTCAAACTGATTAAATGTTGCTGCACAATCCGATTCGGTTCGCATGTCGTAGCCAGCGGCGAAAACGTGGCACGTATCCAAACAGACCCCAAACCGATCCGGGTGTTTTGTCATGCCGATGACATCTCGTAAGTGTTCAAAACAGTAGCCAAGATTTGTACCTTGCCCGGCAGTCGTTTCGAGGAGGGGCATGACATCGGGTGCCTCAGCATTTTCAAACAGGAAATCAAAACTGTCGGCTAACTGTTGTAAACCGAATGTTTCTCCTTCACCGAGATGCGCGCCGAGGTGTGTGACGATGTAGCGGATACCGAGTCGCTGCGCGAATTCCATCTGTTCACGGAACGCTTGGCGTGATTTGTTCAGTACATCTAACTTTGGGGAAGCGAGATTACTCAAGTGGATGTCGTGAACAATTACCTCACCAAGTCTGCCTTCTGACCACGCTGTGGTAAATTTTTCGACTATCTCTGAGGTGGGAGGTTTTCCTTGCCACTGGTGTGGATTTCGCAAGAAAATTTGTATCGTGTCGCACTCAAGGTCGGTGCCATTTTTGATGGCGTTGTGTATTCCGCCTGAAGTGGATACGTGTGCGCCGAGAATCATATTTCAGTTAATATCTCCTTGTGTGGTGTTCCAGAATCACTTTAAAGATACCACAAAAATAGAAGAAAGTCAAAGGAAAGGTTGAACAACGGTATATCCATCACGGATGGACTGCTGTCTTAACGCCGCGCTGCGCAGCGGCGTTATCGAATGCATCTAAACCGTGTGAGATCGGAAACCGATCGGTTAACAAGGGTTCAAAATTGAGTACCTTCTCTATGAGGAGTTGTTTAGAGGCTTCGAGGCTGGCGCGGGAGAATGCCCAGGAAGCCATCAGTTTGTGACCCGCATAGTGAAATTCTTCAAGGTTGATGCGGAATTCTTCGCCTTCCGGTGCGAGTCCAAAGAAGTTGAGGCACCCGCCTCTACGGACAATCTCAAAAGCGAGTGCTATTGCCGAAGCGTTGTTTGTCGTTGCGGAGATGACGGTATCAACGCCGCCGTTGGTGATGTCTCGGAGGTGCGCTACTGACTCAGGAGACGTATCAAGTGTGAGGTCGGCACCGAGTGTTTCTGCGACAGTTCTACGGTGGGACAGCGGTTCCAGCACATAGGTGGCTAAGCCTGCGCGTTTTGTCAATTGTGTGAACATCAATCCGATGGGCCCGGCACCGAGGATAGCGACAGAATCCTTAAAAAGCGTTTCTTGCATCGCATTGAGGCAGCAGCCCAACGGTTCCAGAAATAGCAGTTCTTCGTGCGGTATACTATCGGGTACCCGGATGAGTTTGCCGGTATTGACACCGTGCTTTGGCATCCGCATATATTCGGCGTAGCCGCCATCAATATCGTGCCCGATCCCTTCAACGGTATTGCAGTATTTATCGAGGTCGTTCTGGCATTCGGCACATGCGCCGCAAGAGATCATAGGGTTAACCGTAACCCGTTCACCCACTTTGACATCCGGATGTCGGCTCTCTGCAATCACACCTGCGAGTTCGTGTCCCATCACGACGGGGGGTGCGTAATCTGAAACATCCCCACGCAGGGCGGCAAGATCGGAAGCGCAGATACCGCAGAGTTCCGTCTGAATGAGTACATCTCCGTCAGTGAGTGCGGGGATAGGTTTTTCTTGGATGCTTAATTGCTGAATTTTTTCAAAGACAATAGTTTGCATATATTTTGTTGGGCGAGATAGACGATAGATGGGCTGGGAATGCATGTCGCATTTCCAACCCGACTACGCATTGCGGGAATTCAGAAACCAGATTGGTTTCTATGATTCAAATTCATAAGGCACCGTTTCTGCCTGATGTGTTTTCGCCGACTTTTCTGCTAAATCCATGATGGCAACGACGCGGCGAGCGGACTCCGGTGTCACAAGTAACGGCGTGCCGTCGTTTAAATGCGCGACGATATTCTGATAATAACTCGGTCCAGGTCTACCGTGATGACCGACTTCCTGTTCTTTAGGGTGGCCTTCGACTTCGGATAGGACCTTAAACCCGCCGCCTTGCGAGGTAATTGCGCCGTGTGAGCCGAGCAGTTTCCAGCGCTCTCCACCGATTTTGGCGATATTAGACATCTGGATGTTTGCCGATGCGCCGTCCGCGACGACCTTTCCGCCCGCGAAGCGAATAACTGCTTGGACGTGGTCTTCGTTGGTAATATCATCCCAAACGAGGTTCGGTTGATAGAAGCCGGTGACGTTAATCATCGGTGCTTCGAGCACATTGAGTAGCCAATCGAGGTAGTGCGCACCCCAATCGTAGAATTGTCCGCCGGAGATGGCTTTGACGCTGCGCCACCAATCTGGGTTCGGTCTACCGTAACCGCCGCCCCACATCTCAATGCTAAAGACTTTGCCGATGATACCGGATTGGACGAGTTCACGCAGCGTCCAGAAATCAGCATCCCATCGTCGGTTGTGGTGAACAGACAACATGACGTTGTTCTCTTTAGCCGTCGTAATCATTTCTGTGGCTTCTGCGATTGTGACGCACATCGGTTTTTCAACGACAACGTGCTTGCCAGCCTTGAGGCTTGCCACCGAGGGCCCACAGTGCAAACTATGCGGTAGAACGTTCGCGACGAGATCGACACCGTCGTCCGCGTTGAGTGCTTCAACTGAATTATAGGTACGAATGCCGGGAAAATCCTTTTTTGCGGCATCTGTGCGTTCTGGGTCTATGTCACAGACAGCGACGCATTCAATGCCGTCGGTGTTCTGCATCATATTCGCGTGGGCTCTGCCCATATTAAATGCTGCGCCATATCCAAGTACGGCACCTTTGAGGGTATCTGCCATTTATTTGGCTCCTTCTTTTTCTATATGAATGCGTCATTATAGCACAAAGAAGAAAAAATTGTGTAAAAATTCTGTGTGCAGAAAATAGATTGACGTTTCTCAGAATTTGTGATAAACTCTACCGATTTTCAGTTAGCAGGGTTTGTTGCTGCGGACATTTGCAAGACAGAACGGCAAAGAAGTGCGTTTGGAGAAGCAGCGTGTGTATCAATTCTGGGCAATATTTTTTGAGGTAATTTATGGCAAAAGTTGGACTCATCGGTGTTGGTAATATGGGGGCGGGCATGTCAAGAAACATCTTGAAAGCCGGACACGAATTGACGGTGTATGATGTCCGTCCTGAAGCGATGGAAACGTTGGTAGCAGAAGGCGCGGACGCTGCTGCATCGCCGCGAGCACTCGGTGCCGCCGCAGATACGGTTTTTATCATGGTGTTGAATGTTGAACAGGTTAAGGCATCACTCTTGGGTGAAGACGGGCTGCTGGCGGGGCTTAACCCGAATGCTACAGTCATCTGTACGGCGACTATTGGACGTTCACAGGTGATAGAGGTCGCCGAACTCGTGACGGCAAAAGGGGTTAACATCGTTGACGCACCTGTGAGTGGTGGGGCACCGGGGGCAGCCGCCGGAACGCTTACGATGATGGTAGCAGCAGAAACCGAGATCTTTGCGGCAGCGAAACCGGTGCTTGAAGCGGTCGGCAAGGACATCTATCACGTTGGAGAGGAGATCGGTATGGGGCAAACCGTCAAATCTGCCCTCGCGGTACTGATAGGTACGACGTATGCGGGTATCTTTGAGGCGTTAACCCTCGCGGTGAAAGCGGGTGTAGCACCGGAGACACTTCGGGACGTTGTTAGCACAAGTGTCGTCGGGAATTTCCTTTTCAGAGATACAACGGAAAACATCTTATCACGCAACTTCAAAGGACAAAGTAATATCGGTACGATGTATAAAGACCTCAGTTTGGCGAAAAGTATGGCAAACGATTGTGGTGTGCCGCTCTTTGCCGCGAGTGCTGCGTTTGAACTGTTTCAAGCCGGGAAAGCGGTAAATCCGGATGAGGATAACTGGACGATTATCAAAATTTTGGAAAATATCGCTGGTGTCGAAATTAAGAAAACAGAATAGTTAAAGATTGGAAGGTTGGAAGGTTGGAAGAATGTGCGGATATCCGTTGTTCTATAGTGAATCGTAAAAATAAAGAGACACTTTCATCCCCGGTAGGTTCGGTTTTGCGGTGTACTCACCCAAATGCGACCTGCATTCCAACCGAACCGGCGCAGAGTGTCCTATTAATTCTAAACTTTACTATAATCTTCTAATTGTTTCCTGATAAGAAAATTGAGAGGGTGTTAAATGTTCAAACTCGGAACTATTACGGATGGCATCAGTCGGGATTTTGAATACGCGCTGGACACGATGGTAGCGACCGGCTTGGAATATGTTGAATTACAATATCTTTGGGAAAAACAGGTTGGAGATTTGACGGACGCTGACATTGAACGGGTTCGAGGGTTAATTGCGGCTCGGAATTTAAAGGTATCGTGTATCTCGCACCACAATTTATCGGCACTCCCGGTTGATACGGCGGTGGTCGCGCCTGCCTATCGTGAACACATTACAACGTTACAACGGTGTATTAATGTTGCACAAGCACTCGGTACGAACCTCGTCCGGATTTTCAGTTTCCGAAAAGAGATGGTGCTTTTCGGTGCGGAACCGGTTATCTCCGAAGGCGCGTGGGCGACGCTCATGAATCGGTTGGAAGAACCGTTGCAAATCGCGGACGCGGCGGGCATCACGCTTGTCATGGAGACTGCGATTTCAGGGAACGTGACATCGGCATTCCTTGCGAGAAAGTTAATAGACGCATTAGACGTGCCACATCTGAAAGTACTCTGGGATCCATGCAGTTCGCTTTATTGTACAGAAGTCCCGTATCCCGATGGCTATGAAGCGATTCGTGAACATATTGCACATGTACATCTTAAAGATGGCGTTGTCAACCTACCCGCGGCAACCTTTGATTTCTGTGCGATGCGTCAAGGGCAGATGGATCCTTACTACAACGACATCGTGGATGCTTTGAAACGGGATGGTTACGAAGGTGCAATCTCTTTGGAGAGCGTCTATACACCGGTGGGTGGGACGCGTGAGGATGGATTTAGAGCGTCGCTACCGGTCTTTATGGAACTCATGGGACGATAGATACGCTGCCTGAAAAAGAAAAGGACGCAGTTGAAGTGATCAGCTGCGTCCTTTTTCTTTACGTAGAAACTTAGATATTACTTGGCTTTTAAGCTGCCCCAAGTTGTCAGCAGTTTACCAGCAGCTTCGACAGCCGTTCCTGCTTCAGCAGGTGCCTTATACATAGCTTCGACAGGGGCGTTAATACCGGCATACATTCCCCAGCCGCCGCCACGTTCACTGACTTTTATCAGCAGTAGGTTGTCACCTTTTACAAGGTTAACAGCGACCGTATCTTGGAAGGAGTCTGCGCCGCCGCGTCCACGGTTGACGGGGTTGTTATGAACTTCTTCGCCGTTGAGCCAGACTTTGACGGAGTCATCACTGCTGACACCGAGCATCACGCCTTCCATATCTTCCTCGGATACGAGTGTGATGAGTGCATAAGAGGTAACGTCGTTGAAATCAGCGTTTTCTGTCACACCGAGTTCGAGGAGCATGGCATTGATGTTCCCGTCGGCGGGGAGTGCGCCGAGCGTCCATGCGTAATCACCGACCTCGTCGCCTTCTGTTGCGCCTTCAGTTGCGACCATTTCTTCGGTAACATCGTCGTTACTCGCAACAGCGAGCGAGTCGATATCGGTAGAATTGGCACCGCCTTCGTTAGCTTCGGTAGGTGCGATCATCCACAGCCATTCGCCTTCAATGTGGACGATAGGCGGAACCGCATAGATCGCTGAGAGTTCGGCATCAATACCGACGTACTGTCCCCAGCCACCACCGCGTTCACTGACCTTGACCATCAACAGATTAGCACCTGCCACCAGATTCACTTCAATCTTATCTTGGTAGCCATCTATATCAGCGGGTGCGCCGCCGCGTCCACGGTTGACGGGGTTGTTATGAACTTCTTCGCCGTTAAGCCAGACTTTGATAGAATCATCGCTGCTGACGCCGAGCGTTACGCCGGACTGTGCTGTAGCGGATTCAAGTGTGATAACGGAATAAGAGCTCACGTCGTTGAAATCGGCAACTTCTGTCATGCCTATCTCAACGAGCATAGTGTTAGTGTTACCGTCATCAGGAAGCGTGCCGAGCGTCCATGCGTAGTCACCGACTTGGTCACCCTCAGTTGCACCGTTTGTTGCGATCATATCTTCGGTGACATCACCACCGCTGGCGACTGAGAGAGAATCGATATCGGTAGAATCGGCACCACCTAGGTTGGCTTCGGTGGGTGCTATCATCCACAGCCATGGACCTTTAATGGGTTCTTGTGCATCAGCAATGTGCGTCATGAGGAAAATCGCCACGAGGCACGTTAAACCTACAAAGAGTTTCTTGTACATGAAAACCTCCATCTAATTTTTTTGAAAAAATAACTTTTAACTTTGACAGTGCTCATCTATTGCGTTATAGTTTCTGACGCTTTTTTAAGTTAAGGATGAACAACTATTCGCCATTAGTTTAACAAATAACCACAATTAAATCAAGATTAAAAAGTGGTGTTAGAACAATTTAATTTTCATTGCACAGGCAACGTGAAATATTTCTATCCAAATTACTGAAGACTGGCAACGAAATTGCCGGAAATTAAAAGTGGCGTTACTTATGGGCGTTCTTGATTTGTGCCCATTGTGTCGCCAATTTTCCTGCGGGTTCAACGGGTTGAAACCCGTCAAAATTTATGTGGGGTTCCACATCAGCATCGACACCGACGTACTGTCCCCAGCCGCCGCCGCGTTCACTGACCTTGACCAACAACAGGTTAGCACCTTTTTTCAGGTCCACTTCAAACCTATCTTGATAGCCGTTTATATTGGCGGGCAAACCACCGCGCCCACGGTTCACAGCCATCTTATGAACCTCTTCACCATTAAGCCAGACTTTGAGAGAGTCATCGCTGCTGGTACCCATTGTCACACCAGCCTGCTTTTTGCTGGATTCGAGTATGATAAGTGCATAAGACGTAACATCGTTGAAATCGGCGACTTTTGTCATCTTAATATTCACGAGACATACGTTGATGTTGCCGTCTGCGGGCAATTCGCCTGGGGTCCATTCATAATCACCGACTTCATCACCTTCTTTGGCACCGTTTTTTGCGACCATCTCTTCGGTGACTTTGCCTTTACTTTCCTCATCAAGCGAATCAATATCGGTGGAGGCTTGTCCACCTTGGTTGGCTTCGGTGGGTGCAATCATCCACAGCCAAGGTCCTGCAATTGGCTCTTCGGCATCAGCGATGTACGTCATAACCGAAACGGACATTAGACATATCAGTCCTATTGCCCATAATTTTTTCTGCATTTGTTTACTTGAAACCTCCTTTCATTATTGTGTTGTCCCGTTTATTCAACTAACGAGATAGGTTAGCACAAGTTACCAAAAATGTTAAATTAATTTTTCAATTAAATTTTGAACTGTTTGGTTGAAACTGATTGCCGTTGTGTAGGACCTATACAAATCTCACAAATCTGTTAAAATGTATTGAAATCTATACAAATCTAACAGAGGTGTTTGACTGTTGCCATACTTCCTGCTTCAACGTCCACTGCCTCCAAACGAGGGCTTACACGGACTCCACAGGCGTTTATCGTCTCCTCGCAACTCGTGGCGACGGTATTAAGGTTAGAAAAATTTGAACTACGTCACTACGTCTATTGTGGTGGGGCGGGGTAGAGTGTACCCCTAAGGTTTTCCCACCGACGTAGTCCAGTAATTATACTATATCTTTCACCAGAAGTCAAATAAAATATCTATAGATTTGTATAAATTTGACTATATTTGTATAGATTTTTGGCTACTGCAACTTGCCCTAATGGGCTCGCTTTATTTTTCCCCACTGCGTTAAAAATTTACCTGTGGGTTCAACTGCCAAGATACCTGGTGTGCTGGTGAGAGCGAATTCGGCATCAATGCCGACGTACTGTCCCCAGCCGCCGCCACGTTCACTGACTTTCACCATCAACAGGTTACTACCGCGTTTGAGGTCAACATCAAACGTATCTTGGAAGGTGTTTGCATTGCCGCGCCCGCGGTTCACGGCGTTGGTATGAACGACTTCACCGTTGAGCCAAACCTTGATAGAGTCATCACTGTTAACGCCCATCGTAACGTCGCGCTGCGCTTTCGTCGTTTTAAGCGTAATCAGAGCGTAGGACGTAACATCGTTGAAATCAGTGTCATTCGTCATACCGATGTCAACGAGCATGGCGTTGATGTTGCCATCTGCCGGCAGTGTACCGGGAGTCCATTCATAATCACCGACCTTGTCGCCTTTCCTCGCGCCATTCTTTGCGATGTCCTCTTCGGTGACTTTTCCGTTACTTTCCTCATCGAGCGAATCAACATCGGTAGAAGCCTGTCCGCCTTGGTTGGCATCGGTAGGGGCGATCATCCAGAGCCATGGACCGGTAATGCGTCTATTTGCGCCCCATGCTGATTCTTGTACGGGGATGGGGTCACCCTTAGCGTCAAATTTAACGTGTTCGTAATCATCAAAGTTTAGGCTGTGCTCGAAATCAGCGTCGATGCCGACGTTCATGCCCCAACCGCCCCCGCGCTCACTGACTTTGACCATCAAAAGATTCGCCCCTTCTTTGAGGTTAACCTGGAACTCGTCTTGGAATTCATCGGGGCCTCCACGTCCGCGGTTAACTGCGTTCTTATGAACGACTTCGCCATTGAGCCAGACTTTGATAGAGTCGTCGCTGCTGACGCCCATCGTCACATTACGTTGTTCTTCGTCGGTTTCGATGATGATAATGGCATAAGACGTGACATCGTTGAAATCAGCGATCTCTGTCATGCCGATGTCAACGAGCATAGCGTTGATATTTCCGTCGGCAGGAAGTTCACCGGGTGTCCATCTATAACCGCTGACCGTATCCCCTTCGTTCGCGCCATTTTCTGCGATGTGTTTTTCGTTGGTTCTGCCTTTGCTGGCTTCATTGAGCGAATCAATATCCGTAGAAGCCTGTCCGCCTTCGTTGACTTCGTTTAGCGCAATCATCCAGAGCCAAGGACCGCTAATACGTTCTTGTGCGTGGCTAATGTTAGCCATAACCGCAAGGGTAAACAGAGATGCCAATCCTATCAGGCAAATTTTTTTATACATTTATTTTTATTTTCCTTACTTAATTGTTGCGTAATTGGTCCAGGGCTGAGGCAGGTAGCGGTGCCGCACCTGAAGTCGCTACGCCGTCGTCAACTTGCGCGGGAGTCATCATCCCCGGAACAACACAAGAGACGGCCGGGTGTGCCAAGATAAATTTGAGGGCCGCTTGTGGCAGACTTCGCGCCTTGTCTCCGATGATCGCTTTTACCTGTTCCACGCGCGCCAGATCGGCGAGGAACTTCTCACGTTGCCGCATCGTTGTTCCTTCGCAAGACCGTGAGACACGGGACCTTGTGCTTAGAAAGTGCTTACGATTTGAATTTGTTTGTTATTTTACAATATTTCTAATTATTCGTCAAGGATATTTTATGTTCGGTAGCGGCGGTCTATCTATCTGAGGACGAAATTAGATTGACAGACTCCGTCTGTTTCTGATAAGATATATTCATTTGAAGGGAATGAAGGGAAAAATTGATGGCTAAAAAACGCGGCAAGTTTAGGTTGAACGGTGTTGGCACAAAAGTGGAACAACATGCGGAGCGGGTTTTACGATTGGTAAAGTTGAATTCACCGCATGCGGATCCGCTTGCCTACGCGTCTCTGTTGTTCCTTAAAAGCCGTGATCCGGAAGGATTTAAGACACTGATGGCGGAGGCGATGGTCGCGGCACTCTATGATCGATTTAAAACCCGTGAGAAGGCAGCAAAATTAGACACCGCAGCACAACAGGCTCGGCAAAAGCCGAAACGGGGTGAAGTGAGCGCGGAACGGCGGCGGCGCAAACTCGCACTCGACGGTTCAGGCACACTCAGCGAACAACATATTGATAGGGTGAAACGTCTCTGGTCGGTCCTGTTGGAGAAAAATCATAATATGTATCAATACAAGACGCGCGTCGCTTTTGCGGAGTCAATGAAGTGGTTGGAAAAGAACGAGCCGAATAGATTTTCAGAACTGCTCGAATCGCTTGAAGATATGTCAAACGGCGATGATGCCTATTTTATTTTTCTTCGGCACGAACTCAATCAGATACAAAAACAGGTCGCGGCATCACGTGAGAAAATGGATATGGACATCTTGGCACCGAGGCGACACCGAAAAGCGGAGACAGGAACACCGGATGATGACACTCCCTCAACTGAAATAGAGTATCCGGATCAGCAGACGCTATTTGACCGCGCAGAAAGGGATTTTTAATTAATGAGACTATTGGTCACTGGGGGTGCGGGATTTATCGGCACCAATTTCATCCGGTACTGGCTAAGGCACCACTCAGACGATGTTATTGTTAACCTTGATCTGCTGACATACGCTGGGAATATCACCAATTTGACGGATATAGCGGCGCGTTACCCGAAGCGTTACACGTTTGCCCAGGGTGACATTCATGACTCGGTGTTTGTGGAAAGCGTTTTGAAAAAAGAGATGCCGGATGTCATCGTCAATTTCGCTGCGGAGTCGCACAATAGCCGTGCAATTCTACATCCGCGGCGTTTCTTTGAGACGAACGTGATGGGGACGCAGGCTTTGTTAGACGCGGCTCGGAAGTATGACGTGCAGCGTTTTCATCATATTTCTACCTGTGAGGTGTACGGTGAACTTCCATTGGATTCACCCGATGCATTTAGTGAGAACGCGCCCTATCGTCCACAGACACCCTATAACGCTTCCAAAGCGGCAGCCGATCATCTCGTGAACGCCTATTTTCACAGTTTCGGTATGCCGATAACGATCTCTAATTGTGCGAACAACTATGGTTCCTACCAGCATCCAGAAAAACTTATTCCGCTCTTCACAACGAATGCGATTCAAAATTTACCGCTAACACTCTATCGCAGCAGTCATAATCGCCGAGAGTGGTTACATGTTGAAGACCACTGCCGAGCCGTCGCAGCGGTGATCAAGCACGGCAAAATCGGGGAAACCTACAATGTCGGGAGCGGGATGGAGAAGAGCATTGAGGAGATTAGCGATTTCATTTTAGATGTGCTTAACAAACCGCAGGCTCTCAAGACTTATGTGCCAGACAGACCCGGACACGATTGTCGGTATCTGTTGGATTCACGGAAGATTACTGAAGATGTTGGTTGGGAGCCGACGATTGCGTTTGAAGATGGCATGCGCGAGACGATTCAGTGGTACGTCGAAAATCAGGAATGGTGGCAGACGATTCAACAGAAAGCGGATAGTGAAGTGGTTCAAGAGGATAAATGGGAAAAGTTCACAGAGAGGTAACCTCATGCAACTGACAACAGCACAACTAACAACGTGGAAACGGGATGGCATCATCGTAGTGCCCAACGTGTTTTCACCGGAAGTGATCGCACCCGCACTCGAAGAAATTGAACGAAACGCCTATGATGGGTTGACTTACACCGAATATCACGCGAAATGGAGCGCGCACCCCGAAGCGTTAAAAAGTGCATACGAGAAAAACAGCGATATGCAACGACTCGCGGGTCCCTTTGGAAAAGCGGTGCATTTCCCGACAGGCTTGGAAGCCGTCGATAAACTCATCGAAAACGAGGCATATCTGGCAATCGCACAGCAGTTGTTAGGCACAGAAGAAATTCGACTCGGTTATGGGCAAATATTCTTTCGAGAAGGTCTCACCGATAGTCGCCATAGTGAGCATCCATGGCAGGGTTATCACATTGACAATGCGACGAACTCGCCTTTGCCACCGCATCCAGATTGGGAACGCTACGGATATATTTTGACCGCTATCTTCCCACATGACATCGAATTGGACGGTGCGCCGATGCTTGTCTGCCCAGGTTCACAGAACCGGTTAGATAAAATATGGGCGAAGTATCCGGGCAGAGGCGGTGGCATGGGTATTCCGGATCTCCGTGAGTTTAAAGGAGAACTCGCGGATCCGGTTCCCCTTACGGCGAAAGCGGGAAGTGTGTCGTTCCGTTCGAGTTACTTGGTTCACGCTGCACAACCGTTTGAGAACAAAAACAGACAACGCGGGTGGATGGGGTATCACTTCCATCGGGCAGACAATGACGATTGGTGCAAAACGACGCGTCCGGTGCCCGGTTGGGGCAGCCCACAGTATATGAAGTTTGTCACGCAAACCACTCCTGCTGTGCGGCGCGTCTTAGGGTGGCCCGCGCCTGGGGATGCGTATTATACACCGGAAACCCTCGCACGTCTTGCGCAGGCATATCCGGGGATTGACCTGGAGCCTTATCGGTAAACACTCCTTAATCATAACGTGAGGTTGGTATTAGGATATGCCTCTCGTAGGTTGGGTTGAGCGGTGAAAGGCAAAGTCTCACGGATTTTCTACGGAAATTCTGCTTTTTCAATGCGCCAGGGGTTGCGTAGAAAGCGGACTGAAAGTGAGACTGAAGAGATAAAAGCTTCTGACATGTTAGAATAAGGAATTACAGAAAGGGGAAAAAATGCCGCCGCACAACGCCTCATCAAAGCGATGGAAAAACCACCACATCTCACGGACGAAGACATTGAAGCACTGAATCGGTCAATCAAAGACGGGGAAATACCTATAAATTTTGATTCGATCTTTGAGTCCGATGAACACGAAAAAGAATGAATAAGGACCTAGCACAATCAAACACCCGTTCGTAGTAGTGCGATTCATCGCACGTCAAAACAATCGCCTCTTACAACAACCCCAACATCTGTTATTTGCATCAATACAACGCAAGTCTGATAGAGCGTGTAAAGTTTTTGATGCGCGATTAATAAAAATGCGGCCCTGTACCATAGGCTGTTGGTATCCTGTGGCACGCATCATCTGTAGCATAGGCTGTTAGCCTGTGGAGGACCAGGATTTCCCAATCCGTGATTTTCGGCGTACTCCCCCAAATGCGACCTGCATTCAGACCACAATTGACAAAATAGTTACACACCCTTTTTTGATTTTTAACTTGAAATCTTCCTCACTTAACGCTATACTTGTTTTAAGTCTTACCGAAGACGAAATAGCCCCAGAATAACCTCAGCATTCCGTTGATAAACCGAGATAAACCATGAAAAACAAATCTGCCGACAACACCTCAAACATAGATAGTTTGCCTGAGCGCAATCAAGCACCGATAAAAGCAGATTCCAAACGTCAAGCAACCGATTCCATAGAAGGATATCGCTATCAGATCTTGCACAGTGTGAATGCTTGGCTGGACCTTGCTGATAACGATATTCTCTATCTTGAAGTTGTGGAAGATTTTGATATAGAATTAGATGGTACCTTTACGGCAACGCAAGTCAAACACACCCAAAACAACATAACACTCAGGTCCCAGCAGGTGATTGACGCGGTCAACAATTATTGGGAACTGCGGACTAACAATCCAGATCGGCGTGTGAAATTCCGTCTCCTCACAAAATCTAAGATAGGTAAAGAACAAGATGATCTATTTGAAAAAGGCAAACGAGGTCTTGAAGTGTGGAACCGTTGTTCCGGTGATGAAGCAGCCATCGAAAAAATATCTAATTTTTTACTGACTGACGGAAAAATATCAGAGGCAGTAAATGATTTTCTGAAGGTGTCATCACCTCAAGAAATTTATGAAAAACTTATAGAACCGATTACTTGGGACACAGAGGGCAAAGATATCGATTCCATAGAGCAAGAGATAAACGAAAAATTAATTAATCACGGCAAAGAAAACAAAATTTCACCTTCTTATGCCAAGAAAATCTTTGCTCCGCTTCTCACAGAAGCCTTCGCGGTCGCAACGCGAAAGGATAACCGTAAACTTACTAAAGCACGTTTCCGTGAAATTTTTGAAGAGCAAACGACAGAAAGGGTTTCAACTCAGCATTTGCGGGACCTGCAAATGCTGGCAACACAGGCCGCAAAGGGTGCTACCGCCAGTGAGGCACCTACGGACGATCCATCTGATGTTACGATTCAATCATATTCACCTACACAAACTGTTATCCCTCCGCTTTATCCCAATGTTTTCCGGAGAACAGACCTGCTTACAAGTATCCAAACTAAACTCCAATCAGACGGTATAGTTGTAATCCAAGGAGGGGTGGACAAAGGTAAAACAACCCTTGCAAAATTGGCTGCAAATGATATAAACGGATCATGGTTATGGCTGAACGTCACAAACGGGGATCCATCATCTAAAGACTTTTCATCTCAGGGTGCTCAACTTCTACAGCAACTCGCTATTGCAGTAAGCAATGAATCTGAGCAGGTTAACGTCGTCCTTGACGACCTGAACTTAGAACCACAACAGTTGCAGACGTATGAAGAAGACTTGGGTATTGTAGTTTATAGGTTACTGGAACATGGGGCAAAATTGCTGATCACAAGTCAACACAAACCACCTCCCAATCTCATCCGCAGCCTCGGCGTATCATCTTCCGTAACCATCAATGTTCCTAACTTTACTGAACCTGAAATAAGGCAATTTGCTGAAGAAATGGGATGTCCTGCTAATGACATAGACACTTGGGTAAAATTAATTCAAGCACATACGGGTGGACATCCGAGACTTGTACATGCTTGGATCATCCGATTGCAGGAAGAAGGTTGGACAGAACAAAACATACTCACAAGTATCCTACAACCCCCCGAAGAGGTGAAAGAGGAGCGTGAAGCAGCAAGACTGTTGCTTACAGATTTGCCAAAAGATCGTCGGGAATTCCTCTATAGGCTTAGCTTGATGTCCATTGGATTTAGGAAAGATTATGCACTAAACGTGGCAGAGATACCAGAACCTATATTGCATCCAGGAGATGTTTTCAGTCAACTGGTTGGTCCTTGGATAGATCAAGTTAGTGAAACCTATTATACAGTCTCACTTTTATTGACTAACGCAGCCAAAGACGTTTGGTCCGAGAGCAGGATAAAAGATCTCCACGCTTACATTGCAAACGCAATCCTCAAAACAAAGAACCTGAGCATGACAGAGGCGTGGGCTGTGCTTACACATAGTATGATTGGACAAAACAGAGGGGGATTTATTTCTGTCATCCATGCCCTGATGACTGCTCAAGAGGAGGATTGGGAAAATCTCTGCCAGGAATTCTCGTGGTTAGTAAGTATTAAAACTGATCCTCATGAAGAATTATTCCCAGGTGATGCCTTTGTAAATCAAATGTTTCGATCATTGCAGTATCGAATTGCAGTTGAGGTAAGACCAGAGTTAGTACCAAAGATATTTGAAATTTGGGATAAAGAAACCAAACCTTATGAACCACGTAAGTCATATCTGTTATCTCGCCTAATGCTGGCGACACAAGCATTGAGATATAACCAAATACCGCTTCCATCTAAGAAATTGGTAGGCTATCTTAAAGAAATGATCGACATCAAAGATAGCAACAAAGATATTTGGGATATGTATCTTAATTCCATGGGGCAGATAGAAGAACACATCACTGATAATTCTAACTTTTTCAGTTTCCTATTTAGTTTCATTTATATGCGTCCTGATATTAACGCTGCTTTCCTCAATGACCTTATTGATGCCCTGGATGAACTTGATCCAAAAACCCGGACTTTATTATTGGCAGATTTTGAGGGTTACAATATTGACTGTCGTATTTTGATTGAAAGCATCTACTTACATGAAGAAAAACAGGAAAATCCTGATTGGACAAAATGCTTACAAGTTTATAACAAAGTAATAGAGAGATCTCTCGATTGGCGTTATCCACATATCGCTGCATTATCAGCAAGAGGTAAAGCAATCATATATGATGAATATTTAAAGGACCACAACACTGCTCATCAAGTTTATAAAGATATTATGTTAAAAGTGGGGGCGTTACCTGTGATAGAAGAAGGGCAAGCTGTTGTATATTTACGTCATGAACATTACCAAGAAGCACTTGATATTTACGAACGCATTCTTCCTGAGTGGTATCAAGCGTCAGAACGATTGGGCGTTGGACCTTTGGAAGAATGTCGTAGAGCCGCTATATGCGCAGCCTATTTGGACGATTGGAAGAAAGCGGGTACCTTTTTTGAAGAAGGAGCAAAGAGAACTCAAGAGGTTGAAAACACCGAAAGATACATTGGTTCGTATGCAGACGCGGGATTTTCCTATTTTAAAGCAGGCAATATGTTCAATTGCATAAAGCTGCTGCATCTGGCGTTGCAAAATTTTGAGAAACTCCCTCAAGATAATACAGATGTCAAGTATTTCACTTTAAAGAAACGCTTAGAGCACACAATAAAATGGATATGGACGATATGGTATAGGAATGAAAGTAATTCTTCAAAACCTCTTGAACCCCCTATAGGCTTCTGTAGCGATCCAGAGACAAAAGAAGAATTTTTAACCCTCCCTGATTCTCCGATAGGATATTCTTGGCTCCATCTAGCGGAAATTGAGGACAGATTTGGCCATGAGACGACAGTTCTCCAGCATGCCCTACAGAGCGCAGACCGAGAGGAATATCCGTTATTGAATTACCTCCTTTCCTTTCTTGAAGCAAAGTACGAATTTAGAAACAAAACCTTTGATAATTTGCCACAACGTATCTATCAGTTAGCACCGGTGTATAGTTCAATGAAGAAGCATCAGCAAAGTAGTAGAGGAGCTGCGGAAAAGGGATCGTACTCTATATCTCACTCCGATCTATCTGATTTCGCCTCTGTTGATAACATAATTGCAATTTTTGTTGCCGCACTTATCGCTCTAATGCGGACAAACAGAGGTGAACAGGATATTTTGGCTAAATGGCGCACAAATGCATCTAAACTACCTATTAAAGAGAATATATATTCTGCCCTTGATTTAATTGAACCGATATTGTTGGGAGATTATAATAATGCACTTACGATGATGTACACACTTGATGAAAAACTTGAAAAACAACTTGCAGCATCAATAAAAGTTATCTATAATCAAGAAACCAGTTTAGAAGATCTTCTTTTTGCCCACACAATCATTTCGTCTTTTTTCATTAATAATCCATGGGAAGATTTTGTAGTGAAAGACTTAGGAGTACTTCTTTCTGCACAATGGGTACAAAAAATAGAATTTCGAGCGAAGTTGAAAACACCAATGCTCACAGTTCCACAAATAGAAAAAGCCTGTAAAAGTAGTGAAACCGGAAAAAAGAAAATCGGTCAGATACTACTCGCGGTACATCAAGCTGTTTCAGTTAAAGTACCATTATCGCCTAAGTTTTTTGAACAGTTTCGCGCTTGGACAGAATCACCGCCAAAACAGACACAGGAACCAGCAAGAAGAAAAAATCCGACTGCCCAACGCCTTATCAAAGCGATGGAAAAACCACCACATCTCATGGAGGAAGACATTGAAGCACTGAATCAGTCAATAAAAGAGGGAGAAATACCGATAAAGTTTGATTCGCCCTTTGATTCGGATGAAAGTAATAAATAATGAATAAGTATCTCTTGGATACATCAACATGTAGTTTGTTGATGCAGGAAAATTCCAGAGTAAAAGGGCGTTTCGATTCGCTAACCGAGTCGGACTACCATTTTACTTGTCCCATCGTTAAGGGGGAAATTATGTTCGGAATTGTTCGTCTCCCTGATGGAAAAAGACGACAAGACCTTGAACAAAGAGCAAATGAACTATTTGCTACAGTCCCGTGTGACCCAATTCCAAACACGGTTGGCGAGGTCTATGCACAGATAAAAATTGCGTCGCAAGAACAAGGAACGTCTTTAGGCGAATGCGACCTTTGGATTGCTGCTACAGCTTTAGCACTTGATGCAATTCTGGTTGCTTCCGATTCTGATTATGAAAGGATAATTGGATTAGGGCTCCGTTTGGAAGATTGGAAAAATTAACGAAAGAGATATTTCACGTCAATAACACAGATAAACCGAAAGGAGTTGCCCATGCCTACACTCGAATTCAACGGAAAACACCATATCTACACCCACCACCTCACCGTTCCCTACCGCCCACTTGAAACTGACAAAAACCGCTCCTGCAACCCAACCGGAGAAGACGATAACCTCATTATCCACGGCGATAATCTACATGCACTTAAGGCATTACTGCCGCGCTACACCAACCGTATCAAGTGTATCTACATCGACCCACCCTATAATACCGGTAATGAAGGTTGGGTCTACAACGACAACGTCAACAGCCCACTGATCAAACAATGGTTCACGGAAAACGCACCTGTTGATAACGAAGATCTGGAACGACACGACAAATGGCTCTGTATGATGTGGCCAAGACTGCATTTCCTAAAAGAACTACTTGCGGACGATGGTGTAATTTTCATCTCTATTGATGATAATGAAGTGCATCATTTGCGGATGCTAATGGATGAAATTTTGGGAGCAGAAAATTTTCTTGCAGACATTATTTGGCAGCACCGCTATGGTAGAAGTAATAACGCCAAATTATTTTCAAACCAACGTGAGCATATCATCGCCTATAGAAAATCTGATACTGTTTCTCACATTCGTGTTAAGCGGGATAAAAAACTGAATGAAACATATTCTAATCCTGATGATGACCCACGCGGCAGTTGGGTGTCCAGTTCCTACGTCAACCCCGCGGTGAAAGAACAACGTCCAAATTTAGTTTATTCGGTAGTAAACCCGCATACGGGAGAGTCCGTAAATCACCCGACGCATGCTTGGAAATACAGCCAAAGCACTCATGAAGAACATGTTAGAGAAAACAGACTCTGGTGGGGCATAGATGGGAAATTGCGATATCCTCGCCTTAAAAATTTTCTTAGTGAATCCGAAAAAAAAGGTATTGTCCCCATAGATCTAATGTTAGCAGATATTGCCGGCACCACAGACGAAGGAACAAAGCAGCTACAATCCGTTTTCCAAAGCACAGCCCTTGAATTCAACAACCCTAAACCGACAAGACTGATTGCTAACTTAATAGAAATTGCCGAAGGTGCATCAACAAAAAATGATACTATTATTCTCGACTCATTCGCTGGCAGTGGCACAACCGCCCACGCTGTACTTGCCTTGAACAAAGAAGACGGCGGTAACCGTAAATTTATCCTTATTGAGTGCGAAGATTATGCCGATACCACTACTGCCGAGCGGGTTCGTCGCGTTATCAACGGTGTTCCCGAGGCAAGTGACGAGGCATTGCGCGAAGGATTGGGTGGTTCTTTTACCTACTGCACCTTGGGTGAACCCATTGAGATTGAGACGATGCTTACCGGAAAGAAGTTACCAACATACACAGCACTTGCTACGAACCTATTGTTCACTTCTGCAGGGGTTTCTGTTGAGGAGGATACGTTAGATCAAAAAAATGATGATGGGCTTTTCTACACTGATGACAAAAACGATTACTATCTGATCTACAAACCTGACCTTGCGTTTTTACGCAGCAATAAGGCAATACTAAATCTGGAGCATGCAAAACGTATCCGAGATTCCAGCCAAAATAACGGCAAAAAAGCGATTGTCTACGCGGCAGGCAATTACATCGGACAGCGCGAACTCACAAAGATGGGAATTGCATTTTGCCAACTTCCATACTCCATACACGAAAGATAAAGTAGTAGGCACACTCCGCTGTGCCGTAATTAAGGATATAGGACCATGCTGGAATTAAAAATATATCAACGCGATACACTTGACGCATTTAGCAATTGGTTAGAGGTGCTTAAAGAGGCTCAAAATACCTCAGAAACACAACTTGAGAAGCTTAAAGAGGTAGGAATTGATATTGATGCGGATCTTGAGAAGGATATCCGCAATTATCCCAAAAAAGCATGGGAAAAATTAGCAAAGAACGGCGATGTTGCAGTAACTGCAGGCGAATATGTTGATCGTAAAGACGGCGCACATCGATCCATCCCACATATCTGTTTCAAGGTGCCGACAGGTGGCGGTAAAACTTTACTTGCTGCATCTGCTTTAGAACGGCTGCATCGGCAGCGCGGACTGACCTTGTGGGTTGTACCAACACAGGCTATCTTCGATCAAACCAAGGATGCATTGTGGAACAAAGAACACCCCTATCGTAAAGTGTTGGAGCGTGCAAGTGGTGGGCACGTTAAAATGCTGGAGAGAGAGGATTCCTTTAGTCGGGACGATATTACCAATTACCTATGCGTCATGCTGCTCATGTTGCCAGCAGCAAACAAATCCCCCGATAAAAAACTTAAAGACAAAGCCTACTACCGTATGTACCGAAACTCGGGACGCTATTCAAGTTTCTTCCCCGACCATGATGATAATGAGGGCAATGCGCTTATGCGGAAAGAATATCCTGATCTTGATTTTAACGCTGAAGGAGACATTCCTATGCAAAGTCTTTTTAACGTAATCAAGGTACTGCGTCCGGTGGTTGTTCTTGACGAGGCACATAAAGCGTATGGCACCAGAAACGGAAAGGAATTTGCCAGTTCTATTAACCGCCTTGACCCGCAAATGGTTATTGAACTCTCTGCTACACCCAACAGCGGTATTAGCAATCTGCTTGTTGATATTGCAGGACCCGATCTGAAAAAAGAGGAAATGATCAAATCACCCGTGCAAGTATCATCGTACTCGGATATGAAGTGGCAAGATACACTGCGCGAGGCTTCCAAAGAACTTGAGAAACTTGATACCGAAGCAAGATTGCTTGAAAGCAGTACAGACCGGTATATCCGTCCAATTGCTGTCGTGCGTGTTGAACGAACGGGTAAGGATCAGCAAGATAATAATTATGTTCATGCCGAGGATGTCCGAGATTATCTTACACAGCACTTAAAGGTGCCTCCGGATGCGATACGCGTTAAATCTGCCACACAGAACGAACTTCAAGGCGAAGACCTGCTATCCAAGAACTCACAGGTAAAATGGATCATTACAAAAGCAGCACTCATGGAGGGGTGGGACTGTTCATTTGCCTATTTGTTAGTAGTATTGGACAGGACACGCTCACAGAATGCAATTACGCAACTCGTGGGGCGGGTCATGCGGCAACCACACGCGCAACTCACCGGCAGAGAATCACTTGATCAATGCTATGTTTTTTGCAATGACACCGACGTTAATGATGCCGTTAAACAGGTCAAGAAAGGGTTAGAATCGCAAGGACTCACTGGCTTAGAAGATAAAATCTTGGGCAAGGGAAATACCCAAGATCAAGCAGATTTCCAAACGGAGACAGTCCGCCGCCGCAAGCCATTTCGGGGTCAAGAGATTTATCTACCAGTGGTACGCCATAAAGACAGTCAAGAATGGATTCAACTCAATTATCAGGCGCATATTTTACCACATATAGACTGGTCCGAAATTAAGCCTCTCGATCCGAATGCATCGACACCCGATAGCGCAACATTACGGACCGCGACGGTTAATGTTGGCGATGCACCACCCGTTTTCCATGAAGACCAAAAACCACACGTTGAGAAAAGTATTAGTGTATCCGAATTTGCAATCTGCCTGTCAGATATTGTGCCAAACCCATGGCAAGCGGCTCGGATTGCAGAAGAATTGATCGAAGGTCTCAAAACGAGCGGAGAAAACGACGAGAAAATCTACGATAGACGTTCCTACCTCATACCAACGCTGCAGGAACATGTAGCAAATGAAGTAGAAAATCAGTCAGAGCAAATTTTTCGTGAAAAGTTAGAAAACGGAGAAATCCGATTTGACTTGGAGGTAGGTGAGCCCAATTATAAATTGCGGCAAAGTTACAAAATTGAGGTTCACGCCAATCAGAATCTACTTGCCAAATACGGTAAACCCGTCCAGCTCAGTCTGTTTGAACCGATGTATGAGTATCCTTCCGATAACGAATTGGAAAAGAATTTTGCCCATTTTCTTGATGGTGAAAAGGCACTGCAATGGTGGCATCGGGTCGTGGCGCGTCAACAAGGCGAGTATTACGTGCAAGGTTGGAATGAGCAACGTATCTATCCAGACTTTGTTGCCATGGCAAAAGAAGTTGAAGGGATGACGCGCGTCCTAATTTTTGAGACAAAAGGACAACATCTGGAAGGCAACCGTGATACCCAGTACAAACAAAAAGTCTTGAAAACACTTGAAAAAGCCTTCAACGCCACCAGCGATACGAAAATGCGTGAAACGCCAACACAGACAGGTATTTTTCGATTGGTTTTCAACGCGCAAGAGTTTCCAGAGATTTCCGCCCAGTTGAATGAAGGTAGGTATTCTACGGAAAGTTAGTATGGCGTGACATAGGGTATTCTACCGGTTAACGCTTTGCCTTTTCAGGTCAGATGTGCTATTATTTTAACAATCAGTTGAGAGTTATAGACTCTAAGAGGGAGCCGAATCATGAGCAGTTATTTCATTGAATCTTTCAAAATAGATAAACTATGGGGCTATCGAGACATCAATCTAACTTTTAACAACGATGTGAATGTCCTGATAGGTCCAAATGGTTCAGGCAAAACCACTATTTTAAATCTTCTTCATGCTATCTTATCGGGCGATCTACGAAGTGTTGTAAACTTTAATTTTCAGCAAGCAAAAATCGGATTGAAAAGTTTCAAAGGTAATTCTATGCGCACGATTAAGGTTGATATTGGAAACGAATCCTTGAAACTCAAGGTAGGACAGAAAGGATATGAGGCCCCCATAGATATTTTTTCTCGCCGAAGACCAGTTGGATCCCTGATCCGCAATTTTTATGAAAGAGATAACGTTATCACGAACCTGCTATCAGAAGAAATTGATGGCGAATCAACTCCCATAGTTCCGCTGGTTTGGCTTCCCGTAAGCCGTCATTTACCTATGCCAGAAGATGGGGAAGAAAGGTATAGAAAAAAAGAACCTTTGGAATTAATAGACTTACGCCTTGAGGATTTATTAGAAGGTCTCTCCCGCTATCATTCCATCTTAAACGCCCAACTTTCTGAGCGTTATAGACAATTTGAGCATCAAGTTCTATCTGTGATACTTTATAGTAAAGAACATGACCAACTTAAGTCAATTCGTAATTCAGTATTTCACTCGCTACCAACAGAAACCGAGAAGGATCAATTATTAAATGCATTTGAAGCTGCTGGGTTCTTAGACGAATCCATGCAGAGCAGAATTGACGATCATTTCGCTGCATTTGATGCTGCAAAAAAGGTATTACCACTGATTTACGCTGGAAAAGACATTCCTCTGGAATTTGAAGATACCTTCGTAATTCCACTTATAGGTCGAACAAAAGCTATGGTTAAATATGCAGGAGAACTTGAAGCGGATAAAGAACGAATTTTTGCCTCTTTACAGCTTTACGAGAAAACAGTTAATTCATTCTTGAATGATAAATCTATTAAGGTTGATGAGAACGGTATTTTAAACATTAAGGCACCCTCACCATCAGAATTAAACTGGCACCTCCTCTCTTCGGGGGAAAAACAGATTTTGATTTTGCTTACGCAAGCTCTCCTTAAATTCGATAAACCAGTAGTTTATATCGCGGATGAACCGGAATTGTCCCTGCATGTCACTTGGCAAGAAAAACTCCTAAAATCTTTAGTAACGCTTGGTGGACAAATGCAGGTAATCGTCGCAACACACTCCCCCGATATTGTCGGAAACTTTCAGGATAAAGTAATAGATTTGGGGAGGGAAAGTTGATTTCGTTTTCTCGAACTCCTCCGGGGTTAGCTGCAGAACATCTTTTTTATTCAGAAATCCTTGTTTATGTTGAGGGGCATACTGACATTCCGTTCTATAATGAAGCTCTCCAAAACTATAATTGCCGGATAATATCAAAAAAAGGAAAACCAGAATGCAAGAAATTTGCAACGCTTCTCGAACAAGGCAATTACCCCTACGTTGTTGTTCTGGATGGGGATTACGAGATTTTAGAGTCTGCTCGAAGTCGACATCGGAGAATTGTTTGGCTTCATAGGCATTCTTGCGAAAACTATCTTCTTGAAGAAGAACCAGTAGACAAGTTTCACCATTATCGTGCCCCTTTAGAAGACAGCTTAGATAGGCTACCAAGTAGTTTTAGAGAAATCACTGCAGATACAGAACAGAAGTTTAAAGAACTATTAATTTTAGATGTGGCACATCAGCGCGCAAAAACAGGCTGTAAGGTATTTCCCAAGGCACCAGATCAACTTTTTGCAGGATCAAAGACAGTTGATTTCAACAATAGTGAAATTAAGAAACTACTTAATGAGGCAACTTTAGGAATTGATGAACAAAGTATTGAGAACGCAAGAAACTTGGTACAAGATTTTTTAAAAAGACATCGTTTCATTGACTTACTTCCAGGGCACTTCGCTTTTGGCATTATAAAGCGTTGGATAAACCACACTGTTAATGTGAGGAAAAGAATTTTAGAAGAGGATATCAGGGTGTTCCTTTCAACAGAAGTATGGCGGTCAGTAAACACCCGCGACTATGATAGTTTGAAAAGACGATTGCGTAATGCAGTTCGGGAAGCAGAAAAAATACGTCACGCACAACCAAGCACTGGTTCGTAGTAGTGCGATTCATCGCACGTCCACCGCTCAGAAACGGGCAATGAATGGTTTCCCTACTACGAACGGGGTTACTCCCAATTTTAGACTGGACAGACCAGTAGAAAAAATAAATTGCTTTTATAAACCAAATATGTTATCATATATAATCTATACTAAAATTAATACTAAACACGAGTATCCTATAATCTCGTAAATTCCAGCTCAGACAAACAAAATGTTACACTTTCTACCAAATTATTTTTTTCGCAGCAGAACGCCAGCACCGAAAACGCCTCAGAAACCAGACACCACGTAGGTTTACACGGACAAACAAAAAACAGGCAATGTTACACTGGTGTAACATTTTCAGGCATCCACATCAACAAAATGCATCGAGACAAACCGTCGGGGGAAAAAAAGCGGAAATCACGTCACATTCCCACGCCACACGTGGCATCTGCACGTCACAGTGACGTTTAAACGTCACATTGCACAAACACAAAATTTACACACACTTCTGCTGACCCAGAATCGAAACCGACAACTGATCACTCTTGACTCGCGAAATTTTCATAGCAATTTTCATAGCAGCCTTCATAGTAACCGTTGATGAAAATCGCCTAAAACCCAATCGTGGTAAAGGGTTATAGTCTTTCAAGAAACATATTGAATTCACAACTTTGCTATGAAAACTGTGAAATTATAGAGTCTGTCTCATATAGGTCATTTATAGTGAATCCTAAAAATAAAAAGACACTTTCTCCCCCGGTAGGTGCGGTGTTTTTGCTGGGGTGTTTCCCTCCTAACCGCACCGGTTTTGGGATGTCTCATTAATTCTAAAGTCCACTATAGTTTTATATATTCACTTTAATATACCTATGTATGTTTTCTTCTGTAGAACCAAGTGTTTTTGCTTGGGGTGTTTTTTTGGGTGTTTCTGCGTATTTCTGTGGATTTCTTGTCGCTCGCGATCTTGCGAAAAAACGTTAACATCTGTAAACGAAAATCGAAATCGGAACAGAAAACTAAATAGCTCTGACCAAAACCTCTATTTTCCTTGATTTATTGGCAGTATATTTGGTATAATTAAGGACAAAGCAGACTGAAATTGTTCGGCGATCGATCACAGTCCATAACCCGAAAAGTACACACGTTTAACCAGAAACCGACAGGACACAACCACAACATGGCGGTACGAGAAGGAACTTTAGAGAGATTTTGGTGTGTTAAACAGATAAATATCTTCCAAGATCTCTCCGAGACAGATGTAAACGCGCTTGAACGGATAACGACCTTCAAACAACTGAAATATAGCGACACCATTTCTACCGAAGGCGTTTACCTGCTGAAAGAGGGACGCGTCAAAATCTATGAAACACCGGTTGAAGGAGAACCTGTCACTTTAGAGGTGCTGGAACCGGGTGAAATCTTTGGGGCAGTCGAATGGGATGACAACGCAGCACATCGGAATATCACCGCTGAAACACTTACAGAAGCCCTCATCGGTATCGTTAGCGCACAGAACTTCCAATTCTTCCTGAAGCGAAAAACGCATTTA
This sequence comes from uncultured Poribacteria bacterium, assembly GCA_951828385.1. GTDB lineage: Bacteria > Poribacteria > WGA-4E > WGA-4E > WGA-3G > WGA-3G. Next base: position 4,359,101 of record OX639973.1, read on the forward strand.
GCGATCCCGTTCAAACGTCCACTGCTGCAGCGTATCCGATCTGCTATAGATGCTATAAGATGCCGTTTACGGATTTCCGATATTGCAAAATCCAAGTGGGCATCTGCTAAAGCATCAAACGCTATCGATTTAACCAAGATACGAAAGCCATCGCGAAGCGGAACAGCCAACCCGTTTCCAAACATTGCGTTTCGGAGTCCCGCATCGCGGCTCGCGCTGTTGTTACACAACTACGCCAGCGCGCCGAAGCAAATTCGCACAACCATCGGGCGCACAACTATCGGGCAGAGTTCGCAATGCATCTTACGCAAACTTTCGACAAAAAAAATAGCACAGTTAATCGGCTGCACTGCCGAAAGGACAGAAGCACTCCTAAATCAGTTTAAAGCGCACGAAGTCCTTGAAAAACGGTATCGGCGCATTCAGATATTAGACCCATGGCATTTAAAAAAGATTGCCGACGCAAGAATGGCATCGCTACCGCCAAAAACTATCGAAAATCAAGAGAACACCGAAACTTATGAGCAAAACGAACCCTTACTTGCAACTCGACCGACAGATAGTCGGTGATATCTATACTTCGCAAGAGGTGATGGACAACCTGACCGTCTTATGCGATGAATACGGCTCCAGGTTCGCTGGAACGCCTGAAGAGTATGCAGCCGCGAACTTCATTGCAGACTGCTTCAAACGATACGGACTCCAGAACGTCAGACTTGAAGATTATCCTTATGCCGGTTGGACGCGTGGCACGGCGACGCTTGAGGTGCTGGAACCTATCCGCCGAACATTGCACTGCATCTCGCTCCCTTACTGCCCGGCTGACGACATCACGACCGAATTGGTCTCTGCCGGACACGGCAGCCCCGCGGAATATGAGGCACTCGGTCATACCGCTACGAATACCCTTGTTATGGCAAAAAGTTCTTCACCGCCTGACCTCGGAAGATGGGTACATCGCAAGGAGAAGTTTGAACGTGCGGTCCTCGCTGGCGCGAGCGGGTTCATTTTCGTCAGTGAACACCCAGGTGTTGGGCCCGAAACAGGGAGTCTGCAAAATAATAGACCCGCACCGATCCCGGGTATCTCCGTTTGCAAAGAGGACGGTGAATTCTTGACGCGGCTTTTGGAACGGAAACAAGGGAAAGTGACACTGAAACTTCAAACCACGGACATTAACGAACCGCGTACATCATGGAACGTCGTTGCGGATTTGCCCGGTTCTGAAAACGGTGAGGAGATGGTGGTTGTCGGTTGCCATTACGACGGACATGACATCTCGCAAGGCGCGCATGATCCTGCCTCAGGCATGGTATCTGTTATAGAAGCCGCCCGTGTCCTATCCGCATACACCGGTGATGCGCTCAAGCGTACCGTCCGGTTCATCGCCTTTGGCACAGAGGAAATTGGACTCACAGGCGCGTTTCGGTATGTTGACGCGCACGACTCAGAGTTGGATAACATCCGGTTCATGCTAAATATGGATGCCGCGGGGGGAACAAGTCGCAAAGGTATCGTCCTACACCATTGGGACGCTTTGGGACCGTTTTTTAACACTGCCCGTGAGCAGATGCATGCCGAAATGCCAGTCGGACAAAAAGTGCATTCCTACTCCGATCACTTTCCGTTTTTCCTGAAAGGGGTCCCTTCCAGTCACATAGGTGACCCGGAGGCACTACCCTCTGGGAGGGGTTTCGGTCATACGGCTTATGATACACTGGAAAAGATAAAACTGGAAAATCTACGTGCCGCCAGCGCAGTCGGGGCAAGGATAGCACTTCGATGCGCGAATGCCGACGATTTTCCGGCGGAACGGCGGACACCCGAAGCCGTCCAAGAAATCGTTGACACCGATCCGGGGTTAGAGGGATATCGTATCTCTCTGAAGTTAACGCGCTAAGTTTTGGCAATCAACCCATTGGCATAAAAGCAGATTATGATATTTTTACGTCGTTACTACAGTTATATTATCCTGCTGTTCCTGTGTCTGTCTGCTATATTTGTAGGCACGCTTTTTAACAGAACGCACAGTGCCGAATTCAGCAACACAACCCACAGTGCGGAATTCAGCAAAGAGGCCACACAAAATGCAGTAACCGCATCACGGCGTACTGCAATCGTTACGGCAGTCGCGAAAGCCAGTCCCGCAGTCGTCAACATCAGTGCTATCCGTGAGAGACAAACGTCATTTGATGAGTGGTTCTGGGGTGAAATTCCTGCGACGCGCAGGCGTTCTCTCCGAGAAGTCGGCTCCGGAGTTGTTGTTAACAAAAATGGACACATCCTCACAAACCATCACGTCATCGAAGGCGCGAATAAAATCACTGTCACTGTCCCGGATGGACGGGAATTTACAGCGCAGGTCGTCGGATACGACTATCTTTCAGACCTCGCGCTTTTGGAAACAGCCACAGCCACAAACTTACCGGAGATTCAGTGGGGAGATTCAGCATCCCTTTTGATAGGAGAATGGGTGGTCGCTATCGGAAACCCATTCGGTTTATCAATAGGCGACGCACAACCGACTGTTACCGCTGGTATCGTGAGTGCAACGCAACGCGCACTGACCGTCGAAAACCGCTATCATGAAAACCTGATTCAGACAGATGCCTCCATTAACCCGGGCAACAGTGGCGGCGCGTTGGTAAACATACACGGTGAACTCATCGGTATAAACACGGTTCTCCGCTCAACCAGTGGCGGTTCACAAGGTGTCGGTTTCGCTATCCCTGTCAATAAGGCGAAAAAAGTCGTTCAACAGATTACCGAATATGGCAGCGTTATACCGCCTTATCTCGCTATGGAAGTGCAAACCATAACCGAGGAACTGGCAGAAAAATTGTCAACACCGATGAATATCGGGGTTTTGGTGTCAGGCATAGAGAAACGGAGTCCTATGGCGAACGCCGGTATTAAACGCGGCGATGTCATTGAAAGCATTTCAGGGCATCGGATCAAGAATGAAGAGGACTTTTACGCACTCACACGTCTGCTCCCGCTCAATCAACCTATAAGGTGCAAGTTTAACCGTCGCGGTAAAAAGCGACAGACTGAATTCAAACTAAAAACCCGACAATGGAATTATAAACCTCCGGGATGGGGTATAACATTTGCACAACTTGACAAGGCGATGGCGCGCAAATATCAGAGGCCCGGCATTATTATTACACATGTTGATAAAGAGAGCAGATTGACGCACGTGCTTCAGCGCGGGGACCTCATCTATCAAATTGACGACACTAAAATTCATTCGCTTGAGGTCTTTAAAATCGTTGATGAAAATATCCGGTCACAATACAAGACACTCCTCTATTTTGAGCGAGACGGTGTCCATCAAGCTATCCCTGTCACTTTTAATAGAAACAATCGGCGGAGATAAGTGTTATTATAGTCGTTAGTTAACAGTTTACAGTTTTCAGTTAAGAGGTTTTGATGTAAGCAATTTACCAGTTTTTGGAGTACCCCCAAGTTGGGGTGTTACAGAATGAATCATCAGGGGGAATAATAAAAACATGAAATTGCAACTACCCACACTTATTGCTGTCTGCCTTGCTATTCTCCTCATTGGCAGCATCTACTTTTTTGTCGGAGACAAATCGGAGTTGGGCATCGCTGTCAATTTGGAAAGCGAAGAGTTCAAACAGATTCGCACGCATGCTACAGATGCCTTCAACGCCGGACAATATCAACAAGCCATTGAACTTTACAGCCAAGCAATGAAGATGCGTCCCGAAAATGCTGAAATCTTTAACGACCTTGGAGCCGTGTACTACCAACAAGGACTTAAATATGCTGGTCCGAAGTGGCCTTCATGGGAAAAAGAATTGATAGACGAGGGGCCCGACGCAGCAGTGACAGCGCTCAAAGTCGCTATTGATAAAACAATATCAGGCGCGATTATGTTCAAAACACGCGATGAAGCCGTCGCTGACGCTATCGAGAATGAGGCGAAACAACTCGGTGGCGAAGTCTACAGGCAACGTTGGGAAAATGAGATTACGCTTAACATTCTCATCGGCGAAACAAAAACCTATCTGTTGCGAGCCAGAGACAACTATCTCTATGCCTTAGATTTGAAACCGACACATAGCGTCGCCTATCGCAACCTCGGTTCGTTCTTTATGAAGGTCGGTAAAACCGATACGGCACTCGATTACTTTCAAGAAGCATACAAATTGGATCCACGTGACACCGAGTTGGAAGAATATCTCAACCAATTCAGGAAATAAAGCACAAAAATTCTCTCTCTGCATCGCAGTTTAGGGGTATAAGTTATAAGTTATAAGTTAAGAGCGAAAACCGTCTTTGTGAAGTTTACCTCTTAACCAACCACTTATAACCTCTTAACCAACAAGTCTAAGAGGGAGGAACGGCTTATGCAGCACAAACTCTGCGCAAATTGTGGGTTTCTGAACCCGTCCTTTAAATTTTGCGGTGAATGCGGTACGCCGCTTGATGGCACCTCGCGTTCCCCTGAACTTCCAGCAGCAGATACGGTTTCTATTGAACAGGCTTTGCCACACGGGGCGGAACGCCGCCAGCTAACCGTCCTTTTTTGTGATATTGTTGACTCCACCGCATTCACCGAAAAACTGGACCCTGAAGAACTCCGAAATCTCTTAGAAGTATACCGGACATGTATCATGGAGGTGGTTTTAGCACAGAACGGGCACATCGCGCGCTACTTCGGGGACGGTATCCTCGTTTATTTCGGCTATCCGATCGCACACGAAGACACAGCACACCGCGCCGTGAGAGCCGCGTTAGGGATCGTCGCCGCTATAGAAACGCTGAATCCGTATCTCCATAAAACCTTCGGCATAGAGATTAACGTTCGGATTAGCATCGATACAGGACGTGTTGTCGTTTGGCACATCTCAGCACAAGAATCTCCCGAAGCGATTGATATTGTCGGTAAGACACCGAATCTCGCCGCGAGAATGCAAAAACTGGCAGCCCCCAACAACATTGTGATTGGCGATACAACCCATCAATTGGTTGAAGGCTTTTTTAAGTGCGACGCACTCGGTGCCTCTGCGCTCCGTGGTATTTCACAGCCTGTGAACATCTACCAAGTGTCAGGTGAAATCCCAGCGCAAAGCCGACTGGATATCGCCAGTGAGAGCGGATTGACACCCCTTATCGGACGGGAGCGAGAGGTTGAACTTCTCAAACAAGGGTGGGCAGAAGCCCTCGCGGCCAACGGACAAGCACTCCTTATCCAGGGAGAAGCCGGTATCGGAAAATCGAGATGTGTGCAGCTCATTCAGGAGCATGTTGAGAGCCACCCGGATGCAGTCACCTTAGAAGGTAGATGCTCACCCTATTACCAGAATAGCCCGCTGTACCCTATCCTTTCACTGTTCCAAGAACACGTCGTACAGTTTACAAGCACAGATACGGCACAGAGAAGACTCGAAAAACTTGAAGATTTGCTGCAGGACTATAACGTTTCGACTGTTGGGCAAGAGGCAGAAGCGCAAGCGCATACGCCGGAAACGCTGCCACTCCTCGCTGAATTATTGGACATACCTTTTGAAATACAGCGGCGAACGGAAACCGGCACCGGTCCGGGTTTATATGGTAAACCGGTCAAACAGGATACATATCCATCCGAATGGCGACGCAGACAGCGACGCCAACAGACCTTGGAAGTACTCGTCCAAGTATTGCTGAAGATGTCAGAACTCAAACCGATACTCTTTGTCGTCGAGGACCTCCACTGGATTGACCCGTCCAGTATAGAATTTCTTACACTTTTAATCGAAAGGACCGAAAACGCCAGAATTTTCACAATCTTGTCCTGGCGATCCGACACACACCCCTCAATCGTATACAAAAACCGGCACAACGTACAATCTAATGAAGATGGAAACTCACAGACGGCTCCTGATGCGAACTTTACAAATTCTGCCATAGATAGAGAAATTCTGGAGAAACTCCTGCGACCGGCATGGGCGAAAACACTACCGTTGGAGGTGCTCACACCTCCCGAAGTCGAAACAATGATTCAGCACGTTGCGGGCGACACGCAACTGCCACCAAATCTATTGACCAAGATCGTCGAAATGACTGAAGGGGTACCTCTGTTTGTTGAGGAACTGACCCAGATGATGCTGTCTGAAGCACCCCATCCCGATGATCGAGATCGGGCGATTTCAGAAGAAGGCGACGCTCTGACACTTTCTTCTGACGCATTGGATGCAACGAGCTCACGGTTTCCCCAAACAATGCAGGTGCCTGTGACGCTACAAGATTTGTTGACAGCGCGGCTCGACGAACTCGGCACCGCGAAGGAGATCATCCAACTCGGCGCAACACTCGGTCGAGAGTGGACAGCAGAGCTGCTTCACAAAATTGCAGCCGGCGTCGATATCGGGAATAATATCTTCACGGATTTCTCAGCCTTGAAAGATGAATTGGACAAATTAGTAAACGCATTCATCCTCAATCGCAATGAAACGGCTGACAACCAGTTCCGCTATACCTTTAGGCATCCGCTGCTGCGTGAGACCGCTTATCAATCGCTGCTAAAAAGCAGACGCCAGCAGTATCATCAACAGATTGCAGAGGTCCTGGAAAGCGCGGACGGTTTTCAACCGGAACTCGTCGCTTATCACTACACCGAAGCCGGGCTGCCCGAAAAAGCCGTTGACTATTGGCACAGCGCGGCGCACCGTGCCTTAGAACGCTCCGCAAACGTGGAGGGTGTTCGCCACATCATGCAAGGCCTCGCGGCACTCGAAACGCTTTCAACAAATATCGACACACCGGAACTGCGGACGGACGCACGCCATCACGATGACAGTGATCGCGTGATGTCCGCAGAAGCCGCTGAACGGCGTGAACTGGAGTTGCAAACAACACTCGGTACCGCACTGATTGCGACCAAAGGATATGCATCGCCGGAGGTGGAAGTCGCCTATACACGCGCACGCGAATTGCTGGAAACACTTGAAAAAAGGGAGGAGACCTCTTTAGAGGATGAAACCGATGTCCTGCTGGATCCGATAAAAGATCTCCGCTTCCCAGTGCTATTCGGGCTGTGGCTCTCTCATCTCGTCCGCGGACGACTCCTCTCCGCACGTGAACTCGGCGAAGCCTGTGTCGCTATTGCCAAGCAAGCCGAGAATCAAGCGTTTGAAGTCGAGGCACATCGCGCCCTCGGCGCGACACTCTACTATTTGAGCGAATTTAACAGTTCATTGGCGCACTTGGAGGCAGGCATTGAACGTTATCAACCGCAGCACCATCCGGTACCCGCGTTTCTCCACTATGTGGCTGAACCCGGAATGACGCTTCTCGCCTATTCTTCCCCACTCTTGTGGTGCCTCGGCTATCCGAGCCAAGCGGAAGAACGGATTCATCAGGCGGTGAGCATCGGAAAGAACACGAACCATCCCTTTAGTGAGGCGGTATCCCTCCACTTCAAAACCGTGCTTTATCAGTACCGAGGTGAAGCGGAGGAAGTCAACATAGCAGCAACGCAGATGCTACAGATATGTCAAGAGCACGGGTTTTCCGCATGGGAAGCCGCAGCGACGGTGCTGAAGGGGTGGGCATCCGCAGCGCAGAACTGCCCTGAAGAAGGCATCGCGATGATTCGTGAAGGCATCAACGCTTGGAAAGAGACAAGGGGTGAATTACTCATGCCTCTCTTTCTCGCACTTCTTGGACAGGCGCACCAACGCGCAGGGGAATATAAGTTAGCCTTGCAGACACTTGATACTGCTTTGCGTGTCATCACACGTACAGGAGAACGCACCTACGCTGCAGAACTCGCGCGACAGAAGGGCGAACTCTGTCTTATCCTTGCTGAGGAAACAGTAGGGGTTGGGTTACCCAACCCCTACGATAAAGAGAATACGCAACCAACCGTTGCACAAGCGGAATCCTATTTTCAGGAAGCGTTAGCGATCGCACGACAACAGAACGCAAAATCGTGGGAACTCCGAGCTGCACTGAGCTTAAGCGAATTATGGCGGACGCAAAATCGTGGTGAAGACGCATACAATTTACTTCAACCGATATACGCATGGTTCTCAGAAGGGTTGGATACAGACGACCTTGTGCGTGCTAAAAACCTCCTAAAAAGGTTATAAGTTATAAGTTATAAGTTAAGAGCGAAAACCGTCTTTGCGAAGTTTAACTCTTAACCAACAACTACTAAAAAGGAAAAGAAAATGAGACTTGGCGTTGTTGGACTCTGCGGCGACTTCCGCACTCTTACATCAGATGAAATCGCAAACATTAAGGCTTTGGAATTTACGGGATTAAGCTTCCATTTCCGGAGCGCGGAAATCCCGTCTGTGCCACCAGATGCTTGCACCCGCTGTGTGCAAATGTTAGAAGCAGCGAAACTCGACCTTGTGCAATTCGGCATAACTTATGACGAATGCCTCTTTCATCCAGATGCCGCTGTCCGAGAAGCCGCTATTGAAAGCGTCCAACGCGGTATGGAAACCGCTGTCTCTCTTGGGGCGCACCACTATCTGTTCCGTCCGGGCAGTCTCAATCCCGATGGGGCTTGGACTTCTCACCGAGATAACCATCTCCCAAAATCGATGGAACGGTTGATTGAGACCCTGAAACCGATAGCAGCACATGCTGAACGACATGAACTGACGCTTGTTATGGAGACGCACGCCGTTTCCATTATGGGGTCACCGGAAATCTGCCGCGAAGTTGTAGAACAGGTCGGTTCCGATCGACTTCGCATCGTCATGGATTTCGTCAACCACTTTCAAACACTCCGACAGGTCTATGACAGCGAAGACCGTCTGAACCACATTTTCGACGTAATGGGTCCCGTGGCACCGATGGCGCATATTAAAGACATCAGCGTTCAGAACGGTTTGGTACTCCATCTCAATGAGGAGGTCCCCGGCGAGGGTGAATTGGCACTCGGTGTAGCACTAAAACGTTTCGACGCGCTCTATCCGGACGGCTATGGATTAATAGAACATCTACCCGCGGAGAAAATTCCGCTCGCGAATACGAACGTCCGGCGAATTGCCGCCGAAAACGGGGTGAATATCTACTAATTTCTCTTCGGAATGGTTAACCGACAACCGATAAGAAAAGGAGAGTTGAACCATGCTTAAAAACATTAGGATAACACAGCTTCTAAGACATCTCTTCCGATCCTATATACCGACTGCTATTTTTCTTTTGCTTACATTTTTGTCCACGGCGTTCGGACAAGAGGATTCCATCACCGACACACTCAAGGAAGGCACAGATAGCATTTGGGAGAAGGTACAACTTTACGGCGGCGTGACCTTAGTCATCTTTCTTTTTACTGCTTTTTTTTATCTCCTCAGACTCTTTCAGAAAGATAAACTCCTGAAGACACTCCTTAACAAATATGTCGTCTTTCAGATGAAGGAGGGGAACAGACGCTACCGAGGCGCAATGCGGCTTGAAATCTCAGGCATGGAAATCATCTCCGAGGAATCCCGACAGCGCGGGCATGCCCCGAGTTATATCTTTAAGACCGAAGAACGTGAAGAACAAATTGTCGCATACATCCGCTACCACGATACGATGAACGAGCGTGAACTACGGGAGCGCACATGGGAACTGGAGCGGGTCTACCACCCGCCATTTATCTACAAAATGAGGCGGAAAATTCGGAATATGTTCGTCGCCCTCAGAGAAGCCTCAGCAAATGCTCTCCGTATGGTGCTGCAAAGTGTCAAGGGTAACGTCGGTGAACGATTTGAAGACTATAATAGAGCATACCAACAAGCGATCGACGGGAAAAAAGGCGAGGCAGATATAACAGGCATCGATAGGTTAGACGATACCACCGAGCACTTGCAGGAACAGGAGACCTATGAGCGTCTAATCGAACGTCTGGTCGGCACCCGGATCAAAGTCCGCACGCAGACTGGAGAATACACCGCTATCCTCAAAGACTATAATAACAAGCATATCGCGTTAATGGATGTCAAAGATGGAGACAACAATGGTTACAAAGATAATTGGGACTATGAACACGAATATAAGGGCGATATTAATGCACTGAACCGCCGCGACGACCGCGGCTTACGGGTTCGTGCGGAGGGGGATGACGAAAACGGATATTTTCTCGTCTTTGAAAACAATACGCCTTACCAAATTCAGCTCGGGCATGTCGTGCTGCACGACGGCCCCCCCCAATGGGCAAGGAACTTTGAATTCAAATACCACATTCAAGCCTTCAGTGTTCAAAAACTTAAAATTGAACCGATGGCGCAACACAACGTAGGCCCGTTTCAACGGATTAGAGCGCGTGAGCGACTGACGATCAGAAATTATAAAAAGATTAAAATCGATTTCCGCTCTTTCAGGGATGCTGATATCATTTTCCCGAAAAAATATTGCACTATTGTCGAAAGCGCAGAGAAATATCAACCCGAACTCTTCAGTCTAAGCGGCTTGACCGACACAATTCTGGACATGAGCGATACCGAGGACATCGCCATCGCAGACAAAGAGGGGAAGCCCATCCACGGCATCAATGTCGTCCACGGATACGTGACAAACGTCAACGAAGAACGCATTGATTTGAAGACAATCGATACCAGCTACAGCCGACGCTGGGATGTTGAAAACGCCTTCCGCCGTTTTGATAATAAATTCCGTCACGGATTTCCTATTCACAAAAGGCTCCTACCCATAAATCGCGCCAAGATTACAGCGCACGCCTCTATCGTTGAGCAGATACACAGTAACGCCGTTCGGCACGAAGCGTTAGCACCGGTCGTTTATCCGGCACGCAGCTTAGATACCGCAGAACAGCGCGCACGCCGCCGAAAGTTGATACGGAACCGCATCGTCGGCGGCATCAATGCTACCTTTAACACCAAGTTTTGGAAACCGAATGCTGGGGTTCCCAAGACACCCGGTGTCACGCGCGCAGAAGTCCAGATGGCAATGCCTATCAAACTTATGGCTTTTACGGGTAATACCTCTACAGTCGAATTTCCGGTCCTACAACGTTTTGAATATATTCAGGAACATCACATGATTTATAGGGAGGTACCGGATCTACGCACCGATCGACTCCCGAAAACCGATATTTTGTGGATCGGCAACGGTGAAATTTACAAAGCCGGCTATCGACTGAACATTGATGCTGAACACCGGATCAAAAATTTCGTCAGCCAAGGCGGCATCGCCATCGTCTCTGGACAAGACATCAAAACCAGCACCAAACAGCGCCGTGGAACTGGATGGATACCGGAACCGCTCACCGGCATTGAATGTGACGAAACCTATGAGTTATTTCCCACATCCCGCGGGAAACGTTCACGTATCTTCCAATACCCGAATCCACTGAATGGAAACCACCATACCGATCCGGAGGCAATGGAACAACCCCTGATTCGACTCGATGATATGTGGCTCGATCCACTTGGGAAATGGACATCTCTCGCTAAAAGCAATACCGCTGCAGCCGGCCTGTCAAGTGACGGGTTTGAAAACGCATCCGCGCTCCTCCTCCTCCCTTTCCAAAAGGGTTTATATATTGTTACCAGTTTGAAGAATGAGACAGAAGAGGATGTACGCATCAACGACAAAATCATGGAAAACCTGCTCCATTTTTCTGTCAAATGGCTGGATAAGCAACGTTCCCCGCGCAAGTTGGGAATAGTTAATAGTTAATGGTTAATAGTTAATGGTTTAGGACTTACGCAATTCCCTGGTAGGTGCGGTTTCCTAACCGCACCTACCACGTCATAACAGATGTAATTCTCCAATTTTGCGTAAGTCCTGGTTAATAGTTAATAGTGCTACTGTCAAGTGGAGAGCCACTCTTAACTAATAACCAACAACTAACAACCTATAACTATAAATCCAACAACTCTAAAAGTTTCTCAACGCCTTCGGTAATAACCAACGCGACCTCAAGCACAAATATCGGCGGAAGCACGCCATCACGATGATCGGGATCGCGTGGCTTCCGAGGAAGGTTCCGGTTTCCTACAAACGCTCCCAATTTTTGCTCATCTTTTTGCGTTGTGACAATCAGATCCGCCTGCGCAGCTTGAAATACAGTGTCAATCCGCACGAAGTCCGCCTCGGTATAGACGTGATGATCAGGAAATGCCAATAACTCTACACTTTCTGCGGAACACTGCATGAGCGTCGTGGCAAACGCGTCTGGATTTCCGATCCCACAAACTGCGAGAAGCCGTTTTCCTTTAACCGCTTCCGAAGCAGGGTGGAAATCTCTTTCTTCCGCGTTTGGGGGGGATGCTACCGGAAGCGTGCCATCAGGATCGCTTACTGGAGTCGTCCGATCGTGATCATCGCGATGGGACGCTCCAGCAGACTTCCGCAAAGGATAGAAATGGACCGGTTGGTGGACACTCTCCAGAATCAGCGCATTCGGTGCCGATTGCCGCAATGCCGCTTTAGCGTCTCGCAACATGTCAACTGTCCCTGTATGTGTTAATAGGATAACGTCCGCGCGTCGGAGCGCAGTAGACGGTTCGCGCAAGGTCCCTGCGGGTAGCAATCTCTCTCTGTTTTTAAAAGACACCCGCGGTCGGTGCGGTTTCAAACCGCCCCTACCAGCGAAGGGATATTCTGGTGCCGCTTGTAAGCCAACGACTGAGTGCACAGGAACGGTGAGAATATCAACATCACGTGCAAGCTGCCGGTGTTGGAACCCGTCATCCAGAAGTAGGACATCTACACCAAAACGTTCAAGCGCGACCTGTCCTGCCTGATAGCGTTGACGGCTTACAATAATCGGAATACCGCTGAGATGTTTCGCCATCATGTATGCTTCATCGCCGCTCTCTTTTAAGGAAGCGCACACCCTTTCACCGTCCGAAACGATTGTTACCTTTTCACGCGATTGACGTTTATAACCGCGCAGCAGGATAGCGACGCGTACCTTCTCTGTTTGAAGGTGTTTCGCAAGCGCAATCACAGCAGGTGTTTTTCCCGTTCCACCCACAACGATATTACCGACACTGATGACGCGACACGGCAGCGTGAGCACTTTAAACAGCCCAAGTGCATAAAGTCGATTCCGTAGCCATACACTCGCACCGTATAGCCAACTCAGTGGGATTAATAAGAAACGTAGGGGGCTGGCAAGAAGCCTTTTCTGGAACGAGGCAAGATCGAAAGAGTGCGTGAGTTTCATAGCGTATAAAGTTTGCGAGTGTACTAAAGTCGCGAAGTCTGTAAAGTTGAAAGAAGGTTTCTTAACAACTTTAGGCACTTTAGAGCACTTTACAGACTTTCTGCAGTGCAGCATCTAACACCAATTCAGCAGTACGTTCAGCGGCACCGGCTGTGCCAAGCTGCGCATAAACTGCTTGAAGTGCCTCTCGTTGTGTTTCCCGTTTTTGTGGATGCTTCAGGAAATCAAGTGCCAACGCCGTCAAGGCAGTCGGTGTCAATTCCGTCTGTAGCAGCTCGGGGACAATATCGCGTCCAGCAATGAGATTCGGCAGTCCGCTCCGGTTTAAAGGGGTCAACGCCTTGATGATATGCCAGTTGAGTGCTGCCGTGCGAAAGAGTATAATCATCGGTGCACCGATACAGGTCGCCTCAAGCGTCGCTGTGCCGGAAGTAACCAGCAGCAGGGTTGATGCCCGCATTGCCTGATAGGTCTGATTTTCCACAATCTTAATAGACGGAATTTGTAGGGGCGAGGTCACCTCGCCCCTACAGTGTTTTGCAATGAGGTTGCGTGAAATTCCGGGGGCTAACGGGAGAATCCACTGTGCATTCGGATAGACCTGAGCGATGTTCGCAGCGGCTTTTAGCATGACCGGCAAAATGTGGTGGATCTCGGAACGGCGACTCCCCGGCATCAACCCGATAACAGGTGCCTCCGGATCGTCTTCCGTTTCAGATATGTTAAGGCGTTCGCGTGCCGCTTGTGTGCTGAGCGGTGTCTGTGCGAAATCGACGAGCGGATGTCCTACGAATTCCGCGTTCGCACCTGAGTTTCGGTAAAATTCCGCTTCAAACGGGAAGATCGCCGCGACGACGTTTGCCCACTTTGCGAGTTTCCGAGCACGGTTCGCACGCCACGCCCACGCCTTTGGTGGAATGTAATAGACAACGGAGACACCCTGCCGCTGCGCAAATTTCGCTAACGGCATATTAAACTCAGCAAAATCCACAAGAAGGAGCACATCAGGGCGGTCCTCACGGATACGCCGTTTCAGATACGCCTGTTTCCGTAGGAACATCGGTAGGACAGTAATGACATCGGCAAAACCCATGACAGCGGAATCTCGGATGTGAAGGTCAAGCTTCACTGATACCGCTTCCATCTGGTCGCCGCCCATGCCGAAAAGTGTTATATCCGGACACAGTGCCTTGAGTTGCCGAGCAACATGAGAAGCGTGCAAGTCACCAGAAGGTTCCCCAGCAACAATCATAACCTTTGGCACAATAATCTCCAAATAGTTATCAGTCTGCCTTGCAGTGAGAGTGCGGTTTTTCGCCAAAAAAACCTTCGGTTTGCCTCGCAGTGAGAGAAGAGACCTTAGGAGTATCAAAAACCTCTTGTAACTCATAACTGATAACTGACAACTGACAACTATTCACGGCATCATCCCCGGTACCTTCAGCCCATCGGTTTCATTGAAACCGAACATCAGATTGAGATTCTGCACAACAGCACCGGCTGCACCTTTACCGAGGTTATCAATCGCTGCCATCGCGACGACACGGCGGGTCCGCGTATCCACTTCAAGCCCAACATCGCAGTAATTACTACCAAGCACTGCCTTTGTCTCTGGGTATGTATTTGATGGAAGCACCCGAACAAACGGTTCATGCTCATAAAAACCTGAATATATGCCGAGGGCTTCTTGAGTGGACATCTCCTCGGTGAGGCGCATATAAACAGTGCTGAGAATGCCCCGCGTCATCGGAACAAGGTGCGGCGTGAACGTCACGCGAATTGGTTCTGATGCAACAGCACTTAATTCCTGTTCAATTTCCGGTGTATGCCGATGCGAACCGATATTATAGGCGATAACGTTAGACTCTCGATTCGGATAGTGGGTATTTCCGCTCGGTTTCGGACCGGCACCCGAAATGCCGGATTTGGAATCAACAATAATGGAGTCCAATTCCACAACACCTTGCGCGACCAAAGGCATCGCCGCAAGTATGGCACTCGTCGGGTAACATCCTGGGTTCGCCACAAGTTGGGCATCCCGAATCTTGGCACGATACCGTTCCGGCAAACCGTATGTCGCTTGCGGCATGAGTTCCGCGCTGGTATGTTCAGCATGGTACCACGCTTCGTAGGTTGCGGCATCTCCAAGTCGGTAGTCCGCACTGAAATCCACGACGCGTAAACCTTGCGCCAGAATTTGTGGCACGAACGCCATCGCGACTTTGTGCGGAACCGCGAGCACAACGACATCTACTCTCTCTTTCAGGGAGTCAAGGTCTAACGGTTCAAATGCGGACGAGAGGAACCCGCGAAGGTTCGGGAGCACACTCTCAATACACTGCCCCGCGTAGGTTTCAGATGTACAGAGTGCGACCTGCAGCCCGCCAGAATGGTTAGCGAGAAAGCGTAACAACTCGCTACCGCTATAGCCTGATGCCCCAACAATTCCAACTTTTATCATTTATGTTTCACCGTGTGTTTTTTATTTTTTAGCTGCAAATCATGCAGGAATTTTAGCACATTTCGAGGGTAATGTCAAATTACAATGAAATATACAGACCGGAATGTAACCATACCAACACTGCTGATGGCTGCCTGTCAACAACTATTCCAAAGAAATAAATTGACAGACCCTCGTATACACGATAAAATATGACATACCTCGGCTTGTAAACTACGCCGGAAAATTAAAAAGGAGATACTATGAAATTTGTACGATATGAATTAAATGGCACAATCGGTTACGGCACTGTTTCAGGGGAGAATCTGAACGTACTATCGGGATGCCCGTTTGGTGAATATAGCGAAACAGGCGATACTGTAGCATTAGGGGATGTCAAACTCCTCGCACCGACAACACCGACAAAAGTGTTAGCTGTCGGCTTGAATTACCGGAGCCATTTAGGCGGAGCCCCAGAACCACAAAACCCTGAGATCTTCATCAAAACGCCTTCCTGTATCAACGACCCAGGGGGCAATATTGAACTGCCGAACGGTGATGACGAAGTACACGCAGAAGGCGAACTCGTCGTCATTATGAAGAAACAGACACGAAAGGCGACACCAGAAGAAGCAGCTGCCAATATTTTAGGCGTGACCTGCGGCAACGATGTCAGCGCACGTACATGGCAAAGCAACGACTTACAGTGGTGGCGCGCCAAAGCATCGGATACCTTTGGGCCCATAGGTCCCGTCATCGTCACTGACCTTGATTACACCGACGCGCAATTGGAGACCCGCATCAACGGCGAAGTCGTTCAAAAACAGACAACCGCAGACCTTATTTTCCCTGTAACGACGATTGTCAGTTTCATCTCACAGGCAATAACCCTTGAACCCGGAGATGCAATCTTTACCGGCACCCCCGGCACAACCACCGCCCTGAAAGCCGGTGATGTCGTTGAAATTGAGATTGAAGGCATCGGCGTTCTGCAAAACAGTGTTGTGGCACAGTAATTCTTTTGTAGGCGCGCTTTCCAATGACAAAATTGTTTAGAAACTTCATATTATTACTGGCAGGTTTGCTCGCTGTTTCAATGCTCGCGGGCTGCGGCGATGTCAATGACGATGACTCAGAGATACCTGGTCCATCTTTCCTCAGTGTAACCCCACCGTCGGGTGTTGCCATTCCAGCAAATGAGACGATTACGGTTAGCTTTGACCATAAGCCCGCTGATGTCACGGTAAGTCCTGGTACTGTCAGAGTCCCAGGCAAAACCGCGATTATTACGGGGCCATTTCACCCTGGCGCGCTCACATTGATAATTACTTGGGCTGATGGCACTTATACACTGCACTATACAGTTACTGGACCAGACTGAACCGATCTGCGTGTCACGGGTGGCACTGTCATGGACGGGGATAAGGATGTCAAGGCCGAATCTATCAACAGCGACGGGTGGATCGAGATTCTTTTCAGTGAAGAGGTAACCGGAAACATCGCACTTCAAACCGAAGATGGTGCTGATGTCGGTTGGCTTGGCAAAGTCGAAGGCTACACAGCAACACTTGAACTTGTCAAGGGCAAAGAGCTGACCAACGAAACCGTCTACGTCGTTGTTGGTAAAGTCTCTACTGCCGATGGCACCGAGGCAGAGATTAAAATCACCTTTTCAACCAAGGGTAAAGCGTAAATTCAAATCCTACTTTGACTTATGTTGGCGAGACTCCAAACCTTGCCGCTTCAATAAGGAGGAAATATGATTTTCACACATCTATCCGTTTTTCAAGGCAGACGCGTTTTCCTAAAGACAAAATTTGCTCTTAAAATTGTCGTCTCCTTGCTGTGCCTCGGCATAGCGACGCAAGCATCAGCAGAACTGCTGTTTCACGACGATTTTGAGAAAGATAATATCGGGGATGAACCGAGCAAATGGGAAGTCGGATTCGACGGCGCAACAACCGCTAAAGTCGTCGCCGACCCGAAAAAAGGGAGCAACAAAGTTCTGCTAACCGCCGACAAAGGATCTAATCAGTCACGGCACGATGTCGGCGGCTCCATCTATGTCGTCGGTGACGCAGGTTGGGACGATTACGTCGCCGAATGGGATATGATGTTCCCCGATGACTTCTACATGGGTGTTGTTTTCCGTTTTCAGGATGGCGAAAAATTCTATCTCAGCGACCGGCGGCAAGGTGGTAGAGATTACCATTTCTACAAACGGCAAGGCGGTTGGGCACAAGTCCAAGCCGGACTGGTGGAAAACGAACCCGAAGTCTGGTATCGCGCACAACTCATTCTCGAAGGCGACAAATTCACCTTCAAATTAAAAGAGCGAAAGGACAACCGTTCGTTTGACAAAATCGATCCCGCGACTGAAGGCGGAGACGGAAACTTCAAGACCGGTCAGTTTGGCAACTACGGACTCGTCTATATTGACAACATCTTTATCGGCGATTCCGTCGAAGACCTCGTCCTACCCGTCGAACCACAAGACAAGTTAAGCACGACATGGGGCACCCTCAAAGCCTCTTATTAATTCAGACAAAGTAGTAGGCACGCTCCGCGTGCCGTGAACAATTTAAAACAGTACGCGAAGCGCGCCACTACCTATGCTGCCACGCTAAACAATCACGCAAATCCTTCACGTCAACAGACAACGGGAACCACAATTATGGCGACCTATACTGCCCGCGGTGGCAAAGACACCGTCATCACATCCGACCAAAAACGCGCACTGCTACACGAAGCACTCCTCAAATTGGGCGGCATCCCGAAAAAGATTTTGGTTGTTCCGCCGGATATAACACGCCTCCACTCGAACGCCGGCGAACTCACCCAAATTCTCTACGAGTTATGGGACACCGCAAACGGCACTACCTTTGATATATTGCCCGCTATCGGCACGCACGCACCGATGACCGAATCCCAGATTGCTGAGATGTATGGCGATCTGCCCAAGGCGACATACCACGTCCACAACTGGCGGACCGGACTACACCACTTCGGTGAAGTGCCATCTGAACTCGTCCAAGAGGTGTCGGGCGGCAAACTCGATTATAGCATACCTGTTGCCGTAAACCGCCGTCTTATAGGGGAAACCGGGTTACCCGGTTCCCCCTACGAACTTATCATCTCCGTCGGACAGGTAATCCCGCACGAAGTCATCGGCATCGCGAACGGATTTAAGAATGTCCTTGTCGGGACAGGCGGCGTTGAGATGATTAACAAATCTCATTTCCTCGGTGCCGTAGACGGCATGGAACGCCTCATGGGCCGCACCGATACCTCTGTCAGGAGAGTCCTAAATTACGCGCATGCAAACTACTTGAAACAACTCGGTATTTTGTATGTCATGAGTGTCATGGATGCCGATGCCTCTGGGGAGCGCGTGATGCGCGGGCTTTACATCGGCGACGATGCCCGGACCTTTGAAACCGCTGCGGAATTAAGCAGAGCCGTTAATATGACGTTCTTGGATGCTCCCTTATCGAAAGTAGTCGTTTATTTGGATCCGAGGGAGTTTAAAAGCACATGGCTCGGTAACAAAGCAATCTATCGCACCCGGATGGCAATGGCGGACGACGGTGAACTGATTATCATCGCGCCGGGATTACGTGAATTCGGTGAGGACGCAGAAATCGATCGCCTTATCCGAAAATACGGCTACCGCGGCACACCTACAACACTCAACGCTGTCTCGGAAAATCCAGAGTTGCAAGAAAACCTCTCAGCGGCTGCGCACCTGATTCACGGCAGCACCGAAGGACGCTTCAAGGTCACCTACGCAACCGGACACCTCACCCAAACCGAAATCGAATCGGTCGGCTACCAATGGGCACCGCTCAACGAAGTGATTGCCAAATACAACCCCGAAACGCTTGCCGATGGCTTCAACGACAATGGATTTTTCTACATCAGTGAACCCGGACAAGGGTTGTGGGCACTTCGCTCGCGGTTTAGTGAGTAGATGAACTTTCATAAAAAGTAAGGAGAACAGCATGCAACCGTTCAAGATTATCATTGAAAAACATCCTGATGGTTATGTCGCCTACCCACTTGGCTTGAAAGGTGTTGTCATAGGACAAGGCGATACTTATGAAGAAAGTGTTGCGGACGTGACCTCTGCGATTCGGTTTTATATTGAGACCTTTGGAAAAGAAGAACTCGAAACCGAAGAACCCGCCTTGGACGTTTTCCTAACTGAAGTGAGGATCTGAGCGACGCGGAAAATGTTGATTCGGAAGTAGGAAGGTAAGATGAATGCAGATGTCACCACTTGGGCGCTCCCAGAAGGGGCAATTGCCCGATTAGGACGCGGGATAGCAGGTCCGCTTGAATTTTCCCCAGATGGAAAATATCTTGCCGTCGGAACAAAGATTGGACTCTGGTGGTATGAGCTTGCTAAGATGAAACCCGTCGCGCTATGGGAAACAGAACGCGGGATGATTTCCGCCCTTAAATTTTCATCGGAGGGTGCGCTGCTTGCCACTGGCAATTCGGACGGTGGGATTAAAATTTGGGATGTGCCGAATCACCGTTGCCTTGCGAAAATGCAACGGATGGGTCAATTTGACCGAGTTACTGAGCTCGTTTTTTCACCCGATGGGCAATGCTTAGCCTCCTCTGGCGGAAGATACGATGCCCTTTACGTCTGGCACCTCAAAACCGGTGAACAGATCGCAAAGTTTACCGTTGACGAAGAACTACAGTCCCGCCATCGGCCTCCCGCCATTCCTCTTGTTTTTTCTCCAGATGGAAAGAGCCTCATAGGTGCAACCCCCGAAAATACCTTTTCAGTCTGGGATATCGAAACAGGTGAACGTCTTGCCCACCTCACCGGACATTCAGCCTTAGTGATTTACCTGCTTTTTTCACCGTGCGGCGAGTTCCTAACCTCGGTGGATTGGGATGGCGGTCTCCACAAATGGGAAGTTGACAAACTCACCACTAAAGACCCACAACCTATTATCACATCAATGCCGGAAGCGACAAGATTCGTGTTGTACACCTATTCAGATGACGGTATCTTACTTGCTGCGACGGCCTCTGGAACGACTCTTACCGTTTGGGATGTGGAACGTAGCAGAAAGATAGCAACCTTAACGTATAAAGAAATCGTTCAGGGATTCTGTTTTTCACAGACAGGTTCGCAGTTAGTTATCTGCGGTACAGACACATTTCAAACTTGGAACATCGGGGATCCCGCGCCCCAACCTCCTGCTATCCGGGATCATGATTCTGTGTGCGGCTCCGTAAAATTCTCACCGGATGGGCAGACGCTGGCTGCAGGATATTGGTCAGGTGAGATTCATCTGCGGGACGTTCAGGAATTAAAACTGCAAACAACATTCAGGTGCGAAGGTCTTAAAACGATCCGCTCTATTGATTTTTCACCCTGTGGCAACAAACTGGCTGCTACTTCCTATGATAAGACTGTGAGAGTGTGGGATCTTGGAAAACCAAAAGCACCGCCTGCTGAACTCACGGGACATCAAGCGGTCCTTTATGCTGTCGCATTTTCTCCGAAAGGCGACCTGCTGGTGAGTGCGGACGCTAATGGTGTTCTGGGCGTATGGGATGTGGAACACGACTACAAACTCCAAATATTTACGGAAGAGACAGATTGGATCTGGTCAATCGCCTTTTCACCTGACGGAAAGCACCTTGTAAGTGCGCATCAAAAAGAAAAAGCACAGTTATGGGATATTGAGAACGGTGAGCAAATTACGGAACTCTCCTCAAACCGCCCCCGAGATGCTATGAAATATAAAGGCAACGATCACCAAATTCAGAGGATACTCCGACACTTGGAGAAAGGTTCGGTGGATAAGCGTACCCCAAAAGCAATTGCCTTTTCTCCCGATGGCGACCTGATTGCAGGCGATGTATTGGGGCAAATTCGGTTGTGGGATACTACAACTTATGAGATCCGTATGGTGATATGTTTGCCATTCGGATGCGGGAGAGCTGAAGCGTTAACCTTTTCTCCGTGTGGACGGTATTTGGTCTCAGGCGCATCGTGGTTAGGAGGCACTGGCACTGATAAAGTGTCCATCCGTTTGTGGGATGTTGCTACCGGTGAAAATATCGCTACCTTCTGGAGCCATCCCACCGATATTCAGTCACTTGCTTTTTCACCGGATGGCACCCTATTGGCGAGTGGCAGCTACGATGGCACTATTCTATTATGGGACATGAAGCCTTACATCTTCCCTATTGACACACACTAAGTCTGAGTAAAGGTTGTGGGCGTTACGTTCACGATTTAGGAAATAGATTTGCCAAAATCCCTATTTTTATGTTACACTATGCAGCAGAAAAACCGAAAGTTTATCTTGAAACCACAGTAGTCAGCTATCTGGTAGCACGCCCCAGTAACGATGTAACGGTATCTGATCGACAACAACCAACTCGGCAGCTGTGGGAGGAATATTCCGATGCTTTTGAGTTTGTCACTTCGGAGATAGTTCTCGGTGAAGCTGAACGTGGCGATCCAAGAGAAGCCGAACGTCGGAGCGGAATGTTAGACAACCTAACGGAATTGCGTTTGTCGCCGGAGGCGACTGCTCTCGCACATAAATTAATAGACGCTGGTGCCGTGCCACTGCAATCTCTATCGGACGCGCAACATATCGCGATTGCTGTGGTCCATAACGTTGAGTATCTCGTTTCTTGGAATTACAAGCATATTGTTAATGAAACCAAGCGGCAGCATATCAAGGACGTTTGTCTCGTCGCTGGATATCAACCAACTACCCTCTGTACACCTGAGGCGTTGATGGAGGAGATACAGATGAAAGAGCATCTTGAACCGCAGACTGATCCTATCTTGGAAGAATGTTATCGAATGAAAGCAGAATTTTCTGCCCAATTTAATTCTATAGAGGAACTTTACAACTATTTGAAAGCAAGAGAGAAAGAGGGTGAAGCCCAAGGTAGGGTATATATAGACCCGCCTCCACCTCCCGCAGAACGGCGCAAGTAGGGTTGAAAGGTGCCGTTATGACAAGGCGACACATACCAAGAAAGTGTTGAGGACGTAACCTCAAAAAACAGAGTTATTCGTTTGATAGAAAGAAAGAGAACAGCATGCAACTCCTCAAAAGTATCGCCAACTGGACACCTAAAATGTGGTTACCGTTGGCAATTGTTCTGTTGAACGGTGTAATTAACTTTTCGGAGAAGTTATATTTTTTCGTATATTTGGATTTATTCGGATTGGATTTGTTGAAAGCCACGCATACTAAGGTTCTCAGCGGATTTTTCACTATCGCTGGGGCATTGATCGATTGGATCCTGATAAGCGTTCTCCTCTTTTTTGCGTGTCGGTTATTTTTTAATGGCGAAGGTGTCTTCCGAAATTTCTTTAAAATTATAGGTCTATGCCATCTCGTTGGCGAAGGTGTCTTCCGAAATTTTTTTAAAATTATAGGTCTATGCCATCTCGTTCTGTTAGTTGCCACATTAGGTCATTTCATTTTCATTTCAATCAGTTTGCCTCCTGATCTCACAACGCTCAAATATAACAACACTACAAGTTCACAAGAGCGATCAGAAGCAATTACTGAAGCGTGGGCTTCACTTGAACTGCCAGTCCAACTGATTAACATTGCAGGTCACATCTGTTTCGTGCTTATCCTCGTAGCAGTGGTTCAAACTTTTTTTGAAATTAGGTGGGTCCAGGCTCTTTGTATCACATGTATCTCTTATGCTATCTATTGGGTTTTGAACGAAGCCTTGTGGTCCATTTTTTTCCATGTGTTTTCGTTTTTTTTCTCCCAATTCTTTGTTCCGAGTTGGCAGCCGGGCGACCCGATTCGACCGTAACCTAATGTGGTATCAGCATTTCAGGCAATTCAGTGAGGTTTTGAATCGTTTCACTCCATCTGCCAGCTTGAGTGCCGTCTCGGTCAAGCAGTATCGGACGAATCCTTACATTTCGCGCCCCAACAATATCCGCCTGGTATGTATCCCCTACATGGACAGCTTCTTCTGCCGAAACGCCAACTGCTGCAAGCGCGTAGTTGAATATATGTGGATCCGGCTTCTCGGATCGAACACGCGCATCATGCGAGGCAACGATGGCGTCAAAATAGTCGGAGATACCCAACCGCTCAGTCAGTGGATCTAAGGGCGTATCCCAATTGGAAACAATCGCTAACTTGAAGCCCGCGTCTCGCAAACGCTGAAGGGTCGGAACGGCATCGTCGTAGAGCATAGCACTATTCGCAGCAAAGAGGTAGTGCCCAGATTGTAACAGTTCCCACGCAATCTGTTCTACATGATTCTCAATGCCGACTTCTCTTATAAATTCGCATTCTCGCCTCATCACGGTTATCGACGATTCCAGCAGAGAATAATGGGTAGTAGGGGCGGGTGCCGATGTGCCAGCAAAAAGACTTTTCAATGCTGTTTCACAGCGTTCCCAATTGACCTCAACACCATATCTTTCAGCGATTCTTTTAAGGTTTTCCTCAAGTGAATGCCTATGAAAACACAATGTTTCGTAAAAATCAAAGAAAACAGCTCTTACCAATTTTTAATTTTCCTTGCGGGGGAACGACGGGCGTTAAGATTTTTCCGTGCGTTTCCGAAATCCGCCTGCGCCGTTGTTGCAGGCTACAGGTTTTGTTTGCGACATTAGTCGCGACCAGAAAGCAGTTTTGGTAATTCAGAAAGGCTTTGGATTGTTTCATCCCATTTGCCGGTTTGGGTGCCGTCTCGGTCAATGAGTATTGGACGAATGCCGACATTTTCTGCCCCCACAATATCCGCCTCATAAGTATCGCCAACATGCACGGCTTCCGCTGCTGAAACGCCGACGGCTGCGAGCGTGTAGTTGAAGATGTGTGGATCCGGCTTTGCAGACAGGACACGCATATCGTGTGAGGCAACAATTATGTCGAAATAGTGCGCAATACCGAGCCTCTCGGTGAGTGGGTCCAACGGTGTATCCCAATTGGAAACAATCGCTAACTTGAAACCGGCATCTCGTAAATGCTCAAGTGTCGGGACAGTGTCATCGTAGAGCGTAGCAGCACTGGCGGCAAAGAGTGAATGTTCAGATTGCAACAGTTCCCACGTCACCTGTTCTACATGTTCCTGAACACCGAGTTCTCGGACAAATTCACAATAACTCTCAATAATTTCTTGCATTGTTCCAAGAAGAGAGTGCGTCGTCGGATCAGAACCTGACGCGTCGGCATAGAGATGCTCGCGCGCTGTGTCATAGCGTTCCCAATCAATTTCACACCCATACCGGTCAGTGATTTTTTGGAGTCTGGGTCTCAGCGATTCTCCCCAAACGCCCAACGTCTGGTAAAAATCAAAGAAAACGGCTTTTATCATAGTTTTGCGTCCTCATCTTTAGATATAGCGGGTCGGATCGGGGATACCTGCCGCTTTAAAGCCTTTTCTTCGGAGCAAGCAACTATCACATCCACCACACGCTCTACCCTCGGCATCCGGATCGTAGCAACTGAAGGTGAGGCTATAATCGACACCCAGTGCTACGCCAATTCGGATGATCTCCGCCTTCGTTTTATCCATCAGTGGTGCGCGGATTTTCAGTTTTGTTTTCCCTTCAACACCAGCTTGTGTCGCAAGGTTCGCCATCGTTTGATAGGCATTTATATATTCAGGACGACAATCCGGATAACCGCTGTAATCCATAGCGTTGACACCGATAAAAATGGTATCCGCGACGAGGACTTCAGCATAAGCGAGGGCATAGGAGAGAAAAATTGTGTTTCGGGCAGGGACGTAAGTGATCGGTATGTCATCCTCCATTTCCGCATCAGATCTATCCTTGGGGACTTCAATATCTGCCGTCAATGCGGATCCGCCAAAGGTCCGAAGGTCGATGTCAACGACTATGTGCTGTTTCACACTTAGTGCCTTTGCGACGTTTTTTGCGCACTGTAGTTCTACAGCGTGTCGTTGACCATATCGGAAGCTCATCGCGTAAGTCTCGTAACCTTCATCGCGCGCGATAGCGAGGGTTGTTGTTGAATCTAAGCCGCCACTCAGTAGGACGACTGCTTTCTTAAACACCGATTTCCTTCCAAAAAGAAGATAGCCAAAAATTGGAAGGTTGAAAGCGTGGAAGTTTTTCCAACCTTCCACGCTTCCATACTTCCAACCAAGTATTACCTCTGTTTCCATCCCTTAAACTGTTAACACCTGGTAATAGGACAAAAACCTGCCTACTCCGCCTCAAATTCCAATTTCGCAAAACGGAGAAAAATACCGCCACCCGGTCTGGCGAGGGGACCGTTGATCGCCAAACACGCGATGACATGTTTTGCACCCGGTTCCGCGCTTTCGGTGACAACGACGCGTTGGGGGGTGTTGAAACCAGACGCAGCACCACGTCCCGACTCCCCGAAGGCCAGGTCAATTTCGCCATCGACCCAAACCTCACCATAATCGTCAATGCATGTGTGGAACCATACCTGCGAACCGGCAACCGAAGTCCCATCAACTTCTTCAGGAATCGTAACAGTAATCCGATACCAACCGAAGCAGAGTCCTTCTAAAACGACTTCTTGGATGTTCTCACAAATTCCCCAACCTGAATCGTCATAATCAGCGAAGCGGGCGGGTGACTCTTTCATCAGATTAACCAAACCCCCATTGGGTTCACCGGGAACGAGTCCATCGGCATAACGCCACTCGGAATCGGTGAGTTCACGATGATCAGCATTTTCTAAATCGAGTTCTGCAATAATCATTAGCATTCCTTCCTTAGTTTGAAAGTAGCACACACTGTTAGTTTGTGCTACCAATATTGGTATACCAGAGTCTATAAGCAATACCTGTCGAAAAAATCAGTGAAATTCCTGCGACAATAAATGGAACATGAACAGAGATGTTAACCAGAAAGCCGCTTGCAACGTAACCGAGAAGAAATCCGGTGCTCCACGCCAAGTGCGTGAGTCCGACACCGTGTCCCTTCTCATCAGGTTCAGTAAATTCATTGATAAATCGCGGGATAGTCGTCGAAAGTGCCCACGCAGCACCCGCCCCGAGTATCCAAAAAACGCCCAGCGCGATCGAAGACGTATGAAAAAACGCCATACCAAAAGCGAGAAGCGTAACAATTGCATTCGCTACGAGAGCAGGCGCGCGGTGTCCAACGACATCACATATCCGCCCGACAGCCAGCTGGCATCCGAAAGCAAACAGCAGACTGATCGCACTGTAATAGCCTGTTGCTTTCACCCCGACGAAACGCTCAATCAAGATCGGCATCAGCAAGTTCACGGAGCCCCAATAGTAAGTCGGGAAAACACGTAAACCGATCAGCATCCGCATTTCCGGCCGTCGACTCAGGTTGAGGTACGCCGCAACGTTAAGCGTTGATTTCCATATTCCACCCCGTTCCCGTTCAGTATCAGAAGACCATTGCCGTGCCAACCGCGGCAAAAAGAGGCACGCCCCGACAAACAACACGCCTGCCAGCACCACAGCCCCGGTTCCAAAAACGTTATACCCCGTACGGCTGATGACTTCGCCCGCGACAGCGCTCCCGACAGCACTCCCGACAGTGCTGCTGATAAAGTAGAGGCCTGTTGCCCACCCCAACCGATGCGGTGGCACGGCACTGATGAGATAGGTCTGCCCGCCTGCAGTTTTGAAACCGGAAGCGATACCCTCATAACAGAGGATACCCCAAAGGAACAACGGTGTCTTTGTCGTGAAAAGCGCGCCGACAACCACTGCCCCCGTCATTCCGATGAGCACCGTCGGTTTCCGTCCGAACCGGTCGCAGAGTGTCCCGCCAATCAGTGCTGAGATGCCACCGAGTCCGATAGGCAGTGCGCGTAACAACGCTGCGAATAGCGCAGTCTCTTCTAAAATCGTCTCCGCGTAGACCGGAAACAGCATCTGAATCGGTCCTGTTACCAAACCGACAACAAACACGATGGCGCAAAGAAGAATAAACCCGCGACTCCACATTTTTGTCAAAAGTAGCGCATCAGACTGTCCGTAATGTTTGGCGCAGCGGTACCGAGTCCACACGCGCTCGTTGCCTTCATGACCGCTCCAATTTCCGAGATAAGCCTTTCCGAATTCGGATTCAATGGCACGGACAAAAGTTCCGTCAACCGATGAGTGCCGATCCGACATGGGAAACATTTTCCACAAGATTCTTCAGCAAAAAATTCCATTGCGTTACGGGCGACATCAAGCATATCTCGCGTATCATCAAACACCATAATCCCTGCTGCGCCAAGCATCGCACCCACTTTTTGAAAACTCGGTTCATCAATCGTAATGTCCAGATCGTCGCCAGCGATAAATCCACCAGAAATCCCCGCTGTCGTAATCGCTTGAATCTCGCGTCCGTCTGTAGGACCACCCGCCCACTCATAGAGAAGCGTCTTTAATGGCAGTCCAAACGGGACCTCATAATTCCCTGGTCTCCGAACGTCACCAGACAGGCTAATAATCTTTGTCCCTGCTAAATTTTCGTCATAGCTGAGGTTCTTATACCATGCTGCACCGTGCCGTAGAATTTGGACAGCAGCGGCAAGTGTCTCCACATTGTTTACAGCAGTGGGCAAATCCTCAAACCCATGCGTCACCGGATAGGGTGGGCGGTTCCTTGGAAACGGATGCTTCCCCTCAAGGCTATTCAATAACGACCCTTCCTCGCCGCAGACGTAAGCACCCGCGCCGCGTCGGATATAGATGTGAAAATTAAAGTCTTCATTGAGGATAGCATCGCCGAGTAATCCCGCTGCCTCTGCCTCCGCAAGTGCCTGTTCGAGTATTTTTACGGTTTCTGGGTACTCATATCGGAGATAGATAAAGCCGCGCGTCGCGCCTGTCGCGTAGGCAGCGAGTGTCATCCCTTCAATCACAGCGTGCGGCGCATAATCAAGAATAACCCGATCTTTGAAGCAGCCCGGTTCGCCTTCATCTGCGTTGCAGACGATCGTTTTCGGCTCGCCAGGGGCATTCAAAACCGATTCCCATTTCATGCCTGTTGGAAATCCCGCACCACCTCTACCTGTGAGTTGGCTCTCCTTGAGCGTGTCAATCACATCTGTTGGTGCAAGCGTTGTTACCGCACGCGTCAACGCTTCATAGCCACCGGTGCGCTGATAACCTGTCAACGTCCTGCGCTCGGGTTCACGAATCTCAGCGAAGATACACTCTTCACCATCACCCGGATATGGCGGGGGTAAAGGGGAGGGCTGTACAGAAAGGGTCTCTGCTTGCTTTCCAACGAATACCTCATGTCCTTTCAGTACAGGTACACAATCGTCACACCTGCCAGCACACGGCATCTCGGTCGCGCCCTCGTCTTTGAGTGCCTCAAGAATTTCCAATCCGCCTTGTAACCGACAGACAGGCCCGGTACAGACTCGCGGTGCGTTTTGTCCCGGTGCCTCACGTGCAAAATGGTGGTAAAATGTTAGCGTGCCAAAAAGTTCAGCGAGCGGGATCCGAAGCCCGACTGCGATATCGCGAAGAGCTGCCTCCGAAATAAATCCGTCTCGGTCATGGAATGCGTGTAGCAATGACAGCAGCGGGGCGGGTTCATCGCGCCACTGGGCAATTACTTCTCGATTTGTCGGGACTGCCATCCATCTCTCCAGTACGGGAAAACAAAGAATAATTTCTCTGTGTATCTTATCAATTTTCCGACTTCAGGTCAACGCTTTTCTGAAATTTTGCTGCGTATACGTAGATCGCTTATTCTGGCACGTCCACTTTAAACGGATCTATGAGCTCATTTAACGCCTTCCGCTGTCCATGGTCGCGGCTTTCAAGCTCGTGAAGAGCTTCTGGGATTTCGTCTTTATGGGCATCAAACGGAAACCACCGAGACGCATCGACGTGATGAAACTGTTTCGAATAGATCCAGCGTAAGAACACCGTCATTCGCGGATAGACTTCGTGGGTCCAGCGTCGTCCGGCGTGCCGCAGGTTCGGCAGAAACACGATGAAATCGCCAGCGTTCACTGAAACGTTGTGAACTGTCGGCGGCGGATCGTCCATCGTGATGTGTTCAGGATACTGGAAGTTGGATTTATGGCTTCCCGGAATGCAGGCAAATCCGTTGCCGGGCGGGACATCCACTAACGAAACGGAGAGATTAAAGAAACTCGCGAAGACCTCATCGTTAGCGACTTGGTATTGATGATACGGACCTCGGAACCAACCCTTATGCCCGCCATGCAGTTCCAAACCGTCTGCATTGGGATAGCAAATATTCGCCACAACATCAAAGACTCGCGGGTGGTTCCATGTCAACGCAGTTGCTACGCGCAAGATTTCTGGGTTCAAAATAAGTCGTTGGAACGCCGCATGTCCGTAATGCATGTTATAGACCCACCACGGTTTGCCCTCCGGCGCGTTGAGTCGCATGGGCGGCTTGAAATCTGCCTCATCCCATTCGTACCACGCAAACATCTGCGCTTTCATCAATTCGACATCCGCCTTCGGTACGGCGTTTCGGACTACAAAATAACCGAGTAGATCGAGGTACCATTTTTCTTCCTGTGTTAGCATAGTTCCTCTCCTCCATCGAGTTTTTTGAGAATCCGCTTGGCAAATTCCTTTTCGCTTCGTTGGACCGATTCCAATTCGTATTGATCGTCAGAAACGCAGTGCCGGTGTGCTTCTATAGGGAGGTTATAGTTCTCATTGAAGTAGAAACTGAATTGATACCGATTGAAAACGACGCGACGCGGATACTCTTCTTTCCAAAACTTTGCGCCGTGCATCAGTCGTGATGAGAAAATGAGGCAATCGCCTGCCTTTAACTCAAAAGTAATTGCAGGTGCCAACGCGTTATCAATGTCAAGCGTTGTGGGTAGTTTGATCTGCGATTTATGGGTGCCGGGGATGCATATAAAACCGTTATCCTGTGGCACATCAACGAGCGTTATGGCGGTGTTGACATAATTGCAGTAGATCTGACCATTACCGGCTTGGTAATCGTTATGCGGGTTATAGAACCCGTCGGGAAAGTCAAAACCACTCGTGTCGCGGTGAAGTCTCTCCTTTTCGCCTTCAGGGATAGGACGTTGCTTCTGCAAGACGAGTGCGCAATTGAAAAGTCTCGGACGGTTCCACATCAACCCCATCACAATCCGTAAGGCTTTCTCGTTGAGCGATAACCGCTCGAAAATCCGATCACCGTACTGAACATTATTCAGCACGCCGCTGTATTCGTCTTGGGTGACGTTCACAGGTTTAGGCACGGTTTCAGGGTGCGCAAACCATCCATTTGCAATTTCAAGCATCTGTTCTACTTCTGCTGGCGACACCACCTGCCGAAGCACTAAATAGCCAAATAGATCATAGTGCCACTTCTCCGCTTCTGTTAGCGTAGAGGGGAGATCAATAGCACTGTCTTCACCGCGAATTAGCATACTCTCTCCTATTCTAATTCAAATAAAATCTACTACAAATTGCCTAAGCGATGCTTTCACTTCATTAGGCTTTTCTACCCACGGATAGTGCCCCGATTCGGGAATCGATGCAAAGGTGCCACGCGGTAGTTTAGCGGCAAGCGTCTCTATAAAGTGACTCGGACGAGGGTCACAAACCCCATGAAGAAAAAGCACAGGCATGGATAGATTGTAAACGGATTGATGAAATTTTGCATCTGTCGTGTAACTTTTCCAGTCCGCGCCGACCTTTTCGTTCGCTTCGCTGCTCACAGGATATTCATCAAAATTTGGAAGATCGTTAACTCGATTTGGGTCAAATACATCTGTCCTGCGACTCAAAGTACGAAGTCTGTTTAACACCTCTTCCTTCTCAGCCCCCGTAATGTGATCCCTTTGTGCGCGCAGACGTTGATATTCTTCACGTTCTGATTCATTAGACATTATAATGATTTAGTTGTAAGTTTTAGTTGGTCTATGATAGACTGAGAAAAAATAACCGATAGGAGACCAACTGATGATACGTTATGAAGTTCTCAAGGAGAAACCGAAACAACTTCTGTCGCTGACAGGTTTTACGCCTGAAGAGTTCTCAACACTCCTGCCAGCCTTTTCCAAGTGCTTCTCAGTGTTTGTTACAACAAAGACGCTTGATGGTAAAGATCGAAAGAAACGACAGTATTCGCTGTATAAAAATAGTTGCTTTTCGAGTGTTGAAGACATGTTGGTCTTTATTCTCATTTACCTGCGAAAAGCTATGACGCAAGATGTTCTCGGTGCTGTTTTCGGGATAGATCAACCTGTTGCGAACAAGTGGATTCATTTGCTTTTACCCATCGTCAATGAGGCGTTGGGAGCCCTTGGCGAACTCCCTGCTCGCAAACCGAGTGAACCCGAAGTTTCTGATGAAGTTTCGCAAACGGGTCGGGTAGACGCACCCGTTTCAGATCATTTTTTTTCATGATGGCATAGAACGTCCGATTCAGCGATCAAAAGATGTAGAAATCCAACAGGCACATTACAGTGGTAAAAAGAAGCGACATACCGTCAAGAACAATGTCCTCACTAATGCTGAGAGTAAAGTTGTGTTTCTTACCCCGACGTATCAAGGGCGCATTCATGACAAGCGCATTGCTGACATAGCAGGCTATGCGCCACCTCCCGGGAGTGTTTTGTATCAAGATACAGGTTTCCAAGGTTTTAGCGTTCCAGATGTCAAGATCATTCAACCGAAAAAGAAACCGAAAGGTCAAGACTTGATGCCAGAAGAAAAAGTCGAGAATCGCAAGATTTCGTCCATACGTGTCCGCGTTGAACACGCTATTGCTGGTATCAAAAGGTTTCGCATCGTCAAAGATACGTTGCGCAACACTAAGAAAGGATTCGCTGATCTCGTCATGGAAACCTGCTGTGGCTTACACAACTTTAGATTAAACTTCAGACCTTGGGTGTATCCTACACATCAAGATTAAATTAATATAATGTCTATTCAGAACGTTTAACCTATTTTTTCTATATTCGTCGTGCCATCGGGGGTCAATACCGGTGCCTGCAATGTGAAGAACGGCTATCGTCCGAGCCGGAAACCTGACTGCATAAGCCAAAGCAAGTCCCGCTCCCCACGAATGCCCGCCAACAACCCAACGTTCAAAGTTGAAATATTTTCTCAATCCCTCCAAATCATCAACAAACGTAGATACATCGTAGGGACCTACCGGTTGTGAGCGTCCACTCCCACGTTGGTCATACCGAACGACTTGACACCAATCAGAAACCATGTCGGCAACTGGAGCAAGATAGTCGTAGCCACCAGGACCGCCATGGCAAAGCACCATCGGGTGTCCTTTGCCTTGAACGGCTGTCCAAAGCTGAACATCATTAATCGAAAGTATCTGTTCTTGGTACATTTCTCCTCAATGCTAAGCGAAATTGGTTTATCCGAGTTTGATGCTGCCTCAAGTTTCGGTTCACGATTCCATCAAATCGGATAGATTGCAATTGGTGTAACTATATTATCTGATTGAATCCTTGTCAACTGAAATTTATGGTACCGTCGGAAACGTTTATGATAATTATCTAAGGCTTCGTTAAGTAAAGACATTCCTTGATTTTTTTTCCGAAATATTTTACTATTTTAGCAATCAATTGTGGTAATCCGTAGGTTGGGTTGAATTGAGGCAGAAATTGCCCGATCTGTTCCCGACAGAACATCTCGTGTGATGCGCTACCAACTGACCGATATGCCAGCGAATTTTACGGTAGAGGACTTCATTCAAAGCTGGTAGAAATGTAGTACAACTTTTAAACGAATTGCGTCAATCAGATGCGTCCATCGCACAAAAGGTGTGAGATTTGCACTGGAAGATTGAACAATTTCACCGCGAAGCAACAGGAGTTAATCATTGACAGAAAATCAAAGTGTAATCATCAAAATTGAGGCGGGTTCGGTCAAGCGGCACAATGACCTCGTCTGCTTGCGTTTCAAGCCGAAACGTTATTTTCCCGATTGGCAAGAAGGAATCTCCGGGCTGGCGATGTCCATAACTGATGCAGACGGTCATGACTCCGGTGAGGATGTCCGCTGTCAATTCGAGCCGACACTCCGCGAACTTGCATGGCAGACAGGCGAACTTCCGGCGGGGACATCGGCACATTACGCGATCCGACACATCAATGGACCACCGCCCAAAGCGCGTTATCAAATCGAACAGAAACCCGCGCATCTGCTCATTTCTGCCGATGACGCGTTATTCGCACGATACAACTTTCTCGGTGTCTGGAAGCCTTACTTTTGGCCCCTCAACGGGAATCATGGGACTGTGGTCCGCGGGGCTGGCGGCGGCGATCATCCGCATCACACGGGGCTTTACCTCGCCTACGGGGGGCATGGTGAAGGTGGGTCCGCGAACATCTGGTCTGATTGGGATGAACCGCCTTATGGTCCCTGCGGGAAGATGTTGCACCAACGCTTTGTCCGAATCACTGCAGGAAACATCTACGCTGAATTTGTCGAAGACCTGATCCATGTCACAGGAGATGGTGAAGTTATCATGACAGAAACGCGGACCGCTCGGGCATGGTATGCCGACGATACGCGAAGGTTTCTGGAAATTACGCACGAAACGACACCACCCCTGGACATCGGCGATCGGCAATTCCTTTGTGTTGCACGTTTGAATCCGTCAATGGGTATCCCGGAGAAAGGGCACGTTGAAAATTCTGAAGGGCAGATTGGCAGAACAGCGGTGCATCATCAACGCGCGCGGTGGTGCGATTTAGGCGGCACAGTCGGAGATGGCGTGGCCGGTATCGCGCTGTTTGATCACCCAGAAAACGTTGAGCATCCCGGATTTTTTGGGGAAATCGCTGTGCCGGAACAGATGAGCATCCTCCACCATCCGCCTGATGAGCTGGAAGATGACCACTTCCGTCTGCGATTTGGGGTTTATGTCCACGCAGATGTTACACCGGCGGCAGATGTCGAACGGCATTATCAGTGCTACGTAAATCCGGTGCAGGCGAAGGTTGTGAAGGACTTAGAACTTTAGGCGATAAGCGTACCAATCAAACCATCGCCAATTCACTCCGGCCGCTTGCGGTGCTTGACGTCCAGTTCGCGAAGGAGTGCCAAAGTGTCCTCAAACGACAGTTCACCGGTTGAAGCTGTATGTTCGAGGTAATCGCGCGTCTTATCGTTGAGCACACCATAAAAGGCGCGCACCTCCGGGTCCGGATGGTCTCGCCAAAGTTCGACAGGTATGATCGAATCCTCGCTCAAGTACTGACGGTCCGGATGCCCGTAATAGACTTGCACCGTCTTCCGTTCTGCCTGAGTCGGACGGGTCGTAGCGGTGTGTAAAACACCGATGTTGAATAGCACGGCTGTCCCAGCGGGTCCGTACAAATCGACAATGCCGCCACGTTCCAACTGCGCGTCTGTTTCGAGAATCTCAGCGTCCACCGATTCCGGCGATAAGGAGAAACAGTGCGTCGTTTCATCAACATCGGTCAGATACAGCATCAACTGGACGAACCCGATGCGCAACGGATGTTCAAGCCAGTGCCTCGGGCCATCTCGATGCCAGCCGCGATTCAGTTCACCGTTGTACGCTGCCATGTGCCGGATGCAGATTTCTGAAAAGCAAGGGGCATTGCCCATCAGTGTGTATAGGCAATCCATGACGATCGGATGCCGAATCACAGTGTCGATTTCAGGTGAAGTCAGAAGTGCATCGCAATTCGCGGTCTGGTAATATCCAATACGATACCAATGATCTTCAACTTCAGTGCGGTCCCGGTCAAAGATATGAACAAAATGCGCAACCTCGGCATCGCTCAGAATCTTACCGAGTGAGATATAGCCATTTTCTTTAAAAAACGCATAATCTGCTGGCTTCATGTTATTTTCCTCGCCTCGATTCGCTGCGGTCGCGGTCGGGAGACCGCTCCTATAACAGTCAGTCGGTTCATTTTCTTGAAGTTTTGTAGCACATCCACGGCTTTCACTAACGCGACTGCATACGCCGGACTCGGGCAGGTGTGTCGTCACCGTGAATCTCTGAGGAGAGAATCTGGAGGCTTCGGTCTTCAATCGGCAGTTCAACTTTTACACAGCCACGACGATGCGATTCTCGGAGCGCAACCGCTATTTCTAACGCTTCGCGTCCATCTTCACCCGAACACTTCGGCGAACCTCCGTTCTCAATGGCGTTAATAAGATCCTCAACAATCGTCAATCCCATACCCTGCATCCGCACGGGCCACGGGAACGGACATTGTGCAGGCACGCCGCGCCCGCGCCGTCCGCCGGGAACCATGCGAATCAACTCAAACGTTTCGGCATTGTTGACAGAACGGATACGCCCTGTTGTACCGATGACATCAACCTCCCACGGTGCCGCACCGCAAGCCGTACTCCTCAGATAGGCACGAACCCCATTATCAAAGACAAGATAGCCGTTTCCCTGCAGGTCACCTTCACCCGCGGCGGCGGCATCGGATTGCATCTCACCGAAAACCCACTCGACGTTTCCACCTGCCATATACCGCAGAATGTCAATCGCATGGCTGCCGTTATGCGAGAGTCCGCATTGCGCATAGACTGTCACCTGCAGCACATCGCCGATTTCGCCTTCGTCGATGAGTTTTCGAGCTTCGCTAAAGAACGGATTCCAGCGTCGCGCACAATTGATTGCCAGCGCGACACCTTCTGTTCGGCAGGTCTCCACCATCGTATCCGCCTCGGCGAGACTCAGCGAAATCGGTTTTTCTGCCCAGATCGCTTTGACACTCGAACGCGCCACATCTTGCACGATAGTTGACCGGACCCGTGCCGTGGTGCAGACGCTCACAA
This sequence comes from uncultured Poribacteria bacterium, assembly GCA_951828385.1. Classification (GTDB taxonomy): domain Bacteria; phylum Poribacteria; class WGA-4E; order WGA-4E; family WGA-3G; genus WGA-3G. The sequence goes on from OX639973.1 coordinate 4,395,454, forward strand.
TGTCCAGATTTTCCTTCTCCAACATTTCACGGTAATCGCTGTAGATATGTTCGGAACCCAGTCCCCACCGCTCACCGAAAATTGTCCCTTGTTCAGCGTGCAGATCCGCCCCAGCGACCAGTTCTACATTCGGTGCAGCGTGGTAAGTCGGACCGTGACAATACGGCAAAAAAAGCGATCCACCTTGCGTGATTTCGTCGTCAAAGGTGCTGCCCATACGCCCTAAACCGATTACGCCTGCTCGATAAGTTGTCATCTTTTTCTCCTCCGAGAGAGTTGTGTTAAATGAGAGGATTTTTGACAGTGATATGTTTATGAAACAGTATCAGCGTTCAATACAGAATCCGGCCCAAAGATGCCATTTTGGTATAAAAGTCTGCGATATCTATTATTCTTAGCAAATGCTGTATCAATTCGCCCAGTGGAAATCCAGTGATACGTACTCTGACTTTCCAAACCCTCAAAACTCTTTGCAGAACGTCTACGCCACTGTCTTAACCAATCTAATTTCGCAATAACGTTTTCCGTTTCACCCGCACGACCTTGATGAACTTCAACATAGTAAATCCGGCCTTTATAGCCAAACACGTAGTCCCAACGCCGGGCATTCGGATAACGTCTTGCCAGACACGCGTCTATATCAACACTTCCTGTCAAGCTGCGCGTTGCGTTCACTTTAACTTTGTGGCGATGTGAACCCAATGCCTGTATCCCTGCTTTCAAACACTCCGCAATTTCCGGAGTGCCACGAACCGCATCGGCAAAATTCACAGATTAGCCTCCCACATAGCTTCAGAGATGACATCAGCCACATTCGTGCTGAAGAGTGTGAGCCCGCCCCAATCTGAAATTGCTTTGTCTGGGTCCTCAGCATCCAGGGTTGAAATATCTTTGACAGCATTATGTGGAGACATATAATAAGTTTTGAAAGCCTTCTCCTCAAACACCGTTTTTGCTAATTTCATGGAAAAGCGAGTGGCGTTTAAATCTAACAACTTCAATAGTCGAGTCGAACTGGCATTCCACTTGATAAGTAATTGTATCGCCCATATCAGTTCGGGAATTTGGGATGAATGCGTAGAGACAAGGACTTTATAATCACGCCGCAAGAGCTCAAAAAGAACAATAAGTAAAACTGAAAAAGATTGCGGATGTAACCCCATTTCAGGTTCCTCAATAACAACCCAGTTGACCCTGTTTTTTTTTCGAGCACTGCCTGAAGGCATTAACCGGTCCAACCCCAGCAAAAGCGGCACAAATTCTCTCTGACCAGTAGACCAGACCATAAACGGCAGTTGATTCCCCTCAACATCCAATATAATGCGTTTCCGTAAGCCGGAACGATCAAGTTTGACCTGTGCCCCACCAAAAATACTCCCACCGATTGCATCTCGTATCGTTTTATTCATACGATGTGCCTTCGGAAAAATGACATCTTCACTAATGCCCAAACTGGTTTCCAAAAATAAACGTAAATGTTCACTAAATTGCTTAACGACGTACGGATCACCAATAGCATAGTCCGTAAAAGCACGCGGCCATCCATCTTTGAGCGTCATAACCCGTTGGGCTGGAATCAGGAAGAGTGACTCTGCTTTTTTCTTTCCTTTCCGAGATAATACTTTGTCAAGTTCAAACCTTTCATCGTCAACCGTTATTTTAGTCGAGGCGTTGTCCCAAATACCGTCCATTCCTTCACCAAAATAGAGCGATAAAAAATTATTGAGCTCGTCATGCCAATCAAAACCGTGTTTTTTCAGCGTTTGCGTAATGTCATCTGCATCTAAAATTAACTTCATAAGTTGGAGCAGAATGCTTTTTCCACTCGCTTGTTCCCCGACAAACACTGTTAGATCGCCAAAGGTGATGTCGGCTTCCGGAATTTGTCCGAGTGAAGTCAGTTTAAGATTTTTCATCTAATCTTCGGGCAGGAGACCCAATCCTTTAGGTTTGGGAGGAATGCCCGCTCCTCTACTTTTTTTCTTGACGTTCTGCCAAAAATGTTGTATAATGAGAGTATCACGTTGGACCGACAGGTTAAGCATTACCGCTTGGTAGTGTGTCGGTCCCACCCACTTAACCGGGGTTAAAGGCGTGATCCGTGAAAACCCATGGCGAAAAAACGAAAGCGAAAACAAAAGCACGTGCGTCGGACGTATAAATATCAGATACGCGAGCACCCACAAAATATGCGACTCGGCAATATGCTGGATGATCTTGGTGATGTCCACAACCATTTTTTGCGACTTGAGAACCGCTATTACCGTAGATATGGCAAATATGCGGGGCGTTACCGTCTGCAACCGCACTTGACGAACTTGCTGAAACGCACCAAGAAACATTGGGCATGGATACCGCGTGATACACTTGACGCGGTAATTATACGCCTCCACATCTCTTTTGAAAGGTTTTTCGACATTCCAAATGTCGGTCGTCCTAAATACAAGAAACGTGGAAAATACCGTTCTGCGAAGTTTCAAAGTGGTTATCTCCTTGAAGAAGGTCGTGTCCGTCTCTCTTTCAAAGCGTGGGACGAACCCTTGCAATCCTTTAAATTCCACAAACGCTGGTTTTCTTTTCATCAGCACCGTGATTGGAAAGGGAATGTTTGCTATATCCAAATCCTTCGCGATGCTGTCGGCACCTATTGGCTCTATGTCGTGACCGATGATACCTCTAAAGAAGTGCTGCCTGCTACGGGTGAAAGTGTAGGTGCAGACAATGTAATACAAGGAATGGATTTGGTCTATTCCCAGACCAAATCCGGTATGAAAGACGCATTTTTGACGTTGAACACCGGTGAGAAAATACAATCGCCACAATTCTTGAAACAGTCCTTGAAAGAACTCCGAACACTCAACAAAGCACTTAGCCGTAAAGTCAAAGGTTCTAACAATTGGTGGCGTTGCCTGCGTCAACTCACATGGTTGTATCGCAAAGTTTCTAATCAACGCAAAGATTGGCATTGGAAACTTGCCACGGACCTGTGTAGAAGGTTTGACCTTATCGCCACCGAGACGCTGAACCTTAGTGGTATGAAACGGCTGTGGGGACGCAAAGTCTCCGACCTTTCTTTCGGGCAGTTTGTTGAGATTCTGAAGCTCAAGTGTTTCAAACATAATCGTGAGTTCCGTCAAGTCGGACAATGGACTCCTACAACGAAGCCGTGTTCGGATTGTGGACATCACAACGAAAATCTTTCTCTCTCTGATAGGCAGTGGACATGTCCGGAATGTGGTTCTCACCACGACAGAGACATCAACGCTGCGATAAACATTTTGAGGGCTGCTCGGGGTCCCTCTGTGGAGACGGTGTAAGCCGTTTTTTCGGAAACGCTACTGTCTATGAAGCACAAGCCCCTGCCTTTAGGCAGTGGGTGCCTTGACAATTCTTCTACTCCATTTTCCAATACGCTAACTAAAAAGTTAGAACCGCAATTTATTCTAATGCTCATTTTACTACAATTCAGATTTTTTCATAGACAAAATCCAACCATCTGTCTTGTGGTGATATAATATCGGGTTTCGGCGAAAGTGGTGTCCAATACGGCTTGAAAATGTGCCCTCTATCGCTCTTCAATTCCCATGCATCTTCTGTCTCCTCTTGTGTGCTTAACAAGAAAAAATGCCTCGTTTTCTGTGCACTTATGTTTTCATTCGGCACCCATCCCGTAATATTATAGCAGATACATGTCGGATTAGGATGTTTGTCGTATTCAATATACGAAATATGCGTAAAATCCGCCTGTATGGAATGGTAATTGACAGTCATTCCCTTCGTGAGTTTTTCCTTGTAAGGCATCGCGTTTAAATCGGGTTCAATATAAACTTGTGTTGTCTCCGCTATTATTCGCTCACCTTCCGACAACTCATTTTCAAAACACCCCAGATACCCCTCAATTTCCACAGACTGTAACCCTGTTTCCTCATAAACCTCTCTCTTCACAGCAGCTTCAAGATCCTCACCCGCCTCAACAGTCCCCGCCGGAATCTGAATCCCCGCAGTCGGATGTTTGAAAACAAGCAATTCTTTGACACCACGCCTCTCACGGATGATAAATGCAGTAACCTTTTGGATAATTTCATTCATTTGCATTTCCCTTAGTTTTTAAATAGAAAAATATCTCTCATTCCAACCCTTTAGGCGCCAATTCCCCAATAGAACTTTCCAGAATATCGGAGGCTTCGGTAGGTACATGCTTAGCCGTTGGTGGAAGCGGCGTATCAAAAAAGTAGTCAGGGTCGGCTTTCTGTCGTTGCCAAGTTTCGCGCATCTCTCGCCAAGCCCCAAAAAGCGTGCGCGGTTCGGGCATATCTTCGGCAACGAGATGGTGCAATTTTTTCAAATTGTAGCAGGGCACGCCTGCAAACATGTGATGCTCAATGTGCCAATTCATACGCCAATACAAAAACTCTGCGACCGGATTCAACTTCATTGAGCGCGCGCATTTACGGAAGTCCGGATCATTTTCCTTTAAACCACAATGTTGCGGCATAGAAACGAGGTAGGATCCCCAGTTTGCAATAAATGCGCTGGCAGTGACGATGAGCGGAAAAACCCAATAGCCTGTGGTGAGCGAAACGACAAGCAGTGCACCGTGAAAAAGGAGTAGCATCCGAGACCACCAAATCGAATTTTGATGTTCTTCCGGTTGGTCGGCATGTAAGGATGCCAGCCACTCCTGACTCGGAATATCTGGCGGCCCTTCTTTGCCAAAGGCACTACGGGTGGTGCAAATAATCGCAGCAATGAACCCGCCTTTGCTAAAGGTGCGACCGGGTTGTGTGAGCAAATTTATGGTAAACAGTTGAAGAACAAACAGGGAACCTAACTTCGGTTCAAGCGGGAGAAGGTTTTCGCGATCCCCTTCGGGGTATAGGGTGTAGCGATGATGATAGGTATGGCTGCTGGCGTAGTCAAAATGATCCCACCAACTTATGAGGCTAAATAAATAAAGAAAAAATTTGTTCAACCCCTTGGTATGAAATACGGTGCCGTGTCCCAATTCGTGATTGGCTGTCCCTTTGAAAAAGCTGGCGACCGTGCCATGCACAAATAGCGCAATGAAAAAGCCGAGCCACATCGCTTTCGACCAGAAGAAGTAGACACAGCTACCCGTCAATAGCCAGAGGGCAAGATGTCCGCCTGCCTGCAGCCAACCTTGCAAGTTACTTCGTTTTGATAGATCACGTAAGGTTGTGTGGTCTATTTTGCTCCGATACCATTTTACACGAAGCACTTTTCGTACTTCAGCAAGACGTTGATAAGTCATTTGAATATCCTTTTTATCGCCAATATTTATTCAAATTTTTATGACTTGGCTACCATTGATTCAACATTAGCCACACTGCTGCCTATCCGACATCTGCTTTGGAAAATGGCGCGCCCGTATTATATGATTATGGAAATTTAGTTTCTATCTCCTGCGCTCGGAGGCACTACGCCAACAAGTGCGCGTCCGGTCTTTTCCTCAGCACGGAATACAGCGAGGTTACGTCCGTTCACGTCTTTGATGAGCCAGATATGTCCTGCAAACGTGTGCTGGTTCACAAAAGTATCAATAGCAATCTTACCATAGAATTTCTCTTCACCGTTACCATCTACCCAATAATAGGCGATCTCGGTTTCCTTGCCGCCATTCACGAAAATGATTGCGGTTTCGGTGTCGCTGCTGCCTGACCTTAGATTTGGCAGCAAACTCGGATCGTGTTGCTTCAAGTCTATCCATTTGCCACCACCATCGCTCTCTGGTTTCTTCAATTGTTGGTGGTATTCTGTCAACTCTATTAACTCACGGGGCCATTTAAACTTCGGAGAATTTTCAGGGTTAAATTCTTGGAGGTGTGAGAGATGTGTGCGGGTTATCGCCTGCGTATACCGCCAATCCCTATCGCCATACACCTCAGTGAGCAGTGCAGCGAGTGACGGATCGTATTCTTTTAACTTGTCGCGGGTGTCAACATGGTTGTGCTGGTCGTCGTTTGCTCGGTTCGTATCAAACCAAGACTGCGTACCTTCAGCCCAGTACTCCGCCCTGTTCGTGATAGCGTAAGTGTTTTCCCACAACCCTTTTTCGACTGCAGCATCATATAGCACCTTAAGACGGGCATCAAAACTCGGATCCACTGTATTTAATCCCATTTGGTGAATTGCATGCGCGAACTCATGCACCAGAATATTTTCAGTCGAATAGGGATCGCCTTGGTAATTAAGCAAGTTCTCCTCACCACAACTGACAGCGGGTCGAGAGGGCGTGGACCCCAAACCGCGTGCGCGTCGGTCCCAATAATAATCTGGTTGGAGATCGCTGTGTTCCGGAATCTGTGTTGTCAGTTCGTTATACGCCATCACAGCAAAACGCACGTTATTTTTTGCGAGTGCCTGCAACACATCCTCCCGATGCCCGACCATCTGCCGAATCAGCCATGCTGCCTCCTTCAGGGCATAAGGATTCACTTTCGATGATGCGACAACCGGCAATCCTTCCACATCAACCCACTGCACATAAAACGGATCCAGATTAAAAGTTTCTCGGACAGCAGTCGATGGTGGTAGCGGCTCAGAGATGTTGAGATTTTGCGCTGTTGCAGTGAGTTGAATGGAAAGAAATAGTATGTAGATTGTGAAAATAGCAGTTAAATAGAGCATAGGATAGTTTCCATTTTGTATCAGAAGTTGTGTTAGAATTGTAAAGACATTCAGAAACGGTTTCATCTTGATCTTCGAAAAGAAATCTACATCCTCCCAGCTTAATTTGTCCAATCTTCCAATTGTAATCCGAATCCAGCAATCCTTTGAAAGTCTGAGTCAGCAGTGACGAGAATCGCATCAAGTGCCATAGCAGTCGCCGCTATCCGACTCGTCGAAGGGGGAATCAAAACGCATCGGAATCTCTCCTTCTTTAATTGCGTTTAGCAATGCCTCCGCGTCCTCCGGTGTCACATCATGTGATTTGTTAATAGCTGCTAAGATCCGCTTCGGTTGACCTTTTCGTTTAAGTCTGGACGAATCTTGCAGGTTTCCTAAACTTTCTGTTGGGATTTCTGATTTCCAGATGAGGTATTCTAAGTAACGCTTCAATTCTTCGATCTCAGAAGCGGATAATTTCTCAAGGGTATTAAGTACCCATTTTTTCGTTGTAACTGACACAGTTTTCCTCCTTCCTTCACAAACAAAAGGATCGCGCAACAATTTCCGCAAACCTACTATAAGAGTTTATCAGGATAGGTTTTGCCCACGTATCTGCCATATCAGATGAGCTCTCACTCAGCATCCCGCTTGTAAGTCTTTGATTTTGCGTGGCGGGATTTGCTTCTTAAACTCCACACACTGCCTGTAAAATTGCTGTCAATAAGTTGTTGAAAAATCCCATGGCGTGCTGACGGTTTGATTTCAAACCGATCAGTTTCGGATGAAAACGGATAAATGTCGGCTTCACCCGCCAGCACCGCGAAAAATTGACCACGGTTATTCGGAAGAAAAATGGGGCCTTCCCATTCTAAATATTCAACTAACGGCGGTGTGCTCGGGATAGACATTCTCGCGTCAAGGAGAACTTCTCTCCTGTCCTGTAGTTTGATAGAAGCAGGAAGCTTGTTTTCGAGTCGGATGTTACCGTGAAAATATGGGGTCCGGAAGAATACCCTCTCCGAGAAAGCCAAAAGTTTGGAGGAATTAAATGCGTGCGGCAAATAATATCCGTCCAAACTCGTTCCGTTTTCATTACGGCAAACGCCAACAGCGATAACAAACTCCCTAAACTTGAATCCCCTCCACTTTGCATCTATCGCACTGAGTAGGAGAATTGCCTTATCCGCTTCGTGGTATGGGAAAAGACGCTCCTTGTGTAACACGGCTTCCCAGAACGATAAGTCCGCTGTGCCGTGGAGGGTTACCTCTTTGACATTGTAAAGATCTGCGGCGTATTGGATAGAGGTGTTTGTAACTGTACTTTTAGGCATAGATGTCCTGCATCTGCCAAGCATCTAACGATTTGAGTTCACACGCTTGTCCTTGCGAACGCAACGATACACCGACACTCTCTGCCTTGTCAGGATAGACCCGCATAGCGACACACTGTTTTCCGTTAGCGAATACCTCTACCACACTCTTGTCAATAAATACCCGTAATTTGAGGGTTTCACCTTGTGCGACAGAGATCGCTCCGGTTTCGGGGGCACGCGAAAGGACATCCGGGGCAACTGACGCATACGAGGAATCAATCGTTAGCAGACTATCGCGTACATTAACACCGGAATTTAGGTTGCGCATGCCGCGTTCTCTAAAGAACGCGATGCGGGTGAACTCCTCTTTCTGCGGTGAACGGAGCACATTCAGTTCAACCATCGGTGCGGATTTCGTATCAATTTCGAGTTCAAGTTCCATCGCATTGCCATTGATGCCTTCGAGTACGACCTCTTCGTTCGCGGGGAGCGTCATCGCATTGACATGCTGATGTTCATACCGCAACGATTCAATATCACCTGCAGGCTCGATGCCGACTTCATCTCTGGAGAGAAGTGTCAAGCGACGCGGCAGCGTCATGATCTGATTCCAACCCTTGGTAGGCTTCGCCGGGTTCATGTTATAGATAACGATCAGTCCACCGTTGCCATCAGGCGTTGCCGAGGGCGCGTGAACACCCGCAGGAGATGCCGCCCCGAAATTATTCTTCGCCCCTGCCGTCACGACGAACTTGTCGCGTTCGGTGTCATAATCACCGAGCAGGTATTGTCCGCCGCTCATGTGGCTGAAGAAAAGGAGCATGTGTCGGTCACCGATAGGCCAGAAATACGGACACGCACCATCATCGCCGACCAATGTGAACATATCGTCTTCAACGAAGGGGTGTAGATAGACCCAGTTCGCTAAATCGGCTGAACGGAGCAGGAAGTTGGCGCGAATCGGCTTGCCACCGGGCCCGTGCGGGAGTGTGCCACCGGAAAGCGAATAATACATGTCGTCTTTCTTCCAGATACACGGGTCAAAGACGCGGTAGACCGGGGTCGTGCCGTCCGCGTGTTTCGCCGGGATGACCGCTTCACCGGACACCTTCTCCCAATTCAGGAGCAACGGATCGCTTGACACGGCAACCATATTGCCGACAACCGTGCCATGATACATCGCGATCACGCGGTCTTCTTCTACAAGCGTCGCACCGGAGAAACAGCACCTTTCAGGGTTCGGGTAAATCGCATACGGCAAATCGCGCCAATGGATGAGGTCGTCGCTGATCGCATGTCCCCAATGCTGTCGTGTATCTTCAGGTGGATACGCCTGATAAAAGAGATGCCAGCGTCCCTGCCAGAAACAGAGACCGTTTGGATCATTAAGCATCGCTTCAGGGTTGATGTAGTGATAAATCGGACGGTGCGGATCGCCTTGATATGTTTTCCGATAAGCGTTAAGCCGTTGCATCAGCGGATTCGTTTCCAACTCTGCCTCTTGCGCTTCCAGCGTCTCCGCAAACGTGTAGTACGGTACACGCGAGGTGTAATCTTCGTTTGCCATTATTTCTCCTCTGTGTAATTGCTATGAAATTCTATGGTTTTTAGCATACCACAGAATTGATCCTATGTCCAAAAAATTTTCTGTTGACGTTTTTGAATTGACACGATTTTTAGCACATGCTATAATGCACAAATCTTTTCTGAGTCAAAAGTCAATATACGGTATTGTAATCGTTGAAGGAGGGTGAAACGATGGATAAAACTGAGAAACAACCCGGCAAAAAAGCGGAGATGCACGTCGGTGTTCAAGGTATCGGGACCTCTTCCAAAGAGTTGGCATTCCTCGTTCGCCACGGGGTAACACACATGGATGCTTCCGTTAAAGACACTGAAACCGAAACATTGATTCGACACAAGGAAGAGGCAGCAGAAGCTGGCGTTAGCCTTGAGATGATTCATATCGGGCTTCCGAGGAGTATCACGCTTGCCCAAGACCCACAGCGCGACGAGGATATTGATGCGGTTTGCAAAATGATTGAGAATGCCGCTGCCGCAGGATTACGAGGGTTGAATTATAACTTCTGCATCCTGAACCATCAACGAACCGAGAGCACGCCTGGGCGCGGTGGCTCAAACTACAGCACCTTCGACTTTTCCAAGTACGATAACGAAACACTTTCAGAGGCGGGTGAGGTGCATCGCGAAGCGGCGTTTGACCGAATCGCATACTTTCTCGAACGGGTCATTCCTGTCGCTGAAGCAAACAAGGTCCAGATGGCGTGTCACCCGAACGATCCGCCCGCGCCTATTTTAAGAGGCGTTGAGCGGTGGAATTACCCCATCTTTGACGGTTTGAAACGCTTCGCTGAGATTGCAGAGAGTCCGTATCACGGCTTTAATTTTTGCTGTGGCACAGTATCAGAAGGTTTGGAAGATCCGGGCACCGAATTCTATGAGATTCTTGAATATTTCGGCGAGCGAAAGAAAATTTTCAACATTCACTTCCGCAATATTCGCGGCGGATTGCACAACTTCCAAGAGGTCTGGCCCGACGAGGGACACCTCGACATGCACAGAGTTGCGCAGGTCCTTCGAGATGTGGAATACCCGTACATGTTAATGCCCGACCACGCACCGTCACACCCAGATGATGCATCGCCGCCCGGTGTTTCCGGCAGAGTCCGGCAGGCGTGGGCATTCCAGTTCGGATATATTATCGCCCTGATTCAAGCGGTAAATTCGGTAGCGTAGGTTAATTTGGTTTCAATTAGAGCAACACACTGCGTCAAAACGTAATCTTAATGGTAAATTCAACCTGTAGGAGGTAAAAATGAAATCCATTATAACGCAATTAGTGATCGTTACCATCAGTCTGAGTCTAATCTTCACCGTACATACTTATGCGGAGATCGATTTTAGCACCGCAAGGGGCATTTGGCTACTTGACGAAGGTGAAGGCACTGTTATCAACGATATCTCTGGAAACGAGAATCACGGTGAACTTAAGAGCGGAGAATGGGTCGAAGGGCCTGATGGGCCTGCCTTAAGTCTAAATGGACAAGATGATCGGGTCATCATCGCAGACTCCGATAGTCTTTATCTCGAAGAGGCATGGACGATTACTGCTTGGACTTTTGTGAATACAACCGAGAACGGTTTTGGACATATTCTCGGCAAAAGACCCGCATCTGGAACCGTGGCGAATTATGCGTTCAGGACCAGCGGCAATGGTGCCGGCTGGGAAGCGTACTATGCACGAGACGGTTGGAAAGGTGCCTGGAATCAAGGTTCAGTCAAGAAAGGTGAATGGTTGTATATGACGGCAACTTATGACGGAACGGATACCATTAAAATCTATGAAAATGGCACTGAAATCGGTTCCGTTGGTGGGATGGGTGGACCGGCGCCTCAGAATGACACCGAGGTCAACATTGGGGGTTGGACCGACAACACCTCAGAGACACTTGACGGTATGCTCGCTCAGGTCGCGCTTTTCAGTGTCGCATTGTCAGAAGAAGACATAAACACTCTGATGGAGGACGGGCTATCGTCCTTAGCGGCTGTTGAGCCTTCTGGTAAACTTGCAACTACGTGGGCAGGTCTCAAATCTCAATAATAGATACAGCAAATTGGACACTATCAGTGTGTCACCTTCAAAGTGACACACTGCGCCAAAATGTATCCTAATGGTAGATCCAACCTTCAGGAGGTAAAATGAAATCCATTATAGTCAGTTTAGCGATTATCATTATCAGTCTGACCTTCGCAGTACATACTTATGCGGAGATCGACTTTGAAACCGCAAGGGGTATTTGGCTACTCGACGAAGGCAAAGGCGATGATATCGAAGATATTTCGGGAAACGACAACCACGGCGAACTTCAGGGCGGAGAATGGGTCAAAGGTCCTGATGGGCCTGCCCTCAGTTTAAACGGCGTAAATGATCGGGTGATCATTGCTGACTCCAAGAGCATGCATCTGGAAGAGGCGTGGACAATTACTTCATGGGTGTTCGTCAACAAATCCGAGAACGGTTTTGGGCATATTCTCGGTAAAAGACCGGCGAATGGTACGGTGGCGAATTACGCCTTCAGGACCAGCGGCAATGGTACCGGTTGGGAGGCTTACTTCGCACGAGATGGCTGGAAAGGTGCCTGGAATCAAGGACAAGTCAAGAAAGATGTCTGGTTGTATATGACCGCAACATACGACGCAAAGGATACCATTAAGATTTATGAAAATGGAGTCGAAATCGGTTCTGTTGGGGGGATGGGTAAACCGGGGCCTCAGAATGACACTGAGGTCAACATCGGTGGTTGGACCAATAACACCTCAGAGACACTTGACGGTATGCTCTATGAGGTCGCAATCTTCGCTTCCGTACTGGAAGAAGACGATATAAACGATCTGATGGAGAAGGGACTCGTAACACTCATGCCTGTTGAGCCTTCTGGTAAACTTGCCACTACATGGGCAGGCATCAAATCTCGGCAATAGCTTCGGCACATCAAGTGCAGCTGGTGCGCGAACGGAACGACTGGCTGCACACATTTGATATTTGCTTTAAAGAAATAGAAAGCACATCGCCTCGATCCGAATCTCTCAGCACCCTACACGAATCTCGGTGTTGTTCATGTGTGGCACGGAAACTTGACGCAGCATTTCAATCGCTTGAGAACACCTCGCGCGACAATATATTTATGGAAAAACTATGACACAATTGCCTAACGTCCTCCTTATTCTCGCTGACGACCACGGCTATGGCGATATTTCGGCACACAACGGCCCCTCAATCCAGACCCCGAATATTGATCGAATTGCTGAACACGGAACACGGTTTACCAGATTTTACGCGAACTCCTCCGTCTGTTCGCCGAGCCGTGCATCTCTCATGACCGGACGCTACCCCGATAGGGCCGGGGTGCCAGGTGTGATTCGCACCCATCCAGAAAACAGTTGGGGGTACTTTCGACAGGATGCCGTCACGCTCCCTTCAGCCTTGAAACAGAAAGATTATCGTACGGCACTCATCGGTAAGTGGCACCTTGGACTCGAACCGGAGAATCACCCTTGCAAACGCGGATTCGATCATTTTCACGGTTTCCTCGGCGATATGATGGACGACTACTACACACACCGCAGACACGATATAAACTACATGCGGCACGGTTTTGATACCATTGACCCGAGGGGACACGCGACAGACCTCTTCACAGAATGGAGTATGGACTTCATTCGCGCACAAGCCCCGTCGTTTGACCCTTTTTTTCTTTATCTCGCCTACAACGCACCGCATACCCCGATCCAACCACCAGATGAATGGATTGCGCGGGTACAGGAACGCGAACCCGACATTTCACCGCAACGCGCAAAATATATAGCACTCGTTGAACACATGGACGCTGGCATCGGGCGCGTACTTGATACGCTTGAGGAGACCGACCAACTCTCCAATACGCTCGTTATCTACACATCCGACAACGGCGGCGCAATGAACGTTGGGGCTCACAACGGTCCGTTGCGCGGGCAAAAAGGCGAGATGTACGAAGGCGGCATCCGAGTCCCTACGTGCGCGATGTGGCCTGGGTATATCCAAGATGGACATGTTACGGATCATGTGGCGCTGCTCATGGATCTGTTCCCGACAATATGTGAAGTGGCGGGCGCGTCAATTCCCGAAGGCATCGAAGGACGCTCCATTTGGCAGACGCTTCAAGGCGAACAGCAGGACTTCTCGGAGCGTATACTCTATTGGCTACGCAGAGAAGGTGGACAACGCTTTCTCGGACAGTGTCAACATGCCATCCGGCGTGGCGACACGAAATTGTTGCACAACAGCCCCTTTGAACCGTTGGAGCTCTACAATCTGTCAAACGATCCATTGGAAACAACGGATAACGCGCAGACAGAGACAGCACTCTTCAGAGAAATGAGTCAACTCTTTCAAGCAGAAACACAGAAGGCAGGGAGTGTGCCTTGGCAACGATGAACCCAATCAATTCCTTTGCCCGATCCTGTTGTGTTAGTTCTTAGTGGTGAGGTTTTAACAGCACCCGTCCCTGATGATGTATCAATTTCAAACTGCTTGAGCAATAGCATTAAAATATGTTGTACTTAAGCACAGTATCCGATATGAAATTAGGAGGATATTATTTTGAAACAACAAAACGGACCTGAGGTATCAGAACCTGACGACACTTTTAGCACGCGCATCAACTTGCAGAAAGCAGATGACAACAATACAATTAAATCCGTACAAAAACACGGCTATGCTACCCTTCACGATGCAGCGCGAGACGATGCCTATGAAGCAGTGGCAGCGTTGGTAGAAAATGGGGCCGATGTCAACGCAGAAGACAAATATGGCTATTCACCTTTGCACTGGGCAGCGTGGCACAATGCTTATGAAGCGGCATCCGTGTTAATAGAAAATGGGGCCGATGTCAACGCCACGAATGATAAGAATTTTGCGCCCTTACACTGGGCAGCGTGGAATAATGGACACGAAACAGCAACGGTGTTGATGAAAAATGGAGCAGATGTTAACACGAGGAACGACGATGGGGATACGCCACTGCACTGGGCAGCATGGCGCAATGTCTATGAGGCTGAAGGCGTATCGCTCGAAAGCAACACAAACATCAACCCGAGGGACAAATCGGGGTATACCCTTCTGCACTGGGCAGCATGGCGCACCGCTTATAAAACAGCGGAAATCCTCATCGAAAATGGGGCTGATACGAACGCAGCGAATCACAAAGGACTCACGCCGCTGCACATCGCAGCCGAGGATGATACCTCCGAAGTCGCGACGGTATTGTTAAAAAACAGCGCACAGGTTAACATAAAGGACAAAAACGGCGATACACCCCTGCACATCGCAGCATTATACGATGCATACGAGACAGCCGGAGTCCTGCTTGAAAACGGCGCAGATACCAACGCAGCGAACGACAACGGTCATACGCCTTTGTATATCGCAGCAGAAAAGAAAGCCCACGAAATGGTCAAGATACTCTGTGATCACCGAGAGCGAAAAGGCTGGTCATGGTAATTGCCTTTCTATCCAGCAAAAGCATCACACCCTCAGCGTGGAAAAAACACACCTAAATGCTGTCAGCAAAAAACGGCACCTGTAGGTGAAACCACAGCAGATGCGCTTATCAGGGCCCACTGTTCCTCTATAACCTTGTATCGCGTCCAATATGCTGTGGAACACCCTCTCGTTAAATTAACACCTTAAAGCTGCATATATACACCACCGATGACCGAAGGAGGAAAAGAGACAGATGGGTAAAGTTATTGGTATTGATTTGGGAACAACGTTTTCAGCCGTCGCACACATTGACGAACATGGACAGCCAGAGATTATACCGAACGCCGAAAGCGATCGGATGACCCCTTCGGTGGTTATGTTTGAAGAGGACCTCGTCACGGTTGGGAAAATCGCCAAACAGAACGCCAGGGCAGTCCCCGAACAAATTGTCGAATTCGCCAAGCGCGAGATGGGAAAATCAAAAGAGAGGTTTTTCCGCACCTTTGATGCCAAGAACTATTCACCCGAAGAACTCTCCGCGCTGGTTTTGACAAAACTCAAACAGGATGCCGAAGCATATCTCAACACCGAAATCACCGATGCCGTTATCACTGTTCCCGCCTATTTTCGCGATGCTGAACGTGAAGCCACACGCAACGCCGGTAAAATTGCTGGGTTGAACGTCTTGCAAGTATTGAACGAACCGACGGCGGCTGCACTCGCTTACGGAATGGACCAACTCGGTACCGACCAGAACGTATTTGTGTTCGACCTTGGCGGCGGAACATTCGACGTCACCCTTATGAAAGTCTCCCAATCCACGATACAGATGCTCGCAACGAACGGAGATCACAGACTCGGCGGTAAAGATTGGGACGATAAAATCATTACCTATGTCGCCGAGATGTTTGAGATTGAACACGGTGAAAACCCGTTACAGGACCTTCACACGTATCAAGATCTTCAACTGAATGCAATCGGCGCGAAAGAGTCTTTATCAAGGCGAGAAATCGCGCGTATTGTTTGTGGATATAACGGTAAAACAACACGTGTAGAATTGACGCGTGAAAAATTTCAGGAACTCACTGCAGAACTCCTTGAGAGATGCCGAGTACTCTGCGACGTAGTCCTCTCTGAAGGCGACATGACATGGACAGATATTGACACCGTACTATTAGTAGGTGGATCCACCCGGATGCCAATGGTGCGAGAGATGATTGCCAACATCAGTGGTAAAGAGATCAACCCGAATGAAATCAACCCTGACGAAGCTGTTGCACTGGGTGCGGCGATTCAAGGGACACTCCGTCAAATCTCTGAAGACAGTGCGGCAACAGCAGATGTATCTGACGCGGTTATTGAACGGTTCATCGGACCGGACGGCGCGCCTAAAGTGACTGTGACCGATGGTGCCACGCATAATCTTGGGCTTGTTGTTCTCAATGCAGCACGCGAGTCTATTATTCACGTCATGATTCCGAAAATGACACCAGTCCCGTGTGAGATGGCAGACCAGTTTGGAACGGTGGACAACAATCAACGTTCGGTCTTGATTGAGGTTGTCCAGAGCCTTGAACAGGATCAACGGAAAAACGATATAGACCTTTTTGACGAATATAAATTGGGTGAATGTACTCTTGAACTACCACCAGGGCTACCAGAAGGATCGCCGATTCATGTCACTTACAAATATAACTTAGACCAAGTGCTTGAGGTGACAGCAAAATCTCTAAGCAGCAGTGGGGCAACCGCAGTTTATGATGTCTTCTCCATCATTAAACGTCCAACCCTTGATGAAGACGCAGTCGCACAGGCACAAACAGATATACAAGATTTGACGGTCGAATAACCTTGATTCCCTACGTCTTTGAATACACACAAGGACTATAGTATGTCCAAACGCGATGAATTCATTACAGTTATCCGTACACTCAGGGCGGCTTCGCCGACCATTACTGAGAAACAACACATCGGACTCCTCCGGCAAGCTGTACAGCAGTATGGACTGTCATTGGAAAATGCAAAGCAGATTCTAAAAGATTCAGGGTTAGCCATCGGCGAAAGTGTGAACTATTTCAAGGTGTTGGGAATTTCCGTTGAAGATATTCAGAGTCTCACGGAGCCTGTTATTGCGGCGCGGGTTGACGCTGCGCATAAAAAGGCCTATAGCGCGTCGTTAAATGCCGGGGGGCGCATCCGCCCAGATGGCAAAACAGAAGAACAATGGCGGACAATCCTTAATCAAGCGCGGGATACTCTCAAAGACCCACAGAAACGTCGCACACACATCGCAACGCTTGAAACCGAGATAGTGCTTCGCACCAAATCTATCTCTACAACGGAATCTCTCGACCCCGAACCAACGGTTTCAGACACCTCAGCACATGATGAGATGGCACTTATCCCAGCGGGCGAATTCCAGATGGGCAGCAACGACAGCAATACAGATGGACACCAAAAACCTGTTCATACCGTCTACATTGATGCGTTTTATATGGACAGATACCCGGTGACAAATGCGCAATATAAGAAATTTGTGGATGCTAACCCACTGTGGAGCAAACCCAAGTGGTTTAAGAATCGCATTTCTCGGAGATACCACGATGGCGAATATCTAAGACACTGGACTGAAAACGACTACCCAAACGGAAAAGCCGACTCTCCGGTGAATTGGGTGAGTTGGTATGCGGCGATGGCGTACGCACAGTGGGCAGGTAAGCGTTTGCCGACAGAGGCAGAATGGGAAAAAGCGGCGCGTGGTGGATTGACGGATCAAAAATATCCGTGGGGGAATTCAATAGATGCAAGCAAGGCAAACTTTGGTAAAAATGTAGGAGAGACCACGTCTGTAGGAAAGTATCCCGCGAACGGCTACGGTTTGTATGACATGGTAGGCAACCTGTTCGAGTGGTGTCTTGATAAATGGGATAACGATTTCTATGCATCCGGCTCACGTAATAACCCAGTTTCAGATGGCAGCATAGAAAATATAATAGATAATTTTACAAAATCTAAAGCACTTCGCGTGGTACGGGGTGGTTCTTGGCATTCCCCCGTGCAGGACCTACGGGTCGCCAACCGCAACACGGATACACCAAAGCTCACGACCTCCATCATCGGTTTTCGGTGTGTGAAGGATGTGACACCTTAACTCTCAATCCGTTTACCATTTTTGATATGCTTGCAAATCCGAATAATCTTTGGAAGGAATCACACGTGTCTAAACGTGAGGAATTTATAGCATTTATCAACACACTCAAAACGGTTTCACCGGCTATTACCGATGAACAACGGATTGGACTCCTAAGGCAGGCAGGACAACAGTACGGTCTTACTGTTGATGCGGCGACTGAAATTTTGAAAGCATCGGGCTTAGTTGTTGGTGAAGGTGTAAACTATTTTAAGGCACTCGGGCTTTCAATCGCAGCAATTCAAAACCAAAGTGAAACTGGCATCGCAAACCTTGTTAAGACAGCACATAAAAAACGATATAGCGCATCGTTGCGCGCTGGTGGACGCATACGACCTGATGGCAAGACTGAGGAACAGTGGCGAACTCTCTTAAATCAAGCGCGGGATACCCTCCAAAACCCACAAAAGCGGTTGGAACACATTGCCTCACTCAAAGACAAAAAACACTCATTATACACGGAATCAACTTCTTCAATTCTGGATGACATGGCACTCATCCCCACAGGTGAGTTCCAAATGGGAAGCAATGATGAAAAAGTATACGACGATGAAAAACCGGCGCATACCGTCTATCTTGAAGCATTTTATATAGACAAATATCCGGTGACAAATAACCAATACAAGACTTTTATTGATGCGAACCCACAGTGGCACAAGCACTATATCCAAAAAGGATACCACAATGGGAACTACCTCAGGCATTGGAAGAGCAACACTTATCCAAATGGTGAAGCCGACTATCCTGTTGTGAATGTGAGTTGGTACGCAGCGATGGCGTATGCAGAATGGATGGGAAAGCGGCTACCGACAGAAGCAGAATGGGAAAGAGCAGCGCGGGGCGGAGTAGAGGGTAAGAAATACCCTTGGGGCGATACAATCGACCCTACTAAGGCAAACTACGACTGGAACGTCGGCGAAATTACGCCCGTTGGGAACTATCCTGAAAATGGGTATGGACTGCATGATGTATGTGGTAACGTCTGGGAATGGTGCTTTGATGTATACGATGCAGATTTTTATATGAGCGCAGCGCGGCAGAATCCGATTTCTGGTGTGAATATTGTGGAACAGGTTATAAATCACACCCTAAATGATAAATTGGCGAGAGTCCTGCGAGGGGGTTCATGGCGCATTCAAGAGGCATTCGTTCGGGTCACTAATCGCAACGCGGAAGTTCCAACATTCACGCTCGATGTCATCGGTTTCCGTTGCGCCCAATCGGTTACGTTGTAAATCTGTTACATCCGCACAGTTTCGCAGCTGCTTATAAGTCGTACCGATTCTTGAAATGAGGGCTAATATATGCGTAGACGCGATGAGTTCATTACAGTCATCAACACATTTAAAACCGTCTCACCAACTATTACCGATGAACAACGTATCGGACTTTTGAGACAAGCAGTTCAGAATTATGAACTTTCTATTGAGGAAGCCTCTGAAGTTCTAAATACTTTGGGCTTGATGGTCGGAGAAGAGGTAAACTATTTTGAGGTCTTAGGGTTTTCAATTGAAGAGATTCAGAACTTAGCTGAAGACGCTGTTGTGAGTTTAGTTGAGACGGCTCATAAGAAACTTTATAGTGCGTCGTTGCGTGCCGGTGCACGCGTCCGCCCAGATGGCAGAACGGAAGAACAGTGGCGACACATTCTCAATCAAGCGCGCGACACTTTGAAAGATCCGCAAAAAAGAGGAGAATATCTCACAACCCTAACATCTCAAGAAGATTTCCACGAGAACACATCTCTCGACACAGAACCAGTACCGCCAAACATACTTGAAACGGACTCTGCCTCAATACTTTCAGTCAACACATTGCAGCATTCGGAGCCGATAGCTCCAGCGACACCTGAGATCATCTCCGCACCAACACTTTCAAATATCAATGTCCCTCCTGACATGGTACTCATCCCCGCTGGCGAATTTCTGATGGGAAGCAATGACGAAGACGCAAACGACAGCGAAAAACCTGTCCATCCCGTTTACGTTGACGCATTCTTTATTGATAAACATCTGGTGACCAACACGCAATACAAAGCATTTCTTGATGCAAATCCACAATGGCAGAAAGACAACATACTGACGGACTATCACAACGGCAATTATCTGGGAACTTGGAATAGCAACAACTATCCTAAGGATAAAGCGAATCATCCTGTTGTGCATGTAAGTTGGTACGCAGCGATGGCGTACGCGCAATGGGTAGAAAAGCGTTTACCAACGGAGGCGGAATGGGAAAAAGCTGCACGGGGTGGCTTAACCGGCAAAAAATATCCGTGGGGAGATCAGATTGACGCGACAAAAGCGAACTACGGTGAGAATATTGGACAGACAACGCCTATCGGTGAGTATCCGCCCAATGATTATGGTCTGTATGACATCGCGGGTAATGTGTGGGAATGGTGTGTTGATGAATATATTTTGGATTTTTATGCCAATTC
Organism: uncultured Poribacteria bacterium; assembly: GCA_951828385.1. Lineage (GTDB taxonomy): Bacteria > Poribacteria > WGA-4E > WGA-4E > WGA-3G > WGA-3G. The sequence goes on from OX639973.1 coordinate 4,416,069, forward strand.
ACCATACCAGAATCCGATTGCTGATGACGATATAAACTACGTGCTTAACAATTTTACAACCCTTAAAACTTACCGCGTGTTACGCGGCGGTTCTTGGATGAGCATACCCCGGTACGTACGCGTTGCCCCTCGTTTCAGATTTTCGCCCGCGCACTCGATTCACAACGTCGGTTTTCGCTGCGTAAGGACTGCCCATCTTTGAATACCCATTCTTCTACCTTTCCAATGTACGATTGCAGACAGAAATTAGCCATCAACTGTTTTGACAGCATAATCTTTATCTGATATAATGGTTCAGTATAAATATCCAATACGTATTATTTTCAGAATCATTTTAGGAAATTCACATCATGCCCAAAAACCTCAATCAGAAGATTGAAACTATTATTAGAAGGATTCATTCATAATGACAAACGCAGATAATCTTGTTTTATGGTATCAGAAACCAGCCGAAGCATGGACAGACGCGCTACCGCTCGGAAATGGGCGGCTCGGTGCTATGGTGTTCGGCGGCGTAGAACGCGAACGCATTCAGCTCAACGAAGAAACCCTTTGGGATGGCGGTCCTCGAGATACCAATAACCCAAAGGCTTTGGAAGCACTCCCGAAGGTGCAACAGCTCCTCTTCGAGGATAAAAATGAAGAAGCAACGAAACTTGCCGGAGAAACGATGCTCGGAGTCCCCGAACGCATCAAATCCTACCAATCTCTCGGCGATCTATTCCTCGAATTCCGACACGAGGGGGCAACGCATTATCGCCGCGAACTTGATTTAAACACCGGCATCGCAAAAACGGCATATCGCTGCAGCGATGTCACTTTCACAAGAGAAGCCTTCGCGACAGCCGTAGATAACCTCATCGTTATCAGAATCGAATCTGACGCGACCGAACACATCACTTTTGATATAACGATGACACGTGAACAGGATGCCAGCGTCGAACCAATCGCCGCCAATATCCTTCGACTTGACGGACAGTGTGGCGATGACGGGGTACGGTTTTCAGCCTATCTACAAGTCCATACTGAAGGCGGAAAAGTCGAGTCAACAGGAGATAGCCTCTCCGTCAATGGCGCGGATGCTGTTACGCTCTTTCTCTCCGCTGCAACCAGCTACGTCCATCAGACGGATACAAGCGGGAACGCACACGCGCTTTGCGAAAATTATCTGACAAATATTGATACAAGACCTTATGCAGATATTCGGGACGATCACATCGCTGAGCATCAATACTTCTTCCAACGCGTTGATTTAGACCTCGGCTCCACGGAGGCAGTAAATCTCCCTACCGATGAACGGTTAACTGCAGTCAAAGCAGGTGCGTCAGATCCAGGACTCATCGTACTTTATTTCCAATATGGACGCTATCTGCTGATGGGAAGTTCTCGACCCGGGTGCCTCCCTGCCAATCTGCAAGGCATCTGGAACGAGCACATGAACGCACCTTGGAACAGCGATTTTCATACCAATATCAACCTCCAAATGAACTATTGGGTCCCCGAAATTTGTAACCTTCCGGAGTGCCATATCCCCTTGTTTGACTACATGGACACACTCGTTGAACCGGGGAACCGGACAGCCAAAATCCATTACGGTGCTGATGGCTGGGTCGTTCACCATCTCTCTGATATTTGGGGGTTCACAACGCCTGCTGATGGTATTTGGGGTATTTCACCTGTCGGTGCTGCGTGGTTATGTGAACATGTGTGGGAACACTACCTTTTCGGCGGTGATAAGGATTTTCTGATTGAACAAGGTTACCCGTTGATGAAAGGCGCTGCCCGCTTCATGCTCGACTTCCTCGTTGAAGCACCGGAAGGCACACCTTTTGCTGGGCAACTCGTCACCAATCCGTCGCACTCACCGGAAAATAGCTTCCTGAAACCAGATGGCACACGCTCCCTCTTCACCTATGCCGCAACAATCGATCTCGAAATTATACATGAACTCTTCACCAACTGCATCGCTTGCATTGATGTCCTCGGAGAAGATGCAGAATTCCGTGCTGAGTTGGCCTCCGCTCTGGGACGGCTTGCACCGCTCCAGATTAGCGAAAAAACAGGACGGCTGCAGGAATGGGTGTTCGATTATGACGAACCGGAGCCAGGGCATCGGCACATGTCGCACATGTATGGACTCCATCCGAGTTGTCAGATTACATTGCGCGGGACACCTGAACTGGCAGCGGCTGCTAAGAAATCATTGGAATATCGTCTGGCACACGGCGGTGGACACACAGGGTGGAGCCGCGCATGGCTCGTCAACTTCTGGGCGCGACTTGAAGATGCTGAAGAGGCATACACCCATCTCCAGGCACTTCTCGCGAAATGCACCTTGACGAACCTGTTTGATACACATCCACCCTTCCAGATTGACGGCAATTTCGGCGGAGTCTCCGGTATCGCAGAGATGCTACTACACAGCCATGCCGGTGAGATTCACCTACTGCCCGCACTTCCGAAGGCGTGGAGCAACGGACACGTCAAAGGCTTGCGCGCCCGCGGCGGCTTTGAAGTGGATATGGCATGGGAGAATGGACAACTCACTGAAGCGCGACTTTATTCCACATTGGGGAATGACTGTACCGTCCGAACAACAGCCGCCGTTAGGGTGACCTGTGCCGGACAATCGGTTGACACAGAGCAATCGGATTCAGTTATAACGTTTGGAACCGAGGCAGAGAAAACATATATCTTGGCGTGAGTCTTTTATAGTGATAAACGGGGTTGATCGCTATACTGTTTAATCTGTTCCTCCGCCAGCGCAATATACTTTTCCTCAATATCGTAACCGATATAATGGCGTTCCGATTTCAACGCGCTCAAACACGTCGTGCCGCTGCCACAGAACGGATCCAAGACGACATCGCCGATGAAGGTATAGAGCTGGATTAACCGATGGGGCAGTGCCTCAGGAAAGGGTGCAGGATGTCCGATACGTTTCGCTGAGACAGATGGAAATGTCCAGACGCTTTTTGTCCACTCCAAGAAGTCCTCTTTACAGATTGAATTCTCTTTTCCGTTGCGTTTTCGAGAGAAGGAGTCTTTGGAGAAAACGAGGATGTACTCATGAACGTCTCTCAGCACCGGATTCGCCGCCGATAACCAACTGCCCCACGCCGTTGAACTCCCGGCACTTGAGGCTTTGTCCCAGATGATTTCACCCCGCATGTGATAGCCGATCGCTAACATGTCTTCTATGATGTAACTATGCAATGGGATGTAGGGTTTCCGACCTAAGTTGGCGATATTAATGCATGCCCTGCCACCCGTGACCAATTTCTTATAGGTCTCGGCGAAAACAGCGTATAGGAGCTCTCTATATTCCGCGAGCGACAGATCCTCGTCGTATTCCTTTTTGGCATTGTAAGGCGGGGACGTAACCATCAGGTGGATACTATCATCCGGGATTTCGGACATCTGCGCGCTGGACGCACAGTAGAGTCGGTCAAGGTTTTCAGCGGGGATCGGGTTTTCTATCCATGTATCGGGTTCGGGAAGTTCCTGATCAGCATAGAGTTTACTCCCATAGAACGCACTGGCATCATGATTGATTCTGCCAGCGGTTCCGAACGCACTCGTCTGCGTCCCCTCCTTGCGGGATTCCGAATCGTCCTTGCGATTATGTGCCATACCCGTTCTCTGTGCCTCTCTATTTCTCAATACCGGTCCGGACGCCAATAAATAACATCCCGTTTGGGAAACAAGACCGCCAAAAACGCCGAAATTTCTGCGGGTACTGCAGCATCAGAACTTATCTGTTCCCACCCTATTTCGCCAAATAGGAGTTTCCAAAAATCTGCTTCAGATAAGTCCATGCCGAAATCAACTGCATCGGCATCCTCAGGGACGATTTGCAGGGTGCCGTCAGCATTGTGCCGCAGCACTGCTTGCTGGTCGTTGAGCGCAGGCAATTTGACAGCGATCCGTGGAAATGTCTCTTTGGCATCCGCAATTCGCGATTCCCATCCGACAACAAGACGGCGCAAGAACACTGGTAGGTTCACAGCATAGAACATCATTGGTGTTCCCTCTACCCATGTTAAGGTGCCATTACACTTCTGTACAACGCGTCGCACAAAAGGGTGTTGAGATGAGAGCATCGACGAAAACGTACAGCTGACTTTCTCAACGTTGTGTGTTTGAAAAAGATGAGACACAAGCACATCCAAAGTTGCCTCCGAATTGTCGGGCATGTATCCAACCTCAAGTACTTCAGCTACTTTTCCACCTAACCGATAATTGAGATACCCCCCTAATTCGGAAGCACAATTTTCTTCTACTCGGCGTGCGACAACAGTCGGAAGAATACACCGTATACGGGAGGGTGCCATATCCCAGTAAGCACGCGTCCGGGCAATAGCTCCGCTCTGCTGTTCATTAGCGATGTCGTATAACTTCGCCACAGCATCTAAATCCCTTTCCGCGTTAAAATCGGTTATTTGCCATCCAGGTGGGATTTCTGCCGCTATTGACGAACTACACGTCACAATAGAACTTCGCAAGGGCAAAGAAATCCATCCCAGTCGGCCGTAGAACTCGTCTGGGATGATAGTAAACAAAGCACCTATGTCATACCCGGTTGTCTTCAAGTACCCAATAGTATCCCGCATGAGCGCGGACGCGTATCCAACACCACGATAGTGGGGATGTGTGCAGACACCACCGATGCCCCCCATGGTCACGAGAGATTCCCCGACCCACATCCGTCGTTCCCAGACGCGCAAGGTTGACACAACTCTATCGTTCACGACAACCACACGGGTTTGTGACGGACGATAACTGCTATCACCTTGGACGTACTGCCAATAGCGTTCATGATCATCTGAATCAAACGCCAAGCAACTAAGTTCGACAACTTGCTCTAATTCTGATTTGTGAGCTGCTCTAATTTCCATATTTTTAATGATTAAGTTTCTGCTCCGATTTGGAGTCCACGCTGACATTGAGGGGATATAGTGAATCCTAAAAATAAATAGACATCTTTGTAGCACAAACTGTTAGTTTGTGCCAGTCTGAATGCCTGTTATAGGCATTCAGACTGTTTGAGAGTGCCCAATTAATTCTAAACTTTACTATATTACCGAAGAACGCGCAATGAATTGCGCTACTACAAACGAAAGACTCCACAAAAACTGGTAAATTGCATAAGTTCCAATTGGTTATTGCACTGAGAATTGGAGTCCACGCTGACATTGAGGGGATATTACCGAAGAACGCGTAATAAATTGCGCTACTACAAACGGAAGACTCCACAAAAATGGATAAATTGCATAAGTTCCAATTGGTTATTGCATTGAAAAGACAACGCCTAACGCCTCATTCGGCGTTTGAATCAATCTTTCACATGCCTCGGCGGCTTGGTCAATCGGCACAATATCTGTAATCAACGGGTTCACCTGAATTTTGCCTTCGGACATCAGTCGTAGCGATAACTCCAAGTTGCGTTGTGTGGGCCATGGAACAAACACCGGTGGGTAATCCGCACCGTGTTCATAATCCTCGTCGTGGTAACCAGGACCCGTACGCGCCGCACTGATAACGTCCACATTGCCGAGGCCTGCTGCAAAGCCGTGCGTAATGCTCGCACCACCGACAATGACAATCCGTCCCATCTTGTGCGTATCGGGTGCGGTCTTCAGCATAGCACGGATCTGCTGAAACGCGCTCGTCGCATCGCCACCAAAGGCGATAATCCCGCAATCCATGCCGTACCCATTGGTAAATTCATTCGTAATCGGGATCGGATCTGTTTCGGAGACGTTTATCGCTTGATGTACACCAGCATTCTCAGCAATGCCTATCCGCAAAGGCAATTGGTCTAAACCGATAACATAGGCACCCGCGGTTTTGGCGATCTGACACGCAAATTGCCCAACGATACCCAACCCTGCAACGACAACGTTTTCGCCGATACGGACACGTCCGCGTTGCACGGCGTGCAATGCCGTTGCCGCAAGATGAATAGAAGCGGCATCCTCGTCAACGACATTATCGGGAATCTTCGCGCATAAGTTGTGCGGTATACAAGCAGATGTGGCGTGGAGCGCGTAGCCACCGCCCATACCAGCCACCCTATCGCCGATCTCAAATTCGTCGCAATCGCCTTCCATACCGACAACGACACCCGCATTCGTATATCCAAACGGACGCTGCCGCGCCTCAGAGCCTGGGTTCTCGCGTCGTCGTTTGACACCACCGAGTTCCGTACCAGGACTTACCATCGAAGCGTGAACTTCTATTAAGAGTTGTCCGGGTTTCGGTGCAGGCGTTTCCTGTTCCTCTGTCCAGATACGTCCCGCCTCATTCATCATCACAACTTTTCTCGTTTTACTCATAAACAGTCCTCCATGCCTTTGATTTAGATAACACCGTGTTCCTTCAATTTAGCCAGCAATTCTGCTTGTGTCCCTATGCCTTTGGTTGAATTACACGCACCACAGAGCAGCTGCAAATTATCAAGAGCGTCGGTCCCTCCATGCTTACGCGGGACGATATGGTCAACTGTCATATTTCTAAAAGGGAATTGCGTTTGGCAGCCATTACACAAACCCTCTTGCTTGCCATACAACGTATGCTTATGTGTTTGATAATTCGGCAGTTTTTCACTGCGTTTGGAGATAACAGTGCGATGAATGACGGTGCCAAAAAGTCCTATCTCCTTTTCCAGACGCATCCGTACCAAGTCAACTGCCTTCTCTGAAATATTGAAATGAGATTGTTATTGTAGCACAATCTTCCTTTAGGGAGTGGTCTAAAAAACCGTAGGCAGTACAGTTCAATCACGCCGTTTCTGTATGTTGCTTTTATTTTTCTTCTTTTCATTTTCAAATCCTTCCTATAAAGCGTCGGGGTTACAAACCCCTCCTACAAGCGTAGGCATACCGATCCAATTTCACGTAAGTCCTGAGAATTTTAGACTAAGTATAGCATTAATTAGGGCGGGTTTCAATTGGAAAATGTGCGGTTGAGAAAGTAAGAGGTTTATGTCAAAAAACGGTGATAAAAGAGGGTTGTGAGGATCTTATAGCCTGCTTTGAGGGTGCCAGTAAACGTGCCGGTGATTTTGGAGGTGCCGATGCGTTTGCGATACCGGACAGGGACTTCACAGACAGCGATTCCGAGTTTCGCGGCTTTGAGCTGCATCTCGACCGTCCATCCGAAGGTTTTGTCTTGCATGTTTAGCGCAAGCAGGTCTGCGTATCGGATCGCGCGGAAGGGACCTAAGTCTGTATAGCGCACCCCAAAGAAACGGTGTATCAAAAAGCAGGCGAGCCAATTGCCGAAGCGTGCTTGGGGGAGTAGTGCCTCTTTTGCGCCGCCTTGTGTCCTTGCGCCGATGACGAGTGCGGCTTCGCCGTTGCGTATCGGGTGTAGGAGCCGTGGCATGTCCGTTGGATAGTCGCTGTAGTCGCCATCGAGAAAAACGACGATATCGGGTACAGATGTCGCAAGCGCGGCGATGCCTGCGAGGCAAGCGTATCCGTATCCGCGCCGCGGTTCGGTTACAACCCGCGCGCCGCCTCGTTCGGCGATTGCGACGGTATTGTCCGTGCAGCCGTTATCAACGACGATGATTTCTTGGACAGCGATCTCCCCGTTGTTCCCTGCTTGCGGAATATCGGCGATGACTTTGGCGATGGCATCCTCTTCGTTAAGGACTGGGATGATGACAGAAACCTTCATAGATAAAAAAGAGATGAGTGATGGAAGGCTGGAAGTATCATTTCCTCTCTTCCATCCTTCCGTTCTTCCATTCACCTTCCTGTTATACCTAAAGCGGACGGTTTACAATCTCGCGGCGGGCTCCTGGACCGTGTCAAGTAAGCGTTGGATGACGGTGTCGGAGTCAACACCTTCAGCCTCGGCATGGAAATTCGTTAAAACACGGTGGCGTAAGACTGAGGGTGCGACAGATTTCACATCTTCACAAGAGGCATTGTAGCGTCCGCGTAGAATCGCTCGGGCTTTGGCACCTAAGATGAGGTACTGCCCTGCACGGGGGCCCGCGCCCCAGCGTACCCACTGTTGGATGAAATCGGGGGCATCTTCCTCTTTTGGACGGGTCGCGCGCGCTATTTTCACAGCATATTGCACCACGTTGTCAGCGGCGGGTACACGCCTCACAATATTATGGAGTGCTACGATAGCGTGCCCGGACAGTGCGGTTTCAAGTTCAGGTATCTCTGCTCCGGTTGTCGCCGAAACGATGTCTGTTTCCTCTGTCTCTGTTGGGTAGTTGATGACGATTTTGAACATAAACCTGTCCAACTGTGCCTCTGGGAGTGGGTATGTCCCCTCCTGCTCAATCGGGTTCTGTGTGGCGAGTACAAAGAAGGGTTGTTCCAATTGGAATTCGTTACCACCAGCGGTAACGTGATACTCCTGCATCGCTTCTAAGAGTGCGGCTTGTGTTTTCGGGGGTGTCCGGTTAATCTCGTCAGCGAGGAGGATATTCGCGAAGATCGGTCCCTGAATGAACCGAATCGAGCGGTGTCCAGTCGTTCGATCTTCCTCAAGCACGTCAGTGCCGGTGATGTCGGCAGGCATCAGATCCGGGGTGAATTGAATTCGCTTGAATTTCAAGTTCAAAATCTGCGCCAAAGTCCGAATCATCAGCGTTTTGGCGAGCCCTGGAACACCCTCTAACAGGCAGTGCCCACCAGCAAAAAGTGCCATCAACATCTGATTGACAACTTCCTCTTGCCCAACTATAACCTTTTTGAGTTGCGCCAAGATAAGTTCTTGGCTTTCCATCAATTCTTCTATCGCTTGAACTTCTTCTGTTGCTGGCATTTTCTACTTGTTTACCTCATTTGTGGTTATCAGAGGAACAGTTTTCAGTACGATTTTTCTGCGAAAAATCTTTCAGTTATCAGTTATCAGTTAAGAGGGCGATCTGATTCATCAAGTCTTTCTCTTAACTGGCGACTGACAACTGGCGACTGACAACTATTAAAACTCTTGCGTTAGTATGAACCGTTTTGTGCCTCGGTTTGAAGCGATTCTGACGACATCTTTGAGATGCAGGATGTAATCCGGTGTGACCCTTGGGGTCAGGAAACGGATTGTCTGATGCATTTCGGCTTTGCGTTTGGATTTAGCGTATCGGAGCTGAATTTCCGCAACATCGGTTTTTAGGGTCTGTTCCTCGGGGACAATATCTATCTTAAAGGGAGCTTCTGTGCTGACAGTGATTTTGTCCTCAAGCGTGAGTGCCTTGCCAATAGCGGCGGGATACATTCGGCGTTCCTCGCTCAGTAATTCGGCGTAAGGATGCTTGACGAGCGGTAATTCAAGTACAAACTGGCTGCCGATCGCATAGAGATATTCCTTGCAGCTCCACGTGAGTTCAACCTTCAATTCGCCTTCCAACTCCGAAAGTTCGGAGACTTTGAAATCCTCTATTTTGGCACGAGCGTCCAACTCCAATGCTTTGTGTAGGAACTCCGATTTCTCCTCGGCGGTCTGAAGGTGTCTGAGTCGGCTACGGAGTCTCATGTTGAAACTCCCTGTAACCGTTAATTCTTGACGGACAGAGACACTTAGGTCTTTTTTCACCTTGACATCAGTGTGAACGCGTTTGAGATTCGATGTTGCATCCAGAGATGGGCTTTTCTGAAAGCGATAGAGTTCGTTCTGTATATCGCCAGCCCCCTGTTCAGGAGCTTTATCGTCTGTTAAAAAACGCGGGTTAATAATCAGTGTCCATCTATCTTGGTCACCGGCGGGTAGATCCCCGAATGCACACGTCTCGGCTGTCGGATCCAACCAGATGAGCTCGTTGTCTTTATCACCTTCGACGACAAGGATCATGTGATTGAAATAGGCGAGCGACGGAACGGCTTCGACCTCTGCGCCGCCATCAGAAAGATGGGCGTTGACACCGCGCATGTCCCCAGCGGAAATGAGAACGGGATAAGCATTAATGCCTGCGGATGCAAGCATCGTGGAAAGGAGCGTTGTTTTGTCCTTACAATCCCCTGCCCCGACTTCTAAGACGCGATCAGCCGTGTAGGGTTTGATCGCCCAAATGCCGAGTTCATAGCCATAGTACTGGATGTTCGTTGCGACGTATTCATAAAGCCGTTTTACTTTTTCCTTTCGGGTCCAAGCGCCACTGAGGAGTTGCTTTGTTTTTTCTTCGATTTTCGGTGTAATCTCATCCTGTTCGCGGATCAGTGTTGCATACCACGTCGCCAGTTCATCCCAAGAATCGAGGGAGGAAATGCTAATGTTATAAGCCAGATCTTGAGGTGCGGGCATCAGGTATTCATCTTTTAAAGGGGGGACATCTCGCGCCTCGAAGGTATAAGTGCGGGTATAGTTATCCTCTGTCGTCGTCGGTTTAATATCAAGGAAAGAACCACCTGATTGGGAAGCTTCAGAGGCAGCGGGTGCCCCTGAGACCTGATAATAGAGCTGTTTTTTCTTTGGGATGTGTACGGTGAAGCGATAATATTGAACCGGATGCTGTCCTTGGAAATAGACTTGCCGCCAAAATTCGCCTTGCATGACGTGTCCGAGGTTATTCGTGGAATAGGCGTAGTCTATGATACAGCCGTCGCTAACTTTCGGGAGCGTGAAGTACATCAAGCGGGCATCAACTTTCAACCCTGCGTCCACAGCACTCGGTGGGGGGACATCGCGTATGATTTCGTTTGTATCAAGTTCGACAATGTTGCCATCGGGGGTCAACGTTCGGGCATGATGGATGGTGACATCATCTCTGCCACGCATATAAGGGATGCTGATCTCAGCGAGACCTTTGCCATCTTCGTTAAAGATTTTGGCAACCCGCCGTGTCGAGTAGATGTAGCGACTCTTTTCATCGATATTGATATCAACGCTATCCCAAAGAATGACAGCCCCATCATCCGGGAATGCGTCTTGAGCGGGCAGTTTGTCAATAGCATCTTGGACTAATTGTTCATCACCTTCACTAATGAAGTTGTACGGCAGCGATGATCTATGATTCTCACGGCTATTGGCAGGGATAGAACCGTTCGGCTTTACAAGTTCATGACTATGTTCGTCGGCTTCGGACGGTACAGTGGGCAATGCATCGGTAAAGATCGGCGGTTTGCGCGACTCTGGATTTTGTGCGTCCGTTAAAACCTCGGGTTCGGGCGGTGGGCTTTGTAAGGCTGAACGACGCGTTCCCAAGAACGTTTTTTTAGCGAGCGCGCCGTCATCTGTTTCTTCTGCTACAGCTGCCAAGTTTCGAGTCGCGTCCCTGTCGCCGTTATCATCAAGATGCGGGTGTTCGGATTGGACTGTACCTTCTTGTTCATAGAATGCTTTCGTCCGCGCTTGTAGGGATAGAAACGCTTCTAACAGAGAGATGTCGCCGTTTCTGTCGGTGTCATTCGCTGCGGAGGAGAAGGCATCAACGAAAACATTGCCGAATCCTGCTTGTAGTGAGTAGCCTTCATTTGGTGAACTTGAAGTGAGGATAATTCGTCCCGCTTTGCTCAGTTGGGGAACAAGTTTACCGCTATACGGGAAACCGAAGATTAAAATCTGACGTTCGGCGGGTATGGCGTTAATGAGCGTTATGTATTCTGCTTCAGTAATATCCCGTCCGCGCAGATTAAACTTCATGTCTCCTTTACCGGTGCGAGATGCGTGTCCAAGCATGAAGAGCAGGAACCGATCTGAAGGTTGAACGGTTTCAGCGAGTTCGGCAAACGCTGCTAAGACCTGTTCACGTTTTGATTCGGTATCAACGATTCCTGATTCTTCAGACCCGCCCATATCCTCAAAGAGGAAGGTAATTTGCGCCTGTGTATAACCGTATTCGTCGATGAGCAGTTCGTGGAATCGGGAGGTTGCGCTCCAGAATGCGTCGTAAAAAGATTTCTCACCGGCAGCGCCGCCAATGATCAGCACATGGTCTGCTGCAAACGCTGTTGTGGAAATCAGCATAACTGTGAGAATTACAATGTGTATGTGGCGCATTTTCTGGTTTTCCATTAATGTGTCCTCTCTAAGGTAGTTGCGTATCGGAAACGGATATAAAATCACCACTTTTACCACCGGTCTTTTTGACGAGCCTGACATCGGCAATGACCATCTCCCTATCGACCGCTTTACACATATCGTAGACGGTCAACGCTGCAACTGAAACAGCGGTAAGTGCTTCCATCTCCACACCTGTGCGACCGATTGTTTGAATTTCTGCTTCAATCTCTATTAGTGATCTATCATCATCCGCAATTGTGAGTTCGACGCGAATTGAAGTTAGAGCGAGCGGATGGCACAGCGGGATTAACTCGCCTGTGCGTTTCGCGGCCATGATACCCGCAAGGCGTGCAACCTCTAAGACATCACCCTTCTTCATCTTTTGCTTAGCAATTAATCGGAGTGTTTCGCGGTGGGCAGTAATATGCCCGCGGGCGACGGCGATGCGTAATGTCTCTTCCTTGCCACCGACATCCACCATCCGTGTATTGCCTTTTTCGTCAAAATGTGTTAGTTGTTTTTTCATTTTTTATGTGAACGGCATGGCGGAGCATGCCTACTACTATTAAACCGGATGTTCTGCCATAATCTGTTCGTATTTTTCACGGAACCTTTCAAGGTATTTACCTTCGCCGTGATATGCCTCGACATCTTCAGGATGTGGCTGAATCGGTTCGCCGCGTTTTAGGACGGAGGCACTGAATGCTTCGATGTCGAAAGATTCGTTTGCTGCGTCGTGGAGTGCCTTGACCCCTGCGATTGCGGCACCGAGTGCTGCGCCGCCTTTTTCTACTGGCAGCGTCGGTCGATTCCAAATACCAGCGACACGGCGCATGATTTCGGGACTATCAGTTGCGCCACCCGTTACAAACAACGGTGCTTGCGTCTGCTTCGTGAAGACGGCGGAGTAGACGTAAACGGCAGCGAGGCTCGTCTCAATGATACCGGTATAATCTTCTGATAGTGTCGGTTGCGCAGCGGCACGGATCAAATCGAATGCGCCGGAGACAGGGAAAGATTCTGTCTTGGGTTGCCAAAATGTCATAAACTGCCCGGGTGCGGCTTCCCGCAACGCTGCCTCTGCAGGTGCGTATTCTTCTTTTGCTAAACCGTAATTATTTCTCACGGCATCCCAGACCATAGCACCATTTGTACGACAGCCAAACATGAACGGACGATTGATGCCGTCATACATAGCATTGGCGAATCCTTCTGGGTCGAGTGTATCGCCATCGGTTGAGACCATGTTAACGAAACTGGTGCCGAGGCTTAATAGATCTCCGGCAACAGGTACTTTCGCTTGTGGATTGTCGCCGGAACCCGCGATGACTGCACAGCGACCCTCAAAACCGTATTTCTCTATGTAATACGCAGCGAGGCTGCCGACGACAGAATCTGGACGCACGAGCGTCGGCAATTTGGACTGAAATTCTTCCACGTCTCCCGGTAATCCTTGTGCGGTTGCTGCCAGCAATGCAGGGTCCCACGTCTTTGAGCGATAGTTCATGAGCGACATGCCGCAGGCGTTGCCGTAGTCGATGGGGACGTTTGCGTTACCGGTTAACACTGCTGGAATAAAACTGCTAATCAACTGGACTTTTGCTGTCGTGGCGTAGTGTTCTGGGAACTGCTCTCCGACGCGTCGCATGACAGTACCCGTGAACCGAAGCGGCGCATCGGACCCTGAAAAGTTAATCATCTCCGCTTTTCCGCCGACTCCGTTTCGGACGGCATCGGTTTGTGCGACGGTATTCGCTGTCATCCAGATGGGCGCGTTCGGATATGCGAATGCATCTTTTAGCAGAGTTTGTAGGGGCGGGGTCCCCTCGTTCCTATTGGTAAGCTGCCCCAAAAGTACCTCCGCATCACTGTTCAAATAGACGTGTCCGTGCTGTTGTCCCGAAGTGTTGATAACAACGATATTTTCCATCGCCACCCCTGCCTCGCGCATGTCAGCGAACATGGCATCGAGCGAGGCGAGGTACATCAACGGTGGCTGCTCGGCTTCACCTTCCTCTCTCGGTGGTAAGATATAGTCCGCTCCGATACCGAATCGGTTGAGTCGTGCATCGGCGCGGTAGTCAAGCGAATGCTCAAAGCATTTTTCCGCTGTATCTATATCAATCACAACAGCCGATAGGCTCTGCGTGCTTGAATCTAAACCGAGGGTGAGTCTTCTTCTTGGCACAAATTTCTCCTCTACATGCTTAAATCATGGAATTGTATAAGCGCGGTTCTCCAGTTCTGCGATGCGTTTTCATCCAATGAGAGGTATCCTGAACCTATTCCTCGTTCCCGTTCACATCCAAAGTGCGAGCGAACGCCTCAAAGGTTTCTGCGCGTAAAGCCTCGTGAAGCAACTCTTCAAGGCGTTGCAGATCTTGAATGCTTTCTAATGCGGGTCTAAGAGCTTGAACTGCGCGCCCATCAAACTTAAACTCAAGTACCTCAAAGAGGGATTTAATAGCGTTTCGCCGTGCTCCCTGTTCAATTCCTTGTTGGTAGTATTCTTCTCCTGCTGTTTGCACAAGATGTTCGTAAACTGAAGATTCTTGCATGACTGCCTCCGATAAAAAGCCACTAATTGCTTGGTGCGGATAAATTAACCCACTCATGACCCACTGCGATACGAGCAGATTGCTCCGAATATCTGTGGGTAGTGAGAGTGTCTTTGTCCTTTCGTTACATTGAATTGCCCATTGGAGCCGTTCCATGCCTTCCGGTGGCTGCATCAAAGGTGCGAATGGCATGAGCCCAGCATTTTGTGTCTCAAAAACAGATTGTCCATCAAGTTCAATGAGACGAATCACTTTGTACTCAACGATGAACTGGTGGTTTGGTATATCTTGCCTGTAACCGCCCGGATCATTCCGTCCGGCATTGGGACGGAGATAGATAACATGAGAAAGGATTGGCAAGCCGTATCTTTCATAGCATCTGCCGAGATAGCCTACGTTGCGACGCGCCATTTCCGGATCAGTACTATCACCTACCTGAAACTCAATATGCACCAAAGCGAGTTCATCACCAAGAAGGACTTTTATGAGGCTATCTGTTCGGCGGATTTCAACGGTCGTGAATTCACCTTCTACAAATTCTATAAACCTAAAATCGGCGCGTTCCAAGACTGCTCGCAAGATGTCTTCAGGGAATTTCTGCAAGGCATCTTTGGTCACAATATCGTATCTACCGTGCGGCAGCGACGCAAAATCTGGATCGGGCTGCTCCCTTATGTAGACCATATTAACATTTTACGCGAATCTGCAGATGAATATCAACCTTCTTTACTGTTTACTTGTTCAGCGGATCAATTCCCTGGATAGGCGCGATTCTCCAATTCAGCGATGAATTTTTCGGAAGCGATCGCTGCCGCTGCGCCCGCTCCTGCAGCGGTAATCGCCTGACGGAATACGTGGTCGTGAACATCACCCGCTGCATAAACACCGTCTATGTTTGTGCGCTGCATCTCGTCTACGATGATATATCCCTGATCGTCCATACTTATGACATCCGTAAACAGTTCTGTGTTCGGAATATGTCCTACAAAGATAAATACACCGTCAATCGGGAAAAGTTGCGTCTCACCGGTCTTGACGTTTTTGAGCGTGGCACCGGTCACTTTGTCAGCGTCGCCGTTGATCTCTTCCACGACAGTATCCCAGATAAACTTGATTTTGTCGTTTTTGAAGGCGCGCTCCTGCATAATTTGACTTGCCCGGAGTTGATCGCGGCGATGGACGATGTAAACCTCGGAGGCGTATTTGGTTAAGAAAATGCCTTCCTCCAATGCCGCATCACCGCCGCCAACGACAACGAGCCGTTGATCTTGGAAGAAAAATCCGTCGCAAGTTGCGCAGTAAGAGACACCGCGTCCGCCATATCCCTCTTCACCGGGGATGTCGAGTGTGCGTGGTGAGGCACCCGTGGCTATGATTACAGATTTGGCGCGATATTCTTTCTCGTATGTGGTGACAGCAAACGGGTGTTGCGAGAAATCAACGGCGGTTACAGTATCAAATTTAACTTCCGTGCCGAACCGTTCTGCCTGTTCTTGCATGCCTTGTATAAAGACTCCCGCCTCGTTCCCGAAAAAGCCGGGATAGTTCTCCAAGTCGAGTGTCAAAGAGAGTTGTCCGCCGAGTGCGTCCCCTGTAATCAGGACAGGTTCAAGCATTGCACGAGATGTATAGACCCCCGCGGCGAAACCAGCAGTCCCACCGCCAATAATTACGATATTTCGATCTTCTGTGTTGTTTGTATTGGTATTCATATTTTTTATTTATTCCACCTCTAAAAAATAAACACACATTTCAGAGGTTTTGAAATTCATTGTTTGGATAGAGTCTTGATAACATCTTCAATCTTGTTAAGGACTGTAAGAGGTGTACCAGATGCGCCAATGGCAGTTTGTAGAACTTGCAATGCTCCTGTGAGAGCTTTTTGGACAGCCTCTTTGTCCACTTTATTTGCGGAATATACTATTTTTTCCGTTGGTTCACCGATTGGAAGTCCATCATAGAGAAACTGCACTTGATAACTTGCTACCACCTTATTCCTGAAGAGACCATCTTCGTGACGTATTACATGTTTATATAAAACTGAGACCCTCTTTTCGGTTAACTTTTCAGTTAGCTTTTGTCGGTCTTCAGTTAACTTTTCAGTTAGCTTTTGTCGGTCTTCAGTTAACTTTCGCCAGCCTACAATTGAGAGTACTAGGATAAAGAAAAGTAGGAACACTTGTAAAACTAAAACAGCTGTTAACAATATTAGCTCCTTAGACTATTGAAAAAGGTCGGGTTCTAATAATATCTGATAAAATTGAAGTCGGCATTTAGAATGGCAGAGGAATGTCGACGCGTTCAGCAACTGCTTTCAACTGTGCCTGATGTCCTTCGCCAATCGGGATGCCGATTTCAGCCCATTCCTGCTCACGTTCCCATTCTAAGCCGCCGGGCAGATCTGATCGGTCATAACCCGGTGCCGGTTGCATCTGTCGTGCGTCGTGGATATGTTGGTCGATCTCTGCTTTGTAATCGTCAATGGGTCGGAATCGGGAAATGTCAATCGCTGTAATGAACGCACCTTGATTGGCACCTTCCCAGATTGTTGGGGGATCCGGCGGCTTATCGAATAGCCAGATGCCTGCCATAAACCCACCGAGCGCATGGCTCACATGACTCAAACCCAACATCTTGAAGAACGCAGCAGGACTCTGTTCAAACGCCTGTTCCAACGGCAGCTTGGCATCAATGCCGGTTGCCATATCAACGACTATCGGTGGCTGGTTGCCCGCGGGAATCGCGAAACTCATCGGTGAAGCACCCGTTGCGGTGACAATCGCACCCCCGGAGCCGTGTCGGAAACGGTGACAAGAGACCGCAAACCCGGCGCAATCCGCTTCCAGCGCGAGCCGTGTATACTTGCCAGCACTCCCAAAGTGGAAGTGATTCCGACTCGTCGCGGCACCGAGTCCCATCTCTTTGGCTTTTTCGACTGCTGCCTCTGCAGCGTGATACGCAGCAAAATGTCCCATACCGCCATCGCCGTCGTAGACCGCCGTCGTCGGCGATTCATCAATGCAGCGGACGTTTGGACGTGGATTTACTTTGCCGTCAAGCATCATCCCGACATATCCCGGCGTTTGTTGTGTGCCGTGACTGAACACGCCGCGCAGATCGGTGAGAACGAGCAGACGCGCTATATGCGCAGCGTCCGCCTCCGAGGTCCCTGCCTTCTGGAAAGCCTCACTGACGAAACCTTGCATGACCTCTGGCATCACGCGAATAAATTCCTTCGGTACTACATTCATTTTTTTAACTTTCCTTGCGGAGCGATTAGGCGGGTTTGATACTTTGGAATGCTATTACGTAGATACCGCCTTCCATTCCATTACAGGCTACGTTTTTGGTGCTATTGTTCAACATTTAACTTATAACTTACTAAAGCGCGGAATTCCGTCAACGATCCGATAGGTCTGTTCGCACATTTGGCAGTGGAGACTGTGTGCTTCCCACGTAATTTCACCTTTACACTGCGGACAGACGAGGATTTCTTGCAATGTTTTCGTCTGGCGACTTCTACCTTTTGTTTTTGTCAAAAGCGATTTTACATGGGAAATGATGCCTCGCGGCACTGCACTTTTAAGGAGCAGTAACCACTCATTATGTCTCGGAGCATTACCATCTGACGCGACAAGCCTGTCAAGCGTATCGTGGCATTCCAAATCCAGTGCTGACTCATGGTCGAGAAGTATTTTGTAGTCTATCTTATCTTCCCATTCGTATTGGACCAAAAAGAGGTGGTGATGTGTAATATGAAACCGCTTCCAATGCTTATCTGTGACCGCCAATCTGTGGAAAAGTTGCCCAAATTGGGACTTTTTTTCATTCTTCCGGAGCATCAAACAGCCATCGACCAAGTTGATGACCCAGTTGTGATAGTGCCACCCGTAGATTCGCTCCCCTATTTCAGACGGCGTTTCAATGTAGCCTCGGCATGCGACGCGCGTTAATTCGGCGATGAATTGTTTCGGGTCTTTGACGTGTTCCAACACATGCGAGCAGATGACATAATCAAACGCCCGATCTGCGAACGGCAGGCACTCTCCATCCGCTTCCACCATCGGACGGTCGGTAACGATTGCGCCGCCGCGCTGTTCGTCATCGCCTATGAATTTATCGCACAAGACATCCGAACGTGCCTTCGGGTTGTGACCGCTCCCTATCTCTAAGACAAAATCGTTCGGACAGATGTTCATTTTTCGACAACCATCGTAATATAAGGACTCAAGAACGGAAACGTACCCGCGATGATCCTACCTTTTATGCCAAATCCGACGGCTTTCTTGATGATCCTGAACCCGTGTGATCGGAAAAATTGGGCGAGATCAATCGGACTGGCGTAGTATGCGCTGTCTGAATCACCACCGATAGCATCTGCTTGTAAATCAGGTTCGCGGTAAATGAAATGCGGCGATTGGGTAGAGAACCGTTTTGTGAGATAGAGCCGACAATTTCGCGTGAATTGCTGCAACGCTTGCCGCTTCGTTTCACCCCAGACGGGTCTACCGGGTCTGCCGGCCATCAGGCTGAACCAATCCAGCAGCGGGATTAGCGGTGAACAGAGGTTCGGTCCAGAGATCACAATGCGTCCGCCTTTGCATACCACCCGTATCATTTCGTTTAAAGCTGTCTCCACATCGGGAAGATGTTCAACTAATTCGTTTGAACAGATAACATTGAAGGACTCACTTTCAAAAGGGAGTTCCATCACATCGCAGACTTGGTATCGGAGCCGCGGGTTTTCCCAATCTTGTGCTTCTTCAAGAAAGAGCGGGGAAATATCGGTGCCGACGACATCGAAATCTGCCTGATTCAGCAGCCGCGCAGAGATGCCGTTCCCACACCCGAGGTCGAGTATCTTGGAACGAGGCGGAGCATACCGGATGACCAATTCTACGTAGTGTCGGAGGTAGGCTTCATCGTGTGCAGCCAAGAGGTTTTTATAGGTTTCCGATGTTTCGTAGAATTCGCGCATCCGTTGGCGGATTGGCGATGATGTTTCAGGCATCGACGTTTCCATTATAGCATCCAGTTTCCAAGGATATTATACACATTTGGCGGCACGGTTACGAGCGGAGCGTATTCCACGGAGCCTCGTCATAAACATCAATGAGTTGGTATCCCTCCGCGCCTTTGGCAGGACTCAAGGTTACAAACAACTTTGCCGACTGGTCAGAGACATTAAAGGACGCGTGAACCATATCCGCTGGGATGAAAACCGAGTCGCCTGCATTGAGTGTCTGTTTCTTATCTTCGAGCCACTGTTCAACGCTGCCCTCTATAACGTAGATAACCTCTTCTTGGTCGGGATGTTTATGGAAATCGTGTCCGTAACCGGGTGAGAGGCTCACTTCCATAGCGACAATGTCTTTCGCACCGGTGCTCTCTGGTCGGCTGAGCCAACCGATTGTGCCCCAGTCGAGTTCGTCTCGTTCTACGGTGGCTGATGCAATAAATTTTCCGTTCATGACGTTATGGGTTCTCCTTTTTATTCGCGGTATAGGCGCGCTTGGAAAGCGCGCCTACAAAAATTAGAGGTATAGTATAAGTGAATCATCGGCGGGATCTGCAGCGTGAGCGAAAGGTGCCGCGATCATTATAATTGTCAATATAGAAAGGAAAGTTTTCATCTTTTCTCCTTTTTGTATAAATAGACGGATGCGCGCTTAGGATTTCGTACTTCGTACATAGAAATCTAAAACGCGCACGTAGCCGATTTTTTACCGTCCTGATGTTTTCAGTTGTCCCCAAGTCGTTGCGAGTTTCTGTTTCGGATCAACAGGGAAAAGTTCAAAATGCCCTTTTTCCATCTGTTCGATAACCTCTTCCTCGCTCAAGGCGCGGTTCCAAATCCGGACTTCGTCAATAAGTCCGAGGAACTCTCGACTGCCTTCATGTGTTTTTCCAACGAAGGCATCCGCTGTATCGGCTTTACCCGGTGGCGGGTTTTTACCACCGAATTCGCCAGCCATTTCGCCGTTCACCCAATACCGGTGTGTTGTGCCGTCATCTACTTGTGCGACAACATGCACCCATTCGTTTAACGGGACAATTTTGTTACAAACACTCCCGCCACCGACACTGAGGTGTAAACACTTACTTGCGGATTCAGTGTAGAAGCTGTAGGAGCGCGGATTATTGCTTTTCGCAAGAATGCCTTGCCATTGTGCGCCGCCGGGACCTGTGTGGCGTTCGGTATTAATCCAAGCCATAACGGTAACACTCTCATCAACAGTGAGGGTTTCGTCGTGTGGGATCACAACCCAGTCGCTTGTTCCGTTGAATTCCAAAGCTTTCCCAAATTTACCCTCAACATGCTTCGGGTCGCCAACCATTTCGCCATCGTTCCCATATTTTGAATGATCAATGGTGTTTTTACCGTCGAGTTCATCAAAGGAGAAGTAGAGGATGAGTGAATCCTCTGGTTCGTTTGCGCCATACGCAAAAGATGCGGCAAACGTGATAACGGTTAGTATGATAAATATGTTCCTCATTTTTTCCTCCATGTAGCATAGGCTGTTAGCCTGTGCATTCTTTATATTTAGCTAATCTATCGGAACAATTTCTCCGCCTTCAACTGCCCTAAACCTTCGGTTGACGGAGAGAAGTGTTCCTCGGTCAATGTGTCCGTTGGGCCAGCGAATTTCAACGAGATCAATCTGTTCCGCTTTACCAACGCCAAAATGGGCGCGTAGATCGTGGAAGGAGAGATAACTCCCGCCACTTTGCACCTCCCGATATTGAACATGTGTGCCAGTTACGACTTTGATTCTTGCGCCGATCCCGGAACGGTTGCTTTTTTGTCCGACGACCTGAACTTGTATCCAATTGTTTCGGTTACCGACTGCATTTTGCAGCAAGTCTGGACGCTGGTTGCAATTGGTAACGAGGATATCCAGGTCCCCATCGTTGTCGTAATCGCCGATAGCGGCACCACGACTGACTTTTTTCAGTGCTAAACCGTCGGTCTCCGATGTGACATTGGCGAACGTTCCGTCGCCTAAATTTCTAAATAACAGATTCCTTTGCGGATAGGTTACGTGTTTCTCAAGGACATTGATGTTATCCATCAGGTGTCCGTTGGCGACAAAAATGTCTTGATGACCATCGTTGTCGTAATCAAAGAACCGAATGCCCCATCCCAGATAACCGTGAGTTACCTCTGCTATGCCTGAGGTAATAGTGTTGTCGGTAAAGAAGGTGCTATCGTGATTACGATAAACGGTATTGGTTTCTGTCTGGTAATTGCTGACGGTGAGGTCGAGTTTCCCGTCATTGTCATAGTCACCGAAGTCCGTCCCCATACCGGCTTCTTCTTTTCCCATATCATTATAGCATACACCTGAGATTAATGCAACCTCTAAAAAATTACCAGTGCCGCTGTTCTGAAATAGAAAGTTCGGGTCTTGGTCGTTGGCGACGTAGAGGTCAATGTTCCCATCTGCATCATAATCACCAAAGGTTACACCTAACCCGTGCTGAGGGATCAGGTCTGCGGGACGGTATAAAGTTGAGGCATCAGTGAATGTGCCGTCTCCGTTATTCTTGTAAAAAGTATCGTGAACCGCGGGATATGCGTGCGGCCCGCAATAGACGTGAACACCACGCTCTTCACAACGGACATCGTTCTCCAGGGCATACTCGGCGTAGTTCGCCACATACAAATCTAAATGTCCATCGTTATCGACATCGGCAAAGGCGCAACTGGTGCCCCAGTTTGGATTGCCGACTTTGGCGTGTGTCGTTACATCTGTAAAAGTGCCGTTGCCGTTGTTTTGATAGAGCTGGTCTGTACCGAAGTTGGTAACGTAAAGATCCAAGTCGCCATCGTTGTCATAATCGCCGACGGTGGCACCCGTGCCGTAGGCGGTACTCCCAACGCCCGCCGCTTCCGTTACATCTGTAAAAGTGTTATCTCCGTTGTTTCGGTAGAGGACGTTATGCGGTGTTTTGTCTTGTACGTTGTCTGTCTGCAGTGCGCCGTTGACGAGGTAGATGTCGAGGTCACCGTCGCCGTCATAATCGAAAAACCCGCCACCGGATCCGAGGAATTCATTGAAAAGTCTTAAATCGCTCCTACCATCGGTGTGTTCAAAGGTTAACCCCGCAGATTCCGTAACATCAATGAAAATTGGGTCTGCGAATACGGCAGTATAATATAGGGGGCTTATAACCGTCGCTATAAGTGCGAATCTGAAAAGGCGATAAAAATTGTGATTGCGGATGTTTTTTGGCATAGCGGTAAGTTTATCGCGTTGTTTGCGACGATCGTTTTAGACGTTCCAAGGTGTGTAAAGCTTTCCGAGCCTCGTCATCGTTAGGTTCAATTTTTGTGAGCTGTTGATAGACATCAATTGCCTTTTGAATGTGCCCTTGCTGCGTGTAAATTTCGCCTAAACCGTGATATGCCAAGCTAAGTTCTGGCATCTGCTTTATAGCGGTTTGCAGATGCGATTCTGCTTTGTCAAACGCCTTTGATTGGGTATAGAGCCACCCCAATCGAACGTGTGCTTCTACAGCGTTTGGGTTGAGTTCAAGGACTTTCTGGAAGAAAGGAATCGCACGCTCGGACAGATTGAGATTCATGTAAAGCCGCCCCAACTTATCATACCCGACTGTCAGGTGCGGATGCAACCGAATCAGTGCTTGATAAGTCGCAACGGCTGCGGAGATATGCTTATGCGCCAGATGGATGTCTGCTAATTCCAACCGGAGGGTCGTGTTCAGCGGCTCTTCTGCCAAAGCACTTTCAATGGCGTAGGTTCGGTCATAGTAGGCTTTCATCTGGTGGAAGTATTTAAGTTGTTCGGCTGCTGCTGGCATGTCGCCGAGAAGTCGGTACGCCTTGGCAAGGTTATAGTAGGCACTCTGAACGTAAGGTTTTTTCTTAATAGCAGTCTGATAGTATGCCACGGCTTGCTGCGGTTCGTTCCGCATGAGTGCGATTAAGCCGAGCCATTCATAAACTTCTGGAAAATCGGGGTTCCGCGCGAGGGTCCGCTTGAATGCGGCGAGAGCTGCGTCGAATTTTGCCTGATGTGTGTAGATATAGCCGAGCCGGTAGTGTGTATCCGCGTCTGCCGGGGATCTCTCAACGGCTTCTTTCGCGTGCTGTTCTGCGATGTCTAATTGACTCTGTTTACAATAGATTTCTGCCAGCGCGAGGTGTGTTAACCCGTGAATCCTTTCCGTTGTTGAGGGTGGAACATTTTTTATCTCTGCAACTATTGTAAAAATCTGGTTAAACGTCTCAATCGCTAATTCGAGTTCATCTTGCAATTTGTAGACGTTCGCGAGTTGAAAAAGTGCGTCTACGTTTGTCGGGTGCCGTGATAAAATCGACTTAAAAGTAGCGACTGCCTGTGGATAGAGTCGCAATTTGACGTATTCCACG
Organism: uncultured Poribacteria bacterium; assembly: GCA_951828385.1. Taxonomy (GTDB): domain Bacteria; phylum Poribacteria; class WGA-4E; order WGA-4E; family WGA-3G; genus WGA-3G. The sequence goes on from OX639973.1 coordinate 4,439,988, forward strand.
CCTTCTTGGAATGCCGAAGTCGTTTCAGTGCTACTCACAGACGGGATAAGCGATAAAAGCACCGTGAGAATTAGAACCCCACAGACGCGCTTTGCAAACATCTGATGGCGTTTACGACCTGCGTCCATGCTGATTTTCCTCAATCAGACTGCGATTGTTTGTGCACTATGTCCTGAATCCAAGACAGTGCCGCCATGCTGGATGACCACCCGATGGAAGTCACCGCGAGCAGTGCCACTTGTTGCAATTCCTCTGGCGTGATCCCCTCTCGGAGCGCGCGCCGTGTATGCGAATGCACCGCACCTTCAGACTTCGCACCGATCGCCAATGCGAGTTTGGCAAGTCTCACGGTTTTAGGTTCAAGGGGGCCGGCGGTGCCGCACGCTTCCCCCAGTGCCTGATACGCTTTCCAGACTTCGGGGTATTCTTCAATGACATCTTGAAGAAAATCTGGTAATTTATCGTTCATCAAAAATTCTCCGCGTCAGTTTGTCATCCAGTTTTCTCTTTTGGTGGCGGTTCCGCTTCTTGTTGTGCCGTCGTTTCGGCTTCATCCGGCTGTTCTTCATTGAGTCCGGCTTTGAAGTTTGTAATACTTTTGCCGAGCCCTTTCGCCAAGTCAGGGAGTCGCTTCGCCCCAAACAGGAAGAAGACGATGACTAAGATTATAAGTAATTCTGGGAGTCCAGGCATACCCATTTTGTGTGTACCTCCGTTTGACATAATTCGCGCACTGAAGTGATGCACGATGCATATTAGCGTATATACTATCACATAAAAAAAAATATGTCCAATCGTATTTGGTTTGGTGCGAAATAATGTAATTGACAGAAGGCTTCTGACATGCTATAATTTAAGGGTGGCTTGCAGATGGAGTAATAACGGATTGATTTGGCACGATAACGGCGGAGGCGTTTGGGTTATGAATAAAGTGCTGGTCAGCGATTTGCTGTCACAGCAAGGCTTAGATGTTCTAACAGAAAGTGGCGATTTTGAGGTGGATGTCATCCTTGATCTCTCGCACAAAGAACTGTTGGACCGGATTGCTGACTACAACGCGCTGCTTATCAGGAGTGCGACGAAGGTAACTGCTGAGGTGATTAACGCAGCGACGCAGTTAGAGGTCATTGGTCGCGCCGGCGTGGGTGTCGATAACATTGACGTTCAAGCAGCAACACGCAACGGTATCTTGGTCGTCAACACGCCAACCGGGAATACGATCGCGGCGGCGGAGCATACGATCGCGATGTTGTTAGCATTGGCGCGCAATATAGTGCCTGCAGGTATTTCGCTGAGAAATAAGACATGGCAGCGCAACGACTTTATCGGCGTTGAATTATACGGGAAAATTTTCGGCACAATCGGGTTAGGACGTATCGGACGCGAGGTGACGCGACGCGTGCAAGCGTTTGGCATGCAGGTGATCGCCTACGATCCGTATATTTCAGCGAGCGCGGCAGAAAAAATCGGTATCCGGCTTGTTGACCGAGAGACGCTTTTTCAGGAGTCGGATTATATCTCTATCCATACGCATCTTAACGCCGAGACCTATCATAGTATCGGCGCGTCGGAATTCGCGTTGATGAAACCGAGTTGCCGCTTGATTAACTGCGCTCGTGGTGGCATCATTGACGAAGATGCCCTCTACGACGCTTTGAAAACCGGAGAACTCGCCGGTGCTGCGCTGGATGTCTTTGAAAACGAACCCGCGACGGATACACCGTTGTTAGACTTAGAAAATGTTTTGGCACTCCCGCATCTCGGTGCGTCAACATCAGAAGCGCAGGAACACGTTGCCATTGAGGTGGCACAGCAAGTAAAAAACGCACTCCGTGGTGAACCGGTCGCCAACGCTGTCAATCAGCCCAAAATTGATCCGAGGACGCTCGATATTTTAGGTCCCTATCTCGAGCTTGCCGAAAAGATTGGGAGTTTTCACGCGCAAATTGTTGAAGGGCAAATATCAGCGATTAAGATCCATTATAACGGAACACTTTTCCAGAAAGAGGATGTCACACCGGTAACTGTAGCGTTACAGAAAGGGCTTTTGGCACCTGTCTTGGCGAATGTGAACTATGTCAACGCGCCTTTTCTGATTAAACAACGCGGGATTTCCGTTACAGAGACAAAGAGCGAATCGGACGCAAATTTTGCGAACTCCGTTGCGATTACCGTTACAACCGATAAGGGCGACGCAGTCATAGAAGGCACCGCTTTCGGAAAAAAAGACATCCGCATCGTCCGTATTGATCAATTACATATAAACGTCAGACCCACCGGGTATATCCTCCTCATCTATAACAGCGACCAACCCGGGATGATCGGATTAATGGGGACGATTTTAGGGGAACACAATATTAACATCGCCGATATGACTGTCGGACGTTCACGCTTATCGGAAGTCGCTGTGACGCTTATCAACGTCGATAGTCCTGTGCCTCGGCACGTTTTGCAAACGATCGCTTCACAAAAGAAAATTGACTTCGTTAAGCAGGTTTTCCTGCCTGGGCAAGAAGGCGAGATTGAAGTCTTCGCTAACGATGCCATCGAAGCGCGAGGTTAGAACCGCCGTCGGTACGGATAATCCTACGGGAAAAAGGACAAGAAATTTGGATGCTAAACAGAAAAGTCTATTTATCAATGATGAAATTCCGAAGGCAAAGTTATTTGAAGGCGAGAAACGGGATGTCCATCCCGATAGCAATACCTCGTGGCGTATTTCACCAGAGCCGTTTTGGATTTCTGAGGCAGACTTAGAATGGTTTGAGGCACTCGGTCCACACCTTTTAAATTTCTATCGGGCGTGTAATCTACTCTATTCACAGAGTGTACGCGGCATTCAACCGGCTTGGGTGGCTGAATACTTGGAAATCGGGAAACCGGAGACAGTCATCCAGTATGGTCGGATGAACCGTTTTAAGACCCAGTTACCGGGTGTACTACGTCCTGACATCCTCCCGACTGCTGACGGTATGGCAATTACGGAACTCGATTCGATTCCGGGGTTCATCGGCGCGACAGGGTGTCTGGCAAGGCTCTATGCACAACTCGGTTATGCTATCATCGGTGGCAGCGACGGGATGGTCAACGGGTATGCCGAGATGATTCGCAGTTTAGCGAAGAAAGAGGATCCGACGCTTGCTATTGTTGTCTCAGATGAATCAGAAGATTATCGGGCGGAGATGGTATGGCTCGCCGATGCGCTGTGTGAAGTCGGCGTGAAAACGCGTGCTGTTAAGCCGCACGAGGTCATTTTTACTGAAGACGGACTCCTTGTTGAACACGGAGACAATAAACTATCCGTTGATGTGCTATACCGTTTTTATGAACTGTTTGATCTGCCGAATATCCCGAAATCAGAATTGATGTTTTACAGTGCGAAGAAACGCACTATCGTGATGACACCGCCGCCGAAAGCCTATCTCGAAGAGAAGTTATGTCTCGCCCTTTTCCATCACCCGACGCTCCAACCCTTTTGGAAACGCCAACTCGGTAAAAAATCATATCCGTTCTTACAAGAAGCGATCCCGGAAACATGGATAATAGACGCACGTCCACTTCCGCCATACGCCGTTATTCCGAATTTGGAGGTGGAAGGGGCTGCCGTAACAGACTGGCGGCAGCTCGGTACTGTGACGCAACGGCAGCGGGAGTTGGTTATCAAGCCGTCCGGTTTTTCTGAACTCGCGTGGGGGAGCCGCGGTGTAGCGATTGGACACGATCTTCCGACGGAGGCGTGGGAAGCCGTTATTGAAAACAGTCTTGAGAATTTTGAAAGGACACCACACGTTTTACAACGGTTTCATACCGCGAAACGGGTACGCATGCAGTATTACGATTTTGACGCAGGCGATATGCAAGAGATGGCGTGCCGTCCACTGCTCCGTCCATACTATTTTGTCGCCGGAGATACTGTTAAGCTGGGTGGTATGCAAGCCGCAGTCTGCCCCGCTGACAAAAAAATTATACACGGTATGGTGGATTCTATTATCGTGCCGTGTGCACAGATGCAATAAAGATAAGGATGGTGATTTGATAATGCAATTAAGTGATAAGCAACTCGCTCATTTCCGAGACAAGGGGTATCTTGCTATTGAGGGGTTTTTTAATCCGACTGAAGCTGAAGCCCTCCGAATTGAATTGAAACGGATTTACGACACTGAACTCCAAAATGGGACCGGTATTAATTGTGCTGTGCAATCCGATGGCACAAAGCGGGACAACGAAGGTGAGAAACAAAACCTTCAGGTAATTCCGCTCAACAACCGCAGCGATTTGCACAAAGCGTTGCCCTTTCATCCGAGGGTTGTCTCTGCTGTTGAGCAACTCATCGGTGATGAATTTATGTTGGAGTTGGATCAGGCGTTCTGGAAACCGCCGAAAGTCGGTGTGGGTACGAGTTGGCATCAAGACAACGCCTATTTCAGAATCGCGGACCCGTTGCGCGGGACAGCGATGTGGATCGCTATCCACGACGCAAACGTTGAGAACGGATGTATGCACGTTATACCGGGCAGCCATCGAGAGAGTTATGAACACTACCGCGACCCGCTGAGCGATCACCACATTCGGTGCGATCCACCGGAAGAACGTGCCGTACCAATTGAATTGAAGGCGGGTGGTGTGCTTTTCTTCTGCTATGGCGTTGCGCACTGTACGAGGTCAAACCTCTCCGATAAGGAACGCGCGGGTGTGGCACTTCATTTCCTACACAACGATTTCGGCGGCAAAGAGATTTGGGAGCGGAATAATACAACCAAACCGATGCTCCGTGGTCCGCTTGCCACCGGTGGCGAAACCGAGTTCGGTAAGAAATTTGAGGGTAGATGGGAAGAGTTAATGAACGCCGTGCTTGCATCAGCCTAAGCAAGGGGATGAAGAATTGTATCCACCTATATTGAAAAATAAAAACTATTGATTTCTCCACGAGTTTCTGATACAATCTAATCAAATTAAATTTACGAATGGTTTCTCATCAGAGAGCCAGGAATTTCCACGGGAGGACAGATAGATGAAACGGTTATTAAGTTCCGCAGTACTTATCACGTTGATGCTGATTACATCAGGATACGCAACAGTGGATCTTTTTGAAGGACTTGTTGTTTACTTCACTTTTGACAATGTCAGTGGCAAGACGATTGCTGACGATTCCGGTAACGGACTTGACGCTGATATCATCGCTAATACCGAAATTGTGGATGGCAAATATGGGAAAGCGGTTCGGATTACAGCAGAAGGTCCGGATTGTGTGAACGTGCCAGCCGCTGAGGAACTGAAAATTGAGGGTGAAATCACCATGGCGGCTTGGATCTATCGGGACGCTTGGGACAGAGATGCACAATGGTTCGATAAAAATTGCCATAACGGCGGTGAACATAGTTCTTACGGTATCGGCATTTTCGAGGATGGCGCGAATTTCAACATGTTTTTGGGCACAGGAAGCGGTAGACCTAGGTTGAACAAACCATACGCCCTGGCAGAAAAAACCTGGCATCACGTCGTTGGCACTTATGATGGGGCAACCATGAAAATCTACGTTGATGGCGAAGTTGCAATTGAACAAGACCAAGCGTTTGACTTCAAAGGTACCAATGACCAAGACTTGCGGATTGGATGTTCCAAAGACCGTCCGAATTACACCTTTGAGAACGGCTCGATTGACGACGCAGCCGTCTGGCGGCGCGCACTCAGCCAAGAGGAAATCAAAGGAGTAATGAATGGGGGCATCACCGCAGTTTCGCCGCTTGATAAAGCCGCGACGACGTGGGGCAATATTAAGCGGAAGGCGTTTCAATTGTAAAAGAGACACAGGTGCCGAAGGTATAGTTATTCGAGAGGGTAAAGAAAATATATTGTATTCTTTTCAGTTTCGTTGTACACTCTAATTGCTTCCAAACAAGTTTACATATTTGATGTAAGAGAATCCCACAGGAGGGCGAACAGAATGAAACAGTTATTGAGTTGCGTCACGCTCTTTGCGCTGATGCTGATTATAGCGGGATATGCCACAGCCGATCTCGCTGAAGGGCTTGTCGTTTACTTCACATTTGACAATGTGAAAGGGAAGACAGTTGTTGACGATTCCGGTAATGGGCTGGATGCCGATATCATTGCCAATACCGAAATTGTGGATGGCAAGTATGGGGATGCAATTCGGATTACAGCAGTGGGGGCTGATTGTGTAAACGTGCCAGCCGCTGATGAACTGAAAATCACGGGTGAAATCACCATGGCGGCTTGGATCAACCAGGATTCTTGGGCGAATGATGCACAGTGGTTCGACAAAAACTGCCATAACGGTGGTGAGCATACCTCCTACGGCATCGGTGCCTTTGGTGACGGTAAGAATTTTAATATGTTCCTGGGCACCGGCAACGCTAGACCGAGGTTGGAAAAACCGCATGCGCTGGAAACGAAAACATGGCATCACGTCGTTGGAACCTACGATGGGGCAACGATGAAAATCTACGTTGATGGTGAAGTCGCAGCGGAGCAAGATCAAAAAATTGACTTCAAAGGCACTAATGACCAGGACTTGCGGATCGGATGTTCCAAGGACCGTCCGAATTATACCTTTGAGAACGGTTCTATTGACGAAGCTGCTGTCTGGCGACGTGCGCTGAGTGAAGCTGAAATCCAAGAAATAGCAAATGAAGGATTCCTCGCAGTTTCACCGCTTGATAAAGTCGCAACAACTTGGGGTAGTATTAAGCGGAAAACTGGGACGTATTAAGAACTGTCCTGTACGAATGTTATAGTGAAGCCCATAAATAAGTGGACATCTTTGTAGCATAAACTGTTAGTTTGTGCCAGTCTGAATGCCTGTTATAGGTATTCAGACTGTTTGAGAGTGCCCAATTAACTATAGGTTTTACTATAAAAGGCACAGGTGTTGTTTCGGCACCTGTGCTTTCTTATGTGGAGGGAGAAAAATGACAAAAATCGGAATTGTTGGCATCGGTTTTATGGGCATGATTCACTACTATGCTGTTCAGCGCATCACAGGAGCCGAAGTCGTTGCTATCTGCACACGAGATCCGAAGAAACTCGCTGGCGACTGGACCGGCATTCAAGGGAATTTTGGACCCCGAGGCGGCATGGAAGATCTCTCAAACGTCCAAAAATATAGTGAAATTGACGAACTTCTCGCCGATGAAGAGGTCGAGCTCGTCGATATCTGCCTGCCGACACATCTACACAAGTCCGTCAGTATGGCATCCCTTGAAGCAGGAAAACACACGCTTGTTGAAAAGCCAATTTCTATCTCAATTGACGATGCCAACGAACTCGTTGAACTTGAGAAGCGTATCGGTACTGAACGAGCGGCAGCAAATCAAAGTCCGTGTTATCTGATGGTAGCACACGTGCTACCCTTCTTTGCGGAATACGCTTATGCGAAACGGATCGTTGAGGAAGGGAAATACGGTGAACTCCTCGGCGCGCATTTTAAGCGGATTATCTCCAGACCGAGCTGGTCACGCGATGTCGCGGATCTCGACAAAAGCGGCGGCCCTGGTATTGATTTACACATTCACGACACCCATTTCATTCAACTCCTCTGTGGTATTCCCGATGCTGTGTTCTCACAAGGCAAAATTGCCGGTGGGAACTACGTGGATTACCTGACAACGCAATACATTTACAATGATAAGGAGATTACTGTCAGCTGTTCTTCTGGCGGAATCTCGCAACGCGGGCGTGCTTTCTCGCACGGGTTTGAAATCTTCCTTGAAAAAGCGACGTTACTTTTTGATTTTTCGACGTTAGCGGGTGAAGCGTCCACTGCAGTGCCGCTGACACTTCTCAACGACGAAGGAGAAGTCGAACAGGTAGATTTGGGGGATGTCGATCCGATTGATGCCTTCGTGGGTGAACTTCAATACGCTGTTGAAGCGATTGATTGGGAGACCGAACCCACAGCGTTATCCGGTATTGGCGCACGGGATGCGCTACTGCTCTGCTATAAAGAGGCGGAATCCATTAGAACGGGTGAGATTGTCCCTATTCGTTAGTCCAATAGTCCGAAATTTCCTACTATACAATGAACGCTTTCTACGCCGTTAGTAACATCGGTGAACTCTATGTTCCCGTTGAATATCGAGATGCTGTCTTTGCGCGCGCACGCGTCAAGTTGTTCGCGCACCAGGAGTTGAGACATCTCAACCGGATCTTTACACACATTCGGCACGGTGGCGTTGCGGTTGTGGAGGGGCAGTGGGACCAAATTACCGCTGTTATGGACTATATCCAACGCCACAAGCAGGATTTAATCCAAGAAGCGTCTCATCGGAATTCTAAGCAGCGAGACCGGAGAGACTTGCGTGGAAAATCAGCAAGCCGTGCCTTAAAAGAAGCCTTAGAGCGATTGATGTGTTGGGCGGATGCTGATGGCATCTTGCAGGTTGACCCCGCGCCTGTCCTTCCGTATCTATTGGAATTGGCTGGCGAACCCGCGGCGGCAAATCAAGGCAAACCTTTTCTCCTTCCGCTCATAAAGATACAACAGATTCAAAGCGCGCTCGCCGAGACCTATCCTATTCGTGCGCTTGATGCTTCGCTTGTCGCTTCCGAAAACGTTCTCGCACCGCGTTCGCAAGAGACGGTTGCATGTTTTCAAGAGGCGTTACAGCACGTCCGCCGACCGGATTCGTCTACAACAACAGTAGTCGTTGCCGACATCGGGTGTGGCAGTGGGTGTTTAACCCTGTTAGCACGACAGGAATTGGGTGAACAGACCGGGATATATGCATCTGACCTGCTCCCCGAAGCAATAGCGACGACGAAGTTGAACATCCAACGCCTCCTGCCAGATTCACATGCTATAGAAGTTATGCCCGCCGGGGACCTTTTTGATCCGTTTGCTTCGCGTCAATTTGATGTCATTATCTTCAATGCGCCGTGGGTTGTTGCCCGCGTGCGCAACCGCGCCGAACTCGCCATCCACGATGAAAAACAGCAGACAGTCGAACGCTTTTTTGCACACGTCTCAAATTTCCTGAAACCTGATGGTACGATTTTATTAGGATATGCAGATGCTTCCGGTCCTAAGGCGATTGAAAACCTTGAGGCAATAATTGCAGCAGCCGGTTTTAGGGAGGATGCACTCTTTAAAAGACGAGTGGCAACGCATCGGTCGAAACGGAAGTGGGAACAGATTCGGGTGTCCGTTTTACGTCGGAAGTAGAGGTAGCAAACTTCCCATTTGACTTTGTGGCAAATGGTTTTTATGCTTTGCCCAAATATTGCCTTTTGCTTGACAAGCAACCGGGAAAATGGTATGCTGAGAAAAATCTATCTGTGGAGGTTGTAAACTTGAGCAGAGCAAAAAAATACCCTAACCGAGATGCGCTCCGTCAAGCAAATGATATATACTTAGATACTATGCGCCTTTTTATTAGTCATTATTTGAAGCAGGTTCCGGGGGAAACAGTTGAAGATTTAATTGGGAGTGCATTGGCAGATGAGCAAGCAGACAAATTTTGGGAAAAATTGGATGAGGATAATGATATTGAATCTGCAATTGACTTTAGTTATTTTCCACTAATCGTCAAAAAAAATTGGTTAATTATCCGAAATAGACGAAATTATGGTTTCGCGCAGCGATTCAATGAGGATATGACTGTCCAGAGTATGTTATGGCTGATAAAGGAAGGGCGGAATTCTTGTGAGCATCGCGGTAAAAAAGATTTAGACTCAGAATTTGTTCGGATGAACTTGTTTCTCATTGCTGATGTGCTCGGTAAAATCAACAGACCGGACGAACAACGTGAGGTTGAAGTTATCCGAGATGAACTTTTTCCTGATACGGCGGAGCACCTCGCGGAGGCGGAGAAACACTTGAAAGATTTGGAATCAGAGAAATCGGAGAAGGAAAAACGCTTGGCAGATGTAGCGTCAGAAAAGAAGGAATATGAAAAAGAAAACGCAGCACTGTCAAAACAGGTAGATGAGAAAGAGAACCAACGTAAAAAATTAGATAGACAACTCAAGAAAGCAAAAGCGGACAACGATAAATATAAGAAAGATATTGCTGGCAAGAAACAACGTTTAGAAGCATCCGAAGCAACACAAGCCGACTATAAAAACCGTCTTGAAACTACATCGAAAGATTTGGAGGACGCGAAAAAAGAATGGCAGGTGTGTGAGGATAATCTCAGAAGTACATCGGAGCGATTGGAAGAGGCTGTAGAAGAGTGGGTCACATGCGTGGAACGCCTCACTGCTCTGCGAAAACTGTTCACGGTAGCAACAATCGGGAATCAGACAGTTCAAGTAATATACCCGCTTATTGAAACGGATTCTACTGTCCGAATACTTGACCGACGCGGTGTGAACAAGAAAAATTACCTTTTAGAGTTGTTAGAACAGAAGCAGCCTACTCTCATCTATGTCCAAAGTGAGGAGATGGCTGATCTGTTATTGGAACGTGTTGTTTCAGAGAAATCAGACGCTATCGAAAAGCATGGTGAGCATACTTCTGAGACAGAAGAGATGGAAATTTTGAAAAGACTTGAGAGTGGGGAGTTGGTTGCTGTTGTTTCAGATACTACATTCTCCACATTGACTTCGGCACATTGCGTTGAGCACTTTGTTTTCTGCCACCTTGTCCCGAGTTTGGATGAATTCTGCCAGCGGTGTCAACCTGCTTTTACGTCAGGAAAGAATGCGTATCTGCATCTCATTTACAATAAGGAACAAGATGTTGAAGGGTTAAACCAGTGGTTAACTCAAAAGTATCCCGATGCAGAGGCGTTAGGAGAGTTATACCGAGAATTGAAAAGGCTTGCAGAAACAGACGGTAATTTCATTAAAACTGAGAGTGTTTACAACGAAAGTGTCTATAGCGAATTGGGTATGGCGAAGTTAGGGATTGAAACGGGGCTTGCTATTTTTGAGGAATTACAATTTCTTGAGCGAAATGAAAGAGGTGTGAAAGTTTTACCTGATCCAGAGAAGAGAGGTTTGGACGAGTCAGAGATTTATTGTGGTGGTGAGAAACTAAAACAGGGAATAGCAGAGACTCAGGCATTTCAACTTAAGCAGCCGATTGAACAGATTTGGAAAAGGTTAGAAAAAAAAATGGACGTGGGCAGTGAGCAAGTATTATATGAAGGCGACATTGATAAGACGGACTTTAGTATTTCGGAAGCGGAAGAGGATGAGCAACCTACAAAGACTGTTGAAAATGATAGCGGAGCGGATGACGGAGATACTGAAGCGAGTCAGGTATCCAAACCTGCACGTGCGAATGCTAAAGTGACTGAGGAACAAGTTAGGGAGATCCGATCCCGGAGCACAGCAGGTGAGTCAAACAGTGAACTCGCAAAGGAATTTGACCTATCACCTACGGCTGTTCGGAATATCGTCCTGCGAAAAACGTGGAAGGACGTTGAATAGCCATCAATACAAAAGCGGGACTTACGCAAATTTAGCACGCGATAGTAGATTTTTAGTTTTAAACCGCCTATAGAAGAAGTCCGCAGAAATCCGCAAAAACACCCCAAGCAAAAATACCCCTATCAATACGCAGAAACACCCAAGCAAAAATACCCTCTTATCAGGGGATTTTAAGAGGAAAGGCGTGAGTTCTAAAAAGGTTACTTTTAGCGGGGTTAGGAAACCCCGCTATCGAAAAGGGGGTTTTGGTATTACCAAATTTCCTTTAGGTCTAAGGTTTCCCCGAACATTAACTACCCGCCTACGACTCGTCTGCATCGGTGGCTTCGGTTTCGCGTGCTTCGTCCCTCGCTTTCCGTCTGGCAAGCTCTGCGTCTATCTGCTCCTGCGTCCAAATCGCTAAACCGCCGGGGACATTGCATATTTGACCCGGGATCATCTCATTGAGATCCCCCGTCGGCATCCGCCCTGTGTCAATGAGATGCAGACGTGCTTTCTGGTATTGATAGGACTGGCATTCCACGGCTTTGATGATTGCCTTCTTCGATCGCGGGGTGCCATCTGATAGCAGGTCAAAAACGCGATCTGCGAGTGCCGCGACTTCAGCATCCGTCATTTCTTCGGGTTCGGGTGCGGGCGGCTGCGACTTCTGCGGCTTCGGGGGCTTCTGTGACGTGCCTTTACCCGAATCCTGATTGCGGACGGGTTGATCGAGCCGTTCAGAGATGTCAGCGAGTTGGAATAGGATTTCGTTCACGGCGCGTTCTAAATTGGTGACCCGTGTTTCTAAGGGATCCACTTTTGGCGCGCTTGGACTCCCGGAGAAGTCGCTCAGGGATCCTAACGCTTTCGATTGATTATGCTTCGGCAATGTTCATCCTGTTCCTTTGAACCTGAGTATTTACAGAAAAAACGCTGTAAATCTCGGTTTGCATCTACCTAAGTAGATGGAGAAACCGTCAAAGCACGCGCGATGTTCTTGATGAATATCCCACGTGCACCGTTCAAATCCCTATCCATAGATTGACCTTCTGATGACTTGATGACTTTAGAACCGCCGAGGTTCGCGACGATTTCACCCGTCCAAGACACCGTTTTAGAAGTATACGCCTCACACACATCTATCACTCGCACACCATATTCTTTGGTTTTTTGTTTCAAGAAAACTTTGAAACGATAGTGGGAAAGCGTTAGCATTTGCCGAACGGACTTCTTTCGCAACTTCCTACCCCCGCGTTTTGTCATCCGTTTCGTCTCAAAAGTCGGGAGCAAAATAATATCAAAGTTTGTTACGAGGAAATGGGCGATCTTCTTGTGAAGTTCATCAATGAGATTACGGATTTTGACCTTGATTCTATTCGCAGCTTTCCGCAAAGCACGCCGTAGCGGGCGTTTCTCTTGCGTTGCGCGTGCGTAAAGGGTATCGCAGTGTTGACAAAGCCTTTGAATACGGTTGATACACTGCATACCTAACCAACCGAAGCAGTCTTCAGAGAAAAATGTCATAAAATCACGAACACCGGGATCAAGGGCTACTATTCTACCACTTGGTTCTCGCGTCTTTTTCTTCTCAATGTATGATACACAAAGAAAATACCTACCATTCTCACGTATCAGTTGAGAATCCTTAACTTCTGCATTCGTATCACGGTCTGATACCTTACCTGTTCCTTGAGGTTTGGCAGGTAAAGGTTCTGACATTTTCATATCGCCTAAAAATCTAACGTAAAAGCCATTCTTTTTCAGAGAGTCGGCACGCAAGTAAAGCGTCTGTCTCGGATGCTTTCTGGAGCGAAACTTGACGCTTTGAAACTTGCCTGTCTGCTTACATTTGATTTTGGCGTTTCCAACAGCTTGACAGGCATCCATGACCGCACCCGCCTTTATCTGACGCGGTGTTTCCTTATGCCATTCAGGGAGTTCGTCAAAAACTACAGGAACAAGTCCTTTGAAATTTGTGGGTGTATCCTCATCATTGAGCAAAGATATTGCCTTATTGTATGCATAGCGTGAAGTGCCAAACCACTTACTCAGAATCGCTTTTTGTTCCGCTGTCGGAAAGATTTCTATCTTCCTTGATTTGGTCACGGTATCGCCGGAGTCCGGACATTCTACAGGAAAAGACATGCAGAATTGCGAGGAGATCGGCAGTAAGTTCCTCTTCGGGGGAACCGTAAACAGTTTCGTTGAGAACCACGACTTCTCCACCGTTTTGTTCGACCAAGAACTGTATGACTTCGCCGCCGAAACGGGCGAGTCGATCCCGATGGGCAACAACAATACGGAGTTTATCGCCCCGCAAGATGCGTTCCAATAAGGTTCTAAGCCCTTTCCGTTTGAAGTTGATATCGCTACCGAAGTCAATGAGTTTGATAAAAGTTGGACTTATGTAGCGTCCGATGTTAATTTGTGCTGTATACGCCACAAACTGACAGTTTGTGCTACGATTCACGGATACCCTGTGGTGCGGAAATAGAACCGATAACACATCCGAAATGATTAATCAAACTGGCATTATATTAGAAAGTTTAACACACTTCAGGTCCCTTTGTCAACACTTTTTCTCGCCCGCAACGCAGCATTTCTCAAAGAAGCTGCCAGCGAATCCAACCCAATCCACTCAACAACGGTCGCTGGGAAGTCAATAAACATCAGTCTTCCAGCTATCATAAGGTCATTTGATACTATTGTCGGGCACCCTACTTGTATGCTAACCATGCTGAAGTTGCTGAAGCACTCAACGTTGATATAAGAACTTTCAAGAAGTACTGGCCTGAGAACAAACTGTTTCCAAGTCATTACACGCTTTTTACGAGATAAAATTTGTGCCTACACATCTAATCCCGCGCAATGGATACCGACGTTCCATCTTGTAAAAGGTGTTGTGCATCTACAATCACCGATGTGCCTCTGCCGAGTTGTGAGGTAACCTCAATTTCACCGCTGTGAACGCCGCCAACATTTACCTGTTTCGTGCGTGCTACATTTCCCTCAACAACGAAAATAGTACCGCTGCCGTTCTGGATATTCAAGACCGAGCGCAACGGAAGCAGTTGGACGTTTTTCCGCTCTCCAGTTTTGATAGAAACTGTAATAGCCGTTCCGGGTTTGATGCTGTTTTTGGAATTCGGTACTGTCGCGTGGACAAGCACGGTGTTGTTGTCCGGGTTAACCGTTGGACTGATGAAAGCGACCGTGCCGGCAATATTCCGAATACCGGAATCCGTAGAAATCAAGACGAGATCGCCGTTATTAATACGGCGCGCGTCCCCAGTAGGCATATTCCAAACCGCTTTGAGCACATCTACTGCAACGACTGTGAACACCGGTTTTCCTATAGGCGATGAGGCGAGTTGCGCATAATCTCCTGCCTTCAGGTGTTGTGTTGCAACAACCCCACTGATCGGGGACTTGATAGTGGCATCACTTAACTGCTCCTGCGCTAACTTGAGTTGTTCCATAGCTTGTGTTACTGCGGCTTTAGCGATAGCAATCTCGTGTTCCCAGGACTTCGCTTCGACGAGTTTCTGTGCAGTGTTGAGGCTCGCTTGTGCTTGGTTAACCTTTGATTCCGCTGAAGCGATTTCACGTTCCCACCCGCGACTCTCCACGACCTTTTGAGCAACTGCTAATTCTGCTTTCGTCTTTTCCACGGACGGGTGTGTCGCGCCTTCCGTGAACTGTGCTGCAGTAACGACTGCCTCTTCATAACGGGTCTGTGAGACCTTAAAGCTGCGTTCTACCGCCTCAAAGTTACTATCACTGATATGTTGTTTCTCGTGAAGTGCCTTGTTCCGCTCGAACTCCAATTTATTTTTATCGAGTTCCACTTTCGCACGTTGTAATGCCTGTTCAGCATTTATTTTTGAGCGTTCAATTGTCGCCAGTGCTGCCTTATACGCGGATTCTGCCTGTGTGAGTTGATTACGGATGCGCATTTCAGCGAGGGATTTTGTCTCCACAAGTGTCGCTTGTGCTGCCATCAAGGTTTCTTGTGCAACCGCTAATTGTGATTCAACACGTGCCTGGGCACTGGCTTGCGTCGTTGTCAGTTGCGATTGTGCACTGCTTAACGCGGATTCTGCGCGTATGACAGCTAGCGCAGCTTCTTTTGTGCTGCTCTGTGCAAGCACATCGCCTTTCATCACACTTTGCCCGACTTGAGTCTCGATTGAAACAAGTTTACCCGAAACATTGGCAAATACTTTAACTTCGGCGTTGGGTTGTAGATGCCCGGTGTAATCTTTCGCAGAGACAAATGTCCCACGCCTTGGTGTTGTAACGGATACAGTTACGAGGGATGCTGTGTTTTGCGCCATCACGGTGCTAACACTGACGCAACAGATGATGACGAGAAGCCATAGCACCTGTGTTTTTAAAACATGTTTACTGCTCATTTTTCAGTTTATCCTTAAAATCCTTTGTGAATTTTCGCATCTTCGGATGGATTACAAATTGGCAGTACGGCTGCCTTGAATTTAATAGAAAATAGTTTTGGTGATAATCTTCAGCAGGGTAGAAGGTGTCACTTGGCGTGATCTCTGTAACAATCGGATCATTCCACATATCGGATGTATCCATCTCTGCTTTGGATTGTTCGGCGATGCGCCGTTGTTCTTCTGAGTGATAGAAAATCGCGGAACGGTACCGGGTACCGACATCAGCCCCCTGTTGATTTAACGTTGTCGCATCGTGCGTGTGCCAAAGCACTTCCAATAGCTCTGCGTAAGAGATGACCGTCGGATCGAATTGGATCTGGATCACTTCGGCGTGTCCAGTCATTTCCGAGCATACGGCTTGATAGGTTGGATTGACGGTCGTGCCGCCGGTGTATCCTGAGACGACCTCGTGAACGCCTTCCAATTGCTGAAAGACTGCCTCAACACACCAAAAACAGCCCGCACCGAATGTCGCTGTTTCTAATTGCATCTTTTTGTTAACGGGTTTTCGCACTGCCGCGAACCCGTACTTCTCCTTTTGTGTCTTGTAACGTGGATTTGCTGGCGAGGTTTCTGATCTCGCCTTTCTTCGCTTCGCAACCTTGTATGACTTGAAAAGGCACTGTAACTTGCAAAAAGCAGGCAGCTGTGGTATAGTGGGTGCTATGCAACGCCTTCTCTTAATTCCCATATTTCTCTGCCTGATAGCATGTCAATCAGAGGAACAGCGAGCACAGAAATTTGTTGCTCAATTCGGTGCAACGGATGCCGCTCGCCGTACGGAAGCGTCCAAAGCCTTAGTCGCCATAGGTCCCGGGGCGATTGATGCTCTCATCCGAGGCTTATCCGATGAGAACCTACAGGTTCGAGAGATGTCGGCGTGGACCCTCAGCGAAATCGGGGTGCCGACTGCCCGCGTCGCGCCTGCTCTTATTTCGACACTCGCCGATCCGGACGAAAATATTCGCGTCGTCGGTTCTGTCGCGCTACAGAATTTAGGTGAGCCTGCTGTGCCGTATCTTATTAATGCCCTAAAAGCCGAGTCAATGGAGATTCGATTGAATGCGGCTTACGCGTTAGGCGAAATCGGTACACCGCTTGATACAATTCTGCCGGCACTCATTAGCACACTTACCGACCCTGAGTGGAACGTCCGTCGTCTTGTCGTGCGTGCCTTGGTTACCATAGGGACTCCCGCTATTGATCCGTTAATTCAAGCACTTCGTTCGGATAATCCTGACCTTCGCCGTATGGCAGAACGCGCTTTAAACGACATTGGCACCCCACAGGCACGCCGGGCGATTGCTGATGCGAAGCGACAATTTCCCTCCGATCGCTGAGGCTCTTAAGATAAAACTGTCTGTCCCTCAATGCGGAGACAGTCATCCCAATAGGCGACAGCGTACGTTTTCACAGGTTCAGGTTGCTGTGTCTGTTCGAGATACTTTGCAATCCAGTCGAGCAGCTGTTGCCGGAATGATGCTCGGATCTCACCGTCAACATAAGCCAATTGGTGAAAATCCTGCCGAGCGTCCGCGTCTAACTGGAAGTCAACTTGACGATAAAGCACAAGGTTCGTTATCAATCCGATCGTGAGGTGTTCAATCGGATTCGGAAAGATACTGAGCGGCGGATCCAATGCGAACAGATTATCTAACGGCAAGGCTTTCACGTAATCGCATCGGTGCTCTATGCATGCTAATTGTCGGTCAATCATCTCGATTTCAGCCAAGTGGAGGAGTGGACGTGGGGTATCCGTATCTCTGATTGTCACCTGGAGCGTCCGGATTGAAGACCGATATATCAGCAACGCCTTTAGAAATTCGAGTTCTGCTTGGGTATAGATTTGGATGCCTTCAGTCTCTAAGTCGGTGTAAGTCGTACCAAGCGGACCTTCCTCATCTCTACTCGGTGGTCGGATCACGGCATGTTCTAAAAGGTGGCGTGCTCTATCCAGCAATTTCTCCATTAACGTATTACCGATTTGGAAAAATTTAACGGTCCGGGTTTTATGAAGGAGTTGCGCCGCTTTATCCAGATCGCCTTTACTGCCGTATTCTAATCCGAGACTGGTGAGCGTAAAGGCGGTTTGGATCTGTGTTCGGAGTGCTGATTCGTCGGAGAGATCTGCTGTCTTCATTGTGATGAGTTTATGCGCAATGGCGGCAATACTTTGGTAGAGTGCATCTGCCTGCTCACGCGGCATACGACCGAGCGTATCACCGTGCGCCAGTGCTCGTGCAAGGTATAGCCGTCCGTCAAGACTTGCCTCAGCGACAAGAGAAAACTTATTCGTCGTCATCGTCTTCTCCGTCCTCATCAAATGAGATCAAATCTAAGTCAACTTTTTCCATGAGGTCGGCTTCAGTGACATCAATACCTGCTGCCTTGTCGCGTTCGGTGACGCGTTCGGCTCTGTCTGCCTGCGCGGCATCGAAAATAGCGGCAAGCTCTTCCTCAACATTGCCCTCGGTGTCGATAGTGAAGAGTTCGCTGATGAGTATTTCAAAGATTTCATAATCTGCTTCCCAGATAGCATCAGAGATTGCCCGGGCGCGTTCGTCGACGTAATCAAGTGCTGCTGAAGTCGGATCGAGAAGTCCACTTTCGAGGAGCAAGCCGGTGTAGTTGTCCCGAATTTTGATGCGTCCGTGGAGGAGAGCTGCGAGTAGACGAATGTCTAACTCTCTGAGGAGCCTTCCGAGGTCATTTCGGTCACATTCAGCCAGCTCAAAGAGCCAGAGGTCCAATGATGCTTCATCAAGTTTTCCATCGCGCCAGACGGCAATGTCTAACAGTTCCTCAAATTGATCGTTTGACAGACAGGGCAATAGGGCTGAGGCGAGACCTGTGCCGAGCATTGTGTCCAAAACCTGGAGCACATCCTCAGTCGGGCTTTCCTGAATAAGTTCCGTGCAATCGGGTACAAGGTAATAGATTCGCTCCCGTGCTCTCGGGTTGCGCGTTGCGCTGAGAATCTCCAATTGCTGTTGCTTCCCGTAGCTTTGAAAGAGTTGTTCTGCTTCGCGCGTCGGTAAGGCAAGCAGTTTCTCGCTTTCGGAGCGTGGGATTATCGTTTTTGGACTGTTCATGCCAACTCCTCCGTGTGGGACGGGTTCCGATATTCAAACGTACAAGTCTCCGATAACAGATAGCAGGGTGCTATCACCTCAAAAATTGTTCCTCACGAAATTGAGGTTCTTTGCAGCGGACGCGGCCGGATCGTCCTTACCCGGCGTTTCGAGTACAAACCAACTATCGTAGCCTACAGCATGCGCAGCATCAAAGACTGCCGGAAAGTCAACATCACCCTCGCCAGCGTGATTGCCACCCGTGTCCTTGATGTGCATCTGCGTGATTGCGGTCCCTAAACTCCGAATTTCAGTCGGTGAATCGTAGCCGAACCCGGTTGCGTTCCCCATATCGTAATAGACACCAACAGCTGATGAACCGACATTATCAATAATTTGTTGATGTTGTTCCGCACTGAGTGTTGATTCGATCGCGAGAAAGACCCCATGTTTTTCAGCGGTTTCTGCAGCTGTTTTGAGTCCATCAATAAACCGCGGCGCGTTGATGTGATCGTCTTGGATCTGGCCGCCACCGAAAAAGGGCACCAGAATCACCTTCGCACCGAGGTGCGGCGCGGTCTCTGAGAGATATTGCAGCTTCGCAATCCCTTCGGTTCGCGTACTGTCAGTCGGATGCATAAACGAAAAGGCTGTGAAACCCCCCGGCGATAGCGAGGACACCTCAATGCCTGCGGCATCTGCCAAACCGTTCACCTTATCAATCCCGCCGTCCTGCCAAAGCGCGTGTTCACGGTAGTTGACTCCCATACAAAGTTCGATGCCATCAAATCCAATATCTTTTGCTTTCTGAAACGATTCTTCAAACGAAACGGGTAGCATGCTGTCCCGAATACCTACCTTCATAGTCTACCTCCTGAGGGAAATAACGTGCGATTGAGATTGAATTTCGATTAATTCTGAATTTTAACATATTCATCATACGCATTGCAAGGCGATCTGCAATCTTTTTTCGATTTATTGTTTAAGTACGAAATAGCAAGAAAAAAGTTGAATTTTTCCTATTAATGTGCTAATATATATGTAATTAATCACTTGTACGGACGAAACCAAAATTATTTGAGAGAAGCAGATGTTCGCTCAAAATAGACAGGTGCTGTTCTGTACGAAAAAATAAAGAGGAGATGTAATGAAACAGATTACGTGTATAGTTGCAATTTTGTTTTTGTCAGCGTGCCTTAGCCCCGGCGTTTTCGCGCAAACATTGATGAGTGACGAATTCGTTGGCAGCGGTCAAGACCTTCAATCCTTCTGGCAAGTCAAGGATGGCGACAAAAGCCCGTGGGAACTGAAAGGTGGCATGCTCGTTTCTGAGGCAGGTTTCGATCAGAACGTGTGGGGGGATGATACCAGCACACGTTTCTATCAGATCACCGATCAAGCGCAATTTGATATCGAAACCGCAATGACGGTCGATTATGGGGACGCTTGCACTGTTGCTGGCATTATCGTGTATTCTGCGACGACGAAGGATCACCAAGATCGCGATGGTCAGTGGGTGACATTGAAGTTGTGGGGTCGTGGTGCTGCGCAAGACAACAATGCCGTGCTACAATACCAACGCCGTGAAAATGATGATGCCGCTTTGGGATATGTCGGTACACAACCCGACTACAATCCCGCGCAAGGCGTTATTCCTGTTGAATTTCGTGTCAAGCGCGATGGCGATGAATACGAGTCATGGTTCAAGCCGAATGCAGAAGGCGACTGGGTTTCTGTAGGTACAGTGACCAATGAACTCGCCGATCCACTTGAAGTTGGCATTTATGTCGGTATCTGTGAAGGTGAAAGCGAAGCCGGCAGGATGACAGTTACGTTTGACTATTTCCGGGAAGCCTCAAGCCCCGCAACTCCCGTTGATCCGCGCGATCGACTCGCCGTCACGTGGGGTGAATTGAAAAAACAGTAGCAGCGAACGTTGTTCGTAATTTTGCTAAATCGCTGGCGGCTTTCCATGTCGCCAGCATTTTTATGGAGACGAAATTTGAAAATAGCAACTACTTTATTGTTTATCGGTGTCGTTATCGTTTACGGGACTTTCTCTGCCGAAGCGGCACCTTCGCTCGGCGATCCATTTGATGGAAACGCCTTGAAGAATCCGAATTGGAAGTGGAAAACTTCTGACGAAGCAGGTGTTGAACCCAAAGAGTGGGACATGGGTAAAACGAAAGCCAGATGGCTGCATGTCACGGGTGAACTGAATCGCAATCTCTGGCCCTCAGACACAACGAACCGACTCTATCAGGAACATGAAGGTGATTTTGATGTAGAGACGCATCTCTATATGGATTACGAAGATGCCTGTGTGGTTGCAGGGATCGCTGCCTACTCGCCGACAACGAAGGACCGTCAAGGACGCGACGGCGAATGGGTGACGATCAAACTTTGGGGACGCGGACCCGCAAACGGCAACAATGCTGTCATCCAGTATCAAAAACGGGAGTTTGATGGTGGCGAAGGGCTTGCTGGCACGGTTCCCAATTTCCAAGACCCAGCGGGTGAAATGGATATTTACATGCGGCTCCGCCGTGAGGGTGACGCCTTCACAGCGTGGTGGAAACGGAAAGCAAACGACAAATGGATTGACATCGGCGAAACCGAACAGGAGTTTGATGAACCCCTTGAGGTCGGCATTTACGTCGGTATCTGTGATAGCAAGGGCAAGCAGATTGCGCAGTATGAATACTTTGAAGACCTCCTCGTGCCGTTTGATGTCTCACCGCGCGCGAAATTACCAATCGCTTGGGGCGACCTAAAACGCCGGCATAGTGTGTCACGTGGTCGTTAGCGTTACTTAAGAGAAGCTATCATGAGCATGTATGAAATTCGTAGCATTGACTTGAAAAAAGTGCCGGGCAATGATTTCATCAAGTTCCTTAGGATAGAAATACTTGAAAGGGAGGGTTATGCTCCCTGTCGCTTCGCTAGGGTTCGGTACGCTTTAAATGGAGAACACAAGGAACAAGAGAACGGTTTGCCGATGGACTTAGGCAAGGGAATTTTTACCGCAACGTTTGAGGATGAAGAGCTCGAAGAACTCGGCGAAATTTCTCGTGAAGACTTGGAGAAGACTTTGCAAGAGGCGGCAGTAGAAATTATTAAGATTGTCCGGAAAGAATTGGGACAAGAACCGGATACTGCTCGTATTCTTGGACGTATTTTAAAAGATTATGCTTATCTAGCGTATGATGAAAGCTCCTCTAAACCGCCCGATGTTTTGAAGTGCCGTGTTACCAAACCCAAAAGTCCACGGGATGTAGAAGATATTTTTGAAATAGCCCATAGATTACGCATCGCCACCGGCGAGAGTTATATAGTAGCATACGGTGGTTCCTCCAGCCCTGCGGATAACCCTGATGAAGTCTGGACCAGATTTTCTTTAAGAAAGTTAGATTTTCCAAAAGCTAAGCCTAAATGAAATGCGCCTGTTTTGTGATTCTTATACTCACTCTTGTGATCTGTAGCGATTTTGCTATTGCTGAAATTAGCGGAGCAGCCCAGCAAGTCCTTGCGACTATAGAATGGGTCGCTATCCCAGAAGGTGAGTTCCTGATGGGTTCAACGCCCGAAGAGGCAAATGCCGCTTATGAGGACGCGAAATTGCGCAGCTCCATGCTTGAGCAGCATACCTTCGATGCCGAACTGCCACAACATCAGGCCTATCTAAGTGCTTACGAAATCTCACGATATGAGATTACCAACGCGCAGTATCGCGCCTTCATTGAAGCAACGAACCGTCCTG
Source organism: uncultured Poribacteria bacterium (assembly GCA_951828385.1). Classification (GTDB taxonomy): domain Bacteria; phylum Poribacteria; class WGA-4E; order WGA-4E; family WGA-3G; genus WGA-3G. The sequence goes on from OX639973.1 coordinate 4,462,655, forward strand.
CACCCCGCGGACACAACGGTGAAAAAACGTGGGAAGATGAGACACTCAACGGCGACACGCAACCCGTTGTGGGTGTGACATGGTTTGATGCCCAAGCGTTCGCGGAGTGGATCGGCGGAAGCCTTCCGACTGAAGCACAGTGGGAACGCGCCGCGCGTGGTACAAAGGGGCGCATCTATCCCTGGGGAGACACACCCCCGAAGGCGCGTCAGCATGCCAACTTCGCACGCCGCTACAATCGTCCGATACCGGTCGGTCAATTCCCGAAAGGTGAATCGCCGGACGGCATCGCGGATCTCGCGGGGAACGTGTGGGAATGGTGCCTTGATGAATACAGTCCGACAACTTACCAGCGAAACGGGAAAGGCGTGCCACGCAATCCGATCCATCTCCGTTTCCGTGATGTACTTCGCTCAAGGGTTATTCGAGGCGGCGCGTGGGATGTCGGCAGCGCGTTTCTCCGTTCAAGTTTGCGGTTCAAATTTTATCCTCTGGATTCAACACATACAATCGGGTTTCGGGTCGTTCGTCCGCGCCCAGAAATCAAAAACTAACCTACCTATCACTATGTTCCAACGAAAACACTATCTGTTCCCGCTGTTGGCACCGCTGCTTCTCTTCATATTTCCACTGCTCGGTAGTACTGAACCTTATTTTCGCGACGTAACCACTGCTATGGGACTTGACTTCAAGCATATCAACGGCTTTTCTGCCGAGCGCAGACTCGTTGAAACGATGGGCAGCGGCGGCGCGCTCTTTGACTTTGATAACGACGAAGACCTGGATCTCTACCTCGTTCAAGGCAACGCTCTTTCTCCATCGACAGCACCTCTGCCCACAAACCGTCTTTATCGAAACGATGTGGGTGTTTTCGTTGATGTCACGGCATCTGCAAACGTCGGTGATACAGGGTACGGACTCGGTGCTGTCGCTGCGGATTACAATTCTGACGGGTACCGCGACCTATACGTAACGAACTTGGGAAAAAATGTGCTTTATCGCAACAACGGCGATGGCACGTTTACCGACGTAACCGAGCAGGCACAAGTAGGGTGTCCGCTACTGAGCGCGAGTGCCGCGTTTGCTGACATTGATAGGGATGGCGATTTGGATCTCTATGTTTGCAACTACGTTGAATACGCGCTCGAAACCGATATTCCGTGCTATTACAAGAACACCTTGCGTATCTACTGTGGGCCCAACGAATATCACGGCATCGCTGATGTGCTTTACCGGAACAATGGCGATGGCACGTTTACAGATATTACTGAAGCCGCCGGTGTCTATGAACCGACGACACGCGGATTAGGCGTTGTCTTTACAGATGTAAATAGTGACGGATGGTTGGACATCTACGTAGCAAACGATATGTCTCCGAATACGCTTTTTATGAATCAAGGGGACGGAACTTTTCGTGAGGAAGGTGTCCTCCGCGGCGTTGCCTATAACGGCGACGGTTTGGCAAATGGGTCAATGGGGATAGACGCGGCGGACTATGATAACGACGGTGATATTGACCTGTGGGTGTCGAATTTTTCGTTGGAGGCGAACTGCCTCATGCAGAACGATGGCGACGGCTATTTCGAGGATGTGACGTTCGACACCAATCTCGCTGACCCATCTTTCTATTCACTCGGCTTCGGCACCCGTTTCATTGATTTCGATAACGACGGTTGGTTAGATATACTCGTCGGAAATGGACACATCTGGGACAACGTAAAACAGATTGACGCGAAAATGAGCTACGCACAACCTGTGCAACTTTTTCATAACCGTGGAAGCACCTCAGCGGACGGTGTCGTCTTCACTGAGATTACCGCTGAAGCGGGTTTGAATGAAACGCCTTATGTGGTGCGTGGCATGCTCTTCGGGGATATAGATATGGATGGCGATGTGGATGTTGTGCTGTGTCAGTCCAACCGTCCGGCAGTCATCTTAAGCAACGCGGTCGGGAATGCGAACGCATGGCTAACGGTGAAATTGGTCGGTACAGATGGCAACACCGATGCGATCGGTGCACAGGTTCAGTTGGAAGCTGGCGGGACGACGTTGTTAAGAGAAATCGTCTGTGGCGCAAGTTATCTCTCAGGCAATGACCTCCGCCTCACCTTCGGGTTAGGCGGTGCCTCACGCATAGATAGTTTCAAAATTCGTTGGCACAATGGAAAAGTTCAGCAATTAGGTGAAGTACCGATTCGGCAATCTATAACATTTTCACAGCATTGACACTTTTCGCTGTTAATACTACAATGGACGATAAGGTAGAATTAACCCAAGTTGCTACTAACAAATTTTGATGTTTTTGCTTGGGTATTTCTGCGTATTTCAACAAAGAGTCTTAGGCATTTTCCTCACCCCAGAGGGGTGGTATGTCTATAGAAACCAAGGTCCACAACTTCTTGCACTCCAGCGGAGTGCTATGTAAGTAAATAGGTGGCAACTTGCGTTAGAATTAAGAGATGGCTATTTTTTCAGGATCCAAGGTGTGTAGCCCGTAACGTAGTGGAGGGGTTTTTGCTTGGGGTTTTTGCTTGGGTATTTCTGCGGATTTCTGCGGATTTCTTCAGATGTACGGAAAGGAACGTGAAATTTCTAACCTACCTGACCGAACCGCAAGGTATAGTAAAATCAGGAAATATGTTTACACTTCGCCCTTTCGTAGGGGCTGGGTAACCCAGCCCCTACGAGTTAGCGTATGTGCAAATAATTATGGAATCTACTATAAAGTAAAAATATGAAGATCGTTGAAGAGAGAGAAGTGTGGATACACACGCACTTTATTGTTGATAGTTTTTTCATCACGGATCAGGAACGCCGACAGATTTCTATCAGCGTCGAGCCGGAACTGATGCAATTGGGACTTCAGTATGGGCTGACGTATAACATCGCGCCTTCAAAACATCGCGCCATCATCGTTCTTGAATGTATACCTTTTGATTCAGTCAAAACGATCATCAAACAATTGATCGCTGACGTGATTAAAGATTTCCCTGTTCGGCTCCCTGAACAGCGGAATGTTGTTACCAATATCACCGTTACAGATCAGGAAACAGCGCAGTCGGATCTCAATGTCCAAGTCCAGGCGCAGTAAGGATGTGTGTGCCGACTGTACCATCGGTGATGTCGAAGATTGACGGAAATTCATCTCGCCAACCGTCGTTAGCATTCGGACAGAATTGGCGAGCGTTGCCCTCAATAGCCGTCACACCCGGAATGCGTGCAGCGAGTCCAGCGGAATGTAAGAACGATGCCCCCGGACACGTCAGGTCCTGTACAGCGAGGAACATACCATATTCTGCGGCAGCGGCACCCATCAACAACGCCTGAGACTGCCCTTTACACGCCTTGAGTGCGACACCGGAATACCCTTGCTCACGTGCCAATAGGAAGGTCTCAAAGTCGGTTAGCGATTCGTCTATCACCACGGGTTTTATTTCTGCGGCTTTGTGCATCTTATTTTCAGGATGTGCTTTTAAATCTCGATCTGTCGGTTGCTCGATGTAAGCAAGGCGTTGGAAGGCTTTACTATCTGCCGCTTGAATCCGGTTGAGAAACTCCAATAGATATTCAACATTCTGACAGGTTTCGTTAAAATCAGCAGAGTAGTGCCAAGTACCAACGCCACGTTCCGCCTGTGTTTCCGCGGTGACTTTATCAATCGCGAGGACGCGTGCGACATCCCAATTGAGATCGTCGCCGTTGAGTTTGATTTTCAGGTGTGTTAGTCCGTCGGCGATAATCCATTCGGGGAGCGTCTCCGGTAGACCGTCATTGAGGCGTTCTGAAATATCGGCATCGGTGAGCGGGTCCAGCGCGCCGATGAGATGGTAAAGCGGCATGTGAGGCTTCGGTTGGCGTGAAGTGTATTGGTCGAGATATTTTCCGGTGAACCGTTCGTTCACACTTTTGTCAAGCAAGTTTTGGTTTGCAAGCGGCACCAAAAAATGTGATACATCCGCCTGAATAAAGTCTTCACCTAAGCCGTCGTAGCTATTGATACCGTTTGCTTTTCCGAACGCATCGTGGATTGCGGCATCAATGGGACTCGTTGTAACGACGGCGCAAAGTTTCGGCATCGGCGATGCGAGTTGCATGTCGTGAGACAACTCGTCCGCGATGCGTAAAAATTCGGGTTCAAGCACTTCGGAGAGTTCGAGTGGATGCGCGCATAGCGTGCAATCTCGTGTCGCTGATACCGCTAATTCGGCGAGTTTTTTCATCGCCGCAAGACTTTGGTCAAAAGGCGCGTAGCGCGGCGGAAATGCCCAGACGTTACCGAGCGGCATGGAACCTTTACCTTCTGCCTCTTTGCCGTCGCGCGTCTGAACTTGCATGCGGACGTTAAAGAGAACGCAGTGATCTGTTGGCACGCCTCCGAACTTCAGCGGGGTTCGGTATTGGTGATCTTCAAAATCGTAGTGAACGTCAAGGATGCGGATATCTGTCGGTTTTGACATGGTTCCCTCATTGCTAATGTGTGTTTTCTTTCATCGTAACCGATTTCTTGTGGCACGTCAAGCAATTTCTCTGCCCCTTACGCTACAATCCAAATGGAGGCTTCTTTCAATGACGCATAACGCAAAAGTCCAAAAACTCACCTCACTTCTCGATAAACATCAAACATATCGGGACACCTGTCTCAATCTCATTGCTTCGGAGAATACACCTTCACCGTTAGTCGAAGAACTGTTTGACGAGCGGTTGGCGCGGCGGTATGGAAATTATTCTGGGGTTGATATTTATCAACGGAATTACAAGGGCAACCGCTATATTGCCGAAATAGAAGGGTACACGCAGGCGTTAGCAAAGGAACTTTTCGGCGCAGCGCACGTCGATTTCCGCCCATTATCAGGGAACATCGCAGGGATCGCAACAACGTTCGCGTTAGCAAAGCCGGGCGATACAGCATTAGAGGTACATAACGGACACCACTATGCCGAAAAACTACTCTCTTCGCCGCTCAAGATAAACCTCCAGTCAATCCCGATTCCGTGGGACGGACAACGTTCAAACATCGATCTCGATGCAACCCTCGCGCTGATTGCAAAGCACAAACCCAGCATCGTCAACGTCGGTTCCGGTGTGTTTCTCTTCCCACAACCCGTACGGGAATTGAAACAGGCGATGCGCCAAGCGAATCCAGATGCTTACCTCATCTACGATGCCTCACACGTCATTGGACTCATCGCCGGTCAGCGATTTCAATCCCCCTTTGAAGAAGGTGCCGATGTCATCATTTCTAGCACGCATAAGACGCTCGCTGGCCCCCAAGGCGGGATGGTTTTGACCAATGATGCATCTATTGCTGAGCGGGTTGCGAGAGGGGTCTATCCATTACTAATGAGCAACCACCACCTGAATCGGCTCCCGGCGTTAGCAGGAACGTTTATAGAGTGGATGGAATGCGGTGAGGCACAAGCGGATGCGATTGTTGCGAACGCAAAAGCACTCGGTCAAGCGTTAGCAGAACGGGGTGTTCCGATGCTCGGTGCGGATCTCGGTTTCACGGAGTCGCATACTTTGATACTGATTGTGGATAAGTATGGGGAGGGTGGCGCGCTCGCAAACCATCTCGAAGCGTGTCATATTATTACAGGCGCAGCAGGATTAGCACCGGAAGTCGGGACATCTGGATTGCGTATCGGTGTTCAAGAAGTCACCCGATGGGGCATGACACCAGAAGACGCACCAGACATCGCCGAGTGTATTGTTGCGGCATTTTCTGGCGGAACGCCTGAAGAACTCAAACCAAAAGTCGAGGAAGTCGCACGCCGTTTCGATACAATCCAGTTCACCGTTGACTAAAAACAGAAACATGAGTACGATTTGATGAGGTTTAAGTATTTAAACCGGTAATTCTGATTTCCCCAGGCCCGGTAGGTTCGGTTTCGCGGTGTACCATAAGCGTCAATTTTAGAAGAAAAACCGCCTCGGTCCCAGGTCCGGAGGTCGAGGCGGTTATTTTCCCTTAAATTGACAGGTATGGTGCGGTTTGGAACCGAACCGAGTTTTACACAGAAACCTTGAGGTTTCCTTCAAAAACCTCTTGAATCCCGTACGGATGGTATCTGTGTAGAATTTCGTTTCTCCAAAAGCACACTATTTCTATTTCAATTTTCCCCACATTGTGGTTAGCAATTCTGCATTAGGTTGAACAGGCAGCGTCTTTGGATCAAACCAATCTGGACTACTATTACGCCCTGTGTCGGTGAGTTGTTCTGGTCTACCACCCTCTACAGGAATTTTGAAAATCTGATATTGATTTAATTGATTACCGACTTGTTGTTTGTAAAGAAGTTCGTTTCCAAATGGTGACCATGCTGGTTCGAGCGCATAGGGTCCCTCTTCAGAAACGATTTGTTGAAACTCGCCTCCGTTGCGCGCTGCAACATAGATAGTTTGTGCATCAAACACCTGTTTTCCCCATTTGTCATGGACCCATTTTGCCCATAGGTCCCTGTTCATCCAAGAAAACGCGAGCCGCTCTCCGTCGGGCGACCACGCTGGATCTCCCATTATTGGCAATTGTTTTGCATATAGCGTTCGCATCGCACCGCTGTTTAGATTGACGACACGAAGTTGCCGACTGTTAGGTAAGCGCATGCCGAATTTCTCTGCTGCTCCTGCCAAAATAAAAACTATTTCCGCCCCATCGGGCGACCACGCTGGATTTCCACCATCTTCCCCTGTATCAGCAATTTTTTCAACTGTTTTTCCATCTATTGTGGCAATATAGATAGCCCATTCATCAGTCCGCAGATATGCAATCTGTTTGCCGTCGGGTGCCCATGTCGGCTGGTGTCTATCTGCTGATTTCGCAAATACCTTTCGCACGTTCTTTCCATCCGCATCCATAAAGTAGAGATCCCATTCGCCATCACGGTTGGAGTTGAAAAGAATTTGCTCACCTGTCGGGGACCAGGCAGGATCGAAGTCGGCAGCAGGATGCTTGGTTAAATTTACCGGCTGACTTCCATCGGGGTTCATCGTCCAGATATCCCAATTCCCATCTCGGTTGGATGAAAATACGATTTTTGCAGTCGAGGGTGCTTTTGCCCATGTTGAGGTGCCGCTGTTGAACAGCAAAAAACTGATGCAACAGAACAAGGCAAAAAGTCTCATGTTCATGGTCTGACTCCTTTTGGGTTTGGAATTCTTTATTTTTATAAAACTGATTATTGTTCCTTGGATTGGACAGGCAACGCCGGAGGCACAAGCCAGTCTGCTCCGGTATTGCTACCTACGTTTGTAAGTTGAGTCTTTATCCCGGTATTTACATTAATTTTGAAAAGTTGCCTGATGTCTCCAATTTCTGGCAGGTGGATTCCCTGCTGGTAGATAATTTCATTTTCGTGTGGAGACCAGGTCGGATGAAGTGCATCCGGTCCCTTCTCCGAAACAAGTTGACGCAAATTACGCCCATCGCGGTTAATAATGTAAATCGTTTCTTCGTCCCGCCAAGCAATCGCGTCTGTGTGGCTTAATATCGGTCTGAATTTGTGTAGAACGAAGGCAATTTGTTCTCCGTTGGGAGACCACGCGGGATCAAACTTAACTGGATATTTCTCTAATTCACCGAGAAAGACAGTTTGTTTGCGCGTTTCAACGTTGAGAAGGCGAAGTTCATAGCCCTGTTTCGGTTTATAGTGGATGAAGGCAATTTCCTTTCCATCTGGAGACCAAGCGGGATCTCCAACACTTCCGAAGCCGGTCTGTGCCACAGGCACGACGGATTCGTCATCTAACGTTATGATATAAAGCACACCATCGCGCACAGAGGCGATCCGTTTTCCGTCGGGTGCCCACGCTGCATGGGATCTGCTGTACCAATTATCAAGAACTTTTCTTATATTATTTCCATCTGCATCCATCAGGTAAAGGCTTGATTCTTTTCCTTCTTCTCGGAAGGAGACAAAAAGAATTTGTTCTCCTGAAGGGGACCAAGTTGGGTGAAGATCGATCGCGATATCTTGTGTCAGATTTATTGGATCACTTCCGTCTGGATTCATCGTCCAGATATCCCAACTCCCGTCTCGGTTAGAGGTAAACGCGACTTTCCCAGTTTTAGGTGCTGTCATCACGGTAGAACCTTCGGAATCAGGCGACAGTCCGAAACGGTTGAAGTAATGGTACCCGATACCTAACACTAATAGTGCCACAGCCAGAATAGATGCAGCGATTGCCCACGGCACGAACCTTTGGCTTCCACCCGTAGAAGGAGTAGGCGTGATACGTGAAACCTCGCGCATGACGTTCTCCGTGAAATTCGGCGCGATTTGGAAACCGCTCAGAGCCTCTCGAACCATCGGTGCCTCTTTCTTCAAACGCTGCTGCGCACGCCGGAGCCGACTTTTAATCGTACCCACCGATGTCCCTAAAAACTCGCTGATCTCTTCATGCGTCATTTCCCCATAGTAATGGAGCGTGATGACGGTACGTTCATTCTCTCGTAGTTTCGCAAGCAACTTTTGAACGACTTCGCGCTGTGCTTCTGCTGTCATCTGCTCGTTCTCCTGAATCACATACCCCGAATACGTTGCTTTTTCTAATTGGGCGTGACTCGTGTCTTCCAAAGACTGTGTGGACAAACGCTTTTTGCGCAACCATGCGATACAACTCCGCGTTGCGATCACAGACAGCCAACGAGCAAAGCGGTGCGGTTTTTTCAACGTTGCCAACTCCTTATACGCTTTCAGGAAGGTGTCCTGTGTAATCTCTTCAGCAATGTGAAAATCTCCAACTTTCCGCCACACAAGCCCGTGAACCGGTTTCTGGTATTTCCTCACAAGCACAGAGAAGGCATGTTCGTCACCACCAAGAACACGCTGGATCAATTCAACATCATCGTTTTTCATCAGTCATCTCCAGAAACGGATAATTTCATGATTTCGCAATTAAACATATAGTGACGCGACTTACAGGTAAAATAGATGCATAATTCTGCAAAAAGGCGAAAAGATATAAAACGTCTATATGACAACATAATGTTACTTGACGCTCAATAATCTGTACAATCTAATAATTGAACATATTTAGGAAAAATATGTTAGAATGAAATGTGGTAATCTTAGAGGTAGAACAGTAGAACAGAATGGAGGTAAGAATGCGTTCACCCAATATAATTTTAATGATGTGCGACGACCTTGGATATGGCGATGTCGGATTTAACGGAAATGAAATTATCAAAACCCCGAATTTGGACAAACTGGCGAGTCGTGGGATCCGATTTACGCGGTTTTACGCGGGCGGCCCGGTCTGTTCCCCAACGCGAGGGACGTGTTTGACCGGGAGACATTATTTTCGATACGGCATCACACATGCCAATCGTGGGCATCTACCCGCACAGGAAATGACACTGGCGCGCATGCTAAAATCGTTTGGCTATGCAACCGGACATTTTGGAAAATGGCATCTTGGAACGCTGGACCCGAATTATTCGGGGAAGCCGAATCGTAATCCTGCGCGTAATTACGCGCCGCCGTGGGAGCGGGATTACGATGCATCTTTTGCTACGGAATATGCAGTGCCAACGTGGGATCCCGCAGTCGGTGTCCAGAGTGGGGGTAGACGTTCGGAGCGACCATGGGCATCGCCTTACTACGAGAATGGGAAACTATCTACGGAGAATCTAAAAGGATGCGATTCCCGGGTGTTGATGGATCGCGCAATTCCATTTATTGAACAAACGCTTGAAAAAGGCGAACCGTTCTTTACGACAATCTGGTTTCACGCGCCGCATACCCCGGTCTTTGCCGGACCCGAATACCGCAAAATGTACGCCGAATACAGCGAAAATGAGCAACACTATTACGGCTGTATTACCGCAATAGACGATCAGGTCGGACGGTTGTATCACACTTTGGCAGCATGGGGTGTCTCCCAAAACACGATGATCTGGTTCTGTGCGGACAACGGACCCGAAGGACGCACAGGTCAGGAGGGTCGTAACCGGGGCTCAACAGGTGGCTTGCGCGGACGCAAACGTTCTTTGTTTGATGGCGGTGTCGGCGTGCCTGCACTCTTGCACTGGCCGGGTCATGCAGACCCCGGACGTGTGGTGGAAATGCCGTGCAGCACCCTCGATTACTTCCCGACAATCGCCGAAACCCTGCAATTTGAAATGCCCGATAATCGCCCCATTGACGGTATCAGTCTGCTACCGACCATTGAAGGAGACATGACGGAACGTCCGACCCCGATTCCGTATCGGTTCAATAGTGGAAAAAACGCGATGTTTCACGCACCGACGATCGCTATGATGGATAACCGATATAAATGCTTGACCAATCTATCAAATGATGGCAGCGAAGATTTGTGTTTTGATATGATTGAAGACCGCGCAGAAACCATCAACTTGGCAGACGAACAACGCGAGCGATTAGGGCAAACCCGCAAGTCCCTGCGTCAATGGCTCCACTCCTGTAAGGTGAGTCATAAGGGTGGGGATTATGATGAGGCGTTTGAACCTGTTGCACCGTTTGAGGATGTCACAGGAGATTGGCTGTCAAGAAGAAACAGAAATTAGTCGGGGCTATTTAGGGTAGTGGGTTGTCCAGTCTAAAGTTGCAAGTAACCCTGTTCGTAGTAGGGCAATTCATTGCCCGTTCTGACCTACGGACGTGCGATAAATCGCACTACTACGAACTAATCTATCTATAATTTTAGTGTGGACAGCCCAGTAGATTTTATTTTTGGTAAATTTGCTGGTATGAACCAGCATCTGATGTAAGACGACTCACTTTCAGAAAGAAGAGTCAACCCTTACACGATAAAAAAGCCTCGCGAGTTTTAGTTATCATTATCATCATCCTGTTTATTCTCATCCTGTCCTCGAAGTTGCTGAAGATGTAAAAGTGCAGCGTTCATTTCCTGACGTTCCGCATCTGTGAGTCTTTCTCCCAAAAACTGTTTTCGTAGGAGATTCAGATAAGTGTGGACTTCTGGGATGTCTCCGTATTTTTCCACATATAATAATCGCTGGGTCTCAATGAGTCCCTCAGGATCCTTCTTCATCCATGCCTCTACTTCATTTTTAGGTTCATCTTGTGGTGGTAGATACATATCGGGAGGCAGTGCGCTGATAAATCTCAGTGCTCTTAGGTTTTCTGTATTTGGGAAGAGGCGGTACATGGCTTCAGAAAGAGCGATGGCTTGCTCAAGTGTGATATTATCCTTGGGTTTTAGATCAAATACTATAATGTAGCGGAGCTCGGGAATGTCCCCGAACTGCTTGAGGAGTTGGGCGAAATAATATTTGTTACGCAACTCGGGGTCTTCTGTTTCGGGCCAGTTTGGCGGTGGGTTCAACGCTAATAGCTCAGCGACATCCGCATCTGTGAGTTCCCACGATTCACCTGTGGCTCCGGAGGGCCATTTGAATTCGGATACAAAGGTGCCTGTTGGATTGATGGGGTCGTCCTCGCTGTCGCCACACCCCCCAAAAGAGAGTAAACTGACGAGAATTGTAAGTATGAAAAAAGAACAGATCCCGAGAAGATTGAGAGTTTTCATGAAGTCTCCTTTAACGTGAGCTCGGTTTATAGGGAAGCCTATAAATAAGTGGACATTTTTGTAGCATAATGCACGTCGCATCTGGGCGAGTACGCCGCAAAACTGTTAGTTTGGGTTTCCAGTTTGAATGCCTGTTATAGGTATTCAGACTGCTTGAAAGTGCCCAATTAACTATAGGTTTTACTATATAACTAACGCAAGTTGCTATGTAGTGTTTACATTGCCGGGCTATTTAGTTTTCTGGATTTTTTCTTATATTTTCACAGTTGTTAATATTTTGAGATAAAAAAATGCAGCGTAACTTTTCACGCTGCATCTGCTATACTTCACCATAAAATGATTGGAATCCATCTGCAAGGATGGAGCAGATCAAAATTGACGCGTCAACGATTAATTTTACTTGACATTTAATAATATATGTAGTATAATAATTAATACAGATTTAGCAAAAATATGTATGCTGAAAATAAGGTGTTTGTGACAAATAGATTGGCGTTTTTAAGGTACACATTCTAACGGAATATTTTGTAACACTTGCCTAATTTTTTTCGTGTATTTCAGTGAAAAGTGCCACCCCAAAGTTCGCTTTTCAAATACTACTTTGTTTTTAATTATTATCTATTTCCTATTGAAATTTTAATATGAGTATGATATACTACTTTGTGGTAGTTAAGTTTTGACGATCGAAATACAATTTGGAGGAACGTAATATTATGGGACATCAAACGCAAAACTGGGTGAAAGTCGCCGAGTTAAGTGAGGTGCCTGAAGGACAACCGAAAGCGATTCAGATGGGTGAAGGGCGCAGCATCGCGCTTTTCAATGTTGATGGAAAGATTTACGCAACGGATAACCAGTGTCCGCACATGGGATATCCACTCACACGCGGAACCGTCCGAAACGGTATCTTAACATGTGATTGGCACCGCCGCAGTTTCGATTTGGAAGGTGGCGGTTGTTTCCATGTTGAATGCGACGATCTGCGCGTCTTTCCCGTTGAGCTTCGGGGTGATGACATTTGGATTGAACCCGGAGATATGACCTATCGCCGCGCAGAAGAGCATAAGCAGCTACTTCGAGAAGGTCTTTTGAGCGAAGACCGATGGACAATGTCCAAGGCGATCGCACTCTTACTAAAGGGCGGTGTGCCGGAAGAAGAGGTCATGGGTTCGATTCTGGAACACGTCAGTCGGCACATTGCGACCTCTCACGGCGCAGAAGGCGGCAGCGATGTCTCCAAGCTAATCAATGGGCTTAAGGTGGGACGTAAATACAACGGTGCTGATAGACTTATCGCTGTTACCACTGCCGCTTGCTCTGCTGCAGGTCCTGCTTCAGAACGGCTGGAGGTGGTGCCGTTGCCTGAGCCGGTTGCGTGGGAGAAGATTAGTCGATGGGTTCGCAATTTCTCTTATGAAGGGCAGTCGGGACGCATTGAACGATGCTTGTTCACTGCATATCACAAGGGTGATGCAGATAAGTTGTCCGCGCTCCTCTTTGAATGCGCAGTTGAACCGCATTTTATTGACGCACCGCATATTCCGCTCTATGTCAGTTATCTCGCTGAAGTCGTTGATGAATTTGGGTGGGAGCACGCAGCGGAATTGTTCTTCTACCTCGGAGCCCAACTCGTCGGACATCGTCCAGATGATCCGGAACGGTATCGGAGAGACGCGATTCAACTCATGAGAGAGATCCTCCCTACCGTTGAAGGGGCTGCCTTAGAGCGAACCGTTAAATTTGACGAAGATGATTTCGTTGCAGCACTCACAAGTGTCAATCTCCAACGATCATTTGAGGCAGTGCAGGCAGTCTTGGTTGATGGTGTCCAGTTAGACAGGATTATTACAACATTGGTCTTGCTCGCAGCAGACCGTATGGCAAGCACGCCTGTAAATGTTGATGCGGGTTGGGAAAACTTGACAACGGAACTCAACCTCGCGGCATCATTACGCAGTGCCCAACAGATTGGCGGAAATCTTGTCGCGGCGAAAGGTGTTTTTCACGTTGCGTGGCAAATCTTCGCAGATCGCTGGATAAACATTCCCACACGAGAACTCAGCGAACCTTTGGGTCAAGAAAAACTGGATGTCGCGAATGAGGCAGAGGGGCTCAAGCACATTATTGATACAATTGAAACGCTCGATGTTCAAGGTGTCGGGTCAAAGGTGCTGGGTTACCTAAACGCGGGTTATTCTGCTGATCGGTTGATGGAAGAGATCGGTCATACAGTGCTGTGGGATGATACGGGAAGTGAGGTCCTACCGACGCTGCGTACCGTGTTTGAAGAATGGAAGCATGCCGACGGACATCCTGCACAGTACCAACTGTTGGTCGGATTGGCTCGCTATGTTACAGATATCCGATCGAACACGGATAATAAATCTGCAGCGACGACCGCGATGCGTTTTGCCGAAGGCAGAACAACAATTGAGGTCTTTGAGGAGTAACAGCTAATGGACCAAAACGCTCAGCACTTTCCACGTACGGAGTATATTGAGGCTGTGAATAAAGGGGACGCGAACCGCGTCAAATCCTTGTTAGCAGATAATGACGCACTTCTTGCGTTCATTGATGCGCCTTGGTTTTCCTTTGATGCTCCCGCTATTGTGTTCGCCGCTGCGTCTGGTAACCGCGAACTCATCAAGGTTTTGCTTGATGCTGGTGCTGATATTGATGTCAAGAGCAGCTGGTGGGCAGGGGGTACATCGGCGTTACAGCACGCTGCGGGTTCGATGCTGAGTTACAACAGAGAACTCGCTGAATACTTCATCGAACAAGGAGCGACAATTGACGCGCACTCCGCTGCAGGCTTGGATATGTCCGACACGCTTGCGACGTTGATACGTGAAAACCCTGATGTCGTCAACGCTCCAGGGAGTGACGGTATGTCGCCATTGCATTTCGCTGCGACACGGCGAATCGCTGAATTGCTACTTGAAAACGGCGCAGATATAAACCTCCGGGACCGCGACCATTACGGGACCGCAGCGCAATGGACGCTGCGCAGACGACCTGAAGTGTGTCGCTATCTTCTTGAACAGGGTGCCGAGGCAGATGTTGTACTCTATTGTGCAATGGGTGATGTTGAACGCGCAAAGGCGGAATTTCAAAAAAATCCGGAACTCCTCAATCTCCGGATTAATGTGAAATCGCCTAAAGGTTATGTAATACCAACGTCGGAGTCGCCTCAAATTGAGGAAGTTCCCGGTGGGCATGTCTATGCCTATCAGGTTGGACCCACCATGCCGCTGCTTGAGATTGCACTTCAATCTAAGCAGATGGCAATTGTTGATCTGTTGATTGACTCAGACTATGAGATTAATCTGCGAGATTGGTATGCGCTTGTTGGGCAGGGCCCTGAACAGTTTGATACATTGGTGAAAGGGTTTCTTGCCAAAGGTCGGGACATCAACGCTTCTCAGAAGCATCGACGTGGGATGTGGACACCCCTACATTGGGTTGCACAACGTGGTTTGACAAACGGTGTCGCCTGTTTATTGGCAAACGGTGCTGACCCGAATGTGACTGATGATAAAGGGCAAACGCCGCTACACTTCATTGCCCAGAAGGGTGTCGGTAAAAACCAAGCAGCGTTGCTAATTGAACACGGTGCAGATCCAAACGCTCGTGATGATGCAGGACAGACACCACTTGATTACGCCAAGAAAGCGAAACGGAAAACGGTTGCAACATTTCTAACAGAATTAGTTCGGTAAGAACAGGCGTGTCTTACCAG
Source organism: uncultured Poribacteria bacterium (assembly GCA_951828385.1). GTDB lineage: Bacteria > Poribacteria > WGA-4E > WGA-4E > WGA-3G > WGA-3G. Next base: position 4,477,905 of record OX639973.1, read on the forward strand.
TAATATGATAGGAGAAATTATAGTGTTATCCGAAAATGGAAATTTCGTCAAAGTCGCTGCCCTCAGTGAAGTCGCAGACGGGAAACCGAGGGCGGTCAGAGTTGAAGGACATAGCATTGCGCTCTTTCAGCATGAAGGGGCTGTCTACGCGACAGATAACCAGTGTCCACACATGGGCTATCCATTGGTGAGAGGACGCGTCCGAAAAGGTGTTTTATCGTGCGATTGGCACGGTTGGAGTTACGACATGGAAGGTGGCGGATGTTTCACCGGCGGTTGTGATGACCTTGCCACGTTCCCCGTTGAAGTTCGCGATGGCGATATCTATATAGATGTTGCCAACGGCGGAAAGAAACGGGATGATGCCCATTTTTTGTTATTGAAAGAGGGTTTACTATCCCACGACAGCTGGACGCTTTCTAAAGCTATTGCCATTATGTTAGCAAGGGGCGTTTCCGAAGACGAGACATTAGAGATAATGGTTAAGCACATGGTGCGCCATATTTCTACAAGTGAGGGCGGTGGTGGAAGCCTATCAATGATGATGAATGGACTTAAGGTCGCGCACATGTATGAACCCGAAGACCGACTCATTCCGTTGATGATGTCGGCAACAGGTGCAGCGGGTACGCTCGGTGATCGACCGGACCGCCAGCCCTTACCACCACCTATTGACTGGGAAAAACTCGAAAACTGGATTCGAGTTTTCACCGCCGATAAAGAGTGGGAAGGTATCGAAAAATGCCTTATCACCGCACGACAATTGGGCGGACATGATGAGAAGATTATCCCGCTTTTCTTTCAATGTGCGGTTGAATCCTTCTTCCTCAACCATTCTGACAACCTCATCCATCTTTCACACTTGGCTGAATTGCAAGCACAATTCGGATGGGAGCTTACTGGGGAGTTAGTCTGCAGCCTCGGCGCAAAGATTCTTGGGCAGGGACGTGGTAGACCCGGTGAACTTCACCGTGAAGCCATCCAAAAACTCGGAGAAATTGATCATATTTTTGATGAGCTGCCACAAGGCACATCCGCCGAGAGTGCTGCTGATTACGATGAAGATAAATTTTCAGCAGCGCTCGTGAGTGGTGATCTCGACGAGGTCTTTGATGCTGTAACCGAAATGCTCACCGCTGGTGTCCCTATTAACACGCTCGCAACAACTATGGTCATGACTGCTGGCGATAGGATGGCACGCACACCCGTGAACATGAGTCCGGGGTGGTGGGATCTACAGGAAGAGATGGAGTTGGGATATACGGTGAGAAAGGTGCTTCGATACGGTGGCACCAAAGTCGCTGCGAAGGCACTCTACCATGCCGCATGGCGATTCTTCAACAACCGATGGCTTAACATTCGGCATCAACCCATCACAGCGTCGAGGGCATCTACAACGCCTATAGAGCTTGATGAAGATGCGGCGATCACCGAAATTTTAGACGGTATTGAGTCTGTCCGTATCCAAGAAATTGGACGACGGACGCGTGAGTATCTTAATGCCGGAGGCTCGGCGGAACGGTTAATGGCTGAAATGGGGCTATGTATCCTCAAGGATGATAGAGGCGACAATCTCCTCAGTTCAATTAACATAGTGTCTGAGGAATGGAAAACGTGCGAGTCGCATCCTGCCAGAAATCAGTTGATTGTTGGGTTAGCACGCTGGGCAACGGATATCCGCAGAAATGCGGGCAACGATTCTGCCGTGCAAACTGCGCATCGTTTCGCACGCGGTGAGACCGCGACGGAACTCTATGAATAGCCAGTTTACTGGTAAAGTAGGGCGAGGTTTTTGTGTTTCAGCCCTACTTTTTTTATTATTCAACTTACGTTAGTATAATGTTACACTTTCTATCAAATTATTTTTTCGTACGGAAAAGAAAAAATATCTATGAACCCTCGCGCCCACTGTAGTTACGCCGATACCCTCTATACCCTCAATGTTACGCCAGTGTAACATTTTTAGGCTTTATTATATGAAAAATTTACTTGTCTGTTTTCTGTTTAATTTGTTATGTTTATCAGTCCAAGGGGCAGCGTTGGAGTTCGCTTTTCAGCTTGGCGAGAAGCAGCAGCCACGCCTCGACGAATTGCTCCCCGATGTCGCGCGACAGATGGCATTTAGTAAACATAGCACGAAGTTGATAACGAAAGGGATGGCGGGTGCCGTCGTAGCGTGGGATATCCAGAGCCGACAAAAACGAGCGATCGGCAACATCCATACGAAGCGTTGGTTTTCCTATGCCACCGGCACAGATCAACTCTTAGTCCAAAAAGCGGATGATAACATTACCGTCCTCTCCGTAGACAGTGGCGATGAAACACGACTGACGCATGGACAGTATGAAAGCGGTAGTCTCTCTACGGACGGCACGCTTGCGGCGTTATCAAAAGGTGATAATGAGGTTGAGGTCTGGCAACTCACTCAGCAGAGCCCAGAGCGTGTGAAAAGTGAGGAATCTGCCCAAAAGTTGAAAACCCTACTGACAGATTTCCCTGTTAGAAACGGCCTCACACTCTCTGATGACGGTCAATTGATCGCGGCAGCAGAAGGCAGCTACCGAGACGGTGAGGGGCATCGGACAGTCATTGAGGTTTGGAACACAACCGATACGGATCCGATCCAAGTTCTCAATACCGGCGAGATTTTGGGAATTTGGAACGTGCTATTTTCACCTGATGCGACAATGGTAGCCGTTGACACACAGAAAAATGCACAATCCGGGATCCGTGTCTGGGAAGTTGGGACAGGCAGGCAACGTCTTGCGAAGAGCGGTTTTGAGGCGTATTGGACGCGTGCACTCGCCTTTTCGCCGACTTCAGATTATCTCGCTTCGGGGGATGAGGCAGGGAATCTGCGGGTGTGGGACCTCTCTGAGGGCGAATCGGTCATTTGGGAGACCTACCCGACCGGTATTCAAGCGTTAGCATTCTCGCCAAGTGGTGAATATCTCGCTGTTGCACTATGGGATGCCACAATTCAGATATTACACTGGAGGAAAAAACAGTGAACGACGAGAAAAATTTAGAAGAGGGTTCTTACATTGATGGAAAAGGACGCACGCGCTGGTATCAGAACGATGAAATCGCGCTGAAATTCTTGGAACTTCATACTTTTCTGATTATCGCCGACTATCCAGAAGACCACGCGTCCCGATATCCGTGGTTGGCGAATTATATCTCTCGGTTTCCCGAACCTATGTCGGATCTCATCGCCCAAGGACGATTGATAGAGGAAATTCCAGGGGCTGGTGAAGTCGTGGCGAAAATCGTTGAGGAATTTCTGAACACTGGCACGAGCGCAAAACTGGAAGAATTCGCCGGTGATACACCACGAACCGTTGTGGAACTCGTGCCTATACCCGGATTGGGTGCCAAAACGATTAAGCGACTTTATGAAGAAGTCGGTGTAGATAGTCTCGTCTCACTCCGCACAGCAATTGATGACGGGAAACTCAAGGGTTTCAAAGGCATCGGCAAAAAAACTTTGGAGAAATTTGAGGCGTATCTTGATGAGGTTTTGTAGCACAAACTGCCAGTTTGATGGTAATCTTGTTCGTAGTAGGGCAATTTATTGCCCGTTGCTCTTACTGTGAGGTAGTGTGATAATGCACGGCGCATTTGGGCGAGTACGCCGCAAAATCGCATGACTACGAACTTACCCTCAAATTCAAAGTTGAAAGACTACTATAGGTGAAATTATGGCAAACTCATTAACAACTGGCGAAACGGTTGATGGCAAGAAGCACGGGTATTGGGTTACATATTACGCGAACGGACATAAGCGGAGCGAAGGTGGTTATATTCATGGCAAGAAAGACGGACCTTGGATCAATTACCACAAGAACGGCAACAAGGCAGGCGAAGCCTCCTTCCGCGATGGAAAATACGAAGGGCCTTGTATCACCTATCATGAGAACGGGAACCTCAGATCCAGTGGAGCCTATCCGAAGCATGTCGGCAAATCCTACGACGGCAAAAAGGAAGGTCCGTTTTACGGTTACGAAGAGGACGGTGAGACGATATGGATCATCGTAACCTACAAAAAGGGAGGCAGCCGTGCGAAACCGGATGAATACCCGCTCGGTGTCTGTGATGTTTGCAGTGAGGTCAGGCGTTTGGCATGGAAGGATACCTGTCCGAAGTGTGGTGCTGAACTGGAGCGACACTAAGACGGTGGACTCTATGAGTAAACCGCAGTTGCTATCAAACCGAAGTCTACGCTTTTAGGTGTTGGGTACTATCACTTATCACCTGAACCCGAGTGATGCGTTCCTTCACTCGCACCGTTAGCACGGAGATCCGCTTTTGCGGCTTCATAGCCTTCTTTATAGGCTTCTTTTCTCACTTTTTCAATCTCTTTTGCGACCTCTTTTGCGATCCTCTGTTTCCGTCTATCGCGATATTCTTGCAAACGCGTAAGCATGACATCTACTCCTTCCTTGAAAATAGTCAACAGTGTCGAAAACGAGAAAACGTGAGGGACTTTTTCCCAAACAGCAACAAATGCCGGACCCAATGCCGTATACCACGCACCTTTTACCTGAAAAAAGTGATACAAAAAGATGACAACGAGCGTCAAAAAACCTATGATCGTAAAAAAAATCATAGCACTTTCGGTACTTCGTGTTGTAAACAACGTAGACCTGTCATTGTCATTCACCATAATCTTGCCTCATAACGATACCCTGATGGATCGTCACTTAAAGGATACTACTTTTCGCGTCAACGTGTCAAGTCAAATTAAAAAATCCTTCATAGGGGTAATATAGCATGCAAAGTTCTATATGGGTTATAATAGGATTTACCAAAGGTCACGACAAAAAATAAAAATCTTCTATAGGAGCAAGTGTTTTTGCTTGGGTATTTCTGCGGATTTCTTGTCGCTCGCGATCCCCTTGGAAACATCGCAAAAAAGTTTGTGTTTTAGAAGACAGATTTGTTATAATTTTAAAACCAGTTTTGGGTGGCACTGCTACGAGACGGTCCCCAACGCCGTTCTCTACCACCCTACCACTATAGCAAGTAGATAAAACTGACTGGTGACTGGAACCCCAAAACACGATAAACGGAGTACACGATGAACTTTGAGAACCGAACGCTTTTTATTGCAGATAACCTTGATATTATGCGCGGTATGGATTCAGAGACGATTGACCTGATTTATTTGGATCCGCCGTTTAAATCGGGCAAACAGTGGAAAGCACCGATCGGTTCACCCGCAGAAGGCGCGGAATTCAAAGACATCTGGACCGACGAGGATATCAAATACGAATGGCACGGCGTGATCGCTGATGAACACGAGGAACTCTATCAGATAATCCAAGCGTCTGAAACCGTCTATGATAAGTCTATGAGGATATACCTAACGGCGATGGCGGTAAGATTGTTTGAGATGCACCGTATTTTGAAGCCGACAGGTAGCATCCGCAGAAACCTCTCGCCCTTTTAGAACGCATCATCAAAGCGTCATCAAACCAAGGCGACATGGTATTAGACCCGTTCTGTGGGTGTGCGACAGCGTGTGTCGCAGCGGAGCGTTTACATCGGAAATGGGTCGGCATCGACATATCGCCCGATGCTGGGGACATCACAAAGCTACGCTTGTCGGATGAGGTCAACAAAGCCGCTAATTTATTCGATCCGTTGGCAGATGTGATTGTTCGCAAAGACGCACCGGAACGGACGGACAACGCCGAGGAGATAGCCATTCAGAGGCATTTACCGAGATACCAAACGCACAAACCCGAGTTGTTTGGTAGGCAGCAAGGCAAATGCAATGGGTGTCAATATTGGTTCCATTATCGCAACTTGACGGTAGACCATATCACACCACAAAGCAGAGGTGGCACTGACCATATAGAGAACCTACAACTGCTTTGTGCTGCGTGCAATTCAACGAAAGGTAAAGGTACACAAGCAGAACTAATTTCACGATTGAAAGAACAAGGCGTGCTAAAATAGCAAGTCCAAAATAACGTATTACATTTATAGTGAATCCTAAAAATAAATAGACACATTCGTAGCACAAACTTCCAGTTTGTGCCAGTCTGAATGCCTATTATAGGTATTCAGACTGTTTGAGAGTGCCCAATTAATTCTAAACTTTACTATAAATATATATCATCTCCTTTTTCCAAATTAGGAACCGCCTCAAAATAAGCTGAAAATACCCATTGACACACAAGCACAAATATGATTTACTATCTCTAAAAGGAGACACTCTATGAAAAACATTCTCGTCCTCTCGATACTCTTTTCTGCGATCGCTTTGCCCGCTCTGGGTGAGTTAACCGATGCTGACCTTGATAAGATCCGCTTGATTGTCAACGAGGGGGTCAAGAAAGAGAACACGGCATCCGAAACCCGCATGAAAGAGTACATCAACTTGAAACTCGATAATGTAAACAACCAAATCAAGACAAACAGTAGCGAAATAGGTGCCATCAGAAGCCAAATGAACGTCTTTATAGGCATCCCTTTACTCATAATAACGCTACTTTTCGCATGGCGTGCTTTGAGGGACCGGGCAAACGACAAACAGATACAAGCACTCATCGCTGAAAACGAGCACCTAAAACGCCAACAGACCATAACACCATGAAGGGCATATCGGTTTAGTGCTTGAAATTAGGCAAGGAACACCGCATGAAAACCATACTCGCCCTCTCGATACTCTTTTGTGTGATCGCTCTACCAGTTCTTGGTGAGTTGACGGAGGCGGATCTCAACCAGATACGCTTGATTGTCAAAGAAGAAATCAAGAAAGAGATCACCAGTGCCGAGAAACACATAAATGAGCATACCGATGTCAAAATAGACAGTCTGAAAACACCCTTCGCATGGCTCATAGGTATCCTTGTCGCTCTGATAGCACTCATAGGTATTCCTTTAGTCGTTGTGACAATCATAGTAGGTTGGCGAAGCGTTAAAGACAACTCACAAGAAAAAATCAATCGAGAACTCCGAGAAGAAATCGAAGCACTGAAGCAACAGCGGGTGGTAAACCGCTAACAAAGCACCGTGGGTGATGTTCGTATACTTCATCAAAACTCTTGAATATAAGATCAACATACTCGTAGATAATGAAGATACTCAAGGTCTCATAGAAACCACTCGAAAGTTTCGATGGATAAAGGCGATTTTCTTCTGTAAGTGCTTTTTAGACCTGCTCATCATCGTTACAACAATTATTTTTTGTAAACTTTTCGCAGTCATTTATCTCGGAATACGAACAGTCGGCGTTGACATAGTTCAAATAGCTCAAATCAAGTGGGGGGTCTTACCCATTCATGCGGGTGTGGCGTTGGCGATTTACCTGTTCAAATACTTTTTCAGTGTTATGTGTTTTTTACTTATTTTGGAAAATTCACTTTCATTAATTTCACTTAATTACTGGATGCTTTTTTTACTGGTAGTTCTGGTGAGGACGCTCGGTGCAGATTTTATTAAGATGTTCTTGACCATTCGATTTCTTTTGTCTGGACGTACTTTAGATGATTTTTTACACAAGTAGGAGTAATATAGAAATATCATGAAAGGCACAAGACCCCTAAATAATTCAGAAATCAGTCGTGTATCATCCGCTTTCACCGGAAACCCGTATGAAATTCGCAATCGCGGTTTATTCATGATAGGCGTTTCCACTGGCGGACGTGCTAAATTTGTTGTTTGCTAAGCATAATAAGCCGCTGATCGCTTAGGAGGTGTATGCGTGAATGCTAATGTTAATCCCAAGACGATATTTACGGGTGATAATCTGCCTATCATGCGGGGCATGAATAGCAAATCGGTTGACTTGATATATTTAGATCCGCCGTTTAATTCTAATGCCAACTACGCAGCACCTATCGGTTCAGAAGCAGCGGGCGCAGAATTCAAAGATACATGGACGCTGAATGATGTTGACGCTGCTTGGCTTGACCTGATTGAAGCGAAACATTCGGCACTCAACAGGGTTATCCACGCAGCAATGACAGACTCCGATAAATCGTACCTGATTTACATGGCGGTTCGGTTATTGGAGATGCATAGGATACTCAAATCTACTGGGTCTATCTACCTACACTGTGATCCGACAATGAGCCATTATCTGAAGTTGGTTATGGATGCGGTGTTTGGGAAGTGGAACTTTCGGAATGAAATCGTCTGGCAGAGAACCAATGCACATAACCTGAAAGCAAAGTACTTTTCCAAAACGCATGATGTGTTGCTGTTTTATTCTAAAGACAAAGATTATACTTGGAATAAACAATACACTGACTACTCGCAGGCACAACTCTCCCGCTATAAAAAGGATGAAACTGGACGGCTTTACACAGGTCGAGACCTAACAGTTTCATCCGGGGGGAATCGCAACTTTCAATGGAGAGGAAGTCGTCCGGCTTCAAATCGAAGTTGGGGGGCATCTCTTGAGCAATTGGAGAGATGGTATACAGAAGGTCGTATCTTACTCAAAAAAGATGGAACACCACGGCTTGACGGGTTAAAAGTGTATCTTGACGAATTACCTGGAAAACAAATTCCTGCAATTTGGACAGATATTTCGCGAATTGGAAATACCAGCAAAGAGCGTCTTGGCTATCCAACCCAAAAGCCTCTTGCTTTACTTGATCGCATCATCCAAGCATCATCCAACGAAGCCGACATCGTATTAGACCGGTTCTGTGGATGTGCGACAGCGTGTGTCGCAGCAGAGCGTTTACATCGGAAATGGGTTGGCATAGACATATCACCCGATGCTGAGGACATCACAAAGCTGCGATTGTCGGATGAGGTCAGCAAAGCCTCTAATTTATTTAATCCGTTGGCAGATGTGATTGTTCGCAAAGACGCACCGGAACGGACGGACAACGCCGAGGAGATAGATATTCAGAGGCGTTTACCGAGATACCAAACGCACAAACCCGAGTTATTTGGTAGGCAGCAAGGCAAATGCAATGGGTGTCAATGCCCGTTCCATTATCGCAACTTGACGGTAGACCATATCACACCACAAAGCAGAGGTGGTACTGATCATATAGAGAATCTACAGCTGCTTTGTGCTACGTGCAATTCAACGAAAGGTAATGGTACACAAGCAGAACTGATTTCACGATTGAAAGAACAAGGCGTGCTAAAATAGCAAGTCCAAAACAACTTATTACGTAATTTTTTATTAAACATAACAGACAGGAGATAATCAGTGCTGAAAAAGGTCGTAAATTTAATTACCATCCTTACCATCCTTGCCACCACTACCTGTACAAGCGAGGATACTTGGAATTGGGAAGATGATATCAATATAGATAATATCCAAGAAGACCAATGGATTTTACCCGAAAACCCAACTGTTAGAGGGCATAGAGATTCAATAAGGGAAATTCGGTATTCCACTGATGGGAAAGTGCTTGCTGTAGCAAGGGGCTATGGCATTACGCTATACAATATAGAGACAAGAAAAGAAATCTTCGTACTCTCTGGTCACACAAATTGGGTTCAATCCATATCTTTAAGTCCTGCTGGAGAAACACTCGCAAGTGCAAGTTGGGATAAGACTATCCGTCTTTGGGATACCAACACAGGTACGCTCAAATATACACTCACCCAACCTAAAGATTGGACATGGAGCGTATCTTTCAGTCCAACTGGAGAGACACTCGCAAGCGGAAGTTGGGGTACTATCTACCTATGGAATACCGGTACAGGAAAACTCAAAGAAACATTTACGAACCCAGATAAGTGGGGAGAGATTAAATCTATATCCTTCAGTCCAGATGGTCAAACGCTTGCAAGTTCAAGTGAAGACAAATACATTGATATCTGGGATGCCAATACAGGAGAACTCGAAAAAACATTACCACCTACTAACCAATTTGGAGAAATAAATTACATATCGTTCAGTCCGGATGGTAACATGCTTGTAAGTGCAAGTGAAAAAACAATCCAATTGTGGGATATTAACACAGGAAAACTCAAAAAAATACTCACTGGACATAAAAATTGGGTCGAAGACATAGCTTTCACTCCAGATGGACACACATTTGCAAGTGCAAGTAGATATGGAGATGTCCGCCTCTGGGATACCAGCACGGGGACTCTCAAACACACACTCACCGCATATCGTGAAAATCAGCATGGAAGGTTTCGGGACCCTAAATGGACGGTAGCCTTCAGTCCGGATGGAAACACACTCGCGGCTGGAAGTGATTTTGGAACAATTTACTTCTGGAGACACAGAAAAAAGTTTTAACGCTCTTCCGTCAAATTCCTCTGCTTTAGCTTGCGGAATGTAGACGGAAATCCATGGTGTGAAGTGCCAACGTTTACTTAAACCCAAAATTGAAGGAGTATAAATGCTTACTAACGATATTTTCTCAAAAGATGTATTGTGTAACATAATTACAGATAATTTAGACATTTTGCGCCAGTGTATTGAGGGCACAATTTACCAGCAATGGACAGCTGTTGTACTGCTAATGCAATTTATAGAATATTTGCTAAAGTATAAAATCCAGAGTGCTGGCGAGCGTTTTTGCAGAATACACAAGATCAAAGAGCTTTATTGTGATCTTACGAACGGCGAACGGAACGCCATAGAAAGAATCTTTACCAAGTTGATGAAGGATCGTAAGGTCAGAGATCCAAACAGTTTTGACTCTATAGAGGAATTCGCGAGACGATATAATAAAGCATATCAGTATTATTGGCGTTATGGCATACTTAATACCAATTCTAACTCGGACGAGGAGTGCTTTTATCTTGCAGATACGGTTTGAAACAATAAACACGGGACTCGTGAGTCCTAATTTTCAAGGAGATTCCTATGACGAGAAACGAACGTATCACTACAATTCTGGCAAGAATCAGGCAGATCGCCCCCGATCCACTCCCCAGAGATAATACAGTGTTAGATCAATCGCCAGCTGTTAAAGTTATCAATTCCGTCCTATCGCTGGGTCTGGGTTATAGAAAAGTCGAAAAGAAACTCGATGCTTTTCAGGAGAACAACCCTGATGTCAGACAGGTCACCGAATTAGCTGCTTTTATCAAAGAAGACTATCAAACCCCTATTGATTTCCTGAACAAAGAATTCAACTACGAGCATAAACCGAAAAGCATAAGGAAAGCAAATGCCATCAATTCTGTGTGCGAAAAACTTTGTGGTATTATAAATGCATCGCCAAGCGTTCCTGAAGAAGATACCATAGGACAGTGGGCACTTCGGGCTAAACCAAAAGGGTATCGCGTATGGAATATCACAGAATTTAGAATCGCTGGTTTTCAGTGGTTACGGGTGCTCTTTGGTGCGGACACTTCCAAGCCTGACACACATATCCTTAACTTTTTAGCTGACACCTTAAACGAGAAGTTCCCGCAAACAAATGAAAAGAAAAAATTAGAGGCGGTTAATCTTATAGAAGAAACCTCTGCGCGTTCAGAGTTTTCCGCGCGGGATATTGATCGTATCATTTGGGCTTTTATGTCGGAAAAAAAGAGCGATAAATGTGAGTAGAGACATGAGCGACATTCGGACTGACCGGCATTTTTGGACGCTTGCAATAGGTCCAACAGGGATGGTAGTTTTGGTTGTAGTTAAACTTTTAGGTGGACTATGGACATGAATTATAAGTCTGCTTGGAATATTGTTTTTACTTATAACCGAATTACTCAATTAACGGGTTGTGCTAAATAACTAATTGTAATATATTTTTTCACATAATTAAGGCGTTGTGCTCATTGTTTTTGTTCCATCCTTATGTTATCCTATAAGTCACTAAACAAAAGGAGACATAAGGATGGACTTACAGTTTACTTTACAACGTTATGCTTTGCAACTGAAAAATCAACCGCGCACCCTCCGTCGGGTTGCGCGGGTCTTCCAGAAGATCATGAAAACACTTTATGATACCCACTTCCCGAATGCCGAAGCACGCCGTCCGGGACGCAACCCCGACTCCCAAGATGCCGATATCCTCACAGTCGCATGGTTGCTTGAATACATCGGTGAAGACAGCGAGAACAAAGGGTATCAACGGATCAAGGCAGAACTGAAAACCGTCTTTCCGAACTTACCGGAGCGTTCGCGTTTCAATCGCCGACGGAGAAATCTTTGTGCCGCGAGTGAAGTGATCCGTCGTGCTTTGACGACCTACTTACCGAAGACAGAAGTCTTTATCGTGGATTCTTTTCCAGTCCCTGTCTGCGATTTCAAGCGTGCGAATACTTCAAAGTCTGATTTCAAGTGGGCAGATGGCACCGGAACTTATGCGACTTATGGACACTGTGCAACGAAAGGTCTTGGAACGTTTTTCGGTTTTCGCTGCAGCCTGATAACGACAGGTATCGGTGTTCCTGTTGACTTCTGTATGACCGCTGCGAATACAGATGACCGAGAGGTTCTTCGGCATCTTGCGGAGCAGGGCGAGTATCCGATTCTTCTTGGCGATAAAGGTTATATCTCTGAAGACCTTCAGACAGAACTCATGGAGACCGAAGGGAGCGTCTTATTACCGACGCTCAAACGCAATCAGAAGCGACAATATCCCGATGAGTTTCGTAAACTTCAAGTGCGGATACGTCGCCGCATTGAGACGACCATCGGTCAGTTGACAGACCAGTTTCATGTGTCTCGTGTGCGTGCGTTGAAGCATTGGGGGTTGCTGACGCGTATGAGCAATAAGTTCGGCAGTTGTCTGCTAGGTGCTTTCGTGAATCAATGTCTCGGACGCCCCTTGATGAAACTCAAAGACCTCGTTCTCGCATAAGGATATATCTATGCTTACAACATTAATTAGCACAAGTCGTTCAATTACACAAAATGAAGTTTTGGGGCAGTTCAGTGAAAAAAGAGACAGACGAGACGCTTTTCCTCGAACTTGCACTCCGCGGGTACGACCTCTCCAAACTACGAGAAAACGACGAGACAGCCGCAGAGGTTGTCAAGATCGGATAACTTCCGGGAAGGATTTACAATGATTGACAAAAAAGGAGTAGAAAGCCAGTGAACAAGTCTTTGCTTATTATTAGTTGCTCGGGTAGAAAAATAAAAACGCCTGGACGCATGCCTGCATTTGAGCGGTATGATGGGCAGTCGTATCGGATAATACGTAAGGCTATCAGAGAGGGCTGTTTTCCTGCCAACCTTGACATTCTCATAATTTCCGCGAAACTCGGGCTACTCCGCTGGGGTGAGGAAATTGAATACTATGATCTGTTAATGTCAAAAGAGCAGGCTCACAAGTTACGCCCCAGTATACAGGAAAATCTTGAATCTTTTTTAGATGGGCGAGACTATGACAAACTCTTCGTTAACATGGGTGCTACCTACCGCGAAACGCTCGAAGGCTTTGAGTGGAAAAAACACTTTAATGAAAAGATTGAAGCGAAAGGGCGGATCGGAGAAAAATCGTCCCAGATGAAATCGTGGGTGAGAGGGCAATCTGAATAAGCCCTAAACTTGGCGTGTTTCCGGCCATTTTCGGTACGAAGAGGTGCAGGAAACCAACGGTCTCCTATGCTACAAAGTGGCAACTTAGGTTAGAAGTAAGGAATTTTGTATGATTGATTTGAGTAACACTATTGCGCATATTCTTGAACACAAACAACATTTAGCAGAAGCCAACGAAGCGACTATCCAGCAGTACGTTATTTTACCGATTCTGCGTGCTTTGGAATGGGATGATGTCAATTTAACATCCATGGAAATTATACCTGAATATCAGGTTGAGAGTAGAAGAGCCGATTATGCCTTACACATCAAACAAGAGCAGAACCCTATGGTGTTAATTGAGTGTAAACGATGGACTCAGCCAATCGGAAGAAACGAAGAGCAAATATGCTTCTACGCCTATAGTGGGAACGTACCACTTGCGATAATTACAAACGGTAAACTCTGGCGATTTTACCTTTCTCGATGGGAAGCCTCCAGCCTGAGTGACAGGATTTTCTGTGAAACCGATATTGAGAATCGAGAGACTGCTATATCGGATTTGGAGAAATATCTTTTGAAATCCAATGTAATATCAGGTGAGGCAGAATTGAATGCTGAAATCGCATTGGAAGAAAAAGGGAAAACGATCCCTTCCGAAATTAGTCCATCCCTTCCAAATTCTAATCCAGCTGCTGATGTCCCTGATAATCCTTCGGAAGAAAAACCTGTTACGTTTCTTCCTAAATCGGATGTTGAGTGGACAATGGACACGGTTAGAGACTCATTATCCGAAGAGCTTAGAGATTACCACAAGAAAACGTACCGTGAAGAAAAATGCAGGATATTTTATCATGCGGTCGTAGGGCTACAGAATTTAATACAAAAAGCGGGATGGAAACTAAATCAACCAAAACTTTCAAAAATGCTTTGTGGTTTTTGGCTAACAGATAAAGGGGTTATAGGACGGATAGAAAGGATATTTGGAATTCTGCCGCAAGGTCGCTTTCCAGTTATGGAGATTGTAGATAGAGATGGTGAGTTAATTCCAAATAGTTCGACTTCTATTCCACCGAGACTCTTTGTTAGGGTAACCGAGGAAGACGCAGAGCAATTGGAACTTAAACATGATGAGTGTAAGTTCTGTGGTGTTGCCAAGGGTAAATCAGTGGATTATGTCTATTATGATATCCCTGAAGATATGTCAATCCTTCTCCCGGTACTTGAATTTGCCTATAAAAAGCATACCGGTAATTTATTCTGATTTGCACTCACAGCGGACGCTGTACTGCCATCGGAAATTAGGGCCACCTTCTAAACCAAGATAGTGATACACTGCTCGGCGTTAGGGTATTTGACACCTCTCGAATTTCAACGACAAACCTTATCTTAACTTTGCGAAATTGTGGTCTAAATAAGCGTATACACTTCAAGTAGTTCTACTAATACGGACTATGAATCAGGTATTTATCTATTTCTTCTTCAGGTATACCTAAAGCGGAAAGCATTGCGACACTCTGTTCATAACTCCACTGTCTAATATCTGCTGAAGTAATAGAGGCTGATCCTATTCTAACATTTGTATATCCCTCTTTTTGCAATTCACTCATAGCAGCAATGATATAGACTCGCCATTTATATTTTGAATACTTACGACTTTTGAAAATCTTTCCCCATATTCCTATTTGTTTACGTCGTTCTATATCTAATATTTTAGACATTTCGGTAGGATTAGCTTCACCTAATGAGGCATATCTAACCCATATTTGAAGACCTATTGGATTTTGTATAAAGTTTAATATCTCACATTTAAGAATGTCTGTTTTCTCTCTACTGTTAGGTTTGTTCGCATTCACCGCGGCAATAGCAGCTACAACAGCACCAAGAGCAGCAAGAGCTGTAAACAAAACTATAGGGTCACTAAAAAAATTAATGATATTTGTGAAAATTCCAATATGTAACAGGTGGTCATAGAGCGAATAGAGATATTCCATTTTATTTCTCCCATGACCAAGTGAGGTGGTCAAATTGAATGTTTTTTATGTATGCGTATGTGTCATATCTAAGGTTATCTTGAGTTTGAGGAAGTTTATGCACAATAAGTTCTTCCGGAGACACCTTTCTAAATTTATGAGCTTGCGCAATAAAAATGATTTCAGATTCTGCGTTAATGCATACGAGAGCAGATTTATTACGAACAGGCATTCTGCTGGCATATCCGTTGCCGGATCTCCACAAATCGTCAGCATATACCGTAATATCAGCGAATACTAATTTTTGTTGAGGGTTCACAAATGGGGAAACGGATATAGGGTTGTATAACTCCACGTTGTCACCCAAATGCCTGAATTCTTGCCATGATTCGTAGTTTAAATGTAGATTACTGTGTTGAGAGCCGTTGATTATTTTTGCGAATGCGAGGGGTTTGTATTGTATGTCAATATGCGAACCGTGTTGAATTATCCTATCACGCATATCACGTGAAAGATCGGGAATCCACATGCCAAGTTGCGTAAATACGCCTCGGTATGCCGCGTGTGTAGGGCGGTTATCCTCATTTAATATCACCAACGCGTTTTCATTTTTCAGCGGGAATCCCAACGCCTGATATTCCATAGATACAAATGCAAAATTCATAAGATTTACCTCTTTCATTTCAATTTAATTTTACTCGGTCGTCCGCGGAGCCATTTCTCAAAACTCTGTAGAGCATGTAGGTGGTTGCGTAGCGTGTTCTCGGCAAAGGGCTTTTCAACAAGCCGTGCTGTCGGTTCTGATATTAGTTCCGCAGTCGTTTTGGTTAAGGGGACGATAGCGTTTGTCTGCTCTTCTTTCATACCGACTTCCCTTTAAGTGATGGATTCTCGTTTCAACACTCTGCGAATTTTCTCGAAAGCTGCCTCTATATTCCCCTTTGGAAATCGAATCTGACCAAGCCCGTGTATGTTGCTGAATTCCTGACAACCTTTTTCCAGTAAAACGATTGCTCTTTCAAAACCAAGCCTACCTTGAAACAAGCCCACTTCATGTATTACGTTCTCACGAGCATGTAGTGAGCCGTCTGCTTGTTCGTCTTCGCCTGTCATGATCAGGAATGCCATACATGATTCGTCCAACATTTCTTTCAGGCGGTTGCCGGTAAAGTGACCAGCTGTTGAAACACGATTGAATTCTTCATAAGGAAGCCCTAATGTACCCTCTATAAAATCCTTAAGTTCCCGCCATACAAGCGAGCCACCATGTCCAATAAAGATTTTCTTGTTTTCGTTATTCATAGTCTGTGGGGTGTTGCTTGGCAATTCCTCGTATAATTCCAATTGCCCATAAATGCTTTCCAAATCGTTAATCCAACGCGATATTCTCTCCTTATGATCGGTTATTTCTTTACCCAAACTCTGACCCGCTACAGCAACCATTACTGATCCATGCAGAAATGATAACGGAGATTTGTCAAATAAAGTGCCAAACAGTGTTCTATTGTAATCAGTCCATTTACGTGTTTCACGTTCAAGGACGGTCAATTCTTGTTCAGAAGCCGGTTGCCCCTCAAGCAGGTCTTTGCCTATATCAATTTGCTTGCTAATTCTTTCGGAGGCTTCTACTCTACTTATACGTAACTTGGAATTTTTGTTATCTGCCATAATATCTCCTTGCAGTACATTCTGCTTTTTTAGTTGTTTTTGAAGGGTTTTCAAGCCAAACTACCCACTGCGTTCCCATTACTCGTCGAGATCGTCATACTCGTCACTTGGAAAATACTTTTCAAGTTCTGGTTTTATACGATAGGCGGTATCACAATCACTTTCCAATCCTACCTCTGAAGCGGGAACAACGTCTGCGTAATCTTCTATCGCCTTTTTAATTTTAGGTGTAACTGCTATCTTGCCACAAGCAAACAGAATTCCGAGGTTGTCAAGCAGTGAGACAATTAGGGGCTGCCCTAACTCACTTGCGATATTTTCATACCTATCAGGATTCAGTTGGTAATAAAAGTTTAGCCTCGTGCCAAACAGAATTCAAAATCGGGACATCCTCATAAAAACGGCTTACGAGAATGCCCTATAAGCCTTCTCGAAAAGGGGTGTTCTGTGGTGTACCCCATCTGTTTTACTCCTTTATGTTTTATTTAAAGATGGATTATATTTAGCGATAAGTCTATTTTGAATCGCCACGTGATTATTAGTAGGATAGACGCATATATGACTGAAACCCTTTTTGCGAGCATCTTGCCATTTCGGGTGACCGTTATCAAGGGGGCGATCTTTAAATGATTGGGTTTCTCCTACGTAGATGAGAGTATGGACGACTTGTCTTCGCTGGTTAATCCATCTCTTTGTAAAGATATAAACACCTGCTACCGAATTAAAAGTCGTCCCCGCAGGGTAAACCTCAAATTCATAAGATGTCCCGTTTTTATCGTAGAAAGTGAAATCTTCAACTTTGGACATGATTGCGTCCTCCTACTACGCTATCTTAATAGACATCGGTTATCAGTTACTAAGATTTAAATGAGGCTTGACGCGTTTTGGTGGGTATGTTAGGATAGAAATAGCACCAGAACATCTCAATCCTCATTGATAGTGTTTGGTCATTTTGGGGAGGTTACCGCCTCCCCTTCTCTCTTAATACTGTACAATTTTCTAATCCATTTTATCAAGGAAAACGACGATTTTGGATTTAGTGAGATTATTAGCAAATAACAGTTGCGATTTTCGCAACATAACCAGAGAGGATTTTACCTCTCCAACACCACGCTATATCAAGGAGTATCGCATGGATAAACCGAATCCAAGCCCTGAAATCAAGATGGATGCTTACGTTATAATGTTGCACCTTCGTTCACAAGGCTGGACAAATTTTACAGAGATACGGAAACTATTGGGTTGGGAACGATTTTATGGCGAAATGGCACGACATAGAGTCGGACACATAAACGCCATGATTATGTATCTCTCGGAACAATGGGGCGAGGATATACCGAGAATTAACGCTTTCGTTTTTACGGGAGTAACTGAATGCACGTCTTACATTTGCGAGCATGTTTTTGGTAAGGACGAAGGTGAGCAACCAGCCCCCAAAGAGATCGCTGAACACGCTGCGAAGATTGCTGCATATCCCAAATGGGACGAAATTGTAGAAATCTTAAGGCGTGAAGCGTTTGAAGCAGTGTAGGGGTTACCATACAGCACAATCAAATCCATAGAAGACCCACCCACATACCCTGCAGTGTGCAAAGATATTAAGGTGCGCTGGCGGTTTCTCGTGTAAAGGTTACCAGAACCCTCACCACTACCGCGGGAAACCTACTACGTGCCCCCAGCGTTGCATTCCGGTCACTTCACTTTGTGGACGGCCTGGGCAGCCTGCCATGGCAAAGATGGCATTCCGTGCTGCGTAGCCACCTCACCGGTGAGATTTATACCGTCGGACGCAATTCAATCACCTCACCAGACATTTCCCATCGTTTTGAAATTGAGAATATTACAGATTATCTCGGCAGGGTCATTCAATTGTCCGTTTTTAGTGTTGTCCTTTTCGCAGGTGTTAACACTTAATATATGTTATGCTTTAAGACAAACTGCCGAAATTTTCGCAGCCTGTCGCAGCATTTCGCAGCATTTCACACCGGATCTTGGAAAAAAGACCTAAAATCCAATAATTTCTTAAAGATTGAATGCTCTGATTACCTCGGAAGAGAGTATTGCTTTGTAGATGGATTTAGAGTATAATCTTGACAACGGAAAGACAGCAAATCTGAACTGAATGCATAGTTTGAAAACGGAGGTTAAAAACGATGAGAGTTATAAGTACTTTGATCGCTATAACGGTTCTCTTTATTTCAGGGATATGGGTTCAGGAAGGCATCTCGGAAATTGACCCAGAATCCTTGATGGGAATGTGGCACTTTGATCACGGGAAAGGCGGGACGGTTAAAGACTCTTCACCGAACGGGAACGATGGAAAGATCGTTGATGCCGAACGGGTCGAAGGCAAGGAAGGCATGGGCATCGAATTCGATGGAAGCAACCATGTCGTTATCCCCGCGAGCAAGACTACAGATGATTTTCTTGACGGATTTACGTATCTGCTCTGGGTGAAACCGCTTGGTGCACCTGCGGGCCCACACGTTCGATTGATGGAACGGGATTGGCACAATCCAAACATTCTTATCGGTCCAACGGATTTTTATGGGAGTTTCCTATTCAACGGTGCCATAGATAACAGCCAAGTCCGGGGCGGGACATGGGAGATGGACGAATGGAGTTTTGTCGCCTTAACCCACGACGGCGATATACTTGCGCTCTTTGTTGATGGCGAGATTGTCGCGGATTTGAAGGTGGGCAACCCGGATTTTAGTCAGCAACACGATGGTGGTTCCATCTGGTTAACCCGCTGGAAAGGCGGAGCAGGCTGGGATTTCAGCGGAGTCCTTGACGAAATTGCGATCTTCAATACAGCACTCAGTGAAAATGACCTGAATACTGTTATGGAGGACGGACTTGAGAAAGCGCTCGCTGTTTCACCCATCGGTAGATTGACAACGACTTGGGGCAACATTAAGCGGTAAGGATAATCTTCTACGTTTTAAAAAGGGAACATCAAAGTTCTAGGGGAAACACCCAAGCAAAAACACCCACGTTGTTTAACCACAAGGAAAATTAGAAAAATGGCAAGTTCACGAGATACCGGCGAAATGGTTGATGGCAAGAAGCATGGGTATTGGATTACCTATTACGCGAGTGGGTTAAAACGAAGCGAAGGGAACTACATTCACGGTAAGAAGGATGGTCCCTGGATTCAGTACCATAAAAATGGCAACAAAGCGAGCGAAGCCTCCTTCCGCGATGGCAAGAACGAAGGCGACTATATATGCTATTATGAGAACGGCAACCGCAAATGGGGCGGTCCCTACCGGAAACATGATGGCGGCTCCGCCGACGGCAGAAAAGAAGGGGTCTGGCTCTGCTATGAAGAAGACGGCGAGACGGTATGGCGCATCATCACCTACAAAAAAGGCGGTGCTCGCGCGAAACCGGATGAGCATCCGTTCGGCGAATGCGATGTTTGCGGTGAAGGCAGACGTTCAACTTGGGGCGAGACCTGCCCACGATGCGGGGCGGAGATTTCTGACTAATTCTCAAAAATTCTGAAGTCTTTTATCTCGACGGGGCTTGTTGCAGTTCGGTATTTTCTTCTAAAACCTATAAAAACCTATAAGCACCTCATAAAATCTAAAGTTATGTAGTTTTTTTCTTGATAAACCTTTTATTTTTCTGCTATAATATATGTATGAATAACAGATTTGTTAAGATTGGCGAAGCTGCTAAACTCTTAGGTATGTCCGTTCAGGCACTTCGGAATTGGGAAATGGAAGGTAAAATCATGCCTTCTCACCGCACGCCCGGCGGTCAACGTATGTATGATTTAGCAGAACTCTTAGGTGTAAATGATTTGACCTATCCTACGATTGGTTATGCCCGCGTCTCGAGTTCGGATCAAAAGGAAGATTTAGAACGTCAGCATGCTGTCCTTGAGGCATTTTGTAATAAGAAGGGTTGGCAGACTGAAATCATAAGAGACCTCGGCAGTGGAAACCTGAATTACCATAAGAAAGGCTTACTCCGCCTCCTTGAGTTACTGGTGCGGGGTCAAATGTCGCGTCTGGTTATCACACATAAGGACAGACTCCTTCGCTTTGGTGCAGAGATCGTTTTTCGTATCTGTGAACTCAAAGGTATAGAGGTTGTCATTATCAACAAAGGTGAGCAGCCTTCTTTAGAGGAAGAACTCACACAAGATGTCCTGGAAATCATGACTGTATTTTGTGCGAAACTCTACGGACGACGTTCTCATAAGTCAAAGAAAATGGCAGAAGAAATAGAGAAGATCGTCTCCGAAGAAAAACAGCAATTGGAACTACATTTTGGCACTCCGCACACAGAAAATAGCACTGAATCCGAATAACAAGCAATCCACGCTTATGTCTGAACATGCTGGCTATGCCCGTGTTGCCTTCAACTTTGGTTTGTCGTCTTTTAAAGTCGGCTTAGACCAAGACGAATGGCGAAGTCATGTTGACATAAAGCGTGAGTTTAACGCTGTCAAATACGATAAGTTTCACTGGTGTAAAGACCTCTCACAGAATGCGTCTAAGAATGCTATCCACAATCTTGGAGACGCTGTAACCCGTTGGAAAAAAGGACAAAACAAGTTCCCCGTCTATAAGAACCGATCTGGTAAATGCTCTTACCAAGCAGACAATGGCTACGGAACTGTTGAAGTCCATAAGAAACGTATCAACCTTCCGAAAATAGGGTGGATACGCATGCGTGAGGCACTGCGCTGGACAGGTGAAATCACCAAGGTCGTTGTGTCAAAGCACAATGACAAATGGTATGCTTCTATCACGGTGAGACGCCTCGATAGCAACAACTACAAGCACCAGTCTGTCCTATTTGACGACAGACACCCTATCGGCATAGACGTAGGGATCAATACGCTTGCGACCTGTTCTAATGGCGATATTTACGACAACCCACGCCCCCTAAAGCGATATGAGCGGAAGTTAGCACGCGAAAATCGGAAGTTCGCACGTAAGCAGAAAGGCAGTCAGAATTGGCATAAGCAGAAAAAACGCTTATCAGCCGTCTATGCGCGTATCGCGAATATCCGTGAAGACGCTCACCACCAAGCGACAATCCGGATTGTCCGCAAAGCAAGTGCTATCGGTATTGAGACACTGAACATTTCGGGTATGCTCAAGAACCCAAAGATAGCTAAAGCCTTATCGGATTCAGCACTTGCCGGATTTCTGTCTAAACTCAAATACAAAGCAGATAGACGCGGGATACCCGTAGACGAAGCCGATAGGTTCTTTGCGAGTTCTAAAACCTGTAGCCACTGCGGACAGAAAAAAGCAGATTTGCTGCTTTCTCAACGCACCTATCACTGCTCCGAATGTGGCTTTGACTGCGATAGAGACCTAAACGCGGCTATCAATCTATGTCCCGCTTGACCTTCAAACCGTCGCCACGAGTTGCGAGGAGACGTAAAACGCCTGTGGAGTTTCTCTAAGACCTCACTTGAGAGGCACGAAACGCTGAAGCAGGAAGTATGGCAGAAATCAAAGAACAGTGTAGAGTTTTATAGGTTTTTATAGATTCTATCACATTCTTGAGGTTTTGTTAAGTCCTACACAACGGTACACGCAGCGCGGCGATATGATGCGATGGTTCCATGACCTCATGTTCAAGAAAGAACAACCTTTCAGTATTTCCCGAGAAGTGACTTTGGGATTCTTTGGATGGCGAGAATGGAATTATGACGGTGTCAGCATCGGTCGCTACTCCGAGATATGGATAGATGGTAAACTAAAAAATTATTGGGACTATGACCTTTGGATCGGACGGAATTTGGAGTCGTTTAACGATGCCGATGTCCGGCGCGGCGGAACGCTGATTAAGAATCCCGCAGGTTGGTGGATTTTTACACAGATTAGAACCGATAGCCGTAAAATGGTTCAGCTGGAATTGAATCCGATTTTCGCATGGGACGACGATAACAAGAGTTCTGAAAAGGAAGTCAGTCTCCGTCTGAACATTCGTCCTGCGTCGAACATTGAATTGAGTATTGGACCCATGTATCGCTATCGGGTTGACGATGCACAGTGGGTCGAGCGCGTTGAAGAAAACATTGACGGTCACATCAAAAAACACTACGTTTATGGCGAATTAACGAGTCAAACGCTGGACTTCACTACCCGTGCGAACATTAGTTTTACCCCAACATTGAGTCTCCAGTTCTACGTGCAACCCTTCATTACCATCGGTGACTATGCCAACTTCAAAGCGTTGGTTGAGCCGAGATCCTATCAGTTCAAACCGTATCCACTGAAGAAGAATCCTGATTTCCACATGCGTTCATTGCGAGGCAACACCGTCCTTCGCTGGGAATTCCGTCCCGGCAGCACCCTGTTTTTGGTGTGGTCTCAGTCGCGTGCGATTGCGTTAGAATATGTGGGGGCGGAGGACTTGGAGTTTCGTCCGTTTCACCGATTACGAAGCAGTTTTACCGATGAAGGAAAAAACATCTTCCTCATAAAATGCCGGTATTGGTTCGGGATATAACCTTTTGATGCCATTTGAAATCTGACTTTTGAACAAAGCTGTCCAGAAATTGGACAATAGAAACCACTTCCTTTGTCGGAATCAGTGGGAAGTCTCCTTTCAGACGTGATTTCACGCACAAATCGTTATTGGCATGAAAATTGCAAACTCCGTTTACGAAGATAAAAGTTAAATTTTTCTTGACAAATAATGTAGGAAATGTTATCATGAAAGGTAAAATTAGATATAACATTACGTTAACGCGCGAACATTTAACCACACAGGAGGTGGGTCTCATGAAATCGCGTCGGATACCTCTGGCGTGGATGGTGTCGTTTGTCCTACACGTCTGCCTGGCAATCGTTGTAGGCTACGTCGCTATCTCGTCGAATCAGCAGAAAGCGCAAGATGCTATTGATCTCAGTTTTTTCATTGTTACACCACCACAAGCTGCGAAAAGGGATGTCGTTCCCAAGCCTGAAGTGGTTGTACCGACCCCTGTTCCAGACTTAAAAGTGGTTCCACAAACTGAAACAACACCGCGTCGCACAACAATCGCACGTGCAGCAAGATCGTCTGCCACCGCAGCACCTGCAGCATCATTAATGGCTAGTGCACCAGCCGCACCAAGGGGACAGCAAGTCAAAGTTCCCAGCACAACTCCTGCGATCCAACATACAGCGCAGCCGCTGTCAACTGCTGCACAATTACCGACAACATCGGACGCGCTGCCTACCGCCGGATTGCGCAGCAGCGGTCTAACAACAGACGGCATCGGAACCGGCATCGGTGATGGGTTGGGCACCGGCACCGGACGTGGTGGTTTCGGTTCCGAAGTGGGTGTCACACAAGGGCGCGGGCAAAACCATACTGGGATAGATTCGTTGGTCAAAGCGGACGGTGCCGCGAATGTCAACGCATCGTTGTCAGATGTAACAGCGAATATTGTGTTGGGTAACGGTGTGCCACCGCTCCCGAAAGGGAGCCCGGGTGCTATTATTCAAGGTCGCGGCAAAGAGATTATTGGACAACTCAACCTTGTGCGTCTTGATGACCCGTTGCATCCGAACCTTGATTTCTGAGGCAGCGGCATCGGACATCTCCGATTCGGGGCAGGTCTGCCCTTTTTAGTCAAGTCGCTGAATGAACACACCGGCATCCAAACCCAAATGGTCGACGCAGTCCAAATTACAGATGCGGCGTTTTTTGAGTCACCGATCATCTTTATGGAACCGATTTCCGGTTCATCAGGAAAACTCCAGAATGGATTGTTGACTGGTAAGGCTATCTGGCAAACCAAAGGGAGTCGTCCTGCTTTGGGATACACTGATCGCGAGGCACAGCAGATTCGCGAATATGTCGTAAACCGCGGTGGGTTTATCTATATGCCCACGCATGGGAACACAGAAGATGCGATGCGTCCTGCGATGCGCGTCCTGCGTCAAATTCTTCCTGAATACCACCTCACCACTATCCCGCAAGATCACGAGATTTACAATAGTTTCTATGAGTTAAATGGGCCCCTCCGGTTTCCCGTTCGGAAAATGGGGAACACCATCCTCCATCACGGTCCCTACGGCCAGTTGCAGGGCGTTTTCATCGATGGCCGACTTGCTGTTCTCGTTGATACAGAAGCGATGATACATGTGATGGATGGCGCAGTACAGAAACCGTTCTTCGGTCACTACCAAGACCGGAATAAGATTTTAGATGAATTCGCACCTGCTGCTGCGAGACAACTCACCAATATCGTTGTCTATGCGGTAACACACGGGAGTATCTCAGATTACAGCAAATATATTCCCGAAGACGCACGCATTGATGGCGAAGCAGGCAGTGTCCCGAAATCCGCACCGACTGGCGCAAATCGTTTGTGATTAATCCTATCCAGAAACCATCTCTATATCCAGTGAGTGTAGGTCCAACTGCACTCACCGGTGCACTCTCAATGACTATACTCCCGCTTTATACTAAAGTTTGGACAATTTTTCGTAGCATAGGCTGTTAGTTCCTGTGGCCTCTTTTGTAGCATAGGAAACCGTTAGTTTCCTGTAGCATTCTTTCTGTTTTCCTAATTCCCTTCTCGTAGCACCTATTATGCCGGAAAAACTTGACAAATTGCCCAAAAACAGGCAAGATAGTCGTAAAACCGCGTCTCTATTTGACAAATTGCCCTTAGAAATGTATAATATAAGGAAGTACTATTTCATTTGTCAATAGGATGCAGCTTGCATGTTTCCTATATTGCAAGCCTGAAAAAGAATAAGGGAGAGGAAAATAGAAATGGCTGATTACGCGAATCCTGATGTTTTGGTAACTACGGAATGGGTAGCCGCACACGGCGGTGATGCCGGTATCCGGCTCCTTGAAGTTGATGTTGATACCTCTGCTTATGCTGAAGGGCATATCGCCGGTGCAGTCGGACTGAATTGGCAGACACAACTCTGCGACCAGATTCGTCGCGATATTCTCACGAGGGATCAATTTGAAGCACTCTGCAACGACAGTGGTATTGCTAACGATACCACCGTTATTTTCTACGGCGATAATAATAACTGGTTCGCAACTTACGCATTGTGGCAATTCCGTTACTACGGACACGATGAAAGTCTGTTGAAAGTGATGAACGGGGGCCGCCAAAAATGGATCAATGAAGGCAGAGATCTTGTCACTGACGTGCCGGATTACCCGAGCACCGGGTATCAGGCGAAGTTTCCTGATGACAACGTTCGCTCTACGGCGGTTAACGTTCGCGACACGCTCGGACAAGGTGTTGTTAACCTCGTTGATGTCCGTTCACCTGCCGAATTCTCCGGCGAGGTCATCGCACCTCCTGGTATGAGCGAGACGGCGCAACGCGGCGGACATATCCCGGGCGCAGCGAACATCCCCTGGGCGACAGCGGTTGCTGAAGATGGCACCTTTAAATCCCACGATGAACTGCAGGATATCTACGGCGGCGCAGGTGTTGATGATAGTAAAGAGACAATCGCCTATTGCCGTATTGGTGAACGTTCATCGCATACCTGGTTTGTGCTGAAGTATCTACTCGGTTATGAGAAAGTCCGCAACTACGACGGCAGTTGGACAGAATGGGGCAACCTTGTCGGCGCACCCATCGCACGCGACTAAAGGAATGACTGTCAGCAAGATGGCTGTCGGCTGAATAGTTATCGGGGTTTCAGTTTTGACCGAGAACTCGTCTACAGATACTTTGACTAAAGCACGAGTTCTCGGTGAAAGTTATCAGTTTTAATGGTTAACAGTTTTCAGTTATCAGTCGGGGCATCTCTTAACTGATCACTGTTAACTGTTAACTGACCACTATTAAAAAATATGCCTAAATTCGTTTCTGCCCATGCTATTGCCTGCATGACTCGCCAAGATGTGGCGCGGCTGCTGAAGCGGTTCAAGGAAGAAGAAAACACGGATGTTCGGAATATCCGGGTCTTGTGTGATACGCTGTCCGGCAGAATGGTCTGTGAGTGGGAAGCACGGGACCGCGTTGTCTTAGTCGAATGGCTGAAGAAATGCAACGTCCAGATACGTGGAACAGGCGAATGGCTCATGGCAGTCCAATATGAATCTGTAGGCGATGAACTCGTGACACCTCAGCGGGATAACCTGTAAATACGCAGGTATGCAAAATAGCAACGCAAAAACCGATGTACTACTTAACCCGGCAGGCCGCGTTTGAAGCATCACATTACAATCGTATCCCTGAATTGGGCGATGCCGAGAATTTTGCGTTGTTCGGTGCCGCCGCAAATCCAAATAGCCACGGACACAACTATGTGCTTGAAGTGATGGTGAAGGGCGAGGTCGATGCAGATGACGGCATGGTTATCAATCTGGTAACGTTGGATGCCTTGTTGAAGTCGGAAGTGCTTGCCAATTACGATCACAAACATCTGAATCGTCAACACCCGGTTTTCGCAAAAAATCCGCACCTGCAACCGACGTGTGAGAACATCGTTATGGAGATTTGGCAACGACTCGTCCCTTCTCTGCCGGATGCGACGTTGCACAGGGTGCGACTCTACGAAAGCACCTCTAATTTTGCCGACTATTATGGGGATGGACCGATGGTTTATCTGACCAAGGTTTACGAGTTTAGCGCAGCCCACCGCTTACATAGCCACGCGCTCAGTGACGAGGAAAATCAAGACATCTTTGGAAAGTGCAATAACCCGGCTGGACATGGACATAACTACGTTCTTGAAGTTACTGTAAAGGGGGACGTAGATAAGAGAACCGGGCTGGTTGCAGGTCTGAATTTTCTTGATGAAGTCGTTCAAAAACAGGTCTATGCGCGCTTCGATTACAAGCATCTCAATATTGATACGCCTGAATTTGAGACGCTTAACCCAACCTCGGAAAATTTCGTCAAAGTACTTTGGGAGGTATTAGCACCGAATTTACGTCCGGTGGTTTTACATCGCCTTCGCTTGAGAGAAACGCCGAAAAATCACTTTGATTACTACGGCGCGTAACCTATTTTATCCGAGAAGTGCGGCTAAATAGCGCAATGGAGACAAACTTTAATACAATGAAGCTTGAACAGGAGCCTCCGAACCCAGAATTAGCGGATCTCTTCACCAAAATTATTAAAAATTTAGGTGAAGATCCGAGTCGTGAAGGCTTAGTGAAAACACCGATCCGTGCCGCGAAAGCGATGGAATTTCTAACAAGCGGCTACCATCAAAATGTTGATAATATTTTGAATGGGGCGATCTTTGATGAAGATTACGACGAGATGGTGATCGTGAAGGAGATCGAATTTTATAGTCTCTGTGAACATCATATCCTCCCTTTTTGGGGCAAATGTCACGTCGGGTATCTCCCGCGGAATCGGATTGTAGGTTTGAGTAAAATCCCGCGTATCGTCGATATGTTTTCCCGGCGGTTGCAAGTCCAAGAACGTCTCACACGTGAGATCGCCGAGGCACTCGAAACTGCTCTTGACCCGCGCGGTGTTGCGGTTGTGATGGAGGGTCAACACTTGTGCATGATGGCACGGGGTGTGGAAAAGCAGGCACCAAGAATGACAACAAATGTCATGCGTGGGGCATTCCGAGAGGATAGTTCAACGCGTGCGGAGTTTTTGAGGTGCGTCCAAATATCCTAATACAGTTTTTCAGGACTTACGCACGCTAATCTCCTATTGGTGCCTTTGACAAACGGCGAGGTTTCCGACCGCGCTGGCAATTGGAGTAGGTTTGCGCAAGTCCTAACTTTTTTGTCATTGTGAGCAGATTCAAACGCGTAATAGAATGTAGAGGTGAGCATGGTTTCTTCGAGCCATCCGAATGCACCAGAAATAGTGAAACTTGACGGAAAGGTCGTCGTGGTTACCGGCGCGTCAAAAGGGATTGGTAAAGCGATCGCATCCGCTTTCGCAGCAGCAGGCGCGAAGGTTGTGCTCGCTGCCCGAACACGTGAAACGCTTGAACAGGTTGCAGCTGAGCTTAGCGTAGGAGGGGTTTCTAACCCCGATTCCATACTGGCTGTTCCGACGGATGTCACTGACGTAGATGCCGTACAGCGACTCATTGAACAGGCACTCGATACATATCAACGTGTGGATATTCTCGTCAACAACGCCGGGATCGGTTATTTCGGACCCGTCGTCGATTTCGCACCTGACGATTGGGATACGGTGCTCAATTCCAATTTGAAGGCGGTTTATCTCTGCGCGAAGTACGCACTGCCATCTATGTTAGCACACGGCAGTGGACAGATTATTAACGTACTATCGATCGCTGCGAAGGTTGCGTTTGAAGCCTCAGCGGCTTATTGCGCCGCGAAGGCAGGTGCGTTAGCACTGACGAAAGTTTTAGCCGCCGAAGTCCGTCAACAGAATATTCGGGTTACCGCGGTACTACCGGGTTCGGTGCATACCCCGTTTTGGGATGGCATTCCAGCACATCCAGACTTTGAACAGATGCTTAAACCTGAACATGTCGCGGATACGGTTGTTTCTGTCTGCCAGCAACCGCTTGGCATGGTAACCGAAGAGATTGTCGTCATGCCGCCACTCGGAATCCTCTAATCGGGACGGATCGCTATGGCTACAAGCGTGATCCAGACCTGAAACGTCCGAGTCTGCGCCGGATGCGAACTTTACGGATACCACGTTCATCGGCATCCGTTACAGTGATGATGGCATCGCTTAAATTGAGTTCAGTACCGGTTTCTGGAATCGTTCCAGTCCGATCGAGGATATAGCCAGCGACTGTCTCATAGTCACCTTCGGGAATCGGGAGCCCGTAGTATTCTTCAAGCAGATCGACTTCGGTTCTCGCATCGCATTCAAGGATATGCGGTGCGATTAAACGGATGAGGTCCGGGACATCACGTTCATCGGCGAATTCGCCGACGATTTCTTCAACAAGGTCTTCGATCGTAACGAGGCCGACGGTGCCTCGATATTCATCGACAGCGAATACCATCGTGTGTCGGGTATTTTGAATTTCTTTCAGGAGCGCGTTAATATTTTTCGATTCAGGCACAAAGTGCACGTCTGTCCGAATGAACGGCGCAATGGTTGCAGGGGCGGTGTCCGCTTTATAATGTTTATCTGCATCGGTTCCTGATTCAACGTCATCATAAATGACATCCAAGAGATTGACAATCCCGACGATGTTGTAAATCTGTTCTTCGTAGACAGGGATCCTTGAAAAACCGGCATCAGTGGCGATTTGCAAAAAGTCTTCGCGGTTGGTGTTTCTTTCAATTGCGACGATATCAACGAGCGGGACCATAACTTGGGCGACGGTTCGATCTTGCAAGTTGAGTAGACTGTGGATCATCCGGCGTTGGTCTGTAAGTAGGTTGCCTGAGCGTTCACCCATCGTGGCGAGTAACCGTAACTCTTCACGTTGGGCATCGGGACTCGGGGTACTCGCACCTCTGTCTATGATCCTGACAATGAGTTTGGTCAAGGTTTGTACAAGATAAATTAGAGGGGCTAATACCGATTCAGAGAACCGTAGCGGATAGGCATAGCGCAGCGCGAGGCTATCCGCCTTAACGCGAAAAATCGTTTTCGGCAAAATTTCACCGAAGATGAGAAGCAGCGTGGTTACCCAGATGATCGCAATCGGTTCTTGTAGGTGCTCTGCGTTAGGGAAGACTCGTGCAGTCAAGCGGTCGCCGAATTGTGAAATCAGAACATTCGCAAGATTTGTCCCGGCTAAAGTCAGCGCGAGCATCCTATCCGGAGATTCAACCAAGCGGTGAATGATTTTTGCTTGAGCATCCTTAGATTCAACGAGTTGGTTAATCCGAATTTTATTAACAGATACGAGTGCTGTTTCCGAACCGGAATAGAAGGCTGAAAGTACAAGGCAGACAAGCACCGCGAGTACAAGGGAAATGAGTACGATAATCTGTCCTGTGCTGCTCGCACCGATTAAAAAGAGGGATAGTAAAAAAATTCTCAATTGTTTTGTATCTCGTAGCTGTTGTTAAACTTCTGTTTCAGTCTCATCGGTATCCGGGACTTTGATGAACAACCCTGTGATAACATTTCCTTTTGTAGCCGTAATTTCAAATTCAATGCCGTTTTCATCTGTATAGAATTCACCGACGGAGGGAATTCGTCCGAAAAGCCCAAAGACATAACCGCCAATAGTGTCCACGTCATCTTCGCTGAGTTTTAATTCAAATTGCTGATTGAGTTTCCTGATGCTCATGCGTCCGGAAGTTTCAAGTAATAAGGGGGATTCAGAGTGTTTGACAAAATCGGGGGGCGCGTCATCTTTGTCATGTTCGTCAACGATATCCCCGACGACCTGTTCAATGATGTCTTCGGTCGTAACAATGCCTGAAACACCGCCATACTCATCTCGGAGAATCGCCGTTTTGGTTTTTTCGCGTGTGAGTTGGAGTAACAACACCCCGATTTTACGGGTCTCAAGGACGAAGATAGGTTCGCGAATCAGGGAGGTACTGGACGGCTCTTCAGAAATACGATCCCGTTTTTCAAGAAAGGCATCAATCGTAAGCACATTCACATCCGCGTGTCGCCACAACGCGAGATCTTTGACATAGAAGATACCACAGATATTATCAATCTGTTCCTGATAAACCGGAATCCGTGAGAACCCAGATTCTTTTGCTTGCTTTAAGGTCGCCTGAATCGTGTTTGATGTCGGGACTGCCACGACTTCGGTGCGTGGCACCATAATCTCTTTTGCCTCAATGTCACGCAGTTGAAGGATATTACTAACGATTTCGCGTTCATCAGACGGGAGTGCTTCTTCGGGGTAAGTATTGAGAATTTCTATAAGGTCCGTTGCGGTGAGGTGTTCGGTAGGCGGTAGGTGTCCACCAAATATCGGAACGAGGAGATCAATGATTCTGCGCAGAAGTCCGCGTAACGGGGCGATGAAAACGGAAAATACCCACAACAACGGCGCCGTTATTTTCGCAAAAGACTCCGCATGTTTAATAGCATAAGTCTTTGGGGTCATCTCACCGAAAATGAGCATCAGGAAAACATTGAGGACTAAGGCGATGACGAAGCGGATGGATTCGGGGTGTTGCGGAAGCAGTTGCCCGATAAACGAGAGCATGAGGATTGCGAACGCGACATTGACAAGGTTATTACCAAGCAGAACGGTAATAAACAGTTTGCGCGGATTGTCAACGAAATTGACAATTGCCGACGTGGTGCCCTTTTCAATACGGATCCGCTCAATTTGGACTTGCGTAAGTGTGCATAAAGCCGTCTCAGAGCCGGAGAAAAAGCCGGAGAGGACAAGTAAACCTGTCAAGCCAATCAGATAGGGGAGTAGTGGAACAACTTCCATTCTTTTTTTGAAAGCAATTTTGGGTACACGGACGCACCGAAAATTGCTATTAATGATACTAAATTAGCGATCGTCTGTTATCTGCTCGCTGCAGTGCTTTAATTATAACATATTGACGGACAAATCGCAACAAAAATATCATCACTGCTAAGCCATTGCCTACAAACTGTGTGCCTTTCGCCTCAAGGACCTCAGTGAAGGTTGAGGTCCAGTGCTGATTTTGAGGAAGTCTATGACAAAATTAGAACAGATGCAACGGATCGAAACCTGTGGTATTGTCGCCATTATTCGTGCCAATAGTGCGGATGAATTGATGGAGACAGCGGCAGCGATTCATGCCGGTGGCGTTAACGTGATTGAAGTTACGATGACGACACCGAATGCATTACAAGTTATTAATGATGTTTCATCAGCGTATGGTGATGCCGTTTTGGTGGGTGCCGGGTCAGTATTGGATGCCGAGACAGCCCGCGCTGTGATGTTGGCAGGTGCAGAGTTCATCGTCAGCCCGGTTACAAAACCGGATGTCATTGAAATCTGTAACCGCTACGGCAAAGTCGTTATCCCTGGTGCCTTCACACCCACAGAAATTTTGACCGCCTGGGAAACCGGGGCGGATTATGTCAAGGTGTTTCCATCGAGTGGGGTCGGCCCCGCCTATATAAAAGATGTGAAAGCACCGCTCCCGCAGATTCCGCTCGTCCCAACAGGCGGGATCAACGCTGAAAACGCCGCTGAGTTTATCACGGCGGGGGCTACCGCTTTGGGAGTCGGGAGCGCTCTCGTTAATAATCAATTGATTGAAGCCGGGGAATTTGCACGACTCACAGACAGAGCCGAGAAACTTGTTAAGGCGGTACAACGCGCCCGTTCAGATCCTTAATTGCGCTTAAACCCGCTGAAAATGTGTTTTTGTGTTGACAATTCGTGTTAATTTTGTTAACCTTATTACCAAGGATTGTAGACTGTTCGCTTCTAAGATGCCGCTATGCAGATTGATCAATTAATCTTAGGTAAATATAGATTGCTTGAATTTCTGAACTCAGGAGGTTTCTCCTCAGTTTTTCGCGCCCGCGAGGAGATGACGAACCGAATTGTTGCCCTGAAAGCCTTAGCAAAAACCGCCTATCCTGCAAGCCGAATGAAGTTTTTGCTAAACGAATTTCAAGCGATGTCAAAAATTTGGGGGCATCCCAATATAGTCTCCATTCATACCGTTGAACCCGGCGAGGACGACTACGTCGCGTGGATCGTCATGGAGTATGTTGAAGGGAAAAGCCTTCACGAGCTGATGCAGGAAGGTGCACTCGTCCTAACGGATGCACTCAACATCGGTTTGGACATTTGTCGCGGGCTGAAAGCAGCGCATGTTCATAAGATTATGCACCGCGACATCAAGCCACAAAATATATTGCTCACCACTGAAAAAGAGGCAAAAGTTGCCGACTTCAGCATCGCGCGTATCTTTGGTGAGACGACCGAATTCGCTGAAACTATGGCAGGCACCCGACGTTACATGGCACCCGAACAAACCTATGGCTCTTATGACTATCGAGCAGACCTTTACTCCACAGCACTTATCCTATATCAAGCCGTAACCGGGCGCTTTCCGTTCTCTGGTGAAAATAAGGAGATGGATAAAAAGAAAGCTGCCGGAGAGATAGAAGAAATTGACAGATGTCCAGAGGTGCTCCGCAACTTTTTACAAAAAGCACTCCATCGGCAACTCTCAGAACGCCATCAAAGTGCTACCGAGATGTACGAAGAACTGGATCGCATCCGGCAAGATGAGTACGTCAAACAGGCTTCGGAGCTGATTGATGCAAGCGTCAATTCCAGTAATCCAAGATTAGCAGAAGCACTTGAACGGTACCGGAAAATGTTCCGTCTGTCGCTCGCAGACGCAGAACGGATGAATCAAAATCTATTTTTCCAGCGGCGACAAAAAGAGGAAAATACAAAACGCGAAAAACTGTTAACTCAAGTCGAAAGATATTATACGCGTGCTGTCAGTCACGCAGAGAATCGAGACTACCCGAGCGTACTTGCTGAACTTCACAAAGCCAGCCGCCTTTGTATTGATGATCAGGGGTTAAGCAAAATTGTTGATAATTTGTTTCATACACTTAATACAGTGAATATACCACTCTCGGCAGACCCGACTGTAGAGGAGGTCGTCTCACTCATTCAGAAGTTGCCGGACAGTGAAAGTGGTGATCTCCGGACATGGCTTGATCATCAAAAATTAGAGACCGAAGCACCAACAGATGTAAAGTTGACGGACACTGAAAGTATTGATTTCCGGACATGGCTTGATCATCAAAAATTAGAGACCGAAGCACCGGCGGGCGTAAAGCCGATACAACCTCGGGTCAAGGCATCCGGCAGCTATCGACTCGTCATTGAGGAGGCATCCCCGGAATACCTACTTGACCAAGTTCATAGTGATATTCAGTATCCGCATGAAGAAGAGGCACTGCGTATCTTCCAACAAATTCAGATTTTTGAACAACAGGGACGCACCCGGCAGTGGCTCGCGCTCTATAATAAATTAGGCAAGTTCTATCAAAAACAGGCGAGCAATTTTGTTAAGAAAGACGAATTAGAACTCGTTGCCAATTGCTACACGCGCGCTCGGTTCGCTTACACCGTTGCCGAGAAGCAGCGCCTCGCAAGAAGAAATGCTAAAAAGGGTGCCGTCTACTACACACGCCTCGCGCGGCAATTCGAACTCCAGCGTTCATGGGAAGAAGCAGGGAAATCTTATATCCTTTCCGCATACAACCACGGCTATGTGAATATGCCCACGCTCGTTGAGGAGTGCCACAGAATGGCAACTGTCTGTTATTTCAACGCCGCTGAAAGCGCACATCTCAATAACGAATTACAAACCGCTTACGACTTTTATATGTTGATCTTGGCAATCGGTGAAAAAATGTCTGCACCCACAAAAATGGTGAGCGAAGCACAAAAATTGATTTCGGAAATCCCGGTTGTCGATTGAAGGGACTGTTTACGTGAAAACATCTTTAAAACGTGGAGAGGTACTCGTTGGGACTTTTGTACTGGAATTTGGCGGCTCCGCGATTGCAACGCTCCTCGCAAGTGCTGGCGCAGATTTTATGATCGCAGACTTGGAACACAGTTCCTTTTCCATAGAAACCGTTGGACGCATCATTCGGAACGCGCGCGGCTCGAATCTGCCTTGTATCGTTCGTGTACCTGCACTTGAACGTCATTTTATCTCTCGGGTGCTTGACGCGGGTGCGACTGGCGTGATGATCCCGCGGGTTGAATCCCGCGAAGATATCGAAAAAATAAAACAGTGGACAAAATACGCGCCCGAAGGCGACCGAGGCGTTGCATTCGGGATCGGACACACCGATTATGGCGATTTCACAAAACTTGATACCCAAGAATACGTACGCAACGCGAATCAGGAAATTATCACTATCGGGCAAATCGAAACCGTCAAAGCTGTCGAAAACCTAAATGACATTCTCACCACTGGCGAGTTAGATGTTGTATTCATCGGTCCCTATGATCTATCAACATCCATGGGCATCTCCGGCGAACTCGACCATCCGCTACTTTTAGACGCTATCAAACAAATTATCAGACGGACACAGACACACAATATCGCCTTGGGGTGTTATGTCAATGACTTTGAGAGCGGTGAACAGTGGTTGAATTTGGGGGTTCAACTCATCGCATGCGGAAATGATGCGTTCCTCATAACCCGTAAATTTGCTGAGGAGCATCAGAAATTCAAAGACGCGGCGGATTCAAAATGAAATCCTACGATATTCTCACAATTGGGCGGAGTTCTTTAGATCTCTACGCGAATGACATCGGTGCCGCATTTCCAGACATTAAAAGTTTCGGTGCTTTCGTCGGAGGGTGTCCTACTAACATCAGCGTTGGTGTTCAGCGGCTTGGGCTTCAAGCTGCCTTGTTGACGGCTATCGGCGAGGATCCGGTGGGGGAGTTCCTGCTCAAGTTTTTGAAGAACGAAGGTGTGGAAACCGAGTTTATCCCCTACAAGCCTAAACACCGAACGAGTGCTGTTGTACTCGGTATTGAACCGCCAGACCGGTTTCCACTCATCTATTATCGTGATAACTGTGCCGACATTCAACTCACGATTGACGATGTTCTCGCTGCGCCAATCCCTGAAAGTCGGGCTGTGTTGATATCCGGTACGGGCTTGAGCAAAGAACCGAGCCGCAGCGCAACGCTTTATGCTGCTGAGAAGGCACAATCCATCGGTTGCCACGTCTTTTTAGACCTCGATTTTCGGGCGGATCAGTGGCATGATCCGAGAGCCTTCGGGGTTGTTGTCCGCGCTGCGTTACGTTATATTGATATTGCTATCGGCACCGAGGAGGAGATCAAAGCCGCCACACTTACGGACCTTTCGCAACTCACGATTGAGCACTCCCAAATTTCCAACCCGACAATTGAGGGAGATATGGCAGTTGCGATTGAAACGCTTTTGGGTGCTGGGCCAGATGCGCTCATAGTGAAACGTGGTATTGAAGGCGCAGATGTCCATCTGGTGAGTGGTGAAGTTATTCACGGCGCACCCTTTCCCGTTGAAGTCTACAATACCCTCGGGGCAGGAGATGCTTTCGCGAGCGGTTTCATTTACGGTAACCTCAGCGGCTGGAGTTGGGAAAAGTCTGCCCGTCTTGGCAATGCAACTGGCGCGATTGTCGTAACACGGCACGGGTGCGCGAACTTTATGCCAACGATGCCCGAAGTTGATGAATTTGTCGCCGAACGCGGCGGATGGTAAACGCGATGACCCGGACCTGTATGGCTATATGCTTGTGTCTTAGTTCATACACTACTTTATTATAACCCAAGTTGCTACTAACGGAGTTTGGGCATCCTAACACGGTTTTCGGACACTTTCTTCACCCCGTAGGGGTAATATGTCTATAGAAACGGCGTATTTAAGCGACCGTACTCCGTAGGAGTGCTATGTCTATACATAGGTGGCAATTTGCATTATTATAGGAGCACATTTTCTTATACTGAAAATGCGGAGTAATTTCATGGAAATACGAAAACTTACGATGGGACAAGCCATCGTTCAATTTCTTCAACAACAATACGTTGAAAGAGACGGCAACGAAATCCAGTTCTTCGCTGGGATGTTCGGTATCTTCGGTCATGGAAATGTTGCCGGCATTGGGCAAGCGTTGCACCAGTACGCTGATACCTTCCGTTTCTATCAGACCCGGAATGAACAGTCAATGGTGCATACCGCTGCTGCATTTACCAAGATGAACAACCGTTTGCGCGCCTTTGCTTGCACATCCTCTATCGGACCGGGCGCGACGAATATGATTACAGGTGCAGCGGGCGCGACTATTAACCGATTACCTGTGCTCTTGTTACCGGGCGACATCTTTTCGACCCGTTTAGTCGCTCCAGTTTTACAGCAGCTGGAGTCCCCGAGCTCACAAGATTATTCGGTGAACGATTGTTTCAAACCGATTTCACGCTATTGGGACCGCATTAACCGTCCTGAACAGATCATCACGGCGCTACCAGAGGCGATGCGGGTGCTAACATCGCAGGCGGAAACGGGTACCGTAACTTTAGCGCTCCCGCAAGATGTTCAAGCCGAGGCGTACGATTACCCCGCCCAGCTCTTTGAGAAACGCGTCTATACCATCTCTCGTCCGCGTGCAGATGAAGGACTGTTACGTCAAGCAACGGCATGGATCCGTGAGAGTGAACGCCCCTTAATTATCGCGGGGGGCGGTGTGATCTATAGCGAAGCCACAACCCAACTCGCGCAATTTGTACAGCAGACAGGTATCCCTGTTGGCGAAACCTTCGCAGGCAAAGGGTCATTACCCTATAATCATCCACAGAATCTCGGCGCAATAGGCGCGACCGGTACACCGGGCGCGAATATCACCGCACGCGAAGCAGACTTGGTTATCGCTATCGGTACACGGCTCAGTGATTTTACGACTGCTTCCAAAACGGCTTTCCAGAACCCGAATGTCCGTTTTATCAATATCAATGTCGCTGAATTTGATGCCTATAAGCATGCTGCGCTTCCCCTCGTTGCGGACGCACGTGTCACACTTGCGGAGCTTGCCACCGCTGTAGAAGACTATCACGTTGACGCGGCTTACGCTGCACAGATTAAGAAATATCGTGCCGAGTGGGAGGAAGAGGTAGATCGACTTTATCATCTCGGTCACGCTCCCTTACCGAGCCAAAGCGAAGTGATTGGCGTGGTTAATGAATTCTCACGTCCTGAAGATGTTATGGTGTGCGCTGCAGGCAGCCTACCAGGTGATCTGCATAAATTATGGCGTACTCGCAATCCAAAACAGTACCATTTGGAATACGGGTACTCGTGTATGGGATATGAAATCGCCGGTGGGTTGGGCATCAAAATGGCAGATCCGAGTCGTGATGTCTATGTCATGGTCGGTGATGGTTCATACCTGATGTTAGCACAGGAAATTATTACCTCCATTCAGGAAGGCTATAAACTAATTATCGTACTCGTCAATAATGAGGGACACAGTAGCATCGGTGGGTTATCGCGTGCGACGGGCGCACAGGGGTTTGCCACCCGTTTCCGCTACCGTGAACAAGAAACCGGCGAACTTTCCGGCGATTTTTTGCCGGTCGATCTTGCCGCGAATGCCGCGAGCCTCGGTGCCAAGGTCATTGAAGCGACGACTTTACAAAGTCTCAAAGCTGCTTTACATGAAGCACGCGAAGCGGAACACACAACTGTCGTGAAGATTGATGTAGACTACTACGAAGGGGTTCCGCGCTACGAATCTTGGTGGGATGTGCCGATCGCCGAAGTCTCAGAAGTAGATTCAGCACAAGAGGCGTATAAAGAATACGAATCAGATAAACAGAAGGAACGTTATTTCCTGTAGACAATTGAGTTACTCTAAAATGAAAGGAAATTATGAAAGCTTCAGAACTTTTAGCGAAAGCCAAGTCGGGGGAAGCGATCCCTTGCAGTGAATGTGAGGGGAAAATCGCCGCCGCCGACATTTTAAGTTTCGTGTTTAAATTGGGGAAACTCGCGCCGCGGATGGAAAATGCAAACGTTGGTGATATAACTTGCGTCCAATGCCAAGAGGCGGACCCAGATATCAAAATCACGCCGCGTGGTCCCGATGTTAAATTCGTCCGTGGTGGCTAACTTCAATGGGCGGATGCCTTATCCGCCCCTACTTCCACTATGCCTGAATACGTCGTTGGCAGAAACCCAGTCATAGAACGCCTACAGCGTGAGTCTCAAGATGTAGAAAAAATCTGTATCGTTGAAGGGAGCACGCACTCGCGCATCCACCAAATTATCACAATGGCGGAACGGGCAGGTATTCCGATAGAACACTGCACGCGGCGCGAATTAGATAGACTTGAACCCTCCGTGCCACATCAAGGTGTTATTGCTGTTGTGAGTACCCCGCATTATAGTGATTTGTCATCAATACTTGCGAAGGTGCAACACGGGGCGCGCGATGCGCTGTTGGTTATGTTAGACGGGGTTCAGGATCCGAGGAATCTCGGGGCGATCCTCCGAACTGCCGACGCTGCGAATGCCGACGCTATTATCATTCCAAAGAACCGTGCTGTCGGTATCACAGCCGCGGTCCACAAAGCATCAGCAGGCGCATCCGCCTATATCCCTATTGTCAAAGTAACGAACCTCGCCCGCACCATAGACACGCTTAAAAAAGCAGGCATCTGGGTCGCAGGTGCTACCGGAGATGCGTCATTGCTATACACCGATGCAGATTTTAACGGCCCGTTATGTCTCGTGTTAGGCAGCGAGGGGACAGGCATCCGACGGCTCGTCAAAGAGAAGTGTGACTATCTCGTGCATCTACCAATGTTCGGAAAAATTGCGTCGCTCAACGTTTCGGTTGCAGCCGGTGTGCTACTCTATGAAGTGCTTCGGCAACGTGATGCAAAATGAACCCTTCAAATGAATCCCTCTTCCTTTAGACTCACAAAAATGCCGTCCCCGATGACGATATGATCTAATACTTTGATCCCGATTTGGTTGCCAGCCTCGATCAATTGTTTGGTTGCCCGAATGTCTTCCTGACTCGGTTGCGGGTCGCCAGACGGATGATTATGGACGAGGACGATTGAGTTCGCGGATTCCTCAATTGCGAATCGAAAAATTTCGCGTGGGTGAAAGACACTGGCGTTGAGTGTACCTTCAAAGACGGTTGTTTCGGATAACAATTTTTTCCCCCAAGTCAAATCGTCGTTAAGATCACCAGCGACACCTTTGGTTGTCACGCCGCCTTTGGTATCAAGACATAAGACGCAGACAATTTCCTTTTGTAGGTAACGCATTTTAGACATCATCAAGTCGGCGACATCGGAGGGTGAGGTAATTTTATCTCGCTCGGCATGGAAACGTGCCAATCGCTTGCCGAGTTCGAGTGCTGCGACGATCTGTGCTGCTTTCGCTTCACCGACGCCTTTGATTTTCTCAAATTGCTTAGATTTGTAATCAGCCATCCGTTTGAGGTCACCTTCAAGTGCTGTAAGGATCTGTTCGCCGAGTTGGATCGCACTCGTTCCTTGGAAGCCGCTTTTGAGAATAATCGCTAAGAGTTCTGAATCCTTCAGAATCTCTGGCCCGTACTTATGAAGCCGTTCACGCGGGCGTTCATTTTCGGGCAGGTCCTTAATTCGCGTACGGTATTCGTCAGACATTGGATCCCTTTCAGTCTCATAGAAAATTTAACGGCAATTATACCGGATTTTCCGAATAAAAACAAACGAAATCTGATCTTTAGCAAAGTCATTTGGTTTTATAGTTTGGGAACTCATTCTTAATAGCCACCCTGCTACCTATACACTGAGAACCTTTGTAGCATAGGCTGTTAGCCTGTGCGTGTATAGGGTTTAAACTAACAATAGACGCTACAAAAGAGAAAACTAAATGACCCTGGATCTTTAGGCAGAGCCACTCTTTAGAGATGGAAACTGAAGAGAAGAATGGATGATTGAACAGCTCTGGCTTGACGATCAGGACCATTCAGTTCTCGGTTTTTTGTCCAATTTTAGACCCTCCCAGGCCCGGTAGGTTCGGTTTGCACCGCACCATAGGTGTCAATTTTAGAAACAACAACCGTCGCGGTTCCCAGGTCCGGTAGGGTTTTTGATAGGGTGTTTCTTCGCGGTTTCCTAACCGAACCGGATACTCCGCGGAAACCTTGACGGCTTCAAAAACCTTTTGAATCCCGTCGCAGTCCCCAGACCGGATACTCCGCGAAAGCCTTGAAAACTTCAAAACCCTCTTAAATCCCGTCGCAGTCCCCAGACCGGTAGGTTCGGTTTCCCAACCGAACCGGATACTCCGCGAAAACCTTGAAAACTTCAAAACCTTCTTCAGTCCCGTAGGGTTTATTTCCTTGGGGTTTTTGCTTGGGTGTTTCTGCGGATTTCTTCAGTATGTTTATAGCAGCGTGTGACCAAAAAGACCCAGGTTTCCCTGTAAGGGCGGAAACCTGTATAGAGACTGCTACAAAATGCTATGAAAACCCCTAAATTGACACCTATGGTGCGGTTTTGCGGTGTACACACCCAAATTTTGCCCACACGCGGAGACCAAATTTGTCTTTGCTTTACATTTGCGATCTGCATTCCTAACCGCACCGGACTTCTAACAAATTACCGAATTAATTTTTTAATCTTCATCAAGAAAAAATGCGCATAAAAGGTGTGAGGCCCCGGTGACGCAATTTTTGCGTATGGATCTACAATTTTTGCGTGTTCTTAAGCAATTTTTGCGTATGGACAACAGGTAGGAGATCGCGAACAATCCTCATTCCTGCAGCAAGTGCCGCCTTTTTTTGAAAAAAGTTGCAGTTTCTGAATACCTCGGAGAACCGAGTGTGTGTTTATGTTTTAGACGGATGACAGCGGGAAATCTCTTTGGAATGTCAGCGGTTTTAGCACGAATTAGTGTTTTCGGCCGGACATTGGCACGAAACTTGCTTGCTTAACTATTAAAGTCTGGGCAAATGATGTCCATTCTATGTTGCGTTTCCAATTTCATAAAGACGAACGGGCGAGTAGCAAATGCCTATCGCCCGTGGATAATATAAGGAGATTTACCATGCGTTTTCAGAACCTTACGATAACCCTCACCTTGACGTGCCTCTCCATCGTAGCCATCGTAGCATTGGCACTCCTCCCGATAACCGACGCAATCGGTAACTGGTCGGGTCCCGACAGCTCCAAAAGTTATTCGAGGTCTGATCTGGATGTCCATGAACAAGGCTGGTCGCTGAGTGCCAGTTTATCCGCCAGTAGTGGCGGTGCCTCTGCTTCTGTCTCCCCCTCCATTCATACTGTAGGGGTTTTTACATCAGAGAAGACATACAGCGGATCGGCGAATGTGCGCCCCTGGCGAGATGCCGGCAAACGGATAACCTACTATAATTGTGCAGATTATTGCTCTGAATGCTCGGGCAGCAATGGGCTTGGTCACCCGCTGGTGGTAGATTTCAAATACGATGAAGATCCTAAGCATGAAACCATTTTCGCAACAGTGGACATGGTGACCCAAGTTCAGGTTTGGGGCAGAGAAAAACACTTGAGAACTAGAGAGTACATTGGGAGTACAGTGTCAACGACTGTGGGGATTGGTGATTATGCGTCTGCAACGATGGGTGGTGAGCAGTTCTCGTGGACAGAAGGTGGCGTGAAATACTGGGAAATCAGCAAGAATAATAGAACGAATCCCGAGTCAGGTCCCTCTAACGGGACCGAGGCTGGGGTGGATAATTGGTCGGCGCGTAGCGGTGCCGAAGCGTCATTCGATTTTGAAGATGCTAGCGATTCTTCTATCAATGAAGTTAACACTTATAATTCTGTAACCTATACGCCATAGCTAGCAGTTTCTATGAACCCTCGGCGGTACCACCACGGTGGTTGCCGCTGGGGTAACATGATAAAGGAGGTTACGTTATGTTCCGCGTGTTCCGCAAACCCCATTTAATTGTGATCCTACTTTTGGTGCTGCTCGGTAGTCTCTTTTTCCTCTACCGTCACGCCTGGATCCCAGGGGAAGGACTAAACCCATCCAGTGAGGAGTCCCGTTCCTCATCTGAAAAGGATGCCGCGCCGACATCGCATTCGTCCTGGCTGCCTGTGCCGAGTGGCTCGCGTGTCCACTTGCATCCATTAGCGGACCCGGTGAAACTTGCCGAGGCAAAGCAACAGATGGTCGGTTCATGGGACGAATGGCTGGATGCCACCATAGAAGTCCTACTTGCTGAAGCCATTCTATATGGGAAAGTT
This sequence comes from uncultured Poribacteria bacterium, assembly GCA_951828385.1. Taxonomy (GTDB): domain Bacteria; phylum Poribacteria; class WGA-4E; order WGA-4E; family WGA-3G; genus WGA-3G. The sequence continues at coordinate 4,521,563 of OX639973.1, forward strand.
GAAACCTCAACTCTCAGCATGTTCTGGGTTGAAGATACCCTAGAGGAGGTGGCACAGCGGCGCGCCTGGCTCCGGGAAGTGCTCACACGGCATATAAAACATCACAAAGTGTGGCTGAAACCGCCCCCCGAATACCCAGGAGGGCTGGTACCAGTCTCCGAATTGGGTAAGTATCAGGGGGTTTACCCACCCACCCCCGAGTCTCTTATCGCCGCGTTTGATGCGGTCTTTATGGATCGGTATCCGAAATCGTCGGCATTCATGGACGAACACTATCCGAAAGAAAGGTGGCTTGGAACGCTGTTTGAGAAGGGAGTGCACCTTGAAGAATACGCGGATTATAGTTATTATCTCGGATTGCGAAAGCAGCTGCTTCGGAAAAAAGAGAAACCCGAAGAGTGGCGTTCCGGGGTATTCGGCATTCCGATTACCACTGACTTTGACGAATATGCAGACGGGTTCCTTGACCGGAAGATCTGGGAATACAGCATCGTCCAGAAGGTGCGCGCAGAGAACCCTGATACATCACCGACGGTTTACTTCCCCGCCGAACACCCCGATAAGTATTATCCCGTAGTAGGAAAAATGACCTATGTTAACTTAGGCCCTAACCGAGAACGCATGAGTGCGTCGGGAGTGCTCTTGACTGATGAACAGAAGGATAATCTCTGGAAAAAAGGGATTGAACCGGAAGATATAGAGATCGTCTATATTGATGACAATGGCAATGTGCTCTCCGAGCCGCCGTCTCTTATCAATGAACGGACGCTCATTTTGCAAGGCGTGTCCGAATTTGACGGGGTCAAAGTCACACCGGAGAACTATGAGTCATTGATAGGTGTGCCAATGCCTGTGGAGTGGTTAGAAAACTATGAACAGCGCGAAACACAAACGACCGGCCCTATACCTACTGATCCAAACGAAGCTATCCACACCGTGGCACGCGATGCCATGCAAGCCAAGCACGCGCGATTCCAAGAGGGGCTCCGTGAACTTGAAAGATTTATCAGCATGAGCGATACTGAGTTTCAAGCAGCACTTGACCAACGTTTCACACCCCAGCTCCCCGAACTCCCGACCGCAGAACGACTTGAAAATCAACTCTGGTCGGAGGCACAATCCGCGCTGATGACACCCGCACGTTTTGAGGCAGCCCTGAAAATCCTTGAACAATACGGCCCCGAAGAGGGCATGCAACGGCTCTCCAAGGCAGACCCGAAAGCCGCGGCACAGGTGAAACGCGTCTTCGGCGGCACCTCGGCCCCCGAACAACCGCCTAAACCGCCAACGCGCCCGAAACAGCGGGAAGGAACAGCACCGCCTGAACCCAACGCACCGTAGAGGAACACAAATGAAACTTCACACGATTACCAAACACATCGGGGCAGCCGCACTGCTCCTCCTGATACTACTCGTGGGAGGTTCGATACGCCTGCAGGGGCTCCCCACCCTTCCCACCGGGCAGTTTGCCTCCAACGATGCGTACCTTTATTACTCGCATGCGGAATCGGTCTCGCTTACCTCGCCCTCCAGCGCGAAACCTTCACGCAAAGCATCTATCCACTTGATATAATAGAAAATCCGGAACACCTCAAAACAGCACTTGAGGCGAGGGAGGTCCGCAAATGAAACTCACTTGGAAACACCTCAGCATTCTCGGAACCGTCCTCCTTTGCTATCCTTTACTCGCACACATCCAGTGGAGCCGGGGCCTAGAACAGCCACCCAAAAAAGTTTATGTTGTTCATGACATGGCGCGAAAAAAAACTGTGAAAAAAAACAAGAAACTCTACGCGCACCTGATACCGAAGCCCGTTGACACGCAGGAACAATTTTTGCAAACCATTCTTGAGAGCAACATCTTCGCGCCCCTCGGGTGGGAACCAACAGAGGCAACCCCCACCTATCGACTGCTCGGCACATATGTCCCGATTGCACAGAAAATAGATGCAACGGCTATCTTACAAGAGACAACGAAAACGGGTGCTATCAAGGTCGTCTCCATCGGTACGAAACTTGGTGCAGACACTGTCGTCTTTGACATCCAACCGAAACAGGTGGTGCTGAAAAAAGGGAAACAACGGATAACCCTCACGCTTGGTAAATTTCAATTCTTATAGGACTTACGCACTCCTCTTATAGTAAAGTCGAAAAATAATTTAACATATTATTAGATTTATGTGAGACTCTAAGTCTTAACAATGTCCAGAAAAACGCCAAGTCTATCTTGATGCGTTTGACCTTGACATTTTCTCAACCCGATTGCTGATTGTTGGCCTCGTTTTCTTTGCGGTGGTTGCTGCAGGCACGCAGCTGTATAGTTGGCATGTTAGACACACCACTGAAGCGGAGTTAGAACGGCATGACCAATTTTTACGAGTCTGCTACGGTAGTCCTTGCCCGATGTGCAACTAATGGTCAGAAAACTTTTTTCACTATCAGGCGGGTAATCCATGGGTTACCCGCCATACAAGGTTGTGTTGTTTGTGAAAAAGCATGTTTCAAGCATATTCGCGTTTTCCTGTAAAGTGTTGATATGCCTTCTCACGCTACTAAAAAAATCCTGCTGATGTCTTGAAGGGCATCGGCAGGATTTTTTTGCCGCCTCTGAATTAAACGACTGCTCAGAAAGATTCATTTAAATTTCAGGTTGACAAATAATTTAAAATGCTGTAAAATTAAAAGAATAAATTGGTGCTTCAGTTTTTCAGAAAATCAAGAAGGAGAGAATTCATGGCAACTACGATTCGCCAGCAAGATGGCGTTGCAATTTTGGAACCGAACGGCAAAATAATGGGAGCCTCCGTCTCGGAGTTACGAGACGTGATCACGTCGCAAATAGATGCCTCCGATGAACCCCGTATCCTCATCAATTTCGAGCGCGTTTCGATGATGGACAGTTCAGGACTCGGTACCCTCATGGGTGCGCATGTCGCTGCAACACGGAAGAATGGGCGCATCGGTGTCATCCATGTCGGAAAAAACATCAAAAACCTGATTGTCCGAAGCCGGTTGGTCAGTATCTTTGAACATTTTGACGACGAGGATGCTGCAGTTTCCGGGCTATCGAGTTGAGGTTAATCAGCACAATTAAGAGAACGTGCCTATAACCCTGACTAACTATAGTATTTAGGAGTGAATTATGGCAATCACCGTGTCTGAGAGAGAAGGGGTCGTTATATTTAAACTGAGCGGTAGAATTATCACCCCAGGTATCAAGGAAGTCTCGGAAACCGTGGCGGAGGCACTCGCAAGGTGCCCCTCACCACCGAGGGTGGTGTTTGACTTTAAAGAGGTAACCGGGATGGATAGTTCTGGGCTCGGGGCACTCATGAAGGTTTATGCCGACATTCGTCCGCATGGCGGGGCGATTGCGGTGATTAACGTCAACAAACATGTCAAAAACCTCATTGTTATGGCTCGATTAATCACCGTCTTCAAAAGTTTTGAGAACGAAGATGACGCGGTTGCCGGCTTGATGCGCCATCCGTAGTTTAGATTTGCTTGTAGCGCGTTCGCGAGGCAACTTGTGTTAAACTAACATAAGTGTTTTCTAAGTAACACTCGGCTGCCTCGCACTGATAAGGGGGTGCCTCATGATAAAAAATATCCTTGTTGCCATCGGCGATACGGATTACGAAAAAAATGCCTTTGAGTACGCCGGTCAATTGGCAGTGCTCTTAGGTACACATCTATCGTGCGTTTTCTTTCAGGACAGCAGCCATGGCGGGAATGCTGAGGTCGCAGCGACTGTGCTCCGCCGAACAGAAGCGGAATGCTCCCTCTACGATTTTCTCGATTATCACGTTGAGGCGATCGCCGGTAATCCGCGACAGATGATATGTGAACAGGCGCACTCCGCTGACCTTGTTGTTGTCGGACTGCCTGAAGATGTCAGAAAACGTCGACTCAAACTGATTCAGAACCAAATTGACGATGTTCTACAGCATATCACACGACCGATCATCGTCGTACACGAACAGTGCACACTTTTACGGAAAATTCTCGCGGTCCATCACGGTGATACTTATTCTGACCACGCTTTAGGACTTGTCGCGGAGATTGGAGAATTGACAAAGGCGGGCATCCTTGGACTCGCACTTTCAAGTACGCAACCTGAAGCAACGCAGATTAAGCAGCAGATGGAAGCATACTTGAAATACTATGACGTTCAAACCGATTTCCTGACCGCTCGTGGTTTTACGGTCGCAAATATCTTGGAAAACGCAGAGGAAAATGATTGCGATCTCATCGCTTTGAGTGCCAGCCATCACGGTCGGTTGTACGAACTTGTTTTCCAAAGCACCACACAAACTGTTGTCAAACTCGCGAACCGTGCGGTTTTAGTCACAAGATAGACCGCGTGCAAGTCAGAAAGGACTTCTACCGCGCACCTTGTGGAGGCGGACATGAAGCTTAAGGACGCAACTCACAAGCACATATTATCAGGAGAATCCGTTGATTCTCACTGTCTTTTGGAGATTTCCACGGATATGTTCGCGGGTATCAGTTGTGACGGCAGCTTCGTCCCACTCAACTCGGCATGGGAAGATATCCTTGGATTCACCGAGTTGGAACTCCAAAGTCAGCAATGGTGGACGTTTATCCATCCCGATGACAGACAGCAAACGCTCGCCAGAGTTGAGAAGGTTCAAACAGGCGAACGTGACAATGTTAGCTTTGAAAACCGTTTTCAGGCCAAAGATGGGGCATACAAGTGGTTAAGGTGGCGCGTAACAAAAGTGCCCGAAAAACAACTCTGTTACCTCGTGGCAACAGATATTAACCGCGAAAAGCGATTGGAAGCGAGATTGAAAGAGAGTGAAACGCGCTTCCAGCAATTGGCGGTCAAACATGTCCAAGAGGGGGACCTGTTACATACCCTGATGGAAAATACCCCGGACCACATCTACTTTAAAGACACGGAGAGCCGGTTTATCCGAATTAACCGTTCTTTGGCAGACCAGTTCGGTTTAGAGAATCCTGCAGACGCGGTCCATAAAACAGATTTTGATTTCTTTACGCGTGAACATGCGCAGCAGGCATACCAAGACGAGCAAAACGTTATTGAGTCCGGGAAACCGATGGAAGGCAAACAGGAAAAAGAGACATGGCCCGATGAACAAGATACCTGGGTGTCAACGACGAAAGTACCGATTCGCGATAGAGATGGACGGATTATAGGCACATGCGGCATTTCACGAGACATCACCGAATACTATCGCGCCCAACAGGCAGTTCGCGATTCTGAAGCGAACTGGCGGTCACTTGTTGAAAGTGTACCTGATATTATCTCAACTCTCGACCTGGAGTATCGCCTTCAATTTGTCAACCGGCTGCCGCCTACCCTCGAATTAAAACCTGAAGATCTCGTTGGAAAAAGCGTTTTTGATTTTCTGCCTGGAGAACATCACCAACGCATCAAGAAAGCCTGCGCGAAGGTCATTGAAACTGGCGAACCGACGACCTATGAAGTTCAGGGGCTGATGAGTGGGTATTGGTATGCTTCCTGTATCGGGCCGATTCAGCAAGACGGTGAGATCATTGGGTTCGTAATGGCATCAACGAATATCACGGATCGAAAGCAAGCGGAAGTTGAGTTACAACATAGTGAAGAACGTTTCCGTCGAGCCGTCCTGAACGCGCCACTGCCTATCATGATTCATGCTGAGGATGGTGAAGTCCTGCAAATTAGTCGGGCGTGGACAGAATTAACAGGCTACACACTCGAAGATATACCGACAATCTCAACATGGCTGGCGCAAGCGCATAGCCAAGAAACTGAGGAAATCAAAGCACATCTGGCACAGTTGTACCGTTCCATGGAGCGTGTAGCAGAGGGTGAGTATGTAATTTTTACCAAGTCCGGTAAAAGGCAGATTTGGGAGTTTAGTTCGTCATTGCTTGGGGCACTTCCGGATAAAAGACAACTTGGCATTAGTATGGCACTGAATATCACAGAACGCATAAAAACCCAAGAAGCGATGCAACAAGCCAAGGAGACTGCCGAATACGCAAGTCGCGCGAAAAGTGATTTTCTCGCGAATATGAGCCATGAACTGCGGACCCCTTTGAACGCGATTATCGGGTTCGCTGAGATCCTGCGAGATGAACTTGTCGGAAGTATCAACGCTGATCAGAAGGAATGCGTCAATGATATTCATATTAGTGGCCAACATCTGCTGGAGATGATTAACGACATTCTTGATCTTTCAAAAATTGAAGCCGGGAAAATGGTGCTGCAATTGGAAACATTTTCTATTGTAGAAGCCGTTGAAGAGGTGAACGCGATTATTACGGCGCTCGCTGTGAAGAAAAATTTGGATCTCACCTTGGACTATAACCGGAATTGTCCGATTGAAGCGGACCGGGTTAAATTTAAGCAAATCTTCTACAATTTGTTATCCAATGCAGTAAAATTTACCCCAGAAGGCGGAAAAGTCGCGACCCAGCTGAAAGTTACTGAAACAGAACTGTGTGCCGAGGTTATAGATACAGGTATAGGCATTTCCGAGGCAGATCAAGCAAAGCTCTTTGCACCGTTTACACAGATTGATACCTCAAAATCTCGGCGGTACGGCGGGACAGGGCTCGGTTTGGCGTTGACGCACAGGCTTATCGTGCTGCACGGCGGTGAAATCAACGTTAAAAGCCAAGAAGGGCAAGGGAGCAATTTTACTTTCAGAATCCCTCTGCAACCATTAGAGAGCGGCACCGACGCTACATCTACTGCATAGGAAACCAAGACACAGTGGTTTGATACCACACTACTGCTGGTTTGAACAGAGGATAACTTGTGAAAACTGAAAACCCACCTCCAGCTGAAGCACAGACAGAAACACCGAAGCGGATCTTGGTAATTGAAGACCAAGAGTTGAACCGAAAAGTTGTGCGGATTGTCCTACAATCAAAAGGCTATATAGTTGTAGAAGCAACGGATGCTGTGGAGGCGCTCGCCAGTTTAGAAGACGTAATACCCCAGTTGATTCTCATGGATATTGCCTTACCCGGACAAAGCGGCGAAGATTTAACGAAACGGATCAAAGCAAATCTGGCGTGGGTAGATATACCGATTATCGCACTAACCGCTGCAGCGATGTCTGGCGATAAAGAACGTATCCTCAAAGCAGGGTGTGATGATTATCTCAGTAAGCCGATTGATATTAAGGTACTCGTCGAACGTGTAGAAACCCATCTCAGAAGGACAGAAACATGAACGATGAAATGACTTCTGAACTGCAAGAAACCGCTAAAGTCCTTGTTGTTGATGATGAACCGAGAAATGTCAAAATTCTCCAAATTCAACTCAAGGCGCGAGGGTATACAGTTTATACAGCCGCAGATGGACTCGAGGCACTTGGTGTTGTTGAGAAAGAGATGCCAGATCTCATCTTATTAGATATCAATATGCCAAAAATGGACGGTTTTGAAGTTGTTAAACAAATTCGGACAAATGAAGCCACGGAGTTTATTCCGATTGTGATGATAACCGCACTCCGCGACACGCGTGAAAATCGAATCAAGTCCATTGAAGCAGGTGCCGACGATTTTATTGAGAAACCTTTTGATAGTTTGGAAGTACTGGCACGGGTCCGATCCCTATTACGCATTAAACACTACCAGGACACACTCGCAAAACATAACGCCCGATTGGAAGAAGAACTCCAAATGGCACGGAGCATTCAGGAAATACTCATTCCGCAGAATGGGGTCTTGGAATTATCCGGATTCCGCATCGCTTCGCGGTGCTGTCCTGAAATGGCTGTCGGTGGTGATTTCTTTGATATATGGGAAATTGCGCCGAACCGTCTCGGCGTTTTTATTTCTGATGTTATGGGACACGGCGTTTCGGCGGCGTTCGTAACAGTTTTTATTAAAACAGTTTTGGCGGAATTCCAGCAACAGATTGCCGATAACCCAGGATACCTGCTTGAAATACTCAATACGCGTTTTAATGATTTGATTAGTTCACGGTTGTTTATGTTCGCAACCGCCTTCTGCGGTATCATTGATCTCGACAAAGGCGCACTCATCTGTGCAAATGCCGGGCATTCATTCCCATTTTTGTACAGCACAGACCGAGAGACGTACGACATTATTGGTGATAAGAATACTGGAAACGGGTTGGGAATTTGGCAGGAATCGGTTTATGAAACTATGCAGTATCCATTTGACCTGTCGAGTAAAATGTTTCTCTATACAGACGGCGTTTATGAAGCGAAAAATCCGCAAGGTGAAGAATTTACGGTAGAACGCCTCCAAAAATTGGTATCTACTTGCACAGAACAGTCTGCTGCGAAACTTATTGCTCACATCTCGGAGGCGATTGATGTCTTCACCGGTACCTGCCCTAAAGAAGACGATCTAACGCTCATTGCTATTGAGGTTGCGGAAGAAGACTAAAGTTTAAAATCATCGGGTTTCAGGAGACCAAAAACGACGCGGACATCGGTACCGCCTGCAGAGTTGGGATGCATCTCGTGGGTATCCGCAAGCGATTTGGCGATGAAAATACCGTGTCCACTTTCACTGCTTGGCGAACGGTTCTCTTCGATTTCCGAGAGCCTTTCGTGCGTTAACCAACTTTTTTGCCCTGTCCGCGGCGAACCCGTATCTCTCACTAAAATCTCAAGGGAGTGCGTGTCAATCCTGATGCGCAATTTAACGCCAACCGTGGCATCGACCGAACCGTGATGTATTGCGTTGCTGCAGATTTCATCAATCACAAGTTGGATGTCTGCCACACGTTTTCTGGAAAATCCGAGGTTTTGTGCAAGGTTACCAATAAATGCTCGAATCGGTTCTATATAGAAGACAGCGCTCGGAATTTTAAGTTTAATGTCTGCTTTTGCCATGTGCTAAAATCTGTTTCGTTTTAAAATGCGGCAAGGGCACTGTTTTCTGACTCATAGATTTCGACGACACTCGAAGCACCGATCAGATTGAAAGTGCGTGTTAAATTATCGGCGAGGGCACAAATCTTAAGGTCTCCACCGTTTTGGCGAAGCCGTTTCGCAACACCCACCAAGGCACCCACAGCCGTACTGTTAATATGACTCACCTGACTAAGATTGACAACAATTCTCTCGACTTTTTCGGCTAAGAGGTCCTCAAGTACCTTCCGTAAATCAGACGCTGCATAACTACTCAAGTCTGTTTTTATCTCGAGAATTTTGATCCCGGACTCCTCCCGGAGTTTCATTAATTTTGTCGAATCCATAGAAATCACCTCTCGTAGATTGAAACTATGGTAAAATATACAATTACTTCTACATCTTTAATGTTATCCGAAATTAATAAAAAAGTCAAACAAAATTCTTCGGTTCATTCGCGAATTAAACAAGTTTTGCTCGGTAGAAGTCTGTTCACAGATTAAATTGTGCCGATGAAAAAAATTCTTGTTGCTTTCTTTATGTATTTATGATATACTATTGCGTAACCGATTTGAAAGTGTTAAAAGCACTTTGAATATAAGGAGGAACTGGCGGATTAACGCGGTTACGCGTTTTTAAATGGACCAGGTATCTTAATGAACAACGAACAAGCAAATACAAATGTGTCCACCGTTGATGTGGAAGAAGAAAAACACTCAGCTGAAGGATCGGCTGACGTGAATCAGGAAGTAGTGGGCGAGACAGAGACGCCAGAAGCTGTGCAAGCAGCTTCAACAACCGATGCAGATGTTGAGGGACAAGAGGAAGTCAAGAGTAGTGAAGAAGCAGCAACTGCTGACGATACTGATCCCAAGCAAGCTGATGAGGCGGACTCCGAAGCAGCAGTAGAAGCAGGCGTTAGCGATCCTGATTCTGAGGAAACGACAACCTCTACTGATGAAACAGGACTTGAAGAGACAGCAGAAGTTGCTGTTACTGAGGTTGATGCTGATTCTGAAGAAGCAACAACGCCTACTGATGAAACAGCCCCGCCTGAGGAAGCAGCGGCTGCAGCGGAAGAGCCGCCGGAGCCGATGAGCCCAGAATCTCTTGAGGAAGCGTATGATAATTCGATAAAGGCGTTTACGGACGGAGAGATTGTTAAAGGTGTTGTCGTAGATGTCAATCGTGATGAAGTCATGATTGATATCGGCTTTAAATCTGAGGGGTATATCCCCGCAGCAGAATTTGAGCCTGGGCAAGACGGGGTGCCGGCTGTCCAGGCTGGCGATGAAATCGATGTCTATATCGTGCGGCGTGAGGACTCCGAAGGGCAAATCGTCCTTTCGAAGAAGATAGCCGACCAAACCCTCATTTGGGACGAAATAGCAACCGCGTATGAGTCCGGGGCACCGGTGCAGGGGCGTGTTACTGAGCGGATTAAGGGCGGATTGCGCGTGAGCGTCGGATCCCTACGTGGCTTTTTACCGGCTTCACAGGTTGAGCTACGTCCTATCCAGAACCTTGAGCAGTATGTCGGCCAGACGCTGGAGATGAAAGTTATCAGCTTGAGCAAGCGGCGGCATAATATCGTTTTATCGCGTCGCGCATGGTTGGAAGCTGAGCTCGTCCAAAAGCGATCAGAAGTTCTCAAAACACTTGAAGTTGGTCAACTGATAACAGGTGTCGTGAAAAATATTACCGCTTTTGGGGCGTTTGTTGACCTCGGCGGCGTTGATGGTTTGCTCCATAAAACAGATATGGCATGGAAGCGGATCCATCATCCGTCCGATGTCGTTTCGGTTGGCGAAGAGATTGAAGTCCAAGTTATCGGTATCAGCCAAGAAAACGAGAAAATTTCGTTGGGCTTGAAACAGAAGACTCCTGACCCCTGGGCAAACATTGAGGAAAAGTATCCAGTCGGAGCCTCAGTTCGCGGGGTCGTCGTCAACATTGTGAACTATGGCGCGTTCTTACAACTTGAAGAAGGCGTTGAAGGGCTAATTCATGTCTCTGAGATGGCATGGACACGGCGTAATGTCGCCCCTTCACGCATCGTCAATAAGGGGGACGAGATTGAAGCCATTGTGCTTGAAATCTCACGTGAGGACAAACGCATTTCACTTGGACTCAAGCAGCTGCAACAGAACCCATGGGAACTCTTGGAACAGAGATCGCCTGTCGGTAGCAAGATCATCGGGCGTATCCGAAACTTGACAAGTTTTGGCGCGTTTGTTGAAATTGAACCCGGAATTGACGGGTTGATCCATACTTCTGACCTCTCGTGGACTAAACGCGGTGCCGCAGCCAATGAGGCACTTAAGGAAGGTAGTGAGATTGAGGTCGTTGTCCTACAGATTGACGCGGCTGAACGCCGAGTCTCATTAGGACTCAAGCAGACACAGCCTGATCCCTGGGAAGAAGTACCCGAGAAATATAAGGTCGGTTCTGTGGTCCGAGGTAAGGTTGTTAATCTCACGAGTTTTGGCGCGTTTACCAAGCTTGAAGAAGGCATTGAAGGGCTGATTCACATCTCTGAACTCGCTGATCGGCGCATTGAAAAGCCGGAGGAAATTGTCTCCGTAGGCGATGAGTTAGACTTAAAAGTGATTAACCTATCACCGAAAGATCGGCGCATCGGCTTGAGTTTAAAGGCACTCCTTGCTGAGCAAGAGCGCGCCGCAGCACCTGATGAAGCAGAAAAGCCAGCAAGAACACGTTCCGATCGCCCATCTCGCTCACGGCGAGAACGGGAACCGAGACGCCAATTGCCGGCACGCGAAGAGACTGTCACCACATTGGGTGCCTTGCTTAAGGAGGAAATGGGCAAGTCAAACGCTGAGAATGCTCAGAACGTTGAAAGCCCTGAGAGCGTTGAAGACGTTGCAAGCGTCGAAAACGTTGAGAATACTGAGAACGTTGAAGACGTTGCAAGCGTCGAAAACGTTGAGAGTGCCGAGGGGTCTGAGAGCGCTGAGAGCATTGAGAGCGTTGAGAGCGTTGAAGACGCTGAGAGTGCTGAAAGTGCTGAGAGCGTTGAAGGCACCGAAAATGCGGAAAACTCTGAAAGCACGGAAGATCCCGAGAACACCGAAAACTCTGAGAATTAGGGTTCACGCCATAATCTCAGATCCATATTTTGCTATTTCAACTGTACGGGTGGGTACACGTACCCACCCCTTGTCTCTTGTGGGAAGACTTAACAATCCACAGAGACCGTACCCTACAAAACAGCGTGGAATAGATACATAGAGTAGGAGAGACAGAATTGAGCAAAAATTTTCTGTTTACGTCCGAATCTGTCACTGAAGGACACCCAGATAAAATTGCAGACCAGATCTCTGACGCGGTACTTGATACTATATTTACAAAAGACCCGATGGGTAGAGTCGCCTGTGAAACCTTGGTGACAACCGGACTTGCCGTCATCACAGGTGAAATCACGACTACCGCTGACTATGATGCACAACAAATCGCACGGAAAGTCCTTACCGATATAGGTTATACGGATATTGAATACGGTTTTGATGCCGAACGAAGTGCTGTGTTGAGCATTATTGATAAACAGTCGCCAGATATCGCAATGGGGGTCAACCCCGGCGGTGCAGGAGACCAAGGATTGATGTTTGGATACGCATGCACCGAAACCCCTGAATTGATGCCACTACCGATTACCCTCGCCCATCAATTGGTACGACAGTTGGCAAAGGTTCGTAAAGAGGGTACCCTTCCCTTTATCCGTCCCGATGGAAAATCTCAGGTAACTGTTGAATATGTTGACAACACACCTAAAACGGTGACCACAGTTGTTATCTCCTCTCAGCACGATCCGGATGTTGCGGATACTGAGTTACGTGAAGCAATTATTGAAGAGGTCATCCAAAAAATTATTCCTAAAAGCCTCCAATCTCCAGACATCAAATATCATATCAACCCTACCGGACGTTTTGTGACTGGCGGGCCACAAGGAGATGCCGGGTTAACAGGCAGAAAAATTATCGTTGATACGTATGGCGGAATGGGACGCCACGGCGGAGGCGCACTCTCAGGAAAAGATCCGACCAAAGTAGACCGGAGCGCAACTTATGCAGCACGACACGTCGCCAAAAATCTCGTTGCAGCGGGACTCGCAGAACGGTGTGAAATCCAGATCTCCTATGCAATTGGCAGAAGAGACCCTATTTCTATTATGGTAGACACGTTTGGCACGGGTGATGAAGAAGCACTCACGAAACTGGTCAACGCGCACTTTGACTTGACCCCAGCGGGTATTATTGAACGGTTGAAATTGCGCCAGCCTATCTATCAGAATACTGCCGCGTATGGACATTTTGGGCGCGAGGAACCCGGTTTTACTTGGGAAGAGACCGATTACATAGAAAAACTCCGGTAAATTGAACGTATTCGAGAATACCGGTGAACAAAAGGAAATTAATGAACTACGATATTAAAACGACAGCACTCGCAGGGGCAGGCAAACAACGCATTGATTGGGCAAACCGGTTCATGCCCGTTTTAGATTCTATCCGCACACGGTTTCAAAATGAACGTCCGTTGGATGGGTTAAAAGTAGCCGCATGTCTCCATGTCACCACTGAAACCGCGAACTTAATGAAAACACTAAAATCAGGCGGTGCCGAAGCCGTTGTCTGTGCATCGAACCCTCTGAGTACGCAGGATGATGTCGCCGCATCTCTCGTGGTTGACGAGGAGATCGGTGTTTTTGCCATTAACGGTGAAGATACAGAAACCTATTACAAACACATTGATGCTACCCTTGATTTACAACCCGCTATCACTATGGATGACGGTGCCGACCTTGTTTCCAGGCTTCACTCTGAAGAGACGAATCCTGCGTTAGTTGAGCAAGTCGTTGCAGGAACGGAAGAGACAACAACCGGTGTTATCCGACTCAAGAGTATGGCGGCTGAAGGCGTGCTGAAATATCCGATTATCGCTGTAAACGACGCACGGACAAAACATTTTTTTGATAACCGATACGGGACCGGACAAAGCACATTGGACGGTATCATCAGAGCAACGAACCTGTTAATTGCCGGAACGACAGTTGTCGTCGCGGGGTACGGGTGGTGCGGCAGAGGTGTCGCGAGTCGCGCACGCGGCTTAGGGGCGAACGTGATCGTAACCGAAGTTACCGCCTTGAAAGCATTAGAAGCGGTGATGGACGGGTTCCGAGTGATGCCGATGCAGAAGGCGGTTCAGGAAGCCGACCTCATTATAACGCTCACAGGCGATATTCATGTTTTGCGTAAGGAACATTTTGAGGCGATGAAAGACGGCGCGATTATCGCGAATTCCGGTCACTTCAACGTCGAGATTGACATTCCTGCGCTCGAAAAATTGAGCGTTGATAAAAGAAGTGCGCGCCCCTATGTAGACGCTTATGCGCTTGAAGATGGTAGGAAACTCTACCTTATCGGTGAAGGCAGATTGGTGAACCTTGCTGCTGCCGAAGGGCATCCGGCAAGCGTTATGGATATGAGTTTTGCCAACCAGGCACTCTCTCTTGAATACATCGCTAAAAACCGTGATCATCTTGAAAATCGAGTGTACGATGTTCCTGAATCCATTGACGAGACCGTTGCACAACTGAAATTACAGGCATTCGGTATTGAGATTGACACACTCACGGCAGAGCAAGAGAAATATCTCAACTCCTGGGAAATGGGAACTTAGCATCGTTTTTTCTTTGTGAGGGATGCGTATGAAGAAATCAGAAATTGTGGAAGGCGTGATATTACTCGTGTCGGCAGTATTATTGTTACTCATCTGGGCGGCATCTTCTCAGGCGATGCAACTCCCGCCGACCTTGGTAAAAGTACTGAGTTTTTCACAGTATCCATTAGTCGTCCTGCTTGCCGTAATTTTCGTTCGCCGACTGCGACGGATTGTCCGCGCATTCCGAGAAAATAAAAATAGACCGGGGCCTTTCTGATTTTATTTCAGCCAGAAAGGCGAATACCCATGAAAGAGCAGAATACATACGTCGAATACAGTCGTTCTGAGATAGACACACAGCCAGATGAGACCGAGTGGAGCCGCTTTGATGCTCTAACGGACGCGGACATTGACGCTGCTGCAGCGTCTGATCCGGACGACCCTAAAACGGATGCCACCTTCTGGAAAGATGCAACCGTGGTAATGCCAGAAAATATTATCACTATTGATATAGACCTTTTGGAGTGGTTTAAGACACATGCACCTGACTATGAAACGCAGATTAACACAGTTCTTCGGGAATACGTTGAGGCAAACGCCGACAGTTAGCTAATTTTCTACCCAGAATCATGATGCGAAAAAACGAAGATAGTTGATAATTCAAGACATGTCATAAAAGGATTCACAATATGGGGGTTTTGGTCGTTGGAACGGTGACTTTAGACACAGTAGAAACACCAAGCAAACGCGTTGAGGATGTCCTTGGGGGTTCTGGGGTCTATGCTGCTGTCGCAGCGAGTTTTTTTGCGAACACTGTTCAGCTTGTCGGTGTCGTCGGTGCTGATTTTCCGCATGCCTACACAGACTTCCTCCAAACGCGCGGCATTGATCTCCAAGGATTAGAGCAGGTTGAGGACGGCAAATCGTTTCGATGGGGCGGGCGTTATACTGAAGACTTTAACGTACGCGATACCCTCTTCACAGAATTGAATGTTATTGAGGATTTTCAGCCCGTTTTGCCTGAAACTTACAAAGATACCCCGTATCTTTTCTTAGCAAATAACTCACCTGTGTTACAGTTGAGTATCATTGAACAAGCGACAAACCCAAAGCTTATTGTCTGTGATACGATGGATTTTTGGATTAATGAGCAGCGGGAGGCATTAGAGGCACTCTTAGCACATGTAGATGTCCTCATCTTGAACGATAGTGAAGCGCGACTCTTGACGGGTGATGCTAACTTGGTGCGCGCCGCTGAAACAATTCTACGCTATGGTCCAGAGCGGGTTATCGTCAAAAAGGGCGAGCACGGTGCAATCAGTGTCACGGAATCGTCCTACTTCAACGCACCAGCATATCCGCTCACACAAGTAACCGACCCGACAGGTGCAGGCGATAGTTTCGCCGGTGGGATGATGGGATACCTCGCTTCTGTTGGAGGGACATCGGAGGCAGCGATACGGAGTGCTATGGTATATGGCGCGGTTGTCGCCTCTTTTAACATTGAAGATTTTAGTGTCAATCGACAAAAACGTGTAGTGCTTGCCGAGATTTCATCTCGATATCGTGAACTGCAAGACGCAGCCCGTTTTTAGCGCAGGCTGTGGATTGCCCTATCGTACGCCGCTTCAGCCGATTCCATTACTATTTCTGAGAGGGTCGGATGTGCATGAACAGTGTGTGCTATATCTGCGGCAGATGCTCCCAAACGGACCGCGACCGCGGCTTCATGGATAAGCGTTGAAGCCTGTGCCCCGACGATATGAACGCCAAGAATATCCCCGCTATCGGCATCAGAAACAGTCTTAACAAACCCGTCCGTCTCGCGGAGTCCCAACGCCTTTCCGTTTGCAGCATAAGGGAATCGTCCTATTTTCACCTCGTAACCTTCATCCGTCGCCTCTTTTTCTGTCATGCCGACGTGTCCTATTTCAGGCAAGGTGAAAACACACCACGGAATAACTTGGTAATCCATCTCAACAGGGGTGCCGAGACAGTTTTGTGCCGCAATCTTTCCTTCTGCTGACGCGACGTGTGCTAACAAGTACCGGCTTGCGACATCTCCAACGGCATAAATACCCGGAATATTCGTCTGCAGCCTTGTATCCACAACGATTTTTCCGCCTTCTGTGCGAACGCCAACCTTTTCTAATCCGATGTTCTCAGTGTTGTAACGTCTCCCGATTGAGACAAGCATCTTTTCTGCTGTAATCTCTTCGCCGGATTCAAGTGTCGCTGTTACACTTGCATCCGATTTTTTGACGTGGGTAAGTTTCGCACCGGTGTGGATGGTGATGCCTTTTCGCTTCATGAAAAGTTGGATGTGTCGGATAACTTGGACATCCTCAGTCGCCAAAATAGTCGGAAGGAGTTCCAACACAGTCACCTTACAACCGAGTGCGTTAAAGATTGAGGCAAACTCGCAGCCTGATACACCGCCACCCACAATCAGTAGGCTTTCGGGCAGTTCTGTAAGGTTGAGAACGCCGGTTGTCGTCAAGACTTGGCTCTCATCAATTTCAAAGACAGGTGGCTCCGCAGGTTCGGAACCCGTGGCGATGATTATATTTTTCGCATGCAGCTGCTCGGTTGTACCATCGGATTTGCTGACGCTAATGGCGTTTCTATCGGTAAGTGTTGCTGTTCCGTTGAAGGTATCAACCCCATTTGCCTTCAGGAGTTGTGCGATACCGCCTGTTAACTGCTGGATGACTGCGGTTTTGTGAGTCAATACCTGTGGATAGTCAATTGTAGCTTCACCACTGATATGCACACCGAAGTCAGGTGCTTCCTGAACTTGAGTCGCGAGGTTAGCAACAGCAAAAAGGGTTTTCGTCGGGATACACCCTCGGTTCAGGCAGGTGCCGCCCCACTCTCCTTTTTCTATGAGGCAGACGCTACCACCGAGTTGTGCCGCTTTAATAGCTGCAACGTATCCACCGGGTCCCCCGCCAATAATTCCGACATTGTATGTAGACATAACCGCTCCTGTTTTATGAGATGCATAGAATTTTAGCACAATGACTGAGGGTTGTCAAGTTGAGCCAACAGCAGAAAAATTGAAAATTTATCGTTTATATGGTATACTCCAATAAACTCTATAGAAAGAAAGTTTAGATTGGTATGCAGATTCCGACACTCATTGACAATATAGAAGGGAACACCCTCCAAAAAGTTCTCGAAAGCCTCCTCGTAAAAAGTATCCGTTTAGATGTAGCGACCGGCACATTTGAAATTGGTGCATTTCTATCGCTCGGGAAAACGTGGCGGCACTTAGATGGGATTCGTCTCTTGATGGGTGACGAGACGACAAAACGCACAAAAGAGCATCTCATCAGAGCTCTCCGAGAAGTCACCGATGCCAATATTGAAGCCGAAAAGGAACAGGATGACACCCTCCACGGGCTTGCTGCTGTACGCGAAGCAATTCGCACAGGACAAATTACCGTTCGCGTTTACGATAAAGCCAAGTTTCATGCGAAACTCAACTTAATGCACGCCCAAAATTCCAGTCCTGTTGACTTCGCTACCGTCGGCAGTTCCAACTTCACCCGTCCAGGCCTCACCCAAAACGTCGAGTTAAATTCCTTCATCACAGATGCAACGCATATTGAAAAGCTCAGTGATTGGTATAATGCCCGTTGGGAAGAAGCCTCTGAGGTGAAGGAGGAACTGCTTCGGACGATTGAACGACATCTTAGAGAATATCCACCGTTTACAGTTTATGCAAAAGCACTGCACACCTACTTTAGGGGACGCGAAAAACCTGCCGATGAGTGGGAAGAAAAGGAATCGGTGATTTACCGCACGCTTTCGCAGTACCAAAAAGATGGTTACCACGCCGCTCTCCAGATAGCCGATACATGGAATGGCGCGCTGATCTGTGATGGTGTCGGTAGCGGGAAAACGTACATCGGCTTGATGTTACTTGAACGCTATCTCAGAGACAACAAACGCGTCCTGCTCATCACCCCCAAATCGATTGAGGAAAGCGTTTGGAAAAGTCAGATTAATCGCCAACTTGAACCGAAGTATGGTCGTCTACTCCGCGAGCACTACGATATAAGTCGACATACCGATTTCGGTCGCCAAGGTCGGATAAGCGAAGGTAATCTTAAGTACTTTCGAGAACACAAGGACGTTATTATTATAGACGAAGCACACCATTTCCGAAATCCAAGTTCCAACCGCGGACGGCTTCTCATGGAACTTGCCAGAAACAAAAAACTCTATCTCCTCACCGCTACGCCGATCAATAACAGTGTCAACGATATTTCTCATCTGATTAACTATTTCGCGCAGGGCAACAGCGGGCACTTCGCCAGCATCGGCATGCACGATTTCCGTAAGCACTTCCGCGATATTGACAAGAAGCTTGAGGATGAGAACGTCGAGATTGCCGAACAGGTTGAAGAAGACGATCTCCTTCGCCAAAATCCTGTGCTAAAACAAGTGCTCATTCAACGGAGTCGCAAATATATCAAGGATGCTGAGATGGAATCAGGAACACATATCCTCTTTCCAAAACGTGTTATAGAGCCTACCGTAGATTACTCACTCCGTCGAGTTTATCGAACGCTCTACGACGAACTGCAAGCTGCCTTCGACCGACATGATCCGTTTCTCAATCTGGCAATTTACAACACTGTCAAGTATCATAAAAATCCAGAAAAACAGATTGAACAGCGCGAAAAGCAGGTTATCGGTCTTATCCGGACGCTTGTGCTCAAACGTTTAGAAAGTTCATGGAAAGCGTTTGAAGTAACTGTTGAAAATCTGCTTCTCAAGATGACAGGCTGGCTCGAGAAATACGCCCCAGAACGTTTTGAAATGTGGAAAGGCACAAATCGGAGGTGGTGGAGCGTTGTTCAGGAACACATACTTGAACGACTCCAAGAGGATGGCATCTCACGACAACGTAACCGAGTAAACCTACAGCGTTTTGTTGATTCCAATCCATCTGAAGAAGAAGACGACCTCGCTTCAATTGAAACCGAAGACGATTTCATTCTGGACGACCATGATGTAGACATGTTATTTGACGATGTTGTGGACGATATGAACTTCTTGACCGGTCTCCTCAGTCGAATCTATAGGCTTTTCTATGCTGACGAGTTGGCTAACGAACCTGATACACAGCAAGATGATAAACTCCAGCAGCTTCTAAAACTGTTAAAAAAGCATCCGAATAAGAAAATACTGATCTTTAGCGAATTCTGTGACACGGCTCGCTACCTTGACAAACAGTTGCAGCAAGCAGGTTTTAAGAATATAGAACAAATTGATAGCCGACGCAAAGTAAACCGTGAAGAAATTATTGAACGATTTTCGCCATGCTACAACAGTAGATCCCCTGAAAGTGTTGAACCGGTTCAAACGCTAATCACGACAGATGTCCTCGCTGAAGGTCTCAACTTACAGGACGCTTCTATTATCATTAATTACGATTTACATTGGAATCCAGTCCGACTTATGCAGCGCATCGGTAGATTAGACCGACGGCTTGACCCAGCAATTGAGGTGCTCCTCAACCGTACAGACCCTACCGTTCACGTCTGGAATTTCCTGCCACCAACGGAGCTTGATGACATTCTCAGACTCCGAAGACGCGTTGATGGCAAAATTCTTCGGATCAGTCGTACCCTCGGTATTGAAGGGCAGTTTGTTTCGCCTGATGATCCTGACGAGACAATCCGACTTTTCAATGAACGCTATGAGGGCACGGAAAACACTGAGGAACTGATGAATCTTGAACGTCAACGCATCTCTGAATTACACCCTGAACTGTGGAGACAACTGCCAAATCTTCCGATGCGTCTTTTTTCTGGCAAAGGTGTAGACGACGAGCCGCCACCTTTCCTCAATCGCGATGGTGAATCTGTCCCACTTGATCGTGTCGGTAACCCTGGAGTTTTCTGTTGTTATGAGATGCCAAACGGCGAAATTAAGTGGTATTTCTACGATACTTACATAGAAGACGTTATTGATGACATTGAGGCAGTCTGGCCCGAGGTGCGTTGTGATATCGAAACGGCGTGCTGGACTGAGGACGGACCGGGAGCACTCGTGGATGCCCGTAAAAAAATTGAACGCTACATACGCAACAAGTATCTCAAGCATATACAGACATCCATGGGTGCAAAATCTAAACTTATCGCATGGATGGAAATTTCATGAGAACAATTTTGATAAGGGGAGGCAGCGACAGATGCTTGATAATATTGCACACGATATTCAAAAGGTTCACAACTTTGAATCTTTAGTCGATTTTTTACGAGATACGCTCTATTGGCCCATTCCGGACGAAGGACTGGAGTTTGAAGAAATTACCTATGACTGGTCCGCAGAAGATCTTAGACTTGACGCTAACACCGAAGCCAGAATTATTAGTTGTAGACAATTGCAGCTTTACGATCTCGAATTTGATTTATCTGCGATGGTGCGTAAATCTAATGGTAAAACTGATACCTATCAGCAGCTGCAACTTTTAGATTTAGATTCGCTGGATAACCAACAACCGTGGGGTATCTTCTTTATTGAATTTTCAGATGACGTGGAACTTGATGCCTGCAAAACCCTTTTACGCCGAGTCCTTCGAGGACTCGTTGATGGACCCAATCATAACGTTTGGCTTCCATTTTGGGACTATGATAGACTGCTTTTTATCTGTACTACCACCAGTTTTCAAGATATTAGTTTTGCGTCCTTCAGCGGTGGGAAAAATCGTCCTATTGTTGATGACTATATTCTACTGCACTATTTCCGATTGGATTCATAAGGAAACCGAATGCCATACATAACACCAAACAATATTCATAACATCCGTGACTTTGACACCCTCTTAGATTTTCTACGCGAGGAACTTGATTGGCCTATTCCCGAAAACGTTGAACTCGAAGATATTGCCTTCCCTTGGACCGCCGAAGACCTTGATCTCGATGAACTGACTGAAGAATTGGTCATTAACTGCCAACAGCTGCCCCCTTTCTCGACCAGTCAACCGACGCTTGGAATTTTTGAGGACACTCAGCCGTGGGGTATCTTTTTTCTCCAATTCGACAGCGAAAAGGTCTATCGCACTGCGCTCCGTCGTGTCCTCCGTGGACTTGTTGAAAGGCGAGATCGGGACGCAAGCCTACCTGCATGGAAACACGACCATCTCCTCTTTATCTGTACCACAACCGACTATCAACGCTTTGCCTTTGCACACTTCGCTGCCACTGCGGAAAACTGGCACCGTGCTGTGCTATCTATCTTCTCTTGGGAACAGGGAGATACACATATCCGTACGCTCTGTGAATATAACCTTCCCGCGCTCGCCTTTCCAAGCGACGGCTTTTCAGATGACACAGCATGGTTAAAAGCATGGCAAGAAGCATTTGATGTAGAGACAGTTACCGATAAATTCTTTCGTGATTACCAAAGTGTCTTTGCCCAAGTAGAAGCCGCTGTTGAAGGTATTCCAGAAGACGAAACAGAAACACGCCGACTCTACACGCAGCGTCTCTTTAACCGATTGATGTTTCTCCGTTTTATTGAAAAGAAAGGATGGCTTACCTACAACGGTAATCGCGATTACCTCCGTTCCCTCTTTGATGCAACAGAGGCACAAACAGACGAAAACTTTCTCAATGACCGACTCTATTGGGCATTCTTTCATGGGCTTGGTAACCCTGCGAATTTACCTCAGGATTTGGCTGAGGCTGTTGAACGGCGCGGTGAAGTCCCGTTTCTCAATGGCGGACTCTTTGAAATGCAGGAATATGACAACCGCAACGCTGTCCATATTCCAAATGACAAATTTTCCGAAATCCTGAAACTTTTTGAGCGGTACAATTTCACGGTAACCGAATCCACCCCCCTTGATATTGAGGTGGCAGTCGATCCAGAGATGCTCGGAAAGGTATTTGAAGAACTCGTAACCGGTAGACACGACACCGGCAGCTACTACACACCGCGCCCAGTGGTCTCCTTTATGTGCCGCGAGAGTCTAAAAATCTGCCTCCAGAATAAAACCGACGAGACACCGGAAACCCTCAAGGCGTTTGTTGATGATGGGGATGCAACGGAAATTCGCAATCCAGAGAAAGTGTTACAGGTGCTGCAGACGCTTCGGATATGCGATCCGGCGTGTGGCAGCGGTGCCTATCTACTCGGTATGATGAGCGAGTTGCTCCGCTTGCGAGACGCGCTCTTCCAAAGTAAAGAGATCGACTCAAAATCAACCTATCAACGCAAACTTGACATCATTCAGCAAAACCTCTACGGCGTGGATAAGGACGAATTCGCTGTCAATATCGCTATGCTCCGCTTGTGGCTCAGCCTTGCAGTCGATTACGAAGACGATACCCCAGAACCATTGCCCAACCTCGACTATAAAGTAGCAACGGGGGATAGTTTGACCGGTCCCGCACCCGAACAAATCAGTCTCGCGAGTCACTTGATTGACCAGATTCAGGAACATCAAGCCGAATTTCTGGTCACCTATACTGATCCAGAGAAACAGAGGCTCCGGGAGGAGATTGCTGAACTCAGAGGACATCTCCAAGAATGGCAAGCAAGCGATGATGAATTTGTCTGGCAGGTTGAGTTTCCAGAAGTATTCCAAGAGGGCGGATTTGATATTGTTATTGGTAATCCGCCCTACGTGCGTCAAGAACTCATCAGGCCGATTAAGCCGACTTTAAAAAGATTGTTCCCGGAAGTCTATATAGGAACTGCGGACCTCTACGTCTACTTTTACAAACGTGGAACGGAGCTGCTTCGTGTTGGTGGAGTTCTCACGTATATCTCCTCTAATAATTTTCTGAGGGTAGCCTACGGGGCAAGACTCCGATTGTTTTTTACTAGTGAAGTGTGCTTACATAGACTTCTTGATTTTGGAAATGTTCCAGTTTTTGGCGCGAGTGTAAACACTTGTATTGTCCTTGTTGAAAACACTACACCGGGTGGAGAGGCATTTTTCGCCGCTACTTTTCGTGACGAGGCGGATGTTTCTCGTCTCTCTGATGCGTTTCAAGGGCGTGCTTTTTCCATGAATACCGGGGATTTATCACCTGATGGATGGGCATTGACATCACCGGAGGCACTGAAATTGCTCAGGAAACTAAAAGACATCGGAGTGCCGTTGGGAGAATATGTGGATATGGGTTTCTATATGGGGGTGAAAACTGGATGTAATGCTGCATTTGTCATCGATGAATCTGTAAGTCGGCAGTTAATTGCTGAAGATATTAACAGCAGTGAACTCATAAAACCGGTGCTGAGAGGTAGGGGGCTTAGCAGATGGAAAACCGAGTCAGTGAAAGAATATCTGATAACAGTAGCGAGCAGTGTAAATAGAGAGTGGCCCTGGTCAGATGCAAGAAACGATTTAGAAGCAGAACGGATTTTCGCTGAAACCTATCCAGCAATCTATCAACATCTGAGCAATTATCGGGAACGGTTGATTGCACGCGATGATCAGGGAAGATTTTATTGGGAACTCCGTTCTTGTGCCTATTATACCGAGTTTGGAAAGCCGAAAATTGTTTATACACAAACAGCAAAATTGCTCTACGCGTGCTATGACACAGGGAAGGCATTTGGATTAAACAATGTATACTTTATACCTACCAATGACCTTTCCCTACTTGCTATTTTAAATAGTCAGCTTTTTGATTGGTACGCTCGGCACAAATTTTATAGTCTTAATGATCCCTGGGCGGGTGGAGGTTTGCAGTTTTTTGCACAGTACATGGAGAAGGTCCCAATTGTACTGCCTACGGTTTTTTAGGCCACTCCCTAAAACAAGATTGTGCTATAATACAATCTCACTGAAAGGAGTTATCTAATGGCCAAACGAAGAAAATTCACCTCCGAGTTTAAGACGGAACTCGTTCTGGAGGTTCTTAGCGGTGCGACTTCTCAAGCAGAAGTGTGTCGGCGTCATAATCTCAATGAGGACCAACTCTCGAAATGGAAGCAGCAGTTTCTTGAAAAAGCCCCCTCGCTGTTTGATTCTACTGATAAACCGTCCAGCGATGCGGAGAAGCGTATCACTCACCTTGAGCATCTCGTTGGGAGAATGGCCGTGGCGTTAGACATCCAAAAAAAACTATTGACATGGTTGGACTAACGTTGTCTGAGAAGCGATGCTTCATTTCGGCATTGCAAAAGGAGCATTCCGTGCGAGATATTTCTGGCATCCTCGGTGTCAACCGGGGTAGTTTCTATTATCACCGCCAAGAGGATCCGTCCGAAGCCGTCCTGCGATCAGAAATAGAGAAACTTGCTGGACAGTATCCGAGATACGGGTATAGGCGTATCACGCAGTTGCTACAGCGTCAGGGATACACCGTTGGAACCCGACGCGTCGCCCGGTTGATGAAAGAGAAGAATCTCTTAGTCTCCGTCAAGCGTGCCGGTCAAACCACAAAATCGCTTCAGGCGGATAAACCTTGGAGCAACCTGCTCGAAAACCTTGACGTTTCTCATCAGGATCAGGTCTGGGTTTCCGATATTACATACGTCCGTCTCAAGGGACGCTTCATCTATCTCTGCCTGCTCATGGATGTTTTCACCCGGATGATCAGAGCTTGGCAACTCAGTCAGCACTTGAACCAATCTCTGACGCTCAAACCGCTGAAAGAGGCATTGGACCACAGCGTCCCGGAGATTCATCATTCCGATCAAGGCGTGCAGTATCTTTCAAAGGTCTATATTACCACGCTCGAAGCACATGGCATTGAGATTTCCGTCGCCCGTCGCGGATGCCCTTGGGAGAACGGATATGCTGAAAGACTCATCCGCACGCTCAAAGAGGAAGAAGTTGACATCAATGACTATCAAAGCATCACCGAGGCGAGAGATCGCATCGGACATTTTATCGAACAAGTGTATAATCAGAAACGTCCACATTCGGCGTTAGGATATTTGACACCTATCGAATTTCAACGACAAAACTTGTCTTAACTTTGCTAAATTGTGGCCTAAATAAGCGTATGCACTTCACAATAGCCGATGTCAATAACCCCCGACTGAAGTCGGGGGCTTGTGCGAAGCGTATACCAAACGTTCACTCCACAAGTTAAACTATTTTCTACAGTAAAATATCGTAATATCTGTGGTGGTTCACAAAAGTATTTAGGATACTCCCCTCGTCCTATATCAATGCCGATATTACGATCTGGAAGGGGCAATATACAACCCGTAAGGGAGATTACAAACGATGTTTGTTCCGGTGACGAGTCAAACAGGTCAGAAGTTGATGCCTACGCATGCTAACAAGGCGGGCGTGCTGATTAAGAAAGGTTTAGCCACGCCCTATTGGTCTAATGGGATATTCTGTATCCGGCTTAACTATGCTACCGAAGACGCATACACACAAGATATAGTCGTCGGTGT
Source organism: uncultured Poribacteria bacterium (assembly GCA_951828385.1). Lineage (GTDB taxonomy): Bacteria > Poribacteria > WGA-4E > WGA-4E > WGA-3G > WGA-3G. Next base: position 4,547,500 of record OX639973.1, read on the forward strand.
AGACCCCGGTAGCAAGAAAGAAGGCTTTACCGTCAAATCAGAGGCACACACTTACTTGAATGTGCAAGCAGACGCTCACGGGACTGTCGGCAAGAAAGTCGCGAAGCGTAGTGAGTTGCGTAGAAGTCGGCGTTCACGAAAATGTCCGAATCGCAAACAGAAAAAGCACAATCTATCTAATAGAGACCGTATCCCCGCAGGCACGCGTGCGAGATGGGATTGGAAGTTAAGGGTTCTTGATTGGCTTTCTAAACTCTATCCACTCACGCATGTCTGCGTTGAAGATATTAAGGCGCCGACGATACAACGTGCAAAGAAGTGGAATCAATCGTTTAGTCCTTTGGAAGTCGGTAAACAGTGGTTCTATAGCGAAATCCAAAAGCGTTGGGAACTCTACACTTTACAGGGTTGGGAAACCAAAGAGATACGGGATAGGTTAGGTCTCAAGAAGTCTTCAAAGAAACTATCAGAAACCTTTGACGCACACTGTGTAGACAGTTGGTGTCTGGCACATCATAGCGTAGGCGGTTTGGATATACCCGATAACACGACGCTTCTGTGTATCTCACCGATACCGATAAAACGCAGAGAGTTGCATAGGCAACAGGAAGCGAAAGGCGGTAAACGCACACGGGTGGGCGGAACTCTATTAGGGAAAGGATTGGTCAAAAACACACTCATTCGGCATGTCAAATACGGATTAGCCCGACTCGCTGGCGTTAACGCAAAGGGTTTGTTTTCAATATACAGTATGGAAAACAAACGATTAACCACGGGGGCGAAGCGGTCTGATTTCAGAGTGCTAACACGTCTTAACTTTTACTACAAGAGCGGTGTTTCCTCCCCTGAATGAATTCAGGGGTTTCCACACCGAAGATAAGAGATGACATCAACACAGAAAGCAGAGTTGTCACGTCTCGTCAAGCAGATATTAGCAGACCCGCAAAGCGATGGCGTACGTGATGTTGAGCGGGAGATAGACGAGTTGGTGTATCAGCTATATGGGTTAACAGATGCGGAGATTGAACTGATTAAGCAGACATATCGTGATGCTGGCATGGAGGTGTAATCGGATTCAATAAAATTCCTCATTCTTTCAATGATGTATGTTTTATGCCTCTTCGGTCTCCAAAAATGCTCGGAAGGCTTTATGTATCTGAAAACGTTCTTCTGTTCCTTTCCTGTTTGCGAATTTCCTAGCCATAATTTTGTTCTTGCGAGAATTCTCCGGTTCTTCAGAAAAAATAAAACTATTTTCTCTTACTTCTATTCCGAGGAATGTTAAGTCATGAAGAAGGTCAATTGTAGATTCTATCCTGTCTTCTGAAATCCCTGCTAATTTTAATGTTTCTGTTACTTGCTTCTTCCGCAAAATAACGGGCATTCCAGCAAACTCATAGATGGCATCTTCAAGATTTATATCGGGTGAAGTATTTTCTGCCTTAATACTATCAAGGACTTGCGAGAAATACTGTTTCTCTGCCTCAAATATATCTTCTTCTTCTATCAATGGATGCCTTTTATTAATAGCTGTTGTTACTGCAGTATTTACGAAATAGATAATGTCTCTTGGTCTTTTCAAGATAGTATTGATTATATATTCTCTAGTGGGTATTCCATTAACGGTTGAGCAGAAGTATTGGTCCCATAAGATAGTCGATTCTGGTGTATCAAACGAGGAACAAAATCGTTCTTCTATTATGGACAACAGTTCTGGATCATTCCACTTTAGTAGAGAATAAGTCATTTTGTCTGGTTCATTGGCAACTTGCCTAATCCTATAAAAAATGTCGGACCGGAGAAAAATAGTAAGACTAAGTTTTATTCTTTGCTGTTTACTACTTTGCTGTTGAAGTTCTATAGGAAGTTGTTTGGCTACCTCTAGTAAACTCCACAAAATTTCAGACAAGGCATCTATGTCGTTTTGCCGTTCCCACGCCTGGTCCAAATTATCAATTAGAATAGCGATCCTTTGCTCATTTGATAAGAGATTGCCTAGTTCTATCCGCAATTGTCTCAAAGTGTGACTGTGCAAAATCTCAGAGACTGAAGAATGAATGTTTTCATCATTGGATCCTTCTATTTTTTCTTTAATGTCTTGAGTACATATCTCTAATCTTGTGGAAAAATCTTCACAAATTATTTCCCTATTTTTCTCAGCAAAGTTGAAGAAACGCTCTGCTGCGTCGGTACTCCGAACCGATGGCGGATTGTTATAAACCGTATGGGCAATTTCAGTCAGGAGCAAAAATTTCCATAGGCTTTCTACTGCAGATACTTTATCTTTTCGATGTTGATACTGTTTTAGAAGATCTACTACCGCTAGCATCTGGGATCGTTGTGGTTTTATTACACATACCACATTTCGCTGGTGCCTATTGAGTTCATCTTTTAATTTTATCAAGTTAGCAGTTTTGCCTGACCCTTTGCGACCAACAAATAGAGTTTGATTACCTCTCACAGCATCGTCGTATGCAGCTGTTGGAATAAAGTATTTCTCTACTAGACTTTCTTCTTCATATTCAGCGACATGATCTCCAAAACGTAAACTCCTAAGATCTCTAGCTAATTTTGCTGTATGTTGAACCCCAGTTGCTTCTTGTATGGTTTTCAGAGTTTGTTCTATAGGAGGGATCCACTCGTTCAAATATCTAAGTGCCTCTGCTGCTGTTTTATAAGATCTAAGGTCATCACGAAAATCAATAGGTGGTAGGAAATCGTCCTCGGCAAGCATAAGCAACGGCTTTTTCCAACCATAAGCCATACCACAAACCAAGGCGTGTCGAGCAGTTTGAATGTATCCACCTTCTCTTTTAAGACTCATAAAGTGGCAAACCATACCGTTACAGTTAAAAACATTGCTGCCATACCAAGCCAACGACTGGACAGTGGATTCACGAGGGTCATCAATAGTAATTCTTTTGGCGAATGTTTTTTGAAGTAAATTAGACACGCGGACAGCGGCTTGGTCTTCGTGCTCTCTTTTCAAGTGAAAAATGCTCGGATAACTATTATCTTTTAGACTAGGTTTTATTTCATCCTTGAAAAGTGTATTCTCTATGCTCGCGTAGGGTCTTTCCTTATGGAAACCCTTAACGATGTCATCGGAATTGCAGCACCGAGTGTATGCAACGGTACTCAAAACTCCCAACTGATTAAACAATTTTTTTGCTTCTGTATATGTGTCATCAAATATTAACCAGATCCGTTTATCATGAGCTATTGCATAGCCGAGTTCAAACATCACATTGTGGTTCAATCCTGTCAAGTCGGCAAAGAAGAGTTCAGCTTCGTCGATTTCTTGACGGATGGTTTTGATAATAAAATTTCCGCTGGGATTGCATTCCTCCCAAGATTTTATATTTACTAGCCTACTTTTATTTATTTTAGGAACAGCGTCTCGGATTGCCTCTTTTAAAGTGTCTCCACTTGATGGATACGCAAAAAATGCTTTTGGAGTTGTGTTTGCCATTATATCTATGTCCTTTTTTGACGATTTTGCCTTGCTACTGTTATCGGTGGAGTGAAATGGAAAACATACTATATGCGCGCCCATATCATAGCACATTTCGGCAGAAAAATCAAGTGTATTTTGTTTCAGCAAAATCACTTAGTACTCGGTCTTAAATCCCGGCAGTGCGCGATGTGTTCATTTCTGACATATATTGATTGGTGTGTAAGTTGTATAGGTTGAGAAATGCAAAAATTAAGTTAACTCAGCAAGTCTATTGAAGGTGTAAGATAGCGCGGGTGAGGAGACTCGCTTTTCCTTTGCTGGACACGGTTTCAGATGTTATAATTAATGGTACAAATAAATTAAAGCGGTAGAGTTTAAAGTTTATCCGAATGTCCCAATCTTTGGTAGAAATGAGGAGAAGATGAAATTATGAGCATTGATGCAGACCGGGAGCGGCTATCACAAGCACGTAACTTGGAGTGGATTGGGCGAAAATTAAAAGCGACTGAAATGGTGACCGTGTACCGGGAGATGGGTACTCCTCGGGATTACTTCATTTTTTCTGCTTTGATTCCTCCAGATCAAATCGAGTACATACTTTCTAATGAACATATGAATTCAGGGGATCCAGAAAGTATGAATGGTATGCCCGCGGCTTATTGTCCCTCAGGCGAAAGTGAAATTAAATACTTTCGTTGGGGTGTTGATGAAGATATGTATGGGGCAGAACCTTTAGTTATCAAGCGCTGGTTTGGTGGAATGGAGGAGAATTATATCGAGATTTTAGAAGAATTTCGCCTTTTCCATAATCTCTATCACGAGAAAGAAACAAATACATATATCAAGATTGATGATGCAGGGAATAAAAGTAAAATCGCTATCGTTAAACCTGATGAGGTTCAGATAAGGTGCCAGGAAATTCGGCAGTTTTTAGCTATCAAAGAGTTGTACCTGTCAAGGCTGTTTGTATTCGATGAGTATTCGACATATTCCCTTCAAGAACTCGGACTCAGCGAGGATGAACCATGTAAATTCACGAGGCAGGATCTCATATTTTGTAGGCATCACTATTATGCTGTTTCTGCGTCTTTATCTAGTTTCTCTTCCTACCAAGGATTTCGATCGGCTAGTAGACTGAGAGGAAGGAGACTTATTGAACCTCTACCGAAGTCTAAGAGCGGTTTAGGGGATTTTGCTGAGGAACCTAAGTATGTCGAATTCATCGTTGACGTTGACGATAACGGTGATAACGTTTATTATACGTGTAACCCATATAAGTTGAGCCATTTTCCTGAAGAAAACGCAGCTGGAAAGCTTACGCTTGTCCATTTCGATAAGCAGGTTTTGGATAAGTACTACAACGAACCCAGTAAATACAGTGTTGAGGATTCAATGCTGAGGTGTGCCTCATTGTGGAGTATAAAAATTGACAACCACGCCCCCGACAAAGTTTGTGTATTCTTAGATGAACTTGGGATTTCTCTGCCTTACGCAGAACAAGAACATTGGCGGGTCCATAACATTCCACCAGAAGGGGGTATGAGTAAAACCTTTTATAGGCGGATGGTTCGGGGAGAGTGGGCAAGTTCAGATCAACCGGATCACTTGTTCAAGCAAAGCCATGAGCAGTTGCAAAAGGCATGTGATGAGCATCTGGCTTGGCAGTTGTTGAAACCTCTCGGTCCTGGAGATGAGTACCGCCTCAAACGCTTAAGGATCCCAGTTAGTGATGAACAGTGTGATTTTGATGATTTAATTCAGGATCTTCAAACGATATTAATCGAATCAATAAATGTAAAAGGACTCAAGCGGCTTTTACCTGAAGCGGAGAGGGTGAATCTTAAAGGTAAACGGAGCATTGAGGTTCTTGGAGAGGTCCTTAGTTTCCATTCAGTTGAAGATGCCAATCACCGAGTCTCTTTTTTACAGAAACTTCAGACATTGCGATCCAAGGGGAGTGGCCATCGAAAAGGGGACGACTACCAAAAAATTGCTAATTACTTTGGGGCTGATAGTCTGGGGCAGCGAGAAGCATTCGTCGGAATTCTCAAACAGGCTTTGGATACCGTTGAATTTCTCACCTCTGTGGTGCGTAGTGGCAAACTCAGTGATAAAAACGATGCTGGTTGTTGAAGTGGTAACTTAATCGTATGAGATGCAGACTGCAAACACATGGGTTTCTGCTATGGGGTTTTGATCTATGGATAGGTCGAAACCCTTTTTCTTTTGAAGGCGTATCAGTGCTAAATTTGACAAAAAGGGCGAGGCGTGCTATAGTGGTATCAGTCTATAAGTAGGAGAAAGAAGATGTTTGATGGGTATTCCCCAAACCGATTTGGACCTGGACGCTCCGCTGTCATCTGCCAACATGGCGCAGTGGCAACGAGTCAGCCACTTGCCGCACAGGGCGGGTTGCAGATTCTAAAGGACGGTGGAAATGCTGTTGATGCGGCGGTCGCAACTGCCGCGATACTCAACGTCGTCGAGCCAATGTCAACCGGTATCGGTGGCGATGCTTTCATGCTGATCTACCGGAAACACTTTTTTGGGGGAGGGCAAGCGATTTTTATCAAATTTCGGTGTCAAAACCCCTTGCTTTAGCTGGGGAATGTAGACACCGCCTTAGTGAATGAGACCAAACCTTCGGAAAAAAGATTTGACATTGTGTTGAAAGTGTGGTTTAATTAATGGTATCACACTGACAGACATAATCAGCGTTACCGCCCCCTTTCCAGTAACGGGCGGGGACCCCGGTAGCGTGTCTGTCTACCTACTGATTAGAGGTTAAAAGTGTGGAGTGTGAATCTCTATGCGAAACACGAAACATAAACTTTTTTACGATAAGACGTTGAAGTCTCTGCACACTGATTTTGATATTTGTGGTATTGTGCGTAATCACTTCCTTGGGTTGTGTATGCGATATAAACGCCGGTATGGTAAGGGACTTTCGTATTCCAAGATGTCTGCTCATTTGACGAAACTCAAGAAACTTGAGAAATACAAGCATTGGAATATCCCTTACTCGTGGTCGTTACAAAATGTTGTGAAGCGTTTAGCACAATCCTTTCGCGAAATGAAAACGCTCGGTAGAGGCCACCCGAAGTTCAAGGCATGTAAGAAACACAAGGGCATGACGTTTAGCGGTAAACAGGTCAAAATAGAGAAAGTATTGGACAAGCAAAAGCATAAAAGAAATCACCCAACGTATCGTATGCGTCTCAATGGGCGTTGGTATCGTTTTGCGCTGCATAGAAAGATAGCGGGCGAAATCACACAAGTTCAAGTGACACGAGACGCTCTCGGAGACGTGTATATCACGCTCACTGAAGACTATAACGAAGTCAAACCCGAACCCAAGACGGGTCAAGCTGAAGGGTTCGATATGGGTATCAAAGACTTCCTGACTGGCAGTGACGGACACCGATATACTTCTCCTATGTTTTACAAACAGAACGCTGATAAGTTAGCCAAAGCACAAAAAGTTCATTCCCGCAAGGTCAAAGGTTCTCATAACAGAGAACGCGAACGTAAGAACGTTGCGCGTATCCATAAAAAGACTGAAAATCAGAGAACAGACCACCATTGGAAACTTGCGATAGACCTCTGTCAAAAGTTTGATATTTTGTTCTTTGAAGACCTGAACCTTCGCGGTATGAAAGCCCTCTTTGGTAAACAAGTTTCGGACCTTGCCTTCGGTGAGTTCATGCGGAAACTCAAACACCAATCTAATAAACGCAATCGTTTTGTATTTACGATTGGACGCTGGACACCGACGACAAAATGCTGTTGTGTTTGTAATCATAAAAACGACAATCTCACGTTGGAAGATAGAGACTGGACGTGTCGAAAGTGTGATACACACCTTGACCGGGACCAGAACGCTGCTATGAACATTCTTAAGGAAGGGGTAGCTTCCTTTGGCTTAGGAGTTGTAAGACCTATCGTTTTGCTTGGCAAGATTGTAGGCTACTCCGTTGAAGCGTCCAGTTCGCTTCTGAAATCCACAAATGCTTTCGCATAAAGTTTGCGGAGGTTTCCCCATGCTTTAGCTGGGGGTCTATCACCGACCCGTCTTTTGACACGCTCGTCGCAGGTTCAGATCCGAGACGTGATGGGTGTGCAGTCGGCTATTGAGACTCAGGAGAATGTACTTGACTTTCGGCTTAAATTGAGGTATAATATTAAAGACGAATAGCCGGTTTTGACTCAAGGATTGAGGACTGAACCGAAGCATGTAAGCCCGCCAAGCCGGTCGCGAATCACTGTTGATGCGATCGCTGATCGCTGTTGATTCAAGAGGCTCTCTCTTGCCTTGGGGCGCGCTATTTTCGGCAGGATACGAGTAGTCAGCGTCCGACTTAAGCCGTACAACAGACCTACCAACCCTGAAAGCGAAGTCCGTTTTCCGATGTGTTTGTATCCTTATAAAAAGGGCTATGGCTGAGGCACGCGAATCTCGCCCCGCAAATTAAATACGAAACGGCGAGGCATAAGGAACTCGCTCTACAATGCCAATGCAAAAGAAACATAGAAGAATGTATGGAGAGTTAGTTTAGAAATGTACAAAGATATAAATGAAAAAGATGCTTGTGGCGTTGGTTTTATCGCGAACCGCTTCGGGAATCGGAGCCATGAGATTATCAAGATGGCGACGCAAGCGGTAACAAATTTGACGCATCGAGGCGCAGTGGCGGCTGACGCAAAGACAGGTGACGGGGCAGGTATCTTAACGCAAATCCCTGAAAAACTATTCCAAAAAGCACTTGAGAAGCTTGGAGTCCACTTAGCGTCAATAAATGATATGGGTGTCGGGATGATTTTCTTGCCACGACACGACCAGAGCGCACAAGCGCAGGGACGCGCACTCGTCGAAAAAACGTTACAACAATACGGCGTGCCGCTCCTCGGATGGCGTTCGGTGCCTCTGGACCTTTCTGCGCTTGGGACCAAGGCTTTGGAAACGATGCCGGAAATTCAACAGGTGTTGGTCGGGCGGCCAGAACAACTTCCAGACGACGCTTTTGAAAGACGCTTGTACCTGGTATGCAAGGAGTTAGAACATCGTATCACGGCAACAGGACTTGACGAATTCCATATCGCATCCTTTTCGCATCGAACAGTTGTCTATAAAGGGTTGCTGGTAGCACCGCAGCTCTCGCAATTTTATCCGGACTTAGAAGATTCAGATTTTGAGGCAGCACTTGCTGTTTTCCACCAACGCTACAGCACAAACACCTCTTCGACATGGATGCTCGCTCAACCCTTCCATACACTGGCGCACAACGGTGAAATCAACACCTTGATGGGCAATCGGAACTGGATGCGAGCCCGTGAAGCCGACTTGCAGTCGCCCCTCTGGAACGAACATATCCAAAAGCTTGTGCCCATTATTGATCAGCACGGCAGCGATTCGATGAGTTTGGATAACGTGTTGGAGTTGCTAACACATTCTGACCGAGATATCCTACACGCCATGATGTGTCTGATCCCGGAGGCGTATGAACAGATTCCGGATATGCCGGATGTGCTCAAAGCCTGTTACGAGTACCTCTCATGTGTCAGTGAACCTTGGGACGGACCCGCAGCAGTCGCATTTACGGATGGTGTCGTCGTTGGCGCGAGTCTGGATAGAAACGGTTTACGACCCGCACGCTATAAAGTTACAGAAGACGGAACCGTTGTCATGGGGTCTGAGGTCGGTATTATTGAACTCGACGACAGGTGTGTTGTCGAAAAAGGGCGGTTGGGACCAGGACAGATGATTGCTGTAGATACAGCACAAGGGAAACTGCTAAAAGATTTGGAGATTAAGCGGACGGTTGCTGAGCGGAAACCTTATGCGGAGTGGGTGCAGAAAGGCATCGTAACGCTTCCCACTGAAAAAGACGGTGCTTCTGCGACGACGGAGCCTGTTCCTGAGCAGCTGCCGATCTACCAGAAAGCCTTCGGCTATATGACCGAGGATGTAGAGCGATTTATCAAGCCTATGGTAACAGAAGCGAAGGAAGCGATTGGTTCGATGGGTGATGATACACCCCCTGCTGTGATTTCTCGGCACCCTCGCTCGCTCTACAGTTACTTCAAACAACGTTTTGCTCAGGTAACGAACCCCCCTATTGACTCGATCCGGGAACGCTTGGTGATGTCGCTCACAACTTACCTCGGGCGGCGGCATAATCTACTCACGGAAACTGACGCACACGCTCGACTTATCCGGTTGCCTTCACCCATCCTGACAAATACAGATTTACAAGCTTTACGGGAATTGGATATATCCGATTTTCAGATAGAAACGCTTTCTGTCTGTTTTCCAATATCTTCTGGTGAACAAGCGTTGGAAACCGCGTTGGAAACGTTATGTCAACGTGCCTCCGAGGCAGTTGATGCCGGAACAACACTTCTCGTGCTAAGCGATAAAGATGTTAACCCTGATGCCGCACCGATTCCGATGGCGCTTGCTGTCGGTGCTGTCCATCACCATCTGATTCGAGAAGGAAAACGGATGCAGGTCAGTCTTATCGCTGAAACCGGAGATGCAAGGGAAGAACACCATTTTGCTGTTCTCATCGGTTATGGCGCAGCGGCAGTCAACCCTTATCTCGCCTTTTCAACGATCATTCAGCTCGCTACGGATGACGAACTCGCAGGGCTCACAGCAACGAAAGCCGTTGAAACCTATAAGGCAACCCTCGAAAAAGGGATTTTGAAGATTATGGCGAAGATGGGGATTTCGACAGTTTCCAGTTACCGCGGGGCGCAGATTTTCGAGGCACTTGGTGTCAATGCCACAGTTATTGATAAGTGCTTTACAGGCACCACATCACGCTTGAGTGGTATCGGGTTTACTGAAATCGCTGCAGAGACGCTCCATTTTCACACAAAAGCGTTTTCAGGAACCGAAGACAACGCATCGCTTGAAGAGGCAGGCTATTTTCGGTTCCGTAGAAATGGTGAATTCCATGCGTTTAATCCAACAGTGTTTAAATCGCTCCACAAGTTTGTCAAGGCTGGTAAGTCGGAGGATTATGAGAAATATGTTGACGCTGTTGAGACCGGTGAGCCTTCGAGTTTACGTGATTTGCTTGCATTCAAACCGAGCACGCCTATCCCGATTGAAGAGGTAGAACCCGCGGAGGATATCGTGCGTCGTTTTACAACCGGTAGTATGTCTTTCGGAGCGTTGAGCCGTGAAACCCACGAAACCTTGGCAATCGCAATGAACCGCCTCGGGGCAAAATCTGGAAGTGGCGAAGGGGGTGAAAGCCCTACACGCTTCAAGCCGCAGTCGAATGGCGACCTTGCTTCGAGTGCTATCAAACAGGTAGCCTCCGGACGTTTCGGTGTCACACCGACATACCTAATTTCGGCGAGAGAATTGGAAATTAAGATGGCGCAGGGGTCGAAACCTGGGGAAGGCGGACAGATACCAGGGCACAAAGTAACCGCTGAAATTGCCTCTATCCGCCACTCTGTCCCGGGAGTTCCGCTCATTTCGCCGCCACCGCACCACGATATTTATTCTATTGAAGATTTGGCGCAGCTCATCTATGATTTGAAGCAGGCAAATCCGCAGGCAAAGGTCGCCGTGAAACTTGTGTCCGAATTTCTGGTTGGGACCATTGCATCAGGCGTAGCAAAGGGATACGCCGATGTCATCCAAGTCAGCGGACATGAAGGGGGTACCGGGGCATCACCCCTGAGTTCTATTAAGAACGCAGGGACACCTTGGGAACTTGGACTTGCAGAAACGCAACGCGCACTGGTGGAGAACGAATTGCGAGATCGTGTTGTTTTGCGGGCAGACGGCGGAATGCGTTCTGGTCGCGATATTGTGATCGCCGCTATGTTGGGGGCAGAAGAATACGGCTTCGGCACAATAGCAATGGTTGCAACCGGGTGTGTTATGGCGCGACAATGCCACCTCAATACATGTCCGGTCGGCGTAGCTACGCAAGACCCCGCGCTCCGGGCAAAGTATCCAGGTACGCCAGAGATGGTTGTTAACTTCATGCTCGGCGTAGCAAACGAGGTGCGAGCGATGCTCGCGAATCTCGGACATAGCTCTTTGAACGACATTATTGGGCGTCCTGAATTGCTGCAGCCCGTTGACCTTGCGGATTATCCTAAGGCCGCAATGCTTGATTTAAGTGAAATTCTGACCCCGGCGGATCCAACGGGTACGCAGCCGCGCTATCATCTACAGGAACGGAACGACCGAGAGGACATTCCGCTGGACGATCAGATTCTCGTGGATGCAGCGGAAGCAATTGATCAGAAAACATCGATCCAACTCTCCTATGCTATCCGAAATACGCATCGGACGGTAGGCGCGAAATTATCCGGTGAAATCGCGAGGCGTTATGGCGACACAGGTTTGCCGGATAGAACAATTCAGTGCCATTTTGAGGGCAGTGCCGGACAGAGTTTCGGTGCCTTCTGTATTAGTGGTGTGCAATTCGTATTGACAGGCGAAGCGAATGACTATGTCGGCAAAGGTATAGCGGGTGGAGAGCTTATTATCAAACCCGCTTCAAGAGTGCCGTTCCAAACTTATGAAAATACGATCATTGGAAATACGGTCTTGTACGGCGCGACGGGGGGGACACTCTATGCAGCGGGCGGTGTCGGTGAACGGTTCTGCGTCCGAAATAGTGGTGCAACTGCTGTCGTTGAAAGTGTCGGGGACCACGGTTGCGAATACATGACCGCCGGTACAGTCGTGATTCTCGGCGAAACAGGTAGAAACTTTGGCGCTGGGATGACAGGCGGTACCGCCTATGTCTTGGACGAAAAGGGGCAATTTGAGAAGAAGTACAACTCGGATTGGGTAAAAATAGAAAAGGTAACCGGTGAGACAGATATTAAGAGCCTGATGGCACTTATACAAAATCATGCGACCTACACCGGTAGTCAACATGCTGAGAATATGCTCACCCATTGGGAGGACTTCCTTCCGCACTTTTGGAAGGTTGTAACACCACCACCGCCACCGCTGCCGGCACCCGTTCAACTTAAAAGGAGAGCCACCTCTCGGAGAGCGCGGAAGCGATAGATTCCTGATTATAGTGAACCCCAAAAATAAATAAACATCTTTGTAGCATAACCTGTTAGGTTGTGCCAGTCTGAATGCCTGTTATAGGCATTCAGACTGTTTGAAAGTGTCCAATTAATTCTAAACTTTACTATAAAATACCATATCAATAGTGCAAAAAAAAAAGGCAGCAAATGCTGCCTTTTTTAATTAAGTTGCGTTCCTCAGTCTTCTTCCGATACCGCGAAAGCGATTTCGAGTCCTTCCGTTTTACTGGAGCGCATTTTCGCCCGCTCTACCACGTCAATGACATCCCCGTGCTTGGCACGTTTGTCTGCCTTGATAATCAGAGTGCTGATCTGGTTTTCATGAGCCGCAATGAAAAGCTCCATATCTTCCAGTGTCCCCATCACTTGATCATCAATCGAAATCTGTCCGTCACTGCTAATGAAGAGATTAAACTTCTTCCGTGTAAATTCGTGCTGCGTTGAGGAATCGGGTAAGGTGATGGTGAAAGGCGGTTGAGCTTTCATGACAGCAGACACCATGAAAAAGATGAGTAACAAGAAGACACAATCAATCATGGGTGCCATCGGAATGTCGTCTTCTTCAGTTGTTTTCCGCCGTTTCGCTAAGTTTAAAGCCATCTGAATTCTCCTTCTATAGAAAGAGGATTTACTATTGCAATCGCTTGAGGGTTGTCAGTCTCTCGCGACGATAGCGAATCCGATTTTATCTATACCTGACTGTTTCGCAATATCCATCACCTGCACAATCTGTTCATGCAGTACGTCCCGCTCAGACTGGATGATTAGCATGTTCTTGGATTCTTCCGGTGCGTTGATGAATTGGTTGAACATTTCTTCGACCTGGACGACCACATCATTCAACACCATAGTGCCTTTATCCTCACCGGGTTCTGGGTTCGCTATCCGGACAGTGAGTCCTTTCGGTTTGTCAGGCGACGGTTTCCCCGGTGGGGGAAGCTGCACGCGAAGGCCCGGAATCGGCGAGAAGGTTGTTGACACCATGAAGAAGATTAGGAGCAGGAACACGCAATCAATCATAGGTGCCATACTGAGCGTTGGCGGCTTACGTTCTCTTAACTTGTTCGCAAGCAAGCTCAATTTGGCTTCACCGACTTGTTGCATTTCAAAGTCTCCTTTCTCGTTAATGAGACGAGGGTTAAGGTTTAGGAGCCTAATACCCTACAAAGTTTCTCAGAAAAGGGCGGGCAGAATCACCCGCCCGTTCTGTTCCAAGACTATGCACCGCTGGATTCACCAATAATCAGCTGATTGACGATTTCGGTAGAAACCTGTGAAATTTCAACCATGTGTCTGTTAACCCAGCTATCGAAAAGTTGGAAGAAAATCAAGCACGGAATAGCGACTGTCAAGCCAGCAGCAGTTGTGAGAAGTGCCTGTGAGATACCGCCTGCGAGCTGCTGCGGGTCACCGGTACCTTCAAGTGCGATTGTGGTAAACGCACTAATCATACCTGTAACGGTTCCAAGCAAGCCGAACAGCGGCGAAACGACTGCGACTGTACCGAGAACGGGTAGGTTTCTTTCCAGTTCAGGGATTTCAAGGAGACTCGCTTCCTCAATGGCTTCCTGAATTTCTTCTTTGCTAATATCGCGTTCTTCAATTTGGGCTTGGCTATATCGCAGCAATCCTGCTTTAAGAACATTCGCGAGGGGACCGCCGGCTTCTTCACAAGTCGAGACGGCTTCCATAATGTTCTCTTTCCGCAATGAGTCAGCGATACTGGCGATGAACTGTTCGGTTCCGATTCGAGAACGGCTCCGCACAAAGGTGAAAAGTCTTTCAATAATGAAGGTTAATGCCGTGATCGAGCAAAGGGCGAGTGGCCAGAAGACGAATCCGAACTTCTGGAAGAAAGTAACGATATTATCCTTTTTAGTCATTTTGAGCGGGACGTAATGATCCCCGCCATTAATGACGCTTACAGGTTTTCCTTCTCGCGGACCGTACCCGTCTTTGTAGATACTAATCAGGTAACGGCCTGCAGGGATGCCTGATTTTTCATACTCGCCATTGGCATCAGTTGTTGCGGTATGTTCTTCTCCACCTATGGCAACAATTCTGACATCAACGTCAACAATTGGGCTCTGTGCTGTGGTTGTATCGAGAATTTGACCGCGGACGGTTCCACCACTGCCTCCAGCGTCGTCTTGCGCGAAAGCGATGCCGCCATACATAGTGACACAAGCAACTAACAGTAAAACAAAACTAAAACGTATCATTCGTTCTTGTCCTCCTTAGGGGACTTGCCGATTGTGTTGCAGCAAGTCTCTACAAGTTATCTCATAAAGTGCTATATGGATAAGGCACGGGAACCGCACCTTAAAACTCAGTCTTATTTTTTAACGCGTGAGCGTTCCATCTACACAAATCTTCAGGTTAGGAATCAATATCTATATTTGTGGACTATCCCTACTATTTACAATGCCGTTTCCATTAAGAACACCCGAGTGCTTGAAAAGTTACGCGCTTTATTTCAGTGTTGCTGAAAACGGCGTTGGCGATGATATTGATAGATGTGGTATCGCTGGACACGAAACGGTGTCCAGCGATACACAAAAACATTTAGAAGCCCATCATTGCTCGCACGAAGGTGGTGTTACTCGTCGTGTGGTCGAGCAAGATAGTCGTTCGTCGATAACCCGCGAGGATGACGATGTTGAACCCAAGCCATTCACCGCGGTTGATCGCTTGGACTTCAAAGATTCGCGTTCGCAAATCCGGTCTGTAGAGTACGGGTACATCTTCATCTTCCGGGAAGTTTGTCAAATAGTTTTTGAAGTTATTATCTCGGTTCGTGAATTTCCGGTATTGGAAACCGCCAAGGATGTTCATCCTTTGCGAGAACTGATAGTCAAGCCGTACGCCGAGCACGTCTTCACGACTTCTGCGATTGAAGCGTAAGTATTCGACAGGTTCGTTATCAGTAGGAACGAACTGACGTGGGTTGAGCGCGTCAGGAATTTCCTCAGCACCACGGTCAAACGCTCGATCCCAGATGTACTTCACCATCGGCGTAAGGGTCAAATCTTCACCGATTCTATCGACAAATGGAAGGTCGCCGAGCGGGATTTCGTATCTCGCTTTGAGAATGGTCTGCTGGTTGCGGATATCGCGTTCCGGATAGCGCCGCGTTTTCCAGTTTTCAGGATCATAGATTAAGCCTGGATCCTCGGGATCCAGCGCATTAATCCCGTGGTCAGGATAGAACGGGAATTCGCGTCTTTCACCGCCCGCACGAACCTGTTCAACGGGTACCATAAAGTCGACGCGTTGATCGGCAGTAAGCGGATCACTATCGTCGTCGGGGTCCACTGGCTCAATTTCTTTGAAAATCGCATCTGCTTCATCCTGTTCGTACTGTTTTTGCAGCACAACAAGGAATTTTGCTTCCAGTG
Organism: uncultured Poribacteria bacterium; assembly: GCA_951828385.1. GTDB lineage: Bacteria > Poribacteria > WGA-4E > WGA-4E > WGA-3G > WGA-3G. The sequence continues at coordinate 4,563,433 of OX639973.1, forward strand.
TGAGGTTCGGAACAGCGGTATAAAGGAACTGGAGCGTTGTTGTATTCACACGAGCGTTATGGAAATCAAGTTCATCGGAAATTTGAACGGGTTCCAATTCACCAACACGCAGCGTAATCGTATAATCTGGAATATCGTCTTGGACTCGGACGAAACGGTTTTGGAAGAGCACAGTTCCAAAATCAGGGATGTCACGTTGATAGGTGACATGTAAGTATTTGGAGTCATTCTGCCGTCGACTTGAGACTTCATTTTCGTTGAGCCATCCGACTTTGAGTGAAAGGTTATCAAGGAGGTCATATTCGGCGAAAACATGGTAGCCTTCCCTGTCTACTCCATACTCATACTGCGGTTCAAAATCGTCCTCAAGTGAATCGATCGTGCCGTTGTTATTCAGATCAACCAGGTCCGTGAAGACCGGTGGATCGGCATCAAAGATGAGGAAATCTTCTTGGAAGTCCAAAACGCCGTTCTGATCTCTATCGTCGGCGCGGGGTAGGACCCCATCGAAGTCGATGTCATCCGGCCAGTCATCGTCATCATCATCATCTTCAATAAGGGCGTAATTCGTTTCATCCCACGGATCTTGTTCAGACTGTGATTCAGGTGTCCGCGGGAGTGAGTACGGTTGATCCCTGTCGGTATTAGAACCGAAATTGAGATAAGTTGTCGTGTAACCCGGATCGATATGATAGTAGACCCCTTCGAGGTACAACTTTCCAAAACGAGATTTGAGTTGCACGAACCATGCGGTTTCTCTTCCAAGGGCTCCGTCGCCGCTTTCATCGGTGCCGTCGCCACCTAACATGGCTTCAAATTTTTCACCTGTGGTCTCAGAGTAGGTAGGTATCCCATTTGCGTCTAACGGCAAGCCAGTAGCAGGATCAACGGAGATACCCGTTTCTTCCTCACCATCTTCGCCTTGGATGGTTGTTTTCAGTCGGCTGAATCCAATCTGATCTTTCGGAATGGTCGGATACTGCTTATATTTTCCGTTGATAGAGTAGTGTGCTCGGAGAAAGACATTGCCAATAGTACCTTCTAAATCAAGCCCATAGAGAAGAGCTGCGCGTGCCGCGCCGTAACGATAACTGATTTTACGCGGTCTGCCTTCACCTTCCCAAGCACTCGGATTATCTAAGAGGGTTGCTCGGTTACTGGTATAATCCGAAGATTGCCCGTAGTTACCGGGGGCTTCAATAACATCACGGTACGGCATCTGGATGTGACCGTCTTCAGTTTTAATCCATTCTTGGATTTCGGGATCTGACTCGGCTCTGTTAGCAGCACTGGACCCGATAACGGCGATGTTGTAATCACCGGCTACAATCATTTCAAAGTTAACGGATTGAACGGTGCGCGGGTCAGCATCAATTTGATACGCGCCTTCTGAAAGGAGTTGTGCTACATCCGGAGAAGGTGCGCCGTCTGGATCAACGAAAACAATGACGGCTTTCATCTTATTGAAGCCATCAACGATCTTCCATGATCCATCAACAGAATCACGAATATCAGAAGGCAGTCCTCCGACAGGCATCGGGATGACATTGCTAATATCAAGGGTTTCTGTAATCGTTTCGGTAGGTAACACTGTCGGTTCAGCACCCTCTTCAATTTCTTCGGGCGTTAATTCTTCCAAGGCTTGCGTGACAACAGTGACCTTCATCTCTTTGAAAGCTGCACCGACACCGCCCTGAATATTCTCACTATGTACATCTGGATCAAAGCCGGAGAATCGAGTGACAATAACGTGATTGTCTTCCGGTGAGTCATCTCGGAAGATAACTGAAATTGATTCCGGCGGGGTATTGGCTACAGTACCCATAAGCGGGTTTTCAACACGTTCCGGGTGTTCTTTGTGAAGATTAACATAAGTGAACCCGATACGGAAGATGTCGCCTAAAAGCCCTTGTGCCCGGAAACCGACAAGGCGCGCGTTTTCAAGGTGCCGTACGCCAGCGTCTTCGTTGAGACCGTTCCGACGACCAAGCGTCGGGGCAAGGTTCGCCGCTGCGTCTGTCAATTGGACAGGGTTTGAGATACGAGAATTGATGAGCGTGAAAAGGTGCCGTTCCTGCGCGAAAGAGATGTCCCACCGAAGCCCATCAAACTCTGTTTTATAGAGAATGTATCGGTTCGGGAATAGCGTGGACGGCTTAAAACGCATGCTATCACCGATAGCAAACTCTGTGTATCTGCCACGGTAACTATCTTCAGTTAAGACCGTTCTATCCAACTGTGCTGAGAATCTTTCACTATCCAGCTGACCTGTCCAACCAACGAACAATTCACCGTTTTGGTCAAACTCTTTCTGCTCGCGATAGTTGTAGACCTCGTTACCTTCAAGCAGCTCTTTTCCAAATAGATCATAGAAGAATTGCGGCTCTTCTTCTAATTGGAAACGCGCTGAGAATTTAGAACTCCCCTCAATCGTTGGCAATAGGGGTTCTTGTGGACCAAGGCTCTGCGCGCCACAACCATAAAGCACGAAAGCACTCAGAATACAGGTCGCTACAAGTAAAACATCAAGTGATTGTTTTAGCCTGTTCATTACTTTGTTTTTCCTCCTTGGAGATAATGAATCGGATGTTTAGGTACCGGAACTGCGATATGAATATTTCGTCATTCGCGCTCCATACCCCGGTTTCCGACAAAAACCTTAGGAAATGGATGAAAACTGCTTTGCGTGTAACGATAAGGGGCAAAATTGCGTTAGTTGAGAATAGCACCTATTCAATTTTTGCTTTTCGTCACTGCCGGATAGAATATCCGTAAATTGCGAATACCGCGCGAGGCGGATAAAAGCGAGTCTCCTTCCAACAAATTAAGGGTTTGTTTTGCGGAATTTTCAATAAACATGTACTAAAATGCCTGCAAAACTGTTCTTAGCCTTTAAAATAGCACTGATTCAAATTTCTGTCAACTTTTATTTTTAACAGAAAACGTACGCATTGGGGTGGAATTTCCGATAAGCATACCACAAATGTAATATATTTTCAACTTTAATATCAGTACTATTTATTGACTGCCTCCCACAGCTAAAGCAGTGGGATTCCTCCGTTCTTGTTTCAACGTTTATCACGTCCAGAAATTTATATAAGTCTTCGCAATGCCAACGGATGTATAAATACCCGGTTGCGCATTGGACATACTATAATTATACTACAATTTAAGAAAAATTGACATTTTTTTTACAAAGTTATCAAAATAATAAAACCTCGAACCGAAATTCGAGGTTTCATTATTTCTAAATAAGATGCAACGCCCTTCATTTTTTCAGGTTCACAGCGGTCCTATTAAAATATTCAATAAATAAGACAGCTGTAACACCTAAAACTAAGCCAGTGATTCCGGCGATAACAAGAATAAACCGAAGTTGAGGGCTAACAGGAATTTTTCTCGGTGTGGCACGGTCAACGATTTCAATGCCGCCTATCTGGTTGCGAGAGGTCGGCATCTTAGATTCAGCGTATAATATTTCAGCTTCAAGCGAACGTTTGGCAATTTCTTCAGCCATCGCGTTGGTTCGCTGAATCTTGGTGCCCTTTTCTGTGAAAATAATCTGATTTTCCGGGATCTGTTCTATTAATTTCGCCAATTCAGTTTCGAGTGTGCTCTGTTCCCGTTTGAGACGTGCCACGGCATTTTCGTATCGCGAGAGATCCGGAACAAGTGTTATTAATTGATTCTGCATATAAGTGTAATGTGCAGAGACCCCGGAGGTAACCGTTGGCGTTATTGATGAGGTTGCCTTATTTTTTTTCTCGATTTCAGCGATTTGTGCGTCAAATCCTTCCAACGCTGATGAAGTTGTACCAACTTTTTTTTCAGCAGCGATACGTTGTGATTCGAGGTCGAAGAGTTTTTCCTGCTGAAAGAGCCAAACCGGATTATAAGATGTAGTTTCTGAGAGTTGCGTCTGCTTAGGCGCATTTTGGAGTTGTTCTTTTAGGTATGTAATACGGGCGTTCGTTGCGTAGAGTTGCTGTTGATTTGTCTCAAGACCTTCCCGAACACGGGCAAGGCGGTCAAGCAGATTCGTGAGCGTCGGCACCCATGTTTCTGGGCTTCCATTATCACGAACAAATGTGAGGAGGCCGTCTAAGCCTTCATCTGTTTCCGTTTCGATTTTGCGTTGTTTATTTTCGAGGAACTCCATAAGTTTGCTGAGTTTCGTTTCTTCATCGCCACGCCGCAACATTTGCATATCTTTTGCAAGTTGGTTGACGAGGAGTGCAGCATTCCGTTCACCGCCTTCTGCTTCGGTTAATTCAACCGAAAGCGTGATATAATCAGAATCTGGGTTTACCTGTGCCCTCAGCACGCGTTTGAGTTTACCAACCGGTGGGAAAAGCGCAGCTGCATCCGCGTGCCCATTCTCCTCAAGGTTTTCTATTGCTGTATTTAGCATAGACTCTGTAGAAAATCGGGTGCTGATTGTTTCCATCTCTCGGCGGTCAACACCACCGGAGAGCACATCTTGGAACAGGTTTGCTGAAGGAAGGGAAGAGGTTGCACTCGGTTGGACGAGTATTAAAATGGAGGCAGCGTAAGTTTTAGGCAAACGGAGCGAGATAATTAGGGCGGTTCCTAACACTAATAGGAGAGTTAGGCAGAGCGTAAAACCATGCTTTCGGATGAGTTGAAAATAATCGCGTAGGTGTTCCTCCTGTTGCGGCATGAATGTACGGTATTTCTACCCGCCCTTTGGGTTAGAAATTGCCCCTCCTTCTCTGGGCTTATAGGTTATTGGCACTGCGAATTTCTTCCTCGTTAAAGGCTTCATCATGCCACTCGGCTATACGCCATTCGTCATTTCTCTTTTCAAAGATAAAAATGTTATCACCTTCGGCGTAGGCACCGGTATAGCCACCCTCAAGCGTTTGACCGTCCGACACAAAAAATTGGATTCTGTAATGATTGCGAACCTCGGCCTCTGTGCCATCATCGTTCATAGTAATCTCTGGTGGTGAAGAGAGCTCTATTTCTATATCTTGGAACCGATCAAAGACGCGAGTGGCAGAGGCGCGTTCCTCTCGGATATCATCAAACTCAACGTCGTCCGTTTTATCGCCATCGGTTCCCATATCAGAGACATAAAGGAAGCCATCTTCCCAGAAGGTGTTAATGTACGTGTTAACATCTTCCGTTTCGTAACCTTCTCGCCATCGGTCTAAGACACTGCTGATTTGAAGGAGCTCTTCAGCCGGAATTTCTCCGACCTTATCAGCGTCTCCACACCCGATAAAATTTGCAAGTAGGAGTAAGATGAGTACGCCGCTGACTTTGGCGAAATTCCTAAACATAATAAGTATCCTCCTTTTTAAGTTTTTTTTTAATTTAAATTAAAAGGTTTTAACAATACCAAAATAAAAATGTGAAGGGGTCGCACCGATTTCGATCCCCAATTTTTCAATATTTTGTGCATCCTGTTCAATAGATTGAATCAGGGTAGTCGCGTTATAAAAGTTAGCACTCACGTAAGAATCGATAAGGCTATACAGCCAAATACCGATGCCGGTATACATGAAAAATGTCCTGAGTTTGTACCTCTGGTTCGCATATGCGTAACTCTCTAATATCACTTTTTCATTAGAGAAAGGATCCCACACCAACTTTTCATAAGCCTCGTAGCGATTCCTAAAGGAATTTTGCGCTAACAAGACACCGACAATAGAACCGCCTACCCCCAAGGCAGTTAGACTCCCTCGGAAGTAACTACGACTGTGAAATTGGCCCCATCCCGGAAAAACAGCGGAACGCACTATAGCACCGATCGGCGAAACAAGTTTAACTTGTTCCGCCGTTTCAGGTGTTTGCTGTTCGGTATTTGTGTTGTTTTCAGCCTCCTGTGCAAAACCGGCATGGAGGTTGAATAACAAAAGTGAAATAATTAACAATAATCGCATTGGGTATGTAGACTTCACACATTCAAACGGTTATGCGAAGCCAGCACTGCTCCTATTAACGGCGCCGTTTCGTCCGTTGTGTTTTCCGACTTCGATCGTCATCGTCATCGTCGCTGCTACTGCTCGAACTGCTACGCGATGAACTCGAACTTGATGTCGTTGGACGCGTCTGGGTTTTTGTAGAAGATGAGCGGCTTACGCTTGATCTTGAACGCGACGCACTCGAGCTTGAGCGACTCACGCTTGATCTCGAACGCGACGCACTCGGGCTTGAGCGACTCACGCTTGATCTCGAACTCGAGCTTGAACGGTTCACGCTTGATCTCTCGCGCGATGGACTTGTCGTTGAACGACTTACGCTTGATCTCGAACGCGACGCACTTGAATTTGATGTCGTGGTTCTATATTTCGGGCGCGAGTTGCTGCTTGTGCTTGACGAGAACGACCGGTTCGACGAAGAAGTAGAACGTCTGTAAAGCGGTGTCGTCCGCTGTGTCTCAGACCTTCTGTAGCGATTCACGTCCTGCGTTGTAGCCGTAGAATAACGCCGCTGCTGATTGAGTGCCCTCGTTGTACTCCCTGAAGCATAAGTGCTTTTTCGGACGTTGCTTTGCCGGAGTGTTGAGGCAGTAGAAGCACGGGTACGTAGTTTCTGCGTAATAATTGATTGGCGCGCAACGCGTTCCGTCGTCGCCGGAGTCTGTCGCCGGTGGTTTTCGAGCGTGGTTCGGACGCTCCTCCGTACTGCTGTTCGATTTTCGCCTCGGTTGTTCACTGATAATCGGCTACGACTGTACTGCCGACGGGTTGTTTCGTGCTGTGCACTCCAGCGATTCAACTGCGTCCGTCGTTGATAGACCTTCGGCGTGCCACGGTAGTAACTTTGGTACGAACCGTAATACGGCGAATAGTAGCGGTAGTAAGCACTTGGATAGTAGCCACGGTAGCGTCCGAGATACCCACCATAATACGAACGGATTGACAGATAGTGGTGGTCGTAAACCGGGTAACTCCAGCGGAGATAGTAGTCGTAGTCCGTCGCGTAATAGACAGGCCCATCGTAAAAGTAGAGGTAAGTGTAACGATGCCACGGACGCCAACGGTAGGTCGGTGTGTAGCGTTGAATGACTCTCACTTTTGGCTGCCTGCGATACGTGGAAACCTCAAGATACTCTACATCAATCTGCTCGCCACCTTCGGCAACAATATGAAGTTCCATCCATCCATCTTTGACATGACCGACTGCAGGAATTTTAATATGTTCTGAGCGGTTTTTCGCGCGGAGCACAAAAGTGTCGCCGTAACGTGTCTCTTTAGCATTTTCGTCGTAGTAACCGCTGCGTGTTGTTTCGCGTTTCGTATTACGGATCCAGGCGCGACCTGCGATCGGTTCTTCATAGTCTTCAATTTCTAAACGGTGCGGTTCTCCTCGGTATCGCACTAAAACTTCAATATACTGTGTCCCTGTCGGAATTTCAAAGAGATATACCGCGCTGGCAATTGCAAATTCGTATTCGTCTGTGTTCTGAGCGTCATTTGCCCAAGCGGTGAGTCGAACGCCGTCTTCAAAGCGTGGACTGGCGGTGATCGTCGCATTTCCGCGCTCTATCCACTCATCAACATCGCTTGCAACACGATGCTCGCGACTCAACCGGTCTGCGTAATAATCGTAATCAGCATTCGCCGGGGTTAACAACCCAGCGATTACAAAACAGCTGATGAGACATGCTACGCTTAAAGTCGAAATCCGGGTCTTCATGGAATGTTCCTCCTATGTTCGTGTCCTTCATTTGGCATTGCCGATAGGTTTTTATACCTATTGCGCGCGGTGCCGCGTGAATGTCAAAACTCCGTTATCCTCTTAATCGCAAAACTATTATGGAAATAATACAATTTTCTCCAAAAATTGTCAAGAATAATCAAAATTAACTGATTCTTCTCTGACTCCGATGTTCTGATCACAATTCCCGGTTTAAGATGGACAGGCTTATCTAACGTGAGTTTGTTAAAAACAAGACTTCGTATTTCTCGTAGGGGGTTTTTGCTTGAGGGTCTTTGCTTGGGTGTTTCTGCGGATTTCTTCAAGGTCCCCTCGCCCGTAGGATTAGGCGACCTAACCCCTACAATAGTTCCGACACTTTTTAGCTTTTAGGTATGAGTTTAATACCTCTCTTTTTCGCATGCTCACGGGCAAGTGGTGTAATAATCGCTTGTTTTGCATAAACCAACTCTTGCACATTCGCGTCCAGATTTGAAATAGTCGTCGCGCTAATTAGAGGTCTGTCCAAACTCGCGGGTGAGTCGTCTGTTCTCTTCTGAATCGACTCCGCAATCTGCATCGTAGGTACCCATTTAACGCCAAGTTCGGATAAAACGTTTACATATTCAACCTCAATCGCATTAATTTTTGCGGATGCCGCATTTTGATGACTAAGGGCATCGGGAACTGCTATGACTCTTTTTCCTTTAGAGAGGGCTTCATACACAAGATAAGTACACGGTGTGTCTACTAACCTTAACGCGAGTTTTGCAGCCATCGGATGCGAGAGAACAGGAAGCACAATCTGCTGATAAGTCTTCACAAACGTTGCTATATCGGTGAGTGTATCCTCCCGCAGAACGTTCTCTTCGCCAAATATCGCATGAATCGGTTCCGGATTTATGACTTTAGTTGCGAGATCGGATAAAATTATTGTAATTTTCCATCCATCTCGCATGCAGGTCTGAAGCTGCTGGAGCGGTTCATCCAATTTGAGTTGCGTCGCCCCAAAAATAGCGAGTAGTTTTTTCTCGTCTGCAGTGTGCGTAGTGGTAGATGCTTGCGCCTCGAGTACCCTCTCTACGATTTTCCGAATTTGGTCAATCAGTTCTTGGTTCATGTTGTTTCAAAGTATACGGAGTACCTAACGTACGATTTCAACAGGTTCGCCACCGTTCAAACCTGCGGCATTGGAATCATCGGTATCTAAGTGCATCTGAAGCACATAACTTTCATGAATTTTCGGACGAACATTTTCAAGGGTCAGAGCACGTTCACCCGGGAAGTGTACCTTTAGAAGCTCTCCGTCGCGAATATTGAGCGCGTCAGCATCGCTCGGTGTCATGTGGATATGCCGTGTCGCGCAGATGGCACCTTCCTCTAAATAGACACTTCCTGCGGGCCCGATGAGGGTAATAGGTTCCGCACCTGCAAGATCGCCTGAGTCTCGAATAGGAGGGCTTAACCCGAGCCGAATCGCTTCGGTTTGGGCGACTTCTACTTGCGAGTAATCCCGCACGGGGCCAAGGATACGAACAGCTTCAATAGCGCGCATCCGCTTTCCGACGATGGTCAATGTTTCGTTCGCAGCGAACGCTTCGGGTTGATAGAGAGGCGCATAGACAGTGAGTTGGTGTCCGGCACCGTAGAGAATCTCAAGGTGTTCTTGCGTTACATGGGCATGTCGTGCGGAAACACCCACCGGAATTTGCTGCTGCTGTGTGACGGCATCACAGGCGCGACTTCCGGCATCACAACTTCTCAAAGCACAACCACTACACGCTTGGTCCGTCGTCAGTCTATTCACGACACGGCGGGTAATCAATTCAACAAGGGCACGGTCTGGCATCTATGATTCGCCTTTTCTGTTAGGATATTCCAAACGTTCTTAGGCAACGTATGGTCAATCCATTTACGAATAGTTTACGCTTTCTTTAAGATAGTTTCGACTTCAGCATGTGGACGTGGAATGACATGAACAGAAACAACTTCGCCGACGCGTGCAGCGGCTTCTGCCCCCGCATCCGTTGCAGCTTTCACTGCACCGACATCACCACGCACCATGACGGTCACGTAACCGCCACCGACTTGCTCGTAACCGACGAGTTGGACATTCGCCGCTTTCACCATTGCATCAGCAGCTTCAATACTCCCAACCAAGCCTCTCGTTTCAACTAAACCCAATGCATCTCCGGTCATATTAATTCTTGTAGCCTCCTATTGAAAATCCAGGCAAAAATAAAAGTAAATCTTCGCGCACAAAAATTGAGGGCAGTCCAGCGAAACGCTAAACACCACACTCTTTAAAGTATATCACAATCTTCCGATTTTTTCAAGTAAAAAACCAAAGACATGATTATGCCCTTTACTGACATCTTTTTCTGCTTTGTCAACTTCACCCAATTTTTGGTGAACAAAAGCGCGCCAGTAATAGACCTGTATGAGGGCATTCGGTTCGCCTTGCCATGTCTGAATTGCGTCTGTGAGAAGTTCTATAGTGTATCTATAATCTTGAGTTGCTGACGCATGTTCTCCCAAATGTGTGTAAGTCTCGGCACGACTGATATAGGCACCGGCGAAACGCGGCTCCAAAGCAATGGCTTGGTTGAGATCCGCCAATGCGACCTTTAAATGCCTCTTATCACCTTGCGTGGAAAGTTGGAGGTAGACGTTGCCGCGGGCGTAGTACGCCGTCAGAGTCGGTTGGTGCTTAATTACAGTATCGTAATCGGCGAGCGCATTCTGAACATTGCCGCCCTCAAAGTAGGTTTCCGCACGTTTCTGCATGACAGAGGCGTTCCATCTTCTTTTAAGCGAGGCAGAGTAGTCTTCAATAGCGCGTTGCATGTCGCCTAACGATTGATATGCATCACCGCGGCTTGCGTAGGCATCGGCTTGATATCTTTTGAGTTTTAACGTTTCGGTGTAATCTGCGATAGCGGTTTCGTACTGTGCAGAGCGGTAGTAAGCGAGTCCGCGTTTCACATAAGCTTCAGCATACTTTGGCTCAATCTCAATCGCACGTGTAAACGCTTTGATCGCTTGTGGAAGTTGCCATGATCTCAGCGATGCTGTTCCCTCTTGAACGTATATCTGTGCTTGCCGGTCCATGCCTTTTATCGCGTCCCACGTTACAAAGCGAGAGGCGAGAAGGATGGTGAGGATCAGTACAGGGGTCATGATGTAAATGAGTGGTCGCATGATGTGGGGCTGTTAGTCAGATTTCGGTTTTCCAGCTTTGTCGTACAGATGATGAATATTCACCCCTAACTTCAGCGCGTGGACGGAGGTGTATGTTTCTGATAGGTCAATTTCAATATAAGTTGGGATGCCGGGCAAGCCGCTATAGCCCGTTGAAAAAATGAGTTGATTGTTACCGAATGTCGCTATACCGTCTCTGACGTTTTGTGACGGAAAATAATGAATCGGGGTATGTCCGACAATAAGGAGATTGGCGTGGAGGGTTTCAAGAAAAGTTTTTATATGTCTTAAAGTGTATCCACCACTATACGCGATAGTAGGACGATGCCAGAGAAGTTCTTCAACGGTTTTAGGGCTCGGATTAACGAGATCCGTAAGACTGGTGATGAAACGCGGGGGACCGGCGTGAATACCGACAAAACCGTTTTTTGCGATAACAACCGTTGGTAAATTGACAAGGAATTCGTAGTGAGCATCCGTCATTCTCTCAATGAAATTGAATTGCTCATAATAGGAGCCGAGGTGGCTATCGTACAATAAACGAATGAATCGTTCTCGGTTTTCTGTTGTCATCCCCTGTTTCTTCAGCATCGCGTACGCATCTGCAGCGGCAAATTCGTGGTTACCTCGGAGGTAGATGAGTCTTTTGCCTTTATCGCCGAGTTGTTTTTGGAGTTCCATAACCCGGTCAACAATTAAAGTATCACCAAAAGGCGGGTGTCTCGGTTCATCTGGCTTATAGTCAATTGCGTCACCGAGTATCAATCCGTAGACATCTTCATCCGCTTGAATCCGCTCGACAAGTTTTGTGAGTCGCAACCATTGATTAAAGTCGTCCCAATGGGCATGCAGATCGGAAACGATGTAGACAGTGCCATGGTCCGGTAGAACAAGGACATGTCCGTCGCGCGTGAGTTGATCAGGGTACTGTGAGAGTTGTTTCGGTTGTGCTATCGCCACGGCAGCGAGACAAATAAAACAGAGGGCAATGTAAATCAGCGAGGTATTCATGAGTGTTAAGTCCTGAAGAATGTATCCACGGTATCTTCTTGTTGTGCGAGTTTATTGAGGTGCCGTTGTCTACGATTCCGGCGGACCAGGTAACCGAGGAGTGCTAACCCGCCGAGACCGCCCCAGAAAAAGTAGGAATTGGAGAAGAGGGATGCCCATCGGTAACGTTCCGCCAATGATTCACGCCAAAGGACATCAAAAGTCGCAAGATCCCATCCAACTACGGCTTCAAAAGCGGTATTGAAGTTGTTACCTGTATGGAGTTCCGAAATAAGCGCAAACAGCACATCCCTACCTTTGACTTCAACCAGCCAACGGACGGCATCTTGGCTCTGGGCGTATGCCAAATCCGCACCGGCTTGTGAACGTGGGAAACCTCGCGTGAGTTCTTGAAGCGGTAAGATAGATTTAGAGAAAATATGCTTTAGCAACGTTTCGTGACGACTCGGCACCCATTCCTCGGCAAAGTAGATCGCGATGCCTTCTATAAACCACAGCGGGATTTCTTTGACGGCTTTGCGGGTACACTGTCCGAAGAGCACATGCGCGATTTCGTGCCGAAGCACTTGTACTAACTGCAGTTTCGCCAGGGCAATGTGTTGCGGGTTTTGAATAACGATACGTCTGCTTAACGGGAAGGCGCAACCGACTGCCCAATCCTGAATTGGGGCGTGAACGGAAGCCTGAAATTCTTCTGCTGTATCGCAGACCCAGATATCAATCATTCCTGCCGGAATACGGTCTGTTAATTGTGGCAGTTCGGCATAGAAATCCTCAGCAATCTGAAGAATTGACGTTGGATCTGCTGTGCCTTCTTGATAGTAGACCCGGAAATGTTTGCTTTCCACCGACTCCCACGTGGCAGATGCTGAAAAAATGGGCAGTATCAATAAAAGGAACACAAAACTCTTCATAATCTTTCTATTTCAAGGGAAGTGAGTTAATAACCGCATACATTTTGAATTGTGATAGGACTTACGCATGCCGCTCTTTTGTACCACAAACTGTCAGTTTGTGACACAAGAACGCTGTGTTTTCCGAAAAATTTCATCTAACAGAACAGGCTACCGTCAAAATTGCGTAAGTCCTGTTGTGATTTGTATGCCATCTAAGGATCTACAACAGTGCCCATAAATAGTAGGGTTTTTGTCTCATTATCACGAATCGCGAAGAAGAAAGGTCTGTTTGCCATGAACGCCGGTGGCGCACTGGTTGCGCGAATCCCAACACTAGTTACTGCTGCGGCTTCAGTGCCTTCTTCATTGACTTCGACGACGGCTTTATGGAGCACTTCTCCGATATACAAGTTTTGACCCAAAGCCTCTAAATCTGCCATCCGACTGAAATCTGCAAGCCCCGGTGCAAACGCGATACCCATACCGAGGGAGTGCAGCGGGGTGTTAAGCGTTTTTTCATATTCCAACTTAAATTTAGGCATGCTGAGGAATACTTCTTGTTCGCGAAACTGCGACACCCAACGCTCCCAATTCTCAGTGTTTAAACCCTCTAAAAAGGTGTTGAGGTCAGACTCACGATACGGAAGGAAGATGTACATACTTATGCGTCCATCGCCGTAAGGAAGACTAATCGCTTGGAACTTTGCTTCATGGTTTTCATAGTACGAATAATCACCTGTCCTTGTCATCATAGGGACCTGCTCTTCGTCACCAGTTGCAAGATAAAAAGTGCTGTCGCGCGTGCGTGACGGGTCGAATTCTGTCTGCCACGTCCCTTTGAAATAGATGGCGTTAATCAGAAATAACACCATATCCGGATTGATTTCATCAAGGATTTTTGTAATTTTGCCGTTGGTATTGGTGTTTACCCACTGATTAATTGTTGGTAGCGTGTTTGGGTCCGTAAAATCTAATGTTGAGACCGCCGCTCCGAAATATTCGGTGTTTCGCTGCAGAAAATCCTGCTTGAACGGAACATCTTGGCGTGCCCAGAGTGAATTTGCAATCGTAAGCACCACTTTCGGGTCTGATGTTTGGAGCGCATGGCGCAATCCGGCATAACCGGTGTTTATTGATTCAGAGTCTAACTGTTGTAGATACAGCGTATTCGTCATCGCTTGCTCAGTTTCACCGGCTGCTCCGTTTAACGTCATTGCCAAAGCAATAGAAATACTGAGGGGTGAGATAAAAATATTTTGATCTTGCTCAATTTTACGAATGTCATTGAACAGATCAAAACCGAATTGTGTATTTGCCGTGACGACGTTTGTATCAATAGAAACAGTTTCAGGCGCGTCTTGTCCCTCATCACCAAAGATAGCACTAAGATTATTACATCCAGCAAATATTAGCGAAACCAGACATATCAAGCATAGAAAAGATTTCCCGCTTGTCTGTTTCTTATACATTTATTTTCTCCGTTTCAAGAGATCGTTTACCTTTTGTAAAGGTGCGCAACAGCATCGCCATAACCGTTGTAAATCAACGTCGGGAGTCTCTCTCCAGTGCCTATCATCCGTTCACTGGCTTGAGACCAACGTGGATGTGGAACGTTGGGGTTGACGTTTGCTTCAAAGCCGTACTCCCTCGGTGCAAGCGTGTTCCAAAAGGTGCGCGGCTTCTTGTCCGTCAACTCAATACTGACAATGGATTTGATGCTTTTGAACCCGTACTTCCAAGGCACGATGAGCCGGATAGGGGCACCGTGTTGTGGCGGTAAAATATGTCCATAGATGCCGACAGTGAGTAGCGTCAAGTCGTTCATCGCCTCAGCAAGAGTTAGTCCTTCAAAATAGGGCCACGGCAAGCGAACATCGTGTTGCTGCGGTGCCATGCTGGCATCCAAAAATGTGAGCATACGGACATATTTGGCTTCAGCTTTCGGCTGCACTTTTTCAAGCAACGCTTTCATCGGAAAACCGACCCAAGGTACGACCATTGCCCACGCTTCGACGCAACGGAACCGATAAATCCGTTCTTCAAGTGGCATCTGGTTAATCAATTCGTCCACATCTACCTTCATCGGCTTTTCGACAAGCCCGGATACCTCAATCTCCCAGGGGCGCGTCTTGAATTTTTCCACTTTTTTCCAAACAGTGCTTTTTGAGGTGGTAAATTCGTAGTAATTGTTGTAGGTCGCAGCGACAACTTCGTCTGTCATCTGCCGTTCCACAGTGAAGTTTGCGTTGTTTTCTGCGGCAAGTGTTTGTGACCGGAAGGGTTCTAACTGTTTTTCAAGCCCACTGCCCTGTGCGCAAGCATTTGAAGTGGAAAACAACAGTGCACCTGCGCTTGCCAATCCTAAATCTTTGATGAATTTCCGGCGATTGATGTAGTCTGATTCAGATGTTACCTGATTTTCGGGGATTTCCCATCCCTTTGGAATCTTAATATACGCCATGAGATTTTCCTCCGTTGCCATCTTAATTTGGTCATTTTCTTTATTTCTCAGAGAAGTCGAGAGCGATGCCTCAGAATATTACGGGTTTAGCGTTGAGTTGCCAATAGTATATATCATTTCTTGTTAAAAGACAACCTAAGTTCTAAATTTACGGGTACGCCCAACGAACCTGTTCCAATGTTTGTGGTGCCTAAGTTCTCTATAGTATGTGTTGTAATATGTTTCGTTTGTAAATCTGGAGGAGTTGGATCTTACTGAAAACCCCCTGAGTCGGGACTCCATAGAGATACATATTCCAGCAATTGAGGCGAATGGGACAAAGGTTATCCATTGAGGTTTTCCATTATAGTAGATACCGTAATTACTTGGACGCTCAGCATCGGTGCGGTTAGGCATGCAGATCGCAAATCTAAAGCATTCTCACTGCGAAGCAAAATTGGGTCTCCGCGTGTGGGAAACCAAATTTGGGTGAGTACACCGCAAAACCGAACCATAGGTGTCAATTTTAGAAATAATAACCGTCTCAAACCCAGGCCCGGTAGGTTCGGTTTCCCAACCGAACCGGATACTACATGGAAACCTTGAAGACTTCAAAACCCTCTTCAGTCCCGTAGAGTTTATTTGCTTGGGTATTTCTTCAGAATGTTTATAGCAGCGTTTTCGAGCAAAAACCTTAGCCCTGTAAGGGGTTTTTGCTTGGGTGTTTCTTCAGCATGTTTATATCTACAGTTGCTAAAATGCTGTGGAAAATCCCTAAATTGACACCTATGGTACACCGCAAAACCGAACCTACCGGATCCGGGGTCGAGGCGGTTATTTTCCCCTAAATTGACACCTATGGTGCGGTTTCCTAACCGCACCGGATCCTGAAAAAAGGACGAGAAACTCTATAATTTCTTAAAACTAAATGACCCTGGAAAAAGATTGACATTATGCCGGGCATACGCGTATAATAGTTATACTTGGCTTTTTTTACCACTCCCCCGTCAAAGCCCCATGCTTTAGCTTGGGGATGTAGACGGCTAAAGGTGTGAAAGCCAAAAAAAATTTGACTTTCACATAGAAATATAATATAATTACTATTAGCACTTGGTTAGGGTTTCCACCTCTCTCGCTTGAGGGAGTCCTAACCTACCCTGTGGAAAGGGTTGTGAGTGTGAAGTGCGACACCACTAAAAACATGTATCGGGCAGTTGACGCGTAATTGAGCGAAAGCTTGGATCGGAGCAGAGGTGAAAGTCTGCACGTTGTATTGCTGCCCCCTTTTTCGTTTCTCTCCATTTTGGAGAGAGGTAGGCGGGGATAGCCGTGAAAGTTTTTCGCACGATATGCCTACGGGGATTTTTCACCCTGTAGGGAATCGCCTACTGGTGGAGACAGCGTAAGACGGTTGACCTTTCGGGAAAACTGCTATTGTCTACGAAGCCGAGGTTTCCCCTACCTTTAGGTAGTGGGTGCTATCACGAACGCGTCATGCAACGCGGTATTGAACAAGGTATTGAACAAGGGCAAACAGACGCAAAGCGCGAGGCAGTTTTCAAACTCCTGCGGCACCAATTTGGAGATATTCCGCAACCCCTTGCCACCCGCATTACCGAAATGCAACGCATCTCGCAGCTGGATGCTCTGTTTGAGAAGGTGATGGTGGCAAAGACACTTGAGGATGTTGATGCGTAAACGCCTGAGGCATCACACGTAGCCACGCTGATGTGGAGAATTTGGATTGACGCTGAAAAATACCCTTGATAAGAGGCTGCAGTCAAATAGCAGAAAAAGAGGCGCGGTCTTCGGGCCGCGCTTTGCTCATTGTCTGAACTGTTATTTATGTGATTCAATGATTTACAGGATTGGCACTCTTCTGTAATTGACAATCGTCTTGGACAGTATTACCGAATTATTTTTTGAAACTTCATGAAACCGCACCTACCAGGGAGGTGCGTAAGTCCTAAAGTTCTATGAAAAAAATATTTTCTTGCAACTTTTTGAGATTTTGGTGTATAATATCCTAAAGTGTTTTATTCGATTTCCACTTTCTGACGAAACAACGGAGTTTATTGCACAATGTTGCGAAAACATCGGCAGGTGCTTATCTTACTCGTAGGGCTATTGTACGTCTATTCGGTGTGCCCATTCCTCTGTGCAGCTTTTGAACAAAAGTTCTGTCACGACACACCTCAAGAAGTACTGAGCGAAGATACTGAAGCCCGCGCGATCTGCTGCCAAAACACTAAAACCAGCACGGCGGGTGAAACCGAAACTCCATCCGAAAGTAGTAAGTCGTGCTGTGCAACTGATTTGGAACTTGTGATTCCAGACATCAGAGACAACATCCCCGAATCCCGAGAATTGATCGGACAGTCTCTGGTCTCGATTCTTCCTATCTCGGCGACTTTACCTGTTGCTCCACAGGAATCGTTCAAGACTGCTTCCATCCCTTTAGTTTCTACACTTTTCCCTGACCATCCTCTAACCCGTAGAGGTCCCCCGTTTATCCAGTGCTAAATAAATTCCGCGAGGAATTCTTTAAGCACGCGTCTATCCTTTATTTTCACACTCTTACTTAGACTACCATTTCTGAATAACCGTTTCTCATTGATGAAAAACCGGTTAGTAGTGGCGCAATGGATTGTGCCTCGGGTATACGGAAACCTCATAGAGTTTCAAAACCTCTGAAACGCGAATTTATTTCAGATTTGGTGTTACATATCGTTTCCCGAACTTTCTTTTCATGAAGGTCTGTGTCGGAGACTGTCAATAAACCTGTAACGCTGAGGTCTTATATCCCGCTGCGTTACGATACTTTTTGGATGGTAAAAATTAAAATTATGAAAATACGTTTGCTTTTACACGTGATACTACTCAATTCGGTTTTTATCTCTTTCGGATTCGCACAAGAAAGTTGTCCTGCGTGAAGTAACCCTGTCTTGCCGCCGAGCGGGATAGGTGAAGTCAGTTTGGCTTCAAAAGAGATAAACCAATTTCGAGTCAACGTCAATATATTGGTCTCCCCTGAAGCACAAGGGGGGCATCTTGAAACACGAGGACTTTCACCAACAGGTGAAGTGGTGGATGCGCCTTTACATAGGCACCACGTAGCATTAAGTACTTACCGGATGGATATTGGATTGCAATACTTGCTGAGCGATCGGTGGATGTTGCAGGCAAACATTCCGTATGCAGTCAAAAATCAGGAGGCAAGTATTGAATGGCTTGAGCCGGTCAGTTCTGTAGATGAACAAGCCATTTTGCGGAGTAGGGACATCCATCATCGAGATGAAACATACACTGGACTCGCGGATTCAGATCTGTTTTTAGGGTATACATTTCGTGGACTCTTTAAAATGGATGACATTTTATTTGCTCGGTTCGGTACAACGATTCCAACCGGCAGAACAGAAGAAAATCCGTGGAAACTTGGCGATGAAGGTATTAAACACCTCCATATCCAGTTCGGTACGGGGACCTTTAACCCGATTGCCAATTTGCAGTACAGTCTACCGCTCTATCGAGGTCTGACGATCACTGCTTCCACACGTGGGACGTTTCCGGTCTATGAAAATAGCAAAACTTATCGAGGGCCAATGGAATTAACCTATACGGCTGGTTTTAGGTATCGCCTCTTCGATTGGTTTTCGTTTAACGGAAACTACCTCGGGTTTTATCAATCCGCGGCTGCTTGGGCTGGGGAGCGCGATATTAATACCGGGCTGCGTTACAGCATGGCAGCCCTGGGTATGTCATTGGCAATACCCAATGACATTTCCGTGACCGCTAACGTCATGTTTCCACTAACGCAAGATACGCTATATGATGAAGGCGATGCGATTGAATTTGGTACTTTGGTTTCTTTAGCGACATCCTATACATTTTGATATAAAAAAGGAGATATACAATGAAAATGAAATTGACGCGGCGAATCGTCGCATCTTTCTTAGCAATCCCAACCGTGCTACTCCTCGTAATCTTTTCGCTGAATGCAGAGGACGCTCACAAGAAGCATGAAGGTCATCAGCACGGTGATCCCGCAGCTGATGGTGAAAAAGTGCGCTGCACGGTTACTGGCATGATGATGAAGGCTTCGGCAATGATCAAAGTTGAACAAGACGGAAAAGCCTACTATGTCTGTGACAAGATGCAGGCAGAGATGTTCAAGGCGAATCCGGACAAGTACCTCCAAACAATTTCAGTGGGAAATTTGACATTCGATCTCAACGTGCTAACGACAGATGCGTATAAGATGATGATGTCTCACATGGGAATGGAGGGCATGATAAAAGCCGACGAGATTAAGGCAAAAACCCACTATTTCAGTATATACCCGACGCATGATCACGGTGAAATTGCGTTAGGTGATGTTAAACTTGCCATCCAAGTTACCAATACCGAAGGCGAGACGAGGATGGCACTACTGAAATATAGCAAAATGATGCGCACCTACGAAGGGTTCATTACTATGCCAAAAGGTACCGAACATGAGGTCCGCGTTCGCGTGACGACCCCAGCTGTCAAGATTTCACTTTAATGTGGCTATCAGCATAATGGTTATCGGTTATCCGTTAAAGAGGGCTCTGATTCAGTCAAACCGCCTCTTAACTGACAACCGAAAGGTTTTTCGCATGAAGATTAAGAATTTAATCGGGTAATTCTGAGACGTGTGATAACAAGTAGATCGGTTCGTAGTAGTGCGATTCATCGCACGTCGTGTTGCCACAATTACCCAATTTATTTGTTAAACCTCATCAGAAAAACCGTACTGATAACTGATAACCATTAACAAGGAGACGACAATGCGCGGAGTTAGTTTACTATACCAAATGGCGTTAGTTGTTATCGGGAGTATGATAGTATTAAATGCTTTGATGCCGAGAGAAGCACAAGGGATGACTCAAGAAGCGTCAACGCCAGAGCAAACTACCGATGTGACAACTCTATTTGCTGAAACGCTTGAGCTGCCACGCCTCATTCAGGTTGCCATTGAGCGGAGCCCGAAAGTTAGTGCCGCAAAAGCACGGTGGCAGGCGACAATTGAACAGTACCCACAAGTGACAGCATTGCCCGATCCGATGTTCATGTACGGTTATTACATGCGAAGCGTAGAGACGAGAGTTGGACCGCAACGCCATCGGGTTAGTTTTTCACAAGCATTTCCATATCCCGGTACCCTTGATGCCGCCGGTGAAGTCGTCAAAAAGGCGATTGAAATTGAGCGCGTGAAGCATGAACAGGTGATCCGTGATCTTATCGTTGGGCTGAAACTGAGTTACCACGAATTGGCGTATCTTCAACGGGCGGTCGAATTGACGCGGCAAAATCACGAATTAGTAGCCTCCATTCTCGCGATTGCGACCACACGCTATGCCGAAGGGAAAACGACACTCAATGATGTACTGAAGGCACAAAGCCAACTCGCGCAGTTGGAATATGATCTTGTCCTGTTAGAGGAATTGCAGCGCGTTGAACAGGCAAGTATCAAGGGGATGCTGTCCATGCCTTCAGCAACATCGTTGGGTATGACAGTGCCTATTCCTTACGAGCCGCTTGATGTCCGATTGGCTGATATAGAGAAACAGGCGTTAGCCAAACGACAAGAGTTGCAAATTGCGGCGTTGAGCATCGAAAAAGCCACTGAAGGGATTGCGCTTGCCGAACTCCAAACCAAGCCCATGCTTAAGTTTGACTTAATGACAATAGAAACGGGCAAAGCCTTGATGTTAGGCGCGCCGGACAGTGGTAAAAACCCGTTTAGCATCGGTGTTGGTGTGACAATTCCGTGGTCAAGTTTGAAGAACAGCAGCAAAGTTCGCGAGGCGCAGCAAAATCGTGAGGTCGTCACAGCGAACAAACTCTCTCTGGAAGATGAAACAAAGGTTGCCCTCCGAAAAGTTTACTTTCGGTTTGAAAATGCGCGACGACTTGTCGAACTCTATGAAACTACACTGATTCCACAAGCAGCAGCAGCTGTCGAGGTCGCTGAGACATGGCATCAGGAAGGTCCCAAGAGCATCGCAGGATTTCTGGAGACGCAGAGCGTTTGGTTGAACTTTAATCTCGCTCGGCTACGTGCGATTGCGGACTATCAACAGAATGTCGCTCGGTTGGAGCAATTGGTTGGGGGAAAGATTGATGATTCACACATTGAATAGTTTTCAGTTTTCAGTTTTCAGTTTTCGGTCACAAGAAGGTTTTGTTAAACCAGATTCTTCTTTAACCCGAACCCTCAACTCGACTCTGATACAAGACAGCAAAGCACGCGTTGAGGGTTTGAACCGACGACTGAAAGAAAATCTGCGTGAGCAGATTTTCGTACTGACAACCATTAAAATCAGTCTCATAATGCTGATTGTTCTGGTAAGTGGGTGTGCAAAGCATCGACTGGAAACGTACCAAGAATTGCGTGATACTAAAATACAACGACCCGCCTATTACTATACGGAAGTAGAAAAAAAGGGTTCTAATACTGAAAGTGATCCGATCATGGAACCAGACCCGTTTCTCAGTGAAATTGAGGCGAAGGTGTTGAAGTACCAAAAACAGTGGCAGGCCCAATTGGAAAGTGAAACACCGATGCCAAATCTGTTTTACGATCTTTCAACAGACACCATGAAGGCACATCGGCAATTGGCAGCGTCACCTGAAGCGGCACGGGTTCGACTCGCTGAACCTATTGCGCTGGAACTCCTTGTGGCACTTGGATATGAATGGAATCCGGGGTTGAAATCTGCCCGTGAAAAAATTCGGGCGATACTGGAGCAATACCCACAAGCCGTCTACTTAGAGAATGTGTTACGTCAATATAACGCTTTCACGAAACAACTTGATACCAAAGTTGGACCGACGCGCCATAAAGAGATGATGGCAATGGAGTTTCCGTTTCCAGATACCTTGGCGTTGAAAGGACAGGTCATCACCGAAGATGTGCTAATTGCCCAGAAAGAGTTTGAAATCGTCCTGCGAGATCTGGTGACCGAAATCAAGTTAGCTTACTACGATTATCTCTTTGTCGTTGAGGCGACCCGTATTAACGAAGAGAATCAGAAATTACTGCAGCAAATGATTGCTATTGCCCAGACAAAGTTTCGTGTCGGACAAGGCAAATATTCAAACGTCATTACGGCACAGGTGGAGTTATCGAAGTTGGCAAATGTGATTATTACGCTTGAACACCAACGCGAAACTATCATTGCGCGTCTTAATACGTTATTGAACGCTTCGGCGGATTTGCCGTTAGGAATTCCTGTACCCTTGGAAGAGGAACGCGTTATACCTACTTTGGCTGAGTTGTATGCGTTAGCAGTTCAGAAACGTCAGGAAATCCAAAAACAGAAGTTGATGATTAGTAAAATGGGCTTAGTTGTGGAAATGGCGAAACAGATGACATATCCTGACCCGACCCTCGGTGCAAGTTACTTTGAAAACCGGAGCATGCCGGACTTGAAACACACACAAAAAATGCCGATGACTTTTATGACGCAACGCACATTAAATCCGACAAATACAGCGTGGTTCGGCCACCGAAATTCGTACATCCATGAAGTGAATGTAAAAATTGAAGCGATGGAGCATGGCATTGAAGAACTTGAGAGCCAGCTCCGTTTTATCGTGAAAAAACATCATTTTGGAATGGAGACAGCAAATCGGAGTATTCGCCTCTATCGCCAGACGCTGCTTCCGCAAGCACAGCAGGCGTTGGATGCCGCGAATACAGCTTATCAAGCGGCGCAAATAGACTTTTTGAGTTTTCTTGATGCCCAACGCACTTTGTTAAATTTGAGAATTGAAGAGCAGCGAGCATTGCGCGATTATCACCAACATCTTACGCAGTTAGAACAGGCAGTTGGCATGATATTGCCCAAACAACCACTGATCCGAAAGTAGTCTTTTCTGACAAGGAGCTCACAAAATGCCTAAGAATTTCTGCCTCACAATTACACTGATAATTACTGTGCTATTCATATTCGGCTGTAGTCAGCAAGAGAAAGTTGAAATGGAGCAGTCTGTTAGTGAAAAACTTGAAACAATACCAGCGGACACATCCGGCATGGATGAACACGCCGACCACGACCATGCACCGATGGTGGCCGCCTCGGATGCAGCAAAAACAATTCGGTTTTGGACGTGTGTCATGCACCCTACAGTTAAAATGCAAGAACCTGGCAGTTGTCCGGTTTGTAAGATGGATCTGATTCCTATTTACGAAGGTTCAGGACTCGAACTCACGGAGCAACAGAAGGCACTGATTCCAGTACGCACGGAACCCGTCGCTTTCCGCGAAGTTTGGCGTGAAATTCGGACGGTTGGTGTTCTCGATTATAACGAGACGCGTATGGCTTATGCTTCAACACGAATTTCTGGGTGGATTGAGGACTTACATATTGATTTCACAGGTATCAAAGTGCGTAAGGGCGATGAACTCTTGTCTATCTACAGTCCAGAATTGGTCACAGCACAAGAGGAGTATTTGACGGCACTTAAAAGCATTGAGGAACTTCAAAACACGGAGTACGCGGCATTGCGCAGATCGGTCGAACAGACCCGTGTCGCTGCGAAATCTAAACTTGAATTGTATGGATTGACCTTAAGTCAGATTGAAGATATTCGCAACCGTGGAGAAGTGAGTACGACCTTACCGCTCTTCGCACCGAGGGCTGGAACTGTCGTTCACATGAACGTCACGCAAGGTCAACATGTGAATAAGGGTATGAATCTTTATCACATTGCCGACCTTAATAGTCTATGGATTATGGCGGACGTTTACGAATATGAACTGCCGTGGATTTACATGGGACAGGCGGTTGAAATTACCGCACAATCGATGCCCGGGTCAGCGTTTTCTGGCAAAGTTACTTATATCTATCCGTTCTTTGACACGCAAACGCGAACGCAGAAAGTCCAGATAGAAGTCCCCAATCCAACCGGCCGACTCCGTCCGGGGATGTATGTGACGCTTCAAATAAAACCGACACTTGCAGAAATCTATACCCAGGGAGCCATCTCGAAAGCACCGTATGCGTGCCCAATGCATCCATGGGTTACGTCTGAACATCCCGCTGAATGTGAGATATGTGGCATGGATCTCGAATCGACACACTCCGATAGCGTTGGGTCTGAATCGGTATCTGGCACAGAAGGGAAATGGGTTTGCCCGATGCATCCTGAAGTGCAATCTGATGAATTTGGCGAATGTTCCATTTGCGGCATGGATCTCGTCGAAAAAGCGAAGGCATCTGCCCCCGCAGAGACGACAGCATCTGTGTGGACCTGTCCGATGCATCCTAAAGTGAAATCTGACGAATTTGGCGAGTGTTCCATTTGTGGCATGGATCTCATCGAAAAACAGGCAACAACTGGCGCACATTCTCACGCACATCAGATCGCCCCCTCGCCTTCCCTCTACGCGGATCAGCCACCATTGATTTTCAAATACGTGTGTCCTGATCATCCTGACGAGTATGCGACGGTCCCAGGGCTATGTCCACATGATGGAAAACCCCTCCTCATGACGGGTGAAGTCCTAACTGTCCCGAAGGGCGCAGTCATTGACACCGGTTTGCGGAAAATCGTCTTCGTGGATCGCGGTGAATCCGGTTATGAACAGATTGAAATTGAGGTAGGTCCCGAAGCTTGGGGAACATCGGACGGTTCAGAAACCAAACGCCGATACTATCCTATTGTAAGTGGACTTACGCCTGGCGATAGGGTTGTCACCCATGGCAACTTCCTGATAGATTCGCAGACGCAATTAACAGGCTCCGCATCCGGTGCTTATGGCGGAGCACTCGGTGGTGAAGAAGAATCAAAACCCCCTGTCCATCAACATTAACCTGAGGACTGCCTCCTTAAATCTGGAGTTAGCGGAATGCGCGCCCATAAGCCATCGACTTCAACAGTCCTTGGGAATCGTACGTATCCTTAATCGCGTTGGAATTAACCGAAAACCATTGCGAAACGTAGTAGAGCAACGCCCAGGAGTCATAAATTAAAAAATGATTAACCGAATTATTGAAATCTGCATGAAAAACCGCCTGTTAGTATTGGTTATCTTTGTCTTTGTCACAATGGCGGGTTGGTGGGCATTAAACCGGACACCAATTGATGCTATGCCGGACATCGGCGAAAACCAAGTGATTGTCTTCGCCGATTGGCCCGGGCGAAGCCCACGCGATATTGAGGATCAAGTTATCTATCCGTTGAGCATTACTATGCTTGGGATTCCCGATGTCAAAGATGTTCGCTCAACCTCAATGTTCAGTTTTGGCTACATTAACATTATCTTTGAGGATGATGTTGACTTCTATTGGGCCCGCACACGTGTACTGGAGCGTATGAATCTTGCGCAAAAAGACATGCCAGACGGGGTTGTGCCGGTCCTCGGTCCCGATGCAACAGGTGTCGGACAGGTATTTTGGTATACCGTTGAGAATGGATATTATTGCCCTAATCATCCGACAGAACGCTATGCCGAGCCGGGCACCTGTCCGGAAGATGGAGAGACGCTTATTGCCTCCAATCTGGAGCTTCATGAACTTCGGACGCTCCAAGACTGGACGGTTCGTTACTATCTCGCCTCTGCTGATGGCGTTTCCGAGGTTGCCTCGGTCGGCGGATACGTCAAACAGTATCAGATTGATATTGATCCGAACACTTTATTGGCGTATAACGTGCCGTTATCAACGGTTTACAACGCCGTCCGCGGGAGTAACCTTGATGTTGGTGCCAAGGTGATTGAGGAAGGCGGAATGGAATTCCTGATTCGGGGTTTGGGATTTATTAAAAGCATCGAGGATATAGAAAACATCGTCGTCAAGGCGCATAACGGCGTACCTATCTACGTCAAAAACCTTGGAACCGTCAGCGAAGGCCCCGACTTTCGGCGCGGGGCTTTAGACAAAGCAGGCATTCCAGCCACCGGCGGGGTCGTGCTAATGCGGTACGGTGATAATCCACTGCGTGTGATTGAGAATGTCAAAGCGAAAATAGCGGAACTCACGCCGGGGCTGCCGTCAGGTGTCCGAATTGTCCCATTCTATGACCGGAGCCATCTCATTCACCGTGCAACAGACACGCTAAAGGAAACGCTGACAGAGGAAATCATCGTCGCTGCAGTTGTTATCCTGCTTTTCTTAGGGCAAGTTTCAAGTAGCCTGATAATAGCACTCGTCTTACCGATGGGGGTCCTGCTTTCGTTTGTCGGCATGCGGATTATTGGTTTACCATCGAACATCATGTCGATGGGCGGCATCGCCATCGCTATTGGGGTGATGGTGGATGCCGGTATTGTGATGACAGAAAATATCACGCGACATTTACGGGAACCGCACGCGGATGAAAGTAAACTTCAGGTTGTAACCCGTGCCGCTAAAGAGGTAGGGCCCCCCATTTTCTTTGCAATGCTCATTGTTATCGTTGCCTTTATACCTGTCTTTTCTCTTACCGGCCAAGCAGGTAAACTCTTCAAACCGCTTGCTTATACAAAAACTTTCGCTATGCTCGGTGCAGCTCTCATAGCGATTAGTCTGGTGCCAGTTTTAGCGTCATTTCTACTCGCGGACCCAACCCGTACTCGGACAGGTAGGGTTTCCAAAATAGTAGCACAGTTTTTTGCAATACTGAGTTGGCCCTTAAGAAAGTTAGCCGATGGAATTACGTGGGTACTCAGAACCAGCTATCGTCCGATTATTCGGCTGGCTGTAAAGAATATTTGGACGAAACTCGCTGTTGTTGCCTTGGCGATACTTATTTTTCTCGCAAGTATACCCTTGACACCTTTCTATAAAAATATTGGACAAGAATTCATGCCACCACTGAACGAAGGCGCACTGCTGTTTATGCCGGTACTGCTCCCCGGTGCCTCGATTACACAAGCAAAAAATGTAATGGCGAAACAGGATTTGATTATGAATCGATTTCCAGAAGTTTCACTTGTCGTTGGAAAGTTGGGACGGGCGATGACCGCTACCGATCCCGCTCCGATTGGTATGTTTGAAACTATTGTCAATATAACCGACCCAGCGGCGTGGCCCCGACGAGCGATTAAACGCAATTCAACAGAGGAACTTGTACGCCAACTCCTCCAACGCTTGAGACACGATGGACTTATCAGCGAGGAACATGCAACCCATATTACCACCGATTTTCTGGATGACATTGTCGCTGCGACCATAAAACGGTTGGATACCTTGGCGACAACATACCACAATTCTTATCTGTCAGTTGACGAGCGCGAAAGGCTTTATCGGGTCTGGTTATTAAGAATCGTGTTGGAAGAGCTTCTCTCTAAAGAGCGTGCAGGGGAAATGGGGTTAGCGCAGGTCAAAGTTGGCGAATCTGAGACTGAAGTGAAACTGCATCAGATCGCCGAAGAAGTTGAACCTACCCTCAAGCATAAGACTTACTTCCGAATGAAGAACCGCAACGAACTTATTACTGAACTGACAGAGGCTACTCGAATGCCGGGGGTTTCGCCTATTATGACGCAGCCGATACGCAATCGCGTTGATATGCTTGCGACAGGTATACAAACCCCAATCGGAATCAAAGTATTTGGTAAAGACCTCGCGAAGATTGAAGAGATTGCGGTCCGGATTGAGCAGGAACTCCTTAAACTTGAGGGCGCGCAGGGCCCCTATGCTGAGCGCATTGGAAATAAGCCGTACCTTGAGTTTCACATTAACAGAGAAGAAGCCGCACGCTACGGCATCCAAATCAAAACAGTGCAACAAATCATCATGACAGCAATCGGTGGCATGAATCTAACTTATACCGTTGAGGGACGCGAGCGATTTCCGATTCGTATCCGTTACATGAGAGAATTACGCGATAATATTGAAGCCCTTAAACGGGTCCTCGTGCCAGCACCAAAGGGACTGCATATTCCGCTTGAGCAACTCGTGAGAATCGAAAGGCGACCAGGTCCGGCGAAGATCGCAAGCGAAAATACGTTACTCTTTTCCCGCGTCTTTTGTGATGTGGATGTTGACACCATTGGACTCGTTGATTTCGTCACGTTAGCCCAAAAGACACTTGACGAAAAGATTAAGCCGACGCTACCGCAAGGCTACTTCTACGCTTTTAGTGGACAGTACGAAGCTGAATTGGAAGCCCGCAATCGATTAACGATTGTTGTACCCGTATGTATCGCAGCTATTTTTATATTGCTATATCTCCAGTTCAAGTCGCCTTCTGCGATGTTTTCAATCTTTCTTGCGATTCCGTTTGCCTTCATCGGAGGTATGTGGATGCAGTGGTTGATGGCATACGTGCCGGCGGCACTCGGCGGCGGTTACGCCATTAAATACAGTACAGCGGTGTGGGTGGGGTATATAGCCTTGTTTGGCATAGCCGTTGAAGACGGAATCGTCTTAATTGAATACCTATTGGAACGCGTCCGGGGCGGTGAACCTATTGACGAAGCCGTGATCAATGCTGGCTTGTTGCGCGTCCGACCTATCATCATGACCACAGCAACTACGATTTTGGCATTATTACCAATCATGTTAGCAGAAATCAGCACCACTACCGGCGCGGAGTTGATGAAGCCTATCGCGGTCCCTACCTTCGGTGGCATGGTCACGGCAACGGTGGCTAACCTTATCTTAGCACCTGTGTTATTCTCGCTCTTCTATCCTGTTGAACGCTGGGTTCGTCAGCGGTAGAAGGATTTCTGATCGCACTGCAAAGTCAATGGAGGAATCATGAAACTTCTAACTACATTCAGCATTTGTATATTTATCGGTCTTATCGGGTTACCAACTGTTGGTACTGCATTTGAACTTGAAAAGTACTTACATATCGCAAAAGGCGGGGTCGTAAGCACGGGGCGCGGGTTAGCCGTCACTAACGACGAACTCGAAACCGCACTCACCGAAGAATTCTCTATCGGATTTCAATTAACACCTGCACTTCGATTCTCAGTTCCGTTAAGTAGTTCCGTTGTGGATACTCGCGGAAGTAACGCCGATGTCTTGCCCTTCGGGATGTTGGGTGTTGAGACTGTTGGCACGATGCTGACACTGAGTGGACGTGGGAAATGGGCACCCTTTATTGGACTCGGCGCAAATTTCTATTCCTTTACTGAACAATTCGCTACGCCAGCGAATATTCAGAATACTTTTGGGGCGGAAGCGTCCACTGGACTCAGTGTAAGACTTATTGATAGCATCTTTGAGGTCGCTCAGTTGAATGGATCATTTGGCTATCAGTTCAGTTTTTTGAGACCGAAAGTGAGCGTACCAGCCAGGCCGGACGTTGACGTGTTATCGTTAAACCGCCATAGCATCACCTTCCGATTGGAACTTTTAGGGTTGTAAAAGTCCTTGTAAAAATAAGAATTTCTGGTAAACTTATAGGGATGCCCAAAAAACGGATAAGGAGGTTGTAGATGTTTTTCCGAATCTATTGCTATCGGCGAGTCAGTGTTCTATTAACACTCGTGTTTTTAATGGTATGTGTACCACTGTTCAGTAATGCCCAAGATGCTGAATTTCCGGCGCAGAAACTGGCGGCTATTTTCCCGAAAGCGAAGAAATTTGTTCAAAAGCGTACCGTGCTTACACCGGATCACATTGCGTCAATTGAAAAGGACATCGCGGGTAAACTCCGAACGGCGGACCTGAAACCAATTTTTTACATCCCGATCAATGACGCGAATAAACCGATAGGGCTGATCCTGTTCCTTGATGTAGAGGGTCCGAGTGGTATTATTGAAGGTGCTGTTGGACTGAACATGCGGGGAAAAGTCGTGAAAGTGGAGGTCTATGCGCACAAAGAATCAGAGGCGATTGCAAGCACTGAATTTCTCAAACAGTTCGTCGGTATGGGTATAGACGACGCTTTCAAGGTCGGGGAGGACATTAAAGCTGCCAATGGACATGAAGATGCTTCAAGCGCTGTTGCTCTGCTTCCAAAAAAGACGTTGGAGATCAGTTATGCACTCTTCCTCAAACAGGAACCAGAACCTAATACAGAAACAGTGCCAGACCCAGAGAGTCCAGTGGAAGAGATGCCCGAAGAGGAAGAGATGCCTGAGGTTGAGGACTTGAAAGCCCTCATGATGTTGATGATAGATGATTATTTCGTGGTCGTTGACTATTTTGATGACAAAGTGGACAAAACGGAAGCCGTTGAAGCGGCGAAACGACTCGCTCAATACGCAAAAAGCATCTCAAGTTTTGAACCGCCAAAGAATGCGGATCAGACGGAGGAATATGTCTATCTGCAAGATAAATTTAGCGATACACTCCTTGAATTTGCTAAAGCACTTGAAAAGGAAGGTATTTCTGACGGAACACGTGAGCAATGGAACGGTATTGTTGAATTAATCAATCAGGCACACCTCCGATTTAGCGAGGCGGAGATTGACTTGGACACATATTAACTGCGGGTGCCATAATTTTTGTAAGTGCGCCGCCTTCACTTCCTTGTTATTTTGCTGATTGCTCTACAGCAAGTTCATCTGCTGTTTTGGCGTGTATCGCAATGAGCGCGAAACAGGTGGACTGCAAATTCGCAGTCGGTTCCGTCAGTTCGATCGGGGTATTGCTGACGAAGCTGCCGTCTTCTTGCCGTGTTTTTGCCAAATAGTTGATCGCAACACGGCGCGTATTGAGCGGATCGTTTCCAGCCGCAAGCGCCATAATCGCAATTGCAGTGATTTCTGGATCGCTCGGACTATTTTTATATCTTCCGAACCCGCCATCCCTGTTCTGAAGCTGCTTTAACCATGCAATTTGTACGTCAATATCGTAAACAGGTTCTAAGCCTTGTATCACCCAAGATGTCAAAAAAATGTCGGATTGCATGCCGCGTCGCAATGCCCAACCCCCGTCAGACTTAATGGCTCCCGCCAACCAATCCGCACCTTTAGAGACAGGTTCAAAACTCTGTTTGAAACCGAGTCGCCTGAATCCTGCTAAAACAGCGGCAGTATACAGAACGTTGTCAGGGCTGCGCTCTTTTTTACCCCAACCGCCGCTCCGATTCTGGACTTTTTTCAACCATTGTAGACCTTTGTAACGGGCTTCGGGATCGGTCTCCGCTGTCGTTAGAGCGATAAGTGCAAAGATGGTGTGTGCCGTGTTATTGTTCCAACTTCCATTCTCCATCTGTGTATTCCGCAGATACGCAACACCTGTCCGAATTACTTCTGAACCGGTACCCCACCCCGCATCGATCAACGCCCAAACCGCGAACGCAGTACTTTCCACATTGCTATCTCCGCCAGGGACCAGGGGCCACCCCCAATCTCGGTTTTGGTGCTGTACAATATAGGTTTTCGCGCCCTCTATGGTTTTGAAGAGCGGAGGGCCCTCTGGTATTTTATTCGAAGTGGCGATTTCGGTATCCGCAGCAGCACTGCCTCTAATCCCGATAACGAAGTTCAACAGGATATAACAACAGATTACCACGAAAACGCTTTTGTGGTTTTTCATCTAACGTACCTCCATTTGTGCTATTGTTAGCTTTAAAACACCTGAAGATTTGTGGAGTTACGCGCGTTTT
Organism: uncultured Poribacteria bacterium; assembly: GCA_951828385.1. Taxonomy (GTDB): domain Bacteria; phylum Poribacteria; class WGA-4E; order WGA-4E; family WGA-3G; genus WGA-3G. The sequence goes on from OX639973.1 coordinate 4,595,167, forward strand.
TCAAACGGAGCTCTCTTTTTCCAAGCGTATTGATTATCATAGACCTTGCTATAGCTGAATTAAAGCGGTTTTATTGATAACTCTACCACACTACGACTGTGGCTCAATTACGACCTTGTAAACGCCTTCTTGTCCAAGCATATCAATGCCTTTTTCCAACTGATCCAACGGTAGATGATGCGTTATCAATTCGTGCAACGGCGCGCGTGTGATCTGGAGAAAATCCAACGCTGTCTGAAACTGGATTTGCGGGTATGCCCATACGCCACAGACATCGAGATCTTTGTTACAAATTTGGTGAGGTCGGACACGCGTATCTCCGGAATCTGTGTAGTGTCCGACTTCAATAACTTTCCCGCCACGTCGGACCACGTCTAACGCTTCGGCGAAAACTATCGGTAACCCAGCACACTCAATCGCGATGTCCACGCCAACACCGTTTGTGAGGTCCTGAATCTGTTCGACCCGTTCTTCAGGCGTTGTATCTCCGACATTGATAACCACGTCCGCGCCCATCTGCTTTGCCATATCTAACCGACTATCAACGAGATCTGTGGCGATAATAGTACCGGCACCGCTATCGCGTAACACAGCGACAACGAGCAGACCGATAGGACCACAGCCAAGTACTGCCACACTGCTCCCGATGCTGTATCCATCTCCGACTTGTGGTAACCCTGGGGCACATGCGCGTTCAACGGCGCGCGTCGCAACGGCTACGGGTTCTGTCAATACACGTATCTCCTCCCGGACACCTTCCGGCATCTTATAGACCCAAGAGTTCCCATGGATATAGGTATACTCGGCGAATTCGCCGTTCAGATACGGGGGCGTTTCACTGTTGCTAAAGCCGTAGATGGTTCGTCCAGAACACAAAGTCGGACGACCCGGCACGTGCAAACAGTAGTAGCATCTCCCACAGTTTTTTGAACCCGGGACCACTGTCACACGGTCACCGGCTTTGATGGGACCGCCCATCACATTCATCACCTGATTCGCATTTTTGCCGATCTCCGCAACTGTCCCGACGACTTCGTGCCCGGGGATGACTGGAAATTTGAGGGCAGTGTGCCCGAGGTACATGTGTTTATCGCTGCCACAAATGCCAACGCTGTCCACTTGTAGCAAGAGCGCGTCATCTGCGGGTGTCGGTTTCTCAAACTCGCGGATCTCTATCTGCCCCGGTTGGAGCATCACCGCCGCTTGGACTTGCATAGTTAGAATCCTTGTTTTAATTTTTGTTGTTTATTTCATCGCGACCAGAGCGGGATCAATACTTTTGTGAGTTGTGCCAAACTCTCCAAATTATGTGCTGGAAGGAAATAGTCCACGTATGGCAACGCCGTGCGGATACCTCGACAGATTGGCTGATAGCCGTCGCTGCCGAGCAACGGGTTGAGCCAAATTAACCGATACGCATGCCGGTGCAACATCTCCATAGAGCGACGCAGGATATCTACATCGCCGCGGTCCCAACCGTCGCTGATGAGAATAACTACCGTACGGTACGCCGAGAAAGATGGTGCAAACTGCCGATAGAATTCCAATAGACTTTCACCAATCTTCGTTCCACCTGACCAGTCCGGCACAACATTCGCTACTTCGTTTAAGCCTTCTGCCAACCCTTTCCGTTGGAGGAGCCCGGTAATGTCCGTCAGGTGCGTGCTGAAGACTGCGACCTCTATTTCTCTCAACTCCTGTTGCATGCCGTAGATGAATTGGATGAGGAACTTGGCATAACAGTCCATAGACCCGCTCACATCACAAAGGAGTAGAATCTTGGTCTTTTTAATCTTCTGCTGTTTCCGAATTAATTCGAGAGGTTCACCGCCGTGTACGAGACTTTTCCGCCAACTCCTGCGAAAATCAATAATTTTGCCCTTTTTGCCGACAACCTTCCGACGACTCAGCTTTGTCGCCAACACCGCCGCCAATTTCGCAACGATCTCCCGTGCTTTCTCCATATCCTCGCGTGTGAACTCACTGAAATCCTTTCGGGTGAGGACTTCCTCTACACTATAAGCGAGCGGATCGTCTTCTTCTCCTTCTTCCTCATCGTCTTCGGTTTCGGTATCTAACCACTGTTCTATCATGTCTTGCTCGTCAGTAGCATCGGAGAGGTCTTGAAGACTGGACGGTTCGGGGGTCTCGTTGCCCGTATCAACAGCTTGGAAATCTGGACGCGGGTGCCGCCAAAACAGGTTGAAAGCGAGGTCAAACGTCTTCAGGTCTGCTTCCTTCGTAATAAGATTCGTCCGTGCTGTATGATAAAACGCCTCACGCTCACCGATGTCGATCAATTCAACGCTTTTGCACCAACTCAGTTGGTTGGTTGTTGTGACGTTAATGTCCATCTGTCGGAGCAATCGGCAGAAGTCTGTAATCTGTTGGAGAAGGGTCTGTTCAGTCATTTTCTTAATATGTACCCCTAAAGCCGAGTTGATACGCTGCCTGATGTCCGATTTTCTTTCTCTAAGTAAGCAATGAAGGCATCGAGTTCTTTAAAGAGCCTGTCAAATACCGGACTAACCTGCTGTGCCTTCTGCTCGGTTTTTTCATAATCGAGTTTATCCATGGAACGACAAAGGAAAAGGTAGCGAAACTCTAAAAACTCCTGCAAGTGTCCAAAAGTTATTTCGGAAATCACGGGTGGTCGTTCACCGTAAGGTGCTGCTATCTGTACCAACAATGCCTTATGCTCTCGACTTCCATCAGGCAGGCATAGATCAATCTCAAGGGCAATTTGCCTAAAAATGTTCTCCATACCCATATAGCAATCCGAGAGATATTTGGCAATTGTAACCTCTATGGCTCTTCTGTATTTCAACGGAGCGGTCTTGATTTTCCCTAACGCTTTTTGAATTCCTCTAATGGATCTTTCTATTTTCGGGCGTTCATCGGAGATGTCTTGTATCAATTGGCTCCGGTCCACAGGGTAGATGCTGCCTTTTCCAATGCTAACGGCTTGACTTTCAATTCTCTCACGATATAACGCTGGACAACTCTCGAAATCAACCAGATCCACCTCGAACAATCGGCTGATAGCCTCAGCTTCCCATACTGCACGGAAGTACTTATCAGAGGGGATGCCCCAAACCGCAATATCAATATCCGACCATTTTGCGAAAGATTCCCGTTCAGTCAGGGAACCGAATACAGCAACCTGTGTCGCACCAAAATCTTCATAAAGCATCGCTGCGACCCGATGTGCAGTCTGCCAAGCGCGTTGCAGTAACGCCTCATCCACCTTCCGATTTTTGAAGTGCTGATCAAGCTTGCGGCGATATTCTGCTAACTCTTCAGGCGATAAATCTTTCGCTGTCCTGTAGTCTTTTGTAGGTTGGTGCATCTCACAATCTCCTTAACTACTCGTTCGACTCTTGCCTATTTAACCATACTATAAACACGTCTAATTCTTTAGAAAGCCTGTCAAACAACTGGCTAACCTGATTGGCATGTCTTTCCGCTCTTTCGTAGATGAGTTCATCTTCATAGATGTTCCTGAAAACGTGGCGGAATTCTAAAAGTTCCTCCAGAGCCTCAAAAGTTTCTTGGGAAATTACAGGTTGCCGCTCCGCTTGCAGTTCTGTCATCTGCGTTAGTAATTCCTTGTGCCATCTACTTCCATCTGGCAGGCGTAGGTCAATGTCCAGGGCAATTTCTTTAAAAATATTCTCTGTTCCTCTATAGCAGTCCACCAGATTTTTAGCGATGGCCATTTCTATCTCTTCTCTGTATTCAATAGGGGCAGTTTTAATTTTCTCTAATCGCTCTGTAATTTTTTTTAAGGTGCGTTCTATTTTAATGCGTTCATCGGAGATACGTTGTATGAGTGCTGACCTGTCCACTTTGTAGATCGCTCCTTTTTCGATCAGAGTCAATTGACTCTGAATTCTTTCACGAAATACCCCTTTACAGCTTTCAAAATCGACCAAGTCTACCTTGAACAATCCGCTGATGTCTGATGCTACTGATGATGCGCGGAAATATTTGTCATTAGGGATTCCCCAAACAGCGATGTCGATATCTGACCATTTTGAGAAGGCATCTGGTTCGGCAAGTGACCCGAAGACAGCGACCTGTGTCGCGTCAAAGTCTTCATAGAGCATCGTCGCAATCCGGTGTGCAGTCTGCCACGCGCGTTGCAGCAACGCCTCATCTACCTTCCGATTTTGAAGGTGTTGATCAAGCTTGCGACGATATTCCGCTAATTCTTCGGGCGATAGGTCTTTCGCTGTGCGATGGTCTTCTGTGGGGTGATGCATATCGCTATCTCCTTAGAGAGTAGGATAGCACAAAATGGTTCAGCATGCAACAAAAAAGAGACGGGATAGTTTTTTGGGATTCCCATCTCAATTAGCGGAACGCGGTTGCTATCGAACAACAACCGTTGTCGGTCCCACCTCAAGCGAAACATTATTCTGTCGGCAACTGTCAGCATCGCCAGCTCCATGTCTTTCGACGTTATTTCCGACTCCACATCCAGACTTTTGAAACACCCAGCCAGCAGAAGCAGCGTAACAAGCGAGAATGTCGTAGCTGTGGCAGACATTTAAGTTTTTCCAACAATACTACCCGCTGCTGTATCGGTTTTTTTCTGCGATTCATAAATTTTTCTAAAAATTTATTTGAAATAAGCCGAGTAAGGAGTGAGGTGATGAGTAAATCGGCATTGTTGGTGTTATTGGGGTTGAGCGCAAGCGTGGCGTTAGCCGATGATTTAGACGACCTTATTGCGTTAGAAGATCAGGTCAAGACGCAGTTTGATCATCTGCTGAATTTACGCAAGATAGAGAACATTTTGGATGGAGTGAGCAGTGCTTGTTTAGAGCGTAGATGCTTTCAGGCCGGGGATCTTTACGCAGAGATAGATGCCACATTTACAGGGGATACAGAGGAGAACAACTGTGGGCAACTCGTGAAGGTTGAGTTAGGGGGAGGGAACGACTTCAATGTAAAAGCTGACGCTAAAGAACAACTCTTGGGAGGTTGTATGTTTATTGGTGCGCCAAGTGGCTGTCCTTGTCAGAGAGAGTTGACCCGTCTGGCTATCCTTAAAGTAGCGAATTGTTCCAAAGAAACGAGCGTCGAGATAAAGTCGCTAAAGCTACTGTGGAAGACCAATGATGGTAGTTTCCACACCATCTTCGCAGATGCGCCGAGCAGTGCTACTCTGATCGAGCAAAAAGATTGGCTATACTATAATCTGGATGAGATAAAAAATAGCGATGCGTTTATGAGTGCCAAGGCTGGCTCATGTCAAAACTAATCGCAGTCGTGCTATTGGCACTCTTTATCATCAGCAACAGCGAGGCGCGTAAATGTAGATATGGACTTGATTGTAATTATGATGACCTTCATCGTGAATACGAAAAATACGAAGCGGCGCAAAGAAAAAAGGAAAAGGAGCAGCATGGCGCAATAGATGATGGCAAATCCTGGTATCACCCCAACGAAGGGTATGTGAAGGGGAGCGAGAGAGCGCAGATATTACAGATTAGAGGTATCTCGCGTGCCTACATCGAATGTGTGCAGCATAAAGCTAACTCCGAGGCGGCTTTTGACTTCTCCATGCCACAAGGCTGGCTGTATGATACCTTTGCGCATTCGGCAAGGATGCGCAGCTTCTTTGATACGGGTGTGAGTGAGCACTGGGTGCTTCCCAACGTTTACTGCAACAGCAACAACGTGCTGGCGGCGATGTCTTGGATGCGCTCCCACAAGAGGATGTCTTTCAAAGAGAACAAGGAAATGCACGCTAAATTCAGAGACAGTAGACCGCCCCTCTATAGTAAGAAGGAGATTGCAGATAGACGCAGGGAGCTTGCAAAAAAAGGGAAAAAGGGCGTGTATTGCGATTGGAGTGGCTGGCTTTACGATTCCAAGCACGGAAAATACCGATACTACTTTGATACGGCAGAGAAGGAGATGTTCAAATTCATCAATGTTTACTGTCGCGACAATACCGTTCGTTTCTTTGTTAAAAGCGTCGGTGGTGATCGTGATGAAATAGATTTAATATACCCTTTTAAGAACAGGCACGATTATGAGATACCGCCTACAGCAGTTTACCAACGAGTAGGTTGCAATTGGGACGGCTGGCTGTTTGGCTATTTGCTCGACCGAACGTGGAAAGATGGGAAGGGCAAGAGAAGGCAGGCTTATGAAAAATACTTTTCTGTTGACAAGACTTGGGTGAATGGGCGGGTGATGAACCCCTTCTGTTCAAGAGAGGAAGGTGAGAAGGAAGGCACGGTAACCGCGCTGCGCGTCTACTGCTTTTACAGCCACGAAGACAGGTGTAGCGACTTACGAGACCGATAGGCGTTCGCCGTGCGGCTAAACGCCCCGTATGCCGACTCTACCAGTCCACTACCGAGTATTCATCGGCATAGATCAACACGCGAACACTCTCTCCTGGCAGTTTTTTGTAAAACAATACCTCCTCGCCTGAAGCGGTGGTTCCAGAAGACAGTGAGACAGTGACGACTGTGAACTCGCCGTTGAGCTTGTAGGATGTCCCCAGCGAGCCATACAGATACTCGATGTCGGCGAACATGTCGCCGTAGGCATCCAGATGGTTGCCTTTACGGAATTTGACCGGGTTATCTGTGGGCGGATAACTTGTCGAAACGCCTAACACTTCGCTCTGCGGCAGCTCCATCTCCACGAAGTTTTCCGTGATGATGAGCATATCGCCTTGGTCGGCGACTACTCTGCTAACTTCCAGCTCACCGCTTGCATTCACATAGGCTACTCTCTTACCCGTAATATCCGTATCTTGCGCACTTACGCTCATTGGGTTGTCTGTGCCGCAGCCAGTTATCGGGCTGCAGAGTAATAGGACAGGGAGGGCGGCGGCGGCGGCTTTCCTTTTCCAGTCATATTTGGCGAAAGTATTGAATCTTTTTACCGCTGGCACTTCCTTTACTTTGTTTGCCACTTTGTTTGTTATTCTTTTGAGCACGCCATTTTTGTTGCCCTGCGCAACGCCTGCTATGGGGTTTTTATCTTTTTTCATCATATAAACCCTCCTTTGTCTATATTATACAGTAGTTTGGACAATTCTTGTCGCATGGACGTTGCGTTTTCAAAGGTCTGTCTATTTTTCTATGAGTTTCGGACGTTCACGGACCTCGTAGAAAAACGCACACTTTCGGACGGATTGGGTAACCCAACCCCTACGAACCTGTGTCCCTCGTAGGGGGCGGGTCCCCCGCTCCGCTCGAAAACTGTCCAAACTATAGTATATTATAATTACATGATATAAATCAAGTTAAAATTACAAAAAAAATACATATTTTTGCCAGAATTGCAATTTATTTATAACCCAAGTTGCTACTAACGGATTTTGAGCATTGTAACACGGTTTTTCCGGCACTTTCTTCACCCCGTAGGGGTGTTATGTCTATAGAACATCCGATGTGTCAGAAGCTGCACCCCGTAGGGGTGCTATGTCAATCTACCTGACGGTTGGTTGTATAGGCGTAATCTTCGCCGCTTTCGTCCATGACGCAAATATAACCATGAGCCCCTGCTTCATCATCAGGAATGACGCTATAGACTTTCCCTACTTCAAGAGAAGCGACATATCCTTCGTTATTAAGGCATAGACCAAATTGCGGAAACTGGTTTTCTTTTCTGTTCATCGTTGTTAATAAGGAAAATTGTAACACACTTCTAACAATTTCTCAAATCAAAACTGAAAATCATTACTGAAAGTTATTATTGAAAACAATTGACTTCCGGGATACTTCATGATATGATTCATTTATAGGCTCCGGGGCCCGGCTCGCGATAGGAGAGATTAACGTGATTTGTTGAATTTTAGACTCAGGGGAATTGCGGATCATAACAGTCTACGCAATAGGAGGTACACAATAATGAAAGCTTCTGAATGTGAATATTGTAGTGGCGAGATTCGCCAGAAGAAAGTTACCGTTGATCACTGGTATAAGGAGAAGTTGGTAATCATTAAAGATGTACCCGTCGGTGTTTGCCAAGAATGCGGTCAGCGATACTATGCAGCTGCAACGTTAGATCGTCTTGATACCATGGCACAGAATAGCGATGCCGCGCCGGAGAGAATATCTGTCCCAGTTATGGTGATGAACCCGTAAATCTGCTGAGCCTATGCTCCTGAAGCAGACAACAACGCCTTTTCAACAGCAATGGGCAGTTGAATTAAGTGAAAACGGTCGGTTGTATAGGCGTAATCTTCACCGCTTTCATCTATCACGCGGATATAACCGTGAGATGCTGCTTCATCATCCTGAATCACACGGTATACTTTCCCTACTTCAAGAGAAGCGGCATATCCTTCGTTATTAAGACATAGACCGAATTGTGAAAAATTGGATCTCTTTTTATTTTGTCGTTGTCTTGCCTTTGTGGTCAATTTCTTATCTACCAAATTTTCATGAGGGTACCAACTATTTGTAAAACCTGATTTACCGTATCATTGGGCATATCTCCAGCGTATCTCGCGCCTCTTTTCAACCAATCAAGGCTTTTGATGTGATCAGCCTGAATAACTCCTGTAAGCTCAATATGACCTATGGAGGCTTTGTCGTGGATTGTCACATCTGGCGGTATGGAGACATCAAGGTCTCTGCGATAGGGAGCTCGGCGAGTCGTGATTGGGCACATAATTGCTAGGCGTAGTCTGCGATTATATTGTTCATCTGAGAGCACAAGCGCGGGACGTTCATTTGCTTGCTCATGTCCTGCTTGAGGATTGAAGTTAATCCACACTATATCACCACGTCGTGGAATATACATACGGAAATCTACCATACCTCCTTACCTACCGGTCTCCCTGTGTCCACCTCTTCAGAAGAATTAGACGCTAATGTTTTACAATCGGGTTCTGGGACGTTAGCGAGAAGTTCCTCAAGCGTATAGTCTGGAGGCGGCACAGATCCATTGTTTTCTTTTCGAGATGGTATATCATTATTTTCGACTGTAACCTTGTTATCAGCCAGATTAGGTTCTGCGGCATTCACTGAAAATTCTTCCAACGTAGCATTTGATTTTTTCATGATGGGTACTCCTTGTTTTCCAATACGGAAGGTTAAAATCTTCCCGCCTTCAAAGACTAACGGCTCTTATTGATTCTCTTTTGTGTTTATCCTTAATCGAAAAAAATTATAACACATCTCTAACAATTTCTCAAATTAAAACACACTAAAATCAGACGAGTACGCGAAGGTATCATCTCGTTCTATGGCCAGAAGTTATACATTGGCTGCTGCGTTACCACACTGACAAGGCTCCAGATACCGCCGACCGTGAAATCACCTAACATTAACCCAATCGCGAACATCACCAACTGCTGTGATGTCCTCGGTCCACCAATCTTCAAGACGCTCCACTTGATAATCGAACTCACCAACATACAGCTCCACAGGTATCGCATCCCCCAATCGCTGGAAACGACGAACCCGATCGGATGGAAGGGCCACCAAAAGAAACGCGCCCGCATAAACATTAGGAGTGTCGAAAAGAGTAAGCCGAAAAGGATGCCACCCGTGGCATAGAAATTCGGTTCGGTAGGGTAGTAGAGCCACCGTTGAAGCCCGTTGAAAACACGTCCACCAAAGCCGGTTGACCAACTGCTGCTGCCGCTCATATTCAAAGCACCGTAAGTGTAAAAGAGATAGAGTATCACGCCGAAGACCATCACGGCAGCGAACCCTGAAACGCCTAATAACGCGAAGAACAAGCGTCTTGTTGAGATTCCCGAACGTTCCGAGAGTTTGAAACCCTCTAATTGGTGTGGCATCGGGTTGCTTGTGTAACTCCGATTGAACCAACGGTAGAGCGTCAAGGCGACGAGGTTGTTCGTGCCTAACGCCCGCGTGCCAAAACCGTCAACGAGGATATGGTGGTTCGGCATGTTCTCCATCGCATGCACGGGAAACCCCTGCTCCGCGCGCATCCGCGTGAGTACCAAGACGATGATGAAATAGATTCCGAAAAAAATCGGAATCAGCCAGAGTGACATACCGATCCGCTTGGAGAAGATAAAAAGCAGCGCGAGTCCGCCAACAATCCCCCACAATGCGAACCTATAGGAAACAGGTTCATTGGCATCCTCGCCTGTACGGCGACGCGCAATACGGAACACACCCCGGAAATGACGGAGGTTCAACACTAAAACGGAGATGAAAATCCCGATCGCAGCCCCAAAGCATTGTCTGTCAATGTATGGAAATCCGGGTAAGCTGGACAGTCCAACGGCACTTGTGAATACCAATTGTGCCTTGTAGAACATAAAGAAAAACCAGCTGGAGAACGAGAGGTCAAGCGGCATCAGCAGTCCAAGTCCGATAACAAATGGATAATAAGACATACTGATACCGCCAACGGCGTTCCACGGTTTTTCTGTGAACAGGTGTCCAAATCCGCGCCAACCCCCGATCCGCTTAATCGGTAAGGTTGGGAGTGTCGGATACAGAAAACTGAAACCGTTGAGGATTGCTATGGATGCAGCGATCCCGAAGCCGAGCCACGTGATACGGTGTGAAAATAGCGATTTTGTGTTATGTGTGACGTGAAAGGCAATCTGAGTGATTGGATAGGCGAGGCGTTCGCGTTCAACCCACTGCTTCCGCAGGATGACATTGATACACAACATCACGAGGACGAGGATTGTCATGAATCCTGCCCACGAAAGCACTGGCACTACCCATGCACTGACGATATCCAACGTAGAGAGGTTGGTTTCACCGATATAGTAACCCGCCAAAACCTTAGGATCGTCTACAAGCAGCCATTTCGGTAGATAATCCCAGAAAAGCTGTTTCCATTCGTTTTCAGGAGTCGCGAACCAGAAGGCGTGTCCGACGGTCGTGACGAGAATCGTCATCAGGGTGATGGACGGGAAAGCGCAGGCAGTGCTGAGGAGGATGTATATCGTTAGGAGTTCTGCATCTGTGAAGAGTTTGCGGCGAACAGCGAGATTGAGGAGGGTGAAAGCGAATACGACGAATACGACGTTGTAAAACGGGACGGCATACGTGTTCAGCGCATAACCGACAAGTCCGACTTCGCCTGCGATGATCCAGTAGAAATTAAACGGAATCAGCACGAGCGTGATGGCGATAGATTTCCATGTGACACCGTGTGATTTTTGGGGTTCATGGTTTCTCATCTGACTCGTGGGTTTCGGTTAAATAATCAATGAACGTGTCTAATTCTTCAGAAACCGTTGTGAATAGTTCCGTGACTGGCTTCGCATGTTCTTCGGCTTTTTCGTAAATCAATTCATCGCCATAAATGTTGTTGACTTTATGGCGGAAGTCTAAAAGTTCCTTTAATCTCAATAGCGTTTTCTGGGAAATCACCGGAGGTCGTTCTGATTGTTGTTTTGCCATTTGTTCAAGCAGGTCGTTATGCCACCTGTTCCCGCTCGGTGTGTGCATATCTATCTCACTGGCAATTCGCTCGAAAATCCGCTCAATGCCACTGTAAACCTCAACGAGTTTTTTAGCAGTTAATTCTTCAAAGAATTTTCTGTGACGGGGTACAGCCACTTCAATCTCTTGCAATAACTCTGTAATGCTTCCAATAACTCGCTCGATTTTCAAGCGTTCATCGGTGATACGTTGGATAAGTTTGGCTTGATTCATTTCGTAAACGGTTCCGTTTTGAACCGGAGGCGTTGGTAGGTGTAGATGTTTGTAAGGTCCCTGTCTGTCTATTCCTGCGTCGATTTTTTTTATAGGAATTGCTTGGTGCTGCACCCGATTGCGGAAGTGTCCAGTGGATTCCTCAAAGTTAATCAGGTCAATGTTGAACTCACGGCACAAGTTAGTAATCTCGGAGTGAGCATCGCGACACTGGACATCTGAGAGTCCCCAGACAGCAATGTCAATGTCTGATTCCTTTGTGAACCGTCCGTATTCAGTGAGGGAGCCGAAGACAGCAACTTTCGTCGCGCCGAAGTCCCGATAGAGTACGGTGGCGAGGCGATGCGCCGTCTCCCACGCGCGTTGGAGTAGCTCCTTGTCAACCTGACGGTTTTCCCATTGGCGTTTGAGGTTTTCTCTGCATTTCGCGAGTTCTGATGGAGACATTCCACTTGTCGTAGGTGCGCGACGCATGTTTAAACCCCCGTGTTATTTGGATTGATTCCGGCGCGGTTAAGACCGCGCCTACATTTACCGAGAATCGGATATTTATGGCTGGATAGAGCCAGCATAAACGTCGTTTAGGGCATCTTCAGGGAGTGGTTCCGGGCTGTTCTTGGCAAATTCAAGTGCCGCTTCGAGTTCATTCGCGAGCTCTTCTTCAAGTGCCGTGAGTTCATCTTGCGTTACACCCTCTTCTTCCGTGAGGACTTCGGCAAGCCTTCGGATAGGATCCCGTTGCCGTTCCTGTTCTTGAACCTCTTCGCGGTCGCGGTAGGAGGTACCCGGATCGCCGATGTGGTGACCGCGGAACCTGTAGGTATCGCAGTTGAGGAGTGTCGGTCCGCTACCTTCGCGGGCGCGCGCGACAGCTTCATCTGCTGCAACGTAAACCTTTAGCACATCGTTTCCATCAACGGTAACACCCGGTATATCGTAGGACGGGGCACGGACAGCGATATCCTCTACCCGTTGGTGCTCGTGTTGTGGTGTTCCCATACCGAATCGGTTGTTTTCACAAACAAAAACGACAGGCAGCTCCCACACGGCAGCGAGATTAAGCGTCTCATGGAATACGCCTTGATTCGTCGCACCGTCGCCGAAGAAAGACACGGCGACCTGCTGCGTGCCGCGGAGTTTAGCGGAAAGTGCAGCACCCGCGGCGAGTGGAATTCCGGCACCGACAACACCGTTGGCACCCAGAATCCCTGTCTCCTTATCAGCGATGTGCATTGAACCCCCTTTACCTTTACAATAACCGGTCGTGCGAGCGAATAACTCTGCCATCATCCGGTCGCGTTTGCCACCTTTAGCGATCAGGTGACCATGTCCGCGGTGTGTACTCGTGATGTAATCTTCATCTTGCAAATGGACGCAAACACCTACGGCGGTGGCTTCTTCACCAATATAGAGATGCAGAAAACCCGGGAGTTGACCACTCTGATAAAGGGTGCCAGCAGCTTCCTCAAATTGGCGGATTTCTATCATTTTGCGATACATGTAAAGCATCTGATCTTTACTCGGTTTTGACATAATTCCTTTCCTATTTTCTATCTCAATATAAACGTTTGAGACGTTTTGCCGGTTCTATAGATGTTCAATTCAAGTACTGTGTGACCTCGGATGGAGCGATACACTCCGGTGAATCATTCGTAGGACGGTTGACAAACCGTGATACCGGATACGCCTCTATCTCTTCATCTACGTAGGGGATGAGAAGCCGTTGAAGTGCATCCGCTGATTTTGCTTCTGGTGAAAGCCAGTCCGCATAAGCGTCTTTTGGTAGAATTACAGGCATCCTGTGATGAATCTTCTCCAACACAGCGTTGGGTGGACATGTAATGATAGTGCAAGAACGGAGCGGTTTATCTATCCCTTCCACCTGCCATATCTCCCATAACCCCGCCAGCGCGAACGGTTTTTGCGATTTGAGACGGATATAGACCGGTTGTTTGCGCCTGTCACCGGGTACCTGTTTCCATTCGTAGTAGCCGTCTGCCAAGATGAGACATCGCCTGCGTTTGTAAGCACTTCGGAAAGAAGGTTTCTCCGCCAGGGTTTCCGAACGCGCATTGATCATCCTGTTTCCGATTTTCGGGTCTTTCGCCCAAGACGGAATGAGTCCCCAGTGAAAAAATTCTACCTGCCCCATTTCTGGGTGTATCTCCGTATCAGTTGGTGTATTGGCTATAACAGCCACGTCTTGTGTCGGTGAGATGTTATAGCGCGGCGACAAGTTCATCGGCATCGCGAAATCGAAGAAGGTTTGGCGCATGGTTTCGGTGTCACTCGCAAGCGTAAATCGTCCACACATTGTTTTATCTCCTGAAAAAGATGGGAATCTGTCCTATGTATCCCTTTTCGGTTGTGGTACCAGAATATCATCTCTCCAACGGAGACGGAAGGACGGTCGTACCAATGCTTCTGGCGATTGGAGCGTCAAGCCGCCATCCGCGGTTAACACGATACCCGTAACGAAATCCGCTTCATCGGATGCTAAGAAAAGTGCAGCGTTGGCGATATCTTCAGGTTTTCCGTAGCGTCCAACCGGATAGCAGTCGCGCGAAGCTTGTTCTTCCAAATCATCTTCAGCGAGAGAGGCTTCACCGCGTTCCCCAACAATCTGTCCAGGGGCGATAGCATTTGCGCGGATACCTTCTCTGCCATAATCGAGCGCAATGCTGCGTGTTAAAGCGTTCAAACCGCCTTTTCCGGCACCATAAAGTCCAAATCCCGGGTTTGTGATCGTGGCATTAACGGTAGAGATGAAGACCAAAGCACCGCCACCATTTTGAATCATTTCTGGGATACAATACTTTGCACCGAGCCAGGGGCCACCAAGCGTCACGCCGAGACTTTCGTTCCATTCTTCCATCGTGAATTCAATGGCTTTTTTGGTGTAAGAGTGCGCCGCGTTATGAACAAGCGTTGTTATTTTACCGTAGTTTGACAAAGCAGTTTCGACGAGTGTCTGCCAAGTTGATTCATCGGCGACATCACCCATAACTGCAACCGCTTCTCCGCCAGCATCTTGGATATGCTGGACGGTTTCAGCGAGTTTTTCTTCGCGGCGGCGCGTATTCACAACGACTTTCGCACCTTCACAAGCAAACTTATAGGCGGTCGCCGCGCCAATGCCGCCCCAAGCAGCACCTGCGACAATCGCAACTTTTCCTTCCAGTCTCATGATAACCCTTTCCTTTTCCGTAAAATATCCATTGAATTTCGCATCCGCATGATGCTATGCTATTGGCGTATTGATTATTCCTCTTTTTCTATGTCTTTTGTATCTATAATTTCTATAAGACCTGTATCTATATCTTCTATGTCATCTTCCATGTCTTCCATATCGAATATACCCACCATATTTGCCACATTGAGGATATCTGCCAAAGGATTTTCAAGTTCGAGAATCTCTTCAGCGGCTGCGTTAGCGGCATCCGTTCTGCCAATCAGGCTGTTCATCGCAATCCGACCGAAATGCGCTGGCATGAAATCTGGATCAAGTCGAATGGCTTCCTCATAATCGGCGATAATGGCTTCATAAATTTCAATGTTAGTCTTGCTGGGTTCTCCAGCAAGCGTGGTCGTTATCAGTCCACGAGCAAAGTAGGCTTTCACGAGATCTGGTTCCAGTCGAATGGCTGCGTTACAATCAGCGAGGGCAGCTTCATATTCTTCAAATTTGGCTTTTATGAGTCCTCGATTGAAGTATGCCACAGCGGAGTCTGGTTCCAGTCGAATGGCTTCGTCATAGTCAACGATGGCAGCTTCAGTTTGTTCAAGTTTGTCCTGAGCGAAGGCTCGCCCGTTATAAGCCTCGGCGTAATCTGGTTTTTGACGTATCACTTCATCAAAATCGCTAACAGCCTCTTCAAAATTGGCGAGATTGTTGTGCGCGACCGCACGATTGTAGTACGCTTCGGTATCTTCGGGGTTTGAACGGATGGCTCCGTTAGCGGCTTCAACGGCGGCTTCATATTCTTCTATTTCTTCTTCGTCAAGCTCGAAAAAAGTCTCAAGATCAGATGGTGTGTCATCAGGGGCTAATAGGTTTGAGGAATGTAGCGATGGGAAAAGTAAACTTTTGCCTTTTAATGCTGCTATGGCGGCTTCACGCAAATCATGGGCATCATCATGCGTAGGATCTAATCGGATTGTCTTATCAAAGTCATTAATAGCGGCTTCATAGTCCTCTATGTCGCCGTTTACTATCCCGCGATTGTAATATGCCTCGGCGTAATTGGGACGGAGACGTATTGCTTCGTTAATATCGTCAAAGGCGGCCTCATAGTCCTCTAAATCAGTGTATACAGTACCTCGGACGTTGTAAGCTTCTGCTAAGTCGGGTTTTAGACGGATAGCGGTATTACAATCCTCTATAGCAGAGGCATCATCACCGAGCATGTTTTTTGAAAGTCCGCGTTTCGTGTAGGCATTAACCGACTCTGGTTTTAACTTGATGACTTGATTGAAGTCTTCAATAGCCTCTTCGTATTCCCCTAATTCAATATTTGAGAGCCCGCGATTGTAGTACGCCTCCGCAAAATCTGCCTTGAGCTGGATCGCTTCGTCATAATTTGCAATTGCTTCTATATAGTCCCCTTGCGAGGCTTTTGAAAGCCCTGTAGCGTTATAGGATGCTGGAGACTTATTTGACCGTCTTTTCCTTTTTTTTTGCCTTTTCTTAGCCATAATATCCCCCTTTTTTCAAGAAAAATCAGCAGGAGCGTTTGTTGCTATCAATTTTTCAACTATTATACCACATTTTCTATTTTTGTGCTACAATGATAATAATCGTAATGAAGGGAGAAACGCGAGTGAAATTAGCAATAAAAGAATGGCTCGACAATTGTGTAGAAAAACTCAACGCAGGCGAGTTAACTGAGGCTGACCTGCGCGGTGTGACCACCGCCTTAAATGCGGAGAAGCAGCTCCTTCTCTATCTCTATTCCAAATCGACGAACTTGCGTTCACCGCTTGGCGCATGGGCATTGTACGACGCAACGGCACCGGATGAACCCGTGCTGCCCTCGCAAGATGCACCTTATACATCCGTGCTTGACGCAGTTCGTGACGGATGGCGGATTGTTCAATTTCCGCGTCCCGAACTCCACAACTTTTCGGATGTTGATAACGCCTACCTCACTTTTGAGTTCATTTTAGAGAAGTATGTCTAAAGGAATTAGAAAATGATTAACGTTGAACCGACGCTAAATGACCTTCAGGTCATGCAGTTTATCCATAACGGCTATATCGCCTTAGAGAACATCATTGATGCGGATTTCAATCAGAAATGCGACTCGGTGCACGGGGGACGTCTCAACGATTTTGTTCACACAGACGAATTTCGTCGGAACCTGTTGCTTCATCCAGAAGTTGCAGGGGTTGCACGTTCGCTATTGGGTGCGAATTTCCTCGTGCCAACAAGCGCACACCACCATCTCTTTGAGGCACCACATCGCGGGCAAACATGGCACTCCGATGGGATCACCGAGTACGGATACGGTATTACACACCTCCAGTGCTACTATTATCCGAAAGAGGTGAAGATTGAAGATGGACCAACGATGATATTGCCCGGTTCCCACCATCGGCTTGTGGACAGGGAGGCAATCGCGCATTACGGCGACATTCTCGGACAGCTCTCACTCACTGTTCCAGCAGGCACCGTTGCGATGACGCGCTACGGGATCTGGCATAAGGCGGGTCCGAAACTCAATGCCGATCGACGGGGCATGATTAAGTTCTCCTATTACCGAACGGCAACACCCAAACCGGATTGGGCGCGCAATTCCGATGAGATTCCGCCTTACCAACACCAAGGAAGGCATCCGTACGTAACCGAGATAGAATCCTACCGCGACCGACGCAGGGGTGAATTGACATGGAACTGGTTATGCGGGTTGGCAGAGGTCGAAGAGCCGATTCCACCAGTGCAAATGTTTAACAGCGGAATTCCGCTATCAGAGATCCAACTTCAGTCGTAAGTGAACGTAGGCATATGCGAATAATAGATTAGGCTCTCTATTCGCTATTTTCTAGAGAAGGGTCTGATTTGGGAAGGCTCCGCGCACCGATAAAGGCAACAATAAATCCGATAGCTGCACCAAAACCACCGAATTGGAGACTGGCAAGTTGCCCCAATTCCACCTTGGATGTAGCATATTCCAATATTTCCTCGGCCAAAGGTGTTCCTTCGCTAAATTCTTGTCTGAATGTAAAAAATGTGAACAGAACGAATAAAAACCCAATAACACTACATGTTAGCACCAGTTTTCTGGCTCTCCAAGGTGTTTTTAACATGCAAAAGCAACCCAGAATAAGCATCAAAGCAACGAAAAAAGCATAGGGCATGTTTTCATTGCCTGTAGCAATATGAAAACCTGAAATAGTGAGAGATTCTTTTGGTGGAGAAATGACTAGATCTAAAGATGATATATCAATTTTAATCCACGGCAAAAAGCAGCAAAGCAGAACGATGCCTCCACCTACTAAAGAGACTATAAGCGAATTCTGCTTCATAGTGGTTTCCTCAAAGTATTTTTTATCCTTAAAACGTTCCATTGTAGGCAGGCTATTAACCCGCCTACAAGATTCAGGAATCAGCGCGCACCGCACGCTTGCAAGCACGCTTGCATGTGCCCACGCGATTCTGCAGCAATCGTACAACACTGCGCTAAACTATACTCCCTTGCACCGATAACTTCAAGGTTCAATGGACCAGTGTACCCGTTTTCATGTAAGACACGAATATAGCCGACGAGGTCGATGTCACCACGTCCGTTCGCTTGCAATTCAGGGGTGCCGGGACCCCGTTCCATTCCTTTGCAGTCCCGGATATGTACGTGTTTAACGCGCGAGACCACAGCGGCAATTGCCTCAACAGGATTTTCACCCGCACGGTGGATATGCGACGGATCCATATCAATCCCGAACGCCGGCGACGAGATCTCTTCCATCACACGAAGGGTTGTCGGTGTGTTATAGATACTTGCACCAACGTGTGCCTTGACGCAGAGTGTCACACCGTAGTGTTCCGCTCGCGCCGAAAGATTTCCCAACGAATCAACCACTTCGGGCCACGCAGATTCATCATCTGATGAACCGCCCGGACCACAGTTGACAATCGGAACGCCTATCTCAGCTGCCGCTTGGAATGCAAGTTCCATTTTCTCTGGATCGCGTGAAGGTTGTTCCATTGCTAACAACTCCAGTTCGTACGTTTTCGCGAACCCCTTAATGTCGTCAGCAAGTTCTTGCCAGTTTGCGAGGACGAGGTGTTGACTCATCCCATCAATCGCAGAGAGTTCAACGCCATCATAACCAGCCATAGCGATGTGCTTGAAGGCGGTCTCCATGTCATAACCGCCGAACAGCACCGAATTTGCGCCTAACTTCAAATGTAATTTCTCCTTCTGTAGCGGCGGCTGTTGCGCCGCCTGTTCTACAATTATCCGTTCAAGGTCGGAAGCGGATGCGGACGCACGAGGATACCGCCTTGTTCATAAGATTCTATCGCTGCCCAAGTGTACTCAAGCGCGGCGAGTGCATCTCTGCCGGAGGCACGCAGCTGCTCTTTCGGTACACCGTTTGTGATGTCCTCTAAGAACGCGTGGATCCGCAACGGGAACGTCTGACCGAAGTCGGTGATACCGGAGTCGGTGACAACGGGTTCACCAGAGAAATCAGGAGCACCCGGGGAGGGCCAATATGTTACCTTTTCAATGCAGTTCTCAATACAGAACGTGCCGCGCGTGCCTGCAAGTTCGACGCTCCACCAGCCACCGAGACCGAAAGTCGCATCACCGCGTTGGCTGAGTAGATAACCGATACATCCGTTCTCAAATCGGAGATGAATGCCGTTAATAGAGACCATCAGATCGCCTGCACCGCGTCTAAAATGCGGACGTTCCATAAAGGCTTGCACATGCGTCACGTCGCCACAGAAATGGCGCATTACACTGAACGGGTGCGACAGAAACGCTTTCACATGGAAATAGGGGAATCCATCAGAACGTGGGGCTTTTGAGTGACTATAGTTGAATTCACCACCCGCAAATCCCATTTTGTGAAGACAATAAACCTGCTCGCCGATATGCCCATCGTCAATATATTTCTTCGCTTGCTCCGCGGGCGGCGTGAAATAGTGGTTCAGATTACAACCGAGATAGAGGTCTTCTTCCTTGGCTTTCGCGACCATTTCTCGCGCCTGTCCGATGTCGTTAGAAATCGGTTTTTCGACGAGAACATGCTTCCCCTTATCGAGAGCCTCCATTGTCGGTTCGTAGTGCCAACTCCCGTTCTCATTCCCGCCAGTGCCAACATCAACAATGTCCAGATCAGGTTCGCCATCGATCATATTAGCAAGACTATAGTACGCCTTAACACCGAGACGTTCCGCCGCGCTGTCCGCACGCTCTTTCACAATATCGCACACCGCAACCAGTTCCGCTAAGTCGTTATTCGCGTGGCAATTTGCATGGTTATTACCGATGCCACTCATGCCGACAACGCCAACTTTTAATGCCATTATATTATTCCTTCCAATAGATGAAATGTGATCTCGCTTATAGGAGATACTTGTAAGTTTAAATGTCCGTTTGTTCGTAGCACCCTACAGCGACTTTACATTTATTATAAGGTTGTTCACGGTTTTGTCAACATATATCTTCAAAATATACTTGACAGTAATCCCAATACATGCTATTTTCTCATATAATAATATTTTCTCAATAAATGGTGTCGTGGGAGGGAATAACGGATGAGTATCAGTGTCGGGATGGTAGGTTTAGGGATGTTCGGACCGTCATTTATCCAGTCGTATAAGGCGCACCCGGATGTGCATCGACTCGCGTTATGCGATTTGCGTGAAGACAGATTGTCAAAATGGGCAAAACAGTTTGAAATTTCCGAGACGTATTCAAGCCTCGATGATATCTGCAAATCGGATTTGGATGCGCTTGTCATCATTACACAGCACTGGATACACGCGCCGCAAGCGATTCAAGCGATGGAAGCGGGAAAGCACGTCTATACTGCAGTCCCCGCCGCGGTATCGTTAGATGAATGTGAACAACTCGTCAGAACCGTTGAACGGACTGGCATGATCTACATGAATGGCGAGACGAGTTATTTCCGTCCGGAGGCGGTTTTCTGTCGTCAGAAGGCGGCGGAGGGCGCGTTTGGGGAATTTGTCCACTGCCGCGCCGAGTACTTTCACGATATGGACCACGGACTCTACGATGTGGCGAAAAACCGGTGGGGCGCGCAATGGGGACCCGACAAAATGGGTGGGATTCCGATGTACTATCCTACGCATTCAACCTGTTTCCCGATCTCTGTGATGAAAGCACACGCGACATCGGTTTCAGCACAGGGGTATATCTATCCGAATGATGACTGGTTTCGGACAGATACCATTCACAAGAACCCGTTCTCCAATGAGGTCGGGTTGTTCACAATGAGCAATGGCGCGACAATGCAAATCTGTGAGTTCCGGCGGATTGGACACCCAGGTTCCGAACGCATCAGCGGTATCTACGGGACAGAAGGCAGTTACGAGCAGAGTCTCGCGGGCAGTGTGTGGGCAGGTAAACGCGAAAGGGAAATCGTCCAGCCTTCACAAACGCACGAATACCTACCGGAAGCACTTGCAGCAGATCTCGGTGGACATGGCGGTTCACACGCTTATCTCGTACATGAGTTTGTGGATTCGGTCAACCGACAGCGATTGCCGCGTGTCAATGTTTGGGAAGCCGTTCGATACTGTGCCCCCGGATTGGTCGCACACGAATCCGCGCTACGAGATGGTGAATTGCTTCCAGTCCCGGATTGGGGAGATGCACCAGAGACGGACATTTAACTTTTCTATTTTGACAATTTTGATTTTTTACCGTAAACTATAACCAGTTAATACTTCACTGAATATCGTTTTGAAAATAATGAAGGAGATATAAAAGATGAAAACTACGGTTGCAAGGTTAAAACTATTATGTATCAGTTTCATGGTTATGAGCCTGATGTTTGTAGGTATCGGTTCTGCTGAAATTGACTTTGAAACTGCCGTCGGCGTGTGGCTCTTTAATGAGGGGGGTGGTGATGTCGCGGAAGATTCCTCCGGAAAGGGCAATAACGGCACAATCCATGGTGGTGCAGAATGGGTTGATGGCATGTTTGGCAGTGCTTTGAGTTTTGACGGTTCAGATGATTACGTCGAAATTGCGCACGATGATACTTTAAATGTTGGCGGCGGACACACGATTGCGCTTTGGTTTAAATTAAATGCGGTTCCCGGTGGTGGCATGGGCGTTATAACCAAAGATGATTGGGCACCTGGATTTTGGTGGGATGCAAATATCATCCGACATCACACGCATGACCCGGCGGCTACGCTTCATTATGTAGATGCCGCTTGGGAACCGGATACAGACTGGCATCATGTTGCTGTTACTTGGGACGGTGAAGCGTTTGGCGTATATCTGGACGCTGACGAGATTGGTTCTGGTGTAAATGGCGCAGACATAGGAAGGAACCCACTAACTGACAAACCCCTTTTAATAGGTATCTATTTAGAAACTGGACAGCATGGTCAGTGGGGCGAGTTTCTCGGCGCAATCATTGACGATGTTGCTGTCTTCAATACGGCGTTGACCGGTGATGATATTGGAATGCTTATGACTGACGGATTAGGAACAACAACTGATGTTGAACCTTCAGGTAAGCTCACAACGACTTGGGCTACTATTAAAGCCGATTGAGCTGCTTCCCAATCCCTACCGTTTCCAAGATGTGGGCATCTACACGGGATGCCCACCCCGCATTGAAAATTAGGTTTGCTTTTTATTTTATTTTACGGTATACTATACTACTTAAAGAGTTTCTACTCGGAGATCCTATGCAATATCGGCTTGCAAGCTTCGCCTAAATAGAAAGCAATCGGACACCAATTTACGCAGACTATGAACTTGAGGTTACTATAAGGAGTATAGGATGGCTATTGAATACGCGGGAGCTTACGATGCATCGGCAATCCTGCCGGATGTTGCCCGCGACATTGAAATTTATGAGATTCAACTCGATCGGTTCCAAGCCGGTCAAGTGGAAGAGGCAACCTTTACTGAATTTAGACTCCGACGCGGGGTTTACGGACAGCGCGATGATCGGTCCCAGATGATCCGTGTCAAGATCCCTTTCGGGGGGCTTACAGCGGCACAACTCGAAATGCTCGCAGATGTTGCCGAAGAATTTTCGGATAACATCATTCACATCACCACGCGTCAAGATGTACAATACCACTACGTGGATATTAATACCACGCCGGAACTGATGCGCCGTCTCGCCAGTGTTGACATTACTACGAAAGAAGCGTGTGGGAATGTCGTGCGAAACGTCACAGCATGCCCCCTCAGCGGTGTCTGCCAAGATGAGACGTTTGACGTAACACCCTATTCTAAGGCGTTGTCAGCGTTCCTCTTGGGACATCCAGATGCACAGGACTTTGGGCGTAAGTTCAAAATCGCATTTTCTGGATGTGAAGAACACGCTTGTGGTTTGGCAAACATGCACGACATCGGTGCGGTTGCTGCCGTTAAAGAGGTAGACGGTGAAGTCAAACGCGGTTTTAAACTTTATGTCGGCGGCGGACTCGGCGCAGTGCCACATCAGGCAAAAATCTTTGACGATTTCGTCTCGGCAGAGGAACTCCTCCCGATTTCACAATCCATTTGCAGGGTCTTCACCCGTCTCGGTGAACGCAGAAATCGGAATAAAGCGCGTCTAAAGTTTGTTATCGCTAAATACGGTATTGAAGAATTTCGCAGACTGGTGCTTGAAGATCGCGAAACGCTACGGCATGACCCCGCATGGACGGACTATCTGGAGGATCTCGACGCTTACAACGAAAGTCCTCTCAAGGCACCGACGCAGCTCAACGGCACCACGAAACCTGATGGGTTTGAAGAGTGGTATCAATCTAATGTGCAGTTACAGAGTCAACCTGGCTATGCTTATGTGACCATTACGCTACCGCTTGGTGATATTACCGCAGATCAGACGCGTGCTTTGGCAGATATTTCTCGGAAATACGTTAAAGACACTATCCGCGCCACAGTCGAACAGAACATCGTTCTCCGCTGGGTAACGATGACAGATCTCCCCGCACTCTATCGCGAACTGAAAGAGATCGGTCTCGGGGATCCGGGCGCTGAATCTATGGTAGATATTACGGCTTGCCCCGGGACGGATTCCTGCAAACTCGGTGTTTCTTCTTCACGGGGGCTGGCAGCGCACTTGCGAAGCCATTTCATTGAAGCCGGTGTGCAGAATGAAATCAAGGACTTTCGGATTAAGATTAGCGGATGCCCGAACTCATGCGGACAGCATCACATTGCGAATATCGGCTTCTTTGGCTCTTCAAAACGAATGGGTGGACATATCGCACCCGTCTACCTGGTACTCCTCGGTGGACACATGGTGGAAAACGCGAGTTCTTACGGACTTGCCACTGGAAAAATCCACGGCAGATATATTCCGGCGTTCATTGAGGAGTTAACCGGTAAGTACACGGCGGAACGAAATGAGGAGGAATCCTTTACCGATTACGTCGGACGACTCGGTAAAGCGGAAATCAAGAATATCTTGTCCCAGTACGATAAGATTCCTCCCTATGAGGAAGCACCGGAATTCTATATAGACACAGGTGACACGAAAGATTACCAACTCAAAACCGGTGTCGGTGAGTGTGCTGGAGAGGTCATCGCACTTGTCTCCATGAAGTTGGAAGAGGCAGATCGACTCATCTATGAATCCGGTTTGAACTTGGAAAAAGGTGAATATCAGGATTCCGCCGAACTGGCTTTTGATGCAATGATTAGAGCCACCGATGGACTCTTGACAACGGTCGGTTTGCAATATATTGACGATGCAACGACTGTTAATGAGTTCCGCACTCATTTCTTTGATCCCGGGAATTTCTTTGCCGGATTCGGGGCGCATCTGTTTAAGGCTACGGAAGAGGATAGTGCTACTTTCGACCACGAATTGGCACACCGCCGTGTTGAGGAAGCCACCCTCTTTGTAGAAGAATCGCATAACGTGTATAATCGTATGCGCATTAAACAAGAGGAAGAGGAAGATAGCCGTCGCAAAACACGTCGCTCGCGACCGGCACGGAAACCGAGAATCGTCAAGGAGACGAAACCCGTTGAGGAAATCACCGATAGCCTTGATCTCAAAGGGGTCGCTTGCCCGTTCAACTATGTCCAAGCAAAAGTCCGTTTGGAAACGATGGACATCGGTCAGCTCCTTGAGGTTACCATTGATGATGGTGAACCCTTTGAGAACGTACCGGTGAGTCTCACCAACGATGGACATGAGATCGTTGACACGAAGAAGGTCGGGAAACACTACCGCCTTACCGTCCGGAAGGGTGAGTAGCGTCTAAGGTTGTGGTTCATCGGAATTAAGTTTCATAGGAAGGCGATTGCCCCCCGCGCCCGAAACGGGCGGGTCAGGCAATCGCTTTTCGCTCATGTAAAGACTATGTGCTAACGAAGATTTAAAACCCACGTGGTGACTGCTTTCGCAAAAATAATCGCACTTACTTTTGA
Organism: uncultured Poribacteria bacterium; assembly: GCA_951828385.1. Lineage (GTDB taxonomy): Bacteria > Poribacteria > WGA-4E > WGA-4E > WGA-3G > WGA-3G. Next base: position 4,620,410 of record OX639973.1, read on the forward strand.
CATGAGCCTCGCTTTTTTAATCTACTAAAGGTTGCCCAGGAGAAATGAATTAATCAATAATGCGTGATGTACATCCACGAGAAATACAAATCTATCGCACGCCAAAGGGTCGGCAACCTTTCACCGAATGGTTGGAATCAATTCGAGATACAAATATGCGAGATCGAATGCAAGCAAGACTTGAGAAGCTAGAAGAAGGCAATTTTGGCGACTATAAGTCTGTTGGTGAAGGTGTTTTTGAGTTACGTTTTCACTTTGGATCCGGTTATCGCATCTATTTTGCACAGATAGGTAACGCAATTGTTCTTTTGCTTTGTGGTGGCGACAAGTCATCGCAAACCGGCGACATTGAACGGGCAAAGGCGTATTGGCGAGAATACAAGGAGACACACTTATGAGAAAAATGGGAATATGGCGTGATTACCTCATTGAAAAACTGGCTGATCAGGAGAGGGCGATTGGCTATCTCCAGGCAATTCTTGACGACTATTACATCTACGGGAGCCATACTGTGGTTCTAAGGGCACTCCAAACCGTTGTTGAGGCACAAGGTGGTGTTTCTGAACTCGCAAAACGTGCTGATATGGACCCGCAGGTGCTTTCAAAGATGCTATCCAATAAAGAGACACCCCTGATTGACGCACTTGGCACCGTTCTCAAAGCACTCGGCTATCAGCTTTCAATCGCACCACTACAAAACGAAAACCTAAACGCTGAAACCGATGCTATACAAACAGCGCATGTCGCAGAAAATCCAACCGCGCTACACCAGCCAACGAAATGATAATGTATCTATTAACGCGTTTTGCGGATAAAAAATAAAAATTGACTTTCCGCCGAACTTGCAGTATAATAAAAAAGCAGGAAACTCGGTTAGCAACGTTGGAACACAATACACCTACGGAGAAATAAATGGCAACAATCGTTAAACATAACCAGACCGGCAAACGTTACTGTATGCTCGGTGCCGGGTTTGGTGTCTTTCAATCCTCGAAACCGAATGTTTTTCTCGGAAATTTGATGGCTGATGTCGAAGAAGGCGAGTACGCATTGGTCTGCGTCTGTAATAGTAAAGGCGAGATTTTCTGGTTAGAGGCGACACAAGTTACCGTTGTTAGCATTGATGGACAGAATGTGCAAGAACTCGCAGCAGAATAGATAAGTCTTAGTGTTTCTATGAGCGATAGGTATCCCTAACAGCCTTTTTACTCACTCACGAAAGGAACTTTTTTTAGCAGAATGGATTTACAGCAGATTAACATCAAGGTTTTTACAACCGAAGATAGCAAAGTCAACTACACCAACTTCATCAAAGTTTTCAACCGTTGGATGGAGGAGGCGGATTCAGATGACTACCTAAACTACGCCGACTATTCGCATGTCGATGCAGGACCGAGTGTGCTATTGATTTTGAAGCAAGCTAACTATAGCATTGATGATGCTTATCATCAGTCCGGATTCCTCTACAATCGGAAACATGCAGTCGAAGGCGATAATGCCGATAAGATTCGCCAGGCACTCACAGAGGTGCTCTCCAAATGCGAACAACTCGAAGCGTCTGCGGAATTGGAAAATGCTGTGCATTTCAACGGCGGTGAGCTTTTGTTCATGATAAACAACCGCCACATCGCACCGAATACACCCGAAACCGCAGCATCCATTCAGGCAGAACTCACACCTGTCCTTGAACAGATGTATGGCGGAGATGACTTCACGGTAGAACGTACCTCCGAAGACGCACGCGAGCGGTTCGCACTACGAATTTCAGCGAATTCGGATAAACCGATTTCGGAACTCCTCTCCAATCTCGGAGGCTAAGATGTTTAACTTCAGCAACGAACAGATTGAACGCTATAGCCGACATATTATCCTCAAAGAGGTCGGGGGAATGGGGCAGACGAAGCTCCTGGAATCAAAAGTACTGCTCATCGGGGCAGGTGGACTTGGTTCGCCTGTTGGCGTCTACCTTGCTGCAGCAGGGGTCGGCACACTTGGCATCATTGACGACGATGTAGTGGATCTCAGCAATTTGCAACGCCAAATCTTGCACGGCACCAGCGACATCGGTATCCCAAAAACAAAATCCGCAGAAGCCACTATCGCAGAGATGAACCCTGATGTCAAAGTGGTCCCTTACAATGAACGGATTACCTCGGAAAACGCTTTCCAGATTTTGGAACAATACGATCTGATTGTAGACGGGTGTGACAACCTACCAACGCGTTACCTCCTCAACGACGCATCTGTTATGCTCGGCAAACCGATTGTACACGGCAGCATCTTCCAGTTTGAAGGGCAGGTCACCGTGCTTTATCCGGGCAAGGGCCCGTGCTACCGATGCCTCTATCCCGAACCGCCGCCAGCCGGAATGGTACCGAGTTGTCAAGAAGCAGGGGTCTTTGGTGTCCTTCCCGGTATCATCGGCACGATCCAGGCTGTTGAAGCGATCAAAATTCTTTTAGACATCGGCGATTCCTTAATCGGAACGCTGCTGCTTTTTGACGCGCTAACCATGAATTTCAACCGGTTGAAACTCCGTCAAGATAGTGGTTGCCCAATATGCGGTGAAAATCCTACCATTCATGAATTGATCGATTATGAAGAATTCTGTCAGGTGCAGTGGTAAATGCTGGTTTTGAACCTCCAGGCCCGGTAGGCGCGGTTTGTAACCGCTCCGGATTTGAAAAAAGATTCAAAAATTTAGACAATCCGATAATTGATTTAATTTGAAACTAAATGACCCTAACCGCGGAGTTTGTTGGGTATGCTTGCTTTTATCGCATTTGTTGTATTTATCGCATTTGTTGTAATTACGACTATTCTGATCATAATTACGAGACTGCTCAGAGATATTGAAAAAAGTCTGTATAAGATTGAGAAACATCTTGAACGAAATAGTGAGAAAACGGGAAATAAAAGATAGACGGAGCCAGCGGCTGCAAGATGCTGCCGATACCTTTGCCTGTATAGGATCGGTTTCAGTAAGAGGAATACAATGGAGAGTGTTGGACTTATAATCGTAATAGGTGTTAGTTTTAGTATGCTGGTCTTAGCTTTAGGTTCGGTGACTAAAAAAATTACCAAAAAACTCAGCGGGATTAAGCAGAGCTTGGATAAAATTCTGTGACATCTTGAGGAAAAGAGCGATAAGAAAACGGAATAATAAGAAACCCCGTGCTATGCTATATTCTTATCTAATCTGCCAACGATCTATTACGCCAAAACCGCCCGCCGAATTGGCGAATCTATGAATAGCGAGTCCCCCCATCAATTGTCAGTTCTAAGCCTGTAACCCACGCCGCCTCGTCTGAGCAAAGCCATAATGCCGCATAAGCCACATCAATAGGGTTACCGATCTGAGGTATTATCTTGTAAACGCGCCTATTGAAGGCTATAGGCTATCGCCGATTTCATGAGTTTCAACGCTGTGTGAATCTGAGGGAGTTCTTCAAACCCGTAAGATATGCGAAGCTGCCGCTTTCCAACCTCAACCATATCGCCGTTTGGATGAACGCAATGTTCACCCGGAATGTAGATTACCTTCGGATGTTGGGCATCCGAAGGACCATCAACGGCTTCGTGTCCAGTCGTTCGCGTCAAAAACTTGAAAAAGTCGGAGGTTGCACCTGTTGCAACATTTGCCAAGGTCAAGTAATAGTAGAATCCAGCACTCCCACCGCGGCATTCCTGAATATTATCGCCGAGCAATTCTGCTATCCACGTTTTGACCTGTTTCGCCTTCTGATGATACCCGTTATTAACCTTCTCAATTTGCGCTTCAATACCGTGGTCAAGCAGGTAGCTTGCAATCTCCTGATTGATTAAGGGGGCACTGAAGCCGATGTCGCTCGTCCGTTGAATGATACTGTCAAGGAAGGGACCTTTGGAACCGATGAGGTAGCCGATGCGCAACCCAGGAGCGATAATCTTTGACAACGTACCGATTTCGTACACGATACCGAGTGCGTCATAGCATAACGCAGATGCCAAAGGTTCAACGGTGCTGTCATGTACAAGGTCGCTGTAGGCGTTGTCAAAAAAGAGTGGGATTTTCCGTCCAACTTCGTAGGATAGTCGGGTAGCAATATCGACAAGTTCGCGTTTACGGCTATTCGACAGGATCGTGCAGGTCGGGTTGTTAACTGTTACGATGTAGAAGAAGCGGAGTGCTGCGCTTTTGTTACCGAGTGCCGTAAGTTTTGCCTTCAGAAGTTCGGTGTCAAGACCTTCGTCATCTTCGGGTATCGCAACAACCTTGAAACCTTTCCGCTCCAAGTCGTTGCAGTAGATATAATACATCGGGTCTGCGGTAAATATGATACCAGCAGGGAGCAGGTGCGTAATGCTTTCTAACAAACTTGTTGCCCCGTTCGCGCCGATGACAATATCTCGATTGTTTAAGATCTGTTCAGTGATGCCGCCAATCTGATTCTCAATATGGAACCGTCTGAGCGACGCAATTAGGTTCGGGGAACCCCGCGCGCCGCCGTAGTTAAGCGCGGCGCGATACTTTTCGGGGTGAGCGAGCACTTTCTCGCAGGCGAGTTGAATCTGTTGGTGCGGAATTGTCCGTTCATTAACATAGCCGACACCGAGGTTGATGTCGCATCCATCTCGAAAACCGACAGCAAAATCGGTCATCAATTGATTAACCGGGGAAGGGATACTTGAAGCTTTTCCATATTCAGAGAGGAGGACATCGCGAATCTTCATAAATTATGCGTCTATAGCAAATCCCTCAAAGCAGATTCAAGTGTCGGATGGCGAAATTCGTAGCCACTCACTTCCGTTTTCTCAGGAACCACGTTCTGGCTCAGGACAACAAAATCCGCGAATTCGCCCATCATGAGTTTCAAGCCGAACGTCGGAACAGGGAGCAGCGTTGGTCGCCGCAGAACAGAGCCGAGTGTTTTTGTGAACTCTATGTTTCTGACAGGTGTAGGGGCTGTCGCGTTCAATGGTCCCCGAATCTCGCTATTCTCTAATGCGTGAAGAATAATACCGAGGACATCGTCAACATGGATCCATGACATCCACTGCCGCCCATTACCGAGTATGCCACCGACTCCGATCTTAAAGGGTGGAAGTACCTGTGTCAACAATCCACCGCCTAACCCAAGCACAAGCCCGATGCGCACCATGACGACCCGAATCCCAAGCGCAATCGCTTTTTGGGCTTCCGATTCCCATTCTTGGCAGACTTCAGCGAGAAAATCGGTGCCAGCCGGCGAAACCTCCGTAAAACGCTCGTCACCGCTGTCACCGTAGTATCCAATCGCAGAGGCACAGACGAGCACATCGGGCTTTGTGTCCGCTGCCGCGAACGATTCAACCAGGTTCCGCGTCGAAAGGATGCGGCTATCTCGGATGCGCCGTTTTTTTTCGGCGTTCCACCTGCCCGCGATCGTTTCACCTGCCAGATGAACCACCGATGCCACATCGGATATGGCTTCCGAAGGCAGTTTTTCGGTTTCAGGGTTCCAACCGTAGACCGCTTTGGCTGATTTCAATTTACTCTGCGCGCGTGCCGGGCTTCGGGATAACACACGCACTGCATTGCCTTGCGCGTGCAGGGCAGTACAGACCCTACTACCGATGAATCCGGTACCGCCGGTGACCAACACATTTGTCATTTTTTTTTCCATAATGTTCCCTATATTGACAGCTCAGTGATGGCGGTTTCCAACTTTCTATAGTCGTCAACAACGGCATCACTGAGTGTGTCATCTCCATCGCCTTTGTTGAACCCTGAAAAGCGAATTGCCTTCATTCCTGCGTTTTTGGCACCGACGATATCCGTTCGGAAAATATCGCCGATATGTACGGCTTCCGCAGGTTTGGCATGCAGCTCTGTCAATGTTGAATGGAATTGCACAACTTGAGGCTTTGTATAATCTGTTTCATCGGAGAAGGTGAAAGCTGTAAAGAATTGCAAAATACCATCGCGCGCCATCAGCTTCCGGGCAAAACTTCCCGGCGTGAGTGCCGAATCTGAAATAATTCCGAGTGGATAGGTTTCACTCAATCGAGAGATAACGGGTTTGACATGCGCTATCATACGCGGCGGTGCTTCCAAGAAAGCGGCACCAAGGCACTCGATTAATTCATCAAGATCTACCTCTTCAAGCCGAAGCTCAAGCACTTCCGAAAATCGCTGCAGGCATCGCTTTACCGAGACCCCTTTATGTTGATGCCATAAGGACATCACCAAATTATAGGCTTCTTCAAGTCCGAATTCTACGTCAGCTAATGTACAAGCATAGCCACTGCTATTCAGATAAGCGTGACACCGTTTAACACGTATTGTTTGACGTTTTCGCCAATTCTTTTCGGAATCTGCATAAAGGGTTTGCCAAAAATCGAATGTAATCGCTTTAATCATTAAGGGTTCTCACTTTTAAGTTGCATTGCATTCTAATTTTGAACCCTCTCCAGTCTAAAGACTGGAGATTCCTTTTGTTCCTCATGGGAACATTCTCCGCTCAGGCGGAGCAACATCGGCCTTCTAAGCGAATGCCGACGGGCGGTGCCATAGCCGCCGCTACGGGGACACCTAAGCATCCCAGATACTTTTGTCTTATATTGATTGCACCCACACCATCGCGATGATATGTAAAGCCACATTTGCAGGCGTAGTTACGATTAGTAGGCTTTTTTCTATTGACACAATGCGGACAAGTTTGCGAAGTGTAAGACTCATCAATCACTTCCACTTTGATTCCTAAAGCATTGGCTTTGTAGGTAATCAGTTGGGTGATTTTACCAAAAGCCCACTGGTGTAACTTTTGATTCGCACGCTTGCCATAGTTGATATTCTCACGAATACCCGTCAAATCGCCAAGCACAATGGTACCAATACCACGCAACTCACACAATTTCACTAACTTGGTAGTGTGTTTGTGCAAGCCATCCATTATCTGGTTGTCTATTTTCTTGATGCGTTTCCATTTGCGTTTCACCAGATGCCACCAGCGTTGTGAATGACGTTCGCACCTATCTATTTTCTTGCCAAATGACGCGATCACCTTATTCCTCAACCGGTATAGACTTCGTATATACCGCCCATTAAAGAGGTTAGTAATCACACCATCATGACTCACCATAGGATGTATCTCGCCAATATCAACACCAACAATACCTTCCAATTTAGACTTAACAGGTTTGACAACATTATACACAAAATGTAGGCAATACTGACCCTTATCGTAAACCAACTCAACAAGTGCTATATGTGATTCAGCGTATTTTATATCAAACTCTTTTGGAAGACTGACCACTAAAGGCTTGTTACCTCTACCATTAGAGAGACTTAACTTTTTACCCAAAAGATCGTTTCTAAATCTAATAGCTTGTTTTTTCCAAGTTGTAGTCTGGAACGCTTTTTCTCTATATGGTGGTTTTGCTCTTTTATCACCGTTTTTACGAAGTTCACGGAATGATTTACGATTCTTGAAAAACCGCCAACGCACATGTTGTATACTCTGTGAATGTAGAGGTTGTGGTTTACTCAGCTGCTTATCCATCCACAATTCGCACTCATAGTCAAGACTGCCACCAGTACTGTAACCATGCGCATAGTCCCAAGAGTTTTTTAAGCTTAAACACTCACCCCATACAGATGCTGAGGAAGCATTTAATCGTTCCAATTGTTCTGAATACGGTATCTTTAGCTTGTGTGTTCGCATTGCTGTCTCCCTGCATTGCTACCCGATTCCATTCGGTTGGTGGTAGAGACTGCCCTGTGCAGAGCAGATGGAATTCTCTACCAGCAATGTACTTAAATCATATCACACAAACAAATTTCAGTCAAGTTAATTTTGCATTTTCTACATCTCCAAGCTAAAGCATGGAGTTTTGAAAATGAAGAAAATGATAAATCCTAATCTTATTTTAGCCTATTTGTCGAAAAAAGTCAAATGATATGTCCTTTCTTAACCACTAAAAGGGTGTGTGTGAAGAGTGTTCTAACAGCGAAAGCGACGCGTAACCTTAAAATACAGAATCATTTGATGGCTGATGAAAACCGACAACTGAATGCCTCTGACTAAAATAGGTTTGCAATTTCCTTTTAAAGATGATATTATTAAGTATGGTAGATTCGCGTCCGATCTATATGGAGGAATACGAAATTGCGGTTGAATCGTCGAATTATTCCAAGATATACGACCACCCGTTTAATATTCGTCTACTTCATCGTTGGACTGGGAACGCTCATATTTGGTTTTACTTATTACACGCGGCAAATCTCGCAGCTCAACGCGGATATAGATGCACAGATAGACCTCTTCGCCAATCTCGCGGAGGTGCTCCCGAGTGTTGAAGACCGAGATTTACAACAGAAACTAAATGAGATCGTAAGGCAGGAGTCATCTGCCGAAGACAGAGCGCGCGCATTTTCATTTATTATTACGGATGCGGAAGGAAACCCCGTAATCACACGCGGGGTTGACCCAGAATTGGACGCAAAAATCGACAGTTTTGATGTAAATGTCAACGAAAATGAGCGGATTTCGTTAACAGAAGATGAAAAGGTATTGTTACAATCAACATTGGCGCGCATGAAAGAGAAGAATCCGCCACGCAAGATACCTATGCTCCTTGAAGATAGGCAGCTAAAGGGATACGTTTACTACGGTGATGCTGACCCCAGCGAGATGGTACATCTACCGTTTGTAATCACCGATACTGCTGGCGTGCCACAAAAATGGCAAATATGGGACGATGTTGTCATCGCGGATAACGCTACCGCGCAGGAACGAGAACGGGCGGAAGTCTTCATTCAGAACGCGCCCGCATCCTCGATGATTGTAACAACGCCAGAGAGACACAATGGGTACTTCTATTATGAGAGCAAATCGTACTATGGGTTGGTGGTACCTTTTATAGTCCCTTTCGTTTTATTAGTATTCGGGGTTGTCTGTTTCCTCGTTTACCAACGGATCAAGTCTTATGAACACTCGGCAATTTGGGGCGGCTTAGCGAAAGAGACGGCGCATCAACTCGGAACACCGATTTCGTCACTGTTGGCATGGGCGGAACTCTTGCATGAACGGAGCAAAGAAATAGGCGATGCAACACTCGCCGAACTCTCCGAAAGTATGCAAAACGATCTGGAGCGTTTACAGAAAACAACTGCGCGCTTCGGTATGATTGGCACGCAACCCCCCCTGACCGAAGTGAACATGGCTGAAATATTTCAAGAAGTCCGAGCATACTTTGAGAAGCGGCTGCCACACATTAGCCGACGCGTTGAAATTCAACTGATGTTACACGAAGCACCGGCTGTCCTCGCAAATGCCCAACTGTTGCACTGGGTGTTTGAAAACCTGATACGTAATTCGCTGGATGCTATGGATAAAGCAGATGGGTGGATTCAGATTGAACCGACGCACGACAAGCGACACAACGATATTGTTATACGGTACGCCGACAATGGAAGCGGCATAGACCGTGAGAATCAGCGAAAAATCTTTGAACCGGGGATGTCTACTAAGACACACGGATGGGGCCTCGGATTGACAGTGGTACAACGTATCATCCGTGAATATCATCACGGAAGTATCCGCATGGTTAGAACGAGCCCTGAAGGTACGACTTTTGAAATTCGATTGCCGGTCGCGTGAGCATCAGTTAACGCGTAGGGTGAAGAGGACAGAGCAGACTGTTCTATCCTACTTTTCTGAACCGCGACTGGGCATTTTTACAACTTGAATATGGCACAAGCACACCACATCTTATGGATTGACGATGAAATAGAAGCCTTGCAACCGCACATTCGGGTGCTACTCGAACGAGGTTACGCTGTTACGCCTGTCACAAATGGCGAGGACGGCATCGCGCTTTTAACGGATAGCGATACACAGTACAGTGCTGTTCTTCTGGATCAGGTGATGCCTGGTAAAGATGGGATGGCGACGCTTGATGCAATCCGTACTATCAACGCACAAATCCCGGTCATTCTCGTCACGCAATCCAGCGATGAACAATTTATTGAGGTAGCGCTCGGTAAACAGGTAACAGATTTTCTGGTAAAACCGATTGGCGTTGCCCAGATCGTTTCTACACTCAAACGAGTCCTTGATCAGACGCAGATCGTCGTAGGTCAGATCCCTAGCCAGTACACCGCGGATTTTAACGCGATCCGCACTCTGAAAGATTCAGCACCTAACTGGCAGGAATGGGTGGATATCTACGTCAAATTGTTACAGTGGGATTTAGTGTCTGAAAAACTCGCCGAAGGTGGCTTAGAGGAGACACATCTTGGTCAAAAGAAGGAGTGCAATACCGAGTTCTCCGATTTTGTGGCAGCGAATTATTCCGACTGGGTCGCTGGCAGCTCGGAGGCACCCCCACTCTCCGTTAACGTCTTAGATCGGCATGTCATTCCGCAACTTCAAGCCGGAAAATCCGTCTATTTTATTGTGGTTGACTGTTTTCGTTTAGACCATTGGCTGGCAGTGGAATCACTCCTGTACCCCTATTTTTCTATTGAACGTGAGTATAGTTTTTCAATCCTACCGAGTGCAACGATGTATTCACGGAATGCCCTGTTCAGTGGGTTGTTTCCCGCAGAGATCGCAGAACGCTATCCGCAGTACTGGCAAGAGGAATCTGATGGCGACACAAGTACGAATCGCTACGAACGGCAGCTCCTTGAAGAACATCTTAAGCGCAGAGGCATCAAGCTAAAATCAGCCCCTCAGTATTTCAAGATTTTTGACACCCGAGGTGGAAACACCTATAAAAAACGGGTCGCTGCGAATACACGGGTCGGACTTTCGACGCTGGTCGTCAACTTCATTGATATCCTGACACATCAGCGTTCACAGTCAGATGTTCTCCAACAACTCGCCCCTGATGTATCTGCTTTCCGGGCACTCGCGCGTTCTTGGTTTTCACATTCCGTGCTTTTTGATATTTTGCGTATGGTTGCAGCGCAGAACGCAACTGTCGTGCTTACCAGTGACCACGGGTCGGTCTTCTGCAACCGCGCCACCCGTGCACGTGGGAATCGCGAGACCACCACCAGTCTCCGGTTTAAAATTGGCACGAATCTCGGCTGCGATGAAAATGAAGCCGTACATCTCCATGATCCAAAGAAATACCGGCTTCCCGCGGAAACCCCAAGTAAGGATTACATTCTTGCGAAAGACGATTACTATTTCGTCTATCCAAACGATTTTTATAAATATAAACGGCAGTTTCAAGGAGGGTTCCAGCACGGCGGCATTTCAATGGGTGAACTGATAACACCCGTCGTAACCCTGACACCGCGGGTATAAGACGCAGCTCGCAAGCCGAGATTAAATAGAGTCGTATACAAACAAGGCTATAATCTATGCCAAATTCGCTGAAAATAGCGGAGCATTGAGACACGGAAGGAGCGTCTCACTACACAGGAATTTGGTGCCACTCCCGCTGGAGGCAACCGCACACTAACGCTATTTTGTAGCCCTCACTACTTTTGGCAACGCTGCCGATTTTTGACATGACGCTTAAAACCGAGGTGCCTCGTAAAAAAAGGCACGATAGGAGGTAATAATGGAAAAGGAGATACTTATTTCTGATGATGATTATGAAACACGCTGTGCGGTACTTGAAGAGGGGGTGCTGAATGAAATTTATATCGAACGGAAAGCAGCGGCGCAGACATTGGGAAATCTTTACAAAGGAAGAGTCGAGAACGTTTTACCCGGCATGCAGGTAGCCTTCGTTGATATTGGGTTGGATCGGCACGCCTTCCTACATATTTCTGACCTCAAATACGAGAGTGCTAACGGAGATGAAACCGAAGATGAAAACGTGAATGGCAACCGCAAACGCGACAAGGATGTCAGTACATTGGATTTGAAGGCAAAGCCTGCTAAACAATCCCGGGGGGGGCGCGGGTTCCCATTTCTTATTAGTGACCTCATCTCAAAACGGCAAGAACTTCTCGTGCAAGTTGGAAAAGAACCGATCGGGACAAAGGGCGCACGTGTCACCAGTAACATTACACTCCCAGGACGCTATGTCGTCTATATGCCAAATTCCTCTAATATTGGTGTCTCACGCCGGATTGAGTCGGCTACTGAGCGAGACAGGCTACGCAATATGGCAAAGACGATTAAGGCGGATGTTGAGGGCGGTTTTATCATACGGACTGCCGCAGAAGGATTAAACGAATCCGAATTCGCATCCGAAATCCGGTACCTCATCAACCAGTGGAAGCAGGTCAGTGAGCGTGCCAAGCGGAAATCCGCGCCGAGTCTCGTCAGTAAAGATCTGAGTTTTACGAACAGAATTGTCCGAGATATGCTGACCAAAGATGTCAAACAACTCCTTATTGACTCAAAGGCTGGCTATCAAGAGACGTTAGACTATGTTTCTTCTGTGATGCCTGATTTGAAGCCGAGAGTATCGCTTTATAAGGACGATACAACCCTCTTTGATGCCTATGGGGTTGAACGCGCACTCAAAGAAGCACTCAGCGAGAAAATTTGGCTCAAGTGTGGTGGGCATATTATCATCCAACAAACCGAAGCCATGGTCTCTATTGATGTCAACACTGGACGCTTCGTCGGGAAAGCGGACCCTGATAACACGATTCTCAGTGCAAACCTTGAAGCCGTTGAGGAGGTCGTCCGACAGATTCAATTACGGGATCTCGGTGGGATTATTGTCGTTGATTTCATTGATATGGAAGAGGCATCGCATCGAAAACGCGTCTTCAAGATGTTACAGGAAGCACTCCGGAAGGACCGCGCCCGCACTAACATCCTCCATTTCTCAGACTTAGGACTCGTCGAGATGACGCGCCAACGCACCCGACCGAGCCTCTCTACGCTACTGATGGAGGAATGTCCCTACTGCGATGGACATGGAACTGTCTTATCGATTGAAACCGTTGTCATTCAGCTGCTTCGTGCGATTAAGATGGCGCATAACCAGTCGAAGCACTCAGAGTTACGCGTTATCGCCAACGACTATGTCGTCTCGCATATCAAGTCGCAAATGGCGAATAAATTGCGAGATCTCAAGAAGTCGTTGAAATTAGATTTAGCACTCGAAGCGGATGCTGATCTGCACCTCGAAGATTATCGCATCTTCGTCGGCAAGGGTGAAGAATTATTTTTAGATTAACGCAAAGGCTGCTTTAATTTTATCCCATTACTGACCGCCTTTACGCAAAATATGAATCTAAATTGACATTGGTGCGTTTTTGGGGTATAATTTAAGCAGAAAGGAGTAATATTCAAAAATGTATGCAGTTTTTGCGAGTGGTGGGAAACAGCATCGCGTTGAAGTCGGAAACTTGATCGATATTGAAAAACTTGACGTGGATGTTGGAGAAAGCGTTACCTTCCCATCCGTCTTGGCTATCGTTGATGATGACGGTCAGTTGCAAGCCGGCTCGCCCTACCTTGAGAACGCCTCCGTTACAGGCGAGGTCGTTGAACAGGCGCGTACGAAAAAGACGATTGTGTTCAAATCGAAGCGACGTAAGGGGTACAAACGAAAATTGGGGCATCGTCAATCGTTTACACGCCTAAAAATTACCGCAATCGGCGCGGTGGAGGAAGAATCTGATGGCTCATAAGAAAGGCGGCGGAAGTACCCGAAATGGACGCGACAGTATCGGGAAACGACTCGGTGTCAAGAGATTTTCTGGAAACTATGTCACCGCAGGGAGCATTCTCGCCCGGCAACGTGGGACTCATATACATCCCGGCAACAACGTCGGTGTTGGAAATGATTATACGCTCTACTCAAAAATTGATGGATACGTATGGTTTGAGCGGAAAGACAAATATCGCCGGAAGGTGAGTGTCTATACAGAGCGTCCTGAATTTTAGCGCAGCCTTCCGCACCAGGAACGAACGACCAGAAGCCTCGCCTTAGGGTGCTGCATCGCGCGCCACCCAAGCGGGGCTTTTTTACTCCAATTCGGAAGCCACGCGATCACGATCGTCATGATGGTGTGCTGCCGACAACTTCCAAATGTTCGCACAACATTAAAGCAGTTCATCGCTGCAAAACAGACAGGAAACACCGACATGAGATGGATAATCTGCCTCATCACCGTAACAGTCATGCTCGGAATCTTCGGGTGCGGTAGGCAATTGCAACAACTCGCCGTGGAAACAATGCAAAACGCGCAAGTTGCCCTCTCCTCCGCGGAAGCGATGGGCGCACAGGAAACCGCGGAGACACCTCTCAGCACTGCTCAAGAAATGCTTGTGACTGCTGAAAAAGCAATCAACGCCGGCGATGCGGCGCGCGCATATCGGTTGGCACTACGCGCATACCTCCACGCACGTATCGCAACTGAGACCGCTATCGCTGTACGCGAAGAAGCACTCGTTCAAGAGGCACAAGCACAACTCGCGCTCAGTGAGCAGAGCCTTGCTGAGGTGTTTCAGAGGCTTGAAGCGATAAAAGCAGAATTTGAGGCATTGCGAGACGACTCAGAACGTTAAACAATAACCGTTGAGGATGAACCCATGAAATTCTACGGATTGCTACTCTTATGCACCTGCCTCCTTGTCTTTGGATGTGCCAAACCAGAGATTGATGAAGTTATGCTCGCGACGCAGTTCCAAGACGCACAACAAGCAATTAATAATGCCGCAGAATTGGAAGCTGAATCTTTGGTGCCAGAGGAATACGGACGAGCAGTGAAACTCATGAATTTCGCTCGGAACTCGCAAGAAAAGGCGGATATTCCGCAAAGTATGGAGTTCGCGTATCAGGCGGAATGGGTGGCACTAATCGCTATTGCGAAAGCACGACAGCACCGCGCAAAGCAAGAGGTCGTCTCCATCCGGGAACAGATATATCAACAGGTCATAAGGGCACACGAGCATGAACGCGAAATCGGGCGTATCCGTCAAGCTATCACCGAAGAGCGACTTGCTCGTGCTTTGAGAGCAGGTGATAAAGGACAACAGCAGACGGAACAACTCTCAGCCGAAATCGCTGATTTAAAAATAAAACTACGTCAAGCAGAACTTCGTGCGCCGATTGTGGGTTTAGAGGGGCTCGTGACTATTACAGAACATATCTATCCCGTTATTAAAGAGACCGCTGACTATGAACGCGTTCAGGCGGCGATTGCCTCGATTACGAACCTCATTGCGCAAGAGGCGTTTTCTGATGCCGAGAATGCCATTACTGAGGCACGGACACTCGTAAACGATCTGTACCAACTGGCGGGGCGAAACCGAGAGGCAGAGGTGGAGGCAAAGACGAACGCGCAGATCGCAATCGCGCAGGCGGAAGTTATCATCCAACGTGCGCAAATCCTCAACGCCAACCAGCATGCCCCGCAGCAGCTACAAGAGGCAAGTTCACACCTGCAACGCGCGAAACAGGAATTGGACACACAGCGCTATGAACAGGCACAACAGTCCGCACAACAAGCGCAACAATCTGCTGGAAAGGCTGTTGCAACTGCGGAGGTAACGGAATATAGGCAACGCGCACAGCAGGAATTAAATACGCTGATAGCACGCGCACGACGGGCTGTTGGGGGTTTAGGTGAGAAGATCGCCGCACAGGCTAAGACACAGGTGCCGCAGCTGGAAGCAAAACTTTATGAACTCGCAAATTCAGCGTACGAAAAATCCCAATCCGCATTCGCTGCTAAGGAATATGACAACGCGATCAAAGCAGCCGCGGAGGGAGACGACTACCTACAACGCGCCATTGCAAACGCGAGGCAGGTAACATCGGCGAAATCGGATGTGCTGCTCGCATCAAAGCAGGTACCAAATGCTATCGTCACGGAACAAAAGGATGGTGTGCTAATCCGTATTAACGGCAATGTGTTTGCCTACGGGAGCATACATATCCGACCAGAATTTATTGATACGTTCGCGCAGCTTGCAAAAGTCCTACGAACGGCTGGATTCAGTAAATATCCCGTCCGAATCGAGGTACACACCAGTTCTTTGGGAGATGCAAAGGGCAATCAAAAGGTAAGTATGGGGCGCGCGGATTCAATTAAGAGATTCCTCACTACGGACGGACGCGTAGACGCAGGACGAATTACCGCAATTGGCTTAGGCGAGACCCGACCTATTGTTGAGGATGGACCCAATAAAGAAGAAAAGAACCGCCGGATTGATGTTATCATCAAGACTAACTGAAGAATTGTGCAACATGTAGAGCCTTATGTCGTCCATCAGATCGCGATGAATCTGTTTGGGGACAGATATATTATCATTTACGGAAATACAATTCAGTTCCACAACCACTGCTACCACGTGCGGTGCATCAACACACCAAAACACACGCATCGCGGATACTACTACTTAGAGGACGCGAATACCGGCTTGGCTATGTTAAACGATATTGATTTCGCACCCCCCGGATCTTATGGTGTAATTTTCGAGCCGCAGACCGGCGATATTATTGATTGCGAAACAACGCCTCACCTCTAAAAGAGCGTGCTGGTATATAGATAGATACCGAATCTACAAGCCTATGGACTACACCGACAACACGGCATCACGACAACAAGAGACTATCCTCATTTTGGATTTTGGTTCGCAATACACGCAGCTGATCGCGCGGCGCGTCCGAGAGCAAAACGTCTATTGCGAAATTCATCCGTATACCCTAACGTTGCCTCAAATAGAGGCGCTCGCGCCAAAAGGGATCATTCTCAGTGGCGGGCCCGCAAGCGTTTATGAAACGGATGCCCCGAAAATTGATGCAAAACTCTTTGATCTCGGAATACCTGTATTAGGTATCTGCTACGGCATGCAACTCATGGCGGCACTATTAGCGGGTGGCACGGTACATCCAGCCACCGAACGCGAATACGGGCACGCACCCCTTCAAGTACTCAGCAAAGCAGATCCACTTTTTGAAGGACTCCCTTCCTGCTTTTCTGCTTGGATGAGCCACGGGGATCGGATTGAGGCACCCCCTATCGGTTTCCAAACAATTGCACAGACAGAAAACGCACCTATCGCCGCTATGGTGGATACCGAGCGCACGTTTTACGGTTTACAATTCCACCCCGAAGTGGAGCATACACAAGATGCTGACCGGATTTTGGCGAACTTCACCAGAAAAATATGTGGATGCCGCAATACGTGGACGATGCGCGCTTTCATCGCCCGCGCGACAGCGCAAATACAAGAACAGGTCGGTAATGAGCGCGTCCTCTGCGCCGTCAGCGGCGGCATTGATTCAATGGTACTGGCGACGCTGCTCCATCAGGCAATAGGCGACGCACTCGTATCCGTTTTTGTGGATAATGGACTCCTCCGAGAAAACGAAGCCGCTGAGGTTATCGAAACTTGCAAACAGATCGGCATTCCGCTTGTCGCTGTTGATGCAGTCAAACCGTTTCTTGATGGGTTAACAGGCGTTACAGACCCGGAGCAGAAGCGAAAGGTCATCGGGGCACAGTTCATTGAAACCTTCAAGCGGTCGGTGGCGGAGATGGCGCATAATTTCCGATTTCTTGCACAAGGAACACTCTACCCTGATGTTATAGAAAGTGTCTCTGTAAAGGGACCATCCGCTACGATTAAGACGCACCATAACGTTGGCGGGCTGCCATCTAAGATGCCGTTTGAATTGCTCGAACCCTTCAGGGAACTTTTTAAGGATGAGGTACGCGCGGTCGGTGCCGAACTAAACATTCCAGCACATGTGCTTGGACGACACCCGTTTCCTGGACCAGGACTCGCCGTCCGCGTTTTAGGCGAGGTAACTTATGAACGTTTAGAGGTACTCCGCGCAGCGGATGCAATCTTTATTTCTGAGATTAAAGCGGCAGGCTTGTACGACGAGATTTGGCAGGCGTTGGTGGTGCTTTTACCTGTCAAAAGTGTCGGGGTGATGGGAGATGCGCGCACTTACGAAAACGCTGTGGCACTCCGTGCTGTCACCAGCAGCGATGCCATGACAGCGGATTGGGCGCGCATACCGCCAGATGTGCTTGCAAGAATCTCGAATAGGATCATCAATGAGGTGCAAGGCATCAACCGTGTCGTTTACGATATTAGTTCAAAACCGCCAAGCACCATTGAGTGGGAATAGCAATTAGTTATCAGTTTTCAGTACGATTTTTCTCATGAAGATTAAGAATTTAATCGGGTAATTCTGAGACGTGTGATAACAAGTAGATCGGTTCGTAGTAGTGCGATTCATCGCACGTCGTGTTGCCACAATTACCCAATTTATTTGTTAAACCTCATCCGAAAAATCTTTCAGTTGTCAGTAGTTATTAGTTCTCAGTTCGGTTTTCAGAAAGAGAGTTAGGATCCTCCCAAAACCTCTTAACTGAAAACTGAGTACTGACAACTGACAACTGACAGCTAATACACCTGTGATGCCGCATGAACAGCTGTACCGGGGGCAGTATTCTGCCCGAACTCAATCAGTAATTTCTCTAATGCGTTAAGGACAAGCATGACATTCCGTTCGTTCGCAGATTCACCCATCAGTCCGATTCGCCACGCCTTTCCAGCAAAGATACCCAGACCGGCACCGATCTCTATCCCATAGTCCGTAATTAAACGTTTCCGAATGGTCGCATCATCAATACCGTCGGGGATGCGCAGCGTGGTTAGCATAGGTGCTCGGTAACCTTGCTCAGCTGCAGGCTGCAATCCGATCGCTTTTGCACCTGCAAGCAGCGCGCAGGCATTCAGTTCATGCCGTTCATAACGAGCCGCCAAGCCTTCTTCTAAGACGACGCGCAGTGCTTCACGTAACGCATAAATCATTGACATTGAAACGGTGTGATGATAACTCCGTTTCTCGCCGTGCCAATAGTTTTCAAGGAGCGTCATATCAAGATAGAAACTCTGGATAGGTGTTTTTCGGTTCCGAATCACGCTAACAGCGCGTTCACTGAAACTGATAGGTGAGAGTCCGGGCGGACCGGCGAGGCATTTTTGGGTGCAGCTATAGGCAATATCAATACCGCGCGCATCCAGGTCCACAGGCTGCCCACCGAGCGAGGTTACGCAATCAGCGAGAAAGAGCGCGCCGCTGCTGTGGGCAATTTCAATCGCATCCGTCAAGGGTTGAAGGATACCGGTAGAGGTCTCGCCATGAACCAACGCCACCAGTTTCGGGGCAGAAATGTTACCGATGGCTTCGGCAATCTTTTCGGCGGGGATGTGTGTGCCCCACTCGGCTTCTACGGTTGTAACGACACCGCCGCACCGTGCGGCGATGTTGGCGATCCTCTCACCAAAGTAGCCGTTGATACCCACAACGACACCATCACCGGGTTCAACAACGTTGGCGAGTGCTGCTTCCATACCTGCCGTACCCGTCCCGGAGACTGGCAAGGTCAATCTATTTTCAGTGCCAAAGACTTGGCGGAGCAGCACCACCGTATCGTCCATCACTTCGACAAATTTGGTATCTAAGTACCCCAACATCGGGGTCGTCATCGCTTTAAGAACCCGCGCATTGGCTTCACTGGGTCCCGGACCGAGTAGCACGCGCGGTGGCACTATTAATTCATCATACACTTCAGTAGGCTCCTCAGACATCGTCTAAATCGCTAATTTTCAAAATTCGGGGTTTCAAAGTTAACGGAAGTTCATAAGAAGGGAGGATGCCTGACGGCATCCTCCCTTAGATTTAGAGAAACCACGCTCAGAAGAGCGGGGCTGTAAGAAACTGGAAGCTCTGGCGATCACTCGCCACCGCCCCCACCCGCGCGGTCAACACCCTCGCGAATTTCCAAGTTGTTTGCTCGCATGTAGCTCAGAATTACCTGAACTTGGCCCTGGGCAAACGTGAGTGCCCTATTGACTTGTGTATCCGCGGGCTTGTTGACTTCGTATTTTGCCCACAGACGGTTGAAGTATTCTAAAGCGTCGTTGAAATAGTCCTCATCGTCCTCCGCCAACACCATATAGGCTTCACCGATCTGTGCAAGACCGAGGTCCGCATATTTGCTGGTCGGATAGGCTTCGATGATTTTCTTAAACGCCTCAACAGTGGCATCGACTTTCGTTTTCTGTGCATCGCCCCGTGCAAGTTTCGCCTCAGTCAGCATCTGATTTGCCACATTGTAT
The DNA here is from genome assembly GCA_951828385.1 of uncultured Poribacteria bacterium. Classification (GTDB taxonomy): domain Bacteria; phylum Poribacteria; class WGA-4E; order WGA-4E; family WGA-3G; genus WGA-3G. The sequence continues at coordinate 4,640,449 of OX639973.1, forward strand.
TGGTAGGAAGCGAGCACGTTCGAAGTATCGTTGAGATAGCCTTGCGCTGTCGATTTCGATTCCGCACCGATACCCGGCGTGTTAATCGCTCTCTGGTAGTGATCAATTGCCTGTTGATAGAGGCCGATACGTGCATCTCGCTCGATACCTTCCTCTGAGCCGGCGTTGAAGTACTTATTACCGATATTGATAAGCGCATCGGCAGTGTACTTGCTATCCGGATATTCCGCAGCGAGTGCTTCATTGGCGGCAAACAGTCGATCATACCAACGCTGCTGTGCCTCAGCATCGCCCGCCTCTTCGGCGGCTTCACTGAGCAGCTGCGCACACGTTGAGATCGCATACAACGATTCGGGCGCGCTTGTGTGGTTCTTGTTCACTTGCCGGACCTTCTCGTATTCTGTAATCGCGTTCTCAAATTGTTGTGAAGCGAAGTAGGATTCACCCACGTGATATTGCCAGTAAGCCGCATCTTTGGCGTTCGGATAACGGCGCACCATGTCACGGAACACGTCTGCAGCGGCGATGAAATAACTGACCGCTTTCTCAGACATCTCACCATCCATACCCACCTGCATCCGACCCAACTCAAAGTTCGCGGCCGCGAGGTAGTTCAGAGAGGTCTCTGTGTTCTTACTCAGCGAATCCGATTTCGGGAACAAACCTTTATCGACGTAACTGACAAACGTTGTGAGCGGTCCCAGCGCGCTCATCAATTCTTCTGGACGTTTCAGACCGATACCGACAGAGTAGGCAATCTGCCCAGCTTGGAACAACGAGTTCTGCACGAACGGAATCACCGTCTTCTTATCGGATTTTTCAACCGGCGCTGCGATTGTATTGATTTCAAAGAAGGTGCTTACGGCCTGACGACTTGTATCTATATAGGGTTGTAAGTCAGTTCCGACTGCGTCAGAGAAGAGGGAGCGTGCTTTATCGGCATAGAGGAAACCGAGGGTATATTGCGCGGCGGCTTTTTCTGCCACACTCGCGTTCGGGTTCGACTTCGTACGACTCAAGGCTTCCACCGCTTCGGCGATAGCTTCATCTAAGCGTCCCAATTCAGCATAAAGCGTTGAGCGACGGTTACCAGCATCAGCGACCATTGAGGCGATATTCGTATTTTCCGAACCGCTATAGTCACCGATGAGGGTTTGGAAGACTTCCAACGCTTTATCGGACTGTTTCAGTTTGTCCTGATAAATCAGACCCATCCGGTAGTAGGATTGCGCTTTTGTCAGCGGATCCTCGACCAATTCAATAGCGTTCTGGTAACTCATCAACGCCTCCTCATTTGCTTGGAGTTGTTCCTCTTGCGCGAATGCCATGGCAAAGTAGGAACGACCCTTCAGGTCAACGTCTTCAGAGTTTTCAATAATATACTGATACTCTTGCACCGCGGCGGCATGGTCGCCAAGGATGCCGTTGAGTTCAGCGAGCCGTGAGTGGGCTTGGAAAACCAGCGTCTTCCGCGCTTCATCTTCGGTCTTACCTTCTTGTGCCGTAACTCGGCGGAACGCATCCGCTGCGCCTTTGGAGTCCTCTAACCCTAACAAGGCTAAACCAGCAGTGTAATTAGCACTGATCAGGTTATTCGCGTCGTTCGTCAGGGTCGGTACTTTTTCAGCGGCACTCACGGCGTTCTGGAGGCTCAGTTTCTTGCTACCCGCATCTGTCGCCGCTTGTGCAATTTGATAGTGACACACCGCTGCTTGGTATTGGGCGTTTGGTGCTAATTCGCTATTCGGGAAGGTTTGCACAAAGAAGAGATACTCTGCAAGGGCTTCGTCGTAGCGTTTTTCACTATAATAGGTGTGCCCAATCTTCAATTGTGAACGGCTGCGTACCACTTCCGGCGCGCCGGTGTTGTCAACAACACGCTTCAGAGAAGTTACGAGCGTGTCAACATCGACGGTTTCACCCGTGTTTTCAATCGCGGTCGCTTTAACCAATTCGATTTGCCCGAGTACTTTAAGGATCAGCTCATTGTCGCTTGACCCGAATTTTTCGTGCGCTTCGTCAACGAGCTCAAAGATCAGACCCCACTTATCAGTAGCGTTCTGCTTTTGGGCGGCATCACGATAAGAAAGTGCTAAGCCGTAATAGGCTTCAGCAAGGTTCGGACTGTCAGGATAGTCCGTAATCACGCGTTTGAAAGCAGTTTCGGCAGAGGCCAAGCGTTCCGGTTTTTCAGGCGCGACTTCGTAGTAGCAGATCCCTACGAGATACAGCGCATCATCAGCATATTCACCCGTCGGGTTGCCATCAACCACGGCTTGATACTGAACGGCGGCTTCTTCAAACCGTTCCTCCGCGCGGAGCAGGTCTGCGAGTTTGATTTCTGCCAACGAGCGGTTGTCAGCATCTGCAAGTTGGTCTAAAATGGAATTGTAGTAGTTAATCGCGCCCTCTTTATCGCCTTCTTTAACATGACTGTTAGCGATAAGGAGCAGGGCGCGTTCGTAGTATTCACTCGTTTCCGGGATAGAGGCGTACCGTTCGCGCGCTTGCAGCCAGTCGCCGAGCATCTCGTGGGAAAGTGCTTCGTTCATGAAACAGGCTTCTACCTGCGCACCCCGTTCACTGAAGTCGTCATAACGTTCCTCAGCGATGCCGGGGAGGAAGGCTTCGTCATTAAACATAGCGACCGCCTGTTGATACGCTGCCACAGACTTCTGGAGATGTTCTTGATTGAAGCCTTCACCCGCATCGCCTTCCTGATAACCTTCAGGTTTGGAGGCTTCGTAATAGGAACGACCTTCAAAGAATTTACCCATCAACTTGACGCGGTGGAACTTCGGTAGATCGCGGTACTCCCACAATTTGGCATATTCTTGGGCAGCTTCAGTGTACTGTTTGAATTCCGTCCGTTTGATGTCAGCGAACCGGAGTTGTACCTCTGCTGCGAGGATGTCGAACTCGTTGTCGTTTTTGTTCTTTTCGATGAACTCACGGGCGACCGTTTCGAGCTCTTCCTGCCGTCCCAAGTCGTTAAGTGCCCAAATCGCGCCGTAGAGTGCATGCGGGGCAACGGGGTCTTGCGGGTAGTCGTCAATTGTTTTCTGATACCACTGCAAGGCGAGTTCAAGCGTTGCCATGCTAGCTTCGGTCTCTCCAGCCTTCCGTTGATTGGTGCCGAGTTTGTAGTACGCCTCACCGATTTGGAAGGAGCAATACGGGATGTAATCACTTCTGTCTGAGTGTTCGTTGATCACGCGTTCGTAAGCGACAGTCGCCTCACTCCAGTTCGATAACTCGAAATGGCTATCAGCGATACCGATTTTCGCCTCAGCGATGAATTCACTCTCCGGATATTGTTCGAGGAGCAGGTTGTAGGAGACGATTGCGTTTTCATAGTCGCCCTGATCAAAGTAAGTCAGCCCGATGGCAGACTGGATTTCCGCTTGGAGTCCGCGATCGGCAGTGTTTTGGAGGGCTAACTCGTAATTGACGCGGGCGTTGTCATAGTCTTTTTGACGTGCGTAAATCGCACCTTGGTCAAAATACGCTGCTGTGACGTATTGGCTCTCAGGGAACTGCGTAATGAAGTTGGTGTACCGGCCAATCGCCTCATCATCCCTACCGAGTTGGTTCAAACTGAAAGCCGCTTTATACATTGCTTCGGCTTGCAGCTCCGGATAATTTTTGTACTCTTCTGTCGCGATCTTGTCGAACTCCTGATAGGACTGCTCGTAGTTGGTCTCGTTGAGGAACGACTGAGCAATGAAGTATTGCGCATCGTCCTTAAAATCGGAATTCGGGAAACCGTCAAGTACGGATTTGAATGCCTGTCGCGAGTCTTCGTAGTTCTGCAGTTTATAGTTCAGCTGCCCGATAGTATACCAAGCGTTCTCAACGAAGAGACTGTTCGGGAAGTTCTCAATCAGCTGCATGAACTTCGGTTCAGCGAGCTCGTACTGCTCAGTCCGGTAGAGGATGTGGCCCCAGAGGTATGTTAATCCCTCTTGGTGTTTCGGGATCGTTGCTGTCGGGGCGACCTTTTCAATGTACTCTATCGCCGTATCGTAGTGATTCACATCGCCAGACTGTTCGGCGAGCCGTGCGTAACAGACTCCGATCTTATAATTGGCGAGTGTAGGAAAATCTTTGTCAATAACTTCGGTCTTCACACCACGCTTCGTTGATTCTTCGAGTGCCTCGTGATACTTAGCAATTGCGCCTTCATAATCCGCTTGACCGTAGAGGTCTTCAGCGGAATTGTAGAGTTGTTCCACCTTTTTGGAGCTACCCATCATGAAAGGTGAAAGGAGTGCAACCACTAAAGCGAGGCCACCAATAATGCCCAAAATCCTTGGGTTCATTTATATTCTCCTTGTTTACATCGGCGCCCTGAAAGCACGCCAATGAGAATTAGATACTCTAATTAGTTATCAGTTATCAGTTGTCAGTAAAGAAACAACTTACGCCTATGGTTATCAGTTGTCAGTATTCCTCTGAGTACTGACAACCGAGTACTGACAACTATCTTACTACAATTCTATTGGATCGTAAACCGCTGCGACAGATAACATTTCCAGCGGTACATCTAACAATTTTTCTGAAATTTGTGAAAAACCTTTCGATTCACTGCGTTTGCGTTCATATTGTTGGCGCGCGTGCTGTCCTGTATTGATACCTCGCAACAACAGCAGGGCATACCGATCCTCGGTTACCACATCTCGGCTCGTCAGACGTGCCCAGATTGCACCTTGGGCAGGAAACTCAGCATACGCAAGCAATTCCGAATCGATGCCCAAGGCAACGCTCGGAACCGCATCCGAACTCTCCTTACGGAGTTTAGCAAAAATATATCCATCTACCATCGGTTCATCGGTGAATTTCCAGACCTCGGAACCAGAGTCTACAGCCGGTATTTCCGTTGTACGTTCACTATTTATATTTCGGCGGATACCGATCCGGTGTACCGCCGTCTTGTCCTGCTGGATGGTAAGTGTTACGGCGGGCTGTAAGGCGGCAGATGGCAAACGTACATGCTCTCCGTTATCGTACAGCGAAACTTGTGTTAAAAGGAACGGTGCTGCAATCAACACCGTCATCGCTAAGGCAAGAACGTAGTACGGTAAAGCGTGTCGTCTTATGGAGATAAACCTGCTTGGACGGAAATGATCCGTGTATCGGTGTATCTGTGTCCGCAGCTGCCATCCGAGACGCGTCGCTGCTGCAGCGAACCGTTGATGAACCGCAGTCGGCGCACTCTGTTCAATACGGTGCTGAAGTTTCGCTGTAAACTGAGCATAATAGGCATCGGACGCATCCGGTTCAACGTAGAAGTTTTTCAAGAGATACTGCGTCTTTTTCAGGGCGGCGACTTCTCGTTGACACGACTGACAGGAACGGATGTGCGATGCGACAGCAGCTGCCTGCCGTTCAGATAGCGTCCCGTCTATATAGTCAGAGATACGGTATTCTATTTTCTGACACTTCGTTCTCATTGAGATTCTCCCCGACATTGCGTACATCCAATTAATTGGTGGTGATGTTTGAAACACCTACAGCCGTGTCCAACTGAAACCGTAGGGCTAAATCGCACTCGCTTCCATGTAGGGTTTGAGTAAAGTTCGGAGTTTCTTGCGTGCATAGTGTAACCGAGACCGGACTGTTCCCTCAGAGCAGTTAAGGATTGATGCGATCTCCGCGTGCGTTAACCCCTCAAATTCATGGAGGATTACCACCGTCCGATGCTTAAGCGGCAAATTGTTGACTGCCTCTGTGACGTATTGCCGGAGTTCTGCTTTCTCTGCTTGTGTGTGCGGGTCATTTGCAAGCTGCGCACGATAGCGGGTGGACACCTCGTATGCCGCTTCTGGGGTTGTTTCAATTGTAGATTCGCGCTGCCGTTCTCTACGCTTGACGAAGTTGAGTGCCTCGTTCACAGTTATCCGGTAGAGCCACGTCTCGAAAGCAGCATCCCGCCGGAACGTGTGAATTGAGTGGTAAACCTTAATAAAGGTTTCCTGCATCACATCGTCAGCATCAGCGTGGTTCTTGGTAATCTGCACGGCGAGGCGGTACACCATCCGTTTATATCTTTCCACCAGTGGTGCTAATGCTGTCTCGTCGCCTTCACACAGATCGGCAATGAGCAAAGCTTCCGTTCTATCCACCGAACTTTCTCCTCAAGATTTCTAACTGATTCATAACTTAGACAACACTTTTTCAAAAACCGTTCAAAAAATTTTGGTTCTCAGTTCTCAGTTCTCGATTTTCAGTATATTTTGACAAGATTCTTGACTGCCTTATCTTATAATATTTCTAATTATTTGTCAAGGATATTTATAGCATTAATCAGAGCCATACCGCACCGGATCCTTAAAAAAGACGTGAAATCCAATAATTTCTTAAAAATTGAATGGCTCTGTAGCATTATAGTGAATCCTAAAAATAAATAGATACATTCGTACCACAAACTTCCAGTTTGTGCCAGTCTGAATGCCTGTTATAGGTATTCAGACTGTTTGAGAGTGCCCAATTAATTCTAAACTTTACTATAAAGAAAGTTTTGATTCACCAAAGTCCCTCTTAACTGAAAACCGACAACTATACACAAAAAAAGGGCAGCGCATTAAAAATACGCTGCCCTTATTATCGAAATAGCCTCGATTTTACTCTTTACCCTTGGTTGTAAAGGTTACACTAACTTCAGTTTCGTTACCAGCAGCATCAGCGACTTTACCTGCGATAACATAGGTAGTCTCGTTGCCGATCTCTTTGCCTTTGACGAGGTCAAGTGTGCCTTTGGTACCTTCGACATCGCCGATCCAACCGACATCGTCGCCAGCTTCAGTTTGCAGCGCGATGTTACCAGAGACCTCTTCACTGAAGGTAATTTCAATTACCCCGTCGGTGTTGATTCCTTCCGGATCAACATCTTCTTCGCCGTCTTCGACGGTTCCGCCGGTGACTGTCGGAGCTTCGTTATCCGCAGCTTTGACAGTGTAGCTAAGGGAAGTGCTACCGTCGCCATTTGTCCAACTGACAGCGAGCGTGAGTGCACCCTCTGCGAAGGGACCAGCAACAGTACGCGTTTTACCACCACCTGTAACGGTTGCACCGGGAACTGTTACTTCGCCAGGGTCGCTACTAAAGGTGAGTGTGATGTTAGTATTCGCGGCGATCTCGGAGCCGCCCGCCGGGGCTGCCGACGAGAATTCAGCTGCTGCGACTTCTTCTTCATCTTCTTCACCGCCGCCGCAACCGACTATAAGCGAGAGAGCAAACAGGGCTGCCAATACTAAAGCGAAAGTTCTAAACATTTTTGCCATTAGAGTTAACTCCTTAAATTGTAAATTTATCAAAATACACCCTTCGGATAGGGTGTCCTAAAACTTTCGGTCCTTTCCCGTAGACAGAAATTGTGCCTTTGGGAAATTCCTGGTCCCGCTGTCGGTGTTGAGTGTACAATTCAACACCGACTGGAACCCACGATCATATTCTCGGTAAGTCGAGTAACGTAGGGCTATTTCGTTTGTTGTTCTCTCCGCAGCGCGTCAAGAACAAACCGACACGTTGAGAACAGAATTTCGCGAGGACAGTTAACTGTAAAAAGATTCCATTGGAACGTTAAACGCCTCGCCCGAAAGTCAATATCTAAACGAGTACCTTAAAGTTTAGCAAAAATTGCAAACTTTGTAAAGGTAAAATACGGATTTTCCGAAATTATACAAAAATTAGTCTCTTTTGTCAAGAAAAAACTACATTGTTACGCAAATTTTACCTTAAATCTAAACGTTGTCAAGAAAAAAAAGACACACGCCGATAACAATCAAGCTTAAGGACGTATATAGTATACCACAAATCCGAAAAAAAAGCAATAAATTTCTTAAGGGCTGGCGGCTGTCAGCCATCAGTTAAGAGAGGTTCTGGTGAGTCAGCCCTTTCTTTAACTGTGTACTGACAACTGAGTACTGATAACTACTTCTCAAACAGCCCCATTTGTTCACTTGCAGTGCCGCTCGCGTACGTCTCAAGACGTTCCGGGTGTGTCAGCACATCAACGACCTTATGAACCTCTGTAGGTGCGAACGGAAACGCGCCAGTCCTGATGAGTTCCCTCGGCCCCTCGCTCAGGGCAGATTGCGTATCCCACCGACACGCGAGCACGGTTCTGTCCTGACGCTGTGCATATCGTGCCGTATGCATCGCACCACCCGTTTTTGGTGCCTCAACGACGATTGTTGCCATAGAAAGCCCACTAATAATACGATTGCGTTGTATTAGGTTGCCCGGCGACGGTGTTGTCGGGAACGGGTGTTCTGAAAACAGGCAACCGTGTTCATAGACCTTCATCGCGAGTGGGTTGTTCTGGACTGGATAGATCGCGGACAAATCTGTACCGACGACTCCGACAGTTTTTCCCATCCCCGCCAGCGCGCCGGAATGCGCATACGTATCAATACCGGTGGCGAGTCCACTGACAATCGTAAATCCAGCAAGTACAAGCTGCGTCGCCAGCGAGAGCGTCAACTGAATCCCTTCAATACTCGGTGTTTTGCTCCCGACAATCGCCACGCAGCGTTCGTCGAGCTCGGTTAATGTGCCGACGCTGCACAAGATGCCCGGCGCGTCGGGGAGATGCTTCAGTTGTGAGGGGTAGCAGGTATCTTCGGGACACATCACCCGGACTTCCTGAGCTTTGAGTGCATCAAGCCTTTCGCGAAACGTTGGAAAATTACCCGATACCGTGAGTATCCGTGAGGCGAGCACCGGGTTGAAGGAGGGTAACCGCGCGATTTCGGGGAGTTCTGCTTCAAAGATTGCCCGCGCACTCCCGAAACGTGCTATTAACCGTCTGATCCGCACGCTGCCAAGCCCTTCAACGGAGGCAAGAGCTAACCAGTATTCAAGAGGCGTTTTTTCTTCTGAGTCGGTCATGTTAGGTGTATAAGCGAGGGTACCATGAAGTCATAGGTACCCACTACCTAAAGGTAGGGGCTTGCGCTTCCTCGCGACTGCGGTTTTCTCAGAGAGTCCACCGTCTTATTATCGCTCCACTTTAGGCGGCCAAGCCCGCCCGTTTGATATTGATAGCAGCGTTTATGTCTCTGTCATGGTGAGAACCACATTCAGGACATGTCCACTGTCTATCTGAAAGAGAGAGGTCTTGATTATGGTATCCACAATCACTGCACGGTTTTGTTGTCGCAGTCCATTGACTGATTTGCTCAAGTTTTTTACCGTGTTTTGCACACTTCTGTTTTAGTATCTGTATGAACTGATAGAAGGCGTGGTCAGAGACTTTGCGGCCCCAAAGGCGTTTCATACCCTCAAGGTTCAGGGTTTCAAAACAGAGTATATCAAACTCCGTGCAAAGTTCGGTGGCAAGTTTCCATTGCCAATCTTCTCTTTGGCGGGCGACTTTTCTGTGGTGCCTCGCCAAAGCACGGACGCAACGCCACCAATTATTAGAGCCTTTGACTTTACGACTCAGTGCCTTACTCAGGGATCGCAACGTTTTCAGGGATTGTTTCAGAAACTGGGGTGAGTGTATCTTATTGCCTTCGTCGCTTGTAAGGAATGTTTTGTTTCCGTAATCAAACCCTGCGCTCTTACCCGTCTTGGGTTTCGGTTCCGAATCATCAACATTCTCACACGAAAAGCATAGCCAATAGTCACCGCACTTATCACGTTTGAGTGTAATCGTCTTAATTAGACCTTTGATTTCTCGGTGTTTGTGAAAGGAGAACCATGTATCTATACAGTTGATTTTGATACGGTTCTCGTCAAGTATGTAGCCTGCTTGCGTAAACGTCATGGAGTTGTATTTCTGACGCGGTTTGATCTTCGGGAATCCTACTTTACGGGTCGTCAAGCCTGCTTTGCGGTCTTTTATATTCTCAAAGAAAGCGTCCCGAGATGTGCCGTAACGCAGGACAACGTCTTGCACAACTTGACTTGGCAAGTCTGACCAATGCGGTTTGGTTGTCTTCTTCAGTTTTGTGACGTGTGCTTTCAAACGATACATAGATATGTTCTTACCAAATATACGGTAATATCTACGATCAAGCCGCATAATATGGAGGTGTATCTGCCACATATCGTCAATCATATTACCAATCCTAACTGTGTTAGACTGGCTCTGAAGTTTAAACTTGTATGCTTTTCTCATGGACTCTCAAGTCTCAAGCGTTTATCCCCTACAGAGTGGGAGGCAGACACGTTACCGGGGCCCGCCCGTTACTTCGGAAGGGGGCGGTAACGCTCTGTATGTCTGCCAACTTGATACTCTAATTATACGACATTTTCATAAGATTGTCAAATCTATTTTGACTTTCAAACGCAATGCCCGTCTACATCCCCTACCTAAAGGCAGCGGGTTTGACGGGGGAGTGCTAAAAAGTGAGTATTATACTTAACGCCAGTTTGATTAATCACTTCGGATGTGTTGCAGTTCTATTTTCGCATCACAGAGACATCAATTGTAGCACAAACTTCCCAGTTTGTGGCGTATATGATGTCCATTAACAGTGGACGCTACATAAGTCCAACATTTATCAAACTCACGTTATACTTAGTAAAGTATAACACAAGCGCGGGTAGATGTCAAGTTAGTTGTCAGCCATCAGTGGTCAGCAGTCAGTATGTTGTCCATTTTCTTTGCTGAAGGTTTCCGATAGCTGATGGCTAAAAAACCAATTGACTTGTGCCTTTTAATAAGGTATACTATAAGAGCAGACACTCTCATGAGGAGACAGAAATGGAAAACACCCGTATACGCCTGCTCGCAATAAACGAACTCAGTCGGCACTATGGCGGAGTCATCGCATTGTCGGAAGTGACGATGGCGGTGCACCCGGGCCAAATTTTTAGCCTAATCGGACCCAACGGTGCCGGGAAAACAACGCTCTTTAACTGCGTCACTGGATTGGATAAACCGACACTCGGAAATGTCCAATTCTTAGGCGAACCGATCACCGGCTTCCGGCCCGACGAAGTCACGGTACTTGGTATCGGTAGGACCTTCCAGAATATACGACTCTTCGCCGAGTTGACCGTCCTTGATAACGTCAAGATCGGTCGGCACCCACGCACAAAAAGCACATTTATCGGGGCAGTCTTCCACACCCAAGTGCAGAGAAGTGAAGAAGCAACCATCACCGCACGCGCACACGAGATGCTGGAATTCGTCGGGTTAGACGACATCAGCGACCAGACGGCTGGCAATCTTTCCTACGGGGACCAGCGACGCGTCGAAATCGCCAGAGCCTTGGCAACCGAACCCAGACTGCTACTCCTTGACGAACCCGCCGCCGGAATGAATCCACAGGAGACACGAGAACTTATTGATCTCATCTATGCAATACGCGAACAAGGTATCACTGTACTTCTCATCGAACACGATGTTAAACTGGTGATGCAAATCTCCGATTGGGTTACCGTCCTTGACCACGGCGAAAAAATCAGTGAGGGTGAACCGGCAGATGTGCAAAACGATGAACGCGTCATTGAGGCGTATTTAGGAACAGCGGAGGAGTAGTTAGCAGTGCTTGAACTCAGAGACATTCACACCTACTACGGCAACATCCGAGCCGTACGCGGCATCTCCATCACCGTCAACAGCGGCGAGATGGTCTGCCTCATTGGGGCAAACGGTGCCGGAAAATCGACGACCCTGATGACGACTTCCGGTATCCATACACCCGTCGAAGGCAGCGTCCATTTCGAGGACCGGGACATCACACACACCTCCGCGGAAGAGCGTGTCACGCTCGGTATCTCGCAAGTGCCGGAAGGACGACTCATCTTCTCGGATATGACCGTCCTTGAAAACATCGAACTGGGTGCTTACGCGCGAAACGATAAGCAGGGCATCAGAGAAGATATCGACAAAATCTTCCAATTCTTCCCTGTCCTCCAAGAACGACAGAAACAGCGTGGCGGTAGTCTCAGCGGCGGTGAACAACAGATGTTGGCAATCGGACGTGCACTCATGTCGCAGCCAAGACTACTTTTGCTCGATGAACCCTCCCTAGGGCTTGCACCCCTCATCGTTAAACAGATTTTTGAAATCATCCAGCAGATCAACGCCGACGGCACGACGATCCTCCTCGTCGAACAGAACGCACAAATCGCGTTGCAAGTGACCGACAGGGGCTACGTCATGGAGACCGGCGAAATTACAATCGAAGGCACCTCTGCCGACCTCTTAGCCGATGAACGCGTGCGGCAGGCTTACCTCGGAGAATAGATAGCCATGTATCCAACAATCGTCGATTTCGGTTTCGTCGGTATCCATAGCTACGGACTGATGTTAGCGACTGCCTTTATTACATCTGTCTTTGTCATGCAACACGAACTGAAACGCCGCGGTTTTGTGCCAGATGTTGCAGCGACTATCGTCTTTGCAGCGGCTATCGGTGGGATTGTCGGTGCGAAAATCTATTATGCACTCTTAGACGGTAGAATCACACTTGACGAACTTTTTTCAACGGACGGGTTGGTCTGGTACGGCGGCTTCATCGGCGGTTGTCTCGGTGTCCTTATCGTCGTCGTCCGTTCACCGAACCCGACACTCGCCACCATTGATATTATCGGGCCGACCGTCCTCCTCGGCTACGGAATCGGTCGGATCGGTTGTTTCTTGGCTGGCGATGGCGACTATGGGCCCCCGTCCGATCTCCCTTGGGCAATGGCATTTCCAAACGGCACTGTCCCGACAGATGTCCCCGTTCATCCGACACCTGTCTATGAGACACTCATATCCTTCACATTTTTCGGGATCCTCTGGTCGCAGCGCCGCAAGTTGGAGGACATCTCCGGCGTATTGTCCGGTGTGAGTCTAATCTTGTTGGGTGTGGAGCGATTTTTTGTGGAATTCTGGCGTATCACGCCACGCGTATTGGGATGGATGACAGGGGCGCAGATTTTCAGTATTGGCGCATTCATTGTCGGCATCGTTTTGATTTTCTGGGCGCGTTCCCGGCCACCTGTCGAGGCAGTGGCAGAAGCCGTCGCAGCGGAACCCACCAAACGGGCATCGCCATCCCGCAAACGTCGCAGAAGAAGGTGATTAGTTATCAGTACTCAGTTATCAGTACTCAGTTAAGAATTCTTTCCTGACAACTGATAACTAAAAGATTTTTCGCAGAAAAATCGTACTGACAACTATATACCTTATATAAGGGAGGAACCCCAAAGAAACGTGCAAACAAAACGGATATGCCTCTGGTCGGGCCCCCGGAACGTCTCCACCGCCCTCATGTACGCCTTCGCACAACGCAGCGATACGCGCGTCATTGACGAACCGCTCTACGCACACTACCTCCACACAAAATACGGCGCAGATGCTGCCGATAGCACACATCCGGCTACCGCTGAAGTCCTCGCATCGATGGCAACAGACGCAACGGAAGTGGTCCGTGATGTCATCCTCGGTCCCTGCGACAAACCTGTGCTGTTCATGAAACAGATGGCGCACCATCTCATCGAGATAGATCTCGGCTTCCTCGAACAGACCGTCAACATCTTTCTCATCCGTGACCCGAAAGAGATGCTCCCCTCCCTTGCGAAGGTCATCGGTCCCCCGACGCTTGCTGACACCGGACTCAAAACGCAGCACGATCTGCTCATCTCGTTGCGCGCTGCCGGACAATCGCCACCGATTCTTGATGCGCAGTTGCTTTTAGAGGACCCGCGTAGTGTCTTGTGCCAGCTCTGCGAACGGCTCGGTTTACGCTTTGAAGCGTCAATGTTATCGTGGGAGGCGGGTGGTAATCCTGCGGATGGCGTCTGGGCACCGTATTGGTATGGCAACGTCCATCGGAGTACCGGTTTCGCGCCCTACCGTCCGAAATCGGATCCGTTTCCTGCAGTATTAGAAGATGTGTTAACGGCGTGTTCGCCACATTATGAAACCCTCCGCCGGGATGCGATCCATCCGTAGGTTGGGTTGAATGTGTACGTGCGAAATGTCCGTGAAATCTACTATGCTGATATATGAGACGGTGTTAGCAAAACCCAACGTTATAGGATCAACGTTTTGGGAGCAGCGCGAGTCAGGCGTTGGGTTTCACTGGGTATTAGGTTAATGCGTTATGTATGGAGGTCCCTTATTTTTTCTATTTTTTTCAGGGTTTTGGTGTGATGGGTTCAACCCAACTTACGATGCTTACCGATCCTCCTCGCCGATGAGATCGGCGAGTTGCTTAAAGAGTCGGTCTACCTCTGCGCCATTTTTCTCGTTTGTCTGGCGGATCTGCTGCAAAATCTCCTTCGCCGTCATCTGTTCCTCACCATTCGCCGGGAGCTCACCGTTTGTAGGTAACCCGAGCAGGAGTACATCCAACACCTGATCAAACGTCTTCGCTTTATCCACTGCTGCCAGTTCATTCGAACCTGCCTTCACGACGACCATTCGCAACTTCGGACGCCTCGGTTTGCCATCGTCAACGTTTGCCTTTTCACCTTTCTTCGCTTTCGGTTTTTTCGCTTGCAGATAGATGGCCTCAATATAGAACAGCGTGTCCTCAACCGGAATGATTAACAGATTCCCGCGGATAACATCACTCGTTTTATCCCAGTCCAGCTGTAGCCCTCCGGTTTCTTTATCAATGTCTTCTTCCACTTGTGTGGGGCCTACGATGCCCGCATTATCAGGCAAAATATAGACCGTACGTTCCCCGTAGTGCGGATGGTCACAGCGCGTCACCATCCACGCTTTGAGGTTTTTCTCCTTGTCGGGCGGCGTAAAGGCGATCATGTTCACAAACTCGACCTTCTCCTCACCGGGCAGCTTAAGCATCGCGTAGTAAGGCATCATCTCTTGGTCGGCTTTTAACGAGTAGTATGTCTCTTTCGGGATGGACCAGCGGTTGTTGGTTCCATGAAATGATTTTGATTCTTGGTGATAATCCCCATATAACTTTGCTTGAATCCGCGTCAAGTAGTCGGGATACCGTAGGTGCGCCGCTAACCCAGTTGGCATCTCCTTTAATGTTTTAAAGAGGTTCGGAAACGCCTGCTGGTACGTCTGCATCACTGCTTCATCTTCCTTGACAGCATAGAAGTTTACTTCACCGGTATAGGCGTTAACGACCGCGACCCCTGAATTGCGGATGTAATTGAATATATTAAAATCCGGCTCGTCATATAATTCACTGTTTGTCAGCTGCGTCTTATCGTCGATGTACATCTGTGAGTTCGGGTAATACCGGCTGGTTACATAGAAGTCGATAATCCAGTATAACTGTCCATCATTAATTACGATGTAAGGGTCAGGATCATAATTGAGGAAGGGCGCGATATATGAAACGCGGTCTCGGACGAGCCGATCGCCGCGGCGGGTACCGATCTTCCGCCGGAACATGATGCGGCTCTCTGAAGTCACACGATGTGAGCGCAGGATTGGGAAGAAGTCGAGTCGGAGTGCAAAACAGAGTCGCCGGAACCAGCCGCCGACGAGTATCCCGCCGTCGCCTTTGTAGGTGTGCCGTTGCCACTCCGGTACTTCGGACCCGGCGGCCTCAACGGGGTCAGCGTCGCTATCGCTACTTGTCTCGCTGCTGCTTGCACTTGGCCGCGTATTGACAATTGCATAGTCGTGTGTCATTTCGCCGTAGTAAATCTCTGGACGTTTCACATCAAGTTCAGCATATCTGCTCTCTACCGGCGCGTTCTTCACCCAAAAGTCTGGCAACCCTTGACCAATGAATTCGTTAACCGGTGCGACACACACGCCGAACCCGTTGGTAAATTCCAGTTTCCGGCGGTACCAACCTGTAACGCTCGCTACTGGATCAATTTCACGTGCAGCGATCAACACCTGTCGGTACTCACCGTTTACCATGTACCGGTCTACATCTGTGTAGGGATGAAAGTCGTAATTCCGAATAATTTGGTCTTCGCGGAGTGCCTCATGGAGCACACGCCGATCCCACAACTGAATGTTGTCTTTGATTTCGGCGTTTTTCGTTATCATCTCTAATGTTGCTGGGGCTTTCGCTGGTTCCCAGGTCACTGTCTGAAGCGTATCAAGTTCAAATGCCCGACGCGTCTCTTCAATGTGGCGTTGTAAGTAAACAGCCTCTTTATCATAGGCATCGACGCGCAATTGCCATACATAGAGACCGAGTGGATAGATATGAAGCAACAGGACATAACTCAATCCCCACACCCCTGTCGTCACGTACCACAGTAGCCGGCGCCGCCAGAAGATGTTAAAAACGATAACGATAGCAATTCCTATCAGCACCCCACAATAAATCTGGGTTGCGCTCTCAAGATGCGCATCCGTATAAAACAGCCCGTGCAGTGAGGTCATCCCTTCTGACAGCGGCCGCTTGTAAACCTTGCCCCACAAGTTCGCATAACTCCTCCAGCCGCTCACAAGCAGCAGCAAGAGCCACAAAGCCGTCCCGTGAAAAATAATATGCCGTTTCACACGCGACATCGTGTGCGCATCCCGACGGTAGTAGAAATTATACAGTAGCCCAACAACGATACACGTCACCCAAAGCAGAATCTGTACCCAAAGACTCATCCATTTGTGCATCGGGTAACTAAACAGATAGAAATTCCGGTCTTTCCCGAAATGGAGACCCGCTTCTGCAGGCACCGCTTCTGCCTCCGCTTCGCTGTCCGGGGCTGCAGCATCTGGCTCGCCAGCGACGGCTGCAACAGCACTATCGGGTTGATGCAGGAACCGGAGCGCGATGTCGTCGAGCAGGAGCATCGGTGTCGCCATCAGCAACCCCAGCACAATGGTGATCCCTATAACCGTTCGATGGAAAGAGAACGTGCGTGTATGCGTCCAGCGTCGGAACTCACGCGATTCTGGACACAGCATATTCGCAATCGCGGCGTTGATGTTCATAAACCCTGCCGCAACGATGAAGCAGAGCGCGAAGAACCCCCAGCGGATTTTATGGAGTCCCCAGAATACGGTGGTGTAGCCGAGGTTCTCGTACAAGAGATGCTCTGTATAGAGCCACGCCAACGGGTAAAAAGTGCTGATTCCAATGATGCCGCTCAAACCCCAGAGAAGATATGCTTGCAATTTACTGTGCCGATCCCGCCGGTAGTAGTCGCCGCGTCGGTACCGGAAGATACCCCATACAAAGGTAACACTCACGAGGAGCGCGCTGAGCACTAATTGTGCGATTGCGAGATTTGCTGTCATGATGAGAAAGCCTCCTATATACATTAATTATAACATAGTTCTATCGCATTGCGCAAATTGGTTGTTGTCAGTCAAAAGACCGTCATCACCCTCATGCGTCTGAGCTGTGATTTATCTTATCTTCGGTGTCAAAACCCCCGTGCTTTAGCTGGGGGATGTAGACACCGCCTTAGTGCATTAGACCAAACCTTTGAAAAAAGATTTGACATTGTGTTGAAAGTGTGGTTTAATTAATGGTATCACACTGACAGACATAATCAGCGTTACCGCCCCCTTCCGAGTAACGGGCGGGGACCCCGGTAGCGTGTCTGTCTACCTACTGATTAGAGGTTAAAAGTGTGGCGTGTGAATCTCTATGCGAAACACGAAACATAAACTTTTTTACGATAAGACGTTGAAGTCTCTGCATAACGATTTTGATATTTGCGGCATTGTGCGTAATCATTTCATTGCGTTGTGTATGCGTTACTTCCGCAGATATGGGAAAGGTCTTTCGTATGCTAAAATGTCTGCTCATTTGACGAAGCTCAAGAAACTTGAGAAATACAAGCATTGGAATATTCCGTACTCGTGGGCATTACAAAATGTTTTGAAGCGATTAGCCCAATCTTTTCGTGAAATGAAAACGCTCGGCAGAGGACACCCGCACTTCAAGTCCTGTAAGAAACACAAAGGTATGACCTTTCGCGGTGGACAGGTCAAATTTGAATATCTTTTACCGAAGCAGAAAAACGAAAGAAATCACCCGACGTATCGTATTCGCCTCAATGGTCGTTGGTATCGTTTTGCTTTACACCGTCCGATAGAGGGCAAAATCATACAAGTTCAAGTAACACGAGATGCCCTCGGAGACGTGTATATCACCCTCACAGAAGCATGTAATGAAGTTAGACCGGAACCCAAGACGGGTCAAGCCGAAGGGTTCGATATGGGTATTAAAGACTTCCTAACTGGCAGTGATGGTGAACGCTATACCTCTCCTATGTTCTACAAACAAAACGCGAATAAGTTAGCGAAAGCCCAAAAAGTGCATTCCCGCAAGGTCAAAGGTTCTAACAACAGAGAGCGAGAACGCAAGAACGTGGCGCGTATCCACAAAAAGACTGAAAATCAGAGAACGGACCACCATTGGAAACTTGCCATAGACCTGTGTCAAAAGTTTGATATACTGTTCTTTGAAGACCTGAACCTTCGCGGTATGAAAGCACTCTTTGGTAAACAAGTTTCGGATCTTGCCTTCGGTGCGTTCATGCGGAAACTCAAACACCAATCTAATAAACGCAATCGTTTTGTATTTACGATTGGACGCTGGACACCGACGACAAAATGCTGTTGTGTTTGTAATCATAAAAACGACAATCTCACTTTAGAAGATAGAGAGTGGACGTGTCGAAAGTGTGATACACACCTGGACCGCGACCAGAACGCTGCGATGAACATACTTAAGGAAGGGGTAGCTTCCTTTGGCTTAGGCGTTGTAAGACCTATCGTTTTGCTTGGCAAAATAGTCGGCTACTCCGTTGAAGCGTCCAGTTCGCTTCTGAAATCCACAATCGCTTTCGCATAACTTTGCGGAGGTTTCCCCCATGCTTTAGCTGGGGGTCTATCACGTGATTTATTTTCTTAGTCCCGGTTCAGACAATTAAACTGACAAAGAAATCGAAAACACGCTTGACAAAAAACCGCATTTACCGTATAATTAACGCCAGTTTGATTAATCATTTCGGATATGTTGCAGCTCTATTTTCGTATCACACAGCCGTGAGTTGTAGCACAAACTTTCCAGTTTGTGCAGTATAGGACAGAAATTAACAGGCGCGCGACATAAGTCCAACATTTATCAAGCTCACGTTATAATTAGGAAAATAAAGTGGGTTTTACCCGCTGACGGAAACCGAAAGCCGACTGTTGACAGCCAGGAAAAAAAGTATTTGACAATAAAACGCTTTTATTGTACAATTAAAAATAATGGCAAATTTGACCCGCTGACAGTTGATGACTGACAGCCACAAAAATTTTTTTGTAACTTTTTATATCCTAACGGTGTTAAATAGGATACGGAGATACGCATACCGACGTGCTGATACCAGAAATCGGCGACCCGAGAAACACAATTCTCCACTACCAAAAAAATTTTCAAAAAAAAATTTGACAAAAAACGCAACTAAAGGTATAATTAACTCATGTTTAAGCGGAAGGACGCAAAATTACATAAGTTTTGCCAGTTTTCGCATAAACTTCGCACCAAACGCAAATTTTTTCTTGAAGAAAGTCTTGACATCATATTACTGATGTTGTATAATATAATACATAAGAGATTCAAGTTGTTGGGCAAACACCCTAAGTCCAAAACCCTCTTACAAGATATCGCATGGAAGGAAGGGGACGGAAACCGTTTACGTTAGTATGGGCGAGCTTCACGCACAACCTGAACAACAAAGCGGGACAATCCGAACCTCAGTGGCGTAGGTGCCGGTGGCGGAAAACCATCGAATCGCACCGCACAGAAAAAATAGTTGACACGTTTCCGTAACTATTTTACAATCTACAACGTTTATATAAGTGGTTTGGTTATTTTTGTTAGAATCCATAACACAAACATAACACCCAAACCCAACATCATTTAAGGTTAGTTCAGAATAGATTTCATCCCTGAATCTGTTCTTGATATTTCGATTTTGATTGGGAACTCCAATACAACGGCGTTTCCAAGTGAGAAAAATTAATTGTTTTTGTTTTCTAAGGAGGAGAATACGTAATGGTTTTGTCAAAGCAATTGACATTTTCCTTAAATGGGGCGGACGCAGCAAGTCCTGGTCTTCCTACTTTTTTGCTGCCACCGAGGCACTTACCGCACGGTAGGAAGGTATGCCGGATTTAGAAGGAATCTTCTTCTTTGATCTTTGGGCTACTGAAAAAGCGTATTAGAGGTTAGCGATATCGAGTACGGTTATCAACGGGTCAGTGCAGTTGCCTTCAAACTGACATTTATGGTCAGGTTCAAACCTTACGAACCATGCACCTGAGAGGTAAAGTCAAAGCATCTGGCAAGTTGGCTACGACTGGGGGCGAACTGAAATTACAAGATTAACTCAGGGATATTCTAACTAACCTACCCCAACCCATAGGCGATGGACTTCGGTTCATCGCCTGCAGTTTTTTAATTCGCTGGCGGCTGATTACTGACAGTCAAAAACTCCCTTGACTTTCCTCCAAAAATCGGTTATACTAAAAACAGACAACAAACCCAAAAATGGAGGTCCACATGAAACTGTATATAACAACGTTATTATTAATGCTCACGCTGCCACTCATCCTACACGCAGCACCCAAGTACACGATTGCGAACAAACACCGCGTCATTGAAGAGATATCTGTCAACCAGAATCGCGTCCCAATCGGCACGCAACTCTCACGCCTCAATTTTACGACGCTTGAGGGCAACACACACACCTTAGATACTGTCATCCAACAGGGCCCCGCAGTCTTCGTATTCCTTGCAACCGAATGCCCGGTCGCCCAACGCTACGCGATGCGCCTGAAACGCCTACACACCGAATTCACGGCAGAAAAACACACCACTTTCGTCGGGGTTTACGCCAACGAAAATGACGCTGTTGCGGAAGTTGAGACTTACGTCGCCAAGGCAGCATACACGTTTCCGATCGTCAAAGACACAGAGGGTCGCCTCGCACGCATCCTCGGCGCGACGATGACCCCACAAGCTGTCGTCATCGACACAACCGGCACGCTCCGCTACCGCGGTTCTATTGACGATAATCGCTACGAGCCTCGCGTCAAACACCACTACCTACACGATGCGCTCCTCGCAACACACACCGAGAATCCTATCCCGGTGCAAGAGACACCGGCGTTCGGCTGCACGCTCCATCTCCCGGACTCAGCGTTCCCTGCAGAGGTCACCTATAGCCAACACATCGCACCGATACTGCAAAAAAATTGCCAGACGTGTCATCGCCACGGCGAAGTCGCACCTTTCACACTCATCGACTACAGCGACGCGAAGGCATGGGCAACCGAGATCGCTGAATACACACAGGCACGTCTCATGCCACCCTGGAAACCCGCACCCGGCTACGGACACTTCAAGAACGAGCGGCGGCTCACAGACACTGAAATCGAGATGATCGCGCATTGGGTAGACGCAGGCGCGCCTTCTGGCGACCTCAATGCCGTCCCACCCGCTCCCAAATTCCATAATGGATGGGCACTCGGTGAACCCGACTGGATCGCTGAGATGCCTGTCGAATACGAGATCGCACCTGAAGGCGAAGACGAATATCGGCAGTTCATCATACCTACTAACTTTGAGACCGATATGTACGTCCAAGCCGTTGATGTACAACCCGGTAACCGGAAGACCGTTCATCACGTCATCGCATACTTAGATGTCAACGGCGAAGCCCGAAAACTCGACGCGCAGGACCCAAAACCCGGCTATGTTACTGAAGGCACAGGTCCTGGATTTGATACGATTGGCACCGTCGGTGGTTGGGCACCCGGTGTTACACCGCTCGTTTTACCCGATGGTGTCGGCTATCTCTTACCGAAAGGCGCAGACATCGTCATGCAAGTACATTATTACCGCACCGGACACGTTGAATATGACCGTTCACGGTTGGGGCTCTATTTCTCTGAGACACCCGACACCGCGAAACTCCACATCGGGGACGCTATTAATACCGAGTTCGTCATCCCGCCCGGCGAAGCGTGGCATGAAGTATTAGCATCGGAGAAGTTCAAGCAGGATGTTTACCTCTTAGGGACGATGCCACACATGCATCTCCTCGGACGTGATATGCGGCTCATCGCAACGACCCCAACAGGCGAAGTACACGACTTGATATGGATCCAGGATTGGGATTTCAATTGGCAGGATGTTTATCACTATCGTGAACCGTTATTTTTACCGGCGGGGACGCGTGTGAAGCTCGTCGCGCATTTTGACAATTCGGCAGAGAACCCAGCAAATCCGCACGACCCACCGATCCCTGTCGGCTGGGGCGAAAAAACGACGGATGAGATGTGTATCGGGTTCTTGTATTACGTCAAAGCAGCCGAGTTCTCACCAAATTAGGCCCTCTATCTCGCTGGCGAGGTTTCCGAACCTCGCCAGCAAGAGCGCGCAGATATCGGCAAACGCTGGAGGTAAACAAGTACACCCTCACAACAAAGATGCAACCGTAACATCCGCTAAACACTCCCGCTGCGATGCCGCCAGCCTATCTAACGCACGCGCACCCGCTTTAGAAGATAGACCCTCCACAAAATGTGCCGTCATCTCACCCTCAACTGCTGCGACGATCTGATCCAACGGGATCTCTGTCAATGCCCGCGCCGGGAGATACCCTTCTGTATCCCCTTGGATCTCATGAATTAGCCCCGCCGCCTTGAACCGCTCAAAACTCGCCTGCACGACCAGCTCCGAAACACCTGCACACACCGCCACCTGCTCCGTTGTAGATGCTCCCTCACCCTTCGCGAACCGATCCGCCACAATCAGGAACAACGCGATAACGCCAGCACTGTTCAGATAACCATTGCTACCATGTTGCAGCTTCCGACGCGGGGCTAAATGCTGAAACGCATGTGAGACCTCCACACCAAGCAAGATGATCACCCAAGCCGCATACGTCCAGATTGCAAGGATGATCAGCATCGCCAACGCGCCATAGATGTTGCTATAGTTCTTCCACACCAGTTGAAAATAACGTCCAAACGCGAGCCGCGCGATCTGGAACAGCGTCGCTGCCACAAGCGTTCCGAGCAATGCCGAGTGCCACTTCACAGTAGTATTCGGCATCGCAATGTACATCAGGAAAAAGAGGCAGTAGATCAGTATCCACGGGAACGCATGTGCGAACACCCAGTTCTTCGCAGTCGAAAAGAAGAGGAAGATGAGCAGCGGTCCCACCGTTAGCAATGTATAGAAGACGGCGTATTTCTGGAACGCTCGCATCACTGGCAACCGCCGCCGCGCACCCCAGATGTCATTAATATGTTGCTCGACAGACATAAACAGCATCGTCGAGACGAGGAGGAACAGCAAAAACCCACCGACACCGAGACCCCCAAGATTTCTATTGGCAAATGCGGAGAGTTCTGATACAATCTCTTCAGCACCGTAGCGGGGCAGGAAATTATTCAGCGCGGCAATCAAGGGTGAAGTGCCGTCTTCAAATGCACCAAACGTCTTTAACAGGAACAATGCGACAGCCGACAACGGCACGAGACACAACAACGTGTTAAACGCCAACGCCGACGCTTGCTGCATGCAGTTGTGGTCCCGGAATTGACGCCAGACGTTCGCACCCAGACGTGCCACTAATGTAAGGTGGTCCCCATATTTATCCGCAAGGTTGTTCATAATAGTAGTACTCAGTTATCAGTTATCAGTACTCAGTTAAGAAGTCTTTTTCTGACAACTGAAAGGTTTTCGCATGAAGTTTAATAAAATATTTGGGTAATTCTATATTCCTCCAAACCCGGTAGGTGCGGTTTGGAACCGAAAGCCGAAGCCATCCCACCCGTTACTGGGTAGGGGCACCGGACTTCGCCAGTAAATTACCCGATTAAATTCTTAATCTTCATCAGAAAAACCGTACTGACAACTGATAACTCTTCTTCTGACAACTGAAAGATTTTTCGCAGAAAAATCGTATTCTCACTGCGAAGCAAACTAATAACTATATCTATGCCAGACTCGAAACCGGATCTAATTTCACGTATAAAACACAAACTCAGGCAAAACCCGTTCTTATCTCACCTCATTGGGTGCCCGTATCCGGCACCGCGCTGGAGTCGCTGTGTCAAACGGCTCCTCTACCAACTCGCTCCTGACACAAATGTCTTAGATCTCGGTGCTGGCAACCACCGCCGCGCCCCGAATGTTATCAACCTCGAAATCGAAACGACCCCAGAAGTTGACATCATCGCGGACGGGCATCTTTTGCCTTTCAAAGACGATACCTTTGATGCCGTGATCTCTGAAGCCGTGCTGGAGCATGTTCATTCCCCGGGCATCGTTATCTCGGAGATCTATCGTGTCCTGAAGCCCGGCGGCTATATCTGCGTCGCAGTACCCTTTCTACAAGGCTACCACGCCTCGCCGCACGATTACCAGCGGTGGACAGCATCCGGTATTGTGCAGCTGTGTACCGCCTTCACCGAAATTGAGAGTGGCGCCTGTGCAGGCCCCACGACCGCTTTACATTGGATCTTCCGAGAATACGTCGGGCTTATCTGTTCTTTTGGGAGTCTTCTCGTCGCGAAGGCGGTCTCACTGCTTGTCGGATGGTTAACATTTCCATTCCTGCTCTTAGATGTTCTGTTATCCCGACACAAGGATGCCCATATCTTGGCATCAGCCGTCTACTTTTTCGGGAAAAAAGAGTAATCGGTTGTCAATTATCAGTTTTCAGTAGACGCGGTTTGCTATCTCACCCGGAAACCGTCCTAATTTCTTCCCGCTGTCCTCCGTATCCATATTATATAGCATTTGATAATGGGATGTCAAAAAAAATATGGCTGTTAGCAATCAGCCTCTCATCTCCGTAACTGACAACTCGGAATTAAAAAAAACGGCGAGGCTACAAACCTCGCCAGCAAAAAAGTAGGCTACTGATGAAAAGACTGATAACTGATAATTATCACTACAGCAATGTAATCTTATCCTTCTCTGCTCTCTCAAGCAGGCTTCGGACAATCTGTAATGTCAATTTAGAGAGTTTTTCCGAAAACTCGGCATCCGTGAGCGTTCGATAGCGCGAGGGTTGTGATGTCGTCAGCCGTTCATTCGCAATTGTCAACGCACTCGACACGAGCGGCATAGGCACTTCGAGCGGCACAGACGCAGGGGCACCGTTTTCTTGAGACGCAGGAATGGGTATCCTTCCCGCCGTATCACCTGCCAAAAAATTTTCGCGCCGTGAATTGATTTCGGCTAATACTTGCTGTGAGGCGATTTGGTGTGCAAACTTTTTTGAACCGGGGATAGGTTCCGGTGTCTCATGAACGTGGTCACCGTAAGACACGGTCACCTGCCAACGAGGTGCATCCGCTGGACCCTGCTGTGTCTCCATATACGTCGGTTGCTGCAATCCCCGTTCTTGGCAATATTGAATCAAAAGTCCTTTATAATTTTCTGAAGCCTCGTCAGGCACCACATCTGCCATAGGTCCCTCCTTGAACCGTCTTACCGGGAGTTACCACCGCCACCGGAACCGCCGCTGCCGTTATAATACTGCGGACGTTCACCCGTTCTGCGGGGTTTGACTTTTCGCTGCCGTTTCATCTCAATCCTACGCCGTTTCTCGCTCGGTTTCTCATAGAAACTCCGCTTTTTAATCTCCGTAACAATACCTGCTTTACCGCACATCTTTTTAAAACGTGCCAGGGCGCGATCAAACGCTTCACCTGAGTCTACACTCACTTCTACTTGAACCATTGCTTTAAGCCTCCATTGGAATGTGAAATCTTGAAAACATTTTATAAATAAATTGTATCACATTTCAGCCGAGATGTCAAATAATTCTCAGAAGGCTTCAGTTTTCAGTAGCTGTCAACCCCTTGACAATTTATTAACAATTCGCTATACTTATGCCACCTAAAAGGAGGCAGCACCATCACAGAAATCGTTATCCTCTGCTTCGGCGCATGGCTCACCGGTGTCAGCAAAGCGGGGTTCGGTGGGGGCATCGGCATGATTGTCGTCCCCATGTTCACGCATTTCCGCAGCGCGCGAAACGTCATCGGACTCATGCTCCTGCTGCTCTTCTCAACGGATGTCTTCTCGCTCCGGCACTACTGGAAACGGTGGCACCGCCAAAGCGTCACGCGGTTGATCCTCGGTTCCGTTCTCGGTATCGTCCTCGCAAGTTTGGTTTTAAAAGACATCTCCGACGTTCACCTCAAAAAGGTGATCGGCGGCATCGCATGTCTATTTGCCGTGCTGGAAGCCTTACGTCCCTACTGGCAACCCTTGCTTGGCAACTCGGAACATCCGACCAGCACAGCACTCCAATTCAAATTGTGGCAGGGGCTACTTGCCGGGCTGCTCGCTGGGGTATTTTCAACACTTGCGCACATGGGTGGGCTTGTCGTCGTCATGTATCTCCTCCCGCAACGCTTAAGTAACACCGCCTTCGTCGCGACCACAACCGCTACCTATTTCTCACTGAACCTCATCAAAATCCCGTTCTATTATCAACTCGATCTTTTCTCTTTCGAGATTTTAGTTGAAGCCGTCGCGCTCCTGCCATTCATCGGACTCGGCGTGCTAACGGGTATCTCGCTGAACAACCGTGTACCGGAGCGTCTCTTTTCAAGGATCGTTTTGTTTTTTCTATTCGCCACAGGCTTGCATCTACTTTTTGGTTGATATATTTCCAAGGATCCTGTATAATACAACCCACAACAAAATAGATGAGGTCGAAAAATAATGAGCTTAAAATGGGGCGTGCTGGGCGCAGGGAGCGTCGCTCAACGTCGAGCGATGCCAGCTATCAAGAAAGCGGACGGTGCAGAACTCCACGCGCTGCTCTCACGCGATACCGAACGCGCAAAACGACTCGCACGCGAACACGGCGCAACCCACGCCTATACCACCGTGGACGCACTTCTCGCAGACGATGCACTCGATGCGATCTACGTCTCAACCCCCGTCTACTTACACCGTGAACAGGTCATCGCCGCAGCCGAACGCGGTCTACACGTGCTGTGCGATAAACCCATGGCACTCACGCCGCAGGAATGCAAAGAGATGATCGCCGCCTGCAATGCCAACGGCGTACACCTGCAGCTCTGTTTCCTCTTTCGGTTCCACTCCTGTTTCCGGCAGATCCGGACGTGGGTAGACGAAGGATGTTTCGGACAAATCGTTCACGGACGCATGCCGTTCCTCAAACAGTACCAACTCGCACCCGATGAATGGCGCGCACAACCCGAAAAAGGCGGTGGTGGATGCTTGATGGACCTCGGGCCGCACAGCGTGGACTTACTCCGTTATCTCATCGGCGAGGTGAACACTGTCAGCGCATTCTATAACAGTGCAACCCAAGGCACCCGTGTTGAAGAAACCGGCGGTATCTTCATGCGTTTTGATAGCGGCGCGCAAGCGTTCACAGACCTCAGCTTCTCA
This sequence comes from uncultured Poribacteria bacterium, assembly GCA_951828385.1. Classification (GTDB taxonomy): domain Bacteria; phylum Poribacteria; class WGA-4E; order WGA-4E; family WGA-3G; genus WGA-3G. Next base: position 4,667,742 of record OX639973.1, read on the forward strand.
GTTCCACAGTGTGATATTGTATTAGAACTCTATGGAACAGAAGGCACTGTCTGGGTTTACAACGACGACGGTTGGAAAATGAAATCCTACTTCGGAGACGAAAAGCAATTAATCCCCTCGCAATACGAGGACTTGTATCAGTGCCAGTTTGAACATTTTACAGACTGCGTGCAACACGGAGCATCGCCAATCACGACAGGGTTTGATGGATTGAGGGCAAGCGAGATTCTCGCCGCTGCCTATCGCGCAGGCGAAACCGGGCAAGTAGAACCGTGCCCCGCTGTGCAATAGCCATCAGCAACTCCGCTCGCGTTCCGCCATCTGTGCCAAAATGGCGCAATATACCCACCCTGATTTTTAAGAGCGTCAATTTGTCGCAGTCGAAAACCTGCCAAAATGTCACGGCTGCCACGGAAACACTGATGCTCTGGCAGTTTTAGAGATTGGCACGAAAATTGCTAAGATATACATGAAGACGGTCTCTCTTTTTACCGTCTCATGGCAAAGAGGCATTCGAGCCTCTCCTTATAATTTTTTTTACGCCAAACTCAAGGAGGAATTCAACGACATGGCACTTGTACCCCTTGGCGATAGAATTCTCGTCAAACGTTCAGACAATGATGAACAAATGACCAGCGGTGGGATTATCATCCCGGATACCGCAAAAGAAAAACCGCAGGAAGGCGAAGTCGTTGCTGTCGGCAGCGGTAGATTGCTTGACAGTGGTGACCGGCAGCCTGTTGATGTAGCGGTGGGCGACTTGGTGCTTTTCGCCAAATACGGCGGCACCGAAGTTACGTATGATAACACTGAATATCTCATCTTGCGCGAAGATGATATCTTAGCCAAGGTTAACTAGGAAAGGAGTTAAACACATGGCAGCAAAACAACTGGCGTTTGATGAAGAGGCAAGGAGCGCTATTAAACAGGGCGTTGACAAACTCGCGGACGCTGTTAAGGTCACGTTGGGACCCAAAGGACGCAACGTTGTACTTGATAAGAAATTCGGCGCACCGACGATCACCAAAGATGGTGTTACCGTCGCAAAAGAGGTCGAACTTGAAGATGCCTACGAAAATATGGGCGCGCAGATGGTCAAAGAGGTCTCATCTAAAACCAGCGAGGTCGCTGGCGATGGCACCACTACAGCCACCATTCTTGCACAGTCTATCTATCGTGAAGGCTTGAAAAACGTCGCCGCTGGGCATAACCCCATGGCTCTCAAGCGCGGTATCGAAAAAGCCGTCAACGTCGTTGTCGATGAGATTCACAACTTGAGTAAAGAAGTCTCTGAAAAAGCTGAGATTGCACAAGTTGCCGCTATCTCCGCAAATAACGACGACGATATCGGAAATCTTATTGCTGATGCTATGGAGAAAGTCGGCAAAGATGGCGTTATCACTGTCGAAGAAGCCAAAAGTCTTGAAACAACATTGGATGTCGTTGAAGGGATGCAGTTCGATCGCGGCTACCTTTCACCCTACTTCGTCACAGATGCCGATCGGATGGAAGCCGTTCTTGAAGATGCCGTAATCCTCATCCATGAAAAGAAAATCAGCAGTCTCCAAGACCTCAGGCCTTTGCTTGAACTCATCGCACAGCAGGGCAAACCCCTATTGATTATCGCCGAAGATGTCGAAGGCGAAGCACTCGCAACCGTCGTCGTCAACAAGATTCGCGGCGTACTCCGGTGTGCCGCCGTGAAGGCACCCGGCTATGGTGACCGGCGTAAAGCTATGCTCGAAGACATCGCCGTCTTGACAAACGGACGCGTCATCTCCGAAGACCTCGGTATTAATCTCGAAAACGTCACTCCGAACGACCTCGGCACTGCCAAACGCATCGTTATTGACAAAGACAACACCACTGTTGTTGAAGGTGAAGGCACAACCGAATCGATTCAAGGACGCATCGACCAAATCCGCAGACAGATTGAAGACACGACCTCCGATTACGATCGCGAGAAATTGCAAGAACGCCTCGCAAAACTCGCCGGTGGTGTCGCCGTCATTAACGTCGGGGCCGCGACGGAAGTTGAAATGAAAGAGAAGAAGGCACGCGTTGAAGACGCAATGCACGCCACACGCGCGGCTGTCGAGGAAGGCGTTGTTGTCGGTGGCGGTGTCGCACTCGTGAGATGCCAAGCCGCTCTCGATGCGCTCGAACTCGACGATCCGACCGAAGCCGTTGGTGTCTCCATCGTTACCCGTGCGCTCGAAGATCCGCTCCGTCAAATCGCGAGAAACGCCGGACAAGAAGACTCCGTCGTCATCGCCAAGGTCAAAGACGAGGGTGGAAACGTCGGTTATGATGCACATCAAGATCGTTTCATTGACATGTTTGAAGCTGGTATCCCCGATCCGACCAAGGTCGTACGGGTCGCATTGCAGAACGCAGCCAGTATCGCAGCGTTGATGATTACCACCGAAACCCTCATCGCAGAACTGCCTGAGAAGGAAGCACCGGCACCGCCGATGCCGCCGGGTGGTGACATGTATTAGACCACATCGAACGCTAAGACTGTGGTAGGCGGGGTTCCAAACCCCGCCTTTTCTTTTTAACGGGTTTGTCACCCGCACCCATGATTACTGACGGAAACCGATGGTTTCCGATGGCTGATGGTTTGCCAAAAACCGATCACATTCCCGAAGCACAGCCGCAACCTCAATGGTATGCATACACGGCGAAGTCCCATCAGATAACGCCTGACACCCATATTCAAATCCTAAATTCAGGCATGGACTACACGGCAGTGCTGCACGGACAATGCCCGCATCACGGTTCCAAGGTCCCCACTGCGCCGTGTTCGTCGGACCGTGTAACCCAATAACCGGTGTGCCAGTCGCAGCCGCAAGATGCATCGGACCACAGTTACCGCTCACCACTAACGCCGCATCCGAAAAAAGTGCAGCAAGTTGATTCACATCTGTCCGTCCTGCAAGTATGACCGTCTGATGCTTCGTCCGCGCCGCAATCCCTTCGGAAACGTGAACTTCATTCGGCGCGCCTGTCAAGATAATTTGTACCTTGTAGCGTGAAATAAGGGCATCTACTAACGCGACGTAACGTTCTTGGGGCCACCGTCTGCGCGGTTCACCCCGTCTCCCCGCTTCTGGATGTAGTACCACAAACGGGATGTCCGGCGAAACCTGTTCTTGAACCAAGGTCTCGCGCACCCACGTACGTACTGCCGCATTACACCACACCTCAAGCGTAAATTCCTGTGTTGGGCATTCCAATTGCGTCGCGAGATCCAAGAAATTTCGCACTTCGTGCCGTCCTTGGATGTGTGGCACTGTTTCTGTGAAGAGAAAGTGACGATACTGCCCTTTTGTCCAAAACCCGACCCGCACCGGTGCCCCGCTCATGTAGGCAAGCAGTGCACTCAGCCGGGGCCAATGTTCCAGATCAATCACCCAATCAAATTTTTCGCGACGCAGCAATACAAGCAAGCGATACATCGGCATCTGAAAAGAGATATGCTTATCGATGTACGGACAGTTTGCCAAATAGTTAAGATTGGTTGCGGATGCTAACATTGTGAATTCCGCATTAGGGAAGGTGTGACGTATCGCACGGATCGTTGGGACAGCCAAAATGGTATCACCCAATGCGGAAAGTTGGATGAAGAGAATTTTTTTCGGTGTATCAGACCCCGAATCGCGCCTACAAAATAGACTGAGCATACCACAAACCGGTATGCCCAAATAACGGTCTAAGTACTGTTGAAAACGATTGGATTGCATAATAGTTGTCAGTTGTCAGCCGTCAGCAATCGGCTGGCAACTGATGGAAACCGATGGCTGACGGTTACTAATTCGCATACCCATACAACTCAATCTCTGAGATCTTCGCCAACGCCGTCGTCGGACCCGTTAGATGGTACAGATACCGCCCGCGCCGCCGCTGTCCTTCAGAAGTTTCTACATTTTCACGTTTGAGTTTCAGGTTCTCACGCCGACGTGCCGCATCATCTGTCGTCCGCCGCACCAGCAGTTTAATACCTGTCGTTGTGACAACCTTGTTCAGACGGATGTCAATCACCCGATCTTTATTCGTCCGGCGGTCATAGATCTTCTGCCATTCTCCGAGCGAATCAAACGCTTGCACCTCAAACTCCTCGAGATTCGTGGAGTGGATGACGATACGATAAATCGACCGCTTCTCCGGCAGATGGATAATCGCCTCTGACGGAATATTGAGGTCCGTTAGAGCACTGCCGGAACCCTGCTTGCGTTGGGACTGCCCAATCGTTTCAGGTTTACCATCAATAAACGTCGGGTCACTGGCTGTTACACCCGTTTGAAGCGCGTAGTTCTCACTCCACTGCTGCCCGAGAACACAACCCGAACATAAACACATTAATCCCAACACCAGCAACGTGTAAATACGCCGGACGTTGAATTTCGTACGCATTATTCCCTTCTCCTCTGGATTTGAGCATTCAGTGTCTCAATGTACTTAACGATGTCCGATTTCGTCAAACGACGCACTTTAATAAAATGCAATTTTCTAAAGAACGGCACCAGGTCCTCACCCGCCACTTGACTGAAATAGTAGACGAGAATACTCGTCGGCATCAAGGACTCTAATTGTTGGTGCAGCCCATCTGCCTCCATCAATTCAAAGACCTTAATGTAAAAATCGTTGCCGTATCGTTCCCACAACTCTGCCACCAGTGTATACGCATAGCGATACCGCCACTGTGTCAATGGGCTGTTTTCCGTATGCCCAACCCAATTCTCCAGTTCATTTTCGCCGTTGATATCAATCTGGACATCCGCCTTGAGGCTATCAAATTTAGAGTGCAATCCGCCTTGTGCATACTCCGACTGAATCAGGACGGCAATACCTTCTGAAAACCAGACCGGTATGTAATAGATATTCGTGAAGGCGTGTGTCAGTTCATGGGCTCGCACCCCGTGTTTTTCATACATCTGCATCGGAAAGTCCATCTGTATACCGCCAATAAACTTTACATACCGTCCGTTTTGAATGCCAGAGCGATACTGGGTCGTCGTAAACGCGCCGAGTCTACTGCCTCTATAGGCATCGTGAAGTGTTACATGAATCTTATGCTCCGGATGGAAACCGAAATGTTCGTGCATCGCATCGTAAAGACTTTCCATATAGCCGAGTGCGCTGAGGATGAATTCCTTGCGTTCGGCGACCTCATCAAATGCTGGCAGCTGCAGTAAATCTTCAGCAAATTTAATCGTATAGTGATCGCTCTCACCGAACAGCGCATCTTCTGTGATGTTATCGGGATCAATTTCGGATTTCGGAGTCTTGAGCATCAGGGAGCTCGCGTTCCGCTCTTCGAGGAGTCGTTTCTCACGACGCTGCCGTGCCTCTTCAAGCGCGGTGCACCCATTGAAAACGAATGCCGCGACAAGCAACATCGGTATCACGCACCCAAAAATTGAGATAAGGGGTCGTCTGTTTTTCAGTTTCATGATGCACCTCTCTTTAGAGCAGTACCGCCCTCGATTTATCGCCAATGCGACGCATGGTAATCTCTTGTTCAACCGTCGGGTCGGGCAGCCCCGTCTCGGCGAGCCGACGTTGCAAAAACGCATCCATTTCCGCTTTCAAACGCGCAACGACATCGTCCGCCTCCTCAGCGAGGTTGTAGACCTCATCCGGATCCTCTTCAAGATCGTAAAGCTCCAAATCCGGTGTGTTGTAGACAGCAGGCGTACCCCCGGTTTCAACAATCAACTTCCATTTCTGCGTTTGCCACCCGCGCTTTTTCATCCAGCCACACTCGGTAAGATAGACCCCTGCTGTTGTGCCGTTATGTGCACCGCTCTCCATTGGCACACGTAAACTTGTCCCTTCCATCTTTTCGCGAGCTACCACCGCAGACAGCCCAGCATAATCAAGAATCGTCGGCGCAATATCAGTGAGACGGACAAGACCATCAAGCCGCTGCTCCGCTGGAAGGATCGCCGGACAGTGAACGATTAACGGCACGTGGCAGTTCGTTTCGTAAAGCCCGTGATGGTCATACCAGAGTTCGTGTTCATCAAGCTCTTCACCGTGATCCGCTGTAATAATCAGAAGTGTCTCTTCAAGCTGCCCAGAATCTTGTAGATACCGAAAAAGCTGCGCGAGGCATGCGTCCATATAGGCGATCGAGGCATCGTACTGCGAATTCACATACCGTCTATCTCGCCAGAGCCGTTTCTTCGCAAGGTTTTCGGGATCCGCAGGGTCGGGTGTGCACATCCACTGTCGGAAATAGTCCGTGAAAGGTTCGCAGCCATAAACAGCATCCATACTCCGATTGTTCGGATCGCATTCATCCCCGCTATAAAACATCCGTTCAAACGGCAGCGGCGGATGATAGGGTGTATGCGGATCCCAGTAGTGGAGAAAAGCGAACCACGGCTTATCTTGCGATTGCGCAAGGTCTAAGAGTACCATCGCTGTCTCATTCACCGCCTCCGCTTTTCGCGCTTTCCGGTAACCGCTCTCCCATTGATAGCCTCGGTACTGACCTTCAGGAAAACCGCGCTGGAACCAACGACCCAAATTATCCGCTGCGACAGTGAAATAGCCCGCTGCGTTCAGCAATTCCGGCACCGTCTTAACATCTTCTGCCAAATGTAGTGTCCCACCTTGTGTGATGATTTGGTGAGACAAAACGTCCTTACCGGTGAACATCGTCGTATGTGCAGGATGCGTCGGGATATGTGGACTAATACACTTCTCAAAAAGCGTCGATTTTTCTACCAGCGCATCGAGGTGTGGTGTTGTTAGATGGTGATGTCCGTAACAACTCATACTCGATGCCCGAAGTGTATCCAATGATATAAGAATAATATTGCGCAAACTTAAAACTCCTTTATCGGCTATCTTGCTAACAACTAATCTCCCGCCGCAACATCCGCTGCTGAACTCTGTGCTGCACGAATCGCCGCACACAGATACGTAATCCCTTCAGGAATATCATCTACATGGCAATATGCGTACGCCAACCGGATCGACTTCACGGGTGCGTTCGCATAGTGGAAAGCACTCCCGTTGCTGTAACCGACCCCTTTTTCAGATGCCAACTGTTGCAACTTCCGCATATCCGTCGTTTCTGGCAAATCTATCCAGAGGAACAATCCACCGCGCGGGCGCGTCCACGTACAGAGATCACTCACGTGCGCATCAAGCGTATCTACCACTGCCCGACATTTCGCACCGACAGCCGCGTTCGTCTTCACAAGGTGCGCTTCAAGATGCTCCGTGAAGAATTCAGCAACAATTGCACTCGCCAACGCGCTCGTCCCACCGTCCCAGCGGTTCTGGTGGATTTGACCGTAATGCGGTTGCCTCGCCACAAAGTAACCCTGCCGAACACCGGCACCTAAAATCTTGGAGAAAGTCGCAATGAAGATTACCCGATTTGAGGTGTCTAACTTAAAAAGCGAATCCGGGGTCGGTGTTGATGTAAAGTCGATGTCACCGTAGCAATCATCTTCAACAATCAGTGTATCGTACGCTTCTGCCAGTGCCAGCATCCGCTTTCGGCGTTCAAGCGAGAGAATCGCACCCGTCGGATTCTGATGGTTCGATGTCGTATAGATCAACGAGGGACGGATGTTTTTCTCTTTGAGTTCCTTCAGTTTCGATGCCAGCGCGTCCATATCCATACCGTCGGTATAGTCCATCGACACGCCTTCAATATTCGCCTTGAAATGTCGCATGATGCCCAAGGTGCCGCTATAAGTATATTCCTCTGTTAGCACCGTATCACCCGGGTTGATAAATGTACCAAGCACCAATTCCAGTGCCTGCATGGAACCGGAGGTAATTGAGATGTTATCTATCGGCAGTGGAATCCCTTCACGCCGTTCAAACCGCATGGATGCCAGTTCACGCAAACCGCTATAGCCCGATTCACCCGGATAGTTGACTAAATCGCCCCCCAATTTTCGGAGTGCCTTCTCACTCGCCGCAATCAGCCCCTCCGTCGGGAATGTATACGGATCCGGACGACCGCCTGTAAAAGCAAAATCTTTCATAAGTATGCTCCTTCTTGTAGACAGATGCCTCTTAGCATTTAATTATAACAAACTTCCCGAAAAAAATCAACAAGTTGTCGGCTGACTCGGCTGACAACTTATCCTTGACACCAACGCCACAATATGCTATACTTTCGCTATCTTTTTAGAGAAACAGAATCTGCCAGGCAGTTACCGAAATGACAGCCGAAAACCCGCGCCAAAATCTCACATTTGAACCGATGCATCTTGACGACCTCCAACAGGTCCTAGAAATCGAGAACCAATGCTTTGAGGATCCGTGGAGCAAAACCTATTTTTCAGTGTCCCTGAAACGACCTCGGTCCTATGAACATTTTTACGTCGCACGGCGCAAGGATACCCTCGTCGGCTACATCGTGTTTAACATCTTTCATGAAGAAGCACATATCCTGAACATCGCGGTACCCCCTGCCAATCAGCGGCAAGGTATTGGCAAATACTTGCTCGCTTCAGCCTTAGAGATGATACTGGCAGATGACGGACACGAGGTGTTCTTAGAAGTCGCCGTCAGCAATCTACCGGCGCAATATCTTTACCGTCAATTCGGGTTCCGCATCTGTGGCATCCGAAAAAACTACTACGGACGCTATAAAGACGCTTACGTCTTTCGCAAAGGAGCAGATGCCGATGCTACTTAACCTCTTAAGCCACACGATTTCAGCGACCTCAACCCTATCGCTCTCAACCCGCCGACAAGAGGCACGAACCGTCGGTAGAAACGGTTGGCGCATCATTGAAGAAGAGGTACAGTGGAGCCCCGCTGAAACCGCTATTATTGTCGTCGATATGTGGAACGAACACTGGTCCTGGGGCGCGACAGAACGCGTAAATGTAATGGCACCTCGGATGAACATCGTACTTGGACGCGCAAGACAAAACGGTGTACAGATTATCCACGCACCCTCCGACACGATGGATTTCTACGAAGCACATCCGGCGCGCCGCTCGGTACTGGAATTCCCACACGCCGACCCACCCCCTGAACGCGAGATGCCCGATCCGCCGCAACCTGTTGATGCCTCCGATGGCGGTTCAGATACCGGCGAAGCCGACAGCTACAAAGCCTGGCACCGTCAGCATCCAGTCATTGAAATCGACGATACAGATGCCATCAGCGACAACGGGCAGGAGGTCTACAACCTGCTCCATCATAAAGGCATCAAGAACCTTATCTTTATGGGGGTTCACACGAATATGTGTGTACTCGGACGCTCTTTTGCGATTAAACAGATGGTACGCTGGGGTTTCAACGCGGTGCTCGCCCGCGACCTCACCGATGCGATGTACAACCCATTTAAACCGCCGTACGTCAGCCACGAGGCAGGCACACAGTTAATCATTGAATACATTGAGAAGTTCTGGTGTCCCACAATCCTCAGCGGCGATCTAACAACCCCGAAGGTGTAAATAGCCATCAGCAAGAATGGCTATCGGCTACACACAAACAAAAAGCCCACGGCACCAAAAATACCGCGGGCTTTTTATATTTACCACGTACGCTTATTGACGGTCGTCTTTCAACGCCCCCCATGTCGTCGTGACTTTCTGCTTCGGATCCACAGCAGTGCTCACAGCAGGAACAACCTCCAACGCACTAAACATCGCATTGAGATCACCTGCACCGGTATCCGCGTTTCCAGCGAAGTTGAGATCGAGCGCACCATCGCTCACTTCAATCCCTGAATAGGTCTTGATGTCGATCTCATCTTTACCCGGTGTAACGTAGAGCGGCTCAACGTTTTCCTCTTCAATGAAAATATCAAAACCGCGGTTTTCTGGCGACCAATGTTCACCGACGAGATACGTTACATCAAAGGTACCGTTACCTGTCTTGAACTGATACTTAACAGTGTCAGGGAACTGTGCCCAACTGACAGCGTAGAAGAGATCCACGTCGTAGCCAGCCGCTTCCGCTTGTGCTTGTGCATCCGCTGTCAAGGTTTTGACTTCAGCCGTTCGCGGTGCCTTTTCAATCCAACCGCCCCACGATTGGTTTTCCTGTTGCGCGCCATACCAGACGCGTCCTTTTGAGTCAGTGAAGTCATCTGTCTTGCCACCCCATACACGGAATTCCTCCGCTGGCAGCAGCGTCGGCAGTGCGAACACAGATAGTAAAAGCACTATTGTTAAAACACTAAAAAGTCTCATCAAAATTGCCTCCATTTATTAGTGGTTTTGCCGTTCCGATTTCAGCGCACCCCACGTTGTGGTGACTTTCTGCTTCGGATCAACGGCTAAGGCGGGAATTACCTCGATCCCGCTGAACATCGCATTGAGATCGCCGGCACCAGTATCTCGATTACCCGCGAACTCAAGGTTCATCACTTGATCTTTAACCTCAATGCCCTCATATCGCTTAATATCTATCTCATCCTTACCGGGTGTTACATATTCCAGTTCAACAATCTCGTCCTCAATGATAATATCGAAACCACGATTGTTCGGCGACCAGTGCTCACCGACGAGATAGGTTACATTGAACATGCCTTTACCGGTTTTCAACTCCATCTTGACGACATCAGGGAACTGTGCCCAACTGACAGCATAGAAGAGCTCTTTATCGTACCCTTCCGCTTTCGCCAGTTTTTCAGCATCTTTTGTTAGGTTTTGGACTTCAGCGGTGCGTGGCAGTTTCTCGACCCAACCCCCCCACGCTTCCTTCTCATTCTGTCCACCGTGCCAGACCCGTCCGTCGGAATCTTTGAAATCCTCCACTTTACCGCCCCAAACCCGAATCTCTTCGGCAGAACCAGCATCGTGGACCAGCGTTACCGCAACAAATACGGCAAGCATACCAATTAAAAATAAATTGTGTCGCATGTTTCCTCCTTGTTGAATTGTGCATAAAAATACACGCAATCTTAAAATAACACAACTATTTTACAATTTCAACTTTTTTTTTTCAAAGGTATTCAGTTATTAGCACTCAGGACAACTGAAAGATTTTTCGCAGAAAAATCGTATTCTCACTGCGAAGCAAACTGAAAACTATTCCCCCTCAACCACAACAAGCCGCTGATTCGCTGCTACATCCGTCAACGTCTGCACAATACCGCTCGACCACTGGATAACAATCCGATCCACTACCTTGTGATGTGCAAGCCCGAATTCGACATCAAGGCTGCTCTGTGAAAGGTAGCTATCCCCCGCCGTTACCTGCTGGACCTGATGAAGATCCCCCGCACTCACTTTAACGAACGCACCAACACCATCCCGATTGCTGACCGTACCAATCGTGCGAATCTGGAGCCAATGCTGTCGATTGCCGCCGTCGTTTCGGAGCAAGGTCGGTTTCCCACCGCTGTTGACAATGAACATATCCAAATCGCCATCGGCATCATAATCCGCGACCGCCACGCCTCTGCCGACACCATAAGCATCGGATTCTCGGAGACCGACAGCCTCGGAAATGTCCCTGAAAGTGCCGTCGCCATTGTTCTCGAGAAAGACATCCGCTTGCCCGTGTGCTTCCCATGCAGCCGGATCAATGTGACCCGCCGCAAAAAATATGTCCAGATCGCCGTCGTTGTCAGCATCAAAAAACGCCGTCCCCCAACACGTCTTATCCAACCCGGACTCAAAAACGCCGCTCCGCGCAGAGACATCGCTAAATGTACCATCACCGTTATTTCTATAGAGCACATTGTTCTCATCAAGCCAGTTGGTAACGAAAAGATCCAAGTCACCATCGGTATCATAATCACCCCAAGTGACGCCCATCCCACTTCGGATATCGCCGGTACGGCTTCTTGCCTCTGGACGGTTCGTATTCGTGAAAGTCAACTCACCATCGTTCCGATAGAGGATGTTCTGGTCGGTATCATTGGCGAGATAGAGATCCAGATCGCCATCAGTATCGTAATCCGCCGCGGCGACCCCAAGCGTCAGATGGAACCCGCCGTTCACCTTCGCAGCATCCGTAATATTGATGAAACCGCCGTCCCCTTTGTTTAGATACAGAATGTTCGTCTGCCCGAAAAAATCGTAAGGAAAAAAGACCTCATCGCCTTGCGGAACTTTTGTATATTCAATATAATTACCGATATAGAGGTCTAAGTACCCATCAGTATCGTAATCTCCCCATGCGATGCCTGCACCGAAACCGTTGTGACCAATCCCACCTGCACCAGATGAAAAGCGTTTGAAAGTGCCATCGCCGTTGTTCCGATAGAATATATTTGCCTTGTAGTTCGTGACGTATAGGTCAGCATCGGCATCGTTATCATAATCTGCGAAGGCACAGCCCATACCCCATCCGGTATCACCGACCCCAGCTGCATCGGTTACATCGGTGAAAGTGCCGTCGCCGTTGTTCCTATATAGCGCATTTTTGGGGAACACCGCGTCCGGCGCAGGGCGCACTAATGCAGCGTTGACGATATAAAGATCCAGCCAACCATCGTTATCGTAGTCCCGCCACGCCGCACCCGAACCGACAAGGGCTGGCACTACGCGCAGGTCAATACCGCCAGCATGCACAAAATGGATACCGGCTTGTTCGGTAACATCCACAAATTGGATGTCAACTGCATAACTATTGAATATAAATGCCCAACTCAAAATTACAGTAATATTTCGTAGCCGCTGCTGCATTCAGAACCCTCTCTACCCGTCTGAGTGTGTTTGTAATCATATATTATACACAAAATCGAAAGTCCGTTGTATCTAATTTAGTTGCAATTCCCGTGAAAATATGTTAAAATACATAGGAGACAATGTTGTAGAGCCAATCGTTCAAGGTAGAGGAACTGCAAGTGGAAATGTCTGTCTTAGTACTCAACGCAAGTTACGAAGCGATCAACGTTTGCAACCTCCGGCGCGCTATGAAAATGGTTTTCAAAGGCACCGCACAGACGGAAGAAGTCTCAGATATCGAGATTAATTCGCCAAGTGCTGCGATAAAAGTACCCCATGTCATCCGTTTAGTAAGATATGTTCACGTCCCGCGGAGTGTCGTCAAATTTTCACGAAGAAACGTCCTCGTCCGCGACCAGTATACATGTCAATACTGCTACAAGGAGTTGCCGACTGTGCAGCTGACACTTGACCACGTGGTCCCGATCTCTCGCGGCGGCGAGACAACGTGGGAAAACGTCGTGACAGCCTGCAAAAAATGTAATAACAAAAAAGGGAATAAGCTGCTCTACGAGACGCGCCTAAAACTTGCACGCCAACCCAAAACGCCTTCAATCTTAACATATTTGCAACTCAACCGTCATTTTCGCGGGTGCCACCCGTCGTGGAGAAAATATCTGTATATCAACTAAATCATGCAAGATCCCGAAAAACTAAAAAAGTCTTGGGAGTTCCAGCGCGCGTATCAGAACGGCAATAAGTATTGGAATCGCTATTTCGTGATATACGTGCTACATAACCACTGCAATCATCTCCGGCTCGGGGTAACCGTCAGTAAAAAAGTCGGGAAGAGTGTACAAAGGAATCGGGTCAAGCGATTAATTCGTGAATCATTTCGGCAATTACGCACACGAGTGAAGGTAGGATACGATATTGTCGTCGTCGGCAGGACACCGGCATGTCGGCTCACATGTCAGGAAACACAGAATGCGTTGGCACACCTGTTCCAAAAAGCGGCGATCTTGAACAGTTCACGCCAACACAACGGAAACCGCAATAATTGATGGCATGTTTTTCCTAACGAATGATACTGCCCGATTTTTATAATGAAGGTTAAAAAATAAACTGGGTAATTTACGCCAGGTCCGGTAGGTGCGGTTTCCTAACCGCACCGAGTCCTATAAAAAACTGAAAATTACCCGATTAAATTCTTAATCTTCATACTAAAAATCTGGAATGATGGGGCATTGGGTGGAAGAATGATACTCACATCTCCGATCCGTTTTTATAGACGTTTTATTTCACCGCTCTTGCCGCGCGCGTGCCGTTTCTATCCGACATGCTCACAATACGCACTTGAAGCTTTAGAACGCTACGGAATGCTCAAAGGGGGCTGGCTAACACTCAAACGACTCTCAAAATGCCACCCATATCACCCGGGTGGCTTTGATCCGTTGAAATAACGGATGCGGACTTCGGAAATTAATTTCTAAAATACACATAAAATGGGGAGCACCTAATCTCAATGGGCGCACGTTACATTCTCGCATTGGTTCTAATGATCGTTGTCATGATCGCATGGAGCCTGTTTCTCGCACCGAAACCCGATGAAATTCCATCTACCGAGGAGATACCTGTCGCATCAGACACCGGCGAAACGCCAATGGATCCTACGACGCAGGCAACACCCGACGCAACCGATGCACCCATCAGCCCGGACCTCTGGACTGCCGTTGAGGAGAGCCCGGACGATGCAATGGTCAACGTCCGAACCGATAACTATCATATTATCTTTAACGAAAAACTCGCAATCGCCAAACAGTGGCGACTCAATCAGTTTCCCGACCGATCGGATCCGGCTCACGCACCTTTGAATCTGATTCCTGAGAATGCACTTAATTGCCTTGCACTACGGTTCGCGAACTCGCAGCTACAGCTTGACGCACTTCGGGCTACATGGCGAGCAGATAAATCCGAGATTGACATTACAAACGGACAACCGAAAGAAACGCTCACCTTCACGACAACAATTGGAGAAAAACTACGCGTAGCAAAGCAGTTTACCTTCAGCCCCGGCACCTATTTTGTTGATATGGCGGTGACCTTCCAAAATATCTCCGAGGAACCGCTGCTCATGGGTGGCACCGAACCTGTAAATGGATATGAACTGCAGTGGGGACGCGGTATCAATGCCGATCTGCTACCCCACGAAAAAAGGAGCGGTAAACGCGGACGGCGCATCCAGGAAGGCGCGAAAGCCTATATCGGTGAAGGGAAACCTCAACGCCAACTCAAGTCTGAACAAGCCTTGGCTACAGTCCTCTGGGCAGGGATGGATAGCCAGTACTTCAGCGCACTCATGATACCCGACCCGCAACTCGCAGCAACATATAAACTCACAGAGACACCACAGGCAAATACACTAACAGATATCAATGTGACCGGGGCAACGGATACCGCATCACTCGTCATGCCAAGTTTTTATCTCACATCCGGGCATAAGGAGATGCAGACCTTCCGATTGTACGTCGGACCGAAAGACGATACGATTCTTAAGGGCATTGAAGCACCGAATGCACCAGAGGACCCTGTCCGTCTGTCTAAAATTATCGACTTCGGATTTTTCTGGTTCATCGCATGGGGGATGCTCTGGATATTCAAAGGGGTACACGGGGTCTTCGGGAACTACGGCATCTCGATTATCCTCTTGACGGCTTTCGTCAAGATAATCTCTTATCCGTTCACGCGCAAAGCGCATAATTCCATGAAAAAGATGCAGAAACTGCAACCGCAACTGCTCGAATTGAAGGAGAAATACAGAGACGATCCACAAAAACTCAATCGCGCAACAATGCGCCTCTATAAGGAAAACGGGGTTAACCCATTAGGCGGTTGTATTCCGTGGCTCCCACAAATCCCTATTTTCTGGGCACTCTACGCACTCATCGGCAGTGCAGTCGAACTCCGTGGCGCACCGTTCTTTCTCTGGATCAATGACCTCTCTGCCCCTGATACTCTCATCGATCTGCCTTTCACGATCCCTTTGATCTTCACGCAGATAGATGCTATACGCCTATTGCCTATCATAAACGGGTTGACAACTTGGCTCCAACAGAAATTCGTCGGGAATATGACACCAACGACTGACAACATGCAAGCGAAATTGATGCAGTTTATGCCCCTCATCTTTATCTTTATCTTCTACAACTGGGCTTCCGGGTTTGTCTTATATTGGCTGTGCAACAATGTATTCACAATCGCACAACAATACATACAGAACCGAAGCGCAACCGACGAAGAGCAAGTCGCAGTCGTAGATACCCGAAAACGGAACAACGCCAAACAAAAATAGTTATCAGAGGGAGGGTTATCAGTTATCGGATGGTAACTATTAAATAGGAGTAGTTCCTAAACAGTTCTTTTTCTGTGTTTTCCTTGATTTTTCTGTGTTAAACGGTAAACGATAGGCGTTTCTGTGGGGTTCGATTCCTCACTACTGTATTGCGTAGTGTTGTGCAATAACCAAGCACAAGAGACAAAAACCACGTCTTTGCTACGCAAAAGGTTCATACGCGAGTGAGACGAACCTTAACATTGTGAGGACACTCGGAAATGATAAGGCGTCAGTCTTTTGGGACTGACTTTGAGGGTTACTCCACGTAGCGCGTTTCCTTTGCTACGTGCAGATCGCCTGCTATCTTCTATGACGTGCATAGACGACACTGGATGCGGGCAGGTTAGACACGACGGTGTCTACAAAGGGACTTAAGGAATCCCGTAGAGAACTGTGTTTTTCAGATGGACATAGATTAACATAGTTTTTTACTAACAGGATATGAACCTGTGCAACACTATATTGAAACCGAAGGCGATACAGTGGAGGAAGCAATTGAACAGGCTCTCAACGAACTTGAGGCAACTCGGGAGCAGGTGACCATCGACATTGTCACTGAACCGACAAAGGGAATTTTGAACTTCGGCGCGAAGCAGGCGAAAGTCCGGGCAACGCTCAAACAAGATGTAACTTCTGCACCAGACGCAATCCTAAACGAAATTCTCAGCCGGATGGGCGTTGACGCAGAAATTGAATCGAGCTTCATTGACGGAAGCACGCATCTCAATATCGCCACAGATAGTCCGGCTTTACTGATCGGAAAGCACGGACAAACCCTTGACGCGATTGAGCGCTTACTTAATTGTATCATCAATAAAGCCTCGCTTGTCAAAAGACGCGTCTTTGTTGATACCGAAGGCTACCGCAAACGTCGAGAAGAGCGGCTCGTCGAAATGGCGCATCAAGTGGCAGAAAAAGTCAAATATACGGACCGAGAGGTCGTCCTCGCACCGATGTCCGCACGCGACCGACGGATCATTCATATCACCTTAAAAGCGGACGATGTTGTGTCTACTTACAGCCAGGGCGAAGGCGAAATGCGACGCGTCATCGTCACTACGCAACAGCCTTAAATGAAATTTCACGATACGATTGCAGCCATCGCAACAGCACAAGGTGAAGCCGGCATCGGGATCGTTCGAGTCAGCGGGGCACTCGCACGGACCATCGCCGCTGAAGTCTTTCGATCGCCGCGCGGTGTATCTCCGACACAACTGCCAACGCATACACTGACTTATGGGCGCGTCGTCGATGCAACCGCATCCGATGAGATTATTGATGAAGTCCTACTCGGAGTCATGCACGCACCGAGAACTTATACCGGCGAAGACATTGTTGAGTTTAACTGCCACGGTGGGGCAATACCCCTCACGGCGGTGTTAGACGTAGTGGTGAAGAACGGCGCACGCATCGCAGAGCCAGGCGAATTTACAAAACGCGCGTTCCTAAACGGGAGACTTGACCTTGCACAAGCCGAAGCCGTCGCGGAACTCATCGCCGCAAAAACAGACCTGAGCCGAAAAATCGCTGTAGAGGCACTCGCCGGAAAACTCTCTGATACCGTTAATGGATTGAACGACCGGCTCGCAGCCTTACTCGCAGAAATCGAGGCTTCTATCGACTTCCCAGAGGAAGACTTGGATTTCATGAAGGTGGAAACGCAACTCGAAGCCGCACGTGCAGTCCAGACCGATCTGACGGCACTCCTTGAAACCGCCGCCGAAGGCAGGCTTATCACGGAAGGTGCTAACGTCGCGATCCTCGGTAAACCGAACGTCGGGAAATCGAGCCTGCTCAACGCACTGCTCGAAACGACACGCGCGATTGTCACCGATATACCCGGCACAACGCGCGATACTATTGAGGAGATGATGAACATCGGCGGGATCCCCTTGAAACTCATTGATACTGCCGGAATCCGACACACAGATGACATTGTAGAACAACAAGGCGTTCAACGCAGCAAAGCGGTACAGGATCGGGCAGAATTGCTTCTGATGATGTTCGATGCATCGCAACCGCTCAATGATGCCGATCTCGAACTCTTAAAAACAGCACAATCCTCCAAGGCAATTCTTATTCTAAATAAGATGGACCTACCTGTTGTAACGTCACCAACAGCGCTGCTCGCGCACTGTCCGAAAAAACAGGTCGTTGAGACAGTGATTCCTCAAGGTAAAGGACTTGACAAACTGAAAGCCACCGTCTCTGAGGAACTGCTCGGCGGTGAATTGGTCATCGGTGAATCGCCGATCGTGACAAACGCTCGCCACCAAGAAGCACTCCGACGCGCCAATGAAGGACTTAATTATGCGATAGAAAGCCTCGAAAACGCGATGCCCCCTGACCTCATCGCTGTCGATCTACGAATCAGCCTTGACGGCCTCGGTGACATCGTCGGTAAAACAACGACTGAAGATATTCTCGATAGAATTTTCTCACAGTTCTGTGTCGGAAAGTGATGTTTACAAAAACGGAACTTTTATCGTGATGAGGTGTGTCTATTTCCGCGTGTCAGCGGGAGGCACAATCTTACAAAGGAGTTATCGATTATGTTAGCCGCAAAACAACAGTGGTGCCCGCGCTGCCAAAGGCACGTCCAAACAGAACAGAAACAGTCCAGTATTGGCAGACAGAAAGAACTCGTCAGAATTATCATTACCTGTTTCAAGTGTCGGACAACGCTATCGAGCAAAACAACCAGCGCAGCTGCGCTTGAACAAAACGAGGATAATTCAACGGAAGAATAACGCATTTCCCAAGCCTGGTAGGCACTGACGACTGATAACTGAAAACCAACAACTAACAACTAATAACCAACAAAGGAGAAACGCATGTTTAATTCCGTTTTTCGCCGTGTTTCACTCGGCGTTTTACTGCTGATGATAGGCACAATGTCAGCACTCGTCGCGAGCGCAGAAATCAGCTGGGAAAAATCGCTTGAGGACGGTATGAAGGAAGCCGAAAAAACCGGCAAACCTGTTATGCTCGACTTCTACACCGACTGGTGAGGCGCGTGCAGTCAGCTGGATGCTGAAACATTCACGAATGCGCGCATCATTGAGTTGTCCAAAGGATTCATTCCGATCAAGGTAAACCCAGAAGACCAAGAACACCCTGAGAATATGGAAGCCGTTAGACGGTATCAGGTTACCGGATACCCGACAATCGTCTTCACGAGTTCAGATGGCGGGATGATCTCGAAACAGGTAGGATTCGCCTACCCCAACGACTTCGCACCGGTGATAGAAGCTGCGTTGGAAAAAGAGCAAGCCTTCGTCGAACAACTTGCCAAGCTTGAAAAAAAACCGGACGATGCTAAGTTGAACGCGCAGGTTGCACTCACCTATCTCGAACGGACGCAGCTTGAAAAAGCACTCCTGTTCAGTAAGGAAGCTTTTAAACGCGACCCGAAAAATAAGACAGGTCTTATGCCAAATTTGCACAACCAACTCGGACTCACTTACGCCGCAAAGGTTGAAGCGGCTATGGTTGGAGCACCTGAAGAAGCCGAGATGTACTTTGAAAAAGCGGTTTCTCACTTCAGAACGGTGATAGACGAGTATCCGAAGAGCGATGTCAACGGTCCCGCCCAATATTTTCTCGGTGTGACGTACGCGATCAAAGGCGAGTTTGATGACGCAATCGCAGTGCTTGAGAAGCTAATCCATCATACCAGCGATGCGAATATCAAACAGAACGCTGAAGCGATGTTGGAACGGGTAAAAGATTTGGCGAGTTCTAACTGACAATCCCTGTAGGGGCGGTTTTCGACTGCATCTACAATGCCATTAACGCTGTAATCTCCCTCGGGGTCAAAAATCGATATTGTCCTTGTGGGAGGTTACCCAATCGCAAATTGCCAATCCGAGTCCGCTGTAAACGGATGACCGGATGCCCCACGGCTTTAAACATCAAGCGCACCTGCCGTTTTTTCCCCTCGTGAATGACCACCTCAAACTTCGTTGACGCGCCATCTCTGCTTATTTTTATACGTTCAACTTTCGCCGGTGCCGTTGTCCCGCTCGGAATCGTGACACCTTCACGCAACCGTTGAACCGCGGCAGCGTTTGGCAGTCCTTTCACCCACGCGAGATAGGTTTTTTCTATCTCATGGCTCGGATGTAGCAACCGATAGGCAAAATCTCCATCATTTGTGAAGAGGAGAAGCCCCTCGGTCTCCAAATCCAAGCGTCCAACCGGATAGATACTATCAGGTAAGTCTGCGACGAGATTCATGACAGTAGGTCGTCCCCGTTCATCGCTGCGTGTCGTTAAGTAGCCCGCAGGTTTGTTCAGCATCAGATAGATGCGTTCCGTTAGCGGTTCGACCCGTTTCCCTTCACATTCAACTATATCGGTCTCCACATTAATCGGGTGTCCCGGTACAAGAACAGGTTCACCGTTCACAGTGACCAACCCAGCTTGGATACGCTTTTTCACCGCCCGTCGAGAGGCGATGCCTGAGGTGGCAATATACTTTTCAAGTCGCATGTTGGCTCATGGCTAATGGCTATTCTTCTATCTGCCATCCTTTTTCTCTTGCAATTCGCCGCAACTTTGGGTCCGGGTTAACGGCAACCGGATGTCCAAACAATTCTAACTTGTATGCATCTGTATGGTGGTTGCCATAGGCGTAGGAATGGCTGAGGTCGAACCCGTGTTCGGTCGCGAGTTGCTGCGCGAGTTTCGCTTTGTTTTCCGCATAAGGGTGCAATCCGACACGCTTGCCGGTAAGTTTTCCATTAACCACCTCCAGCTCGTGTGAAACCATTAAATCGGTTTGAAAATGCTCATGAAACGGCTGAACGAGGAACGACAACGAACCTGACATCAGAATAACCGTCCGTCCATCGGCTTGGTGTGCGTGTATCAAGTCGGAGATATGGGGCGCGATGCTCGGACGGAGTGTATCAACAAAGCAGCGTCGCGCAATCTCATCGAGACGTTGCTGCGCCAAACCGCGAAGGTAAACTTTGTTAGATTTCGCCACCGCCAGGGACTTCACCTTCAGAAAATTGGAGGTCCATGCAAGCAAGTTCGGTATCGGGATCTCACCGTGGCTCAGCAGATTTGACAGAAAAACTTGTTCTGAGGAGGCACGGATAATCGTGCCATCTAAATCGAAGATAGCGCATGTTTTAGATTTTCGGTGCAGCTCACAGGTGTCCGAAACTTGCTTTAAAGAAGTCATGCTATATGCTGTCCCAATGCACGTCGATACGCTTTGACGGCGGCTTCCATTCCGATATAGAGCGCGTCTGCCATGAGATGATGCCCGATAGAGACTTCGAGGAGCCCCGGTAACTTCTGCATCAGCGGGAGGTTCTCAAGGTTCAGATCGTGTCCGGCGTTAACACCAAGTCCCAAATCTACCGCCTTCACCGCTGCGGTTTCCAACAACCTGAATTCACCGTCAATTTCCGCTTCCGTTTCTGCCATCGCGTAAGCGGCGGTGTAGAGTTCGATTCTATCCGCACCGATGTCGTGTGTCCTCGCTATCTGTTCAATATCCGTTCCACTAAATAGGCTGACACGAATATCAGCATCTTTCAACGCTGCGATGATCGGTTTTAACGTATCACCGTCTTGGCGAATATCCCAGACGGTATGGCTTGTGATCTCACCCGCCACAACAGGAACGAGGGTGCATTGTGTCGGTTTTGTGTCGAGTACCATATCAATAAGGTCGGGTCTCGGATCGCCTTCAATGTTGTATTCAATCGTAGGTGTTTTTTGTGTATTAATTTCTATGAGTCGTTCGGCGATGTCCTTCACATCTGCAGGTCTGATATGGCGTTCATCCTCACGCGGATGCACGGTGATACCTTGCGCACCAGCAGCGACACAGGTATCGACAGCGGTCAGTACATCCGGAATATCACCACCCCGTGAGTTTCGTAGTGTTGCGATTTTATTTACGTTTACACTTAAGGCTGTCATTTTTTCTCCGTAAGGGTTGCGTGAGCGTCTCACGCTTTTTGGGTTACCATGTTCGCAAGGATACCGAGAATTTTGTTGCAAAGCGCGATCGGGTAGATTGTCAAATCAATGTGCAAGCACTTCGCCTCCAATTTGAGAAACAGCCAGTCTGTCCCTGAAGTGACGGCCCCGTAAATGCAGGAGACATTATTTTCTTTTTCCGCATTAAAGCGTTGGGCTGCAAGCATCTCAGCGACACATTGTCCGAGCCCGCTGATCAAGTCTTCTTTCTTTGCCTCAACGAGCATGATGACCGGGGCATCTAAAACAGTTTGCAGTGGTGACAGACTGACCAAGAAATCGCATACCCCTGTCAAACCGTTTTCGACATCGACGCTGAAGTCAATGCCAGAAAAGAGGCTGATGCGCTCTTCAAAATGTTCCCGAAGTTCAAACAGAACGTCGGCGACAATGAGTTCCGAGCGGGCTTTCTCCGTTCCGATCGTAGCGGCTAACGGGACTTTTTTCGCCAGTTCCGCTGTGAAATGCGGGCGCGGTGTCACAGGCTCGCTTTCAGAAAAGAGGCCGACAGATTCAACTGTTTCTAATTGAAACGTTGACAGCACCGCTGCTAACGTAAAGTTACTATAAACCATTTGTATCCTCCTTTCATATATATAGCAGCGTAGTTATTGAGAAAAATGTGACCTGTCCGTTCCTTTTAAGGAAAAATTCCGAGCTGCATATACGATTGCGCGATTCTATGGATCGCATTGATGAATGCCGCCGTTCGGCAATCTACGTCATCATTTTTGCTTCTGTGCGCCATGCGGGTCTCACGTAACTCCTGATAGGCTCTTATCATCGTGTCCTGAAGCCCGGAGTTTACCAAATCTTCCTCATCGGCACCATGTATTGACTGACGTTCCTCGTTCGAGAATTGATAGCCGGTCGCTTTTTCAACGGCGTGAAGCATCGCGTGCTGCGTACTGTCTTCAAACCGTTTTCCGAGTCGTCCGAGTTGCACGTGTGAGAGGTTCCGAAGCCACTCGAAATAGGAAACGGTAACACCACCCGCATTGAGATAGGTATCCGGGATAACCATTATTCCGCGTTCTTGAAGGATCGCATCGGCGGTGGGTGTCGTTGGACCGTTCGCTGCTTCGGCGACGATAGCGGCTTTAACCTCAGACGCGTTCGCTGCTGTGAGTTGGTTCTCAAGCGCAGCTGGCACGAGGATATCGCATGCTAGCTCTAAGCCATCATTCGGATTCTTAATAAGTTCAGCGTCAGGATACCCGCAGATGGATCCGGTTTCCGCACGATGCTCGGCGACTTTCTCAACATCAAGTCCCTTCGGGTTATAAATGGCACCGTCTATCTCGATGATCCCAGTAACACGGGCATCTGACTCCATCAGAAACTTCGCCGCATGGTACCCGACATTGCCAAACCCTTGGACGACGACGCTTTTTCCGTGTAGACCGGCTGTCAATCCAAGCGACTTCATATCCTCTTCAATACTGCACGCCTCTTCCAAACCGTAGACGACCCCGCGTCCGGTAGCACCTCTCCGCCCATGAATCCCGTTTTGTTCAATCGGTTTGCCTGTGACGCACGCAATTGCATTCAGCTTATCGGGTGCCATTGTGATATAGGTGTCGAAAATCCACGCCATTTCCGTTTCGCTGGTCCCGAAATCCGGTGCCGGCACGTCTACCCCGGGGCCAATGTAATTTTTCTGGATGAGCTCGTAGGTATAGCGACGGGTAATGCGTTCCAGTTCACTTTCCGAATACTGGTTCCGATCCAGTTGGATACCGCCTTTCGCACCACCGAATGGAACATCAACAATCGCACACTTGTAGGTCATCAATGCCGCAAGCGCGATGATCTCATCTTCGTTAACGAGGGTACTGTAACGGATGCCACCTTTCGTCGGAAGGTTGTGATGGCTGTGCTCCGCGCGCCAACCGTGAATCGTTTGGATAGTCCCGTCGTCGCGTTTTATCGGAAACGTAAAGTGGCAGGAACTATTACAAATCTTTATCTGTTCTAACAACCCAAGCGGATAGTCGGTGAACCGCGCGGCTTTGTCAAAATCTGTATTCACCTTCTGAAAAAACGAGAGACTTTCTGCCATAGTGTTTTGACCTTAATAGCGGAGCGGGCAAGGCACAGAACCCTCACCCTACAATATAGGACTATGATCGCGAGGCACAAGCCCTTCGCCTGATAAAATCTACGTTATCATTGCCGGATAAATTTCTGCAGGCGCGCATCTGCTTGAACTTCGCCGACGTATATATCACCGTGTGAATCTAACCAGATGCCGTGAGGGCACGCCATGAACTCGCCAGGGACGCTACTACCGCGTTCACTGCCCCATTGCGAAATAACTTCACCGTCCAGTGTCATGATACTGATACGCTGGTCCAACTCAGCAATATAGACGAGGTCGTCGTCACCGATATAGATCGTGTCTGGATGCAACAGGTCGCCCCACTCCTCAATGTACTCCCCATCAAGGGTAAAGAATTGGATACGATTGTTCTCCCGATCTGCGACCATGAGTCTGTTGCGTGGATCGACTCTAACGCAATGCGGTAGATCAAACTCGCTGGGACCTGAGCCGGGTTCTCCCCACGATTTAATCAGTTCGCCATCCGGTGAATATTTATGGATACGCGCATTCCCGTATCCGTCGCTAATAAATATCTCGCCATCGGGGCCGAGTGCCAAGTCTGTTGGCAGATTGAAGGGTTCACCTTCTGCCCCGGGTTCATCGGGCGTACCGAGCGTCATCAGCAGTTCACCCGCCGTGTTAAATTTACGCATGACGTGCGTTTCACGTTCCGTACAGTAAATATTATCATCGGCATCGATGAAAATTCCGTGGGCATCCTTGAGGATGTCATCACCCCAAGAGTCAATAAAGTTACCGTCTCGATCAAAGACGACCATCGGGTGTTCGCTTCGACTATAGACATAAACCCTGTCCTGTGAGTCAACCGCGACAGCCGGAACCCATCCGAATTCCCAACCCTCTGGCAGTGACCACCAATTTTCTTGTACCGTGTACTGATGTGTGCCTTGTCCAAAAATCATAGGTTTCTCCCTACACCAAAAAGAATTGGCATCTATTCTAACAGGTTTATCGCGATTTCTCAAGGGAAATTTCGCGCCTTTCTTGACATCTTTTCGGGCTTATGTTACACTCTGTGATACTTGGGTAATACTATTTCTAAATAATGATATAGTGAAGTCCAAAAATAAGTGGACATCTTTGTAGCATGATGCACTTCGCATCTGGGCGAGTACGCCGCAAAACTGTTAGTTTGGGTTTCCAGTCTGAATGCCTGTTATAGGTATTCAGACTGTTGGAGAGTGCCCAATTAACTATAGATTTTACTATATTACATTATAACATTACCGGTTTTCGTGAAATGCATGGCGATGAGGAACGTATGGATATGGAAAACGAACGCACCACAGAGAAAAAACAGGTGTTGAGAAATTTTATATGGGCAACGATGTTTCTATCCATCTTGCTTTTCGCGGTTATGGGAATCCTGTTTTATATGCTGATTCCCAAGTTACAAATTTTACCTATTTCACCCAATACAAAACAACTCCTTTTGTTCGCTGCATCATTCCTCTCGCTCGCAGCACTTTTCACTTGGATATTTGGGTATAGACCTGCTTTAAAAAAATATAAGAGAGAATATAAGGAAGAACTGGAAAAGTTGGAAAAGTCAAAGATGGGGATATTCCTTAGTAATCGAGCATTTTATGTGTTTCTATTTCTCCTGATTCTCTTAGGTGCTGTAATCGGTTGGTATTTCGGAGACAGGATTTTCGAGTAAATAATAATGGATGTGTTTATAGTTTCAATCAACCAGAATCTGATTAAAAAGGGCGCGCGTTGTCTCCGTCCACTTACCGTAATCCTGCAAAAACGCATCTGCAATAGGTGTTCCTTCAGTTTCCACATATCCGAGGCGGCGTGCCAACTGCGCCAATTCTGTTCGGTTTTTCGGGAGCGCATCCAACGCACGATCATGCACAATCCGCAACGCATTCTCGACGCGTCTCAGGAATAGATACGCCGCTGACAATCCATCGCGCTGAACCTCTGTCAACACGCCGATACTATGTAATCTCTCAATCGCAAGCGGCGTGTTTTGGACACGGATAGAAGGCGCATCACCACCATGTACGAGTTGCAGGGTTTGCACGACGAACTCAATATCAACAAGTCCACCATAGCCTGATTTGACATTCGCAATAGGTGCCTGTGTTTTACCGCGTCCTCTGCGGCGCGTAGATGTTCTCCGAGTGGCTTGCGCTTCCTTCCGTTTGCGGGTATGCACTATCTCGGCGATCTCTTCAGATGTCAGCGCATCGCTATAGCAGAAAGCGTGGGCAATTTCTAAAAACTGATTGCCAAGTACTTCTGTATCTCCAGCGACGACGCGTGCGCGTGTTAATGCCTGACGTTCCCAAACCTCCGCAGTGGTATCGTAATAATGCTGATACCCCGTCAACGGTAATGCAATCGCACCACCTGCGCCGTGTGGACGGAGCCGTAGATCAATTTCATAGATACCCATCCCGTTTCCAGCAAGCCGATTGACTAACGCTAAACCCACAGCCGAGAAATACTCTACATTCGGCATACCTTTAGTCGTCTCGCCGTCTGCCGAATAGACGTACATCACATCTAAATCTGAGCTGAAGTTCAGTTCGCGCCCACCAAACTTACCCATCGCAACGATCGCGAATGTCACCGGGGTGCCATCGGAAGCAAGCGGGGTGCCGTGTGCCTCACGCATTTCGGCTTCAATTTCTGGATAAATCGCTTGCAGGACAGCCTCCGCTAAATCCGAGAGTTCTTCCGTCGTCGTCGGGAGTGTCGCATTGCCGAGGATGTTCCGGAGCGCGATCCGCCAAATCTCGTCGTTCTTATACTGCCGCAACATCGACAACATCCGCCCTTCCGGTGTCTCCGCAACAATTTGTAACGTCTCCGCCCGTTTCTCAGCAAGCGTCTTGGAACGTTCTATCAACGTAGGCACCGTCAACAGATCAAAGAGTTCAGGACTTGCGATAAGCATATCCGAGAGGTACAGACTTGTACCACAGACACGCGTAAGTGCCTCAAGTGTTGACGGTTTCTCAGCGAACATCGTGTAGTAGCTGCTGCGTGCACCAACTTTATCTGTAAATGCTGAAAGATAACGGAGTGCCATGTCCGGGTTCGGAGAATCCCGTAAGACGTTTAAGAGCGTTGGTGCAAGTTTAAAGAAAGTGCGCCGTACACTCGGCGAGAATTGGATACCGTCGCCACCGTTCGCGAGTTGTCTCAATAGACGTTGCGCGTCTCTCACATTTTCAAAACGAAATGTGCTTAAGAAACTCTCCAATTGGTGTGGATCCTCTTCTGAAAGCAGAACAGCAATATCGATCCCGTCTTCAGATTCAATTGAAGTCGTGGTAATCTTCTGAAAAATGGCGCGGACCTGTCCGGTATGGGCGCGGTAGGCTTCCCAAAATGCTTCAAGCGCATCCGTTTCTGCTGTGTCTTGGTAACCGACGCGTCGCGCGAGTTCCCGTTCTTCGGTCTCTTTCTCAGGAATCGAGTAACGCTGCTGATCTCCCTCAATTTGAATAGCGTTCTCAACGGTGCGTAAAAACCGATACGCAGCCGTGAGCGCGTCGGTATCCTCTGCGGTGAGTAGTTTGTTCGCTTTCAGCGCGGAGAGTGCTTCTAATGTATTGTGTGAACACAACGATTTCCGCTTAGCACCGTGAATCATTTGGAGACACTGCACAGTGAACTCAATATCACGGATAGCACCCGGACCAAGTTTCACGTGCTTTTCAAGATTCGCACCCTCGCCAACGAGGCGTTCCTCTATCCGTGCTTTAGTGCGCCGGATGTCCGCCTTAATTTCGCCAAGTGTGACACCGTCTAAATAGCGTTGATACACAAATGGCTGAATCATTCGGATGAACTCGTCACCGAATGCCATATCGCCCGCGACAGAACGTGCCTTGATTAACGCCTGACGTTCCCATAGATCCCCCCAACCTTCATAGTAACTTTCATAACTCTCCATGGAACGGATAATAACGCCTGCACTACTTTCAGGACGTAAGCGGATATCGACCCGAAAGACGTAGCCATCAGGTGTAATCTCACTCATCGCTTTGATGATGAATTCGCAGAGACGTGAGAAGTACTCGCTATTGTCGGTGCCCGTATCCGTGCGGGCATCATCCGAATAGACGAAAATGAGATCGATGTCGGAACTAAAGTTTAACTCATAACCGCCTAACTTCCCCATCCCGACGATAGCGAAACGGCACGGTGCGGTGCCTTCTTCGTTGAGCGGTGTGCCAAACTTCGGTCGCATGATCTCGTCGCGCCCGATCTCATAGCAGTGTTGCAACGCCGCCTCTGCAAGGTTGCTCAACTCCAACGTTGTCGTCTCAACATCTGCCGCTTTGAGTAGGTCGCGCAGACCGATACGGAGTGTCTCTCGCCGTTTGTATCGTCGGAGGATACGGAGTTTCTGATCCACTGGATCGAATTGCGAGAGTGATCGCGCGAGTTCTTGGTACATTCTCTCAGAAGTCTTCGGTGTCCCCATCACATTCGCGTCAATGATGTCATAGAAATATTCAGGTTTGCGGATGAGGGTTTCGGATAAATACGTGGACGTACCGAACCCCCAGATAATGGTATGTATAAGAAACGGCGCATCTCGCAGGAATTGATACAGCCATCTACGATTAAACGCGACTTGCGCGAAGCGTGAGAAACGGTTTAAAGCGGATTCCGGGTTCGGTGAATTGAGGGAGGCTTCCAATAACCGGATCACGATATCTGAAAAACAGTTTTGGATGTCCGCATCGTCAGTGGCGAGTTCTTGTAGGCTTCGCAGTATGGCATCGCTATCTATGCCACCGTCACCGTTGGCAGCGTCTGATAAAATCCGATGAATTTCTTCTCTCTGGTGTTCGGGGAGTGGCAGTTCTGCGTGATTCATCATTTTTCTCCTTACAATTAATGCTATTTTACCACACTTTTCGCCTTCATTGCAAACCAATTCGTTATGGGTTCAGACAATAACCTTGACGCTCCACCGAAAACCTGCTATACTTTTGAGAAAAAGAGAAAACGGAAATAAAAAGATGAGACACTTCGGCACCCACGGTCCCGTGAACACTATAGACAACTACGTCGTTGCACGCACCGAGAGACTTGACGACTTCATCAAACGCATCAAACTCGGACGGTACATCGTGCTGTTCGCACCTCGGCAGACCGGTAAGACGACCTTCTTCCAAGACGCGATCACCACCCTTAAAGCCGAAGGGACAGGCTACTTCCCCATACACGTCAATTTTGAGGAGTACGAAGACTTAACACCTGACGGTTTTTACGCGAATCTTACCAACGATCTACGCATTGCTATTAGCAGAACACTTCAGGCGCGCAGGAATCTACCATCTGCACAGCTTACAGCCCTCTTGGAAAACCTAAATATCACCGACAATATAGCGATGCGGCGTTTCTTTGAGAAACTTCCGACACTACTGACATCCGAAAAAACTGAACCCTCACCACCGAGGATTGTCTTAATTATTGATGAATTTGATGGCGTTCCAGAAGCCGCTGCCAAAGGGTTTCTCCGTTCACTCCGCCGTATCTACCTCTCCGGGCGCGAGGTGCGTTGTCCCTACAGCGTCGGGATTGTCGGGGTCAAGAGCATCACCCAGCTCAACTATGACCGCTCCATCTCACCCTTCAACATCCAAGACGAATTCACGCTCCCAAACTTCACGCTTGACCAGGTTCAAGAACTCCTTGCCCAATATACCGAAGAGGTCGGCCAATCCTTTGCACCCGATGTCGTTGAGAAACTCTATCAACAGACCGCCGGCCAGCCGTTCCTCGTCAACAGGTTCGCTCAGATTCTCACTGAGGAATTTGACATCCCCAAAGCCGAGACAATCCTGATACAACACTTCTTAGCGGCACAGGCGCGGCTCCTCACAGAGCGAAACACGAACATTGAACATCTCATTACAAACGTCCGGCGGGATCCACGTTTTGAGAGAACACTGATGCGTATCGCTTTTTATCAGAGCAATATCAATTTCACGCTACATAACGAAGTGATCAGCGAGCTCGCTACCTATGGCATCATTGAAGAGGGCGAAGACGGGATGTGTCAAATTCTTAACCCGATCTATCTCCACTGTATCATTCAAGCCTTTAAACCGCTCATCAACGGGTTGGAGGACGAATATCTCCCTGAAGACGGACCCATCGACTTTACAGGGTATATTACAGAAACTGGGCATCTTCAGATGCATACGCTCATTGAGAACTTCAAGGATTTCATCGCCCGTGCCGGGTTCAGAATCCTCCAAGTCCCCGACACGCCGCAAGAGTTCGTCGGACAATATCTGCTTTTTGCTTATCTTGATGAGTTCGTCCGGATGGTCCGTGCGACGATGCACTTGGAGGTACCGACGGGGCGAGGTAGAACGGACCTCATCATTGGGCATCAAGGTCGGAAATACATTATTGAGACGAAAGTGTGGCGGAACGAGCGGGCTTATGAAGCAGGGAAGCGACAACTCGTTGCGTATCTAACCTTAGAAGGCGAGCGGGAGGGCTATTATATCGTATTCGACTATCGTCAGAAGTCGGATCCCCGCGTTGAAACCGACACGATTGACGGTTGCACGATTCGGAGTTATCTCATCCCCATTTTACAAGATGTGCCATCGACTGCCGCCCAGTAGGCGCGCCCGTCTGAAGCCCTTATTTTTTAACGAAATTCTCTGTCCAATTTTTCTTGACCGTTTGCCGAAAACCTGCTATCATGCTTGCATGCCGCAACTGAAACTCAAATCCAGCCACAAAGCGATCCGAGACTACTACGCCACGCTGCAACAGTACGAGCAGCACAATATCACACACGAAGGCGCAGTTAGCAATCCCTTTGCTTTTTTACTCAATGCCTGCGCCAAACAGGTAGATGCTACGCTCGTTCCCCAATACCCGATGCGGACACCAGCAGGCAATCGCATCGTCCTTGACGGCGTGATCCTCGACGCATACCGAATCCCGTTCGCGTATTGGGAAGCGAAGGATATAGACGATGACCTCTACAGAGCCGTACAGGCGAAACGGGACGCGGGCTATCCGTTCGACAACATCCTCTTCCAAACCCCGCAGCGCGGTATCCTCTATCAGAACGGCGAGCAGGTCTTTGACGTAGACATTACCGATCCGACGCGGTTAATTGTAGCACTCCAGCACCTCTTCGCTGCGCCGCCGGCTGCACTTGAAAACTGGCACGCCGCTGTCGCAGAATTTAAGGAGATGGTCCCCGCACTCGGCAAGAGACTCGCAGAGTTGATAGATGAACAGCACGAAACGAACCCGCAATTTGTGACCGCATTCACGGACTTCTACCAACAGTGCCGCGCCGCAATCAACCCGAATCTCTCTGTCGCTGCCGTTGAGGAGATGCTCATCCAACACCTACTCACAGAACGCATCTTCCGAACCGTCTTCGATAACCCCGACTTCACCCGCCGGAATATCATCGCCCGCGAGATTGAAAACGTCATTGAGGTACTCATCCAGAACGCCTTCAGTCGCGACGAGTTTCTTAAACCCCTGAATCCTTTCTACATCGCTATTGAGAACGCCGCAACCCTCTGCAAAGACTTCTCCCAAAAACAGGAGTTCCTCAACACTGTCTACGAACAGTTTTTTCAAGGGTTCTCCGTAGAGGTAGCGGACACGCACGGCATCGTCTACACACCGCAACCGATCGTCGATTTCATGGTGAACAGCGTCGAACAAATCCTCGAAACCGAGTTTAACCGGTCGCTATCGGATACCGGCGTGCATATCATCGATCCATTTGTCGGCACCGGCAACTTCATCGTCCGTCTGATGCAGGACATCCGAGGAAGCACATTGGCGGAGAAATACCACAACGAACTCCATTGCAACGAAATCCTACTGCTGCCTTACTACATCGCGAGTCTGAATATTGAACATGAATTCTTTCAACGGACACAGACGTATCGACCCTTTGAGGGAATCGCACTTGCGGATACCTTCGAGCTGCTTGAGGAACACCAGGCGAGGCTTTTCACTGAGGAGAACACAGAGCGCGTAGAACGCCAGAAGGCAGCGGATATGTTCGTCGTCATCGGAAATCCGCCCTACAATATCCATCAAGTCAACGAGAATGACAACAACAAAAATCGGAAGTATAAGGCGATGGACACACTACTGCGGGAGACGTATTCACGGGACTCAGCAGCGACAAACAAAATAGCACTCTCAGATCCGTATGTGAAAGCAATTCTCTGGGCATCAAGACGGATTAAAGAGGAAGGCGTTATCGCGTTTGTAACAAATAACGGTTTTTTGGATGGTATCGCGTTCGATGGCATGCGAAAACACCTTGCAGACGATTTCGACGCGATTTACATTCTGGATTTGGGTGGGAACGTCCGTAAGAATCCGAAGTTGTCAGGCACAACGCACAACGTTTTCGGGATTCAGGTTGGTGTGAGCATCAACTTGTTCATCAAAAAGAATGCTGGTAGTACCGATTTAGAATCTGACGTAAAACCTCCCAAAATCTTTTATGCACGTGCTGATGAATTTTGGCGAAAGGAAGAAAAGTACCACTATCTCAATTCAAAAGAGCATTGTCAAAACATTGACTGGCAGCAGATAACACCTGACAGACGGCATACATGGCTCACAGAGGGACTCCACGCTGAGTTTGATACCTTTATCCCGATGGGAACTAAAGAGGCGAAGGCACAGAAAGGAGCAGCGATAGATGTGATCTTCAAAACCTACGGTCGTGGGATCGCAACCTGCCGCGACGCTTGGGCTTACAACTTCAGTGCACGCACTCTCACAGAGAACGTTCAGCAAATGATGGAATTTTACAATGCCCAGGTGCTAAAGTGGTTGACCCTCCCAGAAAAATCGACTGTGAGTGTTGATAATTTCGTTGCGTATGACAACGAGAGGATCAGTTGGAGTGCCGGTTTAAAACGGAAGTTGAAAGCGGGCAAGCGTATTGAGTTTTCAGAGGAAAGCATTCGGACATCTCTTTACCGTCCATTTACGAAATCGCACCTCTACTTTGATAGAACGATGAATGAGGCTGTATATGTTTTTCCTTCTATCTTCCCTACGCCTGATACAGAAATGGAAAATCGGGTAATTTGTGTTAGTGGTTATGGTCGGAAAGAGTTTGCTGTTCTAATGAGCCTATATATTCCTGATGTGAACCTCTATGGCGATCCACAACAATCCTTCCCTTTCTACACCTACGATGAAGACGGCACAAATCGCCAAGAGAATATCACCGATTGGGCATTGGCAGAATTCCGAAACCACTACGGCGATGACACTATCGCTAAGTGGGACATTTTCCACTATAACTACGGACTCTTGCACCATCCCGACTATCGCGAAAAGTATCAGGCGAACCTCAAGCGCGACCTCCCGCATATCCCGTTTGCCGAAGATTTCTGGGGTTTCGCCAACGCAGGCGCAGCATTAGCAGACCTCCACATCAACTACGAATCCGTTCCGAAATACGACCAACTGAAACACATCGAAACGCCGGGGGTGCCGATAGACTGGCGCGTTGAGAAAATGAAGCTATCCAGAGACAAGACGCAGCTGAAATACAACGAATTCCTCACACTCGACGGTATCCCTGCAGCAGCGTTTGACTATCGGTTGGGCAACCGTTCTGCGTTGGAGTGGGTCGCGGATCAGTATCGTGTCAAGACGGACAAACGGAGCGGAATTGTGAACGACCCGAACCGTGCCGACCAGCCGCAATATATTGTTGACCTCATCGCCCGCGTCATCACCGTCAGTCTAAAGACGGTAGAGGTTGTGGGCAAGTTGCCCGGCTTGTAGAGGTTCTTTCCTTATCGCCTTATTTTTTCAAAGTAAATCTTGATTTCTGATAATTTTAGTGGTATAATTATTAACACGCAAGGATAAAGGTCTGGGTAGGTTCGCTCCCCTATTTGGTTGGTACAATTTGGTGCTATCTTATGAAAACACAAAAATACATTTATTGGCAAGATGAGGACATGTTTCTTGGCTACCTTGAGGCATACCCCGATTATTGGACGCAAGGTGAGACATTAGCAGCACTTGAGGAAAATCTTCTTGACCTTTACACTGAACTCACAAGCGGCACTATTCCATATGTAAAAACTATAGTGAATCCTAAAAATAAGTAGACATCTTTGTAGCATAAACTTCCAGTTTGTGCCAGTCTGAATGCCTGTTATAGGCATTCAGACTGTTTGGAAGTGCCCAATTAATTATAGGTTTTACTATAAATAGGACTTACGCAAAATCACAAAATTACGCCTATTACGGTGTGGTATAGCACATACTAAGGCGTTGCGTAAGTCCTAAACTACTAACGAATGCGATACCGCTCAACCGCATCCATATCAAGACTGATACCCAATCCGGGGGTGTCTGTCAGGTTGATTGCGCCGTTAGACAAATCCATACTACCCCCAGAGAGATCATCAATACGGATGTGCGGGAGTTCGTCAATCGGCATCGTGCAGTTCGGGATCGTACACACCATGTGTGCGGCAAAGGTCGAGGCGACGCATGAACCGAAGGCGAAGATCTGCACCCAAATCGGCAAACCTGCGGCTTCAGCGACAGCAGCACTCTTACGCAGTCCAGCGACGTTTCCAGCTGTATTAATAGCATCCACAGCGTCTGCCCGGATGTTCTTCAAAATCTCCTGCGGTCCACCGATATGCCGAGCAACAGGGACTTCCACCTGCTCCCGCATCTGACGATACCAAGACAAATCCTCAAACCGAATCGGGTCTTCATAGACTTCGATGTTATACGGGAGCAATTCATCGGCGAGCCGAAGGCCGGTCTCCAAGTCTCCGAATTCTGTATTCGGATCAACGCGAATCTGGAAATCCGGTCCGCACGCTTCTTTCGTTAAGCGCGCCGTTTCGACGATCGTCGCTTTACGCGCTTTCAGCTTGTGTACCCGAAACCCAAGGTCTGCAGCCCGTTCTGCCTCCGCCGCTGTCGCTTCCGGCGGCATCGGCGGCGACCAGTAGGCGAGTTCAACGCTATCCCGATGTTTTTCACCGATGAGTTTATGTGCCGGCACCCCTAATGCCTGTCCCGCTAAGTCATAAAAGGCTGATTGGAAAGTGAATGACTCGGACGAAAGGTCAATATCCCAAAGGTTTTTGCCGACGTACCTTTCAGCGATACTGTCAGCTTGATCTGTAATATCGCTGTGTAGAGAATTGCTTTCACCCAATCCTGTCAGCCCTTCATCTGTATGTACCCAAACCAACGTTGTCGGATACTCCATGCCCGAGTGTTCTTGTATCGCTGGAAGGAAAGGGATAGAAACGGTCCGATATTCAAAGCCTGTAATTTTCATAGTCGTAACTCCTTGTAAAGTCTACAATTGTTTAGACACAAAAAATTGGCGGGTTCCTAGACGAAATACTCAGGCAAAAACACCCCGCCAGCGAAGGAGAGTGTTTGAAAAACTACCGTTTACCAAATGTCCGCATATTTCGGACTTGACTATATAAGGATACCATCAAAACGAAATTACATCACAAACTTTTTTAGCGTTTTGGGGAAAACTGAGTGTTCCCGCGCATGGCTTCAAGGCGACTGATGATAACTGTGACATGTCCGCTCAGCCGATTTTGCCTCGCTATGTATGGAAACTCTTCGCGGAAAGTTTGCCATAACTGTCCACCGCGACTTTTAGCAACGAGACAGGTCAGCAGCACAAGATTATCTCCGTAAATATCGTGTGTTGAGAGTGCTGCTTGTAGTGCCTTATCGTTTCGTGCAGACGGCTTAAGCAAGCCTTCAGCAATCAGACGCGCTGTTTTCATGCTTATATAAGCGTTTGTATCCATTTTCATCAGCAGTGACTTCGTCAGATCTTTGTTTGCATCCCCTTGACGCGCCAGTACAGCATACAGTGTGCTGAGATAAGCGGACAAGTTATCTTGCAGCTTCGGCAGCTTGATCTTGCTTACCTTCGAGAGCACACGTTCAGAGAGTGCTGTCAGTTCAACATCGGTTGGAACTGCTTGGGCTGCCGTGCGAATACACCAGGCAGAACGGACCACAATGTACTGGTTTCCGCCGGTGATGATTGCTTCAAGTAGCGGATCTTCCCAAGCCTTTTGGAGCGTCGTGAGTGCCTCTTTGTCAACTTTACCATCAATTGCGCCTGCCAAAAGCCGCCAAGACGGTACGACCAAAGACTTTCTTAAAAATTCCGGTTGCACAGAAGTTCTTTCTACTTCGGAGAGCATCGCAGATGCCTCAGGATTTGCAGCATCTACCTGTAACGCTTCAACAGCTGGACCTCTATCAACAACACTCTGCCGTTCAGTTGGCGCAGCAGAGGCCATAGGGGCACTACGTCTTGCCATTCGCCTCCGGCTGGAAGCGGCAACCGTTGTGCCCTGATTGTAGAATCCTTGGTAATCAGTGCCTTCCGGCAAGGGAACAGGCACCACAACCTGCCGAGGTGCTTTCGCTTCTTGATTGATCGGTTGCATGTCATTCTCGTCTACAGCGACGAAACTCGTGTATTGCGTCATCAACCGATGGGTGAGCGCAATGTTCGTGATTTCCTCAATAATTTCCGGCGCACCCGCGGCATGTAACCGTGCAGAAATGTCTTCGATTTTCTTACGCGCCCACACTTTTGACAGAACATCGTGTGCCGGTTGTGCGTCCGGAAGTGTCACATGTAACTTATATTTTAGCGGTTTCCCCTCTGCGCTGCCGGAAAGTTCAATTTTTTGACTGCCACCTGCACCATAGCGTCCAAACATAAGTACCGGACGACCCGCCCAAAGTTCAGGGATCCGCCGCGGGTAGGTCTCGTAGACAGAGAGTCCGTTCCAATCAATCTGGATTTTGGCGAGTTGCGCGCGATGGATACGCTCAGCGATCTGCGCGACAAGTGGTCCGGGATCGGTGTTAAGTGCGATCACGTCTGCCAACCCGCCACCGTGTTTTGCCACGCCGTCAATCAGATAGCGGTTCGGCGATGTGCCGATGCCGAGCGCCGAAAAACGGATCTGATCCCCCGCCCGCCTGTCAATCTCAGCGATAATTTCCGCTTCGTTGCCGATGTAGCCATCAGTGAGCATGACGACGATGCGGACCCGTTCTCGGTCAACAGGTTCGTTGAGCACCAACTTAATCGCTTTCAGCATCTCCGTCCCGCCGCCGCCCCGTATCCGTTGTGTGAAATTAAGGGCGTGTTCAATGTTTGCTTGCGTCGCTGGCACCGATTTTTCAAACAGTTTAGCTGCACGATTTGAGAAGGTGATCACCTGCACGGTATCCTTCGGTTTGGTAAGTCG
Source organism: uncultured Poribacteria bacterium (assembly GCA_951828385.1). Taxonomy (GTDB): domain Bacteria; phylum Poribacteria; class WGA-4E; order WGA-4E; family WGA-3G; genus WGA-3G. The sequence continues at coordinate 4,705,167 of OX639973.1, forward strand.
GAGGAAATGGTGCATCGTCTCTTTCACTTTTTGGGTCGGTTCTCCGCGCATTGAACCTGAAACGTCAACGAGAAAGACAATCTCGCGGGGCGGTGCTTCGGCAAGTTCGGCATCAAGTTTAGGCTGAATCATAAGCATGAAGTAGCCTTGCTCGGGTCCCTTGGAATGTGCTAAAACTGCCATCTCCGGCTTTTCGCCGACAACGGCGTATTTCATCATAAAATCCTTGTTCGGTATCGAATCAGCAGGTGAAAGCACTGCAGTAGCCCCGGAGGCATCAACACGATCCACATCCGCCTTGTGATTGACAATCTGGATATCCTGAATCGGCACTCCCGCATCAAGCGATACCGCGAGGCTGATGTCGTGTGCTGTGCGGTAACCGGGCTTGAGCACTGGCGGCGTAATACGCGACGCATCCGGCACACGGTCTGTGTCTGGTGCTACGCCTGTTCCCGACGGGTCGCCACCGTCCGCCGGAGCATCTAAGGGTGCCTCGGATTCGCCAACTTTCCCTTTTAATTCTTTCGGTAACTCCGGTTTCTTAGAGATCGCGGTGCCGGGGATATAGCGGGGACCTACCACCATTGGAAAGTGGAATTCATAGGTGCCCATATCGTAATCCAGCACATCAACGTAGGAGATTTCGATGCGAACCTCAGCGTTTGGTTGGATATTACCCACCGACTGTGTGAAAATATTCGGACGTTCTTGTTCCAGCAGACTCGCTGTTTTTCCCTGTTGGATCGCCTCGTGGTAAAGGGCTTGCGCCTCAGCACGGCGTTTGATTAATCCGACAATCCGACGGTCACCGACGGTCATCGTCATATCATCTATCGCTGCGGTATGTGGCAGCGGAAAGACATAGACCGCTTCAATTTTTTCGTCATAAGGGTTGTGGAAAGTTTGGGTTACGGTGACGCGTGCGATGAAGCCTGAAATGTTTGCTTTGACATCGGTGTGTTTTAGCGGACATTCGACGATCTCTTCGTCAACCTCAATGCGCAATGCCCCTTGTGTAACCTCTTGGTCCATAGAAGTTATAGGTTGTAAGGTCTCCGAAAAGGCGGTGCCGCTGGACATGCTGAGTATTGTCAGGGCACTCAGTAATGTTATTATCCAATGCTGTTGCTGCATGATAACCTCCAAGGTTCGGACGCGTAATCTGTCCGGGAATCAAGTGTATTTGGATGTTTACTATGCTTGAATTAGCAGAGTGCCAAAACCGTGTTGGCTGTCGGCGTTTGCTGTATTATACCATTTCTAAAAGTTTATATTGCATTAACCGTACACCGTCCACCCAGGCCCGGTAGGTTCGGTTTTGCGGTGTACACACCCAAATGCGATCTGCATTCCTAACCGAACCGGGCATAGTTCAAAAATGGTGGAACTTTTAAGGCGAATCGTCAATTAGAATTGGTATTATTTGATAGTAACACACTATAGAGACAAAAAGGTTGCATATCGCGTTAACTTTTGGGACCGGTCATACACCGTCCACTTCGCCAATATAATAACACATTGACCAAAATGATCAACGGAAAATCGAAACGACGAAAATCCCGCTTGCTATTAACATTGTGCTGTGTTAATATGTCGGTAAAGTTTCAAAGGAGATATGTAACTATGTTTAAACTTGGCGTTATCGGCGACGAAGTCTCACAGGACTTCGCCACCGTTGTCAATTTTGTGAAAGATTTCAACCTACATTCCATCGAAATTCGCTCTGTCTGGGATAAACTTCCGCACGAACTCACTGAAGCCGACATCGACGAGATGAAACGCTTACTTGACGGCACCGACATCGAGATTATCGGCGTGGCATCCCCATTTTTTAAATGCGATATGGACAACGCTGAAGAACGGAAAGAGCACCTTGATATACTGAAAGGGTGCATCCGTACAGCAAAAGCATTTGATACCAATCTCATCCGTACTTTTGTCTTCTGGGACACCGGCGAAACCGAGGAGCGTTGGGACGACATTATCGCCTCTTACGATGAACCGCGCCGGATGATAGACGGCGAAGGCATCGTACTCGGCATGGAAAACGAATCCACCACTTCGCTCAGCACTGCCAAACTTACAGCGGAATTTATTGAACAGATTGATGCGCCGAATATTCGTGGTATCTGGGATCCCGCCAATGAAGCACACGCAAAGGGTGGCGAGACCCCATACCCTGATGCCTACAATCGCATGAAACCGACGATGATCCACGCGCACCTCAAGGACGCGGGGGCGAACCCCGATACCGGCGAAATCGAATCCGTCCCGGTTGGTGATGGCGTTATTGACTGGCAAGGGCAGCTCCAAGCCTTCATTGATGATGGGTACGAAGGCCATCTCTGCCTTGAAACACACTGGCGACCCTCACTCAAGATTGACGATGCCATCCTCAATAGACCGGGTGGACAGGCTTTTTCTGAAGCCGGTGAGGAAGCCTCGCGCATCTGTATCGAAAAATTATTGGCGATGATCGAAAACTTAAAGCAATAGTTTTCCTATCCGAAATGAAATGGTTCTCACTGCGAAGCAGGATTGAAGAAGAGCCCGTGAAATAGTAATCTCACCTTGTTTAACCGCAAGGAACATTTAAAAAATGAAAATCAAAGCAGTTCGCACATCTCTTTACGATATTCCGCCCCAAGTCGAACGCGTTGATGCCATACAAGCCTTTGTCTCTATGGAGTTCCCTTTCATCGAAATTGAAGACGCAGACGGTGTGGTCGGCACTGGATTCTCCTACACGATCGGTAAAGGCGGAGCGGCAATCAAACAGACGATGGATGCCTATCTCACGCCGATCCTCCTTGAAGAGGATGCCGCCAACATTGACCGGATTTGGAATCGGATGTGGATGGACACACACTGGGTCGGCAGAGGCGGCATCGTCGGTTTAGGCATGGCAGCGGTAGACATCGCACTCTGGGACCTCATGGCAAAGCGCGCCGAGTTACCGCTCTACCAACTCCTCGGTGGCGCGAGATCCGCTGTGCCTGTTTACAATACAGACGGCGGGTGGCTCCATCTCTCTGAGGACGAACTCGTCAGGCAGTCCGTAGAATTTGTAGCGCAAGGCTTCAAAGGTATCAAGATTAAAGTCGGGCGCGACAGTCTCTACGAAGACGTGGCCCGTATCTTCGCTGTCAGGAAAGCGATTGGGCAAGAACCCTATCTCATGATTGATGCCAACATGAAGTGGAACGCACGCGAAGCCATTCAACTCGCGTGTCGCGTCGAAGCGGCAGACCTCTTCTGGTTTGAGGAACCCATCGAGGCAGATGACGTGGAGAGCCATGTGACGCTGCGCCAGAAAACCACGATTCCAATTGCTATCGGCGAAACGATTTACAATAAGTATGTCTTTAAGGAGTACATCGCACAAGGCGCAGCGGACATTCTACAACCCGATGCTGTACGCGTCGGTGGTATCTCTGAATGGATGAAGGTCGCACACACCGCGGAATGTTTTGGACTCTCCGTCTCCCCACACTTCTTGATGGATTTGCATGTACATCTCTCTGCCGCGGTGCCACATTCGCTTTTTGTCGAATATATACCGTCGCTGGATCCGGTGCTTGAGGATACCTTGACGCTCAAAGATGGGCATTTTTCACCGCCGGAACGTCCAGGGCACGGCATTCTCTTTGATAAGCAAAAGCTCGCGGCGTATCAAATATCGTAGGAGCAAACTCCGAACCTTTGATTGAAAAACGTGCAAGGTTACAAACCTCACCAACGCATAACAAAACTTGCTGGTGAACGAAGAATCCACGGCGTGTGCCTACGACTCTGAGGAAAACCCATGAAACTTGAAAACCGTATCGCGATTATTACAGGTGGCGGGCGCGGCATCGGGCGGTCAACCGCGCTCGCGTGTGCCAGAGAAGGTGCCGACATCGTTCTCGCCGCACGGACGGACACCGAGATAGCCGCTGTTGCCAAAGAGGTGACGCAACTCGGCAGGCGCGCACTCGCTATCACAACCGACATTCAACTGAAAACCGATGTCGATGCCATGGTTGCTCGGACGCTTGACACCTTCGGCAAGGTGGACATTCTCGTTAACAACGCAGGCATAGCAATCCACAATCCGATTCCAAAGATTCGGGAAGAGGACTGGGATTTGACGATGGCAGTCAATCTCAAAGGCGTATTTCTCGGCACACAAGCCGTCTTCAGCCAGATGTGTGAACAGAAGTCCGGGCACATCGTTAATGTTTCCTCAGTCTCCGGCAAATTCGGACATAATAACGGCGGTGCGTATTGTGCCTCTAAGTTCGCCGTTATCGGGTTCACCGAAACCACGAACAACGAAGGGAGGCCGTACGGCGTAAAAGCCTCGGTTGTTTGTCCGGGTCCTGTGGATACCAAGATGCGACGCGATAACCATCCGGACGATGTGATTGAACATCTGACGCTTCCAGAAGATGTCGCGGACCTGATTCTATTTCTCGTGACGCAGCCGCCCCGCGCACATACGCTTGAAACCGTTATCCGAACGCCTTTGATGTGAATTATTGATGATGTTTATTGATTCACACGCACATATCCAACTTTCCCAATTCAATCGCGATCGAGACGCAGTGCTGAAACGCGCACACGAAGCCTCGGTCTCCAATATCTTGGTCATCGGGTTTGATATGGAGACCAGTCTCGGCGCGGTAGAACTTGCAGAAGAACATACGCATGTCTACGCCACCGTCGGCATGCATCCGCACGACGCAAAAGACCTGACACCGGATGTGCTAAAAACTTTTCGTGAACTCGCTGCACACCCAAAGGTGATTGCGCTTGGCGAAATGGGATTGGATTACTACCGCAACCTTTCGCCGCGTCCGGTACAAAAAGCGGCGTTTGAAGAACAATTGAACCTCGCCGAAGAGCTGCAGATGCCTATTGTTATCCACAACCGTGATGCCTATATAGACATCTTACCCATCTTAGAAGCGCGACAAGGAAGGATCCGAGGGGTCCTGCACTGCTTCACCGGTGATGTTGAATTGATGCACAGGAGTCTCGCGATCGGATTCCATATCGGCATCGGTGGCATCGTAACCTATAAAAACGCAGCAGATGTTCAAGCCATCGCGCGGGAAGTACCTGAGGATCGGCTCCTGATAGAGACAGATTGCCCATGGCTCGCGCCACAGTTCCGACGCGGCAAACGGAACGAGCCGGCGTACGTCCGTGCTGTAGCAGAGAAAATAGCCGAACTCCGCGACACGTCCATAGAAACAATCGGTGAAATCACAACCCAGAATTTCAATCTTTTAATGGGATGCATGACATGAAAACAACACTTCTTCTTAGGATCCGCAGGCTGCCGTTTTAAACCACTCTTAAACAACTTAATTGTGACAAATCGCTTCAAATTCATCGAAAACCCGATTTTGACATCGGAGAAATCGGAGCGGAAACCCAATTGTTAAAAGATCTTAATCTCCGTATGTATGCGATGGTGCTTGCGCTCGTCTGTGTCTGGGTGATTTTCACACTGCTGACCAGCGGCACCTTTCTCAGCACTCGGAATCTATCCAATCTCTCCCGCCAAGCCGCCGTCACAGCTATCCTCGCTGTCGGCATGACCTTGGTTATTGTTTCCGCCAACATTGACCTGTCAGTTGGCTACGGTGCCGGTCTACTGGGTGCAATCGCAGCGATTGTACACGTGTGGTGGGGACAACCGATTCTCGTTACACTTTTCATCGTTATCTGCATCGGCATCCTGATGGGACTCATGCAGGGTTACCTCGTCGCATATCAGCGAATCCCTGCGTTTATCGTCACACTCGGCGGTTTTCTGGCGTATCGCGGCTTGATGCTCGCATTCACCAAAGGCGAGACCATCCTGCTCCCAGACAATTGGCTCAAAGCGATTGGTAACGCTTACCTCTCGCCAACACTCGGATGGGGACTTATGGGTGTCGGACTCGGTATCACTGGCTACCGATTTTACCGACAGCGTGTCAACCGCCTACAATACGGTACGGAACAAGCGTCTCTGCCCATGTTCCTATTGAAAATCGTCGGAATATCGGCACTGATTGTTGCTTTCATCGCTGTGATGAATGCCCACAAAGGGATTCCGTTTCCAGTGTGCATTCTATTCGGACTGGCGTTCGTGTTTCATTTTATTGCGAACCATACCCGTTTTGGACGTTATGTCTACGCAGTCGGCGGCAATGCAGAAGCGGCGTACCTTTCGGGCGTGAATGTCCGCCGTATTACGGTGCGGGTGTTTGCGACAATGGGCGCGTTGATGGCGATCGCCGGGGTCGTCATGACAGCGCGTGTCGGGAGTGCGAGTCCGGAAGCCGGACGGTTGCTGGAGTTAGACGCTATCGCTGCATGCGTTATCGGGGGTGCCAGTCTAATGGGGGGGCGCGGGAGCATCTTCGGTGCAATTTTAGGCGCGTTTGTCATGGAAAGTCTCAACAATGGAATGAGCATGGCAAATATGGATGCTTCATGGCAGGATATTATTAAAGGCGTGGTGCTTGTCGCAGCCGTCGGTTTTGACATGGCATCACGAAGACGATAGCGTAAAAAATTCGACTGTTTGCATTTTTTTAAACCCTTTCCGCATAAATTCTCCTCTTTATAACTACAGTCTAATTGGCGAAATCTAATTGGGAATTTGTCTATGCGATATGATTCATCAACGTACACAGATTTGACAGACGAAGAGCTCATTCAGCGCGTGCAAGACGACGATGAGGCGGCATTTGCGCAACTCGCAGCCCGCCACAGTTCCAGAATTTGGCAACTGGTTGTTTTTAACTCCCGTCAGATCCGCGATGCTGAAGAAATATTTCAAGACGTTTGGGTGGCAGTCTGGGAAAACATCGGCAGTTTACGCGAAGTCAGCAGTTTCGGTGCTTGGCTCCGAAAGATAGCCTGGACGACTTGCAGAAGGTACTACACCGCCAAGTCGCGCACCAGAGGCGAAATCCTTCAGAGTGCAGAGCAACTCGCTGAGACTATCGATCGCGATGTACTTGCCCGTTTCCGAGAGACGGAACTTCGCGCGGCTGTAACAGAAGCCGTACACCACCTCCCAGAGCGGGTCCGCGCCGTTGCGGTGTTATACTACTTAGAGTTGTGGACTGTCAACGAGATTGCAGAAGAACTGGGTTTGGCGGCGGGTACCGTCAAAACAAGACTTAGCCAAATTCGGACACTCCTGCGTGAAGAATTTGGGGTTGAGGAAGTTAAGAGGGGAACACCTATGACACATCAAAAAGAAGTCGCAAAGCCGTCAGGATACAAAATTAAGGTTTTCGGTGTCGGCAACGCGGGTGGTAACGTCATCAAACGGATGATGGCATCTAATTGGGAAGAAGTGGAATTTTATGCTGTGAATACAGACGTGGAAGCACTCCGCACGTGTGAGGGCGCGACGCAGATACAGATCGGAGTTGACACCACGCAAGGTTTTAGCGCAGATGCGAATCCTGAGATAGGCAGAAGCGCAGCTGAGGAAAATCTGGAGACGCTTGACGCTGCGCTCACAGACGCGCGTCTGGTTTTCGTTGTCGCAGGCATGGGCGGCGGAACGGGGACAGGTGCCACACCGGTAATTGCATCCCTCGCACGAGAACACGAGGCCTTGACAATAGGTGTTGTGACGCTGCCGTTTGATTTTGAGGATCAACGCCGAACCGAACAAGCAGCATACGGATGCCAAGAACTTCAAGCGTACACAGATGCCGTTATTGTGGTCCCAAATCAGCGACTCCTTGACACTGTTGATGTGCAACCCTCACCGAGCGAAGCGTTCCGTATGAGCGATGAGACTGTGCTACGCGGCATCAAAGTTATTACTGAAATTATTACGGAATCAGGTGAGATTAACATTGACTTCACCGATATACAAAGTATCATGCAGGATACTGGTCGGGTGTTGATAGGCATAGGGCAGGCACAGGGCGAAAATCGGGCACAAACGGCTATGAAACATGCCGTCTCGTCGCCACTCTTAGATGGAAGCAAACTCGACGATGCCCCTGGATTGATTACCACAATCATCGCACCGCCAGACTTCATGATGAATGAATTGGATGCGGCGATGACGGTCCTCAAAGATACCACGCCCGAAGCACAGATTATCTTTGGGTTGGTCTATAAGGATGGCGAACCTAAACCTGAAGACACGGTTGATGTTACTGTCCTCGCAACAGGTATTGCGACGCAAAGTGAACCCACTACGCCACTTTCTACACAGCGGGACGGCACCCCTTCTGACGGTGGTACTTATATCCCTTCCAAAACCGGTTCTGAATTTGTTCATCTACACAACCATAGCGAATACAGCATGCTTGATGGCGCGTGCCGCATCCCAGATATGGTGGATTGGGCAGTTGAGAATAGTGTCCCCGCCGTTGCACTTACCGATCACGGCAACATGTTCGGCGCATGGGAACTCTACAACAAGGCAACAGAAGCAGGGATCAATCCGGTCATTGGTTGTGAGGTATATGTCGCACAAGGGAGTCGAAAGACACGGGAGCGAGAACCGGGCGGCCCCTATCATCTCACGCTGCTCGCCGAGGATGCAACCGGCTACCAGAACCTCTTAGAACTGGTATCACTTGGATACACGGAGGGATTCAATCGTAAGCCGCGTATTGACATGGAAATCTTGCGTGAATACCGGGACGGCATCATCGCACTGACCGGGTGTATCCAAGGACAGGTGCCGCAACTCCTCTGTTCAAATCGACGCGACGCAGCCGTTCAGAACTTCAAAACACTGATGGAGATAATGGGTGAACACAATCTCTACGTTGAGCTGCAAAACCACTACATCGACAAGGAACTTGAGGCATATCCGGTGATGGTGCAGCTGGCGAAAGAATTCAATCTGCCGCTCGTCGGCACAAATGATTGCCACTATCTCCGTAAATCTGATCACGAGATGCACGACGTGCTCCTCTGTATCCAGACGAAGAAAACTGTCAACGACCAAAAGCGTCCGCGGTTTGACAACCACTTCTACTTTAAAAGTGTTGACGAAATGCGGGAAGCACTCAAGGATTATCCACCGGAAGCTATCAGTAACACACTTGAAATTGCGAATCGGTGCAATCTTCAACTGGACTACCGACAAGACGCAATGCCGAAGTATGAGATCCCCGATGGGCATACACACGACAGTTATCTGAGCGCACTGTGTTACCAAGGCTTGCGAGAAAAATATGGTGAACTCTCCGAACCCATCCGACAACGGATTGATTATGAATTGGATATCATCAAACAGTCAGGATACGCCAACTATTTTCTAATTGTCAGTGATTATGTCAACTATGCCCACAAACAAGGGTACCCACTTTCAGCGCGCGGTTCCGCCGCCAGCAGTCTGGTGCTGTACGCCCTTGATGTGATTGGTTTCAATCCGATGGATTACGGCTGTCTGTTTGAACGGTTTTTAAACCTTGAACGTCTCAACCCTCCCGATATTGATATTGATTTCGCTGACCGTGCTCGTGAACCTGTGATTGAATACTTGGCGAAAAAATACGGTGCGGATTCTGTCGGCAAGGTTGCGACCTTTGCCACATTGGGTGCAAGAGCCTCTATTAAGGATGTCGGGCGCGCGCTTGGCATGCCGCTTGAAAAGGTCGTGAAATTGACGGAGTTGATCCCTCACACTCCAGGAATCACGCTTGATGAGGTCTTGGAACGGGTACCCGAATTTCAGACACTCGCCGAACTCCCTGAAAATAGAGAGTTGATTCAGATTAGCAAAGCGGTGGAGGGTATGAAACGACACGTTTCCTGTCATGCATCCGCGATTGTCGTCACAGAGGGCCCGTTGACAAACTACGTTCCGCTGTTCAAGGATAAACACGACCAGGTCGCGACGCAGTTTGAAGGTAAAATCGTTGAAGATGTCGGTATGGTCAAATTTGATTCCCTCGGCTTACGGAGCCTTACTGAGATATACGATTGCCTTCAGATGGTTGAGGCGAATCACGGTGTCAAGATTAAACTGGAAGATATTCCTTTTGACGATGCACCGACTTATTCACTGGTCAGCAATGGGCTCATTGCCGGTTTATTTCAACTTGAAGGTTCTTCTGGTATGTATCGGGTTGTTACCGAACTCAAACCAGATAACTTTGAAGAGTTCTCCGCGATTCCCGCACTCTATCGTCCAGGTCCCGTAGAAAATGGGGACATGCAACGGTACATAGATCGGAAAAATGGGGTGCAGCCCGTGGCGTATATGCACCCCTCGTTTGAAGGCGCACTCAAAAGCACGTACGGTGTATGCATCTATCAGGAGCAGGTGATGCAGATCGCACACGATATAGCAGGCTTTACATTCGCTGAAGCGGATATCCTACGCGCCGCGATGGGTAAGCGGAACGAGGCGTTGCTTGCTACACAACGTGAGAAGTTCGTCGAAGGGGCAGTGAAAAAAGGGTTCGCTAAAGCGGAAGCAGAGGAGATATTTGAACTGCTTGAACCTACTGCTCGTTATGCCTTCAACAAGTCACACACCGTCGCGTACTCAATGTTAGCATACCGTATGGCATACCTGAAAGTGCACTATCCACACGAATTCATGGCAGCAATGATGACTGGGGAGTCGGGTGCTTCAATGAAAATCGCGCGCTACCGAGCCGAATGTGGAAAACTCGCTGATTTCCTCAGTGTAGAAATTGATCTGCTCCCGTTGGATATTAACAAGAGCGAGAAGGGGTACACAGTCGAGGGTAACGCTATCCGGGAGGGGTTTATTGCTGCTGAACGGATTGGAAATGAGGTAATAGATAAGATTTTAGCGGCGAGGGAATCTGGTAGCGTGTTCGCATCGCTGGAAGATTTCCGTACACGGGTAGACTGCGTAGGTGAACGGATTATTGAAAGTCTTGTTAAAAGCGGTGCTTTCGACGCTGTTTAAGTGCTAAAGTTCGGTCCATGCAGGCGGGGTTTGCAACCCCGCCAATCCATGAGCATAACGGATCCGCGTAAATAGGTGCTATCTTGCCAGATTCCGTGCCTCTTTGAACTTCTCTTTCGCGAACTGCCCCCATTCCTTGATTTTTTCGTTACGCACTGTCGGATCGTTCCAAGCACCGCTTGCCAGTTGCATCGCCTCTGCTTCGGTTATCGGCATCTTCGTTAAAGCTGCAATCGCTGCGTCGCGCTTTGCTGGGTCTTTACACTTCTCAATGGCTTTCCACGCATTGACGAGATCCTTATGCGAATTGATAATCAGAACCCCGAAGAGTTCGTTGACGATATCCCATCGAATGCTGCCTTTATTTGAGTCGTATTGGAATGGAGATACTTCCATGGCAAACGGGTTTGGAACGATGCATCGTTCTCCGAGTTTATCATAGAGTGTTGGCAATACGCTCGCGCGGTTTAAACCGCCTTTCCACTCAGGCCCCTCAGCGTCCGTATCACGGAGCATCCAAAGTTTCTGCGCGTCTTCCGATAAAACGAATTCAAGAAATTTTTGCGCGACCGGCAGGTTCGGAGCACCTTTAAGGATAGCAATTGGATCAGCAGTCACAACTGTACCTTCTGCTGGGACGATGTATTTAATCTTATCCGCCCCGACGATGGCGATCTGACCATACGCATAAAAGTCGATGGCGAGTCCGTAAATGACCTGTCCTGCGACGACATCTGTCGGAATCGCATTGGCACCCGCGGAGAAACCGCGAACATTACCACCGATTTTTGTTAACAGCGCGAACCCATCTTCCCATCCGACGGTTTGAAGGATGATCTCATATATCATGTGCGCGGAACCGCTCTCTCTCGGATCCGCTGCGCCAATTCTACCGAGCAATTCTAAGTTCCCCAGATCTTCCCAGGCTGTGGCTTTTGGAAGTTTCAGCAGTTCACGAAGCTCTTCATTGTACATGATACCAAAATTCGATAATGCCGCACCATACCACTGATATTCAGCATCATAGAGTGGAATCCCTTGAAACGATTGTGCTATTTGCTCAAGTTGTGTCTCGGGCAGTTTGTAAGCGTGCAACCATCCCATATTTGATAGGCGGAGGTAGTTGTCAGTGCCGCCGCCAAAAAAGATGTCGATACCAATGCCATCCGGCACGCGCTTAAATTCCGATTCAATAAACCGATAGTTAGAAGAAGTGCCACCGACATCTCGCCAATCCGTTTTGACGGTCCTACCAGTTTGTGCTGCGTACCATTTCTCGAAATTTTTGCCAAATTCTGTTTCTATGCCCTCTGGATGCGGGGAGATAATGATGAGTTCGTCTTGAGCGAGTGAGAGCACCGGTAGTGCTAAAAGACATAATATTATTGCCAGGACCAGCGGCTTAAAGTGAGACATTTTTCCATACTCCTTTTGCGATATGTTCAGTAATACGCAGTTAACCTTGATTCATAGTCAGTTAGGGTGAGAGCGTTGGTTCTTGATGAAAGATGAACAGCGTTGGGTTCCTCCACTTTTCTTTTTCCATATCATAAATGCCGTAGTGGAGATGAGCCCCTGTGCTACGGCCAGTATTGCCGAGGTAGCCAATAATCTGACCACGTACCACTTTTTGCTTAACTTTGAGCCCCTCAGCATAGCCTTGCAAATGCGCGTACAACGTTTTATACCCGGATGCTTCATGGACAATCTCAATTGTATTTCCCAAGGAGCCCTTCTTTCCAACCTGTACAACTGTGCCATCCGCAGCAGCGATCACAGGAACACCGGCGCGGGTTTTAATATCCAACCCTTGGTGAAATTCACGGCTTTTCGTTAACGGGTGGTTCCGCCAGCCGAAGTGCGAAGAATACCAAAAAGCGTATTGCTCCCCGTTTTCCTGTTGGAGTTTCACTGGGAGAATCAAAGGATATCCGAAGAGCTGTTTTTGATATGCGTTGATATAGTCATAGAGAGTCCGCAACTCCTCTTTCAGGATACTCGGTGTCAGTTTCTGCTGCGCGTTGGTATCAGGTACAGCATCAGCGAACGCTGTTATATCCGTCTGGTGAAGCTCGGATTCTCCGACGGACGCGGTCGTATTAAGCTCGCCGCCTTGCCCGAGAATCCCTAAAACCTCCCGGATCTTTTCTGCCATCTGCCGAATGTCGTTCATCTCCTTATTAACGGCAGCAAGTTCCGATTCAACTTGGTGTTTTGCCTGTGTTAATTGTTGAATTTCTTTCTCCAGGCGCGTCTGTAATTCGTTTTCAGTACTGGCTCTCTGCCGTTTTTGGAAGAGACCATAGGTGAAACCGCCAATTGCCGCAAAAAATAGACCAAGGATAACGCAGGAGAGCAGCAATAGAAATCCTCGACCGATCACGTGCTGGCGGACAGAATCTTTATGAGATGACATGATAATGAACGTATACATTCAACAGATCCTCCTTTCCAATAAAGCTTATGCAAAACATCAGCGTTTGCTTACAAGAATTGGAGACTTATAGCTGCCTAATTCACCCAACAAGAACCAACCGTTTTACAAGTGCGAAACGATCGCTGGCATTTTCCAGATGAGGAGGATGATGGCACCAAGCAGGATGAGATACCACACGATCAACATTCGGACGCGGGTTCTCTTGAAAATGTGACGGCGCGGACGTTTCAATTGACTCACTTAACCTTTTTTACGTTTTTTTCGTAGCCCGAATTTGGGAGATCCCGTACTTGAAAACTGCCTCTATATTAAATTCAACGTCTTCATACACAACTTTCTCACCTTTTTGGGGTAAGTGTCCGAACAACATCAGGACAAAACCACCAATCGTATCACACTGATCGGTCGGGATTCGGAGGTCTAAGACTTTATTAACATCAGCAATTAACATGCGTGCATCGATACGCCAGTCGCTTGCTCCAAGTTTTTCGATGTGAGGTGTAGTCCGTTTGCCATTAGCCGCGACCTTGCCTATAATCCGCTCTAAAATATCTATCAACTCTACGATCCCGACACAACTGCCGTGCTCGTTAACCACAATCGCAATCGGTATCTCAGATTGCCGCAGTTCACCCAATAAATCCATAGCAGGCTTCAGGGTAGGTACATAATTCACATCCCTCACGAATGACGATAAATCGTTGTCGGGGTGTTCGCTTGTAAGTACCTCCATGGCATCAACGACTCCGAGCAATTGGTCAACGCGTTCGTTATAAATAGGGATGTAATGATAGGTGGAAGCGCGACAGAGCGCGAGAACTTCAGAGGATGAGGCCCCTGCTATCAGCGCGGCTGTTTCTGATAATGGCAACATCACTTCCTGTGCCGTTAGCGTTTGCGACTCAAAAATTGCACTGAGTAATTGCGCTTCGGGGTCCGAAAACGCCTTAATATTTTCCAGAAGTAACTGGACGAGCTGTTCGCGAGATGGGGTCGTCTGCCGTCCCGATTTCCCAAATCCCCCCTTTTGGCGGGGCTTGACTGCCTGTCCATCATACGCAACAAGCGGCTTCGGCGTAACTAATTCTATTTTCCCGATGTCCGGTTTTCTAACGACAGGCATGGAGCTCTCTTTTTCTTCCGAAGGGGTTTTGGTAATCTCGTTCATAGTTTAGATCCCTAAAATCCAGAATTTTGTGAATGCTTTCCTGTTGAGAACTACGGTCAACTACCCAAGCCTAAAGACTTGGGCTTGTCATCGCGTCAAACAACAAAAGTTGTGTTGCGTTCTGCAAGCCTTTGTCTCCTGCTTCGTTCTTGTTTCTCGCTTCATAGAGGGTAGTAACCCACCGCTCTCCACGAAGGGCAGCAGCTGCCCTAAGAAGTATATTTATCGCAGCGTTGTGGTCTCGGTCTAAAACCGTGCCACAAAACTGACACTTAAAAGTTCGGATCGCCAGCGAAAGTTTCTTTGCCGACTTCTGACCACAGCAAGAACATGTTTGCGAGGTATGCTTGGGGTCAACTTGATGGAAGTGCAGACCGTCTCTTTCGGCTATGTCCGCACACCACGTAAAGAAGGTTGCCCAAGACGCATCGCTGATACTCTTGCTGAGGTGTTGGTTCTTTACCATGTTAGATACGCGTAAGTTCTCTGCCACTAAGACATTGTTTTTCTCGTGGTGGTAGAGTTTATAGACGAGTTTGCCGATAAAGTCTTGGCGTTTATTGACTGTTCGCTCGTGGTGTAAAGCGAGTTTCTGTTGTTGTTTCTTTCTACGGTGGCTACCTTTTTTCTTACGAGACAGGTCTCTCGCGTGTTTCCGGGTCAGACCTTCTGCTTGGCGATACCAGCGCGGGTTGTCCTCTTTTTCACCATCGGAAGTTGTGAGATAGTGCGTTGTGCCTACATCAACAGCAATCGCATTAGTCGGTTCAACTTTCGGTGTATCGGGCAGTTCACAGGAGATATGAGCATACCAGCCACTCGCTTTTTTAACCAGCGACACTTCTTTCGGATCGCCTTGTAACGGGCGGTGCATGTATATCTTGATTTCACCTAAACCCGGCACTTTGAGTCGGTCGTGTTTCCAGGCTGTTTCACGGATAGGCATCTGGCGAACTTTTACAACTTTTTTCTCTGTGTCTTTTGTCTTTCGCTGAACAACTTTCGGATATTTGCGAAGTTTCCACGACATAGATCTAATCCGTTTATGGTGTCTTGGATAGCCTTTTTTCGCAGCACCGGCTTCGCACCGGCTATAGAAACCGTCGTAAGCTTTGTCCGTGCGTTCCAAAATACACACTTGCATATCTTGTGGCACTTCACGGAAGTCGGCATATTTTTTACGCGCAACCGTCAACTTCTGTTGTTGGGCGTAGCAAGACACTTTTTCACCTTCCGTCTCCCACGCAACCTTGCGGTCATGGCGGGCGGAATTCTGAAGTTCACAAAGGTGGTCTAACCACTCTAATAATGTCGTTTCCTGTGTTGGCGTAGGATACACAGGGTATCTAAAGGTTAAATTCATGGTATATCAGGTATCAGGCATTTATCCCCTACAACGTCGGAGGCAAGCACGTAGCCGAGAGACTACGCGTTGTAGGCTTGCCAACCTGATACTATCATTATACTAATTCTTTCGTAACTGTCAAGTTTTTTCTTGACACAAGGGATTAGCGGGCTTTCCTCCCACAGCTAAAGCAGTGGGAAACCTCACGCCCGAATGCCCGTGAAACCTAAAAATCAGCATACATCTTGTAGAGGGTTTTTGCTTGAAGGTTGCTTCTCCTTGTGGGTGCCGGCAAACGCAGCGTTAAGTCTGGGCAACGAGTGTCAGTTCCGTTTGACCACCGAGACCCGCAACAACAGGAAATGTTTTTTCACCTGGCTTCCCGTCTTTCGGGACATATCTGACTTGCGGCGAGAAGTAGGCATACAATGCTGTATTCCGAGGTGTCGGCGTAGTATTCGGGCCGGAACCGTGCACCATCAGGCTATGGAAGAACAGCGCACTTCCTGCCGAAAGTGGCACGTCCGTCTGTTGCGCCGCGACCTCTTTCCGATCGGTGAGTTCCTCACCCTGCTCGCGGGCAATGTGTCCCCAAGACTGCATGCCCCACAGATGGCTTTTCGGAATCACTTTGAAACAACCGTTCTCCGGTGTAGCGTCGTTGAGCGCGATGCTCACGGTAACAAGGTTCGGCGGCTCCATCGGCCAATATGCCGAGTCTTGATGTAAGCCATGTGACGAGCCGTGGAACGCAGGTTTGAACATCAGCGTGCTTCTAAAAAGCAATAGATCATCGGATCCGGCGAGTGCTTGGACGACCGCGATGAGTTTCGGATGCTCTGCAAGATTCCGAAACACTTCGGAGTACTGCCGTGTATTTTCTGCTTTCCGTAACACCGGTAGGTTACTTCCTTGTGTTTCATCTTTCGCGAACGGTTCACGTTGTACGTGGCGCCGTGCAACCTCTGCCCGTTCTTTTTCTCTGTCGGGTTCCTGTCCAGCAGCGAACTCGTGCAATCTGTGGATCTCTGCTTGGCACGCCTCAACCTCTTCCGCCGACAACAGATTTTCAACGATAAGATAACCTTCCTTTTCAAAAAACGCCTTTCGCGCTTTCGATTCCATAGTTAGCCTCCAATCAATTGTTTAACTTCCCAAATGATGCTTGAAATCGCGAACCCAATATAGACACATGAAGCAATGACCATCATAGCAGTAGAAAACCGTTTCGGCTTTGCGAAGTCAGGCAGAAAGCGATAGTTCATGTAGAGCGTGAGCGGTACATAAATCGCCATCGCGAAACCCCCCATGTATGCCGCATTAAAGAGAAACCCTAATTCACTCACATTTAACTGCTCCATTACAAAAGTAATCACACACCCACCGACGATCCAGACACCTGCGATGAGCAGATACCACCAACTCAAATCCCGCTTTTGCGCGCCTCGGAAGTTGGTGTAGATAATATCGGAGATGGAGCGTGATACACCGTCAACCAACGCGAGTTGCGTTCCGAAAAGCGTCGCTACACCGACCAATAAAAAAATCTTTTGTCCCGCCACGCCCCAGATTTTACCCAATATCTGTGCTTCATCGTAGATAAGTCTGCCTGGCTCCGGGACAATCCCGTTTGGGTGTAAAACCGCAAGTGCGCCGAAAATAAACAGCAAAATCGTAAGCGTGTTCAGTGCCCAGAAGAAAAGCATCTGGTCGTTTTTCACATATTGCCACCATTCGGTGAAGCGTTTACGGTTTTCCTCTGTCGCTTCAAAGAGAAACCCTGTTGCGGGTACCTTTTCGCTCCGGCCCCGAAGCGGGTTCTGTAACCCCGGCAGCTGCGCCCCCATACCGATGTTTTTGTCGCGTAAATAGAAAGTGTAAAAAAGATTTGCTGTTCCGCCAGCCCCCGCGAAAACTAACGCAATAAACAGTTGTTTCACGGACATCCCCGGGTCTTTATAACCAACGTTTATCAAACCCGCACCGAGTTCTTTCCACGTATCCATCGAACCGACCATGACTGCAACCAAAATCAACCCGATGGTTACAATAGCGACTAACACCTCAACCGTGTTTTCGACAGATTGGTAGATCATTTTCGGTCCGAAGAGGATGAGCGCGACCGCTGCGAATGTCACGATCGTCCAAAAGGTATCAGAACCCCAACCGCCGGGGCCAAGCACAAGTGCTTTGAGGGCGAGTCCCGATGTCCGTGCCCATCCGGGGGCTATCCAACCCACGACTGTCAGTAGAATGAACAACGGCGCAAACCCTCGCCAGATACGGCTGTAGCCTGTATATACCGTTTCACCTGTAGCGATTGTCCAACGTCCGACTTCAAAATTAATCCACAGTTGAAGGAATACGCCGAGAACCGCCGCCCAGATCATGCTCCCACCATATTCCGCGACGATACGGGGCCAAATCACACTCTCACCCGCACCGATCGACAAACCAACCAAGATAGCACCGGGCCCCGCAATCTTCCAAAATGGCAACTGCTTCTCTGGCAATTCAACGACCTTAAAATCGTCAATCGGTTGATAAATTTTAGCCATTGTGTCTTCCTCCGGTGCGGGATTTTTAATCTGCTACCATTGATTCGCGCAATACTTCAATCGGGTGCTTCGGTTGCACACCTGTGCCATGTTCAAGCTGATGTCTACAGGAAAAACCAGCAGCACTAAGCGTGAAACTATCCCGTGGCTTTTCACGGACAGCACCAAAAAGTCGTAACTCGCCAATCTTCATAGAGAGATCATAATGTACTTTCTCATACCCGAACGCGCCCGCCATACCACAACAACTCGAATCAATCACTGAAACGTTATGTTGTACAGGTAGACTGAGCATCTGAACAGTCGGTTGGGTACCAACGAGTGCGCGCTGATGGCAATGTCCGTGCAGCAATATGTCGCGGGGTTCTGACGAGAATGCTAACGGCAATGCGTCCTTTTCTGCCAGCTGCGCAAAAAATTCCTCAAACGAATAGGTCGCTTCAGCGACCCGTTTCGCATCAGGTGTACCGATCAACTCAACGTAATCATCGGTGATGGCAGAGGTACAACTCGGCTCACATCCGATAATCGGGATGCCTGCGTCAGCATACCCGCGAAGTACGTCAATGTTATAACTCGCGTTCTCAATGGCGCGGTCAAGCATCCCTTCTGAAATCAATGGGCGACCACAGCACCGCTTCTC
Organism: uncultured Poribacteria bacterium; assembly: GCA_951828385.1. Lineage (GTDB taxonomy): Bacteria > Poribacteria > WGA-4E > WGA-4E > WGA-3G > WGA-3G. The sequence continues at coordinate 4,724,233 of OX639973.1, forward strand.
AGGGAGCAGCACTTCAAATCCGCACGCTTCCAGCAGCTCCACCGCAGCTTTACCGATAGATGGCTCGCTGTAGTTCATGAACGTATCGGGGAAGAGCACAACCTTTTTGTCTGATGTCCGTCGCGAACGACGTTTTTGGAACCACTGTTCATAAGTCGGACGCACGAAGGTAGGCATATCCCGCCGCCGATCAACGCCGACTAATTTTTCGGCAATCCATTTTGAAATCCCGTTGTTGACTGCCCAATTAGAGAACGGAGAAAACATTGAACCGAGGGGCGCGAGCGCGCCAATTTCACCAAATAGCCGCCGATGCAAGGGCAAACCGTTCGCTTTGTGGTAGTGTGCCATGACCTCATATTTAATCTTTGCCATGTCCACATTGGACGGACACTCTGCTTTGCACGCTTTGCAGCCGAGACATAAATCCAGAACTTCTTGTAGCCGTTCATCTGTGAATTCCGTGTGTGGCAACGCGCCCGAAATGATGGAGCGCAGCGCGTTCGCACGTCCACGCGTTGAATGCTCTTCTTCACGTGTACCGATAAAAGACGGACACATAGTGCCAGTCAGCGTTTTTCGACATGCCCCGACACCGTTGCACATCTCAATCGCCCTACCGAATCCGTCTTGGCTCGAAAAATCGAAGTAGGTATCAATTTTAATGGTGTTGTAATCTGCACCGAAGCGGAGATTTTCTGTCATCGGCGGCGCGTCGACAATTTTGCCCGGATTCATAAGACCGTTCGGGTCAAACGCTCTTTTCACCTCAGTGAGTGCCTGATATATCTCTGGACCGAACATGCTCTCTATCCATTCACTCCGGACCAGGCCATCGCCATGTTCTCCGCTCATAGCACCGTCGAGTTCCATGAGCAGGTCTCGGACTTCACGAGCGATGTCGTGCATCTTCTGAATATCGGTTTCGGATTTGAGATTGACGATAGGGCGGTTGTGCAACAACCCAACGCTCGCATGTGCATAGTAGGCGGCGGTGGTATCGTGTGCCGTGACGATTTCATCGAATCGGCGAACATATTCTGGCAGGTGTGCTATCGGCACCGCGGCATCTTCAACGAAGCCCACCGGTTTCGCATCGCCTTTCATTCCCATAAGCAAGCCAAGTCCGGCTTTCCGAGTCTCCCAGACCCGCGATTTCTCTTCGGCGGTAAGACAGCGCACGAACGCATAACCGAAACCGGCACTTTTCAACAGCTTTTCCAGTCTCTCTAACTGCGATTCTAATGCTGCTTGGCTCTCACCGTAAAATTCGACAGCGAGGAGCGCAGCCGGTTCACCTTGTATGAAGGTGGTCAGCCGGGAAAATTCCAATGAACCTCGCGCCATATCAAGGATCGTTTTGTCTATGAGTTCTACAGCCGTCGGGTTACATTCCAGGATGGGTTGCATCGCTTCCATAGAGGCAATGAGGGATTCAAAATGGACGACACACAGCGCAGTGAGGTGGGGAACCGGAACGAGATTCACTGTCGCTTCAACAGTTGTTGCAAGTGTTCCCTCGGAACCGACAAGAATTTTTGTCAGGCTAAACGGGTGATTTTCATCGCATCCATCGCGGCGATACGGTGTAACCTCTTTTGAGCCGGCATCTTTAACAAACTCATCAAGGTTATAACCCGCAACACGACGCAGGATACGCGGGTAACGTTTACGAATCTCTGCTTCGTTATGCTCACAGATACGGCATAACTCGCGATAGATGTTCGCCTCTAATGTGTCACCCTGTTTTTTAGTTTTTAATTTCTCAAGTGAGATAGGGGATGCTGTGATTTCGTCAGCGTTGGAAAGCACCAAGTCAAGCGACATGACGTGATCGATGGTTTTCCCGTAGATGAGGGAATGTGAACCTGCGGAGTTATTGCCAATAGTGCCACCGACGTTCGCACGACTGCTTGTCGCAACATCTGGCGCATACATCAACCCGTGCGCCTTTAACTTATGGTTCAACTCGTCTAAGACGATACCGGGCTGCACGCGCGCCCAACTTTCAGCGACGTTTACCTCAAGCAGTTGATTCATGTATTTGGACATGTCCAACACGATCGCCTCACCGACGCTCTGCCCAGCGAGGCTCGTACCACCACCGCGTGGAAGGATCGGGACGTTATGTTCCGACGCAATTTGCACCGTCTTGATGATGTCTTGGCTGTCTTTTGGAATTACAACACCTATGGGTTGTATTTGGTAGAGACTTGCATCTGTGCTGTAGAGTGCCTTAGAATATAGGTCAAAACGCACTTCACCTGCGAGTGTATCCGATAAATGTGCTTCAAGAGTTCCCGATGTAGGGGTGTCCATGTTGCTATCCGAAGCGGTCGTGTGCATGACCGCCAGAAGTTCTAAAAAAATCTAAAAAATTTGACATTGATATCTAAATAAAGTATAATTAATCACACAATGCCCCTGTGATGGAATTGGTATACATAGCAGGTTGAGGGCCTGTGCCTTAATTGGCATGCTGGTTCGAGTCCAGTCGGGGGCATCTTTTTATTTCGCAGCCTCCCCAAGTAGTTCTTGATATACTTGATACGTCCGTTCTGCAATTGTCTCCCACGTAAAATTTTTGATACGGTCAAGCCCGCGCGCAACCAAATCGTTTCGGAGGTGGGCATCGTGTGCAATTTGATGTATCCGTTCCGCTAAAGCATCCGTATCGGCTTCAGGAAAGACAAGCCCCGCGTCATCAATTACGTGCGGAATCTCGCCAGAATCTGAACCGATGACTGGAACTTCGCACGCCATTCCCTCAATAAGCACTCGACCAAAGAATTCTACCCATCCGGGTGTTGTCCGTGAAGGCAGGATGAGCGTATCCATACAATTAATATAAGCGGCGACCTCTTCGGGTGGCACCGCATCTATCCACACAATCTGTTCAGAGATACCAAGCGTCTCCGCACTTTTTTCAAAATCCGGTTTATCTTCGCCTTGCCCGACGATTAAAAGTTTATAGGTCTGCGAGTTATCGCGACTTACAAGGCGTGCTAAGGCTTCAAGAAGCGTCTCTATTCCCTTCATTTGAAGGAGTCTACCGACATAACCGGCTACAAAACAGCCACTGAGTCCGAGCGAATCTCGCAGCGCATTGACATCCATTTTATAGAAATGACGCACATCAACACCATTCGGAAACGGAGTCTGTTCGCCGGTGTAGCCGCGTTCCGTTAGAATTTTGCCAGCGTTTTCACTCAGTGGAAACGCTTTATCTGCCGCTCGAAAAACAGTGCGTTCAATCCATACGGGCAATATGCCAAACCGCTGCTTCGTTGGTATACTCAGGGACGTGCGAAAAATGAAACGGCTGTTCCGGCAATATTTCCGTTTCAAGCGCACCGTTTGTAGCGCGTTCAGACTCCACGCTTCTTCCTCTAAGTGAACAATATCCGGTTGGAAGTCCCTAAAGTGAGTTTTAATACCACGATGGTAGTAAAAACGACTCCCATAACCGGAGAACCGGATCGGACATGGAAATTCTTCACACGGCGTGTCTGGTTCCGGTTCAAAGACAATATCTTGGAAACTTTCATACCAACGCATCGGTGTGACAACCCTTAGGGCGACATCCGGGCGTTCCGCAATCAGCGCGAACTTTCGCCGGTACGGCTTCATAATGTAAGAATGAGAAAGGACTAAGACACGCAAGGTGCTAATATGTCGGTTTACTCAGAGTGTCCTGAATCTACTGCAGATGCCGGTGATGCTGCGTCCGACTCATCATCTTGCGCCGTAAAGGCGATCTCATCACCTGTCTCTGGTGCCTCTGTCTCATTTGATACAGCGAGGACATTCATTAAACCTTCAAGCCTCTCTTTGATTTCGGAACGTTCCTGAGAAGTACCTAACCGTTCTAAGTTGAGTTCTTCCTCAAGTTCGTTATTATGGGTTTCAAGTTCTTGAATCTTTGTATCTCGTTGTAGGACATCGTTATTGAGACGCGCGACTTCAGCTTCAAGCTCCAGTTTCTCTGCTCTCAACTTTTGAACAGTCGAAATCGCAAGTTCAACATGTTCTTCCAAGTGCGATACTATACTTTGTTCAAATGTTTCGGACATATTGTAGTCACCTCCAAGGGCATTTGAGTCTCTTTAACCCAAGTTGCTACCTAAATGAAAATGTATATAATTATGTTGTTTCTAAGGTTACTGATAAAATATAATTGCGTTTATGCGTCCACATGCCTCAATTATACTTTACCTTCGGTTATAATACAAACTAAAAATCTGTGGTACAGGCTACCGAATTTGCTATCGGTTCAATGAGCGACAAATGCTCAACATCTGCCCAATTTGGACATTCGTGAACGTAGTGAAACAGATACTGCTGCGCATACCCTACACCGTCTCCGAAATAACTGTGAGCGAACTCGCGTATTTCGCGATGTGTGGCGCGTCGGCGAAGGTAAACCGTCTCAAAAATCCGTTTTATCCAGACATCAATCGGCAATGCCGCGAGATGCCCAAGCGAAAACAGGCAGATACAGTCAGCAACCTTTTCACCGATGCCGTTTTGACGCATTAATGCCTGCTTCGCTTCAGGGTACGACATCTGTTTCATTGCTGTGAGCGAAAGTTCACCGCTAACGACGGCTTGTGCAGCATCTTGAAGATAATTGGCTCGATAGCCAGTGCCGCAGGCAAGAAGTGCCTCGTTTGTGGCTGTTGCAAGCGCGTCCGGACTCGGAAAACTGTAATCCACATATCCAGCAAGCGTCAAGTGTTCACCGAAGCGTTCGGACAACCGACGGATAATGCCACGAATCCGAGGGACGTTGTTGTTCTGCGATAAAATGAACGATGCCACTGTTTCCCAGAGTTCTTGGTTCAGAATGCGCATTCCCCAAAGTTTATCAATCGCCTGGTGCATATAGGCATCGTTGTTGACTTCAGCAAGAATTTTCGGGACATCGCGTCCAATGTCGAGATAGTGACGGAGATATGACACGAAACGGGGCTCATCTTCGTCGGTAGAACTCTCAACACATAAAATAGTCCCTTCTTGAGAGATTTTGAGGATGCGTCCTTCCACAACACCGTAGTAGGCATTATCTATTCGGTGCCATCGAAATGATTGTCCTGATTCTAAGGTATATTTTAGACTGAAATCTGTTACGTTCTGAATCTGCATCGTGTGTCTTGCCGGGTTTTATAGTGAAGTCCATAAATAAGTGGACATCTTTGCAGCATGATGCACGTCGCATCTGGGCGAGTACGCCGCAAAACTTTTAGTTTGTGTCAGTCTGAATGCCTGAGTAGGCATTATCTATTCGGTGCCATCGAAATGATTGTCCTGATTCTAAGGTATATTTTAGACTGAAATCTGTTACGTTCTGAATCTGCATCGTGTGTCTTGCCGGGTTTTATAGTGAAGTCCATAAATAAGTGGACATCTTTGTAGCATAAACTGTTAGTTTGTGCCAGTCTGAATGCCTGTTATAGGTATTCAGACTGTTGGAGAGTGCCCAATTAACTATAGGTTTTACTATAATGAGGGCTTGCAGGCAATGCCATTGATGTTGTTTGTATTAAGTATATAGCAAATTACAAAAATTAGCAAATTTTTCTTGTGTTGCGTAGGTTCTACTCTCTAAAGATAGATCCTATAATTTGACATTCACCCCGTTTACGCGTATAATATATTAACGCCTCTTGATGAAAAATATGAGCATCTGTTAGCAGAATCAAACGGGAGATACCTTTAAAACATGATTATCTTTCTACGCGAAAAATTTATTGCGCAACTCTTTATGTGGGTAATTGCCATTGTGTTTTTGGTCGGGACAGTGTTCCTCTACAGCAACACGCGTGGCGGTGGTGAAGACCCCGAGGGAGAAGTTGTTCTCAAGATTAATAATACAGAATTCAAACGTGGGACGTTTGAAAACGCCGTTGCCAATGCCATGGAAAATGAACGACGGCGCCAGAGGTTCGGCGGCACACCCGATAAAAAGCAGACAGAAAAAAACATAATTGACCGTTTGGTTCAGCGAACCATTCTTGGAAGTGTCAATATCGGGGACGCTGAAGTGAAGAACTATATCCGGAGTGACACCACTCGGGTTGAGCAGTACAACCTCTATCAACAGTGGGGGGTCGCGGAACTCTATACCGAGGATATCCGTTTGCAACTCAGTACCGATGCGCTCCGAAATAGTGTTCAGGCTCTGGAGTTGGTAACCGACGTTGAAGCAGAACGCGCCTACCAACTTGAAGCGGATAAAGCGAAAATCAAGTTTATCGAATTTAAATACAACGACTATACCGCAAGCATTGAGATGGACGACGCAGCAGCGAAAGCCTATTTTGAGGAAAATCGGGATAACTACAAAGCGGAAGAACAGGTAAATGTCAAGTTTATCAAGGTGAATCCTGCGGACCTTGTTACAAGTGGAGAGGTTGAGGCATATTATCAGGAGAATCAAAAGGAATTTATGACATCGGAATCCGTTAAAGCGAGCCACATTCTGAAAAGATTCCCTCAAGACGCGACCGACGAACAAAAGGCGGAAACCAAAACTGCGGCAGAGGAACTCCTCGAAACTGTCAATGCAGAACTCGCTGCGGGGACAGCGTTTGCCGAACTCGCGAAGGCGCATTCGGACGATACTTCGGCAGCACAAGGTGGGGACTTAGGCTTTTTTGAACGGGGCCGGATGGTTCCACCTTTTGAAGAAGCAGCTTTTGATACCCTAAACCCCGGAGAAGTTAGTGGGTTGGTCGAAACCGTCTACGGGTATCATATCATCAAAGTGGAGGAGAAGAAGGCACCAGAAATTCGACCTTTTGCTGATGCTCAATACGAAATCCAACAGAAACTTGTTCAAGTGAATGGCGTTGACAAGGCGAAAAAAATTGCTGAGGACCTCTTGTTTGATATCGAAATTCGGGACTATGATCAGGCACTCGCACTTGAAGCGTATAAAGAACTTTCGCTCACCGCACTGGAAACCGGATTTTTCAGCCGCGATACCACGAATATTCCGAAAATTGGCGCGACATGGGGCTATCAAGGTTTAGTCGATGAACTTTTTGATATGGAAGTCAACGTAATAAAGGTGGTTGAAGCAAAGAAACGGACTGGGCAAGAGGTGGAAGCCTATTTTGTCGCTACCGTCCTTGATAAGAAACCTGCGGCGATTCCACCCTTTGAGGAGATAAAGACAGGAGTCATTGCGGAGGTAAAGACAGAGAAAGCGAAAGAACGTGCCTTTGCGGATGCACAAAACTTGCTGAATCAACGCGAGGATGCCGCGTCTTTGGATACCTTACTTGAAAAGTATAAAGTCCCTGAAGGTTTAGCCGCAGACCGGCTTTCCGTCCAAGAGAGCAACCCGTTCTCGCTCAGCCCGACGAGTGATTACATCGCCGGTGTCGGAAATTCAGCAGAAGTTATGTTTGCAGCGTTTCAAATGAAGGTCGATGATATCGCGGGTCCCTTTAAAGGCAGCAACGGTGTTTACATTATCCAACTCGTTGAACGCGAAGAACCGGATGTTGAAGCGTTTAGAACGGATCCAGCGGAAAAAGCACGGCATCGCCAAGCACTCATCCAAGCCAAAAAGCGCGAAACATATTTGAACTGGTTCGCCGCACGCAAAGAGGCAAGCGAACTCTGGATACATCAAGATTATCGTTAGATACGTAGATGCGTTTTAAGGCGATCCAGGAACTTGGAATCGCCAAAACACGCAGAACACAAGAGACCCAACAGTCCGACGCGCAAATGGCGTTTGGAATGTTGGGTTTCGCTTTAGATTATATCATAAATATGGATAGGTGGCATCAGGTTGATAATCAGGCAGAAACGCATCATGGCGTTGCCCTGCAATGAGACGTGTCCCATCGGTAAAGCCTTCAGGACGGTCGCGGAGAAACGCAATGAGGCGATTCCGCCAAGGTGTTAGAAGGGTTTCCGCTTCGCTCACCCTCGCCAGATCGCGTGTTTCGTGTGGATCCTCCTGAAGATTGAAGAGGTGTTCCTGTCCGGTTTGGGAGTACCAGATATATTTATGGTCTCCGTCTGTTATATAATGATTCCCATGTTTATATTCGTAACACCCGGAGTGTTCACCGTGGAGGCAGTCCCGTACACGATCTGTCTCACCGCGCATGACAGGCAGCAGGCTTTTGCCGGTACAAGTGTCAGGAATCTCGATCCCGGCAGCATCCAGAAGAGTCGGCATGATGTCCTGTAGACCGACAGGACTTTGACAGACGGATTCTTGTGGGTAACCCCATTTCGCCGGTGCCCGCATGAGGAAAGGCACTCGCGCCGAGGCTTCGTAGGGCCAGGTTTTGCGGTACAGGTTATGATCCCCGAGCATCTCACCGTGGTCAGAAGTGAAAATGACGAACCAATCTCTCATCCCGCCGGTGTACTGAATCAAACGGCCGATCTGATCGTCAATGAAATTGATCATCCCGTAATAGGCAGCGCGTGCGCAGTCCATATCGTGCGCGTCAAGGCAGATTTCCCAAGCGTTTGGATTCAGTCCTTTTTGAGTGCCATCAAATTCGGGTGCCCAATCGCCGACCACGGGTGGCGGCAGATCCCTCTGAATGTAACGCTGGTAATAGTGCGCCGGTGGTGTCAGCGGTGGGTGGGGGTCTATGAAAGAGATATTTAGAAAACAGGGGACAGTCGGGTCGCGTTTTCTCAGAAAATTAAGGGCGCGATCAATACACCAGAAAGTGTGCATCTGCTCTTCCGGGAGATGATGTGGACGACCGACCCATCCGTTGGCAGAGACCCCGTGAGCCATACCCGGATCAACGTCGTTCCGATGGTAATATTGCTGCAACCAATCGACGTAGTCGTTGTCATCTCCGCGAGTCGCATCCGCCAACTGGAGATGATCGAAACCGTAGCGTTTACGCGCTGGCATCAGATGCAGTTTGCCGATCATCTCGGTCTGATAACCGGCTGCGGACAATTCACCCGCCAAGGTATGCGGCGGGTCCCACTGTGCCCCTCTAAATCCGACACCACCGTTGGCAGCTGGCGCGGTGCCAGTCATTAGACTGCGGCGTGCCGGAATACAACTCGGACATTCAGCGTATCCGCGGCGGAAATGCGTACCGGTACGGCCGAGCCAGTCCAAGTTTGGTGTCTGTAGGCAGTTCGGTCCATCGGGCTCCAAGCCGAGACAATCGCCGCGTTGTTGATCAGTTGTAATTAAGAGGACGTTCGGACGGGTATTAGGCATCTCAGACTCCAGGTCGGAAACATCAAACCGGCGATACAACTTTATTGTCTGGGCGAAGGTGCAAGTGGCAATTAATTATTGAGAATCTCGTAGAAGAAATTACGGCGTTTCGGGGTATATCCGAGTTCCGATATTGTCCGCTCAATCTCCTCAATCGGCATGCAGTAGACGGTGCCTGCTTTGCTGACAACATTCTCTTCTATCATCGTGCCGCCCATATCATTCGCGCCGAACTTAAGCGATAGCTGCCCAATTTTGGGACCTTGCGTTACCCACGAAGATTGGAAGTTGTCGAAGTTGTCGAGGAATAATCGGGAAATCGCAAGCGTTTTGAGGTACTCAAAACTCCCAGCAGGTGGAATGTGTTCCATACGGGTATTGGCAGGTTGCAGGGACCAGCAGATAAAAGCCGTAAAGCCACCCGTCTCATCTTGCAAATCACGCAAGCGGACGAGGTGTTCAACACGTTCGGCGTAACTTTCTACATGCCCATACATCATCGTCGCACTCGACTTGAGTCCAACAAGATGTCCTTGGCGCATAACTTCCAGCCATTCGTCAGCCGTGCATTTTTTCGGGCTAATCTCATGACGGGCATGGTCAGTGAGGATCTCCGCGCCGCCCCCTGGAATCGAATCCAGTCCAGCATCTCGCAAACGGATGAGCATTTCGCGCAGCGACATACGGTTTATCTTGGCGAACCAGTCCAACTCCGGTGGCGAGAAGCCGTGGATATGAATAGGATAATTCGCCTTAATCCAGCGAAGTAAGTCCTCGTACCAGTCAAGTTTGAGTTTCGGGTGGAGTCCACCCTGCATCAAAATCAACTCACCCCCAAGGTCGAGCGTCTCCTGTATCTTTTTTCCCAACGCGTCGCGTTCCATGACATAAGCATCAGGATCCCGACGATGGCGGTAAAAAGCACAAAAATCACAATCGACATAGCACCAATTGGTATAATTAATGTTCCGGTCAACGATGTATGTAACGTATCCTTCCGGATGCGTCCGTTGTCGGATAACGTCCGCAGCGTGCCCTAAAGCAAGGAGATCATGGCTCTTAAAAAGCGTGAGGCAGTCATCAAAGTCTAACCGTTCCCCCGCAAGCGATTTTTCGAGGATAGGCTGGATGGTTGTATCCATTGAGGCGTTCCTTAATTTTGTAAAACTAATATTTCAATTGTAACATCTATACGGCAATTTGTCAACTTTTCTGTCGTTTTAATTTGACTTTTGGAAGAAATTCGGTATAATTATAATACGCTCGTCTAAATCTGTATTTATAATGTGGAGGATTTAAAATGAATGAAGTCGTTTACAATGAAGACTTAGTGAAAACAGTAGAAAACAAGTATCTTGCCGTGAATATTGCCGCGAAGCGAGCCAGAGATATAAATGCAAACGGCTTGCCCCTCGCCCCGACAAACGCGGCAGACAAAAAAAAGAAACCCGTTGCCGTTGCAACACAAGAATTAATTGACGGGAAACTCCACTTTGAAAAGGGCGAACCAAAAATTCCTGATTCAAAAACGCCTTCGATTTTTACGGATGCTGAAGCACCCGGAGACGGGAGCGATATATTCGATGAAGAGCTCCTGGCACAAGAAGTTGATACGGAGGTAGCAGAACGCGAAGAGGGACTGTAGCACCGATGAACCGTGGTACTGAAGTCCGTAAATCGCGCCTATCAGGGAACCTTGTGCGAAAAATGCGAATCACTTGACAATCCGGCATAAAGTGGGTATAATTATAAAGTGTCGCTGACGTGGCTCAATGGTAGAGCAAGTGATTTGTAATCACTAGGTTGGAGGTTCGATTCCTCTCGTCAGCTTTTAATCATGGGGGTATGCTAGAGCGGTCAAATAGGGCAGACTGTAAATCTGTTGGCTATGCCTACGGTGGTTCGAATCCATCTGCCCCCATCTGCTCTTAGGCTGGGCAGAAGCGTAGCGGAATCAACCGAGGGAGCCGACCTCCCACAAAAATTCGAGATGGACGTGACCCAGTGATATGCCACATTATCTCTTATGTTATGCGGGAGTAGCTCAGCTGGTAGAGCATTGGCCTTCCAAGCCATGTGTCGCGGGTTCGATTCCCGTCTCCCGCTTGTTGATGTGTTTTAATTTTTGCCGACGTAGCTCAGTCGGTAGAGCGCGTCCTTGGTAAGGACGAGGTCACCGGTTCAATCCCGGTCGTCGGCTCCACTTACCGATCCACTTACCGAAAGTAGGGGTTTATTATGCCGAGAGACATTGTAACATTAGCATGTGATGTATGCAATCAGCGGAATTATGTGACAACCCGGAACCGCCGAACGCAGCAAAATCGATATGAACGAAAAAAATACTGCCGGTTCTGCCGAAAACATACACTCCATAAAGAAACGCGATAACTTTTGCGTCGGGGCAACGGATTACATGACCTTAACCGTTCAGTGTGTCTGTGGCACGCTATAGAAATCTTGCAGGCCAGTAGCTCCAACGGTAGAGCGTCGGTCTCCAAAACCGAATGTTGGGGGTTCAAATCCCTCCTGGCCTGCCTTTTATAATTTAATTATGATAACTCGCTTAAAAAAATATCTTCAGGGAATCCATCTCGAATGGCAGAAGGTAACCAAACCGGATATGAGAGAGGTACAGGGGAGTACTATTACCGTCATTGTCGCCTCCGCCCTATTAGGGCTTTACATCGGCATTATTGATGGCAATTCCGCCCACCCAGAATGGAAAAACCCTTTATATTGGATTTTTCTCGCAGCCCTTCCAATCGTTGTCTTTTTGATCGTGAAAAGTTGGGAAAACCAAAGCGATAGAGATGCCGAGGATTCGATTGACAGAAACCGAAAAGTGATCGCCGCCGCGGTGGCCTGCATCCCACTCATCGCTGTACTTGTAAGCCAATATGTCTTGAACACCTCGCTTGAGGGCTTCGGGATGGCTTTTCTCAGAACTCTTTTTATTCGTACTTAACGTTTTTGTACTTCAACCGTGGGTGACTCAGAATATGGATGGATACTGGTACGTTGTTCAGATATACACCGGACATGAGAAAAAGGTTAAACTCACCCTCGACAACATGATCGCACGGGAAGAGTTGCAGGACGCGATCTTGCAGGTTAATGTCCCGGAGACCGAAGTGGTCGAGGTCAAGGACAGCCAACGGAAAGTGAGTGTCCGACCTTCCTATCCGGGGTACGTACTCGTTAATACCACCCAGGAACTCGGCCCGCATGTTGAAAGCACGATTGGACAAAGAAGTTGGGCACTTATACAAGAAACCCCAGGCGTCATGAATTTCTTGGGGCCCCCCTCACACCCATCACCCTTGAGTCCTGATGACGTTGAGGTCATGCTCCAGATGTCAACCGAGGAAGAGGAAGTTGTACCGGTCCCAGCAATGGAATACGAGATAGGCGATAAGGTTAAAGTCATCAACGGACCCTTTAGTGGGTTCCCTGGCGAAATTGAAGAAATTGACATGGAACACCAACGGTTACGCCTCAGCATTTCACTGTTCGGACGTTCAACGTCTGTTGACTTGGGCTTACTTGAAGTGGAAGAACTGAACTAAATTAAAATTAAACGGGGCGTCTAAATACGGGAGCGCCGCTTTATCACAATCCAAAATAGGGAAAACAATGGCAAAAAAAGTAGCAGGTGAAGTTAAACTCCAATTGGTATCCGGACAGGCGACACCACAACCGCCTGTGGGGCCGAGTCTCGCACCCTATATGATTAATCTACAGGAGTTTATTAAATCTTTTAACGCCCAGACGCAGCATCAGCCCGGTATGGTGGTGACAACCATCATCACTTGTTATAGCGATAGGTCGTTTACCTTTGCCGTAAAATCGCCGCCCGCGGCAGTTTTACTCAAAGCCGCAGCGAAGATCGCCAAAGGTTCAGGTGAACCCAACCGAAACAAGGTTGCCTCCGTCACAAGGGATCAAATCCGAGAAATTGCCGAGACGAAATTACCTGACTTGAATACAACAGACTTGGATGCCGCGATGCGGATGGTAGAAGGCACCGCTCGCAGTATGGGGCTTACGATTGGATAGCGAGGTTCGGCGCATGCGCCGCGCATACACATAAACTCGCTTTGGAACAGGGCTACAGAGATACACGCACTAACTATTGGAGAACAACATGGCGAAAAGAGGAAAGCGATACACCGAGAGCAGAGAGCATGTGGATAGACTCCAACTCTACACAGTAGATGAAGCCGTCTCGCTTGTGAAAAAAACGAGCGGCGCGAAGTTTGACGAGACAGTTGATCTCGCATCACGTCTCGGTGTAGATGCACAACATGCCGAGCAGAATATCCGAGGCACCGTTACACTGCCACACGGCACAGGGAAATCCGTCCGTGTCGTCGTCTTCGCCGAAGGCGACCCCGCACGGCAAGCTGAGGAAGCTGGCGCGGATTTTGTCGGAACTGATGATCTCGTTGATAAAATCGTTGATGGATGGCTCGATTTCGACGCAACAATTGCGACCCCGGACTTGATGCGGAGTATTATGCCGAAACTTGGAAGAGTCCTCGGACCCAGAGGTTTGATGCCTAACGCCAAGGCTGGCACCGTCACAATGGATGTCGCTGATGCAATACAGAATATCAAAGCAGGTCAAATCGAATATCGGGTAGAACGCGCCTCTGGCATCGTTCACGTTCCGATCGGCAAAACCTCGTTTGAGGAAAATAGCATCAAAGAGAACCTCAATGCTGTAATGGGGGCACTCATCGCCGCTCGACCATCTTCCGTAAAAGGTAGATACCTCCGGACTGTGGCTATCTCGGCAACGATGGGCGTCGGTATCCGGATAGACCCACAACAGTTTGTATAAATGACGCGGGATACGATATAGAAATAGTCTTTACAGTTGAATGGAGTCGTAGAACGTAGGTGCCATCGGCTTAATTGCCTACCGAGGCTTGAATGGAATGGAACACAGGGCGTGCTGCTCAAAGCGCAGATCCGATTTATTGCCCGCTGTTGTTTTCTCTATTTATGTAAGCCTCCAGGCACCTGGAGGCTTTTTGCATGCAATCGTATACCCCATTAACCTGTTTGTATGGAAACCGAAGCAACGTGATGCCGTTTCCATATAACCCACGCAGAAAGGAGCTGACACATGCCGAATCAGGCGAATGTTCAGCAAACAGAACAAATTCGTGAGATTTTCGACAGTGCCGACGTTGTTCTGCTAACAGACTTTCAAGGACTCACCGTCGCAGAAATTAACGAGCTCCGGAATCAACTCCGAGCCGCGGATATCCAGTATAAAGTCTGTAAGAACACTTTAGTGAATGTCGTTGCTGAAGAGAAAGGCATTGAAGGCTTGAACCCTTATCTCAAGGGAAATACAGCGCTCGCTGCCGGCACAGATCCGGCGGCATCTTCAAAAATCTTGCTCGCATTTGGCGAGGAACACGAAAATTTTAAAATCAAAGGCGGGATTCTCGGGACACAGGTGATTGATGCAGCCGGCGTTGAAGCACTGAAGGATATGCCGTCACGGGAAGCCCTTGTCGCTAAGACCGTCGGACTTATCAGCGCACCGCTCACTGGACTCCTGCGAACCCTACATCAAGGGTCCCCTGCTAACGGGATCGTGAATGTGCTGAGTGGAACAATACGTCAAGTAACCTCCGTATTAACACAGGTTGCTGACCAGAAGAAAGAGGCAGAAAACGCCTAACGCTTATACTAAATATCACAGGAAAACCGAGGCACTGGGTCTCTATTTTCCTAAAATTCTAATCAAGTCAATTGCGTACGACTTATAGAGAGGATATAAACATGGCCGCAGATATGGAAAAAATGATTGAGGAAATTAGCAATATGACCGTTCTGGAACTCTCCGAACTGGTCAAAGCATTGGAAGATAAATTTGGTGTCAGTGCATCAGCGATGCCGGCAGTCGCTATGCCGGGCATGATGCCCGCTGCAGATGGAGCCGCCGCCGAAGAAGAAGCCGCCGCGGAAGAGAAAACCGAATTTGATGTACAACTCAAAGAGTTCGGTGCCCAAAAGATTCCGGTTATCAAAGAGGTTCGCTCCCTTACCGGGCTCGGCTTGAAAGAAGCAAAAGAAAAAGTCGAATCCGCACCCGTCGTCATTCAAGAAGGTATCTCGAAAGAGGATGCCGAGAAGGCGAAAGAGCAGCTCGAAGAACTTGGCGCAGTCGTCGAAATTATTTAGGTGGTCAACACCCTTTACACTCTGACACCGCGTGATGAATAGGAAACCCATTATGGTTTTGAGCATAGCGATTTGCTACGGCGAACTATAATGGGTTTCTGTTTTTTGGAAAATAATCCGCGTAACGATCGCACGGATTGAAACTGCCCTATTGAAAATTACCAAGTCGCACCGATGTTTAGTATTCTCGACGTTTTTTATCTCGTTTTCAGCCAACTCGCAGTCGGCGGATTTGCTCTGCTCCTTTTAGTCCCGAAAGCGTTAGTTGGCGCGAATTTCTATCGTTTGATGGGAAGCATCTACTTGCTTGTCAGTGGTTTATCGCGCTGCGCGGACTTAGCTCTCCATCGGCAACCCGTCACTTTTCTCAATTTTTTCGGATTCTGGCAGAACCCCGAATCTGTTTTGGTCATCTCTTTTGTGCTTATCCTTTTCATCTATACACTGAGTTGGTGGTTCAAAGTCCCGCTGCTCACGCGGCTCGTTTTCTGGGGTGGCGTAATTTGTGGTGCTGCGTGGGTCGTTTTGAGTGCTCAGCGTTATTCCGAAATTGTTCAATTTCCCGGTGAAATGTTTCTACTCCCACTTCAATTCTTGACAGCAGCTGTATTACTCGGTGCCGTCCACAGCGGCATGTGGTTTGGGCACTGGTACCTTGTGACACCGGATCTACCCGTGATTTATCTGAAACGGTTTAATGCCGTGTTACTCTATACCCTTTCAGGGATAGCACTCCTGCTCTGCCTGAACATCTTTTTCAGGCAGCAATCCACGGATGTTGTCCCTTTTAATCTTTTCTACCAAATCATCTTCAGCATGCGGATGCTTATAGGCATTGCTGGCACATTGCTCCTCTACTTTATCACATGGGACTGCTTACGTCCTAAGTCTGTCGCGCGTGATGTGCTTGGTGCAACACGCGCTGCAACCGGTTTTCTTTTTATTGCCATTATTACCGTCTTCCTCGGCGAGTTTTGTAGCCGATTTTTGCTCTTGGAGATGCGATTCATTTTCTAAAAAAACAAAGATGCTGTGAGATTTATAATATAGTGAATCCTAAAAATAAGTAGACATCTTTGTAGCATAAACTTCCAGTTTGTGCTTTGTAGCATAAACTTCCAGTTTGTGCTTTGTAGCATAAACTTCCAGTTTGTGCCAGTCTGAATGCCTGTCATAGGCATTCAGACTGTTTGAGAGTGCCCAATTAATTATAGGTTTTACTATAAAGTCAGCGGAAAGTATATAGACATCTCAGGGACACTGATTATACGATACTTTCCGCTTATTACTTTACTATAATTGGAGGGAAAATGCGAATTTTAATACTGTTGTTCGTTTTTTGGCCTTTATCTCTCACGTGGGCGGATATTCAATTTGAAGATGTATCACAACAGGCCGGGATTACACGGGTCGGTGAAAGTTGGGGGAATGCTTGGGGTGACTTTGATGGTGATGGGTATCTCGATTTATGGGCTACTAACCACCGACACAAGCCAAGTCTTTATCGAAATAACGGAGACGGCACCTTCACAGACATTATTGATATAGTTTGGGATGCGAATCCATTCGCGGATACGCATGGCGCAGCGTGGGCTGATTTTGATAACGATGGCGATCAAGACCTCATTGTCCTATCAGGCAGCAGCGGCGGCTTAAATAGTAAAGCACACATCAATCACGGGAACCATTTTTATATAAACGAAAGTGGACGACTCATAGAGAGTGCTACCCAACTCGGCATCGATTATCCACTTTTGCGAGGCAGAACCCCTTTATGGTTCGATTGGAATCGCGATGGGCTGCTTGATGTACTATTGACTGGTGTTGCCCGAACAGATGTAACGCAGACGTTTATCGGATCCGCGGTCTTCGGTCAAGTCGCGGGAAAATTTGAAAATATGAATGCAATATCTGGGTTCTTCCTTAAGAAAAGCGTGGAATTTGCGCAACTGGCGAGCCTCACTAAGACAGGAAATTTGCACCTCATTTTGGGGTCTCATTCCCATGTCTATCCTGCTGCCCTATACGAAATATCTGGTACCCCTTTTCAGGATGTAACCGGCGCGCTTACGATCCGAGGCGGGTATATTGTACAAGACGCTGCCGTTACGGATATGAATGGAGATCTGCTACCCGATATTTTTCTTGCACGTAGCATTTATCCATCCTATATAGCTCAACCCGATGCACATAGATTAGAACTGAATATTCAAAGCACTTTAGGGGTCCTTTCTCAACCTATTCCTATTTTCCTTGAAAAGGGAGTCTCTTTTAAAGCCGAAGGGGATGTCTATTTTGAGATTTATTCAGAGTGGGGGCCACAGCGCCACCTTCTCAAAATTGGGGCAGTTGGGTATGAGATAACAGAATTTGATGGCGGTGAATTTATAGCGGTCAGACCAAATCTCAGAGCTGTTACCTTTAAAGTTAGACTGTCGCCTGACGATCCGAGGGTCGCTGGGCTTAAGGCGCGCCCTGAAAACGAAAGATTTGGGATTTACGTCGGATATGATCCGAACACCGAAGAATGGACACTCATCTATCATAAGCTACCTGCTACGACTTTAATTCAAACTACTGAGCCTATATCGGATGTCGAAACCATTAATTTTTTCCCATTCGTAGATATACGTTCCGATCTTCTAATTAACAAAAGCACTGGCTTTGAACCCTTACCGCCGTTGAACGAGGCAAGACATTTCCCAGACTGCCACTCTGTGGCTGCAGGCGATTTTGATAATGATATGGATATTGACCTTTATGTCGTCCGTTCGAGTACCGCTGAGAATCTACCGAATCACCTTTACGAAAATCAAGGGGACGGCAATTTTATTCACCTACCAGATACAGGTGACGCGTCAGGAAGCGAACAAGGCAGAGGTCAAAGCGTTACCATGGCTGACTATGATCGCGATGGACACCTTGACCTCTTTGTTACCAACGGTAGAGGCATGTATCCGTTTAGCGAAGGGCCCGACCAACTCTTCCGCAACCTCGGCAGCGATAATAATTGGCTCCAAATTGATTTAGAGGGTACCCTTTCCAATCGCGATGGAATTGGCGCACGCCTCTTTGCAACAACACCTGATGGAAAAATTCAACTGCGAGAAAATGGCGGCGGAATCCATTGGGCACAGCAAGACCAGAAACGTATCCATTTTGGACTGGCACAGAATGAGAGCGTTAGCGAATTAGTGATCCACTGGCCGAGCGGCATTGTTCAAAAATTGAGGAATGTAACAGCAAACCAAGTATTACGCATCGTTGAAAAGGATAGTCAAGCCTTTCTTCCCGGTGATGTCAATCAAGATGGAGTCGTGAATATCCTTGATCTCGTCGTTGTAGTGAAACATTTTGGTGAAACCCCGCCTACTGAGGCACGAGTTGATGTCAACAACGATAACACAGTAAATATCTTAGATCTCATTGCTATTTCAAATTTATTTACTGAAAAGGACTGAAGAGTCTCTTAAATTAACTTTTGCGCATTTGCGGTAGAGGGTCCTGATATGAATCTTACTTAAAATCTATTGAAAATTAAAATGGGACGTGCTAAAATAACTGCAACCATTAAAGACATTAGGAGGCACATAATGAAATCTCAAATTTTTTATCAACCCGAATCGATGAGCCTTGAAGACCGACCTGTACCAGAACCCGGTGATAATGACCTGTTAGTTCAAGTACGTTCGGTAGGTATCTGCGGTTCGGATGTCGCATATTATTTTGGTAACAGTTCACTCGAAACAGACGACGGAAAAGGACCCCTGATCCTTGGACACGAATTTACAGGTGAAGTCGTTGAAGTCGGCAGTGAAGCAGGAGCAACAGGTGGATTTAAAGTTGGGGACAGAGTTGTTGTTAATCCCGTCCAATCGAACCCGAACTCCTTTTGGAGTAAAAAAGGGTTGTCGAACCTGTGCCCTGAAAAACGGGTTTTAGGTGTAGGTGTTGATGGCGGATTCGCCGAGTACGCAGTCTCTGATTATCGTTGGACAGTCAAATTACCCGATAACGTTACTTATGATCAAGGCGCGTTAACAGAACCACTTGCCTGTGGACTCTATGCCGTCAACAATCTCAATGCTGAAGAAGGACAAACCGCCGTTGTTTTCGGACCGGGACCTATCGGTCTAATGATGGTGCAGGTATTGAAGAGCCGCGGCTTGAAAAATGTACTGCTTGTTGGAACGCGTGATTATCGCTTGGATTGCGGCAAAGAACTCGGGGCAGATGTCGTCGTCAATGTCAGCGATACCAACTCTCCACACTATGTTGAAGACTTGGGAGCTACAATTGAGGAACTCAATAACGGTGAATTAGCAGACCGCGCAATTACGGCTACCAGCTCACTCGACGCAATCCACTCTGCACTCGAAGTAACCGGTCGGCACGCAACCGTCGTTATCTTCGGACTCCCCGGTGACAAAGACGTGATGCAAGTACCGATCCTTGATACTATCCTTGATGATAAAACCATTCGCTTCTCTTGGCTCGCACCCGATACATGGGAAGAAGCCGTACAACTTATTTCGAGCGGCGATGTCAATATGGACAAAATTATTAGCCATGAATTCTCGCTTGATTCGCTCGTTGAAGGGATAACAAAGGTACGAAACCGTGAAGATGCTTGTACAAAAGGTTTAATAAAAGTTTCTTCCTAAGCGGTATCTAATATGGGTATCCCATTTTTCATCGTTTTTGTCCTTTCGATCGCTTTTTTATCGCTTGGGATAACTGGGTTGGGTGACTTTGTCTCGGTGGAGTGGCCGCAGCAGGACTCACCCGAGGCGGTCACCCCGTACCTCAGCTTGCAAGCCAATTATTCAGCAATCGGGCGATGCGTTTCAGGGTTTCTACTCTTTCTCGTGAGCCTCTATGTTATGGGGTTTCTCCTCTATCTTGAGGAGCGAGAGAGTGGTAGGATTATGAAAAACGTTAAAAGTTTCGCGAAACTACGACAGTTCCTGGAACGGCATCAAAAAAGCAATTTAAAACTGCATTGAAGAGGTAATCTCTCTCAGCATGGAACAGCAATTAAAAAATGACTTACTTCTTCGCGCAGCGCGATGTCTGCCAGTGGAACGCGTACCCGTATGGATGATGCGACAGGCAGGCAGGTCAGATCCCCTTTATCGACAGATGCGACAAGAATTGAACATCCCTTTAGAACAGCTCTTCCGAACCTGTCCCGCACCGATATCAGACACCGATGTCGAATCGGCAGTCAAGATTTCGCTTCTCCCAAAACGTATCGGCGTTGATGCGATTATTGTCTATAAAGATATTCTTACCCCGCTTGCACCGATGGGCGCGCATTTTCGGTTTGACCCAGGCCCCATTTTAGACACACCAATTCGGACGCAAGCACAGATAGACGCACTCCAACCGGTCAATGAACCCGCCTCACAGTTAGCGTTCACAGGGAAAGTCATTCGTAAACTACGCGAGACCCTGAACGGAGAACTACCGCTCATCGGTTTTGCGGGGGCACCTTTGACGCTCGCATTTTTCCTGATTGCAGCGGAAAGTCCTATCAAACGCGGTGCCGGTGTATCGGAAAAGGCGACCCCGGTTTTCCAAATGATTGAAGAAGCCCCTGAACGCTTGCATCGTTTGCTCAGCAAATTGACAGAGATGACCGTTAATTATTTGAACTACCAAATCAGCGAGGGGGTTCAAATTGTACAACTTTTCGAGTCCATCGCAGATGTCTTACCGAGACACATATACGAGGAATTCGCATTTCCGTATCACCAACAAATTTTCGCTGAACTCAGCCGAGAGGCACCCGGAATACTTTTCGCAAAAGAGTGCAACTATCTCGATTTAATGCACCAAAGCGGGGCAGGTGTACTGAGTGTCGGGAAATGCGTAGACCTTGGCAGAGCCAAAGCCGAGACCGATGGCACCGTCGCTTTTCAGGGCAACGTGGATAACGATATGCTCCGGGACGGAACACCTGATGACATCACGGCAGCCGTCGAAACCTGCTTAGAGCAGGGCGGAAAGACAGGGCATATATTGAATTTGAGTCATGGACTTCACAGAGACACACCTTTTGAAAACGTTAAACATTTTGTAAATATCGCAAAAACACTTTAGGAATACAATAAAAAACATGACAGAGAACCCTTTTGCACCACGACAATACGGACAACTCGTTAAAGTTACAGAACGGGTGTATCTGTTTCGCAATATCGTCAACTCCTCTATTGTCATTGGAGATAACGGTGTGGCCGTCATTGATACACAAGTCAACCAAATGATGGCACGACGACTGTACAACGCCATCCGTACTGTTACAGACAAGCCAATTCTGTATGCAATTAACACACACTATCACTGGGACCATACGAACGGAAACACTATTTTTCATCAGGTAGGCGCAACTCTCGTCGCACGCGAGATGACGAAAGACTTCATGGTGAACAGATCACCACGACAAGAGGCGTTCCTCCGATCTCGTGGTTTTACACTCGGCGACCCACCCTTCCTTCCACAGCAGACATTCACACACGAAACCGAACTCGATTTAGGAAATCAACGCTTACACCTCGTTCATTTAGGAAAGGCAGAAACAGACGATGCCACTGCTATCAGAATTCCCGCAGAGGATTGTATCGTCTCTGGCGATACCGTTATGACCGGGAGTTTTCCCATCTTTGGGCAACCTGTCATGAATGAAGGACTCATGGCGAACCACGATTGGATCAATACAATTAAAGAACTGCGAACATACACACCGAAATCTGTACTACCGGGACACGGGCCTTTAGCGCAGGACGCTGAAATCGAGCTGTTACTCCAAATAGAATCCTATTTTCTAACGGAAGTCCGAAAGCGCGTCGAACAAGGCATGTCTTTAGCCGAACTCCTCGCTGAGATGGAGGCTAACTTTCCTGACTGGATTCGGTCTATCGCCGAAGTGTGGGGAACACCCCGCTATGCGATTTTAAGGGTGTACCGCGGGTTGATTGACGACCCGGAACCGGGCTGGCAACACCTGAAACCTTCGGCTATTCCAGTTGCGGATACTGAAAAACTTCACCAAAAAACACACGCACTTGAAAAATTTGAAGCGTACCGAGAAACCGCCGAAGAGGTCGCGGAGGGAAATGATTTCGGTTTAGCAATCGCTATCTTGAAAACCGCAACCGAAAAATTTTCTAATCTTCCGGACGCATGGACAGCATACGCGGATTTACTCACGCAAGCGTCCCGCAGCGTGTCAAGCGTCCTTGAGAAGGGAGACTTCTTCGCCGAAGCGAAAAAAGCACTCAATACCGCACTTGAATTGGACCCAGATTACGCATCTGCACACCTTTTACGCGGTTACAATCACATTCTCTCTGCTTACCGCAACGGCGATGAAACAAAAACAGGGTTGGCATCCATTTATCAGGCGCTTGTCAATGGACTTCACGGCACACAACTTGCACAAGCATACTTTTCCATCGGACTCGCACATCGCACAAATGGAGATGAAACCTTGGCACGTGAAGCTTTCGCGAAGGCGATCGCTGCCGATGCTCGGTTCATGCCAGCACAATTAGCCAATATGGCGTAGGAGGCATATTAATAATGAGATACGACAGTGTCTTACTCGTTGCATTTGGGGGACCCACCCCCGGATGCTGTCAGAAATACGATAGTGATGCATGTCCCGGTGAGGCTTACTGCTTTGTTGAAGGAATTGCTGGAACAGCCGAATCCCAAAGAGAACGTGTAAAAGACATTTCGACACATTACATAAAATTAGGCGGATTTTCGCCATTCAATGAATTGACTTTCAGGCAAGCCGACGCTTTAGAAAACGCATTACAAGCACGTAATCTTCCGCTTCCTGTTTATGCTGGATTCAGGCATTGGACACCTTATTTAAAAGAAGTCATCGCTGAAATGGCACAAAAAGGACACCGTAAAATACTCGGCATTATCATGGCACCCCACCAATCTAAATTCAGTTGGGAGTGGTATCAACAGACAGTGAAAAAAGGAATGGACGCAGTTGAGGGTGAAAAACCGACGATTGACTATCTTGACCCGTGGTATACACGTAAGGGCTACATCGGTGCCATCGCTGAGATTATCAAAACCGCGTGTGCGGACAAGTTAGAACGCGCGGCGCTGGTTTTCACAGCACACGCAATCCCGCAGGCAGCCGCGGATAACTCACCGTACATACAACAGCTTGGAAGGACCGGCGAAGCGGTCGCCCAGGAACTCGGAAAAGCTCAATTCGGCTTGGCATACCAAAGCGAGGTGGAAAACAGTCCTATCCCGTGGACACAGCCTGACATCAACGATTGGCTTAAAGCCCGAAAACAAGAAGGCGTTGACACCGTTGTCGCCTCGCCGATCGGTTTTCTTTGCGATCATGTTGAAGTACTCTACGACCTTGACATAGAGGCGGCCGAGACAGCGGAAGCCTGCGGAATTGATTTTATTCGGGCAGGAACTGTCGGTGCCCACCCCAAATTCATCAACATGTTAGCAGATTTTGTGTATGAAAGGTCTGCGAAGTAGGAACAACTCATCCTGAATTGGAGCGTTGTGCGTAAATCCTGAACTGAAGCACTGAAGGACGAGGGACACATGCCGGAAAACTCTGATAGGAAATGCGCTATTGTTATCGGCGGCGGCATCACAGGGTTAGCCGCGTGCTATCGCTTACAGCAAGAGGCAGCACAGCGCAATATCCCCCTTGATGTCACGCTGCTTGAGGCGACTGGACGCGTTGGAGGTGTTATCCAAACCGAACACCGAGACGGATTCCTCATTGAACACGGACCCGATGCCTTTATCTCTACAAAACCCGCAGCAAAAGCACTCTGCGAAGAACTCGGCATCGCAGATCAATTCATAGGCACCAACCCAAAAGTCCGTCGGAGTTTTGTCGTGCGAAAAGGCACCCTGCACCCTGTCCCTGAAGGTTTTTACATGATGGCACCGGGGGCCCTAAAGCCGTTTCTAAAAACCCCGCTCTTCAGTTGGCGTGGTAAATTGCGGATGGCATTAGATCTCTTTATCCCACGCCGAGAAAGAGACATAGATGAAGCCGTAGCCCATTTCGTCAGACGCCGCCTCGGTACCGAAGCCTTTACACGGATGGCGCAACCGATGATAGGTGGTATCTATACCTCCGATGCCGAAAATTTGAGCCTAAAAGCGACCTTTCCAAGATTCTTGGAGATGGAAAAAACACACGGAAGTATTATCAAAGCACTCCGTGCACAAAAAAAACAGGCAGCCGAAACCAGTCGAGATACCAGCGGGCCCCGTTATAGTCTCTTTCTGTCGTTCAAATCAGGAATGCAGACATTAATTGATACGCTTGTCGACATTTTATCCGATAGTATTAGATTAAATACGCGTGTGGAACATATCCAGCAAGATGTTGATGGGACTCGGTGGCGTGTCGCTCTCTCCACTGGTGAAACCCTAAATTCGGAACTTCTCTGTATCGCACTTCCAGCGGTTCAAACAAGCGCGCTCATCCGGCAGGTATCAAATCCACTCGCTACCAAGCTCAATGAGATTCCATACGCCTCTTCTGCAACGGTTAATTTAGCATTCCGCCGTACAGATATTACTCACCCATTAGACGGCATGGGATTCGTTGTCCCTGCTACGGAAAGCCTATCGCTGATCGGGTGCTCGTTCAGTAGCGTCAAATTTGAGAACCGCGCGCCGGAGGAACATATCTTGTTACGTGCCTTCGTCGGCGAACCTACTTCTAAAAACGCCGAGGCCGACCTTATTCAATTGTGTCAGGCAGACTTAATGCCGCTGCTTGGCATCGAAAACGCGCCGCTGTTCGCCACTGTTAACAAGCACACACAGGCAATGGCGCAATATCAGGTAGGGCACCAAGACGTTGTTGACGATATAGAACGCCTCACGCGCGAGTTACAAGGCATCGCGCTTGCAGGAAATGGTTACCACGGTATCGGCATCCCCGACTGTATCCGAAGCGCTGAGACCGCAGCGATTTCACTCTTAGATACGCTTTGTGAGGCAGCCCGATGAATCTTAAGGCAATGTACTGGCGTATCGTCGGCGTAAGTTTGGGAGTATTCGGATGCGTCTTAATTATAGTAACTGTTAACCGGACGCTGCGTGCCGAAGACAATACACATCGTGTAACAGAAGCATATCAAGGATTTCAGGACGGGAAATGTAAAAGCTGCCACCCTGCTATCTGGAGAGAATGGGAAAATTCGATGCACGCCAAGGCATGGGTTGATGAAATCTATCAGGCTGCCGCAAAGCAGGTCCCTGACAGAGAAACGAAATGCGACCAGTGCCATGCCCCCCAACCGATTCTCATCACAGGTGTGGGGAAAATGCCGAAGCTGCGGGACAAACAACGAGAAGCAGGCGTTTCATGTCTCGTCTGCCACCTCGATGCACACGGTGCCATGAACGGCCCCGCAGCAAGTGCGGAAACCTATTTTCACGCCAACGTTACCAATCCGATCTATACCGAACCGACGACGCTCTGTGGCACCTGTCACGGTCAACAAAGCGTTCCTGAGCATGACCAAGTTTCCAGTTTCCTAAATAGCAAATTCGCCGAGGGCGATACGAGGTGCGCGACATGTCACATGCCGGTTGTGACGCGGTTACAAAGCACAACGAGCCATGAAAGTATCAAAGGCAGAAAACATACGTGGCGCGGCAGTCGCAGCGTTGCACAACTCAAGCGTGCAGCGACCCTTCAACTTGGATACGTAGACGGAAAAGCGGATGTGAAACTTCGGAGTAAGACCGGACATATCTTACCGGGAGGGACATTGCGCACTATTGTGCTTGAGGTGACAAGGCTCGCACCAGATGGCACCGAACGTCAAAAGCAGCAAATCTCAATTTCTGCCAAGAATGAGAACCGGCTGCTTCCAAACGAAAACAGGACCTACGCTTTTGATATGGCATCCGCCACAACCGGCGACACAATTAAAGCGCGCTTAATATACCAGTTGACACCGGATACTCCCGAGCCCAAGTGGATATTAATGGCAGAAAAAATGCTTATGATCCCTTGACTGCTGAAGATGGATTTACTGTTTCATCCACCTTGAGCGTGAGAGTAAACTTGGTTTGTAGTAGGGCAATTGATTGCCCGTTGTTTGTGAAGGTGTCCATGTTGCCCTTGAACGTGCGAGTAAACTTGGTTTGTAGTAGGGCAATTGATTGCCCGTTGTTTGTGAAGGTGTCCGTAAGTGCTATGCATTCATATTCGGCAACGAATCAAGACCGAGCAACCGCTTTAGTGTCGGTGTTGCGCGCGAAAGAACTGCGTCGGATACCAATTTCAGCTGCGCTTGTTGGGGTTTCAAAATAGAACGACAGAAAAAACCGAGTAACCCAACACGCGGTTCATTCGTTATATTTTTTGAAGAACCGTGCCATATTGCACCGTTAACAATTAGGACGGATCCCCGCGGCCCACAGATTTGCAACGCGTCGCTGTATTCAACACCCGGTTCAGGCAGTGCTTCAAGCCTTCGGTGGCTTCCCGGTACACAACTGGTGGCACCATTTTCAAGTGTCCAGTCATCTAAAAACCAGACGCTGTTAGCAACCAGTGGAAAACTCGGGCGCGGTGTCGGTAACGCAGATAGGGGATAATCAATATGGAGACCGGCAGCCGGCGCACCCGGATAAAGCACATTTACCGTAAAGGAACTCAATGTGCAATCGACACCGAGTAGATACGCCATCGCAGCGAGCATCTTCGGCTGTTGGATCGCCTCTTCAAAAATCTCGCCTTTGTTAACAAGATTCCAGACGCGTTGCGCACTGTCGTTCGCGAGATACCTATGGTTTTTACCGGCTTCTTGTTCCGCCGCAGCGAGTGCCAAAGCACCTTCCCGAAGTTGCTCCGTTATATTGGATGGTATCAGACTTTCGAGCAGCAAAAAACCGTGTTGGTCCAATTGCGCTTTTTCAGATTCAGTTAACATAGGCTTTTTCCTCAAATGCATTTTTTTCTTGACAGTTTAAGTGTTTTCTGGTAATATGTCAAATAGATTGTTGATTTCTGATTAAAAGCGTCAGAATTCTTCATCCAAAATTCAGATTTTGGTTTGACATGTTTTGTTAATTGTGGTATCATATATAAGCGGACTGCAATTTAATCGATGATATACCGATGCGGCGGGAATAAAATTTTACCGATTGCATAAAACATCACGTACACTGCAGGACGATTCTGGTTACAGGTTTCGCGCTTGTAACGCTAATCTCTCTGGCACGTAACGATTAAATGCTTGCTTAATTTTACTACTTTTTGCTAAAATAATAGAAAAATTCCCGCAGAGTCAGACATGGAAGTTAGATGCCGCTTTCCTTATGTTTTGATCTATGCCTTAGGTTATACGAATCCTATCCTATGGCTACATCGGTATCGGGAAATTTTAATGCTCGTTGGTAAGATGTTAATTGGATGGGCAAACATCATACCCCGGTCGTCTTTGTCGTATTCTCGCTTGCCCATCTAAGAAACTCAGTACTTAGTCTTGCGAGCGCGCAGACTTAACGAGGAGGATGAGTTAATGAAAAAACGAACACTCGTTTGTTTTTTGATTTTTACATTGTGTGTTTTTTACACCGCAATTCCGAACACAGTTTTTGGGCAAGAAGAGGAAGCTTCTCTTGCAAAGAAGGTCTTTGAAAAGTATCAGGCGACGCTTGCGCGTGAGGATGTTCAATTAGTGCTCCCGGATGTTCTTGACGCACTTAGCGATCCTGCAACCTTAGAGAGCCCGGTTATTGCACAGCTCGGTGGTTTTGACGCTGCTGTAGATACGCTTCTTGCTAGTCCGGGTTTGATAACGGTCGTTGTGCCGGATGCAGGTCCCGAAGTGATAGCACTTCTTGGCGAAGAGGCAATCCAAACAATGTTCAAGGACCCAGATGTTCGGACTCTGCTGCAGGATGCGGAAGCTGTTAAAGAGCTTGCAGCATTGCTTGCTGCCCCTACGGATCCGGTCGATCCACCTACGGATCCGGTCGATCCACCTACGGATCCGGTCGATCCACCTACGGATCCGGTCGATCCACCTACGGATCCGGTCGATCCACCTACGGATCCGGTCGATCCACCCACCGATCCTGAACAACCGATAGTTGAACCGCCAGCAGAGGTCGTTCCACCCGCATCTAAATTTGATCCGATAACACCAGCAAACGAGTCAATAGTTGGTCAATCTCGGCTTGGTGGACTTTCGCTTAACAAGATCTTTGGAAGGCGAGTTGTAAATGGTATTATTAAAGATGCCAATCTTGAAGGACACACCCCAGACACGTTGGTTGACCTGATTCTTAACCAGGTGCCACCAGGATTACTCTCGAAAAACCAACTTGCGTCCATTCGCTATGCACTGACATCAAAGTCTACTTCGATTTTCGACAATGAAGCGGAAGGGTTGGATTTTGAGAATTTTGGGAATGCGATAACGCCCAAGCCGGTTGAACTCGCCTATTTGGATGTCCCTAACACTAAATACCTAACCAGGGATAACTTAAACCTTTACGTCCGTGTTCCATTGCCTGCTACGGACGTTGGTGGTGTCACATTTATGTTCCAGGATGGGGGCGGGAACATGAGCCCGCCGGTCCCTGGTGTTAGCTCAGAGACCGTCTCTCACACCTTCCAATTAGATGAATCACTCGCTGCCACCAACTTGCCAGCATGGCCCACCTCAACCACTGGATTGTTCTCTGGTGTGAACCTCCGGTACGCCTACGATCAGTTGCAAGAAGAATACGAGACAGTACCTATGATGGCAAGCGCAGACGCTGCTGGGAGTGTTGTTTGGGAAACGGCAGTAGAAGATATTCCACTGGGTAATAATGTCTACTACTACTTTGAAGTAACGCTCTATGAGCCAGTAGCATTGGACATCCTAAGTCGTTACAAGCTTCTGGCATTGTCAGAAAATCCACCCGAAGATCCCGCCGAGTTATTGGGAGCAATTGCAGACGCAACGTTGGATCCCCCGCTTGAAATTACGCGCTGGTCGATGCCAGACCCACGCAATCTACAAATGGTAGAACGCGGGATTATTGATCGTTTATTCACACCTGAGGTCGATGCTGCAATAGACAGTTTCATAAATCTGCCCGCGATCCAAAAGATCATCACGGGGCAACAACTCACTCGCGAGGATAACCGTGAAATTCAGAGGGCACTGAACCGACTTCAGCGTCCACTCCTTCTCAGTGCTAACGCACTCCTCATCGAGATTGAATCTACAGCCGATCCGTTGTTGGCTTCCGTTTTCACTGTCCCAGCTGTTGATCCAGCACTCGAATCGTTATGGGTTGCTAATATTGATTCAATCGCGGATAACAACTATTACTTAGCTGCCACTGTCCACGATGCTGCAGGAGCCCCACTGGATCAGATACAAGAGACATTCACTGTTGATACGACCGCACCGGAAGCGACAATCACATTCAACCCTGAACTCAACGCTACCGGTTATTGGAACACCAGTGAAGGTGTCTTTGTTGCCACTGCGCCTGCCCCCGGTGCCGCTGCACTGAACGTTAGGGGTATGCCGGAGTACGCCCTTGATGCGGGTGAGTCGTATCTGCTTTTTCAACAGGCTGAAATGGATGCTGATGGTAACTTCCAAAATACTTGGCTGCCATTGACAATTGAGTCTACTATGGCATCATCCAAGATTTTGCAAGCTGCGCTCAGCCAGAACCCAGCACTCTTGAAACCATACTTTCCAGACTTAACCGATGAGCAAATATTAGGGATCATCGGAACTGTGACCCCTGACTTAATCTTGGGCTTTTTAACACCAGAGCTTATTCAAACGGAAGCGAACAAGTTTCTCGCACAAAGCGATATAGGTATCCAGTTGGATGAATATCAAAGTCAAGTGATCCATGATATCTTAGGTGTTACATTCCAACTCATTGATACACTCCTACCGGTCAGTTTTGACTTTGTCCCTGGTGAAGGGTACGCCATGACAATGCCTATTCAAGGTGAGGGAATGCCCCTCGCGATTGGAGACTATGGCATTCGCGCACTTGGGATTGATACGCTCTTCAATATTAATGCCAGCGCACCATATGCACGGCTCAGAATCGTTGCACCAGAATATGACAAAGCCAGCGTAACGTTTGCTGTGATTGGCGATTGCAACATGGACGGCGATATGGACGACCTCTTTGAGAGTGGTCCCGTCGGTGATGTGACAATCTTCGGAAATACCACAGAAAATGTTATGTTAACCGTCACAGTGGACAAGCGCACAGCGCATCCTGCCACAGTGAGTGTCCAGTATATGGACGCTGCTGGCACATGGCAAGAAATCGGCAAACTTGATCTCGCTGGAGCCGAAATGGGTTCAACGTTAACGATCCCTTGGAACGTCGCTGACTTTGATGCATTGATAGGCGCAGGCAGCTCTGTAATGGTGCGTGCCGTAGCTACCAACGCACTTGGTCTGGAAGATCTCAATGCGGGGACAGGTGAAATCAAGTTAGATGCAGGTATTTGCCCGCTTGATCCTGAAGTCATCGCTATTACAGTGGATCCTGCCACGACGACCAATTCGGAGAGCGGTGCCCCACAAGGCATGATAACCCTTAACGCCTATACACCGAGCCGGACTTCTACAGATATCACTTCTGTCCGCTTGGCCGCCAAGGGACCTCAAGATGCCGAATGGACAATTGAAACCAGTGAAGCTGCTGAAAACATCGCTGGTCAAGCACTTGCGGATCTCCTCGGAGACTTAGTTAGCACTGTAGGACCTGACAAACCGAGTGTCAATGTTGGTAGTACCTACCAGAAATGGGTGGTCTCTATAGATACCACAACGTTGATGGATACGATTACCAAAGGTAGTACTGATGATAACCAATATGTCGTAACCGGATATGCCAATACCGATGGTGGCGAAATACCACCAGTTCCCGGTGTTGAGGCAAAATTCTCCGTTGACAACATCGGTTCCACGAATATTACTGCTCTTGCTACTGCCGATGGCGCAGTTGAGGCAAACGATGATGGCAGTTACACAGTCGGTGGACTCGTTGATAAATATGACGAGGCTGTCGAATCCCCGATGGTTACCTTTACCATCACGCCAGTATCCTATCCGACAACCTACACATCGGTCATGGTCGTGACGGACGCTGAAGGGGCTTCTATTGGAGAAGCAACCGAAACTGCTGAAGGCAGTGGCGTTTTTGAGATAACCGTTGATGTCGGTATACTTGCTGACGGTGAATACCTCGAAAACGGAACTTATATGTTCCACGCTGTGGCTGTTGATAGCGAAGGCGCAGAAGTGGCTGAAACCGACGGGGCAAAAATCTCGGTGAATGTTGAAAACACTTACCGACCGGCTCCAGAAATTTTGGCAATAACGACGGATCCTGCAGCAGAAACCAACCCGGATAGCGGGGCACCGAAGGGAATCGTCACGGTCAATGCTTACTCTATTGGTGAAATAACTTCTCCGCTTATGACTTCAACGCGCTTTGAAGCCAAACGTCTAAACGATGACGATTCGGCGTGGAAACCGGTTGGCACAGCTGAAGAGGGGACTGTTGTTGCTTCGGAAGAAGTTCAAGAACTACAGCACCTAAATGTTGATGCCCTCAGTGACATCATTGCGGTCGCAGCTGGAACCGCCGCGGCGAGCTCGGAACCTTCACCCATCCATCGATATCAAGCCTATCAAAAATGGACGTTTGATATAGATACGATAGCGTTGGAGCTTCCAGACACTATTGAAATGGGGAGTCCTGCAGAGCGGGATGCTTCTAAGGATGACAACCCGTACGTCGTACGTGCTGTCGCAATTTCCGCAGCAGACGAAGGCGAAACGGTATCTCCTGATGGTGTTACATCAACATTCTCACTTGATAATGTTGATGATGTCGCGCCGTTAGGTCCAACGAACATTGTCGCCGTTGCTGACGTTGCAGGTCCGATTGAAGCAAACGAAGATGGTAGCTACACTGTCGGGGGGATTGTTGATGATACAGTTCCTTCACCAATAGCAATGTTTACCACTCAACCGACTGCTGATCCGATGACTTACGCATCAGTGAACTTGGTGCAAACCACTGGAGACAGTGCTGAAACTGTTGCCGAAGGCGAAGCCGGTGTTCTTGACCTTACAATTGATGTCGGATTGCTCGAAAATGGAACGTATATGTTCCACGCTTTAGCCGTTGATGAATCTATGAACGTGCAAACCGATGAATCACCAATGGTAACGGTGCATGTCCTGAACATCCGTGTCTCCGATATCACTGAAAAAGCAGTCATTGCCGTTGATGATGCAGACGTACCAGAGCCACCCGCAGAACCGATTCCACTTCGTGAATCCGTCACTGTGAGTTTCATGGTTGCAAACGGTGCGTTAGCTGCTGAGGAACTCAGTGGTGCAGTAGATGGGAGTGAAGTGCCAAGTGAGAGTACCGAAGATCCCGAAAATACCTTCTCGCTGAAGGTAGAGGTCGGCGGACTCGTAGACGGTGTTTATACGCCTGACGGTGTGATCACGAAACGGAACGGTTCGGTTGCTTTCCCACTAACAACGGTTAATGTAGATAACACCGGTCCGATGGTTACCATCGAATCGCCTACGGAAGATGAGACGGTAGAGAGCCTGCCAACTCTCCGGGCAACCTATCATGACGGTGCCGGATCGGGTGTTGACGGGGCGACTGGAAGTCTCGCATTGGCACGTCTCCAGCCACCTAACGAAGCCGAAGTCGTTGTTGATCAAGCAGATCTTGACAAAGATGCTGAAAGCTTGGTTTACACTCGCAGCGAACCACTCGCTGGTGGCGCATATCGCGTGACTGTTCAAGTTACAGATAATCTCGGCAACGTCGGTGAAGGATCCACTGAGTTTGCAGTCAATGGGACTGCACCAATGGTTGCGATTCATTCACCCGCTTCAGGGCAAACCTTCGAGCACGGCGAACCGCTTATCAGTGGTGAATTTTCCGGCGCAGGCACTGTTGAGGTAACGACGTTTACTATCAACGATGTTGAAGCCACACCAGAGGTAGACGGAAACCGATTCTCTTATACCCCTGAGGAAGGATTAGGCGATGGAAATCACACGGTTGTTGTCGCAGTCACTGACGGTGATGGCAATACAGCGCAGACATCTGTCACCTTTACGGTAGAGATGCCGAAAGATACAACACCGCCAATCATTTCTGCAGCAGCCCCCAATGGGGTCATTAAAGATACCGATCCCGATAAGTTAGGAGCGGTAGTGATCTCAGCGGTTGTAACCGACGAACAATCTGCTATTTCGTCTGTGAAATACAGTATAAATGGTGGCGTGACCCGTTCTATAGCTACCTTGAATGTCGCTGAAGGCAAAGTTGAAGCACCGGTGGACTTTGAGGCACACGGCCCCGGTCTGTACACCGTGCGACTCAGCGCAACCAGCCAAGGTGGTACAACGGAATTTACGTGGTCCTTCACGCTTATTGTTGATAATGTCAAACCGATAATCACCTCAATTACGCCTTCTGGAACATATCGTGGTGGACTCCCGGTCATTTCCGCGAGTGCCAGCGACGAATCCGGGGTTGCTGAAATAACCATCGCTGTCATGGATGCCGAAGGTAAAGAGGTGGCAGGCAATACCGCAGATGATGGCGAAGACAATGTGGAAGGTATCACCCGTTTGGATTTCAATCCTGAAGAACCGCTTGATGAAGGGACTTACACGATTGAAGTTCGGGCAACCGATACGCTTGGGAATTCTACTTCAGCGAAAGGGAATTTCACAATCGACTTCGATACCGCCGCACCGATTATCACGATGGCATCACCACACCAGAACGCACGCTTCAAGTTGAAACCAGGCGATAAGGCACCCAAAGTTTCAATCGCTTATGCCGATGCTGAATCTGGCATAAATGTTGAATCTATCACCTTGGTTATAGAGGGGGCCGCGGCTCAATACAAGGCGACCCCAAGCGGTACTAAAATTACCCTTAAGCCCGAACAGAAGACGGCAAGTCAGGTGATGTATCCCCTCTCATTGGATACAGCCGCCAAGCCTGAAACTTGGGCAGGCGAATATGTGGTTAGGTTTGAAGTGTCTGACA
This sequence comes from uncultured Poribacteria bacterium, assembly GCA_951828385.1. GTDB lineage: Bacteria > Poribacteria > WGA-4E > WGA-4E > WGA-3G > WGA-3G. Next base: position 4,758,785 of record OX639973.1, read on the forward strand.
ACGCGCACATGGAAGGCAATGTCTCTGAGAAGAACGAAGGTGCACGTGAGGCGAATAGGACAGTCCACACCTTTAGTTTCTTCCTTGAGGCTGCGGAAGGTCCAATATTGGCAGCGCGACCGCTTAATTACCCCAATCCGTTCAAAGACAATACTCGCATCTCATTCTCGCTCGCACGGCAAGCAACTGTTTCTATCGTCATTTATGACGCAACGTTGCGACCAGTGCGTGTGCTTGTAGATAACCGTGTCTTCGATGCTGGGAACTATACCCGTAAGGATAACGGTTCAGATGCGATCGGTTGGGACGGGAAATCAAGCAGTGGTGAAGATTTAGCTCGAGGCATCTACTTCTGTGAAATTATTGTCGCAGACGGTTTCGAGCCGGAATACGCCTTTCTTAAACTCGCACTGACGCGCTAAGTAAATGGCAGTCCACATATCGGGAATTGGACAGCCGTCCAATTCCCGATGTGGACAGTCTTTTGGAGGATATAATGTTAATGACAAAACAAATCGCTAAATGGGCTTCCAGAAAATGCCCGAAATTGTTATGCGGTTTAATCCCACTTTTCTTTCTTATCCTAGCGGTGTCGCCGGCCAGCTTTGCCGGAGTGGATGCCATGCCACACTTACGGCTTGGTGCCGGTGCACGCTCAATCGGTTTAGGCGGGGCATTCACAGCAATCGCCGATGATGCTACCGCAACTGTCTGGAACCCAGCAGGCCTCGGGTCCGCACCGGATGTAAGTCTCAATTTTTCGACCCAGCGGCTCGATTTGGATAGAAGCCACAATTTCATCGCATTGACGAAAGCACTCGGGTCCGCTGGATCCATTGGGCTTGCAGTCACAAACGCCGGTGTCAGTGGTATTTCACAGTATGATAATAATGAAAATTACGGCGGCGAGTTCGACTATAGCGCGAACGCCTATTCCCTCTCTTACGGCATCGGCATCGGAAATTTCAGCGTCGGTCTAACCGGGCGTATGCTCGCGGATAACTTCGGCTTAGAAAGCGTTGAAAACCAGAGCGGGTTCGGCGGCGTAGATGTCGGAGTGATGGGACATGCCTTACACATAGATGTCGGCGAGGAAAAAGTACCGACTTTCCATTACGGCGTTGTTGCTAAGTACCTCGGCGCAGCTATCGGCGACGACATGGTACCGATGGTGCTCAATGTCGGGTTAGCTTACAACCTCTATATGGGCAATGTCGTCACATTCGCAGCAGACCTTGAGCAGGAATTCGTCAATCTCGACGAGAGTGCTACGAGCCTACGACTCGGTGCTGAGTACACGATTGTTAATTATAAATCCACTGCCTTCTCCATTCGTGGTGGAGTCAGAGCATCACGCGACGCACAGAGCCTCTTCGGTGGTTTTGGTGTAAACATAGGTGGGCTGCAGCTTGATTATGCTATCCAAGATGGCATGGCGAGTGAAATCAACGGTGTTGGATCAACTCACTTTGCTTCCCTCTCTTATAGATTTTAAAGGAGAAAACTTATGAAAATGATAAGAGGCACTCTGAAGTTGGCACTGGTTCTGTATATCTGCGCAGCACTCAGTGGCGTTTATGTCTTGTCCGCCTCGGCACGGATTACACCGCACCAAGGCGAGGATGGCACCGTGCTTATTGAGATTGTAAAAGGCGATACGCTCTGGGATCTCTGTCAAGAGCATCTCAAAGATCCACTCCGGTGGCGCGAGCTGAGTAAGTACAACGACTTCACCAATCCACATCTCATCTATCCAGGCGAAAAATTACGTATTCCAGTTGATATGGTAAAAGATGTCGTCGAAATTGCTGAAAATGACCTACTCAAGCAGCAGGAAGAACTTGAAAAACTGAAGGCGGAATTAGCCGAATCCGAAGCCACGCGCGATAAACTTGAGGCTGAAATTAGTGGCCTTAATGAGAATATGGCCAAACTCAAAGAGCAACTCAAAGCCCTTGAGGACAGCCTGAAATCGCAAAAAGAATTGATGATGGCTGTCACCGACTCCGGAAACGAAATCGCTTCTGGCGTCAAAAAAGCACTTGAAGCCGCTAAGGCCGCTATCCTTAAAGACATCGCTCATCTTGACGAGCATCTCGCAGAGGTAGATAAGATGCTCAAAGACCGTCAAATGAAAGCGGAAGCAACACACGCAGTCATTGAGGCTATTCAAGCGGACGTGAAGATGCTTTTGACGCAGGTTGAGGCCAACCAGAAGGCGATCAACGAAGTTAAGATGATGCTTGAGGATGCTAAAGGTGTACATGAGGAACCTTCCACATCCAAACGTGCGTTGGTGTTCCTGACTACAGCCGCAGCTGGCATCGGTTGGTTCGTTATGAATGCCATCGGTGGACGCAGCGGCGAATAATCGGAACGCATCACCTTTTAGGCAGGGAAGGTGTTTTAAGGCACCTCCCTGCTTTTTTTATAGGACTTTACGCACTCCCTTGGTAGGTGCTCCTAACCGCACCTACCGCGTCGGAATAAGCGTAATTCTCCGATTTTGCGTAAGTCCTGTTTTATACGATTTGCCGCTACGTTGATAGCGGGGCAACCCCATCAGCACTATCGGTAAAAGGTCACGGGTATATGTCATCAAATACTGCTAAATACCCTCAACCCCCATTCACTCAGGCGATTGAACTTTATGGCGATAGAGCTGGAAGTAAAGGGACTTTTAAATTTGCCGGTTTCGCTTGGATACAGCGCACGAAGGTCATACTTGTCCAAGGCGACGCGCATAGCCTAAACAGTGCCGCTGAATGGCGATGTTTACTACGCTTGACCGCACTCGCACATCGCCTCAAAAAGCCTATCCTTTTGTGGAATCTACCGGTTACGCATATCGCGGCGATACAACGTAGAACTTCATTAGCCTGTGCACACGTTATTCAGAAAACCGAATTGGAGCTGCTAAAACTGCCACATCCTATCATTACTGTTTTTGAAGGGGCTGATAATGTTGATCACCCCGCCCCTGAAATAATATGGAATGATGGGAGCGTACTTATCACAGCACCCGACGCACAATTTGCTGAACAGAAAAAAATTAAAATAGCACAGCACTCTACAGACATCGCGCCTGCAATCTTGGAACTTCTGCGTCAAGCAGAGGCGGTTCCTGCTACAGAATTGATCAAAAACAGGCGAGAATCCTTACATTTCCTCGTGAAAAGTTAGCTGACTATACAATGAGGAGACGTTGCAATGTTTGAAGCGAAATTAAAACCCCGCCTTGAGATAATCCTCTCTGCTATTGCAAATAAAATGGTGGCACTCGGTATTACTGCGAATATGGTAACGCTTTTCGGGTTCTTCGTGAACCTTATCGCTACCTTTTACTTCGCCACGGGGCACCTGATTACCGGTGGTATTCTGATTCTGTTTGGGGGCAGTTTTGATATGATTGACGGAGCCGTTGCGCGGGCGCAAAGAAACTTACGACCCTCCGGAGCACTCTTGGATTCCGTTATCGATCGCTATTCGGAAGGTTTTCTCTTTCTCGGAGCACTTATCTATTTTTATAGTTTGGAGAGTCTGTTGGGGATAGCTTTAGCATTTGGGGCATGGTTCGGTTCAATCCTCGTCAGTTATGTCCGGGCGAGAGCAGAGGGGCTCCAAATTACTTGTAAGGTCGGACTCATGCAACGCCCTGAGCGTATCATCTTACTCGGAACGGGGACACTCATCCACGGGGTACTCTGGTACAAATTTCCGATTATCCAAAGCACCGGCATGATCCTGCTCTGTACACTCGGTATCCTGACGCTCACCTCACATATTACTGCCGTTCACCGTCTGATTTTCTCCTATCACGAATTGGAACGCTAACCCAGCCCGAGCAGCGATAGAATATCTAAATTAAAGGGCTTGAGTACAAGGTTCGTCGCAAAGACAAGCACAGTCGCAACAAGCACCACTTTAATCCATTTATCCCCTTTTTCAACGGCCCAATGGCTGCCAATCCATGCACCGGTAGCATTCCCTATCGCTAACGTCACACCCAAGGTCCAATTAACCTGCTCTTCCATGATAAAAATACCGAGTGCCAGAACGGTATAAAAGAAGATAACTAAAACCTTAATCGCATTCGTCCGAACAAGATCGATACCTGTCAAAAGCCGCAGGGCTGTTATAACCAGCAGTCCAACACCCGCTTGAATGAAACCCCCGTAAATCCCGATAAAGAAGAATACAACCATCGCAATGACTTTAGAACCTGTCCCACTACTTTCAATCCTATCCTTTAACCGTGCTGTCGGATTCAGCAATGTTAAGCCGAGCATAATCAGCATCACGGCCGCGAGAATGAATTGGAACAAGGCCGCATCCGTACCAACCGCAATTTTGGCACCTATCCCCGCACCGATAACCGCAGGAACAGCCAGTAAAATGCCATACCGGAAATTAGAAACCCCCTTACGCCGGAAACCCATAATGGCACTCAGGTTTTGAAAGAAAATAGCGACTCGGTTGGTGCCGTTTGCTAATATCGGATCCGAGGTAAGAAAAATAAGCATGGGGAGTGCCAACAACGATCCGCCAGCGGCAACTGTGTTTATGAAACCGGCACAAATACCTGTGCCAAAGAGTAAGAAGGTGTGCAGAAGGTTGAATTCAAAATCCACTTGAGTTTTTTATTATCTTCCTTTTTTTGATAAATTGGACACCCGCTGACGGTATTTCGCAATCCCAATTAAGATCAGCCCAGTGAGGTTGCCAACAACGATGGCACCTCCGACTCCCATAATTGCCATAAAACCACCGACTTGAAGAATACCGTCTCCAAACGGACAGCGCCAGTGTAGACCGAAAATAGCCACGGCAGGAATCAATAAACCCAGGACAAACCCTATTCCCGCAGCAATACCAGCGACATTCTGAAATTTTTTTAACGCTGGCAGTTGAACTTCAAACATCTGTACCCTTTTTTCTATTATTTTCGCTAAGCGAGTCCTAAGTATTTATCCCTGCCTTGCACGAGTGCCTCTATTTTCCGGTCTACCACGGAGCGTTGAAGCATCCAAAACCCACAGTCCGGGTGGACCCAGCCAATCCGCCCTGCCCCCAATATCTTTTCCGCTTTTTCTATGCTGGACGCTACGTCATCAGGGGTCTCAATCGGATTCACCTTTACATCAATTACACCGATACCGAGGACAATATCTGACGTAACTGCCTTAAGTGCCTCAAGATCAGTATCAGGGCGGTGTTGCAGCTCTAAAACGAGGTGATCGCATCGGAGTGTATTCAAAAAGTCGATGAGAGCCTTCCAATTGCCTTTTTGAATGACCTGACCACCGTAGTTTCCAAAACAGAAATGGACTGCCTTCTCTCCTTCAAATGCATCAAGAACAGTATTAATAGCATCGGCGGCGCGAGGCGCGTCCTGTGGGTTGCCCGGTATATTGGCTTCGTCAATCTGGAGACAGGCACAATCGAGTCCTTGCACCTGTGCCGCTAAGACTGTCGCTAAGTCAGTAAGGAGTGCGTCAAAGTCGCCGTAGTGTTTATCCAATAACGTCCGTGCGAGCATATACGGACTTGTTACCGTAAATTTGATGTTTTTACCAGCAGTGTCTACAGCGCGTTCGCAATCGGAAAGGAGGTTTAACGCGCCTTCCCCTAACGCTTTCTCAACAACGCCGGCAGGTTTCGCTCGAAAAGACATCGTTTGCATCTGTCGAAACTCATGCCATTCCTGTCTTCCGACTTCTGCCCTTATCCCCGAAAGCGGACGGATAAAATAATCAATCATTCCGTTGGTATCTGGATGATTTGGGTCAAAGCGGTAGAGTTCGCCGTCTGTCGGCAGATCGATGCCACGTTGCCGCTGGATATCCACGACAACCCGGGTCGCATCAAGCAGCGACTGTTCCGTCGGCATCGACAGAAGCCACGCCGGTACAGGATAAGAACCGACAGTTGTGGTTAAGATTTCTGGTGTATTTGATAGATTTTTCACCCGTACGGCACCTTCAGTTGTTCATTAATTCAAACGATTCAAGTTCAAAAACGGTGTCAACTGTCTCATCACCCCGAGTCTGCGACTGTGTAAATTTAACAATGCCGACATCCGGGGCAATCCACTTTTTCACGACAGTGATGTCAAGTGGGAAATCTTGGTTTCCAATATCGAAACCCCACCAAAATGATTCCTGAACCTGAAAAACATGTTCAAAAGTCCCAGCTGGCACAGTCACTGTCTCTTCTGAAAGCACCTCAAATTCGTCAAGGCCATCACCAAGTGGGAAAAGTTCTGGCACTAATTTTGCCTGAAAGCTAACATCCCACTTCTCGCCCGGGATAAGTGGAAATTGATATAAAGGCAGGAACGGCTCGAATAGAATTGTGTCCCCTGTCCCGGATGTAGTATTCTGCGCATGCTGCACAATACCTGAGACTTCACCTTTTTCATCAAAGAGCGGTCCCAAGTAAGAGTAGTTGACAATGTTCTCCAAACCCGCAGTCGTACTGGACTTCCGAAGTACAAAACTCTCAATGGTTTTTCCACCAGCGCGTTGAATTTGAATGGTATCTATGATTTCAAAAGTAATTTTACTACCGGTTTCATCGCTATAGTGCCAGGTGTTCCCCACAGCTAATGGATAATAATTACCCGGTCGTGTCCGCCACACTTGGATATCCAGTACGCTTGTTGTCGTGTTTTCACCATCGCTGACCGTAACTTCAATTTGGAACTTCCGTTCAGTTTCGGGGGCCCGCCAGACTGCACCAGAGGCGTTCTCGGTTAATTCGCCGCCTGTAACTGACCAGGTATATGATAACACATCGTTCTCAAGGTCACCAGCTACCAAGCGGATTGCCACCTCCGCCCCAGGGACAACTATATCTGAGTCTGCTTCAAAGGTTAGAATGCGGGGGGCAAGATTTGAGTCACGCGGTTCATCAACGCCACAACCTAATCCAACACATACCAGTAGAAACCAAAGGATTTTCCATGCATCGGTCATTTTTTCGATTTTCATATTTTCTCCACATACATGAGCCATCTCTCCAGAAAATACCTTTACATTTCAGCAGAAGTTTCGCCAAGAAATATCCTCGGTTAGACGATTGATACCTGCGTCCTCATACTTTTATCCATCAAGAGGTTTGCCGCGTAAGACTTCACGAGATTGGGTCGCGCCATTTCCTGTCACATTGTAAGCGAAGGTGTTCATCAACCGATCGTTTACCGAATTATTCGGCGCGGAGCCGTGGATAATCAGCGCGTTAAAGAAAACACCATCGCCTGGCTCCATTTCGAGTGCCACAGCGTCTTCCCGTTCTTGATAGTGACCAGGCAGAAACACGCCAAAGGTCTGGTGCTTCCTTTCGTGTTCTTGCAAACCCCAATTGTGGCTTCCCGGAACAAACTGGATGCATCCGTTCTCAAGGTTCGCCTCGCTGATAGCCAACTGACAATTGATCATGACAGGTTTGTTGTTATCGTTTTTCCAATAGGCGTAATCCTGGTGCCACGGGATAGCCGTGCCATCACCACCGGCTTTCGGAAGCAGTTTACTGTGATACAGCGAAATGTTTTCACCCATCATTGCTTCCAGTATGTCTAATACATCATCAGAGCGAAGCAGGCGATTGAGGGTTGGACTCACCAACTCACTATGCATTAACTGCTTGATACGCGGCGGATGGTCCTCTGAATCGTAGACCTCCCAGGAAATTCCGATCCCATCAGTGGGCTGTTCTGCCATACGGTTGTGTATATCTTTGATTTCTTCCTGAATTCGTGCGATATCTTCTGAAGAGACAAGCCCTTTTTTTAAGAGGTAACCATTTGCCTCATAAAACTGTTGTTCTGCGTTCGTAAGTCCCATGTAATTTCTCCTTAACTCATCCAGCGCAATCACTAAATGGTGTGAATCTTTCCTCTCAAATGAAATTTGCATTTAAAAGTATACACCACGTTTCCAGAAAAATCAAGGGATTTCCATTTTAATTGTGCATTTGAACGGACGCTGATAGAAAAAAGTTTACTTTCATCGAAAACGCTGCTAAAATATGAGTATCTAAAATAGATGCGAATTCCGTACCACAGGTGCTGCCGCGCTAAAACGCTTAACAGACTGGGCGTAAGTCCTCAGCACACGCCACCACAATGGAGATAAACCGATATGGACTACACGCTCGAAAATTGCCAAAAGTTTGTAGACAACTGGATCCACGACATCGGCATCCGATATTTCTCAGAATTAACCAATACCGCCATCCTCATGGAAGAAGTGGGTGAGTTAGCACGAATTATGGCGCGTCAATATGGCGAACAAAGCTTCAAGGAAAATGAGAAAGATTTAGACCTTGGTGAAGAAATGGCGGATATCCTGTTTGTGCTTATCTGTCTCGCGAATCAAACAGGCGTTGAACTTGAAGAGGCATTTAAAAAGAACTTGGAGAAAAAGACGCGCCGAGATAAGGAACGCCACAGTGGAAACCCGAAACTTCAGAAAAACCGAGTGTCGGGCACCTAACCGCTGACGGAGATTAACGATGATGTTTCATAAAAACCATACATTTTGGTTGTTAAGCCTACTTTTTGTTATCACCGGCTGCACGATTTTCTCGAAAAATTCAACCCCGCCGCCAATAGTTGATCCACTGGTTGAGCGCAGCCGTCAGTGGCAGGAGCAGGTTGAGGCAGGCAATAATGAACTCAAACAGGGCAACCTGCGGGCAGCACTCGCCGCTTACGAAGTCGCTATCACGGTTCGACCCGATGCCAGTGAGGTCCAACGCAAAATAGCGGAAATATACTTCCAGCTTGAGGAATACGAAAACGCCAAGAACGCATTTATTGCTTTTTTGGCACTTGAACCGAAGAATATTGCAGCCCTTAACTACGTTGGATATATTTCTGAGAAATTAATGGACTATGCCGCCGCTGCTGAATACTATGAGCGAGTTCTCGGAGTTTCAGGAGAGAATCTCTATGCATTAAACCATCTCGGTTTAGCCTACAAACAGCTCGAACGCTATGATGAGGCAGTGGAGATCCTTCACAAAGCGTTATCCCTTGATCCGAAATGCGAACGTCCCGAAAGTGAAAATTTGCACAATTACTTGGGATTAGTCTATCTGGGGCAAGGTAAACTTGGCGAGGCAATTGCAGAATTGCGGGAATCCATTCGGTTGTTGCCGAAGGATACTTGGGCAAGAGAACAGCTCGCTGCACTCTATGAAGATCAACAGCGTTACTTTGAGGCACAACTCCAGTACCAACGACTTTTAGAAATTGATCCTGACAACCTCCTCGCCTTGACACGACTCCAAGCACTCGCACAACTGAATCTCGGTTCGGTACAGCTCACCGATGTACCCCCTGTTACCCTCCTGAATCCGGATGTTGAGCATATCATCGCGAATGCCCCTGACGCGAGCGACTATCCGGACGCTGACACACTCGTGCTATTCAACCATTTCAGCCACGACGTTTTACCGACCGGACAGTCGCGTTACACGACACATCAAGTCGTTAAAATCCTCACCGAAAGAGGCATCCAGAGGTATGGCGACATCGCCATACCTTACCAACCTATTGCACAGAATATAGGCGTGAACATCGCAAGAACAATCACAACCGATGGCACGATCCTGCAACCACCCGATGAAGCGTTTAACGATGTAACACCGCCTGGGTTATTATCCCAAAATCTCTACTCCGACGCTATGTGGAAGGTCATCTCCATGGTTGGACTCGCCCCTGGAGTCTGTATTGAGTACCAGGTAACACTTGAAGATAAAGTGCCTGGCGGCGAGACATGGATTACAGGCGGATACAATTTGCAGGCAACAGAAGCAACATTGGAAACCAGTTACGCGCTTCAGATGCCAAAAGCCTGGCACCTTCAGTGGGAGATCGCTAACGACCCAAATCCACAAACACCTGTGATATCCCACACAGAAAATGACACCACCATCTATATATGGAAGTACGGCGAGACACCAGCACTGATGCTCGAAGAAGGGATGCCACACATTAACGACATACTGCCACGCTTGCGCTATTCCTCAATTAAAGATTGGGACAGTGTTTACAATTGGTATAAAGACCTCGCGAAAGGGAGATATACCCCGAATACTAACATTGAAGCAAAGGTTCGGCAGCTAACCAACGATCTAACAACGGAAGAGGCGAAAATACGTGCGCTCTATCACTTTGTCGCCACAAACATCCGTTACGTCGGCATTGAGCTCGGGCAGAGTGCTTACCAACCTACGTCTGCCACTGAGGTTTTTCAAATGCAATACGGGGATTGCAAAGATAAAACCACACTTCTAATTTCGATGTTGGATTTGGTCGGTATCAAAGCCTATCCGGTCCTGATGAGTGTCGCTCCACACGAACGCGTCGATACCACGCTGCCATTGCTCAGCCAGTTTAACCACATGATTACTGCAATTCCTACCCGCAGAAATACCCATATATGGTTGGACCCTACAGCGACAACCTGTCGTTATGGCGATCTCCCGTATAACGCACAAGGACGCATAGGATTTCTTATCTCTGATACACACGGCGAGTTTGTGGAGACACCTATTTACGCACCAGAAGCCAACCGTCTTGTCAGCACCACAGAATTGACGTTAGACAGCGACGGTAGTGTGAAAGGTACACTCTACATCCAGACAAATGGACAGTATGATCTAAATACACGATGGGCATACCAACAGATACAGCCCAAGGCACTGAAAACCACTTTAGCGACTGAACTCAGCCAGCAATTTCCGGGCATCCAAGTGGCGTGGTCCGAAATGTCTGACCTTGCTGATTTAAACGTGCCAGTGACAATCAACCTCGGTTTCCATGTTGAGAATTACGGGACATGGGTCGGAGACGATATGCTACTACCTTTGCCGATTGATGAGTTCGCGGACTACGCTGAAACCTTTGCTAACGAACAACGCACCTATTCATTAGATTTAGGTTACCCAATGCAAATTGAAAAGGCAATCCGCATCCAGATGCCAGACGGGTGGGCAGCTACACTGCCAAAGGATATTCACCACGTTATAGAGAATGCCGAACTTACGAGGCAGTACAGACAGGTTGGAAATATTATCACTTATCAACTGGTGTTTACGCTTAAAAATCACATACTTTCAGCAGCAGCGTATTCAGCAGCAAGATCGCTTTTTACGGCTCTTGCAAGCGAAGATGGAAGTCGTGTGTTGTTAAAGACTGGTGGCGATAATCACATGTCGCGAAAATGACGGCTGTTCGACTTACGGAGTTACCCTTTGACGTACTTCCAACCGTCAACCAAAACAGGAAGTCCGCGGATCAGGCACATAGCGACAACCACACCAGAGAATATTACGCCTGCTAATTCCAAACCGACGACTAATTCCGGATGGATGCCGGAATTCTTGAAAGCAATAACACCGCCAAGATAGATGAAAGCGACTGCTTTCGCAATGCCATAGATACTACGGCTTATTCGTGAACTGGTAAGCGCACGGGTCCATTTCGAAGACATCATAGTGTTCTCACCGAAGGCAGTTTTGCCTTGTGCAAAGGCCGCGCTTCGCAAACCGTCTGTGAAAAACCCTCGCGCAATCACGATCACTGGAATCCAGAACGGGATCAATCCAACGACAGCGAAGTAAACCCAGAAGATGCATTCGACAATTCGGTCGCCGATGATGTCAAATAGTGCGCCAAAATCGGAAGTCTGATTGAGTTTGCGAGCAACATAACCGTCAACCGCATCGAGAAACAGAATAAAACCGATCAGTGCCACAAGCAAAATGTCTAAATAGATGTGATGTCCAAAAAGGGAAATCACAACAAAGGCCAGGATCAAGCGGAAAAGCGTAATCAAATTCGCAATCATGGTTTTACTCCTTTGTCGGGGGCGGTTCCTACGCTTTGCTCTTATTCAGGTTTCGTGTCTCTCTTTTATAGTGAAGCCCATAAATAAGTGGACATCTTTGTAGCATAAACTTCCAGTTTGTGCCAGTCTGAATGCCTGTCATAGGTATTCAGACTGTTTGAGAGTGCCCAATTAACTATAGGTTTTACTATAATACTAACATACCAAGTCACCAAAAACAACATTAATTTTTTTCCGATAGAAGAGGTGCTTATTCTATGAACGAAAACAGGAAACCTAATATTGTTCTCATTCTGAACGACGACATGGGTTTTTCCGACTTAGGCTGCTACGGTGGCGAAGTCCATACCCCGAACCTTGACAGGCTCGCCACAGGTGGGCTGCGATTTACACAATTTTACAATACCGCACGCTGCTGTCCGTCCCGTGCCTCTATGCTTACCGGGCTACATCCGCATCAGACCGGAGTCGGGCACATGATGAGCGACGACGGACTTGAAGGCTATCGTGGGGACCTCAATGACCGCTGTATCACTATTGCCGATGCTGTCCGATCAGAAGGGTATGGCACGTATATGAGCGGCAAATGGCATATCTCTCGCCACGCGGGTCCCGAGGGTCCCAAACACAGTTGGCCCTGCCAACGCGGGTTTGACGAGTACTACGGTATCATTACCGGTGCCGCGAACTTCTGGAAACCGAATACCGTCACGCGCGATAACACCCGTATCCAACACGATGAACTCCCTGAAGGCTACTTCTTCACGGATGCTGTCAGTGATGAAGCGGCAACCTATATCCGAAACCATACCGAAAAGACACCAGAACGACCGTTCTTTACCTATGTCGCTTATACGGCACCACATTGGCCCCTACACGCTCACGAAGAAGACATCGCACCCTATAATGGACGTTTTGCCGCCGGATGGGACGAACTTCGGGAAGAACGCCTTTCACGGATGCGGGAAATGAAAATTTTAGATGAGACTTGGCAACTCACGGCACGTGACCCCTCCCAGCTACCTTGGAGCGAGGCGCAATACAAGGAGTGGAATCAACGCCGTATGGAGGTCTATGCAGCGCAAATCACTCGGATGGATGCGGGCATCGGACGCATTATTAACACTCTGGAAGAGACTGGACAACTCGATAACACGCTTATCCTGTTTTTAGCCGATAACGGCGGTTGTGCTGAAGAACTCGGGGGGCCCCCGGCAATACGGGACAAGGGGTCACTCATCAGTACCGATACGACTTCTGATGGTCAACCCGTCTATCGGGGCAACGACCCCACCATCATGCCGGGGCCCGAAACGACCTATCAGAGTTACGGCGTTCCGTGGGCGAACCTATCCAATACACCCTTCCGACTCTATAAGCACTGGGTACATGAAGGCGGGATCGCTACGCCGTTAATCGCGCATTGGCCTGATGCCATAGAATCCCCTGGAGACTTGCGTCATCAACCCGGACAACTCCCTGACATTATGGCAACATGCCTTGAGATTTCGGGCGCAACTTATCCTGAAGAACACGATGGAAAACCCATTTTACCGTTAGAGGGAACAAGTTTGGTACCGATTTTTGATGGAAAAGATAACGGTAAAGACGTGCTCTATTGGGAACACGAGGGGAATTGTGCAGTCCGTCAAGATAATTGGAAACTCGTCTGTAGGTTCCCCGGCGATTGGGAACTTTACGATCTGGAAGCGGAACGAACTGAAATTAACGATCTCGCCACGAAGCATCCACAGAAACTTGAAGAACTCACCGGACTCTACCGAGACTGGGCGGATCGCTGTTTCATCTACCCGTGGGATAAACTCCAAGAACACCGTAGACAGCGTCGCCACGAACGCTAAAAATTGGTTGTTCAGGGGGCTGTGACCACCTGTTCCGTAAACTAACTACACGCCAACATCTTCAAACAGACAGGGGTCGGCACCTCTGCTACGTCCCCTGTCGCATTCAACTCACCCGTTTCAGCGTCAATAGCGAACGTAACAACTGTATCCGTGTTTTGGTTGGCTGCAAAAAGGAACGTACCCTCCGGATTTAACCCGAAGTTACGAGGTGCTTGTCCTTGTGTGGATTCAAAGCCGATAGAACTCAGCATTCCCGTTTCCGCATCAATTGCGCAAATCGCAATGCTATCATGCCCACGGTTCGAGCCGTACAGGAACTCCCCGGAAGGGTGGACGTGGATATCCGCGCAATGACTGGTGCCGTCAAAATCATCCGGGAGCGTGGAAATTGTTTGGAATTCAGTGAGCGTCCCGGCTTTCGCGTCGTACCGAAAGGCGGTGAAGGTTGAGTCTATCTCGTTGATCACGTATGCGTATTGCCCATTCGGATGGAAATCGAAATGCCGAGGCCCCGCACCGGGCTGCACCCGTACCCACGGTTGCGTATGAGGCGTGAGTTTCCCATTTTTCGCATCTAATTGGTAGATGAGCACTTTATCAAGCCCAAGATCGGGTGAAAAAGCGTAGCGATTCCCCGGATCAATCATAATCGCATGCGCGTGAGGTTCCATCTGCCGTTGTGAGTTGACACTGGACCCCTGATGCTGCACAAAATCGGAGGCTTCACCGAGCCTACCATCCGATTCAATCGGGAAAGCTGTGACGCTGCCACCACCGTAATTCGCCACGAGCAGGCATTTACCGGTCGAATCTACACTCAGGTGGCACGGCGCACCACCCCCCGTCGCGCGTTGGTTGAGATAACTAATTTCTCCGGTCTCTTTGTGAATGTAAAATGCCGTAACCGCGCCACTCGCTTTGCCCTCGAACTCATTAAGTTCGTTAACCGCAAAGAGATACTGCCCACTCGGATGTATCTCCAAAAACGATGGATCTTCAACGCCTGTTATCTTGCTGCTATATTCCAAGGCACCCGTCGCACCGTCTAAGCGGTAGACGTAAATCCCTTCGCTGTTTCCACGCGTATAAGTGCCGACATAAACGAAATAGTCTTGACTCTTCTGTTGCGCCATTATTATGAATCTCCTTATGAAATCTTAAGATGAATCGTTTTCTCTTCACTTTCACTATAGCCGATGCGAATCGCTTTCGCGCGTAAGGTAGTTTCGCCTTCCGGTAAACGCAGCGGGTCGGTATATAACTGCCAACGCGCATCGTCGCCTTGTGCTGTTGTGTAGGCAATGGATGCCCCTTGTGTGGAGCAGTGAAGTTGTAAGACAACGGGAGCCTCCCATTCACCAACCTCATGGATGACCTCCGTGCCGGGATGTTCGGCGTTAATAGGAATAAAAATCGGAGCCGCCGTTTGCAGCTGGGTCCCATCCGGATACCATGTTGCAACCATCTGCTCTTCTGGGATATTCCCCATATCCCCAAATTCGGATTGCCACTGTGCCAACGCGCCCCGCATCCGTTCCAGGACATCGTGATGTTCAGCGTCCGCTGCCAAATTGTTGAGTTCATATCGGTCATTTTCAACATCGTAGAGCTCTTCAGCAGGACGTGGGTAACGGAACATCACCGCCTGATCGCCCTCCAATTCGCCTGCGGCATATAACCGCCACATTTCCTGCATAACCGGGTGCCGGTTGCGATACGGAATCCAGAGCAGATACGGCTTTTCAGGGTAATAATTTTTGATGTATTTATACCGTTTATCACGTACAGCACGCACCATATCATAGGATTCGTCGTAACGGTCGCGCGTCGCAAAGATGTAATCGCGTTCAATCGTCTGTGGACCGAGGAACGGTTGTCCCTGTAGGTGTTCCGGTGCTTGCACGTCACAGAGTGAAAGCACGGTTGGTCCAAGGTCAATCAAACTCACGAGTTGTTCAGTGGTACTGCCGGGACTCAGCGTGCCGGGCCATCGAACAATCAACGGGATACGGATACCAGCATCGTAGGGCCACCGTTTTCCGCGTGGAAGTCCTTCGCCGTGATCGCTCCAGAGGAAGACGATGGTGTTCTCTGCAAGACCGTCCTCTTCCAACTGATCCAACAGTTCACCGACGCGTGCGTCGGCGGTCGCGAGGTTATCGTATTGACGCGCTAACGCCTGCCTCGCTTTCGGCGTATCGGGTAGATAGGGGGGTAACTGCACATCATCGGGATTCGTGGTTGTGGTCAATGGGCGATTCTCTCGTTCCCACATGCCACTTTCATGCGTAACAGTCGGATTGAAGACCGAAAAGAAGGGTTGTCCTACCTCACGATTTCGCCAGTGTGCGGTGTTGTCGGATTCATCCCACGCCGTGATCGGTGGTGTGAACTGATAATCGGTTTTGCTGTTGTTGGTGCAGTAATAACCCGCGCCTCTAAGATATTCGGTAAAAGTCTTGACATAAGGCGGTGGCACTGCGGAATAGGGTGTCGGCATATCAGGTGTGTTCGGGTTCGTATGCCGTGTCCGCATGTGGTGCGTACCGATGGAGGTCTGGTACATACCGGTAATGATCGCTGAACGACTCGGGGCGCAGACCCCGGCAGTCGAAAACGCGTTTGGAAACCGGCATCCGCCTGCGGCGAGCCGGTCGATGTTTGGCGTACGCGCAAGCGTATCCCCATAACAACCAAAACGCGGTGTTGTATCCTCTAACGAGATCCAAAGAATGTTCGGACGGTCTGATGTATTCATCACGACTCCCTGTTTTTGACAAGATTGTACACCAAACAGCGGTTTAAGTCAATAGTGTCGTCTAAGCATTCCAGGGGCATATATTTATCCAACTGTGAATTTTAGCGATTTTTCATCGCTCTCTTTGTAACCGATCCGAATCGCTTTTGCGCTTATAACGGTTTCTCCTTTCGGTAAACGCAAAGGTTCTGTATACAACTGCCATCGGACATCTTCACCTTGTTCGGTTGTATACGCAATCGAGGCACCTTGTGTTGAACAATGGAGTTGCAGAAGCAGCGGCGCGTCCCATTCCCCATCTTCATGAGCAGGCTCTGTGCCGGGGTTAGACGCGTTAATCGGAATGAAAAGGGGCGATGCCGTTTGGGGTTGTGTGCCGTTAGGATACCACTTCGCCACCATTTGTTCTTCAGATATATTCCCCATATCCCCGAATGCCGATTGCCATGCTGTCAACGCTTCCCGCATCCGTTTAAGCACATTTGCCTGTGCTGTATCCTCTGCTAAGTTGTTGAGTTCATATTTGTCATTTTCCACATCGTAGAGTTCCTCAGCGGGGCACGGTGATTGGAACATGACCAATTGATCTCCCTCTAATTTGCCTTCAGTATGAAGTCGCCACATCTCCTGCATCACTGGATGGCTATTACTGTAAGGATCCCAGCGGAGATACGGATTTTCGGGATAATAATTTCGGATGTATTTATACTTTTTATCGCGCACAGCACGCAGCATGTGATACGATAAATCAAGGCGGTCGCGCGTCGCAAAAATATATTCACGTTCTACTTTTTCTGCTCCAAGGAAGGGGTGTCCTTGTAGGTGCTGCGGTGCTTGAACACCACATAACGAAAGCACAGTGGGACCGAGGTCAATCAAACTCACCAATTGATCACTTTCACTCCCTGGATTAACTTCTTCGTGCCAACGCACAATCAACGGAATTCGGATCCCCGCATCATAGGGCCACCGTTTACCGCGTGGGAGTCCTTCACCGTGATCGCTCCAGAGAAAAACAATAGTATTCTCTGCAAGTCCATCCTCTTCCAACTGATCCAACAATTCGCCAACACGTGCATCGGCAGTGGCGAGGTTATCGTACTGTCGAGCCAATGCAGCACGGGCTTTAGGCGTATCTGGTAAATAAGGCGGTAATTCCACGTCATCTATATTCGTGGTCAGTGGACGATCTTCGTTTTCCCACATACCGCTTTCGTGTGTAACGATTGGGTTAAAAACGGAAAAGAAGGGTTGCCCTTCCGCACGATTTCGCCAGTGCCCTTGATTGCTATTGTCATCCCACGCTGTGATAGGGGGTGTAAACTGATAGTCTGTTTTACTATTGTTGGTGCAATAATAGCCTGCCCCTCTCAGGTATTCGGTGAAGGTTTTCACATAAGGTGGCGGAACAGCAGCATACGGCGTAGGTAGGTCAGGTGTACTTTCGTGTGTATGCGTTGTCCGATGGTGATGTGTTCCGATGGAAGTCTGATACATACCGGTGATAATAGCGGAACGACTGGGGGCACAGACTCCAGCTGTTGAAAAGGCATTTGGAAACCGACATCCGCCTGCAGCGAGCCGGTCAATATTTGGAGTGCGGGCGATGAGGTCGCCATAGCAACCGAAACGCGGTGTTGTATCCTCTAAAGATATCCAGAGGATATTCGGACGATCTGGTGTGCTCATTCTTACTCCCTTTTGACAGTGATTTAATGTTTAGTCCAACACCCTTCTGTATACGCCTTGCGATCAAATAACTTCTGGCGGAACGGTGTTGCCTGCGCCATCCATTCCTCAGGGATCTCCTGCGTGTAACGATGCGGTGGTCCTGCCTCTTTGAAAATGTCTATAGCGAAGATACGATAGAGCTGCGGCGAGTCCAAAGGTTTCGCCTCGGCGGCGTGGAAGATACGGGCATCGATGTAGACCATGCTACCCGGTGGCAATTCCAACCGTTTCTCTTCCAATGGACGTCCGGCTTCCGCGTCATAGTCACCGGCGAGCATCCGTTCTGGTGTCGCCTCTTTCGTCGGTGCTACCTTATGGCTGCCCGGAATAACTTTGAGATTTCGATCCCCACGTGTGAACCCGTTCGGATAATACAGAATCTGGATATAGTAATTATCGCGTTCAGCGAGGTTAATAGGATTCTCATGCTTCCAGTGATGATGGTCTTGGTGAAACCCAAGAGGGCCGACCCCGCGAGGTGCTATGTTGAGGGCGGAGTGACAGAAGTGGTACGCATCGCCAATGGTAGCGCATATCAGTGCCGTAATAAAAGGATCATCGATAAGCCGATCGCTATATTTGCCTCGGTCGTTCCACGGACGAATAAAATAGGTGCGTTCGGGTTTATCACCGTTATTCAACGTCTCAATGTACTGACGCGTCGGTTCAAAATGCTGTGTAATCTCCTCAATCAGACCTTCTCTGCCATCGTCCGTTAGCACGTCCGGATAAGCGATGTAGCCGTCGTTGTGAAAAGAATCGATATCCGCTTGCGATGGACCTGATAATCGGAAAAGTGAATCAATTGTAGTAGTGGCTTTCATAGTTGTAACTCCATCTTAGGGTTTGGTTTGACTTTGGGTTCATTTGAGAGTATAATTACTGCTGACGCTCGGATATTGTATGATGAACTTTAATATTTGATCGCGGGTTTTCCATATTTAAATATACCACTGACAGGAGAAAAATGGTGCAAAATCTAAACCGTATCACTTTTGACCCCGAAGTGATGGGGGGCAAGGCATGTATTCGCGGCATGCGAGTCACCGTCAGCACGGTTGTTGGCTTGGTCGCTTCTGGCTATTCCAATGCTGATATTCTGAAAGCCTATCCCTACTTAGAAGAAGATGATATCCACCAAGTTCTTAACTATGCTGCATGGCGAGTTCAAGAAGCGGACGACGTATAGCCTTCTTACATCCGACTGTGTCCCTCCTGCTGAAATCTTTCCAGCAACGCCGTCAAGCGTTCCACAATTTCTGGATACGTTTCCCATACGTTGTTCGTTTCACCCGGATCGTCGTAGATATGATACAGTTGCCCCGGCGTATCCGGTTTGGGACCGCCATCGCGAGGCGGGGGCCAGCCACCCGAACCTTGTGTTCCCAAGATCAATTTCCAATCACCGTGCCGGATAGAGAAAACACCTGTACTGGAATGGTGCACAATAGCTTCCCGCAAAGAACGTTCTATCTCTTCACCCAGTAACGCGGGCAAAATGTTGCAACTGTCCTGTCCAGCATCGTCTGGCACTTCCGTCCCGACAATCGCTGCGCAGGTCGCCATCAGATCGGTGAGACAGGTTAACGTATCGGTTTCGGTATTCGGTGCGATAACACCAGGCCATCGGGCTATCAGCGGTTCACGATGACCACCCTCCCAGATATGTGCCTTGTAACCACGCCAGTCGCCGCACGATTTATGATCGTAGAGATGATACGGCATCGGGCTGTTATCTCCCTGAATCCTGTCACCGGGCAACGCACCATTATCACTCGTGACAAAGATGAGTGTCTCATCGGTTTTACCGGTGCGGTCTAACGCATCCATAACTTCACCGACCATCCAATCCACAAGCCATACCAGATCACCACGGGGACCGGCATTACTCTGCCCGCGTGCGAAGTCTGGAACGACTGCCTCTGTGCAAGGTTCGTGCGGTGCAGAAGGGGTCAGATAGAGGAAGAAAGGGGCATCCGCGTCGGTTTGCCCTTCAATATATTCGACGGCTTTCTGTGCTATAATCGGATCCGCATCCTTATGCTCCCACCCTGGGGTCATCATACCGGGACGGCTCGTAAACTCTGGCACTTCGTGATAGACATTCGGGATTTCCACAAAAGTGTCATTCTCAATAAACCCGTAAGGTGGCTGGCAGGTCGGGCAACCCGAATTCCCGTAAAAATAGTCAAACCCAATATCCACGGGACCACCAGTGAGTGGCGCGGCAAAATCAATATGCTCCTCTAACTCACGTCCTGCATTAGACCAAGGCAGCGGCGCATTGAAATCGAAGTCGTATCCTTGCACCGTCGAAAATCCGAGTCCTAAATGCCACTTGCCGATACAGGCGGTATTGTACCCCGCATCTTTTAGCAATCCTGCGACTGTCAAGCGTTCAGGTTCAATAAGCGGTGGTTCGTACCCATAAAGCACACCATGTTTGAGACGACTTCGCCAGCAATATCGACCTGTTAAAACGCCGTAGCGGGTCGGTGTACAGACAGCGGAAGGGGAATGTGCGTCCGTAAAACGGATGCCCTCCTGCGCGAGCTTGTCCATATTCGGGGTAGGAATCTTTGAATCTGGGTTATAGCAGCCGACATCCCCGTATCCCATATCGTCTGCCATGATAAAGACAATGTTTGGAGAAGTGCGTGTGTCCATGATAGCTCCTAAATGGATTTGGCGATAAGACATCGCGCCTATTGTAATTTCGCCTTTAATTCGGCGAGGTCTTTGTCAATCGATGCGTCTTCTGCGTAGTTTGAGAATTCACGATGCAATTTCACATCTGTGAACGCTACATCCACCTCAGAAGCCGCACGTGCTAAGGCAGCAGCTTCAGTTACGTTCTCTTCCACTTTCCTAAGAATCTCAAAAGCCTTGCTATCTTGGAGCTCTGTCAATGCTTGGTGGAGGTGTTCCTGAGCATCAACATTGGTGTGCTGTGCGATGACTTGATCCCTTTTTCTTTCTGTCTCCTCGGTTTTTTGCTGCAGCGTTTCAAAGAGTGTTGTGAGATGTGCTACAACCCGTTTCTGTTCATCCCATTGGGCTTTATAACTGCTAGCGAGGCGTCGGTATTCATTCCGTTGCGCTAAATCTTCGCGGGCGAGATCCTCGCGTCCGGCTTCGATAGCAATCATTGCCCGCTCTTCACATCGTTCTGCCTGTACAATCGCTCCCTCGTGGGCGTTTTGAAACTGTTTTTCAATCCCAACGGAGGCATCAACCTTCTGTTTCGCTTCCGAAAACCGATTGGTGATTTCATGGATGACATCGCCTAATACCTTTTCCAGATCAGTTGTTGCGGCTCTGGTTTTAACCGTAGACTCGGTTTCACCTTCAGTTACAAATTCAACGGATTTCGTGTCTAATTTGACAACAACGGTCTTAGCAAGCTTATCACCCATCCGCTGTTTCTCTCTTCCGGTGGCAAACAGCCAGTCAACGGGTTGGAATATGCCTGCAAAACGACGGACGAAGGCATCTTTAAAATTCGCGGGTTTTCCATCCTCCAAACGGATTGTCTGTAGCGATAAAAGTCTCTTTCCAAACCCACCCCCTTTTTTGACACCATCCATGAAAAACAGACCGAATCCCCACAGAATAAAACTTAGAGTCCCGACACTCACCGATGTCATGTTTGATGCGTCATGAAAGCCTCTAAGACTATCAAAAATCTCAAATAGCACAAAACCGCTAAGAATCAAAATGGCTTGGCAGAGACCCAAGAATCCTATATCTAATAAAAACGCACCCAGTCGCGTCCATCGGGATGCTAACTTGAATTTTTTACCCGCAACCTTAATAATAGACATCGTTGGAAACACCGCCTTCTGTATTAGAATTTGCGCTTGCTGAAAAAGATGGTAATGCGTGCTACGCGTCGGTTTCAGAAGAAAAGTAAACTATGATCAGCCCTCTTCTTCATCCGCGTCTGTTGGTGGTTTTGATGGCAATTGCGGCGGGAAGATAAGCGTATCGGTTGTGGACAATTGTTTATGCGTTTTCAATACCGATTGCAGTTCCTCGTAGAATTGCTCACACTCTTCTTTCGTGCCAATCAACTCTATGCTCGGCGAGTTTGACAGATTAATATGTAACTCATACTGACGATGTCTCCCTCTGATTATCTTGATCTGATGGACATACTCAATATTCACCATCCCGCGATAAGAGTTCTTATACCTTTCATCCGGATTGATGATCTCAATAAACATTACGAAGCTCCTTTCGGCTTTTTTCTACTGAACTTTTGCTTTTAACTCGGCAAGATCCTTGTCGAGCGATGCTTCTTCAGCGTAACCCGCGAATTCGCGCGCTAATTCCGTGTCTTGGTATTCAACATCTACCTCAGCAGCAGCTTTCGCCAAAGTGGCTGCCTCCGTCGCGTCCTGCTCCATCTTTGCCAGCGTCTCAAATGCCTTGCTGTCTTGTATCTCTTTCAGCATCTCTCGCAGATGCGTTTCCGCATCAACGTTTCTGTGTTTCGCGACGATCGCTGTTTTTTGACCTTGTGCCTCCGTCATCTTCTGCTGGAGATGTTCGAGGAGGTCGCTAAGGGATCGGACGGTCTGTTGCTGTTCTTCCCACTGTGTTTTATATTCGTCTGCCAGTCGCCGGTATTCATTCCGTTTTTCCAAATCTTCGCGCGCCAAATCCTCACGTTCGGCTTTCAGAGAAATAACGGCGCGATCTTGCCACCGATCCGCTTGCATAACTGCGCCTTCGTAAGCATCTTGGAACTGTTTTTCAACCCCAATAGAGGCATCAACCTTCTCGCGCGCCTCTGTGAGACGGTTTTTCATTTCAGCAATGGCATTCTCTAAAACCTTCTCTGGGTCTTCGGTTTCAACTTCAGTCTGTTCCGGTTCCGGTTCAAATTCCACAACAACCGTCTCCGCGAACTTATCTCCGAGCCGTTGCTGTTTTTTACCCAGAGACCAGAGTAAGTCAATCGGTTGGAGGAGACCCGCGAAACGGCGAAGAAAAGCATCTTTAAAAGTACACGGTTTGCCATCTTTCAAACGAAGCACTTGTAGGGACAACAACTTCTTTCCTATGCCCTGCCCCTTTCTGATGCCATCCATAAAAAACAGACCGAATATCCACAAAGCAAGACTGAACAGAGAGATAAAGATCATGAATCCAATTCCAGTTACCCAAGCACTTTCATTGAAAAACAGGACTGCTGCAAACGAAACAAAAAATGCTAAAATTGATTGTGCGGTACCGATCAGTGCGACATCTATGAAGAAGGCGTATAGCCGTGTCAGTCGGGATGCTAATTTGAATTTTTTTCCTGCAATTTTGATAGACTTCATCTGTGAATCCTAAAAAATCTTTTGTGTTTGTCCGGTGCCCGCCGGATGAACTTTTGTTGTTATAATTTGGCTTTCAATTCAGTGAGGTCTTTGTCAAGTGATGCCTCTTCGGCATAACCCGAAAATTCACGTTCCAGTGCCACATTTTGATATGCGACATCGGCTTCAGCTGCCGCCTTTGCCAAAGTGGCTGCCTCCGTCGCTTTTTTCTCCATATTCGCAAGTGTCTCAAACGCTTGGTTGTTTTGTATCTCTTTCAGCGTCTCGCGGAGATGCACTTCGGCATCAATATTTCTGTGTTGTGCGACAACAGTCGCCTTTTTCCCTTCCGCTTCCATGGTTTTCTGCTGGAGATGCTCAAGGAGGTCGCTAAGGGCTTGGACAACCTGTTCCTGTTCTTCCCCTTGCTTTTTGTACTGGGCTGCTAATCGCTGGTATTCGTTACGTTTTCCGAGGTCTTCCCTTGCCAAATCCTCTCGTCCTGCCTTGAGGTTAATAATAGCACGCTCTTGCCATCTTTCCGTTTGGGCGACAGCACCTTCATAAGCATTCTTAAACAGTTTTTCGACCCCTACAGAGGCATCAACTTTCTGGCGTGCATCTGAAAGCCGGTTTGTCATTTCAACGATAGCATTCTCTAAAATTTTCTCAGGATCTTCGGTTTCGGCTTCAGTCTGTTCCGGTTCCGGTTCAAATTCCACAACAACCGTCTCCGCTAACTTATCTCCCATCCGCTGCTTTTTTTCTCCGAGTGTCCAGAAAAAATCCAATGGTTGAAAGATGCCTGCAAGTCGGCGAACAAAAGAATCTTTAAAGGAGCAGGGTTTACCATTTTTCAATCTCAGCACTTGTAGCGATAGCAGCTTTTTGCCGGGGCCCTGTCCATCGCCGAAGCCATCTATGAAAAACAGAACAGCTGCCCCTATTGCTGCACCGCCCCATAGTAGCGTGTCTAAACCATAGTTCAGCCACGGTCCGAAAAGAGCAATTATAGACATTTGCACGAGAGGGAACGCGCTTTCATCGGCAACTTGGGTTATTTTAGTTTTAGGACCCAGTGTCCACAGCAATGCACTGAGCAATCCAATCCGAATAAGACTCGGACCAATACCAGAACCCATTGCATGAAACAGAAAAACCAAAATTGATAGCACACCTGCTACGAGCATGCCATCTATGAAAAACGCGGATAACCGCGCAAATCGGGATGCCAATTTGAGTTTTTTCCCTGCTACCTCAATAAACTTCATCCTAAAAAAACCTCCTGAAAAACCTCTGTTATATGTACCTATATATGTAGAGTCAGCAAAGGCGAAAAAGGATAGCAAAATAGCGTGCTGAAGAAGGTGCAAGGCACAGCAACCTCGCACCATGATATTGTGTTCGCTACAGTGTTGGCACTGTCACCGCGACTTCGCGTCCACCCGCATTTGAGGAATCAATAACCCCTTGAATGATAACATTCGTAAGCATAACACCGTACGGATCAATCGGCGCAGGTTTCCCCTCGCGGACAGCGTCAATAAACGCCGAATCTTCTTCGTGGAATACACTTACAGATTCAAACTTGGTGAACTCTTGATCAAAAATCTCTCCGTCTTTATCGCCATAGACGCGTACGCCTTCCTCTGGGCCACGGACCTCGCCAATACCGAGCCGTAATCCCGCTTTTTTGCCGAGGAAGATGGTGCCACCGAGCGAATCCATGTTCATGCACCAGCACGTCTTGAAGACCATACGCGCACCGTTCTCGAACACCACCCAACCGACACCAAAATCTTCGACTTCAGTCTCTTTAAGCGCAGGGTTCCATGTATTGTGCAAACTCAGGTAGTTAGAGGTGATACCGGAGACCGCAACCGGTTTCGGGTGTCCCATCAGATAGAGCGCAGTGTCAAGTGCATAGACACCGATGTCCGCAGACGCACCTAAACCTGCTGTCGCCTTTCGGATAAAACTGCCGCCGGGGTTCCCGCGCCGCCGATCCGCGACGGTCTCAACGTAGTAAATATCGCCGAGTGTGCCAGCATCAACGATCTCTTTTGCCTTAATCACCTGTGGCGAATAACGGAGTTTCAAGCCGACCATCAATATCTTATCGTTTTCTTTTGCGGCGCGCCACATTGAAGCAGCAGCGTCCAACGTCGCTTCCATCGGCTTCTCACAGAAAACATGTTTGCCCGCGTTCAGGGCAGCGACTGTCGGCGCGGCATGCACACCTGTAGGCGTACACACGTACACCGCCTCAATCTCGTCCATTTTGAGCATTTCGTTGTAATCGTTGAACGTGCGTTTAATGCCCCACCGTTCTTTCGCGCGTTCAAGGTTTGCAGGGACAAGGTCGGCGGCGGCAATAATTTCAGCACCTTTAACATCAGCAAGTGTGCCGCAGTGCGCCTGTGCAATACCCCCCGCCCCAATCAAGCCTAATTTAACTGTTCGCATTTCCATCTCCTCGTTACGTATTGTATGCTTTTGATTTTAATGCATTTCGCCTTTAGAAGTCAAGGGAAAATTGTAGTCGTTTTCGGTTGTCCAGGGGTATTTAGTTTTACATATTTACTTTATATCACGACCTGTGCTAGATAATTTTGTTTTATAGCGTTTTGCTTATGCGCGAACATGGTCTTTGAGTTTCATCAAAGAACGTTCCAAACATTGGTCCACCGAGGGATCGAGAAAACAACTAGCACAAGTCGTTTATATCCGTGACTATTATTCCACTGTAGGAGCGAGCTGTGCTCGCGATATTGCGTCCAAACCTTAACATCTGTCAACAGAAACCCTGATCGGTTGTTGGTGGGGCGTATAAATCTTTTGTCAGTGAATTGTCAGAATCAGGATTTGCAGGATTGTAAATAGCAGTTAGCAGATAGCGATGAGCGGTTGGTATATGTATGTTGCTTTCACACAGTATAAAAGTATTTGAAAATTCCTGAATAATTTGCTAAAATAGTTTAATCTGCTAACGCAAGGAAGTATGTATGTTGCTTTTATAGAGTGAAAAAATATAGGAGAATTACAATGCGAAATAAGCGGAACACTCTGTGTGGAATATTAGGAATTTTCTTTGTCCTTTCTGTTGTCCTTATGGCATCAGGTCAACCGGCACCATCGGACTCAGGAGTTATAACAGTCACCGAAAAAATAGATGTAGGGGAGCTAAACAGAAATGTGAGGGACTTGAGCAAAAATATGAAGGAGCTAAGCGAAAATCTGAAGGAGTTAAACAAGAACGTCCAAGAACTTAACAAACAGTTTGCCAGACTTGATGAAAGGACAAAATTGCATTCTAATTTACTTTATATACTTATAGCGGGAGTTTTCGGCATCCCATTGACGCGAGTACTATGGTCTACATTCAGACTTCCCACAAAACCGCATCAATCTCCGCCATAACCCCAAGTGTCTCCGCAACAGCCACCAAAATCGCACGATACTGACGCACGTCTTCATAACGCAACACCTCACCGCGCCGATCCTTCAACCACTTCTCACACACCTGATATGCACCGATTTCATATTCCCATACTGCCTCGGGGACATCCGTGAAATGCTGGGTAGCGTTAATCCAGACCTTACCCTCCACATACTGCAATTTTGATACAACGCCATCGCCTTCACCTTCAAACCGATGCAGTGCTGGAATCTGTACATCTTTTAGGAGATGCCAATCCATCAACCGCTGCCCCAACGTAGCAAGTGCGCGGAAATGTTCAATATCCTGTGGCAAGGGGATACGCGGGAAGTCGTATTTTAGGAAATCATAGTAGCGTTGGCGGTAGATGGGACTATACAAGATTGCATAGATATAGGCGAGGATATCCTCTGGTGAGATACCTTCGGG
Organism: uncultured Poribacteria bacterium; assembly: GCA_951828385.1. Lineage (GTDB taxonomy): Bacteria > Poribacteria > WGA-4E > WGA-4E > WGA-3G > WGA-3G. Next base: position 4,786,174 of record OX639973.1, read on the forward strand.
GAGGTTAAATGGGGCGGTCTGCGGGAGTTCCAACGCCTCCGAAAGTGCAGTGAGAAAGGCAGGTTTGAAATTGAGTGAACGCTCTGTCTCAAGCCCCAATTCCTCTGGATTTGGATACAGGTAGAGCGGGAATACGTGTCCTGATTCGCTGGTTCTGTTAGAGATGTAAGAAACTTCGGTGATTTTATCAGTTATCAAAGCATGTTGCCAAACTGGACTTTTGACAACACGACAGACACAGAGTGCCACATTTTCTGAAAGTAGATGTGGCATAACCGTAGGACGAGGCATACAATGAAAACCTCGCGATTGCCCAGTGTAATAGGTCCAGCGTGTGTCATACGGACGATAGTGAATAGGTGAGATATGCTGTTCTGCATTCGGATGGTTACGAAGATCCGCTTGGGCAAGGTGGATTTGCCAATCTCGGCTATCTCTTGGCAGCCTGTACCTTTCCCGTGCTTCATCTACAGAAAAGGAAACAAAATCCGTTACCGTTTCGCGCACCTCTTCAGCAGTCCGATGGATTGTCAATTTGTCTCGTGCAGTGACAACACCAATTGAACTGGTTTGGAAGATGGCAGTAATTTTCCATCCTATTTCATATTCTGCTCGCGCTTCTACCTTTTGCGGCACAAAAAGATAGTCCGGTGATGTAGGTTGCAATTCATGCCATTCAGTGGTTTGGGTATCGCTCTCCGAAAGGGTGTTGTATTTCGCCTCGCGGGATCCCCACATATCAGCGTAATAAACTTTTGCCATCGTAGGATTATCGCGATGCTTAACACATAACACAATAGACACACCTTGCATTATGTCAAAAACATTTTCATCTTGTTCCGTCAAAGGGATTGCTTCTGTTCTTCTGTTACTCCCATGTAGGTTGAGAAGATAGATAGCATTGAAACTCTCTAAAAGACTTTGGCGCATACCTCGAGCGGTAGCCGCGTCAAGGAAATTATTATTGACAATATAACCGATTACACCCTCGCCATTCTTATCAATTCGCCACTGTGCCCATCTAATAAATTTCACATAATCATCTTGAAGTGCTCTTGGATTTCTCTCACGGATCGGTTCTCCATTAACCTGTCCATACTCCTTAATGAGTTCGCCAATAAAAGTTAAATTTCCATCAACGCGGTTTGGATTAGCAGAATGGATTTTATAAGGCGGATTGCCGAGGATAACAAGCAGTGGTTCATCACGTTTTACCGACAACGCTGCATTCGCCTCGTCGGTGATAAACTCCGCAAAGGGTAACGAGGGCTGCATTTCCGACGGTTGCTCTAAGGTATTCGTGAGATAGATACCGAGGCGTTCATCTGCATGCCACCCTTGTGCCTGTAAAAACAGCCCCAACTTCAGATGCGCGATGGTATACGGCGCGACGAGCAACTCAAACCCAAAAATCCGCTTGACCAGTTCAGCGTTGACATACTGCTGCCACGCCGCAGTACCATAGGTTTGTGTCACTGATTCCTGAATATGTTCCAACACCCTCAACAGAAAACCGCCAGTCCCCGTGGCAGGGTCAAGGATGAGCGTATTTTCATCTGCAAGCCCATCCGGTCTGTTCAACTCCGTTTTCAGCAGACTATCCACCGACCTGACGATGTAGGAGATAACCTGCAGCGGTGTGTAGTAGACACCCCGATCAACGCGACGCTGCGGATCGTATTCAGCGAGGAAGGTCTCATAGAAGTGGATAACCGGATCTTCGAGATGATTCCCCGCAGTAAACGCTGTTCGGAGCATCGCAGTCGGGACATTTCGGAGAAGCCCCGAAATCTCGTCCAGAATATAGGTGACGTTTGCCTCAAGCCTCGGTGAGGCGATATGATGAAAGAGTTCAATGAGAAACGGGTTTGATCTCGGCAGTGCATCTACAGCGGTGCGTCGCGAGAAGTTCGTGGCGTTCGGCAGTGTGCAGCGCGCCGCAAATAACCCATAAGCGAGGGTTTGTGCATACATATCCGCAAAATCGTCGAGGGTCAACGTAGACAGGAGGAGTTCCTTGAACGCCGAGAACATCCTATAAATATCGCTACTTTCATCAGCGAGCGTCGTAGCAACCTGCGTCTGTAGTTCCCGCGTCCGTCTGGCGAGGTATCTCGCGAGTGCCTCTGGGGTGGTAATCTGGACGGGTTCAGCATTTAGAAACCGATATAGTAATGTCTCAAAACTGCCCGTTCCATCTTCTACACTCGCCTCTGCGCGCAGGCGACCTTCTGTCCACAACTGGAAATTGACGAAATTGGTGAGAATGAAGTTATCCAGATTTTTAATAAAACGTGCGTTCTGTTCTTGGGCGTGTCCTGTGAGACTGTTCAGGTCTCTACCGTATCTTTCTGCCTCAATATAACCGATGGGCAACAAGCCATCCATTGCCACAAAATCGGGTCTCCCAATCTGATCCAATCGCCTCGGTTCTTGGACGAACCGTATCGTGTTTCTGCGAAAATGCGCAACGGAGACTTCCTCAAGGAAGGCTTGCAGGTGTGGAAATAAAGAAAGTTCTGGAGTTGCTGCTGCGCTCTCTTGTGTGTGGCGTATCTTCTGTAGATAAAGGTTACAACGTGTTTGAAAGTGCATAAGCAGCAAGGTTTGTAGTAGCGCAATTCTGCGGCGTACTCGCCCAAATGCAACGTGCATTATTGCGCATTGCGTAAGTCCTAACTAATGTTAGTGCGGAACATACTGTATGTTTCAGTGAGATTCTCTAACCTCTGCATTATACCTTTTCTGGGTCTTCTGTGCAAGGTCTTTTGTCAAGGCTATAGCAGAAACCGATTGACACAATTCACCGTCTGTGCTATATTCCAAACAGACTACTAATTTTTGAGGAGATCGTTGTGAAAGCTGCACAATTTTATGGTGGAAAAGACATAAGGGTCGAAACGGTCCCAGATCCTACACCTGAAGAAGAACAAATCCTTGTCCAAGTAGAGGCGGCAGGGATCTGTGGGAGTGATCTGCACGGGTATCATCACCAACCCGAGAAACCCTTAGCTCCGCGCATCGGCGGACACGAGTTAGCGGGACTTGTTATTGATACAGGCAAAGGTGTTACGGGGTATGAAAAGGGCGCGCGTGTGGCTGTTGAACCCATTAGTCCGTGTAACGATTGTCCAGAGTGCTATAACGGCTACTACAATATCTGCGGAAATTTACGGCACGGTGGCGGCGGTTTTGCGGAGTTTATGGTCGCACGGACAGCAAACGTATATTCACTGCCAGAGAGTGTCTCCCCTGAAGGGGGTGCATTGGCAGAAGTCTACGCCGTGGCTGTCCATGCTGTGAACAGAGCGATGGTTTCACCAGGGGATCGCGTCGCTATTATCGGCAGTGGGCCTGTCGGATTGACGATTGCCCAAGTAGCAGATGTCGCAGGCGCAACCTCTATCGCTATGTTAGGAAAGCCAGATGGACCCATACAGATTGCCCACGAAGCGGTGGGTGCTGTACCCATCAATGTGGATAAAACAGACGCTGTGGAGGCTATCAAGGACTGGAGCGACGGACGCGGGGCGGATGTCGTTTTTGAGGCGGTCGGTGGCACAGCGAACACACTGGAACAGGCAACAGAGATTGCCGCGAAACGCGGTCGCGTTTGCATGGTCGGTGGACATCGGACACCCCTCACCTTTTCAGAACGGTTCGCACGGAGTCGAGAACTCACAGTTATCTGGTCCTTCTGTTACGGGAGACGCGGCGGCAGAACCGAGTTCCAGGTCGCTATTGATCTACTCGCCGCTGGCAAGTTGGATCCGAACCCGCTCGTCACGCACCGGTTCGACTTAGACGCTATTAACGAGGCATTCGCTGTCGCCGCAGGACGCGATGAACACGGTTCTGTCAAAGTTCTCGTGATGCCCAACGATTAAGGGAGACGAAATGGAGACACTTAAATTACTTATATTTGTCGGGACAGAAGGGATTTATCACGATCACGCAGGAAACGGACAGTTCCTCACATCAATGCTCAACGGCACCGACATTATTGCAGCCGATTTCTCACAAGACTACGGCGTGCTCGCAGATGGACTCGAAGGATATGACACTGTGCTTTTCTACACCGACGTTGGGGAACTTACGAAAGCACAAGAGAATGGCCTGCTCAACTATATCCGAACAGGTGGTGGCTTCTTCGGGCTACATACCGCAGCCGCTTCGTTCCGGGAATCCGAAGGCTACCACGGCATGCTCAACGGGTTTTTCAACGGACACAGTCCCTATATGGACTTCACCGTTAATGTCAGCGATCCGAATCATCCCATCACCGAAGGGTTAGCCGATTTTCAGGCGACAGATGAACTCTACTACCTCGAGCACAACCCAGATGCATCGCACCATCTGATGCACGCCTACGATGAAACAAAAGATGAAACCCACGTCATGGCATTCCATCATACCTACGGCGACGGGCGAGTCTTCTACTTCGCACTCGGACACGATATGGCAGTCCTTGAAAACCCAAGTTTTCAGACAGTCATCCGCCGTGGCGCGCTATGGGCAGGCAATCGGATTTAGATGTTTTGGGTTGTGGTGAACGGCATGGACGTATATCGGTTCTTGGTAGGATCCGATATTTTTCTGGGTGTATAAATATTTTGGCAGTGGCTCCTTCACGCCTTTGCCGTGAGAAATCCGTTATCTATCAGCAAATCTCTTTGCTCCAGCGGAGCAATATGTCTATAGAAAAAGATGGTTCCTTCTCTTGCACTCCAGATGAAGATTAAGAATTTAATCGGGTAATTCTGAGACGTGTGATAACAAGTAGATCGGTTCGTAGTAGTGCGATTCATCGCACGTCGTGTTGCCACAATTACCCAATTTATTTGTTAAACTTCATGAGGAGTGCTATGGAAACAAACCTGTCCTATCGAAAGAAGTAATACCGTGACAAAAACTTTATACATCCTATTTTTGTTTTTTATTTGACTTTTTTAATCAAATTTTTTACAATGATTATCGAATGGATAAGCCGATGCCAAATTCCAAATCTATAACCCAACTTGCAGCTTATTGGAAACGAAATGGGCTCAGCACGCGCGCCAGTTATGTTCTCGCCAAAGCGGGTGTATCGGAAACACAGTTGGTAGCGTACCGTGAAATATCTGCACTCTTATGTTTGAAAAACTGCGGCTCCGAAACTGCCAAGGAAATTTGGGATTTTATGGAAAATTCTGAGCGAGAAGTGAAAGAGGTAAAATTTGAAGAGCTCATCCCGAACTAAGTTTGTACCTGTAACGCCAAACGAAATTCAACCTGTAACGATCCGTTATGCCCGTGAAACAGATGTAGCCGGTGCAAAGGATCTCGCTGACCGGCATCGGGTGGAATTAGGCTTTGTTCGGACATCTGTACTACACGAAGCACACCAAAAGAAATGGCTCCTCGTTGCTGTTCGGGATGAACAGGTCATCGGATTCGCTAATTTTCGTATACGTCAGGATAAAAATGCAACGCTTTATGATATTATTGTTGACGAATCCTATCGTAAGCAGAAAATCGGAAAACGACTTGTCCAAAGGTTAGCGTGGTTAGTGAACGTAGCTGGAGGCGAACATATTCGACTCAAGTGCCCACAATCACTTCCCGCAAACGCGTTTTACCAGAAATTGCAATTTACACGGACAGATACCGAAATCGGGAAAAAACGCCCCTTAAACGTATGGCACCACTTTCTCAAACCATTGCCCCGGCGGTTTGAATTCCATGAAAACGGTGACGGATTTTTACATAGCCCACCAGAGCATTCCCCACATTTTTTCGCTTCTGCCACAATTGCCCCTGGAGAAATACGAAAGATCTACGAACTCTGGCATACGCATGCCCACGATTTTGAGTGGCCCCGAGGTAAACCGAATCCGTTCCAACGGTTGTTAATTTCACCCGTACGTGCCAGCCCTTCAACACTCGCGTTTGTGCGTGAACTTAAGCGTAGTGGAGAAACAGAAGAGGTAATGTTTGATTCTGGGGGCTTTTTTGTCCAAAAAGGGGATATTACCTACAACGAACTCTATTCAAAATTACGCGAGATTTACCATGCAGAAGACTGGGCGGACATCTACATTCTTCCAGACAATCCACCGTTGAGTAAGGATTCTATGTCTGATGCTGAGACTAAAATCCGACAGACAGTTCAGGGAAGTGTCAGTTTTGCTTACCAATTGCCGTCTGAGCTCCGTGGAAAGGTGATGCCAGTAATCCATGCCAAACAGCCTATACATCTGGAGTATTGCCTGAAAAACTATGAAACTTTAATGGTGGACTCACACCGTATCGGTTTCGGGTCTTTTTCAACCATGGGCACCACGAATTCAATTAACCGGGTCAATGTGGATGTGTTGCGTTTGCTTGATGATTTAGTCCCATTACTCAATGGAAGTTGGCTTCATAGTTTTGGAATTTCAACACCCCCTGCAGTTTTCTGTTTGGCAAAAGTTGGTATTAGTACCTTTGATTCCAATAGTTGGATGCGCTCAGGGGGTTATGGCTATGTATTTTTTCCATTTGTTTTTGGACGTATGATTGACCGCAAAACGCGGAGGTATACACCAATCTATAAGGATGAGCTAGAACCGTTCAAATTGAATACAGGACACCGTTGTCCGTTTTGCAAATCTTTTGACAAGCTTTCAGATCGGAATGGGCGGTGGCTTCGGATTATGCACAACCTGACAGTGATGACAGAACTGGAGGTTCATCACCGCACACCGCAGTGGGAGATTCTAGAGGAGTATTCTCCTCATTATCACCGAATGCTGGAAATAACTAGGTTGTCACAAGATTAAAGTAAGGAAAATATGTCACGAATACATATCCTAAAGGGATTTTCTGGAATAGAGGGTGCGTTGTGGGTATTGAAATTTTACCCAGGACTTCCAAGCCGTCAGGAGATGGCTCGTACTGCCACTCAAAACGGTTATGTCGTAACGAATAAGAGAGATTATGACATCTTACAGGTCCTTGGCGAGTGGGAACTTGCAGATGTCGAAAAACGGCAATTCACCTCACGAGGAAAGGAATTTTACTCTCTATGGGAAATGAAGCGAGATGTTGCAATTGATGTGTTACATGGGTTGCAATACAGTTTGTGGACCGAACATGCTCCCGACCAAAATCTTGCATCGTGGGCTTACCAGAGGGTGTGTAATTATCTCTGGGAGTATCATATCTTGCCCAAACCACAGGATTTAATTACTTACATCTATGACAATCGAGAGGATTTAGGAGTGATTCGTGGTGATATAGCGAATGCTTTTAGTTCTAAATCTGTCAATGGTGCTTACGATTGGATGCTCCCTCTTTCCCCGCCAGTGTTTAGTGGTGTTGGTGAAACAGCGACCGGTAGAAGAAATTTCACGAAAGCGGTTTTCACACGGCGTTCCTATTGTTCTGCTGCACTTTTCCTAATGGGCTTAGATTGGGTTGCTCGAGAGGCAAAAATTAAGTTTGGAGAACCAGTGGAAATTAATGATATGCGGAGAACTCAAGTGTGTTGTTTTTGCCTACTTGAAGAGAGTGGATTTGATTTTATGTTGAATGAAACACTTCGCCGCTTTGCATTTCTGTCAGTTGAGCAGATCGGGCGACTTTTTATTATCATTAACCGAACCCCAAAAATTGCCGATTTTTAAATTCTAAGAGGTTTGCGTAATGTCATTAGCAGATATTATTCAAAAAGAACGAACTATTTATACACCTTTAGCTCAGGAAGTGGCTGATTCACCTGATGAGCAGGAGCAAAAATTTAGGTTTCATGTTGATACCTATGTCGCTATTGCAGATGTAAAGAGTCGATGGGAGGCTATACTCAACAATCTCTTAAAAGGACAATCCGTCACTGGATTAATCTATGCGGATACCGGCTATGGTAAAACGTCAACAGGAGCATCCTTGTGGAATTACGCCGAAGAGAATGGAATTGTAACAGTACCACCGTTCATGTGGAATAGCCTCGCGGATCTGCTTGTTGCAACGCATGGTTGGGTTCTTTATCGATTAAAGCATACGCGGCCTGACCTTGTTCCTAAATTGGAGGAGAAGTATAAAGCCGTGGTTGCGTCTGGCGAAGAAGTCTTGGCAGAGAAAATGAGTCGTGAGAAATCTTTGTCGGTTGAACAAGCACAGGAAGCAACTGCATTCGTGAAAGCAGAAGGACTGTTACGAGAAGATTTATCACCACATGGACTTTTGGATTATCTTCGTTTCGCAACTGAGCAGGTGTTAGCTGCACACTATAAAGGGCTCATGATTCTGCCGGATGAATTTCAACTCTTTAGGAACAACCCAGATACTGCACAAAATTATGACCGTCTCAAACAGTTTATTTTTGGAATCCATGGTGAAGAAAAACTCCCAATTGGATGTATTGCATTAACTTATAGAGAGACGTTTGCGAGTATCAGGGAAAGTGAATACAATTATCTACTTGCAAGATTTGCCAAGCCAACGGGAAACCTTATTGATTTGCAAAGTCTCTATGGAGAACCAGGGTTTGCCAAGAGTCTCTGGAATAAATTGACGGATCTGTGTAGCTTATCCCCCTCAGAAAAGTCCGCGATTGATAATGATGTTTTGGATGCCCTAGGGCAGTTTTTACGGCATTCGCGGGCAAGAGCACTAATGAGCGGACCACGTTCAGTTATAGAGACATTTAGGCGTGCGGCACTACACTACACAGAGAAAAATTGTCCCTACACTCTTTTCGATTTTTGTGAGGATTATCTTGCAGGAAATATTGCCTTTAGCAGCCAACATACCGAGGCAGCGCAGGCACATACGCAGATAATGACACTACCCAGTATTAATACTCCAGAAAAACAAAAAATAGTCAAATTACTATGTGTCCATCCAGAAGGGGTACCACCAACACTATTTAAAAAATATGGTATATTGGCATCTGATAGAGATGATATCGTTCAATCTTTATTAGGAGTACATGTTATCACAAAGGGGACAAGCACACCAACTCTGGCATGCTATAGAGACGATTTACTTGGGGTAGATAGTCTAAATGAAATCCTTAAACGACTCAGAGAACGTTTTAACCCAGAAGACAAAACGATTCACTATAAAAGTGTACGTGCTTTTCACAAACATATATTTCCCCAGATTTTTACTTCGAGAAAGCAAGGTACACTCTTAGGATGGACAGGTATACAAGAGTTAAGGGAAAAATCAGATGGTGGTTGTACAATAAACCTGACAGGGGCTCCTCCAAGTTTGCGTGAGTACCCTAACCGAACATTAAGAGTTGACATTAACACACAGGAAATTACCCGCCCACCTTTGATATCTAAATCTCAGTTACAAGTTCAGTTTATTCTGGATACTGTTGGCGACGTTATCAACTCTTGTCACGTTGCCACAAACGGACTTGAGTTCCGGTTTAACCTCCGTAAACCAATCAATCCGCAGAAAGTACCGGAAGATATTGGAAAACTGACTGAGTTGTTTCTTCCAGAGAACATAACGCCGCTGCTTCTGCTTTCTATACTTGATTTTTTTGATGAGGAACCAATTATTGATATAGTAAAAGGAGCTAAACAGGAAGCCCAAGTTCATTCTTTGACAGATCTAATCCGTGGTGAACTTATCCGTTGCTTCTTTTCTCTAGAAGTCAAGGAGAACGCGGTTGAGCACTCTGCAGATCTTACTTCTGTCCCTGCTGGGAAGGATTTTGTTGAAGGCGCATTAAAGGTCTTGGTTCCAAAGCAATTTCCGAACTATCATGCCTTGGCCATTGCTAAGGGATGGGAAAACAGTTTAGGAATATATAAAGATGCTTTCGGCAAGGCTTTTACTCTTGGCATGAAACGTGGTAAGGACCCAATCAAAGCCGGACCCAAATTATTTAACATGGGTCAAGTTGCTTTTGCAAACTTCTGTGATGGTGTAGCTCGTAACTTGCTGAGGGTTGAATATGGTTCTAGTAAGCAAGATGAGGCGGATATCTACTTCATCCTCCACCCATTTGAGGAAGCGTTGGTCGAGCGTCTTGAAAGCAATTCAAGTACTATGTTTGTTAATGGCAAACAGATTGAAACGACAGAACTCTCGGAGGTTTATAAGTATGCTAAAAATCTTGGATATCTTGACAAAGAGATTGATGAATTGCTAGCGATTCTTAAGGCGCGAGGTATAGTAGAACAACAACAAGTGAGTGGCACTGAGCACCTCTACCTAATGGAAACGTCTATCAATTTGGCAGATTTAGAAGCCAAACTGGGAGCAATTGAGGAGGATGTGACATTAGCAGAATCAAATGGTTTTCAGTATCAATGCCCTGATCTCTCCTCTGCTCGTAAATTGATTCAGACTTTGGGAATTGAAAACGACGAAATGCAGAAGGACGCATTGCGCCAGAATCTGAATTTAGCGGAGGAACTCTTAAAGGAAAAGTGCGCGGAATGGATAAAGAGAGGGCATGAAAATCTTAGGCAGAAGGTTAATATTCTAGAAACATTTCATCTTCAAATTCCGACGGTTTTAGAGCAACAAACAGGTCATCCGCTGACTGAATTTTCTCAGATTCTTTTTCAGAGTGTACAACCGGAAGTGAAACGCGCTTATACAAAGATTTCTGATCGAATTAAGAGAATTCAGGGAAGAGTACGCGAGACTTGTGATAGAGAAGTTGTGACGTATCAATTAGATCAAACGCCGCGCAAGGCAATTGAGACTGCTTCGAGATTACAACAAGCTTGTGTCCTCGTTGATGTGGATATTGAAGAACTTGATCAGGAACGAAAAGATGCTGAGGAATTGCATCAACTCTTTAGGTACTGGCGCGATTTAGCACACCAGGTAGAAGGTGAAGGGCAACGAATGGTTAACGACCAAGAAGAGCCTGCTGTGAAAAATGTGGTTGATCAGTTTAATGTTATACAAAAACAGATACGAGATCACCTCGGGGAGAAGCGAATACCTTTCAAGGATGTTTTGGGTGCCTATGAACATTTCAAGGTGCAGATTGATGAGATTAAGTCTGAATTTGATCAATACTTTGGCGGAAAGGAAAAAGTGTTTATCATGGACCAAGCCAATATTGAGAAATTGTTGGCGAAGTTGATTGATACGCCGCATGTTGGAGTAAAATGGAATCCTTCAGATGTTGATGGGTGCTACCGTGAAACGCGAGAAAAGGCTATAGGAAAATTGAGAAGTGTCGTTGATATTGCTCTAAACCAACTTGATATGGTGAACCGTGCTTTGCTGGGACCAATTGAGACTTATGCTGTTCCCGAATCGCTCAAAGCTAACGCGATTCAACTTCGCGATGACATTGGACAATATTCCGAAGAATTTCAAGGAATCCTACCTAACCTTATCATAGAAAACGTTGACCCGCAATTATCGAATTGGATTTCAGAACTCATTACTCTACGTCAAAAAGGTGAAGATATTCGGCAGAGATGGGAAGATATTGAAAACGATATGACCGGGTTCAGAAATCAGTTAAGTCAAAGTACCAAGAGATTGCATGATGCCGTAAATCCACTGCTTGAGGATGGAACCTTTAATTCACCTAGTGAGATTATTGAGCGTTTGGAAGAATTATACCGGTTACGTTGAAGAACTTGACGTTCCAAGGAAATGAATTGGCTAACTTATCATAAACAACTCTTACGATTGGCAGAGACCACCGAAACGCTGACCCCTTCTCAAATCTCTGCACAGGATGCTGTTCTGAATGCTGTCGGGGGATGGGAACGATGTATCAACTTGTGCGGTAAACCTGGGACTGGGAAAACCTTTTTGATGCACTATCTCCATCACCGAGCAGATCTTGTCTATTTTTCAGATCAGGCCCGCTATGATGCAAGAGTTTCCGGCGATTCAGTTGTCGCGATTGATAATGTGCCCTACACACGTCAGGAGTCGCGTAGGCTTTACGATAAAATCCGGTGGGGAGAAACGGATTACACAGGTCCTGTGAATGTCATTCTCATCACACGCGAACCGATTGATGATGCAGTGCATCGGATTGAACTAACGTTGACAGATACCGACATCGCCCACATAGAAAATATCATACGCCAACAATTTGGTGAATCTGATTTTGAAACCTTCAGTCAGTATGATCACCAACGTTCCGGGCTGTGGTGGTACGTCAAAACCCTTTGTTGTAGCATAGACTGTTAGTCTGTGTGCCTATGCGTCCGCAAACGAACAGTTTACGGCGGAAAAACTCAGGCTCCATTACTAACTAAAATCTCATAGATAGCAATTTGCGTTGTTATTAGGGTGCCTACACACAAGTGAATCTATTTCTGAAACTATAGTGAAACCTACAATTAAGTAGACACTTTTCCTTTGAAGTCATATTGAGTAAAACATAGAAATGTAGTAAAATAGTGGAATAAAAGGCGATACTTTACATCCCTTTATTTTCACTTTTGATACCTATTTCCTTTATGAAAGGTGCTCTTATGGCAAATACGTCTGAAAAGTCTCCGAGATACAATGGTATTCCGAAGCAAGTTTCGCGTAAGGATTTTAATCGTTATATCTTGCCACATCTGAAGAAACGCATCAAAGGTCCAAAGCCGAAACTTTCTTTCTACAAGATATTCAACTATATTCTCTATGTTTTGCATACCGGTATTCAATGGGATCAACTCCGCACACGACGGAATGAACTCCATTGGTCGAATGTCTATAAATGGCATAATCGCTGGTCAAAAGATGGTTCCTATGAGAACCTTTTTCAGGCCTCCATCATCCACTTACTTGATACCGACAAACTTGACACGACACGCCTTCACGGAGATGGTTCAAACACCGTTGTGAAAAAGGGGGTGACGGTATCGGATACTCCGGACACAAACATCAGAAAGGCGAAAAAGAGGTGACGATCACCGATAACCATGGGTTCATCATAGGTCCGATAACGATGAAACCCGTCAACGCACATGATACAACGATTTTGCCGGAAGCCTTCAGCGATATAATCGCTTTTAGTCAACGGATGGGTATGGATCTTTCGGGTTCTGCTCTCACGCTTGATTCTGCCTTTGATTCTAAGGCGAATCATCAGTTGATTAGAGAACACGGATTGAAACCCGTGATTTATCCGAACCGTCGGAATGCTAAAGAACCCATCGTCATCGCTCGTAAGTTTCGCTGGTTTGACAAAGAGATATACAAAGAACGCTATAAGGTCGAGCGAACTTTCGGGTGGCAAGACACTTATCGAAAACTCGCTCTGAGCTACGATAAACTTAAAGAGACGCGTTTAGGGTTTCGTCATTTGGCATATTCTATGATTAACTTTCGTATAACTTTCAACGATTCATGACGCGTACTCGCTATGAGTTCTTTAACAAAAAACAATTCGTAGGGGGTTTTTGCTTGGGTGTTTCTTCAAGGTCCCCTCGCCCGTCTTTCAAAATGTGTCCTATTATTTTTAGAGGTCACTATAAATACTAAAGTTTGGACAATATTGTAAAGTTTATGCTGCCTTGTCAAAAGGCAGAGGTGTATCGTCTTGCAAACTCACATTAATATTCTGCGAGTTTGTTTTTTCATTGAACTTAGCGAAAAATGACGACATCGCTATTTGCGAGCGGAGATAAGCCACCCGCAAACCTTGTGTAAGTTTTCCGGGGCGATACCAATGAATGCCGAGATGTTGACAGACTTTCTCAACGCTTATCGTTTTCTGCGTCGCGTTGGGTGTTGTGAATATCAACTTCGTGAGACTCGCTGCGACGAAACTCAGTTGAACGAACCGATTGATGCTCTTGCGAGATTTCAGGCGATAGGCATCGAAGCCGAAGTGCTGTTTGACATCTCGAAAGGCAGTTTCTATCT